>NZ_JOGR01000035.1 GCF_000719515.1 Glycomyces sp. NRRL B-16210 | reverse complement strand
GGTCTTCCTGGCAGGTTTCGAGACGGCGGGAGCGAGCAGGTCGCTGCCGGATCGGTTTCATCCCCGCGTGCTATCGGGTTCCGCAGCTGCCAGCCCCCTTTTCTCGGGGGGTTGTGTTGGGTGGGAGATCGCCCGGTCTGGATCACCTGGGCCGGGAGGCAGTGTCCTGAACGAGACACACGGTGCGCGCCACGCGCAAT
>NZ_JOGR01000034.1 GCF_000719515.1 Glycomyces sp. NRRL B-16210 | reverse complement strand
ATTTCCCTTTACCGGGGGAGTGCAGGGTAGAACGAGACATTCACGCACGCTATGCGATTCTGAGACAACACGTGTCCCAGGCTCGATCCACACACCATTACCTCTTATCGGGGCGGGTGGGTGCTGATCGCCGGGGGCGTGTTGCTTGCAGGTTTGTTTGGTGGTGAAAGCGGAAGTGTCACACCCGGTCCCATTCCGAACCCG
>NZ_JOGR01000033.1 GCF_000719515.1 Glycomyces sp. NRRL B-16210 | reverse complement strand
TGTGGGTGATGCGGTTGGTGCCAGTTCGGGGGATGATTGAGGTACGCACAGGGACAGGGAATCTGTACGGGTGTCGGGTAGGTGTAGCGCAGACTAAGACAAGCCTCTGGCCTCCCCGGTCTTCCTGGCAGGTTTCGAGACGGCGGGAGCGAGCAGGTCGCTGCCGGATCGGTTTCATCCCCGCGTGCTATCGGGTTCCGCAGCTGCCAGCCCCCT
>NZ_JOGR01000032.1 GCF_000719515.1 Glycomyces sp. NRRL B-16210 | reverse complement strand
AGTTTGGTGAGGCGCCCAGAAGATGACTGGGTTGATAGGCTCGACATGGAAGCACTGCGAGGTGTGGAGTGGACGGGTACTAACCGCCGAGAACTTAACCTTTACACGGCCTTCAAGGTCGGATGGAAACAGGCATTCACGCACGCTATGCGATTCTGAGACAATACCAGTGCTCGAAACCGCGAGGAGTCTTTTGACTCGTCGGCTGGTTTTTGGAGACGGTTTGCCGCAGGTTTGTTTGGTGGTGAAAGCGGAAGTGTCACACCCGGTCCCATTCCGAACCCGGTCGTTACGGCTTCCAGCGCCGATGGTACTGCACCCGAGGGG
>NZ_JOGR01000031.1 GCF_000719515.1 Glycomyces sp. NRRL B-16210 | reverse complement strand
CCGCCTTCCCCGACCTCACCGTCCAGGCCACCGCCACCTACCTCGGCGGCTTCCGTCGGGCCTACGAGACCAACCGCGCACCCCTCTTCATCGGCAACCACTTCGAGGAGTGGAACGGCGGCATCTACATGGACGCCGTCGAGGAAGCACTCAAAGGCATGGCGGACAAAAGGGACGTACGGCTCGTATCCTTCCGGCAGTTCGCCGACTGGCTGGACGCCCAGGACCCCAAGGTGCTCGCCAAACTGCGCACCCTCGGCCCCGGTCAGTCCCCCACCGGTGGCTGGAACACGTACCTCGCGGCCGCCTGACCGGCACTGCCCATCC
>NZ_JOGR01000030.1 GCF_000719515.1 Glycomyces sp. NRRL B-16210 | reverse complement strand
CTCACGGTACTCTCCACTATCGGTCACCGGACCTCTTTAGGCTTACCAGACGGTCCTGGCAGATTCACACGAGCCTCCACGAAACCCGCGCTACTCGGGTGCGCCATCCGAACACCACCAACAACCTTCGCCTACGGGACTCTCACCCACTACGGTCGGCCTTCCCAGACCATTCGACTAGCTGCTGATGCGCGAACCTGATCTCGGCAGAAACCAACGACAACGTCCCACAACCCCCAGCCCGCAACGCCTGCCGGCTATCACACGAACCAGGTTTAGCCTCCTCCGCTTTCGCTCGCCGCTACTCACGGAATCACTCTTGTTTTCTCCACAGCAGGT
>NZ_JOGR01000029.1 GCF_000719515.1 Glycomyces sp. NRRL B-16210 | reverse complement strand
ACCTGCTGTGGAGAAAACAAGAGTGATTCCGTGAGTAGCGGCGAGCGAAAGCGGAGGAGGCTAAACCTGGTTCGTGTGATAGCCGGCAGGCGTTGCGGGTTGGGGGTTGTGGGGTATGACCGTTGAGTGCTGCCGTGCTCAGGGCGTTGTGTGATTGGCTAGTCGAATGGTCTGGGAAGGCCGACCGTAGTGGGTGAGAGTCCCGTAGGCGAAGGCTGGTTGCAAGCGTCGGGTGGTGTTCCCGAGTAGCGCGGGTTTCGTGGAGGCTCGTGTGAATCTGCCAGGACCGTCTGGTAAGCCTAAAGAGGTCCGGTGACCGATAGTGGAGAGTACCGTGAG
>NZ_JOGR01000028.1 GCF_000719515.1 Glycomyces sp. NRRL B-16210 | reverse complement strand
GGCCTGGACGACGTGCACCGTCACCTTGTCCAGGGGCAGGCCGAGGTCGGCCGCGATGGTCTGGCGGGCCACGATGGGGGATTTGAGGCCGGACCAGATCTCTGCCCGGTCGTCCGTCACGTCGGCGACGGCGCAGTTGGTCTCCATCGGGGCGTGGCTGACGAAGGCGAAGTCGAACTCGGCGTCCACGTACGGGGTGAGGAGCGGCGGCACCAGCAGCGGCGGGGTCGCGGCGCGCAGCCTGGTGCGGATCTGCGCGTCGGAGAGCTGGTCGGCGGGACCCGGTCCCCAGGTGACCCGGAGGGCGGCCTTGGCGGTGGCCGGCTGCTCCTCCCCCCAGATGGCCCCCTGGGGGAAGCCGGGGGGGCCCCCAGCCCAAAGCGGGTCGGGGGGGGTTTC
>NZ_JOGR01000027.1 GCF_000719515.1 Glycomyces sp. NRRL B-16210 | reverse complement strand
GTTGTGGACGGTTCACGAGTGAGAATGCAGGCATGAGTAGCGATACACACGTGAGAAACGTGTGCGCCGATTGACTAAGGGTTCCTGGGTCAAGCTGATCTGCCCAGGGTAAGTCGGGACCTAAGGCGAGGCCGACAGGCGTAGTCGATGGACAACCGGTTGATATTCCGGTACCCGCTTTGAAACGCCCAATATCGAATCAGGCGATGCTAAGTCCGTGAAGCCGTTCCGGACCCTTCGGGGAAAGGAAAGTGGTGGAGCCGACGAACCAGACTTGTAGTAGGTAAGCGATGGGGTGACGCAGGAAGGTAGTCCAGCCCGGGCGGTGGTTGTCCCGGGGTAAGGGTGTAGGACGTCAGGTAGGTAAATCCGCCTGGCAATAGTCTGAGACCTGATGCCGAGCCGATTGTGGTGAAGTGGATGATCCTATGCTGTCGAGAAAAGCCTCTAGCGAGTTTCATGGCGGCCCGTACCCTAAACCGAC
>NZ_JOGR01000026.1 GCF_000719515.1 Glycomyces sp. NRRL B-16210 | reverse complement strand
CGAAGTCGATTTCGATGACGTTGTGCTGCGAGATGTCGACCGCCTCGAACCGCACCCCGTCCTTACCGATCGCCAGCTCGATACCCCGCTCGAAATAATCCTGATCCTCAACCTCGACCAGACGCTTCGCCACCACCGCACGATCATCGGCAGAGACATAATTGATCCCCACCGCCTCACCCAACGCACCCTCCGACACCGTCTTCGACAACGACGCGATGTACCCGTCAGCACCCAACGTGTACTTCACCTCCTCATCAGAGACCTTCGCCGTATTCACCGACACGAACGACCGATCCATCGCGATATGCGGCAACAGCACATCCAACACCTGCGGATCGAACACCACGTCACCGTTCAACCACAACACCCCGCCAGGACCCAGAATCGTCAACGCCTTCAACAGACTCTTCGACGTGTTCGTATCCCCGTACGCCTGGTTGTAAATGAACCCCACATCAGGCACCTCCTCCATGATCATCTCCTTCTTGAACCCCACCACCAGATGAATCGAATGACGAGAGAACCGCGAAGTCAACAACCGCAGCGAACGACCCAAAATCGTCTCACCAGTACTCAACGGCGTCAACGGCTTCGGATGCGGCCGCCCCAACCGCGAACCGACACCAGCCGCCAAAATGACAATATTCGTGGACAC
>NZ_JOGR01000025.1 GCF_000719515.1 Glycomyces sp. NRRL B-16210 | reverse complement strand
GCGGCGAACCTGCACCGCACCGAGTTCGGGTTCTCGGCCCTGCGCGACCTGCTGCTGTCGCAGTTCGACTTCACGTTCAACACCGCCTCGGCCATCGCCGCGATCGCCCGCCTCGCCAGGAAGTTCACCCTCCTGTCCGATGCGGCCACCACGGGAATCGCGCGGATCGACCAGGTCGCCTACGCGGTACGGCAGTTGGACAAGACCCCCGCGATGCGCCTGTTCGCCCGCACCCCCTTCCGGTCCCCCGCACCCTCCCCCTTCGATCCTGCGATCGAGTGCGCGACACCTGAGGCGATGGTGGCCCAGTACTGCATCCACGCCCCCTTCACCGACCTCCGCAGCCACCTCGATGAGCTCTGGGCCGCCATGGCCGAAGAGACCGAGCTGTTCGACGCCCTCGGTGAGCAGTCGATGCAATGGATCACCCTGGCCGAGCAGGGCAACGGCATGTGGACGCTCAACGGTGAACTGTCCGAGGCGACCGGCCGCCTCCTGGACAAGTACCTCCACACCGCGTGTCCCCCTCCCCGCCAAGACGAGCAGGACGCCGAGGGGGCATTGCCCGCCCAGCCCAACCGCCACGCCGAAGCCCTCCACCAACTCCTCGCCGGATACGGCACCTCCCCCGAGGCGGTCACCCGCCACGGCCACACCGCCACCCTCGACCTGGTCGTGGACATCGAGACGTTGCAGGGCAAGGACACCGGCCGCCTGCCCCTCCTCGAAGGCCGCCCCATCTCAGTCGCCGGGGCCCG
>NZ_JOGR01000024.1 GCF_000719515.1 Glycomyces sp. NRRL B-16210 | reverse complement strand
CCCGCAACGCCTGCCGGCTATCACACGAACCAGGTTTAGCCTCCTCCGCTTTCGCTCGCCGCTACTCACGGAATCACTCTTGTTTTCTCCACAGCAGGTACTGAGATGTTTCACTTCCCCGCCACACCACAACCCCCCCTATACATTCAGGGAGGCGCGACCGCTCATCAAAACGGCCAGGTTACCCCATTCGGAAACCCTGGGATCACAGTCCAGTTGGCAACTCCCCCAGGCATATCGCAGCCTCACACGTCCTTCATCGGTCATCCGGTACCAAGGCATCCACCATGCGCCCTACACAACTTAACAAACCAACACCCAAACCCAGCCAACACACACAACAACGACACCGCAACCAAAGCCGCAGCGCCATCGCACATGCCCGTCAACCAGGCCCGGTGAGTTCAGGTAGAACTTAAGACACTCACGCACACTATACAAATCTCAAACAACACATCAGCCACACCCGACACGCGAACCACACACGACCACAAAGGTCGCACACAGCCTCAACCGCATGCCCGCGGCATGACCGGGCTCAGAGACGTATTGCCTCAGAACCCCAACAGGGTGCGGCACCACGCACCCCCAAAAGAGGGAAACGCGATGCCAAGGATGGTTTGTATTCAACGTGCAGTCGACACACCATATAAAACATGTAGTCCATACACACCCGAGCAGTCACCACCAAAGCGAAGTTGCTTCAGCGGGCTCGGATGGTTGACCTCACCCCGCAGGGCAGGTCGGGACTCCTTAGAAAGGAGGTGATCCAGCCGCACCTTCCGGTACGGCTACCTTGTTACGACTTCGTCCTAATCGCCAGCCCCACCTTCGACCACTCCCTCCAGCAAAGCTGGTTAGGCCGCAGGCTTCGGGTGTTGCCAACTTTCATGACGTGACGGGCGGTGTGTACAAGGCCCGGGAACGCATTCACCGCAGCGTTGCTGATCTGCGATTACTAGCGACTCCACCTTCATCGAGTCGAGTTGCAGACTCGAATCCGAACCAAGACCGGCTTTACAGAGATTCGCTCCACCTCACGGTATCGCAACCCGCTGTACCGGCCAATGTAGCATGCGTGAAGCCCTGGACATAAGGGGCATGATGACTTGACCTCATCCCCACCTTCCTCCGAGTTAACCCCGGCAGTCTCCCGCGAGTCCCCAACTCAATGCTGGCAACACGGGATAAGGGTTGCGCTCGTTGCGGGACTTAACCCAACATCTCACGACACGAGCTGACGACAGCCATGCACCACCTGTCACCCAGTCCGAAGAGGCCCTCATCTCTGAGGGTTTCCGGGTGATGTCAAACCCAGGTAAGGTTCTTCGCGTTGCATCGAATTAATCCGCATGCTCCGCCGCTTGTGCGGGCCCCCGTCAATTCCTTTGAGTTTTAGCCTTGCGGCCGTACTCCCCAGGCGGGGCGCTTAATGCGTTAGCTACGGCACAGAACCAACCAACGTGGCCCCACACCTAGCGCCCACCGTTTACAGCATGGACTACCAGGGTATCTAATCCTGTTCGCTCCCCACGCTTTCGCTCCTCAGCGTCAGAACAAGCCCAGAGATCCGCCTTCGCCACCGGTGTTCCTCCACATATCTGCGCATTTCACCGCTACACGTAGAATTCCGATCTCCCCTACTTGCCTCAAGTCGACCCGTATCCACCGCAAAACCCCGGTTAAGCCGAGGCCTTTCACGGCGGACGCAATCAACCGCCTACGAGCCCTTTACGCCCAATAAATCCGGACAACGCTCGCGCCCTACGTCTTACCGCGGCTGCTGGCACGTAGTTAGCCGGCGCTTATTCAACCACTACCGTCAACCAGGCGAATACCTGGCCTTCGTGGTGGATAAAAGAGGTTTACAACCCGAAAGCCGTCATCCCTCACGCGGCGTCGCTGCATCAGGCTTCCGCCCATTGTGCAAAATTCCCCACTGCTGCCTCCCGTAGGAGTCTGGGCCGTATCTCAGTCCCAATGTGACCGACCGCCCTCTCAGGCCGGCTACCCGTCAACGCCTTGGTAGGCCATCACCCCACCAACCAGCTGATAGGCCGCGGGCCCCTCCCCAACCGCAAAAACTTTCCACCACACCCCATGCAGAGCGTGGTCGTATCCGGTATTAGCCGCCGTTTCCAACGGTTATCCCAGAGATGGGGGCAGGTTACCCACGTGTTACTCACCCGTTCGCCACTCGAGTACCCGCAAGCGGGCCTTTCCGTTCGACTTGCATGTGTGAAGCACGCCGCCAGCGTTCGTCCTGAGCCAGGATCAAACTCTCCAACAAAAACCTGTTGCGCACCA
>NZ_JOGR01000023.1 GCF_000719515.1 Glycomyces sp. NRRL B-16210 | reverse complement strand
CCCGAGTAGCGCGGGTTTCGTGGAGGCTCGTGTGAATCTGCCAGGACCGTCTGGTAAGCCTAAAGAGGTCCGGTGACCGATAGTGGAGAGTACCGTGAGGGAATGGTGAAAAGTACCCCGGGAGGGGAGTGAAAGAGTGCCTGAAACCATGTGCCTGTAATCCGTCAGAGCCTGGCAAGTGGTCTTGTGCTGCTTGTGGTCGGGTGATGGCGTGCCTTTTGAAGAATGAGCCTGCGAGTTATGGTATGCCGCGAGGTTAAGCCGTGTGGTGGAGCCGGAGCGAAAGCGAGTCTGAATAGGGCGTGTAGTGGTGTGTTGTAGACCCGAAGCGGGGTGATCTACCCATGTCCAGGGTGAAGCGGCTGTAAGAGGTCGTGGAGGCCCGAACCCACCTAGGTTGCAAACTGGGGGGATGAGGTGTGGGTAGGGGTGAAAGGCCAATCAAACTCCGTGATAGCTGGTTCTCCCCGAAATGCATTTAGGTGCAGCGTCGTGTGTTGCACTGTGGTGGTAGGGCGCTGGTTGGGTGATGGGCCGTGTCGGTTACTGAGCTCAGCTAAACTTCGAATGCCATGGTGTTGAGTGCGGCAGTGAGTCGGCGGGTGAGAAGATCCGTCGTCGAGAGGGAAACAGCCCAGATTACCGGCTAAGGTCCCTAAGGGCGTGCTGAGTGGAAAAGGATGTGGGGTCGCGTTGACAGCCAGGAGGTTGGCTTAGAAGCAGCCATCCTTGAAAGAGTGCGTAATAGCTCACTGGTCGAGTGGTTTTGCGCCGATAATGTAGCGGGGCTGAAGCACGCCACCGAAGCCGTAGCAATGCCCGTTAGATGCGTCTGGCGGGGTTGGGTAGGGGAGCGTCGTGCATGGGGTGAAGCTTCGGAGTAATCCTGGGGTGGACTGTGTGCGAGTGAGAATGCAGGCATGAGTAGCGAAACACAGGTGAGAATCCTGTGCGCCGATTGACTAAGGGTTCCAGGGGACGGTTGTTCCGCCCTGGGTTAGTCGGGGCCTAAGGCGAGGCCGAGAGGCGTAGTCGATGGAGAACCGGTTGATATTCCGGTACCCGAGTGCCACGTATGAGTGATAGCGGTTGTGCTAACCGGCTGTGAGCCGGCGGGAGGTTGCCTTCGGGTGGCCATTCGTTGGTGAGTGGTTGGGGTCCTTTCCGTGTGTAGCGTAGTGATGGGGTGACGCAGTGGGGTAGTTGTACCGTCTGGTGGATTAGGCGGGGTAAGGTGGTAGCCCGTGTTCCCAGGTAAATCCGGGGACACCGTCTTGAGTGGCGAGGGTGAGCGCTGAAGCATAGCTCTTTTGAGTGAATTCGATGATCCCGTGCTGTCGAGAAAAGCCTCTAGCGAGTGGTGTTCGGCCCGTACCCTAAACCGACACTGGTGGTCAGGTAGAGTATACTGAGGCGTTCGAGTGATGTGTGGTTAAGGAACTCGGCAAATTGCCTCCGTAACTTCGGGAGAAGGAGGGCCCCTGATCGTGGGACGAAGCGTCCGGAAGCGGTGGGGGGTTGCAGAGGCCAGGGGGAAGCGACTGTTTACTAAAAACACAGGTCCATGCGAAGCCGTGAGGTGAGGTATATGGACTGACGCCTGCCCGGTGCTGGAACGTTAAGAGGATCCATCAACCCCGTGAGGGGTGCAGTGGTGAATTGAAGCGCCAGTAAACGGCGGTGGTAACTATAACCATCCTAAGGTAGCGAAATTCCTTGTCGGGTAAGTTCCGACCTGCACGAATGGCGTAACGACTTCCCCGCTGTCTCAACCACATGCTCGGCGAAATTGCAGTACGAGTAAAGATGCTCGTTTCGCGCGGCAGGACGGAAAGACCCCGGGACCTTTACTATAGCTTGGTATTGGCATATTGTCTGGTTTGTGTAGGATAGGCGGGAGCCTGGGAAGCCTCGACGCTAGTTGGGGTGGAGGTGTTGGTGAAATACCGCTCTGACTAAATGATGTGTCTCACCCGCGGCCGTGATCCGGTCGGGGGACAGTGCCTGGTGGGTAGTTTAACTGGGGCGGTTGCCTCCTAAATGGTAACGGAGGCGCCCAATGGTACCCTCGGGCCGGTTGGAAACCGGTCGGTGAGTGTAAGCGTAGAAGGGTGCTTGACTGTGAGACCGACGGGTCGAGCAGGTGCGAAAGCAGGGGCTAGTGATCCGGCACCGACGTACGGATGTGGTGTCGCTCAACGGATAAAAGGTACCCCGGGGATAACAGGCTGATCTTCCCCAAGAGTCCATATCGACGGGATGGTTTGGCACCTCGATGTCGGCTCGTCGCATCCTGGGGCTGGAGTTGGTCCCAAGGGTTGGGCTGTTCGCCCATTAAAGCGGCACGCGAGCTGGGTTTAGAACGTCGTGAGACAGTTCGGTCCCTATCCGCCGCGCGCGTTGGAGATTTGAAGGAGGGCTGTCCCTAGTACGAGAGGACCGGGATGGACGAACCGCTGGTGTGCCAGTTGTCCCGCCAGGGGCATGGCTGGTTGGCTACGTTCGGGAGCGATAACCGCTGAAAGCATCTAAGCGGGAAGCGTGCTCTGAGATGAGATCTCCGTCAAACGTCTAGTTTGGTGAGGCGCCCAGAAGATGACTGGGTTGATAGGCTCGACATGGAAGCACTGCGAGGTGTGGAGTGGACGGGTACTAACCGCCGAGAACTTAAC
>NZ_JOGR01000022.1 GCF_000719515.1 Glycomyces sp. NRRL B-16210 | reverse complement strand
ATTATTTCGAGCGGGGTATCGAGCTGGCGATCGGTAAGGACGGGGTGCGGTTCGAGGCGGTCGACATCTCGCAGCACAACGTCATCGAAATCGACTTCGCCGAGGACCTCGAAGCGGTCAACCGGCAGTTCAAGTGAGTCGGCGCGGGTCCGGGCGAATCCGAGACCCGCGCGCGAACGCCCCGCACCATTGAGGTGCCGGGCTCTTCCATCAGAGGCGTGACCGACGTGAAACGACTGCTCAAATCCCAGACCGTCCGCCTGACGGCGGCAGCGGTGGCCGCCGTCGCCGCGGCCGTGGCCCTGCCCGGCGTCTCCTGGCCGACCTACCTGCTCGCCTTCGCCGTCCTCGCCACGGTCGCCCGCCGCCACCGCGAGGGCATCGCCTCGATGCGCGTCCCCCGGGTCCTCGCCGCGCTCGCGGTGCTCATCGAGGTCTGGACCGACGCCGGCGCCGCCCGCTGGCCCGTGCTCGTCGCCGGGGCCCTCCTCACCTGCTACCTCGCCTACGCCGACCTCGCGGCCAAGGCCATCGGGATCGGCCACCTCGACACCGTCAACCTGGAGGTCCGCCGGACGCGGCGCGAGCGCCTCACCAGCCCCGCCGCGATCGGGACCCTCGTCAACGCCCTCTCGGTCCTCTACGTGCTCGCCGCGGCCGTGCCCGTCGCCGCCGCCGTCACCGACCCGCTGCTGCTGGCGCTCGCCCTGGCCGTGCTCGCCTGGACCGGGGCCACTGCCGTTGCGGGCCAGTGGCGCCTGCGCCGCGACCCGCACCCGGTCGACGCCGCCGTCGCGGCGGCCGTCGAAGCCCTGCGGCCGAGGTTCGCCGTCCACTTCGCCGGGACCCGGCTGTCGGAGTACCAGCTCAAGATGTGGCTGCCGTACTTCGAGGCGGTCGGCGACCCGTTCGTGATCATCGTCCGCGAACGCCACCTCGTCAAAGGCGTCGCCGAGGCCACGACCGCGCCGATCGTGCGCGTCCCGGCCCAGTCGGTGCTCGACCGGTTGCTCCCGGCCGGCGTCGGCTCCTGCTTCTACGTCAACCACGCGGTCAAGAACGCGCAACTGGTCAAACTCGACAAATTCCTCCACGTGCAGCTCATGCACGGCGACTCGGACAAGCCGATCAGCCGCAGCCCGGTGTCGCTGATGTACGACCGCGTCTTCGTGGCCGGACAGGCCGGCGTCGACCGGTACCGCACGCACGGGGTCGACCTCCCCGTCTACAAGTTCCGCCGGATCGGCCGCCCGCAGCTCCACGAAATCCAGGTCGGGCCCCGCACTCGCGCGCCCGGCGAGCCGCCCGCGGTCCTCTACGCGCCCACCTGGGCCGGCCTGACCAGCGACGTCGACTACTCTTCCCTCGCCCAAGGCCAGCAGATCGTCGAAGCGCTCCTGCGCCGAGGCGCGCGCGTCATCTTCCGCGCCCACCCCTACACCGCCGCGAACAAGGCCTACCGGGGCTTCGCCGCCGAGATCCGCGCGCTGCTCGCCGCCGACGCCGCCTCCGGCGGCCCCGACCACCGGTGGGGTCCGCGCGCCGAACGCGAGGCGACGCTCACCGACTGCATCAACGCCGCCGACGCGGCCGTGTGCGACATCAGCGGCACCGCCTCCGACTGGCTCTACTGCGCCCGCCCGCTCGCGATGACCGACCCGCGCGGCATCGGCGCCGGCTACGCCGAGCAGTTCCCGCTCGCCCGCGCCGCCTACCTGCTGGAACCGGACGGCGCGAACCTTGACGAGGTCCTCGACGAACTGCTCGACCGGCCTCCCGGCCTCGACGCCCTCGCGCCGGTCCGCGCCGAGGTCCGCGAGTACTACCTCGGCGACATCGCCCCCGGCGACCTCGTGGCGGTCTTCCGCGACGCCGTCAAGGACACCTACGCGCCCGCGGCGGCCCCGGCCGCCACACCCGGCCCCGCCCCGGCCGTCCAGCTCGAACTGCGCTGAGCGCGGTCACTCCAGCAGCGCCGCGGCGATCGCGAGGTCGACCGGTTCGGTGACCTTGAGGTTCCGCTCGTCCCCGGGCACGAGCCGCACCGGCACCCGCGGCAGGTACCGCAGCACCACCGAGCAGTCGTCGGTCGCCGTGAAACCCGCGTCGAGCGCCGCCGCCGCGTACGCCTCCCGGATCACCCCGATCCGGAACCCCTGCGGGGTCTGCACCCGCCGCAGGGCTCCTCGCTCCAGCGCCCGCTCCATGAACGCCTCGCCGGCCTCCTCGCGCACGGACACGACCGTGTCCGCAGACGGCACCGCCGCGGTGACCGCAGCGTCCTCATCGAGCGCCGCCGCGACCGCCGCGATCACCTTCGCCGGCACGAGCATCCGCGCCGCGTCGTGGAGC
Source organism: Glycomyces sp. NRRL B-16210 (assembly GCF_000719515.1). Lineage (GTDB taxonomy): Bacteria > Actinomycetota > Actinomycetes > Mycobacteriales > Micromonosporaceae > Glycomyces. The sequence goes on along the minus strand of NZ_JOGR01000022.1, from coordinate 626 downwards.
AGCAGCCGGCACCCCGGATCGCCGCCGCACCGCCGCCAGGCCCACTCCACGGCCGCCTTCGAGGAGTCCGAGCGCGTCGCGCCCCCCGCGACGACCGCCGCCACCTTCCGCAGCCCGGCCTCGGCGACCAGCTCCCGCACCCGCTCGGCGTGGCCCTCGGCGATCACCACGACCACCTCGTCCACCGCCGCCGCGGCCTCGAAGGCCTCCAACGTGTGCAGCATCACCGGTTTCCCGGCGACCTCGATGAACTGCTTCGGCACCGGGGCGCCCATGCGCGCGCCGGTGCCCCCGGCCAGGACCGCGGCGATGGTCGGCGGGCGCCCGCTCGTCTGCTCTGGCACGTCGGCTCCATCGGGTCGTGGCACGGCTCGGGACTGCGACGCCACGATACCCGGTCGCCCAGGTCACGGCGCCGAGGCGAGCCGCGCGTCCCCACCTCATACCCGGCCTCGGGCACTGCGACCCGCGAACCACCGCCCGGTAAACTGCACCCGACTCACTCGCGATCATTTGGGGAATTCTCTGTGTCCACGAATATTGTCATTTTGGCGGCTGGTGTCGGTTCGCGGTTGGGGCGGCCGCATCCGAAGCCGTTGACGCCGTTGAGTACTGGTGAGACGATT
>NZ_JOGR01000021.1 GCF_000719515.1 Glycomyces sp. NRRL B-16210 | reverse complement strand
CGGGCGGACTGCTCTTCTTGTTCTTGCGGTTTCACTCCCGGCCCGTGTCGGCCTTGTTCCGGCCTGCTCGTTTCGGGTCCGGTGCCTTGGACTCGTCGGCCACCAGTCTCGCCAGCTCTACCCTCGACCTGACTCCCAGCGCCGCGAAGATGTTCCTCAGGTGGTGGTCCACCGTCCTCACGCTCAAACCGAACGACTGCGCCACCTCGCGGTTCGTCGCCCCCGTCGCCACCTGCCTGGCGATCCTCGACTGGTGCGGCGTCAAAGCGTGCAGTGCCGACCCCGCGCCGTTCGTCTCCGCTCCACCGGATTCCGCCCGGCTGCCGCCCTGCTCTCCCGTCGCCCGCAGCTCGTCCCTCGCCTGACCGGCCCAACCCGCCGCGCCGCACCGCTCGAACCCGTGCAGCGCCTCACGCAGCACCGCCCTCGCGTCCCCCGGCTGGCGCCGCCTCCGCAACCACTTCCCGTACAACAGCAGCGTCCGCGCCCGCTCGAAATCCCCGATGCCCTGCGGATGCAGCTCCACCGCCCGCCGGAACAGCCCCTCGACCGCCTCCGCCGGACCCTCGTGCGCCGCTGTCAATGCCTGGCACCGCGCCAACTGCGCGAACGCGCCCCGGTCGAGCCCGAACCCCGCCCACACCCGCAGGTCCCGGACCACCGGCCTCGCCTCCTCCATCCTCCCGGCCAGCGCCGCCGCCTCGATGAAGCACGGCATCACCAACGGCCGCAACGCGAAATGCCCGCCCTCCGCCCCGACGAGACCGGCCAGCCGCGAAGCCGCCGCATCAGGCCTGCCCCGGCCCAGATCGGCCCGCGCCAGCGCCCACTCCGCGAGCGTGCCGGTCTGCGCCAGGCCGTGCCGCCGCGCCGTCGCCAGCGCCAAGGCCGCCTCGGCCTCCACCTGCGCCGTGTCGCCCTCCACCGAAGCGGTCAACGCCAGCACCGCCCGGTGGTGGGCCACCGTGTTGACGCATCCGGCGCCGATCGCGGCGAGCAGTCCCTCGCCTGCATGTGCCCGGGCCCTGGCGTGGCGGCCGGCACGCATCTCGGCGTACGCCAGGTACTCGAGGACCCGCGGGACCAGGTCGTCGCGGCCCTGGGAGCGGGCCGCCGCCAACGCTCTCATTCCAGCGCGGCACGCGGCGCCGACGTCCCCGAGGAGCAGCGCCGCGACCGAGGCGTGGTGGAGCGCGTCGGGTCCGTCGTCGGCCAGGGCGAGCACCCGCCGCATCGGGCCGATCGCGCCGGCGGGGTCGGGGCCGAGCAGCGCCCGCAGGCCGAGGAGGTAGTCGTGGAGCGGCGTGCGTGCCTCGGGGGCGACCGGTTCGAGCGCGCGGCGGGCCGCGTCGAGCGCCGCCGTGCAGGCCGCGTGGTCCCCGGCCGCCCAGGCGGCGTCCGCTGCGGCGGTGATCGCGTTGAGCGCCAAGGCGGGGGAGTTGTCGGCGGCGATCGTGGCGGCGAGGAGGAGGGACGCGTAGGCGTCCCCGAGCGGGCCCGCGGCGATGGCGCGCCGTCCGCGCGCGAGCGCGGCCCGGGCCGCGTCCTGTGCCGAGCCGGCCGTGACGTTCACGGTGAGGGTCGCTCCCGAGCGGTTCGCCTCGTGGAGGAGGTGGGCGTCGGCGGCGGTCACCACGAGGGCGACGCTGCCGTCGTCGAGCCGCCGGACGGTGGCGGCGAGCGGCGGCGCGCCGAGCCGCGCTGGCGCTTCGGCTCGGGCGGGGTGCTCCAGTGCGCTCCGTCCCATGCTCCCATCGTACAAAACCGACCGGTCGGTTTAAAAGGGTTGGGGACGAAGTATCGGGCGGCGACCGTGATCGGTCGCCGCCCGAGCCGTGCTGTGTTGGCCTAAAACCGCCGGGGTCAGCCGAACGGGCAGGTGCCGCGCGACTCCTCGATCGCGGAGCCCTGCGGGAGCGGGCAGAGGAACTGGTCGTATCGGGTGTCGTTGTCCACGAACCGCTTCAGCCACGAGATCGAGTACTTCGCGATGGTCGTGTTCGAGGTGTTCGGCGCGAAGTGCGAGGCCCGGTCCAGTTCGATGTACATCTTGTCGGTCGAGCTGGGGATCGAGGTGTAGAACGGCTCGGAGTGCGTGCGGACCGGCGCGACCGAGTCGTTCTCGGCCCCGAAGATCAGGGTCGGCGTGGTGACCCTCGACCAGGACTTGGTGGTGTGCCAGGGCGTCATCGGGATGGCCGCCTTGATGTCCGGGTTGTCGCGCACCGCTTCGAGCGAGCCGCCGCCGCCCATGGAGTGGCCCATGACGGCCAGGCGGTTCTCATCGACGCGGTTGGCGACGCTGCTGCGGTCGACGAGGTAGTCGAGAGCGGCCTGCATCTGGTCGGCGCGCTGGCCCGGCTGGTCCAGCGTGGTGTTGGTGTCGATGGTGAAGACGACGAAACCCTGCGAGGCGATCCGGGCGCCGAGCCAGGAGATCGAGGACTGGCGTCCGGTGTAGCCCGGGGTGATGACGACCCCGCCGAAGGTCCCGTCGCTGGTGGTGGTCGGGTAGTAGATGGTGCCGCCGCCGAATCCGGACACGAGCGAGGAGACGCTGGTGGTGGAGACGCTGTAGTGGCCGCGGGTGGCCTCGATGCTGGCGACGGTCGGTGCGGGGCCGCGTTCGAACGGGTTGTCCTGCGCGGCGGCGCTCGGCGCGGTCGCGACGCCGATCCCGACCATCGCGGCGAGGACCGCGGTGAGCAGGGCGGCGAGGAGACTGCGCCGTTGCTTGATCGTTGCGTGCATGGTTCGTCCTCCTTGACGGGATCCATGAAGTGATGAACATAAATGTCCCCTGGTATAGGGGTGCACGCATCGGTGAAATCACCGGCCGCGGCGAAGCGCGGCCGGAGTGCGGAGGATCAGGGCGGGCTCAGGGTGCGCGAGGCGGGTCGATCACGAGCCCGCGGCGCAGGGCGGGGCGAGACGCACATCTTGGCGCGGGTCGGCTCAGCTCGCGGCTAGCGGCGGGCACCGCACGTCATGATGCGGGTCGGTTCAGTGTGCGGCTAGCGGCGGGCGCCGGTCGGCCCGCACCAGCACGTCGGCACCTCGGCCGCGGCGTAGGCCGTCGCGTAGAGGCGCCGCATCGAGCGGATGGCTGAGCGGACCTCCTGGAGGTAGCCGCTCGCGGTGTGCCGCTTGCGGAAGTGCGGCTCGGGCAGCGTCGCGGGGTCCACGCCGACCGTGTCGACCGCGCACCCGTACGGCAGTCCCATGTAGGCGATCGCGTCGCAGTGCTGGAAGGCGGTGTAGGGCGCCGAGGTCACGACCAGGACGCTGTCCTCGGGGGCGAGCTCGACCACGCGGTCGGCCCAGAAGCGGCAGGTGTCGACGGTGTCGGCGCGGCGTCGCTCGGGTTCGGAGGACGGCGCGGCCACCGCGCGGACGGTGAGCGGCCCGGCCTCGTAGGTCGCCACCTTCCAGGAGTGTCCCGGCGCGAAGTGGGGGTCGCCGCCCTCGTTGATCTCGGGGGCGCCCTCGATGTCGAAGGCGCGCTTGAGGCTTGCTTCGATCGCGTCCACCTCGAAGATGCCGCCGTCGAGGCCGGTGAGCGCGGCCGTCTCCAGGTCCGGGCCGCCGAGCGGCCGGAAGCCGCCCACGCCGGTCACGTTGTCGGCCCCGATCCCCTCGGCGAGCAGCTCGGCGGCGAAGCGGGTGCGGAACAGGCACGAGGCGACGAGCCCGCCCAGGACCAGCACGTGCGTGTAGTGCTCGCGGCGCGGACGCGCCTCGGCCCCGAGCCCCAGGGCGAGCGCGGCCGCGGTGACGGTGTGCTCCTGTTCGGGGCCAAGGGGTTTGGGATCGGTCTCGTGGCGCTCGCGGCCGGCGCGGAAGTCCCAGTGGTCGGCGGAGAACGCTTCGAGGTAGTCGAGGTCCTCGGCGGTGCCGGTGCCGGGGAGCGCGCCGCCGTACTGGTCGAGGAGGGCGCGCATCGGCTCCGAGCCGGTCCAGGCGGCGACGTCGGCGAGGAGCGAGAGGGGGCCGGCGGCCCGACCGTCGTAGTGCGGCAAGCGCACTGGTGCGAACTCGGGCATGGCTGGTCCGATCTGCGGTGGTGACGTGGCCTTGTGAGCCATGGTGGTGTTGTGGCACATGCTAATCAGTTACACGCTGTGCCTCACTGGTCAGACAGGGAGGAACGCCGTGTCGTCGTGCTCATACGCTCACGCTCTCGATGGTGCGAGGTGCGGTATGACAACGGAGGTATTACCCAGAACCGGGCGAGTTCGACCCTGTTGCGGGGGTTGACCTTGCGACGCCCCTTAGCGGACGCGCCCGGATCTGCCTAGAGTTGCCTTGGATCGCGCAACGGGAGTGCCGTCCGACCCTCGGGTCGGTACCGCGCGGCGGAACTGGCGAGGAGTGGCATGGCGGTTACCTGTCTGGTGGTCATGGGGGTGTCGGGCGCGGGGAAGAGCACGATCGCGCGGGTCGTGGCGGACCGGCTCGACTGGCCGATGGCCGAGGGCGACGACTTCCATCCCGAGAAGAACGTGGCCAAGATGCGGGCCGGAGTGCCGCTGACGGACGCGGATCGCGGGCCGTGGCTGCGGACCCTGCGGGAGTGGATCGTGGCGCGGGCCGAGGCGGGGGAGTCGAGCGTGATGACCTGCTCGGCCCTGAAGGAGTCCTATAGGGACATTCTGAGGGGGTCGGGAGAGGGGCCGGTGAAGGTGCGGGTGCGGTTCCTCCACCTGCGCGGCAGCCATGAGGAGATCGGCGAGCGGATGGTGACGAGGACCGGCCACTTCATGCCGACGACGCTGCTCGAATCGCAGCTCGCCGACCTCGAACCGCTCACGCGGGAAGAGGACGGCGTGACGGTGGACGTCGACGCCGAACCGGAGGAAGTGACCGACACCGCGATGGAACGCCTGGGTCTTGAGGCGGGGGACTGAGTCGCTCGGCGGCCTGGCCGGAGGTCAGGTCGGCGGCCCGGCGGGTGGTCCGGCAGGTGGCCGGTGATGATCGCGATGAGGACGAGAGTGAAGGTCGCGTTCGGTTGGCCCCCCGAATCAACGGTGCCCGGCGGGTGTGACAGCGGCGCTGGGCGATGGCCGTTTCGCTGGTGGGCGGGCGGTTCCGGCGAAGGGGAGTAGTGGTCGCGTTCGCATCGGCCCCCGAATCAACCGTGCCTGGCAGGTGTGACAGTGCCTGCGGGCGCGGGTGGTTCCGCCGAGGTCGGGTGGCCTGTGGAAATGGGAGTATCGGTCGCGTTCGGTATCGCCCCCGATTCGATAGTTGCTCGGGGGTGTGACAGGCGGCTGAGAGGCGGGCCGTGTTCCCGCCTCTCCTGCCGGGTTTCGTGTCTCGGTTTTCGCTTGCGGCGCTTCAGCTTCGGTTGAGGCGGCGGACCGCCAGTTCTGCCAGCAGGGCCGCGCCGTCCGCCAGGATCGCGTCGTCGAACGCCGCCCTCGGCGAGTGGTTCGACGCCGCCTCGTTCGGGTCCTCCTTGATGGTCGCGCCGTAGAACATGTAGCTCCCCGGCACCGCCTCCAGCACCCGCGAGAAGTCCTCCGAACCCATCACCGGCTCCGGCATCTGCGCGTACCGCTCCTCGCCGAACAGGTCCTTCACCGTCTCGGCCACGAACGCCGCCTCGTTCGCGTCGTTGATCGTCGCCGGGTACTCCCGATCGAACCGCACCTCCGCCTTCAGGCCGTGCGCGGCGGCGATGTCCTCGGCGAGCTTCACCGACTCCTTCTCCACCTGTGCCAGCGCCTCCTCCGAGAACGTGCGCACCGTCGCCTCGAACTTCGCGTTGTCCGGGATGATGTTGTGCCGCGTCCCCGCGTGGAAGGTCCCCACGGTGATCACGATCGGCTCGAACACGCTGAACCGGCGCGTGACCAGCGTCTGGAGCGCGGTCACGATCTCGGCGGCCACCGGGATCGGGTCGAGCGCGGCCTGCGGGCGCGAGCCGTGCCCGCCCTTGCCGACCACGTTCACGAACAGCCCCGACGACGCGGCCATCATCGGCCCCGGCCTGGTGGTGAACACCCCGCGCGGCACCATGTCCGAGATGACGTGCAGCCCGTAGGCCGCCTCGACCTTGCGTCCGGCCGCCTCCAGGACGCCCTCGGCGATCATGTGCCCTGCCCCGTCCGAGCCCTCCTCGCCCGGCTGGAACATGAACACGATGTCCCCGGCCAGCTCATCCTTATGCGCTGCAAGCAGTCTCGCGGCGCCGACGAGCCCGGCCGTGTGCAGGTCGTGCCCGCAGGCGTGCATGTTCCCGACGTGCTCGGAGGTGAAGTCCACGCCCGACTCCTCGGTCACCGGCAGCGCGTCCATGTCGCCGCGCAGCAGCACCGCCGGCCCCGGCCCGCCGCCGCGCAGCACGGCGGTGACGCTGGTCGAGGTCTCGCCGAGGGTGATCTCCAGCGGCAGGCCCTCCAGGGCGGCCAGTACCGCCGCCTGCGTCTTGGGCAGGTCGAGTCCGAGCTCGGGGATCTTGTGGAGTTCGCGCCGCAGCGCGATCAGCTCGCCGCTGATCGCGGCGGCCTCTTCCCGAAAGTCCATGTGCACTCCTGGGGCGTATTGGGTTCTCGTCGGCTTGCCGGGCGGTCGGATCGCCAGGTGGTCGCAATACTGCCACGTCCGCTCCCGGAGCGGGCCGGACTTTTCCCGCGAGCGGCGGTCCCCGCCCCTCGGCCCGGTCGCGTCCGTCGCATAGGCGTGCCGGGCGTACGGCCTTAACCGGCGCCGTACGGCTCGGCGGACGCGGCGCAGTTCGGCCAGGAGCGCGGGCCCGGTCCAGTCGCGGGGTCCGCCCGCCTCCGCTTCGTGCACCAACGCGGTGAGCCTGGCGTTCACCGGCGCGGTGCGTCCGTGTTCGGCTGCGAGCGCGGTGATCTCGCCGTTGAGGTAGTCCACTTCGGTCGGACGCCCGGCTTCGAGGTCGTCCCAGGTCGAGGAGCGTGCGAGCGGGTCCATGGCGAGCATCGTCGCTGCGGCCCTGGTGAACAGCGCGTCGGGCAGGTCCAGGAGCACCGGCAGGAGCCGGGCCGGGAGCCCGGCGACCTTGGCCGGGCGGATGCCCGCGGCGGCGTAGGCCGTCAGCGCCTCCCGCTGGGCCAGGGCGAGGCAGCGGCGGAAGGCCCGCTGCGAGAGCTCGGTCTTGAGCGGCAGTCCCGAGAGCGCGTTGAGCGGGTTGTTGAGGTTGAGCAGGAGCTTCCCGGCCTGGACGCCGAGCAGTTCGGTGTGGGTGCGCAGCGCGAGCCCGGCCCGCTCGAACGCTTCGGCATGGGCCGCAAGGGAAGGGTGCGCCTCGATCTCGACGTCGCCGACGGTGCCGCAGTGGAAGCGGCCCTCGCCGCGGTGGACCACGTTGAAGCCGACCATGCCGGGCAGGACCACGGCCTCGGGGAGGCCCTCGCGCAGGACGGCGGTGTTGCGCAGCCCGTTCTGGAGGCTGACGACGACCGCGCCCGGTTTGCGGTGCGCGGCGAGTTCGGCGGTCGCTTCGGCGGTGGCGGCGGATTTGACGGTGACGAGCACGAGGTCGGCCTCCGCGGCGGCCTCGGGGCCCGTCTCGTACCGGGGGTGCTCGACGCGCAGTTCGGCCCCGAGCCGGTCGGTGAGGGTGAGGCCGTGCGCGGCGGTCTCGCGGGCGAGGCGGTCGCGGCCGACGAAGACCATTTCGGCCCCGGTGGCGGCGAGGCGGCCGCCGATGTAGCAGCCGATGCTCCCGGCGCCGTAGACGCAGATCATGCCCGGATGCTACTCCGGGGCTCGCGGTGGGCTGAGTGCTTGCGGCGGTGTCTTTGTGGGTCTTGTGGCAGGATGGGCGCCATGCGAACGCTTGACATCGACGGCACCGACCCTCGTCCCTCCAATGTGGTCCTCGGTTTGATGCGGATCGGCGTCCTCGACGACGAGGCGATCCGCACCCTGGTCGCCACCGCGCGCGACGCCGGGATCAACGTGTTCGACCATGCCGACGTGTACGGCGCCCACGTCCACGAGTGCGAGGCCCGGTTCGGCGCGGCCCTGAACCTCAGCTCCTCTGAGCGCGAGTCGATGATCATCCAGAGCAAGGTCGGCATCCGCGAGGGCTATTTCGACTTCTCCAAGGAGCATCTCCTCCGCTCGGTGGACGAGTCCCTCGCGGCGCTGCGCACCGACCACCTCGACGTGCTGCTGCTCCACCGGCCCGACACGCTCGTCGAGCCCGAGGAGGTCGCCGCGGCCTTCGACGCGCTCGAATCGGCCGGGAAGGTCCGCCGCTTCGGCGTCTCCAACCACACCCCCGGCCAGATCGAGCTGCTCAAGACCGCCGTGCGGCAGCCCTTGCCCTACAACCAGGTCCAGCTCAGCATCACCCACGCGCCGCTCATCGCCGCCGGGGTCGCCGCGAACATGGCCGGGCTCGACCAGTCGGTCGACCGCGACAACGGTCTCCTGGACTACTCGCGGATCAACGGCATGACCCTCCAGGCCTGGTCGCCGTTCCAGAAGGGCTTCTTCGACGGCGTGTTCCTCGGCGACCGCGAGCACTACGGCGAGCTCAACGACGCCCTCGACGAGCTCGCCGCCGCCCACGGCGTCACCCCCACCGGCATCGCCGTTGCCTGGATCACCAGGCACCCGGCGAACATGCAGGTCGTCCTCGGCACCACCAACCCAGGGCGCGTCCGCGAATCCGCCGCGGGTTCGCAGGTCCCGCTCACTCGCGAGGAGTGGTACCGCCTCTTCCGCGCCGCCGGACACGAGCTGCCTTAGGGTTCGCCTACCGGGAGCGAGAGGACGAACCGGCACCCGGTCTCCTTGTCCTGCAAGGTCAACCGGCCGCCGTGCGCCTCGGCGATCTGGCGGGCGATCGGCAGGCCCAGCCCGGTCCCCGCCGCCTGGTCGCCGCTCCAGAACCGCTCGAAGACCTCCTCGCGCCGCGCTTCGGGGACGCCCGGGCCCTCGTCGGCGACCGCGATCGTCACGGTGTCCGCCTCGCGCGCCACCTCGACCTCCACGGCCGTGCCCTCCGGCGCGTGCTTGACGGCGTTGTCGACCAGGTTCGCGATCGCCCTCCTGACGCTCGGGCCGTCCACCGCCGCCTCGATCCGCTCCCGCCCGCTGAGTCTCAGAGCGACGGCGCGCGAGGCCGCGAGCGGCCCCAGATCCTCGAAGACCTCCCGCACCAGGGCCGCCACATCGGTCGGCCGGCTTGCGATCGTGCGGGCCCGGCCCCTCGCGTCCACCAGCAGCTCCCCGACGGTGTCGCGCAGCCGCATTGCCGCGTTCCTGCTGCGCTCCAACCCCTCCCGGTATAGTGCTAGATCCGGGTCGGGCTGCGCGAGCAGCACCTCCGCGCCGGTGATGAGCACCGCCAGCGGCGTCCGCAGCTCGTGGCTGGTCTCCTCGACCAGCCGCCGCTGCACCTGCGCCGAGGCCTCCAGCCGGTCGAGCATCGCGTCGAAGGCCGCGGCCAGCCCGATCGCCTCGGTCGTGCCCTGCGCCGGGCCGACCCGCAGGCTCAGGTCCGCCGCCTCGATCCGCTCGGCCGCCGCGCGGATCCGCTCGAACGGCCGCACCGCGCGCCCCGCCCACCACCACGCCAGCGCCACCGTGACCGGCAGCAGCGCGATCACCGTGAGCACCGCCCACCCGGTCGGGTCGACGCCCGTCTGCGCGACGCGCCGCTCGACCCCCGAGGGGTCGACCTCGACCACCTCGCGCTCGTTGATCGCGGTGACGGCGAAGACCAGCACCACCGGCAGGTAGATCGCCAGCGACCCGGTGAGCGCCAACCGGACCCGCAGCGACCGCAGCGCGCCCCTCACGCCGCGTCCCGCAGCCGGTAGCCGACGCCGGGGAGCGTCTCGATCAGACCGGGCTCGCCGAGTTTGCGCCGCAGCCGCCCGAGGATGACCCGCACGGAGGCGGTGAACGGGTCGGCGTTGGCGTCCCAGACGTGTTCGAGCAGGTCCTCGGCCGAGAGCACCCGGCCGGGATGGTGCATGAAGTACCTGAGCATCGAGAACTCCCTCGGGGTCAGGCGCAGCTCGCGCCCGCCGCGCCGCGCCTCGTGCGCGGCGGTGTCCAGGCGCAGGTCGCCGACGCGGAGCACCGCCTCGACCACGTCGGCCCGGCGGGCCAGGGCCCGCAGCCGCGCGGTCAGCTCCTGGAAGCTGAACGGTTTGACGAGGTAGTCGTCCGCGCCCGCGTCGAGCCCGGCGACCCGGTCGTCCACCGCGTCGCGCGCGGTGAGCACCAGCAGCCGCCGCGGGCGCCGCAGCACCGCGTCACCGGGCCCCTCGGGCCGTCCGAGGCGCCGCACCAGGTCCATGCCGTCCCCGTCCGGCAGGCCCAGGTCGAGGCACGCCACGTCGAAGTCGTTGCCGCACAGGAGCGCCTCGGCCTCGGCGTAGGTCGCGGCGAGGTCGACGGCGTAGGCCTCGCCTCGCAGGCCGAGCGCGATCACCGCGCCCAGGTCCCGGTCGTCCTCGACCAGCAGGATGCGCATCCTCGACTCCCTTCACGCCCGGCGGACGGCTTCGGCGGTCCCGCCCGGCCCGGTCACGGTCATCCGGTCCCCGTCGAAGACCACCCGCAGGCCCGCCCCGGCCCCGGCGAGGTTCTCCTGGCGGTACGCGCCCTCACCCGTGGGCACCAGCGTAAACGCCGGAGGCTCGGCCCCGAGCCAAGCGCCGGCGACCGAAGCGCCGTCGAGCGCGTACCAGGCCAGGCCGGTCCCCTCCGGGCCGCTGAAGCGCACGTAGGTCCGCAGTTCGGACTCCTCCACGACCGTCCCGGCCACCTCGACGCCCGTGACGGGACCGAACTCGTCCTCGGCCGCCTCCAGCTCCTCCCGGCCCGCCTCGCTTGCGCCCTCCAGGAGCGCGAGCACCGCCGCCTCGTGCGTCTCCACGTCGGCGGGGGAGTGGTCGGCGGAGGTGAACATGGCCGCCACCGCGTCCGCGCCTTCGGCCGCGACCTCCAGGCCCTCGCCGGTCGCCGTGATGGTGAGCGTCCCGCCCGAGTCGAGGACGTACGCGCCTTCGCGCGCGGCCAGTTCCGCCGGGTCGACCTCGGCGTGGCCCTCGGGCACCGGGATCGCCTCCCCGGCGGCCAGCGCGGGCCCGATCGCCTTCAGCAGTTCCTCGGCGGTGATGTCGGCGGTGTTCGAGGTGACCGCGAGGGCCTGGCCGGTCTCGGGCAGCCACGCGGCCACCGCGTGGTGGCCGGTGTCGCCGCCGCCACCGGCGGACATGAGGACCTCGACGCCGTAGGTCGCGGCGTCGACGGCGACCCAGCCGGGCAGTTCGGTCGCGCCGTCCCCGTGCTCGAACACGGTGCCGCGCAAGGTCTCGACGGCCTCGGCGCCGATGACCTCGCCCGCGAACAGCGCGCGGGTCCAGGCCGCGAGTTCGGCGGCGCTCATCGCCAGGTCCCCGTTGCCTTCGAGCGCCCAATGGGGACCGTCGAAGTCCCCGGTCGCCGCCGCGACCAAGCCGTCCGCCTCGTAACCGAGCGCGCGAGGCCCGCCCGGGGCGGGTTCGCCGTCCCAGAACCCGCCGAGTCGCTCACCGCTCGGGAGCGTGAGGATCTCCTCGACCATGTAGTCCCTATAGGAGGTTCCGGATCGCTCGTCCACGATGAGCGCCAGCAGGGTGTATCCGGCGTTCGAGTACGAGTAGTCGGTGCCGGGCGCGAACGCCGATTCGAGGCCGCCGACGGCCGCGATCGCCTCGTCGCGGTCGAGCGGTTCGTGGTCGGTCCCGTGCGAGCCGGACAGGCCGCCGGTGTGCAGCAGCAGTTGCTCGACCGTCGCTTCGGCGGCGGGCCCGCCGAGCCCGGGGAGCAGGTCCCCGGCGCGGTCGTCGAGCCCGAGCGCTCCGGATGCGGCGAGGTCGAGGACGGCCGCGGCGGTGAAGGCCTTGCTCACCGACCCGATCGCGAACACCGTCGCATCGGTGTTCGGAGCGCCGTTCGCCATGTCGGCCAGCCCGAACGAGGCCAGGCACGCGAAGCCCTCCTCGCCGCCGATCGCGATCGAGCCGCTGAAGCCCGCGTCGGCCCAGCGGCTCAGGCCCGACTCGATCTCGCTCCCGCAGGCCGCGGCGGCCTCCGGGCTGTCGTCACCGGTTTCGCCGGTGCACGCGGCCGACAGCAGCGCCGCGGCCAGGATCATCGAAATGCGTCTCATGCCCGGACCGTACGGCGGCCCTTGTAAACCGGCCGTAAACGCGCCTCACACACTAGGGTTCCAGCGGCCCGTGGCCGCGAACTCGTCGAGGGCCTTCCGGTGCGGTTCGAGGTCGAAGCCCTTCGCGGCCGTCCAGGCCTCGTCGTAGAAGCTCTCCCGGTAGGACCCGCCGCCCTCGCCGGCGATGACGACCAGGTCCCCGGCGAGGCCCTTCGCCTCCATGCGCGAGGCCAGCTCCAGCGCGGCCCAGAAGCACGTGCCGGTAGCGGGGCCGTAGGCGGTGCCGCCCCGCTCGGCGAGGTGCCGCATCGCGGCCACGCTCGCCGCGTCCGGCACCGGGACGACCGCCTCGACCAGGTCGGCGTCGAACGCCGGCTCCATGCGCGGGCGCCCGATGCCGGGGATGCGCGAGGGCATCCCCGTCGCGTACCCGGCGTAACCGGTGGCCCAGCCGGGGAAGTAGCTCGAATGCTCCGGATCGGCCACGGCCACCTTCGTCTCGACGCCCGCGTGGCGCAGGTGCCGCGCGGTGGTCGCCGAGGTGATCCCGGTCCCGGCCCCGCACACGATCCACGCCGGCGCGGCCGCGCTCTGGCCGAGGATCTCGGCCGCGATATTGCCCGCGCGCCAGTCGGTCGCGGCCTCGGCCCGGCCGAACATGTCCAGGTAGTGGCCGCCCCGCTCACGCGCGATCCGCTCGGCCGTCTCATAGATCGCCAGCGGCGGGTCGACCAGGGCGCATTCGCCGCCGAGCGCTTCGACCGCCGCGATCTGCGCCGGGTGCGCCCGGGCCGGCATCACCGCGACGAACGGCAGCCCGAGCCGGTTCGTGAAGTGCGCCAACGCGAGCGCCGCGCCGCCTCCGGTCGCCTCCACGACCGGAGTGCCCTCGCGCAGCTCGCCGCCCACGAGGGCGTGGAGGAGGAGGTCGCGCACGAGCCGGTGCTTGATCGTCCCGGTCGGCTGCGCCGACTCGTCCTTGACGTGGACGCCGATCGCCGTGCCGAAGCGCGCAATGTCGGCGCGCAGCGGGGTCGGCGCCCGCCGGGCGTCCTCGCGGAGCGCCGCGATCGCCGCCTCCGGCCACGCGCCGCGGTCTCGCTCTGCCATGCCGCCCAGGCTAATGGAGACCGGCCGCGACCGAGCCGCGACCGAGCCGCGACCGAGCCGCGACCGAGCCGCGACCGAGCCGCGACCGAGCCGCGACCGAGCCGCGCTCAGGACCGCAACCTGCCGCAGTCCCCGAGACCGCGAGGAGCCTAGTGCGAACGCGGCTCCAGGCCATGGGTACGCAGCCCCCGAGGCCGCGAAGAGCCAGGTGTGAATGCGGCTCCAGGCCATAGGGACGCAGCCCCCGAGAGTGCGAAGCGCCCGGCGCGGACGCCGGGCTCCCCGACTATGCCCCGCGCGGCTGGTCGAGCAGCACGATCTCGCAGTCGTAGTGCTGCGAGGCGGTCATGGTGCCGCGGAACCACAGCAGCGGCACCCGAGACGGGTCGCCCGGCGCCACGATCGGCCGCAGATTATCCACTTCGGACTTCTCGGTGACCGGCTCCCAGCCCCAGGTCGCGCCGCCGTCAGCGGTGCGGGCGTGGAAGATCTCGTGGCGCGCCAGCGCCTTCCCGTCGCGCGGGTCGACCCGCGTGGAGACGTACACCGAGTCCAGGTCGTACGGGTCGATCGAGGCGAGCCCGGTGTAGTCCTCCTCGTGCGGCATGAGCCCCGGCCCGGCCAGGGCCAGCTCCGTGACGCGCCATTCGCCGCCGGGCGTCCACCGCGCGGCGTAGAACCGCAGGTCCGGGTAGGCCTGGCCGCGAGCGAACTCGCCGCCGCCTGCCCGCGCGGTGAGGATCGCCGCGACCGTGCCGTCCGCGGCCCGGCGGATGTCGGTGGTCCAGCAGTGCGAGATCCGCTCGCCGTTGTAGGTCGCGCCGGTGGCGAGCACGGTCGTCAGGTCGGCCTGGGAGGGCGCCTCGCCGTCGAGTGCGGCCGCGTCGAGGACGGTGCCGTCGCTGCGGTGCAGCGCGCCGTCCGCGATGTAGCCGTGGTAGATCGAGTTGTCGAAGTCGCGCGGGTGGTGGTCGGTGGTGACCAGGTCGATGCGCTCACCGTCCGAGGCGTAGCGGGTGTAGCCGTTGACGTACCCGACCTTCGGCCGGGTGAAGAGCTTGCCCGCGTACGCCCAGGTGTCGCCCTCGTCGTCGGACACGAGCGCGCACTGGTCGTCGTTCACCGCGCGGGCGAAGCAGTACAGGCGCCCGCCCGAGGCGCGCAGGTTCGAGTAGGTGACCCCGCGCCCCTCGGTGTGCGGGCTCCAGTCGAAGGTCCGCTCGGGGCCCCACCGGGTCGGGTCGCCCGGCTCGCTCACGCGCCAGCGCGTGAGGTCGTCGGTCTTGTGCTTGGTGTATACGGCGAGCCAGCGCCCGTCCGAGCGGTGCCACAGCGCGGGCACGTCGTGGTCGTCGACCTCCAGGTTCTCGTGCAGCACCACCACTTCGGCGGCGCCGGTCCCCAGGTCCACCACGGTCAGCTCGACGTTCCCGGTGCGGGCCTCGCCGCCCGGGCCCTCGCCGGCGGCGATCGAGCCGACCACGAGCCGGTTCGATCCGGGGTCGACGAGTGCGCGCTCGTCCTGGAACCAGCACCAGGCGCCGTTGTCGTTGACGACTGTCGGTGCGGCCGTGGCGGGTTCGGCGGGGCGGGGCATGGCGGCCTCCTTTGGCCTGCTCGCGGGGCGCGGGCATATCGACGTTCGACACTGTTCGACAGCAGCTTAGTCGGAAAGCGGTATCCAGGCCAGGGGGGTGCCCGGTCCCGCGACCCGCGCCGTTCGGCTTGCCACCAAAGGCGGACGCCGCGCCCGAAACCTCACTCCCGCGACCGACGCCGCACCCGCCCCCGCGTTCCTACGCTCCATGTATGGACCTCACCCTGGCCGCCGCACTCGCCGCACTCGCGCTGATCGACTCGACCAGCTTCGGCACGCTCCTCATCCCGATCTGGCTGCTCCTGGCGCCCGGCCGGGTCCGCGCCGGCCGGATGCTCGTCTACCTCGGCGTCATCGCGGTCTTCTACTTCGCCGTCGGCATGGCGATCGTGCTCGGCGCGAGCGCCTTCCTCACCCAGATCACCGCGCTACTGGAGACCGACGCCGCCCGCTGGACCCAGCTCGTCCTCGGCCTCGCCCTGCTCGCCCTGAGCTTCCGCTTCGACTCCAAGCGCCGCAAGGAAGGCGGCGGCCGCGTCGCGCGCTGGCGCGAACGGGCCCTCGGCGTCGAGAGCGAGGCCGAGGCGGCCGGGGGTGCCGTGCGCACCCGCAAGAGCTCGGTCGCGCCCCTGGTCGGGCTCGCGCTCGCCGCGGCCTCCCTGGAAGTCGCCACGATGCTGCCCTACCTCGCGGCCATCGGGATGGTCACCGCCGCCGGGCTCGGCGCGGCCGGGACGACCGCGACCATGGCCGCCTACTGCCTCGTGATGGTCCTGCCCGCGCTGGTGCTCCTGGCCGCCCGGCTCACCGCACGCCGCGCCGTCGAGCCGGTGCTGGTGCGGATCAACGACTGGATGACCAAGCACGCGGCGAGCACCACCGGATGGGTCATCGGCATCCTCGGGTTCCTCCTCGCCCGCGACGCCGCGTGGCGCCTGGGGCTCCTGGAGCTGGTGTTCAACCGCTGAGGGCGCCGAACGTGCCGAGGGACACCTTGCGGAACAAGTTAGCCTTGCCTAATATTCGGTGACCGCCGAATCCCGCCCCGGACAGGAACCCATGCCGCTCCCCGCACTCGACCCGACCCCGCCCGCCGGAAGGCCCCGACCGTGAGGCCCCGCTTCTTCCAGGCCCCCGACGAGCCGATCGCCCTGCCCCCCTTGCACGTCGACCCCGACACCACCCCGCGCAGACTCGCCGTCCGCACCATCCTCGGCGCGCCGAGGTACACGACCCCGGCCGCCGCGCTCTCGGTCGGCCACCAGATCGGCGAGGCCCTCGTCCCGGTCATCATGGGCTTCGCGATCGACCAGGCCGTCGCCACCGGCGACCCCGTCCGCCTCGGCCTGTGCCTGGTGCTCCTGGCCGCCGACTTCGCGATGCTCTCCTACTCCTACCGGTTCGGCTCGCGCATCGGCCTGCTCGGCATGGAGGCCGTCCAGCACCGGCTGCGGACCCTCGTCGCCGACCGCCTGCTCGCGCCCACCGGCGTCGCCGGGCGCGCCGGGCTGCCCGGCACCTCCCTGTCGATCGCCGCCAGCGACGTCAACGCGCTCTCCCGCGCGGTGTTCATCGCCGTCTTCCCCGTCGGCCAGTTCGCCGGCATCCTGCTGTGCGCGCTGGTGCTCTTCGCGATCTCCTGGCAGATCGGCCTCATCGTCCTCCTCGGCGTCCCGCTGCTCCTGCTGCTCATGGACCGCGCGGGCGGGCCGCTGCGCCGCCGCTCCGAGCGCCAGTCCGAACTCGCCGCCGAAGCCTCCGGCAAGGCCGCCGACCTCCTGTCGGGCTACCGCATCCTCTCGGGACTCGGCGCCCAGCGCGCCGGCGCCGACCGCTACCGGCGCGCCAGCCGCGACGCCCTCGAAGGGAGCCTGCACGCCGCCGGCGCCCAAGGCGTCTTCGTCGGCTCCATGAACCTCGTGACCGGCCTGTTCGTCGCCGCGCTCGCCGTCGTCGCGGGCCTGCGGGCGCTGAACGGGGACCTCACGGTGGGGCAGCTCATCACGGTCGTCGGCATCACCCAGTACGTGGTCGGGCCGCTCAGTTCCTTCGCGACCGCGTTCGGCCCCATGTGGGCCGGGGCGCTCGCCGCCGCCGCGCGCGTGCTCACCGTCCTCACTCTCGCCCACCGCGTCGAGAACCCGGGCACCGCGACACCTGAAGCGGGCGAAGGGAAACTCAGCCTCTCGGGCGTCACCGCCGGCGCCCTCGACGGCCTGAGCCTCGACGTGGCCCCCGGCGAATGCGTCGGCCTGCGGCTGCCCCCGGCGGCCGCCGCCGACCTCGCGGCGATCCTCTCCGGCGCCGCGGCCCCCACCGAGGGCACCGCGACCTGGCAGGGCCGCCCGCTCGGCGAGTTCGAGCTCGAAGCGCTGCGCGCCTCCGTCCTCGTCGTCCCGCACCACGCCGCCCTCTTCGACGGCACCATCCGCGAGAACGTCGCCCTCGGCACCGCGAGCGAGGAGCGCACCGCCGCCGCGCTCGAGGCCGCCGACTGCGCCGAGATCGTCGAAGGCGCCCCCGGCGGGCTCGACGCCCAGGTCGGCGACGACGGCCTGCGCCTGTCCGGCGGCCAGCGCCAGCGCCTGGCCCTGGCCCGCGCTCTCGCGCAGCACCCGCCGCTGCTGGTCCTCCACGAGCCGACCACCGCCGTCGACTCGGTCACCGAGGCCCGCATCGCCGAACGCCTCCGCGCGGCCCGCGGGGCCTACTCGACCCTCCTCATCACCGACGCGCCCGCGCTGCTGGCCGTGTGCGACCGCGTGGCCGACGCCGGCCGCGCCGACTCTGCCGGAGCACGCCCATGAGCGACAACGGAACCCGCGAGGCCCTGCCCCTGGCCTCGGCCGCGCAGGTGCGCGCCGAGGTGCGCCTGGCGCTCAAGGGCGGCACGTGGAAAGTGGTCGGCGTCGTCACGCTGCTGACGATCGGGGCCGCCGCCGGGCTCGTCACCCCCGCCGCCCTCGGCGCTCTGGTCGATGTCGTGGCCGAAGGCCAAGGGGCCGAGCGGATCTGGTGGCTCGCCGCCGCGATCGCCGCCGGTGCGCTCGTGGCCGCCGCGGCCGACGGCCTCGGCCAGGTCGGGGCGACCCGATTGGTCGAGCGCGTCCTCGCCTCCACCCGCGAGCGCATGGTCGCCCGCGGGCTCGCGCTCCCGCGCGCCGCGCTCGAACGCGCCGGCGCTGGGGACCTCGTCTCCCGTTCGGGCGACGACGTGGCCGTGGTCGCCGAGGCCGCCCCGCTCGTGGTGCCCGCCATCGCCGGGTCCGCGTTCTCCATCGCCGTCACGGCCATCGGCATGGCCGTGCTCGACTGGCGCTTCGCCGTGGCCGCGATCGCGCTGGTCGCGCCGGTCTACGCGCTCACGCTCCGCTGGCACCGCCGCGCCGCGCCGCAGGTCTACGAGGCCGAACGGGCCGCGATGGCCCACCGCGCCCACCACCTGCTCGCCTCCTTGCGCGGCATCGAGACCGTGCACGCCTTCGGGCTCTCGCGCCCCCACGGCAGGCGGATCGCGACCGCCTCGTGGGCGGTCGCCAAATGGTCGGTGCGGGCGCAGACGGTGGTGAACGGGTTCTTCGCGCGGTTGAACTTCGCCGAGTTCCTCGGCATGAGCTCGATCCTCGTCGTCGGGTTCTGGCTCGTGCGCGAAGGCCACGGCACCGTCGGCGCCGCGACGACCGCGATGCTGTTCTTCCTGCGGCTGTTCGACCCGATCAACCGGCTCATGATCGTCGTCGACGACCTCCAGTCGGCGCTCGCCTCGATGCGGCGGATCGTCGGCGTCATCGTCGCCGACCGGTTCAAGGCCCCCGACCGGACCGAGCCGGACACCGACGCGATCGCCGAGATCGACGCCGTCGACTTCGCCTACACGCCTGGGCATCCGGTGCTCGGCGGCGTCTCGCTGCGCATCGGCGCGGGTGAGACGGTCGCGCTCGTGGGCTCCTCCGGCGCCGGCAAGAGCACCCTCGCGGCGCTCGTCGCCGGGGTTCTCGAACCCGACGGCGGCCGGGTGGCCGTCGCCGCTCGTGCCGAGGGGCCGGCCGTCGCCCTCGTGACCCAGGAGGTGCATGTCTTCGACGGGACGCTTCGCGAGAACCTCGACCTCGCCCGGCCCGGCGCGACGGACGCCGAACTCGACGCGGCCCTGCGCCGCGTCGGTGCGGCCTCGCTGCTGGCTCTGCCAGACGGGCTTGACACCGGCATCGGCGCGCGCGGCACCGAGCTGACTCCCGCTCAGGCGCAGATGCTCGCTCTGGCGCGGGTGGTCCTGCTCGATCCGCGCCTGGCCGTGCTCGACGAGGCCACGGCTGAGGCCGGCAGCGCCGACTCGGCCGCGCTCGACGGCGCGGCTGTGGCGGCCTTGGAGGGGCGCGCGGGCTTGCTCGTCGCGCACCGGCTCGACCAGGCCGCGAAGGCCGACCGGATCATCGTGATGGAGCACGGCGCGATCGTGGAGGAGGGCACGCACGAGGCGTTGGCCGCCGCCGACGGCCCCTATGCGCATGCATGGGGACTGTGGAATCGGGGCCGCGCGTAGGCCGCGAGCACGACGCGGGAAGGGGGTTCAGCCGAAGGCCGGACCCCCTCTCTGCGTAAGCGGTCATTCGTTGCGGGGCGGGCAGTTTGCGAGTGGCCGGGGGTTTGCCATCCCTAACCCCCACCCTCCCGAGAGGGGAAGGAAGTCTGGCGCAAGCGTTGCTCGGGCCACCGACAGGAATCGGGCCGAAAAGCCGCCGGGCGGCGGTT
>NZ_JOGR01000020.1 GCF_000719515.1 Glycomyces sp. NRRL B-16210 | reverse complement strand
CCCCACGCCCCACGCCCCACGCCCCAAACGAGTGTCGGACCCCCGCGTCATCGTTGCATCGGGGGGACCCGGCACCCGACACACCCGACCCCGGGGGCCGGCGCACCCGCCCTCATCCCACGTTTCACACCGCCCGCCCGCTCACTCCCACCGGACGCGTTCCCTGGCCAACGCCGCCATCGCACCGCCGACCCGATCCGTACCTACCGAACCGAGCACGCTCACTGCGCGAAACGCCACTCCATTCATGCGGATGTGCTAATGTATTGAGACGCTTCGCGAGGACTCCTCGCCGAGCGTCCAAGACTCTTCGGGCCTCCCGCACGCGACCGCCGACCCGCGCTCGGCGGTCGCGTTGCGTCCCGGCTATAGAATCCCCGGGCGACGCACCCCGCAGCACGCCCGAGCCCGCTCGGCGCGCCGCCGACGAGCTAGGAGACCCGTTGTTCGGCATCCTCGCGCCCTGCCCCTCGCGCACCCCCGACGACCTCAAGCCCCGCTGGATGGGGCATTTCTGCGGTCTCTGCCTGGAACTGCGCGACGACGCCGGGCACTTCGCGCGCCTCACCACCAACTACGACGCCCTCGCCCTCTCGGTCCTCGTCGAAGCCCAGCTCGGCGCCGACTCGGACGCGCGCGACGCCGGGCCCTGCGCCCTGCGCGGCATGCGCCGCCAGCGCGTCGCGACCGGAGGCGGGCCGCGCCTGGCGGCCACCGCCTCTCTGCTGCTGGCCTCGGCGAAGCTGCGCGACCACGTCGAGGACGGCGACGGGATCGTCGCCCGGCCCGGCGCGCGGGGCCTGGCGGGCGTGACCGCGGGTCGGCTGCGGCGCAAGGCCGCGTCGATCGGCGGCTCGATCGGCCTCGACGTCGAACCGCTCGTCGCCGTGATCGAGGGCCAGCGCGACATCGAGGCGTCCTGCGGGCCCGGCACGCCGCTCACCGCCGTCACCGCGCCGACGGAGACTGCGACCGGTGCGCTGTTCGCGCACGCGGCGACGCTCGGCGGCGAGCCGGGCAACGCCGAGGCGTTCCGGGCCGCCGGGACGGCGTTCGGGCGGCTCGCGCATCTGCTGGATGCCGCCGACGACTTCGACGAGGACGCCGAGCGCGGGGCCTGGAATCCGCTGGCCGCGACCGGTGCCGGCGTGGAGGGCGCCCGGGCGCTGGCGCGCGGGGCGCTCGCGGACATGAAGGCGGCCTTGGCGTCCGCTTCGCTGTTGGACGCTTCGTTGACGGGTCTGTTGCTCGACCGGTACGCCCGCCACGCGGTCGCGAAGGCCTTCGGTTCGACCTGTGCGAGCTACCACGAGCCGGATCGGAGCCATGAGGTCCGCGGCATCCCGCGCCGCGCGGATCTCCACCCCGGCGACGAGATCGGCGATCCGCCGCGGCGGCGCGGGTTCTGGGCCGGGCTGTGCGGTTTCGCGGTCCTGTGCTGCACCTGTCAGTTGTGCTGCGCCGAGCATTACGAGGGCCCGTGGAGCGGTCGCGGGCGCGAGGGCTGCTGCCGCGACTGCTGCGACTGCGGGTGGTGCGAGTGCTGCAACTGCTGCCAGTGCTGCGGGGGCGATTCGGACGGGGGCGGCTGCTGCGGCGGTTGCGATTGCAGCTGCGACTGAGCCGTTCGGCTACCGCGGCGCCGGGGGCCGCGGGCCGTTCGGGCGCGGGTCGAGGTGGGCGTCGCGCCAGACCGGCGGTGGCGGATCGATGCCGATCGGCGAGTCGGGGCGCTGGTCGGGGGCCTTGCGGGGCCGGTTGCCGGGCCGTTCGAGCCAGGCCTTGGCGGGTCGGGTGTGGAGCAGGACCAGGCACAGGGCCACGGCGAGGAGCTGGGCGAGCGAGGGCAGGATTCTGAGGATGCTGAAGACGCCGGTGAGGGCGTTGAGGGCGAGCAGGCCGAGTCCGATGTAGAACACTGTGCGCGAGTCCTGGAACCCGAAGCGGCCCAGTTCTTCCTTGGCGACGGCCCAGATGAGGGCGGCGTTCGCTGCGGCGACGACGAGGCCGAGGAGGACGCCGGTGAAGAATCCGGCGAACGAGAGGGCCGCGAAGGCCAGGAGCGCGACCGAGAGTCCGACGAGGACCGTCAGGGCGGTGATCGCGAGGTGAATCCAGAGGGCCTGCAGGATCACGGTGATCTGCCGCGGGCGGCCTTCGCGGCCGCGGATGCCCCAGCGCTGCGCGAACGTGGGCGGCGGCGGCAGGACCGGTCCGGAGGGCCGTCCGGCGGCGAAGGCCCCGTAGGGGTCGTGCGGGCGGTACTGGAAGGACTGCGGCTGCGGCGCACCACCAGGGTGCGCGGGGCCGGACCGCCGGTAGGGGTCGGCGGCGCGCGTCGGGTCGGGGGGAAGGGTCATCGATCGGCTCCGAGGAGTGCGGTCGGTCAAGGCGTGTGCGGTCAGTCGACCGGTTCGAAGAGTGCCACGGTCTCGAAGTGCTGGGTCATCGGGAAGGCGTCGAAGGCGCGGAGGCGCTTGAGTTCGTAGCCTTCGATGGCGAGGTCGCTCGCGTCGCGCGCCAGGGCGCCGGCGTCGCAGGCGACGTAGCAGATCGCCCTGGGCCTGGCCTCGCCGAGCGCGAGCACGACCTCCGGGCCGGCGCCGCTGCGCGGCGGGTCGAGGACCACGAGGTCGACCGAGCCGAGGTCGGGCGCGATGGCGGCCACGTCCCCTTCGATCGCCCCGGCGTTCTTCCATTCGGCGAGGTTCGCGGCGGTGCGCGAGGCGGGCGAGTTCTCGACGGCCACCACGCGGCCGGTCTCGCCGACCGCGGCGGCGAGCCCGGAGGCGAAGAGTCCGGCGCCGGCGTAGAGGTCCCAGGCGGATTCGCCTTCGCGCGGTTCGAGGAACTCCAGGGCGCACGCGATGAACGTCGGCGCGGCGGCGGGGTGGACCTGCCAGAACCCGTCGAAGCCGATCTCGAAGACGTGCTCGTACTCCTGGCCCTCGACCTTCTGGTGGACGAGCTTGGGGCCGCTCTTGTGGTGCGGCCGGGCGGTGCGCCGCAGCTGGGTGTAGACGGCGAGGCGGTCCTCGTCGGCGTCGACGACGCCGACCGCGCCCATGCCGTCCCAGTCCTTCTCGAGGAGGTCCGATTCGCGGATGCGCTCGGTAGCGATGGCGCACCGGTCGATGTGGACGAGGTCGTGTGACTTGTGCTTGCGCAGGCCCGGGCGCCCGGAGGCGTCGACGGCGTACTGCATCCGGGTGCGCCAGCCGAGCGCGCCCTCCTCCCACGGCAGCTCCTCGACCTCGACGCCTTCGAGGAGCGCGGGGTCGATGCCGCCGATGCGGGTGAGCTGGTCGAACAGGACCTTGGCCTTGAGGCGGCGCTGCGCCTCGGGCGCGGCGTGCTGGAAATCGCAGCCGCCGCACTTGCCGGGGCCGGCGAAGGCGCACGGGGGCTCGACGCGGTCGGGCGAGGCCTCCATGACCTCGACGGCGTCGGCGAACGCGAAGCGCTTCTTGCGGTCGGTGACCTCGATGCGGACGGTCTCGCCGGGCAGGGCGTGCCGGACGAAGTAGACCTCGCCGTCGACGCGGGCCACGCAGTGGCCTCCTGCGGCGACGTCTCCTACGGTGACGATCATCGTCCTCATCCTCTGGTCTGGAACGGCTGCGGCGCCGACTGACGCTCAGCGGGCCGCACGCCAGGATACGGGGCCGGCCGGGCCGGTCCGCGGCTTCGCCGCGCAGGTGTGACATCGGCTTTCGGGCCCCGGGGCGACCCTACCCGGCGGGTCCGGCGGCGGGCGGGGGCGTGCGCGGCGGCGGGCCGAACACCCTCGAAGCGGGCGATGAGCCACACGCGCCCCAGGCGGACTCGGTTGGTTCCGGTTCGTCCTTTTGCGGCGAAAGGTCGGGGGCGGACTTTACATCTGGACGTGACACAGGTTATATTGATAGTCCTCAATATTCCTATATTCTGGGAGCGCTACCATGCTCAGACCATCCCGTCATCGCCTACGCACGCTGATCATCGCGGTCACCGCGGCCTTCGCGGCCGGGGTCGCGTCGTTCCTCTTCGTGCAGCCCTCCTCCGCCCACGGCACCGTCACCAGCCCCGCGGCCCGCCACTACAGCTGTTGGGAGCGCTGGGGCGACGACCACCTGAACCCCAACATGGCCGACACCGACCCCATGTGCGCGCAGGCCTGGCAGGCCAACCCGAGCACCATGTGGAACTGGAACGGCCTCCTGCGCGAGGGCATGGCCGGTCAGCACGAGTCGCGCATCCCCGACAACCAGCTCTGCTCGGGCGGACAGGCCGAGGGCGGGCGCTACAACTCGCTCGACGAGCCCGGCCCGTGGCACACCACGCCGCTCGCCAACAACTTCACGCTCCACTATGAGGACACCGCCACGCACGGCGGCGACTACTACTGGGTGTACGTGACCAAGCAGGGCTACGACGCGCTGACCGACGCCCTCGACTGGGGCGACCTCGAGCGCGTGGTCTCCACCGGCGTGTACCTGCCGGGCGAGCCGGTCGACATCCCCGTCAGCGCCCCCGGGCGCACCGGCCACCACATCGTCTACGTCGTGTGGCAGGCCAGCCACATCGACCAGACCTTCTACTCCTGCTCGGACGTGTGGTTCGGCGAGGGCGGCCCCGGCGAACTGCCGACCGACCCCGAGCCGACCGACCCCGAGCCCACTGACCCGGACCCGACCGACCCCGACCCCACCGACCCCGAGCCCACTGACCCGGAGCCGACCGACCCCACCACGCCTCCGGGCGACCTGAGCTGCGCGGCCACCTCCTCGGTCAACAGCTGGGGCAACGGCGCCACCGTCGAGGTCACGGTGGCCAACACCGGGACCAGGACCGTCCACGCGTGGATGCTCCATTGGCAGTGGCTGGCGAGTTCGAACGTCTCGGTGAGCAACATCTGGAACGCCGAGTACTCCACGATGGGCACTTCGGAGATGATCGCTCCCGTCGGCTGGAACTCGGTCATCGAGCCCGGCAGCTCGGTGTCCTTCGGGTTCAACGTCGACGGCGCGCTCACGGCGATGCCCGAGTTGGACTGCCTCGCCTCTTAGGCGGCACGCCTGAGAAGGCGCGACGAGTAGAGGCAACCGCCCCCGAGCGGGCGACGCTCCACAGCGGGCGTCGCTCCTGAGAACCCCGGCGGTACCACGCGGTCCCGGCCCTCGCGGCCGGGGCCGCTCCCTTGTGCCCGAAAGCCGCCGAAGGGCCGCGAGCGGTCCTGGCCGGCCCTCGAACCGCGCCCGGGCCGGTTCCGACCCGAATTCGATCGGTCAGTCGTCAAAAATAATCCCGATGCCCTTTACATGCGCACTTCGAGCCAGTTACATTGAAAAGTGTCAATGTTCCTACATTTTGGGAGCGCTACTATGCTCAATCTCCGAAGATTCGGTCCCGACCGCCACGATCCGCCGCGACCCGGCGGTCGCCGCGTCCGCAGCCTCGTCCTCCTCGTCGCCGCGCTCTTCGCGGCCGGTTCGGCCGCGGTGCTGTTCATCCAGCCCGCCTCCAGCCACGGCACCGCCATCGGCCCCTCCTCGCGGCACTACAGCTGCTGGGAGCGCTGGGGCGACGACTTCCAGAACCCGGCCATGGCGAACGAGGACCCCATGTGCTGGGGCGCCTGGCAGAACGACCCCAGTGCCATGTGGAACTGGAACGGCCTCTACCTCGAGCAGGTCGGCGGCGACCACCAGGGCGCCATCCCCGACAACCAGCTCTGCTCGGCCGGCCAGACGGGCGGCACCCGGTACGCCGCGCTCGACGAACCGGGGCCGTGGAAGACCACCCAGGTGAACTCGAACTTCACGTTCACCAACTGGGACCAGGCCGACCACGGCGCCGACTACTACCGGATCTACGTGACGAGGCAGGGCTACGACGCCCAGACCGACGCGCTGGACTGGGCCGACCTCGAACTGGTCGCCGAGACCGACAGGATCGCCCCCGGCGTCGGGCGCACGCCCCCTTCGGGCGGCGGCACCCTCGTCGACATCGACGTCTCCGCCCCCGGCCGCACCGGCCACCACATCGTGTACATGATCTGGCAGGCCAGCCACTTCGACCAGTCGTTCTACTCGTGCTCCGACGTGTGGTTCGGCTCCGGCCAGCCGACCGAGCCGCCGACCACCCCGGACGAGCCCACCGAGGACCCGACCGAGGAGCCCACCGAAGAGCCCACTGAGGAGCCGACCACCGGCGGCCCCTCCGGGATCGAGTGCACCGCCACCGCGTCGGTGAACGACTGGGGCTCGGGCGCCGGGGTCACGGTGACCGTCGCCAACACCGGCACCCAGGCGATCCACAACTGGATGCTGCACTGGCAGTGGCCGAGCACCGGCGTCACGGTCAGCCAGATCTGGAACGCCGAGTACTCCACGATGGGCACGATGGAGATGGCCGCACCGGTCTCCTGGAACCAGGAGATCGCCGTCGGCGACTCGATCGAGTTCGGGTTCAACGTCTCGGGGACGCTGAGCGCCGCCCCTGAGTTCGACTGCCTCCCGGCCTAGACGGCGTTCGCGCGCCTCCCAGGCGCGGACGCGAAACGGCGCGGGGCCCCTCGGCCCCGCGCCGTCCGCGTGCGTCAGAGCGCCGGCGCCCCGGCGGCCTCGACGGTCTTCATGTGGCGGCGCACCGCCCAGATCGTGAAGGCCGTCAGCGCGATCGTGACCGGCCAGCCCCCGAAGAGGGTCACCAGGCCCAGCGCGTTCTCGGCGTCGATGTAGTACAGCCAGATCCGCAGGGCGTTCTTGACGATGAACACGATCCCCCACAGGATCGTGACCCTGCTGAGCACGTCCACCAGCGGTTTGTTGTCCCGCCACTCCTTCTTGCCGCCCTGGGCGACCACCGCGTAGATCCAGCCGATGATCGGGTGGCGCACGAGCGCCGAGACGATGAGCAGCACCCCGTAGATCGCGCCCTGGATGATCCCGGGCAGGTAGAAGTCGCGTGCGTCGGTGGAGCGCCAGGCGAGGAACGCGCCGAGCGCGATCCCGAACAGGCCGTTGAGGGCGTGCCGGATCGGCTCCTTGCGGATCGCGCGCCACGCGGCGATCGCCAGCGCGGAGGCGGCCGAGAGGAGGATGGCCCACTGGAGGCCGCTGAGGGGCCCCATCTGGTCGGGCAGGAGCGGGTTGAGCACCACGAAGAGGGTGATCGGCACCGCGGCCTCGACCACGCCCTTGACGCCGCCGAGCTGCTGCGAGAGCTGCTCGGTGAACGGCGGCAGGTCGTCGGGGTCGGGCCGGGGCTCGGGGTCCTTCTGGTCGCGGGTCTCGGCGGGGTCCTGCTCACCGAGTTCGGCGTCCTCGCGGGGCTCGGGGTCGGGCTTGCGGGTCGGCGTCTCGGTGCTCAATGCGGGCCTTCCGGTCGGTCGCCGGTGCCTCGGCGACAGGTCCGCGCTCGGGGGCGCAGTTCGTAGGTCGGGTCGTGGATGACGAAGCGGCCGTCGCCCGCTCGGGCGGCGTGTCCGCGCGCGACGAGCCCGGCCCCGGCCTCCTAGCCCACGATACGCCGTCGGCCCGTCCAGACCAATGCGACCTGACCGGTGCCGTCGGGGCATTCGGTGCGAAAGCGCCCGGCGGCCGCGGCTGCCGGGCGGTCGCCGAGGTCGGTCTTGTAGGCGAGCCGCTCCCGTGAAGGGGCGGCCGGGCGCCTGAGCGGGTCCTTGAGCCGCCCGGGGGCCTCGGCCCTTACCGCTTGGGGCGCGGGGAGGGTTTGCGCCGCACCTGCGGTTTGGGCGTGTCCCCGGCCGCGATGATGGCGCGGTTGCCGTCGCCGCCTTCGGCCTTGCGCTGCGCGATGCGGGCGGCGGCCTCTTCGGCCATCTTCGGCGGGAGCTTCAGCGGCAGCGGCTCGCGGACGGGCATCGCGGTGGAGCCGCGGTCGATGACGAGGTTGCGCAGGGCGTCGTCGAGTTCGGGGGCGGCGGACTCGTCGAGGGCCCGCTGGCCCTGGAAGGTTGCCTGGACGAACCAGCGGGGGCCGTCGACGCCGCAGAAGCGCACCGAGTTGGCGCCCTTCTTGCCGGCGACCTTCGCGATCAGTTCGGTGCCCCAGCGGCCCTCGACCTCTTCGACCTGGCCTCCCTGGCCGGTGACCTGGTCGGCGAGTTCGCCGCGGAACTCCTCCCAGATGCCCTCGCTGCGCGGCGCGGCGCGCACGAGCAGTTGGAGCGCAGAGGAGCCGGTGGTCAGCAGGACCTGGGAGATGTTGCCCTTGGCGTCGGTCTGGGCTTGGAAGCCGACGCCCTTGGGGACGGGGAGCTTGATGGCGCCGAGGTCGATGCGTCGCACGTCGCCCTCTTCGGGGGCGTCGGCGGCGTCGTAGGGGCCGTCCGTGT
Organism: Glycomyces sp. NRRL B-16210; assembly: GCF_000719515.1. Taxonomy (GTDB): domain Bacteria; phylum Actinomycetota; class Actinomycetes; order Mycobacteriales; family Micromonosporaceae; genus Glycomyces. The sequence continues at coordinate 36,209 of NZ_JOGR01000020.1, read as the reverse complement.
GGACCCGAGGCGCGGTCGAGCCGCTCTCGGCCAGCGAGTCGAGTACGGCGCCCTCGGTGGGGCGCTGCTTCTTCGACGACCGTCGCCGCTTAAACACGTTCGTTCTCCTCTGCAAGTCGGCGGTGCCCGCCGGTCGAACCGTGGCCGTTCGCGCCGCGCTGGGTCGGCGCGAAGTCGTCGACCTCGGTGAAACGGGCCCGCACAACCGGTTGGATGACCAATTGTGCGACACGGTCTCCGCGTTCGATGACGGCGGTCCGCTCGGGGTCGAGGTTGACCAGGTTGACCTTGATCTCGCCGCGGTAGCCGGAGTCGATGGTGCCGGGGGCGTTGACGATGGTGACGCCGAGCCGGTGGGCCAGTCCGGAGCGGGGGTTGGTGTAGCCGACGTGCCCGTCGGGGACGGCCACGGCGACGCCGGTGCCGACGAGGGCGCGCCTGCCGGGGGCGAGTTCGACGCGCTCGGCGGCGTAGAGGTCGGCCCCCGCGTCGCCCGGGTGGGCGTAGGCGGGCAGCGGCAGGTCGGGGTCGAGCCGCCGGATGGCGACCGGCACGTCCGCGGTCATCGTCAATGGGTTCCTCTCGCTCGCGCGTCAACGCTCAGCACAATTACGGCTCCGCCCCGGCTTCCACGTTGCGTGTCGGCCTTCAGGCGGTTACGCGTCGCCGTGGTGCAAACTTACGGCTCCGCCCGGGCTTCCGCCCTCTGCGTCGGCCTTCGGGCGGGTATGCGTCGCCGTGCCCTACAAAACTACGGCCCCGCCCGGTGGCGCGGCCGTGTGTCTCGACATACGGGCGGGTCGCTGTCGCCGAGTCGGGACTATGGTCTCAGATATGAGGAGTGGAGAGCGGTACGCCGAGCGGATGCGGTTGCCGGCGGCCGGCTGGCTGGGCGTGGTCGTGCTCGCGCTGATCGCCGCGGGTTTGTCGAACATGGGCGACATGCGCTGGTGGCGGGTGAGTGCGAGCCTGGTGATCCTGGTCGTCCCCCTGGTCGGCGCCTGGTGGCTCGGGCGGCTGCCGGTGCGGGTGGTCGAGGCCGAGGGCGAGACGTGGCTCCAAGTCGACGACGCGCGGCTGCCGATGTCGGCCGTGGCCGACGTCGAAATCCTCGAACCGGTCGCCTACTCCGACGCCCTCGGCGTCGCGATGCACCCTCTGGCCTTCGTCGTCCAGCGGCCCTGGATCAACCGGGGCGTGCGGGTCGTCCTCGACGACCCCGAGGACCCGACCCCGTACTGGGTGGTCGCCTCGCGCCGCCCCGAGCGCCTGCGCGAGGCGCTGCTGTCGTCTCGTGCGGACGCCCCGGCCGTCTGAGGCCCCGTCCGCGCGCCCGGAGGCTTTCGTGTGAAGCGAAACGGCTCGCGGGCGAACCCGCGAGCCGTGCGCCGTCTGAGGGGCCTCTCCTGCGATTTATGCGCAGTCCTTGCAGATCGGCTGCCCGTTCTTCTCCTTGGCGAACTGGCTGCGGTGGTGGACCAGGAAGCAGCTCGAGCAGCGGAACTCGTCGGTCTGCATCGGCAGGACCTTGACCGACAGCTCCTCGTCTCCGAGGTCGGCGCCGGGCAGTTCGAAGTTCTCGGCCACTTCTGCTTCGTCGACGTCCACCGACCCGGATTGATCGGTGCGGCCTTTGGCGAGGGCTTCGATGCCGTCGGGCCCGGTGTTCTCTTCCTTGTCCCGGCGCGGGGCGTCGTAGTCGGTTGCCATCTTTTTCCACTCCCATTGGTTGCTTCGGTGGCACGGGAACCCGGCGCAGCGGGTGCCGCTTGGAGTGTTCGGGTGACACAGCGGCTCGGCTCGGGTTCCTGGCGGGTTCGGTTCCGTCCCCTGCAGGCGGCGTACCTTACCGCGTGCAGTCCATTCCTATACACGATCCCCCAGGGTTTTTCATCCCCATTGTGGTGAGAAACACTCCTGTGGCGGCGGCGGCGAGTGTACCGCCTCTCGCCCACCAAGTCGTTCGGCGCACGATAGCCTTCGGGTGGCAACGTTTGCGGGGCGCCGGCTCGTCTAAGAGCCGGACATCAAGTTGGGGCTTTTGGAGACTCGGGGAGGCAGCCGTGCGTATCGCTCGTATCCGCGCTTTGACGGTACTTTGTGCGCTGGCACTGGTGGCGGGCCTGATCACGTACTGGGCGATACGGAACGACTCGCAATTGTCGGCGAACAGCTCCTGCCCGCCCGGCGCGATCGAGATCAAGACCGCCCCGATCCCGGACCCCACCGAGATCGAGGTGATCGTCCTCAACGGCACCGACCGCACCGGTCTGGCCGACCAGGCCGCCTCGCAACTTGAGGACCGCGGGTTCGTCGTGCTCGACACCGGCGACGCCGACGAGCCCTACGACGGCACCGCCCTGGTGTTCTTCGGGCCCGAGCAGTACGCCGCCGGGCTCCACACGCACGCGTACTTCTACCAGGGCCACGACAACTTCGACCTCGAATGGGAACAGCCCATCACGATCATCCTCGGGGCGCAGTTCCAAGAGGTCCGCTCCGCGTCCGACGCGCGGCAGTCCTTCGCGCAGGGCGGCATCGGCGATCCGCCCGAAGGCACCTGCACGGTAGAATAGACGCCGCCACACCCCACGCGCTGCGACAGCGAAACTCAAAATGCGGAAACACAGCTCGAAACGGCACCGCGGACGGGCCGATAACGATTTTCGGCGCTACAATTCACGCCTGCCCGGTCGTGTGCCGACCTGGGCTGCCGACCTAATATCCAATGCTCACCCGCCATGGAGCCCGGCTGCGCCGTGCCCGCCATTGCCTCGGAAGGTTGCTCGTGACTGACGCACGTCCCACCGGCACTGACGTCAATTCCCTGACCGACTCATTGCTCGCTCTGGCCCGAGAGAGCAACGGTCAACTGACGTCCGCGACGGTCGCTCAGGTTCTGGAGTCGGCCCAGTCCTCCCCCGCCGAGGGCAAGAAGGTGCTCCGTGCGCTGGCCGAGGCCGACGTGACCGTGGTCGTGGACGGCTCGACCTCCACCCGCAAGCGCGTCCCCGCCGCCCGCACCGCCACCTCCTCCAGGACCACCACCGCCAAGGCCGCCAAGAAGGCCGCGGTGAAGAAGGCCCCCAAGAAGGCCGCCGCGGCCCCCGCCGCGGAGGAGACCGACGCCGAAGAGGCCCCGGTCAAGAAGGCGGCCAAGAAGACCGCTAAGAAGGCCGTCGCCAAGAAGGCGGCGAAGAAGGCCGTGGCCAAGAAGGCCGCGCCCGCCGACGGCGCCGCCGAGGAACCCGACGAGGCCGGTCTCGCCGCCTCCGAGGACGCGCTCGCCGAGGCCGCCGCCGCGGCCCCCGCCAAGAAGGCCACTCGCAAGAAGGCCGCGAAGAAGACCGCCTCCTCGCGCAAGTCCAAGAAGGACGAAGGCGACGAGGAGGAGGACGGCTTCGAGTGGGACGAGGAGGACTCCGAGGCCCTCAAGCAGGCCCGCAAGGACGCCGAGATGACCGCCTCGGCCGACTCGGTCCGCGCCTACCTCAAGCAGATCGGCAAGGTGCCCCTCCTCAACGCGGCCCAGGAGGTCGAGCTCGCCAAGCGCATCGAGGCCGGCCTGTACGCCGTCGAGCGCCTCAAGCAGCTCAAGGAGGGCGGCGGGGAGATCCCCACGCAGATGCGCCGCGACCTCGAATGGATCATCCGCGACGGCGACCGCGCCAAGGACCACCTCCTGGAGGCCAACCTCCGACTCGTCGTCTCCCTCGCCAAGCGCTACACCGGCCGCGGCATGGCGTTCCTGGACCTCATCCAGGAAGGCAACCTCGGCCTCATCCGCGCCGTCGAGAAGTTCGACTACACCAAGGGCTACAAGTTCTCCACGTACGCCACCTGGTGGATCCGCCAGGCCATCACCCGCGCCATGGCCGACCAGGCCCGCACCATCCGCATCCCCGTGCACATGGTCGAGGTCATCAACAAGCTCGGCCGCATACAGCGTGAGCTGCTTCAGGACCTCGGTCGCGAGCCCAGCCCGGACGAGCTCGCCAAGGAGATGGACATCTCCCCCGAGAAGGTCCTGGAGATCCAGCAGTACGCGCGCGAGCCGATCAGCCTCGACCAGACCATCGGCGACGAGGGCGACAGCCAGCTCGGCGACTTCATCGAGGACTCCGAGGCCATCGTGGCCGTCGACGCGGTCTCCTTCTCGCTCCTTCAAGGACAGCTCCAGCAGGTGCTCCAGACGCTCTCCGAGCGCGAGGCCGGCGTCGTGCGACTGCGCTTCGGCCTCACCGACGGCCAGCCGCGGACCCTCGACGAGATCGGCCAGGTCTACGGGGTGACCCGCGAGCGCATCCGCCAGATCGAGTCCAAGACCATGTCGAAACTGCGCCACCCCTCGCGTTCGCAGGTCCTGCGCGACTACCTCGACTAGTCCCCCGAACCGGGCCGCATCACTCGCGAAAACGCCCGCGCCGCAGCCGGATACCGCGCCTCCCGCACGCCCGATGAGGCCTGCGCCTCACCCGAACGGGTGTTTCGCGCGGCCGCTCCCCGGGTACAAATCGGGCCTGGCCGAGGTTCGGCCGGGTTGTCGATCCGCATTCCGTGGGCTACGGTGTGGAGCAACTATCCCGAGCACCCGATGAGTGAGCCGAGTCTCAGTCAGCCGGTGTCGGGAAGAGGTAGTACAGTGCAGGCGTTGATCGGAACGTGCCGGTCAACGGGCCGACATAAACCGAGTGTCACAGACACGCAACCGAACGCAGCGGAGGACCTGGTATGACATCCACCCTGACGCCCCCGCCCCAGACGGAGGAACGTCCGATCGCGGGCGAGCGCTGCGATCGTTGTAGCGCCGCGGCCAAGCTTCGCGTCACCCTGGCCGAAGGCGGCGACCTCGTCTTCTGCGGCCACCACGCGAATCAGTTCGCCGAAAAGCTCGTGCCGATCGCCATCGACTTCACGGCAGACCCCGAATTCGAATGGCGCGGCACCGACCTCATGGCCTCGCAGAACTAGGCGCGACCAGACTTACGGGCAAGGGCCCGAGCGGATTCCCGCTCGGGCCCTTGTCATGTCTCGGCCGCGAACGCGGACCGTACCGCGAGCGCCGCCTCATCGGCCTCGCCCGCAACGAGAACGACGCCCCCGCGCTTCGCGCGGGGGCGTCGTCGCTTCCCGTAGGCCGTGCGGCCGCCTCAGCGGCTCACCAGGAGCGGATCGCGGCGATCCGCTCCTCCAACTGCTCGATGGTCGCCTGGGCGCTCGGAGGCCCTCCGCAGGTCGACCGGAGCTTCGCGTGGATCTTCCCGTGCGGCTCGTTCGTCGCGAACGAGCGCGCCCCCACGAGCGCGTTCAACTGCTTGCGCAGCTTCAGCCGCTTCTGCGCGTTCGTCATCGCCGGCTCCGCCGGGCGCTCGGCGACCTCCGTGCGCGTCCCGCTCTGCTGCTTCGCCATCTGCTCTCGCTGGCGCTTCTGGAGCAGCAGGTGCACCTGCTCGGGCGTCAACAGCCCCGGCAGGCCCAGGTACTCCTGCTCCTCGGCGCTCCCGGCCTCCACCGGCAGGCCGAAGGAGCCGCCGTCGAAGATCACCTGGTCGAGCTCGGCGCTCGACTCCAGCGTCTCGCGCTGGCCGCCGAGCTCGGTGCCCTCGTCGAGGACCCGCTGCGCCTGCTCCAGCAGCAGCTCGGGGTCCTCGTCCTGCGACTTCGGCTTGATCACGTGGTCGCGGTCGGCCTCGAGGTTCTCCGCGAGGCTCAGCAGCGGGATCACGCTCGGCAGGAACACCGAGGCGGTCTCGCCGGGCCGCCGCGACCGCACGAAGCGCCCGATGGCCTGCGCGAAGTACAGCGGGGTCTGCGCGTTCGTGGCGTACACGCCGACGGCGAGGCGCGGGATGTCGACGCCTTCGGAGACCATCCGGACCGCGACCAGCCACTCCTCGTCGGAGTCGGCGAACTTCGCGATCCGGTCCGAGGAGCCCGCGTCGTCCGACAGCACGATCGTCGCGCTCTTGCCGGTGACGCGCTTGAGGATGCCCGCGTACGAGCGGGCGCTGTTCTGGTCCGAGGCGATGATGAGCCCGCCCGCGTCCGGCATCCCCGCCGCCCGCAGCGACGACAGCCGCCGGTCGGCGGCCCGGATCACCTGCTTGATCCACTCCCCCTCCGGGTCGAGCGCGGTGCGCCACGCCTGGCTCGTGAGGTCCTTGGTCAGCGGCTGGCCCAGGCGCACGGCGAGCTCGTCGCCGGCGCTGGTGCGCCACTTCGCCTGGCCGGAGTAGGCCATGAACATGACCGGGCGCACCACGCCGTCGGCCAGCGCGTCCCGGTAGCCGTAGAGCGCGTCGGCCCGCGAGCGCTTCGCGCCGTCCGGGTCCTCTTCGTACTCCACGAACGGGATCGGGTTGTCGTCGCTGCGGAAGGGCGTGCCGGTCAGCGCCAGGCGGCGCTCGGCCTCGTCGAAGGCGGTCTGGACTCCTTCGCCCCAGGTGCGGGCGTCGCCGGCGTGGTGGATCTCGTCGAGGATGACGAGGGTGCGGCGGGCGAGGGTGCGGCGGCGGTGGACGGCCGGGTCGGCGCCGATCTGCGCGTAGGTGACGACCGCGCCGTGGTAGTCGGCGGCACTGTGGACGTCGGCGTTGCGGAAGGACGGGTCGAGCTGGATGCCGAAGCGGGCCGCCGCGCCCGACCACTGCACCTTGAGGTGCTCGGTCGGGCAGACGACGGTGACGGTGTCGACGGTGCCGTCGGCGAGCAGGTCGTAGGCGATGCGCAGCGCGAACGTGGTCTTGCCGGCGCCCGGGGTGGCGACGGCGAGGAAGTCGCGCGAATGACCCCGGTGGTACGCGACCATGGCCTTGCGTTGCCAGACCCGAAGCGACGGAAGCGACTCGGGTGGGGCGGCCGGGATCATGCGGACTCCTCTCGGACGGCGGTGGACCCGGTTGATCTTAGGACGCCCGAAGCTTCACGGCGCTCGCTTACCGCCCCCGGATTGGCAATGTCACGGCGCCTGCTTGCCAGCCGTAATTGTGCGGAGTCACGGCGCCCGCTTGCCAGCCGTAAATGTGCAGAGCCACGGCCCCTGCTTGCCGACCATAAATATCCGGGGTCGCGGTCACCGCTCCAGGAGGATCGTGTTGGGACCGAGGTTGACGCTGCGTACGGCCATCATCGCGCCGAACCTGCCGGTCTCGACATGTGCGCCGAGGGACCGCAGGTGGGCGGCCACAGCCTCGAACAGCGGCTCGGCCACCGGGCCGGGGGCCGCGGCGTTCCAGGAGGGCCGCCTGCCTTTGCGGGTGTCGGCGTAGAGGGTGAACTGGCTGACCAGGAGGATCGGCGCGTCCAGATCGGACGCCGACTGCTCCTCGCGCATGATCCGGAGCGACCAGAGCTTCTCGGCGATCCAGCGGACCTCCGCATCTCCATCCGTGTGGGTGACGCCGAGGAGCACGAGCAGGCCCTCGCCGATCGCGCCGACGCTCTCGCCCTCGACCGTGACTTCGGCTTCGCCGACGGTCTGCACTACTGCTTTCACGCATCAGAGGCTCTCACGGCGCCGGTGCGGCCTTCGTTCGGGCGGGCGTAGGCTCGCAGGGTGGCACGGCGTGAGAAGGCAACGAGCATCACCGATGCGGCGATGTCGCTGGAAGAGGAGCGGCGGTTCCGCACGATCCGCTACGTCCTGATGATGTCGATCCGGATCGCGCTGGTTATCGGCTGCGGCGTCCTGGTGATGGCCGAGGCGCCCTACCTGTGGCTGTGGATTCCGCTGTGCCTGGTCGGCATGGCGCTCCTGCCGTGGCTGGCGGTCCTGCTGGCGAACGACCGGCTGGCGCGCAAGAAGCCGGCGCGCTTCACGAAGTACCAGCGCCGGGCCCGGACGCTGGAGGCGCCCGAGCGCCCGATGATCGACTCGGAGTGAGCGCCGGGCCCGCGTAATGCGGGTCGGTGCGGGCGCCGTGGCAAGATTGACGGGATCTTGCCCGCGAACGAGGAGTGAGTTGACGTGAGCGAACTTCCCACCACTGGTGACACTGGCGGCTCCACCGGTGGTTCCACCCTGCTCGAAGAGCAGACCCAGACCAACCCGAACTACACCTACGAGGACGGCGACGAAGACCGCTTCTCGCACTACGTCCCGAAGGACAAGCTCATGGCCGCCATGGTCGACGGCGTCCCGGTGAAGGCCCTGTGCGGGAAGATGTGGGTGCCCTCGCGCGACCCCGACCGCTTCCCGATCTGCCCGAACTGCAAGGAGATCTTCGCGAAGATGAAGCGCTGAGCGCCGCCTGGCTCTCACCTTCGCTCAGACGGGGCATGTGACCGGCATCTACCTGCTATAACGCTCAGGTGGATCCTTCTTCTCTGGAGTTCGATCCGAGCGTGATGAGCCTGATCGCCGAACTGGTCGGGACTGCGGTGTTCGCCGCCTCGGGGGCCAGCGCCGCGGTCGGCAAGCGCCTCGACCTGTTCGGCGTGGTCGTCATCGGCTCGATCTGCGCTCTGGGCGGCGGCGCGCTCCGCGACCTGCTCATCGACGCGAAGCCGCTGGTGCTCAGCGACTGGCGGTACCTGCTGGTGGCGGTGATCGCGGCGCTGGTGGTCTTCCGGTTCCATCCGGCGCTGTCGCGGGTGCGGACGATGATGCTGGTGCTCGACGCGGCCGGTCTGGCGCTGTTCACGGTGATCGGGACGCTCAAGGGGCTCGATTTCGGTTTCGCGGTCTACGCGGCTTGCATCGTCGGAGTACTCTCCGGGATCGGCGGGGGCATCCTGCGGGACGTCCTGGTCCAGGAGATCCCGGCGGTGCTGCGCGAGGACTTCTACGCCTTGGCGGCCGCGATCGGCGCGGTGATGGTCGGCGTGGGGGCCCGGTGGGAGTCGCAGATCGGCCACTGGACGCTGATGCTCAGCGCCATCGGGGTGATCTTCGTGGTCCGTTTGGTGGCCATCAGGTATCGGTGGGAGGCCCCTAAACCGAAATCGTGATGCTGTCTCCCGACTTCGTGCCACCCTTCGTCCTGGGGGATCGCAAAGCGCCGGATCCGCTGCAAGCTGGTAACCCGACCCCGGTGCCCGCCGGGTCAGGTGCGGGTTCACCCGCATCCGGGGGGTATGCAGCGAAAGGCGAATTCGATGGCACCTGTCGACAGCATCCGTCAGCGTCCGGCCCAGCGACCGGCGCAGCGCGCGACCGAGTACTCCGGCGATCCGGTTCGCGCGTATCTCAACGGCATCGGCAAGCACCGGCTCCTGACCGCCTCCGAGGAGGTCGAGTGCGCCAAGGCCATCGAGGCCGGCCTCATGGCCGGTTGCCGCATCAGCGAGACCACCGACCCCGACCTGCGCAGCGACCTGGCCCGGATCGCGGCCGAGGGCCGCGCGGCCAAGCAGCGGATGCTGGAGTCGAACCTCCGCCTGGTCGTGAGCGTCGCCAAGCGCTACTCCGGCGCGGGGCTGAGCCTGCTCGACCTGATCCAGGAGGGGAACCTGGGCCTGATCCGCGCGGTCGAGAAGTTCGACTACCAGAAGGGCTACAAGTTCTCCACGTACGCGACCTGGTGGATCCGCCAGGCGATCAACCGGGCCGTGACCGACCAGTCGCGCACGATCCGGGTGCCGGCGCACACCGTGGACCAGATCAAGCGGATGAACCGGGCCCGCCAGGACCTCATGGTCGAGCTGGGCCGCGAGCCGCGCTACGAGGAGATCGCCCGCGAGCTGGACGTGACCCCGGGCAAGGTCCTGGAGCTCATGTCGTACGACCGGGAGCCGGTGAGCCTGGACCAGACGGTCGGCGAGGACGACTCGACGGCGCTGGGCGACCTGGTCGCGCACCTGCCGCGCGAGCGGGCCGGGGACGACGCGGTGTCGTACGCGCTGCTGCGGCGCCACATCGCGGGCGTGCTGGCGAGCCTGCCCGAGCGGGAACAAACCGTGCTCCGCCTGCGTTTCGGCATTGACGACGGCCGTCAGCGCACGCTCGAAGAGGTCTCGGCCGACTTCGGGCTCTCGCGCGAGCGGGTGCGCCAGATCGAGAAGAACGCGCTCCACCGTCTCCGTCAGCCCGACTACGCCGGGCGGCTCGCCGACTACGTGGCCTGACCGTCTCGTATGTCCGTATGGCTGCGTGCCTGGACGGCGTGATCGCCGTATACCATTGACGCAGACAGGGGGTCTGGCGGCTACTCGACCCACCCCGCTCGGTGCCCTGCGGGCGGACAACGTGAAGGAACGAAGCTGTGACCACGGACCTCGTCGACACCACTGAGATGTACCTGCGCACCATCCTCGAACTCGAGGAGGAGGGCGTCCCGGCGCTGCGCGCCCGGATCGCCGAGCGCCTGGAGCAGAGCGGACCGACGGTCTCGCAGACCGTGGGCCGGATGCAGCGCCACGGCCTGCTCAACGTCAAGAGCGACCGGCACCTGGAGCTCACCGAGGAGGGGCGGCGCCAGGCCGTCGCAGTCATGCGCAAGCACCGGCTCGCCGAGCGCCTGCTCGTCGACGTCATCGGGATGTCCTACACCGAGGCCCACGAAGAGGCCTGCAAGTGGGAGCACGTCATGAGCGACTCGGTGGAGAAGCGCGTGTACGACCTCCTGGAGCACCCCACCCGCTCGCCTTACGGCAACACGATCCCCGGTCTCAAGGAGCTCGACGCCTCGGCCGAGTCGGTCGGGCACGAGGCCGGCGAGCGGCCCATGAGCGTGGTCGCCCCCGGTTCGAAGGTGCGCGTCACGCGCCTGTGCGAGTCGGCGCAGACCCACCCCGAGCTGCTGGCCTCGCTCCACGAGGCCGGCGTGGACCCGGGCGCGGAGGTCGCGATCGACCGGCTCGACGGCGAGGTCGCGGTGACCTCCGGTTCGCAGACCATCCGCCTGTCGGTCGACGACGCCGCGAAGATCTTCGCCGCTCCCGCCGAATAGTCGACCGGTTCACCGGGAGTCTCCGGCGGTCGCTTTGCGCCGCAGTCGTTCACACGTGTCCACTGGGTCATGAGGCGTCCTCGCGAGAGTCTTGACCGAGGGACTACCGGGGAGTACGCTGACCAAAGCGTTGCAAACGTTTCCAATTGCGCAGGTAGCGGCGCTACCCGCGTACGGGGACCGAAACGCCCCTGAACTGCACTCCGCACCTGAGCGCCCTCCTCGCACCCCCGGCGGGGAGGGCGCTCATTTATCGTTCCCGGCCGCAGACGCCGTGTACGAGAACGCCGCCGGACCCTGAGGGTCCGGCGGCGTTCTCGCGTTCGCTACCGGTCGGCGTAGGACTGGGCGATGCCCACGGCGAGTTCGGTGAAGCCGCCGACGAGCCCTTCGACCGTCGCCGCCTCGGTCTCGGCGGGGGTGGTGTAGCGCATCTCGAAGATGGTGCCGCCGTCGTACCAGCCCATCTCCAGGGCCGGGCCGGCGCCGGTGTCCTCGGTGTGGACGATCCAGTAGGCGGCCTCGCCGAGGTCGTCGATCGACTCGGCGTTGTCGTTGAGCTCGTCCTCGTAGACCTCGGCGCTGGCCTCGGTGCCGATGATGAACAAGGTGAGGTCGGGGTAGGCGGCCTCGCCGGTCTGGACCGCGCAGGTCAGCTGCGCCGGGGGGTCCTCGTCGTCGGCGGCCTCGCCGGGCCCGCCCGAGGCGAAGCGGAACTCCTCGCCGGTGGTCGCGTTGAGCACCGCCGAGTCGATGAACGGGCAGGCGCCGTCGGCTTCGGCGAGGTCGAGTTCGACCGGGTCGTTCGACTCCTGCGACGGCGTGGCGTCGTCGGCGGCCGTGTCGACCGGCTCGTCGACGTCGCCGCCGTCGTCGCTGCACGCCGCCAGCGCCAGGAGCATCAGTGCGGGTGCCAGGATCAGGCGCTTCATCGTTCCTCCCCAGTGGCGACCTCGCGGTCGCGCGAGACCCAGTCGCTCCATGAGCCGATGTACAGCGGCGGTGTCGGCAGTCCGGCCGCGGTGACGGCCAGGGCGGTGCGGGCGGCGCCGACGCCCGAGCCGCAGTAGTAGGCCGCGTCCGGGTGCTTCGCGTAGCGTTCGCGCAGCCGGTCGGCGTCGGCGAGGTCGTCCTCGCCGAGGAAGAGGTTGATCGCGCCGGGGACGTGCCCGGCGACCGGGTCGACCGGTTCGCTCTCGCCGCGGTAGCGCTCGGGGGCGCGCACGTCGACCAGTTCGCGCTCCTCGGCCCACGCGGCGGCGTCCTCGGCGTCGAGGACGGGCAGGTGGTCGGGGGTGACGGTGACGGTGCCCGGTTCGGGTGCGGGCGTCTCGGTCTCGACCGGGAGTCCGGCGGCGATCCAGGCGTTGAAGCCGCCTTGGAGGACGCGGACGTCCTCAAGGCCGGCCCAACGGAGGGTCCACCAGGTGCGGGCGGCGGACATGCTCACCGACGGCTTGCCGGCGGCGCCGTCGCCGTCGTCGTAGACGAGCACGCGGGAGTCGTCGTTCACCCCCGCGGCGCGCAGGACGGCTTGGAGCGCGGCGGGATCGGGCAGCGGGTGGCGCCCGCCGACGGGGCCCACCGGGCCGCACACGTCGCGGTCGAAGTCGAGCCATACGGCGCCGGGCAGGTGGCCGGCGCGGTAGTCGGCCTCGCGCGGGGGCCCGCCGAGAGTCCAGCGGACGTCGAGGCGGACCGTTCCGGCCTCGGCGGCTGCCGCTTCGGCGGTCTGGAGAGGGTCGGTCTGTGGCCTCATGCGCCCCACATTATCGGAGGTGCGCATTGGGGCGTTCGGCCGCCGCCGCGAATGCGGGCATGACCGCCACGGCCACGCCGTTCTCCCGGAGGTAGGCGTCGCCGCCGGGCCGGTCGACGAAATTCGCGGGTTCGCCGAGGGCGTAGACGACGCGGGCGAGGCCCGCTTCGACGAGCAGGCGGGCGCAGGGGGCGGGCCGGGAGGCGCGAGAGCCGCACGGCTCCATCGAGGAGTAGGCGGTGGCGCCGCGGGCCGCCGCGCCGGCGTGGCGCAAGGCGACCTCCTCGGCGTGGTCGTGGGGGTCCTCGGCGCGCGACCAGCCCTCGCCGACCGCGCGCCCGTCCGCGACGATCACGGCGCCGACGCTGAAGGCGGTCGCGGACGGCGGGCAGCGCCCGGCGAGCTCGACGGCGCGTCCCATCCAGTACTCGTCGTCCGGAGTGGGCGGTGGTTCGGCGTTCGGCACGGGCCCACCGTACCGTCCCGGGCCCGGCGCCGGCCACGGCGAGACGGTAGTCACCGATCCTTGCCGCGGGCCGATACCATGTGGGAGTCCCCCGACACTCCGGTCGCGCCGACGTGCGCGCTGCGGCGGCAACGGCGGCCGCGCCAGAGCCAGCGAGACGTGAAACCTAGTGAGGTGCAGTAGTTGTCCGTCCAGTCCCCTCCAGCTCTGAACCAGGCGCCGCCGCAGGCGTCGCCTGCGAGCCGTGAATCGGCGCAGCCGCCCGCCGGAGGCGCGCCAGGACGGCGCTTCGACCGCGCCCTCGCCGCCCTGCGGCACACCCCAGGACAACTGCGCGGCCTCCTGGCCGTCCTCGTCGCCCTCCTCCTCGGCGCCGGGATCACCGGCATGACCTCGATCCTCGCCAAGTCCGCCGTCATCGAGGAGACCACCAGCCAGTCCGGGCGGCTCTCGGTCGCCGCCCTCCAGCTGTACCAGGCGCTCTCCCAGGCCGACGCGACCGCGGCCTCCTCCTACCTCACCGCCGGCACCCCCTCCGACGAGATGAACCAGACCTACCGCGAGGCCATGCGCGACGCCACCGTCGCCCTCACCACGGCCGCCGGCGAGGTCAAGACCGCCGAGGACGCCCAGCTCGTCGCCGAGCTCAACACGCGCCTGCCGGTCTACACCGGGCTGGTCGAATCGGCCCGGACCTTCAACCGGCTCGGCCAGCCGGTCGGCGCGACCTACCAGGAGCAGGCCTCCACGCTCATGCGCGAGGAGATGCTCCCGGCCGCGCACGAACTCCAGGACAACGCGCTCGGCCAGCTCAGCGAGTCCCGCTCGGGCGCCGAAGCCTTCCCCTGGGTGGCCGCCGCCCTCGCCGCCGCGGCCCTCGTGACCCTCCTGTGGGCGCAGGTCTGGCTCTCGCGCAAGACCAACCGGGTGTTCAACCTCGGACTCGTCGGCGCCACGATCCTCCTCGTCGGCTTCGCCGGATGGCTCGCGATGGCCTCGCTGACCTCCGCGAACCACACCAACCGGTCCCACGAGGACGGGGCGAAACCGCTGGCGCTGCTCGCCCAGGCCGAGATCAGCGCCCAGCAGGCCCGCGCCGAAGAATCGCTCCTGCTCATCGCCCGCGGCGAAGACGCCGGAGCCGCCGAACGCTACGCGACCCACATGGAAGAACTCGTCGCCTCCGGCGGCCTCCTCGACCAGCTCAACGCCGCCTTCGCCGACGACCCCGACCTCGCCGACGCCGTCGACACCGCCCGCCAGGCCACCGAGACCTGGAGCGCCGGACACAGCGAAGTGGTCAAGCTCGCCACCGAAGGCCGGTACACCGACGCGGTCGAACTCGCGGTCGGCGAAGAGGAAGGCAGCCTCTCCACCTCCTTCAACGCCCTCAACGCCTCCCTCACCGAAGCGACCGACGTCAGCGCCGAACGATTCACCGAGGCCACCGCCGACGCCCGCAGGGCCCTCTCAGGCGCCGCCGCGGGACTCGCGGCCCTGGCCCTGCTCGCCCTCATCGGCACCGCGGTCGGCATCCAGATGCGAGTGGCGGAGTACTACGCATGAACCAGCACCGAGACCACGCCCCGCGCCGGCGGACGGCCCGACTCGCCGCCGCCTGCGCCCTCGCCGGACTCCTCGCCGCCTGCGCCGGACCGGCCAACATCGAACCGCCCCAGGTCGACGTCCCCACACCGCTGCCCTCCGGCATCGACTTCGACCCCGAAGTCGCCGCCTCCACCCCCGACACCAGCTGCGACCCGCTCGCCTCCTACGCGCCCGGGACCGTCACCGCCGAACAGGCCATCGCCGACCTCGACGACGACGGCCAGATCGCCATCGGCGTCAGCCAGTCCACCAACCTCATGAGCTACCGCGACCCCCAGACCAACCGCCTCGAAGGCTTCGACATCGACATCGCCCGCGCCGTCGCCGAAGCCCTCCTCGGACCCGACGTCACCATCCAGTGGGTCCCCATGACCTCCGGCGACCGCGTCACCTTCCTCCAGGAAGACCGCGTCGACCTCGTCGTGCGGACCATGTCCATCAACTGCGAACGCTGGAACGACATCGAGTTCTCCGCCGAGTACTTCCGCGCCGGACAGCGCCTCCTGGTCGCCAAGGACTCCGGCATCGACGAAGTCGCCGACCTCACCGCCGACCACAGCGTGTGCACCGGCGCGACCTCCACCTCCGGCGGCAACATCGCCGCCGCCAACGACCAGGTCCAACAGGTCACCGTCCCCGACTTCAACGACTGCCTCCTGCTCCTCCAGCAGGGCACCGTCGACGCCATCTCCACCGACGACACCATCCTCGCCGGCATGGCCGTCCAGGACCCGACCCTCCACATCGTCGGCGACACCTTCTCCGTCGAGTCCTACGGCATCGGCGTCCAGCAGGGCAACACCGACCTCGCCCGCTTCGTCAACGGCGCCCTCGAAGACCTCATCGCCGACGGCACCTGGAAGACCTCCTACGACGAATGGCTCAAGGTCCCCCTCGGCACCGACGCCAACGCCCCGACCGCCGTCTACCGGGATTGAGGGAACCGCCATGAGCGACCAGCAGCCGCCCGACCACACCCAGCGGTACCTCCCGGGCCAGCAGCAGCCCGAAGACCCCACCGACACCCTCAGGGTCCGCAAACGACTCAACACGCCGAACCCGGGCCCCACGCCCGGCTTCGCGCCCCCGCCGCCCGGCCCGCCCGGGACCGCCGCCATGCCCCCGATGTCACCACCCGTCTCACCCCACCCCCAAGGCGCGCCGCACCCGCACCCCTCCCAACCCCCGTCGATCCAGTCGCAGCAGATCGCGCCCGGGGTCGCCATGCCCTCCCCGCCGCCCGCACCCCACCGGGCCCCCGCCGCGCCACTCCCCCAGCCGATCACCGGCCCCGTCACCCGCTCCACCACCACCAGCGCCCGCCAACGCGGCGGCCTCTCCGACATGCCGCCCATCCCCCCGCGCGACCCCGCCGAAGCGGTCATGGAGATCCCCCAGGTCCCCGAGCACAAACGCTTCTGCTCCTCCTGCGGCAAACCCGTCGGACGCCCCCAGGCCGGCCGCGCCGGACGCGTCGACGGCTACTGCCCCTACTGCCGCACCCGCTACTGGTTCACCCCCGCCCTCCAACCCGGCGACCTCCTCTCCGAACGCTACGAAGTGCTCGGCGCCATCGCCCACGGCGGCCTCGGCTGGATCTACCTCGCCAACGACAAGAACTTCGCCGACGACCTCACCCAGCGCTGGGTCGTCATCAAAGGCCTCATCAACACCTCCGACGAAGACGCCATCGAAGCGGCCATCAACGAACGGCGCTTCCTCGTCGGCATCGACCACCCCAACGTCGTCGACATCCACGACTTCGTCACCGCCGCCGACCCCCGCTCAGGCCAGCTCCAGTCCTACATCGTCATGGAGTACATCGCCGGAAAGTCCCTCCGCGACATCCGCGACACCCTCGACGACCAAGGCGAACGCCGCCCCCTCTCCCTCGAGCAGGTCCTCACCTACACCGCCGAACTCCTCCCCGCCTTCTCCTACCTCCACGACCGCGGCCTGCTGTTCTGCGACTTCAAACCCGACAACGTCATCCACGTCGAGACCTGGCTCAAACTCATCGACCTCGGCGCCGTCCGCCACGTCGACGACATGGAATCGGCCATCTACGGCACCCCCGGCTACTCGGTGCCCAACGACGAGATCCTCTCCGTCGGCCCCTCCATCACCTCCGACCTCTACACCATCGGCCGCTCCATGGCCGTCCTCGCCCTCGACTTCAAGGGCTTCACCGGTGCCTACCGCGACAGCCTGCCCCCCGCCACCGAAGCCCCCCAGTTCGCCGAGTTCGGCTCCTTCCACCGCCTCCTCCTGCGCGCCTGCAACCTCGAACCACGCTCGCGCTTCCAAGACGCCGACGACATGCGCGCCCAAGTCCGCGGCGTCCTCCACGAGGTCCAATCGGTCCAAAAGGGCGAACCGCGCTCCGAACCCTCGACGCTCTTCAGCGGCGAGCAGGCCGTCTTCGGCGAACCCGACGTCGAATACGACATCCACGCCGTCGGCGACCCCTTCGACGTCGCCCACTCCCTGCCCGTGCCCATGGTCGACCTCGCCGACCCCATGGCCGCCTTCCTCGCCACCCTCCAGGCCACCGACGCCGGCGGCATCCTCGCCGAACTCGCCTCCGCACCCGTCCAGAGCCCCGAAGTGCAACTGCGGCGCGTCCGCACCCTCGTCAACGCCGGCGACCTCCACCAGGCCGCCGCCGCACTCGACCACTTCGCCCAACGCGAAGGCAACACCTGGCAGGTCACCTGGCTGCGCGGCACCATCTCGCTGCTGGCCGCCGACTTCCACACCGCCGCGGCCCACTTCGACGCCGTCTACTCCCACCTCCCCGGCGAACTCGCCCCGCGCCTGGCGCTGGCGGCCTGCGCCGAGCTGGCCGGGCGCCGGGACCTCGCGCTGCCGCACTACACGCGGATCTGGACGTGCGACCACCGGTTCGTGTCGGCGGCGTACGGTCGGGCACGGCTGCTGGACCTGGACGGCAACTCGACCGAGGCGATTTCGGCGCTCCACCAGGTGCCGAAGACCTCCGCGCAGTACGGGATCGCGCAGACCGCGGCGATCCAGACCGCGCTGCACAGCCGGACCTCGCCGCCGTCGCTGCTGGACCTGCACCACATGGCCGGACGCCTCGACGAGCTCAAACTCGAGCCGCGGCGCCGGCACCTGGTGTCGACCCGCATCCTCCACCAGGCGCTGGACACGGTGCAGCGCACCGGTCCGGCGGCCGATCCGCGCGTGTTCGGCGCGCAGCCGGAGGAGCGGGAGCTGCGCCTGGCGCTGGAGCGGTCCTACCGTGATCTCGCCCACGCCTGCACCCGCCGGGAGGACCAGGTGTACTACTTCGACCTGGCCAACCGCCACCGCCCCCGCACGATGCTGTAGCGAAGGAGCCCCATGCAGCCCTCACCCACCTTGGGCGCCGCGAAGCGGTGCACCGCCTGCGGGCTACCCGCCGACCTCGGCCGCTACTGCGAGGACTGCGGCGGCGACCTGGAGGAGTTCGCGGTCCCGGCCGAAGAGGCCCCGTGGCTGTCCTCCGCAGCGGTCGAGGAGAACCGCGAGCACCCGGGCGGCTCGGACGACCACCTGTCGTTCACGCTGCCGGGCATCGGCGCGGCCACCGACGTGGGCAAGCGCCACCACTACAACCAGGACTCGATCGCGATCGCGGTCGCCGACGACGGGCGCAAGATCGCGGTCGTGTGCGACGGCGTCTCGGGGGCCTCGGACTCCGAGCGGGCCTCGCTCGCCGGCGTCGAGGCGGCCGTCACGGAGATCCGCGCGGCCCTCGGCGAGGGCCTGTCGGCCGAGGACGCCTCGCGGCGCGGGGTGGGCGCGGCCCACTCGGCCGTGGCCGCGGTCGGCAAGCAGTACCCGAACTCGCCGCCGTCCTCGACGTACGTCTCGGCGGTCGTGGAGGGGAACCAGGCGGTCCTGTGCTGGGTCGGCGACTCCCGGGCCTACTGGGCCGGCGAGAAGGAGGCCCGGTGCCTCACCGTGGACGACACGATCCAGGCGAGGCTGGAGTATCAGGGCGTGGACCCGGCCGACGAGCGGTACAAGAATCCGTACGCGAAAGCCCTGCTCGCGTGGCTCGGGGCGGACGCGCCGAGCCTGAATCCGAACCTGCTCCGGATGGACTTGGGCGGCGGGCATGTCGTAGTGTGCAGCGATGGTCTGTCGCGCTACTTCAATGACGATCACGACCTTCTGCCACTGCCGGACGGCAGTGTTGGCGACAAGGCGGTAGCGTTGACACGACAAGCGCTCGCCAACGGCGGGCATGACAACATCAGTGTCGCGGTGGTGGAACTCGAATCCCCCGGTTCGGTCCAGGCCGAAGCGCATGCCCGTGAGCATGCCGGCTCGGACGCCCCGGTTCAGGGTGACGAGACCGCCGCGCTGCTCGGTGTCGTCAGTGAGGCCGAGTACACCCAAATGCTTGGAGGGGGACGACCTTGACCTACCAGCCGACCTACGGCGGTGCCCCACAGCCGGGCGGGTACCAATGTGCGTGCGGGGCATTCCCGCAGGCGCAGTTCTGCGAACAGTGCGGTACGCCCAACCCGGCCTGGCAGCAAGGCCAGCCCCCGCAGTCCCCGGCCTTCGGCCAGGGCTACGCCCGCCGCAGCAGCAGGACCCTTACGGCCAGCAGCAGCCCGGCGGCTACGGGCAGGACCCTTACGGGCAGCCCTCGCAGCCGCAGGACCCCTACGGCCAGCAACCCGGCTACGGCCAAGACCCGTACGGGCAGCAGCCGCAGCAGCAGGACCCTTACGGCCAGCAGCAGCCCGGCGGCTACGGGCAGGACCCTTACGGGCAGCCCTCGCAGCCGCAGGACCCCTACGGCCAGCAGCCCGGCTACGGTCAGGACCCTTACGCCCAGCAGGCGTACGGCGCGGCGCCGACCTCGGCCCCGCCCGGCCCGCCTCCGGGCGTGCCGTCGGCGCCGTTCGGCGCCCCGACCTCGGCGCCGCCCTCGGCCTCGCCGACCGGCGGCTTCTCGATGCCGGACGCGCAGCCGAGCGACCTCGCCTCGAACTACGCCCCGCCCGGCCAGTCGGCCACCCGCTGGGGCACCGCGGTGACCGCCGACCAGGGCTACTTCAACAAGGTCGCGGCCTCCGACGGGGCCTCGCAGCTCCAGTACCCGTCGTTCGCGAAGCCGCGCCGCTTCCCGCTCGACAAGGGCGAGCTGACGATCGGCCGCTACAGCGCCAAGCGGGGCGTCACCCCCGACATCGACCTGTCGGGCGACGTGGCCGACCCGGGCGTGAGCGCGCAGCACGCGAAGCTGTTCGCCAAGCCCGACGGCTCGTGGACGATCATGGACGTCGGCTCCTCCAACGGCACATTCCTCAACGGCTCGGACGAGCCGCTGGCGCCGAACGTGGAGTTCCCGATCGGCGACGGCACCTACGTCAACATCGGGGCGTGGACGCGCCTGACGATCCACTACGAGGGTTAGAACGCGAAGACGGGGGCCGGGTCTGAGACCCGGCCCCCGTTTCGTCGTTCTAGGCGAGGCCCGCCTTGAGGAACTGCGTCACGCGGCCGCTGACGGCCGGGTTGGCAAGGACCTTGCGGTGGCCGAGGCCGGTGGTCGCCATGAGGTCGGCGTTCGGCCAGGTCTCGGCGAGGCGCTCGCCGTGGCGGAACGGGTTGGGGCGGTCGCCCCTGTCGTGGACGATGAGCGCCGGCGAGTCGACCTCGATGCCGTGCAGCGAGAAGTCGTCGAGCTTGATACCGGCCTTGGCCTCGCCGAGCGGCGCCAGGCGCTCCATGATGCGCGGCCCCACCGGGACGATCGCGCCGATGGTGTCGCGGAAGCCCTCGACGCCGCCGATGAACGGCGCGAGCATCGCCAGGCGGGTCTCCTTGAGCTCCACCCCGTTGAGGACCATGCCGTGGACGGCGCTGAGGCAGCCCATCGAGTGCGCGGTGACCGCGTAGGGCGCGCCGAACTTGTCGAGGACCACCGACATGGCCTCGATGAGGTGGAGGCCGTTGGCGTGGCGCTCGCCCCACGGGCCGGCGCCGGAGTTGCCGTGGCTGGGGGCGTCGAAGGCGACCACGCGGAAGCCGGAGGCGACGAGGTTCGCGGCGATGAACTTGAAGTCGCCGGTGGAGCCGCCCCAGCCGTGGACGAGGTAGACCAGCGGGGCCTCAGGCGTGTTCGCGGGGGCCCAGTCGTAGCCCCACACGGTGGTGCCGAGGCAGTCGACCTCGAAGACCGCGGAGCCGGCGGGAGCCTCGCCGCGCAGGCGCTTCTCGGGCCCGGCCGGGAGCCGGAACCACATCTCGCACAGGAGCTTCGCGGCCGGTCCGGGCGCGACGCGCTCGGCGGCGGCGAAACCCGAGCGCACGTACCAAGGGGCACGAACGGTCGTGCTTTTCTTTTTCGCCGAAGGGGCCTGGGAATTGGCCATGGGTGTTGCCTTCCTGGTCAGACGCGACGACTGGCGACGGCGTGGCTGTCGATCAGCCGGTTGAACGCCGCCCAAGCGCGGTCGGCGGCGTCGGGATAGGACAGGATGCGGCTCATCCAGTTGTAGGACAGCAGGATCCCGAAGACCTCCTGCGCGACCTGGAAGACGTCGGTGTCCTCGTCGAGCTCTCCCGCCTCCACGGCCGTGGCCGCGATGCGGGCGAGCGAGTCGAGCAGTTGCCGCTGCTCGGCCACCATGAGGTCGTGCAGGGGGCCGGTCAGGTCGTCGAACTCGGCGGCGGCCGCCAGGTACAGGCACCCGCCCGGCCGGGAGTACCAGGCCATCCAGTTCTCGACCAGGGCCTGGAGGCGCGCGATCCCGCGCGGCTTGCCGAGCGCGGGGCGGAAGACCTCGTCGATGAACTGCTCGGAGTTGCGCTCCATGCAGGCGAGCTGGAGGGCCTCCTTGGAGCGGAAGTGCGCGAAGAGGCCCGACTTCGACATGTCGGCGGCCGCGGCGAGGGACCCGATGGTCAGGCCCGACAGCCCCGAGTAGCGGGCCATGCGGACCGCCACGTCGAGGATGGCCTGTCTGGTGAGTTCGCCTTTGCGCACCGCTCAAAAATAGCACGACCGTGCTTGAAAGTGGGTCAGGCCTCGCAGCCCTCTTCGTCGCCGCTGTGCGAGAAGGTGACGGTGACCGCGGAGGCGAACTGGAGGTTCGTGCCCGGCGCGGGGCTCTGCTCGATGACCTCGCAGTCGTCGTGCGAGAAGTCCAGGAACGCGCGCCGCTGCCCTTCCAGGTCGACCTCGGCGAACCCGGCCTCGTCCATGGCCGCGACCGCTTCGGCGGTCGACAGGCCGACCACGTCGGGGACCGGGCCGGTCCGCGGGCTCGACGTGGTCGTCGCCTCCCCGGCGGGCTGGGACTTGGTCGGGTCGGCGGGGACCTCCTCGGACTCGGGGCTGGGCGAGCTGGGGCTCTCCTCGCCGCCGCTGCCGCCCGGGTCGGTCTCGGTCGGGTCGATCGCGCCGGTGGGCTCCGGGTGCTCGCCGGGGGCGGTCGCCACGGCCCCCGAACCGGAGGGCGGCTCGTGGTCGCCGAGCCGGGTCCCGAAGGCGGCCACGGCGCCGACGAGCACCAGCAGGGCCACCAGGATCGCCAGCGGGCGAGCCGAGCGCGGCCGCGGGGCCTCGGGTTCCTCGGATTGGACCGGCAGCTCCCGCGTCTCCACGGGCGTCTCCACGGCGCGCACGTCGCCCGCCGCGTGGACCGGCTCGACGCCGAACCGGCGCCGCAGCGACTCGGACGCGAGCGGGGTGCGCCCGGCGCCGCCGACGATGAGGAGGCCCGCGAGGGCCTGCGGCGCCGTACCGGCCTCGGCGAGGGCCTCCTCGGTGAGGTCCACGGTCTCCTCGACCACGCCCCGGAGGCGCGATTCGAGCTCCTCGCGGGTCAAGGAGAGCTTGAGGTCGGCCACGGGGAGGGTGATGACGGTGAAGTCCTGCCCCGAAAGCTGCTCACGGGCCCGCTTGATCTTGGCGAGCAGGGTCCGCCGCAGGCGCAGGTCGGCCTCGTCGGTGCCGTCGAGGCGGTCCCAAAAGCGGCGGTCGGCGTCGCGGTGGCGGCCCGAGAGGTAGGCGAGGAGGAGGTCGTCGAACTCGTCGCCGCCGATCGACTGCGAGCGCTCGGCGACGACCACGTACGCGTCGTCGACGCGGCGCACGACGGCGGTGCGGAAGGAGGTCCTGCCGAGTCGGTAGACCGCGAGGGCCGCGCCGGGTTCGAGGGTCGCGCCGGAGGCGGTGAGGCTCGCCGCGGCAGCCGCGGGGTCGATCCAGGCGGTGCTCATGTGCGGCTCGCAAGCGCTCTCGGCGGCGCGGACGAGCCGTCAGGGTCCGGGGGAACGGTTTGCATAGGGGGGAGTCTATGACGCGCAGAAGCGGCGCTTCGACCCGTCTTGGGTTGTTTTGAGGCCCTTACGCAATGCGATCGAAATCAGGCCGCGAGCGCGTCGGCGAGCGCCCGCACCTCGTCCGGGCCGACGTTGGGGTCGGCTTCGCGGTAGGCGGCGGCGAGGGCGAGCGCCGGTTCGGAGACGGCGGCGCGAAGGGGCGGCAGGAGCGCGCCGCGGAAGGCCGCGGCCGCTTCGGGCGGCAGGCCGGCCGCCGCGAGGTCGACACCGGCCATGATCGCCCAGGTGACGGCCGTGTCGAACTCGGCGGGCCCGGCCGCGGCGTTGGCCCAGTCGATCAGGACCGGGCCCCGGTCGGTGAGGATCACGTTCTCCGGGTGGAGGTCCAGGTGGAGGAGGCGGGCCGGTCCGGGGAGGCCGTCGAGGTCCAGGCCGCGCGGCGAGGAGGGGAGCCAGTCGGGCGCGTCGAGGCGGTGGAGCCGGTCGAGGAGGCCGAGCATCACCGCGGACGCCTCGGCCGGTGTGCGGCGTCCGGCGATCAGTTCGGCGGCGAGCGTCGGGCCGTGCAGGCGCTCCATCACGAGGTCGCCGCCCGAGACGTCCACGACCCGGGGGACGTCGATGCCGAGCTCGCGCGCATGGCGCATCACGCAAGCCTCGCCGCCGACGTCGAAGCCGCTGCGGCGCAGGACGGTGCGCTCGTCGAGCGCGTAGACCTTCGATTCGCGGCCGGCGCCGATCAGTTCCATTGGGGGCCTTTCACATCGGAGCGTACGGATCGGGGCGGGCCCGTGCGGGCCCGCCCCTGAACCGTTCGGCTGCTAACTGCAACCGCTGGTGGCCCCGCAGCCTTCGCAGGCGTAGCAGGAGCCGGCCGGTCGCATCTTGGTGCCGCAGTTCATGCACAGCGGCGCGTCGGCGCTGCGGGCCTGGGCCGAGTGCAGCACGTCGAGCCGCTTGGGCTTGGACTCGATCTGGGCCCGCTCGGTGACGGCCTCCTCGATCGGCGCCGAGGCCCGGAGGGCGTCGAGGTCCACTTCGGGCTGCGCGACCTTGTCGTTCAGCGGCAAGGTCTCGCCGTTGAGCTCGGCGGTGCGCTCCGCGGTGGTGAGGATGCCGATCGCGGCGCGCTCCTCGTACGGCAGGTAGTCCAGCGCCAGGCGGCGGAAGATGTAGTCCACCAGCGAGGAGGCCATGCGGATGTCCGGGTCGTCGGTCATGCCGGCGGGCTCGAAGCGCATGTTGGTGAACTTCTCGACGTACTTCTCGAGCGGGACGCCGTACTGGAGGGCGATCGAGATCGACACCGACAGCGCGTCCATGACGCCGGCGAGGGTCGAGCCCTGCTTGGACATCTTGAGGAAGACCTCGCCGAGGCCGTCGTCCGGGTAGGACGAGGAGGTCATGTAGCCCTCCGCGCCGCCGACGGTGAACGAGATGGTCTGGCTCGGACGCTTCTTGGGGAGCTTGCGGCGCACCGGGGCGTGCGCCGAGACGGTCTCGACGACCTTCTCCACGGCCTCCTCGACGGCCTTGTCGATCTCCTTCTTCTTGGCGGACAGGGGCTGCCCGACCTTGCAGTTGTCGCGGTAGACCGCGAGCGCCTTGATGCCGAGCTTCCAGCCCTGGAAGTAGACCTCCTCGATGTCCTCGACCGTGGCGGACTCGGGCAGGTTCACCGTCTTGCTCGTCGATCCGCTGAGGAACGGCTGCACGGCGGCCATCATGTTGACGTGCCCCATCGGGGAGATCGAGCGCTCGCCCATGGCGCAGTCGAACACGGAGTAGTGCTCGTCCTCGAGCGCGGGGGCGCCGACGACGTGCCCGTGCTCGGCGATGTACGCCACGATCGCGTCGCGCTCGCCCTCGTCGTAGCCGAGGCGTTCGAGCGCGCGGGGAACGGTCTGGTTGACGATCTCCATGGAGCCGCCGCCGACCATCTTCTTGAACTTCACGAGCGCCAGGTCCGGCTCGATGCCGGTGGTGTCGCAGTCCATCATGAACGAGATGGTGCCGGTGGGCGCGAGCACCGAGGCCTGCGCGTTGCGCCAGCCGTTCTGCGCGCCGATGGCGTTGCCCCTGTCCCATTCGGACTTCGCGGCCTCCAGGACCGTGGCGTCGACGTCGCCGAACGTCCGCACCGCCTTCGCGGCCTCGGCGTGCTTGCGCATGACCCGCTGGTGCGGTTCGGCGTTGGCCTCGTAGCCCGCGTAGGGCCCGACGACTCCGGCGATCTCGGCCGACCGGCGGTAGGACACGCCGGTCATGAGCGCGGTGATCCCGGCGGCCAGGGACCGGCCCTCCTCGGAGTCGTAGGCGTGGCCGGAGGCCATGAGCAGCGCGCCCAGGTTCGAGTAGCCGATGCCGAGCTGCCGGTAGTCCCTGGTGGTCTGCCCGATCTTCTCGGTCGGGAAGTCCGCGAAGGAGATCGAGATCTCCATGGCGGTGATGACGAACTCGACGGTCTTCACGAACCGGTCGACGTCGAAGGACCCGTCGTCGGCCAGGAACTTCATGAGGTTGAGACTCGCGAGGTTGCACGAGGAGTCGTTGAGACTCATGTACTCCGAGCAAGGATTAGACGCGTAGATGCGGTCGGTGTTGGGGTTGGTGTGCCAGTCGTTGATGACGTCGTCGTACTGGATGCCGGGGTCGGCGCATTCCCAAGCGGCCGTCGCCATCTTGCGGAAGACCTCGCGGGCGTCGCGGCGGCCGATCTCCGCGCCGTCGAGGCGGCCGGTGAGGGCGTAGTCGGTGCCCTCCTCGACGGCCTTCATGAAGGTGTCGGAGACGCGCACGGAGTTGTTGGCGTTCTGGTACTGGACCGAGAACATGTCCTCGCCGCCGAGGTCGACGTCGAATCCGGCGTCGCGGAGGGCGCGGATCTTGTCCTCCTCGCGGGCCTTGGTGTCGATGAAGGCCTCGATGTCGGGGTGGTCGACGTCGAGGACGACCATCTTCGCGGCGCGGCGGGTGGCGCCGCCGGACTTGATGGTGCCGGCGGAGGCGTCGGCGCCGCGCATGAAGCTGATGGGGCCGGAGGCGTTGCCACCCGAGGAGAGCAGTTCGGCGGAGGAGCGGATCTTGGAGAGGTTGATCCCGGCGCCGGAGCCGCCCTTGAAGATCATGCCCTCTTCCTTGTACCAGTCGAGGATCGACTCCATGGTGTCGTCCACACTGAGGATGAAGCACGCCGAGACTTGTTGCGGCGCTTGGGTTCCAACGTTGAACCAGACCGGGGAGTTGAAGCTGAAGTACTGGTGGAGCAGGAGCCAGGTGAGTTCCTCGGCGAAGACCTGGGCGTCCTCGGCGGTCGCGAAGTAGCCGTTCTTCTCCCCCGCCTTGTGGTACTCGGTCACCACGCGGTCGATGACCTGCTTGAGGCCGGTCTCGCGCTGCGGGGTGCCCACGGCGCCGCGGAAGTACTTCGAGGTGACGATCTGGGTCGCGTTGATGCTCCAGAAGCTCGGGAACTCGACGCCGCGCTGCTCGAAGTTGATCGAGCCGTCGCGCCAGTTCGTCATGACGACGTCGCGCGACTCCCATTCGACCTCGTCGTACGGGTGCACGCCCGGCTTGGTGAAGACGCGCTCCACCTTGAGGCCCTTCTCGGTCGCCTGCTTGGGAGTGGTCTTGGCGGCGCCTTCGGCGCCCTTGGCGGTCTTCGGCATGTTCTCGCCCCTGTTTCTGCTCATGCCTGGTGTTGCGTGGGAATCGGTGGGTGTTCGGCGGTGTCAGCCGCCGTTGCGGGCGGCGTGCTCCTCGCGCAATTGCGCGATGGCCGCCTCGAAGTCCTCGAGGGACTCGAAGTCCTGGTAGACGCTGGCGAAGCGCAGGTACGCGACCTCGTCGAGCTGGCGCAGCGGCTTGAGGATCGCCAGGCCCACCTCGTGGGCCGGGACCTCGGCGACGCCCTTGGAGCGGATCTCGTCCTCGACGGACTGGGCCAGTTTGGCCACGTCGTCGGCGTCGACCGGCCGGCCCTGGCAGGCCTTGAGGACGCCGCCGGCGACCTTGCGGCGGCTGAAGGGCTCGGTGGCGCCGCTGCGTTTGACGACGGCGAGGATGGACTCCTCGACGGTGGTGAAGCGCTTCTCGCACTGCTGGCAGACCCGGCGGCGGCGGATGATCTTGCCGTCCTCGGCCTCGCGCGAGTCGACCACGCGGCTGTCGGGATGACGACAGTAAGGACATCGCATCGCTAGAGTCTCCTTCTGGGGCCTCGGTTCCGGCGCCGTGGTCGTGCGAAGTGGTCTCGGATCACGGTCTCGCCGAGGTCCGGCGGCCGGGTGAAGCCGTGACTCGCCGCTCGTCGCCGAGTCGGGTCACAGTCTGCCTCCCGCCGCTCCGGTCGGTGCATAAACCCCAACACCTAGTGAGAGACCATACAACAGACCACAAGATCTTGTGTCCAGAATAGCGCAGATCGGTGCCCTGTGATCACGGCGCCGCCGGGGGCGGCCGCACCGCGGCTCGACGCGACGGACTATCGTTCACCCGTACGGGTGAAACCGCGCCAAAACACAGTACAACCAGCGCCGCGACACGCCGATGTCGCACGAATGTTTGACTTGACGGCGTAGCTGAGTTACATTGTCGGAATCAGACATACCGTCCCATTTGTCTTACAGGAGCCTCCTGTGGCCAGCGAGACCACCACAGCCCGACCGAAAACGCGCAAGCTGACGCGTCGGCAGCAGCAAGTCCTCGAGTACATCGAGGAGTTCATCAACAACAAGGGCTATCCGCCCAGCGTCCGGGAGATCGGCGCCGAAGTCGGGCTCGCCTCGGCGTCGTCCGTCGCCTACCAGATGAAGCAGCTCGAACGGAAGGGCTACCTCAACCGCCTGGCCGGCCGGCCGCGCGCGGTCGGGGTGCGCCAGCCGACGCCCGGGGGCGTCCAGACCTGCTCCCAGCACCCCCGCCCCCGCTACGTCCCGATGGTCGGCGAGATCGCCGCGGGGCAGCCGATCCTGGCCGAGGAGCGCGACTACGACGTCATGCCCCTGCCGGCCGAGTTCGTCGGCGAGGGCGTGCACTTCCTCCTGCGCGTCAAGGGCGACTCGATGGTCGACGCGGCCATCACCGACGGCGACTGGGTGGTCGTGCGCCAGCAGCCCGACGCGCTCAACGGCGAGATCGTGGCCGCCATGATCGACGGGGAGGCGACGGTGAAGACGTGGAAGCGCAAGAACGGCAAGCCGTGGCTGCTTCCGGCCAACTCCCTGTACGACCCGATCGACGCGTCCGAGGCCGAGATCCTCGGCCGGATCGTCGCGGTCCTCAGGAAGATCTGACCCGCAGTCCCGCTCAGCGGCCTCGGCCGCGGGCGGGTCCGCCTTCATCGGACGGACCCCAGTAGCCTTCGTCGGCTTCGGGGGTCCGTTCGTCGTTCCCGGCCCCGTATACCGAGCCCTTGGCCGCTCCCCCGCCGTAGACGCTCCCGCCCGCGGGGGTGGCCGGCTGGACCGGCCTGGCCGCCGCGCCGTAGACGTTCCCGGTCGGTTCGGGACGCGGTGCCGGCTCGGGGCGCGGCGCGGGTTCGGGTCGGACGGCGAAGGACTGGCCGGGGCCGGCGTTGTCGTAGACGCTGCCGTGGCCGCCGCCTTCGAACGCCCCGTACTGGGGCTCCTCGCGGGCGGCGCCGTAGACGCCCCCGCCGGCGGGTTTGACCGGCGGCGCGGGGGGCGCAGCGGGCTTGGCGCCGTAGACGTTCCCGGTGGGTTCAGGGCGCGGTGCTGGCTCTGGGGGCGCAGGTTCGGCGCGCGCGGCGCCGTACACGTTGCCAGTGGGCTCGACGGGCTTGGCCGCGCCGTAGACGTTCCCGGTCGGTTCGGGCCGGGCGGCGCCGTAGACGGCGCCGCGGGCGACCTGGCCGAGGTCGGGGTCGGGCTGCCCGGAGTCGAGGCCCAGGTCGACCGGGTCGTCCTTGAGGTCTTTGAGGAACCCGTCCTCCTCCTCGCCGAATCCCGACTCCTCGGCGGCGAAGCCCTCCTCGGTCTCGTCCTCCTCGTCCTCGCCCTGCGCTTTGCGGTGCTTGCGGATGACGATGATGCCCAGGACCATGACGAGCATGCCGAGGATCGCGATGCCCGCGAGGATCTTCACGATCGTGTCGAAGCCGAGGTCGAGGATGCGGTCGAGGAGGGTCGGGCCCTCCTTCTCGGCGGCGGCCTCGTCGCCGCCGGTGTCGGCGGGCTCCTCGGGCGCGGGGGCGGCCGGGGCGTGCGCGGTGATGGTCCCGAAGACGCCGTCGCCGCCGTCCGTGGACGACAGCGTGTGGAAGTTCCCATCCGCGTCGTAGGCGAGGCCCTGCGCGGTACCGGCGTCGTCGATGGGGGTGACCAGCGGCTCGGCGCCGGTGAGCGCCGCGATCACGTCACCGTCCTCGACCGTCCACTCGTAGACGGCGTTCGCGGTGCGCAGCGCGGCCTTGGAGGCGTCGGCGTTGAGCGCCGCGCCGGTGACCGAGCCGCCCTCGCTGAGGGACACGGTGCCGACGTTCTCCAGCGGCGTGTTCTCGGTCTGGTTCTCCCCCGGCGGGTACAGCAGCGCGGCCTCGCCGTCGCCCGCGGTGATGAACAGGGGCTTCTTCGCGTCGCCGGGAGGGATGAGGAACGCCTCGACCTCCTGGTTCGGGCCGGGGAAGACGTAGCGGTAGGCGACGTTGTTGCCCGGGTCCAACGGCTCGATCTGGTTGACGGTGATCCAGTCGCGATTGAGCGCGTCACCGGTGTCGCCGACCCAGATGAACCCGCCGGAGTCGAGCGCCAGCGCCTCGGGGTCGCGGGGCTGGTGGTCGATGAAGACCTCGTCGGACTCGCGCGGGTTGCAGTCGGCGCCGACGCGCAGGATCGACAGCGTCGAGTCCTGGTTCTCCGCGGAGGAGACGATCCACCAGCCGTCGCCGCCGGAGGCGGCGGTGATCCCCGAGGGGCTGGCGAGCCGTGGATCGTGGAGGTCGCAAAGCACGCTCCCGCCGCCGGACTCCTCGTCCTGGGCGTACACGGGGGGCGCGGCCGTGACCAGGACCGCGACACCAGCCGCCCCGGCGACGAGCCGCGCAGGCAGGGCCCCTCGGCCCACACGGCGCTCTCGCATCACGCAAGTGTTCCAGAACACGCCGGGTCAGCGGCGGGGCCCCCATGAGACATGTTCGGGACCACGGCGTTTCAGTCGGTTTCCAGGACGAAGGCTCGCAATTCACCGGCCAGTGCGTCGTCGACGCGGGCGGTGATGACGGTGCCGTCGCCGCGGTGCTCGGTGGCGAGCACCTCGCCGCGCGATCGCATGCGCGAGACCAGGTCGCCGCGCACGTACGGGATGCAGACGGTCAGTGTGGTGTCCGGTTGCGGGAGGGCGCGTTCGATGGCGTCGCGGAGCTTGTCGATGCCCTCGCCCGAGCGGGCGGAGACGAACACGGCGTCGGGCCAGTCCGAGCGCAGTTGCAGCAGTCCGTCGGGTTCGACCAGGTCAACCTTGTTCACGACGATCAGTTCGGGGACGTCCTCGGCGCCGACTTGGGCGAGCACCTCGCGGACGGCTTCGGCCTGGCCGATCGGGTCGGGGTGCGAGCCGTCGATGACGTGGACGACGAGGTCGGACTCGGCGACCTCTTCGAGGGTCGAGCGGAAGGCCTCGACGAGCTGGTGCGGCAGGTGGCGCACGAACCCGACGGTGTCGGTGACGGTGTACTCGCGGCCCTCGGCGGTGCGCGAGCGGCGCGTGGAGGTGTCCAGGGTCGCGAACAAGGCGTCCTGGACGAGGATGCCCGCGCCGGTGAGGGCGTTGAGCAGGCTCGACTTGCCGGCGTTGGTGTAGCCGGCGATCGCGACGCCGGGCACGCGGTTGCGGGTGCGCGAGTCGCGCTTGGTCTCGCGGGTGACGGTGAGCTTCGCCAGTTCGCGGCGGAGCTTGGCGACCTTGGCGCGAATGCGGCGCCGGTCGGTCTCCAGCTTCGTCTCGCCGGGGCCGCGCAGACCCACGCCGCCGTTGGAGCCCGCGCCGCCGCCCTGGCGGCTCATCGCGTCGCCCCAGCCGCGCAGGCGCGGCAGCAGGTACTGGAGCTGCGCCAGCTCGACCTGGGCCTTGCCCTCGGCGCTCTTGGCGTGCTGGGCGAAGATGTCGAGGATCAGCGCGGTGCGGTCGATGACCTTCACGTTGACGGCCTTCTCCAAGGCGATGAGCTGGCCCGGGGAGAGCTCGCCGTCGGCGATGACCGTGTCGGCCCCGAGGGCCTCGACGGTGTCCTTGAGCTCTTGGACCTTGCCGGAGCCGATGAAGGTGCCGGCGTCGGGTTTGGAGCGGCGCTGGATCAGGCCGTCGACGACCTCGGACCCGGCGGTCTCGGCGAGTTGGGCGAGTTCGTCGAGCGAGTTCTCGGCATCCTCGATCGAGCCTTCAGTCCAGACGCCGACCAGGACGACGCGCTCCAGGCGCAGTCGCCGGTACTCGGCGTCGGTGACGTCCTCGAGCTCGGTGGAGGCGACCCCGGCGACGCGCCGCAGTGCCTGGCGCGCCTCCAGGTCCAGTTCCCCAGTCGAGGGGGCGTCGGCGGACGGGAGGTCTTCTTGCAGGTTCAGATTCTCTTCGCGCATCGCCTCAAGCTTGACACGCGGGCGTGACAACGGCGAACGAATATGGCCACCGCCGCGCGCGAAGGTGCGCAGCGCTCCCGCGGACGGCCGCGGCGGCGAGGCCCCGATCGCAGCGCAGGGCCGGGACGGGAGGTCGCGCGGCGGTGGCATTATTCAAGACATCCGAGCAAAGCGTCCACAACGAAGTGCACTTCTAAGGAGCGGCATGACTGCAGCCCGTCTTCCCAGCGCCGGGTTCTCCATCACCGTCCGGCTCGCGCTGTCGGCCGATCCGGGGGCGGCGGGACGGCTCGCCACCGTCGTCGGGCAGGCCGGGGCCATCGTGACCGCGCTCGACGTGGTCGGCTCCGACAACAAGCGCATGACCGTCGACCTCACGTGCGACACCGCCGACGCCTCGCACGCCGAGCAGGTCACCCACATATTGGAGGCCATGCCGGACTTCGATGTGAAGAAGGTCTCCGACCGGACCTTCCTCATGCACCTGGGCGGCAAGATCGAGGTCGCCCCGAAAGTGCCGCTGCGCAACCGCGACGACCTGTCGATGGCGTACACCCCCGGCGTGGCCCGCGTGTGCATGGCGATCGCCGAGAACCCCGACGACGCGCGGCGCCTGACCATAAAGCGCAACACCGTCGCCGTCGTCACCGACGGCTCGGCCGTGCTGGGCCTGGGCAACATCGGACCGGCCGCGGCGATGCCGGTCATGGAGGGCAAGGCGGCCCTGTTCAAGAAGTTCGGCGACGTCGACGCGTGGCCGGTGTGCCTCGACACGCAGGACACCGACGAGATCGTCAACATCGTCACCGCGCTCGCCCCGACCTACGGCGGCATCAACCTGGAGGACATCGCGGCGCCGCGCTGCTTCGAGATCGAGGCGCGGTTGCGCGAGCGGCTGGACATCCCGGTGTTCCACGACGACCAGCACGGCACCGCGATCGTGGTGCTCGCCGCGCTCACGAACGCGCTGCGCGTGGTCGGCAAGGACTTCGCGGACGTGCGGGCGACGATCGTCGGCTGCGGGGCGGCCGGGACGGCCATCATGCGGCTGCTGGAGAAGGCCGGGATCGGCGACATCGTGCCGGTGGACCGCGACGGGGCGCTGCACGCGGGCTTCGACACCCAGAACGAGACCTGGAAGTGGCTCGGGCAGCACTTCAACAAGCACGACTACGCCGGGGACCTGGCGGGCGCGGTCGAGGGCTCGGACATCTTCATCGGGGTGAGCGCGCCGAACATCCTCAAGGGCTCGGACGTGGCGAAGATGGCGAAGGACCCGATCGTGTTCGCGCTGGCGAACCCGGACCCGGAGATCAGCCCGACCGAGGCGGCGCGGTACGCGGCGATCGTGGCGACCGGGCGGTCGGACCAGCCGAACCAGATCAACAACGTGCTGGCGTTCCCGGGCGTGTTCCGGGGCCTGCTGGACGCGCAGGCGCGGGGTTGGAACGACGACGCGGCGCTGGCGGCGGCCACGGCGATCGCCGACTGCGTGGGCGAGGAGAAGGTGAACGCGACGTACATCGTGCCGAGCGTCTTCGACCCGAACGTGGCCCCGGCGGTCGCGGCGGCGGTGAAGCGCGTGATGCGGTAACGGCCGTTTAGAGGTATTGGCAAGTCGAGCGGCAGAAGCGCTGAAGCGGAGTGGCCCCGGACGCCGAAGGCGTCCGGGGCCACGCGCGAACCAAGGACGCGTCGTGAGTTCGGGACCGCCCGCCGCTTGCTGCCCGCAGCCGCGTCAGGCACTCGGAGTCGCCCGCCACCTGCGGCCCGCAGCCGCGTCAGGCACTCGGGTTCCCTCACGCCTTCGGGCGACAGCAGCGCCCGCGGGGGCCGTTCTTGTCGTACCCGAGCGGGAAAGTGGGACCTACCGTTCCCCCGGGTGGGTGGGGGTTAGGGATGGCTATACGCCCGTCACACGATTCGTTCGCCTAGACGCGAAACACGCCCTCGGCGACGATCACCGCCGGGCCCGCCAAGTACACCGTCTCGTCGGTCACCGTGACCGTGAGCGTCCCGCCCGGCACGCCCACCTTGCACGTGCCCGTGTCCTGCCCGGCGTGGCGCAGCGCCACCGCCGCGACCGCGCACGCTCCCGTGCCGCATGAAGCCGTCTCGCCAACACCGCGCTCGTGGACCCGCATCCGCACCTGCGGCGCAGTCCCGGCCACGAACTCCACGTTCACGCCCTCAGGGAACACCGCCGCGTCGAACCGCGGCTGATGGAACAGCTCCAACGCCTCCAGCTCGGCCTCGTCCCCGAGATGGCACACCAGGTGCGGGTTCCCCATCGAAACGGCCTGTCCCGGCCAGGTGAAGCCCTCCACCGACGCCTGCGAGGTCGGCCCGAACACCGCCGGGCCCATGTCCACCCGCAGCTCGTCGCCATCCACCAGCACCGTCTTGACCCCCGCGCGCGTCGCGACGGGAATCTCCGGGCCCTCCGCGAGCCCCCGCTCCAGCAGGTACCGCACGAAGACCCGCACGCCGTTGCCGCACATCTCCGCGATCGAACCGTCCGCGTTCCGGTAGTCCATGAAAAACGCCGCCGCCGCGTCGTCAGACGGCGCCACGCGCAGCAACCCGTCCCCGCCGATCCCGAACCGGCGGTCGCACAGCGCCGCCACCTGGGCGTCCTTCAACGGGAGGGCGTCCTCCAGGTCCGGCACGATCACGAAGTCGTTGCCGGTGCCGTGGCCCTTGGCGAAGTCGATGGTGGTCACTTGGCAATTGTGCCCCATCACTCTCGCGCTAGCCTTGTGCCGTGACACAGACGACCGACGCCGGGCCCCTCGCCGACCTCAAAGCGAAGTTCCCCAACGGGGTGTGGACCACCCGCGCCAACGCGCGGCTCCAAGACGCCCTCATCGAAAGCGCCGGACTCGGCAGCCTCCAGACCGCCATAGGCTGGGCCGCCCGCATGCAGGCCACCGAAGCGCCCGAGCCGTTCGCGGCCCCGCGGATGCTCCTGTTCGCCGGCGCTTACCCCGACGGCTGGGACACCGGCGACTACGCCCCGGTCGATGAGCAGGCCGCGGCCCTGGAGAAGGGCGAGGGCGCGCTGGCCGAGCACGCCGCCCGCTCCGGGCTCCCGGTGACCGTCGTGCGCACCGGCGCCAGCACCGGCGTCGAAGGGCCGCTCCTGGACGACACCGAGCTGGAGGCCGCGCTGCGCCTCGGACGTGAGAGCGCCGACCGCGCGATCGACGAGGGCGCCGACCTGCTCCTCATCTCGGCGCTCGGCGCGGGCGCGTCCACCGCCTCGGTCGCCGTCTGCTCCTACATCGCCAAGGAGGACATCACCTCCTACATGCCGACGCTCCACGCCCCGGGCGGATCGGTCTTCGACTCGGCCTGGATGGGCCGCGTCGCGGCCCTGCGCGACCATGTGGCCTTCAACCGGGGCTTCAAGCGCACCCCGGAGGCGCTGGTCGCGCGCCTGGGCGGCGCCGCGATCGGCACCATGGCCGCCGCGATCTTCACGGCCGCGACGCGCTCGACCGCGATGCTCATCGACGGACCGGCGGCGCTGGCGGCCATGATGATCGCCCGCGACTTCGGCCTGGCCTCCCCGAAGTGGTGCTATGCGCCCAACCGGTCCGCGCACCCGGTGGTGACCAAGCTGGCCAAGCAGGGCGGCCTGGCGGACGACTTCGGTTTCGAGCTCGATCTGCCCGACGCGGCGGCGCTCCCGCTGGGCTGGGACCTGGTCCAGCAGAGCCTGAGGATCGCCCAGTCGTTCCCGATGCCCGCAGAGGAGGAGGAGGCGGCGGCGCCCGAACCTGCTGAGGAGGCTCCGGAGACGAACGCCCCCACCGCGAAGCCCGAGGCAGAGACCGAGGACTGACTCCCAAACTGACGCAAGCGGCGTCCGGAACCCGGCGATCCCGGGGGCCGGGCGCCGTTCGCGTGTAGAAGTGGCGTTAGGGGCGGGGTTACTGATGGCGGCGACAAAGGGGTCCGTGATTGGCGGGGGTCGGTTTGCGGCTGTGGGGTGGTGGGTGGATTCGGGTGAGAGCGGCAGCGACGAAGAGGTCCGCATTTGTTCTGGTCTGCTTGCGGCCGTGGGGTGATCGTTGGGTTGCGGTCAAGGCGGGCAGCGACAAGGGGGAGGAGGATGGCGCGACTTGCACTGCGGCCCAAACGATCTCATGGTCGCCGTGAATAATCCTCAATGGAATTCACCCTTCCAGGTGATGCCACTCCCCCCACGGCCTGTCATCATTGACTCAGTACAAGAAACCGAAAAACAAACACACCAACGAGAATCGGACTGAGAGGAGGCCGCGCTCATGGACACCAGCACCTGCACCCTCGCAGGCACCGACGCCACTGCCTCGGCCTCCCGCTCCCTGCACAGCGCGGGCGCTGGCCGCCGCGCTCAGGCCCAAGCGATCCGCTCCGCACTCGATACGGCCGCTGACCTGATCAACACCCAGCACGCGGTAGTGCTCCGCTCGGTCATCGACATGCAAGCGGCGAACCTGCACCGCACCGAGTTCGGGTTCTCGGCCCTGCGCGACCTGCTGCTGTCGCAGTTCGACTTCACGTTCAACACCGCCTCGGCCATCGCC
>NZ_JOGR01000019.1 GCF_000719515.1 Glycomyces sp. NRRL B-16210 | reverse complement strand
CCCCCCCCCTCCCCCACCCACCCCGCCCCGCGCCCACCCGCCCGGAAGTCGTTGTCGTGCACGGTGTTGAGGGCCGTCGCTTTGGGGCGAGCGGCCGACGGTCGTCGTTGACCGTCCTTGCGGTTCGGGTCGTGCCCGAACCGCGGTTCAGTCTGCGGCCCAGTTGCGGGCTTGTTCGAGGTCGTCCGGGGTGTCGCAGTCGAACCAGGGGGGCGGACCCGCCTGGTCCCAGCTCACGGACTCGACTTCGATCCCGGTGAACAGGTGTCTCGCCGGGGCGCCAGGTTCGATCTCCGCCGCGTTCTGCCGGACCGGCTTTGCCGGCCACAGGCCGCACAGCCACTGCCTGCGCCCCGCGTCATCGCAGAACACCGCGCCGGTCTCCGACCCCGCCTCGCTCATGCGATCGTGGAGGAGCCGCAAGGCGTCCGCCGACATGAACGGCAGGTCGCCGCCGAGGATCGCCACCCGGTCGCAGCCGTCGGGCACCTGGAGGAGGCCCGCGGCCACCGACCGGGCAGGGCCGGAGCCCGGTGGGTCCTCCATCACCTGGAGCACCCCGTCCGGCAGGGGCGCGGCCTCGGCGGGCCTCGCGCCCACGACCACCCTCGCCGCCGCAGACTCGCTCGCGGACAGCACCCGCTCCAGGAGCGTCGCACCCCCGACGACCAATTCGCTCTTCGCGCACCCGGCGAATCGCCGGGCCTTGCCGCCGACCAGAACGATCGCGGCGTAACTGCTCGGGAACTCACCCATGCCCACAGACTAGCCAGGACTCCTGTATCCCGGGGTTCTGAGCCCGAGTACCGCCGGCCTCGCCTGCGGCGCTTTCGGCGCCTCATCGGTTCGTTCATCGGCCGCTCCTTTCGTGGGTTGTTTTGGTTTCTTGTTCGCTGTTCGCTGTTCGCTGTTCGCTGTTCGCTGTTCACCGTCGGCCGTCGGCCGCCCTTCGCCGTTTCCCGTTCTTCTTCGCCCTTCGCCCGTGGTTTTCTGGTCGGTGGTCTTTCGCTTCGGGTTCTGCCGGGTCTTTGGGTCTGGCGCTGCGTTGGATCAGTCCTTGACCTCTGCTTCCTCCCTATCGCCGCAGCCGACCTTCGACAGCGCCGCCGGCGGGATTCCCGATTGCAGCGCCGCCATGAGCATCAGCGCGAGCCGGTAGTGCGGGCTCGACCGCAGGGCCAGTTCGAGGCATTCGAGGGCGAGCACCCCGTTGCCGAACCTGTAGGCGGCGAAGCCCGCCACCGTCGCGGCCGGGGCCAGGAGGTCCTCGCCCATGTGCCTGGTCACCCAGATCCACAGGTCGACCCGGTTGCCTTCGAACTGGCCCGAGTTGATGCGCCGCAGCGCGTAGTCGCGGATGTCCAGGTCGCCCAAGGCCAGGCCCACCATCGCGATCTCATCCGGGCCGGGCAGCGCCGTGGCCGCCATCCAGTGGTCGATCGCGTGGAGGTCGAGCGAGCGCTGGGCGGCCCAGTCGAGTTCGGCCTCCGCCGCGAGCGTGGCCGCCACCGCCTTCTCCACCGCCGCCCTCCGGCCCGGCGAGGCCGGGGCCAGTTGGTCGGCGATCGCCGTGCGATCCGTCTCCGCGTACCCGCCCGCGACCGCCACCTCGCACGACGCCGCAGACGACTCCGGGACCGGCAGTCCCTCGGGCGGGCAGCACGGCTCGTCGCAGGTGAGGCTGAACCAGCGGCCCCGCGACACACGCAGCTTGTCGAGCGGTTCGACGCCCGCCGCGTGGAACCGCACGGCCGCGCGCTCGACCGAGGCCTCCGCGACCTCCTTCTCGCCGTAGCCGATCACCACGCACCCGTCGCAGTTGTTGACGCTCAACTGCGTGGTCAGGTCCGGCAGGTGCTCGAGATGATCGGCCGAACCGGGCAGGTTCACGCGGAAGGTGCATTGGAGTTCGCCGCCGATGAGGCCCACCACCACGAGGCTGTCCGCGGGGTGGAAACCCAGGAGCAGCGGGACCGTCGTCAGGAGGTCTGTGGGGCCGTTGAGGCGGATTCTCGCTTGTGTCATGTTCATGGATCAACTGTCCGTCACATGTCAACTACTGGCAAGAATTAATTTTTGGCCTGTGGATAACCGAATCGGGCCTGTGGATAAGTTGGTGGGGTTTGGGTGCGTGTGATATCGGGATTGTGCGGATGCGCGTTTCGGCGAGAGCCTCACGAGGGCGGAGCCGGCGCGGCTGCCCGGCGCGGCGGACTAGGCTAGAAGGTCTGAACCGGGCCGCCGAAGACGCGCCGCAGCAGTGCCGCCGAAGACGCGCCACCACCGCGCACCACTGCACCGCCCGCGCGTCGCGCCGGAGCCCGTCGGGGACATATTCACAGGTCAAAGCGGGAGCGAAGCGTGTCGAACCAGTACGTCCACCTGCACGTGCACACCGAATACTCGATGCTCGACGGAGCCGCGAAACTCAAACCGCTGTTCGCGGAGGCCGGTCGGCTCGGCCAGCCCGCCATCGCCATGACCGACCACGGCAACATGTACGGCGGCTACGCCTTCTACCAGGAGGCCAAGAAGTCCGGCGTCAAGCCGATCATCGGCATCGAGGCCTACCTCGCGCCGCACGACCGGTTCCACAAGAAGCCCGTCTGGTGGGGCGAGCCGAGCCAGCGCGGCGACGACCTCTCCGGCGCCGGCTCCTACACGCACATGACGATGGTCGCCCGCGACGCCACCGGCCTGCGGAACCTCTTCCGCCTCTCCAGCGCCGCCTCCTTCGAGGGCTACTACTACAAGCCGCGCATGGACCGCGAGCTCATCGCCGCGAACGCGAGCGGGATCGTGGCCACCACCGGCTGCCCCTCGGGAGAGGTGCAGACCCGGCTGCGGCTCGGGCAGATGGACGAGGCCTACCAGGCGGCTTCGGACTACCGCGACATCTTCGGGGCCGAGAACTACTTCCTGGAGATCATGGACCACGGCAACCAGATCGAGCAGCGCGTCAAGGACGAGCTGTACGACCTGGGCCGAAAGATGGGCATCCCGCCGCTGGTCACGAACGACTCCCACTTCGTGACCGAGGCGCAGAAGGACACGCACGCGGCGCTGCTGTGCGTCCAGTCGGGCTCGACGCTCGACGACCCGAAGCGGTTCAAGTTCGACGGCGAGGGCTACTTCCTGCGCTCGGCCGAGCAGATGTACGGGGTGCGCAGCGACGAGCTGTGGCAGGAGGGCTGCGCGAACACGCTGCTGGTCGCCGAGATGGTCGAGTCCTACGACGAGATCTTCGCCGTGCACGACCGGATGCCGGTCATCGAGGTCCCCGAGGGGCACGACCAGGGCAGCTGGCTGCGCGAGCAGGTCACGGCGGGCCTCAAGGACCGCTTCCGGGGCGGGGAGGTCCCGGCCGAGTACCTGGAGCGGGCCGCGCTCGAGCTCGACGTCATCATCACCGCCGGCTACCCGTCGTACTTCCTCGTCGTCGCCGACCTCATCAGCCACGCCCGGTCGATCGGGATCTACGTGGGCCCGGGCCGCGGTTCGGCGGCCGGTTCGCTGGTGGCGTACGCGATGCGGATCACGAACATCGACCCGATCGAGCACGGCCTGCTGTTCGAGCGGTTCCTCAACCCCGAGCGCGTCTCGATGCCCGACATCGACATCGACTTCGACGACCGCCGCCGCGGCGAGATGATCACGTACGCGACCGAGAAGTACGGCAAGGAGTTCGTCGCCCAGGTCATCACCTTCGGCACGATCAAGACCAAGGCGGCGATCAAGGACGCCGCTCGAGTCCACCATGGACAGCCCGGCTTCTCGATCGCCGAGCGGATCACGAAGGCGCTGCCGCCGCCGGTCGCGGCCCAGGACATCCCGCTGTCGGGGATCTTGGACCCCGACCACGCGCGGTACAAGGAGGCCGGCGAGGTCCGCAGCCTCATCGAGAGCGACGGCGAGGTCCGCCAGATCTTCGACACCGCGCTGGGTCTGGAGGGGCTGATCCGCAACGCGGGCGTCCACGCCTGCGCGGTCATCCTGTCCTCGCAGCCGCTGGCGGACTGCATCCCCATGTGGGCCAGGCCGGACGGTTCGATCATCACCGGGTGGGACTATCCCTCCTGTGAGGACATCGGCCTGCTGAAGATGGACTTCCTGGGCCTGCGGAACCTGACGGTGATCGGGGACGCGGTCGAGGCGATCAAGATCAACAAGGGCGTCGAGATCGACCTCGACACCCTCTCCACCGACGACGCGAAGGCGTACGAGCTGCTCGCCCGCGGCGACACCCTCGGCGTGTTCCAGCTCGACGGCACCGCCATGCGCGAGCTGCTCAAGCGCATGCGCCCCACCGAGTTCAACGACATCGTCGCGGTGCTGGCCCTGTACCGGCCCGGCCCCATGGAGGCGAACTCCCACAACAACTACGCCGACCGCAAGAACGGCCGCCAGCAGATCACGCCGATCCACCCCGAGCTGGCCGAAGCGCTGGAGGAGATCCTCGCCGAGACCTACGGCCTGATCGTCTACCAGGAGCAGATCATGAAGATCGCGCAGCGCGTCGCGGGCTTCACGATGGGCCAGGCCGACACGCTCCGCAAGGCCATGGGCAAGAAGAAGGTCGACGTCCTGGAGAAGATGTTCGGCGACTTCGAGTCGGGAATGCTCGCGAACGGGTTCGGCAAGGAGGCCATCAAGACCCTGTGGGACATCATGCTCCCCTTCGCCGGCTACGCGTTCAACAAGTCGCACGCGGCCGGGTACGGCCTCGTGTCGTACTGGACGGCCTACCTGAAGGCGAACTACCCGGCCGAGTACATGGCGGCGCTGCTGACCTCGGTGGGCGACTCCAAGGACAAGGCCGCGGTGTACCTCTCGGAGTGCCGCAAGATGGGCATCACCGTCATGCCCCCGGACGTCAACGAGTCGCGGCACGTGTTCCACCCGGTCGGGGAGGACATCCGCTACGGCATGGGCGCGGTCCGCAACGTCGGCGCGAACGTCGTCGCCGGGATCATCGAGGCGCGTGAGGAGAAGGGCGCCTACGCCGACTTCAAGGACTTCTTGCAGAAGGTGCCCGCGCCGGTGTGCAACAAGCGCACCATCGAGTCGCTCATCAAGGCCGGGGCGTTCGACTCGCTCGGGCACGCGCGCCGGGGCTTGGCCGAGGTGCACGAGAAGGCGATCGACGCGATGGTCTCCATCAAGAAGGAGGAGGCGCGCGGTCAGTTCGACCTGTTCGGCGGCATGATGCCCGACACCACCGAGACGCTCGGGGTGGACCTGACCATCGCCGACGACGAGTGGGAGCGGCGCGACAAGCTCGCGTTCGAGCGGGAGATGCTCGGCCTGTACGTGTCCGACCACCCGCTCAACGGCTTCGAACGCCTCCTTTCATCCAATGCGGACCGTCCCATTGCGGCGTTGCACGGCGAGGAGATCCCCGACGGCGCGAACGTGCGCGTTGCGGGAATCCTCCAGAACGTGGCCAAGCGGGTCACCAAGCAGGGCAAGCTGTGGGCTTCGGCCACATTGGAGGATCTGGCGGGGTCGATCGAGGTCCGGTTCTTCCCCAACACCTATGAGCTGGTGTCGGATTCGCTCGCCGACGACCTGGTGTGCTGCGTCAAGGGCAAGCTCGACCGGCGCGACGGGACCGCGCAGCTCATCGCCCAGGATCTCGCGGTCCTCGACACTTCCACCGGACCGGAGGCGAACTCGGCGCCGATCACGCTCGCGCTGCGGGCCGCCGCGGTGAACCCCGCGCTCATCGAGAAGCTCTCCGACACGTTCAAGACCCACCGCGGCGAGGCGCAGGTGCGGGTGCAGCTCGCCAACGGCCCCAAGGTCACGATGCTCGCCCTCGGCGACGCGTGGCGGGTGCGGCCCTCGGTCGAACTCTCCGCCGACCTGAAGGCCCTCCTCGGCGCCGGTGCGGTCGTCGGATAAGGCGCTACGTGAAAGGCCCGGTCGCGAACTCGCGGCCGGGTCTTTCGTCTTGTGGTTCCAGGGGGCGCGCCTCGGTCGAGGGTTGTGATGGTGTGACCGGGGTCATGTTCGGTTCCCGGCCGGGGCGGTCACCTCTGCGCTCCGCGATCCGTCATGGGGGTGAATCGGAACCACCGGAGAGGAACACCGCCATGACCACCACGCCTCGTATCGAGAACCCGCGCCAGCACCTGCCCGCCGCCGACGAGATCGCCGCGGCCGTGAACAAGGCGAACGCCGAAGGGGTGCTCCCGGACACCCTCGTCACGCTCGTCCAACTGCGCGTCGGGCAGATCCTCGGCAGCGCCTACCTCACCGCCCGCCCGCTCCAGAGCGCCGACGACACGCCCGAGCGCCTCGGCACCGTCGCCTCCTGGCGGACCGCGCCCTACTTCACCGACGCCGAGCGGGCGGCCCTCGCCCTGGCCGAGGCCGTGCACACGCCCGACCCGACCGGCGAGCGCGTCAGCGACGAGCTGTTCGCCGAGGCCGCGAAGCACCTCAGCGACAAAGAGATCATCGTCCTCACCGGCGTGCTCGGCCAGATCGGGTACTTCATCCCGCTGGCCCTCATCGCCAACCCGAAGGTCGGCGTCTCCTTCGCGGAGCAGTGGACGAAGTAGCCCGACAGGCGACAGGGCCCGCGCCAGGCGCGGGCCCTGCTCCCGTTCTCAAACGAGCGCGCCGAGCACGAGCGCGGCCACCGCCGGCGCCAGGTACATGAGCGGCGCGACGACCATCTTGTACTTGCGGGCCCGCAGCACGGTCGCGACCGCGCCGATGAAGTACAGGACCAGGCCGACCGCGGCCGCGAGGCCGATGAACGGCACCCACAGGCCCACGAGCAGGCCCAGCGCCCCAGCGGCCTTGACGGCCCCGAGCCAGGCCCACCACGACCGCGGCACCCCGTACTCGGCGAGCGGCCCGACCACGTACGGGGCCCCGGCGAAGATCGAGTACGCCGAGAACCCGATCCACAGGGCGGCGAAGATCGTGACGATGAAGTAGGCGATGGTCATGGGACTGCTCCGGTTCGTTCGGCGGGGATGCTGACAACCGGTAGAACCGCGGGCCGCCGCGAACGTGACACGAAGACCGGGAAAGTGGCGCGCGCCACTGAAACGGCGGTCTCGCGGCGTCGAGCGCCTAGGCTTCGCGGGTGCACGCACAGATGAAGGCGATCGACGCCGGGACCGTGACGCTCACCGACCGGCGCACCGAACGGAGCTGGACTGTGGCGCTCGCACCGTTCCTGCTCGCGGATCGACCGGTCACGCGAAACGCGTACGCCGAGGTCACGGGTGCGCGGTTCGCGGGCGACGGGGCGCTGCCGGCCGCGGACGTCTCCTGGCTCGACGCCGTGCGCTGGTGCAACGCCCTGTCCGAACGCGAAGGGCTGCGGCCGGCCTACCGGGTCGCGCCCGACGAGACCGACAGCGAGGCGGTCGACTGGGACCGCACGGCCGACGGCTACCGCCTGCCGACCGAGGCCGAATGGGAGTACGCCTGCCGGGCCGGCACGACCGGCCCGCGCTACGGCGACCTCGACGCGATCGCCTGGCACCGCGGCAACAGCGACGAGCGCCCGCACCCGGTCGGCCGCAAGCAGCCCAACGCGTGGGGCCTGCACGACATGCTCGGCAACGCCTGGGAATGGTGCTGGGACGTCTACGACGCCGAGGTCTACCGCGACTACCGGGTGATCCGCGGCGGCGGCTGGTTCGACGAGCACTGGTCCTGCCGGGCCGGGGTGCGCCGCCGGACCATGCCCATCCTCAGGATCGAAGACCTCGGCTTCCGCCTCGCGCGAACGGTCCGGCCGGAGCCGGCGTGATGGAACGGGCGGTCACCGGTCGGCGTTGACGGCCCCGAGCGCCTCGACCAGGTCGCGGACCCGCGGCGAGGCCAACCGGTAGCGCACCACGCGCCCGTCCCGGTCGGCCGCCACCAGACCGGCCTCCCGCAGCACCGCCAGGTGGTTCGACACGTTCGGCTGGGTGGAACCGGTGCCCGCGACCAGGTCGCCCACCGACGCGTCGCCGGCCGCGAGCGTGTGCAGCAGCGCCAGGCGGATGCGGCAGCTCAACGCCTTGCCGATGTCGAACAGGCGGTCGTCCACGTCACGGTAATCCATCAGGAATCGATGATATATGATCTATACATCATCAGGCACTGATATATGGAGGAACGATGACCGACATGGTCTGGGCGCACGTGGACGACGTGCCGGTGCAGCGGTTCACCGAGGGCATCACCCTGCGCCGGT
Source organism: Glycomyces sp. NRRL B-16210 (assembly GCF_000719515.1). Classification (GTDB taxonomy): domain Bacteria; phylum Actinomycetota; class Actinomycetes; order Mycobacteriales; family Micromonosporaceae; genus Glycomyces. Next base: position 25,858 of record NZ_JOGR01000019.1, on the reverse strand, counting down.
TGTGGGAGGGGCCCTCCGACAGCAAGAGCTACGTCGTGGACATCGCGCCGGGGGCCGCATGGCCCCACCTCGACGTGCACGAGCCCGGCCCCGAAGAGGTCTTCGTCGTCTCCGGCGTGTTCAACGACGGCGTCCGCGACTACCCCGCCGGATCGTTCATCCACTGCCCCGCCGGCTCCAGCCACGTGCCGCAGTCCGCCACCGGTTGCAGGCTCTTCGTCTTCTACCCCGCGGGCTGAACCCCGGATCAGACCCAGTTGGCCCTGCGGGCCGCCCTTCGCAGGACCCGCAACAGGAGCGGCCCGGTCAACGCGATGAGCACCGCCGTCGTGATCGCCCTCCCGATGTCCCAGCCCAGCGAGGTCGCCAGCGAATAGGCGAACAGGCGCGGCAGGTTCTCTCCGATCCCGCCGCCCGGCACGTACGCCAGGTTCCCCTGCGTGATCGCGAACGGCCAGAACGACAGGTTCAGCAAGAGCCCGTACAGGATCGAGGAGACCACCGCGTACGCCGCCAGCAGCACCAGCTCGGCGGCCCTGCCGCCGCGCGTGTCGGTGCCCGTGCGCGGCAAGAGGCCCGCGCCCAGCCCCACGAACGCCGCCGCGAACATCTGGAACGGCATCCACGGACCCACCCCGCCGGTCAACAGCGCCGAGGCGAACAGCCCCGTGCAGCCCAGGATGAACCCGAAACCGGCACCGAACACCCTGCCCGCCAGAATGATCAGGAAGAACACCGTCTCGACCCCGGCCGCCCCCGCCCCGAACGGGCGCACCGCCGCGACCACGGCGGACATGACGCCGAGCATCGCCACCGCCCGCGCGTCCAGGCCCCCGTCCGACAACTGCATGAGCACCGCCGCCGTCACCAGCGGCAGCAGCAACGCGAACAGCCAAGGGCCCGAAGTGGTCTCGGTCAGCGCCCCACCCGGCGTCGTCAGCAGCGGCCACGACATGGCGACCAGCCCGAACCCCGCCGCCAGCACCAGCGCGAGCCTCGCCCGCCACCGCACCCGCGGACGCGGCGCCGCGACCTCCTGCGCCAGCGCCCCGGTGCCCTCAGTGCCGCTCGTCATCGCCGGTCCCGCTCTCCCCCAACGCCTCCGCGACCTGCCGCACGGTGAACCAGCCGGGAAGGATCTTGTCCACCTGCGGGGCGAACATCGGCGAGGCCGCGACGATCCGCCCCGCCGGGCCGTCCGCCACCACCTCCCCGTCCGAGAGGATCACGACGCGACTGGCGAACTCCGCGCAGAACTCCACGTCATGGGTCGACACCACCACGCAGTGCCCGGCCTCGGCGAGTCGCCCCAACCGGTCGGCCAGTGCGGCCTTCCCCGGGTAGTCGAGGCCACGCGTCGGCTCGTCGAGCAGCAGCAGCGGCGGTGCGGCCGTGAGCGTCACGGCGAGCGCGAGGGCGAGCCGCTGGCCCTCGGAGAGGTCGCGCGGGTGCGTCGCGTCGTCCACGTCCTCGACCAGGTCGGCGAGGATCTTCGCGCAGGTCCCGCGCGGCGCGCGGCCGTCGTCGTCGGCCCCGGCGCATTCGGCCGCGACCGTCTCGGCGTAGAGGAGGTCGGCGGGCTCGGCGGGGACGAGCCCGGCGAGGGTCCGCCGCTCGCCCGGTCTGCGGGACGCCGGGTCGGCGCCGTTGACGGCGACCCGGCCGCCCGAGCGTCTCCCGGTGCCCTGCAAGGCCCACAGCAGGCTCGACTTGCCGGACCCGTTGCGGCCCATGAGGGCGATGCGTTCGCCGCGGGCGGCGGCGAGGTCGATGCCGTTGACGGCCCGCACGCCCGGATGGTCGACGGTGACGCCCTGGGCCTCGAGTAGCGGCGGCCCGGGCGGGACGGCCTCGGATCGCGCAGCGGGGGAGCGGCCGGTGAGGGCCGCGCGGAGCCCGGCGGCGTGCCTGCGGGCCTCGCGGATGGTCACCGGCGGGCCCGGCCAGCCGGCGAGGCGTCCGAGTTCGACCACCGGCGGCGCGACCGGGGAGACGGCCAGGACGGCGCCGACGGGTCCGGCGGTGACCTTGCCGCCGTTGAGGAGCAGCGCCGAGTCGGCGTACTGGGCGACGCGTTCGAGCCGGTGCTCGGCGAGGAGCACGGTGACGCCGAGGTCGTGGACGAGGCGGTGCAGCGCCGAGAGCACCTCGTCGGCCGCGGTCGGGTCGAGCGCGGAGGTCGGCTCGTCGAGGACGAGCGCGGCGGGCCCGGCGACGAGGGCCGCGCCGATGGCGACGCGCTGGCGCTGCCCGGAGGAGAGGGTGGCGAGGGTGCGGTGGCGGACGTCGGCGAGGCCGAGGAGGTCGACGATCTCGGTGACGCGTTTGCGCATCGCGGCGGGGTCGAGGCCGAGTTGCTCGGCGGTGTAGGCGAGTTCGAGTTCGACGTCGTCGGTGACGAACCCGGCCAGGGGGTCTTGGCCGACGTAGCCGACGAGGTCGGCCAGGTCGGCGGGGGTCGAGCCGCGCACGTCGCGTCCGGCGACGGTGATGCGCCCGCGTATGGTGCCGCCGGTGAAGTGGGGGACGAGTCCGTTGACGGCCTTGAGGAGTGTGGACTTGCCCGCGCCGGTGGGGCCCACGAGCAGGCAGAACTCGCCTTCGGGGAGCGCGAAGGTCACGTCGTCGAGGATCGGGCGGGTCTCGTAGGCGAAGGTCACGTGGTCGAAACGGACTTGGCCGGTGCCCGTGTTCTCGAAGGCGCTCATGTGGTTCCCTTCGGCGTCGACGGCACGAGGGCCGCGGGAGCGGCGGCGAGGAGCACGCCGGCGGCGGCCCACAACGGCAGGTCCGGCACCGCGAGCGGGTTCGTCGCGGGCCACAGCGCCGCCGAGTCGGTCAGGCCGCTGAGGACGGTGCCGACGACGGCCGCCGCGCCGGAGGCGAGGACCGCCCAGTCGAGCGGGCCGAAGCGGTCGGGCCGGTAGCGGGTGTGGGGGACCCGCTTGGAGGCGAAGGCGATCCCGAAGACCGCGGCCGCGGCGCCGGCGGCGAGGAGCGTCCAGGCGACCGGTGCGGGCGTCGCCGCGCCGAGGAGGGCGTAGGCGCCGGCGCAGAGGCCGAGGAGTCCGAAGAGGAGGGCCGCGCCGGTGGCGCGGCGGGCCGGGGCCGGGATGCCCGCGGCGCGGCCGTATCCGCGCGAGGCCATCGCGGCGGCGAGCGCGAGCGACCGGTCGAGCGCGTCGTGGAGGACGGGCGCGGCAACGGTGCGCATGAGGTTGGCGGGGCTGCGGTTGGTGTTGCCGCGCAGGGCCCTCGCGCGGCGGACCCGCCCGACGCCCGCGACGAGCTGGGGGGCCACGGAGAGGGCGACGACGACCGCGACGCTCACCTCGTACAGGGCGGCCGGGACCGAGCGCAGGAGGCGGCGCGGGCTCGCGAGGGCGTTGGCCGCGCCCACGCAGACGAGGAGGGTGGCCAGGCGCAGGCCGTCGTAGGCGGCGGCGAGGGCGCCTTCGGCGGTGACGTTCCCGCCGAGGCGGAAGCCCGCGGCCCAGTCGGGGAGGGTCGTCGAGGGCAGGGAGAACAGGACGGTGGGGCCGTCGGAGCCGCCGAAGACGATGTAGAAGGCCATGCGGACGGCGACGGCGGTGAGCCCGATGAGGAGGAAGACGCGGTAGGCGCCCGACCAGGGCTCGTCGCCGCGGCAGAAGGTGACGACGAGGCCGGCGACGGCGACGATGAGCAGCAGGAGCCAGGGGTTGGCGGTGCGCCCGGCGGTGGTGGCGAGCAGGAGCGCCCAGCCCCACCAGGCGACCGGGTGGGCGGTGCGGCGGCGCGCGGGGGCCGGGTGCGTCGCGGTGGGCCGCACGGGCGCTCGCGCGGGCACGCTCATGGGCGCCGGTCGTGTCGGACCCGCCCGACGACGATCCCCACGATGAGCGCGAGGGCGGCGACGGCGAGGATCCAGGTCCGGTTGGGGCCGGTGCCCTCGTCAGCGGAGGCACCGCCGTCGGGGGTTTCGGCGGTGGGGGTCGCGGCCGCTTCGGCGGGGGTGAGCGCGGGCGGGGCGGAGCCGTCGCCGAAGGCCCAGCCTTCGAGGTCGCCCGCGTCGGGCGAGGCGTCGGCGCCGCCGACCATCGCGTACGTCCATTCGGCGTCGCCGGGTTCGGCGTGCCAGTAGGACCAGTAGGCGTCGGCGGGAGGCGAACCGCCGCAGCCGGTCTCGGGGAGGTCGTCGATGCGGCAGACCATGCCGCGGATGGAGGCGACCTCGGTGACCGAGAAGCCGGCGCCCGCGAGCGCGTCGAGGCCGTTGGCGGGATCGACGGCGCACCCGGTGGCCGGTCCGGGGGCGAGCGGGCCGAAGTCGACGACCACGGTCACCCCGGCGCAGGCCTCCTGCGCGGCGGCGGGCGCGGCCGGAAGCGTGAGGAGGCAGAGTGCCAGGAGCAGCGAGGCGGCGGCGCCGCCGATACAAGGGCGCCTGAGGGGCGCGAGGGCGCGCAGGCGGCGCCCGCCGTGGTGGCGGGCGCTGCCTGCGGTTCGTTCGCTACGGGACATGCGCCTCGAACTTACTTGTCGGCACCGTCGTCGGTGGCGCCGTCATTGGAAGTGCCGTCGGACTCGCCGTTCCCGGCGGGTGCGGCCCCGCCGGAGTTGCGGGCCTTCAGCGCGAAGCCGACGATCAGCGCGGCCAGCACGACCACGGCCGCGCCGACGACCCAGGGCAGCCACGAGTTCGAGCTCTCCTCGTCCTGCGCGGCGCCCGCCTCCTCGCCGTCGCGGTCGCCTTCACCGTCGCCCGCGCTCTCGCAGGCGCCGGCCGGCAGCTCCGCCGCCACGTTCGCGGCGTCGAGGTCGGCCAGGTTCTGGCCCGCGAGCGGCACGATCGCCTGCGCGGTCGCCAGCAGGCGCGAGGCCTCGCCGTACTCGGGGTCCTCCGGCTCGGAGTACCGGACCGCGCCGGGCGCGTCGCCGTCGCAGTCGAACTGGAGCTCGATGAGGAACGCCACCGCGCTCGCGGCGGCCTCGTCCCGGTCCACCGCCAGCAGCGCCTGCGCGGCCATCGCCGTCGAGTTCGCGTTCTCGCCGAACCCGCCGTCGAACCCGCCGTCCTCGGCCTGCGCCGACTCCAGCCAGCTCACGGCCGCATCGAGGGGCTCGGCCGCGGCCTCGCCCTCCAGAGCGGCGAGCGCCGCGACCACCAGGCCCGTGGAGTCGGGGTCGGAGAAGCAGTCGGCGACGCCGTCCACGCTGCCCCAGCTGAACCCGCCGTCCTCGCACTGGACCGCCGCGAGACCGGCCGCGGCCTCCTCGCCCGCCGGGGCGTCGGTGCGCGAGAGCCCGAGGACCGCCCACGCCGTGGACAGGGCCGTCCCGTCGCCGTAGGTGCCGTTCTCGGCCTGCGCCGCGGCGAGTTCGTCGGCGAGCCTGATCCCCGCGAAGTTCGTCGGGTCGCCCCCGGCGGTCGCGACCGCGTACATCACCTTCCCGGTCGGGCCCGCGTTCAGCGCGGCCTCGTCATCGCCCTCGGCCGCGGCGAACACGTACGGAGTGAGGGTGTCGGTGTCGTTGAGCCATTCGAGCGTCGCCTGGATCTGGTCGCCGCCGACACCGGCGGCCTGGAGAGCGATGACCGCGTCCAGCGACGAGGACACGTCGCCCTCGGACCACGAGGTGCCGTCGGACTGGGCGGCGAGCCAGGACGCGGCCGCCTCGGCGGGCGCGTCGAACGGCTGGGATTGGGCCTGGGCCGGTGCGGCGGAGGCGAGAACGGCGATGGGCACGACCGCGGCGGCGGCCAGCAGTCGACCGGACAGGTGGCGCAATTGCCTGACCTTTCCTAGAGCGAGTGGGGTCTTCGGGCAGGCGGCGGCGCCGCAAGCGCCTGTAGACCACGACAGGCGTTGACAAATCGGTTCGGCGCAGGCGGGCATTCGGGCTCACGCGGGTGGACCGAGCTCATCGAAGGGTGCTCGGAGGTGGTTCGGAGCGATGTTGCGAACGCTGCGAACGACGAACCGCGACTACCGTTGCGGGTCAGCGCCGGCCTTTCACCGGACTTCCCCCGCCTTGCGCCTGTTCAGTTTGGCCTCATTCTCGCGGGTGGCGTCGCTGGGTGTCAAGGCGACCGCACTCCCAGTGCGACCGTTCACTCGCGTCTCGCGAGTGAACTCCCGCCTTCCGGTTATTGACCCGTAGCACCGGGTGTCGATACGGTGCACAACGTGAGCAGAAATAAGAACGCCGATCTGGACAGAGTCCTGCGCGCTGCGACCCTGGTCTTCTTGGAGCGCGGATTCGCCGCTACCTCCATGTCGGACCTCGTCGCGGCGACCGGCATGAACCGTGCCGGACTCTACGCCGCATTCGGCTCCAAGCACCAGCTTTACATCACCGCCCTGGGCCGATATAGGGAGGACACCGAACCCGAACTGCGAGCGATCGCCCGCCGCGCCCTCGACGCCGGCGTCCCCGCCGGCCCCAGCGGCGACGGCGTCGCGGCCGAACCCCTCGACGCACCACGCGTCATCGGGGACCTCCTCGACGTCGTGGCGAGGCAGTCGAAGTCCGGCGGGTTCATCGTCCGCGCCGCCGTCGAACTCGCCGACGACCCCGCGACCATGCGCCGCGTCCAGGAGGCCTGGACCGAACTCGAACGCGATCTCGCCGCGATCCTGGCACGGGCGGTCGAGACCGGAACGATGGACGCCGAGGCCGACCCCGACCGCCTCGCCCGGACCGCGCTCGTGTTCATCCAAGGCGCGCTCGTCATCGGCCACGCCGACGAGGAAGAGGGCCGCCTCAGCGACGCCGCGGCCGGCCTCGTCGACCTCCTGGCCGCTCACAGCCCCTCGGCGACCGCCGAGGAGATCCGCAGCCACGCCCCCGATGAGGCCTTGCTCAACGAGTCGTAGCGGATCGGCTCACCGGAGTCGAGCAGCTTCTCGTACGGCGCCAGCAGCACCGCCCTCGTGCGGGCCGCGAAATGCCGCTGCACCGCAGGCAGGTCCACGTCCTTGCGATGGGCCGGCATCGACACCACCGACACCGCGCCGCGCACCAGGTCCCGCCTGCCGGTCTGCTCCAAGTGGTCGAGCATCCGCGCGGCCGTCTCCGCCGAATCGTTGCGGGCCGACATCGTCACCACCAGCTGATCGGTCGCGTCGATCGCCGCCTGCCAGTTCGCCGCCCGCACATTGTTCCCGGTGTCGACCACGATCAGCTTGTAGAAGCGCGAGACCGCCTCGCGCAGATCCCCGAACGCCTGCGACGTGAGCATCTCCCCGGCCGTCGCCGACTCGTCCGAGGCCAGCACGTCGAACATCGCCCCGCCCTGCGCCCGCACGTACTGCGACAAGTCCCCGATACGCCCGGTCGGCCCCCGGAAATGGTCGAGATCGCGCAGCAGATCGCGGACCGTGCGCACATGGAAGTCCTGCTGGGCCCGCATCCCGAGCGTCCCCTGCGTCTCGTTGTTGTCCCACGCGAGCACATAGCCGCCCCGGTGGCGCCCGAAGGTCATCGCGAGCATGAGGACCGCGACGGTCTTCCCCGCCCCGCCCTTCGGGTTCACCACGGTGATCTGGCGCAGCCCGCCGAAATTGCGGCGCACCGTCTCGACCGCGCGCTGGCGGGCCTGCTCCCGGGGGCCGGGAGGCAGCGCGAGCAGGCCGAAGCTCAGGCGGTGGAGCGCGCCGCGCAGGCCGGTCTCGGCGACCGGCGGGCGCGGGGGGACGACCCGGCGGGAGGCGAAGTCGTCGGCGGTGACGCCGACGCGTTCGAGCGCCCCGGCCTGGTCGGGGAACACCGGCAGCCGCACCGGCACGGGCAGCCGGGACGGCTGGATCGCGTTCGGGTCGGGCCAGGCCTCGCCGGGCGGCGTGACGGGTGCGAACGGCGCGGCGGGGCCTTCGAGCTGTCCTTCGTACGGTGACGCGGCCGGGGGCTCGGCGCGGGCTTCGGGGGCGCTCGGCATCGCGGGAGGCGGCGGCTCGCTGGGAACGTGGTCGCCGCTGCGGGGATTGCGGACCGCCGGGTTCACCGCCTGCGCCTCCGAAGACGCGCTGTACTGCCGGTTCACCTCGGGCGGGGCACTGGGCTGCTCGTAGACCTCCGGCGGGGCGCTGGGCCGGTGGTCCGCACCCGGCTCGGCACCATGATCTTGATTCGCGACGTGTCCTTGGTCCGCGCCGTGCTCCCCGTTCTCGCTCGGCGCACGCTGCTGCCGGTCCGCACCATGCTCCCCGTTCGCACTGGGCGGCACATGGTCCGGGTCCGCCCTCGGCGGCGCGAACGGTGACCAGGCTGGAGCATCCGGCCGGCGCAGAGGCACGGTGTCCTCTTCGGTGTGCTCCATCGGGACTCCCAGCGTGAGACGGCGGTTACCCGACTATTGTGTCCCATTCGCGCATGGCCGCGTGGGAACTCCGCGTGGCCCGACGCGGCAGTACTACAGCAGTCGCGGCTGCTCGGGGCCCGAACGAACCTGAGGGACCATCCCGAATGGACTGAACAATCCCTGATCCACATCGGCCAGCAGCGGGGATCCGGTACCGGTGTGGCTGACGTAGACGAGGTCCCTGGTGCGCCCGAGCGCCACGTACAGCTCGCGCCGCGCCGCGGCGGTGTTCGGCCAGTCCTCGGCGGTCACGCCGGTGAGGCATACGACGCGGAACTCGCCGTCGGCCGCCTCGGCGACCGACATGCCGTCCGGCCCGATCACCGCCAGCTCCTCGGGCGCGACCCCCAGCTCGGCGAGCCGGTCGGTCAGAGTCTCCACGAAGTGCTTCTCGTCGTCGGCGTCCACCGCGAAGCAGCGGCCGATCCCCGAGCCTTCGAGCGCCGGGCGCTCGGGCTGGACCAGGCGCCCCGGGACGCGGCTGATCGGCTCGATCACCTGCGAGGCGGCGACCAGGACGGCCGCGGGGCTGCGGTGGTTGCGCGACAGGCGCATCACGTGCGCCTGCGGGAACCGCTCGCCGAACGCCGCGAACGCGGCCGGCTCGCCCGCGCACAGGGCCGAGTCGGGGTCGCCGGTGGCGGTGATGTCGGCCTCGGGGCCGCGGTGCTCGGTGACCTGCCGGAACAGGCGCATCGGCATGCGCGGCAGGTCGTCGATGAAGACATGGCCCAGCTCGGGCGGGCTCGCGGCGGCGAAGTCGTCGAACTCGCCGACGGTGATCGCGGCGGCCTCGCGGCCCAGGAGCGTGCCGAGCTCGCGGCGGATGCGCGCGACGCCCGGCTTCGACGCGGCCAGGACCAGGCACTGCCCGGCCGGGACGCCCAGCTCCTGCACGAGGTAGGCGACGCGGCGGATGAGCAGATGGGTCTTGCCGGTCCCCGGGGAGGCGTTGATGAGCAGCGGGCCCCTCCCCGCGGAGGCGGCGACGCGCTGCATCGCGTCCAGCGAGTCGAGCAGGCCCGCGCCGACCTCGTCCATGCCGGTCAGCAGCGGAGCGGACTCCAGCCACGGGTCCGGGGTCTGCGTCGTCAGCGCCGGTTCGGGCATCGGCACCGCCTCGCGGACGTACCTGGAATGGGACCGGTGCGAACGGCGGCGCCGCTCGGCGGTGGTCCGCATGTCGGCGGAGAGTTCGAACAGCGGGGACGCCACCTGCGGTTGCTTTCGTTCATCAGGACGGCGCACCCATGCATCCTCGCAGATCACCCGCGCCTGCGCCTAAGCGCCTCCCCGAGAGCCCTTGCCGGATCCCGGAAGGATCGCTCGCCGCCCGGAACGCGAGGCGAGAGATCCTACAGGATTCAACACCGTACATCGTACATTGAATGCTGTGCTCTGTACGATGTACGCCGTCAGCCTCCCGCGAACGGCGGGAGGACCTCCACGGTCGTCCCGGCCCGGAGCGCGGTTGCCGGGTCCTTCGCCGCGAGGCCGTCCACCAGCAGCGTCGCCACCGACAGGACCTTGTCGAGCGCCGGTCCGTGCCGTCGGCCCAGCACCAGTCTGAGCTCGGCCACGTCGGCCGCTTCCACCTGCTCCTCGCCGAGCCCCGCGGCCGCCTTCGCGCCCGCGAAGTACCGCACGGTCACCATCGGCACCGTCGCCACCGCTAGCCTCCGATCGCCGACATGGGCCGGGCCGGTTGCAGGAACGACGGGTCGTCGATGCCGTGCCCGGGGAGCTTGCCGCGCATCGCCTCGCGCCAGCGCCCGGCGATCTCGGCGTCGCCCGCGCCCGAGCGGGCGAGGCCGCGCAGGTCGGTCTCGCCGCGCGCGAACAGGCAGTTGCGGACCTGTCCGTCGGCGGTGAGGCGGGTGCGGTCGCAGTCGCCGCAGAACGGGCGGGTGACCGAGCCGATCACGCCCACCTTCGCGGGGCCGCCGTCGACCAGCCAGGTCTCGGCCGGGGCGGAGCCGCGGTGCTCGGGGTCGGGGGTGAGGTCGAACTCGGCCTTGAGGGCCGCGAGGATCTCGGCGGCGGTGACCATCTCGTCGCGGCGCCACACTCCGGCGGCGTCGAGGGGCATCTGCTCGATGAACCGCAGCTGGTAGTCGTGGGCGAGCGCGAAGCGCAGCAGGTCGGGGGCCTCGCGGTCGTTGACGCCGCGCATGAGCACGGTGTTGATCTTGACCGGCGCGAGTCCGGCGGCCGCGGCGCCCTCGATGCCGCGCAGGGTCGCGGCGAGGCGGTCGCGTTTGGCGAGGTCTTTGAAGGTGGCGGGGTCGAGGGTGTCGAGGGAGACGTTGACGCGGTCGAGCCCGGCGGCGCGCAGTGGCTCGGCGAGGCGTTCGAGGCCGATCGCGTTGGTGGTCAGGGAGATCTCGGGGCGCGGGTCGAGGGCGGCGGCGGCTTCGACGATGTCGACCAGGCCCGGGCGCAGCAGCGGCTCGCCGCCGGTGAAGCGCACTTCGCGCACGCCGAGGTCGCGCACGGCGACGGCGACCAGGCGGTTCACCTCGTCGTCGGTGAGCAGGGTCGGTTTGGGCAGCCATGGGAGCCCGGCCTCGGGCATGCAGTACGTGCAGCGCAGGTTGCACCGGTCGGTGAGGGAGACGCGCAGGTCGGTCGCGGTGCGGCCGTGGCGGTCGGTCAGGCCGCCGCCCGCCGCGCCCGGGCGAGGCGCGGTCCCTTGGGCCTGGGTCGGTGCTGGCATGGTTCGAGCGTAGTTCGCCCTCACGACACTTCCGTAAAGTGAGACACGATTCCCATCAATTGAGCGCGGAAGGCGCGTCCGAAGAGCGTGGTGTGGACCAGCAGCGGGAACAGCTGGTGCAGTCCGACGCGCTCCTCCCAGCCTTCGGCGAGGGGGCTCGCCTCGGTGTACCCGGCGAGGATCGCCGCCAGCCACGGGACGCCGCCCCACAGGCGCAGGTTCGCCAGGTCGGTCTCGCGGTGGCCGCCGTGGGCGGCCGGGTCGATCATCCAGGCGCGGGCACCGCCCCAGTGGACGTTGCCCCACCACAGGTCGCCGTGGGTCCGGGCGGGCGGCTCCTCGGGTCCGGAGAGGCGGGGCAGGCGCGCGGCGAGGGCTTCGACGGCGGCGACGTCGGCCGCGTCCAGGGCCCCGTTGTCGCGGGAGGGCCGCAGGTACGGCTCGATGCGCTTGGCCGCGAACCATTCGGCCCAGGTCGGGCCCGCGGGCCCGTTGTCCATGAAGGTCTCGCCGATGTAGCCGGTCCACGGGGCGCCGAAGCGCTCGGCCCCGGCCGCGTGCATCGCCGCGATCTGGCGGCCCAACTCCTCGGCGTGTTCGCGGGTCGGCTCGGCCGGTTCGATCCACGGCTCGACCAGGAGCCGGTCGTCGGCGTACAGCGGCTCGACCACCGCCGCCGAGCCCTCGCGCAGCCAGCGCAGGCCCGCGGCCTCGGCCGCGAGGTAGTCCGAGGGGCCGCCCTCGGCGATCTTGGCGAACAGGCTGGTGCCGTCGTCAAAGGTCAGGCGCTGGGCCGTGGCCGAGCCGGTCGGGGCGTCTGCGGTCATCGCGAAGTCGCTCGCCTTGACCGGGGTGGTGCGCACGCGCTGGTGCTCGATGAGTTCGGGCAGAAGGTGCAGCCGGTCGCGGTCGGGGGCTTGTTCCACCGCCTTAATGTAGCCGAACGCGAACATCCGGCCCGGCATGGAAAAATCCTCCTGTTCGCACCCCCGGTCAGGAGGACCCCATGCGCCGCACCGCTCGCTGGCTCACCGCCGTCAACGCCCTCAGTGCTCCGCGCGCGGCCTCGCAGCGCCGCCGCGTCGACCAGGTCTTCGACCGGATGGTGCGCCGCGCCGAGGAGCGGGCCGAGGCCGAGGCGGCGCTCGCGCCGGAGTTCATCGACTCCTACCGGCTGCTGCTGCGCGAGGTCGCCAAGCAGGAGACGCTCACGATGGTCGGCTGGCAGGGCTATGTGGACGACCTGACGCGGCGTATGACCAACCACCTGCGCGTCGAGCGGCTCATCGGGGAGCACCCGGAGATCGCCGAGGAGCCGGTGGACCGGCCGGTGGTCGTGGTCGGGCTGCCGCGGACGGCGACGACGCTCGCGCACAAGGTCCTCATCGAGCCCGAGGGCAACCGGGCGCCGCTGATGTGGGAGCTGATGAACACCCACCGCGGCGACATCGACGCGAAGCTGCGCGAGCGGCTCGTCAAGGACGCCCAGACGATGGCGACGCTGGCGAGCAGGGCCTCGCCGGTGTGGGACCTCATCCACCCGATGAACGCGGTCCAGCCCGAGGAGTGCATCTTCGCGCTGCCGCACGGCTACGGGTTCTACACGCGCGCGGCCATGCCGGGGTACCGGCGGTTCATCGACGAGCGGGACTACACCGACGACTACCGCCACCTCAAGCGGGTTCTCCAGGTGCTCCAGTGGAACCGGCCCCGGAAGCGCTGGGTCCTCAAGTGTCCGTTCCACCTGTTCAACCTGGACGTGCTGCTCGACGTGTTCGGCGACGCGACGATCGTGTGGATGCACCGTGACCCGTCCACGGTGATGGGCTCGTGGTGCTCCCTGGTCGAGACCGGTCGGGCCCTGCACCACCGCTCGTACGATCCGGCCGCGATCGGCCCGGAGTGGCTGGAGATCCTCTCGCGGGGCGTGGGCCACGCGCGGCAGGTGCGGTCGACGGTCTCGCGCGAGCGGATCATCGACGTGCCCTACCACTCGTTGACGGCCGACCCGTACGGCTACCTGCCGAAGCTGTTCGCGCGGCTCGACATGCCCTGGACGCTCAAGGAGGAGTCGAACCTCGAGCGGGTCCTGGCCCGGCCGGACATGCGCCGCAACCACGAGTACCACCTGTCGCGCTACGGCATCGACCTCGACGACGTCGAGAAGGCCTTCGGCGACTACGGGCGCCTCGGCTTCTGATCGGGCGCGCCGCGGAGACGACGAGGGGCCGGATCCACAAGGACCCGGCCCCTCGCGGCGGTCTAGGAGAGTTCGCCGACCACGTAGTCGATCGCCTCGGTCAGCTTGGCGGTGTCGGCGGGGTCGACGGCCGGGTAGGTCGCCACGCGCAGCTGGTTGCGCCCGAGCTTGCGGTACGGCTCGGTGTCGACGACGCCGTTGGCGCGCAGCACCTTGGCGATCTCGGAGGCGTCGACGCCCTCGAAGTCGATGGTGGCCACCACGTTCGAGCGCAGCGCCGGGTCGGTGACGAACGGCGCGGCGAAGTCGCGGGCCTCGGCCCACGAGTACAGGGTCCCGGCCGATTCGGCGCAGCGCTTGGCGGCGGCGTCGAGGCCGCCGGCGGCGTTGAGCGCGTCGACCTGCTCGGCGGCGAGGACCACGGTGGCGACGGCGGGGGTGTTGTACGTCTGGTCCTTGCGGGAGTTGTCGATCGCGGTCTTGAGGTCGAGGAACGCCGGGATGTAGCGGCCGGAGGCGGCGATGCGCATCGAGCGCTCGATCGCGGCGGGGCTGAGGATCGCGATCCACAGGCCGCCGTCGGAGGCCAGGCCCTTCTGCGGCGCGAAGTAGTAGGCGTCGGACTCGCGCAGGTCCACCGCGAGGCCGGCGGCGGCGGAGGTCGCGTCGTGGAGCATGAGCGCCCCGTCGTGGGCGACCCGCTTGACCTCGACGGCCACGCCGGTGGAGGTCTCGTTGTGCGGGGTGGCGTACATGTCCACGCCGTCCTCGTAGGACAGGTGGGCGGCCGAGCCGGGCTCGCCGGTCACGATCGTGGGCTCGCCCAGGTGGGGGGCGATCTTGACGGCCTTGGCGAACTTCGCGCCGAACTCGCCGAACGCGGCGGCCTGGGCGCGGTCGTCGACGAGGCCGAACACCGCGACCTCCCAGAACGCGGTCGCGCCGCCGACGCCGAGGACCACCTCGTAGCCCTCGGGCAGGGAGAACAGGTCGGCCAGGCCGGCGCGGAGGCGCCCGACCTGGGACTTGACGGCCTTCTGGCGGTGGGAGGTGCCCATGACGGACCGGCCCAGACCGGACAGTGCACTGATCGCCTCGGTCGGCACCTTGGACGGGCCGGCGCCGAAGCGCCCGTCGGCGGGCAGCAACGCTGCGGGGATGGTGATCTGGTCGGTCACGGCAGGCTCCGTTCTCGTCAATGCTCGGCTCACTGTAAACCCGCCGTCGCACCGCGGCGTCGCGCGGGCCGGTGCCCGCCGCCAACTGGGACGCGGGCCGTTCAGGCCGCGGGCGTCCACCCGGTCGGGGGCGCCTCGCCCGGTCCGGCCCAGGCCGTCCACACCTCGCCGCTCGCCGCGACCGCCCACAGCCGCAGGGCCCCGTCGGCGCCGAAGGCGACCGCCGGGCGCTTGATCGCGGTGAGGTCGCCGCGCGACCACGGCAGCGAGAGGAGCGCGCAGGTCCCGGCCTCGGGCGCGTCGAGGTCGGCGAGGTCGAGGACGAGGACGGCGGGGGCGCCGGTGCCGTCGTCGCAGGCGACGGCGAGCGCGCCGTCCGGGCCGACGGCGATCGCGGGGGCGAACAGGCCGCCTTCGAGCGGCACGAGCGCGCCCTTCCAGGTGGTGCCGGAGCCGTAGTGGAGGACCACGTCGCCGCTTTCGGCGGCGCGGGAGGCGATGACCAGGTGCCCGTCGGGGGTCGCGGCGGCGGTGACGGCCCCGGCCGGCAGGTGGGTCTGGCCGCTGCGGCCGGGCAGGTCGAGGTCGCGGTGGGACCAGTCGGCGCCCGCGCCTTCCCAGGCGGCGACGTTGTCGGGGGTGGCGGCCACGATGGTGAAGGCGCCGTTCGCGGCGAGGGCGGCGGGCGCTTCGTGGACGTACGGTCCGGTCAGGCGCTCCCAGGGGCGCCATTCGCCGCCTTCGGGCCGGGTGCGCACGGCCAGGCCGCCGTCGGGGTGGCGGACGCAGACGAGGGCGGTGGACCCGTCGTCGGTGGCGGTGACCTGCCCGATGGCGCGGGCGGGCGCGCCGTGCCCGCCGGGGTTGCCCAGGGACTGCCACAGGCCGGTGTCGAGGTCGACGCTGTGGACGTCGCGCACGTGGGCGGCCGGGTCGTGGGTGTGCGCGGCGCTGACCGCGAACAGGCTGGAGCCGGCGGCGGCGAGGTGCGGGAGCGTGTCGGGCCCGCCGAGGTCGCTCCAGCCGGTGTCGCCGAGGGTCTGGAGGCGGGTGCCGCGCACGGCCGCCGGGACCAGGTGCCCGTCGGCGGCGGCGAGGGCGAGCGCCGTGCTGTAGCGGGCGTGGCTGGCGTGCCCGTAGGTGGTGCCGGCGCCGGGGCCGGAGATGAGGCGGTCGCCGCAGCCGGCGGGGTGGTCGCAGCCCGCGCCGTCGGTCCAGGCGTAGACGTCGATGGCGTCGCCCTTGGTGTCGAGGTCGGCGCGGCCGAGGTTGCCGGGCCAGCGGCGGTTGTAGTAGCCGCGCCACGACTCGATGGCCGCGGCCCGCCCCCAGGCGGCCGCGGCCTCCCACGCGAAGAGCGCGGCGGCGGTGTGGTCGATGTGGTCGGAGTAGCCGGACTGCTCGGCGCCGAGCTTGTCGCCCACGACCGGGTCGGGGTCGGGGTCGAGGGTGTTGACGGCGACGGGCCGGTAGCGGTCGAGCAGTTCGAGGAGCGTGGCCTGGACGGTGGCGCGGTCCACGGCGGCCTCGTCGCGCAGCGGCGAGTCGGCCGGCGGCAGGACCACCGAGGCGCCCAGGCGGCCCTCCCACAGGGCCAGCAGGCGGGTGAAGCCGCCGGTGAGGCGCCCGAGGTTCGTCCACAGGCAGCAGAACACGAGGTGGATCTCGGGCCGGTCGCGCAGGACGCACAGCTCGACGTCCTGGCCGGAGTCGAGCCGGGCGGGGTAGCGGTCCCAGACCGCGTCGGGGTCGCCGAGGGCCATGTGGGCGTAGGCGCGGCGCAGGCCGTGCTCGCGGGCGGCGGCGTACCCGTTGTAGTCGGCCGGGGCGGCCCGGTTCCAGGTGTTGCGCCCGTCGGCCTCCCCGGCGGTGAGCACGACAGTGCAGATCCCTGCGCCCTCGTCGAGGACGCGGGCGATGCGCGGGTTGATGAAGTAGAGGCAGTCGTCGGGGTGGGCGGCGATCTGCATGTGGACCGGGCCGTCCCCGCTCGGCCCCGGGAAGGGCGCGGCCCCGGCGGCCCGGCGCACCGACCAGGCGCTCTCGGCCGCGGCGGCGGTCACGGCCAGCGCGGCGAGGCCGCCGACCAACAGGTCGCGGCGGCGCAGGGGAGGCCGGGGGGCGGGCATGGGGGAGCGTTTCGTTCGGGCCTAGGGGTGTCCGGCTCGATACTAACCCGAAAGTGTGAACCTGCGAGGTTCGCTCGCGTGCGGTGCGGGGGGTGCGAAACGGCCCGCGTCCCTGGTGGGAGGCGGGCCGCTCGGTGCGTTGCGGTGTTACTGCCAGCCCTCGACCTCGTCGAGCCCGCGCGGGGCCGGGCCCACGTAGGTCGCCGACGGGCGCACGATCCGGCCGAGCTTCTTCTGCTCGAGGATGTGGGCGCTCCACCCGGCCACGCGGGCGCAGGTGAAGATCGGGGTGAACAGGTCGGCGGGGACCTCGGCGAAGTCGAGGAGCACCGCGGACCAGAACTCGACGTTCGTGGCGAGCACGCGGTCGGGCTTGCGGGCCTTGAGCTCGGCGAGCGCGGCCGTCTCCAGGGCCTCGGCGACCTCGTAGCGGGGGGCGCCCAGGGCCTTGGCGGCGGCGCGGAGCACGCGCGAGCGGGGGTCCTCGGCGCGGTAGACGCGGTGGCCGAAGCCCATGAGGCGCTCGCCGGAGTCGAGGAGGTTCTTGACGTAGCCCTCGGCGTCGCCGGACTTCTCGACGCCCTCGATCATGTGGAGCACGCGGGAGGGGGCGCCGCCGTGGAGCGGGCCGGAGAGGGCGCCGATGCCCGAGGAGATGGCGGCGGCGGCGTCGGCGCCGGTGGAGGCGACGACGCGGGAGGTGAAGGTGGAGGCGTTCATGCCGTGCTCGGCGGCCGACATGAGGTAGGTGTCGACGGCCTTGACGTGGGCGGGGTCGGGCTCGCCCCGCCAGCGGCGCATGAAGCGCTCGGTGATGGTGCCGGCCTTGTCGATCTCCGACTGGGGGACGGCCGGGCGACCGGACCCGCGGGCGGACTGGGCGATGAACGACAGCGTGGTGACCGAGACGCGGGCGAGATCGTCCCGGGCGGTCTCGTCGTCGATGTCCAGCAGCGGCTTCAGGCCCCAGTAGGGGGCGAGCATGGCGACCGCGGCCTGGGCGTCGACGCGGGTGTCGCCGGAGGAGACGGGCACGGGCACGGGCTCGGCGGCGGGCAGGCCGCTGCCGAACCTGCCGTCGACGAGGAGGCCCCATACGTCGCCGTAGGTGCTCTGCCCGACCAGGTCCTGGATATCGACGCCGCGGTAGCGGAGCGATCCACCCTCTTTGTCGGGCTCGGCGATCTCGGTCTCGAAGGCGATGACGCCTTCGAGGCCGGGCTTGAACTCAGACATCGTTGTTCTCCTGAGTGTGTTGTCCCTGTGGTTGCCGACCGGGGGCTTCCGGGAGGCGACGGTTCGTAGTTATCTGGAAATGGTGCCTCAAGCCGGTCCCCGACGGAAGTGCCCACGGCGCGGGGGTGATCCTCGACGGCGGTGCGGACGGCGCGCAAAATATGAGACAAGCACCGTGAGCGTGGTTGTTTGTCCGATTGTGACGGTTTTGATGGGAGGGTTTCGATAAGGAACCTTGTTGGGTTCAACGGTTTCCTGCGATCTCGCCCACATCGACACGCGTGCCGCAGGTCATCCGACATGAGCTAACGTCAAAGCACATCCGGCCCATCGATAACGACATGGAGGTACCCCCTATGGCGCTGTCCGGCGAGCAATGGGTGATCGCCTACAACGACCACGAGGCCACCATCGTCGCTGTCGGCGGCGGCGTGCGCTCGTACTCCTACCGCGGCCGCCCCGTCGTCATGACCTACGGCGACGAGGAACTCGCCCCCGGCTGGGCCGGCCACGTGCTGGCCCCCTGGCCCAACCGGATCCGTGACGGCAAGTACTCGTTCGGCGGCACCGACTACCAGCTCCCGGTCAACGAGATCGAGACGAACACCGCCCTCCACGGGTTCGTGGCCTGGGCCGAGTGGACCGCCGTCGAAGCGACCGACACCTCCGTCACCCTCGAATGCCGCCTGCCCGCGCGCCTGGGCTACCCCTGGACGCTCCAACTGCGCACCCGCTGGTCGGTCGGGCCGGGCGGCCTGCGCGCCGCCCACACCGTCTCCAACCCCGGCACGAAGACCGCCCCGTTCGGCATGGGCACTCACTCCTATCTCCTGCCCGGGTCGCTGGAGCGGATCGACGAGGCGACCTTGCACGTCCCGGCGTCGAAGAAGCTCAAGCTCGACAAGCAGAGCATCCCCGTCGGCTCCGGCGCGGCCGACTTCGACGACCCCACCGTCCTCAAGGACATGGTCATCGACGACTGCTACGGCGACCTCAAGCGCGGCGCCAACGGGACGGCCGAAGTGCGGCTCGCCGACCCCGTCTCCGGTCAGGCGGTGACCGTGTGGATGGACGAGTCCTTCGGATGGGTGCACATCTACACCTCCGACGGCCTCGACGGCGACCGCAAGCGCGCCGCGGTCGCGATCGAACCGACCACCTGCCCGCCGAACGCGTTCGCCAGCGGCGAGGACCTCATCGAGCTCTCGCCCAGCGAGGCCTGGTTCGGCGTGTGGGGCATCCGCCCCGAATAGCACCGGACGCGACGAGAGGGACCGCCCCGAAAGGGCGGTCCCTCTCGCGTTGCGCCCTCATGTCACCGCACCGAAACGCGAACCGAACCCACGACACGCCGAGTTATCCACAGGCGACCGTCGCTTCCGGACCCCTGATCGGTCCGGGAAGCCCGCATCGACGGCAGTTATCCACAGGCTCAAAAGTTTTTCTTGTCAACCCTCGCCGCAACCGGTCATGGTTACTCCAAGGCACGTGAACATCACAGAACGTAGGAGTATTCATGGCCGCGACACTCGCACCCGCCACGACCACCGCCGCACCGGCAGCCGAATCCCTCCTCGTCACCGCCGACGACCACCTGGCAGCGACCATCGCCCCGCTCGCCGCCGCCGCGGGCCACCCCCTCCACCGCGTCCGCCACCCCCTCGACGCCGAAAGCCGCTGGCAGCAGGCGCCCATGGTCCTCGTCGGCCCCGACCTCGCACCCGAATGCATCGCCAGCGACCTCCCCGCCCGGGACCACCTCATCCTCTGCACCACCATGGCCTGGCTCGGCGCCGACACCGCTGACACCTCCCTCCTGTGGCCCATGGCGATCCAGATGCGCGCCACCGGCGTCGTCGCCCTCCCCGACGCCCGCGACTGGCTCCTCGACCAGTTCACCCGCACCGTCCGCGACGCCGAACCGGCACCGGTCATCGCCGCCGTCGCCGGCCACGGCGGCGCCGGCGCCTCCACACTCGCCCTCGCCGCGGCCACCGACGCCGCCCGCGAGGGCCGCAAGACCGTCCTCATCGACCTCGACCACACCGGCGGCGGCATCGACACCGCCGCCGGACTCGCCGCGCAACCGGGCTGGCGCTGGCCCTCCCTCGCCCACGCCACCGGCCCGCTCGAACCCGAACGGCTGCTCGCGGGCCTGCCGCAGCGGGCCGGGCTCCACGTGATCGGCCCCGACTCCCGCAACCCGGCCGAAGTGGACGCCGAGGTGTTCGACCAGGTGCTGCGGGCCGCGCGCCTCACCGCCGACCTCGTGGTGATCGACCTGCCCCGGGCCCGCACCGACGCGGCGGTCCGCGCCGCGGCCGCCGCCCGCTCGATCGCGGTCGTCCTCGGTCCCGGACCGCGGTCGTGGGAGGCCGCGCGCAGCGTCACCGCCGCCTACGGACTCCACAACCCCAACCTCGGCGTGGTCCTGCGCGGCGACACCGACGCGGCCGAGCCGGACCCGAACGAGGCCGACCGGCCCGCCCCGCCGGTGCGCGGCGCGGTCCCCACCGACCGCAGGCTCCCGGTCCTGCTACGCCAGGGCCGCTTCCCCAGGGGTCGCCTCGGCCGCGGCATCCACGACCTGGCCGCCGCACTCGGACGCCCCAGGCCGCGCGGCGAACTCGCCCTCACCCGCACCGGCCGGGAAGGCGCCGCGCGATGAACTTCGAACTGCTCGACAAGGTCCGCCGCCAGCTCGCGGCCCAGACCCGCCCCGGCGCCTCCCGCGACCGAAACCGCGGGACCGCCACCGCCGACATCGTCCGGGCCCTGTGCGCGAGCGGCGCGGCCCCACCGGACCAGGGCTCGCTGCTGCACCTGTCGGCGGCCCTGAGCGACGACCTCATCGGCGCCGGCCCGCTCCAGCCGCTCCTGGACGACCCCACCGTCACCGACGTGGTCGTCAACGGCTCCGGCGGCGTCTGGGTCGACCGCGGCGAAGGACTGCGGCCCGTCGAGGTGCGCCTCGGCCCGGCCGACACGATCCGCTCGCTCGCGTGCCGCCTCGCGGCTGCCGCCGGAAGGCGCCTCGACACCGGCAGCCCGTACGCCGACGTGCGGCTGCCCGACGGCACCAGGTTCCACGCCGTCCTGCCGCCGGTGGCCGCCTCCGGGCCGTACCTCTCCTTCCGCACCCACCGGTCCCGGGCGTTCACCCTCACTCAACTGGTCGAGGCCGACACGCTCACCGCAGACGTGGCGGACCTGCTGCTGCGCATAGTCAAAGCACGCCTCCCCTTCCTGGTGACGGGCGGGACCGGCACGGGGAAGACCACACTGCTGGCGAGCCTGCTGTCGAGCGCACCGCCGGAAGAACGCATCGTCATCGTCGAGGACGCGGCCGAACTCGCCCTCGACCACCCGCACACGCTGACGCTCGAGTCGCGCCCGGCGAACATCGAGGGCGTCGGCGCGGTCGACCTGGCCGACCTCGTGCGCCAGTCGCTGCGGATGCGACCGGACCGGATCGTCGTGGGCGAATGCCGCGGGGCCGAGGTGATCGAACTGCTCGCGGCGCTCAACACCGGCCACGAAGGCGGAGCGGGCACCCTGCACTGCAACGCGGCCGGTGACGCACCGGCCCGCCTCGAAGCCCTCGCGCTCCCCTTCGGACTGCCGAGGGCCGGACTGCACGCCCAACTCGTGGCGGCCCTCCGCGTGGTCATCCACCTGCGGCGCACCGGCACCGGTCGCCAAGTCGCCGAGATCGCCCTGATCGAGTCCGGGCCCGACGCCACGGGGCTGTCCGTCGCCACCGCCTGGACCCGGAACGGCCCCGGCCAAGCGGCCGGCATCCTCGAACGCCTGCTGAGGGAGCGCAACGCATGAACCACCGCAACCGAAACCACCGGGCCGCACCACGAGAACCCGAACCCGACCGAGCCCTGACCGGCAAGCCCCGCGACGCAATCCCGACAACGACCCGACACGCCGCACCCGTACCTGACAAGGGCCGCCGAACCGCCTACCGGCCCTCGACCCCGAACCTCCCGCCCTAGAACCTGACGCCGTACCGACCGCCGCCACCGCCAGAGCCGACTCGACCACCGCCGCACAGGCGCAGACGCACAGCCGCACAGCCGCGCAGCCGCACAGACGCCGCACCACCGACGCACAGACGCCGCGGCGCCGGCCTCCGCTGTCCTGCGAACGCTGCAAGGCCCGAACCACAGGGAGCACCACGCGTGAACACCATCACCGCATCCGCCCCACTGCCCGAACACCACCGCTGCCGCTGGTCGGGACGAACCCGCGCCGCCCGGCCCCGACGCGCCGACACCGCCACCCGCAGGAGGCGCCCGCGACCGGCACAACGAACGACCGACGCGGCCTGGATCTGCTCCCGACCGGAGCCCGCACGGGAAGGAACCGACGCATGAGCACCGCAACCGCACTGGTCGCCGCCCGACCCAAGACCGCGGCCGCACTCGCGGCGCTCACCGCGGCCCTGATCGCGGCCTGGCTCGCCGGATACCAACACGACGGCGGCCTCGGCCCGATCGCCGCGGCCACCGCCGCCGTCGTCGCAGCGGTCTACACGGCCGCGGCCACGATCGCCTGGCACCGCTCCGTGCGCCGCAAACGCCGCCGCGAATCCCGCCGGGCCGCCGCCGACACGGTCGCCTTCCTCGCGGCCGACCTCGCCGCCGGAACCGACCCGGCCCACGCCCTGACCGCCGCCGAACCCGACTGGCCCGAGGACGCGGACGCCGCCGCAGGGCGCCTGCGCGCCGCCCTCGAAATCGCCGCCGAACTCGGCGCCCCAGCGGCCGAACTGTGCCGCCGACTCGCCGAGCACCTCCGCGAAGACGAACAGGCCTCCGCCAAGGCGCAGGCGCAGACCGCGTCCATCCGCGCCACCGCCGCCCTCCTCATCGCACTGCCGGTCGCCGGGGTCGCCCTCGGCGAGACGCTCGGCGTCGACGCCGTCGCCTTCCTCTTCACCAGCCCCACCGGCATGGTCGCCGCAGTCCTCGCGATGGGACTGCAAGCGGCCGGGCTCGCATGGACCGGCGCACTCATCAACACCGTCGACCAAGGAGGCTCCTGATGCCGCGCCGACTCATCGGCCCGCTCGCGGGCATCGCGGCGGCGGTCGCCATCGGCGGCCCGACCGGCGTCATCGCGGGATTCGGCACCTGGTGGCTCGTCGCCAGACTCCTGCGAGCCGACCCGGAACGGACCGAACGGCTCGCCGCCGAGCGACTCGCCCCGGCCTGGCCCTGGACACTCGACCTGCTCGCCGCGGGCATGAGAGCCGGAGCCCCGTTCCCCCAGGTCGCCTTCGCCGTCGCCGATGCCGACGACTCGCGGATCGGCGAACGGCTCAGCCGCTTCGCCGGAGCGATCCACCTGGGGGCCAACGCGAACGAGGCCCTGCCCGAACTCGGGATGCTCCCTGGTGCGGCGCGACTGGCCCGCCAACTCGACCGGTCCGGCGACTCGGGCGCCGCCATCGCCGGCGGTCTCGAACAACTCGCCGCCTCACTCCGCGCCGAACTGCGCACCCGCACCGAGGAACGCGCCGGACGCGCCGCCGTGGCCCTGATCGGACCGTTGTGCCTGTGCTTCCTGCCCGCCTTCGTGATCGTGGGCATCGGCCCGGTCGTGTTCGGCATCGTCGCCGACACCCTGACCACCGGACTGTGACGACCGGACCGCGACCACCGGACCGCAACCGCCATGACCAACGACCGCCAAGAACAGCCGTGACCACCGATGAACAAGGAGAGGAAACCGCAATGCACACGAACACCGACACCACCATCGCCCTCCCGAACCGCCGCGAACCCGGGCACCTGTCCCGGCCGGCCGCCGTCGAATCCGACCGACGGCCCGCCTCATGCAGGCCCGAGAGCCGCTGGAGGACCGTGGGCGGGCAGCACCGCACTCGCGACGCCGCTGTCACGAAGACCGCGACCTCGGGTCGCACCAAGGCCGAAGCGAACACCGACGACATCGAGTCGACTGAGACGGCCGCGGCGAATGCGGCGACCAAGACGTCCGAGACCGTCAAGGTCCCCGAGGCGACCGAGGCGACCGAGGCTCCCGAGCCCGCAGCGACCGCCAGCCGATGGTCGCCGGGATCGAACCGCTGCCGAACGCCGATCACCGCAGGACCGTCGCCGCTGACCGAAGACCGCACGACCACCGAGAACCCGAACCCGCGGAGTTCCGCGGAGAACGAATGGAGCCCGGGCAAGATGCAGGGCGTCCGCAAACCCGGCTGGGGAGCCAGGTTCACCGCCAAACTGCGCGGCGAGAGCGGCATGAGCACCGCCGAATACGCGGTCGGCACGCTCGCCGCAGTCGCCTTCGCCGGCGTGCTGCTGAAGGTCCTCACCTCGGGCACCGTGCAAGGCGCCCTGTCCTCGCTCATCGAGAGGGCCCTGTCATGACCGGACTCGAGCTCGGCATCCGGCGCCTCGGGAACAGCCGCAACCGATACCGCGAAGACCCGAACCGACGAACCCGGAACAGGCGAACCATGACCGAGACAGCACTGAACGAGACGGTTCTGGACGGACCGAGCCGCACGAACCAAGACCGCCGCGAACCGCACCAGACCTTGGCGGCAACGACGCCCGCGCAAGTAGCGACAGCGACCCACGGCCCCGAACCGGACCATCGCCCCCGCCCGCACGGAAGGCACCCGCGCCCCGCGCCCGCATGCCACCGAAGACTGAGACGCACACCCGGACGCGACGGCCCCAGAGGCCACGACTACCACGGTCCGAACCCCGCGCTCGCCGCAGGCGACCCGAGCGGCACGGAGCCTACCGACGGCAACGCGAACCGCGGCGACCCCCGTCAGCGAGGATTCGCCACCGCGGAGATGGCGGCGGTGCTGCCGGCGGTCGTGGCGGTCCTGGCCCTCGGCCTGTGGGCCGTCGCGACCGTCGGAACGAAGGTCCGCGCGATCGACGCCGCCAACAGCGCCGCGATCGCGGCCGCCAGAAGCGAGGACCCGCACGCCGTCGCCGCCGCCTACCTCCCGGACGGCGCCTCGGTCACGATCTCGCAGGACGACACCCTGGCGAGAGCCGTGGTCACCGTCCCGGTCCGGCCGCTGGGGCCGCTGACGCCGCCGATGTCCATCACCGCGGCGGCCGCCGCACCGCTCGAACCGGGCGTGACCTGATGCGAAAGAAAGGAGCGACCGCGACCAGCGAGCCGAGGAACAAGGCAGCCCCCGGTCCGCCGCAAGACGCACCGGGCCCGGCCCCGCCGCCGGGCGGCCCGAACCCAAGTCGGTGCAGCCCGAACTCCGATCCGTGGCGCGACAACCCGAACCCGGCTCCGCCGCAAGGCGAGCCGAAACCGGGCCGGCCGTGCGACGACCGCGAACGCGGATCGGCGACGGTCCTCGCGACCGGGATCGTGGCGGCACTGGTGGTGTCGGCGATGGCGTTCACCGCCGTCGGACAGGCCACCGCGGCCAGGCACCGGGCGCAGGGCGCCGCGGACGTGGCCGCGCTGGCCGGTGCGGCGAAGGTGCTCCTCGGCGACGGGGAGGCCTGCGCGGCGGCGCAGGCGATGGCCGCAGACGCGGCGGTCGAACTCGACCACTGCGAGGTACGGAATCTGGAGGTGACGGTCTACGTGAGTGCGGAGCCGAGCGGCATCCCGGCTTCGTTCGGCCCGGCCCGTGCGGTGTCCCGAGCAGGCCCGGTCAAGGTCGAGTAGCCGACCCGGTTCGGCTTGGGCGAGCTTGGTGAAGGTCAAACGTCCGGCCCTGCCAAAGTCGAATCGCCGGGCTCCACTCGGCCCGACCCGATGCAGCCCGGCCCGGCTCGGGTGGGCATGGACAAGGTCGAACACTCGGCCCGGTCCGGCAGGGCCGAATACCTGGCCCGGTCCGGCAGGGCCGAATCGGCCGGCCGGCCGAGGCCGAGGAGTCGGCCGGGGAACCGGATCGGAAACGACACGAACGACGAACCACCGGTTCCCGGCGGCCAAGGCCAGGCCGCCGGGAACCGAGAACGACACGCGACAGCCCTGGAATCGGTGTGCTGGTCGGCGGCGGGTGGGCGAGGGGCGGGGTGGGGG
>NZ_JOGR01000018.1 GCF_000719515.1 Glycomyces sp. NRRL B-16210 | reverse complement strand
GGCGTGGGGCGTGGGGCGTGGGGCGTGGGGCGTGGGGCGTGGGGCGTGGGGCGTTTCTAGCGGCGTTCCCTCCTCGCCTCCGCGAAACCTGCCACCGCCATCGCGGCGGCCACGCCCGCTGCGCTCCAGCACACCGCGCCGAACGAGGCCGCGTACGCCAGCACCGAGCCGATCCCGGCCGCCAGCAGGTACACCACCCACACGCCGGCCTGGAGCCGCGCCGACCGCAGGTCCTTGCGAGTGCCCGACAGGTTGGCGGACAAGGCGATGAGCGTCCCGGTCAGCACGGTCGTGTTGATCCCCGCGAGGCCGATGCGGGTCGCGTGGATGCTCTGGACGCCCATCGCGAACGCCGCCAACGCGATCGCCACCTCGAACGGCCCTGCGAAGCCCGCCAGCACCAGCACCGCCACCTCGGCCACCAGCAGCAGCGGCACCCCGAAGCTCGTGAGCACGTGGCGGCGCGTCGCCAGCGAGGCGATCACCGCCCCCAGCGTGAACCCGATCAGCGACCACAGCGGGCCCACCGCCGAAAGGCCGTCCTCCCTGCCGGTGAGCTGCCCTGAGACGGCCACGGCGAGGAGGACGGCGTTCCCGGTCTGGTTCGCCACGAACTGCTGCCCGAGGCTGAGGAACCCCGCCCCGTCGACCGCTCCCGCGAGCGCCGTCAGGACCAGCGCGGTCCAGGCGTGCGACTGCGCGCGGTCGATTGGGAGGGGTCCGGCCATCAGGGCTGCGTTCTCCTGCGCCGCGTCGCGCCGACGAGCACCGCGGCGCCGACCGCCACCAGCGCCCCCGCCGCGATCAACAGCGGCTGGAGGGACTGCCCCGTGGAGGGAAGATCGGCGCCGCCGTCCGTCGGCCCGTCCGACGCGCCGCCGGTCGGTCCGTCGCCGCTCGGGTCGGGCTCGGACGGCGACGGGGAGGGCTCGACATCGGACTCGCAGGTCAGCGTGGAGGCGAATGGGAAGTGGTGGATCTCGCCGCCGTTCTCGCCGATCTCGCCGAGACTGGCGTTCCTCGCGATGATCTGGCCCTCGACGTTGGTGGGGCTCACGTCGGAGTAATCGGCGTACGGCGCGAGGATGCTGCCCTGGACGGTGTCGCCGCTGGCGATCCGCAGTCGGCTCGTGTCACCGAAGTTCCACAGGATGAACGGCGACTGGTCGCCGCTGATGGGCGACTGCGGGGCGACGTCCCAGTCGAGCTCCCCGCTGGCACCGGAGGTGTCCACGTTGATCAGCAGCGGCGTATCGAGCGTCGGCTGGTCCAGAAACCGCAGCTCCGACATGTTGTCGAGGTCCTCCCCGGTCAGATCGAGGACGTTGGTGGTCCCGGGCTCCAGACTGATCTCGATGATCTGCCCGGGCGCGACCTCGCCCTCGGCGACCGCGGTCCCGCCGACGTCCATCATGGCGACGGTGCCCTGGCACCCGGCGAGCGTCGCGCTCGTCGAGCGCAGTTCGGCGAAAGCCCCGGCGAAGTCTATCGGCGAGCTCGGACCGACCGAGTCGAGCGGCTGCTGCACCGTGAGCTGGAGCCGCGGCGTGCTGTCGTAGCCCGCCCCCGCGGCGACCACGCGGGTGTTGACGCTCGCGCTGTTGTCGTCGGTGTTGAGCACGTCCGTGCCGGTCAGGTCGCCGATCTTCACGTACCCCTGGTTGAGGACCTGCACGACCGAGGTCGCAGGGTCGGCGGTGTAGTCCATCCGACCGCCCACGACCAGGGCGCTCGGCGCGCTGTCGCCGGGCGCGACGAACGTCCCCACGTCGTGGATCATCACGTTGTAGGAGCCCTCGACGACCAGGTTCCCGCCAGTGGCGATCGCGCCCTCGGCCTCCAGTGACGCCAGAGTCGTCTCGTTCTCCACGAACGCGTTGAAGTCGAACGCGGGCGCGAGCGGGTCGATCGTCACCGTCGCGGCCTGCGCGTGCTGCGTCGTCCCCGCCAAGGCGACCGCGACCGCGGCGACCGCCACCCCGAGAAACGCGAGACGTCCGCGGCGACGCCCGGACGACGGTGCCGTTGTGTGCTGCATGGTGCTCCCCCAGGGGCGTTCGATGGTCGACGGTGGCGGGGGAACCGCGCCCGAGCCTAGCGGCAGCGGCGGCGCGACCCGGTGAACGAAACGCCGCGACCGGCCGGCGATTGGTGAATCCGGCCACCACTACGCTCCGCATCCCCTCGGGACCTTGCGGCGACACTCCCCGGTGCACCAGGATTGGCCTTGTGGGGCAAGCGAACCCAGACCTCACGCGATTAAGGAGGATCTCAGATGGAGCATCCCGAAGACCGCTACGAACGCGGAATGAAAGCACTGCAACACATCTCGGGAGAGGCCGAACCGACGGTCGTCACCTCCCTCGCCGACATCGCCCCCGACCTCGGCCGCTACATCGCCGAGTTCGCGTACGGCGACGTCTACTCGGGCCCCGCACTCGAACCGCGGGACCGCCAGCTCGTGACCCTGGGCGCGCTGGCAGCGCTGGGCAACGCCGCCCCGCAGCTCCGCTTCCACATCAACGGCGCCCTCAACGCGGGATGCACCCGCGCCGAGATCGTCGAGGCGCTCACCCAGATCGCGGTCTACGCGGGCTTCCCGGCCGCCATCAACGCGGTCCAGCACGCCAAGGCCGTCTTCGAAGCACGCGACGCCGCCGAATGAACACGACCGCCTAGACGGCGCCGAAGCGGCACAGCCGCGAAGCCGCCGCCGAAGCGACACGGCCAGGCCAGGACCGGTGAGGGGCGGCCGCCCCACCACGCCCGCCCCTCACCGCGCCCGAAGGACCGGGCACCCGGGACGGGGCGAGACGACCGAGAGACAGCGGACCCAGAGGCAGCGGTCTAAAGGCAACGCCTAGAGGTACTGACCGATCGGCTGCTGCGGAATCGCCGACTCCGTGGTCGTCGGGTCCGTGCCGCTCCTGCGCGCGTACAGCTCCGCGAGCGTCATCGGCTCCCGCACCGCCTCCCCGCCCAGCCAATCGCTCGACTCCAGCGGCGACAGCGCACCCACCTCGATCTGCGCGAGACACCGGCCCGGACGCACCACCGCGGGATGCAACCGGTCGAGCCGCTCGTTCGTCGTGATCGCGACCATGATCTCCCGGCCCTGCCCCAGCAGGCCGTCCGTCAGGTTCAGCAACCGCGCCAGCGACTGGCCCGACGCCTCCTTCGCCTCACCGCGGATCAACTCGTCGCAGTCCTCCAAGACCATCAGCCGCCAATGCGCGCGCCGCGACTCCCCGTGATCCGGATCGGCGTCGAGCACCATGTCCATCTCCGACCCGATGATGACCTCCATCAGGTAGGACGGATCCGCGAAGAACGCCTCCGGATCCAGCACCGTGTCCACCTGGCACCACGGCGCCCACTCACGCGCCAACGCCCGCAACGCCGTGGTCTTGCCAGTACCGGGCGGGCCGTGCAGCAGCACCAGGCGCCCGGCCACGTCCGAAGACCGCGTCGCCATGAGCTTGCCCAGAGCCGCCCCCGAATTCGAGGAGTAGTTCCCCTCGATCTCCGGCCAGCGCGGCGCGCTGATCGACCGCGTCGACCGGAACGGACCCCGCGCCGACCGGTACCAGAACCCCATGTCGACCTTGTCCTCGCCGGGCTCCTCGGCCGAACCGGTCCGATCGGACACGAACGCGGCGACCTCCTCGGCCCGCTCACGCGTGTCCGCGGTGACCACCGCCTGGCCCGAACCGTCCCGCCACCGCTGCGTCCGCAGCGTCCAGCCCTCGCCGGTCACCAGTTGCAGAAAAGAAGCCCCCGAAATCGACCGAACGAGTGAACCGCCCTCGGGAATGAGATCGACGTCCTCCGCGACCGAGTCGAGCGACCGGACCACCGCGTGCGGCTGCGCGCCGCTCACATAGGCGTCCAGCGCCATGAGGTTCAGCACGTTCGAGGGGTCGTCCGAGCCGTCGAGCGTGAAGTGCACATTGCCGAGCACGCCTCCGCCTCCCTGGAGCAGGTTCATGATCTCACCGCGTCTTTCGATGATTCCCATCGCGATCCACCATAGAAAACTACGGCTCCGCAGGCGAGACCGCGACCTTCGAAAGACGCGGCACCGCGAACGGCGCTCAGTGATCGTGCCTTATGACACCGACATGACCGGGAGGCGCCCGCCGGGCGCGCCAGAGAGTCGCCGGAGATAAACGGACCCCACCCGGTGGGGCGTGAGCTGGATTAATCAGCCATGCTGGGCTACGTGACCGCATCGACCGAGACCAGCGAAAACACCGCCGCTACCATACCCGGCGCGCGCGTGGGGTCCCGAAGCGGGCCGCGGCGGGGCACGGACCGGGGACGGCGCGGAACCAAGGCCCTCGCACTCGCCCTGGCCGCCGTCGCCGGACTCGTCGCCGCCATCGCCGCACTCGACCTCGGCGGCGCGGTCGACATCCCCGCCCTCCCCGGCCTCGCCACCCCCGACCCGCTCGTCACCTGGGCCTCCGGACTCCTCAAATACGCCTACGACCTCGCGATGCTCGCCGCCGTCGGCTGCACGATCGCCGCGGCCTGCTTCCTGCCCGGCCGCACCGGCGACCGCGCGCGCCTCGCCGCCCAGTCATGGCGGTGGCTGCGCATCGGCGCCGCCGCCGCCGGACTCTGGGCCCTGGTCGCGCTCGCGAGCCTCCCGGTCGACTTCGCCGACACGTTCGTCCGCCCGCTCTCCGAGGTCACCGCACCGGGCCTGTGGTCGTACGCCACCCAGTCCGAGCAGGGACAATCCCTCGCGCTCACCGCGCTCCTCGCGCTGGCGGCCGCGGTCGTCGCCGCCCGCGCCTTCACGATCCCCGGAGCGGCCTGCGCCGCCGCGCTCGCCGTGGCCGCGGCCGTCCCGCCGATCTTCACCGGCCACTCCGCCTCCAACGGCAACCACCAGATCGCCGTCGACGGCCTGCTCATCCACGTGCTCGCCGCCGCGTTCTGGGCCGGAGGACTGCTCGCCCTGTTCATCGCCCGCCGCGACCCGGCCGTGGCCGCGCGCCGGTACTCGTTCGCCGCGGCCCTCGCCTACCCCGCGATCGGGATCTCGGGACTCATCGTGTTCGGCGCCAACGTCGCCGTCAGCGACCTGTGGGAATCGGCCTACGGGCGGATCGCGCTGGTCAAGATCGCGGTCCTCGCCGTCGGCGGGGTCCTCGGCTGGGTCCACCGCCGCCGCACCCTCCCCGAGGTCGAGGCCGGGGACCGCAGGGCGTTCAACCGGCTCGCCGCGGTCGAGCTGACGCTCATGGCCGTCGCGTTCGGCCTCGCCTCGTCCCTGTCGGTCACCCCGCCGCCGACCGAGGCCCTGCCCGACCCGAACACCGCGCTGCTCGGCTTCCCGACGCCGGGCCCGATGTCGTTCACGACGATCGTGCTCGACTGGTACCCCTCGGTGCTGCTGTGCGCCGCCGCCGTGACACTCGTCGGCTTCTACGTCGCGGGCGTGGCCCGGCTGCGCCGCCGCGGCGACGCCTGGCCCTGGTACCGGACCGCGCTGTGGATCGGCGGGTGGGCCGTGATCGTCCTGACCACCTCGACCGGGCTCGGCAAGTACGGGATGGTGCTGTTCAGCGCCCACATGGTCCAGCACATGGCGCTGAACATGCTCGCGCCGATCCTCCTGGTCCTGGCCGCGCCGACGACCCTCGCGCTGCGGGCGCTGCGGCCCGACCGCGCCGGGGGCCCGCGCGAGTGGCTGCTCGCCCTCATCCACAGCCGCTGGTCGCGGTTCATCTCGCGCCCGCTCGTCACCCTGTTCATCTACCTCACGAGCCTGTACGTCATGTACTTCACGGGCATGTTCGAGTGGGCGATGCGCTCGCACTTCGGGCACCTGTTCATGACCGCGCACTTCCTCGCGGCCGGGTGCCTGTTCTTCTGGGTGGTCATCGGGCCCGACCCGAAGCCGCGGCCGCTCACCTACCCGGCGAAGGTGCTCCTGTACTTCGTGACGATCGTCTTCCACGCGATCTTCGGGCTCACCCTCATGATGGGCACCGGGCTCATCGCCGAGGACTGGTACACGCAGCTCGCGATGCCCTGGGTCGCCGACCTGCTGGCCGACCAGCGCGCCGGCGGCGGCATCGCGTGGGCCTTCGGCGAGATCCCGAGCCTCATCATCATCGGCGTGCTCATCGCCCAATGGGCGCGCTCGGAGGAGCGCGAGGGGCGGCGCCTCGACCGGATGGCCGAACGCGCGAGCGCCACCGGGCACCCCGAGGACGACCCCCACGAGGTCTACAACGCCTACCTGGCCAGCCTCGACCAGGAACGGCGGTGACGGCGACCGTGCTCGCCTGGGCCGGAGGCCTCGCCCTCGCCGCCGTCCTCGTCGCCGCGACCTGGGCGCTGCTCGCCCTCCTCGCCCGGCGGCTGCCGCCGGGCCTCCTGCGCGACCTCGCCGCGTTCATCCCCGACTGCGTCACCTGCGCCCGGCGCCTGCGACGCCACCCCGCGGTGCCCCGGCGCGCCAAAGCCGCGATCGTGGCCGCCGCCGTCTACCTCGCCAGCCCGATCGATCTCATCCCCGAATTCCTGCCCGTCATCGGACCGCTCGACGACATCGTCGTCGTCGCGCTCGCCCTGCGCTACGCCGCCCGCAGCGTCCCCCGCGAAGTCCTCTACGAGGCCTGGCCCGGCGAACGCAGGCTGCTCGCCCGCCTCATCGGCGACTGATTAGCGACTGATCGGGGCGCGGCCGGGCGGCCCGCCGACCCCAGTCGCATGACCGTTGCGGCCGCACCGGACCGACCGTATCGTCGAGCACATGAGCGAAGCGCAGACCCGATTCGAGACCCTGGCCGTCCACGGCGGCGAACCCCGCCCCGCCCACCACGGCTCCGTCGTCCACCCGGTCTACCAGGGCACCGTCTTCGAGACCCGGCCCGGCGAGACGTACGACGAGATCCAGTACATCCGCCTCAACTCCAACCCGAGCCAGGACTACCTCCACGACAAGCTCGCCCTGCTCGAAGGCGCCGAGGCCGCCATCGCCACCGCCTCGGGCATGGCCGCGATCACCACCGCGCTGCTCGCCACCCTCCAGGCGGGCGACCACGTCATCGCCGCCGGCGCCTTCTACGGCGGCACCCACCACTTCCTCACCGGGCAGGCCCCGCGCCTGGGCTGGGAGGTCGACTTCGTCGACCCGGCCGACCCAGAGGCCTGGGCCGCGGCCCTGCGGCCCGAGACGAAGGCGTTCGTGGTCGAGACCATCAGCAACCCGCTCGTGCGGGTCGGCGACCTCCGGGCGATCGCGGCGTTCAGCCGCGAGCACGGCCTCACCAGCATCATCGACAACACCTTCGCCACGCCGGTGGTGTTCCGGCCCCACTCGGTCGGGTTCGACCTGGTGTGCCACTCGGCGACCAAAGCGCTGAACGGCCACTCCGACATCGTCGCCGGGGTCGTCACCGGAAGCGCCGAACGCCTCGCCCGCGTCCGGTCGGTGCTCAATCTTTACGGCGCCAGCCTCGACCCGCACGCGGGATTCCTGCTCGCGCGCGGCCTCAAGACGCTCGCGCTGCGGGTGCGGCAGCAGAACGCGAACGCGCTGGGAGTGGCGCGGTTCCTGGAGGGGCACCAGGGGATCGCGCAGGTCAACTATCCGGGCCTGGCGTCGCACCCCGAACACGCGCGGGCGGCCGAGCTGTTCGACGGGTTCGGCTCGGTGCTGTCGTTCCGGCCGGTGGGCGGCGTGGCCGCGGCGGACGCGCTCATCAAGGGACTCGAGCTGCCGTACACCGCGCCGAGCCTCGGCGGGGTCGAGTCGCTGGTGACGCGCCCGGCGGTCACGAGCCACGCGGGCATGAGCCCGGCCGAGCGCGCCGCGGAGGGCATCGACGAGGACCTGGTGCGCTTCTCGTGCGGCATCGAGGCGACCGAGGACCTGGTGGCGGACTTCGCCCAAGCGCTGGCGCCGCTGGAGGCCTAGGGCGCGCGTGTAGGCGCGGCAGCTCCTTCCTGGCTTTCATGCCGTACTCCTCCCCGGCTTTCACGCCGTGTCGAACGGCCCGGGGTGCGCCTGCGGGTGCGGCTTTTTGAACCTTGAGGAGGAGGCCGTCCCTAACCCCCACCCTCCCGAGAGGGGAAGGAAGTCTCGCCCGATCATTGCCGGAGGGTCCGACAGAAATCGGCCGCCGGGAGCCCGTTCGGGGCTCCTCGCGCTCGGAGTTCACTTGATCGGGGGACGCGAGGCGAGGCGTGCTCCCGTTAGAAGCGCCTGAGGTGAGGAGCGCTTCCGTTAGAAGCGCCTGGCGCGAGTCGTGCTCACGAGTGAGGCGCTTGAGGCGGGGCGTGCTCCCGCCAGAGGCGCCCGAGGTGAGTCACGCTCCCGTAAGAAGCGCCTGGCGCGAGTCTCGCTTCCGTCAGGCGCTTCTGCTCCATTGTGGGATCGGGATCGGGGCGAATCTGATCTTCGTTCCCGGGCGGGCCTGCGCCGCGGCGGCCTGGGCTTGCGGGCCGACCACGCCGATCACCGGGTAGCCGCCTGTCGTCGGGTGGTCGGCGCCGAACAGGATCGGCTGCCCGTCCGGCGGCACTTGCAGCGACCCCGACGCGATCCCCTCGCTCGGCAGCTCCGCCGCCGGGTCGACCCGCCGCAACGGTGGGCCCTCCAGCCGCAGGCCGATCCGGTTCGAATGCTCCGACACCGTCCACACCCCGCGCGCCAGCTCGGCCGCCGCATCGGGCCGGAACCACTCCAGTCTCGGTCCCAAATGGAGCTTCAATACCAGCTCCGGGCTCACCCCGGCCCACGGCGCCGGCCACTGCGTCGGCAGCGGCGGATGCGCCAGGCTCGGCCCCAGCGGGATCGTGTCGCCGACCCGCAGCGGGTCCGGCCCGAGCCCCGAGAGCAGGCACGTCGAATGCGATCCCAGGCTCGACTTCGGATGCAGCCCACCGGAGAACGCCAGGTACGACCGCACCCCGACCTCCGCGGGCCCCGCGTCCAGCACCGACCCGGCCTTGAGCTTCACCGGCTGCCCCCACGCCTCCGGGCGCCCGTCCACCGTGACCGGGCACGGCGCCCCGCCCACCACCACGGTCACGTCCCGGTGCGTCCGCACCGTGCAGCCGTTCAACGTCGTCTCCAGCGCGCACGCCCCGGTCGGGTTGCCCGCCAACTGGTTCGCCAACCGCCACGACGGCAGGTCGGCCGCGCCCGAAGGCGGCACCGCCAGGTGCCCCCAGCCGGGCCGCCCCGCGTCCTGGCAGGTCGTCAGCACGCCCGCGCGCAGGATCTCGACGGCGCTCATACCCGCACCGCCGCGAACCGCACCCGCGTGCCCGGCACCAGCAGCGCCGCCGGCTCGCGGTGCTCGTTCCACAGCCGCCCCGGGTTCGTCATCGTCGCGATCAGTTGCCACCCACCGGGACTCGAACGCGGATACACCCCCGTGTAGGGGCCCGCGACCGCCACCGACCCGGCCGGGACGGCCGTCCTCGGGTTCTCCCGCCGCGGCACCCGCAGCCGCTCGGGCAGCCCTTCGAGATACGCGAACCCGGGGGAGAACCCGCAGAACGCCGCCTCGTACTCGATGCCCGAGTGGACGTCGGCCACGTCGTCGACTGGCACGCCCCACATCGCGGCCACCGCCTCCAGGTCCGGACCGTCGTAGCAGACCGGGATCTCGACGCACTCGCCCGAGGCCTCGGGCTCCTCGTTCATCGGCCAGTGGGGCAGCTCAGCCGCCAGCAGCTCGGGCTCGTCGACCCCGTCGACGAGCACGGTCGTCGCACCCGGGACCAGCGCCTCGGCCTCCAGCAGCCCGGACATGCGCCGGTTCTGGAGCGAGCGATAACAGGCGCGCGCCGCGGCCGTTGTGCCGCAGTCGATCAGGATGCCCCGCGGCCCGGCCGGGAGCGGCCTCAGCCGAGGGGCGGTGGTTCTTCCGGTGCTCACGAGAAAGCCTCCACGTCGATGCCTCGTTCGTCCAATGTAGCCCGGATGGATGCGGCCACCGCGACCGCGTCGGGGCCGTCGCCGTGCACGCAGATCGATGCCGCCGCAATCGGAGTGCGCGTGCCGTCGATGGCCGTCACCGCGCCGTCGACCGCCAGGTCGAGCGCCTGCGCCACGGCCGCGGCCGGTTCGAGCAGGGCCCCGGGGAGGCCGCGGGCGACCAGGCGCCCGTTGCCCAGGTACGCCCTGTCGGCGAAGGCCTCGCCCACGACCCGCATCCCGGCCCGCGCGGCGGTCCGGTCGAGCTCGCTGCCGAGCTGGGTGAGCACGGTCGCGACGCCCGCCAGGCGCGCGCCCTCGACCACGGCCGCGGCCTGCACCGGATCGCGACCGGCCCGGTGGTACAGGGCCCCATGGGGTTTGACGTACGACACAGCCGACCCGGCGGCCTCCGCGAAGACCCTGAGGGCCCCGATCTGGTAGGCGACCTCGGCGGCCAGTTCCTCTGGGGGGACGTCGATCTCGCGCCGGCCGAAGCCCGGAAGGTCGCGATAGGACACCTGGGCGCCGATCCGCACCCCCGACTCGGCGGCCAGGGCGCACACCCGGCGCAGGGTGACCGGGTCCCCGGCGTGGAAACCGCACGCGACATTGGCGCTCGTGACGATGCGCAGCAGCGCGGCGTCGTCGGTGAGCTCCCAGCGGCCGAAACCCTCCCCCAGATCCGCGTTGAGGTCCATGCGTCCAACGGTACCGGAGCGCGGGGTATTCGGGCGCTTCGGGAAGACCGGCTGAATGCTCGCGCACGGGCAGGAGGGGTACCGAAGCCGCGGACGGGCACAAGACGCAACCGGCTCCTGTGCCATCCCCTCGGCAGCGGTGCGGGATCGGGCCGGTGCGAACCGGGCCGGAGTCGAGGTGGGACCGAGGCGGGGCCGTGCCTGCGGCCCGGCCGGGGGTAGTGGGATGATGGTTGCGGCAAACGTTTTCCGACGCTAGATTTCAAGCACCCCACCGGGCCCGGCCACCCTCGGCCGCCGAATTCCCCTTGGAGGAACCATGACCGGTCCGAACCCGAGCCCGCGAAGCGCCCCCGCCCCGCTGTTCACCGACCCGGTCTTCGACGGGCCCACCGACCCGACCGTGGTCTTCGACCCGGACTCGGGGCTCTGGCACCTCTTCTACACCCAGCGCCGCGCCAACCAGCCCGACGCCGGGGTCGCCTGGGTCCACGGGACCGACATCGGCCACGCCACGAGCCCCGACGGTCGCGAATGGACGTACGTCGGCACCCAGGCCGGCCCCGACTGCGCCTCGGGCAACACCTGGTGGGCCCCGGAGATCCTGCGCCACGACGGCACCTGGCACATGTACGTCACCTATCTCGAAGGGGTGCGCGAGGACTGGACC
This sequence comes from Glycomyces sp. NRRL B-16210, assembly GCF_000719515.1. Taxonomy (GTDB): domain Bacteria; phylum Actinomycetota; class Actinomycetes; order Mycobacteriales; family Micromonosporaceae; genus Glycomyces. The sequence continues at coordinate 23,959 of NZ_JOGR01000018.1, read as the reverse complement.
GGCCCCGCCGAGATCCGGCACTACACCTCGGAGGACCTCGACGCCTGGACATATCAGTCCACACTCGACCTCGACTCCGAGCGCGCCATCGACGCCACCGTGCACCGCCTCCCGGACGGCAAGTGGCGCATGTGGTTCAAAGACGAAAGGCGCGGCAGCCACGTCTACGCCGCGGACTCGGAGGACCTGTACGCCTGGGCCCCTTGCGGTCCGGCAGTGACCGACCAGGCACAGGAGGGCCCCACCGTGTTCACGCTCGGCGGCGTCCACTGGATGGTGACCGACGGGTGGTCGGGGCTCCTCGTCCACCGCTCCACCGACCTCGAACGCTGGCACCGCCAACCGATCCCGCTTTTGGCCGGTCCCGGCAGGCGCGCCTTCGACGAGGCGCTCGGCCACCACGCCATGGCCCTAACCCAAGGCCCCGACGAGGCCTTCCTCTACTACTTCACGCATCCTGGCGGCGGACGCCGCTCCACCGTCCAGGTCGCGCGCCTCCACGTGCGCGAGGGCTGGCTGCGCTGCGACCGCGACGAGCACTTCGACTACCTGCCCGATCCCGACCTGGCGCCGGCCTTCCGCGGCGGCCGCGCCTGAGGCCGGGCGCGCGAAACCGGGTCGCCAGCTCGATCGACATATCGACGACCTTGACATTCTAGGCAAGCGCTCTCTAGACTGTTCCATCAACAGCACTGTCCCAACGAAAGCCTGATCTCGCCGCTCGCACGGCCGCGATCCGCCTCGTCCGCGATGCACCCGTCGTCGACCCGGCTCGCGTCCGGTCGCAGCGGCGCCACTCGCCGGACCCCGGCGACGCCTCCATGTGGCACCCCCTCCCGCCCATCCCCTCACCGCACAATGGAGTGTAAATGCAATCGATTGCCAAAACGCGAGGCCGGCCTGCTGCCGTAGCCGTCGCGTCCGCCGCGATGCTCGTCGCGGGACTCGTGAACGCCACCGCGGCCCAGGCCCAAGAACCCGAACCGGTCTGGCAGCAGATCGCCTTCGGTCAGTCCACCGACCTCAACTTCAACTCAAACGTCCTGCCCGAGAAGGTCGGCGCGAACTACGCCGAGCCCGAGTTCCCCGGCACCATCGACGGCGAGATCGTCCTCGAAAGCCGCGGTGGCAAACTCGCGCCCGGCCACGACGGCCTGGTCTTCTACTATGTGGACCTGGACCCCAACGAGTACAACTTCGTGCTCGAAGCGGACGTCACGGTCGACCAGCTTGGGCCCGAGAACGGCGCGAATCCCAACGGCCAGGAGGGGGCGGGCCTGATGGTCCGCGACCTCAACGGCGGCCCCCGCCAGGACCCGATGGTCGAGGGCTTCGAGGAGGTCCCGGCCGCCTCCAACCTCGCCGGCGTCTCGATGATGCGCCACGGCCCGAGCCCGATCGTGCGCACCGGCGTGACCGAACCGTGGGGCAACCCCGGATCGAACTGGTCCTCGACGGGTTTCACCGACGACCCGCAGTACGAGGTCCCGCGCGGCGTGCCGGTCACGATGCGCCTGGAGCGCACCGACACCGCGTTCATCATGTCGGTGACGCTCACCCACCTCGACGAGCCGGTCACCTTCGAGGAGATCCTCGAAGGCGCCGACTGGGTGCAGGACATCGACCCCGACAACATGACCGTCGGGTTCTTCGCCTCGCGCAACGCCTTGGTGCGCATCAACAACGCGAGCCTGACCCTGTCCGAGGCGAACACGCAGCCGCGCACGCCCGTCGTCGCGCCGCAGCCGGGCGCCGAGCTGACGCTGCTGTCGGCCCCGACCTCGGGCACCGAGGCGTACGAGTTCAAGGCCTCCGGCAACTACGACGGGGCCATCACGCTCGCCGCCGACGGCGCGACCCTGGTCGAGGACGCGCCGGTCTCGGGCGGCGAGGTCTGGTCCCACCCGGTCGCGCTCACCGCCGACACCACCGAACTCACCGCGACCTACACGCCCGAGGGCGCTCCGGACGACACGCCGATCACGCGGGAGCTCACCGTCGAGAAGCGCGTCTACGACTCCGGGAAGGGCCTCTTCGCGGCGCCCGACGGGAGTCCGGACGCCGCCGGGACCAAGAAGGACCCGCTCGACGTCCACACCGCGATCCGGTACGTGAACCCGGGTGAGAAGGTCTTCCTCCGCGGCGGCACCTACACGCCCGAATCCTCCATCGTGATCGGCGAGGCCTACTCGGGCACCGCGGACGGCGTGAAGACGCTGACCGCGTACAAGGGCGAGAAGGTCGTGATCGACGGCGGCGGGGAGCTGGCCCAGATCATCCAGGTGAACGGCGACCACTGGCACGTCTACGGACTCGAGCTCACGAACTCGGCCGGGCACGGTATGCGCGTCGAGGGCAACGACAACGTCATCGAGCAGATGGTGTTCAGCTACAACGGGAACACCGGGTTCCAGCTCGACGGCACGGGCACCGACCCGGCCTACTGGCCATCGCGCAACCTGGTGCTCAACTCCGAGTCGCACGACAACCGCGACCCGGCCGACGGCAACGCTGACGGTTTCGCGGCCAAGCTCGGCGTCGGGGCGGACAACGTCTTCCGCGGCAACATCTCCCACCACAACATCGACGACGGCTGGGACCTGTATAACCGCACCAACGAGGGCGCCAACCTCCCGATCACCTTGGAGGGCAACATCGCCTACTCCAACGGGAAGCTCTCGGACGGGTACTTCGAGGACTCGAACCTCGGCGTGGGCTTCAAGCTCGGCGGCGAGGGCCTCCCGGTCGACCACGTCGCCGTCGGCAACCTGGCCTTCGACAACAACCTCGACGGCTTCTCCGACAACTTCAACCCCGGCCGCCTGACGGTCACGAACAACACCGCCATCGACAACAAGCGGTACAACTTCATCTTCCGCATCAACCCGTATGTGGCGCCGGAGGACCAGGGCGTCTTCCGCGGCAACCTGTCGCTGCGCACCACGATCAGGGACGAGAACCGGCCCGACGCGGTCTCCGGCGACGTCGACGCCACGAACTTCCTGTTCGACGGCACGTCAACGAAGAACAGCGACGGCCGCAAGGTCACCGCGAAGGAGTTCGCGAGCCTGACCGCGCCGGACGCCTACAGCCGCAAGAAGGACGGCTCGATCGACTGGGGCAGGTTCACGCGCCTCACCAAGAAGTCCTTCCTCGGCTGCGCCGGCCCGGACGGCACGCACGTCGGGGCCCTCCCGGCCTCGGGCAAGCCGCACGGCAAGCACAACGGCCGCAATCCGCACCACGGGCACGGCAAGCCCCACTGCAAATAGGCAATCCGCACCGATCGCCACCGGCCGCTCCTCCGCCGGTGGCGATCGGTGTTCCGTGCCGCCACTCGACCGCCGAATCCTGTGACCAAGGTGTCCTGAAGCCATCGCAGTTGCGAATTCGATGTTCTGGGGCGACAGTGCAGTGGCTCCCGTGACCGGCGCACAATGGAGTCTTCTCTGCCCGGAATAGGGCCGAAAATGGTTGGTACGACACCATTACACAGGGTTGATGGTGCCATCGAATCCCCTGGTAAGACGGCATCTTTTGGGGACCTGGAAGTGGCCGTGCCGGTCTATGCTGATAGCCGTACCGAGTCCACTGAGAACCCCGGAGGCGGCATGTTCGGTGAGGACGCGATCGCCCAGCAATTGGCAGACGCCCGCACGGCCCTCGACACAGTCAAACAGCAGCAGCAGGACCACCAGGTCCCGTCCGTCACCGCAGAAGCGGCCGACGGGCGCATCAAAGTCGTCCTCGGCTCCGACGGACGCCTCGAACGCCTCGAGTTCGTCGAGGTCCGAGTGCTCAAGGAGGGCACCGAGTTCCTGGAGGAGGAGATCCGAAGAGCGGTGAACACCGCGCTGGACGCGCGCGCCGAGTCCCTGGCCCCCGACGCCGCCGCGCCCGACCTCGAAGCCCTCGGCGAAGCGGTCACCAAGATCCAGGACCAGGGCCTGCGCCAGATGCAGGAGATGTCGGCCCAGATCAGCTCCGTCATGAAGAAACTGCAAGGGGGGAGCTGAGATGGCGGTCCAACTCGATCTCGAATCGATCCGCAGGGGCGCCGGCGAACTCGACGCCGCGACCGACGCCGTCCAGGCCGTCGTCGACCAGTTCCGCTCCGCCGTAGAGGGACTGAGCGACTGCTTCGGCGGCGACGCGATCGGCTCCCTCCTCGACATCGCCCACCAGGTCGTCATGGAAGCCCTGATGGAGTGCATCACCACCAACATCGAGGACCTTCTCGACTACGCGAACAGCCTGCGCGAGATGGCCGACGACCACGAGGCCGCCGACAACGACATCGCCGCGCTGTTCATGCAACTGCTCGCCGAACTCGGCGGCTGACCCTCCTCTCCCTTCACGTCCCAACGGCCGCCGGCACCGGCCCGCATCAACTCCTTCATAACGCTCCGTGTCCCACTCCCTACGAAGGAGGCCCCCGTGGGCTTGTCACTGCCCTCCGAACTGTCGAGCCTGCTCTCCATGCTCGGCTACCACTGGCCCGAGTCCGACGAGACGAAGCTGTTCGACCTCGGCAGCAACTGGACCGGCCTCGCCGACACGATCTCCGGCGCGATCGACCAGCTCGAGAGCGCCGCGCGGACCGTCATCGACAACAACCGCAGCGACGACATCGACGCCTTCCGCTCCGAGTGGGAGGACGGCGAGTCGGCCGTGCGCAACATCGCCGACATCGGCGAGCCCTCCAACATCATCAGCATCGGGCTCATGATCGCCGCCGGCGTCGTGCTCGCCTTGAAGATGCAGATGATCGTCCAGCTCATCACGCTCGCCATCCAGATCGCCCAGGCGATCGCCACGGCCGTCGTGACCTTCGGGGCCTCGCTCGCGCAGATCCCGATCTTCAAGATGATCACCTCCTTCCTCATCGACCAGCTGCTCAACATGGCGATCGAGGCGGTGCTCAATGGCTAGGACCCGCGTCCGGCCCCCGCGCAAGGCGACCGCCCAGGGCGCCAAGCTCATCGCGGGGCTCATCAGCAACACCAAGTTCTTCCGCACCGGCAAGGGCGGCGGCAAATGGGTCAAGACGACCATCAAGAGCAAGCCGCAGATCCGCAGGCGCACCACGCACCGCGCCCGCGTCGGCACGACCACCAACACCGACTACAAGGGCAACTTCTTCAAGAAGCACCCGGACCGGAAGGGCAAGGTCGTCGTCCACCACGCCGTCGAGCAGCAGGTCCTGCGCCGCTACCCCGGGCGGTTCAAACCCGGGGAGCTGCACTCGGTGGAGAACCTCCGCGGCATCCCCAAGGGCCAGGTCAACAGCCGGGTGCACTTGAGCGAGATCCGCAAGGAGTGGAACCAGTTCTACAAGGACCACCCGAACGCGACCCGCCAGCAGATCCTCGACCACGCCACGAAGGTCGACCTCAAGCTCGGCACGAACTTCACCCCGTCCGTCCCATAAGTTAGGATGCGCTGATGAATTACTACCTTCTGGGGCCCGAGGTCGCCGGTGAGCTGGGCGACGACACGGTCATGGACACCTCGGTGCACCCGCCGGCCGTGTCGCGGCTCCAGTACGTGGTCCAGGACTGGCTCGGCGACGAGATCCTCGAGTCCACGCCCTGCTTCGTCGTCACCGACCACCTGGCCGGCCTCATCGAGGGCGCGGGCCTGAACGGGTACCGCCTCGCCGCGGCCGACGTGGTGCTCGGCGAGGACGCCGAGGAGCTGGCGGGCGGGCCGATCGACCTGCCGAAGTTCCAGTGGCTCCAGCTGACCGGCCGCGCCGGATCGGACGACTTCGGGGCCTCGGCCAACGGCAGCCTCGTCGTCTCCCAGCGGGCCCTCGACGTCCTTCGCCAAGGCGCCCTGAACAACTGCGACATCGACCCCGCATAGCGGGCAAGACCAGGGGCGGACGGGGAGACCCGGGCCGCCCCTTCGCCGTTCCGGCCTTCAGCGCCTCCCAGCGCGCCTCCAGCGCCTCGACGGCGCCGGTCTCGCGCAGCGCGGCGATCGTGCGGGCCGCCTCGGCCAGGCGGCTCACGAGCAGGGGCGCGGGGTCAGAACAGGCCCGCGAGGGCCGCGACGACGAACAGGACCAGGACGACCAGCACGCCGATCGCGATGTACATGAGCAGTTCAGGGGCGACCAGGAAGACCGTGAGGGCCGCCAGGGCGATGATGCCCGCCGCGACCCCGGTGATCTTCCACTTCTTCTCCGTGCCGCCGCCCATGCCGTCGCGCAGCTGCTGGTTCGCCTTCGACAACGACGCGGGCATGACCGCCGTCGGCTCGTGCGGGGCCGAGAAACCCGGAGGCGGCAACTGCTGGAGGTCGGAGAGCAGCAGGTCGAGCTCGGAGTAGACCCGCGCCTGCATGGCGGCGTCGACGCGATCCTGGTACTCGGACACGTCCAAGCGCCCTTCCTCCACCGCCTGGCGCAGACGTTCCATGACGACCTGCCGGTCGGACTCCGAGGCGCGCATCTGATCGCGGTCCATTCGGGCACTCCTCCATAGTCGGATGCTCCCCCTAGGATGCCAGGGCCCGGCAACCTCCGGCAACGCAACCGGAGCCTCCAAGGCGGCCCGAGCCGCGTCGCCACTTCCCAGGCCGGGCCGGAACTGAGACGATGGGTCGGTGAGCGAGCGCGAGGAAGTGATCGTCGGCGTCGGCGCCGGCACCGAGGCGACCGACATGGTCCTCAACATCGGGCCGCAGCACCCCTCGACCCACGGCGTGCTGCGGCTGCGGCTGCGCGTCGACGGCGAGCGGGTGACCGCGTGCGAGCCGATCATCGGCTACATGCACCGCGGCGCCGAGAAGCTCTACGAGGTGCGCGACTTTCGCCAGATCATGCTCCTGGCCAACCGGCACGACTGGCTCTCGGCGTTCTCCTCCGAACTCGGCGTCGCCCTCGCCGCCGAGCGCCTCGCCGGGATCGAGACGCCCGAGCGGGCCGTGTGGCTGCGCATGGCCCTCGCCGAGATCAACCGGGTGCTCAACCACCTGATGTTCCTCGGCTCGTACCCGCTCGAGATCGGGGCGATCACCCCCATGTTCTACGCCTTCACCGAACGCGAACGCCTCCAGGCGGTCATGGAGGAGGCCAGTGGCGGGCGCGTCCACTACATGTACAACTGCGTGGGCGGCCTCAAGGACGACGTGCCCGGCGGATGGGAGGACCGGGCGCGCAAGGCCCTCGACGAGGTCGAGACCGGCATGGTCCGGCTCGACAAGATGCTGCGGCACAACGAGATCTTCGCGGCCCGCACCAAAGGCGTCGGCGTGCTCGACGCGGCCACCGCCGCCGCGTACGGGGTGAGCGGGCCGGTCGCGCGCGCCAGCGGCCTCGACTTCGACCTGCGACGCGACGAGCCCTACCTCGCCTACGACCAACTGAACGTGCCGGTCGTGGTCCGCACCGAGGGCGACTGCCACGCGCGGTTCCTGTGCCTGCTCGACCAGGTGGCCGTCTCGATCGACCTCGCCCGCGCCTGCCTCGACCGGGCCGCCGGACTCGACGGGCCGGTCAACGTCAAGCTCCCCAAGATCTTCAAGCCGCCGGCGGGGGAGACGTACGTGTGGACCGAGAACCCGCTGGGCGCCAACGGGTACTACCTGGTGAGCCGGGGCGAGAAGACCCCTTGGCGGCTGAAGCTGCGCACCGCCTCCTACGCGAACGTGCAGGCCCTCGCGACCCTGCTGACCGGGTGCCTCATCCCCGACATGATCGCGATCCTCGGCTCGATGTTCTTCGTGGTCGGCGACATCGACAAGTGAAGCGCCGCAACGCTACAGGCCCACGACGCTGAAGGCCGGGACGAGCGCGAGGAGGCCCATCGGGCCGATCCGCAAGGCGATCGAGTCGGCACGGCGCTTCGGGGCGATCGGGTTCAGGACGGGTGCTGAATGGACCGTCAGTTTGTGCGGCGCTCCGGGCACGGACGGCGCGCTCCGGATCAGACGCAGCCGCCGGTCGTCTCGTGCACCCGGAACGGCTCGGCCGCAACCGCCTCGGTCCAACTCGACACCGACCTCCCGTCCGGACACGGCACCGACCCGTACGCCCACGACGCCTCCGCGCCGAACGGCGGCGTCGGCGCGAACACGCCCACCGGACCGTCCAACGGCCGGCAACCCGTAGACGCCTGCACCGCAACCGGATCCACCCAGCGCCCCGCCGCGGGCTCCGCGCTCGTCGCCGTCACCCGCACGTTCACATAACCCGCGGACTCGCCCGACCACGACACCCCGTCCGGCCCCGACGTCAACGGCCGCAACCCGAACCGCTCAACCAGCGCCTCCACCTGCACCACCGTCGCAGCCGACACCTGAAGTGTCCGCGTCAACGACAGGCCCGGCCGCGCCGGCGTCACCTGACACGACTCCCAACCCAACGGCCCCACCGCCAGCACCGCCGCACCCGAGAACACCGAAGCCGCCTCACCCACCACCGCGTCCATCACCGCACGGGCCTCAGCGGCCGGCACCTGCTCCCGCACCGTCGCCCGCGACCCCGCGAACGCCAACACCACCAGCAACGCCGCCCACACCACGACCGCCACGCGCAGACGGCGGCGCCACCGCGCCGAGACGTTCGAGAACACGCCTGACAGTCTGCCCTACCCCGACCCGCCCCCTCGGCCGCGATACCCGTCACAACCGGCCACCGGATGTCACACTCTTGAACCATGTCCCGTCCACCAGGCATGAACGAACCGGAAGCGACCACCGCCGAGGAGGCCGCCGCCCAATTCGAAGCCCTGCGACCCCGCCTCGTCGGCGTCGCCTACGGACTCCTCGGCACCGTCGCCGAAGCCGAAGACGCCGTCCAAGACGCCTGGCTGCGACTCCAGCGAAGCGACCTCGCCGAGATTGAGGACCTCACCGGCTGGCTCGTCACCACCACCGCCCGCCTCGCCCTCGACGTCCTCCGCTCCGCCCGCCACCGCCGCGAGACCTACATCGGCCCCTGGCTCCCCGAACCGGTCGAGACCGCCCCCGACCCCGCCGACACCCTCAGCCTCGCCGACTCCCTCTCCTGGGCCATGCTCGTCGTCCTCGAGACCCTCAGCCCCGCCGAACGCACCGCCTTCGTCCTCCACGACGTCTTCGGCCACACCTTCGACCAGGTCGCCGCCGCCCTCGGCCGCACCCCCGCCGCCTGCCGCAAACTCGCCAGCCGCGCCCGCGACCACATCGAGACCCGCAGACCCCGCTTCGACGTTGACCCCGAACGGCACCGCCACACCGTCGAGGCCTTCGCCCGCGCCAGCCGAGAAGGCGACCTCGAAGGCCTCCTCGCCCTCCTCGACCCCGACGCCGTCCTCACCTCCGACGGCGGCGGACTCGTCAGCGCCGCCCGCAAACCCGTCCACGGCGCCGACAAGATCGCCCGCTTCCTCATCGGCGTCAACGCCAAATACCCCGACCAGGTCAAACGGATCACCCACGTCAACGGCGGCCTCGCCGTCCTCATGCTCGTCGGCGGCGAGGTCTCCAGCGTCACCGCCCTCGGCATCCGCGACGGACGCATCCGCACCGTCGACATGATCCGCAACCCCGAGAAGTTCCACGGCCTGCGCACCACCCGCGGGCACTGACAGGAAGGAAACACCATGGAACCGCGACTCACCTACGCCGAGACCGAATTCGGCAAGGCCCACTACCAGGCCATGCTCGCCATCGAGAAGCTCTTCCACAGCTCCTCGCCCGTCCCGTCCACCACGATGGAACTGCTCAAACTGCGCGCCAGCCAGGTCAACGGCTGCGGCTACTGCACCGACATGCACTACAAGGACGCCGTGCACGCCGGCGAGGACCGCGAGCGGCTCAACCTCGTGACCGTCTGGCGCGAGGCCCCCGCCTTCACCGAGGCCGAACGGGCCGCGCTCGCGCTGGCCGAGGAGTCGGCGCGCCTCGCCGACAACCCGCACGGGGTGAGCGAGGAGACCTGGGAGGCGGTGCGCAAGCACTACGACGACGAGCAGATCGCCGCGCTGGTGGCGATGTGCGCCCAGATCAACGCCTGGAACCGCGTGAACGTGATCCTGCGCAACCCGGCCGGCTTCTACGACCCGGTCACCAAGACCGCCCGCCGCAAGAACGACGCCTAGCCGAGGGCAAGGCAAAGGGCGGGACCGCTTTCGCGGTCCCGCCCTCCAGACTGGGAAACGAGCTGAATCGGCCCCGGTCGGTCTAGGGGTTCACCGACACCGCGCTAGCGGCTGACGGCGAGCTTGGTCTCGTTGAGGCCGCGGGCGGCCTCGACCTCGCCGGTGGCGTCGCCATAGCGCGAGAGCGCGCGCAGCGTCCACCTGCCGGGCGCGGCGAAGAAGCGGAACTGCCCGCCCTCGCCGGTCACCACCTCGGCGGTGAACTCTCCGGTGCCGTCCAGGAGGCGCACGTACGCCCCCTGCACCAGTTCGCCCTCGTCGTTGACAACCGTGCCCGACAGCACGGTCTCCTTCTCAAGATCGACCGAGGCCGGCAGGGCCGTGTCCTGATCGGGTGCAGCGCAGCTGTCAGACATGGTTGTTGTACCTTTCCTTGCTTATTTACGGCTCGCAAGCGTCGCCGAGGCCGCTTATTTACGGCTCGCAAGCGTCGCCGAGGCCGCTTATTTACGGCTCGCAAGCGTCGCCGAGGCCGCTTATCTACGGCTTCTAAGCGTCGCCGTGGCTGCTCGCTTGCGGCTCGCAGGCTTCGCCGTGGCTACCGTCGCCGGTGTTACTTGGTGCCGGGCTCGTCGCCGAGCGCGATCGGCACGCCCACCAGCGAGCCGTACTCGGTCCAGGACCCGTCGTAGTTCTTGACGTCCTCGTAGCCGAGGAGCTCGCGGAGCGCGAACCACGAGTGGCTGGAGCGCTCACCGATGCGGCAGTAGGCGATCGTCGGCTTGGCCTCGTCCAGGCCGGCCTCCTCCACGTACAGCTCGCGCAGTTCCGCGTCGGACTTGAAGGTGCCGTCCTCGTTGGCCGCCTTGCTCCACGGCACGCTCAGCGCGGTCGGGATGTGGCCGCCGCGCTGGGACTGCTCCTGCGGCAGGTGGGCCGGGGCCAGCAGGCGGCCGGCGTACTCGTCGGGGGAGCGCACGTCGATGAGGTTCTTGACGCCGATGGCGGCCTCGGCCTCGTCGCGGGTGGCGCGCAGGTCCCAGTTCAGCGGCTTCGCCACGTACTCGGTCTTGGCGCGTTCGGGCACCTCGGTGACGACCTCGCGGGCGTCGAGCTCCCACTTCTTGCGGCCGCCGTCGAGGAGCTTGACGTTGTCGTGGCCGTACAGCTTGAAGTACCAGTACGCGTAGGCCGCGAACCAGTTGTTGTTGCCGCCGTAGAGGACGACGGTGTCGTCGTTGGCGATCCCGCGCTCGGACAGGAGCTGCGAGAACTGCTCCTGGTTGACGAAGTCGCGGCGGATCGCGTCCTGGAGGTCGTCCTTCCAGTCGATCTTCACCGCGCCCTTGATGTGTCCGCTGTCGTAGGCGGACGTGTCCTCGTCGACTTCGACGAACACGACGCCGGGGGTGTCGAGGTTCTCTTCCGCCCACTCGGCGGTGACCAGCACGTCTTCACGGGCCATGGCTGTACTCTCCTGAACGTAAATGGAATGACTTGGTTCGGTTCCGAATTCGAGTTCGAGAGCGTGCCCGGTGTGCGCGGGGGTGCGGTGCATCGATGAGCAGGGACCGTCCAGTGGACGTCCAGGACCGACCGATCCGCTCTCCGCGGGATTCGCCGTGTCCGGATTCAAGCCGATGTGACCTCGCACCCGTACCGCGGTGAAGGCGGTGTCCGGGGAGACGGGTCGCAAGCCTTGCTCTGTGTTGCGCGCACGCTGGGCCGCTGTGCGGCGACTGCCTCCGGCCTCGTTGGGCCAGGCGAGTCGCCTACGGCATTCGACAGAGCGTGGCCGCGATCATGCAGTAATCGATCGCGCGCCGCTTGGTGAGCATCGGCTTGCGCATGGCGTGAACGCTAGCAGACTTCCCCGCGCGAATCCACACTCGTTCTCGCGATGCGGACTCCCGCGGGGACGCAGGGTGACCGTCAGGTCAGGACGACGTCCTCGGCCGAGCCCGAGACGGTCACGCCGCTCCCGTCGAACGCGACGTCGATCAACTGGATGCCGTAGGGCAGTTCGGGCAGCGCGATCCGCGAGCCCAGTTCGGAGGCGAAGTCCTCGACGAGGGGCTGGACGCCGGCGGGCAGGCCCTCGGTGAGCGCCTCGACCGCGTCGGGCGTGAAGCGCAGCTCGCCCTCGCCGATGACGATCTTCCCGGTCGCCTCGACCTCCACGGACATGCCCATGATCTCCTTGGTGGCGCGCAGCGAGGCGTTGCCGTCCTCGTCGATGTCCAGGTCGTAGCCGGTCTGCTCGGCCAGCAGGGCCTCGACCGACTCGATGGAGACCGTCCCGCTCACCTCGAGGGTGCCCGCGACGACCGAGCCGCCGCCGGAGAGCTCGCGCCAGTCGGCCTCGACGTCGTGCGCGACCATCTCCAGGTTCGGGAAGACCAGGCCGTTCGCGCCCACGTCCTTGAGGGTGATGTCGATCTGCCCGAACTCGCCCGACCACGCCTGGGTGAGGAACGGCCAGCCGTGGATGGTGACCTCCGGGCGCTGGTCGGAGTAGGCGCCGTGGTCGGCGGCGGTGCCCGCGACCTCCGTGGCGATGCGCCGCTCGGCGACGGCGTTCGCGACCCGGTCGCCCAGGGCGAGGAGGGCGGCGATGACGACCAGGGTGATGAGGAGGCGGCGGAGGATCTTCACCAGGGGACTCCAAGTTGCGTTCACGGCTCGCGAGCGGCGCCGGGGGGATCGTCGGACGGGGTGTGTCAGTCGATCATGTAGTAGGCGCACAAGAGGTACACGACGGGCCCCGTCACGGCGAAGGCGAGCAGCGGGCCGGCCGCGCTCACGATCGGGGCCGGCGCGGTCGAGGCGCCGTCGATGCGCCGCGCCGCCGAGAAGTAGCCGCATGCCAGGTCGGCGAGGACGGCGATGAGCGCGACGAGCAGTCCGCCGATGGCCGCGTGGGAGGGTTCGGGGCCCTCGATGACGAGTCCGGCGTAGGCCGCCGAGGCGGTGCCGCACATGGTGCCGATCACGATGCCGAAGGCGCCGCGCGTCACCTGCCGGTTGATGCGGGGGTCGGGCATCACGAGGTCGACCGCGCGGGCGGCGAGGATCGCGGTGCCGGCCGCGACGACGGCCGAGTACATGGCCGGCGGGGCCGAACCCAGGCGCGACAGCGCGATATAGCAGGTGTAGCCGCACACCGCGACGCACAGGAGCATGGTGAAGCCGAGGCTCTCGGTCACGCCCGCGTGGTCCTTGCGGACGAGCTGGCCGATCACCGCTGCGGCGAACGCCAGGGCCAGCAGCACCGTGATCGGCATGAGCGACACCGGCGTCCAGGCGACGGCGGCCCAGTCGGCGGCGATCGCCAGGCCCGAGGCGACGGCGACGGCGACCCACGCGCCTTCGAGCTTGCGCACCCAGGTCACGAGCACGACCATGGCGATCTGGAGGACCGCGATCCCCGCGGCGTAGACGGGGCGTTCCATCTGGGTGCCCAGGATCAGGCCCGCGGTGATGACCACGGTGACCGCGAGCGCGGGGAGGCGGTGCAGCAGCGGCGGGGTCGGGGGCGGCAGGGTGTGGTCCACCGCCTCGTCGGCGGCGGGGTACGCGCCGGTCGCGGCGCGCGCCGGAGAGGGGCCGCCGGTCCGCTTGCCGAGGCGCCCGGGGAGGAACCGGCGCAGGCCGCTCTCGGCCGGACCGGCCTTCGCCGGGCCCGGCTCTTCGGGTTCGGACCTGCTCGGATCGGGATCGGCGTAGGCCCCGCCCCAGGCGGGGCCCTCGGGAGGCTCGGCCGCCTCGGGCGGTTCATAGCCCCAGGTCTCGTCGGGTCGGCTGTACGACACGAGCACAGCCTACGGCAAGCGCCTTGTGCCTCGTTCACCTTCGAAGGGCCGCAGTGCGAAGTGTCGGCCCGAACGCCCCGTTCGGGTGGCGCGAGCGAGCCCCGGTCCCGGTCGGGGCGCGGATCGCGAAGGGCTCCAACGTCACGGGAATCGTGTTCGCGGCGTGTCCGGGAGATGAACGGCGCTTGTCGCGGGCCTTGCAGGAGCCGATCCCGCATAGTGAGGTTTCGCCGCGGTGACGCTGGTCTTTTCAATGGTGGCCGTTTACACTTATCCAGGACTCCACCTACCGCAAGTAAGCCCGCCCGTCGCCGTAGCCGGGAAGAGCGATAGTCGCGTGCTCACCTACCAGCGGAGGAATTCTGTGGAAATCCTGATCCTCACTTCCAATCCCGTTCCGGAGTCTCCTGAGTCGATCCTGCCCTCGCTGGAGCTCCTGCCCCACCGCGCGCGCTACGCCGGTCGGGACGTGCGGGCCCTGCTCAGCGGCCCCAGCCCCGACGCGGTCATGGTCGACGCGAGGTCGGACCTCGCCGACGCGCGGGCGACCTGCCGGGTCCTCCAGGCCACCGGACTCACCGTGCCCCTCTACGCCATCGTCACCGAAGCGGGCCTCGCCGCGCTCCAGGCCGACTGGGGGGTCGACGACTTCCTGCTGGCGGCCTCGGGCCCGGCCGAGGTCGAGGCGCGCCTGCGCCTGGCCACGGGCAAGCCGAACGCGGCCACGGCCGCGGGCCCGGCCGTGATCCGCGCCGGCGACCTCACCGTCGACCCCGACACCTACGCCGCGAAGCTCAAGGGCACGCCGCTGGACCTGACGTACAAGGAGTTCGAGCTGCTGCGGTTCCTGGCCCAGCACCCGGGCCGCGTCTTCACCCGCGAGCAGCTGCTGCGCGAGGTGTGGGGCTACGACTACTTCGGGGGCACGCGCACCGTGGACGTCCACGTGCGGCGCCTGCGGGCGAAGCTCGGCAGCGAGTACGAGTCGATGATCGGCACCGTCCGCCAGGTCGGCTACAAGTTCGTCGCGCCGCCGCCGGAGAACCTCCGGGAGTCCGAGCCGCTCCCCGAGCGCGTGGACGCCTGACCGGACGTTCCTTCCGCCGGATGCATCGACAATGGGCCCGCTATGCGGGCCCATTTCCTTTTGCGTCCAATGGTGACGCTGGTGCTGGTGTTTCCCCTGGTCTCAAGGGAATGCGCGGAACCGTGCCTGGTCTGCGCACTGGTGCTCGAATGTGGAGCCGCACTTCGGTAAAGATCCGCAGAGACCTGTCCTAAGGCGACATATGCCGCAACTCTCTGTACCCAGGGTGTGGCGCTCGGTCGATAGAATTGACCTCGCTTTGGACCCATCCGCTCGCCCCTTTGGAGTGTGACCCCGTGTCGGATCGCGCCATAGACCCCGAAGCCCTCGCCGAGTTCCGCGAGATCGCGCAGGACCGCCTGGACTACCTCGAGTCGCTGATCAATCTGCTGCGGCACGGCAACGAGCTCGGCGTCGAGCCCGGGTTCGGGCTGCTCGACGGCGCCGCGACCGCCCGCGAGGCCTATCGGGAATTCCACCGCCAGACCTGGTCCAACCTCCAGGACCTGCGGGCCGACCTGGCGGGGATCATCGCCACGGTCGACGGCGTCGCCGAGCGCGCCGTCGAGACGGACGAGACGTCGGCCTCGAACCTGTCCGGTAAGGGGGCCTGACCGCCATGTCGGACAACCAGCAGTACACCGAGCCGGCCGCATGGCCGGACCTGGACGAGGCCACGGGCGCCGAGGCCGCGGACCTCGCCTTGCAGGACGACGTCCCGAGCGGGACCGCACCCGACGACGTTGCGTCCGAAGGGGAGTCATCGGGCGAGGCCGATGACGACCCGGACTACGAGGACGAGGACGCAGCGTCCGAGGACGATCAAGGCGACGAGGACGAGGGCCACGCGGGCCGCGACAGCGAGGACTACGACCGCAACAGCCACCGCCACGACCGTCGACACGAGCGCGAGGACTGGGAGAGCGGCGCCGCCCCCGACGACTCGACCGTCGTCGAATACCAGCGCAGGGACGCCGAAGCGCTGTTCCTCTCCGGCCGACCGTGCTCGGACGCGAACTGCCAGAACCGGTACAACCCGGCCGAGGACGCGTGGATCAAGCTCGTGTCGGCGATACCGAGCGTCAACCAGGTCTCGGGGTTGAGCGTGGTCACCGCGGGCACCGCGGCGCCGTCTCAGGAGGACATTCAGAAGCTCGTCAACGATGTCCGCCCCGATCAGCCGAATCGGTACGCGCTCAGGGCGATCAGCGAGAGCTGGCAGGCCTTCAAGGAGGGCTTCGACACCGACCCGGGCACGGGCATCGCGCCGTGGATGAAGTCGGCGCTCAGGAACCTCTCGGAACACTGGAAGGGCACCGACTTCGACGCGTTCGCCGAGCAGGTCGAGGTGGTCCTCGCCAACTGCGCGGCGGTGTGCGACGACATCGGGGACGCCACGTCCGGCGCGGTGGGGCTGCTGGAGCAGAAGGCCGACGAGATGTACGCCCTCCAGGGCGGGGCCTCGGGGGAGCTGCCCTATCCGGCGCCGCTGTACTGGGTCTCGGACGCCACGTCGATGTTCACCGACCCGCTGGTCCACGTGCGGCCCCCGTTCTCGAACGGGAACTGCCAGATCACGGCGGGCTGCGAGCACGAGGGCGGGCTCATCGGGAGCCTGCTGGAGCTCGGCGGCTTCAACAAGGACTATGTGGACGAAGTCGAGGACTACGTCGAGGCGCAGACCCAGTACTACCTCGCCAAGGGCAAGAACAAGGAGCCCGAGACCACCGAGGATCAGGCGCGGCGGTGGGCGAGGGCGGACGCGGACCGGAACATCACCGCCGACGTCAACGCCGGCCTGGAGGACTACGACAACCGGTCCAAGATCGCCAACGAGGACGTGGTGAACCGCTGGCAGAACGCCGAGGAGTCGGCCGGGTCCTTCACGCCCGAGGCGAAGCCCTCGAACCCGTCGAACTTCCGCGACGCCTCCGACATTCTCGCCGACTCGTACGGCGGCCTCGACCTGGGCTCCAACGGGTTCGAGCCGGGCGACGCTCCGCCGAGCGGCGGCACCGACCTGGAGCCGCCCGACGGAGGGGGCAGCGGCGGCGGGACCGGTGGCGGCTTGGGCGGCGGCGGTGGCGGCCCGGCCGGCGGTCTCGCCAGCGGCGGCAGTCTCGCGACGCTCGGCGGCGGCGGGAAGTTCCCGGTCGGGGCCGGATCGGCGACCGGCGAGGGCGCCGCGAGCCTCGGCGGCGGAGTCGGGGGAGGCGGCGGCGGCCGCGGCATGGGCGGCGGCATGATGGGCGGCATGGGAGGCGGCGGCCGAGGCGGCATGGGCGGGGAGCAGTCGGGCGAGGGCGAGCACTCGGACTGGCTGGAAGAGGACCCGGACATCTGGGGCGTCGTCAACATCGACGAAGACCCGTACGCATAAGGGCCGCAAGCACCTCCGCGGTGCTTCGGCACCGCCGAGAAGAAAGGGCGGCGCCGCCCGGGCGGGACCGGCGGGGCCGCGAGACGGGCCGGGCCCGGAAGGGACCGGCACGAACGGTTGGGGACGGGGCCGCGATCCATCGGGTCGCGGCCCCGCCGTATGCCTGCGGCGCAAGGCTTCGCTGTCGGAACAAGTAGGTCGACACGTTCCCCCGCCCAGAGCGGCGCGGGCCGCCGGGGCCGAGCGGAGAGGCGCATTCCCGTGCACAGGGCGGATCGGGGACGCGGGCATGACCGGGCCGTGACGGCGCGCCCGAAGGTGGGCGCCGAACCCGACGCGATTGGAGCGCCCGACATGACCTATCCGAATCCCCAGCAGCCGCAGCCGCCCGCCACCGGAGGGCTGACCGAGGAGGAGCGGACCCAGCGGCGGAACCTGCACTACTTCGGCATCGGCCTGGTGGCCGTGGTCGTGGTCTTCTCGATCGTGCTCTCCGCAATCGACGCCGCGGTCGACCCGAAGTTCACCGCACCCGTTCTCTCCGCCATGCTCATCGCCGCGGCCGCCTCGCTCGGACAGGCCGCCAGGATCAAGCGGGACGCGAAGCGGCGCGGCTGACCGCCGAGTGGACAAGCTTGTGGCGCTTGCGGATCGGCGCCGTGGTGGCACCGATCCGCAAGCGCCCGTGGCCCAGTCGAGGCCTTCCCGCCCGGACCCTGCGGTCCGGGCCGCTCGGCCTAGAAATCGCCGAGCCGGGGCGCGCGAGCACCGCTAGGAGCCGTCGAGGACCGGCCAGCCGCTGCTCGTCCACTCGATCGCCTCGATGCCGAGGTCGAAGTGGCCGTCCTCGTGGTAGGAGTGGTAGGCCATGAGGCCGTTGACGATCGACTGCCCGCCGGTGGCGACGTAGCCGCCGTGCGCGCCGAGGACGAGCGTGCCGCCGCCTTCGGTCAGCGCGACGCCGTCGGCGTCCACGAACGGGCCGGTCGGCGAGGTCGAGCGTCCGACCCGGATGTTGTAGGTCGAGTCCGCGCCCGCGCAGCAGGTGTCCCATGAAGTGAACAGGTAGTAGTAGCCGCCGCGCTGGACCAGCGCGGGGGCCTCGATGCCCGCGCCGCCGCGGCCGGCGACGTGCACCGGCTCGGCGCCGGAGGCGACCTTGCCCGAGGGCCAGTCGAGTTCGAGCATGTAGATGCCCTGCCACCAAGAGCCGTAAGCCATGTAGTGCTTGCCGCCGGCGTGCAGGATCGCGGGGTCGATCGCGTTGTACGGGTCGCCCGGGTTGGACTCCCAGACCTGGCCCTCGTCGACCCAGTCGTAGTCCTCGTCGGCCGGGTCGAGCGTGGTGTTGGTGGCCAGGCCGATCACCGAGCGCTGGTCCCCGAAGGTCGAGGCCGAGAAGTAGAGGTAGTAGCGCCCCGCGTCGGCGTCGTGGAATATCTCAGGGGCCCAGAGGTTGTCGACGCCGGGGACGGCGTCGGTGAGCCACTGCGGCTTGACGTCCCAGACAGTGTCCACATAGGTCCATGTGGCGCCGTCGTCGACGGAGGTGCGGATGGTGACGTTGCCTTCGCCGAGCGGGCCCCAGCCGGTGGCGAAGAGGTACCAGGGCTCGCCCGCCTCGCAGGGGGCGAACAGGCCGGGGTCGTGGGCGCCGAGGTCGCCGCCGACCGAGGCGGGCGCCGCGACCTCGCAGGTCTGCGACCCGTGGCCGGGCCCGTGTCCATGACCCGGCCCGTGACCGTGGCCGTGCCCATGCCCGTGCCCGTGTCCGTGGCCGGGCCCGGCCAGCGCGGTGGGGGCGAGCACCACCAGGCCCGCGACCGCGAGGCCGACCGCCCCGATTGCGGCGATGAGTGAGGAGCGCTTGCGCGTCATGTGAACCGCCTTGTCCGAGATTCGATGGATAGAGACCGGTCGATGTTATCGAAAACATAGGGCACGGTCAATCACCCGCCGCACCGCCAACGCCCGACGAACCGGGCGAACACCCGGCACGCGAAAGCGCCCGCCGCGGCGGACCCGACCGGAGACCGGCCTGCGGATCCGCCCGATGCGACGGGCGCTTCCTCAACTCAAACCTTGCGGCGCAACCGCTCAGGCCGCGATGCCCACGACCGTGAAGTCGATCGGCTCACCGTCCGCGGCGTAGTCGACCGTCCCCAGGTAGCGCGCGCCCTCCGTCAGACCCGACCACTCCAGGTCCAGCGAATACGTCCCGCTCGTGACCACGTCCTGCTCGACCGGGGAGACCGCGAGGACCCCCTCGTCCGAACTCGGCACCACCCACGAGTGCAGCTCCGCCTCGAGCGAGACCGGACCGGCCCACTCGTCGACGAACACCACGAACGTGTAGCCGCCCGGCAGCGTCACCGACTCGTTCGAACCGCCCGACGCCGAATAACCCACCAGCGTCAACGCATCCGAAGCGTCCTTGAGGTACACGAACAGGTCCAGGTCCGTCCCCGCCGGGTGATCCTCCTCGAACGTCGCGAAGCGCACCAGCGCCGCGTCCTCGGGCGTCGAGAACTCGTACGCGACCGTGTGCGAACTCTCCACCGGATCGGCCGCCGGGAACGAACCGCTCGTCGGGTCCGTCAACGTCGCCGTGTCCACCTGCGAGGCAACCAGGCCCGACACCGACGCGCCGAGCGTGCCGTCGAAGCCCGCACCGCCCGAAAGCGTCTCCGAACCCGAAGCGCCCGTGAACGACACCTCGTCCGAAGCGGCCAACTGCGTCGGCTTCACCACGATCGGCGAACGCACCTCGTGCACCGTCTTGTGGCCCTTCTTCTCCACCCACGTGATGTCACCGAACGACCAGTCGCCGAACGCCCCGTCCGTACGCGAGATCGTCAACGTGTACGTCGCCGACTCACCGGGCTTCAGCGTCAGCTTCGACTGGTCGACCGTGACCGAGAACCCGGCCGGCGCCGTGATGTCGGCCTTGTACGTCGCCTTCTTCGACCCGACGTTGGTGACCGTGCGGCTCACCTCGTACGAACCCGTCAGCTCCGCGATCGTGATCGACGGGTAGTTCAGCTGCGACGGATCGATCGAACCCAAAGCGTCGCAGTTCGACTGGATCTTGTACGCCTCGGGCGTACCGCAGATGTACTGGATCCACTCGGTCGCCACCGACTCGTACACCAGACCCGGGTCGAACATGTCCGCCCCGGCCACATGCCCGGCCCCGTAGTCGAACGGCGTCGCGTCCGTACCCGCGCGCTGGATCGGGTCGCCCTCCGCGTTGGTCTGGTACGCCGTGGTCATGATCGCCGACTTGATCGCCATCGGCGACCAGTCCGGGTTCGCCGACTTCAGCAGCGCCGCCAGACCCGCGACGTGCGGGCTCGCCATCGACGTGCCCTGGTTGGTCGCATAGTCGTTGCCGCCGTACTGCTCCGGCGTCACACCCGCGAGGATCTCAACGCCGGGAGCGGTGATGTCCGGCTTCAGCAGGTTCTGCTCGGCCGACAGCGCGGGGCCGTTCGACGAGAAGTCCGCCATCGTCGGCGCGTTCTGGTCCACCAGCTTCGAAGTCTTGACCTTCACCTTCGGCTTGCGCTGCGAGTCGACCCAGTCGATCAGGTCCAGGCCGTCCTCATGGCTGAGGTGCACCACCGGAACCGACTGCGAAGTGACCACACTGGCCGGACCGCGGTCCTCCTGGTCGTACACGATCAGCGCCAGACCCCCGGCCGCCGCGATCTGGTTCGCGTTGTCGGTGAACAGGTTCCCGCGCTTGCACACGATCGCGTAACCCTCGGTCTTCGCCGGGTCCAGCGTGTCCGCGTCGCAGGTGACCGCCGCCTCGGGGTCGACCCCGTCGTATGCGGCGTCCGTCGCGAGCTTCACCGGCCAGTTCGCCTTGCCGACCGCGCCGGCCGCAGTGGCCTTGTAGCGGCCGAAGGACAGCTCGGTGCGGAAGGTCTGGTCGTGCGTGGAGGCCGCCACCGTGGTCACCCACGGCTCCTGGTGGTCCACCGTCGAGGTCGGGCCGTCGTTGCCGGCGCTGGCGGCGATGAAGACGCCCGCGGCGGCCGCGTTGAAGAACGCGATCGAGACCGAGTCGACGAACTCCGGGGTGCCGGTCGAGCCGATCGAGAAGTTGATGACGTCGACGCCGTCGTTCACGGCCGCTTCGATACCGGCGACCAGGTCGGCGCCGGGGCAGCCGCTCCAGCAGACCTTGTAGGCGGCGACGCGCGCGGCCGGGGCCATGCCGGTCATCGTGCCGAGCTTCTCGCCGTCGATGGTCACCTTGGTCTTGTAGTTGCCCGCGGCCGTGGTCGCGGTGTGGGTGCCGTGGCCGTTCTCGTCGCGCGGGGAGGCGTAGCCGTCCTCGGAGTAGCCCCAGGCGTCGAACCAGCGGGCGCCGATGAGCTTGTTGTTGCACTCGACGTTGTTGGCCGGGTCCTCGTCCTCGCCGAGGTCGCACGCGCCGTTCCACTTGGCGTCGATGACGTCCTGGTCGGGGCGGGGCTCCGAAAGCGGTGCGAGGGAGGGGTTCTCGGGCCACACGCCGGTGTCGAGGACGCCGACGATGACGCCTTCGCCCGCGTGCTTGGCCGAACCGAACTGCTCGTCCCAGGCGCCGTGGCGGCCCGCGAGGTCCACGAAGTCGGTGGTGTCGACCGCGCCCGAGCCGCCGGTGGGCTGGTAGATCGTCTCGGGGATGACCGCGATGACCGCGTCGCTGGCGGCCAGCTCCTCGGCCTCGGCTGCGGTGAGGTCCGCGGCGAAGCCGTTGAAGACGGTGTCGTATTCGGCGATCGCGTCGACGCCGTGGTCGGCGATCACCGCTTCGCGCTCGTCGGAGAGGAAGTCGCGGTACTCGGCGACCGCGGCGGCGCCGAAGTCGATGACGTCGCCCTCGGCGGGCGCGGTGGCCGCGATGCCGGCCTCGCCGCCCTCGTAGGTGGCGATGGGCTCGGCGGCCAACTGGACGATGTAGTGCCCGTCCTCGAAGTCGACCGGGAGGTTCGCCGCCTCCTTGTAGTACTGGGGAGTCACCTCGGGCAGTGCGGGGGGCTCGGCCGAGGCCGGTGCGGCCCCGGTGACCAGCGCCGCGACGACCACGGGGATGGACGCCGCCGCCAATAGGGCCTTGGTTCTTCCTCTGGCGCGCGTGTTCGCGCGCCGTCTCAGCAGACGGAGGGACGGAGATCCCATGCGATGAGCTCCTCTCAAGGGGGACGAGCGCCGCCGCGGGTGAGTACTCCTCCACGACTCGCGAGCCGTGGCTGCGGCGCACGAAAACGAGCCTATTGCGAGGAAGGTTCGGTGTAAACCCTCATTTGAGGAGAATGCCGGGATCAGGCATGACTGTTATGCGGCCGTTACAAAGGACGTTCCGCAGGTCGGACATTCAGTGAATGGAAATTGAGGGCCTTATCGGTTCACCAGCGCCACCAGAGGAATCGGCGCTCGTGTCGGATCGTCACCGAGCTCGCCTTCGCACTGCCGGCGAAGGAGAAGCGGATTCCCGCGACTCCTTTGTAGGGGGAGCGGTTGGTGACCGTACTGGCGATGGTGTCGGTGTCGTCGTCCACGGCGTAGGCCCCGGCGGGGAGCACCACCTCCAGGGAGGAGGCGATGAGGTCCAAGTCGATGTCGACCTTGCCCCCGGCGAGGACCGCATGGCGGCAGTCGAGTTTGACGGAGCTGAACTTGGCGTCGACGAGGACCTTCGGCGGGACGACCCAGTCGCCCTTGCGCTCGATCGAGGAGGCCTTCGGCGTGAGGCGCAACTGCGCCGGCCCGGGCGACCGGGCGGGCTCGGGGGCGGCGGCGGTGGGTACGGAGAGGGTCCCGGAGGCGTCGGGCAGGTCGGCGAGCAGGCGCTCGACCTCGCCGTAGGTGCGGGCCTCGTAGGCTTGGCGGGAGCGGTCGGCGAACTCTTCGAGGTCGAGTCGGCCTTCTTCGGTGGCGGCGTGGAGTCTGGCGATGATCGCTTCGCGCTCGGCGTTCGAAACGCGCATGTTCGGGTCGGGCGTGACCATGTCTGCTTACCTTCTCGTCGGGCCGGGGTTGAGCCGCCGCGGCCTGCGCACCAGACCGCCGTTGCACCATTCGTGGTAGTCGAACAGGTCCGGTTGGCGGATGAGCGCCTTGGTGTTGGCGGCCCACAGTCCAACATACTGGTCCTCGGATTCGCCCGCCTTCTCGAGGAGTTTGTCGACGCGCTTGCGCGAGTGGACCCGGAACTTGGTCCGCACGGCGTCGGCCGCATAGATATAGAGCACGTGGAGCGCGAAGGAGCGCTTCGGGCAGGTCGCGTCGCCGGCGAGGGCGAGCCAGGAGTCGACCAGCTCATCGGTGGCCAGGGTCAGATCCCACTGCCGCCCCTCGGGCGCGACCGAATAAGGGTCGAGCGCCCACTCGCGGATCTCCTGCGGCGTGGGCACGGCAGGGCGCGCGAAACCGGTGAAGGACCCCTCCGCCACTCGCGCCTCCGCCGAATCGAACAATGCTCGCACCGATCGTAGCCGGTCCGCGCCCGACACCCGGTCCGCTGTTTCAGCCCATGGATAGCCCTCCGGGGGCCTCCCCCCCGCCCCCACCCACCCCGCCCTCACCCTCGCCC
>NZ_JOGR01000017.1 GCF_000719515.1 Glycomyces sp. NRRL B-16210 | reverse complement strand
CCCGCACCCCGCACCCCGCACCCCGCACCTAAGGGGACTGTCGCACCCCCGCGTCATATTTGACTCGGGGGGTCCCGTGATCCGACACACCCGACCCCGGGGTACGAACTCCCCCGCCTCCCGCCCCGTCCGTGACGCGTGCGCGCGTACGGGCTCCGCCGCGCCGCCCCGAAGTCGTCACCTCGTACGCTGTGCTGCGTGACCCGCAAGACCTTCGCCGACAGCGCCGCCCTCAAACCAGGCCCCTGGACCCACCGGCACATCGATGCCAACGGCTCGCGCTTCCACGTGGTCGAATCCGGAGAAGGCCCGCTCATCCTGATGCTGCACGGCTTCCCGGAGTTCTGGTGGGCCTGGCGCCACCAGATCCCGGCCCTGGCCGACGCCGGATTCCGCGTCGTCGCCGTCGACCTGCGCGGCTACGGCGCCTCCGACAAGCCGCCCCACGGCTACGACGCCTACACGATGGCCGCCGACGTCGTCGGCCTCGTGCGCGCCCTCGGCGAGCGCGAGGCGACCGTGGTCGGCCACGACCTCGGCGGCATCCTCGGCTTCGCTGCCGCCGCATTCCACCCGAGGCAGTTCAAGTCGCTGATCGTCCTCGGCGCGGCGCATCCGCTGCGGCAGCGGGCCGCGCTCGCGGTCGACCCGAAGGGCCAGCTGTCGGCCTCCCGGCACCTGTTCGCGTTCCAGATGCCCCGGTACGAGCACAAGCTGACCGCTTGGGACGCGCGCAAGGTCGCCGACCTCATGTACGCGTGGTCGGGGCCGGGCTGGCGCGGCAGCCGCGACTTCCAGGAGTACGTGCGCGCGTGCCGCGACGTCATCCAGATCCCGCAGGCGGCGTTCTGCGCGCTGGAGGCGTTCCGGTGGCCGTTCCGCACCGCGATGGGCCTGGCCGGGAGGCGGTTCGTGAAGCTGCTGCAACGACCGACGCCGGTGCCGACCCTCCAGCTCCACGGCGCGCTCGACACCTGCGTCCTGCCGAGGACCGCGCAGGGCTCGGGCCGCTACGTGCACGGCCGCTACGAGTGGAAACTCCTCGACGGCATAGGCCACTTCCCCCAGCAAGAGGCCCCCGAGACCGTGACCAAAGAAATCATCCGCTGGGCAGCCTGACAACGTACTGCGTACTGCGTACTGCGTACTGCGTACTGCGTACGACAATTATCAAATACTGTGCACCGCACAGAGTCCAGTGCACCCCAAAGGCAAAACATCGTACGAAGTACAAAGTACTCCATACGACGCACGACGTACTTTGTACGGCAAGTGGAACGGTCCACGAAACAGACGGAGCGCTAGCCATGCGGCTAGTTCGTCGGGCAGGATGATGCCGGGGCCACCGCCCCATCGATCACCCGACAAGCCACCTGGAAGGCGGGTCCATGTCAGCGGCCACATTCGCGCTCCGCGGAGCGACGATCGTCCCCATCACCTCCGCTCCCATCGAGCAGGGCACCCTCCTGGTCGAGAACGGCCTGATCAGCGCCGTCGGCGGTGCCGACCTCACGGTGCCCGAAGGGGTCCCGGTCCATGACGCGACCGGCAAGTGGATCGTGCCGGGCCTCATCGACGCCCACACCCACCTCGGCGTCCACGAGGTCGCCGAAGGCTGGGCCGGCAACGACACCAACGAGATGACCGACCCCAACACCGCCTACGTGCGCGCACTAGACGGCATCAACCCGGCCGAGCCCGGCTTCGCCGAGGCCCTCGAGGGCGGCGTGCTCGCCGTCAACGTCAACCCCGGTTCGGGCAACGTGATCGGCGGCGAGACCGTCGCGATCAAGACCGTCGGGCGCTACGTGGACGAGATGGTGCTGCGCTCCCCGTCCGGTGTGAAGTCGGCCCTCGGCGAGAACCCGAAGCGCGTCTACGGCGATCAGAAGAAGACCCCGTCGACCCGCCTGGGCACCGCCGGCGTCCTGCGGCAGGCGTTCGTGGAGGCCGAGAACCACCGCGCGGGCGACGAACCCGCCCGCGACCTCAAGCTCGAAGTGCTCGGGAAGGTCCTCGACCGCGAGATCCCGTGGCGCCAGCACTGCCACCGCGCCGACGACATCGCCACCGCGCTGCGCGTCGCCGAGGAGTTCGGCTACGACCTGGTCCTCGACCACGGCACCGAGGCGCACCTGCTCGCCGACCTCGTCGCCGAGCGCGGCATCCCGGTGATCTTCGGCCCGCTGCTGTGCTCGCGTTCGAAGGTGGAGACGGTGAACCGCTGGCCGGAGAACGCCGCGAAGCTCGCCGCCGCGGGCGTGACGCTCGCGATCACCACCGACCACCCGGTCGTCCCGATCGAGCACCTCATCATCCAGGTCATGCTCGCGGTCAAGGCCGGGCTCGACCGCGACACCGCGCTGCGCTCGGTCACGATCAACCCGGCGAAGATCATGGGCGTGGACGACCGGATCGGCTCGCTCGAAGCGGGCAAGGACGCCGACTTCTGCGTGTGGTCGGGCGACCCGCTCGACATCTACTCGAAGGTCGAGCAGGCCTACATCGAAGGCGTCGAAGTCGGCTGAGGCCGACACGACGAGCGGCCGGGGAGCAGTAGCTCCCCGGCCGCTGTTCGCTTGCAGGCCTAGGCGGCTCGGCGGACCTCGGTTCGCTTCAGCGCGGCTTCGGTCGGCACCCGCAGTGCGCGGGCGTAGAGGCCGCGGCGGGCGGCGGCAAGGCCGTCCGCGATACGGCTGGCGAGCGAAGGCCGCTCCGGGACGACCGGGGCGTCGGGCAGCGCCGACTTCGCTTCGGTGCTGATGAGCTGGATGGCCAAGAACGCGTAAGGGTCCATCGGTGTTCCTTCCGGGCGGTGATGCGGGTAGCTGCCGCGCCGGTGCGGCGGTGAGGCCCTCCGCGAAGCGGTGGTTCCCGGGCCTCGCGCACTACTCTGACCGGCCCGTGTCACCGGCTCATTACGCCCCAGGAAACCCTCGGGTAAGCCTGGTGAACACCAGGGCATCGATAATGCCGCAGGTCACAGCCGCGGTCATCCGCTCGCACGGCCGTGGACGACGAGGGCCCAGGCCAGCGCCGCGAGAGACCCGAGCGAGGCGACGCCGCGCACGGTGTTCCAGGCGATCCACTTGGCTTCGACGCGTTCCCTCAATCCCGCGAGGTCGTCGAACGTCGACGGGTCCCCCGCGGCCATGAGCTGGTCGTTGAGCGGGACGTTCACGCCGATGGTGCCGATGAACGCGACCAGAGCGAGCACGAGGGCGACGGCGATCCAAGGCAGGGCCGACCGGTCGTCGGAGAACCAGTTCAAGGCCAGGGCGGCGCCGGTGAAGGCGACCGAGCCGAGGAAGGCGGTCATGAACCAGCCGTTCATGATCACTCGGTTGATCTGCTGCATCGCCGCGACCCAGGACCTGTCGTCGAGGATCTTGATGCCGGGCATGACCGCGTAGGAGAAGCCGGTGAACAGCCCGGCCATGAGGCCGGCGCTGAGGGTCGCTGCGAGCAGGGCGAGGAGTTGGAGCAGGCGCATGGGCGGCTATTCCTTCCGATAGGTCTGGACGGCGGCGCCGGAGTCGAAGGTGCGGTTCTCGGCGAGAACGAAGCTGCGCGGTTCGTACGGGCCGTCGAACATGCTGATGCCGCCGCCGAAGACGACCGGGTACCGCTTGAGGACGATCTCGTCGATCTCGGGGGCCAGCGCCGCGGCGAGCTTGCCGCCGCCGCAGAGCCAGATGCCGAGGCCCTCTTGCGCCTTGAGCCCGCGCACGAAGTCGAGCGGGTCGGCGCCTACAAGGGTAACGCCGGCGCTCTCCTCGGGCGAAAGGCTTTTCGAGAACACGTACTGCCGCAGGTGCGCGTAAGGGCTGGTGATGCCCTCCTTCAGGGCGGGCTCGTAGGAGCCGCGTCCCATGAGGACGGTGTCGTAGCTGCGGTTGGGCGCGCCTTCCAGGCCCATGAGTTCCCGGAAGGCGGTCGGGACGGTCTCGGGCCGCACCTCGCTCATGGCAGCGGTGACGTCCGGTTCGATCGGGAGGCGGTCGAATTCGCCGCCGGGGCCCGCGATGTAGCCGTCGATGGAGACGCCGACGTAGTAGGTCAGCTCGCGCATATACACTCCGGTTGAAGTACTATGAATGAAGTGGTTTGAACATACCACTACGCCTGAAGTGGTGTCAATCGAGGAGTGGAACATGCGCCAGAACCCCGAGCGCCGTGCGGCGCTCGTCGACGCCGCCATCGAAGTGCTCGCAGCACAGGGGGCCCGGGGACTCACGTTCCGCGCGGTGGACCAGCAGGCGAAGGTGCCCGTCGGCACCGCCTCGAACTACTTCGCCAGCCGCGACGAACTGCTGATGCAGGTCAGCGGCAGGGTCTTCGAGCGGCTGGACCCGGGGCCCACGGTCATGGGCGAGGCCCTCGCGCTGCCGCGCACCCGCGCGACAGCGAACCGGCTCCTGCACGAGATGGTCGAGCGGATCACGGCCTTCCCGTCAGGGCACCTGGCGATGCTGGAGCTGCGCCTGGAATCGACCCGCAGACCCGAACTGCGCACGGCCCTCACCGAGCAGGTCCGCGCCATCGTGCAGGACAACATCGACTTCCACATCGGCAGCGGCCTGCCGGGAGACGACGACGCGGTGGTCCTGCTCTACCTACTGCTCAACGGCCTCATAGTGGAACGCCTGACACTCCCCGACCTCTTCGACCAAGACCGAGCCGACGCCCTCATAACCGAAGCCGCCACCCGAATCCTCCCCGCCGAAAACGACTGAGGAGCCGATGCGACAGACACTTTACTGTCGCGACTCGCTTGGAGGTGGCGTAAGACCTTGTGTCAGCTTGGACTTCCAAATATTTGAAATAGGCAATCCAACATACAGGGCGATCCAAGCCATAATATTGACGAACGCGACAATAGGAAGCTCACTCCTGCTTACAAAACTTCGCACCAATTCGTACTCGAAACCAGGCCTCAGTGAGAAACCGGTTGTATTTCCGATCTCAAATATACAAAACACAAGAACTGCGAAAATCCACAGCAGCCAACCTGGAGCACTATCCCGAAGACGGCCCTTCGCGTCAGCTACAGCGAGCAATATACAGAACCCAGCGAGTATCAACGCAAATACTGCGACCGTCATATGTCGATATGAGACAATCGACTCGATCAGGTCCAGGTAGTTCTTCGAATCAAGCTCAATGTCCCGATCGATCGCCGCTCTGGCGGATGCTATCGATTCTTCCTTTGTCAAGAGCAGTAGAATCCCCTGTGCTATCAGAATCATCGCAATTACAGATCGGAACACGACAACTGCGTGTCGCCGTCGAACCGTCATCTTGTCCATACCAGTAAACCCGACCTGTTCCTCTGATAGATCCCGAGGCTGATATTTCAGAGTTGATCAGCACTCCAAAAGCAACCGCCATCTGCTGTGCGAGCGGCACCAGTGGGGTCGGCACCGGTCCGAATCCACTGTCCACGTTCCGGGGTGGTGTCCGCATCGAGGTGCATCAGAACTTAAGGTATACGGCACGCGCTGTCAATGCCACGATCGCTCCCTGAACCGCCCTGCGTGGTTGAGTGTCAGCCTGAGTTCTCTCGGTTCGTTCTCGACCGTGGAAGGTGGTGCCGGCCCGGCGTGCATTCCGATCGACGCCTGGCGGTGTCGCGGGACTGGCCACGGTCGCCGCTTCTCCTTTTGGCGGCAAATCGGCGAGGTGGGGGTGTCGGTCAGACTGACAGCGACGCGGGAGCGCTGATGCGCTTCCAGCACACGGCGAACGCTGCCGCCAAGGGCCGATCCTGCCCATCTGGCTGTACAAGGTCGAGTCTCACATGCCGGAGATGGTCGAACGCGGATTCGCGCAGCCGACTTCTATCACGTAATACGGCATCGCTACCCATGAACTGCGACGACGGATAGTGGGGGTAATAAGGCAATAAGCTCTGATATGTCGATACGGTACCATCTTCCATCGAGAGTCACGCGATGGAGCATCGACCCGTTGGCGAAGCTGAAGTTCCAAGCGACCTGATCGGGGCGGTTCACTCTGCTGGCCGGTTTCAAGCCCTCGAATATAAGCCGTCGTTCACCTATCTGCTGAATAAATCCATCTTCAAGTGAGTATATCGACAGCTTGTCCGGGGATTCATCATATCCACCGGTAAGCGCAATAGCGGCACCGGCAACCAAGATATCACCGGCCCCTTCCTTCAACCGATTCGACCACGTTGATACCACTCCGCGGTCAATTCGAGAGATGTCAAATGCGTCGTACCCATACGCCCATACCGCTTCTCCTACAACATTGAGCGCATAGCAATCGATGATACTTTCCACACTGCCGTCGTTCGGATACGCCCAAACCTGCCTGAAATCGAGGTCAAACTCTGAGATTCCTGCGCCCCCGACAACGCCCCATTCCCCCTCCCCACCAAGAAGACCTTCATCACTATAGGCAACTATTATCCTGCCCGCCGATGTGGTTCGGACATCATTGATACCTGGTCCCAGGAATCCAGTCCGTCGAACATTTCCGCTCGCATCAATGACTACAGCATTGCATTCGGCGTCAAGTCCACCCGGCTGAAACGGTGCGCCATAGAGCAAAAACTCATGATGAGGCAGAGCTTGAATTCCGGTGAACACATTCGGCGAGACCTCCGTGCTTATCCGATCAATAGCTCCGTCAAGCTTGTTGACCGTGATCAAACCGCCGGACGAACTCGTGTTTCCCGGAGAACGATGACCTTGGAGGGAACCATCTTGGTCCCATTTCACAATAAGTGAGTCGTCGATGCCAATTCCAATACTCGAAATCGACAATGAATCACAGGGAGGTTCAACCACTTGTTCCAATGCGATTGGAACTTCGATTACTTCACAATTTTCCCTGTTAGAACCCACCCTAGACCCCCACTTTCAACCGGAACTTCGATCGACTTACATCAGGCACACCAATGTATCCATGCCGAAACTTCGACCGCCAGGGCGAGACGAGTGAGGTTGCGGGTGCTGGTTTCGTCGGTGTGGTGGGTGACGGCGGTGGTCTGGGTCCAGGTGCCGTGGCCGGTGTGGAGCCAGGTGCCTGCGGTGAGGTCTCTGGCGGGGGTCCATCGGGCAGGGTCTCCGGCCCATGGTTCGGTACCGGCGGGGGGCGGCCCAGTAGGCGTGTCCGGCGGTGATGGTGTTGGAGTCCGTGGGCTCCTGGTCTTGCGGTTCGGTCTCAGTTTGTCGGGCGGCGGTGTTCGCTTCCGAGTCCGAAACCTAAGGATGCAGCTTTTACAGAGATGCGTTCAGGGCCGATGCGATCCGTTCGCCAGTGACCGGCTCGGATTCCTCGTACGCCACCATGGCGCAGGCTCTGGGGATTCACCGATCGACCATGGAATGCACTGGTCAAGGGCTGTTGTGGTGGGCCCCCTCGGACTCGAACCGAGAACCTACGGATTAAAAGTCCGCAGCTCTGCCAATTGAGCTAGAGGCCCCCGCGAAGAGGGTACAGTATCCGCGGGCCGCATCGGAGGCGCATATGGGCCGAGTGCGGCCTGCTGCATGCGGTGCTCAAGGCTATCCGGCCGGGCGCGCGGCGATGAGTTCGGGGCTCGCCCCTCGTCTCTACGGGCAACACTCGATCACCGACCGAGGAGACCCGATGACCGAACCGCGAACGCAGGTCCTGCACGCACCCGGCGCCGACCTGTACTACGACGTCCGCGAACGCGGCGGAACGCCCTTGCTCCTCATCGGCTCGCCGATGGCCGCGCCGGGCTTCGCGACCCTCGCCGGACACTTCCCCGACCGCACCATCGTCACCTACGACCCGCGCGGCTCCGAGCGCAGCAAGCGCACCGACGGGGCGGCGGAGAGCACCCCCGAGGAGCACGCCGACGACCTCCGCCGCCTCATCGCGGCGGTCAGCGACGAGCCGGTGGACATGTTCGCCTCCAGCGGCGGCGCGGTCAACGCCCTCGCCCTGGTCGCCCGCCACCCCGAGCTGGTTCGCACCCTCGTCGCGCACGAGCCGCCCACCGCGAGCCTCCTGCCCGACAGCGCGACGGCCCTCGCGGCCAGCCGGGACATCCGCGACACCTACCTGCGCGAGGGCTTCGGCCCGGCGATGGCGAAGTTCATCGCGCTGATCTCGATCCAGGGCCCGCTCCCGGAGGACTACCTCGACCGGCCCGCGCCCGACCCGGCCGCCTTCGGACTGCCCACAGGGGACGACGGCAATCGCGACGACCCGATGTTCGGCCAGAACATGGTGACCTGCAATGCCTTCGAGCCGGACTTCAAGGCCCTCCGCGCCGCTTCGACTCGAATTGTGATCGGCGTCGGCGAGGAGACCGGCGAGGAGCTGACCGGCCGCACCTCCCGCATCGTCGCCGAGAAGCTCGGCCTCGAACCGACGTACTTCCCCAGCAACCACGGCGGTTTCCTCGGCGGCGAGTACGGCCAGACCGGCAAGCCCGACGCGTTCGCCGCGTTCCTCCGCAAGGTTCTCGACGGCTCGGCCGAATAACGCTCGAGCGCGAGGCCAGATCCGCGGCGGGTCCCAGGTCTCAAGCTTGTGCCGACGGGTGTCCATGGCGATCCGCTTCGCGCTCCAGACTTCCCGGTCCCGAATCTGCGAGGGCAACGACTCGATCGCCCCTGACTGCGGGCGCTGCAACAGAAACGCTCGGATCGGCACGTGCATGACGGTGATCGAGTCGAAGTCGGGCACCTTGACCTCGAACTCGTGCCGCGCCTCGCCGTGCTCGACGGTGAAGCGGTGGACCCCCGGGGAGAGCGGGTAATACCAAGCGGCCCAGTCGCATGGGGCCGGTGCTCCGTCGATCCGGAGCCGTGGGTGTTCGACGTGAGCGAACGCGAACGCCTCCCCGCTGCCGGTGTACGAGGGGTTGCGGTCGGCCGCGCGGGACAGCTTGTACAGGAACAGGTCGAACACCAGCAGGACACCGCGCTCCGGCCGCTTGCGCGCCCAGTCGCGGGCTTCGTTCCCGGAGGGGAAGGCGATGGCGGTCCCGGCGTAGCCGCCGGGAATCGTTGGAGCGGTGCGGGGTTCGTCGATTCTGGAGGCGATCGCTCGCTTGTGGAGCCGAAGGGTCGTGACCGCGCCCATCGTGAATCCACCGAAGAGCGCGGCGAGGCCCACGGCGAGCAGGACGGCCCCGACGACGCCCCAGACTCCGGAGTGTCGGTCCATCAGGATGCCACCGAGGATGAACGTCGGCCAGGCGCCTACCGCCAGTAGACAACCGGTGGAGGAGGCCCTGGCCGACCTTCCCCTCAGCAGTGGCAGTAGTCCTCGTTCGTCGCGGACTCGATGGAGCACGTTCCGGAATCCGACCCCGTTCCTGACGGCCACCCGGTGGCCGCTGGTGAAGCAGTGCCGTTCGCCGGCGACGGCGACGAAGGCGGTGGACGAGGCGTCGCCGCCCTGCACTTCGAGACGGTGCGGCCCCGGATCGACTTCGAACTGGTAGCGCCCGTCCCCGGCCGCGACCGGCTCGCCATCGAGCAGCAGCACACCGGTGCCGCTCACCTTCTCGTCCGTGCACACGAGCACGTCGAGCATCGCCCGGCCGGGGCTCGGCCACTCGGTGGTGAGCTGCTCGGCCCGGGCTTTGTCCGCGTCTTCGAACCTGGCGGTGATCTGCGGTGAGATGTGATGGCGCCCTTCGCGATCGCGATAGGCGATCGGAAGGTCGTCGACGTCCTCGTGCGAGGTGAACCCGTGCTTGGCGATGATCTCGGCGGGGGTGCTCACGGCGGTGCTCTCGGGGCTCTAGGGGTCAGGCACGAAAAGGTCCGATTCTATTGCGCGAGTGCCGCATCCGGGGTCCATGAAGTGGAGTTCGGATTCCCGTCCCGGTCGCTCCGGGGGAACATCCACGAGCCACGGGGCATGCTGGTCGAGCCGGTCTTCCGCCCTGGCCGCGTCTGCCGAGCATCCGGCTGATGAAGCGGATTGTCGGTGGTCGGTGGCAGGCTTGTTTTGGACCGGACTCCACCGCCGGGCTGGTGGCGGTGGCGGTGGAGCCTGCGGCGACGGTGTGGGCTCGTCTGCCGCTGGTGGACGGCGCGGCGGCAGTTGCGGAGGACCGCCGCCGCGCCTATTCGACTCGCGTCACACGAAGCCCTCGGTGGGGTCGGGCCCGCTCCCGCTTGATCGAACATATGTACTATAAACCATCGGAGGGAGGCTGGATACCCCCGGTCGGGTGATACCGCAGGCGATCCGCCGACAAGGCGCACGGCACGGCACGGCCCCGACGGCAGCGGACGGACGGGCAGGTAGACTCGCCTGCTGTGCTCATATTGCTGCCGCCGTCAGAGGGCAAGGCCGTTCAAGGCGACGGTCCTCCCCTCGACCTTGGGCGACTCTCCTCTCCGGCGCTGAACCCCGTCCGCGACCTCCTCGTCGACCGTCTGGTCGAGCTGTGCGCCGACGAGGACGCAGCCGTGAAGGCGCTGAAACTCCCTGCGGCCGCACGTCATTACGTCCAGGCGAACCGGTCGCTGCGCACCGCGCCGACCCTTGCGGCCTGGGAGCTCTACAACGGTGTGCTGTACGAGCGGCTCGGCCTCGGGGACCTGCCCGACGGCGACCAGGTGCTCATCGCCTCACCGCTGTGGGGGTTCCTGCGGCCTTCGGACCGGGTGCCGCCGTATCGGATGCCGATGAGCACGAAGCTGCCTGAGACCGAGGGGCTCGCGAAGTTGTGGCGTCCGGTCGTCGCCGAGGTGCTCGGCGCGCGAGACGAGCTGATCGTGGACCTGCGGTCGGGCGCGTACGCGCAGGTGTGGGGCCCGAAGGATCGCGGCGTGTCGGTGCGGGTGTTCAAGCAGGACGCCGAAGGGAAGCGGAGCGTGGTGACCCACATGGCGAAGGCGACTCGCGGCGAGGTGGCCCGGGCGCTGCTCGCCGGTGGCGCGCGACCGGAATCGGCGGCCGACCTCGGCAATTTCCTCGCCGATCAGGGGTGGAAGGTCGAGCTCAACGAACCGGCGAGCCGCTCGAAGCCCTGGCTGCTCGACATCGTGAACGATTGAGGGGCCGAGGAGTCTGAGGGCCTGCGGGGCGATCAGGAATTACCCACGCGTTTTTTCGCGGGGCCCCTGACAACAACCCTGCCCTCGGGGTCTGACATAAGGCGCCGCCGGGGCTGGAAGCCGGGGTGGAAGCGGGTGTCGGGTGGGAGTTACCCACGCGTTTATTCGCGAGGTCCCTGACAACAACCCTGCCTTCGGGGTCTGACATTCGGCGAGACCAAGGGGCGGCTCGGGTTTTTTGCCCGGGTCGCCCCTCTTCTTTGGAAAGCTCTGCGTCGATTGTGGTCGGCCGGCCTTTGGTCTTCGGCGGCCTGGTCTCAGTGGTTCGAGTTGTAGCCGGCGGCCTTCGCGCGCTCGAAGGAGCGGCGCACCTCTTCCTCGGCCTCGGCCCTTCCGGTCCAGGTCGCGCCCTCGACGCTCTTGCCCGGCTCCAGGTCCTTGTAGACCGTGAAGAAGTGCTGGATCTCCAGGCGGTCGAACTCCGGCACGTCCGCGATGTCCTTGAACCGGTCCTTGCGCGGATCCTCGGCCGGGACGCACAGCACCTTGTCGTCCACGCCCTTCTCGTCGCGCATCCGGAACATGCCGATCGCCCGCGCCCGGATCACGCAACCGGGGAACGTCGGCTCCACGAGCACCAGCGCGTCCAGCGGGTCGCCATCCTGGCCCAAGGTGTCGTCGATGAAACCGTAGTCGGCCGGATACACCGTCGCGGTGAACAAAGTCCGGTCCAGGCGGATCCGTCCCGTTTCGTGGTCGATCTCGTACTTGTTGGAACTCCCCTTCGGGATCTCCACCGTCACGTCGAACTCCATCGGCCAACCCCCTCCAGGCTCTATAGCAGTGCTCTTCATGGCGCGCTTCGCTCTACATGGCCTAGTCTCTGTGCATGTCCCTCAGCGACAACGCCGACCCCAAGGTCGCGAGTAGTACGCCACACGCCCGACCCGCCGCACCCCCCTCGCCCGCCCCCGGGCAGGCGCGTCGGCGCCGCGTGCTGACGCGGGTCCTCGCGGCCCTCGCCATCGTCGTCACCGTAGCCGCCGCCGGCGGCCTGGTGTTGCAGTTCGCGTCCCTGTCCGGCCCCGAGACCGGCGAGTTCATCGCCCCCGAGGCCTACCCGCCGGCGCAGCCGGACCTCGTCCTCGCCGCCCCCGACCCCGACGCACCCCTCCCCGACCTCGACTCGATCCTGCCGGGCCTGCTCCAGGACGCCCGCCTCGACGGCACCGTCTCGGCCTCCTTCGCCGACGCCCTCACCGGCGAGGCCCTCTTCGAGCAGCTCGGCGCCACCCCGCTCGCGCCCGCCTCCTCCATGAAGGTGGTCACCGCCGTGGCCGCGTTCGAGCAGCTCGGCGCCGAGTACCGCATCCCGACCACCGTCGTCGAAGGCCCCACCGACGACAGCGTGGTCCTCGTCGGCGGCGGCGACGTGACCCTCACGATCGACGGCACCGGCTACTACGACCACTACGCCGCCGGGTCGAGCCTCACCGAACTCGCCGACGCCGTGCTCGAAGCGCGCGGCGGCGACGTGCCCGCCCTCGTCTACCTCGACACGAGCCTGTTCACCGACACCACGCGAGCCGAAGGCACCCTCGCCTCCGACGTGGTCTACTCGACCGCCCCGATGGCCCCGGTCATGGTCGACGGCGGCCGCATCCACAACACCCAGAAGTACTCCGAGCACTACCCCGACCCGGCCATGGTCGCCGCCGAGGCCTTCGCCGACCTGCTCGGCGCGAGCGAGGTCGCCACGGGCGTCGCCGCCACGGACGCCGAAGCGCTCGCCACGGTCTACTCCGCGCCGATCGCCGCCCTCGCCGACTCGTTCCTGCTCACCTCGGACAACCTGCTCAGCGACGCCGTCGCGCTCCAGACCGCGCTCGCGGTCGAGGGCGAGATGACCTGGGAGGCCATGTCCACCGCGCACACCTCGACCCTGGAGGGCATGGGCGTGGACACCACCGGGCTGGTGTTCCACGACGGCTCGGGCCTGTCCCAGACCGACCGCATGACCGCCGACGCGTTCACGCAGCTGCTGCTCGGCTCGGTCGGCACCCGCGCCGCCTCGGTGTTCGAGTCGCTGCCGGTCGCCGGATACTCCGGGACGCTGAGCGGCCGGTTCGACACCGCGGAGGAGGGCGAAGGCGTCGTGCGGGCCAAGACCGGCACGCTCACCGACGTCATGGTCATCTCCCTGACCGGCACCCTGACCACCGCCGACGGCCGCCAACTGATCTTCTCCCTCATCAGCAACCAGCACTCCAGCGAGACCGCCGTGGAGGCGGCCATGGACGAGATCACCGCGGCCGTGTCCCAATGCGGGTGTTAGCCGGCCGGACGGACGCCGGTCGGAGGCGGGTGTGGCCGACAGCTAGGAGCGGCGGGGCCCGGCAAGGAGCGGCGGGGCCCGAATCCGCACGCGCGAATATTTACCTGCGTTTGCCGCGGCCGCTCCCGGGCTCCCGGCCGGCACGCGTTCGGATCGGGGCGCGCGAGCGTACCGAAGACAGTGGCGGGACGACTCCGCTCTGGATAGGCTTGCCCCATGGCGCCGCCCGCAGGAAACCCGATGCTGCCGTCCGTGGACTGGCAGACCGCAGCCTCCTGCTCCCGCGCCTTCAGCCGCGGCGGGCCGCGCATCAGCCCCGAAGGCGCCCTCGACGTCGTCGCCGACCTGCACCGCCACGCCCGCAGCGCGATCGACCTCGTCGCCGACTACACCGGACTCACCCCCGTCGCCGACACCCCGATCGCCGTGGTCGACCGCATCCGCTGGAGCCGCGTCAACATCGCCGGATTCCGCCGGCTCCTCAATGAACTCGGCGCGACCGCCGACGACCCCGACGCCCCGGTGACCGCGGCCGCGAAACTCACCGGCGTCCAGACCGGAGCGGTCCTCGCGTTCCTCTCCTCGCGGGTCCTCGGCCAGTTCGAGACCTTCTCCACCGACACCGGCCGGCTCCTGTTCGTCGCCCCCAACATCGTCGAAGTCGAACGGCGCCTGCGCCTTCCGGCGCGCGAGTTCCGCCTCTGGATCGCCATCCACGAAGCCGCGCACCTCACCCAGTTCACCGCCGTCCCGTGGATGCGCCCGCACTTCCACGACCTCATCCACACCTTCTTCGACGCCGCCGAACCCGAGCAGTCCTCCACCGCCGGACTCGCCCGCGCCGTCCGCCGCGCCCTCGCCTCCGCCCGCACCGAGGACGACGAGACCGCGCCCGAATCGCCCGGCTCCGACGTCATGGCCGCGGTCACCAGCCCCGAGCAGCGCGCCGCGATCTCCCAGATCCAGGCGCTCATGACTCTCCTCGAAGGCCACGCCGAAGCCGTCATGGACGGCGTCGGGCGCACCGCAGTCAACCACGTCGCCCTACTGCGGCGCCGCTTCGACCGCCGCCGCGCCAACCCCAGCGCCCTCCAGCGGTTCATGCGTCAGCTCCTCGGACTCGACGCCAAGATGCGCCAGTACGCCGCCGGGCGCCGCTTCGTCGACGAGATCGTCGACGCCCACGGGCTCAGCGGGTTCAACCGCGTCTGGGAGCAGCCGGCGAACCTGCCGACCGAGACCGAGATCGACTTCCCGCAGCAATGGGCCGCCCGGGTCCTCGGACCCCGCCGGCTCTCGCTGCAAGGACCCGGCTCCGCAAGTGGCTAAGCTGCCGGCCCCGGTGGCGCGGCTGCGCGCCGCCGTCCGGGCCGGCCTCGCCGACCTGGCGCCCGGGAGCCTCGTGCTCGCGGCCTGCTCAGGCGGACCGGACTCGCTCGCGCTGGCCGACACGCTCGCGTTCTGCGCCCCTCGGATGGGACTGCGCGCCGGACTCGTGAGCGTCGACCACGGACTCCAAGACGGTTCGGCCGCGCGCGCAGCCGAGGTCGCGGCGTGGGCGAACACCGTGGGACTCGAACCGGCCGAGGCCGTGAGCGTGCAGGTCGAAAGCGACGGCGGTCCGGAAGGGGCGGCCCGCACGGCCCGGTACGCGGCGCTCGACGCGGCGGCGGAGCGGCACGGCGCTGAAGCGGTCCTGTTGGGCCACACCAGGGACGACCAGGCCGAGACGGTGCTGCTCGCGCTCGTGCGCGGGGCGGGGCCGCGGGGCATCGCGGGGATGCGGGCGGTGCGCGGGCGCTACCGGCGGCCGCTGCTGGAGATCGCGCGGGCGGACACGCACGCGGCCTGCGAGGAGCGCGGGCTCAAACCGTGGATCGATCCGCACAACGCGGACCCGCGGTATCTGCGCTCAGCGCTGCGACCGACGCTCGAAGCGCTGGTCGAAGTGCTCGGGGATGGGCTGGTGGCGAACCTGGCGCGCACGGCGGCGCTGGTCGGGGCCGACACGGATCATCTCGACGCCTTGGCGGCGGTGGCGTTGGAGGAGTGCAGGGCGCAGCGCGGACTGGACGCGGCGCGGGTCGGGGCGCTGGCCGAGCCGGTGCGGCGGCGGGTGCTGCGGGCCTGGGCGCTGGAGGCGGGTGCGAACGGCGCGGAGCTCAATCACCGGCATCTCGAGGCGCTGGACGCGCTGGTGGCCGATTGGCGCGGGCAGGGTCCGACGTTCCTGCCCGGCGGCGTGGAGGTCCGCCGGAAGAACGGCGAGCTAGAGGCGCACTGAGCCGTAGCGGCTCGCAAGTGTGGGGACGCGCTGAGCCGTTTCGGTTCGCGAGTATCGGGGCGGGCGGTGTGCTGTTTCGGTTCGCCAGCGCGGAGGTCCGCTGGAGGAACGGCGGGCTGGAGGCGGGCTGAGACGTATCGGCTTGCGAGGATTAAGGACGGCCGGTGGGCTATTTCCGGTCCGCCCGCATGGAGGTCCGCCGCAGGAAGGGCGGACTGGAGGTGGACCGAGCCGTTTCGGCTCGCAAGAGCCGGGTTCGCTGGTGTGGGACCAACCGGGGCCGTTTCGTCGCGTAGGCATGGGGGCCGCCGGTGGTTTCGGGGCACGACGAATAGCGGCTCGCCACTGGGTTGAGGTTCCCCGGTTTCCAAGGTGCCTCGCGGGTACGACAGTTTCGGGTCGGGTCACTTCGAGTTCCGCTTATAGCGAAATAGAAGGACGGCCCGCGCGTTCGCGCGGGCCGTGCGGGACGGAACGGATGAGCAGGCTCGGCTTCCGCGGTGCGGATCGCGGCCGGTCCGACAGCGGACGGGCCGCGCAGCCGGTCCGGAAGCGAGCCGGTCGCGCCATCCGGCACGGCCGGTCCGGAAGCGGGCCGGTCGCGCGCCTGACCTACTTCTGGTAGACCTCGGGTTTGAGGACGCCGACGAACGGCAGCTCCCGGTAGCGCTCGGCGTAGTCGAGGCCGTAGCCGACGACGAACTCGTTCGGGATGTCGAAGCCCACGTACCTCACGGGGATGTCGACCCGCTGCACCCCGGGCTTGCGCAGCATCGACACCACCGACACCGAGGCCGGGTGCAGCCCCTCCAGGTACTTCAGCAGCCACGACAGCGTCAGACCCGAGTCGATGATGTCCTCGACCACGAGGATGTGCTTCCCCGCGACATCGGAGTCGATGTCCTTGAGGATGCGCACCGTCCCCGAGGAGGTCGTGCTGCTCCCGTACGAGGACAGCGCCATGAACTCCATCTTCACCGGCACCGACAGCGCCCGCGCGAAGTCGGCCATGAACATGACCGCCCCCTTGAACACACCCACCAGGAGCAGCTCGTCGCCGGTCTCCAATGCGCTCTCGGCGAAGTCGGCCGAGACGAGGGCGCCCAGTTCGGCGACCTTCGCTCGGATCTCGTCTTCGGTGATGATGGTCCGCTCGATCTCCTCGGCGTACCACGAATCAGGATCGAACACCGCGTCCCGTGCTGCTGCTGACGGTACTGATGCTGGGCTGGCTAGCTCCGACGTCATGTGACAAGGGTGCCACCCGATCGCTCGCGCCGCAGGCTTGGGTGGGCGAACTCAACTCGCCCGTGGTACTAATTACGGACTATCAGCGGGGCGGGTAATGGGCGGTATCCGGCGCGAAGCGCCGTCATCGGGGCGCCGACGCTGCGGGACGTCCAAGCGCCGCACCGTGTACGTTCGATGTGTCAAAGCCCTGCACCCTGGAAACCTGCCGGGCTCGACGGAGTTCGCGAGCCGCGGCTTCGCCCCAGACACTCGAAAACGCGACGAAGCAGCAGGAGGAAACGAGTGGCCGACGCCGGGAGACCCACACCTGAGCGGAAGCGGTTCTTCCGCAGGCCGCTCGTCTGGATCGTGCTCATCGCCCTCATCGCGGTCCTGATCGGCAGCTTCTGGTCCGGCGGCTCCGACTACGAGCAGGCCACCACGTCCGAAGTCCTCGCCCACATCAACAAGAGCGACGTCGAAGAGGCCAAGCTCCTCGACAAGGAGCAGCTGGTCCAGCTCGACCTCCGCGACGGCGGCCAGGTCGAGGCCTACGTCCCCTCCGGGTTGATGGAGTCGCTGGCGACCGAGCTCGAAGAGGCCGGCGTCGACTTCGACACCGAGGTCAACGAGACCTCCGTGTTCGTGTCGTTCCTTCTGAGCCTCCTGCCGATCGTGCTCATCGTCCTGCTCCTGCTGTTCTTCATGTCGCAGATGCAGGGCGGCGGCTCGCGCGTCCTCAACTTCGGCAAGTCCAAGGCCAAGATGGTGTCCAAGGACACCCCGAAGACCACGTTCGACGACGTGGCCGGCTCCGACGAGGCCGTCGAGGAGCTCAAGGAGATCAAGGACTTCCTCGAGGACCCGAAGAAGTACCAGGAGCTGGGCGCCAAGATCCCCAAGGGCGTGCTCCTGTTCGGCCCTCCCGGCACCGGCAAGACCCTCCTCGCGCGCGCCGTCGCCGGCGAGGCCGGGGTGCCGTTCTACTCGATCTCCGGCTCCGACTTCGTGGAGATGTTCGTCGGCGTCGGCGCCAGCCGCGTCCGCGACCTGTTCACCCAGGCGAAGGAGAACGCCCCCGCGATCGTGTTCGTCGACGAGATCGACGCCGTCGGGCGCCACCGCGGCGCCGGCATGGGCGGCGGGCACGACGAGCGCGAGCAGACCCTCAACCAGCTCCTGGTCGAGATGGACGGCTTCGACACCCGCGGCGGGGTCATCCTCATCGCCGCCACCAACCGCCCCGACATCCTCGACCCGGCCCTGCTGCGCCCCGGCCGCTTCGACCGCCAGATCCCCGTCGACGCCCCCGACAAGGAAGGGCGCCAGGCGATCCTGTCGGTCCACGCCAAGGGCAAGCCGTTCGTCCCCGACGTCGAGTTCGGCACCATCGCCCGCCGCACCCCCGGCTTCTCCGGCGCGGACCTGGAGAACGTCATCAACGAGGCGGCGCTGCTGACCGCGCGCCGCAACGAGAAGGCCATCTCCAACTACGCCCTCGAAGAGGCGATCGACCGCGTCATCGCCGGCCCCGAGCGCAAGGGCCGCGTCATGGGCGACGAGGAGAAGAAGATGACCGCCTACCACGAGGCCGGCCACGCCCTCGTGGCGCACGCGCTGCCGCACGCCGCGCCCGTGCACAAGCTCACGATCCTCCCGCGCGGCCGCAGCCTCGGCCACACCCTGGTCCTGCCGGTCGAGGACAAGTACACGCAGACGCGCTCGGAGATGATCGACACCCTCGCCTACGCCTTGGGCGGGCGGGCCGCCGAGGAGCTGGTCTACCACGACCCGACCACCGGCGCCTCCAACGACATCGAGAAGGCCACGAAGGTCGCCCGCGCGATGGTCACCGAGTACGGCATGTCCGCCAAGCTCGGCGCGATCAAGTACGGCACCGGCGGCTCCGAGCCGTTCCTCGGCAAGGACTACGGCCACCAGAGGGACTACTCCGACGACGTCGCCTCGAACATCGACTCCGAGATCAGGGCGCTCATCGAGCTCGCCCACGACGAGGCGTACGCGATCGTCACCGAGTACCGGGACGTGCTCGACCAGATGGTCGTCGAGCTGCTGGAGAAGGAGACGCTGAACACCGAGGACCTGGCGCGGATCGCCACCCGGGTCGTCAAGCGCCCGCCGATGGCGCCGTTCAACGGGACCGCCTCCCGCAAGCTCGGGAACCCGCCGGTGTCGACCTCGAACGGCTCCAAGCCCGACGGGACCATCGAGATCGGCCCCTCGACCGAGGACGCCGACATCCCCACGTAACGCGCGGAGAATTTTCTCGGGCCCGTCTACCCAGGTAGGCGGGCCCGTTCGTTTCCGGCTCGTGACGAAGCCCACCGGCGCCGCCGGGGGAAAGCCGTAAGCTTGTGCGATGCCTGAACTCGACAATCTGGCCGCCCGCCTGGTCGACGGCCGCATCAACGGCAGCCCCGTCGAGGACGCGGTGGACCTGGGCCGCATCGAGGCCGCCGTCCGCGAGATCCTCACGGCGGTCGGCGAGGACCCCGACCGCCCCGGGCTCAAGGAGACCCCCCGCCGCGTCGCCCGCGCCTACGCCGAGCTGTTCGCCGGGCTCCGCGTCGACCCCGCCGAAGTCCTCAAGACCTCGTTCGACGAGAACCACAACGAGCTGGTGCTGGTGCGCGACATCGACGTCCAGTCGTTCTGCGAGCACCATCTGCTGCCGTTCACC
Organism: Glycomyces sp. NRRL B-16210; assembly: GCF_000719515.1. Classification (GTDB taxonomy): domain Bacteria; phylum Actinomycetota; class Actinomycetes; order Mycobacteriales; family Micromonosporaceae; genus Glycomyces. The sequence continues at coordinate 64,034 of NZ_JOGR01000017.1, read as the reverse complement.
GGCGTCGCCCACGTCGGCTACATCCCCGGGGAGAGCGGGCAGATCGCCGGGCTCTCCAAGCTCGCGCGGCTCGTGGAGGTCTACTCGCGGCGCCCGCAGGTGCAGGAGCGGCTGACGAGCCAGATCGCCGACCAGCTGTACCGGTCGCTGTCGGCCAAGGGCGTCATCGTCGTGGTCGAGTGCGAGCACACGTGCATGTCGATGCGCGGCATCAGGAAGCAGGGCTCGAAGACGGTGACCTCGGCGGTGCGCGGCATCCTCCAGTCGGACGCGCGCACCCGCGCCGAGGCGATGTCGCTGCTGCGCGGCACCACCGGCTGAGCTGCGGTCGCGGCCGCCTGCGGTCGCGCAGGGGACCGCGTCGTCGTTTCCCGCGCAGCGAAAAGGCCGGATGCTCGGCATCCGGCCTTCGCTCTCAGGATGAGTAGAGTCCAGGGGTGTCCAGGTCTCACGCACCCGTCGTTAGATGACCTGACCGGTCTGGGACTGGAACGAGTCCCCGCCCGGGGTCGACTCCGTGTAGGTGGTGTCGAGGAAGCCGTCGCCGTCGGTGTCGGCGAGGACGGTGTCCGCGATGCCGTCGGCGTTGGAGTCGACGACGATCTCGTCCACGAGGCCGTCGCCGTCGTAGTCGGTGGCCACGACGTCGGCGTAGCCGTCGCCGTTGGTGTCGGTGGCGACCTGGTCGACGTAGCCGTCGCCGTCGGTGTCGTAGGAGACCTGGTCGACGATGCCGTCGCCGTCGGTGTCCGACTCGTAGGTGTCGATCAGGCCGTCGCCGTTGGTGTCGTAGACCGCGGTCTCGAAGGTGCCGTCGCCGTCGGTGTCGATCAGGACCTCGTCGGAGATGCCGTCGCCGTCGTAGTCGGTGGCCATCGCGTCGGCGGTGCCGTCGCCGTCCACGTCGATCAGGGTGACCCCGCCGGCGGAGATGGTGTCGTCGGCGTAGCCGTCGCCGTCCAGGTCGAAGGTCTCTTCAACCGTGCTGAGGTTGGTGGAGTCGTCGTAGTACGTCTCCTCCTCGGCGGTGTACTCCTCGGTCGCGACGTCCGCTTCGACACCGGCTTCTTCGTACTCGCTCATGGCTCTCATCCTTTGGCTCGTGAGAAGTGTTCCGTGCTTGTGATGAGAACTCTACGACCGTCGGATGGGCCGTGAATCCCCAGAGTGTGCCAACCCCCTATGCTTTCTCCAGTCCCCCTTGCCTCTGGTTGTCCCATTAGTGAGGAGTTCGCGTTGGGAGTCGACGACAGCGCCTTCGACGTTCCCGAGCCTCCCCCGGCGCTGGTGCCGGTGCCCGCCGCGCGGGCCATCGACCTCCACTCGTCGCGGGTGGTCCTGGGCGCGCCCGGCTGCGGGTGGCAGTTCGACCTGCGGGCGGACGACCCGATCACCAGGGACGGGATGCTGCTGGTGCCCTTGATAACCGAGGCGGACTACTACCGGGCGGTCGACGGCGACGGCGACGCGTACGCGAGCCTGGTCCCGGCCGAGGACGTGTACGTGCAGCGGCCCGAACCGGGCACGGGCGCGCCGCGGCCCGGTTACCTGATCGAGCGGCTCTCGGACCCGGACGCGCCGCCGCTGCGGCGCCCCTACCCGGCCTCGGACGTGCCGAGCCTGATCGGGCGGCGGGTCTGGTACTGGACCGACGGGGCCTTCAGGGACGATTTCCGCTGCGTGTCGGAGCCGTTCGAGATCGACGGGGACTTCTGCGTGCGGGTCGCCGAGGAGCGGGCGTGGTACCGCTGGCAGCGCACCGGGATGTACCCGAAGGCCCGCGACGCCTACATCCAGCACCTGTGGACCCAGTGAACGGCCGCGGCGGGTGAATGGCGGCCGCCTCGCGGCTCGTCCGCCGTCGTTTTCAGGGGAGGTTCCGGGCTTCAGCCTTCAAAACGGACATCACTGGGCCCCCGGCACAAGGGTGACGCGGGGGTACGACATTCGCCCCGGTCAGGACTGCCACAGGCGCGTCATCATGGCCTCGACCGCGATCCTCGGCCGCACGTTCGCCTCGATGGCCTTGCGGCACTCCAGGATCGCGTCGATGCGGCGCAGCAGGGACTCGGCGCTGAGCTTCGCGGCGGCGGCCCTGGTCGTCTCGGCCATGTCCGGGTGCACCGGGTCCACCCGGGCGCCGAAGCCCGCCGCCAGAGCGTCGCGGTAGAACGCGGCGAGGTCCACCAGGGCGCGGTCGAGCGAGTCGCGCTGCGCCCGCGTGTCGCGCGTCTTCTGGCGCTTCTCCAGCTCCTTGAGCATCGAAGCGGAGCCGCGCGCGGCCTTCGAGGCGCCTTTACCGGTGCCGCCCTTGCCGAGCGCGGTCTCCAGCGCCTCGCGTTCGGCGGTCGACCGGTCGGTGTAGGTGCCGGCCGCCTCGGCCTCGGCGGCCTCGATGAGCTCGACCGCGGCGGTGAAGCACGCGCCGAGTCCGGTGAGGCGGCGCGGGATCTGGAGCACGTCGTGGCGCTTGGACCGCGCGTCGGCGTCGGTCGCCAGGCGCCGCGCCCGGCCGACGTGGCCTTGGGCGGCGGCGGCGTAAAGCTCGGCCTCGCGCCGGTCGAGGCCGTCGCGGGCCACGAGGAGGTCGGCGATGGCGCCTGCGGGCGGCTGGCGCAGGCCCATGACGCGGCAGCGGGAGCGGATGGTCACCGAGATCTCGGCGGGGTTCGTCGAGGGCGCGCACAGCAGGAACACGGTCCGCTCGGGCGGTTCCTCGACGGCTTTGAGCAGGGCGTTCGCGGCGGCCTCGGTGAGGCGGTCGGCGTCTTCGACGATGAGGATCTGCCAGCGCCCGGCGGTGGGGGCGCGGCTGGCTTCGAGGATGAGGCCGCGGACCTGGTCGACGCCGAGGGAGAGGCCTTCGGGGATGACGCGGGTGACGTCGGCGTGGGTGCCGCCGAGGACGGTGCGGCAGGTGTGGCAGTCGCCGCAGCCGCGGTCGGGGCATTGGAGTGCGGCGGCGAAGGCGACGGCGGCGGTGGAGCGGCCGGAGCCGGGCGGGCCGGTGAACAGCCAGGCGTGGGTCATGCCGACACCGCGGGCGGCGTCGGCGAGGACGCGTCGGGCCTCGTCCTGGCCGACGAGTTCGGCGAAGACGTCGGAGGTGTTCACGGCCTGGCGGCCTCCTCGGCGACGGTGTTCCAGGCGGTGTCCTCGGACGCGTGGTCGGGGCCGCTGCCGTTGCTTCCGCGTCCGGGCCCGCGGTCGCTGCCGTTGGCGCCGTCGAGGCCGGGCCAGCCGGTCTCGGTGCGGGTGGTCTGGGTGCGGATGTCGAGGCGTTCGGCGACGGCTTCGCGGACGGCGGCGGCGGTGTCGTCGGCGGCGGTGCCGGCGGGGATGACGAGGTAGCGGCGGGGGTCGGCGGCGGCGAGTTGGAGGAAGGTCTCGCGGACCTTCTCGTGGTAGTCGAGTTCTTCCTGTTCGAGCCGGTCGCCGTCGCCGCCGGCCTTGGCGCGGTGGAGGCCCGCGGCGGGGTCGACGTCGAGCAGGACGGTGAGGTCGGGTTTGAGGCCGCCGGTGGCCCAGGAGGAGACCCAGGCGATCTCGTCCTTGCCCAGGCCGCGGCCGGAGCCCTGGTAGGCGATGGAGGAGTCGATGTAGCGGTCGGAGACGACGACGGCGCCGCGTTCGAGGGCGGGTCGGATGACCTTGTCGACGTGCTGGGCGCGGTCGGCGGCGAACAGGAGGGCTTCGGCGCGGGGGGCGGGGGCGGAGTCGCCGCCGGAGTCCAGGAGCAGGGTGCGGATGCGCATGCCGATGTCGGTGGCGCCCGGTTCCCTGGTGAGGACGGCCTCGTAGCCGCGCAGTTTGAGCCAGGCGGCGAGTTTGACCGACTGGGTGGACTTGCCGGAGCCTTCGCCGCCTTCGAAGACGACGAAGTAGCCGGTGCTGGTGATGGGGACGGCGGCGGTGAGGGGGCGTCCGCGCAGGGAGGACCAGAGGTCGGCGAGGACGGGCACGCCGGGTTTGTCGTCCATGGACCTGAAGGCGGTGACGCCGAGCCAGACGACGAGTGCGGCGGCGACGAAGAGCAGGACGCGGCTCATGGAGAAGTCGACGGTGGTGAAGCCGAGGTTGAGCCGCCGGGCGGCGTGCCAGCCGGCGAGGGGTGCGGCGATGGTCATGGCGACCATGAGGATGACGCGGGCGGAGACGGCGATGAAGGCGAACATGCGGCCGCGGATCTCGTCTTCGGTCTCGCGTTGGAGGAGGGTGATGCCGGCGAGGAAGGCCATGCCGGCGCCGAGGCCGATGATGACCGAGCCGATGAGGGAGACCCACAGCCAGGGGGCGACGGCGTCGACGGCGAGGCCGGCGCCGGCGAGGACGATGCTCATGCCGAACCAGCGCAGGCGTGAGAGTTCGCCGATGAGTTTGGGTCCGAAGGCGATGCCGGCGCCGAGGCCGAGGAAGAGGAAGACGGCGAGGAGGTAGAACGCGGCTTCGCCGGCGTCGAGGGTGGTGGCGTAGACGGTGCCGACGCCGATGAGGATGCCGGCGCCGCTGAAGGCGCCGAGCATGCCGAGGATGAGGCCGCGGACGCGTTCGGAGCCGCGCATGTAGGTCCAGCCTTCGACGAAGTCGTGCCAGACGCTGGTGGTCTTGGCCGCGATCTTGCCGTAGCGCCCGGAGATCTGGGGGATGAAGAAGTAGACGGTGACGGCGAGGATGGCGAACATGGCCGCGGTGAGGTAGAGGGCGATGACCATCGGTTCGGCCCAGGGGCCGAGGTTGGCCCAGACGCCGGAGCCGCGTTCGAGGACGGCGAGGACGGCGAACGCGAGGGGCGGGGCGAGGCCGTAGGTGGTGGCGAGGCTGAGCTGGTTGGCGGCCTCGTACTTCTCGGGCGGCAGGAGGTTGGGGACGGCCGCCTCCTTGGCCGGGGACCAGATGAGGACGGCCCCTTCGATGCACAGCTGGGCGATGGCGAGCCAGGCGACGGTGATGGCGGTGTTGTCGGTGATGAGGTAGACGGTGGGCACCGAGGCGATGAGCGCGAACCGGGCGGTGTCGCAGGCGGCCATGGTCTTGCGCCGGTCGAAGCGGTCGGCGAAGACGCCGGCGACGGGGCCGAGGACGAGGGAGGGCAGCAGGCGCAGCACGATGGTCGCCGAGAACGCCGCGCCTTTGGCGGCGGGGTCGTCGAACAGCGATTGCGCGAATCCCGCGGTGGCGAACAGCGCGAGCCAGTCGCCGAAGGAGGCGAGACCGAGGACGGTCCACAGCCTTCTGAACGGGCGGATCCGCAGCACCGTCTGGATGTCGGCAAGGGTGTTCGCCATGCTGCTCCTCGAGAAGTCAAAGACCGCGCCGGGTCGACTACGAGACTAGTCGGCCCGGCGCGGCCCCGGTTCCGGCGCGGTCGGTTAGTGGTCCAGGGGATGGTCGGGCACCCCCGGCGGGTCGGTGGCCGGGTCCGTTTGTTCGCTCGCCGCGCGCGTTGTTCGGTTCGCCGGCGTGGCCGGGGCCGCGGTGGGGCCTTCGAATGCCGGTGTCGTAGATGCCGGTGTCGTATTCGAAGGCCCGACGGCGGAGCGAGCGGGCGTTCGGGCCGGACTGCGGCCTCAGGGGCGCTCGACCACGCCCTAGGTGAGGCGTCGGGCGAGGTAGTCGCCGACGACGCTGTTGGCCTCGGCGATCGAGGCGGCGCAGCCGTCGGGGTCGCGGCGGAAGGCCAGGCGGACCAGGGCCTGCCCGGTCTCGACGGCGACGGTCACGGTCTTGTTCAGCTCGGGGTCGCCGCCGATGCCGAAGCGGTGGGCGAGACCTGCGAGGATCTGGTCGGCGATGACGTCGCCGCCGGTGGTGACGGCGTCGGCCCGGCCCGGGTCGATGGCGTCGGCCAGGTGGAGGACACGGAATCCGGGCGCGGTGCGGTACATGTGCACGTACTCGCCGATCGCGGCCTCGACGCCGGCCCGCCAGTCGGCGGGGGGTTCGGCGTCGAAGCGGGCGGCCAGGCGTTCGAAGTACAGGTCGATGTAGCGCTGGCTGAGCGCCTCGGCGAGCGAGCGCTTGTCGCCGAAGAACTGGTAGACCGAGCCGATGGCGACGTCGGCCCGCTGGGCGATGGCCGTGGTCGAGAGCCGGTCGTAGCCGACCTCCTCGATCAGGTCGGCGGCCGCGTCGAGCATCCGGCGCACGCGCGCGGCCGAGCGCTCCTGGACGGGCAGGCGCCGCAGCGAGTGCGTGGCGCCGATCTTGGACACCGGTGACATCGTGGGCTGCCTGGCGGCGGGCACGGTGGCAGTGCTCATGGTGTTGTCTCCCCCCTCGTGATGACAAGTCTCCCCATCATGGACGACTTGCCCGGATTCGAGGCTCATTCCCGCCCGTGTCGCGAGGGAATTTCTGGCTTCACCCGGACGCGTGGTCCGTCGCCTCGGGGCCGGGCCGGGAAACTCCATGTCGCCTATCGGCTTGACGGAATGCGGAGTTGGTCACTCTGGAGGCGACGGCGGTTGTGCGTTAACCGCAGGACACGGAAAGATTGCGAGGGTTTTGCGCGTTGCTCCAGGTGACCTCCGGCAGCGCGGGAGAGAGGACGTACACGTGAACGCACGGCGCACACCGGCCTTCCGGGCCCGATGCCGCAAGCAGGCCGTCCACCGCGTCGCGATGGTCTCGGTCCACACCTCCCCGCTCGCCCAGCCCGGCACGGGCGACGCCGGGGGCATGAACGTGTACGTGCTCAACACCGCCCGCGAACTCGCCCGCTCCGGCGTCGAGGTCGAGATCTTCACCCGCGCGACCAGCTCCGAGGAGCCCCCGACGACCGAGGCCGCGCCCGGCGTCCTCGTCCACCACCTGCCCGCCGGGCCCTTCGAGGGCCTCTCCAAGAACGACCTGCCGACGCAGCTGTGCGCCTTCACCGGCGGCCTCCTGCGCGCCGAGGCGCACAACCCGGCCGGCCACTACGACCTCATCCACGCCCACTACTGGCTCTCGGGCCAGGCCGCGTGGGTCGCCTCCGAACGCTGGGGGGTGCCGCTGGTGCAGACCTTCCACACCCTCGCGAAGGTCAAGAACGACCGGCTCGCCGACGGCGACTCGCCCGAGCCGATCGGCAGGGTCGTCGGCGAGGAGCAGATCACCACCGAGGCCGACCTCCTCATCGCCAACACCGCCGCCGAGGCGGGCGAGCTCCAGCGGTACTACAACGCCGACACCCGGCGCGTCGAGGTCATCCACCCCGGCGTCGACCTCGGGGTATTCCGGCCCGGCGACCGCCGCCTGGCCCGCGAGGCCCTGGGGCTGCCCGCCGACGCCCTCGTGGTCGCCTTCGTCGGGCGCATCCAGCCGGCCAAGGCCCCCGACGTGCTGCTGCGGGGCCTGGCGCGGCTGCGCGAGACCGACCCGGCGCTGGCCGAGCGGATCGTCCCGGTGCTCGTGGGCGGCCCCTCGAACACCGACCTTTACTGGCTGCCGAAGCTCGCCGGGGACCTGGGCCTGGGCGACCGGGTCCAGTGGCGCACCCCGCGCTCGGGCGAGGCGCTCGCGCAGGTCTACCGCGCGGCCGACGCGGTGGCCGTGCCCAGCTACAACGAGTCGTTCGGCCTGGTCGCCCTCGAAGCGCAGGCCGCGGGCACCCCGGTCATCGCCGCGAAGGTCGGCGGACTGCCCACGGCCGTGGCCGACGGCGTCTCGGGGCTCCTGGTCGACTCCCACTCGGCCGAGGACTGGGCCGCGGCGCTCGGTCGCGTCATGGGCGACGCGGCCCTGCGCGAACGCCTCGCCGCCGGGGCCCGCGCCCACGCGGCCCTGTTCTCGTGGCAGGCGACCGCCGAGGGACTCGGCAACGCCTACCGGCGCGCCCTCCTCATGCGCTCGCGAGCGATTACGCTCAACAGGTGATCGAAGCACTCATCGCGGCGCTCGAGGAGATCGGCGTCGACCACCGGGTCGACGGGCCCAGGTCGGTCGTCGTGTCCCTGCCCGGGCAGCGCAAGCTCAACATCGCCTGCGGCCTCGTCGTCGAGGACCACGCGCTCCGCGTCGAGGCCTTCGTGGCCCGCCGGCCCGAGGAGCACCACGAAGCGGTGTGGGCGGACCTCCTGCGCCGCAACGGGAAGCTCTACGCCGTGGCCTTCGCGACCGACGAGTCCGAGGACATCCACCTCGTCGGGCGCCTGCCGCTCGGCGCGATCACCGCCGAGGAGCTCGACCGCGTCCTGGGACAGGTCCTCGAAGCGGCCGACGATACCTTCAACGTGATCCTCGAACTCGGCTTCAAATCCTCCATTGAGGACGAATGGCGCTGGCGCCTCGCCCGCGGCGAGTCGACGAAGAACCTCGAAGCGTTCGAACACCTCAGGCCCCGTGACGAATAGCCATTAAGACTATTGTGGACCGATAACTCGGCGTCCTGAGCGATAAGGCACCGGTGTTCGCGCCTCGCAAACCGGTGCCGTTCGCGCATCGCTCTGTGGCAAGATCGCCTGATGCTGAAACTCACCGATTTCATCATCGACTGCCCCGACACGATGGCGCTGGCGGCCTTCTACTCGGCGGTGACCGGCAGGGAGGTCCTCGCCACGAGCACCGAGGACTGGGCCGGCATCCAGTACGGCGAGATCGAACTGGCCTTCCAGCGGGTGGACGAGTACCGCCGCCCGACCTGGCCCGGCGGCGAGCACCCCAAGCAGTTCCACCTCGACTTCGAGGTGGACGACATCGAGGCCGAGCAGCGCCGCATCGTCGACCTCGGCGCGACCTTGCAGGAGGACTTCATCGGGTCCGAAGGCTACGGCTGGCGCGTCTACACCGACCCGGTCGGGCACCCGTTCTGCCTGTGCCGCAACAAGGGCGTGGTCTGGACCGGCACCGAGATGGCCTGGCCCGAACGCTAGGCGGTTCGATCCGGTGGCGGCGCGTCCGACGCCGTCACCGGCTCTCCGGGTGCGGTAACAGGCGCCCGGAGGCCAGGATCTCCTGGGCCTGCGCGGTCATCGCCTCGGCCCGCTCCTGGAACTCGTAGAACGCCGTCTCGTTGGCGCTCACGTAGGCGATGAGGTACTCCCAGAAGACCGTCTCCTGCGCCTCCTGGAGCCCCGACTCCTCGTGGCAGGCCGCGTCGTCCTCGGCGGTCCCCACCACCGCCGCGGCCAGTTCGGCCTCGGCTTCCTCCAGGCCGATGGCCTGCCGGATCTGCCACTCCGCCTTGAGGTCTCCGGCGAAGTTCGATAGGGAGCCGCGCAGCGCCAGCGGCGACTCGAAGTCGTAACCGCGAGCGTCCATGCATGCGGCCCAGTCGAAACGGGCGGTCTGGACGCGCTCGTCGCTCTGCCAGTTGGTGCCGCCGCGCGCCCCCGCGAGCCCGGCCTGGTTGAGGTAGTCGGGGTAGGCGCCGCCCGAGATCGCGTCCTCGGCCTCGCGCATGCACCCGCCGCCCGCGCGCTCGGACTGGCCCAGATCGGGAAGCTGCACGACCTCGGGCTCCATTTCGGACGAACCGTACAGCGCGGTGAAGTAGGCGTCCCGCTCCGACTCGGTCTGGGAGTTGAACGGATTCGGCTCGGTGTAGGCGCCCTCGTCGTGCTCGTCGATGACCACCAGCGTGATCGAGGGGCTGTCGACGACGACGCCGTAGATCTCCGGCGGCGGCAGCGACGGGTCCGGGGCGGAGTAGACCTCGGCGCCGAGCAGGTGCTCCAGGTCGGGGGCATCGGGATACTCCAGGCCCGCGGGGTGCACCGTGAAGCCGAGTTCCTCCAGGCACAGGCGGGAGACGCGCTCCAGCGCGAGCTCGACCTCGTTGGCCGCGTTCAGGTTCTCCAGCAGCACCGCCTCGGCGACGGCCCGGTCGATCGGCTCCGGCGCCTCCGCGCAGCCCGCCGCGGCCGCGAGGACCGCGACGAGCAGGGCCCGGCCCGCCTTGCGGCGGACCGGGATTGCGCGCTCAGGCATAGGACCACTCGACATGGCAGCCCGAGCCGCAGCCCGAATGCCATGACTTGTAGGCGCCGACCCGGTACAGCCGCAACTGCTCGGGGACGTTGACGCTCGCCTGGCCGTCCGACTGCCACTTGCCGGTGGAGCCGGAGCCCGAGGACGAGGCGTAGTGGACGTCCAGCCACCCGTAGTGCGAGGAGCAGGTGCTCTGCGAGTGGCGGTAGCGCTGGGTGTATCCGTAGTCGTCGCCCACCTGGTTGGTCTTGCCCTGCCAGTAGTCCTTGCAGGTCATCGTGTACCAGACGTCTCCGGCTCCGGCGGCCGACGGAGTGGCGACGTTGACGCCGAGCACGAGCGCCGCGACGGCGGCGGCCGCGGCGATGCCGCGCAGCGCCCGGGTTAGGGTAGGCCGAATACCACGTGTCATGGGTTCTCCTTTCTGACATGCGGTTTCCGGTGCGCGGTCGTTCTGGTTGGCGCCTGCGGCCGCGCACCACTTGATACCCGACGGTAGCGACGTCGGCACGGGTCCACAAGAACCGAAACCCGATGTGGCACAAAGTCCCAGGAACTGGAACGCCTTGCGCCGCAATCGCATACCCGCAGTGATGGCGGCTTGACTCCGAGGTGCGGACGCGGCGGCGCGGACGGGCTTGCGGCGGTTCAGGTTCCGAGGTGGCGGCGCTTCGCCCGCTGAAACTCCTCTTCGGAGAGCAGGCCTTCGCGGCGCAGGGCCGCGAGCCGTTCGAGCTCGCCGATCACCGAGGCCTCGGGCGCGCCGGAGTCCTCGAAGGTCCGCTCCGCCAAGGCGGCCCTCGCGGCAGCGGCGTTGAACGGGCGGTACCAGGTGAGGGCGATGCGCGCCCGGGTCGGGTCGTGCGGCGGGTAGACCGCCAGCAGCGCCCGGCGCGTCCACGACTGCGGGACGGCCGGGAAGCGCCTGCGGTGCCGGTGGCCGCTCTTGTCGCGGAACACCAGTGTGCCGCTGCCGATCCCGGGCTTGGCGCCCTCCTGGTAGTCGACGAGATGGGCGGGGACCCGCTCGCGTCCGATGAGCGATTCCAGCGTCGCGGTCGCCCGCAGTTCGTAGACGAGGCCGGCGAAGGCCAGCAGCAGGCCCGCGCCCGCCACCGCGCCCCAGACCTTGAACTCGGTCGCGACCTCGGACGCGGGCAGGCCGGAGTCGATCGCGTCTTGCCAGCCCTGGATCGCCGCGAGCGGCGCCAGGGCCAGGGCGGCCCCGAAGGCGACGAGCCGCAGCACCGAGATGAGGACCAGGAAGAACGCGACGGTGGCGGCGGCCCCGCCGAAGAACAGGAACACCTTCGGGTCGTCGGTGCTGCACCCGTCGGCGCCGCAGGCCCAGGCGATGGTGTGGGCGACGGCGTTGCCCTCGCGCAGCAGGGACCAGGCCGCGTAGGCGAGCGGCAGGGCGAGCGCGATGCGCCCGAGCGCGATCCGGGGTGAAGGGCGCGGCGGAACTGGGGTCACGGGTCAAGTCTGCCCGCAGCGCGCCAACCCGCGCCACCGGCTGAACGGCCGTAGGGAACGTGCACAAATCGATTGCGAGCGGGCGGTGCGGTGGTGTGTGATCGGGTGCATGGCGATCGAATTGGGGCGACCGAGTGTCGACGGACTGGGCGAAGCCGCGGACGCGCTTCGGGAATGGCAGTCCGATGCGGCGCCGATGCAACTGCATCCGGGCGACCTGGGCTGATTCTGGCGCTTCGGGGCCGAGCAGACCGCCGCGGCGGTCCGGACCTGGTCCCGCGACGGCCGGATCCTCGCCGTCGGGCTGCTCGACGGCCCCGCACTGCTGCGGATGACCCTCGCGCCGGACGTGTACGAGGACGCCGCGCTCGCGCTCCGGCTCGCCGACGACATCGCCGACCCCGACCGCGGCGTCCTGCCCGCCGGGAAGGCGGACCTCGAATCGCCGCACGGCGCGCTGTTCAAAGACCTGCTGTCCGAACGCGGTTGGAACGCCGGCGAGCGGTTCACCCCGCTGCGCCGCGACCTCGCCGCACCGGTGGACGACCCCGGGGTCCGGATCGAAGTGGTCGGGCCCGACCTGGTCGCCGACCGGACCGCCGTGCAGCGCTCGGCGTTCAAGGGCTCGACCTTCACCGACGAGCGCTGGCACGCGATGGCCTCCGGGCCGCTCTACGCCGACGCCCGGTGCCTGGTCGCGTACGACGAGGACGCCGCCGTGGGCACGGTGACCGTGTGGTCGGCCGGACCCGGCAGGCCGGGCCTGCTGGAGCCGATGGGTGTGCACGCCGAGCACCGCGGTCGCGGCCACGGCAAGGCGGTCAACCTCGCCGCCGCGGCCGTGCTCCGCGAGATGGGTGCGTCGAGCGCGATCGTGTGCACCCCGAGCGCCAACATCGGCGGCGTCGCCGCCTACAAGTCGGCCGGCTACCAGGCGCTTCCCGAGATCGGCGACCTGAGCCGCGGCGCCTGACGCCGAAAGGCTCGGTGAAGGTTTGATAACGATTGGATTCCCCCGGTCTCGGGTCCCGTTGAGCGAGGACCGGGATCGGGGGTTCCACATCGTACGGACGTTCGCCTCCGGTGGCCTCGGATTAACATCGCGCCTGCTCCCGGCGGTGCCGGGGCGGGCGCGTGAGGCACCGCGCGCGGCGGAATCGGCCGACGCGTTAACACGGAGTTCGCAAAACCCTGCGTACCATGGGGCAACCCTTGAACCTTCAATCCACGCAGGAGACCTGTTGTCCGAGAACACTCCCGGAGAGCGCTCACTCACCAGCGCCTGCGGCCGGGTCACCGTGACCGTCACCCTGGGGGCACCGCCGAAGGTCGAACTGTCACCGGGGGCCGAACGCATGTTCAGCCAGGACCTCGCCGACCTCGTCACCCATACCGCCATCGCCGCGACCGACGCGGCGCTGGCCGAAGCGCCCGAACCCGCTGCGGCGCCGTCGATCGAGGACTCGATCGCCGAACTCACCGGCCTGCGCGACGACCTCCAGCAGCACGATCTCGCCACCGCCTTGGAGCGGCGCCGCTCCGCGTTCTCCCCCGCCGAGGACCGCCCCGCACCGCAAGAGGGCTTCACCGGGCCGACCAAGCTCGAACTCCACCCCGCCGTCATGGAGACCATCGAAGCCTCGATCAAGCTCCTGGAGCGCTTCAACACCGCGCCTCCGGGCGGCGGCGGCAAGGACGAGGTCGAGCCGCCGGTCGGCAAGGCCACCAACGAGGCCCGCACGGTGACGATCGAGTCCACGTTGGACCAACCCATCGTCTCGGTGTGGCTCAGCAAGCGCGCCAGCGAGATCGGGCCCAAAGCGCTCGGCGTCGAACTCACCGAGACCGCCGCGGCCGCGGCCGCCGACCTCGCGGGAAAGCAGAACGGCTACTTCACCGACCTCGGCATCCCCTTGGGCCCCGACGACATCGGTCTCATCGCCGACGAGAACCGCGCCCGGGGCGACCAGGCGATCGAGGACATCGAGCACATCGACCGCCAGCGCGAGGAACTCGAACGGCGCTTCAACGAAGGAGGGTTCCGTGCCTAACATCGAGACCGCCCGGATCGACCAGCTCGGCGACGAGATCGAGACCGAGATCGTGCCGCTGCTGGAGGAGGCCAACGAGCTGCTCCCCACCCTGCGCTCGCTCGACCAGACCCTCTACACCACCGTCCACTATTCACTGGCGCTCGCCTACACCGGCGCCACCAGCTACATGTTCGAGATGATCCGCGGCGCGGCCGAGTGCTTCCAAGGCCTCAACCAGGACCTGACGGCGACCGCCGAGTCCTGGGCCGACGCCGACGACGCCACCGCGAACGACTTCAAGTGACGCCCTCGAACGAGTCCTGAAGGAGCACGACAGATGGCGTACACCGCCCCCGATCCCAACCAGTTCAGCGGCCTGGAGCAGGCCAGCTCCTATATGGCCCCGCTCGCCGCGGCCCAGATCACGTTGCCGGCGTTCGTCTTCTCCGGTCCCTGCACCGCGCTCTCGCGCCTGATCTACATGAACCAGTGCAACCCCGGCCAGCTCATGATCGTGGCCGCGACCTGGCTCCAGGTCGCCGAGAAGTACCTCGCCGCGAGCGACAAGCTCAAGGAGAAGACCGGCGCCGTGGACGGCGACGCCTGGACCGGCGACGACCGCGACGCCTTCGACGGCAAGGCCGACAAGGTGGCCGTGCAGTTGCAGGTCATCGGCGCCTTCGCCATGCAGATCGGCATCTCGCTGTTCATCATGGGGACGATGCTCGCGGTCATGGTCCCGCTCATGCTGGCCGTCGCCACCTCGCTGATGGCGTTCGGCGTGGCCTACCTGACGATCCGGGCGATCCCCAACCCGATCTCGGCCATCGTGGCCGAGAACGTCCGGTTGGCGGCGACGACCACGGCCGCGAGTTCTCTGACGGCGTTGACCGCTCTGGACAACGCGATCGGGGTCGCGGCGAAGACCCTCGCCGCCTTCATCGGGGGGAACATGACCACCTCGTGGATCGCGATGGCCTCCCAGGGCAACTTCATCAATCCCGTCAACACGTTGGGCTCCACCGGGTTCAGCATGCTCCAGGGGCTCTCGCAGCTCGCGCTGCGCAACCTCATGGCCCCGGGCCGCAAAGGGGCCGACGGGCTCCACCTCGACAAGATCTCCAAGGGCCTCAACGACACCGTGGCGAAGGCCAACCCGTTCATGCAGGGCTTCGTGGGCGTGCAGGGCGTGTACAACATCGGCAACAACGCCGCCGGGGACGTCAACCCCGACGGCCCCAACGCGATGACCGACGCCGGCATCGACGTCATGGGCCTGGACTTCATCCCCAACAACTTCGAGGACAAGGCGCGCGGCGGCGGCGACGCCGCGCCGTCGTGGTCGCTCCAGGACGAGACGGCCGACGGCGAGGAGGGCGGCGGATGAGCGCCCTCGTCGGCCGCGGGCGGCCCGGCCGAGGGGCGACGCCCGCCACACACCTCCGCCGACCGGGACGCGTCCCAGCCATCGGGCAGGCAGGATAAGGGGCATGACCTACACTCTCGTGCTGCTTCGCCACGGCGAAAGCGAATGGAATGCCAAGAACCTGTTCACCGGGTGGGTCGACGTGAAGCTGTCGGCCTCGGGCGAGGACGAGGCCCGCCGCGGCGGGCGCCTGCTCGCCGAGGCCGACCTGCTCCCGGACGTCGTGCACACCTCGCTGCTGCGCCGCGCCGTCAACACCTCCGAGCTGGCGCTGGCCGAGGCCGGCCGCTCCTGGATCCCGGTCAAGCGCTCCTGGCGCCTGAACGAGCGCCACTACGGGGCCCTCCAGGGCAAGGACAAGGCCGCGACGCTCGCCGAGTTCGGCGAGGAGCAGTTCATGACCTGGCGCCGCTCGTACGACGTGCCGCCGCCGGCCATCGAGGCCGGCTCCGAGTACGCCCAGGACGGCGACGCCCGCTACGGCGACCTCGCCCCCGAGATCCTTCCGGCGACCGAGTGCCTCAAGGACGTCCTGGAGCGGATGCTCCCGTACTGGTACGACGGGATCGTCCCCGACCTCAAGGGCGGCAAGACCGTGCTCGTGGCCGCGCACGGCAATTCGCTGCGGGCGCTCGTGAAGCACCTCGACGGGGTCGGCGACGAGGCGATCGTGGGCTTGAACATCCCCACCGGGATGCCGCTGCGCTACGAGCTGGACGAGGCGACCCTCAAGCCGGTGGTCGCCGGCGGCGAGTACCTCGACCCCGAGGCGGCGGCCGAGGCCGCCGCGGCCGTGGCGGCCCAGGGGAAGAAGTTAGGCGCGGATGTTCACTTCGCGTTAACGCGGTGTGACGTTCGATGCGGCCCGGCGTTCGACGCCGGGCCGTTTCGCCCCTAGGCTGGGGTCGTGGCCCACAATCATCAGCCCAAGAGCCTGCGCAAAGGCGTCGGCCGCCTCCTCACCGGCGTCGCGGCGGGAGCCGCGTTCGGCGCCGCTGCGACCGCCCTCATGCGCGTCAGGAACCGCGGCGGCGCCCGCACCGAGCCGCGCGCCGTCCCCGTCGCCGACTCCCGCCCGTGGGAGGCGGCGACCAATCTGCTCCGCACCGGCGTGTGCCTGGTCGACGACCACAACCGCGTCCTCTACGCCAACCGGGTCGCCCGCGACCTGGGCCTGGTGGACGACCACGAGATAGTGTCGCTGACGCTGCGGGCGCTGCTGGCCCAGGCGCGGCGCTCGGGCCGGTACCGGGACGCCGAGATCGAGGTCCCCGGCCGCGCCATGGGCGAGCCGAGCGCCGTGAGCGTCCGCATCACGCCCCTGCCCGAGGGCGTGTCGGTGGCCGAGTTCCAGGACATCTCCGAGCTGCACCGCCTGGAGCGCGTCCGCCGCGACTTCGTGGCGAACATCAGCCACGAGCTGAAGACCCCGGTCGGGGCGATGCAGATCCTCGCCGAGGCGCTCAAGGACGCCTCGGAGGACCCGGACGCGTCGGCGCGGTTCGCCGCCCGCATCCAGTCCGAGTCCAAGCGCATGAATCACCTGGTCAACGACCTGTTGGAGCTGTCTCGGCTCCAGGGGGCGGAGAAGTTGCCCGACCCCGAGCCGGTGGAGGTGGACCGGATCGTGGCCGAGGCGTTCGACCAGACGCGCATCGCCGCCGAGGAGAAGGACATCGAGCTGAAGCACTCGGGGCTGACCGGCGCCGAGGTGCTCGGGTCCGAGCCGCAGCTGGTGACCGCGGTGAAGAACCTGGTCGGCAACGCCATCTCCTATTCACCCGAGAACACCACGATCGAGGTGTCGACCTCGGTGCGCTCGCCCACCGGGCACCTGGCGGGGGCGCGGATGGTGTGCATCGCCGTTCACGACCAGGGCATCGGCATCCCGGCCGAGGAGCTGGACCGGATCTTCGAGCGGTTCTACCGGGTGGACTCGGCGCGGTCGCGGGCGACCGGGGGAACCGGGCTCGGCCTGGCGATCGTCAAGCACGTCGCGGTCAATCACGGGGGTAGGGTCGAAGTGTCCAGTATGCCCGAAGCTGGATCAGTGTTTACCTTGATGTTGCCTGCCCGTTCCCTTCCGTCCGACGCCTAGGCACCGGGCTCGGATCAAATCGGAACCAGCAGGAAGCCGTTTGTTCAGAAAGGTTCGCTCGTGACCCGCGTGCTCGTAGTTGAAGACGAGGAATCGTTCTCCGATGCCCTCTCCTACATGCTCCGCAAGGAGGGCTTCGAGGTGGCCGTCGCCGCGGACGGCGACGCCGCCATCAAGGAGTACGAGCGCGCCGGGGCCGACGTGGTCCTGCTCGACCTGATGCTGCCGGAGAAGTCGGGCACCGAGGTCTGCCGCGAGCTGCGGGCGAACTCGAACGTCCCGATCATCATGGTCACCGCGCGCGACTCGGAGGTGGACAAGGTCGTGGGGCTCGAACTGGGCGCCGACGACTACATCACCAAGCCGTACTCCTCCCGCGAGCTGGTGGCGCGCATCCGCGCGGTCCTGCGCCGCTCGGCCGAGCCGGACGACCCGATCGTCACGGTCCTGGAGGCCGGGCCGGTCCGCATGGACGTCGACCGGCACACGGTGACCGTGGGCGGCCAGGACGTGCAGCTGCCGCTCAAGGAGTTCGAGCTGCTGGAGATGCTGCTGCGCAACGCCGGACGGGTCCTCACCCGCGGCCAGCTCATCGACCGCGTCTGGGGCGCGAACTACGTCGGGGACACCAAGACCCTCGACGTGCACGTCAAGCGCCTGCGCTCCAAGATCGAGCCCGAGCCGGGCAAGCCGCGCCACCTCGTCACCGTGCGCGGCCTCGGCTACAAGTTCGACCCCCACGCCTGAACCGCGCGCCTTCACCTCGCGTTCACCTCCGGCTGAGCCGGAGCAGACCGAGGGAAGGCGTTTGCCGTTCGGTGTGCGGCCGGCCGGATAGGCTGCTTCCGTGAGTTACCTTCCCGCGGACGACCGCTACGAGACCATGCCCTACCGCCGATCGGGACGCAGCGGGCTGCGCCTGCCCGCGATCTCCCTGGGCCTGTGGCACAACTTCGGCCACAGCAGGCCCCTGGAGACGCAGCGGGCGATCCTGCGCCGCGCCTTCGACCTCGGCGTCACCCACTTCGACCTCGCCAACAACTACGGGCCGCCGGCCGGGAGCGCCGAGGAGAACTTCGGCCGCGTCCTCGCCGAGGACCTGCGGCCCTACCGCGACGAGATCGTCGTCTCCTCCAAGGCCGGGTACTACATGTGGCCCGGCCCGTACGGCGAATGGGGCTCGCGCAAATACCTGGTGTCCTCGCTCGACCAGTCGCTCCAGCGCATGGGCCTGGACTACGTGGACATCTTCTACCACCACCGGCCCGACCCGGACACGCCGCTGGAGGAGACCATGGGCGCCCTCGACGCGATCGTGCGCTCGGGCAAGGCCCTGTACGTGGGCGTCTCGAACTACACTTCCGAGCAGGTCAAGGCCGCCGCGGCGATCCTGGCGGACCTCGGCACGCCGCTGCTGATCAACCAGCCCTCGTACTCGATGTTCAACCGCTGGACCGAGCGGGACGGCCTCCTCGACGCCCTCGAGGAGGCGGGCGCCGGCTGCATCGTCTTCAGCCCGCTCGCGCAGGGCCTGCTCACCGACCGGTACCTCGGGGGCATCCCCGAGGACTCGCGCGTGCGCACCAGCGTCTTCCTCAACGAGGACGCGCTCGACGAGGAGAAGATGGGCCGCGTGCGCGCGCTCAACGCCATCGCCTCGGCGCGCGGCCAGTCGCTCGCGCAGACCGCACTCGCCTGGGCGCTGCGCGACGAGCGCATGACCAGCGTCATCATCGGCGCCAGCAGCGTCGCGCAGCTCGAGGACAACGTCAGCGCCATCGCGAACCTCGACTTCACCGACGAGGAGCTCGCCGCGATCGACGAGCACGCCATCGGCTGAGCCCCGGCTGCCGCAACGGCCGTGGCCGTTGCGGCAGCCGAGTTCCGGCAACGCCGGGAGGCGAGCCGCCGGCGCCGGTCTCGCACCGGCGCGCGGAGTGCGGTGGCAGCCGGTATCCGGCGGCACCGAGGCGCGTCCCGCAGCAGTGCCCGCCGGGAGGCGAGCCGCCGGCGCCGGTCTCATACCGGCGCGCGGAGTCCGGTGGCGCCCAGAATCCGGCGGCACCAGTGCGCGTCCCACGGCGACCGGTCCCGCGGCAGTGCGGCACTCGCCACGGCGGCCGAAGGCCGCGGACCCTACCTGGGTACGACCCGGCCCCGGCCGAATTCCTACTCCGGGCGGAAGACCGGGCCCGCTCGGATCACTACGATTCGGTCATGACCGCTCGCCCGACCGCCCTCCGCCCGCCGCAGCACCGGTTCGACCGCCGCGTCCTGCCCTGGTGGCGCACACAACTCGCCATCGCCTTCGCCGTGCCCGTGGTCCCCCTGACCCTGCTCGGATTCCTCATCGCCCCCGCGCGGCCGTGGCTGCTCGGCCCCGCCGCGATCGTCGCCCTCCTCGGACTCGCCACCAGCCTCGCGCTGCCGGTGTGGTGGTTCCGCGTGCACCGCTGGGAGGTCACCGACACCGCCGTGTACACCCTCACCGGCTACTTCTGGCGGACCTGGCGCGTCGCCCCCATGTCGCGCATCCAGACCGTCGACACTACGCAGGGCCCGATCCAGCGCGCCTTCGGACTCTCCACCGTGGTCGTCACGACCGCGTCTTCGGCAGGCGCGGTGGAGCTCAAGGGCCTCGACCAGGAGCGGGCCACCGAACTGGCCGCGCGCCTGACCGAGCTGACCGACGCGACCCCCGGGGACGCGACATGAGCGAGGAACCGAACCCCGAAGCCGAAGCGGCGAACCCCGAGTCGCCGGACGCGACGCCGTGGCTGCGCCTGCACCCCGACGGGCTCAAGGTCACCGCGCTGCTCATGGTGGGCGTGTTCGTCCTGGTGGGCGTGCCCGTCGCCGGCGGCATCGCCTCCGAGTCGTCCTGGCCCGTCGCGCTCGCCTTCGTCGTCCCCGGCGCGGCGGTCCTCGTCGGCTTCGTGGTCGCCCTCGAAGCGATCCGCCTGCGCGTCTCCAGGTACCGCGTCACCGACTCGCGCGTGGAAATGGTCACGGGCCTGCTGTTCAAGCGGCGGCGCTCGCTCGCGCGCGAACGCATCCGCTCGGTCGACCTCGGCTCCAACCCGCTGGAGCGGTACTTCGGCCTCGCGAAGGTCAAGGTCGGCACCGGCGAGACCGGCAGCGGCTCGGGCTCGACGAGCGCGCAGACGCTCACCCTCGACTCGGTGGCCCTGGCCGAGGCCGACCGGCTCCGCGCCGAACTGATGCGGCGCGACGAAGTCGAGGCATCGGACGGCGAGCAGCGCCTCGCCACCTGGCGGCCCGCCTGGCTGCGGTACGCGCCGCTGTCGTTCCTGACCCCGGCGCTCGCCGGGGCCGCGGTCGGCGCGGCCTTCCAGGTCTCCGAGTGGTTCGGCGACGGCGGCCTGCCGGTGCGGATCGTCGGCGACCTGGTCGAGGCCTACGGGCCGTGGGCCGTGCTCGGCATGGGGCTCCTCGCGCTCCTCGTCCTCGGCGCGGTCGGCAGCCTCGCCCTCCAGGGCGAGGCGTGGTGGAACCACCGCCTCGACCGCGAACCCGGTGGGACCCTTCGGGTCCGACGGGGACTCATGATCGCCCGCTCGCTCAGCCTCGAAGAGGAGCGCATCCGCGGCGTCGAGGTCGTGGAGCCGCTCGGCGTGCGCGCGGCGGGCGCGGGCCGCCTCGACGTGGTCGCGATCGGGCTCAAGACCGACAAGGACGGCAGCGACCTGAGCACCCTCGTCCCCGCCGTGCCGATCGGCTACGCCAGGGACGCGGCCGAGGCCGTGATCGGGCCGATGGCGACGGAGCTGTCCCCGCACCCGAGGGCCGCGAGGACCCGGCGCCTGCGCTGGGCCGCGATCGCCGTGGCGCTCTTGACGATCGCCGCCGTGACCGTCCATATATTGTGGACGCTTCCGGAGCTGCTGAGCGCGAGCGTCGTGCTCGTGGCGGTGCTCGGCTCGGCGTTCGCGGTCTGGACGGCCTTCGACGCGTATGCGTCCCTCGGCCACGGCCGGGACCGCGGCCACCTCGTCTCGCGCCGCGGGAGCGTCCGCCGCGCGACGGTGCACCTCGACCGCTCGGGCATCATCGGCTGGCGCATCAGGCAGTCGGTGTTCCAGCGGCGCATGGGATTGA
This sequence comes from Glycomyces sp. NRRL B-16210, assembly GCF_000719515.1. Taxonomy (GTDB): domain Bacteria; phylum Actinomycetota; class Actinomycetes; order Mycobacteriales; family Micromonosporaceae; genus Glycomyces. The sequence continues at coordinate 42,973 of NZ_JOGR01000017.1, read as the reverse complement.
TGACCCTCGGCGCGACCACCGCCGCGGGCAAGGGCCACTACGCGGTGATCGACGCCGACGAGCACGAGATCCTCGACTTCGCCGACGAGGCCGTCCCCGAACTGCTGCGCCCCTTCCTGATCCGGGAGGACTCAGCGGGGTGACCGCAGCGCTTCGAGGTTCGGCGGGCGGTCGGCTCGGATGAGACGCTCTCTTGGTCCGGCCGTGCTGGTCGATCCCGAGGTCTTCGGCGGGCGGTCCGGCGGCGGCGAGACCGGCGGCCTCGCGGCGGGCTTCGTCGGAGGGCGGCACGGTCGCGGCCACGGCATCGAGCACGTCGGCGCAGGTTCGCTGGGCTGTGTCATCGCATCGCTCCCGCCGTTCTGGAGGCCCAGATTAGGCGCTAGTGTCGCTCCGAAGAGGACGAATCGGCAGACTGTCCGGGGCCCCCGCGGGCAGGAGAGGTGATTCCTTCTCTGGAAGGAAACGGTCCGGGCCGGAATCCACCCCAAGGCGGAAGCTCCCGCTCGCACGCGCAACTAGGGTGAACACATGCTTGAAATCAAGGACCTGCACAAGCGGTTCGGCGACGTCGTGGCCCTCGACGGCGTGTCGCTCACCGCCTCCCCCGGCGAGGTGGTCGGCTTCGTCGGCGCCAACGGCGCCGGGAAGACCACCACCATGCGCATCGCGATGGGCGTTCTCGCCGCCGACTCCGGCGAGATCTCCTACGACGGCGCGCCGCTCGGCGTCGAGGAGCGGCGCCGATTCGGCTACATGCCCTCCGAACGGGGGCTCTACCCGAAGATGAAGACCGCCGACCAGATCGCCTACTTCGGCGAACTCCACGGCCTCGCCAAGGCCACGGCGCGCCGCTCGGCCGCCGACCTCCTCGAACAGCTCAACCTCACCGACCGCGCCGGCGACTTCGTCCAGGACCTCTCGCTGGGCAACCAGCAGCGCGTCCAGCTCGCCGTCTCGCTCGTCCACAACCCCGAGGTGCTCATCCTCGACGAGCCCTTCTCCGGTCTCGACCCGATCGCGGTGGACGTCATGGGCACCGCCCTGCGCGACCGCGCCGCCGCCGGAGCGCCCGTCCTCTTCTCCAGCCATCAGCTCGACCTCATCGAGCGCCTCTGCGACTCCGTGGTCATCATCGGCAACGGCAAGATCATCGCCGGCGGCACCGTCACCGAGCTGAAGGCCAAGGAGGTCAAGCAGTTGCGCGTGACCGTCGCGACCGACGAGGACCTCACCGGCCGCTTCCCCGGCACCGTGACCCGCGACGGCGACGACTACCTCGTCGAGGACACCGACGACCAGGAGGTGCTGCGGATCGCCGCGGCCGCCGGGCGCGTCACCCACTTCGCCTACGACCAGCCCACCATCGCCGAGATCTTCCGAGAGGCCGTGACCCGATGACGAACCAAGACGCGGAAACCTCCCGCCTGAGAGGCCTCATGCTCGTGGCCGGACGCGAGATCCGCGTCCGCGGCCTCGCCAAGTCCAACCTCATCAGCCTCCTCGTCACCGTCGTCATCGTCGGCGTCCTCGCCGCGCTGCCGACCCTCATCGGCGGCGACGACTCCGACGAGAAGATCGGCCTCGCCGGCGCGAACGCCGCCGCGATGGAGTCCCAGCTCGACGCCATGGGCGGCTTCGAGGTCACCGTCTACGACAGCCGCGCCGAAGCCGAGCAGGCCGTCAAGGACGAGGAACTCGAAGCCTCCGTCGCCGACGGCGTGCTCTTCAGCCGCGAAGGCGTCGGCCAGGAGCTCCAGACCCTGCTCGACGCCGCCTGGCAGGCCGCGAGCGTCCAGACCAACCTCAACGAGGCCGGGCTCACCGACGCGCAGATCGGCGAGGCCCTCGCCGTCCAGCCGCTGGAGGTCGTCTCCGACGAGGCGAGCGGCATCGGCTCCGCGCTCGACTACTTCACCGGCCTGATCATCTCGATCATCATGTTCATGATGCTCATGACCCCGGTCCAGTACATCGCCATGGGCGTGGTCGAGGAGAAGTCCAGCCGCATCGTCGAGATCCTGCTGACCAGCCTCAAGCCCTGGCAGCTCCTCGGCGGCAAGATCATCGGCCTCGGCGTCATCTCCCTGGTCAACCTCGTCGCCATGATCGCCGTCGGCCTCGGCGTCGCCTCCGCGACCGGGCTGCTCGACAACCTGCCCGAGGGCACCGCCTCCGCGGCGATCTCGGCGGTCGGCTGGTGGCTCATCGCCTTCCTGCTCTTCGGCGCCCTCGCCGGCGGCGTCGGCTCGCTCGTCTCCCGCCAGGAGGAGGCCGGGTCGGTCCTGACCCCGCTCATCATGGCGCTGTCGCTCAGTTACGTCGGCGCGATCTTCCTGCTGAACGCGCCCACCAGCACGTTCGCGGAGGTCCTGTCGATCGTCCCGCCGTTCTCGGCCATCGCGATGCCCACCCGCATGGCGATCGCCGAGGTACCGGTCTGGCAGGTCAGCCTGTCCGTGGCGCTCCTGGCGGCCTCGGCGGCCGGGGCGCTGGCGCTCGGCTCGCAGCTGTACAAGCGGAGCGTGCTCTACACCGGCTCGCGCCTGAAGCTCACTGACGCGCTGCGCCGCGCGGCGTAAGCGCGAAAGGAAAGGGCCCGGGATCGCTCCCGGGCCTTTTCTCGTGCTTCGGCTATTCGGTGAGGAAGATGAAGTAGCCGATCGAGGCGAGCATGAGGACCCACGCGATGGGGTGCACCTCGCGCCAGCGGCCCTTGGCGGCCATCATGATCGGGAAGAACACCAGGCCGAGGGCGATGCCGTTCGAGATCGAGTAGGTCAGCGGCATCGCGGCGACGATGAGGAACGCCGGGATCGCGTATTCGAGCTTCGGCCATTCGATCTCGCCGAGGGCCTTGGCCATGAGCACGCCGACGACGATGAGCGCGGGCGCGGTCACCGCCGGGTTGTTGGCGACCAGGCCGAACACCGGGAAGGCCACGAGCGAGACGAGGAACCAGAAACCCGTCGTCACCGCCGTCAGGCCGGTCCGGCCGCCGACGGAGACGCCCGCGGTCGACTCAATGTAGGCGGTGGTGGTCGAGGTGCCGAGCACCGCGCCCGCCGAGGTCGCGATCGAGTCGGTGGCGAGGGCGCGCCCGGCGCGCGGGAGCTTGTCGTCCTTGACCAGGCCGGCCTGCCCGGCGACGGCGAACAGCGTCCCGGCCGTGTCGAAGAAGTCCACGAACAGCATGGTCAGGATGACCGCGATCATGTGGACGGTGAAGGCGTCCTCGATGCCGGTGAAGGCCGCGCCGGCCGCGTCGAGGTTCGGCGTGAAGCCCTCGGCGAGCTCGAGGTCGATGACGCCGGTGGCGATGCCGAGGCCCAGCGTGGCGAGCATCCCGTAGAAGACGCCGCCCTTCCAGCCCATGACCATGAACACCGCGGTGACGACGAGGCCGAAGACGGCGAGCAGGACCGTGCCGTCGGTGAAGTCGCCGATCGTGACCAAGGTGGCCTCGGAGCCGACGACGATGCCTGCGTTCTTGAGGCCGATGAAGGCGATGAAGAGGCCGATGCCCGCCCCCACCGCGAGTTTCAACTGCGCGGGGATGGCGTTGATGATGTACTCGCGCGCGCCGGTGACGGCGAGGATGAAGAACAGGATGCCCGAGACGAGCGTCCCGGTCAGCGCGGTCTGCCACGGGATCCCGAGGGTGAGGACCACGGTGAAGGCGAAGAACGCGTTCAGGCCCATGCCGGGGGCGGTGGCGATCGGGTACTTCGCCCACAGGCCCATGATCAGGCAGCCGAGGGCCGAGGCGAGGGCGGTGGCGGTGAAGATCGCGCCGGGATCGGGGGCGCGGCCGTCGGCGATCGCGGCGAGCGGGGCGGTGGGGTCGAGCGCCTCGGAAAGGCCGAAGCTGAGGATGCCCGGGTTGACCGCGAGGATGTAGGCCATCGCGAGGAACGTGGTCGTCCCCGCGAGGATCTCGCGCTTCCAGTTGGTCTTGTTCTCGGTCATGCCGAAGTACTGGTCGATGCGCCCGGGCCGGGGCGAATCGGTGGACGCGGGTGTGGCTTCAGTGGCCATGTGGCGGGCACTCCTGTGCGGGCGCAGATGGGTGCCGGGCAGCGGGCACCTCGGGGAACAGGGTATTCGTTCAGTCGCTGAACCTGCGGGTAATTTACCGGGTCCACCACCGAAAAGAAAGCGCGCGGGCCTTGCGAGTGTGAGTTTTACGCGGCCGATATGACGCGGAAAACAGCGATGCCCCGGAGCCAAGGGGGGGACGGCTCCGGGGCATCGAATGAGGGTCGAGCCCCCGGTGGCAGGATTCCGGGGGCTCGACAAGGACCGCACCGTCAAGCAGCGGGCGGTAGTCCACGTCCAGGCTCGGCGCTCGCGCCGGGCCTCCTGCCTTGAGACAACTGCTAAACGCGGCGGTGTCGCATACGGTTGCATAACAGTTCAATCACGGAACCGAACGTGTCCAAGGTGTTCCACGCGGCCGGTCCCGCGGGGCCCGCACGGGCCGCGCGGACCCGTGCGGCGTGCGCCGCCCGCTTCGATCCGTGACCGCCCGGATGGAATGCTGATCCCATGCCGCGAGAGCTTGAACTCAGATACGACGCCGCACCCGGCGCCTGGCACGACGGCCTGCCGATCGGCAACGGCCGCGTCGGCGCGATGCTGTGGGACGGCAGGATCGACCTCAACGAGGACGGCTTCTGGTCCGGGAACGGCTCCTGGAAGGTCCCCGAAGGCGTCGAGGGCGTCGCCGCCGAGGCCGCCGAACTGGTGCGGCGCGGCGAGCACGCCGCCGCCGACCGGCTCCTGACGAGGCTCCAGGGCGCGAACACCGAGGCCTACCAGCCGGCCGGGTCGCTCGTGGCGACCCACGGGGACGACGCGGCCGAGGAGCGGCGGGCGCTGGACCTGCGCGACGGCGTGGCGACGGTGGCGCGCGGGCGCGTTCGCCAGGAGGCGTTCGCCTCGGCGGCGTTCGGCGTCATCGCCGTGCGGTGGACCGCGGACGAGCCGTTCGACCTCGACCTGGTCTTCGAGTGGCCGCACGAGCGCGGCACGACCCTCGCCGACTACGACGACCTGAGCTTCACCGGGTACGCGCCGCTGAGCGTCGCCGGCGGCGTCCCCGACTACTCCTCGGTGGACGGCGTGCGCGGGCTCGGGCTCAACGCGCAACTGCGCTGCGACGGGGACCTGACCCCGCGAAGCGGCGGGCACCGCTTCACCGGGTGCCGCAATGTCGAGGTCTACGTTGGCCTGCGCTCGGGCGAGGACCGCAACGCGGCGCTGGAGGTCGCGCGCCGCGAGGCCCGCCAGGCCGCGGCGAACGGCTGGAAGACGCTGCTCGCCGACCACGTCGAGGCCCACCGGGAGGTCATGGACCGGGTCGGGCTCGACCTGGGGCAGCGGGACCGCGCCGGCGAGTCGACCGCCGACCGGCTGCACCGCCGCGCCTCGGGCGAGGCCGACGAGGGCCTGGCGGTGCTCGCCTTCCAGTACGGGCGCTACCTCCTGGCCGCCTCCTCGCGGCCGGGCACGCAGGCCGCGCACCTCCAGGGCATCTGGAACCGCGAGGTCACCCCGCCGTGGAACTGCGACTACACGACCAACATCAACACCGAGATGAACTACTGGCCCGCCGAGACCTGCGGGCTCCCGGAGTTCCACGAGCCCCTGTTCGACCTGATCGAGGACCTCTCGCGGACCGGCGAGGCGACCGCGCGGCGCCTCTACGGCGCGGGCGGTTGGTGCTGCCACCACAACACCGACCACTGGCGGCTGACCACGCCGGTGGAGGGCCGGTCCTGCTGGGCGGCCTGGCCGATGGGCGGCCTGTGGCTGGCGATGCACCTCGCCGAGCACTGGCGGTTCGGCCGCGACGAGGAGTTCCTGGCCGACCGGCTCCCGATCGCCCTGGGGGCGGCCCGGTTCGCGTACGACCGGCTCACCGAGGGCCGGGACGGCACGCTCGTGACGAGCCCGGCGACGAGCCCGGAGAACGAGTTCACCACGCCCGAAGGGCCTTCGGCGGTGGACGAGACCACGGGGATGGACACCGCGCTCGTCCGCGAGCTGTTCGCGTTCGTCCTCGAAGCGGCCGACGTGGTCGCCGAGACCCTCCACGGCGAGGACCTCCAGCTCGTCGAGGGCGTCAAGGAGGCGCTGCCGCGCCTGGCCGCGCCGAAGATCGGCGCCGACGGGCGGCTGCTCGAATGGGCCGAGGAGCGCGAGGAGGCCGAGCCGCACCACCGGCACGTCTCGCACCTGTACGGGGTCTACCCCGGCGACTCGCTCGCCGACGAGCCCGAGCTGCTCGAAGCGGCCCGCAAGAGCCTGGAGGCGCGCGGCGACGCGGGCACCGGCTGGTCCCTGGCGTGGAAGACCGCCCTGTGGGCGCGCCTGGGCGACGGCGACCGGGCGCACCGGCTGCTCGGGGAGTTCCTGACCCCGGTCGGCTTCCGCGGGGCCGACGCCGAGTACGCCGACGGCGGGGTCTACGCGTCGCTGCTGTGCGCGCACCCGCCGTTCCAGATCGACGGGAACTTCGGGACCACCGCGGCCGTGGCGGAGATGCTGGTGCAGTCGCACCGCACCCGCGGCGGCGTGCCGGTGATCGAGCTGCTGCCCGCGCTGCCGGCCGCCTGGCCCGACGGGGAGGTCACGGGCCTGCGGGCCCGCGGCGGCGTCACCGTCGAGCGGCTGCGCTGGAGCGGGGGGAAGGTCACTCACGTGATACTCACCTCCACGGTGGACACCGCGGTGCACGTGGAGGCCGGCGGGGCCGACCTGGGCCGCACCGAGCTGACCGCGGGCCGATCCTGGACCCCCGAGGTCGGCGAATAGCCAAGGCGCACAAGGGAGCGGCCGGAGTCCGAGAGGACTCCGGCCGCTTTGGCATGAAGGCGACGGCACTACTGGAGGCGACCGGCCGGGCCGCGGCCGGCGCCGTTCAGCAGGTGGTCGCCGCCGTGGTCCCACCCACGGTGATCCCGCAGACGGACCACTGGAGTGCCCCGGTGGCGTCGGCGTTCACCAGCGAGACCCCGCTCCCGGGGCCTACCGGCTCGGTCGGGCCGGGAATCGAGTTGTCGCATTCGAACTCCGTGCTGGAGGCCGCGACGGCGACGCCGCAGACCTGCCACTTGGCGAAGTTCCGCAGGTCGATGTTCGCGACCGCCGGCATGCCGCCGAAGTCCCCGGGAGACTCCGGGACGGCCATGCCGCCGGCGGCGAGTTCGTCCTCCGACGGCGAGCCGAGGACCGTGCCGCACGCGGTCGCGGTGAGCGGGCCGAGGTCGTCGGCTTCGCACACGACCGGCAGCACCGAGTCGTGATCGGTCTCCACGTCGGCGATGGTCAGCCAGTCGGGAGTCGACGCCGAGGCGGCCGTGCCCGAGAGCGCCGCCGCTGCAGCGGCGGCTGCGGCCGTAGCCGCGACCATGGTGGTGTTGCGCATGTTCCTCTACCTCTCTCGACCGAACCGGGGAATGCGGACGACTTAGAAGTCGCCCTGGTCGTCGCCCTTGCCGGGGTTGCCGCCGTTGCCGTTCTGCTCGCCGACGTGGTCGTAGTTCAGGCACTGCTGGTTGAGCGACGGCGCGACGCCGACGTTCTGGCCGCAGATCTGCCAGTGGGCCGCGCTGGAGGCGTCCAGGTTCGCGAGCGACACGTCGCCGGCGTTGATGCCCGACTGGGGACCGGAGCCGATGTGGTCGCGGTTGTCGCAGACCTGGTTGAACGAGGTCGTGAGCACGTTCTGGCCGCAGATCTGCCAGTGCGCGGCGCTGGAGGCGTCGATGTTGACGAGGCTGACCGGGCCGGCCCAGACGCCCGAGTTCTGGGCCATGGCGGGAGCGGCGGCGCCGAGCGCGGCGACCGCACCAGCGGCGACGGCTGCGACAGTGAGGACCTTGCGCATGTCTTTTCCTTTCGAGTTGGGTGGGGCGGGCCCGGGTCCGGGCCCGCCCCGGGTCGATTACTCGGCCGCTTTGGTCACGTGGTCGTAGTTCAGGCACTGCTGGTCGAGCGACGGCGCGACGCCGACGTTCTGGCCGCAGATCTGCCAGTGCGCGGCGTCCGAGATGTCCAGGTTCGCGAGCGACACGTCGCCGGCCTGGATGCCCGACTGGGGACCGGAGCCGATGTGGTCGCGGTTGTCGCAGACCTGCCCGAAGGACTGGGTGAGCACGTTCTGGCCGCAGATCTGCCAGTGGGCCGCGCTCGAGGCGTCGACGTTCACCAGGCTGACCGGGCCGGCCCAGACGCCCGAGCTCTGGGCCATGGCGGTTCCGGCGGCGCCGAGGGCGGCGACCGCTCCAGCGGCGGCGGCTGCGACGGTGAGAGCCTTGCGCATCTTCTTGTTCCCCGTTTCTGTGTGGATTCTCTGGTCTTCCGCGGGAGGGACGGTCCGGTGCGGACCGCCCTCCCCGGAGGTCTTAGTTGTTCAGGTGGTCGGTGTTGTCGCAGATCTGGTTGAGCGACGGCGCGACGCCGACGTTCTGGCCGCAGATCTGCCAGTGGGCGGCGCTCGAGATGTCGAGGTTCGCGGCCGAGACGTCGCCGGCGTCGATGCCGGACTGCGGGCCCGGGCCGATGTGGTCGCGGTTGTCGCAGACCTGGCCGAAGGACGTGGTCAGCACGTTCTGGCCGCAGATCTGCCAGTGCGCGGCGCTGGAGGCGTCGATGTTGACGAGGCTGACCGGGCCGGCCGAGACGCCGGAGCTGTTGCCGGCCATGGCGGGGGACGCGATGCCCGCGGCAGCGGCGGCGGCGACGGCGGCGACAGTGAGAACCTTGCGCATGAGTTGCGGTTTCCTTCTGGGTTGTGCGCCCGTTGAGCCGGGCGGCTTGCATGGATTCCCCGCCTCTGTCGAGGCGGCGGTGGCGCCTGACCGCGCGCCGGCGTCCCGGGCAGCGCCGAATCGTGCTCTCGCATGGGATTCGGTGCCGGGCCGGAGGGAGTTTCGAAGGCGGACTTCAAGCTCCCCGCGCCGACGCGCGGAGGCGCTAGTCTGGGGCGACGGACAGCTCGGCGGCGCGGTCCAACGGCCGCCCCAATTCCCCGATCACCGTGCGGGAGAGTGACACCTCTTCCCCCCCGGTGGACGGGGAGACGCAGACAGCGTTGTGGCCGCTGTCGACGCTGATACCGGCGGTCGAGCCAGTGGCTCCACCGGGGATGATCTTCAGGTCGGGCAGGACGGGGGCGCCTGAGCCCCACGGCCTGGCCGCGGTGCGCGGCACGCCGCGCACGTCCTCGACCTCGGACTGGTCGGTCCCCCGCTCTGGAGCCGCGGAGCACTCGAAGGCGGCGGCCGGCCGGCCGCTGGACGCTCCGTGGAGCGTCGCCGCCACCTCGTTGGAGACGGACTTCGCTGCAAGCGAGGTGAGGCTCGGCTGTCCTGCGTCGCCGGCGAGGACGCTCCCGGGCGTCGCCGCATCGCCGAAGCGCAGGCCATCGGTCACCAGTCGCGCCAGTGCGTCGACCTCATCGGTCGCGGGCGCGACAGTCTCGTAGACACCGGACACCGCGGCGGCGGGAGCGTCCGCAAGGGACGTCGTTCCCTTGATCAGGGATCCCACCAGCGGCGCCACTACTTCAGCGGCGTCGTCTCCGACAGACTCGTCGTTCAAGTCGAGCAACCCGGGTCCGGCGCCGCTCGGCAGCATGTCGCGTACGGCGGCGTCCGTCTCGTGCATCAGCGATCCCACCGGTTCGGTCAGGCCCGACACCAGCCCGGTGACCTCCTCCTGCGCCGCCGGCGTCCGATGTCCCTGCTGGTTGTGCGGGACCAGCCGCGCGGCCAGGCGCGACATGTCGGAGACCTCTGCGGCGAGGGGGTCGGTCATCGGGGCAAGGCCCTGCGATGCGGCGGATTCGTCTGACGCGGAGGCGGCCGACGCCATCGCGAAGGCTCCCAAGAGCAGGGAGCCGAATGCGGTGAGCGCGGCGCCGAGGAGGAACCGGAGCACGCTGAAGCGGCGAGTGTCCTCGCTGCCTCCTGCGATGCGTCCCATCGTCTCCCCCGTCGACCCGATTCCTGAGTGCGAGCGGTCTCGCCGCTCGCAATTAGAAGAACGAAACCGAACCGAGAGGGGATACGGGGTGAATCAGATTTTCTCGCCGAAAATAGGGCGAGTGCGACTCACGGCTTCCCCTTGCTCACGCAGGGCAGCCGTTTACACACTGTTTACAAGGCATCAACGAGCGAGAAATTGGCCCTTGGGAACGTGGCGGCACAGCTTCGGGCTCGCCCCCGGGCCGGAGGCTGGACCGCGTCACCGCATGAAGGGCTCCCACCTGATGGCAATCAAGGCCGAGTACATCTGGATCGACGGCACCGAGCCGACGGCCAAGCTGCGTTCCAAGACCAAGATCCTCGGCGCCGGCGAGGAGCCGCCGATCTGGGGCTTCGACGGCTCCAGCACGAACCAGGCCGAGGGGCACTCCTCCGACTGCGTGCTGCGCCCGGTCAAGACCGTGCCCGACCCCATCCGCGGCGGCGACTCGATCCTGGTCCTGTGCGAGGTGCTCGACACCGACTTCACCCCCCACCCGACCAACACCCGCGCCAAGACCGCCGAGGTCGCCGAGAAGTACGCCGGCCAGGAGTCCTGGTTCGGCATCGAGCAGGAGTACACCTTCATGGTGGGCTCGCGCCCGCTCGGCTTCCCCGAGGGCGGCTACCCCGCGCCCCAGGGCGGCTACTACTGCGGCGTGGGCGCCGACGAGATCTTCGGGCGCGACATCGTCGAGAAGCACCTCGACAACTGCCTGACCGCCGGGCTGCCGATCTCGGGGATCAACGCCGAGGTCATGCCCGGCCAGTGGGAGTTCCAGGTCGGACCGGCCTCGGCGCTGGAGGTCTCGGACTCGCTGTGGCTGGCGCGCTGGCTGCTGTACCGCACCGCCGAGGACTTCGGGGTGGCCGCGACGATCGAGCCGAAGCCGGCCAAGGGCGACTGGAACGGCGCCGGGTGCCACACCAACTTCTCCACCAAGGCGATGCGCGAGGACTACGAGCCGATCATCGCCGCGTGCGAGGCGCTGGGCGAGAAGGCCGAGGAGCACGTCAAGAGCTACGGCGACGGCATCGCCGACCGCCTGACCGGCGCGCACGAGACGGCCCACTACACCCAGTTCTCCTACGGCGTCTCCAACCGCGGGGCCTCGATCCGCATCCCGTGGCAGGTCGAGAAGGACAAGAAGGGCTACCTGGAGGACCGCCGCCCCAACGCGAACATGGACCCCTACGTCGTCACCGGCCTCATCGTCAACACCGTCTGCGAAGCCCTCGAAAAGAAGGGCCTCGTCTAAGCGGTGTCCTGAGGACTCCGCGACCTGGAACGGAACGGAGAGGGGCCCTCGCGCATCAGCGCGAGGGCCCCTCTCCGCGTGTCCGGAGATCAGTCGGGTAGAGGTCAGTCGGGTAGAGGTCAGTCGGGTACCCGGACGCCGAGCGCGGCCACCCGCCGCAGCAGCGCCTCCCGGGAGAACCGCTCGGCGATGACCTGCCGGGCCAGCGCCGCCTGCGCCTCGTAGGCCGCGTCGTCCTCGGCGAGCGCCCGCACGGTGGCGGCGACCTCCCCCGGTTCGCAGTAGCGGGCGGCGCGTCCGAACAGCGGCTCGAACCGGCGGTCCATGACCACCGGGATCCCCGCGGCCATCGCCTCCAGGGGCGCTATGCCGAACGCCTCGCGCCCTTCGGCGGCGATGAAGTAGACGTAGACGTCGATCGTGCCGAGGAACTCCTTGGCGCTCATGGAGCCGAAGGGGTGCTCGACCCAGTTGCCGGGGAGTCCGCCCAGGAGGCGGCGGGGCGCGTCGGCGCCGCCGAGGACGTGGATCGCGAACCGGTCGTCGTCGGGGTAGCACTCGCGCAGCCGCTCGGGGGAGGTCGGCCATTTGAGCTCGTGGTCGCGGGAGTGGCGGCCGATGCGGATCGGGCCGTCGCCGCGGGGGCGTTCGGCCGGGAGCGCCCAGCGCCGCGCGTCGAGGCACTCGTACCAGTGCTCGGCGGCGAGGTCGAGCGCGGCGGCCTCCTCGGCGTGGTACTCGTCGAGGGCCTCTCTGACCATGGGGCCCACGGTGAACCAGGTGTGGTCGCCGACCCACTCGCGCATGTTGCGGTGCGCGGTGCGCAGGTCCCAGGCCGGTTCGACGCCGCCTTCGGGCCCGTAGTACTTGAAGGGCGTCTGGTTGGCCAGGACCACGGTCGTCGCCGCGTGGATCTCGGGGCGGTCGTCGAGGGGCGTGAGCACCACGGTGGGCAGTCGCACGATCATGAGGTCGCAGGAGACCCTGTCGTGCGCGTTGAGGAGGACCACCCGGTCGCCGTCGACGAGCCGTTCGATCTTGCGGTTGACGGGGCGGGAGACGTCCCAGCGGTAGACGGGGTGGTGCAGGAGGCCGACGGTCAGCCCCGCCTCCCGGTAGGCGGCGATCTCCTCGGCGTTGGCCGTGGTGTTGCCGCCGGGGAGCGCGAAGTGGGAGACGAGGACGATGTCGAATCGGAGCCGGCGTCCGGCGTTCCTCGCGGCGGCCCGGTCCCGCTGCCACTCCAGGAGTGCCGATCCGGTCGCGATGCGGTGGGCCGGGGACTCCTCGGGCGAGGCGATGACCTTCTTCATGTCGGCCGTCGCCTTGCGGGAGAAGCCGACCCGCAGGCGGGCGCGGGACTGGGACAGCCGGCGCCGCTGGGCCTCGTCGAGGCCGTCGGTCTTCGGGTCGCGGGCGCTCACGTGGCGACCGCTTCGCGGTCGGCCCCGACGCCGAGGCGCCGGACGCGCTCCAGGAGGACCTCTCGGGAGAAGTCGGCGCGCACGCGGGCGAGGGCGAGGTCCGACTGGCGGCGGTAGGCCTCGGGATCGGCGGCGAGGCCGCGGAGCAGGTCGGCGACCTCGGACGGCTCGCAGTACAGGGCGCCGTCGCCGTAGAGCGGCCGGAAGCTGCTGGGCAGGACGCAGGGCAGGCCGACGGCCATGGCCTCCAGGGGGGTCCTGCCGAAGGCCTCCTGCCCGGCGTCGGCGATGAAGAAGACCAGGAAGTCGACGCTGTGGAGGAAGTCCCTGGGGGACATCGACCCGAACTTGTGGACCACCCAGTTGCGCGGCAGGGTGCCGAGGAGCTTGCGGGCCATCCGGGCCCCGCCGAGCACGTGGATCTCGAAGGCGTCGTCGTCGGGGTAGCAGGCGAGCAGGTCCTCGGTGGTCTCGGGCCACTTGCGCACGTGGTCGCGGGCGTGGCGGCCGATCCGGATGGGGCCGCCGTGCGGGCGCTGGGCGTCCCTGCGCCACGCGTCGGGGTCGACGATGCCGAACCAGTAGTCGTCGGCGAGGTCGATCCCGTCGAGCTCGCCCTCGTGGTCGGCGGCGAAGGCGTCCCGCACCACCGGGCCCTGGGCGTACCAGGTGTGGTCGCCGAGCCAGGCGCGGAGGTTCTCGTGGACGGTCCGGACGTCCCAGGTGAGCACCCGTCCCTGCTCGGGGCCGTAGTACTCGTAGGGCGGCTGGTTGACCACCAGGACGGTGCGTCCGGCGGTGAGGTCGGGGAGGTCCTCCATGGTCCGCATCATGATCCGCGGGAAGCGGACGATGGCGAGGTCGCAGCGGACGGTGTCGTGCGGGGAGAGGACGACCACGCGCTCGTCGTCGACCAGCCCCGCGATCTTGGGGTTGAGCGGGCGGTCCAGCGGCCAGTCGTGGACGCGGTGGTGCAGGAGGCCGACGGTGAGGCCGGCCGCGCGGAACGCCTCGATCTCCTCGGCGTTCGAGGAGGTGGTCCCGCCGGGCATGGAGAAGTTGGAGACCAGGACGACGTCGAGGTCGAGGTCCCTGCGGCGCAGGTGGCGCTGGTGGTCGTCGTCGTACCAGTCGGTGAGGACGCGCAGGGCCTCGATCCGGGCGGCCGCCGGGCGGGCGGGGTCCTCGGCGAGGGCGGTGAGCGCGGCCGACGCCGAGGCGGACCAGCCGCCGTGGAGCCGGGAGCGCCAGAGGTCGATCTCCTCGCGCAGTCCGGGCGCCAGGGCCTCGCCGCCGCGGCTGGGGCGGACGAGGGCGAGGGCGCGTCGCTTGGCCTTTCCGGCCAGGCGCCTCGCGGCGGCCTTCTTGCCGCGCAGGAGCCGGCGCGGGAGCCGCTTGAGGCCGGCGGGGCCGGTCTTGGCGGCGGCGCGCAGCCGCCGCAGTTCGTCGGCGCGCCGGTCGATGAAGGAGGGGCCGTCCATGACCGTCACGGTCCCGGTCGCGCCGCCGGTCAGAAGGTCGACGGCGATGGCCTCGTCCATGGCCACGAGCGCGGCCCCGGGGACCGCGGCGGGGTCGACCCAGTCCACGCCCTCGGCGGCGGCGAACTCGATCGCCTCGGCCGAGACGATCAGGTGCTTCTCCTCCAAGGAGGCCAGGCTCGCGACGTGGGCGAGGGCGACGGGCAGGCCGCGTCGGCGGTCTTTGGCGACGGCGGCGCGCATCGTGCGCTGGAGCGGGCCGTCGTAGCGCCAGTCGCCGACGTAGACGCGTTCGGGGGCCGGCGGGCGCTCGCCGTGGCGCACGAGCTGCCGGGGGGCGGGGAAGGGCCGGGTACCGGTCGCCTCGGCGGGCATCCGCGGCCCGGTCTCCTTGCGCTGGATGCGGCGGTGCCAGTTGGTGAAGGCGGATTCGTAGACAGCGCGCAGCGGGTGCAGCCACCCTTCGCCGACCTCGCCGCCGGAGAGCGAGCCGGGGCGCTGGCGCACGATGGTGTGGTGGGTCTGGTCGAGGTGCCACCGCCGGGAGCCGACGGTCTTCTGGATCCGCAGCCGCAGCTCGGTGTCGGCGCCTTTGAGGACGGCGTCGAAGCCGCCGAACCGCTCGCGGACGAGCGCCGCTCGGAACATCATGGACGTCGAGCGCGGTTCGCTGAAGCGCTTGCGGGGCGCGGTGACCAGGCACAGGTCGGCGGTGGCGCGGATGCCGCGCGACTGCGTCATGACCAGGTCCGGTTCGGCGAGCAGCGGGGCCGCCTGCTGTTCGAGCCACCTGGGGTGGGCCCAGTCGTCGGAGTCGATGCCGGTGACGAACTCCCCCGAGGCGGCGGCGAGCCCTTCGTTGCGGGCGCGGTAGGTGCCGCCGCTGGAGGGTCGGCGCAGGACCGTGATCCGGGGGTCGTCCGGCAGCGCCGCGAGCAGCGCCTTCGACTCGGGCTCGGTCGTGCCGTCGTCGATGAGGAGGAGCTCCCAGGCGCTCCAGGTCTGGGCGGTCACCGAGCGGACGGCCGTCAGGAGTTCGGGCCCGGGGTCGCGGCAGGTCATGAGGACCGAGACGAGCGGGCCGTCCGTGACCGAGGAGGCGGGCGCGGTGCCGCGGAGCCGGTCGAGCAGCGGCAGCGACTCGTCGGGGTCGAGTTCGACGTCGTTCCAGCCCGCGAAGTCGTTGAACGCGGGCAGGAACGTCTCGGGTTTGCCGCCGTGGCACGGGTGGGCGAGTTCGGCGCGGAGCGCGGCCCGCACCGGCGGGTCGAGGTCGAGCCGGCCGATCGCGTCGCGGTCGGAGGGGTCGCGGAGCAGGATCAGCTGCGCGTGGAGCGAGCGGTGGCGCGCGGGGACCGCCGCCGGGCCGCCCATGGCTTCGGCGAGCCGGTAGAGGCCGAGGGCCCGGGAGAGGTCGGCCTCGTCCCGGGGCCGGCACGCGAGGGTCTCGGCGAGGTCGCGGAGCGCTTCGGGGCGGGCGGTCTCCGGCAGTTCCCCCAGGGGGATGGCCGCTTCGAGCACCCGCGCCGGATCGGCCGGGTTGACCCGCGCGGCCAGCGCGTGGCGTCCGAGGTCGGAGCCGCTTCGCACGGCGGCCTGGACGAGGGCGGCGGGGTCGGCGCTGCGGAGGCGGTCGCCGTGTTCGCCGAGGAATGCGGCGAGACGCCGTCGCGGGTCGGGCTCGGTGGTCGACCGGGAGTGCGGTGCGCCCTTACGCAGCTTTTCCAACATGAATGGTGAGTGGCCTCTATCGGTGGTGTCTGACGGGCGCGCGGCACACTGGGGCTGTGGTTGAACGCGGGGTGAACAGCAGCGGGCGCCCGGGTCGCCCATTCTATCCTCCCCGCGCCGGTGCGGCGGGTCCGTACGTCGCCGGGCGGGACGCGACCGGCTCGTTATCATGGTGCCTTGATGAACGGCCATGCTCCCGCCACAGCCTCCCGGTTCGCCCGCAACGACCACCCCTCCGTCCCCCGGCCCGGGCTCGGCTCGTGGACGCCTTCGGCGACGGTGTCGGTGGTGGTCCCCGCCTACAGCGGCCAGGACAAGCTCGATCTGCTGCTCGCGGCGCTCGCGGCGCAGACGTACCCGGAAGCGCTGATGGACGTCGTCGTGCTCGACGACGGGAGCGAGCCTCCGCTGCGGCTCCCCGACCTGCGGCCCGCCCGCACCCGGCTCGTGCGCGCCGAGGAAGGCCGCTGGGGCATCGCCTCGGCGGTCGCGGCCGCGATCGACGCCGCGGAGGGCGAGGTCGTCCTGCGGCTCGACGCGGACCTCGTCCCGGCCCGCGGGCATGTGGAGGCGCACGCCCGGTGGCATGCGGCGGCCGACTACCTCGTGGTGGTCGGGAAGCTCGCGTTCGCCGACGTCGCGGCCGGCGACCTCGAGGCCGCCCGCGTCCGCGAGGCGGTGGCGGCCGGTCGGGCGCGCGCGCTCTTCGGCGACGCCGTCGCCTCGGACCGCTGGCAGATCGGCCTGGTCCGCGATTCGGGCGGCGAGGTGGTGGACGAGCTGCGGGCGTTCACGATCGCGAACGGCGCGACGATCTCCTTCACCAGGTCCCTGTACCGCGATTGCGGCGGCATCGACACCGCGATGCCGCTGGGCAGCGACACGGAGCTGGGGTACCGGCTCGCGCAGGCGGGGGCCCTGTTCGTCCCCGACCCCGAGGCCGAGGTCTGGCATCTGGGGGTCTCGCAGATGAACGCCGACCGCAACGCCGGGAAGCGGTTCCGCCATCCCTACCTCGCCAACCGGGTGCCTTCGCTGCGGTACCTGCGCTGGCAGACGGGCAGGACCTGGGCCGTGCCGTACGTCGAGGTCCTCGTCGAGGTCGGCGGCGCCTCGCTGGAGGCGGTGCGGTCCACGGTCGGCTCGGTCCTCGGCGGTTCGCTCGGCGACGCCGCGGTCGCGCTCGTGGGCCCTTGGAGCGCGCTGGACCGGGCCGAGCGGGTCGCGCCGCTGGCGGACGCGCTCCTGGACCTGCGGCTCGTGCGGGAGTCGTTCGACGGGGACGCCCGGGTGCGGTTCCTGGAGTCGGCGCCCGCTTCGGCCGCGCCGGCGCCGTTCCGGTTGACGCTGCCGCCGGGCGCGGCCTTCCGCTACGACGGGCTGGAGCGCCTCGTCGGTTTCGCCGACGCTGAGCGCGCCGGGCGCGTCAGGGTCGGCCTGGCGGGCCCGGAGGGACCGGGAGTCGCGGTCCTCGACCGGACCGCCGCGCTCGCGCGCGCCGAGCGGTGCCGGGCCGAGGGCGAGGCCCCTGATGCGGTCCTCGACGCGGTGTGGGGGGTCCGGTCGGTCGACGGCGACGCGTGGTTCGCGGTCGCGGAGGCCGAACCGCTGCGGCGGCTGCGGATGGAGCGCGGGCGCGAGGTCACGGCGCGCCTGGCGGCCGAGCTGCGGCTCAAGCGGCGCATCGCGGCCCTGACGCGCAGGCCCCGGCGGTTGTCGCCGAAGCTGCGCAAGGGCGCGCGGAAGATCAGGTCCGGGCTGCGCCGCCTACGCGGACACCGCTGAGTCCCAGAGGGTGTCGGGGAAGGCCTCGGCGATGCGCTTGATGTCGTCGGCGTCGTCGCGGAGGCGGTGGACGCCGACGTTGCCGAGGGAGTCGGCGGGCCGGTACTCGCCTTCCCGCTCCACGATGGTGTCGACGTCGAGGCCCAGTTCGGCGCCGAGTTCGCGGCGGTACGACGCCGAGGTGACGAAGTCCTCGAACCCGGCCATGACGACCCGCTCTGGGTGGGCGAGTTCGGCGACCGCCTGTTCGAACGCCTCCAGGGACCGCTTGTAGTGGTTGATGAAGCGCTCGCTCGGCAGCGCGAGGCGGCCGGCCTCGACCATGCGGGAGGCGTAGACGTCCCGCATGTCCCTGGTGACGACGACGACCTTGCCGCCCGGGAAGTGGTCGATCCGGTCGATGAGCCTGGCGTTGATGCCGTTGCTGAAGACGCTGACGCGCGGTTCGCGGTCGGGGAGGTTGGCGACGGCGGACAGGAAGCGGCCGAACCCGGCCGCGGTCTGGCCCCCGCGGTAGGCCTCCAGCAGGTCGGCGACCGCCGCGGCGAGCTTGCGCCCGTTGTGCGCGTCGGTGCCCACCGCTTGGACGAGGGCCTTGGAGGCGCACGAGCGCGGGTTGCCGCCGGTGCTGCCGGAGAAGCCGATGACGTCGCGTTCGATCGCCATCACGAGCGCGTCCCACACCTGCTCGGGTTCGTCGGAGCGGGTGATGGTGCGGAACTCGGAGCTGCGGAAGAAGGTGGTCTCGGCGTCCCCGAACGGTTCGCTGGCCCGTTCGCACTGCCGGTAGTAGTCGAAGAGCGCTCCCGAACCGGTCCATCCGAACCCCGCGAAGAACACCTGCGTGCCGCCTTCGACGAAGGCCGGGCGCTCCTGCGGGCCGGGCGCCGGGGCCTTGTCCCGGGCGAGGAGACGCCGCAGGAAGCCCTCGCGCATCGGGGGCTCCTCGGGCGCTTCGGGACGCGACGCGGCGGCGACCGCCAGGCAGATGTCGGTGATCGCCTGCCGCTGCTCGGCGGTGTACTCGCTCAGTTCGAGCGCGGCGGCGATGTCGCCGATCCGGGGCGCGGGGGCCTGCGGGTCGCGGGCCGCGTCGAAGAACCTGGCGCCGAGGCGGTGCGAGAGGTAGAGGTTCTCGATCTGGGTGAGGGCCTCGAGCTCCTTCTCGTAGCGGCGCTCCTCGAGTCCCTGCCGCTTGGCGGCGTAGAGCTTCATCCGCGCGTTGGCGTAGGCGCCGAGGAACCGGTAGCAGACGGCCATGTGGTACTGGATGAGCTTGTGGTGGCTCGAGGTGTGGTCCGGGAGGGTCTGCTCCCACAGGGGCAGGGCCTCGTCGTAGCGGCCGAGCTCCATCTTGATGCGGGCGCGGTAGAAGTCGTGCTCCGGCTCGTGCGCGCGGGCCGAGAGCTCGACGGTGCGGGCCTCGAGCGAGAGGAGGCGCTGGCGCCGCGCGTAGAGTCCGGCCTCGCCCTTCTCCTTCGGGACCGTCCCGTAGATCCGCCCGATCTCCTGGTCGAGCGCCTCACGGATCGGCTGGAACGGATCGGTCTGCGCGGCCATCGTCAACTCCTCACAGTGACATGAACTGGAGTCATGATTCCATACTGGCCGCCGTGCGCCGCCGTCACCGGCGGGTACGTCGATTCCCGGCCGTCTCGGCGACGGCGTCGACCTTCACGCCGAGCCCTTGTACCCGGCGCAGCAGCGCCTCGTGGGAGAAGTGCCGGTCCACGAAGTCCAGCGCCCTGCGCGACTGCTCGGCGTAGGCCTCGGGGTCCTCGACCAGGCCCTTGACGACCACGGCGACCTCCTCGGGCTCGCAGTAGACCGCCGCGGTCCCGAACAGTGGCTCGAACCGCCGGTCCATGACGCACGGCAGGCCGACGGCCATGGCCTCCAGCGGCGCGCGCCCGAACGCCTCGGCGCCGTCCGCGGAGATGAAGTAGACCATCACGTCGAGCCCGTGGAGGAACTCCCTGGACTCGACGGAGTTGAACGGGTAGTCGACCCAGTTGGCCGGCAGCCCGCCCATGATCTCCCGGGCGGCGTCGACCCCGCCGAGCACGCGGATCTCGAACCCGTCGCCCTCGGGATAGCACTGCTTGAGCGAGAGCGGGTCGTTCGGCCACTTCAGGAGGCTGTCGCGCGAGTGGCGGCCGATCCTGATCGGGCCCTCCCCCGCGCGGCGCCCCTCGCGGCGCCACTCGACGGTGTCGATGGACTCGAACCAGAAGTCGTCCGCGAACGCGACCTCGCCGATCTCGTCGGCGTGGTGCTCCCTGAGCGCGTCGCCGACGACCGGGCCGATCGTGTACCAGGTGTGGGGGCCGAGCCAGGAGTGCAGGTTCTCCACCACGGTGCGCACGTCCCAGATGACCTCGACGCCGCCGTACTCGCCGTAGTAGGAGTAGGGGGTCTGGTTGACGACCAGGACCTTCTCGGCGGCCTCGATCTCGGGGGCGTCGTCGAGCAGCCGCATGCCGACCCCGGGGAACCGGACGATGAGCAGGTCGCAGCGCACCCGGTCGTGGTAGCCGATGAGGACCACCCGCTCGCCGTCGACCAGGTCGGTGATCTTGTCGTCGATCGTGCGCGAGACGTTCCAGCGGAACACCGGGTAGTTCAGCAGCCCGACCTTCAGGCCGGCGGCGCGGTAGGCGCGGATCTCCTCCGCGTTCGCCGAAGTCGTGCCGCCGGGCAGCCCGAAGAAGGAGGCGATCACGATGTCGAACTCGTGGTCGGTCCCGCTCGAACGCCACTCGGCCTCGCGTTCGTGGAAGTCCAGCAGGATCTCGGCGGTGGCGAGCCGGTAGGCGGGCGAGGCCTTCCCCGACACCACCGTGCCCCGCATCAGCGGCAGCGCGGTGGCCGAGAACCCGTTCCACAGCCTGGCCTTCCAGTTCCCGAGGGTCCGCGCCTCGCTCTCGGTCAACCGCGGCGCCCGGGCGACCGCCGGGCGCCTGCCCGACGAGCGGACCTGCCCGAGGCGGCGGTAGACCTGCGCCAGCAGCAGGATCGCCACCGCGGCCTCGAGCACCAGGACCGCGGCCAGCAGCGGCACGCCGAGCTCACCGGGGAGGAGGTGGACGCAGGCGGCCACAGCGGCGGCGAACGCCAGAGCGAACCCCAGCCGAGTCCGGGTCCTGGTTCGCCCCAAGAGCTTTCGGAGACGCTGGAACATGCTCAACCTTTCAATGGAACGGCGTCGGACGAGACGGCGCCGCCGGTGGTCAGCGCCACCTGAGTGCTCGGATCTTGATCTGCCGGGCCGTCTCGACCCCGGTCCCGGCCCCGAAGACGCTTCCGAAGGCGATCAGAGCGAGTCCGGCCTCCTCACCGCCGCCGACGGCGAGCCCGCCGACCAGCGCCGCGAGCGCAACGGCCGCGGAGGCGGCGAGAAGGCGCCGGCCCGCGCGGGTCAGCACCACCGGGCGGGCGGGCGCGGTCGCAGTCTCGGGCGCGGCCTCGGCGGCCCGGACCGGCAGGGCGGTCTCGACGGCCGCGGTCGCCGAGTCGTGGTCGAGGTCGGGGTACTCGATCCGCGCCGCGTCGCGGGTCGGCCCGTCGGTGCAGCGCACCCACGCCGCCTGGACGGCGGCGGCGTCGACGAAGGACCAGCCGTGGCGCTCGGCGTGCCGGAGCACCTCGGCGCTCATGGGCTCGCGTTCGGCCGAGAGCGCGTCGAGCCGCGAGTAATGCGCCAGCGCCACGGTCGCGCCGGTCTCCTCCGCGGCCGCTTCCAGCAGCGCGCGCTGTTCGGGGCCCTCGAAGCGCCAATCGCCGATCAGGAGGAGGTCGAACCGTTCGGGCGGGCGGGCACCGACGCGGATGGGGTCGGGCGCGAAGAACCGGCGCGGGCCGGACTCGTCGACGAACGCGTCGCCGGCGCGGTCCTCGATCGTCTTGTGCCACTGCCGGAACGCCGACTCGTACGCGTACCGGTCGGGGCTGAGCCAGCCTTCGCCGATCTCGCTCTTCGACAGGGAACGGTCGTGTTTGCGCACGATGGTGTGGCGTCCGGGGACGGCCTTGACGGCGGCCTCGCCGAAGTGGCTGATCACGCGGAAGCGGAACTCGGAGTCGGCGGCCTTGCGGGTCGCGTCGAAGTAGCCGATGTGCGGGAAGACCTCGGAGCGCCGGTACATGACCGAGGTCGAGCGGACCTCGGTCTGGCGGCTGCCCGGGGAGAGCACCGTCCGCAGCTCACCGGTGGCCCGGATGCCCTCGGAGCAGGTCATGACGGTGCCCTTGTTCTCGGTCAGCGGCGCGACCTGGAGTTCGAGCCAGCGCGGATGCGCCCAGTCGTCGGAGTCCAGACCGGTGACGAACACGCCCGTGACGTGGCGCAGCGCGAGGTTCCGCGCGGTGTAGGTCCCGCCGTTCTCGCTCCGGCGCAGCAGGCGCACGCGCGGGTCGACCGCCGCGGCCGCGTCCAGGAACGGGTCGAACTCGGCGCCGGAGGAGTCGTCGACGATGAGCAGTTCCCAGTTCTGCCAGGTCTGCGCCTGGACGGAGCGGACGGCGGTGAGCAGTTCGGGTCCGGGGCGGTGGCAGGACATGACCACGGAGATGCGCTGGCCGCCGCGGACGGGGACCTGGCCGCGGAACTCCAGGCGGTCGAGCAGCGGGCCCTCGCGGTCGGCGAGGACGAGTTCGAGGTCGTCCTCCCAGCCGGCGAGTCGTCTGAAGCGGCGCAGGAACTCCTCGGGATCGCCGCCCTCGGCGGGGTGGGCGAGGTCGGCTTCGACCGCTCTGCGGACGGTCTTCTCGATCCCGGTGCCGGCATTGAGCGCGCTGGCGATCCGGTGCCGTTCGCCGAGGTGGAGCAGCAGTTCGACGTGCATCGCCTGGTGGCGCGGGGGCGCTGCGAAGCCGTGCTCGGCGAGGAGGTCGTAGAGGGCGAGGGCGCGGCGCCGGTGCCAGTCCTGGAGCGGCTGGGTCCCAAGGACCAGCGCCAGGCAGGCGCCGGCGGCGGGATCGGCGAGGTGCGCCGCGAGCGGGGCGAGGTCCGCTTCGGCGTCGAGGGCGCGTTCGAAGTCGGTCGCGAACGCCCGCGAGGCGAGCATGAGCCGCGCCGCGCGGGACCGCTCGCCGATGGCCTTGACCGTGAGCGCGTCGAGCGACGCGGCGGCGGCGAGGCCGGGGAGTCCGGCGGGCAGCGGGGCCCCGGAGTGTTCGAGTGTGCGCAAGGCATTCATGGGAATCAGTACTTATCTACGCCTCGAACGCGAGGGGCGACTACAGCCACCACTCCGGGAAAGCGAAGTTGGAGGTCACGTCCTGGCATCCCTGGAAAGAGGCGGCGAAGTCGTCGTGCCACTGGCAGGTGACGAGGATCAGCTGGTTCTCTTTGAACAGGAAGTGGTTCTGCTGGGTGAGTTCGTTGCCGGCGCCGTCGGTCAGTTCGTTGAAGAGCATGACGCCCTCCCGCCGGTGCACGATGGTGGCGCGGTCGTTCATCGTCGCGTACTCGTATCCGGTGGATTCGAGGTATGTGCGGGCGAAGGCCAATTGGGACTTGTAGTCCTCCTCGACGGCCTCGTCGAGCAGATACGAGCTGACGATGATCTTCGAGGTCTCGCTGCCGCCGTCCAGATCGAACACGTAGTCGTTGAACTGCTCGGCCACCGGGAACTCGCGCGAGCCGTCCGCCGCCAGGTACCCGTCGGGCGGGGAGACCGCCAGATCGAGCGGCGCGGTGGCCTCGGGGATCTCGACCTCCTGGACCGTCGGCTGCTGGGCCGCTTCGGTCGGCTGCTCCTCGGTGCCCGTCCCGCCGTCCGAGCAGGCGGAGGCGAGGAGCGCGAGCACCGCGAGGGACGTCGCGACGCTGCCGATTCGGCTCGCGGCCGCGCCCGAACGCAGCGTCGATCGCGAGCGGCTTTGGGGGTAAGGCATACGCACGATGCTAGCATGTGCCCTGCTAGACCGCCTGCACCCGATTCCGGAGCGACTATGGACGAGGGAGCGCATCGTCCACCAACGGCACCAATGCCTCCATGTACTGATGGGTGATGTGGTTGGAGTCGCGGTAGACGAGCGTGCCGTGCACGATCACCGGGCAGACGTCCTCGAGGCAGAACCATTCAGTGGTGTCGATCGCCTCGACGCCCTCCCGTTCCCAGGCGCCGGCCTCGGCGTCGCGCCAGCTCTGGTCGAGCATCGCGGGCTCGGCGTCGAACACGCATTCGGTGGCCGTGTCCAGATGCAGCGCGAGGCATTCGGCGACGTCGAACGGCGCGCGGGGGGTGTCGGCGAGCGCGACCACGGTCGGCGATGCGGCCACCAGGCGGCGCGCGGCGCGCGCCCATCCGGCGGCCCATTCGGTCGACTCCCCTTCGTCGATCCCGCGCAGGTCGTAGGAGAGGGAGGAACTGACGATGACCATCGCGGGCTCGATGCGGTCGATCTCGTCGAACACCGCCGCCCGCCATTCGTCGCACGCGCCGTACCGGCCGTTGACCGCGTCGTTGTCGACGGTGACCGACGAGACCGGGCAGGAGCCCTTCGTGTGCACGACCAGTCGCCAGCCGGCGTCGATCGCGATCTGCTCGATCGCCGGGAACCACTGCGCGGCGTGCGAGTCGCCCATGAGCACCACGGTCGTCGCCGAGTCGGTGTCGCCGAACTCGCAGCCGGCGGACGGCTCGGTCGCGGCGAACGGCAGGAGGCATCCGTTCTCGAACACGCCCCCGCGGTCGTCCTTGATCCCCGCGAGCAGGTCCACGACGTGATCGGGGACCGTCTCGAGGGTCGCGCCCTCCTCCAAAGCCTGCGCCATGGTCGTGGGCTCCTCGATCACCGCGACCGGGGGCTCCTCGACGTCCCCGCCGCCGGACCCGGGTATGGAGGTCACCGCCGCGACCACGACCGCGATCGCCGCCACCGAGCAGACGGCGCCGACCGCCAGGCCCCACAGGTTGCCCGACTTGAAGGGCTTCATGTTGCGGACCGGCTCTTCGACGTAGCGGTAGGAGAGCTGGGCGAGGGCGACGGCGCCGACGAGCAGCACGAGGTTGAGGACGATCGAGGACTCGGCGGCCACGGCGAGCGGGATGAGGATGAGCATCGGCCAGTGCCACAGGTACAGGCTGTAGGAGATCTTCCCGAAGAACTGGAACGGGCCCGTGCCCAGCAGCCACGTGACGGGGTTGAAGCCCCGGCCCGACCCGGCGATGATGACGAGCATCGTCCCGGCCACCGGCATCAGCGCGGTGTAGCCGGGGAACGGCGTGCTCCCCGAGTACAGCACCCCCGCGGCGACGATGGCCGCCAGTCCCGCGATGCCGAGCGCCCAGGCGAGGAACTTCGGCGTCTTCCTGATGGTCGGGAGCGACAGGGCGAGGAGGGCGCCCGCCGCCAGTTCCCAGGCGCGGGTGTGGGCCCCGTAGTAGGCCACCGTCGGGGCCTGCTCGGTGACCAGGACCGACAGGACCAGGCTCAGGGCGAAGACCCCCGCGGCGACGGCCGCGCCGACGCCGACCAGTTTGCGCGGCACGCGCTTGACCAGGAGCAGCAGGCACAGCAGGAGCAGCGGCCACACCAGGTAGAACTGCTCCTCGACGGCGAGGGACCAGAACTGCTGGAACGGGGAGGGCATCTGGTCGGCGTTGAGGTATTCCGACTCCTGGGCGATGAACCGGTAGTTCACGACGTAGACGATGACGGTGAACGCGTCCTGCATCACCGCTTCGAGGCGGGTGATGGGGAACCACAGCCATGCGCCGATCACGGTGGCGACCGTGACCACGGTCGCGGCCGGGAGGATGCGGCGGGCCCTGCGGGCGTAGAAGCCCGCGATCGAGATCTTGCCGGTGTCGAAGACCTCCTTCACCAGCAGCGAGGTGATGAGGAAGCCGGAGAGGACGAAGAACACGTCGACGCCGACGTAGCCGCCGCTGAACAGGGAGAAGCCCGCGTGGGAGAGCAGGACCAGGACCACCGCGACGGCCCGCAAGCCCTGGATGTCGGGGCGGAACCCCAGGCCCTCCCAGTGCGCGGGCGCCGCGGGCCGGGGTTTGGGCTGGGCGGCCGGCGCCGGGCGCAGGTCGCCCGGGGGCGGGGGCGGCGGGGCCCGGAACGCCGGGCGGGCCGGGTACGGGCTCGGGGCCGTGCGCGGCGCGGGCGAACCCGGGACGGGCACGGCCGGGCCCGGTGTCGTCAGCGGCAAGTGCAGGGTCTCCTCGTTGACCGCCCCCGCGGTGACTCGGTCCTGGGGCCTGGGGGGCTGGGGCGAGGTCATCGTGAAAAAGTCTCCGTCTGCGGGGTGAAGGTCGCCCCAATCCTAGGCGCCGCCGGTGCGTGCGGCGGCGCGGTGGTGCCGGCCCGTCCGTCGAGGACCGCTCCGATCATCGTACCGAGGATCGGCCATCGAGGACGGCCCAGAAGGCGGCCCCGGTCCTTGCGGACCGGGGCCTTCTCGCTAGAGCGCCTTGAGGACGCGCGGTTCGAGCCGGTAGAAGATCCAGCGCCCGAAGAACAGCAGGAACGTCGAGATGCCCACCGCGGTCCCGAGCTGGAACCAGCTCGGCGCGAACTCGGGGATGAACACCGCGCGGTGCATCGAGAAGATCCCGATGAGCGGGTTGACCGAGTAGATGTCGTAGATCAGCGGGTGGTTCTCCAGCGCGTCCTGGACCTTCGTGATCGGGTAGATGATCGCCGAGGCGTAGAACAGCAGCCGCATGAACAGCCCCAGGAACCGCTGCACGTCCTTGAACAGCACGTTCGCGGCCGACAGGATGAACACCAGGCCCGTCAGCAGCATCGCCTGGACCAGGATCGCCGGGATCAGCCACAGCAGGTTGAGCCCGAAGGTGCCGCCGAAGATGACCGCGACGATGATCAGGATCGGGAAGCCGACCACGTACTCGGCGAAGCGCGCGAAGACCTTCGAGACCGGGAAGACCTCCCGTGGGACCTTCATCACGGTGATGAGGCTCGACTGCCCGCCGAGGGACTTCGCGCCCTCGTTGACCGCCGAGCTGAACCACTGGTACGCGAAGATGCCCGACACGATGAACAGCGCGTAGCCGACGTTCTCGGCGCCCTCGGGCATCCCGGTGTCGCGCTGGAACAGCACGCCGAACACGAACCAGTAGATGAGCGCGAGGCTCAGCGGCTCGATGAGCGACCACAGGTAGCCCATCACCGTCGCCTGGTACTTCACGGCCAGGTCGCGGCGGATGAGCACCGACAGCGAGTACCGGTGGCGCAGCAGCGCGGTGAAACCGGTCGTCAGCGGGAACTTCCGCTTGAGCGGCTTGACGGCCGTCTCGGTCCGCTTCTCCGGCTTGTCGCGCAGGGGCCGCTCGTCGCTGCGGGCCGAGTCCAGGAACGCCGGCAGCTCCGCCGTGTCGTCGAGGTTGCGGCGGATCGGGGAGGCCCCGGCCATCGGCATGTCGCGGCTCGGCTCCACCCGCGTCGCGTGCGGGGCCGACGGGACCTGGCCCTGGTACGGGCCCGCCGCCGCCGGAGGCTGCTGCCCGTACGGGCCGTGGGGCGGAGGCGGACCGTAAGGCGGGGACGGGTTCCCCTGCGGCGCGCCGTACGGCTGCGGGCCGCCCTGAGGACCGCCCGGCGGCGGCGGCGCGCCGTACGGGGCCTGGCCGGGACGGGCCGGAGGCGTGCCGTACGCCGTGGGCTGCTGGCCCGAAGGCGCCGGATAGGACGCCGGGCCCTGCGAACGCGTGGGCAGCGCCCCGGGCCGGCCCTGAGGCTGCTGGGACGGGGTGATGCCCGGCGCCGCCGCGGGAGGCGGACTCGCGAACGCCGCCGCACCGGAGCTCATGGCCCCCGGCGGGTATCCCGCGGGGGAGGCCGAAGGCCCGGTGCCGGAACCGCCCTGTGGAGCGGCCGCGTCGGGGGTGTCCGGGCTCCCGTCGCCGCCGCCGGCCGGGCCGGAGACTCCGTCGGGGTGCGGGCTAATCGAGCTCATGCATCATCTCCGTCAGGTGTCGCTCAAGCGCCACCGAGTCCAGTTCACGATGTTCGAGAATCGTATAACGGCCTGGCCGGGTCCTCGGCGCGTAGGCCACCGCTGTGGCGAGCTCCGCCGCGCTCAAACCCAGTTCACTCGCCGTGCGCGGCAACCCGTGCCGCCGCATGGCCGCCGACAGCTCCCTGAACAGGGCCTCGTCGCCCCGCAGCCACGTGCACACCAGCGCCCCGACCGCGCCCTGCTCCCCGTGCGAGGCCAGACCCGGATGGAGCACGTCCAGAGCGTGCGAGATCTCGTGGCACCCGCCCGAGCACGGCCGCGACGACCCGGCCATCCCCATGGCGAGACCGCCCTGGACCAGCGCGTTCGCCAGCGACGTCAGGAAACCGTCGTCGCCGATGCCCGCCGGGTGGCGCAGCACCGCCTCGGCCCCCGTGCGCGCGATCGCCACGGCCAGGCCGTCGATCGCCTCGCCGTTGACCTCGTGCGAGAGCTGCCAGTCGGCCACCGCCGAGAGGTTCGTCAAAGCGTCGCCGATCCCGCTGCGCAACTGCCCCGCCGGAGCGCGGCGGATGAAGTCGAGGTCGGCCAGGACCGCGAGCGGCGGATGCACCCCGTACGACACCGAGACCCCGTCGCGTTCGAGGCTCGCGGTCGGCGACGCGAGCCCGTCGTGGGCCAGGCTCGTCGCGACCGCGACCATCGGCAGGCCCAGCTCCGTGGCCGCGAACTTCGCGGTGTCCAAGAGCTTCCCGCCGCCGATCCCGACCAGGGCGTCCACCCGGTGGTCGTCGCGCAGTCGAGCGGCCAGGTCCCGGGCGCTCGCGAGCGTGCCCGGCTTGACGGTGTGCACCGTCGCGTCCGGCAGGTGGTCGAGTTCGGCCGCGATCGTCTCCCCCAGGCCCGGCCCGAGCGCGACCGCGACGCGCCCGCCCGCCGAGATCCGGCTGTCGACCAGCAGTTCGGGCAGGCGCGCGAGCGCCCCGGCCGCGACCTCGACCGTGATCGGCGCGAGGACGGTGCGCGCGAAGGTGGGCACTACAGGTCCTTCGCGATTTCTTTCGCCCTCGCCCAGTCCGCGTGGTCGTCCACCTCGGTCCAGGCGACCGGGCCGGTCGAGACCGTGCCGATCCGCCCGACCTCGGCCAGGAGCTGGTAGGCGTCCTCGTAGTAGAGGTTCTGGTCGCGGGTGAAGGTCGCTTCGAGGGCCTTGGTGAGGTCCTCGGCCAGGTCGGCGGGGATGAGGCTGACGCCGATGTACTCCCCCGCGGCGGCCTCGATCGGCTGCGCCTTGTGGATGAGCTCCACGCCCCGGTCCCCGATGCGGACCTTCATCGCCTCGTCGGTGAGCGTCTTGTGGTCGTCCAGGGCGAGCAGCAGGCGCGGGTCGTCGGCCGCCGCGGCCAGGAGGCGCCGCTCGATGCTGTGGGGGTGCAGCGTGTCCCCGTTGACGAGGATCGCACCGCCCTTGTAGTGCTCGCGGGCCGTCCACAGCGAGTAGGCGTTGTTCCAGTGCGGCCGGTCGTTGTCGACGATGTCGACGGTGACGCCGTAGCGGCCCTCAAGGGCCGGGGCGTGCTCGCGGATCCGCTCGGCGGCGTGCCCGACGGTGACGGCCAGCTCGGTGACGCCGACGGCGGCGAGGCCGCGCACGATGGTGTCGAGGATCGTCTCGTCCTCGGTGACCGGGAGGAGCGTCTTGGGCAGGCGGTCGGTGTCGGGCCGCAGGCGCTGGCCCTGGCCGGCGGCGAGGATGACGCCTCTCACGTGGTTCTGCCTTTCGCTCGGCTCATTGCAACCCGCTCAGTTTACAAGCCGGGAAAGGGGGGAGGCCCCTGCCGAGTGTGCGCCTGCACACGTCGGCCGGGGCCTCCAACTGGGAAAGGACGGTTCCCACACGGGTGGTGACCGCAACGGGTCAAACGAGTCCGCGCGGGACCGGTTACGGCCTCTCAGGCGGCGATCTTCTTGGCGAGGTTCTCCGAGAGGGTGTCGAGGAACTCGTCGGTGGTCTGCCACTCCTGCTCGCGTCCGATGAGGAGGGCGAGGTCCTTGGTCATCTTGCCGCCTTCGACGGTGTCGATGATGACCTTCTCCAGGGTCTCGGCGAAGCCGGAGACCTCGGGGGTGCCGTCGAGCTTGCCGCGGTGGGACAGGCCCCGGGTCCAGGCGAAGATCGAGGCGATCGGGTTGGTCGAGGTCTTCTCGCCGCGCTGGTGGGCGCGGTAGTGGCGGGTGACGGTGCCGTGGGCGGCCTCGGCCTCGACGGTCTTGCCGTCGGGGGTCATGAGCACCGAGCTCATGAGGCCGAGCGAGCCGAAGCCCTGGGCGACGATGTCGGACTGGACGTCGCCGTCGTAGTTCTTGCAGGCCCAGACGTAGCCGCCGTCCCACTTGAGCGCGGCGGCGACCATGTCGTCGATGAGGCGGTGCTCGTAGGTCAGGCCCGCGGCCTCGAAGTCGGCCTTGAACTCCTCGTCGAAGATCTCCTGGAACACGTCCTTGAACATGCCGTCGTAGGCCTTGAGGATGGTGTTCTTGGTCGACATGTAGACCGGGTAGTTGCGCTGGAGGCCGTAGCGGAAGCTGGCCCGCGCGAAGTCCTCGATGGACTTCTTGAAGTTGTACATGCTCAGGGCCACGCCGCCGGCCTCGGGGTACTTGACGACCTCGAACTCGACCGGCGCGGTGCCGTCCTCGGGGGTGAAGGTCACGGTGAGGGTGCCGGGGCGGTCGACCTTGAAGTCGGTGGCGCGGTACTGGTCGCCGAAGGCGTGGCGGCCGATGACGATCGGCTTGGTCCAGCCCGGCACCAGGCGCGGGACGTTGCTCATGATGATCGGCTCGCGGAAGACGACGCCGCCGAGGATGTTGCGGATGGTCCCGTTGGGGGAGCGCCACATCTTCTTGAGGCCGAACTCCTCGACGCGGGCCTCGTCGGGGGTGATGGTGGCGCACTTGACGCCGACGTTGTGCTCGGCGATCGCGTTGGCGGCGTCCACGGTGACCTGGTCGTCGGTGGCGTCGCGGTGCTCGATGGAGAGGTCGTAGTAGCGCAGGTCCACGTCCAGGTAGGGGTGGATGAGCTCGTCTTTGATCTTGCTCCAGATGATGCGGGTCATCTCGTCGCCGTCGATCTCGACGACGGGGTTCGCGACCTTGATCTTCGCCATGGGTTTCGACACCTCTCCTTGCGCCCTCGCGGCGCCTGGTCCGACTGCGCCGTGATTCGGCGCGGGAGCGTCCGCTCCTAACAGTACGAGCGTACTGGCTTCGTCCGGGAGTCCGCCGACCGGCCCGGCGAGTCGATCGTCACAGCCCGGAGCGATCACGCACAATGCGCATTGTCGCCCACCGAACGGGAACGAACAGGCCGGGTCCGCTCGGCCGAACGGCCCCATCGGCACCTTTCGGGGCCCGGAATCGGACCGCGCGTGCGCGATGACGGAATCGGCGGACCGGCGCTCCGCTACCGTCGCCGTGGGGCACCGAGAGGCGTCCCCGGGATGAGACCAGGGAAAACGTCCACTGAAGTTCAACGTAACGATTCCGTCTCAAGGCTGGCGTGCTCGGGGTCACGGCAGGTAAGTTCGTTAACTAGAAACAATCTTTCCAATTTGTTTCGGCCTCGAATCACCCGTTCACGGCGACGCTTGCGAGCCGTGCGAACGACTAGCGCACGAAGGAGTGCACCAAGGTGACCGCACCTACCGCACCCCCGCCGCGATCGAGCGCGGCG
Organism: Glycomyces sp. NRRL B-16210; assembly: GCF_000719515.1. Taxonomy (GTDB): domain Bacteria; phylum Actinomycetota; class Actinomycetes; order Mycobacteriales; family Micromonosporaceae; genus Glycomyces. Next base: position 11,580 of record NZ_JOGR01000017.1, on the reverse strand, counting down.
GCCGGTACGCCCTCCCAGCGCACCGCCTCCGGCGTCGTCCGGCGCATCTGGGCCTCCTACGCCTTCCGCCGGATCCTCCAGTCCGTCTTCGTGATCTGGCTGGTCTCGACGATCACCTTCCTGCTCATGCACTTCATGCCCGGCGACCCCATCGAGATCATGGCCGGGCGCCTCAACAGCTCCGGCATGTCGCACCAGCAGGCCCTCGCGACCGCGGCGAACATCGTCAACTACGACCCCGACGCGAACGTCTGGATGCAGTACGTCGACTTCATGAAGGGCCTGGTCACCCTCGACCTGGGCAACTCGCTGACGAACCCGAGCAAGTCGGTGTTCGAGCACGTCATGACCTACCTGCCCTGGACGCTCTTCGCCGTCGGCGCCGGCATCGTCCTGGCCACGATCATCGGGCTGTCGGTCGGCATGGCCGCCGCCTACCGGCGCGGCTCGGCCTTCGACCACGTCATGACCTCCATCGGCTCCTTCCTCACCGGCGTGCCGAACTACATCCTCATCGCCGCGGTCGTCGTCATCGGCTACACGGTCCTGGGCATCCTGCCGTTCCTGGACATGCGCGGGCGCATCACCGCCGGGGTCGAACCGGGCTTCGACTTCGTGTTCTTCGGCGACGCCCTGTTCCACGCGACGCTGCCGATCATCGCCTTCGCGTTCACCGCCACCGGCTCCTTCATGCTCAACATGAAGGCCGCGACCACCGAGGTCCTCACCGAGGACTACGTGACCGTCGCCCGCGCCCGCGGCCTCAAGCCCGGGCGCATCTCCCGCGGCTACGTCGGGCGCAACGCGATGCTCCCGGTCATCCCGCAGGTCGCCCTCCAGATGGGCACGCTCGTGGGCGGCTCGATCGTCATCGAGCAGATCCTCGACTACCCCGGGGTCGGCCAGATGCTCATCAACGCCATCTCCGACCGCGACTACCCCGTCGTGCAGGCCGCCGTGATCATCCTCGCCACCTCCGTGGTCATCGCCAGCCTCATCGTGGACCTCGTCCTCGTCAAGATCGACCCCCGCATCAAGTCCGAAGGGCAGGACGCCTGATGGCCACCGTCGACACCAGCGGCGTCGAAGCGATCGCCAAGCCCCGCAAGCAACTGCGCGAGACCTTCTTCGGCCGGCTGTGGACCGGGCTGACCCGCTCCCCCGCCGGGTTCGCCGGCACCGTCCTGGTCCTGTCCATCGTCGGGTTCTCCTTCATCGGCCCGCTCCTGATCGACCAGCACAACCCGGTCGACACCTCCAAGATCTGGCAGTCGCCCTCCGCCGAGCACTGGCTGGGCACGCAGTACGAGGGCAAGGACACCTTCACGATCCTGGTGAACTCCGGGGCCGAGCCGATCTGGGTCGGCACCCTCGCGGCCCTCATGGCCGTGTTCGTGGCCGTCGCCTTCGGCTCGATCGCCGGGTACTTCCGGGGCCGGATCGACGCGGTGCTGCTCCAGCTCACCGACGTCACCGTCACCATCCCGCAGTTCCTGCTCATGCTCGCGGTCGTCGCGTTCTTCGAGAACATCCCGCCCTGGGGCATCGCCCTGGTGGTCGGCTCGACCATGTGGGCGTTCCTGTTCCGCTCCATCCGGGCCCAGGTCATGTCCCTGAAGGAGCGCGAGTTCGTCGAGGCCGCGCGCCTCCAGAACCTCGGGGCCGCCCAGATCGTCTTCCGGGAGATCCTGCCGAACATGGCCGGGTTCATCTTCGTGAACTTCGTGATCGCGGTCAACCAGGCGATCTACGCGATCGTCGGCCTCTACGTCCTGGGCCTCATGCCCTCGGGCACCCCCAACTGGGGCTTGATGATCCACCACTCCTGGAGCCAGAACTTCTACCTCAACCCGATCACGCTGCCCTACGTCATCGCACCGCTGGTCATGATCGTGCTCTTCACGATCGGCCTGGTGACCATGGGCCGCGGCCTCGACCAGGCCCTCAACCCGCGCCTGAGGGAAAGGTGAGACCATGACCGACCCGATTCTCAGCGTCCGCGACCTCGCGATCGCCTACCGCACCGGCCGCAAGGAGTCGGTGACCGCCGTCAGCGGCATCGACCTCGACCTCTACGAGGGGCAGTCCCTCGCCCTCGTCGGCGAGTCCGGCTGCGGCAAGACCACCCTCGGGCTGGGCCTGCTGCGCCTGCTGCCGAACCTCGGCGAGATCACCTCGGGCTCCCTGACCTACCGGCTCAAGGACGGCACCACCGCGGACCTGCTCAAGATGCAGAAGGAGCAGTTGCGCCGCTTCCGCTGGAACGAGGCCGCCATGGTCTTCCAGGGCGCGATGAACGCCTTCAACCCGGTCATCCGCATCGTCGACCACTTCGCCGACACCCTGCGCGACCACGCCGACGGCAAGCGGAAGTGGACCAAGCGGGCCGTCGAGGCCCGCGCCGGGGAGCTGCTGGAGACCGTCCGGCTCGACCCCGACCGGGTCCTCCAGTCCTACCCGCACGAGCTGTCCGGCGGCATGAAGCAGCGCGCGCTCATCGCGCTCGCCATCGCCCTGGACCCGAAGGTCCTCGTCCTCGACGAGCCGACCACGGCCCTCGACCTGCTCACGCAGCGCTCGATCGTGCAGCAGCTCCACGAGCTGCGCGGCAAGTTCGGGTTCACGATGGTGTTCATCACCCACGACCTCGGGCTCGCGGCAGAACTGGCCGACCGGGTCGCGACCATGTACGCCGGGCGCATCATCGAGACCGGCTCGGCCCGCGACATCTTCTACGAGGCCCGCCACCCCTACACCGCCGGTCTCATCAACGCCGTCATGCCCGTCAAGGGCGACCGCCCCGCGCTGGAGTCAATCCCCGGCTACCCGCCGAGCCTCAAGGCCATGCCCGACGGCTGCGCCTTCCACCCGCGGTGCTCGCTCGCCACCGACGGCTGCCGCAGCGAGCGCATCCCGCTCCAAGTGCTCACCGGCCGCCCCGAGGGCATGTCCCACGCCGCCGCCTGCATCCACCACGACCAGTGCCGAAGCGCGTTCAAGCGCGACGCGCAGAAGGAGACCAGCCATGTCTGACGCGCCGCTTTTGAAGCTGTCGGGCCTGGAGCAGGTCTTCGACACCAAGAAGGGCCCGGTCCCCGCCGTCGGCGGCGTCGACCTGGAGGTCAAGCCCGGGAAGGTCCTGTGCCTGGTCGGCGAGTCCGGCTGCGGCAAGACCACCACCGCCCGCGCGGCGGCGGGCCTGACGCGCCCCACCGGCGGCACCGTCGAGTTCCGCGGCCGGTCGCTGGCGGACATGGACGGCGCCGAGCGCGCCGCCTACCGCAGGGCGGTCCAGTACATCCACCAGGACCCGTACGCGGCCCTGAACCCGACCCGGACGGTCTACTCGACCCTCAGCGCCGGACTCAAGCGCCACGGCCTGGTCAAGAACCGGACCGAGGCGCGGGCGAAGGCCGCCGAGCTGCTCAGGCTCGTCGAGCTCACCCCGCCGGAGTCCTACCTGGACTCCTACCCGCACCAGCTCTCCGGCGGCCAGCGCCAGCGGGTCAACGTCGCCCGGTCGCTGGCGATGAACCCCGAGCTGCTCATCTGCGACGAGTCGACCTCCATGCTGGACGTGTCGATCCGGGTGAGCCTGCTCAACACGCTCGGGCGCCTGCGCGACGACCTCGACGTCGGGTTCCTGTTCATCACCCACGACCTCGCGGTCGCGAAGTACTTCGCGTGGGACGGCGAGATCGCGGTGATGTACCTGGGGAAGGTCGTCGAGCACGGCCCAACCCCGGAGGTCATCGGGAATCCGCAGCACCCGTACACCAAGGCCCTCATCGGCGCGGTGTGCGAGCCCGACCCGGACCTGGCGCGGGCGAACCGTTCGGCGGTGCAGCTGCGGTCGGCGGAGATCCCGAGCCTGACCGACCTGCCGGCGGGGTGCGCCTTCCATCCGCGGTGCCCGGCGTTCGAGCCGGGCCTGTGCGATGCGGGCGAGCCGTCGCTGGCGTTCGCCGGCGCTCCGGGAGGCGGCGTGTCGCGCCCGCAGCGCCGACGCGTGTCCTGCCACGTGGTCGCCCGCGACCTCGGGCGGGGCGTGCCTTCGGCGGGTCGGGACGCCGCCGACCTGACGCTGACCTTCGACGCCGTACCCGGCTCGCGGCGTTCGGCACCGGAAGGGAAGGCGGAAGATCCACAGACCCCTCGGGGAGCGGCATGGTCGGCCTGATCGCCCGTTCGGGGCTCGCGGCGGGGGTCCTGCTGACCCTGGCGGCGGCGCTCCTCCTGCTCTCCCTGCCTACCGGGACCGCGGAGTTCGCCATCACCGTATGGACGGCGGGCCTCGGACTGTTCCTCATCCTCATCTCGTTTATTGCCCTCTACATCGAAAGGAAGCGGCGATGACCTCTCAGCAATTCGAGCTCAGCCGACGTCGGCTCATGCAGGCCGTCGGCCTCGGCGCCGGAGCTGTTGCCACCACGAGCGTCCTCGGGGCCTGCCAGGCCGGCGGCTCGGACGACGGGGACGCGAACGGCAAGTTCGTCTATGTGTACCCGTTCGACACCACGACGCAGCACTACAACGCGGCGATCAACAACGCCTCGCTGCTGACGTCGGCGCCGAACGCGGAGCTGTTCGTCCCGCGTCCGGCGATCCTCGACTGGGCGACCCAGGACTGGATTCCGCAGTTGGCCGAGTCGGTGTCGCTGGACGGCACCACGCTGACGATCAAGCTGCGCTCGGGCATCAAGTGGACCGACGGCAACACCGTGACCGCCAAGGACGTGGCCGGCACCATCTACCTCCAGAAGCTCAACGCGGCGCAGGGCACGGTGGGCTGGGACCAGCTCGTCTCGGCGGTCGCCGACGACGACACGACGGTGACGGTGTCCTACACGGACGCGTTCCCGGGCGTGGAGCACGGCGCGCTCAAGGTGCAGGTGCTGCCGCACGCGCGCTACGGCGAGTGGATGGACGAGGCCGAGGAACTGGTCCTCGCCGGCGTGGTCCAGGGCGACGACGAGCAGTCGGCGCTGTCGGAGAAGATCGCCGCGGAGGACTTCCTGGACGCCGAGGGCGGGTTCATCACCTGCGGTGCCTACAAGTTCGACAAGATCGGCGAGACGGTCATCACGATGACCGTCCACGAGGGCGGGCTGTTCGCCGACAAGGTCAAGTTCGACACCTTCGAGATCCAGAAGGGCGACAACGCGGCCTCGGTGCAGTTCCTGCTGGCCAAGGAGGTCGACTACTCCACGCAGGTGCTCGGCGCGACCGACCGGTCGAGCATCTCCGGTGTGGACGGCCTCGTGGAGCTGTCGACGCCCGGTTACGACGGCATCGGCCTCATGCTCAACCAGGCGCGGTTCCCCGAGTTCGAGGACGTGCGGGTCCGCAAGGCGCTCCAGTACGTCTTCGACACCGAGGTCATCGGCGAGATCGCCAAGGGCGCGGGCGGCTACTACGTGCCGGCGACCTACACGGGCCTGCCCGACCCGCACGCCGAGGGCCTGTTCGACGACGTCGAGCTGGAGTACTACGCGACCGACCACGACAAGGCCGAGGAGCTGCTGGAGGACGCGGGCTGGACGCGGGAGAACGACGGCTGGCACAAGCCGGACGGGTCGCTCGCCGAGTACACGATCATCGGCGTGGAGGGCTGGACCGACTTCAGCCTGACCGGCGAGCAGGCGGCGAACCAGCTCTCGGAGTTCGGCCTGAACGTGGCCTACTCGAACGTGCCCGACGACAACCCGTGGGGCATCTGGGGCGCCGGGGACTTCGACATCGCGGTGCGCCAGTGGGCGAACCCGTTCGTGCCCTACGTCTACGGCTCGTGGCAGATGACCTGGTTCACCGACAACTCGCTGACGGCCGACGCGATGGGCATGGGCCTGCCGACGGACGCGGTCGAGTCGCCGAGCCAGGGCACGGTGAGCATCGACGACCTGTACCTCCAGTCCCAGCAGGGCACCGAGGAGGAGCAGGCCGCGGCGAACAAGGTCCTGGGCATCGTGTTCAACGAGACCCTGCCGCGCCTGCCGCTGTTCCTGAACCAGCGCGTCAGCTACGCGATCGAGGGCGAGCGGGTCAAGGAGGTCGACCCGGGCTCGTACGAGCTCAACGACATCTACTTCGACAACCCGATCATGGTCCGCATCCTCGAAGGCGGCATCGAGCCCGTCTAGAGCCGACTCGGGAGGGCTGTTCGCGGTCCTCCCGATCCGGAGCTCCGCTCCCGGGGACGCTGCTCGTCCCGGGGGCCGGACTCGGCGGCGGGGGCCCGCGCCCCCGCCGCGCAGCCGCGCAAGGCCTGAGGCGGGTCACGCGCGGCGACCGAGAGAAGGAGGGCCCCGGCCATGCGGCCGGGGCCCTGCTGCGTGCACAGGCCCTGTGCGAACGCGTGAGGGCCCCACCGCTCGGTGGGGCCCTCACGCGTTCGCCTTACGCTACGGACATTCTTCTGGGTTGGTGATGATGTCGCATTCGTCGCCGGTCGGCGTCTCGGACTCGTCGCCGCCGCCTCCGCCGTCCTCGGCGGGGACGATGGTGATCGAGGAGTTCGGGGCGACCACGTCGCCGCTGCTGAGTCCGCCGTTGCTCCCCGAGACGCTCTCGATGACGGTCGCCTCGGGATCGCCGTCGATGGTGGCGTTGAGTCCGGCGCTGTTGAGGGCCGACATGAGCTCGGCGGGCGTGGTCTCGGCGTCCCACTCGACGACGACGCCCTTGGCGGTGATGGTCACCGTGGCGCCCTCTTCTTCGGTGGAGCCCTTGCCGGGGGTCTGCTCGTAGACGACGCCGAGGGTGTCGCCGCCGGTGCCGTAGACGACCTCGACGTTGAACCCGTCGTTCTCCAGGGTCGAGGTCGCGGTGCTCACGGTCATGCCGAACACGTCGGGGACGACGACCCGCCCGCCGGCGGAGACGGTGAGGATGACGGTGCTGTACTTCTCCACCTCGGTGCCGCCCTCGGGGTCCTGGCTCAGGACGGTGTCGGGTTCGGCGGTGTTGGCCTCGGTCTTCTTCTCGACCACGAGGTCTTGGGCCTCGAGCGTCTTCTTGGCGTCCTCGAACGAGTCGCCTTCCACGTCCTCGACCGTCACGAGCGGCGGGGCGGTCTTGACGGTGATCGTCACCGTGGAGTCCTGTTCGACCTCGTCGCCCTCCTCGGGCGACTGGCCGACGACGGTGTCGATCTCCGGGTCGGCGGGGTCGTCGGCCACCTCGGTCACGACTTCGACCTGGAGGTCCTGCGCCCGGATCGTCTCGGTGGCCTCCTGCTCGGTCTGGCCTATCACCCCCGGCACGACCACCGTCGCCGCGTTGTTCATGGCCGTCATGATCCCCCAGGTCGCGGCGGTGACCGCGACGAGCGAGAGGATCACGCCGAGCGCGATGAGCCACGGGCGCCGCTTGCTGGAGGCGGTCTCGATGGGGGTGATCGGCGCGGTCGAGTCGCCGTTGATGAGCTGGGTGCGGTCCTCGGCGCTCATGACGGCCGGGGCCATGACGGCCTTGCCGCGGGCGGCGCGGATGAGGTCCTCGCGCATCTCGCCGGCCGAGTGGTACCGGTTCTCGGGGTTCTTCGCGAGCGCCTTCATGATCACCGCGTCCACCGACGGCGGGATGTTCGGGTTCAGCTCCGAAGGGGGCCGGGCCTCCTCGCGGACGTGCTGGTAGGCGACGGAGACGGGGTTGTCGCCGGTGAACGGCGGGTGGCCCACGAGCAGTTCGTAGAGGACGCAGCCGACCGCGTAGACGTCGGAGCGGGCGTCGACGGTCTCGCCGCGGGCCTGCTCGGGCGAGAGGTACTGGGCGGTGCCGATGACGGCGCTGGTCTGGGTCATGGTCGCCTGGTTGGAGGCGAGGGCCCGGGCGATGCCGAAGTCCATGACCTTGACCTGGTTGGTGTCCGAGAGCATCACGTTGCCGGGCTTGACGTCCCGGTGGATGATGTGGTGCTTGTGGCTGAAGTCCAGGGCCGAGCACATGTCGGCGACGATCTCGCAGGCCGCGGTGGGCTCGAAGCGGCCTTCGGCGAGCAGGACCTCTTTGAGGGTGCGGCCGTTGACGAACTCCATCACCATGTACGGGATGCCGGCGTCCTCGCCGGTGTCGAAGACGGCGACGATGTTGGGGTGGTTGAGGGAGGCGGAGTTCTGGGCTTCGCGCTGGAAGCGGATGAGGAACGACTCGTCGCGGGACAGGTCGGCTCGCAGCAGCTTCACCGCGACGTCGCGGCCGAGTCGGAGGTCGCGGCCGCGGTGGACTTCTGCCATCCCGCCGTAGCCGACGACCTCGCCGATCTCGTATCTGCCGCCGAGCAGGCGGGGCTCTGTCGTCATCGCGTTTTACGTCCTCGTGTTCCGTTCATCGCGGCTTGATTCTAATGCCAGGGACGGGCCCGAAAGCCCGCTATCGGTCATCGCAGGGGGGCTGGAGGCAGGAGCCGAGGCCGCCGCCGACGGGGCTCGTTCCGGTCTCGTCGGGTTCGGAGGTCGGCTGCTCGTCGGGGGTCGACTCCTCGGGGGCGGTCGTCGTGGTCTCGGTCGCGGACGGGTCCTCGGTGCCGCCCGGGGTCGCCCCCGAGCCGTTCATCACCAGCCACACGATACCGCCCACCAGGGCGAGGACGACCACGCCCACGATGGCCCCGAGCAGGACCTTGCTCGGTCCCCGCCGGGCCGGCGGGGGCGGGGGCGCGGCCCCGAGGTCGATGCCGGGGGGCACAGGCCCGGGCGGCTGCTGGGGGAAGGCCGCGGAGGGGTCGGCGACGCCAGCGGGCGGGCCGCCCATGGTGACGACGCCGGCGCGCTGCGGGAGCTGTCCGACGGGGGGCATGACGGAGGTGGCCGCCGGGGCGTCGACGGCGACGCGGGCGGCGGCGGCCATGTCGGCGGCGGTGGCGAAGCGCCGGTGGGGGTCCTTGCCCATGGCGCGTTCGACGAAGGCCCGCACGCCCGGGGGGATGTCCTCGGGCAGCGGCGGGGCGGGGGTGCGCACGTGGTGGAGCGCGAGTTCGATGGGGTTCTCGGCCTGGAAGGGCCGGTGCCCGGTGAGGCCGTGGAAGGCCACGACCCCGAGGGAGTACATGTCGGAGGCGGGCAGGACGCCGGTGCCTTCGGCCTGCTCGGGGGCGATGTAGGAGGCGGTGCCCATGACCGCGCCGGTCTGGGTGAGGTCGCCGGAGGCGCCGGAGCGGGCGATGCCGAAGTCGGTGAGGACGGCCTCGCCGTTGCGGTCGCGCACCAGGATGTTGCCGGGTTTGATGTCGCGGTGGATGACGCCGCGGTCGTGGGCCTGCTGGAGGGCTTCGGCGGTGGCGGCGATGATGGGCATGAGTTCGCGCGCGTCGATGCGTCCGCGTTCGGCGATGAGTTCGGCGAGGGACTTGCCTTCGACGAACTCCATCACCAGGTAGGCGGTGGTCTCGCCGCTGGGCAGGTCGGCGTTGCCGAAGTCGTGGACGTTGACGATGTGGGGGTGGGTGAGGGCGGCGACGGTCTTGGCCTCGGCGGTGAAGCGCTTGGCGAATCCCTCTTCGCTGAGGAGGGCGGGGAGCATGGCCTTGACGGCCACGGTGCGCTCCAGGACGGTGTCCTCGGCTCGCCAGACCTCGCCCATGCCGCCCACGGCAATGCGTTCGCGCAGGCGATAGCGTTGCCCGAGGAGCATTTCGGGGCTCAACACGGCGTCTCCTCATTTCTCCGGGGGTCGACGGTTCAGTCTACTGGCAGGCCGCCTGGCGACCACGAGGTCGAACCGGGCCGCCGGGGCGCGCCGCCGAGCCGTGTTCTCGCACCGTGTGGTCGCTTCGGGCGGCTGGACCGATCCGTCGAGCCGTCTCCGCAGATCCACGCCCGAGCGGGTGTTTCGGTTGCCCCCGGGGCCAATCGTGAGGGAACTGTGTCCTTACCGGGAGGGTTCGTTCACCTCGCGGTCAGTCGCCGTCGCCTTCGAGGACCATCTCCATGAGGTTCCCGGAGATGTCGGCGGCCTTGGAGGAGGCGCCGTCGCCGTAGGAGTCGAGGAAGACGCAGACGGCGACGGCCGGTTCGCCGTCGTCGTCCATGCCCCAGCCGTGGAACCAGCCGTGGTCGGGCTCGATGTTGTCGGAGGAGTCGGAGTGCTCGGCGGTGCCGGTCTTGCCGCCGACGGTGTAGCCGCTGACGGCGGCGTTCTTGCCGGTGCCGTTGCCGCCGGGGTCGACCACGGCCTCCATGATGATCTGGAGCTCCTCGGCGGTGTCGCGGCTGATCGAGCGTCCCAGGGAGTCCTCGCCGCCGTTGCGGACCGTGTCGCCTTCGGAGTCGGTGAGTTCGGCGATGAGCTGGGGGGCCATGCGTTCGCCGTCGTTGGCGACGGTCGCGGCGATGAGCGCGTTCTGGAGGACCGTCTCCTGCACGTCCTGCTGGCCGATGCAGGCCTGGGCGCGGAACGCCGGTTCGCTGAGGTCGCCGGTCGAGGAGGGCTCGGTGGCCAGGGGCGTCTCGTAGGCTTCCCCGAAGCCGAAGGCCTCGGCGGTCTGCTGGATCTGCTCGGCGGTGAGCTCCTCGACGCACAGGCGCGCGAACGTGGTGTTGCAGGACTTCGCGAAGGCCTCTTCGAGGGTCATCTGCTCCTGCGGGCACTGGTTCGAGGAGTTGGTGATGGTGTGGTTCGTGTTGGGGGCGGTGTAGCCGTTGCCGGCGGGGACCATCGAGTCGGCTTTGCCGCCGTTCTCGATGAACGCGGCGGCGACGATGGTCTTGAAGGTCGAGCCGGGCGGGTAGTGCTCGAGGCGGGAGCGGTCGCGCGCGGGGTTGTCGGCGTCGCCGTCGATCGCCTCCTTGGCGGCGGAGGCGACGTCGTAGTTGTTGGAGGACATCTCGGTCGGGTTCCAGCCGGGGTAGGAGACCTGGGCGAGGATCTGGCCGGTGCGCGGGTCGAGGACCACGGCGGCGCCCTTGACCCCCGAGTTCGCGAGCGCCTCGAAGGCGGCCAGCTGGAGTTCAGGGTCGATGGTGGTGACGACGTTGCCGCCGGGCTTGCGCTCCTTGAGGATCGTGGCCCAGAAGTCGTCGAAGGCGAGCAGGGAGCTGGTGCCGTTGAGCAGGTCGTTCTCGGCGTATTCGATGCCGGTGGCGCCGAAGGTCATCGATTTGAAGCCGGTGAGGTTGCTGAAGGCCTCGCCTTCGGGGTAGTCGCGCTTGTAGCCGTAGGTGCCGCCGTCGGTGGGGACCGACTGGGCGATGACGAGGTCGCCGGCGAGGATCGAGCCGCGCGGCACGCTGTACTCGGCGATGAGGGTGCGCCCGGAGAGGATGCCCTCGTAGTCGTCGTGGTGGAAGAAGCCCACCCACGTGGCCTGGGCGATGAGGGCACCCAGGAGCGCCAGTGCGATGACGCCGGTGCGTCGCAGGGCCGGGTTCATCGGCCGCCCTCCTTCGTGTGGTCGTCGCCGTGCGGCGGTCGTGTCCGGTGGTCGTGGGGGGCCCGGTCGTAAGGGGCGTCGCCGAACGCCGAGGGCGGCGGAGGCGGGGTCTGCGGGGGGCCCGCCTGCGGCGGGGAGGACTGGGGGGCCGGGCGGGTCGGGCTCGGGTGCCCGGTGGGGCCGCCGCGAGGCCCGTACGCGGAGGTCGGCGG
>NZ_JOGR01000016.1 GCF_000719515.1 Glycomyces sp. NRRL B-16210 | reverse complement strand
GGCGATGGCCGAGGCGGTGTTGAACGTGAAGTCGAACTGCGACAGCAGCAGGTCGCGCAGGGCCGAGAACCCGAACTCGGTGCGGTGCAGGTTCGCCGCCTGCATCTCGATGACCGACCGGAGTACCACCGCGTGCTGGGTGTTGATCAGGTCAGCGGCCGTATCGAGTGCGGAACGGATCGCTTGAGCCTGAGCGCGGCGGCCAGCGCCGAAGGACGAAGGAGGGGTGGCTTGGGGGAGGCCGTCAATGGGGGTGATGCAGGTGCTGGTGTCCATGAGCGCGGCCTCCCTTCGAACTGGCTTTCGTTGGTGTGTTTGTTTTTCGGTTTCTTGTACTGAGTCAATGATGACAGGCCGTGGGGGGAGTGGCATCACCTGAAGGGGTGAATTCCATTGAGGATTATTCACGACGACCATGAGATCGATTGGGCCGCAGTCCAACCTGCGCCATCCTCCTCCCCCTTGTCGCTGCCCGCCTTGACCGCAACCCACCGCACAACCGTTCGGCCGCAGGCAGACCAGAACAAATGCGGACCTCCTCGTCGCTGCCGCTCTCACCCGAACCCACCCACCACCCCACAGCCGCAAACCGACCCCCGCCAAACACAGACCCCTCTGTCGCCGCCGCCTTGACCCAAACCCAGAAGTCCCCGCAATCGAAACGCACAACGCAAAAGCGGCCCGCGCTGCCGCCCGAATGGCTGCGCGGGCCCCTCTTCCCCTCCGACTCTCGGGGAAGTCCGGCCTACCAGGCCACCCAGCCGGTGACCTCGTAGTCCCCGTCCAGCTCGTTGGCCTGTAGTCCGGCGGTCGACAGCGTCCACAACTGGCCGTCCAGCACGAAGGCGCGCAAGATCTCCCTGTCGTACGGGTCGTTCCCGCCCTCTTCATGCACGATCCACGCGGCTTCATCCACAGTGTCCGTCCCCACGTTGATCACAAGTGCACCCGACTCGTAGTCGTATCCCCTGTCGCCCCAATACGACGCGGGCATCACGGCGATGCCCGTCTCCGGCCAGTACAGGAACGCGTGCGGGTCCCATTCGGCCGCCGATTGGGCGTTCTCCATGTGGTACTGGTCCAGCACCACGGCCTCATCGGCGCCCGTGTCGAACAGGCTCACCTGGAGGCCGGTCGTCAAGCCCTCCTCGGTGGCCTCCTGGCCGACGCCCAGCAGGCGGCTCGGGCCGACCGGGTGGAGGTACGCGGAATAGCCGGTGATCTTCAGTTCCCCTGTCACCGTGGGGTTCGACGGGTCAGACAGATCTACTGTGTACAGTGGATCGGTCTGACGGAAGGTCACCACATAGCCGGTGTCGCCGAGGAACCGGACCGCGTAGATCTGCTCCCCGACACCCAGGTCGGTCACCGAGCCGGTCTCCTCGATCGAGGCCTCGCCGACCGCGAAGACGGTCACCGTCGACTTGGAAGGTGCGGGTTCTCCTGCGCTGTCCACCAGGCAGTTCGGGCATCCGCCCCACCAGCCCGTGTTGTTCTCGGTGGTCGCCACTCGAAGGTGGCCGTCGTACTCGCTCATCGAGTACTGGTTCAGCAGCGTCCCGGCCACGGTCGCCTCCCCCGCCAGGCGGGGCTCTCCGTCCGCGAACGCGAACCGGTAGATCTCGGTCTCGGCCTCCTCTGCGTCCCATGAGTAGTCGTAGTGGGCCACGTAGAGGCTGTCGGCGGTGCCGTGGACGGTGCCGCCGTCGGCCATCACGACGTGCGGTTCGACTTGGTCCCAGTCTTCGCTTGCGGGCAGCGCGAAGACGCTCAGGGCCGAGCCGGTGTACCGCTCGGGGTGGGCCACGTCGCGGCAGTCGATCCCGCCTTCCTCGCCGTTGACGCTGAACTCCGGCAGCCAGTCCTCGATCTCGGTGTCGCGCAAGGCCTCGGCGAGTTCGGAGGGCTTGATGTCCTCCCACATCAGCTCCCAGATCGCCTGGATCTGCGGCGCCGAGGACACCACCAGGCGCACCTCCCCGTCCACCAGGCGCCCGTCGACCAAGGTGCCGTCCATGACGAACACGTCGGCCTCTTCCAAGGTCTGCGCGTCGAGCCGTTCGATGCGGAACTCGTCGTAGTAGTAGTCCCCGTCGCGCAGGTGCTGGTCGTACATCAGCAGCAGGTCGTCGCCGTCGAGGAGCAGGCGGCGGTTCGTGGACTCGGCGTCGAGGTCGCGTTCGGCGACCACCTCGGCGGTGCGGGTGTCGACCACGCGCAGGACCTGCTGGACGATGCTGTACACGAAGGTGCCGTCGGTCTTGACCAGGTCCGGCTCGTCCACTCCGGCGACGGCGTTGTTGGTCTTGGAGAACGAGCCCGGCTCGGCCGCGGAGGTCGGCGCGGCGGCGTCGTCGGTCAGCACCTCGTTCTCCTGCGGCGCGACGCGGAAGCGGTCGGCGACCAGCCAGGCGCTCAGCGCGGTGATGGCCGCGGTCTGGATGCCGTCGAGGGCGTCGTCGCAGGAATTAAAGGAGACGAGTTGGGCGGAGGCGGGGACCCAGGGGGGCGAGTCGGTCCCGATCTCGCCGGTCGGCGCGGTGCACGCGCCGGCGGCCAGCGCGGCGGCGAGTGCGATGAGGAGTCTGGTCTTCATGCCTCCTGTGACGCCGGGAACACGCGGGCGGTTCCCGTGGGGGCAAAGCGACGGGCCCGGGGAGTCCCATCACCCCGGGCCCGTCTCGTCCGGACGACTCACCCCTTGGTGCCGCCCGAGGTCAGTCCGCTGATGAGGTGCCTCTCGGCGAAGGCGTAGAAGATCAGCGCCGGGAGCATCGCGAGCATGACGAAGGCGAGGACCCTCGCGGTGTCGGAGGCGTACTGGCCGCTGAACTGGGTGACGCCGAGCGGGAGCGTCCACCAGGTCGGCTTCTGGAGCACCACCAGCGGGAGCAGGAAGGAGTTCCAGGAGCCGACGAGCGCGAGCACCGAGACGGTGGCGAGCACCGGTCGGGACATCGGCAGCAGGATTCGGGTGAAGAAGAGCCACGGCCCCGCGCCGTCGATGGTCGCGGCCTCCTCCACCTCACCGGGGATGGAGCGGAAGAACGTGCGCAGGATGATGATCGTCAGCGGCAGGCCGAACGCGGCCTGCGGCAGGATCACGCCCAGCGGGCTGTTCAGCAGTTCGAAGCTGCGCAGGATGATGAACAGCGGGAGCACGGCCACGGCGAACGGGAACATCATGCCGGCCGCGAACAGCGTGAACAGGAGCTCGCGGCCTCGGAAGGCGAAGCGGGCGAACACGAACGCGACCATCGCCGAGCACGCGACGACGATGAACGTGGTCACGAAGGCGATGAAGACCGAGCTGAAGACCTGTCGCCAGAACGTGTCCGAGGCGAGGACCTGGGTGTAGTTGCTGACGTTCCAGGGGCTCGGCAGGCCGAGCGCGTTCTCGCGGAGCTGCTGGTTGTCCTTGAAGCCGCCCAGGAGCGCGAACAGGATGGGCGTCGCGACGAACACGAGGGTGACGAACGCGGCGGTGTAGTAGCCGGTGCCGCGGAGGATGCGGGCCCGGCGGGTTGCGACGCTCATTAGCGGACCCCTCCTGCGGTCGTGATCGACCCTTGGAGGTCGCGGCTGAGGACGTAGCGCTGGTAGATGAGCGCGAACACGAGGCTCACGATGAACATCGCGATCGAGAGCGCCGAGGCGTAGCCGATCTGGTTGCGCTGGAAGCCCTGTTCGAACATGGTGATCGCGAGGGTCTCGGAGGCGTGGAACGGCCCGCCGCCGGTGAGCACGTACACCAGGTCGAACAGCTGCACGGTGCCGATGACCGACAGGAACACGATGATGCGGACGGTCGGGCCCATGAGCGGCAGGGTGATCCTGCGGAACGCCTGGGCGCCGGTCGCGCCGTCGATCGCGGCGGCCTCGTAGAGCTCGTCGGGGATGTTCTGTCGTCCGGCGAGGAACAGGACCATGTGGAAGCCGAAGAACTTCCAGGTCAGGATTCCGAAGACGACGAACAGGACGATGCTGCGGTCGGAGAGCCAGCCGATCTGCGCGTCGATGCCGAGGCCCGCGAGCAGTGAGTCGGCGAAGCCGCGCCGGGGCGAGAAGATCAGGCCGAACAGGACGGCGGTGACCGCCTCGGTGAGGATGTACGGCATGAAGAACAGCAGCCGGAACGCGGTGCGGCCGGGGAAGCGCTGATGCAGGAGCATCGCGAGTCCGAAGGCGATCGGGAGTTGGACCACGATCGAGAGGACCACGATGATGCCGATGCGCCACAGGTCGCCGAGGAAGACCTCGTCGCCGATCAGGGTCCGGAAGTTGTCGAACCCGATGAAGTCGGTGGGGACGCCGCCGAGGCCGTTCCAGCGGAAGAACGCCACGTACCCGGCGAAGAGCACCGGGAGCAGGACGAACAGCAGGAACAGGACCAGGCCCGGCACGATGAACGTCGCGAGCGTCCCGGCGCCGGGGCGCCCGGGCCGCCGGCGCGGGCGCATGCCCGCGTCGGCGTCCGGGCGCCCCACGGCCGGGGAGGCCGGCGGCGAGGCCTTCAGTGTCACGCCTCGGCCGCCCATGCGTCGTTGACCCTGGCGACGAAGTCCTCGGCGGTGATCTGGCCAAGGATGAGTCCCTCGGTGGCCTCGTTGATGACGCCGCCGATGGCCGGCGGGTAGGCCTGGTCGAGGTACAGCTGGGTGCCGGTGGCGGTGGCCAGCGCGTCGATCACGGTCTGGGTGTCGGGGCCCAGGTCGGGTGCGACCGCGGCGACGTCGGCGGCGACGGGGGTGAAGTTGCCGTCGACGATGGCGCGGGCGTAGTTGTCGGGCTCCATGATGTAGCAGAGGAAGTCGAGCGCCTCGTCGGGCGCGTCAGCGGAGACGGCGTAGCCGTTGCCGCCGCCGAGCCATTCGGTGCCCAGTCCGGCGCCGCCTTCGACGGCCGGGAAGGGGAAGAAGCCGAGGTTCTCGGGGCCGTCGGTGCCGGAGGCGTCGCGCTGGACCTGGGGGGCCCACTGGCCCATCAGCTCCATGGCGGTGACGCCTTCGCCCATGTTGGCGGCCTGGCCGTCGGCCTCGCCGTATCCGGCGGATTCGAAGCCGGGCTGGAAGGGCTCGAGCGCGGCGAGGTCGGCGAGGAGTTCGCCGGCCTGGACGAAGCCTTCGCCGGAGAAGTCGCCGGCTTCGGCGGCCGCTTCGAGGCCTTCGAGGCCGACGATGCGCATGACCAGGTAGGTCCAGTAGTAGTGGCCGGGCCACTGGTCGGCGCCGGCGAGGGCGATCGGGGCGATCCCGGCGTCCTTGAGGGCCTGGATGTCGGTCAGGAACTCGTCCCAGGTCTCCGGGGGCGCGTCGATGCCGGCGTCGGCGAACAGGTCGATGTTGTACCAGAAGCCGACGACGCCGGTGTCGAACGGCATGCCGTAGAGCTTGTCGTCGATCGTGTAGGGCGCCAGGGCGATCGGGTCGATCTGGTCGAGGCAGTCGAGGTCGGAGATGTCGCGGACGAGTCCGGCGTCGACCTGTTCGGAGAGGACGCCGCCGCCCCAGGTGTGGAAGATGGTGGGGACGTCGCCGGATTGCGCGGCGGTGCCCATGCGGCTCTTGAACGCCTCGTTCTCGATGGGCTGGACGTCGAAGGTGACGTCGTTCGCCTCGGCGAAGTCGTCGGCGAACTCCTGCCAGGTGGCCATGAGCGGGTCCTGGTTCTGGATGTGCCACCAGGTGATGTCGGCGTCGCTCTCACCGCTGTCGCCGCAGGCGGCGGCAGTGAGCACGAGCGCGCCGGCCGCGCTTGCGGCCACGAGCGCTCGGGCTTGTTTAAGGGGTTTGCGCATCGGAGTTCTTCCTTTCGAGGGATGCGAGGGTAGTCCGACATGGGTCGTGGGCGGTTCCCGGCGAGGTAGATCGAGTGGTACGCCGGGCAGGGAACGCCCCCGAAACTTTCGGAGCAAGTATCGGAAACTTTCGATGCGGTCATAGTACCTGTGGCGTTCGGGAAAGTGAAGAGGGTCTCTATCTACGGACCCAGCACAAGTGTGACGTAGGCGTAAACGCAGGTAGGGGTCATGATCATTTGCGCGCGAAACGCGACTGTTCGCGCACGGGGCGTCGGGGGCGGCTGCGCGGAGCGCGCGGGGAGCGGCCGGAGGGGACGCGGAAACGGCCGCCCCGGAACCGGGACGGCCGTGAAAGACGCGGAGCGGGTGACGGGAATCGAACCCGCTTCTCAACCTTGGGAAGGTCGCATTCTACCAGTGAACTACACCCGCGAACTCCGCCTGAGCGGAGCCGCACCGAGTATACAAGGGCCCCGGGCGGTCCGCCGCCGGGCCTGTCGGGGCGGCTGGTTGTCAGTCGCTCGCGACCCGGTCGGCGCGCAGGACCTTGCCGAGGTGGAGCGAGCCGTCCTCGGCCGCGTAATGCCCGAAAGGCGTCACCGGGACGTAGCCGATGGCCTCGTACATCGCGATCGCCTCGGGCTGGCGGGGGCCGGTCTCCAGGATCAGGCGCGCGCGTCCGGCCGCTGCCGCCGAGGCCTCCACGGCCGCCACTAGCCGGCGGGCCAGGCCCTGCCGGCGGGCGTGCTCGCGGACGTAGACGCGCTTCATCTCGGCGTCGTGCTCCTCGTGGGAGCGCCAGCCGCCGCAGCCGACCGGCTCGCCGGCCTCGTCGAAGGCCACGATGAAGTCGCCGCCGGGCGGGTCGAAGTCGCCGCGGCCGAGCGCGGTCTCGTCGCCCGCGCCGTAGCGGCGGACGTACTCCTGCTGGATCTCGGCGCAGAGGGTCTGCGCCACAGGGCCGTCGAACGGAACCTGCGAGAGCGTGAACTGCACGCGTCCAAGATTCGCACAGCCGAACCGGGCCCGCCAGCGCCTTTCGTCACGCCCGCGGGCGCGGCGATCGAGCCCGGTCCCGGCACCCGCGGCACGGCCCGGCACCGTCCGAACAGACGAGGTCGGGGCGGCACTTTCGGCGCTCGGATCCGACCGAACGAACAGACTTCGCCGACACCCGTACGGCGGTGTCCTCCACGCCCGGTCAGGCCCCGGCGACCATTACGATCTTCACATCGGCGATGGTCGAATCGGGTCAGGCGACCCGCACACCCCGTCGACGACGGTCGAGGCCCGGCGCAGATCCCCGCGCCGCTTCGGCCAGGTCCCCTCGGGCGCGGCGATCCCCTCCGGTTCCGGCCGGCGCGCACGAGGCGTCCCGCGTCCGAAACGGGTACCCCCGCATCGGACCTTCGGCGAACGCGCGGGGGACCCCGCTGCGATCCGGTAGGAAGGAGGCATTCGCTCACATGCGCACGATGTTGCGACGAAGGCCCAACGTGGCCCGCGCTGACCGCTGGAACGGCTGGTCGGCGCCATCGGTGCGATCGGCGTTCACCGCCGCCTTCGCCGTCGTGGTGGTCCTGGTCGGGCTGCGCCTGAGCGCGCAGGGCGATTCGCACGCCGTCTCCTGGCTGGCGCTGCCTCCCCTGGCGGCCTCGGCGTTCCTGCCGTGGCGCTGGGTGGCCGGGGTCGGGGTCGCGAGCATGGCGATCGCCTTCGGGTACCTGTGGGTCCTCCAGGGCTTCGCGGTGACGGCGATGGCCTCCTACGGGGTGGACTTCCTGGTCGTGGCCGTCGCGGTGATGATCGCCGCGGCCGTGGCGATCGTGCGCGAGCGCGACGACGACCGGCTGCGCAAGCTCACGCAGCTCGCCTCGGTGGTGCAGCAGGCGATCCTGCGGCCGATCGACCACCGGCTGGGCCCGTTCGACATCGCCGCGCGGTACGTCTCGGCGCGGTCGGGCGCGGAGATCGGCGGCGACCTGTACGAGGCCCTCGGCACCGAGTTCGGGGTGCGGATCATCATCGGCGACGTGCGCGGCAAGGGCCTGGACGCGGTGCGACTGTCCTCCACGGTGCTGGGCTCCTACCGGCACGTGGCGTTCGAGCGGGCCGACCAGCGGTGCATGATCACCGACCTCGACCACGCGGTGGCCCGCAACGCCGGCGACGAGGACTTCGTGACCGCCGTCCTCATGCAGGAGCGCGGCGGGACCCTGGAGATCATGAACTGCGGGCATCCGCCGCCGATGCTGGTGCGCGACGGCGTGGCGACGTACCTGGAGCCCGAGTCGATGGCGCCGCCGCTGGGGCTGAACCCCTCGGTGCGGGAGCTGACGCTGCGGCTCCAGCCGGGCGACCGGATCTTCCTGTACACCGACGGCCTGGCCGAGGCGCGCAAGGACGGCGAGTTCTTCCCGATCCGCGAGCGCGCCTGGAGCCTCATCGGCCACGGGGACGTGGGCGACGGGCTGGCCTCGCTGGAGTCGGCGCTGCGGCGCTGGGTCGGCGGCCCGCTGGCCGACGACATCGCGCTGCTGCTCCTGGACTACCGGCCCGAGGCCGGCTGAGCAGGGCCTAGAGCCGAGCGGGACAACGTCAGCGCCCCGGGGCCGACCGGGCGGCCACCGGGTCCCCTATCGCCCCGCGGCGGACTGGGCGGGGACGGCGACGGCGGCCGGACCGGTCGCGGCGGGCAGCCGGAAGACGCGGTGCAGGACCGGCCGGGCGCGGCGGTGGCGGCCGATGTAGTTGGGACGGGCGCGGGCGGCCAAGCGGCCGGCGACGGTTCGGATCATGGGGGCGGCTCCTGGACCTGGAAGGTGCTCGGCGCGCATGGTTTCGCCGAGACGGACGCGCCTGCGCGGGTGCGTCGCACAGGCGGCCTGTCGTTCGGTTCAACGAGGCACGGTTGCGCCGGTTACGGCGTTTCCGGGTTTTCCCCGCCGCTCACCCGATCGAAGGAACGATCCGGGCGTGTCGCGCCGCCCGCACGGCTCCCTGCGGCCGGAAATCTGGCAAGCTTCACGCTGGTCGGCGCGGGATGCTTGAGGTACTTACTCGCGGGTAATATGATGGTGGTTACCACCGAGTAATGGAGGACCCGCAATGACGCACTTCCGCCACAACCTCCGGGATCTGGAGTTCAATCTCTTCGAGGTCTTCGGAGCGGACACCATCCTCGACCACCCGTCCTTCCCGGACCTGGACGAGGCCACCGCCCGCGAGATCCTGAGCGAACTGGCGCGCCTGTCCGAGGAGGAGCTCGCCGCGAGCTTCGTCGAGGGCGACCGCAACCCGCCCGTGTTCGACCCCGCGACGAACTCGGTGACGCTGCCCGAGTCCTTCAAGAAGTCCTACCGGGCCTTCATCGACGCCGAGTACTGGCGGCTGGACCTCCCCGAGGTCCTCGGCGGCACCGTCGCCCCGCGCATGCTCTGGTGGTCCCTCGCCGAACTCGTGCTCGGCGCCAACCCCGCCCTGTGGATGTACGCCGCCGGCTCCTCGTTCGCGCACACCGCGCACCTCGAGGGCACCGACGAGCAGAAGGAGTGGGCGAAGCTCTTCGTCGACAGGGGCTGGGGCGCGACCATGGTCCTCACCGAGCCCGACGCGGGCTCCGACGTGGGCGCGGGCACCACCAAGGCCTACAAGCAGGCCGACGGCTCCTGGCACATCGAGGGCGTCAAGCGGTTCATCACCTCCGGCGACCAGGACATGACCGACAACATCATCCACTACGTGCTCGCCCGCCCCGTGGGCGAAGAGGGCGCCGGCGGCCCGGGCACCAAGGGCCTGAGCCTGTTCATCGTGCCGAAGTACGAGTTCGACCCGGCCACGGGCGAGCTCGGCGCGCGCAACGGCGTGAACGTCACCAACGTCGAGCACAAGATGGGCCTCAAGGTCTCGGCCACCGCCGAGCTCACCTTCGGCGAGAAGGCCCCCGCGAAGGGCTGGCTGCTCGGCGAGAAGCACGAGGGCATCCGCCAGATGTTCCTCATCATCGAGTACGCGCGGATGATGGTGGGCACCAAGGCGATCGCGACCCTCTCCACCGGTTACCTCAACGCGCTCGACTACGCCAAGAGCCGCATCCAGGGGCCGGACCTGCTCAAGTCCACCGATAAGGCCTCGCCGCGCGTGCCGATCATCAAGCACCCGGACGTGCGCCGCTCGCTGCTGCTCCAGAAGAGCTACGCCGAGGGCCTGCGGGCGCTGGTCTCCTACACCGCGTCGTGGCAGGACAAGGCGCGCCTGGCCGAGCTCGACGGCGACGAGGAGGCCGCCGAGACCGCCAAGCGGATCAACGACCTGCTGCTGCCGCTGGTCAAGGGCTGCGGTTCGGAGCGGGCGTACGAGCTGCTGAGCAGCGAGTCGCTCCAGACCTTCGGCGGCTCGGGCTACCTCCAGGACTACCCGCTGGAGCAGTACGTGCGCGACGCGAAGATCGACACGCTCTACGAGGGCACCACCGCGATCCAGAGCCTCGACTTCCTGTTCCGCAAGATCGTCAAGGACAACGGCGAGGCGCTCATGGCCGTCGCCTCCGAGATCATGGCGACCACCCAGGACGGCCACGCCGACCTGGAGGAGACCCGCGCGAAGATCCTGCGGGCGCTCGGGGACGTGCAGGGCATCATCGAGGCGCTCCAGCCGGCGCTCATGGGCCCGATGTCGGGCGAGCCGCGCGAGCTGTACAAGGTCGGGCTCCACTCGCGCCGGCTGCTGCTGGCCGTCGGCGACCTGGTGGTCGGGTGGCTGCTGCTGCGCCAGGCCGAGGTCGCGCAGAACAAGCTGGACGCAGGGGCGGACGACGACTTCTACCGCGGGAAGGTCGCCTCGGCGAAGTTCTTCGCCAAGGAGGTCCTGCCGCGGGTGACCGCCGACCGCAAGGTCGTCGAGGCCGCCGACCTGGTCCCGATGGACCTCCCGGACGAGGCCTTCTAGCGACGAGGCGTTCGAAATCGGCCGAATCGAAGGCCGGGCCGGACCGCTCGGCCCCGGTGAGAGGTTCGGGACCTGCCAAGCCAGATGGCCGGGCCGGAGCGCTCGGCCCTGGCGGGGCATTCAGGACTGACCGAGCCCGGTGGCCGGGGCGGAGTGGTCCGCCCCGGTGAGGCGTCCGAGCGCCGGGTGCGCCGGGCACTCGGCTCGGCGGGAGACTTCCAGCTCTACAGAGCCGGAGTAGGGAATGCGGCGGCGCCCGCCCACGCGCACATGTGGGCGGGCGCCGCCGTGTCCCCCGGTCTCGTGCCGTCGGCGTCCGCACCCTGCCAGTCGGACGCCAACCCGGCTCACACGATCGGGTGACAACTCGGGCCCGAAGGCCGGATCTCGGGCGTTTCCTGTCGGACCCCCGCGCCATGATCGAGCGTGGCGACGATCGGTCCCCTTTTGGGTGGGTGGGGGTTAGGGATGGTAAGAGGGGTAAGCGAAAGAAAACGATCACGGCCGGCCCCGTCACCTGCGGTTCAGGCCGGTTCGGTCGGTGGGGCGTCGGCCGTGAACCGGAAGTAGAAGCCGATGCCGTCCTCGCCGCTGGTGGTCTCGGCGAGCGCGGCCTCCATGCCGTGGAGGGCGCCGCGGAGGTATTGCAGGTTCCTCCAGGTGGCCGCGTGGAAGTCGAGGTACTGGCCGGTGGCGTTCTCGGCCGCGCCCGGCGCGGTCCCGAACGCCGGGGCCCGGCTCAGCGTCCCGGTCGCCAGCACCGGGATCACCCGCTCCTCCAACTCCTCGATCAATCCCAGCAGGAACAGCCGGTACTCCTCGATCGCATCGGGATCGAACACTCGCTCGCCCATCTCGCACTCCTTCCGCCGCTCGCGGGTCAGTTGTAGGGGTCCTCGTTGGGCTTGACGTAGCCCCAGACGTTGCCGGTCTCGCGGCGCGCGAGATCCTGCGGCGGCTCCTCGGCCCGCTCCTCGGCCCGCTTCTCCGAACGGGCCGCGGCCTTGCCGGGGGCGCCGGACTGCGGGCCCTGGACGTGGCCCGGCCGGGCACCGCCCGCGCCGCCGGTGGCCGCGGGCGCGGCCGTCCCGGTGATCGCCGGGCCGAACAGACCCTGCGGGACGCCGCCGGGTCCGCCCGGCGCGGGCATCCCGCCGATCCGGTTCGCGCCGCCGGCGCCGAACGCGCCTCCAGCACCGCCGGAGAAGCCGCCGCCGCTCGCGAGGCCGCCGGAGGTCGTCTCGTTCTCCGCTGCGTCCCAAGGGTTCTCGTCCTCGGGTTCGGCCTCCTCGGTGGCCGTCGAGCCGTCGCCGCCGGGCGGCACCGGAGTCGGGTCCTCGATCGTCTGCGGGGCCGCCGGCGGGGCCGGGTGCTCGGCCTGCGGCGCACTGAGATCCATATAGGAGGTGTCGGCGCTGCTCGGCCACGGCCGGTCCTCGCCCGGGACCCGCACGGCCGCCAGCTCCTCGCTCTGCCCGGCCCGCTTCTCGGCGATCGCCTCGTCGATCGCGGCCTGCCGCTCCAGGTACGCCGAGACCTCGGCCGCGACCCGACCCGAGAAGACCTCCTTGGCCTCCTCGCCCGCGAGCCGCCGCACGTCCGACACCACGGCGCCCAAGCCGAGAAGGCCCTCGCCGACCTTCTCCTCGATGAACTCGCGCACCTCGGTCGCCAAAGCCGCATCCGCCCCAGCGAGTTCGAGCGCCCGCTCGGCCTCCTCGCAGGTCATGCGGATGCAGTCCCCGTGCCACCACGCGGGCCGCACATGCAGCGCCGCCATCTCCGACCAGTCGCCCTCGCAGCCGACCAACGGCGCCGGATAGGGGATCTCACCGGAATCGCCGCCTTGGAGCGTGTAGATCGCCGCCTCGCGGCCCTCAAGTTCCGCGGCACCGGCCTCGACGTCGTCGATGACGCCTTCGAGGAGCTGCCTCGCCTGGTCGGCCTGCGCGGCGAACGCGTCGAAGTCCTCCCCCGCCCAACCCTCCGACAGCGCCGACAGGCTCGACTTCAGGCGCCCGGGCCACTGCCCGATGACAGAGGCGACCTCCTCTGTCCAACCGGTGCGCAAGCGCTGCAACGAGAACGCGTCGGCGTCCTCGGGTCGGACCGCGGCCACCGCGGCCCGGAAGTCCGCCTCGGTCGGGTAGGCCATGCCCTCGCAGCGCGGCTTGAACCGGTGCAGCTGGCCCTCCACCGGCACCGCCGAGGCGAGCCGCACCCACTCCTCCTCGGCCGGGTGCGCCACCGGATGGGGGCACTCGGCCGAGGAGCAACCGGCCCGAGCGCCGCCGGCCGAAGCGGTGTCGCCGAAGGCGATCGTGAACGTGAACGACGGCAGCTCCAGCGAACCCGCGGCGAAGAAGCCCCCCTCGGCGCCTTCGGTCGGATCGTCGGTCGACTCCTCGCCTGCCGCGAACGGATCGTCGGTCATCGGCGGCGCACCTCCTCGTCGCTTCGCCGGGGACTCGCCCCCTGCCATGAACACCGCTGCGCCCCATAGAAGCCCGCGCGGTCACGGATCCGTCATGGCCGCGCCGCAATCGGTGCGGGACCGACCCGTGATCGCGCGCGCGACAGTACGCCTGACGCCGCCGGGCGTCCGCCCGCTGGGAGCTCGCGAACCCCCAGGGGCGCGGCACCTCGAAGGAGGACCCATGACCGTGCACATGGACGTGGACGACGTGCGAACGGGCGGCACCAGGCTGCGTGGGCTCGCACCGGGCGCCCAGAACGCGTCCCGCCGGGTCGAGCGCCCGGCGCAGACCGCGGCCGACCGCAACGGCGGCTTCGCCACCGGCGAGGCCGGACGGCGCTGGCAGACCGCGCTGGCGGCCGTCGCCTCGGGCGTCGAGCGGCGCCTGGACTGGCAGGGCGGGCAGGTCGTCGCCAGCGCCGACGACCTGGAGGCGGCCGACCAGGAGACCGGGACCCGCTTCGGCGGCATCGAGAACGACCTTCCCGACGACGAGACGCGATAGGAGACCCCATGCCCACGTATCAGGACGCATTGTCGGCCGAGCCTTCGGAGTTCATCGGCTACGCCTCGGAGATGACCGCGGCGGCGGCCGATCTGGCGACGCATCAGAGCGAGTACGGCGAGCAGGTGGCGTGGATCAACGTCCACTGGAAGGACACGGCGAACGACGCCTTCAACGGGGAGGTCGGGAACGTGAACGCCCATGTCTCCCAAGTGATCGGGGAGGTCACCGCGGCGGCGGGGAGCCTGAGCGCGACCGGCGCGCAGATGGTCGCGCAGTGCACGGCGCTGAAGGTGGCCGACGCGGCGCTGAAGGCGACCGGGTTCGACGTGCAGCCCGCGCCGCTGGTGACGCTCGGGGCGTTGCAGCGCACGGCGATCGCGATGGCCGGGCCGTTCGGCGCGCTCCTGGAGGCGGCGCTCCAGGCGCAGGCGGCGGCCGGGACGTTGGGCTTGCAGGCGCTCCTGTCGCTGGTGAACGCGGCCGACGCGGCGGCGGGCGCGGCGCTCTCGACCGCGGCGGATCTGCTGAAGCCGTTGGAGGACAAGAGCGGCGGGTCGGGCGAGGAGGGCCGCGGCTTGCACCGGCTGGCCGAGGACCACACGTCCGAGGCGGAGAAGGAGGGAGCCTCCGAAGAGGACGAAGCGGCTGAGGAGGAGACCGAGGAGGCGGAGGAGTCGGGCGAGCCGGAGGAGGAGGCTTCGCAGGAGGAGCCGGGCGGGTCGGCCGCCGAGCAGCCGGCGATGCCGCAGAACCCTTCGGGGATGGAGGATTTCGCGCAGCCGGAGGTTCCCGAGGTCGAGAACCCTTGGGAGGCGGTGGAACTGCCGGACCCGGAGGACTACACGGGCGGGCTGGCCTCGGGCGGCGGTTCCGGAGGCGGACTCGGCGGTGGCGTCGGCAGTGGCCTGGGCGGCGGTCTGGCGGCCGGGACCGGGACGGTGTCGCCGGGGGCGTTGGGAACCGGCGCGGTCGGTGCGCCGGTGGGCGCGGCGGGGGCCGCCGCGACCGGGTCGAAGGCGGGTGCGGGAGGCGCCATGATGGGCGGCGGCGGCCGCGGCGCCGGAGGCGGGTCCGACGATGAGGTCACCCGGGAGTCGTTCCTGACCGAGGACCCCGACGAGGACGTCTGGGGCATCGCGAAGCTCGAAGGCGACGACAACCCTTACGCGTGAGCGGAATGGGGGCGAGGCGGGGGCGGGCGATGCGCCGCCCCCGCTTTGACGCTCGCGGGTTCGCCCCCGACGTCGGCCTCCTCGAAAAGGAGAACATGCCCGCTTCTACACCTGCGCGGGTTCGACGTGGTGTGCATTGCCGGTGACCGGGACCGGTTCGCTCACACCGGTGTGGAGGCGGCTCGGCTTCCGTTCGAGGCCGGTTCCGGCACGGTGTTCGCGCCGCGTCTCGCGGCTGGGATCATGGTCGGCATGAGCGATGCGATCGAGCTGTGCTGCCTGCTGCGGGCCCGTCCCGGCCTGGAGGCGGCGATGACCGCCTACGAGGACGAGGTGCTCGCGCTCGTGCCCGAGCACGGGGGCGAGCTGGTCTCGCGCGCGGTCGGCGACGGCGCGGACGGCAACCCGCACGAGGTCCACGTCTACCGCTTCCCCGGGCAGGACGCGATCGACGCCTACATGGCCGACCCGAGGCGTCTGGAGCGGGCCGCAGAACGCGACCGGGTCATCGCGAGCACCGTCCTGTTCCCGGTCCGGATCCGCTGAACCGCCGAGAC
Source organism: Glycomyces sp. NRRL B-16210 (assembly GCF_000719515.1). Lineage (GTDB taxonomy): Bacteria > Actinomycetota > Actinomycetes > Mycobacteriales > Micromonosporaceae > Glycomyces. Next base: position 73,869 of record NZ_JOGR01000016.1, on the reverse strand, counting down.
CGGCACCGGGTGCCTCAGCCTCGGCAGACGAAGTAGAGGATCAGGACCACGATGACCAGCACGACGAAGCCTCCGCCGCCGCCGTCGGACTTCGGCGGCGCGGCCCCGCCGTCGCCGTAGAGCAGCTCCTCCTCCATCGGATCGCCTTGGCACGACGAGCAGGTGCCCTCGTAGTCGTCGATGCTCCTGCCGCACCGGTCGCATTCGTAGGCCATCGGATTCCTCCCTCATACCCCGCAGTTCGACACCACTTCGGACAGTCGCTCGGCGGCGCGGGCCTGCACGAGCGCGATCGTGGACGCCGCGCAGGCGGCCAGCGCCTCGCACTCGGTGTCGAGGGTCGCGTTCGGCACCAGGAACCGCAGGCCCGTCAATCGGCCCTCCAGGTTCACCTCCGCCGAGCACAGGTCGTCCTCGGTGGTGTGCGCGAAGCGCTCGCCGGCGCTGCGGGCGAGCGCCTCGCGGATCGCGTCGCCCAGCGGGTCGGGGACCCGCCCGGCCAGCAGCGCGGCCTGGCCGCGCTCCAGGTGCAGCACGTGCTCGGAGCGGGCGGCCTCGGCGGCCGTCCAGGCCGCCTCGATCGCGTCGGCGACGGTCTTGTTGCTCAACCGGTCGATGGTGGGGCTCAAGGAGAGCGACCGCAGCCGGCCGGTGAAGTCCAGGCGCAGCCACGCGACGCGGCCCGCGTCGGTGCCGTCGAACGCGGCCTCCTCCAGGGCTCCGGTGAGCGCCGAGGCCTCGGCCGCGAGCGCTTCGGCGCGTTCGTGGACCTCCCGCGAGGGGGCCGCGGCGAGGGCGCGGTCGACCGCGTCGCGCACCGGGCCCGGCGGGAGTCCGGCGGCGGCGCGGCGGCCCTCGTCCAGGCGGTCCTCGTAGTCCTCCGGCATCGCGAACCGCTGCATCGGCCTTCCTTCCGCTCCGGGGCGCCGAGCCCGCGGCGCCGTCCGGGTCCAAGGTGCGCCCGGCCCTCACGGATCGGTCACCTTTCCGTCATGGCTCGGCAGACCTCGGTTCGCGACGCCTTGTGGGACACTGAATGTCCCCGGAGCCGAGCGAAGGCGGTCACTCACATGCCAACCCTCGACGTGCGGATCCTCGGCCCCCTGGAGGTCCGGATCGACGGCGCGGCGGTCGCGGTCCCGCGCGGGAACACCGCGACGGTCCTGGCGATCCTGCTGGACGAGGCGAACAACGCGGTCCCGCTCGACAGCATCGTCAGGGCCGTATACGGGTTCGACGTCCCCGGGGACCCCGACACGCAGATCCAGAACACCGTCGGCGTGCTGCGCCGCAGGCTCGGGCCGCTGCGCGACCGGGTCGCGACCGTCGGGCGCGCCTACCGGTTCGACATCGGCGCCGACGAACTCGACCTGCTGCGCGCCAAGGCGAAGGACGAGCGGTCGCGGCGGCGGCGGACCGAAGGCGACCTGTCCGGCGCCGCCGACGGACTGCGCGAGGCCCTCGCCGAATGGCGCGGCCCCGCGCTCGCCGACCTCTCGGGGACCACAGTGGAGGCGATCCGCCGCCGCAACGACGAATACCGGCTCGCCCTGCTGGAGCGGCGCATCGACCTCGACCTCGAACTCGACCGCCACGCGGAGCTGGTCGAGGAGCTGCGCCAGATCGTCACCGTCCACGACACCCGCCAGCGCTTCACCGCGCAGCTCATGCGCGCCCTCCACGTCTCGGGCCGCTCGGTCGAGGCCCTGGAGGCCTTCGAGGCCCTCCGGGCCCGCCTGGCCGAGACCCTCGGCGCCGACCCCGACCCGCAACTGCGCGAACTCCACCTCACGATCCTGCGCCACGACCCGCCGCAGGTCGCGGTCGAACCGGCCCCGCCCAGGCGCGTCCCGGCGATGCTGCCGCGCGCCAACGCCCGCTTCACCGGCCGCGAGAACGAGATCGGGCTCCTCGACGGGTACCTGGACGCCGCCGAGGGCGCCTCGGGCCTGGCGGTCGTCACCGGCATGGGCGGGGTCGGCAAGACCGCCCTGGCGGTGTGGTGGGCCCACCGGGTCGCCCACCGCTTCCCCGACGGCCACCTGTACTTCAACCTGCGCGGCTTCGACCCGCTCACCCCCGGGGCCGACCCGGCCGGGGTCCTCGCCGAAGCGCTCGCGGCCCTCGGCGTCGAATCCCACCAGGTCCCGGCCGGCCTCGACGAGCGGATCGGCCTGTACCGCACCGTCCTCGCGCAGCGGCGCGTCCTCGTCGTCCTCGACAACGCCAGGGACGCGAGCGTGGTGCGCCCGCTGCTGCCGGTCGCCCCCGGCAGCTTCGCACTCGTCACCAGCCGCGACCGCCTCTCCGGGCTCGACGCGAACGACGGCGCCGAGACCGTGCCGCTCGACCTGCTCACCGCCACCGACGCGTGGGCGCTCCTGGTGCGGCGCATCGGGATGCAGCGGGCCCTCGCCGAGGAGACGCCGGTGTCGCGGATCGTCGCCTCCTGCGCCCGGCTGCCGCTCGCGCTGACCCTCATCGGCGCGTGGGCCGCCGCCCACCCCAAGTTCTCCTTGGCGGCCTTGGCGTCGCGCCTGGAGAGCACCACGAACGTCTTCAACGTCCTCGTCTCCACCGACATCGCCTCCGACCCGCGCTCGATCTTCGCCTGCTCCTACCAGGAACTCGGCGGCCAGGCCGCGCGCGCGTTCCGGCTGTTCGGACTCCACCCCGGGCCCGACCTGACCGCGGCGGCCATGGCCAGCCTCATGGGCGCCACCGTCGCCGAAGCCGAAGCCGCGCTCGCCGAACTCACCGAGGTGCACCTGGCCGACCAGCACCGCGAAGGCCGCTACACCATGCACGACCTCCTGCGCGCCTACGCGAGGGAGCGCTTCGCGCAAGAGGTCGACGCCGAGCACCGCCGCGCGGCCGAAGACCGGATGCTCGAGTACTTCGTGCACTCGGCGAACCTCGCCGACCACCTGCTCACCGCCCACGGCGACACGCCCGGACTGGAACCGCCCGGCCCCGGCGTCGTCCCCGAACCCATCGCCGACGCGCGCGAGGCCGCGGCGTGGTTCCACACCGAGTACGAGGTCCTGCTCGACCTGATCCACCGCAGCCGCGGACCGGGCCGCGAAACCCGGGTGTGGCAGCTCGCATGGTGCATGACCGACTACATCTTCTCGCGCAACCTCGTCGACGACCTCCACGCGGTGCAGACCGCCGCACTGGAGGCCGCCGAGCGCATCGGCGACGGGTTCAAGCAGGTCGTCTCGACCGGGTACCTCTCGGCGGTCCGGTTCCAGAACGGCGACGACGAAGCCGTGAAGACCCTGCTCGGCCGGGCGCTGGCGCTTGCCGACGAACTGGGCGAGCCCTGGGCCAAGGGGTTCGTGTACTACGGGCACTGCGCCCAGGCGGGCCGGCGCGACCGCCACGAGGAGACGGTGGTCTTCGCCCGCGCCGCGCACGAGTGCTTCATCGAGGCCGGGGACCCGCTCTGGGCCTACCGCGCGCGATGGGTCGTGGGCTGGCATCAGGCGCAGTTGGGCGTGCTGGGCGAGGCCCGCGCGTGCTTCGAGGAGATGATGGCGGCGGTGGAGGGGATCGGCTCGCCCGTGGGCATCGCGCACACGAACATCGGGTTCGGGCTGCTGGCCCTCAAGGAGGGCCGCTTCCGCGACTCGCTCGAGCACTACGGGCGCTCCCGCGAGCTGTTCACGGAGCTCGGCCTGCCGACGGCGCTGGCGCTGGCGCGCGAACTCATCGGGGACACCCTGGAGGCCATGGGCGAGGGGCCGCTCGCCAGGAGCGAATGGCGCGAGGCCGAGGGCGTCTACCTCGAACTGGGGTCGGTGTTCGAACTCGGGCGGGTCAGGGCGAAGCTCGCGGGGTGAACGCCGAAGGCCGCGCCCGAAGGCGCGGCCCTTGGCGATGCGTCGCCGCTCAGGCGGTCTCGGCGTCGAAGTCGGTCGCCAGCAGCGCGTCGAGCGCGGCCCCGTACAGGTCGGCGGCCGACTCGGAGGTGCTCGCGACGCCGACGAAGCCGTTCACGCCGTCGACGTCGACCACCAGCAGTGCGGTGTCCTCGAACAGGTCCTCGGTGTTCGTGCTCGACTGCCAGGAGTTGTGCCATTCGGCGAGCACGCCGGGGCGCCCGTCCACCTCCACGGTCGTGTAGGTGATCTCCCCCTGCGAGAAGCCGACGGTGGACTCGAACGCGTCCGCCAGCCAGTACGCCGTCGCGGCCTGGGCGCTGCCGCGCAGGTCCGCCGGGTCGTAGGGCGCGGCGAGGTTGGAGAAGATGCCGACGCTGAAGTAGGAGATCCAGGTGTCGGTGTGCTGGATGAAGTAGGCCTCGGAGTCGTTCGCGAGCCCGTAGTTCTCGCCCGGGCCGTAATAGGGCGACCACTCGGGGCCGGGGCTCGGCGTGACGGCGCCGAGGGAGGCGACGGTGAGCGTCGAGCCCGACGGCTGGGGGTCGGGATCCTCGCCGTCCTCCTCGTCGGAGGACTCGGTCGTCGCCGAGGTCTGGTCGTCGGAGGCCCCGATGGTGCCCTCGTCCTTGTCGCCGCCGAGCAGGAAGTAGCCGGCGGCGCCGCCGACGGCCATGAGCACGACGACCACGATGACCAGGATCGCCGTGGTCGAGCTGCCGGAGGTCGGCTGGACGGGCGGCGCGCCGTACGCGTACGGGTCCTGGTAGCCCTGCGGCGGGGGGCCGTAGCCGGGCTGCGGCTGGTACTGGGCGCTGGGGTCCGCGTGGCCCGGGTACTGGCCGTATCCGGGCACGGGCTGCTGCGAGGTGGGGTACTGCGGGGCGCTGTACTGGCCGGGCGCGTAGCCTCCCGCAGGCGGCTGGCCGGGCTGGGGCTGCCCGTACTGGTCGCCGCCCGGGTAGGCGGGCCCGCTCGAGGAGCCGGGATCTTGCGGGGGGTACGTCATGAACCGATCGTAACCGGCATTCCCCAGGTCCGCCCTCGCCAGTTCGGTCGGTTCCGGGGTTCGCGGGGCCGCGCGGGAGGGCGGCGCGGGGCGGGGACGTTAAACCGGGACGGGTGCCGCACCCGCCCCGGTTTCAGGGATCCGAAACTAATCCCCAGTATTACCGGCCTGTCAAGACCGTTCTCGACGCCCTTGCGAGCTGGGCGTCTGCCGCAGGGTCAGCTCACGAACACGGCCACTGTGCGCCCGGGAACGGTGAAAGTCCCGCTCGCGTCGTCGAAGCCCGCCTCCGCGAACGCCGGGTCGGCCGAGTCCTCCAGGACCGGGTGCAGGCCCGCGCCCGAACCGGCCGCCTCGGCCACGGTCGCCTCGACCGCGTCCGGGCTCGCGTTGAACACCACCGTCACCGCGTCGAACGCGTCGTCGAGACCGGCCAGGTCGACGCGCATCACGATCACCCCCGGCGCCTCGGCGCCCGCGAGGGGGAACGCGACCCGCTCGGCCACGGCCTCGGCGTCACCGAGGCTGAACGCGCACGTCGAGGACGCGATCCGGAGGAGTTCGAGGTAGCGGACCTCGGCGAGCGCGATGTCCTCGCACGAGGGCGCGTCCACCGCGGCGATCGCCGCCTCGGCGTACGGCCACTTCTCCTCGGAGGTCCACTGCGGCGGCAGGCCCGCGCCGAAACCGTTGCTGGAGGGGCCGAAGCCCTCCGTGCCTGTGCAGTCCCAGCGGATCGCGTTGAACCAGTCCCCCGAGTCGTACGAGTCGCGGTCGAGCGACTTCGACCGGAGCAGTTCCGAACCGGCCGTGACGAAACCGGTGCCCTGGCTCAGTACAGCCGTCGCCAGGCCGAGCACCTGCATCTGCGCGCGTTCAGTACTGGTGACGTCGGGGTCGAGTTTGTAGGCGAGGGCGTCGAACAGGATCTCGTTGTCGTGGGCGTCCACATAGTTCACCGCGTCGCCCGGCTCGGCCGCGTATCCGGCGCCGGACCCGTTGTAGTCGAGGTCCGCACCGGAGGTCTCGGTGCCGTCCGCGGCGGTGAACGTGTAGGCCGCGAGGTTCCCGACCAGGCCGAGCCTCGTCAGGTCCTGGGCGTGCAGCAGCGCGGCCAGGTCGTCCTCGGTCGCCTCGCCGCCGGGGTCGGTCCACAGGCCCGAGCCGTAGCCCTGCGTCGTCGGGTCCTCGTCGAAGGGCCCGCCGCCGCGCACCGCGTCGCGCATCCGGTCGTTGAACGTCCCGATCCCCGTGCCCGCCATGTTCACCTGCGAGGCCTGCTCGAACAGGGCGTCCCCGGCGACCTCGCCGAAGTCCCAGCCCTCCCCGTACAGGAGCATGTCGTCGTCCAAAGCGGACTGGACCGCGAGCAGGTTCGACTTCGGGTGGTGGCCCATGAGGTCGAAGCGGAATCCGTCCACGTGGTAGGCGTCCTGCCACAGCACGGTGGACTCGACGATGAACTTGTCGAACATCGGCCGATCGGTCGCGGTGTTCGCGCAGCACGTCGAGTTGTAGACCTCGCCGTCCGCGTCGAGCCGGTGGTAGTAGCCCGGCACGATCCGGTCGAGCACCGACTTGTCGTCGGTCCCCGCGGCGGCCGTGTGGTTGTAGACCACGTCGTTCACCACCCGCAGCCCGAGCCCGTGGAGCGCCGCGACCATCTCGCGGTACTCCAGGATGCGCTGCGCCCCATCGGCTTCGGTCGCGTAGGAGCCTTCGGGGGTGTTGAAGTGCAGCGGGTCGTAGCCCCAGTTGTAGGCGTCGTCGGCGCGGACCTCGCCGACGCAGGCCTGCTGCTCGGGCGAATCCGGCGCCATCGCGTCCAAGTCACAGTCCACAGTGTCCTGACCGATTTCGGGGATCGACGCGATGTCGAACGTCGGCAGCAGGTGCACGTGGGTGAGCCCGGCCTCGGCCAGGTCCGCCAGGTGCCGCACCGAGACCGAGTCCTGTTGCGTGAACGCCGCATAGGTGCCGCGCAGCGACTCCTCGACCGAGGCGTCCGCGATCGAGAAGTCCCTGACGTGGACCTCCCACACCTGCGCCGCAGCAGGATCGACCTCGGCGGGGGCCGCCTCGCCGTCCCAGCCGGCCGGCTTCAGGTCCGCGTCGTCGAGGTCCACGATCTGGCTGTGCGTCGAGTCCGCCGCCAGCGACACCGAATACGGGTCGGTCACCGCGTACGACTCGATCGCTTGCGAGGCCGGATGCCACACCTCCACCGCGAACCGGTAGTACTTGCGGTCCCAGTCCTCGGCGCCCTTGACGGTCCACACGCCCGTGCGCTCGGAGAATTCCATCTCGTAAACGCTCGGCGACGGGTCCTGGGGCGAGTCGAACAGCTCCAGGCTCACCGAACGCGCCGTCGGCGCCCACAGCGACACTGTCGGCTTCCCGCCCTTCCAGGTCACGCCCAGGTCCGAGTTCAAGGCTGAGGCGTAGACCGCGTCGACCGCGCCCGCGGTCTGCACGCCCGTCGCGTACCAGACCGTCCCGGCGTGATCGGTCTCGACCGCGACGAGCTGCCCGCGCAACGCCTTGCGCACGTCGGTCTCGGCGTTCACCTTGAACGCCTTGTAGTTCCAGTACTGCGGGTCGGCTCTGCGCTGGGCCTCGGTGAGGCCGCCGGCGGGAGTGAGGCCGATGGTGTCGAAGTTCCCGGCGATCGCGCCGTCCTCGACGCGCATCGAGCCGTCGGCGGCGGCGAGGAGCGCGAAGGTCTTCCCGTCGGTCGCGTCCACGTCGAGCGCGACGGTGTCGGCGTCGAGCCAGATCGCCTGTTCCTTTGCGAGGTCGAGGTCCTGGCCGCGGCCGGTGGAGGCCCCGGCCGGGCGCACGTAGCCCTCGGTGGCGGCCGTCAGCCACACCTCGTGGCCGTATTCAGCGAGGTCGAGGCGCTGATCGGTCGGGAGGTCCTTCTCGTCGCCGCGGTGGAGGAGGTAGGAGAGCGCCTGGGCGTCCTCGGTGAGGTCCACTTCGAACACGAGACCGTAGGCGTCGGTGCGGACCGGTTCCAGTCCGGCGTTCCAGTCGGTGGGTTCGGCGGCGCCGTCCCAGGTGTGGAGGGTCCAGCCGTCGTAGTCGCCGTCGGGGCGCTGGTAGTGGAGCACGGCCTTGCCGTCGGCGGCGGCCTGCGAGGCGTGGGCACCGGTCGCGGTCACCCAGGTCTCGCCGAGTTGCGAGGGTTTGAAGAGCAGGTCGCCCTCGTGGAGCTTTGTGTCTCCTGAGTGGACGATGACGCCGAGGTCGCCGTTCGCGTCCGCGACGGGCACGTGCCAGTACCGGCCCCAGTCGTCGGTGCCGTCGGGCGGGAGGGGCGCGTCCCATTCGGTCGCGGCCCCTTCGGGAAGGGCCTCGCCCCACAGGTGCAGGCCCCAGTCGGGGCCGTCTGCCGGGGCGTGGACGGTGACGTGCCCGTTGGCCTCGGCGAGGGAGTGGGCGACCTCGCCCGAGCCCGCGCTGAGCCAGATCTCCGGTGTCGCACCGGGATCGAAGGTGCGGTCGGACTCGTGGTCTTTGGCGCCCTCGGCGTCGATGACGAGGTAGCCCACCGAGGAGGCGCCTTCGGTGAGTTTCACCGAGGCGAAGGAGCCGTAGGCGTCCTCGCCCGCGAAGGGGATCGACTCGGGCCACTCGGTGAGCGACGCGTCGTCCACGTCGCCCCAGGCGTAGAGGCCCCACCGCTCGGCGTCGCCGTCGAAGTGGACGTTCGCCCAGGTCGGCGAGGCGCCGGCCTGATCGGGTGTGGCGACGGCGGTCTCGGTCCGCGCCGAGGCGGTGCGGCCGTCGCGGTCGACGGCCACGGCCTTGAAGTCGACCGCGGCACCGGCGGGCAGGCCGTCGAGGTCGTAGGCGATCCGGTGGTCGGGGCCGGGCGCGGTGCCGGCGTAGGTCCAGTCGCCGCCGTCGACCGAGACCGCGAAGGCCACGCGGGCGAGCGGGTCGCCGGTCGTTTCAGCGCTGACGTGCGCGGTGGTGGCGGACTCGGCCGCGACGGTCAGGTCGACGCCGGGCGCGTCGCCGGTCGGGACGGCGGCGTCGGCGCGGAAGACCACGGCCGACAGCGGCGGGACGGTGATGGTCGCGGCGCCGCCGGCGGCCTCGATCGATCCGTTGCCGTAGATCGGCGTGAAGGTGTCGGAGTAGGTCGCGACGTCCACCGTCTGCGCGGTCTCGGCGTTCGAGACCGCGACGAGGTACTCGACGCCTTCGCCGGACTCGATGCGGGAGAAGGCGAAGACGCCGTCCTCGGTCGAGCGGGTCACCTGGGCGCCGTTCGCGAGGGCGGGGTGGTCCGCGCGCAGCTGCCCGAGTTCGGCGATGGCCCGGTAGATCGGGTGGTCGGTGTCGTAGTGGTCCTCGGCGTGGGTGGCGTCCGTGCCGATGATCGGGTCGTCGAGGTAGTCGGCGACCTCGGAGGCGAAGAGGGTCTGGCGGGCGAAGTCGTCGCCGCCGGAGCCGGTGAAGCCCTGCTCGTCGCCGTAGTAGACGACCGGTTGGCCGCGGGTGAGGAACATCAGCTGATGGGCCAGGATCGCCCGGTCGGTCCAGGTGTCCTCGGCGGTGGTCTCCGCGATGGTGCGCCCGACGCGGCCGATGTCGTGGTTGGAGACGAACGTGGGCATCGCGAGGGCGTCGGTTCCGGCGGTGGTGAACAGGGGGTCCGAGGCGTAGAGGGTGCCCAGGCCCTGGGCGCCGGCCGAGCCGGTCGCGAAGCCGGTGGCCGCGCCGTGGAACCCGAAGTCGAGCACGGCGTCGAGGTCGGCCTGGCGCACGAACGCGCTGGTGTAGGCGGGGTCGCCGGAGTAGACCTCGCCGAAGGCGAAGAAGTCGATGCCGTTCGCGTCGGCGGCCTCGCGCACGCCTGCAAGAAATTGCGGCCAGAATTCGAGGTTGACGTGTTTGACGGTGTCGATGCGGAAGCCGTCCACGCCGGAGTCGGCGATCCAGTCGGCGTAGACGTCGATCCAGCCGTCCACGACCTCGGGGCGCTCGGTCCACAGGTCGTCGAGGCCGGCGAAGTCGCCGTAGGTGGAGGACTCGCCGGTGTAGGTCGAATCGCCGCGGTTGTGGTACATCGCCGGGTCGTTGAGCCAGTCGGGCGATTTCACCCGCTCCTCGCCCGCTTCGAGGACGGGCGTGTACGGCGAGGAGCTGGCGTCGACCGCGGGGAACTCCTCGGACGCGGCGTAGTTGGCGTCCTCGAAGGGGCGGCCGTCGACGTCCGTGTAGGGCGAGTCCTGCTTGGGGACATAGGTGCTCGCGTCTTCGGCGTACTCGATCACGTCGGCGGTGTGGTTGACGACGATGTCGAGGTAGATCGCGATGCCGCGGTCGTGGGCGGCGTCGATGAGGCTCTGGAGCTCCTCGTCGTCGCCGAGGTGGGGGTCGACGGCGGTGAAGTCGGTGCCCCAGTAGCCGTGGTAGCCGGCGCCGGTCCAGGAGTCGGAGACCTGCACGGGCTGGTTGACGACGACGGGGGTCAGCCAGATCGCGGTGGTGCCCAGGCCCTCGATGTAGTCGAGGCGCTGCTCGACGCCGGCGAGGTCGCCGCCCTGGTAGAACATCCGCTGCGTGGGGTCGTAGCCGGTGGTGAGGGCGTCGCCGGCCAGGCCGCCGGTGTTGTTGGAGGGGTCGCCGTCGGCGAACCGGTCGGTCATGACGAAGTAGAACTGCTCGGCCTCGTGCGCGGGGGCCTGGGCGAGGGCGGCGAGCTGGTCGTCGGCGGGCTCATCGCTCCACGAGCCGTCCTCGTCTGGGGGTTCGCTCGGGGCGGTGCAGGCGGTGAGTGCCAGGGCCGTGCCCAGCACTCCCGCCGCGATTCGGGCGGTACGCGGCATTGCGCTTCATCCTCCGGGGTCGATCGGGGGACGGGGCGTCGCCGTCGAAGCGCCGGGCGCATGACGGGAGGCACACCCCGTGTGCGCAAGAACATACCACCTATGAAATTTTCTTACAACGTTTTGATGATCTGTTGCGTCCCTCGTGGGGCGCCGGTCAGTGCCGCTCGTCGTCGAGGTTCCGAGGGCCGACCGGCCCGGAGTGCTCGAAGTAGAGGTCGCCGACCGGGAGGGGGAAGGTCGCGGAGCCGAACGGCGAGGAGGCGCCGATGTGGCCGGAGGTGAACTCACCGACCTCCAGGTGCCCGGGCTTGACGGGGCGGCTGCGGGTCTTGGCCGGGCTGCGGTCGGACTGCCTGCCGGCGAGGTTCGATTCACTCATGACCGGGATCTTAACGGGCGCCTCGGCCGCCGGGAACGGGATCGCGGGTGCCGCGGGTCACGCCCGGCCGGCAGCGGAGCACCCGCGCGAGGGCGAGCCGCCCGCCGGTCCACAGGCCGTACCGGGAGACCGCCCGGTAGCCGTAGCCCGAGCACGTGGGCACGAAGCGGCATTCGACGCCGACGCGCGGGGAGAGGCGGCGCCGGTAGCAGGCGATGAGGCGCAGGCCGAAACGGCGCGGGCCGGGCCGGTGGTGCTCGCGGGCGCGTTCGAGGCGTTCGGAGGTCAACCGCGCGAAGCCGAAGGCCGCCAAGGCGAGGGAGTGGAAGGGGCCGGGGTCGGTGGCGCCGCCGCAGGCCGCGGCGCAGGCGTTGCAGGGGCCGCCGGGGTTGCACGCGGCGGCGAGGGGCTCGCCGCATCCGGTCGCGCAGCCCGACTCGTACGCGCTGATCCAGCTCGATGCCTCCACAGGACTGTTCTACACGGCGGCCGGGTCGTCCCGCCGGACCCGCGGTGGCGGGACGGCCGTCGGTGTCGATTGAGGATGATTGATCCAGTGATATGCCTGGATTGGAGGCACTGCACGTTATGGGGTTATCACCCCTGTATCAGGGAATTGCCAGGATCAGCTCAGGGCGCGCTCAGACTGGTGTCCCACGGTGGGGTTCTCGGGGAATGAGGGGTTCCCGAGGGGTTATGGACCCGGTGGGGCCTTCGGAAATCATCCTCCACTGACGATCGCCGCCGCCCCACCGGGCACTCTCGTCTCGGACTTCAGCGGTAGCGCTCGGGGTCGGGGAGCAGTTCGTTCATCGCGCCCGAGCGGAAGCCGCGCTCGTCGAGCCGCACCGAGGCGAACCCTTCCACAGCGGCGAGCACGCCGGGCCGGTCAGCAACGGCCGCAACGAGTTCGGCGTCGATCTCGATCTTCGCGGTGTCGTCCCCGAGGTCGCGCACGCGCAGGTTCCGCACCGGGATCGCCGCCTCGGCGAGCGCGCGGCGCAGCGAGCGTTCGGCGGCGGCGACGCGTTCGAGCCCGTCGGCGGTGACCTCGACGCCGTAGGCGATGCGGCTGGCGAGGCAGGCGGCGGCGGGTTTGTCCCAAGTGGAGAGTCCCCAGGCCTTGGAGACGGCGCGGATCGCGGTCTTGGTGAGCCCGGCGTCGGCGAGGGGCGTGATCGCCCCGGCGTCGGCGGCGGCGCGGATGCCGGGCCGGAATCCGGCGCGGAGGTCGTCGGCGTTGGTGCCGGTGGCGACGGCGGCGACGCCGCGGGCGGCGGCGAGGGGGCCGACGACGCTCATGAGTTCGGTCTTGCAGAAGAAGCAGCGGTCCCCGGCGTTGGCGCGGTAGCCCTCGCGGGAGAGTTCGTCGGTGGCGGGCGCGTGGTGGGCGACGCCGAGGCCCGCGGTGAATTCGCGGGCGCGGTCGAGTTCGCTGCGCGGCAGGGAGGGCGAGACGGCGGTGGCGGCCTCGACGCGGTCGGGCCCGAGGGCGCGGACGGCGGCGGCGAGGAGGAACGCCGAGTCGGCGCCGCCGGAGAAGGCGACCATGAGGGAGGGCAGCGAGGCGAGCCGGTCGAGGAGCGCCTCGACCGGGTCGCCGGCGGCGCGTTCGGAGCCGCTGCGGTCCGCGGGGCCGCCGTTGGTGACACTGTCGTCGGTGGCGTCGCCGGGGACGCCGGTCGTCTGGGGAGTCGCCTGGGTGGTCACGGGACAGAGCCTATCCCGCCGAACGCGACTGACCGTTTTCCAGGGACATTACGGATATGTTCCAACCGAAGGCCCCCCGGTCGACAACCCTGACGCACGGGTGTGACATCGGGCCTCTCGTGAGAAAAGCTCGGTGTTCGGCGGGGCCGGGCGGGACTATTCGAGGTCGCTGGCGACGGCGCGGAGCAGTTCGGCGATCTTGGCGCCGGTCTTGCGGTCCGGGTGGCGCCCGCGCGAGAGCGGCGGCATGACCTGCTGCTCCAGGACCCCGATGAGGTCCTGCAAGAGGCTGTTGAGCTCCTCGGGCGAGCGCTTGGAGGTCTCGACGGCGGCCGCGGCGGCCCCGGGCGGGGCGGCGACGACGTGCAGGCCCATGGCCTGGACCCCGCGGCGGGTGTCGATGATGCTGTACTCGACCTTCGTGCCCTTGGCGAGTTCTTCGACGCCTTCGGGCAGCGCGTCGCGGTGCACGAAGACGTCCTTGCCGCCGTCGTCACGGGAGACGAATCCGAATCCCTTCTCGGCGTCGAACCATTTCACTCGACCACTGGGCACCGCTGTACCTCGAACTTCTCTTCTTCTGGGGAACTGACAGGTCCGTCAAGCCTAGCGTGGCGCGGGCCGGGATCTGGAACAGCCGGGTGACCGTCCCGCCACGTACGGTCCCGCCGCGCGTCACCGCGGCAGGTCCGACCCGGGAACGCGAGGCGGGGCCGGGGCCTCGGATCGCGCGCGGTCACCGAAAAGCTTGTCGGCCAAGGATATTGCCGCCTCGCTCGGTGCCGATCAGGGGATCGGGATGGTGAGTTCGGGAACGAGCCCGAGTTCGGCCGCGCCGCCCAGAAGCCGCTCGACCGCGAGGCGGCCTTCGGCGCCGAGGTCGCGGGAGAACTCGTTGACGTACAGCTCGATGTGCTGGCGGCACACGTCCTCGGACATCTCCTGGGCGTGCTCGGCGATGTAGGCGCGGCTGTCCTCGGGGTGCGCCCAGGCGTGGTCGAGGGAGGCGCGGATGGCCGCGGTGATCGCCTCGGTGTCGAGGTGGGCCTTGGCGACGATCGCGCCGAGCGGGATCGGGCCGCCGGTGCTCGACTCCCACCATTCGCCGAGGTCGACGAGGCATTCGAGGCCGTGGTCGCGGTAGGTGAACCGGGCTTCGTGGATCACAAGCCCGGCGTCGTATCGGCCCGCGCGAACGGCGGGCATGATCTGGTCGAAGGGCACGACCTCCCAGGCCACGTCCCGCAGCGGCCCGTCGGCGCCGCCGAGGTCCCGCAGCCACAGGTTGAACAGGAGGAAGGCGGTGCTGCGGTCGGAGGGCACGGCCACGCGCTTCCCGGCGAGGCCGCCGGGTCCGAGCGGTCCGGCGGTGAGGACGAGGGGGCCGCAGCCGCGACCGAGCGCGCCGCCGGCGGGCAGGAGCCGCCACTGGTCGCCGAGGTGCGGCAGGGCCGCGTAGGAGACCTTGGCGACGTCGAATTCGCCGCGCGCGCAGGCGGTGTTGGTGACGTCGATGTCGGCGAAGGTGAGCTTGGTGGCGGGGGCGCCTTCGATGAGGCCGGAGGTCCACGCGTGGTAGATGAAGGTGTCGTTCGGGCACGGCGAGTGGGCCAGGTGCAGTACCGGCGGGGCGTTGCGGGACGAGGCCTGATTGAAGGGGGCGTCGTCGAAGGGGATTCCGAGCGCGGCCACGGTTACAGCTCCCTGATCGCGGCGGTGAGCGATTTCAGGGCCGAGCCCCAGTCCCAGTGCTCGACGTCGCGGTCGCCGATGAAGTTGGAGACGGTGCGGATCTCGGCGAACGGCAGGCCGGCCTGCTGCGCGGCCGTGGCGACGCCGAAGCCCTCCATGGCCTCGCCGACCGCGTCGGGGTAGCGGTGGGCGAGGTTGGCGGCGAGGCCGTCGGAGCCGGTGATGGAGGCGAGGGTGAGGATCTCGCCACGCACGCCTTCGACGGCGACGGTGAGGACGGTGTTGCAGCCGATCCGGTTGGTGCCGAAGCCGATCTCGTCGATCGGCTGGAACCGCCAGGGGAGGGCGACGCCGAGTTCGGCGGCGACGGAGTCGGTGGCGATGAGCACGTCGCCGATGTCGGCCTTGCCGCGGAAGGCCCCGCAGATGCCGGCGTTGACGACCACGTCGTAGGCGCGGCCCATGTGGCTGTTGTCGGCGATGGCCCGGGCGGTGGCGGCCGCGGCGGCGGCGGGTCCGACGCCGCAGACGAGGATGTCCAGTTCGTGGCGGAGGGAGCGCCCGGCCTCGACGGCCTGGGCCTCTTCGGCGACCGCGCACACGACGAGTATTCGCATGGGTCCAAACCTACCGGGTGGGAGGAGCGGTGAACGCCCGCAGCGAACGTGGCGCCCGCCTCGCAACGGCTCGGTGAGACGGGGCTGCCGCCGGTGACCGGCCGCCGGGCCGCCGGCAGCCGTGCAAAGGGCATGACGCGAAGGTTTGACGCCCCGATTCGCTGGGCCCCCGGTTCAACACCATGACACAGGGGTCCGACATTCTGGCTAGGCCGGACTCGACTACCGGATCGCCGGGCTACCGCCCGGAGGGCATGACGCGAAGGTTTGACGCCCCGATTCGCTGGGCCCCCGGTTCAATACCGTGACACAGGGGTCCGACATTCTGGCTAGGCCGGACTCGGCTACCGGATCGCCGGGCTACCGCCCGGAGGGCATGACGCGAAGGTTTGACACCCGGAATCGCTGGGCCCCCGGTTCAACACCATGACACAGGGGTCCGACATTCTGGCTCTGCCGAACCCGACTACCGGATCGCCGGGCTACCGCCCGGAGGGCATGACACGAAGGTTTGACACCCGAATTCGCTGGGCCCCCGGTTCAAAACCGTGCCACAGGGGTCTGACAATTCGGGGGCCTGCGGACTCGAACGGGTGAATGTGTCGTATCCCGCGTCCCGGTCGGCGCACCGTCCGCCTGGTGCGGCGGCGAGCTGACCTATGCTTGGGAACGTGCCTGAGAGCTCTACCGCCACCGCGAAGTCCCGGACCCGCAAGCCGCGCCTGGACAAGGTCTTGGCCGACGCCGTCGACCAAGCCCGAGAAGCCGCCGAAGAGGCGGGCGACGGGATCGGCGAACACCTGAGCGTCGAGGCCGAGACCGACCGCGTCGTCACCCACTACTTCGAATGCACGCTGGCGGGCTACCGCGGTTGGCGCTGGGCCGTCGTGCTCACCCGCGCCCCGCGCGCTCGCGCCGCCACCGTCTCCGAGACCGCGCTGCTGCCCGGCAAGGACGCACTCCGCGCCCCCGCCTGGGTGCCGTGGTCCGAGCGCCTCCAGGGCGGCGAGGTCGGCACCGGCGAAGTCCTCCCCACCGAGGAGGACGACGACCGGCTCATGCCCGCCTACCAGTACTCCGACGACGACGCCGTCGAGGACATCGCCGGCGAGCTGGGGCTCGGGCGCGAGCGCGTGATGAACCGCGAGGGCCGCGCCGAGGTCGCGCAGCGCTGGTACGACGGCGACCGCGGACCCACCGCGCCGATCGCCGAGGCCGCTCCGGCGCCCGCGCGCTGCGGCACCTGCGGATTCTTCCTGCCGCTCGCCGGGTCGATGCGCCTGGCCTTCGGGGCCTGCGCGAACCTGTACTCCTCAGAGGACGCCCGCGTCGTCTCCGCCGACCACGGCTGCGGCGCGCACTCCCAGATCAGCGAGTTCGTGGACACCACCCCGCAGGGCGTGGACAAGTCCGAGATCATCTACGACGACGAGGGCTCCGAGCTGCTGTAAGGCATCTCGGCGACCGGACTTCCAGAACCGGTCGCTCTGACCCGGCCTCTGCGGCCGTCAGGTGCGGTCCTGGTCCGACTTGCCGAAGTGGCGCCGGTCGGCCACGATCATCATGGTGGTGCCGAGGAGGCCGATGATCACGCCGGTGAGCGCGCACGCGCCCCACCACTCGCGGCCCGATTCGGCCAGCTCGTCGCGGAAGATCCAGGTGAGGATCAGCGCGACCATCCACAATAGGGTCCCGGCGGCGGCGATCGGGGTCATGCGCATCTGCACCGCTTTGGGGGCGGGCAGCTCGGGGGAGCGCTTGACGCGCTGATAGGCCTCGCGCGACTTCGCCGAGGATCCGGGCGCGGCCGGGGGCTGGGAATTTCCTTCCGTGGACACGCAGCCAATGTACGCTGCGTCAGTCCCTGCGACAATCGGTCACGTGCACATGAGGCGTCGTCTCACCGCGGGGACGGCCGTGCGGAGCGCCGCTCGCCAGTTCGTGGAAGGCGTTCCCTTATCGGCACCCCGCCGGTTGTGGTCCGCCGGTAGGGTTGGGCGTACGCTCGGATGAGCTGGCAAGCTGGCAAAGCGGCGCTGACGGAGACACGCGAGGGGTGGAAGGCATGAGGCCGGTTCGGTTCGTAGCCCTCTCAGAGGACGGTCATGCGCTGGTGCTCGCCGACGAACTCGGAAGGCTGCTGGCACTGCCGCTCGACGAACGCGTCGCGGCCGTCGTCGACGTGCCCGAGGCCGGCAACGCGATCCGGGCCAAAGTGGACACGCCTCCGGCGAAGCCGGAGCGCCCGAACCGCCCCGCCCAGCAGCGCCCCGCCGCCGTCAGCCTCTCCCCCCGCGACATCCAGACCCGCATCCGCTCCGGCGAGAGCGCCGAGGACATCGCCGCGTCCGCGCAGGTCGCGGTCGACCGGGTCCTGCGCTACGCGGGACCGGTGCTCCAGGAGCGGGCGATGCTCGCCCAGGCGGCCCGCCGCTCGCGGCTGGCGACCTCCGAGCGAGGCGAGCGCATGTCCAATGTGGTGGACGTGAAGCTCGGCACGCACGGGGTCGACCCCGAGGCGGTCTCGTGGGACGCCTGGCGCACCGAGGACGGCTCGTGGCTCGTGCAGGCCTCATGGTCCTCGGGCAAGACGACCGCCCGCGCCCGCTGGAAGCTCGACCGCGCCCGCCAGACGGTGACGCCGGACGACGAGATGGCGCAGTTCCTCTCGACGCCGCTGCCGCAGCAGGTGCCCGGGACCAAGGAGGCGCCCTCCGAACTGGGAGTGCGCCCCGGTGACCCGGTGCGGCCCTCGCGCGACCCGATGCACGGACTGCGCGAGGACGACGACGGCTCGCGTTCCGATCCGCTGCGCCGCGACCGCCTCCGGGAGGTCCTGGAGCGCCCGCTCGACGACATGCACGGCCGCGGCAAGCGGACCTCGCAGCTCGGCCTGCCCGGGACCACATCGCAGGAGCAGCGCGAGACGCCCGAGGTGCCCTCGCTCGCGGTGCTGCGCCCGGGCAAGCGCTCGGTCGCCGACGACGACATGAACAACCCGCCGCTGGCCGCCGCGGGATCGAAGCCGCGCAACCAGCTCCCCGGTTGGGACGATGTCTTGTTCGGCGGAGCCGAGAAGAAGTAGTCCAGCTGCGGACCCGAGAAGCAGTAGTGCGGCGGCCGAGCCGAGAAGAAATTGCCCGGCGACCGTGCCATGGAGCAGTCGTCCAGCGGCCGTGCCGAGCAGAAGCGACGCATAGGCGGAGCCACTGCGAGTCGTCCGGCGGCGAAAGGCGCGAAAAAGGGCGTCGCGGCCCGATCCGAAAAGACGCTTTCCGGGGCCGGGCCGGAGTGAAATACGCGAGTGCCGGGGCCGAAATGCTGTAACACAGCGGCGGTTCGGTTTCCGTTTCGTTGCGGGACGGGCTTTCCAGCCCGTTCCGCTTATTTTTTGTCTTTCTTTGCAGCACAACGAATCTGGAGAATTCGCAAAGCGCGCATTCCAGCTATTGGGAAGCCGGGAGAGAAGTCGGTCATAGTCACTAGCTAGCCGACCGGTAAGTAAATATCATTGAATGCGATGTCCCCGGTTATTCTGCGCCAGCTGCGCCGCACGTTCCGTGCCCTCGCCTACCCCGGATTCCGTATCTACGCCTCCGGTCAGCTTGTGGGGACCCTCGCGTTCTGGCTCCAGACCACGGCCGTCAGCTGGCTCGTGCTCGAACTCTCGGGGAACTCCGGCACCGCCCTCGGCTGGTCCCTCGCCCTCCAGTTCGGCCCCTATCTCCTGTTCGCCCTCCAAGGCGGCAAGCTCGCCGACCGCTTCGACAAGCGGCGCATCCTCCTGCTGTGCTCCCTCAGCTCGGCCACCGTGACCGCCACCCTCGGAGCGGTCGTCCTCTCCGGGCACATCCAGATCTGGATGATCTACCTCGGCATGTTCGCCTTCGGCTCGGTCGCCGTCATCGAGGGCCCGACCCGCCAGGCCTTCTACTCCGAACTGGTCGACACCGAGGACCTGCCGAACGCCGTCAGCCTGGGCAGCGCCATCTTCAACTCCAGCCGCATCGTCGGCCCCGCCCTCGCCGGGATGCTCATCGCCCTCACCTCCACGGGCCTGGTCATCGCCGTGTGCAGCGTGGTCTTCCTCGGCCCCGCGCTGGCCTGCACTGTGCTGCTGCGCCGCACCCTGGCGAACCCGGTGCGCCGCCGCTCCGGCAGCGGCGGCATCCGCGAAGCACTGCGGTACACCGCCCAGCGGCCCGACCTCATCGCCGTCCTGTTCGTCTCGCTCCTGGTCTCGGGCTTCACCTTCAACTTCCCGCTGACGCTCTCGATGCTCGCCCGCACCGAGTTCGCCACCGGCGCCGACAGCTTCGGCCTGCTGCTGACCGCGCTCTCGGTCGGCGCCCTGGCCGGGTCGCTCGTCTCCGGGCGCCGGTCCGCGCGCCCGACGCTCAACACGATGCTCACCGCCTCGACGCTGCTCGGCATCGGCACGCTCGTGGTCGGTTTCGCCCCGGACCTGTGGTGGGCCATGGCGCTGCTCGCGCCGACCGGCTTCGCGATGATCTACTACGCCCAGGCCGCCAACCAGCGGATCCAGCTCGGCGTGCGCGCCGACTTCCGCGGGCGCGTGCTGAGCCTTTATATGCTGGTGTTCCTCGGCTCGACCGCCGTGTTCGCGCCGATGATCGGCTGGTTCATGGAGCAGTTCGGGGCCAGGGCCGGCCTGTGGCTCGGCGGCGTGGTCGCGATCATCACCCCTGGGGTGGTCGTGCTCGCCAAGCGCGCGCAGATCCGGCGCCGGGCGCTGGCCCTGCCGGGCAAGGCGATGCCGTAGCCGACGCAGGTCGGCAAGGCGGCTCGCGGACCGGAAGGGCTCGCTCCAGGCGCTCGCTTTCGGCCTCGCGTCGAGTCGGCCTCCGGGCCGTCGACCGGACCGGACGGCACGGTGGGAAGGCCTGGAATGGTGCTTCTCGAGCGGTCGAGTTGTTATCCGTTGAATCCCACTGGTTGAACTACGCCAATCGCGACACTCACACGAGTTGACCGAAAGCTCCAGAATTGCCGTGAACCTCCTGCGTCCCGACCACCGCAAGGGCTGACTTGAGCGTTACTTCTACGAAATTACTGTCCCGTTCTGTGGGATTTCACTGAATTAACAGGACTTGTTGCTGCGAGGATAGGTCACATCGTGACAGCCCCGACCACGCCGCGAGGACACACAAATCAGCGCGGACGCGTGTCACAGACCCCGAGTTGAGCCCCTGGAGGGAATCCAGTGAGTGCTTCCGCCACCGCGGTTCCACAGGCCGCACCCCAGGTGCGGACCGAGCGCCTTTTCGCGGCGCTCCCGCTTCCCGACAACGCCGTCGCCGATCTGGCCGAGGTCGTCTCCGACCTCAACATCGCGCGACGCGGTGCACCCAGCAGACCCGGTGCCGTCGGCCGCCGACCCGCCTCCGGGCGGCTCGTGCGCGCCGCGAACTGGCACCTGACCGTGGCCTTCCTCGGTGAGGTGCCCGTCGAGCGCTGCACCGAGACCGCCGAGGTCGTCGCCGCGGCGGCGAGCGAGAGCGAGCCGATGCGGCTGTGCGTCTCGGGCGGCGGCAGGTTCGGCCGCGGGCGCTATTCGGTGGTCTACGCGGGTCTCGACGGCGATGTGGCGGCCCTGGTCGACCTCGTGCACCGCCTCCGCGCCGGGCTCATCGCGGGCGGGCTGCCGGTGGACCAGAAGCAGTACCGCCCCCATGTGACCCTCGCGCGCCCCGGCGACCGCGTCACCAACCAGCAGGCCGCGCAGGACCTGCTGACGCTGCGCCGCTACTACGGGCCGAGCTGGACCGCGAACGAGGTCGTGCTCTACAAGTCCGACTTCGGCAAGGGCCCGGTCGGCGTGCAGCCGCACTACACCCCGATCGCCAGCGCCCCCCTCGGCGAGATCTGAGCGAAGAACCCAATCGGCTGACCCGGCCACGGGGGTCCGACATCTTCGGACCCCCGTGGCCCGGTTGCTGCTGTGCACACGATTTCCGGTTCGCGAAGCGCTGCCCAAAAACCGATCGCCGCGCGCAATCGGCGGCTTCCCCCGCCGCGCCTGAACCCATGGCCGGCCTCAAGGGAGAAACTCGCTCGCGATCTGTGCGAAAGCCCGGATCAAGGCGCTGGTGACCGGTAGAAAGAACGCATGTCCCACAGCGCTTCCGGCATCGGCCGCCACCGCACCGACGCGGCCTCCGCCGCCCCGCGCACGCCCCAGGCGAAGACCGGCCGCCCGGTCGCCCGCGTCTTCCTGCGCGCCGCCGGCATCACCGCCCTCATCTGCTGGGCCGCGCTCCTCGCCTGGGCGTCCTTCGGCAACGGCGCCAGCACCGGCTCCTCCGGGGTCTACATGATCATCGGCACCGTCGCCTCGGTGCTCACCGTCGCGATCGTCGTCGCCGTCGCGGCCGCCCACGCGGGCCTGCGCACCATCATCGGCGCCCTGTTCGCCGCGGTCTTCGCCGCGGCCGCCGGCTGGGCGGTCTACTCCTCGATGCCCGAGGCCGGCCCGGGCCAGTTCATCACCCACCGCGCCGGGGTCGCCGCGCTCGCCTACGCCTTCGGCGTGGTCGGCGGCGGCCTGCTCGCCCTCTCCGAGTTCGTCGTCGAGGGCTACGCGGGCGGGCGGGTGCCGACGCCGAAGCCGTTGCGGCGCAAGGTCGCGGTCCTCGCCTCGGCGATCATCCTCATGGTCGCGGCAGCGCTCGCCCCGGCCATGCAGCGCTGGGCGGAGCTGGCGAACCAGGACGTGCGGGTCGCCAGTGCCACCGCCGCCGAGGCGGGCCTGGACGGCATGGTCTCCCTGGCGGGGGTCGAGCGGTTCACCGACACGCCGTACGGCCTGCTGCGCACCGACCATCCCGGCAAGCCGACCCCGCAGGCGGTGACGATGCTCGACCCGGCCTCGGGCGCGGCGATCTGGTATCACCGCCGCTGGAACTGGGTCGCCTCCCAGTCGCCGGTGCTCTCGCACGGCCAGGATCTCGTGGCGCTCTCGGGGCCGCGCGCCGACAACGCCGATGACTTCCAGACGCGCGTCCTCCAGGCCCGCAGCGGCGAGGAGGTCGCCACTGCGGCCTTCGACGGGTCGCCGGGGGTGCTGCTGGCGCTGGCCGACGACCGCCTGCTGTATGCGCGCGACCGCAGTGCCCTGTTCCGCGTCTACGACTTCGACGGGGAGCGGTTGTGGGAGGCGGAGATGCCGGCCGGATGCGAGGGCACGGCCGCGCAGATCGCGGGTGAGCGCGTGGTGCTGCTCGCCGATTGCGTGCCCGCGCCGAACCGGCCGGTCGCCCGCGACTATGTGCTGGCCTTCGACCTGGACGACGGGGCGGCCGTGTGGGAGCAGGAGTTGGACCTGAAGGCCGAGGTGGTGCCGGAGTCGTTCCTGGTGACCGGGGACGCGGTGGTCATCGACAGCCGCATCGAGCATCGGGTGACCGACGGGCCGTTCTCGGCGCGGCGCTTCGAGCACGGGTTGATCGCGTATGCGGTGGTCGACGGGTCCGAGCTCTGGCGTGCGGACGGGCAGTCGTTCGGGTCGACGAACTCGTCGGCGTGCGGGGGGACGCTGCATCTGTCGCAGCCGACGCTGGTGCCGGCGGCCGGGGCGGCTCCGGCGGGGGACGTGAAGGCGCAGGCGCCGCTGGCGGATCGGCGGACGGTGCAGATCATCGAGTGCTACACGGCGAAGGACCGCGGGGGTTCGTGGCTGGGGGTCATGGCCTTCGACGCCGACACCGGCGAGAAGCTGCACCGCAAGTCGGTGCGGTTGGGGTTCACGCCGCTGGATCCGGATGTGGCGCGCGGGTGGGCGACGGTGCTGTCGGACAACCGGGCGCTGCTGGCCGCTGATCTCTCGCTGGACCCGAACAGTCCCGATTGCCGCTTGTACCAGGTGGTGGGGACCGAGGTCGAGCAGCTCGCGTTCGAGGAGGAGCTGGCGGAGGGCGCTTCTGAGGGGGAGTCGCCGATTCCGGCCGCGTGGTGTCACGACGCGCAGTTGAGCGCGGTGGGTTCGGGCGGCGCGGTGAGTTTCGTGAACGAGGACGGAACGCGCGGCATCGCGATGGTCTCTTGAGGGTGAACGGCGCCTGACCTCGATAACGATCAAATGGTGTGATCGATTACCGGTAATCCGCGCATGAGTGATGCGCGAAACTGCGGTAGGGTGGCTCGCATGTGTGGAATCGTTGGATACGTCGGCCGCCGCAGTGCCGTCGACGTCGTGATCGACGGCCTTCGCCGTCTCGAGTACCGCGGGTACGACTCCGCGGGCGTCGCACTCGTCGCGGACGGCGAGGCGGGCGGCCTTGAAGTCGACAAGCGGGCGGGGAAGCTCGCGAACCTCGAGGCGGCGCTCGCCGATCACCCGCTCCCGGAGTCGTTCTGCGGGATCGGGCACACGCGCTGGGCGACCCACGGCGTGCCTTCGGACCGGAACGCGCACCCGCACCTGTCGGCGGACGGGCGGATCGCCCTGATCCACAACGGCATCATCGAGAACTTCGCGCA
Source organism: Glycomyces sp. NRRL B-16210 (assembly GCF_000719515.1). GTDB lineage: Bacteria > Actinomycetota > Actinomycetes > Mycobacteriales > Micromonosporaceae > Glycomyces. The sequence continues at coordinate 50,233 of NZ_JOGR01000016.1, read as the reverse complement.
GTTGCGGGCCGAGCTCGAGTCCGACGGGATCGAGTTCGCCTCCGACACCGACACCGAGGTCGCCGCCCACCTGCTGGGCCGCGAGTACGTGATGGAGGGGAACCTGACCGAGGCGATGACGCGGGTGTGCTCGCGCCTGGAAGGGGCGTTCACGCTCCTGGCCGTCGCCGCCGACGACCCCGACACGGTGGTCGGGGCCCGGCGCAACTCCCCGCTCGTGGTGGGCCTGGGCCGGGACGAGTACTTCCTGGCCTCGGACGTGGCGGCGTTCATCGCCTACACGACCGACGCGATCGAGCTGGGCCAGGACCAGATCGTCACCATCGACCGCTCGGGCGTGTCGGTGCGCGGTTTCGACGGCAGCCCTTCGGAGGGGAAGCCGTTCAGTGTGGACTGGGACATCACCGCCGCCGAGAAGGGCGGCTACGAGACGTTCATGGCCAAGGAGCTCCGCGAGCAGCCGCAGGCCGTCGCCGACACCCTGCGCGGGCGCATCGACGAGTCGGGGCAGATCGTCCTCGACGAGGTGCGCATGTCCGATCAGGACTTCCGGGACGTGGACAAGGTGTTCATCATCGCCTGCGGCACTTCGTATCACGCCGGTCTGGTCACCAAGTACGCGATCGAGCACTGGACCCGTATCCCCTGCGAGGTCGAGCTGGCGAGCGAGTTCCGCTACCGCGACCCGGTGCTCGACCGGTCCACGCTGGTCGTGGCGATCTCGCAGTCCGGGGAGACCATGGACACCTTGATGGCGGTGCGCCACGCGAAGGACCAGAAGGCCCGGGTGCTGTCGATCTCGAACACGGTCGGGTCGACGATCCCGCGCGAGTCCGACGCGGTGCTGTACACGCGCGCCGGGATCGAGGTGGCCGTGGCGTCCACGAAGGCGTTCTTGACGCAGTTGGCCGCCTGCTACCTGGTGGGCCTGCACCTCGCGCAGGTGCGCGGCATCAAGTACGCCGACGAGGTCTCGGCGGTGCTCGACGAGCTGGTGGCCGCGCCCGGCAAGATCGCGCAGGTCATCGAGGGGCTCGAACCGGTGCGGCAGATGGCGCGCGACTGCGCCCTCAACGGCGGGTCGGGCGGGGGCCGGGTCCTGTTCATCGGCCGCCACGTCGGCTACCCCGTCGCGCTCGAAGGCGCGTTGAAGCTCAAGGAGCTCGCGTACCTGCACGCGGAGGGCTTCGCGGCCGGGGAGCTCAAGCACGGCCCGATCTCGCTGGTCGAGGAGGGCACGCCGGTCATCGCGATCGTGCCGAGCCCGCGGGGGCGCTCGCTCCTGCACGACAAGATCATCTCGAACATCCAGGAGGTCAAGGCCCGCGGCGCCCGCGTGATCGCCGTGTGCGAGGAGGGCGACCGGATCACCAGCGCCCACGCGGACTTCGTGATCGAGACGCCCGCGTCGCCGACGCTGCTGGCGCCGCTGCTGACGGCCGTGCCGCTCCAGGAGTTCGCGATCGAGTTCGCCACGGCCCTGGGCCGCGACATCGACCAGCCGCGAAACCTCGCCAAGTCGGTCACTGTGGAGTAGCGACGCGACGAGCGTCGAAGCGATCGCTTCAAAGCTTTTGTGCGGCAGCACGATCGCATCACCGCACTGTGGAGCGGCGGTTTCGGACGTCGAATCGTGAGCGGATGCGGCGCGCCCCGGCGGGCGCGCCGCATTCATTATGGCCCGATTCGGTTGCTTTGCGGGGCAGCAATCTAGGACACCTCCACCCGAATGGGTGCGAGCCTCGCGTCCGCTGGGCCTAGACTCGCCTTGTGAGAAAACGCACTCTGATCGCGAGCGCCGTGGCGGTCACCGCCGCCGGCGCCGTCACTCTCGCCGCAACGGTCGTTGCGCAGGCCGAGGAGACCGGTGAAGCCGCACTCGCCGCCGTCCTCGACGACATCCTCCAGGACCCCCGACTCACCGACTCGCAGACCGGCGTGGTCGTCGCCGACGCCGCCACCGGAGAGGTCCTGTACGACCGCGGAGGCGCCAAGCGCGCCATCCCGGCTTCGAACGACAAGCTCACCACCACGGCCGCCGCGCTCGACGCGCTCGGCGGCGACTTCACCTACGTCACCGAGGTCATCGGCGGCGAACCGGTCGACGGCCTCGTCTCCGGCGACCTCTACCTGCGCGGCACGGGCGACCCCACGGTGCTCGAAGCCGACTACGACAAGCTCGCCGAGGACCTCGCGGGCCTGGGCGTGACCAGCGTGAGCGGCGACCTGATCGCCGACGACACCGCCTTCGACGCGGTCCGCTCCGGCACCGAATGGGGCTGGTCGGACCTCCAGTACACCTACGCCGCAGAGGTCTCGGCGCTCACCGTGGCCTCCGGGGACGACTTCAACGCCGGGTCGGTGCGCGTCTTCATCGAACCGGGCGCGGCCGAAGGCGACCCGGCCGAGATCAGCGTGGTCCCGGCGAACGACTACGTCGAGATCGTCAACAACGCGACGACCGGCGCCGCGACGGAGGTGACCGTCGACCGCGACCCGCACGACAACGTCATCCGCGTCGGCGGCACGGTCGCCGCCGGCGGCGAGGGCACCTTCGCTACCCGCGCGGTCATCGAACCGACCCAGCTGGTCGCCGACGTCTTCGCCGACTCCCTCGCCGAAGCCGGGATCACCGTCGACGGCGAGATCCGCTTCGGCGAGGCCGCCCCGCAAGACGGCGAGGTCCTCGCCGCCCACGAGTCCGCCCCGCTCTCGGAGCTGACCGCCGAAGTCCTCAAGCCCTCCAACGCCTCCATGGCCGAAGCCCTGTTCAAGACCCTCGGCTACGAGGCGTCCGGCAAGGGCACCTTCGAGAGCGGCAAGGCCGCCGTCTACGCGGCGATCGAACCGTACGGCGTGGACACCGGGCCGGTCCGCCAGGTCGACGGCTCGGGGATCTCGCGCCACAACCTGCTCACCGCCGGGATGCTCACCGACCTCCTGGTCGGCGTGCAGGACGCCCCCTGGTTCGACACCTGGTACGAGGCCCTGCCGATCGCCTGCGGCGACGACGCGGGGACCCTCGCGGGCCGCATGTGCGACACCCCCGCCGAAGGGAACGTGCACGCCAAGACCGGGTCGATGACGAGCGTCTCGGCGCTGTCGGGCTACGTCACCGACGCGGACGGACGCGAACTGGTCTTCAGCGCCATCTTCAACGACTACCTGTACTCCACGGTCAAGGACCTCGAGGACCAGATCGCGGCCGCGCTCGCCGGATACAGCGCCACGGCCACGCAGAGCCAGATCTCCGCGTTCGCCGAGGCCGAAGCGGTGGACGAGCTCCCCGACGAGGACCCGAACCACAACCTCGAATGCACCTGGGTCGAACCGGCCGTCTGCTGACCTGACCGGTCGCACGCCGATTGAACGGTGAGGGCCCGGCCTTGCAGGCCGGGCCCTTCGCTGCGCGCGGTTTATGTGGGCGAACCGCTATCGGCTGCGGCCGTAAGTGAGTCGGCGCAGCAGGACCTCGAACGGGCCCCGCATGTCGGCCCGGGCCATGCCGGCGGCGATCAGTACCGTTGCGGCCCAGATGAGGACGGCGACGCCCGAGGCGGCCGCGTCGCCCAAGTGCGCGCCGAGGTTCCCGGCGAGCGGCGTGAACAGCGCGACGAACGCGACCGACTGGAGCAGGTAGCAGGTCAGGGACCGCTGCCCGCACGCGGCGAGCGCCTTCGCGATCGGGCCTTCGGCGCGGCCGGGGCGGGCGGCGAAGGCCGCGATGAGCGCCGCGTAGCCGAGCCCGGCGGCGAGCCCGGTGACGCTGTGGAGGGCGTACAGCGCGACGCCGCCCGCCCCGTCGACCTCCCACAGCCGCGTGTCCACCAGCATGAGCGGCAGGCCGCCGATGACGCCGATCCCGATGCCCCACAAGGCGGTGCGCCGCAGCATCGGGAGGTGGCGGGCGGGCTCGTCGAGCAGGCGCCGGCGCGCCGCCCAGATGCCGAAGGCGAAGGCCGGCAGGACGCTGACGACGTAGAACGTGGTGGTCAGCGCCGACCAGACCATGACGCGCGCGAAGGCGGCCTCGACCGGGTCGGCGATGATCGTCGGCATCGAGTTGACGTGGCCGGCGGCCTCGGCCGAGGCGCCGAGCCCGGCGACGACGAGGACGTGGACGACGGCAGTGACGACGGCGGTGCGGACCAGGACCCGGTCGCGGCTCCACAGCAGCCGCGCGAAGACCAGGCCGATGAGGCCGTAGGCGGCAAGGATGTCGCCGAAGAACAGCAGGAGCGCGTGGGCGAAGCCGAAGGCGAGGAGCCAGGCCGAGCGGCGGCGCACGAGCCGTTTCACCTGGCGCTCTTCGAGTCCCGCGTCCTGGCGGCGCGCGGCGAGTCGGGCGAGGCCGTAACCGAAGAGGGCGGCGAACATCGGCAGCGCCCGGCCGTCCACGAGGAGGACTTGGAGGCCGGCGACGACGCGGTCGAGCGCGGCGCCGTCCACGGCGTACCCGCGGAAGCCGGTGGTCTCGTGCGCGAGGAACATGTGCGCGTGGGCGAGTGCGATGAGCAGGAGCATGAGGCCCCTGGCCAGATCGGGTGCGAGGGAGCGCTCGCGCAGCGGAGTGCTCATAATGGCGGGCGGGGAGAGGGTCATCTCGCCTCCAGGTTTTAGGTACAGGACTGTATCTAAAACTTTAAGATACACGACTGTAGCTAATAATGGGGGACGGCTCATGCCCGAAGGCGATGCCGAAGGCGACTTCGGCGACGACGTCGAAGCTCGTGCCGAACACGGCACCCACAGCGATGCCGAAGACGACACCGAAACCGGCGCCGCGACCGAGAACGGCACCCCGACCGGCGGCCGCACGCGCAGACGCGGCAAAGCGCTCCTCGACGCGATCTACACCGCCGCCGTCGAAGAGGCCGCAGTCGCACGCGGCGGCCGACTCACCATGGACGCCATCGCCAAACGCGCCGCCACCGCCCGCTCCACCCTCTACCGCCGCTGGAACGACCCCACCGACCTCCTCCTCGACGCCCTCGCCGACCTCCACCCCGTCGAACAGCCCGCCCCCGGCGCCGACGACCTCCGCGGCGACCTCACCCGATCCCTGCGCCTCATGTGCGACTGGGCCTTCAGCCCCGCCGGCAGAGCCGTCATGGCCATCGTCGCCAACCCCGGACGCGACAGCGCCGCCGTCGAAGCCCTCTACGAACGCGTCTTCGCCGCACGCGGCGGCACCTTCACCCAGACCGTCCTGCGCCACTACGCCGAACACGGCCACTTCGACCCCGCCCGCCTCACCCCCGTCGTCGTCGACCTCGGCGAAGCACTCGTCACCAAGCGGATGATGGACACCGGCGCCGACCCCGGCGACGACTACCTCGCCGCCATCGTCGACCAGGCGATCCTCCCCGCCATCGGCCTCGACCCCGCCCACTGAACCCGCCCGGCGCACGCCACCGAAACCCCAACGGCCACGGGCAAACCGTCACTCGGAGCGGTGAACCGTCCGGAAAGAGGGCGCTCCCGCCGATCCCGTGGCACTCTTGACGGGTGATCGTCGCCGTGGGCATCGACGTAGTGGCAGTGGACCGGTTCGAGCGCGTGCTCGAACGGACCCCGCACGTCGCCGACAAGCTCTTCACCGAAGCCGAGCGCCGCGCCCCCGACGGCCGCGCGCGCCGCACCGAATCCCTCGCCGCCCGCTTCGCCGCCAAGGAGGCCGTGGCCAAAGCCCTCGGCGCCCCCGGCGGCATGCACTGGGCCGACTGCCAAGTCCTCTCCCTCCCCGACGGGCGCCCCTCCCTGTCCATCACCGGAACCGTCGCCGCAGCCGCCGCCCAGCGTGGCGTCTCGCGCTGGCACGTATCGCTGTCGCATGATGGCGGTATCGCCACAGCGGTGGTGATCGCCGAGACGGCATGACGGCCCACCGGGCCTGAGAGGGACAGCCATGGACGGTGCCTGGACAGCAGCGGCGGTCCGCCGCGCCGAAGCCCAACTCATGTCCCGGCTCCCGCCGGGAACCCTCATGCAACGCGCCGCGGCCGGACTCGCCACCGAATGCGCACGGCTGCTGCAAAAGCAACGCAAGCGCCGCAACCCCGGCGGCGTGTACGGCTCCACCGTGGTCGTCCTCGCCGGACCGGGCGACAACGGCGGCGACGCCCTCTACGCCGGCGCGCGACTCGCCCGCCGCGGCGCCCGCGTCTTCGCCGTCCCCGTCATGGGCGACCGCGTCCACCCCCTCGCCGCCGCCGCGCTCACCCGCGCCGGAGGACGCCTCGTCTCCCACCCGCCCGCGCACTGCGACCTGCTCCTGGACGGCGTCCTCGGCATCGGCGGCAGACCCGGACTCCCCGCCCGCGCACTCGACCAACTGAGCCGCATCGAAGCCGACACCACCGTCGCCGTGGACGTGCCGTCCGGGGTGGACGTCGACACCGGCGCGGTCCCCGACAGCGCCGTCACCGCCGACGTCACGGTCGCCTTCGGCTGCCGCAAGCCCTGCCACGTGCTCGGACGCGCCGCGCTGCTGACCGGGCGGCTCGTGCTCGTCGACATCGGACTCGGGCCTTCGCTCGACCCGCACCCGGCGGTGCGCGTCGCGAGCGGGACCGACATCGCCACCTGGTGGCACCGGCCCGAAGCGGACGACGACAAGTACACAAGGGGCGTCATCGGCGTCGCGGCCGGGTCCGAACGCTATCCGGGCGCGGCGGTGCTCGCCGTGAACGGGGCGCTGGCCGGGCCGTCCGGGTACGTGCGCTACGCGGGGGCCGCGGCGGAGTACGTGCGCCGCAGCAGGCCCGAGGTGGTGTGCACGCCGACGGTGAAGGAGGCCGGGCGGGTGCAGGCGTGGCTCGCCGGGCCCGGGTTCGGCACCGATGAGGCCGCGCTCGCGCAACTGGTGGAGGTGCTGGCAGCACCGGCGCCGGCGGTGCTGGACGCGGACGCCTTGACGCTCATCGGCGAGTACCCGTCGGTGCTGGCGAGGCGGGAGGCCCCGGTGGTGCTGACGCCGCACGACCGGGAGTACGAGCGGCTGTACGGTTCGCCGCCGAGCGAGGACCGGGCGGGCGCGGCGGCGGCGCTGGCGAAGCGGCTCAATTGCACGGTGCTGCTCAAGGGGCATCACACGGTGGTGGCTTCGAGCGACGGCACGGTGTGGGCGAATCCGACCGGACGCCCGCAGTTGGCGACGGCCGGGTCGGGGGACGTGCTGGCGGGGTTCATGGGCTCGCTGCTGGCCTCGGGCATGGACGAGGTGAAGGCGGCGGTGGCCGCGGCGTTCCTGCACGGCAAAGCGGCGGGCATCGCGGCCGAGGGCCACAGGACGATGACCGCTTCGGATTTGGCGAGGGCATTGCCGCAGGCAGTTGGCGAAATGCTCTCGCATTAGGACGCTGTCACACCCCCAGCCTAATGTTGAATTGGGGGGTCCCCAGTGTCCGATTTGCGGTGGACGCTCCGTTCACATTCAGCGGCTCGGCTCGGCTCGAAACGTATGAGTGAATACTCCTCGCATTCCCGACTTGTCACACCCCCGGCCTAAAGTTGAATTGGGGGGTCCCCAGTGTCCGTTTTATGGCGAACGCTCCGTTCACGTTCGACAGGCCAGAGTGGGCCCGCGCCGCTTCGCGGCGCGGGCCCGTTTCCGGTTTCCCTGCGGCCTCAGCGGCCGAGGTTCTTGAAGCGGCGCACACCCAGCGGCAGGAAGATCAGCGTGATCACCAGCGGCCAGATCAGGGCCGCGCCCAGCGCGTGCTGCTCGGGCCAGGAGTTCCCGACCGCGCTCGGGTTGCCGAACAGCTCCCGGATCGCCGTCGCCGTCGCCGAGACGGGGTTCCACGCGGCGATGGTGCCGAGCCAGCCGGGCATGAGCTCGGGCGGGGTGAACACCGACGAGACCATGCCGAACGGGAACGCGATCGCGAAGAGGTTCCCGGCCTGCTCGACGTTCTTGACCAGCAGGCCCATCCAGACCCCGACCCAGATGAGCGCGAAGCGCAGCCACAGCAGCAGCGCGAACGCGCCCAGCGTCTCCATCACCGAGCCCTCGCTGCGCCAGCCGATGGCGAGGGCGATGAGGAACAGGATGAACAGGTCCACACCGGCGTGGATGGTGTCGGAGATGTTGCGCCCGACCACGACCGCCGAGGAGGCCATGGGCATCGACCGGACCCGGTCGATGAAGCCCTTCTCCTTGGCCTCGGCCACCGCCCAGGCGGTGTTGGTGAACCCGAAGGCCATGGTCATGGCGAACAGCCCGGGCATGGCGTAGGCGACGTAGTCGACCCCGGCGCCCTCGCCGGTGACGTCCATGGCCGAGCCGAAGACGTACACGAACAGCAGGACCATGACGATCGGGAAGCCGAGCTGCCAGGCGAAGGTCGCGGGCTGACGCACCAGGTGGGTGAACTCCTGGCCGACGATGGTCCGGTAGTCGTGAAGCGTCCACTTGAGCCGATCGGCGCGGGTCTCGTCGGGAAGCGGTGCGAGGGTGGTCACTGCTGGTCCTCCTTCTCGGTGTCGCCGATGAGTTCGAGGAAGGCCTCGTCCAACGTCGGGCGGCGCAGTCCGATGTCGGCGACCGTGAGCGAGCGGTCCTGGACCGCCGTGGCGGCGGCCGTCAGCGCGGCGACGGGATCCTTGACCGGCGCCGAGACGCTGGAGGCGACCTCGTCCACGGTCACGTCGCCTTCGGCGACCGCGCCCACGATCTCGCCCAGCGCCGGGAGGTCCGCGGGGTCGGTGGCGACGATCTCGAGCCGGTCGGCACCCATGCGGCGCTTGAGCCCGGCCGGAGTGTCGTCGACGAGGTTGCGGCCGTGGTCGATGACGGCGATCCGGTCGCACAGCCGGTCGGCCTCGTCGAGGTAGTGGGTGGTGAGGACGACGGTGGTGCCGTCGGCGGCCAGGCCCGAGACGGCGTCCCAGACCTCGCGGCGCCCGGCCGGGTCGAGCCCGGTCGTCGGCTCGTCCAGGAACAGGACCTGCGGGGCCAGGATCATGCTGGCGGCCAGGTCGAGGCGGCGCTTCATGCCGCCCGAGAAGCCCTTGGCCTGGCGGTTCGCGGCCTCGGCGAGGCCGAACTGGTCGAGCAGTTCGTCGGCGCGCTCGCGGGCGCGGCTCTTGTCGAGCCGGAAGAGCTTGCCGAACAGGACGAGGTTCTGGCGGGCGGTGAGCAGGTCGTCCACCGCCGTCTGCTGGCCGGTGAGGCCGATGCGGCGGCGCACCTGGCGGGCGTCGCGGGCGATGTCGAACCCGGCGACGGTGGCGCTGCCGGTGTCGAAGCGCAGCAGGGTGGTGAGGATGCGGACGCACGTGGTCTTGCCGGCGCCGTTGGGGCCGAGGAGTCCGAGGACGCTCCCGGACTCGGCGACGAGGTCGAAACCGTCGAGCGCGGCGGTGTCCTTGAATCGTTTGCCGAGGTTGTTGGCCTCGACAGTCGTGGTGGCCATGGACTGCCCCTCTATAATCGGGTACGGAGTAATCGGGTACGCGGTACTCAGATATTAGAGTACAACGTACCCGGTTTGCAAGCACGTTATTATGAGGCCCCTATGGCGACACCACAGACGGGGGCGGGCGACCCCAAACGAAGCCTCGAACTGCTCTGGCGCGAGTTCGAGCCGCAGTCCAGCCGCCCCGGGCCCAAACCCCGCCTGACCATCGAGCAGATCGCCGAGGCCGCGGTCGCCCTGGCCGACCGCGACGGCATCGCCGCGGTCAACATGCGCGACGTCGCCGCCGAGCTGGGCGTGGGCACGATGACCCTCTACCGGTACGTCCCCGGCAAGGGCGAGCTGCTCGACCTCATGGTCGACATCGTCTCCGACCCCAAGGAGGACGCCGCGCGGGCCGCCGGCATGGGGTGGCGGGAGGTCCTCGAGTACGTCGCCGACTCCACGTTGGAGTTCTACCAGGCCCACCCGTGGATGCTCGAGATCAACCAGCGTCGCCCGGTGCTCGGGCCCGGGAGCCTCGCGGGGTACGAGCTCGCTTTGACGGCGTTCGAGCGCCACACGATACCCAACCGGGAGGCGAACCTGATCGTCACGGCGATCTGGAGCATCGTCACCGGCACCGCGCTGTCCTACATGGTCAGCGATACGCCCGCCGAGCAGGGCGGGCCGGTGAGCACCGAGGAGGAGTGGTGGGAGGCGCAGTTGCCGTACCTGGAGCGCGCGGTCGCGTCGGGGCGCTTCCCCGCGCTCGGGCGCGTCCAGGACGAGAACGCCTGGGAGATCCAGGCGCAGGAGGCGATGCGCTACGCCCTCGACACGTTCCTCGACGGCATCGCCGCCCGCATGGAGGCCAGCCGCGTGGAGCGGCCTAAGACCACCTGAAGTACCAGGCCCGCGAGCGGATCATGTGCTCGGCCAGGTCCTCCAGGGTGGGCACGCCGGAGTCGAGGAGGTCGGGGCAGTAGGCGTAGGCCTCGCCTGCGACCCCGATGGCCTCTTCGGCGCTCGGCGGGTGGGGGACGTACAGCTCGACCACGTCGTAGGTCATGGCGACCAGCTCGGCCTCGAAGCGGCGGTTCCAGCTGCGCAGGACGGCCGCGTGCTCGGCGCCGTACAGCTCCCAGTTCGTCGAGCCCTTCCAGGGGAACATCGCGGGGATCTTCCAGCCCGCGTCGGTCTCGACGAGGCCGACCATGCCCTCGCGCTGGGGGGTGGCGAAGTCGGTGTCGCCGCGGCGGGGCAGGATCGGCACGCCGCGGGCGGGCTCGCCGGCTTCGGCGGCCTTGTCGTGCAGGAGCTCGGCGGGGTCGATCTCGTCGGCGCGGGCGAGTTCGTCGTCGCCTTCGTGGATGATCGCCTCGCCGTTGTCGCGCCACTCCTCGGGGGCGCCGAGGAGCACGGGCATCCAGCCGGTGGCCTCGGCGGCCTGGCGGATGTCGAGCCACCAGCGCAGGGCCTCGGAGGCGCGGACGCCGAAGGCCCACATGGCGGTGTCGCCGCGACGCACGAGCTGGTGCATCTTGGGCACGGCGAGGCCGGCGGCGCGCAGGTCGGCGCGGGGGGAGCCGGCGATGTCCATGGCCTCGTCGGCGTCGATGCGGGGCATCATCTCGTCGCGGCCGGTGCCCGGCTGGCGCGGCGGCTCGGGCTTGTCCAGGGAGAGCAGTTCGCGGCGGGGCCGCTCGGGCACGAAGATCTCGGGTGGCACGGGCCGGTCCCCGTCCGGTTCGGGCTCGGCCGTCAGCACGGTGCCGTCGGGCTGGTCCTCGGGCTCCGGTTCGAGCGCGGGCACGAGCCTGAGGCCGGTGGCGGCCGGCGTTGCGAGAGCGATGCTGTCCTCCTCGGGGGCGTCGGCCGGGGGTGCTTCCCGGTCGGTCTCGGGGGCGGCATCGTCGAGGGCGCCTGAGGTCGGGCCGGGCTCGGAGGCCGGCTCGGGCTCAGGGTTCGCTGAGGGTTGGGCGGCGGGATCTGGCACTGAATCAGGTGTGTCCCGGCGCCCCAACAGACGCTGGAGAAGTCCCACAGTTCTCCATGATGCCCTGTCCCGCTCCGCCGCGCCACGCCCACCCCCGATTCGGTCGCCGAGTCGTTGCGCGTGTCGCTCATGAGTTATACCATCGATGGCATATACCGTCGAATGCATGAGCCTGTACTTCTCCATCGAGCTGGAACCCGAGGTGAAGAAGTGGCTGGACGCGCTGCCGCGATCGGAGTACGACAGGGTCGAGTTCTACGGGGACCTGCTCGCCGAGTTCGGGGAGGACCTCGGGGAGCCCTATACGCGCCATCTGGGCGGCAAACTCCGCGAGCTGCGATTCCACTTGCCGAACCGGCAGGTCCGGATCACCTACTGGTTGGCCCCGGACCGGCGGATCGTCCTGCTCACCGTGTTCGCGAAGACGCGGCCTCGGGAGCGGTCCGAGGTCGAGCGGGCGCGCCAAGCGCTGATCGAGTGCCAGTCGTGGCACGACCACGCGACCGCCGTTTACGATCGGGACTGGGAGGAGCAATGATGCGCAAGTCTGGGGATCACACCGTGTGGCGCCGATCCGGTGGCCACTCCGAGGACTACGAGGACGCCCGCCGCGCGTTCCTGCTGGGGCGCATGGTCTACGAGCGCCGCAGGGCGCTCGGGCTGAGCCAGGTCGAACTGGCCGAGCGCGCCGAGATGACCCAGCCGCAGCTCTCCCGGCTCGAAGGCGGCGGCGTCACGCCGACCATCCCGCTCCTGGAACGGCTTGCCACCGCGCTCGAGGTGGACCTCGTGATCGACTTCGCGCCGCGCGTCGCGGCCTAGCGGCCGCGGCCCTTTCGGAAGAGGATGCCGAAGAAGAAGGCGCAGGTCATGATGATGACCATGATCGCCAGGAGTTTGAGCAGGAGGCCCATCAGCACTTCGCAATCGGGTTCGTGGCGTGCATCATTGCACCTCGGTGAGGTCGGGGCGCTTCGGAGCGACGGTATCCCCGCTGGACTTCCCGGTCAAGCGCCGCTTGACCCACGGCGCCAGGTGCCTGCCGGCCCACTGCACGCCGTTCATCTCGCGGCGCGGCCTCGGCAGGTCCGGCAGCGGCTCGGCCCAGGCCGGGTCCGGTTCGACCTCGAGCGCCCGGCACACGTCGTAGGCGACGCGCTCGTGGCCGAGGGTGTTGAGGTGGAGCCGGTCGGCCGACCACAGGCGCGGGTCGTCGAAGGCCCGGTCCGCCCACAGGTCGACCAGGATCGCGTCGTGGCGCTTGGCGACGCGCTTGTACGCGTCGTTGGTGGCGATGAAGCGCTTGCGCAGCACCGAGATGCCGGGGATGTGCGGGGTGATGTCGGCGCAGGTGAAGAGGACGACCTCCGCGCCGGAGGCCTTGAGCAGGCGGACCACCTCGTGGGCGCGGGTGGACAGCTGCGTCGCGTTGAAGCCCGGGCGCAGGGCGTCGTTGCCGCCCGCGGCGAAGGAGACCAGGTCGGGGCTCTGCTTGATGGCGGGCACGACCTGCTCGTCGACGATCCGGTCGAACAGGCGGCCCCGCACGGCGAGGTTGGCGTAGGCGAAGCCGGGCCACTGCCCGGCGGCACGGCGGGCGAACAGATCGGCCCAACCGCGGAACCGGTCACTGCCCGGGTCCGGGTCGCCGACCCCTTCGGTGAAACTGTCGCCGATGGCCACGAAACTCGAGTACGCCGTCGCCAATGCCCCCCACCTCCGTATTCGCCGCTGCGCCCCGCGATGCAACCGCGTGGGCGCTGACCAGCATGCCTCACGAAGATAACGATCGGATTGCAATCAGGTGGCGAGCGAGGCCACAGCCGTTCGGGGGCCCGCGGGACGCAAGCGGCCGAAGGGTCGAAACCCTTCGGCCGCTTGTGTTCTCAGCGCTGTCGCGGATCGGACTGTCGGGCCTGTGACACCGGTGTGAACGCCCGGTTCGCACCCGGTGTCCGTCCAGCCCCACTGGCGGCCCTGTCCGTCAGGCGTGCTCGCGGTGGACGACCACTTCCCCGGCGGGCACCTCGACCACCGCGTCGGCGGACTTGACCTTCGCGTCGGCCTCGGTGTGGTTGACGCAGATCAGCCAGCTCCGCCCGTCCTCGTGGGCGCGGCGCACGACCTCGACGCCCGTGGGCGCCTCGGCGACCGGGGCGACGCCCGCGTCCCCGGCTGCGGCGGCGACGATCCGGTCGAGGGTCGCCGCGTCGGGGAAGGTCGTCAGGTAGTGCGCGGTGCCCTCGCCGAAGCGGTTGACCAGCCAGGCCGGGGTGCCGTCGGCGTAGGTGTCGCGGACCTCGGCGCCGGTGGACTCGGCCGCCTCGCTCCAGAGGGTCCCGGTCCCGCCCGAGGCCAGCGCCACGGTCGCGTCGACGAGCGGGTAGAACTCCTCGGTGCGCACGCCGAGCACGTCGCGGATCGCGCCGGGGTAGCCGCCGAGGTAGACCGTGTCGGTCTCGTCGGCGATCCCGGAGTAGGGGGTGACGAGCACGGTGCCGCCGCCTTCGACGTAGCGGCGCAGGTTCGCCGCGCCCTTGTGTGACAGCAGGTAGAGGGCGGGGACGACGACGAGCTTGTAGCCTGTGAGGTCTCCTTCGGGTTCGGCCACGTCGGTGGTGATCCCGGCGCGCCACAGGGCCGCGTAGTAGTCGTTGAAGACCGCTTGCGGGTCGAGGTCGGTGGTGGGCCGGGCCTCGTGCTCCTGGGCCCAGCGGTTGGGGAAGTCCCACAGGATCGCGGTGTCGGCGCTGACGCGGGAGCCTTCGAGTTCGGCGAGGTCGCCCAGGCGGGCGCCGAGTTCGCAGACCTCGCGCCAGATCTTGGAGTCGGTGCCGGCGTGCGGGACCATCCCGGAGTGCCATTTCTCGGCGCCCTGCTTGGAGGCGCGCCATTGGAAGAACATGACGGCGTCGGCGCCGCGCGCGAAGTGCGCGAGGGAGTTGCGGAGCATCTCGCGGGGGGCCTTGGCGCGGTTGCGGCCCTGCCAGTTGACCGCGGAGGTGGAGTGCTCCATGAGGATCCAGGGCTTGCCGGCGCCGAGGGAGCGGGCGTAGTCGGCGGCGAAGGCGAGGTTGACGTGCGGGTCTTCGCCGACCAGGTAGTGGTCGGTGGAGACGACGTCGACGACTTCGGAGAACTCCCACAGGTCGATGTCGGCGTGGGAGCCGGTCATGAAGTTGGTGGTCAAGGGCTTGTCGGAGTATTTGCGGATGACCTCGGCCTCGGCGAGGTAGTTGCGGACGAGCCGGTTGGAGGAGTAGCGCTTCCAGTCGAGGACCTGGCCGGGGTTGGGGATGGTCGGGGTCGGGAGCGGGGCGTAGACCTGGTCCCAGGAGGAGTAGGCCTGGGACCAGAAGGCGGTCCCCCAGGCGTCGTTGAGGCCGTCGAGGTCGCCGTAGCGTTCGCGCAGCCAGACGCGGAACTTCGCGGTCGCGGCCCCCGAGTAGGAGCGGGCGTTGTGGCAGCCGTACTCGTTGTGGACGTGCCACAGGGCGAGGGCGGGGTGGTCTGCGTAGCGGCGGGCGAGCTGCTCGGTGATGGCGAGGGCCTTAACGAGGTAGACGTCCGAGGAGGGGTCGAAGCCCTGGCGGGAGCCGTGGGTGAGCTGGCGGCCCTCGTCGTCGACCATGCCGGCCTCGGGGTAGGTCGCGGCGAACCAGGGCGGCGGGGAGGCGGTGGGGGTGGCCAGGCAGGCTTCGATGCCGTTGGCGGCGAGGAGGTCGAGGACCTCGTCGAACCAGGCGAACTCGTAGCGGCCCTCTTCGGGTTCGAGCTGGGCCCAGGAGAAGATGCCGACGCTGACGCGGTTGACGCCGGCCTCGCGCATGAGCCGCATGTCCTCGGCCCACGTCTCGCGGGGCCACTGCTCGGGGTTGTAGTCACCGCCGTAGACGATGGCCATGGTGGAGCTCCTTCGCTCGCAGAGGGTTGGGTGCGCACCCAAGGCTACGGCAACCGGTTGCAAGCTTCAAGGCCTTCGACCAGCTTTTTCACACCGTTTCATTAAGTGGCGGAGGTCTCGAAACCGCTCTCCGAGCACCGAGGATGCCTCGCATCCCTGGAACGTCGGACCCCCATGTCAGGGTTGTGGCGGGGGACCCATCGCATGTCCACTTTGGACGATATTCGAATCGGTCGGCCGTCAGCCCCGGCTCAGGCCCCCGCGTACCAGCCGGCCGCGCCGGGCTCGATCCACCAGGTGCGCTTGCGCTTGAGCTCGCCGACCAGGCCGTCCTGCACGAACGTCACCGAGTCGTCCGGGTGCACCGCCACGGCCCGGCCACGGGCCCGGCGCACCTCGATCCGCAGCTTCTTGCGCAGGCGCCCCACGGTCACCGGCACCGCCACCGCGACGTCGACCTTCCCGTCGGCCGGGTCGGGCTCGGCCAGCACCATGTCGTCCGCCGCCGCGTACCCGTCCGCGTTCGCGACCACGCACGCGAGGATCTGCTCGCTGCCGTCCGCCAGCACCACGTCGTCGAGGTTGACGACCCCGCGCCACGGCCGGTCGCCGCCGCCGAGCCGCACCCCGTCGATCGCGATCCCGCCGCCGTCGTGGCGCAGCACATCGGTCCGTTTCACCCGTCCCGCCGCGACCGCCTCGGCGACCTCGGCGGGCTTCTCTGGCAGTTCAAGTCGCGTGACGATTCCCGGGACCGCGCCCAGCGGCAGGACCGCCAGTGCGGGCAGGTCGGGGATCGTGCGCCCGTCGGGCAGGCCCTCGGGCCGCTTGCTCGGCGCCGGGATCGCGTGCCGCACCAGCCGCGCCAGCACCGCGTTGACCTGCTCGTCCGTGTCGGCCGCGAGCACGATGCGCGCGTGGGGATCCTCGAGGACGGGGTCGATCTCCTCAGGCTTGGCGGCCTCGACGGTGCGCACCTGCGCGCCCCGCGCTCGGAGATCGTCGACCAGGTGCAGCGTCTGGGTGCGCGGCCCGGGATTCGAGCAGTTCGTCTCCACGAGTGTCAACACGACAACGTTCACGCCCGCCACCCTACGGTGTGACGGGGACCCGATTCATAGTGCTCAGCCCTGCTGAGACCCCGGATAAATGAATGCAAGTAGGCTTACCAGGTAATCGGGTGATCAACTTCCCGGGAGGATGGGCAGATGCCAGCGATCGCGGTCGTCGGAACGCAGTGGGGCGACGAGGGCAAGGGGAAGGTCACCGACCTGCTCGGCGCCGAGATGGACTACGTCGTGCGCTACCAGGGCGGCAACAACGCGGGCCACACCGTGGTGACGCCGGACGGCACCAAGTACGCCATCCACCTCGTCCCGGTGGGCATCCTGACCCCGGGCGTGGTCCCGGTGATCGCCAACGGCGTGGTCGTGGACCCGAAGTTCCTCATCGCCGAGCTCGACGAGCTGACCACCGGCGGCGTGGACGTCTCGAACCTGAAGCTCTCGGCGGACGCGCACCTCATCATGCCCCACCACCGGGCCCTCGACCGCGTGGTCGAGCGGTACCTGGGCGGCGCGCGCATCGGCACCACCGGCCGCGGCATCGGCCCGGCCTACGCAGACAAGGTCGCGCGCCAGGGCATCCGCGTGCAGGACCTGCTCGACCCGAAGATCCTCTCCATCAAGCTGGAGCAGATCCTCCGCGAGAAGAACCAGATCCTCGTGAAGGTCTACAACCGCAAGGCGATCGACCCGGCCGCGGTGGTCGAGGAGTACCTGGCCTACGCCGAGCGGCTGAAGCCGTACATCGCCGACACCCGCCTGCTGCTGAACCAGGCGCTCGACGCGGGCAAGAACGTGCTCCTCGAAGGCGCGCAGGCGACCATGCTCGACGTGGACCACGGCACCTACCCGTTCGTGACCTCCTCGAACCCGACCACGGGCGGGGCGTGCGTGGGCACCGGCATCGCGCCGAACAAGATCACCACCTCGATCGGCATCATCAAGGCCTACACGACCCGCGTCGGCTCCGGTCCGTTCCCGACCGAGCTGTTCGACGAGTTCGGCGAGTTCCTGCTCAAGAAGGGCGGGGAGTACGGCGTGACCACCGGCCGCCGCCGCCGCTGCGGCTGGTTCGACGCGGTGCTGGGCCGGTACGCGGTGCGCGTCAACGGGATCACCGACCTGTTCGTGACCAAACTGGACGTGCTCTCCGAGCTCGAGCGGGTCCCGATCTGCGTCGCGTACGAAGTGGACGGTGAGCGCGTGGAGGAGATGCCCATGACGCAGACCGGTGTGCACCATGCGAAGCCGATCTACGAGTACCACGACGGCTGGTTCGAGGACGTGCGCCACTGCCGCAAGTTCGACGAGCTTCCCGCCGCGGCCCAGTCGTACATCGAGCGCCTCGAAGAGCTCTGCGGCGCAAGGGTGAGCGTCGTGGGCGTGGGCCCGGGACGCGAAGAGAACATCATCCGCCACCCGATGATCTGACAGCACAAGCAAAGCAGCGGGCCCCGGCAGAGCCGGGGCCCGCTTCGCCGTCTCAGGAACCGCTGCCTGCAGGTGGGATTGCGTTGCGGTGCAGCGATTTCGGTGGTGGGTCGTTCGGGCGGAAAGCCGCGCGGGCTGCGGGCTCGGCGTTGTCGCGGTAGCCTGCGGGCGAGTTCTCTCTGGAAGGAGCCCTCTATGTCCGATGCCTCCGCGGACGGCGGTTTCATCAGTGTCGCCGCCGACCGCGACTCGGTCTCCATGGGCGACGATGTCGACAGTCACGCCACGACTATTCTACTGCCGCAAGTGGTCACGCTCGGCGAGGCGATCGCGTTGATCGCCCTTGAATTCAGCCTCGGATCGAACACGACCTGGAGCGTCGAGGTCGACGGGGCGACGGTCGCCGTCGAGGCCCGCCAGATCCAGGACCGGCTCTTCCTGGTCGATCCCGAGACGCCCTTCACCGGATC
This sequence comes from Glycomyces sp. NRRL B-16210, assembly GCF_000719515.1. Lineage (GTDB taxonomy): Bacteria > Actinomycetota > Actinomycetes > Mycobacteriales > Micromonosporaceae > Glycomyces. Next base: position 31,964 of record NZ_JOGR01000016.1, on the reverse strand, counting down.
GAACGTCCACTTCCGGTACCACATGCAGCGGGACGCCCACGAGGTCAAGGCCGAACTGTCCAGGGCCGCAACGTTATCGAGCGGTCCAGCATCGGTCCCTTCCAGGAGTCCCGAACGGGCAGCCGGTCCGCTCACGAGCGGGCCGGCTGCCCTCGGCTAACTCTCCAGTCGGGCTCTGCGCCAGGCGAGGAGCACGAACAGGCCGCCGACCGCGGCCAGCGCGAGTCCCGCGGTCACGATGACCGGCCACGCCCCGCCGCCGGTGGCCGCCAGTCCGGCTCCCGGCTTGAAGCCGGAGTCCGAACCGTTCCCGTCCGAACCGTTCCCGTCCGAACCGTTCCCGTCGCCCGGGCCTCCGTTGGAGGGACCGCCGGAGGTCGGGCCTCCGGGCCCGTTCGTGGTCGGGCCGCCGGTGGGGCCGTCCGTCGGCGGGCCGTCGGTGGTGGGCCCGTCCGTAGGAGCGTCCGTGGTCGGGGACGGGGGCACGTCGGGTGCGCACTCCGGTTCGGTGATGGTGTTGTCGTCGAGCGTCACCGCGGCGGTCTGCGCGAGCGCGCGGCCTTCGAGGGTCGCGCCGGTGTTCATGGTGATCGCGGTCGAGGCCATGATGTTCCCGATGAAGTCCGATCCGGTGCCGAGCGTCGCCGAGCTGCCGACCTGCCAGTAGACGTTGCACGGCGAGGAGCCGTTGATGAAGATGACGCTGCTGTTCGAGGCGGTGATGAGCGTCGAGTCGATCTGGAAGATGAAGACGGCCTCCGGGTTCTCCTGGAGGTCGAGTGTCAGTTGGCCGGTAAGTTGCGCCGCGGCGATCCGGTAGATGCCGGGTGTCAGGGTCGATCCGCCGAGTTCGGCGGGCAGGGAGACGAACGGGGTGCGTCCCGCCGCATCGTTGTAGGCGGTGGTGAGGTCGAGTTTCGCCTGTTCGGCGACCGCGTCCGCGAGGTGGATCGCGCCGCCGACCTCGCCGGGCGGGAAGCCCGGGGCGGTGCTGCCGGGGTGCACGCCGAGGTTCTGTTCGAGGAAGGTGTCTCCGGTGTTGGTGACGGTCGAGCCCGCCAGGACCGAGAAGTCGGCGGCCGTTCCCAATCCGACCGGGGCGCTCTGCGCGTAGGCGCCGCTCGGGTGCCACATCATCAGGCCCGCGACGAGGCCTACGGCCGCTGGAATGGCGATCATGAACGCGCGCATGCGCAGCCGCGAGGTCCGTTGCCGTGCCGTCATTGGATGACTCCGTTTCTGCCGTGAGGCAGTGTGTTCGCTGATCGGGCAAGTCGTCGGCAGCGCTGAAAAGCGCAATGTGCTCACCCAAACACATTTCGGGGTCGTCCACTTCGGTTTCACGGGGATGGACCGGCGTTTGGCGCGGACCGGGACGGCCCCCGTGTCGACGAGGGCCGTCCCGTGTCGTCCTGTCTGCCGGAACCCGGGTTCCGGCCTGCGATTACTTTCCGATGTGGATGGCGACTCGCGGCAGGTACCAGATCGCGGCGGCCACGGCGGCCACGGCGAGGGGGAGGAAGATCGCCACCGGGTAGCCGACGCCCACGCCGAAGCCGGCGTCGAAGTTCATGAGGCTCGTCAGGTTCGAGACCATCGCGACCCAGGCGTTCGGCTGGTCCGGCAGGCCGGTCAGCGACTGCCAGTACGAGTCCTGGCCGTTGGCGACCAGCACGGCCAGGCCGACCAGGGCGGCCAGCGGCCAGCCCGCGCGGAACAGCGTGGCGCCGGCGGCCCCGGGCGACCAGCCCTCGTTGAGCATGGCGCGGCGGCGGTTCTCCAGGCCCCAGAACAGGGCGGTGAGCAGGAACAGCGCGGGAACGGCGATCCACGCGCGCGGGGCCAGGCTCATGTACGTCCCGTAGTCCTCCGCGTCGCGCAGGCCCATGTAGTTCGACAGGGCCAGCGGGCCGGAGCCGACGAAAAGCCAAGGGGCGAACGGCAGCAGCAGCCACAGGGACTTGTCGCCGAGGGGCCGGAGCGTCCCGATCGCGATGGCGCCGGCCAGCGCCGCCGCGAACCCGATCCCGGTGGTCACCAGCGCGGTTCCCCACGTGTTCGACAGGACGGTGCCGGACTCGTACGGTTCGGCCGAGCCGTCGCCGATCCGGGAGAGCCACGGCCACAGGGTCATGAGCGTCCCGGTCGCGAACAGTGCGAGGAGCACGATCGCGCCGATCCCGGGGCCGGCGCGGAACGGGCGCGGCTGCTCGGGTCCGGGTGCGATGTCGATGCGCACTCGCGCGCCGATGACCAGGAACGCGGCGGCGAGTCCCAAGAGCGCCAAGGGGACGAGCACCGCGACCGAGGCGGCCTGTCCGAGGCCGAAGTCGGCATTGCGGAAGCTGATGCCGTAGACGTGGGCGAGCGGGCTGGTCGGCCGCAGGCCCGTCAGGGCGCTGAAGGTGTAGGCCTGGAGGCCCGCGGCGAGGATCGCGAGGCCGGTCAGGCCGGCGGCTGCCAGAACGGTGCCGACGCGTCTGCCGGTGTCGGCGCCGCCGCGGAAGGCCGCGAGGCCGACCAGGAGGCCGATGCCGAAGACGGTGCCCGAGGCGATCGCGACCCAGGAGGACAGGGAGACCGCTTCGGCCATCTGCGAGCCGGGTTCGGTGAACCGCTCGAACTCGTCGGCCTTGAGAGCGACGGTCCAGGCGAGGGGGGCGAAGGAGAGGGCGGCCAGGACCGCGATGATCCGGCCGGCGAGGCGCACGCCGCGTCCGGCGAGGTGGACGCACCAGGCGACGAGGAAGGCGACGACCGCGCCGCTGAGGGCCGAGCCGAGGGCGACCAGTCCGTAGGTGAGCACGCCTTCGAGGAAGGCCTGGTCGCCGAAGAGCTTCGAGTAGTTCTCGCCGCCGACGGGCGCGCCTTCGGCCCCGAAGCCGCTTCCGGATCTCGTGCTTTCGTCGATCGCTCGGAGCGTGGGCAGCACGTAGGCGTAGACCAGTGCGACGAGCGGGACGATGAGCAGGAGCCAGCCGAAGAGCGCGCGGCCGCCGCCGGTCGGCGGCTGAGGAGGCTGGGGCGGCTGCGGTGGCGGGATCTCTTGGGGGGCGGGAGAAGTCGACATCTGCACTCCGATTCCGTGGTGGTCCGGGCGGCAACTCGCCATGGAAAGTGACGTAGGCCATCCCACCCTAGTCGGCGACCGCAAGCGAAGGCACAGCTCCCGGGGAGGTCAAAGCGCCCCAGGCGTAGCGAACCGGCTGTCAGGAGGTCGAACAGTCGCCGCGGCGAGAGACCGCCGCCGACATAGCGAAACCGCGTGTGCCGACCGCTGTCGCCGAGGCTGCGGTCGGCGGACATGCCCGCCACGTACGGATGAACGGGGCGCCGCGGGTGGCACGGGACGGTTAGCCTGATGCCCCTCTTCCCATGCAGCCGAACCGCTTCGATCCGGCTCGACCGCCCCGAACCCGATCACGCGCCGCCCATGCCCGGCCGGTGATCCTCGGCGGTGCTGGTCGAACCCGGTTGCGGGAGCCGTGAGGTCAAGGAGCGTCCCATGCACTCGTACCCGGGCCCGCCGACAGGATCCACCCTCGCCGCGCAGACCGTGTCGCTGTCGGAGTCGGGCCCGGCCGCGCAGATGTACGGCTCGCTCGCGGCGGTCCTGGCCGGTTTCGCCTTCACCGGGCTCGTGCTGTACCTGGAGCGCCAGCAGCACCGCCCCAAAGGGCACGGCCGGTCGGCCACCCGCTACCGGCACATCGACCCCACCTCGGTCGTCAAGACGCTTTTCTACGCCATGTGCGCCTTGGTCATCTGCGCGTTCCTGTACGCGAGGCTCGCCGGGAACTCCGACACCCCCGGCCGGGTCCTGCTCGGCCTCTCCCTGTGCGGCACGGTGCTCGGCCCGGCGGTGCTGTCGCTGTTCTACGCGCTGAACCTCGCCATGGCCACGCACGACCTGACGCAGTCGAGCGCGCGGACCACCCGGTGGGCGGTGGCCGCGGTCGGCCCGGCGGTGGTCGTCAGCCTGATGGCGGACCTGCTCGACAGCTCGTGGCGGTACAGCTGCGGCCAGGCGTGCCCGGCCTGGCAGTCGCCGCGCTGGTGGTGCCTCGGGCTGGCGCTGGTGTTCCTGCTGGCGGGGCTGCTGCTCACGCTTCCCGCCGTGCAGCGGGTGCGGCGCCTGCGGCTGATGGTGCGGTGGCTGCTGCGCCGGAACCCGGTCCAGTCCGCCGCGGACCTGCTGCTGACGCGGCCGCACTTCCCCGCGCTCGTCACGGTCGTGATCGGGTCGGCGATCGGGGTGGGCTCGTTCTGGTCCAGGGACATGACGAGCACGCCCGGGGAGGACCTCGATCCGCGCGCGTGGGTGTACCCGGTCCTGGTGCTCACCGCGATCGTGCTGGGCATCTTCGCGTTCGCGTCCGGAAGCGTCCTGGACCCGGCGCCGACGGCGAGGCCCGTCCGGCGCAAGGTCGCCGGGCGGTTCCTGGACTTCGCGGTGGTCATCGGCACGCAGCGGGTGCGGGTGTCGGACGCGGCCACCGGCCGCGTGCTCGGCACGGTCGTCGGCTTCAAGTCGAAGCGCTCGAAGTTCAAGCCCTGGAACGCGATCGGCGCGCGGTTGCTCGCCGAGCGCTTCGCGGACGCCGAGCCGGTCAAGGACGTCGCCGCCCGGATCCTGGAGGCCGACAGGTCCGATCGCCCGTGCTGAGGGCCGCCGGTGAGCGAGACCGCACGGTTCGCGCAATCGGGTCGCCGCCTCCGGCGGGATCGGGAGTTACAGTCGAGTCGCATGCCGCTCAAGCGGATTCGCTTCGGAGCGGCGACGAGATCGATCCGGAAAGGTCCACAATGCCTGTCGTCGAGCTCTCCCTCGGTCCGGTGTCCTATGAGGACACCGGTTCGGGACCCGTCGTCCTGCTGCTGCACGGGCTCTTGCAGTCGGCGAACGTCTGGCGGGAGGTCGCCGCCGACCTGGCCGCCGACCACCGCGTCATCGCCCCGACCCTGCCCTACGGCAGCCACGCCGTCGCGCTGCGGCCCGACGCCGACTTCTCGCCGCGGACCGCCGCGCTCCTGATCGGCGAGTTCGCCGACGCACTCGACCTGCCCGGCGACACCGTGTTCGTCGAGAACGACTCCGGGCGCCTCCAGCAGCTCGTCGCCGAGCGCCCCGAACGCGTGGGCCGCATGGTCATCGCCGGATGCGAGGCGTTCGACAACTACCCGCCGAAATCGGGCGGCACGCTGCTCGCGACCGCCGCGAAGATCCCCGGCGGCCTCCGCGCGATCGCCCTGGCGCTCACCCCGCGCCCGATGCGCCGCATCCCGGGCACCGGCTACGCCGTCATGTCCTTCAAAGGCGTCCCCGACGACCTCACCGACTCCTGGCTGCGGCCGCTGCGCTCCGACCGCGCCGCGCGGGCCGACCTCGTCAAGTACCTCAAGGCCACCCGGCGCGAAGCGATGCTCGAAGCCGCCGAGCGGCTCCCCGACTACCCGGGGCGGGCGCTCGTCGTCTGGGGCCGGCAGGACCGGATGATGCCCCCTGAGCACGGCCGCCGCCTCGCCGAACTCCTCCCCGGCGCCGAACTCGTGGAGCTCGACGAATGCGGCACCCTCATCCCGATCGACCGGCCGCGCGCCCTCGCCGAGGCCGTCCGCCGCTTCGCTCGGCAGCCGTAGACGTGCGTCAGGGCCGCGGGTGCGGCCGGGCCGGCCGCACCCGCGGCCCTGACGCACGTGGCACGGATCGATACGCATCGCTAGAGTTGCGTCTCGGAGGTGAGCTGTGCGAAGAAGCTCTGAGTGGATCGTCGTCGAGCCCAGCTCCCCCTCCCGTCGGATCTCGTCCCTCGTGCTCTACGCGCTGGCCTGCTCGACCGTCATCGCCGCGCTCGTCGGGCTCGTGCGCACCGAACCGGGCACCCTCGACTCCGGCGAGCCCAACCCGGTCGCCGCCCTGCCCGGCTTCTTCACCGTCATCGCCGTGATCGGCGCCGTCTGCTTCCTCGTCCCGCTCGTGCGCCCCCCGAGGCTCATGGTCAACCACTTCGGCCTGCGCGTGCGGCCCGGCTTCGGCAAGAGCCTCCTCATCCCCTGGAGCAACGTCGAGGAACTCGCCGCGATCAACGTCGGCTCGCGCCGCCGCGGCAGCGCCTTCCTCCTGCTCGCCACCGACGTCTACCTCGGGCGCGGCGGCTCCGACCGGCCCGGCTTCCTCGGCCGCTCGGTGCTGCGCGAGGCCAACCGCGCCACCGAGGGACTCGTCGCCGGATTCGACCTGGCGGTGCGCTGCAAGGACTTCGCGCTCGAACCGCAGCAGCTCCTCGCGCGCCTGGCCTCGTACGCGCCCGGCCACGTCCAGGTCGTCGACCGCCTCTGAGGACCAGACGGCACGCCTGGGACACCAGTCGTGACGAGGTCGACTTCCGAGTTGCACGGCTTGCCCCAAATGCCGCCCCCTGCCTCCCCCGACTGATCCGTACACTGGAGGCGACCCGGCGCCCCGCCCGGTCATGGCTTGCGAGCCATAACTGGACACCGACGCGAGGTCATTTCACCGACCGGCGGGAACCGCCGGAGGACAGTCCAGCATTGGGGGGTATCCCGTGGCGTCGATCCCGGACGAGGGCCTGCGCGCGACCCTGGCCACCATGGCGCCCGGCACCGCGCTGCGCGACGGCCTCGAACGCATCCTGCGCGGCCGGACCGGCGCGCTCATCGTCGTCGGCTGCGACCAGCTGGTCGAGACCATCTGCACCGGCGGCTTCGAACTCGACATCGAGTTCTCCGCCACCCGCCTGCGCGAACTGTGCAAGATGGACGGCGCCGTGGTCCTCACCACCGACGGCTCCCGGATCGTGCGCGCCGGCGTCCACCTCATGCCCGACCCCTCGATCCACTCCAACGAATCGGGCACCCGCCACCGCACCGGCGAGCGCGTCGCCATCCAGACCGGCTTCCCGGTGATCTCGGTCAGCCAGTCCATGCACACCATCGGCCTCTACATGGGCGAGATCCACCACCTCGTCGAACCCTCCACGCAGATCCTCTCCCGCGCCAACCAGGCCCTGGCCACCCTCGAACGCTACAAGCAGCGCCTCGACGAGGTCGCCGGGAACCTCTCGAGCCTGGAGATCGAAGACCTCGTGACCGTGCGCGACGCCGTCACCGTGCTCCAGCGGCTCGAAATGGCCCGCCACATCGCCGACGAGGTCGAAGGCCACGTCATCGAACTGGGCACCGACGGGCGCCTCCTCGCGCTGCAACTCGACGAGCTCATGGCCGGCGTCGACGCCGACCGCGAACTCATCGTCCGCGACTACCTGCCCGACGGCGCCGCCTACGTCACGGCCCTGCGCACCGTCGACGAGATGAGCTCGCCCGAACTGCTCGACCTGACCGCCGTCGCCCGCGCGCTCGGCTACCCCAACACGCCCGACGTGCTCGACCGGCGCGTCAGCCCCCGCGGCTTCCGGATGCTCGCCAAGGTCCCCCGCCTCCCCGAAGCCGTCATCGAACGGGTCGTGGGCCACTTCGGGGCCCTGCCCGATCTGCTCGGCGTCACCGTCGAAGAACTCCAGGACGTCGACGGCGTCGGCCCCGGCCGGGCCCAGAGCATCCGCGAATCGCTCACCAGGCTCGCCGAGGTCTCGATCCTCGACCGCTACCTCTGAGGCCGCCTACTTCAGGCGCAGACTCGTCGGCGACGAGACCGCCTCGCCCAGGCGGGCCCGCAGGTCGTACTCCCCGGCCGGCAGCGCGCGGCGCGCGCCCTCGCAGCCCTCCGCCGAGGCCAGGCCGTCCACGGTGAACTCGATCGTCTGACCCGACCCGTCGCTCAACTCGACCTCCTCGCCCGAAGGGGTCTCGCAGTGCGCGGTCGAATAGACCACGTCCTCACCCGAGGCCAGCTCCACGGCGACCTCGCGCAGATCCGCCACGCACTCCTCGTCCGCGCCGCTCGCCACCAGCACGCTCACCGGCACCTTCGAACCCGACCGCACCTCGTCGAACGCCGCCACCACCTGGAGCATCAACTCGTCCGCAGGGCAGTCGGACACCTCCGGCTCGGTCGGGCTCGGGGACTCGCTGGGCGAGGCGGTCGGCGTCTCGGGGATGTACGGCCTCTGGATCGTCTCCGAAGGCGTCGGCGCCACCCACTCGCCCGGCGTCGTCTCGGCCCGCACCTCGACCTCGTCGGCCTCGCCGTCACCGCCGCCGAGCGTGCCGACCAGCACCACCACGAGCAGGACGAGGGCGGCCACCGCCCCCGCCACGATCCCCCGCCGCTTCCAATAGACCGACTCGGGCTCCGAACCCTTCACGAACTTGCCCTTGAAACCCTGCACGCCGGGACGCTAACGCAGACCGGCCGCACGCGAGCGGAAATACACGCCACCGGCCCGCGGGGGATCGCACCCCACGCCTGCGGGCCCACGACGAGGCGACGGGGCCCGGCCGATCCCGCGGCCCGGACCCACCCCGACGGGCGTCGTACCCCGCGCCGACAATGGGGGACATGCGTGCCGCCGAAACCGCCGCCCCCGAAACCGTCGTCCCCCAAGCACTGCCCTCCCCCGACCTGCTCGCCGAACGCCTCCTCCCCTGGTTCGACGCGCAGGGCCGCACCGAACTGCCCTGGCGCAGGCCCGGCACCACCGCCTGGGGCGTCCTCGTCTCCGAGGTCATGAGCCAGCAGACCCAGGTCGCCCGCGCCGCGCCCGTCTGGGAGGCGTGGATGGCGCGCTGGCCCACGCCGGCCGACCTCGCCGCGGCCCCGACCGCCGAGGTGCTGCGCGCGTGGGGGCGCATGGGCTACCCGCGGCGGGCGCTGCGTTTGCAGGAGTGCGCGCGGATCGTCGCGACCGAGCACGACGGGGTGGTGCCCTCCGACCCGGCCGAACTCGAGAAACTGCCGGGCATCGGGGTCTACACGGCCGCCGCGGTCGCGGTCTTCCACTACGGCGAGCGGCACCCGGTCGTGGACACGAACGTGCGTCGCGTGGTGGCCCGCCTCGGCGGGCGCAGCGACGCGGGGACCGCGACTTCGAAGGCCGATCTCGCGGCGGCGGCGTCGCTGCTGCCGCAGGACCCGCCGACGGCCGCTCTGGTCTCGGTGGCGCTGATGGAGCTGGGCGCGCTGCTGTGCACGGCGCGCAAGGCCGAGTGCGGGGACTGCCCGGTCGCCGACGTGTGCGGGTTCGCCGGGCAGGAGGTGCCGGCCGGTCCCAGCCGGAAGCGCCAGCGGTACAAGGGGACCAACCGGCAGGTGCGCGGTGAGGTGATGGCCCTGCTCCGGGAGGCGGAGGGGCCGGTGGAGCGGGCCCGGATCGACGCGGTGTGGCCCGAGGCGCGGATGCTCGACGAGGCCGTCGCGCAGCTCATCGCCGAGGGGCTGATCGGCACCGATGAGGCGGGGCGGTTCGAACTCCCGAGTCAATGACAAACCGTCCGGCCGCTGGTAGCGTCAGAACCGAGAGAACTTCATGAAGCTCGGTCGGCGCCGATTCACCGATCGGCGGGCCTGGGTCGAACCTCACTCCCTCGACGAGTGGGGCACCGTGCGGACCATCCCGGTCCGGCTCACCAGCGGTGCCAGGTCCGAGACGCCTACCGCAGGGCCGCCCCCGAGCGGCCGGCCAGGACACGACGACGCGGCTCGCGCCAACTACCGTCGCGTCGACCGCGGACCGGCTGCACGTCAAGCGGGCCAGGTGGGAGCGGAGGTCTGAGAGGGCCGACGCGACCGAGCAAATGCAATGCCGTCGGGGTACCGCGCGCTCAGACCCGGGCGGCATTGCTACGCCCGCCCCGAACGTGAATCTTCATTGCATCCGATGCGCCCGGCCGAATTGTCGGACCCTTATGGCACGGTAGTTGAACCGGGGGCCCAGCGGTTTCCGTTCCGCGTAGCGCTGCCCAAAAACCGCTCAGCTCGCGCAACTCACCGAAAGTGCATCTTTCTCACCTCCACCGCCACCGGCCGAATTGTCAGACCCCTGTGGCACGGTAATTCCTGTGCATATTGACGGCTCGCAAGCTTCGCCGAAGGCGGGGGCCCAGGGAATCCCGATCCGCGTAGCGCTGCCCTAAATCCATTTGAGTACCGTTCACGCCGGCTCCAGCGGCCTTTCCACCGGGGCCTCCTCGCGTTTGGCCCAGCGGACCAGCCACCACACGATGCACACCGCCGGCAGGCCCTTGATCATCACGCCGACCAGCACGCCCGGCGCGCCCAGGCCCAGCCCGTCCCGCAGCAGCGGCGAGTTCCACACCGCGTGCAGCACGATCACCGCCACCAACGAACCCGCCGCGACCCACACCGACCGACTCGTCCGCCGCGTCGCCGCGTACGCCACCCCCGCGCCCACGATCGCCGTGAACACCGGATGGCTCCACAACCCCGCCAGCACCCCGCGCACGAGGAACACCGCGACCACCGGCTCCACCACGTCCCCCGCGCGGTTCACCACCGTGCTCGACATCGCGAACGCGTAGCCCTCCACGATCTGGAAGCCCACCCCGCAGAACGCCCCCAGCACGATCCCGTCGAGCACCCCGTGCACCCGCCCCCACGCGATCGCGACCACCAGCACCACACCGGCGGCCTTCACGACCTCCTCGACCAGCGGCGCGGCCAGCACCGGCGACCACCGCTCGGCCCAGCCCGGCCCCCACGCCGTCGCCATCAACCCGTGCAGCGCACGGGAACCGAAGATCGAGGACATCACCGCCACCGTCGCGCCCCAGATCAGCCCCAGCACCAGAGCGCCCGCCGGCAGCGTGAGCCGGTCGGCGAAGCGGCGCCGCAGCAACCAGAACGGCACCGCGAACAGCGAGAACAGCACCAGCGCCGTCGTCCCCGCCCGCGGATACGCGAGCGCCACCGGCAGCGTGTTGTACAGCAGCAGAATCCCGGCCGCGCCGATGAGCAGCACGGCCGTCCACTGGGTGGGCGAGGTGGGATCCGGCCGCATCAGGCCGCCCCGAAGGACAGCTGGGCTATGAGCGCGTCGATCCTGTCCACAGTGCCCGAATCCAGCGACGCGCCGGTGGCCGTGACCTCCGCGCGGATCTCGTCATGCACGAACGCGCACGCGAACCCCGCCCCGGTCTCGGTCACGAAGCTCTGCCCCGCACCCTCGACGCCGTCCGCGGCGCACTCGCGCGGCTCGGTGAGCTGCACGCCCGGCTGGACCTCCAGGAGCCGGACCATCTCCGCCGCCAGGTACTCCGCGTCGAAGCTGTAGGGGCCGGCGACGACGATGTCGACCTCCGCGTTGCCGACGAGGAACTCCGCGCGGCCCGACTCGGGCCGGTACAGGCCCGGTCGCATCCAGACCTCCTCGGGGAGGGTGACGGTGACGCCCGCGAGCACGAACGTCTCACCGCCCACATCGACCGCGGGCGAGACGGCCTTGTTCAACAGGGGGACGCCGAGTGCGAAGAGCACGACCACGGCGGCGACGGCGGCAGCGACGGCGAGGCTCCTCTTGCGTGACACGACTCAAGCGTGGCACGCCTTCCCCGGCGGCGCATCGGGAACACCCGCCAATCGGCACGGGAACGGCAGCGCCAGCGGAGTGGGCGGGGGACGTTCCGGGCGGTCCATGCCGAAACGGCGGTGCAGCCCGAAACGAAGGCTCGGGCCTACACGAAGGAACCGCCCTACCGGGCCGGGCGGCCTCGGTGTGGCGGTTCGATGTCTCGGGTTCGCACCGGCGGGGCGGGAACCGGTGCGTTCGCGGCGCGGGCCCTGAGGGAGGGCCCGCCTCCTCGAAGATCGGGCTGTCCGCGGCGCCGACGTCCGCGGTCTCGATCGGGCGGCGGCCGGAAGGGTGGTCCGGCCTACGTAGTGCGACTGCTGCTTTCGGACACTGACGGCAGTGGTCCGGGTTCGGCGCAGTACCGCTGGGGACGCCGGGGCTAGTCGACGGCCTCGCGCTGGGTCGGGATGTCACCGTTGATGAGGGCGCGGATCTCGGACTCGCGGTAGCGGCGGTGGCCGCCGAGCGTCCGGATCGCCGAGATCTTCCCCGCCTTGGCCCAGCGGGTCACGGTCTTCGGGTCCACGCGGAACATCGCGGCGACCTCGGAAGGCGTGAGCAGGGCCTCGGATTCCACCGGAAGGTTCAGCTCTGTCGTCATCGTTCTTCTCCTCCACAGACGGGCTGCGAATCACCGGCGCCGAGCCTTGATTCGTTCCTACCGCTAATCGTCCGGCTTGTCCTAGGTGTCCGACATAGGCCGAACGGCCGAATTTGCTTGGACTTTCCGCTCGGCTCCCTCATCCGAGTGATCAGTCCACAAGCGAACACGCTGGTAGCGGGCTTGCGGTGCCGCTGCGTCCGAGGTCAGTTCAAACGCTCGGCGAGACGACGATCACGCCATCGGTCGATCAATCGCGCGTAGCACTCCTGGGCGTCCTCGGGTTCGGAGGCGCCGAGGTGGTCGAGGGCCTGCCAGGTGAGGTCCACCGAGTCCTCGTCGCGCAGCTCCTCGACGCCGAGCCGGGCGACCAGCCCGCCGTAGTCGAGCTCGACCACCGAGTCGCGGTGGAAGCCGTCGAGCCACTTGCCGGTGTCGGCGAGCGCCTCGACCAGGTCGGCGCCCTCGCCGAACTCGGCCCGCACCAGGTTGCGGGCCACCGCGAGCCCGGTGCGGGACTTGGTGATCGGGGTCCGGTAGCGCAGCTGCGCGTGGCCGGGCTGGATGACCAGCTCGCGGTCCTCGGGCCGCACGCACGCGAACCAGCGCAGCGGCACCGACCAGGAGGCGACGTGCTCGTGGGAGTCGGCGGGCGGGTCGCGGCGGTCGGCGCCGTCGTCGAGCGCGACGATCTCTTCGGCCGAGGCCAGGAACTCCGGCGGGAACAGCGCCTCGGCCACCGTCTCGGGGGTCAGCCGCCGTACTTCGAGCGCGGAGGCGGCGATCCGGTAGCGCAGGTTCCAGGGGCAGATGAGGGGGTCGGCCTCGCGCCCGCGGTCGATGACGTACGCCTCGCGCCCGAAGGAGGGGACGCCGCGCCAGGGCCAGCCGATGCGCTCGTACAGGGCCTCGCGGCGCAGCCGCGGCCCTTCGAGCGGGTCGGCCGCGCGCCCCGAAGCGGCGTACGCGCGCCAGTAGTCGGCGTCGGCGAACGCCGCCGCCGGCTCGTAGACGCGCAGATAGGACGCGTTGGGTGCGTACACGAAGCGAATACTTCCACATCCGCCTCCCCTGCGCCCTGATGGGCGGGGACCGCGGGGTGCGCGACCGCGGCGGCGCGACGCCGCGTCACCGCCGCGGAGCGCCCGTCGCCCGAGGACCGGGCTCTGGCCGCGAACGGGCGGTCATATGCTGAGGGCGTAGGCACACCCGCGCTACAGAGACGAGTCGGCCGAGACCCGGCCGCCTCCGCACGGTTCCAGAACTGGAGAGCAAGCCATGAGCATCTTCGACGCCGGCGGCCACGAACAGGTCGTGTTCTGCAACGACCCCGAGTCGGGACTGCGGGCGATCATCGCGATCCACTCCACCGCGCTCGGCCCGGCCCTGGGCGGCACCCGCTTCTACCCCTACGCCTCCGAGGACGAGGCCCTCACCGACGTGCTCCACCTGTCGGAGGGCATGTCCTACAAGAACGCGATCGCCGGGCTCGACCACGGCGGCGGCAAGGCCGTCATCTGGGGCGACCCGGGCATCGACAAGGGCGAGGCGCTGCTGCGGGCCTACGGCCGCTTCGTGGAGGCCCTTGGCGGGCGCTACGTGACCGCGTGCGACGTCGGCACCTACGTCGAGGACATGGACCACGTGGCCCGCGAGACGCGCCACGTCAGCGGCCGCAGCCCCGAGGCGGGCGGCGCCGGGGACTCCTCGATCCTGACCGCCTTCGGCGTCTTCCAGGCGATGCGCGCGGCCGCGCAGCACCGCTGGGGCGCGGTGGACCTGAACGGGCGCACCGTGGGCGTCGCCGGCCTGGGCAAGGTCGGGCGCCACCTCCTGCCGCACCTCATCGAGGCCGGCGCCGACGTCGTCGCCTGCGACGTGGACCCCGCCGCGATCGGCTGGGCGACCGCGAACTTCCCGCAGGTGCGCCTGGTCGACGGCGCCGACGACCTCATCGCCGCGGGCATCCACGTGTACGCCCCCTGCGCGCTCGGCGGCGTCCTCAGCGAGCGGACCCTCAAGGCCCTCGACGCCGAGATCATCTGCGGCGCGGCCAACAACCAGCTCGCCGAGCCGGGCGTCGCCGACGAGCTCGACCGGGCCGGCGTCCTCTACTGCCCCGACTACGTCGTGAACTCCGGCGGGGTCATCCAGGTCGCCGACGAGTACGACGGCGCCTTCGACTTCAAGCGGGCCGAGCGGCGCACCGCGGGGATCTTCGAGACCACCGCGCGCATCCTGGAGCGGGCCAAGGGAGAGGGCGCCACGCCCCTGGCCGCCGCGAACGCGATGGCCGAGGAGCGGATGGCCGCCGTCGGCCGCCTCCAGCGGGTACGCCTGTTCGGGTAGGACCCCGCGCGGCGGGTGGCGGGTCTCACCGCCCTCGCCGGGCGCCGCCGCCCGGTTACGAACGGTGAGAACCCTTCTCACGATTCGGGCGGGTGTTCGTCCCGGTCTGGTGTCCATCGCCGGTAATCTGTGGCATTCAACTCATGGGCCGGGATGCAGTGAGGCGCCGTGAGGTTGTACCGTAGGACCCACGAAGAGATTGCAAGCATTCCGGGGCGCCTTATCGGCTGCCCCGATGATTTCTGTGCGAGGGGGTCGAGCCATATGGGGCGCGGCCGAGCTAAGGCAAAGCAGACCAAAGTGGCCCGGAAGCTCAAGTACCATGCTCCGAACACCGACCTGCGCGCGCTTGAGCGCGAGCTTTCGGTCGGTCATGAGGATGTCGGGGACATCGAGCCTCCTGAAGAAGAGGAGTCGGGCCCATATGACGCTTACGCCGACGATCGGTACGACGGAGACGAAGACGACCTCCGTGAAGATGACTGGCTCCCGCCGAGGAAGCAGTTAGCGAGCCTCGGCGACGCCTGCGAGCCGCAGGCGGACTCCCTGTGCGCAGGAGCGTCCGCGGCGGCCCCGCATCGCAGCCGAAGGTGAGCCGACCAGGCGGGCCTGGCCGACCGAAACCCGCGATCTCCATATCCAGTGCGAACAGGCGCCCTCGCGGGCGCCCGTACCATCCCGCATCCGAAACCGGCCCCTCGTGTCGTTCCTGGGGCACGCGGCGGCGGCGGTCGCACACGTAGTTCGGATACCGGCGCGGGCGCGATATCCAGATCCAATCGACACGAGAGCGGCGGCGCGACCTGTCGGTCGCGCCGCCGCTCTCGTCGTCGCTACTGCTGCGGGGCCTGCGGCCACTGGTTCTGCTGGCCCGGGGCGGCCTGCGGCGGCTGCTGCGGCTGCACCGCGGGCTGCTGCCCGGTCGGGTAGGCCTGCGGCGCGGCGGGCTGGGCGGCGCTCGAGGAGCCGGGGACCAGGATCGCGCCGGTGACGAACAAGGCGTAGGTGCCCAGGAGCAGGATCGCACCGATCCAGGCCGAGGCGTCCGACGCGGAGTTGTTGTCCGGCAGCGACAGCAGGCCGTACAGGAAGCCCGCCAGGAACACACCGGTGGCGGCCACGGTCAGGGCCTTCCACAGCCCGCGCAACCGCTCGCCGGCGAACAGCGTCAGCGCGAACATGACGATGACGGCCGACAGGTTCGACAGGACGCCGCCGCCGAGCGACCCGGCGACCTCTCCTTCAAGGGTGGTGCTGTCGCTGGTGCCGGTGATGAGACCGGTCAGCGCCAACGTGCCGAGACCGGCGAGGCCGAGGATCCCGGGCATCGCCGGCACGCCGATCCGGTCGAACAGCGACGGCCCCGGCTGGGCGTAGGCCGCATACTGCTGCTGTGCCTGGTACTGCGCCTGAGGAGAGGCGTACGCCTGCTGGTACGGCTGCTGCTGAGGCTGGGCTGAAGTGGGCTGCTGCGGATACCCCGCACCTGATTGCTGTTCACTCATGACCTCATCATGCCTTGGCCAGGCAAATGTGCGCATCCGGGTTACAAAGCTGGTCCGGACACTTGCGGCGTCCCCGGAACCGTTCCTCGGGCCCTTCGGCTTCGGCCCCGACCGGATTCGGCGGGCCCATCGGGGGCATCCCGGGACTCGGAACCCGTAGTCTGGAGCCATGACGCAACGTCTCCGACCCGTTTCTCCTATTTGGGTGGCCGGCCGTCCGCAGCACGGCGAGGAGGAGTTCTTCGTCACCCACCCCTTCGACGAATCCCCCGTCGGCGCGACCTCCTGGGCCACCTCGGGCCAAGTGGAGGCCGCCGTGGCCGCGGCCGCGGGCGTCGCCGCCGAGTGCGCCGCCCTCCCCGCCCATGTGCGGGCCGAAGCCCTCGAACACGTGCGCAGGCGACTGGACGAGGAGTCCGAGACCTGCGCCGAGCTCATCACCGCCGAGTCGGGCAAGCCGATCTCGTGGGCCCGGGTGGAGGTGCGCCGGGCCGTCTCGACGTTCCGGTGGGCCGCCGAGGAGGCGCGCCGCTTCGGCGGCGAGGTGCAGCGCCTCGACACCGACCCGGCCGCGGACGGGCGCATGGCGATCATCCGGCGCTTCCCGCGCGGGCCGATCCTGGGGATCTCCCCGTTCAACTTCCCGCTGAACCTCGTCGCGCACAAGGTCGGCCCGGCGATCGCCGCCGGATGCCCGATCGTGCTCAAGCCCGCCCCGGCCACGCCGCTGTCGGCGCTGCACCTGGGCGCCCTGTTCTCCGAGACCGACCTGCCCCCGGCGATGCTGTCGGTGCTGCCGGTGCCCAACCACCGGGCCGAGCAGCTCGTGGACGACCCGCGCCTGCCGGTCGTCTCCTTCACCGGTTCGGGCCCGGTCGGCCAGCAGATCCTGCGCCGGGTGCCCGAGAAGCACGTGACGCTCGAACTGGGCGGCAACGGCGCGACCCTCATCGCCGCCGACTACCCCAAGCGCGACTGGGCGGCCGAGCGGATCGCGATGTTCGGCAACTACCAGGCCGGGCAGTCGTGCATCGCGGTGCAGCGGGTGTTCATCGAGGCGCCCGCCTACGCCGACGTGGCCGGCCGGATCGTCGAGCAGGTGAAGGCGCTGCCCTCGGGCGACCCCAACGACCCCGCGTGCAAGGTCGGGCCGCTCATCAACGCCGACGCGGCCGCCCGCGTCGAGGCGTGGATCGAGGAGGCCGTGGACGAGGGCGCGAAGGTCCTGTGCGGCGGCGGTCCGCGCCAGGGCGCGCTCATCGAGCCGACCGTCCTCGCGAACGTCCGCCCGGACGCGAAGGTCCTTCGCGAGGAGGTCTTCGGGCCGGTCCTGGTGCTCTCGAGCGTCGAGAGCTTCGAGGACGGGCTCGCCGCGATCAACGACTCGCGCTTCGGGCTCCAGGCCGGGGTGTTCACCGAGAGCCTCCCGCAGGCGATGCTCGCCCACCGGACCCTGGAGGTCGGCGGCGTCGTCGTCGGCGACGTGCCCTCCTTCCGGGCCGACCAGATGCCCTACGGCGGGGTCAAGGCCTCCGGCGTCGGGCGCGAGGGCGTGCGGTCGGCGATGGAGGACTACACGGTCGACCGGGTCCTCGTCCTTCCGGACACTCTTTGAGCCGCGGATTCGGTTAGTGCGGGCCCGGCTGCCACAGCCGGGCCCGAAGACGCCGACCGGTCACGCACCACGCATCGGCGACAAGCCGGGCCGTTCGGACACGTCCGACCCCGTTAAGCTGCGATTTTCCTTACTGATTCCGGACCCTGACGCAGGTCGCGCTTGACAAGCCCCTATAGCGTGGCTGGCATGACTGTCCCTCCCAACTACGGTCCCCCGCCGGAGCAGCCGCAGACGCCCGGCCACGGCTTCCAGTCGTCGCAGCCGGGCGGCCAGAGCCCTTACGGCGGGCAACCGCAGCAACCGCAGTTCGGCGCCGCCCCGCGGTTCGGCCAGGAGCCGACCGCGCCCTACGGCGCTCCCCTGCCGCCCGAGCCGCCGAAGCGCAACCTCGGCCTCATCGGGGCGGCCGTCGTCGCCGCCACCGTGGTCCTGCTCGGCGGGACGCTGCTGCTGACGCTGAACCTGCGCGACGGCGGCAAGGAGGACGACCTCGCCGGAGGCGACGAGACCTCCGAGTCGGCCACCGAGGAGGAGCCCACCTCGCCCGAGGAGGACCCCACCACCGAGGAGGCGGCGTCCACCGAAGTGGGCCAGTGCCTGCCGTACGAGCCGCAGATCTCCGGCGACGGCCTCGGACTGGTCGACTGCTCCGACACGACCGCGTTCTGGAAGATCACCGCGCAGACCTACGACGTCGGCGACGTCGCGGTCGACAGCGAGGGGAACCTGACCGACACCGCGCCCGCGTTCGCGCTGTGCGGCGACGACTGGGGCTCGAACCACCTCGGCGAGCTGTGGACCAACTGGCACTACGTCTACTCCTCGGGCTACCTGGACTCGCTCTACTGCATCCAGGCGACCGGCGCGCCCGACCCCAACGAGCCCGAGCACCTGCCGTACATCCCCGACACCGGCGACTGCTTCGACGAGGCCGACGACTGGTGGATCGTGTCCTGCTCCTCCTCCATCGCCGCGTACGTCGTGGTCGCCACGGTCCTCTACGACGACCCGGTCGAGATGAGCAAGGAAGAGGCCGCCGAGAACGCCACGTGCGGCGGCCAGTGGTACTGGCAGATCAAGAACACCGAAGGGCTCACCACGGCGATCATCTGCGCGGACGAGGTGTAGCCGGCAGGACGCAGCGGACCGAGCTGCGAGGGACTCGCGAGCGGGGGCGGCCTGAGGCCGCCCCCGCTCGCGCACGTCCGGGAGGGATACGGCGACGGACGCGCAGGACACCGGTCTCGCGGACCACCGGCCGGGACCGGAACACGAAGCGGCGGCGCGACCTACTGGTCGCGCCGCCGCTCGGGCGTTCGGGGGCCGCTAGCCGAAGCGGCCGGTGATGTAGTCCTCGGTGCGCTGGTCGGACGGGTTGGAGAACAGCCGCTGGGTCTCGTCGAACTCGACGAGGAAGCCGTAGCGCTCACCGGCCTCGTCGATCTCGGCCGAGTAGAACGCGGTGGCGTCCGAGACGCGCGCGGCCTGCTGCATGTTGTGGGTGACGATGACGATCGTGTAGTCGCGCACCAGCTCGTTCATGAGCTCCTCGATGCGCGCGGTGGCGATCGGGTCGAGCGCCGAGCACGGCTCGTCCATGAGCAGGACCTCCGGCTGCACCGCGATCGCGCGGGCGATGCACAGGCGCTGCTGCTGGCCGCCGGAGAGCGCCAGGGCGCTCTTCTTGAGGTTGTCCTTGACCTCGTCCCACAGGGCCGCGCCGCGCAGGGCCCGCTCGACGCGGTCGGCGAGGTCGTCCTTCATGCCGTTGATCCGCAGGCCGTAGGCGACGTTGTCGAAGATCGACTTGGGGAACGGGTTGGCCTTCTGGAAGACCATGCCGATGTGGCGGCGGACCGCGATCGGGTCGACGCCGGAGCCGTAGATGTCCGTGCCGTGGTAGGTGATCTCGCCGGAGACCTTCGCGCCGGGGATGAGGTCGTTCATGCGGTTGATCGACCGCAGCACGGTCGACTTGCCGCAGCCCGAGGGGCCGATCATCGCGGTGATCTGGTTGCGGGCGACGGGCAGGGAGACGTCGCGGACGGCGTGCACCTTGCCGTAGTGGATGCCGACGCCCTTGAGGTCGATGACCGTCTGCGTCTCGGTACCCGAGGCCGCGCGCCCCTGCGGGGCCAGGCCCGCGATGGGGGCCTTGGTGCGGATACCACTCTCGTTCACGGTCACCCGAACTCCAATCACCGAATGTCAACCGCCGTTAACGTGTCCTGCCCTCATGGAACGCGACGCAGGTGCACGGCGGAGGACGTGCAGGTGAACTGGGAGTGAATGGAATCGATGCTCCGGTGGGGGCCTCGCCGACCGGCCGGGCCGTCGCCGCCGCGCGGCCCTTCATTAGGGCTGCGACCTGCCGCAAGGCAAGATCGGCGCCCCTCAGGCGTGCTCGGGCGGCAGCAGCTCGTCGTTCGGGTAGCCGCCGAGCAGGTCGTCGGAGGCGGTGAGATTGAACTCGTCCTGGATCGGGACGGTGCCCAGGTCGACCGACCCGGCCACGTCGCCGTCCTCGGCCAGCTCCATGAGCATCCCGCGGATGACCGGCGCGGGGACGCCCGCGTCCTCGGCGAGCGCCGCCAGGCTCACCGGGACCGTGGCCGACTTGGCGTTGCCCGGCAGGATGAAGCGGCCCTCGTCGTCGACCTCGAAGTCGAGGCCTCCGACGCGGCGGATCGCGATGGCCGTCAGCTCTTCGAGGTCGCCGCGCTGGTCGGCGGCCTCCTCGAGCGCCTCGACCTTGTCGAAGGCGAGCACGTCGAACGGGTTGATGTACAGCAGCGGGGCGACCAGAAGCTTCCCGTCGCGCGTCTCGGAGCGGTACAGGCCCAGGGCGAGGAGGAATTCGAGCAGGTCGCGCACGGTGTGCGGGACGGGCAGGCCGGCGCGGCGGCAGTGGGTGGTGAAGGTGTCGATGCGCTCGCTGCGCTCGGCGGTGGCCCGGTCGTACTCCTCGCGGGCCTCCTTCTCGATGACCTCGGGGGAGGCGCCGAGGTGGTGCTCGGTGGCCTCGGCGATCCAGTCGTCGACGTCGCCCGGGTCGCACCAGACCGGCTCGTTCCAGATGTCGTCCTCGGGGAAGGCGTCCGCCCACCAGGTCGCCGGGAACGGGTTCACGGAGGGGACGGTGCGGAACAACTCGATGCTGCACGGCATGATGCGGATCCACGCGGGGTGCATGGGGGCTTGGACGGGGCCGGTCTCGTCGCCGAAGGGCCTCTCGAAGGATTCCACCCATCGACGGTATCAGCGCGGGGCGCCGCGCCCGCGCCGCTGTGCCGCGACTTCGCTGTCAGCGTAGCGGCGGCTTCGGGGCCGCCCCGGCGCCGGTGACGCCGGGTGCCGCCGGGTGTCCACTGCGTACCGGTCCGGCGGTCCCGCCCGGCGGTCCCGCCCGCCGGGGCGGCCCGCCGGGGCGGCCCGGTCGGGTCAGCCGTTCGGGCGCAGGCCGGTGAGGTCGGGTTCGAAGGCGGCGAGGCCGCCGACCTGGTCGGGGGTGAGGTATTCGAGGGTGCGGACCTGCTGTTCGAGCAGCCTGCCCACGGTGACGATCTGATCGGCGGCGTTGAGCACCAGCCAGTGCTCGTACTCGGAGTAGCGTTCTTCGGCCTGTGCCTCGGCGGTCACAGCGGTTTCCTCCCTGACTCGTGGTGGTGCAAGCGATGGTTCGGGCGATGACGCGATCCGAACAACCTAATCCTCCGTGAGCGCTGCACGGATTCATGACACGCGGCCGGCGGCGGAAATACGGATCGGATCGCGACGGGCGTTCCCACCGCACGCGCCCCGACATGCGGGCCGCTGCGCGGGCCGGCGGTGCGGTCGCCGCGTTCAGTCTCGCAGGACCAGGCGCAGCGCGGGCACGCCGTCCTCGGCGATCTCGATCGGCACGCCCCAGTCCTGGCGGGTGAGGTGGCAGGCGGGGTGCTCGGCCTCGGCGTCGCAGGTCGCGGCCTGGGCCACGACCTGGAGGACGCCGCGTTCGACGCCTTCGGCGAGCACGAGGTCGCGCCCGAGCTCCTCGCCCTTGCCCGCGCCCTCGGCGAGGAGCTGGGGCGGGTCGGCGGAGACGGTGACCTGGATCGGGGAGCCGTAGGTGTAGTCGAGCTTCTGGCCGGCGGCCGGCTCGAAGAGCACTTCGAGGCGCAGGGCGCCGGGCCGGACCTTGGTGCGCTTGCGGGTGACGCGGTGGTGGCGCCCGGAGACGGCGGCCTCGTCGAGCGCGGGGACGACCAGCCGGTGGGCGGCCGATTCGACGACCGCGATCCGCTCGCCCAGGGCGAGCACGTCGCTGGGTTCGGCGAGCCCGGCGGCGAGGGTGACGGCGTTCCCGGTCGCGGGGTCGAAGGCGCGCAGGGCGCCGTTGTAGGTGTCGGCGACGGCGACGCGGCCGTCGGGGAGGACCGCGAGGCCGAGCGGGTGCTGCATGAGGGCCTCGGCGGCGGGGCCGTCGACGTGCCCGAAGTCGAACAGGCCCTGGCCGATCGCGGTGTGCATCCGGCCGTGCTCGACGTAGCGGAGCGCGGAGGTCTCGGAGTCGACGAGCCAGAGGCGCTCGCCGGCGGGGGTGCGGGCGACGGCGAGGCCGGAGGGCTGGGCCATCCAGACCTGGTCGAGGGGGCCGTCCTTGAGACTCTCGACGGTGGTGCCGGCGTAGGCGGCCGCGGTGCCCGCGACCGGGTCGAAGGACCAGAGCTGGTGGATGCCGGCCATCGCGATGATCACGCGGTCCTCGAACCAGGCGAGGTCCCAGGGGGAGGAGAGGTCGGCGTCGAGGGCGGCGTCGGTGTCGCCGTCCATGCGCCACTGGCGGCCGGTGCCGGCGACGGTGGTGACCGCGCCGTCGGCGAGGCGCACGCCGCGCAGGAGGTGGTTGACGGTGTCGGCGACGACGAGGTCGTAGCCGACCTGCGCGGCGACCGCTTCGGGGAGGAGGACGAGCCCTTGCGGTTCGTTGAACCGCGCTTCGGCGGTGCCGTCGGCGCGGCCGCGCTCGCCGGAGCCGATCCGGGCGCGGACGGTCTGGAGGTCGGGGGCGAGGCGCACGAGGCGGTGGCGGGCGGAGTCGGTGACGAGGACGTCGCCGCCGGGCAGCTCGATCGCCTTGCCGGGGAAGCGCAGGGGGGTGTCGGCGGGCGGCGCGGCCACGTAAGGGCTGCCCTCGGGGTCGAGGGTGCCCTTGGCGGTGTGGGCGGCGACGAGGTCGCCGATGATCGCGTCGAGGGCTTCGACGTGGCCTTCGCCGGCCATGGTGGACACGACGTAGCCCTCGGGGTCGATGACGACGAGGGTCGGCCAGGCGCGGGCGGCGTAGGCGTCCCAGGTGGTCAGATTGGGGTCGTCGAGGACGGGGTGCTCGACGCCGTAGCGTTCGACGGCGGCGGCGAGGGCCTGCGGGTCCCGCTCGTGCTCGAACTTCGGGGAGTGGACGCCGACGATGACGAGCGCGTCGCCGTACTTGGCTTCGAGGGGCCGCAGTTCGTCGAGGACGTGCAGGCAGTTGATGCAGCAGAAGGTCCAGAAGTCGAGGACCGCGACCTTGCCGCGGAGGCTTTCGAGGTCGAGGGCGCGGCCGCCGGTGTTGAGCCAGCCGCGGCCTTCGAGCCGGGCCGCGCGCACGCGAGAACTTGTCACCGGACGAGATTAGCGCGGTCGGCGGCCGATCCCACGGTGATGAAGGACGCTCACGTTACGGGCCGGGGCCGACGGGCGTGCCCGTCGGCCCCGAAAGCCTTGTCGTACCTGCGCGGTATTTTTGAACCAGGGGTCCCTTAAGGCCGGATATATCGTGATTTATCAGCCTTCGGGATGGTTCGTCACTCGTCTTCGGTTGCTTCTTCGCCTTCTTCGGCGCCTTCGTCATCGGCCCCGTCGTCGGCGCCCTCGTTCCCGGCGTCCTCGTCGGCGCCGAGCAGGCGCAGGCAGTAGGTCTCGGACTCGGTCTTGAGGGTCTCGCGGCCCGCGTCGCCGCAGTCCTTGCCGTCGTCGACCTGGTCGACGATCTCGTAGTCCTCGCCGTCGACCGCGTCCTCGCAGTCGATCGCCTCGGCCTGCTCGTTGCCGATCTTGGTGACGCAACCGCCGGCCTCGAACGTGGGCGGGGAGAACCACAGGAAGTACGCGCCGACGCCGGCCGCGGCGACCACGAGGACCGCCAGCGTCACCAGGATCGGCACGAGCGCCTTGTTGCGGCCGCCCTGGGCCGGCGGGGGCAGCTGCGGCGCGGTCGGCTGGAAGCCGGTGCCCGGCTGCGTGTACTGCTGCTGCCCGTACTGCTGCTGGCCGGTCGGCGGCGGCTGGGAAGGCCCGGCGTACGGCGTCGGCGGGGGCTCGCTGTGCGGGTTGTGCGCGGCGATGATGAGCTTCTGGGTGTCGTCCGACTGCGCCTGCGGCGCGGGCGAGGGCTGCTGCCCGGTCGGCGGCGCCGACTGGTACGCCGACTGCGGCTGCGCGTACGGCGAGGCCGGCGGCGGGGGCACCGCGCCGGGGTTCACGAGCGGGTTCGGCGGCGGGGAGGGCCAGGCCGAGGCGGGCGGCGACGGCTGCGTCGAGGGCTGGGCTGGCGAGGGCGGCTGCGTGCCGTAGGGCGCGGGCGCGTTGAAGCCCGAGATGCCCTGGGGCGGCAGGACCTCGGTGCGCTCCTCGTTCACGTCGGGAGCCGGCGGCGAGGACTGCTGCGAGGGGCCCAGACGCAGGATCTGGGTGCCGTCCTCGTCGAACTGCGGGCCGGAGGGCGCGCTCTCGGCGCTGGGGGCCGGGGCCTCGAAGACCGCGGGCGGCGCCTGCTCGGGGGCCGCGGGAGCGGGCGGCTCGGGCGCGGTGTCGGCGGCGGGGGCCGGCGGCACGTCGAAACCGGGCGTCGCCGACGGCGGCGCGAACTGCGCGGTGCCCTCGTCGACCGGAGGAGCCGCGGGAGCGGCCGGCGCTTCGGGCTCGGCGGGGACGTCGAAGGCCTCGGAGCTCGGAGCGGCCTCAGCAGTGTTCGCAGTGGTGTCCTCGACCGGCGGCTCAGCGGGCGCTTCCGGCTCAGGGGCCGCTTCCGCGGCAGGGGCCTGGGGAGCGGGCGCCGGTTCGGCGTCGGCGACGGGAGTCTCGGGAGCAGCGGACTCGGGCGCGGCGGCCTCCGGGGAGGCGGCGCTCTCGTCCGCGCTCGCCGCCTCGGGGGCGGGGCTCTCGGCGGAACCCGCCTCGGCGGCGGCGTCGGTCTCGGGGGCCCGGTCGACTTCTCGGTCGTCAGGGGCCTCGCCCTTAGCTGGCGGGTTGCCTTGCTCGGAGGTCACGGCTGCTCCTCAATGCTGCTTCCGGCCTGGCGTCTTGGGGGCACGCCAGACGGGTCACACGCTACCGCAGCGGCGCTCACGCTCACTCGACAGGGTTAAAACGGAGCGGCGAATCCGGCGGTGGGGAGGGCGGCGGGAAAGCGCCGCGCCCGCGGTCGCCTCGGGCGGATCCGGGCATAGAGAAAGGCCGGGTGCCAGCGGTTGCCCACCCCTCATGGCAATCGCGGCACCCGGCCGGTGTGAGAACCCCCTGGAGAGGGTCTCCGCGGTGTGTGGACTCGGCGCTGTCCGCCACACCGCATGGAGGAGATGAAGTTCGCGGTCTCAGTGCCCGGGAGGCCGGTGGATCACCGGTTTCGCCGAGGTCGAGACGGTCGGAAACTTCGATGTCATGTTTCCTCGTCGTTTCCGTGCCTCAATTACAACACCGAATACTGAGATCTGCCAACGAATCGTCGGTGCTCTCGATCACGTCCAGGCGAGCAGTGTTTCCCCAGGGTGTTGCAGGAATGCGCCCACGTCGGCGAGGAACTGCGAGCCGAGTTCCCCGTCGATGAGCCGGTGGTCGAACGACAGTCCGAGCGTGGTCACCTGGCGGACGGCGATCTCGCCCTCGTGCACCCACGGCTGCGGGCGGACGGCGCCGAACACGAGGATCGCCGATTCCCCCGGAGGGAGGATGGGCGTGCCCGTGTCGACGCCGAAGACGCCGACGTTGCTGATCGAGATGGTCCCGCCGGTCATGTCGGACGGCGGGGTCCTCCCCTCCCGTGCGGTGCGGGCGAGGGCGCCGAGCGCCTCGGCCAGTCCGAGCAGGCTCAGCTCCTGGGCGGCCTTGATGTTCGGGACGACCAGGCCGCGGGGGGTGGCGGCGGCGATGCCGAGGTTCACGTCGTGCTTGACGACGATCTCCTGGGCGGCCTCGTCCCACCGGGCGTTGATCATCGGGTGGCGGCGGGCGGCCAGCAGGACCGCCTTGGCCACGAACAGCAGCGGCGAGACCTTGACCTCGGCGAACTCCTTGCGGGCCTTGAAGGCCTTGACGGTGTCCATCATCTCGGTCACGTCGCAGGTGAGGAACACCGTGACGTGCGGGGCGGTGAACGCCGAGGCCACCATGTTCTGCGCGGTCAGCTTGCGCACCCCCTTGATCGGGATGCGCTCGTCCTCGCCGGAGGGCCGTTCTCGCTCGGGCGCGGTGGCACCGGGGCTCGCGAGGGCCTGCGAGAACGCCTCCAGGTCGGCGCGCGAGACCGTCCCGTGCGGGCCGGTCGGGGTGACCGCGGCGAGGTCGATGCCGAGGTCCTTGGCGAGCTTGCGGACCGGGGGCTTGGCGAGCGTGGGCCCGCCGAGGTTCGGTCCGGCGGCGGGGGCCGCCGGGACCGGGACCGGGGGCGGCGGCGCGGGGGCCGCGACCGGGGCCGGCGGCGCCTCGACCACCGGCGCCGGAGCGACCGGCGACTCAGGTCCGGGGCGGCGCTTGCGCCGTTTGGAGCCGGCCTCGCGGGCGCCGTACCCGACGAGGTTCGGGGTGCGCTTCTCCTCCTTCTGCGGCGCGGGGGCCTCGGCCCCTTCGACCTCGAAGCTCGCCAGGGGCGAGCCGACGTCGACGGTCTCCCCGGCCTTCGCGTGGTGCTCGGCTAGCACCCCGTCGTAAGGGCTGGGCACCTCGACGAGCGCCTTGGCGGTCTCGACCTCCACGAACGGCTGGTTGAGCACGACCGAGCCGCCCGGCTCCACGAGCCAGGCGGCGACTTCGCCCTCGGTGAGTCCTTCACCGAGGTCGGGCAGGTTGAACGTGATTTTCTGACCCATGTCCCGC
The DNA here is from genome assembly GCF_000719515.1 of Glycomyces sp. NRRL B-16210. GTDB lineage: Bacteria > Actinomycetota > Actinomycetes > Mycobacteriales > Micromonosporaceae > Glycomyces. Next base: position 5,270 of record NZ_JOGR01000016.1, on the reverse strand, counting down.
TCCTCAGTACTCCAGCGACCGGTCGACGGCGTCGAGCACCCGGTCCAGGTTCGGAAGGTAGTCGTCTTCGAGGCGGCTCGCCGGGTAAGGCACGTCGTAGCCGGTCACCCGCAGCACGGGGGCCTCCAGGGAGTAGAAGCACTCCTCGGTGAGGCGGGCGGCGATCTCGGCGCCGATCCCCACGTTGCCGGGGGCCTCGTGGACGACGAGGGCGCGGCCGGTCTTGCGGACCGACGCGAACAGCGGCTCCCAGTCGATCGGGGAGAGCGAGCGCAGGTCCACGACCTCGAGGTCCAGGCCCTCCTCGGCCGCCGCGGCGGCGGCGTTCTCCGCCACGTCCACGGTGGGTCCATAGGAGATGAGGGTCGCGGTGCGGCCCTCGCGGACGGTGCGGGCGCTGAACAGGTCCAGCGCGGCCGCGTCGGTCGCGACCTCGCCCTTGGCGTGGTAGCGGCGCTTGGGTTCGAAGAAGATCACCGGGTCGTCCCCGGCGGCGGCCTGCTGGATCATCCAGTAGGCGTCGGCCGGGTTCGAACAGGTCACGACCTTGAGGCCGGCCGTGTGCGCGAAGTACGCCTCAGGCGATTCGGAGTGGTGCTCGATCGCGCCGATGCCACCGCCGTAGGGGATGCGCACGACCACCGGCAGGCGCACGCGCCCGCCGGAGCGGTTGGGGATCTTCGCGAGCTGGGAGACCAGCTGGTCGAAGGCGGGGTAGACGAAGCCGTCGAACTGGATCTCGCAGATCGGCCGGTAGCCGCGCATGGCCAGGCCGATCGCGGTGCCGATGATCCCCGATTCCGCCAGGGGGGTGTCGATGATGCGGTCGGCGCCGAAGTCCTTCTGGAGGCCGTCGGTGACGCGGAAGACGCCGCCGAGGCGGCCCACGTCCTCGCCCATGACCAGCGACTTCGGCTGGTCCTCGAGTACTCGGCGCAGACCTTCGTTGAGGGCTTTCACCATGGTCATCGTCGTCATCGGACCTCGCTCCCCTCTTCGAGGGAGGCCTGGAAGTCGAGGGCCTCCGCCCGCTGGGCCGCGATGCCGGGGGGCATCTGGGCGTACACGTTGTCGAACATCTCGGTCACCTCCGGGTCGGTCAGGGCCATGACCCTGGCGCGCAGCTCGCGGACGAGCTCGCCCGCCTCGGTGTCGACGCCCGCGAAGTAGGCCTCGTCGGCGAGCTTCTCGTTCGTCAGCCACTTGCGGTAGCGGACGATCGGGTCCTTCGCGCGCCAGAAGTCCAGCTCGGCCTCGTCGCGGTAGCGGGTGGCGTCGTCGGAGGTGGTGTGCGGCTGCATCCGGTAGGTGTAGGCCTCGACCAGGCTCGGGCCCTCGCCGCGGCGGGCGCGGTCGAGCGCGGCCTGCGTGACCGCGTAGGTCGCGAGGACGTCGTTGCCGTCCACGAGCACGCCCGGCACGCCGAAGCCCTCGGCGCGCCGGTACGGCGGGAGCCGGAACTGGCGGGCGTTGGTCTCGGAGATCGCGTACTGGTTGTTCTGGCAGAACAGCACGAGCGGGGCATTGAACACCCCGGCCCAGATGAGGGCCTCGTTGAAGTCGCCCTCGCTGGTCGCGCCGTCGCCGTGGTAGACGACCACGGCCTCGCCGTCCTCGCCGCCGACCGCGCCGTCCATGGCCACGCCCATGGCGTAGCCGGCGGCGTGGAGGGTCTGGGAGGCGATGACGATCGCGTACATGTTGAAGCGGTCGGCGGCCACGTCGCGCCCGCCGAGGTCGGTCCCGCGGAAGAGCGCGAACGACGAGATCAGGTCGATACCGCGGCACCACTGGACGCCGAGCTCCCGGTAGGCCGGGAAGACGGTGTCCTGGGACTTGAGGGCCCGGCCGGAGCCGACCTGCGCGGCCTCCTGGCCGAGGAGGCTCGGCCACAGGCCGAGCTGGCCCTGGCGTTGCAGGGCGGTGCCCTGGGCGTCCAGCTCGCGGGTGACGACGAGGTCGCGGTAGAGGCCGCGGTACTCCTCGTCGGTCAGGGTGAGGTCGTAGTCGGGACGGTTGACGCGCCGGCCCTCGGGGGTCAGCAGTTGCACGAACTCTGGTTCGTTCGCTGAGGCGGGTTTCGGACGGTTCTTGGCCGTCTTCCTGGCAGGACGCTGTTGGTCGCCCATGATTGCCTCCTCATATTCGTATTCCGGTATATCCAAGCATCCCAAAGCCCTGGGCGGTGCGCGTCACACCGGGTACCCGATTACTATTCGGGGCTGAAGTCTGACACTCAGTAGCCGATACCGGCTGAGCCTCCGTCATCATCGGTCCTGAACGGCCGTTTCGTCGCACGGGGGTGGTGGGAAGGAGCGCGCGGTGCGCGGCAGAGGCAGCGACCAGGGCGGACGCTGGCCGGTGGGGATGTGGCTCGCCCTGGTGGGGGTGAGCGCGGGAACCGTCGCGTCCTTCGGGATGGTCGGGTGGACCTTCGCCATGGGGCTCTATGAGGGCGAGGAGGCCGGGGAGGCGCTCGCCTTCGACTCCGGGACGGTCGTCATCGAGGCCGAGGAGCCGCCCGGCGGCGACCCGGCCGGAGGCGAGGACGGGACCGAGGGCGGCGACGGGCGGACGGGCGGCGAGATCGACCTGGGCAGCCCGGACGACCTGGAGTTCCCGGTCGAGCCCGAAGGCGAGCCGGAGACCGAGGCGGAGCGCAGGCCCGACCCGGTCGAACCCCCGGTGGAGCTGGTTCCGGTGGAGAAGCACGACCGCGTCGAGGAGAGCGCCCCGGTCGAGTCGGCCGAGCCGCCGAAGCTGGTGCCGGTCGAGGAACCCGATCCCGAGACCGAGTGCGACCCCGGGGAGGACGCCGAGAGTCCGGAAGGCGGCTGGGAGCACGGCTGGGACGGCGATTGGCCCGGCGGCTGGAACGACGACTGGGCCTGGGACGGCTGGAACGGTTGGGACGGCGTGTGGGGCCGCGACTGGAACGGCGACCACGAGGGCCAGGACCGCGACCGGACCCAAGACGAGGGCCGTGACCTGCACGAAGAGCCCGAGGACGCCGAGCCGAACCGACTCGACTGACCCGCTTCGGGCCACCCCCAGGGCCCCGGGCTTGCCCCGTTTACCGCGAGTTTCGGATACCCCAACGCGAGGACCATTTCCGAGAAGACTCGCACGAAGGAGTGAGTTGTGGGGAAGGACACGCCGAAGCCGTAACTTGCACATGCGGATTGCCGTTAGCCATTTCGAGAGCGCGTCGCTGAGCGACAAACGCACACGGATTTAGGTGGGGTACAAGCTAATGGATCCTTTCTCACGCACCATGCTCGCCTGTTCGGCCGAAGCCGGACTCACCACGACCGCACTGTCGCGGCACGTTCCACTCCTGCGCCGCAACGTCCGACCGGGCGACCAGGTGTCGCTCCTGGGCCGGTGCGTCGGCTCCGACGGCCTCGGCAGCGGCGACCACGTCCTCATGCTCACCGGCGAGCGGATCGTCGTCACCCGCCAGTCCCGACTGCTCGGGCGCGTGCGCCTGTGCCTGGACGCGCCCGTGTCGGCCGTCGAGAACCTCCGCTGGTCGGCCGACCCGGCCGGACCCGGCGTCGAACTGAACTTCACCGTGATGGAAGGGCCGGGCGCGACCGACCCGCACCGCTGGCACTTCTGGCTCCCCGCGAGCCACGCCAAGCGGGTGTGGCGGATCGACGCGCTGCTGGCGCGGGCGTTCCACCGCCCGAAGGCGATCGCGCGGCCCGCGAACGCGCCCCGCACGGTCCGGCCGCCGCACCCGGCGCTGGTCCCGAACGCCGTCGACGCCGCGAGCGCGGTGTTCCCGATCCTCCCGGCGCCGATGGCCGACGCGGTGTTCTCCGAGGCGGGAAAGCACCCGGCGAGCCCGATGCCCGCGCCGAGGCACGCGGCCCCGGCGCGCCACGCGGCCGTCGAACCCCAGACCGATGCGCAGACGGCCCCCCAGGCCGAGCCCGGCGCCGAACCCAAGACCGAAACCCGAATCGAAGCCCACGCCGCGCTGGCGCAGGCGCAGAACCCGCCCCGGCACGCGACGAGGCCGCGCCACCTCGCACCGCAGCCGACGGACCTCGACACCGCGCTGGCCATCGTCTAGCGGTGGCGCCGGGCCTTGGTGGGGCCCGGCGACTGAAGCGAGCCGTGCGGCGTCCGGCCCGCGATCCGGGCAGATGTCCGAGACCGGTCCCGTTCCTGCGGCGGGCCGCGGTCGATGAAGAAAGTGGGCGGGTGCTCCAGCATTGCTGGAGCACCCGCCCACTCGCATGTCACGTTGGTGCGATCACCGGCGCCGCGTCAGCGACGCAGTTCGGCGGTGCAGCACTTGACCGAGCCGCCGCCCTTCTTGAGCTCGGAGAGGTCGACGGGGACGGGCTCGTATCCGGCGTCGCCGAGCTTCGCTGCCATGCCGGTGGCTTCGGCGTTGATGACGACGTTGCGGCCGTCGGAGACGAAGTTGAGGCCGAATCCGGCGGCGTCCTCAGCGTCGGCGATCACCGCGTCGGGGAAGAGCCGTTCGAGGAGCAGGCGGCTGCCGGGGGCGAAGGCCTCGGGGTAGTAGGCGATGCGGTCGTCGTCGAGGGGCGCGAGCGCGGTGTCGAGGTGGTAGTAGCGGGGGTCGACGAGGCGGAGCGAGACGACCTGGCGGCCGAACACGTCGGCGGCCTCGGCGTGGGCGCGGGCGTCGGTGCGAAATCCCCATCCGGCGAGGATGAGCTCGCGGCCGGGCAGGTAGGTGAAGTCGCCTTCGCCTTCGTTGATGAACTCGGGCTTGGCGACGGTCCATCCGGCGCTGCGGTACCACTTCTCGTGGGCGTCGGCTTCGGGGCGGCGCTCGGGGTAGCGGAAGCTCGCGCCGTAGGCGATCCCGTCGACGACGAAGGCGCCGTTGGCGGCGTAGACCATGTCGGGCAGGCCGGGCTCGGGCTCGATGCGGAGCACTTCGTGGCCGAGGCGGGTGTAGACGTCGGCCAGCTCTTCCCACTGCGCGCAGGCGAGGGTGGCGTCGACGGGCGCGGTGGTGTCCATCCATGGGTTGATGGCGTATTCGACCGCGTAATAGGCGGGGCGGCACATGAGGTAGGTGCGGCGGCCGGGCGACCGGGTGGCGGACGCCTGCGCAGGTGAAGAGCGGTGTTTCTCCATTGCGCGAGTGTAGGCATACAGGGGGCGTCCGCCGCTACCCCCGGGCCCGGGACACACGCCATTGTGATCAAACCGCCTCGGCCGAGTCGACCAGGTTGCGACCTTGCGCCCCGGGGGCCCTCCCCCCTCCCTCCCCCCCACCC
>NZ_JOGR01000015.1 GCF_000719515.1 Glycomyces sp. NRRL B-16210 | reverse complement strand
GGTGCGGGGTGCGGGGTGCGGGGTGCCCCTCCTCGTTCGAATACGGCGCGCCCCGCACGAGCCCCGCGCACGCAGGCGACGACGCCGAAGTACCTGCGGTGCGCCCCCACGCTCCCCGCCGGACACGGCGACGGGCGCCTAGGCGGGGTTTTCCCCTGCCCGGCGCCCGTCCGCCTTCTCAGTCCTCTTTGCCGGCGTTCAAGCCGACCTTGATACGGCTCATCACCGTATTGTCCGCCAGCGTCGTCACGTCGCCGATCTCGCGCTCCTCGGCGATATCGCGCAGCAGCCTTCGCATGATCTTCCCCGACCGCGTCTTCGGCAGCTCCGCCACCACGATCACCTGCCGCGGCTTCGCGATGGCGCCCAACGTCTTCGCCACATGCGCCCGCAACTCCGCCAAGTGCTCGGGACTCGACTCCGACACCCCGCGCAGGATCACGAACGCCACGATCCCCTGCCCCGTCACCGGGTCCTTGGCCCCCACGACCGCGGCCTCCGCCACCGTCTCGTGGCTCACCAGCGCCGACTCCACCTCGGTCGTCGAGATGTTGTGCCCGCTCACCAGCATGATGTCGTCCACGCGGCCCAGCAGCCACAGGTCGCCGTCATCGTCCTTCTTCGCGCCGTCCCCGGCGAAGTACATGCCGTCGAAATGCGCCCAGTACGTGTCGAGGAACCTTTGGTCGTCGCCCCAGATCGTGCGCAGCATCGACGGCCACGGCTCGCGGATCGTCAGGAACCCGCCGCCGCCGTCCGGCACCGACTCGCCCTGCTCGTTCACCACGTCCACCGAGATCCCCGGCAGCGACCGCTGCGCCGAACCCGGCTTCGTCGCCGTCACGCCCGGCAGCGGCGAGACCATGATCGCGCCCGTCTCCGTCTGCCACCACGTGTCGACGACCGGGCACTTCCCGCCGCCGATTTGCTCGCGGTACCACATCCACGCCTCGGGGTTGATCGGCTCGCCGACCGACCCCAGCACCCGCAGGCTCGACAGGTCGAAGCGGGCCGGGATGTCCTCGCCCCACTTCATGAACGTGCGGATCGCCGTCGGTGCGGTGTACAGGATCGACACCTTGTACTTCTCGACGAGCTCCCAGAACCGGCCGGTGTGCGGCGTGTCCGGAGTGCCCTCGTACATGACCTGCGTCGCGCCGTTCGCCATGGGCCCGTAGACGATGTACGAGTGCCCGGTGACCCAGCCGATGTCGGCGGTGCACCAGTACACGTCCGTCTCCGGCTTCAGGTCGAACACCGCGTGGTGGGTGTACGCCGCCTGCGTCAGATACCCGCCCGAGGTGTGCAGGATGCCCTTGGGCTTGCCGGTGGTCCCCGAGGTGTACAGGATGAACAGCGGGTGCTCGGCGTCGAACGCCTGCGCCTCGTGCTCATCGGAGGCCGTCCCGACGGTCTCCTCCCAGCGCAGGTCGCGCTCGTTCCAGTCGACCTCCTGGCCGGTGCGGGTCACCACCAGGACCTTCTCGACCGACGGGCACCGCTCCAGCGCCGCGTCCACGGTCGGCTTGAGCGGCAGCGGCTTGCCGCGCCGGAAACCGCCGTCGGCGCAGATCACGAGCTTCGCGCCCGCGTCGTCGATGCGGCTCGACAGCGCGTCCACGCTGAAGCCGCCGAAGACCACCGAGTGCGGCGCGCCGATGCGCGCGCACGCCAGCATCGCCACCGCGGCCTCGGGGATCATCGGCATGTAGATGACGACCCGGTCGCCCGCCTCGATCCCGAGACCGGTGAGCGTGTTCGCGGCCCGCTTGACCTCGTCGAGCAGCTCCGCGTACGTGACCGCCCGGCTGTCGCCCGGCTCGCCCTCGAAGTGGATCGCGACCCGGTCGCCGAGCCCGGCCTCCACGTGCCGGTCCAGGCAGTTGGCGGCCACGTTGAGCTCGCCCCCGGTGAACCACTTCGCGAACGGCGGGTCGTCCCAGTCCAGGACCCGGTCCCAGTCCTTCGACCAGTCGAGCCTGCGCGCCTGGGTCTCCCAGAAGGCGAGGCGGTCGGCCGCGGCCTCCTCGTAAGCGGCCGCGGTGACGTTCGCCGTCCGACCGAACTCGGGGGACGGGGGGAAGGTCCGCTCCTCCGACAGGAGGTTGGCAAGCGTCTCTTGCGGGGTTGATGCCACGGGTATGTGCTCCTTACAGGTCGGCGCGCCTCTGCGCGACTTGTGAGGCGGGTCTCTGAGCCGCAACACTACCGCGAACTGGACGACACATAAAGTGCGGCCGCCGCCACACCGGCATCTGGGACCCCTCGTCGCTCAACGGCCCGCAGGCGGTCGGCAGGCGGCCCGCAGGCGGTAACTCGCCCCCGCGGGGACCGCCGAACGCCGATTCGAGAGGTATCGTCGGACCGGTGCACGCCCGCGAACTCACGTACCCTTCTGTGACTGCCCTCTAGACCGCCCGACGCGCCGTTTGAGCGCTCCACCCTAAAGGTAAGGTTCCGCCCGTGGATCCTCTCGCGCCTCTCCTCGAACTCTCCGAGGTCGCCGACGCCCTTGAGAACGCCAGAGCCAACGTCGACCGGATGCTCTGGCATGAGGCCCTGCGCAATGGCGACGAGCCCGTGGCGGTGGAAGTCGCCCTGCACAGCGCCTCGGCGACCCTGGCGCTCGACGGCTACGACTGCGACGTCGAACGCCTGCGCGAGGGCGACTTCGACGACCCGATCGTCAACGGCGTCCTGAACATCGAGGAGACGCTCCCGGCGCTGGCCGACGTCTGGCCGGTCTCGCCGCGGTTCGTGCTCGCGAAGCTGCACCTGCTCGCCACCCGCGAGTTCCCCGACGCCGGAACGGACTTCGAGCCCGGCCGCATCGAGGTCGACGAGGCCGGGTCGGCCCGCATCAACGCCCTGTGCGCGCTCATCGCCAACCCCACCAAGGAGATCCCGGCCGCGATGGCCGCCGCGGTCGTCCACGGCGAGCTCCTCGCGGTGCAGCCGTTCCCGGTGGCCAACAACGTGGTCGCCCGCGCCGCGGCCCGGCTCGCCCTGGCCAGCAAGGGCCTCGACCCGAAGCTGCTCATCACCGTCGACGCCGGGCACCTCGAGCGCCAGCCCGAGTACGTGGGCGCGCAGCGCGCCTGGTCCACCGGCACCCCCGACGGGGTCCGCTCGTGGCTCAAGCACTACGGCAAGGCCCTCGAAGCCGGTGCGGCCGAGACGCTTCAGATCTGCACCGAGCTGATGAAGGGCGCCAAGTAGGACGTCCTATTCGGACGGTTCGTCGCCGGCGAGCTCGGCCCGCAGGCGCTGCTTCTCCTCGCTGCGGCGCTTGAAGCCCGCGTCGATGTGCGCGATCATCGCCTCGCGCTGCCCGCGAAGGAGCGCGAAGCCGAGCACCATCGACCCGAGCAGGCCGACCGCGAGCGCCAGCCACAGGTTGATGAGGAAGCTCAGGGGCGCCGCGATCGCGGCGAACAGCCCCAGGCGGGCCAGGAAGTACTTGGCGACCGGATTCATTGGGGCCGCTCCTCTCCGAAGGTCTTGATCGCGGCGTGCCACAGGGCGGCGTAGACGAGTGCGGCCGCGAGGCCGCCGAAGCCGCCGGTGAACATCGGCAGCCAGTCCGCGGGGGCGATGAGCGCGGCCGCGGCGCCCGCGCCGAGGCCGACGACGGCCCCGAGGAGCATGACGGCCCAGCGCGAGGCGCCGGCGTAGCGGCGGAACTGCTCGGTGAAGACCCACACGGTCGGCAGCGCCGCGATCCAGCCGGACGTGTTGCCGAAGCCGCGGCCGGTCGGGAGCACGAACACCAGGTCGATGACGATCAGGACGGCCGCGCCGATCACGAAGTACGCCAAGGCGGTCCCGGTGAGCTGCCCGAGGGTGTCGAGCTTCGCGCGCTCGGCGGGACGCTCGATCGACTCGTCTCGCGGCACTAGAACTTCACCGACTGCGGTTCGGCCCGGCGCTCGCCGATCGTCTGCGGGCCTTCGTATTCGCGCACGACCTCGTAGCGGGTGTTGCGCTCGACGGGGCGGTACCCGGCGTCGCGGATGAGTTCGAGGAGGTCGTCGCGGGTCATCTTGGAGGGGGTGCCGTACTCGTCGGCGTCGTGGGTGATCTTGTACTCCACGACCGAGCCGTCGAGGTCGTCGGCGCCGAAGGACAGCGACAGCTGCGCGACGTCGAGGCCGTGCATGACCCAGAAGCACTTGACGTGGTCGAAGTTGTCGAGCAGGAGCCGCGAGACGGCGAAGACCTTGAGCGACTCGGCCGGGCTCGCCATGGTGGTGCGCGCCTGGAGCTTGTTGCGGACCTTGCCGTCCTGGGAGTCGTGGAAGTCGTGCTGGTAGCGCAGGGGGATGAACACGGCGAAGCCGCCGGTCTCGTCCTGGAGCTCGCGCAGGCGCAGCACGTGGTCGACGCGGTGGCGGGGCTCCTCGATGTGGCCGTAGAGCATCGTCGCGGGGGTGCGCAGGCCCTTGGAGTGGGCGAGGCGGTGGATGCGCGACCAGTCCTCCCAGTGGCAGTCGTGGTCGACGATGTGCTGGCGGACCTCCCAGTCGAAGATCTCGGCGCCGCCGCCGGTGAGCGACTCCAGGCCCGCCTCGATGAGCTCGTCGAGGATCGCGTCGGCGTCGAGGCCGGAGATCTTCTCGAACCACTGGACCTCGGTGGCGGTGAACGCCTTGAGGTTGACCTCGGGGAGGGTCTCCTTGAGCGCCTTGAGGACGCGGGGGTAGTAGCGCCACGGGAGCGTCGGGTGGAGGCCGTTGACGATGTGGAGTTCGGTGGGGGCGTCGCCGCGCATCTGCTCGGCGAGGGCCACGGCCTGCTCGACGCGCATCGTGTAGGCGTCGGACTCGCCGGGCTTGCGCTGGAAGGAGCAGTAGGCGCAGGAGGCCGAGCACACGTTGGTGAGGTTGAGGTGGCGGTTGACGTTGAACATGGTCCGGTCGCCGTTCTTGGCGGTGCGGACGCCGTGCGCGAGGCGCCCGAGCCAGGCGAGGTCGTCGACCTCGTAGAGGCCGACGCCGTCCTCGAAGGTGAGCCGCTCGCCGGCCGCGAGCTTCTCCTCGATGCCGGCCTTGAACTCGGTCTGGTCGTCCATGGCGCTCCCAACGTTGTGCGATCACTCTTGGCGATGCGGGTGTGCCGGGCGCGGCCGCGCGGTGAAGCGCGGGCTGCGACTCGGCACGGCCAGCGTAACGCCGCCGTGGCGGGCGGGCCCGATCGCACGTGGCCGTATGTGAGGCCGTGAACGTGAACGGAGGGTCCCGGCAAAACGGACATCGGCAGGTCCCCCCGTCTCGAACCTACATGGAGGGTCCGACAGGGTGCGGCGGTCGGAACCGGGCCGCCGGGTCGAGGGGCGCGGGGAAGCAGAGGTGGACAGGGGCGCGGTGAGGTCGGCACAGTGCGTCGGTGTCGTAGTCCGGGCAAGGCGGGCGTGGGGGAGGAGGCGGGGAAGGCAGCGGTCGGCATGGGGCGCGGCGCGGTCGGTGGTGTCAGGTGGTCTCGGCGGTAACCGCAGCACAGTTCGGGTGTGGTGGGCGCGTGCCCCGAACACGGCGATCGACACTGCGTTGGTGCGGGAGGCGGGAGGCGGGAGGCGCTGGGTCCGGGTCGGGACTCGCGGACCCGATCCGGCGGGGCGCCGTGGGTCTGCGTGCGACCGGTGCGGCGGGTGGCCTTGGATGCGAGATTTGCATGCCTTCGGTACAGTAGTCTCGGCCTCTCCCATAGAAGGACACCTCACATGCGCGTTTCACGGTTCGGTGCCCGCGTGATCGCCGCCGCCGCGGCGGCGGCCCTCGTCCTCGCAGGAGCCTTCCCCGCCCTCGCCGAACCCGGCGTCACCGTCCCCGACGACGGCGTCCGCCCGATCGGCGGCGCCGCCGACGACGCCCCGGTCCTCAACCCCGAGACCGCAGACGGCCCCCTCGGCGACCAGATCGCCGCCGCCCAGATCGACCTCGCCCAGATCGCCGAGGAGACCACCTCCGCCGAAGCCGAATGGCTCGACCGCCAGGACCGCCTCGCCTCCGCCGAGACCGCCTGGGCCGAGACCGCCGAGGAACTGGCCTCCGCCCAAGAAGCCCTCGACCACGCCGCCGGCGCGGCCTACGCCGACATCGCCGGCGTCCCCGACGCGAACCTCCCCGACCTCTCCGGCCTCGCCCCCCTCGGCGGCGAATGGGACCTCCCCGCCCTCACCGCCGACCTCGCCGACGCCGAGACCGCCGAATCGGTCGCCCACGCCGCCTACGACGCCGCGGTCCTCTCCGCCGCCCGCTCCGAGGAGCGCTACAGCGTCCTCCACGCCGAGTTCACCCGCCTCCAGAGCGAACTCGACGACCTCATCGAGGAGAACGCCGAGGAGGTCGAGCAGCTCGAACGCGAACGCGAGGCCGCCGCCGCCGAGTACTCCGACGACTTCTCCTCTGAGATCGACGGCTGGGACGCCGCCCCCGAGGCCAAGAAGGCCGTCGAGTACGCCCTCGCGCAGCTCGGCAAGCCCTACGTCTGGGGCGCCGAGGGCCCGAACTCCTTCGACTGCTCCGGCCTGGTCCAGTCCGCCTACTCCTACGCGGGCGTCTCCCTCCCGCGCGTGGCCAACGACCAGTACAACGCCACCCGCGACAAGCCCGTCGACACCGAGAAGCTCCTGCCCGGCGACCTGCTGTTCTGGTGGGACGACCCGGGCAACTGGCGGTCGGTCTACCACGTCGGCATGTACCTCGGCGACGGCAAGATGGTCCAGGCCCCCCGCACCGGCGACGTCGTGAAGATCAGCTCCATCTGGTTCAAGAACTTCGCCGGCGCCCACCGCGTGGTCGACGCGGTCCAGACCGACCCCGACGCCGAGGACCCCACCCAGTCCCCGACCGGCGGCGAGACCACCGACCCCGCGCCCTCCCCGAGCGACTCGCCCTCGCCGACTCCGACCCCCTCGCCCACGCCGAGCGAGGAGCCGTCGCCTTCACCGTCCCCCTCCCCCTCCCCCTCCCCGACGCCCACCGACAGCGACTCGGGCGGCTCGCCGACGCCCACTGAGGACGAGCCGGACTCGCCCTCGCCGGACGACTCCGGCACCGTTTCCGGCACGCCCGACGGCCAGACGGGTTCGTGAGGACGTCACCGAACAGTGGGAAGGCGTGCACGCGACGCCACCGGCAGATGGCACGATGGTCGTTGAGTTGCCCGATTGACGACGCTCCAGCCCCAAGGAGGCCTCCGTGGACGGAAAAAGCTGTAGCTCCTGCGGTCAACGACTGACATCGGGCCAGCGCCGCTGCCCGCAGTGCGGCGCGCCCCTGCCGCCGCCCATCGGCGGCTTCCCGGCCGAGTCGCAGTACGCGCCGCCCGCCTACGGCGCCGCCGCGGTCCCCTCCTACGCCCCGCCCGGCGGAGCCGGTCACGCGGCGCCGGAGCCCACCTATGCCCCTCCGGGTGGCACCGGCCAGGCGGCGCCGCCGGAACCCGCCTATGCGCCCCCTGGCGGCACCGGTTACGCCGCACCGCCCGAACCGACGTACGCCCCGCCCGGTGGCACCGGCTATGCCGCGCCCCCCGAGCCGACCTACGCGCCCCCGGGCGCCTACCAGCCGTCCGGGGCCTCCGACGGCTACGGCCCGGGCCAGAACCACGGCCAGGCCGCCGTCCCGCAGCAGTACCCGAATCCGAGCGCGAACCCGCCGCCCGGATCGCCCCCCGGAGCCAACTACGCGCCGGGCCCGAACTGGGCCCCGCCGGGAATGCCGCCCCAGGGCTCGGCCCCGGTGCCCCCGCACGGCGGCCCCGTGCCGCCCGCGAACGCGCCGTACGCCTCCGGCTCGGCCCAGGTCCCGTCCTACCCGCCGCCGAACCACCAGGCCCCGTACCAGCCGCCGCAGGCCCCGCCGCCGTCCTCGCCGCAGTCGCCCTCGCACCAGCAGGGCCACCAGCAGCAGCCGTACCCCTCGGCCCCGGCCTACCAGCAGCCGCCCTCGGTGCCGCCACCGCCGGTCCCGCCGCCGCTGTTCCAGTCGACCTCCCCGTCGCAGCCCGCGCAGCCGTACGCCGCGCCGCAGCCGCACCAGTCGGCGCAGTCGCTGCCGCCGGTCGCCGCCGGCCCCCAGACGGCCCCGCCGGTCTCGCCGCCGCCCGCCGCGCAGGGCCAGTACTCGGCCCCGCCGCCCGCGCCCGACGCCCAATACACGGCCCCGCCGGTGCCGAACGCGACGTTCACCGAACCGCCGCTCGCCGCCACGCCCGTCACCGGAGCGCCCTTCGCGGCCCCGCCGGGCGGCTTCAGCGTGCCCTCGGCCGACCCGGGGGAGTTCTCCTCTCCCGACGGCACCCAGATCCTCAGGCGCCAGCCCGCGCCCGAGGCGGCGCCGTTCGCCGACGTTCCCGCGAGCCCGCCCGCCGCCGCGCCCGACGTGGCCGAACCCGATCTCGACCTGCCGCTCGCCGAGGCCCCCAGCGCCCCCGCGGCGGCGCCGACCCCGGTCGAGGCCGAGGACGACGAGAGCACCGACCTGTGGGACGACCTCCCCGAACCGGAGGACGTGGGCGACGACGTCGAACTCTCCGCCGAGGAGCAGTCGGCGCTGGCCGGCCTGGGCGACGACGTCCCCGGCGAGTCGCTGCCGCCCGCACCGCCCTCGGCCCCCGGGCTGGAAGACGACCAGGACCCCGGCGAGCCGGCCGATGCGCCTTCGGACGCCGGAACGGTGGTCGAACCGGTCTTGAACGCGGCGCTCGCCGACGCGGCGGCCGTGGAGGCCCCGACGCCGGGCGCGGACCTGCGCGAGGCCACCGAGCAGGCCGCTGAGCTCGCCGAGACCGTCGGCGTGACGGTCGACGACCTGCCCGAGCCGGTGATCGCCCTGGACGCCGAGGCGTCCGGCGACAAGCCCGTCGCGCCGAGCGTCGAGAGCACCGATTCGAGCACCGCCGAGCCCGACCCGGCCGAGTTCTCAGGACCGACCGCGAGCGAGTCCGCTGCGGGCGAGGCCCCGGAGGCGTTCGCGCTGTCGGACGCCGAGCCGACGCCGCCGCGCCCGAACGAGCCCTCGCCGGACCCTGAGCCGCCCCGGCCCGAGCCGCTGCCCGATCCCGAGCCCGCGCCGCCGGTCCCGCAGCCCGAACCGGATCCGGTGCCGCAGCCCGAGCCCGTCCCGCACCCCGAGCCGGGCCCGCCGTTCCCGAGCAACGACAGCCCGTTCTCCGACGCGGCCCCGATCGAGCCGATCCCGGAGGTCGCGGCCGAGCCCGCCGCCGAACCGACCCCGCCGCAGGAGGGCCCGAAGTCGGAGCTGGAGGTGGCGCGCAAGAAGATCGTGAACGCGCCCGACATCAGCCTGTTCGAGGAGCCTTCGACGAAGCGCGGCGGCGCGCACCAGTCGCCTCCGGCCGCGTGGCCGCCGGTCGACGACGGGTTCAAGCCCGGCCGCGCCCAGGTCAGGGACCGCCTCGAACGCTCGGACCTGCCCGAGCACATCCCGCTGCCGCGCCCGACCGTCTACGGAGCGAAGCCGGAGCAGACCACCGAGGACTGACGTGGGTCCCGCGAGGTGAGCCTCGCGGGTCCGTTTCGACGCGACGCGCCGTGAGGGTGCCCGGCCGCCTTCGGGCGCGCTGCTGCGCGCTTCCCTTACTCCACCGGTTCCCGATCTGTACCGATTCGCGCTGCAATAGGCCGAAAACACACCCGCCGTCCCCAGTCGCGGTCCATCCTTGTGCAGACGGGCCGCTCAGCGGCCCGCTGGCTTCGCGGGAGGGACCTCCGGTCCGAGCCCCGCGCGAACGGGGAGGGTGAGCAGCATGGCCGAACGCCGTGTGAAAGTGACCACGGAGGTCGGGATCCAGGCCCGGCCCGCGACGGTGTTCGTCGAGACCGCCGCGGAGGCCGAAGGCGAGGTCACGGTCGCGAAACCGGGCGGTGAATCGTACGACGCGAGGTCGATCCTGCAAGTGCTGACGTTGGACGTGCGGTCCGGCGACGAGATCGTCCTGGAGAGCGACGACGAGCGGATCCTCGAACGTCTTGTCGCGCTCGTCTCCGAGGACGGCGGACCCGGCGGCATGACCGAGCTGGTCGAACTCGACGAACCCGAAGGCCCCTGATCAGGGGCCAGGGGGTTAGGGACCAAGGACGCCGGCAGGCGCGAGGGGGCGGCGGCATCGCCGCCCCTTCGCCGTGTCGAGGGCGGCCCGCGCGGTTGTCGTTGCTCGTGAGCGTGAGGCGGTCGCGCGCGGCGGCTCGGTGCCGCGCTCGTGCGATCCCTCGCGCACCTCGACGAAACCGCCGGTGTGCCCTGCCCGGCGCATATGCGCGCGGCGATGCCGACGCGTGGGTCCGTCGGCAGGCGTCCAGGTGCCCGCCGCATATGTGCGCGGCGGTTCCAGTCCGCACCTGTGCGGGATGCCGCAGACGCGCGCGGCGGTCCCCTCCACCTCCCCGGGCCGGTTCGGTGATATCGGCGACGCCGGTCGGATGAGGGCCCTTCCCCTTGCCGCGCGACAGGCTACGGTCGAAGCTGTGAACATCGCAAGGCGCCCCAGGGTCGGCCACATCGCGTTCCTCAACTGCATGCCCATCTACTGGGGACTGGCCCGCACCGGCGCCCTCCTCGAAGTGGACCTGCACCGCGCCGCCCCCGACGAGCTCAGCCGCCTCCTCGTCGCCGGCGACCTCGACATCGGCCCGATCACCGTGGTCGAATACCTGCGCCACGCCGACGACCTGCTCCTCATCCCCGACCCGGCCGTCGCCGCCGACGGCCCCGTCCTCAGCGTCAACCTCGTCTCCAAGGCCCCCCTCGCCGACCTCCCCGCCGCCCCGCGCGTCTCCCTCGCCTCCACCTCCCGCACCGGCGTCCTCCTCGGCCGGATGCTCCTCGAAGACCGCTACGGGCGCACCCCGTCCTATACCGTGACCGCACCCGACCCCGCCAGCGCCCTGGACGGCGCCGACGCCGCCGTCCTCATCGGCGACGAGGCCCTGCGCGTGCACCACGACCCCGGCGGCCTCCACGTGCTCGACCTCGCCGCCGAGTGGCGCGACTGGACCGGCCTGCCGATGGTCTTCGCCGTCTGGGCCGTGCGCCGCGACTACGCCCAGGCCCACCCCGGATTCGTCAAGGCCGCGCACCTGGCCTTCCGCGAGTCGGTGCGCCGCAGCCGCGAGGAGATCGACGAGGTGGTCGCCGCCGCGGCCCGCTGGGAGCCGTTCCCGCCCGCCGCGCTCGCCGAGTACTTCGACCGGCTCCAGTTCGGCCTCAGTGAGCGCCACCTCGAAGGCCTGCGGGAATTCGCCTCCCGGGCGGCCGGTTACACGAAAGGGGACGCCGTGGGCCGCATCCCGGCGCTGCCCGCGAGCGGTCCCGAGTTCTTCAGCGGCGAGGACCGCGAGCCGTGAAGAACCGCCGCGACCCGCGCCCCCGGCGATCCGTAGACGACGAAAGGACCTCGCAGTGGCCGTCGAGCTGAAGCCGCGCCGACCCCGGCCCTCCTGGCACAAGCTCACCGTCAGCCGGGTCCGGGCCCTGACCGAGGACGCCGTCGAGGTCACCCTCGCCGTCCCCGAGCCGCTGCGGCCCGCCTTCGACTTCAAACCCGGCCAGCACCTCACCTTCCAACGGGACGAACCCGACGGCGCGGAGGTGCGCCGCTCCTACTCGCTCGCCTCCACCCCGCGCGAGCTCGCCGAGCACGGCACGCTGCGCCTGGGCATCCGCTCGATCCCGAAGGGCACCTTCTCGGGGTACGCCAACCGGCAGCTCCATCCCGGGGACGTCCTGGAGGTCCTGCCGCCGCTGGGCCACTTCTGGACCGAGATCCGCCCCGACCGCCACTACGCGTCGGTGGTCGCCGGCTCGGGCATCACCCCGATCATCGCGATCGCGACCGCCGCGCTCGAAGCGGGCGCGACGGTGACGCTCCTGTACTCCAACCGCTGCGAGGACACCACGATGTTCGCCGAGGAGCTGCGCGAACTCCAGCGCGTCCACGGCCCCCGGCTGCGCCTGCACCACATCCGCACCCGCACCGAGGGCGCGACCGAGCTGCTGACCGGGCGGCTGACGCCCGAGCGGCTCGGGGAGTTCCTCGACACGGTCGTCGACGCCGCCGCGATCGACGAGTGGTTCCTCTGCGGCCCCTACGAGATGGTCCTGGGCCTCAAGGAAGTGCTGGAGAACGCCGGGGCGGGCGAGATCCACACCGAGCTGTACACCGTCTGAGCGGCGAGACCCACGAGGCAATCGACTCGGGCGCACTGTCCCCGGCGCCTTCGCGGCGATACGCTTCGTGCATGGCCGAGATTGACGATGTCCTCGCCCGCGCCGCCGACGGCGGCGCCATCAGCGCCGAGGAAGCACTGCTGCTCTACACCGAAGCGCCCTTCCACCCCCTCGCCGAGGCCGCCGACGCGGCCCGCCGGCGCCTCATCGGCGACAACATCGTCACCTACCTCATCGACCGCAACATCAACTACACGAACGTGTGCGTCACCGCGTGCAAGTTCTGCGCCTTCTACCGCGCCCCCAAGCACGAGGAGGGCTGGGCGCACCCGATGGAGGAGGTCCTGCGCCGCTGCGGCGAGGCGGTGAGCCTGGGCGCCACGCAGGTGATGCTCCAGGGCGGGCACCACCCCGACTTCGGCGTCGAGTACTACGAGGAGCTGTTCTCCTCGGTCAAGCGCGAATACCCCGACCTGGTGATCCACTCGATCGGGCCTTCGGAGATCGCCCACATGTCGAAGGTCTCGGGGGTGGCGATCGACGAGTCGATCCAGCGCATCAAGGCCGCCGGGCTCGACTCGATCGCCGGGGCCGGGGCCGAGATGCTCCCGGCGCGCCCGCGGACGGCGCTGGCGCCGCTCAAGGAGTCCGGTGAGCGCTGGCTGGAGATCATGGAGGCCGCCCATGTGCAGGGCCTGGAGTCGACGGCGACGATGATGATGGGCACCGGCGAGACCGCGGCCGAGCGGATCGAGCACCTGCGGATGATCCGCGACGTGCAGGACCGCACCGGCGGGTTCCGGTCGTTCATCCCGTGGACGTACCAGCCGGAGAACAACCACCTCAAGGGCCGCACGCAGGCGACGACACTGGAGTACCTGCGGCTGCTGGCGACCGCGCGGCTGTTCTTCCACAACGTCAAGCACCTCCAGTCCTCGTGGCTGACCACGGGCAAGGCCTCGGGCCAGTTGAGCATGCACCTGGGCGTGGACGACCTGGGTTCGATCATGCTGGAGGAGAACGTGATCTCCTCGGCGGGCGCGCGGCACCGCTCGCGCCTGTCGGAGCTGATCGAGCTCATCCGCACCGCCGATCGCGTTCCGGCGCAGCGCGACACGCTGTACGAGCGGATGTCGGTGCACTGGACGCCCGAGGACGACCCGACCGACGACCGCATCCGCTCGCATTTCTCGACGATCGTCGCCGAACTCCAGATCACTCCCAAGTAGACGGACGTCTCGGCGCCTCCGATTCGCTGCGGCGTCTTGGATACGGTGCGGCGCTTCGGATACAACGCCCGCACACGCACTGACGAGTCCGGCCCGCCGCTGCATCGCAGCGGCGGGCCGGACTCGTCAGTGGGATCAGTTCAGATGAGGCGTCCAATCTCGGCCTTGATGAGCTGGGCGTTCACGCCCGAGTTCGGGCAGCCGCCGAAGTGGTGCAGGGCAACCACCTTGTGCGTGTTGCGCGACAGCACCGGCGAGCCCGAGGACCCGAACTCGGTGTCGCAGAAGTACGAGACATCGCTGCCGGCGATGTACCCGTCGTAGGTGGCGTGCTTGACCACGCAGTTGCCGCCGTCCACCGAGGAGTGCATCGCGATCTCGGTCGGGCGCCCCGCCGGGTGCTGCGGGATGTAGATCGCCTCGCCGCGCGCGGGCGCCTCGTCGGCCAGCTCCAGGTACCCGAACTTCTCGACCCGCTCGAAGTCCTTCAGCGTGAACAGCGTGTAGTCCAAGGGCTTCGAGGTCGCCAGGACCTTCGAGCCGTGCACCTTCACCGGGATGTTCGCGATGTTCGCCCCGCACGCGATGCAGTCGTACCCGAACCACACCTCGGTCTGCTCGGCCTGCCGCGTCTCGGAGAAGCAGTGGTGGTTGGTCAGCATCCGGTTGTCCTCGCCGACGCGGAACGCGGTGCACAGCACCTTCCCGTCGATGAGCAGCCGCGCCACCGGCCTGGCGCGGTCGACCACGTCCGGATAGGAGGTCCGGTAGCACGCCGAGGCCCGCTTCTCGTCCCCGCCGCAGATGCTCTCCTCCGGCCGCGCCTGCGCCGCGCGCTCCTGCGCCATGTCGTCCACGACCTCGGGCGCGAAACCGTACGCGGCCTTGTCGATCACCGCGCCCAGCGCGGACGAGGCGACGCTCTCGGGCCCCTTGTGCAGCCGCACGATCGCGGTGTCGCCGGTGATCGAGGTCGCCCACTGGTCGATCAAGGACTCCTCGTACCGGTAGGACTCGGCGCCGTCGGGGCTGGAGACGGTCACGTAGTCGCCCGCGTTCAGCAGCAGCCGCTCGAAGTGGACCTTGACGTAGCCGGCGTCGGGCCCGGAGACCTTCAGCGTGTCCGAGGCGTCCGCGTACGTGAGCGACTCGGCCAGCTCGGTGACCTCGCCGACGTCGATGAGGCCCAGCAGCGACTCGTCCACCGGCAGGAGCTCGACCGCGCCGTCCACCGCGCCGGTCAGGACCGAGCCGTCCAGGACGCCCGCCAGCGGGTCGTCCTCGGCGAACGCGTTGGGGACCACCACGGCCGCCGCGCCGAGCGCCAGCGCCCCCGCCGTCGCGGCCAGAAGGATCCTGCGGCGACGGCGCCCCCCGACGCCCCGTCCGATACGCGGTCTCCGCACGCTTGCAGCCACGGTCGGCCCCTTTCCCGAGAGATGTGTCGACCGTTCAACGAGCGAGCCGGAGGGAAGTTGCGTCACCTACCGGGGGACGGCGCGCGTCACACGCGCACACGGGAGCCTTAGGGAACACGGAACGCCGCGAAGGGCGTCACACGCACACGCGGGCACGGCCCCGCCTCGGCGGCCAGCGCTCACGGCTCCAGCGGAACGCCTCGGCAGCGCTGGAGGATCTCGTCCAGGCCCCGCCGCGTCGCCAGGACAAGCACCTGGTCGCCGTAGCCGATCCTGAAGGCCGCGTCCGGGTTCCAGCTGACGCGCCCGCTCGCGCGCTTGACCGCCAGCAGCCGGTGCGAGCCGGCGACCGTCGCCTCGTGCGCCGGCGCGTCGTCCAGCCGCGAGCCCGTCTCGACCTCGGCCTCGGCGATGTACGCGATCTGCCCGCGCACCGGGATCGTCTCCAGGATCGCGTCGTCGGTCAGCGCCCCCGCGAACGAGGCCGCCGCGACCTGCGGGGCACTGTACGAGGAATGCTGCGCGCCTTCGTGGAGCGCCGGCTGCCCCATGTTCAGGTTCCGGCGGATCAGCGAGGCGAACTCGGGATTGTAGATCCGCATGACCGTGCGCAGATCCGGTTTGCACTCCAGACCCGACAGAGCCGTCTCCAGATTCGCCGAGTCCTGCTTGGCCATCGCCACCAGCGACCGGCAGTACTTGATCTCGGCCTCCCGCAGGGTCTCGGGACGGCTCGCGTCCGCCAAGAGCACCTGCGCGCCCGCCGAGCGGGCCGCGTGGATGCCCGCCACACTGCGGTCCTTCTCGATGGCCACCACCGGGATGCGCCGCTCCCGCAGTGTCTCCACCACCCGGGTCCCCATGTTGCCCAGGCCGACCACGATCACGTGGTCGCGCACCGCCTTGACCATGCGGCCCTCCGCGAGCGCGTACCGCCGCTCGACCACCGCCTGCACGATCGCACCGGTCAGCAGCGGCACCAGCAGCGCCCCCGACAGGACCACCGCCGCCCGGGTGAGCATCAGCTCCCACGGCTCGCCGGTGTTCGGGTCGAACCCGCCGCCGGCCATGAGCGCGAGCACGTACGCCGCGTCGCCCAGCCCCGACACCGCCGTGTCCCCGCTGCTCTTGTAGTGCGTCAGCGAGTACAGGCCCCCGGCCATGATCACCGTCAGGAACGCCACGGCGATCCACAGCCACTTCGTGAACGTGCGCCGCAGCGTGTGCGCGGCCTGGCGCGCGAACCGCATCGCGGCCCTGGGCACCGGCTTGAACCAGCGGCGCCGCTGCTCCGGCTCCAGGCACAGCAGCCGCACGACCGCCTCGTCGTCGTCATCGTCGTCGGGGATCATGTCCACGCCGAAGCCGTTTCCGGCCGCGACCACCCACTGCGCCTGCGCCTTCGGGTCGTGCGTGCGGGTGAGGTACAGGCGCCGGTCCCAGATGTCGATGTCGCCCGGCGGGATCTGCTCCAGCGCCGCGGCCGCGTAGGTGCGGGCGACCATGTCCGCATCGGACTCGACGAACACGCCGTCGTCGCCCAGCAGCTTCTGCATGTGGTCGCGCAGGCCCTTGTTGTACATGCGGATGACCAGCCGCGGCAGCGTCTCGTCGCCCAGGTAGTGCGACATCTCGCGGATCTTGAGCGCCAGGTGCAGGTTGCCGACGTCGTTCTGGTCCATCAGGGCCACCGCGTAGGCGTCGGTCAGGCCCGCTTCGCGGACGGTCTCGGCGGTGACCCGGTGCGCCTCCAGGACGCGCAGGTTCCGGTTCTCCTGGGACTCGCGGCGGATCTCGTCGCGCTGGCCGCCGGGCCCTTTGGGGATGACGGCGATGACGCGGAAGGAGAAGCGGTCGATGAGGTTCTTGATGAACCGCAGCGTCAGACCGTTGTCGCCCACGACGATGACGCGCCGCTCGGTGCCGGCGGCCTCGAACTGGGGGCGGGGGTGCATGTGCGCCAGTGTAGTGAGTTCTCGCGAACACGGGGAGTTGCGGCTGCCGCGGATTCGGCCGGTCCGGTTGCGGCGCAAGCCGCTCGGCGGGTGGGGGAGCGGGGTTCAGCCGCGTCGGGAGAGGCGGGCGAGGAGCTTGTCGATGTCGGCTTCGTAGTCGTACCAGTCGACGTCGTGGGCGAAGCCGAGCTCGCCGTTGATCCAGCGGACGTCGTCGGCGGCCTCCAGCGTCCACGTCTGGACGTCGACGAGCTGCGGTTCGGCGCGGCGCAGTTCGGTCAGCAGCCGGGCCTTCATGGACATCGCCAGGCCGTAGGAGCGGTGCTCGGGGGCGACGACGGTGTCGTACTGGTCGGCGCGGGTGGGCCGCTGTGCCGAGACGACCAGCTCGGTCAGGCCCACGACGTTCCCGTAGGGCTCGCTGACGGCCACGGCGATGTGCGAGCGCATCCCGCGCCGCGCGAGGGTCGCGAAGGACTCGCGCAGGGCCGGTGCGTAGGCCGAGCCGCGCCACTCGGGCACGAACGCGACGTTCCCGGGGCTGGACCGCAGATTGGCCTTCACGTCCGCGTACGAGTCCAGGAGGCGGTCGGGAACGCCGCCCGCGTGGTACTCGAGGCGGTACCCGGCGGCCAGGCGGCCGGCGGCGTGCTCGATCTTCTCCCAGTCGATCTCGGCCCAGCGCAGCAGGTGGCGCTGCTCGACCACCGAGCGGGCGAAGCCGTGCCGGTCGTAGAAGCCGACCGCGGGCGTGGTCGCGATGACCTCGACCGACAGGGTCCGGCAGCCGTTGGCCTTGGCGCATTCGGCGACCGCCCGCAGCAGGCGCGTCCCCACGCCCTTGCCGCGCGCCGAGGGGCGGGTGGACATCTCGACCACGCCGTTGCCCGAGCGCTCGCCGCCGAAGACGATGAGGCTGGCGTGGCCGACCAGGTCGCCGTCGGCGTCCCGGTCGAGGAACAGGAACCGCTCGTCGTCGGGCAGGGAGCCGGTGAGGTAGTCGCTGAGCCGGTCGGTGCGCCAGCGCGGCTCGGCGGGCATGTCGGCGGCGGTCATGTCGTTGAGCACCGAGCACCAGTCGCGGAGGTCGTCGTCGGTCATCTCGCCGGGAGCGAGCTGCGTCAGGGGCATCTCTTATCCTTACCCGAAATCGTCACCGAACGGAACCCCAACCTCACAGCTCGCAGCCGTGGGTTGCCGCTCAGGCGGTGCTCTTCCTGCCGTAGTCGTCGGCGCGGTCGAACACCTGCTGCACGTAGTCGTCGCGGGGGTTGTAGCTGTGGACTGCCGCGTACCAGTCGGCCGGCCGGGTCAGGTCGCGCCCGCCCGCGCACAGGTAGTTCGCCGCCGCCGTGGTGGCGTCGTCGATGTTGTGCGGGTCGAAGACGCCGTCGCCGTTGCCGTCGGCCTTCCACGCCTCCCAGGTCGTGTCGAGGAACTGCATCGGTCCCTTCTCCTGGTACTCGGCTCCGATGATCGGGGTCAGGGTCGTGCCGTCGGGCCGGAGGCGGTTGCCGCCGGTGGTGCCGTGGTTGGACTCGGTGGCGCCGATCCCGGCGAGGGTCGTCCACGACAGGTTGCAGCCGGGGTTCTGGAAGTCCGAGAGCAGCTCGGCCCGGCCGTAGGCGATCAGGGCCCGCTCGGAGATGCCCAGGTGCGTCAGGCCCCTCGCCCACGAGTCGAGGTCGGCCGCGGCGCCCGTGGTCGGCGCCTCGGTCGGCTCGCCGGTGGAGTCGTCCTCGACCGGGTCGGTCTGGGCCGGGAGCCCGGCGGCGGGGGCCTCCTCGGGGGCGAGCACGAGCGGGGCCTCCTCGGGCTCGGGGCTCGGCTCGGTGCCGAAGGACCAGGCCGGGCCCGCCTCGGGCACCAGGAACCAGCCGGCCGCGAGGGTCGCGGCCAGGGCCAGGGCCGTGATCGCGACCTGGACGCCGAGGCGCCCGGCCGGGGCCCGCAGGCCCCGCACGACCGCTCGCACGCCCCGGCCGCAGGCCTTGAGGGCGCGCCACGGCAGTGCCGCGAGGCGGCGGAGGAGGCTCGGACGCGCGTGAGCGGGCCGGCCGTGCAAGGTGAGCACCGGCAGCGCCGGGCTCTGCACGGTCGGAACCTGCGCGGCCGGACCTTGCACGGGCGGAACCAGCGCGGAGGGACCCTGCTCGGCCAGGCCGTGCTCGGCCGAACCATGCGTGTTCGGGCCCTGCTCGGCGGGACCGGGCTCGGAAGGCGTCGGGCTCTGCGGCTTCACGGCTGGCGGACTCTCCCCTTCGGAGGCGGGCTCTGCGAGGACACTGCGGGCGGACTGCCGGTGCGCGGGCCGGCGCGGGCGGCGCCGACGCAAAGCACCCAGTGTAGGCACCCATGGCACGCCCGAGCCGACCGGTGAGCGAGACGCCGGGGCCGGCGGTGGGTCCGGCCGGGGCGCCGATCCCGCCTGCCGAGACGGGTCCGATCGCAATACCGGGCTGAAAGCGAGTATTCCCTAGTTTCCTTCCAAGGGGCAACGCCTGAACGCCAACAATTCCTGAAAAGCCCGCCACCAGCGGCCGCCAAGATCGTTCTCCATTCGGATCGGTGGTTGCCACGAGCAAACCCGCGCAGAGTCAAGGCCTCACGACCGCGTCTTGGCGGGAGACAGAGTCAGACCGAGTGCCAGTTCCCATCACGTCAGGTAACCGACTGAGATGGGGGAGACACTGTGAGGCCGCTGGGCAATGTGCCCGCGCACCAGCGCGCCACAGCCCGGCATACGGGGGCTGAACGAAAGTTGATCGACACGTGGATACGACAACGGCATCGCACGCCGCACTGACCGCCCTTGCCCTGCCCCTCGGGGACAACGGATCGGGAAATCCGGCGGCGGCCGACCTTGCGCTGCCTCAAAGGGGCGCCGCGCCCGGATCGCAAGACGGATCCGAAAGCGCGGCGACACAGAAAGGCGATCGAACGGAGCGAATCGGAATGTCCGATGTGGCCATTCGAATCGCGGACCGCGGCAACGGAGCCCGGCCCGACCAACCCCGACCGGCCGCACTGCCGGCCGGCGACGTCACGTTCATGTTCACCGACATCGAAGGATCCACACGACTGGCCTCCGGCCTCGGCGCCGAGCGCTACCGCGTCGTCCTCCACCGCCACCGCGCCCTCGTCCGCGAGGTCCTGCGCGCCACCGGCGGCACCGAGATCGACACCGAAGGCGACTCCTTCTTCGTCGCCTTCCACGACGCCGCCGCCGCCTGCGCCGCCGCAGTCGGCATCCAGACCGCCCTGCGCGCCGCCGACTGGCCCGACCAGGGACCCGGTGCCGGACCCCTGCGACCCCGCGTGCGCATGGGCCTCCACACCGGCGAGGCCTGGCCCTCCGCCGGCGGCTACGCCACACCCGAAGTCCACCGCACCGCCCGCATCTGCTCCGCCGCGCACGGCGACCAGATCCTCGCCTCCGCCGCCTGCGCCGACGCCGCCGGACTACCGCCCGCCGACGTCCGCCGCCTCGGCGACTTCGAACTGCGCGGCCTACCCGGCGCCACCGAACTCGTCCAACTCACCGCGCCCGGCCTGCCCAGCGCCTTCCCGCCCCCACCCGTCCGACCGCTCACCCACCACCTGCCCGCCGACCTCAAGACCCCCGTCCCCAGACCGGGGGAGGACCGCGAACTCGACCGCGCCTTCGCCTCACACCGGCTCGTCACCCTCACCGGACTCACCGGCTGCGGCAAGACCACCGTCGCCAAAGCCTGGGCCAGGCGCCGACTCGCCTTCTACGAAGGCGGCGTCTGGTACTGCCGCGCCGGCGACGACCTCGGCGGCGCACTCCTGAACGCCCTCGGACGCCGACCCGAAGCACTGCGGCCCGCCCTCGACACCGCCATCGACCGGCTCCGCGGCGCCCACGCGCTCCTCGTCCTCGACGACCTCACCCGCCGCTTCGCACCCGACGTCGAACGGCTCCTCAGCGAATGCCCCGACCTCGCCGTCCTCGCCGTCGGCGTGCGCCCGCTCGAACTGCCCGGCGAGGCCAAACGGGCCCTGGGCCTGCCCTCGGCCGACGACGGCGCGGCCATCCTCGCCGGCTACTGCGAGGAGCGCGGCGCGCCGTGGACGGCGGCCGACTGCCGCCGCCTCGCGGTGGCCGTCGAGGGCTTCGTGCCCGCGCTGGCCGCGCTCGCCGAGGTCACCGCGCTGGCGTCGCCGGCGGCGGCGCTGCAACGGCTCACCGACGATCCGGTCGGCGTGCTCGACGGCGCGCGCGGCGGCAGGTTCAAGGCGGCGGTCGACGGGGCGGTCGCGGCGATCTCGGGGCCGGCGCGAGCGGTGGTGCTCGAACTGGCCGCGCGCCCGAGGGGGGCGACGGTCGACGAGGTGCTGGAGCTGTGCCGCCAGAGGGACGGGAGCCTGGAGGCGCTGGTGGAGCTGGTGGACGTCGCGTTGGTGGTCATCGAGCGGCCCTCGATGGACCAGGCGGTGTACCGGGTGCCTGCGCCGCTGCGGTGGCTGCTGGTCGGGCCGGACGAGCAGGAGGCGGCCGAGCGGGAGAGCCCGCACGCGGCGGTGACCGCGAGCTTCGCCGAACGGCTGGTCCACCCGGTGCCGTTCGACGGCCCGAGACTGCGGGCGGTGGCCTAGCGCGCTGGGAGTAGCCGTTCACGCCGGGGCGATCCCTTGGCGCGGGCGGTGACGGCTCCTGGCGGTCTCGGGGATCGGCGAGCACTTGCGGCCCCCTGGCGCACGGACGGTGATCGGAGACGGCGAGCGGGCCGCTTCGCGAACGCGGAGCGGGCGATGCGGGTCGCGCCGGCCTGGTGGCGGCGTGGCGGCGAACGGCGTTCGGACCGCACCGGTGACCGCTCGGGCGCGCGGAACGAACGCTTCAGCGCGGGGCCCTGGCAGGACCCCGCGCTGAAGCGCAGCCCGTGGCGGCGGCCCTTGCGGCCGCCGCCACGGCACTCTTTCGAGTGACACGTGCGCCGCGAGGCCCGGTTTTTGTCGTACCCGAGCGGGAAAGTTGCGGCCTACGGTCCCCTCTACGGGTGGGTGGGGGTTTGGGACGGCCGTAGCCGGAGGGCAACGGCGCGCGAGTGCTCCTCATGTGACAACGGCGCATGAGGGCACGGGTTTCGCAGCGCGGTCGAACTCCACGGCCCAACCGGAAGGCCGCATCGCGCGGCCGAACAATACGAGGGCGCGGTTTCGCGGCGCGGCCAAAACTCCGCGGCCGAATCGGGAGGCCGCATCGCGCGATCGCACCATGGCGCGAGTCCCCGGGGCCACTTCGCCGCGGCTCGACTCCACCGGCGCGAGTCGCAGCGGCGCGATGGCCGTCATCGGGGCTCGGGCCGATCCGGGCCTGCGAGCCCGGCGTGTGCGATGCTGGGCCCGTGACTGACAGGCAACCGCAGGCCGCACCCAACCGCCCCGCCTCCTCGGCCGCCATCGCGCGCGCCGCCCGGGTCATCCCCGGGGGCGTCAACTCGCCCGTCCGCGCCTTCCGCGGCGTCGGCGGCGACCCCGTCTTCATCGCCGAGGCCTCCGGCGCCCGCATGACCGACGTCGACGGCAACACCTACGTCGACCTCGTCGGCTCCTGGGGCCCGCTCATCCTCGGCCACGCCCACCCCGACGTCGTCCGCGCCCTGCACGACGCCGCCGCCCGCGGCACCTCCTACGGCGCCCCCACCCTCGCCGAAGTCGAACTCGCCGAACTCATCGTCGAGCGCACCCCCTGCGAGATGGTCCGCCTCGTCTCCTCCGGCACCGAGGCCACCATGAGCGCCGTGCGCCTCGCCCGCGCCGCCACCGGCCGCGACGCGATCATCAAGTTCGCCGGCTGCTACCACGGCCACGCCGACTACTTCCTCGCCGAAGCCGGCTCCGGCGTCGCCACCCTCGGCCACCCCGACTCGCCCGGCGTCCCCGCCGCCGCGGCGGCCGACACCATCGTCGTCCCCTACAACGACCTGAACGCCGTCGAAGCCGCCTTCGCCGCCCACCCCGGCCGCATCGCCGCGATCATCACCGAAGCCCAACCCGGCAACATGGGCGCCGTCGCGCCCCTCGACGGCTTCAACGAGAAACTCCACTCGATCGCCCGCGCCCGCGGCGCCCTCCTCATCTCTGACGAGGTCATGACCGGCTTCCGCGTCGGCCCCGGCGGCCTCGCCGCCCCCGCCGACCTCTACACCTACGGCAAGGTCATGGGCGGAGGCCTGCCCGCCGCCGCCTTCGGCGGCCGCGCCGACCTCATGAACCGGATCAGCCCCGCCGGCCCCGTCTACCAGGCCGGAACCCTCTCGGGCAACCCCCTCGCCGTCGCCGCCGGCCTCGCCACCCTCCGCGCCTGCGACGCCGAGGTCTACCGCACCCTCGACGCGACCGCCGCCGCGATCGCCGATCTGGCGACCGAAGCGCTCACCAAGGCCGGCGTCCCCCACCGCGTCTCGGCCCCCTCGAACCTGTTCTCCGTGTTCTTCACCGAAGACCCCGTCACCGACTTCGAAGGCGCCAAGCGCCAGGACACCGAGGCCTACGGCGCGTTCTTCCACGCCATGCTCGACCACGGCGTCTACCTGCCCCCGAGCGCCTTCGAATGCTGGTTCACCTCGGCCGCGATCGACGAGGAAGCCCTGTCACACATCGAACAGGCGCTGCAACCGGCCGCCGAAGCCGCCGCTAAGGTGCGATCATGAGCGGCTCCCAGACCATCGTCCACCTGCTGCGGCACGGCGAAGTCCACAACCCGGACGGCATCCTCTACGGACGCATCCCCGGATTCCACCTCTCCGACCTGGGACGCGAGATGGCCGTGGCCGCCGCCGAGCGCCTCGCCGGACGCGACGTCGTCCACGTCGGCGCCTCCCCCCTCCAGCGCGCCCAGGAGACGGCCGAACCCGTCGCCGCCTCCCACCGCCTCGACACCGTCACCTACGACGGCCTCATCGAGGCCGGGAACTCCTTCGAAGGCCTGCGCGTCGGCGTCGGCGACGGCGCCCTGCGCGACCCCAAGTACTGGTGGCGCCTGCGCGACCCCTTCACCCCCTCCTGGGGCGAGCCGTACCTCGACATCGCCCGCCGCATGATGGAGTCGATCGACAAGGCCCGCGCCGCCGCCGAAGGCGGCGAGGCCGTCCTCGTCTCCCACCAGCTGCCAATCTGGACCGTCCGCCAGTTCGCCGAGCGCAAGCGCCTGTGGCACGACCCGCGCAAACGCGAATGCGCGCTCGCCTCGATCACCAGCTTCGTCTACGAAGGCGCCTCGCTCGCCCGCGTCGAGTACTCCGAGCCCGCCGCGCACCTGGTGCTCAAGTCCGAGTCCGCCCGGAAGGCCAAGGGCGCCTGACCGTGGCGCTGCGGCGGAGGACGATGCTGGCGGCGCTGCCGCTGCTGGCCCTCGCGGCGTGCTCCGACGCAGGCGGCGCCGACGCGGGCCGCGTCAACGAGATCAACCGCGACCGCTACGTCTCCGGCGACGGCTCCAACTACCGCTGGGAAGACCCAGAGGACCGCTTCGAGGCCCCCCGCCTCACCGGCACCGCCCTCGACGGCACCGCCGTCGACACCGACGACTGGGCCGGATCGGTCCTCGTCGTCAACTTCTGGGGCTCCTGGTGCCCCCCGTGCGTCGCCGAAGCGCCCGCCCTCGTCGAGGCCGACGCCGAGTTCGCCGACCGGAACGTGCAGTTCCTCGGCGTCAACATCCGCGACACCGGCGACGCCGCCCGCGCCTTCGAACGGCGCTGGAACGTGGAGTACCCCTCGATCAACGACGAGGCCGGCCGCGTCGCCGACCAGTTCATCGACTACGGGCTCTCCCCGAACGACATCCCCGCGACGATCGTCATCGACGCCGAGCACCGGGTCTTCTCGATCTGGCGCGGCGAACTCGACGACGCCCAGACCCTCATCGCCGACATCAAGAAGGCACTGGAGAGCTGATGTCCATCCCGTCGAAGACCGCTTTCCGCAAGGCCGCCAAGGGCGCGGTCATGGCCGGCACCTTCGCCGTCAGCGCGCTCGCGGTCGGCGCGCTCGTCAAACGCCGCCTCTACCCGGCGAGCCCGGTCCCCGACGCCGCCACCGACGGCACCGTCGCCCCCGGCCGGATCGCCACCGGCGCCGCGGCTTCCGCCGAGTCCTCGGACGCCGACACCGACACCGCCTTTGACACCGGCACAGCCTTCGACACGAACACAGCCTCTGACGCCGCCGCGCCGGAGCGCTCGCCCCGCGAGGCGACCGAGTGAGCCCCGCCGAGGCCGCCGCCTCCGGCCCGCTCCTGCTCGCCTTCGGCGTCGCCGCGCTCGCCGGGCTCGTCTCCTTCGCCTCCCCCTGCACCCTCCCGCTCATGCCCGGTTACGTGTCCTATGTGACCGGACTCAGCGGCACCGAACTCGCGGGCGCCGAAGGCGGCCGCGAAGGCGGGCTCGCCACGAAGACCGACCGCCGCACCGGGCGCATCCTCACCGGCGCGCTCCTGTTCGTCGCCGGATTCACCGCCGTCTACACGACCGTGGTCTTCGCCCTCCAGAGCGCCGGCCGCGCCCTCCTCCAGAACATCGCCACCCTGGAGATCTTCGCCGGGGTCTTCATGATCGCCATGGGCCTCATGTTCATCGGCCTCATCCCCGCCCGCGGCGGCTACGCCCCCAAATGGCGCCCCGCCGTCGGCCTCGCAGGGGCCCCGCTCTTCGGCGCGGTCTTCGCCCTCTCCTGGATCCCCTGCACCTCACCGGTCCTCGCCGCCATCACCAGCCTCGCGGTCATCCAGGACGGCACCGGCCGCGGCGTCGGCCTCATGATCGCCTACTGCGCCGGACTCGGCGCGCCCTTCGTGCTCTTCGCCGTAGGGATGCACCGCCTCGCCGGGGCCCTCGACTTCCTCAAGCGCCACGGCCGCGCCATCTCCATCGCCGGCGGCGTCATGCTCATCGCCGTGGGCCTCATGCTCGTCACCGGCGCGTGGACCGAGTTCACCAACTGGCTGCGCGCCACCGTCGGCGCCGGGACGAGCCTCCTGTGACCGCCACGCTCGCCTCCGCGCCCCGCAACCCCGCGCCGCGCAAGAAGCCCGGGCCCGCCAGGCGCCTGCGCTCCTTCGCGCGCCGCTGGTGGCACCAGCTCACCTCCATGCGCACCGCCCTGCTGCTCCTGCTCGCCCTCGCCCTCGCCGCCATCCCAGGATCGACCTTCCCCCAGCGCTCCATCAGCTCCGTCGACGTCGCCGGGTACTTCGAGCGGTACCCCGACCTCGCCCCCTGGCTCGACCGCCTGTGGGCCTTCGACGTCTACACCTCGCCGTGGTTCTCCGCGATCTACCTGCTGCTCATGATCAGCCTCGCCGGCTGCATCGTCCCGCGCCTGCGCGTCCACTGGAAAGCCCTGCGCGCCAAGGTCCCCGACGCCCCGCGGCGGATGTCGATCCTGCCCTACCACCGCGCGCTCGACGCCGACGCCGCCGCGAACCAGGGCCGCGCCCGCGCCGTCTTCAAGCAGCGCCGCTGGCGCACCACCGTGCGCGAGGCCGAGGACGGCACCGTCACCATCGCCGCCGAGAAAGGCCACCTGCGCGAGACCGGGAACCTCCTGTTCCACACCAGCGTCATCCTCATGCTCCTCGGCGTCGCCGCGGGCAGCCTCATGAGCTGGTACGGCAACCGGATCCTCTCCGAGGACAAGTCCTACTGCAACAACCTCCAGCAGTACGACGAGTACGGCCTCGGCGCATGGGTCGACGAGACCGACCTCCCCCGGTTCTGCCTGACCCTCAACGCCTTCGACGCCGAGTTCACC
Source organism: Glycomyces sp. NRRL B-16210 (assembly GCF_000719515.1). Taxonomy (GTDB): domain Bacteria; phylum Actinomycetota; class Actinomycetes; order Mycobacteriales; family Micromonosporaceae; genus Glycomyces. The sequence continues at coordinate 73,961 of NZ_JOGR01000015.1, read as the reverse complement.
GACGGCGGCCCCACCGCCTACGACGCCGACGTCACCTACGAGACCGCCGACGGCACCGGTCAGTACGACCTCCAGGTCAACCACCCCTTGAACCTCGGCGGCACCAACGTCTTCCTCATCGGCCACGGCTACACCGCCGTCGTCACCTTCACCGACCGCTACGGGCAGACCCAGACCCTCCACCAGGAGTTCCTCGCCATGGACGCGGCACTGAACTCCGAGGGCGCCTTCAAATTCCCCGACGCGAACGTCGACCCCGAGACCGGGACGGTCGACGAGGACGCCGAAGTCGCCTTCGACGCGATCCTCGTCCCCACCTTCGACGACGCGACCGGGATGCTCCTGGGCACCCGGCCCGAGGCCGACAACCCCGTCCTCGCCCTCACCGCCTACACCGGCGACATCGGCCTCGGCGACGGCAGGCCCGAATCGGTCTACGCCGTCAACCCCGACCAGATCGCCTCCGGCGACCTCCGCCAGGTCAACGACCAGGTCGAGGTCATCGGCCTCGGCGACGTCTTCGAACTGCCGGACGGCTCGACCCTCAGCTTCGACGGCGTCGAGCAGTACGCGGTCCTCCAGGTCCGCCACGACCCCGGCGGACCCGTCGTCCTCGCCGCCGCGCTGCTCCTCCTCGGCGGACTCCTGCCCGCGCTCGCGGTGCGCCGCAGGCGCTTCTGGGTCCGCTGGAACCCCGACGGCACCGTCGAGACCGCCGGACTCAACCGCAATGACTACGATGGCCTCGACGAGGAGTGCGACGAGCTCACCGCCCTGATCGCCCCCGGATACGAGCCGCGACAGACCGAAGACACCGACGACACGATCGGGAGCCAGCCATGACCGGTGCCCAAGCGGCGAACGCGCTGTTCGTCGCCACCATCCTCACCTACGCCGCCGCGATGTTCGCCTACGCAGTCGAGTACGCCTTCGACAAGCGCGCCCCGAAACGCGCCAAGCGACTCGCCGCCGTGGCCGCGGGCGCCGACGCCGCCGAGAGCACCGGCGGGCAGCCGCCGGCCGAGCCCCCGATCAGCCCCGCCGCCGCCCGCGGCGCCGGCGGCCTCGGGCTCGTCCTCACCTACCTCGGCACCGTCGCGCTCGCCGCCAGCATCATCACCCGCGTCGTCTACACCGGACGGTGGCCGTGGGGCAACATGTTCGAGTACACCGTGGGCGTGGCCCTCGCGGGCATGGTCACCTGGCTCGTCCTCGTCGCGAACGGCAACGTGCCCAGGCGGCTCGGCCTGTTCGCCACCTTCGCCGTGACGATGGTCCTGGGCACCTCGGTCCGCGTCTACACCGAGGCCGGACCGCTCGTCCCGGCCCTGGACTCCTACTGGATCATCATCCACGTCACCGCCGCCATCGCCGCCTCCGGCGTCCTCCTCATCGGTTGCGTCTTCGCGATCCTGCACCTGCTCAAACGCCGCTACGACCGCCAGGTCTCCGACGGCAAGGCGATCCGCTTCCCGCTCAACGTCGCCGAGCGCCTCCCCGACGCCACCGTCCTGGAGCGCCTCACCTTCAAGATCCACGTCTTTGCGTTCCCGCTGCTGACCTTCGGCATCTTCGCCGGCTCGGTCTGGGCCCACTTCGCGTGGGGCCGCTACTGGGCCTGGGACCCCAAGGAGGTCTGGGCCTTCATCGCCTGGGTCGTCTACGCCGCCTACCTCCACGCCCGCGTCTCCGGCAAGGGCGCCAAGGCGAACGCCCCGTGGATCGCCATCGCCGGCTACGCGGTCATGGTCTTCAACCTCACCGCGGTGAACCTCGTCTTCAACGGGCTCCACTCCTACGCGGGCGTCTAGCGCCCCGTCCGGACCCCTTGCGGGCCTGGGCAAACGCGTGCCCCACTGCGGTGCGTAGCGGCCCATATATATAAGGCATAGAGGAACGGCCCCCGCCCGAATGGGCGGGGGCCGTTCCCGCTGCTGCCGGTGCGGGAGTCGAATCGACGCGGCTACGAAGGCCGCGTCTGGCGGGTGATCTCGAAATGCTCGGCCGTCTGCTCCAGCTCCGCCTGCTGGAACGAGCGCTGCCTGCGCTCGACGAACGAACCCTCGGGCACGACCATCGGACCGTCGTGCCCGCCCTGCGGCGCGGGCGTCGGCGAGGCCGAACGCTGGTCGGGCACATGGCCCTGCCGCTCGGAGCGGTTGCGGACCCGTCCGGGCCCCGGGCGCGGACGGGTCCGCAACCGGTCGACCTGGATCGCGCCCGTGGCGGTCGGCAGGACTTCCTCGTCCTCGACCTCGATGCCCAGCTGCTCGCGCCGGGTCACCGTCTTCGGCGTGGTCCCCATGAGCGCGAACAGGAGCACGATGATGCCGAGGGTCGCCACGCCCAGGATCGGCAGGATCAGCATGATCGGGTCGATCCCCTCGACGGGGTTGCGGCCCTCGCCGTAGAGGGTGACCCGCACCCCGGCCATCCCCGTGTAGTGCATCCCGCAGATCGCCGCGCCCATGACGACCGCGGCGGCCGTCTGCCAGCGCCATCCGTCCAGGAACATGCCGCAGAACAGCGCGGCGGTCGCGGCCACGACCGCGATCACCACCGAGGCGATGAAGTAGGCGCGGTCGTGCGCGATGTGGCCCGAGACGTTGATGGCGGACATGCCCGAGTAGTGCATGATCACCACGCCGACGCCCGTGAGGGGCCCGGCGATGAGGATCTTCGCGACGGTGTTGCGCTGCCCCGTGCCGGCGACGAGCAGCCCGAAGAACACCGATCCGGTCGAGGCGACCAGGCTCAGCAACGTCTTGACCGGGTCGTAGGCGATGTCGGACTCGACGACCTTGAAGCCCATCATCGCGGTGAAGTGCATCATCCAGATCGCGGTGCCGCCCAACGCGAAGGCGGCCAGTGCGATCCACCGGACGCGTTTGCGGGCGGCCTTGACGGTCCGGTCCTGCCTGCGCGCCTGCGTCATGCACATGAGCGCGAGGATCGAGCCTGCGAAGGCGAATCCGAAGGCCATGATGGGATTGATCCAGCCGTAAGTGAAGTGACTTACGTGTTCCACCAGCGGTCTTCCTCCCCGGGTGTCCACCCGTTTCCGGAATGATGCGCGATTGCAATCTGCGCGATTCGAAACTTATACGACTACTGTCCGCCTGCGTCCACAAGACGGACAGTTGCACTAGGACGGTCGATTCGATCGGCGCCGCCCGTTACGCCCCGGCCGCTGCCGAAGACGCCCAGGTCGTCCCGTGTCTCCTCGGCCGCGGTGTCCTCTCGGTCCTCGAGCCGGTCGAGGGAGGGCGAGGCGAGCACGCCGAAGACCATGCCGATGATGGCGATGAGCGCCAGGACGAGGATCGGCAGGAGCAGCACGAGCGGGCTGATCCCGTCGGCGGCCTCCTTCGGCGGGCCTTCGACCCGCACGGCGGCCATGCCGGTGTAGTGCATGCCGACGACCGCGACGCTCATGACGGTCGCGGCCAGGGCCATGGTGCCGCGGCGGGAGACGACCGCGGTGAACCGCAGCGCCACCGTCGAGGCCACCACGGCGATCACGGCCGAGGCCGCGACCAGGCGCGGGTCGTAGGCGACCCGTCCGCCGGTCGCGATCGCGGCCATGCCCGTGTAGTGCATTCCCGCTACGCCCGCGCCGCACATCAGTCCGCCCAGGAGCAGGCGCGGCCAGCCAGCGCGCTTGCCGCCGGACACGAACAACCCGACGCCCACGGCCAGGACCGCCAAGGCGAACGAGGCGGCGGTGAGCGCGGGGTCGTAGGCGAGGTAGGCACCGGTGACGGTGAACCCGATCATCGCGATGAAGTGCATCATCCAGATGCCGATCCCGCCGATGGCCAGTGAGGCCATCAGGGTCCAGCGGAGCCTTCCCGCGGCGGAGGTCGCGGCGCGGGCGTAGCGGGAGGCCGACAGGCCGAGGAAGGACCCGGCCGCGGCGAAGGCGAGGCCCATCACGGGATTGAGCCAGCCGTAAGTGAAGTGGTGGTGCTCGAGTGTGACTGCGAGCAGGGACATGGGGTTACCTCCAAGAAGGGGCTGTGCCTCAACGGTGCCCGAGTGAAGGGGGTTCGCTGTCGCACAGTCTGTGCGAGTTGTCAGAGCTTGCGGGAGGATCGGTCCGCGGCGGGTGGCCGGTCGGGCGCGGGGAGTGACGGGATGAATGCCGCGAATCGGCCTGCACGTAGCGCAGTCGTGTGGATGCGTTCGGTGCGGTTCCGGCGGGGGTGTGCCGGATGGGCCGTGCGGGGGTCGCGACGTTCGCCTAAGCGGTCAGTTTTGTTGTCCGAACAGCCGAATACCGCATAGGTATGTGTCCGAAAGATCAGTGTATCTTGAGAATCGCCCCGTAACACGGTGGCATACGAGGCCGGGAACAGTACTCCAGTACGCCCCTGGATTTCGCGGGCTACTTTCGTCATGATGGAATCTGCTGGGCTTCACATGCCGACCCCCGCCGCCACGGCGGCCGGACGGCACCGCCGGCGCACACCGTCGGCCCGAGACCGAGCCCGGCCCGGCACGGGCCCTTCGGTCTGACACAGAGGACCACCCCAGGAGGCTAGACAAGGTGAGCAAGCGCAGCTCGAACCGTGCGGGTTCAGCGGCTCGACGAGGACCGCTCGGCCTGCCGCGTATCGCCGACATGCGGATCCGGTCCAAGCTCGGACTGATCCTCCTGGTGCCCTTGGTGGTGCTGGTGGCCGTCGCGAGCCTTCGCCTCTACGACCTCGCCGACCGCGTGTTCGGTTCGGACGACATGGTGAAGCTCGTGGAGTTCAACGCCGTCACCGCCGAGCTCCGGTACGACCTCCAGCGCGAGCGTTCGCTGCTGGTCACCAACCTCCGCCTGGAGGAGCAGCACGTCGCCGACATCGACGAGTCGCAGTACGACGAGGCGGCCGTGCAGACCCAGCAGGCGCAGACCGACCGCTCGCTGGAGCAGTTCAACCTGAAGGCGGACGAGCTTCCGAACCTGTCGGACGACATCGACAACCGCATCGACGCGATCCGCACCCAGTACGAGAGCCTGATCCAGATCCGGCAGGCCGCCGCCGACAGCCCCAACGGCACCTCGATCGACGCGACCTCCCGCGTCTACCAGCGGCTCATCGCCGAACTGGTGACGATCACCGACATCTCCTCGCGCATCGTCAACGACCCCGACATCGCCCGGAACCTCCAGGCGATCGCCGCGGCCACGACGATCATCGAGACGCTCGAGGAGGAGCGGGCGATCGCGATCAACGTCGGTGACGGCGAGGAGTTCATCAACAACACCCGCTGGCAGAACTTCATCGCCTACGCGAAGGGGCGCGAGTCGGCCGAGCGGCAGTTCAAGACCGTGGCCGACCGCGACGAGCAGCTGTCGTTCTTCTTCAGCGAGGGCGGGCTGAACACCGAAGAGGCGAAGGCGGCCCTGGAGTTCGAGAACTCGGCGATCAACGCGGGCACCACCAAGCCCCTGTCGGTCAACGCCGATGTCATCGACTCCTACAACGCGATCCTCAACAACGGCCTGAACTACATCAACTCCGAGTCCGACGAGGTTCTCGCCCAGGCCCGCACCGACCGGGACGCGCAGATCTTCCAGCTGCTGCTCGAAGCGGTGCTCATCCTGGCGGCGTTCGTCATCGCAACCGTGATCGCCCTGCTCATCGCCCGGAACATGGCGACGGGTCTGCGGCGACTGCGCGAGGGCGCGCTGGACGTGGCGCACGTGTCGCTGCCGCAGGCGGTGGCCCAGATGCGGGACGCCGAGACGATCGGCAACCGGACGCCCGACGAGGTCGCGGCCGACACCGGCGCGGTCATCGACATCGACCAGCGCGACGAGATCGGCAACGTCGCGCACTCGTTCAACATCGTCCACACCGAGGCGATCCGCATCGCGGCCGAGCAGGCCGCCCTGCGCGCCAACGTCTCCCAGATGTTCATCAACCTGGCCCGACGCTCCCAGAACCTGGTCGACCGGCTCATCGGCCACCTCGACCACCTGGAGCGCGGCGAGGAGAACCCCGACCGCCTGGCCGAGCTGTTCCAGCTCGACCACCTCGCGACCCGCATGCGCCGCAACGACGAGAACCTCCTGGTGCTCGCCGGTGCGGACTCGACCCGCCAGGAGCGCTACCCGGCGCCGATCGGCGACATCCTCCAGGCCGCCCAGTCCGAGGTCGAGCAGTACACCCGCATCGAGTTCGGCGAGCTGGAGGCCGAGCGGGAGATCCGCCCGGCCGCGGTCAACGACCTCGTGCACCTCATCGCCGAGCTCATGGACAACGCGACCGCCTTCTCCCCGCCGGAGTCCCCGGTGCTGGTCGAGGCCGAGCAGATGCGCACCGCCGACGCCCCGCAGGGCGCGATCCGGGTGCGGATCATGGACATCGGCATCGGGATGCCGCCGGCGCAGATCGAGGAGATCAACCGGCAGCTCGCCGAGTCCGGCGACGTCATCGACCTCGCCTCCTCGCGGATGATGGGCCTGGTCGTGGTCGCCCGCCTGGGCAACCGCCACGACGTGCGCGTCGAGCTGCGCCCGGGCGACCAGCGCGGCACCATCGCCGAGGTGATCCTGGGCGACGCGGTCCTGACCGAGCCGAAGCTCCCCGAGCGCGGCCTGCGCTCGGGCGTGCCGCTCGACGGCGGCGAGCCCGCCGCCCTCCAGGGCCAGGGCCCGCGCGGCGAGCTCTTGTCGGGCATGGAGTCGACCGGCGCCCTGCCGCAGGTCCCCGAGAGCCCGGCGGGCCTGTTCGACACGGTCCCGCCGCCCTCCCCGCACTCGCCGCCGACGCAGTACTCGCAGCCGCCGGCCTGGCAGCCGAGCGCGCCGCCCACGGCCTCGCGCCCGCCCATGCCGTCCAACCCGGTCGAGCCGCTGACCGGCGAGCACCAGCTGCACCGCCGCCAGCCGCAGCCCCCGCAGGCGCCGCAGGCCCCCGTCGACGAGGAGCCGGGCTTCATGTTCCGGCCCGGCGGGCTGGCCGACGAGCGCCGCTCGGGCGGCAAGGTCATGGAGGTGACCGGCGAGATCGTCTCGTCCGAGCACGTGGCCCTGCCGAAGATCCAGCTCGAGGCCTTCACGCCCGAGCCGGAGCCGGCCCCGCCGTCGTGGCCCGACGTGGCCGCCGGCCCCGGCGGCACCACCGAGGCCCCGCGCGAGGCGCGCGGCGGCCGGGTGTCGGCGCTGGACGCGACCACGGAGCTGCCGATCTTCCGCGAGGTCGAGTCGGCCTGGTTCAAGTCGGTCACGCCCGCGCCCAAGCCCGTCGAGGAGGAGACCGCCTCGGCCGCCGCAGCCGAGGAACCGCCCTCTTCGTCCTTCCGGGCGGCCCCCGAAGCACCTTCGGAGGTGGCGAAGGCCCCCGCGCCGCGCTACGCTGACCAGTCAGGTGCGGCCGAGTCCAACGCCCCGGCTTGGGAGGCGGCGCCACCTTCCCCTCCGCAGCCCACGGAAGGCCCGCCCATGCAGAGCAGTCCCGCCGACGAGACGTCGGCCGCCTCGGGACCGGAGCGACGCCGACTCAACACCGCCCACGAGTCCGAGGCCGGCTCCTACGCCTGGCGCACGGCCGCCGACGACGGGTGGAGCCGGGTCGACAACGCCTTCGCCGAGACCACCGTCGACGAGACGACTTCGACGGGACTTCCCAAGCGCCGACCGATGGAACGCCTGGTTCCCGGCGGGGTGGAGGAGTCGCAGGAGACCGTCAGCGCGCAGAAGCGCAACCCCGAGGGCATTCGGGGCCTGCTGTCGGCCTATCACCGTGGCGTCCAGCGAGGACGTGGCAATGACGGTAACTGAGTCGCTGAACCGCAACACGGCAGACGCTACTAAGGAGCGCAAACGATGAGCACTGGTGGAACCTCGGTCCAAGACCTGGGCTGGCTGCTTGCCGGCTTCGCCGAACGCGTGCCGGGCGTCGCGCACGCCGTGGCGGTCAGCGCCGACGGTCTGCTGCTGGCGTCCTCGCGGGACCTCCCGCGGGACCGCGCCGACCAGTTGTCGGCGGTGACCTCGGGTCTGGTGAGCCTGACCCAGGGCGCGTCCCGCTGCTTCGAGGGCGGCGCCGTTCTCCAGACGGTCGTCGAGATGGACCGCGGCTTCCTGTTCCTCATGTCCATCAGCGACGGCTCCTCGTTCGCGGTGCTGGCGTCGAAGAACTGCGACGTGGGCCAGGTCGGCTACGAGATGGCCCTCCTGGTCGACCGGGTCGGCCAGGCGCTCACGCCCTCGGCTCGAAGCTGATCCGTGCCGCGGCTCGGGCGCGATTGGCACAAGGGCGTGCGGCACGGTAGGCTCCACTCGATGCTTTAAGCAGCACGAGTGGGACGAACTGAACAACCAACCCCCTCCGTCGCGTCCCCAGGCGACGGGCCGGTGCCTCCCCGGGCATGCGGTACACGGATAACTGACAAGACTGCGGCACAAGGATTGTGGGATCTGCGGGTCGCGGTTGGAGGTAACAATGGTCCTCGGTGGTGATGAGCCTACCGGCTCACTCGTCAGACCGTACGCGGTCACGCGCGGCCGTACGCGGCCCCAATTGGAGATCGCCCTCGAAGCGTTGGTGGAGACCACCGCGAGGGGCAGGTCCGGGCAGTTCCTCGGCGGCAGGGAGCAGAAGGTGATCGTCGACCTGTGCGGCGGCCGACTGCAATCGCTGGCGGAGATCGCCGCACGCATGGAGGTGCCGCTCGGCGTCGCCCGCGTGCTGGTCGCCGACATGGCGGCCGACGGCTTGTTGGCAGTGCACGCACCCACCGGTTTCGACGCCGAAGGCGCCGACGAATCGGTCGGAACCGAGCTCCTTGAGCGCGTTCTCAGTGGACTCAGGAGGCTTTAGACCCTAATGAACTCACCCGCAGACACCTCTCGTGTGACCTCTGCCAAGATCGTCATCGCCGGTGGCTTCGGCGTCGGCAAGACGACCTTGGTCGGCTCGGTCTCCGAGATCACTCCGTTGACGACCGAGGCGATCATGACCTCCGCCTCCGAGGGCGTCGACGACAACAACCTTGTGCCCGACAAGGCGACCACCACGGTGGCGATGGACTTCGGTCGTATCACCATCGACCAGGACCTCATCCTGTACCTGTTCGGCACGCCCGGCCAGACCCGGTTCTGGTTCATGTGGGACGAACTCGTGCGCGGTGCGATCGGCGCGATCGTGCTGGTCGACACCCGTCGCCTCGCGGACTGCTTCTCGGTGATCGACTTCTTCGAGCACCGCAAGCTCCCGTACCTGGTGGCCGTGAACTGCTTCGACGGCAAGCAGCTCCACGAAGCCCAGGACATCCGCGACGCGCTCCAGATCGCCCCCGAGGTGCCCGTCGTCTACACCGACGCCCGCAACCGGGAGTCGACCAAGCAGGTGCTCATCAAGCTCGTCGAGTACGTGCTCTCGATGCGCCGCACGCGCACCGTCGGCGTCCACTAGTGCCCACAAACGGACGAATCGACAGTCTAGGCTGACCCGAACCACCTGGACCGAAAGCCGAAGGGCCCGAGGCGAAAGCCCCGGGCCCTTCGGCATGTCCCGGTGCCGCTTCCTCGGTCATCGATCGCCTCCCCGGCAGCCCTCTTCGCCTTGGCATGGATCGGTGCGACCACCGCATTCGACGCGGAGCCGGCGGCCAGGGCCGCGCCGGCAATGATTTGACCTGGAGTGCACTCCAGGTAATACCGTCCAACGCATGGAGAACCGATACCTGGGCCGAACCGGCCTGAAAGTCAGCGCACTGTGCCTGGGCACCATGTCCTTCGGCGGCGCCACCGACGAGGAGACCGCCCACCGGATGCTCGACCGCTTCGTCGAGGCGGGCGGCACGTTCATCGACACCGCCGACGTCTACAGCGCCGGAGTCTCCGAGGAGATCCTCGGACGCTGGCTCGAGCGGCAGTCGCGCGACGACCTCGTGATCGCCACGAAGGCCTACGGCGACATGGGCACCGGCCCCAACGACGGCGGCGCGGGCCGCAAGCACCTGCTCAGCGCCGTCGAGGCGAGCCTGCGGCGGCTGCGGACCGACTACATCGACCTGTACCAGGTGCACGTCTTCGACGACGCGACGCCGATCGAGGAGACCCTCGCGACGCTCGACGGCCTCGTACGCGCGGGCAAGGTCAGGTTCCTGGGCGCGAGCAACTACGCCGGCTGGCAGTTGCAGAAGTCGATCGACCTGGCGCGAGCGCGGGACTGGGAGCCGTTCGCGTGCCTCCAGCCGCTGTACAACCTGCTCGACCGCGAGACCGAATGGGACCTGGTCCCGGTCTGCCGGGGCGAGGGCGTCGGCATCATCCCGTGGAGCCCGCTGCGAGGCGGCTGGCTCTCGGGCCGCTACCGCAAGGACATGGCCGCGCCTCCCGAAGGCAGCCGCGCCGACAAGGCCCCTGACGCGGGCGGCTGGCCCGAGGCATGGGGCGTCTACGCCAACGACCGCACCTGGTCGGTGGTCGACGCGCTGCTGGAGATCGCCGAGAAGACCGGTCGCAGTCCGGCCCAGGTGGCGCTGCGGTGGCTCATGGACCGGCCGGGTGTGACCGCGCCGATCATCGGCGCCCGCACGATGGCGCATCTGGAGGACAACCTCGGCGCCGCCGAGGCTCCCTTGGACTCCGAGCACACCGAAAGGCTCACCGCCGTCAGCGAACTGCCCCGGCCCTACCCGTTCGGGCTGCTGGAGCGGTTCAAACGACGCTGAATTCGTGGGGGATGGGGAGCGGCCCTCGGCCGCTCCCTCTCCACGAGCCCCAGGACAGTGGCAGGTGTAGTCGAGGGCCATGCCGCTCAACCCTCCTCGTTTGACGCGGGGTCGGGGTATTCGAGGTCGGGGAGATCGGTGATGACGCCCCGAGACAGCACCAGTGCAAGGCGGTTGTCGTGGTTGTATTCCTCGGAGTCGGCAAGGCTGGTGTCGAGCAGGGTCGGGCCGCCGACCGGTCGCTCGATGAGGACCTTCTCGTCGTCGTATTGCAGGAGACCGGTGATGCCGGGAGTGTCATTGAGCTGGTCGATGATGGCCGCGAACAGATCAACGTTGGCTTGGAAGGACTCCTCGGCACCCAAGTCCCTCTCGGGGGCGAAGATGACCGTCGTCATTTGTTCGAGGCTGAGGCCGAGGCGGTCGGCCTCTATCTCCCAGTCCTCGTCGGGATCGACGATCGTCATCCACCACTGATCGCTCCTGAGCGAGAAGGACTCCTCGGTCTCGATCCGCACGAGCCCGAGCCGTTGAGCAAAGTACGCTGCCAGCTCCTCCTTTGGAACGGCGGGGCGAAAGTACGTGTAGTCGGGCAGCATCCTGGTCAAGCTCCAAGGTCGAGGTTGCGAACACGGCCGTTCAAGATCACTTTAACCTCCTTGAGACCGTTGACCGGCTTGCGTTGCAAAAGCGCTTCAATGGTCTCGGGTGTCAGGGAGCTCTTCGGTTCTGGACCGCTGGAATCGAAATTGACGATGATCCTGCTCGCCTGAACCGGGCCGCGCTCCGGGTTGGCCTTCTTGCTGATAGCCCTGCGCACCTGCTCGGAATTTCTGGTCACCACGGTGTAGCAGTCCCAGTAGTCGCCTTCCATGAAGTAGTCGGGTCGCTTTCCGTTGGGCTTCGGCGGTGGGCGCTGGGCGATGTCGTAACCGCTGCGGGCCAAGACGATCGCCGCATCGTTCTCGCCTCGGATGCCCGTCTGCTTATCAGGAGATGCACGCGGATCGATCGGCTCAGGTCGACCACCCGGTCTTCGGTTCGGGTTTGGTGGGTGGGAGGGGCGGGTTCGTTCGCCTCGTCGTGTGGGTCGGCTGCCGTGGGTTGGAGGCCGAGGTGATCCGGTGCTGGTCGCGGCCGTGGTGAGTAAACCGCCCTCTTTGATTGCGAGCACTTGTGCTTGAGCTTCGCCGATGCGGTCGGCGAGTCCGGTCGCCTCAGTCATCAGAGCGTCGATTGCCTGCGCGGCGGCGCTTGCGCGGTTCGCCGCGCCTTCCGCGCCGAGGGCCGCGATCTCGATTTGCAGTTCCTCGGTCTGCTGCTTGCTCGCCGCGAGTTGTCCGGCGAGTCCCTCGGCCTCGCTCTTGTTCGCGCCGAGGGAGGCGGCGACTTCATCGACATTTGCCACAGCGGTCCTCCAGTTCCGGCCGGTGAAACCTATTATCGGACAACAGAACCCAAAGTTCCCTCTCCGGCGGGAGGACACCCCGGCTGTTGCGACTACTTGAGGTTCTGAGAGTCATTACGCAGACGAAGGGTCCGAGGCGTCCGGCTCGTCTGGAGGGGAAACCCGCACAAGCCGCCAGGTCCCATCAGCCGCAGCATCATCGGAGTAGCGCCATCCGACCGGAAGTGACTGTGCGTCCTGGAGTTTCGAAAACACGGTGCTTCCGAAGTCCGCATTCCCGGTGAATTTCGCGCCCTCGAAGTCCGCGTTCCCTGTGAACTCCGCACCCACGAAGACCGCGTACCCGGTGAACTCCACGCCTCCGAAGACCGCGTACTCACCGAACTTCGCGCCTCCGAAGACCGCGTACCCGCCGAACTCTGCGCCCTCGAAGACCGCGTACCCGGTGAACTTCGCGCCCCTGAATTCCGCGTTCCCGCCGAACTTCGCGCCTCCGAAGACCGCGTACTCGCCGAACTCTGCGCCCTCGAAGACCGCGTACCCGGTGAACTCCGCGCCTCCGAAGACTGCGTCCCTGGCGAACTTCGCACCTCCGAAGTTGGCGTTCCCGCCGAACTTCGCGTCTCTGAAGTCCGCGTTCCCGCCGAACTTCGCACCTCTGAAGTCCGCGTTCCTGGTGAACTTCGCGTCTCTGAAGACCGCGCGCGCACCGAATTCCGCGCCGCCGAAGTCCGCGTTCCCGCCGAACTTCGCGCCGCCGAAGTCCGCGTTCCCGCCGAACTTCGCGCCGCCGAAGTCCGCGTTCCCGCCGAACTTCGCGCCCACGAAGCCCGCGTACCCGGTGAACTCCGCGCCCCCGAAGTCGAGCTCGATCAAACGGCAATCGCTGAAGTCGATGTTCTGTAGCTTTGCGTTCTTGAGGTTCAGCCTGTCGTGGCTCCAGTATTCTCGCCGCTGTTTGCCTGTCTTGAACTTCAGGTGGCGTTGCAGGATTTCCTGGGCGATTAGGCGGACCTCCGACTCTGCGGACCGGCCCTTGCCGGAATCCGTCTTGCCTTTTCCCCTCGAAGGGGCTTTGTCTTCCGTGCCCGGCAGGTAATCCAACCGAAGGTAGGAGCAGATCTCATCGAGCACTATCTGCCGCAGTTCCGGGTGCGCTTCCCCCAGCCTCTCCAAGTTGTGCAGGCCGCCGATGCGGACCGAAGGGCTCGCCGAACCCAATTGCTGCACCGCCTGTATCCGCAGGTCGGCAATGCGCTGCTGGGTCGAGTTGTACTCCTCGTGGCGCTGCTTCTGAAAGTTCAAGAGCAGCACTGCGGCAGCGGCCAGACCGGCGGTCGCGGTCAGCGTGGTCCGCAGAATGTCGTTGCGGGCCTCCGCGATCGCCACTTCATCGACCGGATCCTGCCGCCGCAGGACTTGGATCAGCTCGTACTGCTGGTCCCAGAAGTTGTAGACCAGGAATCCGATCGCGAGGAGTCCGATCAAAAGCATCCAAGCGGCCAGCGGCAGCGGCCGTCCCGACCCGCGCGGCTTCGCCGCCGGGCCCAGACCGAAACGAGCCGACCGGCTTGCGACAGTTCGCCGCAGACCTTCAACCTTCTCACCGAGGGGCATCGGACCAGATTAGAGGCTCGCGACCACCTGCGGGGGACCGTCAACAGGGGATCGTGTGTTCGACGGCAGCGGAGTGGTCGAGGTCTTCGAAGGACCCGCGCTGGCCTGATCCGGAGTGCCTCCGATCGATGTAAAAGGCCCCGAGGCAATCGCCTCGGGGCCCGGTTCGCTTGGGGACTATACGACTCGGGGGATGGACCCGGTGTTCGTCAGGGCCTCGTTCAGCAACGGGCCCACCTGCATCGTGAACTGGCCCAGCTCGTATCCGAGCTGCTCGCGGTCGCACTGCGACACCGCGAGAAGGGTCAGGCAGATCTGCGGGCCCACCGGTGCGGCCAGGAGCACGCCCTCGGCCATCTCCACGATCACCTGCTGCGCCGGGCCGTGGTCCATCGACCTGCCCGCGCCCTCGCCCATCGACAGCAGACCCGATCCGATGCCCGCCAACTGATCGGCGCGCTCCTTCGGGAGCCCCGCCGAGACCGCCAGCGGCAGCCCGTCCACGCTCACCAGGACCGCGTGCGACAGGCCCGGGGTCCGGGCCACGAGCGAGCCCAGCAACATGCTCAGGGAGCGCTCGTAGACACCGAGGTTGGCGCTCATCGGGCCGCCATCCTCTCCGTCCGGGAGCCCATGCCGGGGCGGGAGCCGCGGGCGCGGCCCCAGCCCTTGAAGTAGCCGGCGGTGTTCTGCGCCAGCAGTTCGGGGTCGCGGTCGATCGGCTCGTCGAAGCGGGTGTGCTCGTCGGAGACGACCGCGCCCGGTACGAGATTCGCCTGCGGCTTGCGCCTGGGCAGTCCCGCGGGCGTGACCGGCTCCTCGGTCGCCGGCGTCTCCGTGGCCGTCCGGGCGGTGCGCCACCCGTCGTCGCCGGGGAGGTTCCACGACTCGGTCTCGGGCTCCTCGCTCTCGGGCCGTTTGAACCACGCGCTGCGCGCCTGGCCGAAGATGAGCAGGCCGTCGTCGTCGTTCGCGAGGCTCGCGACGTCGACGATGTTGACGTCCTCCTTGGGCTGCCACGGATGGCGGCGCGGCTCGGGATCGGCCGGCACGGGCTTGGACGGCTGGAACAGCTCGTTCGTCTGGATCGCCTCCGCCGGCTGCGCGCGGCGGCGCCGCAGCGACCGGGTGTGCGTCTCACCGTCGACCGGCGCTCGCTCGGGGGAGTCCGGGAGCACCTGAGTGGCCTCCAGATCGACCGGGAGCACCGAGTGCAGCTGCGATGCGGGGTCGAGCGCCCGGAGGCTCTGACGGTCCGGCAGGTCTCCCGGAAGCCGGACGGTGGCGTGCGTGTCCCGGCGTCGGCGCGAGTGCGCCGGCTCCTCGTGGGCCGCCGGAGCGGCCGGGACCGCGCTCTCGGAGCGCGGGCGCTTGGCCTGGAGCAGGCCGATGAGGCCTTCGAGCGAGCGGTCCCAGGCCGAGACCGCCTCGGCGGTGGCCGAGACCGACGGGGCCACCGACGGGGCCACCGACGGGTCGTCCCCGCCGCCGATCTCGCGGATCGCCTCGGTGAGCGCCCCTGCCATCGCCGCGACCTGGCCGGGATCGGCCACGGTCGCCAGGTCGGCGGCCAGCTCTTCAGTCGAGATCGACTGGAGTGCACCGGGTTGTGGAAGTCTGGTGAGGATCGCGACGGCGTTGGCCTCGCTCGGGTCGTCCCAGGCGGCCAGGGCCGCGGGGAAGACCGCGCGCAGCAGGCACGTGAGCGCCTCGGAGGCGTCGTGGCGGGCCCTGGCGGCCGAGGCGACGGTGTCGAGGATCGGGCGCAGGGCCGCGATCTCGGGCCGCGGCGCGAGCGGCGGCCCGGCGACCTCGCCGGTGGCCAGGCCCCGGGCGATCGCGATGGCGTCGTCGAGGGCGTCCTTGGAACGGGACGCGTGGCCGTCGGCGCGGACCACGAGCTGCCCTGCGGCCGTGGCGTACTCGGCCAGCTGCACCACTTCGCCGTCGACGGCGACGGAGACGGACTGGCCGGGGGCCGAGCGCGCGAGCAGGCTGTTGAAGCGGACCCAGCCGCGCGGGTCGTCGCCGAAGGTGTCGGTGGCGATGAGGCCGCCGCCGGCCGCGACGAGGGCGACCGCGCAGGCGGTGTCGCCGTGCCCGGCTCCGGTTACCTGCTGGTCGGTGGTGATGCCGCAGAACACTTGCACCCGCGGGGCTCCTCTCGTAGGGCGCGCCCGTCCGGCACAGACCCCTGACGGCGGGGTGCGGCCCCGCCCGTTTTTACCAGTCCGTTATCAGTTTTCCGCAGAATACTCGGTTCTGCAAGCGGACTCCCAGTGCGGGTTCGCGAAGCGAGAGAAGGCCGACCGCGCCGTCGGCCGAAGGTCTCGATTCGGCATAGCACGCGAGTTTGTCAACTCCCTGAACGTCATGAGCAGGGAATTCTCTTGTGGAGTAACGCATCGGAACCGCCGCGTCGCAATGCGGCGGCCCCGGTATTCGGACTTCGCGGACGAGTGCCCATGGGCCGTTCGGCCGAGGTGCTACTTGCGCCAGTCGACGTAGTCGTTGATCTTCGCGATGACGCCCCGCCACGCGATCGCGGCCTGCTGCGCGTCGTTCTTGCGCAGCCGCCGCTTCGCGAGCTTGCCGCGCAGGCCCCCGTCCACGACGATCCGGAAGGTCTCGTCGAGGTCGTCGAGCGGCGACCCGGGGGCGAGCGATCCGACGATCGAGTCGTTGCGGAGCGCGTACCCGAGGTCGCGGCCGACCTCGGCGGCCTTGATGAGCAGCTCGGGCTCCCACGTGTCGTGCCCGCCGCGCAGGTTGGCGACCACCAGGTCCAGCTCGTACGTGTCGTCTTCGTCACAGGCGACGTCGTCGACGGTGAGGCGCTCCTGGAGCTCGGCGTACTCCTCGATCGCGGCGAGGTCGTGGTCGTCGTTCTCCTTGACGTAGGCCACGAGCGCCTCGGGCTCGCGGAACAGCAGGAGCTTGCCCTTGCGGGTCAAGAAGACCGGGACCTCTTCGGGATCGGCGTCGAGCGCGTCGACCTCTTCGTCGGCCGCCTCCTCGTCGTCGTCCTCGAAGTCGGCCGCGTCGGGCTCGGGGGCGTCCTCGTCCTCGGGGTCGGCGTCGTCGACCTCGGCGCCCTTGCGGCGACGGCCCTTCGGCTCGTCCTCCGCTTCCCGCGGCGCTTCGGCCGACTCCTCGTCCTCCTCGGGCTCGGTGGCCTGGGGACCGGGCAGCGTGTCCGACATCCGATAGGCGCGCAGGGTGAAGCCGGAGTCCTTGCCCAGGTGGAGCTCCACCGGGTCGACGCCGGTCTCGTTCCAGAGCTTCTCGGTCTCGGCGCTTCGCGCCGGGCCGTCCGATTCGGCCGCCATGTCGCGTCCCTCCCGCAGTCGTCAACATAGAGTCGTCTAGCTGGGGAACAGCCTACGACCACGTGACACGAGACGTCGCATCCGGTGTGCGCTTTCCACAATGTGCGCACGAATCGGGTCGAACCGGTCGCTTTCCGCACGACCCGTCCCACCCGGCACACGATCCCGGCCCACCCTGCACACGACGAAGGGGCCGCACCTTGGGCGCGGCCCCTTCTGACGTACTAGTAGCCGCCGCCGGCGGTGGCGGCCATGCCGGCCGGGTGCCACACGGTCTTGTACTCCGTCCACTGCCGCAGCAGGTCGAGGGCGCTGCCGGTCTTGCCGGGGCGGCGCACGACCTTGAGCGTCCCCGCCGCGGCGGCCTCCAGCTCCTTCGCCAGCTCGGCGTCCTCGACCCCGCCGAGGTCCAGGCCGTTGACGTCGGCGTGCGCGGCCAGGTGCGGCGCGACCTCGCCCACCTTGCCGCTCAAGACGTTGACGACCCCGCCGGGCAGGTCGGAGGTGGCGAGCACTTCACCGAAGCTCAACGCGGGCAGCGGCTTCGCCTCGCTCGCGAGGACCACCACGGTGTTCCCGGCGGCGATCGCCGGAGCGACCGCCTCGACCAGGCCCAGCAGCGGGTCCTCCTGCGGGGCGACCACGGCGACGACGCCGAGCGGCTCGGGCTTGGTGTGGTTGAAGTACGGTCCCGCGACGGGATTGGCCCCGCCCAGCACGGACGCGTACTTGTCGGTCCAGCCCGCGTAGTGCACGAGCCGGTCGATCGCCTGCTCCACGACCCCAAGGGCCGCATGGGGATCGGCGCCCGTGGCGTCGGCGAGCTCCTCCGCGAACTGCCCGGCGCGGCCCTCGAGCATCTCGGCGGCCCGGTAGAGGATCTGGCCCCGCAGGTAGGCGGTCTGCCCCGCCCACGGCCGCTGCGCCTTGCGGGCGGCGGCCACGGCGTCGCGGGCGTCCTTGCGGCTGGCGAGCGCGGCGTTCGCCAGCTCGGCGCCGTCCGGGCTGGTCACCGGGTAGCTCCTTCCGGACTCCGAGCGGGGGAACTTCCCGCCGACGTAGAGCTTGTAGGTCTTCTTGACGCGCAGGCGAACGGGTTCGGCCCGCTCGGCCTCCGTCTGGCCGGGCTCGGTGTGCGCGGGCTTGTCGTGCTCGGGCTTGGTGTGCTCAGACATCGAGGTAGGCCTCCAGTCCCTGGCGGCCGCCTTCGCGGCCGTAACCGGACTCCTTCAGGCCGCCGAACGGGCTGGCGGCGTCGAACTGGTTGAACGTGTTGGCCCACACCACACCCGCGCGCAGCCGCTCGGCCGCCCACAGGATCTTGGAGCCCTTCTCGGTCCACACCCCGGCCGACAGGCCGTAAGGCGTGTTGTTCGCCTTGGCGATCGCCTCGTCGGGGGTGCGGAAGGTCAGCACGGACAGGACCGGGCCGAAGATCTCCTCGCGGGCGATCCGCATGGACTGCTGGACGCCGGTGAACACGGTGGGGCGGAACCAGAAGCCGCGCTCGGGCAGGTCGCACGCGGGCTGCCACACCTCGGCGCCCTCGGCCCCGCCGGTCTCGGTGAGCGCGGTGATCCGCTCGAGCTGCTCGGCGGAGTTGATCGCGCCGATGTCGGTGTTCTTGTCGAGCGGGTCCCCTACGCGCAGTGTGGAGACGCGGGCCTTGAGCCGCTCCAGCACGTCGTCGGCGACCGACTCCTGGACGAGCAGTCGCGAACCGGCGCAGCACACGTGGCCCTGGTTGAAGAAGATCCCGTTGACGATCCCCTCGACGGCCTGGTCGATCGCGGCGTCGTCGAAGACGATGTTCGCGGCCTTGCCGCCCAGTTCGAGCGTGACCTTCTTCTTCGACCCCGCAACGGCCTTCGCGATGGCGCGGCCGACGGCGGTCGAGCCGGTGAACGCGATCTTGTCCACCGCGGCGTCCACAAGGGCCGCTCCAGTGGCCCCTGCGCCGGGGAGGATGTTGACCACGCCCGCGGGCAGGTCCGCCTCCTGGCACAGCTCGGCGAACAGCAGCGCGGTCAGCGGCGTGGTCTCGGCGGGCTTGAGCACCACCGTGTTCCCGCACGCGAGCGCGGGCGCGATCTTCCACGCGAGCATGAGCAGCGGGAAGTTCCACGGGATGACCTGCCCGACCACGCCGAGGGACTTCGGGTCCGGCCCGAGCCCTGCGTATTCGAGCTTGTCGGCCCAACCGGCGTGGTAGAAGAAGTGCTGCGCCGCGGTCGGCACGTCGAAGTCGCGGGTCTCCTTGATGGGCTTGCCGTTGTCGAGGGACTCGGCGACGGCGAACTCGCGGGCCTTCTCCTGGAGGAGCCGGGCGATGCGGAAGAGGTACTTGCCCCGCTCGGCCCCGCTCATGGGGCCCCACACGGTCTCGTGGGCGCGGCGGGCGGCGGCGACGGCGTTCGCGACGTCGGCTTCGCCGGCCTCGGCCACGGTGAACAGGACCTCCTCGGTGGAGGGGTCGACGGACTTGAAGACCGAGCCGTCGGCGGCGTCGGCGAACTCGCCGTCCACGAACAGCCCGTAGTGCTCTTTGATCTGGGGCCGCACCGACTCGGGCGCGGGCGCGTACTCGAACATCGCTTAGTCCACCGTCACGTAGTCGGGGCCGGAGTAGTGGCCGGTCTTGAGCTTCTGGCGCTGCATGAGCAGGTCGTTGAGGAGGCTGGAGGCGCCGAAGCGGAACCACTCGTTCGAGAGCCAGTCGTCGCCGAGGGTCTCGTTGACGCACACCAGGTACTTGATCGCGTCCTTGGTGTTGCGGATGCCGCCGGCCGGCTTCACGCCGACCTGCACGCCGGTCTGGGCCCGGAAGTCGCGCACGGCCTGCAACATCAGGAGGGTGACCGGCAGCGTGGCGTTGATGCCGACCTTGCCGGTGGAGGTCTTGATGAAGTCGGCACCGGCGTGCATGGCGAGCCAGGAGGCGCGGCGCACGTCGTCGTAGGTCACCAGTTCGCCGGTCTCGAGGATCACCTTGAGCCGGGCCTCGCCCGAGGCGGCCTTGACGGCCTTGATCTCGTGGAAGACCCGCTCCAGGTCCCCGGCCAGGAAGGCGCCGCGGTTGATGACCATGTCGATCTCGTCGGCCCCGGCGCGGACGGCCGCCTCGGTGTCGGCCAGGCGCACGTCGAGCGGGACCTGCCCGGCGGGGAACCCGGTGGCGACGGAGGCGACCTTCACCGAAGACCCTTCGAGCGCTTCGGCGGCGGTGGCGACCATCGACGGGTAGACGCAGACCGCGGCGGTCGACGGAGCGTCGCCGTCGGGGCGGATCGCCTTCGCGGCGAGCGAGCGGACCTTCCCGGGGGTGTCGGCGCCTTCGAGGGTGGTGAGGTCGATCATGCTGATGGCGAGGTCGATGGCCCGGGCCTTCGACTCCTTCTTGACCGAGCGGGTGGCGAGCCCCGCCGCGCGCGCTTCGAGGCCGACCGCGTCGACGCCGGGGAGGGCGCGGACGAGGGCGGCGGCCTCGGCGCCGCTCAAAATTGATCCCATGACCCGATGGTATCCGTATCCGTGCGATGCTCAGGCGCGACCGGGGCCGCGTCGACGCGCGAGTGGCGACCAGCTCACATTAGCGTGGCGGACCGGGCGTCAGGCGGCGTTCGAGGCCTCGGACACCGACCCGCCCGAGGGCCCCGGACACGGCCTAAGGTTGGGAACCGTGGATGTCAAGATCGTCGAACACCCGCTCGCCGCTGAACGGCTCACCGCCATGCGGGACGAGCGCTCGGACTCACCTAGGTTCCGGGCTGCCCTGCACGAGCTCACTGTGATGCTCGTCTACGAGGCCACGCGCGACGTGGCCGTGACCGAATACGAGATCCGGACCCCGGTCGCCCCCGCCAAGGGCTTCCGGCTCGGGAACCCGCCGGTGCTCGTCCCGGTGCTGCGCGCCGGGCTCGGCATGGCCGACGCGGCCCAGTCGATGATCCCGGACGCCTCGATGGGCTTCGTGGGTCTGGCCCGCGACGAGGAGACGCACGAGCCGTACGCGTACATGGAGTCCCTGCCCGACGACCTGGCCGGACGCCACGTGATCGTGCTCGATCCGATGGTCGCCACGGGCGGTTCGCTGCTGCGCTGCTGCGAGATGATCGCCGATCGCGGATGCACCGACATCGACCTCATCAGCGTCCTGTGCGCCCCGGACGGCATCGAGAAGCTCGCCGCTTCGGGCATCGCCATGAAGATGACCACCGCCGCGGTGGACCCCGAACTCAACGACAAGGCCTACATCGTCCCCGGTCTGGGCGACGCGGGAGACCGCCAGTTCGGCGCCTACCGCCGCTTCTGACCCAGACGCAAGGGGGGCCGGGCGCGCAGCGCTCGGCCCCCCTTCACGTCTATTCGTTTAGTGGGGGACGCCCAGGACCGCCGCCATCTCGGCCTTCAGGGCCTCGACGCCTGCTCGGGCCCTCTCCCTGGCGCCTTGGAGGTCGCCTCCGACGTCCTCCCGGACTTCCAGGTACGCCTTCAGCTTCGGCTCCGTGCCGCTCGGGCGGGCCACCACCCTCGCGTTCGCGGTCGTGATCGTCACGACGTCCGCGTCCGGCAGCCGGTCCAGGTAATCGGTCACCGGCTCGTCCAGCAGGCTCGTCGGCCGGTGCGCCCGCAGGCGCTTCATGCACGCGTCGATCTCGGACAGGTCCTCCACCCGGATCGACAGCTGCCCGGTCTCGTACACCCCGAACTCCTCGGCGAGCTCGTCGAGCCGGTCCTGCAATGTCGCCATCCGCGCGGCCTGGCCCGCCGCGATCTCGCTGACGACGAGCGCCGCCGAGATGCCGTCCTTGTCGCGCAGGAACTCCGGCGCGACGCAGTAGCCCAGCGCCTCCTCGAACGCGAACGCGAGGTCCGCCCCGGCCCGCGCGAGCCACTTGAAGCCCGTCAGCGTCTCGTCGTACGCGAACCCGCGCTTGTCGCACATCGCCTTGAGCTGCGTCGTGGAGACGATCGTCGTCGCGTACTTCCCTTTGTGGCCCTTGCGCATCCAGTGGTCGGCCAGGAGCACGCCCACCTCGTTGCCGGTGAGCTGGCGCCACGAGCCGTCGCCGACCGGCACGGCCACCGAGCAACGGTCCGCGTCCGGGTCCAGCGCGATCGCCACGTCCGCGCCCTCCTCGGCCGCGAGCGCCTTCAAGAGGTCGATCGCCCCCGGCTCCTCGGGGTTCGGGAACGACACGGTCGGGAAGTCCGCGTCCGGGTCGGCCTGCTCGGGCACCAGGGTCGGCGCCGGGAACCCGGCCCGCTCCATCGCTTTGACCAGGGTCCGCCCGCCGACGCCGTGCATCGGGGTCGCCACCGAGGCGAGCCGCTTGGGGTCGTCCGGGTCGACCACCGAGGCGATCGCCGCCAGGTACGACTCCAGGACCGACTCGTCGAGCACCTCGCCCTCGTCGCCCAGCGGGACCTCCGAGAGCGGCCCGAGCGCCTCGATCGCCGCCTCGATCTCGGTGTCCGCCGGCGGGACGATCTGCGCGCCCGCGCCCAGGTCGCCGCCGAGCTCGCGCCCCAGGTACACCTTGTAGCCGTTGTCCTGCGGCGGATTGTGGCTCGCGGTCACCTGGACCGCCGCCGCGCCGTCGAGCTTCGTGACCGCGTACGCGGTCACCGGGGTCGGCAGCGGCCCGGGCATGAGCAGCGCCCGCCGCCCCGAACCGGTGACGACCCGCGCGGTCTCGACGGCGAAGTCGTGGCTGCCGTGCCGCGCGTCGTAGCCGATGACGACCGGGCCGGTCGCGCCCTTGGCGTCGAGCCAGTTCGCCAGTCCCGCCGCGGCCGCGCGCACGACCGCGAGGTTCATCCCGTTCGGGCCCGCGCGCAGCGGCCCGCGCAGTCCCGCGGTGCCGAACTTGAGCCGCCCGGCGAAGCGGTCGGCCAGGTCGTCGGCCGAACCGGGGAGCGCGTCGAGCATCCGGTACAGCTCGTCGCGGGCGGCCTTGTCGGGGTCGTCGGTGATCCACTGGAGCGCCGTGGCGCGCAGTGCATCCAGATTGGTCGCGTCCGTCATGGGGAAATGGTCGCATATCCGCCGCCACGCGGACCGCTCTTGCGGGCCGTGTGGCCTCAGCCGGTCTGGAACGAGGCCACGGCCTCCTGGTAGACCTGCTGCGACAGCTCCCAGGCGTCGGCGTCCCCTGAGATGAAGATCCCGAAAGTCGTCCCGTCCCCGGCGTCCACGATGGCCCAGATCGAGTGCCGCTCGGCCCCGACGTCGTCGAGGTTCGTCCCGGTGTACTCCAGGACCGTGCCGCTGAGGCCGCCGATCACGACGTCCTCGAGCCGTACCTGGACCAGGTCGGTCATCTCGCCCGGCAGCCCGTTCCAGTAGTCGCCCAGGTAGCCCTCGGGGTTGCCCGCGCCGCGGTCGGAGCCGCCGTAGAACCGCACCCACTGGGTCTCGTCCTGCGGGTTGTAGAACGAGACGTAGTCGTCGCCGGCCATGCCCTCGGGCCAGTCGGCGGGGTGGTTCACGCTGAAGCCGCTGCCGCTGTACGTCGCGGTCTCGAACGGGGCGCTGCTCTCATCCTCGCCGCCGTCGTCCCCGCCGCCGTCGGGCGGGTCCTCCTCGCCGGTGGTCTCCTCGGCCAGGGTCGGGTCCTCCCCGCCGGCCTCGCCGCCGTCGCCGGAGAACTGCCACTTGTAGACGCCCCAGCCGAGCACGAGCACGAGCAGCACGCAGATGGCGATGGCCGACCCGGACTTCCAGCGGTTCGTCTCCGGCTCAGGCTCGGGTTCGTCCACGCGCGGGCGCGCGCCCGTTCGCGGCGGCGAGACCTCCTGGTGCGCCGCCGAAGGGCTGCCGCCCCGGTACTGCTGCATGCCGCCGGTGCCACCCAGCGGACCGGCGAGCAGCGACGAGAGTTCTTGGCGCACTTCGGGAAGCGAGGCGCGCTGCTGGGGGTCCTTCGCGAGCATCCCGCCGAGCAGCGGCGTCAGCAGCCCGGCGTGCCGCGGGTTCTCCGGCGGCTCCTGCACGACCGCGCGCATCGTCGAGACCGCGTCGCCCCGGTCGAACGGCGGCCGCCCCTCGACCGCCGCGTACAGGGTCACGCCGAGGCTGAACACGTCGCTGGCGGGTTCGGCCGGATGTCCGACCGCCCGCTCGGGCGCGATGTAGTGCGCCGAGCCCAGGACCTTGCCCGGGGTCGTCCCGCCCGAGACCTGGTGCATCTGGGCGGCGCCGAAATCCGACAGGACGCAGCGCCCGTCGGTCGAGATGAGCACGTTGCCGGGCTTGACGTCCCGGTGGATGATCCCCGCGTCGTGCGCCGCCTGCAACGCCCCGACCAGCGCCAGGCCGATCTTCGCGGCCACGCGCGGCTGGAGCGGCCCGTCCTGCGTCAGGATCTCCGCCAGGCTCCGCGCCTGGAGCAGCTCCATGACGATCCACGGCAGCCCCAGGTGCTCGACCACGTCGAACACGCGGATGACCGCCGGATGCGAGAGCCCCGCCGCGATCTGCGCCTCCCGGCGCGAGCGGTCGATGAGCTGGGCGCGCTCCTGCGGCGGCAGGTCCGGCGGCAGGAACACCTCTTTGAGGGCCACCTCCCGGCGCAGCACCATGTCCGTCGCGCGCCACACCGAGCCGTTGCCGCCCTTGCCGACCAGGTCCACCAGCTGGTACCGCTCGGCGACCAGGTCGCCGGGACCGGCCCGGTTGGCCCCGGCCCCCGGCCCGAACGGGCGCTGCCCCTGGTCCTCGCCGACCGCGAAGCTCTGCCCGAGGTTGCCGTAATTGCCGTAGGAGGAGCTGTGCCGGTACGAGGAGTCGCCGTACGAGTCCCCGCCGTAGGGGGAGCGGTTGTACGCCCCCGAGGGGCCCGCCGCGGCGTCGTACGCCGAGGAGGTCTCGTAGCCGCGCCCGTAGGCGCCCGGGTGCGGATCGGACCCGGCGAACCTCGCGCCGAACGAGGGATGCGGATCGCCCCCGGCGGGCTCGGAGCCGTACCCTGAACCGTAATGTCCCTGGGCCCCTGGGGCCTCAGGCGAACTGCGCGGAGTCGGCACCGCGCCGGGGCGGGGGTCCTCATACGCGCCGGGACCACCGCGACCGTAGTCAGATGAGTACGTCATACCGCCACTCCTCGCGAAGGATCCCCACTAGTCTGCCGCGTCCCGGCCACAGGTGTGGAACCGGGGATGCGTAACAGGTCACGGACGACGACGTAAGCGGTCTCGGCCCCGGGGCTCGGCGGCGCCCTCGACGAGACCACCTGGACTACCCGAAGACGCAGTTCAACACCTAGGATGGCAGCCATGCAGCCGCCACCGCAAGGCCGGGACGGGTTCGAGATCCGAACCGTCTACGGACCCGACGACACCGCCCCCGGCCTTCCGGAGCGACTCGGCGAACCCGGGTCCTTCCCCTACACCCGCGGCGTCCACCCCACCATGTACACCTCCCGGCCCTGGACGATGCGCCAGTACGCCGGGTTCGCCTCCGCCGCCGAGTCCAACCGCCGCTACCGGGACCTCCTCGCGGCCGGGACCACCGGGCTCTCGGTCGCCTTCGACCTGCCCACCCAGATGGGCTACGACTCCGACGCCCCCGAGGCCCTCGGCGAGGTCGGCAAGGTCGGCGTCGCCATCGACTCCCTCGCCGACATGCGGGTCCTGTTCGACGGGATCCCCCTCGACGAGGTCTCCACCTCCATGACCATCAACGCGCCCGCCGCGGTCCTGCTGCTGCTCTACCAGCTCGTCGCCGAGGAGCAGGGCGTCGGACCCGCCGCCCTGCGCGGCACGATCCAGAACGACATCCTCAAGGAGTACATCGCCCGCGGGACCTACATCTTCCCGCCCGTGCCCTCCCTGCGCCTGGTCAGCGACACCTTCGCCTACTGCGCCGCCGAACTGCCGCAGTGGAACACCATCTCCATCTCCGGCTACCACATGGCCGAGGCCGGGGCCACGCCCGCGCAGGAGCTCGCGTTCACCCTCGCCGACGGCATCGAGTACGTCGAGTGCGCCCTGGCCGCCGGCCTCGAAGTGGACGCCTTCGCCCCGCGCCTGTCCTTCTTCTTCGTGGCCCGCTCGGCCCTGCTCTCCGAGGTCGCGAAGTTCCGCGCCGCGCGCCGCATCTGGGCCCGCATCATGCGCGATCGCTTCGGCGCGAAGGACCCCCGCTCGATGAAGCTGCGGTTCCACACCCAGACCGCGGGGGTCGAGCTCACCGCCCAACAGCCGGAGGTGAACCTCGCCCGCGTCACCGTCCAGGCGATCGCCGCCGTCCTCGGCGGCACCCAGTCGCTGCACACCAACGCCTACGACGAGGCCATCGCGCTGCCCACGGACGCCTCGGCGCGATTGGCGCTGCGCACCCAGCAGGTCATCGCCGCCGAGACCGACCTGACCCAGACCGTCGACCCCTTCGCCGGCTCCTACGCCGTCGAGAGCCTCACCGACGAGATCGAGGCCGAGGCGCTGCGGCTCATCGACGCGGTCTTCGCGCACGGCTCGGCCGTCGCCGCGATCGAGGAGGGCTTCCAGAAGAGCGAGATCGAGCGCAGCGCCTATGCCACGGCCAAGCGGATCGACGCGGGGGAGCAGATCGTCGTCGGCGTCAACAAGTACGTCCTCAATGGGGACGACGCGCCGTATAAACCGCTCAAAGTGGACCCCGCGATCGAGTCCGCGCAGGTCCGGCGGCTCACTTCGCATCGCGCCGGCCGCGATTCGAGTGCGGTCGAAAGCGCACTCGAAGCACTGCGCGCTGCCGCGACCGGAACCGACAATGTGCTCTATCCACTCAAAACGGCACTCGCGGCCGGAGCGACCGTGGGCGAAGTCTGCACCGCCCTCGCCGCCGAATGGGGCCGGTACACGCCGACCGACAACTGGTGACCGAATGGTCACCGAGAGGCGAAGCGCACAAGGCGTCTGTCGCCGCATTCGGTCAGCGGGTAAACACTGTTCGACGGGAGCGTCACCAATCGCGAACAGAACGCGGTCCGGTCGAAAAATCGGGTTTCGGCCGTAACTTATCGCTCTGGCAAGCGTTATGCCTCATGACGGCGGGTTCGGCCGCGAGGCCGTAACCGCCGGTCGTGCGGCCGTGACCCATGGGCGGGAAAAGCCTCGGTGCGATTCGCGGACCAAAAGCTGGTCCCGCCCGGGTTCGGACGGCGGGCGTCGCAGATCACGGCGCTGACCGCAACGGAGTGCGATCGGATTAAGCTTGCCCAATCGCCTTCCATTGGCTTTGATCCTCGAACGCGAATTGCGAGGCGCGAAGAAATGTACACGCTCACTGCGGAGAAAGTCGTCGAGATGGGTACCGCCACGAAATCCAATGAGCCGCTGCCGAGTGCGATCGCGCCCGAATCGTGTCTCGTGGTACCGGCCGCACTGCCCACTCTCGATAAGGCTGTTGGAGACACAGCATCCGGCCAGACCGCAATGGAGCCGCAGGCCATGCCCACATCGCTGCCCGATTTCCTCGACGGCTGGCTCGCAGCGCACGAGGAGGAGATCGTCGCCGTCAGGCGCCACATCCACGCCAACCCGCGCCTGTCGCGCCAAGAGCACGACACCGCGGACTTCGTGGCCGCGCGCCTGGTCGAAGCGGGCCTCCAGCCGCGCCTCATCCCCGACGGAACGGGCCTGACCTGCGACATCGGCACCGGTGACCGGATCATCGCGATCCGCGCCGACATGGACGCCCTCCCGATCCACGACCCGAAGCCGGTCCCGTACCGCTCCACGGTCGACGGGGTGTGCCACGCGTGCGGGCACGACGCCCACACCGCGATGCTCCTCGGCGTCGGCCGCGTCCTCGCCGACCTCGAACGCCGCGAGGGCCTGCCGGGGCGCTTCCGCCTGGTCTTCCAGCCGTCCGAGGAGCAGTTCCCCTCGGGCGCGCCCACGATGATCAAGTACGGGGCGCTCACCGGCGTCGACGCGATCTTCGCGTTCCACTGCGACCCGCAGTTCGAGGTCGGGCAGGTCGGCGTGCGAAACGGGCCGCTCACGGCCGCGTGCGACGTGATGGAGGTCCGCATGCAGGGCCGCGGCGGGCACACCTCCCGCCCGCACCTGACCTCCGACCTGGTGACCGCCATCGGGCGCGTCGTGGTCGACGTGCCCGCGCTGGTGAACCGGCGCCTGGACCCGAGGCAGTCGGTCGCGATCGTCTTCGGGGCGGTGCAGGCCGGGGAGGCCGCGAACGCGATCCCGCAGGAGGCGCTCGCGCGCGCCACGGTGCGCGTGCACGGGCGCGAGACCTGGGAGATGATCCCGGACCTGGTGCAGGAGGTGACGCGGTCGGTGGCCCGCGCCTCCGGCGTCGAATGCGAGATCGAGTACCGCCGCGGCGTGCCGCCGGTGGTCAACGACCGCTCCGCGTCGGCGATGCTCGCCGGCGCGACGGCCGCCGCGCTCGGCGAGGGCGCCGTGGCCGAGGCGCCGATGTCCATGGGCGGCGAGGACTTCGCGTACTACCTGGAGCAGGTGCCCGGGGCGATGGCGCGCCTCGGCGTCGGCCGCCCCGGTGAGCGCCTCGACATCCACCAGGGCAACTTCGACATCGACGAGCGCGCCCTCGGGCACGGCGTCCGCGTCATGACCCACACGGTCCTGGCCGCTTCGGTGAACCCGGCGTTCTGAGCTTCGGCGAACGGTTGCGGGGGAGGCGCGAAGCGCCTCCCCCGCAACCGTGAAGCGGGGAAGAAAAAACGTGAACGGAGTGTCCGGGCAAATCGGACATCGCAAGCACCCCGACACGACCGTAGCGCGCAGGACCGACACGGGCCCTTGACATGAGGCCAGGTCGCGAATAGCGCTGCCGCAGAAGGACCCAGCGCGTCCACAGGGCGCCGCTGAACCGGAAGCGCGTCGAACGCGCCCGACACGGGATTCCGCCGACACGGGACTCAGCGCAGGTGCGTTGCCGCAGGGTCAGGCGTGTCGCTCGGCCTCAGCACCGCGAGTGCGATGCGTCGCCCAGTGTGGTGCGTTGCTCCAGGGTCAGGCGCGTCGCTCGGCCTCAACACCGCGAGTGGGGTGCGTCGCCCAGCGTGGTCCGTTGCCGCAGGGGCAGGCGCGTCGCTCGGTTTCTGCACCGCGAGTACGGTGCGTGGCCCGGCGTCGGGACCGCCCGTGCCGCATGTCGTTCGGCTCTCGCACCGTTCGCGTGGTGCGTCTTTGCAGCGCCGCCTACGTGTCGCAGTGCCGCCGACTGTCTCAGCGCCTCCGGTCTGCGACCGTCGCTATTCGGCGGTGGGGCGCTTGCGCAGGGCTTCCACGTAATCCTGCGGCGCGCCACCGGCTTCGGCCGCACGCATGATCTCGTCGAGGTACCACTGGCTCGGCAGCCCGCCCTCGAAGCCGTCGAAGACGTACAGCCACACTTGGCGGTTCGCCTCCAGCGTCGCCGCCTGCGTGTTCATCCTCCGGTAGAGCCCCGAGTTCAGGCCCTCCAGCTCGTCGAGCACTTGGCGGTCGGCCGGGTCGAGGTCGTAGAGCGACACGAAGACCCGTTCGCCGGGGGCCTCGACGACGGTCGCGACCGCCGACTCCCAGCCCAGGTCAGCGCCGGCGAACGTCAGTCGCCAGCCCTCCAGCCAGCCCGTGCCCACCAACGGCGAGCGCGGGCAGGTCGCACGCATGCGTGCGGGGTCGAGATTCGAGCCATACGCGGCATAGAGATGCACGACTCGAAGATACCCTTAAACCAGCCCGCACTGAAGCATCCCGAACACCGAAAGGCGCGCCCCGTGACACGAGTAGCGATCATCGGCGGAGGCCCGGCCGGGTACGAGGCCGCCCTCGTGGCGGCCCAGCTCGGCGCTGAGGTCTCCCTCATCGAGGCCACCGGGGCGGGCGGCGCCTGCGTCCTCTCCGACTGCGTCCCTTCCAAGACCTTCATCGCCGCCTCCGCCGTCCTCACCGAGATCCGCGAGTCCAGCGAGCTCGGCATCGGCACCAAGGAGGCCACGGCCGACCCCGGGGCCGTCAACGGCCGGGTGCGCCGCCTCGCCACCCAGCAGTCGGCCGACATCGCGCAGAAGCTCGTCGACGCCGGCGTCGAGATCGTCTACGGGCGCGGCGCCCTCCGCGTCGACCAGGCCTACAACTACGTGCACGAACTCCACGTCGTCCCGCTCGAAGGCGAGCCCTACGACGCCGACGCCGACGTCGTCCTCATCGCCACCGGCGCCACCCCCCGCACCCTCACCTCCGCCCCCGTCGACGGCGAGCGCATCCTCACCTGGCGCCAGCTCTACGACCTCAAGGAGCTGCCCGAGCACCTCATCGTCGTCGGCTCGGGCGTCACCGGCGCCGAGTTCGCCTCCGCCTACCTCGCGATGGGATCGAACGTCACCCTCATCTCCTCGCGCGACCGCGTCATGCCCCACGAGGACGCCGAGGCCGCCGAGACCGTCGGGCGCGTCTTCGTGCGCCGCGGCATGGACGTGCGCAACCACTCCCGGGCCGCCGCCGCCCGCCGCACCGAATCGGGCGTCGAGGTCGAACTCGACGACGGCACCGTCGTGGAGGGCAGCCACGCCCTCATCTGCGTCGGCTCGATCCCCAACTCCGACAACCTCGGCCTCCACGCCTACGGCGTCAAAGTGGACGACCGCGGGTTCATCCCCGTGGACAAGGTCTCCCGCACCAACGTGCCCGGCGTGTACGCCGCCGGCGACGTCACCGGCGTCCACGCCCTGGCGTCGGTCGCGGCCATGCAGGGCCGCATCGCGATCTGGCACGCCCTCGGCGAGGCCGTGCGCCCCATCAAGCTCCCGCACGTGGCCGCGAACGTGTTCACCGACCCCGAGCTCGCCTCGGTCGGCGTCACCCAGGCCGACGTGGACTCGCGGAAGGTGGACTGCCGCGCGGTGCTCCTGCCGTTCGCGTCCAACCCGCGCGCCAAGATGGTCGACCGCACCGAGGGCTTCGTGAAGCTCTTCGCGTGGAACTCCTCGGGCATCGTCGCCGGCGGCGTCATCGTCGGCTCGCGGGCCTCCGAGCTCATCGCGCCGGTCGCGCTCGCGGTGGAGCAGCGCCTCACCGTCGAGCAGGTCGCGCGGGCCTTCACCATCTACCCGTCGCTGTCGGGATCGGTCGCCGAGGCTGCCCGCCAGCTCATGGAGTTCTGAGCGTGAACGAGTGCGGGCCCGCGGTGATCACCGCGGGCCCGCACTCGTCGTCTTCTACTCGAAGGTCTCGACCCGCAGGTGGCGGATGAGGTGGACGTCGGTGGCCCCGCCGGTCGAGGCCGCGAAGCCGATCTTGAAGGTGTCGGGCGCCTCGAAGGGCATCTCGGTCTCCAGGACCCGGTGCCAGCCGTCGCCGTCGAGGAAGTCGATGTCGACGGTGACCTTCGGGTGCGTGCCCTCGGTGACCTTGAGCTTCACCTTCCGCTTGCTCTCGTCGAGGGTGTCGGCGCGCAGGCTCGCGGCCAGCGGCGACCCGTACAGCTCGCCGTCCCCGGCGGTGCCGACGACCTCGTCGGTGGCGGTGGACGCCAGCAGGCAGTAGCCCTCGGTGCCCTGTCCCGGCCCGCGCAGGACCACGTTGTCGGGGGCGCGGTTGAAGGGGACCTGCAACTGCTCGGGCGCGCGGTACTCCTCGGGGCAGCCGTTGCCGCGGCCCTCGGTGTCGGCCGAGAAGTTGCCCCACGCGTCCAGTCCCAGGCCGAGGTAGGCGCCGTCGACGCCGGGGAGGTCGCCGTGCTGGGCGTAGCCGAGGCTCCCGCCGAAGGCCCCGGCCTCGGTGAGGTCGGTCTCGCCGTCGACGAGGAAGAACGAGATGCCGTCCGCGCCGGTGCCGCCGTACTGGTACTGGGCGAAGGTGACCTCGATGCCGCCTTCGTTCGGCAGCGCCTGGTTGAGGATCGCGGCGCCGGTGTTGATCGTGCTCGCGTCGGTGAGCTGGAGGTACCCGGGGACCTTGCCCGATTCGGGGACGTCCCCTTCGGCCTGGTCGGCGCAGGAGCCGAAGCCGTTGATCCCGACCGGGTCGCTCGCGCCGGTCAGGCACGCGCCGAGGGAGAGCGCCGCGGCGGGCACGTCCTCGCCGTTGCTCGTCATCGGCGCGTTGAACAGCATGACCTTCTTCTCTTCGGCCGCACCGGCGCCGGCGGGCAGCGCGGCGAGGGCGGCGGCGAGCATCATCGAACCGGCCGCGAACATGGCAGTACGTTTCACTGGAGCTCCTTCGATCCTGGCTCGCGGACCGTCGACTTCCACCGGTCGGGTCCGCTCGGGCAAGGGCCCCGGAGAGCGGGGCCGAATACAGAGCGAAGCTATCCGAGAACGCCCTGCCGCGAAGGCGGTTCGGGCAATTGAGGACGGTCCACACGAGACCGTCCAGGGCGGGCACCGGACGAGACGCCGCGGGCCGCAGACATCGTCTGCGGCCCGCGGCGTCTCTGCTCTTGCGGCTACCAGGAACTGGGGACGGGGGCGCCTTCGGTGTAGCCGGCCGCGGACTGGACGCCGACGGCGGCCCGCTCGTGGAACTCCTCGAGGTTCGTCGCCCCCGCGTACGTCGCGGCCGATCGCACCCCGGCCACGATCGAGTCGAGGAGGTCCTCGACCCCGGGCCGCTTCGGGTCCAGGTACATCCGCCCCGTCGAGATGCCCTCCTCGAACAGTCCCTTGCGGGCCTGCTCGAACGAGGACTCGGCGGCGCTGCGGGCCTTGACCGCGCGCGCCGAGGCCATCCCGAAGGACTCCTTGTACGGCTTGCCGTCCGCGTCGTAGTGCATGTCGCCGGGCGATTCGTGGGTCCCGGCGAACCACGAGCCGATCATGACGTTCGAGGCCCCCGCGGCGAGCGCGAGCGCCACGTCCCTGGGGTGGCGCACGCCGCCGTCGGCCCACACGTGCCTGCCGAGCCGCCTGGCGGTCGCGGCGCATTCGAGGACCGCCGAGAACTGCGGGCGGCCCACCCCGGTCATCATCCGGGTCGTGCACATCGCGCCCGGGCCCACGCCGACCTTGACGATGTCGGCGCCGGCCTCGATCAGGTCCGTCGCGCCCTCGGCGGTGACGACGTTGCCGGCGGCGATCGGCAGGTCCGGCGCGGCGTCGCGCACGACCTTGAGCGCGTCCAGCATCCGCTCCTGGTGCCCGTGGGCGGTGTCGACGACGATCACGTCGGCCCCGGCCTCGACCAGGGCGGCGGCCTTGCCGCTCACGTCTCCGTTGATGCCGATCGCGACCGCGATCCGCAGCCTGCCGTCCGCGTCGGTGTTGGGCCGGTAGATGGTGTTGCGCAGCGCGCCGGCCCGGGTGAGCACGCCGTGGAGGGTGTCGCCGTCGAGCACGGGCGCGAGTTTGACGTTGGCCGCCTCCAGGGTCCGGAAGGCCTCGGCGTCGGAGACGCCCAGCGGCAGCGTGACGAGCCGGTCGGAGGCGACCTGCTCCAGTTGCGTGAAGCGGTCGACGCCGCGGCAGTCGGCCTCGGTGACCACGCCGAGCGGGCGCCGCTCGGAGTCGACGACGATGACCGCGCCGTGCGCCCGCTTGGGGAACAGCGCGATCGCCTCGGCGACGGTCGCGGTCGGCGGCAGGGTCAGGGCCGCGTCGCAGTCGAGCGGGCGGGACTTGACGCGCGCGATGACGTCGGCGACGACGTCGACGGGGATGTCCTGGGGGATGACGGCCATGGCGCCGCGGCGCGCGAGCGTCTCGGCCATGCGCCGCCCCGAGACGGCGGTCATGTTCGCGGCGATGATCGGGATGGAGTTGCCGGTGCCGTCGGCGCTCGACAGGTCGACGTCGAGTCGCGAGGACACCGACGAGCGGCCCGGCACCATGAACACGTCGGAGTAGGTCAGGTCGTGGCCGGGATGTCCGTCGATGAAGCGCATGGCAGATCCCCCTGTAGGGAGTGGTCGAGGTCCCCGCGGCCTAGGCCCCGGCAGACGCGGTCCGGCGGTCGGGGCGCGGCGGCGAGGTTCGGCGGTCGGGTCCGGCGGCGTTCGGCCGCCGCCGGGAACCCTAACCCGGATTCGGTCGAGAGCAGCAGTGCTTGTGTCGCGGCCATGCCTGTGTCGTTGGGCACAGCACTGCCCATTGTCCCCCCTCGGCGCCGCGGTTGTAAGTCCGCGATCTGACAGATCGGCGCACCCGCGGCGACGACGTCGCCGATGGCGACCTCCAGCCCCGAGACCGTGCCGGACTTGTGCGCCTCGATGGGCTGCTCCATCTTCATGGCCTCCAGGACCACGATCGTGTCGCCCTTGACGACCGTCTGGCCGTCGGCGACCGCGACCTTGACGATGGTGCCCTGCATCGGCGAGGGCAGGCCGTCGCCGCCGATGGCCGGCCCGGCGTCGGACCGCTTCTTGGTCCCGCGCTTCTTCGGCTTGTTCGAGGCGACCGGGTTGAGCAGGCCGGCCGGGATCGACACTTCGAGGCGCTTGCCGCCGACCTCGACGACCAGGTTCGCGCGCTCCTCGGCCTCGCCGCCCGCCGCGGCCGCGGCGTCGAACGGTTCGAGCGTGTTGTCCCACTCGGTCTCGATCCACCGGGTGTGGACCGTGAAGTCCTCGGCGAACGCGGGGTCCTCGACGACGGCGCGGTGGAAGGGGATGACCGTGGCGATCCCCTCGACCTCCAGCTCGGCGAGGGCCCGCCGCGAGCGGCGCAGGGCCTCCTCGCGGGTGGGGGCGGTGACGATGACCTTGGCCAGCAGCGAGTCGAAGTTCCCGTCGATGACGGTGCCCTCCTCGATGCCGGTGTCCACGCGCACGCCCGGCCCGGCCGGGAGCCGCAGCTTCGTGACCGCGCCGGGGGCCGGCAGGAACCCGCGGCCGGGGTCCTCGCCGTTGATGCGGAACTCGATGGAGTGCCCGCGCGGCTCGGGGTCGGACTCGATCGGGACGGCCTCGCCGGAGGCGATGCGGAACTGCTCGCGCACGAGGTCGAGCCCGCTGGTCTCCTCGGAGACGGGGTGCTCGACCTGGAGGCGGGTGTTCACCTCGAGGAAGGAGATGGTGCCGTCGACGGCGACGAGGAACTCGACGGTGCCCGCGCCGTGGTAGTCCGACTCCTTGCAGATGGCCTTGGCGGCCTTGTGGATCACCTCGCGCTGCTCGTCGGTGAGGAACGGCGCGGGGGCCTCCTCCACGAGCTTCTGGTGGCGGCGCTGGAGCGAGCAGTCGCGGGTGCCGACGACGATGACGTTGCCGTGCGTGTCGGCCAGGACCTGCGCCTCGACGTGGCGGGGCCGGTCGAGGTAGCGCTCGACGAAGCACTCGCCGCGCCCGAACGCGGCCTCGGCCTCGCGGACGGCCGACTCGAACAGGTCGGGGATCTCCTCGCGCTCCCGGGCGACCTTGAGGCCGCGGCCGCCGCCGCCGAAGGCGGCCTTGATCGCGACGGGCAGGCCGTGCTCGTCGGCGAACGCGAGGATCTCGGAGGCGTCCTTGACCGGGTCCTTGGTGCCGGGCACCAGCGGCACGTTCGCCTTCATGGCGAGGTGGCGCGCGGTGACCTTGTCGCCGAGGTCCCTGATGGACTGCGGGGTGGGCCCGATCCAGGTGAGCCCGGCGTCGATGACGGCCTGGGCGAACTCGGCGTTCTCGGACAGGAAGCCGTAGCCGGGATGCACCGCGTCCGCCTCGCTGCGCTCGGCGATCCGCAGCAGCTTGTCGATCCGCAGGTAGGTCTCGGCGGCGGTGAGGCCGTCGAGCGCGAACGCCTCGTCGGCCAGGAGGGTGTGAGGAGCATCGCGGTCACCGTCGGCGTAGACGGCGACCGACTCGTAGCCGGCGTCACGGCATGCCCGGATGACTCTCACTGCGATCTCGCCGCGGTTGGCGATCAATACCTTGCGCACGTCCCGCAGTGTAGTGGTCCCGTCTCCGGGTCCGGAGGGACGGCGAAGGCCCCGGCCCGGTCGAACCGGGATATACCGCTCGAACTTTGGTGGTTCTCCACAAGACGGTTTGTGGATTTTTTAGCGTGATCTGTCAAACGATCGTTCAGGTGCGGTCCTCGCCCCTGAAGGCGCCCGCCGGGTCCGCGGCGCGCCCGCGGTCACTCGAAGGTCGACTTCCATTCGCGCACGGCCTCGTTCCGGAAGCCGTCGGAGCGGATCGCCTCGCGCCATCGCTCGGTCTCCGCGGGCCCGGGCTCGCCGCCGAGGTCGAGTTCGCCGCTCTCGATGCGCGCGGCGGTGGTCTCGCACCACTCGGCGTCCACCACGGTGAGGTCCACGTGCCGCTTGAGCATGGCCCGCACGTGCGGGGGCGTGTACGCGGCGGCGTCCTCCTCGGTGTACTCGCCCACGGTGGAGGCCAGGAGCACCGTGAGCGACTCGGCCCTGCCGTAGAGCACCTCGGCGCGCTGCCGCAGCATCGCCGCGCTCTCCGAACCGCTCAGCGTGGGCGCGAACGACCACGCGACGGCGAACGGGTCCTCGGGCGCGCCGACCTCCCACAGCTTCTCGCGCACGAGCCGCTGGAACTCGGTCTCCCCGGCGACGGTGATCCGGTAGGTGGTGCGGGCGGGCCGGTCGTCCACCGATTCGGTGGCGACGACCTCGATGAGCCCGTCGGCGGTGAGGCGCTTGAGCGCGTGGTAGATCGAGCCGGCCCCCACCACGGAGGTCCCGGGCATCCGCCACGAGTCGAGCTCGCGGCGGACGAGGTAGCCGTGGACGGGTCCGAGCCACCGGACCAGGCCGAGTACTAGCAGTCGCGTGCTCCACATGCCTGAATATTATCCTGTTGACCAATTGGTACGCCGCGCCTATACCTGGTTGTGGCCCACTCGAGGCATCATTTATAGTCAAACTTGAACAAGGAAACCGGCCGCCCACAGACGGCCTGGAACGACACCACCCGCGAGGTACACATGCTCATCGAGACCAAGGGGCTGAAGAAGACCTTCAAGTCCCGCGGCAAGGAGGTCGAGGCCGTCCGCGGCGTCGACCTCTCCGTGAAGGAGGGGGAGATCTTCGGACTCCTCGGCCCCAACGGCGCCGGCAAGACCACCACCATGCGAATGCTCTCCACCCTCATCGAACCCACCGAGGGCAAGGTGAGCGTCTGCGGCCACGACCTGGCCCGCGACCCCGGCGGCGTCCGCCGCGACATCGGCTTCGTCGGCCAGGAGGGCGGCACCTGGGGCGAGGTCACCGCCCGCGACGAGCTGGTCATGCAGGGCCGCCTCTACGGCATGTCCAAGAAGGACTCCGCCGCCCGCGCCGAGGTAGTCCTCGAGGCCTTCCAGCTCACCGAGTTCGCCGACCGCATGGTCAAGACCTACTCCGGCGGCCAGAAGCGCCGCCTCGACATCGCCCTCGGCGTCATGCACGAGCCCCGGCTCCTCTTCCTCGACGAGCCCACCACCGGCCTCGACCCGCAGTCGCGCGCCCACATGTGGGACGAGGTGCGGGCCCTGCGCCAGAGGGGCACCGCCGTCTTCCTCACCACCCACTACCTCGACGAGGCCGACGCCCTGTGCGACCGGATCGCCATCATCGACCACGGCGAGATCGTCGCCGAGGGCACGCCCCTCGAACTCAAGAAGGCCGTCGCCGGCGACGTGGTCCTCATCGGCATCACCGACCAGCCCGCCGAGGCCGGGACCCTCCTGGGCGACAAGTCCTACGTCCGCGAGGTCGAGGCGGGCGAACCCGACCCGGCCACCGGCATCGCCGTGCTGCGCCTCTACGTGGACGACGGGGCCGCCGCGCTGCCCGAGCTGCTGCGCGCCCTCGACGCCGCGTCCATCGCCCCCGCGTCCATCGAGCTGCACCGGCCCAGCCTCGACGACGTCTTCCTGAAGCAGACCGGCCGCTCGCTGCGGGAGGAGAACTGACATGAAGGCACTGCGCGACACCTGGCTCGTCTACTCCCGGGCCATGAAGCTCAACCTCAAGCAGCCGGTGTGGCTGGTGGTGATGCTCATCCAGCCGCTGTACTTCCTCATCCTCTTCGCCCCGCTGCTCAACGGACTCGAAGGCACCCCCGGCTTCGAGGCCGGCGCCATGGAGACCTTCGTGCCGGGCCTGATCATCATGATGGCCCTGTTCGGCTCCACCTTCGTCGGCTTCGGCCTCATCGCCGAACTGCGCCAAGGGGTCATCGAGCGGATGCGGGTCACCCCGGTCAGCCGCGTGGCCCTCCTCATCGGCCGCACCCTCTCGACGGTCTCGACCACGCTCATCCAGGCGCTCATCCTCGTGGTCCTCGCCGCCCCGATCGGCGGCCTGACGATCTACTGGCCCGGGGTGTTCCTCATGTTCGGGATCATCATCCTGACCTCGTTCATGCTCGGGGCGCTCTCCTACGGGGTGGCGATCGTGCTCAAGAGCGAGGACACGCTCGCGCCGGTGCTCAACACCGTGGTCCAGCCGATCATGCTGCTGTCGGGCATCATGCTGCCGATGGCGCTGGCCCCGGCCTGGCTCCAGAACGTGGCCGACTTCAACCCGTTCTACTACGCGGTCGAGGCCGCCCGCTCCCTGTTCTCCGGGGACCTGGGCGCCGACGCGATCTGGCAGGCGGCCGTCTTCATCGGCGGCCTCGCGGTGGTCCTGGTCTGGTGGGCCAGCCGCAAGTTCTCCCGCGCCGTCGCCTAACCCCGCGAAGCCGACGACCGCCGCGCACCGGCAGGTGCGCGGCGGTCGTTCACTCTTTCGGGCGACAATTCTCCTAACGACGGTAAGAACGACGGTTTTCTGTCGGACCCCCGCGGGAGAATTGGCCTGGGGTCGCCCCCCTGGGAGGGCGGGGGACTGCCCGGGGGTGGTTCAGAGGGCCTCGACGCCTTCGGCGCCTCGCAGCGCGCCCCTCGTGTCCAGCACCGGCACCCCCGCCGGCAGCGACTCCGGCGCGTACTCCGCGTGGTTCGTCAACAGCACGATCAGATCGGCCTTCGCCGTCGCCAGATCCGTCACCCGCTCCACCTCCTGGCCCGCGACCGACCAGCTCGACACATGCGGATCGTGGTACGCCAACTCGGCGCCCGCCTCGATCAGCTTGCGGCCCACCGGCGTCGAAGGCGACTCGCGCTGGTCGGCGATGTCGGGCTTGTACGTCACCCCGAGCAGCAGCACCCGCGCGCGCGACAGCGCGAGCCCGCCCCCGTTCAGCTTCGCCATCGCCCGGCCCACCACGTACTCCGGCATCCGGTTGTTGATCTCCTGCGCCAGCTCCACGAAACGGAACGGGTACCCGAGCGTCCGCACCTTGTACGACAGGTAGTTCGGATCGATCGGAATGCAGTGCCCGCCCACGCCCGGCCCCGGATAGAACGCCTGGTACCCGAACGGCTTCGTCTTCGCCAGCCCGATCGCGTCCCACAGGTCCACGCCCAGCTCGCGGCAGAACACCGCCATCTCGTTCACCAGCGCGATGTTGACGTGCCGGTAGGTGTTCTCCAGCAGCTTCGCCATCTCCGCCTCGCGAGTGCCCTTGGCCTCCACGACGGTGTCGATGAACGCGCCGTACAGGTCCCTCGCCGCCGCGGTGCACTCCGGGGTCAGGCCCCCGACCACCTTGGGGGTGTTCACGATCCCGTAGACCGGGTTCCCCGGGTCGACGCGCTCGGGGGAGAACGCCAGGCGGAAGTCCTCGCCCGGCACCAGACCCGACTCCTCGCGCAGGATCGGCGCGACGACCTCCTCGGTCGTGCCCGGGTACGTCGTGGACTCCAGGACCACCAGGGCCCCGCGCTGCAAATGCCGCCCCGCCGAGTGCGCGGCGCCGATCACGGCCGCCAGATCGGGCCCGCCGGCCTCGCCCAGCGGCGTCGGCACGCAGATGACGATCGCCTTCGCGCGGGCCTGCACCGACGCGTCCGTGGTGGCCGTGAAGCCCCCGCGGAGCATCCGGTCGAGCTCGGCGTCCGCGATGTCGTCGATATGGCTGGAGCCGGCGTTCAGGGCGTCGACCACCGTCTGCGAGCGGTCGAGCCCGACCACCTTGAGGCCCTTGGCCGTCGCGGCCTGCGCCAGCGGAAGGCCGACATAGCCCTGGCCGACCACGACGAGGTCGACCGGAGGGCCGGAGGGCGCAACAGGTGCCACAATGGACTCCTCAGTGGTTCGATGTTGTGTGCTCATCAGAATGGAATCGACATTAGCAATAACGAGCTATACGCCATTGACCAGGGTAAACGACAACTCATGTTGGCGACTCGTTCATTTCGCGGACACTTGGCGGCAAGCCGATGGTCGATCGGCCTGTTTGTTCACCGAGTGCTCAAGAAGAGTTCACCATTGACCGAATGGCGGACTCGGCCGTGAAACGGCCTCGGAATGATTCGCGGAATCGGCCCTTGTAGTGTGCGAACGCCTGATTCGCGGCGTGACCTGGGTCCTATTCGCCGGTCAGTGCGGGTGTGCCCGCGGGGCTACCATCGATGTCATGCCCTCATTGAGCATCGTCATCCCCGTCTACGAGGCCGAGGACTACCTCGCCGGTTGCCTCGACACCATCGTGGGCGGCGAGGAAGACCGGCTCGAGATCGTCGTCGTCGACGACTGCTCGCCCGACGGCTCCCGCGCCGTCGCCGAGCGCTACGCCGAGGGCGACCGGCGGATCCGCATCGTCTCGACCCCGCGGAACGCCGGCTCGGGCCCGGCCCGCAACTTCGGCCTCGCCCAGGCCTCGGGCGACTACGTCTGGTTCGTGGACGCCGACGACGAGCTCAAGCCCGGCGCGGTCGACCGCGTGCTCAAGGCCGTCACCGTCGCCGAGGCGCCCGACGTGGTCCTCGTCCAGCACGAGAAGGTCCGCGACATCGGCGCGCCCTCGGGCGAGATCGTCGAGATCGGGGAACTCGCCGACCTCGCCGCGCACTGCCCCGCCGACCCGGACGGGTTCACCCTCGCCGAGTGGCCCCAGATCGTCGACTACACCCACACCCCGTGGACCAAGGTCTCCCGCCGCGGCTTCCTCACCGGCATCGACCTCGACTTCCCCACCGGCTGGTACACCGACATCCCCTGGACCTATGGCCTGCTGCGCCGCGCCGAGCGCATCGCGGTGGTCACCGAATGCTGCTACCAGTGGCGCCAGCGCGCCGGCTCCTCCATCACCCGCACCCGCGACGACCGCCACTTCGACGTGTTCACCCAGTGGCAGCGCACCTGGGACGACCTCGAAGGCGTCGACGACGAGGGCGTCCGCGTCGCCTTGTTCAACCACATGGTCTGGCACCTGCTGCTGGTCATCGGCAACACCGAGCGGGTCGACCCGAAGAAGCGCCGCGAGTTCTTCCGCCGCACCTCGGAGCTGTACCGCCGCTACCACCCCGGTCCGGACGCCTGGAGTCCCGCCGAGGGCGTCACCGGTCTCAAGCAGCGGCTCCTGGCCGCCCGCGCCTATCTCGGTTACGAGGCGCTGCGCCAGGTGTACCGGCTGTCCAAGCGGGTGCGGCGCACCGGCGGCGCCGAGTCAGCGCCCGAGCGCGCGGCGCAGGATGCCTCGGGCTTTGCCGCCCAGCCCCTCGCCGGACCCGGCAGGGTCACCCGCTCCTGAAGGGGAGGCGCCGAAGGCCGTCACGAGCGGTCCGGCGACGATCCGCTCGTATCCCCACACCGCGTCGATCGGGACGCCCAGGTGCGCGGCCCGCGCGGCGGCGGCGGTGCGCTCCAGGCGGACCGTGCCTTCGGGGAGCATGACTTCGACCAGGCCGAGGCGGCGTTCGTTGGCGTGGGCGACCAGTGCGGCGATCGCGTCCGGTGACGGCGTGGCGGCCGGGGGCACTTCGATCCGGTAGGGCGCGTCCTTGGCGGGCGGTGCGGTTCGGGCGAACCGGACGCGGCCCTCGCCTTTGAAGGACTCCATGAGCAGTCGCGCTTCGAAGTGCGGGTCGTCAAGGGGCGCATGGCGTCTGGTTTCTGGTTCGGGCCATTCGCCGGTGAGCGTCACGCGGAGGTCCGGGGTGGTCCCGGTCAGCAGTGCGTCCACACAGGATTGGACTCCGGTCCCGGCTGCGACGGTGACGTCGGCGAGCGGGGTGTCCCAGTTCCGGTTCGCCCTGGGCCGCTTGAGGTCCAGTTCGGGGACCCGGTTGGCGATCCGCGGGGCCCGGTAGCGTTTGGCGAGGTCGCCGCGCACGCTGATCTGGCGCGGGCCGAGGTGCCAGGCGGAGGAGTCGGCGTCGGGCACGAACACGGCTCCGGCCTGGTGGAGCCGGTAGCCGAAGACGGTGTCGGAGCCGAAGACCATGTCGGCGTCCATGCCGCCGGCGGCCTCGTATAGGCGCCGGTGGACCGAGAACGTGGCTCCGACGAGGACCCGGAACGCCCGGTGGTCGGATTCGCGCAGTCCGGCCGTCGCGTCGATGATCCGTTCGATCCATTGGGGCTCTGCGGTGTCGGCGTCGTAGAGTTCGGCGGCCTTCCCGGCCTGCACCGCGGCGAACACCGCTCCGGGGTCGAGGTCGCCGGCGCGGTAGTCCACGAACCGCTTGTGGCCCAGGACGGCCAGGTAGTCGGCGGCGTGGTGCCAGCGCATCTGCGCCTCGACGTGGTCGTCGAAGACCAGCATGTCCGAGTCCAGGCGCAGGACGACATCACCTTCGCTCTGCGCCACACCGGAGTTCGTGGCGTGGGCCGAGGCCCAGCCGTCTGGCAGCGGTGCGACGATCCGCGTCTCGTCGGGGCGGATGTCGGGCAGTCGCAGGGGCGGCGCGGTGCCGTCGTCGACGACGAGGACCTCCAGCAGTTCGGCCGGATAGGTCTGCGCGGCGAGGGAGGCGAGGGTGGCGTCGAGTTTGTCCTGGTGGCCGTGCGCGGGGATCACGACGCTGACGCGCAGGCGCGGCCGCCATGCGCCGGTGGGCCGTTCGAGCGGCCCGTAGTCGTTGCCGCGCAGGACCGGGCCGTTCGCGCCGGTGTTCGCAGTGTCCATGATCATCGCTTGAGGAGGGCGCGCAGGCGGGCGCGTTGGCGGGCGTTGAGGAACCGGCGCGCGAGCCGTCGGGCGGGGTCGGCGGCGGGGGGCGTGAACACGGTCGCGCCGGGTTCGGTCTCGGCGAGGCCGCTGTACTGCGCGGCGCCCCAGATCCCGGCCACGACCTGGTCGAGGTCGGGGCCACCGGTGATGTGGCGGGCGCGGGAGAACGCGGCGGTCCGCTCCAGCCGGGCGGGCGGGCCGTCTTCGAGCGCGGCGAGGACCAGTCCGGCGTCGACGCGTTCCATCGTCGCCAGCATCTTGCCGATGCTCTTGGGCCCCAGCGGGATCGGTTTGGGCAGCACCAGCCGGTAGGGCACGGCGGGGTCGGGTTCGGGGCGTTCGGGGCGCAGTCGCACGCGCGCTTCGCCCTCGTAGAGCTCCTCGACGAGGCGCTGCTGCGCGCCGTCGCCGGCGAGGATCGAGGCGCGGTCCTGGGGCGCGGGGCCGTGGCCGGTGACGAGGGTGAAGCGGGCGTCGCCGTCGGGGCCGCCGAGGACCGGTGCGACGCAGGCGTCCACGTCGGCCGCGGTGGCGCCGTCGACGTCGATCACGATGTCGACCAGGGGGACTCGCCAGGCGCGCGGCGGCGCGGTGCGGCGCATCCCGTGCAGCGGCACCCGCTGCGCGATGTGCGGGACCCGCTGGCGGCGGCCCTCGTCCTCCTTGTGCTGCATCTGGGGGATGCCCAGATGCCATGCGGAGGAGGCG
The DNA here is from genome assembly GCF_000719515.1 of Glycomyces sp. NRRL B-16210. Taxonomy (GTDB): domain Bacteria; phylum Actinomycetota; class Actinomycetes; order Mycobacteriales; family Micromonosporaceae; genus Glycomyces. The sequence continues at coordinate 30,328 of NZ_JOGR01000015.1, read as the reverse complement.
GTCTCGGGCACGAACACGGCGCCCGCCTGCGCGAGGCGGTAGGCGAACTCGGTGTCCGATCCCAGGCGCAGGTCGGTGTCGAGGCCGCCGACGGTCTTGAAGAAGTCGCGGTGCACCGATCCGGTGGCGCCGATGAAGACCCGGTAGTTCCCGGGGTGGTGGGCGGTGAGGCCGTCGGAGTCGGCGATGACCTTCTCGATCCAGTGGGGGCTGGACTCCTCGACGGCGAACAGGGCCGCGGCCTCGCCGTAGGCGACCTTCTCGTGGACCTGCTCGGGGCTCATGAGGCCCGCCTCCCAGCGGACGAACCGCTTGTGGCCGAGGACCGCCAGGTAGTCGGCGGCGTGGTGCCAGCGCATCTGCGCCTCGACGTGGTCGCCGAAGGCCACCATGTCGGCGTCGAGGCGCAGAACGACCTCGCCTTCGGCGTGGCCGGCGCCGGTGTTGACCGCGTGCGCCGAACCCCAGGACTCGGGGGTGGAGGCGATGAGCCGGGTGTGCTCGGGGCGCAGTTCGGGCAGTCGCAGCGGCGGCTCGGAGCCGTCGTCGACGACGAGGACCTCCATGAGGTTCGACGGGTACGTTTGCGCGGCGAGCGCCGCCAGGGCGAGGTCGAGCTTCTCCTGGCCGCCGTAGGCCGGCACGACGACGCTCACTGCGAGACTCGGCTGCCATTCGGCCGAATTCGGCGGGTGGAGCGCCCTATAGTCGTTGCGGACAATGCGCGGGCGTTTCGGTGAGTCGTTCATTTCGTTCTCACGATATCCCGGTCGCGATCACGAGGATTGACCGGCTTCCCAGTTCAACATCTGTTTACGCAGGTGAGGGTCTCTGTTCGCATTCAATTCAACTCTATTGCCATTCGGCGGGCGAAGATCTGGGCGGAATGCAACCTGGAGATGAACGCACTTGACGATGCCAGCTTACGAGACCGAGCGCTATCCGGTCCGCCTCCTCGACGACTACCTGGCGAAGGCGACGGGACGGCGGGCGAGCGCGCCGGTCGCGACCGCGCTGCGCACCCGCTCGCCGGGCGCGCGGCATCTGCTCGTGCGGGCGGTCGGCGACGGCCTCGCGCTCCCCGACCTGCTCGACGCCGCGCGCTCGGGCTCGGCCCGCGGCCTCGCCGCCCGGCCGCGTCCGGGGGCGCTGCGCGACCTGGCCCGGGTCGTCGGCCTCCAGTCCGGCGGCGAGGAGGACCGGCGCGACGCGGTCGCGCTCTACGACCTCGCCTTGGACCTGGACGGGCCGCGGCGCGTCGCGCCCCGCGACGCCGCCGTCCACGCGCAGCTCGCCTACGCCCTCGGGGACCTCTCGAAGGCCCGGCGGCTGCTGCGCCGCTACGGTCGGCGCACGGCCCCCCTGGAGCGCGCCGCGCTCCTGACCGACCTGGAGCATCCGCGGCACGGCGGTGACGAACGCGACTGGCTGCGCCGCCTCGGCGCGCTCTGCGGCCACCCCGAACTGCGGCTCCTCCCGGCCGACGAGGCCCGCGACGGCGCTGCCGACACTGCCGCCGACACCGTTCCCTGGTTCGACCGCCTCAGCGCCGCTCCCGGTCCTCGCGTCGCGTCGGGTCCGAAGGTCTCGGTGGTCATGACCGCCTACCGGCCCGACCGGGCCCTGCTCACCGCCGTCCGCTCCCTCACCGAGGGCACCTGGGCGAACCTCGAGGTCCTCGTCGTCGACGACGCCTCCGGTCCCGAATACGACGGGGTCCTCGACGCCGCCGCCGCGCTCGACGACCGCGTCCGCGTCATCCGCAAGAGCGTCAACGGCGGCACCTTCGCCGCCCGGAACACCGCGTTCGACGCCCTCACCGGGGAGTTCGTGACCGGCCTGGACGCCGACGACTGGGCCGCGCCCGGCCGCCTGGCCCGTTCGATCGCGCCGCTGCTGGCCGAACCGGACCTCCAGCTCACCTACGGCGAGGCGTTCCTGTTCAACGAGGACCTCACCGCCACCCGCCCCGGCCGCGTCCTCACCACCGCCTCGACCGCCTCGATGATGTTCCACCGCGCCGTTTTGGACCGGATCGGCTACTTCGACGAGGTCCGCAAGGGCGCCGACACCGAGTTCCTGCATCGGGTCTCGGCCGCGTTCGGCCCCGGCGCGGTGTGCCGCCTCGACGGCGTGCGCGACACGGTCATGCGCCAGGCCCCCGGCTCGCTCTCGCGCGAGGAGTTCGGGCCCGGCTGGAAGCACCCCTCCCGCCGCGCCTACCAGTCCGCCTATCCGCTGTGGCACCGGGCGATCAGCGCCGGCGAGGCCGACCCGTACCTGCCGCGCGAACCCGACCCGCGCCCGTTCTGGGCCCCCCGCCACGCCGCCGCGGCCCGCTCCGAACAGCGCCGGCGCCGTTTCGACGTGGTCTTCTGCCTCGACTGGCGGCCCTTCGGCGGACCCCAGAAGTCCACGATCGAGGAGATCCTGGCGCTGCGCGCCGAAGGCCTCGACGTGGCCGTCATGCACCTGGAGTCCTGGCGGCACATGACCGTCGAGGACCGCCCCATGTGCGAGCCGATCCAGCGGATGATCAACGACGGCACCGTCGACCAGGTCCTGGTCACCGACGACGTGGCCTGCGATCTGCTGATCCTGCGCTACCCGCCGATCCTCCAGTTCCGCACTGGCGAACGCTCGGCGGTGCGCCCGGCGCGGATGGTCGTGCTCGCCAACCAGGCCCCGGCCGAACGCGACGGCTCCGACATCCGCTACGAGCCCCGGGCCTGCCACGCCAACGCGACCGAGATGTTCGGCGTCGCGCCCCTGTGGGTCCCGCAGGGCCCCCAGGTCCGCGAGGCCCTCACGCCGACCCTCGACAGTGATGCGGGCGCGGAGCCGGGCCCGGGCGTCCTCGCCGACTTCGACATGCCCGGCATCCTCGACATCGCGGCGATCGCCCCGGCCCGCACTGGGTTCCGCTCCACTCTGCCCGTGGTCGGGCGCCACTCCCGCGACGACTGGACCAAATGGCCCACCGCCGCCGACCTCCCGCTGGTCTACCCCGGCGACGGCCATTGGGACGTGCGCGTCATGGGCGGGGTCAAGAGTGTCGCCCGCATCACCGGCCAGGCCCCGCCGCCCTCGTGGACCTGCTACGGCTTCAACGAGACCGACGTGGAGGCCTTCCTCTACCAACTCGACTTCTGGATCTACTTCCCGCACCCGTTGCAGTACGAGGCCTTCGGGCGGGCCGTCCTCGAAGCGCTCGCGGCAGGGTGCGTGACCGTCCTGCCCCCGCGCTTCGAGCCGACCTTCGGCGACGCCGCCCTCTACTGCGAACCATCCGAAGTGGTCAAAGTGGTGGAGGACCACCACGCCGACCTCGACCGGTTCCTCGCCCAGAGCGCCCTCGCCCAGCGGCGGGTGCGCGAGCGGTTCAGCCACGACTCCTACCGCACACTCGTCTCCGGCCTCCTGGCCGACGCCCGCGACCGAAAGCGCCAGCCTTGAAAACGAAGCTCAGAGCCCTCCACCGCCGCCTCGGCCGGCCCTCCGCGCTGCGCCTGGGCGCCGCCGCGGGCCCGGTCCTGGCCCTCGCTCTCGTCGCCCTCGCCGCCTGGGGCGACACCCGTGTCCTGTGGGCCGCCTCATCCCTGATGAGCCTGCTCACGCTCGCGGCCGTGGCCCTGGTGTGGAGCGAGACGCGCAAGGCCCGCGCCGAGGCCCGCGCCAGCGCCGAGCGCACCGAGTTCACCTACCGGAAGATCCTCGCCGCCTTCGAGGTCGAACGCCTCGCCGCCGAACGCCGCCACGACGCCCAGGCCGAGCGCTGAAGCGCCCCCGCCGCGTCGCGGGCCGCTCCGGGATCGGCCGTCATCTGGCCACCTCGGCCGGGCGGTAGTATTGGCGCGCCATCTGCAAGCCGCACAGCAACCACCTGTTCCGGGAGGGCCGCCCCCATGGAAGAGCCGATCATCCAGGCTCGCGACCTCGGGATCTGCTTCGCCAAAGGCAAGCAGAAGAAGGGCCGCGTCAAAGACCTCTTCGTGCGGCGCTCCGCCAACAAGAAGGGCGCCCAGCAGCAGGACTTCTGGCCGCTGCGCCACGTCGACTTCGACATCTTCCCCGGTGACGCGGTCGGCATCATCGGGCGCAACGGCACCGGCAAGTCCACGCTCCTGCGCCTGATCACCGGCGTGCTCATCCCCGACGAGGGCTACGTGCGCCGCGAGGGCCGCGTGGCCCCGCTCATCGCCCTGTCCGCCGGGTTCTCCGGCGACCTCACCGGCCGCGAGAACGTCAACCTCGTGGGCGCCCTGCACGGCATGAGCACCAAGGAGATCAAGTCGAAATTCGACGAGATCGTCGACTTCTCCGAGCTCGAGGACTTCATCGACACCCCCGTCAAGCACTACTCCTCGGGCATGAAGGTCCGCCTCGGCTTCGGGGTCATCACCCAGCTGCCGCACCCGATCCTGCTGGTCGACGAGGCGCTCGCCGTCGGCGACGCCGCCTTCAAGCGCAAGTGCCAGGCCGTCATCGCCGGCCTGCTCAAGGAGGGCCGGACCCTCGTGTTCGTCTCCCACTCCGAGGGCGACCTGAAGAAGTACTGCAAGCGGGGGATCTTCCTCGACGCCGGCACCCTGGAGACCGACGGCACCGTCCAGGAGGCCCTCGACGCCTACAAGGCCGCCGAGAAGCGCGACGCGAAGGCCAAGGCCGACAAGAAGGCCGCCGCGAAGAAGGCCGCCGACGCCGCCAAGGCCAAGGCCGCACCCGCCCCGGTCCCCGGCCCCGCCGAGGCCACCGCGTGAGTCGAGCCGTCATCCTGCCGGCTCCGGGCGGTCACGCCGAGATCGAAGAGGACCGCACCGTCCTGGACCGGCTCATCGCGCAGATCCGCGAGGCCGGCTGCGACGACGTGACCGTCCTGGCCCGGCCCGGCGCGGACCGGCCCGTCAAGGCCGTCCAGATCGAGTCGGCCGATCCCGGCGCCGACCTGGCCCATCTCGGCGACCTCGCCTTCGCCGGCGAGGGCCCCCTGTTCGTCGCCTGCGCCGACCTCGTCGCCTCCCAGACCACCGTCGCCGCGGTCCTGTCGGACTCCTCGCGGCGCTCGGGCGTCCTCGTCGGCGCCGACGACCCGGCCGCCGCGCCCGTCGCGGTCGAACGCGGCCTCGTCACCGGCCCCGGGCCCGGCCCGACCCGCCTCGGCGGGCTCGCCAAGGTCTCCGCGGCCCACCTCGCGCGCCTCAAACGCCACTGGCCCCGCCAAGGCGCCGTCCAGGACGCCTTCGAGGCGACCCTCGCCGCCCTCCACGCCCGCGCGATCCCCGTCAACGCCTACAAGACCGCCGGCCTGCCGCACCGCCAGGTCGCCGGCGCCGACGAGGCCCGCGAGGTCATCGCCGCGTTCGAAGCGGTCGACATGGACGCCTGGCGCCTCGCCAGCGCCGTCAAGCACGACGACGACCTCTTCGCGACCTACGCCGTCTCCACCTGGTCCCCGAAGCTCGTCAAGCTCGCCGCCCGGCTCGGCTGGACCCCCACCCCCATCACCTGGGTCTCCATCGCCCTCGCCATCGGCGCCGCCGCGATCTTCGCCACCGGCTGGTCGCCGTGGTACCTCGCGGCCGCGGCCCTGATGTACTTCAGCTTCGTCTTCGACTGCGTCGACGGCCAACTGGCCCGCTACACCCAGAACTTCTCCTCCTTCGGCGGCTGGCTCGACATGATGGCCGACCGCTCCAAGGAGTTCCTCATCTACGCCGGCCTCGCCGCCGGGGCCACCGCCGGCGGCGTCAGCGCCCCCCTCGCGTGGGGGCTCGCCATCGGCGCCATGGTCACCCAGACCGTGCGCCACACCGCCGACACCTGGTACGCCGTCCTGCTCGACACCGCCGTGGTCCGCCAGGCCCGCGAGCGGGAGTCGGCCCCGCCGGTCGGCCGCGCCGCCCACCTCGGCAGGCGCCTCGGCTCGGCCTCCGAGCAGGTCATGGGCGCCCACCGCACCCCCCTGTACTGGATCAAGCGGACCATCGTCGCCCCCGTCGGCGAACGCTGGCTCCTCCTCGCCGTCGGCGCCGTCGCCTTCGGCCCCGAGATCGCCCTCGGCGCCCTCCTGGCCTGGCAGCTACTCGCCCTCGCGTACACGACCGCCGGGCGCACCCTCAGGTCCCTGGCCGCCCGCACCGCCGCCCTGCGACGGCCCGACCGGGCCGCCCACCGCGACGACGGCCCCCTCGCCCGCCTGGTGCCGCGCAGCCCCGTCGGCGGCGACATGACGCCGCTCGCGGCCACCGCCGCCGGGGTGCTCAGCGCCGCCGCGGCCGTCCTCGCGGCCGCGCTCGCCGCTCCCGCGTGGGTCCCGTTCGGGCTCGCCGGGCTCGCCCTCGCGCTGGCCGTCTCGGTGGCCCGCACCGACCACGAGGGCCTGCTCGACTGGTTCATCCCCGCCGGGCTGCGCGCGGTCGAACTCGGCGTCATCGCCGCGGCCGGCCTCGTCGCCGCGGTCTCCTGGCCGGTCCTGTACGCGCTGCTGACGGTGATCAGCCTGTACTTCTACGACCTCGCCGCCGGGCTCGACAAGGCCGCCTCCCCGGTGGCCCGCCGCGGCCTCGGCCTCGGCTGGCCCGTCCGCAGCCTCATCGCCCTCGCCGCTTCGGCGATCGCGGTCGCCACCGGCCCGGCAGTGGCCACAGTGGTCTTCGGACTGCTCGCGGTGTACGTCGCGGCGGTCTTCGTCGGCGCGGTCGTGGCGGGAACCCTCAGGGCCTCCCGCGCCGCGGCGGCCTGAGGCCCGGCCGATCCGGCTCGGACTGTCAAGACTGTCAACCGAACTCGTTCGGGGCACATTGCCCGACAGGCGAGCGGCGCTGGCGTCCCGCGACTAAGGTGTACGTGTGCGCAGGTTTCGGTTCACGCGACTCGTGCTCGCCGCGGCCGTGATCGGGGCGGTGGGCGTCCTTTCGCTGCCTTGGCACGAGAACGAGGGCGGCCCGGCCGGCGACCCCGATGTGATTTCCCATGTGGACTGGACCAACGCCGACAAGTCCGACACGTGGCCCCCGGACGGCCCGACGCCGGGCCCGGGCTACGACGGCGACGGCAACGGCACCCCCGACGCCGAAGAAGACGGCAGTGGTGGCGACAACGGCGGGAACGGCGATGACGGTGGCGACGCCGGCCCGACCGGCGAGGCCGGTTCCCCCGGCACGAGCCGCAACGGCGGGGACCAGGACCGCAGCGAGTCCGGCGGCCTGCTCGATCTGGCCTTCCCCGTGCAGGCCGCGTTGAGCGTGGGCCTGCTCGGGCTCGCGTTCCTGGCGCTCCTGCCCGGCCGCCGGATGCCCGCCGACCTCCGCTGACGCCCCTTCGCAACGCCTGCCGCGAGGCGACCGGTCTCCACAGCGCTTGCCGCGAACAGCGCAGGCGTTCGCTCCTTCAGCGTTCGAGCCGATATGCCCGCCTCAGGGCCTGTCCGTGACGCCCTCTCTCACAGGCCGGTGTAGGCGTAGCCGCGCTTGTCGAACTCGTCGAGGATCGACCTCAGGGCCGCGCACATGTCCTCCTGGTTCGAGGCGCCGTCGTGCAGGAGCACGATCGCGCCCGGCTCGGTCTCGCTGAGCACGTGCTTCTCGATCTGGGCCCCGGTCGTCTTGTTGTCCCAGTCGGACGGGTCCACTGCCCAGTGCAGCGACTCCATGCCCAGGTCGGCGGCCACGGCGATCGCGCGCTCGGTCCACTGCCCGCCCGGGTGCCTGAAGTAGGCGACCTCGGCGCCCGGGGCCGCCTTGACGATCGCGTCGTTGGTGCGCTGGAGGTTCGCGCGGATCTCCGCCTCGCTCCACTTGCCGAGGTCGAACTCGTGGAACCACGCGTGGTTGCACAGGGTGTGCCCCTCGCGCGCGATGTCGGCGATGATCTCCGGGTACGCCTCGGCGTACGCGCCGATGACGCAGAAGACCGCCTTGATGCCCCGCTCGCGCAGCATCGCCAGCACCGTCGGCGTCCACTCGGGGGAGGGACCGTCGTCGAAGGTGAGCGCCACGGCGTCGGTGCCGGTGTGGTTGCGGGTCCCCAGCGGGCCGTCGTAGGTGTTGGAGGCCGGCTCGGCCTCGGGAGCGGGCGCGGACGATTCGGCCGAAGGCGAGACCGACTCGCTCGACGGCGCCGCCGACTCGTCCCCGGGCGCCCCTTCGACGCTCGTGTCCGCTCCGGTCTCGCCGCCCGAGGTCGTCTCCTCGCCCTCGCTCGCGGACGTCGGAGCGGCCGAGGCAGTAGGCTCGGTCGCGGTCAGGGTTCCCGAGGGCGGATCGCCGCCGTCGGGCCACACCCAGGCGAGCAGCAGCAGTGCGGCCGCTGCTGCCGCGATGCCGATTTTGTTGCGGCCCATCCGGTGATTGTAGGTGTCCTGTGCCACTGCGCAGGGGATTCGAGGCAGCGATGCGAGAGTGGAATTCGAGGGGGACGCCATGCGGCTCGTCGTCGGCATGACCGGGGCGACCGGCGCGGTCTTCGGCGTCCGCCTGCTCCAGGCGCTCCGCGAGATCGACGGCGTCGAGACCCATCTGGTCATGAGCCGGTGGGCGCGCACGACGCTGCGGCTGGAGACGCCGTTCAGCCCCGCCGAGGTGGCCGCGCTCGCCGACCACCACTGGGGGCCGGGGGAGCAGGCCGCGCCGATCTCCTCGGGGTCCTTCCGCACCGACGGGATGATCATCGCGCCGTGCTCGATGAAGACCGTCGCGGCGGTGCGCACCGGCTACACCGAGGGCCTGATCGGGCGCGCGGCGGACGTGACGCTCAAGGAGCGACGCCGCCTGGTGCTGCTGGCCCGCGAGAGCCCGCTCTCGGAGATCCACCTGGAGAACCTGCTGGCGCTCTCGCGGATGGGCGCGGTGGTGCTGCCGCCGGTGCCCGCCTTCTACAACCTTCCTGAGACGATCGACGACATCGTCGACCACGTCGTCGCCCGGACCCTCGACCAGTTCGGCCTCGAAAGCGCGAAAGCGAAGCGCTGGAAGGGCCTGGAGGGGCCCGGCGCAGAACAGGAGTAGCCGGTGGACACGTTGATGTGGGAGGCCAAGGCCGCCGAGGGGCGGGGCGCCGAACTGCTGCGGTGGATGCTGGACGAGGGGGTGCGCGCGATCGCCGACCCGCGGGTGCGGACCGAGGTCTTCGTCGCGGGCGACCGCGTCGTGGTGATCCTCGTCCGAGAAGGCGAAAGTGACGGCGCCGCAGAAGGCGCGGGCGAAGATACAGGCGCAGGCGCAGGCGCAGGCGCAGGCGCAGGCGCAGGCGGGGGCGCAGGCGCAGGCGGGGGCGCGGGCGAAGATGCTGGCGCTGGCGCAGGCGTCGCGAGGCGCCTTCCCGACCCTCCCGAAGAACTCATCGACCGGGCCCCCCACGCCTGGCCCTTCACCCGAGTCAACCTCGCGCCCTGATCGGACCGTAACGATGTCGGACCCCCGAGGCAGGGTTGTTGTCAGGGGTCTCGCGAATGTCCGTTTTGAAGGCTAAAGCCCGAAATGCTCGGTCTGAAATGACCGTCGCCCGTTCCCTTGAAACGACGAACCGCCCGGCGCGCTCAGCGCGCCGGGCGGTTCGGGGATTCGCGTCCAAGGGCCTTCAGCGGCCGATGCCCTTGTAGGCCCAGCCGTGCTTCGTCCACTGCTCGGGATCGAAGGCGTTCATGCCGTCCAGTATGCGCCGCTCGGCGACCTGCTGGCCCAGCGCTTCGGGGTCGAGGGTCCGGAACTCCTCCCACGGCACCATCGCGCACACCACGTCGGCGCCCGCCACCGCCTCCGCGAGGGTCTTCACGAAGCTCAGCTCCGGCGCGGCGGCCTTGGCGTTCTCCAGGCCTTCCGGGTCGTACACGACCACGTCGGCCCGCGCCGACCGCAGCCGCTGCGCGATCGCGAGCGCCGGCGAGTCGCGGATGTCGTCGGTGTCGGGCTTGAACGTCGCGCCCAGGTAGGCCACCCGCAGGCCCGACAGGTCCGGCCCGTTCGGGCCGGCGGTGCGCCCGACCAGGTCCGCGACGTGGCGCACGACCTGCGCGCGGCGCCGCGTGTTGACCGCGTCGACCTCGTCGAGGAACCGGAACGACTCGCCCACGCCCAGTTCCCCGGCGCGCGCCGACAGCGCCCGGATGTCCTTCGGCAGGCAGCCGCCGCCGAAGCCGATCCCGGCGCGCAGGAACCTGTTGCCGATGCGCTGGTCGTAGCCGATTGCCCGCGCCAGGTCGGCCACGTCGCCGCCGGTGACCTCGCACAGGTCGGCCATGGCGTTGATGAAGGAGATCTTCGTGGACAGGAACGCGTTCGCGGCGACCTTCACGAGTTCGGCCGTCGCCAGGTCGGTCTCGACCACCGGGACCTCGCGGTCCTCGACGGCGGCGAGTTCGAGGATGCCGCGGTGGACGTCCTTGAGCAGCTGGGAGGCCCACTCGGACTGCGCGGCGTAGACGATCCGGTTGGGGCGCAGCACGTCGTGCATCGCGTTCGACTCCTGGAGGAACTCCGGGCTCCAGCCGACCTCGACGCCCAGGTCCTCGGGGGTGTGGCGGTCCACCAGCTCCTGGACCCAGGAGGCGGTGCCCACCGGCACGGTGGACTTGCCGACGATGAGGACCTTGCGGGTCAGGCGCCCGGCGAGGTCGATGACCGAGGACTCGATGTAGGAGAGGTCGGCGCCCGGCTCGCCCTTGCGCTGCGGGGTGCCCACGCAGATGAAGTGCACGTCGGCGAAGTCGGCGACGGACTGGAGGTCGGTGGTGAAGCGCAGGCGGCCGGTCTCGAGGTTCTTCTTGAGCAGCTCCGGCAGGCCAGGCTCGTGTATCGGGAGGGTGCCGGAGGCGAAGGCCTCGATCTTGGCGGTGTCGATGTCGTAACCGATCACCTCGTAACCCAGCTCCGCGAAGCAGATCGCGTAGGTCGCCCCGAGGTACCCGCATCCCAGGAAGGAGATGCGGGGCCGGGTGGTGGTGTTCTGCGAAGGGGTCTGGATCGCGTTGACCATCTGGTGAGTGCCTTGTCTGTGCTCGTCCGACGGCGCCCCGGTTGGCGGGGGCCTGGTTCGTGCGCGGCCCGGTCCTGCTGCGACCCGGCCAGGAGATGCGCCGCCGCTGCCGTGGGCGGCGCCGTTCGCGCGGCGGCCTCGAATTGTACGTGTATACGACCATGGCCTGCGCCATCGTATATTCAACTTCACGCATGAACGTCCTGTGACGTTGCGAAGAATCCGTGGAGAACTCACGGTGTCGCCGGTCACCGGGGCCCGGGCGGGTGGGCTACACTCGCCCTGTATTACCGACGAGTAACAACCACCGCGACGATAGCTGCGACAACCGCCGGGAGCCACCGATGTCCACCGGGTTCAGCCCATACCGCCTGCCAGAAGAGTACGACGACATCCGCTCCGCCACCCGCGAAGTGTGCGAGACCGGCGTCGCCCCCAACGCTGCCGAGGCCGACGCGACCGCGACCTTCCCCAAGGCCTCCTACGCCGCGCTCAAGGCCTCCGACCTCCACGCGCCCCACATCCCGGCCGAATACGGCGGCGCGGGCATCGACGCGCTCGGCACCGCGATCGTCATCGAGGAGGTCGCCCGCGCGTGCGCCTCCTCCTCGCTCATCCCGGCGGTCAACAAGCTCGGCTCGCTGCCGCTGCTGCTCGACGCCTCCGAGGACCTCAAGCGCCGCTACCTGCCGCCGGTGGCGGCGGGCGAGGCGATGTTCTCCTACTGCCTCTCCGAGCCCGAGGCGGGCTCGGACGCCGCCTCGATGACCACCCGCGCCGTCCGCGACGGCGACGAGTGGGTCCTCGACGGCGTCAAGCGCTGGATCACCAACGCGGGCGTCAGCGAGTTCTACACCGTCTTCGCCGTGACCGAACCGGGCGCGGGCGCCAAGGGCATCTCGGCGTTCGTCGTCGAGAAGGGCGACGCGGGCGTCTCCTTCGGCAAGCCCGAGAAGAAGCTCGGCATCAAGGGCTCCCCGACCGCCGAGGTCTACCTCGACTCGGTGCGCCTGCCCGCGGGCCGCCTCATCGGCGAAGCGGGCCAAGGCTTCTCGCTCGCGATGCGCACCCTCGACCACACCCGCGTCACCATCGCCGCGCAGGCCCTCGGCATCGCCCAGGGCGCGCTCGACGCCGCGACCGCCTACGCCGCCGAGCGCGAGCAGTTCGGCCGCCCGATCGCCGCGTTCCAGGGCGTCCAGTTCCTCCTCGCCGACGCGGCCATGAAGATCAGCGCCGCCCGCGAGCTCACCTACGCCGCCGCGGCCCGCTCCGAGCGCGGCGACGGCGATCTCACCTACTTCGGGGCCGCCGCCAAGTGCTTCGCCTCGGACGCGGCCATGCAGATCACCACCGACATGGTCCAGGTCCTCGGCGGCTACGGCTACACCCAGGACTTCCCGCTCGAACGCATGATGCGCGACGCCAAGATCACCCAGATCTACGAGGGCACCAACCAGGTCCAGCGCATCGTCATCGCCCGCGAACTCCAGCGCGGCAACGCGTTCTAGGGCGTGTCGGATCGCGACCGAAGAGGGCCGGGCGGCCGCCCGGCCCTCTTCGCCACGCCGCCGCCGGCAGGGGGCTTCAGATTCGCCTGCGCCAGGCCACGACCGCGGCGACCGCGAAGGCCGACGCGGCGGCCGAGGACAGGAACACGAGCGGGTTGACCCAGAACGGCACGAGCTGAACCGTCCTTTCGGAGCAGGTCAGTTTGCCGCTGATCGGGAACGAGGATTCCCGATAGCCGACGAAGGACCCGGCGCCTTCGTAGGACGAGCACAGCTCGTCCACTTCGAAACGGAACAGGCTCAGCGTCCCCGCGTCGTAGGCGAGTATCGCGACGCAGAGCGAGCCGAGCGCCACCGCCGCGAAGACCGTGCTCCGAGGCGCGCGAACCCCTTGCCGCCGGTTGCGGGCACCGGCGATGAGCAGGGCGATGAGCACCGCGACCGCGATAGGGCACCCCAGGAACGTGAACACCGCGCGAACCTACGCCTCGGCTTTGGCCGGCGCGGGATCGAACCGGTCCGGCTCGGCCTGGTTCGGCTCGGCCCCTGGAGCGGCTCGGCGTCTCGGCCCCACCAGTACCACCGCCCACACCGCCGCCAGCGCCAGGTACGCGCCCGTCACCGCCGGCCACGGCAGGCTGAAGTTCCCGAGGAAGGTCCGCAGGTTCAGCGCCACCACCAGCATCCCGATCGTCGAGCCCAGTTTCGCGGTCGGAATCCGGCGCGTCAGCCACGCCGCCAGCGGCGCGGCCGCCATCCCGCCGACCGCCATGCCCGCCACCAGCGGCCACAGCACCGTCAGCGTCTGCGGGGCCGCGAGCCAGAACCCGGCGACGGCCGCCGTCGAGGCGAACACCTGCGCCGTCGAGACCGATCCGACCACTTTGTACGGCTCCAGCCGGGAGGTCGTCAGCGTGATCGGCATCGTCACTGGGCCCCAGCCGCCCCCGCCGACCGCCGCGAGGAAGCCCCCGACCAGGCCCGTCGGCGCCGCGAATCCCGTCCGCACCGGCCCGGCGGGCGTGCCGCCTCCGGCGGCGAAGCGCCACACGATGGCCGCGCCGAGCGCCACGAGGATCGCGCTGGTGACCGGCGTGGCCGCGTCCAGGCGCGTCAGCGACATGAGCGCCCACGCGCCGGCGAAGCCGCCGACCGCTCCGGGGATGCCCAGGCGGAGCGTGGTGGGCCAGTGGACGTTCCGCAGCTTGGCGTGGGCGACGGCGCTGACGGTGCCGGTGGCGATCGTCGCCACGTTGACCGACGCCGAGGCCACGGCCGGTGCGATGCCCAGGCCCAGCAGGAACGTCATCGTGATGGTGCCGAAGCCCATGCCGAGGCTGCCGTCCACGAGCTGGGCGACGAAGCCCGCGGTGACGGCGGTGAGGATGGTGGTCGCGATCAGCACGCGCGGCTCCCTCGGATCTGGACGGCCCCCAAATACTCCACAAAGCCAGTAGGAGTTGTCAACGTGGGTCCACGTCTCGGGACGCCCGCATCGTCGCCCGAGGGCGCCACCCGCCTTTTCGGGAGGTCTCCGCCACCCGGTCAGGGGCCGGATGCGCCCTTCGAGACGAGAGTCATAGCGTGGACGAACAGACCTGGTTACGCTCGCGTTGCCGGTTCGCGGTCCCGAGGGCCTCACCGAGCGTGCGGCGCCGCGGACCTCACCGGGCGCGGCCCGCCATGCAGACCCTTGGCGCCAACCGCGCCAACAATTCCGGCTGCCTGCGCAGCACACGGGCAGCCTAAATGCAGAGGAGCATTCGATGGGTAAGAAGGTCACGGTCGTCGGCGCCGGTTTCTACGGCTCCACCACCGCCCAGCGCCTGGCCGAGTACGACATCTTCGACGAGGTCGTGCTCACCGACATCGTCGAGGGCAAGCCCGAGGGCATCGCCCTCGACATGAACCAGTCCCGCACCATCGAGGGCTTCGAGACCAAGGTCGTCGGCGCGACCACCGACGCCGACGGCGGCGGCTACGACAAGACCGCCGGGTCCGACGTCATCGTCATCACCGCGGGCCTCCCGCGCAAGCCCGGCATGAGCCGCATGGACCTCCTCGAGGTCAACGCCAAGATCGTTCGCGGCGTCACCGAGAACCTCGTCAAGCACTCCCCGAACGCCGTGATCATCGTCGTCTCCAACCCGCTCGACGAGATGACCGCGCTCGCGCAGCTCGCCTCCGGGTTCCCCAAGAACCGGGTCCTGGGCCAGGCCGGGATGCTCGACACCGCGCGCTTCACGAACTTCGTGGCCGAGGAGCTCCAGGTGCCGGTCGCCTCCGTCACGACCCTCACCCTCGGCTCGCACGGCGACACCATGGTGCCCGTGCCCAGCCAGTCCTCCGTCGACGGCAAGCCGCTGGCCGACCTCCTCCCCGCCGATAAGGTCGAGGAGCTGGTCACCAAGACCCGCAACGGCGGCGCCGAGATCGTGGCCCTCCTCAAGACCGGCTCGGCGTACTACGCCCCGTCGGCCGCCGCCGCCCGCATGGCCAAGGCCGTCGCCGAGGACTCCGGCGCCGTCCTGCCCGTGTGCGCCTGGGTCGACGGCGAGTACGGCATCTCCGGCGTCTACCTCGGCGTCAACGCCGAGATCGGCGCCGAAGGCGTCAAGAAGGTCGTCGAGACCCCCCTCACCGAGGGCGAGCTGGCGAACCTCAAGGAGGCCGCCGAGGCCGTCCGCGCCAAGCAGGCGGACGTCGCCGACCTGTAGACGGCGTTCCGGCGCCCGGTCGACCGCCCGCGTCCGCGGCGGAACGGCCGGGCGCCGCGCCATATCGGATTCAACCCGGACGCTTCAGTCGCTAGGCTTACGGCCGTGACCGTCGTAGGCCAGCGCGAACCCCGGGCGCCCCGGGGCCATTGGAGGCCCTTCGTCCCCAAGCGGCCCGGCTCGTGGGCGCTGGAGCTCGCCATGGCGTGCGGCCTGGTCCTGTGGACCGTCCCGCTGTTCTGGGTGAGCCCCTTGGTGCGCTTCGACATCGCGGTCCGCGACGCGGTCGACGCCCACCGGGGGCCGCTCGCCGAGCAGGTCGCGACCTTCACCAACATGCTCGGCCAGGGCGGCGCGCTCGGCTCGGTCGCGCTCGGCATCGCCGCGATCATCGCCTGGCGCCGCCGCGACGTCCGGCCCCTGCTGGCGTTCGTCACCACCTATTTCATGGCCGGGGCCGTGCTCCTGCTGAAGTACACGCTGCTGCGCGTCTACCCGCACTGGCCCGACATCGCCTCGCCCCCGTACGCCGACGCCGCGCAGGCGGTGCTGCTGACCTCGTTGGAGCCGGCCGGGGCGTATCCGTCCGGGCACGTGCTCAACTCGGTGGTCTGGTACGGCTTCATCGTCATCCTCGTCGGCCGGTCCTTCGGGGTCTGGCAGCGGCGACTGTTCCTGCTGCTGCCGCCGCTCATCGTCGGGTTCTCCACGACCTACCTGGGCTTCCACTGGTTCAGCGACACCCCCGCCGGACTGTTCATCGGCGTCCTCATCATCCGCGTCGTCAAACGAATACATTGGGACACAATGGAACTACCATTGTGGCTGGAGCCTGAGCGGCGGTATCGGTAGGCCAGGGCCCCAAGGCCCGCGCGGTATCTTCAAGGCATGCCCACTCCGCCGCGAGATCGGCCGCCCCTCCAGCGCCGCCTCGGCCTCCCCTCGGCGATCGCGATCGGACTCGCCTCCATGCTCGGCGCGGGCGTCTTCGTCGTCTGGGGCCCGGCCGCGCGCGCCGCGGGCTCGGGGCCCGCGATGCTGGCCGCCCTCGCGATCGCCGCCGTCATCGCCTACTGCAACGCCCGCTCCACCGCCCGCCTCGCCGCCCTGTACCCGCGGGCCGGCGGCGCCTACGTCTACGGCACCCGCCGCCTCCACCCGGCCGCCGGCTTCGCCGCGGGCTGGGCCTTCACGGTCGGCAAGACCGCCTCGGGCGCGGCGATGGCCCTGACGCTCGGCGCCTACCTCCTGCCCGGCCACCCCAGGGCGCTCGCGGCCGCCGCGGTCGTCGCCTTCTGCGCGATCAACCTCTTGGGCGTCAAGCGGACCGCTCTGGCCTCGGCGGTGTTCGCCGGGATCACGCTGCTGGTCCTCGGCGCGGTCGTCATCGCCGGGCTCACCGGCCCGGTGGCCGCCCAGCCGCTGGGCGACACGCACCCTTGGGGCACGCTGACCGCGGCCGGGTTCGTGTTCTTCGCGTTCGCCGGCTACGCGCGGGTCGCGACGCTCGGCGAGGAGGTCACCCGACCCGAGTGGACCATCCCGCGGGCCGTGGTGATCGCGCTCGGCGTCACGGTCGGGGTGTACGCGCTGGTCGCGGTGACCGCGCTGCGCGTCCTGGGGGCAGGGACCCTCGCCGAGTCGGCCGCGCCGCTGGCCGACCTCGCGGCGGCGGGCGCTCCGGCGCTGGGCCCGCTGGTCGCGATCGGCGCGGGGATCGCCGTCGCCGGGGTCCTGCTGAGCCTGCTGGCCGGGATCGGCCGGACGATGCTGGCGATGGCCCGCGACCGGCGCCTGCCGCGGTCGCTGACGGCCGTCTCGAAGCGCTTCGGGGTCCCTTGGGCCGCCGAGGTCGCCGCGAGCGCCCTCGTCCTGTTCCTGGTGTCCATGCTGGACTTGACGGAGGCGATCGGCCTGTCCGGCTTCTGCGTCCTGGTCTACTACGCGGTCGCCAACGCCTCGGCGCTGACGCTCGACCGCCGCGCCCCGCTGCCGTGGATCGGCCTCGCCGGGTGCCTCCTGGTGGCCGCGAGCCTGCCGCCGCCCTCGGTGCTCGGCGGCCTGGCGGTGCTCGCGGCCGGCGCGCTGTGGTTCGTCCTCACCGAACGCCGCCGCGGACCCGAGGTCTGAGAGGTCTGACGGTCGCAGTCCGACGCGTGCCGTCCGCGGCGTTGCGCCGCAACGACCCGCGGACCCGGCGCGCGTCCAGTTTATTGGCGGAGCGTGCTCGAACGCGCCGCGCGTCTTACCGCGCCGCGCGGCGCTCGTCTCGGGCCGCCCGGAGGCGCCGCACGACCGCCGGCTGCTGCGCGGCGGCCTCGGGATGGTCGATGAGCCGCGCCAGGTGCTGGTAGTACCGCTCCGGGGTGAGCTCCAGCTCGTCGCTGATCGCCTGCGTCTTCGCGCCGGTGGCCCGCCACCAGCGCGCCTCGAACGCCAGGACCCGCGACTCCAGCGCCGACAGCTTGCTCTCGGGGTCGCGGGGGCGCGGCCCCGCCTGCTTCGGCGGCACCTCCTGCGGTGTCCGCGAGGGCCGGGGCGCGGGGAGGCGCTCGTCCTCTCGGCGCGCGCGCGGTGCCGAAGCGGCGGGGCGGTGGACGGGGGCCATCGGGGGACTCCTTACTCGATCCAGTCGATCAGGTCCGCGACCGAGTCCTTGACGTGGTTCGGCCGGAAGGGGTAGCGCTCGACTTCCTCAATAGTGTCAGTGACCCCCGACAAGACCAGGACCGTCTCGAGCCCGGCTTCGAGCCCCGACAGCACGTCGGTGTCCATGCGGTCGCCGATCATCACCGTCGACTCCGAGTGGGCCCCGATGCGGCGCAACGCGTTGCGCATCATCAGCGGGTTCGGCTTGCCGGGGAAGTACGCCTCGGAACCGGTCGCCGCGGTGATCATCGCCGCAACCGCGCCGACGCCGAGCATGAGGCCCTCGGGGCTCGGCCCGGTCGTGTCGGGGTTGGTGCAGATCAGCCTCGAACCGGCCTTGACCAGACGCACCGCCGTGGTGAGCGCGCCGAAGTCGTAGCGGCGCGTCTCGCCGAGGACCACGTAGTCGGGGCGGTAATCGGTGAGCACGTAACCGATCTCGTGCAGCGCCGTGGTCAGGCCCGCCTCGCCGATGACGTACGCCGAGCCCTTGGGGCGCTGCGACTGGAGGAAGTCCGCGGTCGCCATCGCCGAGGTGTAGATCGACTCGACCGGGACGGCCAACCCCGAGTTCTTCAACCGCACATGCAGATCGCGCGGCGTGTAGATCGAGTTGTTGGTGAGCACGAGGAACCGCTTCCCCGCCGACTGCAACTTCTCGATGAGCTTGTTGGCGCCCGGAACGGGTACGCCCTCGTGGACGAGCACGCCGTCCATGTCCGAGAGCCAGCTGTCGAAGGGTCCTGGTGTAGTCATGAGCATTATCTTGCCATCGCTCGGAGAAAACGACGAGGTGCGGACGTAAAGTGGTGGCCGTGGAGACGGCATTGACGGCCGTGCTCGTCATCGCCGCAGGCGCCATGGCGGGCGCAATCGGCTACTGGACCATTCGAACCGCGAGGAGCAAATGAGCGAGCGCGAAGTACCGGCGGAGTTCGCCTCGACCTTCGAGAAGGTCGAGCCCTACCCGTTCGAGGAGACCGACGACCTGCGCAGCGGCCCGAACCTGCACGACGACCTGCTGCCGCTGCTGCCGCTGGTCGGGCGCTGGCGGGGCCGCGGCCAAGGCGGCTACCCCGGCACCGAGGACTTCCTGTACGCCCAAGAGCTCGGCTTCCTCCACGACGGACGCCCGTTCCTGCGCTACTACGCGCGCTCGTGGATCATCGACCCCGAGGGCGAAGCGGTGCGTCCCGCGGCGCAGGAGACCGGCTGGTGGCGCGTGGTCAAGGGCGAGGACCCCAAGCGCCCCGAGATCGAAGTGCTCCTCGCGCACCCCACCGGCGTCCTGGACCTGTACTACGGCCATGTGGACGGCACCCGGATCGAGATCGCCACCGACGCGGTGGTCCGCAGCCCCCAGGCCAAGGAGGTCACCGCCGGCAAGCGCCTCTACGGCCTGGTCGAAGGCGCCCTCATGTACGCCCAGGAGATGGCGGCCGAAGGCCAACCGATGAGCCCCCACCTCAGCGCCAGCCTCACCCGAATCGCCGGCTTACAGCGGTCGGCTCATTCAGGCGCAGGCCTTCGCGTGCCAGGCCTCGACGACCGAGTCGATGCCGCCGCCGCCGACTTCGGTGAGCGTGACTTCGACCGACTCGATCGGCGTGTCGAACATCGTGGCGATGAGGTCCCGGGCCATGTACTCGGCGTCGGACCAGTCTTCGCCTTGGGTCACGGCGCCTTTGAGGCTCGGCACCGCGACGACCCAACCGCTCTCGGGCGCGGCTTCGGCGATGGCGTGGTAGCGCATCTCAGGCCTCCTCTGCTTGGCGGATGATCGAACGGGCTGTGCCTTCCTTGATCTCGCGATGGCGCGGGAGGAACAGCGTCTGGCCGAGGATCCGGTACATGTCGTGACTGCCGCCGTGTCGGACGAACTCCAGCGTAGCGCCCTTGTCGTCGGCGATCTTCGTCAACTGTCTGAGCAATTCGCGTTGCTTCACCCATTCGAGGGTTCCGGAAGGCGTTCGAACACCGGCGCAGCGACACGCGTCCGGAATCCGAGAAAGCGCTGCGGCCCCTGATGATCGGCATCGCAGAGCGGGCGCGGCCGCCGGTGGGTTCAGAAGTCGCCGGGCCAGAGGTCTGCTTCTTTTTGTTCAGTCGGGGCCGCCTCTTGGATCGGGGCCTGGGCGTGGACTGTCGCCTTGACCGGGCCTTCTCCCGCTTTCAGGAGTCTGTCGAGGAGGGTCAGCGCGCCCCGCTTGCTCAAAGGTTCATTGCCGTTGCCGCACTTCGGGCTCTGGATGCAGCTCGGGCAGCCGAAGTGGCACTCGCAGCTTCCGATCGCCTCCCGCGTCGCCCCCAGCCACTCCCTCCACTTGCGGAACGCCTGCTCCGCGAAGCCCGCCCCGCCCGGGTGCCCGTCGTACACGAACACCGTCGGCAGCTCCGTGTCCATGTGCGCCGAGGTCGACAGCCCGCCGATGTCCCACCGATCGCACGTCGCGATCAACGGCAGCAGCCCGATCGAGGCGTGCTCGGCCGCGTGCAGCGACCCCGCCAGGTCCTTCAACCCGTCCAGCGACTCCGGCTCCACCGTCCACCACACCGCCACCGTCCGCAGCGTCTGCGGCGGCAGGTCGAGCGTCTGCGTGTCGATCACCTCGCCCGAGGGCAACCGCCTGCGCTGGTACGAGATCACGTTCGACGTCACCTCCACCTCGCCCAGGCACAGCGTCGCCTCGCCCATCTCCAGCCGCTCGCGCTCGGCGAGCACCTCCAGGTGCGTGATCTCCTGCGCCATCGTCGTCCACGGCGGCTTCGCCGCGTGCACCAGCGCCACCCCGTCGTCCAGGTCCAACTCGTCCACGATGAACGACTCGCCCTGGTGCAGGTACAGCGCTCCGGTGTGGACGAGCCGGTGCGAGGCCGCCGCGTCGATCGTGCCGATGAGCCGGCCCGTGCTCGTCTCCGCGATGTCCACGCCCATCGGCCCCGAACCGCGCAGCGCCACCTCCGGGCGCTCCGAACCGATCCAGTAGTAGCGCCCCCCGGGGCGCCTGCGCAGCAGCTTCTGCTCGCACAACTGCTCGGCGACCTCCCGGCTCCCCGGGATCGCCTCCAGGTCCGCCTCCCGCAGCGGCAGCTCCTCGGCCGCCAGGCACAGGTGCCCGGCCAGCACGTACGGGTTCGACGGGTCGCACACGCTCGCCTCCACCGGCCGGTCGAAGATCGCCTCCGGGTGGTGCACCAGGAACGTGTCCAGCGGATCGTCCTTCGCCAGCATCACCGCCAGCGCCTCGGTGTCCCCCCGACCCGCCCGGCCGATCTGCTGCCAGAACGAGGCCAGCCGCCCCGGATACCCGCACAGCAGCACCGCGTCCAGGCCCGTCACGTCGATGCCCAGCTCCAGCGCGTTCGTCGTCGCCACGCCCAGCAGCCTGCCCTCGCGCAGGTCCGCCTCCAGGTCGCGGCGGTGCTCGCGCAGGTACCCCGCCCGGTACGCCGCGATCCGGCCCGAGGCCGGGTCCGCGCCCAGGCGCGACTTCGCCTCGGCCGCGACGATCTCGGCCCCGCGCCGCGAGGGCACGAACGCGAGCGTCCGCACGCCGCGGCGCACCAGCTGCGCCAGCATCCGCGCGGTCTCGCTCAAAGTGGACGCCTGCTGCGGTTCGCCGTCGATCTCGTACGTGACCGGCTCCCACAGTGCCACCGTGGCCCCCGGCGACGGCGAGGCGTCCTCGGTGACCGCGGCCGCCGGCCGTCCGGTGAGGACCGATAGCGAAGCGGCCGGGTCGGCCGCGGTGGCGCTGGCGGCGATCACCGTCGGGTTCGCGCCGTAGTGCTCGGCCAGCCGCAGGAGCCGGCGCAGCGTCAAGGCGACGTGGGCGCCGAAGACCCCGCGGTAGACGTGGCACTCGTCGACGACGACGTACTTCAGGTTCTTGAGCAGGGACCGCCACATGCGGTGGCGGGGGAGCAGCGAGTGGTGGAGCAGGTCCGGGTTCGACAGGACCAGGTTCGCGAACCGCTGGGCCCACTGGCGGTGCTCGAACGGCGTGTCGCCGTCCACGATCGCCGGGATCAGCCCCGGGACGGCGAACTCGCCCACCGCGCGGGCCTGGTCGGCCGCGAGGGCCTTCGTGGGCGCCAGGTACAGCGTGCGGCCCTCGCCCTCGGCGGACGCCTCGGTGAGCAGCGGCAGCAGGTACGCCAGGCTCTTGCCCGAGGCGGTGCCGGTCGCCACGACCACGTCGCGGCCCTCGAACGCGTGCGTCGCCGCCTCGGCCTGGTGCGGCCACGGCCGCGTGATCCCGGTGCCGGCCAGGGCGTCCCGCACCTCCGGCGGGACCCATTCGGGCCATTCGCACCGCACGGACCGCCGCGGCGGCAGGCGGCGCAGGTGGCGCAGGCCTTCGGCGTCGAGCGCGTCGATGAGCTGTTCGGTCGGGACGGACACGCCTCCAATGATGCCGCAGGCCCCCGACATCGCGATCACGCCGAGCGCGGCGCCCGTCGCGCTGCGGTCATACGCTCCCGGCTCCGGCCCACCGGGAACGCAGTACGCTTATGGGCCAAGACACAGTGTTCTCGCGGCGCGAGCGGACAGGCCCGGGCCGATCCGCGGCGCGCAGCCCGAAGGCGCCGCCTGCGAGCCGCGAGTCCGAGGAGCCCGAGGGAGACGGCGTGAGAGGAACGGCAGGCGACGGCGCGGCCGAGCCCGAACTGGGGCTCGGTCTCTCCACGGTCGGTGAGTACGCGGTCATCAGCGTCACCGGCGAGATCGACATGTACACCGCTCCGCAACTGCGCGAGGCCGTCCGCCAGCTCTCCTCCGAGGGCCGCATGCGCGTCGCGATCGACCTCACTCCCACCGAGTTCTGCGACTCGACCGGTCTGGGCGTGCTCATCGGCGCCCGCAGGCGCCTGTCGGACGCCGGCGGCAGCCTCGTCGTCGTGTGCGGGAACCCGCGCATCCGCAAGCTTTTGGACCTGACCGGACTCGACAAGGTGCTCGATGTCCGGGAAGCGGTGCCCGGCGAGTGAACGGCTCCAAGCACGACCGCGCCGGGGGACGGGCCGAACCGGTGACCGTCCGGTTCGCGTTCACCCCCGCCGCCGCGTACGTCCGCGCCGCCCGCCTCGTGGCCGCCGACGTGGCCGCGCACGCCGGCGTCGCCACCGGACTGCTCGACGAGGTGCGCCAAGCGGTCGGCGAGGCGTGCACGCGCGCGGTCCTGCGGCACAGAGACCGCGGACTCGAGGACCTAGTGCGCGTAGAATTTTCGATCGGTGATCGTTTCGTTGCAAAAATCACCGACAACGCGCAGGATCTGCGCGCACGCCCGAACGGCCGAGTCGGCGCCGCCGTGCCGGGCGGCGATGCGCGAGCGAGCGATCACGACACCATCGAAGAGGACACCCTCTCCGAGGAGATCACCCTCATCGTCCTCGGCGGCCTGGTCGAAGACCTGGTCGTGACCGGTCCCGACGCCGACGGCGGCACCACCGTCAGCATGAGCTGGCCCCTGCCCGGATCCGGCTCCTCGACCGACCACTGAGTCCCAGCACACCCCCGGCGAGACGCGTGAGCGACCCCACTCCCAAAGCCCTCACATCGTTACACTCCGCTCGTTATGTCAGCCGCGTCGTGGACGCGGCACGGCCGCACCGTCCCGCCCGTCCTCGTCCCCCACCGGTGATCGAACGACTCGGACGCGCGTCGCCAGCCGTCCGTCCCGGGCACGGCGACGCATGCGAGCCATAAATCGCTATGGAGGAACCACATGCATACGTTGCTCGCCAACGGCGACGAGGGCGTAGGCCAGCTGACGGGCTCGAACCTGAGCCTCGTCGTGCTCGCCGCCGCGCTCGCGCTGGTAGCGCTCGGAGGCGCCGCCGCGCTCGTCAAGAGCATCCTCGCGGCAGGCACCGGCACCGAGAAGATGCGCGAGATCGCCGGAGCCGTCCAGGAAGGCGCCTCCGCCTACCTGCGACGCCAGTTCCGCGCACTCGGGATCTTCGTCGTCATCGCCGTGGTCCTGCTCTTCCTGCTGCCGGTCGGAGAAGCCGGCAACGACGTCCGCATCGGACGCAGCCTCTTCTTCATCGTCGGCGCCGGATTCAGCGCCTTCATCGGCTGGGCGGGCATGAGCCTCGCCACCCGCGCGAACGTGCGCGTCGCCGCCGCCGCCCGCGACGGCGAATCGACCAACGCCATGCACCTGGCCTTCCGCACCGGCGGCGTGGTCGGCTTCCTCACCGTCGGCCTCGGCCTGCTCGGCGCCGCCATCGTCGTCTTCGTCTACAACGGCGACGCCCCGATCGTCCTGGAGGGCTTCGGCTTCGGCGCCGCCCTCCTCGCGATGTTCATGCGCGTCGGCGGCGGCATCTTCACCAAGGCCGCCGACGTCGGCGCCGACCTCGTCGGCAAGGTCGAGCAGGGCATCCCCGAGGACGACCCGCGCAACCCGGCGACCATCGCCGACAACGTGGGCGACAACGTCGGCGACTGCGCCGGCATGGCCGCCGACCTCTTCGAGTCCTACGCGGTCGTCCTGGTCGCCAGCCTCATCCTCGGCCGCGCCGCCTTCGGCGACTCCGGCCTGGTCCTGCCCCTGATCGTCGCCTCCGTCGGCATCGTCTGTGCCATCATCGGCGTCATCATCACCCGCCTGCGGGCCTCCGACGCCTCCGGCCTCACCGCGATCAACCGCGCCTTCTACATCTCGGCGGTCATCGCCGCGGGACTCGCGGCGGCGGCGATCTTCGCGTACGTGCCCTCGACCTGGACCGAACTCGGTGGCAGCATCGACCCGGCCGACCTCGCCCAGATCCCGGTCAACCCGCAGGTGCTCGCCATCGTCGCCGTCTGCATCGGCATCGCGCTCGCCGCGGCGATCATGACGCTCACCGGCTACTACACCGACACCCGCTACAAGCCGACGAAGGCCGTGTCGGCCTCCACGCGCACCGGCGCGGCCACGAACATCCTCTCGGGCTTCTCGCTCGGCCTGGAGTCGGCCGTCTACACCGCGCTCATCATCGCCGGCGCGGTCCTGGGCGCCTACCTCCTCGGCGGCGGGGTCATCCTCGCGAGCCTGTTCGCCATCGCGCTGGCCGGCTGCGGCCTGCTGACCACCGTCGGCGTCATCGTCGCCATGGACACCTTCGGGCCCATCAGCGACAACGCCCAGGGCATCGCGGAGATGTCCGGCGACGTCGAGGGCGACGCGGCGCGCACGCTCACCGACCTCGACGCGGTCGGCAACACCACCAAGGCCATCACCAAGGGCATCGCGATCGCGACCGCGGTCCTGGCCGCGACGGCCCTGTTCGGCGCCTACACCGACGCGGTCGGCAAGGGCGAGGACGGCCTGGCCGGCACCGCCCTGTTCGAGGCCCTGAGCCTGGCCGACCCGAAGAACATCGTGGGCTTCATCATCGGCGCCGCCGTGGTCTTCCTGTTCTCCGGCCTGGCGATCAACGCCGTCGCCCGCTCCGCGGGCGCGGTCGTCAACGAGGTCCGCGACCAGTTCGCGCGCTTCCCCGGGATCATGGAGGGCACCCAGCGCCCCGAGTACGGCCGCGTGGTCGACATCTGCACCCGCGACGCCCAGCGCGAGCTGATCACCCCGGGCCTGCTGGCCATCACCGCCCCGATCGCGGTCGGCTTCGGCCTCGGCGTCGGGCCGCTCGCCGCCTACCTCGCCGGCGCGATCGCCTGCGGCGTGCTCATGGCGGTCATGCTGTCGAACTCCGGCGGCGCCTGGGACAACGCGAAGAAGGACATCGAGGACGGCGCGCACGGCGGCAAGGGCTCCGAGGCCCACGCCGCGGCCGTCATCGGCGACACCGTCGGCGACCCGTTCAAGGACACCGCCGGTCCCGCGATCAACCCGCTGCTCAAGGTCATGAACCTCGTGAGCCTCATCATCGCCCCGGCGGTGGTGGTCTTCACCCTCGGCGACCAGTCCTCCGGACCGGTCCGCTGGCTCATCACCGGCGGCGCCGTGGTCGTCTTGATCGGCGCGATCGTCATCTCCAAGCGCCGGTCCTCGGTGGTGGAGGCGGGGGAATCCCGCGCCCCGGAGCCGCGTGAGTCGGTCGAGGTCGGCTAGGTCCGGGGCTCCGCGAGCCCTTCGGGGAAGGCGTTGAAATCACGCCGGTCCCCGCGTGTGCCCCGGTCGCTGCGACCGGGGCACACGCATACTCAGGGGACGCAGTGCGGAAGCGTGAGCTAACGTAACGAATCCAGTCCATTTTCCGAGCGAATGGTGGGAGCAGTGGCCGATCTCAAGCGCCTGGTCATCGTCGAGTCACCGGCGAAGGCCAAGACGATCGCCGCATACCTGGGCCCGAACTACATCGTCGACTCCTCCCTCGGGCACATCCGGGACCTGCCGCGCAGCGCCAAGGAGATCCCGGCCAAGTACAAGGACAAGGCCTGGTCGCGGCTCGGCGTGGACGTCGACAACGACTTCACGCCGCTGTACATCGTCAACCCCGAGCGCTCGGCCCACGTCAAGAAGCTCAAGGGCTACCTCGCGGAAGTCGACGAACTCTTCCTCGCCACCGATGAGGACCGCGAAGGCGAGGCCATCGCCTGGCACCTGCTGGAGACCCTCAAACCCAAGATCCCGGTCAAGCGCATGGTCTTCCACGAGATCACCCCCGCCGCGATCGCCGAGGCCGCCGCGAACCCGCGCGAACTCAACCAGGACCTCGTCGACGCCCAGGAGGCCCGCCGCATCCTCGACCGCCTCTACGGCTACGAGGTCAGCCCGGTCCTGTGGAAGAAAGTGATGCCCCGCCTGTCGGCCGGGCGCGTCCAGTCGGTCGCCACCCGCATCGTCGTCGAGCGCGAGCGGGCCCGCATGGCCTTCCACGCCGCCGACTACTGGGACGTCACCGCCAACCTCGCCACCGACGAGGACCAGCGGTTCAAGTCCACCCTCATCGCCCTCGACGGCGACCGCGTCGCCACCGGCAAGGACTTCGACGCCGCCACCGGCCGCGTCAAGGGCAACGTCGTCCACCTCGACGAGGCCGGCGCCCGCGGCCTGGCCCGGCGCCTGGAAGGGCGCGACTTCACCGTCCTCAAGGTCGAGAAGAAGCCCTACCGCCGCCGTCCCTACCCGCCGTTCATCACCTCGACCCTCCAGCAGGAGGGCGGACGCAAGCTCCGCCTCTCCAGCGCCCAGGTCATGCGGGTCGCCCAGCGGCTCTACGAGAACGGCCACATCACCTATATGCGGACCGACTCGACGAACCTGTCGGCCACCGCGATCAACGCCGCGCGCGCCCAGGCCGCCGAGCTCTACGGCGCCCAGTACGTGCCCTCCGAGCCGCGCCACTACGCCCGCAAGGTCAAGAACGCGCAGGAGGCCCACGAGGCCATCCGCCCCGCCGGGGACCGCTTCAAGACCCCCGCGCAGCTCAAAGGCCAGCTCTCGGCCGAGGAGTACCGGCTCTACGAGCTCATCTGGCGCCGCACCCTCGCCTCGCAGATGGTCGACGCCACCGGCAACTCCACTTCGGTGCGCACCCGCGGCACCACCGCCGACGGCGAGCAGGCCGACTTCGGCGCCTCCGGCAAGACCATCACCAACCCCGGTTTCCTCCTCGCCTACGTCGAGTCCATCGACGACGGCGACGCCGACGACGCCGAGAAGCGCCTGCCCGAACTCGCCGAGCGCCAGCACCTCGCCGAGCGCGGCCTCGAAGCCGCCGGGCACACCACCCAGCCGCCCGCCCGCTACACCGAGGCGAGCCTCGTCAAGGCCCTCGAGGAGCGCGGCATCGGCCGCCCCTCGACCTACGCCTCGATCATGCAGACCGTCCAGGACCGCGGCTACGTCTTCAAGAAGGGCCAGGCGCTCGTCCCGTCCTTCCTGGCCTTCGCCGTGATCGGCCTCATGGAGCAGCACTTCCCGCGCCTGGTCGACTACGACTTCACCGCCGGCATGGAGAACGAGCTCGACGAGGTCGCCGCCGGCCAGGAGGGCCGCGCGACGTTCCTGCGCGCCTTCTACTTCGGCGGCGAGGACAAAGAGGGCACCGTGGCCGCCTCCGGCGGGCTGCGCAACCTCGTCGAGCAGGAACTGGGCAAGATCGACGCCCGCGGGGTCAACTCGATCCCGCTGTACACCGACGAGAAGGACCGCAAGATCGTCGTCCGCGTCGGCAAGTACGGCCCCTACCTCGAACGCACCAGCCCGGCCCAGGCCGAGGCCGGCGAGCCCGGCGAGCGCACCTCCGTCCCCGAGCACCTCGCCCCCGACGAGCTGACCCCCGCCAAGGTCGAGGAGCTCTACGAGCTCGGCTCCGGCGAGGGCGAACTCGGCGTCCACCCCGAGACCGGTGAGCCCGTGCTCGCCAAGTCCGGCCGCTACGGCCCCTACGTCACCAGCGGCGAGAAGTCCGCCTCCCTGCTGACCGGCCAGAAGCTCTCCGAACTCACCCTCGACGACGCCCTGCGGCTCCTGACGCTCCCGCGCCTGGTCGGCACCGACGCCGAAGGCGAGGAGATCCGCACCGCCCTCGGCCCGCACGGCCCCTACGTCAAGAAGAAGCGCGAGTTCCGCTCCCTCGACAGCGAGGAGCAGCTGTTCACGCTGACCCTCGAAGAGGCCGAGAAGCTCCTCGCGCAGCCGAAGTCGCGCGGGCGCCAGCAGCGCCCGCAGTCCCTGCTGAAGGAACTGGGCCCCGACCCGGTCACCGGCAAGGAGGTCACGCTCAAGGACGGCCGCTTCGGGCCCTACGTGACCGACGGCGAGACCAACGCCTCGATCCGCAAGACCGACTCGATCGAGGACCTCACCATCGACCGCGCGGCCGAGCTCCTCGCCGAACGCCGCGAGAAGGTCGCCTCCGGCGTGGTCCCGGCCAAGAAGACCGCGAAGAAGGCCGCCAAGAAGACCGCCGCCAAGAAAGCGGTGAAGAAGACCGCCGCGAAGAAGACGGCCGCCAAGAAGACCACCGCGAAGAAGACCACCGCGAAGAAGGCCGCCAAGAAGTCCGCTTCCTGACCCGTTCGGGCGCGCGTGGCCTGCCGTGGATCGGGCCCCGGGCGACCTATCGTGGCCGAGTGCCCCGCTTCGGGGCCGACGGCGGTCGCAGCGACGCGCCGCAGCGAGAATGGAATCCACACCGTGCGCATCACGTTCCTCGTCCGCACCGTCTGGGGCATCGGCGGGACCATCCGGACCACGATCAACACCGCCGAGGCCCTCGCCGAACGGGGCCACGACGTCCGGATCGTGTCGTGTGTGCGCAACAAGGCCGCCCCCGACTTCCCGATCGACCCGCGCGTCACCGTCACGAGCCTGTGGGACGTCCGGAGCCCCGCCGACGGCGGTGAGTCCCTCTCCTTCGCCGACGCCTACCGGGCCCGGCGGCCCTCCTACCTCGACGCGGACGGGGTCAACAACATGAAGGAGTCCTCGCGCCTGCTCGACCGGCGCGTCAAGCGCTTCTTCGAGCAGGTCGAGACCGACGTCCTCGTCACCACGCAGGTGACGCTCAACCTCTACGCCGCCGAGTACGCCCGCCCCGGCACGATCGTGGTCGGCCAGGAGCACCTCTTCCTCGACAACTACCGCCCCCAGGTGCGCCGCCGCATCCTCGACGCATACGGGCGCCTCGCCGCGATCGTCACCATCACCGAGGCCGACGCCCGCGCCTACCGCGAGGCCCTCGGCGCTCAGGCCGACCTCGTCACCGTCATCCCGAACTCCGTGCCCGCCAACACCTGCGGCCCTTCACCGCTGACCGAGCCGGTCATCATGGCCGCCGGGCGACTCACGAGCATGAAGGGCTTCAACCTCCTCGTCGAGGCCTTCGGCGAGATCGCCCACCGGTACCCGGACTGGTCGGTGCGCATCTACGGGCGCGGCCCCGAGCGCAAGCGCCTCCAGCGGCTCGTCGGCGAGTACGGCCTGCGCGGCCGCATCAAGCTCATGGGGCCCGTCTCGCCCCTCGACCAGGCCTGGCACGAGGCCTCCATCGCGGCCGTCACCTCGCACTACGAGTCGTTCGGCCTCATCCTCGTCGAAGCGATGGCCGCCGGGATGCCCGTGGTCTCCACCGCCGTCAAGCAGGGCCCGATCGAACTGGTCGACCACGAGGTCAACGGCCTGCTCGTCGCCTCCAAGAACGTCGAGCAGCTCTCGGCGGCCCTGGAGCGGCTCATGGACGACCCGGCGCTGCGGCGCAAGCTCGCCGACGGCGGCCGGGCCACCGCCCGCGCCTACGAGCCGGACCAGGTCGTTCTCCGGCACGAGCGGCTCTTCGAGCGACTCGTCGGAAACCGGCGATGACCGACCATGGGCAGTCATTTCGGTCGATATGTCCTCCCGCCTCGGCCCGAGCGCCGCGACCTGCGAGGATGAGGGGACCGGAGTGATCCACGATGCAGCGAAGGCGGCGGTTCCCGTGTCCACGAATATTGTCATTTTGGCGGCTGGTGTCGGTTCGCGGTTGGGGCGGCCGCATCCGAAGCCGTTGACGCCGTTGAGTACTGGTGAGACGATT
>NZ_JOGR01000014.1 GCF_000719515.1 Glycomyces sp. NRRL B-16210 | reverse complement strand
GTCGCGTGGGGGTGGGGGCCTCGAAGGGGGCCAGACGGCGAGGAGGCGGGGCCCGGTCCCGGTCTCGCGCTAGGTTCGGCCATTCTCGCACTCTCCGCTAAGCTTGCCCGGCGATGTCTGACAACAGTAGCGGTAAGGAAATCACGGTCCCGCCGATAGCCGATGAACTGGGTCGGGTCTTCGCCGGCGAGGGCTACGGGCTGCACTTGGTCGGCGGCCCGGTCCGGGACGCCGTGCTGCGCCGGAGTGTGAGCGATCTGGACTTCACGACCGACGCGCGCCCGGAGGCGACCGAGGCGATCCTGCGCGGGTGCTGCTCGACGGTGTGGACCACGGGCGCGGACTTCGGGACGATCGGCGGGCGGTTCCGCGGCGAGCAGGTCGAGGTGACGACCTTCCGGGCCGACGCCTACGACCGGGTGAGTCGCAACCCGATCGTCCGCTACGGCGACAATCTGGTCGATGACCTCCAGCGGCGCGACTTCACGGTGAACGCGATGGCCGTGTCGGTGCCCGGCCACGAGTTCACCGACCCGTTCGGCGGCATCGAGGACCTCGCGCGGCGCACCATCCGCACCCCGGCCTCGCCGGAGTCGTCCTTCGCCGACGACCCGCTGCGGATGCTGCGGGCCGCGCGCTTCGCCGCGCAGCTCGGCTTCGCGGTGGAGCCGGCGACCCTCGACGCGATGCGGCGCATGGCGCCCGAGCTGGGGCGCATCACCGCCGAGCGGATCCGCGACGAGTTCGTGAAGCTCATGCTCGCCCCCGACCCGGTCGCCGGGCTGCGCCTGCTGGTGGACACGGGCCTGGCCGAGCGGTTCCTGCCCGAGCTGCCGGCGCTGCGCATGGAGATCGACGAGCACGCCCAGCACAAGGACGTCTACGAGCATTCGCTCCAGGTGCTGCGCAACGCGATCGACCTGGAGACCGACGGCCCCGACCTGCTGCTGCGGATCGCGGCGCTGCTGCACGACATCGGCAAGCCCGAGACCAAGGACGTCACCGCCGCCGGAGGGGTGACCTTCCACCATCACGATGTGGCCGGGGCCCGGTTGGCGCGCAGGCGGATGCGCGAGCTCAAGTTCCCCAAGGCCGACGTCCAGGCCGTGTCGCTGCTCATCAGCCTGCACCTGCGGTTCTACGGGTACGGCGACGGCGGCCGCGGCGGTGAGACGGGCTGGACCGATTCGGCGGTGCGCCGGTACGTCACCGACGCCGGCGCGCAGCTCGACCGCCTGCACGCGCTGGTGCGCTCGGACTGCACGACCCGCAACCGCCGCAAGGCCGACCGGCTGCGGCGCGACTACGACGCGTTCGAGGAGCGCATCGCGCGGATCCGCGCCGCCGAGGATCTGCGCGCGGTGCGCCCGGACCTCGACGGGAACGCGATCATGGAGCTGCTGGGCCTGGCGCCCGGCCCCGAGGTGGGCCGGGCGTGGGCCCATCTCAAGGAGCTGCGGTTGGAGCGGGGTCCGATGCCCCGCGAGGAAGCGGAGGCCGAGCTGCTGGCCTGGGCGGCGCGGGAAGGGCTCGCACCACGTCCAGACGCGGGTTGAGGACCTCCCGGACGACCAGGGCGCACATGATCGCGACGGCGATCCACCGGGCCCCGGCGGCGAGGAGGAACAGCTCCTCGGGGATGCCGCGCCCGTCCTCGGCCGACACTTGCAGCATCTTGCCGTAGAAGGCGAGGAAGTAGCCGACCTCGGCGGCCTGCCACACCAGGAAGTAGCCCCACTTGGGGCGGGCGAGGATCACCAGCGGGATGAGCCACAGCACGTACTGCTGCGACCAGACCTTGCCGAACAGCAGGAACGCGGCGACCACGAGGAAGCACAGCTGCGCCAGGCGCGGCGCCGCGTCCGCGGTCCAGGCCGGACCGTCGCCGCTCGCGACCTTGCGCTGCGCGAAGTAGCCGAGGAAGGCGATCGCGATGCAGGACAGGGCGAACCCGACCAGGTAGAGGTCGTTGACGAAGTCGGCGTCCCACAGCCGGTCCCAGCCGGTGAGGCCGCGCAGCACGTACCAGCCGGTGCCCCAGTCCACGGGCCGTTCGGAGTTGAGCTCGAAGAACCGCAGCCACGACTCGGGCCACAGGTAGGCGACGGGCGCGTTGATCGCCGCCCACACCACGGCCGCCGTCGCGGTCGTGTACAGCGAGGGCAGGAGCTTCCGCTGCCGCAGGGCCAGGATCAGCAGCGGGCCGATGAACAGGAGCGCGTAGAACTTCGCGGCCACCGCGAGGCCGAGGAACAGCCCGGCGAGCACGGGCCTGCCGCGCTGCCAGTACAGGAAGAACGGCATCGACAGGGCGATGGCGAACAGGTCCCAGTTGACGGTGGCGGTCACGAGCATGACCGGCGCGGCGGCGAGCATCATCGCGTCCCACGGCCGGGAGGGCCGGGCGTAGACCAGGGCCGGGTCCCTTCGGTGATCCTCGCGAGCGGTGGATGCGGCCGGTTCGGTATCGGGAAGGTCGGTGCGGCGGTTGTCCTTGCGGATCGCGAACAGCGCGGCGATGGCGGCGGCGCCGCAGGCGAAGAGCACGACGGCGTTGAGGTGGTAGAAGATCGGGCCGCCGTCGGTGTCGAAGACCGAGCCGAGGCGGTAGGCGATCTGCCCGAGGATCCCCATGAACCATCCGGTCAGTACCGGGTATTCGACCGGGTGGTCGCGATAGGGGACGGCGCCCTCGTTGAGCCGCTCGGCCCCCCACAGGGCGCGGATGTCGGTGTAGCAGGCGTTCGTGTACTGCTGGTAGTCGATCCAGCCGCCCGCCGAGCACGGGTACTTCTGGAGCCAGCTGATCGCGAAGACGACGAGGCCGACGAAGGTGATGACCACGAACGCCGACCAGAATCGGCGCCTGGGCGGCGCGACGGCGTGGTCGCCGAACGGGCCTCCGATGAAGCCCGAGGCGAAGCGGACGAAGGGGTCGGTGCGGCTGGGGGCGGCGAACGCCCGGGCGGGGGGACGCCCGGGGGAGGGCGGCGGCTCAGATGAAGACGGCGGCATGGGCCTTATTGTGGCCCATGCCGCCGTCGAGTCGTTACCGGCCGAGTGGCGCGCTAACCGCCCCAACCCCGGGTGCTCTCCTCCTCGGTCGGTTCGGTGCCGTCGCCCGGGTCCGTCGTCGGGTCGTCCGGGCAGTTGAACGGCCAGGTGTCGCATTCCTCGCCCGACTCGCCCTCGCCCGGATCGGTCGTGGGATCGGTGGTCGGCGGGTCCCAGTCGTTGTCGTCCTCTTCCTGCTCCTGCTGGCAGGCCTGGCCGTCCCAGGTGCCGCCGCCGGCCTCGCACTCCTCCTGCGCCTGCTGGAGCGCCTGGCCCTCGCACAGGGCGTCCTCGGGGTTGGCCGCGCAGAACGCGCCGCCGTCCGAGGGGCCGCCGAACTTCTCGAGGTCCCAGGTCGTCGCCGAGCCCTTCTTGACCGGGCCCTCCCAGTCGACCGGCTTCCAGTGGTCGTTGTCGCCCTTGGCCGAAAGGATGCGGTCCATCGCGGTGAGCCACACCGGGTAGGCGGTGTTGCCGCCGAACACGTTGTTGTTGCTGCCGTCGGGACCGGCGATCGGATCGGACTCGGAGGAGAGGTTGCCGACCCACGCGGCGATCGAGAGCTGCGGGATCGCGCCGACGTACCAGGCGTGGGCGTTCCAGCCCGACGGGTAGTCCTGGCCGTTCTCGTCCTTGCCGGCGGCCTCCCACGTCCCGGTCTTGCCGAAGAAGTCGCGGGTGAGGTCCTCGCCGACCTTCGACTCGCCCTTGATCTGGGAGCCGACCCACTGGAGGTCGCGGGCGGTCTCGGTGGCGATGACCTGGCCCTCGGCGAGCGGGTTGAGCTCGGGGACCTCCTCGCCCCGGTAGTCGTAGACCTTCTCGACGTAGTGGGTCTCGTGGAAGTAGCCGTCGTTGGCGATGGTCGCGTAGATCGCGGCCATGTCCTTCACGCTCGTCGGGTACTGGCCGAAGGACAGGTGGTAGTAGAACGGGTCGGTCTTCTTGTCGTGGTTCGTCCCGCCGATCGGGCACGAGGTCGGCACGCCGTCGGTGTCCTCGACGAACATGCCGTCGGTGCGGATCTTCGGGTTGCAGTTCTCGTCGACCTCGACCAGCGCCCAGTCGTCGAGGTTGCCCGAGACGTTGGTGACGTTGTTGCCCTCGGCGTCGACCGCGAAGCCGTGCAGGATGTACCGGTACTCGCCCGCCTCGTCCTGGATGAAC
Organism: Glycomyces sp. NRRL B-16210; assembly: GCF_000719515.1. Lineage (GTDB taxonomy): Bacteria > Actinomycetota > Actinomycetes > Mycobacteriales > Micromonosporaceae > Glycomyces. The sequence goes on along the minus strand of NZ_JOGR01000014.1, from coordinate 159,152 downwards.
TCGTAGTTCACCTGCGGGGAGTGGAACTCGCCCTCGTCGTCGCGGACCTGGAGCGGCTGGTTCATGGTGCTCAGGCCCATGGCGGTGGCGTAGCGCAGGATCGCGTCGGCCCCGTACTGCTCGGCGATCGAGTACATCGGGGTGTTCTTGGAGTTGACCACCGCGTCCGACAGCTGCATCTCCAGGCTCGTCTGCGTCTGGTCGCCGTTGCGCAGCGTGCACTTGGGGTAGGTGCCGCCGCCGATGCACGACTCGGACTCCTCCAGCACGAGCGAGTCGAACTCACGCGGGGAGCCGGCGTTGAACCAGGACTCGATCGAGTCGCCGTTCTCGATGGCGGTCGCGGCGGTGACCAGCTTCATCGTCGAGGACGGCGGGTGCGGGGACTCGGCGCCGGCCTTGTCGACGCCGAAGCCGTCGTCGCCGCCGTAGTAGCCGAGGACCGCGCCGGTCTCGGGGTCGATGGCGACCATGGCCGTCATCATGTACGCCTTGTAGTCGACCAGGGCCGCGTCGGGATTGTCGTTCACGAACTGGGCGTAGCCCTCGGAGGTCTCGTCGATCGCCGCCTCGTTGGCGGAGTCGACGGGGTTCCCCTCCTTGTCGAGGTAGTTGCCCTCGTCGTCCTGCTTGAGCTTGACGTCGCCGCGCGAACCGGTGCTCACCAGGGAGTCCTGGATGTCCTCGTCGATGGTGAGCACGACCTTGTAGCCGCCGTTCTCGCCGTTCTTGCCGCCGAGCATGTCGGCGGTGATGCCGTAGCGGGCCTCCAACTCGTCGAAGACGTAGCCGTCGAGCTCGTTGACGATGAAGCCCAGGTCGGTGTTGCCGCCCCAGGAGCCGGCGGAGTTGAACGAGTCGATCGGGACGGGCATCTCGTACGCGTCGCGCTCGGCCTGCGTGAGCGCCCCGGTCTCGACCATCGACCGCATCGAGTAGTTCCACCGGTCGACGGTGGCCTCCTCGCTGTACATGTCGCCGTTGCCCTCGCCGTAGTACGGGTCGTAGAGGCCGTTGGGCGACTTGACCTGCATGACGATGTAGGCGGCCTCGTCGTAGTCGAGGTCGAGGAGCTCCTTGTCGAAGTAGACCTTCGCGGCCGCCTCGATGCCGGTGGCCCCGCGCCCGAAGTAGGCGAGGTTGAGGTAGGCGGTGATGATCTCGTCCTTCTCGAACTTGGACTCGATCTTGATGGCCATGGCGGCCTCGCGGGCCTTGCGGTCGTAGGAGATCTCGTCGCGGATGGCCATGACCATGCCCGCGTACTGCTGCGTGATGGTCGAGGCGCCCTGGGTGTCGCCGCCGCCGAGGTTGTTGACGAACGCGCCGAGGGTGCGGGTGACGTCGACGCCGCCGTGGTCGTAGAACTTGCGGTCCTCGGTGGCGACCAGCGCCTTCTTGACGGTGTCGGGGATCTCGTCGGGGTCGGCCTGGAGGCGCAGGGACTCGCCGTAGCCGCCGACCTCGGTGTCCCCGTCGGCGTAGGTGAACGAGCTCGACTCGCCCGCGCGGGCGAGGTTGCCCGGCTGCTCGACGTCGACGAAGAAGTAGGAGCCGACAATGGTCACGGCGGCGATGAAGAGGATGCCCAGGGCGATGACCACCGCGAGCATCTTGCGTCCGAACCGGCGCTTCTTCTTCTTGCCGGTCTCGGGGTCCTTGAGCGGTCCCTTGCCGGCGCGGCGGCGTCCGCCGCGCTCGCCCGCGTCGCCCGGGCCCGAGGTGCCGGGCCGGGTGCGCGCGGGGGCGGGGGCGGTGACCGAGGCGCTGCCCACCGAAGCGCTCCCGACCGAGGCCGAGCCGACGGAAGCGGAGCCGACCGAGGCGCGGCCGGGCCGTCCGGGGCCGCCGACCGAGGCCGAACCCACCGACGCCGAGCCCGAGGCCCGGCCGACCGAGGCGCTGCCGGAGGCGCGCCCGACCGAGGCCGAACCCGAGGCCGGGGTGCCGTACTGTCCGGAACGGGAGCGCGGCGCGGGGCCGCCTTGCTGGCGGCCGCCGCCCCAGCCGTAGTCGGGATCGCCCGAGCCGCTCCGGCCACCGTCGGCGGGCGCGTTGCCGTAGGCGCGGCCGCCTTGCCGACCGGCGCCGCGGCCGTGATCCCGCCCGTCCTCGGGGGGCGGGGCCGGACGATAACCGTAGTCGCTCATGCTCAACCATCCACGTGATGTGTAACCCGGACGGGGGCCGGAGCCCGCCGGTCGGACCGGCGCGCCCGGCACGCGGCATCCCGAGGGGGACGCGCCCGGCAGACCGGCGCTCGCAAAGGTCTACTCCCGGCATGGGGGGTGGCCGGTCGCCTCGCAGTCTCGCACACCGAATCTGAGCGATCTCTGCGAGATCGCTTGGTGGGGCCGAGCCTATCGGATCTGAACAGCGCTGACCAGGGCGCGAACCCGCACCTTGACGTGATCTGTACCTGAGGTTAAGGTTGTCCTGATGTATCGCCCCGATACATCGACTGGTTAGATCGCCGTGTGAGAGGAGGGACGCGATGCTCGAGCTGGCAATTCTAGGACTCCTGCACGAATCCCCCATGCACGGTTACGAGCTGCGCAAACGCCTGCTGGCCCTCCTGGGGGCCATCCGGGCCGCGTTCAGCTACGGCTCCCTCTACCCCACCCTCAAGCGGATGCGTCAGCGTGGACTCATCGTGGAGGAGACCCCGGGCGGAGGCGTCGACAAGGGCGCCGCGGCGAAGGCCCCGCCCGAGAAACCGCTGCTCACGGGCCGCAGGGCCCGGAAGGTATATCGGCTCACACCCGAAGGCAAAGAGCACTTCGCCCAGCTCATGGCCGGGGCCGACTCCGCCCACGCGGCCGACGAGGCCCTGTTCGGAGTGCACTTCGCGTTCTTCTCCCGCACCGACCCGGCCACCCGCCTGCGGATCCTCGAGGCGCGGCGCCGCCGCGTCGAGGAGCGCCGCGAGCGGATCCGGGAGGCCCTCTCCCGCACTGCCGAGCGGCTCGACGCCTACGGGCTCGAACTCCAGCGGCACGGGCTGGAGACCGCCGAGCGGGAAGTGCGCTGGCTCAACGAGCTCATCGCCTCCGAGGAGGGCCGCCGCCCGCGGCAGCACACCGATTTCGGCGAGCCCTTCGCCGAGACGGGGCGGCCTGGCGCCGCCCCGGTCCAGGGAACACCCGATCCGGCTGAGAGTGCCGGAGACTCAAATAAACAAGGCAAAGGAGGCATGCGCGATGGGTAAGCTGCGCGTAGCCATTGTCGGCGTGGGCAACTGCGCCTCTTCGTTGGTTCAAGGCGTCGAGTACTACCGTGACGCCCATGCCGAGGACCGCGTCCCGGGCCTCATGCACGTCCAGTTCGGCGACTACCACATCAACGACATCGAGTTCGTCGCCGCGTTCGACGTCGACGCGAAGAAGGTCGGCCAGGACCTGGCCAGCGCCATCAACGCCTCGGAGAACAACACCATCCAGTTCGCCGAGGTGCCCCCGACCGGCGTGAACGTCCTGCGCGGCCCGACCCACGACGGCCTCGGCCAGTTCTACACCGAGATGGTCACCGAGTCCTCCGAGGCGCCGGTCGACGTGGTCGCCGCGCTCAAGGCCGCCAAGGCCGACGTCGTGGTCTGCTACCTCCCGGTCGGCTCCGAGACCGCCGCGAAGTTCTACGCGCAGGCCGCGATCGACGCGGGCGCCGCGTTCGTCAACGCCCTCCCCGTGTTCATCGCCTCCGACCCCGAATGGGCCCAGAAGTTCACCGACGCCGGGATCCCGATCGTCGGCGACGACATCAAGTCGCAGGTCGGCGCGACCATCGTGCACCGCGTGCTGGCGAAGCTGTTCGAGGACCGGGGCGTGCGCCTGGACCGCACGTACCAGCTGAACTTCGGCGGCAACATGGACTTCATGAACATGCTGGAGCGCACCCGCCTCAAGAGCAAGAAGATCTCCAAGACCCAGTCGGTGACCTCGCAGATCCCGCACGAGATGCGCGGCGCGGACGTCCACATCGGCCCGTCGGACCACGTCCCGTGGCTGAGCGACCGCAAGTGGGCGTACATCCGCCTGGAAGGCACCACCTTCGGCGACGTGCCGCTCAACGCCGAGCTCAAGCTCGAGGTGTGGGACTCGCCGAACTCCGCCGGTGTCATCATCGACGCGGTGCGCGCGGCGAAGATCGCCCTCGACCGCGGCCACGGCGGCCCCGTGGAGAGCGCGTCGAGCTACTTCATGAAGTCCCCGGCCAAGCAGTACTCGGACGAAGAGGCCCGCCTCCTGGTCGAGAACTTCATCGCGGGCCTGTAAGAACGCGAAGCAGCCCACCGCAAGGGGGACCCCATGGTGATCGAGTGTCACGCAAAATGGGGTCCCCCTTGGCATTCGCCGGAGTTATCCTCGGACGATGCGCACCGAAGGGCACGTGAGGAACCTGGCCGGCAACCGCCGCTTCAGGCACCTGCTCGCCGTGCGCCTCACCTCGCAGGCGGCCGACGGCATGTTCCAGGCCTCGCTGGCGCTGTCGGTGTTCTTCAACCCCGCGCTCGGCGAGGCGAGCGACCCGTTCCGCTACGCCGCGGCCGTCGCGGTCCTCCTGGGTCCCTATTCGCTGCTGGGCCCTTATGTCGGGACGGTGCTCGACCGGTTCAGCCGCCGCAACCTCATCGCGGGCGCGAACCTGGCGCGGGCGGCGCTCATGATCGTCATCTGCCTGACGCTCGTCACCGGTTTCAACTGGACGTGGGTGCTGTGCGCGATGCTGGTGCTGGCGGCCAACCGGTTCGTGCTCGCCGGGCTCGCCGCCGCCCACCCGCAGGTCGTGCCGGTGCGGGACCTGGTGACGGCGAACTCGCTGGCCTCCACGCTCGGGGCGCTCGCCTACGGGCTCGGGCTCGCCACGACCGGCGTCGCGAAGCTCATCGACTCGGGCGTCTCGTACTCGATGCTGGCGCTCGCGGCCGGGGTCGGGTACCTCGCCTCGGCGCTGCTGGTCAGCGCCTCGTTCCGCCGCTCCGACCTGGGGCCGGCCGAGGACGAGGCCGAGAGCGGGGGCCTGTGGCGGGGGATCGCCGCGACCACCGAGGGCATGTGGGAGGGGTTCAAGCACCTGGGCCGGCGGCGCGGGCCGGCGCTCGCGATGGCCGTGCAGGGGCTGCACCGGTTCCTGTACGGGATCGTGTTCATCATCGCGATCGCCCTGTTCATGGGCTTCTTCTGGGACATCGAGTCCGATCCGACCCGCACCACGACGATCTCCTGGCTGCTGGTGCTCGCGGTCCTGGGCAACGTCGGGGTGCTCGCCGCGGCGATCGCCACCCCGCGCGCGACGCGCGTGTGGGGGCCGAAGAACTGGGTGGTCGTGCTCATGGCCCTGTGCGCGGTGGTCGTCGCGGCCCTGGCCGGGACCATGAAGCCGGTCATGTTCGCCGTCGCGGTCCTGCTGGTGAACATCGCCTCGCAGGGGCTCAAGATCACCGTGGACACCGGGATCCAGCACGGCATCGAGGACGCCTACCGCGGGCGGGTCTTCAGCGTCAACGACACGGTGTACAACGTGGGGTACCTCGCGGGGCTGTTCGCGGCCGCGCTCGTGGTCCCCAAGAACGGGTACGCGCCGGGCACGCTCGTCGGCGTGGCGCTCTCTTACGGTCTGATCTGTGTCGCATACGCCTACCTGGCGCGAGACGAGGCACCGTACGATGCACAGGCATGGAGCCCAGCCGCCCCCGAAGCGAGACCGAGCACGAGCGCCTGACAGGCGAGGCGGTCGCGGCCAACCCCTACCGCGGCACGCCGCCGTGGCAGCGCGGCAGCGGATGGAGGCGGGGCCTGGCCGGGATCGGCGCGGTGCTGCTGACGGCCGCCTCGATCGCGGCGATGGTCTGGCTGGCCTTCCGCGAAACCGGTGCCGCGGCCGACGCCGACGGCGAGGTGCTCTCGGAGCGGTGCACGGTCACCGAGGCCGAGGACGCGGGGCCGCGGGTCGACCCGTTCGAGCCGGGCGCGCCGACCGACCGGTTGATCGCCACCGTCCAGACCAACTACGGCGACATCGCCGTCCTGCTGTGGGGCGATGTGGCCCCCTGCGGCGTGGAGGCCTTCGCGCACCTGGCGCAGTCGGGGTTCTACAGTGCGCACGAGTGCGACCGGCTGACCACGCGGGCGGTCGATCCGACCGCGATCCTGCGCTGCGGCAGCCCCGGCGCCGACCCCGAATCCGATGCCCAGTCTGATGCCCAATCCGATGCTCAGTCCGGTGCGACCTTCGGTCCGGGTTGGCGCTTCCAGGCCGAGACGGCCATGGCCGGCAACGACGTGGCGGACGTGCTCGCGCTGGTCACCGACGAGCGCGGCCGCGCCGGCAGCGCCTTCGCGCTCATCCGGGGCGCGGCCGTGCCGACCGCGGGCGTGAGCGTCATCGGCGGCATCGTGGACGGCTACGAGGTGCTCGACGCGATCGCCGCGCTCACCGAGACCGTCGAATCCGACGGCGCCCCGCCGGTGCCGGTCGAGATCTGGGGGGTGCAGGTCACCGAACTGGCCGACCTGCCCACCGGGCCCGACACGATCGGCCAAACCCCCACGGAAGCCGCGGGAACGACGCCGACCGATGCGACCACGACGGCGGGGGAGACCCCGAGCGAGACGGCCTCCTAAGAACGGTCAGTCGTCGCCCTTGTCCTTGTCGCCGGCGCTGCGCTTGGCGTACTTGTCGACGTACTCCTGGCCCGTCAGGCGCCGGATCGCGTCCATGACCTCGTCGGTCACCGCGCGGATCACCACCCGGTCGTTCTCCAGGCCCTTGTACCGCGTGAAGTCCAGGGGCTTGCCCACCCGCACGCCCACCGGCGCGACGCGCGGGCGCGACTCGCCGATCGGCAGGACCTTCTCGGTCCCGATCAGGCCCACCGGGATCACCGGCGCACCCGAGGCCAGCGCGAGCCGCGCGACCCCCGGCTTGCCCCGGTAGAGGCGCCCGTCGGGCGAACGCGTGCCCTCGGGGAAGATCGCGAACACCCGGCCCTCCTCGAGGACCTCCAGCGACGGCTCCAGGGACGAGGCGCTCTTGCGCCCGCCCGAGCGGTCCACGGCCACCTGCCCGAGCGCTTTGACCGTCGAGGAGATGAGCTTCCCTTTGAGGCCCGCGCCGGTGAAGTACTCGATCTTCGCCATGGTCGCGATGTGTCGCCTGGTGGCGAGCGCGAGGAAGTAGTGGTCGGCGACGGAGAGGTGGTTGGACGCCAGGATGACCGGTCCGGTCTCGGGGATGTTCTCCCGTCCGTCGATCCACGGCCGCCATATGAGTTTGATGGTCGGCGCGGCCGTCCATTGCAGCGTCTTGTACAGCACCGTGTTCAGCTCTCCAGTGGTCTCACCCCGGCGGCGGGAGGAAGGTCGTCCACGGCTCGCAAGCGTCGCCATGCCCGGGCCGAGTCTAAGGCATCTGCCTGCGCTACAGGTATTGCCCGGGATGGTGGTCGCGGTCGTCACCGCGCGCGGCCCGCTCGGCCATCACGGCCCGGAGCTGCGGCGGGAGGTCCTCCCCGCCCGCGGTCAGCGCTTTCAGCTCGCCCGAGCGCATCGAGTCGAGCTGGAGGCGCGCGGCCATCTGCTGGGCGACCAGGGCGGCCTGGATGCCGTGGAACAGGCCTTCGAGCCAGCCGACGAGCTGGGCCTGCGCGATGCGCAGCTCCGCTTCGGTGGGGATCTCGTCGGCGCTGAACGGCAGTGAGAGCCGCTCGAGCTCGTCGCGCAGTTCGGGCGCGAGCCCGGACTCGAGTTCGGCTATGGAGCGGGCGTGGATGTCGCGCAGGCGCTGGCGGCCCTTGTCGTCGAGGTCGGCGGCGCGGACCTCTTCGAGGAGCTGCTTGATCATGGAGCCGACGCGCATGACCTTGGCCGGTTCGGGGACCAGTTTGGTCGGGTCGGACTCGTAGCGGTCCTCGGCCTCGTGGGCGGCCGCGTCCTCGGCGGTGATCGGGTTGCCGTCGGCGTCGACGATGAGCGGGTCGTCCTCGGACTGCCGCTCCTCGTACCCGTCCTGCTCCGGGCTGGTGTTCGCTTCGCTCATGGTCGGCGTGACCCCGCTGTCGTGTCGATGGGATGGTCGTCTCGGCGGCGCCGGAACCGGCGCCCGCCGCGTTTCCTCTTCCACGAGCCTAACGCGAACCCCACGGCCCCTGTTCCCGCTCGGCCCCATGCCCCCGAAGTGAGCACGGCCGTTCGCGAACAGCGAAAAGGCCGCCTGGTCGCCGCATCGCGACAAGATCCCACAATGGCGACGAACGGAGCGGTTCCCCGCATCGGCCGCGAATATGCCAGGATGTTCGAACGCGCTGTCGGTGCGGCGTTGACGACGGCCTTTGACTTCTGGTCCCATCAGCGGGTCAAGGGCTTCACCAGCCTGGTCGGCGACCTCGGCGAGTACCTGGCCGTCTGCGCCGAGCAGGCCGTCGAGATCGACGACAGCGCGTACTTCAAGTCCGACGGCAACGAGCCGAACACCGCCCGGGACACCATGGCGCTCATCATCACCGGTCAAACCAACAGGTCTCGCCTCATGATCACACGTGTGCTGTCCGCCGTCGTCTCCATCGCCCTCGCCGCACTGGCTCTCGGAGGATGCAGTCTCATGGATCAGGATCCGCCTCCCGCAACCGAGTTCGACGAAGCCGAGGCGTACCTGGTCCTGGAGCAGGCGGCGGCCGAGATCGTCGCCGGTCTGCCCGACTTCCCCGGATTCAACACCCGGTGGTACATGAGGCCTCAGGATTGCGGCGAAGCGCTCGGCAGCCGGTACGAGGGCTGGGTGGCGATAGAGATCGGATACGGATTCAGCGGCGCCGACTCGGCACTGCCTCTCGTCCGCACCGAATACGCCGACCTCTTGCGCGAGTCGTGGCAGGAGGCCGGGTACGACGTTCACCGGGACGACATCGACGAGACCACCGGAGTCGGCAGCATCGAGGCTGAACGACCTGACGGCGTGAACCTCTGGTGGACTGCCGCGAAGGGGGTCTCTTTGACACTCCAGACCGGTTGCGTGCCGCAGACCCCTGATTTCGACAAACCCGACTACCTCCCGCCGGCGGGCGGATCGGTCACGATCGACGACGCGCTTGCGGGAGCTCTCATGCACCCGCCGACCGCTGACACCACCGAGGCCGTCGACCCGTTCGCGACCGAACCGGCGAGCCCGACGACGGAGTGATTCCAAGGACCCGCCGACGACGGTTCGGTGGCTCATCATCGGCGACCTCGAAACGGCGGTGTGACCGCGCGCCGGCTGCGACCGCGACGGGGACGACGCCGCCGGACTGCTGCGTGCGGCCGCAGCCCATGGCTCGCCCAGAACTCCGAGACACTGGCCGACCCGGCGAAGCCCCTCTCGCTCTTCGGGGACCAGACCAGTTCTCGAGATGAGTCGCGGTGCGCTGACCGCCGATCGGAAGGGAATGCGTCTGACCCGACAGTCGAACGTCTTCCCGCAGCCTCAACCCGGATCGGTTCGATCCCCGAGGAGATCGCGGCCGGCCCGGAGGTTATCGGGCGGTTCGATCGTGGATTCGACCTTGGAGACGCCGGTGGCGGCGACCCTTCGGAGAGGATCGCCGCCACCGGTTGCGATTGCCACGGGTTCGATTGAGGAACCCTGCGTGCGCGAGGGGGGACTTGAACCCCCACGTCCTTTCGGACACTGGCACCTGAAGCCAGCGCGTCTGCCATTCCGCCACTCGCGCGAGTGTCAGTACTTGCGACGCGACGATATTACCCTGCCTGGGGTTCGGCCCGCCACGGGGTATTGGGCCGCTTGAGTCTCAGGCCACTCGGCGGGGCCCGGTCACAGGAGGGTGCGCAGGCGCCCGACGGGCCGCCCGCCGCCGAGGACCTCGGGCCAGGAGAGCCGCTCGACCTCGGGTTTGGCCTCGTCGGGGATCGGGAGCCCGGCCAGGCGGGTCATCGCGCGCAGGGCCACGGGCGTGGAGGCGCGCCCGCCGCCGTCGTCGATCTTGACGGCGGCCGCGCCGACGCCGGGTGCGGCCAGGACGTGGACGCCTTCGGCGCCGCCCTTGGCGAGCAGGCCGGGCAGGGCGGTCATGGACCGGTGGTCGGGCCCTTCGGTGCCGTCGACGAGGATCGGGTGCGCCCGCATGGCGTCGGCGACGCGCCGCTCGGGGGTGCCCTCGGGGGCTTCGACGAGGCGGGTGAAGGCGCGGGCGAGGCCGGTGAGGGACAGGGCCAGGACCGGTGCGCCGCACCCGTCGACGCCGACCGCGGCCACGGTCTCGCCGGTGAGCTCCTCGACGGTGGCGGTGATGAGCCGCTGGAGCGGGTGGTCGATGTCGCGGTAGGTGTCCAGGTCCCATCCGGCGGCCGCGCACGCGGCGAGCATCCCGGAGTGCTTGCCCGAGCAGTTCATGTACAGGCGCCGCGGCTCCCCGCCGGCGGCGAGCACGTCGCGGCGGGCGGTCGGGTCGCCGGGCAGGTCGGGCGGGCATTGGAGGCGGTCCTCGCCGACCCCCGCGTGGTCGAGGACCGAACGGGCCCGGGCGAGGTGGAACGGCTCGCCGCGGTGGCTCGCGGCGGCGATCGCCAGGTCGGCCTCGCTGTCGGGCTCCCATCCGGCGCGGAGCATCGCGACCGCCTGCATGGGCTTGTTGGACGAGCGGGGGAAGACCGGCGCGTCGGCGTCGCCGATCGCGGCGGTGCGCTCGCCCGCGGGGTCGGTCACGGCCACGCTGCCCCGGTGGAGGCTTTCGGCGAACCCGGACCGGACGATCTCGGCGACGGGTTCGCCGCCGCGGTAGGAAGCTGTCATACCGCGAGGCTAATGCGGTCGTTATTGGCGCGCGGCCTGATCGCCCGCGATGAGATCCGCGTCGGTCTTCTCGGCCGCCGAGCGCTTGAGCACCGCGAGGGCGATCTGGCCCAGCTCGTAGTGCTGCACGGCGGTGCCGATGTAGCCGACCTCCTTGCCGTCCAAGGTGACCGGCGTGCCGTGGGCGGGCGGCTGTTCGCTGGAGCCGTCGAGGTGGATCTGGACGAGCCGCCGGGGCGACTGGCCGAGGTGGTGGACCTTGGCGACGGTCTCCTGGCCCCGGTAGCAGCCCTTGTCGAGGTGGACGGCGGCCGCGAGCCAGTGCGCGACCTCATGCGGGACGGACTTCTCGTCGGTGTCGCGGCCGAAGGCCGGCACCTTCGCGGCGACGCGGAGCGCGTCGTACGCCCAGGTGCCGGCGGGGACCGCGTCGCCGCGAAGCAGCGCCGACTCGATGTCCTCGCGGCGCACCAGCAGGTCGTAGGTGGGCAGGCCGAGCGCGTCGGTGCGGCGCGTCCAGCCGGGGCTCGCCTCCAGCGCGGACCCGGGGTGGACCGAGGTCGGGACGGCCAGGAGGTCCTTCGCGGCGAACTTGGCCACCGGGACCGGCTGCGTCACCGGTGCTTCGGAGTCGGCCGGCTCGGGCAGCGTGCGGGTGAACAGCGCCCACTCGCCCGAGGCGTCGCGGACGTCGACCTCGGTGCGGAACTTCATGAGCTCCAGGTACTTGCGCAGGGCTTCGCCGCGTCCGGGCTCGGTGTCGAGCCAGACGGTCGCGCCGTCGTCGAAGAGGTTCGCGTGGTGCTCGATGCGCCCGGTGGGGGAGAGGATGAGCGTCTCGGTGCCCTGGTGGGCCTTGAGACTGGTCAGGTGCTGGGTGGAGAGGGAGTGGAGCCATTCGAGGCGGGCGGCGCCGGTGATCGCGATGAGGTCGCGGTCGGAGCGGTCGAACAGCGCGCCGGACTCGACGGCCTTCTTCTGCTCGGCGAGCGGACCGCCGTAGTGCCAGGCGGTGCGCCCGGTCTGCGTCTCGGAGGCCTCGGTCGCGACGGCGCCGGGCAGGGACAGGAGCGGGGACGGTGCGTTCTCGGTCATGCGTGCTTCTCCAGGCATTCAGCGCAGGTTCCGAACAGGGCGACGTGGCCGACGTCCATGACGAAACCGGTGGCGTCGGCGACGTCGTCGCGTGCGTTCGCGAACAGCGACGGCTCGACTTCGGTGATCCGGCCGCAGCGGTGGCACACCAGGTGGGCGTGGCCCCTGTCGCCGGACAGGTGGTAGGTGGGGGCGCCGTGGGAGAGGTGCGTGTGGGAGACGAGGAGGAGCTCCTCGAGCAGGTCGAGGGTCCGGTAGACGGTCGTGATGTTCACGCCCTCGACCTGCCCGCGGATCTGCTCGTGGATCTGCTCGGGCGTCGCGTGCCCGAGGGTGCGGACGGCCTCCAGGACGAGTTGGCGCTGCGCGGTCATGCGCAGGCCCTTGGAGCGCAGGACCGCGGCCAGTTCGGTTTCCGCCTCGGCTTCGGTGGGCATGTCTGCATGGTACTGCGCCCGCACGCGAGCGGACGCGTGCTGCGCCGCCCGCTCGGAGCCGAGGGGCACAATGACCGCATGGCACTTGTAACCGCAGTACTGCACCGCGGCGTCGTCGACTCCGACGAGCCGCTCCTGTGCGCCGACGACCTCGGAGTCCTCCGGGGCGACGGCGTCTTCGAGACGATCAACGTCCGCGACGGCCAGGCGTTCCTGCTGTCGGAGCACCTCGACCGGATGGCGAACTCGGCGCGCCGCATGGAGTTCGAACTGCCCGCGAAGGCGGACATGGCCGGCCTCGCCGAGCAGGCGCTGGCCGCTTGGCGCGAGCGGGCCGAGGGTGAGGGCGCGCTGCGCCTGGTCGCCACGAGGGGCCGCGAGCACGGCGGGCCGCTCACCGTCTACGCCACGGTCGATCCCGTTCCGCGCGAGCGCATCCTGCCGCGCCGGGACGGTCTGAGGATCGCCACGGCGAGCCTGGGGGTGAATGCCGACGCGCGGGGCGAAGCCCCGTGGCTTCTAGGCGGGGTGAAGGCGCTCTCGTACGCCTCGATGATGGCGGTGACCCGCTGGGCGAAGTCCCAGGGCGCCGACGACGCCCTGTGGGTCTCGGCCGACGGGTTCGCGCTGGAGGGGCCCACGTCCTCGCTGCTGTGGCTCGACGGGGACACGCTGTGCACCACGCCGGTCGCGACCGGGATCCTGCCGGGGACGACGAGCGCGCACCTGCTGGAGCAGGCGCCGAAGGCCGGGTTGCGGACCGCCGAGCGGCTGATCGCGGTGGCGGACCTGAAGAACGCCGAGGCGGCCTGGCTCAGCTCCTCGGTCCGGGGTGTGGCCTTCATCACTCAGATCGACGGGGAGCCGCTCGCGCAGCGCCCGGACGTCACGGCTGAGCTGGACAAACTCGCGGGTTTCGCAGTGCCATCGTAACGGTTCGGCATCGATTCCCAGGTAGTTCCCAGGCTCGGCACAGGCCACGTTCAGAGACGGTCCTCATAGTAATGAGTGTTCCGGTCACGCCGACAAGCCGAACGGATCGACATGGGCAGTCTTCCGGGAGGCACGGAACAATCCGGGGGCACAAGCCAGTAAGGGCAATCGGGCACAGCCCTACTGGTGCCAATGAAAAGTGGAGCTCCTCCACTTTATCGGGGCCGCAGCGAATGGGCAAGCGCTGCGGCCCCATTAATGTGTCACAGGACCGACACGAAACCGTATCGGCGCCAGTGGCGTTCGCGCCCCGGCGCATTTCCCGGGCCGTTCGAGCCGCGTATCCGCACGCCGCACCGATTCCATTTCGCATTGGCGCGCAACGACTTTCGTTTCTTCAGCGCGTGAGGACCTTGCCGGGGTTGAGGATGCCGAGCGGATCGAACGCGTCCTTGATGCGCCGCTGCGCCGCGAGGTTCACCGGGTCCAGTTCCCTTTCGAGCCAGTCGCGTTTGAGCAGTCCGACGCCGTGCTCGCCGGTGATGGTGCCGCCCATGGCGAGCGCCATCTCCAGGATCTCGTCGAACGCGGCCCTGCCCGCCGCGAGCGAGGCGGGGTCCTCGGGGTGCACGATGATGTTCGGGTGGAGGTTCCCGTCGCCGGCGTGGGCGATGACGCCGATGAGCACGCCGTGGCGCTCGGCCGCGGCCTGGACGCCGTCGAGGGCCTCGGCCAGTCGCGAGCGCGGCACGGCCACGTCGTCGACCAGCACGGTTCCCAGTTTCTCCATGGCGTGGTAGGCGCTGCGCCGCGACTCCAGGAGCGCGTCGGCCTCTTCTGCGTCGGTGGCGCGGTGCACCTCGGAGGCGCCCGCGGCCGCGCACAACCGCTCCACCGCCGCGAGTTCCTCGACGGGGTTCGCGTCGGCGCAGACCAGCAGGAGCGCCGCGGCCTCGGTCGGCAGTCCCATGGGCCGCAGGGCTTCGAGGGCCCTCAGGTGGGTGTTGTCGATGAGTTCGAGCAGGCTCGGCTGCGCGCCCGAGGCCATGATGTCGGTGACCGCCCGCCCGGCGTCGGCGGTCGTGTCGAAGACCGCCGCGAGGGTGAGCCGCTCGGCCGGGATCGGCGCGAGCTTCAAAGTCGCCTCGGTGATGATCCCCAGGGTCCCTTCGGAACCGCAGAACAGCCGCACCAGGTCGTACCCGGCCACGCCCTTTGCGGTGCGCCGTCCGCAGCGCATCACCTCGCCGGAGGCGAGGACCACTTCGAGGCCGAGCACGTATTCGGGCGTGGTGCCGTACTTGACGCAGCACATGCCGCCGGCGGCCGTGGCGATGTTCCCGCCGATCGTGGAGATCTGCCAGGACCCGGGGTCGGGGCTGTAGCGCAGGCCGAACTCGGCGGCGGCTGCCGAGACGGCGGCGTTGAGGACCCCCGGCTGGCAGACCGCGAGCCGGTCGACCGGGTCGATGGACACGATCCGGTCCATGGGGGAGAGGTCGAGGAGCAGCGCGCCGTCGACCGCCGTCGCCGCGCCGGCCAGGCCGGTGCGGGCCCCTTGGGGCACGACGGGGACGCCGTACTCGGCGGCGACGCGCACGGTCGTGGCGACCTCCTCGGTCGATCGGGCGCGCACCAGCGCCAGGGCGCGGCCGGGCGGCACGAGCCCGGCGTGGTCGACCGCGTGGGCGGCCAGGACGTCCGGATCGGTGACCGGCGCCAGGCCCGCCTCGGTGAGGGCGGAGATCGGATCGCTCATTCCGGAAGGGTAAGGCCATCCCGAGCCCCCGCCCACCCAGGGGACCTGCGCCCACAATGCCGCGCGGGTACGACAAAAAGCGGCCCTCAGCGCCCGGGAAGGCGTGAAGGTCAGCCGATCGCGTGAGGGAACGCGAGGGTCACGCGTACGGGTCGGTGTCGATGACCTCGCGGATGATCCGCGCGAGCTCCTCGACCCGCTCGATCCCCTCGGAGAGCGAGTACGAGCCGCCGGTGAGGATCGTGATCGAGATCGGCTGCTCGGTGTCCCCGCCGATGACGCCGATCGAGTTGACGATCCACTCCCCGCCCATGACGTCGCGGGTGTCCCACCCGTTCTTCATCCACACCGTCTCGCCCTCGCCGGCCGCCGCCGACACGCCCCACTGCTGGGACTCGGACAGGTCGCCCATGAGCGAACGGGTGAACTCGACCTGCTCGGCGTCGAGCACGCCCTCATAGAGCGCGAGCTCCAGCATCCGGAGCTGGTCGACCGAGGTGGTCTGGGTCTTGCCCCACTGCTCGGTCTCGTTCGGATTCGTGTGCTCGAGCCCGAAGTCGATGTGCGCCTGGGCGATCGCCTCATGGCCGTCGTCGAAGGTCCCGCCGTAGAGCATCTCGTTCGTGGCGTCGTTGTCGGAGTCGCGGATCATCTGCCCGGCGCGCGCCAGCAGCCAGCCGGGCACCTCATCGAGCGTCCCGTACTCCTGGAGCACCATCGTGAGGATCTCGACCTTGACGATCGAGGCCGTGTCGTACTGCGTCTCGCCCTCGACGTCGAGGCGGAACTCGCCGTCGTCGACCGCGACCGCCGCGTAGAAGTTCTCGTCCTCCAGGCCCGCGACGTACTCGCCGACCGCCCGGTCGAGCGCCGTCTGCAACTGGGCCTGGGCGGCCAGCCGCAGCTCCTCGTCAGTGGGCTGCAACGTGGAGGTGCTCAGCTCCGACTCCCCGGCCTGCGAACCGGGCAGGCTCTCGTCCGCGGAACCGCCCGTGCCGCCGTCGGCGCGCGAGAAGTCGCCGAGGTAGATCGTCGCGGCCACGAGCACGGCGAACGCCGGAACGGCGAGGTACGGCCAAAGCCGCCGCGAGGTGGTGGGCGTGGAGGACACGGCATGAACCTGACTCTTGAATGCGGGGGGACGCGGACTAAGTGCTGCGGCCCACGCTAAAGCAGTCACCTAAGTGACCACAAGCAGGGTCAAACGAGAGTTCGGTAACGGTTCCACAACACATACCGTGTGAGCGCCGCTACGCCCCTGCCGCCCCAATCGTCCCTCGAATGGACCGCCGCCGCAAACGACGAAGCGCCCGCCGACCGGCGGGCGCCGTCCTGGACACCGCGGGGGACGCGGTCGCGGTCGAGGGCCTTCAGTTGAGGCCGTGAGGCACTGGTCCGGGTCGTCGATGTGGGACCTGGGGAGGAAATATCCAGCAACGACCGCCCGATCCGCAGTGCCTCACGGAGACTCCACCGAGCCGGGCCCCGACTCGCCCCGCGAGGCGGCCTCCGGAGACGGCACGCCGGCCTTGACCGCCGACACCGCCGCAGGGTCCTTCGCCGGCGGACGCGGCCGCTCGGAAGCATGTGCTTCGAGCGACTGTGGCCGCGGCGACACCGCCTGCTGATCCGAACGCCTCACGCGCGCTTCACGCGCCGGACGGGCCGGGAACGAGCCCGGTACTGCACCGTGAAATGCAGCCCGCGCCGCCCGCGGCCGGTCGCGCCGGTTCCGCACCCGCCCGCCCGGCCAAGCCGGGGAGCCGTGCGCGGGACCGGACGCGGCGACCGCTCGCGGCGCCGGGGTCTGTGCGGCGACGGCACTCATGCCATCGCCCGCTGTTTGAGCAGGGTGCGTGCCACCGCCGCGGCCACACCCACCAGGCAGATGATCGCGACCAGCGCCAGCAGGCCGTTCGCCCCGTCGGCCACCGCCTTCGGGTCCACCGCCACGAACTCCTCGTCGGCGCCCGCGAAGTCACCGCCGGCCGCCGTGTCCTCCTCCGAACCGGCGGGAGGACCGAACGCGTTCACCTCGTCTTCGGCGGCCGCCTCGTCCTCGGCGTCCTCCGCTTCGTCGAGCGCCGCCGCGTCCTCGCCGTGGCCCTGCCGGCCCGCGGCCGAGTCGCCGCCGCCGGCCGGACGGTCGCCGCTGGGCGCTTCGAGCTCCGCGCCGCCCTCGTCCGGAGCGGGAAGATCGTGCACCGCGGGCGCCTCGGCTGCCGGCTCCTCCTCGTCGGCCGGCACGCCCTCCGACTGCGGCTCGACCACCCGCACCTGCGCCGACTCGTAATCGGCGAACAGGCCCGCGCACGCGGGGACCATCGCCACCTCGGCCGACCGGTTCATCACGAACACCTGCGTCGCGCCCGACCCGATGTCGTACACCTCGTCGCCCACATGCAGCTTCGCCTTCGTGCCGAGCTCGTTGCGGTAGCGCACCTGCGAGCCCTGCACCACCGTCACCTCGGAGGAGTCCGGGCTCGACGTGGCCGACAGCAGGCCCAGCGTGCCGCAGCTGCCGCTGAAGACGATCTCGCCCCCGCCGCTCGCCTCAGGCTCGTCCGCGGTCGCCATGCTCATCCCGGCCGCACCGCCGATGGCCAGCACCGTCGCCGCCGACAGCGCCGCCAGACGCGAACGGCGCCGCTGCGAGCGGCGCTCGGCCGCCTCCTGCACCGCCGGCGCGACCCGGCCGTCGTTCACCGGGTACGGCAGTGGAGGACGCGTCTGAGCCCGGGACTGGTGACCGAGCTTCGTGTTGTGTCTTCCCATGCCTTCGTCTCTCCAACTGCGTCTTCGATGCGGGCCACGGCCGACGGGCCGCGCGAATCAGGTCTCAACCCCGTTCAACGAACCGGCGCGCGAAAGGTGACGGTTCGCGCCCCGACCGATTCCCCGCCGCGCACATGCCCCGATACCGCCCGTGCCGACCGTCCGTAGGATGTGCGCAGACAGCACCGAGCGAGACCGCGAGTACCCCATGGCGACACTTGAGTCCGAATCCGAGGAAGGGCGCGAGCCCGAGGCCCACCCGGCCGCGCCCGGCCCCGCCGCTGCGCCCGCAACGGACCCCGCCGCCCCCGCAGTGGACGACCCCGAACGCTGGCGGCGCTTCGCCGCGGGCGACCCCGCGACCCCCGAGGCGGCCCCGCCCGGACGCCTGCGCGCCGCGGGCCGCGCTCTGCGCCGCGCCGCCCGCTCCGAATGGACCCTCGCCGGACTCTTCAGCGCCCTCCTCGCCGTCGCCATGACCTGGCCACTCGCCAAAGACCTCGACTCGGTCATCCCCCACGACACCGGCGACCCGCTCCTGCTCACCTACATCCTCGGCTGGGTCGGGCACGCCCTGGTCAACGACCCGGCAGGGATCTGGGACACCAACAGCTTCTGGCCCCTCACCGACGCCTACCTCTTCACCGACACCCTCCTCGGCTACGCGCCCGCCGCGCTCTTCGCCACCACCCCACAGAACGCGCTCATCGTCTACAACGTCCTCTACATGGGCACCTTCGCCCTCGCCTTCCTCGGCGCCTACGCGCTCCTGCGCCAACTCGGCGCCCGCGTCGCCGGCTCCGCCCTCGGCGCCGCCGCCTTCGCCTACGCCCCTTGGAAACTCGGCCAGGCCGGACACCTCCAGGTGCTCTCCTGCGGCGGCATCGCCCTGGCCCTGGCCATGCTCGCCCGCGGCCACGGCTGGTCCATGCGCGAGGGCTTCCGGGCCGACCGCCAGCGCCCCGGCTGGATCATCGCCGGTTGGCTCACCGCCCTGTGGCAGTTCACGATCGGCGCGGGGCTCGGCATCCCGTTCGTCTACCTGCTCCTGGGGATCGGCGTGGTCGTCGGCCTCCACTGGCTCGTGCTGCGCCCGCGCCTGCGCTGGCAGACCCTCGCCGCCAACGGATTCGGCGGCAGCGTCTTCAGCCTCGGGGTGCTGTGGATCGCCGACAAGCACGCCGTCGTGGCCCAGACCTATCCGGAGTCGGTGCGCGACGCCGACTACATCGCGTGGTTCAGCCCGACCTGGCAGAGCTTCATCATCGCGCCGCAGGAGTCGCGGGCCTGGGGCGCGGCGCACGAGGCGGCGCGCGCGGACCTGACGTGGGCGCCCGAGCAGGCGCTGCTGGTGGGCTTCACGCTCATGGCGCTGGCGGTGGCGGGTCTGATCTGGTCGTGCTGGTCGGGGTGGCAGCGGTTCTGGCTGGCCTTCGGCGGCGCGGTGGTGTTCGCGATCAGCATGGGCCCCAACTTCCTCGACCACGGTTCGTGGGCGTGGGCGCTGCTGTACGCGTACGCGCCGGGGTGGGACGCGATCCGCACGCCAGGGCGATTGGTCCTGTATCTGACGTTGATCCTGGCGGTGCTCGCGGCGGGGACGCTGACGCGGATCGCCGACGAGGCCGACGAGGTGGCGCACCGCGCCCGTGTGGACAAGCGCCTGACGGTGAAGGCGCCCAGGCGGGTGCACGCGCTGCTGTTCCTGCCGGTCGCGCTGGTCCTGTGGGAGGGTTTGACGGTGGCGCCGTATGTGGCGGTGCCGCAGGCGCCGGTGGACATGTCCGAACTGGAGGGTCCGGTGCTGTTCCTGCCTTCGGGCGGTGGCGACACGAAGGTGCAGTACTGGAGCATCGACGGGTTCGTGGAGGTCGCGAACGGGGTCGCGGCGTTCACGCCGAACGAGCAGGCGGGCCTGCGGTCGATGTCGATGGACTTCCCCGACCCGGACGCGATCGCGTCGCTGCGGGAGGCGGGGATCGAGACCGTGGTGGTGCAACCCGGTGCGCTGTCGGGAAGCGACTGGGCGGGCATCGACACCGAGACCGATCCCTTCGGCGTGGAAGTCCTCCGGACCGAAACGGCGATCGTCTACGACCTCAACCCCTGAGCCGCCGACTAAGAGCTGATATTCCGTAAATTACGGATATGTCCCCTAGGGGACCCCTGGTTCAAAAATACCCGCGGGGTACGACATCGCCCGAAACGCGATTAATCCTCACATCGGTCCCATCGGCGTGAAGAAGGCCAGCGATCCCACCGCGTCGAGCCGCGGCGGGGAGTGGAGCGGGGAGGCCGTGACGTCGAAGGTCCGGTGCACGCCGCGGCCCTCGATACGCATCAGGCTGCGCTCGAGCGCGTCCGTCTGGAGCGCCTGCACCGGCGCGAGCCGCGCCAGCTCCGCGTCCACCAGCGGATAGCCGCCGGCCGTGAAGTCCAGGAACCGAAGGCCCGCATCGAGAAAGCGCGGCATCGCCGTGTCGACCTCGGGTCCGAACCCGAGCAGCTGCCTCGCCTCGCGAGAGATCGCGACGATCCGCGTGTCGGCCGCGAGGAGCAGGCACGCGTCGGCGCTCGCGATCACCGCGGTGCGCCACGTGGACAGCGCGGGGTCGAGCCTCCTGCCGTCGGGCCCGGGCAGATTCGCGCGGAGCGGGATGACGAGTTCGAGTTGCGTCAATGGGCGTCCCGGGGGTAGTCGTAACGCTCAGTCGGTCCACGTTAACAGAGAAAAGTTGATCTTCGTCCCCCGCGCGTCTACCCTCGGGTCATGAGTGCCAACGACGCGCCCGCTTTCGGTGTCGATTCCGAGGTGGGGCGCCTGCGCAGTGTCATGCTCCACCGCCCCGGAGGGGAGCTGCGCCGCCTCACCCCCCGCAACAGCGGCGCGCTGCTGTTCGACGGCATCCCGTGGGTCGAGCGGGCCCAGGCCGAACACGACCGGTTCGCCGCCACGCTCCTCGACCAGGGCGTCGAGGTCCTCTACGTCGCCGCGCTCCTCGCCGAGTGCTTCGAGTCGCCCGAAGCCCGTGAGGCCGTGACCGTCTCGGTCACCGCCGACCCGCGCCTGGGCCAGACCCTCGGACGCGAGCTGGCCGCCCACCTCGCCGACCTCGAACCCGAACGGCTCGCCGCGGTCCTCATCGAAGGACTGACCAAAGAGGAGTTCGGGCGCTCGCGGAGCCTGCGGCACAAGATGATGCGCCCCACCGACTTCGTGATCGACCCGCTGCCGAACATGATGTTCACCCGGGACTCCTCGGTGTGGATCGGCGACGCGGTGGCCGTGACCAGCCTCGCGATGCCGGCCCGCCGCCGCGAGACGACTCTGACCGGGATCATCTACCACCACCATCCGCGCTTCGCCGCCGTCCCGAAGCTCTACGACCCGTCGCTGGAGCACCTCGAAGGCGGGGACGTGCTGGCGCTCGCGCCGGGCGTCCTGGCCGTCGGTGTGGGCGAGCGCACCACGCCCGCGGGAGCGGAGCGCTTGGCGCGCAAGGTCTTCGAACGCGGCACGATCCGCACGGTCCTGGCCGTCCCCATCGCCCAGCGCCGCGCCACCATGCACCTGGACACGGTCTGCACGATGGTCGACCGCGACCGGATGGTCATGTACGCCCCGGCCGAGCAGCGCCTGGAGGCGTACACGCTCACCAGCGCCGACGGCGGCGCGAGCCTCGACATCAAGGCACCCAGGCGGTTCCTCGACGCCGCGGCCGAGGCGATCGGCGTTGAGCGCATCGAGATCATCCACACCGGGGAGCGGGACGTGGTCACGGCCGAGCGCGAGCAGTGGGACGACGGCAACAACACCCTCGCGCTCTCGCCGGGGATCGCGGTCGCCTACGAGCGCAACACGGTCACCAACGCCCGCCTCGAAAGGGCCGGCATCAAGGTCCTCACCATCCCCGGCTCCGAACTCGGCTCCGGCCGAGGCGGCCCCAGGTGCATGTCCTGCCCGTCGATCCGAGAGGCCCTCTGACACGACGCGCAGGACCGGAAAGCGGCCGCGACCCGTCGGGTCGCGGCCGCTTTCCGTTTGTGCTGCTTAGAGGTTGGCGGCGATGTCCTTGCGGAAGTAGCCGCCTTCGAGTTTGATGCTCTCGGTGATCGAGTAGGCCTCCTGGCGGGCCTGGGCAACGGACTCGCCGGTGCCGACGCAGCCGAGGACCCGGCCGCCGGTGGCGATGAGCTGCCCTGAGGCGTCGATCGCGGTCCCGGCGTGGAAGACGCCGTCGGCGTCCGCGCCGTACAGCGGGCGGCCGGTCACCGTCTCGCCCGGGTAGCCCTCGTTGGCGACCACGACGCAGACGGCCGCGCCCTCGCGCCACCACAGGGAGCCGACGCTGTCGAGCCTCCCGGTCGCGGCCGCGTGCAGCAGCGTGCCGAGCGGGGTCTCCAGGAGCGCGAGCACCGCCTGGATCTCCGGGTCGCCGAAGCGGGCGTTGAACTCGACGACCTTGAGGCCCTTCGAGGTCAGCGCTAGTCCGCAGTACAGGGTGCCGACGAACGGCAGGCCGCGCCCGGCCAGCTCGGCCAGGGTCGGCTCGGCGACGCGGGTCATGACCTCGGCGACCAGGTCGTCCGGGGCCCACGGCAGGGGGCTGTAGGCGCCCATGCCGCCGGTGTTGGGGCCGGTGCCGCCGTCGCCGATGCGCTTGAAGTCCTGCGCCGGCAGCAGCGCCTTCGCGGTGGCGCCGTCGCTGACGACGAACAGCGAGACCTCGGGGCCGTCGAGGTACTCCTCGATGACGACCCGCTCGCATTCGACCGCGTGGGCGAGGGCCTGCTCGCGGTCCTCGGTGACGACGACGCCCTTGCCGGCGGCGAGGCCGTCGTCCTTCACCACGTACGGCGCGCCGAACTCGTCGAGCGCGGCCTCGGCCTCCTCGCGGGTCTTGCAGACCCGGGCGGCGGCGGTGGGGACGCCGGCGGCGGCCATGATCTCCTTCGCGAAGGCCTTTGAGCCCTCGATCCGGGCGGCGGCGCCGCTGGGGCCGTACACCGGTATGCCCTTGGCGCGGACCGCGTCGGCGACGCCGGCGACCAGCGGGGCCTCGGGGCCGACGATGACGAGGTCGGCCGCGGAGGTCACCGCCAGGGAGGCCACGGCGGCCGGGTCGGTCTGGTTCACCGGCACGCACTCGCCGAGTGCGGCCATGCCGGGGTTGCCCGGGGCGCAGATGAGCTTGGTGACGGATTCGTCCTCGGCCAGGGCCGCCGCGAGGGCGTGCTCGCGGCCGCCGGAGCCGATCAGGAGTACTCGCACCCCGCCAGTTTACGGTGCGGATACGTGCTGGTTAACCGCCACGCCGGGTGGCACTCATTACGCGGGACGACGCACGATCGGGTGACAAGTCCGTCGCTGAGCGCTGTTTTTGTCACACCCCCGAGCAACGCTTGGCCCCAGACTTCGGTCCCCTTCTGGGAGGGTGGGGGATAGGGATGGCACTACGGCCTTAAGCACTAGAAAGCTAAGGCAGTGCAGTGCAGCGCAGTGCAAAAAAGTTAAAGCAGAGCAAAGCAAAGCTAGAGCAGGGCCCGGCCGGCCTCCGGCCGGCCTCCGGCCGGCCGGATCTGAGCGCCGCATCGCCTGCCCGCGAGAAAAGCTCCAGGGGCCCGGACTGTGAACGAGGCCCTGACCAGGTGGGCTCGGCTCTCCGGCGAGTGAGATTGCTGCCATGATGGGCCGCGTGACTGCGAATGTGCTCGCCGAGCGGTACGCCTCGGCCCGAATGCGCGAGATCTGGGACCCCGTCGGCAAGATCAAGGCCGAGCGGCGCCTGTGGCTCGCGGTGCTCCGGGCCCAGCACGAGCTCGGCGTCACCGTCCCCGACGGCGTCGCCGAAGCCTACGAGCGCGTCATCGACCAGATCGACCTCGACTCCATCGCCGAGCGCGAGCGCGTCACCAAGCACGACGTCAAGGCCCGCATCGAGGAGTTCTCCGAACTCGCCGGCCACCAGCACATCCACAAGGGCATGACCAGCCGCGACCTCACCGAGAACGTCGAGCAGATGCAGGTCAGGCAGTCTCTCGAACTCGTCCGCGCCCGCCTCGTCGCCGCGCTCGTGCGCCTCGCCGCCCGCGCCGAGCAGTACCGCGACCTCGTCATGACCGGCCGCAGCCACAACGTCCCCGCCCAGGCCACCACCCTCGGGAAGCGCTTCGCGACCTGGGCCGAGGAACTCCTCGCCGCCTACGAACGACTCGAGGACCTCCTGCGCCGCTACCCCCTGCGCGGCATCAAGGGCCCCGTCGGCACCGCCCAGGACATGCTCGACCTCTTCGACGGCGACACCGCCAAACTCGCCGAACTCGAACGCCGCGTCGCCGCCCACCTCGGCTTCGAGCGCGTCTTCGACTCCGTCGGCCAGGTCTACCCGCGCTCGCTCGACTACGAGGTCGGCACCGCCCTCGTCCAGACCGTCGCCGCCCCCTCCTCGGCCGCGCTCACCATCCGCCTCATGGCCGGAGCCGAACTCGCCACCGAGGGCTTCATGCCCGGCCAGGTCGGCTCCTCGGCCATGCCGCACAAGATGAACACCCGCTCCTCCGAGCGCGTCAACGGCCTCGCCGTGGTCGCCCGCGGCTACGCCGCCATGCTCGGCGAACTCGCCGGCGACCAGTGGAACGAAGGGGACGTGTCCTGCTCGGTCGTCCGCCGCGTCGCCCTGCCCGACCTGTTCTACGCCGTCGACGGCCTCTATGAGACCTTCCTCACCGTCCTCGACAACTTCGGGGCCTACCCGGCCGTCGTCAACGCCGAACTCGACCGCTACCTCCCCTTCCTCACCTCCACAAAGGTCCTCATGGAGGCCGTCAAGCAGGGCGCCGGCCGCGAGGACGCCCACGAGGCCATCAAGGAGCACGCCGTCGCCGTCGCCCGCGCCATGCGCGAGTCCGGCCAGCGCGAGAACGACCTGTTCGACCGCCTCGCCGCCGACCCGCGGCTGCCGCTGGACCGGGCCGGCCTCGACGCGCTCGTCGCGAATACGGGTGAATTCACCGGTGCCGCAGGCGATCAGGTCGACCGGGTCGTCGAACGGGTCGCCGCGGCGGCGAAATCGCACCCTGAGGCGGCCGCGTACCGGCCCGGCGACATCCTCTGACGGGCTGTGACCTGGCACCGTCCCCGCCGCGCGGCGCTGGCCCAGGTCACGCCCCGTGAATATGCTTGGCCTGTTCCGTCCATGTGACCGACAGGAGTGCGACCGTGGCCCGTGTAGTGGTCGACGTGATGCTGAAACCAGAAATCCTCGACCCCCAGGGCGAGGCCGTCCTCGGGGCGCTGCCCCGCCTGAACGTCACCGAGGTGGCGTCGGTGCGGATCGGCAAGCGCGTCGAGATCGAGTTCGATGAGAACGCCCGGAACGTCGAGGAGCAGTCGCGGGTGATCGCCGACCAGCTCCTGGCCAACCCCGTCATCGAGGACTTCACCATCTATATCGAGCCCAGCCCGATCGAGGCGCCGTGACGGCGCGCGTCGGGATCGTGACCTTCCCCGGTTCGCTCGACGACCGGGACGCCGCCCGCGCGGTGCACCTGGCCGGGGCCGAGCCGGTGGGCCTGTGGCACGACGACGCGGCCCTCGCGGGGGTCGACGCGGTGTTCCTGCCCGGCGGGTTCTCCTACGGCGACGCGCTCCGGTGCGGCGCCATCGCCCGCTTCTCGCAGGTGATGGACGCGATCGCGCAGGCCGCCGAGCGCGGGATGCCCGTCCTCGGCGTCTGCAACGGCTTCCAGGTGCTGTGCGAATCGCACCTGCTGCCCGGGGCCCTGGTGCGCAACGCGCACCTGCGCTACCGCAACCGCCCCGCGCGGCTGCGCGTCGAGACCGACCGGACCGCGTGGACCCGGCGGTTCCAGGCCGGCGCCGAAGTGGTCTTCCCCGCCAAGCACGGCGAGGGCCGGTACGTCGCCGACGAGGCCACCCTCGACGAGCTGGAGCGAAGCGGCCGCGTCGTCTTCCGCTACCTCGACAACCCGAACGGCTCGATGCGCGACATCGCCGGGGTGGCCAACGAGGCGGGGAACGTCGTGGGCCTCATGCCCCACCCCGAGCACGCCGTGGAGGCGCTCACCGGGCCGTCCACCGACGGGCTCGGCGTGGTCGCCTCAGTGCTGGCCCACCTCAGCGGGGCCGGCGAACCGCAGGGAGCCAACCGATGACCCGAGAACTCGCGATGACCGTGGACACCGTCGGCGTGGCCGACGCGACCCCGGACGAGAAGCAGCCCTGGGCCGAACTGGGGCTCAAGGAGGACGAGTACGAGCGCATCCGCAAGATCCTCGGCCGCCGCCCCACCCAGTCCGAGCTGGCGATGTACTCCATCATGTGGTCCGAGCACTGCTCGTACAAGTCCAGCCGCGTGCACCTGCGCCAGTTCAACGAGAAGAACCCGCGGACCCCGCGCCTGCTGGCCGGGATCGGGGAGAACGCCGGCGTGGTCGCCATCGACGAGCACATCGCGGTCACCTTCAAGGTCGAGTCCCACAACCACCCGTCCTACGTCGAGCCCAAGCAGGGCGCGGCGACCGGCGTCGGCGGGATCATCCGCGACATCATCGCCATGGGCGCGCGGCCCATCGCCGTCATGGACTCGCTGCGGTTCGGCGCCATCGACCACCCCGACACCGCCCGGGTGCTTCCGGGCGTCGTCGACGGCATCGGCCACTACGGCAACTGCGTGGGCCTGCCCAACATCGGCGGCGAGACCTACTTCGACCCGTGCTACCAGGGCAACCCCCTGGTCAACGCGCTCTCGGTCGGCGTCATGCCCCGCTCGCGCCTCCAGTCCATGCAGGCCAGCGGCGCCGGGAACATCGTGATCCTGCTGGGCGCCAAGACCGGCCGCGACGGCATCGGCGGCGTCTCCGTCCTCGCCAGCGCGACCTTCTCCGAGTCCGGTGAGGGCGACGCGCGCCCGAGCGTGCAGGTGGGCGACCCGTTCACCGAGAAGCTGCTCATCGAGGTGTGCCTGGAGCTGTTCGACGCCGGGCTCGTCGTGGGCGTCCAGGACCTCGGCGGCGCGGGCCTGACCTGCGCCCTGAGCGAGACCGCGGCGGCCGGCGACGGCGGCATGCACGTCGACCTCGAACTCGTTCCCTTGCGCGCCAAGGGCATGGAACCGCACGACATCCTCGCCTCGGAGTCGCAGGAGCGGATGCTCCTCATCGTCGACCCGGCCAAGGCCGAAGAGGTGCTGGCCCGCTCGCACCGCTGGGGACTGCTGGCCACGGCGATCGGGACGGTCACCGGATCGGGCCGCCTGGTCATCGACTTCCACGGCCAGACCGTGGTGGACGTGCCGCCGAAGTCGCTCGCCGACGAGGGCCCGGTCTACGACCGGCCGATCGCGGAGCCGAACGATCTCGCGCTCATCGCCGTCGACCGGGCCGAGACGCTGCCGCGTCCGAGCACCGACGAGGAGATCCGCCAGACCGTGCTCGACATGGCCGCGAGCCCGAACCTGTGCGACAAGTCCTGGATCACCGAGCAGTACGACTCGTCGGTGTTCGGGAACACGGTGCTCGGCGCGCCGCACGACGCGGGTGTGATCCGCCTCGACGAGCGCACCGGCGTGGGCATCGCGATCTCGCTGGACGGCAATGGCCGCTTCGCGCGGCTCGACCCGTACACGGGGGCGCAGCTGGCGCTGGCCGAGGCCTACCGGAACGTCGCCGTCACCGGCGCGACCCCGATCGCCGTCAGCGACTGCCTGAACTTCGGCTCGCCGGAGGACCCGCACGTCATGTGGCAGTTCGAGCGGGCCGTCACCGGCATCGCCGACGGCTGCCAGAAGCTGGGCATCCCGGTCACCGGCGGCAACGTCTCGTTCTACAACCAGACCGGCCGCGACGCGATCCACCCTACGCCGGTCATCGGCGTGCTCGGCGTGCTCGACGACGTCGCGCGCCGAATCCCGCTCGGGCTGGGCCGCACCGGCGACACGATCGCGTTGCTCGGTTCGACCGCCGAGGAGCTCTCGGGCTCCGAGTGGGCCGCGGTGAAGCACGGCCACCTCGGCGGCGTGCCGCCGAAGGTCGACCTCGACCACGAGATGAAGCTCGCCGAACTGCTCGCCCGCCTCGCCGGGACCGAGCAGCTCGCGGCCGCGCACGACCTCTCCGAAGGCGGCCTGGCGCAGGCGCTGGTGGAGGCGATCTGCCACTCCGGTCTCGGCGCGCAGATCCTCCTGCCGGAGGGCGTGGACCCGTTCACGTACCTGTTCTCGGAGTCCTCGGGTCGGGTGCTCGTGGTGATCCCGCGGGGCCAGGAGCTGGCCGTGCGCACCGCGTGCGAGCAGCGGGGCCTGCCGATCACGCCGCTGGGCGTCACCGACGCGAACACCGACGGCCTGCACCTGCGGGACCACTTCGACCTCGGCCGCGCCGAGCTCGAAGCGGCCTGGAGGGGCCGGATCGGCGCTCGCCTCGGCGAGTAGTTCCAGCGGATTCGCTTGACCGCCCCGGTGCTTCGGCGCCGGGGCGGTTCTTTGTTCGAGGGCTGGGAGTGAGGGCCGGAACGTCGCCCGCCTGCCTGATGCGTTCGTTCGCGGTCGGGCGCGAGGGCTTGTGCCGGATCGCGCCGGTGCCGGGCGATGCCATTGCCGGGCAGTGCCATATATAGAGGTGCGCGATAGCGGGGAGCGCGCTCAGGGCTGTGCTCGCCGCTGTGCCCATACCCGGCCGCGATTACGTGGGCCCGTGGTCATTCCCGGTCCTTCGCAGTCCCGGCCGTGTTCGCAAGGGACCGAGGTCAACCCCGGTCGCTCCGGCCGACGCTTGCGGCTGCGCTCACTCGTCGACGAGGAGTTCGCCTTCGGGCGTGGTCAAAGGCAGGTGCTCGGTAAGGTCGGCGCGCTGGCCCGAGGCCGCGAGCTTCCCGGCGGCCGCCGCCTCGGCGAAGGAGGTCCGCCCGGCGGCCAGTGCCACGAACACGAGCGGTTGACATTCGATGACGTTCGGGGGAGTGCCCCGGCGGTGCCTGGGGCCCGCCACGCACTGCACCGCGCCGTACGGCGGCACCCGCACTTCCACGGTGTGACCTGGTGCTTTGTCCGCCAGGGCTTTGAGGAGCACTCGCACGGCGGCCTTGAGGGTCTCCTTGTCGGGGACCTCGCCGGCGTCGATCGCGGCGATGGCGTCGGCCACAGCGTTCACGGGGAGACCTCCGAACCACGTTAGACTTCCTGATGCGGCATATCGCCGAAAGCGCCGCGCGAGCGGCCGTGCGTGAACGACAGAGCGCCCGTCCGCCTAGCTCGGCCGTGCGTTGCGGCGTCCGCACCCCGGTCCCGTAACCGAATTGAGACCAGGCATAGTGGCGACGACGGCCCGCTTCCGTGGGTTCGTCGTGCCCGTCCGTGGCGGAACGCCGCGAGTGAGCGCTGGATGGCACATGCCCAGGAGGGGATGTAGATGACCGTAGCGGCCGAACCGAGCGGGACCCAGACTAACGTCCTGGGGTCCCGCCGCAGGCGAGGGGGTGGCCTGCGTGCGCGCCTGGCCGGCCTCGCGGCCGCGGCCGGCGTGCTCCTCGGCGTCCTCGCGTTCCCGCAGGCGGCGTTCGCCCAGGGCGACTTCGCGATGACGATCAACACGCAGAACCCGTGGATCGACATCGGCGGCGCCCCGGTGAACATCTCGGTCACCGTCGTGGCCACGCACCAGGATCCGAACGGCAAGGACCTGAACGTCGAGGGCGTCCTGCGCAAGATCGACAACTACGCGTACGTCGGCATCGCCGACGGCGGCGGGTGCAGTCCCTCGGGCGACTCCTCGGTGAGCTGCGGCCGGATCCTGCCGGGCGAGTCGCGGACGATCACGTTCGCGGTCACCCCGATGAGCGAGTCGGACCTGCCGCAGGGCGAGCAGAAGTCCGGCGAGTTCAAGGCGAAGCTCAACGGCGGCAGCGACCAGTCGACCTCCGTCACCGTGGTCGGCGCCGCCGTCACGGCGACCGCCGCGAACATCACCGGCACCGTGACCTCCGACGCCGAGCCGGTCGAGGGCGCCAAGGTCGTCCTCACCGACGCCGAGGGCAAGAACCACGAGACCACCACCGGCGGCGATGGCGGGTTCCGCTTCGACGGGTCCTCGGACAACCCGATCGCGCCCGGGGACATGACCATCAAGGTCACCAAGGAGGGCTTCGAGGAGGCCTCCCAGGACATCAACGTCTCCTCGAACTCGACCTTCAACGCGAACCTGACGCTCAGGCAGGTCGCGACCGAGGAGGCGACCACGGAGGCGCCGACCACCGAGGCCGCCACGACCGAGGCCGCGCCGAGCCCCACTGAGGCCGCCGACGAGGGCGGCATCTCCGGCACGCTCGTGTTCCTCATCATCGTCGGCGCGCTGCTGGTCATCGGCGGCATCGTCGGCATCGTGTTCCTGCTGCGCGGCGGCAAGGACGACAAGGACGAGGACGAAGAGGAGAGCTTCGCCCCCGACGGCCCGCCCGACCACACGCCGACGGCCGCCCAGGTCGGCTCGCCCGGCGTGTACCAGGCCGGGCCCGCGCCCGGCTCGGACGCTCCGACGATGCTCCACCCCGGCGGCCTGGTCGACAACGCGGCCCCGACCCAGTTCGGCCCCGCCTACGGCGGCGAGTCGGACTCCACGCAGGTGATGCCGCAGGCCGGTTTCGGCGCGCCGCCCGCCCCGAACCCGGACGCGACCACGATCCTTCCGGTCGTCAAGCAGCCGGGCGGTCCCGGCGGGGCCGACGCCACGCAGATCATGCCGCAGGCGAACCTCAGCGGTCCGCCTCCGGCGGCTCCGCCGAGCCCGTACGCCGACCCGAACGCGACCCGCCCGCACCCGGGGCCCTCGGCCCCGCCGAGCCCTTATGCGGACCCGAACGCGACCCGTCCGCACCCGGGGCCGAGCCCGTACGGCGCCGACCCGGGCGCGACCCGGCCGCACCCGGCGCCGACACCGCCGCCGGCGACCGGCTCGATGTTCGACCCGCAGAACCCGGGGATCGCTCCTGGGGCGCCGTCCGAGCCGCGATACGGCTCGCACGGCTCCCCGAGCGCCCCGCCGGCCGGGCCGCCTTCGGCGCCGCAGAGCGCCCCTCAGAGCGCCTCGCAGTTCGGGCCGGGCTCGCAGAGCTACAGCCCGCAGGGCGGGCAGCCGACCCAGGGTTACAGCCCGCAGGCCGGAGGTCAGCCTGGAGGCCAGCCGGGGAGCCAGCCCGGCGCGGGCTTCGGCCAGCAGGCCGGAAGCCAGCCGAACACGGGCTTCGGGCCTCAGGCGGGCAGCCAGCCGAACGCAGGTTTCGGGTCGCAGCCGGGGAGCCAGCCGAGCACCGGTTACGGCTCGCACTCGGCGCAGCCCCCGGCGCCGCAGAGCGACCAGTACCCGGGCCAGTCGATGCGGCGCGACCCGTACGCGCCGCCGGAGCAGCCCGCGCAGCCGAGCGGTGAGTTCGGCGCGACGCGTGCGATGCCGCAGTACGGCGACCAGTCGCAGCCGCCGGCCGCTCCGTACGGGAGCGAGCCGAACCGCGAGGGGGAGGGCGAGGAGCCCGACTCCCGGCGCACCGAGCGCCGCAGCTGGGGCGAATGGGACGACCGCCCTCGATCCTGGTAACCGCGAACGAGACTGAAACAGCGACAACGAACGCCGCGACGGGCAGAGCCCGTCGCGGCGTCCGTTTCCCGCTCACTTTGTCCTACACGTTCGGGTGACACGATCGCCGGCGCGGTCCGTTCTTGTCGTACCCGCGCGACATGATGGGCGCTATGTTCTTCCCCTCTTGGGCGGGTGGGGGTTTGGGACGGCCCCCTCCACAGGCACCGCAACTGCGGCCACACCCGGCATTCCCACCCCACCCGGCAGGGCGTCACGGCCCACACCCGCTGTTTTGGCGGGTGGCGACTTCCCGCAGGTCCGATAGACTGTGAAAGGCGGCTCCGACGCATCCGCGTCGGCGAGGCCCGCGAGCCGAGGCGCCGCCGCCCATGGCGACTTCTCCGTGCCATGACCAAGTCCAGCCAACCGAGGAGTTGCAGTGGCCCGAGGTGACGGTCGACTCACCACGGAACTCGATCCCGACAACCCTGGTCCACGCGACGCCTGCGGCGTCGTCGGCATCTGGGCCCCCGGGGAAGAGGTCTCGAAACTCACCTACTTCGGGCTCTACGCGCTGCAGCACCGCGGCCAAGAGGCCGCCGGCATCGCCGTCTCCGACGGCGCGCGCACCGTCGTCTACAAGGACCTCGGCCTCGTCGCCCAGGTCTTCGACGAGTCCACGCTCGCACCCCTCCAGGGCCACCTGGCCATCGGCCACGCCCGCTACTCCACCACCGGCGCCCCCACCTGGGAGAACTCCCAGCCGACCATCAGGTCCACCACCACGGGCACCGCGATCGCCCTGGCCCACAACGGGAACCTGGTGAACACCGCCGACCTCCTCAAGGAGGTCGACAACCTCGGCATCGACATGGGCGCCACCACCTCCGACACGCACCTCATCACGGCCCTGCTCGCCGCCCACCCCGACGAGTCCGTCGAGGCCGCGGCCGTGCGGGTCCTCCCCAAGCTCCGCGGCGCGTTCTGCCTGGTGTTCATGGACGAGAACACCCTCTACGCCGCCCGCGACCCCCAGGGCGTGCACCCGCTCGTCCTCGGCCGCCTCGCCTCCGGCTGGGCCGTCGCCAGCGAGACCGCCGCGCTCGACACCATCGGCGCGACCTTCGTCCGCGAGGTCGAGCCCGGCGAGCTCATCACCGTCGACGAGCACGGCCTGCGCTCCACCCGCTTCGCCAACCCCGAGCCCAAGGGCTGCCTGTTCGAGTACGTCTACCTCGCCCGCCCCGACACGAAGCTGGCCGGGCGCAACGTCTACGCCACCCGCGTCGAGGTCGGCCGCGTCCTCGCCCGCGAGCACCCCGTCGAGGCCGACCTCGTCATCGGCGTCCCCGAGTCCGGCATCCCCGCCGCGATCGGCTTCGCCGAGGAGTCGGGCATCCCCTACGGCCAGGGCTTCACCAAGAACGCCTACGTGGGCCGCACCTTCATCCAGCCCTCGCAGTCCCTGCGCCAGCTCGGCATCCGCCTCAAGCTCAACCCGCTCGTCGACCAGATCCGCGGCAAGCGCCTCGTGGTCGTCGACGACACCATCGTCCGCGGCAACACCCAGCGGGCGATCGTGCGGATGCTGCGCGAGGCCGGGGCCGTCGAGGTCCACGTCCGCATCTCCGCGCCCCCGGTCGAGTGGCCGTGCTTCTACGGCATCGACTTCGCGACCAGGGCCGAGCTCATCGCCGGCTCGCTCGACACCGACGGCATCCGCGCCCAGATCGGCGCCGACACGCTCGGGTACGTCTCGATGGAGGGCCTGGTGCGCGCCACCGAGCAGCCCGCCTCGCGCCTGTGCATGGCCTGCTTCGACGGCCGGTACCCGATCGAGCTGCCCGCCGCCGACCTCATTGGCAAGCACCTCATGGAACCTCTCCCCGAACCCCAGCGCCAGTCACCGCGAACCACCGAAGCGAGCACGTCAGTGCGGGAAGGGACCACAGCGTGAGCAGCGGCTCCACCACTCAGAGGACCATCTCCTACCAGTCCTCGGGCGTCGACATCGACGCCGGGGACCGGGCGGTCGAGGCGCTCAAGCCCTCGATCCGCAAGACCACCCGTCCCGAGGTCGTCGGCGGCATCGGCGGCTTCGCCGGCCTGTTCGCCCTCGACACCGAGAAGTACAAGAAGCCGCTGCTGGCCTCCTCCACCGACGGCGTCGGCACCAAGCTCGTCATCGCCCAGAAGCTCGACATCCACGACACGGTCGGCATCGACCTGGTCGCGATGGTCGTCGACGACCTCGTGGTGTGCGGCGCCGAACCGCTGTTCCTCCTCGACTACATCGCCACCGGCCAGGTCGTGCCCGAGAAGATCGCCGACATCGGCGCGGGCATCGCCGACGGCTGCCGCTGGGCCGGCTGCTCCCTCATCGGCGGCGAGATCGCCGAGCACCCCGGCGTCATGCGCCCCGGCGACTACGACATCTCCGCCACCGGCGTGGGCGTCGTCGAGGCCGACAAGCTGCTCGGCCCCGAGCGCGTCAAGCCCGGCGACGTCGCCATCGCCATGCGCGCCTCCGGCCTGCACTCCAACGGCTTCTCGCTCGTGCGCGAGGCCCTGTTCGGCGTCGGCGGCATGGACCTGGGCACCGTCGTCCCCGAGTTCGCCACCTCCGAGCACTCCCAGCGCACCCTCGGCGAGGAACTGCTCACCCCCACCCACATCTACGCCAAGGACTGCCTCGAACTCGCCAAGGAGTGCGACGTGCACGCCTTCGCGCACATCACCGGCGGCGGCATCGCCGGGAACCTCGTCCGGTCCCTCCCCGAGGGCCTCCAGATCGAGGTCGACCGCTCCACCTGGGCCCCGAACCCGGTTTTCGACGTCGTGCAGCGCGTCGGCGGCATCGGCGCCGAGGAGATGGAGCGGACCTTCAACATGGGCATCGGCATGGTCGCCGTCGTCGCCCCCGACCAGGTCGACCGCTCGCTGGCCGTGCTCACCGCGCGCCACGTCGAGGCCTGGACCATCGGCGAGGTCGTCGAGGGCGGCGCGGGCGTCAAGCTCAGCGGCGACTATCTGACGGCTGGATAGGGATCTCAGGCTCCGCTTCCGCGCCCGCATCGATCATCGGTGCGGGCGCCGACGCCTCCAGCGCCGCCTCCAGGGCCGCCGCCTCCTGAATCCCGTGCCGCTCGGCGGCCTTGATGCTCAGCCACAGCCAGATCAGGCCCAGCGTCGGCAGCACCGCCGCCGAGATCAGCGCCGGGATCAGGTGCAGCGTCGGCGTGATCATGACGCCCACGATGAGCAGCGTCGATATGAGGATCGTCCGCCGCGTCGCCGGGTCGAAGACCTTGAGCGGCCCCAGCGGGATCCGGTGCCACGCGACCCGCTTGGCGCTGCGGATGATGATCAGCCCCAGCAGGAAGCCCGCCGGCTCGTCCGAGAGCCAGTGCTGGCCCAGGAACACCTGCGAGCACAGGACGATCACCGGAGGGGCCAGCAGGAGCGTCCAGCGGGCCCAGGCGGGCAGCACACCGCCGATCAGCATCACGATGAGGCCGAACAGCAGGATCGAGTTCACCGCGTGCCCTGAGGGGAACGCGGTCGCGTCGGGGATGCCGCCGCCGCCCTCGGGGTGGTAGGTGAACAGCAGCGGGCCCTCGGGGGAGACCTTCTCCAGCGCGAACGGGTGCTGCGAGAGCGGGCGGCCCAGCAGGTGCTTCATGCCCAGGATCGAGGCGAGGGTGATGAACGAGATCACGTACATCAGCAGCGGCCGGATCGAGCGCGACCGCAGCGCGCACCAGATCGCGATGAACAGCGTGACGGTGGCGACCGTGCGGGCCTGGCCGAGCTCGGCCCCGGCCTTGGCGAGGTCCCACAGCCACTCCACGTCGTTGGCGTCGACCGCCCACAGCCGCACCTCCCAGTCCAGGCGCACCAGCCAGGACGGGTAGCTCACGAAGAACGCCAGCGCGAGGAAGCCCAGGAACATGAAGATGTCGGGCCACCAGCTCTTCGGACGCTTGGCAAACGGTTCCCAATCGAACCAGCCCACGGGGATATACCGGCGCAGCGGCGTGATGATCTGGCTGACCACCGCGTTGTCGCCGACCGTGACGCCACGGTCGGTGATGCCGGCGCTCCTGCGCGCGGTCGCAGGCCGACTCGATTCAGAAGGCATAGATGGATGTTCGCCGGTGAAAGTGAATTTTGATGCCGCCACACCCGAACTGGACCGAATTTGTTATCAGGTCGGTATATATGGTGTGGTTTGCGACGCAACCGGAATGAGCAGCACCGATACCCCGCGATACTGGTCACGTTCCAACGTGTCCCGATTGCGGGGTCGGCCCGGTTTGCCCGCGGTCGATAGACTCTCGGCCGGGAGCGGGCGCGAAGACGGGCGCCGACTCGCCGCGGGGAGCCTCCGCGGACACCGTCCGCATTCGGCGTCGCGCCAGGATCGCCTGCCCGCCTGGGGCGTCCGCGGCGGACCCGCTCGACCTCCCTTTTCCGACCATTGGAGACGGACCAGTCCCGAACCACCGTCCTCCCTCGCGGGCGGACCTCGAACCCCACCGGGAACCCCTGATGCAGCGACGAGACGCGCCCGAGGACGGCGCCGTGGCCGCGGCCCTGCGCGGCCACGCCGACGGGCTCGAAGACCTCCGCCACCGGCTCGAGGCCGTGCGGTTCACCAGCACCTTCATGGCCCGCGACGATCTGACGTACGGGTCGCTGTGCGCCTGGCTGGGGGAGTTCATCGAGGAGCGCTTCGCGCGCCAGGACGAGCTGCTCGACTTCGTGATGGAGAACTTCCGGAAGGCGGCGGTGCGGCTGCGGCTCTCGGCGGACGCCTACGAGGGCGGTCCCGGGGCGCCCGGCCGCGACGAGGTGGCGAGCGCCGCGTACTGGGCCCCGGAGGGGAGTTCGACGCCGGTGGCCGAGGCGAACCCGGGCCCGCGGCTGGCCGAGCAGATCCAGCCGCTGGTCGATCGCATCGCGAACTTGTCCTGGGCCGATGAGCGGCTCACCGCTCTGGTCGCCGATCCCGTTGCGGCGTCGGGGGTCGAGGAGGTCTTGGCGGACTTCGCGCCGATGCGGGAGCTGGCGGCGAAGCTCGCGGGGCGCCCGCAGGTCGTGGCCGACCAGACGCGGGCCTGGTACGAGACCTCTGCCGAGATGCGCCGGGTGGCGGACGCGCTCGAACGCCATCTGGACCGGGAGATGCCGGAGTGGACCGGCGAGGCGCATGCCTCCTACAAGGCGTTGATGGACAAGAACGTCGACGCGCTGGGCGGCACCGCCGTGACCGCGGCGGCGCTCGCCGCGGCGGTGGACGGTGCGGGCGCGGTCATCGCCGCGACGCTGCGCCTGGTGCGTGAGCAGGGCGCGGAGCTGGCCTCGCACCTGAAGGTCTGGGCCACGGTGCGGGAGGTCTCCGGCGACCCGGTGCCGCAGCAGTTGGTGGCCGCGATCGCCAAGTGGGCCTTGACGGTCGCGGCCCACCTGAACGCTCTGGCGCGGAGTCTCCAGTCGCTCAAGGGCCTGCTCGGCAAGTGATCGGCCGCCGAGCGGCGCGGGGACTGCGTCGACGGGGTGCCTGGCGGTTTGCGCCGGTCTGCGATGCCCGGAGTTGTCAGGCGTCGACCTTCTGCGCGGTGGCCCGGTCGAGCGTCGGGTAGTCGGTGTAGCCCTCGGCGCCGCCGGTGTACTCCAGTCCCTGGCCGCGCATCGGGTTCAGGGCCGCGCCCGTGCGCAGGCGTTCGACGAGGTCGGGGTTGGCGAGGAACGCCCGGCCGAGCGAGACGAGGTCGGCGCCGGCGTCGATGAGCTTGCGGGCCTTGGACAGTCCGCCGTCCTCGGGGATCGGCAGGTCGCGCCCGAGCACCGGGTTCGCGATGAGCGCGCCCGTCCACCGGCGCCGGATCGCGGCGAAGATCGGCAGGTCCGGATCGGCGTAGGCGACGTGCACATAGGCGAGGCCGAGCGGGGCGATCGCCCCCAGCAGCGCCGGGTACAGCACCTCGGTGTCGGACTCGGTGATGCCGTTGACGGTGTTGCCCGGTGAGATCCGGATGCCCACGCGCTCGGCGCCGACGGCGTCGGCGACGGCCCGCAGGACTTCGAGCACGAACCTGATCCGGTTCGGGACGCTCCCGCCGTACTCGTCGGTGCGGCGGTTGGTCCCGTCGGCGAGGAACTGGTGCAGCAGATAGCCGTTGGCCGCGTGGACCTCGACGCCGTCGAAGCCCGCGCGGACGCCGTTGCGCGCGGCGGCGGCGAAATCGGCCGCGGTGGCGCGGATCTCCTCGGCGGTCATCTCGCGCGGCACCGGCGCCTCCCGGCGACCGCTGGGGGTGTGGATGCCCCCGGGCAGGGCGATCGGCGAGGGCGCGACCGGGTCCAGGCCGCTGTTGTCGCGGTGGCTGACGCGGCCGCCGTGCTCGATCTGCATGACGATCCGCCCGCCGGCCGCGTGCACGGCCCCGGCGATCGCGCGCCAGCCCTCGACCTGCGTCGCGGTGTAGATCCCGGCGACGTTCGGCGTGGTGACGCCGACCCGGCTGGGGATCGCGGCCTCGGTGATGACGAGGCCCGCGCTCGCGCGCTGCGCGTAGTACTCGGCCATGAGCGGCGGCGGGGTGCCGTCGTCCTCGGCGCGGTTGCGCGTCATGGGGGCCATGACCAGGCGGTTGGGGAGCGCCAGGGCCCCGAGGCGGGTCGGCGCGAAGAGGCTGTCGGCCTCGCGTGAGTGCGTCATGGGCGTACCGTAGAACTTCACATCAATGTCAGGTTCAAGGGAATGTGAGGCAGGCCATGCGGATCGGTGAGCTGGCCCGGCGCACGGGCGTGAGCGAGCGGTCCCTGCGCTACTACGAGCAGCAGGGCCTCCTGGACGCCGAGCGCACGCCCGGCGGCCACCGGGAGTTCGGCGAGGCGGCGGTGGACCGGGTGGTGCGCATCCAGGTCCTGTTCGCGGCCGGGCTCAACTCGGCGACGATCCACGACGTGCTGCCGTGTATGAGCGACCACGACGGCGGCCCGAACGAGCGCACGACCCACACCCTCGCCCGGGAGCTCAGGGCCGAGCGCGAGCGCATCGACCGGCAGATAGCGGACCTGCTGCGCACCAGGGAGATCCTGGACGAGGTGATAGAGACCGCGGACGTCGGGACCGAAGCGCGGCGCTGACGCACCCGGCCCGCCGAGCCCGATCCAGAGCGTGAGACGTCGCGAGCGTGCTCGCGCGGCTCCGATTACGCTCTCGTCATCGAAGACTTGGCGAACTGGCAGACCGACCTCATCGGGCTGCTCGCGGCACTGCTCATCTCGGTCGTCACCGCCCCCGCGGGCGTCTCGGGAGCGGTGTTCCTGCTGCCGGTGCAGCTCAGCGTCCTGCACGTGCCCAACCCCGCGGTGACGCCGACGAACCTGATGTACAACGTCATCGCCGGCCCGGGGGCGCTGCTGCGCTACCGCCGCCAGGGCAC
Source organism: Glycomyces sp. NRRL B-16210 (assembly GCF_000719515.1). GTDB lineage: Bacteria > Actinomycetota > Actinomycetes > Mycobacteriales > Micromonosporaceae > Glycomyces. Next base: position 120,330 of record NZ_JOGR01000014.1, on the reverse strand, counting down.
GCTCCGGTCCCCGCTGGCGACCGTGCTCATCCTCGGCACCTGCCCCGGCGTGATCGCCGGTGCCATCACGCGTGTGTACTTCGTCGCCGACCCCGACCTGTTCCGCCTCTGCGCGGCCGCGATCCTCCTGCCCCTGGGCCTCTGGCTGCTCCTGCCGCGACGCGTGCGCACGAGACCGGCCCGCGACCTGCGGCGGCGCACGGTGTTCGCACTGGCGGTCGGCGCGGGCTTCGTCGGCGGGATCTACGGCATCGGCGGCGGCTCGCTCCTCGGCCCGATCCTGGTCGGCGCGGGACTGTCGGTGGTGCTCGTGGCGCCGGCGACCCTGCTGTCGACCTTCGTGACCTCGATCGTCGGGTGCCTGACGTACGCGGTGCTCAGCCTGAACGCGCCGGGCCCGGTCGCGCCGGACTGGTCGCTCGGGATCGCCTGCGGCATAGGCGGACTCATCGGCGGCTACATCGGGGCCGCGATCCAGCCCCGCCTGCCCGAGCGATTGCTGCGCAAGCTCCTCGGCGCCCTGGCCGCGGGCCTCGCCTGCCTGTACGTCACCCAGAGCCTCACCTGAGAGGTCCGCGCTAGCGGCCGAGGCGGGCGTCTAGGTGCTCGCGCAGGAGGTCGGCGTGGCCCAGGTGGCGGCCGTACTCCTCGATCATGCCGACCACCGCCTCGCGCAGCGAGACCGCCCCATCGCTGTGCTCGTCCTCGGCCAGGAGGTCGAGTCCGGGGGCCTCGGCGAGGAAGCGCGTCGCGAACTCGACCTCGGCCCTCCATGCGGCCCAGGCCTCCTCGACGAGCCGCGGATCGGCGGCGGCGCCGGCGAAGTCGCCGTCGGGGTCGGCGGGGGAGCAGAACAGCCAGGGCGCGTCCTGCCCGGCCATGAAGACCCGGAAGGTCCCGCGCTCGATCTCGGCGAGGTGGCGCACGAGGCCGAGGAGCGACATGGTCGAGGGCTGGAGGGCGCGGCGCGCCATGGCGCTCGCGTCGAGGCCCTCGCACTTCACCGCGAAGGCGCGGCGCTGGCGGCGAAGGGATTCGGTGAGGACGGCGCGTTCGTCGCCCGGCCCCGGTCCGGGCTCGCGCGGGCCCTCGCCGGACGGATCGCCGTCGGCGGTGGACATGTCGGCGCTGCGACTCGGTGCCATGCCTCCATCATCGGCGACGCGGCGCCCGCCCGCGGAGGAATTAAGCAGCGGCGCGCTCCTCGGCCGCCGGGCTACATTGACGCGCATGAGTGAAGCCGCTCCCCTCGCCTACGACGAGTTCGTGCGCACCGCCCGGGCCGATCCGGCGGTCGTCGGGCTCGTCCTCATCGGCTCGCACGCCCACGACGGCCTGGCCACCGAGCGCTCCGACCACGACCTGTGGGTCGTGCTCGCCGACGGCGCCTCCAGCCCGATCCAGGCCCTCCACGGGCACCGCACCGCACTGCTCGACCTGGTCGTGATCCCCCTGAGCGGGTTCAGGGCCGCGGGGATGCCCGGGTTCGAGCGCTACGCGCTGGCCCGCGGCCGCGTGGTCCTCGACCGCCTCGACGGCGAGATCGCCGCCATCGCCGCGGCCAAGCGGCGCCTCGGCGAACAGGAGGCCCGGGGCCTCGCCGCCGACCTCCTCGACACGTACGTGAACTCGCTCTACCGGTCGGTCAAGAACCACCGCGACGGCCGCCTGCTCGCGTCCCGGCTCGACGCGGCCGAGAGCGTCGGGCCCCTGCTCGAACTGCTCTTCGCCATGGACCGGCGCCCGCGCCCGTACAACAAGTACCTCGAATGGGAACTGGCACGGCACCCGCTCCCGGACTGGGACGCTCAGGCGTTGCTGGAGGCGGTCGGGGCGATCACCGCGACCGGCGACCTCGGGCGCCAGCGCCGCATGTTCGAGCAGGTCGAAGCGAAGGCCCGCGCTGCGGGCCACGGCCCGGTGCTCGACGCCTGGGGCGCCGACCTCGCGCTGCTCCGCCGCTCCTAGCCGCGCACGGCGAATTCGGTTGTGCCCGTGGGCCCGCACCGGTTGAATGGCGTCCATGGATCCCGCGCTGATCGCCGAACGGCTCGGACTGGGGCGACCGCTGCGACCGGTGGAGACGCTCAAAGTCGATGAACTGCAACCGGTCTGGAAGGTCGAGACCGAATCGGGCCACTGGGTCGTGAAGACCATCCGGCCCGCGGGCGACTTCTGGTACGGCGTCGCCGCCCAGGCCGGGGCCTTCGAGGCCGCGGCCTGGCGGGCGGGCATCGACATGCCCGAGCCGTACCTCCCCGAGACCGACGCGGTCGGCCTGTGGGTCCAGGTGGACGAGCTCCTCTACGCCAAGGCCGCGAGGTTGCTCGAAGGCGCGCACGCCGTGCCGCCGCTCGAAGGGCCGCTCGCCGAATGGGCGGGCGGCACCGTCGCCGCCTTGGAGCGGCTCGGGATCGAGGCCGACCCGGCCGTCGACACGTACGAGACGCTGCAACTCCAGTCCGACTGGGACCTCTGGCTCGGCGAGGGAAGGGAACTGGGCGTCCTCGACGCCGCCCAGGCCCGCGCCCTCAAGGACGCCGCGGTGCGGATCGCCGAGATCGTGCGGCCCGCGCTGGAGTCGAAGCCGACCGACCTGGTCATGCACCGCGACTTCAGCTACCTGAACATCCTGGTCACCCCGGAGGGGCCGCGGCTGCTGGACTTCGACAGCGCCGGAGCGAAGGTGCCGTGGTGGGAACTGGTCGCGGTCGCCTTCGAGCTCGCCGGCCCCGACCTGGGCGTCATGCGGCCCGAGCGGCGCACCGTCGAGGCCTGCCTGGCCGGGTACGCCGCCGCCGGAGGGCGGCTCGGCGCGGCCGACGAGTCGGCCTTCACCGGGATGCTCCTCGGCCGGCTGTCGTCCACGGCCTGGGAGCTGTGGATCTCCTGCGGGCACCGGGGCGTCAACGCCGCGACGCAGGCGAAGTACGCCCCGATCGTGCGCGAATCCGTCGTCGCCCTGACCGAACTGCTCGACGCCGCGCCGACCTGGGCGACCTGGCTCAAGGCCTGAGACGCCCGCCTGGGCCGCGACGACGCGAGCGGCCGCCTCGGCTCATTCGCCGGAGCGCAGGGCCTCCACGAACGCGCCGAAGCCGTCCGCGACGGTGCGCGGCTCGCGGTCCTCGTCGATGTACGCCACGGTCGGCTCGCCGTCGGCGTTGCGCTTGGTGTAGTCGAGCATCACGGTGTCGTGCCCGCCCGAGGGGCATTCGGCGACGACCACGCCGATGCGCGGGTAGTCCCATTCCTCGATCAGGTACCGGCTGCCCCCGTCGGGCGAGTCGATGCCGTTGTCCCCGCCGATGCCCAGGATCGCGCGCACCGCGAAGTGGTCGTCCGCCCATGAGGTCGCGAACGGCGTCGGGAACGTCTCCCGCGCGAGCGAACCGCCGTTCCGAAGCCGCAGCACCCGCAGGTAGGCGGCCGGGAGCGTCACCCCCAGCTCCCGTTCGGCGCTCGCGACCATGGCGTCGCTGAGCGCGGGGCCGGTGTAGTAGGTCTCCTCGTTGAAGAGTCCGTCGAGACTGCCTGCCACCTGAGATTCCTCCTGTGTATCCGAGGCCGCGTCGCGCCGCCGGCGCGTCAGTTCGAGAACCCTCCGGTGTGCCCGGTCTTCGAGTGCACCCCGGTCTCGATGAGCTGCATGAGGCCCTTGGTCTGATGATGGTGCCAGGTGTACCCCGCGGGGGTCGAGCTGAGTCCCGCGGCCTGGTTCGCGGCGGTGAAGTCCTTGCCGCGGTTGCCGGTGAGGGTGATCGTGACGTCGGCGACGGTCGGGTGCCGCCACTGCGAGAAGTCGGGGTAGCCGTTGCTGTCGAAGGGCACGTTGGTCTTGGGGTGGGTGCCGCCCGCCAAGTGACTGTTGCGCGGCTTCTTTGCGGCGGCCGCTTTCTTCGCCGCCTTCTTGGCGGCTTTCTTGGCCGCGGCCTTCTTGGCCGCGGCTTTTTTCGCGGCGGCCTTCTTCGAGGGCCGGGCCGTCGGGCCTTGGGCGCGGGCGGCCTGCGCGCGCATCGCGGCGCCGGTCGGCGGCGACGGCGGGTTGCTCTTGCGCGAGCGGCTCGGCCCGCCGCCGGAGCCGGACGGGGTGCGTTTGGTCGCGTGCAGCCCGGTGTAGCCGAAGAGCGCGCCCAGCATGATCGCGGTCGTGAGGACGGCCGCCAGTCGTCGTCGCATCGCGGGCCCCTAGACGTCGAGGAGGGCGCGGAGGGACTGGAGGGAGGTGACCAGGCCCATGAGCCAGCCGAAGATCCGGCCGACCCACTTGACCACCGCGGCGGCCATCTGGGCGGCGACCACCGGCGCGGCCACGCCCAGGGTGAAGACCACCTCGGCGAGCCACACGACCACCTTCGCGATGCAGTCGGCGATGAAGCCGCGCACGAACTCGCGCACCATCGTCACCAGGTTGCCCGCGCCGCGCACCGCCTCGCCCATGCCGAGCGCGGTGCCGCCGAAGGCGCCCAGGAGGTCGACGTTCACCTCGGCCATCTCGTGGTAGGCCTCGGCCGCGTCGTCGTTCCAGTCGCCGAGCTCGGAGTCGATGGCGCCTTGGAGCTCCTCGCCGATCGCGAAGAGCTCGTCGGCGATGTTGTCCCAGGTCATCGCCACGGTCTCGATGGTCTCCGGGTCGCCTGCGAGCCAGTCGAGCGCCTCCTTCAACGGCTGGACCTGCTCCATCGCCCACTCGATGCCCATCGCCAGCAGGTTGCTGAACGGGTCGATGGCGGTCGAGGCGATGTTGATGGCGCCGCCGAGCCCGGCGATGGAGGCGTCGATCCAGCTGCCTTCGGCGACGGCGTCGCGGATGCCGGTGTAGTCCTCGTAGAAACCGAAGCCGGTACCGCCGTCGCGGTAGCCCGACTGGCCCTGCTGGATCTGGTCGGAGGTGGCGATCAAGTCGTTCAAGGCGGCTCACTCCAGGGGTGTCAGAGTTCGGATTCGAGCTGGGCGAATTCGTCGGAGGCCTCGGCGTCGGCGGCCTCGTAGTCGGCGGCGCAGTCGCCGAGGGCCTCGGCGAGGAGTTCGAGGTTCTCCGCCAGCGCCTCCATGCCCGCGTCCTGGTCCTGGTGCCGCGACTCCATGATCGGCGGGAGCATCTGGCACAGCTGCCCGTACGCGTCGTCGGACATCGCGATGTGGGAGCTGGCCGCGCGGATGGCCGCGAAGCGGTCTTGCAGGGCGCGAAGGTGGTTGGCGTGGTCGCGCAGTTCCTCGGGGTCGACGGATCGGTCGCTCATCTACCGGTCCTCCTCCTTGACGGCGAATCCGGCGAGGAGGGCTCGGCCGGTGGCCGTGTCGGTGCCGACGGTGTCGCGGACGACCTCGGCGGCGGCTTCGGCGAGTTTCGCCTTGGCGTTCCGGTAGGCCTGGACCATCGCATTGGCGGTGTACTCGGGCGGCTGCCTGGTGATGCGGGGGTCGGCCTTGACGTGCAGGAGGTTGCCGCCGTGGTCGATCGTGGCCTCGATGATGCGGTTGTCGTCGAAGGCGGTGACGCGCAGTTCCTGGAGCCCGCGGCTCGCGGCCTGGGTCTCCTCGGCTCGCTGCTCGGCCTTGGCCTTCCACGCTTCGAGGCGCTCCCTGGCGCCCTCCACGTCCATGAGCGGGTCGTCCATCGATGCTCCGTTCCGAAGGCCGGCAGGGGGACTGCCGGATGGTCGACGGGTTCATCTTCGGACTATAGGCGAGCGGGGCACGTCGTGGGAGCCTGAACTGGTAGGCATGGGACGCAAGGGAACCAGAGGATACGGGTGGGACGGGATTTTCTGACTTTGCGCCCCGGAGTGATCACTGTGCGGTGACCGCCGAGGCGATCAGTCGGTCAACGGTCCTTTGAGGACGGACAGGGCGGTGGCGCGCTCGCCGGTCCAGGTGAACACCGGGTCGTCCGCGCTCCGCCTGCCCCGCAAGAGCAGCAGCAGGTCCTCGGCTATGCCGGCGAGCTGGGCGACCGGGTCGCCGGGCCCGAACACCCACCAGTCGCCGGTGTCGATCGCGTCGAGCCGGATGCACGCGTCCGGCGGCCAGGCCTTGCCGCGCCCGATCTGCCTGGGCGCCAGCACTTCGAAGACCTCGGAGATCCCCGCGCCCGCCAGCTCCGGGTCGAGCGGCGCGGCGGTTCCGGTGGCGCGCTCGGCGTCCCAGCGGCGCAGCATCATCGACACCGCGCACGCCCGCTGCCAGTGGCCCACGTTCGGCGGCGTGTAGTAGCCCCAGGCGGGCGAGGTCGCGTCCGTGTCGAGGGCCATGAGCAGCACCTCGCCGGTGCCGTCGACCCACCGGATCAGCTCGCCGCGGTCCTCGGGGACCACCGGCGGGGTGCCGTCGGGCGGTTCGCTGCGGCCGTCCCAGTCGGAGACCGCGGCGGCGGCGAACAGGTTGGACGCACCGACCTGGGCCGCGAGCTCGGCCAGGTCGTCGGCGTCCTCGCCGTGCTCGATGGGCGTGTCCAGGTCGCCGCCCGCGAGGCAGGCGGCGAACGCATCAAGCTCGCGCCGGAAATGGCGCAAATACGACGCAGCATCCATGCACCCCAGCCTATCCGCGCCCGATTTCCGACTCCCTCCCCAGGTCGGGACCTACATCGGTACCGAAAACCGTTTCGGTCGCAGCGCGGTTGCAGAGGCCGCCGGTGCCCGAAGGCACTGGGGCGCAACGAAGCACGACGCGCTCCCTCGGATCGCCCGAGCCCGGACGCGAACCGCACGGGCATCGAGCCCGCAACGTCCGCTGCGCATCGGATGCCCACCGAGGCTCCGCACACCGGAACCTCGAACACCGACACACCGGACATCGAACCGAGAACAGTCGAAAACGAACCCGACGCAGAGGTCACGCCCGCGATTCGCGGCGGTGCCGGGCGGCTCGATCGTGTAGAACGTGCGTATGAGTCTTCCTTTCGCTGCCGTCGACCCCGCGATGATCACCGTCCACGGCACCCACAGGCTCGCGGTGCGCCGCCTCGGCGAAGGCGGCGTCCCGCTGCTGCTGATCCACGGCTTCCCGTGCACGAGCCGGATCTGGTCGCGCAACCTCGCGCCGCTCGCCGAGGCCGGCTTCGACGTCGTCGCCCCCGACCTGCGCGGCTACGGCGACTCCGACTTCGCGCCCGACGGCTTCTACGACTTCAACGCCTTCAACACCGACCTCACCGGCCTGTTCGACGTCCTCGGTTGGGAACGCGCGGTCGTCGCCGCCCACGACCTCGGCGCCATGATCGCCATCGACATGGCCAACCGCCACGGCGACCGCGTCGACCGCCTGGTGATCCTGGACGACTCGATGCCCGACCTGGGCGAGGATTTCACCGCCGCCGGCATCCCGCCGGGCAGGCCCAAGCCCGCCGTCTACGACTACCAGCGCCGCCAAGGCCGCCACGCCGACGAGCTTGTGGCCGAACTGGACACACCCGAGCGCCGGCGCCGCTATGTCGCCGAGTTCTACGGCCACCGCATGTGGTGCCCGCCGGACGCCTTCGACGAGACCGACCTCGCCTACCTGACCGAGCCGTACGGCGACGCCGCCCGGCTGCGCGCCTCCTTCGCCGACTACGAGGTGGTCATGGGCACCAGGGAACTCTCGGCCCCGGAGATGATCGACCGGCCCGTCCCGCACCGCACGCTCGTCCTCATCGGCGAGGACCAGGTCACGGTCGGCGACCACATCGAGGAGAAGTGCGCGCTCGCCTTCCCCGAGGCGGTCGGGCCGTTCTGGGTCAAGGGCGCGGGGCACTTCATGCCCTGGGAGCGCCCCGAGACGGTCAACCGGGCGATCAAGTCCTTCTGCGGCGATCTTCTGTAACCGCAACGGCCCCGACCAACTCGAACGGACCCACCGGACACCGCGAAAATAGCCGAACATATTCCTTGACGAGAATATTCTCTCCGAGGAATACTTGATCGCATGGACGCGATTCTGACCGCGCTGGCGGACCCGACCCGCTGGCGGCTCGTGGCACTGCTGGCCGAGCGACCCCGCTCGGTCGGCGTCTTGGCGCGGCTCGCCGAGGCGCGCCAACCGCAGACGACCAAGCACCTCCAGGCGCTCGAACGCGCCGGGATCGTCACCTCCCAACGCAGCGGCCAGCGCCGCGTCTACGCGCTGCGTTCCGAACCGCTGCGGGCGCTGGCGGCCGAACTGGGCCGCTTCGCCGACGCGGCGACCGGCCCGGACTCGACTTTCGACCGGTACGGACTCAGCCTCGACGCGGAGCGGTTCGCCGCCACGGAGACGCACTGGGCCGATGGCCGCACCTTCACCTTCACCCGCGAACTGGCGGCCGAGCCGGAACAGGTCTGGCGGCACCTGACGGAGACGGCGCTGCTCGCCGAATGGTGGACGCCCGACGACCTCCGGGTCGGCGATATGGAGTTCGAGCCGGAGCCGGGCGGCCGGATCGTGCAGGAGTACCGCGACGTCGAGGACACCGACGGGTCCGGTGTGGTGGTCGGCCGGGCCGAAGGCACGGTCGACGAAGTGGTCCCCTTCGAGCGCTTGACCTACCGGCTCTCGCCGCTGCTACCGGACGGCGGCATCGCCTTCACCTCGAATGTCGAGTACACGGTCCGGTCCACCGGCGAGGGCACCGGTCTGGACGTCCGCTACCGGATCACCGACAGCACGGTCGATTCCGCGGACTTCATCGCGGGCATCGAGATCGGCTTCGGCCAGAGCCTCGACAAGCTCGCAACGATCCTCGGAGCAGAAGCAGGCGAGGCGAAAACCCGAACGCGAACAAGGAGTTCGAAATGAACACGCTGAACGGTGGCCGCAGGGTCATCGCCAACATGAACCTCTCCATCGACGGCCGCTACGCCGATCCCGAGAACCCCGTGGACATGAGCTGGGTGCAGCCGTACGCCGTAACGGATGTCGCACGGGACCACATGACGAGCCTGTGGGAGAACGCGACGACGGCACTGCTCGGCCGGACCAACGCGGAGGGCTTCCTCGGCTTCTGGCCGACCGTGATCGGCGCCGAAGGCGTCGATCCCAGGGACGAGGGATTCGCGAAGTGGCTGGTGGACACGGAGAAGGTGGTGCTCTCCTCCACGCTTGCGGCAGCGCCGTGGGAACGAACGACGGTCTTCGACAGGCCGACCGCTGAGGTGGCGGTCGAGCTGAAAGCCGCAGATGGAGGAGACATCCTGGTCCCGAGCAGCGCAAGCATCATCAAGGCGCTTTTGGCGGAGGACTTGGTCGACCGCCTGGGAATGATGATCTTCCCGGTGACGCTGGGAGGCGGCCCCCGCCTCTTCGAAGACGGCCTACCGGCAGGCCAATGGACCCTCACGAGCCAAGCCGCAGGGGAGAAAGGAGAACTGGCCATGTTCTACGACCGAGTCCGCTGAACCCGGGGCCAGGCCTCTGCGACAGTGGCCCGAGCAGGCCCGAGCCAGAGTAGGTGCGGCCTTCCGCAGGGTATTCGGCACCAGAAGCAAACTAGACGCCGCTACTCGCTTGTCTCGCGAAGGAAGTCCCGCCGCCGCCTCGTGGTGAGGGTGTCGGGGTGGTCGGGCCCGAGGACACGGGTGCGATCGGTGAGGAGGGCTTCGAAGGCGGTGAGGGCGCCAGTCGTGTCGCCGGTTTCCCCGCGCCAGTATGCGATGTTGTGGCGGGTGGTGAGAGTGTGTCGGGGTGGTCGGGCCCGAAGACACGGGTGCAGTCGGTGAGGAGGGCTTCGAAGGCGGTGAGGGCGCCAGTCGTGTCGGCGGGTGGTGAGAGTGTCGGGGTGGTCGGGCCCGAGGACTCGGGTGCGATCGGTGAGGAGGGCTTCAAGGGCGGTGAGGGCCCCGGCCGCGTCGTCGGTTTCCGCGCGCCAGTGAGCGATGTTGCCTCGGGTGGCGAGGGTGTGGGGGTGGTCGGGGCCAAGAACACGAATGAAGTCGGGGAGAAGGGCTTCGAGCGCAGTGAGGGCACCGGCTGCGTCCCCGGCCTCCCCGCGCCAGTATGCGATGTTGTTGCGGATGGTGAGCGTATCGGGGTGGTCGGGGCCAAGATCACGAATGAAGTCGGGGAGAAGGGCTTCGAGCGCAGTGAGGGCACCGGCTGCGTCCCCGGCCTCCCCGTGCCAGGCTGCGATGTTGTTGCGGGTGGCAAGTGTGTTGGAGTGGTCGGGGCCAAAAACACGGATCTGATCGGTGAGAAGAGCTTCGAATTCGGCGAAGGCCGCGATCAGATGACCCGTTTCCGCGCGCAAGGAGGCGATGTTACTGCGAGTGATGAGAGTCTCGTCATGATCGGGGCCGAGGATGCGAATGAAGTCGGGGAGAAGGGCTTCGAGCGCAGTGAGGGCACCGGCTGCGTTCCCGGCATTTCGGCGCCAGATTGCAATGTTGTGATTGGCCGACAGGGTGTGGGGGTGGTCCGGGCCGAAAGCCGTTTGGCAATCAGCGTATAGCTTCTGAAAGTACTCGCCAGCTTTGGCAACCTGGCCCTCTTCTCCAAGGCTTCGTCCCGCTTCGAACAGCACAGGGTGCGCCCTGGTTTCAAATAGAGAGGCACGTTCGCGCAGACTTGTCGTGTTGGCCCTCAGACTTGCCTCGTATATCGGGCTACTCGCCACCGGAGGCCAAATTTCCTTGAGCGCATCCGCTGCCGATACCGCGTGCACCTTCGATTCGACTGGCGTCAGTCGCTCGCGAACTGCGCGTTGGACGAGACCGTGGACTCGCACGGTTGACCCATCGAAGTCGATCAAGTTCAAGCGAAACAGCCTGGACAAGACCTTTTCCACAGCGGCCGACTCAATCGGCGCACGAGTCTGCTTGTCGGCAGGCGCAAGTTCGTCACCATCCAGCGATCGTTGCTTTGGTTCCGCCGACAGCGCTTCTTGGTGCGCTGCGGAGAGCAGTGTTCGCAGCGCTTCGCTGGTGAACACACCTACCGGGATGCCTGCCGCATCAAGCAGGCTCGCTGTTGCCATGATCGAACCGGCGACACCCACCGGCTCTTCCCCATCGGCCAGCGCGATTGAAATCGACCAACATGCTGCGACTCCGAACGGGTAACCGTCTGGCAGCCGTTCAGGTTGCAGCTCTCGCAGTTTGACGGTATTACCCTCAACCATCGCGGAGTAGGACTCGCACGTCGAGCCGGGTTGGTCACGGATGTACGCTGCCGCCTGGGCAAGTGCCAAGGGCAGGTGTTCCAACGCATTCGCGAGCCGGTCTGCGCCTTGGAAGGCGGGGCTGTGAGCGCCTAGGCGCTGGCGGAGGTAGCTGCGGGCTTGGTCTTCGGTGAACTTCCCCAAGTCGATGCGCTGGCGACCCTCACCGTCAAGTGCGGAGTCACGGCGACGGGTGGTGACGATCGTGCGTCCGTGAGGAGCGGCCGGCGGCCAGAGACCGATCAAATGGTCCGGGTCGGTGAGGTCGTCGAGCACCACGAGCCAGCGTGGGCCGCTTGGGCGATTGAGCCAAGACAGGAATGCCTCGGCTGATGCGACCGCATCGTGCGGATCAGCGCCGCAGGTCTGCCTTGCAGCGGAGGTGAAGGCCGAGATGATGGATGCCCTGTCAGATGCCGAGACCCAGACCAGCAGGTCGATGTTGCCGTCGTGCAAGTTCTGTTGTGCGTATGCTGCCGCCGTCTGGGTCTTGCCGACGCCACCCATACCGACCATGACCTGGCAGAGCACCGCAGTCTCCCCGGCTTCGAGTGTCCTGGCCAGGATCTCGTCGCTCTCGCGCGTTTGGCGCTCCGCGGCGAGACTGGGAACATGGCCGACCGAGAGCGGCCCACTCCTGAAGTCGTGCAACCGTGTCGGTTCCGCTTCGGCTTGGTGTAGATGTACCTCGGAGTTGTCGGCTTGGATGACGGTCTTGACCGGATCTGCGAAGTTGTTCACGAAACTGGCGTTGCCGTTCGCAGCTAGGTTCTCGGGCGCGGGCGGTGCTTCAGGTTCGGGCTGCGGTTCGGTCAAGGGGAGTCCTTCTCGCTGAACGGGCCTGCAACCCACCATATCGGTCCGAGGCCCTCATCGCCGTCCCCCGTTTCGGCATTGTCGTGGACCGCCCGCAAACGATGCAGGTCTAGCCGCCGATGCCTCAGCTTGGCTTCGGTCCTGGGGTCACCTCGCCGCAGTGAGCGGGAATCGAACGCCCGTCAACTCCTCCGACACGTCCCACAGTCGCTTCGCCAGCTCCGGGTCCTTTGCTTCCTGCTTGGGCTGCACAACCACCGGTGCGCCTTTCCTTTCACCCCTTCCGTCCGGGCCGATGTACTGGCCGCCCTCCGCTCGCGGGTCGGTCGCCGCGTACAGCTGTGGCAGGGCGCCTGCCGCCGCCGGTTGGCTCGTCAGCGGGACCACCAGGCGAGTGATCAGTCTGGCCGGCGCGTTCATGCTCTGCGCCAGCTCCGTCGCCGCCAGGCCCGGGTGCGCGATGAGGCTTCGGATCGGACTGCCCGCTGCCCGCAGCCGTCGGTCGAGCTCGATCCCGAACAGGAGGTTCGCCAGCTTCGACTGCGCGTAGTACTTCAGCGGGCCGTAGCGGCGCTCGCCCGTGAGGTCGTCGAAGTGGATGCTCCCGTGGTGATGCGCCAGGGACGACACGGTGACGACCCTCGGGTCGCGTCCTTCCCCGATGCGGTCGAGCAGCAGGCCCGTCAGCGCGAAATGCCCGAGGTGGTTCGTGGCGAACTGCGACTCGTGGCCCTGCTTGGTCAGCGCGCGCGGAGGGGTCATGATCCCGGCGTTGTTGACCAGGGCGTCCAGGGGGCCGCCGAAGCCGTCCGCGAAGTCCCGCACCGAGTCGAGGTCGGACAGGTCGAGCCGCCGGACTTCCAGGTCCGCACCCGGAACGGTCTCGTTGATCGCCCTCGCGGCCGCACGGCCCTTCGGCTCGCTGCGCACCGCGAGGATGATGTGCGCGCCGCGCCGGGCCAGCGCGCGGGCGGTTTCCAGCCCGAGGCCGCTGTTGGCGCCGGTGACCAGGACGGTGCGTCCGGCCTGGTCGGGGATATCGTCGGTGGTCCATCGAGTGCTCATGGCCGCTCCTCGCCGAGATTAAAATGAATCCATCTTCATCTTAATTATGAATCTTAGTTCATGTTCTGGCTAGGGCGGGCCGAATATGATGCCAGGGGAGGGTGAACACATGCCGAACGAGCGACCGCTGCGCGCTGACGCCGCACGCAACCGCGCCAAGATCCTGGAGGCCGCGAACCGGCAGATCATCGCGTTCGGGCCCGAGGTCCCGATGGAGTCCATCGCCGAGGACGCCGGGGTCGCGGTCGGCACCCTCTACCGGCATTTCCCCACCAAGGCCGATCTGGTCCGCGCGATCGTCGATTCGCACCTGGAGGAGATGGCGGCCGAGGCCGAGGCCGCCGCCGACCGGATCGGGGGCGGCACGAGCGCGGTCGCCGAGTTCATCACCTTCTGGCACATGATCATGGAGTCCGCGGCGAGCAACAAGGCCGTGAAGGCCGCCGCGCGGGAACTGGGCGCTTCGGTGGACGAGACCGAGCATCTGCGCCGCGGCCAGGTCGCCATGGAACGGCTCATCGAGGCGGGGAAGGCCGAAGGCGGCCTGCGCCCGGACCTCGCGGTGGAGGACTGCTTCATCTTCTTCGCCACCGTGCCGCTCGACGAGCCGGTGGCCGTGCGCGAACGCTGGTTCACACTCGTGATCGACGGATTCCGAAGCGGTGCGTTGCGCGAGGCGTGAGCCCTGGCGCGCAAAGGTTTCGGCTGGCACAATGCCTCGCATGGCCCTCCTGCGAAAGGCCAATGCCGCGTAGGCGGCCGGGGGCGCTTCGCGCCCGACATCGAGGCACCGTTCTCCGCGGAGGGCTTCCGCCGGAATGGATTCACGGACCCTCGGCCAGGACCTCGTACGCGACCCGTCCTTGCCTCGCTCAGGACTCCGATCGTCGATGGCCGCGTATCGAGCGGGAGCGGTGATGCGGCCGCTGCTGTTCCTCGACATCGACGGCACCCTGATCCCGTTCGGCCGAACGGCGCAGGCCGATGCCGCCTCCGACTCCTACCTGGCGCGACTCGACCCGCGGACCGGCCGTCGGCTCGCGGCGCTGCCGTGCGAACTGGTCTGGGCCACGACCTGGGAGGACGCGGCCAACACTGAGGCGGCTCCTCGGATCGGCCTGCCGCCGTTGCCGGTGGTGCACTGGCCGGAGCCCTCGGTCGAGAGCGAACTCGAAGACCGGTGGTTCGGCCTGCATTGGAAGGCCCGAACCCTTGTGGCTTGGGCGGCGGGGCGTTCGTTCGTCTGGGTCGACGACGAGATCACCGCCGCCGACCGGGAATGGGTGGCCGCGAACCATCCCGGCCGCGCCCTCCTCCACCGGGTCGACGCCGCTCAGGGCCTCACCGCCGCCGACTTCGAAGCCCTCGAAGCGTGGCTTTCGGGGACCTGAGCCGCGTGGCCTGACGGGAGTAGGGTCGTGAGGCCTCTGAACTCACACTCGAATGGAAACCATGTCCACCGCGTCTTCCCGCCGGACCGAAGGGCCCTGGGCCGCACTCGGCGTCTTCGTCCTTCTCGCCTTCCTCTTCTCGGGGGTGATCGGAAGGCTGCAATCGGCGGTCGGGATCGACGCCGAACTGCTGGTCCTCGCGCAGTTCGGCCCGGCCCTCGGCGCCCTGGTGACGTGGCTGATCTTCCGCAAGCGCCTCAAAGCCCTGCTGCCCCAGTCGGTCTCCCGGAAGCAGTTGACGGCGCACACCGTGCTGATGGTCGCGGCGGTCGTCGTGTTCGCGGCCGTCATCCTCACCCTCGCGATCGCCACCGGCCAGGACATCGCCGGCATCTCGGCCGTCGCCGGTGCGCCTTTCGTCGTGTACCTGGCGCTTCAACTGATCGGCGCGACCGGTGAGGAGATCGGCTGGCGCGGCCTCATGCAGCCGCTGCTCGAGACCAGGACGGGCCGCCTCGCAGCCGCGAGCGTCACCGGCGTCTTCTGGGCCTCGTGGCACGTCCAGGTCTTCACCGCCGGATTCGCGGTGGTGGCCGCGTTCTTCATCGCGACCATCGCGTTCGCGATCCTCCTGGGTTACATGGGCAACGGCTCGTTCTGGCAGCGCGTGCTGACCGCCTCGATCGGGCACTGGCTCATCAACGTCGCGATGCACAGTGTCGCCGGCGAACGCGTCAACGAGTCGCCGCAGGTGTACTTCACCGCCATCGCCGCCACGGTGACGACCGCGCTGTTCATGCTGATGTTCGCCCGAGCCCAAGCCGCCCGGCGTCGCAAGCGGGAGCGCGAGTCCGCGGAAGCTCGGTAGCGGCCACGGAAATCGCGGTCGGTATGACCGGGAACGCGCTGCCCAGTGCCCGGCCGCCAACGCGATGGCGTCGCGGCCGGTCGTGACCTACTGTGGCCTGATGAGCCCGACCGGCCTCGCCACCTCCCGTATGCTGCTGCGCCGCATACGATCGGCCGACGTTGATCTGCTGACGGCGCTGAACGACGATCCGGGCGTGATGCGGCACATCGACCGGGCCCCGCCCTCCCGGGCGGCGGTGGCCGCCGAGATCGACGCATTGTTGGCCGCGCGCGAGCGGCACCCCGGCCACGGCCGGTTCATCGCCGAAGACCACGACGGGGTCTTCCTCGGCTGGTTCGGCCTGATCGTCCTCGCAGACGGGCCGGCCGCGCCGTCCCTGGGCTACCGGCTGCGCCCCGCGCACTGGGGCCGCGGCCTGGCCACCGAGGGCGGGCGGGCCCTGGTCGACCACGCGTTCACGCACCTGGCCGCCGAGCGGGTCACCGCCGAGACCATGGCCGTCAACGCCGCCTCCCGCCGGGTGCTGGATAAATGCGGCTTGCACTACGTGCGCACGTTCCACGAGCACTTCGACGACCCGCTGCCGGGCACCGAGCACGGCGAGGTCTGGTACGAGATCACCCGTGACCAATGGCGGCACGCCGGCGGCACCTCGAATCCCCACGCTTGCTGAATCAGACCGGTCGGTCAGTCGTCGCGGTTCCAGAGGCGTTGCAGCCCAGTGCGGTACGTCGCCAACGTGAACAGGACCGTGCCCGGGAGGTACAGCCACAGTCCCGGGCCGAGTTCGCCCAGCTTCTGGTCGCCCGCGGCCTCGGTGGTGAAGAGGAGCACCACCGCCACGCCCGACCACAGGACCACCGTCGTGGTCTTCGCGACCCGCACCACGGCGCGGCTTCCGATCAGGAACCACTGCTGGTAGCCGACGCCGACGGCGACCACGATGCCCGCCAACAGGATCAAGAACACGATCTCCATCGTCACGGCGAAACCCCGTGCGTCCCCGGCCTCGTCGAGCGAGCCGAGGATCGCGAAACCGGCGGTGCCCAGTCGAAGCGCCGGGACGCGATCCTCTTCGGAGCCCGCGTACATCGGCACCAGACTTCCCACGATCAGCAGCGTCGACGTGAGCAGCACCAGCGCCCGCACCGCCAGCGTCTCGAGTTCGAGGACCCGCTCTTCGAGTGCGCGCAGCTCCCGCCGCACGCGTGCGCGCTCGTCCCCGACCATGATCGCCTCCCCTGCGAAGGCCGCGGTCCGCTCCGTCCGGTCGTGGCACCGGATTCACCCGAGCGGCGGCCCTTGCCGACCCATCGTAGAAGCGCCCCGCCCGGTTCCCTGTTCGGGAA
The DNA here is from genome assembly GCF_000719515.1 of Glycomyces sp. NRRL B-16210. Taxonomy (GTDB): domain Bacteria; phylum Actinomycetota; class Actinomycetes; order Mycobacteriales; family Micromonosporaceae; genus Glycomyces. The sequence goes on along the minus strand of NZ_JOGR01000014.1, from coordinate 103,725 downwards.
CGGAAAGGGCGGGCCTCGAACGAGGCCCGCCCTGTGTCGAACGCCGGTCACCCGGGATTCGCACTGCCCGAGGCGAGCGTGTAGGTCTCCCCGGAGTCGGCCACCAGTGCGAGGTCCCCGATGAACTGGGCGAACTCGATCTCGGCGTCGATGCCCGCCGTGAGCGCGACCTCCACGATCGCTTCGAGGTCGATCTGGACCGCCTCGGCCGACGTGAGCGTGACGATGCCCGACTCCGTCCGCGCCTCGTCCGCGGCGTAGGCGAACTCGGCATGGTAGGACCTCGGTCGAGGACGCGGCCTCGCCTGCTCGGTCGCCCGGTGCTCCCCGTCGTCCAAATTGAGTTTGCCGGGCCGGCTCCTTCGCACCGCGCCCTGCTCCTGCGCGGCCGCGTCGCTCGGGGCCAACGGGTCCGAAGCGAAGCGAAAACCCCTGGGGGAAAAACCGAGAAGGTTGAACGCCCCGAGCTCGGAGGACTCGACGCTGTGCCCGCCTCTTGGAAGTTCGAGGTCGGTCTCGATGAGCACCGCGGCGCTCGCGTAGAGGTCGTGGACGGGGATGTCGGTGCCGTCCGAGGCGACCAGCGCCAGACCGCGGAATGCGAGTTCGAGCGAGAGGAGCCGGCAGGCGTCGGTCGCGAGCCCGGGGTCCACCGGGAGTTCGGGATCGAGCGGAAGCTGGTCCGGCGCGGTGTGCGCGACGGCGGGCGCGACGAGGAACGCCGAACCGACCGCGGCCGTCGCGGCGGTGATGGCGGATCTGCGGCTCAGGTTGCGGTCGAAGTGCATGAGTGGTGGACCCTTTCACGGTCGGCGGCATCGGCGGGCCTTCGCCCAGTGCGGATCCTATGCAGACTCGTGAAAGTTGTACTGAATTTTCCGATACGCGCCCTTTTCGGCCGCGCCCTATCTGAACATGCGCTATTTGACCAGGCGCAGGCCGGACATGCCGCCGTCCACTGCCAGGCTCGTTCCGGTGAGGGCCTTGTTGCCCGGGTCCGCCAGGTAGACGATCGCGGCCGCGACCTCCTCGGCGCTCACCAGGCGTCCGGTCGGCTGGCGGGCCTCAAGGCGGGCGCGCTCATCCACCGGGTCCTCTGCCTGGTCGAGCAGCCGCTGCACCCACGGGGTGTCGGCCGTGCCGGGGGCCACGCAGTTGACGCGGATGCCCTCGGCCACATGGTCGGCGGCCATCGCCATGGTCAGCGAGTGCACCGCGCCCTTCGAGGCGGAGTACAGGGCGCGCTTGACGAGTCCGGCCGTGGCGGCGATCGAGGAGGTGTTCACGATCGCGGCGTGGTCCGATTCGCGCAGGTGCGGCAGGCAGGCGCGCGCCAGGCGCACCATGCCGAGCAGGTTCACGTCCAGGACGCGGAACCACTGCTTGTCGGAGTTCTCCTCGACCGAGCCGATCGCGCCGATCCCGGCGTTGTTCACCAGCACGTCGATGCGGCCGAAGTGCTCGGCGACGGCCGCGACCGCGCTGCGCACGCGGTGGTCGTCGGACACGTCGCACTCGTGGGACCAGTGCTGCGCGTTGGCGTTGAGGTCGAGGACGGCCACGTTCGCGCCGCGCGCGGCGAAGGCGTCCGCCGCCGCCGCGCCGATCCCCGAGGCGCCGCCCGAGATCACCACCGTGAGGCCTTCGAAAGCACCGCTCATGAGTCATTCCTCCATTCAGGACCGTCCGGATGGGTGTAACGCTCCAGGCTCTCGCGCTTCATCTCGGCCGAGAAGCCCGGCTCGGCGGGCGCGAGGTACCTGCCGCCCTTGACGATCGCGGGGTCGAGGAAGTGCTCGTGGAGGTGGTCGACGTACTCGATCACCCGGTCCTCCATCGAGGTGCTCACGGAGGTGTAGTCGAACATGGACAGATGCCGGACGAGTTCGCACAGGCCCACCCCGCCCGCGTGCGGGCAGACCGGCACGTCGAACTTCTTGGCCAGCAGCAGGATCGCGAGGTTCTCGTTCACCCCGGCGACGCGGGCGGCGTCGATCTGGAGGAAGTCGATCGCTCCGGCCTGGAGCAACTGCTTGAACATGACGCGGTTGTGCACGTGCTCGCCCGTGGCGACCTTGATGGGGGACAGGCGCTTGCGGATCTCGGCGTGGCCGAGGATGTCGTCCGGGCTCGTCGGCTCCTCGATCCACCACGGATCGAACTCGGCGAGCGCGGTCATCCACCGCTCGGCCTCGTCCACGTCCCAGCGCTGGTTGGCGTCCACCGCGATGCGCACGTCCGGCCCGACTGCCGCGCGGGCGGCGGCGAAGCGGCGGCGGTCGTCCTCCAGGTCGGCCCCGACCTTGAGTTTGATCTGGGTGTAGCCCTCGGCGACGGCCTCGCGCGCGAGGCGCACGACCTTCGCGTCGTCGTAGCCCAGCCAGCCCGGCGAGGTCGTGTACGCCGGGTATCCGGCGCGCTCGACCTCGGCGACCCGCTCGGCCCTGCCCGGTTCGGCCGCGCGCAGGATCGCAAGGGCCTCTTCGGGAGTGAGCGCGTCGGAGAGATAACGCCAGTCCACGCATTCGACGATCTCCTCCGGGGTGAGGCCCGAGAGGTACTTCCACAGCGGCAGATCGGCGAGGCGGGCGACGAGGTCCCAGGCGGCGTTGACCAGTGCCGCGGCTGCCAGGTGCATGACGCCCTTCTCCGGGCCGAGCCAGCGGATCTGGGAGTCGTGCGTCAAGGCCCGGTACAGCTCGGCGAGATCGCTCGGGCCCGCGATGGACCTGCCGACCACATGGGACCCGAGGGCTTCGATGGCGGCGCAGCAGATGTCGTTGCCGCGGCCGATGGTGAAGGTGAACCCGTGGCCCTCGTGGCCGCCTTCGGCGCGGAGCACGACGTAGGCGGCCGAGTAGTCGGGGTCGGGGTTCATCGCGTCGGAGCCGTCGAGGCTCTGCGAGGTGGGGAAGCGGACGTCGAGGACGTCCACCGAGGCGATCCTCACGCCTGCACCGTCGGGTTCGCGGTGCTGCCGAGCCCCTCGATGCCGACCTCGACCACGTCCCCTGCCTTGAGGTAGGGGAAGCGGCCCGAGAGCGCGACGCCCTCGGGGGTGCCGGTGAGCAGCAGGTCGCCCGGGTCGAACGCCATGAACTGGGACATGTGGTGGATGATGCGGGCGACCGAGAAGATCATGTCGCCGGAGCTGGAGTCCTGGCGGGCCTCACCGTTCACTTTGGACCACATGCGGAGGTTCTGGACGTCCTCGATCTCGTCGGGGGTGACCAGCCAGGGGCCGAGCGGCGTGAACGTCGGGCAGGCCTTGCCCTTCGAGAACTGGCCGCCGGAGCGCTCGATCTGGAACTCCCGCTCTGAGACGTCGTTGGCGACCACGAAGCCGGCGATGCACTCCAGCGCCGCCTCCTCGGACTCCAGATAGGACGCGCGCTTGGCGAAGACCACGCCGAGCTCGACCTCCCAGTCGGTGCGGGTCGAGCCGCGGGGGATCTCCACGTCGTCGTTCGGTCCCACGATCGTGTTGGGGTGCTTGTAGAACACCACCGGCTCGGCCGGCGGCTCCGCGCCGGACTCGGCGCAGTGCGCGGCGTAGTTCATGCCGATGCACACGACGGCGCCGGGCCTGGCGATCGGCGGGGCGACGCGCTCGCCCTCGACGTCGATCTCGGGAAACCCTGCGACTGTGGCGATCCCGCCGCCGCGGCCCAGGCTGTGCTCGGCGAAGAAGGTCCCGTCGATGTCGCCGATCGGGCCGGAGAGGTCGTAGTACTTGCCCTCGTGGAGCGCCACGGGGGTCTCGTAGCCGGGCCGGCCGATGCGCAGGTACTTCATAGCTCTCCTAGCTGGTAGGTGCGGGCGGCGGTGCCGCCGAACACGTCGGGGTCGGGGCGGCCGAGGACCTCGGTGAGGGCGTCCTTGACCCGCGAGTAGGTGGCGGCCAGTTCGCATACGGGCCAGTCGGATCCGAACATGAGGCGGTCGGGGCCGAACAGTTCGAGGGCGGCCTGCACGAACGGGCGCAGGTCGGCCGGGGTCCACCGCTGCCAGTCGGCCTCGGTGACCAGGCCGGAGAGCTTCGCGGTCACGTTGGGGTGCTTGGCGAGCGGCGCGATGGCCTCCCACCAGGTGCGCAGGCCGTCCGACCCGTCGCGGATCTGCGGCTTGCCGAGGTGGTCGACCACGAAGACGAGGCCGGGGACGGCCGCGGCGGCGTGGGCGGCGGCCGGGAGCTGGTCGACGCGGACCACCAGGTCGAAGGTCGGGACGACGGTCGAGGCGACGCGGAGCGCCTCGATCACGTCGGGCCGGGCGAGGAAGTCGGCCTCCGGCCGGAACTGGACCTGGTCGCGCAGGCCCACGAGGTAGCGCGAGCGCGGGTGGCTCGTGTAGCGCGCCAAGGTGTTGCGAAGCTGCGGGTCGAGGAGGTCGATGTAGCCGACGACCCCGGCGACCTCGTCCACGGCGCCCGCGAGGTGCAGGAACTCGACGGTCTCGGAGGGGTGGTTCCAGCCGGACTCGACCAGGACGGTGCGGTCGACCCCGGCGGCCCTGAGGTTGTCGCGCAGGTCGGCCACGCCGTAGTCGCGCTTGATCGGCGCGAACTCCGGTTTCGAAGCGAGCCAGGGGTAGTCGGCGGTCCAGACGTGGTGGTGGGCGTCTATGACGAGTTCGCTGCTCATGCGGGTACGGGTGCCTCCTCGGCCAGGAGCCCGGCCCGCTTGAGTTCTTGCCACAGCGTGCCGGGAATCGGGTGGGCGTACATCGCGAGGGCGTCGTCGACCTCATCCGGGTTGCGGGCGCCGACCAGGATCGACGCGACGGCGGGGTGGGCGGCGGCGAACTGGAGCGCGGCGGCGCGCAGTGGCGTGCCGTGGCGGTCGCAGATCGCCGCTATCGCCCGGGCGCGTGTGAGGAGCCCGCGGTCGGCCTGAGCATAGTTGAAGCGGGCGCCGGGGCTTGGGTCGGCGAGGATGCCTGAGTTGAACACCCCCGCGGCGATCACCGAGACGCCGCGTTCGAGGCACAGCGGGTAGAGCCGGTCGAGGGCCGACTGGTCGAGCAGCGTGTAGCGCCCGGCGATGAGGGCCACGTCGAAGTCGGCGCGCGAGAGCAGGTCGGCGGCGGCGTCGGTGGAGTTCATGCCGATGCCGATCGCGCCGATGCTCCCGGCGGCCTTGAGCTCGGTCAGGGCCCGGTGGGTGCCGGCGAGGGCGGCGTCGCGGTGGTCGTCGGCGTCGTGGACGAGGCCGATGTCGATCCGGTCGACGCCGAGCCGTTCGAGGCTCTCGAGGTGGGAGGCGAACGCGGCCCGGTAGGAGAAGTCGAAGACGGCGGCCTTGCCGTTGGGCTCGGCCCAGAGGTCCCAGGGGCCTTCGTGGTCGACCAGGACGCGGCCCATCTTGGTGGACACGGCGAACGCGGCCCGGTCGCGGTCGGCGAGCGCGTCGCCGAGCCGCTCCTCGGAGCGCCCGGCGCCGTAGTGGGGCGCGGTGTCGAAGTGGCGCACGCCCCCGGCCCAGGCGGCGTCGACGGTGGCGGTGGCGACGGCCGGGTCGACCGGCTCGTACAGGCCCGCGAGGGGCGCGCAGCCGAGGCCGACCGCGGTGACGGACACGCCGGTGCCGCCGAGGGCGCGGAGCGGGAGGGGGGACGCGGCGGTCACGACGCGCCGCCGAAGGCGACCGCGGAGCGCTTGGCCTGAGGCTCGAGGCCGCGGCCCGGCGCGCACGCCCGGGGGCGCCGCACCGCCGCGTCGGCCCCGGAGAACGCACAGGCGGATGCTCGCCTTGAGCGGCGTCGGTCTGCGGCCACGAGGGTCTCCAATGCGAACATATGGGGCGATTCACGAGGCGCTCGGCGTGCAGCCGATCCATCGCGACACTATCCTATAGGATATTGCGCATGGCAGCGACATCGACGAGCGCGGGCAGGCGCACGCTCGCGGACTCGGCGTACACCGAGCTGAAGTCCCGGATCATGCGCTCCGAACTCGTCCCGGGCGCGAAACTGAGCATCGACGGCCTCGCGAAGCAGCTCGCCTTCTCGCAGACCCCGATCCGGGAGGCCTTGGCGCGCCTGGAGTCCGAGGGCCTGCTCGCCCGGCGCCCGCTCAGCGGGTACACCGTCGAGCCGCTGCTGTCGGCCGCCGAGTTCGCCGACCTCTTCGAGATCCGGATGATGCTCGAACCCCTCGCCGCCCGCCGCGCGGCCGAGCGCGGCCCCGACGCCCCGCCGGAGCCGGCCCTCGGGAACGGCGACGAGCGCGCCGACCTGCTCGGCGCCGCCCGCACGCCCGACCCCTCCGCCGACAAGCTCCTGTTCACCGAGGCCGACCGGCGCTTCCACAACACCGTCGCCGACCTCAGCGGCAGCGCGCAGCTGGCGAAGTCGATCCGCCGGCTGGACGCGCACCTGCACCTCCACCGCGCCTACATCGGGCCCGAGGCGATCGGGGAGACCGAGGCGGAGCACCTGGCGATCGCAGCGGCTATCATTGCCGTGAAACCGCTTGCCGCCGAGGAGGCGATGCGCCTCCACCTCGAACGGTCCCGTGTCCGGCACCGCGAGGCCTTCGCGGCCGCGAGCGCTTCGGCGGCCCAGGCCGCCGAAGCGGCGAGACCGAGGCGCGCCAAGGCGGCGCGCTGACGCCGGGACCGGCGGCACCGGTGCGGACCGGCGACTGGAGAGAAGAGGTGACCCGGGCGTGAAGCGCGTAGGCCTGTTCATCACGTGCGTCAACGACGCGCTCTACCCCGAGACGCCCAAAGCGGTCGTCCAGATCCTCGAACGGCTCGGCTACGAGGTCGACTTCCCCGCCGCACAGACCTGCTGCGGCCAGATGCACGCCAACTCCGGGTACCAGGAGGACGCGCGGACCCTCGCGCGCTCCTTCGAGGAGGTCTTCGGCGGCTACGACGCGGTCGTCACCCCCTCCGGCTCCTGCGCGGCGATGGTCCGCGACCAGTACCCGCACCTCACCGGCTCAGGGCTCGGCGCCCGTGTGCACGAGCTCTCCGAGTTCCTGCTGGACGTGGCCGGCGTCGAGGACGTCGGCGCGCGCTTCCCGCACCGCGTCACCTACCACCCGACCTGCCACGGGACCCGCGCGCTCGGGTTGGGGGACAAGCCCGTCCGGCTGCTGCGGGCGGTGCGCGACATCGAGCTGGTCGAGCTGCCCGCCGCCGACCAGTGCTGCGGCTTCGGCGGCACCTTCGCCCTGAAGAACAGCGAGGTCTCCTCCGCGATGCTCGCCGACAAATGCCGCAACGCCGCCGCCACCGGCGCCGAATACCTTGCGGCCGCCGACAACTCGTGCCTCACCCACATCGGCGGCGGCCTCACCCGCGCCGGAGGGCCGAGGCCCGTCCACTACGCCGAGATCCTCGCGAGCGCCGCATGAGCGCCCGCAAGCGCGGCACTGCCGTACCGACCAGCGCCGCCCCGGCCAGCGCCGTCGTTCCGGCCGCCTCGCTCATCCCCGCCGACGCACCGTTCCCCAAGGCCGCCAAGGTCGCGCTCGGGATGCCGCAACTGCGCAAGAACCTCGCCCACGCGACTGGGACGATCCGCGCCAAGCGCGCGAAGGTCGCCGGGGAACTCGACGACTGGGAGCACCTGCGCGACTCGGCGGCCGCGATCAAGGCCGACGTCCAGCACCGCCTCCCCGAACTCGCGATCGAGTTCGAGCGCAACGCGATCGCGGCCGGAGCCACGGTCCACTGGGCGCGGGACGGGGCCGAGGCGAACCGCATCGCCGTGCGGATCGTGCGCGAGGCCGGGGCCGAGGAGGTCGTCAAGGTCAAGTCGATGGCGACCCAGGAGATCGAGCTCAACGAGTACTTCGAGGCCCAGGGCCTCAGGGCCTTCGAGACCGACCTGGCCGAACTCATCGTGCAGCTCGCCGAGGACCGGCCCAGTCACATCCTCGTGCCCGCGATCCACTACAACCGCACCGAGATCCGCGACATCTTCGACCAGCGGATGGGCGACGCGCCCGCGGGGCTGACCGACGACCCGGCGGCGCTGGCCGAGGCCGCGCGGCTGCATCTGCGGCGGCGGTTCCTGTCGGCGAAAGTCGCCGTCTCGGGCGCGAACTTCGCGGTCGCCGAGACCGGTTCGCTCGTCGTGGTCGAGTCCGAGGGCAACGGGCGCATGTGCCTGACGATGCCCGAGACGCTCATCAGCATCGTCGGGATCGAGAAGCTGCTGCCGCGCTTCGAGGATCTCGAAGTGTTCATGCAGTTGCTGCCGCGGTCCTCGACCGGCGAGCGGATGAACCCCTACACCTCGGTGTGGACCGGTTCGCGCGAGGGCGACGGCCCGAGGGACGTGCACGTCATCCTCCTCGACAACGGGCGTACGCGGGTGCTCGAGGACGAGGTCGGTCGCCAGGCGCTGTCGTGCATCCGCTGCTCGGCCTGCCTGAACGTGTGCCCGGTGTACGAGCGGACCGGCGGGCACGCGTACGGGCACGTCTATCCGGGGCCGATCGGGGCGATCCTCGCGCCGCAGTTGGAGCCGGGCCGGCACGACGACCTGCCGTACGCGTCGAGCCTGTGCGGGGCCTGCTACGAGGTCTGCCCGGTGAAGATCGACATCCCCGAAGTGCTGGTCCACTTGCGACAGCAGGGTCCGCACGCGGCGGGGGAGCAGGCCGCGATGGGCGCGGCGAAGGCGGTCATGGCGCGCCCGCGCCTGTGGCGGACCGCGCTGCGCGCGGCCCGGCTTGGATCGCTGCCTTGGCGCCGTAAGGGATTCGTGCGCAGGCTGCCGTGGCCGGGATCGAGGTGGACGGTGAGCCGGGACCTGCCGGTGCCGCCGAAGGAGGACTTCCGGTCCTGGTGGAAGGAGCGGCAGCGGTGAGCGGGAGCGGCGAGGGCGGCGCGCGGGAGGAGATCTTGGCGCGGATGCGGCGGGCGTTGTCGGACGCGGGCGAGGCGCCGGAGGCGCCGCGCGAGTACCGGCGCGCGCTCGATCCTCAGACCGACGTGGTGGCGATGCTCATCGACCGCCTCCTCGACTACAAGGCGAACGTGCACCACGGCGTCGAGGCCATCGCCGAGGCCCTGGACGGCGAGGCGCGCGTGGTGGTTCCGGCGGACCTGCCGCGGGAGTGGCGGATCGGCGGAGCCGAGTTCATTCCCGACGGCCCCTTCGCCACCGACGCGTATTTGTCCACTGAGGATCTCGACGGGATGGACGCCGTCCTGACCGGCTGCGCGGCGGCGGTGGCGGTCTCGGGCACGATCATGCTGGACGCCGGTGCGGCGCAGGGGAGAAGAGCGATCACACTGGTCCCGGACCGGCACGTGGTGGTGCTGAAGCGCGAGCAGATCGTGGGTCACCTCGCCGAGGCGCTGCCGCGCCTCGACCCGAGAGCCCCGCAAACCTGGATCTCCGGCCCCTCGGCCACGAGCGACATCGAGCTGCAAAGAGTCGAAGGCGTGCACGGCCCCCGCCGCCTCGACGTGGTGCTGCTGGAGGACTGAGCGCGAACGCGCCGCTTCAGCGGCGGGTGCGGCGGACCCGCTCGCGTCCGAGGAGCCACAGGGCCTGGACGCCGTCCGTCCAGGTGATCTTCTTGCCCTCTTCGCGGCTGCGCGCGGTGTAGGAAATGGGCACCTCGTAGGGCCGGATGCCCTTCTTGAGCAGCTTCGCCGTCAGTTCGGCCTCCATGCCGAAACCGCCCGAGCGGATGTTCATGTCCAGGTACATCTGCCTCGGCAGGAGCTTGTAGCAGGTCTCCAGATCCGAGATGTACGAGTTGAACAGGATGTTCGCCGCGAGGGTGATGCCCTTGTTGCCCATGACGTACCAGAACGAGTACGCCGAGTGCGACCCGAACGAGCGCGACCCGTAGACCACCTCGGCCTTGCCCTCCAGCACGGGGGTGAGGAGTCTGGGCAGGTCGGCGGCGTCGTATTCGCCGTCGGCGTCGAACACGACCACGTAGTCGCCCAGCGCGGCCTTCGCCGCGGTGCGGATGGCCGCGCCCTTGCCCTTGTTGCGGTCGTGGCGGATCAGCCGCACCCGCTCATTGTCCTCAAAGGATTGGAGGACCTCCCAGGAGCGGTCTCGCGAGCCGTCGTCGACCGCGACCACTTCGGTCTCGCACGGGAATTCCACGGCGAGCAGTTCCTTGAGCGTCCCGGCCGCGAGTCGTTCCTCATTGAAAACCGGGACCAGCACCGACAACAGCATTGCTGCTCCATCCCGCGCGTCCGAACACGATTCCATAACCTTAACGCGCAGCCGCCAGAGCGCCACCCGCCGGGACGGTCGTGTTGAATGGAGCGGTGCTGCCCGTCCTGTGGCTCCTCGTTCTGCTCCCGGCGCTCGCCTACGCCCTCCGCCCCCGCGAGGGGGCGGTGATCGCGCCCGCCCGCCTCGCCGTCGTCCGCGCCGCTCTGCTGCTGGGCGCCTTCGGGATCGCGGTCGTCGAAGCGCTTTCGGCGTTCACCGCGCTCACCGCGGCGTCTGTCCTGATCGCCTGGATTGTCGCCTCTGTGGCGGTCGTGGCCGCGGTGCTGGCGCGCTGCGTCCGCGACGTCGCCCCCGACGAGCGCGGCCAGTCGCTCTACGCCCTCCGCAGCGAGCTGCGCAGCAGGCGCGGCGCGACCCGCCGCACCTGGCGCCGCACCAAGTCCGCCGCCGCGGCGGCCCCGGCGTGGCAGTGGGCGCTCGCCTGCGTCGTCGCGATCCTCTCCATCAGCGTCGCCGTCCTCGCGATCAGCTCCGCGCCCAACAACTTCGACTCCCAGACCTACCACCTGCCGCGCATCGAGCACTGGGTCCAGCAGGCCTCGGTCGCCGTGTTCCCCACCGACATCCACCGCCAGGTCGACCTCGGCCCCGGCTCCGAGTACCTCCTCACCCACGCCCGGCTCCTCACCGGCGGCGACGGCGCCTACAACCTGCTGCAATACCTCGCCGGGATCGGCGCGGCCCTCGCCGCCTCCCGCATCGCCGCCCAGCTCGGCGGCGGCCCGATGGCCCAGTTCGCCACCGTCTTCGTCCTCGCCACCACCCCCGAGGTGCTGCTCCAGGCCTCCAGCACCCAGGTCGACCTCGTCGCCGCCGCCTGGGTCGCCTGCCTCGCCACGGTCGTCCTCGACGAGTTCACCCGGCCCGGAGAGGCCGCCAGGGCCGGCGCGCTCCTGCGCGCGCCCGTCCCGCACGCCGACGCCTTCTATCTGGGGCTCGCACTCGGCCTCATCGCCGTCACCAAGACCACCGGCCTGCTCGCCGCAGCGCCGCTCCTGCTCATCTGGGGCATCGGACGGCTCGTGCGCGACGGCCGGCGCCGCCGCGCCTGCCTGTGCGGGCGCGGCGCGAGCGCGTGCACCCGCGCGGACGCCTCCCGGGCGCTCGAATCGCGCGCCAAGACCGTCCTCGCCTCTGTCGCGGTCCTCCTGATCGCCCTGACCCTGGTGGGGCCGTTCCTGCTGCGGATGCAGGAGACGTTCGGGCACCCGCTCGGCCCGCCGATGCTCCGCGAGTCCATCGGCGTCCAGACCGCCGACCCGCGCCTGATCGCGGTCAACTCCCTGCGCATCGCCCAGACCGGCCTCGACACGCCGATCCTGCCGCTCTCCGACGCTGCGGCCGCCGGCATCGGCGCCTTCGCGAACCTCCTCGGCGTCGACCTCAACGACCCGCGGACCACCTTCGGCGACACGCGGTTCCCCGTCGCCGCCTGGTACCCCGACGAGGACCGCGCCGCCTCCCCGCTCACCGGGCTCGCCGCGATCGCCGGGCTCATCTGGTTCGCCGTCAAGGGCCCGGGACTGCGCCGCGCCTACGCCGCCGCGCTCGCGTTCGCGTTCGTCGGGGTCGCCTGCACCGTCGCCTGGCAGCCGTGGATCAACCGGCTCACGCTGTTCCTGGTCGTCCTCGGCGCACCCGCAGTGGGCCTGCTCGCGGCGCACCTCGTCAAGGGCTTCGCCGCGACGGTCGGCGCGCAACGCCGCCGCCGCGCCGCCTGCGCCCTCATCGCGGTCTTCACCGTCCTCGCCTCGGTCGCCGGGCTGCTCACGGTCGCCTACGGCTACCCGCGGCGCCTCGCCGGGGCCTTCTCGGTCTTCAGCCTCACCGACAACGAGGAGCGCTTCGTGCGGCGCCTCGAATGGCTCCCGCAGTTCGAGGAGGCCGCCGCGGCCGTCGCCGCGGCCGAGCCCGACACGGTCGGCATCGTCCAAGGCAACGACTCGTGGGAGTACGCCTGGTGGGTCCTGCTGCCGGACGGGACCGAACTGGTCGCCCTCCAGTCGGTCGTGCCCGGGCACGAACCGGCCGACCCGGCCGCGGTCGACGCGATCGTCTGCGCCGAAGACCTCGACGAATGCCGCACCCTCACCCCCGAGGGCTGGGAGTTCCACGAACGGGGCGTCGTGGCCTGGGCGCTCCCGCCGAGCCCGGACTGACGCGGGGCCGACGCGGCCGTGCGGTCCGCGAAGGCGCGCCTTCCCGCAGGCCCGCGTGGACCTGAGCGCCGCCTTGCCGACGGTTGAGATTTCTAGTGCACTGAACGTTCTTTTTCTAGTGCACTAGACACCCGTGACCGCCCCGGGGCGAGCCCGCTAGCCTGGGCGCATGCTGCTTAGCGATCGCGACATCATCGATGCCGTCAAGAACGGCCGCCTCGGCATCGAGCCCTTCGAGGGCGAGCTCGTGCAGCCCTCCAGCATCGACGTCCGCCTCGACCGGCGCTTCCGGGTCTTCAACAACCAGAAGTACACCCACATCGACCCGGCCATGCAGCAGGACGAACTCACCACCGCCGTCGACGTCACCGGCGACGAGCCGTTCGTGCTCCACCCCGGCGAGTTCGTCCTCGCCTCCACCCTCGAGGTCATCACCCTCCCGGCCGACCTCGCCGCCCGCCTCGAAGGCAAGTCCAGCCTCGGCAGGCTCGGCCTGCTCACCCACTCCACCGCCGGGTTCATCGACCCGGGCTTCTCCGGGCACGTCACCCTGGAGCTCTCCAACGTCGCGAACCTGCCCATCACCCTGTGGCCGGGCATGAAGATCGGCCAGCTCTGCCTGTTCAAACTCTCCAGCCCCGCCGAGAACCCCTACGGCGCCGGGGCGAATTTCTCCCGCTACCAGGACCAGCGCGGACCGACCCCCTCCAAGTCCTGGATGCACTGGCGCACTTGGCCGACGTAGGCCCCGCCGCGCGCCGCGACCACCGGAGCGAGCGCCCATAACTACATCCATGTCAGGAGTAACTCCTGCGAAACGCCTGAATACGGGCAATATCAGGCTTACGCTCCGGTCATGGACATCTCGCAGAGCTTCCAGAACATGATGGACAGCGTCGTCGCGTTCCTGCCGCGTGCGCTGGCGTTCCTGGCGATCCTGGTCATCGGCTGGATCGTCGCCAAATGGATCGGCAAACTCGTCGGCAAACTGCTGCACAAGGTCGGTCTCGACAAGGTCGGCGACAAATCGGGCCTGCGTCGCTTCACCGGGAAATTCGAGCTGAGCGACCTGCTCGGCAGGCTCGTCTACTTCGCGCTGCTGCTGTTCACGCTGCAACTGGCGTTCGGGGCGTTCGGGACCAACCCGGTCTCGACCCTGCTCAACCAGCTCGTGTCGTGGCTGCCGCTGCTGTTCGTCGCACTTGTCATCGTCGTGGTCGCCTTCGCGATCGCGAACGCCGTGCACAGTCTCGTCAGCGGCACGCTGTCGGAGACCAGCTACGGCAACGTCGTGGCCCGCATCTGCCAGGTCGCGATCATCTTCTTCGGCGCGGTCGCCGCGTTCGGCCAGGTCGGCATCGCCACCACCGTGACCACGCCGATCATGTGGACGGTCCTGTCGATCGTCGCGGGCGTGACCATCGTCGGCGTCGGCGGCGGCCTCATCGCGCCGATGCGCGAGCGCTGGGAGCGGATGCTCAACAGCGCCGAGGACGAGGCGGGCAAGATGAAGGACGCGACCGGAGGGGCGGACGCGACCGCCTCGATGTCGCAGACCTACAGTTCGGAACGGTACGGGGCGTCGGCGGACACGCAGGCACCCGTGGCCGGCGCCATGGGCGAGGCGGCGGACGCCGAAGCCGAGCGCCGGGCGCACCCGACCGAGCATTAGCGATCGCGACGGGAGGCGATGTGTCTGGCCTCCCGCAGCGTCGAGCACCGCGCCGCGCGACCCGCCTTGCACCACGGCGGGAACCGCGGCCCGAACGCCGGCCGCACTCCGGGAACGGGGTGCGGCCGCTTCGCGTCCGGGCCCGGGGCACAAGGGAGGCCGGAGTGAATCGGGGGTGGGCGCGCCCCGCGAAAGGGGGCTTTTGCTCCGTGCCCGCACTCATACGTCCGAGTAACCTCTTGGTGGTGGAGATGCATGAAGCAGGCAGTCGCGGCGGTTCGAAACGCCGGCGCGAGATCCTCGACGTCGCGGTCGGACTGCTCGCCAAGCACGGCTACCACGGGGTCTCGATGGACGACATCGGCGCGGCCGCCTCGATCACCGGCCCGGCCCTGTACCACCACTTCAAGGGCGGCAAGGAGCAGATGCTCGCCGATGCGCTGATCCCCGTATCGGAGCGGCTGCTCGCCGGTGGAAGGCATTGGGCGTCGCTGCACTCGGAGGACCCGCAGGCGGCGCTGGAGGCGTTGGTGGACTTCCATTTGGAGGTCGTCATCGACTCGCCGGAGATCGTCATCCTGCATCTGCACGAGCTCGACCGGCTGCCGGAGGAGCCGCGCCGGGAGGTGCGCAAGCTCCAGCGCGTGTATGTGGAGGAGTGGGTGGGGGTGCTGTGCCGGCTGCGGCCGGGCTTGAAGCCCGAGCAGGCGAGGGTGCTCGCGCACGGCGCGTTCGGCCTGATGAACTCGACGCCGTACCTGTCACTGGGCCAAGAGGTCAGCGCCGACGAGACGGCGGCGCTCCTGCGCGCAGCGGCCCTGAGAGCCCTAGACCCCGGCTGACAAGGCCGCAACACTCGCACCCGCCCGCAGCCTACGGGCCCGCGATCCGGGTTGCGATGCGGGACTACCGGGTTCACGGCCGCCCGGCCTACGGGCCCGCATTCGGGGCCACCGAGCTAGCGCCGCCGCGAGTCCGCACGGACCCGCTTACGCGTCCGCGGTTCTCGCACCGCCCGCCGCCTCCCGCCGGCCCGCTCCACCGTGACCGTTGCGGGTCCCACGGATCGGCGATCCGCGCTCAAGCGCGCGGCTGCCAGCGCCCCTTCGGGGCGCCTGCCGGCCGCATGTCGGACCCTGGTGTCACCCTCGTATCGGGGGTGCAGGTGATGTCCGATTTGCCGTGACGCTCCGAGACTCGCCCGGATCCTCGAATCACCTGCCGCCTGCCGCCTGCGGCCGGCGAGGTCGCCGAAACGCCTTGTCGGACCCCCGTGTCACCCTCGTATCGGGGGCGCTGCTTGTGCCCGATTTGTGGGGAAACTCCCTGACACGCCCGTCTCGATATTCGGGATCGCGGGTTAGCATGGGCACGGTGCGGCACCCGTGCCGCACCGTCGACGTCGGCACTGGAAGGCGGGACCATGCACCAACCCGATCGGGTCGTCCTGCGCGAGGTCGCCCCCCGCGACGGCCTCCAGAACGAACCGCCCGTGCCCACCGCCGACAAGATCCGCCTCATCGACGCACTCGCCCGCACCGGCCTCTCCCGCATCGAAGCCGTCAGCTTCGTCAGCCCCAAGGCCGTCCCGCAGATGGCCGACGCCGCCGAAGTGTGGGCCGCGGTCGAGAAGCACCCCGGCATCCGCTACAGCGCCCTCGCCCCCAACCGCAAAGGCGTCCAACGCGCCCTCGACGCCGGGCTCACCGCCGTCGAGGTCGTCGTCTCCGCCTCCGAGACCCACAACCGCGCCAACATCGGCCGCAGCGTCGCCGAGTCGCTCGCCGAACTCCCCGACATCTGCGCGCTCGCCCGCGAACACCTCGGCTCGGTCGAGGTCATCATCGCCACCAGCTTCGGCTGCCCCTTCGAAGGCGACATCGCCCCCGCCAAGGTCGCCCGCATCGTCGAGGCCGCCGAAGCCGCCGGGGCCGGACGGGTCGCCTTCGGCGACACCACCGGCATGGGCACGCCCCGCCGCGTCACCGACCTGCTCGACGCGATCGACACCGACCTGCCCAAACTCATGCACTTCCACGACACCCGCGGGACCGCGCTGGCGAACCTCCTCACCGCGCTCGACCGCGGCATCGTCGAGTTCGACGCCAGCGTCGGCGGCATTGGCGGCTGCCCGTTCGCGCCGGGCGCCTCCGGCAACGTCGCCACCGAAGAGGTGGTCCACATGCTCCACGACATGGGCGTGGAGACCGGCGTGGACCTCCCGGCCCTCATCCGCACCGCCGAACTCGCGCAGGAGATCGTCGCCCGCCCGCTCGAATCCGGCGTGCTCCGCGCCGGCCCCAGGACCAAGCTCTCCCCGAAGCCGTGACGCGTCGCCCGAAGGCCTGCGGCACAGCAATACCGGGGCGGACGCGAAGTGAGGGCCCCGGGGTCTCGAACCTCCCCGGAGCCCTCGTCTCGGACACCGCCACAGGACGGCCGGTGCCCGCGTGCCGGGTAAAACCTCCGAATACCCGGACGACTCATCGTGGCACCCGAACCTCGGAAACCACGTCGATTTCTGTCGAAGCTCACGTAACAGTTCGCTAACGCGCACGCTCCGAAGGGACAAGTGCCGCGAACCGCCACGCCGCGAGCGCGCCCGCGACCGCGACGAGGACGAACACGCCTCTCCAGCCCCACAGCGGCAGCGCGGCCAGCGCCCCCGACCCGGCCACGATCCCCGCCAGCAGCGCCGCCGCCGAAAGCCCGACCGACGCCGAACCGTCGCCGACCTCGGCCTGCGCCATCACCCTGCCGGCCACCGCGACCACCGCGCCCGAGGCGACCCCGAGCACTCCGGCCGCGGCCACCGCCACGGCGAAGCCGACGGCGCCCAGCCCCGGCGCGAGCGCCAGCCCGGCCGTGGCGAAGGCCAACGCCCCCAACGCGACCGTTCCGGTCGTGCGGGCCCGGGCCGACTCGCCTGAGCGCCGTGAACCGTTGGCGGCCAGCACGAAACCGACCGCGCACGCCCCGATCGGCCACAGCCGCGAACCCGTTCCGGCAGCCGTGCCCGCGGCGATGTCGCCGGCCAGGAGCACGGTCACCACCGGAGCCGCGAAGGCGACCGCCTGCGCGCCCGCCGCCCGAAGCGCCGAGCCCCACCGGGACGTTCCCCAGCCGGCTGCCTGCAACGGTGCCGTCTCAGAACGCGCCGTCTCCGTGCGCGCCGTGCTCGGCCACGCCGCCGCCTGGCGGCGGGGCTCGCGGATCTCGATCGAAGCGGTCATGGACACGACGCTAAGTCCGTTCGGGCCCGCCGTCCCCAGTCGGACGACCGGGCCCGGCGACCGGTCCCCGACCCCGGTATGCCTGCGCGTTCCACCAGGTCAAACCGACCCCGGTCGACCCCAGTCGAATGACAGATGCGATCGGGGCCGCACCGCGGATACGCTTGATCGGTCCCCGGTCGTCCTGAGGATGGAGTCGCCGTGCGGTCCAAGCCGAGCCCCGCCACCACCACCGCGCGCGCACCCCGGGGCCCCGCGTCCCGCGCCGCCGCGAGCATCGATCCCGTCGTCTGCGACGACGCCTCGCCCACGCTGTGCGAATCGCCCGAACACGCCACCCGCACCGTTCTCTACGGTCGGGACGCCGAGCTCGACACGATCCAGGCGCTCCTCGACGGCGCCCGCGTCGGCCACGGCGGCGCCCTGGTCGTGCGCGGCGAGCCGGGCATCGGCAAGTCCGCGATCGTCGACGCCGTGATCCCCCGCGCCGACGGGTTCACCGTCCTGCGCACCCTCGGCGTCGAAGCCGAGCACACCTGGTCCTACGCCGGCCTCCAGATGCTGCTCCACCCGCTGCTGCACCGCATCGACCTCCTCCCGGCCGCCCAGGCCGAGGCCCTGCGCACCGCCCTGGGCATGGGCGACGGCGCCGGGCGCCCCCACTCCCTCCAGGTCGGGCTCGCCCTGCTCAACCTGCTCGTGGACGCCTCCGCGAAGCAGCCGGTGTACGTGGTCATCGACGACGCCCACTGGCTCGACCGCGACTCCACCAACGCGCTCCTGTTCGCCGCCAGGCGCATGTCGACCGAGTCGATCACGATGGTCCTGGTCGTGCGCGACGGCTTCGCCCCCGACTTCCCGGCCCCGGGCATCCCCGAGCTCACCCTCGGCCCGCTCGACCTCGACTCCTCCCAGGCGATCCTCGATATGCGCGCCGACGAGATCCCCTTCACCAGCCGCGACTGGATCCTGCGCATGGCCGAGGGGAACCCGCTGGCGCTCCTGGAGCTCCCGGCCGCCGACAACGAGGAGTCGCTGCTGCGCGCCGACACCTCCAACAGCCGCTACTCCACGACCTCCCGCATCAAGCAGGCGTTCACCGAGCGGATCATCGCCCTGCCCGAGTGCACCCGCACGATCATCCTGCTCGCCGCCGCCGAGGAGACCGGCGAGACCGCCGTGATCGCCGAGGCCGCAGCGCATCTCGGGTCGAGCCTCGCCGACCTCGAACCGGCCGAAGTGGACGATCTGGTGCGGTACCACCGCGGCCGCATCGAATTCGTGCACCCGCTGATCCGCTCCACCGCCTACCACTCGGCCCCCAGGGCCCGCCGCATCGAAGCGCACCGCGCCCTGTCCGAGGCGTTCGGCGACGACGACATCCGCGCCGCCCGCCACCTCGCCGCCGCCACCACCGGCCTCGACGAGAAGGCCGCCGCCGCACTCGAGTCCATCGCCTCCTATGAGGCCGAACGAGGCGGCTGCGTCGCCGAGATGGCCGCGCTCGAACGCGCCGCCAGCTTCACCCCCGACCACTACCAGCGGGCCCGCAGACTCGTCCTCGCCTCCCAGACCGCTTACGCCGCAGGCATGACCGGCAAGGCCGTCGAACTCGCCGAAGCGGCCGAGCGCCTCACCGACGACCACGTGCTCCTCGCCCGCACCGCCCTCATCCGCGCCACGATCCTCTCCTGGGCCGGCCACTCCAAGGGTTTCGACGTCTGGATGGAATCGGCCGAGCACTACGCCGCCACCGGCCACGAGAACACCGGCTACCCGCTGCTGCGCGGCGTCTGGAACGCCTGGGAGACCGGCGATTTCGCGAAGGTCAAGTACGCCTCCTCGCTCGCTTCGAAATACGGCGGTTCCAACAACGCCTGGGTGCGCCGCCTCGCGCGCGCCGCCGCCGGACTCAACCGCCAGCCCGACGACACCGCCGGGGAGGCCGTCGACGCCCTCCGCTCGCTCTACGACTACTACCAGCCGCTCCACGAGGACTTCAAGGCCTTCGACCAGGTGCTGGCCGCGCGCTGGCGGTTCCTCGCCGGGGACGTGCCGGCCGCGAACCTCGCTGCGGCCGTGCAGGTGCGCGAGTGCCGCGAGCGCGGCGCGCTGAGCCCGCTCGTGCAGGCGCTGCTGGTGCACGCCCAGACGCAGTTCCATTATGGACGGTATGCGGACGCTCAGGCCTCGGCTTCGAGCGCCATAGAGCTGGCCCACGAGCAGAACGACCGCCGGGCGCTCATGCAGGGGCGCATCTGGGTCCTGCTGCCGATCGCCGCGATCCGCGGCGAGGAGAAGCGCTGCCGCGAACTCGTCGCCGCCGCGATCGAGGACGCCCCCGAGGACTCGGTGATCCCCGCCGACACCGCCCTGGGCCTGCTGGAACTGGGGCTCGGGCGCTATGAGGCCGCGTTCGACCGGTTGCTGCGCATCGCCGAGGGGCTCACCCCGATGGAGGTGCTCACGCAGGTCCCGACCCTGGTCGAGGCCGCGTTCCGGTCCGGGAGGCTCGGCGAGGTCAAAGCGGCCTTCGACTGGTTCGCCGACTGGGCCGACGCCACCGGCCGCTCCTACTGGGAGGCCCTGGTCGAACGCTGCCGGGCGCTCATGGCGACCGAGGCCGAGGCCGGGGCGCACTTCGCGCGGGCCGTGGAGCTGCACCGGGCCGACGACATCGACCCGTTCGAGCGGGCCCGCACCGAACTCGTCTACGGCGAGTGGCTGCGCCGGGTGCGGCGCATCAACGAGGCCCGAGCGCACCTGCGCGAGGCCACCGAGGTCTTCGAGCGACTCGGCGCGGCCCCCTGGACCCAACGGGCCCAAGGGGAACTGCGCGCCGCGGGCGACTCGACCGCGGTCGAGTCCAAACCGGACCTGGCCGAACTGCTGACCCCGCAGGAGCTCCAGGTGGTCCGACTGGCCGCGGACGGGCTCACCAATCGCCAGATCGGCGAGCAGTTGTTCGTCAGCCCGAGGACGGTCGGCTACCACCTGTACAACGCCTACCCGAAGCTCGGCGTCTCCTCGCGGACCGAACTGGCCAAACTGGACCTGTGACCGCACCGGATCACGCGGCCCGCGCCGGAACCGGTGCGCGCCAAGGCTTCGTCGTCGCCTGCAAGGCCGCGCCGAGGACCAGGATCGCCGCCACGGTCCACGCCGAGAGCCGGTAGCCGTCCACGGCCGTCGCGCCCAGGCCCCAGGCCAGAGCGGCGATCACCGGTCCCAGCGAGGTCCCGATCGTGCGGGTCGTGGCCATGAACGCCCCGGCCGTGCCCGACTGGTCGGCCGGCGCCGAGGCCAGCAGGTGCGTGTTCATCGGGGTGTTGAAGATCCCGAACGCCAAGCCCAGCAGGCCGATCCGCGCTCCGAGACCGAACAGGCCGGTCGTCTCGTCGACGAACAGCAGCGGCACGACTCCCGCGACCACCAGGCCCGCCCCGGCCATCGAGACGCGGCCGGGGCCGAAGCGGTCGGCCAGCCATCCGGCGAGCGGCGTCATCACCGCGACCCCGCCGATGAACGTGAGCATCACCGTCGACACGAGTTCGGGCCGCAGCCGCTGCACGTCGGTGAGCAGGAACGGGAGGCTGAAGTTGAGCAGCCCGGTCACCGCCGACAGCAACGTGAGGCTCAGCAGCGCCCCGGCCATCTGCGGCGACCGCAGCAGCGCCACAGTCGGCGCCGAGGAGGGCCGGCGCACCCACAGCGTCCCCAGGGCGATGCTCGCCGCGAACGCCCCCGCGGCGATCCACGGCGAGGAGTCCACGTACTCGAACGCGAGGAGGAACGCGACGATCGCCCCGCCCGAGGTCGCCGTGTCGCTCAGCAGGGTCCGGTCGGGCCGGGGCAGGCCCGTCCCGTTGCTGGGCACCGCGACCGCGACGGCCGCGACGGCGGCGGCCGAGAGCACCGCGAAGACCCAGAACAGGCCGCGCCAGTCGAAGGCCGCCACGATGAACCCGCCCGCGCCGACCATGCCCATCCCGCCGATGGTCATGAGCAGCGCGATGACCGACATCGCCCGGCCGCGTCGAGCGGGCGCGGCCGAGGTCACGATGATGCGGCCGGTCATGCCGAACAGGAGGCCGCCGAGGAGCCCGGCGAACGCGCGGGCGGCCAGGAGGGTCGCGAAGCTCGGGGCGAGCGCGGCTGCGACCGAGCCGATGCCGAGTGCGGCCATCGCGAACACGGCGACCGCGCGCAGGTCGGCGCGGTCGGCGAGGCGCCCGGCGGCGATCGCGACGGCCCCGACGGGCAGGGCGTAGGCGAGCAGGACCCAGGCGGTGGCCGCCTCGGTCACCGAGAACTCGGTGCGGATCAGCGGCAGGGCCACCGCGAGGCTGGACATGCCGCCGGCGACGACGAGCTGGGCGAATCCGACGGCGACGATTGCCGCCCAACGGGTGGTGGCGGCCTCCTGGGCCGCCGGTGCTGTGGTGGTCATGGCGGCCACGCTAGGGCGGGTGCGACGGGGCCCGCATCTGTCGTTCGACCGAACCGCGCGACCGGTCGCGGCGCACGCGCCCGCACGTCGCCCGGGCGTGACCGGGCCGGTCGCGGGCCAGTCGACCGACAGATGTCGGACCGGTCGGACCGTCCGTAGCTTCGGTTCCGGGCGGTGAGGACCGCCGCAGAGACTGGAGGAGTGCAGCACCATGAGCGACAAGCTGAACCTGGGCGTCATCATCGGGACCACCCGCGAGGGCCGCTGGGGGCCGGTGCCCGCCAAGTGGATCGCCGACCTCGCCGAGCGGCACGGCGGCTTCGAGGTCGACCTCATCGACCTGCTCGACGCCGACCTGCCCCAGCACCTCGCCGAGCGCGACATGTGGTCGACCGAGGGCGACCCGACCGGGCCGGTCGCGGCCCTGTCGGAGCGGTTGCACCGCGCGGACGCGTTCGTCGTGGTCACCGGCGAGTACAACATGTCGATCCCGGCGCCGCTCAAGCACGCCATCGACTACTACATGAACGAGTGGGCCGCCAAGCCCGTCGCGCTGGTCACCTACGGCGGCAAGACCACCGGTGGGCAGAACGCGGCGCAGCACCTGCGGCAGATCTTCCCGGAGCTGCGGACGTTCACGATCCGCAACTCGATCGCGTTCCCGCGGTTCTACCAGCACTTCGACGCGAACGGCGATTTCACCAAGTTCGACGAGGAGGAGCCGGGCGCGACGAAGCTCCTGGAGGAGCTGGAGTGGTGGGGGCGGGCGCTGACTGAGGCGCGCCGGGCCGCACCGCTGCCGTCCCCGTACTAGGGGCGCGGCCGATGCCCGGGCGCGACGAAGCTCTTGGAGGAGCTGGAGTGGCGAGGGCAGGCGCTGACCGAGGCGCGCCGCTGCCGTCCCCGTACTACGGGTGGGGCCGGGCTCAGTCGTACTCCGGGGCCCCGTCCACAACCGCCGTCTCCGTACTGCGGGCGCGGCCGATGCGTTGGGCGGGTTCGGCGCGGCGGCGTGCGCGGGTGGGCAGCCGGGATTTCGGCGGGGCCGCGGTTGCTCCCATGGGGCCCCGTTCGCCGCAGTCGGAACACTGCCCGACCCATTCGGGGACCCGCACACCGCACCCGCCGCAGGCGTAGCGACCCGCCGGAATGCCTGCTCGAAGCGTCGAGGGCCTCCCCGAGAACACCCAGGCCGGGGAGGCCCTCCGCGACCCCGCTGAACTGGGAAACCGCCCCGATGCCCGTTGCTGACGGTGCGCCCGGACGGCCCCGGTGCAGCGGCTCGAACCGGGCACGGCGACCGTCTCGGACCGGTCGTCAATACGTCCTAGGACCGGGTCCGGGGACCGGGCGAATCGGGCGTTCGGCGGTACCGTTGGAGCGTGCTGTACGGACGTGACACGGAGACCGCCGCCCTCGCCGCCCGCATCGCCGCCGCTCGGGCGGGGAGCGGGTCGTCGCTGGTGGTGCGCGGCGAAGCGGGGATCGGCAAGTCGAGCCTGGCGGCGGCCGCCGCCGAGGCCGCCGAGGGCTTCACCGTGCTGCGCTGCACCGGAGTCGAGTCCGAGCACTCCTGGTCCTTCGCGGGACTCCAGGCGCTCTTGCTGCCGCTCGCGGGCCACTTGGAGGCGATCCCGGAGCATCACGCGTGCGTGCTCTCGCGCGTCCTCGGCCTGTCCGCGGTCCCCGACAAGGCCTCGCCCCCTGGGGATCTGCGGTTCACCGTCGGCCTCGCGGCGCTGAGCCTCCTGGCCGAGGCCGCGTCGCATCGACCAGTGTTGACTATTGTGGACGACGCGCACTGGCTCGACCCGGACTCGGCCGCGGTGCTGCTGTTCATCGCCAAACGCCTTGCCGCCGAATCGGTCGCGATGCTCCTCCTGGTCCGAGAGGGCTACGCGCCCGACTTCCCGACGCCCGGCCTCGACGAGATGCGCCTGGGCCCGTTGGACGAAGCCGCCTCCGGAGCCCTGCTCGGCGAACGCCTCAAAGGACTGTCCTACACGTCCAGAAACCGCATCCTGCGCTCCGCAGAAGGCAATCCGCTGGCCCTCCTCGAACTCCCGCCGGTCGAGTCGGACGTGCGCCTGGCCGCCGACTGGACCGCGCCGCGCTCGACCACGAGCCGCCTCAAGCAGGTCTTCGGCGACCGCATCGAACGGCTGCCCGAGGCGACCCGCACCCTGCTGCTGCTCATCGCCGCCGACGACACCGCCGACACCGGCCTGGTCCTGGACGCCGCTGCGAAACTCGGAGCGGCCCTCACCGACCTCGCCCCGGCCGAGGCCGACGACCTCGTCCGCTACGAGGGCGGCCGGTTCACCTTCGGGCACCCGCTCATCCGCACCGCCGCCTACCAGGGCGCGCCGGTGTTCCGCCGCCTCGAAGCGCACCGCATCTTCGCCGACGTCCTCGAGTCTGAGGATCACCGGCGGCCGTTCCACCTCGCCGCCGCCGCGACCGGGCCCGACGAGAGCGTCGCCGCCGCCCTGGAGGCCTCGGCCGAATGCGCCTCGACCTGCGGCGGGCACAACGTCGAGTACGCCGTGTTCGAACGCGCCGCCGAGTTCACTCCCGAAGGGCCCGAACGCGGCAGGCGACTGCTGCGCGCCGCCGAGGCGGCCGCCGCGGGCGGCAACGGCCCCAAGGCCTGGGCGCTGTGCGCCGCGATCGGCCAGTCCACGAGCGACCGCTCCGTCCACGCCCGCGCCACGCTCATCGCAGCCATGGTCGCCTCGTGGAACAACGACGTGCGCGAGGCCTACCGGCTCTACATGGAAGCGGCTGACCACTACACCGCCGCCCAGCCCGAGGCGGCCGGGTACCCGCTGTTCCGCGCCGTCGAACTCGCCTGGCAGGCAGGGGACTTCTCCCGCGCGGAGGTCGCCGCCGAGCACGCCGAGCGTCTGGAGATCGCGCACTCCCCGTGGGTGCGCGACCTCGCCAAGGCCACCGCCGGCTTCAACCGCTCCTGCACCGTCTCGATCACCGAAGCCGTTGCGGCCCTGCGCGGACTGGTGGACATCCATGTCGGCTTCGGCGCCTCCGTCACCCCTGAGAACCGCGCGATGGTCGCCTGGTGGCAGACCCTCATCGGCGACATCGACGCCGCCGAGCGCACCGCCGCCGAGACCGTCCGCGTCGCCCGACAGACCGGCGCGGCCGGGGCCCTGCCCCGGGCGCTCGTGCTCGGCGGCATGACCGAACTCGAACGCGGCCGTTGGAAGGACGCGGAGGCCATGGCCGCCAACGCCATGGACCTCTCCACCGAACTCGGGCAGCCCATCGGGCTCGTCAAGGCCCGCGCCTACATCCTCGCCCCGATCGCGGCCCTGCGCGGCGAGGAGGAACGCGTCCGCGAACTCGTCGAGGCCGCCCGCGCCGACTCGCCGCCCGACACCGCCGTCACCATCGACACCGCGTTCGCGCTGCTCGATTTCTCCCTGGGCCGCAATGAGGAAGCCCTCGACCGGCTCATGAACCACCTCGACTCGAACGCCCCGGGAGACGCCCTCGCCTACGTGCCGGTCGCCGTCGAGGCGGCCGTGCGCACCGGCGAACCGGAGCGGACCGCCGACGCCTTCGCCTGGTACACCGAATGGGCCGAAGCCGGCGGCCACCCGCACCTCGCGGCCGTGGTCGAACGCACTCGCGGCCTCCTGGCCGGCGAGGCCGAGGCCGGGGCGCATTTCGAGCGGGCCGCCGCACTCCACAAGGAGGCCGAAGGGCACCCGTTCGAGACCGCCCGCACCGACCTCGTGCTCGGCGAATGGCTGCGCCGCGCCCGACGCGTCAATGAGGCCAAGACGCGCTTGCGTTCGGCCGCAGCGGTCTTCGAACGGCTCGGGGCCGAACCCTGGGCCGAGCGGGTGCGCCGGGAACTGCGCGCCGCAGGCGACGCCGGCCCCGTCGAGGCCGCCCCGGACCTGGCAGACAAGCTCACGCCGCAAGAGCTGCAAGTCGTCCGACTCGCGGCTGCGGGCCTGAGCAACCGCGAGATCGGCGAGCAGCTCTACCTGAGCCCCAGGACCGCCGGGTATCACCTATACAAGGCGTACCCGAAGCTGGGCGTGGCCTCGCGGAACGAACTGGCCAAGCTCGGGCTTTAGCCCCGCATGGATTGTGAACCCGATCCGTCACGGAGTGATCGGACTATGATCCCATGTGTCCGAGGTGGAGCGGCTGGTTCAGCGCCGGGTTGCCGGTTGGGGCTTGGGACCAGTGCGCTATTTACGAGGCGCCCGGCCGCGCCGGGTTGCGCTGGGTTACGGGTTGGGACTGCGGGCCCGTGCGCTTCTTGCGAAGCGGTCGGTCGCGCCGGGTTGCAGGTTGGGACCTCGGGTTCGTGCGCTTCTTGCGGGACGGTCGGCCGAGTGCCGGGTTACGTGTTCAGACTTCGGGCCCGTGCGCTTTTTGCGAGGCGGCCGGTCGCGCCTTGACGTTGCTGCCTGCCGCGCGCTCAGCCTCGGCGGGCCCAGGATCGCGCCGCAGCCTGCTTCGCGTCGTTGATCGTCTCCACCTCGACCACCTCGATACCGCGATGCCGTTCCGCCACCGAACCCTTCGGCACGATCGCGGTCTTGAACCCCAGCCGCGCCGCCTCGTTGATCCGTCGGTCGGCGTTCACAGTCCGTCGCACCTGGCCGGTCAGGCTCACCTCGCCGATCGCCACCAGATCCGCGCTCACCGCGATCTCCTGCTCCGCACTTACCAACGCCAACGCCAGCGCCAGGTCCGAAGCGGGCTCCCGCACCCGGATCCCGCCGATCGTCGTCGCGTACACCTCCCGGTCGAGCAGGCGCATCCCGCCGCGGCGCGTCAGCACCGCCAGGACCATGTTCAACCGGGCCTGGTCGAGGCCCGACACGGTGTGCCGCGGGATCGCGCCGTCCTTCACCGACTTCCCCAGCAGCGCCTGGACCTCCACCGGCACCGCCCGGCGCCCCTCCATCGTCACCGTCACGCAGGTGCCCGGGGTCGGCTCGGTCGGCGCGTCGTCGAGGAACAGGCCTGAGGGGTCGGCGAGCGAGATGATGCCGTCCTCGGTCATCTCGAAGCAGCCGACCTCGTCGGCAGGCCCGAATCGGTTCTTGACCCCGCGCAGCAGCCGCAGCATCGAATGCCGGTCGCCCTCGAAGTGGACGACGGTGTCGACCAGGTGCTCCAGGGCCCGGGGTCCGGCGATCCCGCCGTCCTTGGTCACGTGTCCGACGAGGATCACGGCCATGTTGCGCAGCTTGGCCTCGCCGGTGATGGCGCTCGCGACGGCCTTGACCTGGGTGACGCCGCCGGGGACGCCGTCGGTGTCGGGGGCGATCACGGTCTGGACGGAGTCGAGGATGAGCAGGGAGGGTTGGACGTCCTCGACGTGCCCGAGGACGGCGCCGAGGTCGGTCTCGGCCGCGAGGTAGAGCTCCTCGGAGAGGCAGCCGGTGCGGTCGGCGCGGCGGCGGACCTGCGAGGCCGACTCCTCGCCGGTCGCGACGAGCGCCTTGCCGTAGCCGGCCTCGCCGAAGCGGTGGGCGACTTCGAGGAGGAGCGTGGACTTGCCGACCCCGGGCTCACCGGAGATGAGGGTGACGCCGCCGGGGACGAGGCCGCCGCCCATGACGCGGTCGAACTCGCCGATGCCGGTGGGCAGGCTGGCCGCCTGGGCGGCGGAGACGGTGCCGATGCGTTGGGCGGGTTTGGCGGGGCGGCGCGCGCCGGTGGGGGCGGCGGATTTGGGGCCGAGGGATTGGCGGGGCGGGGCCGCGGTCTCCTCCATGGAGCCCCATTCGCCGCAGTCGGGGCACTGCCCGACCCATTTGGGGACCCGTACGCCGCATGCGCCGCAGGCGTAGGCGACTCGCTGGCTCTTCGACATGGCGCCAGCCTACGGCCCGCCGCCGACAATCCGCGTTCGAGCGCGCTGGCGCGAGACGGTGCGGTGGGCCTCGACGAACTCTCGTATTTGAGCCTGGGAGTACGGAAGAGAACGGTTCGGTGACCTCGGTCGCATCGGCGGCGTCGACCGCAATGGAATGTCGTACCCCCGCGCCACCCTTGTATCGGGGGTTCGCGATACGGCTCCTGTCCGGGTTCGGCGTGCCTTCGTATCCCTTCCTCGCGACACCGCCGGGGCGGTGCGACAAGTGCTCGAAACGGGCTTGCCGTTCTGTCTAGACTTGCGTCATGAACGCAGTGGAGCCGATCAACGGCTCACCGGCACTCCCGCTCGAACCGGTGCTGGCCCCGTCCCGGGCGCGGCCCGGCGCGGCCTTCTTCGACCTCGACAAGACCGTGATCGCCAAGGCCAGCACGCTCGCCTTCTCGCGGCCGCTCTACCGCGGCGGCCTGCTCGCCCGCCGCGACGTCCTCAAGGTCGCCTACTCCCACCTCCTCTTCCGGCTCGGCGGCTCCGGCGACGAGGCGCAGATGGCCCGCACCCGCGACTACGTCGCGGAGCTCTCGCGCGGCTGGCCCTCCGAGGAGGTCCGCGCGATCATCGCCGAGACCCTCGACGAGCTCATCGCCCCCGCCGTCTACGCCGAGGCCGCGGCCCTGATCGAGGCGCACCGCTCGGCCGGTCGCGCCGTCGTCCTGGTGAGCGCCTCCGGCGAGGAGATGGTCGCGCCGATCGGGCGGATGCTCGGGGCCACCGACGTCATCGCCACCCGCATGGTGATCGGCGCTGACGGCCGCTACACCGGCGAGGTCGACTTCTACGCCGCCGGCCCGGCGAAGGCCGAGGCGATCCACAAGTTCGCCTCCGAGCGCGGCATCGACCTCGAAGCGTCCTTCGCGTACTCCGACTCGATCACCGACGAGCCGATGCTGCGCACCGTCGGGTTCCCGCGCGCGGTCAACCCCGACCGGGGCCTGCGCCGCCTCGCGCTCGAGGAGGGCTGGCCCCAGCTGACGTTCCGGCGGCCCGTGGCGCTGCGCCAGCCGCTGTCGGGGCCGAGCCCGCTCAAGGTCGCCGCCGCCGGAGTCGGTGTTGCGGCTGTGGCGTATGTGGTGTGGCGCGTATGGAGGGAACGGCGTCTCCGGACTGCTTGAGCAGCGCTTTCCTCCAGTGGGTAGCCTCAGCGAGATGGAACGCAAACAACCGGCCCGATTGGCCGATGTCGCCCGAGCCGCCGGTGTCTCGGTGGCCACCGCCTCCCGCGTGCTCAACGGTTCCCCTCACCGGGTGAGCGATCAGCTCAGCGAGCGGGTGCGCGAGGCGGCTCGCCGGTTGCGCTACGCCCCGAACGTCGGCGCGCAGGTACTCGCGCGCGCTACCTCGCAGACCGTGGCCTTGCTTTTGCACGACGTGACCGACCCCTACTTCGGCCAGATCGCCGGCGGCGTGCTCGCCGAGGCCGCCCGGCGCAACGTCCGCGTGCTCATCGCCGACACCGGCATCGACCCCGACTCCGAGGTGCAGCACCTGGACTCCCTGCGCGGCTACCGCCCGCGCGCGGTGATCGTGGCCGGTTCGCGGACCACCGACAAGGCCGCCGAGCAGCGCCTCTCCGAGCACCTCTCGGACCTGTTGGAACTGGGCGCGACCGTGGTCAGCGTGGGCCAGCCGGGCCTGCCCGGGCGCGTGGTGCGCCCGGCCAACCGCGAGGGCGCGGCGGGCCTGGCCCGCTACCTGGTCGAACTCGGCCACCGCCGCTTCGCGATGGTCGCCGGTCCCGAACAGCTCCAGGTGGTGCGCGAGCGGCGCGAGGGCTTCCTGGCGGCGCTGCCGGAGGACGCCGAGGTCGTGCACGTGGCGGCCGAGTTCAGCCGCGACGGCGGCTACGAGGCCGGGCGGACGCTCCTCGAGGGCGGCCCGCTGCCCACCGCCGTGTTCGTGACCTCGGACGTGCAGGCCACCGGTCTGTGCACGGCCCTGCGCGAGGGCGGGGTGAGCATCCCCGAGCAGGTCTCGGTGGCCGGCTTCGACGACATCCCGGTCGTGCGCGACCTGACCCCCTCGCTCACCACCGTCGCCCTGCCGCTGCACGACATGGGCGTCAAAGCGCTCGAGGCGGCCCTGGTCGAGGAGGAGGAGTACCCCGAGGAGATCGACGTCGAGGCCGAGCTCATCCGCCGCGCCTCCACCGCGAGTCCCCGCGACTGAGCGGCGCGTCGCAACGCGATTCCCAGTCGGGGGACGCACTTCGCGAGTCAGGACACGGGGCCCATCGGGCCCCGTTCTTCGTCTCGGCCTCCGAATAATGTGAGAATTTTCAAGATCATGTAACCGCTCTGAAACCCCTGGGGGGCGACGCCGGAGCGTTCCGCGCGATAGGCTTCTGATCAGTGATGTTCTATATATTGGGACTTCGATCCATAGCCCGGCGTGAATCTCATCTCACCCGAGATTCGGAAAACGCTTAAATATAGTTAAATGTAGATATAGCTCCTGGTAGTGCGGCTTTAACTGAATAATCTCGGCCGTGGCCTGCGAATCGATCACCGAACGGCGGTGGTTTCGTTGGCACGGCGGGCGTAATCTCGGCAGTGGATTTCGATACGGGACTTGGTGCGGCCCGGTCGCGATCCACGGAAACCGAAAGCCTTTGCGAGCCGGAAGCGTCGTCGTTACCGCCCGGCCACACCGCGAGGGCATATTCAAGGTTGGAACTGGATTAATGGCAGTGCGGCCTCGTCCGGTTCCGGCTGGAACCAATCCGGAAGGAACACGATCATGGTGCGAGTCACCGTCGAAGCAGAGACGCCCGTCTCGCCGGTGAGCGGAGAGACGCTCTCCCAATCGGACGCCGAGCGCATCGCGGGTGTCCTCAAGGCACTCGCGGACCCGAACCGCCTTCAGCTCATCAGCCTGATCCAGGCCTCACCCGAGCAGGAGGCCTGCGTGGCCGAGTTGACAGAACCACTCGGCCTGTCGCAACCGACAGTGAGCCACCACTTGCGCATCCTGGCCGAGGCCGGGGTCGTCCAGCGGGACAAGCGCGGCGTGTGGGCCTACTTCCGCCTCGTCCCCGAGACGATGCGCATCGTCGCCGACCTGCTGACGCCCCCGAAGCGTCGCACCCGGCGCCGTTGAGGGCCAACGAGAGTGAACGGCCGGCCCGGCGCTGAGCCAGCGGTGATCCGCCTGGCCGGCCGTGCTCCCGCCCGCCCGGCGCGCCTTCGCGCGCAGGGAAAATGAGAATAAACTGAAAAACGTGAACTCGACTACGCTTGCGCCACGTCATACACTCGTCACATGGCCGGCATACATCGCAGACGTGGGCGCCTCACGAAAGAGGGCCGCAGAGTCCTCGGCGGTCTGGCGCTGCTCGCCGTCTTCGCGCCGGTCACGGCCTACACGCTGAACGCGGCCATCGCCCACGTGCAGTCCTGCGGGACCGAGGTCGACCTCCACGTGGCCGCCGCCCCCGAGATCGCCGCGGTGCTCCAGGACTTCGTCGCCGCCGGCGGCGGGGCCCCCTCGCGCGGCTCGGACGTCTGCGCCGACATCACCGTCGAAGCCGTCGCCGCCGAGGCGATCGCCGACTCCGACGCGGACGTCTGGATCCCCGAGACCGCCCTGCGCCGCAACCTCCCCGGCTCCGGCCTCGCCGAGGAGTGGGAGATCCTCCAGCCCTCGACCGCCAACTCGGCGGTCGGCCTCGCCATGCCCGCGGGCGAGAGCACCGACAACCTCAACCCCGGGGACATGGACGTCGCGCTCCAGGACCCGCGCACCCACCCCGCCAGCCTCATGTGGATCATCCTGTTCGAGGTCGACGAGCACACCGTCGAAGGCGGCGACGGCGTCGCCGTCATGTCCGCCCCCGAGGTCGCGGCCATGGGCACCGACGAACTCCAGCCCCCCACCGGCTCGGCCCAGGTCGCCCAGTTCGAGTACCCGATGCTCGTGCGCGCCGGCCTCGGCGACGCCGAGCGCGAGGCCGCCCAGAACCTCGTGCGCTCCTACGGGAGCGAGCACTACTACGAGCTGCTGGCCCAGCACGGGCTCGGCCCGGGCATCCCGCAGACCTCGCCCTCCTCCACCGAGACCATCGAAGCGGCCCTCCAGCGCTGGGACGAGTACACGAACGAGTAGACGGACGGGCCGGTCGGCTTCCTAGTCCTCCTTGGCGAGGGACTGGTTGAGCACGTCGTTGAAGACCTGCCACGCCTCGTCGGAGCGCTCGGCGTCCACGTCGGCGGTCGCCCACGCGTGGAAGGACCCGTCCGCGGAGGAGACGAACACGCTCAGGGACCCCCTCCAGCGCGGGAACACCTGGTTGCGCTCGGAGACGCCGATGTCGCCGTCCTGGAGCTCCTGCATCGGCTGGTACGGCAGGGCGCTGCGCAGCGGCTCGCGCGAGCCGCGCCGGCAGTCGTCGGGGCAGACGTCCCAGCCGACGGTGAGCTTGCTGTCGCCCTCGTCGGCGGTGCACACCGCGACCTGGCCCTGGTCCTCGCAGCGGTACTCGCCTGGGACCTTGAAGGCGAACGGCCAGTTCTCGTAGGCGATGGTCTGGGTCGCCTCGCCGGACTCGAAGAGGGTGCCGCCGACGCGTTCGGCGGGGGCCTCGGGGTCCCACTGCGGCATCTGGTCGACCGGGGCGGGCTCCTCGCCGGCGTCGGCGGGCGCTTCGGCCTCCCGGTCGACCTCGGCGGTGTCGGGGGCCTCGCCGCCGGTGTCGCCGGACGCCTCGTCCGACCCGGAGGCGCTCCACAGGATCCAGGCGCCGATGACGAGCGCGAGGATGAGCACGACGCTGCCGATGCCGATGAGGATCGGCAGCAGTTGCGAGCGGCGTTTGGGCGCGGTGATGATGAGCACGGGCGGCGACAGCTGCGCGCTGGTGGTGCCGCGGGCGTTCGGGGAGACCGGCGGCGAGGAGGGGTTCGCGGGGCCGGCCGGGGAGGCGGGGGCGGCGGACCGCTGCGCGGCCGCCAGCTGGTGGGCGGCGCGCTGGGCGACGGCGGCGGGTCCGACCGGGAGCGGCCCGGTGGCGGGGCCGAGGGACAGGAGCCGGTCCATGATGCGGTCGGCGCCGCGCAGGCGCGAGTCGAGGAGGACCACGACGTAGGGCTGCTCGGCATCGAGGTCGGCGACCATGATCGGGGCGTCCTCGGGGCCGGCGGTGGCGTAGGCCCAGGCGACGGTGTCGGACAGGAGGCCGCGTCGGGCGGGGTCCTTGGAGGAGGTGGAGCCGAGGGTGAGGATCTGGACGGGGCGACCGCTCTCGTCGAGGCCCTCGCACAGCTCGTAGGCTCCTTCGACGCGGATGGTCGCGACGTCTCTGTACGGCCCGACCGTGCGACTCATCGAAGCCCCCTCGACCTGCGATCCGACAAGCGCTGAACGGGACGTCACCGGGCGTGCGAGCCGTAAGTAGCGCGGAATTACCACTAAGTATGGCCTGGGCTCGCACGCCCCGTGACACCTGGCCGCTCGATTGCGCGGCGGGGGCCGGGGCGACCGCCGCGAGGATCGGTCAGATGACCGAGGCGGGCGTTCAGGAGGGCCGACTACGCTGGCGGCGTGACTAACTTGCTCAGCCAGACCGCGGCGCTGGCCTCCGTAGGCGACGTCACCCATGCCGATGAGTACGACGGGATCATCGGCTGGGTGCTCAGCCTGATCGACAAGTTCGGCGAGGTCGGCGTGGGGCTGGCCCTCGCGATCGAGTCGGTCTTCCCCCCCATCCCCTCCGAGCTGATCCTTCCCGTGGCGGGTTTCCTGTCCTACCAGGGGAAGATGAACTTCTGGCTGGCGATGCTCTTCGCGGCCCTGGGTTCGATGGCCGGCGCGTACATCCTCTATTACGTGGGCTACGCGTTCGGTCGCGAGCGCACCCGGTGGCTGTTCGAGAAGGTGCCGCTGCTGGAGCTCAAGGACTTCGAGCGGTCGGAGCAGCTCTTCGCCAGGTGGGGCGGCATCGCGGTCATGGCGGGCCGGTGCCTGCCGCTGGTGCGCAGCGCGATCTCGGTCCCCGCGGGGATCGAGAAGATGCCGTTCTGGAAGTTCACCGGCTACACGCTGGTGGGGTCGGTGGTGTGGAACTCGATCTGGATCGGGCTGGGCTTCGCGTTCGGTCCGGCGATCGAGCCGGTCCTGGCACAGTACTCGGACATCCTGAGCAAGATCGTGCTCGGTCTCATCGGGCTGCTGTTCCTGTGGTTCATCGTCTCGCGCACGGTCAAGCTCGTCCGCAAGCGCCGCGGCGGCGGCGACGAGGACGGCCGGGGCGGCGACGCGGGCGGCGCCGGTCGCTCCGACACGATGATCCTGCGGCGCGTCGAGTAGCCCCTCGCTCATTCGAGCTGCGGCCCTTCATCTTCGGATGGAGGGCCGTTTCGCGTCCGTGCCCGCCGGGTGAGGCGCACGCGCATTCGTGGGCTCCAATGTCGCAATGTTTTCGAATTTCTTCGCGTCTGGGCGTAACCGCGCCGCGGCCTGTCCAGTTAGTCAGGGTGGCCGCGTCACCAACCCGTCGCGGCCGGGCCGGAGTGTCACCGGCCCACCGGACAGCGAGGGCGGTTCTCGATCCGCCGGCGATCCAGCCGGTGCGGTCGCGGCTGGGAGCCGCAGTCGGCAGAGGCGAACGCCGGGAAGGCGAACGCGCTGCCAGAGCCCGCTGGTCAACCACTGACAATTCAGCGATCTTGCACCGCGCGGCGGTCGATTCGTGCTGCTACCCAGGCCGTCGACCGGTGCCGTTCGGTGCGGAGAAAGGCAACAAGCAGATGAAGATGCGCACTGCGCGTACGGCGGGCCTCGTCGGAGGCCTCGCCACGGGGGCTCTGCTGCTCGCGGGGACGGCCGCTCAGGCCGCCGACTCCGCCGTCGAGGAATCGAGCGACCTCGTCGCGGCGACTCCGGAGGCCCTCGGGGGGCTTCCGGTCGCTCCCGACCAGGTCACCGATGTGGCCGGTGGCCTGGCCAACAGCGTCACCGGCAAGGTGCCGGGACTCAACGCGCTCCCCGTCGACGCCGTTCCCGGCCTTGACGCGCTTCCGCTCGACGCGGTGGTGCCCGCAAGCCCCACCGCCGAGGCCAGGGACGGCGTTCCCGCCGACCAGGTGGCGGACCAGGTTCCGGCCCAGGACGCCGGCAACCCGCTGGCGGACCTGCTCAGCGGACTCGGCGGCGGCCTTCCGGTCCCGCTGCCCTTCTAGATCAGTCTTTTTCGACCAGGAACACCCCGATCGAGGCGCATGATCCGCCGCGCCGCGGTCGACCACGGCCTGTGGGCCCGCCCGGGTCCGCTCCCGCTCACGGCAACGCCAGCACGCGTCGCGAAGCGCACCGGTTCCGGTGCGCGGTGCGACGCCGGCCCGGCGCCGCCGCGCGGGCGCCGCTTCCGGGCGGCCCACCGGCCGAGCACATAACTCTCCCGGTTCCGAAGCACCCGTCCAGGCGAGACCCAGCTCGCCGGGCGCGCACAAGCCATCGGAGCCACGGAGCTTCACGGGGGATACGTGATGGAACAAGAAGAACGATTTCCCTGAAAGGTGAAACTTCGTGAACTACTCATGGGCACGTAAGACCGCGCAGACCGGTTTCGTCGCGGCGGGGGCGGTCCTCGTCGCCGGCGCCGGCACCGCTCACGCCTGGGGACCTGACGTCACCACGCAGGACCAGGTGGGGGCCGTGTCGGGCAACCAGGTGGTCGCGCCGATCCAGGCGCCCATCAACATCTGCGGCATCGCCGCGGCCGTCCTCGGCGCCGCCGACGCCGGTTGCGAGGGCGGCTCCAGCGCCGACTTCGCCGGCGCGGGCGACCTCACCACCCAGAACAACACCGGTCTCGCCAACGGCAACCAGGTGTTCGCCCCCGTCCAGGTGCCGGTCGACGTCAGCGGCATCGCCGCGGCCGTCGGCGGCGCCGCGGACGCCGGCTCGGAGGGCGGCTCCGACGCTGTCATCACCGAGTCGGGCCACGTCACCGAGTCCGACACCACGACCCGCCGCAACTACGGCGCGCTGTCGGGCAACCAGCTGCTCGCGCCGATCCAGGCGCCGATCAACGCCTGCGGGAACGCCATCGCCGTCGGCGGGGCCTCCGACGCCGGTTGCGAGGGCGGCGCCAGCGCCGACTACGCCGGCGCGGGCGACCTGACCACCCAGGACAACGTCGGCCTCGGCAACGGCAACCAGGTGTTCGCGCCGATCCAGGCGCCGATCAACGTGTGCGGCAACGCCATCGCGATCCTCGGCTACGCCACCGCCTCGTGCGACGGCGGCGCCGACGCGGAGATCCCCGGCGGCAAGGACAAGCACCACAGCCACAAGGAGCTCGCGACCACCGAGGCCGCGAACGTGGACCTCAACGAGGAGCAGCTCCCCGTCCCCGGTCTCGACACGGTGGGCGACCTGGCCGGGAACGTCCCGGTCGTCGGCGGCCTCACCGGCGGCCTGGTCGGCAACGCCACCTCCGAAGGTGTTGCCGGCTCCGTCGCGGGCGTGACCGAGCTGGCCGGAGCGGGCCTGCTCTAACGACTCGGCGGGGCCGCGACGGGTTCGACGCGGCCCCGCCGGAACTCCACACTGATCGCGCCGCGGCGGGAGCCGCGGCGCGATCCTTTGCGTTCGCTATTCCTCGTCCGCTTCCAGGCGCGCTTCGAGCGCGGTGTTCATCGACGTGAAGCCCTGCTCGGTGTCGGCCAGGAGCCGCTTCATGAACGGCACCAGGACACCGGTGAACCGTTCGCCGTGCGTGAGGACGGTGGTGCCGTCGGTCTGCGGCTGGAGCACGAAGTAGTGCTCGCCGTCGAACAGCCCGCCGGGGCCGAGTTTGCCGAGCCAGCGGATCTGCCGGGCCGGCGAGACTCGGATGACCCGCGGCCGGAACCGGTTGACCTTGCCGCCCGGCTGCGTGAAGGCCGCTTCGAGCCGTTCGTCCTCGGCGAGGAGCCCCGTGATCTCGGTGATGAACGGGTTCCACTCGCCGTAGGCGGGGAAGTCGGTGAGGACCGCCCAGACCTCGTTGGCGCGCGCGTCGAGGTGCGCGGTGGTCTCGATCCGGTGCTCTTGGCCCATGGCCCAGATCGCGTATGCGGTTGTGGCCGCGACGATGACCGCCGCGACGACCAGGATGATCACAGTCCCAGACTCCAGAATCGAATATTGCCGTTGTCGTCGCCGGTGACGGCGACCGGATGGCCGTCGACGGTGAAGAGCTCGGTCTCGGTGACCTCGGCATTGTCGCCGCCGGGGAACTCGAGGCCTCCGGCGCCTTCGACGCCGGTGACGTGGGCCCCGCCCTCGCCGTCGATGTGCATGAGGGCGGGCCCGAACTCGGTGGGGATCAGCTCGTGGTGGTACTCGTCGGTCACCTCCCCGTAGGGGGTGGGGGTGAAGGACGGCTCGCCGGTGAGGAGGTTCCAGAAGTACACGTAGCCGGTGGTGCTGTAGAGCATCGCGTAGGGGACCGTGTCGTCGTAGACGACGCTGAGCCCGTTCGGCTGGTCGAGGTCGGTCCAGGCGCCGTAGTCCTCGATCGGGCCCCACGGCTCGCCGGTCTCGGTGTTGGCCCGCCCGAGCGGGTACTCGGCGGCCGCGTACACCAGGTCGGTGTAGCGCTCCTCTTCATCGGCGTAGAAGCGGGGCCAGTCGGCCCCTGCCGGGATCGCGGCGACGCCGAGCGAGGACCGGGTGTGGAGGTCGTAGACCTCCATGTGGGTGTCGGTGAGCAGCGCGAGCACCGGGTGGCCCTCGCGGGTGCCGGTGCGCAGGTACTGGACGTCGTCCTGCGCGGCCAGGGCGGGTCTGCCGGCCGCCGTGAACGCCCCGGTCTCGGCGGTCCACACGTGGGCGCGGTAGTCGCGGTCGACGGCGACCATGATGTCCGCGCCGTCGGCGCCCGTGGCGGTCCAGAGGGTGTTGAGGCCTTGGGGGAACTCGTACTCGTCGACGAGGTCGCCTGCGGTCATGGACCACTGGCGGACGAGGCCGTCGGCGCCGGCGGAGAACACCATCGGGCCCGCATCGGTGTCCATTGTGGCAAGTGAGGCGATGGCGTCGTCGTGGGCGCCGACGAGTTCGCCCGCGGCGGCGCCCGCTTCGGCCAGATCGCCCCAGGCCGGCTCGAAGGCCATGTCGTCGGCTTCGGCGCCGCGGCCGAAGTACCAGACGAGCCCGGCGATGATGAGGATGTCCACGAGGATGAACCCGATGATGACCCGGCGTCCGGTCTTCCTGGCGCGCAACCGGTCCGCTTCCGATTTCGGCTCGGCGACCGGCGGGTCCTGCTGCCGGGCGGCGGGCTGTACGGGGGTCTGATGTGGATTCGCCTGCGGCGGGAGCGTCTGCCGGTCCGGCGCCGGGGGCGTCGCCGCGGCGACGGTCGCGGGCCGCGTCTCCGGTGAGGGCGTGGGGAACAGCGGGGTCGGCGCGTGCTGGGGCGGGGCGACCGGCTCGGTGTACGGCGCCGGGTTCGCGAGCCCGCGCTGCGGCGTATTGGGGACGGGGCCCGCCGGCGCGGCGGGCGTGATCGGGCCGCCGTACGCCCCGTGCTGCGGGGTCTGGAGCGGGAAGCCGGGAGGGCTGGACTGCGTCCACAGCACGCTGCCTTCGGCGACGACCACTTCGGGCTGGTCGAGCACGATCGGCGCGACGCCGAGCGAGCGGTGGAGCAGGGTCGCCACCAGCGGCATCCGGCTGGCGCCGCCGACGAGGAACACGCCCGCGCTCGCGGCCGCCTCCAGGCCCGCGGCGCGGATGACGGCCTTGGTGACCCGGATCGTCTGCTCCAGGTGCGGCTCGGCGATCTGCTCGAGTTCGGTGCGGGTCAGGTGCGCCTCGACGTCGAGCAGCGGGATCGCGATGTCGGCCTGCTGGTGGCGGGAGAGCCGCTCCTTCGCGGCGCGGACCTCGTCGCGGAACTCGCGGAAGAAGCGGCGCTCCTCGATCGTGGTCGGGTCGGTGAGGCGCTTCCAGCCGTCCCTGGAGCCGTAGGTGGCGCCGAGGTGCTCGATGAGGGCGGCGTCGATGTCCAGGCCGCCGAGGTCGCCGCGACCATCGAGGGCGACGGTCTCGAAGCCGTCGCCGCTGCGGCGCACCACGCTCGCGTCGAAGGTGCCCGCGCCGAGGTCGTAGACGACGATGGAGGAGCCGACGGGCATGTGGTGCTTGAGCGCCTCGGCGTAGTAGGTGGCGGCGGCGACCGGTTCGGGGACGAGGCGGACCCGGCCGAGGCCGGAGCGGGCGGCGGCGTCCTCGACGACCTGGCGGCGCGCCGGGCCCCATTCGGCGGGGACGGTGAGGGTGACCTGCGCGGGGCGCCCGACGACGCGGCGGCACTCGTCGGCGACGGCGTCGAGGACGGCCGCGATGAGGTCGGGGACGGGGTACTCGCGGTCGCCCAGGAGCGTGGAGGGGCGGTCGATGAGGCGCTTGGGGTTGGGCTCGAAGCGCTCGGGGTGGCGGCGGCCGGCGTGGACGGCGTCGCGCCCGACCAGGAGGCCGCCTTCGGTGTCGGCGCAGACGGCGGAGGGCATCAGGGGCGCGCCGTCGAACAGGAGGGGGCGGACGCTCCCGTCGGCGCGGCGGACCACCGCGATGGTGTGCGAGGTGCCGAAGTCGACGCCGAGGGAGGTGCGGGGGCCGGGGCTCATGACAAGGATCGTAACGAATCCGAAGGGGAGCGGTCGCCCTGCAAGCACGCGAGAACGAGGCCGAGCGCCGCAACCGGCCGAGCGGCCCGCATGTCGCGCGTCACAGTCTTCCTTCCGAAGGGACCGACTTCCCGCTTGAATTTGTCTGGTCGTACGTCGTAATGTCGTGGGACCTGTCACCGACCGATCGGAACCGCATGAGCGCTCCCGTCCACCTCGACCCGACCCGGCCCGTCGCCGAGCGAGTGGAGGCCCTCCTCGCACTCATGACCGACGAGCAGAAGCTCGCCTGCCTCAACGGCGTCCCCGAGACCGTCCTCGCCGACGGCACCGTCCTCCCCGAACTGAAGAACAACTTCAACGAAGTCCTCCACGGATCCGGCCACCACGCCGACGCCACCCTCTTCCCCCAGGCCATCGGCCTCGGCGCGACCTGGAACACCGAGCTGATGGAACGCGTCGGCGAGGTCGTCTCCCACGAGACCCGCGCCCGCGACACCGGCGTCCTGGCCGGCTTCGGCCCCGTCGCCGACCTCCGCTCCAACCCCCTCGCCGGCCGCTTCGAGGAGGGCTTCGGCGAGGACCCCCTCCACGCCGCCGCCATGACCACCGCCTACGCGTGGGGCCTGCGCGGGCGCCACCCCGACTACGTGCGCCTCTTCCCGCAGATGAAGCACTTCCTCGGCTACAACCACGAGTACCACCGCCACCGCACCTCCGCCTCCATGGGCGTGCGCGCCCTCCACGAGTACCAGGCCGTGCCCTACCGCAAGCCCGTCGAGGCCGGCGCGGTCCTCGGCGCGATGACCTCCTACAACCTCGTCAACGGCGTCCCCTCGATCATCTCCCCGATCCTGGAGACGCTCCGCGCCGAATGGGCCGGCGGCCGGTTCTTCTTCCTCCCCGACGGCTGGGACGGCGTCAACCTCCACACCACCAAGGGCGCCGCCTGGGACACCTGGGAGCGGCCCAAGGAGGACGTGCCCTACCCCGCCGCCCTCGCCGCCGAGGAAGGCCGCGAGATCGACGCCGAGGAGCTCGGCGTCCTCGCCGGGGGCCTCATGCTCCACGCCGGACAGACCCACTTCCACGACGGCTCCGACCTGCCGTTCGTCGCCGAAGCCGGCGAGGCCGTCCGCCGCGGCCTGTTCGGCCTCACCACCGAGCACCTCGACCGGGCCGTGCGCGACTGGCTCGACTTCCTCGTCCGCGCAGGGAGACTCGACGGCGAGGACTGCGAGTACAACCTGATCGCGCCCGACCCGCACCCCCAGAACCGGCCCGAGGCGATCGCACTCGCCCTCCAGGCCGCCCGCGAACAGCTCGTGCTGCTCAAGAACGACCGCTCGGCGCTCCCGCTCCCCGAAGGCGCCCGCGTCGCCGTCCTCGGCCCGCTCGCCGACCTCAACCTGCGCGACTACTACAGCCCGCTCGTCCCGCTCGAACGCCGCACCACTCCGCTCCAGGCCCTGCGCGAGCGCCTCGGCGCGGACCGCGTGACCCACCACAGCGGCAACGACACCATCGCCTGGCGAGCCGGCGGCGCGTACGTCAACGTCGCAGAAGGCGGCGCGCTCGTCGCCCACTCCGAGACCCTCGGCGACACCGAGGCCTTCGAGGTCTGGGACTGGGCGCACGAACA
Source organism: Glycomyces sp. NRRL B-16210 (assembly GCF_000719515.1). GTDB lineage: Bacteria > Actinomycetota > Actinomycetes > Mycobacteriales > Micromonosporaceae > Glycomyces. Next base: position 62,801 of record NZ_JOGR01000014.1, on the reverse strand, counting down.
GCACATGTTCCGCCACAACGCCACCGGCAGGTTCGTCATGGCGAACCTCCTGGAGCGCGGCGACGGCCCGGCCACCTTCGCCAACCAGGCCGGCGCCTCCGGCGCCGGCGGACCGGTCCTCCTCGCCCAGGACGAGCACATGGAGGACGCCAACGCCTGGTTCACCCACCAGAACCTCCACTATCGACCCGCCGATGGATCCACCGGCGCCGTCGAGCTGTTCGGCGTCAACCACGTCCCGTCGGAACCCGACGGGCCCTTCCACGTCCGCCTCGCCGAGGACCGCTCGCTCCCGCTCGTCAAGGGCCCCTACGAACCCGTCCTCACCGAGACCCTCGTCGAGCACGGCCCCGAAGCGGCCGCGACCGTCGCGGCCGCTGCCGACTGGGCCGTCGTCCTCGTCGGCAACCACCCGCTCGTCAACGCCCGCGAATGCTTCGACCGGCCCGGACTCGACCTCGCGCCCCGCCAGGCCGAACTCGTCCGCGAGGTCGCCGCCGCCAAACCCGGCCGCACCGTCGTCGTCGTGGTCTCGGCCTACCCCTTGGCGATCGGCGCTATCGCGGACGACCCGAACGTCGCCGCGATCCTCTACACCTCCCACGCCGGGCAGGCCGCCGGGACCGCGCTGGCCGAGGCCCTCGCGGGCGACTGCTCGCCCGCCGGGCGGCTCACCTCGACGTGGCTTGCCGACACCGCCTCGCTCCCGAAGCCGGGACCGAACACCGAGGCGTACCGCGTCAGCGAGGTCGACATGCTCGAGTACGACGTGATCGCCGCCGGCCTGACCTACCGCTACTCCGACGCGGAACCGGTGTACCCCTTCGGGCATGGCCTGAGTTACACCACTGTGGAGTACGGCCCGCTGGAGGTGCCGGCGAAGGTGAGCGCCGAGGAGCCGTTCACCGTCGTGGTCCACCTGACCAACACCGGCGAGCGGGTCTCCGACGAGGTGGCCCTCGTCTACGCGACCTCGCTCGACTCCGCCTACGGCGACCGGGTCGCCAAGCGCCAGCTCGCCGGGTTCACCCGCGTCAAGAACCTGCGGCCGGGGGAGACCCGCCGCGCCCTGATCACCGTGGACCCGCAGGACCTGTTCGTGTGGGATGTGGTGAGCGGCAAGCGGATCGTCGAGACCGGCCGGTACACCCTCCGGGCCGGCAGCTCCGAGGCGACCATCCGCATCGCCGGCGGGACCATCGCCCCGCTCGACCTCTCCGAGACCGCCAACGTCTGGGAGAAGGCCACGATCGCCCAGGGCCTCACCTACTGGGAGGTGTCGAAACTGCACACGCTCAAGCGCGAAGGCGGCTACCACTCGACGGCATCGCGCCGTCCGGGCGCCTTCGCGGGCTTCACGAACGCGGTCCTCGACGGCGCGAAGACGATCGAACTACGCACGGCCACGACGGCGGCCGACTGGGCGGACCTGTCCGACCCGGTGATCGAGGTCCGCGCCGGAGCCCCCGACGGGAGGCTCCTGGCCGAGGTCGAGGTCCCCAAGACCGCAGGGCCGCAGGCGTTCACGGACGTCACCGCGCCGCTCGAAGGCGCCGAGGGCACGCAGGACCTGTACCTGCGCTTCCGCGCCGGAGGCCTCTACGTCGACTCGATCCGACTGGGCCGCTGACGCCGGCGCCCCGTTCTCCGGCTTCGGAGAACGGGGCGCCGGTCGGGTCCGCGAAGCCGCGAGTCAGTCGTGGTGCTCGGTCGCCACTAGGCGGCCTTCGGCGGTGTGGAACACGACGAAGGAGCCCTTGTCCAAGGAGCCCAAGGAGACCGGGGTGCCGAGTTTGCCGGCGGCGTAGGCGATCATCTCGTCGATGCTCTCGCCGTGGCCGCAGATCACCGCGGGCCCGCCCGCTTCGATGATCGCGTCCAGGCGGGCCGTGGCCTCGGCGGGTTTGCTGGTGCCCAAGGTGAACTCGGGCAGTCCCGTCACCGAGACGCCCTCGGCCGCGCAGTACGGCAGCAGGGTCTCCAGGCAGCGCGCGCTCGTGGAGCTGTACGCCCGCCCGCTCGGGTACGCCGAGAGCAGCACTTCGAGCTGCTGGGCGCGTTCTCTGCCGCGCTGGTTGAGCGGGCGCAGCTCGTCCTGGTCGAACCAGTCCGCTTTGGACAGCGCGATGGCGTGGCGGACGAACACCAGCGGCACGGTGTCGCGCGCGGCCTCGCGCGCGAAGTCGGCCAGGACCGGCTGGTCCCGCTCGTAGGTGAGCCGCTCCGAGACGGCGTCGAGGGGCACCCACTCCAGGTCGTCGACCTCGCGAGGGTCCACCGCCTCGTCTACGGCCTCCTCGGCCGCCGGTGTGGCGCACCAGTAGTCGACGCGTTTGAGCCGGCCCTCCTTGTCGTAGAAGGAGGGCGCGAGCGGGCGGCCGAGCACCGGGCGGATCCCCGTCTCCTCGAAGACCTCCCGCTGCGCCGCCGCGAGCAGGTGCTCGCCGCGTTTGAGCTTGCCCTTCGGGAAGGTCCAGTCGCCGTACTTGGGGCGGTGGATGAGGGCCAGTTCGGGCCCCTCCTCGCCCGGGCGCCAGAGCACGGCGCCGGCGGCGAAGATCTCGGGTTGCATCAACTGTGCTCCTGCATGAGTTGTTCCTGGAGGTCGCCCCCGCCCCTCTGGCGGGTCCACAGGCCCAGCGGGCCGAGCCTCCAGGTCCGGGTGTCGGCGTCCATGCCGCGGTCCAGCAGCGAGGTGAGCTGCGCGCGGTGGGCGTCGCCCTGCACTCGCACCAGCACCTCGACGCGGCGGTCGAGGTTGCGGTGCATCAGGTCCGCGCTGCCCAACCATACTTCCGGATCGCCGCCGTTCTCGAACACGTACACCCGCGAGTGTTCCAGGAACCGGCCCAGCACGCTGCGGACCCGGATGTTCTCCGACAGGCCGGGGACGCCGGGGCGCAGCGCGCAGATGCCGCGGATGAACAGGTCGACCTGGACGCCGGCCCGGGAGGCCCGGTACAGCGCGTCGATGATCCCCTCGTCGGTCAGCGAGTTGCACTTGAACCGCAGCCGGGCGGGCAGGCCCATGCGGTGGTGCTCGATCTCGCGGTCGATCCGCTCGATCAGGCCCGGCCGCAGGGAGTGCGGGGCGACCAGGAGCCGGTTGAAGTCCTCGTCGCGCGAGAACCCGGTGAGGTGGTTGAAGACCGCGTTGACGTCCTCGCCGACCTCCGGGTCGGTGGTCAGCAGCCCGACGTCCTCGTAGAGGCGCGCGGTCGTGGGGTGGTAGTTGCCGGTGCCGACGTGGCTGTAGCGCAGCAGCGTCCCGTCGGCCTCCTGGCGCACCACGAGCGCGAGCTTGCAGTGGGTCTTGAGGCCGACGATCCCGTACATGACGTGGCAGCCGGCCTGCTCCAGCTTCTGGGCCCAGTCGATGTTGGCCTGCTCGTCGAAGCGCGCCTTGATCTCCACGACCACCACGACCTGCTTCCCGGCGTCGGCGGCGCTGATGAGCGCGTCCACGATGGGGGACTTGCCGCTGGTGCGGTAGAGGGTCTGCTTGATCGCCAGGACCTTCGGGTCGGCGGCGGCCTCCTCGATGAGCCGCTCCACCGAGGCGGTGAACGAGTCGTAGGGGTGGTGCACGAGCACGTCGCGCTCGCGCATGACGGCGAACAGGTCGGCGTCGGGCGGCAGGACCGCCTCGGAGGGCCGGAACGGCGGGTACTTCAGCTCGGTGCGCCCCAGGTCGGCGAGCGCGTCGAGCCCGGCGAGGTCGAGCGGCCCGGGGAGCTTGTAGACGACCTCCTCGTCGACGCCGAGCTCGGCGATGAGCCGGTCGAGCACGAGCGGGTCGACGGTGTCCTCCACTTCGAGGCGCACGACCGGGCCGAAGCGGCGGCGCAGCAGCTCGCGCTCCAGAGTCTGGAGGAGGTTCTCGGTGATGTCCTCGTCGATCTCCAGGTCCTGGTTGCGGGTGACGCGGAAGGTGTGATGGCCCAGGACGTCCATGCCGGGGAACAGGTGCTCCAGGTGGGCGGCGATGACGTCTTCGAGGGGCGTGAAGCGCCCGGGGGCGACGGCCATGAAGCGCGACAGGAGCGGGGGGACCTTGACGCGGGCGAAGCGGGTGGCGCCGTTGCGGGGGTCGCGGACCTGAACGGCGAGGTTGAGCGACTGGCCGGAGATGTACGGGAAGGGGTGCACGGGGTCGACCACGAGCGGGGTGAGCACGGGGTAGATGCGGGTGCGGAAGAACTCGTGCATCCGGGCGCGCTCGGCGTCCTCGAGGTCGGCCCAGCGGACGATCGCGATGTCCTCCTTTGCCAGGAGCGGGGCGATCTCGTCGCGGAAGTACTCGGCGTGCTCGATGCTCAGCCGGTGGGCGAGGCGGGCGATGCGGCTGAGGACGGTGTGGGGCGGCTTGCCGGTGGAGGTGCGCACGGGCAGGCCGGTGGCGAGGCGGCGCATGAGCCCGGCGACGCGGACCATGAAGAACTCGTCGAGGTTGTTGGAGAAGATCGAGAGGAATCGGACCCGTTCGAGCAGGGGCAGTTCGGGGGTCTGCGCCAGGCGCAGCACGCGCCCGTTGAACCGCAGCCAGCTCTCCTCGCGATCGAGGAACCGGTCGGGCGGCAAACCGGTGTCAACGAGGGGAACGAGGTCACTATTCGTCATACATCACAAGGTTAACGAAGAAAGTGAACCCACGGTGAACGCGCCCTGAAATCCCCTCGCGATCGCGAGATCACCGCCCGCGGCCATTTTGGAGGGCGCCTTCGCGGCCGCGCTCACGGAAGGGTTCGGGGCCGCCGGAGCCCCGCTGAAGCGGCGGCGGGGACCCCGCCCGAAGGTGTCCTCAAGGTTGCGCGGCCGGTTCGGAGCCGGCCGGGGCCGCGCCTGGAGAGCGCATCGGGCGGGCACGCGAAAAACCCCGGTGCTTTCGCACCGGGGTCGAAACGCGGTCCCGACGGGATTTGAACCCGCGACCTCCACCTTGACAGGGTGGCGAGCACTCCTAGCTGCTCTACGGGACCTTGGTCGGACGCTTTCGTGTCCTTCAAGGCCGCAAGACCTCTTCATTTATACCAGTCGCGCTCCGAGTGACCGGCACCGCGTCTGGGTCGTACCCCCAACGGGATTCGAACCCGTGTTACCGCCTTGAAAGGGCGGCGTCCTAGGCCCCTAGACGATGGGGGCGCTCAGTGATCCTGGCACACGACAACGAATGTCGCATTCCGTTTTCTCCGGCTTACCACCGCGGAATTCCGCTCGGGCTCGACAAGCATACGCGACAGCGCCCGACTCGAAAAGGGCGGGTCGACCTTGAGACCGCGGTCTCAACCGCACTCTCGCGCCCACCGGTCGCGGCCCAGCTCGCGGGCCCCGCCCGGCCCGGACCCGGGCCGCGCCTTGCTAGCGTTGGCCCATGGAGTTCGCCTATCTGGGACCGCGCGGGACCTTCACCGAGGCCGCGCTCCGCCGACTGCCCGCCGCCAAGGGCGCCGCCACCGTCCCGATGCCCTCGATCCCCGAAGTCCTCGACGCCGTGCGCCGCGGGGAGGTCGAAGCGGGCTTCGTGCCGCTGGAGAACTCCCAGGAGGGCACCGTCACCCTCACCGTGGACGAACTCGTCGGCGGCGACCCCCTCGTCATCGCCGGCGAAGTGGTCCTCCCGATCACCTTCGTGCTCGCCTCCGCCAAGCCGATCGCCGAGATCGCCACGGTCGCCTCCATGCCCGTCGCCCTCGCACAGGTCCGCCGCTACCTGCGCCGCGAACTCCCGGACGCCGTGGTCCACCAGGCCCTCTCGACCGCCCAGGCCGCCCAGCGCGTCGTCGACGGCGAGTTCGACGCGGCCGTGTGCCCGCCCTTCGCCGCCGAGGCCGTGGGCCTTCCCGTGCAGGCCTTCGACATCGGCGACAACGCCAGGGCCGAGACCCGTTTCGTCCACGTCACGCGCCCGGCCGCCCCGCCCGAACCCAGCGGCAACGACGTCACCTCCCTGGCCGTCTACATCGACCACGACCGCGTCGGCGCGCTCCTGGGCGTGCTCACCGAGTTCGCCATCAGGGGCATCAACCTCACCCGCATCGAATCGCGCCCCACCGGCGAGCGTCTCGGCCGGTACGCGTTCTTCCTCGACTGCACCGGGCACCTCGCCGACGCCCGCATGGGCGAGGCCCTCACCGGCCTGCGCCGCATCTGCGCCGACGTCCGCTACCTCGGCTCCTACCCCCGCGACCACGCCGAGGCGCCCGTCCCCGCGCCCGCGGGATTGACCGACGCCGACTTCGCCGACGCCGCCGCCTGGCTCCAGAGCCTGCGCGACCACGGCCGGTCAGGCGGGCCCGGCGCCGAATGAACCGGGACGCGCGGCGACCCTCACCACCGCGAACGCCGGCCGATTCCGCGATGGCCGCGCACCTGGCGCGAGCGGCGTGGTTAGCTTGAACCATGTCTGAAACATCTGCTTCGCATTCGATCGGGCCCGTGCCCCGGCCGCCGACGCCGCCGGCCTCCGTCCCGCCGCGTGAACCGGAGCCGCCCGAACTCGCCGTCCTGCCGCCCGAGGCGCCCGAGCCGCTTCGGCCGGAACCTCCGGTGGGCGAGTCCCGGCCGGTGGTCAGGGAGATCATCAAGATCTCCGACCCCGAGCGGATGAAGGCGCTGGCGCATCCGGCCCGGATGGCGGTCTTCGATCACCTGGCGCTGCGCCGGACGCAGGGCCATGACGGGGCCACGGCCACCGAGATCGCCGAGGTCGCGGGGATGACCCCGAGCGCGATGAGCTACCACCTGCGGACCCTCGCGAAGGCGGGGTTCATCGAAGAGGCCCCGAGCCGCGGCGACGCGCGCGAGCGGTTGTGGCGCCTGGGCATCCACAGCTTCTCGATCTCGGCCGACCCCGACGCCTCCGAGAGCGACAGGGCCATCGAGCGAACGATGGGGGAGGCGTTCCGGGAGCAGCAGGATCGCAGCTACCGGCGCTGGATGGAAGGGCGGTTCGACGTCGACCCGAAGCTGCGGGAGGCGTCGATGACGCAGCAGGGGCACCTGCGCCTGACGCAGGAGGAGGCCGCGGAGTTCTCCCGGCGGTACCAGGAGCTGGAGCAGGAGTACGTGGACCGGACCATCGAGCGGATCGATCAGGGGACCGACGCGGAGGACGGCACGGTGGTCTTCCACGTGCTGTTCCGGTTCTTCCCGAGGATCTGAGGACTCGCGGCCGAGCGCCGCGAGCAGGCTCCCGCCGAGGCGTGAAAGAAATTCTTCAAAAAATCTGAAAAACCTCTTTCGCATCTGATCGTGAAAGAGTATCTTCGAAATATGTCTTTCACATCCTTCCTCGACGGGACCCGCTGGTCCGACGTCTACACCGCCGCCACCTGCGCCTTCCTTGCCGGAACGGCCATGTTCACCGCCGACTTCACCCTCACCCTCAAGCTCCAGACCGAGGGCTACGGCGGCTTCGCCATCGCCGCCCTCATCATCTGCGCGACCCTCCCGCTGGTCGTGCTCGCCCCGATCACCGGCCGCATGGCCGACCGCTTCGACAGCCGCGCGCTCATGGCCCACTCGGGCCTGCTCCAGGCCGCCTCGATCGTCGCGATGGTCTTCACCGACAACCTCTACGCCCTGTTCGCGCTGGTCATCCTCAACGCCTGCGGGACGGCGATGCTCCAGCCGGTCGTCGGCGCCCTCGTGCCGGCGATGTCGCGGCCCGAGGACCTGCCCCGCGCGGTCGCCCTGGTCCAGACCGGGACGCTCGCCGGGCTCGCGGCCGGCCCGGCCGCGGCCGGGTTCATCATCGGCGCCCACGGCGCCGGGGCCGCGCTCATGGTCGCCGCCGCCTGCGCGATCGCCCGCGTCCTGCTGTGCTGCGACATCCGCACCCGCCGCGGCGGCGTCCGCCGGGCCGCCGTCGTCCACGGCGGGACCAAGGCCGCCGGATGGCGCCTGAGCGGCGACAAGCTCCTGGGCGCGATGGTGCTGGGCCTGAGCGCGGTGATCGCGGCGATGTGCGCGGTGAACGTCCTCAGCGTCTTCCTGGTGCGCGAGGTCTACGACGCGAGCGAGGGCGTGTACGGGCTCATCAGGGCCTGCTGGACGGTCGGCATGGTCGCCGGCGCCTGGATCGCGGCCGCGGTGATCCGCCGCCTGGAGCGGGACGTGCAGCTGGCGTGGATGCTCATGGCCTGCCTGGCCGGGGTCGGCCTGGTCTGCTTCGGGCAGGGCCTGCCGCTGTTCACGGTGCTGCTCCTGGTGCCGATCAACCTCATCGGCGGCCTGTTCAACGCCGGGGAGAACTCGGCCATCGGCATCGCCCTGGCCCGCCGCGTCCCCGAGGCCTTCCGGGGCCGGGCGAACGCGGCCGTGAACGGCCGGGTCAACGCGGCCCAGCTCATCGGGTTCCTGCTGGGCGGCGCGATGTCCACCTTCATCGACGTGCAGGTCGCGTTCATGGCCGTCGGCCTGGTGTCGATCGGGATCGTGCTCGCCTGCCTGCCGCTGATCCGCCGGGCCGACGACACTCCGAAGCCGGCCCCGGCCGCGGGCCGCGACCTGGTCGGCGCGGTCGCCTTAGCGCCGCGAGTCCTATGGCGGTGAGACCCGCCGAGGGCGCGACGGAAAGGCGCGCCGGAGAAGGGTCGGAAACATGAACGGGCCAGAGGCGGATTCCCGCCTCTGGCCCTCGCCCTTGCCCGGAGCGCGCCAGGCAAGCGCCTTTGCCTGACGCGGGCCGGTCAGGCCGGGTAGGACCGGATCTCAGAGGCCTTCACCGCGGCCCACACGGTCTGGCCCGGCTCCAGCCGCAGGTGCGCGGCCGCCGCCGGGGTCACGTCCGCGGCTGCGCGCAGCGGGCCCTCCAACTGGACCCGGATGTGGTCGCCGTGCCGGTGCACCCCCGACACCGTCGCCCGCCAGGTGTTCCGGGGGCTCCCGTCAGGCCGCTCCCGGAACAGCGACACCGCGCTGGGCGCGAACGCGGCGAAGGCCTCGCCTTCGAGCGGTTCGCCGGTCTGGAGCGTCGTCCCCGACGGCAACCGGACCGCGCTCCCCGAACCCCTGCCCCGGTACAGGTTGAGCCCGACCAGCCGGGCGATGTAGTCGGTGCGGGGCCGGGCGGTGATCGACTCGCCGTCGCCCTCCTGGACCGCCCGCCCGTCCTCGACCACCACGAGCCGGTCGGCGAGCATCAGGGCGTCCACCGGGTCGTGCGTGACCAGCACCGCCGCCCCTGAGTGGCCCGCCAGGTGCCGGTGGAGCTCCACGCGGGTGTCGAGACGGGTCCGCGCGTCCAGGGCCGCCAGCGGCTCGTCGAGCAGCAGCAGCGCCGGATCGGTCGCCAGCGCCCGCGCGAGCGCCACCCGCTGCGCCTGCCCACCCGAGAGCTGCGCGGGGCGGCGTCTGGTGAAGTCGCTCAGGCCGACGCGGGCGAGCCAGTCCGCGGCGAGGGAGCGGGCCTCGGCCCGGCCGGTGCCTCGGCGGCGGGGTCCGAAGGCGACGTTGTCGAGCGCGTTCAGGTGCGGGAACAGCAGGTAGTCCTGGAAGACCACGCCGATGCGGCGGTGCTCGGGCGGGACCCACCGGTATCGCGGGCCGTCGGCGGGCTCGCCGGGTTCGCGGTTCGGGTCGGTGTTCAGGGCGCCGGAGCGGCGTCGCGCCGCGGTGTTCGGTCCGGTGCCCCGCCCTGTTGCGGCCGAACGGTTTTGGTTCTCGGGGCCGAGTTCTGCCCGGTCGATCTCGCCGCCGTTCTTGGGCCGGTCGAGCAGGGTGCCGTTGAGGGCGATGCGTCCGGCGGAGAGCGATTCGAGGCCCGCCAGGGCGCGCAGGGCGGTGGTCTTGCCGGCGCCGTTGGGGCCGAGCAGGGCCACGGTCTCGCCGGGTGCGACGCGCAGGCGCAGGTCGAGGCGGAACTCGCCGCGGTCGACGACGAGGTGCGCGTCCAGGCCGGTGTTCGGGCTCTCGGTGTTCACGGCGCGGCCGTCCAGCGGTCGCGCAGGGACGCGAGGACCACGACGGACACCGCGAGCAGGAGCAGGCTGAGCACGATCGCGGCCTCCAGGTCCGTTTGCAGCGCGAGGTAGACGGCGAGCGGCATCGTCTGGGTGCGGCCGGGGAAGTTCCCGGCGAAGGTGATGGTGGCGCCGAACTCGCCGAGCGCCCGCGCCCAGCACAGGACCGCGCCGGCGAGCACGCCCGGGGCGATCATCGGGAGGGTGACGTGCGTGAACACGGTCCAGCGGCCCGCGCCGAGGGTCGCGGCGGCCTCTTCGAAGCGGGCGTCGGCCCCGCGCAGGGAGCCTTCGACGGAGACGATGAGGAACGGCATGGACACGAAGGTCATCGCGAGGACCACGGCGGTGGTGGTGAAGGGGATGGTGACGTCGAAGCGCTCGTGGAGCCAGGCGCCGATGAGGCCGCTGCGGCCGAACACGAGCAGGAGCGCGACGCCGCCGACGACGGGCGGCAGCACGAGCGGCACGGTCACGAGCGCGCGCAGGAGGCTGCGGCCGGGGAAGTCGCCGCGGGCGAGGAGCCAGGCGATCGGGACGCCGAAGAACAGGGAGAGGGCGGTCGCGGAGGTGGCGGTGACCAGGGACAGGCGCAGGGCCGCGAGCATCTCGGGTTCGGCCAGGCGGGCGGGGAGTTCGGCCCAGGGGGCGCGGATGAGGAGCCCGGCGAGGGGGAGGATGAGGAACGCCAGGCCGAGCACGGCGGGGGCCAGGAGCGCCGCCGGGACGCGGCGGCGACGGCGGGTCCGCTGGGCTGGCATGGCGTTCCCCGTCGCTTACGGCTGCTGGAATCCGGCGGCTTCGAGCACGGCCTGGGCGTCCTCGGAGAGGATGTACGCGGTGAACGCGGCGGCGAGGTCGGCGTTCGGGGCCTCTTCGAGGGCGACGATCGGGTAGGTGTTCACGGCCTCGGCCGATTCGGGGAACTCGACGGCGTCCACTTCGTCCTGGGCGGCGATGGCGTCGGTGCGGTAGACGAGGGCGGCGTCGACCTCGCCGAGGGTGAGCTTCTGGAGGGTGGACTTGACGTCGGGCTCGAAGGTCACGGGGGTGAGTTCGAGCTCGCCGGCGTCGAAGGCGGTCTGGGTCGCGGTGCCGCAGGGGACCTCTTCGGCGCACGCGGCGAAGTCGAGGCCCGCGAGGTCGGCGAGGCCGGTGACGCCGTCGGGGTTGCCTTCGGGGACGGCGATGACGAGCTGGTTGAGCGCGAAGGTCTCGGGGTCGACCGCGGCGCCGGCCTCGACGGCCTTCTCCATGTTGGCCTCGTCGGCGGAGGCGAAGACGTCGGCGGGGGCGCCCTCGGTGATCTGGGCGGCGAGGTCGGAGGAGCCGGCGAAGTTGAACTCGACGGTGACGCCCTCGTTTTCGGCCTCGAACAGCTCGCCGATCTCGGTGAAGGACTCGGTGAGGGAGGCGGCGGCGAAGACGGTGAGGGTGACCTCTTCTTCGGCGTCGTCGCCGCCGCAGGCGGTGAGGGTGGCGAGGGCGATCGCCGCTGTGGCGAGGATGGGCTTGGCGCGCATGGGAACTCCTTGACGGGAGGAAGGTCAGTGCTCGGGACGTTCGACGACGACGTTGGTGGACTTGACGACGGCGGTCGCCGGTGAGCCGATTTCGAGGCCGAGGTCGTCGACCGCTTCGCGGCTCATGAGGGACACGACCCGGAACGGGCCGACCTGGAGGTCGACCTGGGCCATGACCTGGTCTTTGACGATGCCGGTGACGATGCCGCGCATCCGGTTGCGCGCCGAGGAGGAGCCGGCGCCCGCGTCGGGCGCGGCGGCCCGCTCGCGGGCGAAGGCGGCCAGGTCGGCGCCGGTGATCGCCCGGTGCCCGTGCTCGTCGCGCTCGGCGGCGAGGCGCCCGGCGTCGATCCAGCGTCTGAGGGTGTCCGGCGAGACCCCGAGCAACTCGGCGGCCTCCCCGATGCGAAACGTCGTCACGGGATGAGCTTAACCTCGCGAATACGAGCTGCGGGAGCGAATAAGCCTCGTATTTACCGGACTGTTAAGCCTCTACCATCGCGATTGCGAGGCTTGTGATGTCGCACCCGCGTGGCACGGTAGTTGAACCGGGGGCGATGAGTTCGTTGGCCGACCCGCCCAATTGGCCTCACCATGAGCCGGCCCCGCTCCTGGTCAACCTGGTCAGCGCCGGTCTTGCTTCGCGTCTTCCGCGAGGCACCGCCGCCCGCGCGGCGCGGCCGGTCTGGCGGTGCTTGGAGAGGGCGGCGCCAACGCCGCCCCGTGGCCCTGCCGTCAGCCCCAGCCGAGTTGGTGGAGCCGGTGCTCCTCGATGCCGAAGTGGTGGGCGATCTCGTGGACCACCGTCACCGCGACCTCCTCGACCACCTCCTCCACCGTCGCGCACATCCGCAGCGTCGGCCCCCGGTAGATCGTGATCGTGTCGGGCAGGACCCCGCCGTACTCCCAGCCCCGATCGGTCAGCGCCGTCCCCTGGTAGAGGCCCAGGAGCTCCTTCTCCGGCCCCTCGGGCTCCTCCTCCACGAGGATCACCACGTTGTCGAGCATCGCCATCAGCTCGACCGGGACCGAGTCCAGCGCGTCGGACACCGCCGCCTCGAAGTCCGCCTCGTCCATCTCCACCGCCACACGCCCACAATATGCGCTCGTGACCGCGCGGGCCCGGCCGGTAATCTGGTGGGCGTGATTGATCTGCGTGCACTGCGAGAAGACCCGGACGCCTACCGCGACAGCCAGCGCAAGCGCGGCGCGTCCGCGGACGCCGTCGACGCCCTCCTCTCCGCCGACGCCGACCACCGCAGCGCCCTCCAGTCCTTCGAGACCCTCCGCGCCGAGCAGAAGGGCCTCGGCAAGCGGATCGCCAAGGCCGAAGGGGACGACAAGCGCGCCCTCCTCGACCGCACCAAGACCCTCTCGGACGAGGTCAAGGCCGCCGAGTTGCGCGTCACCGAGGCCGCCGCGGCCTTCGACGCCGCCGGGAAGGCCCTGCCCAACCTCGTCGCCGAAGCCGCCCCGCCCGGCGGCGAGGACGACTACGTGGTCCTGCGCGAGGTCGGCGAGCGGACCGCGATCGCCGACCCCAGGGACCACCTGGAGATCGGCACGGCCCTCGGCCTGCTCGACACCGAGCGCGGCGCCAAGACCTCCGGCGCCCGCTTCTACTACCTCACCGGCGACGGCGCGCTGCTCCAGCTCGCCATGCTCAACCTCGCCATCCAGCAGGCCGTCGAGACCGGGTTCACCCCGATGATCCCGCCGGTGCTCGTGCGCCCCGAGGCGATGGAGGGCACCGGTTTCCTCGGCGAGCACGCCGACGAGATCTACTACCTCGAACGCGACGAGATGTACCTGGTCGGCACCTCCGAGGTCCCGCTCGCGGCCTACCACTCGGGGGAGAACCTCGGCGACCTGACCGCGCCGCGCCGCTACGCGGCCTGGTCCTCGTGCTTCCGCCGCGAGGCCGGCTCCTACGGCAAGGACACGCGCGGGATCATCCGCGTCCACCAGTTCGACAAGGTCGAGATGTTCTCCTTCTGCCGGCCCGAGGACGCCGAGGCCGAGCACGAGAAGCTCCTGTCCTACGAGGAGCGGATGCTCCAGAAGATGGAGCTGCCCTACCGGGTCATCGACGTGGCCGCGGGCGACCTCGGCACCTCGGCCTCGCGCAAGTTCGACTGCGAGGCCTGGGTGCCCACGCAGGGCCGCTACCGCGAGCTCACCTCCGCCTCGAACTGCACCACTTTCCAGGCGCGGCGCCTGAACGTGAAGTACCGCGACGAGCAGGGCAGGAACGCCGTGGCCGCGACCTTGAACGGGACGCTCGCGACCACGCGCTGGCTCGTGGCGATCCTGGAGAACCACCAGCAGGCCGACGGCTCGCTGGCCGTCCCGAAGGCCCTCCAGCCCTTCCTCGGCAAGGACGTCATCGAACCGAAGTAGTCCCCGAGCGAACGCCGCGGCCCGCCGACCTTCAGGTCGGCGGGCCGCGGCGCGTGCTGCTGCGTTTCGCGGGAGTACCTATTCGAGCCGCTCCTCCAGCCAGCCCTTCAGGACCAGCGCGTGGTTGACCTCGGGGTCCTTCGCGGCGTACAAGAGGGTCACCGGCCCCGACCGGGCCGCCTCGAGGATCGCCTCGGTCCGTTCGGGGTGGCCGTCGAGCTCACCGCGGTACCTGCCGGTGAACTCCTCGAACCGTTCGGCCCGGTGGCCGAACCAGATCCGCAGGTTCGGCGACGGCGCGGCGTCCTGCTCCCAGGTGACCCCCTCGAGGTCCTCCTTGCCGACCCCTCGCGGCCACAGCCGGTCGACCAGGAACGCCGCCCCGGGCCGCTGCGGGTCCGTGCGGTAGTCGTAGACGCGTTCGATCGTGATCTCGCCCATGGACGAACCGTATGCCTGAAGCCGCCTCGATGGGTGGGTTTGGTGTGATTGCAGGTTGTCATGAGGACAGCGGCGTGAGTTCAGCCGCTCGGTCCACTGCCGTTCACCTAGGCGACGCTACGGTTGAGGCGTGTCAGATTCCGCCCCCGCCAAGCCCCGCCACACGCCGCCGAAGCTCGTCGCCGTCGACCTCGACGGGACCGTCGTGGACTACCACGACCAGCAGGCCACGACGCCGAGCCGAGCGGTGGTCGACGCGATCGCGGCCGTGCGCGAGGCCGGGGTCCCCGTCGCCGTCGTCACCGGCCGGCCCCTGTGGGGCGCCGTGAGCACCGCCGCCGACCTCGGACTCGACGACGGCTTCGCCTCCGCCAACCACGGCGCCGCCGAGTTCGACCTCGCCGAGGGCGAGGTCTCCCACGAGGCCGACCTCGACGTGCGCCTCGCCGTCGAGTCCTTCCTCGCCGCCGACCCGAAGGTCCAGTTCGCCGTCGCCCGCGGCCTCGACGGCTGGTGGCACACCGAGCACTTCCGCCGCGACTTCCACGCCAAGTGGGCCGGCGTCATCTCTGTCGACGAACTCCTCGACCGCCCCACCGCCCGCGTCGTCGCCCGCATCGACTCCGACAACCGCTACGGCGGCACCCGCTGCCCCCACGCGCTGCGCCTCGCCGACCGCGTCGGCCTCGACCCCTCGGCCTACCACGTCGAGGTCGGCTTCAACGGCTGGGTCGACATCGGACCGCCCGGAATGACCAAGGCCACCGGCATCGCCCGCATCGCCGAGCGCTACGGCGTATCATCGGCCGACACCGTCGTCTTCGGCGACGCCCACAACGACCTCACCATGTTCGCGTGGGCCGGACACGCCGTCGCGATGGGCCAGGCGGACCCCGAAGTCCGGGCCGCCGCCGACGAAGTGGCGCCCCCGGTATGGGAGGACGGGGTCGCGAAGGTGCTGGCACGCTGGTTCCCCTGACCACCGCGACCGCGAGCGGGCACCGACCGAACGCGTACCGACGAGCGAAGCACGGCAACGGATCCCCAGCGGCGGTTCGAAGCGAGACAACCAAGGAGGACGCATGATCCAACTGGCCCGGGCTCCCCGACTCGTCGCCACGGACCTCGACGGCACCGTCGTCCGCTCCGACGAGACGGTCTCGCCGCGCACCATGGCCGCGCTCAAGCGCCTCGCCGCCGCCGGCGTCATCCTCGTCGGCGCCAGCGGACGCGGACCGCGCCTGCTCGATCTGTGCCGCAACGACATCCCCGCCGCGGACTTCCTCGTCCTCGGCCAGGGCGCGTTCGTCTACGAATGCCGCTACGACGACTCGGTCGTCCAACTCGCCGACCGCTCGGTCGACGGCCGGGTGCTCCACGAGGCGCTGCGCCTGGTGGAGGCCGAGGTCGGGCCCGTGCGGGCCCTCGCCGAACCGGCCGACCCCGAGCGGCGCATCACCGGCGACCCCATGCCCGACTGGCCCTGGCCCGGCGTGGTCCTGGAGACCGCGCCCCGCGAGGTCGCCTTCACCGGCCCGATGGTCAAGGGCTACTTCGTGTCCGACCACCACACCGGCCCCGAACTGCTCGTGGCCGCCCAGGACGTGCTCGACCCCGACCTGGTCACCGTCACCGAATCGGGCGTCGGGATGCTCGAAGTGTGCCCCGTCGGCGTCACCAAGGCCGCCGGCATCCAGATCGTGCTCGACAAGTTCGGCATCGACTGGTCCGACGTGCTCGTCTTCGGCGACGCGACCAACGACCTGAGCATGATCAACGCCGCCGGGCACGCCGTGGCCATGCCCAACGGCCACCCGTGGGTCCAGGCCGCCGCGAGCGAGATCGCCCCGGCCGGCAACAACGACGACGGCGTGGCCCAGTACATCGAGGAACTGCTCGAACTGCTGTAGAACCGCATCGCACCGGCCGAGGTGCGTTGCCTCGGCCCCGCCGCTAGCGGACGTCCCAGACCGGCTCGTCGGACTCGACGACCTCGCCGTCCTCCTGGAAGACCACGAAGCGGTCGAAGCCGCGGGTGAACCAGCGGTCGTGCGTCACGGCGAGGACGGTGCCCTCGAAGGCCTTCAGGCCCTGTTCGAGGGCCTCGGCGCTGGCGAGGTCGAGGTTGTCGGTCGGCTCGTCCAGCAGCAGGCAGGTCGCGCCCGACAGTTCGAGCATGAGCACCATGAACCGGGCCTGCTGGCCGCCCGAGAGCGTCGCGAAGTCCTGTTCGGACTGCGCGGTCAGCTCGTAGCGGTTGAGGGCGCTCATAGCGCGGGAGCGGTCCAGCGACGGGCGCTCTTCGCTCCCATCCCAGAGGATCTCGCGCAGCGAGCGCCCGTCGAACTCGGGATGCTCGTGCGTCTGCGAGAAGTGTCCCGGTCGGACCCTCGCGCCGAGGCGCGCGACACCCTGGTGGCGCACCGGGTCGAGGTTCCTGCCCGCCGCGGGCGCCGACTCGGGGTCGGAACCGCCCCTGGCGAGCAGCCGCAGGAAGTGGCTCTTGCCGGTCCCGTTGGCGCCCAGCACGGCCACGCGGTCGCCGTACCAGACCTCCAGGTCGAACGGGAACGTCAGGTCCTCCAGCTCCAACTGCTCGCAGATGACCGCGCGCTTGCCGGTGCGCCCGCCGGTGAGCTTGACCCGCAGGTCCTGCTCGCGCGGCGGCGCGGGCGGGGGCCCGGCCTCCTCGAACTTCCGCAGCCGCGTCTGCGCGGCCCGGTACCGAGAGGCCATGTCCGAGTTGAAGGCCGCCTTGTTCTTGTACATGAGCATCAGCTCGCGCAGCTTGTGGTGCTCCTCGTCCCAGCGGCGCCGCAGCTCCTCGAACCGCTCGTGCCGGGCCGAGCGCGCCTCGTGCCAGGTGGCGAACCCGCCGCCGTGCGTCCAGGTCGTGCCCGCCTCGAGGGTGACGATCGCTCCGGCCGCGTTGGCGAGGACCTCCCGGTCGTGGGAGACGAACAGGATCGACTTGTCCGAGGCGCGGATCGCCTCCTCGAGTTCGCGTTTGGCGGGCACGTCGAGGAAGTTGTCCGGCTCGTCGAGCACGAGCACCTCGTCCCTCCCGCGCAGCAGCAGTTGGAGCGCGAACCGCTTCTGCTCCCCGCCCGAGAGCGTCCTCAGAGGGCGGTCCTTGACCTTCTCCCAAGGCAGGCCGAGGATCGACACGGCGACGGTGTCGCACAGGACGTCGAACTCGTAGCCGCCCGACTCGCCCCAGTCGGCGAGCGCCTGGGCGTACGCCAGCTGCGACCGCTCGCCCCCGCCCGCGTCCATGCGCGCCTCGGCGTCGGCCAGGCGCGCGGCGACGGCCCGGACCGGCGGCGGGGCGAGGTCCACGGCGAGGCGCCGCAGCGGCAGCAGTCCGTCGCGCATCCCCACGAGCTGGCGCATGACGCCGAGGCCGCCGGAGTGCGCGACCGTGCCCGCCTCCGGCGTCAAAGCCCCGGTCACGATGCGCAGCAGCGTGGTCTTGCCCGTGCCGTTCGCTCCGATGAGCGCGACCTTGGCGCCCTCGCCGACACGGAACGACACGTCCGAGAACAGCGTCCTGCCGTCCCCGAGCCCGTACCGCACCCCGGACAGATCCACGAATCCCATGCCCCGATTCTGGGCGTCGCCGTGGGCTGCGTCAAAGCCATTTGGGGCGGTGGTGGCGTCGGCGGGGCCTGCTTACGCTGGAGGCATGAACAACACCCCTGACCCCATCGAACCCGAGCGGCCCGACAAGGGCTTCTGGCGGAACCTGTCCGCGAGCGCCTGGGTCGAACTGGCCATCTACGTCTTCTTCGGCCTGATCGCCCTCCTGGCGGGCATCGGCTGGATAACCGCCCGCGACTGACCGCGCCGCGGCGTCCCGGAACACCGCGACGCCGCAGCGCGCCGACTCAGGCCGAGACGAGTTTCGCGACGTACTCGGCGGCCTGGCGGTCGAGTGCCTCGTAGTGGCTGAGGCGGGCCTGGCCGGTGAGCGCCTCGCCCTTGGTGAAGTTCCCTTCGGCGTCCACGTACTGCGGCTCGCCCTCGACGTCGTAGAGGACCTCCAGGCTCGCCTCGGTGATCCCGTTGTAGAACGAGACGCCTTCGCGCAGCACGCGGTCGAGGGTCTCCTTCATCCACGGCGCGAAGTCGTCGTCCTGCACGGCGCCGGCCAGGCCGAGCCACAGCATCCGCTTCCCGGCGAGGCGGGGCTTGCTGCGGCCGTAGGCGAAACCGTAGTTCCAGACCCGGTCGATCCAGCCCTTCAGCAGGGCCGGGGCGCTGTTCCAGTAGACGGGGAAGACCGGGACGATGAGCTCGGCGGCCAGGATGCGGTCCATATGGGACTGCACTTCGGGGGAGTAGACCTTGTCGCGGTCGTTCCAGTCGGGCTGGTCGGCGACGGTCATGCGCGGGTCGAAGCCCTCGGCGCGCAGGTCGAGCAGGTCGACCGCGTAGCCGGCCTTTTCGAGGCGGGCGGCGGCCACGCCGCCGATGTGCGCGGTGAGGGAGTCGGCGCGGTGGTGGGCGACGACGACGAGGGCGGTGGGCTTGGCGGCCATGGGGTCTCCATTCGTGGTGCGGTGGCGGTGCTCCTCCAGTACAGCGCCGAACGCGTGGACGTACGATGGCCAGAACGCTTCGATGTATGTCCGATCGTCTACCATTGGGGCATGGACCCGCTCAGTGAACTCCTCAACGGCATCCGCGCCGAGGGCGCGATCTTCAGCGACGCGCTCCTCAAGGCCCCGTGGGTGGTCGGCTTCGACGACCGGGCGCCGCTGACGATGGTCACCGTCGCGCGCGGCGGCGGCGTGCTCCTGCTCGCCGACGGCACCGAGGTCCCGCTGCGGGCCGGGCAGACGGCGGTGGTGCGCGGCAGCGAGCAGTTCCGCATGGCCGACGAGGCCGCCTCGGTCGAGCGCCCGCACCTGGACTACTGGCTCACCTGCTTCGACCCCGAGGAGTGCGGCATCGTCGACCTGCCCGTTTCCGTTGGGGGAGCGGGCGAGGCGACCGCGATGTTCGTCGGCGCCTACCGGGCGCCGGGGCGCCGCCACGAGCGGCTGCTGCGGGCGCTGCCGACGGTGCTGGTGGTGGACGACGACTCCGAGGTCTGCCCGATGCTGGAGGCCTGCATGAGGGACCTGGCCGCCCGCAAGCCCGGGACGCAGGCGTTCATCGACCGGCTCTTCGACTGGGGCCTGGTGTGCACCTTGCGGACCTGGTTCGACCGGCAGGAGGATCGCGCCCCGGGCTGGTACCGCGGCTTCACCGATCCCGTCGCGGGACCGGCGCTCGAAGCGATCCACACGCGACCGGCGCAGCCGTGGACGGTGGCCGGCCTCGCGGGCGAGGCCGGGGTCTCCAGGGCCCTGCTCGCCAAGCGCTTCAACGAGATCATGGGCGAACCGCCCCTGGCGTATCTGACCGAGTGGCGCATGGAATTGGCCGAGGAACTCCTGGCCGACCCCGATCGCACTGTGGCGCAGGTGGCCCGCACGGTCGGCTACGCCGACCAGTTCGGCTTCAGCAACGCCTTCAAACGCCGCAAAGGCAAGAGCCCCACCGAGTTCCGCAACGCGCAGCGTCACGCCGCAACTGTCGCCTAACCGACACTCGACACATGTTCGCCTCCCGCGAAACGGGAGTGTCGGATTGTAACTTGAGTGCATGGCGAAGATTCCCCATGAAGCCCTGCACCGCATC
The DNA here is from genome assembly GCF_000719515.1 of Glycomyces sp. NRRL B-16210. Taxonomy (GTDB): domain Bacteria; phylum Actinomycetota; class Actinomycetes; order Mycobacteriales; family Micromonosporaceae; genus Glycomyces. The sequence continues at coordinate 42,787 of NZ_JOGR01000014.1, read as the reverse complement.
TTCCGCGACGACCCGAGTCTGTTCACCCGAACGCTACGGCGGGTGCTCTCTGCCGACTTCCCCGAGATCGAGGAAGTGAGCGTCATCGACACCGACCTTACGACGACCGGGGCGATCGAACGGCGCGTCGACACGATCCTCAAAGCCGAGACCGCCGAAGGCAGCCGCCTACTCGTCATCGAGCCCCAGACGGCCGAGAAGAAGGAGAAGATCCGAAGCTGGGCCTACTACCTCAGCTTCCTGGAGAACAAGTACAAGATCCCCGCAACGCTGCTGGTGATCACGCCGAAAGCGGCCACCGCCCGGTGGGCGCGAGGCGCACTGACCCTCGGCCCGCCCGAACGCCCTTCGATGCGGATCTTCCCGTTCGTGTGCGGGCCGGACAACATGCCGTTCATCACCGATCCCGAGCAGGCCGCCGAGGACGTGGTTTTCACCGTCCTCGCGCTGCTGTCTCACAGGCTCGACCCTGACATCGAAAAATCGATGCGACCGCTCGCGGACGCCCTCACCAAGCTCGAACCGAAGACCGCGAGTTACTGGTTCGAGTTCACCGAGGGTGGTCTCGGCGAAGGTTGTGCACGGAACACCTGGAGGAACATAATGAAGACCATGAACTACGGATACGTCTCCGAAACCCGCCGCGAAGCCCGTGATGAGGGTCGTGCAGAGGCCCTGGCGGATGCGATCCTATCGTTTTTCGACGACCGCGACCTTGCCGTCAGCGGTGCCGAACGAGAGCGGATAACGACCTGTGATGATGTCGACCTGCTGAAGCGCTGGCTGCTTCTCGCACCGTCGGTGGCCAGCGCAGCCGCGTTGTTCGAGGACTAGTGGTTCGTCCGCATCGACAACTGGGCTCTTACGAATTCGGATCCCGGCTCGCGCTGGAAAGTATCGCCAAGGAGCGGGTTCGCGCGATCCTGAAGTTCCTCGACATGCGCGGCATCCCCGTCAGCAACGACGAGCGCGAGCGAATCGAAGGATGCACTGATGCCGAGATGCTCGAAGCCTGGGTGATGCGAGCTCCGTCGGTGGAGACGACCGCCGAGCTGTTCTGACGCTAGCGGTCGGTTCGGAGCCACCAGTGGGCTCCTAGGCCCGACTCGTCCGTGAGTCTTGCGGCGGCGCCGGCGTTCGCCAGCGCCGTCGCGTACGCCAGCGGGTCCTTGTAGGCCTGCTCCAGCGGCGGGCGGGTCGCCCTCACGCCGAGCTCCAGCAGGGCCTCCCGCTGCCGTTCCAGGCAGTCGCTCCCGATCGCGTCCACCGCCACGTGCGCGGTGAGGTCGCACGTGCCGTCCGGGACCGGGTCGGTGCACCTGCCGTCCTTGAAACCGGTCATCGTCCCGCCCTCGGGCCGGTTCGTCTTCACGTGCCCGTAATCGACCGCCAGCGCCGACCCGCGCACCAGGCGGTTCGCGAGGTTGCGCCAGACGGCTTCTCTGGGCCTCCCGATCTCGGCACGCTCGCCCGGCTCCGCGATCGGCCACCATTCGGCAAGCCACGCCTCGTCCGCCGCTTCGAGCCGGTCCCCGAGCCGGGTCGCGCCCTCGATATCGACCTCCTCGTAGCGGAGCGCGCCGTCGTGGTCGACCACCGCCACGTCGCAGGGCACGTTGTCGAGCAGTTCGCACGCGATCAGCAGGCCTTCCACCTCCTGCGGCGGGTCCCTCCGCCACTCGATCCGCTCCGGCAGATCCTCCGGGCGCGGCCGCAGCTCCACCGCGACCAACCGGAACCGCTCGTCGAGGAGCCCCGCGAGGTGCGCGAGCAGGTCGCCGCCCCCGGCCCCGACGTCCACGACCGCGAACGCCTCGGGCCGGCCGAGCCGCTCGTGTGTCTCGTCCGCCAGCCGCGCCACCGCCTCGGCGAACGCCGGGGTCTGCGCGCTCGTCGCGAAGTGGTCCCCTGGCAGCTCACGGCGGTAGAACCCCGCCGGCCCGTACAGGGCCCGCTCCATCGCCGCACTCCAGCGCTCGAACTCCGCTGCACCCCAACGTCCGATCCGCGCCATGCGGCGACCCTATTCCCGCGTGAGAATTGCCACTCGGCGGCTCCCAGGCTCCCGTTAGCAATCCTGCGAAGCACAATTAACACGTAAGCAATGACCGGTACCTCCCGAAGGACTGGATCAGCATCATGGATCAGCAGCGCAGCGCTCCGCAACGGCCCGCCTCCCGGCTCGCCGTGGGCGTCGTCTCCGCAGGCAGGGTCGGCTCCACGGTCGGAGCGGCCCTCAACCGCGCCGGCCACCGGGTCGTCGCCGCCTCCGCCGTATCCGACGCCTCCCGCGCCCGCGCCGCCCGGCGCCTGCCCGACGCCGAGATCCTCCCGCCGCCCGACGTGGCCGCCGCCGCGGACCTCCTCCTCATCGCCGTCCCCGACGACGCCGTCGCCCCGCTCGTGGCCTCCCTGCCCGTGCGGCCCGGCCAGATCTGGGCCCACACCTCCGGCGCGCTCGGCGCCGACGTGCTCCGCCCGGCCCGCGACGCCGGGGCCCTCACGATCGCGATCGCCCCCGCCATGACCTTCACCGGCCGCGACGAGGACCTCGAACGCCTCCAAGGGATCTCGTGGGCCGTCACCGGCGAGGCCGAGGCCCGGTTCGTCGGCGAGGCCCTCGCGCTGGAACTGGGCGGCGAACCCGAGCACGTGGACGAGGCCGACCGGCCCCGCTACCACGCAGCGCTCGTCTACGCCGCCAACCACTTGACGACGCTTATCAACGACGCGTCCGACCAGTTGCGGGCCATCGGCGTCGCGAACCCCGAGCGGCTGCTCTCGCCGCTCGTGTCGGCCTCGCTCGACAACGCCCTGCGCCACGGCGACGCCGCGCTCACCGGGCCGGTCTCGCGAGGCGACGCCGGCACCGTCGCCCGCCACCTCGCCGCGCTGGAGGGCACCGGCGTCGAGTACGCCTACCGGGCCATGGCCCGGCGCACCGCCGAGCGCGCCCTGGCCTCCGGCCGCCTCAAGAGCGCCGACGCCGAAGGCCTGCTCGACGTCCTGGCCCATCCCGAGAAGGAGGAGCGCCCCGAATGAGCCCGTCGCCCCGCCCGCCGGCGCCGCCCTCCGAATCGGAGCGGCCGCGCCGCGCTGTGCGGCTCGTGCACACCAAGGCGGACCTCGCCAAGGCCCGCGCGGCCCTGCCCGGCCGCGTCGCCGTCGTCCCCACCATGGGCGCCCTCCATAATGGTCACCGCGTGAACTTCAAGCGCGCCAAGGAGATCGCCGACTCGGTGATCGTCACCGTCTTCGTCAACCCGCTCCAGTTCCGCCCGAACGAGGACCTCGACAAGTACCCGCGCACCCTCGACGCCGACCTGGCCGTGTGCGAGGACGAAGGGGTCGACCTCGTGTTCGCGCCCAGCGTCAACGAGATGTACCCCGACGGGCGCGCAGGCCTGACCACCGTGCACGCCGGGCCCGACGGCGAGATCCTCGAAGGCGCCTCGCGGCCCGGGTTCTTCACCGGCGTGCTCACCGTCGTCGCCAAGCTCTTCCAGCTGACGCGCCCCGACGCGGCCTGCTTCGGCGAGAAGGACTTCCAGCAGCTCGCGATGGTCCGGCGCATGGTCCGCGACCTTGACATGAGTATCGCGATCGAGGCCGTGCCGACCGACCGCGAAAGCGACGGCCTGGCCCGCTCCAGCCGCAACGTGTTCCTCTCCGAGGCCGAACGCGACGCCGCCCTCGCCATCCCGGCCGCCATCGGGGCCGCCCAGGCCTCGCCCGACCCGCTCGCCGCCGCCCGCCGCACCCTCGAAGCCGAACCCGGCCTCGACGTCGACTACGTCGTCGTCCGTTCCAACGACCTCGGCGAGGCCCCCGCCCAGGGCCCCGCGCGGCTGCTCATCGCCGCCCGCGCGGGCGCCACCCGCCTGATCGACAACGCCCCCGTCACGGTCGCAGACGCCGTGGCGCGCACCCCGAGAGGAGACGCCCGATGATCCGGACCATGTTCAAGTCCAAGATCCACCGCGCCACCGTCACCGAGGCCGACCTCCACTACGTCGGCTCGGTCACCGTCGACGCGGACCTGCTCGACGCCGCCGACATCCTCGACGGCGAACTGGTCGCCATCGTCGACATCACCAACGGCGCGCGCCTGGAGACCTACACGATCGCCGGGGAGCGCGGCACGGGCGTCATCGGCATCAACGGCGCCGCCGCCCGCCTCGTCCAGCCCGGCGACCTGGTCATCCTCATCTCCTACGCGCAGATGGAGGACGCCGAGGCTCGCGCCTACACGCCCACCGTCGTCCACGTGGACGAGAAGAACGCGATCATCGAGGTCAACGCCGACAAGGCCCGCCCCGCGCCGGGGACCGCCGGCAACCCGGTGGCATCGCCACTAGCCGAGCGGTAAGTTTCTTTCCCATGAGCGATGAGCAGAAGAACGAGGCCGTCGAAGCGGACGAGAAGACCGACAAGCCCGAACCCGCCGACGACCTCAAGACCACCCACCACACCCTCGGCGACCTCGCCTACACGGCCACCACCGGGCGCATCGTGCTGCGCGAGGAGGTCACCGAGGACGACAAGTTCAACGGCCGCAAACCCAAGGCCGAGGTCTCCATCACCTACTACACCCTCGACGACGCCGAGGTCACCGAACGCCCCGTCACCTTCGCGTTCAACGGCGGCCCCGGATCGTCCTCGATCTGGCTGCACATGGGCCTGCTCGGCCCCCGCCGCGTCGACTCCGGCGACGCCGGGGCGCTCACCCCGCCGCCGTTCGGCCTCCTCGACAACGCCGAGACCCTGCTGAAGGACTCCGACCTGGTCTTCATCGACCCGGTCTCCACCGGCTGGTCGAGGGCCGTCGAGGGCGGCAAGGCCAAGGACTACCACGGGTTCTCCCGCGACATCGAGTCCATCAGCGAGATCATCCGCCTGTGGACGACCCGCAACAACCGCTGGCTCTCGCCGAAGTTCCTCATCGGCGAGTCCTACGGCGGCACCCGCGGCGCCGGCATCGCCGAATACCTCCAGACCCGGTTCGGCATGTCCCTCAACGGCGTCATGTTCATCGCCCCGGCGTTCAACATGGAGACGCTCTTCCACACCTCGCGCTCGGACCTGCCGAACCCGCTGTTCCTGCCGACCTACGCGGCCACCGCCCACTACCACGGGCTCCACCCCGACCGCTCCCTCGAAGACCTCGTCGCCGAGGCCCGCGACTACGCCGACGAGTACCGCAGCGTGCTCGCCAAGGGCCAGAACCTCCAGCCCGAGGAGCGGGCCGCCGCCGTCGCCAAGATCGCCTCGCTCGCCGGCGTCAGCGAGGACTACGTCGACCGCGCCAACCTGCGCCTGGAGCACACCCGGTTCTACGCCGAGCTGCTGCGCCACGAGCGCCTGGTCACCGGTCGCCTCGACACCCGCTTCACCGGGCCCGCCGACCACTACACGTACGAGCGGATGCCGTACGACCCGTTCCTGACCGGCACCGACGGCCCGTACACCGCCTCGCTCCAGTACTACCTGCGCACCGAACTCGAATACGAGAACGAGCACGTGTACGAGCGGCTCTCGCGGTCGGTGCACCCGTGGTCGTACAAGGAGTTCGAGGGCGAGGCCGTCGATGTCATCGGCAAGCTCGGCAACGCCATGCGGCTCAACCCGTTCCTCAAGGTCCACGTCGCGATGGGCCGCTACGACGGCGGCGTCCCGATCGAGGCGATCGAGTACACGCTCGACCACCTGGAGATCCCGCTCGCCGACCGCGAGCGCATCGAGACGAAGACCTACCCGGCCGGGCACATGATGTACGTCCACGAGGAGTCGCGCCTCCAGCAGTCGGCCGACCTGGCCGACTTCGTGCGGCGCGCCTCGCGGCGAGGCCAGTAGCACCGTGCACGCGAACCCGGGCCCGGCCCGCACCGCCCCGAGCGGCGCGGCCCGGGCCCGGTCGCGTCCACGCGGCGGCGAGCCGCGAAGGAACGCAGCCGAGCTGTGTAGCGGCACGGTTGCGCTCCGGCCCGCACCGCGCAGCCCGCGCGCCGTGCGCGATCGGACGGTCGTCCTGGCCGCGCCTTCGCAAGTCGAGTCGATCGAGTACCCGTGGGCTTACGCCGCGCGCCGCTCCGCAGTAAGTCCGCGCACCGCACACGATCGGTCGAGCTTCCTCGCCGCGCCTCAGCCGATCGCGCCGACCGAGCACCCGCGGACCGACACCGCGTGCCGCTCCGCGTCCCGCGGGACGGGACGCGCGCCACACCCGCTTGGCACCCCGCGGCCCCCTGCGGGCACAGTTGACCGGGCGACCGCCGGACCCGGCGTCGCCGCACCCACCGAACGGGAGCCCGGGCGACCGGGCGCCCGACGCTAGAAGGGCGACGGGCACTTGCCACCCGAGTTCACCCAGCTCCCGCGGCTGCCGCGCCTGCCGCGGCACCTGCGGGCCGAAGCCCCCTCGTGGACCGAGACCACCGACGTGTGCGTCATCGGCTCCGGCGTCGCCGGACTCACCTGCGCGCTCAACCTGCGCCGCGCCGGATTCCACGTCACCGTGGTCACCAAGGTCAACATCGACGACGGCTCCACCCGCTGGGCCCAAGGCGGCGTCGCCGCCGTGCTCGACCCCCTCGACACACCCCAATCCCACGCCCGCGACACCCAGATCGCCGGCGTCGGCCTCTGCGACCCGGCAGCGGTCGACGTCACCGTCACCGAAGGCCCGGCCCGCATCGCCGACCTCATCCACCTCGGCACCGAGTTCGACCGCCACCCCGACGGGTCGCTCCAGCTCACCCGCGAAGGCGGCCACCGCGCCCGCCGCATCGTGCACGCCGGCGGCGACGCCACCGGCGCCGAGATCCAGCGGGCCCTCCACGCGGCCGTGCTCCGCGACCCGTGGATCCGCATCATCGAGAACGCCATGGTCCTCGACCTGCTCACCGACGCCCGCGGCCACGCGGCCGGGGTGAGCCTCCACGTGCTCGGCGAAGGCGTCGAACACGGCGTCGGCGGCGTCGAGGCCCGCGCGGTCGTGCTCGCCACGGGCGGTCTCGGCCAGATCTTCCAGTCGACCACCAACCCCTCGGTGTCCATCGGCGACGGCGTCGCGCTGGCCCTGCGGGCCGGCGCCGCGGTCACCGATCTCGAATTCGTCCAGTTCCACCCGACGGCACTGTTCCTCGGCGGCGGGGACGCGGCGGTGCCCGGCCCGGGTCCCGGGGGCGGCTCCCGAGGCACCGGATCCGGCGCCGCCGGCGTCCCTGGCTCGGAACGCGGCCTCGTCTCCGAGGCTACGTCCGGGGACCGACAATTCCTCCCGCACGACCTCCCCGACCAGGGCCCGCTTCGCGACCGACAGCCCCTGATCTCCGAAGCCCTCCGCGGTGAGGGCGCGCACCTGCGCGACTTCTCCGGCGAGCGGTTCATGCTCGGGCGCCACGAGCTCGCCGAGCTCGCCCCGCGCGACGTCGTCGCCAAGGCCGCCACCGCCCGGATGCGGGCCGAGGGTCAGGCGCACGTGTGGCTTGACGCCCGCCACCTCGGCCGCGAGATGCTCGAGACGCGCTTCCCGACCATCACCGCCTCCTGCCGCGCCATGGGCATCGACCCGGTCGCCGACATGATCCCGGTCGCCCCCGCCGCCCACTACTCCTCGGGCGGGGTCCGCACCGACCTGTTCGGGCGCACCAGCGTCCCCGGCCTCTACGCCGCCGGCGAGGCCGCCTGCACGGGCCTCCACGGCGCCAACCGGCTCGCCTCCAACTCCCTGCTCGAAGCGCTCGTGTTCGCCCAGCGCATCGCCGACGACCTCGCCGAGCACAAGCCGAGCCCCGGCGTGCCCGAGGCGCCCGGCGGCGAGGGCGACGTCTGCTCGACCACCTCCCGCGCCCCGCTCCAGGAGGCCATGACCGCCGGGGCCGGGGTGCTCCGCTCCGAAGCGTCACTGGAGGCCACCGCAGCGTCGCTGACGGCCTTGGGGGACAATGTGTCCGGACGTCCGCGACCGGCCACATGGGAGGCCACGAACCTGCTCACCGTCGCCGCCGCCGTCACCGCCGCCGCCCACCGGCGGCGCGAGACCCGAGGCAGCCACTGGCGCGAGGACCACCCCGACGCCGAGGGCGACTGGCTCGGGCACCTGTGCCTTTCCATCAGCTCCGACGGGGAGCTCGAAACCACCTGGGAGCCCATCGCATGAGCCGATTCGCCGAAGTGCCCGGAGGCGCGGGCCTGGACGAGCGCCTGCTCGCCATGCGCCTCGACCCCGAGGACGTGTATGTCGCCGTTCAGGACTACCTCGACGAGGACCTGTCGCACGCCCGCCGCGACGTCACCTCCGAGTCCATCTTCGACCCCGAGCACACCTCCACTGTGGCCGTCACCGCCCGCGCCGACGGGCTCCTGGCGGGCCTGCCGATCGCGCACGCGGTCTTCCACGCCATGCCCGGCGGCGTCGAGTTCACCTACCTCGCCAAGGAAGGCGCCCGCATCCGCGCCGGGCAGGTCCTCGCCCGCGTCTCGGGCCCGACCCGCTCGCTCCTGGCCGCCGAGCGCACCGCGCTGAACCTGCTGTGCCGCATGTGCGGGGTCGCCACCCACACCCGCCGCTTCGCCGACGTGCTCGCCGACTGGCACACGACCGTGCTCGACACCCGCAAGACCACGCCGGGCCTGCGCGCCCTCGAGAAGTACGCGGTGCGCGCCGGCGGCGGCGACAACAAGCGCATGGGCCTGTACGACGTGGCGATGATCAAGGACAACCACAAGGAGGCGGCCGGCTCGATCAGCGAGGCGTACGCCGCGGTCCGCTCGGCCGAACCGGACATCGACATCCAGGTCGAGGTCGAGACGCTCGACGAGGCCGTCGAGGCGGTGGCCGCGGGCGCGGCCTTTCTCCTGTGCGACAACATGAGCCCCAAGGAGCTGGGCGAGGTCGTCGAGGCCGTCGGGGACCGGGCCGAGCTGGAGGCCACCGGCCGCATCACGCTCGACGTCGCCGTCGACTACGCGGCCACCGGAGTGGACTACCTCTCGGTCGGCGCCCTCACCCACTCTTCGCCCATTCTGGACATCGGACTCGACTTCGAGGAGTGAACGTGCTGCTGTGCGTCGACATCGGGAACACCAACACGGTGCTCGCCGTCTTCGAGGGCGAGGCTCTGAAGCACTCGTGGCGGATCCGCACCGATCCCCATGCGACGGCCGATGAGCTGGGCCTGACCTTCCGGGCCCTGCTCGACGGCGACGGGGTGGACCTGACGGGGATCGCCATGTCCTCCACCGTGCCCCAGCAGAGCGCCGAGGTCGCGAAGATGGCGCAGCGGTACTACCCGCACGCGCACCTGGTGCAGATCGCGCCGGGCGTGCGCACCGGGGTGCGCCTGAGCATCGACAACCCGCGCGAGGCCGGGCCCGACCGGATCGCGAACACCCACGCGGCCTTCCACCTCTACGGCGGCCCGTGCATCACCGTGGACTTCGGGACCTCCACGAACATCGACGTCATCTCCGCGACCGGCGACTTCCTCGGCGGGGCCTTCGCGCCGGGCATCGAGATCTCCATCGACGCCCTCGCCTCGCGCGCGGCGAACCTCATCAAGATCCCGTTGGTCAAGCCGCGCAGCGTGATCGGGAAGAACACCGTCGAGTGCCTCCAGTCCGGCATGGTCTACGGCACCGCCGCGCAGGTGGACGGCCTGGTCCGGCGCATCACCGTGGAGCTGGGAACCGAGCCGACCGCGGTGGTCGCCACCGGCGGCCTCGCGCCCGTGGTGATCGAGGAGTGCGAGACCGTCACCCACTACGAGCCGAACCTGACCCTCCACGGCCTCAGGATGATCTGGGACCGCAACGTCTGACCGCGTCCCGGGGCGCACCTCGCCCCGGACGCGTTCAGGCTCCTTGGCCGGGCCGGTGTCCGAGACGCGCGGCGGTCCCCGCGCGCGACGTCATTCCTTCTCGCCCTCCTCCTCGGTGGGGCCCGCGTCCTGGAGCGCGCCGGGTCCGCCGCCCATGCCGCCCTTGATGCCGGTCATCGGGTAGCCGGTGATGATGTCGGCGACGTTCTTGCCGTCGATGAGCGTCAGGTCGCGCCACACGACGGGAGGGGTCACGCCCTGGTTGAGGCCCTTGCCCACCACCGAGGTGCCGGGGATGTTGCCGGAGCCGAACGGGTCGGTCAAGGTGTCGTAGATCTTGTTCTGGAAGGGCAGCTGGGTCTGGGGCACGCTTCCCCGTCCGAGCGGACCGGATCCCTTGAAGCTGTCGAGCGCCGCGTCCTGGATCTTCATGGACTTCATGTCGAACTGGTGGTGCTTGATCATGAGCTTGGCGTTCGTCTTCGTCCCGAACTTGCCCACGGTCTCGCCGACGTCGTCGAAGATCTGCCCGACCTTGCCCATGCGGGGGGCCAGCCCCTGCATGGCCTTGCCGAGCCGGGCGATCTTGTCGGCGAGCTTGGCGATCACCGCGATGGCCTCGGCGATGACGGCGCTGATCATGGCGGCGATCGACCCGCCCATGGTGAACCACGCCGAGGCCAGCGCCGAGAGGGCGTACATGATCACCCGCGACACGAAGTCGCAGATGAGCTCCAGCACCAGCCCGCGGGTGACCGCGGTCCAGATGCCCATGACCTCCATGTACTTCGCGATGCTCCCGGAGGCGCTGCTCGCGGCGTTGATCGCGTCGCCGAAGTCGCCGATGGTCCTGCGGTAGGCCTCGGCGGTGTCGCTGCTCCAGTCGGACATCGAGTTCGCGTCGTCCACCAGGTCGGCGGCGGCCTGGGCCAGCGCCGCCTCGATGTTCTTCCAGGTGTCCTTGGTGGCGTTGATCGAGACGGGGTCGCCGGCGAGCATGTCGAGGAAGTCGCGGAGGGGCCCCACGTGCTCGATGAGGAAGCCGACCCCGGCCATCATCAGTTCCTTGAGCGGGTTCATGACCATGGCGAGGATGTCCAGCGCCATGACCGTGCCGTTGAGGCCCGTCTCCAGGCCCGGCTCGGACGAGGCGAGCGTCTGCGCGCTGGCCAGGGCCCTGGCGCCGGTGAACGTCCCGGCGTCGGGGACGGACTTGTCGGGTTCGACGATGAGGTTGTTCACGGCTACTCCTGATCGCTGATGAATTTGTTGAGGATGCTCGCGACCTCGGCGTCGTTCTCGTGGTAGGCGGCGCCGGTCTGCTGGATCTGCTCGGCGAGCTTCTCGATGCCGTCGCGGGCCTCGGCGATGCTGCCCTTGGCGTCGCCCGCCATGACGGCCGCGCCGCCGGCGAAGGGGAGGTTGACGATGCCGAAGTCGAGCAGGTCGCCGAAGCCCTTCTGCTCGGCGGCGTCGGCGGCCTGCTTCACGATGTCGACCACTTTGGACCTGATGGCGGTGGCGTGGGCGTCGAAGGCGTCCTTGGAGGGGATGTCGACTCTGTCCTGCACGGCGCTACTCCTCGGGGGGCCTGGAGGCGCGGGCCTGGCGGACGATCTCGCTGTCCTCGCCGAACACCGAGGACAGCGCCTCGGTCGAGGCGTCGCCCGCGTTCTTCGCGGCCTCGTCGTAGGTCTCCTTGATCATGGCGGAGAGCGTTCTCGGAGAGAGCGACTGCGATTTCGCGGTGAGGACGATCTCGCGGAGGGAGCCGCCGACGCCGACGGTGATCCGCACTTCGCCGTCCGGCGACTTGGCGGTCCCCGTGGCCGACTCCATCGCCTCGCTCAGGTTGGAGGCGTTCTCCACCATCGTCCGCATGCGGGTTTGGAAGTCCCGCATGTACCCTTCCGGGTCTTCGAAGACTGAGGGCATGTTTCCAGCCGCCTTTCGCCAAGGAGCAGTTCGGATCGTTCAAAGCTACCAACCGCCGCCCGCCTACCCGATCGTGTGTCTTCGGCGGCGCGGCAGAGGATCCCAGGTGGCGCGGCAGGGGGAGGGCGCTGCGATGAGGGGTCACGGAAACGCAATGAACTGTTCACTCCCGGGGTGGCGTGCCTCTTGGCCCGGGACGCGGCCGGGCCGCCCCGGAGGCGAGTCCGGGGCGGCCCGTGGCGATCGAGAGGTTCCGTTACAGCGGTTCGGCGGTCCAGGTCCTGCGCTGCTGCGTCGTCGTGCCGAGCGCGTCGGCGTAGTCGGGCGCGACCGTGTCGGCCTCGGCTGCGCTGGCGGCCTTCTCGGTCTCGCGGATCTGGTCGATCCGTTCGAGGATCTCGTTGCGCTCTTCGAGCGTCGAGGCGTCCTTGAGGTCCTCGCGCAGCCGCTGCTCCTCGGTGAGGTACTGCTGCCGCCACGCCTCCTTGCCGTCCTCCATGTCGAAGTCCGCCACGGCGTCGCGCATCCCCGGGGTCATGTACTGCACCAGTTCCGGCGGGAGGTGCGCCCCGGTGGGCTTGGGCCGGCCGTCCTCGCCGACCGGCGGCTCCCAGTCCGGCGCGTTGCTCGGGAACTTGTCCTTGAGGTCGTCGGGCGCGTACTTCGCCAGTTCAGGGGGGATGCCGTCGGGGTCGGCGGCCATGGCCTCCCACACCTCGCGCGGGATGGCCGCGGCCATCGCCTTCCACTCCGAGTCGGGGATGGTCGCGACCAGGTACGGGTGCCACACCTGCGAGCCGTCGGGCAGTTCGGTCACGCCCGCTTCGCGGCCGACGACCTCGGAAGGCTCCTTCGCCTGCGGCTTGTCCTCTGCGGGCTTCTCCTCTTCTTCGGGCCCGCCGCCTCCGCCGCCGGAGGAACCGCCGCCCGAAGGTCCGCCTCCGCCGCTGGGCCCTCCGCCGGACGAGCCGCCGCCCGAGGGCCCGCCGCCACCGGTCCCGCTGCCGCTCCCGCTCGGAACCGAGCCGGAGCCGCCGCCCGAACCCGTGCCCGAACCGCCGCCGGTACTGTCACCGGGCTTGGTGGAGGGCTTGCGGTCGCCGGTGCTCGGCGGTCGCTTGTACGGCGGCGGCTTCGTCTCGGTCTCCTTGCCGGAACCGGGATTGCGCACGTTCTGCGAGGCCTGCACCAGGGTCCGCTGGATCGCCTGGAAGGCCGACTCGGTCTCGGCGAGCCCGCGGAGGGCCAGTTCCACTTCGGCTTCGAGCCGCTTGAGGCGCTGCTCGACCTTCCGGATGCACTCGCCCGCCTCGCGCACGATCCTGATGATCCCGCGCACGATCGAGGCGCCCAGGCTGAAGACCCCGGCGGCGAGCGCCGAGAGCATGATCTGCACGCACCGGCCGATGCAGTCGAAGACCAGCTCGATCACGTCGCTGCGGGCCTCGGAGACGAGGTTGCCGATGGTGTTGATCCGCTCGGCCGCCGACCGCGCGAGCGAGCCGGCCTTGGCCAGCAGCTTCGCGAACGCGCCGGCGACCTTCCGGTACCGCCGGCCCGCGTCGCCCTCCCACACCTCGGCGGAGCTGCGGGAGCCGACCGCGAGCGTCGCGGCGACCCCGGCGAGCTCGTCGGAGATGCCCTTCCACTCCTCGACGAGGTCCTGGATCGGGCCCGTGTCGCCCTGGAGCAGGTCGATCGGGTCCCGGACCCAGTCGATGTTGCTCACGATGTACGAGACGACCTCGCCGGTGATGAACCCCATCGGGTTGACGATCATCCCCAGCACGTCGGCGTACTCGCCGATGAAGTCGCCCACCGACTGGATGCCGTTCACCACGCCCTCGGCGACGCTGAACGCGCCCTCGGCGGTGGCCGCGATGCCGTCGGCCAATGTGGAGACCGCGTCGCCCGCGGCCCCGATCGCGTCCTCGGCGAGGTCGCCGGCCGCGCCGATGACGTCGCCGGCGATGTCGGACAGGATCCTCATGGCTACCGCAACTCCTCGGTGAGACGGACGAGTTCGTCGTTGGCGGCCCGGTCGGCCTCCTCGTAGGCCCGGTGCGCGGCCTCGACGCCCTCGGCGAGCGCGTCGGCGAAATCGGCCGCGGCGTACAGCGCCTGCTCGGCGGTCCGGTCGAATCGCGTGATCGCGGCCGGGACGGTGCCCGCCAGGAACTCGCTGAACGCGTTCTGGTCGCCGAGCTCGGCGGCCCGCGCCCGGCGCGCGATGTCCTTGAGCGGCTCGCTGACGTCCCCGCGCGTCGCGGCGATGAGCTTCGCGATCGCCTCGTGGAGGACGCTCCAGCCCGCGGCCATCAGCGGTCGCCGCCTTCGCCGCGGGCGCGCAGCGACGCCTCGAACGCGGCGAGAGCGGGCGTGCCCTCGCCCAGGAGCGCGGTCATGGCCTCGGTGGCCTGCTCGGAGGCGGCCGCGACCGCGTTCCCGTAGGCCTCCTTGACCATTTCGGACAGCGAGTCGGGGCTGGTGCGCCGCACCTCGGAGGTGAACTCGATCTCGGTGAGGACGCCGCCGGCGCCGACGGTCACGGTGACCTCGCCACCGGCGCTGACACCGGTGGCGCTGACGGCGTCGAGCCGCGCCTGGGAGTCCTCGGCCTCCTCTTGGAGGCGGGTCATGCGGGAGGAGAAGTCCTCCAGATAGCCGCGGAGGTCGGTGCGCGCCGACGGGCGCTCGGGCGCCGGGGCGGTGCCGGGGTGGTTCGAGGGGAGGGCGCGATCGCTCATGTGGGCCTCCTGGGGATCGCCGCATGGGGGGTGGGCATGGTCACCTCAGTGTGGCAGACCGTCGCAACGCGCGGGGTCCGTCGATCGCCGAGCGGGCTCGGGACCTGCGGATATGGTCGACATCTACGGCGTAGCACCGGAAAACCGTCGAAGGTGGACGTTCCGGGGAAAGGTGGACGGCCGCCCGGTCCTTCGAGGACCGGACGGCCGTGCGGCGCTTAACCGGCGCGGTCGGCGAGGCGACGGCCCGAGGACCGGTCTCAGGCGGCGGGGCCGCTCACGGGGCCGTGCGCCAAGTGGACGCTCCGGGCGCCGCCGCGCATCCGGATGCGCCGGGCCAGGGCCACCGCGTGCTTGACGTCGGTGGCGAGGAACAGGATCGAGGGCCCCGAGCCGGAGACGTGCGCGGCCAGGGCGCCCTCCTCCAGGCCCCCGTGCATGAGCGAGGCGAGCTGCGGGCGCAGGCTCACCGCGGCGGCCTCCATGTCGTTGACCAGGAGCCGGGCGAGTTCGTCGGCGCTCGCGCCGGTCTCGAAGGCCCGCACGATCTGCTCCACGTCGCTGGAGTAGCGGCCGATGCCGTCCTCGCGGAGGCGGTCGACCTCCTTGTAGCACTCGGGGGTCGCGATCTCGGTGTCGGTGGTGGCGACGACCCAGTGCCAGGTGCCCTCGGCCGCAACCGGTTTGAGCTCCTCGCCGCGGCCGGAGCCGATCGCGGTGCCGCCCTTGAGGCAGAACGGGACGTCGGAGCCGAGCCCCGCGGCCAGGCGGTGGAGCTCGGCGTCGCCGATCTCGACCTCCCACAGCCGCGCGCAGGCGATGAGCGCCCCGGCGGCGTCGGCGGAGCCCCCCGCGAGACCGCCGGCGACGGGGATGCGCTTGTTCAGGTGCAGGCGCACGGCCGGTTCGATCCCGGCGTACAGCGCGATGAGCTTGGCGGCCTTGTGGGCGAGGTTGTCCTCGCCGGTCGGCAGCGTCCCGGCGCCCTCGCCCGAGACGGTCACCTCGATGCCGGGCTCCTCGCGCCGCTCGGCGGTGACGGTGT
This sequence comes from Glycomyces sp. NRRL B-16210, assembly GCF_000719515.1. Classification (GTDB taxonomy): domain Bacteria; phylum Actinomycetota; class Actinomycetes; order Mycobacteriales; family Micromonosporaceae; genus Glycomyces. Next base: position 27,239 of record NZ_JOGR01000014.1, on the reverse strand, counting down.
CGTGCAGCGATATCGCCTGGTACACCGTGGACAGCGCGTGGTAGCCGTCGGCGCGGGGGTCCCCGACGCCGAGGTGCGGGTTGATCTTGGCGGGCACGTCGACGCTGATCGACTCGCCCTTCAAGGGTGCGGTCTGTCCACTCATTCAGGCCTCCTGAGGTCGCGGTGCGGTCTCGCCCTCGGCCTCCTTGGCGTCGGCGAGGGCGATGAACTCCGTTATGTCCAACGACTCACCCCGCCTGGTGGGTTCGATCCCGGCCCGGTCGAGCACGGCCTCGGTGCGCTCGCCCGCCCAGGACTTGAGCGACTGGCGCAGCATCTTGCGCCGCTGACCGAAGGCGGCGTCCACGGCGCCGAAGACCTCGACGCGGTTCGCGTCGGGGCTCTGGATGCGCTCGAAGGCGACGAGGCTGCTGGCGACGTTGGGCACGGGCCAGAACACGTTGGCCGAGACCGATCCGGCGCGCTTGGCCTTGGCGTACCAGGCCATCTTGACGCTGGGGGCGCCGTAGATCTTGGACCCGGGCCCCGCGGTGAGGCGGTCGCCGACCTCGGCCTGGACCATGACCAGGCCCTTCCGGAGGCTCGGGAAGGTCTCCAGGGCGTGGAGGACGACGGGCACGGCCACGTTGTAGGGCAGGTTCGCCACGAGCGCGGTGGGCGCCTCGGGCAGCTGCGCGGCCTTGATGCGGGCCGCGTCGGTCTCGACGACGGTGAGCCGCTCGTGCTCCTCGGGCGCGCGGTGGGCGACCGTCGTGGGCAGGGCGAGGGCGAGCTTCGGGTCGATCTCGACGGCGATGACCCTCCGGGCGGTCTCGATGAGCGCGAGGGTGAGCGAGCCCAGGCCCGGGCCGACCTCCATGACCACGTCCTCGGCGTCGAGTTTCGCGACCGCGGCGATGCGCCGCACGGTGTTGGCGTCGACGACGAAGTTCTGGCCCCACTTCTTCGTCGGCGTGATGTTCAGGCCGCGGGAGAGGGTGCGGATGTCGCCCGAGGTCAGCAGGCGCGCCATCAGGCCTGGCCCCCGGCGAGGAGCGGTTCGAGCACGAGCCCGGGGTAGTCGTTGACGATCGTCTGGATGCGGTACTTGTTCGGCAGGGCCACCAGGTGCGCGCCGTCCCTCGGGCGGGAGAAGACCTCGACGCCGGGGGCGGTGCGCAGGCGCGCGGCGCCTTCGGCGTCGGTCAGGCGCGCGAGCTGGTACGGCAGGTTGTCGATGGTCGCGGGGACGTCGAACTCGGCGGCGAGGCGCGCGACGGTGACCTCGAACTGGAGCGGGCCGACCGCGGCGAGCACGGGCGTGGCCTCGCCGCGCCGCTCGGAGTAGAGGACCTGCACGACCCCTTCGGCGTCGAGCTGGGCGATGCCGCGCCGGAACCGCTTGGCCTTGGAGGTGTCGTGCATCTGGAGGGCCCCGAAATGCTCGGGAGCGAACGCCGGCAGCGGCGGGTACTCCACGGCCTTCCCGGCGTAGATCGTGTCGCCCACCGACAGGCCGGTGGCGTTGACCAGGCCGACGATGTCGCCGGGCCAGGCCTCGTCCACGGTGTCGCGGGCCGAGCCGAACAGGGTCTGGGCGTACTTGGTGGACATGGTGCGCCTGCCCTGCGCCTGCGTGACCTGCATCCCGCGCTCGAACTTGCCCGAGCAGACGCGGATGAACGCGAGCTGGTCGCGGTGGGAGGCGTTCATGTTCGCCTGGGACTTGAAGACGAACCCGGAGAACCCGGCCTCCAGGTCGCGCGGGGCGCCGGCGGCGTCCTCGCGGGCGAACGGAGCGGGGGCGATGTCCACGAGCAGGTCGAGGAGCTGGCCGACGCCGAAGTGGACGAGGGCCGCGCCGAACAGGGTCGGGGTGGTGTGACCGGCCTCGAAGGACTTCGGGTCGAAATCGGCCTCGACCTCCGAGAGCAGCTCGGACTCCTCGCGGGCGCGCTCGAAGTCGGGGCCGAATTCGGCCTCGGCGGTGGCCTCGTCGAGGTACTCGGCGACGGCGAGCTGCTGGCCGCCGGGCGAGCGCTCGTAGCGGACCATGCCGGGCCGCTGCGGGCCCGCGGCGCGGCGCCCCTCGCCGTCGTCTTCGAACCCGATGCGCTCGATGACGCCGCGGAACTCGCCGCCGACGCCGACCGGCCAGGTCACCGGGGTCGGCTTGATGCCGATGCGGTTCTCGATCTCCTCGATGAGCTCGAGGGCGTCCTTGGCGGGGCGGTCCCACTTGTTGATGAAGGTGATCACGGGGATGCGCCGGGCCCGGCACACCTCGAACAGCTTGAGCGTCTGCGGTTCGAGGCCCTTGGCGGCGTCCAGGAGCATCACGGCCGCGTCCACGGCGGTGAGGACCCGGTAGGTGTCCTCGGAGAAGTCGGCGTGCCCGGGGGTGTCGAGGAGGTTCACGACGCAGCCGCGGTACTCGAACTGGAGCGCCGCCGAGGTGATGGAGATGCCGCGGTCCTGCTCCATGGACATCCAGTCGGAGACCACGCCCTTGCGGTCGCCCTTGCCGTGGACGGCGCCGGCCGAGGAGATGGCGCGCCCGTACAGGGCCAGGGCCTCGGTGATGGTCGACTTGCCGGCGTCGGGGTGGGAGATCACCGCGAAGGTGCGGCGGCGCGCGGTCTCGGCCGCGATGTGGCTGGACATGGATTCCTCAAACTGTGACGTGGGCAGGCGACGGGCGGAGCGGGCCCGACCTCCAACGATAGCCGCGGGCGGGGACCGGATCCCGCTGCCTACCCGGCCAGTTCGGCCTTCACGATCGCGGCGACGGTCTTGCCGTCGGCGCGCCCGGCCGTCTTCGGGCCGACGGCCTTCATGACCTTGCCCATGTCCTTCGGCCCGGAGAAGCCGCCCTCGCCGATCGCCTCGCGCACCAGCTGCGTGACTTCGGCCTCAGTGAGTTCGGTCGGCAGGTACCGCTTGATCACGGCCTCCTCCGCCAGCTCGGCCTCGGCGGAGTCCTCGCGGCCCCCGGCGCGGAAGCCCTCGGCGGCCTCGCGGCGCTGCTTGGCCTGCTTGACCAGCACCCGCACCACGTCCGCGTCGTCGAGTTCACGCGGGGTCTTCCCGGCGATCTCCTCGTTCCGCACCGCGGCGATGACCATCCGGAGCGTGCCCAGCGTCACCTTGTCCTTGGCCTTGAGGGCGGCTCGCATATCTGTTTCCAACTGGGTCTTTAGCTCACTCATATCTCGACAATCTACCGTTGGGGGTATGAAGATCAGCCGTGGACTTGCCGCAGCAGCCGGTATCGGGGTCGGCGCCGGTGCGCTGGCCCTCGCCTACGCCTCTCTCTATGAGCGCGTCCAGTACACGCTCCGGCACTTCGCGGTGCCGGCGCTTCCCGAAGGCGCCGAGCCGATCCGGGTCCTGCACCTGTCCGACCTGCACATGACGCCCGGGCAGGTGCGCAAGGCCCACTGGGTCGCGTCCCTGTCCGCGCTCGACCCGGACCTGGTCCTGCTGACCGGGGACAACCTGGCCCACCCCGATGCGGTGGACCTGGTGACCAAGACGCTCCGGCCGCTGTTCAAGGCCCCGGGCGCGTTCGTGTTCGGCTCGAACGACTACTTCGCGCCGGTGTTCAAGAACCCGCTCCAGTACTTCAACCCGAACCACGAGCACAAGTACGGGGAGTCGCTGCCGACCGAGGAGCTGCGGAAGGTCCTCGTCGACGGCGGGTGGCTCGACCTCAACAACCTCGCGGCCGACAAGGTCGTGTCGGGGCTCAACGTCCACTTCGCGGGCGTGGACGACCCGCACTTCCACCTGGACGACTACGCGATCGTGGCCGGTCGGGTGCCCGAGAGCGCGGACCTGTCGATCGGGTTGACGCACTCGCCGGAGCCGCGCGTGCTCGACGAGTTCGCGCGGGACGGCTACGACTTCGTGGCCGCCGGGCACACCCACGGCGGGCAGGTGTGCGTGCCGGGGTACGGGGCGCTGGTGACCAACTGCGGGATCGACCGCAAGCGGGTCAAGGGGCTGCACCCGTGGGAGGACATGTGGCTGCACGTCTCGGCGGGCCTGGGCACGAGCCCGTACGCGCCGGTGCGGTTCGCGTGCGCGCCGGAGGCGAGCCTGCTGACGTTCGTGCCGGCCGTTCTTTAGCCGATGGAGTCCCCGCTCCGGGCCCGGGTGTGACCGGGCCCGGAGCGGGAGACCCCGTTCGACGCGGGGCGGAGCGTTCGGGTAGCATTTTCTTTCGTGCGGACACCGTGTGTGCGCATGTAGAACAGAACATCGGGTTGTGGCGCAGCTTGGTAGCGCACTTCGTTCGGGACGAAGGGGTCGCAGGTTCAAATCCTGTCAACCCGACCAAAGGTAGGGGGCCGAAAGGCCCCCTTTTCCGTGCCCTGCGATCGGAACATCGCGCCGTCGTGCAGCTTGGCCGTGCCCGCCGGACGAGTCCGCCGGGCACGGAGTCGATACCGGGCCCGAGAAGAGAGTCAAGTGGACGCGGGCCTCTCGGTGAGCCCTCGAACCAGCGTGTCGACGATCTGGACGATCTCCGCCCTCGCGGCGGCCCGGTCGGTCGCGGCGTTCAGATACAGCGCCGCCTCGTCGGCGACCGCGAGCAGCAGGTGCGCGAGCGGCTTGACCGGCAGCGGCAGCAGCTCGCCTTCCGCCGCGGCCTGGGCGAGCACGGCCCCGATCAGGCCGAGCACGTGCGGCTGGCAGATCGCCCGCCAGCGCACCCATCCGAGCACGGACGGGCCGTCGATCAGCACGATCCGCTGCACCTCAGGGCTCTCGCACGCGTCCAGCCAGGCCTCCACCGCCCGCGTCAGCACCGCGACGAGGCCGTCGTCCCCTGAGGGCACCGTCGCGGCGAGGCGCCGCGTGACGTCGGCCTCGACCGCCGCGAGGACCTCGGCGAACAGCTCGGTCTTGTCGCCGAACTGGTGGTACAGGGCGCCTCGGCTGACGCCGGCCTCGCGGACCAGCGTCTCGGTGCCGACACCGGCGAAGCCGTGCTCGGCGAAGAGCCTCCGGCCCGCCTCGATCAGGGCCGCGCGCGTCGCCGCGGTCCGCTCCTCTTGCGTTCGCCTGGATGCTTTCATACAATCAGTCCGTAAGTTACATGCACACTGTATGATACTTCATGAGCGAAGGAGCCCCTCGCATGTCGACCATCGACCTGCCCACCGGGACGATCCACTACCGCGCCACCGGACCCGAGCGGTCCGCCCAGCCGCCGGTCGTGTTCGTCCACCCGTTCCTGACCAGCGCCGCGGTCTGGTCCCGCACCGCCGACCTCCTCGCCGATAGCGGCGTCCGGTCCTACGCGCCCGACTGGCCGCTGGGCGCGCACCCCGTGCCCATGCGCCCCGAGGCCGATCAGACCCCGCGGGGCCTCGCCCGCCTCATCGTGACCTTCCTCGAAGCCCTCGACCTGGACGACGTCACCCTCGTCGGCAGCGACACCGGCGGGGCGCTGACCCAGTTCGTGCTCGACACCGACCCGAGCCGCGTCGGCCGCGTGGTGCTGACCAACTGCGACGCCTTCGACACCTTCCCGCCCTTCCCCTTCAACGTCATCTTCGGCCTGCTCAAGGGTCCGCGCCGAATGAAGGTCAACCTGCTTCCCATACGCAGCAAGGCCTTCCGCCACTCGCCGCTCGGGTTCGGTCTCCTGGCGAACGAGCTGGACGCCGACCTCACCCGGTCCTGGATCGAGCCCGCGCTCACCGACCCGGGCGTTCGCCGCGACGCCGTGCGCGTCCTCCGTGGATTCGATCCGCGCGAATTGCTGGACGTGTCCACGCGACTGAAGGACTACACCGGGCGGGCCCGGATCGTGTGGGGCATGGCCGATCGCTCGTTCACTCCCGACCTGGGAAGGCGCCTCCACGGAGCATTCCGAGACGCCGAGTTCGTCGCGGTGCCGGGCGCCCGAACACTCGTCCAGCTCGACGCGCCCGAACTGTTCGCCGACCAGATCGCCGGCTTCGCGACCGCCCGCGGATAGACACGGACAGAAAACAAGCGAAACGACCGGACGCCGCCGGCGCGCCGCGATCGTCGGCTCCGTGAGCCCGGTGTTGCTCCCGCGTTCTCGCAGTCGCTATCCGCTTGTCGCGGCGCGATCAGGCTCGGTTCGGTCGTGCGATCGCCAGGGACATTCCGGCGGCCAGTACGCAGAGCGCTCCGGCGACGAGCCAGGCGAAGTCGTACGCGCCGGTGAAGTCGCGGACCAGGCCCGCGGCCGAGGCGATGATCGCCGCGCCGACCTGGTGGGAGGCGAGGACCCAGCCGAAGACCACCGCGCCGTCCTCCCCGAAGTGCTCGCGGCACAAGGCGATCGTCGGCGGCACGGTCGCCACCCAGTCGAGTCCGTAGATCACGATGAAGAACACCATCGGCGGCTCGATGCCGTCGGTGAACAGCCGCGGCAGTGCCAGGAGTGAGACGCCGCGCAGCGCGTAGTAGGCGAACAGGAGGTGCCGCGGGTCGAACCGGTCGGTGAGCCAGCCGGAGAAGATCGTCCCGATGAGGTCCACGATCCCGATGACGGCCAGGAGCGAGGCGGCGGCCGTGATCGGCATCCCGTGGTCGTGCGCGGCGGGCACGAAGTGGGCCCCGACCAGGCCGTTCGTGGAGGCCCCGCAGATCGCGAAGGTCCCCGCCAGCAGCCAGAACGCCTTGCGGCGGCTCGCCGCGAGCAGCGCTGCGAGGGTGCGGCGCACCGCGCCGGACGTCGGCGGCGCGGGGGTCATGTAGTCCGGCCCCGCGCCGTACGGGCGCAGGCCCACGTCCTCGGGGCGGTCGCGGAGCACGAACAGCACCAGCGGCACCATCGCCAGCGCCGCGGACGACACCAGGAGCGAGGCTGCGCGCCAGCCCGGCCCTTCGACCAGCAGGCCCACCACCGGCAGGAAGACGAGCTGTCCGGCTGCCGATCCGGCCGTCAGGATGCCGCTGACGAGGCCGCGGCGCTCGATGAACCAGCGGTTCGTGATGGTCGCGACGAATGCCATCGCCATCGATCCGGTGCCGATGCCGACGATGAAGCCCCAGGCCATGACGAGCTGCCAGGACGCGGTCATGAACACGGTGAGGCCGCTGCCGGCGGCGATCAGGGTGAGCGCGATGGCGACGACGCGGCGGATGCCGTACCGCTCCTGCAACGCGGAGGCGAACGGGGAGAAGAGCCCGTACAGCAGGATGTTCACCGAGATCGCGGTCGAGATCGTGGCGTGCGACCAGCCGAACTCGCGGTGCAGCGGCTCGATGAAGACGCTCGGGGTGGCGCGGAAGGCGGCGGCGCCGACGAGGGCGGTGAAGGCGACGGCGGCGACCCACCAGGCCCGGTGGACGCGCTTGGAGGGCCGGTGCTCCTGCTGTGGGAGTTGCGGGGCGGTGATGGACATGGGTCAAGTGTCGGGGTTCGGTTCGGCGGCGGCCAGTGGCCCGCTGGCCAATATGTGCGAAGATCGGGCCATGAGCGTTTTCCGGCATCCTGGACGGCACCGCGTCGCGGTCCTGGTCCGCCACGGCCTGCTCCCGGTCGAGCTCGGCATCGCGCACCGCGTGTTCGGCACCGCCCGCGCATCGTCGGGGGAGCGGCTGTACGAGGTGGCGACCTGCGCGGTGGAGCCGGGCGAGATCCGGACCGACGCCGATGTGACCGTCAACGTCCGCCACGGGATCGAGGCGCTCGCCGAGGCCGACACGGTCATCGTCCCCTCCGAGCACGAGCAGGATGCGGCGTACCTGACCGGGCGCCTTCCCGGGCCGCTCGCGGAGGCCTTCGCGGCGGTGCCGGCGGGCGCGCGGGTCGCGTCGATCTGCACCGGCTCGTTCGCACTGGCGGCGGCGGGACTGCTGGACGGGAAGCGGGCGACGACCCACTGGGACGCGGTCGACCGGTTCCGGCGGCTGTTCCCGCGGGTGCGGCTCGAACCCGAGGTGCTGTACACCGAGGACGGCGGCGTGTTCACTTCCGCGGGGGTGGCCTCCGGGTTCGACCTGTGCCTGCATCTGACGCGGTTGGACTTCGGCGCGGCGGTCGCCAACGCGGTCGCGCGCTTGGCGGTCGTGCCGCCGCACCGCGACGGCGGCCAAGCCCAGTTCATCGAGCGCCCGGTCCCCGAACCGGAGGCGAACTCGACCAGCAAGGCCAGGTCGTGGGCGCTCGAACGCCTCTACGAGCCGATCTCCTTGCGGCAGTTGGCCGAATGCGAGGCGATGAGCGTGCGGACGTTCACCCGGCGTTTCCGCGAGGAGGTCGGCACCTCGCCGCAGCGATGGCTGCTGAACCAGCGGATCGGCCGAGCCCGCCACCTGCTCGAGCGCAGCGACCGGACGATCGACCAGGTGGCGGCCGAGGCCGGGTTCGGCTCGGCCTCGTCGCTGCGCCTGCATTTCCAAGCAGCGCTAGGGGTCTCACCGAGCGCCTACCGCCGGACCTTCGCCGGAGGCTGACAGTCTGCGCTTCCGTCGATCTTTTCTTAATGGTCTTTTCGTCGTTTCCGCCTTGTCGGCGGTCGCAATGGTGAAAGGTCCGCGCCTTCCTTTCGGAATGTCAACTGATTTCCCTGCGTGCCAGTGGCTTTGTTTGGAATGGCGGGCGTCCAGGGCGTCGGCAATGGGACCGAGCATACTGACTGCGGCATGGTGTTCGCCCGCTATACCGCCGCCTCGGGCATGTTCGCCGTCCAACCCGTGCGCGTCTCTTCCGACGCTCCGGACTTCCGCGCCGAACGGCTCGATACGATGGGGCTCAAGGGCGCCGGACTGAGCGAGATCCGCCTCGAAGGTGTCGTGATACCGAAAGCAGGCGAAACCGCTTCCGCACTCTGATACCAGGTCAAGCGGTCTGGCTCCGAGACGTTCGCACTCGTGGTCGAGAAGTGGCAGGCCAAGTGGGCGAACCCGACCGCGAACTGCCGATGATCTTGGGCTAGTACGCGGTGCTGGAGAGCATCCGCTGCTTCAGGAAAGACGGCGACTACTCCAACTACGAGATGGTCTGCGAAGTGCCGCAGGGAAACACGCTCGCCAAGGTGGCTGCCGTGGTCCGCGACGTCATGAACGAGCTCGCGGTGCTGCGCACGAGGTTCGCCGATGACGACAAAGGTCCTTGCCGGTTCGTGGACGGTGCGGGCTCACTCGAGAACGTACAAGTTCGACCTGTACGACCCCGAGGCCCTCGAAGCGGCCCCCACCGAAGTAGAAGCCGAACGCGGCGAACCCCTCGACCTCACGGTCTACTTCAACGACACCCGAGCCGGAGGGGGCCGGGCGGAAAGCCCAGAGGCGAAGACGCGGGCCGAGGTCGAAGACCTGCTGAGCGAGATGACGGTGGAGAAGAACGGCGAATGGCCCCGCCATGACGCGAAGCTCTTCACTGCAATCGGAAGAGACCCCCAGGCTTGCGAGATCAGCCTGCTCTTCGATTCCGGAAGCGTCTCCGAACCCGCGGCGAAGCGCGAGCTCCAAGCGATCGAACGCCTCCTGGTAAGCGCCATAGACGAGGACGCGAAGTTCGACCTCTGAAACCTCGAACCGACCAATACCGCAGCCTGTAGGTTTTGCAGACCCTCTTGCCGCCACGGCGCGTCACCCGCGCCAGAGAGTGAACAACCCGGCGACCAGCGCGGCGATCACGGTGCCGCACGCGCCGATGAGCGCCGTCAAGACCGGGACTCTGACAGTTCGGGGCGCGCTCGTCCGCTCCTCGACGACGCTGACGAGCGTGCCCGCCGGGTTCGGACAAGTCCCCGCGCCGACGTGGAGCTGTATGCACCGCGCCCGGGCGAAGCCGGCGGACGCGCCCTCCCTGCTGTGTTTCCGACATCCCATGTATTCGCGTTTCCCCAGCTCATCAGTCTGATTTTCGGCGACCCGCCAGGCGGCTGCCGCTGGTGCACCGCGTTCCCAGACACCCCGGCGACGACGGCCGTGATGCACCGCACACGAGAAAGCTTCTTGACAATGTGAATCATTCTGCATCATGATGAATCATGTCCTGTTCGTCGTGTGCGGCCACTGCCCCTTCCCGGATCAGCAGCCGTCCGTCATGTAGGAGGATCGATGGCGGTAGGTACTGACGGTTCGACGCCGGATGAGAGTCGCCGGCGACTGGCCGACGAACTCAAGCGAGTCCGGCAGCTCTCCGGGCTGTCCGGCCGGGACCTCGCGGACAAGATCCACATCAGCCAGTCGAAGATCTCGCGGATCGAATCGGGGGCGGCGTTCCCGTCCCTTCCCGAGGTCAGGGCCTGGGCCGAGGCCGTGGAGGCCTCGGACGACACCCGCCGGATGCTGGACGCGATGGCCGAGGCCGCGCACACCACCATCCTCCGATGGCAGTCGGCCCTGAAGGATCGGCCGCACCTTCAGCACAGCGTCGAGAAGGACGAGCGCAGCGCTCGCCGGGTGCTCACCTTCCAGCCCTCCGTCATTCCGGGCCTCCTCCAGACCGCCGAGTACGCGCGCCGCGTGTTCGAGATGTTCCAGGAGCCGTCCTACACCCCCGACCGCCTCGCGGCAGCGGTCACCGCGAGGCTCGAAAGGCAGTCGCTGCTGCACGATCCGCGCCGGCGTTTCAACTTCCTGATCACTGAGGCCGCGCTGCGCTGGCGACCGAGCACGACCGCCATGCTCGCCGCCCAGATCGACAGGATCAGCAGCCTGAGCACGCTCGGCAACGTCACCGTGGGTGTGCTGCCGTTTTCCCGCCAAGCCGCCGTTCCCTACTCGCACGGGTTCACCGTCTACGAACCGGCCGAGGCCGAGGACGACGTACTGGTGAACGCGGAGACGATCCACGCCAACCTTCAGCTGGTCCGCGAGGCGGACGTCGCGGTCTACCAAAGACGTTGGTCGGCGCTCGACCGATCGGCCCTCCACGGCGACGAAGCGCGGTCCGTCCTACAGGGACTGGTCGTCGAGTTGCGGGCGACCGATGGCTGATCGGATGCCGCGTCGGGGCCGAGTCCGGCCCGGCCCCGACGGCTCGGCCTACGCGAAGTCGAACACGCCCTGCTTCACCCCGGCGATGAACTCCTGCCACTCGATCTGGCTGAAGGACAGGACAGGGCCCTCGGGGTCCTTCGAATCGCGTACCAGGACCAGGTTGGCGAACGACGCCACCTCGACGCAGGTGCTGCTCTCGCAGGCGGTCTGGAACCGCGGGCTCTGGTGCTTCTCATCGAACATTGCTACTCCCTTCGGCGGCGCCGGAAATCGCGCCGCACTTGCTGATGAGAGAGAGCTTGAGCCCCTGACCTGCACTTACTCGGGTAATACATCTACCGATCTCTGGAGGTTGTCTGTATGAACATGGAGATAAGGGTGCTGGACCGCATCTCGGTCACGATCGACGGAGTCGAGGTCCGGCTCGGCGACCGCAAGCAGCGAGCGGTGCTGGGCATTCTCGCGCTCGACCGGGGGTGGGTCGAGAAGGGCCGACTCGCGAGCCTGGTGTGGGACCTGGACCGGGGCCCGCAGAACCCCGACGCCCAGATCCAGGGGTACCTGAAGGGCATCCGCAAGGCGTTCGACGAAGCCGTTCCTGGAAGCAGCAGGCTCATCACGACGCTGCGGGGCGTGGGATACCAGCTGGAAATCGGCGCGGCAAGCGTGGACTACCTGCGTTTCCGCGAACTGGCGGCGCTCGCCGCCGCCGCGGGACTGGAAGATCCAGAGGCGGCGGTCCGGTTCGGGAGGAAGGCCCTCGCCGAGTGGGGCGACTCAACGGGGGTGCGCGGCCGCATGCCACTTGAAGCCGCCGAGCCGCCGCTCGAGAACCTGGCGGAAGCGATGCGCCAGGAATACCAGGTGGCGCTCATGGCGTGCCTGCACGCCGAGATGGCCCGCGGTCGGCACAAGGAGCTGATCCCAGAGCTCGCCCGACTGGCCGGGCATGACAGCTACGGCGCCGAGAACGAAGAGCTTGCCCGCATCCGGATGCTCGCCTATCACCGTGCCGGAGAAGGCGGGCGGGCGTACGAGGTGTTCGACCGGCTGAGGCACACGCTCGTGAAGGCATTCGGATCCGACCCCACAAAGGAGACCAGTCAATTGAAAGACCAGATCATCAAGGACGATCCTGCGCTGCTGCTGCCGGAAACGGCCGAGAAGGAAGAGGAGAACGACGTGAACCCCGAGGGGACGGCCGATCCGGCAGTAGAGGTCGAGCAGGAGGAACCCGAACCGGAAGGGCGCGAGCGGCCCAGGTTCATGCAGCGCGCCGACAACGGCCAGCACAACAAGTTCTTTCAGTCCGAAACCCTGAACTACAACGAACGTGACGAAGTATGACCACTTCAGACAGTGATGTGGAGAACCCCCCTCCCGAGCCGACGGACGTGCCCCGCGAGGAGCCGATAGTCGATCTCGATGAGAGCGCGGACTCGCCGCCGGCCGAGGCTCCGGCCGGACCGGTGACTGAGAATCGGGGATCGGACGGCGACATGGAAGCGCCGGATGAGGGAGAGGAGAAGCTGGAGGGGATCGACCCTGAGCCCGACTCCTCCGACAACGAGGCGGCCAGGGCCGACCTCGACCAAGGCATGTACGACCTGAACGCCCGTAGGGGCGAAGGGTACTCGCAGAATGTTCACGGGGGCGAGAGGAACAAGTACTTCCAAGCCGAATACATGAACTTCAACGGCTTGGGGATTCCCTCGGTTCCCCGGCGTGGTTCCGTCCCGGTCAGGCGCTTGGAGCGGCTGCGTTCGGTGTACGCCGCGCCTCCGTGCCATGAGAGCCTGATCGCGGCATTGGAAGATTCACCGCTCCTCTGCCTCATCGGGGTGCCTCGAACCGGGCGTAACACCGCCGCCATCGCAGCCGCGGCCGACTACCGCCAACGGCGCAAGCTCAAAGTCGAGGGCGGTATCGACATCATGGATACCGCCCTAGGGCTGACCGACGTGGACGCCTCCTCGATACCGGAGGACAAGGCACTGATCCTGGAAGTCGAGGAGCTGAAGAGCGCGTCGTTCAGCAGGCTGGAGGATGTCCTGCGAAAGCAGCGGAGCATCCTCATCGTCGTGGCGGCGACCGAGCCGGAGGGTTCCGCGGCGCTCACCGGTGACCAGGTGGTCAAGTACAGTCCGCCTTCGTCCGAGGCGGTTTTCCGTCGGCATGTCGAACTGAGACTGCGGGCCGACCGCGTCGACGACCTGATGGCCCTTCCCACCGTGCGCACCAACTTGCAGTCGTGCAGTTCGCCTGGCGAGGCGGTCGCCGTAGCCAGGCGCGTGCTGAGTGAAATAGAGGACGGACGGCCCGACTCCGAACTGCTCGCGGAGATGGAGTTCGCCCAGTTCCGCGATGTCGCCCGCGAGGATTTGCAGGGAAAGGAGCTGTGGAAGCGGCACCTCCTCATGGCGACTTCCGTCCTGTCCGAATTGGCCGCGAGCACCGTGATCCGCGAGGCTACGCGTCTCGCCGAACTGCGTGAACCGGATGTCGCCAACAGCGAGATCCCCAGGACCAGGTGGTTCGAAGGACCATCGACCCACTGGTCGAAGTGCGTCGAGTCCCCGGAAAATCAGACTGGCGACGGTTCCGGCCGCATCATCCGGCTCTCCCGCCCGCAGTTCGCTCACGACCTGCTCGAACTGATCTGGCTCGAACACCTCGGCGAACGCGACCTCCTGGTCGATTGGCTCCGAGGGCTGGGCGATCACCCGCAGGACCGGGTCCGAGTCAAAGTCGCTCTGGCCGTGGCGCTGCTCGCCTGCCATGACTTCGAAGTCATGCTCCGGGAAGTGATCAGACCATGGGCTCGTGACGGCGGGTTCCGGACCCGGCAAACCGCGTCGTTCGCCCTTGGGGTGCTCACCGTCGCCGCCGGCGGCCGGTTCGCCTCGCGGACGCAGCGGGTGGTCGGAGGATGGGCCAAGAGTAGCAACCTCCAGCTCACGGCCACAGCCGTCGCCGCCTACGGCACCTTCCTTGGCACGCAGGACCCTGAAGAGGCGCTCGAGCGGATACGCGAGATCGCCGGAAGCCGCGTGCGCCTGTTGAATCGACGCGGGGACCTTGCGCAGGTCGAACGAGTCGAACGCGAACTCGCCAACATCGTGCGCCAAGCGCTTCTGGACATGTTCGACGCCGGTGCCGAGGAGAAGGTCGTCCAAGAGCTGGCGAACTGGACCCGGATGCCGCACTGGCGGTGGCGATGGGCCGCAGCCAGGTCCCTGCTGCTCCTCGCCAGCAAGGACGGCGCGGAGGACTGGCCGCTGCTGGCCGAGCTGGCGGCCGGCCAGCCGCAGATCTACACCGCGCTGCTGGCGCTGTGGCGAAACGCCCTCGATTCCACCCATCGCAACGAAAACGTCTGGGAGGCACTGCGTCGCTGGCGCGACCTCGCGGAGGACCGGCGCGGTGAATCCGACTCGACTGAAATGACCGGCGTGATCGACCGCCTGCTGGCCGACCTGCGGACGGACGACGAGATCACGAAGCACCTCGACTTCCACTTGCAAATCTGGGCATTCCGCAAGGACAGGCGGATGCCCGATGACCCCGACACCGCACTCCCCTGGAGGCCACGGCATGACTGACCAACACCCCCAAGCGGACCCGTCCAAGCCCCGGCGCGGCCGAGTCCGCCGCTGGGTCGCTCGGGCGCTGCGCAACCTCTTGCGTTTCGCCGAACTCGACGCCACGACGCCATCGCCTGAGCTCACACCGACCCGGAGCGTGAACCAGACCGAGACCTTCGCGTTCGAGACCCCATCCAAAGGGGACGCCTATGACTTCTTGGTCGCCGCAGACCTCTGCTTCTGCGCCACCGGAATGCTCTCCACGGGCTCGCTCGACGCGAAGATCCGCGACCGGGTGCCCGCGATCCTCGCTGAGGTCAAGTCGGTCGCGCGGAGGACCGGTCGCGACTATCCGCCTTTCCGACCCGGTGCGGCGGAACCGGAGATGACCACCGCGGTCCAACAGGCCGTCGAAACCGTCCTGGCGGGAATCCCGGACGAGGAAGGGGCGGTCCTCACCTGCACGGTCAAGGTCAGAGTGGACATGCCCGAAGTCGTGCGCGAGATGCAGCGCCTGGCGGTCGCCGACCAGGTCAAGTTCGAGGCGCGGTACGAGCAGAGCGAGCAGACCGCGCAGCGGCTCGGTGAGCTGCGGGAAGTGTGGACCACCTTCATCCGCGATGGCCTGTCGCAGTGGGAGACTCCGTACGCGATCCACATGGCGCAGCAGCCCGAGCAGGCTACCGCCACGCTGTACAAGATGCGGGGCGACCGCAAACAGGAGGCCTCCGAGCTGGTCGAGGTGGTCGGGGCTGTGGGCGCCGGACACGAGAAGCTGGACCTGCTGGACTTCGTGCTGGCCTCCGACCGAGCGCTCAGGCAGACCTTCGAGCTGTTCGGGATCGCGCGGCCGGACGAGGGGCCTGCCTCCGCCTTCGACGACGCGGACGGGGACTGGCAGGGGGCGAACACATGAGATTTGTCCGCGTTCTCGCGCCGCTCTGCGCCATGGCCGTCCTGGCGAGCGGCTGCTCGACAGAAGACCTGCTAGGCGAGCCGGTTCCCGAATCCAACCCGTCGGACGGGCCGTCGGAGGAACGATGCGACTCCCTGCTCACCAATCCCACCGGTGAAAGCGAGATCGCGACGGCCACCGTGTTGCTCGCAGACGGCTCGGCCTCAAGTTTCGTCAACGTCGACCAGCCCGAGAGCCGCCAGGACTGGGCGACCATGCTGAGTGAGAAGCTGCCGCAGAACGGCAACGACCTCGTGGTGATCGGGCTGTTCGGCGGAGCCGTGGACTGGAAGTCCGAGAAGGTCACCGCTGGCAAGAGCAATGATGCGAACCGCACCAGAAACGACATGAACGACACCAGGGAATGCCTGGTCGCCGACCTGTCCGACGCCATTTCCGCACCGCCGCCCAAGCCACACACGGACGTGCTTCGCGCACTCGCCGACGCCGCCGACTACGTGCGCGACCGGAGCGGGCCCAAGACCATTTACATCGCGACCGACGGGCTCAGCAACACCGGATGCGCCGACCTGCGCGCCGCGGCGATCGGAGATCCGACGGCGATCCCGCGCATCGTCGAATCCTGCGGATCGGAACTGCCCAGACTCGATGACAGCTACACCGTCCAGTTTCTCGGCATCGGATACCCCGCCGACGGATGGTCGGACGTCATACCGTCGCAACGAACCTGGATGAGGGACCTCTGGTCTGCACTGTGCGAGGAGACCGGGGCGAACTGTGTCGAGCCGGGCTCGGCCGCACCCGGCCGCACCGATGCGGCCGGTATCGCCCCCGAAGGCGATGCCGATGTGGCTATGCCGGCCATCATTCTCACACCGGGAGACCCCACCCTCATCAACGTGCCCGCATCGGTCCTATTCAACATCGACGAGCACAGCATCGCCGGTGACCGGACGCAGGAAGCCCTGCGGGAGATAGTCGATTTCCTCAACGCCCTCGATTACACGAAGATCGAGATTTACGGCCACACCGACTCAACCGGCACACCCGAGCGCAACGAGACGCTGTCGGAACTGCGCGCCAAGGCGGTGGCGGACTACCTCGCCGGCGAGGGCTTCACCGACATCACGACGGAAGGCTATGCCTCTACCAGGCCCGCGTGCGAACCCGAGTTTGCCAACGGCAAGCCCGATCTGCTCAACATGGCGTGCAACCGCCGAGTCGAGATCCTTGTCTACACCTGATGTGGAGTGCCAATGAGTGACGTTCCCCCACAGTCGTCCCCCGATCCGTTCGCGCAATGTCCTTCGGGCTGCGTGTGCGGAGTCCGAGAACTGATCGCCCACGAGAACGACCGCGGGCCCCGAGATGCCGATGAGATCGACGCCTCGGAGATGCGGGCGATGCTGATCGCCGTCCGAACGGGATATGAGACCGTCCGGTCCGACCCCCGCGTCGTCGAACGCCGGCATGCGGCGAACACGGCCTGGAGCGGTGCGCAGCGCCAACTGACCAGGTTGCGCACCACCATCGAAGAGAAACGGATCGACAATGCGGCGGGCGAACTCGACCGAGCCGAGCGCGCCGCGCAGTCGAGTCGGCGGCGGCCCGCTTGGCTGCGCGCGGTGCGCTGGCCGGTGGTGGCCGGGATCGGCCTATTCGACGTCTGGTACTTCGGGGCGGTCTTCCGGTACCTCACCTCGGAGACCGGTGACGCGGAAAGGGGCCTGAACGCGGTCAGAGCTCTGGAAGTGGTGGTCGGGATCGTGCCGGGCGTGGTCTTGGCGATCATCATCGCGGCCTCGGCCGACGCGCTCTCGCGACCGTTGCGAGCTTGGAAGGCCGCGGCGCCCCGACCGCTCCGGCGAGACGACGACACCGGTGCCTTGACGTACGCGCTGCGCGTCATCGGCAAGTGGGTGCAACGGGCCGCCTGGTGGATGCTGCCGTTCGGGTTCGTGGCGTTCCTGCTCTTCGTCCTCGCGAGGTGGGCCGGGCTGCGGGCGATGTATCCGACGCCGCCGCCCGACGGGTACCGGCCGGAGTCGGTCATGCTGCTGATCGCGCTGCTCACGATCGGCGCGATCGTCGTCAAGCTCCTTGCTGACGATCCAGTAGCGGACGAACTGTCCGTGCTGCGACGGCGACTGCGGCTGCTTCGGTGGCGCTATAAATGGCAGTCGAGCCGAACCGAGCGGGGGATCGCCGCATACGACTCGGCTTGGAGCGACCTGCGGACCCTGCGCGACGACCTCGTAGGCTTGCTGAACGTCAAAATGCAGTCGGCCTGGGAGGGTTTCATCCTGCGGCTCAGGTCATTGCACCGGATGGCGGGCAACGTTACCGCAGCGGAGGGGGCATCGGACAGCCGCGAAGCGCTGCTCCAGCCCGTGTTCTCCGGAATCCCCCAACCGAGGATGGAGCTCGGGCCGTTGGTGGAGGTCTGCCGCCTGATCGACGAGCGCGACCCGGCCGACCTCCGCAAGGAGAAACGTCGGCTCGACAACCTGTTCACCGAC
Organism: Glycomyces sp. NRRL B-16210; assembly: GCF_000719515.1. Classification (GTDB taxonomy): domain Bacteria; phylum Actinomycetota; class Actinomycetes; order Mycobacteriales; family Micromonosporaceae; genus Glycomyces. Next base: position 9,294 of record NZ_JOGR01000014.1, on the reverse strand, counting down.
CAGATCCGCGGGGAGGACCGCCGCGAGACCGCGTTGGCGCTCCGCGCCGACGATCGCGCGTAAACGGTTCGTCGAGCTCCATCGGAACGGGCGCCCGTATCCCTTGGCCGCAGCCTCCCTCTGATCGCCTTTCAGAGGGAGCGCGGCCGGGGAATGCGGGCGATGTCCTTGTCCATTACCTTCCACTTCGGGTAGCCGGTGAGCAGCCGCCCGGTGCTGTGCCTGAGATGCGGCACTGCTTCGAGCGGGACGTCGGTGACATTGGCAGCCCAGGCCACGAAGTCCGGCATGAGTTCCTTGACCGCGTCGATCACCGGGTCGCGCGGCTCGTATTTCCCAGGGAGGTAGCGCTCCAGGAAGACGAACGAGCTGACGGGGCTGACCGAGAAGCCGTTGAAGCCGTGGAACCAGCACATCTCGTCGATGGCTCTCATATGCGGATCGTCGAGTTCGTGATGGCCGCTAATCAGGTACATCAGGAAGGCGCCGTTCCGAAGTCCCTGCTCCTCGTCAGTCGGCGCGACCATCTCCTCGGCATCCACCTCCGGCCGGGGGAGCATCCGGAGCCGGGCCTTCCACAGCGCGCGGACGGACACGAAGCTGAAATCGAGAAGCTTCGGATCGCCCCCGACGCAGAAGCGATCCCAGTCGGTGAGGGATCTGATCGTGTGCTTGTAGACCTCGGCCGGCTCGCACCGGCGGGGCGGGTAGAGTCGGTCCGCGAAGCGCGCGTTCCGTTCCCGGTGCGGGCGGAGCAGTTCCTCGATATCGGGATGGTGCCCACAGGCGGTGACCATGTCGAAGTGGAAGTCGGAGTACTCGACGGTGTAGGACAAGGCGAAGTCGCCGCTGGATGCGCGGAACGACATGAAGTAGGTGCGGCAGTCGCCGTAGACGTCGCCGCCCTCCCAACACTCGTCCAAGGTCAGTTCCTCGCCGTACCAGGAAGGTGCGGATACGCCGAGTTTCTCCAGGCGCTCGACGGCCTTGACCGCGGCCCGTCGCCCGCCCGGGGAGTCCGCGAGCTCCGTCATCGCCGCGAGGCTGGCGGCCGCGTACGCGTCGGCGCGGTTGAGGAAGTACTGCACGGCGACCATCTGCAACTCCGCGACCGAGACTCCTTGGATCTCGGGATTCGTGGCGCTCAACCACATGTTGCCGAGAAAGCCCGAGAGGTTGGCTTCGACGGCGACGCGGTTCTCGGGCTGGGGGGTCTGATCGGCCGGCAGACCGTCGAGGATCGCAATCCACCGTTCGCGGTCTTTCTCGGTCATCGGCATAGGGTGTCCCTTTCCGCAAGCTCTGCAACCGAGTATGACCGTAAGCACGAATTGTGTTCAACCCCAAGCCAAAGGCTGTCACACTATCGGGTCGGCGATCGCGTCCCGGCAGCGACGAGGAACGGGTCCGCCGAGAAGTGTCGGCGGCAAGCGGGGTGGAGAAAACTTCACCGTGAAGTCGGGCTCCAGCGGCAATGCGGGTGGACCGCGGTGAAATTACTGTTCAAGCATGGACATCTCAGCGACGCCGGCGAGCCCCTGGCGGCAGGCACCCCTCACGGCGGTGCGGGCCTTCGGGGCGGGCTCGACCTGGCGCTCATTCATGCATTTGGCGACCGGCGCCGCCGTGGGAATCTTCGGCGGATTGATCCTCTTCATCCTGGTGCTCGTCGGGATCGGCGGCATCGTCACGATCGTGGTCCCGCTGGCGACCGCGGGCGCCGTACTCGTGTTCAGCGCCGCGCTCACCGTCGTGCAGCGCTCGCGCCACACCGCGTTCCTCGGCGCCGAATGGCCCGACGGGCCCTTCGCGCAGCCGGTGACGTTCGCACCGAAGGCGCTGTTGGCGATCCTGCGCAACCCCAAGACCTGGCGCCAGCTCTCGTACCACCTCATCGCGGGCCCTTACGGGTTCGTCGCGCTCCTGATCACCCTGTTCTCGTGGGCGTTCGGCCCGGCGATGGCGCTCGCGCCGCTGGTGGCCATCGGGTCGGGCGTGAGCCTGCGGCACTGGATCATCTGCGTCGCAGGCATAGTCGTGTTCATCGCCGCGCCGTGGATCACCCGCGGCCTGGCGTGGCTCGACGCCCAGATGGCCCGCCACCTGCTCGGCACCAGCCGTGCCGAGGCGCTCGCACTGCGCGTCACCGACCTCGCCGCCAGTAGGAACTCCACTGTGGATGCCGCCGACGCCGAGCGCCGCCGCATCGAGCGCGACCTCCACGACGGCGCCCAGCAGCGGCTCACCTCCCTCGCCATGAACCTCGGGATCGCCCGCGCCACCATCGACGACATGCCCGAAGCGGGCTCGCGCGCCCTCGAAGAGGCCCACGAGGAGGCCAAGCAGGTCCTGACCGACCTGCGCGACCTCGTCCGCGGCCTGCACCCGGCCGTCCTGGAGGACCGCGGCCTCGATGCGGCCCTGTCGGCCGTCGCCGCGCGCTCGCCCATCCCGGTGCGCCTGCGGGTCGACATGGACCGCAGGGCCGCCCAGGACGTGGAGGCCGTCGCCTACTTCGTCGTCTCCGAGGCGCTGACCAACGCCGCCCGCCACTCGGGCGCCGAGAACGCCACCGTGGACATCACGTTCAACGGCGACCTCCTGCGGCTGCGCATCACCGACGACGGCCGCGGCGGCGCCGACCCCGAAGGCGGCACCGGGCTTCGCGGCCTGGACGACCGGGTCCGCTCGGTCGACGGCGCCTTCCACCTCACCAGCCCGCTCGGCGGGCCCACCACCATCGAAGCGGAGCTGCCATGCGCGTCGTGATCGCCGAAGACTCGGTCCTGCTCAGGGAAGGGCTCGCCCGGCTCATGGAGATCGGCGGCATCGAAGTGATCGACACCGTCGGGGACGCCGAGGCGCTGCTGCGCTCGGTCGAGCGCGACTGCCCCGACCTCGTGGTCGCCGACGTGCGGATGCCGCCCGACCAGAGCGACGAGGGCATCCGCGCGGCCCTGGTGCTGCGCCGCCGCTACCCGGACCTGGCCGTGCTCATGCTCTCGCAGTACGTCGAGGAGCGCTACGCGGTCGAGCTGCTCACCGGGCAGATGCGGGGCATCGGCTACCTGCTCAAGGACCGCGTCGCCGACGTCACCGAGTTCCTCGACTCGCTGCGGCGCGTCGCCGAGGGCGGCACCGCGCTCGACCCCGAGGTGATCTCCCAGCTCCTCGTGCGCCGCGACGGCGACGAGCTCGACCGCCTCACCCCGCGAGAGCGAGAGGTCTTGTCGCACATGGCGGAAGGCCGCTCGAACGCCGGGATCGCCGCGGTACTCGTCCTCAGCGAGGGCGCCGTCAGCAAGCACATCAACTCGATCTTCTCCAAACTCGGGCTCCCGCCCACCGACAGCGGCAACCGCCGCGTGCTCGCCATTCTCAAGTTCCTGCAAGGCAACGCAAAGGACCGGTCATGACCGTCACCCCCGAGAACGCAACCGCAACCGACCCGTCGGAGGCCGAGGGCCGCTCGACCCGCAAGATCTGGTGGATCGTCGGCGGCACCTTCACCGGTGCACTGCTGCTGTTCGCCATGACGATCGCCGGCGTCTGGCTCTGGTCGGCCTCCTCGCCCGAGGAGCAGCGCACCCACACCGAGGAGCACACGCAGCCCGTCAGCGGCGTCGACGTGGACGTCGAGATCGGCCTGATCGAGCTCAGCGCCGCCGACGGCGACGTGCTCGAAGTCCGCCGCGACACCGGTTGGCGCGGCGCCGAACCCGAGACCACCGAAAGCTGGCGCGGCGACACCTTCACCGCCGAGGGCGAATGCGACGACCGCCCGCTCTTCTGGGTCAACATCGACGAGTGCAGAGTGGACTACATCATGCACCTGCCCGCGGGCACCGACGCCGAGGCGAACATCGACGTGGGGGACATCCGCCTCAACGGGCTCGACGGCGAGATCGACGCCGAGACGAGCGTCGGCGCCGTCGACGGCGAGAAGCTGCGCGCCACCTCGACCTCGGTCGAGACCGGTGTGGGCACCGTGAGGCTCGCTTACGACCAGGTGCTCGGCGACATCAGCATCGACATCGGCACCGGCGACGTCGAGCTCATCCTGCCCGACGACGGCACTACCTACGACGTGCGCTTCGACTCCGGCGTGGGCAGCCAGGACATCGACATCGCGACCGACCCCTCCACGACGGCGGACTACACCATCACGGTGAAAATCGGCGTCGGCGACTTGACGGTTCGCTACGGCGCCTGAGGGTGCGGAGATCGATGCCGCCCGCGACCGACCGGTCGCGGGCGGCATCGCCGTAGTGGCGAAAAGCGGGTCGAGATCGGGTCGGCGGGGAGGTAGCGTGCGGGCATGGCCGAACTGCTGCACCTGACCGAACCCGCACTGTGGGAGGCGGCGCTCGCCGCCGGATCGTACGAGGGATCGACGCGCGGGAAGACCCTCGCCGAGGAAGGGTTCATCCACTGCTCGCTGCCGGACCAGGTCGATGCGGTGGGCGCCTTCCTCTACGGCGACTACGACGGGCCGCTGGTGGTGCTGGTCATCGACGACGCGCTGGTGGGAGCGCCGATCGAGTACGAGGCGCTCGAGCCCGGAGCTGAGCGGTACCCGCACATCTACGGGCCGCTGCCGGTCAGCGCGGTGATCGAAGTGCGCCCGTGGACGAACCGGGCCTGAGCCGCTGAAGATGCGTCGTCGCAGGTAGACAGTGACATCACGGAAAGTGTCGTACCCTGCTCGTACAGTTGTCGCGGCAATTGCACAGCGAGCGCCGAGCTTGTGAGCGAGGCGCGATCGACCGATCGGACGGCGCGATGGCGGCAACGAGACCATCAGACAGTTCACGAACCCAGGCGAAGCGAAAGAACCTCGCCGACCGCCCCGCGAGCGGCACCTCGCCGGGCCGGAAGGCATCGGCGGGCAGGAGCGACATCTGGCCTGGCGAAAAGCTACGAACAGCAAGGGCCGCAAGCCCTCCGCAAGTTGTGCAGGGGCCGGGAACGCTCGATCGGATGCTGCCGTTCGAGACGATCCCCGCGACACCGCTGCGCGAGCACTTCACCAGGTGGCTGGTGCGGTCACTGGACGGCGCCGACGAGGCCACGCGTGATGCGAAGGCGGGAGCCGAGTCGAAGGCGGGAACGGGCGCCGAGGAAGCGGAACCGTTGACGGCCCGACCGGTACCGGCCCCGCTCAATGATGCGAGTGAGCCGACGCGGCAAGGTGCCTCGCCGACCCGCCGGAAGGCGTCGCGCAGTTCGCCGAACAAGACCGCCTCGGCCCTTCGGCAGGCGGCATCGCAGAGCTCGGCAGGTAATTCGGCCCCGCCGACGTCGCCGAGCGCGACAACGTCGATCCCACCGCCCGCTCTGCCGGGAACCTCGCGGGGCGAACTGATCGCAGCGGGGGACCAGAGGGAATCCGCGGAAGGATCGACGCCGCCGGAGCGGCGGTTCGTCAAGCGCGGGGACGGGTCGGTGTGGGTCACCAAGCCGCTCTTGCGTTCGCGAGGGTGGACCGACACGGCGGTCCGCGACTTCCTACCGGAACCGGAGGGGCTGAAGCCGAATCCGCGCTTCCCTGCGAGCGGCGCGCCGATGCCGGTCTGGCGACCGGCCACAATCGCGGCGGCCGAGGCCGGGCCGGAATGGCAGGACTGGTTGGAGCGGTCGCTGCGGCGCAGGAAGACGACGCTGGAAGCGCTGGCGGAGACGGACGACGCGGACTTCGCGGTGCGGCTTGCCGCAGCGAATTCGGCGATCTCGGCCGGTGGCGAAGCGTAGGAAGGCGAGGCATAGGAAGCGGGCGTGCACGAGTGGCCTCGGCGAATGGTGAGGCGTCGGCGTCGGCGTCGGCGGTGAAACCGAGTCCGGGTCGCGCCGCGAAAGGCGCGGCCCGGGCTCCGGGGCGGGCCGGGACGCAGGGCCCTGGGCTCGAAAGGAGAGGGGCACGACGCTTCGTTGGCGAGGGGCGAGGGGCGAGGGGCGAGGGGCGAGGGGCGAGGGGGCTTCAGCGATGCCTTCTGGCAGGCCCGGAACTCGATCGACCCTGACGATGGAGTCGGGGAATCTCCTGTCTTCCGGCCTCGCAGCTCATAGGTTGGAGGGTGGCCGTTGTCCGTCGCGCCGCTTCGGCGCGCGGGCGCATCCGAGGAGAGAGGAACCGGACATGAGTGATTTCGCGTTCGCCGGCAAGGTCTTCGACATCCGCGTCGACAACGGGGTCGTCCTTCGCAATGCGTATGCACCCGAAGGCAACAAGCTCCGATACGAACAGATCGACGGCGCCTCTGAAGGCGGCTCCGGCGTAGTGGACCTGCACGTCGGCGAGGTCGCCCCCAGCGTCTACCTGCTCGGCTGGAACGAGGTCTCGGGCGCGGCCGTCACCCACGTCATGGACTTCAACTCCGGCACGATCACCGGCTTCTGGTCGTTCGACGCCGACGGCGGGCGCACCGGCGAGGTCCACTCCGCGACCTTCACCGAGGTCAAGTTAGCCGTTGCCGGTTCGCCATGCTGCGACCCCGCAACGCCGCCTCGCCACACGATCGCTTCGCCTTACCGCAAGGCGAGCTTGAAACCTGCCGCCTTCGCCGGTTCCAGTTCGCCAACCCGCACTTCCCGCCGGCCCTCGGCCCGCTAGGCGAGCTTGAAGCCCGCGGCCTTCGCCAGTTCCCCCGCTATCTCGACCGCTTGACCCGGGGTGATCAGCGCTCCTCGCAGACTCATCAGGCCCGTGATGCCCACCAGGTCCGAGCGTCGCAGGTCGCAGCCCTTCGCGTTCGCCACCCGCGAGAAGTCCGCCCCCGGGAACGCGCAGTCGATGAACACCGCCTTCGACAAGTCGCCCAAGAACGTCGCGTTCATGAACCGGCACCGCTCGAAGACCACCGGCCCCTTCGCCGTCCCGATCGAGATCCCGGCGAAGTCCGCCCGGCAATCGGACACGTACAGGTCCTGCACCAGCGCGAACTGCGCCTGCCAGCCCACCAGCTGGCTGTCGGTGATCTCCACGCGGCGAGCCGTCGCCCGCTCCCATCTGCCGTTCGACAGCACCGACCGCTCCACGGTCACGTCGACGACCTCGAACGGCGACAGCGCCGTCCCCGAGAAGTCCACGCTCCGCAGCAGCGACTGGTCCAGGCTGCCGTCCGCGGCCCCGCCCGTCCATTCCAGACCGTCGAACAACCGCTCGCTCAACTCGAAGTCCGCCTCCGGCGGCTCCGCCACCGCCGCCAGCCGGTCGGCCTCCCACAGCGGCCTGCGCATCGAGCGCTGCTCGTCGATCTTCCTGAACTTCACCGGGCCTCCTCGGTCTTGGTGAACCCCGGCAGGTTACGGGACACCGCCGACATCCTCGCCCGGGACCTGCTTCGCCCGCTCCCTGTGCGCCCGCACGCGGTGCTTCACCCCGCACCGGTCGCTCGGGCACCACCGGCGCCTGCCCGAAGGGTCGGCGAACACCGCCCTGCAATCGGGTGCGGCGCACCGCCGCAGCAGCCGCGCCCCGTCCCCGCTCAACGTCTGGAGCGCCTCCAGCACCAGCCAGGACACGGCCGTCTCCACCGAGGTCGGCGCGCCGGCGCGCAACCGCCCGCCCTCGATCCGCGCGCGCGGCGGCTCGTACAACTCCAGCGCCCGGTTCGCCGCCGCCACGGCCCGCTGCGGCGGCGCCGCCCCGTCCAGCGCCGCATCGGCCAGGACCTGGATCGCCTCCCGCGCCCACCGGGCGTGCTCCAGATCGGCCTCGGTCACCTTCACCTCCGGCTCGGCGCCCATGCCGCGCTGGAGCCACAGCGCGAGGCGCCCGGTGTCCCAAAGCCGCTCGAAGGGCTCTTCACCGAGCCGATCGGCAAGCGTCGCAATGAAATCGAGCCATGGCCGGCCTGTCGAGAACGTGAACTCGCTGCGACTGTCGGATTTCATCAGGACAATGTAACAGGTTGACTTGTTACAAAGGCCCGACTTACGTTGTAACGATATGAAGCGTTACAACTGGAGGGTCCATGACCACCGAAGCGCCGACGCCGATCAAAGTCCCCACGTTCCCCGCACTTCCCGCCGCGGCCACCCCCACCACCGCTGCCTCGTCTCGATCCCGCTCCTTCCTCCTCGGCCCCGGACTCTCCGTCGCCTTCGTCGTCATGTGGACCGGCGGCTACATCGCCGGACCCATCGGCGTCACCCAGGCCAGTCCGCTCGCGCTCTGCTTCTGGCGCTTCGGCGTCGCCGCCGTCATCCTCGCGATCCTCGCCGTCCTCACCCGCGCGCGCTGGCCTCAGGGCCGGGACGCGTGGGTCCAGGTCGTCGCGACCGGCCTGCTCATGCAGGCGGGCATGTTCAGCTTCTGCTACCTCGGGCTGGCCCTGGGCGTCCCGGTCGCGATCGTCGCGATCGCCATCGGCGCCTCCCCGGTCCTGGTCGCGGTCGGCGGGACCTTCACGCTCGGCGAACGGCTCTCGCCACTCCAGTGGGGAGGGACTTTACTCGGATTCGCGGGCCTCGCCGTGGCCATCGCGGGGGAGTGGCAGGCGGTCGCCATTGGCGTCGCCGCGCTGCTGCCGGTCGCCGGGTCCATCGCGTTCGCCGCGGGCACCCTCGTCCAGCGCCGCACCGGCGCCCGCATGGACCTGCGGACTGGGACCGCCGTGCAGATGGCGGTCGCCGCCGCCGTCACGCTTCCGCTCGCCCTCGTCTTCGAGGGCGGCATCGCGATTCCGGTCAACGGCACCTCAGTCGGCGTCGTCCTGTTCCTCGCCATCGGGAACTCCTGCATCGCCTCCGCGTTGACGTTCCTCATGCTCCGCCACCGTCAAGCCGCGGACACCGCGCGCCTGATGCTGCTGGTCACCCCGCTCGCGACGTTCGCGGCCTGGCCTCTGTTCGGCCAGCGCCCGGACTCGCTGCTGTGGACGGGTCTGGCGATCACGGTCACCGGGATCGTCCTCGCGACGAGGCCGAAGAGGGCGGAACCCCAAGGGCCCCCGCCGGTCGCGACGAACGCGCCTCCGGCGTCCGTGCCCTCGGCGTCCTGAACGGCACGCCGAGACGCCGTGCGCGCCTTCGCGGTCGCGTGTCTCTGAATCGGGACGCGCGACCGCGCGCCGCGGCCCCGCGGGCACGACGAACACCGGTTGTTTTGCGAATTGAAGATCCCCGGATCAACAACCCTGACCGATGGGTACGACATTTCGGGCCGGCCGGTGGAGGTCAAGTGGTGAGGGTCACATAATGGTCGGTGCGGTGCGGTGCGGTGCGGTGCGGTGCGGTGCGGTGCGGTGCGGTGCGGTGCGGTGCGGTGCGGTGCGGTGCGGTGCGGTGCGGTGC
>NZ_JOGR01000013.1 GCF_000719515.1 Glycomyces sp. NRRL B-16210 | reverse complement strand
GGTCTGGATCACCTGGGCCGGGAGGCAGTGTCCTGAACGAGACACACGGTGCGCGCCACGCGCAATGATGAGCGCGGTTGGGCACGAGACACCCACACAAGGCCGCAAACAGAGCCAGGTGCGGGGGTCTCTATAAGGCGCAGTGCGCACGAACCGTCAGACATGCACGGCACCGAATGGCCACGCCCACGCCACGCGCGGGAACGAGCCGGAGAAAGCATGCCAACCGGGTGCAAGGGCACGCCTGCGGCCAAAAGGGGAGACGCCCCAGGCCGGTAGGACCATGCCCCTTGGACCAGCCACAGCGGCCACACGGCCCCACCGGCCGCTCCCGAGCACACCACTGCCCGACAGCGCAGCACAAGCGCCGAAGGGCGGCAGGGGCTGCCCGAGAGCGCCAGCCCGAATACCCGATGGCAGCGAACCAGCGCCGGAGGGCGGAGGGCGGGAGCCCGGAACCGGAGGACGAAGGTCCGAAGGTAGCAAGCCAGCGCCGGAGGGCGACAGCTCGAAGGTGAAGAAGAACGAGTGAGTGCCCTTGAGCCGGAAGGCGAGGGGCGGTGAGTGCTTGCCCGGAGCCGGAAGGCGTGGGGCGGCGGTTGCATGCCCGGTACCGGGAGGTGCGGGGTGGGAAGCGGAAGGGAGTGTGGAGGCGATGCAGGACATGACCGAGCCCTCTGCGTTCTCCGCATCGTTTCGCTGCCGAACCAGTACAGGCCGGCCTGCGGCGCGAGCCGCCGAACTGGGCCCCGGCGGGACCGGACACGGCCTCGCCTCGGCAACGCTTCCCCGACTCGATGCCGGCACTGCCTCGGCGACAGCTCGAACCACGGATTGCAGTCGACCTGAGCCCAGCAACCGGCCAGGACCTTCTCGGCGGCTGCTCCGTCGCCGCCAGGTTGTACCGCAACCGACACGATCCTGGCCTCAACAGCACCGCATCAGCCCTCCACCGACTCCGGTTCCCGCCGAGCGCCAGCGCCAGCGCCACGACCGAAGACGACCGCGCTGCGGAGGCGAACCTTCAGCGCCGCGCCGCCGCTTCGCCGCAGCCTGCCTGGACCTCGGCCGCAACCTGACCCAGCCTCGGCAACGCACCGCAGGCCATCTCCGCGTCGCTTCCGTCGCTGATGGCTTGTACCGCTTTTCGAGCACGACCCGGCCCCGGCAGCACAACACGACCCTTCCGGCGGCCGCTCCGTCGCTGCCTGACGAACCCTCGGGTATCGCGGCGCTGTTCCGTCGCTGACTGTCTGAACCGCGACCGCAGATCGGCCTTGCTTCGGCTGTGGGCGCTCGGGATTCGTGTGGCGGTGCTGTCGGTGCTGGTTTGAACCGCGGTCCAAGACGGCCCTCGCTCCGGTAGCGGACCACCGGGAATCCCACGCCTTGCTCCGTCGCTGACTGCCTGAGCCTCGACCGAAACCGGACCTGGCCTCGGCAACCCACCACAGGCTATCCCTGCGCCACTTCCGTCGCCGATGTCTTGTACCGCAATCGGAAACAGAACCCTTCCGCGGCGGCGCACCCGTATTCGCATCATCGCTGTGAGCCCTGTTCTGTCGCTGACCGCCTGAACCGCAACCCGGCACAGTCCCCGACCCGACAATGCACCCGCCTAATCTCGCATCACCATTTCGGTACCCAAGGCGCGGTCCACCGGAGCCTCTACCCAGTGAGAGTCACTGTGAAACCTATTGCCCGATAGGCGGTTTGGGTGAGCAGAGCCCGTTTCGGCTCGGCTATGTCGCCGAAGTGGACTGTTTGTTTGAGCTTCGCGAGTCGGGGGTCTTCGAGGATGCCTTCTACCGGGCCCCCGGTGACAAGCACATCGAACTCGGCGTTGCCGAGGACTGCATAGGTCGCCTCTCGGGCGCGTTTCTCGGCTGCCTTCGCCTGGCCGTCTCGGCGTCTTGCGAAGCGCTGCTGGGACTGCCCGCCCGCCTTGGTCTTGCCTTGCACATAGGCGGTGTCGGTCTTGGAGACGGTGACCTTGCCGTCTTCGACGATCCCCACTGAATAAGCGCCCTTGCGGGCCAAGAGGACCGCGATGCGGCGGGGTTCGAGCGCGTAGTCGCGCAGGTGCTCGGCGGCCGTCTGCGGATCGTCGTCCAGGAGCCATCCGGCGGGCAGACCGCCGGCCAGTGTCCAGCGGACACTGGCCGACAAGCCTTCGTTCGATTCGATCGTCCACGCGTCGTCTCCGGCGCGGTGGCCCGCGATGCCGCCGTTGCGGGCGGCGAAGTTCGCGACCCACTTCGGGAGCCGCTCGGGCTCGACCTCGACGATGCGGCCGCCGCCGAAGGCGGGGCGGACCTTAGACGTTGAAGCCAAGGGCCCGCAACTGGTCGCGGCCGTCGTCGGTGATCTTGTCCGGGCCCCACGGCGGGATCCACACCCAGTTGATGCGCAGGTCGGTGGCGAGCCCGCCCTCCGGGCCCGAGCACAGGGCCGAGCGCGACTGGTCCTCGATGACGTCCGTCAGCGGGCACGCCGCCGAGGTCAGGGTCATGTCGAGGGTGACCACGTTCTGCTCGTCCACGTGGACCCCGTAGATCAGGCCGAGGTCGACCACGTTGATGCCCAGCTCGGGGTCGACCACGTCTTTCATGGCCTCGAGGACGTCGTCCTCTTTCGCCTTCACGGTGTCACTCATCCGTCGGTCCTCCCGGGGATCGCGGTTTCGGCACGGACCAGGGCGTCCTTGAACGCCATCCAGCCCAGGAGCGCGCACTTGACGCGCATCGGGTACTTCGAGACGCCGGCGAACGCCACGGCGTCCTCCAGGGTCTCCTCGTCGCCTTCGGACTGGCCCTTGGAGTTCATGAGCTCGGTGAACTCGCCGAGGCGGGCCAGCGCGTCGTCGACGGTCGTATCGTGGACCAGTTCGTACAGCACCGACGCGGAGGCCTTGGAGATCGAGCAGCCGACGTTCTCGTAGGAGACGTCGGCGACGCGGTCGCCGTCCACGTGGACCCGGAGGGTGATCTCGTCGCCGCAGGTCGGGTTGACCTGGTGCGACTCGCCCTCGTAGGGTTCGCGCAGGCCGAAGCCGCGCGGGCGCTTGTAGTGGTCCAGGATCACTTCCTGGTACAGCTCGTCGAGATTCATCAGCCGAACACCTTTCGCACCTGGCCCAACGCCTCCACGAGCCGGTCTATTTCCTCGCGGGTGTTGTAGACATAGGCCGAGGCGCGGGTGGTGGCGTTGACGCCGAAGCGGTCGCAGGTGGGCTTGGCGCAGTGGTGGCCGACGCGGACGGCGATGCCCTCGGCGTCGAGGATCTGCCCGACGTCGTGCGGGTGGACGTCCGCGAAGGTGAAGGAGACGGTCGCGCCGCGCCCGATCGGGACGCGGGGGCCGACGACGGTGAGGCCGTCGACGGTCTCGAACCGCTCGAGCATGTACCCGGCGAGTTCCTTCTCGTGGGCGCGCACGTTCTCCATGCCGAGCTCGTCGAGGTAGTCGACGGCCGCGGCCAGGCCCACCGCTTCGGCGATCGGCGGCGTGCCGGCCTCGAACTTGGCGGGCGCGTCGGCGAACGTGGTGCGCTCCATGGTGACGGTCTTGATCATGGAGCCGCCGGTGAGGAACGGGGGCATGGCGTCGAGGAGGTCGGCCTTGGCCCACAGGACGCCGATGCCGGTCGGGCCGAGCATCTTGTGGCCGGTGAAGGCGATGAAGTCGACGCCCAGTTCGGCCACGTTCACGGGCAGGTGCGGCACGGACTGGGAGGCGTCGAGGCCGACCAGTGCGCCGACCTCGCGGGCGCGGGCGGTGATCTGCGAGGTCGGGTTCACGGTGCCGAGCAGGTTCGACACGTGGGTGAACGAGATGACCTTGCAGCGTTCGGTGACGACTTCGGCGACGCTTTCGAGGTCGAGGCGGCCGTGGTCGGTGACGCCGATCCATTTGAGCGTCGCGCCGGTGCGCTGGGCGAGCTGCTGCCAGGGCACGAGGTTGGCGTGGTGCTCCATCTCGGTCACGACGATCTCGTCGCCGGGGCCGAGCTTGAAGCGCGGGTCGGCGGCCGGGTCGAACGCGGCGTTCTGGAACGCGTAGGCGAGCAGGTTGATCGATTCGGTGGAGTTCTTGGTGAACACCACCTCGTCGGGGCTCGGGGCTCCGATGAAGGCCGCGACGCGGGCGCGGGCGCCCTCGTACGCTTCGGTGGCCTCGGCGCCGAGCGTGTGGACCGAGCGCGAGATGTTCGCGTTCGAGTGGTCGGTGAAGCGGCGCATGGCCTCGACGACCTGGACGGGCTTCTGCGAGGTGGCGGCCGAGTCGAGGTAGGCGAGCTGCCTGTCGCCGATCCTGCGTCGCAGGATCGGGAAGTCGGCGCGGATCGACTCGACGTCGAGCTTGGTGACAGCCTCCACGGGCTCCTTCTTCCTGGTGGTCTAGGCCTTCTGGCCGACGTAGGACTCGTAGCCCTCGGCTTCGAGCTTGTCGGCGAGTTCGGGCCCGCCCTCTTCGGCGATCCGGCCGTCGACGAAGACGTGGACGAAGTCGGGCTTCACGTACCGCAGGATGCGCGTGTAGTGCGTGATGAGCAGGATGCCCGATTCGCTGGTGGACTTGGCGTGGTTGATGCCCTCGGAGACGGTGCGCAGGGCGTCGACGTCGAGGCCGGAGTCGGTCTCGTCGAGGATCGCGAACTTGGGCTTGAGCAGCTCCATCTGGAGGATCTCGTGGCGCTTCTTCTCGCCGCCGGAGAAGCCCTCGTTGACGTTGCGGTTGACGAAGGCCTCGTCCATCTTGAGATCGGCCATGGCGCCCTTGAGGTCCTTCATCCAGGTGCGGATCTTGGGGGCCTCGCCGTCGATGGCGGTCTTGGCGGTGCGCAGGAAGTTCGAGACGCTGACGCCGGGGACCTCGACGGGGTACTGCATGGCGAGGAAGAGGCCGGCGCGAGCGCGCTCGTCGACGCTCATCTCCAGCACGTCCTCGCCGTCGAGCAGGACGGTGCCGCCGGTGATCTCGTACTTCGGGTGCCCGGCCAGCGAGTAGGCGAGGGTCGACTTGCCGGAGCCGTTGGGGCCCATGACGGCGTGGGTCTCGCCGGAGCTGATGGTCAGGTCGACGCCGTGCAGGATCGGCTTGGCGCCCTCTTCGGTGTTGACCGAGACGTGCAGGTCGCGGATTTCGAGCTTGCTCATTGCAGATTCCTTCAGGCGTTTTCGGTGGTCTTGGGTTTCAGGCTGAGGTAGACGTCGCCGTCGCGCAGTTCGATCGGGTAGGTCGGGACCGCGACCGTGGCGGGCGGTCCGGACGGCTTGCCGGTGCGCAGGTCGAAGCTCGACCCGTGGAGCCAGCATTCGATCGAGCAGTCGTCGACGTCGCCCTCGGAGAGCGCCACGGCGGCGTGGGAGCACTCGTCGTAGAGGGCGAACACCTCTTCGCCCTTGCGCACGAGCACGATCGACGTGCCGTGGATGTCGGCCGCGACGGGCTCGGCATCGGGCAGGTCGCCGAGCGCGCACACGCGCAGGAAGTCCTGGTCGGTCATTTAGGCACCGGCATCCAGGCGCGCGACGACGAGTTCGGTGAGTTCCTCCCGCAGGGCCTCGTCGGGGACCTTCTGGAGGATCTCGTTGAAGAAGCCCTTGACGACCAGCCGGCGGGCCTCGGGCTCGGGGATGCCGCGGGACTGGAGGTAGAACAGGTGCTCCTCGTCGAAGCGGCCGGTCGTGGAGGCGTGTCCGGCGCCGACGATCTCGCCGGTCTCGATCTCCAGGTTCGGCACCGAGTCGGCGCGGGCGCCGTCGGAGAGGACGAGGTTGCGGTTGATCTCGTAGGTGTCGGTGCCGGTGGCCTTGTCCTGGATGAGGACGTCACCGACCCAGACGGTGTGCGCGGTCGCGCCCTGGAGGGCGCCGCGGTAGTTCACGTTCGAGCGGCAGTCGGGGACCGAGTGGTCCACGAGCTGGCGCTGCTCCAGGTGCTGGCCGGCGTCGGCGAAGTAGAGCCCGAGGGCGTCCACGGAGCCGCCGCGCCCGGCGTAGTCGATCGACAGGTACTGGCGGACCAGGTCGCCGCCGAGCGTGACGGCGATGTGGTCGAGCTTGGCGTCCTTGCCGAGGCGGGCCTTCTGGTGCTCGACGTGGGTGGACTCGCGGTCCCATTCGGCCACGACGACCAGGCGCAGGTGCGCGCCGTCGCCGACCGAGATCTCCACGTTGTCGCCGAGGCGGGCCTGGCCGGTGTGGCGCACGATGACGGTGACGTCGGCGTGGTGGCCGACCTCGAGGTAGGTGTGGGCCCAGGTGGCGCCGTCGAGGCCGCCGCCGGTGACGTCGATCCAGACCGGTTCGGCCACGGCCGCCTCGGGCGCGACGGCGACGAGCAGGGCCTTCTCGCTGTTGGCCCAGGCGACGGCGCTGGGCCGGTCGAAGGGCGTCAGGATCGATCCCAGGCGCTCGTCGTCCTTGCCGACCGCTTCGGCGCTGACGCCTTCGGGCAGGCTGCGGATGGCGTACTGGGCGGCCTTGACCGCGGGCGCGGTGCCTTCACTGTCGAGGCCGGCGAGGCGCTTGATCGGCGTGAAGCGCCAGTCCTCCTCCCGGCCGGTGAGGGCCGGGAAGTCCGCGGGCTCGAACGAGCGCAGCAGCTGCGACTTGGTCTTCGGGGGCACCTCGCCGGCGCCGTGGGTGTGCGGCTTGGCGGATGTCGCCAATTCGATGCTCATGAAATCTCTGGTTTCCTAGTCCGGGCCGTGGGTCGGTTAACCGACCGCGCCTTCCATTTGGAGCTCGATCAGGCGGTTGAGCTCGAGGGCGTACTCCATGGGGAGTTCCTTGGCGATGGGCTCGATGAAGCCGCGGACGATCATCGCGGCCGCCTCGTCCTCGGTCAGGCCCCGGCTCATGAGGTAGAACATCTGGTCCTCGCCGATCTTGGAGACCGTCGCCTCGTGGCCCATGTCGACGTCGTCCTCGCGGATGTCGACGTACGGGTAGGTGTCCGAGCGCGAGATGGTGTCGACCAGCAGCGCGTCGCACTTGACGGTGGACTTGGCGTGGTGCGAGCCGTCGTCGACCTTCACCAGGCCGCGGTAGGAGGTGCGGCCCCCGCCCCGGGAGATCGACTTGGAGACGATCGTCGAGGAGGTGTGCGGCGCGGCGTGGGTCATCTTCGCGCCGGTGTCCTGGTGCTGGCCGGCGCCGGCCATGGCGACCGACAGGACCTCGCCCTTGGCGTGCTCGCCGGTCATGACCACGGCCGGGTACTTCATGGTGACCTTGGAGCCGAGGTTGCCGTCGACCCATTCCATGGTCGCGCCCTGCTCGGCGATCGCCCGCTTGGTGACCAGGTTGTAGACGTTGTTCGACCAGTTCTGGATGGTCGTGTACCGGACGCGGGCGTCCTTCTTGACCACGATCTCGACCACGGCCGAGTGCAGCGAGTCCGAGGAGTACACCGGGGCGGTGCAGCCCTCGATGTAGTGCACGAACGAGCCCTCGTCGGCGATGATGAGCGTGCGCTCGAACTGGCCCATGTTCTCGGTGTTGATCCGGAAGTAGGCCTGGAGCGGGATGTCGACGTGGACGCCCTTGGGCACGTAGATGAACGAGCCGCCCGACCACACGGAGGTGTTGAGCGCGGCGAACTTGTTGTCGCCGACCGGGATCACCGTGCCGAAGTACTCCTTGAAGAGCTCGGGGTGCTCCTTGAGGCCGGTGTCGGTGTCCATGAAGATGACGCCCTGCTGCTCCAGGTCCTCGCGGATGGAGTGGTAGAGCACCGTCGACTCGTACTGGGCGGCCACGCCGGAGACGAGCTGCTGGCGCTCGGCCTCGGGGATGCCCAGCTTGTCGTAGGTCTTCTTGATGTCCTCGGGCAGGTCCTCCCAGGACTCGGCCTGCTTCTCGGAGGCCTCGACGTAGTACTTGATGTTGTCGAAGTCGATGCCCGACAGGTCGGCGCCCCAGTTCGGCATCGGCTTGCGGCCGAAGAGTTTGAGGCCCTTCAGGCGCAGGTCGAGCATCCACTCGGGTTCGCCCTTGCGCGCGGAGATGTCGCGGACGACCTCCTCGGTCAGCCCGCGCCGCGCGTTGGCCCCGGCGGCGTCGGAGTCGGCCCAGCCGTACTCGTACCGCTCCAGGGAGGCCAAGGCCTCCTCTTGGCTCAGCGGTTCGCTCTTCTGCGTGTCGGTCATCTCAAGTCTCACCTTTGACCTGTCGGGTTGTCGGTCTGCCGTTCGGGGTCGGGCAGCGGCACCGGGCCGCCGCCTGCTCCGTCGGTGCCCGCGGCCCTGCGGCCGCGGCTGGTGCCGGGAACGTGGGTGGTGCACACCCCGTCCCCGTTGGCGATCGTGGCCAGCCGCTGGACGTGGACGCCCAGCAGGCGGCTGATCACCCGCGTCTCCGCCTCGCACAGCTGCGGGAACTCCGCGGCCACGCCCGCCACCGGGCAGTGGTGCTGGCAGATCTGCCCGCCCGAGGCGATGACCGACGCCGTGGCGGCGTAGCCCTCCCCGGACATGGCGGTCGCCAGCGCCTGCGCGCGGGCCATCGGGTCGTCCGAGTCGACCGCGTCCATGGCGGCCCGGCAGCGGGCCTCCAGTCGCGCGACCTGCTCGGCGGCGAAGCCGCCTATGGCGTCCTCGCCTTCGAACCGGCGGATCCAGCGCAGGGCCTCCATCGCGAGGTCGTCGTACGTGTGGCCGAGTCCGGTGCGGGCGGCCGGCGTGAGCTGGTAGCTCCTGGCCGGTCGGCCGCGGCCGGCGGTCTTGACCACGCGGGTCTCGACCAGGCCCTCGGCCTCCATCGCGTCGAGATGGCGGCGGGTGGCGGTGGCGGTGATGCCGAGGGAGCGGGCCAGGACGGCGGCCGTGGCGTGGCCGCCTTCGAGCAGCAGCCTGGTCACCCGGCGGCGGGTGTCCCCGTCCGTCGAGTGGCTGGCCGCCCTCGTCACCATTTCCACAAGATAAATGTTACTTAATTCGCAGGGGACCGTCGAGATGCCTGGTGGTGAGACGGGGCACGCAGGGTTGCCTAACCTCACAAGGCGCCGGAACCGCGCAGCCCACATCGGCGGACCCGGCCCGAGCCGCGGGGCGGGTCCAAGGTTAGATTCGCGCCGTGGAGCTGTTGCAGCGGTGGTTCGGTCGGCCCAAGGCGATTCGCAGATGGGCGCTGGCTTGCGTGATCGCGAACGTCGGCATCATCGTGACCGGCGGCGCGGTGCGCCTGACCGAGTCCGGGCTGGGCTGCCCCGAATGGCCCAAGTGCACGGCCGACTCCCTGGTGACGACCCCTGAGATGGGGATCTTCGGGGTGATCGAGTTCGGCAACCGGGTGTTGACGTTCGTGCTGGTCGCGGTGGCGCTCGGGGCGCTGGCGGCGGCGTGGCTGCGGGTGCCGCGGCGAAGGTCGCTGGTGCGGCTGGCGGTACTGGGGATGCTGTACGTCCCGGTGCAGGCGGTCATCGGCGGGATCACGGTGTGGACGAACCTGAACCCGTGGGTGGTGGGCCTGCACTTCCTGGCGTCGATCCCGCTCGTGGCGATCTCGGTCGCGCTGTACGTGCGCGCGGGCGAGCCGGACGGGGCGGTGGTGCCGCTGGTGCCGCGCGCGGTGACGCTGCTGAGCCGGGGCCTGGTGGGCGTCGCGTTCGCGGTGATCGTGCTGGGCGTGGTGGTGACCGGGTCGGGCCCGCACGCGGGCGACGCGGAGACGCCGCGCAACGGCATGGACCCGGCGTTGATGTCGCAGTTCCACGCGGACCTGGTGTGGCTGCTGGTGGGGATGACGGTGGCGCTGATCGCGGCGCTGCACGCGGTGAAGGCCCCGGAGTCGGCCAAGCGGGTGGCGTACACGCTGCTGGTCGTGGAGCTGCTGCAAGGGGTCATCGGGTACACGCAGTACTACATGGACCTGCCGGAGCTGCTGGTGGGGATGCACATGCTGGGGGCCGGGGTGCTGTGGGTGGCGGTCGTGGCGGTGCCGTTCAGCCTGCGCAGGCGCGAGCCGAGCGCCGAGGCCGTGCCGCTGCATTACGAGATCCACGGCGAACGCGAGGGCGACCGGATCGTCGAGCCCGAACCGACCGTGAGGGAAACCGCGGTCTAACCGGGCACGACCTCGACGGCGGCGTGGTGGGCGCCGATCGGTTTCGCATCGCCGGTGAGCAACGGCGCGTCGAGGAGTTCGGGCAAGGCGATATAGGCGGCGTCGTGGCCGTTGCGGTCATGCCGGAGCGCCCAGCACCGGTCGGCGGTGACCGACCCGGGATAGCGGCGGATCGGCAGTTCGGCGAAGTCGGCTCGGGCGGTGTCGGCGTCCGCGGGCTTGGAACGCGACACGCGGTCCGGTACCGGACCGCGTGTCGCGTTCTCGGGGTCAGCGCTTGCCGGTCGGGGTGAGGGTTATGAAGGTGACCGAGTAGGGCTCGAATTCGTAAGTGAACTCGTTGCCGAGGTGCTTGACCTGTTCGGTGACCGGGTAGACCACCTGGTCCTCGCCGAGGACGTTGTCGCAGCCGGGTTCGCAGGCGATCGTGGTGACCTCGCCGCGCTTGTGGAGTTTCCGGCCTTCAAATGCGATGTCGGTGGTGATCGCCTTGTCCTGGGCGTTCACCACTTTGAGGGTGATCGCGCCGGTCTCGGCGTCGCGGGTGACCACTTGGTAGAGCGGTTCGATCGCGGCGTCGTCCTCGACGCTGAAGGCCTCCTCGCCGTCGATGTAGCCGGTGATGGTGCGACCGTCGACTTCCACCTTCAGGTCGTAGGTGCGGCCGGTCTCGATCACGGTGTCGTGGTTGAGGAGGGTCGACTTCCCGCCGCTGGAGGACTTCTCGACCGCGCTGGTGGTGTTGTTCCAGCCGCCGAGGTTCCACCAGTAGTAGTCGTCGGAGCCTTCGACGCCGAACATGACGAGGAAGCCCTCGTCGCCGGCGGTCTTGGTGGCCTTGAGCTCCAGCGTGTAGTTCGACCAGTCGGCCGAGCCGGCGGTGGAGCGGGCGTCCTCGACGATCGCGGTCTGGTGGTAGGCGCCGTCGAGCACCTCCCAGGTGCCGGTGGGGGTGTCTCCGGGACCGGTCACGGTCCAGGCGTCCGATCCGGCCGCGAAGTCGTCCGCGAAGAGGACCTCGCCGTCGGCTCCGGTCACGGTCACGTCGTCGTAGGCCGCGGCGGTGTTCCAGGTCGCCACGCCGATGCCGCCGGCGATGTCGGCGACCTCGACGGGGTCGGCCTCCAGGGTCGAGGCGAGCGCCTCGTCTCCGGCGTGGGCGCTGAACAGTTGCTGCACTTCGTAACTGGCGGACTTGACGGCCTGGTGGTTGTCGAACCAGATCATGTCCGGGGCCCAGTCGACGTAGTCGATGTTCGACAGCAGCGGCGCGTAGGAGGCCAGGTCGACCACGTCGCCGTTGCGTTCGAGACCGGTGAGGTACGAGGCCTCGGAGAGGGCGCTCCACCAGGTGTTGGAG
Source organism: Glycomyces sp. NRRL B-16210 (assembly GCF_000719515.1). Lineage (GTDB taxonomy): Bacteria > Actinomycetota > Actinomycetes > Mycobacteriales > Micromonosporaceae > Glycomyces. The sequence goes on along the minus strand of NZ_JOGR01000013.1, from coordinate 279,559 downwards.
AGGGAGGCGTACTCGCCGACGAACACGTGCGGGCCCTCGCGGTCGTAGGCGTCGTAGCGGTCGTTGTTGGACAGGAACCACTCGGGCGAGTTGTAGTAGTGCTCGTCCACGAGGTCGGCGCCCTGCTCGCGGGCGAATTCCCAGCTGCGGTCGAAGACCTCGCCCTCGTCGTCCACGCCGGAGTTCGCGATGATCGCGATCTCGGGGTGCGCCTCGCGGATCGCGTCGTGGAAGGCCGGGTAGTTCTCGTAGTACTGCGGCTTGTACTCCTCGTTGCCGAGGCCGATCATGGTGATGCCGAACGGCTCGGGATGGCCCATGTCGGCGCGCAGCGAGCCCCATTCGGAGTCGGCCGGGCCGTTGGCGAACTCGATGAGGTCGAGGGTGTCCTGGACCCAGAGGTCGAGTTCGTCCGGGTCGGTGATCTCGGCCGAGTCGCCGCAGCCGGTCACGCCGACCGGGACGACGGGCAGCGCTTCGGCGCCGATGTCCTCGGCGAACTGGAAGTACTCGAAGTAGCCGAGGCCGTAGGACTGGTTGTAGCCCCAGAAGTTGTGGTTGGTGAGGCGCTCCTCGACCGGGCCGACGGTGTCCTTCCAGTTGTAGGCCCGCTCGCGCGAGTCGGGGTCGAAGGAGCCGGTGTTCACGATGCAGCCGCCGGGGAACCGCAGGAAGCTCGGTTCGAGGTCGGCGATGAGCTCGGCGAGGTCGGCGCGCAGGCCGTTCTCGCGGCCGAGGAAGGTGTCCTCGGGGAAGAGGGAGACCATGTCGAGGTCGGTCGCGTCCGAGGTGGTGACCGCGAGGCGGCCGGTCGTGCTCGTCGCGTCGGCGGTCAGGGACGCTTCGAGCTTCGTCCACTCGCCGGTGCCGTCGAGGGCGAGGGCGGCGGTGGAGGAGAGGGCGTCGCCGCCTGCGTCGGTGAGGCTCGCGTGGAGCTCGGTGTCGGCGTCGGCGCGGGCCCAGACGCTGAAGTCGTAGTCGTCGCCGGCGGTGTAGGCCATGCCGGAGTTGTAGCCCGCGTTGACAATCGTGGCTGCGGCCGCGGCGCTGAGATAGGTGGCGTTGGCGTCGTTGAGGGGGTCGGCGGTTTGGATCTCGGCGCTGCCGTCCACGGTCCAGGCGGTCAGCGGGGTGTACGAGCCGTTGTCGGCGGGGCTGAACTCGAAGGAGCGGTTCTGGACGAGTTCGGCGTAGAGGCCGCCGTCGGCGGCGTGGTTGATGTCCTCGTAGAACAGTCCGTAGAGCCGGTCGGAGATGGCGGTCGCGTCGCCGAGGTCGACGGCGATGCTCGCCTCGGCCTCGGGCGCGGGGCCTCTGCCCGCGGTGAGGGTGGCGAGTACGACGACCGCGGCGCCGGCCACGGCGAGGGTGCGCGTTCGGTTCGGAGGCTGCATCGTCTCCCGTTCTGAAAAGTGTTGAAACATGTCAATGTATTGTGCATGTTAACGGTCACTCGGTCAAGGGTCGGGAAGATCCGAGGCCGAGGCGGCGGACGCGGGCGATCACTTCGGGGCGGGGAGCGGCGGGTGCGAGTGCGGCGGCGCGCGGGGCCGGGGAGCGGCGGGCTCATAGAATCCGGGCGTGACACAAGCGATCTCGCGACGCGAACGCGCCCTCGGCTGCCTCGTCGGCGGCGCGGTGGGCGATGCCCTCGGCTACCAGGTCGAATTCGACTCCTGGCCGCAGATCGCGGCCGACTACGGGCCCGGCGGGGTCGCCGAGCTGCGGTACAACCGCGTCTCGGACGACACCCAGATGACCCTGTTCACCGTCGAGGGGCTGTTGCAGGCGCAGCCGGGGGCCGAGGCCGAATCGGTGCGGCTCGCGTATCTGCGGTGGCTGGTGACGCAGCAGGAACCGATGCCGCCCATGGGTTCTCGCGGACTCGCGGCGCTGCCGTGGCTGTACGCGCGCCGCGCGCCCGGCAACGCGTGCCTCTCGGGGCTCGCGGCAGGAGGCGAGCCGGGCGTCAATCCGGACTCGAAGGGCTGCGGCACGGTCATGCGCTCGGCCCCGTTCGGGCTGCGCCACTCCCCCGCCGAGGCCTACGCGCTCGCGGAGGCGTGCTCGGCGTTCACGCACGGGCACCCGACCGCGGGGGCCGCGGCGGGTGCGCTGGCGATGATCGTGGCGCACTTGATGGAGGGCGCGAGTCCGCAGCGCGCAGTCTCGGCGACGCTGCTCCACTTGCAGCGGAGCCTGGACCGGTCGGAGACGGCGGACGCGCTTCAGAAGGCGTACTCGCTGGCGGGGAACGTCCCGCCCGGGCCGAACACGTGCACGCCGCTGGGTGAGGGCTGGATCGCGGAGGAGGCGCTGGCGATCGCGGTGTACTGCTTCCTGGGGACGGACGACGTGCGAGCCGGGCTGGTGGCGTCGGTGAGTCATGGGGGCGACTCGGACTCGACCGGAGCGATTCTCGGGAACCTCTATGGAGCGGCGTACGGCCATGCGGCACTGCCGAGGGAATGGGCCTCGCAAGCCGAAGGCCGGGAGACGATAGCGGCACTGGCCGAGAAGTTGAGCGGAGAATAAGAGCGGACCGGTTGCAGCGCAACCGGTCCGAAGGATGAAGCCGAGGAAGGCGACCCGGCAAAGAGGAGTCGAACCACCGGGCGATGTCATACCCCCGAGGCAGGGTTGAACCGGGGGCCCATCGATGTCCGAATTGCCCGGAACCCTCCGCTCACCTTTCGCAACTCCCGCGCGTGGCGGCCTAGGCGGCGGCCTTCACCGCCGCTGCGACCGCCGGGGCCACTCTCGGGTCCAGCGGCGACGGCACGATCCTGTCCGCCGCCAGATCCTCCGCCGCAATGTCCGCGATCGCCTGGGCCGCTGCGAGCTTCATCTTCTCCGTGATCTGCGGCGCCCCCGCGTCCAGCGCGCCCCGGAAGATCCCCGGGAAGGCCAGCACATTGTTGATCTGGTTCGGAAAATCGCTGCGCCCGGTCGCCACGATCGCCGCGTGGCGCGCGGCCACCTCCGGGTCGATCTCCGGCGTCGGATTCGCCAGCGCGAACACGATCGCGTTCGCCGCCATGCCCTCCAGCGCCGACTCCGGAATCCGCCCGCCCGAGACGCCCACGAGCACATCCGCCCCGCGCAGCGCCTCGGTCACGTCGCCTCGGCGGCCGCTTCGGTTCGTGCGCGCCGCGAGCTGTTCCTTGACCGGGTTCAACCGCTCCCGGCCTTCGTGGATGATCCCGGTCGAGTCGCACACGATCACCTCGCCGACTCCGGCTTCGGTGAGGATCTTCGTGATCGCCACCCCCGCAGCCCCCGCGCCGACCACCGCGACCGTCAGGTCCTCGGCGCGCCGGCCCTGGAGCCGGATCGCGTTCGTCAGCGCGGCGAGCACGACCACGGCTGTGCCGTGCTGGTCGTCGTGGAAGACCGGGATGTCGAGCATGGCCTTGAGCCGGTCCTCGATCGCGAAGCAGCGCGGCGCCGAGATGTCCTCCAGGTTGATCCCGCCGAAGGACGGCGCGATGGCGGCCACGGCCGCCACGATCGCGTCGGGGTCCTTGGTGTCCAGGCAGATCGGCACGGCGTCGACGTCCGCGAACTGGCGGAACAGGGCGGCCTTGCCCTCCATGACCGGGAGCGAGGCGGCCGGGCCGATGTCCCCGAGGCCGAGCACCGCGGTGCCGTCGGTGACCACGGCGACGAGGTTCGAGCGCCAGGTGTGCGTCCGCGCCAGCGAGACGTCGGCGGCGATGGCCTCGCACACGCGGGCGACGCCGGGCGTGTAGGCGACGGAGAGGTCTTCGCGGCTGTCGAGCGGGACGGTGGAGGAGGTGCGCAGTTTGCCGCCGCGGTGGGCGAGGAAGATCGGGTCTTGCAGGTCGATCACGGTTTGAGATGGCACGGAAAGCCTCATTGCTTCGATGACGATCGCCGACTCTGCGGACGCGGAACGGATGGTTCCATCGGGGAGTGAGCGGCGGGAGGCGGCGTCATGCGGGCTTCTGACCCCCACGCCGCGACTACCGGCTCGCGGCGTGCGTGCGCCGCCGCGAGCGGATTTCCCACAGGGCGGTCAGTGTAGCTCAGCGGTGGTCTGGATCCGGATCGCGGCGGCGGTCCACGCGGCGCGTTTCACCGCCTCGTCCTCATCCCCCAACGCTTTGGACAGTTGCACGAAATCATTTGCGGCCCTTTGGAGTCCGACTCGCTTCAGGTTCGCCGCGACGGTTTCGACGCGGACGCGGGAGGGTTCGCGTGAGCGGCGCAGCCCCTGGTGCGCCAGGTCCGCGCAGACGACGGTCGCGGCCTCGATCGCGGCGGCGACCGGATCGGTGGTGGCGGCGTGGTCGGCGGCGGCGAGGTCGGCGGAGTCGTCGCCGGGGGCGAGGTCGGGCACCACGGGGCCGTCGCCGGTGAGGATCGCGGTGGGTTCGACGATGAGTTCGCCTCTGTGGCGGCGCACGTGGCCGGCGACGGCGAGCGGTTCGGTGGCGAGGGCCTTCTCGGCGGCTTCGAGCGCGCCGGGAGCGGCGGCGCGGTGCTGGACCCGCAGGCGCGCCGATCCGCCGCCGGGGGCGGTGATGCGCGCTTCGAGGCACTGCGTCGCCGGGTCGTATCCGAGGGCGTCGACCGAGGCGATCGCTATGACGCGCAGGGATTCGGCGGCCACGCGCGGGCGGACGAGCCCGGGCGGCAGGTCGGCGAGTTCGGCGGCGAGCGCGTCGAGGTCGGTGGCGCGCAGGGAGTTCGGCAGGTCGTTCCAGGCGAGGCCGAGCGGGAGCACCTGGGTCTTGGCGAGCCGTCCGGTGCCGAGTTTGAGGGCGCGGGCGGCGGTGCGGGTGGCGGCCTCGGTGACGGTGTTCCCGCCCGCGAGGGCGCTGATCCGGCATCCGGCGATCTTGCGGCCGGCGAGTTCGGCGCCGGTGAGGTTGCCGTCCTCGGGGAGGGGCCATTCGCGTTGGATCGCGAGGACCATGCCGGTCTCGGGTTGCGCGAAGTAGACCTCCAGGGTGCGGCGGTCGCCGTCGGTGCCGATGCGGGCGCCGATCCCGGTGAGGCGCACCAGGGTCAGCGGGGTCGCGTCGGCCTCCTCGCTGCCGAGGATCTGCGCGGGCGGGGTGCCGCCGGGGTGCGCCGAGGCGCGGGCGCGGGCGGGGAGTTCGGCAAGGAGCGCGGCGAGCCGGTGCGGGTCGTAGGCGGCCGAGCGGTCCTCGTAGCGCTGGAGCTGGTCGATGAGGTCGTTGACGGCTCCGGCGGGCCAGTGCGCGCGGCGGCGGGTGAGGGCCTTCGCCTCGCGTTGCAGTGCGGCGCGCAGGACGGCGTCGGCGCCGTCGACGCCGTCGAGGAGCACCTGTTCGGCGAGCGCGAGCGCCCCGGCGAGGCTGCTCTCGGCGCTGGTGCCGCCGACGCTGACGGTGGTCGTGCCTTCGGCCGGGGCTTCGCGGAAGGCCCAGACGGCGAGGACGATGGCGGCGGCGCGGGCGGGCCCGGTCGCGTCGGTGTGGACGTAGCCGAGGCCGGGGACGAGGAAGGAGACGGTGGCGGCGGGCAGTTCGGCGACGGCGGGCCGGTCGGGTCCGGGCCAGACGAGGCGGGCGGTGTACCCGGCGCGGCGGGTGGCCTCGGCGGCCTTGAGCGCGTGGTGGCCGAGGGCTTCGCGGAGCTGGTCGTCGGTGATCGCGGCGGGGGTGGCGACGGGCTGCGGGGCGGTCTCGGCGGGCGCGGCGGCGTCGTCCTCGGCGGGTGCGCCTTCGTGTTCGCGCTGGTAGGCGAGGACGGCGCCGATGCGGTGGCGGCATTTGCCGCTCGCGCCGCAGGTGCAGGTGGCCGTCTCCAGGCCGCCTTCGGCGGCGAGCACGGCCCGGGCGCCGTCGGGGAAGACGGCGGTGAGGGCGCCGTCCTCGGCGAGGGCGAGTTCGGGGGCGGCCCCGGCGTCGAGGTCCTTGGCGGCGCGTTTGACGAGGCCGCGGTTGGCAAGGGCCGCAAGGGCGTCGGGGGTCAGCGCGAGCAGGTCGCTGCGGGTCACTCTCACTCCATCCAGAGGGGTCTTCAGGTGCCGAGCCGCTCGGCGACGAACTCGACCAGGTGGGACGGGGTCATGGCGCCGACGTGGGCGCCGACGTTCGCGAGGCGCCCGGCCATGTCGCGGTCGTAGACGGGGTTGGCCTCCTCGTCGAGGGCGGCGAGGCCGAGGACCTGCGTGCCCTGCTCGCACAGTTGCTTGACGGTGTGGACGAGCCGGTTGGGGCTGCCGCCCTCGTAGAAGTCGGTGACGAGCGCGACGATGCAGCGGCGGGGGTTCTCGACCAGGCCCGCGGCGTAGTCGACCGCGCGGGCGATGTCGGTGCCGCCGCCGAGTTGGACCTTCATGAGCAGCTCCACCGGGTCGTCCACATCGGAGGTCATGTCGACCACTTGCGTGTCGAAGGCGACCAGGTGGGTCTTGAGGCCCGGCAGGGCGTAGAGGCACGCGGCGGTGACCGCCGAGTGGATCACCGATCCGGTCATCGACCCGGACTGGTCGACCAGGAGCACCAGCTGCCACTGCTCCAGGCGCTTCGAAGTGCGCGAATGGAAGTGGGGGCGCTCGATCGCGACCTGCCGGTCCTCGGGCCGGTAGTGCTTGAGGTTGGACTTGAGGGTGCGCTTGAGGTCGAAGTCGCGGGCGCGGCGGTGCTGGCTGGGCCTGCGGTTGCGGCTGCCGGTAAAGACGGTGCGGACCTCGACCGAGAGCTTCTCGACCAGGCGGCGCACCACCTCCTCCACGATGCGGCGGGCGGCGTCGAGCACCTGCGGGTTCATCAGGTGCTTGGTGCGCAGGACCGCCTTGAGCAGGGCCGGGTTCGGCTCGATGCGCGCGAGCACCTCGGGGTCGGTGAGCACGTCGTGGATCTCGTAGCGCTCCACGGCGTCGCGTTCGAGCCGTTCGATCGTCTCCTTGGGGAAGAGCCGGTGGATGCCCTCCAGCCAGTCCACAGTGGTCAAGATGGACGGGTCGTCGCCGCCGTGGCGGTCCCCGCGCGCGCCGCCGCGGCGCACGTCGCGCTTGCCGAGGTCGTCGTCGCGGCTGTAGAGCCAGTCCAGTGCGGCGTCGCGACCGGCGTTCTCGGGGCCGAGCCCGCCGGTGTGGCGTTCGGCGGCGGGCCCGAGGATGAGCCGCCAGCGTTCCAGGTCGGCGCCCATCAGGACTCCCCTCCGAATAGCAGGTGTTCGCGTTCGAGGACGGCCTCAACGCGCGATTCCAGCGCCATCGAGGCCGCCACGGTGAGCGGGTCGACCTCGTGGCGCGCGGTCAGGTCGTAGGCGTCGCCGCCGCCGCGCAGCGACACGATCCGCTCGGCGATCTGGCCCCGCTCGCGCGGCGGGAACATCCCGAAGGCCTGGCGCAGCGCCGGAAGCGCCTCCAGGAACTCCCCCTCGGTCAGGTCGCCGACGAGTTCGTCCACGGCGGCCACGACCCCTTGGGCCTCGGCGAGGACCTCCTCGCGGGCGAGGGCGAACAGCCCGGAGAGCCAGTCGCCGAGCCGGTTCGGCCCGGCCGCGCCCTCGGCGGCGGCGACCGCGTCGGTCGGCGCGCCGAAGGTCCACGCGAGCCCCAGGGCCGCCCCGCGCAGGTCCGGCGGGGCCTGCGCGTCCAGCGCGATCCGGTCGGCCGCCCGCGTCACCGTCTCCGGCGAGGGCGTCAGGTCCGGGGCGTGGCGCACCGCGTCCCGCAGGGCGCGCAGCGCGTCGAGGCGCCCGAGGTCGGCCGGGCCCGGCGGGGCGTGGAGCCCTTCGACGAGCCACAGGACGCGGTCGCAGCAGGCGGCGATGACCGCCGCGTACAGGTCCGAGCCCGCCGTACCGAACAGGTGGTCGTGGCGCCACAGCGCCAAAGCGACCGACAGGGCCTTCCCGACCGCGGACACGTCGCCGCTGTCGGCCACGGCGGCCTCCACCGCCGCGCCGATCCGGTCGGTGAGATGGGCCCTCCCGCACAGGGCGGCGTCGAAGAGGATGCCCGCCATGGCGTCCAGTTCGCCGGTGCGGTCGAGCCGCTGCTCGAGGACGGTCTGGGCGGCGTCGCCGAGGGTCGCGCCGAGCGCCCCGGCCTCGATGAGCGCCGGGAGGCGGTCGCCGTGGGCGCGGAGGTCCCAGTGCTCCTCGGAGGTGACGTCGGCGCCGGCGGTGGGCCCGGCGGCGCGTTTGATCCCGGGGATGGCCAGCAGCCGCAGGCAGTGCAGCAGGCGGCTGCGTTCGAGGTCGCGGGGTTTGACGAGGTCGAGGCGCAGGGCCGCGTCGGCGTCGAGGCCGAGGCGTTCGAGTTCGGCCTGGGCGTCGGCGACCAGCGGCGGCGCGGGCGTGGCGGGGTGGAGGCGCCCGACCCGTTCGCCCGTGAGCGCGGCGGTCATCTCGACCACGACCGGGTGGGTCCCGGGGGTGAGGGTGCCGCGGCGGGTCCACGGGAGCGGCTGTTCGAGGTCGTCGCTGATGAGGGCGCTGGCGAGGCCGTCGAGGAGGTCGGTGCGGCCGGGCCGCTCGTGCCCGCGCAGGCGCGCGAGGCCGTCGGTGAGGCTGCGCGCGCCGATGAGGTCCGAGGTGGAGACGTGGAGTCCCTTGCCGCGCAGGCGCATCGTGATGCGCTGGACGAGCGCGGCGGCCGCGCTCCCCGGTCCCCGCTCCCACAGCTGCTGGTAGTACTCGGGCGAGGGCATCCCGGACTGGTAGCCGCCGAAGGCGTCGAGGCGCTTGAAGGAGTAGGGCACGAGGAAGCCGCCCACGTCGGTGCCTTCGGGCGGGCTGGGGACCTCGGGGGCCTCGGTCGTGCCGGTCGCGGCGAGCTTGCGCAGCGCGGGGGCGTGGAAGCCGCCGCAGACGACGAGCACGGGCCCGTCGGTCGCGGCGAGCGCGGCCCTGATCCACCGGGCCATGTACGCCTCGCGCTCGGTGTCGGTCCCGCTCGCCTCCGACTCGCCGCGGACGAGGTCGAAGTACTGGTCGAGCCGTTCGGTGAGGCCTTCGGGATCGGCGATCTCGATCAGGTGGTCCCACAGGGCGTCGGTGTTGTCCACGGCGAAGGCGCGGCAGAGCCGGTCGGTCGCCTCGGTGTAGCGCTTCTCGGCGTCGGAGTAGCGGTTCTCGATGCCCGCGAAGGCGTCGTGCCAGGCCGGGAGGTCGATGAACTTGACGTCGGCGCCGGTGCGGCGGCCCTTGGTGAGCGCGGCCCACTCCGGCGAGTAGTCGCACATGGGCGTCCAGGAGCGGCGCACGGCGAGGTCGGTGCTGGCGTAGGAGTAGATCGCCACGGGCAGTTCGTGTTCGAGGGCGAGTTCGTCGAGCCGGTCGTTGAAGTCGGCGGGGCCCTCGATGAGGACGGCGGCGGGCCGCAGCGCCTCGACGCGTTCGGCCACGAGGCGGGCGCAGGCGGGCGAGTGGTGCCGCACGCCTTGGACGTGAAGGCGCTCGATCATCCCGGCAGCAGGTTCCGCGCCTGGTAGAGCGAGGCCCAGTGGGGGCCTTTGCGCTTGGGGGCCTTCTGTTCGAGGTAGCGGCGCAGGCGGGCGAGGTCCTCGGCGCTGTCCTTGGCCGCGGCCCCGGCCATGCAGTCGACGATGTCGCCGGCCTGGGCCTCGCCGCCGCGCAGGTACCAGGCCTTGATGCCCACGGCGTGGGCGACCGAGACGGCCTCGGCGGTGGACATGACCGCCTGCGGGCGCCCGCCCTGGGCGTCGCCGGCGCGCAGGTCGCGGAAGACCCGCACGAGCACGGCGAGCACGTCCCGCGAGGGCGGGACGGGCACGCCCGAGCGGGCCAGCGCGGTGGCGGCCTCGTTCTCGACGAGGTCGAGTTCGGTGTCGAAGTCGGCGATGGGGAAGACCGTCTCGAAGTTGAAGCGGCGCTTGAGGGCGGCGCTCATCTCGTTGACGCCGCGGTCGCGGGTGTTGGCGGTGGCGATGATGTTGAAGCCCTCGCGGGCGAAGACCATGGGGTCGGCGTCGAGTTCGGGGATGGCGAGCACGCGGTCGGAGAGCGGGGAGAGCAGGGAGTCCTGGACTTCGAGGGGGCAGCGGGTGATCTCCTCGAAGCGGACGACGCGGCCTTCGGCCATGCCTTGGAGGAGAGGCGCGGGGACGAGGGCGCGCCGGGTGGGGCCTTCGGAGACGAGCAGGGAGTAGTTCCAGGAGTAGGCGATCTGGTCCTCGGTGGTGGAGGCGCCGCCTTGGATGGTGAGGGTGGAGTCGCCGGAGACGGCGGCGGCGATGAGTTCGGAGAGCAGGGATTTGGCGGTGCCGGGTTCGCCGACGAGCATGAGGCCGCGGTTGGTGGCGAGGGTGACGAGGGCGCGGTCGATGAGCGAGGGGTCGCCGACGAACTTCCTGGCGATGCCGCGGGACGGGTCGCCGACGATGAAGGTGCGGGCCGCTTGGAGGCTGAGGGCCCAGCCGGGCGGGCGGGGCGCGTCGTCCTCGGCGGCGAGCTTGGCGAGTTCGTCGGCGTAGCGGCGCTCGGCGGGCGGGCGCTGGAGGCGCGGTTCGGCGGTGGTCGTGTCGCTCATGTGCGTCTTTCTAGCTCAGTCGGTCGCGGGTGAGGGCGGCGAGGCCGTCGATGAGTTCGGCGGCGGTCACGGGGTCGAGGCGGTGTCCGGGCAGGGGCCGGGCGTGGTCGGGGTGGCGGTTGCGGGTCGTGGTGAGCCGCACCGAGTTCAGGGTGAGGCGGAGGGTCGGTTCGGGGGCGAAGCCCTCGGGTCGGGGGTCGGCGTCGGCGAGGAGCCAGCCGCCGGGGATCGGGCGTTCGAGGTTCCCGGTGCGGTCGGTGCCGTCTTGTGGCGAGGTGAAGCGGTGCGTCCATCCGAGGGTTTCGGCGAGGGTGGCGAAGGCGGCGGTGGTGCCGTCGAAGCGGGTGAGGCGGCCGGTGGCGAGTTCGTCGGCGGTGAAGGTCGCGGAGGGGCGGGTGAGCTGGTCGAAGGGTTGGAGGACTTCGTAGTCGCCGAGGAGGGCGGCCCAGGCGGGGGTGTCGGGGCCGAGGAGGGCGGGGTGGGCGAGCCGGATGGGGCCTTCGGGGGTGAACTCGCGGTCGTGCACGTCGGCGAAGCCGCCGTCTTCGGCGATGCGGAAGCCTGTGCCGCTGAACCAGACCAGGCGGGTGGCGAAGGGTCGCACGAGGGGGTGGTCGAGGAGTGCGGCGAAGGCGTCGGGGTTCCAGGTGCGGCCGTCGAGCATCGCGGTCCGGAGGCGTTCGATCTGGGTTTCGGCTTCGGTGGCGACGGTTTTGACGAGGCGCTTGTATCGGGTGATGGCGGCCTTGGCGGCGGGCGCGTCGTCGCGCACGCCGGGTTTGGGGAGGGATTTGCGGATCTTGCCGGTCTCGTCGGCGAGGTGGGGGTTGAGGAGGTGGTCGAAGCTGGCGTGGAAGCGGCGGGGTCCGTAGTCGAAGGTGAGCGTCTCGGGGTCGGTGACGCCGTGGTCGGGGACGAGGCGGTCGGCGTAGGTCTCGATGTCGAGGCCGCGTGCGGCGGCGAGTCGTCCGGCGAGGGTCCAGGCGCGTTGGGAGACGGCGCGGGACCGGTCGGCGAGGGCGATCGCGCGCAGGTGGGTGAAGGCGGTGTCGGTGCCGATGTGGGCGAGCACTTCGATGGCGAGGAGGGCCCGGTCGGCTTGGCCGCGGCCGGGCCAGGTGAAGGCGAGGGGGCCGAGCACGGCGGCGGTGGCGTCGTCGCCGAAGCATCCGAGCTGGTCGACGGCCCAGGAGTCCTTGCTGGGGGCTTCGGCGCGGAGCCAGAGTTCGAACAGGGCCAGGGAGAAGCGGCGCAGCGAGTCGGGTTCGCAGTGCTCGGTGTAGAGGTCGGTGCCGGGGAACGGGATGCGGGTCGACCACAGCGACAGGGCGGCGATGAGGTGGTGCACCGAGGCGCGCGGGAGTGCGGCGCGGGGCTGGGCGGGGTCGGTGCCGCGGAGCATGACCGGCGGGAGCATGGCCGGGTCGGCCCAGGGGCCGGGTTTGGGGGCCGGGCCCGCGAGCGGCGTGTGCGGGTGGGCGGCGAGGAGGTCTCGTACGCGCGTGAGGGCTTCGGGCCCATGGGGTTCGGCGGCGCGGAGGACGGCGTCGGGGCCGAGGCGCAGGCCGAGGTAGCGCAGGGCGGCTTCGCCGCCGGCGCGTTCGCGGTTGTTGCCGCCGAGCGCCGCCGGGGCGAGGAGGGGGACGGCGTGTTCGCCGTGGCGGTCGAGCCAGTCGACGGCGTGGGCGCGGGCGGATTTGAGGCGGCCGAACCAGTCGGCGACGAGTGCCGCGGCGGCGGCGCTGCGGATCGGCACGATCGCCTGGGCGTATTTCGGTTTGTCCCTCATGCGGGCCACGACCGCGTCGGCGACGGGAGCGCCGCCGCGGGCCAGGCGTCCCCAGAAGCGCTCGGTCACGTTCAGGCCGAGGTCGGCCGGGTCGACCCAGTACGTCTCGGGGTCCCAGGAGCTGAACTCGGGTTCGATGGCCATGGCGCGTTCGTATTCGCCTTCGCCCCAGACGATCGCGGTGCCAGCGGGCGCTGTGAGTCCTTCGAGCGGCGCGGCGGGGCGGCGTTTGGCGCGCTGGGTCCAGGCGGGTTCGGTGAGGGGATCGGGGAGCCGTCCGGGTCCGGCGGTGGTGGGGACGGTCTTGTCCAGGAGCGCTTCGACGGCGGCGCGGTCGCGCTCGTCGAGGTCTTTCAGGGTCGCTTCGAGCGGCACGTCCTCTTGCCGGAGGGCCCCGCAGAGGCGGATCGCGTCGGCCGCCGGGAGGTCGTCGGCGCGGGCGACGGCGCTCGCGAAGCGGGTCGAGGCGTGCAAGGCGGCGCAGCGGAGCCCGGTGAGCACTTCGGCCTCGCCGGCGCAGCGGACGAGGAGGTCGGCGGCCGCGTCGCTCGGGACGAGCGCGATCGCCTCGTAGAGGGCCGATCGCTGTTTGAAGTCGAGGCGCTTGCGGCCGAGGGCCGCGGTGAGCAGCGGGAGGGCGTCGGGGCCGAGGGCGGCGACGAGTTCGGCGAGGACGTTGCGCTGCAAGTCGAGGCCGGCGAACTTCTCGGCGCCGAGGAGGTCGGCATGTACGCGCTCGCCGAGGGAGGCCCACAGGAGCGGGTCGACGGTGAGGTCGGTCGTCGCGGTGCGGCGCTCCCGGCAGACCTCGGTGACCCAGGCGGTCTGGTCGGGCAGGAACAGGGCCGCGGCGAGCCGCTTCGGCGGGGTGTCGCGGTGTTCGCCGGCCAGGGCGACGAGGCGCTCGTACTCCTCGGGCGCGGCGTCGGCGATGCGCGCGCGGACGAAGGCGAGCAGGCGTCCCCGGCCGCCCAGGAGCATCCATTTGAGGGAGCTCGGTTCGCCCGGGACGAGCGCGGGCAGCCGTTCGGGGCGGTCTTCGGGGTCCTGGTACCAGCGGATGCCGATGCCGAAGTCCTCGATGAGCGCGGCGACGGCGAACGGCAGGCCGTGCGCGGCGGCGAGGTGCGCGAACAGCTCCGCGCAGCGGTCGGCGCGTTCGTCGGCGACGCGGAACATCGCGGAGTGGTAGTGCCTGGTGAACCTGAGCAGCGTGATGACCGCGCCCGCCCCGGCCGGGTCCGGCTCGCCGCCGAGGTGCGCCCGGGCGGCGCGGGCGAGGCCCGGATCGGTCTCGGGGCGTTCGAGGGCGGCTTCGAAATGCTCGCGTGCGGCCTCGATCCGCGCGGCGACCGCTGCGACGGCGGCCGGGTCGACCGTGTTCGGCGACCGGACCCCGTTGCCGCGCCTCGGCAGCACCAAGGCCGCCCACTCAGGCGGGAGGTTCGCCTGATCTTCTTGCGCGGCAACGGGTTCGGTCATTTCATTCCTTCACGGGGCGGGAGGTTCCCCAAGATCATAGGGACCGCGTGCGACACCGGCCGGCGATCCCCGGTTCGAACACGGTCAGGACCGGCCGGTGATCCGCGCCAGCGCGGCGAGGATCTCCGAGGCCGTCTGCGGGTCGACCGCGGGCGGTCGGGTCTCCTTGTCGCGCTCCCCGCCGTACCAGAAGTCGCGCTGGTCGGCGACGCGCACGCCCGCGAAGGTCTGGATCGGGTTCTCGCCGATCATGCCGACCCAGATGCCCGGGTCGAGCGCGACGGTCACGAACCCGCCTTCGGGCAGCGGGAAATACACGCCCGGTTCGACCCCGCCGTCCTCGGGGGAGGCGCGCAGCCAGCCGCGCTTGGTGAGGCCGAGGACGCGGCCGACCTCGACCTTCGCGCCCTCGAATCGCTCCAGGCAGCCGGTGGCGAGTTCGTCCTCGGTGAAGGCCATGACCGGCCGCGAGAGCTGCTCGAAGGGCTGGAGGATCTCGTAGTCGGCGAGGATCTCGGCCCACGCCGCGATCTCCGAGGCGCCCAGTCGGATCGGGTGCGCGAGGCGGATCACGGCGTCGTCGGGGAGCGCCACGGCGTCGTCGTCCACGTCGGAGAGGGTGCCGTCCTCGGCGATGCGGAACCCGATGCTCGCGCCGCCGGATTCGGCGGTCCACACCAGGCGGCGGGCGAGGTGCTTGACGAGGGGGTGCGTGGCGAAGTACCGGGTGAACTCCTCGGCGTTCCAGGTGCGGCCCTGGGCCATCGCGTTCTCCAGGCGGGCGACCTGGTCGGCGGAGGCGGTCCGCAGTTCCTTCTTGAGCAGGGAGAACCGCTTGTAGGCGGCCGCGGCGACCTCCGGGTCGTCCTTCGCTCCGGGTTTGGGCAGGCTTTTTCGGGGCTTGCCGGTCGCGTCGGTGACGTACGGCTTGAGCTGCTCGTCGAAGACCACGGTGAACGCGCGCGGGCCGTAGTCGAGGGTCAGTGCGGCGTCCTCGCCGAGGCCGAAGTCCGGCACGAGCCGGTCGGCGAGCTGCTCGCGGCTCAGGCCCAGGCCGGTGGCGATCGCTTCGATCTGGATTCGCGCCTCTTCCTTGAGGGCCTTGAACTTCACCTTGTCGGCGATGCCCTGGATGGCGCGCAGGGCCTCTTCGGAGCCGATCGCGCCGAGCACGCCGAGACCGGTGACGGCCCGCTTGTGCTGGGACTGGCCGGGCCATTCGCGGACCTTCGGGGCGAGCAGGCGCACGGTGTCGTCGTCGGCGAAGTGGGCGAGCTGGGTCAGGGCCCAGCCCTCCTTGGTGGGCGCACCCGCGGCGAGCCACATCTGGAACAGGGCCCTGCTGAAGCGGGCCAGCGAGGCGCGGTCGAAGGTCTCGGCGACGACGTCGAGGCCGGCGTACGGGTAGTCGGGAGTCGCCAAGGCCAGCACGGTGATCAGGTGCGGGACCGATCGGCGCGACAGGGCGTGCTCGCGGTCCTTGAGGAGCACCGGCGGGAGCGGGTAGGCGGTGGCCCAGTCGGGGATCTTGGGGACCTTCGCGCCGCGCGGCTCCAGCGGGTCGCCGTCGAGCAGGTCGCCGATCGCGGCGACCGCCGCTTCGCCGTAGGGCGCCGCGGCGGCGGCGATCGCGTCGGCGCCGTGGCGCATCGCGGCCACGGTCAGGGCGCCTTCGGCGTTGCGGCGGGCCTTCTTGTCGGCGCCGAGCGCGTCGGGGACGAGCAGGGCCGCGCCGTCGGCGCCGTGCCGGTCGATCCAGGCGATGGCGCTGGGGCGCGCGGATTTGAGGCGGGCGAACCAGTCGGCGGCCAGGCGCGCGGCCTCGACGCCGCGGATCGGGACGATGGTCTCGTGGTGGATCGAGTTGGATCGCAGCTGGGCGACGACCCGGTCGGCGACCCGGGCCTCGAAGCGGGAGAGGATCACCTTGAGGTCGCTCGGTTGGTACAGGGCGAACGCGCCGCGCCACTTCTCCAGGGCCTTGGTCGCGATCGGCATGGGCGCGTAGGTGAGCGCGATGGCGAGCAGGTTATCGGCGTCGGGCGTGCCGAGCGAGAGGATGCGCCGGTGCCAGTCCTCGTCGCTGTAGCGGCCGAAGTAGTTGTACTTGGCCTGCGACCAGCGGTCCCGTTCGCCTTCGGCCCATACGACGCGGGTCTCGGCGGGCGAGGTGAGGCCTTCGATGACGACGGGCTTGCGTTTGGCGCGCTTGGCGGTCCACGGCGGACTCGTCAGCAGCGGCGGCAGCGACTTCGCGGGCGCGCTGGGGACGGCGGCGATGGTGGCGGTGAGCGCTTCGACGGCGGCGCGCTCGGTGTCGGTGAGCGCGTCGCGGTGCTGGTCGGGGACGCGGTCGGCGAGCGAGGCGAGCATGGGCCGCAGTTCGGGCGCGGTCACTTCGGCTTTGGCGGCGATGACGCGCAGCGCCCGCGCGGGGAACCGCTTGGCGGCGTCGGCGAGGTGCGGGAGCACGTACGGCTCGGCGAGATTGGCGACGAGGTAGGCCATGGCCTCGTCGGTCGGCAGGAGCGCGACGGCCTTCAGCAGGAGGCGGCGGGCCTCGCCGTTCGGGTGCTGGCGCAGGGTGTCGAGGAGGATCGGGAGGCTGTGCGCGCCGAGGTTGCCGACGATCGCGGCGACCATATCGGTGGTGATCCACCACTGGTTGATCCGGCCCAGTCCGGCGGCGGCCACCGCCGCGGGGTCGTCGAGGGCGCTCCACAGCAGGACCTCGGCGTAGTACTCCTCCTGGGGGTCGAACTCGCGGCAGGCCTCCTCGGTCCACGCCCGCTGCTCGGGCATCACGAGTGCGGTGACGAAGCGCCGGGTCGCGTCGGTGCGGACGGCGCCGACCCGCGCCACGGCCGCCGCGTACTCCGTTTCGGACGCGGACGCGAGCAGGCCGCGCACCGGGTTGACGGCGCCGTCGAAGACGGCGGCGACCGAGCCGAGCTGGGCGAGGCTGGTGACCGTGAGCCTGCGCTCGGCGATCTGGCCGCGCAGGCGCCGGTTGTAGGCGCCGGCCCACGGGTCGACCGAGTACCGGACGATGGCGGCGGCGACGGCGAACGGCAGCCCGTAGTCGGCGACCCAGGCGTCGAACTCGGGGCGCAGGGACGACTCGGACTTGCGCCGCTCGCTGACGCCGACGAGCGCGGCGATCGCTCCGGCGCCGAGCGGGTCGGGCTCGCCGCCGCCCGCGAGGCTGTCGAGGTGGCGGCGCACCGCGGGCGCGTAGTCGGCGTTCTCGGGCTTGTCCATGGCGGTGCGGATCTCGGGCTCGTGCCAGTCGATCAGGCCGCGGACCGCCTCGGAGGCACCGGGGTCGAGTTCGACCGGACCGGCGGCGCGCAGGCCGCGCCGGGGCGGCAGGACCTTGGCCCAGGAGGCGGGGAGTTCGAGCTGGTCTTCGCGGGGCGCGTCGGTTTCGGTCATCGGCTGCTTTCTGAAGGGCCGGGGCGGTCGCCGTCGAGCATAGGCCCCGCGTACGACATCCCCTGGTGGCGGACGGTTCAGGTGGAGGCGGCGGTCAGGAGGCGCCGGTGAGCCGCGCGAGGGCGGCGAGCGCCTCGGAGGCGGTGACGGGGTCGATGCGTTCGGGCCGTTCGCGTTCGGGATCGGCGCCTGCCACGTCGTAGGTCTCGGTGTGGTCGAGGAGGACGCCGCGGACGGTCTGGTCGGGGAACTCCGAGGCGTACCCGGCGTAGATGCCCGGCTCAACCGCGACGGTGAGGTAGCCGCCGCCGGGCAGCGGGTAGGCGATGCCGGGGCTCATGCCGCCGTCTTCGGGGGCGGCGCGCCGCCAGCCGCCGCGGGTCATGCCGATGAGGCGGCCCACGTCGACCGTGGGCCCTTCGAAGCGGGTGAGGCGGCCGGTGGCGAGTTCTTCGGCGGTGAAGGCGAAGACGGGGCGGGAGAGCTGGTCGAACGGTTGCAGGATCTCGTAGTCGGCGAGGACTTCGGCCCAGGCGCCGACCTCGGCGCCGAGGAGGGCCGGGTGGGCCACGCGGATCACGGCGTCCGAGGGAAGGGCGCGGGTCTCGTCCTCGATGTCGCTGTAGGTGCCGTCCTCGGCGATGCGGAACCCGGTCCGGGTCCCGCCGGTCTCGGCGAGCCACACGAGGCGGCGGGCGAGGTGCCCGGTGAGGGCGTGGTCGACGAAGAACCGGCGGAACTCCTCGGGCCTCCAGGTGCGGCCGCGGACCATCGCCACTTCGAGGCGCGCGATCTGCTCGGCCGCGACGTTGCGCAGTTCCTTCCTCAAGGCGCCGAAGCGCTTGTAGGACTCCTCGGCGAGGACCGGGTCGTCCTTCGCGGCGGGCCGCGGCAAGGTCTTGCGGGGCTTGCCGCTG
This sequence comes from Glycomyces sp. NRRL B-16210, assembly GCF_000719515.1. Classification (GTDB taxonomy): domain Bacteria; phylum Actinomycetota; class Actinomycetes; order Mycobacteriales; family Micromonosporaceae; genus Glycomyces. Next base: position 261,435 of record NZ_JOGR01000013.1, on the reverse strand, counting down.
GCATCGATCGCGTAGGGCTTGAGGTGCTCGTCGAAGGCGACGGTGAAGCGGCGCGGGCCGTAGTCGAGGACGAGGGCCCGCTCGTCGCCGAGCCCGAACTCGGGCACGAGCCGGTCGGCGAGCTGGTCGCGGTCCAGGCCGAGACCGGCGGCGACGGCGTCGATCTGCCTGGTGGCCTCGTGCTTGAGCGCTTCGAACCGCACCTTGTCGGCGATGCCCTGGATGGCGCGCAGGGCCTCTTCGGTGCCGATCGCGCCGAGCACGCCGAGACCGGTGACGGCCCGCTTGTGCTGGCCCTCCCCCGGCCACGCGCGCAGGTGCGGGGTGAGGGCCCACACCGTCTCGTCCTCGGCGAAGTGGGCGAGCTGCGTGAGCGCCCACCCGTCCTTCGGGGGCGCGCCGACGGTGAGCCACTGCTCGAACACGGCCCTGCTGAAGCGGGCCAGTGAGGCCCGGTCGCAGGTCTCGGCGACGACTTCCAGTCCGGCGTACCGGTGGTCCGGGGTCGCCAGGGCCAGCACGGTGAGGAGGTGGCGCACGGACTCGGCCGGGAGGGCCCGCTCGCGTCCTTTGAGGAGCAGCTGCGGGAACATCGGCGGCGAGGCCCACGAGCCGGGCTTGGGGACTTTGACCCCGCGCGGCTCCAACGGGTCGCCCGCGAGGAGGTCCGTGAGCGCCTGGACCGCTTCGGGCCCATAGGGTTCGGCGCCGGCGGCGACGGCTTCGGCCCCGTGGTTCAAGGTGAGGTGCCCGAGCGCGGCCTCGGCGGAGGTGCGGGCCTTGCGGTCCTTCCCGAGGGCGTCGGGGACGAGGAGCACCGCGGCGTCGAGGCCGTGGCGGTCGAACCAGGCGACGGCGGCGGCGCGCACGGATTTCAAGCGCGCCAACCGGTCGGCGGCGAGGCGGGCCGCGGAGGCGCTGAGGACCGGGCCGAGCACGGTCCAGTCCGAGCCGTCCGCCGCGGCGGCGTCCACGGCCTTGTCGATCACGGCCGCACCGAAACGGGTGAGGGCGCTTCGGACGATGTAGCCCATCGGGTCCCAGTCCGAGGCGTTCCACTCCTCGAGCGCGGTCGCGGCGATGTCCTTCGGACCGAAGGCGATCAGGGTGTCGAGCCATCTGCGGCTGCCGGTGGGCCGGCGAAGGAGCTGGCGCTTCCAGCGGACCGCGTCGGCGTCGCGCTCGTACTCCCGGGCGAACTCCTCGCTCCAGGCCTCCCGCTCGCCTTCGGCCCAGACCAGGCGCGGCTCGCCGATCGGTTCGAGGCCTTCGATGACCGGGCCTTTGGCCTTGGCGCGCTTGCGGACCCACGGCGGGGCCGTGAGCAGGGGCGGGAGGTCGGCCGGGTCGGCCTCGGGCACGGGCCGGGCGGCGGCGGTCAGGGCGTCGAGCGCGGCGCGTTCGGCGGCGTCGAGCCGGCCGCTCTGGTCGATGACGGCGGCGACCGCCGCGAGCCGGGCGCGTTTGGCCGCGTCGGTCGCGTCGGCGGCGGTCAGGGCCCTGGCCATCCGCGAGGGGTAGCGCGCGGCGGCGTCGACCGCGCAGTCGAAGACGTGGGGCCGGTCGAGGCGGTTCGCGAGGTAGGCGGCGGCCTCGTCGCTCGGAATCATGGCGACGGCCTTGAGCAGCAGCCGTTTCGTGTCGGCGCTCATGTGACGGGGTTCGTCGAGGGTCGCGGTGAGGATCGGCAGGCTCGCGGCCCCGGCCGAGTCGACCAGCGCCGCCGTCGACTCGATGTCCACATGGTACTCGTCGAGGCCGGTGATCCCGGCGGCCTCCAGGTGCGCCCCGCCGCTCACCGAGTGCGCGATGATGCGGTCGGTCGCGGCGCTTCGGCGTTCGGTGCGGTACTCGGTGCAGGTCGCGAAGGCCCAGTCGGCCTGGCCGGGCAGGAAGAGCGTGGCCGCGAGGCGCTTGGCGACGGTGTCGCGGTGCCCGGCCGCCGCGGCGACGGCCTCGGCGTACTCCTCATCGCTCGCGGCGGCCAGGAGCCCGCGCAGCTCGGCGACCGCGCCGGAGTCGAGCTCGGCGTTGAGGGTCGGCGCGTCGTACATGTAGAGCGGGACGAGCACGTAGTCCCCCAGCGGGCCCCGGCGGTTGCCGGGGCGCGGGTAACCGCGCAGTTGGACGGCGCAGCGCTCGATGCAGGCTCGCACGGTCCAGGCCAGGCCGTGCTCCTGGACCCAGGCGTGCAGTTCGAGCCGGCCCCACCAGTCGGCCTCGTGCGGCCCGGCGTTGCGCAGGAACGTCGAGACCGCGGCGGCGCCGCGCGGGTCGGGCCGGCCGTCGAGGTGGGCGCGCACGACCGAGGCGTGCTTGCGGTTCTTGCGCATCAGGAGGATCTCGTCGAGGAAGGACCGGTGGGACTCCAGTTCCTTCCGGAGCCGCGCCGGGGCCTCGGGGTCGAGGACCATGGGCCTGCCGGGGCGGGTGCCGCGCCGCGGCAGCAGCCGTGACGCCCAGGCGGTCGGGAAGACGATGCGGTCCTCTCGGGGCGCGGGGTGTTCGGTCATCATCACCTCTCGTGGGGCCGGGGGCGGCGGTGCGCCGCCCCCGGCCGCGGGGGTCGTCAGGGGTCGAGGGGCCGTGTGCGAAAGGCCGGGTTTACGAGGCCATGGTCAGGAGGCACTGGTCAGGCGGGTGAGCGCGGCGAGCACTTCGGAGGCGGTCACCGGGTCGATCGCCTTGTCCCGCCAATCCTGTTCGTCCTTGCGCGGCGCCCAGTACGTCTCGCGCTCGGTGAGGCGCACGCTCTCGAGCTTCTGTTCGGGGAACTCGGCGACCGCTCCGGCGTAGATGCCCGGCTCCAGCCCGACCATGACGTAGCCGCCGCCGGGCAGCTCGTACGAGAATCCCGGCTCCATCCCGGCGTCCTCGGGGGCGGCGCGCCGCCAGCCGCGTTTGGCCATGCCGAGGATGCGGCCGACGTCGACCGTGACGCCCTCGAAGCGGGTCAGGTGACCGGTGGCGAGCTCCTCCTCGGTGAAGGTCATGATCGGCCGGGTGAGCTGGTCGAACGGCTGGAGGATCTCGTAGTCGGCGAGGACTTCGGCCCAGGCCTCGACCTCCTCGCGCTCCAGGTGGACCGGGTGGGCCACGCGGATGGTCGCGTTCTCGGGGAGGTCGAGGGCGTCGTCCTCGACGTCGCTGAAGGTGCCGTCCTCGGCGATGCGGAAGCCGAACCGGGCGTCGCCGTCCTCGGCGAGCCAGACCAGGCGCCGGGCGAGGTGGCGGGTGAGCGCGTGGTCGGCGAAGAACCGCCGGAACTCCTCGACGCTCCAGGTGCGGGCGCCGACCATAGCGGATTCGAGTCGCCCGACCTGGTCGGCCGCGACGTTGCGCAGCTCCTTCTTCAACGCGCCGAAGCGCTTGTAGGAGGCCTCGGCCAGCTCCGGGTCGTCCTTCGCCCCGGGTTTGGGCAGGGCCTTGCGGGCCTTGCCGGTGTCGTCGACCACGAAGGGCTTGAGGTGCTCGTCGAAGGCGACGGTGAAGCTGCGCGGACCGTAGTCGAGGGTCAGCGCGGCGTCCTCGCCGAGCCCGAAGTCCGGCACGAGCCGGTCGGCGAGCTGCTCGCGGCTCAAACCGAGCCCTTGGGCGATCCCCTGGATCTGGCGCGAGGCCTCTTCCTTGAGCGCCTTGAACTTCACCTTGTCGGCAATCCCCTGGATGGCCCGCAGGGCCTCTTCGGAACCGATAGCGCCGAGCACCTCCAGGCCGGTGACGGCCCGCTTGTGCTGGGACTGGCCGGGCCATTCGCGGACCTTCGGGGCGAGCATCCACACCGTCTCGTCCTCGGCGAAGTGGGCGAGCTGCGTCAGCGCCCACCCGTCCTTCGGGGGCGCGCCGACCGCGAGCCACTGCTCGAACAGGGCCTTGCCGAAGCGCGACAGCGAGGCCCGGTCGCAGGTCTCGGCCACGACGTCGAGCCCCGCGTAAGGGTAGTCGGGAGTCGCCAAGGCCAGCACCGTGATCAGGTGCGGGATCGACTCGGCCGGGAGCGCCCGCTCGCCGCCGGCGAGGAGCACCTGCGGGAGCATCACCGGGGAGGCCCACGCCGCGGGCTTGGGGACCTTGACGCCGCGCGGCGTCAGCGGGTCGCCGCCGACCACGAGGCCGATCGCGGCAGCGGCCTCGGGACCGAACTGCTCCGCCCGGGCGACGATCGCCTCCTGCCCATGACGGATCGACAGGTGCGCCAGCGCGGTCTCGGCGTACCGGCGGCGCTTCTTGTCGGCGCCGAGCGCGTCGGGCACGAGGTGCGCGACGGTGTCGAGGCCGTGCCGCTCGAACCACTCGGCGGCGCTGAGCCGGGTGGATTTGAGGCGGTCGAGCCGTTCGGCGGCGATGCGGGCGGCGGCGGTGTTGAGGATCGGTCCGGGCAGGTCCTGGGAGGTCGCGTCCTTGGCCACGCCGTCGAGGAGCCGGTCGATCACGGGTTCGCCGAAGCGCGCGAGGAGGCGCTGGCCGAGGGCGCCCGTGACGACTCTTCCGTCGTTGTCGATCCAGTCCTTGAGGTGCTCGGCGGCCTTCTCGTGCGGTCCGTAGGCCATGAACTGGGTGTAGCGCCAGTCGTTGTGCCGGGGCGTCTCCTCGGCGAAGTACCGGTCCCAGTAGGCCTCGTCGTAGGAGTAGTAGCCCCAGAGTTCGGACCATTCCCGCTGTTCGCCCGGGGCCCAGAGGAGGTGCGTTTCGGAAGGCGGGCGGAGGCCGTCGATGACGACGGGTTTGGCGTTGGGGCGCTTGAGGGTCCAGGGCGGGGCGACGAGGAGTTGCGGCAGTTCCTCGGCGGTGGCCTCGGGGACGCGGACGGTCTCGGTCAGGAGCGCGTCGAGCGTCGCGCGTTCGTCGTCGGAGAGGTGTTCGCGCCCTTGGGGTTCGGCGATCACGGCGATGGCGGTGAGGACCGGCCGCAGTCCGGCGGGGGCGGTCTCGGTGAGGCGCAGGGCGGCGCGGAGGGTCCGGACGGGGAACCGGGCGGCGGCGTCGGAGGCCGGCTCGAAGACGTGGGGTCGGTCGAGGTGTCGCAGCAGGTACTCGACGGCGTCGTCGCTGGGGAGGAGGCTGATGGCGCGGAGCACGAGTTTCCTGAGTTCGCTGGTCAGGTCCGAGGTGTCGAGGGTCGCGGCGAGGACGGGCAGCGCGTCGGTGCCGAGGCCGTCGACGAGTGCGGCGACGGTCGCGGCGTCGGTGTAGTAGCCGCTGACGTCGTTGAGGCCGGCGGCGGCGAGCTGTGCGGGTTCGCTGAGGGTGTGCATGATGAGGATGTCGGACCAGCCGAAGGTGCGGGCGGCGGCGTAGTCGGTGCAGGCCTCCAGGACCCAGGCGGTCTGGTCGGGGAAGAGGAGGGCGGCCACGAGCCGCTTGGGGCCGGTGTCGCGGTGGCCGGCGACTTCGGCGAGGACGGCGGCGTACTCGTCGTCGGGGAGGTCGGCCAGCAGCGAGCGGAGGGCCGTGATGCCGCCGTCGCGCAGTTCGTTCATGAGCAGGTAGGGGTAGTCGAGGGCGTAGGGCCGGATGACCCGCTCGGCGATGGCGCCGGCGACGCGGTGCTCGTCGGTGCTGGAGTAGACGGGGAGCCGTTCGACGGCGGCGGCGAAGGCGAACGGGAGGCCGTACTCCTGGATCCAGAGGTCGAGGTCGGGTCGCAGGCAGGAGGTGTTGTCGGAGCGGCGGTCCTCGGCGGCGCTCAGCGCGGCCACGGCGGCGGCGCCGGCCGGGTCGGCCTTGCCGTCGAGGAAGGCGTTGCCGGCGGCGGCGTATTCGGCGTTCTCGGGCAGGTCCAGGGCGGCGCGGAGTCTGCCGGTGCGGGCGGCGATCTTCTGGCGCCGCAGTGCCGGTGCGCCGGGGTCGAGCACGACGGGCTTGCCGTTGCGCTTGCCGCGCCGGGGCAGGAGGCGGGAGGTCCAGGCGGCGGGAAGTTGGAGCCGGTCTTCTTGGGGTGCAACGGTTTCAGTCATAAATGTCCTTAGTGGATATATTTCGGGGCGCGGCTCGGTGCGGCCGGGATGTCGACGAGGATAGGCCTCGGGTGCGACGGCCGGGGTGTTCGAAAGTCCTACTCGGTGCGGATCAGGCGGTCGAGGGCGGCCAGGGCTTCGGAGGCGGTGACGGGGTCGATGTCGGTGGGGTGGCCGCCGGACGGCGCGCCGCCGTACTCCTCGAGGTTCGACAGGTGCACCGAGGTGAGTTCCTGGGGTCCGCTGGCCGCGCCCATGCCGATCTGGATGCCCGGGGAGAGGGTGACGATCAGGTGGCCGCCGCCGGGGAACGGGTGGCTGATCCCCCATTCGGTGCCGTTGTCCTGGGGGCGGCAGCGGACCCAGCCGCGGGCGGCCAGTCCGAGGATGGCGCCGGCTTCGACCTCGTGGCCTTCGAAGCGCGGCAGGAGGCCGGTCGACAGTTCTTCGGCGGTGAGGGCCATGACGGGCCGGTCGAGTTGCGGGAACGGTTGCAGGATCTCGTAGTCGGCGAAGATCCTCCCCCAGGTCTCGCGGTCGTCGGGTGGCAGGTGGAGGGGGTGGGCGATGCGGATCGCCGCGTCGTCTGCGAGCGTCATGGCCGTCTCGTGGGCGTCGCTGAAGGTGCCGTCTTCGGCGATGCGGAAGCCGGTCGTCTCGGAGCCGGTCTCGGCGAGCCAGACCAGGCGGGAGCCGAGGTGGCGCAGCAGCGGGTGGCCGAGCACGGACCGCTCGAATTCCTCGCGGTTCCATATGCGGCCCTTGACCATGGCCTTCTCGTAGCGGCGGATCTGGTCGGCCGCGGCGGTGCGCAGCGCCTTCTTCAGGTCCGCGAATCGCCTGTGGGAAGCACCGGCGAGGTCGGGGTCGTCCTTCGCGCCGGGCTTGGGGAGGCTCTTGCGGGGCTTGCCGTCCTCGTCGGCGACCTGCGGTCTCAGGTGCTCGTCGAGGACCACGCGGAACCGGCGGGGGCCGTAGTCGAGGACGAGCGCCGAGGTCTCGTCGAAGCCGAAGTCCGGCAGGAGCCGGTCGGCGAGCTGGTCGTCGGTGAGCCCCATCCGGTGGGCGATGCGCGCGACGTGGCGTCCCGCTTCGACTTTGAGCGCCTTGTACTTCACCTTCTCGGCGATGCCCTGGAGGGCGCGGAGGGCGTTCTCGGTGCCGATGTCGGCGAGCACGCCGAGGCCGACGACCGCGCGCTGGTGGAGGCTCTGGCCGGGCCAGGCGCGCAGGAGCGGGGTGAGTCGCTCCACGGTGGCGTCGTCGCCGAGGTCCCGCAGCACGGTGAGCGTCCAGTCGTCGGCTTTGGGCGATCCGCCGTCGAGCCAGTTCGCGAACAGCGTCCAGGTGAACTCGCTCAGCGAGGCGGGGTCGCAGGTCTCGGCGAGGATTTCGAGGGCGGTCGGGCGGTCGAAGCCGGGCAGGGCGAGCAGCGTGACGACGTGGGGGATGGAGTCGGACGGGACCGCGAGGTCCTTGTCGCGCAGGCGCAGTTGCGGGAGCGCGGCGAGGTCGAGCCAGCGGCCGGGCTTGCGGATCTTCTCGGGACGGAGGTCGTAGGCGTCGGTTTCGAGCAGCGTCGCGATCGCCTGGGCCGCTTCAGGTCCGTAGGTTGCGGCGGCGTCGATGAGGGCGGCTTCACCGTGGCGTTCGGCCAGGTGGTGGAGGGCGCGTCGGGCGGAGGTCCGCCGCCCCGACAGGTCGCTGAGCGTGTCGGGCACCAGCAGTTGGGCGGCGGCCGGGCCGTGCCGGTCGAGCCAGGCGGCGCCGACCGCCTTGGCGGCCTTCAAGTTCGTGAACCGGTACGCGGCGATCCGGGCCGCGTCCAAGGAGCGGACGGGTTCGAACAGGTCGCCGAGACGGGCGTTGCCTCGCAGGGTCTCGGTCAGCTTCGCGGCCGCGGCGGTGTCGAAGCGGACCAGGACGGCCTGGAGCCGCGCCCGCAGGCGCGGCTCGTCGCGGTCGCTGGTCGCACCGTTCCAGGCGGCGAAGATCGGCTCGGCGATCGATTCGGGGCCGTAGGCGATCAGTTCGAGCGTGGCGCCGTCGACCCAGGCCGGGCGCTCCTCGGCGCGCCTCGCCCAGTCGGGTTCGCCCGGCCCGGTCGGGTCGTACGCGGCGGATTCGCGGACGAAGCGCTCGCGTTCGCCCTCGGCCCAGACGAGGTGCGCGGCTTCGTCGGTGCGAAGCCCTTCGATGACGCCGACGGCCGGCGCGGGCCGATCGGAGGCCCAGGACGGATCGACCAAGATCAAGGGCAGGTCGTCGGCGGACGCTTCGGGAAGCGGGTTCGGCTCGTTCACGTCCGCAACAGTAGGCCCCGGCTGCGACAGCGCGCCGCCGCCGAGGCGTCACTGCGGGCCACTGGCCAGCGCGAACGTGTCGATCAGAAGCCGTTCTTGCGGGGCACGTCGATGACGCCGAAGGCGCCGAGGGCCGCGATCGCCATGAGTGCCACGACGACCGCGGCGATGAGGACGCCGGTGGCCTTGCCCGCGGGGTGGCCGAGGTTGATCGTCCACTGCGAGCCGCCGACGCGCTGGTGCACGAAGAAGGCCGGGTCGTCGCGGTTGATGTAGACGAAGCCGCCGAGGTGCCAGTGCCGGTCGTCGTCGCGCTGCACCAGGCCGGTGTCCTCGTCCTCCTCCTCGGGCAGGGCCGGGAGCCGGTGGCCGCCCGCGCCGACGCGCACTTCGAAGGCCACGGCCGCGACCGAGGCGACGAGCAGCGGCGCGAAGAGCGCCAGGGTGAACGGAATCGAGGGCGGCACGATCTCCCACAGCCGCAAGGCGATCCCGGCGAGGGTGAGGTTGCCGCAGGCGACGATGAGCAGGCCGAGGCGGGCGAGGGAGCGCAGGTAGATCCGGTAGCGCCGGGCGGTGGCGGCGGGCCGGGCGGCGTCGAGTTCGGGCCGGACGCGCACGATCGCGACCAGGACGAGCGCCGTCCCGAGCGTGACGGCGGCCTGGCCGATGACGGGGTTGGCGGCGGTCCAGAACCCGGTCGGGACGCGCTCGCCGCCGGCGAGGTCGAGGCCGGCCATGCCCGGCAGGGTGTCGGGCAGTGAGGGGGCGTGCAGGAGGCCGACGATCGCGGTCGCGGCGAAGATCGCCACGGCCGGGATGAGACCGAGCCACGGGACGCGGACGGGGTCGGTGCGGAAGGTGAGGTCGGCGGTGACGGCCTGCTTGGTGCCGGCGTACCAGTCGCCTTCGCGCTTGGCGGTGCGGATCTTGTTGCCCGCGTGGAGGAAGGCGGCGGTGTCGGCGACGAGGAGCGCGATGGTCGCGGCGGCGGCCGCGAGGTTGAAGTCGGTGAGGAGCGCCAGCGGGAGGGACAGGAGCACGGCGGCGGCGCCGAGGCCGAGCACGTTGCGGGTGTAGGCGCGTCGGGCCAGGCCGATGGCGGCTTCACCGGCCCGGGAGGCGGGGACGGCGACGCCGAACGGCAGGGTCGGGCGGGTGAGGGCGGGCAGCGCCCACCAGACGGCGGTGACCGTCGCGGTGGTCGCGAGCAGCAGGGCGAACGCGGTGAGGTTCACGGTGCTTTCCTTTCGGCGGCTTCGGGGGTGGCGGACGGGGGGTTGAACGAGTCGAGCAGGAGGCCGGAGCGCCGCAGGACCTCTTCGGTGGTGAGGCCTTGGGCGACGGCTTCGGCGAGGAGGATGCGCAGGCGTTCCTGCCAGGCGTCGGCGATGCCGGGTTCGGGCGGGCCGGAGCCGGGGTCGCGGCGGACCACGGCGCCGCTCTTGCGGTTGACGCGGATGAGGCCTTCGCGGCGCAGGAGGTCGTAGGCCTTGTTGACGGTGTGGAAGTTGACGGCGAGGTCGGCGCCGAGCTGGCGGGTGGAGGGCAGGGGCGAGTCGGCGGGGAGTTCGCCGACGGCGATGGCCGTGACGATCTGGTCCCTGATCTGCTGGTAGATCGGGATCTCGCTGTCGAGGTCGAGCGTCAGTCGCATGGCGGAAGTCTATCTGATGTACATGAGCTATAACAACTAGATGAGCTGTCAAAATGAAATCGGCTCGTGAAATGGGATGGAGTCCCGGTGTCACGCGGTATGGCGGGGCGAGGAACGAGCCGCCGTCAATGCGCAAGGACGGACGCGACCGGGGCCTGCGGCCAGGCCCGTAGCTGGGCGAACCCTGTGGCCCGCCGCGTGTCGCGGCGGGCCACAGGGTTCGCCAGCGCCGCCGCCGATTCCGGCGCCGAATTTCGGGCTCCAGGCCCCAAGACACAGCCACCGCACCAGGCCCGATCCGCTCGTTCACCGGCGGGTTCGGCCACATGGCTGAAGCGGACCGGCTGCTCCCGCGACGACGATGGCGATATGCACCCTCCGAAAAGCACGCCCCGCCGCGAATGGCTCATCGCCGCAGGACTTCTCCTGCTCGCCCTCGTTCCCTCACTCGCCGGAGCGTTCCGGATCGGCGAGATCGCCACCGGCGCACCCGAGACCGCCGAGAACGCCCGGTTCATGCAGGTGCCGCTGCCGGTGGTCGTGCACATCGCGGGCGCGCTGGCCTACTCGATCCTCGGCGCCTTCCAGTTCCTCCCGCGCCTGCGAATGCGTCACCTGCGCTGGCACCGCTTCGCCGGGCGCTACCTGCTCGTGCCCGCCGGACTCGCCGTCGCGCTCACCGGACTGTGGATGACCGCGTTCTACGACACGCCCGCAATCGCCGACGGCCCGGTGGCGGTCTCGCGCTACATCGTCGGCACCCTCATGCTCGCGTTCCTCGCCCTGGGCGTCGCCGCGATCGCCCGCCGCGACACCGTCGCTCACGGCGCGTGGATGATCCGCGCCTACGCTCTGGCCATGGGCGCGGGCACGCAGGTGCTCACCGCGGGCGGGTCCATGGTGCTGTTCGGCGAACCGGACGCTCTCGCGCACGCCGTCCAGCTGAACGCCGGATGGCTCATCAACGCCGTAGTCGCCGAGTGGGTGATCGCCCGCCGGCGTGCCGCGCTGCGGCGGCCCCGACCTGCGACGATCGCCGCGTGACAGGATGCGACCCATGCACAGCAAGCTCGCCGCCGCTTGGTCGCGCCCGCGCGCCGAGGGCGCGGAGGGGCCAAGGCCGCGGGACTTCGCCCTCGTCGTGGCACTGGTCGCAGTGTCCCTCGTGGAGGGAGCGGTGCGGCCGGACCTCGCGTGGCCCTCGGCGACGATGCTGGTCACGGTCGCGATCCTGCCGGTGCTCCTGTGGCGGCGCACGCGTCCGCTGATCAGCGTCGCGGTCATGACGGGCTCGACCTCCGCGTTCGCGCTCGCGCAGGCCGCGGCGGGGCTCGACCCGAACGCGCTGGTCACCACGGCCGCGTTCCTCACCGTGCCGTATGCCCTGTTCCGTTGGGGCTCAGGGCGGGACCGAATCGCTGGCGCAGTAGTCGTCGCGGCGGGGCTGGTGTTCTCCAGTGTGCTCGGGCGCGATCCGCTCGCGGACACGATCGCCGGGGTCGCGTTCATGGGCGGCGCGTGCCTCATCGGGGCGCTGCGGCGCGAGCGCGTCGAGGCGCGGGCACGGCTCCTCGACACCGTGCGGTCGCGCGAGCGCGAGGCGCTCGCCCGCGATCTGCACGACACTGTGGCCCATCATGTCTCGGTCATCGTGATCCGCGCGCAAGTGGCGAGCGCGGACCCGCGGGATACGGCGCGCGTGGCCGAGTCGCTCGGCGTGATCGAGCGCGAGGCGCAGGCGGTGCTGTCCGACATGCGATCGCTCGTGCGCACGCTTCGCGCTCCGGCCGAGTACGCGCCGACGGCGGGAATGGACGAGCTCGCCCGCCTCGCCGATCCGGGGCCACCGCCGGTGACCGTGCGCCTTAACGCTCCGGAGGAACTGCCAGGCATCGTGGCCTCGACCCTGTTCCGGATCGCACAGGAAGGGGTCACGAACGCCCGCCGCCACGCCCGGGGTGCCACCGGCATCGAGGTAACGGTCGATGTGGAGGCGGACACCGCGCGGCTAACGGTCCACAACGACGGAGCCCCGGCGAAGCCGAATTCAGGCGAAGGCCATGGACTGCAAGGAATGACAGAACGAGTGGCACTGCTAGGCGGAGAGGTAACGGCCGGCCCAGATCCAGCCGGAGGCTGGACCCTGAACGCGGTGCTGCCGGTCCACGCAGAAAAGCGCGAGGCGTAGATGGCCGCCCTAGGCAAAGTCAGCGCGGGGCAAAACAAGTTCCCCTGCAAGGCCGCCATGGAGCCGGTCCGAGTCTTGCGGCGAAGCCCTCGAACCACCATCTCACCCTGAAGGGCCCCTTATGATCCGCGTTCTCGTCGCCGATGACCAGGAGCCCGTGCGCACGGGTCTTCGAATGCTGCTCGAAACGCAGTCCGACATCGAGGTGGTCGGCGAGGCTGCGGACGGCGTGGAGGCGGTCCGGCTCGCTCAGCAACTGCGCCCCGACGTGGCGCTCCTGGACATCCGGATGCCCGGGCTCGACGGCATCCAGACGACCACACTCCTCGCGGGCGAGCGCATCGCCGACCCGATCGCCGTCGTCGTCATCACCACGTTCGACCTCGACGAATACGTGCACGGCGCGCTCCGCGCCGGAGCGAAAGGCTTCCTGCTCAAAGACGCGGGCCCGCACCTCATCGGCGAGGCCGTGCGCGCCGCCGCAAACGGCGACGCCCTTATCTCGCCGCAGATCACGATGCGCCTCCTCGGCGAGTTCGCCCGCCCCGCCCGACAGGTACGGCAGCCGACCAGTCCGCTCACCGACCGCGAGGAGGAGGTGCTCGCGCTGCTCGCCACGGGCCTGACGAACACCGAGATCGGCGAGCGGCTGTTCCTCTCGCTCGGCACGGTCAAGACCCATATCGCAGGCGTCCTCACGAAACTCGGTCTGCGCAACCGCGTCGAGGCCGCTATCTGGGCGTACGAATCCGGTCGCGTGCACGCGGATCCGTCATCGAATTCAGGGTCTTTATCCGATATTTCATAAAATAACCACTATTTTCACAACAAATTACAACAAATACCTAAATATCATTGACTGCGGCTCCGCGCATTGATAACTGTAAATGCGTCTACTTCCCTCACCCGTGTAGCGCCGATCGGTCATTCGGCGTGCCACCAGGAGGAAAGAAGATGCTCCAGAGACTCAGACCATCCCGCGGGGTCCGCCGGGCCGTAGCGGTCGCCGTCGCCTTGGCGGTGGTCGGCACGATCGGCGCGGTCAACGCCACGACCTCGGCGATCGCGCAGCAGAACCCCGCATGGGGCTCCGAGCTGCCCCCGGCCGACGCCGAGTTCAGCATGGCCTACGAGCTGATCCTGCAACCCGATCCGAAGGGGTACGAGCCGCGCGCCGGCGAGTGCTCGAACGAGATCCACGCCCGGTACTGGGAATACGGCCCGGACGGCAAGGTCTACCCGACCTGGCACCCCACGCAGGACCCGAGCGGCTGCTCCTTCGGCCACGAGCACGGCGACGATCCCCGGAACTCGCCGCTGTTCTCGGACAGCGGGTTCCCGCCCTTCGGCTACGTCAGCCAAGTGCAGGCCGACAGCCTGGCCGAGACCAGCCACCGCCACGAAGACCACGTCGGACACAAGATCCTCGTCCAGAACACGGACGTGATCGAGGGCGACGACGGCAGCGCGTTCTTCCCGCCGCAGGGCAATGTCCTCGCCAACTGCGACATCCTGCTCAAGATCCACCAGGGCACGCACTCGCCTGACGCGTTCAAGAACAACATCCACGAGCTGATCAGCAACATCAGGTGCTCGGGCGGCGGCCAGACCGTTCAGGCGAACGTGGCCTTGATGATGCCGTTCGGCGTTGCCGGGGGCTTCGGTCCCTCGGAATGCCCGGGCTTCGGCGGCCCGCGCGTCGAGGTCGGCACGGCCGTCCCGGCCGACTCGCCCTCCGAGTACCAGACGCTGGGTCGCTTGATCTCCAACGCCGCCTGTGTGGACGCCATCCGCCGCGGCGAGACCCACTTCGACCCGCTCTTCCCTGAGCCGCAGCCGTTCAACGTCTCCGACATGGACGACTTCTGGTTCGGCAACTCGCAGGTCAGCGGGGCGGGCGTGACGTTCAGCATCTCGCCGCTCTTCTATGTGGTCGACTCCCAGCGCTACCACGACCCGGCGCTGCCCGACGGGCTCGGCAGGGTCCTGGACCTGTGCTACGAGTCGGATCTCTTGGGCGGCTTCAACTGCGACGAGGCGTTGCAGGCCGGCGGCGGGCAGCGGTTGGACTGGGACGACCCGCGTTCGCCGTTCAAGGGCACGAACCGCGAGTTCCGCCCCGGCGGCTTCACGTTGCAGACCTCGGGTGAAGGCGTGATCTACACCGACACCTACGGCGGCAACGCCTCCACCACGCCGTTCGACGGTTCGATCGAGCAGTACTTCTCGGGCAACTCCGGCAACGGCTGGTACCTGAGAGGCGCGAACCGGAACTGGGACGACGGCACGGTCCACTCCCCCAACTAGAACCCCATAGAGGCGAGAGGGGCCCACAGCGGGGACGCCGCGGGTCCCTCTCGCTATGAGTGTCACCGGGAAGCGCCATTGGGGATCGCAGTCGGGAGCGCCGTTGGGAAACGCCTCAGAAAAACGCCGCCGAGGAAGCACTGGGAAGCACCGAAAACGCTTGAGCACGCTCGGAACTCTCCTTAGCCTCCGCACGGTCGCCCGGCCGCAACGGCCTAGGGCGGCCCGGCATCGCTCTATCGACGCGGTCAGGAACGGGTCGATGGATGGGCCTGCTCATCCTCCCGGCTTCGTCTTGAATCCCCGGCGGGGGCCGGGGCCGTCGGCGGCGAGTTCGTCGCCTCGGTTGTAGATCGAGCACTGGTCGAGGGACAGGCAACCGCAGCCGACGCAGCCGTCCAAATCCTCCTGTAGATCGCGCAGGTAGGCGATCTGGTCCTCCAGTCGCTGCCGCCACGAGGAGGAGAGCCGCTGCCAGTCGGCGCGGTCGGGGATGCGCCGCTCGGGCAGCCGGTCCAAGGCGTCCTTGATCTCGTCCAGGGACAGGCCCACCGAGCGCGCGGCCCGGATGAACGCGACCCGGCGCAGCTCGGCCCGGCGGTAGCGGCGCTGGTTGCCGCCGGTGCGCACCGAGTGGATCAGGCTGAGCGACTCGTAGTAGCGCAGCGTCGGCGCGGGCAGTCCGGCGCGCGCGGCGAAGTCGCCGATCGCAAGCAGCGTACGGGCATCGGGATCGCTCATGTGGCCGTCCTCACTTCGACTTTCACCCGAAGGCATTGACCTCAAGTCGACTTGAAGTTACATGATTCCGGCATGACCATCACCTATGAGGAGACCAGAGAACTCGCCCAGCGCACCGTGGTCGACGCCCGCTATCCGAACATCAACATCTACACGCTCGACGCGATCTGGGTGCTCTACGACCGCGTGCTGCGGGTCGACCCGCAGCGGATCGACGATCCGGCCCGGGACCGGTTCCTGCTGTCGAAGGGCCACGGCCCCAGCGCGTTCTACGCGGTGCTGGCGGCGAAGGGGTTCTTCCCGGCCGAATGGCTCGACACGGTCGCGGACCTCGAATCGCCGCTGGGCTCGCACCCGGACGCCACGCTCGTGCCCGGTGCGGAGATCTCCTCCGGTTCGCTGGGCCACGGCCTGCCGCTGGGAGTGGGCGTCGCGCTCGGCCAGCGCGCCACCGGACACCGCGACGCGCAGGTGTACGTGCTGGTCGGCGACGCCGAGCTCGACGAGGGCTCCAACCATGAGGCGATCGCCTACGCCGGGGCCGTGGGACTCGCGAACCTCAACGTGATCGTCGCCGACAACGACTCCGCCTCGCACGGCTGGGCCGGCGGGATCGCCTCCCGGTTCGCGGTCAACGGCTGGAGCACCGCCACCGAGGACATGCACGACCACGACGCGCTCTACAGGGCGTTCACCGCGCCGCATCCGGACCGACCGCATGTCACGGTCGCCACCGTCCGCACCTGATCCGACTTCCGTTTCGACTCACCGAGGACCCGCCATGTTCCGTTCCAGCCCTTTGACCGACGACCTCCAGCGCCTGACCATGCGCGACGCCTTCGCCGCCGCTGCCGCCGACCTCCTCGACAGGGACCCGCGTGTCGCGGTGGTCCTGGCCGACATCTCCGCCGACCTCTTCCGAAAGGCCGCCGAGGCCCATCCCGACAGGGTCGTGAACGTCGGCATCCGCGAGCAGTTGCTGGTCGGCGCGGCCGGGGGCCTGGCGCTGGCCGGGCTGCGGCCGATCGCGCACACGTATGCGCCGTTCCTGATCGAGCGGGCGTTCGAGCAGGTCAAGCTCGATTTCGAGCGCCAGGGCACGAGCGGGGTGCTGGTGAGCGTGGGCGCTTCGTACGACTGGGCCGAGGGCAGTTTCACGCATTTCGGCCCGCGAGATGTGGCGCTGTTCGACACGCTGCCGGGTTGGCGGGTGTTCGTGCCGGGCCATGCGGCGGAGGTGCCGCCGCTGCTGGAGGAGGCGGTGGACTCGGAGGAGGGTGCGTATGTGCGGTTGTCGTTGCGGCACAACGAGGCTCCGCATGGTGGAACGGACGGTGCGCTGTCGGTGATGAGGAGAGGTAAGCGCGCCGCGGTGATCGCGGTGGGGCCGGTGCTCGACAATGTTCTGGCCGCCGCTGAGGGTCTCGATGTGACGGTGGCGTATACGAACACGCCGCGCCCGCTCGATACGGAGGGGTTGCGGGATCTGGCCGCCGAGACGGGAGGGACGGTGGTGATGGTGGAGCCGTATCTGGAGGGGACGTCGGCTTGGCTGGTTTCTAAGGCATTGTCTGATCGGCCGCACCGGTTGCTGTCGATCGGGGTGGGGCGGGAGGAGTTGCGCCGGTACGGCACGGCGGCGCAGCACGAGCGGTTGCACGGCCTCGACGCCGAGGGCATCGGTGCAAGGGTGAGGGAGTTCCTGGGCCCGGCCTGAACGGGGCCCGAGCAGGGGCTCCCGGCTCCCGGCTCCCGGCTCCCGGCTCCCGGCTCCCGGCTCCCGGCTCCCGCGGATTGTCGTACCTCCGCGGCACTCTTGCATCGGGGGGCCTTGCGATCCGACACACCCGACCCCGGGGGTGCCGGCGCGACACCCCGATGGCCTTGTATAAGAGGCCTTACATGAGGAACGAGTCGACCGCCAGCGCCAGGAACAGCAGCGTCAGGTAGCTCGTGGACCAGTGGAACAGGCGCATCGGCTTCGGGTCCTCGCCGCGGTTGACGCGCCCGAGCAGCTTGTGGCATTCGAGCACGAACATGCCGCCGGTCACCGCCGCCACGACGCCGTACAGCCAGGTCGATCCCAGCGGCACGGCCACCAGCGACACGATGAGCGTCAGCCAGCCGTAGACGACCGACTCGATCGCCACGCGCTTGGCCGGGGCCACGGTCGGCAGCATCGGGATGCCCGCGGCGGCGTAGTCGTCCTTGAACTTCATGGCGAGGGCGTAGAAGTGCGGGGGCTGCCACAGGAACACCACGGCGAACAGGATCCACGCCATCCACGACATGTGGCCGGTCACGGCCGCCCAGCCGATGAGCACCGGCGCCGCGCCGCACGCGCCGCCCCACACCGTGTTGTACGGGGTGGTGCGCTTGAGCCAGATCGTGTAGACCACGTCGTAGTAGACGATCGCGCCGAAGGTCAGCGCCGCGGCGAGCCAGTTGACGAGCAGGCCCATGCCGAGGACGGCGACCGCGCCGATGACCAGCCCGAAGATCAGCGCGTTGCGCGGCGGGATCTGGTGCTTGGCCAGGGGGCGCCGGGAGGTGCGGCGCATGAGCTGGTCGATGTCGCGGTCGATGTAGCAGTTGATCGCGTTGGCCGACCCGGCCGCGAGCGCGCCGCCGAGGAGGGTCGCGATGACGGCCGTGAGGGTCGGAAGGCTGTCGTACTCCATGCGCGCGGCGACGAGCATCGCCGGGATGGTGGTGATGAGGAGCAGCTCGACGATCCGCGGCTTGGTGAGTGACACGTACGCGCCGACGAGGGTGCGCAGGTCCGGCCGCGCCGCTTCCGGGGCGTCGGGTTCGGGCACCTCGATCCGCTTGCGGGCCTGGGGCCGGGGGCGGTCGGTCGCGGTGCCGTTCGAAGCCGCACCTTCAGCGGGGGTTCCGTTCAGAACGGCGCCGCTTGCGGCGGCGCCGTCGTCTGCGCGGGTCGGGTCCTCGTTCATCACCGCCCACCATACGGTCTGTGCGGTTGTGACCCGGGCCTGGGTCGAGGGCCCCTACCTGGGCGTTCCGGGTGCGAGTCTTGCTCGTGGGCGGGTTCACAACGTGCGGAATTCCGGCCTCCGAGAGACTGCGCATAAAGTTCACCCCGTGTAGGTAGGGTCAGAAGACACACGTCAACGGCCCAAATACGACGAGTATCAAGACGATTCATCAAGGAGTATCGCAGTGGCACAGTTCGAGTGGACCGAACTCGACCAGCAAGCGGTTGACACGGCGCGGCTGCTGGCCGCGGACGCGGTGGAGAAGGCCGGCAACGGTCACCCCGGCACCGCCATGAGCCTGGCCCCGGTGGCGCACACCTTGTTCCACAAGGTCATGCGCCACGACCCGAGCGAGCCGAACTGGGAGGGCCGCGACCGCTTCGTGCTTTCGTGCGGCCACTCGAGTCTGACACTGTACGTCCAGTTGTACCTGGCCGGGTACGGCCTGGAGCTTGAGGACCTGAAGAGCCTGCGCCAGTGGGGATCGCTGACCCCGGGGCACCCCGAGGTGCACCACACCAAGGGCGTGGAGACCACGACTGGTCCGCTCGGGCAGGGCCTGGCGACGGCCGTGGGCATGGCGATGGCCGCCCGCCGCGAGCGGGGCCTGTTCGACCCGGAGCCGGCGGTGGGCGAGAGCCTGTTCGACCACTTCGTGTACGTCCTGGCCTCCGACGGCGACATCGAGGAGGGCGTGACCCACGAGGCCTCGTCGATCGCGGGCGTGCAGGAGCTGGGCAACCTGGTCCTCATCTACGACGACAACGAGATCTCGATCGAGGACGACACGAACATCGCCCTGGTCGAGGACGTGGCGAAGCGCTACGAGGCCTACGGCTGGCACGTGCAGACCGTGGACTGGAAGGGCGGGGCCGAGTACAAGGAGGACCCGCGGGCGCTGTTCGAGGCGATCGAGGCGGCCAAGGCCGTCACCGACAAGCCCTCGCTGATCCGTCTGAAGACCATCATCGGCTGGCCCGCCCCGAAGAAGCAGAACTCGTACGCGGCCCACGGTTCGGCCCTGGGCGCCGGCGAGATCGCCGCGACCAAGGAGCTGCTGGGCTTCGACCCCGAGCAGGCCTTCCAGGTGTCCGACGAGGTGCTGGCGTACACGCGCGGCGTGGTCGAGCGCGGCCAGGCCGAGCGCGCCGAGTGGCAGGGCGCCTTCGACGCGTGGGCGTCGGCGAACCCCGAGAACAAGGCCCTGCACGACCGCCTGTGGGCGGGCGAGTTCCCCGAGGGCTTCGAGGCCGCCTTCCCCGAGTTCGAGCCCTCCGCGAAGGGCGTCGCGACCCGTTCGGCCTCCGGCAAGGTGCTGTCGGCGCTCGCGCCGGTGCTGCCGGAGCTGTGGGGCGGCTCGGCCGACCTGGCCGGGTCGAACAACACCACGATGGACGGCGAGCCCTCGTTCCTGCCGCTGTCGCGCCAGACCAAGACCTACCCGGGCAACCCGTACGGGCGCACCCTCCACTTCGGCATCCGCGAGTTCGGCATGGGCGCGATCCTCAACGGCATCAAGCTCCACGGGCCCACCCGCCCCTACGGCGGCACGTTCCTGGTCTTCTCCGACTACATGCGTCCGGCCGTGCGCCTGGCGGCGCTCATGCAGACCCCGGTGGTCTACGTGTGGACGCACGACTCGATCGGCCTGGGCGAGGACGGCCCGACCCACCAGCCGGTCGAGCACCTCGCGGCGCTGCGGGCGATCCCGGGCCTGGACGTGATCCGCCCCGGCGACGCCAACGAGACGGCCGTGGTCTGGAAGACCCTGCTGGGCAAGACCGACCGCCCCGCGGCGCTCGCGCTGACGCGCCAGAACATCCCGGTGTTCGACCGCGAGGTCTACGGTTCGGCCGAGGGCGCGGCCAAGGGCGGGTACGTCCTGGCCGACACCGAGGGCACCCCGGACGTGATCCTCATCGGCTCCGGCTCGGAGGTCCAGTTGGCCGTGCAGGCCGCCGAGACCCTCGCGGGCGAGGGCGTCAAGGCCCGCGTGGTGTCGATGCCGTCGATCGAGTGGTTCGACGAGCAGGATGAGGCCTACCGCGAGTCGGTGCTGCCCAAGGGCGTCAAGGCGCGCGTGTCGGTCGAGGCCGGCATCGGCCTGTCCTGGAGGGACATCGTGGGTGACGCGGGAGTCAGCGTCTCCCTGGAACACTTCGGCGCCTCCGCGCCGTTCGAGAAGTTGTACGAGGAATTCGGGATCACCGCCGCCGCCGTGGCGGACGCGGCCCGCTCCTCCATCAAGAAGGCGCAGCAGTAACGGCTCGCCGAGCAGTACAACAGCATTGAAGCGGATCGAAGACTAGCTGGAAAGCTGGAGGAACCGATGAGCGCGAACGAGAACCTGGCCGGACTGTCGGCCGCGGGAGTGTCGGTCTGGCTCGACGACATCTCGCGGGAGCGACTGGAGACGGGGAACCTGAGGGAACTCATCGCCGAGTCGTCCGTCGTGGGCGTCACGTCGAACCCGTCCATCTTCGCCAACGCCCTGAGCAAGGGCAGCGGCTACGACGAGCAGATCGCGGACCTCGCGGCCCGCAAAGTGAGCGTCGACGAGGCCGCTCGCGCCATCACCACCTTCGACATCCGCTGGGCCGCGGACGTCCTGGCGCCGGTGTTCGAGAACACCGGGGGCCAGGACGGCCGCGTCTCCATCGAGGTCGACCCGCGGCTCGCGCACGAGACGCGGGCGACCGTCGCCGAGGCCAAGGCCCTGTGGTGGGCCGTGGACCGGCCGAACACCTTCATCAAGATCCCCGCGACCGAGGCCGGGCTCCCGGCCATCACGGCCGCGATCGGCGAGGGCATCAGCGTCAACGTGACGCTGATCTTCTCCCTCAAGCGCTACCGGGCGGTCATGGACGCCTACATGGCCGGGCTCGAAAAGGCCAAGGACAAGGGGATCGACCTCTCGACCATCCGGTCGGTCGCCTCGTTCTTCGTCTCGCGCGTGGACGCCGAGATCGACAAGCGCCTCGACGCCGTCGGCACCGACGAGGCCAAGGCGCTCAAGGGCAAGGCCGCGGTCGCGAACGCGCGGCTGGCCTACCAGGAGTACGAGAACGCGTTCGGGACCGAACGCTGGGAGGCCCTCGCGGCGGCCGGGGCCGTCCCGCAGCGCCCGCTGTGGGCCTCCACGTCGGTCAAGAACCCCGACTACCGCGACGTGCTCTACGTCGAGGGCCTCATCGCCCCCGGCACCGTCAACACCATGCCCGAGGGCACCCTGCACGACTTCGCCGACCACGGCGAGGTCGAGGCCGACACGATCCGGCCGCACTACGCCGACGCGGCGACCGTCATGCTCCGCCTGGAGCGCGTCGGCGTCGACTACGCCGACGTCGTGCAGGTCCTGGAGGACGAAGGCGTGGAGAAGTTCATCGACAGCTGGAACCAGCTGCTCGAGCAGATCGACGCCCAGCTCAAGTCGAGCACCCCCGAACCCAACCTTGACAACAGCGGAGAACAGAAGTGAGCGAGCCGATGGGGAAGATGGAAGCCGCCGGGGGCCTCGCGGTCACCACGGGAGTCGACGTGAACGCCGGCGTCGAGCGGCTCAAGGCCGGGGACGTCCCCGCGAAGGTCGCCGCGAAGGACCCGACCCTGTGGGGTCCCGACGCCGAAGAAGAGGCCGCAATCCGACTCGGCTGGGTCGACACCTTCGTGGCCTCCAAGGAGCTGCTCGCGCCGCTGGCCAAGCTGCGCGCCGAACTGCACGAACAGGGCGTCGACCACATCGCGCTCGCGGGCATGGGCGGCTCCTCGCTCGCGCCCGAGGTCATCTCCCGGACCCTCGACCTGGGCATCAGCATCCTCGACACCACCGACCCGGGCCAGATCATCGCCGAACTCGGCGAGGCGTCCCTGCGGCGCACCGCCGTGGTCGTCTCCTCCAAGTCCGGCTCCACGGTCGAGACCGACTCGCAGCGGCGCGCCTTCGAGGCCGCGTTCAAGGGCGTCGGCGTCGAGGACTACGCGAAGCGGTTCGTGTTCGTCACCGACCCCGGCTCGGCCCTCGAGTCGCTCGCGAAGGAGCAGGGCTCGCCGGTGTTCCTCGCCGACGCCACCGTGGGCGGGCGCTACTCGGCGCTGACGGCCTTCGGGATCGTCCCGACCGCTCTGGCCGGCGCCGACGTGGCCGAGCTGATCGACCAGGCCGAGACCTTCGCGAACGCCGTCGCCGGCGGCGAGGGCGACGACCCGGCCGTGGTCCTCGGCGCGGTCATCGCGGCCAAGCCGACGATCACCATCGCCGACGACGGCTCGGGCATCGTGGGCCTGGGCGACTGGGCCGAGCAGCTCATCGCCGAATCCCTCGGCAAGGACGGCAAGGGCACCCTCCCGGTCGTCCTCGAAGGACCGGCCGCCGCCGGCGCCCGCGGCGCCGACCGCGTGTACGCCACCGTCGGCGGCTCCTCCACGGGCCTGCCCGGGTCCGGCTCGCAGCTGGCGATGCCCGACGTGGTCGTCAACGGCCCGCTCGGCGCCCAGTTCCTCGCGTGGGAGCTGGCGACCGCCTACGCCGGGCACCTGATCGGCATCGACCCGTTCAACCAGCCCAACGTGACCGAGTCCAAGGAGAACACCAACCGCATCCTCGCCGACGGCCTCCCCGAGGAGCGCCCGCACGCCGTGGACGGCGCGGTCGAGATCTACGGCTCGCACGCCGAGACCGTCGCCGGCGCGCTCGGCGAGGTGCTCACCAACGCCGACAGCGAAGGCGCCTACATCGCCGTCCTGGCCTACCTCGACCGGTTCGACGACGCCGAGATCGCCAGGCTCCGCGCCGAACTGGCCGACCGCACCGGCGCGCCCGTCACCTGGGGCTGGGGCCCGCGCTTCCTGCACTCGACCGGCCAGTTCCACAAGGGCGGACGCCAGACCGGTGTGTTCTTGCAGCTCACCGGCGAGGTCGGCGAAGACCTCGTCATCCCCGGCCGCGACTACACCTTCGCCGGGCTCCAGGCCGCCCAGGCCGCCGGCGACCGCCAGGCCCTCCAGTCGCGCGAGCGCCCGACGGTGCGACTGCACCTGACCGACCGCAAGCGGGGCGTCAACCAGATCCTCCACGCCGTCAGGGAGCTGAGCTAGATGGACCCGGACACCGTGCACCACGTCAATCCCCTGCGCGATCCCGCCGACCGGCGGCTGCCGCGCATCCCCGAGCCTTGCGCGCTGGTGATCTTCGGCGTCACCGGCGACCTCGCCAAGAAGAAGCTCATCCCGGCGATCTACGACCTCGCCAACCGCGGGCTCCTGCCGGCCTCGTTCGCGATCCTCGGGTTCGCCCGCCGCGACTGGGACCACGGGACGTTCGAGGAGATGGCCCGCGAGGCCGCCCAGGCCCACGCGCGCACCCCGTGGCGCGAGGAGGTCTGGGCCCGCCTGGCAGGGAACTTCAAGTTCGTCTCGGGCACCTTCGACGACGACGCGGGCTTCGACCGCCTCGACGCGACCCTCGACGACCTGCGCGAATCGCACGGCATCATCGGCAACGCCGCGTTCTACTTCTCCATCCCGCCGCTGGCGTTCCCGACCGTGCTCAAGCAGCTCGAGCGCACCGGCATGGCCGACAACCGCCAGGACGGCGGCGGCTGGCGGCGCGTCGTGGTCGAGAAGCCCTTCGGCGAGGACCGCCCTTCGGCCTCGGAGCTCAACGGCCTGGTCGACCGGGTGTTCACGCCCGCGGACGTGTTCCGCATCGACCACTACCTCGGCAAGGAGACGGTGCAGAACATCTTCGCGCTGCGCTTCGCGAACGCGATGTTCGAGCCGATCTGGAACTCCAACTACGTCGACCACGTGCAGATCACCATGGCCGAGGACGTCGGCATCGGCACCCGCGCCGGGTTCTACGACGACAACGGCGCCGCCCGCGACGTGCTCCAGAACCACGTCCTGCAACTGCTCGCGATCGCCGCCATGGAGCAGCCCAACGGGTTCGAGGCCGAGGAGATCCGCACCGAGAAGCTGAAGGTCCTGCGGGCCATCAAGCTCCACGACGACCTCGAGGCGACCGCGATCCGCGGCCAGTACGCCGACGGCTGGGTGCAGGGCCGTCCCGTCCAGGGCTACCTCGCCGAGGACAACATCCCGCAGACCTCGACCACCGAGACCTACGCGGCGGTCCAGATCGGCATCCAGAACCGCCGCTGGAACGGCGTGCCGTTCTACCTGCGCACCGGCAAGCGGCTCCCCAAGCGCGTCACCGAGATCGCGGTGGTCTTCAAGGAGGCCCCGCACATGCCCTTCGCCGATTACGACACCAAGACGCTCGGGAACAACCAGCTGGTCATCCGCGTCCAGCCCGACGAGGGCATCACCGTCAAGTTCGGCTCGAAGGTCCCCGGCACCGGCATGGAGCTGCGGGACATCTCGATGGGCTTCGGCTACGGCGAGACGTTCACCGAGTCCAGCCCCGAAGCGTACGAGCGGCTCATCCTCGACGTGCTCCTGGGCGACAAGACCCTGTTCCCCGACGCGCAGGAGGTCGACGCCTCCTGGGCCGTGATCGACCCGCTCGAGGAGTACTGGGCCAACACGAAACCCGAGCTGTACGAGTCGGGGACGTGGGGCCCCGCCGGGGCCGACCACATGCTGCAATCCTCCGGCCGCCGCTGGCGCCGGGCCTAGAAGGGGAGTCTGGACGTGCATCTGAAGGACACCACCACCGGCGACATCATGAAGGCCCTCGACGGGCTGCTCCACGAACTCGGCGGCGCCTCCGGCCTGGCGCTCAACCTGGTCGCCCTGACGACCGAGGACGAGCGCGAGGAGGTCGAGAAGGCCGCCTCGTTCGCCGCGCAGGAGCACCCGTACCGGCTGATCATGGCGATCCCCCGCGACCTGGAGGCGACCGAGCCGCGCATCGACGCCGAGGTCACCGTGGGCGACCGCCTCGGATCGGCCGAGGCGATCATCCTGCGCCTGGACGGCCCGGCCGCCGCCCACCTGACCGCGATCGTGCTGCCGATGCTCGCCTCGGACGTGCCCGTGGTGACCTGGTGGCTGCTCGACCCGGTCCGCTACGGCCTGGAGCACGAGCTGCGGTCGTTCGCCGACCGCCGCATCACCTACTCCGCCCGCGCGGCCGACCCGGTCGCGTCGCTGTACCGGCGCGCCGAGTCGTACGAGCCGGGCGACACCGACATCTGCTGGACCCGCATCAGCCTGTGGCGCTCGCTCATCGCCAGCGCCTTCGACGGGGTGACCAAGTCGGTGGAGAAGATCGTCATCAAGGCCGACGAGGACGACCCGTCGGCGCAGCTCATGGCCGCGTGGCTCGACACGCGCCTGGGTGTCGCGCCCGAGGTGGTCGACACCGAGGTCGAGCGCAACTCCGAGCACCTGCCCGCGATCGCCTCGGTGGCGTTCACGATGGCCGGCGGCGAGAAGATGGAGGTCGAGCGCCAGGCCGACGGCACGACCGTGCTGCGCCAGGAGGGCCTGCCGAAGCGCCGCCAGACGCTCCAGGGCCGGACCCTGGGCCAGCTGCTGGCCGAGGAGCTGCGGCACATCGACCCCGACACGGCCTACCGGAAGGTGCTGGACGGGTTCCAGGAGCACTACGCGACCCTGCGGGCGGGCGCATGAGCCGCTCGAACGCAGTGATCGTCCACGAGGACGCGGACGTGCTGGCCGACGCGGTGGCGTCGCGGCTGATCAACCGGCTCGCGGACGCGCAGGCGTCCCGCGGCGAGGCGTCGATCGTGCTCACCGGCGGGCGGATCGCCGCGAAGGTGTACGTGAACATCCTCGGGTCCTCGATCCGGGGGGTCGTGGACTGGTCGAAGGTCGACTTCTGGTGGGGCGACGAGCGGTTCCTGCCTTCGGGCGACCCGGAGCGCAATGAAACACAGGCGCGCGAGGCGTTCCTGGACCATCTGCCGGTGGACCCGGCGCGGGTGCATCCGATGGCGGCCGCGGACGCCGTGGGCACGCCTGAGGAGGCGGCGGCGCGGTACGAGGCCGAATTGGCGGCCGCCGCGGGCGGTGCCGGGGTTCCCGCGTTCGATCTGCTGCTGTTGGGCATCGGCGAGGACGGGCATGTGGCCTCGCTGTTCCCGGGCAACCCGGCGCTCGATGCCGAGGGCGCGGCGGTGGGGGTCCACGACTCCCCCAAGCCGCCGCCGGAGCGCGTCTCGCTGACGCTGGGGGCCCTCAACACCGCCACGGCGGCGTGGATCATCGCCTCCGGTGACGGCAAGGCCGAAGCGGTGGACGAGGCGCTGGAGAAGCGCGAGCTGCCGGCGGGGCGCGTCGAGGCCCAGGGCCACACGCGCTGGCTCATCGACAAGGCCGCGGCGGCGCGTTTGAAGCATCTGGAGCTCTGAGCGGACTGAAGGGCCCGGAACGGATTCCGATCCGTTCCGGGCCCTCGCTGTGTCAGCTGCGGCCGATCGCCCAACCATGCGATGTCGTGCCGCTCGGGGCGGTGGTGAGGGCCGCCCGGTGATGCAAGCGGTGGTGAGAGCCGCTTTTTTGTGTCTGGTGTCTGGTGTCTGGTGTCTGGTGTTCGGGTGAGTTCGACGCTCGGTGGCTAGTACAGCGAGCGTTCGCCGCGTGCCGCGGCGCGGGCGGCGAGCGCTTCGGCGAGGAGGTCTTCGGCCTCTTCTTCGCTGCGGCGCTCCCGCACGTAATTCAGGTGGGTCTTGTACGGCTTGGCTGATCGGCGTTCTGGGGGGTTGTCTTGATCGGGACTGGCGGGCCATCCGCAGCAGGTGCAGTCCCATTCCTCTGGCACCTCGACGTACAGCGCGAAAGACCGGGTGGTCTCGTGTCCGTTGGCGCACCAATATCTGACTTGCTGCCGAGGCACGGGTTCGCCGCGTTCCGAGTGGAGTCCCGGGGTGGCGCCGATTCGCGTGCCGCGGATGGCTTGTCCGTTGGACATATGTGTGATCGCTCCTCACAGACGGGAGATCTCTTGTGGAAATCGACCGGACGCGGCAGCGGTTTCAGGAGTCGGCGGGAGGAAGACCGCGCGGCTCCCCATTCGTCGCCGTGGAGTCACCGGCCGGAGCGGTAGGAGCACCGCCCTCAGCAATTCTATGACGCAACGCACACACTGTAAAGACTGCCGCGAGTTCGCATTGCGCCGGAAGTAGAGGCGGGTTCTAGAGCCCCGCTCGCATCGAATCGGTTGCGTCCCTAGGAGATTCGTGGAGTGAACTGACACCGGTTCTGGCCGGGGCGGAGAACCCTGAAAACGCGACTGGGTCCGGCGAGCATAGCTCGCCGGACCCAGACCGAAGTCGTGTTCGCTGACCGGACCGCTAGACGATGGCCCGCAGGAGGAGGCCGAACGCCAGGATGCTGGCGAACCAGATGACGCCGACGCCGATCGTGATGCGGGTGAGGTTCTTCTCCGCCACGGACGAACCGGAGGCCACCGAGGCCGCGCCGCCGCCGAACATGCTCGACAGGCCGCCGCCCTTGCCCTTGTGCAGCAGCACCATGAGGATCAGGACTCCGCTGGAGAGCAGCAGGAGGATCAGCAGGGCGTAACTCAGAACCGTCATCATCGGTGATCGGGTGTCCTCTCAGCAATTCTGACCCGATATGGGGCGCGGGCCGGGTCCGAGTCTAGCGGAGGACATGACGACAACCTAAGGCGGTGTCGGCATGATTGCAACTGCGTGCGAGCGAATCAGCTGGTCAGCTCGTGAAGTGGGATCCCGACAAATGGAAAGGGCGGAATGACTGCCGCTGGCCCGGGATACGAAGGGAGCCGCCGTACGACGTTGTACGACGGCCCTGCTCTTGAGGCCCGCAGCGCTCAGCTCGATGCGCTGCGGGCCGAAATACTGTTACGCCCCCGCGTGCTCCGGGCGGCGCTTCTGTTTCACGCCCCCGCGTGCTCCGGGAAGCGCACGATCTTGGCGAACTCCTCGGCGTCCAGGCTCGCGCCGCCCACCAGGGCGCCGTCGATGTCCGGCTTGCCCATGATCTGGGCGACGTTCGAGGACTTCACCGAACCGCCGTAGAGGATGCGAACCCGGTCCGCCACCGCGCCGAACTTCTCGGCCAGCGCCGAACGCAGGGCCCCGATGACCTCCTGGGCGTCCTCGGGGGTGGCCGTGCGGCCGGTCCCGATGGCCCAGACGGGCTCGTAGGCCACGACGACCTTGCCGAGCTCCTCCTCGGTCAGTCCGTCGACGGCGGCGATCAGCTGGCTCACCGTGTGCGGCACGTGGTTGCCCGCCTCGCGGACGTCCAGCGCCTCGCCGACGCACAGGATCGGGCTGATGCCGTTGTTGAGCGCCTGGCGGACCTTGGCGGCCACCAGCTCGTCGCCCTCGTCGTGGAACTGCCGGCGCTCGGAGTGGCCCACGGCCACGTACGAGCAGCCGAGCTTGGCGAGCATCGAGCCGGCGATCTCGCCGGTGTAGGCGCCCGACGGGTGCGCCGACAGGTCCTGGGCGCCGAAGCCGATGGTCAGCTTGTCGCCGTCGACGAGCGTCTGCACGCTGCGGATGTCGACGAACGGCGGCAGGACGACGGTCTCGACCGCTTCGAGCTGCTCGCGGTCGAGGCTGAAGGCCAGCTTCTGCACCAGGGCGATCGCTTCGAGGTGGTTGAGGTTCATCTTCCAGTTGCCGGCGATGAGCGGCTTGCGAGTCTCAGACATCAGCGTTTACTCCGGTTCGGGGAAGCGTCGCGAAGCGGCGCGGTTGGGCGGGGCGACGGGCGCGGGCCATCTACTTCTCCAGTGCGTCCAGGCCGGGCAGGGTCTTGCCTTCGAGGTATTCGAGGCTCGCCCCTCCGCCGGTCGAGATGTGGCCGAATCCGTCCTCGGGCAGGCCGAGGGTGCGGACCGCGGCGGCGGAGTCGCCGCCGCCGACCACGCTGAACGCCTCGGAGTCCACGAGCGCCTGCGCGACGGTCTTGGTGCCGGCGGCGTAGTCGGGGAACTCGAACACGCCCATCGGGCCGTTCCAGAACACGGTCTTGGCCCCGGCGATCCGCTCCGAGAAGAGCTTCGCGGACTCGGGTCCGATGTCCAGGCCCATGCGCTCGGCCGGGATGGCGTCCACCGCCACCGTGAGCGGCTCGGCGTCGGCGGCGAACTCGGCCGCGGTGGTGGTGTCCACCGGCAGCAGCAGTTCGACGCCGAGTTCGGCGGCCCGGGCGAGGTAGGACTTGCAGACCTCGATCTGGTCCTTCTCCAGCAGCGACGATCCGACCTCGAAGCCCTTGGCCGCGAGGAAGGTGAACATCATGCCGCCGCCGACGATGAGCGTGTCGACCTTGTCGAGGAGGTTGTCGATGACCGCGAGCTTGTCGGAGACCTTCGCGCCGCCGAGGATGACCACGTACGGCTTCTCGGGGGCCCCGGTGAGCTTGGAGAGGACTTCGACCTCTTTGGCGATGAGCCAGCCGGCGTAGTGCGGCAGGACCTTCGCGACGTGGTAGACCGAGGCGTGCTTGCGGTGCACGGCGCCGAAGGCGTCGTCGACGTACACGTCGCCGAACGCGGCGAGCTGGCCCGCGAACTCGGCCCGCTCGGTCTCGTCCTTGCTGGTCTCGCCCTTGTTGAAGCGCAGGTTCTCCAGCAGGAGCACGTCGCCGTCGCCTTGGGCGACGGCCTTGGACTCGGCGTCGGTCCCGACGGTGTCGGAGGCGAAGGCGACCTCGCGGCCGAGGACCTCGCCGAGGCGCTTGGCCACGGGGGCCAGCGAGAAGGCGGGGTCGGGCGCGCCCTTGGGGCGGCCCAGGTGCGAGCAGACCACGACGCGGGCGCCGGCTTCGGCCAGCGCCTTGACGGTCGGGGCGACGGCGCGGATGCGGCCGTCGTCGGTGATGTTCTTCCCGTCCAGAGGCACGTTGAGGTCGGCGCGTACGAGTACGCGCCGACCGTTGACGCCCTCCTTCAGGAGTTCGTCGAGTGTCTTCATCAGACTAAGCGCCGACCAGCTCGACGAGGCTGACGAGGCGGTTGGAGAAGCCCCACTCATTGTCGTACCAGCCGAAGACCTTGACCTGGTTGCCGATGACCTTGGTCAGGAGGCCGTCGATGATGCACGAGTGCGGGTCGGTCTCGATGTCCTTGGAGACGATCGGGTCCTCGGTGTAGGCCAGGATGCCCTTGAGGGGGCCCTCGGCGGCGGCCTTGAGCGCGGCGTTGACCTCTTCGGCGGTGACGTCGCGGGACGCCTCGAAGGTGAGGTCGGTGACCGAGCCGGTCGCGATCGGCACGCGCAGCGAGTAGCCGTCGAGCTTGCCGTTGAGCTCGGGCAGCACCACGCCGACGGCCTTGGCGGCGCCGGTGGTGGTGGGCACGACGTTCAGGCCGGCGGCGCGGGCGCGGCGGGGGTCCTTGTGGGGACCGTCCTGGAGGTTCTGGTCCTGCGTGTAAGCGTGGATGGTGGTCATCAGGCCCTTTTCGATGCCGACGGCCTCGTGCAGGACCTTGGCCATCGGGGCCAGGCAGTTGGTGGTGCAGGACGCGTTCGAGATGATGTGGTGCTTCTCGGCGTCGTACTTGTCGTTGTTGACGCCCATGACCACGGTCAGGTCCTCGTTCTTCGCCGGAGCGGAGATGATGACCTTCTTGACCGTGTCGCCCAGGTGGGCGGCGGCCTTGGTGCCGTCGGTGAAGAAGCCGGTGGACTCGATGACGACCTCGGCGCCGACCTCGGCCCACGGGATGTTGGCGGGGTCGCGCTCGGCGAAGGCCTTGATGGTCTTGCCGTTGACGGTGATCTCGCCGGGGCCGACCTTGACCTCGTAGGGGAGGCGACCGAGGATCGAGTCGTACTTCAGCAGGTTGGCAATGGTGTCGGCGTCGCCGAGGTCGTTGAATGCGACGATTTCGACATCGGCACCGGAGGCGAGAATCGCCCGGAAGAAGTTGCGCCCAATGCGGCCGAAGCCGTTGACGCCAACGCGGATGGTCACGTGGCCATCTCCTCGCTAGAACAGGATCGGATGATTGACTGAGACCGGAGGCGGTCTCGTACGCGATCCGTTCAGCCGAATAGCGACGGTGGAACAGATCGCTGTTCGGCCTCGTCGCCGAGCACTCCTTGACCCTACCGCTCCGGTTCTGAAAACCTGTCGCGGCCGGTTCCCCCCGATCATGTCACACCCAGGACAGCGGTGTGACATCGCGGTTAAGCGTAGCGGTAGAGCGCCAGGCCGCGCCGGACACCGCGCCAGAGAACGGCAGTCGGCTGCGAACGGTCAGGCGACCAGGGCTTCCTCTTCGGCGACGACGTCGTCGGGTCCGGGGACGCCGTTCTCGTGGGCGCGCTTGGTGGCCATGTTGATGAGGCGGCGGATGCGCCCGGCGATGGCGTCCTTGGTGAGCGGCGGGTCGGCGAGGGTGCCGAGTTCTTCGAGGGAGGCCTGGCGGTGGTCGAGGCGCAGGCGCCCGGCGGAGGCGAGGTGCTCGGGGACGTCGTCGCCGAGGACTTCGAGGGCGCGGGTGACCTTCGCGGCGGCGGCGACGGCGGCGCGGGCCGAGCGGCGCAGGTTCGCGTCGTCGAAGTTGGCGAGGCGGTTGGCGGTGGCGCGCACTTCGCGCCGCACGCGCCGCTCCTCCCAGGTGAGGACCGAGGAGTGGGCGCCGAGCCTGGTGAGCAGTTCGCCGATGGCGTCGCCGTCGCGGATGACGACGCGGTCGACGCCGCGCACGTCGCGGGACTTCGCGGCGATGCCGAGGCGGCGGGCGGCGCCGACGAGCGCCAGCGCGGACTCGGGGCCGGGGCAGGTGACTTCGAGGGAGGAGGAGCGGCCGGGTTCGGTGAGGGAGCCGCGGGCGAGGAAGGCCCCGCGCCAGGCGGCCTCGGCGCAGCACGGGTAGGCGCCGACCACGTGGTTGGGCAGGCCGCGGACGGGGTAGCCGCGCTGGTCGGTGAGGCCGATCTGTTTGGAGAAGGCCTGGCCGTCGGCCATGACGCGCAGGAGGTAGTGGTTGTTGCGGCGCAGTCCGGCGGCGACGAGGACGTGGACCTCGGACTCGTAGTTGTAGAGGTCGGCGATCATGCGCTTGGCGCGGCGGGCGACGTTCCCGGCGTCGACCTCGGCTTCGACGACCACGTTGCCCTGGCCGACGAGGTGCAGGCCGCCGGCGAAGCGGAACAGCGAGCCGAGCTCGGCCCGTTGACAACAGGACTTGCTGACCTCAATACGACTGAGCTCGTCCTTGACCTCCGAGGTCATCGCCATTCGTTAACCACCATCTTCGACCAGCAGACCTTCTTCGCGCAGCAGACGCTGCAACGCGGCGGCCAGAGCGCCGACGTCGTGGGTGACGCCGTCTGCGGCGAGGTCCGCCGCGACCAACCGGGCCTCCAACGATTGTGCCGCACTGTTCAACGATCCGGGATCGGCGAGGGTTCGGGCGTCGCCGGAGACGACGTAGTGAAACCGGACACCTTCGGCGTATCGGCGCAGCGTGTCGATGTGCCCGGCGGGGGTGAGCCCGTCGGTCTCCTTCTCCTCGGAGAGGTTGAGGACGACGATGCGGCGGGCGTCGGCGGCGGCGACGGCCTCGCGGAGGTCGGGCAGGAGCAGGTGCGGGATGACGCTGGTGTACCAGGAGCCGGGGCCGAAGACGTGCCAGTCGGCCTCGGCGACCGCGGCGAGGGTCTCGGGGCTGGCGGTGGCCCCGGACGGCCGCAGGCGCAGGTCGAGGACTTTGCCGTCGGAGACGGCGACGTCGTGCTGGCCGACGATGGTGCGGGTGCCGTCGCCTTCGGCGAGGTCGGCCTCGATGTCGAGCGGGGTGCCGGACATGGGCAGGACGCGGGCGCGGCAGCCGAGGAGGCGCGCGGCGGTGTCGAGCGCCTCGACCGGGTTGGAGTGGCGTTCGAGCAGCGAGGTGAGGATGAGGTTGCCGACCGGGTGGCCGGTGAGGAAGTCGTCGCCGCCGAAGCGGTGCGCGAACAGCGCGGCGACTTCGGACCGGTCCGGATCGGCGGTGGCGACGAGGGCTTTGCGCAGGTCGCCGGGCGGCAGGAGCGGCCTGGTGGACCGGATGGCCCCCGAGGAGCCCCCGTCGTCGGCGACGGTCACGACGGCCGTCAGGTCGATGTCGAGCCGGGCGAGGGCGCGCAGCGAGGCCGAGAGGCCCCGTCCGCCGCCGAAGGCGACGACTTTGAGCATCAGCGGCTCCCGCGGGGTCGGGGGGCGGGCGGCGGATCGGGGTCGGCGGCGCGCCGGCTCGGCCACGGCGGGGGCGCTTCGAGGCGGCCGGGAGGTTCGGGCCAGGACGGGGCGGTGCCGGCGCTGCCGGAGGGCCGGGGCCCGGCCCGGCGGGGCCGGTCAGCGGGTCGCGGACCCTCGGCGCGTTCGGACCCGAGTTCCTCGGGACCTCGGGGATCGGGTCCGGCCGGGGGCGGTCCTTCGCGGTCCGGGCGCCCTTCGGGGGCGCCGGGGCCGGGCCGGCCCTCGGACCAGGGCTGACCTTGGAGTCGGTGCGACCCGGCCGAGGTCACTCGTTGCCTCTGTCCCGGTGGTGCGTGTTCGCGGGGAAGCCCGCGGCGTTGAGCCGCTTGCAGAGTTCCTCGGCGATGGCGACGCTGCGGTGCTTGCCGCCGGTGCAGCCGATGGCGATGGTCATGTAGCGCTTGCCCTCCCGCTCGAAGCCCTGCGTGGTGCCGAGCAGCAGGGTGGCGTAGGCGTCGACGAAGTCCTCGGCGCCGTCCTGACCGAGGACGTAGTCGGACACGTCCCGGTCGGTGCCGGTGTGCTCGCGCAGGGTCGGGACCCAGTACGGGTTGGGAAGAAATCGTACGTCAGCGACGTAGTCGGCATCGCGCGGGATGCCGTACTTGAACCCGAATGACATGCAGGTGAACTGGAGTCCGGGCGAGGACGGGGCGAGGAAGGCCTCCTCGACGCGGGCGCGCAGCTGGTTCTCGTTGAGGTGCGTGGAGTCGAACAGCGTGTCGGCCGAGGCCCGCGCCGGTTGCAGCAGGCGGCGCTCGGCGGCGATCCCGTCGGCGAGCAGGCCGGCCCCCTGGAGCGGGTGCGCGCGGCGCACCTTCTCGAAGCGGCGGATGATCACGTCGTCGTCGGCGTCCACGAACACCAGGTGCGGCTTGAAACCGCCCTTGCGCAGGTCCTCCAGGACCCCCACGAGGTCGGTCATGAACGCGCGCGAGCGCACGTCGAGCACCATCGCGGTGCGCCGGACCTCCTCGCCGCCCGCGGCGGCCAGCTCGGCCGCCTGCCCCACGAGGGATTCGGGGAGGTTGTCGATGACGTAGTAACCGACGTTCTCCAGCGCCCTCGCCACAGTCGAGCGCCCACCGCCCGAGATGCCGGTGACGATCACGAGGTCCAACTCGCCCCGGTCGCCCGAACCCGCCTGCACTGCTGCCACACCCATAAGTCAAGTATCCCCGAGATCGATCCTGCCGCCGTGGTGACACGGCTTCGGCGTAGCCGCCGAACTCACAAGCGTATAGGTACCATCCGCGTCTCAAGCACCGTTGTCATCGGGATTACGCAGATGTGTCCGCAAAGCCTCCGCGAGCTTCGGGCCGATACCGGGCACCGCTTCCAATTCGGACAGTTCGGCCTCGCGGAGGCGCTTGACCGAACCGAACTGCTTGAGCAGGGCCCGCCGCTTGGACTCGCCGAGACCGGGCACGCCGTCGAGGGCCGAGGCCGACATCTTCTTGCGGCGGCGGGTGCGGTGCAGGGAGATCGCGAAGCGGTGGGCCTCGTCGCGCACGCGCTGCATGAGGTACAGCGCCTCGGAGGTGCGCGAGAGGATCACCGGGTACTCCTCGCCGGGGAGCCAGATCTCCTCCAGGCGCTTGGCGAGGCCGGCGAGGTTGATCGTGTCGATGCCGAGTTCGGCGAAGACGGCGTCGGCGGCGGCGACCTGCGGCTGGCCGCCGTCGACCACGAGCAGCTGCGGCGGGTAGTGGAAGCCGCGCTTGGGCTCCTCGTCCTCCTCCTGCGGGGAGCCCGCGGGCTGGTCGGCGAGCTTCGCGAGGCGCCGGCGCAGGGTCTCCTGGAGCGAGGCGAGGTCGTCCTTGCGCTCGCCGCGGATGACGAAGCGGCGGTACTCGCTCTTGCGCGGCAGGCCGTCCTCGAAGACGACCATGGAGGCGACCACGTCCTCCCCTTGGGACTGCGAGACGTCGTAGCATTCGATCCGCAGCGGCGCCTCGGGCAGGTCGAGGGCGTCGGCGAGCTCCTCGAGGGCCTTGGAGCGGGCGGTGAGGTCCCCGGCGCGCTTGAGCTTGTGCCGCTGGAGGTTCTCGATCGCGTTCTTCTCGACCGTCTCGGCCAGCGCCCGCTTGTCGCCGCGGCGCGGGACCCGCAGGTCGACCTTGGACCCGCGGCGCTCGGAGAGGAGTTCGGCGAGGGCCTCGTGGTCAGAAGGCAGGGCCGGGACGAGGACTTCGCGGGGGACGACCTCGTTCTGCTCGCCGTAGAACTGGAGGCAGAACTGCTCGACGAGTCCGGCGAGTTCGACCGGTTCGGGCTTGTCGAGGACCCAGCCGCGCTGGCCGCGGATGCGGCCGCCGCGGACGTGGAAGACCTGGACGGCGGCCTGGAGTTCGTCGTCGGCCACGGCCATGACGTCGCAGTCGACGTCCTCGGCGAGGACGACGACCTGCTGTTCGAGGACCTTGTCGAGGGCGCCGAGGTCGTCCCGCAATCGTGCGGCGCGTTCGAATTCGAGGGCTTCGGAGGCCTCCTGCATCTCGGCGATGAGGCGCTTGCGGACGGGGGCGGTGTCGCCGGACATGAAGGCGCAGAAGCCGTTGACGAGTTCGCGGTAGTCCTCGGCGGAGATGCGGCCGACGCACGGGGCCGAGCATTTGCCGATGTCGGCGAGGAGGTTGGGGCGGTTGATGCGGTTGCAGCGCTTGAACTCGGTGTCGGAGCAGGTGCGGATGGGGAAGACCCGGGTGAGCAGGTCGAGGGTCTGGCGGATGGCCCAGGCCGAGCCGAAGGGCCCGAAGTAGCGCACGCCTTTGCGGCGGTTGCCGCGCATGACCTGGGCGCGGGGGAACTCCTCCCCTACGGTGACGGCGAGCCAGGGGTAGGACTTGTCGTCCTTGAACATGACGTTGAAGCGCGGGTCGTACTCCTTGATCCAGGTCCACTCGAGCTGGAGGGCCTCGACCTCGGTGGCGACGACGGTCCACTCGACGCTGCGGGCGGTGTTGACCATGCGGCGGGTGCGCTCGTGCAGGCGCGTCTCGTCGGCGAAGTAGGAGTTGAGGCGGTTGCGGAGGTTCTTCGCCTTGCCGACGTAGATGACCCTGCGGTCGCGGTCCCGGAAGCGGTAGACGCCCGGTTCGGTCGGGATGGTGCCGGGAGCGGGACGGTAATCAACAGCCACAACACAAGGCTATAACCCGCCCCCGACACCACGTGCCGACAGTGGCGGCTCAGTCTCCCGCGAACAGTTCTTCGCAACTGCTGACACGGCCGACTTTCGATGCCCACGCCTCCAACTGGTCCGGGTCGTCGCACCGTTCGATCGTGAACCGGTGCCGCGCGCTCACGGGGATGTCGAATCCTTCCAGCACTGTGAGAAGGATCTGGCGCTGGCCGATCAGGCTGCCCTTCTCCAGGCCCTTCTCCAGGCCCTCCTCCAGGCCCTCGCGTACCCCGTCGTCGCGTACCCGCGTGAAGTAGGCGTTGTGCCATGCTTTCGGCTCGGTGTCCATATCTGCCCTCCGGCCATAGGGGGTCTCCGTTTCCGCAGTCTCCGTCGGATGACCGGGCTAACGAATGACCGAGTGCCCCGACACGGCACACGGCCTGTCGGGGCACTCACACTCACTGCGGCTTGGCCGCCAGCGCCAGCAGTTCGGCGGCGAAGTCGTCGACCTCCTGGCGGGGGATGCCCCTCGCGCTGAACCAGCCGCCGAGGTTCTCAGCGTCCCTTTCCAGAAAGCCCATGCCCAGCGGGTTGGCGTAGATGTCCACGATCTGCGGCAGGTCGAGCACGACCAGGCGCCCCTCGTGGACGACCGTGTTGTAGGAGGAGAGGTCGCCGTGGGCGAAGCCGAGCTCGGTCATGCGGCGCAGGGCCTCGCAGGCCTGGTCCCACAGGCTTTCGAGTTCGTCCTGGTCGGGCCGGGTCTCGGACAGGCGCGGGGCGGCCGTGCGGTCCTCCCCGATGAACTCCATGACCACCTCGGTGCCGAGGATCTGCACGGGGTAGGGCACGGGGACGCCGGCGGTGTAGAGGCGCTTGAGCGCGTCGAACTCGCTGGCGGCCCAGCGTCCGGCGGCCTGTTCGAGGCCGAACGTGGTGCGCTTGGCGAGAGCCCTGGCGTCGCGCGAGCGTTTCGCGCCGCGCCCGGCCGTGTAGTCCCCGGCCCGGTTGAACTGGGTGTGCTCGGCGCTGCGGTAGCGCTTGGAGGCGAGGACGACCGCTCGGTCGGTGCCCGGGACGGTCCGTTCGATGAGGAAGACGTCGGCTTCCTTGCCGGTCTTGAGGACCCCGAGTTCGTAGTCGACGGCGCCGAGGTCGGTGATGACCCACTCGGGCCACGGTTTCGGGCCGCGCTGGAGCGGCTCGGACTCGTCCCAGATCGACCAGCGGTCGCCGGTCGGCGGGCGCTCGTCGGAGGGGGCTTCGTCGAACTCGGTGCGCATCTCCTCGAACCGGGCGAGATCCTCGGCCGAGAAGACCGAGCCTTTGCGGGACTTGCGCGGCTTGATGTGCTGGAAGGATTCGGAAAGATCAGACTTGCGTGCCATGGGTGGCGGGCTCCTGTGGAATCATCCGCGGCACGCGGGAAGTCAGAGCGTGCCGACGGGAGGTGAACTGGGTTTCAAGGCGCGGGCGTGGACAACGACAGCCATCAGTCACACCTCCGATCCACAAGAGTCCCGGGCGCGATGCCTCGGGCAATAGCGAAAAGGCTAACGCCGCCTCGATGCGGCGCGCAAGTCTTTTTTCGCGGCTCAATGACCTGCGGAATCGTAGGCCTTGACGCCTTGGCGGAAGATCCAGGCGGCGATGGCGGCGGTCGCGGCCGCCGCCAGGGGCGGAGCTAGGAGCCACCACCAGTCGAGGCGGCCGGTGAGGATCTGCACCGGGATGAAGCTCGCGAACGCGAGCGGCAGGCCGAAGGTGAGGACCAGGCGCACCGCGGCGGGGAAGACCGTCAGCGGGAAGCGCATGGCCTCGTTCTGGAGCTCGGCCAGCGCGAACGCGAGCACCGGCATCCGGCCCTTCATCCAGAAGTTCGCGGCGTTCGCGGCGGTGAGCAGCGAGGCCTGGATGACGGCGGCGCAGACGAGGAGCAGCAGCGCGACCGGGATCATCGCGAGGCCGATCCCGGCGCCGGTCCAGCCGAAGACGAGCATGACGAGCCCGAGGGTCATCTCGCCGAAGACCTGCATTCCGACGTGCTTGGAGGCGACCTGGACGAGCACGGGGGCGGGGCGGGTGAGGCGGTAGTCCATGTCGCCTTCGACGATCATCTTGCCGACGTCCCAGATGCCGTCCCAGAACAGCTGCGTGGAGGACCAGGCGACGGCGAGGAACCCGGCGAGGACGAGCATCTCGTGGTAGCCCCAGCCGACGATGGCGTTGACGTTGGCGAACAGGATGCTCAGGAACGCGAAGAGCATGATCTGCCAGAACGTGCCGGAGACGGCCATGACCCAGAAGTCGGCCGGGTACTCGGCGATGGAGCGCAGGTAGGCGCCGATCGAGCGGCGGTAGACGCCGCCGGCGTGGCGGATCTCGCCGGTCTTCTCCACCGTGTCAGCCGCCATGGATGGTCACCTTCTTGACGAGGCGGCCCCAGATGAGGCGGCCCATGTACCAGAGGCCGACCGACCAGGCGGCCTGCGCGGCGAGGAGCCCGAGGGCCCCGGCGGTGTCGACGCGGCCGAGGTAGATCGAGGCGGGCGTGGTGGTGAAGTGGACGAACGGCAGCGCCCAAGAGATCCCTTGCAGCCACACGGGCATGAGCGCGAGCGGGACCATCATGCCCGAGAAGAACGCGACGAGCGAGTCCTTGGCCCATTGGATGCCGAGGAACCGCTGGGTCACGAAGCAGGTGAGGGTCGCGAGGTAGCTGATGCCGAACGCGAGCGGGAAGATGAACAGGACGCTGACGATCGTCAAGGCGGCTGCGAGGACCGAGGCGGGCGGCGCGGGCCGGAAGATCAGGCAGGCCGCCGCGGTGCCGAGCACGGCCGCGGGCACCGAGGCGGTCATGCCGCCGATGTACTCGGCGGCGCGGGCCCGCTGGAAGTCGACGGGCTTGGTCAGGTCGATGGCGACGTGGCCGTCGAGGATCCGGTTGGCCATCTCCCAGTCCGAGCCGCTCCAGGCGAGCGTCGCGGTGAGGAACCCGATGATCAGGTAGGCGCGCATGGCGGGCCAGTCGTAGCCGCCGATCTCGCCGTCGCCGATGATGTGGCTCCAGACCGCCAGGCCCGCCAGGAGCGACCAGCCGCCGAAGAGGACCGAGAAGATCCACGTGGTCTTGTAGGCGATCTTGCGTTTGAAGGTGACCGTCGCGAACGCGACGTCGAGGCTCGACATCAGTGGCCCGCCGAGTCGTAGGAGCGCAGGCCGAGCCGGAACACGCCGACGGCGGCGAGGACCGCCGCGAGCGCGGCGAGCGGGGTGCCGACCAGCCACCACGCGGACAGGTGCCCGGTGAGGACGGCGACGGGCACGAAGTTGACGAAGGCCACCGGGATGACGAACAGGGTCACGATCCGCACGCCGATCGGGAAGAGCCCCAGCGGCAGGACCATCGCGTTGCTCTGGAGGTCGACGAGGACGAACGCGAAGTTCGACATCGGGCCCTTGATCCAGAAGTTCACCGCGCAGAACACGGTGATGAGCGCGCATTCGATGACGATCGCGCAGACGAGGCCGAGGAGCCCGATCGGCAGGGCCGCCAGGCTCAGGCCCGCGCCGATCCACCCGTAGGCGAACATGAGGAGCCCGATGCCGCTCTCGCCGAAGCCCTGCATCCCGATGTGCGTGGTCGCGACCTGGACGACCACCGGCGCGGGCCGGGTCATCCGGTAGTCGATCTCGCCTTTGAGGACCATCTGGCCGGTGCTCCACACGCCGTCGACCAGCAGCGCGGTCGAGCCGCTGGCGACGGTGAACAGGCCCGAGAGCATGAGCATCTCGTGGTAGCGCCACCCGGCGACGTCGGGGACGGCGGCGAACAGGACCGTGATGAACGCGAACTGGAGGACGTTCCACATCGCGCCGGCCGAGGCCATGACCCAGAAGTCGGCCGGGTACTCGGTGATCGCGCGGATCTGGGCGACCAGCGCGCGCCAGTACACCCCGCCGACGTGCCGCGCCGTCAGGGACTTGTCGCGGACCATGGTGTCAGCCACCGTGCACCGTCACTTTCTTGACCGCGTGGCGGAACACGAGCCGGGCGCCGAACCACAGGCCGACCGCCCACGCCGCCTCGGCCGCGAGGAGCCCGAGCGCGCCGGCAGTGTCGACGTGGCCGAGGTAGATCGCGGCGGGCGTGGCCGTGAAGTGGGGGAACGGCGAGGCCCAGGCGATCGCCTGGAGCCAGGAGGGCATGAACGCCAAGGGGATCATCATTCCCGACAGGAAGCCGAGCAGGGCCTCGCGCAGCCACATGATCCCCAGGTAGCGCTTGGTCCAGAAGCACACCAGGACCGTGAGGTAGGTGATGCCGAAGGCCAGCGGGAACACGAGCGCGAAGCTGACGGCGGTGAGGGCCCCGGCGGTCGCGGTGGCCGGGCCGGGCGGGTCGAAGAGCAGCCAGGCGCCGGTGACGCCGACGATCACCGTGGGCACGGTCGAGATCATCGAGCCGACGTACTCGGCGGCGCGGGCCCGCTGGAAGTCGACGGGCTTGGTCAGGTCGATCGCGATGTGGCCGTCGAGGATGCGGTCGGCGATCTGCCAGTCGGCGGCGCCGAAGACCACGGTCGCGGTGACGAACCCGATGATGATGTAGGCGCGCATCGCCGACCAGTCGTAGCCCGAGAGCGCGCCGTCGGCGAGCAGGTCGTGCCACAGGGCCATCGAGACGAGCATGGCGCCGCCGCCGAGGACCAGTCCGAGCACCCACTGGGTCTTGTACGCCAGGCGGCGCTTGAACGCGACGGTCGCGAAGGCGCGGTCCACCGCGAAGCCGTGCGTCAAGGGGTCACCCCGGTTCGGGAACGATGGCTCACTTGGTCAGTTCCCCTGCGTAGAGGCGGCGGATGACGTCCTCGATGGACGGTTCGGAGAGCGAGAGGTCCCGCGGGGCGAGCTGGGCGGTGAGCGAGCCGAGGACCCCGGCGGTCGAGAACCGCGAGGTCTCGTAGGTCACGGTGACCTCGCTGGGCGCCTCGCCGGCGGCCCAGGCGTAGTCGGGGAACTTCTCCGCCAGGGCCGGGACGTCCGCGGGGCCCTCCAGGTAGAGGTTCACGGCCTTGGTCG
The DNA here is from genome assembly GCF_000719515.1 of Glycomyces sp. NRRL B-16210. Taxonomy (GTDB): domain Bacteria; phylum Actinomycetota; class Actinomycetes; order Mycobacteriales; family Micromonosporaceae; genus Glycomyces. Next base: position 219,894 of record NZ_JOGR01000013.1, on the reverse strand, counting down.
TGATGTAGTGGGCCTTGAGCTGCGTGATCGGCCCGTCGTAGGCGATCGTGCCCTTGTCGATGACCACGATCCGCTCGCAGACCTCCTCGATGTCGGCCAGGTCGTGGCTGGTCAGCAGCAGGGTCGTGCCGTTGTCGACCAGTTCGCGCAGGAACGCGCGGAGGCGGTCCTTGACGGAGATGTCCAGGCCGATCGTGGGCTCGTCGAGGTAGACCATCTTCGGGTCGTGGATGAGCGCGCACGCGAGGTCGGCCCGCATCCGCTGCCCGAGCGAGAGCGTCCGGGCCAGGGCCGGCATGAACTCGCCGAGGTCCAGCAGGTCGTCGAACATCGCCAGTCGCCGCTTGTAGTCGGCGTCGGAGACGCCGTACATGTGCTTGAGGAGCTTCAGGGACTCCTCCACCGGCAGGTCCCACCACAGCTGGGTGCGCTGGCCGAAGAGCACGCCGATGTCGTGGGCGTTGGCGATCCGCTCGACGTGCGGGTCGCGGCCCATCACCCGGACGGTGCCTTCGGAGGGCTTGAGAATCCCGGTGAGGAGCTTGACGGTGGTGGACTTGCCCGCGCCGTTGGGGCCGACGTAGGCCACCGACTCCCCCGCCTCGATCGACAGGTCGATCCCGTCCACGGCGGTGTAGTTCTTGTACTTGCGCTGCGCCAGGTGCTTGACGGCGCCTTTGAACCCTGAGGCCTTGTCGGGCCTGCGGAAGGTCTTGGAGAGGCTGCGGGCCTCGAGAATCGGCATGGCTCAACGGTAGGAAAATTCAGCGGGGGCGGGCCACTCGTTTTCCGTGACCTAGGACGCGCGGCGGGCGCCGGAGGCGGGCGTTCGCGCCCCGGTCAGCGGTGGAATGCGCTTGCGGGCCTGGGACATCTGCGGTTCCGCACCGCGCCCGGAATGGCGAATGCGAATCAGGTCACATCGCTGGATCGGTTCTGCCGGAAGGAAACTCGCCAATCCGGGCAAAAGGCGCGGCTCATTCGCCGAGGCGGTCGCGTTCGGACTGCGGCAGCGAGCACGCGGCGGTGCCGCCGGGCAGGCGGTGGCGGTTGCGGGCGATGAGCCGGTAGACCGGCCAGGCGAGCCACGAGACGGGTGTGAGCGACAGGACCCCGCCGAAGGGCTTCCAGTACCACTGCGCGCGGCGCAGCAGCACCGCGACCGCGTCCGGACCGGCCCTGCGAAGGTGCGGCTCGACCCATAGGACCGCGGCTTCGGCCTCGGACTGCTCGACGCCGAGGGCGTCGAGGTCGGCCCACTGCCACGGGAGGACCCGGGCCTCGGTGCGCACGCGGCGCTTGAGGAACCGCGCGCAGTTGGTGCAGAAGGCGCAGTCGCCGTCGAAGAGGAACACCGGGCCGGGGGCATCGCCCTGCCGCGAAGCCGGGTCGTGCTGGGATGCCCTCACGGTCTCATTGTCCCGCGGGCACGGTCCCCGCGGCCTCGTACAGGGCCTTTCGCATGGCCGCCACCGGCGCCGCATCGATCCCGGTGAACTGCGTCCACTGCCGCACCGCCTGCGCCAGCAGCAGCGCGAGCCCGTCGAGGACGCGCACGCCCTCGCGCTGCGCGGCGGCCGCGAGCGGGGTCGGCCACGGGTCGTAGAGGATGTCGAACAGGACCGCGTCGGGGTTCCAGTCGAGGATGAGGTCGTCGGTGACGCCCTTGGGGACGGTCGCGATGACGAGGTCGGCGCGCCCGGCGAGCACGGCCTCCTCCCAGCTCGCGGCCTTGAGCCGCAGGCCGAGGCGGTCGGCGACCGGTTCGAGTTCGGCGATGGCCTCGCGGCGGCGCGCGTACACGGTCACGGTGCCCGCACCGAGCTGGCGGGCCGCGGCGAGCGAGCCGCGCGCCGAGCCGCCCGCGCCGAGGACGGCGACCTCCTCGGCGGCGACCAGGCCGATCCCGGCCAGCGCGTCCACGATCCCGGGCGCGTCGGTGTTGTCGGCGAGGCGGCGCCCGTCTCGCAGAACGAGCGTGTTCGCCGCGCCGATCGCCTCGGCCACGGGCGTGGCCTCGTCGGCGACGGCGAGGGCGATCTCCTTGAGCGGCATGGTGAGCGAGAGCCCGGCCCAGGTCTCGTCGAGGGAGTCCACGAAGCGGGCGAGCGCGGGCTCGTCGCATTCGTGCCTGCTATACGTCCAGTCGCCGAGTCCGGCTGCCTTGTAGCCGGCGGTGTGGATGACCGGCGAGAGCGAGTGCTCGATGGGCTTGCCGAGGACCGCCGCGCGCATCACTGGATGCCGTTCGCTTCGGCGACCTTGATGTTCTCCTGGTGATCGCTGTAGAGGTGCGCGAACAGGGCGCTGCCGTCGTCGTAGGCGGTCACGAAGAACAGCCAGTCGCCCGGTTCGGGGTTCGCGGCGGCGTCCAGGGCGGCGGCGCCGGGGTTGGAGATGGCGCTGGGCAGGTAGCCGGCCTGCTCTTTGGCGCTGGGGGCCCACGGGTTGTCGGGGTCGCGCATGAGGTCGTACCAGTTGACCTCTTCGCCGGAGGTGAGCGCCTCTTCGCCGTTGAGCAGGCGTCCGTAGTTCCAGATCGCCTCGCTCTCGAAGCAGTTGCAGTTGGTCTGCTCGTGCTCGTACGGGTTGAGGTACATCTTGTTGTACATGACCTGGGCGATCTTGGGGTCGTCGGTGGGGATGCCCGATTCGGACTGGATGATCGAGGCGACCTGGAGGGCCATCCACGGGTAGATCTTGAACTCGCCGTTCGTCGGCGGGTAGAAGGTCTGGTTCTCCATCGCGCTCGGGTCGTAGCCGGGGTCGGGGTTCGGGATGTTCTGGAGGTCCTCGAGGAAGCCGAGCTGGTCGATCGTCTCGTTGAACTTCCTGATCATCTCCCGGAGCATCTCGTCGGCGGTCATCTCGTCGGAGAACTCGTAGGTGGCCGGGAACAGGAAGCCCTCGACGGATTTGAACTGGCGGTCGGAGAAGCCCTCGAACCAGATCGGGTCGATGCCGAGCGCCTCGGGGTCCTCCGCGGCGGCCTCGAAGTCCTCGACGGGGACGCCGGTGTGCTCCGAGAGCCGCTGGAAGACCTCGAAGATGCGGTAGCCCTCGGGGATGGTCACCGCGTTGGTGAGGCGGTTCTCGGGGGTCGTCAGATGGTCGAGCGCGGCGGCGGCCGACATCTCGCCCTCCATGAGGTAGGTGCCCGGCTGGATGAGGGTGCCGGAGTCGCCGTCGTCCTCGGAGGCGTTCACGAAGGCCTTCGCGGAGGCGACCACGCCCTGCTCGTAGAGGTGGTTGGCGATGTCGGAGACGAACCAGCCGTCCTGGACGGTGACGACGACCTCGACGCCGTTGCCGGTCCCGGCGTAGTCCTCGGCGATGAAGTACTCCTTGATGACGTTGTTGTACGCCCACCAGCCGCCGACGCCCAGGATGCCGAACAGGGCCACGACCAGGGTCATGGCGATCAGGGAGCGACCGGAGTCCTTGCGGCGGTGGCGCCGGGGCGCCGCGTCGCGCTCGTCCTCGGTCCTGAAATCGCCGAGCATCCTGTTCTCTACCTCCGCCGCCGGTCCAACCAATGCTGGAGGATCTCCACCGCGGCGGCCTGGTCGACGATCGAGCGCTTCCGGCTGCCGCGCACGCCGCCTTCATTGAGTCTGCGGGTGGCGACGGCGGTGGTCATGCGCTCGTCGGTCAAGGACACCGGAACGGGTGAGACGTGGTCGGCGAACCGCTCCACCCAGGCGCGGGTGTGAGCCGCGGCCGGCCCCTCCTCACCCGAAAGAGTAACGGGTAGGCCGACCACGATTTCGACCACATCGTATTCCCGGGCCGTTTCGGCTATTTCGCGGATATCGGAGGGAATGTCTCCACTGGACGTCCTCATATCGCGACGGACGGTCGCAACGGGGGTCGCGAGGAGGCCGTCGGGATCGCACACGGCGACGCCGATGCGGGCCTTGCCGAGGTCGATGCCGAGACGGCGGCCCCGCCGCCATTCGCCCGGTTCGGGCGGGGTGGCGGCGGGGCCGTCTTCGGGTTCCATCACGCGGTGATCGCGCGGACGACCGCGTCGAGCAGCTGCGGGGCCTGGTCGGCGGGGACGCCGCCGCCCTGGGCGATCTCGTCGTTGCCGCCGCCCTTGCCCGACAGCGCGGACTTGACGAGGGACTGCGCCGAGACGCCCTGGGCCTTCGCGGCGCCGTTGACGGCGACGACGATGCTGGCCTTGCCGCCGGCGGTGGCGACGACCGCGGCCACGCCGGACTCGCCGTCGGGCAGGTGCCCGCGGATCTGGGTGGCGAGGTTGCGCACGTCGCCGCCCTTGGTGCCCTCGGGCGCCTGGATCGCGGCGACCTTGACGGCGCCGACCTGCTTCGCGGCGGCGGCGAACTCCGCGGCGCGGCCGGAGACGGCCTTCGCCTGGAGGTTCGCGAGCTCGCGCTCGGCGTCCTTCGTGCGCTGGAGGATCGCGCGGACGCGTTCGAGCACGTCGCCGCGCTGCGCACCGATCTCCTCGGCGATCTGCGAGACGAGGTCCCGCTCGCGCGCGAGGTAGCGGTAGGCCTCCATGCCGGTGGCGGCCTCGACGCGGCGCTGGCCCGAGCCGACCGAGGACTCCCCGGTGAGCACGAGCGGGCCGATCTGGGCCGAGTGCGACACGTGCGTGCCGCCGCAGAGCTCGCGCGACCAGGGGCCGCCGATCTCCACGACGCGGACGGTCTCGTCGTAGGTCTCGCCGAACAGCGCGACCGCGCCGAAGTCCTTCGCCTCGGGGAGCGTCATGTACTTGACGGCGACCGGCAGGTCGTCGCGGACGGCCCGGTTGGAGACCTCCTCGATCTCGCTGCGGGTCTCGTCCGAGAGCTTGGAGCGCCACGAGAAGTCCAGGCGCAGGTAGCCGGGCCGGTTGAACGAGCCGGACTGGAGCGCCGAGGGGCCGAGCACCTCGCGCAGGGCCGCGTGGACCACGTGCGTGCCCGAGTGGGCCTGGCGGGCGCCGAGGCGCCACTCCGCGTCCACGGTCGCCTCGACCTTGTCGTCGAGGACGAGTTCGCCTTCGAGGACGCGGACCTGGTGGACCACGAGCTTCTTGACCGGGCGCTGCACGTCGAGGACCTCGGCGGAGAGGTTCGGGCCGACGAGCTTGCCCGCGTCGGCGTGCTGGCCGCCGGACTCGGCGTAGAACGGGGTCCGGTCGAGCACGACCTCAACGATCTGCCCGGCCTTCGCGACCGGCACCGGCTGCCCTTCGGACAGCAGGCCGATGACGCGCGACTCGGTCTCGAGGGCCTCGTAGGCCTTCCAGTCCGTGGGTCCCTGCTCCTGGAGGAGCTGCCAGTACGCGGACAGGTCGGCGTGGCCGGTCTTGCGGGAGGCCGCGTCGGCCTTCGCCCTCTGGCGCTGCTCGGTCATGAGCCGGCGGAAGCCGTCCTGGTCGACCGACAGGCCCTGCTCCTCGGCCATCTCCAGGGTCAGGTCGATCGGGAAGCCGTACGTGTCGTGCAGCTCGAAGGCCTTGGAGCCGGAGAGGGTCGCGCCGCCCTCGGCCTTGGTCTCGGTCACGGCGACGTCGAGGATCGTCGTGCCGTGCTTGAGGGTCTTGAGGAACGCCTCCTCCTCGCCGTAGGCGTAGGAGGAGATCCGGTCGAAGTCCTGGCGCAGCTCGGGGTAGGCGGTCGCCATGCGCTCCATCGCGACCGGCAGGAGCTCGGGCATCGCCGGCTTGTCGTAGCCGAGCAGGCGCACCGAGCGGATCGCGCGGCGCATGATGCGGCGCAGCACGTAGCCGCGGCCCTCGTTGGAGGGCACGACGCCGTCGCCGATGAGCATCAGGCTCGACCGGACGTGGTCGGCGATGATGCGGAAGCGCACGTCGTCGGGGTGGGACTCCGAGGCGGTCTGGGAGGTCGAGACGCCGTAGCGCTTGCCGGTGAGCTCCGAGGCCTTGTCGATGATCGGGCGGACCTGGTCGGTCTCGTACATGTTGTCGACGCCCTGGAGGAGCGCGGCCATGCGCTCCAGCCCCATGCCGGTGTCGATGTTCTTCTTCGGCAGGTCGCCGAGGATCTCGTAGTCGGTCTTCGCCGGGCCCGCGCCGCGCTCCTGCTGCATGAACACGAGGTTCCAGAACTCGAGGAAGCGGTCCTCGTCCACCTCGGGGCCGCCGTCCGCGCCGTAGGCGGGACCGCGGTCGTAGTACAGCTCCGAGCAGGGCCCGCACGGGCCGGGGATGCCCATCGACCACATGTTGTCGGCCTGGCCGCGGCGCACGATGCGGTCCAGCGGCAGCCCGATCTGCTTGTGCCAGATCTCGATCGACTCGTCGTCGTCGAGGTAGACCGTGGCCCAGATGCGGTCGCCGTCGAGGCCGTACCCGCCCTGCTCGACCGGGCCGGTCGACAGGTCCCAGGCGAAGCGGATCGCCTGCTCCTTGAAGTAGTCCCCGAAGGAGAAGTTCCCGTTCATCTGGAAGAACGTGCCGTGGCGGGAGGTCTTGCCGACCTCCTCGATGTCGGGGGTGCGCAGGCACTTCTGCACCGACGTCGCCCGGTCCCAAGGCGGAGCGGCCTGCCCCAGGAAATACGGCACGAACTGGACCATGCCGGCGTTGATGAACAGCAGGTTCGGGTCCTCGATCGCCGGCAGCGGTGCGCTGGGGACCACCGTATGGCCATTGGACTCGAAGAACTTCAGAAACCGGCGTTGGATTTCAGCGGTCTCCATGGGGCACCTCCTTCAAGGACTAGTACTGCCGGCCCTGCAAGGCCCGGTCTTCTTCTTCGTCGTCGGAGAGCAGCGGCGTGAGGTCCTCGCCGCGCTCGATCGCGTCGAACAGCTCGGCCTCCTTGGCCTGCTTGGCCTCCGAGACGTCCGCCCAGAACGCTTTGAGCGACGCCTTCATTTCAGCACCGGCGCCGCCCACCCGCTCGGCGACCCCGCCGGGAGTGACCGAGTGCGCTGCCTTCGTGAGCTTGCGGACCGCGACCACGCCGACCGCGATGCCGATGCCTACCCAGATCATGCGTTTCAACAAGGGAGCTCCCCATTCGATCCTCGCCCATGCCCAGCACCGGCGCAAAGTCGTTTTACTCGGCGGACTGGCGGCGGGCCTTGCGGGCCCGCTTCGCCTCGCGCTTGGTCTGCCGGGAGGCCTCCACCATGCGGCGGACCTGGTCCTCGTCGACGCCCTGGTTGCGCTTCTTGACCGCGGTGCGCAGACCGAACCCGAACGCGGCGGCCTTGACCAGCGGCGAGCCGATGGCGGAGGCGACCAGGGTCGTCACGTTCGCGACGTTCGAGGTGACGTGCGCGGCGTTCTCGGTGATGGCGCCGACCTTCTCCAGCTCGCCTTCGACCTGCACGAGGGAGGAGTTCACGTTGTCGAGGGTGGCGTTCGCGTTGCGCAGGATCGGGCCGATCTCGTGGTCGACCTTGTCGAGCACGCTGTTGACCCGGTCGAGGGTGCCGGTGGCCTTGCGCAGCAGACCCGCCGCGAGCCACAAGGAGACGATGAAGATCGCGACCGCGACGATCAGAAGGGCGACTTCCCAGAGGCCCACGTTCGTGAACTCCACTGCCAACGTCTCGCCTGGCACAGCTCTTCCCCCTTTTTGCTGAAGCATTGACCGACCGGTGCGGCTGGAAATCCCGGTATTCGCGTAAGAGCGACGCAGCTCCGACCTTACCCTGCTGGACCGGACATCCGGCGCAACGGGGCGGACGGTCCGGAACGGGGTGTCCGGGCCTCTCCTAAGCCGATCCGCTCGGCTCCCGGCGGTCCTCCGCCAGCCGCGGCAGCGCCGCCTGCGAGGCCACGACCGCGGTCACCTCCGAGCCGACGCACAGCGCATAGCGGTCCTCGCACTCCAGCGGGACCACCCACAGCTCCAGGTACAGCTCGTCGCGGACGTAGCAGCCGGCCTCCTCCGAACCGCCCACGCACAGCGCCGGATCGGCCGGGACCCACCCCGCCTCCAAGATCGCCCGCCAGTACTCCCCCGCCGTGTCGTCCACGGTCCCCTCGGAGGTCCAGGTGCGCATCCGCACCCGGCACTCCCCCACGCACCAGCGGCTCCCGTACGTCTCGTCGGAGGCGCTCAGCGCCGCCCAGGCGGGCACCGACAACTCGTCCACCGCCCGGCGCGTCGGGTCCACCGTGACCGCCCGGCCCACCCACAGGACCGCCGCCACCAGCACCACCGCCGAGACCGCCACCGCGACCACGGTCAACCGCAGCCGCTCGATGCGGTCCCCGGTCCGCTCCAGGTCCGAGGCGAGGCGGCTCGACTGCTCCTCGATGCGGTCGGCCTCCGACCGCTCCGGTTCGGGACGGCGCGGCACCGGGCTCGGGCGCCGCTCAAGCGTCATCGGTCCGCCTCCGGACGATCCCGCGCAGCTTCTCCAGCCGGTCGGCGATCTCGGCCTCGCGGCCGTGGCGCGTCGGGCGGTAGTAGTCGCGCCCGGCGACCACGTCCGGCGCGTACCGCTGCGGCACGACCCCGCGCGGGTCGTCGTGCGGGTAGACGTACGCCTTGCCGTGCCCCAGGTCCCCCGCGCCCTTGTAGTGCGCGTCGCGCAGGTCCGGCGGGACCGGGCCGATCTTGCCTTTGCGCACGTCGCCGATCGCCTCGTCGATCGCCATGATGACCGCGTTCGACTTCGGGGCCGTCGCCAGGTGCGCGACCGCCTGAGCGAGGTTGATGCGGGCCTCGGGCATCCCGATCCGCTCGACGGCCGTCGCCGCGGCCGTCGCGGTCTGGAGCGCCGTCGGATCGGCCATGCCGATGTCCTCGGAGGCGAAGACGACCAGGCGGCGGGCGATGAACCGGGGGTCCTCGCCGGCGACGACCATGCGCGCCAGGTAGTGCATCGCCGCGTCGACGTCCGAGCCGCGGAGGCTCTTGATGAAGGCGCTGGCGACGTCGTAGTGGCCGTCGCCGTCGCGGTCGTAGCGGACCGCGGCGGTGTCGATGGCGGCCTCGACCACGGCGACGGTGATCTGGGCGCCGGGCTCGACCGAGAGCGCGGCGGCCTCCAGGGCGGTCAGGGCCTTGCGGGCGTCCCCGGCGGCGGTGCGGACCAGGTGGTCGCGGGCCTCGGGTTCGAGCGTGACCTCGCCGTTCAGGCCGCGCTCGTCGGCGACGGCGCGGTCGACCAGTTCGCCGACGTCGGTCGCGTCGAGTTCGCGCAGCGTCAGGAGCACGCAGCGGCTGACCAGCGGCGGGACCACGGAGAAGTAGGGGTTCTCGGTGGTCGCGGCCAGAAGCGTGATCGTGCGGTCCTCGACGGCCCCGAGCAGGGAGTCCTGCTGGGTCTTGGTGAAGCGGTGGACCTCGTCGATGAACAGGATCGTCTGCGGGCCGCCGGTGCGGCGCACGCGGCGGGCCTCGTCGATCGCGGCGCGCACGTCCTTGACGCCGGAGTTGAGCGCCGACATCGCCCTGAAGCGCCGGTCGCCGGACTGGGCGACCAGGTGCGCGATGGTGGTCTTGCCGGAGCCTGGCGGGCCCCACAGGATCACCGACAGCGGCTGGCGGCCCTCGACCACCTGGCGCAGCGGCGAGCCGGGCCCGAGCAGGTGGTCCTGGCCGACCAGCTCGTCCAGGGCCCGCGGGCGCATCCGCACGGCCAGCGGCTCGTCGCCGGTGGCCGAGCCCGTGCCGAGGATCCCCGATTGCCGCGGTTCCTGCGGGCCATTGATTTCGAACAAGCCAGGTGCGTCCATCTCGCCAACAGCGTAGGCCATCGCCGTGAAGGATCGGCGCATCCGGGAGCGCGGTTGCGATCTCCGCGGCTCCGGAGACGGCGAAGGCCGCCGCGCCTCGGGAGGTGCGGCGGCCTGCTGCGGGGCGCTACTGCTGCATCGCCGCGATGAGGTCCTCGAAGGGGTGCAGGTTGGTCGAGTCGGGGGCGGTGATGCCGTAAGAGCCGCCGACCTCCACGACCTCGCTGTTCATGTCGATGGTCATGCCGTCCGTCTCGGGCAGGGTCATGGCCAGCGACTTGAGCAGGCCGTCGTCGTCGAGGGCGACCGTCACGGCGATCTCGCCGATCGCGTCGGCGCCGGTGCCGACCGCGGCGTCGGAGAAGGTCTGGAGCGCGGCCGAGTCGCCCTTGAGCGTGCCGGTGTAGACGCCGTCGCCGGTCTCCTCGACGTCGGTCAGCTCGCTGAGCATGAGCTCGGTCTGCGAGGCGAGGTCCATGCCGCCGAACTGCTGGTACATGCCGGCGATGTCGCCTTCACCGGCGAGGTCGAGGGTGAACCAGGCGTCCTCGCCGTAGGTCTCGCCGGCCGCGTCGTACATGCCGCCGGTGATCTGGAGGTAGGCGGTGTCCCCGACCACGACCGTCTCGGTGTGCATGTCGGCGAAGAGCGCCTCCATCATCTCGGCGACCGCGGGGTCGGAGCCGAGGTCCTCGCCCGAGGCCTCCAGGATCGCGCTCATGTAGATGTCCTGGCTCGACTGGGCGGAGTCGCCCTCGACCGCGCTGGTCATGACCATGAAGTCGAGACCGTTGATGGTCATGACCGAGTCCATCCGGTACGAGTCGCCGTCGAGGCCCTCGAAGGAGGCCTTGACGGCGGCCTCGGGGCTGAGCTGGGCCACGCCCCCGTTGTCGCCGCCGGTCGTCTCGTCGGCGGGCTCGTCGGAGGTACAGGCGGCCATGCCGAGACCGAACGCGGGGACGGCCAGCGCGCCGATGAGTCGGCGTGCGGTACGGGAAGTCATGTGGTGCTCCTGGGTTTCGTGGTGTTCTGGGTTCCGCGGTCGAGCTTAGGGGCGCGTCGCCACATCGGTGGACGCGGCGCTTCCGCATCGTCGCCGGGCCCGTCCGCGTCGTCGGCGTTGCGGGTCGACGGCCGCCTCAGGGTACCGCATCCCGTGGGAGGGCTCCCGCTCGAATCTCGCGGCGGCGCCGGTGAACAACCGTGCCGAATCGCCATCAGGGTTGCAATTAATTGAAATCCATCTATATCATGACAACCTCGCTTTCATTACCCGGCATCATGAGAGACAAGGAGCGGCAATGCGACGCAGAATGCTTGCCATCGGCGCGGCGGTCACCGGACTGGCCCTGGCCGCGGGGACGGTGACCGCGTGGGCCCAGGCCGACGAGCCGTACGAGCCCGCCGCGGATCCGACGTTCGACTTCAGAACCGGCGACACGCTCGCCAACGGCCTCACGATCCCGTGGGGCCTCACGTTTCTGCCGGACGGCACGTCGGGGATCGTCGCCGAACGCGAGTCGGGCGACGTCCTGCGCATCGGCGTCGGCGCCGACCCGGTCGTGCTCGGGAACCTCGAGGTCGTCGGCGGCACCGGCCCGCTCGACGAGCGCGGCCTGCTCGGCCTGGCCGTCTCGCCGACGTTCGCGACCGACGGCTGGATCTACGCGTACACCTCCACAGAGGAGGACAACCGGGTCGTCCGGTTCACACTCGACAGTTTCAATCCGGAACCGGTGGTGACCGGTATTCCCGCCGCGCTCAACCACAATGGCGGGCGATTGGCGTTCGGGCCCGACGAGAAGCTGTACATCTCGACCGGCGACGCGAACGACAGCGCGAACTCGCAGGACCTCGACAGCCTCGGCGGCAAGATCCTCAGGGTGAACCCGGACGGGTCGGTCCCCGAGGACAACCCGTTCGAGGGATCGCCGGTCTACACCTGGGGCAACCGGAACGTGCAGGGCCTGACCTGGGGCCCGGAGGGCGAGCTGTACTTCTCCGAGCTCGGTCAGAACACCTGGGACGAGCTGAACCTGGCCGAGCCGGGCGGGAACTACGGCTGGCCCGAGGTCGAAGGCGAGGGCGGCTCGCCGGACTACATCGACCCGCTGTACACCTGGTCGACCGCGGAGGCCTCGCCTTCGGGCGTCGAGGTCGTGGGCGACACGATCTACATCGCGGCCCTGCGCGGCGAGCGACTGTGGACGGTGCCGGTGGCAGGTGGCGAGGTGACCGGCGAGCCTGAGGCCGTGCTGGTCTCGGAGCTCGGCCGTATCCGCACTGTGGAGCTGGGGCCGGACGGCTGGCTGTGGCTCACCACGTCGAACGGCAACGGCGAGGACCGGGTGATCCGGTACCGGCCCATCGGAGGCTAGAACGAACGAATCGGGCCCCCGAGTGCGAACTCGGGGGCCCGATGTCGTTGGAGCTTCAGACGCCGCCTTCTCCTCCACCGCCTCCACCCGGAGGAGGACCGTCAGAATTGTCCTCTTCATCGGTCGGTTCTTCAGGGGTGGAGCTGGTGGTCGGTTCCGAGGGTTCTTCGGGTTCGCTCGGCGACTCCGACTCGGTCTCCGAGGGCGACTCGCTCGGACTCTCCGAGGGCTCTTGTGTCGGGGGCGGTCGCCACTTGGTGGTCTCCTCCTCGGAGGTGACCTCTTCTTCAGAGGTCTGCTCCTCCCTGGTGGTCGCCTCCTCGCTGGTGGTGGTCGAGTTCTCCTCGACGATGCCCGGGTCTTCACCGCGCGTCGAGTTCAACCAGATCAGCAGGCCGATGACGATCAGCGCGACGGTGACCGCCCCGATGATGAGCCACAGGGTGAGGCGGCTCTTCTGGCCTTCCTGCTCCATCTCGGTGGTCGGCTGCGGGGCGGTGGTCGCGCCCGTGACGCCGCCGATCAGGGCGGTCGCGTCCGAGCCGAAGTTCTGGGTCTGCCCGCCTTGGGCGGCGGCGGGCGAGACCGGGATGCCGTCGGTGACGACGCGGCCCTCGCGGGCCGACCTCGCCATGTCGGCCGCGGAGTTGTAGCGGACGGCCGGGTCCTTCTGGAGCGCCTGGAGCACCACTTGGGCGACGCCGGCGGGAATGTCGCGCGAGAGCGGCGGCGGCGCCTGGGTCATGTGGCCGTTCATGACCGCGACGGGCGTGTCGGAGACGAACGGGGGCTGGCCCATCAGCGCCTCGTAGGCGACGATGCCGAGCGAGTACAGGTCGCTCGCGCCGGTCAGCTCGGCCCCGTTGAGCTGCTCGGGCGAGGCATAGGCGAGGGTGCCCATGACGGTGCCGGTCTCGGTGAGGCCGGAGGCCCCGCGGGCTGCGGAGATGCCGAAGTCGACGATCTTGGTCGCGCCGGTCTCCTCGTCGACGAGGAGGTTCGCGGGCTTGATGTCGCGGTGGATGATGTCGTGGCGGTGGGCGGTCTCCAGCGCGTCGGCGGCCGTCGCGACGATCTGCATGACCTCGGCGGGCGGGAGCGTCCCGCGGTCGCGCAGGATCTCGGCGAGGGAGCGGCCCCGCACGAGTTCCATGATGAGGTAGGAGACGAGTCCGTCCTCGCCGGTCTCCTCGCCGTAGTCGTAGAGCGCGACGATGCCCGGGGACTGGAGGGCGGCGACGGCGCGGGCCTCGAGTTGGAAGCGGGTGCGGAACTTGTCGCTGTTGGACAGTCCGGCATGGAGTATCTTGATGGCGACGGTGCGGCCGAGCCTGGTGTCGGTCCCTTTCCAGACCTCCCCCATGCCACCGGCGGCAAGTCGTTCGTCCAATCGATAGCGACCTGCCACCAAGGTCCCGCTCTGCACGTCGAACCCGCTCCTCAAAATTCCTGCGTCGGCCGGATGTTAGATATAGCAGCCGCTCAAAGGCCGCAGCCACCGCCCACGGACCCCTGCCGGTCCGGGTTGCGTTGAGGGGCAACCGGGCAGATCGAAAGGCAGACGGCCCGAGCCGCAGGCTCGGGCCGCCCACTACGACATCGTAGGGCTAATCGACAACGGCGTCGGTACCCGCTTCCTCTTCGGGTACGAAGTCGATGCCCGCCTCCGAGCGCTGCTCGGGCGTGATCGGGGTCGGGGCCGAGGTCAGCGGGTCGACGCCGCCGCCGGACTTCGGGAACGCGATGACGTCGCGGATCGAGTCGGCCTTGGCGAGGATCGCGCAGACGCGGTCCCAGCCGAGGGCGATGCCGCCGTGGGGCGGCGCGCCGTACTTGAGGCCTTCGAGGAGGAAGCCGAACTTCTCCTCGGCGTCCTCGTGGGTGAGGCCGAGCACGTCGAAGACGCGGCTCTGGACCTTGGCGTCGTGGATACGGATGGACCCGCCGCCGAGCTCGTTGCCGTTGCAGATGATGTCGTACGCGTAGGTGAGCGCGGAGGCCGGGTCGGTCTCGAACTTGTCGATCCACTCGGGGTTCGGGGAGGTGAACGGGTGGTGGACCGCGGTCCAGCCGCCGTCGTCGGTCGGCTCGAACATCGGGGCGTCGAGGACCCAGCAGAACGCCCAGGCGTCGGGGTCGATGAGGCCCACGCGGCGGCCGACTTCGAGGCGGGCCGCACCGAGCAGTTCCTGGGCGCCGCGGCGGTCGGCGCCGGCGGCGAAGAAGACCGCGTCGCCGGCCTTGGCGCCGACGGCGTCGGCGAGTCCGGCGAGGTGGGCCTCGGAGAGGTTCTTGGCGACCGGGCCCTTCGGCTCGCCGGTCTCGGCGTTGAAGGTGATGTAAGCGAGGCCCTTGGCGCCGCGCGCCTTGGCCCAGTCCTGCCAGCCGTCGAGCTCCTTGCGGGTCTGCGAGGCGCCGCCGGGCATGACGACCGCGCCGACGTAGCCGCCGGCGTCGATCGCGCCGGCGAAGACGCGGAACTCGGTGCCGCGCAGGTAGTCGGTGAGCTCCACGAGCTCCTGGCCGAAGCGCAGGTCGGGCTTGTCGGAGCCGTAGCGGTTCATCGCGTCGTGCCACTGGAGGCGCGGGATCGGCAGCGGGATGTCGTAGTCGGCCAGCTCGGACCAGAGGGCCTTGACGATCCGCTCGCCGAGGTCGATCACGTCCTCCTGGTCGACGAAGGAGGCCTCGATGTCGAGCTGGGTGAACTCGGGCTGGCGGTCGGCGCGGAAGTCCTCGTCGCGGTAGCAGCGGGCGATCTGGAAGTACTTCTCGAAGCCGCCGACCATGAGGAGCTGCTTGAACAGCTGCGGCGACTGCGGCAGGGCGTACCAAGTGCCGGGCTGGAGGCGCACGGGCACGAGGAAGTCGCGGGCGCCCTCGGGGGTCGAGCGGGTCAGCGTCGGCGTCTCGATCTCGAGGTAGCCGTCCTCGACGAGGAGGTTGCGCGCGATGTGGTTGGCCTTGGAGCGCAGGCGGATCGCGTGGTTCGGGCCGGAGCGGCGCAGGTCGAGGTAGCGGTGGCGCAGGCGGATGTCCTCGGAGACGTCCACGTGGTCGTCGATCTGGAACGGCAGCGGCGCGGACTCGGAGAGCACTTCGAGGCTGGTGGCGTTGATCTCGATCTCGCCGGTGGGCAGCTCGGGGTTCTCGTTGCCTTCGGGGCGGCGGGTGACGGTGCCGACGACCGAGACGCAGAACTCGTTGCGCAGCTCGTGGGCGACCTTGGCGGCTTCCGAGTCGCGGAAGACGACTTGGACGACGCCCGAGGCGTCGCGCAGATCCACGAACTCCACCCCGCCGTGATCGCGGCGACGCGCCACCCATCCGGCGAGGGTGACTTGCTGGTCGACGTCAGCGGCACTCAACGTGCCGGCGAGGTGTGTCCGATACACGGGCTCAAAACTCCTCGAAGGAAACGGCTTGCTGTCGGATGACTTCAGGCGATTCTCCCGAACGCCTCAGCCAGCAGCAATCGTATATCCGCCCACTGCGCAGTAAGCCGGGCATGCCGCCGGGCACGTCCGGCGTCACCTCTGGGGCGATTCCTCCGGCGCACAAGTGTCTTGCCGTGCTCCCCATTGAGCACGCGAGCGCACTACGACGCGTCGGCTTCGACGCGCGGGCGCTTCCCGTTCAGAGCGCGGATGTGCTGCTTCACCTGCACTTCAGCGTGCAAGTGCGCTCTCCGTGCCGCGCGCGGGTGCTGCACCGCCACTTCAGTGCGAGAGCGCGCTGCTGCACTTTTCGTTCAGCACGCGAGCGCACTACTGCGCTTCCCCTTCAGCGCGCGAGCGCGCTGCTGTACCGCCACTTCAGCGCGCGAGCGCGCTGAAGCCGAGCAACCTGACCACCACGTCGAGGAAGCGGCGGGCGTCGGTGACGATCGCGTCGGCCTCCTCTGGCGTGACGATGTCGGGGATGCCCGCCTGGGCGAGGACCCGCTTCCTGGCGGTGCGGGCGAAGTGCGAGGCCCACTCCTCCAGTTCCGGGGCCACGCCGCGCAGCAGCTCCCAAGTGCTCGACGGTCGCCCGGGGCGGCGCCTGCCGGTCGCGTCGCCCGCGCGCACCGCCAGGACGGCGACGGCCACGCGCAGGGCCGCCATGTGCGCCTCGGCGTACCGTTCGCCGGGCCTGGTGCGCTCGGCGGCGTCGTCGAGGTCCGCGCGGGCGGCCGCGAGCAGTTGCAGCGGGGAGCGGTTCGGGAGCTGGTCCGCGGGGATGCGGAGTCGGGAGTTCGAAACCGTGCCGGCCTGCACGAGCCGCGGCGAGCTCGCGCCGCGGATCGACGCCGGCGCGGCCGATCGGGTGGTTGCGGGTCGAGAAGTTGCCATCAGGGCCTCCTTAACCTGTTCGAACTTGCGTTCGAGAAATATCGAACCACAGGGGTACGACATTTCCAACCCCCAACCTCGCCAAAAAGCAGCGATCGACTACTCACTGTCGCTCATCCGACAGCAGAGTCATTGCCTCGCAACGGAAAGAGTTGAGAACAATTCGGCACCGATCCCCGAGGAGCCGCCGCGAATTCGGGCCTTGTTCGAAAAAACGCCCCGCACCTGACGGTGCGGGGCGTTCCGATCGTGCGTCTCGAGCGGGCGGACGCGCCGACCGGCCGCTCGGGGCGGCCGTTATTCGGCGATCTCGTCGATCAGGCGCAGGTGGCCGCGGGCCTGCTCGGCGCGGCCCATCCGCTCGAGGGTGCGGCCGAGGAGCCGGCGGGCGTAGAAGTCGGCCGGGTTGGACTCGACCATCTTCTCCGAGAGCGCCAGCGCCTTGTTCAGCTGCGCCGACTTGAAGTAGGCGCGGGCCGCCACCAGCATGACGTCCGGGTGCTCCGGGTGGTCGCGCAGGAGCGGTTCGATGAACTTCAGCGCGGCGTGCGGGTCCTTGAGCGCGAGCATCTCCTCGGCGTCGCGCAGCCGCTGGGTCTCCTCGGGGACCTGGCGGTCCCGGGAGGCGGTGTCGATGAAGGCGGCGATCTGGTCGTCGGTGATGTCTTGGTAGCGCATTCCCCGGTCAACACGGCCGGGCCCGGGATCATTCCCGGGCCCGGAGGGGCGCTTCAGCCGTTGCGCAGGGCGGTGGAGACCACGATGACGAGTTGGAGCAGGCCGAGGGCGGCCAGGAGCATCCAGCCGGTGACGGTGATGGTCACCGCGCCGCCGATCCAGTCCTCGTACTGGCCGCCGCCGGCGACCGCGATGACGCCGGCCGCGCCGAAGCCGAGGGCGACCACGACTTCGCGGACCGAGCGCTCCCCCAGGGTCGTCATGCCCAGGTCGCGCAGGCCGACCTGGCGCGCCCGCGAGCGGGTGAGGACGTACATCCAGCACAGCGCCCCGGTGGCCGCGACCGCCCAGCCGGGCGCGCCGAGCAGCCACAGGGCGAGCAGCCAGGCGGACTCGGAGAGGCGGGCGGCGAGGGGCTCCAGGACCAGCACGCGGCGCGAGAGGCTCGTGGAGCGCGCCGCGAGGAGCGCGTACGAGGAGTCGGCCAGCGCGGTGATCGCCAAAAGCGGCAGGGCGGCCAGGATGACCGGTCCGCCGATGAGGACGCATATGGGCGTGAGGAGGCTGGCGGTCAGGCCGAGGCCGACGACCGCTCCGGGCTGGAAACGGGTGGAGAGGATAACCCGGCCGACGAGGGAGTCGGCGGGCACACGGGTGCTCATGGGTCTTGTTCTAGCAGATGGCGACAAACGACGCTTGACAGCATCGGGCATGGAGGTGGACGGTGCGTGTCGGCGGGGTCACCGGAAGTTTTCGATCAGGTGGCCGAGAGGGGAGGGCGCGTCACGGGCGGAGGTTCTGCCAGACGCGGCGGGTCGAACGCGAGTGGTTGAGCGTGGTGAAGTGCAGGCCCGGGGCGCCTTCGGCGAGGAGTCGGGCGCCCATGTCGGTCGCGACTTCGACGCCGATGTCGCGGATGGCGTCGCGGTCGCCTTCGACGGCGCGCAGGCGCTCGGCGAGCGCCGCGGGGAAGTCCATGCCGGTGAGGATCGCGAAGCGCTCGATCTGCTTGATGTTGGTGACGGGCATGATGCCCGGCAGGATGGGGACGTCGCAGCCGGAGGCGGCGACGGCGTCGCGCAGGCGCAGGTAGTCCTCGACGTCGTAGAAGATCTGGGTGATCGCGAAGTCGGCGCCGGCGCGGCATTTGGCGACGAAGTGGCGCACGCCGGTCTCCCAGTCCTCGTCTCGCGGGTGGCCTTCGGGGAAGGCGGCGACGCCGACGCTGAAGTCGCCGGAGGACTTGATGAGCTCGACCAGTTCGTAGGCGTAGCGCAGGCCCTCGGGGTGGGCGATCCACTCGGCGCGCGGGTCGCCGGGCGGGTCGCCGCGCAGGGCGAGGATGTTGCGCACGCCGACGTCGGCGAAGTGCCCGATGAGGTTGCGCAGCTCGGCGACCGAGTGGTTCACGGCGGTGCAGTGGGCCATCGTGAGGAGGGTCGTGTCGGCGTTGAGCCGCTCGGTGGTCTCCACGGTCTTCTTGCTGGTGGAGCCGCCCGCGCCGTAGGTGATGGAGACGAAGTCCGCGCCGCGCTGCTCCAGGTTGCGGATGGTCCGCCACAGGATGCGGTCGTCCTTCTCGTCGCGGGGCGGGAACATCTCGAAGGAGAACTTGGGGTCGCCCGAGCGCAGCAGGTCGCCGATCTTGGCGGCCTTGACCGGCATCACGCTGGGGACTCCGAGTGTCATGCACACAACCGTAACCGTTCTGACACACGTGTCCTGACCTGCACTCGACCCCACCCAGTACTTGGGATCGGCCCCGATCGCCTAGGGTTCGAACCGTGGAGCTCAACGAGCGCATCGACGCAGCCCTGTCCGTCTTCCTCGACCGGCAGGCCGCCGTCATCTGCGACATCGACGACCGCCTCGGCGCCTACGCCGACGCGGTGCGCGATTTCGTGCTCGGGGGCGGCAAGCGGCTGCGTCCGGCGTTCGCGTACTGGGGCGCGCGCGGCGCGGGCCTGGCGGACTCGGCGGCGCTGGTCGCCTGCGTCTCCTCCCTTGAGCTGCTTCAGGCTTCGGCGCTGATGCACGACGACCTCATCGACGGTTCGGACACGCGGCGCGGCGCTCCCTCGATCCACCGGCGCTTCGCCTCGCTGCACGAGCGCGAGGGCTGGTCGGGCCGGGCGGAGGATTTCGGCACGGCGGCGGCGATCCTGCTCGGGGACCTGTGCCTGGCGTGGTCGGACGAGCTGCTGTGCTCGGCGGGGATGCCGGTGGAGGCGGTCGCGGCGGCGCGGCGGGACTTCGACCTCATGCGCACCGAGGTGAGCGCGGGCCAGTACCTGGACGTGCTCTCAGAGGTGCGCCGGGACGTGTCGGAGGCGACGGCGGCGAAGGTCGCGCGGTACAAGTCGGCGAAGTACACGATCGAGCGGCCGCTCCTGGTGGGCGCGGCGCTGGCGGGCGCGGGCGAGCGGGTGCGGTCGCACTACTCGGCGATCGGGCTGCCCCTGGGCGAGGCGTTCCAGTTGCGCGACGACGTGCTGGGGGTGTTCGGGGACCCGGCGCAGACCGGGAAGCCGGCCGGGGACGACCTGCGCGAGGGCAAGCACACGTTCCTCATCGCGCGGGCGTGGGCGGGGGCGGACGCGGCGCAGCGGTCGGCCTTGGACGCGAACCTGGGCGACCCGGACCTGGACGTGGCCGGGGTGGAGCGGCTGCGGGCGGTCCTGTTGGACACCGGTGCTCTGG
The DNA here is from genome assembly GCF_000719515.1 of Glycomyces sp. NRRL B-16210. GTDB lineage: Bacteria > Actinomycetota > Actinomycetes > Mycobacteriales > Micromonosporaceae > Glycomyces. Next base: position 200,116 of record NZ_JOGR01000013.1, on the reverse strand, counting down.
CCGACACCGAGCGGCGCATCGAGTCGCTCGCGGCCGAGGCGGAGGCGGCGCTGGAGTCCTCGCGCCCGGACGTGGAGCCGGCGGCGCTGGAGGTCTTCGCGGGCCTGCTGGTCAAGGCGGTCAAGCGCGACTTCTGAGGGTCGCTTCCGGCTCGCGGTTCCAAGGGCCGCAATGGATCGCATCGTTCTTCTTGCGCCGCAGGGGCTTCGGTTCCGCAGCGGCGATTCCGGGTCCGCGGGACGTGACGGGATGCCACCCGCACGGGTGACCCAACGGTTACCGCCGGTGCCCTCGCTCGTTGAACCGGGTGAAGCACAGGAATGGACGGTGGGAGACAGGTGGGACTCTTCGGCGCCATCGGGCGCGAGACCAAGGGCGCGATGCGCTCACTCCACTACGATCTGCGGCAGTCGCGGCGGTTCAGGAAGATCGGGGCGATCGCCGTGGTCACGGTCGCGGGCGGCGTCCTGGCGACCGGGGCGCTGCTGCGCGAACCCGTGCCGGGCCTCATGGGCCTCGGCGAAGACGGCGAGGGCGCGGACATCATCGAGGGCTGGTTCGGCATCGGCGCCGAGACCGCCGAGCAGGACCCCGAGTCGATCACCGTGAGCCCGGACGGGCCGGCCGGCGAGGCCGCCGCGCCGGACGCGGGCGAGAGCTCGGAGGAGGCGCAACCGCAGGGGCGCACCAGGGGCACCTCGCCGGCGGGTTCGCCGGGGCTGTCGCCGGGACTCGTCCCGATCGGGGGCGAGACGACCTCCGGTCCGGGCGAGACCGAGGGCGGGACCACGCCGCCGCAGGAGACGACCGGCGAGCCGACCGACTCGCCGTCCGATCTGCCGAGCACCGGCGGTCCGACCACTGGGGAGCCGACCGAGGACCCCACTTCGGACGATCCGAGCGAGGACCCGAGCGCGAGCGAGTCGGTGACGACCCTTCCGGAGCAGGTCTCCAAGGGCGCCTCGGCGGCGCCGGAGCCGCGGAAGGCCCCGATCGGGTCCTGACGGCTACAGCACGCGGTCGGAGCGTTTCGCCTCGGCCAGTTCGGCCCGGATCGCGGCGATGTTGCGCTTGACGGCCGCCACGTCGGGCCCGTCGGGGACCGTCTCGCCGCGGCGCTGGTCGCGGGCGACGAGCGTCGCCAGGTTCACCAGTTCCCGCTGGAGCTTGCGCAGCAGGGTCGCGGCCGGCTTGCCCCAGCGTTTCGCGGCGCACTTGCGGGCCTTGCGGCGGGTGCGCAGCGTCCGCATCTCCGTCAGGTCCTCGGTGGTGATCACCGCCTCGTCCTCGTCGGACATGGTGGTCACGAACCAGTGCCACTCTGCGCGGGCCGCGGAGTTGTAGAGCACGAAGAACAGGCCCAGGATGATCAGGCCCTTCCCGTAGGTCAGGGGGATCGCCAGCGCCGGGGTCAGGCCGCCGGGGACCGGCAGGTTCCACAGGGCGTGCATCCCGAGGGCGAGGCCGAACAGTCCGATGGCGACACCGGCGCGGGTACTGAGGCTGCGGCGCGTCTGCGTCACGAAGAACGCGATGCCGAGCCCTGCCGCTCCGGTGTAGAGCGTGTGCGACCAGGGGCCGGCGACGAGGACGCGGGTGAAGGTGACGCTGAGGGCCCCCGACAGGTCCGAATTCGGGTTGAGCACGGCGAAGTTGATCGCGTACGTGAGGTTCTCGACCACCTGGAAGCCGAGGCCGATCAGGGCGCCGTAGATGAGGCCGTCGATGGAGCGGTCGAAGTGCTCGCGGACGATGAGGACGAGCATGACCACGCCCATGGCCTTGAACCACTCCTCGTTGAGCGGCCCGATGATGGACGGGCCCCAGGTGCGGGCCCACTGGGTGTCGGTCAGTTCGGCGAGGACGACGAGGGCGGCGTTGTTGGAGACCATCGAGAAGGCCACGGCGGCGAGGCCGCCCCAGCAGACGGCGGCGGCGCGGACGGTGGGCGGTTCGCGTTCGAACAGGTCGAGGCGGGCGAGGATCGTGAGGAAGACGATCGCCAGGACCGCGTTGATGGCGATGGAGGCCCACAGGGCGGTCGCGATGTCGCCGTAGTCGGGCGAGAGGACCCGGCCCAGTTCGAGCAGGCCGTAGACGAGGCAGGCCACGAAGAGCCAGTAGGCGGGCCGGCGAAGGCGGATGAACGCGCCCTGGCTCTCGACGACGATGCGTTCGGTGTGGAGCATCAGGCGCCCTCCAGCTCGAACGCGGCGGTGTAGGGGGCGGGGTCGACCTCGTCGGCCTCGGGGTCCTCGCCGGGGGCGAGGAGGACGAGGATGGCGGCGGCGCCCTTGTCGTTGCCGACGATGGTGATCGACCCGGCGGTGTCGATCCCGAGGATGTCGGCGCGGTAGCCCGCGAGCCCGGAGGTCTCGTCGGTGTATTCGCGCAGGTTGTTGTAGGTGTAGCCGTTCTGGGCGACGATCGGCTCGGCGCGGCGTTCGAGAAGGCGCCGGAGGCTGTCGACGCCGGAGTCGACCTCGACCGAGGCGGTCAGGTGGTCGCGGGTGAAGTTCTGGCGCTGCTCGGCGAAGTGGATGCCCGGGCTCGTCCAGCCCTCGCCGGGCAGCTCGAACGCGAGGCTCGCTCCGGCGACGGGGTAGGACTGGAGGTAGAGGGTCTCGCCGGCGCCGATGTTCTGGACCGAGTCGCCGAGGGCGCGTTCGAGCCCGATCCACACGCCGATGGGCAGGGCGATAGCGAGGGCGGCGACGACCGCCTGCCACATGCGTCCCCGCTCCAGGCCCAACCGGTTCAGGCTTATCGTGACCTCGCCCAAATCCCACTCCCCACAGGCAAGACGCGGAGTGCCGAACGCACTCCGCGCCTTGTCCATTGACGGCGCCGCGAGCGGGCGCCGCGACCGTGCTGTCAAGGGTACATATCGGACGCCGCCCTCCGCCCGGTATTCGCCGATCCGCGCGGACGGCGCGCCCGCGCGGATCGGTTGCCCGGTCAGGCGATCCGGGTGGTCCAGCCGTGCGTGTCCTCGGCGCGGCCGTGCTGGAGGTCGAGGATGGTCTGGCGCAGCTGCATCGTGAACTTGCCGGCCTCGCCGCCGTTGACCTGGAACTCGCCTTTGCGGCCCTTGACGGTGCCGACCGGGGTGATCACGGCGGCCGTGCCGCAGGCGAAGGCCTCCGAGAGCACGCCGGACTCGGCGTCCTCACGCCAGCGGGCCAGCGAGTAGTCGGTCTCGCGCACCTCCCACCCGGCCTCGGTCGCCAGGGTGAAGACCGCGTCGCGGGTGATGCCGGGCAGGATCGTGCCGAGCTTGGGCGTGTAGAGGACCCGCTCGTTCTCGTAGACGAAGAACAGGTTCATGCCGCCGAGCTCGTCGACGTTCTCGTACTTGACCGCGTCGAGGAAGACCACCTGGTCGCAGCCGTGCTCGATGGCCTCGGCCTGCGGGAGCAGGCTCGCGGCGTAGTTGCCGCCGCACTTGGCCGCGCCGGTGCCGCCGGGGCCGGCCCGATTGTACTCCTCCGAGACCCACAGAGTCAGCGGCTTCGGGCCGTTCTTGAAGTAGGCGGCCGCCGGGGAGGCGATGACCAGGTAGGAGTACTCCTTGGCGGGCCGCACCCCGAGGAACGCCTCCGAGGCGAACATGTACGGGCGCAGGTAGAGGCTGGCCTCCTCCTGGCCGGGGACCCAGTCGCCGTCGACGGCGAGAAGCTCGCGGATCGAGGCGAGGAAGTACTCCTCGGGCAGCGAGGGCATCGCCATGCGCGAGGCCGAGATGTTGAGGCGGCGCGCGTTGGCCTCGGCGCGGAAGAGGCCGATGCCGCCGTCGGGGTAGCGGTAGGCCTTGAGGCCCTCGAAGATCTCCTGGGCGTAGTGCAGGACCGCCGCGGCCGGTGAGAGCGTCAGGGGCCCGTAGGGCTTGATCGCGGCGTCGTGCCAGCCGCGGCCCTCGGTCCACGTCAGCGTGAACATGTGGTCGGTGAAGTTGGTGCCGAACCCGGGATCGGCGAGGATGCGCTCGCGCTCGGCGGCCGGGGTCGGGTTCGGGTGCGGCTCGCGCCGCAGGTCGGGAAGACCAACGCTTGTCATGGATCTGTCCTTCAGGTCAAACAGTCTGGTGTGGCGGTGCTTACTGGTCCTGATGCCTAACTTACCGCTCGTTCAGGTGGTCGGGCGGCGCGCGGCCCGGTCGTCGCTGACACGGAAAAACGCCCGGCGAGTCGCTCTGGTCAGAGCGCTGCCCGCCGGGCGTCGAAGCTGCTGGCTGGTTAGCTGAGCTGTCCGGCGACGTCGGCGGCTACTCGGTCGCCTACCTCGCCGGTGCGGATCTGGGAGCCGGACTCGCGTCCGGCCAGTTCGCGCTCGCACGCGGCGGCCACCGCGGCGGCGGCGTCGGCGCGGCCGAGGTGCTCGAGCAGGAGCGCGGTCGAGGAGATCGCGGCGACCGGGTCGGCGAGGCCCTGCCCGGCGATGTCGGGGGCCGATCCGTGGACCGGCTCGAACATCGACGGGTGCGTGTGGTCGGGGTTGATCGAACCCGACGCGGCCAATCCGATGCCGCCGGTGACGGCCGCGGCGATGTCGGTGAGGATGTCCCCGAAGAGGTTGTCGGTGACGATGACGTCGAACGTGTGCGGACGGTTCACCAGGAACATGGCCGCCGCGTCGACGTGCTGGTACTCGGTGGTGACGTCGGCGTACTCGGCCGCCACGTCGTCGAAGGCCCGCTTCCACAGGCCGCCGGCGTGGACGAGCACGTTCGTCTTGTGCACCAGCGTCAGGTGCCCGCGGCGGCGGCGCGCGCGCTCGAACGCGTCGCGCACGACCCGCTCGACGCCGTAGCGCGTGTTCAGGGACTCCTCGGTGGCGATCTCGGCCGGGGAGCCGGTGTGGAGGTTCCCGCCGGCGCCGGTGTAGAGCCCCTCGGTGCCCTCGCGGACGACCACGAAGTCGATGTCGCCGGGCTTGACGTCGGCCAGCGGCGAGGAGGCGCCCGGGTAGAGGCGGCTGGGCCGCAGGTTCACGTACTGGTCGAACTCGAAGCGGAGCTTGAGCAGCAGGCCGCGCTCGAGGACCCCGGGGGGCACCGACGGGTCGCCGATGGCGCCCAGGAGGATCGCGTCGTGCTCGTCCAGTTCGGACAGCACCGAGTCGGGCAGGACCTCGCCGGTGCGGTTGTACAGGCGCGCACCCAGGTCGTACTCGGTCGACTCGTATCCGGGAAGGGCCACGGCGAGCACCTTCTGCGCCTCGGCGATGACCTCTTGCCCGATCCCGTCGCCCGGGATGACCGCGATCCTGCTCATGCTGCCTCTCTGCTGGCTCACTCGTGCTGATGCCGACGCCGCGGCTCACCGCGGCGCCGTATCTGGATTCCCGCCCGTCGGCGGTCCGCGCGAAGCGGACCGACCCGTCCACGCCGGCCATTTCATGGCCTGGAACGCGGAATGCGGGCGAGTGCGTTCACAATAACGCACCCGTCCCGCATTTCGACGTACGGCTCTCAGCAGGTGGAATCAGTCTTGGAGGGTGACCGCTTTGATGCCGGTCGCGCCCACGGCGGCCTTGATGCCGTCGAGCACGTCGGCCGCCACCGGCGCGTCGAGCGCCAGCGCCATCACGGCCTCGCCGCCCGCGGCCTTGCGCGCCACCTGCATCGCGGCGATGTTCACGCCCAGGTCGCCCAGGGCCCCGCCGATGAGGCCGACCACGCCGGGCCGGTCGGTGTAGCGCAGGAACAGCAGCGACCCGTCGAGGTCGATGTCGAGCTCGAACCCGTCGATCTCGGTCAGGCGCGGGCCGCCGTGCAGGCCGGGGCTGATCGTGCCCGAGACCTGGAGGCCCCGGCCGTCGACCATCGCGCCGCGCAGGGTCAGCTCGACCTGGTACTCCGGCGACTCCTTCGCCGTCAGCAGGCCGACCTCGACCCCGCGCTGCTCGGCGACGAGCGGCGCGTTCACGTAGGTGACCGAGTCGGCCACGTCCACGAACAGGCCCTTGGAGGCGGCGAGCTGGAGGACGGTCACGTCGTGCTCGATGACCTCGCCGCGGACCTCGACCGTGACGGACTGGACGGCCGAGCCGGCCAGCGCGTTGAAGGTGCGGCCCAGGCGCTCGGCGAGCGGCAGCAGCGGGCGCACGGCCTCGGCGACCACGCCGCCGGCCTGCACGTTCGCGGCGTCCGGGACGAACTCGCCCGACAGGGCGAGCTTGACGCTCTTGGCGACGGCGAGTCCGGCGTTGTCCTGGGCCTCGCGGGTGGAGGCGCCCAGGTGCGGGGCGGCGACCACGTTGTCGAGGGTGAACAGCGGCGAGTCGGTGCACGGCTCCTTGACGAACACGTCGAGGCCCGCTGCGGCCACGCGGCCGTCCTGGAGGGCCGCGGCGAGCGCGTCCTCGTCGATGAGGCCGCCGCGGGCGGCGTTGACGATCCGCACGCCGGGCTTGACCTTGTCGAGGGCGTCCTCGCCGATGATCCCGACGGTCTCGGGGGTCTTCGGCAGGTGGATGGTGATGAAGTCCGAGACCGACAGCAGGGTGTCGAGGTCGACGAGCCGGACGCCGAGCTTCGCGGCGATCGCGGGCTGGGCGTACGGGTCGTAGGCGACGACGTCCATGTCGAAGGCCTGCATGCGGGTGGTGACGAGCTGGCCGATCTTGCCGAAGCCGACCACGCCGAGGGTCTTGCCCTGGATCTCGACGCCGGTGAACTTCTTGCGGTCCCAGCGGCCGGCGCGCAGCGAGGCGTCGGCGCGGGCGATGTGGCGGGCGCTGGCGAGCAGCAGCGTGACGGCCTGCTCGGCGGCCGAGACGATGTTGGAGGTCGGCGCGTTGACGACCATGACGCCGCGCTCGGTGGCGGTGGGCAGGTCGACGTTGTCGAGGCCCACGCCCGCGCGGGCGATGACCTTGAGCTTGGGGGCGGCCTCCATCGCGGCGGCGTTGATGGTGGTCGCGGAGCGGACGATCACGGCGTCGGCGTCGGTCAGCGCGGCGTGGAGGGAGTCCACGTTCGTACCGTCGATCTCCCGGACGTCGAAGTCTCCGGAGAGGACCTCGATCGCAGCGGGCGCGAGCGGGTCGGCAATGACCACGACGGGCTTCGGATCGGTCATGGATACCTCGCAAAGGTAAGGAGAGACGAATAGACCGGGCGCGGCGCTGCGTCGTCGGGGCCAATGGTATGTCGAACGCGTTAACGGCTCCTTACCGACCTGCCGCATTCCGAATCCTGGAACACCGAGGACCCTGCACGCGACTTGTGCTCGCTTCCGGTTATTCGAAGTGGGCGTCCTCGTCGAGGAGTTCGGCCGCTTCGCTCTCGGCCTCCGCCAGGACCTGCTTGACCACCGGGATCGCCACGCCGGAGCCGTAGCCCTTGCGGGCGAGCATCCCTACCAATTTGCGAAGCACCGCCTCGTCGCTCTGGCCCGCGAGCGAGCGGTACTGGCGGCGGGCCAGCGCCAGAGCCGCCTCGCGCTCGTCCTCGTCGCTGACGGCCTCGACCGCCGCCTCCACGAACTCGGGGTCGACGCCTTTGCGGCGCAGCTCCCCCGCGAGGACCTTCTTCGACAGGCCCCGGCTGCGGTGGCGCGAGTCGACCCAGGCGCGGGCGAAGACCGCGTCGTCGATGAGGCCGACCTCGGCGTAGCGCTCCAGGATCTCGGCGACCACGGTCTCCTCGAAGCCCTTGCGGCGCATCGAGTCGCCGAGTTCGGTGCGGGTCCTGGGCCGGCCCGACAGCAGTTGGAGACAGTACTGCCGGGCCGCCTCGGGATCGTTCGGCTTAGAAGTCGACCGGGGGTTCTTCAATCTCGTCCTCGACCGGTGCGTCTGCGGCGGCGTCCACGCCGAGCTTCTCCTTGATCTTCTTCTCGATCTCCAGGGCCAGGTCCGGGTTCTCCTTGAGGTTGGTCCGGGCCTTCTCCTTGCCCTGGCCGAGCTGGTCGCCCTCGTAGGTGTACCAGGCGCCGGACTTCTTGACGATGCCGTGCTCGACGCCCATGTCGATGAGCGAGCCCTCCTTGGAGACGCCCACGCCGTAGAGGATGTCGAACTCGGCCTGCCGGAACGGCGAGCCGACCTTGTTCTTGACGACCTTGACGCGGGTGCGGTTGCCCACGGCCTCGCCGGCGTCCTTGAGCGTCTCGATCCGGCGGATGTCCAAGCGCACCGAGGCGTAGAACTTGAGCGCCTTGCCGCCGGCGGTGGTCTCGGGCGAGCCGAACATGACGCCGATCTTCTCGCGCAGCTGGTTGATGAAGATCATCGTGGTGCCCGTGTTGTTCAGGCCGCCGGTGATCTTGCGCAGGGCCTGGCTCATCAGGCGGGCCTGGAGGCCGACGTGCGAGTCACCCATCTCGCCCTCGATCTCGGCGCGCGGCACGAGCGCGGCCACCGAGTCGATGACGATGAGGTCGACCGCGCCGGAGCGGACCAGCATGTCGGCGATCTCCAGGGCCTGCTCACCGGTGTCTGGCTGGCTCACCAGGAGGTCGTCGACATTGACGCCGAGCTTCTCGGCGTAGATCGGGTCGAGCGCGTGCTCGGCGTCGATCATCGCCGCGACGCCGCCTTCGGCCTGCACGTTCGCCATGGCGTGCAGGGCGATCGTGGTCTTACCACTGGATTCGGGACCGTAGATCTCGATGATCCGGCCCTGCGGCAGACCGCCGACGCCGAGCGCCACGTCGAGCGCGATCGAACCGGTCGAGATGGTCTTGACGTTCTGCTTCGGCTTCTCGCCCAGTCGCATGACCGAGCCCTTGCCGAACTGCTTGTCGATCTGGGCCAGCGCGAGATCGAGCGCCTTGGCCTTGTCCTGAGCGGAGTTCATTCCGCCTCCCCTGGATCCTGTCTGCTTAGCCATACCGAACACGGTAGTCGGCCCCACCGACAACCTAGAGCAGCGGCTTGTTCGAACAGGGCACATCTCGCAGAGATGAAAGAAGTACAGGTCGCGGAGATGAAGGAAGCACAGGTCGGAGAAATGAGGAAGGCACAGGTCGCGGAGATGAAGAATGCACGGGTCCCTAAGGAGTCGGGATCACCGGTCACTACGGCCGCGGCCCGGTCAGCGGACCAGGCGGGCGGGGATGCGTTCGGGCCAGGCGCGGCAGACGGCCATCCACACGGCCTTGGCGTTCTCGCCCTCGGCGAGGGCCTGGTCGATGGTGCGGCCGCCGAGCTGGCCCACCGCCTGGTCGGCGGCGACCGACCGTGCGTAGGCGGCCCCGAAGGTCTCGTTCATCCGGTCCCAGAAATCGCTCAGTTGCACTCGTCGACCACTCCCCGCCGTTGCGCCCGGGCCGGATGCCGTGCCGGCGTCCCGCCCCCTCGTCGATGCCGCCGCGCGATGCGCTGTTTCCCGTGCGACTCCATGCGACAACGGTAGGCGACTCCTTGGCTGGGGGCCGCGCCCAGGTGGCAAGATTGCCAAGTGCCTCGCGTCAGCCAAGAACACCTCGACTCCCGCCGTCAGCAGATCCTCGACGGCGCCCGTTCGTGCTTCGCCCGATTCGGCTACGAGGGAGCGACCGTGCGGCGGCTGGAGGAGGCCACGGGGCTCTCGCGCGGGGCGATCTTCCACCACTTCCGGGACAAGGACGCCCTGTTCCTGGCCGTGGCCTCGGTCGACGCGGCCGAGATGGCCGCGACGGTGGCCGAGCGGGGCCTGGTCGGGGTCATGCAGGATCTGACGGCCGGGGCCGACAAGCCCGAGATCGCCGGCTGGCTCGGCACCCAGTTGGAGGTGGCCCGCCGCCTGCGCACCGACCCGGAGTTCGCCGAGGCCTGGGGGCGGCGGCGCGAGGCGATCGCCGAGGCGAGCCGGGAGCGGCTGGAGCACCAGCGGGAGTTCGGGGCGCTGCGCACCGATCTCGACATCGAGGTGCTCGCCGGTTTCCTCCAGCTCATGTACGACGGCCTGGTGCGCTATCTGGCGACCGGCCGGGACGATCTGGACATCACGCGGATCCTGCAATTGGTGGAAGAAGCGGTCCGCCGCCACTGAGGTCGGTGCGGGTCGCGTCCAGGACCGCACCTCCGTCCACTTTCGTCACTCTGTGTCCGCACTGCAAATCAGAGCACATACTGTGAACATCTTCTATATTTACACATACCTATATTTCTTGGTATGATCCCTGGTTAGTTGAACTATCAACGAATGCTGCCTCGGGCTCCCCCACCTGGAGACGGCGGTCGAAGGCGACCTCTGTCCGGCATCCCGTCGGTCCGGTTCAGGGCGGCATCTACCTGGGAGGTCATATATGTTCGCCAGACTTCAACCCTACGCGCTCCTCATCGGACGCATCATGCTCGGCATCGTCTTCATCGCACACGGCTGGCAGAAGCTGGCCATCAACGGCATGGACGCGACCGTGCAGGGCTTCACCAACTTGGGCATCCCGGCACCCACGTTGGCGGCCTACTTCACGGCCATCGCCGAACTGGTCGGCGGTGGGCTGCTCATCATCGGCGCGTTGCTGCCCCTGGTGGGCCTGGCCCTTGCCGGGGTCATGTTGGGAGCGCTCTACTACGTGCACTCCGACGGCGGGTTCTTCTCGCGCGAGGGCGGCTACGAATATGTGCTGCTCCTGGCGGTCATCTCGATCGCCATCGGGTTCTCCGGCGGCGGCAAGTGGGCCCTGGACTCGTTGTGGCTCAACGCTAAGAAAGCCGAGAGCGTCGAACAGTCGCAGGCCGCCGCGGAAACGGCCGGCTCGCCGGTCTAGCGGGAGCGCTCCGACCGGGACGGGCACCGTCGCCCGCCCTGTCGACACCACGGCACTCGACACGCCCTCGAAGACGGTTCGGATGCCCGAGTCTCCCGTGGAGACGCGAAACGGCCCCGGGGAACCTCGTTCCCCGGGGCCGCTCGTCGATCAGTGCTTACCAGCGGTCGCGACGCTCGCGGTCGCCTCGGAAGCCGCCGCGCTCGCCGCGGTCGTCGCCGCGGAAACCACCGCGGTTGCCCCGGTCGTCGCTGCGGAAGCCGCCGCCGCCACGGTTGTCGCGGTCGCCGTAGCTGCGCGCCGGACGGTCACCGTAGCCACCGCCGCGGCTGCCGCGGTCGTCGCTGCGGAAGCCGCCGCCACCGCGGTTGTCGCGGTCGCCGTAGCTGCGCGCCGGACGGTCGCCATAGCCGCCGCCGCGGTTGTCACGGTCGCCGTAACCGCCGCCGCCTTCGCGGTTCCCGCGGTAGCCGCCGCCACCGCCGCCTTCACGGTTGCCTCGGTAGCCGCCCTCGCGGTTGCCTCGGTAACCGCCGCGGTCGCCGCCCTCGCGGTTCCCGCGGTAGCCGCCGCCACCGCCTTCGCGGTTGCCCCGGTAGCCGCCACGGCCGCCTTCACGGCGGTCGCCGCCGCGGTCGTCGCGGCGCGGGCCGCGGTCGCGCTTGGACGGGCCCTCGATGATCTCGCGCTCGGCCTGAGCCCGCAGGCGGGTCGCCTCGGTCCGCAGACCCTCGGCGTCCTCGCGGAGCCGCTGGATCTGCTTCTCCAGTCGGGCCGCCTCGGCGTCGTTCTGCGAGGCCTGGTGGTCGGCCGCGACCGCGCGCAGGTCGGTGAAGTTGCGCGCGCCCATGAGCGCGGTCAGCTCCGGGTCGAAGTTGTCGTTCACGTAGTGGCGCTGCGCCTCGACGCCGGCGCGCTCGATGAGGCTGAACATGCCGCGGTTCTGGTGCGGCAGCACCAGGGTCGCCACATGCCCGGACTGCCCGGCGCGCGCGGTGCGCCCGGCGCGGTGCAGGTAGTCCTTGTGGGTCTTCGGCGGGTCGACGTGGAGGACCATGTCGACGCCGTCCACGTGGATGCCGCGGGCGGCGACGTCGGTGCACACCAGGGCGTCCAGGCGGCCGTTCTTGAAGCGGTCGAGGACCTTCGAGCGGTCTACCTGGGACATGCCACCGTGCAGGCCCTCGGCCTTGATGCCGGCCTCGCGCAGTTCGTCCGCGATGCGGTCGACGGCGAGCTGGGTCCGCACGAACACCATCGTCAGGCCCGGGCGGGCCGCGACGGCGGCGGTCATCGTGGCCTTGTCGCGCGGGCCGATGAGCAGCAGGTGGTGGGTCATGGTCGTGACCGAGCCGGCCGACGGGTCCACCGAGTGGGTCACCGGGTCGGACAGGTACTTCCGGACCAGGACGTCGATCTCCTTCTCCAGCGTGGCGGAGAAGAGCATGCGCTGGCCGCCGACGGGGAGCATGTCGAACAGCTCCTCGACCTCGGGCAGGAAGCCCATGTCGGCCATCTGGTCGGCCTCGTCGAGGATCGCCAGCTCGACCGAGTCGAGCGAGCACTCGCCGCGGCGGATCAGGTCGCGCAGGCGCCCCGGCGTGGCGACGAGCATGTCGACCCCGGCGCGCAGGGCGTCGATCTGGCGCGAGAACGCGGTGCCGCCGCAGACGACCTTCATGTCGATGCCGACGGCGTCGCCGAAGGTCTGGAGCGACTCGGCGACCTGGATCGCGAGTTCACGCGTAGGGGTGAGGATGATGGCGCGCGGGCGCTTGGCCTTGGTGCGGCCCCCGGCGGCGAGCCGCGAGAGGGTCGGCAGGCCGAAGGCCAGGGTCTTGCCGGAGCCGGTCTGCCCGCGGCCGAGGATGTCGCGCCCGGAGAGCGCGTCGGGGATCGTCGCGGCCTGGATCGGGAAGGGCGTGATGATGCCCTGCTCGGCCAGCGCGGCGGTGATCTTCTCGGGCAGGCCGAGTTCCTCGAAGCTGGGGCCGGTGTAGGCGGGGACCGCGTCGGTCTCGACGGTGAAGTCCGCCTCGGGGGCGGCGGCGACCGGAGCGGCGCTTGCGGCGGCGGCTTCGGTGACGGCCTCGGCTTCCGCGACGGGAGCGGCCTCGGTCACCGCGACGGCCTCGACGGCCGGCGCTTCGGTGATTTCGGGGGTTTCTGTGGTTTCGAGTGCAGTGTCGGGTTCACTGATGGCAGCATCCGGCACAGTCGGGTCAATAGTCATGGTTCGCCTTCCGCGAGAACGACTTCGTGAGTGACGCACGTTCCGCGGAGATTTGGTTCACCATAAGCCGACGGTGATGGGGCGGGACGCGCCTGATCGGGCCACTATGAGGGCCAGCTAATGACAATAGCCGACCGTGGGGAGAGCTTGCCACCTCCACGGCCGGCTTGTGCCTGGGGACACCTTTTCGCAGGCGTGCGGGCGGGTTCGGGCCGGGCGGTTCAGCCGGCGAGCTTGATCTGGTATTCGCCGAAGGCGTCGACGATCTCGTACCCGAGGGTGACGTTGATGTCGATCATCGGGGCGTTGACGTCGGCGTTGTCGGTCCAGATGTGGGTGACCTGCGGGCGGTGCTCGCGCACGAGCCGCAGGTTGACGAGCTTCAGGAGCATGCCGAGCCGGTGGCCGCGGTGGCCGGGGTCGACGATGGTGATGCCCTGGAACGCGTCCGGGTACTCGGGGTCGTCGTTGGTGAACACGGCGGTGTTGGCGACGACCTCGCCGCTCGCGCGGTGGCGGGCTACGGTCTGGACGGGCGTGATCCCCATGGCCGCGTTGCGGTCGGCGCGGGCGTTCTTGATCTCGGCGTCGATGGTCTCGGGTTCGAGTTCGAGGTCGCCGAGCGGGACTTCGGCGAGGATCGTGGAGTCGATGCGGGCCATGGTCTCGACCAGTTCCTCGGGGGTGCGCCTGAGCCAGGAGATGATCTCGTAATCCTCGCCGGCGGCGGCCGCGGCCTTGTCGAGGAGCGCCTGCTCGGTGTCGTGGTCGAGGGCGTCGACCGCGCAGCGGCGGTTGATCGAGGTGAGGGCGAGTTTGAAGCCGTGCTTTTCGAGGAGGCGGCGGCCGGCTTCGCTGCGTTCGACGCCGTCTTCCCAGGTCATGAGGGATTCGAGGGTGAGTTCGGTGCGGCCGTGCTCGCGTCCGAAGTCGAGGAAGTGGCGCAGGAGGGCGGTGCCGTGGCCGCGGCGGCGGTGGTCGGGGTGCACATGGAGGTCGGCCCAGCCGAAGTGGAGGTTGCTGCGGTTGGGCAGGCCGGTGTGGAGGCAGCCGACGACCCGGCCGTCCTCGACGGCGACGAAGTGCCGCTCGTCCTCGTCGGGCGGGGGGTTGATCAGGCCTTTGACGAAGCTGCCCCAGTGCGGCGCCGGGTTGTCCGGGCAGTCGGCCGCGTGGGCGGCGCGGCGCACCTCGAAGGCGCCGGAGACGAGGTCGCCGTCAGCGGGGTCGAGTTCGATGATTTCCATCTGGTCAGTTTGAGGAACGGGTATGACCTGCGGCAAGCGAATTTCGGATTCGGCGGCCGCTCAGGGCCGGATCGGGCGCTGGTAGACGCGGATGGCGTCGACGGGGCGGTAGCCGAGGCGGTCGTTGATGGCGATCATGTGCTCGTTGACGTCGGCGTTGCTGGTCCAGATCCGCTTGACGTTCGGGAAGGCCTCGCGCAGCAGGCGCAGGTTCGCGAGTTTGACGAGCAGGCCGAGGCGGTGGCCACGGTGGGCCGGGTCGACGATCGTGATCTTGAGCAGGCAGTGCTCGGCGGCGGGGTCGGCGAACGCGTCGAAGCGGGTGTGGGCGACGACTTCGCCGGTGGCGCGGTGGACGGCGACGGTCTCGACCCCGATCTTGCGGTGGGCGGCGGTCGCGGCCTCCTTGGCGCGGACCTTCGCGGCGTCGACCTGCTCGGGGGCCATGTCGAGCTCTCCCAGGGGAATCTCTTCGAGGACCATGGCCTCCATGCGGGCGAGGGATTCCACCAGGTCCTCGGGGGCCGGGCCGGTCCAGCCGCGCACCTCGTAGTCGAACCCGGAGGCGGCGGCCGCGTCCCAGTGGCGCCGCTCGGTCTCGGGGTCGAGGGCGTCCACGGGGCAGTCGCGCCGCACGTTGACGATCGCGAGTTCGAAGCCGTTGCGCTCCAGGAACTTCGAGCCGTGGTCGGGGCGCTCGGGCCCGTCTTTCCAGGTGCCGATGGTGGCCGAGGCCAGGACGGACCGGCCTTCGCTGCGGCAGTGGTCGAGGGCGAACCGGAGCAGGGCGCTGCCGTGGCCCCTGCCGCGGTGGTCGGGGTGGACGAGCAGTTCGGCGGCGGCGAGCTGCGGGTTCTCCGCGGCCATGACGTCGATGGCGAGGTAGCCGACGACGGTGCCGTCCTCGGTCGCGACGAAGCGGCGCGAGAGGATGCCCGCTTCGGGGTGGGCGAGTTCGCCGAGGAAGGAGTCCTTGACGAGGGCGGGACCGTCGGGGGCGTCGACGGTGCGGACGAGGGCCGCGAGGTCGGCCACCTGGTGCAGGAGGGCGTCGCCGGCGGGGGTGCCGCCGGCGATGCCCTCGTCGTTGATGTCGAGTTCGGTGATCTCCATCGAAGCAGTATGTCGGAGATCCTTGGGGCAGTGGTGGAGACGGGTGGAAAGCGGTGGGCTCGGCCGCTGGGGGCCGGTCCCGGTGTCAGTCGGTGAGGTCGCGCCGGTAGGAGACCCGGGCGTCGACGGGCCGGAATCCGAGCCGGTCGTTGATGGCGGCCATGTTGGCGTTGGTGTCGGCGTTGCCGGTCCAGATGTGGGTGGTGTGCGGGAAGCGCTCGCGCAGCAGGCGCAGGTTCGCGAGCTTGACGAGCAGGCCGAGGCGGTGGCCGCGGTGGGCCGGGGCCGCGATGGTGATGCCCTGTTGGACGTGCGACTGCCCCTCGTGGGTGAACAGGACGGTGTTCGCGGCGACCTCGCCGGTGTCCCTGCGGACGGCGATGGTGCGGATCAGGTTGTCGCCCATGACTTCGGCGCGTCGCTCGCGGGTGCGGATGAACTCGGCGTCGACGGTGCGGGGGCGCAGGTCGATCTCGCCGAGGGGGATCTCGCTGAAGATCAGCGACTCGATCCGGCCGAGGCTCTCGAGGTACCGGTCGGGGCAGCGGCCGACCCAGGAGACGACCTCGTAGTCGCGCGCGGCGGCTTCCGCCTCCCGCCGCATCAGCGCTTCCTCGGCGGGGTCGATCGACGCGATCGGGAGGTTGCGGTCGACTTCGGTGAGCGCGGCTTTGAAACCGCGTCTCTCCAGGAACTTCGCGCCGGTGTCGGGGCGGCTCGGGCCGTCCTCCCAGGCGGCGCGGGTGAGGACGACCAGTTCGGTGCGGCCTTCGCGGCGGGCGAGGTCGATCATGTGGTCGAGCAGGGCCGAGCCGACGCCGCGGCGGCGATGAGCGGGGTCGACGGCCAGCTCGATTTCGGCGTAGTGGCGGTTCTCCTTGGCCGGCAGGTAGATCCAGTACTGGCCGAGCAGGGTGCCGGCCTCAGTGACCGTGTGGCAGCGGTGCTCGCCGTCCGGCGGCGGGTAGAGGAGCTCGTCGGCGTAGCGGCGTTCGGGGACCGGCGCGAGTTCGGGGGTCTCGGCCTCGCGGACGCGTTCGAACAGCGCACTGACCTGTGCGACGGCGTCGCGGTCGGCGGGGTCGAGGCGCTTGATCTCCATGCGGTCAGGCCCCGATCTTGCGCTGGTACTCGGCGTAACCGTCCACGGTGGTGTTTCCGAGGAGTTCGTTGATGGCGATCATGTGCTCGTTGATGTCGGCGTTGTCGGTCCAGATCCACTCGATGTGGCCGAAGCGCTCGCGCAGCAGGCGCAGGTTCGCGAGCTTGACGAGCAGCCCGAGGCGGTGCCCGCGGTGGGCTGGGTCGACGATCGTGATGGCCTGGTGGGCGTCGGGGTAGTCGCCGAAGTCGGTGTCGATCTCGGTCCAGGCGACCACCTCGCCGGTGGCGCGCTCGATCGCGACGGAGTGGACGTTGACGCGTCCCTCGGCGAGGTTCACGGCCTCGCGCCCGCGCAGCTTCTCGGCGTCCACCCGCTCGGGTTCGAGCTCCAGCTCCCCCATGGGGACCTCGCTCATGATCATCGTCTCCATGCGGCACATGGTGTCGAGCAGGTCGTCGGGCACGGGCCCGGACCATTGGCGCAGCTCGTAGGCATCGCCGGCCTTCGCCAGCGCCTCGTCGAAGCGGCGCGCCTCCTCTTCGGGAGGGAACGGGGCTACGGGGCTGCGGCGGTTGACGAGGGTGAGCGCGCGGGCGTAGCCGCGGCGTTCGAGGGCGTTCGCGCCGATCTCCTCGCGCGCGGGCCCGCCCTCCCAGAAGATCGGGACGGCGGTGGCGATGGTGGTGCGGCCCCGCTCGGCGCAGAAGCGCTCGACGTGTTCGATCAGGGCCGTCCCGTGTCCGCGGCGGCGGTGGCCGGGCGGCACGGACACGTCGAACATGGCGAAGTCGGTGTTCTCGTCGGTGTGGAAGACGACGCGGGCGAGTCCGACCAGGCGGTCGCCCTCGGCGTCGGCCTCGTTGTCGCCCTCGGCGCTGGCTTCGTCGCCCGCTTCGACGGCGGCGAACCAGTGGTTCTCGCGGCCGGGGAATTGGTGGGTGAACATGGTCTTGAAGAACCGCTCGACCGGCGCCGGGTTCTCGGGCGTGTCGGCGCGGTGTACCGCGACGCGGAGGGCGAAGGCCCGATCGATCAGATCGGGCGCGGCCTTGTCGAATTCGATGATCTGCACGGCATCAGTGTGCCTGCCGCGCACGCTCGGTTCAATCAGGTTTCCGCATGGGCCGTTCGGTCAGGCACAGTCGACCGTTCGGAGGATACGGCCTCGCGGGGTCCGGCCCGTCTAGCAAGGTACCCACACCTTTTCTCATGGAACGGAACCGATCGTGAGCGGACCGACCGCCCCGTCAGGGGTACCGCCGGCGCGGCAGGGCGAGTTCGAGGAGTTCGTCAGAGCCCGATCGGGGGCGCTGTACGCCGCGGCGTACCTGCTCACCGGCGACCGCGGACTCGCCGAAGACCTCGTGCAGGACGCCCTCGCCCGCACCTGGCGTTCCTGGAAGCGCCTGCACCGCACGGCGAACGCGGAGGCCTACACCAGGCGCACCATGTACCACCTGCACGTGAGCCGCTGGCGGCGCGCGAAGGTCGCCGAGATCGCGACCGCGTCCATGCCCGAGCGGCCTGACACCGGCGGCACGGACGAGTCCGACACGGCCCTGCGGCTCGCGGTGCACGCCGCGCTGCTGTCGCTCCCGGCGAGCCAGCGCGCGGCGATCGTGCTGCGCTACTTCGACGACCAGACCGAGGCGAGCGCGGCGGCCATCCTGGACTGCCCGGTCACCACCCTGCGGTCGCGGGTCCAGCGCGGACTGCGGCGGCTGCGGCGGTCCTTCCCCGAACTGGTGCTCGGCGAGCCGGGCACGCCCCGCGCCCCGTGGGAGATGGAGTTCGAGAATGCCAGAGGAGAGGCTCATGCCTGATTCGATTCGCGAACTGCTGCAAGGCATCGCCGGCGACGAGCCGGGGCCCTCCGCGGACCTGGCCGCGGGCGCGTTCAAGAGGGCCCGGACCATCGGGCGCCGCCGGATGGCCGCCGCGGTCGTCGGCGCGGTCACCGCGCTCGCTCTGGCATCGGTGGGCGCGGCGGCGCTGATCGACCCCGACGCGGCGCCGGAGCCGGCGCCGGCCGTCACGTCGGCGACCGACGCCTCTCCGACCGACGTGTCGAGTCCGAGCGAGCCGGTCGAGACCACCGCCGAGTCATCGGCGCCCGAGACCGATTCGACCGACCACGGTTGCGGGTCGCTCGACGGCTGGGACGGCTGGGGCGCCTCGGAGGCGTCCGCGCCCTTGCAGTCGCTGCCCGAGGTGCTCTATTTCGAGGTGCGCGACGACGGCATGGACAGTCCGAGCATCGTGCGCTTCGACGACGACGGGCACGAGTACGTGCTCGACGGGAACGACGGGTACGCGCTGGCCCCGAACGGCGATCGCTACGCGACCTCGGCGGGGGGCGAATGCGCGATGTTCCTGGCGACGCTCGGGGGGACCGGCGCGGAGGTCCCGGAGCTGGGCACGTTCGGGCCGCGCTGCGAGCCGTACTGGTCCCCCGACTCGAACCGGGTGGTGCTCAACGCACCCGCCGACGACGAGGGCGAGGGCGGGTTCCTGCTCGATGTCACCACCGGCGAGTCCTTCGCGCTGCCTGCGGAGGTCGGCTGCTCGCCGCGGTGGTCGGCGGACGGCGAGTACCTCGTCAGCGCCGATCTCAGCGTCGCGATGCGCCCGGACGGGAGCGGCCGGGTGGCGCTGGGAGGGGTGTGGACGGACGCCGAGGATTTCACGGGCCTGTCCGCGATCTCGGCGGATCTGGGCCGCGCCTGCCTTCAGATGGACGAGTCGCCGGTCCCGCCGGATCCAGCGGACGCGAACCGCTGCGACCTCTACGTGGACTTGCGGACCGGTGTCGAGCTGGAGCTGCCGGTCGCGACGCAGTCGGCGCAGGTGGTGTTCCTTGAGGACGGGTCGATGATCGTCACCGACGACCAGTACGGCACGGTCGTGGTGAGCCTCGTGGGCGAGGACGGGACGGTGCTGGACGAGCGGACGCTGCCGGGCCTGTCCAGCGGGGGGACGTACCTGCGCGGCTACCACACCGGCTGAGGCGAAGCTCGGCACCACAGAAGCCGCTGTCCTTCAGGTGAAGGGCAGCGGCTTCGGCTTACTAGTAGCTTAGAGAGCGCGCAGGTTAGCGGCCTGCGGACCCTTCTTGCCCTGTTCGACGTCGAACTCCACCCGCTGGTTCTCCTCCAGGGAGCGGTAGCCGTTCCCGGTGATCGCAGTGAAGTGGACGAAGATGTCCGGACCGTCGCCATCGGGGGCGATGAAGCCGAAGCCCTTGTCGGAGTTGAACCACTTAACGGTGCCTTGCGCCATTGCTGTATTTCCTTGCGATGTTGATGTTCAGACCCACCGCCCGCCCTTGACCGGGTCGATTCCCGATCGGGCGGCTCGGCGTCGCGGTCCGAGATGTGCCGCCATTGCTGGCGCTTGACCAATTCGGCGAAAACTGAACCGAACCGGCCTCTGGACATTACAGTACCCTCGCCTTTTTGAAACCCGCCAGAACGAGTTTTTCCTCAGATCAGGGGACTTGAGCTGCGATTATCGTCGTCAACCCGTCATTTTTGTGGTCTGTGTCACAGTGATTTCGAGGGTGGGTCTCACCGGGCTCCGGCTCCCACCTCGCCGGTCGCTTCCCCACGCGCCGTGGGGAACTCGTCGTCGAGAGCACCGAACGGCGCGTCGGGTCCGGTCTGCACCAAGGTGAGTTCGGCATCCGGCCCACAGGGCTCGGTGCCATTCCCACCGTTCGAGGCGCTTCGCTCTGCGCCGAACTCCTCGTCAGCGCCACTGCGTTCCGCACTGAGCATCTCGTTCACACCGCCACGTTCTGCGAACTGCGTCCGGTACAGCTCCGCGTAGAGGCCGCCGCGGGCGACGAGGTCGTCGTGGGTGCCGGACTCGGCGACCGCGCCGTCCTCCAGGACGATGATCCGGTCGGCGCGGCGGACCGTGGAGAGGCGGTGGGCGATCACCAGGGACGTGCGACCTTCGAGGGCCGTGTCGAGGGCGCGCTGCACGGCCGCCTCGGACTCGGAGTCCAGGTGGGCGGTGGCCTCGTCGAGGATCACGATCGGCGGCGCCTTCAGCAGCACCCGCGCGATCGCGAGCCGCTGCTTCTCGCCGCCGGAGAACCGGTAGCCGCGCTCCCCCACCACCGTGTCGAGCCCCGATTCGAGGCGGCGCACGGTGGTGCCGATCTGCGCCCGGTCGAGGGCCTCCCAGACTTCCTCGTCGGTCGCTCCGGGCCGGGCGTACACGAGGTTCTCGCGGACGGTGTCGTGGAACAGGTGCGCGTCCTGGGTGACCATGCCGATGTGCTCGGTCAGCGAGGCCGTGGACAGCTCGCGCACGTCGACACCGCCGACCTCCACCGCGCCGCCGGTCACGTCGTACAGGCGCGGCACCAGGCTCGCGGTGGTGGTCTTGCCGGCGCCCGAAGGGCCGACGAGCGCCACCAGCTCGCCCGGGGCGACCTCGAAGGAGACGTTCGTGAGGATCTGGCGCCCGCTGTCGGAGCGGTCGGGCCGGGCCAGGTCCTCCAGGCTCGCCAGGGAGACCTCGTCGGGGCCGGGGTAGCGGAAGTCCACGTCGCGGAAGACGACCGAGGCGGCACCCGAAGGCAGCTCCTTGGCCTCCTCGGCCTCGCGGATGAGCGGCTTGAGGTCGAGGACCTCGAAGACCCGCTGGAAGCTCACGAGGGCGCTCATGACGTCCACGCGGACGTTCGAGAGGGCCGTCAGCGGCCCGTACAGGCGCGTGAGCAGCAGCGCCAGGGTCACCACGGTGCCGGCGCTCAGCTGCCCGGAGAACACCAGGGCGCCGCCGAGCCCGTACGCGAGGGCCTGCGAGAGCCCGGCGACGAGGGTCAGCGCGACGATGAACGTCCGCGCGTACATCGCGGTCGTGATGCCGATCCCGCGCACGCGGTCGGCCTTGCCGGAGAACTCGTCGGACTCGGTCTCGGGGCGGCCGAAGAGCTTCACGAGCATCGCGCCGCCGACGTTGAACCGCTCGGCCATCTGCGTGTTCATGGCCGCGTTGAGGTCGAAGCTCTCCTTGGTGAGCGCCGCGAGGCGGCGGCCGACCCACTTGGCGGGGACGAGGAACACCGGGACGAGCACCAGCGACAGCAGGGTGATCTGCCAGGACTGGAAGAACATGACGGCGATGATGAGCGCGACGGCGATGCCATTGGAGACGAGCCCGGAGAGGGTGCTCGTGAACGCCCGCTGGGCGCCCATGACGTCGTTGTTCAGCCGCGAGACCAGGGCGCCGGTCTGCGAGCGGGTGAAGAACGCGACCGGCATCGACTGGATGTGGTCGAACACCGACCGGCGCAGGTCGTAGATGATGCCCTCGCCGAGTTTCGCGCCGTACCAGCGCATGGCGAGGTTCAGGGCGCCTTCGACGGCGGCCAGGCCGGCGATGATCGCCGCGATGGTGATCACCCCGCGCTGGGTGCCGTTCGCGCCGGTCAGCTCGTTGACGATGTCGCCGGCGAGCACCGGGGTGGCGACGCCGATGGCCGCGATGGCGGTCACCAGGGCGAGGAAGAATCCGATGTCGCGCCGGTAGGGCCGGGCGAAGCGGAGGATGCGGCGCTTGACGCCGCTGGAGAGGGTGACGCCTTTGAGGTCGTCCGCGCGCCGCATGGAGCGCATGGCGTCCCATCCGGCAGGTCCCATCGAAGACATAGGGCCTCCTGAGTAACGGGCCCAAGTGCATGCGAATGTGGGGTGGGGCTTGGGCGTGCATGGCGGCGCTCGCGGGCAGGGACCCGCGGTCCCGGCGGTTCGCGCGCGCCGTGGTCGACGAAGCGGTCTGGCGGCCGCGGCGGGCGGTGGATCACCGCCGCGTGCGGCCGACGGTCATGGCGAAGCCTGCGGGCGCCATGACGCACGGCAACGATACGTCGCCTTCGGATTGCTCCAGACCTGTCAACGCCCTGCCGGGCCCGTTTATTTCCGGGCGCTCCGGCGGGCCCCTCCACGGGTGCGGAAGTCGACGCCCGCCTCGGCGAGGAGGCGGTGCACGAAGCCGTACGAGCGGCCTATCGTGGAGGCGATGACGCGGATGCTCTGCCCTTGCCGGTATGCGGCCGTCACGCGTTCGGTGAGCTCGCGGCGTTCGTCTCCGCGGACCTGCCGGTTCGGATCTTTTCTCGGGGCATCGGAGTCGGCGTCGGCGTGCGCGGCACCGCTTCGATGTGGAACCTCGGGAGTCATGTGTCCTTTCCTACGCACGGAGGGTGATGAGGGGACGTTGTGAAGTTTGCCGGACTTTTCTCGCCCGGCGGTCGGTTGTGTCGGATACCCGATAGTTTCGTAACGTGACCGCACCGCAGACCTCCTTCACCGACCGGGTCGACGCCCTCGCGCCGACCCGGCGCCACGGTCGGCTGCGCGACATCGCGATCTGGTTGACGCTGCTGTTCGCGACCTTGACGCTGGCGTCGGTCGCGGTCTCCACTTCGGAGGTGATCGGGCCGGCCACGCTCCCGTGGTGGCCCGCCCAGAACCTGTCGCTGCACGTCACGGCCGGCATGGTGGTCGCGCCGCTGACAGCCGCGGCGGTGCTCGCGGCGGCCTCGCGGCCGGCGGCGGCCCGCATGTCGTGGAACGCGCTGTTGATCGTGTCCTATCTGGCCTCGATCACGTGGTCGGCGGCGCTGCACACGAACGTGGAGCCGACGACCATGTCGACGGCGACCGACGGGGCGCGGCGGGCGATCGCCTTCCTGGTGTCCTACAGCGGATCCGAGGCGGGCCTGGCGATCATCGTGATCGCGCTGTCGTGCCTGTCGGTGCCGTTGACGCTGGTCGCGGTGAAGTCCGTGTGCGGCCCGGTCGCGGCGCGGGCGCTCGCGCCGGTGCTGATCCTGGGGCCGTGGGCGGCGTGGGCGA
Organism: Glycomyces sp. NRRL B-16210; assembly: GCF_000719515.1. GTDB lineage: Bacteria > Actinomycetota > Actinomycetes > Mycobacteriales > Micromonosporaceae > Glycomyces. Next base: position 176,846 of record NZ_JOGR01000013.1, on the reverse strand, counting down.
CGCTGGGGATCGACGGGATCGCGGCGGCGGCCTGCGCGGCCGTGCTCGCATGCGGCGCGGTCGTCTCCGAGCGGCGGGTGCGCGGCGCGGACGCGTTCTGGGGCGCGGCCGCGGCGGGCGGGCTGCTGGGGATCGCGGCGCTGCTGTCGTACGGGGCGGCGTGGTTCGCGGTGTCGCTGCTGTGCCTGTACTTCGCACGGCGGCGGCCGGCGCAGATCCTGGTGTCGGCGGGGGCGGCGCTGGCGGTGCTGGCGCTGGCGGCGACGGCCGGGACGTCGTGGCCGTACGGCTTGATCGACACGTACAACGCGGCGTTGGGCGAGATCGCCGCGCATCCGGGGCAGTTGTGGTGGCTGGCGCTGATGCCGGCGCTGGTGTGCGTCGCGTGCGGGCCGGCGATCGTGGAGAGCCTGCGGCGGTTCGGGTCGAGTTCGGCGTGGCCGCTGATGATCGGGCCGATGCTGGCGCTGATGATCGCGCCGCTGAGCGGTTCGAACCCGGAGCGGCCGGAGTACGGGTGGGTGGCGTTGTGCCCGTGGCTGATCGTGGCGGCGGCCGCGGGAAGTAGTAGGAAGCGGTCGGTGCGAGTGCCGCTGGCGGCGGCGGGCGCGGGTGCGTGCGCGGCGATCGTGCTGATGTACTCAGGCTGACCGGTCACGGGCCGGGCAGTTCGGACTGGGCAGTTTCGAGCTGACCCGCTCGCGCTGAACGACCTTGGGCTGTACGGTCTCAAGCTGAGCGGTGACTGAGCCACATCACGCTGAAGAACCTCGGACCGGGCAGTTTCGGACTGCGGCGCATCGCACTGAACGACCTCGGGACCATGCGCCGCCGACGACAAAGTCCCGCAACGTATTTACCATCCCTAACCCCCACCCTCCCTGGGGAAAGGTAGGGCCAGCGTCTCTCGCGGGTGTGACAAAAACCGGTGCCCGCGGCCGCGATGTCACTCAGATGTGGGACCGGGCGCGAGGCGCGATCGCCTTCGAGTCGATCCGAGAGCGGGCGCGAGTCACGGTCGCCTCGGAGTCGACCCGGGAGCGTGAGCGGACGCGCCACTTGCCGCCGCCCTTGCCGGTGCGGAAGAAAGTCGACCCGGGGGCGTGAGCGAACGCGAGGCGCGGTCGTGGGCGCGGAGCCCGGTCACGGATGCAGTCGGCTGCCCGGTCGCTTCCGCGCTCGTAGTGGAGCGCCGCTAGGCGGCGGGCGGCGGGCGGCGGGCGGCGGGCGGCGGGCGGCGGGCGGCGGGCGGCGGGCTATCAAGGCATAACGGCGCCGGTCGGTCGAGGTCGACCGGACCCATGGCGTTGTCGGCGCCGATCAGGCGAGTTCGACCAGTTCCATCAGGTCGTCCGACCACAGGTCCTCGTCGCCGTCCGGCAGCAGGATCGCCCGTTCGGGCCTCAGCGCCTCGACCGCTCCCGGGTCGTGCGTGACCATCACGATCGCGCCGCTGAAACCGTCCACCGCGTCGAGCACCTGCTGGCGGCTGGCCGGGTCGAGGTTGTTCGTCGGCTCGTCCAGCAGCAGCACGTTCGCACCCGAGCACACCAGGCTCGCCAGCGCCAGCCGCGTCTTCTCCCCGCCCGACAGCACGTGCACGGGCTTGTGCACGTCGTCGCCCGGGAACAGGAACGCGCCGAGGATCTTGCGCAGCTCCGAGTCCGGCAGGTCCGCGCCCGAGTCCGAAGCGGCCGACTGCATCTGCTCCAGCACGGTCCCGGTGTGGTCGAGCGTGTCGTGCTCCTGCGCGAAGTAGCCGATGCGCAGGCCGTGTCCGGGCACGACCTCGCCGGTGTCGGGTTCGAGCGTGCCGGCGAGCATCCGCAGCAGCGTGGTCTTGCCGGCGCCGTTGAGGCCGAGGATGACCACGCGGGAGCCGCGGTCGATGGCGAGGTCGACGCCGGTGAAGATCTCCAGGGACCCGTACGACTTCGACAGGCCCGCGGCGGTGAGCGGGACCTTGCCGCAGGAGGCGGGCTGCGGGAGGCGCACGTCGGCGACCTTGTCCTGCAACAGGTCCTCTTCGAGGTCGTCGATCATGGCCTCGGCGCGGCGGAGCATTCCCTTGGCGGCCTTGGCCTTCGTGGCCTTCGCGCCGAGTTTCGCGGCCTGCCTGGTGAGGCTGGCGGCCTTCTTCTCGGCGTTGGCCCGCTCGCGGCGGCGCCGTTCGGCGTCCTCGGCCCGCTGGCGCTGGTAGGCCTTCCAGCCGAGGTTGTACGCGTCGATGACCGAGCGGGTGGGGTCGAGGAACCACACCTTGTTGACCACTTCGTCGAGCAGGTCGACGTCGTGGGTGATGAGGACGAGGCCGCCCTTGTGGCCGGCGAGGAAGCCGCGGAGCCAGTTGACGGAGTCGGCGTCGAGGTGGTTGGTGGGCTCGTCGAGCAGGAGGATGCCGTCGCCGTCGTCGGCGAAGAGGATGCGGGCGAGTTCGACGCGACGGCGCTGGCCGCCGGAGAGGGTCGCGAGCGGCTGGGCGAGGATGCGGTCTTCGAGGCCGAGGTTGGAGCAGATGCGGGCGGCCTCGGATTCGGCGGCGTAGCCGCCTCGGGCGGAGAACTGCTCTTCGAGGCGGGAGTAGCGGCGCACGAGCTTGTCGCGGCGGTCGTCGTCGGCGACCTCGGCGAGTTCGGCCTCGGTCTTGGCGAGGTCGGCCAGGAGCTGGTCGAGGCCGCGGGCGGAGAGGACGCGGTTGGAGGCGGTCTGCGTGAGGTCGGCGAAGCGGGGGTCCTGCGGGAGGTAGCCGAAGGGGCCGTTGTTCTCGATCCTGCCGGTGTAGGGCTGGGCGAGCCCCGCGAGGACGTTCATGGTGGTGGTCTTGCCGGCGCCGTTGCGTCCGACCAGTCCGATCCTGTCGCCGGGTTGGATCCGCAGATCGGCCCCGGACAGGAGGATGCGCGAACCGGCGCGCAGCTCGAGACCGGTGGCGGTGATCATGGCACTCCTTCAGGCGAGGTGATCGGCCAGAGTCGTTTTCGCGGTGGCCGCAGACTTTCCAAGGATAGGCGGCGTCGTGGGTCACGGTCATACCGATATAAGCGAGGGCACGATTCGCGAACGCGCGGCTGTAGCGGCGGTCACCAACGTGGACACCTTTCGCAAGCGTGTGTTCACTGTGGGTGAGATGCCTCCTCCGAACGGGGGAGGTTCGGCCGCCTCCGGGTGCCGACCTCGGCCGCGAGGGGACCAGTTTGGACGTTGTATCGCCTGGTCACGGGCCGATTGTCGGGTTCGGGTCGGGTAGGTTTCCCGACGCTATGGGCAAACATGACGAGACCTGCGAATCCGCAGAACGCGAAATGACCAGCCGACGACTCCGGGCGATCCTCCGCCGTCGCCGAATGCGTCGCGAACGTCACACCTGGCGGTTCGTGAGCGGCGGCCTCGTGGCGGCGATCCTCACCGGATGGATCGTCTCGGCCCTGTCGGGCCAGGCCGCGGCGCAGGCCGCCGACGCCGAGAACCGCGCCGAGGTGACCTTGGTGCAGGCCGACTGGAAGGTCGACGAGGTGATCGACGCGATGGCCGTCGAGGCCGCCTCCCGCGAGCAGTCCGCGGCCGAGACCGGTGAGCGCGAGGCCGCCGAGGAGAACGAGCTCGCACGGGAGGCCGCGGAAGCGGAGGCCCGGGCGCTCGCCGAGGCCGAAGCCGCGGCCGAGGCGGAAGCGGAGGCCGCCGCGAACCCCGAGTGGATCTCCCCCTCGGACGCGCGCATCACCTCCTACTACGGCCAGCGCAACGGCAGGCTCCACGGCGGCACCGACTTCGGGAACAACTTCGGCGACGACCTGTGGGCGATCGGCGACGGCACCGTGACGTACGCGGCCTTCGAGAGCGGCTACGGCAACGTGGTCTTCATCGACCACGGCGACGGCGTCGAGACCCGCTACGCGCACGCCTCGGAGCTCCTGGTGGGCGTGGGCGACGAAGTGTCGCAGGGCGACACGATCGCGATCACCGGTTCGACCGGGAACTCCACCGGGCCGCACCTGCACTTCGAGGTGCTGCTGAACGGCGAGAAGGTCGATTCGCTGGCTTGGCTCCAGGAGCAGGGCATCGACGTCGGCTGACCGCGCATTGACCGCATTCCCTCCGCAAGGAGGACGGCGGCCCCGGAACTCCGCCAGTTCCGGGGCCGCCGTTTCGCCGTCCTGTTGTTCGTCCGCGAATGCGAGGGTGGTCTCTTGGCGCAGTGGGAGGTCCGCCGGTGCGTCGGCGGCCTCTCGCCACTGGTGGAAGTCCGCGGATGCGTCGGTAACTCATCGCACCGTGAGACCTCCGCAGCCGTCACGGCGTCACCGCATGGTGAGCTGCGGTTCTACCAGGGTCGCGTCCGGGACGTCCAGTCCGTCGAGCTTGCGCATGAGGTGGCGCACCGCGATCTCGGCCAGGGTCTCGGCCGGGACCAGGACCGACGGCAGTTGCGGGTGGACCCGCTCGGCCACCTCGTCCGGGCCGATGACGACCACGTGGAAGTCCTCCCCCACGCTCTTGCCCGCATCCGCCAGCGCGTGCACCACGTGCGGCACCGACGGCTCGTTGTGGACGGCCAGCCCGGTGAGCCCGGGCCTGGCGTGCAGCAGCTCTTTGACCGTGCGCTGCACCGCGGCCGGTTCGTCGGCGCAGGGCAGTGCGGCGGCCGCGACGCCGGGACGGTCGGCGGTGCGGTTGAGGAATCCGCTCCTGACCCGCTCGGCGAAGCCGGTGCGGCGTTCGTAGACGGCCTCGGAGGCGCCCAGGAGCGCCACGTCGGTGCAGCCGCGCTCGACGAGGTAGTCGGCGCAGACGCGTCCTGCGGCGGTGAAGTCGAGGTCGACGCACGTCAGGCCTTCGGCGTCCGCGGGGAATCCGATCAGGACGCTCGGGAGTCCCAGGCGGCGCAGGGTCTCGACCCGCGGGTCGCGGACTTCCACGTCCATGAGGATCAGGCCGTCCACGATCGCCGAGGCGGCGACCCGCGCGAGCCCGGCGGGTCCCTCGTCGGCGGTCATGAGCAGCACGTCCTGGTCCTGTCGGCGGGCCTCGGTGACCGCTCCCGACGCGAACTGCATGAGTACCGGCAGGTGCATGCCGTCGCGCAGCGGGAGCATCATCGCGATGACCCCGGCCCGCCGCGAGGCGAGCGAGCGGGCCCCGGCGTGCGGGTGGTAGCCGAGTTCGGCGACCGCCTCCATCACGCGCCGGGCCGTGTCCGGGGAGATCGACCGCTTGCCGCTGAGCACGTACGAGACGGTGCTGGCGGCGACGCCGGCCCTGGCGGCCACGTCGGCGATGGTGACGCCGCGGCCGGGCGCGGCCACTAGGGCCTCCCGCCGAAGGTCAGGGTCGCGAGCCTGATGGGCCCGGACTCGAAGGACACGTACAGGTCCTTGACCCCGCGGACTTCGCCGAGTTCCACCGTGACGTCGACGTATTCGTAGGCGCCGCCGGTCGCGGGCGTGTCGATCTTGGCGAGCACGTCCCCGTCGAGCGGGTCGTCCACTCGCAGCGCGAGCTGCGCGGCCTGTCCGGCGACGCGGGCGGTGACGGTGGCGTAGCCGGCGGAGGCGTCGTCGCGGGGTCCGAAGTCGCAGTCGCCCAGCATGATCCAGCCTCCCGCCTCTTCGGCGGCGATCACGTCGCCGGTGGTGCGGCTCTCGTCGGCCCACGTGACGCCGGCGTAGGCGTCGTTGGCGGTGGCGGCGAGCGGCCGGGTGAGGTCGCGCGGTCCGACGGTCTCGCCGTCGATGCGGACGGCGGTGGACAGGACGATGTCGGCGGCCGAGCGCCCGACCATGAGGCGCTGGCGGCTCTTCTCGACGATCATGCGGCCGGTGACGTTGTCCCAGTGGGCGAGCGCGTCGACCGGGACGGTGAAGGCGACGGTGCGGGTCTCGCCGGCCTTGAGGCGGACCTTCTCGAAGCCGCGCAGTTGCCGCAGCGGCTGCTTGACGCGCGAGCCGCACTGGTGCGAGTACAGCTGCACGACTTCGACGCCGTCGCGGCCGGAGGTGTTGGTGACCTCGACGGTGACGCGGAGGTCGTCGCCGGGGCGGGCCTGGTCGCGGTCGGCGGCGAGGTTCGCGTAGGCGAACTCGGCGTAGGACAGGCCGTGGCCGAACGGGTAGAGCGGCTGGCCGAGGTAGTACTGGTAGGTCGCGTCGGAGGCGACGATGTCGTAGTCGAGCATCGCGGGCAGTTCGGCGGCGTCGGTGTACCAGGTCTGCGGCAGGCGGCCTTCGGGGTCGCGTTCGCCGTAGAGCACCGCGGCGAGGGCGTTGCCCCATTCCTGGCCGCCGTGGCCGGACCACACGACCGCGGGGGTGTGCTTCGCGGCCCAGTTCGCGGCGTAGGGGTAGCTCGACGACATGACCAGAATGGTATTCGGGTTCGCGTCGAGGACGGTGCCCAGGAGCCACGCCTGGGCCGAGGGCAGGTTCAGGTCGGTGCGGTCCTCGGTCTCGCGGCCGTTGACGAGCGGGTGGTCGCCGAGCACGACGACGGCCACGTCCGCCTCGCGGGCGAGCTCGGCGGCGGCCTCGCGGCCCTTGACGACGAACTCGAAGTCGAACTCGGCGGCCTCGGCGAGCTTGTCGCTCAGCGTGATCCGTCCGTCCTCGATGGCGAACCACTGGCCGGACTCGGCGCCTTCGGCCTTGTGGATCTGCTGGATCGCGCACTTGCCGCCTTCGACCTCGACGATCTTGAAGGTCTCGTGCACGTCGAACTCGTGGGGGCCGACCGAGTCGGCGCCGACGGTGCCGTCCAGGCGCCCGTCGACGTACTGGCCGGTGCCGACGCTGCGGAGGGTGTAGGACCAGCCGCCCCAGTCGAAGAGGTCGAACTGGGCGGGCGCGGCGGTGGTGTCGGTGATCTCCAGGGCCTTGCCGTCCTCGACGGCGGTGATGTAGCCGGTCCTGTGGCGCAGGCGGATGCGGTCGACGCCTTCGCAATGGGTGACTTCGGCGCGTTCGGCGAGGGCGCCGCGGGCGGTGACGGCGTACGGGAGGGTCCCGGAGTACCAGTCCTGCATCTGGACGTCGGCGAGCGGTCCGATCACGGCGATCTTCTTGGGGCCGTCGTCTTCGGGGGCGGCGAGCGGCAGGATGCCGTCGTTTTTCAGGAGGGTGATCGACTGGGCGGCGGCCTCGCGGGCGAGGGCGCGGTGCTCGGGCGAGTCGACGACCTCGCGGCCGATGTGGGCGTAGGCGTCCTCGGGGTCGAATTCGCCGAGGCCGAAGCGGACGAAGAGGTTGCGGCGCACGGCGGTGTCGATGTCGCCTTCGTCGAGCAGGCCGCGTTCCATGGCGGTGACGAGGTGCGCGAGGACTTCGCCGGGGCGGTCGTCGTCCTGGGTGAAGGAGTCCAGGCCGGCCTTGACGGCCGCGGCGTAGGCGGTCGGGAGGTCTTCGAAGTAGCCCTGGAGTCCGGCGAGGTTGTTGGGGGCGTAGGCGTCGGAGACGATGAAGACCTCGTCGTCGGTCCAGGTGCGCAGTTCGTCGTTGACGAGGGGGGTGACGTGCGCGGGGCGGCCGTTGACGAGGTTGTAGGAGAGCATGACCGCGACCGCGTCGCCGCTCGCCAGTGCCGGGCGGTGGGCGGCGAACTCGTATTCGCGGAGCACTCGGGGCGGCATGTTGGAGGAGGTGGCGCAGCGGTCGGCCTCGTTGCCGTACGCGAGGAAGTGCTTGACGGTGGGGGCGGTCTTCCAGGTGGTGCCGTCGTCGCCTTTGAGGCCGCGGGCGTAGGCGGCGCCGAGGAGGCCGGTCATCCACGCGTCCTCGGAGTAGCCCTCTTCGTTGCGGCCCCAGCGGGGGTCGCGCAGGGGGTTGACGGTGGGGGCCCAGACGTTGCGTCCGACCTTGACGGGGTCTTCGCGGTTGAAGGCGAGGACCTCGTCGGCGACGGCCGCGCCGACCTGTTCGACGAGTTCGGGGTTCCAGGTGGCGCCGAGGGCGACGACCTGGGGGAAGACGGTGGCCTCGCCGAGCCAGGCGAGGCCGTGGAGGGCTTCGGTGCCGGTCTTGAACGGGCCCATGCCGAGCCGTTCGACGGGTCGGTGGTACTGGTGCAGCAGGCCGATCTTCTCGTCCAGGGTGAGCCTGGAGAGCAGGTCGGCGATGCGCTGGTCGCGGGGGAGGCCGGGGTCCCTGAACGCGGGACGCGGGTCGAGATCGCTCATGGCGGACTTCCTTGCTGGGACGTCACTGTCTTGGCAGATGGAGCTGACTTGGCAGATGGGACTGACGCGTCGTGGCGTCTCGTCGGGGCGGGCCCCGGTGAGACGCCCGTCGAAGCGCTTCGATGACGAAGGCGTTACCGCCGGTGACGCTATTCGAAGCGCTTCGATTGAGGAATGCAAGATTTCTACACCGCGGAGCCGACCGCCGTCAAGGCGGCCCGGCGGCGCCGAGCGCCCCAATGACGGGTTTCAACTGTTTCGTTACGGCTTTGAGCTGCGAAAACGTGGGTGGTAACAATCTTGAAACAGGCACGCGGGAGCCGCGGCGCGGGCCGTGTCGGCAGTGGGTTCGTCGGGGTCGAGGCGGGCGGTGCGGGGATCGGGGATGCGGGGTCTGAGATGTGGGGTCAGTTCAGCTGCCGATGGGGGTCGGCATCCTTCCGGCGTCGATGTCGTTGAGGATGCCGGTGGCCGCGCCGAGGGCGGGGGCCTCGTGGCCGAGGGCGGAGACGACGATCTCGGCCCCGCCGGCGCCCGAGGCGTGCGTGCGGTCGGCCAGCTCCGCCTCGGCCGCGGGGCCGATCCAGGTGCTCAGGGCCTGGTAGTGGCCGCCGAGGACGACCGCTTCGGGGTTGAGCAGGTCCACCGCCAGCGCGATCCCGGCGCCGAGCGAGCGGCCGATGCGCTCCAGGGCCTCGATGACGCGGTCCTCGCCGGCGCGGGCGCGGGTGACGATGTCCTCGACCTCGGCCTCGACCTCGGTCCCGGCGATGTGGTCCGATTCGGAGAGTTCGTTGAGGACCGCTCGGATGCCGGCGAAGTCCTCGACGCGGCCGATGCGCCCGTCGACCTCGATGAGGAGGTTCCCGATCTCGCCGGCGAACCCGGTGGCGCCGCGGCGCAGCTCGCCGTCGACGATGAGCCCGGCGCCGAGTCCGATCTCGCCGGTCAGGTAGATCATGTTGGACACCCCGGCCCAGGACCCGAAGCGCTGCTCGGCGACCGCGCCGAGGTTCGCGTCGTTGTCGGCGGTGACGGCGTACTTGGGGTCCCTCATGGCCTGTCGCAGGCGGCCGGTGAGGTCGAAGCGGGACCAGCCGAGCATCGGGGCGCGCTGGACGACGCCGTCGTTGTCGATCATGCCGGGGACGGCCACGGCGAGGCCGAGGATCTGGCGGCCCTCGGCGTCCATCTTGTCGACGGCCCTCTTGGCGAGTCCGGCGAGAGCCGAGACGGACTTGCCGGGGGTGGAGTTCTCGCCGTCGTGGGCGCGGCGCCACGACAGGAGGCGGTTGCCGGCGAGGTCGACGGCGACGAGGGTCATGTAGTCGACGTTGACCTCGACGCCGAGCGAGGCGTAGTAGCCGGTGTCGACGCTGAGGAGCACGGCGGGGCGGCCGATGTTGCCGATGACCGAGCCGGACTCGCGCAGGACGCGGCGGTCGATGAGCTCGGCGACCAGCGAGGAGACGGTGGCCTTGTTGAGCCCGGTCTTCGCGGCGAGGTCGGCGCGCGAGCACCGTCCCTCGGCGCGGACCTGGCGGAGCACGAAGCCGAGGTTGTTGGCCCGTACGTCGGTGAAGTCGGCCCGCTTGGCCCTTCCGGGTTCGTCCTCGGGGACGCCGCCGGGTCCGGCCGACTTCGCCGCTATCCGCATCGCCATGTTGTCCTCCAGTGTCGCTCGTGGTCCGCCCCCGGCGATGCCTGCGAGCCGTATTCGTCATTGTCATGTATGACCGCTCGCGAACTTCGACCAGTCCCTGGTGGTGGCGCATATGAGCGCCGCCACAGGTGCCGTTCCCGAATCGTGATCAATCCGCGGCCGTTTCGCCTGACCCCCGGCTTGTGCGGGCTGTCACCGTGCGCTACTTTAGTTTATCGAATAGCCGAACTAATTACCGGCTACACCCCCCGCGAACAAACCCTCACATTGGTACGACCGAAAGGACAGCAACGTGGCTACTCCCTCCGACAGGTCGCCGCTCCGGCGCCGCTCCCTGTTCAAGGTCGCCGGTCTCGGCGCCGCCGGGGCCGCGGGACTGCCCATCGTCGCCGCGTGCGGCGACATCGAGTCGGGGAGCGGATCGTCGCAGGTCCAGACCGGGTTCGACTTCCTTCCCGAGTACAAGGAATGGCCGCTCCCGTTCGAGCCCGACCTGGTCGGCGAGCCGCCGAACCACCCCTCCGCGTTCACCAGCTTCCCCGAGCCGGTCCAGGCCATCGCCGACGTGCCCTCCGGCACCGGCACCTACGAGGTCACCATCCCCATGTGGGGCGAGGCGCCCTCCAAGGACGACGACTACTACAAGGCCGTCCAGGAGGCCTGGGGCGGCACGGTGGTCAACATCCGCCACGCCGACGGCAACACCTACGCCGAGACCTCGCAGCAGTGGCTCCAGGCCAACGAGTTCGGCGACGGCATCCAGCTGTTCAGCTGGATGCTCTACGCCCACCCCGACTTCCGCGAGACGGTCGTCAACTCCTTCTACGACCTCACCGACCTCCTCAAGGGCGACATCTCCGAGCGCTGGCCGCTGCTGGCCGGCCTCGGCGACACCGTCTGGGGCAAGGCCGTCTGGTCGACCGACCCCGACGACCCCGAGTCCGCCCGCATCTTCGGCATCCCCGGGTCCATGATGGGCGGCGTCCAGAACGCCATGTTCTACCGCACCGACCTGCTCGACGACCTCGGCATGGGCGTGCCGACCACCGTCGAGGAGCTGCTGGAGGTGGCCCGCGCCTTCTCCGACGACGCCGCCGGCCAGTGGGCCTTCCTCGGCACCGACTGGCTCACCCCGGCGTGGTTCGGCCTCGCCTCGGGCGACGGCTGGGCGTACATCGACGGCAAGCTCGTCCACAACTCCGAGCGCCCCGAGTACACCGAGTGGCTCGAGTTCCGCCGCACCCTCCACGACGAGAAGCTCCAGCACCCGGACATCGCCAGCGGCACCCTGGACACCAAGCAGCTGTTCAAGGCCGGGACGAGCCTCTTCCAGCAGGACGGCATCACCTTCTGGAGCGAGTACACCGACTGGGTCAACAGCGGCGAGGCCCCCGGCGGGATCGGCGCCCTCGGCGCCCTCTCGGCGAACGGTCGCACCCCGCTCGTCCACTCCAAGCCCGACGTCGAAGGCTGGGTCTTCCTCAACAAGGACCTCTCCCAGGAGCAGGTCGAGGAACTCCTCGACGTCGCGAACTGGTGCTCGTCCCCGTACGGCACCAAGGAATGGGAGCTGCTGGAGTACGGCGTCGAGGGCACGCACTTCGACTACGGCGACGACGGCATCCCGGTCTTCACCGACCTGGGCGTCAGCGTCGTCCAGGCCCCGGTCAACTACAAGACCTTCTCCGGCGAGGTCCAGACCTTCCTGACCGGCCCGGTCGACATGGTCCAGGCCCGCTTCGAGTACAACGCCGCGATCAAGGACCTCATCGAGGTCGACATCTTCGACGGCGTCCGCATCGAGGCGCCCTCGGCGTTCGTCTCCGCCGCCGAGGCGCTGAAGGACCAGGAGGACGACGTCGCGTTCGGCCGCGCCGAGGTCGCCGACATCCCCTCCATCGTCGAGACGTTCCTCAGCAACGGCGGCGAGGCCGGCCGCGAGCACTTCACGGCCGTCTACGAGCAGCTCCACGGCGAATGAGCCGCGGCCGGGCGGCCCGCCACGCGGGCCGCCCGGCCTCTCGCGTCCCAATCCTCTGACTGCGAACCGGACCGGAAACCGAAAACACGATGGCAGCACTCCAGACACCAGCTCCAGAGGCCGCGCAGGCCTCGGAGCGCCCCCGCATCGACCGCCGGCGAACCCTGGCGCAGCGGCTCCGCCACGACTGGCCCCTGCTCCTGCTCACCCTCCCGGCGATGGTGCAGCTCGCGGTGTTCTTCTACTGGCCCAGCGCCTGGAACATCATCGCGTTCATGGACTACAGCCCGCACCGGGCGTTCTGGGAGAACCCGATCGTGGGCTTCGCCTGGTTCGAGCGGCTGTTCGCCAACCCGTACTTCCTGCCGGCCCTCGGGAACACGCTGAAGTTCTCGCTGGCGCAGCTGGCGTTCGTCTTCCCGCTGTCGATCATCCTGGCGCTGGTCATGCACAGCGTCGTCTCCACCAAGATCCGCAGCGTGTTCCAGTCGGTGGTCTACCTGCCGTACTTCTTCTCCTGGGTCCTGGTCGTCACCGTCTTCGTCCAGATGCTCGGCTCCGACGGCCTGGTCTCCAACCTGATGCTGCAATCGGGCGGCGAGCGCCTGACGTTCATGACCGACAGCGGCTCCTTCGTGTTCCTGGCCTGGATGCAGTGGGTCTGGAAGGACGCCGGCTGGGGCATGATCATCTTCCTGGCCGCCCTCGCCTCGATCAACCCGAGCCTGTACGAGGCCGCGGCCGTCGACGGGGCGAACCGCTGGAAGCGCATGTGGCACATCACCCTCCCGGGCATCCGGCCGGTCATCGTGCTCCTGCTCATCCTCCAGCTCGGCGGCATCCTCACCGTCGGCTTCGAGCAGTACCAGTTGCAGCGCCAGTCCGTGGGCTTCCAGACCACCGAGGTGCTCGACACCTTCGTGTACTACCGCAGCATCATCGGGCCCGAATCCGAATCCTTCGGCACCGCGGCCGGCCTGTTCAAGGGCGTGATCGGACTGTTCCTGATCCTCGTCGCGAACAGCGTCGCCCACCGCCTCGGAGAGCAAGGGATCTACCAGAAGTCATGACCACCACCGACATCCGGATCCGACCGCGCCGCAGCCGCAACAGGCGCCCGGTCTGGGACGAAGAGCCCTCGGCCTTCGGGAAGCTCGTCAAGGCGGCGTTCCTGGTCTGCTACGCGGCCGCGATCGTCATCCCCGTCTGGGCGGTCGTCGCGACCAGCTTCGCGAGCGAGGAGGCGCTCTCGCGCTCCCGAGGCAACCTGCTGCTCATCCCGACCGACCTGAGCGTGCAGGCCTACCAGGAGATCTTCAACGGCGGCGCGCTCACCGACTCGCTGCTGCTGACCATGGCCCTGACCGCCGGCGGCACCGCGATCAGCATGGTCATCACCATCGGCGCGGCCTACGGGCTCTCGCGGCCCGGGACGCTGCTGCACCGGCCGCTGCTGGTCCTCATCCTCTTCACGTTCCTGTTCGCCCCGGGCATGTACCCGAGCTTCCTGGTCGTGCAGTCGCTGGGCCTGTTCAACAGCTACTGGTCGCTGATCCTGCCGATGGCGTTCAACGCCTTCAACCTGATCGTGCTCCGCTCGTTCTTCATGAACAGCGTCCCGGCCGAGCTCATCGACGCCGCGAAGATGGACGGCGCCGGGGAGTTCCGGACCCTGTTCAAGATCGTCCTGCCGATGTCGAAGGCGATCCTCGCGGTCATCGCGCTGTTCTACGCGGTCATGTACTGGAACATCTACTTCCAGGCCGTGCTGTACATCCCGAGCCTCGACACCCAGCCGATCCAGGTGGTGCTCCAGCGGATGCTCATGTCCACCCAGGGCCTGCCCGGCGCCGCCTCGCAGGCGGCCCAGTACCAGTCCGCCGCCGCGGCGCCGACCGCCGCGCTCAAGATGGCCGTGGTCGTGTGCACGATCCTCCCGATCGTCATCATGTACCCGTTCATCCAGAAGCACTTCACCAAGGCCGTCATCACCGGCGCCATCAAGGGCTGACCGCGAGCGAAACCGCTGGTCGAAAGGGCCGCCTCCACTTGTGGAGGCGGCCCTTTCACGTGCCTTGCGGCGGGTGAAAGCGCGGTGCAAGGCACGTGCAAGGCGCGGGCCGCACGCTGGCGGCACGCAAGCGAACAGAAAGGCACCCCGCCATGAAGCACGCGATCGAAGTCCGAGGGCTGGTGAAGTCCTTCGGCGAGGTCCGCGCCCTCGACGGCGTCACCCTCGCCGCCGCGCCCGGCACCGTCCTGGGCGTCCTGGGCCCCAACGGCGCGGGCAAGACCACCGCCGTCCGGGTCCTGTCCACCCTCACGAGCCCCGACGCCGGCACCGCCCGCGTCCTCGGGCACGACGTCGCCGCCGAGGCGAGGAAGGTGCGCGAGCGCATCGGCCTCACCGGGCAGTACGCCGGGCTCGACCCGAACCTGTCGGGCGAGCAGAACCTCGTCCTCATCGCCCGGCTCCTCGGCGCCTCGCGCCGCCAGGCCAGGCAGCGCGCCCACGAGCTCATCGAGCGGTTCGACCTGGCCCACGCGGCCACCCGCGCCGCCGCGAAGTACTCCGGCGGGATGCGCCGGCGCCTCGACCTCGCCGCCTCGATCGTGCGCCGGCCCGAGGTGCTGTTCCTCGACGAGCCGACCACGGGCCTGGACCCGCAGAGCCGCGGCGGCCTGTGGGAGATCGTGCGCGAACTCGTCGCCGAGGGCACCACCGTCCTGCTCACCACCCAGTACCTCGAAGAGGCCGACCAGCTCGCCCACGCCATCGCCGTGATCGACCACGGCAGGGTCATCGCCTCGGGCACGCCCTCGGAACTGAAGCAGACCGTCGGCGGCCTGGTCCTGCGCCTGTCCCCCACCCGGCCCGAGGCCGCCGAGCAGCTCGTCCAGCTCGCCGAATGGGCCGCGGGCGCCAGCGCCCGCCGCGAGGACGGCGCCGTGGTCGTCCCCGTCGCCCACGCCGGTGAGGCCCAGGCCGTCATGGCCCGGATCGGCCAGGCCGGGGTCGACCTGGCCGGGTTCGGCCTCCACGAACCGACGCTCGACGAGGTGTTCCTGAGCCTGACCGGGCACCGCACCGAGACCGACCACCAGCAGAAGACGAAGGAGCTGACGGCATGACCGCCCTCGCATCCACCGGCCCGAGGCCGACGACCACTTGGAACACCACTCGCGGGCCGCTGGGGCAGTCGGCTTCCATGGCCGCCCGGTCGCTCGCGTCGATCAAGCACTATCCGGCGCAGCTGGTCGAGTTCTTCATGATCCCGCTCATGATCCTGCTGTCCATCACGTTCTTCATGGGCGGGCAGATGATGGGCTCGTGGCAGGACTTCCTCCAGTACGCGGGGCCGACCATCATCGCCATGGGCCTGTTCTTCGCGATCACCTCGACGGGCATGGGCCTGTACGGCGACATCAAGGAGGGGGTCTTCGACCGCCTCACCGCGATGCCGGTCTCGCGCTTCGCGCTGCTGGCCGGGCGCGTGGCCGCCGACATGGTCAAGCACGCGTGGGCGCTGCTGGTCGTCGGGGCCGTGGCGTTTGCGATCGGCTACCGCGCCGAGGGCGGCGCGGCGGGCACGGCCGCGGCGGCGGGCGCGCTGCTGCTGTTCCTGTTCGCCGTCTCGTGGACGATGGCCCTGGTCGGGCTGACGGCCAAGAGCGAGGAGCAGATCCAGACGTGGATGATCAGCCTGCTCATGCCGCTGGCGTACACGTCGACGATCTTCGTCGAGAAGGACACGCTGCCGGGGCCGGTGCAGTGGTGGGCGCAGGTCAATCCGATGACCGCCCTGGCCGACACGATGCGGATGTTCCTCGGCGGGGGCTCGCCCGGGGCCGAGACGCTCGCGCTGCTCGCGTGGTGCGCGGCGATCCTGGCGGTGTTCGTGCCGCTCTCGCTGCGGGCCTACCGGCGCAAGCTCACGAATTGAGCGCGCAGAACATGGGCTGAAGGGCTCAGGTGCTGAAGGGCCAGTTGCTGCCGTCCAGCATCCCGGCGGCCCGGACCTCCAGGTCCGGGTCGCCGAGTTCGCGCGCCACGAGGGCGAGCTGGCGGTACAGCTGCACCGAGACCTCTGAGAAGTCGAGGAACCGCGGCAGGTCGCCTTCGGCGGCCAGGAGTTCCTCGCGCGCTTCGGTGAGCTTCCCGAGGCGCCGCAGGCAGATCGCGGCCGAGGTGCGGGCGCCGACGACGTTCTCGGCGTTGCCGATGCGCGCGGCCCGGTCGGCCACGGCTCTCATCCGCTCCAAAGTCGCGGGCAGGTCGTCGCCGTATTCGGCGTCGATGCGCCACAGGTATTCGGCGATGACCGAGTCGGCCACGTCCGCGCCGAACTCGGCCTCGGCCTCCAATGCCCGCTTCAGTACTTCGCGGGCGCCCTGGTAGTCGCCGTGGGCCATGCGTTCGCCGCCGACGCCCTGCAAGGTGACCATGAGGCCGAAGCGCTCGCCGATCCGCTCGAAGATCGCGGCGGCCTCGGCGAGTTCGGCGCTCGCCCGCTCCTCGCGCCCGGCGCGCTGGGAGAAGTCGGAGATGAACAGCAGGGCGATGCCGCGGACCCACACTTCGCGTTCGGCGGCGGGCCCGGCGGCGCGGTCGGGGTCGATCGAGGCGGCGATGGACCGCAGTCCCGCCTCGTCCTCGGCGAGCAGGGCCCGGATCAGCGGGATCATCCGCAGCAGGGGTTCGGCCCGGTAGAGGTCGTGGCGTTCGACGAGGGCCTGGGCCTGGGCGAACCCGGCGTCGACCTCGGCGGGGTCGAGCAGGCCCGACCACATGCCCCAGGTGCCGGCGAGCGCGGCCTTGGCGCGCAGCAGCGGAGCGACCTCGCCGGGGAGGGCGCGGACGCGTTCGACGAGCCGCTGGCCTTCGCGGCGGTGGCCGCGCATCCACCAGTACCACGACAGCGGCGAGACGGCGCGGTGGGCGAGTTCGGCGTTCCCGGCGGCGATCATCCGGTGGACGGCGGCGGTGAAGTTCGCGTGGTCGGGGGCGAGGCGGGCGAGCCATTCGACCTGTTCGGCGCGCATGAGGTGGGGTTCGGCGGTTTCGGCGATCCGCGTGTAGTGGAGGGCGTGGCGCTCGTAGCGCCCGGCGGTCTCGCCGGCTTCGGCCAATCGCGCGGCGGCGTATTCGCGGACGGTCTCCAGGAGCCGGTAGCGTCCGCCGGGCAGGCGCTGGATGAGGGACTTGTCGACCAGGCCGGTGACGGTCTCGACGCTCGCCGAGCAGACCTCGCACGCGGCGTCGAGGTCGGCGCCGCCGTTGAACACCGACATGCGGGCGAGGACGAGGCGCTCTTCGGGGTCGAGGAGGTCCCAGCTCCAGTCGACGACGGCGCGGAGGGTCCGCTGGCGCGGTTCGGCGGTGCGGGGGCCGCGGCCGAGGAGCCCGAAGCGGTCGCCGAGGCGGGCGGCGAGGTCGTCGAGGCTCATGCCGCGCAGGCGGGCGGCGGCGAGTTCGATGGCGAGCGGGAGGCCGTCGAGGGCGGCGCACACGGCCGCGACGGTGGCGGCGTTGCCGGCGTCGACGGTGAAGCCGGGGTCGCTCTGGCGGGCGCGTTCTTCGAACAGGCGGATCGAGGCGTGGTCGCGCAGGTCGGCGAGGGCCTCGGCCGGTTCGGGGAGGGTGAGCGGGCCGACGTCGAAGACGGTCTCGCCGGTGATGCCGAGCGGCTCGCGGCTGGTGGCGAGGATGCGCAGGCCCGGGGCCTGGGCGAGCAGGTCGGCGACGAGTGCGGCCGTCGCCTCGATGAGGTGCTCGCAGTTGTCGACCGCGAGGACGACCTCGCGGTTCCACAGGGCTTCGACCAGGCGCGTGCGCGGGTCCTGCTCGCGGCGGGCGAGGATCGACTCGCCGAGGCCGAGGGCGTCGAGGAAGATCTCCGGCAGGCGGGTCGGGTCGCTCACGGGGGCGAGTTCGACGAGGTGGACGGTGCGCCCGGCCGCGGCGAGGCGGTGGGCGGTCTCGACCACCAGGCGGGTCTTGCCGGTGCCGCCGGGGCCGGTGAGGGTCACGAGCCGGTTCGCGTCCAGCAGCTCCGGGAGGGCCTTGAGTTCGCTCTCGCGGCCGATGCAGGCGGTGAGGGGCCGGGGCAGGCGGTTCGGGCGCCGCGGGGCCGAGTCGGAGCCGCGGAGCACGTCGAGGTGGGCGGCGGCGAGCACCGGTGAGGGGTCGACGCCGAGTTCGTCGGCGAGGCGGGCGCGGACGGTCTCGTGGACGGCGAGCGCCTCGGCGCGGCGCCCGGAGGCGGCGAGGGCCCGCATGTAGCGGGCGGCGTCGGGTTCGGCGAGCGGGTCGGCGGCGTGGCGGGCGGCGAGGTCGGCGAGCACGGCGTCGGAGCCGTCGAGGCGCAGGCGCGCCTCGATGTGGAGGGCGGCGACGGCTTCGCGGCGGACGGTGAGGCGCACCCTGGCGGCGTCGGCGAACGCGAAGCGGTCGAGGTCGGCGAAGGCGGGTCCGCGCCACAGGTCGAGGGCGGCTTCGGCGGTCTCGCGGACGGCGGCGGGGGCGCCGTGCTCGGCGGCGGCCTCGGCTCGGGCGGCGAGCCGTTCGAACTCGGCGAGGTCGGTGTCGGTCCCGGTGAGCCGGTAACCACCGGTCTCGCTGACCACGAGGGCGCCGATGGCGCCGCCGAGGTGGCCGCGCAGGCGCGAGAGCTGGGTGTGGAGGGCGCCGGCGGCGTTGGCGGGCGCGTCGTCGGGCCAGAGGGCCTCGATGAGGGCGGCGGCGGTGACGGTGCGCCCGGCGTCGAGGGCGAGCCGGGCGAGGAGCGCGCGCCCGCGGCCAGCGGGGAGGGCGATCTCGGCCCCGTCCTCGCCTTGCACCCGCAGCGGTCCCAGCAGTTCCACACGCATGTGGTCTATCTTGCCGCGCTGCGGGGTTCGCGCGGGAACCGGACCGGAACACGGTGACCCGGCCGATCCTGAGTGGAATCTACCAGTTGCATGAACAGGTTGTCACAGCACGTCAGGGCGTTTCTGTCAACTTCCCGACTGATCGAACAAACCGCTCGATCCCACACGTACTGTCGTTCACAAACCCGCAACGGCATCGGCTGCGGAGTCGCGAGTGATACCCCTTGCGGTGCGGCGACAACGGTGTCGGCGATCAATTCCTGTACACGAGGTGCGGTGTCCGACATGGCGATCCCCATTGATCACCAGCACGATTCGCAAGCCCGCACGCCTCTCTCCCTTGACACGGAAGGAGCACCGCCGATGAGCGCCGTCTTCTCCCTCGACGCGGAAGGAGCACCGCCGATGAGCGCTGGCCCCGCGGGCGCGCACGTCTCCGGCCATTGCGCCGAATTCACGCTCAGCACCAGGGACAACGGGACCCGGGTCCTCCTGGCGTTCGACCCGGACGGGGTGGCTGCGGCGGTGGCGACCATCGTGGCCTCGGACCTGGTCCAGGTGGCGACGGCGCTGGTGCGCGACCGTCCCGGGTACGCGCCGGGCGGGCGGCCCGACCACGGGCTCAAGATCGCCGCCGACCGCGAGACGGAGGTCGGCGCGCTCTCCTACTACGGCCCCGGCGGCGAGGACTACGGCCCGGGCGCGTGGGTCACCTACTCCAAGCGGCCGCAGGCGCCGGGAATACGCCTGTACCGGGACATGGACACCGCGAGCGTGTTCCCGCCCGACGCGCACGTGGCGCTGAGCACGCTCGCGCGCGCGGTGGAGGACTTCCGGGCCACCGGAGGGCTGCGGCCGACGATCTGCACCTGGCGGCCGAGCACTGTTTGGTAAGTCTGTCGGGCAGGTCTGTTTGGTAGCTCGGCCTGGCAAGTGGCGGGAAGCGCGGGTGTGGCGCTCGCCCGTCTGACGGGATCGAGCCCCGGCGGGGGCCTTTCCGCTGGATAGGCTTCGGCCATGAGCAGCAGCGACACGAGTGCGACCGGCCCGGTCACCGTGCGTTTCGCCGAGTCCTCGGACGCGGCGTCGATCGCCGGGATCGTCAACCACTACATCGCGACGAGCACCGCGAACTTCCGGACCGAGCCGCAGCCGCCGGCCGAGTGGGAGCGGGAGCTGGCCGAGTACGGCAGCCGCTACCCGTGGATCGTCGCCGAGTACGACGGCGAGGTGGTGGGCCTGGCCTACGCGAAGCCGTGGAACGCGCGGCAGGCGTACGACTGGACCGCGGAGGCGACGGTGTACGTGGCCGAGGGACGGCGCGGCAGGCAGGTCGGCTCGAGGCTGTACGGGGATCTGCTCAAGCGTCTCGAATCGCAGGGTTTCCGCAGTGTGATGGCGCTGGTGACGAGCCCGAACCCGGGTTCTGAGGCGCTGCACGCGGCGTTCGGGTTCAAGCCGGTGGGCACGATCGAGGCGGCCGGGTACAAGTTCGACGGGTGGCACGACGTGGGCGTGTGGCAGAGGACCCTCGCGGAGCTGTCGGACCCGCCGGCGCCGACGGTCCCGGTGGAGAAGTAGACCCCCCCGTCGCGTACCAGGTGTTTCCTGGCCGGTTCGGCGCCGTCGCGGTTCAAATGAACCTCTCATGGTTCTTCCCAGGAATCTGGAGCCCCGGTCCGTAACTTGTGTTTCAAGGGGAACGAAGTACTCCTGAGGGTGACACGAAGCCGCAAGGCGAGTAGATCCAACTGATGGGTGTGGGGTTGCGAAGCGGGCCCGGAGCTGTTGCTCCGGGCCCGCTTCCATGCTGTCCTGTGCCGCTTAGCGGACGCCGTAGAGGTGTTCCAGGGCGAGCTGGTCGAGACGCTCGAACGCCATCCCCTTCGCCGCCAGACCCTCGACATCCACTTCGAGGTCCTTCACATCCGCCCACGTCTCACCCTCAGCGAGGGTCGGGACGGCGAGCTGGTCGACCCGGGCGTCCCTGAGCGCCTCCTGGACCTCCGGGTCGGCCCGGAAGGCCTTCACCTTCGCCTGGAGGATCTTGTAGTTCCTCATGCACGCGGCAGCCGAGACCCACACGCCCTTGTCGTCCTCGGTCCGCGGCGGCTTGAAATCGAAGTGGATCGGCCCGGTGTACTGGCCCTTCGCGATGCCTTCTTCGACCGCGTCCACGGTCCAGAACGCCCCGCCCACATTCCCCGCACCGAACCGCAGATCCTGGTCATAGCGCGGACCGGTCTGCCCGTTCAAATCGATGTGATACAGCTTCCCGTGCCACAACGCCTGGCGGATGCCCGCGGCGTAGTCGAGCCCGGCCATCTCCTCATGCCCGATCTCCGGATTGATCCCGGTCAACTCCGGGCGCTCGAGCTCATTGATGAACGCGAGCGCGTGGCCGAGGGTGGGCAGCAGGATGTTCCCCCGCGGCTCGTTCGGCTTCGGCTCGATCGCGAACCGCAGGTCATACCCCTGCTCCACGACATAGTCGCCGAGGACGTCGAACGCCTCCTTCATCCGCGCCATCGCCGACTGCACGTCCTTCGACCCGCCGGACTCGGCGCCCTCACGCCCGCCCCAGGCCACATACACCTGCGCCCCCAACTCGGCGGCCAGATCGATATTGCGGATGACCTTCGCGATGGCGAACCGGCGCACCTCACGGTCGTTGTGCGTGAACCCGCCGTCCTTGAACACCGGATGGGAGAACAGGTTCGTCGTCGCCGTCGTGACCTTCAGGCCCGTCTCGTCCAGGGCCTTGCGGAACGCCGCGACCCGCGCCGATCGCCGCCAGCTCGCGCACCGCACGATCGGCACTCATCGCCGCACGCGTCGCCGAACCGAACACGTCCTGCGCCGCCCAACCCACCGTCCAAATCCCGAAAGAGAACTTGTCCTCGGGTGCGGGTGCGTACTTGTCCTCGGTCATGGTCTGTCCTTTGCTGTCTCGGCTGGAGTTCATCGGTGCGCCGCCCAGGGAGCGGTCTCGTCCCTGAGCGTCGCGTACTGCTCGGTCACGGCGTCGGCGGCGCTGCCGGTCAGCCTCGCCGTGTCACCGATGGTCCACTGTGGCGGTTCGTTGCGGCCGGACAGGGCCCAGGCCGCCTGCTTGGCGGCGCCGAGGGCCACGTACTCGGCCGAGGGAGGGATCTCGACGTCGACGCCGAACACGGTGGGGGCGATCCGGCGGACGGCTTCGGAGGCGGACGCGCCGCCGATGAGGAGGACCCGCCGGGCCTCCAGGCCCTGTGCGGCCAGCGCGGCGAGCCCGTCGGCCTGGGCCGAGAGCATGCCTTCGACGGCGGCGCGGGCCAGGTTCTGGCGGGTCGCCCCGGTGGTGATCCCGGAGAGGACCCCGGTGGCGTTCGGCCGGTTGGGGGTCCGTTCGCCGTCGAGGTACGGCAGGAGGGTGAGGCCTCCGGCGCCTGGTTCGGCGGCGAGCGCGAGGGCGTCGAACTCGGCGTGGTCGACGCCGAGGATCGCCCGGAAGGTGTCGAGGATGCGGGCGGCGTTGAGGGTCGCCACCAGCGGGAGGTACCGGCCGGTGGCGTCGGCGAACCCGGCCACGAGCCCGGAGGGGTCGTTGGCGGGGACGTCGGAGACGCCGAAGACGGTGCCGGAGGTGCCGAGGGAGACCGCGACGTCGCCGGGTCCGAGTCCGAGGCCGAGTGCGGCTCCGGCGTTGTCGCCGGCGCCGGGTGCGACGGCCGCGCCCCAGGGGGTGCGGCCGACGATCTCGTTCGGGGCGGCCACGCGCGGGAGCGCGAGGGTGCGTCCGAAGGCCTGGACGAGCCGGTCGGTGACGTAGTCGCCGGTGGCGGCCGACCAGTAGCCGGTGCCGGAGGCGTCGGAGCGGTCGGTGGTGGCCTCGGCGGCGCTCGCGCCGCGCAGCTTCAGGGTGAGCCAGTCGTGCGGGAGCATGACCGCGGCGGTGCGGGCGGCGTTGTCGGGTTCGTGCTCGGCGAGCCAGGCGAGTTTGGTGGCGGTGAAGGAGGCGGCGAGGACCAGGCCGGTGTCGGCGGCCCAGGCCTCGGCGCCGCTCTCGGCGGTGAGGCGCTCGGCCTGGGGGGCCGAGCGGGTGTCGTTCCACAGCAGTGCGGGGCGGACGACCTCGTCGTCGGCGTCGAGGGCGACCATGCCGTGCTGCTGTCCGGAGACGGCGACCGCCTCGGCCCGTTCCAAGAGGCCTTTTCCGGCCTCTTGGAGCGCCTCCCACCAGGCTTCGGGCGGGCACTCGGTCCCGTCCGGGTGGGAGGCGCGACCGGAGTCGACGATCTCGCCGGTCTCCGATTCGACCAGGAGGACTTTCGTCGACTGGGTCGAGGAGTCGACTCCGGCTACAAGGCTCATCTAATTACGCTCCAGCTCCACCTGCGCGGGCTTGCCCACGACATCGATGACGCTCACATTAGCGAGGTCCGCGGGGCCTGTCGAAACCAGGGTCACAACAGTTTCCGAAACTGTTTCCACCTCGATGACGGTGTCTCCGTCGACGTCGGAGAGCACGATTCCCCCGCTCGGCGTCCCCCACACTTCGAGCGTGACGCCCTCGAACGGGCCGTCGCCGAACGTGGCGCCGGGAGCGACGCGCGGCAGGATCGCCCCGTACCGCACGAACACCGGGAAGGTCTCCAGGCCGTGCTTCGTGTCGATGTAGCGCCCGCCCTCGTGGACCTCCTTGGTCCAGAAGTCGATCCACCGGCCCTCGGGCAGGTAGACCTTGCGCTCGCCCGACGGGTCGTTGACCGGGGCCACGAGCAGGTCGGTGCCGAAGCGGTACTCCTGGTCGGCCGTCCACGACACCGGGTCGGCGGGATCGTCCACGTTGAGCGCCCGCAGCACCGGCTCGCCGGTGCGCGAGGCGCGCACGGCCGCCGAGTAGATGTAAGGAGCCAGCGAGTAGCGCAGCTTCAGCGACTCGACCGCGAGGCGCTCGGCCTCCTCGGAGAACTCCCACAGCTCTCGGGTGGTGGTGCCGTGGTAGCGCAGCAGCGGCGACAGCGCGCCGAACTGGGCCCAGCGGACGTACAGGTCGTCGGTGGGCGTGCCGTTGAAGCCGCCGGTGTCGTGCGACCAGAACGGGACGCCCGACAGGCCGTGCGAGAGCCCGCCGCGGATGGTCCCGCCAAGGCCCGCCCACGTGGTCTGCACGTCGCCCGACCACTGCGCCGAGTGGCGCTGGCCGCCGAGGAACGAGGAGCGCGCCCACACGAGGTCGTGCCCGTTGACCTCGCGGGTCACCTCGCAGACCGCGTCGTTGTACAGCAGCGTGTACACGTTGTGCAGCTCGGTGCCGGTCATCCCGTTGTGCGCCACCGCATCGGCGGGGACCCCTTCGGCGAAGTCGGTCTTGTACAGCGCCGCCCCGTCCTGGAGCGGCCCGCGCAGCAGGTCCTTCCACCAGGCGGTGGCCTCGGGGTTGGTGAAGTCCACGATGCCGCACGCGGGGAACGAGCCGTGCCAGGTGTCGGCCACGTACGTCTCGCCCTTGGCGTCCTTGAGGAAGTAGCCGGCCTCGTCGGCGACCTGGAACAGCGGGGACTTGTGGGAGATGTACGAGTTCATCCACAGGCACACCTTGAAGCCCTGCTCGGCGAGCTCGGCCATGAGCGAGCGTGCCTCGGGGAAGTTCTCGGGGTCCCACTGCATGTCCGACCAGTGGCCGTCGGTCTGCCAGAACGTGTCGAGGTGGAGCACGTCGCAGGGGATGCCGCGCTCGCGGATCTTCTTGGCCCGCTCCAGGACCCGCTCGCGGCTGTCCACGAAGAAGCCCGAGGAGATCCAGGTCCCGAAGGCCCACTTCGGCGGCAGCGCCGGGCGCGAGGTGAGCCCGTCGAAGCGGTCGAGGACCTCGACGGGGGTCCCGCCGAGCACGAAGTACTCCAGGACCGCGTCGGGCACGAGGATCTCGACTGCCGCGTGGGTCTGCTGGGCCATGTCGAACTCGACGGGGGCGCCGGAGTTGACCACCACGCCGTAGCCGCGGTCGGAGACGTAGATCGGGATGTTCTTGTAGGCGCGGATCGACTCCGAGCCGAACGCGTCGAAGTTCCACATCAGCGGGCGCTGGCCGCGGGCGTTCAGCGGCGCGAAGCGCTCGCCGAACCCGGCGAAGGCCTCGTCGGGGGCGGCGGTGAACGACTCGTGGTAGGCCACCGGCTCGCCGTCGACGATCGACCGCCCGAACGGGAGGGTCCGCAGGCGACCCGAGATGTCCTCTTCGCCGGGGTTCTGGGCGACGAGGGTCTTCCCGTCGGCGTCGGTGTAGGTCAGCGACCACGGCTCGAGCGTGGCGACCGCGCGCACGGCGCCGGCGTCGACGACGACCGAGCCCTCCTCGACGGTGATCGCGGCTTCGGCGTAGATCCCGGCGTGCATCAGCTCGATGATCTTCTCGGCGTCCGGCCGGGCCTGGGGATCGGCCGAGAGGCGGGCGCGGACGACGCCCTCGGCGACGGCGGCGAGGCCGACGTACAGCTCCTCGTCGGCGCTGGTGGTGGCCTTGAGGAGGACCGAGGCGGGCCCGAGGTCGACGACCTCGGCGCGCCGGACGGCCGACAGACCCTGCTCGCCTGGGGCGCGCTGGGGCAGCTCCGGGGGGTCGGCGACGAAGAACTCGCGGGCGACCAGCGGCGGGCGATAAGGCATTCGGTGCTCCTGCCTGTTCAGGGTGCGTACGGCGGCGGCCGGGCCGGTGCGGCACGACGTCGATTAGTTTATCGACTAATCCAACAAATTGCGACCGGGGGCGGTGACCCTCTGCATTATCGACGCCGCGCACTCCTCGGGGGCCGTTTCGCGAACCGCCGTACCGGGATCGGGGGCACCGGGCCTGAAGGGAACGTGCCAATCTCCGCGCGCGGACCGCCGCTCTCGCCGGTTCGCTCCCCCGCGGGCGCGACGCGACTACCCTTGGCGGTGCAACTGCCGGACCACGAGCGCTTCCTGTGAGGTATCCAGATGTCGACCGTCCGCTCCAGCCTTTCCGACGAGAACCGCGATATCACCGCCAAGGCCCTCCAGGGGGCGCTGGTCGACCTCATCGACCTGTCCCTGGTCGGCAAACAGGCCCACTGGAACGTCTACGGCAAGAACTTCCGCTCCCTCCACCTCCAGCTCGACGAGATCGTCGTCGCCGCCCGCAACGCCACCGACCTGGTCGCCGAGCGGGCCATCGCCATCGGCGTGAGCGCCGACGGCAGGGCCGGAACGGTGGCCGAGACCTCCTCGGTCCCCAAGATCCACGACGGCACCATCAGCGACACCGAGGTCGTCTCGCTGTTCATCGAGGCCTACGGGGCGATCATCGCCAACATGCGCGAACGCATCGAGGTCACCGAGTCGGCCGACCCGGTGACCCAGGACCTCCTCATCGGCGTCACCGCCGAACTCGAGAAGCAGAGCTGGATGTTCCAGGCCGAACTCGGCTGACGGCCCGAACGCGCGGGCCGCAACCCTCGAAAACCACTCCAGCACAAGCTTCGGGAACGGGCGGGCACCTCTCGTCTGAGAACGCAGGCGACCGCATTCGGTCCCCTGCCGGCACCGAATCATCGCGGGCGGGGCCGGAGCGCTTGAAGCGCTCCGGCCCCGCCCTCTGCGAAGGAAACAGGTCAAGCTGCAAAGCCCCGGTGAGCGGCGGCGCGACTCAGGCGTCGCCGCTCACCGGACGATGCCGGTCGCACGGTGCGGGTCGCGAGGCGAGGTCCGCACAGTGCTCATTGCAGGGCCGATTACCGGGCGGTGCAGGTCACCGTCGGCACCGAGGCCGTGGCCCCGTCGGGTTTGGTGATGTTGAAGCCGAACGTGGTCGACTGGCCCGAGGACAGCGTGCCGTTGTAACCGGCGTCCGAGGCGGTCACCGTCGCACCGTCGAGCGTGCCCGAGATGCTCCAGGCGTTCGAGATCCGCTCCGAGCCCGGCCAGGTCCACGTCACGGTCCAGCCCGTCAGGTTCTGACCCGCCGTCACCGTGCCCTCATAGGTCGCACCGGTGTTCCACGGGCTCTGGACCGACAGGGTCGCCGTGCAGCCGTTGCCGGGGCCGGGGTCCGTCGGGTCAGGATCGGTGGGGTCCGGGTCGGTCGGGTCGGGATCGGTCGGGTCAGGGTCGGTGGGGTCGGGGTCCGTGGGGTCGGGATCGGTCGGACCGGGGTCCGAGCCGTCGCCGCCGAGGCCTTCGAGGAACGCGTCGTAAGCGGGCTTCTTGCTGTAGTCGTCGTTGAACAGCAGCGGCGCGCCCTCGCCCTGGAAGACGTCCGGGACCCACGAGTCGCCGTCGCGCAGACCCCAGATGGTCACGCCCGAGCAGTCGGCGATGCCGGCGCAGATCTCGGCCACGCGCCGGTAGTCGTTCGCCTGCTGCTGGAGTTCGTTCGCGTCCGCGGGCATCTGGATGCGGATGTCCAGCTCGGTGACGCGCACCTTCAGGCCCAGGGCCGTGAAGCGCTGGAGGTTGGCCTCCATGTTCGAGGGCACCTGGCCGAGGATGAGGTGGGCCTGGAAGCCGACGCCGTCGATGAGGTTCTGGGCCGCGAGGCCCTGGGCGATCTCATAGGTCTTGTCGGACTTGGCGTTGATGCCGTCGATCGAGTAGTCGTTCATGTAGAGGTCGACGGTCGGGTCGGCCGCGCGGGCGAGCTCGAACGCGGTGGTGATGTAACCCTCGCCGAGACCGTTGAGCCAGAACGAGTCCCGCAGCTGGCCGTTGTTGTCGCTGACGACCTCGTTCACCACGTCCCAGGACTCCACGTCGCCGCGGTAGTGGTCCATGACGGTGTTGATGTGGTCGGCCATCGCGTTCTCCAGCGCCGTGCCGGAGAGGCCCTGGATCCAACCGGGGGCCTGGCTGTGCCACACCAGGGTGTGACCGTGGACCGACTGGTTGTTCTGCTTGGCGAAGTCCACGATCGCGTCGCCCTGGGAGAAGTTGAAGTTCCCCTGGCTCGGCTGGAGGACCTCCATCTTCATCGAGTTCTCGGCCGTGAGGGAGTTGAACTCGGTGGCGACGGTGTTGCGGTAGGTGGCGTCGTTCTGGAGCAGGTTGTAGTTGACCGCGACGCCGACGTCCTTGCCGATCGCGTCGGCTGCGCCGCGGAGGGTGGTCTGGGCACTGGCGAGCTGCGTCGACAACGCGATGCCGAGCGCGGCGGTCGCGACTGTGGCGACCCCCGCGATCAACGCGCGCCGGCGTTTACGAGTAAGCAGCATGAAAAGCTCCTCAGTCAGATGCCGCGCGTGAGGGAACGAGGCTGTTCCAAGAGGGAGCGGAGCGCTCCCAAGGTAGTCCACAGCCTAGCGAATGCATAGACATGCGTCAATACTGACCTGGGGTTGTCCGGCCACGGAAGCATCACGGACGCCGAGCGGGCCCGGACGATGCCGGGCCCGCTTCGGTGACTATTGAGGAGGAATCATAGGGGAACGGTCATTTCACAATGAACGAAGCATTCCGGTGATCGGGCACGATCGCGCCCGGCGACCGGAGCGCCCTACTTCGCGACGATCGAGACCATCCGGCCCGCCACCACGATCACCTTCTTGACGTCCTTGCCGGCCAGGTTCGCGGCGACCTTCTCCTCGGACAGGGCGGCGGCCTTCACCGCCTCCTCGTCGGCGTCGGCGGCGATCTCGATGCGCCCGCGGACCTTCCCGTTGATCTGGACCGGGTAGGTCACGGTGTCCTCGACCAGGTACCGCTCGTCGACCTCGGGGAACGGCGCGTAGGCGATGCCGCCCTCGTTGCCCAGCCGCTCCCACAGCTCCTCGGCGATGTGCGGGGCGACCGGGGCGGTCATCGCGACCAGGGCCTCGGCCGCCGCGCGCGGCACCGGGTTCAGGCCGGTCACGTGGTTGTTCAGCGTGATCAGCTTGGCCACGGCGGTGTTCATGCGCAGGTGCTCGTAGTCCTCGCGGACCCCGGCGATGGCCTTGTGCATCTCGCGCAGGGTGGCCGTGTCGGGTTCGGCGTCGGTGACGGTGACCTCGCCGGTCTCCTCGTCGACGATGTTGCGCCACAGGCGTTGCAGGAACCGCTGGGAGCCGACGATGGCCCGGGTCTCCCAGGGCTTGGAGTCGGCCAGCGGGCCCATCGACATCTCGTAGACGCGGAAGGTGTCGGCGCCGTAGCGCTCGCAGATCTCGTCGGGCGTGACGACGTTCTTCAGGGACTTGCCCATCTTGCCGTACTCGCGGTTGACCTTCCTGCCCTCGTGGTAGTAGACGCCGTCGGCCTCTTCGACCTCTTCGGCGTTGACGTAGACCCCGCGGTCGTCGCTGTAGGCGTAGGCCTGGATGTAGCCCTGGTTGAACAGGCGGCGGAACGGCTCGCGGCTGGAGACGTGCCCCAGGTCGAACAGGACCTTCTGCCAGAAGCGGGCGTACAGCAGGTGCAGCACGGCGTGCTCGACACCGCCGATGTACAGGTCGACCCCGCCGACGTCCTCGGCGTCCTCCGGGCCCATCCAGTAGGACTCGTTCTCGGGCTCGGTGAGGGCCGAGGCGGCCTTGGGGTCGGTGTAGCGCAGCTCGTACCAGGAGGAACCGGCCCAGTTGGGCATGGTGTTCAGCTCGCGCGTGTAGGTGCGCGGACCGTCGCCCAGGTCCAGCTCGACCTCGACCCAGTCCTTGGCGCGGCCCAGCGGCGGCTCGGGCGCGGAGTCGGCGTCCTCGGGGTCGAAGGTCTTGGGCGAGAAGTCGTCCATCTGGGGCAGCTCGACCGGCAGCTGGTCGTCAGTCAGCGCCACCGGCAGGCCCGTCTCGTCGTAGACGATCGGGAAGGGCTCGCCCCAGTAGCGCTGGCGGCTGAACAGCCAGTCGCGCAGGCGGAAGGTGGTGGCGCCCTCGCCGCGGCCGTGCTCGGCCAGCCAGTCGATCATGCGGGCCTTGGCGTCGGGGACGGCCAGGCCGTCCAGGAACCCGGAGTTGACGCACGTGCCGGCGCTGCTTGTCAGGACCTCCTGGCGGTCCCACTCGACGCCTTCGGTGATGACCTGCACGATCGGGATGTCGAAGGCCCGCGCGAAGGCGAAGTCGCGCTCGTCGTGGGCCGGGACGGCCATGATCGCGCCGGTGCCGTAGCCGGCCAGCACGTAGTCGGCGATGAACACCGGGACCGTCTCGCCGTTGACGGGGTTGGTGGCGTACCCGCCGGTGAAGACGCCGGTCTTCTCCTTCGCGTCGGCCTGGCGCTCCACGTCGGTCTTGGCGGCGGCCTGGGCGCGGTAGGCGGCCACGGCCGCGGCGGGCGTGTCCTGCCCGCCGGTCCAGGACTCGGCCACGCCGGCGGGCCAGGCCTCGGCGGTCAGGGCGTCGACCAGCGGGTGCTCGGGGGCCAGGACCATGTAGGTGGCGCCGAACAGGGTGTCGGGCCGGGTGGTGAAGACCCGGATGTCCCCCGCGTAGGTCGCGAAGTCGACGAACGCGCCGACGGACTTGCCGATCCAGTTGCGCTGCATGGACTTCAGCGACTCGGTCCAGTCCAGGCCGTTCAGGTCGTCCAGCAGCCGGTCGGCGTAGGCGGTGATGCGCATCATCCACTGCTTCAGGGTGCGCGTGTAGACCGGGAAGTTCCCGCGCTCGCTGCGCCCCTCGGAGGTGACCTCCTCGTTCGACAGCACCGTGCCCAGGCCCGGGCACCAGTTCACGGGCGCCTCGGTGACGTAGGCCAGGCGGTGGCCGTCGACCAGGCGGCGGCGCTCGACCTCGCTCAGCTCGGCCCACGGGCGCTCACCCGGGGTCTGCCGCTCACCGGACTCGAACGCGGCGATCAGGTCGGCGATCGGCCGGGCCCGGTCGGCCTCGGTGTCGTAGTAGGAGTTGAAGATCTGGAGGAAGATCCACTGCGTCCACTTGAAGTAGTCCGGGTCGGTGGTCGCGAAGTCGCGGCGGTTGTCGTAGCCCATGCCGACCATGCGCAGCTGGCGCCGGTACCGCTCGATGTTCTCGGCGGTGATCTCGGCGGGCTGGCGGCCGGTCGCGATCGCGTACTGCTCGGTCGGCAGGCCGAACGCGTCCATGCCCAGCGGGTGCAGCACGTTGTACCCGGCCATGCGCAGGTAGCGCGAGTACGCGTCGGTGGCGATGTAGCCCAGCGGGTGGCCCACGTGCAGCCCCGCCCCCGAGGGGTAGGGGAACATGTCCATCACGAACTTCTTGGGCGCCCCGGCCCGCGGGTGGTCGGGTTCGGCGAGCGCGCCGACCGGGTTGGGGGCGCGGAAGGTCTGCTCGGCCTCCCAGCGCGCCTGCCAGCGCGGTTCGATCTCGTTGGCCAGCTTGGCGTCGTAACGGTGTGCGGGTTCGCTCATGACTCGTCCTGTGGTCCTGTGGCGCTGGTATCAGTGGCATTGATCCTGGTGGCGTCGGCTCCGGGCCTGCGTGATCGGATTCGACCCTAGACAGCAAAAAACCCCTGGCATGCAGGGGTCGCCGTGCGGGTTCACTCCGACACGGCTAGATAAGAAGCTCGAAACGCCGAGACATGACCCCAGTGTAGCGGAACGGCCGACCGGCGGTACAGCACGTTGGGGCGGGCGCGCGGGGCCGCGCCCGCGCGGTCCCGTCCGGTGCCGGTCGGTGCCGGAAGGGGCCCGCCGCAGCGGAAGCGCCCATCGGTGGCGCGCGACACGGCTGCTGGGCGTGCACGGGTACGATGGCGGAACAAGAGACGGTTACGGCGCACGGCGTTTCAAGGCGCGGTGCCTCGCGTCGCGGAACCGGCCGCGCGGCGCTGTCATCGCGCGCTGGCGCGCGTCCGATCCGCCATCGCGTCGCTTCGCGGTGTCCCACCTCAACGATCGATCCCCGGGAGGACCTTTGACCTTCGAGTCGTCCCCAGTTCAGCAGCCGCAGGCGCCGGCGCCGCTCTCCCCTCAGGAGTTCAAGGCGACGGCCGAGGCGATCTTGACCAACGTCGAGTGGGTGATCGAGGGCAAGTCGCACACGATCAAGCTCGCGCTCTCGGTCATGCTGGCGGAGGGCCACCTGCTGCTCGAAGACGTCCCCGGGGTCGGGAAGACGCAGTTGGCGAAGGCGCTGGCGCGCTCGGTCGACTGCTCGGTGCGCCGGATCCAGTTCACCCCCGACCTGCTGCCGTCCGACGTGACCGGCGTGAGCATCTTCGACCCCGAGAAGCGCGACTTCGTGTTCAAGCCCGGGGCGATCTTCGGGAACCTCATCCTCGGCGACGAGATCAACCGCGCCAGCCCCAAGACGCAGTCGGCGCTGCTGGAGTGCATGGAGGAGCGGCAGGTCACCGTCGACGGGAACACGTACAAGCTGCGCAGCCCGTTCATGGTCATCGCCACCCAGAACCCGGTGGAGATGGAGGGGACCTACCCGCTGCCCGAGGCCCAGCGCGACCGCTTCACCGCGCGCCTGGCGATCGGCTACCCGGACTTGAAGGCCGAGCTGGAGCTGCTGGACCGGCGCGAGGAGTACAACCCGCTCGACGCCCTGCGGCCAGTGGCCGACGGGGAGATGATCGTGCGGATGATCGCCGCGGCCCGCGCGGTGCACCTGGCGCCCGAGCTCAAGCGCTACGTGGTGGACCTGGTGACCGCGACCCGCACGAACGCGCAGGTGCGCCTCGGCGCGAGCCCGCGCGCGACGTTGCAGCTGCTGCGGTGCACGCAGGTGCTCGCGGCGATGGACGGGCGCGACTTCGCGCTGCCGGACGACGTGCAGCAACTGGCCGTGCCGGTCCTGGCGCACCGGCTCATCCCGACCACGGAGACGACCATGGGCGGTGGCGACACGAAGGCGATCGTCTCCGACATCCTCAGACACGTCCCGGTGGTGTCCCACCCGGGGAGGTTCTAGGCGTGGAGCTCACCGGGCGCGGCAAGACGCTGCTGGTGGTGAGCGTGGTCGTCGGCCTCACCGCCCTGGCGGTGGGCGAGGGCGATCTGCTGCGCGCGGCGCTGCTGGCGGCCATCACCCCGCTGGGCGGGCTGGTCCTGCTGCGCTGGACGCGCCCGACCCTGGAGTCGAACCGGGTGCTCAACCCGCCGCAGGTGGAGGCCGGGCAGTCCACGCAGGTGCGGCTGGGCATCCAGAACACCGGGCGGCGGCGCCCGCCGGCGCTCATGCTGGAGGACCGCATCCCCTACCGGCTCGGCAACCGCCCGCGCCTGGTCCTGGAGCGCCTCGCGCCCGGCGCGCGCAGCGTCGTCAACTACACGATCACGCCCGGCACCCGCGGCGCGTACGAGCTGGGGCCGCTGACGGTGCGCACGGCCGACCCGTTCGGGCTGGCGGTGTCGGTGCAGGAGTTCCCGATCACCACCGAACTGGTGGTCACCCCGCGCATCCAGCCGCTGTCGAGCCTGCTGCTGCCGGGCGGGGCGGGCATGTCCTCGGGCGAGTCGGCCGCGCACGCGGTGGCCATCACCGGCAACGACGACATCGCGGTGCGCGAGTACCGGCACGGGGACGACATGCGCCGCGTCCACTGGAAGGCCAGCGCCCACCGCGGCCAGCTCATGGTCCGGCGCGAGGAGCAGCCGTGGGAGAACAACGCCGCGGTGCTGCTGGACGTGCGGCGCGGGGCGCACCGCGGGGAGCTGTCGAGTTTCGAGTGGATGGTGGACGCGGCCGCCTCGGCGACCGTGCGGCTCGCGCGCGACGGCATCGACCCGTGGCTGATCACCGCCGAACGCGATTTCGAGTGCCGCCAGGGCGACTACAGCCAGGCGCTGCGGTACCTGGCGACGGTGGCGGCCGCCCCTGAGGCGCCGGTGGCGCACATGGTCGAGCAGGCGCAGCGGTCGCGTTCGGTCTCGGGGATCGTGGCGTTCCTGGGGCACCTGACCCCTGAGGAGGGGGCGGCGCTGGGGCGTCTGGCCAAGCGCGGCGGGCACTGCTCGGCGCTGGTCGTCGACCCGGTGCGGTGGATCCCGAAGGCGCCGACGGGGCGGATCGACCCGCGGGAGCAGGTGTTCGCCGAGCAGCACCGGGCCGCGGTGGCGGCGCTGGCGAACGCGGGCTGGCAGGTGATCCCGGTGGTCGCCGGGACCGAGCTGCGCCGGGTGTGGCCCCGCCTGGGCGCGTGGAGGACCCTCGCATGAACGGACAGCGGCACGCCACGATGGTCGCCGCCGCGACGCTGGCGCTGACCTTGACGCCGCTCCTGGGCGTCTTCGAGGGCCTGGGGTGGACGTTCCCGGTGCTGCTGACGATCACGATGATCGCGGTGACCGGTGCGCTGGTGCGCGCGGCCGGGCGCGGGCAGGGCCTCCAGACCCTGGCCATGGCCGCGGCGCTCATGGTGGTCCTCACCGCCGGTTTCGGCGGCGGGACCGGGTTCCTGTTCATCATCCCGATGCCCGGCACGTTCGAGCACTGGGCGCAACTGGCCGGCTCGGGCGTGGCCGACATCGTCGTCAACGCCCCGCCGGTGGCCCCTGAGGGGGGCATCCTGTTCCTGACGGTCGTGGGCGTGGGGATCGTCGCGATCCTCCACGACATGTTCGTGGTCGGCCTGCGCACTCCGGCGCTGGCGGGGCTGACGCTGCTGACGATGTACCTGGTGCCGGTCTCGGTCGCCCCCGAGGCGACCGCCTGGTTCTGGTTCATCCTCCCGGCCGTGGCCTACCTGTGGATCCTCGCCGACGACAACCTGCGGCGCGTCTCGGCGTTCGGGCACCGCTTCACCGGGGCCGGGCAGCTCGTCGGGCAGGGCTTCCCGTCGCCGATGGCGCGCACCGCGCGCTGGTCGGCGGTCGCGTTCATCGCCGCGACGCTCACGATCCTCACCGTCGTGCCGGTCAACACCTCGGGCCTGGTCGACCGGGTCTCGGGCGGCTTCGGCGGGGACGGGGAGGCCTACGGGCTCGGGGACGTGAACCCGTGGGCGCAGCTGTCCGGCTCGCTCAACCGGCCCGAGGCCGTCGACGTCCTGCGGGTCACCACGACCGACCCGAACCCGCGGTATCTGCGGATGCACGTGCTCGACGAGTTGAACAACGACGGGTTCGTCCCCAACGACTACGACGGCGAGGCCGAGTTCGACCAGTTCGCGCGGCCCGGCATCCAGCAGGAGTACACCGCCGAGATCGAGAACCTCAACAGCCGCGCGCCCGTGGTGCCCGTCTACGGGACGCCCACCGGGCTCGACATCGACGGCGACTGGCTCATCGACGCCGACACCGGCGTCATCGTCGGCGACACGATGGCCGACGTCGGCTCCTACACGCAGACGTACATCGACCCGGCGCCCGACACCGCCGAACTCGCGCGCGCGCCCGGCATGGACCCCGGCGACAGCCGCTGGGAGGCCAACACCGAGCACCCGGACGTGCCGGAGCTGACCGAGATCGTCCAGGACACCACCCGCGGGGCCTCCACGGTGCACGAGAAGGTCCTCGCCGTCCTCGACCACCTGTCGGTCGCGAACGGGTTCCGGTACTCCCTGGAGACCTCCGAGGCCGACAGCGGCGAGGCCGTCCTCGACTTCCTCACCAACAAGTCCGGCTTCTGCCAGCAGTACGCGGCCACGATGGCGTGGATGCTGCGCGAGGCCGACGTGCCCGCCCGCGTCGTCATCGGCATGTCCCAGGGCCGGCGCGACGGCGAGTCGTGGATCCTCACCAGCCACGACTACCACGCGTGGGTCGAGGTCTACTACGAAGGCCCCGGCTGGGTCACCTACGACCCGACGCCGTCCGGCGGCGTCCCCGGCTCGGTGAGCTTCCCGTGGGCGGCCGAACCGGCCGACACCGCCGACGATCCGACCGCCGCGCCCGACGCGACCGCCGACCCGACCGCCGACCCCTCCGCGGGCGACCCCTCGGCCGGGGACCCGTCCGAGTTCCCGAACGGCGAGGCGCCCGACGGCTCGACCGGCTCGGCCGCCGACGGCGGATCGGGCGCCGGTTCGAGGTTCAACCCCGCCTGGCTCGCGCTCCTGCTCGTCCTCGCCGTCCCGTTCGTCCCCGCGCTGTGGCGCGGCGGCATACGCCGCTCCCGCCTCGACCCGCAGCGGCTCAGCGCCCAGTCCGCGTGGTCCGAGGCCGCCGACCTCGCCACCGACTACGGCGTGAGCCTCTCCGACTCCCTCACGCCGAGACAGGCCGGCGGGGTCCTCGCGCAGGCCGCGCCCGGGGCCCGCGAGGCCGCGACCGCGCTCGGCTCGGCCATGGCCCAGCACCGGTACGCCCCCAGGGAGGCGCCCACCGCCGGACTCGCCGACGCCGTCACCGACCTGCGATCCGAACTCGACCGCCTCGCCCAGCGCCGCCAGCGCCTCCGGGCCCGGTTCTGGCCCGCCTCGCTCGCCGCGAAGCTCGCCGCCAGGCGCAGCGAGGGGGACGCGGCGATGTCGCGGCGTTCAGCGCAGGCGGCCGAGAAGGTCCGCGCGGTGGTGCGGCGCCGCGGACGTTCGAACAGCCGCAAGGGCGGATCTGTCACAGGTCGCCCATAGAGTGGCGGGCATGTCTGGAAGCGGTGCGGTCGGAAGCGGCCCGATTGGAAGCAGAGCGGTCGGGAGCGGCACGGTTCGCGACGGCTCAGGGACCGCGGGCTTCACGCAGCCGACCCTCGACAGCCTCGGGACCCCGCTGTCCGAAGTGACCTTCTGCGTGGTCGACCTGGAGACCACCGGACTGGCCGCCGACGCGTGCGGCATCACCGAGATCGGCGCGGTCAAGGTCAAGGGCGGCGAGGTCCTCGGCGAGTTCGGCTCACTCGTCAACCCCGGCGAGGCCATCGACCCGCGCGTCACCCGCCTGACCGGCATCACCGACGCCATGGTCGCCGACGCGCCGGCCATCTCCTCGGTCCTGCCCGCGTTCCTCGAGTTCGCGCACGGGGCCACGCTCGTGGCCCACAACGCCGGGTTCGACATCGGGTTCCTGCGCCACGCGTGCGAGCTGACCGACACGCGCTGGCCGCGCCCGCCCGTGGTCGACACCGTGGTGCTGGCGAGGCGCCTGACCGAGAAGAGCGAGGTCCCGAACCGGCGGCTGGGGACGCTCGCGCGGCTCTTCGGCTCGCCGGTGACCCCGAACCACCGGGCCCTGGACGACGCCCGCGCCACCGTCACCGTGCTGCACGGTCTCATCGAGCGCGCCTCGGGCCACGGGGTCGCCACCGACGCCGAACTCGTCGAGTTCTGCCGGGCCATCCCCTCCGAGCTGCAACGGCGCAAGCGCCACCTCGCCGACGGGCTGCCGAACACCCCGGGCGTGTACATCTTCCGCGACGCCGACGACCGGGCCCTCTACATCGGGGTGTCGGTGAACGTGGCCGCGCGCGTCCGCAGCTACTTCTCGGCCGCCGAGCAGCGCCGCCGCCTGCGCGACATGCTCGCCTCCGCCGAACGGGTCGAAGTGGTCGAGTGCGCGCACCGGCTCGAAGCGGGCGTCGC
Source organism: Glycomyces sp. NRRL B-16210 (assembly GCF_000719515.1). GTDB lineage: Bacteria > Actinomycetota > Actinomycetes > Mycobacteriales > Micromonosporaceae > Glycomyces. The sequence continues at coordinate 139,802 of NZ_JOGR01000013.1, read as the reverse complement.
CGAACTGCGGCTCATCTCCGGCGGCAAGCCGCCCTACAACCGGGCCGCGAAGTTCCCCGAGCACCGCAGCTGGGTGCGCCTCACCGACGAGCCCTACCCGCGCCTGTCGGTCTCGCGTAAGCCCCCCGCGCCCGGCACGCCCCGGCTCGGCCCGACCTCCGGCACGCAGGCGCAGGCGGCGATCAGCGCGATCGAGGCGGCCCTGCCGATCCGGTCGTGCCGGACGCGGCTGTCACCTGAACGGCTCTCGCCCTCGTGCGTGCTCGGCGAGATCGGCAAGTGCGCCGAGCCGTGCCGCCACACCGTCTCGGTCGAGGACTACGCCGCGATCGCCGAACGCGCGGCCCGTGCCATGGACGGGGACCCGACGCCGGTGGCCGACGCGGTCGCCGAGCGGCTCGCGGAGCTGTCGGAGGCCGAGCGCTTCGAGGCCGCGGCCGAGCGGCGGGACGAGCTCGGCGCGTTCCTGGCGCTGGCCGCCGCCACGCACCGCGTCAGGAGCCTCGTGGCGGCCGGGGAGATAGTCGCGGCTGGCCGGGCCAAGGGCGGCGGCTGGGAGGTCGCGGTGATCCGGTACGGCCTGCTCGCCGGGGCCGTGCGGACGCCGCCGCGGGCCGATCCGATGCCGTACATCGAGCGGCTGCGGGCGACCGCAAGGGTGGTCGAGCCGGTCGAGGACGTCGTGGACGCCGCCCATGCGGCCGAGACGCGGCTGCTGCTCGACTGGCTGTCGCGCCCGGAGGTGCGGATCGTCCTGAGCGAGCGGGCCTGGGCCAGCCGCCTCGACGGCGCCGAACGCTGGGACGGCGCGGTCCCCCACGACCCAAGCCCCTGGCGCCGCTGAAGCAGACCGATCCGGGATGCCGTTGCGCCAAGGCCGCAATCGACTGAACGAACGCGACCGACTCGAAGGCCCGACCCCCACTCGCTGGAGTGCGGAACCGGTGCCACCGGAGGAAGGGACCGCGGCTCTCATCGCCGCCACGGTCGCCCTCACCTCGCTGCCAACGCTTTCCATATCCTGAGAAGCACGTCGGGACGCTCCGCAGTCCCGGCGCGACTCGAGGTCCGCATCGACGAAAACCCGGGTTCCGACAATCCGGACGTGAGCCGTCTCGCATTCATCTGCGGCGCTTGCGGTTCCGGCGGCGCCCGCGATTCCGGTACGCTGTGTCATCCGCCGATCGCGGCGGCTCCGCCGAAATCCGACAGCGTCTAGTGTCGATTCTCACCGGGAATCGTTGTACATCTAGAATGCGGTCAACCTTGGGCATCGGAGGCTTTCATGTTGCGCGCATTGCTTTCGGCTACTCGCTCTGCCAAACCCGACGATCCGTGGGACCTCGCGGGCAAGGTCGGGCAGCTCGAAGCGGCGCACCGTGCCCACTGCGAGCAACCCGACATGCTCCTGGTCCGACGCGCCTACCGCATCGCCGAGCAGATGCACCGGGGCCAGGCCCGCCGCTCGGGCGAGCCGTACATCACCCACCCGATCGCCGTCGCCACGATCCTGGCCGACCTCGGCGTGGACACCCCCACGATCGCCGCCGGGCTCCTCCACGACACCGTCGAGGACACCAGCTACTCCCTCGAAGCGCTCCGGGGCGACTTCGGCGACGAGATCGCCGTGATGGTCGACGGGGTGACCAAGCTCGACAAGATCCACCTCGGGTCGGCGGCCGAGGCCGAGACCTTCCGCAAGCTCGTGCTCACCGCCGGGCGGGACATCCGCGTCATGGTCATCAAGCTGGCCGACCGGCTCCACAACATGCGGACCATCAAGTTCAAGAAGCGCCCCAGCCAGATCCGCATCGCCGAGGCCACCAAGGACGTCCTCATCCCCCTCGCCGACCGCCTCGGCCTCTACGTCATCAAGCGCGAGCTCGAGGACATCGTGCTGGAGACGCTCGAGCCCGACGTCTTCCAGCGGATCAAGGAGCACCTCGGCTCCGAGTCCGACCGGGGCCGCCAGGTCGCCGTCATCGCCCCCCAGGTGCGCCGGACGCTGCGCGAGTTCAAAGTCGCCGCGCGGCTCCTCGACCGGCCCCGGCACCCGTACTCGATCTTCCGCGAGATGCAGAAGCACCCCGGCACCGGCCCGGCCGATCCGCCGCGCCTGGTCATCGTCGTCGACGGCCCGCCGACCGACTGCTACGCCGCACTCGGGGCGATCCACAAGCTCTGGAAGCCCGTCGGCGGCAAGTTCCGCGACCTCATCGCCGCCAAGAAGTTCAACCTCTACCAGTCCCTGCACACCGCGGTGGCCGGTCCGGGCGGCACCACGATCGAGTTCCTCATTCGCACCAAGGAGATGCACGAGACCGCCGAGATCGGGATCGTCGCAGGCCTGAAGCAGTCAGCGAACCCGGTCGAGGTGCAGCTCCCCTGGCTTCAGCGCCTGCTCGACTGGCAGCACGAGGTCGCCGACTCCGGGCAGTTCCTCGACTCGCTCCGCTGCGACCTCGCCGACCAGGACATCCTGGTGTTCACCGGGGACGGCGAGCAGGTCCTCGTACCGAAGGCCTCCACGCCCGTCGACGTGGCCTATTGTTCGGGACCGTCCAAGGGCCACCGCCTCATCGCGGCGTACGTGAACGGCGAGATCGCCCCACTCTCGCGCCCACTGCGCGACGGCGACGCCGTGGAACTGGTGCTCACCACCGAGCAGCCCTACGGGCCCTCGAAGCAGTGGCTCGACCACGCCAAGACCCCTGAGGCGCAACTGCACATCAACGACTGGTTCGGCGCGACCGAGGACCTGGACTCGACCGGAGAGCTCCCGATCATCCCGATGCAGCGCTTCGAGGACGAGCTGAAGGCCGGAAAGAACCGCCTGTGGCGGTCGCTGATCGCCCGAGGGCGAGGGCTCGCAGGGGAACAACCGCTGCACGGCGTCGCATCGTCTCTGGGCTTCCCAGACCTCGACTCGCTGTACCTGGCACTGGCGAGAGAGAAGCTCGACCCGGATGAGCTGGCCGAAAAACTCATAACGACGGTCGACCGCTTCTGACGCCCCTCGGCGGTCCGTGTCGGTAAGGGTTCAAGCGGCAGCGACGAATGAGCAGGGTAGAGAACGAGGCCGCAGTTCGACTTCCATGCCCCGCAATGGCCACGGTCAAAGCGGCAGCGACGAACGAGCAGGTTGCAACGAGGGGCCGCAGTTCGACCTCCATGCCCGCAATGGCCACGGTCAAAGCAGCAGCGACAAAAGAACATCATCGCTTGGAACTACTTCGGCGAGGTCAGCGGCTTCGCCCTACGCGCTAGTCCTGAGTAGGCACCTGCCTTTGGTGATTGCATCCTTCGACGTGCAGTAGCGGCCGGGAGGTTGCGGCGGTCCGCGGCAGGGCGGCCATGAGGGCCGGGTGCTCTGTTGTGTTCCCGCTATTCGGTCGCCGGGCATGGCAATGGGCCCGAATCTCATGGGGAGATTCGAGCTAGGAGGCGCTTGATGTACGTGCTCCTCCCCCGCCGGGACTGCCACCCCGGCGGGCCGCCTAAGAAGGGGATCAGATCGTTCACCGATCGACCCACCCCATAGACCTCGGGCGGAGGCTTCAGCTCCCGAAGTACTTCCTCTTCGGAATCAGTGCAGTCATCGTCAAGGTAGGTGCTCAACCCCGCAGGGTTGTACAGTGCCGCTTCGGACCCGCCGTCGAAGTAGGCCTTGGCCTCCTTCAGATCATCGGCGATGCTCTCCAGCCAAGGAGTCATCGCCTCGGACCACTCCGACTCGTACAGCCCAGTGGGGAAGAAGTTCTTGGCAGCGCCCGCGAAGGCCTCGTCCATGTCCGCCTCGGTGCGCCAGTCCGCGCACCCGCAGCCGTGCGCGTCCTTGTCGATCGTGTCAGCCTCGATGAGGTCCAGATCGGTCGAGCAAGGAGTGGAAGCGCCGGTCGCGTGGTCGTGGTGGACGATCACGGCCTTGCCGGGACCGGTCTTGGTCACCGACCAGTTCGCGGTGTGGATGCGGCCGTGGTGGAACCGGCAAAGAAGGATCAGGTTCTCAGCAACGGTAGGCCCACCATCGGCCCAGTGCTGAATGTGGTGCGCCTCGGTCCAAGCGACAGGACGGTCGCAACCCTGCCAAGCGCACCCTCCAGGCTGCTCAAGCTCCAGCTTGCGGCGCAGGGAGGTGTTGGGGAGTCGGAGGGCTCGGCCCAGCTCCACGGCTTCGCCAGTGGCGTAGTCGAACACCGAAGGGATGACCCCGGCTTCGCAGGCGAGCAGGCGGGCCCTGGCGACCGAGATGGGGCGGCCCTCCAGGAGAGGCAGGCGGCCCGTGTCCTTGCCCTGCAAAGTCTCGATGTCGACGGTCAAGTCAAGAGTGGCGGTGTGCCCGTGGCGGGTGACCGCTTCGGGAGAAGTGCCGTATCCGGCCAGCAACTGGTGCATCGCCTCGGCATTGCGGTTCGCCTGGGGAGGGAGAACGCCGTACTGGTCGGTCTCGTCCTGGCGAGGAGGAGGGCAGGCGGTCTTGAGGTACTTGTCCAACAAGGCACCTGTGGTGGCCGAGAGGAGCCCGTTCACGGCCCACATGCCGCCTTCGTCGAGTTCTTGAACCTCGAAGTGCTGCACGGACTCTTCACCGAGTCCGTCAAGGAGTTCGGCCTCCTCGGCGAAACCGGCATGCAGTTCGGCGAGGTGGCGGCGCAGTTCCCGGAAGGAAGCGTGAGCGGCGTACTCGCACACCAGGGCCTCAGGGGTGGCGCACATGGTCTCGGGGTCGAAGGGAGAAGGCACCAGGGCCCTGAAAGGAGTGCGGGCGAACAGGGCGCTAGCGGGGGTCTTGTTCAACTGGTTCGCGGCATACGCGGCCTGGTCGATGCGGGCGTAGCCGGTGAGCGCGGCGTCAGCGAGGAGGGCGAACTTGGTGGACAGCTTGGCGATCGAGGCGATGTTGCCCGCTGCGGAGGCGGTGAAGTCGAAGTTCGATACGAGCCAGTCCCGCTGAGCCGCGAAGCCGTCCAGATCGCGGTGGACGTTCCGGTCGAAGGCGTTCATCACGAGCCGAAGGGCATTGGCGTAGGCGCCGTTTACGAGTGCGGCGGTGTCGTCCAGGGAGGCGCGGATGGCATCGGCTTCCGCTCGCCGTTCTGCCGCTGTAGGAAGTGTGGATGCCATCGGGATTCGCCTCCTTCGCTGACTCGTAAGTTCGTCTGCTTTTCGACTTGGTGTTCTGAATCAATGATGCCAGGTGGGGAGGGTGACGGCATCACCCAAAGGAGTGAACTATCCAATGAGGCCTATTCATATACGCTTCGAGATGATAAGGGAGGCAACATGAACCGCGAGTCAATGGGACCAGACCGCCGCAATCCAACCCCCACCAAATAACCACCTCACCGTCGCTGCCGCCTTGACCGCAACAGCCAAGATTCGGCAAGCCGCAATCGGACCCCGACCGAATACCACCCCTTCGTCGCTGCCGCCCTGACCGCGACCCCCACGAACCACGAACGCCGAACACCGACCCCGAATGACAACCGTCCTCATTCGTCGCCGCCGCCTTGACCCCGCCCTCCGCCAACCCACAGGACGAAAGAGGGCCCCGCCTCACGGCAGGGCCCTCTTCAACTAATGCCAGTCCTAGTAGTGCTAGTGCTTCCCGGACTCGATCTCGTCCCGCGAAGCGCCGCCGTTGTCCGACGGCTCCTCGATCGACTTGAAGAAGCCCTTGTCGGCAGGCTCCAGCGCACCGACGCGGTTCATCTTCTTCGGGACCACCCAGCCGTTGTACTCCAGCTCGGTGTGGCCGTGCTCGTCCGGCTCCGCCAGCGGCTGGTGCACCTCGTAGAAGCGGCCGTTCGGGTCGCGCATCAGGATGCCCGTCTCCAGGCCGTGCGCGAGCACCTCGCGGTCGTGCTGCTGGAGGCCCAGGCAGATCCGGTAGGTCACGTAGTACGCGATGATCGGCAGGACCACGATGCCGATGCGTCCGGCCCAGGTCATCGCGTTCAGGCTGATGTGGAACTTCTCGGCGAACACGTCGTTGCCGCCCGAGACCGTGCCGATCACCCAGAAGACCACGACCATGACGCCCAGGCCGGTGCGGGCCGGGTTGTCGCGCGGGCGCTGGAGCAGGTTGTGGTGCCCGCGGTCCTTCGTGAAGCGCCGCTCCAACGCCGGGTACAGCAGCGGCAGCAGCACCGACAGGCCCATGCCCGCGATCGCCGGCCAGAACACCGCCGGCAGCGTGAAGTACGGCGGCACCCTGAACTCCCAGGCCGGGAACAGGCGGATCAGGCCGTCCAGGTACATGACGTAGAAGTCCGGCTGCGAAGCGGACGAGACCACGGCCACCTCGTACGGGCCGAACAGCCAGATCGGGTTGATCTGGAACAGGCCCGCCATCGCGGCGATCACGCCCCAGATGAACAGCATGAAGCCGACCTGCTTCATGATGTAGTTCGGGAACATCCGGAAGCCGACCACGTTGTGCTCGGTGCGCCCCGGTCCTGGCCACTGCGTGTGCTTCTGCGCGAACACGAGTCCCACGTGGACCACGATGAGGCCCAAGAGGATCAGCGGGAAGATGAACACGTGGATGATGTAGATCATCGAGATGACCGAGGTGCCGGGGAACTGGCCCCCGAACAGCGCCGCCGAAGCCCACGGACCGATGAACGGCACCGACTGGGTCATGCCCTCCATGATGCGCAGACCCGTGCCGGACAGGCCGTCGTCGGGGAGCGAGTAGCCGAAGAAGCCCTCGAAGAAGCCGACCCAGAACAGCAGGATGCCGATCATCCAGTTCGTCTCGCGCGGCGCGCGGAACGCGCCGGTGAAGAAGATCCGGAGCATGTGGATCAGGATCGAGGCCATGAACAACAGCGTCGCCCAGTGGTGCATCTGGCGCATGATCAGGCCGCCGCGCACCTCGAAGGAGATGTCCAGCGCCGACTCGTAGGCCTTCGTCATCTCCACGCCCTGGAGCGGCACGTACGCGCCCTCGTAGGTCACGTGGGCCATCGAGGGCTCGAAGAACAGCGCCAGGAACGTGCCCGACAGCAGCAGCAGGATGAACGAGAACAGCGCGATCTCGCCCAGGAGGAAGGACCAGTGGTCCGGGAACACCTTGTTGAGCAGCACCCGGGCCGGGCCGGCGAGCTTGAAGCGGTCGTCCAGCTCACCTCCGGCCTTGGTCAGCAGGCTGTCGCTCGTGCCTTTGCGGCGTTTCACTTCTCATCCTCCTCGGGGAGGGACGGGCGGTTCCAGAACGCCGGCCCCGGGGGCACCAGGAAGTCCGACGTGGCGATGAAGTAGCCCTCGTCGTCGACGCTGAGCGGCAGGATCGGCAGGTGCCGGGTCGCCGGGCCGAAGACCGGCGCCGCGTTGTCCACCACGTTGAACTGCGACTGGTGGCACGGGCACAGCAGCCGCTGGCTCTGCTGCTCGTACAGGCTCGTCGGGCAGCCGACGTGGGTGCAGATCTTCGAGTACGCCACGAAGTTGCCCCACAGGGCGTCGACTTCCTGGTACATCGGGTACAGGTTGCCGTGCAGGATCGTCGCGTCGTCGTCCCGCAGGTGGATCAGCAGGATCGGCGCGGTCGGGAACTCGTTCGAGGCGCCGTGGTCGATCGCCGGGAAGGCCGTGATCTGGCCGCCGACGGAGACCATGTCGGGGCGGATCAGGGCCCCGTCCTTGTGCATCAGGCGGATCGGCTCGCCGCCGTTGTACTTCTCGGCGTTCCAGCCGGTGACGGTGAGCATGTCGCCCGGGTCCTTGAGCAGCGCCCCGAGCGGGGCCACCGCGGCCAGGCCGAGCGGCGCGGCGCCGAGCAGGGCCGCCTTCACCAGGAACGGGCGGCGCTTGAGGCCCATGTCCTCCACGAGGCCGTCCACGGTGGCCTCGGCGATGCGCCGGTCCTCCGCGGAGGAGCCGCCGTCGTGGCGGTCCTGGACCAGCTCCTCGATCGGGAGGAGCTTCTTCGCCCAGGTGAGCACCCCGACCGCGAACAGCAGCAGGGCCAGGCCGAGGGTCACGCCGAGGATCGGGGTGTACCAGGTCTGCGGGTCGCGCCACGTGGACGGACCCTCATACTCCCAGGGCCAGAAGATGTACGCCGCCACGAACAGCGTCGCCGACAGCCCGGAGAGCAGGAACAGGCCGCCGACGATGCGCTCCATGCGCTTCTCGGCCTTGGTCCCGGGCTTGGCGAAGCGCGGCTCGTAGTGGATGATCTCGATGTCGTCGCGGCGCAGACCCTCCTTGAAGACCTCCAGCCGGGTGAGCTTCGGGTCGCTCAGGTCGACGGTCTCGCGTTCTGCTGCGCCGTGGGCACTGTCATTGTGGGCGGTCACGATTTACCTGCAATCCAAAGCGTGGTCAGCAGGAGCGCGGTCATGCCGACCAGGAAGATGGCCACACCTTCGGTGGACGGGCCGAACCGTCCGAGGTTGAACACGCCGCCGGGGTCGCGGTCATCGTTGACGATGAACTGGACGTAGGCGATGAGGTCGGCCTTCTGCTCGGGGGTGAGCTGGTTGTCGGCGAAGACCGGCATGTTCTGCGGGCCGGTGAGCATCGCCTGGTACAGCTCGAGGTTGGTGACGCCGTCCAGGGAGGGGGCGTGCGCGCCCGAGGACAGGGCGCCGCCGCCGCCGGAGAAGCCGTGGCAGGAGGAGCAGTTGACGCGGTAGAGCTCGCCGCCGGCGCCGACGTCCGCGTCGTCGACGAGCGTGTCCAGGTCCGAGGGGATCACCGCGCCGCCGCCGAGGTAGTCGATGTAGGCGCCGAGCCACTCGGCCTCTTCCTCGGTGAAGACCGGGTAGGCCGCCTCGGGGGCCTGCGCGCCCTGGGCCGCCATGGGCATGCGGCCGGTGTTCACCTGGAACTCGACGGCCGCGGAGCCGACACCGATGAGGCTCGGTCCGCGCCCTTCGACGCCTTCGCCGTTGTCGCCGTGGCAGGAGATGCAGCTCGTGTCGTAGAGCTCCTGGCCCTTGACGACCTCGGAGTCGATGGCGTTGGGATCGGTCTCCTGGGCGTACAGACCCGGCGAGAACACCGAGTAGAGCCCTCCGACGATGACCAGTGCACCGGTGAACCTGGCCAGAGCGCCGAGGCGCTTGCGCCAGCCTCGCCGGCGTTTCGCTGATGCAGCCACGGTTGTTGCCTCACCTTTATCTAGCTCTCGAACCGGGTCGAAGCCTGTTCGGCCTTGGCCCGACCGGCTGCCGCGAAGGGCGGCGGCCGTCCGTTTCTCGGATGGGCCTCGGCGCGGGGCCGGGGCCTGTTGCCATGTGCCGCCAGCGCGTTTTCGAAGGGCGCGGGCGGCGGGTCGTCTGTCAGTACTGGGCCATCGGAAGGAAGTAGATCACGGCGAACAGCGCGATCCAGACCACGTCGACGAAATGCCAGTAGTAGGACACCACGATGGACGCGGTGGCCTGCGCGGGGTTGAAGCGCCCCATCGTGGAGCGGATGAGGAAGAAGATGAAGGCCGCCAGACCGCCGGCCACGTGGAGGCCGTGGAAGCCGGTGGTCAGGAAGAACATGGTCCAGTAGCCGTCGGTGGCGATGGTGTGCCCTTCGGCGACCAGGTTCCGGTACTCGTTGATCTGGCCGAGGAGGAAGACCAGCCCCATAACGAAGGTGAGCGCGAACCAGCGGCGGAGGGCGAAGACGTCGCCGCGCTCCGCGGCGAAGACGCCGAGCTGGCAGGTGATCGACGAGGCCACGAGGATCACCGTGAAGGTCAGCGCGTAGGGGATCTCGAGGTGGCCGTAGCCTTCCTCGAACATCGCCGGCGCGGAGGCCTGGATGGAGAAGTACATCGCGAACAGGCCCGCAAAGAACATCAGTTCGCTGCTCAACCACACGATGGTGCCGACACTGACGACGTTGGGCCGTGTCAGTGAGTGGATTCGGCTGGGGTCGATAGTTGTTTCGGCGGCAGTCACGGGCACATTATTACGTTCCGTCGGCCCCAAGCTGCGCATGGGGTGTGTTCATCGCGCGTGTCGCGCGGCGGTAGGCTCCCGGTCCTCGGGACCGTGTTCGCAGGTCATGCCCGGTTCGGCTACTTTGGGCGTTCGTGGACCGGGAAGTGGCCGCGCCGGTCTTCCCATTTCGGTGTGGCCGGTTTAATATGCGAGGCGTGAGTACCTCAACGACCGAGTACGCGGTCCTGCTTTACAGTCATCGACCCGCAGTCATCGAGCAGATGCGCTCGGCCATCGGCGATGAGCCGGTCGAGGGGGTCAAGATCGAGTACGCCGTCGCCGGCGAGTACCTCGAGGCGGTGGCCTTGATCGACAAGTTCGAGATCGATCTGGTGCTGCTGGACGGCGAGTCGCAGCCGGCGGGCGGCATGGGGATCGCGCGGCAGCTGCGCGATGAGTTCGACGAGCCGCCGACGCTGGCGGTGGTGGTGGCGCGGGCGGCGGACCGCTGGCTGGCGGCGTGGTCGCGGGCGGACGCGGTGCTGATGCACCCGCTCAACCCGGTGACGACGGGGCAGACGGTAGTAGACTTGCTGGTCAACCGCGCAGCGGGCGCGGCGCCGGCGCAGCGCGCCGCGTTATCCCTCCTCGACTGGAGTCCTTATGTCTAGTGCGACCTGGCCCGATGTCCTCGCGCGGCTTTCGAGCGGCGCTCATCTCGACGAGGCCAGCGCGGATTGGGCGATGGCGGAGATCATCGCGGGGAACGCCGATCCGGCGCAGTTGGCGGCGTTCGCGGTGCTGCTGCGTTCGAAGGGCGAGACGCCGGAGGAGATCGGTGCGATCGCGGGCCGGATGCTGGCGGAGACGACGCGGTTGGATCTGTCGGATCTGGGTGTCGCGGTGGACATCGTGGGCACCGGTGGCGACGGTTCGAATTCGGTGAACATCTCGACGATGGCGGCGATCGTGGTCGCGGCGTCGGGGGTGCCGGTGATCAAGCACGGGAACCGGTCGGCGTCGTCGAGTGTGGGTTCGGCGGACCTGCTGGAGGCGCTGGGGGTGGACCTGGAGGCTACGGCCGAGCGGGTCGAGGCGTCGGTGCGCGAGGTGGGGATCGGGTTCTGCTTCGCGCGGACGTTCCATCCGGGGATGCGGCACGCGGGTCCGGTTCGGGCGGCGCTGGGCATCCCCACCGTCTTCAATCTCTTGGGTCCGTTGACGAATCCAGGGCAGCCGGCGGCGGGTCTGATCGGTTGCGCGGACCCGGTGAAGGCGCCTTTGATGGCGCAGGTGTTCGCGGCGCGGGGCGCTTCGGTGTTCGTGGTGCGCGGTGACGACGGTCTGGACGAGATCTCGACGTCGGCGACGACGTCGGAGTGGATCGCCTCGGGGGGCCGGGTCTCGCAGGGTTCGATCGACATCGAGGAGTTCGGGCTGGTGCAGGCGGGTCCGGATGCGCTGCGGGGCGGCGACATCGGGTTCAACACGAAGGTCGCGCGCGAGGTGTTCGCGGGTAGGACCGGCCCGGTGAGGGACGCGGTGCTGATCAACGCGGCGGCGGCGCTGGCGTCGCGGCAGGGGTTGATCGACGGGGTGGATCTGCATGATGTGAAGATCCGCCGGGGTCTGCTGGGCGCGAATCTGGCGTTGGCGGCGAAGGCGATCGACGGGGGCGCGGCGACGGATCTGGTGGCGCGCTGGGCGGAGTTCAGCAAGGCCTAGACTCAGCAAGGCTTAGACGTAGACGAGAAGGTGGGGCGCATCACGCGACCCACCTTCTCGCATATACGACATATCCGAAATGTCCGCCCGGGGGACCCCTTGGTTCAAGGCTATGCCGGGGCTACGACACTTTGCGGCCCTTCGCGTTCTCGCTTCCGGGGGCGATCGGTTCGCGTTCGCGGTGCGGGAGGGCCGCGTCGGCTAGGTGTACTTCTTGAGTTCTTCCTCGGAGGCGAGGGTGGTCGGCTTCGATTGCGGGAGTTCGGTGCGGATGAGGACGCAGCCGCATTCCTCGCAGCGCAGGACCTCGTCGATGGGGGCGGCCTTGATGGGGATCATGTCGGCCGGGGACTTCTCGATGCGGCAGGAGCCGCAGCGGCGGCCGACGAGTTCGGCGGCGGCGATGGGCTGGCGGGCGTGGATGCGTTCGTAGAGTTCGACGAGGCGGTCGGGGACGGCGATCTTGAGGGCTTCGCGGGTGGACCCGGCGTCGTCGGTCTCGGCGTCGATCTGGGCGATCGTGCGGTCGCGGTCGGCTTCGATCCGGGCGAGGGCCTCGCGGGCCTGTTCGACCTGGCCGCGGGTGGTCTCGAGTTCGGTCTCGACGCTTTCGCGGCGTTCCATGAGTTCGAGCTGGTCGTCTTCGAGGGTGCCTTGGCGGCGGGCGAGGGATTCGAGTTCGCTCTGGAGGCCTTCGAGTTCTTTGGCGGTGGCGGCGCCGGAGGCCATGCGGGTGCGGTCGCCTTCGGCGCGGCGGGTGACGAGTTCGACTTCGCGTTCGACGCGTTCGATGTCGCGGTCGAGGTCGGCGAGGTCGCCGGAGAGGTGGGCGGCCTTGTCGCCGAGGCCGCGCAGGCGCTGGGTCGCGGTGGCGAGGGCGGGGTCGGCGTCGAGTTTGCGGCGGCGCTGTTCCAGCTGGGTGAGCTGGGTGTCGACCGCCTGGAGTTCGAGCAGTCGGCGCTGATCGAAAAGGTCGGCTTTCAACTCAGTTCACCCCGGGTTTCTGGTGGATGGTCCACGGATCGGTGTCGATGTCGGAGACGGTGACGTCTTCGACGAGACGGGACAGTTGCTCCGCAACAGTATCGAGCCAGGGTCGCTCGGTGGCCCAGTGGGCGGCGTCGATGAGCGCGGGGCCGCTTCCGGCGAGGTGTTCGCTGGCGGGGTGGTGGCGCAGATCGGCGGTGAGGTAGGCGTTCGCTCCGGCTGCGGCGGCGTCGGCCAGATACGAGTCGCCGGCGCCGCCGCAGACGGCGACGGTGCTGATGCGGCGGTCGGGGTCGCCGGCGGCGCGGACGCCCCAGGCGGTGGGCGGGAGGGCCTTGACGACGCGTTCGACGAGGTCGGTGAGGGTGAGAGGGACGGGGAGGCGGCCGATGCGGCCGGTGCCGCGGCCGGTGCCGTCGTGTTCGGGGCCGGTGAGGGGGCGCAGGGGCCGCAGGTCGGTGAGGCCGAGGCGGTCGGCGAGGGCGTCGGAGACGCCGGGGACGGCGACGTCGGCGTTGGTGTGGGCGACGTAGAGGCCCATGCCGGATTCGATGAGGGTGTGGACGAGGTCGGCCTTGTAGTCGGCGGCGGGGTCGAGGCTGGAGACGCCGCGCAGGAGGAGGGGGTGGTGGGCGACGATGAGGTCGCAGTCGCCTTCGATGGCTTCGATGACGGTCTCGGGGACGACGTCGACGACGCAGAGGATCTTGCGGACCGAGTTGCCGCCGCGGCCGCAGACGAGGCCGACGCGGTCCCAGGACTCGGCCCAGCGGCGCGGGTACAGGTCGTCGAGTGCGGCGGTGATCTCGCTGAGCGTGCGCATGCCACGAGTGTATTGAGGCGCGGGCGCGAACGGGTCCCGGTGTCGGCGCGGGCGCTGATCGGAGCGGCAGTGAACGCGTCGTTCACTCTATTTCGGATCGTTCGGCTCGCGGCGGCGGTGCAGGGGCGCCCGGAGCCGGAGCAGCTTCGGCTCCGGGCGACCCTTCGCACCTTTCCGGTGCAGCCGCGGCTAGTTGAGGGCGCCGACCTCTTCGGCGAGGCGGCGCATGTCCTGGGCGGGTTCGCCCTTCGTGCGGTGCAGGATCTGGTCGATCAGCTCGATCGCCATCGGGCGGCACCGGATCTCGGAGGGCGCGTTCCGGTCGGCGGTCACCAGGTGGCGCCCGGCCAGGTCGATGTCGCCGATCTGGACGCAGGCCCGCGCCATGTCCAGGTAGTGGTGCGCCCGGCGTTCGGCCACGAGGTCGGCCAGCGCGGCCGGCGGGATCCGGTCGTGGACGGCGAGGGCGTCGCCGCCTTCGCCGAGTTCGACGAAGGCCGCCGCGCGGTGGAGCATGACGTTCGTGGGTCCGAACGAGGTGTAGTAGTAGTTGGCGTCGCGGCCGAGGATGTTGGCCGCCCGGGAGGCGCTGTCGAGCAGGTCGGCGCTGGTGGTGCCGTCGCCGGCGAGCGCGGCGGCCATGGCCCCTTGGAGGAGCAGGGTGCCGTAGACGCTGATTTCGGCGGGGCTGGAGGCCTCGCCGCCGGTCTCGGAGATGAGGCCGTGCGCGACTTGGACGTTGAGGTCGAGTGCGGCCTGGTAGCGGCCGAGTGCTCTGAGCGCGTTGGCGACCCGGGTGGTGGCGATGCCGGCCAGGAGCGGGTCGTTGCCGCGGTTGGCGGCGGATATGGCCCTGTCTGCGGCGAGCCAGGCGAGTTGTGCCTCGCCGAGTTTGCGCAGGACGGTGGAGGCGATCTGGTAGACCTGGGTCATGAGTTCGGCGGCGTCGGCGCTGGTGCCGCCTACGGGTCGGTCCTCGGCGACGGGGGTGTCGCGCAGGAGTTGGATGAGGGATCGGGCGACGACCGGGTAGTGGCCTTTCTCGAAGGCGAGCCAGCAGTAGTTGACGGCGCCGCGCAGTTCGGGGATGGGCGTCGGGTCGATCGGGGCGGCTTCGAGGAAGCGGCCGAGTCGTTCGTAGCGTTCGAGGGATTGGCGGATGGACTCGACTTCGACTTGGTCGAGGCAGCCGCCCATGCCGGGTCGGCGTTTGGGTTCGCGGCCGAGCAGTTGCGCGGCGTCGATGCTGAGCGATTCGGCCAGTTCGGTGATGACCGAGTACTTGTCGAGGCGGCGCACGCCGCGTTCGATCTTGTCGACCCAGCTCTTGGACTTGCCGATGCGGTCGGCGAAGACCTGCTGGGACATGCCTCTGCGTTGTCGCCAGTAGGCGACGCGCCGCCCCATGGGCTGCGTTTCGGACTCCATTTCAGACCCCACCGTCTATATAGGAGTTACACGTGGACTTCGGGATGGTCTCCCGTCGCTGCGGTGTCGTATTCGGTTGTGTCGGCCTCCTTCGCAGGCGGCTTTCCGGTGCGGGCCGCTCTGGTGGAGCGGCGGCGCGGTGCGGGCCCGTTCGGGTCCGGCTCCGACGTGCCGTTTCGCGGCCGTGCAGTCGCGATCGAGGCGTCGGGCGCCTTGCGGCGCGTCAGCGGCTCGCGGTCTCGTGCTCCGCGTGCGGTCCGGCGCCGCCGTCGCGGCGCCGGCGGTGCCCGCCCTGGGCGTCCCGACATTATGTGTTTACCGTCTTTTCCGTTCGCGCACAACGGTCGCCAGCTGCCAATATCACGCTGTGGCGGACCGCCACTACAGTGTTTCCCACTCCACGAGGGACACCGCCTGTTATATGGGGTTTTGACCGGTTTCGATCGCCCGAAGGCAGGAAATCTGCACATGCAACGTGTCGATTCAAGGGCCTGGATCGTTGTGTCGGATATGAGACATCACCGAGTCCCCGAGCGCCGCGAACCTCCTCGCGCCTTCCGCAGGGCCTTCCTCATCGCGGCCGTCGCGACCGCTGCGGCGGCCGCCGTGGGCTACGCGAGCGCCCATTCCGCGCTCGCCGGCTGGGCGGCCATCGGCGTCGGCGCAGCCGTCGCCGTGAGCCTGTGGATGGAGTCGCACGCCGGGCGCACCGCCACTCCCCCGCCGGTCATGGGCCTGTCCTTCGTCCAGCGGCGAGGCGAGGACTGACACGAGCCAGGGCGGCGCCCGGCTGACCCGCAGCGGCGCCTCCGGCGCTGCGGCGCCGCCCGTTCCCCCCGGTGGTGCGCCGTCCGGTCCGCGAAGATCGGGCGGCGCGCTCGAAGACCGGACCCCTCCGTATGCCGCGGTGCGCCGCCCGGACCTGCCGTCGACTGGTCCCGTCCGGGCGGCGTATCGCTTTTAAGAGGGCGCAGTCGAGCCGGGCGGCGGCGCGAGGAACGCGGTCCGCGCGGAACGGGGCTCGGGCCACGGCGGTCGACCGAATCGCGGTGCTTCCGCACGGAGCGGGGCTCAGTCGAGGCGGACCACCAGGCACTTGCCGCCTTGGTAGACGCCGCCATCGACGTTGAGGGCCAGGCCGTCGCAGTAGCGGCGGGCCTCGGTCACCTCGCTCGGCTCCAGCTCGGTCGTGTCCGGGATCGTCGAGTGGCCGTGGACGATCTCCTCGCCGCCGAACGAGCGGAGCATCGACTTCACTCGGTCGGGGCCGTCGGCGCCCATGAACTCGTGGCGCCGGGTCAGCTCCCGGAACAGCTGCCACCACTCCTCGGGCTCGTCGGCGGCCATGATCGCGCCGATCGCGGCGTTCACCGCCTCCACGGTCCGCCCGTACCCGAGGTAGGACTCGGTGTCGGCGTGCACCAGCAGCGAGCGGCCCGCGACGTGGACGGCGCGGCGCGTCTCCAGCCAGCGCACCTCGTCCTCGGTGAGATCGCCCAGCTCGTCCTCGAAGCCGCCGTTGAGGACCCACCAGTGGAGGAACTGCCGGGCCTGCCCGTCGACGTCGGTGAACGCCACGTCGCCGAAGCGGCGGGAGCCGAGCACCAGCACCTCGTGGTTGCCGATGAGGGTGTCCACGCCGCCGCCGACCTCGGCGGCCTGGTCGGCGAGGTCGCGCAGGAGCCGGACCACGGCCACGCCCTCCTCGCCGCGGTCGAACAGGTCCCCGAGGATCCACAGGCGAGCGTCGCCGCCCGACCATCGGGCGTCCCCGTCGACCAGTCCGCGATCGCGCAGCGCCTCGACGAGCGCATCGTAGTGGCCGTGGACGTCGCTGGCCACGTACAGCGGACTCGTATCAGGCATGGAGCCGATATTAATCCGGCCCGGGCCCGTTCGGTGAAGTTGTCGCCCGCTATTCCAATGAGCTTGCCGGACGGCAAGCGGCCGGAATAGGATTCGGCCACCGCCCGCACACGCCCGCCGACCGGCGCGGGGCCGCGGGCGGCGACGACCACCGCAGCGAGGAGCCTCCGTGACCGAGAACCCGTTCCTGACCCCCTCCGAACTCCCCTACCAGCTCCCCCCGTTCGAAGCGATCGAGGCCGAGCACTACCTCCCGGCGTTCGAGGCGGGCATGGCCGAGCAGCTCGAAGCCGTCGCCGCGATCGCCACCGACCCCGAGGCGCCGACCTTCGCGAACACCGTCGTCGCCCTGGAGCGCACCGGCCTGGGCACCCTCCAGCGGGTCACCATCGCGTTCTACAACAAGAACTCCTCCGACACCGACGACGAGCTCCAGGCGATCGAGACCGAGATCAGCCCCAAGCTCGCGGCGCACTCTGACAAGATTCACCTGAACGCGGCCCTGTTCGCCCGCCTCGACGACCTGTGGAACCGGCGCGCGGAACTGGGCCTGGACGAGCAGGACGAGCGCCTCCTCGAGCGCTACCACACCGAGTTCGTCCGCGGCGGGGCCGCGCTCGACGACGCCGGCAAGGAGCGCCTCTCCCGGATCAACACCGAACTGGCCGAACTGTCGGCCAAGTTCAACCAGGGCATCCTCGGCGACATCAACGCCGCGGCCGTCCACGTCACCGACCGCGAGGAGCTCGAGGGCCTCAGCGAGGACCAGATCGCCGCCGCCGCGGCCGCCGCCGACCGCGACCTCGAAGGCTGGCTCATCACCCAGTCGAACTTCAGCGTCCACCCCTACCTGGCCGACCTCAAGCACCGGCCGCTGCGCGAGCGGCTCTACAAGGCCACCATCGCCCGCGGCGGCGGCAACGCCGAGACGCTCCTGGCGATGGTGCGCCTGCGCGCGGAGAAGGCCCGGATGCTCGGCCACGAGCACCACGCCGCCTACATCGCCGCCGACCAGACCGCCGGGAACGCGCAGATCATCGCCGAGCGCCTCGCCGGGCTCGCCGCCGCCTCGGTGCGCAACGCGCGCCGCGAGGCCGCCGAGCTCCAAGAGGTCATCGACGCCGAAGGCGGCGACTTCACCCTCGCGGCCTGGGACTGGTCCTACTACGCCGGGAAGGTCCGCCAGGCCAAGTACGGCTTCGACGCCGAGGCCCTGCGGCCTTACCTCGAACTCGACCGGGTCCTGGTCGACGGCGTGTTCTACGCCGCCGAGAAGGAGTTCGGGCTGACCTTCGCCGAGCGGCCCGACCTCGTCGGGTACCACCCCGAGGCGCGGGTGTGGGAGGTCTTCGACAATGGCGAGCCGCTGGGGCTGTTCGTGGGCGACTTCTTCACGCGCGACTCCAAGAAGGGCGGCGCGTGGATGAACCCGCTCGTCGTCCAGTCGGACCTCACCGGCGACAGGCCCGTGGTCGTCAACAACCTCAACATCGTGGCGCCCGCCGAGGGCCAGCCGGCGCTCATCACCGTCGACAACGCGACCACGCTGTTCCACGAGTTCGGGCACGCCCTCCACGGGCTCCTGTCGGCCTGCCGGTACCCGAAGACCTCGATGACCTCCACGCCGCGCGACTTCGTCGAGTACCCCTCGCAGGTCAACGAGATGTGGCGCCAGTGGCCCGAGGTCGTCGCCAACTACGCCCGCCACCACCGCACCGGCGAGGCCGCCCCGGCCGAGCTGCTCGACCAGTGGGAGGCCTCCGGCCAGTTCGGCGAGGGCTTCGCCTCCACCGAGTACCTCGCCGCGGCCATCCTCGACCAGGCCTGGCACCGCCTCACTCCCGAGGAGGTCCCGGGCGGCGGCGAGGACCCGGCGAAGGCCGTGGAGGACTTCGAGCGCGCCGCGCTCGAAGCGGCCGGGATCGGGCTCGAGGAGATCGCCCCGCGCTACCGCTCGGGCTACTTCGCGCACATCTTCGCCGGCGGCTACTCAGCCGGGTACTACTCGTACATCTGGTCGGAGATCCTCGACGCCGACACCGTCGAATGGTTCAAGGAGCACGGCGGCCTCACCCGCGAGAACGGCGACCACTTCCGCGAGTTCCTGCTCAGCAAGGGCGGCTCCATCGACCCGATGGAGTCCTACCGGCGGTTCCGCGGACGCGACGCCGAGATCGAGCCGCTGCTGGAGCGGCGCGGCCTGAAGTGAGCGGCGCGGGGGCCCGGACCGGTCGGTCCGGGCCCCCGGCCGTCTACAGCGCCACCGCCCGCTCGTACGGGGACGGGACCGGGAAGTACGCCTCCAGGAAGCGGCCCATCATCGCCGAGCGCTCCTCGGCCACCTCGGGGGCCAGCCCGGCGTCGTTGATGCAGAACGTCTCGCGGTCGCGCCGTTCCAGCAGCAGCTCCAGCCGCTCGGCCGCGTCCGCCATCCCCAGCTCCACGTAGGCGTCGCGGGCCTGCCCGACGACCGCGCGGCCCGAGAAGTACGCGTAGTAGTGCAGCAGCGTCACCGTCGAGACGTCCGTGACGTCCCGGAACGCGCTGCGCGCCGTCCGCGCCATGTCCTCGTCGAACTCCTTCGCGACCTCCGCGAGCACACTGCGCTGCAACGGGTACGGCACGTGCTTCATCATCCGCGAGATCGTGCGCCCGAAGGCCCGCTCCAACAGCGCCCGGTCGTTCTTGAACGCCGCGTTCGGCGGCGTGTCCGCCCGGCTCACCGGGTCCATCCCGATGAACGTCTGCGCCGGGAAGTACCGCGAGAGCCCGCTGGGCTCGAAGAACAACTGCGGCCCGACCGGGCGGCCGATGAACATGTCGTCGTTGAAGTACAGGAAGTGCTCCGAGAGCCCCTCGATGCGGTGCAGCTGCGTCTCGATCGCGTGCGAGTTGAACGTCGGCAGGCAGTCCGGGTCGTCGAACAGGTCCCGGTGGTCGACCACCGTCAACCCCGGGGCCTCCGCGTCCAACCAGTGCGGACGCTGCCGGTCGGTCACCAGATACACGTGGCGCACCCACGGCGCGTTCAGATGCAGCGAGCGCAGCGAGAACCGCAGCTCGTCGCGGTCGAGGAACCGCGCCTCGTTCGCCGACTCCGCGTGGTACGGGGTGTGGCCGGCCTCGGCCCGGCGGCGCAGCCAGGCGTGGTCGGCGCCGTCGACCCACGTGTAGACCACGTCGATCGGGAAGTCCACGTGGTCGGGGGCGGGCCGGGCGAACTCCGACCGCGTCTGGACGCGCGGCAGCGCGGTGCGAGGACCGCTCGCGAGCGCGGTGAAGAGGTTCCCGGGGGCCGAGACCATCGCGCCGTCGGCGCGGACGACCGGGCCGATGCGGTTGTGCCGGGGCGCCAGCAGGTGGCCGTCGCCGGTGTCGGACCAGAATTCGATGTCGCAGCCGTAGTCCTCGCCGAAGACGAGGTCGCGGCCAGGGTCGGTCCACAGCCACGTGGCGCGCACCAGCGGCACGTCCCCCATGTCGGCCCGGCGGGCCCACTGCGGGCGGTCCAGGCCCAGCTCGGACTCGCGGAACGCCGGCTCGGGCACCGTCAGACGCCCGCCGGTCGAATCGCACAGCATCGCCAGCGCGGTGCACACCCGCTGGCGGTCGGCCGCGGCGGTGGCCAGGACCGGGCGGGTGAGGCTGAAGCCGGGCACGGCGAAGTGGTCGACGCCGGCGGCGGTGAGGATCGCGGTGACGATCTCCAGGTTGCGCCGCCACACTTCGAGCGGGGTCGGTGCGGTGAGGGCGTAGGCGGGCCGGATGTGGCCGTCGTGGAGGAGGTGGCCGGAGGCGAGGTCGGTGAAGAACCCGTACGGTTCGGTGACCTCGGTGCGGCCCGAGGGCGGGCCGACGGGGCCGCGCTCGTAAAGACGGGGTTCGTTCAGCTCCGCCGCTTCATCGAGCGGGGGGACGAATGCGGTCGAACGGGTTGCGATACGACGGTCATTGGCTGCGAACAATCGACACCTCCTGACACTGACGGCTTTGGGCCGCTCCGGGTTGACCGGGGACTGCTGCGTGGACCATGTGCCGAGCCGAGGGGTGGCGCCGCCGCCCGGTGCTACCGGGTGCTGTCGGTCAAGGGGGCTGGTCTTCGGTGACCGTGCCTGAACGCCGCGTGTCCTGGCTCTGACACATGCCTCAACAGTAGGCCACAGGCCGGTGACGTTTCGGTGTCGGATTCGCGTCTCAAGGGTCAATCGTTTCGGGCGCCGCGCGTGGCGGCGTCCGTGGGTTCGGCCTTTTGCCTAGGCGCCCAAGGGGATTCGAGCGATGTGCTCCCAGGTGTAGGTGGAGGCGTCCTCGGCTTGGATGACGCGGACGAGGTCGACGCCGGTGACGGTGATCTCCGTCCTACCGGGCCTGACGTCGCGCAGGCGGTTCTGGATCGCCCCGCGCTGGCGGTCGACGCCGACCTCGTCGGAGCGGTAGGAGAGGGAGACGTGGCCGGGGCCGCCGCCGGGGCGGGCGACGCGGCCTGCGACGACGGCGTCGATCGAGGCGACGCAGGCGTTCTTGAGCCGCTCGAACTGGTTGTCGGGGAAGGTGTCGAGCATGATGGCGCCGGTGGCGGCCAGTGCGGGCCCGATGGTGAGGGGGAAGGCGGGGATCGCGGCGGCGCTCTCCCGGAGGCGTTCGATGAGGCACTGTCGGGTGTCCTCGTCGATGTCGGCGGCGTCGCATTCGACGGAGGCGACGGTGGCGTGGAGCCATTCGTGCGGGACGGGCCGGTCGCCGTCGGTGCGGTCGATGACGTCTCGGTAGGACTCGGCGACCGCCTTGACCTGGTCGAGGTCGGTCAGGTAGACGTGGAGTTTGGTCCAGCCCTCGGGCCAGCGCTGCCCGGATCGGGGGACCTCGGGCTGGTGCGCAGTCGTGTTCACCGCTGATGCCTTAGTGAGTGTTCTGGATGCGGCGGGCGCCGGTCGGGCCCGCTCGGTGCCGCGGGACGTTCGCGGCGGCACCGGGTTGGGAGTCTACACATCGCCTTCGGGTTCGCGCACGCCGTGATCGGTGCGTGCGCTCTCCTATGACGATAGCGAGGTGGCGGCGGTCGCGGGGTTCGCGGCGGCGCGCGGCGCGGGCAGGGACGGGTCGAGGCGGACGACGCGGTCGACGATGCCGTCGGGCAGGGGCCGGTGGGTGATGATGATGGCGGTCTTGCCTTCGAGGGCCGCGGCGGCGGTGCGCAGGACGCGGTCGGCGGTGGCGGCGTCGAGGTGGGCGTCGGGTTCGTCGAGGATGAGGACTTCGCGGTCGGCGAGGAGGCAGCGGGCGAGGGCGATGCGGCCTCGTTCGCCGCCGGAGACGGCGCGGCCGTGTTCGCCCAGGCGGGTGCGGAGGCCGTTGCCGGTGCGTTCGAGGGCGTCGAGCCAGTCGCGCAGGCCGGCCCAGCGCAGGGCGCGGGCGAGGGCCTCGTCGTCGGCCGCGGGGCGGGCGAGGCGGAGGTTCTCGGCGAGGGTGGTGTCGAAGATGTGGGCGTCCTGGGAGCAGAGGCCGACGATGCGGCGGAGGTCGTCGCCGCCGTATTCGGCGAGTTCGACGCCGCCGAAGCGCAGGCTCCCCTCGTAGGGGAGGAAGCCCATGAGGGCGGCGGCGAGGGTGGACTTGCCGGAGCCGGAGGGGCCGGTCACGGCGACGCGTTCGCCGGGTTGGACGGTGAGGTCGAAGCCGGAGAGGGCGGGGGCTTCGGCGCCGGGCCAGGTGACGCTGAGGCGTTTGATCGCGACGAAGGGCGGGCCGCCGAGGGGGTTGGGTTCGTAGTCCATGGGTTCGGCGGGGTCGGGGCGCGGTTCGGTGGCGCGGGTGATGTCGAGCAGGCGGCGGCCGCAGGCTTTGGCGGCGGCGGTCTGCTGGGCGGCGGCGGGGAGGGCGAGGACGGGTTCGAAGGCGGCGAGGGGCACGAGGGCGAGGCAGGCGAGGAGGACGCCGTCGAGGGTGCCGGCGGCGACGGCGGGGATGCCGGTCCAGAGGGCGCCGCAGACGGCGGCGGCCATGGCGGCGAGGACGAGGGTCTGGCCGAGTCCGGCGGTCCAGGCGATGCGGGCGTCGGCGCGGCGCAGGCGCTCGTCGCTTTCGAGGACGCGTTCGAGGGCGGCGGCGTCGGTGCCGGCGGCGACGAGTTCTTCGCGGCCGTGGAGGCAGGAGCGGACGCCTTCGGTGAGGTCGCCGCGGGCGTCGGCGGTGGCGCGCACGGCGGCGCGGGCCGACCAGGAGGCGAGGGCGGGTCCGGCGAGGGCGGCAGTGAGGAGGGCGGCGGCGAGGAGGAGGCCCGCGGCGGGCAGGAGGGCGGTCTGGAGGGCGACGGCGCAGGCGGCGACGGCGAGGGCGCTGGTGAGCGGGAGGGCGCCGCGCAGCCAGCGGTCGCCGACGCCGTCGACGTCGTCGACGAGGCGGGCCTGGAGGTCGCCGGTGCGCCAGACGGGGACGCCTGCGGGGGCGAGGCGGACGAGTTTGCGCCAGACGGCGATGCGGAGGCGTTCGAGGCCGCGGAAGGCGGCGTCGTGGGAGACGAGGCGTTCGGTGTAGCGCAGGACGCCGCGACTGATGCCGAACAGGCGCACCGAGGTGATGGCGACCATGAGGTAGAGGATCGGGGGCTGCTGCCAGGCGCGGGAGATGAGGTAGGCGGCGACGGCGAGGAGCGCGAGGGCGCTCAGCTGGGAGAGGGCGCCAAGGCCCGCGCCGAGGCCGAGGCGCAGGGCGATCGGGTTGCGCCACAGGGTGAGGCGGCGAAGGCTCGGGTTCGGCGCTGCCTTGGTGAGTTCGGTGTCGGTCACCAGTCCACCTCTCGGTCGGCGATCGCGCGCACCGCGGGGCGGTGGGAGGCGATCAGGACGGTCCGGTCTTCGCGGTAGGGCGCGAGGGAGGCGAGCACGGCGTGCTCGGTGTCGGCGTCGAGGTGCGCGGTGGGTTCGTCGAGGAGGAGCACGGGCGGGTCGAGGAGGTCGGCGCGCAGCAGGAGGCGGGCGAGGCCGACGCGGGCGGCCTCGCCGGCGGAGAGCCCCGCGCCGCCGGCGGCGACGCGGCGGGTCGCGGCGGGGGCGTGGGCGGCGGCGAGGGCCCTGGCTACGGCGGGGTCGGAGGCGCTGCCGGGGACGGCGAGGCGGACGTTGTCGGCGACGGTGCCGTCGATGAGGACCGGGCGCTGCGGGAGCCAGGCGATGGAGCGGCGCACGGTGGCGAGGTCGAGATCGGCCAGGTCGGTGTCGTCGAAGGCGATCGAGCCGGACACGGGCGTGCGGAAGCCGACCAGGGCGGCCATGAGCGTGGACTTGCCGGCGCCGGAGCGGGAGGTGAGGACGGTGGTGCGCCCGGCGGGGACGGTGAGGCTGCGTTCGG
This sequence comes from Glycomyces sp. NRRL B-16210, assembly GCF_000719515.1. Taxonomy (GTDB): domain Bacteria; phylum Actinomycetota; class Actinomycetes; order Mycobacteriales; family Micromonosporaceae; genus Glycomyces. The sequence goes on along the minus strand of NZ_JOGR01000013.1, from coordinate 115,736 downwards.
GCAGCGCGTCGCGGCCCGGATAGGCGAAGACGGTGCGGCGGAACATGATCGTGGGGGCGCGGTCGAGGGTGGTGCGCATGGCGGGGGCGCTGGTGAGGGCCGTGGCGGCCGTGACGGCGCCGGTCGCGGGCGCGGGCGGTTCGGGCCGGTCCTCGCGTTCGGGTTCCTCGGCGATGATCGCGAAGACCTGTTCGGCGGCGGCGAGGCCCTCGGCGCTGGCGTGGTAGTGCGCGCCGACGTTGCGCAGCGGCAGGTAGGCCTCGGGGGCGAGGATGAGGACGAGCAGGGCGGTCTGGAGGCCGATGACGCCGGTGAGGCCGCCGCCGACGAGTTGGACGCCGACGGTGACGGCGACGACGGCCACCGACAGGCTCGCGGCGAGTTCGAGGACGAGCGCGGAGCAGAACGCGATGCGCAGCAGAGCCATCGAGCGGCGCCGGTAGGCGCCGGTGGTCGCGGCGATCGCGCCGGTCTGCTTGGCGGCGCGGCCGAAGGCCTTGAGGGTGGGCAGTCCGGCGACGAGGTCGGCGAAGTGGTGGGCGAGGTGCGCGGTCGAGGCCCACTGGCGTTCGGCCCGTCTGCGCGTGTACAGGCCGATGAGGATGCCGAACATGGGGATGAGCGGCAGCGTGACCAGGACGATGAGCGCCGCGGGCGGGTAGGCGGCGAGCATGACGGCGAGGACGGCGACGGGCACGAGGACGGCCAGGACGAGCTGGGGCAGGTAGCGGGCGAAGTAGGCGTCGAGCGCGTCGAGGCCGCGGACCAGGAGCGCGGCGGTCTCGCCGGAGTGGTGGCGGCCGGAGGGCAGGCGCATGAGCCGCTCGAGCGCCTGGCGGCGCAGCCCGGACTTGATCCCGGCGGCGGCGCGGTGCGCGGCGGCCTCCTGGACCGAGGCCAGGAGCGCGCGGGCGGCGAGGACGGCCCCGAGCCACAGCAGCCGCGGGGCGAGGGCGGCGAGGTCCTCGCCGCCGGCGAAGGCCCCCGCGATGAGGCCCGCGATGAGCCACGCGCCGACGACCACGCACGCGGTCTGGGCCAGGCCCAGCGCGGCGCACACGCCGATGTAGGCCGCCGACCCGCGGGCGCGGTGCAGGAGGCGGCGGTCGAAGGCGCCGGCGGGCTTCGGTGCGAGCGTGGTCATCAGGCGGGGATCCTCTCGACGGCGACCCTCTTGCGGAAGACCCAGTACGTCCAGCCCTGGTAGAGCAGGACGATCGGCAGGAAGACGAGGGCGGCCCAGGTCATGATGCCGAGGGTCTTGGCGGTCGCGGCGGCGTTCTGGTGCGTGAGCGTGTTCGCGGGGTCCGAAGTAGAGGGGAGGACGTCGGGCCAGAGGGCGCAGAAGAGCGCGGCGGAGGCGAGGCCGATGGTGAGCGCGGTGGCCGCGAAGGCCCAGCCGCCGCGGCCGGTGTAGTCGAGCGCGAGGCCCGCCAGCAGCGCGAGGACGGCCAGGAGGATGAGGATCAGCGTGACGGCGTTGCCGTAGGCGATCTGGGTCCAGATCAAAAACGCGAGCGCGGGGACGGCGGCGGCCGCCCCGGTGCGCAGGCCGACCCTGCGGGCGCGCTCGGCGATCTCGCCGGCGGTCTTGAGGTGCAGGAAGTAGGCGCCGTGGGCGGTGAACAGCAGGAGCGTCGTCAGGCCGCCGAGGATCGCGTAGAGGTTGAGCAGGCCCCAGAAGGAGCCGGTGTGGTCGAAGTTCGCGTCGAGGGGGACGCCGCGGACGATGTTGGCGACCACGACGCCCCACAGGAACGCGGGGACGACCGATCCGACGACGATGCAGCGGTCCCAGCCGCGGCGCCAGCGGTCGGTCTCGCCCTTGCCGCGGTACTCGAAGGCGACCCCGCGGAGGATGAGTCCGATGAGGATCATGAACAGCAGGAGGTAGAAGCCGGAGAACAGGCTCGCGTACCAGTGGGGGAAGGCCGCGAACATGGCGCCGCCGGCGGTGATGATCCAGACCTCGTTGCCGTCCCAGACCGGGCCGATGGTGTTGATGAGGGCGCGGCGCTCGCGGTCCTCGCGTCCGAGGACCGGCAGCAGGGCGCCGACGCCGAAGTCGAAGCCCTCCAGGATGAAGTACCCGGTGAACAGGACCGCGATGGCGATGAACCAGACCGTCGTCAATTCCATGGAGTGTCCCTTGATCAGTAGGCGAAGGCCATGGGCTGGTCGGCGTCGTCCGGCGGCCCGGAGGAGGCGAGCGCGTCCGCTTCGCTGGGCGGGCCCGCCTTGGCGTACTTGAGGAAGAGCTTGAGGGCGATCACGGCGAGCACGAGGTAGACGAGGGTGAAGCCGGTGAGGGAGAGGGCGACGGTGGACACGCCGACGCGCGGTGAGACGCCGGCGCTGGTCTCCAGGAGGCTGAAGACGACCCAGGGCTGGCGGCCCATCTCGGTGAAGATCCAGCCGGCGCTGTTGGCGAGGAAGGGGGTCAGGGCCGTCCACATGACGGCCGGCCAGAACAGGCGGTGGGCGGGGAGGCGGCCGCGGCGGGTGGACCACCAGACGATGACGGCCATGGCGATCGCGATCAGGCCGAAGCCGATCATGAGCCGGAAGGACCAGTAGGTGAGGGGGATGTACGGGGCGTAGTCGCCGGGGCCGTAGAGGGCGTTGTACTGGGCGTTGAGGTCGTTGATGCCTTCGACGCGGCCTTGGGTGGAGCCGGTGGCGAGGAAGGAGAGGAGGCCGGGGATCTCGATGACCGGGGTGCCGGTGCGCCCGTCGAGCGAGCCGAGGGTGAGCACGGAGAACGGCGCGTTGTAGGTGGTCTGGTAGAGCGCCTCGGCGGCGGCCATCTTCATCGGCTGGGTCGCGGTCATGACCTTGCTGAGGGAGTCGCCCGAGAGGATGAGGCCGAGCCCGCCGACGAGGGTGGTGAGGATGCCCAGGCGCATCGCGGGGCGGTGCACGTCGAGGTCGCGGCGGTGCTGGAAGTGGTAGCCGGAGACGGCGATGACGACGACGCCGGCGGTGAGCCAGGAGGCGAAGATGGTGTGGGGGAAGGCGGCGAGGACGACCGGGTTGGTCAGGACGGCGCCGAAGTCGGTGAGTTCGGCCCTTCCTGCGGTGGCGTTGATCTGGTAGCCGACGGGGTTCTGCATGAAGGCGTTGGCGGCGAGGATGAAGTAGGCGCTGGCGAGGGAGCCGAGGGCGACGAGCCAGATGCAGGCGAGGTGGAGGGCGGGTTTGAGGCGGTCCCAGCCGAAGATCCAGATGCCGATGAAGGTCGATTCGAGGAAGAACGCGACGAGGGCCTCGAAGGCGAGCGGGGCGCCGAAGATGTCGCCGACGAAGCGCGAGTAGGCCGACCAGTTCATGCCGAACTGGAACTCCTGGACGATCCCGGTGACCACGCCCATGGCGAGGTTGATGAGGAAGAGCTTGCCCCAGAACTTGGTGGCGCGGAGGTAGGCGGTCTTGCCGGTGGTGTGCCAGAGGGTCTGGAGGAGGGCGACCAGGAGCGACAGGCCGATGGTCACGGGCACGAAGAGGAAGTGGTAGACGGTCGTGACGCCGAATTGGATCCGGGCCAAGTCGAGAACGTCCATATCGCCCCAATCGCGCATTGAGTGCCTGAGTCCGATTATCGTGGCAGCCCCTCCGGCGGCGAGGGGACGAAACGCTCAATCGGACAGTTTTTCGCGAGTGCGAAGTTCTCGCCCAGTGGTCGAGGGGCGCGGTCGCGGCGGTGCGCGAGGCACAATCGATGAGGCCATCGAGAGCGTGAGGAGACGGTATGCGGACAGTCGCGGTGCTGGGTGCGGGGAAGATGGGGCAGGCGATCGTGTCGGGCCTGCTGCGGGCGGGATGGTCGCCGGACTCGGTGATCGCCACGGCCCGCAGCGCCGAGCGCGCCGCCGAGCTGCGCGAGGCGTACGGGGTGCGCGTCGAGCCGAACGCCGAGGCGGTGCGCCGCGCCGAGGCCGTGATCGTCGCCGTCAAACCGCAGGACGCCGGTTCGCTGCTCGAGGAGCTGACCGGGGCCTTCGACGGGAGCGCGCCGGTGGTGAGCATCTGCGCGGGACTGCCGGTGGCGTTCTTCGAGAAGCGGCTGCCGGACGCGACGCCGGTGGTGCGGGCCATGCCGAACACGCCGGCGCTCGTGGACGAGGCGATGACGGTCCTCTCCCCCGGCACGCACGCCGACCAGGCGTGCCTGGCGGCGGTCGAGGAACTGTTCAAGCCGCTGGGGCGGACGCTGGTGGTCGAGGAGAAGCACCAGGACGCCGTCACCGCGATCTCCGGTTCGGGGCCGGCGTACTTCTACTACCTGGCCGAGGCGATGACCGAGGCCGGAGTGCTCATGGGGCTGCCGCGGGCGGTGTCCTCGGAGCTGGTGACGCAGACGGCGCTCGGCGCGGCCCGGATGCTCCGCGAGAGCGGCAGCTCGCCGGTGGAGCTGCGCGAGGCGGTCGAGTCCCCGGCGGGGACGACGATCAGCGCGGTGCGGCAGCTGGAGAACCACCGGGCGCGCTCGGCGGTGACCGACGCGATCGAGGCGGCCCGGGACCGGGCGCGGGAGATCGCCGACGAGTACGCCTGAGCACGAGTCGAGGCCCGGACGCGGTGCGTCCGGGTTTTTTCGGGCGTAGTAGAGATCACTGATCGCAAAAGTGAGCAGTGCTCTTGACAGTGGCGGAGGCGCGTGGGAGGGTTGAACAGAACCGAGAGCACCGCTCTCTCTCTTTTGAAGGGACTCCCCCATGACCGACCACGTGATCATCGGCAAAGGCCAGATCGGCACCACCGTCGCCGCGATCCTCACCGCGCGCGGCGAGCGCGTCCGCGTCCTCAGCCGCTCCGGCGGAACGAGCGGCGACGGCGTCGAGCACGTCGCCGTCGACGCCAGGGACGCCGAAGCGCTCGCCGCCGCCAGCGCCGGGGCCGAGGTCATCTACAACTGCGCGAACCCGGCCGGGTACCACCAGTGGGCCGAGGAGTGGCCGCCGATGTTCGCCGCGATCCTGGGCGCCGCCAAGCGGCACGGGGCCTCGCTGGTCAACACCGGGAACCTGTACGTCTACGGGCCCGTGGACGCTCCGATGACCGAGGCGACGCCGCTGCGGTCCCCCGGCCACAAGGGGCGCATCCGGATCCGGATGTGGGAGGACGCGATGGCGCTGCACGAGGCCGGGGACCTGCGGTTCACCGAGGCGCGGGGGTCGGACTACTTCGGGCCCGGGGCGCTGGCGGACGCGATGCTCGGCGAGCGGATGGTGCGCCCGGCGATGGAGGGGAAGACCGTGGACGTCTTCGGGGACCCCGAAGCGCCGCACACGTTCACGTACATCCCGGACATGGCGCGGGCGCTGGTGCGCCTGGCCGGGGACGACCGGTCGTGGGGGCGGCCGTGGCACGTGCCGTCGGCGCCGGCGGTGTCGATGCGGGAGGCGATCGCGGAGCTGGGCCGCCAGAGCGGCACGGACCCGAAGGTGCGGCGGCTGCCGTGGTGGGTGCTGATCCAGGTCGTGGGGGCGTTCAAGCCGGCGATGCGGGGCATGGCCGAGACCCGGCACCAGTGGGACGGGCCGTACGTGATGGACTCCTCGGCGTTCACCGAGGCGTTCGGGGACGAGCCGACGGACCTGGCGACGGCGCTGGCCGAGACGCTCGAGTGGTGGAAGGGGCGGCTCGCGGAGGCGTGAGGCGGCCGACGGGTGCGCGTGAGCGTCCAACCGCTTGGCGGCGAACGCTGCTCTAATGGCGGGTATGCGCGAAATACGGAAGAGTGGGTTCGCGGGGCTCGACGGCGCGGCGGTGTTCGGCCTCGCCAGGCTCCGGCAGGCGGTGTTCGTGGTCGAGCAGGAGTGCCCGTACCCCGATCTCGACGGGTACGACACCGATCCGGAGACCGTGCACTTCTGGTTCGACGGCGAGGACGGGGCGGTCGCGTGCCTGCGGCTGCTGCGGGACCGCTCGGTCGGCGGTTCGGGTTGGCGGATCGGGCGGGTGTGCTGCGTTCCGCAGGAGCGCGGGTCGGGTCTGAGCGGGCGGCTGATGGCCGCGGCGCTGGAGTCGGTGGGGCCGGAGGCGGAGGTGGTGCTCGATTCGCAGACGTACGCGGCCGGGTTCTACCGCAAGTACGGTTTCGAGGTCGCGGGCGAGGAGTACGTCGAGGACGGGATCGCGCACGTGCCGATGCGGCGGGCCGGGAAGTAGTCGGACCCGGGAGCGGGGCCCCGGCTGGGCTGCTGGACGCAGTGCTGCCCCGCTCCCGGAAGTCTCGCCGTTACGCCTCGGGTTCGAGGCTGTCGGGGTCGACGATGCCCCAGTAGGCGGCCTTGGCCTGGAGGCGGTCGTCGAAGATGAGCGGCGCCTCGTGCGGTCGTGCGACCGGCCAGGTCCGCAGCCACGAGACGGCGTCGTAGAGGCCCCACATGGTCACCGATTCGAGGTCGTCGGCGCGCTCGCGTAGGAGGGCGAACAGGTCCCGGTAGTACTCGCCTTGGGCGGCGAGGCGTTCGGGCGGGGTCTCGGGGAGGCTCTCTTCGGGGTAGTCGGAGACCGAGACGTCGAGTTCGGTGATCGCCTGGAGGACGCCGAGTTCCTTGAAGGCGTCGATGGACTCGGCCAGGAGCGACACCGGGCGCCGGTAGTCGACGTGGGCCTGGTGGCCGATGCCGTCGACCGGGACGCCTCGGTCCTGGAGGCCCTGCACGAGGTTGTACATCGCCTCGCGCTTGTCGGGGAACTCGGTGTTGTAGTCGTTGATGAAGAGCTTGACGCCACTGGGGAGCGCTTCGCGGGCGATGGTGAAGGCCGCGTCGATGTAGCCGCCGCCGTCGAAGACCTCGTACCAGCGGGAGCGGCGCAGGCCGTCGGGCTGGTCGGGGTCGATCACCTCGTTGACGACGTCCCAGGCCCAGATGCGGTCGCCGTAGTGCTCGCCGATCGCGGTGACGTGGGCTTCGAGGCGGTCGAGGAGGAGCTGCCGGTGCTCGGGGGTGCTCTGGAGCGGCTCGCCGTCGGCGTCGAGGAACCACCAGTCGGCGGTCTGGTTGTGCCACAGCAGGGTGTGGCCCCAGACCTGCATGCCTTCGGCTTCGGCGAAGTCGACGATCTGGTCGGCCGGGCCGAAGTCGAAGAGGCCTTCGGCGGGTTGGATCGTTTCAGGTTTCATCTGGTTGCCGGGGGTGACCTGCGCGAAGTGCCTCGCGAGCAGTTCGGAGGGCCGGCCGACGACCTCGGGCGGCTCGACGGCGCAGCCGATCGGGAAGTCGGCGGCGAGGAAGGCCTTGAGCGGCACGAGGTCCTCGATCTCGGGGTCCTCAATCCTGGTGAGCGTGAAGTCGTCGAGCAGGATCGGGGTGAGGCTCTCGTCGGACTCGACGTAGAACTGGAGCCGGTCGGCGGGCTGGGCGATCGAGTAGGTGCCGGAGAACTCGACCCAGTCGTCGGCGGTCACCGCGGTGTTCCATTGGACGGTGTCGTAGTGGGTGGCCTCGCCCGCGTCGCGCTGCACGGAGGTGCGCAGGTCGGCGGGTTCGCCCGAGGGCAGGCGCAGGCGGACTCGGAGCCGGTAGCGGACGCCGACTTCGATGTGCTCGGTGAGGTCGATCGCGGCGCCGTTCCAGGAGGCGGTGCGGCCCTCGACGAGGAGGTTCGCCTCGGCGTTGACCGAGACGGCGGCGTCGCCGCGGCCGGTCCAGCCTTCGGTGGTGCCGGAGGAGAAGCCGGTCTCCAGCAGCAGGTCGTCGGCGTGGGCCGAGGAGGTGGCGAGGGTGAGGACCCCGGCAGGCAGGAGCGTCGCTCCGGCGGCCAGGGAGGCGGTGGCGAGGACCGATCGGCGGGTCGTGCGGCCCGGTTCGGGCGGTCGCTCGATCGCGTGCGGTGAGGGGGAGTCCATGGACGGCTCCTTCGTGTCGTGAGAGGGAAGGACGCAGTCGGCGGGGGTCGTGGAGTGCCGGCCGCGACCATCGGTTGAACCTTGAGTTGAACCTCGAGTTCCGAGAGTTTCGGAAACTTTCATTCAAAGCATTGATATGTTACGATCCGAACGTCGGCGCTGTCAAGGCGGCGACCTACCACTGTGGCGGAGATGTGAGGGGCTCTGCCGCAAGAAGAAAGGGGGCCGGCCGAAAGGCCGGCCCCCGCCTCTGTTCAAGGCTCTGAGCTGGGGAGACGCCGAGGCTATGCGGCGTCGGGCTGCTCGATGAGGCTCTGGATGTAGAGCGCTTCGCCGATCTTCTCGATGATCTCGAGCTGCGTGTCGAGGTAGTCGATGTGGTGCTCCTCGTCCTTGAGGATGCCTTCGAAGAGGTCCCGCGAGACGTAGTCCTTGACCGACTCCATGTGCTCGATGCCGCGCTTGAGGCGGTCGATCGCCTCGACCTCGATCTCGCGGTCGCAGCGGAAGATCTCCTCGACCGAGGCGCCGATCCGCAGCGGGAACAGCCGCTGGTAGTTCGGCATCCCGTCGAGGAACAGGATCCGGTCGGTCAGGACCTCCGCGTGGCGCATCTCGTCCATCGACTCGGCCCTGGTGTACTTCGCGAGCTTGGTGTAGCCCCAGTTCTCCTGGATCTTCGCGTGGAGGAAGTACTGGTTGATCGCGGTGAGCTCCGCGGTCAACTGCTCATTGAGGAATTCGATGACCTTCTTGTCGCCCTGCATTGCAATCCGTCCTTCCCGGTCCGTCGGTCGCCGGTCGCGTGGCCGACGATCCCACACTAGGACCAGGTCGGGGCCCATTTCCAGCCAGGAATGCCTAAAATAGGACAACCTATCCTAAGGGAGGACATCCTAAAGCGACCGGCAAATGCCGATAAATGCAGTGCGGGGAAAGACCTCAGGCCGCGGCGGGCACCGAGTCGGTGAAATAACTCTCGATCATGTCCGTGAGGCGCTCGTGGCAGGTGCCGCAGCTGGTGCCGGCGTCGCAGGCGGCGCCGATGGCCTCTTCGGTGTGCGCGCCGGCGCTGATGCAGTCACGCACTTCGTTCTCGTGGACTGCGTGGCAGATGCAGGCGTACACGCACCGACCTCCGGAATGGTTAGGCTCGACTAAAGAAGGCATGCCTAACCTACCTTCGGTGAGGCCCGTCGGCAACCCCCTGTTCAGGTGGATCGTGCGAGGCCGTTCGGACGCTCTCAGCGGACCAGGTCGCCGAGGACCTTGACCGCGTGCTCGATCCCGGCGTCGTCCACGTCGTAATGGGTGAGCATCCGGCCCCAGTCGGGGCCGAGCACCGAGATCTTCACGCCCTGCTCGGCGGCCGCGACCGCGAGCCTCGCGATCTCGGGAACGCGCACGATCACGATGTTCGTCTCGACCGCCGAGGCGTCGCAGAGCCCGAACGGCTCCAGGGAGCGGGCCAGGTGGCGGGCGCGGGCGTGGTCCTCGGCGAGTCGTTCGACGTGGTTGGCGAGGGCGTAGCGGCCGGCGGCGGCCAGGAATCCGGCCTGGCGCATCCCGCCGCCGAGGCGCTTGCGGATCACGCGGGCGCGGGAGGCGCGCTCGGCGTCGGTGAGCAGGAGCGAGCCGACCGGGGCGCCGAGGCCCTTGGAGAGGCAGACCGAGACGGTGTCGAACAGGCGCCCGTACGCCTCGAAGGGGACGCCGGAGGCGGCGTGGGCGTTCCAGATGCGGGCGCCGTCGAGATGGAGGCCGAGGTCGTAAGCGTCGGCGAGGTCGCGGAGCTTTTGCAGCTCCGCGAGGGGCTGGACGGTGCCGCCGCCGATGTTGTGGGTGTTCTCGACGGCGATCGCGCGGGTCGCGGTGGCGTAGGGGTTGGGGCGGTTGATCATCGGCTCGACGAGGTCGACGTCGAGGCGGCAGCCGGGGGTGGACCAGGTCCGGGTCGTGATGCCGCCGAGGGCCGCCGCGGCGCCCATCTCGTAGTTCACGACGTGCGCCTTGGCGTCGCACAGCAGCTCTTCGCCGGGGCGGACCAGGAGTTGCAGGCCGATCTGGTTGGCCATGGAGCCGGTCGGGGTGAAGACTGCGGCCTCCTTGCCGAACAGGGCGGCGGCCTCGGCTTCGAGGGCGTTCACGGTGGGGTCCTCGCCGTAGACGTCGTCGCCGACGTCGGCGGCCGCCATGGCTTCGAGCATGGCCGCGGTGGGCCGGGTCACGGTGTCAGAGCGCAGGTCGACGATCATGGTCCGACCCTAACCCCGACCGCTAGTACGCGTCGTTGCCGTTGCCGATGCCGAGCACCGGGAGGTACATGCGCTCGCCGTCGGCGGTGAAGCCGTCGTAGACGATGTCGAACAGGTCCTGGATGCCGAACGCCCGCAGGGCGTCCACCATCATGTGGGCGGCCTGGTTGGTGGCGGTGCGGTCGGTCGAGTTGAAGCTGCGCGACCAGTTCGGCTGGGCGCCGCTGGGCGCGCGGAAGCCGAGACCGGGGAGGTTCGAGAGGCCCGAGCGCCAGGCGCCGCTCACCGCGGCGCTGGCCTCGACGCGCAGACCCCCGTCGACGAACGCGGCCACGTAGCGCGCGGACCAGTCGCTGGTGCGCAGGAGCACCGTCCCGGAGGTGTCGACCACCGGCACGTCGGCGGACATGTCGGCCAGGAGCGAGGAGAGGCGCTCGGTGAACTCGCCGATGTCGGTGCAGTTCGGCTCCGGCGGGTGCTGCGAGGCGCGGGCGTAGGCCGACCAGCCCGAAACGTCGCCTTTGCCCACCGCGTGGGCTTCGAGCTGCTCGAACAGGTCAGGGGAGAGCAGGCGCAGGGTCACGCCGCCGTGGAAGCGGCGCAGGTGGAGCTCGAAGACGAGGCCGTCGCGGTACCAGCGGATCCAGGGGCCGCCGTCGCCGCCGCGGATCTCGGGGGCGCCGAGCTCGTTCATCATGGTGCGCAGGACTTCGCGGAAGATCAGCGTGCGGTGGTTCTCGCCTTGGCGGCCGCGCTCGGCCGAGCGCAGGACCATCACTTCGATCGAGTAGAAGTCGGCGCGGCCGGTGACGGGAGTCTGAGGCGGCACGGAGTCGGCGATCGCGTTGCCGGTGTCGTAACCGGTCTCGGCCCGCCACATGCCGATGTCGACCTCGGCGGAGCGGACCTGCCAGCCGAGGTCGGTCATGCCCCGCTGGAGGTCGGCTTTGCTCCAGCGACCGAAGTCGGTCTTTCTGGCACGGCGGAGCAGGTCTACGAGCTGCGCTTCGCTGATCCGGTGTGTGCCGAGCATGCGGTACCGTGCCAATCCGTCCGTAGATGGGGCTGCGGGCCTGAGGCCCGGCGTGCCACTGCGGTTAGGGTAGCCTTGCCTGGCGTAACGGGTTGAGAGGTAAGGGTCGGGAGTTGTCCGATACTGTGCGGCAAGACACGCTCGTCAGCCTACTAGGCGGCAGGCGAGGAGCCTTCGACGCCACCGCCCCGCTCGTGGTGTTCATCCTCACCTGGTTGCTGACCGGGAACTCGATCGCTTGGGGCGCAGCGGCCTCACTGGTGTCGGCGGCCGCGATCGCGGCGGTGCGGCTCCGGAGGCGCGAGAAGCCGCGGGCGGTGGTGCTCGGCCTGCTCAGCGTCGCGGTCGCGGTGCTCATCGTGCTCCACACCGGACGGGCGCAGGACATCCTGCTCCCGCGGATCGTGAGCAACGCCGCGAGCGCGCTGGTGTGGGCGGGGTTCATCGTCTTCCGGCGGCCGCTGCTGGGGCTGATCGTCGGCGGGCTGCTGGGCCAGAAGACGCGGTGGCGGCGGGACCCGGACCTGCTGCGCGCTTATGCGGCGGCCTCGTGGCTGTGGGTCGCGATGTACCTGGTGCGGGTGGCGGTCTTCACGCCGTTCTGGAACAGCGAGCAGGAGGAGTTCGCGGTGGTGGCGGGAGGCCTGCTGCAAGTGGCCTTGTCGTGGCCGCTGCTGATCCTGTGCCTGATAGCGAGCGGCTGGGTCATCAAAGCGGTACTCCCCCAAAACCACCCAGGAATCCGCCACCCAGTGGACCCGACAGAGACCGCAGAACCGGAACCCTCGACGCCGTAGATTCGGGCACCTGCGCCTGAACGACGCGAAGAGTTGTCCGGATCGCGACACACCCCATTCCCGTCTCGGGGGCGACTTCTGCGTAATTTACACTTAGAAGCATGTCCAGCGCCACACAGTCGGATGGAATCCTCACACAAGAGGAACTCGACCAGCTCCTGCCCGCGAGCCACCGCGTCAGCTATCCGGCAGGGACCACACTGGTGCGCGAGGGGGACACCTCGGATTTCGTGCTGTTCCTGCAACGCGGACACGTCAAGGCGGTGACCGGTGACCCAAGGGCCATCGTGTACATCTGCAAGCCCGGGCACTTCGTCGGGGAGTTCGCCGCATTCACCGGCAAGCCCCGATCCGCCGACATGGTCGCGCTGAACGAGGTCGAGGCCGACCTGATCTCGGGTGAGCTGTGGATGGAATTCGTCTTGACGAGCCGACGCGTCACTCAAGCGATGCTGCGACGCCTCGCCGACCGGGTCATCGCGAAGGACCTCCCCCAATTGGAATCGGTGACGAGCAGCGAGAACAAGATCGCCAAAGGCCTGCTGCGCCTGGTCGACGCCGATCTGGGCAAGGAGGTCTCGGGGGGACTGCACATCGCGGGTGTGACGCAGCGGGACCTCGGCTCGCTCAGCGGGCTCTCCCGCGAGTCGGCCTCCGCAGTCCTCAGACGGCTGAAGGAACTCCGGATCCTCTCGACCGGCCGAGGGAACGTGACCATCCATGATCTCAAGGCACTCGAACAGCTCGCCACGCGCGACCGCCCGCCTCCGTTAAGGCGGTGACCGACCGTGCTTCACTCAGAGCTAGTGCCATTCACGGTCTTTCTCCTGGTCGCGGCCCCAGTCGCGCTGGTGTTCCGCGCGTGGTTCGTCCACCGCAGCACTGTTTTCAAGGAGCGCGCCAAAACCGAACGGATGCGTCGAGCGCTCCACAGCACCGCACCGCCCGAACGCGCTGAGATCCTGCGCGCGTTGGGTGTACTGGAATCGTTCCCGGATGACCGTCAGAAAGACGGATGATCCCTTCGACCACTGCGAATCCTATGCCCGAAGTCAGATTGAGAAGGACATCGAAGTGGCTCGTGCCCACGACAGGGCCTATGACAGCGCCGAATTGATTCGGCTGGTCTGGAAACTCATTCTCGAAGAGCAGTTCGAACCCGCGGACTTCGTCCTCGCGGGAAGTGCCCGGCTGCTGATCGCCGGGCATCGAAAACGACTGTCCGACATAGACATCATCGCGCGAGGCAAGACCTGGCAGCGAGCGCTGGACCTCGTGCGGGAAGGGCGCGGATACTTCGAGCGCACCAAGGTCAGCGGGGCCATGGTGGCCAGGCTGTGCGGAGGTAGGATCGAAGTCTGCGACCACTGGTTCATGCCCGGCAGCAGGACCGACCGCCTGATAGACGGCGCCGACGTCCACGAAGGCCTCCGGTACTTCACCATGCAGGAGGTCGCGGCCTACAAACGGGTCCTCGACCGGCCGAAGGATCGCGCCGATCTCAGGGCGATCAACGCGGTCGGTCCGTTCTTTCCCAATCCGCCGCTGCTGTCGCCGATCCGCGAGCGGACTTCACGAGAAGGAGAACTCGTGACCGCCTGAACGCCCGTAAGCGGGCGGTCGCAACAACGCTCGAAGGACCGTCTGGCTGCGGTTGGAATGCGTGCGGCGATTCTTGGGTGGGTTTTTGGCGGGGCGTGGTCGGATGTGCGGGGGTTGGCATTGGGGGGTGTTTGGTCTCGGGGGGCTTGTGGGAAGGCGATAGGATGTCACGTCGACGGGCAACTCTGAGGTGAATGCGGACGTGGAATGATCGAGCAACCTGCCGCGCGGGCGACCGCAGTCCGATCATTCCCGATCGAATCGCTGCTCACCGTGCCCAACGCGGTCACGCTTGTTCGCACGGTCGCCGGGGTCGTGCTGGCGGTCATCGCCCTTGTCGAGGCGAGCGTGCCGCTCCTGGTGGCAGCGTACGTGGTCTATTGGATCGGCGACATGCTCGACGGCTGGACCGCGCGGCGGTTGGGGCAGGAGACGCGCATCGGCGCGGTCTTCGACATCATCTCGGACCGGGCGTGCACCTCGCTGTGCGCCGCCGCGCTGCTGATGCTGCGGCCCGACATGGCCGTGCCGCTCGGGATCTTCCTGGTGCAGTTCATGGTGATCGACTGCCTGCTGAGCCTCGCGTTCCTGTACTGGCCCATCGTCAGCCCGAATTACTTCTACGAGGTCCACCGCGGGGTCTACCGGTGGAACTGGTCGCCGCCGGCCAAGGCGCTCAACACCGCCGGGCTCGTGGTCCTGGTGCTCTTCTCCCCCACGGTGCTGTGGCCCATCGCCTTGACGGTGGCGGTCACGGCGATCAAGGTCGTCTCGATCGTGGCCGTCGCCCGGCAGCTCGCGTCGGAGTCGGCAGCGGCGTGATCGTCGCCTGCCTCGTCACCTGCCTGACCGGCCTCCTGTCCGCGTTCTTGCCGGTGACGCCGGTGGAGCCGTATCTCATCGGTCTCGTCGCCACCACCGGGTACGGGGCGGTGGGCCTTGGCGTCGCCGCGGCGGTGGGACAGACGGCGGGCAAGACCGTGATCTTCCTCGGGGCGCGCGGTGCGCTCCGGTCCGCGCGGCTGCGGGAATGGGTCGAGAAGATCGAGAAGCGCCGCGCGGAACGCAAGGCGCGCAAGCTCGTCGACCGCGCGGACGGTCCCGTGCGGCGGTGGTTCCGGGGCCTGGGGAGGCCGTTCGGGGCGGCCGGGAAGCGGCTCACGGAGCTGCTCGCGCGGCCCGCGCTGACGCTGCCGATCCTGTTCCTCAGCTCCTTGACGGGACTGCCGCCGCTGTTCGCGACCAGCATCTACATCGCCAGTACCCGGGTCAGGACCACGCTGTTCGTCCTCGTGTGCTTCGCGGGCCGCGCCGGCCGGTTCATCGCGGTCGCCTTCGCGCCGCAGTTGTTCCTCTGAGGCCGCGCGGTCACCGCTCGCTGATCACCGCCGCCTCGCCGGGGTCGAGGTCTCGATCGGGGGTCCAGGCCGTGCCGGTGAGGAGGTCCGTGCCGGTCGCGGGGACCGGATGCGGATCGTCGGTGTGGTTGATCGCGAAGACGTAGGAGCGACCGTCCTCGTGCTTGCGGCGGACCAGTTCGAGACCGGTGGGCACACCCGGGAAATCCGGTGCGAGGCCGATGCGCTCGAAGAGCGGGTCGAGGTCGACCGGGCGCGTCGAGAGGTACCAGACCTCGCCGCGGCCGAGGCTGCGGCGGAAGACCGCGGCCGTGCCCGGGTAGTCCGCGAAGGAGGCGACCACTTCGGCGTCGAGGGCGTGGGCGACCTCGGTCCAGGTCTGGCCTTCGGTGCCGTCGTCGAGGGCGACCTTGTCGCCCTTGGGAACCGGGACGAACTCCTCGACGCGGACGCCGATGAGGTCCCGCAGCGCGCCGGGCAGGCCCGGGTGGACGTGGTCGTTGCGGTCCACGACGCCGGAGTAGGGGCCGACGACGAGTGTGCCGCCCTGCTCGACGTAGGCGCGCAGGTGCGCGTCGTCGTCGAGGAGGTACAGGGACGGGGCGAAGACGTACGCGTAGCGGTCGAGGTCCCAGGAGGGGTCGACGAGGTCGGCGGTGACGCCGCGGTGCCACAGCGCCGAGTGCCAGCGCCGCAGTTCGGGGTAGGCGCCCATGTCGGCGGAGGGCTGGCCGGGGGTGTCGGAGGCCCAGACGGACTCGAAGTCGAGGAGGATCGCCGCGCGCGACTCCACCGCTGATCCTTTGACTTCGGCGATGCGCTTGAGCTGGGCGCCGAAGGCGGTGATCTCGCGCCAGACGCGGGAGTCGGTGCCGCCGTGGGGCAGCATGGCCGAGTGGTAGCGCTCGGCGCCGTAGCGGGAGGCGCGCCATTGGAAGAACATGGCGCCTTCGGAGCCTCGGGCCACATAGGAGAGCGAGTGGCGGAGCTGGTCGCCGGGTTTCTTGGCGAAGTAGCCGCGGCGCCAGGCCGAGGAGTTGGAGGCCTGCTCCATGAGGAGCCAGGGGTCGCCGCCGGCGAGGCCGCGGGAGGCGTCGGCGCCGAAGGCGACTTGGGCGGGCCAGGGGATGGGGCCGTCGGGGATGAGGTAGTGGTCGGTGGCGACGAGGCGGTTGGGTCCGGTGACGTGGGGGCCCCAGCGGTGGTAGTCGAGGACGGCGAAGTCGCCGGAGACCATGAGGTTGGTGGTGATGGGCTTGTCGGGGCTGTGTTGTTCGATGGCCTGGGCTTCGGAGCGGAAGAGTTTCAGGAGGGCGTCGGAGCAGAAGCGGCGCCAGTCGAGGATGAGGCCGGGGGCGGGGGTCTCGGCGCATTGGCGCGGGGGGAGGACTTGGGTCCAGTCGGTGTAGGTCTGGGACCAGAAGGTGGTGCCCCAGGCGTGGTTGAGGCCGTCGAGGTCGCCGTGGCGGTCTTGGAGCCAGGTCTGGAAGGCGGTGGCGGAGGCGTCGCAGTAGCAGGAGCGGTAGTACTCGTTGCCGACGTGCCACATGGCGAGGGCGGGGTGGTCGGCGTAGCGCTCGGCGAGGCGTGAGGCCATCTCGACGACGGCGGCCTGGTAGGCGGGGGCGTTGGGGCAGTATTCGGCGCGGGCGCCGTAGTGGAGGCGGTGGCCTTCGGCGTCGACGGGGAGGGTCTCGGGGTGGCGCTGGGAGAACCAGGGGGGCGGGGAGGCGGTGGCGGTGGCGAGGTCGGCGCGGATGCCGCCTGAGTGGAGGTGGTCCATGACGGCGTCGAGGCGGGTGAAGTCCCAGACGTCGGGGGCGGGGTTGATGCCGGCCCAGGCGAAGATGTTGACGCTGACGAGGTTGACGCCGGCCTCGTGCATGAGGCGGAGGTCTTCGTCCCAGGTGTCGCGGTCCCATTGCTCGGGGTTGTAGTCGCCGCCGTAGGCGAGGCCGTCGACTTGCGGGATGATGTCGGCGTTCCGGTTGGTGCGCACGGTGGTTCCTTCGCTGTCGGTTGCTCGTGCGGAGCGGCCGGCGGAGCGCGGGCGCCGCCGGCCGTTCGCGGTCGGGTTCAGGAAGGGGTGTGCCGGCGCGCCTTTGACAGCGCTTTCCGGCTGCGGCTCCTAGGATTCTGCCTTGACGATGCCCTGCAAGTCAAGCTCGTCGCGCCTGACGCAGCGGGTGCCGTCCACGAGGTCGACGGTGCCGGTGTCGCAGCGGCCGGGCTCGGCGTGGCGGCAGCGGCGGGCGAACGCGCAGCCGGGCGGCGGGTTCGCCGGGTCGGGCAGCTCGTCGGGCAGCAGGATGCGGCCGCCGCGCCCGCGCAGGGCGGGGTCGGGGATCGGCACCGCGGACATGAGCGCTTCGGTGTACGGGTGCGAGGGCTTCTCGTAGAGCGAGGCGGTGTCGGCGAGTTCGACGACGCGGCCGAAGTACATGACGGCGACGCGGTCGGCGATGTTCTCCACGACCGAGAGGTCGTGCGAGATGAACAGGTAGGTGAGGCCGAAGTCGGCTTGGAGTTCGCGCAGCAGGTTGAGGATCTGGGCGCGGACGGAGACGTCGAGGGCGCTGACGGGCTCGTCGGCGACGACGAGCTTGGGGTTGACGATGAGCGCCCGCGCGATGTTGACCCTTTGGCGCTGGCCGCCGGAGAAGGCGTGCGGGTAGCGGTCCATGTAGTCGGGGCTGAGGCCGACGCGGCGCATCATGTCGGCGACGCGGTCCTCGAGTTCGGCGCCGCGGGCCTCGCCGGTGGCGACGAGCGGGTCGCCGATGATCTGGCGCAGCGTCATCCGCGGGTTGAGCGAGGAGAACGGGTCCTGGAAGACCATGCGGATCTGGCGGCGGTAGCGGCCCTTCTCGCGGTTCTTGAGCTGCGTGAGGTCGTGGCCGTCGTAGAGGATCGAGCCGCTGGTGGCCTGCTGGGCGCCGACGATGGTCCGCCCGAGGGTGGTCTTGCCACAGCCGGACTCGCCGACCAGGCCGAGCGTCTCGCCGGGGCGCAGGTCGAGGTCGACACCGGAGACGGCGTGGTTCTCGACGGTGACGCGGCCGAGCATGTTGCGCTGCACCGGGAAGCGGACGTGGAGGTCCTTGATCTGGAGGATCGGCTCGGGGGCCTCGGCGCTCATGCCCGCACTCCTTCGGTCTGGTCGTAGAGGACGCATTGGGCGGTCCGGCCGCCCCCGAAGTCCACTTCGGGCGGCTCGTCGAGGTCGCAGCGCCCGGCGATGGCCTCGGAGCAGCGCGGGTGGAACGAGCAGCCGGTCGGGCGGTGCAGCGGGTTGGGGACGGTCCCGGGGATGGTGGGCAGGTCCCGGCCCCGGTCGCGGCCGAGGACCGGCACCGACTGGAGGAGCGTCTTGGTGTACGGGTGCTTGGGGTCGGCGAAGATCTCCTCGACGCTGGCGCGCTCGACGACCTTGCCGAGGTACATGACGGCGACCTCGTCGGCGAGTTCGGCCACGACCCCGAGGTCGTGGGTGATGAACATGACGGCCATGCCGTGCTCGGCCTGGAGGGAGCGGATGAGGTCGAGGATGCGCGCCTGGGTGGTGACGTCGAGGGCCGTGGTCGGCTCGTCGGCGATGAGCAGGGACGGGTTGGCGCACAGGGCGATCGCGATCATGACGCGCTGGCACATGCCGCCGGACATCTGGAAGGGGTAGGCGTCCACGCGTTCGGCGGGCTTGGGGATGCCGACCTCGTCGAGCAGCTGGATCGCCCGTTCGCGGGCGGCCTTCTTGCCGAGGCCGGTGTGGATGCGGATGACCTCGATGAGCTGCGCGCCGACGGTGCGCAGCGGCAGCAGGGAGGCGACCGGCTCCTGGAAGATCATGCCGATGTCGCCGCCGCGCAGCCGCTGGAGCCGCTTGTCGCCGGGGTCGAGGGTGAGCACGTCGAAGGGCTCCTCGGTGCCGTCCTCGCCGCCGCCGCGCCAGGTGATGGTGCCGCCCTCGATCGTGCCCGGCGCCTCGACCAGGCGCAGGATGGAGCGGGCCGTGACCGACTTGCCGCAGCCGGACTCGCCGACGACGCAGAGGGTCTTGCCGGCCTCGACGGTCAGGTCGACCCCGTCGACGGCGGCGACGCGACCGTCGTAGGTGTCGAAGCCGGTCCGCAGCCCCGAGATCTCCAGTAGTGGTTCAGACATCGCTCACCTAATGCTTGTACGGGTCGGCGGCGTCGCGCATGCCGTCGCCGACGAAGTTGAACGCCAACACCACGATCACCACGGCCAGGCCCGGGATGAGCAGCCACGGCGCGCCCGAGAGGACGCTCCACTTGCTCGCGTCCTGGAGCTGCACGCCCCAGGAGACGGCCGGGGGCCGCAGGCCCAGGCCGAGCCACGACAGGGCGGTCTCAGCGAGGATCATGCTCGGGATCGACAGGCTCAGCGCCGCGATGATGTGCGAGGAGAACGAGGGCAGCATGTGGCGGAACATGACCCGGCGGCGGGTCGAGCCGTCCAGGAGCGCCGAGGTCACGAACTCCTCGTTGCGCATCGACAGGAACCTGCCGCGCACTTCTCTGGCGAGGCCCGTCCAGGCCACGAGGGCCAGGATCGTGGTGATGATGAAGTATCTGGTCACCGGACTCATCTGGGCCGGGAGCGCGGCGGCGAGCCCGAGCCACAGCGGGATGGAGGGCACCGCCATGAACAGCTCGATGATGCGCTGGATGACGTTGTCGATCCAGCCGCCGAAGTAGCCGGATATCGCCCCCAGCACGATGCCGAGCAGGAAGGCCAGGAGGACGCCGATAATGCCGACCGAGGCGGACACGCGGGTGGCGTAGACGAGCTGGCTGAGCAGGTCCTGGCCGTCGGTGGTGGTGCCGAACAGGTACATCGGGTCGCCGTGTTCCTTGGGGCCGATGAGGTGTCGGTCCATCGGGATGAGCCCGAAGAGCTCGTACTCGTCGCCCTTGACGAACAGGCCGACCTCGACCCGGTCGTTCGGGTCGGCCTCGTAGGTGATCCGCAGGCTTCTGGGGTCCTGTTCGGAGACGTAGCCGTCCACGTGCAGGCCCCACTGGAAGCCGTCCTCGCCGTCGG
This sequence comes from Glycomyces sp. NRRL B-16210, assembly GCF_000719515.1. Taxonomy (GTDB): domain Bacteria; phylum Actinomycetota; class Actinomycetes; order Mycobacteriales; family Micromonosporaceae; genus Glycomyces. The sequence continues at coordinate 95,769 of NZ_JOGR01000013.1, read as the reverse complement.
TGTCCCAGAGCTTGAGGACCTGCGGCGGGGCGGTGGTGTACTGCGAGTCGCGGTGGCGGTTGTCGAACGGCGCGATGAACTCGCAGAGCACGATCACCAGCATCATGAACCCGAGGATCCAGGCGGAGATGAGCGCGAGCCGGTGCTTCTTGAAGGCCCACCAGACCAGTCGCCACTGCGAGGCGACCGCGCGGGTGCCGCTGACCTCGGGGGTGTCGGGGCTTTCGGTGTCCTTGACGGTCATCGTCCGCTCACTTCTGGTGTCCGAGTCGGATGCGGGGGTCGAGCCAGCCGAGCAGCAGGTCCGAGATCAGCGTGCCGACGACGGTCACGACGCTGAGGACCATGATGATCGAGCCGGCCAGGTACATGTCCTGGGCCTTGAGCGCCGCCAGCAGGATCGGGCCGAGCGTCGGCAGGCTCAGGATCTGGCCGACGACGATGTCGCCGACGAGCAGCAGCGGCAGCACCCACCCGATCGTGGAGAAGAACGGGTTGAGCGCCACGCGCAGCGGGTAGCGGCGCAGCAGGCGCCCTTCGGGGACGCCGCGGGCGCGGGCGGCGGTGACGTAGGGCCGGCGCAGCTCGTCGAGCAGGTTGTTGCGGATGATGCGCACCAGGCCGGCGACGCCGGCGGTGCCGATGACGACCATCGGGATCCACAGGTGGCCGAGCAGGTCCAGGAGCTTCCCGAGGTTCCAGGAGGCGTCGCACCACTCCGGTGAGCACAGGCCCGAGGGGACCGAGCCGAACCAGGTCACGCTGAAGTAGATGAAGATCAGCGCGATGAGGAAGTTGGGGACCGCCAGGCCGAGGAAGCCGATGGTGGTCGCGGCGTAGTCGCCGATCGAGTGCTGCTTGACCGCCGAGTACACGCCGATCGGGAAGGCGATGCCCCAGCTGACGAACAGCGTGATCACCGAGATGCCGAGCGTGGCCCCGAGCCGGGGGCCGATCACGTCGGCCACCGGCTTGGAGTGCTCGAAAGACATGCCCAGGTCGCCGTGGAAGACGATCCGCGTGATCCAGTTCCAGTACTGCTGGAGGAGGTTTCCGTCCAGGCCGTACCGGACCCGGAGCGCCTGCACGTCGGCTTCGGTCAGACCCTGACCCATCACCGAGTACTTGGCGCGCAGCGCCGTCACGAAGTCGCCGGGGGGCAGACTGATGATCACGAAGACCACCAGAGAGATCGCCAGCAATGTCGCCGCCATGTAGAACGCACGGCGACCCAGGTATTTCACCACTGTCGCTTCCTCAGCCTATTCCTGGTCGATGTACCACTGCTCGGGCTTGGCCGGGCAGGGCGTGCCGTAGGTCGGGTTCTCCGGCATCGTGCCGCCGACGTTGTGGAGGCTGTTGGACTGGATCGCCCACGGAGCCGGGCCGCGGACGGTGCCGATGGCCCAGAACTCCTCCTTGGCGATGGCGAGGATCTCGCGGAAGATGTCGTCGCGGGCGGCCTCGTCGGGCTCGCCCAGGAACTGGTCGTACAGGTCGTGCTGCGCGGCGACCGGGGCGATCGGCGCCTCCACCATGTCCTCGTCCTGCGCGCCCTGGAGGGTGTAGTGCGCCGACCACTGGCGGGCCCAGTAGGCGCCGCCCGAAGGACCGCCGGCCATGTACCACATGACCGCGATGGTCTCGTCGATGTTGCCGCCGTCGCCGGTCCACACCGTCAGGTCGTACTCGTTCTCGTCGATCCCGGCCTGCCAGTTCTCGCGCGGCTGGCCGTTGATGTGGAGGGTCACCCCGACCGCGGCCCAGGTGTCCTTGATCATGTCCATCGCGTCGATCCAGGTGGTCCCGAGCAGGGAGTCGTCGGCGATCGAGACGGTGAACTCGAGGGGCGTGCCGTCGGAGGCGGCGCGGACCCCGTTCGAGCCGAGCGCGTAGCCGGCGTCGTCGAGGATCTGGTTGGCGAGGTCGGTGTCGAACTCGGTGTACTGGGTGGAGAACTCCTCGTCGTAGAAGCGCGACTCGGGCAGCGGCGCGGGCTGGGAGGCCTCGCCCTGGCGGCTCCACAGGACGTCGATGAGCTCCTGGCGGTCGATCGCGTGGGAGAGCGCGATGCGGAACTGCTTGTCCTTGATGATCGCGCGCAGCGCCGGGTCGGCGTGGTTGAAGTTGAACGCGATGTTCATGTCGCTGGAGTAGGTCGACTCCAGTTCGAGGACGGTGTAGCCGCCGGACTCCTCGTTCTCGACCGCGTCCGCGCGGTGCGCGTTGTCGTTGAAGTGGCGCGAGTGGAAGTGGTAGTCGCCGTTGATCGCGTGGGCGAACATCGTCTCGACGTCGGCGATGATGTTGTAGCGGACCTCGTCGATGTAAGGAAGCTGGCTGCCTTCCTCGTCCACCTTGAAGTAGTAGGGGTTGCGCTCGAAGAGGGCGTGGTCGGCGTCCGAGACCGGCTTCTTGCAGGTCCAGGCCAGCAGCGTCGGCAGGTCCGGGTTCTCCCACAGGAAGTTCCAGAGGTTGCCCAGGGAGGTGAAGCGCGCGGCCCAGCCGTCGAAGCCCTCGTCGAGGGCCTCCTGGTCGGCGTTCTCGTTGTAGTCCACGTGGAACTGCTCGAGGTAGTGGCGCGGGTAGAAGGTGAAGCGCTGCCCGGCGGTGCCGCGGGACATGTCCTCTTCGAACAGCGGCTTGGGGCCGTTGAAGCGGAAGACGAAGGTGTAGTCGTCGACGATCTCCAGCTCGCCCGGCTCGCCGTCGGGGCCGAGGAGCTCGGGCGGGACGCCCTGGGTGAGGTCGGTGTTGAGGTTGACGTCGTGGTAGGCGAACTCGACGTCCTTGGTCGTCAGCGGCTCGCCGTCGGACCAGCGGACGCCTTCGCGGAGGGTGATGGTGAACTCCGAGGCGTCCTCGTTGGCCTCGAAGGCCGAGGCGAGGTTGAGCTCGGCGGACTGCCAGTCGCGGGTGCGCTTGAGCAGCGGCTCGTACGCGAGGGTGCGCCACAGCCACGGGCCGTCGGAGGCGCCGGTGATCGCGGTGTTCCAGGTGCCGCCGTACTGGCCGATGGACTCGGCGGCCTGGATGACGATGGGCTCCTTGGGAAGGCGCTCGGCGACCGGCGGGAGTTCGCCGGCCTCGACGCGCTCGGCGAGCATCGGGGCCTCGGGGCCCTTGTCGCCGCCGCTGCCGCCGTCGGCGTCGCTGTCGGTGGAGAAGAAGCTGCATCCGGCCGCGGCGGCGGTGACTGCCGCGCCGCCGGAGAGGACGAGGCCGCGGCGGCTGAGGGCCGGATCCCAGGAGAACGCGGGGCCTTCGCGGCGCTTCACGTCGGGTACGACGTTGTCGGGTCGGGGCTGTTGAGTGCTCATCGGTGAGCGCTCCTTCCGTGGTCGCACGGCCGGGTGGCCGTCATGCAGATGTGTGGCTCGCAAGCGTTGTCAAACGTGTTCCCAGGTATGGCCCGCAAGCATTGCCTTGGGGGGTTCGGCGGGGTCCTGCACGACCGCGCCGGGTTCCGAAAATGTTGATCTGTTTCCGGAACTTATCCGAAAACTTTCGGTAATAGCGGTGAGACTACGGCAACACCAAAACAGCGTCAAGGCTGGTGAGTCGCCACAGAGGTCACGATCGGGTCACGAATGGCAATCGCATTCCACACGAGGATCTGTGAACAGTTTCGAAAGTTTCGGGCCCGTGCGGCATTCGATCGGGCGAGTCCGGAAGGGAATCGGCAGTGACGTCGGTCGATGCCCAGGAGGCGGGTTCTAAGGCCGCTCGCGGCCCGGCGGCAGACCGCGCCGATAGCCCTCCCAGAGACTGCGCATGACGAAGATCTTCTCGTCCAGGGAGGCGTCGGCCGAGAGCGCGCGGCCGGAGTAGGGGGCGCGCAGGCGCCAGGGGCGCTGTGCGGGATCGTTGAGGTAGACGACCGGGACGGTCCGGCCCGCGCGCCGCTCGGCCCGGATGTCGGCGATCTCGGTCCAGGCCGCGTAGCGGTCGGGCCGGGCCTCGGGCCGCGACTCCAGCGGGTGCATCCCGCGCTCGTCGAGCACGACCCCGTGCCTGCGGGCCCCGGCGTGGGCGACGGCGAACGCGACGACCGCGGCGATGAGGAAGAGCCCCAGGAGCGTCAGGCGGTACCAGTGGCCGACGACGAGCATGTAGAGGACGGCCGGCACGAGGGCGACCGCGACGGCGAGGACGGCGAGGAAGAGGGCGCGGCCGATCACTTGACGCGTCGTCGGACGGAATGTGATCTTAACGGCCACGGCCACCCCCATCAGGCTCGTTGCGGCGCCGATGAGCCGATCGTGCCACGCTGGGCCCGCCCGTCAAGCGACAATCCGACAGAAACCGGACCGGACGCGTTGCGGCCCGCGCGCCCGGGTGTGTCAGGCTGGTGCCATGACGAGCACTGACGCCCCAGGACCGGACCGGAGCGACGCCGCGGAGGCGCCCGCGCGTCCGCGGGGACGGCGGCTGCGGGTGCGCCGCTCGGCGGCGATCACCGGCGCGGCCTTCGTCGCCTGGCTGACGTTGGGCCCGTTGTCGCTGGCGCTCATCGTGGAGCGGCCGGTCTGGGGCGCGTTCTCAGCCGTGCTGGGCGTGCTGCTGCTCCTGGCGCCGTTCGGGATCTCGATGTGGGCGTGGCGTTCGGGGATCGACGTGACCGCCGAGGGCATCGCCGTGCGGGGGCTGTTCTCCAAGAGGATGATCGCCTGGGAGCGCATCGACGGCTTCGCGACCGGGGATGAAGGCGTCGCGGCGATATTGGACGACCAGTCCCAGGTCCGCCTCGACCCGCTCAAGCCCGAGAACCTCCCCCAGGTCCTGCGCATAGGCGGCCAAGAACTGCGCACCGCCGACTGAGAGTCCAAGCCGCCCAACCCGGACCACCCGTCGAAGGCGCCTTTCGGGGACGGTGGGGATCGCGGCTTTTCGGTAGAATCGGCTCCGAACCCACCCCGAGGAGCACCATGTCGCAGGTCTACGCCGACCCCGCCCGGATACGCGGTGCTGGCGACGCCGTCCGCGAGCAGGCGACGCAGTTGCGGCCGGTCGCGGCGGACACCGACACCGGCGCCACCGAGGCCCGGTCGCAGAACACGGGCTTTCGCACCGGCATGGCCTGCAAGACCTTCGCGGAGCAGTTCGGTTCGCTCGCCGACCGGCTGGAGAAGCGGGTGCTCGACGAGGGCAAGCACATGAAGGACTCGGCCGACGCGTGGGAGGACTGCGACCAGGAGATCGCGCGGTCCTTCGACGACATAGGCCGGGAACTCGACTAGGAGGCCTGGATGCCCGCATACCGGCAGTCGCTCGACTCCAGCACCGGCGAGTTCGGCGAATTCGGCGGCGGCGTCAGCTCGGCGTCGAGCAAGCTGGACGACTACGACGACAACCGCACCGGACAGATCGAGGGTTTGCGGCCGGACTGGAAAGGCGACGACTACGACGCCCTGCGCGGGGACTCCGACGAGCTGTCGCGGCACTGCGCCGCCACCAGGTTGAAGATGAGCGGCGCGTCAATGGCCCTCAAGTCCGGGGGCGCGGCCATGCAGGGCACGGTCAAGGCGATGGAGGCGACCGATCGCGCCGCCCAGAACATCGGGTACCAGGTGCTGCCGGCCCCGCAGGCGGTGATCGGACCGAGGCAGATGCAGCAGATCGCCTCGGCGGGCGTGGCCGCTCCGGCGGTGCAGGCGGCGTACCAGGCCGGGGCGATCGCGTTCACGATCGCGCTGCGGACCTTGAACACCATGGTCACGGTGCAGGACAACATCACCGGTACCGGCTTGCAGCAGTTGACGAACAGCATGCGGCCCTTGACGGCGAAGTCTTCGCTCCCGGTCCCGTCGGTCTCCCCGCTCCGGGCGACCACCGAATCCCTCGACAACGCCGGCAGGCTCCGCGACGAGCTGCTGCGCGAACACGCGGAGTTCATGAAGAAGACCAAGAAGCAGCGCGGCCCCGTCCTCGGCGCGGTCATGGACAAGAAGACCGGCGAGGTCTTCTTCGGGGACAACCCCGGGGCGGCGGACTACTTCGACCCCAAGCACGGCAATCCGGTCCATCCGCTGCTCGCCGAGCAGATCGGCGACGCCAAGCGCCGCGGCGTGGACTACGACCCCGGTATGAACCGCGGCGCGGTCGGCAACCACGCCGAGGTGTACGCCCTCAACCAGGCGCTGCTCGCGGCGGAGCGGCGGGGCGAGCGGCCCTCGCTCGGCGATTACATGGTCGACAACCTCCGGACGGACAGCAAGAACCCCGGCAGCTTCATCCGGTGCTGCTCGAACTGCGTCCAGGTGCTCAACGGCGTGGAAGGGTCGGGACGAGGATGGTAGAGCAGCCCGAAGAGCGGCTTCGGATTCCCGCGGAGGACCTCGAGTACCACTCCGAGGGGTACTGGCTGCACAACGGCGCGCGGTTCACCGGGGTCGCCTTCGACCTGCTGCCCGACGGCGCCCTGGACGAGCAGACCTACCTCGACGGGTACCTGCACGGACCCGACCGCAGCTTCCGGCCGGACGGCACGCTGGCGGACGAGACCTGGCACCGCCACGGCTTCCGCCACGGCATACGCCGCGAGTTCGGCCCGGACGGCTCCTTCATCGCGCGCGGGTTCGAATACGGGTGCACCGTGTGGGAGGTCGCGGTCGACGCGGACGGCACCGCGTCGCTGCTCGCCTCGTGGTCGCCCGAAGAGCTGCGGCGCAGCCCGTTCTACGGGCTGCGCGAGCAGTCCTTCCACCTGCCGCCGGCGGCCCCGCCGAGCGCGGCGGCCGACCTCTCGGCGCACTGAGCGGTCAGGCCCGCTCGGCCTCGTCCACGAGCGCCGCGAAGCGGGTCCGCGCCTTCGCCTGGGCTCCTCGGATCGCGCCGAGGACCTCCTCGGCGAGGGTCTCCCGGTCGCGGTCGCGCATGACGTTCGCGACGAGGAACTGGACCCAGACGAGGTTGCCCTCCAAGTCCACCTCCGCCCGGCAGACGCCGGACTCGGCGGTGTGCTCGACGACCGCTCCCGCGTGCGCTTCGAGGACCGCCTTGACCCTCCGCAGGCGCGCATCGGTGTCGGCCGCCAGAGCCTCCCTGTAACCGTCGAGATCGGACACGGCTCACCCCCAGATCTCTCGGGCCGCGCGGTTCAGCCGCTCGGCGTCCTCGGCCCGCAGCCGCGTCGCACTCCCCCAGGCCGCCGTGATCGCGGTGCTGAGCCCGTGGTTCCCCGCGCGTCCAGCGTCGACCCCGAAGTCCAAGGACACGACGCTTCCGGAAAGGTCGATCGTCAGCGCCGCCACGCCTTCGGGGTCGGCGCCTTCGTATCGGGCCCGCTGCATCTCCTCCAGGAGTTCCTGCGCCGCTTCGAGGTCGCGGTTCGCGGCCTCGACCTCGGCGCGGCTCGGGGTCATGTCGAGCACCGCTTTGTCGTTCTCGTACATCGCGTCGCGGGGCCAGAACTCCAGTGCCTCGCGGCCCTCGGCGAGCCGGTCTTCGAAGTCGTCGGGCAGTTCGGTGCGCGCCGCGCCCAGATCGGGCAGGCGGCGCTCCGGGTCCGGTTCCTGTGTCGCCATGGCGTCCTTTCGCGAGAATCCCATCGTAGGGCGCGGGGTCGAGCGGCGCGGTTCGGTCAGTAGCCGTCGGCGACTACGTTCTCGAGGGGTTCTCCTGCCGCGTGGCGGCGGATCTGGGGGCCTACGGGGGCGTAGGCGCGGTCGAGGGTGCCGTCCACCGACGCGCCGACGTGCGGGGTGATGAGCGCGCCTTCGAGGTCCCACAGCGGGTGGCCCGGCGGCAGGGGCTCGGGGTCCACGACGTCCACCGCGCAGCGCAGGCGCCCGGAGGCGACCTCGGCCACAAGGGCGTCGGTGTCGACGATCGGGCCGCGCGCGGCGTTGACCAGGAGCGCGCCGTCCTTCATGCGGGAGAGGAACTTCGCGTCCACCAGGCCGCGCGTGGCGTCGGTCAGCGGGAGGATGAGGACCACGACGTCGAAGTCCGGCAGAAGCGCGTCGATCGCCTCGATCGGGTGGACGCCGAGGCGCTCGCGGCGGGCGACCTTCTCGACTTCGGCGCCGAGGGCGGTGAGGACCTCGGCGACCTTCTCGCCGATGTCGCCGGCGCCGACGACGAGGGCGCGCTTGCCGACGATCGTGGTGGTCCACTCGACCTTCCACTCGTGTCGGGGCTGCTTGCGCGCGAAGCGGTCGAAGCCGCGCATCGCGGCGATGACCGCGCCGACGGTCCACTCGGCGGTCACCGCCGTGTGGACCCCGCGGGCGTCGCACAGGGCGACGCCGGGCGGGACCACCGGGACCCAGACCTCGGCGCCGGCGCTGAGGAGCTGGATCACCTGGAGCGCGGTCATGTCGGCCAGAGGCGTGGTGACCTTGGACTGGGCGAGGAACGGCGGGACCCAGAAGTCCACGGTCGCGGGGTCGGAGGGGTAGTCGCCCCGCCCGTCGTAGACCTCGACCTCGACACCTGCCGGGAGCGGCCCGAGCAGCTCGCGGCCCTCCTCGTGAGCGATCCAGACTTTCACGGGACCCAGCGTAATCGAGCGGGGCTCCTCCCCCGGCCGGGCCCGGGGCCAGCGCGAACGGGGCCTCGGAACGGCGCTATAGGCTTGGGCCATGCGCAGGTTGCTCTCGGCCGCCGCGGCCACCGCCGCCGCCCTCACGCTCGCCTCGTGCTCGTTCGGCGAGCCGCCCGAGCCCGAGACCGGCGAGCCGCCGAACCTCCCGACGCCCTCGGGCGCGCCCGAGGAGCCGGCCACATATATGGACGTCGTCGCCGAGGACCTCGAGGTCCCGTGGGGCCTGGACTTCCTGCCGGACGGCACCGCGATCGTCGGCGAGCGGACCACCGGGAGGATCCTCGCGATCAGCCTGGACGAGGACGGCACCGCGGGCGAGCCGGAGGAGCTGCTGCAAGTCGAGGTCGACGACGCCGGGGAAGGCGGGCTGCTGGGCCTGGCCGTGTCGCCCGACTACGAAGCGGACGGATCGGTCTACGCGTTCCATACGACCGAGGAGGACAACCGGATCGTCCGGCTCGACCTCTCCGGCGAGGAGGATCCCGAGCCGGTGCTGACCGGGATTCCCGCCGGCACCAACCACAATGGCGGCGCTTTGGAGTTCGGACCCGACGGGTTCCTCTACGCGGCCACCGGCGACAGCGGGGTGGGCGAGCTCGCTCAGGACCCGGAGTCGCTGGCGGGCAAGATCCTTCGCGTCACGACCGAGGGCGAGCCGGCAGAGGGAAATCCCGAGGCGGACTCCGCGGTGTACTCGCTGGGGCACCGCAACGTCGAGGGGCTGGCGTGGAACGGCGACGAGGAGCTGTACGCCGTGGAGTTCGGGCAGGACTACCTCGACGAGCTCAACCGCATCGAGCCGGGCGGGAACTACGGCTGGCCGTACTACGAGGGTCCTTCCGGTGACGGGGACTTCGTGGACCCGGCGCTGACGTGGGAGACCTTCGAGGCCTCCTGTGCGGGCGCGGTGTTCTTGGAGGACGTGCTCGTGACCGCGTGCCTGCGCGGGCAGCGGCTGTGGACGGTCCAGTTCGACACCTCCGGCGCGGTCGACGGCGAGCCGCAAGCCGCGCTCGTCAACGAGTTCGGTCGGCTACGATCGGTCGCCATGGGGCCGGACGGGATGCTGTGGGTGACGACCTCCAACCGCGACGGGCGGTGCGTCGAGGAGCGAGGGTGCACCTCGGACGAGGCCGATGACCGGATCATCCGGTTCGCCACGAGTTACGCGGCCCAGGGACGGGTATAGAGGTAAGGACGCGTGTCGGGCTCGGATAGGGTCCGACTCGCCGCCAGTATCGCCCCGAAGCTAGGAAGGCTCCATATGAACGACCGGCCCGCCGCCGCGCACCGCGCGGCCGACGCCGCCCGCTCCACCGGACGGGGTGCGAAGTCCTTGTGGCGCAGCATCAGTGCGGGATGGTCGCGATTGCGCGACTCGCGCTGGGCGAGGCGGTTCGCGATGGGCCTGGTGATCCTCGTGGTCGGCACCGCCGCGGCCACGGGCGGGCTGGCGCTGGTGGGCGGCACGAAGGCGTCCATCGGGCCGTTCGACACGACGGTGGCGCTGCACCCGGACGTGCACGGCGAGACGATCGTGAACATCCCGCCGCTCGGGAAGGTGGTCTTCGACAGCCACGACGGGCCGGTGGGCCTCAATCTCAGCCTCGACTCGGTCGACCCGATCGCGGCCGAGGCGATCATCAACACGCCCGGCGGCGTGACGACCGCGTCGGAGAGCCTCGCCTCGGATGTCACCGACGCGGTGACGCGGGTGGCGATCGAGGCGCTGGCGATCGTGACGCTGTGCGGGCTGCTGGTCGGGGCACTGGCGTTCCGGAACATGCGGCGGGCGCTGCTGACGGGGGTGACGGCGCTGGCGGTGACCGCCTCGCTGGTCGGCTACGCGGCCTCGACGATGCGGGCCGAGTCGATCTCGCAGCCGCGGTACGAAGGGCTGCTGGCGTACGCGCCGAGCGTGGTCGGCAACGCCGAGGACATCGCGCGCAACTACGAGGAGTACGTGGCGAACCTCCAGAAGTTCGTCACGAACATCTCGGAGTTCTACGCGCTGGCGATGGACATGCCGCAGTTCGGGATCCAGGACGACTCGATCCGGGTCCTGCACGTGTCGGACCTGCATCTGAACCCGTCCGCGTGGCACCTGATGGAGTCGGTGGTCGAGCAGTTCAACATCGACGCGGTGGCCGACACCGGCGACATGAACGACTGGGGCTCGGAGCAGGAGGCCGCGTACTTCTCGCAGGGCGTCGAGCAGATCGACGTGCCGTACGTGTTCGTCAAGGGCAACCACGACTCGGCGACGACGGTGGCGGCGCTGGCGGCTTACGACAACGTGATCATCCTCGACGGCGAGGTGCGCGAGATCGCCGGGTTGAACTTCGCCGGGGTGGCCGATCCGCGGTTCACGCCGGACAAGGGGAACCAGCCCGACAGCGAGTACGCCAAGCAGATGCTGACCGAGTCGGGCGAGCGGCTGCGGACGGCGATCGAGGAGGCCGGCGGCGCGGACCTGGCGATGGTCCACGAGCCGCCGATGGCGGTGCCGCTGATCGGGGTGGTGCCGTTGGTCCTGGCCGGGCACACGCACGCGCGGGCGGTGCAGGACCTCGGGGAGGGCACGACGCTCATGGTCGAGGGTTCGACCGGCGCGTCCGGGCTGCGGGCGTTCGAGTCGGACGAGCCGCCGCGGATGGAGATGGACGTGCTGTACTTCGACCCGGTCACGAAGGCGCTCACGGCGTACGACTCGATCTCGGTGGGGACGGTGGGGCAGACGGACGTGACGCTCGACCGGACGGTGATCCCGGTCGAGGAGCAGGTCGAGGAGTCGGATCTGCTGGTGGACGCGTCGTCGGCGCCGCCGCAGGACTGAGTCCTCAGGCGGCGGGCGCCGGGGCTCAGCCGGTGAGGGCGGGGCCGAGGACCAGTGCGGCGAAGGTGAAGTAGATGATCAGGCCGGTCGCGTCGCAGAGGGTCGAGACCATCGGGGCCGAGACGAGGGCCGGGTCGATGCCGATCTTCTTGGCGGCCAATGGCAGGAACGAGCCGACGAAGGTCGACCAGGTGCAGACGACCAGGAGCGTCAGGGAGATGATGAGCCCGATGTCGGGTCCGTAGAGGAAGCCGACCACGGGCCCGCCGACGATGGCGAGCATCGCGCCGAGCAGGAATCCCACGCGCGCCTCACGCCAGGTGATCTTGAGGGCGTCGGAGAAGCGGACCTCGCCGACGGCCATGGCGCGGATGATCGTCACCGAGGCCTGGGAGCCGGAGTTGCCGCCGGTACCGGTCAGGAGCGAGACGAACAGCGCCAGGACCGTGACGTGACTGAGGTAGGACTCGTAGTAGTCCAGGACGGTCACGGTGAGCGAGGCCGAGACGGCGAGGATGAGCAGCCAGACGGCCCGCTTGCGGGCGAGCATGAACACGCCGGCCGAGAGGTAGGGGCGCTCCAGCGGCTCGGAACCGCCGGCGCGGACGGCGTCCTCGGTGTCCTCGGCTTCGAGGACCTCCATGGCGTCGTCCCAGGTGATCAGGCCGACGAGCCGGTCCTCGTGGTCGACCACGGCGAGGGCGTTGAGGTTGGCCTCCTGGATGAGGCGGGCGGCCTCTTCCTGGTCGGTGTCGGTGGAGACCTGGTAGTGCTCCTCGGACATGATGTCGCCGACGGGGGTGTCGGCGCCGGCGGTGACGAGGTCGGCGAGGGTGACGGTGCCGATGAGCTTGCGGTGCCCGTCGGTGACCGGGAGGACTTCGAGGTGGCGGGGGCGTTCGCGCAGGTGGCGGAGGCGTTCGATCGCGGCGGCGGCGCTCATCGAGGCGCGCAGCGACACGTAGTCGGGGGTCATGATGCGCCCGGCGGACTCCGGCTCGTAGCCGAGGAGCTGGGCGGTCATGCGCCGTTCGGAGGGGCTCAGCTGGGACTGGAAGCGGGTGGTGACCTTGGCGGGCATCTCGTCGAAGAGCTTGGCCCGGTCGTCGGCCTCCATGGAGTCGAGCAGGTCGCGCACGAAGTCGGTCTTGAGGCCGTCGAGGACTTCCTGCTGGTGCACGGGGTCGAGTTCTTCGAAGACGGCGAGCGCGCGGTCTTTGGGGAGCAGGCGGAACCAGACGGCCTGGTCGGCGAGGGCGAGGCGCGGCAGTTCCTCGGCGAGTTCCACGGTCGAGGTCTCGGCGAGCTCCATGCGGAGGGCCGTGAGTTCGTCGACCGCCGCGGGCGAAATGGGCTGAACGGCGTGTGCCATGGCAGCCACCTCCAAGTACATGGGGAAAGGGCCGTGCCCCTAACGCATGTGCGGAAGATCGCCGCAGGTCAGGCCGCCCGCTTCAATGTATTCGGGCGCGGGGCACGGTAAAGGCGGAATGGGGAGAAGACGTCGGTATCTCGACTAGATCCGGGGTCGTCGCCCATGGCCCTCACCTCCTCCGGCCGCACTGAAGCTTGCGCGGTCAAGGGTAGCAATCCTCTGTGAACATCGTCGTTCTCCGGGGTAACCGAAGACTCGCGGCTCACACCGGGATTGAACGGACGCCTTCCCGATACCGGTGTTGTATCGGGAAGGCCGACAACGAAGCGAGCGGGCAAATGGGCCGGATAACGGCCGCCCGGGATTCCCAAACACGCCCTAGCTCAGCTTGTCCAGGATGATCTTTCGGACGGTTCCGGCGTCGGCTTGGCCCTTGGTGGCCTTCATGACCGCGCCGATGAGGACGCCGGCGGCGGCGTGGGTGCCGCCGCGGATCTTCTCGGCGACGGCCGGGTTCGCGGCGATGGCCTCGTCGACGGCGGTCTCGAGCGCGCCGGTGTCGGAGACGACCTCGAGGCCGCGCTTGGCGGCGACCTCGGCCGGGGAGCCCTCGCCGGCGAGCACGCCGTCGATGACCTGGCGGGCGAGCTTGTCGTTGAGGCGGCCGTCGTCGACCATGCCTTGGAGCTCGGCCACCTGGGCGGGGGTGATGGCGAGGGCGCCGAGTTCGTCGCCGGTCTCGTTGGCGCGGCGGGAGAGCTCGCCGAGCCACCACTTGACGGCGGCGGCGGGGGCGGCCCCGGCGGCCACGGTGGTCTCGATGAGGTCGACGGCGTCGGCGTTGACGACCGACTGCATCTCCTTGTCGGCGAGGGACCAGGCCTCTTGCAGGCGCTCGCGGCGCTTGCGCGGCGGCTCGGGGAGGCTGGTGCGCAGCTCCTCGACCCATTCGCGGCTCGGCTCCATGACGGCGAGGTCGGGCTCGGGGAAGTACCGGTAGTCGGTGGCCTCCTCTTTGGAGCGCCCGGGGCTGGTCTCGCCGGTGGCCTCGTGGAAGTGGCGGGTCTCCTGGAAGATCCGCTCCCCCGCGTCGAGGAGGGCCGACTGGCGGCGGACCTCGTAGCGCACGGCGCGCTCGACGCTGCGCAGGGAGTTGACGTTCTTGGTCTCGGTGCGGGTGCCCCACGCCTCGCCGGGCAGGTTCAGCGAGAGGTTGACGTCGCAGCGCAGGGACCCCTGCTCCATGCGGACGTCGGAGACGCCGAGGGAGCGGACGATGTCGCGCAGCTCGGCGGTGTAGGCGCGGGCGACCTCGGGGGCGAGGGCGCCGGTGCCGGGGACGGGCTTGGTGACGATCTCCACGAGCGGGATGCCGGCGCGGTTGTAGTCCACGAGGGACTCGGTCGCGCCGTGGATGCGCCCGGTGGCGCCGCCGACGTGGAGGGTCTTGCCGGTGTCCTCTTCGAGGTGGACGCGCTCGATCTCGACGCGGTAGGTCTCGCCTTCGACGACCACGTCGACGTAGCCCTCTTCGCAGAGGGGCTCCTCGTACTGGCTGGTCTGGAAGTTCTTCGGCATGTCCGGGTAGAAGTAGTTCTTCCGGGCGAAGCGGGTCCACTCGGCGATGCGGCAGTTGAGCGCGAGGCCGATCTTGATGGTCGCCTCGATCGCGGCCTTGTTGGCGACCGGGAGGGCCCCGGGCAGGGCGAGGCAGACCGGGCAGACCTGGGTGTTGGGCTCGGCGCCGAAGGCGGTCGGGCAGCCGCAGAACATCTTCGTGTTCGTGTCGAGCTCGATGTGGGTCTCGAGCCCGAGGACGGGCTCGTAATCGGCGACGGCCTGCTCGTAGGAGTTCAATTTCGTCATCGGGCTAGTTCCCCTCCAGCTCGGGCGCGGTGTCGGCGAGCGGCGTGTCCTGGGTGGACTCCAGGGCGGCGGCGACGCGGTAGGCGATGTCGTCGCCCATGACCGGGCCGCAGACCTGGAGGCCCACGGGCATCCCGTCGGCGAGGCCGACCGGTACGGAGACGCCCGGGCCGCCGTAGAGGTTCGACGGGATCGTGTAGAGGTCGGCGAGGTACATCTGGTACGGGTCGCCGGTGCGCTCGCCGAACTTGAAGGCGACGAACGGCGTGGTCGGGCTGATGATGGCGTCGACCTGCTCGAACGCGGCCTCGAAGTCGCGCTTGATGAGGGTGCGGACCTTCTGGGCCTTGCCGTAGAAGGCGTCCACGTAGCCGGCGCTGAGCGCGTAGGTGCCGAGGATGATGCGGCGCTTGACCTCGGGGCCGAACCCGGCCTCGCGGGTGAGGCTCATGACCTCTTCGAGGGAGTGCTTCCCGTCGTCGCCCGTGCGGAGGCCGTAGCGGACCCCGTCGTAGCGGGCGAGGTTCGAGGAAGCCTCCGAGGGCGCGATGAGGTAGTAGGTCGGCAGCGCGTAGGTGAAGGACGGGCAGGAGACCTCGACGATCTCCGCGCCGAGCTTCACGAGCTGCTCGACGCCGGCCTCATAGGCGGCGATGACGCCCGGCTCGGCCGCCTCGGCGCCTTCGGCGAACTCCTTGACGACGCCGAGCTTGACGCCGGTGAGGTCGCCGCTCGCGCCGAGGCGCGCGGCCTCGGCGACCGGCGGGACGGGCGCGTCGATGGAGGTCGAGTCGCGCGGGTCGTGACCGGAGATGACCTCGTGGAGCAGCGCCGCGTCGAGGGCGTTGCGCGACACGGGGCCGGGCGTGTCGAGCGAGGAGGAGAAGGCGATGAGGCCGTAGCGGGAGTTCGAGCCGTAGGTGGGCTTGGCGCCGAAGGTGCCGGTGACCGCGCCGGGCTGGCGGATCGAGCCGCCGGTGTCGGTGCCGATCGCGAGCGGGGCCATCTTCGCGGCGACCGCCGCGGCCGAGCCGCCGCCGGAGCCGCCGGGGATGCGCCCGGTGTCCCAGGGGTTGCGGGTCTTGAAGTACGCGGAGTACTCGGTGGAGGAGCCCATCGCGAACTCGTCCATGTTGGTCTTGCCGAGGATCGGCATCCGCGCGGCCTTGATGCGCTCGACGATCGTCGCGTCGTAGGGCGGGATCCAGCCTTCGAGGATCTTCGAGGCGGCCGTGGTCGGCAGGCCCTTGGTGACCACGACGTCCTTGACGGCGACGGGGACGCCCGCGAGCGGGGAGGCCTCCTCGTCGGCGGCGATCGCGGCGTCGGCCTCGCGGGCGGCGGCGAGCGCGCCTTCGCGGTCGACGTGGAGGAAGGCCTTGACGGTGGCGTCGACGGCCTCGATGCGGTCGAGGAACGCGGTGGTGACCTCGACCGAGGTGAGGCGGCCCTCGCGGATGTCGGCGGCGAGCTCGGCGGCGGTCTTGTCGATGATGCGGGACGGCTGTGCCATCGGTTAGGCCTCCTCGTCCAGGATGCGCGGGACGCGGAAGCGGTCCTCGGCGGTGTCGGGGCCGCCGGCGAGCGCGGCCTCGCGGGACAGGGACGGCTGGGGAAGGTCTTCCCGGAACACGTTCACCAGCGGCACCGCGTGCGAGGTCGGCTGGACGTCGTCGGTGTCCACTTCGGCGAGCGCCTTCATCGATTCGAGGATGACGTCGAGCTGGCCCGCGAAGGCGTCGAGCTCGTCATCGGTGACTTCGAGGCGGGCCAGCCGCGCCAGGTGCGCGACTTCCTCGCGTGAAATCGTACTCACGACAAGTGTTTCCTAACGGTTTCTAGCTGCGGGAAGACCAGTCGAGTCTAGGCCGTGCGCGCGGGACTCCAGAAGCGGGCACCGTGGAGTGTGGGCCCGGCGGGAGAGGGCTTGCGGCGGGGTGTGACGAACGAGTCCCGATATTCGGTCGACACCGATCGAGTGGAGTGGATATCGCCCTCTAGCCATGACGAATGTGACGTGATACTCTCTCGATACTGGTTCGGAACGGGTTTCCTGGTTTCCTTTCTGTTTCCTTGCTAAGAACGAGTCGGTGGGTGTTCCGACTTGTGGTGGTGTTCTCGAGCCAGTGCAGGCCCCGGGCGAAAGCCCGGGGCCTGGTTCGTTGTGCGTCTGTGCGGAGCCGGTTGGGCCCGTTAGGCGTTCGCTTGGGCGAAGTCCCCGCCGTCGGCGGTCGCTTCGACGGCCCCGTGCTCCACGGCTTTGCGGCTCTCAGGTTCGCCGTGCTCTACACATTTACGGCTCTCAGGTTCACCGTGCCAGGCCCTCCAAAGTCCCGCGTAGTGCCCGTCGAGGGCGATGAGTTCGTCGTGGTCGCCGAGTTCGGCGACGCGGCCGTCCTCGACCACCGCGATCCGGTCCGCGTCGTGGGCGGTGTGCAGGCGGTGCGCGATCGCGATCACCGTGCGGCCCTCCAAAACAGCACCGAGGGCGCGCTCGGTGTCGCGGGCCGCGCGCGGGTCGAGCATCGCAGTGGCCTCGTCGAGGATCACCACATCGGGGTCGGACAGGATGATCCGCGCCAGGGCGATCTGCTGCGCGCTCGCCGCGTCGAGTTCGCGGTTCTTGCCGCCGAGCGGCGTGTCCAGGCCTTCAGGGAGGTCGAAGACCCAGTCGGCGCCGACGGCCGCGAGCGCGGCGTGGAGTTCGGGGTCGGTGGCCTCGGCTTTGGCGAGGATGAGGTTGTCGCGCAAGGAGGCGGTGAAGACGTGGTGCTCCTGGGTGACGAGGGTGACGCGTTTGCGGCGCTCGTCGAGCGGGAGCGCCGCGACGTCGACGCCGCCGATGGCGGCGCGGCCCTCGCGGGGGACGTCGGAGCCGGAGATGAGGCGCGCGAGTGTGGACTTGCCGGCGCCGGAGGGGCCGACGACGGCGAGCCGCTGGCCGGCGGGGACGCTGAGGGTGACGCCGTGGAGGACGTCGCGGCCGCTGGTGGGGTAGGCGTAGCGGACGCCGGTGAGGTCCACGGTCCCGTCGACAGGGCGTTCGGTGGTGGCATCGGTTTCGTCGTCCTCGGCTTCGGCGACGCCTTCGATGCGCGACATCGCGGCGAAGCCGCGCTGGACCTTCTCGACCCACATGAGGATGTGGTCGATGGGGAACATGATCTGGCGGGTCAGGACCGCGCAGGCGGCGACGGTGCCGAGGGTAAGGGTGCCGTTGAAGTAGAAGGCGCCGCCGACGAGCAGGACCGCGGCGGTGGGCAGGGCGTAGGCGCCGTCGAGGAACGGGAAGAAGACGGTGCGCAGGTAGAGGGTGTAGCGGGCGGCGCGCCAGTGGCGGGCGACGGTGGCGTCGCCGGCGGCGTCGCGGCCGGTGCGGAGGCGGTAGGCCTCGGTGGTGCGGGCGCCGTCGGCGGAGGCGCCGATGGTGTCGCCGATGGCGGATTCGGCCTCGCGTTCGGCGAGGTAGCCGTTGCGGGCGCGCTTGAGGTACCAGCGGGTGCCGATGTAGAGCGGGGGCACGACGACGAACATGCACAGGCCCAGCAGGGGGCTGGCCCAGAACATGGCGCCGAGGAACACGAGGACTTTGAGGACCGAGACGGTGACCTGCGGCAGGCCGTCGCGGAAGAGGACGCCGGCCTCGGGCACGTCGGCGGAGGAGCGGGTCATGAGGTCGCCGGAGCCGGCCTGCTCGACGACGGGCATCGGCAGGCGCAGGGCGCGGTCGACGAACTGGACGCGCATGCGGGCCGAGAGGCGCTCGCCGAGGCGGTAGGACACGAAGGTGCCGGCCCAGGTGAAGGCGACGACGGCGATGATCGAGGCGACCAGGCCGAGGGCGAGGCGGTCGATGGCGGCCGCGCCGGCCGTGCCTGAGGAGGCGGCGGTGAGCTGGTCGAGCATCTCGCCGAGGAGGAGCGGGGCGACGGCGGCGGCGACCGCGGCGACCAGGTGGAGGCCGACGGCGGCGAAGGCGCGGCGCTTCTCGGTGGCGAGCAGGCGCACGAAGGCGCGGCGGACCGCGGGGCTGTCGGCGACCGGGAGCTGGTTGCCCGGCCGGGTGCTCGGGGGCGCGGTGCGGGTCGTGGTGCTCATTCGGCCTCCCGGGTGACGAGTGCGCGGTATTCGGGGTGTGCGGCGGCGAGGTCGTGGTGGCTGCCGGTGGCGACGACCTTGCCGCCGTGGACGAAGGCGACGCGGTCGGCGCGTCCGAGCCACAGGGGCGAGGTGGTGGCGACCGCGGTGGCGCGGCCGTCGCGGGCCTCGGCGAGGCGGTCGACGATGCGGGCCTCGGTGTGGGAGTCGACCGCGGAGGTCGGCTCGTGGAGCAGGAGGGTCTCGGGGTCGGCGGCGAGGGCGCGGGCGAGGCGCAGCCGCTGGCGCTGGCCGCCGGAGAGGGTGCGGGCCTGGTTGTCGAGTTCGGTGTCGAGGCCGCGCGGGAGGGCTTCGACGACGTCGGAGGCGGAGGCGGCCTCGACGGCGGCTTCGACGCGGTCGTGGCCGTCGCGGGCGGCGACGGCCGCGGCGACGGTCCCGGCGAAGAGGTAGGCGTCGTGTTCGGCGACGAGGACGCGGCGGCGCAGTTCGTCGCGGTCGAGGCGGGTGACGGGGACGTCGCCGAGGCGGGCTTCGGAGGCGGTGTAGCCGCCGAGGCGGTCGAACACGGCGGCGACCTGCTCGGAGTCGGAGGAGGCGACGGCGAGGAGTTCGCCGCCGG
This sequence comes from Glycomyces sp. NRRL B-16210, assembly GCF_000719515.1. GTDB lineage: Bacteria > Actinomycetota > Actinomycetes > Mycobacteriales > Micromonosporaceae > Glycomyces. Next base: position 76,424 of record NZ_JOGR01000013.1, on the reverse strand, counting down.
CGACGGTGAGGCCGGATTCGGGGTCGTGGAGTTCGGCGCCGGGCCGCGGGCCGGGCAGCGGCGCGGTCTCGGCGGACCGTTCGGGGACGGCGAGGAGTTCGCAGACCTTCCCGGCGGCGACGCGGCCTTCGATGATGCGGTAGGTGCAGCCGATGAGCCAGTGGACCGGGAGCATGAGGGCGCCGGTGTAGCCGAAGGCGGCGACCATCTGGCCGGGGGTGAGGTCGCCGGAGGCGACCTGGCGGCCGGCGATCCAGATGACGACGCCGAGGAGGATCGCGGGGGTGCCTTCGCCGAGGGCGTTGAGCCAGGCGGTGGGGCCGGCGACCTTGTAGCCGGCCGAGCGCAGGGCGTCGGAGTCGCGGCGGTAGGAGGCGTTGAAGCGGGCCTCGCCGCCGATGCCGCGCAGGACCCGGAGCCCCGAGACGATGTCGGAGGCGCGGTCGGTGATGTCGCCGACGCGTTCGCGGTAGGCCTCTTGGCGGTCCTGGAGCCTGGTCAGGACCGGGCCGGTGACGACGCCGACGATGAAGACGCCGATGAAGATGGTCAGGCCGAGGGCGACGGAGGTGTTGAACAGGAGGATGCCGACGGCGATGAGGCCGATGAGGCAGCCGGCGGTGGGCGAGAGCGAGTCGACGGCCCAGGCGATGCGGTTGATGTCGGTGGCGCCGACGCTGACGACCGAGCCGGTGGTGACCTGCCGGCGCAGTTCGTCGCCGAGGCGGTTGACCTTGCGGGTCGCCAGTTGGAGGGTCCGGTAGGAGGCGTCCATGCGCCAGTAGACGGTGAGCCGGTGCGAGAGGATGATCGCGACGGCCGCGACGAAGCCGGCGCCGACGAGCGCGAGGGACCAGGCGGTGAGGGCGCTCCAGTCCTGGCGGCGCAGGCCGTTGTCGACCGCGCCGGTGAGGAAGAACGGGAGCACCGGGAGGCCGCCGAGGGCGATGCCGGAGGTGAGCAGGGCCGCGGCCATGAGGCCCTTGCGGCGGGTGGCGAGCCAGACGAGGAACCGCCAGGGGGTTCCCGGCGGTTCGGCTGATCGGCCCCTCGACCCGTCGGGTCTGAGGGGGTCATCCAATGGCAGTTCGGGAGCGCGGAGGAACCTCACTTGCCGAGCGTAAAGGGAGGGTCCGACAACGGCAAACGATTAAGAAGGCGTCACATTCGGGATTCGGTGCGGGTCAGTCCATGACGAGGGGCGGGCCGGGGTAGCGGAACGCGAAGGGGCCGCTCGGATGGATGTGCTTGGGCTGGTTTCGCGAGGAGCCGGCCTCGCCGCCGAGGATGAGGTCCCGCGGTTCGCGCACGCCCGCGGCCTTCGCGGTGGCGATGAGGAGGCCGGCGGCTTCGGCGGCCTGGACGGCGCCGGGCGCGCCCGCGTCGAAGTGCCAGCGCGAGGAGAAGGAGGCGGGTTCGGTGGCGACCTGGAGCGCTTCGGGAGTGGTGCGGGACCAGCCGTGCGCGACGGCGTGGAGGTCGGCGTCGTCGCCGGGGATGGTGCGCGGCACGTCGTAGCCGAGGTGCAGGCGGTCGTCGCTGCGGAGGTCGAATATGAACGGGGCGTCGCGCTCGCCGTCGGGGAGTTCGATGCGGCTGTGGACGCCGAAGGCCAGGGTGAGGCCGAGGGCGAGGGTCGCCGCGGGCAGGAGGGCGAGGAATCGGGTCAGGGCCTCGCGGAGGTCGTCCCAGTCCTCGGCGGGCGGGAAGGCGTTGCCGAGCATCCGGTCGATGCCGCCGGTCGAGCCGTTGAGGCCGGAGGGGCGGCGTTTCAGTGCTTTGAGGAGGTCTTCTTCGAGGATGAGGGTCTGGTCGAGTGTGAACTCGGGGCCTTCGCGGCCGGCGCGCAGTCGGAGGCTGGTGTGCTTGCCGCGCCACACGAGGTAGGGCTCGCCCCAGGATTCGGGCCCGGCGTCGCGGGCGCCGAAGTGGTCGGGGGAGCCGAGAGCGCGCTGGGCGGCTGCGGCGACGCGGCGGAACTCGGCGGCCTGGACCGCGGGGCCGCCGGTGACGCGGGAGACGGGGGCGACGGGGCTGCCCGCGCTGAGGCGGGCGGTCCAGTGGCGTTCGACGCCGCCGATGTGGGCCTTGCAGTTGACGCCGCCTTCCCGATACCGGTGTTGTATCGGGAAGGCCGACAACGAAGCGAGCGGGCAAATGGGCCGGATAACGGCCGCCCGGGATTCCCAAACACGCCCTAGCCGAGGTGGGCGGCGAGGGCGGATAGGCCGTGCTCGGTGTGGTCGTAGAAGGCGTCGAGGCCTTCGATGCGCTTGGCGAGTTCGGCGATCTCGGCGTCGGTCATCCGGATGTCCACAGGGGTTCTCGCTTTCGGGAATGGCGCCGGGGATGCACCGTAGCTAATGGATTGCGGGGGCCTCGGTCAGGCGTTCGGCGACCGCGTCGAGGTGGCGCTGTTCGACGCCGGCGCCCCGGAGGTAGGCGGCGGGGCCGCCGTATGCGGCGTCGAAGTGGGCGAGGAGGTCGAGCATGGTCTGCGGATCGGTGCCTTCGGTGAGTGCGTAGTCGGAGGCGATGTCCTCATGGGAGGCGCCGGCGACCGCGAGGGCGAGCGCGGTGAGGATGCCGGTGCGGTCGCGGCCGCCGTGGCAGTGGACGAGGACGGGGCCGGGCGGCGCTTCGGCGAGGGCCGTGAACGCGGCGGCGACGCGTTCGGGCGCGTGATCGACCTCGGGCCGGTAGTCGTCGGGCGCGGTCGGTTCGAAGCCGGGGTAGACGCCGAGGAGCGGGAGGTTCAGGTAGATCTCGTCCTCGCCGAAGGGGCTGGGGAACTCGCGGGCCTCCCAGGCGTGGCGGAGGTCGAGGATGCGGCGCACGCCGAGGTCGCGGACCGCGCGGACGCCGGCGTCGGTGAGCAGGTCGTGGTTGTCCGAGCGCAGCAGGGCCCGCATCCGGACGGCGCCGCCGGGAAGCGGCGTGCCGCCGAGGTCGCGGGCGTTGACGCAGTCGGGGAGGTCGAGGAAGGGCATGGCGCTCCAAGGGGGTCGCGGGGGCGGTCGATGCTACGCGGGGTCGGCGCCGTGCCAGGTGCGCCAGAGGCGGGCGTACGGTCCGTCCGCGTCCAGCAGTTCGTCGTGGCCGCCGAGTTCGGCGAGGGCGCCGGCCTCGATGACGGCGATGCGGTCGGCGTCGTGGGCGGTGTGGAGGCGGTGGGCGATGCCGATCACGGTGCGGCCCTCCAGGACCGCGACGAGGGCGCGTTCGGTGTCGCGGGCGGCGCGGGGGTCGAGCATCGCGGTGGCCTCGTCGAGGATCACCACGTCGGGATCGGCGAGGACGATGCGGGCCAAGGCGATCTGCTGCGCCGCGGCGGCGTCGAGCTCCTCGCCGGCGCCGCCGAGTTCGCGGTCGAGGTCGACGGCCCAGGACGCGCCGACGGTGGCGAGCGCGGCGCGCAGCTCGGCGTCGTCCGCGTCGGGCGCGGCGAGGGTGAGGTTGTCACGGAGCGTCGCGGCGAAGACGTGGTGCTCCTGGCTGACGAGGGTGACGTGGCGTCGGCGTTCGGCGAGCGGGAGGGTCGCCACGTCCACTCCCCCGATGGTCACCGTGCCGAGGCGCGGGGCGTCGGTGCCGGAGACGAGGCGGGCAACGGTGGACTTGCCGGCGCCGCTGGGGCCGACCACGGCGAGGCGTTCCCCGGCGGGGATCACGAGGTCGACGCCGTGGAGCACGTCCGGGCCGGTCGGGTAGGCGAAGTGGACGCCGTGCAGGGCGACGGTCCCGTCGGCGGGGGTCGCGGTGCGGGCGCGCTCGCCTTCGGTGTCGGCGACGGCCACGCCTTCGACGCGGGCGAGGGAGGCGAAACCGCGCTGGAGGCGCTCGACCATCATGAGCACGAAGTTCAAGGGGGTCATGACCTGGCGCGAGAGGACCGCGCAGGTGGCGACCTCGCCGAGGGTCGCCGAGCCGTCGAAGTAGAGGGCGCCGCCGATGAGGAGCACGGCCGACACCGGGAGCACATAGGAGCTTTCGAGGGTCAGGTAGTAGACGCTGCGAAGGTAGAGCGTGTACTTGTTCGCGTCCCAGTGGGAGGCGATCGCGGCGTCGCCGGTGTCGTTGCGGGCCTTGGTGAGACGGTGGATCTCGGCGGTGCGGGCGCCTCCGGCGGTGGCCGAGAGGGCCTCGCCGGAGCGGGACTCGGCGCCGGCCTGGCGCAGGTAGCCGGCGCGAGCGCGCTTGAGGTACCAGCGGGCGCCCGCGGCGATGAGCGGGACGGCCAGGAGCATGCAGGCGGCGAGGAGGGCGTTGACCCAGAGCATCGCAGCGGCATAGACGAGCGCGGTCAGGATCGAGACGGCCGCGCTCGGCAGCGTCTCGCGGATGAGGCCGCCGGCTTCGGGGACGTCCGCGGAGGCGCGGGTCATGAGGTCGCCCGAGCCGGCCTGCTCGGCGGTGTGGAGCGGCAGGCGCAGGCAGCGTTCGACGAAGCGTTCGCGCAGCCGGGCCGAGAGGCGCTCGCCGACGCGGTTCTTGGTGTAGCTCGCGGCCCAGGTGAGGGCCACGGCGGCGGCGATCGCGGCGGCCATGGCGAGCGCGAGGGCGTCGATGTCGGCGAGGTCGGCTCCCGCGGAGAGCGAGTCGATCATGCGGCCCATGAGCAGCGGCGCGGCCGTCGAGGCGGCCGCGGCGGCCACGCGGAGGGCGACGGCGAGGCCGACGCGGGACTTCTCGGAGAGCAGAAGACCGGCGAAGGCGCGGCGGACCTGGGCGGGTTCGGCGACGGGCAGTTCGGCGGAGGCGGTCATGCGAGCTCCCGATCGACGTGGGCGCGGTAGTCGGGCCTGGCGGCGGCGAGTTCGGCATGGGTGCCGGTGGCGACGACCTTGCCGTCCAGGACGAACGCGACGGTGTCGGCGCGGCCGAGCCAGAGCGGTGAGGCGCTGGCGACGGCGGTGGTCCTGTTCCCTCTGGCGGCGGTGAGGCGTTCGGCGATGCGGGCCTCGGTGTGGGAGTCGACCGCGGAGGTCGGTTCGTGGAGGAGCAGGGCTTCGGGGTCGGCGGCGAGGGCGCGGGCGAGGCGCAGCCGCTGGCGCTGGCCGCCGGAGAGGGTGCGGGCCTGGTCGCCGAGTTCGGTCGCGAGGCCGTCGGGGAGGGCGTCGACGATGTCGTCGGCGGCGGCGGTCGCGATGGCCTCGCGGACGCGTGCGGCGGCGTCCGGGGCGGCGGCGCGGTCGGCGGCGACGAGGGCTTCGAGGGTGCCGGCGAAGAGGTACGCGTCGTGGTCGGCGGGGAGCACGCGGCGGCGCAGTTCGTCGGTTGCCATGCGGGCCACGGGAACGGAGCCGAAGACGGCGTCGGAGGCGGTGAGTCCGGCGAGGCGGTCCAAGATCGCCGCCGCGGTCTCGGTCTCAGGGGCGACGACGGCGGTGAGGCCGGGCGCGAGGGTGAGTCCCGATACGGGGTCGTGGAGTTCGGCGCCGGCCGCGGGCCCGGGCAGGGGGTCGCGCGGGGCCTCGCGTTCGGGGAGGGCGAGGAGTTCGACGACTTTGGCGCAGGCGACCTGGCCTTGGACGATGGTCATCGCCGTGCCCATGAGCCAGCGCACGGGCAGCAGGAGCGCGGCGGTGTAGCCGAAGGCGGCGACCATCTGGCCGACGGTGATGGCGTCGGCGGCGACGAGACGGGCGGAGATCCAGACGACGACGCCGAGGAGGATCGCGGGCGCGCCTTCGGCGACCGCGTCGATCCACGCGCCGGGGGCGGCGAGGCCGAAGCCGGATCGCTTGAGGCGCTGGGAGTCGCGGCGGTAGGCGGCGTTAAAGCGCTCCTCGCCGCCGACGCCGCGCAGGACGCGGAGTCCGGCGACGATGTCGGTGGCGCGGCCGGTGATCGCGCCGATGCCGGCGCGGTAGGTGCGGTAGCGGGACTGGAGGCGGCGCAGGAGGGGGCCGGTGACGACGGTGACGGCGAGGACGCCGATGAGGACGGTGAGGCCGAGGACCGCGGACATGTCGAGCAGGAGGAGGGCGACCGCGGCGATCCCGGCGACGCAGCCCATGGTGGGGGCGAGGGACTCGATGGCGTGGCCGATGCCGTTGACGTCGGTGATGCCGACGGTGACGATGTCGCCGGCGGTGGTGCGGCGGCGCAGATCGGAGCCGAGGCGGCCGGTCTTGCGGGTGGCGAGCTGGAGGACGCGGTACTCGGCGTCCTGGCGCCACCAGACGGTGAGGCGGTGGTGGAGGACGATGCTGACGGCGGCGACCGACCCGGCGGCGGTGAGGGCGCCGGCCCAGGCGGCGAGCGCGCCCCAGTCCCGGCCGGCGATGCCGTCGTCGACGGCGCCGGTGAGGAAGATCGGCATGACGGGGACGAGGCCGAGGGAGAAGACCGCGGAGACGAGCACGGCGGCGGCGTGGGCCTTGCGGCGGGTGGCGAGCCACCAGAACAGCCGCAGGGGTCCGGCGGGCGGGTCGCCGGGTTCGGGGACGGGGAGGTCGGGGGCGCGGAGGAGCGACACCTTGTCACGGTAGTCGGGGACGGGCCCGTGGGCAAGCGTTTAACAGGCGGGTGTCAGTGGCCGCCGCGGAGGCGGTCGAGCCAGCCGGACTGGTGGGTGCGGCCGCGGCGGGTGCCGACGATGTCGACCACGGCGTCGACGAGCTGCTCGGGGTTGCTGGTGACGGTGACCGCGCGCGGGTGCGAGCGGGATTTCGCGGTCACGTTGTCGGAGAAGATGATCGCGGGGGTGGGGACGCCGACGGCGATCATCTGGTCGAGGAGGTTGATGCCGGCGCTGTCGCCGCCCGACTCGTTGAGGCGGCGCATGTCGGTGATCACGAGGTCGTAGTGGCGTTCCTTGAGAGCCAGTATCGCGCGAGCGGTCGAGGCCACGGCGTCCACGCCGATCCCGGCGGTGCGGAAAAGGCGGATGAGCGGCTCGTTCCATTCCTGGTGGTCGTCGACCCACAGGATCGCGCCGCCTTGGAGGAGGTCGGCGGACATGGCGAGCCGGGTCGCCGCGCGCAGCCCGTGCTGGGTGTCGACGGGCTGGTAGACCGACTGCGGCGGGTAGGGCGGGAGCGGCGCGGAGGCGGCGTAGGAGTGCTGCGGGGCGTGGCCGGGCGAGGGGTAGAAGGCGGGGCGGGACTGGGTCGGGATCACCGGGTAGGTCGGCGGGACGCCGGGGACCTGGCGGTTGGGCTCGGTCACCGGCGACGGGGGCTTGTCGTCGCTCTTCTTGATGGCGACGGTGCTGTCGAGGGGCTCGTCGGCGGGCGGTGTGGCCTGGGAGGCGGGGTCGGTGTGGAACTCGTTCTCGCCGGAGGGGAGCCAGAGGTGCAGGGGCTCGGACGGGGGCGCTTCGTCGGCGGTCGAAGGGGCGGCGCCGAAGCCGTCGGTCTGGTCGGGCCGAGAGTCGGAATGGGCGTGGTCGGGCCGGGCGGAGTCGGGCCGGGCAGCGTCGGGAGGTGCGGTGAAGGCGCCGGTCCGGGGTTGCTGCGGGGCGCCGACGGGAGTGCGCTGGGAGGGCAGGGCCGGGTAGGGGGCGGACCATTCGGTCTCGATCGGCGGCGCGGCGCGGTGGGCCGCGCCGCGGCCCGCGGCGGCAATGGCCTGCTGGGCGAGTTCCACGGTGACCCAAGGGGTCTCGACGCGGGTCATGCGCGGGGCCTGGGCGGTGAGGAGGCGCCTGGCGATCGCGAGGGCGATGAAGCCGAACCCGATCCACAGGAAGGTGGGCAGCGCCCTGATCAACTCGATCCACATGGCTTCGCTCATCGAGGGGCTCCAAGAGGGGGTGTCGGGGCCGGGCGAGTCCACCTTAATCGGCCAGGCGAGCCGAACCCGTCACCCCCTCGCCTTTATCGCCCGAGAGCGGCGAACAGGGCGATCCAGCGATCGGGCGGGACGAGTCCGACGGGCCGGTCGCGGGGGATGCCGGCTTCGGCGCAGGCGCGGTGGGCCAGGCGGGAGGGCACGGCCCGGCGCAGGGAGGCGGCGAGGGAGCCGCCGACGCCGGAGAAGCCGAGTTCGACGAGGTCGCGGTAGTCGCGGAGATCGACTTCGGGCAGGAGGGGTTCTGATCGGCGCTGGAGGCGGAGCACCGCCGCGTCGACGCTGGGCACGGGCCGGAAGTCGCCGCGGCCGATGCGCATGCCGAGGTCGAAACGCCACTCGGGCCAGTTGGCGACGGTCAGGCGCGACCATCGGCCGAAGTCGCCGGTGTGCTTGCGGGCGAATTCGAGCTGGGTGACGAGGGTGGCGGCGGTGAGCGTGCGGGCCGAGAGGCACCAGCGGACGATGTCGGTGGTGATCCCGAAGGGCGCGTTGGCGACCACCGCGAACGGCTCCCGAGGTGGGCGGGCGTCGCGGAAGTCGCCGAGATGGCAGTGGAAGTGCTCGTGGTGGCCCAGGCGCGAGCGGAGGCGTTCGGCGAAGTGGCGGTCCTTCTCGTAGGCGATCACGCGGCGGGCCTTGGCGAGCAGGGGCCGGGTGACCATGCCGTCGCCGGGGCCGGCCTCGACGACGAGATCGGCCGGGCCGACGCCGGAGGCCTCGACGAGGCGCCGGGCGATCCGGGGGTCGGCGAGGAAGTTCTGCGAGAGGGCCTTGCGGTTGGAGACGGTGCTGCCGGAGACATTGCGGCCTTGGCGGGCGCGCGAAGCATGGTTGCGGGACATGGGAGTCCTCCGTACGGAGTAGTCGAATCAGGACGATCGATTCGCCTAGGTCCGCGCAGGGCGCGACCGGCTCGAAGGCACGGTGTGAGAACCCGGGGCCAGGTGCGGGCGTCGGGTGGGAAGGTGCGCGTGCGGGCCTAGGCCGGAGTGCGCAACCGCGTGAAGCACGGGCCGAACGCGGCGCACGCGTTCGACCCAGGACTGCCGTACATGCCGGAGAGGTTAATCGGTGCCGCCGTCGGAGTCGAGTCGATTTCCCCGCCGCGCGCGCGGCAGCGCGTCGGTGTCGCCGGTGCTGTGGCGGCCGGGGACGTGCAGGCGCAGGACCGCTTCGCCGGCCCAGTCGGGGACGGCGCCGGGCCGGGAGGCGATCGCCATGGACGCGAACGCGAGCGGGACGGTCCACAGCGCCGGTTGGGCGAGGAGGATCGAGAGGATGCCCGGTTCCAGGTCGAGGACCGCCGAGGCGAGCGCCGCTCCGGTGGAGGAGCCCGCGCCGATGAGCAGGCCGACCGTGGCCCCAGTGGAGGTGAGGCCGCGCCACCAGATCCCGAGGGTCAGCAGCGGGCAGAACGTCGAGGCGGCCACCGCGAAGGCCCAGCCGACCAGGACGTTGATGTCGACGTCGGCGGCCGGGAGCGCCAGCGCGACCGCCAGGCCGGTGCCGACCACGACGCCGAGGCGCAGGCGCGAGAGCGAACCGCCGAACAGGTCGTGCGACAGGCCGCCGGCGAGGGCGAGCAGGAGCCCCGAGGAGGTGGAGAGGAACGCGGCGAACGCGCCCGCCGCGACCAGAGCGGTGAGCACCGCGCCGATGGTGCCGGGGGCGATGGCCGAGGGCACGAGGACGGGCACCACGTCGGTCTCGGCGGGGTTCGGGGTGACGACGCGCCCGAGGAGGCCGTAGACGACCGGGAAGAGGTAGAAGAGGCTGAGCAGGACGATGACGCTGACGGCCACGCGGCGGGCCGCCCGGGCCCCGGCGACGGTGTGGAAGCGCATCACCACGTGCGGCAGGCCCATCGCGCCCAAGGTGGTCGCGACCAGGACCGAGACGGTGGCGAGCATCGGGTGGCCCGAGCCGTCGAGGTCGAGCAGCGGGCGGGTCCAGGAGGGGTCGGCCGCGATCGGGTTGAGGGCGGCGTCGCGGCGCTCGGGACCGGCCAGGAAGAACAGCGCGACGGCGGGACCGGCGATGAACGCGAGCTTCACGAGGTAGTGGAAGGCCTGCACGTAAGTGGCCGAGCGCATCCCGCCGACCGCGATCGTGGAGGAGACCACGAGTCCGGCGCCGACCACGCCGATCCAGTACGGGATGCCGGAGACGAGTTCGAGCACGACCCCGGCGGCCTTGAACTGCGGCAGGAGGTACAGCAGCATGATGACGAGCACGACGAGCCCGCACATGCGGCGCAGGCGCGGCGAGCCGAGGCGGTACTCGGCGAAGTCGGGGACGGTGTAGGCGCCGCTGCGGCGCATCGGTCCGGCGACGAGCGCGGCGACCAGGACGTACCCGGCGGTGAAGCCGACGGCGTACCACATCGCGCCGACGCCGTTCTTGACCAGCAGCCCGGCGAGGCCGAGCACCGAGGCGGCCGAGACGTACTCCCCCGCGATGGCCAGGGCGTTCCAGCCCGGGACGATGCTGCGGGAGGCGACGAGGAAGTCCGGGGTGGAGCGGGCGGCGCGCACGCCCCAGACGCCGATGAGGACACTGGCGCAGATCACGGCGCCGATCGCGGCGAGGCCCAGCATCAGGGGCCGCCCTCGTGGTGGGAGTCCTCGATGCGTTCGGCCAGGCGCACATGGCGGGCGGCGAGGATCAGCAGCAGCGGGTACGGGGCGAAGAACAGGACGGCCCAGCCGAGGTGGCCGGGGGTGAGCGCGGCGGCGGTGAGCAGTGCGGCGAGGGTCGCCAGGAGCGCGGCGGCGGTGCGGACGGCGAGGCGGCGCTGGCGGTGGAGGGCGCGCTCGGCGGCGTCGAGGTCGATCGCGGAGGAGGGCACGGGCGGGCGGCCGGACAGGTGCGAGAGCCGGCCCATGGCGTCGGCGCCGCGCCGCTGGGCGAGGCGGGTCTGGGGGCTGGTGACGCGGACGCGCTGGTTCACCGCGGGGCCTCGCGGGGGCTCATTTGCGCCCGCCTTCGCGGGCGGCCTGGAGGAGGCGCTCGCGCAACAGGCGCGAGTGGCGGCGGCTCACGGGGACCTCGCCGACCTCGGTGACGGCGACGAGCCCGGCCGTGGAGGTCACGCGCAGCTCGGTCACCGCGGCGAGGTTGATGAGGAAGGAGCGGTGGGCGCGCACGAACCCGGCCGCGTCCCAGACCTGTTCGAGGTAGGTGAGGGACTGGCGCAGCAGGTGCGAGCCGGACCCGGAGTGCAGGCGCACGTAGTCGCCGTGGGCCTCGGCGTAGGCGATGTCGTCGCGGCGGACGAAGACGGTGCGCCCGGCGAGTTCGACCTGGACGACGGCGAGGTCGTCGGCCTTGTCCCCCACCGCGGGGCCGGTGCGGCGCCGGCCCAGGCGGGCGACGGCCTCGGCGAGGCGCTCGGGGCGGAAGGGCTTGAGCAGGTAGTCGGCCGCGCCGAGCCCGAAGGCCTCCACGGCGTGGTTGTCGTAGGCGGTCACGAACACGATCTCGGGCGGGTCCGAGAGGCGTTTGAGGATGCGGGCGACGTCCATGCCGGTGAGGCCGGGCATGGCGATGTCGAGGAACGCGGCGTCGAAGGAGCCGGAGCCGAGCAGGCGCACGGCCTCGTCGCCTCCGGCGGCGCACTGGACCTCGCCGACGCTGGGCAGCTCGGCGAGCTGCCCGGCGAGCTCGGTCCGGGTCGAGGGCTCGTCTTCGACGACGAGGACGCGCAGGCCTGCGCTCATGCGTGGACTCCTCGGGCGTATCGGGGGATTCTCACGGTGGCCTTGGTGCCGGCGCCGGGGGCGGTGTCGAGCCACAGTCCGTACTCGGGGCCGTACACCGCCCGCAATCGTCTGTCCACATTAGCCAGGCCGATGCGGCCGGAGCCGCGGCGGCTGCCGGTCAGGAGCGCCTTGGCGACCTCCGGTTCCATCCCCGCGCCGTCGTCCTCGATCTCGATGACGCACAGGGCGCCTTCGGAGAACCCGCGCACGGCGATGTGGCCGGTGCCGGGCCGCGACTCGAAGCCGTGGCGGACGGCGTTCTCGACGAGGGGTTGGACCACGAGGAAGGGTATGGGCACGGGCAGGACCTCCGGGGCGATGCGCAAGGTGATGTCGAGGCGGTCGTCGAAGCGGGCGCGCTGCAACTCGAGATAGGTCTGGACGGCCTGGAGCTCGTCGGCGACCGTCGCGAAGTCACCGGTGCCCGCGAACGAGTAGCGCAGGTAGTCGGAGAAGTCGGTGAGCAGGTCGCGGGCCCTTTCGGGATCGGTGCGGGTGTGGGCGCTGATCGCGGCCAGCGCGTTGTGCATGAAGTGCGGGGAGATCTGGGCGCGCAGCGTGCGCAGGTCGGCGGCGGCGATCCGCTCGCGGGAGCGGTCGAGGTCGGCGTGGTCGAGCGCGGTGGCGACGAGGTGGACGGCCTCGGCGAGTTCGGCGTCGCTGACGTCCCCGGCGACGACGAGGCATCCGGCGAGGTCGCCGGTGACGACGAGGGGCGCGGCCCTAAGGGGCGGGGCGGTGACCGGTTCGAGGAGGTCGAGGGTCTCGGTGAGGAGGGTCTTGGCCGCTTCGGGGTCGAGGTCGCCGGAGACGGCCAGGAGTCGGTCGCAGTCGGCGAGGGCGACCGCGTCGGCGGCGAGGAGGCGGGCGAGGCGTCGGGTGGCGGTCTGGGCGCCTTTATCGGTGAGGCCGTCGGCGAGTGCCTCGCCAATCTGGCGCGACAGTCGCAGGGCGCTGAGGGTCGCGGCGCTTCCTGAGCGCCGGCGCTGGCGCGTAGGGGTGAGCCTCGCCGCGCGGAGCGAGGCCGTAATGCGACCGGGGATCACGCCTTAACTGTAACTTGGCGCACATAATGCGGCGGGGAGGGCCAGCCCTTGTCCTCCCCGCCGCGTGCGGACTCAGTGCTTGGCGGCCCTTTCGGCGCCGGCACCGGTCAAGGCTCGTACCTGCATGGACGCGAACCGGCTGGGGTTCGACTCGGAGGAGCTGAGCGTGCCGACGATGGCGCACACGAGCCCGAACGGGATGGACACGAGGGCCGGGTTCGTGAGCGGGAACCAGGCGAAGTCCACGCCTTCGCCGAACAGCGAGCTGGCGTTGCCGGAGAACGTCGGCGAGAACACCACCAGGGCGAGGGCCGAGACGAGGCCGCCGTAGATGCCCCAGAGGGCGCCGTTGGTGTTGAACCGCTTCCAGAACAGGCTCAGCAGCAGCGTCGGGAGGTTCGCGGAGGCGGCCACGGCGAACGCGAGGCCGACCAGGAACGCGACGTTGAGGTTCTGGGCGAAGATCGCCAGGACGATCGCGACGAAGCCGACGCCCATGGAGGCGAGCTTGGCGACCTTGACCTCTTGCTGCTCGGTGGCCTTGCCGCGTTTGATGACGTTGTTGTACAGGTCGTGCGCGAACGAGGAGGACGCGGCGATCACGAGGCCGGACACGGTCGAGAGGATCGCGGCCATCGCCGCGGAGGCGATGATCGCGAGCAGGACCGCGCCGAAGATCGACCCGCCGAAGTCGGTGCCGACCGTCTGCGCCAGTTGCGGCGCGGCGGTGTTGCCCGCCGCGTTCTGGGACACGATCGCGTCGTAGCCGACGATCGCGGCCGCGCCGAAGCCGAGGATCAGCGTCATCAGGTAGAACGAGCCGATGAGGCCGATCGCCCAGTTGATGGAGCGGCGGGCGGTCTTGGCGTCGGGCACGGTGTAGAAGCGGATGAGGATGTGGGGCAGGCCCGCGGTGCCGAGCACGAGGGCGAGGCCCAGGCTCAGGAAGCTGAGCTTGTTCCACATCGTCTGTACCGCGTCGTTCTCGACCTCGACGCCGTAGGTCTGGCCCGGTTCGAGGAAGGCGGTGCCGTGGCCGGACGCGGTGGCGGCCTGGCCGAGCAGCTCGGAGATGTTGAAGTTGTACTTCATCAGCACGAAGAAAACGAGCAGGGCGGCGCCGCCGACGAGGATCACGGCCTGGAAGATCTGGACCCAGGTGTTGCCCTTCATGCCGCCGAAGGCGACGTAGAAGGTCATGATGAGGCCCACGAAGACGATGCCGGCGATCTTGGCGGTGTCGGCGTCCATGCCCATGAAGGTGTCGCCCTCCTGGATGCCGAGCAGGAGCGCGATGAGGGCGCCGGTGCCGACCATCTGGGCGAGCAGGTAGAACGTCGAGACGCTGAGGGTGGAGACGGCCGTGGCGGTGCGCACGGGGCGCTGGCGCATCCGGTAGGAGAGCACGTCGGCGACGGTGAAGCGGCCGGAGTTGCGCAGGAGTTCGGCGACGAGCAGGAGCGCGACCAGCCAGGCGACGAGGAAGCCGATGGAGTAGAGGAACCCGTCGTAACCATAGAGGGCGATGGTCCCGGCGATGCCGAGGAACGACGCGGCCGACATGTAGTCGGAGGCGATCGCGAAGCCGTTCTGCCAGGCGGAGAAGTTGCGGCCGCCGGAGTGGAAGTCGGTCGTGGTGCGGGTGTAGCGGTGGCCCCAGACGGTGATGAACACGGTGACGAGGGTCATCAGCACGACGAGGAAGAGGGTGAGGTTCCGGGTGGAGCCGTCGGTGGATTGGGCGAGGAGTTCCATCAGTCTTCCCTTCCGTGGACGATCTCGTCGTGCAGTTCGTCGGCGTGAGCGTCGTAGTGGCGGGAGGCGTAGCGCGAATAGGCCCAGGCGATGCCGAAGGTGGAGACGAACTGCCCGAGTCCGAGCACGAGCGCGACGTTGATGTGGCCGAAGAGGACGATGCCCATGAAGTCGCGGGCGTAGGCGGACAGGAGGACGTAGAGCAGGTACCAGGCGAGGAAGCCGACGGTCGCAGGGACGATGAAGCGGAACAGTCGGCGTTTGAGGTCGATGAATCGCGGGTCGTCGTGCATCGCGGCGAGCTGCTCTTCGGTGACCTCGGGCGGGGGTCCGTCGCGGGTGGGCGTAGAAGCCATCGGGCCTTCCTCCTTGAAGGGCGGACCGTGTCGGTTCCGTATCTGGCGCGGATCGGCACGGTGACGGTTTTACAAGGAACGTAAGTGGCGCGAGTGGCATTGAAAAGCATTGATGTGACGTGGGTCGCCGGACCGACGTCGTGGTGCGGCGGGAACGCGGTGAGCGGTCGGCGAACGGTCGGCGAGCGGCGGCGATGAATCCGCGGAGTTCGCTTCGTCTGCATAGGGAGACGACGCACCGAGCGCGGGCCCGGCGGGGCCCGCCTGCTGAAAGGACCAGCCCGATGGCGAGCAAGATGATCTTCCTGAACCTGCCCGTGGCCGACCTCGACCGCGCGAAGGAGTTCTACGAGGCCCTGGGCTGGAGCGTCAATCCCGACTTCACCGACGAGAACGCCGCGTGCGTGGTCGTCGACGACAACATCTGCCTGATGCTGCTGACCAAGGACTTCTACACGACGTTCTCGGAGCGGCCGATCGCCGACACGGCCACGTACTCGGCGGCGGCGTACGCGCTGGCGCTGCCCGACCGCCAGGAGGTGGACGACCTGACCGAGGCGGCGCTCAAGGCCGGCGGGACCGAGGAGACCTCGAAGAACGAGCGCCGGACCCAGGAGGCCGAGGTCGGCATGTACGGGCGGACCTTCATCGACCCCGACGGCCACCAGTGGGAGCCGTTCTACATGCCGTACCCGCAGCCGTGAACGCGTAGGAACGGCCGCCCCGCGAGTGCGGGGCGGCCGTTTCGCGTGCGGGGGTTACTCGCGGTACTCCATCGGGAGCCCGAAGAGGGGGAAGAGCTTCGGGGTGTCGAGGAAGTAGTTGAGGCCCGCGATCTTGCCTTCGGCGATCTCGAGGACGGTGACCGACCAGGGGGTCCACAGGCCGGGCTCCTCGCTCGGCTTGTAGTGGCCGAAGGCCGGGTGGCCGTTGGCGTTCTCGACCGGGACGAGCTTCGAGCCGCGGCAGGCCGAGCCGGTGCCCAGCAGGAACGCCTCGACGCTGTCGTGGCCCTGGACCCACAGCGGGAACGGGGGCATCTGGAAGGCCACGTCGTCGGCGCACAGCGCGGTGAGGGTCTTCAGGTCGTAGGCCTCGAAGGCGCTCACGTAGCCGTCGATGAGCTTGCGCAGCTCCTCGTCGTCGATCGCGTAGGCCTCGGCGGGCTTGGCGTTGACCTGCTCCATCGTGGCGCGGGCCCGCTGGAGGGCGCTGTTGACGCTGGCGGGGCTGATCTGGAGCATCTCGGCGGTCTCGGCCGCCGAGAAGCGCAGGACCTCGCGCATGAGCATCACCGCGCGCTGCTTGGCGGGCAGGTGCTGCACGGCCGCGACGAACGCGAGGCGCAGGGTGTCGCGGGCCTCGGCGGCGGCGGCCGGGTCGGCGCCGAAGGCCATCGAGTCGGGGATCGGCTCGACCCACAGGTAGTCGGGTTCGGGCGCGGGCAGCGGCGTGCCGGCGTCCGAGGCGGGGGCGAGGTCCATCGGCCGGGCCCGGCGCTGCGGGCCCTTGATCATGTCCAGGCACACGTTCGTGGTGATCTTGTACAGCCACGAGCGCAGGCTCGCGCGGCCCTCGAAGGAGCCGTAGGCCTTCCAGGCCCGGGTGAAGGCCTCCTGCACGGCGTCCTCGGCCTCGAACGAGGAACCGAGCATCCGGTAGGCGTAGGCGCACAACTCGCGCCGGTGCGGCTCGAACTCAGCGAGCATCTCGTCATTGAGCACAGCGTTCATGTGACTAGCCTCGCACAGGCCACCGACATCCGTGAAGACGGTTCGCGCGGCCGCCGCCGCAGGCCGCGCGGCGTCCGGGCGATCCCTTGTGGCGGGCGGCGCGCCTCAGCGGGGGCCGCGGCGGTCGGCCATCCAGCGCTCGAACGCGTCCGAGGCCATCGGCTTGGCGAACAGCCAGCCCTGACCTGCGTGGCAACCCCAGCCTTCGAGCTGCTTGCACGTGTTCTCGTCCTCGACGCCCTCGGCGACGACCTCGACGTCCAGCGCCCGGCCGAGGTCGATCGTGGTCGAGACGATCGCGGCGTTGTCGGGGTCGTCGACCAGGTTGGTCACGAAGGACTTGTCGATCTTGATCTCGGTGACCGGCAGCCGCCGCAGGTGCTGCATCGAGGAGAAGCCGGTGCCGAAGTCGTCCAGGCTGATGCCGACGCCGAGGTCGGAGAGGCGCTGGACGTTGACGACCACGCGGCGCGGGTCGGCCATGAGCGCCGACTCGGTGATCTCCAGTTGCAGCTTCGAGGCGTTCACCCCGTAGGCCTCGATCCGCTCGGTCAGGAAGTCGGTGAACTCCAGCGACTGGAGGTCGCGCACCGAGACGTTCACGGCCATCCGCAGGTCGTAGCCCGAGTCGTTCCAGGCCCGGAGCTGGCGCAGGGCGATGTCGACGACCCGTTCGGTGAGCATCCGCATCACCGAGGAGTGCTCGGCGGTCTCGATGATCTCGGCGGGGTTCACCATGCCGCGCTCGGGGTGGTTGTAGCGCAGCAGGGCCTCGGCCCCGATGACCTCGCCGTCGACCAGGCGCACCTGGGGCTGGTAGTAGAGGTTCACGCCGGGGGCGTCGGGGTGGTCGAGGGCGCGGCGCACGTCGCCCAGGAGCAGGAGCCGCTCGGGCGAGTGGTGGTCGAACTCGGGGGCGTAGCGGGCGAAGGAGGAGGTCCGCTGCTTGGACTCGTACATCGCTATGTCGGCGTGGCGGAACAGGGTCTGAAAGTCGGAGCCGTCGTCGGGGAAGACCGCGATGCCCACCGAGCCGTCGATCTCGACGCTGGCGTCGCCGAGGACGATGGGCGCGTCCAGGCGGGCGCGGATCTCGCGGGCGCACTCCAGGGGGTCGGTCATGCCGTCGAGTTCGGACCACACGAAGGCGAACTCGTCGCCGCCCAGGCGCGCGATGGCCTTGCCCGGCGGCTTGTCGGCCAGGAAGCGCTGCGAGAGCTCGACCAGGAGCTTGTCGCCGATCTCGTGGCCGAGCGCGGAATTGACGTCGGCGAAGCGGTCGAGGTCGAGGATGAGCACGGCCACGGCCGTGCCGGTCTCGCCGGCGTCGGTGATCTTGCCGTCGACCACCTGCTGGAAGCCTTTGCGGTTGAGCAGGCCGGTGAGCGGGTCGTGGTTGGCCTCCTGCTCGCGGTCGGCGGCGGCCTGGAGGATCCGGTAGACGCTGAAGATCGGGATCGCGGAGGCGGCCACGAGCCACCAGGAGGACATGGCGGCGGTGGCGAGGATCGGGGCGATCGCGATCTGCGTGACGCGCAGCGCCCACTCGCTGCGGCCCCACTGCGCGAACAGGTCGGACCAGGGAGTGTCGGTGCGCAGGCCCTGGCGGGTGGCGACCAGGGACCAGCTCGTGAGGGTCCAGACGGTGCCCGCGGCGAGCACGGCGAGCAGTTGGGTGAGGGAGCCGGTCCAGGCGGAGCCTTGGGTGAGGGCGTGCCACACGAGCCAGCCGACGCACAGGGCGACGCCCTGCTGGGAGATGTTGAAGACCGTCCGCCAGGCGGCCGACTTGATCTGGGCGGACAGGAGGAAGATCGCACCCGACTGGACGATCAGGGCCGGGAGGAAGCCCCAGGTCACCAGGGTCGCGAGGACGTAGACGAAATAGATCGAGGCGATCGGCGACATCCACAGCCCGCCCCAGCGGGTGGGGCGCAGCTCGGCGACCAGGGCGAGGCCGGCGGTGAACCAGAACGCGAAGGGCACGCTGAACCAGCCGCCGTCGGGCGCGCCGCCGTAGGCGGTCACGGCGACCGCGCCGCCGATCGCGCACACGGCGACCAGCGCCATGAAGGCGTAGTACCGGCCCGGATGCTCTCTGGGCGCAGTGTTGCGCATGAGCGTCGTGGCCATATCGCTCCTCCCACTGCCACATCGAACAAGGTGACGCGCCAGAATCACCGAAGTCCGATCGTGGCCGACTCCTCTGTCATATCGCGAATTTCGCTCTCAGACAACGCTGGGAGCACATGCGGCACACTTGTGACCAGGCGCGACATGCTCGTAACAGAAACCGTTATCCATACGTTGGCGGCAGGTTCTCCCGGGGTCGATTTCGGACTCGGCGGCCCGTTCGGGCGATGGGGTCCAGGCCGACGGCGCAAGTGCGACGATATTCCACGGGATGACTCTGCCCTGCATTAACGAGTCTCCCCCCGTGGGGGAATACGGATCGTTACCGACTTGTGATCATTCTGGTTCGCTCCCGTCGCTCGGCGAGCCCGATTCGTCACCGTCGGGCATTTCTTCGGGTTCCGGCTCGGCCGGGCCTTCGGTGAGGAACCGGTCGAAATCCTCGCCGGGCACGATCGGGACGCCGAGGCTCACGGCCTTCTCGTACTTGGAGCCGGGCTTGTCACCGGCGACGACCGCGCCGGTCTTCTTCGAGACCGACGAGGAGGGCTTGCCGCCGCGGGCCTTGACGGCGGCGGCGGCCCCTTCGCGGGTGTAGCCGGCGATGCCGCCGGTGATGACCACGGTGAGGCCCTCGAGGGTCTGCGGGAGGGCCTCGGAGGGGTCGGGGGCCTCGTCCTGCATCCGCACGCCCGCCGCGCGCCAGCGCTCGACGATCTCGCGGTGCCAGTCGACGGCGAACCAGTCCTTGATCGCGGCGGCGATGGTGGGGCCGACGCCGTCGACGGCGGCCATCTCCTCCTCGTCCGCGGTCGCGATGCGGTCGAGGTCGCGGAAGTGCTCGGCGAGGGCCTGGGCTGCCACGGGGCCGACGTGGCGGATGGAGAGGGCGTTGACGACGCGCCACAGCGGCTGGGACTTGGCCGTCTCCAGGTTCTCGAGCATCTGGACGGCGGTCTTCTTCGGTTCGCCCTCCTTGTTGGCGAAGTAGGCGACGACCTTCTGCTCCTTGGTGGCCTCGTCGATCTTCGGCAGGCCGGTGTCAGGGTCGCGGACGACGACCTTGATGGGCAGGAGCTGCTCCATGCGCAGGTCGAAGACGCCGCCTTCGTCGGTGAGGACCGGCTCGGAGGGCTCCAAGGGCTGGACGAGGGCCGCGCAGGCGATGTAGCCCATGCGGTCGACGTCGAAGCAGGAGCGGCCCGAGAGGTAGGCGAGGCGCTCGCGCAGTTGGCCGGGGCAGGAGCGGGCGTTGGGGCAGCGCAGGTCGACGTCGCCTTCGGCGGCGGGGGCGAGCACCGAGTCGCACTCGGGGCAGCGCTCGGGCATGACGAAGTCGGTCTCGGAGCCGTCGCGGACGGCCTCGACGGGCGCGACGATCTCGGGGATGACGTCGCCGGCCTTGCGGACGACGACGGTGTCGCCGATCTTGACGCCCTTGGCCTTGACCTGGTCGGGGTTGTGGAGGGTCGCGAACTCGACTTCGGAGCCGGCCACGCGGACCGGGTCCAGTACGGCGTACGGAGTGGCGCGGCCGGTGCGGCCGATGGAGACCTTGATGTCGAGGAGCTTGGTGTTGACCTCCTCGGGCGGGAACTTGAAGGCGACAGCCCAGCGCGGGGTGCGGGAGGTCGCGCCGAGGCGGCGCTGGACGGCGATGTCGTCGATCTTCACAACGACGCCGTCGATCTCGTGGACGAGTTCGTGGCGCTTGGAGCCGTACTCGGCGATGTAGTCGAAGACCTCCTTGAGGGTGGCGACGACCTTCCAGTAGGGGCTGGTGGGCAGGCCCCAGGCGGCGAGCGCGGCGTAGGAGTGGGACTGCGAGTCAGGAGCGAAGCCGGTCAGGGCGCCGAGGCCGTGGGCGATGAAGCTCAGGGGGCGCTCGGCGGTCTTGGCGGCGTCCTTCTGGCGCAGGGAGCCGGCGGCGGCGTTGCGGGGGTTGGCGAACGGGGCCATGCCGGAGGCGACGCGGGCCTCGTTGAGGTGGGCGAAGTCGGCGGCCGGGAAGTAGACCTCGCCGCGGACTTCGAGCAGTTCGGGCACGTCGAAGCCGTCGGCGGCGGTGAGGCGCTGGGGGACGGCGTCGATGGTGGCGACGTTGGCGGTGACGTCCTCGCCGGTGGTGCCGTCGCCGCGGGTGGCGGCGCGGGTCAGCGTGCCGCCTTCGTAAACGAGGTCGACGGCGAGGCCGTCGATCTTGACCTCGCAGAGGTAGGGCTCGTCGGGGACCTCGGCGGTGATGCGGTCGGCCCAGGTCTGGACCTCGTCGAGGCTGAAAACGTCCTGGAGGCTGAGCATCTTCTCCAGGTGCACGACGGGGGTGAACGCCTCGGAGAAGGTGCCGACCTGCTCGGTGGGCGAGTCGGCGTTCTTCAGCTCGGGGTAGCGATGCTCGAGGTCGACCAGCTCGTGCATGAGGTCGTCGAACTGACTGTCGGAGATGGTGGGCGCGTCGTCATCGTAGTAGCGATGCCGGTGCTCGAGGATCTCGGCGGCGAGCGCCTCGTGCCGGATGCGGGCGTCCGCGAAGTCGGCGTCGTCGGTGTGGTCTGCGGCGGCGTCCAGGCCGGAGTCAGTCGTGCTCACGGCCCCATTGTGTCAGCCGGGTCCGACGTTTCGGGGAGGACGAAGCCTTATGCAACCGGTCACCTTCCGTTCAGGTCGTGATTCCCTGGGCCTTTCTTGGGGCGGGGAGGATCGGCGGCGTACCCGTCCCTCGGAGCCCCCCGGCGCTCGCGGGCCGCGCATCCGCACAGAAGGAGCTCAGGCTTTGGCGACTCTGACGACCGGCGGTTCGAACCGCCGGAGCTTCCTGCGCCGCGGCGCTCCGATAGCGGGCGGGAGCCTGTTCGCCGTCCGCGCCATGGAGGGCCTGTCGATCCGCGCGCTGCTGGCGAAAGAGGGCGAGAAGGACCGGGTGAGCCCGGACAACGGCGGCTACGGCGGGCTGCGGCCGCTGACGCGGACCGACCCGGAGACGGGGTTCGCGCAGCGCCTCTGGCTCCCTGAGGGTTTCGACTTCTCGGTGTTCTCGGTGACGGCCGCGCCGATGCGCGACGGGAACCCGACGCCGCTGGCGCACGAGGGCATGGCGTGCTTCGCGACCGGCCGCGGCGGCGAGTGGCGGCTGGTGCGCGGGCACGGCGAGCGCAGCGGGCCGGGCGTCGGGGTGCCTTCGGGCAGCGCGGAGCGGCGGTACGACGCGCTCGGCGCGGGCGGGGCCACGACGCTGAAGGTGCGCTGGGCGGACGGCGGGCCGCGGTTCGAGGAGGCCTGGCAGTCGCTGTCGGGCACGATCGGCAACGGCGCGGGCGGGCCGACCCCGTGGGGTTCCTGGCTCACGTGCGAGGCGACCACGTCGGGGACCGGAGCGGGTTGGGAGGCCGGGCACGGGTACGTGTTCGAGGTGCCTTCGGCCGAGGAGGTCGAGACGGCGGCGGTGCCGCTCAAGGCGATGGGCCGGTTCGTGCACGGGGCGGTGGCGGTGGACCCGCGCTCGGGCGTGGTCTACGAGACCGAGGACCAGGGCACCGGCGGGTTCTACCGGTTCCTGCCGCGCGTGCCGGGAGACCTCGCCGAGGGCGGGCGCCTCCAGATGCTCAAGGTGACCGGCGAGTGGAACTTCGACACGCGCACCGGCCAGCGGGCCGGGAAGGCACTGAGCGCGGAGTGGGTGGACGTGGCCGACCCGGACCCGGCGGAGGCCGAGGCGGACGGTCTGGCGGTGTTCAACCAGGGGTGGGCGCGCGGCGCGGCGGTGTTCGGCCGGCTCGGCGGCTGCTTCTACGGCGACGGCGCGGTGTACCTCGCGTCCACTTCGGGCGGCGAGGAGGGCGAGGGGCAGTTGTGGGAGTACCGGCCGCGCGGGCGCGACGCCGGGACGCTCAAGCTGGTGTTCGAATCGCCCGATCCGGCGATGCCGTTCCCGGAGGGCGTGACGGTCTCGCCGGGAGGGAACCTCATCCTTTGCGAGGACGCGAGCGGGGGCATGACGGCGCTGCGGGGGCTGACGCGCGAGGGCGAGGTCTTCCCGCTGGCGTACCACGAGGGCGCGGCCGCCTGGGGCGGCGCGGTGTTCTCGCCCGACGGGCGGGTCCTGTTCGCGAACCTGCGGGGGGCGACCCGAGGGGACCTGGCGGACCCGGCGCTGGAACCGGGCCGCACGGTGGCGATCTGGGGACCCTGGAGCGAGGGCGTCCTGTAAGGCCCGGCGTCTGCAAGACCTGGCATCTCTTAGACCTGGCACCTTCCCGATGAAGAGGGCCCGGCCGCGCTTGGCGCGGCCGGGCCGTGTCGCGTTCAGGAAGGGGCGATGACCGTCAGCCCCTGCTCGGTCGCGGCGGCGGCCAGTTCCTTGTCGTAGGTGACGAAGGAGCCCAATTGGTCGCGGAAGAGTTCGGCAGTGGCGAGGTGGAGCGAATCCAGCGTGCCCAACCGCTCGATGCGGTAGGCGATCGCGGTTCGCAGGACCACCTTGGTGACGGCCAGCACGCCGACGAAGTCGAGCACGCTGTTGACGCGCTTCGCGGCCTCCTCAGCGGAGTACCCGTGGCGGGCCAGCGTGCGTGTCAGCTCCAGTTCCGCCAGTTCGGAGGTCGCCAACCTGTCCTCGGCGTCCAATCGCCGCATCCAGGTGCGCAGCGCGGTCGACTCCGGTTCGTTCTTGATCAGCTTGAACAGGGCGCATGAGTCCGCGTAGTGAATCAACGCTCGCGGTCCTTCGCTCGGTCCGCCGCGATCATCTCGGTGGAGTCCGGAAGCTCGTCCAGGTCCTCCCAGATCGGTGGCAGCCGACGCCGGCTGCGCGTGGGCGGACGCAGCTCACCGGCGGCGACCAGTTCCTCCCATGGCGTGGGTTGGGCCGGTGCGTCGTGGGGACTCAGATCGACGATCGGTTTGCCGCGGTCGGTGATGACGATCGACGCGCCGGCGGCGACTCGGGCGATGATGCTGGAGAGATTGTGGTTGAACTCCCGCAGACCTATGTATTCCATACTCACACCGTACTACATACAGTAGTTACATTGCAGATTTACGGAGGCGCGCCGGTGCGGCGGCGCAGTGTGGCGAGCATCTCTCGGATCAGGAATTCATCGTTTGATGAATTCCCGTGGTACGGTGAATTCATTATTCGTTGAATTACTGGAGGCTCCGATGCCATCCGACCCTTCCTCGGCCATCGCGGTCGGCGACCTCGTGGTCGACCGCGGCCGCAAACCCGTCCTCCGGGGCGTCTCGACCCGGATCGCCGCCGGGTCCGTCACCGGGCTGCTCGGGCCCTCGGGCTCGGGCAAGACCACCTTCATCCGCGCCGTCGTGGGCACCCAGAAGGTCAAGTCCGGCACCGTCGAGGTGCTCGGCCACCCCGCCGGGTCCAAGCCGCTGCGCAAGCGCCTGGCGTACGTCACCCAGGACGCCTCGATCTACCCGGACCTGTCGGTCAAGGCCAACGTCGCGTACTTCGCGGCCCTCTACGGGCGCGGCAGGCACGAGGCGATGGTCGCGATCGAGCGCGTCGGCATGGGCGACCACGCCGACCGGCTCGCCGGGAACCTCTCCGGCGGGCAGAAGACGCGGACCTCACTCGCGTGCGCGCTCGTCATCGAACCCGAGGTGCTCGTCCTCGACGAGCCGACGGTCGGGCTCGACCCGGTCATCCGCGAAGAGCTGTGGGACCAGTTCCGAACCCTCGCTCGCGAGGGCGCAACCCTGCTGGTCTCCAGCCACGTGATGGACGAGGCCGACCGCTGCGACCGGCTCCTGCTGCTGCGCGAGGGCCGCTTCATCGCCGACGACACCCCCGCCGACCTGCGCGCGGTCACCGGCACCGAGAACCTCGAAGCCGCGTTCCTCCACCTCATCCGCGACCTCGAGAAGGCGGACTAGCCATGTCACTGCGGATCACCTTCATCACCGCGGGCCGGATCCTGCGGCAACTGCTGGCCGACCACCGCACGGTCGGACTCGTCCTCGCCGTGCCCGCGCTCATCATCGCTTTGATCAGCGCCATCATGGACGACGCCCCGCAGGTGTTCGACCGGACCGGCCTGATCCTGCTGGCGGCCTTCCCGTTCATGCTCATGTTCATGATCACCTCGATCACGCTGCTGCGCGAGCGCACCGGCGGGACCCTGGAACGGCTCATGACCACGCCGACCGGGAAGCTCGACCTGGTCGCGGGCTACGCGCTCGCGTTCGGCGCGGCCGCCGCGGCGCAGACGACGGTGGCGGCGACCGTGGCGTTCGCGTTCCTGGGACTCGACGCGACCGGTCCGGTGTGGGCGGTGTTCCTCATCTGCATCGTCACCGCGCTGTTCGGGATGGCGCTGGGGCTGTTCGTGTCGGCGTTCGCGACCACCGAGTTCCAGGCGATCCAGTTCATGCCGGTGTTCGTCGTCCCGCAGCTGTTCCTGTGCGGACTCATCTGGCCGGCGGACCAGATGGCCGGATGGCTCCAGGGGGTCTCGGACGCGCTGCCGCTGACGTACGCGGTCAAGGCGCTGAACGAGGTGCAGGTCAACCCGGAGGTCACGAGCGCGATGTGGGGCGACCTCGCGATCGTGTTCGCTGCGGTCC
The DNA here is from genome assembly GCF_000719515.1 of Glycomyces sp. NRRL B-16210. GTDB lineage: Bacteria > Actinomycetota > Actinomycetes > Mycobacteriales > Micromonosporaceae > Glycomyces. Next base: position 51,261 of record NZ_JOGR01000013.1, on the reverse strand, counting down.
TCGTCGCAACGGTCCTCGGAGCCGCGACGCTCAGGCGGCGCACGAACTAGGGTCGGAGCGTGGCAAGAACCAAGCGCGCCGGACGGCGATCAGGCAATCCCGACACTCGGGCCGAGATCCTGGCCGCCGCCCGGCGCCTGTTCGCCGAGGAGGGCATCGAGTCGGTGTCCATGCGGCGCATCGCCGCCGAGGCGGGCGTCGACCCCTCGCTCATCCACCACTACTTCGGGTCCAAGGACGATCTGTTCCTGGCCGCGATCGAGCTGCCGATGGACCCGGCCCCGGAGGTCGCGGCGGTGCTCGCGGGCGGTGAGGTCGAGGGCGCGGGCGGGCGGCTCATGCACGCGTTCGTCGCGATCTGGGACGGCCCGCACCAGGACAAGCTCCTCGCGGTGGTCCGCTCCAGCCTCTCCAAGCCCGCCATGGCGTTCGTGCTGCGGCAGCTGTTCGAGCGCCGGATCCTCAAGTCGATCGAGGAGACCCTCGGCGACCGGGTCGACCACATCCCGACCCGCGCCGGCTTCGTCGCCTCGCAGGTGTTCGGGCTGGTCGTGGCCCGGTACATCCTCAAGCTCGAACCGCTCGCCTCGCTCGGCGCGGCGGACCTGGCCGAGACCATCGGCCCGAACATCGACCGGTACCTGACGATGCCGATCGAGCACCTGGTGGACGGCCGCTGACGGGGCCTTCACGAAGGCGCGCAGTGCTGGAGGGGGTCGTGCGGCAGCCGATGCCGGGCGGCCTTCGCGTGTCGAGCCGGGATGCGCGTGGAGCTTCGGGGACGCCTCGATCGACCGATCCGGTTGCACGACGTGGGAGTACTCACGAGGGGCGCCGGATTGCACCATTGTGGGCGTTATTCCCGGCGCGGTAGCGGCGTCGGTCCATTGGGGATCTTCCTTTGGTGGTGCGAGCGGGCTATTCTCGCACTCCCTCCGATGAGAAGGGGCTCTCCATGAGCGACCCGAGCAATGCCGATGCGCCGCGATCAGAGGACGCCGACGGGCCCGAGGCCCGCGGCGAGGCGCCGGACCCCACCTCGGCGGCCGAGCAGGCCGCGAATGCTGAAGCGCCGCGGGACGGCGCACTAGCCGAGTCTTCGCCCGAGACGCGGCCGGCCGGACCGCCGCCTCCTCCCCCGGCGGCGCAGGGACACCGGCCGCTGACGCCCGACGAGGCGGCACGGCAGGCCGCGTACTACCGGAGTCTGCACCAGCCGCGCATGATCGAGCCGAACCCGCGCTGGCACCGGCCCGAGCTGTCGGCCTCGCGCACGATCGTGCTCCTGGTCGTGGCCGTCGCCCTGTTCGGCGGCTGGGCGGCGTTCCACGCCGACGGCGTCGGGATCGGGTTGTCGCTCACCGGGATCGCCCTGGTCGCGGTGCCGCTGCTGGCGGCGGGGCGGGAGGATCTGCTGCCGCGGCTGCCGGGCGCGGTCCTCGTCGCGGCCCTGTGGTCGGTGGCGGCCGTCCGCGACGCGGGCTGGGTGGTCGCATTGTGCTCGATCGCCGCGTTCGCGCTGACACCGCTGGTGATCGCGCCGCAGCGGCGCTTCGGCGGGAACCTCGCGGTGCTGTTCCTCGGCTGGCTCGGCGGGGTGTACGAGACCTTCAAATGGGCCGGTCGGGGCCGCGGGACCGGAGACGACCGCAAGCCCGGCACGATGCGCGGCGTCTGGACCGCGCTGGTGACCCTCGCGCTGCTGCTGGTCTTCGGCGGGCTGTTCGCCGCCGCGGACTCGGCGTTCGCGGACCTGATCGCGAAGTTGATGCCGGACCTAAGCGCGACGGAGATCTTCGTGCGGCTCACGGTCGCCGCGGTGCTGTTCCCGGTGCTGCTGGTCTGGGTCTACGCGGCGGCGGCGAAGCCGCGGTTCGACGGCGAGGACGCCGAGGCGCGGCGCAGGGTCAGCCGGTTCGAGCTGGCGGTGCCGCTGGGGGCGTTGAACCTGCTGTTCGCGGCGTTCATCGCGGTGCAGCTGCGGGTCTACGTCGGCGGCGAGGGCTACGTCATGGACACCAAGGGGCTGACGTTCGCCGAGTACGCGCGGACGGGCTTCTGGCAGTTGAGCGTCGTCGCGTTCCTGTCCCTGGCGGTCATCGCCGTCGCGGCGTGGCTGGCGCCCAAGCGCGAGAAGCGGGACCGGTGGACGGTGCGCCTCCTGCTCGGCCCGCTGGGGCTGATGTCGATGGTGGTCATCGCCTCGGCGCTGTTCCGCATGTACACCTACTTCGAGACGTACGGGCTCACCCGGATGCGGGTGTGGGTCTTCACCGTCGAGATCTGGCTGGCGGTCCTGTTCGCGCTGGTGCTGGTGTGCTGCTGGAAGCTGCGGGCGACGTGGCTGCCGCGCGCGATCCTCGCCTCGGGCGCGCTGACGCTGCTGGGGCTGGCGGCGGTGAACCCGGACGCCTTGATCGCCCGCTACAACATCGAGCACGACCGCAAACTGGACCTGTACTACCTGCAAGGGCTGTCCGCGGATGCGGTGCCGGAGCTGATGGGGCTGCCGCAGGAGGACCGCGAATGCGCGCTGCGGCGCGGATGGGACGCCGAACGGGACTTCCTGGCGTGGAACTGGGGCTCCCAGCGGGCCGCGGAATTGGCTGCGGAGGTCAATGTGAGCGATTATCCGGACTGCGAGTACCAGCGCTGGTACGGCGGCAGCGGCTCGGAGTCCCAGCACGGCTGGGAGGCCGAGGCAGAGGAAACCGAGGCAGAGGAAACCGAGGCAGCGGAGACCGAGGCGGAAGCGGCTGGCGAGTCCCCGCCCGGGAACGGGCTCTTCACCGCGGCCACGTGCGACGAGTACGACCTCGAACCGGTGACCGAGCTGTTCGGCACCTCGGCCAAAGGGGACCGCGGCCTGGAGAGCGACGGCTCGTCCCAGTTCGCGAACGCGCCGAGCGTCGAGTTCACCAACGCCTGGTACCTGCAATGCGGCTACTACGGCCCGGGCGCCAGGTACCTGATGGTCGAGGCGTACCAGTGGCTGTCCCCGGTCGAGGCCACCGAGCAGGTCGAGCTCCGGCGCGAGGAGTACGGGACGAGCGGGAACTTCGAGGAGATCGACGACATCGCGGTCGGGTCCGCCGGTTTCAGCGCCTGGTCGGAGTCGCCGCGGACCCAGTTCTACATCGTCGCGCACGACGAACTGGTCATCGTGGTGCGGCTGCTGGAGTCGGTCGTGGGCGAGGAGGCCGAGGCGGTCGCGGCGGACCTCGCCGAGCAGACGTTCGAGTTGTACTCGGCGCAATAGCGCCGGGCCGGTTTCGCACAGGCGGACTGGACGGTTGCGCGCGCCGATTCGCTTCCGGCCGTGACAGTTCGTAACGTGGTGCCATGCTGCGAGTGATCGGCGCGGGCCTGCCGCGCACCGGGACCATGACCCTCAAGCACGCGTTGGAGACGCTCCTGGGCGAGCCGTGCCACCACATGACCGAGGTGTTCGACCGGATCGAGACCGACCCGCCCGCGTTCCTGGCCGCCGCGCACGGCGTGCGCCCGGACTGGGACGCGCTGTACGCCGGTTACGCCGCGGCGGTGGACTGGCCGTCCTCGGCGTTCCACCTGGAGCTCGCGGCGCGGTACCCGGACGCGATCGTGGTCCTGTCGGTGCGCGACTGCTTCGACACCTGGTGGAGGAGCGCGACGAGCACGATCTTCACGGGGATGGACGCCGCCGGGTTCGCGACCGAGTCGTGGACGGAGATGGTCGACGCGATCTGGGCCAAGACCTTCGGGGACGCCGCGCGCGCCGACCGGGCGGCGGTGGCGAGCGCGTACGAGCGGTACCACCGGCGGGTCCGCGAGACCGTCCCGCCGGAGCGGCTGGTCGAGTTCACGACCGGCGCGGGATGGGAGCCGCTGTGCGCGGCACTGGACCTGCCGGTCCCCGACGAGCCGTTCCCGTGCCTGAACACGACGAAGGAGTGGCTGGAGCGGGACGGGCACGTGCCGCCGGGCGGGGTCGCGGAGCGCGGGCCCGCGGTGGAGGCGCGGTCGTGGCAGACCGAGACGGATTGGCCCTCGGGGGCGTGACCGTCAGCCGTGGAGGCGGCGCGCCGCTTCGCGGGCGGTCGCCATGGCGAAGCGGGCGTACTCGGGACTCGCGCCGGCCATGCCGCAGGTCGGCGCGATGCTCACTTGCCGCGCAAGCTGCTCGGGGCTGAAGCCGAGGCGGTTCCACAGGGCGTGCACGCGGTCGGCGGCGGCCTTCTCGACGCCCGGTTGTGGCTGTCCGATAGCGGGGACGACGCCGGCGATGAGCCGGACGCCTTGGTCGGGGCCGGCGCTGTCGAGGTACTCCCCCAAGGCGTCGACGCTCGGCACGTCGTCGAGGTCGAGCAGGGTCAGGTCGATCGAGAGCGCCTGGACGCCCGCCTCGCCGAGGAGCGCGACGGGTACATCGGGGGCGCAGCAGTGGACCACGGTCGGCACGCCGACCGCGTCGACGAGCTCGCGGAGGCGGTCGCGGGCAGCCTCGGGCGGCACGCGGCGGTAGAAGTCCAGGCCCGACTCGGTGTTCACGCGGCCCGCCAGCGCGGCGGGCAGGCTCGGTTCGTCGAGCTGGATCGACAAGGCGGCCTTCGGCATCCGGGCCTGGGCGGCGGCGAGGAACTGGCGCAGGCCTTCGGCGAGCGAGCCGGTGAGGTCGGCGACGGCGCCGGGGTCGGCGAGCATGGCGCCGCCGGTGCGCCGCCACAGGTTCGCGGCGAGGGTGAAGGGGCCGACGGCGGTGAGGCGGACGGGGCCGTCGGCGGCGGTCGCGAGGAGGGCGTCGAGGTCGCGTTCGAGGAAGTCGGCGGCGCGGCGGGCGTCGATGCCGGGCAGGTCGGCCATCTCCCAGCGGAAGGCCCACCACTGGACGGGCAGGTCGACCAGGAGGGCGGCGCCGCGGCCGATCATGTCGGCGCCGATGCCGCGAGCGGGCAGCTCGGGCAGGTGGGGCCATTCGGGGAGTTCGCCGAAGACGATGTTCGCGGCTTCGTCGGCGTCGGTGCCGGGGAGGGAGCCGACGCCGGTGGCGACGCCTGCGGGCAGGGCCGTCGCGTGGGCTTGGGACCCTTGGGGTTCAGACACCGGCCGCCTCGATGGAGGCGGTCGAATCGATGGTCCCGGAGGCGAGCACGGCGTCGCCGGTGGTGTCGGGGTCGTAGACGACAAGGGCCTGGCCGGCGGCGACGCCGAAGGCGGGCTTGTGGAGGCGGGCGGTGAGGCCGTCGGCGTCGGCGTGGACGGTGGCGGGGTAGACCTCGCCGTGGGCGCGGAGCTGGACCTCGGCTTCGAAGGGGCCCTCGCGTTCGGGGGCGAGCCAGACGGGGCGGCCGGTGCGGATGCGGTCGATGCGGAGCGCTTCGCGGGGGCCGACCTGGACGCGGTTGTCGACCGGGGTGATCGACAGGACGTAGCGGGGGCGGCCGTCGGCGGCGGGGCGCTTGAGGCCGAGGCCGTGGCGCTGGCCGATGGTGAACTGGTGGGAGCCGTCGTGGCTGCCGAGGACCTCGCCGGTGGCGGCGTCGACGATCTCGCCTTCCTCGGTGCCGAGCCGGTTCTTGAGGAATCCGGAGGTGTCGCCGTCGGCGATGAAGCAGATGTCGTGGCTGTCGGGCTTGCGGGCCACGGCGAGGCCGCGGTTCTCGGCTTCGACGCGGACCTGGTCCTTGGGGGTGTCGCCGAGGGGGAAGATCGAGTGCGCGAGCTGGGCGGGGGTGAGGACGGCGAGGACGTAGGACTGGTCCTTGCCGGGGTCGACGGCGCGGCGCAGGAGGCCGTCCTCGCCCTTGCGGGCGTAGTGGCCGGTGGCGACGGCGTCGAAGCCGAGGGCCATGGCGCGGTCGAGGACGGCGGCGAACTTGATCTTCTCGTTGCAGCGCAGGCACGGGTTGGGGGTGCGGCCGTTGGCGTACTCGGCGTAGAAGTCCTCCACGACGTCCTCGTGGAAGCGCTCGGCCATGTCCCAGACGTAGAAGGGGATGCCCAGGACGTCGGCGGCGCGGCGGGCGTCGCGGGAGTCCTCGATGGTGCAGCAGCCGCGGGCCCCGGTCCGGTAGGTCTGGGGGTTCTTGGACAGCGCCAGGTGGACGCCGGTGACGTCGTGCCCGGCCTCGACGGCGCGGGCCGCGGCGACGGCCGAGTCGACTCCGCCGCTCATGGCGGCCAGTACTCGAAGTTTCACGTGTTCAACCTTAGCGGGGTGTGCGGCGGCGGCGGGGAGCTCAGGTGAGGCCGGCGGTCTTGGCGCGGCGCACGGCTTCGGGGAGGGCGGCGACGAGGGCGTCCACGTCGGCTTCGGTGGTGGGCCAGCCGAGGGTGAAGCGCAAGGAGGAGCGGGCGTCGTCGGCTTCGGCGCCCATGGCGAGGAGCACGTGGGAGGGCTGGGCGATCCCGGCCGAGCAGGCCGAGCCTGTGGCGCATTCGACACCGGCGGCGTCGAGGAGCATCAGGAGCGCGTCGCCTTCGCAGCCGGGGAAGGAGAAGTGGGCGTTGCCGGGCAGGCGCAGTTCGGGGTCGCCGTTGTAGATCGCGTCGGGGACGGCAGCGCGCAGGCGGGCGACGAGGTCGTCGCGCAGGCCCGCGAGGCGGGCGGCCTCGGTCTCGCGGGTGCGGACGGCGTGGGTGACGGCCTCGGCGAGCGCGGCGATCCCGGGCACGTCGAGCGTGCCGGAGCGGATCTCGCGTTCCTGGCCGCCGCCGTGGAGCAGCGGCGTGGCCTTGACGTCGCGGCGCAGCAGGAGCGCGCCGGTGCCGGTGGGACCGCCGAGCTTGTGGCCCGAGAGGGTGAGGGCGGCGGCGCCGGAGGCGGCGAAGTCGACCGGGACGTGGCCGACGGCCTGGATGGCGTCGGTGTGGACGGGTATGCCGTGGGGGGCGGCCATGGCGGCGATGGCCTCGACCGGTTGGAGGGTGCCGACCTCGTTGTTGGCCCACATGCAGGTGATCACGGTGATCTCGTCGGCGCGCTCGTCGAGGAGGGCGGCCAGTTCGGTCGTCTCGACGCAGCCGAGCTTGTCGACGGGCAGTTCGGTGACGTCGGCCCGCTCGTGGTCGCCGAGCCAGGCCACGGCGTCGGCGACGGCGTGGTGCTCGATGGCGGTGGACACGATGCGGTTGCGGGCGCCGGTGCGGCGGTCCCAGTGGATGCCCTTGACGGCGAGGTTGTCGGCCTCGGTGCCCGAACCGGTGAAGATGACCTCCCCGGGTTTGGCGCCGAGGACCTCGGCGATGCGTTCGCGGGCTTCCTCGACGGTGCGGCGGGCGGTGCGCCCGGAGCCGTGGAGGGACGAGGCGTTGCCGAGAGCGCGTGCGGTCCGCAAGTAGGCGTCGAGCGCCTGGGGGAGCATCGGCGTGGTGGCGGCGTGATCGAGATAGGCCATGGCCTCTCCAGTCTACGGCGCGGCGCGGCTCACGCCCTCCGGCAGCGACGGCGGGGCCGTCGGTTCCAGAGCTTGGGAATGCGCGTTCCATCATCGGACCTATCGCCGTAAGAGCCGATGGTGCGCGCGAGATAGAATCCTACGAATCCTCCTACCTTTCCGGTTGTGAGGAGTCGCCGCCCCGAGACCGGGCGCCGAGGAGACCGGATCCCTCGCCGGACCGGTCGAGAGAAAGTGTGTGCCGATGACGCCCGAGCTCGCCGAAGCGCTACGCACAGGGCCGTTCCACACTGCCCTGCGTGTGGCCATCCAGACCAGCGGACTCGGCCTCGACCGCATCCGCCACCGCCTCGCGATGCGCGGGATCACCGTCTCGACCACGAGCCTCAGCTACTGGCAGTCCGGGCGCTCGCGCCCCGAGCGGGCCGAGTCGCTCGCCGCCGTCACCGCGCTCGAGGACCTGCTGGAGCTGCCGGCGGGGTCGCTGCGGGTGCTGCTGGGCCCCAAGCGGGCCCGGGGGCCGCGGTCGATCAGGGGGCAGCTCCCCCGCCCGGACGCGGTGCTGGGGGGCGACGCGGTGCGGGAGCTGTGCGACCAGGTGCCGGCCTCGCGGGAGCACACTCTCGACATCTTGAGCCAGCAGGTGATCGTGCACGTCGACTCCGGGTGGGAGGAGTCGCTGATGGAGCTGTCGATGCTGGTGCGCGCCAGAAGAGACGACGTGGACCGCTACATCCTGCTGTACCGGGGCGACGACGGCTGCGACATCGACGACATCGAGTTCAAGCCGGTGCGGGACTGCTCGGTCCCGAACGTGCTGCGGCACCCCGATGCGCCGGTGGCGCTCGCGGAGATCGTGTTCGACACGCCGCTGCCGCGGGGCGCGACGCATTTGTTCGAGATCGTCGTGCAGGGCAACGGAGGGGCTTCCACGGGGCACGGGAACGCGTTCCGGTACCCGGTGGACCAGTACTCGCTGCAAGTGCGGTTCGCGCCGGACGCGGTCCCGAAGCGGGTGTACCGCTTCGCGCAGTCGAGTCTGCAACGGGAGAAGCGCGAGACCGGGGACTTGCAGTTGGGGCCGAACCGGACGGTGGCGCTGGCGGAGCCGGTGCCGAGGCCGGGGGCGCTGGGCATCGGCTGGGACGCGGTCTAGACGAGTGAGAGGGCCCCACCGGGAGACCGGTGGGGCCCTTGCGTTTGCCGAGGCTAGTCGGCGTTACGACTGGTCCGCGTTGCGGAAGCGGTTGACGGCCCACCAGGTGCCGGGCAGGAGCAGCGCGGCGAGGACGAGCTTGAGGGCGTCGCCGGCGAGGAAGGGGTACATGCCGGCGCTCAGGGCGCTGGAGGCGCTCATGTCGAGGGCGAAGGCGAGGTAGGGGACGCCGAAGGCGTACATGAGGACGTTGCCGACGACCATGAGTCCCACGGTCTTGAGGATCGTGCGGTCGCCGCCGCGCCGGGCGAGGAAGCCGACGGCGACTGCGGCGGCGAGGAAGCCGATGATGTAGCCGAAGGTGGGCATGGCGTAGCCGGAGGTGCCCTCGGTGAACCAGGGGACGCCGGCGGCGCCGGCGGCGAGGTAGAGCGCGAGGGTCAGGCCCGCGCGGAGCGGGCCGTAGGCGGCGCCGACGAGGAGCACGGTGAACGTGGTGAGCACGAACGGGACCGGGCTGATCTGCGGGATGGTGAACGCGACCTGGGCCGACGCGCCGATGGCGGCCGCTCCCCCGAGGACGAGCACAGCGTCGCGGGCGATCGCGCGGGCGCGGGTCGAGGCGGGAAGGAGGTCGGCGAGCACGTACCTCCGGCCGGCGGGCACGGGAGCGACGATCGCGGCTGCTGGGGCGGCCATGGCGGATTCCTCCAATAGCATCTGTAGGTTCTATATAACGAGAGGCTGCGTCGAAGCCTAACTCACCGTTGTTACACACGAATGACACCCCTGCGCGAACAAGAGGCCACCTCACGCCCTGGCGCTGTCGCACTCCGCGCGAACGCGGCGCGGACTAGCAGTTCACTCCTCCGCGCAGACCCGACCCGAGCTCGCGAGCCGGCGCGGTCGCGCCGCCGAGCAAACGCGGCGCAGTCTCGCACCGCCGCGCGGGCGCGACCCGAACTCGCACCGCCGCACCGCCGCACCGCCGCACCGCCGCACCGCCGCACCGCCGCACCGCCGCACCAACACAATCCGAACTCGCACTGTCACTGCTCCGCGCACACGAGGCGACCTCACGACCCGGCACTGTCGTACCCCCGAGTCACTATCGAACCGGGGGTGCCTGCGAACACCCGATTTATCCGCATTCGCCGAGAACCGCCGAAAACGCAAGCCCCACAGCAACTCCGCCCGCCGCCCGCTGTCACACCCCCGAGCAACCATCGAATCGGGGGCGATGCCAAACCCGAGCGCCACTCACCTGCGCTCGAGCCCGGCTGCCCACAACCGGACCGCCTTCCGCCGCCGCCAAGCCCGCGGACCGCGGCCGCGCAATCGGACCGCCCCCCGGTGCCCCCACGCCCGACACACCCGTGCCCCGCCACCCGACACACCCGTGGCCCGACACCCGACACACCCGTGGCCCGGCGCGCCCTTCGGGCGCGCCGGGCCACGCGACTTCCCTACTTGCGCTTGTCGATCTCTTCGAGCGCCTGCGGCAGGACCTCGAACAGGTTGCCGACCACGCCGAAATCGGCCATGCCGAAGATCGGCGCGTCCGCGTCCTTGTTCACCGCCACGATCACCCGCGAGGTCTGCATCCCCGCGCGGTGCTGGATCGCGCCCGAAATGCCCGCCGCCAGATACAGCTGCGGACTCACCGTCGTACCGGTCTGGCCCACCTGGAACTTGTGCGGGTAATACCCCGAGTCGGTCGCCGCGCGCGAAGCGCCCACCGCGCCGCCCAGCGCGTCCGCCACCCGCTCGATGAGCGCGAAGTCCTCAGCCGAGCCCACGCCGCGCCCGCCGGAGACGACCACCCGCGCCTCGGCCAGGCCCGGCCGGTCCCCCGCCGGTTCGTCCACCCGCTCGGCGATCTTCACGCGCTGATCGGCCTCGGCCACCGAAGCGGCCACGGTCTCGGTCTCGGGCGAACCCGGGGCCGGAGCCGGCTCGGTCGCGCCGATCTTCACCGTCGCGAGCGTGAAGCCCTTGGTGGCCTTGGACTTCACGACCGTCGCGCCCGCGAACGCGTCCTGCGTCGCGGTCCCGTCGGCCTCCAGTCCGGACACGTCGGTGAGCAGTCCGTTGTCGAGCGCCACCGCCACCCGGGCGGCCAGCGCCTTGCCTTCGTCGGTGCTCGGCAGCAGGAAGAAGTCCGGCGTGCGCTCGCGCGCGAGGTCGGTGAGGACGGTCGCCTTCGGATCGACGTAGTAGTCGTCGATCCCCGCGGCGTCCACGCGGAGCACCTTGGCGGCGCCGTATTCGCCGGCGATCGCGGCCGCGGCGTCGTCGAAGGCGACGGCCGCGACGTCGCCGAGCGAGCGGGCGAGGGTGAGCACCTCGGCCGAGTGCTTGCCGGAGTCGGGTACGTACACGAGGATGTCGGTCATTGCGGTCTCCTGGTCTGTGATCCGGCTCAGATGAACTTCTCGGCGGCGAGGAACCCGGCGAGCGCGACCCCGCCCTGGCCGTCGTCGGTGACGATCTCGCCGGCGGTGCGCTCGGGGCGCTCGGCGGCGTCGACGACCTCGTTGCCCGCGGCGGCCGGCCCGGCCTGCTCGACGCCGAGGTCGGCGAGGGTCAGGGTCTCGACGGGCTTGCGCTTGGCGGCCATGATGCCCTTGAGCGAGGGATAGCGCGGGGTGTTGATGGTGTCCCAGACCGAGACGATGGCCGGCAGGTTCGCGGTGAGCACGTCGTAGCCGTTGGCCCTCTGGTGCTCGACGGTGACGGAAGCGCCGTCGGTGTCGATCTTGCGGGCGCCGGTGAGCGCGGGGGCGCCGGTGCGGGCGGCGAGCAGGTGGGGCATGACGCCCATGCCAGAGTCGGTGGACTCGGCGCCGGCGATGACGAGGTCCCATTCGAGGCGGCCGAGCGCGGCGGCGAGGATCGTCGAGGTGGTGAGCGCGTCGGAGCCGCCGACGGCGTCGTCTTCGATGTGCAGGGCCTTGTCGGCGCCCATGGCGAGGGTCTTGCGCACGGTCTCGGTGGCCTGGCCGGGTCCGAGCGTGAGGACGGTGACCTCGCCGCCGTGGGCCTCTTTGAGCTGGAGGGCGGCTTCGACGGCGTATTCGTCGAGTTCGCCCATGACGTTGTTGGCGCCGTTGCGGTCGACCCGCAATTGGGCGTCGAGCTGTCTCGCGAGCCCCGAGTCGGGGACCTGCTTGACCAGAACCACGATGTTCATCGACAACCTCCGAGGTCGTTTTCGGCGATGCCCGTTCATGGCTCGCAAGGGTCGACGGGGCCGCTTGCGGGCCGCGAATCACTGCGGGCGTCTTGGGCTGAACTATATCTTATGAAGTTACTTACGAGTAACACCCCGAGGCGTTGTTGTACCTCGCGCCCGGGACAGGCATGATTGGACCATGGTCCGCGCGTTCCTGTTTCTGTTCCTCGCCCATCTGGCGCTGGTGATCGCCGCCATCGCGGACTGCCTCGGTGGTGAACAGGCCCCCAGGAAGCTCACCCGCGGCTGGTGGGTGCCGATCATCCTCCTGGTACCCGTCGCCGGCGGCATCCTCTGGTTCGCCGTCGGCAGGGCGCGTCCGCGCCCGCAGACCGGCCCGGGAAGGCCCGGCAGCTCTTTCGGTCCGAGGACCCCGCGGGGCCCGATCGCGCCCGACGACAACCCGGACTTCCTGCGCGACATCGATCGCCGGCTGCGGGACGAGAACAAAGAGGACTGAGGGAGAGGGCTCAGGCGGACTTCTCGCGCCTGGGGCGGATGGCCCGGCGCGGGCTGGACTTGGTCCGGGGCACGAGGGTCGGGTTCACGTTCCGGCGCACCACGTCAGCGGTGATCTCCACCTTGGCGACCTCGTCGGCCCGCGAGGGGATCTCGAACATCACCGGTTGGAGGACCTCCTCCATGATCGCGCGCAGGCCGCGCGCGCCGGTGCCGCGCAGCAGCGCGGACTCCACGATCGGCTCCAGCGCGTCCTCGGCGAACACGAGCTCGACGCCGTCGAGTTCGAGCAGGCGCTGATACTGCTTCACCAGGGCGTTCTTCGGTTCGGTGAGGATGCGCAGCAGCGTGGGCTTGTCGAGGTGGTCGACGGTGGTGAGGATCGGCAGGCGCCCGACCATCTCGGGGATGAGCCCGTACTTCAAGAGGTCGTCGGGCATGACCTGGGAGACTATGGCGTCGTCGGCCGACTCCTCGGGCGAGTGCAGCGGCGCGGTGAAACCGACGGTGCGCTTGCCGATGCGGCTCTTGATGATCTCTTCGATCCCGGCGAAGGCCCCGCCGCAGATGAAGAGGATGTTCGTGGTGTCGATCTGGATGTGCTCCTGGTGCGGGTGCTTGCGCCCGCCCTGCGGCGGCACCGAGGCGAGGGTGCCTTCGAGGATCTTCAGGAGCGCCTGCTGCACGCCTTCGCCGGAGACGTCGCGGGTGATCGAGGGGTTGTCGGCCTTGCGTCCGGCCTTGTCGATCTCGTCGATGTAGATGATGCCGGTCTCGGCGCGCTTGACGTCGAAGTCGGCGGCCTGGATGAGCTTGAGGAGGATGTTCTCGACGTCGTCGCCGACGTAGCCGGCCTCGGTCAGGGCCGTCGCGTCCGCTATCGCGAAGGGCACGTCGAGCATCCGCGCGAGGGTCTGGGCCAGGTGGGTCTTGCCCGAGCCGGTGGGGCCGACCATGAGGATGTTGGACTTCTGGAGCTCGACGTGGTCGGGGGCGTTGCGGTTGGATCCGAGCTCTTCGAGCTGCACGCGTTTGTAGTGGTTGTACACCGCCACGGCGAGGGAGCGCTTCGCGTGGTCCTGGCCGATGACCCACTGGTCGAGGAACTCCACGACCTCCTTGGGCTTGGGAAGGTCCTCCCAGGCGACCTCGGCCTCCTCGGCGAACTCCTCCTCGATGATCTCGTTGCACAGGTCGATGCACTCGTCGCAGATGTAGACGTTGGCAGGACCGGCGATGAGCTTGCGCACCTGACGCTGCGACTTCGAGCAGAACGAGCACTTCAAGATCTCGCTGTCACCCAGGCGTGGTGCCATCGCGGTAACTCCCTCTCTCGACGTGGCTCGCGGACCGGGTCTCCCCCGGCTCGGCCGGATTGCGGGCCATGACTGTGTCGTCGTGTGCGCTTGCTCCGTAGATTCTGGACGAACCGGTGTCTCGATTCAGTATTTCGCATTTGCGGCCAGGACGCCACCCTCGTCGCGGACCGCCGTGGACGAGCCGGCAGTGCGCTTCGGGACCGGGTGTCCGATCCGGCGCCAGCGCCACGGTATCGCGGCGCGGCAACCCGCGGGGGCGATCGAGCGGAGACGGGCCGGGGCGCGGCGGGCCCGGGGCCCGCCGCGTCCGACGCGTCTCAGGCCGCGGCCTCGGCGGGCAGGGCGTTCTTCTTGCGGTAGGTCAGCACGTTGTCGACGATGCCGTACTCGACGGCCTGGTCGGCGGTGAAGATCTTGTCGCGCTCGATGTCGCGGCGCACCTGGTCGACCGGCTGGCCGGTGTGGCGGGCGAGGATCTTCTCGAGCTGGTCCCTCATGCGCATGATCTCGCGGGCCTGGATCTCCATGTCGGAGGCCTGGCCGAAGGTGCCCTCGGTGGCGGGCTGGTGGATGATCACGCGCGAGTTCGGCAGCGCGGTGCGCTTGCCGGGGGTCCCGGCCGCGAGCAGCACGGCGGCGGCCGAGGCGGCCTGGCCCATGCACACGGTCTGGATGTCCGGGCGCACGTACTGCATCGTGTCGTAGATGGCCATCAGGGCCGTCAGCGAGCCGCCGGGCGAGTTGATGTACATGATGATGTCGCGGTCGGGGTCGTTGCCCTCCAGGACGATCAACTGGCTCATGATGTCGTTCGCCGAGGTGTCGTCGACCGGGGACCCGAGGAAGATGATCCGGTCCTCGAACATCTTGTTGTACGGGTTCATCTCCTTGACCCCGTACGAGGTCTTCTCGGTGAACGACGGGACGATGTAGCGGGCTCGCGGGTCGAAGCCGCCGGCTTGGGCGTGGATGTCCATCAGTGTTTCCCCCTGCTCCTTCTAGTTGGCCTCGGCGGGGACGTCGGCCACCCGCTTGACGACGTGGTCGATGAACCCGTAGTCCTTCGCCTCGGAGGCGGTGAACCAGCGGTCGCGGTCGGAGTCGCGCTCGATCTCCTCGACCGTGCGGCCGGTGTGCTCGGCGACGCGCTCCTGGAACATCTGCTTGGTGTAGAGCATCTGCTCGGCGAGGATCGCGACGTCGGAGGCGGTGCCGCCGATGCCGCCGGAGGGCTGGTGCATCATGATGCGCGCGTGCGGGAGCGCGTAGCGCTTGCCCGCGGTGCCGGCGCACAGGAGCAGCTGGCCCATGGAGGCGGCCATGCCCATGCCGACGGTCTGGACGTCGTTCTTGATGAACTGCATCGTGTCGTAGATGGCCATGCCGTCGTAGACCGAGCCGCCCGGCGAGTTGATGTAGAGCTTGATGTCGCGCTGATCGTCCTCGGCTTCGAGGAGGAGCAGCTGGGCGCACAGGCGGTTGGCGATCTCGGAGTTGACGTCCGAGCCCAGGAAGAGGATGTGCTCCTTGAGGAGGCGGTCGAAGACCATGCCGTCCAGGTCGGACGAGGAGGAGCCGCCGGCGCCGCGACGGGCGACCGCGTCGACGACGTCCTTCTCCAGCCGCGAGGAGAATGGAATCGAACGATCCATGACTTGCACCTTCATTCTGTCTCGGCGATATGCACTCAGCTTTGCGGTTACCAATCCAGACCTTAGCCCGTCGGGGCGACGATCGGACGCGCCTGGGCTCCGTGTTCGCTGCGAGCGGAGCGACGGCCGGACCCCCGCCCATCGTGGGGCGCGCGGTGCCGGTGGGGCTCGCACAACGGGTCCGTCGGATCGGGATTCGGGGGTTGCCGGGCGGGGCTCGGGGAAAACGTCCGGCTGGGGGAAAGGGCCAGGGGCCCGTCGCGGTCGCGATGGGCCCCTGGGGAAAGCGGTATGGAGAGGGTCTACTCCTCGGTGTCCTCGGCTTCGGCCGCGGCCTCGTCGGCGGCGGCCTTGCGGCCGGGGAAGAGGTCCTCCTCGGTCAGCTCCTTGCCGCTCGCGTCCACGATCGTGGCCTCCTTGACGACCTCTTCGAGGGCGAGCTGCTGGCGCAGCGAGGCGGCGATCTGCTGGAGGCCGCCGTTGCCGCGCAGCTCGTCGACGAACTTCTGGAACTGGTCCTGCGGGACGCCGCGCTGCTGGGCCTGGCGCACGACCTCGGCGGTCATGAGCTCGCCGGAGACCTCGAGCTCGCGGTCGCGGGCGATGCGGCCGAGGATGATCGACTGGCTCAGGTTCGACTCGACGTCCGAGCGCAGCTCGGCGTCGAACTCCTCTTCGGTCTTGCCGACCGCGGTGAGGTAGTCCTCGAAGCTGCCGGCGATCTGCACGACCTGCTCCTGGAGGTGGCCGCGGGTGTGCTCGATCTCGTCGTTGACGGTCTTCTCGGGCAGCGGCAGGCCGACCGCCTCGATGAGCGCTTCGAGGGTCTTGGTGCGGGCGTCGTTGGCCCGGCCGCTCTGGCTCGCGGTCTGGAGGCGCTCGCGGGTCGCGTCCCGCAGCTCCTCGAGGGTGTCGAACTGGCTGGCCATCTCGGCGAAGTCGTCGTCGAGGTCGGGGAGCTCGCGCTCCTTGACCTGGGTGACCTTGACCTCGACCTCGGCGTCCTGGCCCTCCTGCTCGCCGGCGAGGGTCGACTCGATGGTCTTCTCGTCGCCGGCGGACATGCCGACGAGCGCGTCGTCGAGGTTGTCGAGCAGGGTGCCGGAGCCGACCTCGTGGCTCATGCCGGTCACCGAACCGCCCTCGACCACTTCGCCGTTCTGGCGGGCGACGAGGTCGATCACGACGAAGTCGCCGTTGTCGGCGGCCCGCTCGACGGTCTTGAGCGAGGAGAAGCGCATCCGCTGGGACTCGAGGTCCTCGTCCACGTCCTCTTCGGTCACGTCGCTGGTCTCGACGGTCACCTTCAGCGAGGCGAAGTCGGGGAGCTCGAAGCCGGGGGTCACGTCGGTCTCGACGGTGAACTCGAAGGGCTTGCCCTCCTCGATCGGCTTGACCTCGGTCAGCTCCGGGCGGCCCAGCGCGTTCACGTCGTTCTCGGTGACGGCCTTGTTCAGGTTCGCCTGCACGGCCGGGTCCATCGCCTGGGCGAAGACCGATTCACGGCCCACGCGCTGGTCGATGACCTGGCGGGGGGCCTTGCCGGGACGGAACCCGGGGACGCGGATCTGCTGCCCGACGGACTGGTACGCCTCGTTGATGAACGGCGCCAACTCCTCGAACGGCACCTCGACCGACAGCCGCACCCTGGTCGGGCTCAGGGTCTCGACAGTGCTCTTCACAGACGTACTCCTCGATCAGATTTCGGTCAATTGCCATACGGCATTGCTTTGCGTCAATGCGGAGGCCACTCGAAGCGAATCGGGCCGCCGGCAGCGCAGCATCGACCCCCGCTCCGACCGAGTCTAGGCCGCCGCGGCTCCAAGGCCACGGCGGGTGTGGTCGATATCGCCGCTCACCGCACGGAAAGGGACGGGCTCGGACGGGCCTGGAACGGGGGCGCGGTGCGCGGAACCGATTGGGGCCGTGGCCGCCGCAGGGCGCCGAAGTCGCCTAGAATACGCCGTGCAATCGTTCTCCGGAGGCGCCCCGACCGGCTCGCCGCCGACACGCAGCGCCGCACCCCCGAACAGGAGCAGACACCGTGGTTTCTCCCGCCATCCTCGTCTTCACCAGGACGACCGGCTTCCGGCACGACTCGATCCCCGCCGGGGTCGCGGCCGTCACCGCGATCGCCGCCGAACTGGGCCATGAGACCGAGCACACCGAGGACCCGGACGTCTTCAACCCGGTCGACCTCGCCCGCTTCGCCGCCGTCGTGTGGGTCTCGCCCTCCGGTGACGTCCTGGGCGAGCTGGAGCGCGCCGCGCTGGCCGACTTCGTGACCGGCGGGGGCGGGTGGTGCGGGATCCACGGCGCCTCGACGGCCGAGCCGTCCTGGCCGTTCTTCCGGGAGCTGGTCGGGGCCCGGTTCATCGGGCACCCGCCCGGATGCGTCCCCGGTGAGGTCAGCGTCGTGGACGAGGAGCACGCCTCGACCGCGCACCTGCCGAAGCGGTGGGCGTGGACCGACGAGTGGTACAGCTTCGACGAGCAGCCCAAGGACGCGGCGGTGCTGCTGGAGGCCGACGAGAGCACGTACGAGGCGGGCGAGCTGGCGATGGGCAGCCCGCACCCGCTGGCGTGGCACCGGCGGCTGGAGGCGGGGCGGTGCTTCTACACCGCGCTGGGGCACGACGCGAGCGCCTACGAGGACCCGCAGTTCCTGGCGCACCTCAAAGGCGGTCTCGCCAGCGTCCTTCCGGGCAAGTGATCTGAGCCACGTAGACTGCGGGGGTCGCATCCCTCAACTGTTACAGGCGGCCCTATGAGCGATGCTGTTCGCGTCCTGGTAGTCGACATCGGATCGGTCCTGTTCGCCTTCGACCCCGGCAGGCGGCTGGAGCTGCTGGCGAGGCGCACGGGGCTCGCGGCGGAGGAGTTGGACCGGAGGCTGTTCGGTTCGGGTTTCGAGACCCGTTGCGAGGCGGGCGAGTTCACCGTCGAGGAGATCCGCGGCGAGGTCGCGGCGAGGACCGGCTTCGACGGGGACGCCGACGAGCTCAGCCGGTTGTGGACCTCGGCGTTCGGGCTCGACGCGGCGGTGCTGAAGGCGCTGGAGGACACGGGGCTGCCGCTGGCGGTCTTCTCGAACAACGGCCCGCTGTTCGCCGAGTACTTCGACGTGCGGTTCCCTGAGGCGGCCCGGTGGTTTCGGCACCGGTTTTTCGCGCGCCGCCTGAAGGCCCGCAAGCCCGAGGACGCGGCGTTCGCGGCGGTGGAACGGGCCCTCGAAGCGGCGATCGACGCGGCCCCGGAGGCACTGCTGCTGATCGACGACAATCCGCAGAACACGGCCAAGGCGGAGGCGCGGGGATGGCGCTCGCACACGTTCACCGGTGCGGACGGACTCCGAAAGGCCCTGGTAGCGACCTGATTGCACCGGGCGAAGGCCCCACGCTAGACTCTTCTCCGTTCCCTTCCGGGGAACCAGTGCGGGCGTAGCTTAATGGTAAAGCTCCGGTCTTCCAAACCGACGACGCGAGTTCGATTCTCGTCGCCCGCTCCATTTCGGTCGCAGATCCCCCGCGGTATCAGTCGTGGCAGCACGAGCCGTGGTCGTGGAAGAGGATCGGGTGCAGCAGGTGCGCGAGGTCGTGCTGGCTGCGGACCCCGCGCATGAACTCCAGTCGCATCCACCGGTCGCGCTTGGGCGCCTCCGCGGGCGCGCCAAGGTCGACGACGAAGCCGTACCGGTCGAGGCGCACCGCCCGAGGCGGCGCGGGACAGGCGATGTCGTGATGCTTCAGCAGGCGCTTGACGAGGCGGTCGATCTGCGCGCCGTGGTGGTCGGCGAGGTCTTCGAGCAGGTCCCGCTCGCATTCGTGGAGCGGGTCGGGTTCGGCCGCGGCGTAGGAGACCGGGTCGATCAGCTCGGTCACGCCGGACTTGTCGACCGAGACGCGCTGCACCTCCAGCAGATGCAGCGTGACGTCGGCGCCGACGTCGAACAGGTCGGGCACCGGGTTCGACTGCGCGAACTCGAGGACGGCCGAGCGCACCGCGCGGGAGGGCACCCGGCGGAGCACGCCCGAGAGGCGCACGTGGCCGAGCTTCGGCGCGCCGGGGAACGGCGGCACGTCGTCGACGCTGAGCCAGACGCGCGGGGCCTCGGCGCCGGTGCGCGCCAGCAGGGCCTCGGCGAGCCCGTCGCCGCGCCGCGACAGCAGGAGCGGGCGTCCACTGCGGTCGGTGGCGTGCTTGATCGCGGTCAACGCGGTGCCGTCGGCGAACTTCACAGTCCCCTCCAGGCGACCGCGAGCCAGCGTACGGGCGACTTCAGCCGCAGTTGGACGCATCGCGTCCTCCCCGTCAACTCGACGACATTAGCCATTGCTAAGTGTGGTTAGGCTACCCTAAATAATCGACATGGCGAAAGGGGCCCGCACGCGGGCGCGCGGGTCGAGGTGGCCGCAGTCTCGCGCGGCGGGCCCGAAGCCGCGGTGAGCAGGCCGTGTTTTAGGTTTGCCTAACCTACTCGCCAGGCAGATCGGAACCCCCCGTGTCAGTCGACGCCGCACCGGCAGTGCGGACCCGGCCCCGCTACGCCGCCGCCCTGGCGGCCACCGCCGCGCTCCTCGGACTCCTCGTGCTGCTCAGCATCGGTGTCGGCGCCAAGTTCTATCCGCCCGCGCAGGTCTGGGACGTGCTGTGGCACCACGACGGCTCCTACGCCGCCGACGTCATCCGCGAACTGCGCCTGCCGCGCACCCTCCTCGGCCTCATGGTCGGCGTCGCGCTCGGCCTCGCCGGATCGCTCATGCAGGCGCTCACCGGGAACCCGCTCGCCGACCCGGGCATCCTCGGCGTCAGCGCCGGGGCCTCGGCGGCCGTGGTCCTCGCCGTCGGCGTCCTCGGCGTCGCCTCCTACACCGGGTACATCTGGTTCGCGCTGCTCGGCGCGTTCGCCGCGGCGACACTGGTGTACCTCATCGGACAGACCGGGGCCGGACGCGCCTCGCCCGTGCGACTGGTCCTCGCCGGGGCCGCGATCGGCGCGTGCCTCACCGGCTTCATCGCCGGCGTGTCCGGACTCGACGCGGCCACCTTCGACCACCTGCGGTTCTGGACCGTCGGATCCCTCGCCGGACACGCACCGCAGGTGCTGACCGGGATGCTGCCGTTCGCGGCGGTGGGGACCGCGATCGCCTTGGCGCTCGGCAGGGCCCTCAACGCCGTCGCGCTCGGCGACGACACCGCCAGGTCACTGGGCGTGCGGCTCATCCGCACCAGGGCGCTCGGCATCCTCGCGGTGACGCTGCTGTGCGGCTCGGCGACCGCCGCGGCCGGACCGATCGGCTTCGTGGGACTCGTGGTGCCGCTGGCCGTGCGCTCCTTCACCGGCCCCGACCAGCGGTGGATCATGCCGTTCGCGATGCTCGTCTCGCCGTGCCTGCTGCTGTCGGCCGACATCCTCGGCAGAGTCGTGCTGCCGGACGGCGAACTCGAAGTGGGCGCGGTGACCGCGCTGCTGGGAGCGCCGGTGTTCATCGCGATGGTGCGCCGAGGAAAGCTCTCGGCCCGATGAGCGGGACGAAGACGCCCACGGCGCAGGGCACGTGGACGGTGCGGGTGTCCGGAGCGGTGTCGTTCCGCATCCGCCGACGCGGGGTGTACTACGGACTCGCGTGCACCGCGGCGGCGCTCGCAGCGGTGGTCGCACTGCTGCTGGTCGGGGCGTACCCGATCTCGTTCGCGGGCGTCGTGGACGCGCTGTTCTACGGCACCGGCGACCGCCTCGCCGTCCACTTCGTCAACCGCGAACGGCTCCCGCAGGCGGTCCTCGCGCTCCTGGGCGGGGCGGCCATGGGCGCCAGCGGCGCGATCTTCCAGAGCCTCGCGCGCAACCCGCTCGCCAGCCCCGAGATCATCGGGTTCACCTCCGGGGCCGCCACGGGGGCGGTCCTGACGATCGCCTTCACCGGCGGGACCGCGCTGGTGGCCCCCGGCGCGATCGGCGGCGGGCTCGCCACCGCGTGCGCGGTGTACCTGCTGTCCTATAAGGGCGGCAGCGACACGCTGCGGCTCATCATGGTCGGACTCGGCGTCACCGCGATGCTCGGCTCGGTCAACTCGTACCTGCTCACGCGCTCGGACCTGCGCACCGCGCAGGACGCGCACCTGTGGCTCATCGGATCGCTCAACGGCAAGGGCTGGGACGAGGTCGCGATCCTCGCACCGGCCGCGGCGGTCCTGCTGCCGGCGGCGGTCGCGCTCGGACGACGGCTGCGGATGCTCGAACTCGGCGACGCGATGGCGACCGGACTGGGCGTCAGGCCTGACCGGACGAGGCTCGCGCTCGCGGTGCTCGGCGTCGCGCTGTGCGGGGCGACCGTCGCGGCGATCGGACCGGTCCCGTTCATCGCGTTGGCGGCGCCGCAGATCGCCGCGCGCCTGGCGCGGACCCCGGGCATGGGCGTGATGGGCTCGGCCTTGACCGGGGCGGTGCTGCTGGCGGCCGCGCACCTGGTCTCAGGGCAATTGTTCCCGGTGCTGGTGCGGTGGGGCGAGGCGTTCCCGGCGCTGGCGATCGCGAATCCGGAGTCGGTGCACCTGGGCGTGCCGGTCGGCGCGGTGTGCTCGGTGCTGGGCGGGCTGTACCTGGTGGCGCTGCTGACGCGCCGGTGGCGGAACGGTTGAGGGCGCCGCTCGCGGCGCCCTCGAGAAGGCTAGAGGCCCTTGAGGATCGCCTCGATCTCGTCCAGGGCGCCGTTGGCCCAGCGGTAGGTGCCGACGCTGTAGTGCGCGAACGGGTGGGCGTTCCCGGAGGCGACGACGCCGAGGCCCTTCCAGACGGCGTTGTCGAGCAGTTCCTGCGTCGGGGCGGGGTAGGAGCCGTCGAACATGACCGGGTGCACGATCACGTCGCACTCCTCCAGGAGGTCGAGTTCCTCATAGGACTTCTCCAGGAAGCCGACCTCGTCCTCGGGCAGGGCCGAGATGAGGGTGGCCCCGAGGCTGCGGAGCACGGTGGCGAGCGGGGAGCCGAGGTAGTAGGTGCCGTTGGGGCCGCCGCTGACGATGCCCCAGACCTTGGACTCGAGCTGCTCGGCATAGGCGGCCTTGATGGCCTCGATCCGCTGCGCGTAGTCCTCTTTGGCCTGGCTGAGCGCGTCGGGGCGGTTGACGGCGTCGGCGATCCGGTCGATCTGCTCGTCCCAGGGGATGTCCCCGAGCCAGTGGTAGAAGACGACCGGGGCGATGGTGCTCAGCGGCGCGGACTGCTCGGTGTAGAACTGGTCGATGATCAGGTCGGGCTCCAGCACGCCGATGGCCTGCGCGTTCGGCTCCCCCATCGCGCCGATCGTGATGGCGCCCTTGAGCTGCTCGTAGACGTCCGGCGGGACGACGGCCTCGTTGAGGGTGCCGTCGGCGATGCCGATGGGGACGACGCCGAGGTCCACGAGCATGTAGGCGGTCCAGTTCTCGACGGCGATCACGCGCTGCGGGTCGACCGGGACCGCGACCGTGCCGTTGTCGGTCTCGATCTTGCGGGTCTCGACGTCGTCGCCGCCTTCGCTCTCGGCGTTGACGCCGCAGGCTGAGAGGCCGAGCAGGGAGGCGGTGCCGGCCGCGCCGAACAGGAAGGACCGGCGGTTGGCGGCGACGGGTGACGATGACACGATGGCTCCTCGGGTTGGCCTACGGGAAAATTAGCTTAGGCTAACCTACAAAATTCGGCGGGTCGCTGGCGCGTCCCCCGCACCGTGAAAGCAGGAGATGAGCACGACCGCCGAGAACAGGCGCCCCGGCAGGCTCTGGGTGACCACCGTCCGCAGGATCCGGCGGGTGACCCCGCGGGTCCGCCGCATCACCGTCACGAGCCCGGAGCTGTCGCAGTTCCGCGGCAACGGCACCGACCAGCACATCGCCGTCTACTTCTACGAGGACGGGGTGGTCCTGCCGCGGCCGTTCACGACCGAGGAGGCGCGCCGGATCTACCCGCACGCGAAACCGGCGATGCGCCGCTACACGATCCGCGAGGCGCGGCCCGAAGTGTGCGAAGTGGACCTCGACTTCGTGCTGCACGAGGGCGATCACCTGGCCTCGGGCTGGGCGGCCGCGGCGGAGCCGGGCGACGAGCTGATCTGGTTCGGGCCCACGCCCGCGTACGCGGTGGACCCGGAGGCGGCGGCGTTCCTGCTGGTCGGCGACGAGACGGCCGTGCCGGCGATCGTGTGCATCCTCGATGAGCTGGCGGACGCGGCGCCGGCGCGGGTGCACATCGAGGTCGAAGGACCCGAGGAGGAGCAGGAGCTGCCGGTCGGGCCGCGCACGTCGGTGCGGTGGGCGCACCGGCGTGGGGACCGGCCCGGAGAGGCCTTGTGGCGCTCGGTGACCGGGGACGCGAGGCCCGAGGCGGGCACGAAGGTCTGGGGCGGGGCCGAGCGGGACGTGATGGCGCGGCTGCGCCGCAGGGCCGTCGAGGACTGGGGCCTGCCGCGCTCGGACGTGCACTTGACGGCCTACTGGACGCTGCACCGGAAGCAGGACGCCGACCGGGACCTGTAACGATGGGTCCATGAGCGTGCTCGTGCTCGGCAGCGCCAACCTCGACCTCGTCTACGAGGTCGAGCGCCTCCCCGCACCCGGCGAGACGGTCCTCGCCCGCGGCTTCACCGCCTTCCCCGGCGGCAAGGGCAACAACCAGGCGATCGCGGCCGCCCGCGCCGGAGCCGACGTGCGCTTCATCGTCGCCCTCGGTCGCGACGGCAACGGCGACCGCCTCGCCGCCGAAGCCCGCGCCGCCGGGATAGGGCTCCTCGACCGTCGCGTGGACGCCCCGACCGGCACGGCCATCGTCTTCGTGGACCGGCACGCGGAGAACTCCATCGTCGTGGACTCCGGCGCCAACGGACGCCTCACCTCGCTCACCGACGCGGAGACCGCCGCCATCGCCGCCGCCGATGTCCTGGTGCTGCAACTGGAGACGCCGCTCGCGACGGTCGCCGAAGCCGTGCGTGCGACCGGCGCGTCGACTACCAGGGTCGTCCTCAACGCCGCCCCCAGCGGGCCGCTCCCGCCCGACCTCCTCGGCGGCGTGGACGTCCTCGTGGTGAACGAACGCGAGGCGGCCGACCTCGCGGGCCTTCCCGTCGGCACCGACGAGCGGTCACTGCTCGCCGTGCTCACCGGGCACGGCTGCGCTGCCGTCATCACGCTCGGCGGCGAAGGCGCGGTCGTCGGCGTTCCCGGGGAGGAACCGGCGAAGATCCCCGGCTTCCATGTGGACGCCGTCGACACCACCGGCGCGGGCGACACCTTCGTCGGGGCTTTCGCCGCCGCCCTCGTCCGAGGCGCCGACGATTCGCTCGAATCGCTTGTGGACGCCACCGGTTTCGCGGTGGCCGCCGCCGCGATCAGTGTGCGGTGCAAGGGCGCCGTCCCGTCGATCCCCACACTGGAAGAGGTGCTCGCCTTCCTTGGCGAGCGTTGACGCGAAGCGCCGGAGCGGTGCCGGATGAAGACAGCTGACTTTTCTCGGGCCGGACGCTGCTCGATCGGCCGCCACTGCGATCCCGGTCGCGAGCGGGGTGACCGACCGCGAAGAGCATGGCGAGCGCACCGCCGCCGAGTTCGTGGCGTTCCTCGCCGATGCCCTGAGTGCCTCGCCGTTCGACGGCCGCCGCGAGCCGCTGCCTGAACGTGCACGAGGGCGATCGGCGCGGTCAGTCCTTTCTGGGGCGAAGGGTGAGGGCCTGATGGGCGTGGCCGAAGTGGCCGTCGGCGTCGTGGAGGGCGGAGGAGGTGACGCCGAGCCCGCCGGGGCCGAAGACGACGGAGGTGTCGAGTCCGAGCCAGGGGCCGCTGGGGGTGCGGAACAGGTGGATCGTCAAGTCCACGTTGGGAAACAGCCATTCCTCGGGCGGGCGGCGCACGGCGAGGCCGTTGGCGGTGTCGACCAGGCCGATGAGGCGCGCGAGGTCGCTGACGGGCTCGCCGGCGACGAGGGCGGCGGCGGTCGAGCCCCAGGCGCGGGCGCGGCCCGGTTCGGGCGTGCCGATGCGGCGGACGTCGAGCGAGGCGACGTACGCGCCGGGCCAGGTGTCGGTCATCGACCAGGGTTTGAGGCCGTCGGGTCCGGGGAGGGGCTCGTCCTGGCCTCCGGCGACTGCGGCGGTGTCCTGGGCGGTGGTGCGCCAGACGCGGGCGCGCACGGCGGGCCGCCCGCCGGAGGTGACGACCGCTTCGAGCAGTTCGATGGTGCGCCCGGGCCGCACGACCTCGACGGCGATGTCGAACGGGTCGAGGTCGAGCACGCCGAGGATGTCGACGCTGATGCGGCTGACGGCGAGGCCGTCGCCGCCGCGGGCGGCGGCGAAGCGTTCGACCGCGTGCACGACCAGGCCGTTCATGGGGCTGATGTGCTGCTCGGTGACCGACCACGCGCCGCCGGTCAGCGGCGTGGGGCGGTAGCGGTGCTCGTCGAGTCGGACGAAGTAGGCGTCCTCGTGGGACACGTCGGCTCCTTCGGTGTCAGGCGGCGGCGGGCTGGGCGGCGCGTTCGGCCGCGAGCAGTTCGTCGCGCTTGTAGCGGTGGAACAGGAACGGCGCCAGCGGGACCACGGCGGCGGCCAGCGCGAGGAGCGTGGTGGCGAGTCCCCAGCCGAGGCGGCGGCGGATGAGGAGGGTGGCGAGGACGAGGAGGGTGAAGAGCGCGCCGTGGAGGGAGCCGAGGGGCATGACCAGGTCGATGTCGGAGACGCGGCTGAGGAGGGAGCCGAAGACGAGGAGGAGGACGAAGGACCAGCCTTCGGCGAGGGTGAGCATGCGGTAGCGGAAGACCGGGTTGGCGATCACTGGGCGTCCTCTCGGAGGCGGCGGGGTGTCGCGGGCGACCATAGCACCGGCCGGTGCGGGGGCCTTGGGGATCGGCGCGCGGTGTGTCAGGCGGTGCCTTCGCGGCGGTCGCGGGCTATCTGCTCTTCGATCTGGCGGATCTTGGCGTCGCGTGCTTCGGCGGCGGCGGGGTCGGCGAGGCGCCAGAGTTCGTCGAGTTCGCGGTTGGCGGCCTTGCGGTTGGGTTCGCCGATGCCGGCGGCCTTCCAGGCGAGGGCGTGGACCTGGGCTTCGAGCGGCGGGTCCTTGGCGAGGATGGCTTCGACGCGGTCGGCGACGCTGCCGGCGGGGCGGGCGCGGTCGGCGACGGCTTTGATGGCCTGGTCGCGGTCGCCGCCGTTGGAGAGGTGGACTTGGAGGTGGGCGGCCGCTGAGAGGAGGCCGCCGACGGCGAGGGTGGCGATGGGGCTGAAGAGGAGGCCGTAGGCGAGGTTGCGGGCGGTGCCG
Source organism: Glycomyces sp. NRRL B-16210 (assembly GCF_000719515.1). Classification (GTDB taxonomy): domain Bacteria; phylum Actinomycetota; class Actinomycetes; order Mycobacteriales; family Micromonosporaceae; genus Glycomyces. The sequence goes on along the minus strand of NZ_JOGR01000013.1, from coordinate 24,778 downwards.
GCGTCGTCGGGGGCGAGGGCGACGAAGGCCGCGGCGGAGAGTGCGGCGACGATGGCGTACCACCAGCGGCCGAGGCGTTCGAGCGGGCGGTACCAGGCGGGTTTGGCGCCGCTGAAGCCGGCGAGGACGCCTTCGAGTTGGGCGACGGCGGCTTCGGTGCCGGGCGCGGGGCCGTCGGGGGCGGTGATGATCACGTGCTTCGCGTCGCGGCTCCGGCGCAGCCAGCCGACCTCCGCCATGTGGTGCTCCTTGCGGGTCAGGGGATGATCGAGTCGATGTAGCCGCCGTCGACGCGGACGGCGGCGCCGGTCGTGGCCGAGGCGAGGGGCGAGCTGAGGTAGGCGACGAGGTTGGCGATCTCCTCGGGCTCGATGAGGCGGTGCAGGAGGGACTGGGGGCGGTGCTCGCGCATGAAGCGGCGCTGCGCCTCGTCCCAGGGCAGGTCGCGGTCGACGAGCTGGTAGACGAATTCCTCGACGCCGTCGGTGCGGGTGGGTCCGGCGATGACGGAGTTGACGGTGACGCCGGTGCCGGCGGCGTGCTTGGCGAAGCCGCGGGAGACGGCCAGGAGCGCGGTCTTGCTGGTGCCGTAGTGGATCATCTCTTCGGGGATGACCACGGCGGAGTCGCTGGCGATGTTGAGGACGCGGCCCCAGCCGCGGCCGATCATGCCGGTGAGGTGGCGGCGGATGAGGCGCACGGCGGCGAGGACGTTGACCTCCCAGTAGCGGCGCCACTGGTCGTCGGTGATGGCCATGGCGGGCACGGCGCCGAAGATGCCGAGGTTGTTGACGAGGATGTCGACGTGGGGCAGGTGCTCGGCGAGGGCGGCCTCGCCGTCTTCGGTGGCGAGGTCGGCGGCGGCGGGGAAGAACCGGTCGCCTCCGGTCTCGGCGTTGAACTGGTCGACGACGGCGGCGACCTTGTCCTCGCTGCGGCCGTTGATGGCGACCGCGGCTCCGGCGGAGGCGAGGGTCCGGGCGATGGCCGCGCCGATTCCCTGGGTGGAGCCGGTGACGAGCGCGGTCTTGTCGGTGAGGTCGATCGCGATCATGGGCTCACGCTACCCCGGGAGGCCGAGGTCGCGGCGCGGGTCGCCGACCATGGTCGCGGGGTCGACGATCCGGTCGAAGTCGTCCGGGTCGACGCCGAGGGCGAGGGCGGCTTCGCGGAGGGTGGTGCCTTCGTGGTCGGCGCGGTGGGCGATCGCGGCGGCGCGGTCGTAGCCGACGTGGGGGCTGAGGGCGGTCACGAGCATGAGCGAGCGGTCGACGTGGGCGGCGATGCGCTCGTGGTCGAGTTCGGTGCCTTCGACGCTGTGGACGCGCAGGGACTCGGCGGCGTCGCCGAGGATGCGGGCGGAGTGGAGCACGTTGTCGATGACGATGGGGCGCATGGTGTTGAGTTCGAAGGTGCCTTGGGAGCCGGCGGCGGCGACGATGGCGTCCTCGCCGATGACCTGGAGGCAGACCATGACGGCGGCCTCCTGCTGGGTGGGGTTGACCTTGCCGGGCATGATCGAGGAGCCCGGTTCGTTCTCGGGGAGGCGCAGTTCGTGGAGGCCGGCGCGCGGTCCCGAGGCGAGCCAGCGCATGTCGTTGGCGACCTTCATGAGGGCGACGGCGGCGCCGCGCAGGCCGGCGCTGACGGCGACCATGCCGTCGAGGGAGGCGATGGCGGCGAACTTGTTGGGCGCGGTGGTGAGCGGCTGGCCGGTGAGGTCGGCGAGGCGGGCGGCGAGGGCCTCGCCGAAGCCTTCGGGGGCGTTGATGCCGGTGCCGACGGCGGTGCCGCCGGCGGCGAGTTCGCTGACGGCGGCGAGGGCGGTGTCGAGGCGGGCGCCGGCGGCGCGGAGCTGGGATTCCCAGCCGGACCATTCCTGGCCGACGGTGAGCGGCGTGGCGTCCTGGAGGTGGGTGCGGCCGATCTTGACGACCTCGGCCCATCGAACGGCTTTGGCGTGGACGGCGTCGGCGAGGGCGTCGAGCCGCGGGAGGGTGCGGTCGCGGACGGCGAGGATCGTGGCGAGGTGCATGGCGGTGGGGAAGCCGTCGTTGGTGGACTGTCCGAGGTTGACGTGGTCGTTGGGGTGGACGAGGCGGTCGGTGCCGAGGCCGCCGCCGAGGAGCTGGCTGGCGCGGTTGGCGATGACCTCATTGACGTTCATGTTGGTCTGGGTGCCGGAGCCGGACTGCCAGACGCGGAGGGGGAACTCGGCGTCGAGGTCGCCTGAAGCGACTTCGTCGGCGGCGGCGGCGATCGCGGCGGCCAGGCGCGGTTCGAGGCGGCCGGCTTCGCCGTTGACGAGGGCTGCGGCCTTCTTGACGAGGCCGTAGGCGCGGCACAGGGCCGCGGGCATGCGGTCTTCGCCGATGTCGAAGTGGTGGAGGGAGCGTTGGGTCTGGGCGCCCCAGTAGTGCTCGGCGGGGACGTCGATCGCGCCGATCGCGTCGGTCTCCTCGCGCGTCCCGGTGGCGCCGGTGCCGATCGGCACCGGATTGTCGAAAGCCATGGCGTCACTCCGATCCGTGCGTCGCCCGCACGCGATCCGATGCTACCCGCCGGTTCGCGGCATTCAGGTGGATCGCGTTGCTTTGGTGCGCAGGGTCGGTGGCTTTCGGGGGCGCGGGCGGGTTCGGCCCGGTGTTCGGCGCGGGGCTTGTCGTGTCGGAACCGCCGGTACCCCCGGTACCGCTCGGGCGGCGGCAGGCACTCGGTGTCGACGCGGGTCTGGAGGTCGGCGGGCGCGGTCGAGGGTCGCGGACGACGAGTGTGGGGCCGGCGCGGGGGGCGTGAGGTCGGCGGACGCGTTGGGATGCGGTTGCCAAGTTTCATTGCGTATCGATATCAATCTATGTACCCTATGAGTACCCTCACGGAAGTTTCGTTGGAAGTTTCGCCTTGAGTGGTCCCTCCGTTGACGCCGGCCCTCTCGGGCTTCCGAGTCATGCCGCCCCACACCGTCGATGATGGACTGTCCTCTCTGGTCAGACAAGGAATCTGCCATGACATCATCGATCGGATCCCAACTCTCCGCGGTCGCGGACGGACCCCCGGGACGGGCCCGTACGCACCGCCGACTCCGCTTCGCGCTCGTCCTCCTCGCGTCGATCGCCGTCGCCGCCGCGATGGCGCTCGCACCGAAGATCTACAACGCGTCGGCCGCCGGCTTCGGCGCCTTCTCCGAGTTCGACGGGGCGGACTGCAACGTGACCGTTCCCGGGAGCTGGCCTTCGAACTCGCAGCTCCCCGACCCGTTCACCACCATCGACGGCTCGCAGGTCACCACCAAGGACCAGTGGGAGTGCCGCCGGGCCGAGATCAAGGCGCTCGCCGAGCGCACGATCTACGGCGAGAAGCCCGGGGCGCCCTCCAGCGTCTCGGGCACGGTGAGCTCCTCGAGCATCACCGTGAACGTCTCCGACGGCGGCGCCAGCGCCAGCTTCTCGGCCTCGGTCCAGCTGCCGAGCGGCTCGGGCCCGTTCCCGGCCGTGATCGTCTACGGCGGCTTCGGCGCCGACACCAACACGATCCTGTCCACCGGGACCGCCGTCATCAGCTACGACCCGAACGCGGTCGGGGCCGAGGGCACCTCGCGCAATAACAAGCAGGGCGCCTTCTACAGCCTCTACGGCGGGTCGAGCAGCACCGGCATCCTCATGGCGCAGGCCTGGGGCGTCAGCCGCATCATCGACGTCATCGAGCAGTCCGACGGGAGCATCCTCAACAACTACACCGGCGTCACCGGGTGCTCCAGGTACGGCAAGGGCGCGTTCGTGGCCGGGGCGTTCGACCAGCGCGTGGACCTGACGATGCCGATCGAGTCGGGCACCGGCGGCGCGCCGGCGCTCCGGTCGATCGCGCAAGAGGGCGGCTCGCAGCCGCTCGACAGCGCCTACGGCGAGCAGCCGTGGCTGGGCGACGCGTTCGGCTCCTACACCGGCAACCCGGGCGGGCTGCCGGTCGACACCCACGAGATCGTCGGGATGGTCGCCCCGCGCGGCCTGTTCATCATGGAGAACCCGCACGTCGAATGGCTCGGCGCGCAGTCGGGCGCCGTGGCGGCCCTCGGCGGGGCCGAGGTCTACAAGGCGCTCGGGGTCGAGGACAACATCTCGTACCACTCGAACGTGTCGGACGGGACGCACTGCGCGACCCGCTCGGAGTGGCAGGCGCCGCTGACGCAGAGCATCCAGGCGTTCCTGCACGACAACGGCAACGGGCCCGGCGTGATCAACATGCACTCGAGCAAGACCGGGAACCTGGCGCAGTGGCGCAGCTGGACGACGCCGACGCTCGCCGACGGTCCGGGCGAGACCACGCCTCCGGATGATGAGACGACTCCGCCGGATGATGAGACCACCCCGCCGGACGAGGAGACGACGCCTCCCGACGAGGAGACGACTCCCCCGCCGACCGGCGACGGCTGCACCGCGGTGATCGAGGTCGCCAGCGACTGGGGCTCGGGCTGGCAGGGCAACGTGCTCATCACGGCCGGAAGCTCGTCGATCAGCGGTTGGACGCTCACGTGGTCGTGGCCGAGCGGCCAGCAGATCTCCAGCTCGTGGAATGTGGACGTCACGAGTTCGGGCGCCAATGTGACCGCCTCGGACGTCGGATGGAACGGCGCCATCGCCGGGGGCGCCACGCAGAACGCGTGGGGCTTCATCGGCAGCGGCTCCGCGACGACGCCGGCGGTGACCTGCACGGCGCGTTAGATCGAGGGTTCGGGGCCGGGGCGCGCGAGGCGCTCCGGCCCCGAATGCGTCACAAGAGGGTCCCGCGATGTGAGCGGTCGTCACCAGTCCTTGGTACGTTCGCCCTCGTGTCCGACCCTGCTCCATCGATCAAACTGCGCAGGCTGGCCCTCCCGGTCTACGGCCCCACCGTGCTGATCTCGATCGGCATGGGCGCGGTGGTCCCGCTCATCGCGCTCTCGGCCCTCGACCTCGGCGCCTCGGTGACCCAGGCCGCGATCATCGTGGGCCTCATCGGCTTCGGCCAGCTGTGCGGGGACCTGCCGGCCGGGGCGCTCGCGCAGCGCTTCGGCGAGAAGCGGGTGCTGCTGGCGGCGTGCGTGCTGGAGGCGGCGGCGATGATCGTCGCCTCGCAGACCGGTTCGCTGTGGGTGCTGGCGGCGGCGGTGTTCACCGTCGGCCTGTCCTCGGCCGTGTTCGGGCTGGCGCGCCACGCGTACCTGTCGGAGGCGGTCGCGCTGCTGTACAGGGCCAGGGCCCTGTCGACGCTGGGCGGGACGTTCCGGATCGGGTCGTTCATCGGGCCGTTCATCGGCGCGTTCCTCATCGAGCACAACTCCTTCGGCGCGACGTACGCGTTCGCGGCGGCGACGAGTCTGGCGGGCGGGCTGCTGAGCCTGGCGCTGCCGGACCTGCCGCAGTCGAGGACGTCGGCGCAGGCGCCGGTGGTGGAGCGGCGCAACATGTGGCGGGTCCTGGCCGATCACCGGCGGGTGCTCGCGACGCTGGGCACGGGGGTCTTCGTCATCATGATCGCCCGGGCCTCGCGGCAGGCGATCATCCCGCTGTGGGCGGCGCTGCAAGGCTTGGACGCGACGACGACGAGCATCATCTTCGGTCTGGCCGCGGGGGTGGACATGCTGCTGTTCTACCCGGGCGGGGCGATCATGGACCGCTTCGGGCGGATGTGGGTGGCGCTGCCGGCGATGTTCGTGATGGGCGCGGGGTTCCTGCTGCTGCCGCTGTCGAGCACGGCGGTGACGGTGGGGCTGGTGGCGTGCTTCATGGGGCTGGGCAACGGGATCTCGTCGGGGATCGTGCTGACGCTGGGGTCGGATGTGGCCCCGGACGCGGGGAGGCGGCAGTTCCTGGGGGGCTGGCGGCTGTGCTCGGACCTGGGAAGCGTGACGGGCCCGGGCCTCATCAGCCTGGTGTCGCTGGTGTTCCCGCTGGGGGTGGCGGCGATCGCGCTGGGGGTCATCACATGGCTGGGAGTGGGCTGGCTGGCGAAATGGGTCCCGGTCTACGACCCGGCAAGAGCCCAGAAGGAATCGGTCAAGGTCTAACCGCGCCCAACGCCCACGAATTGTCGTACCCCCGCGCCACTCTTGAAACGGGGGGACCCGCGCCACGACACGCCCGACCGCAGGGGCGCCGAGGCCGCCACTCCCCCGTGCACCCCGCTCGCTTACGCGAAGCGTTCTTCCGTCCAGGCTGCGATGCCGTGTTCGGTGAGGATCGCGTCGAACGCGGCCTCGGCCGCTCCCAGCAGCGGCGCGTCGCGCCCGAGCTGCGAGGGCACCAGCGGCGGCGGGTCCTCGCGGCGAAACCCCATCAGCCCCGCCGCGTACGCCGCCTCGAACGCCTCCGATCCCGCGCGCCGCAGCTCCGGCGCGAGCCCGCCGAAGCAGACCACCTCCGGGTCGAGCACGTTCACCATCCCGGCCGTCCCGCGACCGAGCACCGCCGCGCATTCGGCGACCGCCTCGCGCGCCCCGGGGTCCACGAGCGCCTCGATGAGGTACGACCGCGGATCGTCCGGCTCGCCCTCCCCGCGCAGCCGCGCCACCGCGCGCCCGTCCACCGCCACGTCCCAGCAGCCCATCGCCCCGCACGGGCACGCCACCGCCGGGTCGCCGAACGGCCCGTGCCCGAACTCCCCGCCCGCGCCGGTCGCCCCCGCGATCGCGCGGTCGCCGTCGACGAGGATCCCGCCGATGCCGACCTCGATCGTCAGGAACAGCACGCTCTTGCCCGGATGCGACATCCGCGCCTCGGCGAGCCCCGCGAGCGTCGCGTCGTTGCCGAGCGCCTGCACCACCCCCGGCAGCAGCGGCTCGACCTCCACATCGCGCCAGTTCAAAACGCTCGCCTGCACGATCCGGTGGTGGCGCACCGTGCCCGCCGTCGAGATCGACACCGCCCGGACGCGGCCGCCGTGGCGTTCGGCGAGGCCCTCGACCGCGGCGCGCACGTCCGAAAGCACCCGGTCCGGCCGCTTCGAGGAATGGCGCCCGGTGACCGTGTCGTGCAGGGCCCCTTCGAGATCGCAGACCGCGGCGGTCCACCCGGACTGCTGGATGTCGACCACGGCCGCGAGCGGACCGTCGGGGTGCGCGTGCAGACTGGTGGTGGGCCGCCCCCGGCCCGAGGGCGGCGCCGGGCGCTCGGCGATCAGGTCGAGCGCGCGCAGTCGGGAGCTGATCTCGGTGGCGGTGCCGCTGCCGACCCGCAGCGCGCGGGCCGCCTCGGCACGGGTCACGCCGGGCCGCGAGCGCACGAGTTTCAGCAGGTCGAGCGCACCGCTCCAGCGGGCCGCCTCGGCCCGGCCGACCTTGCCGGGCACGCCTTCCTCTGGAACCGGGGTTCTCGCTTGCACCACGCCGTCACCACCACTTATCCTCGACTTACGAGTTTATTTCAGCCCCGGAGGGTTTCATGCGAAGCTACAGCAACCCCGAAGCCGTCCTGTCCCATACGGGTCGCGCCACGCGCGCCGCCGCCGGACGATCGCGACGCAGGTTCCCCTGCCCCGCAACGAGCCCCGCGCGCCGCGCCGAGCGGGAGCGCCCGGTGCCGCATGTCCGTTGACGAGACCACGCGGACCGGCCCGCCCGAGCAGTCCCCCGCGCAGATCCGCGAGGTCGACCGCGTCGTGCGCCTCGCGCAGGTCGCGCTCGGCTACCTCGTGGCCTGCTTCGGACCGTACCTGGCCGGCATCGCCGTCGAACTCGACCGCCCCCGCGGCGAACTCGTCTGGCTCACCTCGACCTTCGGCGCGGGCCTGGTCCTCGCGGCCGTCACCGGCCCGATCGTGCTCCGCGCCGGCGCGGGCCTGGTCCTGCGGATCGCCTGCGGCGCCATCGCCGTCGGCGCGTTCGGCATGGCGCTCAGCGCCCACCTCGCGGCGGCGGGCGCCGGATCGCTCCTGGTCGGCTTCGGCTGCGCCGCCATCGCGTTGACGACGCCCTCGCTCCTGCGCGGGCCCGGCGCGGCCAAGCGGATCGCACTGGCCGTCGGCGTCGCCAGCGCCTCCGGAGTGTGCGGGCCGCTGGTCTACGGGGCGCTGGAGACCGCGGGGATGCCGGGCCGCTGGGCGATCCTGGCGACGGTGCCGGTGCTGGTCGTGGCGGTCGCGCACCGCACGGTGTCGGGTCCGCAGGACGGCCCGGTCGTGAAGGTGCGGGTGCCGGCCGGGCCGGCCTCGCTGGGGTGGCTGCGGATCGTGCTGAGCGTCGGGTGCGAGTTCTGCTTCGTGGTGTGGGCGGTCGCGCGGCTGCTGGACACGGGCGTGTCGCTGGGCGCGGCCTCGGCGCTCGGGGCGAGCTTCGGGGTGGGCATGGCGGTCGGGCGCCTGGTCGGGCCGCGGTTCGTGGACCGGTCGTGGGCGGTGGGCGCCGCGGCGGGGACGACCATGGCGGGCACCGCGCTGGTGTACGTGGGGCAGGACCCGTACACGGTGACGGCGGGCATCGCGGTCGCGAGCCTGGGCATCGCACCGCTGTATCCGATCATGTTGGCGCGCTTGGTGTCCGTGCCAAACTTGACGGCAAGGCATTCGGCTTCGATCGGATCGCTCGCGTCGGGTACGGCGATCCTCGCCGCGCCGGCGGCGCTGGCGTGGCTCGACACGCAGATCGGGTTGCGGGAGGCGTTCTTGCTGCCGATCCCGCTGCTGGTGATCCTGCTGGTCTTGAGCAGGAGACGCTGAAAGGGGCGCTGCGTTCCGCAGCGCCCCTTCGCGATCGGTTTACTCTGTGTCGTCTTCTCGGCTCTTGGTGGCGGAGAGGGACCCGGCGTGTGCCTTCTGGCCGGGGTTGCCGCGGGTCTTGAGGAGGCTCGCGACGGTGACGACGAAGAGGATGACGACGACGACGCCGAGGCTGAGCGGCGTCGGGATCGCGGGGATCGAGTCGTTGATGTCCTCGTGGGCCCAGTGCATGAGCAGCTTGGCGCCGATGAACAGCAGGATGAGCGACAGGCCGGTCGAGAGGTAGACCAGCCGGTCGAGCAGGCCCTTCACGAGGAAGAACAGGGCCCTGAGGCCGAGCAGCGCGAAGGCGTTGGCGGTGAAGACGATGTACGCCTCCTGCGTGACGCCGAAGACCGCGGGGATCGAGTCGAGGGCGAACAGCAGGTCGATGCTGCCGATGGCGATGAGGACGATGAACAGCGGGGTGACGACCCGCCGTCCGGCCTCCTTCGCGAAGAGCTTGCCGCCGATGTAGTCGGCGCTGACGGGCAGGAACCGCCGCGCGCCGCGGACCATGAGGTTGCTCTCGACGTCCGGATCCTCGTCTCGGTGTCGGAAGAGCTGGATCGCGGTGTAGATCAGCAGGAGTCCGAAGACCACGAACATGAACGAGAAGGTGTTGATGAGCGCGGCGCCGATGAAGATGAAGAACGCGCGCATGATGAGCGCGAGCACGATGCCGAAGGTGAGCACCTTGTGCTGGTGGTGGTCGGGTACCGCGAACGTCGACATGATGATGACGAAGACGAACAGGTTGTCGACCGAGAGGCTCTTCTCGATGATGTAGCCGGCGAAGTATTCGGTGCCGTAGGCGTTGCCGTATTGCAGGCCGAACCAGACGCCGAATCCGATGGCGACTGCAATGTAGAACACGGACCAGGCGGTGGCCTCTTTGAATCCGACGTGGTGCGGTCGCGCCGCCGCCAAGATCAGGTCCACCGCAAGCAAAGCGACGATGAAACCGATGGTGACCGCCCAAGTGAGTGGGCTGATATCGAGCACGCTACCTCCGTCAGATTGCCATCACAGCGACTGCGGGCTGACATCACCCGCAGGCTCCCGCATCGTAACGGGTTTGAATGCGCAGCGCCGATCGCCCTTGGGTCAGGTACCCGAGTACTCGGATTTGAAGACGTCGAGGGCCGCGGACTGGTCGGCGGTGAGGACCAGCGCCGGGTTCACCGGGAGGGGGTGGATCTGGGCGGCGTACCAGTACGCGGAGCGGACGCTGGTGCCGATGCCGATCCGCCGCAGGTGCTCGCGCATGGTGTCGAACAGGGCCTGGGCGTCGAAGAGATAGACCTGGTCGATGCTCCAGGGAGGGGCGTTCCCGGCCGGGCCGCGCGGGCCGGTCATGACGAGGTAGTAGTCGAGTTCCTCGGCGTCGGTCATGTTGAGCAGGCCTTGATCGCGCGGGTAGTGCTCGATGTTGACGGTGGCTCCGGCGAGGGGCCCGGTGCGGAAGCGGCCGTCGACGCCGCTGTGTCTGGCGGCACCGGCGGCGTCGTCGAGCTCTATGTCGAAGATCACGGCGGCGATCCACTCGGCGAGTCGCCCCGAGCGCAGGGGACGGCCGATGATCTCCGCGATGCGGTCGTCGATCTCGCCGCGCTGCCGAAGCAGCATCGCGATCGACAAGAGTTCGGCTGTGGACATGTGCGCTCCTCGGGATCGGGTTCCCGAGGCTCATCGTACCGATCCGGGCGTCGGCGCGGCGAATCCTTCGCGGGTCTCGGCAGGCGATTCGAGCACTGGTCGCCCGAGGGCGCTGCGCCGCAGCGGATGCGGTCATTCGCCGGGCGGGGCCTCGGGGCACGGGAGGGCGTCGATCGCGGTCGCGACGACCTGGCCCACCGCCTGGAGGCGGTCGGCCATGGACTCGGGGTCGAGGGGCTCGTCGCCTTCGCTGACCCAGGCGGCGATGAGCGCGGTCGCGCCGTTGGCGACGAACACCGCGAGGTCCTCGGCGATCTCGCCGGGCAGGCGCGCGCCGTAGCGGGCCGGCAGCGGCGCGAGCGCCCGGCTGACGGCCTTGTTGAGGGCGAAGGCGCTCGCGCTGCTGAACATCGCGCGGTAGAAGCCGCGGTGGGCTGCGAAGTGGCGGGCCGCCGCCAGAGCGCGCTCGCGGCCGATCAGCTCGTCGGTCTCCGCGCGGGGCCGGCCGAGGTCGGTGCGGGCGAGGTCGAGCGCGGCTTCGAGGAGGAGGTTGTCGCGGTCGCCGTAGTGGAGGTAGACGAGCTGGCGGCTCACCCCGGCGGCGTCGGCGATGTCGGAGACGGGGATGTTGGCGGTGCCGCGCTCGGTCACGAGGGAGACCGCGGCGCCCAGGAGGGCGGCGCGGGTTCGTCGCACCCGGCGGTCTTTGGCGGGTGACGGGGGGTCGAAACTCACTCGACGAGGTTAGACAGTTGTCAAAGTATCGACAAGTATTCGATGGATTGCCCCGGTTGGCTCAGCTCAGGCGGGGTCGACGGCGTCCACGTAGAACCAGTCGGGACCGATGCGCGCGAAGGCGCTGTTCTCGGTCTGGGAGCCCGGGCCTTCGGGATCGGTATAGGAGGCGCGGAAGCGGACGGTGCCGCTGGTGTGGAGCGGGGAGCCGCCGGTGGTCTCCAGGATCGCCAGGCCGGTCCAGCGGCGGTCGTCGGCGGCGAGGCCGATCCGGTCGGGGCGCGTGCTCGGGTGCCAGGTGCGCAGCAGGTGGGCTTCGTCGCCGACGGCGAAGGCGCTGTATCGCGAGCGCATGAGGGCTTCGGCGGTGGCGGCCTTGGCGGTGCCGGCGTGGAGGGGACCGCAGCAGTCGGCGTAGGCCGCGCCGGTGCCGCAGGGGCAGGCGGTCGGGCGGGAGCGTCTGGGCATCCCAGGATTGTGCCCGAAGGGCGGGTCCGGCCCGCGGGAGGTCCCGCGGGCCGGCGGGCGTCAGCAGCCCCGGAGGTAGGGGATCACGGCTTCGGCGTAGGCGGCGTGGCCGGCGGCGTTGGCGTGGAAGGACTCCAGCGTGCCGGTGTAGCCGAGGATCCACGGGTCGGCCGAGCAGATCTCGTGCCCGGCGAAGGTGTCGCGGACGTCGGCGAAGTCGAAGCCGTGGTCGGCGGCGACGCCCGCGGTGGTCTCGGCGAGGAGGTCGGCGGTCTCGTTCAGCAGGGCCTGCTCGTCGGGGGTGATGCCGAGGGTGACGTCGCAGGCGGTGCCGTTGAACAGGCGCGGGTTGCCGACGACGGTGATGTCGGCGCCGGGCGCGAGGGTCTCGACCTGCGTGTAGAGGTCGTCGAGTTCGGCCGGGAGCGAGTCGGTGATGACCGACTGGGCGCCCGCGATCGCGTTCTCGCACAGGGCCGTGTCGGTCCCGGCGCAGGCGGTGAGGACGGTGGTGAACCCGGCGTCGTTGCCGCCCACGCCGATCGTGACGTGGTCGGTGCGGTCGTCGAGGTTCGCGAGCTGGTCGGCGACGACGTCTTCGACGCGGGCGCCCGAGCAGGCGTCGAAGGAGAGCCTCGCGTCGATGTCGAGCGCGGCGAGGACCGGGTAGGCGTTGGCCGAGCGGTAGCAGCCGTCGTCGTCGAGGTAGTCGCCGGCGCCGACGCCGGACACGTACGAGTCGCCGAGGGCGACGTACTTCGGCTGCCAGGAACTGGCGCTCGCTTCCTCGGCCGGTTCGGCGGCGGCCGAGCCGCTGAGCGCGAAGGCGCCGAGCGCGGCCACGGCGAACGCGGCGACGGCGCGCGGCAGCAGGCGGCGAAGGGACTTGTGGGTGTTGACGGACATGGAGTGCTCCTTGTCGTTTCGGGGGCCGTGATCTCGCCCCCGGAGAGTCACGACATTCTATGCGCCGAAGTCCACTGTGCCGAAGGGGAATTCGGGAAGCGGACGGGTCAGTCGAGGCGGGCAGGGGTGGTCATGACGCGTTCGCCTCCGGTGGCGCGGGTCGATCCGGTGATGCGGAATCGGCCCGTGAGCGGCGGGTCCGCACTGGAGTGTCCGATAGCGACGGTGAACCATCCGGGTTCGTGCCAGGGAGCGGTGTTCGACATGCGGCGATGACTCCTCAACGTCGGAAAAGGTTTCTGGTGACGTCTAAACGCTCCGAACGTACGCCGCTCCACTTGACCGGTCAAGCCCCGGCGCGGTCGAGTCCGCGGGGATCGAGGCCGGTTCGCCGAAACTTCACGGCGGAGTTTGGAAACTGTTTCCGAGACTCGATAGGATATCGGCACCCCCATCCTGAAGAGGTGCAAGCGATGAGCAGTCCGGACCGCCCCCGCGCGACGCTGACCGAGGTGGCCCGGCGCGCCGGCGTCTCCAAGGCCACCGCCTCCAAGGTGCTCAACGACCGCCCGGGAGTGGCCCAGGAGACGCGGCGGCTCGTCCGCGAGGCCATCGCCGAACTCGACTACGTGCCGACCACCGGGCCCCGCGAATCGCCCGCGCCGCAGTCGATCCACATCGTCTTCGACACGATCCTGAACATGTACGCGGTGTACGTGCTCGACGGGATCATCAGCGGCGGCAGGGAACTGGGCGTCGAGGTGGTGACCCGCTCGCTCGACTCGGAGGGGACCGCGCAGGACGAGCCCCTCGGGGTCGACCGCGTCAAGGAGATCGCCTCGCGCGGCGCGGCCGGACTGGTCGTGGTGACCGCCCAGCTCACCGGCGAGGAGATGGACGCGTGCGAGCAGGTCGGCCTGCCGCTGGTCGTCATCGACCCCGCGAACCCGCTCGACGAGCGCGTCACCAGCCTCGGCGCGACCAACTGGGCCGGCGGCGTCCAGGCCACCAGGCACCTGCTCGACCTGGGGCACACGCGGATCGGCTTCGCGGGCGGGCCCGCGCAGTCGGTGCCGGCCCGCGAGCGGCTGCACGGGTACCGCGAGGCCCTCGAATCGGCCGGGATCGACCTCGACCCGGCGCTCATGGGCTCGGGCAAGTTCACCGCCGAGAACGGCGCGGCGCTCACCGACGCCATGCTGGAGCTCCCCGAGCCGCCGACCGCGATCTTCGCCGCCAGCGACGCCATCGCCGTGGGCGTCATCCGCAGCGCCCGCAGGCACGGCGTGGACGTGCCCGCCGATCTCAGCGTCATCGGCTTCGACGACACCTACAACGCGATGTGGGTCGAGCCGCCGCTGACGACGGTGAAGCAGCCGCTGCGGCAGATGGGCCGCGTCGCGGCCCGCACGGTGCTCGAACTGGCCGCGGGCAAGGTGCCCGACTCGCACCACGTGCAGTTGGCGACGAGCCTCGTCGTGCGCGAGTCGACGGCCCCGCCGCGCTGATCGGAGCCCCTCGGCGGACTCGCCGCGGACCATTGCAATGAGAGCGCTAACAAGTTATGCTGAGTCCGCGCCATTATATCGATTCAACTCAATCTTTCGATTTCATGGTGCGCGGCGCACGCGGCTCCCGGCATGTCCGCGTCACCTTCGCTGTCGACCGATTGGCCTTGTGCGCCTTCATAACAAAGTCCCATGGAGCTCCACATGCGCATTCCCTCACCGAAGCCCGCCCTCAAGCGGCACGCCCGCTGGGCAGCCCTCCTCACGGCGGCGCTGACGGGCCTGTTCGTCCTCATCGCACTCCCCCAGCACGCGTCGGCTCAGGTCGACACCTCCGCCTGGTACGTCCTCCAGTCCCGCCATTCCGGGCTCGTCCTCGAAGTCGAGGGCGGCAGCACCGCGGGCGGCGCCCAGATCGTCCAGAGCAACCGCACCGATGCCACCAGCCAGCAGTTCCGCTTCATCGACGCCGGGGGCGGCTACTACCGCATCCAGGTGCGGCACTCCGGTCTGGTCCTCGACATCTGGGAGTGGAACGCCGAGAACGGCGCGACCATCGCCCAGTACACCGACCTCGGCGGCACCAACCAGCAGTTCCAGGTCAATCAGAGCGGCGGCTACTCCAGCTTCGTGAACCGCTTCTCGGGCAAGGCCCTCGACGTGTGGGAGTGGTCGACCTCCGCGGGCTCGCGGCTCTCGCAGTACGACGTGACCGGCGGGACGAACCAGCAGTTCCAGCTCATCGAGGTCGGCGGCGCGCAGCAGAACGGGTACCAGGTTGAGAACCTGAGCCGCGGTGTCACGGTGGTGCCTTCCGGTGGGGGGAACCTCGTGTCCTGGCGGCTGCTCGGCACCGACTCGGCTAATACCGCGTTCAACGTGTACCGCAACGGGACCCTGCTCAACAGTTCCCCGCTGACCGGTGCGACGAACTACCTCGACACCGGCGGCAGCGGCACCTACACCGTCGACTCCGGATGGTGTGTCGTACACGTACTCGGCCAACGACATGAGCGTCGGGGACCTCGACGGCGACGGGCAGTACGAGTACCTCGTCAAGTGGGACCCGAGCAACGCGAAGGACAATTCGCAGTCCGGCCACACCGGGAACGTGTTCATCGACGCGTACAAGCTCAACGGGACTCGCCTGTGGCGGATCGATTTGGGCCGCAACATCAGGGCCGGGGCGCACTACACCCAGTTCCAGGTGTTCGACTACGACGGCGACGGCAGAGCCGAGATCGCGATGAAGACCGCCGACGCCACCGTCTCCGGCACCGGACAGGTCATCGGCAACTCCGGCGCCGACCACCGCAACAGCAGCGGATACGTCCTCAGTGGCCCGGAGTATCTGACGATCTTCAACGGCGCCAACGGCGCGATCCTCGACACGATCAACTACCAGCCCGCCCGCGGCAACGTCAACGACTCGACGGCCGCCAGGACATCGTCTACGGCGCCATGGCCGTCGGCTCCAACGGACAGGCCCTGTGGAACACCGGCTTCGGCCACGGCGACGCCCTCCACGTGAGCGACTTCGTGCCTTCGCGGCCGGGCCAGGAAGTGTTCATGCCGCACGAGAACAGCAGTGCGCCGTCCTCGCATCTCAACGGCTCGAACGGTTCGATCCTGTTCCAGACCAGCCCGAGCGGTGATAACGGGCGCGGCGTGGCCGCGAACGTCAGCGCCAGTAACCCTGGGGCCGAATACTGGTCGTCCAATGTCTCGGGGCTGTTGAACGCTTCGGGGCAGAACATCGGCTCGAAGCCGGCCTCGACCAACTTCGTGATCTGGTGGGACGGTGACGGGGAGCGGGAACTGCTCGACGGCACCCAGATCACCAAGTACCCCTCCGGGACACTGCTGTCGGGATCAGGTGTGGCTTCGAATAACGGCACCAAGGCCACACCCGGCCTGTCGGCGGACCTGTTCGGCGACTGGCGCGAAGAGGTCATCTGGCGCACCAGCAACGACTCCGCCCTGCGGATCTACGCCACCCCGCACCAGACGAACCTGCGCATCGCGACCCTCATGCACGACGTCCAGTACCGGGTCGCCATCGCCTGGCAGAACACCGCCTACAACCAACCGCCGCACCCGAGCTTCTACATCGGCAGCGACGTCACCTCCTACCCGTGGCCGAACGTCACCACTCCATAGCCCTCCTCCCCAGAACCGGGGCCCGCGACCTTCGTCGCGGGCCCCGGCCCGTGTCCGCCGTCTCCTCGAATCGGACTTGCAGTTGACGTAACGTCAAGCAATACCTTCGAGTTCACGACGAACGGAGAGGACCGGCGATGCGCACCTGGACGACGGCGGAGGTCGCGAAGCTGACCGGCGTCACCTCGCGCACCCTGCGCCACTACGACGCGATCGGGCTCCTGGCGCCGGCGGCGACCGGCCACGGCGGGCTGCGCCGCTACGGCGAGCGGGAACTGCTGCGACTCCAGCGGATCCTCCTGCTCAAGCGGCTGGGCCTGCGCCTGGACACGATCGCCGAGGTCCTCGAAGGCGATCTGGCCGAGACCGAGGCGCTCAGGCGCCACGCGGACCAGATCGCCGAGGAGCGCGGGCGCCTCGAACGCCTCGCCGCCACCGTCGAAGCGACCATCCGACAACTCGAAGGAGAGCAGACCATGACACCCGAGACCTGGTTCGACGGCCTCGACGCGGGCAAGCGCGCCGAGTACGAGGCCGAGGCCCGCCGCCGCTGGGGCGACGAGGTCGTCGACGCGGGAGACGCGGCCGTGAAGGCGATGAGCGACGAGGAGCGCCGGGCGATCCCGGCGAAGTTCGAGGAGATCCACCGGCGCCTGGCGGCCCTGCGGGCCGAGGGTCTCGGCCCCGGCAGCGCCGAGGCGCAGGAGGTGGTGGCCGGGCATTACGCGTTCATCGCCTCGGTGTGGGGCAGCGTGCCGACCGCGGAGGCGTACAAGGGCCTGGGCGAGCTGTACACCGAGGACCCGGCGTTCACGGCCACCTTCGACGAGGTGGCCAGGGGTCTCGCGGGCTTCCTGAGGGAGGCGATGGACCACTACGCCGACGCGAACCTCTAAGGCCGCAGGCGACCGGCGGCACCGACCCATGTGGAGGGTCGGTGCCGCCGGTCCGTCGTCTCCGGCTCGGGCGCGGACATCCAGAGAAAGCGGGCGACCTCCCGCGGTGGTCGGCTGGTGTGAACCTGCACGTCTGGGGTGGTCTGGGCCGCGTGTCCGGGCCTGCGGTGACGACAATGGTATTTCGTTATGTTCGGTGCGCGGATCGCGGTTCAGCGCCAGCGGAGCGCGTGGTCGACGGGGGCGTCCTCGCCGGGCGAGGCGGGGGCAGGGGTCTCCCGCACGGCGGAGACCACGAGGAAGGCGTGGGCCAGCATCGCCAGGGTCACGTGCCGGTACCAGCCCTCCCACCTGCGGACCTGGTAGTGGTCGAGCCCGCATTCGGTCCTGGCGGCCGCGAGGCACGCGGCCATGGCCCGGCGCGAGTCGGCCGTGCGCACGATCTCCTCGCGCCGCACCGCGTCGACGTGGAAGCACAGGAAGTAGGCGAGATCGGCCGGACGCTCGGTCGAGCGCCTGACCAGCAGGGTGCGGACGAACCCGGCCGGGAGGTCGGCGGCCACCGGCAGGGTCGCCCAGGCCCAGTCGTATTCGAGCGCCTCGCAGCCGCCGGGGCGCGTCTCCACCCGGTGCCAGGCCGCGGCCGGCGCCCGGCCCGCCAGGTCGTGGACCCGCCGGTCCTCCTCGGAGCCCTGCAAGGTCTGCGAGAGCGGCACCTCGACCACGTAGGGCAGGCGGCGGGAGGACAGGAACGCCAGGAAGGCCCCGTCACGCCCGTACGTCGCGTCGGCGGTCACCCACCCGGCCTCGATCCCGGCGTCGAATGCGCGGCCGATCATCGCCTCGGCCAGGCGCGGCTTCGCCAGCGCCCCTTCGGCGGCGCGGGCGGGCGGCACGCCGGCGGCCGCGCATCGGGCGTCGTCGTTCCACTCCGAGGGCAGGTACAGCTCCCTGTCGATCAGGGCCGTGCCGCGCGGGCCGACGTAGGCCAGGAACACGCCCACTTGGCAGTTCTCCACTTTGCCTGTGGTGTGCGAGTACTGGCGCTGCACCGCCGCGGAGGAGGGTCCGCGCTTGGCGAAGCCGGCCTCGTCGACCACCAGCGCCCCGCCGGGGTCGGCGAGACGGCCGGCGGCGTAGGCGCGCAACGCGTCGCGGACCTGGTCGGCCGACCATACGGCGCGGTTCAGGAAGTGCTGCACCCGAACCGGGGTGGGGTCCCCGGCGGCTTCGGCGAGCTGCCAGCCGCTCTTGCGTTCCACGGGTGCCAGAAGCCCGACGAGGTAGGCCCTGGCGCGGCGGCGCAGTTCGATTCTTCCGAACAATCCCGCCAACGTAAGGAAAAGTTCGTCCAACCGTGAACGCCAGCTCGTTATCTCTTGGGGCGCAAGCTCATCGACCATAAACGTCAATGTTATTCGGTCACGAAGTGCGGCTGTAGGCCCGACTTCGGGCCGGAATTCGGGAGCGGTCTCGGCGGCTCGGCCGGTTGGGGATGCTGATTGCAACGCGACCGATGGTCATGATTCGGTCACCCAACGAACAGGAGGGCGTCATGCCCAACTACCACGTCTTCATGCGAGCGCCGAACGTGCACACGACGGCATGGACCGTCGACGTGCACATCACGGCCGACTCTCCGACCCTCGCCAAGCAGGCCGTCTACGACGGATGGAAGCGGACCGCCCCGTTCCCCATTCCGGACATCAACAGCTGCGACTGGCTGGTGATGCCGGACCCCGCGGCCGGCGGGGTGCTGCGCAGCAATCCGGGCACCACTTCGGCGCAGAAGGCGTTCGCCGACGAGCTCCAGAGCAAGATCGGGCAGTTCCTCGGGGCGAAGCTCGACGGCACGTTCAGCGCCGTCTCCTACCCGGCCGGCTTCAACTACGGGATCACCTACGGTCCCAACGCCTACTACAACCAGGCGACGCTCAACGACCTCGACTCGCTGCTGGCGACGAACGGGCCCCAGCTCTCGATCGGAGGCGGGAGCTTCTCGTCGCTGTACCGCCAGATCCTGGGGTCGACCGTCTTCGGCTTCTCCAAGGCCGACCTCCAGACGATGAATCAGCAGGACAACGCCGCTTCGGCGCAGATCACGTCGATCGTGACCGAGTTCGTCAACGCGGGCGGCGTCTTCAGCAACCCGCTGCCGTTCGGCGGCAAGCTCCAGGACGTCTTCAACCAGCTCCTGACCCGGTTCGGGTCCCTTGAGGACCTGCCGACCTCGCTCAGCTCGCTGTACAGCGCCATCGCGAGCTACAAGGAGGTGGCGGAGCAGAGCATCCTGCTGCACCGCAACTACTACGAGGCGACCGCCCGCCTGAACGCGGCCAGGGCGAACATCCTCAAGCCGGACGCGGACAACGGCGGCGAGGAGATCGGCGCCGGGCAGTACTTCGTCGGCTACACGCCCGGCAAGCTGCCCAGCGCGAACCAGCTCATCGGCAGTCTCCAGAGCGACGGCAACGCCGTGTCGATGCAGTTGCAGCTGTCGAACTTCTCCTCGAAGTCGACCGACCTCAGCGTGTCGGGCAAGGCGGGGTTCTCGATCCCGGTCATGGACGCCGTGTCGTTCAACTTCGGCGGCTCGGCGTCGTACGACATGTCCACGTACACCTCGTCCTCGTCCGAGGTCGAGATCGGCCTGGAGTACAAGGGCGTCACGATCGTGGGCGCCTCGCCCACGGCGCTGTCGCCCGACGGGAAGACCGGCTGGTACGACGAGCAGATGCTCACCGAGATCGCGGCGAAGTCCGGAAAGGACGCGACGGGGTTCCAGTTGCAGGGCGGCGAGTTCAATGTGGACCAGCTGTTCGGGCAGGGGAAGGCGCTGGCGCGCCTGAAGACCTTCGTCATCTCGCGTCAGCCGCAGATGTCGATGACGTTCAAGGGCGCCAACGCGAGCCGGGTCACCAGCGACATGAAGGTCGGTGCGACGGCGTCGGTGGACCTGTTCGGGCTGTTCAGGGTCGGTTCGGCCTCGGCGAACTACTCGGTGAGCAAGGTCGACGCGAGTTCGAGCGACGGTTCGGTGACCGTGACCTTCGGCCCGCCCGAGCCGAGCGGCACGATCCCGCTCGAACAGCAGGTGGCTTACGTGATGGGCGGTGTCGCGCAGTACCCGCCGGCCGAGTAGTGGCATCGCGGGTCGGCTTGCCCCGGTGAGCCGAGACGGGACCGTCGGGAGACGGTCCCGTTCTTGCTGCCCGGATCAGCGGTACGGGGCGAAACCGGAGACCGGGGCCTTCGCCTCGCGGTAGACCATGAACACCCGCCGCTCCTGCTCGTCGACGAAGGCGACCCGAGCGGCGGCGTCGTCGGTCCAGGGCAGGCGGCCGAGGCGGTCGGCGAGCTTGAAGAAGCCGTCGCCGGGAAGGCCCGTTTGGTCGTCGCGAACAAGGACGGAGATCATGAGCTTCAGGCTCGTCCCGGTGGAGTGCTGGGCGTTGATGCCCTCGCAGAGCCGGTCCATGCGCTCGGGGACGCCGGTATCGAACGGCTCCCCGAGTTTGCGGTGCAGATCGTCGAGGGAGAGCGTCTCGCCGCGCGCGGCGTGGTGTTTGAGGACCTGGAGTCCGGATTCGATGAGACCGGCATCGTTGAGAGAAGAGTCGTCGTGCAACATGGCGGGCCTACTTCGTAGAAGATGAGCGTCAGACTCGAAATGGGGGCTGTCTCGGATCGTAGCGCGATTCCCATCCCGCGAACCGAACCGCCCGTCCCGACTGAGTGCCCAGGTCAGCGCCGGTGAAACGTAAGAGAGGCCCCTCACACAGCAGGCCCCTCCCAGGCGGCGATTCGGGTCGGATCAGCGCGCGGGGTTCACGCCTGCGAGTAGGCCGCGAAGGCGGCCTCGCACTGCCAGCGGACGAAGACGCGCCGGGTCTCGGCATCGGCGATCAGCGGGAGGCGACGAAGGCGGTCGGCGAGTTTGAAGAACCCGTCGCCGGGCTGACCGGAGTCCGCTCGGACGACCAGCGCGCAGATCATGAAGGGTTGGCCGGTGGTGGTCTCGTGGAGCTGGTTGAGGGCCTCGCAGAGCCTTCCGATCCCGCCGTGGAACGTACCGGGGGCGAAAGGCTCGCCGAGCTCCCGATTCAGGTCGCCATAGGTGAGGGTCTCGCCGCGGGAGGCGTACCGCTTGAGCACTTCGAGTCCCCGCTCGGGGAGCTGGGCGGGGTCGTTGGAGGTGTTGAGGGAAGCATTGCCGAGGGGCATAGGTCGCTTTCCTTTCATTTGAGGGGATATACGCAGGTCACAGGCCACAAGTGAGCCTGTCCATCGTCGACAGTACCGGTCGCGTCGAGCCGTCGATGCCGCAGGCGATCGGCATCCGGTCGGGGCCGCGGGCGTCCTGTCTGGTCGGCGGTTGTCCCCTGGGCGAGCGGGCTTTCGCTCGGCCCGAACCCGGTGGCCCGGCCGATTTCCTCAGGGCCGGTCCGGTGCGTCGAACAGGTCGAGTTCTGCTTGCGTCGGGGCTTCGAACAGGCGGTTCCAGTCGCGGAGCATCGCCGGCGTCAAGTGCGCCTCGCCCGGTTCTCGGCTCCTCGCCGCTGTCCGCCTTTCCAGTTCGTCCAGCGGCACGTCGAGGTAGCGCAGTTCGACCTCGGCTCCCAGCTCGCGCGCTCGCAGGCGCCTCTCGTCTCGCTCCGCGCGCGCCCAGAAGCCGTTCTCCAGGATCACGCTGGTCCCTTCGGCGAGCAGGGCTTGAGCCCGGACCCATTGGCGCGCTTCAACGAGCGCCCGCGCCGCCGCGTCGAACAGGTCCAGGCCCGACTCCCTGAGCCGTTCGTCGGGGCACATGCGCACTGCGGGCATGTCCCGCTCCAAGCGCTTGGCCACCGTGGTCTTTCCGGCCCCGGGCAGGCCGCACATCAGCACCAGTCTCGGCCGTCGCTCGTTCGTGTTCATCGCATACCGATCATCACACCCGCTGCGCGGGATTCGCGAGCCGAAAAACCTTGGAACCGCCGCGGGGCTCGGCGATACGCTCGGCGCATGTTCAAATCTGGGTTCGATCTGCCCGCGATCCGGTCCGGCGTCGAGGGCGCGAACGGTCCGATGACGGACTGGCATCCGCTCAACGAGGGCGAGAACTCGCAGGTCTTCGCTGCCGTCGCCGATGCCGGTCCCGTCGTGGTCAGGGTCTCGAAGCGCCGCGAGGGCTTCGCGGTCGAGGAGCGGGTGAGTCGGATCCTCGCCGGCAGCGGGCTTCGCGTGCCGGAGTTCCACGGCATCGGCCCGATCGAGGACGCCTGGTGGTGCCTCACCGGGCGGCTGCCGGGGACCCGGCTGTGCGACCTGCCGATGGACCGCGTCACCGCCGCCGCGCCGGCGGTCGCCGCAGCGCTCGACCGGCTCCACGCGGTGGACGTCTCCGCAACGACCGGCTACGGGAGCATCGACCCCGAGACCGGGCACGGCACTCAGCCCGCCTGGGCCGACTGCGTTCTCTGGGGTGCCCCCGAGACCTGGCCGGACATCGAGTCCGGCCCGGACCGGAAGCTCCTGGAGCGCCTCTCGGAACTGGTCCGCACCGAGTCGAAGTCCCTGCCCGAGACTCGGGCCCTCGTCCATGGCGACTACAGCGCCGACAACCTCATCCTCGGCGAGGACGGCATTGTCGGCGTCATCGACTTCGAGAGCGCGATGCTCGGGGACCCGCTCTGGGACGTGGCCTACCAGTTGTTCTGGGGCGGCGCATGGCCCTTGATGGGGCCGCAGACGCGAGCGGCGATGCGGTCCCTTGAGGACACTGTGGATCACCGGGCCAGGCTGCGCTTCTACATGGTGGTGTCGGGACTGCGGGCCACCGGGTACTACGCGCACGAAGGCCGTGGCAACGAGCTTGCGCTGATGGTGCGACGCCTCGCACCGCTCCTGGAGACCCCGCCGAGCCTCGCCGACCTCGACGGCTACTGGCTGCACCTCCCCAAGTGAGCCGCTTAGATCGAGCCCGGACGGTGGGCCTCCACGGACGCACCGACCAAGGGACCGCCTGCCCCTGGGCCACGGTCTACTGGCGGTTCACCAGTTGCCAGCGCTCAGGCGTGTGGATTTTCATTCCGCGCTCGCTCCAGACACTCGCCCGCGCCGAGCACTGCATGACCTGGCAAGTCAGCGTCGACTCCACCACAGCCCGAGCTCATCTGGCCGTGTCCGGAGCCGGACTGCGCGAGGTTCGCGGCGAGCCGGGAGACCACGCCCTGGGCCGCTTGCGCGGCGGCTGGTCCACGAAGCTCCACCTCGCCGCCGACAACGCCGGATATCCGCTCGCCGCACTCCTCATCGCAGGCCAGGCCCATGACAGCCCGCAGATGATCCCGCTACTGGAGGCAATTGCCGTTCCCCGGCTCGGGGGCGGCCGGGCCCGCAGGCGCCCCGTCCGGGTGCTAGCCGACCGCGCCCACTCGGCTCGCATCAACCGCACCTGGCTGCGAGAACACCAGGTCAAGGCCACTATTCCCGAGCCGGTCGACCAGATCGGACATCGCAAACGGCGCGGGGCCTCCGGAGGCAGACCGCCAGCGTTCGACGCCGATCGCTACAACGACCGTTCCAGCACCGAACGCACCATCGCCCGCATCGAACAACACCGCGCCGTCGCGACCAGATACGACAAACTCGCCGTCCGCTAATTGGCCACCGTCCACATCGCCATCATCACCAACTGGCCCCGCGGCTTACCAACCCGCGACGAGGTATGCGAGCGCGATCGCGACCGACCTGCCGGGCGACCCGCAGTGATCGACGGCGAGGGCCGGGGCCGCTGACGCGGACCCCGGCCCTCCCGCCTCAGCCGAGAATCCAGGTGGTCATGGTCGCTCTCGCGTGGTCGATCAAGTGGTCGGGGTTGTCCTCCAGCCACGGGTACGCGTTGATCTGCTTGCGCAGCAACGCATAATGCGCACTCGTCCGCTCGTGTTCGCCGAGCGGTTCCAGCAGATGCCCTTCGCCGTAGAGGGCGCGTACGGCCGACTCGATCGCGAGGTGGTCCAGCGGCGGCTCGGTGCCGTGGCCGGACTGGCGGACCTCGGCCATGAACGCGGCGAACTCGTCGGGGTCAACCGGTCCGGCCCCGAGTCCCGCGCCGGGACCGAACCGGTATTCGAGGCAGACCGCGACGGCCGCGCGGAGGTACTCGGCCGCGGTCTTGTGGTCGACCGGCTGGAACCACTGCCGGATCCGCTCGGCGTCCGCAGGGGTTCCGGCGATCAGCGCGGTGAGGTGCTTTCTATGCAGCTCTTCGGGTTTCATGCGGTGTTCTCCTCGGTGAAGGTGGCAGTGGGTTCGGAGCCGACCGTCTCAGCCGACCCGGGGTCGACGGTGTCCTCGGGTTCCATCTCCTGGACGGGGGTGGACCCGCCGGGCACGTCGCTCGGGGTCGACCACTCCCCCGTGGGCTCTTCGGCCCCTGGTCCGGGTTCCGGCTCCTGACGCGGCGAACACGCCGTCGCGGCTTGCGGCTCCGAGCTCGGCCGGCGCGGCACGGGCGGGCCGGTCGGGGCGCCCTCGCCGCGCGGCCCGCATGGCGCGGACCCCACAGGCGGCACAGGCTGGGCGCTCTCGGCACGCGGCCCGCACGGCGCGGACGACACGGGCGGGGCGGACGGCACCGGCGGGCCGGGCGGGTGAAAAGGGTGGGTCCGGAACCAATTGCACCCTTAACCAGGGGAACAACCCAATAAAACCCAAAAAGTTCCAAAAAAAGAA
>NZ_JOGR01000012.1 GCF_000719515.1 Glycomyces sp. NRRL B-16210 | reverse complement strand
GGGGAGTTCGATCGTCTGGGGGCCGGGGCGGGTCGGACCGCCGGGAGGGCCGGGAGGACCCGTGTGGCCGGTCTGCCCGGGCTGTCCCGGACGGCCGGTGGCGGGCCCGTACGGCGGCGGCCCGGGGGTGGTCGGCGATCCGGGACCGGGCGGCGGCGAGCCCGGCGGCGGGCTGAGCACGGACTCCTCGACGGTGCCGGTGCCGAGGCCCGTTCCGCCCTGGAGGTGCCCGGGGATGATGAGTTCGGTGGGCTGGTCGCCGCCGGGGATCGGGCCGGAGTCGGCCACGGCCGCGGCGTCGGCCTTCGCGGCCTCGTCGGCGGCGCGGCGGGCGGCCTGCTCGGCGAGGAACTCGGGCGGGGCCTCGGTCTTCTGGAGGCCGAACGAGGCCTGCCAGGGTTTGCGGGCGTCGTCGGAGACGCGCAGGAACAGGCCGATGAGCAGCCAGGAGCCGACGAGCGAGGAGCCGCCCGCGGCGAGGAACGTGGTGGTCTGGCCGGTCATGGGGATGAGCCCGGTGACGCCGCCGAAGACCACGAACAGCTGGAAGGCGACCAGGAACGCCAGGCCCGCGGCCATGAGCTTGCCGAAGAGGTCGCGGGACATGATGCCGGTCTTGAAGCCGCGCTGCACCAGGAGCGCGTACAGCAGCAGGATCGCGACGAGGCCGATGAGGCCGACCTCCTCGCCGATCGCGGCGAGGATGAAGTCCGATTCGGAGGCGGGGATGATGTTCGGGTTGCCCGCGCCGGGCCCGCTGCCGAGCAGCCCGCCCGCGTTGAGCGCGACCAGGCCCTGGACGAGCTGGTAGGAGGAGGTCACCGGATCGTCGACGTACGCCCACGGGTCGAGCCAGATCGCCACGCGCACCTGGAGGTGGGAGAAGAACGGGTAGATCGCGATGCAGCCGCCGATGAACATGGTGAGGCCGATGATGATCCACGACACCCGCCGCGTCGCGACGTACAGCATCGACAGGAAGATCGCGAACAGCAGCAGCGAGGTGCCGAGGTCGCGCTCGAAGATGAGGATGAGCAGGCTCGCGGCCCAGACGATGACGATCGGGCCGAGGTCCTTCATGCGCGGCAGCTGGAGTCCGAGGATCTTCTTGCCCGCCACCGACAGCATGTCGCGCTTGCGCACCAGGTAGACGGCGAAGAAGACCAGGAGCATGAGCTTCGCGAACTCGCTGGGCTGGATCGAGAAGCCCCCGAGGCGGATCCAGTTCTTGGAGCCGCCCGAACCGGAGATCGAGTAGGGCAGGAAGCCCGGCAGGGCCGCCAGGGCGATGCCCGCGAACAGCAGGATGTACGCGTACCCGCGCAGGATGCGGTGGTTGCGCACCAGGGCCAGGAAGACCGTCAGCAGGACGACCGCGCCGATGTAGAACATCAGCTGGCGCCCTCCCTGCCCGGCGAAGACGCCCGCGTCGGCCGGGAGCGGGTCCTCGCGCATCGCCGTCCGGTCGATCCGCCTGATGTAGACGATGCCGATGCCGGTGAGGAACGCCGCGATGGGCACGAACAGCGGGTCGGCGTTCGGGGCGAGGAACTTGACGGCCGTCCACGCGCACATCGAGACGATGAAGATCAGCAGCGGCAGCGTGAAGGTGACCGAGGTGGTGGTCTCGGTGAGCGCCATGTCGATGGTGAGCTGGAGGCCGAACACCCCGATGCCGCCCATGAGCAGCAAGAGCAGTTCGACGCCGATGCGCTTGGGCATCCCCGCCAGGGGCGTGAGCGGCGTCTCGGACGGCCCTACCGGCCGGGCGGTCGCCGACATGGGCTGGGCCATCGCTTCCCCTCGCGTCTCGGATCGACTCTGCTAGATGTACGGCTCCGCGTACGCTCCCGACCGTCCCTTGCGGAGCCGTGAGTGCTTGCGCGCCTGCGCGCCAGGCGCCCGCGCCGCAGGGGTTCGGACGCAGTGAGCCTACAACGGCCGCGCTCAGTCGTCGCGGCAGTCCTTCGCGGCCGCGGACACCGGCTCGGTGCCCGGGGCCGCGCAGATCGGGTCGAGGTTCGCGTTGGCGGCGGCCGGGTCGATCAGCTCGGCCAGCTCGGCCTCGGCGTCCTCGCGGCTGCCGGCGGTGATGCCGTCCTCCAGGTCCGCCTCGACCGCCTCGACCGCGTCCTCGGCGGCCCGGTCGGTCTCCACCTCGAGCCAGGCGGCCCGCAGGCCGGCCACCTCAAAAGGGAGGCCTCGGTAGACGCTGATGTTGCCCGCGTCGGAGACCCCTATGAAGTACTGGGTGCGCACCCACCACAGGCCGCCGCCGGCGGCGAGGGTGAGCACGATGAGGCAGGTCAGGATCGTGCGCCACACGCGGCCGCGCTTGCGCGGCCCCGGCTCGGGCGCCTCCTCCTCGGCCGCTTCGGCGGCCTCGGGCTCCTCGTCCTCGGGTCGGACCGTGCGCAGGACCGCCGTGTCCGACTCGGCCAGGCGCGCGTCGGCCGCGGCCCCGCCGATGATCGACCGCTGCTCCCCCGGGTCCTCCTCCACCACGTCGGCGATGAGCACCGTCACGTTGTCGGGCGCGCCCGCGTCGAGGGCCTGCTGGACCAGCGTCTCGGCCGCCTCCTGCGGGGAGGCGGCGGTCTGGAGGGTCCGGGCGATGTCGGCGTCCGAGACCGGCCCCGACAGGCCGTCGGAGCACAGCAGGATCCGGTCCCCCGGCACGCCCTTGAGCGTCTGGAACGCCGGCTCGACCTCCGAGGCGCCCAGAGCGCGCAGCAGCAGCGAGCGCTGCGGGTGCCGCTCGGCCTCCTCGGCGGTGATCCGGCCCTCGTCCACCAGCATCTGCACGTACGTGTCGTCCACGGTGATCTGCTCGAAACCGCCGTCCCTCATCCGGTAGGCGCGCGAGTCGCCGATGTGGACCAGGTTGAACCACTCGCCGTCGAACCACAGGGCCGTGAGCGTCGTCCCCATGCCCTCCTTCTGCGGGTCGTCGGCCACGACCCGGCGGATGGCGCGATTGGCGTCCGCGACCGCGTCGGCGAGCTCGTCGACGATCGAATCGGCCGGCGGGGGCACGTCGAGCCGCGCGATCGTGTTGACGACGATCGCCGAGGCGAGGTCACCGGCGGCCATGCCGCCCATGCCGTCGGCCACGGCGATGAAGTGGGACCCGGCGAACACCGAGTCCTGGTTGCCTTGCCTCACCACCCCGCGGTCCGAGATGGCCGCGTATCGCAGGTGCAAACTCATGATTCAACCGCCGTAGCGCGGGGCACGCCCGCTGTTGGATGCCGACATCGCCGTGTCACGTCTCTGCTCAGGGGCGCAGCTCGAACGAGGAACGCCCGATCCGGATGGGCACTCCGAGCGGGACCGGCGTGGGTGTGGTGACTCTAGCGCGCCCCAGGTAGGTGCCGTTCGTGGAGCCCACGTCCTCCACCATCCACTGGCCGTCCACCGGCAGCACCCGGGCGTGCCGGTTCGAGGCGAAGTCGTCGCGGATGACGATCGTCGAATCAGGGGCGCGGCCGATCGTGATCGGCTGCCCCGACAGCACGAAACGGCGCCCGGCCAGCTCACCGGTCGTGACCACCAGCCACTGCGCCGCCTGCGCCGGCGACTGCGGGCGCGAAGAGCGCCCTGAGGAGGGCGGACCCGAGACCGGGCCCGCCGACGGACCGGCCGTCGCCGGGCGGCGCTGCGCCAGCAGGTCCTTCGTGATCGTCCGGGCGGCGGCGAACACGAACAGCCACAGCAGCACGAGGAACCCGAACCGGGCGACGGTCTGGACTATCTCAGGCATTCGGCGCTCCCAGCGGGACGAACGATAGGTCCCCGACACGGTAGCCCACGCCCGCATGGCGTATCCGGACCACTTGCACCGGTTGCGGCGCCGGGCCACCAGGGCCGTCTGAGTGGAAATCTGACAAGGCTCGTGAGGAGCCAGTACTTGAAGCGGAGCTCTGCGGAGCGGTACTTGCGACGAGCGAGCCGCAGCTCAGATTTTCTCTCAGGCGGCCCACCAGGGCCACAGCGGAGCTTTACCCAGCCTGGAGGGTCAGGGAGGTCGTGCCGATCTGGATCACGTCGCCGGGCTGCATGCTCACCGTCGCGATGCGCTGGCCGTTGACGAGGGTGCCGTTGGTCGAACCGAGGTCGGTCACCGAGACCTGCCGGCCGTCGAAGTCGATGCGGACGTGGCGGCGCGAGATGCCCACGTCCGGCAGGCGCACCTGGGCCTGCTCGCCGCGGCCGATGATCGTGGCCCCGTGGGCGACGGTGAACTGGCGCCCGTCCGCGGTCACCAGGACCGGGCCGGTCGGCGCCTGCTGCTGGGCGGGGCCGTAGCCGCCGCCGGAGACGGGCTGGTCGACGCCCTCGTTCAAGGCCGCCACCTCGGCGGTGACACGGAACATGCCGGTGTCCAGGCCCTCGCCGCGCTCGATCTCCACGATCACGTCGCCGTAGACCGTCCAGCCGTTCTCGCCGATGAACTCCGCCTGCGACTGCGCCAACTCCTGCGCCAGGGCCGCCGCGTACGGCGCGAGCCGGTCGTGGTCGGGCGGGGAGAGGTCGATGACGTAGCGGTTCGGCACCAGGACGCGCCCGCCGGCGAGGACGGCCTTGTGGGTCTCGGCCTCGCGCTGCATGGCGCTCGCGATCTCCACCGGGTGCACAACGCCCTTGAACATCTTGTTGAAGGTGCCCTCGAACAGGCCCTCCAGTTGTTTCTCCAAGCGTTGCAGAACACTCACCGGTTCTCCTCCTCGTCTGACGTCAACCGAACGGTGACGCATCCCTGAATAGCCGCGTCGACCTTCGATGGTATCGGCTGGCTTCACGCGACGGCGAGCGGTTGAGACGCAACCCTTCCGAGAGTCGCATTCATATCGTCCGATCGGCTGAGCGCCGTGTCGGCTGGTGGTACCGAATACCGCCCACCCCGGGCGGGGTTGGGTGGCGCCCCTGGAAGAAGGCGCGTATGGTGACGCGGGTGACAGATCGCGACTTCAGCTCATTCGTCCGCGACGTGCGCAAACGCGCGCACGTCTCGTTCCGCGAGCTCTCCGACTCCGCCGGGGTCTCCAACCCCTACCTCCAGGGCGAGCGCGGCGTGCGCCGCCCCAGCGGCGCGGTCCTGCGGCAGCTGGCGCTGGCGCTGCGGATGACCACCCCGATCATGTACCTCCGCGCGGGCTTCACCCCCGAGAACGGCTCCGCGACGCCACTGGCGATCGCGACCGACCGCGAACTCACCTCCAAGCAGAAGCAGACGCTCGCCGAGATGTACGACGCGTTCTGTAGCGAGAACGAGCGGACCTCACGCAAGTAGCGGGACCGCGAAGTCGGAAATCCGACACGGTTCCCGAACACCGACCTTCGACACCGCGGGGCCGGGCGCCGGTGGGGCGCCCGGGCCCGCTCACGTTGCGCCCGTTACGACTCCGCGAATCAACGCTCGGCGTAGTCCCGCAGCGCCTCGAGCATCGCGTCGTTCTCCTCGGGCAGGCCGATCGTCACCCGCACGCCGTCACCGGCGAAGGGCCGCACCAAAAGACCCGCGCTTTCGCAGTGCACCGCGAAATCGACGGCCTCCTCCCCCAAGGGAAGCCAGAAGAAGTTCGCCTGCGAGTCCGGCACCTCCGGCACGAACTCCCGCGCGGCCATGACGGCGCGCTTGCGCTCGGAGGCCACCAGGGCGACCCGGCGGCGCATCTCGCCCTCGGCGCCGAGCGCCGCCAGCGCCGCCGCCTGCGCGGCCGCGTTGACCGCGAACGGGATCACGCACCGGCGCACCGCCTCGGCCACCTCCGGCCGCGCCACCATGTAGCCCACGCGCAGGCCCGCGAGGCCCCACGCCTTCGAGAAGGTCCGGAACACCACCGCGTTCGGCCGGTCCGCGTACCGCTCGATCGCGTCCGGGCACGCCGGATCGGTCACGAACTCCCGGTACGCCTCGTCCACCACGACCAGGACCGACTCGTCCACGGCGTCGAAGATCCGGTCGAGCTCCTCGGCCGTGACGGCCGGGCCGGTCGGGTTGTTGGGACTGCACACGATCAGCGCGCGCGTGTCCGGCCCGACGGCGGCGATGAGCGCCTCCACGTCGTGCCGGTGGTCGGGCGTGTTCGGCACCTGGACGCTGCGCAGGCCCGCGACCGTCGCCGCGATCGGATAGGCCTCGAAGGACCGCCACGAGTAGACGACCTCCCCGCCGGGCCCGCCGATCGCCTGCATGAGGTGCCCGATGAGGGCCACCGAGCCGGTCCCGGTGACGAGCCGGCCTGCGTCGAGGCCGTGGCGTTCGGCGAGGGCGTCGCGCAGGGCGACGACCGCGAGGTCGGGGTAGCGGTGGACGTCGCTCGCGGCCGAGGCGATCGCCTCGACGACTCCGGGCAGGGGTCCGTATGGGACCTCGTTGCTGGAGAGCTTCACGGCGTCCGGGATCGCCTTGCCGGGGACGTACAGCGGGATCTGCCGCAGCTCGTCGCGGATCGGCTTGGTCATGAGGGCTCCTTATCAGGGTGCGCCTCCGCAGTGCCCGCCTCGACGACGGCCGTACCGGGGGATTTGTCGTGCAGGCACTGGCGGAACGGTTGGTCTCGGATGCACCATATCCCGTCCATGACCCACAGGATCGCGCCGAAGGGGAAGCAGATCAGCGGCAGCGCCGCGTACGCCCAGCGCAGCAGCAGCCGGCCCCAGCCGAGGTTCACCGGCGCGAGCGAGACGACCTTGATCCCCATGAGCCGCTTGCCGACCGTCTGCCCGGTGTTGAGCGTCGAGGGCACCTCGTAGGCGAACCACAGGCCGAGCGCGATGAGCAGGACCACCGTGAGCTGCTCGTTGAACGCCGAGGGCACCTCCACGTCCTGCGCGTTCGCGGCCTGGAGGACCTCGCGGAGGTAGGGCATGAAGGACTCGCTGACGAACAGGTACAGGAAGTAGCCGTTCACGATCGCGTTGAGCACCATCATGCAGACCACGTCCACGATCCGGGCGACGAAGCGCTGGCCGGGGTGGGCGAGGACGCGGCCGCCGAGGATGCGGTCGATGTCGTGCCTGGTGATCCAGCCGACGGTGACGCCGAGGGAGCGGATGGGGACGGTGTCGGGGGGCTGGACGACGCCGGGGCCGCGCTGGATGATCTTGGGGGGCGGGCCGTCGCCGTAGCGGGGGTCGTTGGGGAGGCTCTGGTATCCGGCCTGGCCTTCGGCCGGTTTGGACCCTTTGGCGGGCTCGGGATCGGGTTCGGGGTCGAGCGGTTCGGGTTCGGCGGGGGGCTCGGCGTCGGCGGGGACGGGCTTGCCGACCCATGCGCCGCCGTCCCAGTAGCGTTGGGTGGCCGGGTCGGCGGGGTCCGGGTACCAGCCGGGTTCGATCGTGCTCATCGAGGCCCATTCTTGCAGCCGCGGGCGAGCGTTCCCAGTCAGTTCGGCTGCTCTTTCAACCACAGTGGCCGAGGGGCCGCGGAGCGGCGGGGGCCCGGGGCGGGCGGGAGCGGGCGCGGTGCGCGGGGATTCGGCCGGTGGGCCGTGGGGAGCGCGGCGGTGGAGAGCGGGCGGGGCCGTTCGGCGGGCAACGATACGGCCCAGTCGGATGGTGCCTCGACTGGGCCGCTCGCAACTAGCTCCACATCCAAACCGAGTTACCAAGCGTGAAGTCTTTTATAGCGGTGTCCTGCTCCTAGGTGCGGGACCCGCGGTGCCTCCCGACGGCTCAGGTCGCACGTGGGTACTCGGTGGCTGTGCGCGAATCCTTCCGATCTGCGGAGACCGTGTCCCCGGGAAGTCCTTCCGGATCCGTAACTCATTTCTACTCGCGTACTGACGGGTAGTAAACCCCTAACCGGAAAAAAACCGAAAGGAGTTCTCGAACCGGCGCGACTGCGGGAGCCGAGGGTCGGGCGGCGACTGCGGAACGGAGCCGGACGGATACCAGTTGGGCGCAGTCAAGTCCCGGCGCGACACCGACTGAAGCGGAACCGCAGACCCAACCGAGCCCGCGCTGAAGCACCGCGCCCGGTCCGACCGAGCGTGCGCGGCCCGGGACCGATCCGGCGTGAGGCGCGGGATTCGGCAGAACCAGTCAAGCCCGCTTCCACGCACCGCGTCCGTCCAACCGAGTGCCCCGCAGCCACGCTCCGGCCCCGCCGTAAGGCGCCAGTTTCCGCAGAACCGGTCGAACCCGTTTCCACACACCGCGCCCGGTCCGACCGAGCGTCTGAGGCCCGGGACCGACATGGCGCGAGGCACGTGATTCCGCTGAACCAGGCGAACCCGTTTCCACGCACCGCGCCCGGTCCGACCGCGTGTCCGCGGCCCGGCTCCAGCCCCGCCGCGAGGCGCCTGTTTCGGCTGAATCGGCACATCACCGGCGGGGTGTGGATTACCTTGCGGGCAGCGGTGCCGTGCGCGGACGAGCCGGTCCGGCGCCGAACGGGCACCGCTCACGGTCGAAGCCGCGCCGGCTGCACACGGCACCGAGGCACGGCACCGTGAGGCGACATCGCGAACCGATGTCCGCGAATCGATGTCCCAAGACATGGAGGCCACCATGACCACGTATCCGCCGGTCCCCGACCCGCCCGAGCCGGAGCGGTCCGGCGACGAACCGGTCGGCGGATGGGGTCCCGCCTCCGAGAGCGCGCCCGGCACGCCGGAGGGCACTCCGCCGATCCCGCCCGTCTCGTCGCAGCCGCCTTCGACGCCACCGCCGCCCGTCGGCGGCGGATTCGACCCGTACTCGGGCGGGGCGGTGCCTCCTCCCCCGCCGCCGCCTCCGCCGTACAACAGCGACGGACCGGTGCCGGGAGGTCAGCAGCCGCGCAACGGCCTCGGGACCGCGGCGCTGGTCTGCGGCATCATCGCGGTGGTGCTGTCGTTCGTCCCCGGAGTCAACTGGTTCACCTGGCCGCTGGGCGTGCTCGCGATCGTCTTCGGCGCGATCGGCTGGAGCCGCGCGAACAAGGGGCAGGCCACGAACAAGGGCTACGCGATCGCGGGCCTAGTGCTGGGCATCCTCTCGTTCTTCACGTTCTGCCTGGCCTACTGGATCATCTTCGGCGCCAGCGGGACCGCGATCAACTACAGCACTGCGCCGCTGTTCTAGCGGTGCCGAGTCGGCGGTTTCGGCGCACGGAAACGCCGGGGCGGCATGGGAAACGGGCCGGGAACGCAGTCTGCGGGGACTGCGGGACCGGCCCGTTTCGCGCTGCCCGGATCAGTACTCAGTGGAGCGTCGAGGCCCGGTCCCACGGCTCGGCGCCGGATCGGCCGTTCCGTTTGGTGTCGCGGCCCAGTGCCGCGAGTGCCTGCCGGATCAACCGATCGATACGGCGTCGCGGCTCAGCACCACGAATCCCCACCGGATCAACCGTTCGGCGCGGCGCCACGGCTCAGCGCCATGAATCCCCGCCGGATCGGCAGTAAGGCTCGGCATCGCGGTTCAGCACCGAGACTCGGCGCCGGATCGCTCGTCCGGCTCGGCATCGCGGTATCAGTGCCGCGAGTCCCCAGCGGCTCACTCGTTCGGCGCGGCGTCGCGGCGCAATACTGCGACTCTCGGCCGGATCAGCCGTACAGCGCGGCATCACGGTTCAGACTTTGATCCGGGCGCGCGGCTCAGACCTTGAGCCAGGCGCCGCGGCGCATGACCGACACCAGGTTGAGGTCGTCGTCGAGCACCACCGCGTCGGCGTACTTGCCCGTCTCGATCGCACCGACCTCGTTGAGGCCCAACAGCTCCGCCGGAGTCGCCGAGGCCATCTGCGAAGCGGCCTGGACCGACTGACCGGCCAGGCGAACAGCGTTGCGGAAGGCGTCCAGCAGCGTGATCGTGGAACCGGCGATGGTGTCGGTCCCGGCCACGGTCGCGACGCCGTCGACCACGTCGACCTCGTGGCGGCCGAGCATGTAGGTGCCGTCGGCGAGCCCGGCGGCGTCCATCGCGTCGGAGACCAGGAGCGTCCAGGCCGGGAGCGAGGTGTCGAACGCGAAGCGCATGGTGCCCGGGTGCAGGTGCACGGGGTCGGCGATGATCTCGGAGAAGATCCGCTCGTCGTCCAGCAGTGCCGGGATCGGGCCCGGCTCGCGGTGGCTGAAAGCGCGCATGGCGTTGAACAGGTGCGTCGCGGCCTGGGCGCCCGCGTCGATGCCGGCGGCGGTCTGCTCGTAGCTGGCGTCGGTGTGCCCGATCGAGGGGACGATGCCGCGCTGGTCGAGGAACTCGATGGCAGCCAAGGCCCCGTCGAGTTCGGGGGCGACGGTCACCATCTTCACGGCGCTGCCGCCGCCGTCCAGGCGGCCCGCCTCGATGAGTTCGGTCAGCTCGCCGATGTCGGGATCGCGCAGCGCCTCGACGGCGTGGGCCCCGCACTTGGCGGCCGAGATATAAGGCCCTTCATAGTGGACTCCGGCGAGGGTCCCGTCCGACACCAGGGGCCGCAAGGCCGCAGTGGCCTCGAGCAGGAACTCGTGGGTGGAGGAGACCAGCGAGGCGACCAGGGTCGTGGTCCCGCGCGACGCATGGAAGGCGGCCGCCTCGCGGGCCGAGTCCGGGTTGCCGTTGGCCAGCGAGAAGCCGCCGCCGCCGTGACAGTGCACGTCCACGAAACCGGGAAGGACCCAGCCGGTCGGGGCGCCCTCGCGTTCGAGGATGCCCTCGAACCGGTCCCCGTCGACCAGCAGGGTCCCGTTGACCACGCCGTCGGGGGTGACGATCCGACCCACGGCCGGCAGCATGACGCCGTCCATCGGCGCTCCTTCCATTCGATCCGGGGTGCGCGCGGGCGCCCCGGTGCGGCAGAATGTCAATGAGCGCGCGAGCATGACTTGAGCACCGCCCGAGCGCCAACAGACGTACTTCGAACACTATCGTGCAGACCGCGCGATCCCGACCCGAGGAGCGACGTGGACCGCTATGCCCGGTGGAACACCCTGCTGGAGATCCTCGCAGAGACCGGACGGATCTCAGTGGAGGAGGCGGCCGAGCGGCTCGGCGTCTCCCAGGCGACGATCCGCCGCGACTTCGACCAGCTCTCCCAGCAGCAGATGATCACCCGCACCCGCGGCGGCGCCGTCGCGGGCGGGATCTCGTACGATCTGCCGCTGCGGTACAAGACCGCGAGGCACGTCGAGGAGAAGCACCGGATCGGCACGGCCGCAGCGGGACTGGTGAGCGCGGGCCAGGTGATCGCACTGAACGGCGGGACCACGATCACCGAGGTGGCCCGGTCGCTGGCGATGCGCACCGACCTGGTGGCGACCCCGGGTTCCACGGGCCTCACGATCGTGACGAACGCGCTGAACATCGCCAACGAGCTGATCGTGCGCCCGCACCTGAAGGTCGTGGTGGTCGGCGGCGTGGTCCGCCCGCAGTCCTACGAGCTGATCGGCCCGCTCGCCGCGCCGATCCTGCGGGAGATCACCCTGGACATCGCCTTCCTCGGCGTGGACGCCATCGACATGAAGCTCGGCGCGACGAGCCACCACGAGGGCGAGGCGGCCATAAACGCGCTGATGGCCGCGCGTGCGAGGAAAGTCGTGGTGATCGCCGACGGCTCCAAGATCGGCGGCCACGCCTTCGCGCGGATCTGCCCCACGGACCGGGTCCACACCCTGGTGACCGACGGCAACGCCCCGCCCGAGCAACTCCGCGGCTTCGAAGAGGCCGGCATTCGAGTCATCGTCGTGTAGCAGTGCCGCGTCCGGGGTCGTGCCTGAAGCCGTGTCCGGGTTCGTGCGTGTAACCGCGTTCGGGATCGTGAAGGCGGTGGTTCTTGCGGGGCGGCCGGGCTGGTTTGCCCGGCCGCCTCGCTTCGCTCCGCGGAGGAGCGGCGGTGACGGGGACCGGGCGCGGGTGGCTCCCGCGCCCGATCTCGGTATGGCGACGTTCGCGAATCCCCTCATGTCGCCGCCATCCCGTCCCTACCGGAATGACTCCTTTTTTGATATCTACTAAACCCGCTGCCAAGGGCCACTGCAACAAAAGTTTTCCGCCTGTGGATAACTTCGCGAGTATTCCTTATTTCGCCTGCTCACAAGCGCCAGAGTTATCCACAGGCAATGAGAAACGCCCGGGCGGCACAGCCGCTCCGGGCGCGGTCCAACGGGGTTCCCGTTCTCCTGCGTCGCTGACTTACGACGGGTCGGTGGTGGCCGCGGGCCTTCGGCCCGCGGCCACCACCGACCCGTTGCGCGCGTTCGCTATCGGGGCGGGGAGGTGTCGGGCAGGGTCGGCTCGAACAGGCCGCTGTCGTCGACGCCGCCGCTCGGGGAGTCGTACGGGGGCATCTCGCCGGAGAACACCGGGTCCTCCGGCTCAGCGACCTCCTTCGGGCGTCCCAACCGGTCGAGGCCGTAGGAGACGAACAGGCCGATGAGCAGCAGCGCCACGTACAGCACGCCCGCCAGCTCCGCGTACAGCCTCGGGTCCGAGGAGGTGCTCCCCAGGTGCTGCCACACCAGGATCAGCGCCCACACCGCGACCGCCGCGAGCGAGGTCGCGAACACGCCCCCGCGCCGGCCCCACGGGCTGGTCCCGGCCAGGAACACGACGATGAGCGCGATCGGGGTCAGCCACACCGTGGCGTTCAT
The DNA here is from genome assembly GCF_000719515.1 of Glycomyces sp. NRRL B-16210. GTDB lineage: Bacteria > Actinomycetota > Actinomycetes > Mycobacteriales > Micromonosporaceae > Glycomyces. The sequence continues at coordinate 216,157 of NZ_JOGR01000012.1, read as the reverse complement.
GTCCACCGAGTACGAACCCACCACCGGCAGTCCGAACGCGCCTTCGGGGACCAGGCCGAACGCCAGCGGCACGAAGCCCGCCAGCGCGCCCAGCAGCAGTGCCAGGAACGTGCCGCCGAGGAGGGTGAAGACCGACTTGCCGTCGCGCGGGCCGGTGCCCTCGATGGCGTCCTTGACCGCGCTGAAGCGGTCGCGCACGGCCGGGAGCAGGCCGATGAGGCCGCCGGCGATCGAGACGGCGACGGCGCCGACGAACAGCCAGAGCGCGCCCGGGTTGGACCAGGAGTCGGGCTCGCCCGCGTTGAGCCGCTCCGAGAGTTCGCGCAGGCCTGTGAACGAGGCGCCGATGGCCAGGAGCGTGGCGAGTCCGACGAGCCATGCGGGGAGGCGCAGGACCGCGGTGAGCACGGTGAAGACGATCGCGAGGACGGCGGCTGCGGCCGCGGTCGCGCCGAGGCCGACGAGGAGGTTGTCGGTGATGAACACCGCCGGGGTGGTCACCACGAGTGCGGGCAGGGCCGGGACGGCGAGGTTGACCGCGCCCAGGCGCAGGGAGAGTCCGAGTCCGGCCGCGATGAGCAGCAGGGCGGTGACGGTGGTCAGGTGGGGTCCGACCGCGTCGAGGTCGAACTCGGCGCCGAAGATGTCGTCGCGGTTGAGGTAGACCTGGAACAGCGCGTTGGCGGTCAGCAGGACGAGGATGCCCTCCCAGATGAACTGGAAGAGGAGGCGGTCGCGCGGGGTCTCCTGCTCGGCGTAGCCGATGGTGGCGGCGGGCCGGCCCGCGAAGGGGTCGACCGGTTGGGCGCTCTGGGCGTCCACGCCGTTGCCGACGGCCGGGTATGCGCCTCCGGGTGCGGGCGAGACGTCGAGCTGGCGGGTCTGGTCCTGTGCGGGCTCGTCGCCGCGCTCGGGGGGTACGTAGGTCATGGTCGTTCCTCTGTCGGGGTTCTCAGCGCCCGTAGCGCCGGTCGTTGTCGGTGGCCGGGCCGAAGCGGGTGCCGTAGCCGCCCTGGGTGTCGCGGAGGTCGTCGAAGACGCCGGAGGCGCCGAACGGGTCGGCGGCCGGGGTTCCGGCCTGGGGGATGCCGCCGGAGACGGCCCAGGGGTCGCCGCCGGAGCCGAGGTCGGCGAGGTCCTCGTCGTACTGCTCGTACGAGTCGGTGCGGTCGGCCGGGAGCGGGTCGTCCTCGTGGAGGTCGGCGAGGGAGCCGGCGCGGCTGGTGGAGGCGGCCTCTTCTTCGTCGACGGTGTTCATGGCCTCGACGAGGCGGGTGACGAGGAAGCCGGCGACGATGGCGCTGAGGGCGATCCAGCTGGGGTCGAAGGTCCAGCCGCGGGCTTGGGCGAGCCACATGAGCGACAGGACCATGACCGAGGCGAAGACGGTGCCGCAGACGCCGCCGCGGCGGCCCATGAGGCTGGTGCCGCCGAGCAGGGCCGCGCCGAGGGCGAGGACGGTGAGCAGGATCGGGTCGGGGAGTCCGGCGGCGCCGGTCTCGGGGACGGCGGTCCAGGCGGCGACGACGCCGGCGGCGCCGGCGAGGGTGGAGGAGAGCAGGACGCCGAGGAATACGAGGCCGCCGCGGCCGTGGCGTTCGCCGGCGGGGGTGTCGCGGATGGGGGCGAGGCGGGCGCGGACGCCGGCGAAGGCGCCGACGAGGCCGAGGAACAGCGAGAGGCCTGCGGCGGCGCCGAGTGCGGCGAGGACGCCGGTGTTCGGGAGGGCTTCGAGCAGGAACGCGGAGGGTTCGCCGGCGCTGCCGGCCCAGAGGCCGATGGCGCCGCCGACGGCGCCGCTGGCGGCCCAGCCGGGTGCGCGCAGCCAGGCCGAGAGGGTCGCGAGGACGATGCCGATGAACGCGGCGGCGCCCAGGCCCATCGCGAGGGCGACCATGGAGCCGTTGCTGGAGGCGTCGACGAACATCCATGCGGCGATGAGCGCGATGGGGCCGACGGCGAGGTTGACCGAGCCGACGCGCAGGGACACGGCCATGGCGGTGGCGAGCATGAGCAGGGGCGCGAGGGCGGCGGAGAAGGCCTGCCAGGAGCCTTCGGCGAAGGGTCCGGTGGCGGATTGGGTGAGGGCGAACAGGACGCCGCCGGCGAGGAGCAGGAGGCCGATCTCCCAGACCACGTGGACGGCCATGCGGTCGGTGGGGGCGTCGTCTTCGGGGCCCGTCTGCGCGTCGCTCGCTGAGCCGAGGCTCATCGTCGCGGTCGAGTCGCGGTCGCCGCTTCGGTTGGGGGAGTCAAACTTCATGGAGCGCACCTCTAAACGCGCGGAATACGGGGGAAGGCGGGGGAATGGGTCCTGCGGTCGGGTGGGTGGGGTGGTCAAGGACGGGTGCGGTCCTCGTCCGGGTCGCTGCCGTTGTCGTCGTCTTGCGGGGGGATGCGGCAGGAGTACTCGAGCCAGAGCGCGCTCGCCGTCAGGGCCGCGCAGGCGACCGTGCCGAGGACCGCCGAGGGCAGGTCGTCGGCCGCGGCCGTCAGCCGCCCGGACTGGATGGCGAGCCATACGGTGAAGCCCAGGTAGGCGCCGAAGAACAGGGCGCCCGCGACCGCGGCGGCCTTGGCCAGTACGGCGAAGCGGGCGATCTGGAGGGCGTGCTCGGGGCCGGCGAGTCGGCCGGGCGCCGGGGAAGTGCCGTTCGCGCCGTCCGCGATGACCGCCGCGCGCGATCGTCCTCGGCCGGGGCGCAGGGCCTTCCGGGTCGTCCAGGCCAGCCACGCCAGCAGTACCGCCAGCACGAAGATGACCAGGGAGTTGTACCAGGCCAGTTCGGGGGCCTGCTGGTAGTAGCGGGCGACGAGGAGCAAGGTCAGGGCGGCCCCTGCCAGGCCGGCCACCCCGAGGGTGGACGGTGCGGTGGGTCGCAGGCTCGGCCCTCGGCCGGGCTGGTCGTCGCTCATGCTGCCCCCGTTCACGGCTTGGAAGGGTCGCCGTGCCCCGACCATATCGGGTGGAGGCGGCGCAGTGCGCGCGCGTCCGCCGCGATCGACTCGTCGCGTAGCAGGTCCCTCACGCGGCCCTTGCCGGGGAGTTCGGCGTCGCGGTCGACGGCGAACCACGGGACCAGCACGAACGCCCGCAGGTGGGCGAGGGGGTGCGGGAGGGTCAGTCGCTCCTCGGAGCGGTGGACGGGGGCGCCGTCCTCGTCGTAGACGGCGATGAGGTCGACGTCGAGGGTGCGCGGGCCGTAGGGGCGCCGGGGGTCCCGGACGCGTCCGGCCTCGGCTTCGAGGTGCTGGCCGAGGGCGAGCCAGTCGTCGGCGCCGCGGTCGGGGTCCTCGGCGATGACGGCGATGTTGTAGTAGGCGGGCTGCTCGTCGTCGCCGCCCCACGGGAGGGTCTCGTAGACCTCGGAGACGGCCTGGGGCGCGACTGCGGTGATGGCGGCGGTGAGGTTCGCTTCCCGGTCGCCCAGGTTGGAGCCCATGCTGAACACGACGCGGCTCATACGCCGCCTCCCTCTCGGCGAAGCCGGTGATCGGTGTGGTCCGGCAGGTCGTCGGCGCCGCCGCGCGCGGTGCGGCGGCCGCTGCGTTCGACGGTGACGGACACGTCGGTGAACTGCTGGGCGATGGGCGCTTGCGGCTTGTGGACGGTGACCTTCGCCGATCGGACGCGGTCGAGCGCGACGCAGGCGTCGGCGAGGCGTTCGGCGAGGGTCTCGATGAGGTTGACCGGTTCTCCGGCGACGATGTCGGCGAGCGTGTCGGCCAGCGTGCCGTAGTCGACGGTGTGCTCGAGGTCGTCGCTGGCGGCGGCTTCGGCGGTGGAGGTGCGCAGTGCGACGTCGACGATGAAGTCCTGGCCGGCCTCCCGCTCGTGGGCGAACACGCCGTGGCGTCCGTGCACTCGCAGGCCGGTCAAGGTGATCAGGTCGTCGGTATCCACGCGCCCGAGCCTACTCGAACGGGCGGGAAAGTCGAGGAAGGACGATCGGAGGGCGGTCCCTTCAGGGCGATTCGGCGGTCTCGGTCGATTCGGAGGGCCGGCGCTGCTCGGGGAGGGAGGGGGTGGCCGTGAAGTGCTTCGCGGGGTTGCGGGAGCGGACGACGATCCAGGTGGCGGCGGTGAGCACGGCGCCGGCGACGAAGATCGGGAGGAGTCGCAGGTTCGCGTCGAACCAGTGGAGGAGTTCGCGGTACTCGGCGTCGGGGTCGAGGAGGAGGAAGGCGGCGGTCGCGGCGGCGACGACGCCGGCGCCGGTGAACATGCCGGTCTTCCACCAGATGCCGAGGCTGAGGTGGCGGCCGAGGACTTTGGCGGCGTCGAAGATCCGCTTGGCGCGCAGGGCGCGGAAGGTGCCGAGGAGGTAGGCGAGGCGCAGCACTTGGGCGCCGCCGGCGGCGGCGAGGAGGCTGACGAGGGTGAGCGCGGAGACGAGCAGCAGCCATTTGTGGCGGCGCAGCCAGTCGCGTTTGTTCTCGGCGGCGAGCAGCAGGACGATCGATTCGAACCACAGGACTGCGCCGGCGATCCAGCCGATGAACTTGCCGGTCAGCGCGAGGTATCCGTCGGTGCCGACGGTGAGGAAGACCGCTGGGATGGAGGCGCACACCGCGATGATCACCGGGAGGCGCAGCCGGTGCTGCACCAGGCGGGCGAGGACGGTGAGCTGGTGGGGGCGTCGGCGGGGTCGGGAGCTCACCCTTCCAATTTACGAGGCCCGCGCCGGGAAGGGAACCCCGCATTCGTGCCACCGAGACGCGAGGCGGCGCACCGGGACTCGCGCCGAGGCGGCGATCGGAGGTGCGCGAGAGGCGGCCGTTTCGCATGGGGAGGGCAAGCGGCCGGCGCGGCGGCGCTTCTCGCGGCGGATCGGGGGCCCGGTCCCGTCGGGAGCGCGCGGCCGGGGCCGCCGTCGCACTGGTCCCATGGGCTAGAATCGTGCACTGCCGCCCCCGTAGCTCAGGGGATAGAGCGTCGGTTTCCTAAACCGTGCGTCGCAGGTTCGAATCCTGCCGGGGGCACCAGCGTTGAGTCGTGGGGTCGGGCCTGTTCGGGTTCGGCCTTTTTCGTCGCAGTCGGTCGGCGTTGCTCTCGGTGGGCGGGCGTCCTACGATCGGGTCGTGCGGCGGGCCGCCGCGCGGTGCGTTCGGTGCCGAGGGGAGGCGGGTGGCGGTGGACCTGGTCGAGTCCCTGCGGCTCCTCGCCGAGCAGAACGTGTCCGGCGTGGCCTTCTTGTCGGCGTACGGCCTGACGTGGCTGGTCTGCGGCGTCTTCTGGCGGCGGGCCGCGGAGCGGACGGCCGCCTTCGCGACGCTCTTCCAGGGCATGGTCGCCTTCCCCGCGGCGCTCGGCCTCTCGGCGCTCATCGGGGCGATCGGCCCGGACCGGCCGGTGGCCGCGGAGATCACGCAGTTGTCGATCCTCATCGGCACCTCGCAACTGCTCGGTCTGCCGTTCCTGGTCTACCTCGTCGTCAGGGGCCAGTACGCGCTCGTGCCCTTCGCGTTCGCGGCGGTCACCTCGATGCACTTCGTGCTGTACTCGTGGATGTACCGGACGCCGGTCTACATCGCGATGGCCGTCCTGGTCTCGCTCGGTTCGGCCGCGGTGATGCTCGCGGCGCCCGCGGGCGAGCGGCGGTCCGGTCCCGCGCGGGTGTGCTTCCTGACCGGCGGGCTGCTGCTCGCCGCGGCGCTGCTCCTGCTGATCCTCCACCTCGCCGGCCGGTAGCCGTCGCGGCGCCCACTTGAAATCGCACGTCAACATACGTCCGCTTTGTCCATTCCGGAACAGATTCCGAAACTTCCGGGGAATTTCGTGCCCGTTCGGGCCTGAAACAGACGTTCGCATCGATGTTTCTCAATGTTAGCGGACGCTCACGGACCTGTGATCAGGGAGTATATGGGTGCGCTCTCATCTAAGGCTTTCCGATAAATTCCGGAAATTCTCCGGAAGTTCTTGACACGCCAAAGCCGCAACTCCATACTTATCGCATCGAAACCGATCGATGCTTCTGGAGGATGCATGTCTGAGAACCACGCTCGCGAGGAATCGCCGCGCAACCCCATCAACCGCAGGAGTCTCCTGCTCGGCGGCAGCGCCGCCCTGGTGTTCGGCGGCGCCGGGCTCCTGGCGACCGGCAACGCCTTCGCCCAGGACACCATCACCGACAACCAGGAGGGCACCCACAACGGCTACTACTTCTCGTTCTGGACCGACACCCCGGGTTCGGTCTCGATGACCCTCGGCGCCGGAGGCAACTACAGCTCCGAGTGGAACGGCACCAACAACTGGGTCGGCGGCAAGGGCTGGAGCAACGGCGGACGCCGCACGGTCAGCTACAGCGGCTCGGTCAACCACGGCAGCAACGGGTACCTGGCCCTCTACGGCTGGACCTCCAACCCGCTCGTGGAGTACTACATCGTCGAATCCCACGGCCCCTACGACCCGAGCAGCAGCGCCGACGTCCGCGGCACGGCCAACCTCGACGGCGGCACCTACACGCTCGCCCACTCGATGCGCTACGACGCCCCGTCGGTGGAGGGGACGGCGACGTTCGCGCAGTACTGGAGCGTCCGCCAGGGCGGTCGCAGCTCCGGCTCGATCGACACCGGCGCGCACTTCGACGCCTGGTCCCAGGTCGGCATGGACCTCGGCTCCTTCGACTACTACATGGTGATGGCGACCGAGGGCTACCAGTCCAGCGGCAACTCCAACATCACTGTCAGCTAGACCGGACGCGAGCGCGGGCGGGGCCTGTCGGTCCCGCCCGCTTCGGTGTGTCAGCACTGTTCGCAAGCAATGGGTCTGGTGCAGAGCTCGGGGAGGCCCCCACCGGCCTCCCCGAGGCTCTATCCCACCAGACAGAACAAAGTCTCAGGGGCGCGCCGAGCGGCGCGCTCGCGTGGTCCTCATCGGAACCTCGCGGTGTATATGTCGCCGTCGCGGATCCAGGCGAGCTGGAGCGCGGCGAACATCTCGTCGACGATCGCCTCGTCGGGGAGCCCGTAGTGCTCGCCGAGGCTGCGACCGCGGTAGTGCCACAGCAGCCCCGCCTGCACGTGCCCGGCGTCGGCGGTGTGCTTCCCGCAGGAGCGCGCGCAGCGGTAGAGGACGTGTCCGCCCCGGTCGTACTCGAGCGCCATCACCTGCTGACACATCGAGCTCCGCAGCTTGCCTGCCGCGGCTGCCTGTACCAACGTCTGCGCCTCGAGACGTTCCATGGCACCCAACCCCTCTCCGGGCGATTGTCCGGCCTTCGGGGGCGAACCCCGTCGGGCACTGCGTGACGACTGGCGTGTCCGGTTGTGCGATGCGGAACGTCGGGGCCGGCGGGCGGGGCTCCGAGACTCCGGAGGCTCCGCCCGCCGCCGACCGAACGTCGGTTGGCGGGGATCAGTCCGTGACCACAATCGCACGAGAAGCGCAAGAGCGGTTATGTGCATTGTCACAGCCATCGTAACATGCATCGACACCGGGCAGATGCACGTGCATCTGCGCTGGCATCCTCATGTGCGATCACCCTGTGTAATGTGCGACACTGAGTCCGGCCTTCATTGGGGATGTCGGAATCGTCCGCCGCGGACCCGGTCTGCTAGCGCCCGACCGCGGGATGCCGGCGACCTCAATGTCGGCCGATGCAAGAGGGAATCCGGCCGGACGGTCCGGCCATTGGTGGAAGGAATCTCTGATGGACAAGGCCCGCAACGGCATCCCGGCAGGGGAACTCCCCTCGTCACTGACCTGGCGCAAGAGCGTCCGCAGCGGCCCCAACGGCGGCAACTGCGTGGAACTGGCCGCGCTTCCCGGCGGGGATGCGATCGCGGTCCGCAACTCGCGTGACCCCGAGGGCCCGGCCCTCATCTACACCGTCGCCGAGATCCGCGCCCTCGTCGAGGGCGCCAAGGACGGCGAGTTCGACGACCTGATCGCCTGAAGCATCAGGGCGAGAGCCCTTGGGCAGCACACTCACCCTGGCGGGACGGGCCTAGCGGCTACCCTGTCAGGGTGAGTTTTTCGTCCGCGCAGATCTGACCCGGGAGGAGGAGAGCGATGCCGAAACCGAAGTCCGAGGACCTGCCGACGGGGCCGACCACCCTGCGGGTCATCATCGGCAGCAACCTGCGCCGGCTGCGCGAGGCCGCCGACATCTCCCGCGAGGACGCCGGCGAGGAGATCCGCGGCTCCGCCTCGAAGATCAGCCGCGTCGAACTGGGCCGCGTCTCCTTCCGGCTGCGGGACGTGCGCGACCTCATGATCATGTACGGGGTCAAGGACGAGGCCGAGATCGAGCGCTTCGTCGACATGGCCCGCGAGGCGAACCAGCCGAGCAAGTGGCACCGCTACAGCGACTACCTGCCCGACTGGTTCGGCAACTACCTCGACATGGAGGGCGCCGCCTCCAGGATCCGCACCTACGAGGTCCAGATCATCCCCGGCCTGCTCCAGCACGAGGGCTACGCCCGGGCCGTGATGATGCTCGGGTACGGCCACACCCCGCTCCAGGAGATCGACAAGCGGATCGACGTGCGCCTCAAGCGCCAGGAGATCCTCGACCGCGACGAGCGCCGGCCCGAGCTGTGGGCGGTCATCGACGAGGCCGCGCTGCACCGCCCCTTCGGCGGCGCCGCGGTCATGCGCCGCCAGATCCAGTCCCTCATCGAGTCCTGCGACCGCCCGAACGTGCGCGTGCAGATCGTGCCGTTCACCTCCGGCGCCCACTCCGGGGCCGGGGCGCCCTTCACGTGGCTGCGGTTCGCTTATGAAGAGCTCAACGACGTCATCTACATGGAGCACCTCACCGGCGGCCAGTACCTGGAGCGCGACAACGAGATCGACGCCTACCAGGCCGCCATGGAGCACCTGTGCGTCCAGGCCACGCAGCCGAACAAGACCCAGGAGTTCCTGCACCGGATCCTGCGCGAGCGTTACAGCTAGTAACCGCCGCGGCCGGCGCCGCCCGGTGGACGAACGCGTCGCCGTTTCGCAAGTTCACTCGATCGAGTGAGGCCCTGTGGTGTGTCGCATCGGGGCCGCGGACCCCGCCCCGGAGACGACGAAGGCGCGCGGGTGCCGCCGCGCGCCTGCCGAGTCGTGGGGGTCAGGCCTTGTAGCCGATGCCCGCCATGAGGATCCGCTGGAAGGGCTCCAGCTCCTCGGCGGCCGGGACCTCCTTGTCGGGCTCCTCGGGGAACCAGCGGGCCAGGAAGTCCAGGCCCGGCTCGACCAGGGGCAGGCCCAGGAAGTGCTCGGTGATCCGCTCAGGGGTGCGGATCCAGCCGTTGCCGAGGCTCTCGAGCCCGGCCTTCTCCATGCCCTTCTGAAGGGGCTCACCGGTGTCGACGAAGTCGGTGATGAACAGGTAGGAGCCCGCGGGGCAGGCGTCCAGGAGCACGCGCACCCACTCGTCGGGCTGCTCGTCGTCGTGGAAGTGCATGTGCAGGCCCACGATCATGAGGCCGATCGGCCGCGTGAAGTCGAGCGCCGCCTTGACGTCCTCGTGGTCGAGGATGCTCTGCGGGTCGCGCAGGTCGGCGGTGACGACGGTGGTGGAGTCGTCGGTCGCCAGCAGGGCCCGTCCGTGCGCGAGCACGATCGGGTCGTTGTCGACGTAGACGACCTTGGCGTCGGGGTTGACCGACTGGGCGGCCTGGTGCGTGTTCTCCATCGTGGGCAGGCCGGCGCCGACGTCGAGGAACTGGTCGATCCCCTGCTTCGCCAGGTACTTCACGCCCTTGACGAGGGCCTGGCGGTTCTCCCTGGCGCAGCCTTCGGCGTCGGGGACGTACTTGACGTACGCGGCCGCGCCCTCGCGGTCGGCGGCGAAGTTGTCCTTCCCGCCCAGCAGCGCGTCGTAGACGCGGGCGATGGTGGGCCTGGAGATGTCGAAGTCGGGTACGAACGCTTCGTTGTCGTCGGACTTGGTCCCGTCGTTCTCTGCCATCGGCTCAGCCTCTTCTTCGAAGGAACGTTGCGCACATCGTACGACCTTGATCACACTGCCGGGCTTCGGGATCAGTCCATCGAACCACACAATGCACAGTGCGATGCAGACGAATCACCAGGCGCACCAAGCACTTCCGGTGCACCAGTGCCCGGCGGCGGGAGCGGTCCGAAACGCGTCGGCGGACACGGCGAAGGGCCCGGGCGAACCGCCCGGGCCCTTCGGAACGACCTAGGCGCCCTCGGACTCGTCGTTGGCCTCGACCCAGGCCCCGACCTCGTCGTCGGCCACGGCCGCCCACAGGTCGGCGCCGTTCTCCTCGTCGTAGAGCACGACCGACTCGCCGTTCTCGGTGCCGGTGCCGCGGTTCGGCGCGGTCATGAAGACCAGGTCGTCGCTGCGCAGGTCCATGAGGTTGATCGCGGTCGCGACCACGTTGAACGAGGTGTCGACCTTCACCGCGTCGGAGGTGGAGTCGATGAAGCTCCGCAGCCGCCCCTGGTCGGTCAGGACCCCGGCGCTGAGCGCGGCGTCCATGATCGCCTTGATGAGCTCCTGCTGGTGCTGCATCCGGGCGAAGTCGCCGCGGGCCCACTGCTTGCGCTGGCGCACGTAGTCCAGGGCCTGCTCGCCGGTGAGGAAGTTCTCGCCCTTGGGGAAGAAGTAGCGGTCCCCGTGGATCGAGGTCACGCCGGTCTCGTCGTAGTAGCCGCTCGCGTCGGCCGCCTCGATGTCCATCTTGATGCCGCCGAGCGCGTCGACGACCTGCACCAGGCCGTCGAAGTTGATCTCCACGACGTGGTCGATGCGCACGCCCGAGAGCGACTCGATGGTCAGGACGGTGAGCGGGACCCCGCCCCAGGCGTACGCGGCGTTGAACTTCGCGTTCGAGCCGGTGTACTCGGGGTAGTTGGAGGCGTCGGCGTACTCGGGGATGTGCACCCACAGGTCGCGGGGGATCGAGATGCCGTAGGCCTCGGAGCCGGCCTCGTTGACGTGCATGATGATGTTCGTGTCCGACCGGGCGTCGGACTCGTCGGCGCCCGCGCGGTGGTCGGAGCCGATCACCAGGAGGTTCATCGCGCCGTTGCGCTTGTCGGGGCGGTCGTCCTCGGGGATCGCGTCGAGGTCGAACGGCCGGTCGAGGTCGTTGTTCGTGTTGTTGGCGGTGGACCAGATGGCGACACCGCCGCCGGTCGCCGCGATCGAGGCCACCAGGCCGATCCCGGAGCCGATGAGGCCCCGCCGGGTCGGTCCGCCGGTCGCCGCGGCGGCGAAGCGGGCGCCGTCGCCGCCGCCTGCCGGGGGAACCGAGGCGCTGCCGCGGTAGTTGGAACCGGAATACGTCATGGTGCCAGCTTACGTGGTGTCCGCTCCGGGGACGCGACCGTGCGGGCCCGCCCGCGTCGCGAAAACCTCCGCGCCGCAGCGCGTCCGGCCGCGAACGTGACTCGCGCCTCGGTCAGCGGTGCCCGGCGGCGAAGAAGTCGATCGTGGTCTTGAGACCGGCCTCATAGTGGACCTGCGGCTCGTAGCCGAGCAGCTCGCGGGCGGCCGTGAGGTCGGGGCGGCGGCGCTCGGGGTCGTCGGCGGGCCGGTCGACGTACTCGATCGCCGAGGCCGAGCCGGTCAGGCGCAGGATGATCTCGGCCATCTCGCGCACCGTCAGCTCGTACTCGGTGCCGAGGTTCACCGGCCCGTACTCCCCCGATTCGAGCAGCAGGACCAGCCCGCGCACGAGGTCGTCGATGTAGCACAGCGAGCGGGTCTGGAGGCCGTCGCCGGTCACGGTGAGCGGCTCCCCCGCGAGGGCCTGGGAGATGAAGCTGGGGATGACCCGGCCGTCGTCGGGGCGCATCCGGGGCCCGTAGGTGTTGAAGATCCGCACGATCGCCGCGTCCAGGCCCTTGTGGCGGTGGTAGGCGGCCACGGCGGCCTCGCTGAAGCGCTTGGCCTCGTCGTAGCAGGAGCGGATCCCGATCGGGTTCACGTTGCCCCAGTAGGACTCCGGCTGCGGGTGCACCTGCGGGTCCCCGTAGACCTCCGAAGTGGAGGCCATGAGGAAGCGGGCGCCGTCGGCCAGCGCGCGGTCGAGGGCGTGGAAGGTGCCGATGGAGTCGACGCGGAGGATCTCGACCGGGAGGGTCGCGAAGTCGACGGGGCTGGCGGGGCAGGCGAAGTGCAGGACGGCGTCGAAGGGGGCGTCGCCGACGGGCAGGCCCTCGGTGACGTCGGCCTCGACGACGGTGAGGCGGGGGTGGGCGGTGAGGTTGCCGCGCGAGCCGGTGGAGAAGTTGTCGACGGCGGTCACGTCGCAGCCCTTCGTGAGGAGCGCGTCGACGAGGTGGCTTCCCACCAGGCCCGCGCCGCCCGTCACGAGGATGCGGCTGCCGGTTCCGTAAGTAGTCATCAATTTCCCAGATTATCAGGGTTGGCCTGGCGTTCACCTGGGCGCAGGCTGTGTATCGGCTCGGAGCACGCCGTCGTGCCCGTTCGGTGCGGCCGGGGGCTGGGGCGCGGCGGCGCTCAGTACGCGCCTTTTCGGCGCAAGACTACAGCGACGGTGCGGAAGAGGATCTGGAGGTCGGTGGTGAGGGACCAGTTGTCGACGTAGTAGAGGTCGAGTCGGACCGCGTCGTCCCAGGAGAGGTCGGAGCGGCCGGAGACCTGCCACAGGCCGGTGATGCCGGGGCGGACGAGGAGGCGGCGGCGCACGTCGCCGAGGAAGTCGCCGTTCTCGGCGGGGAGGGGGCGGGGGCCGACGAGGCTCATTTCGCCGCGGACGACGTTGATGAGCTGGGGGAACTCGTCGATGGAGGTGCGTCGGAGCCATTTGCCGACGTTGGTGATGCGGGGGTCGTCCTTCATCTTGAACAGGAGGCCGTCGGTCTCGTTGTGCATCATGAGCGCGGCCTGGCGTTCTTCCGCGTCGATGTACATGGTGCGGAACTTCCAGCAGGAGAAGGTCTCGCCGTCGCGTCCGACGCGGTTCTGGCGGAAGAAGACGGGTCCGGGGCTGTCGACCTTGATGGCGATGGCGACGGCGAGGAACAGCGGGGAGAGGACCATGAGGCCGAGGACGGAGGAGGAGATGTCGAGGATGTTCTTGATGAGCCAGCCGATGCCGGAGATCTTGGGCTCTTCGACGTGGAGGAGCGGCAGGCCTTCGACGGGGCGGATGTGGACGCGGGGGCCGGCGATGTCGGTGAGCTGGGGGGCGACGACGAGGTCGCGGCCGGTGCCTTCGAGCTGCCAGGCGAGGCGGCGCAGGTCGGCGGCATCGGCGGAGGCGGAGCCGCAGACGGCGAGGGTGTCGGCTTCGAGCTGCTCGGCGCAGGTGACGACGTCGGTCCCGGCGAAGACCGGGACCGGGGTGTCGAGGTTGCGGACCGAGGAGGCGCCTTCGGTGACGTATATCCCGACGGGGACGAGTCCGGCGGCGGGGGCGCGGCGGACGGTGCGGTAGACCTCGAGGGCCTCGGGGTAGGCGCCGATGAGGAGGACGCGCTGGACGCCCCTTCCGGCGGCGCGGGCGCGGTGGAGGGTGTAGCGGGCGACGCCGCGGGAGGCGCAGATGAGGATGGCGGCGGCGAGGAGGATGACGGCGACGGCGGCTCGTGAGACGTCGGCCTTGAAGGTCAGGGCCATGAAGGACACGAGGGCGAGCATGAACATGGAGGCGCGGATGACGCGCTTGAACTCCTCGTTGCCCATGCCGAAGTAGCGGCGGTCGTAGGAGCCGGTGCCCCAGAGGGTGAGGACCCATGCGGCGGGGAGGAGGAGCCACACGGTGAGGTTGAAGAAGTTCAGTTGGTCGTAGGTACTGAAGCCGGAGTGGGGGGTGGGGGTGAGGTTGACGGCGATGACGCTGGCGAGGAGGGCGGCGAAGAGGTCGCCGCCGACGAGTGATCCCTGGTAGTAGCGGTGCCAGTTGGAGGCGCGGACGAGGCGGCGCCACGCGGAGCGGGTGACTCCGTTGGTGACCAGCTGAGGGTCACGTCCTTCGCGAGCACCGGCCACATGCGTCCCCGTCCGTCCGAAATTCCCGGCTGGGCGTTGCGTTGCTGGGCGTTCCAGGCTCGTAGCCACTGCACATCCCTGCGGTCGTCAGCTTACGGTGGAGGTGAGTGTCCGCGGGCGGAGATCGGCGCTGCGTCTCCGTACCGGGCGGCCCGCCGACACGGTACCCGACAACCTACACCTATTCTGCCGCTGCGGTATCTTCGGCCGAGCCGAGTGCCGTCCGTGCCACCCGGAGACTCAGTGAGGGCCCTTGTGAAGATCGTCGTCGCCCACAACCGGTACTCCTCGGCGCAGCCTTCGGGCGAGAACGTGATCGTGGACTACGAGATCGGGGCGCTCGCGGAGGCGGGTGTCGAGGTGGTGCCGTTCCTGCGCTCCTCGGACGAGATCGGGGCGCTGCCGCCGCACCGCAAGGCGGCGCTGGTCGCCTCGCCGGTGCACGCCGCGGGGACGCAGCGGGAGCTCGGCGCGCTGCTGGAGCGCGAGCGGCCGGACGTGCTGCATCTGCACAATCCTTATCCGCTGCTGTCGCCGTCGGTGGTGCGCACCGCCCACGCCCACGGGGTGAAGGTGGTGCAGACCATTCACAACTACCGGCACGACTGCATGAACGGGCTCTATTTCAGGGACGGGCACGACTGCCGCGACTGCCATGGGCGGCGTTGGAACGCGCCGGGGGTCGCTCACGCGTGCTACCGGGGTTCGCGGGCGCAGTCGGCGGTCATGGCCGTCGCGCTCGGGGCGCACCGGGGGACGTGGCGGAGCGTGGACCGGTTCATCGCGTTGACCGATGCGATGGCCGCTTATCTGGAGGGGATCGGGATCGCTCCGGGGCAGATCCGGGTGAAGCCGAACGCGGTGGCCGATCCGGGGGCGAGCGCGCCGGGCGAGGGTTTCATGTTCGGGGCGCGTCTGGTGCCGGAGAAGGGGGTCGCGCTGCTGCTGGACGCGTGGCGCCTGGCCGATCTGCCGGGGCAGGTGCTGCGCGTCGCCGGGGACGGCCCGCTGCGTCCGCTGGTGGAGGCGGCCGCGGCCGAGCGCGGGGACGTGGTCTATCTCGGGCAGTTGGAGGCGGCCGAGCGGGACGCGGCTCTGGCGGCCTCGGCGGCGGTGGTGATCCCCTCGGTGTGGCAGGACATCCTGCCGACCACCGGGATCGAGGCGCTGGCGAGCGGGCGGGCGGTGGTGGCGACGCGCATGGGCGGGTCGCCGTTCATCGCCGGGGCGGACTCGGACGCTCCGGCGGGGGTCGCGGTGGAGCCGACGCCGGAGGCGCTGGCGCGCGGGCTCGAAGCGGTCGCGAAGGACCCGGGTTTCGCCGCGAACGCCAGGGCCCGTTACGAGTCGGTGTTCGCTCCAGAGGTGACGCTGCGGCGGCTCATCGAGATCTACGAGGAACTGGTCGCGGGGTTAGGGTGCCTGCGAGCCGTCGCGGGCGGGGCGCAGGGCCGCTCGGGCGCTGGCGGCGATGCTGGCGAGCAGGAACAGGGCGTTCACCGCGCCGAAGCCGAGCATCACGACGAACATGAACCGGGGCCACAGGAGCGCCAGGGCGATGACGGTGATGACGAACGCGTAGTCGCGCACGAGCTTGACCAGGCGCACGACGAGGCTGTCGCTGGCGATGAGGGAGGCCCCTTCGACGCCCGAGTCCTCTTTGGCCATGACGGAGGTGACGAGGTTGGTCATCCACAGGGCCGCGAACGCCGCGCCGCACCAGGCGGGGATCTCGGGCGTGTAGGCGTGGGTGACGGCCACGACCACCGCGACGACCGAGGCCTGGATGGCGATGTCGCAGAGGATGTCGACGCGCGCGCCCGCCTCGGAGCCGGTGCCGGTGGCGCGGGCGAGCTGGCCGTCGGCGCAGTCGAGCATGTACGCGACCTGCCACAGGATCAGCGCGGCGAGCGCGACCGGCCACCATGGAGCGCCCTCTATCGCGAGCGGGAGGTAGAGGATGACGCCGGCGGAGGCGATGAGGCCGATGACGAAGCCGGTGAGCGTCACGTGCGTCGGGGTCAGGCCCGATCGCCAGGCAGCGTAAGCGAACACGGCGCCGCCGCGCTGCTCGAACCGGGTGAGCATCCCGCCGCCGCGCATGGCGGCGAGGAAGTCGGCGGGCCGCAGGGCCGGGCGCTGGTCGGTCACCCGGCGATCCTATACAGCACCGCGGGCGCCTCGACGCGGCAGCGGCACGTGACGCGGGCGACCGGTTCGGTGACCGGTCGGTGCACGGACAGTCGCGACATGAGACCCGGTTGTGTCAGGATCCCGACACCACGAGGCATGGCCGATCCCTAATATGAGCGCGATCCACGCCTTTTGGGACGAATCCGCTTCTCCCTTGGTAGCGAGCACATGACCTACCGTCTTAAAGTTGATGAACCATCGATTCCCGGGGAGGAAACATGGGCGACGAGGTGACCGGCTCCGCCTTGCGGCACTGGGATCATCCCGCGTACACGGCCAGACTCCAGGAGGGACGAGCGGCACTCGCGCAACTGCTGATCGACAGGCGGCTCGACCGCGACCGTCCGATGACCGGACTCGAACTGGAGATCGACCTCGTCGAACCGGGCGGCGACCCCGCCTTCGCCAACGACGCCGTACTGGAACACCTGCACACCACCGGGGAAGAGGAGGCCCTCTACAGCGCCCAGCACGAGCTGGGCGCGTTCAACATCGAGCTGAACCTGCCGCCGAGACTGCTCGACGGCGCCGGGATCTCCTGGTACGAGAGCGATCTGGCGGCGATCCTGGCGGAGGTGCGCGAGGCCGGCGGCAAGGCCGGCGTCCACATCTGCCCGATCGGGACGATGCCGACGCTCTTCACCGACCACATGGACGTCGAGGCGATCTCGCGCACCAAGCGGTACCGAATCCTCAACGAGGAGATCATGAACCAGCGCGGGGAGGACCTGCGCATCGACATCACCGGCGCCGAGTCGGTGGACTTCACCTCGCCGACCATCGCCCCCGAATCGGCCAACACCTCCGTCCAGTTCCACCTCCAGGTCGCCCCCGAGGACTTCGCCCGCTACTGGAACGCGGCGCAGGCCGTCGCGGGGGCGCAGGTCGCCATGGGCGCGAACTCGCCCTACCTGTTCGGGCGCCAGTTGTGGGCCGAGACGCGGGTGATCCTGTTCGAGCAGGGCACCGACACCAGGCGGGCGAACCAGCGGGCCGAAGGGGCCCGGCCCAGGGCCTGGTTCGGCGAACGGTGGATCGACTCGATCCTCGACCTGTTCGATGAGAACTACCGGCATTTCGCGCCGCTTTTACCGCTTTGCGACCCCGAAGACCCCGCCGCGGTCATGGCCGCCGGCGGGGTCCCGAGCCTCAGGGAGCTGCGCTTCCACAACGGCACGGTCTACCGGTGGAACCGCCCGGTCTACGACGTGCAGCGGGGCAGACCGCATGTGCGGGTGGAGAACCGCGTCCTCGCGGCCGGGCCGACCGCCGTGGACATCTGCGCGAACATGGCGCTGTTCTACGGCCTGGTGGCGCACTACGCGAACGCCGCCGAGCCGCTGAGCGAGCGCATGGACTTCGGGCAGGCGGCGGCGAACTTCCGGGCGGCGGCGCGGCACGGCATCCAGGCCGACCAGGTGTGGCCCGGCCGCGGGCTCGTCCCGGCCCGCAAACTCGTGCTGGAGGAACTGCTCCCGGCCGCGGCCGAGGGCCTGTCGGCGCTGGGCGTCAGC
This sequence comes from Glycomyces sp. NRRL B-16210, assembly GCF_000719515.1. Lineage (GTDB taxonomy): Bacteria > Actinomycetota > Actinomycetes > Mycobacteriales > Micromonosporaceae > Glycomyces. The sequence goes on along the minus strand of NZ_JOGR01000012.1, from coordinate 198,525 downwards.
CGCAGGGACGCCGACCGCTACCTGGGGGTGATCGAGGCGCGGTGCCGACGCGGGGTCAACGGCGCGACCTGGCAGGTCGCGCGGGTCCAGGTAGCCCAGCACCGGCAGCGGATGGAACGGCGAGAAGCGCTGCGGGCCATGGTCCTCGACTACTCGGCCCGCTCCGCCGACGGCCGGCCCGTCCACGAATGGGAGGTCTGAACGACCGATCGTGAACGGTCGGCCCCGCGAAACGAACCACCGGAACCCGAGAACGAACCGTCCCCCTGAACCACCGTCCCGATGCAGCACCGTCCCTTAGCAACACCGTCCCAAGGCAAGACCGCTCTTTTGCAACACCGTCCCATCGCGGGTCCGTTCTTCTGAGCGACTTTCCCCCTGAATGAGATGCGGCCGGGCACCAGTGCCCGGCCGCTTCCTTTGTCCTGGCGCCCTTACGAATCGCCGTCCTCGGAGGTGAGCTTGCGGCGGGTCCGGGCGGTCTTCTTGGCGCGGCGCGGCTTCGCCGGCGCCTCGGGTTCTGCGGGCTCGGCGGGCTCGTCCATGTCGACGGCCTTGAGCTCCTGCACCCAGTCCACGTCGGCGTTCGGCTCGTCGTCGCCCTCCTGCGGCTCCCACTCCGCGCGCTTCTGCTCGTCGAGCTTCGCGGCGCGCTTCTCGCGCCGGGTGGGCCGCTTCGGCTTCTCGGGCGCCGGCTCCGGCTTCGCGGGCAGGTCGTGCGTCTCGGCGTCGTCGTACGCCGAGACCGGCTCGGGCACCGTCCAGCCCGGCACGGACTCGACCAAGCCCGACTTGGCCTCGGCCCGCGGGGCGTCCACGGCCGAGGTGTCGTCGATCTGCCCGCCCGCCTTCGGCACCGCGCACACGATGAGCGAACCCAGGAGCCCGGCGATCGCCGCGTAGGGCCCGACGAACATCACCCACATCGACTCGGCGTCGTTCACCTGCGAAGGCCCCGCGACCAGGTGCGCGACGGTGACGATGAGCGGCCCGGCGATCCCCGAGGCCGCCGCGATCCGGTAGCCCGAGTTCGTGATCGTGCCCCTGCGTGCGAACGCGGCCACGATCGCCCCGATGAGGGCCGAACCGATCACGAACGGCACCGCTATCGCGAAGCCGCGCCGCCCCAAGATCATGTCGGGACCGGCCCACGAACCCCACACCGCGAGTTCGTGCACCGGCGAGACCCGCTCGCCGACCTGCACGAACACCGACAGGATCGCCAGCACCCAGATCAGGGCGACCGAAGCGCCGACGTTGACGGCCACCGAGCGCGAGCTCAGGCCGATGAGCGTGAGCGCGAAGCCCACGGCCGCGCCGAGCGCGGCCGCCACGAGCAGTTTGGTGGGGAAGGCGTCGTACACCGCGCTCTGCACCGCCGAGAGGGACACGAGCGGGCCGACGATGAACGCGCCGACGGCGCTGGCGAAGACGGCGGCGGCCCTGGTTGCGGAGCCGAGGTCGGCGGCGGCGCGGGAGCCGATCGCGCCCGAGGCCAGGCCGCCGATCACGCACGAGGCGGCCGAGAACCAGGCCACCCACGCGAGGTTGGCGTTCCAGCGGAAGGCGAGGACGGCGTCGGTGGCGCCGGGGGCGTCCTCGGCCCAGGAGAGGAGGCCGAAACCGTAGGCCAGCCCGAGTTGGGCGAGCGCGGCGAGCGCCGCGACCGCGAACCCGGCGCCGACGGTCTTTGCGGCGGATCTAGGTGACATACGTCGCACCGTACTGCGTGTACGCAATGGAGTTCCGCACGGCCGATCGAGTGAGCACCCGATTGCGGCGCCGCGACGCGATTCACCTGCGTCTGCGTCTCACATCGCACAAACGCGGAGGCCCCGCCCCGCCCGGCCCCGCTATGCTCGCTTCATCAAGGCCACCTGCCCGGTCGCCGTGCGAGATCATGCCGATCAGCGAGGAGCATTGCATGTCCGACGCCTACGAGGCCCTCACCGCGACACTCGCGGCCGCCGACCCCGAGATCGAACGGCTCATCGAAGCCGAAGGCCGACGCGAATCCGAGAAGATCCGCCTCATCGCGTCCGAGAACTACGTGTCCCAGGCGGTCATGGAGGCCACCGGCTCCATCCTGACCAACAAGTACTCCGAGGGGTACGCCGGGAAGCGCTACTACGAGGGCCAGCAGCTCATCGACCAGGTCGAGCAGCTCGCCGTCGACCGGGCGAAGGCCCTCTTCGGGGCCGACCACGCCAACGTCCAGCCCTACTCCGGGTCCCCGGCGAACCTGGCCGTCTACATGGCGTTCCTGTCCCCCGGCGACAAGGTCCTGGGCATGGGGCTGCCCGCAGGCGGGCACCTGACCCACGGCGCGAAGGTCTCCGCGACCGGCAAGTGGTTCGACGCGGTCCACTACGGGGTCCGCCGCGACACCGGCCGCATCGACCTCGACGAGGTCGCCGAGATCGCCCGCCGCGAGCGCCCGAAGATGATCATCTGCGGCGGCACCGCGATCCCCCGCACCGTCGACTTCGCCGGGTTCAAGGCCATCGCCGACGAGGTCGGCGCGGTCCTCATGGCCGACATCGCCCACATCGCCGGGCTCGTCGCCGGCGGGGCGCACCCGACCCCGGTCGGGCACGCCGACGTGGTCACCACCACCACGCACAAGACCCTGCGCGGCCCGCGCGGCGCGATGATCCTCACGAACGAGGAGCACGCGAAGGCCATCGACAAGGCCGTCTTCCCCGGTCTCCAGGGCGGCCCGCACAACCACACCACCGCCGCGATCGCGGTGGCGCTCAAAGAGGCCGCGAAGGACTCGTTCAAGGAGTACGCCGCGCAGATCGTGAAGAACGCGAAGGCGCTGGCCGAGGGCCTGTCCTCGCGCGGGTTCGACCTGGTCTCGGGCGGCACCGACAACCACCTGATCCTGGTGGACCTCACCAGCAAGGACATCGCCGGCAAGCCCGCGGCGAAGGCCCTGGACGCGGCCGGGATCGAGCTGAACTTCAACTCCGTCCCGTTCGACCAGCGCAAGCCCTTCGACCCGTCGGGCCTGCGGATCGGCACCTCCTCGGTGACGACCCGCGGCATGACCGAGGGGGACATGGACGCGATCGCCGGCTGGATCGACCGGGCCGTGGCCGCGGCGAAGGACGGCAAGGACGCCGAGCTCGACGTCATCGCCGGCGAGATCCGCGAGCACACCAAGGCCTTCCCCATCCCCGGTTGGAAGGCGTAACCCTCAGCGCGACGCGAGCGAAGGCGCCCTGCCGTTTCCGGCAGGGCGCCTTCGCTGTGCCGACGTCGCGGCCGCTGGACATGCGAAACGCGCCGGGCCCTCGGTGAGAGTGCCGCAGCGCGTCGCGTTCTAGGAGCCGCTTCGAGGCGGCGTTGAGTCTTGCAGTCTTGCGGCCAGGCGCCTTGTGGGCGCGCTCGCCTGCTCGGACCTAGCGGGCCAGGCCGGCGAGGGTGCGACCCTCGACGCGGTCGGCCACCCAGCGCAGCGCGCCGGCGGTCGAGAGGCGGACCTTCTCCTGGCCGGTGACGCCGAAGACATACGGCTTGTCAGCGCGACCGTCGTCAACGACCGGCGCGTTCGGCAGGGCCGAGGTGGCGGCGGTGTTGGCGGCGTCGACTGCGAGGTATGCACCTACGAACTCGTTCATGAGGATTCCTTCCCGGCAGGGTGTGCCGGATTGCATATCTGAAGGGGGACCGCTCGTCGATGACGCCATTGTCGACGGCGGGTGTCCGGTGCGGCCTTCCCGGCCGCTCCGGGGCCGATTCGCGAGTGGGGACCGGGTTCACCGCTCCGCCGCTGCTTTCTTCGGCCTCGACACCAATGCTAAGACCGCACCGACCCGGAAATCCAGGTATTTCGCGTGGGTCACATGTATCCCACGACACTGTCCAATGAGCACTGAGTTACCGTTCGGTCCTCCGATTCCAGGAGCGGTCCGCCGCCGGGTGAAGGTAGTCTGTTCGGATGCGGGACTTGGGAGTTCGCGTCGGCCACTGGACCGGCGAGCACACCGGCTGCACGGTGCTGCTGTTCGACGAGGCCACCGTCGCCTCCGGCGAGGTCCGCGGCGGCGCCCCCGCCAGCCGTGAGATCGAACTCCTCGACCCCACCAGATCCAACACCGGCATCGACGCGGTGCTCCTGACCGGCGGCTCCGCGTTCGGCCTCGCCGCCGCCGACGGCGTCATGCGGTGGCTCGCCGAGCACGGCCGCGGCGTCGCCACCCCCGGCGGACTCGTCCCGATCGTCCCCACCCTGGGCCTCTACGACCTCGACGGCACCGGCGCGACCCCGGCCGCCCCGCAGGGCTACGAGGCCTGCGACGCCGCCATGGCCCCGTTCGAACCGGCCCTCGACGGCCCCATCGGCGCGGGCAGAGGCGCCACCGTCGGCCAATGGCGCGGCCTCACGCTGCCCTCGGGGCTGCGCTTCGCGACCGTCTCGGCCGGCGCCCTCGAAGTCCACGCGCTCGCGGCCGTCAACGCCTTCGGCGAACCCGGCCCGCTCGACCGCGGCCTCCTGCGCCCCGAAGGGTTCGCCAGCGGCGCGTTCGGACGCAACACCACCATCGGCGTGGTCGTCACCAACGCGCGGCTCGACAAGGTCGCGTGCGCCCTCACCGCCCAGGGCGCCCACGACGGGCTCGCCAAGGCGATCAGCCCCGTCCACACCCGCATGGACGGCGACGCGTTCGTCGCCGCCGCCACCGGCCGGGTCGAGGCCTCGGTCGACGTGGTCCGCGCGCTCGCCGTCGAAGCGGTCGCCGAGGCCATCGGCACCGCCGCCTTAGACTCCACGCCGTGAAACGCCTCGCCGCGCTCGCGGCCCTTTCGCTCCTACTCGGCGGGTGCACCGCCGACGGCGGGGCCCCCGACGAAGGGCCGCGGACGTGGCTGTACCTGCTCACCGGATACCCCGAGGAGGGTCTGGCGGGACTGGGGACCGCTGCCGATTTCGACCATGCAAGCTTCGACCATGCCGTCATCGACCTCGCCCGCGACGGCGGCGAGGACTACTGGACCGCCGAGGAGGTCGGCGGCCTCCGGGAATCGGGGACGGCCGTCTACGCCTACTTCTCGATCGGCTCGATCGAGGACTACCGGCCCGAGCACGACGCGGTCGCCGCCGCGGGCCTCGCCCTCAACCGCTGGGAGGAGTGGCCCGACGAGCACTTCGTGCGGTACTGGGACCCGCAGTGGTGGGAACTGGCGGTGCGCCCGCGCCTCGACCAGGCGATCGCGGCCGGATTCGACGGCGTCTACCTCGACGTGCCGAACGCCTACGAGGAGATCGACCTCGCCCTGGTCCCCGGCGAGACCCGCGACACCCTCGCGCGGAAGATGGCCGAACTCGTCGTCGCCGCGAGCGACCACGCCGGAGACGACCTCCTGATCCTCCCGCAGAACGCGCCCGAACTGCGCGCCCAGCCCGGCTACCTCGACGCCATCGACGGCCTCGGCGTCGAGCACCTCTACTACCTCGACACCCACGAGCCCTGCGACGAGGACTGGTGCGCCGAGACCCTGCGGGAGGTGCGCGAGATCCGCGACGCCGGAAAACTCGTCCTCGCCGTCGACTACACCGAGGACCCGGCCGAGCGGGCCGAAGCCTGCGCGCACTACCGCGCCGAGGACTTCGCCGGCGCCGTCGCCGGCATCGACCTCGACGCCCCGTACGAGCCCTGCTCCTAAACCGGCGCCGTCCCACGGGTGCTTGCGAGAGCGCTTCATCTGATACATCGCCTGGTCAGCCGCCCACAGGGTCTGCGCCGGGTTCCCGCCCGCCGACAACCGGGCCCAGCCGACCGACACGTCCACCGGCGTCCCCGGCACCGAGTACTCCCAGCGCTCGGCCGCCACCGCCTCCCGGATCCGCTCCGACACCGCGTCCGCGTCGTACTCGGTCGCGCCCGGCAGCACCACGATGAACTCGTCGCCGCCGGTGCGCGCCAGCAGGTCCCCCGAACGCACCACACGCGACAGCAGCGCCGCGACCCGTTGCAGGATCGCGTCCCCCGCCTGGTGCCCGTGCGTGTCGTTCACCGCCTTGAACCCGTCGAGGTCCAGCACCGCGATCATCCCGTCCCCCTCCACTTCGGAGAGGAACCGGTCCAGGCGCCGCCGGTTCGGCAGGCCCGTCAGGTCGTCGGTGTTCGCCCGGTCGGCCCAGTCGGCCGCCGCCCGCCGCAACTGCTGCTGGTCCACGACCGCCGCCGCCGAGTCCAGGTAGATCGAATGGAACTGGTTGATCTGCTTGTACAGCGCGTACGTCGTCGCGTGCGCCGCCAGGATCGACTCCGCGTGATCGCCCTTGGCCACCAAAGCGAGCGACTTCAAGTGCTTGGGCTCCATGACGCCGAGGCTCTCGTCGCCGATCTCGCGCGCCTCCAGCACCTCCAGGGCCTCCAGGCCCCGCTTCTGCGCGATGAGGCGCGAGGCCAGCGCCATCGTCCGCAGGTCCTGCGCCTCGACCGAGGAGGTCTCCTCCGGCAGCAGGTGCTCGACCGACCACTCGTCGCCGAAGCCGAGCAGGCTCAGCCGGGCGATCGCGTAGTGCACCCACTCCCTCTCGCGCGTGTCGAGGTCGTGCAGGTTCGGCTTCACCCGTTGCAGGGCCTCGCGCAGTTGGCCGATGCACGAGCGCGGGTCGCCGGTGTAGTACTGGAGCAGCGCGTCGCGGACCCGGATCGCCATGCCCTCCACAGAGGAGCGGCGCACGCCCGCGCGTTCGGCGAGCGCGTGGCACTGGTCGAGTTCCTGCGCGGCGCGCTGCTGGTAGCCGCAGCTGCTGAGGACCACCGCGAGGTCGTACCAGGCGTCGACCGCGGCCTGGCTCGCCTCCGTCATCGACCGAAGTGCGCGCGAGGCGAGGACCAGGTGCTGCGCGGTGAAGTCGAGGGACCTGCCGTGGTGGTGGTGATACCAGGCGGCGAGGGCGTGGTACCTGCCGTCGAGGCGCGGGTCGTTGCAGCGGGAGACGGCGGTGCCGGCCTGGTCGATCGTGTTCGGGAGCCGGTCGATGTCGCGCTGGAAGATCTGGCCTTCGAGGATGAACAGCCAGGCCTGGGCCCGCTGGTGGGCGGTCTCGGTGTTGTAGACGATCCAGGTGGCCTCGGCGACGGACTCGGCGACCTGGCCGGCGCGCATGAGCGCGCGCAGGCGCTGATACTGATCGGCATAATCACGCGCAGACGTGATCCCCCTCCGTGGCGTCACGCGCTCTATCCTGCCACTGCCGCGCCGATATATCCAGTGGCGCAGGTCGTGGCCGTTTCGTCCCGGGGACGCCGGAAGGCATGGGCGCGAACCGTTTTCCTCCCCGGCAGGTCTCGGACCCTTAGAGTGGGTGCAGTGCCCGAAATGGAAGGATGGTGCGCTTTGGTCCCTGCGTGTCCGTGCTCCTCGTGCGGTGCGCCGCTCTCGGCGGCCTCCCCCACCGGACCGGCCGACGCGTCGGCGGCGGGTACGACCGTGCTGGCCTGCGGGTCCTGCGGGACCGAGACGCACGGGAGGCCGGCGGCGCGGCGGCTGGTCGACCCCGACTGGACCGCGTTGGCGCCCAAGGGACTGCTGCGGTACGCCGATGACACCCCCGAGCTGATCGTGGCACCGGACGCGCTGGTGCCGTTCGGCATCGAGCGGACGGCGGCGCGCCGGACCATGCGCGAGTGGGCGCGGCGGCGCTGGATGGCGCCGGGGTCGCTGCGGCGGGTCGCGGACTCGGAGTCGTTCCGCGGGGCGTTCGTGCCGTACTGGGTCTGGGAGGCGCGGACGCGCTCGCGGTTCCGGGCCGCGCGCGGCGACCACTACTGGGCGCGGACGGCCGGGAGCGGCGAGGCGGGCGGGAGCCGGGTGCGGGGCATCCGGTGGCGGCCGGCGGCCGGGTTCGTCGACCGGGACTTCGCGGGGGTGGCGATCACGGCGACGGTGCGCCTGGACGGGCGGATGCTCGCGGAGCTCATGCGCGACTGGCGCCTGGGCGGGGCGGTGCCGTTCGATCCGGAGCAGTTGGAGGGCTGCTGGGTGCAGCGCTACGACCTGGAGCCGGAGGTCGGCCTGGAGCTGGCGAAGGACCGGATGGCGGCCGCGGTCGAGCGGGCAGTGCGCGCCCGCGTGGGCGGCGACGAGCAGCACGTGCCGGTCATCGACACCGCGTACGCGGACCTGGGCTACAAGCTGGTGCTGCTGCCGGTGTGGCTGGCCTCGTACGCGCACCGGGGCCGGCGGCGGATGGTGGCCGTGCACGGTGAGTCGGGCCGGGTGGTGGGCGAGCGCCCGTGGAGCGCCGCCAAACTGGGAATCGGAATGTTCCTCGCGATGGCTGTGGCAGGCGTCATACTGTATTTGGGCCTTTGATCCGATTTCTCGACGCCGATCGGCCATGAGGCCGGTGGAGCGAGCGGTTACACGCTGGAAATGAACTATCGTCGGGTACGCGCAACCCCAGCGTCGCATTGTGCGTGTAGCCCCCAGAGCGAGCCAGCCCACCCCGGCTGCGCCGCCGCACCCCACACTTGAATGTCCGGGAGAGGCAATGAGCGACCCGATCAGTCACGCCGCCAAGGCATCGGCCCCTTGGTGGGCGAAGGCCATGGTCATCAGCGGCTCGACGGTCATGGTCATCGCGGGGGGCGGGGCGATCGCCACCCAGGTCGGCGTGACCCTGGTGAACAACTCGGTCAACCAGGAGGACCTGCTCGGCGACCAGCGGGTCGTGACCGAGGAGGGCGCCGACATCGAAGGGCCCCTGAACTTCCTGGTGCTCGGCACCGACGAGCGGGTCGACGCCGGCGGCCTGGCCCGCACCGACGCCGACATCATCGTCCACGTCAACGAGGACCTCACGCAGGTCAGCATGATCTCCATCCCGCGGGACCTGTACGTCGAGGTGCCCAGCGGCGTGCCGGCGTCCGCGACGAAGCTCACCGAGGTGTTCGCGTACTCCGAGGACTGGGGCGAGTCGTTCCAGAACACCGCCGAGACCATCACGCACCTGACCGGCATCCAGTTCGACGGCGGCGCGATCGCGAACTTCGAGGGCTTCCTCGACATGGTCGGGGAGCTGGGCACGATCGAGCTGTGCCCCTGGCACGACATCACCTCGATCCACACCGACAAGACCTTCCCCAAGGGCTGCGCCGAGTACGACCAGGACGACGCGCTCGACCTGGTGCGCCAGCGCTACGGCTGGGACTCCGACGAGGACTACGCCAACGGCACCTGGGGCGACTTCGGCCGCCAGAAGATGCAGCAGCAGGCGATCAAGAAGATCCTGGAGCGGGCCAAGGAGCAGGGCTACGCGACCAACCCGGCCAAGGCGGTCAACCTGCTCAACAGCTTCGGCGACGCCCTCACCGTCGACGTGGGCGGCCACAACCTCCTCGACATGATCACGCAGATGCGCGACATCGACCCCAACGAGATCCTGTCGATCGGCACGCCCTCCTCGGAGGGGAACTTCAACGGGACCTCGTACGTGCTCATCCACGAGGGCACCGACGAGCAGGTGGCCGCGGACGCGCTGTGGGAGGCGATCGCGAACGACACGCTGAACGAGTGGGCCTGCGAGTACCCCGAATGGCTCAGCGGCGACTCGACGCCCGACTGCACCACCACGACGGTGCCGGTCGACGGGGCGACCGAGGAGGCCGAAAGCGGCACCGAGACCGCGGGCTGACCGCCCGCGCCGACCGGTCGCGGGGCCTCGCGGCGGGCGGATGCAACCTCCGGCGGCGCCGAGAGCGTCTGGGTTAGGAACTCCCCCGGACCCGAGACACTCTTGGAGCGACATGGCCGGCAAGCGCGCGCCCTGGTGGGCGCACCTGATGCTGTACGCGGGCGGCTTGACGCTGGTCGTCGCCGGGGGCACGGCCGCGGTGGCCCAGTACGGGATCTACACCGCGAACAACGCGATCGAGCAGGAGAACATCCTCGGCGACCACCAGGCCGAGCTCGACGTCGAGGACCTCCAGGGGCCCTTGAACATCCTGGTGCTCGGCGTCGACAAGCAGGGCGGCACGACCCGCTCGGACACGATGATCATCGTGCACGTCAACTCCGACCTCTCGAAGGCGTCGATGATCTCGCTGCCGCGGGACCTGTGGGTGGAGATCCCCGACTGCGGGCCGACGATGAACAGCCCGTGCGAGTTCAAGCTCAACCACGCCGCCTCGATCGACGACGACTGGGAGGTCACGCGCCCCAACGTCGTCAACACGATCTACGACCTCACCGGCGTCGACTTCCACCTGGGCGCGACGGTCGACTTCAACGGCTTCCTCGACCTGGTCGACCTCGTCGGCGAGATCGAGCTGTGCCCCTGGCACGACATCACCTCGATCCACGGCGAGAAGAAGCTCTACCCCGAAGGCTGCGCCTACTACGACAAGACCGACTCCCTCGACCTCATCCGCCAGCGCTACGGCTGGGGCTGGGACTCCGACTGGGAGGAGGGCCGCGGCGGCGACTACGGTCGCCAGGCCATGCAGCAGCAGGCGATCCGGTCCCTGATCAGGGAGTTGAAGTCCGACGGGTACCACAAGGACCCCGCGAAGCTCACCGAGATCCTCAACGGGTTCGGCGGCTCGCTGACCATCGACAAGCCCGACGACCTCACGATCACCGACCTGGTGGTGAACCTGCGGGACATCAGCCCCGACGAGATCGCCGCGATCCAGGTGCCGTCCACGCCCGAGCAGATCCAGTGGGGCGGCGAGCCGCTGTCGATCGTGCGCGTCCACGAGGGCGAGCAGCAGGCCGCGGCCGACGCGCTGTGGGAGGCGCTGAAGAACGACGCGCTCGACCAGTGGATGGTCGAGCACCCCGAGTGGGTCAAGAGCGGCGGCGACAAGGCCCCGACCGCGCCCGGCGGCGACGCCTCGGGCGGGGCCGACGACACCGCGGCGGAGGGCGGGGGCTGAGCCCTCCGGCCGGGCCCGCGAGCTGGGGATCGGGGGCGCGGCGCCCCTGGGGTCGGCCCGAATCCGAGCGGTATTGGATAATGCTCCTCTGACCCTTGGAGAAGCATGGCTGGCAAGAGCAACGCTCCCTGGTGGGCGCACCTGATGGCCTACGCGGGCGGGGTGACCCTCGTGGTCGCCGGCGGCGCGGCGGCGGTCACCCAGATCGGCCTCTACACCGCGAACAGCGCGATCGAGCACGAGGACATCCTCGGCGACGCCAAGGCGGACATGGACGTCGAGGACATCAGCGGACCGCTGAACATCCTGGTGCTCGGCGTCGACAAGCAGGGCGGCTCGACACGCTCGGACACCATGATCATGGTGCACATCAACGAGGACCTCACCGACGTGTCGATGGTGTCGCTCCCCCGCGACCTGTACGTCGAGATCCCCGACTGCGGGCCCGACTGGGGCAATAACACCTGTATGCAGAAGCTCAACCACGCCGCCTCGATCAGCGACGACTGGGACGTCACGCGCGCCAACGTGGTGCAGACGATCTACAACCTCACCGGCGTCGAGTTCCACATGGGCGCGACCGTGGACTTCGAGGGGTTCATGGACCTGGTGGACCTGGTCGGCGAGATCGAGCTGTGCCCTTGGCACGACATCAACTCGATCCACGGCGACAAGCGGTTCTTCCCCGAGGGCTGCAACGACTACAACAAGGAGGAGGCCCTCGACCTCATCCGCCAGCGCTACCCGTGGGACCACCCCGAGGACTACGAGAACGGCCTGTGGGGCGACTACGGGCGCCAGGCGATGCAGCAGCAGGCGATCAAGGCGCTCGTCTCCGAGCTCAAGGGCGCGGGGTACCACAAGGACCCCGCGAAGCTCACCGAGGTGCTCAACGGCCTGGGGAGCAAGCTCACGCTCGACCTGCCCGAGGGTTTGACGGTGACCGACCTCGCGGTGAACCTGCGCGGCATCGACCCCGAGGACATCACCTCGATCCGGGTGCCGGCCACCTCGGTCAAGACCGAGGTGGGCGACTCGGAGGTGATCGCCGAGGGCGAGCAGCGGTTCGCGGCCGACGCGCTGTGGGCGGCGCTCCAGAACGACACCATGGACCAGTGGATCGCCCAGAACCCCGAATGGGTCAAGCAGACCGGGAACGCCGCGACCGAGACGACCGCCGCCCCGGTCGACGACGCGACCGTCACCGTCGACTGACCCCGGCCGCGCCGCCCCGCCCGGTCGCGGCGACCCGTCGACGGACCCGCCCTGACCTGGGATCCCCCCGGACCCGTTGGAGCCCCCATGACCCCGCACGACGCACCCGAACCGCTGTACGAGCCGCCCGCCGGCGTCAAGATCGCCCAGACCGTGGCGTTCCTCCAGGTCGCCGGGCTGTTCGGCATCGGCGTGACGCTGAGCACCGTCGGTTCGCTCGGCACCTGGCTGACGCGGCTGCTCCAGTTCCTGACCGACGCGGACGTGGAGACGCTCAAGACCGACGCGTTCGCGATCCAGGTGACCGGGTGGACGCTGGTGGCCGCCTCGGTGACGATCGGCGTGACGACCTGGGGCATCGGCGCGGGCAAGCGGTGGGCGCAGGTGGTCATGGTCGTCCTGGAGAGCGCGCTCGGCGCCGCCGCCGCGATCGTGACCGCGGTCGTCGGCAGCAGCACGCTGGCGTTCCTGACCGTGCCGTTCGCGGTGCTCCCGATGCTGGCGGCCGCTGCGGCGCTGCTGACCGGGTCGTCGAACCGGTGGTTCGCACAGCGCGGCTGGGACCCGTGGTACCGCCGCTACTACTCGCGGCGGCGTCGCCGCTGAGGACCGTTCGGGCCTCCCCGCGAGACCCGGTGACCGCCGCGGCGACCTGGGTCAGGCGCCCTCGGCTTTGGCCTCTTCTTCCTCGTCGACCTTGTTCCACTCGCCCTTGGAGGACTGCCAGCCGTCCTCGTTGTGGCCCAGGCGCCAGTAGCCGGAGACCGACAGCCGCTCGCGGGGGATCTCGCGCTCGAAGCGCAGGAGGCGGCGGATCTCGCGCACGAACCCGGCCTCGCCGTGGACGAACGCCTGCGCCGCGCCCTCGGGGAACTCGAAGCCGCGCACGGCCGCGACCAGTTGCTCGCCGACGCGGGCCCCGCCGCGGTGGAGCCAGGTGACGCGCACGTCCCCGGCGGACTTGAACTGCTGCTCCTCCTCGGGGTCGGCGACTTCGAGGAAGACGTGGGCGCGGGCGCCGGGGGCGAGCCGCTCGACCGCGGAGGCGATCGCCGGGAGGGCGCTCTCGTCGCCGACGAGCAGGTGCCAGTCGGCGTCGGCGCCGGGGGCGTAGCCGCCGCCGGGTCCGGCGAAGCGCAGGAGGGTGCCGGGCTCGGCGTTCGCGGCCCAGGGTCCGGCGATGCCCTCGTCGCCGTGGTAGACGAAGTCGATCGACAGCTCGCGGGCGGCCCGGTCCCAGCGCCGCACGGTGTAGGTGCGGGTGACCGGCCACTGCTCGCGCGGGTACTCCTCGCGGATGCGGGCGAGGTCGAACGGCTCGGGGTAGTCCACGCCCGCGACGGGGAACTGGAGTTTCAGGTAGTGGTCGGTGAAGTCGCCGCAGTCGAAGTCGGCGAGGCCCTCGCCGCCGAGGACCACGCGGATCATGTGCGGGGTGACCCGTTCGGTCCGCAGCACTTCGGCCGTCCTGACGTTCGGGGTCCTGCGTCCTCGGCGTTCAGCCATCGGGGCTCCTCAACTCGCGCGGCTCGCGGTCCGTCCGGGCGGGGTCGCGAGCCGTCGGCGGCCCCGTCGCGGAAAGCGTGGTTAGGTCTCCCTAACTATCACACTCTTTAGTTTTAGCTCGTTTTCGGGGAGGCCGCAGGAACCGCCACTCCCGGACGCGCCGCGGCCTCGACCGGTGCACCCGGTCGAGGCCGCTCGCTCCCCGCGTCCTGCGGTCAGTCGGGTCTGGGGCTCACGTCGCGCATGGCCGAGCGCAGCAGCGGTTTCGACGCGCTGCCGGCGGCGATGACCGCGGCGGTGCCCGCGGCGACGGTGGCGGTGAGGATGAGCACGCCGCTGACGTCGAAGCCCATGGCGCCGATGACCGGGAGGGTCAGGAGCATCCCGGTGAGGATGGACCCGCCCCCGATGAGGGCCAGCGGCAGGAGGGACTCTTGGCGCCGGGCCCGGTCGAGGACCTGCTGCGGGGTCCCGGCGAGGTGGAGCAGCCGGTAGGTGCGGCGGCGGTCGAGGACCGAGCCGATGGCGCTGATCGCGGCCGAGACGGCGGCGGTCGCGAAGACCACGGCGAGGACCACGGTGACGCCGGTGCGGACCGAGGCGACGATGCGGTTGGACATGAGGCTGGAGTCGATCTCGCGTTCGGGGGCGTCGCCGGGCACGATCGCGGTCATGGCCGAGCGCACCGCCTCCAGTTCGGCCGCCGAAGCGGTGGCCTCGAGGATCGCGCCGTCCTCGCCGGCGAACAGCCATCCGCTGGAGTCGACCACCTTCACCTCGGCGCTTCCGCCGAGCGCGGCGTCCAGTTCGGCGGCGAGGGCCTCGGCCTCGGCGGCGGGGACCTTCGCCGCGATCGCCTCGGTCGCCTGCGCGTCGGTGTCGGTGATGACCATCGGGAACAAGGCGACCGAGCCGGCGATGAACCCGGCGATGGCGACCCCGGAGACGGCCCGCCAGGCGGCCTTGGGGTCCTCGGCGAGGCGTCGCGCGGCCAGGAGCCGGGAGGGGCCCCTGGCGGTGCGCGCCAGGAGGTTCCCGAGCTTCTGGACGATCCACGGGCCGACGAGGTTGAGCGCGGCGAGGGTCCCGGCGAACAGCGCCAGGAGGATGCCGACGGCGACCATGCTGGCGCCCATGACCTGCGTCGCCGCGACGAAGGCGAGCGCGAGGGCGAGGAAGACGACCGCTCGGATCAGCTTGAGGCCCTTGGGTTTGACCCGCTGGGCCACCCCGAGGGGGCTGATCACGACGCCGCGCAGGCCGATGAGGGCCGAGACGGCGACCAGCAGCGGCACCGCGAGGGCGACCGCGGCCGTCCACGCGGCCCCCGACCACAGGTCGGCGACGTACCAGCGGCCGCCGTCGATGGGGATGAGCGCGAACAGCGGCGTGGTCGCCAGCCAGGCGAGCGTGCCGACGATCGACCCGGCCGCGGCCGCAAGCGTCGTCTCGATGAGCGTCAGCCGCACCACCTGCGCCGGGGTGGCGCCGACGAGTCGCAGCGTCGCGAGCCGCTCGTCACGGCGCGAGACGGTCAGGCGCGCGGCGGCCGCGCCGAACACGGCGGCGGGCACGGCCATGAGCACCGCGGCGAGGGCCATGAGGATCTGGTAGAAGCCGTACACGGTGTCGGGCTGTCCGCCTTCGAAGGCGTCGAACCCGCGCGGGGACACCGTGTCGGCGCTGGAGCGCTCGGCGGTCATGGCCGGGTCGGCGGCGTCGCGGCCGACGACGGCGACGAGCTCGTTCGGGTGCGCGAGCGCCGCGGCCCCGAGCTCCCCGGCTACGGCGGCGCCGCCGTAGCGGGCGAGGAAGTCCGATTCGGGCACGCCGTCGAGGAGGTCGGCGGCCGCCGGGGAGAGCCACACCTCGCCGGGGGCGGGGAAGGCGTCCATGCCCGGCGGCACGGGCGCGTCGCCGGTGAGCGCGGCGAGGTCGACGCGGGTGACGGTGCTGCCGCGGTAGTGGTCGAACGCCGTCGCGATGACCGCCGAGGCGTCCTGCTCCACGGCGACCGGTTCGCGCCAGGAGGTGCGGTCGGCGCGTTCGGCGAACGCGAAGTTCCCGGCCACCGCGAACTGGAGCAGCAGGGTCGCCACGGCGACCGCGAACGCGGTCAACCCGGTGCTCAGCAGCGCGCGGCGCCCGCCGAGGCGCGTGAGGCGCCAGGCCAACTCGGTCATCGCCACACCTCGGCGACCGGCTCGTGCCCGAAGCGCCCCTCGTCGGGGCCGCCGCTCCCGCGCACCGGAAGGTCCGGTGCGCCCGCGACGCGCCCGGAAGCGAAGGCGGCCCCGCGCGAGTCGTTCGCGGCGTCGCGCGAGCCGTCCGGCCGCGGGGAGGCGTCGGGCGCGAAACCGTCGAAGCCGGCGCCGTCGCCGGTGCGCGGGACGCCGCTGAGGCGCCCGTCGCGGATCTCGATCGTCCGCGTGCACCGCGAGGCGATCCGCGGGTCGTGCGTGACCACGACCAGCGCGGCCTCCAGTTCGGCGACGGTGTCGAGCAGGACGCCCATCACCTGGTCGCCGGTGGCGCGGTCGAGCGCGCCGGTCGGCTCGTCGGCGAAGACCACGGCCGGGCGCACCACCAGGGCCCGCGCGAGCGCCACCCGCTGGGCCTCGCCGCCCGACAGCTCGCCGGGGCGGCGCCGCTCCATGCCGGCGAGGCCGAGGCGGCGCAGTTCGGTGCGGGCCGGTTCGAGCGCGGCCCGCCGCGGCGTCCCGTCGAGCATGAGCGGCAGCGCGACGTTCTCCTCGGCGGGCAGCTCGGGCAGCAGCTGCCCGAACTGGAACAGGAACGCGAAGCGGGTGCGCCGCAGGTGGCTGCGGCGGCGCTCGGAGAGCGTGTCGATGCGCTCGTCGAACAGCCGCACCTCGCCCGAGTCGGGCCGCATGATCCCGGCGAGGCAGTGCAGGAGGGTCGACTTGCCCGAGCCGCTGGGCCCGGTCACGGCGACCGATTCGCCGGGGGCGACGTGGAAGTCGACGCCGTCCAGGGCCGGGGCGGCCCCGAAGTGCTTGGTGAGGGCGGCGGCGGTGAGCATCGGCGGTCTCATCGGCGGACCTTTCGCTGCGTGGAGACGAAGGGGAGGGCCACGCCCGCGACGAGGAACGCGGCCAGGAGCACGAGGCTCACGGCGGCGGAGATTTCGAAGAATCCGTTCATGACACGAGCTTCGCCCGCGAAGGCCTTCCCCCGCTTCGGCTCGCGGACCGGTATCGGACCGGCCGGGTCGGCCATTCGGCGGAGGCCCGGTGAGCGGCGACTACGTTCGTAGGCATGAACGCCACCGCCGCCCGGCCCACGTGGGGCGCCCGGTTCAACCGGCTCGCCATGCGGACGCTCAAGATCAGCGTCATCGCGATCCTGCTGTTGACGCTCGTCGCCGACCTCTCCTCGCACTTCCCAGGCGAGAAGCCGCCGTACTACTCGCCGGTGGCGTGGGTGGAGGCGGCGACGGCGCTGTTCGCCCTCGGCGTCTACATGCTCTACCGGCCCGGGCGCAAACGCTGGATCGCCGCGGCCGCGATCGCCTCGCTGGTCGCGACCGGCATCGACATCGCGGTCGGCCAGACCGAGCGGGGGATCGGCGCGACCGAGCTGTTCGCGCTGGGCCTGCTCATGCTGTTCGCCGTGCGCCACTGGGACGCCGCGCCGGGCCGGTGGGTCGCGTGGGCGACCGGCGGGGCGATCATGCTCATCGGCGTGCGCATCTTCGACATGCCCGGGGCCCGGGTCGCGGGGGCGGTCATGGTGCTCATGGGGCTGACGACGGTGGTCGCCTTCGGCGCCTACCTGCGGTCGATGGACCGCCTGCGCCGCGAGACGCAGGAGGAGGTGCGCCGCGCCGAACGGCTCGAACTGGCCCGGGAGATGCACGACTTCGTGGCGCACCACGTGACGGGCATGGTGGTGCTCGCGCAGGCCGCGCAGGTGACCGACACCGACCCGCGCAAGGCCTTCGCCGACATCGAGGAGGCGGGCCTGGCCTCGCTCGCCTCGATGCGGCGGATGGTGCGGATGCTCCGCGACGACGAGGCCGAGGCGGGCGTGAACCCGCTGGGCGACCTGTCGCAGATCGAGGACCTGGTGGACCGCTTCAGCAGGGAGGGGACGGACGCGAGCTGCTTCATCTCCCCCGAACTGGCCGGCTCGGTGGCCCCGGAGATCGCCGCGACGGCGCACCGGGTGGTGCGCGAGGCGCTGACGAACGTGCGCAAGCACGCCCGGGGCGCGACGCGGGTGCGCGTGGTGGTCGCGGCCTCCAGCGGGAACGGCATGGAGGTGTCGGTGCGGGACAACGGCCAGGGCGCGCGGGCCCGGTCCGGCGCCGGATCGTCCGTGCTCGGTTCGCTGGCGCAGTCGGGGGCCGGGATGGGCCTGGTCGGGCTGGGCGAGCGGATCGACGCGGTCGGGGGGCAGCTGCGGGCGCAGCCGCGCCCGGAGGGCGGCTGGGAGACCGCGGCGTGGCTGCCGAGGAACGCCGCCGAAGTGGCCTGAGAAGCGCAGTCGATCATCCCCGGCCCGGGTTCCGAAAGACCGAACGGCCCGCGACCGATTCCCCGGTCGCGGGCCGTCTCGCTACTTGTGGCAGGTGCAGGATTCGAACCTGCGTAGGCAATGCCGGCTGATTTACAGTCAGCTCCCTTTGGCCGCTCGGGCAACCTGCCTCGCGTGTAGCGAGAGCAAGAATAGCCTCCCGTCCACGGGACGGCGCAAGCGGGTTCTCCCCCGATGAGACCGCGTTCACTGCCGTCCTGTCCGGACGCGCGCGCCCGGTGCGGCGGGCCCGGACTAAGCTTGGCGATCGCGCCCCCGGCGCTGCGCCCGTGCCGCCGCGCCGCCGACCCCGCACCCGGTCGACCTGCGTCCGCGGGCCGCCCGGGCCCCGGGACGGCGGGGCCTCGGATCTACCTGGAAGGACCGGTTTCCCATGGCTGACGCCTCGTTCGACATCGTCTCCGAGATCGACCTGGCCGAACTCGACAACGCGATCAACCAGGCCCAGCGCGAGCTGGGGACCCGGTTCGACTTCCGCGGGACCGGCGCGAGCGTCGAGCGCAGCGGCGACGAGGCGGCCGTGGTGGCCGCCGAGACCGAGGACCGCGCGAAGGCCGCCCTCGAAGTGCTCAAGGAGAAGCTCATCAAGCGCGGCATCTCCCTCAAGGCCGTCGACGCCTCCGACCCGCGCCAGTCGGGCAAGGAGACGAAGATCGACGTCGCCTTCAAGCAGGGCATCGCCACCGAGGACGCGAAGAAGATCGGGAAGATCATCCGCGACGAGGGCCCCAAGGGCGTCAAGCCGCAGATCCAGGGCGACAAGCTCCGCGTCACCGGGAAGAAGCGCGACGACCTCCAGGAGGTCATCGCCCTCCTCAAGGGCAAGGACCTCGACGTGGCCCTCCAGTTCACGAACTACCGGTAGCGCCGTGGACGTCAACCTCCTCGTCCTCGCCCTGTTCCTGGTCGGCGGCGGCCTGGTCGCGCTCATGGTCGTGGTCACGCAGCGCTCGTACAAGAAGGACGAGCGCGGCGAGCACTGGATGGTGTACCCGAGCGCGAAGGGCGGGCACTACCCGATCCCGACGCAGCCGGGCCCGTGGTCGCTGGTCCTGGACGGCGTGGGCACGAGGAAGATCCACGTCATCAAGGAACTGCGCAAGATCACCAACCTCGGCCTCGTCGAGGCGAAGGAGATGTCCGAGCGCATCCCGGCCACGGTCCTCACCGGCGTCGACCACGGATCGGCCAGCGCGGCGTACCGGATGCTCGCGAACGTGGGCGCGACGGTGCGCCTCAGCGAGGGCGGCGCGGCGGCCGAGCCGATCGGCCCCGCCGGCACCTACACGGTGGTCCTCGACGACGCCGGGTCCAGGAAGATCCACGTCATCAAGGAGATCCGGGCCCTGACCGGGCTCGGTCTCGCCGAGGCCAAGGGCCTGACCGACCGCACCCCCGCGACGATCCTCTCCGGGGTCGACCACGCGACCGCCGGCGCCGCGCAGGCGCAGCTCGTCGCGGCCGGCGCCGCGGTGCGCGTCAACGTCATCGGCGGGCATCCGACCGAGCCCGCCCCGACCGCCCCGGCGGCCCCCGAGGCAGAACCCGAGACCGGGTCCGATGTGTCGACCGGCTCCTACACGGTCGTGCTCGACTACGTGGGGATGAAGCGGATCGAGGTCGTCAAGGAGGTCCGGGCGATCACGGGCCTGGGCCTGGCCGAGTCGAAGGCCCTGGTCGACGGCGCGCCGTCGACGATCCTCTCCGGAGTCCGCCACGAGGCCGCGAGCGCGGCGCAGGCCAGGCTCGCCGCCCTCGGCGCGGTCGTCCACCTCGACGAGGTCTAGACCTCCAGCCGGTGCGTCAGCCCGGTGTGGCGCTTTCCGGTACCCGCCTTGCGGACGGCCGCCTCGAGCGCCTGCTTCGACCCGACGAGGACCACGAGCCGCCTGGCGCGGGTGATCGCGGTGTACAGCAGGTTGCGCTGGAGCATGGTCCACGCGCTGGTGGTCACCGGCACGACCACCGCGGGGTACTCGCTGCCCTGCGAGCGGTGCACGGTGATCGCGTAGGCGTGCACGAGCTCGTCGAGTTCGGTGAACTCGTAGTCGACGTCCTCGTCCTCGTCGGTGCGGATGGTGAGGGTCTGCTCGACCGGGTCGATGCCCTGGACGAGGCCGACGGTGCCGTTGAAGACCCCCGCCTTGCCCTTCGTGTAGTCGTTGCGGATCTGGATCACCTTGTCGCCCAGGCGGAAGACCCGGCCGCCGTGGCGGCGTTCGGCCAGGCCCTCGCGGGCGGGCGTGAGCGCCTCCTGGAGCCGCGTGTTGAGGTTCCCGGCGCCGGGCCCGCCGCGGTGCATCGGCGCGAGGACCTGCACGTCCCGCACCGGGTGCAGCCCGAACTTCGCGGGGATGCGGCGGGTGACGATCTCGACGACCCGGTCGGCGACCAGCTCGTTGTCGTCGCACGCGAACCAGAAGAAGTCGGGGTACTCGGCCAGGTCCGGGAGCACGCCCCGGTTCACCTTGTGGGCGTTGGCGACGACCCCCGACTCGGCGGCCTGGCGGAAGACCTGCGTGAGGCGGACCCGCGGGACCGCCTCGGACGCGAGGAGGTCGCGCAGGACCTCCCCGGCGCCGACGCTCGGCAGCTGGTCCACGTCGCCGACCAGCAGCAGGTGCGCGCCGGGCGGGACGGCCTTGACGAGCTTGTTCGCGAGGATCGTGTCCAGCATCGAGGACTCGTCGACCACCAGCAGGTCCACGTCGAGCGGGTTGTCGCGGTCGTAGGCGGCGTCGCCGCCGGGGCGCAGCTCCAGCATCCGGTGGAGGGTGCGGGCCTCGAACCCGGTCAGCTCGGCCAGGCGCTTGGCGGCGCGCCCGGTCGGGGCGGCGAGCATGACCTTGGCGCCCTTGGCCCTCGCGAGCGCCACGATCGAGGCGACGGTGAAGCTCTTGCCGCAGCCGGGCCCGCCGGTGAGGACGGCGACCTTCTCGGTGAGGGCCAGGCGCACCGCCTCGGCCTGCTCGGGCGCGAGCTCGGCGTCGGCGCGGGCCCGCAGCCACGCGAACGCCCGGTCCCAGTCGACCGTCGCGAACGCGCCGAGCCGGTCCTCGCCGGTGCGCAGCAGCCCCAGCAGGCCCTGGGCGAGGCCGCGTTCGGCGTGGAAGAACGGCGCGAGGTAGCGGGCCGGGACCGTCGAGTCCTTCGCGGGCACCTCGTCGGCGATCACGTGCTCGCCTTCGGCGGCGAGTTCCGCTAGGGCCTTCGCGACCGGGGCGGCCTCCAGGCCGAGGAGTTCGACGGTGTCGGCGACGAGGTTCGGCGCCGGCAGGAAGCAGTGCCCGCCGTCGGAGGCCTGCGAGAGCGTGTACTGGAGGGCCGCCTTGACGCGCTCGGGCGCGTCGTGCGGGATGCCGACGGCGCGGGCGATCGCGTCGGCGGTCTTGAACCCGATGCCCCACACCTCGTTGGCGAGGCGGTACGGCTCGTTCTTGACCACGCCGATCGCCGCGTCCCCGTACTTCTTGTAGACGCGCACGGCGAGCGAGGTGGAGACCTCCACCGACTGGAGGAACACCATGACCTCCTTGATGGCCCGCTGCTCGACCCAGGCCGCGGCGATGGCCTTGGTGCGCTTGGGCCCGAGCCCGGGCACCTCCGCGAGGCGCCCGGCGTCGGCGTCGATCACCTCCAGGGTCTCGGTGCCGAAGTGCTCGACGATCCTCGCGGCGGTCTTGGGCCCGATGCCCTTGATCAGGCCGGACCCGAGGTAGCGCTCGATGCCCTGGACGGTGGCCGGCAGGACCGTCCGGTAGGACCAGACCTCGAACTGGCGGCCGTACTTCGGGTGGCTCGTCCACCGGCCCGTCAGCGACAGCGACTCGCCCACCTGCGCGCCCAGGAGCGGCCCGACCACGGTCACGAGGTCCGCGCCGCCGCGGACGGGGCTGGCGCGGGCGATGGTGTAGCCGGTCTCCTCGTTCGCGTAGGTGACGCGTTCGAGCACCGCCTCCAGCTCGGCCGAGCCGGCGACCGGATCGGGCGCGGACCGGCCCCGCGGGGAGTGCGGCGCGGCGGCGCCGGAAGGGAGTGCGCTCATGGGCCAACGGTAATGGGCGGGACCGACAGGGCTTTGCGCCGAAGCGTCCCGCCACCGGCGCGCCGGGCCTTTCGTGCCCTGGTGTCCGCATACGGCCGCGCCGGTGGCGCAAGGCGGGGATTGTCGGACCCTCCCGGTACCGTGTGGACATGAGCGAGCAATGGTTTGCGGGGCCCCTCTTGGGCTTCGACACGGAGACCACCGGCGTCGACGTCGCCGGCGACCGGATCGTCCAGGCGGCCCTCATCGCCGAGGCCGGCCCGAGCACGTGGCTGATCGACCCCGGGGTCCCGATCCCCCCGGGCGCGACCCGCGTCCACGGGATCACCGACGAGAAGGTCAAGGCCGAAGGGGCCGCGCCGGAGGCGGCGCTGCGGGAGGTCGCCGACGCGCTCCGGGCGGCGATCGAGGCCGAGGTCCCCATCGTCGCCTTCCGCGCCGGCTTCGACTGCACCCTCCTGTCCTACGAGCTCGAACGGCACGGCCTCCCGCAGCTCGCGTGGGACCGCGCCGCGATCATCGACCCGTCCGTGCTCGACAAGCGCGTCGACCGCTACCGCAGGGGCAAGCGCACCCTCGGCGTGACCGCCGCCCACTACGGGGTCGCGCACGCCCAGGCGCACTCGGCCGTCGGCGACGCCGAGGCGACCGTGGCGCTGGCCCGCGCGATCGGCGCGATGTACCCGGAGGTCGGCGGGCTGACCCCGCGGGACCTGCACGACTCGCAGGTGCGCTGGCACGCCGAGGACGCGGCGAGCCTGGAGGAGTACTTCCGCCGCAAGGGCCGCGAGGAGACCGTGGACCGCCGCTGGCCGCTGTGCCGCTAGCACGGACGCCGAAGGCCCCGATCCGTTCGGATCGGGGCCTCGCACGTTGTCCGTTCGTCTCTAGTGGCCGCCGGCGTCCTCGGGCTCGTAGTACGAGCGGTCCTCGGCGTCGAGGCTCTGGCCGATGGGCAGCTTGACCTCGACCTCCTGGCCGTTGGAGAAGTAGAAGGTCACCCAGAGGTGGCCGCCGACCTTGAGCTCCCCGCCGAGTCCCTCGATGAGGAGGTGGTCGCCGCCTTCGACGCCCTGGTCGAGGCGCACGTAGCCGTGCGGGGCGATCGGCACGTCGTATTCGAGGGCGCCGGCGAAGGGGTTCTCGGGCTCGGGGGCCTCGGTGGTCGCGTCGTCGGAGGGCGTGCCCTCCTCGTCGGTGTTCTCACCGCCGTCTTCGCCGTCTTCGCCTTCGGCGTCCTCGCCGTCGGTCGGCTCGTCGGAGGGTTCCTCGCTGGGGGACTCGGGCGCCTCGGCCTCGGCGCCGACGAGCGTCACGATGCCGGCGAGGGCCTCGGGCGGGTCGTCCTGGTTCGCGCGGACGGTGACGCCGACGAGGCTCAGCTCGGCCTCGCCCTCGTTGGCGATCCACACGCGCAGCGCGGCGCTCTCCCCGGCGGCGTAGCCAGCGGGCGTGTCGAACTCGATCTGGAGGTCGCGCAGCGCGAGGTCGCCGTCCTGGACGTTGACCCCGGCGATGGCCGAGTGCTTGGAGTCGGTCTGGGTCACCTGACCCGCGCCGCACGCGGACAGGGCGGCCGCGACGACCCCCGCGATTGCGATGGCGGCCGCGCGACGAACCGTGATCGCCGTGCTGATTCCCCTGACCACTGCTGGTCCTCCCCTGAGTTCCGACAGGAATGCTGACGACAGCGTAGACGACGAGCACTCTTCGCTTCCCTTGGCCGGGCGCACGGCGAGCCCTGCGTCTCACCGGAAGTGGTGAATCAGCCGGTTCCCTTGGGGCCGAAGACCACTGGAGGGCCGCGCGCCGGTTTCCGCCGGTGGCGGGCCCGCCGCGGCCGCATCGCCGGAGCGGCCGGGCGTCCCCTCTCGAGGCCCCTCGCGGGCGCGGGGAGGCGGAGCGATCCAGGCCTCATTCGCGTCCTCCGCGCGCCGCCCGAAAGTCCAACGTGCCGTAGAGTAATCAGTCACATACCAATTGACCAGGGAATTCGTAACGATCCGCTGTCGGGGAAAACCCCGATGACGTGTTAGGCTAGACACAGCGAAAGGGGTTTCGATCCTATGGGTTTTAGTGTCGGCGAGACCGTTGTCTACCCCCACCACGGGGCCGCACTCGTTGAAGCTGTAGAGACTCGCGTCATCGGTGGTATCGAACAGGAATACCTCGTGCTGCGTGTCGAACAGGGTGACCTCACGGTCAAGGTTCCAGCAAAGAACGTCGAGCTCGTCGGCGTCCGGGAAGTGGTCGGCGCCGAAGGCCTCGAAGAGGTCTTCGAGGTCCTGCGCGCCCCGCACACCGAGGAACCCACCAACTGGTCGCGGCGTTACAAGGCCAATGTCGAGAAGCTCGCCTCCGGCTCCCCGCTGAAAATAGCAGAGGTCGTCCGCGATCTCTGGCGGCGCGACCGCGAGCGCGGACTCTCCGCCGGGGAGAAGCGCATGCTCTCCAAGGCCCGCGAGATCCTCACCGGCGAGATCGCCCTCGCCGAGGACTGCGTGAAGGCCGAGGCCGACAACATCCTCGACAAGGTCCTGCTCTCGGAGGCCCCGGTCAAGTAGCCGGCCCCCGCGAGCGAACCGCGTGAGCGTGAACTTCAACGACAGTGCGGGCTCCAGCGACAGCGCGAGCTCCAATACGTCCTTCGTCGTAGGGCACGGCACCGACGTGCACCGCTTCGACGATCACCGGCCATGCCGCCTCGCCTGCCTGGATTGGCCCGGCGAGGCGGGCTTGGCCGGCCACTCCGATGGGGACGCGGCCGCGCACGCGGCCTGCGACGCCCTGCTCTCGGCCGCCGGACTCGGCGACCTGGGCTCCAACTTCGGCACCAGCCGGCCCGAATGGGCCGGCGCGTCCGGCGACGCGCTGCTGCGCGAGACCGCCCGGCGCGTCCGCGAGGCGGGCTGGGCGATCGGCAACGTCTCCGTCCAGGTCATCGGCGCGCGCCCCAAGATCGGGCCCAGGCGCGCCGAGGCCGAGACCGCCCTGGGCGCCGCCGTCGGCGCGCCCGTGCGGCTGTCGGCCACGACCACCGACGGCCTGGGCTTCACCGGACGCGGCGAGGGTCTCGCCGCCACCGCGGTAGCGTTGCTGTACCAGCACTGACGCCCATCCGGGAGTAGGGACCCATGGACGACCCCACCCGCCGCACCGTCACCGAGCACCTCCAGAGGGCCGAGCTCATGTTCGACCTCGGGCGGGTCCCCGACGCCCGGGCGGAGGTCGACGCCGCCCTGCGCGTCGACCCGCTCGACCCCGACGCGAACGCCATGGCCGCCGCGTGCGCCGTCGCCGACCACGACCCCGACGAGGCCCTCGTCTACGCCGGGGCCGCGCTGGCCCACAAGCCCGAGCACCGCCGCGCGATGATCATGCGCGGCTACGCGCTCGCCGACGCCGGCCGCGACCAGGAGGCCCTCCAGGCCGCCGCGAGCCTCCTCGACCTCGACCGCACCTCGTGGCTCAACCACATCCACTACGCGCTCATCACCCGCCGCGCCGGGGCCGCGCAGCCGGCCCTCGACGCCGCCTGGAACGCCGTGAACCTCGCGCCCGACCAGCCGCGCACCCACCTCGCGCTCGCCGCGATCGCCGAGGACCTCGGCATGGACGACCTCGCCCGCCGCTCGCGCCAGGCCGCCGCCGACCTCGAACCCGCCGGCGCCGACCCCGTCGCCGACGGCCGGGCCGGCTCGAAGCTCGGCTTCGACCTCGCCGCCCGGCTGCCGCCCGCGCAGGTGCCGCCCGAGGCCCGGCGCGCGCCCCGCCGCTGGGTCGACGCCGACGGCGACGACGCGCACTGGCGCGAGAAGATCTACGGCCCCGGGTTCTTCAGGGGCGCGCTCGGGCGCTCGGTCCTGCTGGGCCTCGCCGTCGTCTTCGCCGTCCCGGCCCTGCTCGGCAGCCAGATCGCCCCGGGCCCGCGGCTGTTCTTCGCCGCCGTCGCCGTCGCCGCGTGGGTGGGATGGTTCACAGTTCTGCGCAGGCACCGTCGCCCGGAGTGACCTTTGGCGCGCGGCGCTCGTTACTCCTACACACAAGTGACTGGAGGACGAGCACGTGACGACGACATGCTGGGTTCCGGGGGCCGACGCGAGCCCCTACAACATCCACAATCTCCCGTTCGGGGTCTTCTCGACCGCCGACGAGGACCTGCCGCGGATCGGGGTGCGCATCGGCGACCAGATCCTCGACATGCACAAGGCCGTCCTCTCCGGGGACTGCCAGACCTGCGCCGCGTGCACCGCGCTGCGCGACCCGGCGCTCAACCGGCTCCTGTCGCTCGGCAGGCCCGCGTGGAAGCAGGTCCGCGCCCAGGTCCAGGAGGCGCTGAGCGAACCGAGCCTCCAAGAGGTCGCCTCGCACTGGCTCACCCCGGTCGCCGACGCGATCATGCACGCGCCGCTGCTGGTGACCGACTACGTCGACTTCACGATGCGCGCGCCCGACGCGCACCGCGTCCACCCGCGCGCCTCCAACGGCCGGGCCTCGACCCTCATCCCCTCCGGGATGGACCTCGTGCGCCCCGCCGGGCACCGCCGCGGCGAGGACGGGCAGCCGCAGTTCGGGCCCACCCGGGCCCTCGACATCGAGGCCGAGGTCGGGTTCCTCGTCGGCGGCGAGTCCGCCCTCGGGCGGCCGGTCTCCCCCGACGCGTTCGAGGACTACGTGTTCGGCGCGGTCCTGCTCAACGACTGGACCGCCCGCGACTTCGCCGAACTGGAGACCGACGGGCTCGGCCCGTTCGCCTCGAAGTCCTTCGCGACCTCCATGAGCGCCTGGGTCACGCCGCTGGACGCGCTCGGCGCCGCCCGCACCGCCGCCCCCGAGCCGGGCCACGACATGGCCTCCTACCTCAAGGAATCCGACCGGTACGGCTACGACCTGCGCCTGAGCATCGAGGTCAACGGCGTGGCCGTGGCCGGGGCCGACTTCGCCGAGGCGTACTGGACGCCCGCGCAGCAGCTCGCGCAGCTCACCTCGGGCGGGGCGCTCCTGCGCCCGGGACTGCTCTACGGGTCCGGCGAGGCCGTCACCGGCCAGTGGCGGCTCGGCGACGGCGACGCCGTCAAGGTCACCGCGACCGCGCCGGGCCCGCGCGGCACGACCATCGCCCTCGGCGAGGTCGAGACCCGCGTGACCCCGTCCATCACCTGACCGGCCCGAGGCGACGGTCGGACCCGCGGCAGGGCGGGACCGGCCGGACCCGGAGCCGGCCTCCGCTCACGCGAAAGGCCCTCCGGATGCGGCGCATCCGAAGGGCCGACCGCGAGACGAGCGGGGCGGGCGCTTAGACCAGGACGGTCTTGGCGCTCGGCGCGAGACGGGCGATCAGCTCGACCTCGACCGGCGCGCCCAGCGGCAGCTCGGCGACGCCGACCGCGCTGCGGGCGTGCGTCCCGGCCTCGCCGAAGACCTCGCCCAGCAGCTCCGAAGCGCCGTTGACGACCTTCGGCTGACCGGTGAACCCGGGCGCCGAGGCCACGAAGCCGACGACCTTCACGATCTGCGCGACCTCATCGAGCGGCGCCACCGAGGCGACCGCCGCCAGAGCGTTCAACGCGCAGATCCGCGCCAGGTCGTAGCCCTGCTCGAGGTCGACCTCCGCACCGACCTTCCCGGTCGCGGCGAGAGCGCCCTCGACCATCGGGAGCTGGCCGGAGGTGTACACGAACTCGCCGCTGCGCACCGCCGGGTGATAGACGGCCACCGGCGGCACCACCGGCGGCAGTCGCAGGCCCAGGCGCGCGAGCGCCTTGTCGACATCCGCCACCGCTACTGCTCCTTCTTCCGCTTGAAGTAGGCCACGAGCTGCTCCGAGCTCTGACCCGGAAGGACGGTGACGAGCTCCCAGCCGTCCTCACCGAAGGTATCGAGGATCATCTTCGTGTTGTGGATCAGCAGCGGTGCGGTGAAGTACTCCCATTTCTCCATGGGCCCACAGTACGGCGTC
The DNA here is from genome assembly GCF_000719515.1 of Glycomyces sp. NRRL B-16210. Taxonomy (GTDB): domain Bacteria; phylum Actinomycetota; class Actinomycetes; order Mycobacteriales; family Micromonosporaceae; genus Glycomyces. Next base: position 170,339 of record NZ_JOGR01000012.1, on the reverse strand, counting down.
TTGATTCGCCCCCACCGCACCGCTACGCTCGGAGTGCGTCGCCTCCTCACTGCACGAATCCGCTGCCGCAGCGGCAGCACCAGTGAAACGGAGTACCCGTGTCGTCAGGCACTGCGGCCCAGCCGCCAGAGACCGCCACAGCGAACACCGCCGCACGCGCCGCCACCAGGAGCCCCCGCGGGCCCGGGGCCGCGCCGACCGACCGGCCCCCGGCGCAGAGGCGGGCCGCGTCCGAACCGGCACCCGAGCACCGCGCGAGCCGCCGTATCGGATCGAACCGGGCCTGGTCGGCGCTCACCGTCGCCGCCGCCGTCGCGTTCTGCGTCGCGCTCGTCTTCGGCGCCACGCGCCTGCTCGTCGACGTCGCCGACGTCTCCGACACGCCCGAACGCACCGTCGGCGCGTTCCTCGAAGCGCTGCTCGACCGCCAGGACGCCGGCGCCGCCGCGTCATGGCTGTGCGCCGACAAGGCCGACCGGGACCTCAGCGAGGCGGTCGCCCGCATGTCCTTCACCGACGCCCCCGGCACCCTCGAATGGAGCGAGGTCACCGAGACCGCGCGCTCGGTCGGCGCGGCCACCGTCACCGCCGAGATCAGGATCGGCGGCGACGCCGCCGGCGCCCTCTCGACCCCGACCACATGGGTGTTCTCCCTCGTCGCCGAGGAGGGCGACCCGCAATGGCTCATCTGCGGAATCGCGGCCGAATGACTAGACTCCGGTAAATGACCGCCACAGCGCCCCCGGTGCCGCGCCTGCACGTCGTCACCGGCAAGGGCGGCACGGGGAAGACCTCCGTGGCCGCCGCGCTGGCACTGGCCCTGGCCGGATCGGGCCGGCGGGTCCTGCTCGTCGAGGTCGAGGGCCGCCAGGGGATCGCGCCGCTGTTCGACGCCCCGTCGCTCGGCTACGAGGAGCGGCACCTGGCCGCGGGGACCGGCGGCGGCGAAGTGTTCGGGCAGGCGGTGGACGCCGACGAGGCGCTGCTGGACTACCTGACGATGTTCTACCGGCTCGGCTCGGCCGGGAAGGTCCTCCAGAAGTTCGGCGCGATCGACTTCGCCACGACCATCGCGCCCGGACTGCGGGACATCCTGCTGACCGGGAAGCTCAAGGAGGCGGTCTCGCGCACCGAGTCGGGCCGCATGGCCTACGACGCGGTCGTGCTCGACGCGCCGCCGACGGGCCGGGTCGTGAAGTTCCTCAACGTCACCGTCGAGAGCGGGCGCCTGGCGAAGACCGGCCCGATCGGCAAGCACTCCCGGTCGGTCGCCCGGATGCTCCACTCGTCGCTGACGACGGTGCACCTGGTCACGACCCCGGCCGCGATGCCGGTGCAGGAGACCCTGGACGCCCACCGCGACCTCGTCGCGGCCGACCTGCCGGTGGGGCACGTGGTGCTCAACAAGGTCGCGGCGGCCAAACCCGTGGAGGTCTCGGCCGACGAGGTCGGCGCGGGCCTGGCCCGGGCCGGGCTGAGCGCCGACGCGACGCTCGTGGCGGGCCTGATGTCCGAGTACGGGGCCGCCCGGACCGAGATCGAGGCGGTCGACGCGTACCGCGACCGCCTGGAGCGCCTCGGCCGCCCGGTCGAAGAGCTGCCGCTGCTGCCCGAGGGCGTGGACCTGTCGGGCCTGTACCAGTTGGCGCGGGCGCTGCGGCCCGGCCCGGCGGCGCGGCGGCCGAGGGACGGCGACACCGATGCGGCCTGAAACGCGGCGCTCGGGTGGGATCGGAGGCCCGGATGGGGCGTGAGCTGGACGTCGACGCGCTGCTCGGCGACGCGGACAAGCACGTGATCGCCTGCTGCGGCTCGGGCGGGGTCGGCAAGACCACGACGGCGGCGGCGCTGGCGCTGCGCGCGGCCGAGGTGCACGGCAGGAGCACGGTGGTGCTGACGATCGACCCGGCCCGTCGGCTGGCGCAGTCGCTCGGGATGGCCTCGCTCGACAACACCCCGCGGGCGGTCGAGGGCGTCGGCGCGGGGTCGCTGGACGCGATGATGCTCGACATGAAGCGGACGTTCGACGAGGTCGTGGCCTCGCACACGAGCGCCGAGCGCGCCGCGGAGATCTTCGCGAACCCGTTCTACCAGGCGGTGTCCTCGACGTTCTCGGGCACGCAGGAGTACATGGCGATGGAGAAGCTCGGCCAGTTGCGGGCGACCGGGCGGTGGGACCTGATCGTGCTCGACACGCCCCCGTCGCGCTCGGCCCTGGACTTCCTCGACGCGCCGGCGCGGCTGGCGCGGCTGCTGGACGGGCGGGTGATCCGGCTGCTCTCGGCCTCGACCCCGGGGGCCCGGCGGTCGATGCTGTCGCTGATGGGCGCGAGCGCGGCGGTGTTCACGCGGGTGTTCAACAAGGTCCTGGGCGGCCACCTGCTCACCGATGTGGCGGAGTTCACCGCGAGCCTGGAGGACACCTTCGGCGGTTTCCGCAAGCGGGCCGAGGCGACCTTCCAGGCGCTCCAGGACGACCAGACCTCGTTCCTGGTGATCGCGGCGCCCGAACCGGCGGCGGTGGGCGAGGCGGTCTACTTCACCCGGCGGCTCACCGAGGAGCGGATGCCGCTGGACGGGCTGATCCTCAACCGGCTCACCCCGGTCGCGGCCGACCTGTCGGCCGAGCGGGCCCTGGGCGCGGCGGCGGTCCTGGAGGAATCGGACGCGGACGACCCGGTGGCGGCCGTGCTGCGCGTCCACGCGGACCTGGCCCGGCGCCGGGCCGCGGAGGAGCGGGTGGCCGTGCGCTACACGGCGGCGTGCCCGTCGGTGCCCCAGCGGTGGGTGCCCTCGCTCGGCGTGGAGGTGGTCGACCTCGACGACCTCCGCGCCTTCGGCGCCGCGGCCGCCGGACGCTCCGACACTTTATTCCACCTGCTCACGAGCAGCGGCAGGGGACGAGAACGCGCCCGGACGGCAGAGCCGCCCCGGGCGCGATGGTCTGTCTCAGCCGCTGGTGGACGGCTCGCCGGTCAGAAGTTGATGTCGACCGGTACCCGGCGCCGGTCGCCCTTGCGGGCATTTCGCTGCTCCTCCTCCAGAGCGACGTCGAAGACGGCCCGCCAGGAGCGGACGTCCGCGTGCTTGCGCAGCAGTGCCCTCCGCTCCCGTTCGGTCATGCCGCCCCAGACGCCGAACTCGATGCGGTTGTCGAGCGCGTCGGCCAGGCATTCGAGCCTGACCGGGCATCCCCGGCACACCTTCTTCGCATTGTTCTGCTCTGCACCTTGAACGAACAGGGCGTCAGGATCGCTTTCCTGACATAGCGCCTTGGTCGTCCAGTCGATCAGCAGTCCCATCCGCATGACCTCCCCGTGAGATCTTCCCCTTCATACCCCCCGACGACTACAGTCGAGTGATCTCTCGATCACACAACGTCGCCGTCAGAACGGACCCTACACCTCTTGTAAGGGTTTGACTACTCTCCGAGACTAAAATCGGACTCCTCGGGATGGCTTCACCCCTACGGTTCACTACGCGATGGCAGCTCGCGATAATAACGATTCCGATACGAGCGCAGCTCCGCTCCGAACTCGCGGCGTATCAATGAAGGGCGTCTGCCCGCGTGGGCCGGTTCGCAAACCTGCGAACGGTCTCCGTGTGCTCGCGATCTCGGCCCCGGCTCCGCCGGGGTCGCTCGCGAGCCGTTCGGCCGACACAACGATGTGGCGACGACCGCGCTTCCCGACGTCCGTTCTAATCTGAGGCGGTGGAGATCTTGAAACGCGACCGGAGTCCCCTGGGGGACGCCCTAGCTCTGCTCGTCTGCGGCGTCCTCGCCGGGGTGCTCGCGGCGGCCGCCGCGTTCCCCCTCGTCGGGCTGGCCGGCATGGTGGCCGAGGACAGCGTCAACTCCTTCGAGTCGCTGCCGTCGGAGCTCACCAAGACCTCGCTGCCGCAGACGTCCTATGTGTACGCATCGGATGGCAAGACGCTCATCACCTCCTTCTACGAGGAGAACCGCCGCGAGGTCACCCTCGACGAGGTCTCCCCTCTCATGATCGAGGCCCTCCTCGCCGCGGAGGACTCGAAGTTCTACGAGCACAAGGGCGTCGACTGGGCCGGCATCATCCGCGCCGCCGTGGCGAACCAGGGCGGCGACTCCCAGGGCGCGTCGACGCTCACCATGCAGTTCGTTCGCAATACCCTGATCTACTCGGCCTCAACCATCGACGAGGTCATCGAGGCCTCCGAGGACACCTACGACCGCAAGCTGCGAGAAGCCCGGTACGCCATGGCGATCGAGGAGTCGATGTCCAAAGACGACATCCTCGAGGGCTACCTCAATGTGATCTACCTCGGCAACCAGGCCTATGGCGTGCACGCGGGTTCGTACTCCTACTTCAACAAGCCCCCGAGCGAACTCACCCTCGCCGAGGCGGCCACGCTCGCCTCCCTGCCGAAGTTCCCCTCCTACGCCGACGGCCTCCTCGACGGCGAGGGCGACGACGGCCAGATCCTCGACCGCCGCGACTGGATCATCCAGCGCATGGTCGACCTCGGCTCGATCACCCAGGCCGAGGCCGACGAGGCCGTCGAGCAGCCCCTGGGCCTGGACCCCCGCCCCGTCCGCAGCGAATGCGTCGACGTCGCGACCCCGAACTGGGGCTTCTTCTGCGACTTCTTCAAGGAGTGGTGGGGCGACCAGGAGCTGTTCGGCGAGACCCAGCGCGACCGCATCAGCCTGCTCAAGCGCGGCGGCTACAAGATCGTCACCAGCCTCGACCCCGACCTCCAGAACGCGGCCACCGAGAAGCTCGCCGACCGCGTGAGCGTCGACAACCCCGCCACCCTCGGATCGGTGACCATCACCCCCGGCACCGGGCACGTGCGGGCCATGGCCGTCAACCGCGTCTACAGCCTCGACCAGACGAACAACGGCCCCCGCACCGACGGCGACGACTCCAAGCCCTCCAACTACCCGAACACCACGATCCCCCTGCTCAGCGGCAACGAGCGGGTGATCGGCTACCCCGCGGGCTCGACGTTCAAGATGTTCACCATGCTCGCCGCGCTCGAAGAGGGCTGGCCGCTCAAGACCAAGATCCCCTCCCCCGGCACCTACGCCTCGCGCCTCTACGGCGACTACACGAAGCAGCCCTCCTCGTGCGACTTCAAACGCGGGGACCTCTACCCGTGGTGCCCCACCAACGACGGCGGCTGGTCGTCCGCGCCGCTGAACATGTGGGGCATGTTCGGCCGCTCCTCCAACACCGCCTTCGTGCAGTTGCAGGAACTGGTCGGCACCAGCAAGGCCGTGGACATCGCCGAGCGCTCGGGCATCACCTTCTACCCGAACACCGGTGTCGGCCAAGCGAAGGAGAACGACAACCTCGACGGGTACGGCACCTTCACCCTCGGGTTCGACGCCACCACCCCGATGGCCATGGCCGAGGCCTACGCCACGGTGGCCGCCGGCGGCAAGCACTGTGACCCGCTGCCGGTCATGCAGGTGATCAACGCCGACGGCGAGGAGTGGGTCGAGGCCTCGACCCCCTCGTGCGAGCAGGCCTACGCCGAGGAGGTCGCCTACGCCGCGGTGAGCGCCGGGCGCTGCGTCGTCGGCCAGAACCCCGAGGGCAGCCAGTGCTCGGGCAACACCGCCGCGGCCTACACCAGCGACTTCGGCCGCCCGCTGTTCGGCAAGACCGGTACCTCGGACTCCAACCGCGCCTACTGGTTCATCGCCTCGACCCCGAACGCCACCACCGCGACCTTCGTGGGGGACACCGATGCGACATATCGGGCGAACGTGGCGTCCAACGATCTCAAGGACGCGGTGAAGTCCACCGGCACGGCGATCCTCAAGACCGCGGTGAAGGACCTCGACAAGAAGGACTGGCCGAAACCGACCGACGCCATGTCCAACGGCAAGAACCTCGTGTCGATCCCCTCCATCGGCTGCGAGGACCCGGACTCGGCCCGGTCCAAGGTGGCCGGAGCGGGATTCGAGGCGGCGATCGCGCCCGGGAAGTTCGACTCCGAATGCGAAGACGGCCAGGCGTTCTCGACCTCGATCACCGGCTCGGCGCCCAAGGGCAGCCCGATCTACATCCTCGTCTCGAACGGCTCGGACTTCAAGGACGAGGACGACGAAGACGAGGACGAACCGGACGACGACGCCTCCACGCCACCTGACGACCGCGATTGACTCCGGTCCGCCGCCGTGAACGGCGGCGGACCGATGGGCACACGGAAGGGCCCGCGCCGTACGGCGCGGGCCCTTCTTCTCGGGTGTCGTGTTGCGGTGGTTCGGTCTCGGGTCTTCGGGCGGCGGTTCAGTTGCGGCGCGGCGCGGCCGCGGGCTGCACCGCGGTCGGCGCTTCTCCCGCGACGGGCATGATCAGCGTTCCCGGGTCGGGGCGGTCGGTGGGGACGCGGTCGTCGCTCCCGCCGTCGTGGTGGTCGTCGTGGAGGTGGTTGCCTTCGCGCAGTTGGCCGTCGCGGATCGTGACCGCCCGCCCGGCGCGCTCGGCCACGTCGTGGTCGTGGGTGATCATGAGGATCGTCAGGCCCTGGCCGTGCAGTTCGTCCAAAGTGGCCAGGATGGCGTCGGCGGTCTTGGAGTCGAGGTTGCCCGTCGGCTCGTCGCACAGCAGCAGGCTCGGCTCGGCCGCGAGCGCCCTGGCGATCGCCACCCGCTGACGCTCGCCGCCCGACAGCGTGGTGGGCAGGGCGTCCAGGCGGTGGCTCAGGCCCACCAGGTCGAGCTTCTCGCGGGCGATCTGGCGGCGCTTGCGGCGCGGGATCCCCTGGTACACCAGGGACATCGCCACGTTCTCGGTCGCGGTCCGGTGCGCCATGAGGTGGAAGGACTGGAAGATGAAGCCGATCTTGTCGGCGCGCAGCTGGGTGCGCTTGGACTCCTTCATCTTCGAGGTGTCGTACCCGTCGAACCAGTAGGTCCCGGCGGTGGGGACGTCGAGGAGTCCGAGGAGGTTGAGCAGCGTCGACTTGCCCGAGCCGGAGGGCCCGACGATGGCGACGTACTCGCCGTTCTCGACGTGGAGCTGCACGGGTTTGAGCGCCTCGACCGGCGGCGGGCCCGCGTAGGTCATGCCGACGCCGTCGAGCTCGATGAGCGTGTGCGCCGCGGGCGCGGGCTCCGCGTCGACGACCCGAGCGAACACGGCGGTGTCGTCGTCCAGGGCGCCGTCCTTCAGGGGCCGGTCGTGCAAGGCCCCGTCGCTCACGGCAGGCAGGATCACGGTGGCGTCGTCTTCGGTCACGTCTGCAAGACGCCGGAGCCGCCGCCGCGGGTTGCACCCGGTCCGCGTCCGATCGGGCGGAAGGCCCCGTATCGCGGCGTGCGGGCGGCTTCAGAACGCGAAGTCGGCCTGGACCGGCCGGTGGTCCGAGGCGGTCGCCTCGAGCACGTCGGAGCCGGTGGCGGTCATGCCGCGGTAGAGCACCTGGTCGATCCGGGCCATCGGCATGTCGGCGGGCCAGGTGAACCCGAAGCCCTTCCCGGCCGAGGCGTGGGCCGAGTCCAGCTGGTAGGTGATCGGGGCGAGCGAGCGGTCCTGGACGGTGCCGTTGAGGTCCCCGGCGAGGACGACGCGGTCGAGGTCCTCGGCGGCGATCGCCTCGCCGAGGAGTTCGGCGGTCTGGTTGCGCTGCTCCGAGGTGAAGCCCTCGGAGTTGACGCGCACCGACAGGAGGTGGGCGACGTAGAAGGCGACGGGCTCGCCGTCGATGTCGACCTCGGCGCGGAACGCCCGCGCCCAGCCGAGGTTGAGGTCCACCTCGTTCGAGGCGGCGATCGGGTGGGCCGACCACAGCGCGACCGTGCCGTAGGCGACCGAGTGCGGGTACCGCTCAGCGAGGACCTGACCCCAGGAGAGGCGCTGGTCCTCGGTGAGCTCGACGAGGACGATCACGTCCGGTTCGGCGGCGGTGAGGATCGAGGCGGTGGCCTCGGTGTCGCGGTTCTCGGCGTTGACGTTGTGGGCGACGACGCGGAAGTCGCCCTCGCCCTCGTGCTTGTCGGGGATGAGCCCGGCGTAGAGCTGGAGCCACACGAGCGCCGGCAGGAGCGCGCAGACGATGGCCACGGGCCTGCGGCGGATCGCGGCGAGGACGACTAGGACCGGGACGGCGAGGCCGAACCAGGGCAGGAACGTCTCGATGAGGCTGCCGAGGTTGAACCAGCGGTTGGGGATGAACCGGTGCAGGAGCAGGATCGCGGACAAGAGCAGCGAGGCGCCGATGACGGCCCCGCTGAAGACCTTCGCGCCCGCCGAGGATCGACGACTCACCCGCTGCCCGCCCTTCGTCCTGTCGGCGACGCCGCCGTCCGCGCCGGATTCCCGTGCGCGCATTGCCGACAGACTATCGGTCCGGTGCCACGGAACGACGAACGCCGGGCCCGTTCCCGGACCCGGCGCACGTACACGCTTGGCGGTGGCGGTGGGATTTGAACCCACGGTTGAGGGTTACCCAACACTCGCTTTCGAGGCGAGCTCCTTCGGCCGCTCGGACACGCCACCGCCGAGAAGATTACCGGAACGCCGGCGGCGGGCGTGAACCGGGATCGGGCGATTCGGGTCACAGCCGGTCGCCACTGATACATGGGATGTTTATGAGAGGCTGGCGGCATGACAGCACACATCTCCGCCGAGCCGGGCGACATAGCCGAGAGCGTCCTCCTTCCCGGGGACCCGCTGCGCGCGAAGTGGATCGCCGAGCAGTTCCTCACCGACGCCGCGTGCTACACCGAGGTCCGGAACATGTACGGGTTCACCGGCACCTACAAGGACCGGCGCGTGTCCGTCCAGGGCACCGGGATGGGCCAGCCGTCGGCCTCGATCTACGTGCACGAGCTGCTGGACGTCTACGGCGTCAAGACCGTCGTGCGGGTCGGCTCGGCGGGGGCGATCCACCCCGACATCGCGCTGCGGGACGTGGTCGCCGGGATCGGCGCCTCGACGAACTCGTCGATGAACCGCATCCGCTTCGACGGCGTGGTCGACTACGCGCCCGTGGCCGATTTCGGCCTGCTTCGTAATGCGGTCGACGCGGCCTCGGCCCGCGGGATCGGCCTGCACGTGGGCCAGCTGTACTCCTCGGACACGTTCTACACCGACGCGCCCGAGGTCGAGGCCAAGCTCGCCGACTACGGCATCCTCGCGATCGAGATGGAGGCCGCGGCGATCTACACGCTCGCCGCGAAGTTCAAGGCCCGCGCCCTGGCGCTGTGCACCATCTCCGACCACATCCTCCACGGCACCGAGCTGCCCGCGGCCGACCGCCAGGAGTCCTTCTCCGAGATGGTCGAGATCGCCCTCGACGCCGTCATCGCCTGAGGCCAGACGCGGGGCCCGGCTCGTTCGAGCCGGGCCTTTCGCCTATCCGGCCGCGGGCGGGTCCGCGCACAGGACCGCGAGCAGCTCGCGCTCCAGGTACGGGGCGAGGGTGAGCGCGTAGGTGTTGGTCAGGTGCGCGTCGTCGCGGTAGACCAGGACGTTGCCCACCACCGGCGGGCAGGTCGCGGCGTCGCAGATGTAGTCGGTGAGGTCGGCCTTGTGGACGCCCTCGGGGACCTCCAGCTCCGCGAAGCCCCGCGCGTCGTAGTAGTCGTAGCGGTCGACGGTGCATTCGGCGGCGCCCGCGCCGTGGAGGTCCACGCACGTGGGGATGTCGAAACGCGGGCTGGGCGTGTCGCGCAGGGCCACGACCTCGGCGCCGGTCGCGAGCAGTTGCTCGTAGCGGTCGTTGTAGTCGGGGAAGGTCTCGTAGGCCTCGTAGCCGATGCGGGAGCCGTAGGTGAGGACCAGGTCGGGCGCGATCCGCCCGATCTCCTCGACCACCGCGTCGTTCCAGGCCGCGCACGAGCGGTAGCGCTCCTCGCCGAGGCGCTCCTGGCCGGTCTCGATGATGCACGCGTTCTTGGTGAACGCCACGACGTGCCAGTCGCGGTCCTCGGCGGCGGCGAGCACGGCCGGGAGCCACTGCCAGATCTTCGAGCCGCCGTACATGACGATCGTGGCCTTCGCGTCCTCGGCGATCTCCCCGGGCTCGACGAGTTCGCCGCCGGCGAAGTCGCAGCGGACCGGCTCGAAGCCGGTCATGGTCTGGTTGCACTGGTCCGACAGCTCGGGGTCGCGGTCCTCGGCCGCGTCCAGGGTCGGCGGCGCGAAGTCCACGCCGTCCACGTCGAGGCCCAGCACCAGGGCCGCCGCGCCCGGGTAGAGCGAGGGGTCGGCCGCGGCGTCGGCGAGGCGCTCGCGCTCGTAGGCGATGTACCCGGCGAGCGCGGTGCACGAGGCCAGCGCGAGCGCCATGAATCCGGCGCCGAGCGCGAAGGCGCCCTTCTGGGTGCGCTGGCCGATGCCGGTGGCGGGCAGGCGCACTTCGACGGCCCAGTGGGTGGCGGCGGCGAGGGCGGTGGCGGCGGCGAGGATCGCGAGGCCGCCGAGGAGGGTGGCGGTGTCGCGGCCGGTGGCGGTGAGGTAGCAGATGAGCAGGGGCCAGTGCCAGAGGTAGAGGGTGTAGGAGAGGGTGCCGAGGCGTTGGAGGGGCCAGGTGTTGAGGAGGCGTCCGGCGCCGGTGCCGGGTGCGGCGGTGGCGGCGAGGATGACGGCGCAGGCGGCGGCGACGGGGGCGAGGGCGGCCCAGCCGGGGAAGGCGGTGGATTCGAGGACGGCGCCGCCGGCGATGAGGACGGCGACGCCGCTCCAGCCGAGGATCGCGGGGGCCGGTCCGGTGAGGCGGCGGGTCCAGGCGCGGGTGGCGGGGCGCAGGGCGAGGGCGAGGAGGCCGCCGGCGGCGAACTGCCAGAGGCGTGCGCGGGTGTCGAAGTAGGCGTAGCTCTGGTTGGCGGCGGTCTCGATGAGGGCGTAGGTGAAGGAGGCGGCGAGGACGGCGAGGAGGGCGGCGGTCACGGCGACGGCGGGGCGGATGCGGGTGCGGTGGGCGGCCCAGACGGCGGCGCCGATGAGCAGGGGCCAGAGCAGGTAGAACTGGGTCTGGACGCCGAGGGACCAGTAGTGCTGGACGATGCTGGCGCCGTTGTTGGAGGAGAGGTAGTCGACGGAGTTCGCGGCGAGGTGCCAGTTGCCGGTGTAGAGGGCGGAGGCGGTGATGTCGTCGACCTGCTGGTTCCAGGTGGCGTGCGGGAGCCAGAGGAAGGTCATGAGGACGGTGGCGGCGGCGACGATGAGGGCGGGCGGGAAGATGCGGCGGACGATGCGGGCGGCGTAGGCGCGGTAGCCGAGGCCGCGTCCGGCGTCGGTGGAGCGGAGGAAGCCGGCGGTGATGAAGAAGCCGGACATGAGGAGGAAGACGTCGACGCCGCCGGAGACGCGGTTGAACCAGATGTGGTAGACGGCGATGACGGCGATGGCGAGGCCGCGGAGGCCGTCGATCTCGCGCAGGCGCGGGGGCCTGGCGGGGGTTGCCGGTGTCGGGTCCGGGGGCGTGGGGTCGTGCTGCGGCGCGGTGGTGGTGCGGCCGGGGTCGGGGTCGGCCGGGCTGGTGGCGCTCATGGGTCTCCGGTGGGAAACGGGGTGGCGAGGCGACATGGTGGGGCGGCGTGGTCGGGCGACATGTGGGGCGGCGGGGAGGCGTGCTTCAACGGCGGTGCGGCGGGGACGGGTTCGGCGTTGGGTCGAGCCTAGAAGCCGCGGTGTCGCGGGTCAATTACCTACTGGGAAAGCCCCTGTCGGGGATCTCGGCCGGGTCGGGTCCGGGGAATCGCGCGAACGGGCCCGGGCGGGGAGGAATCCTCGTTTCGATTGCGGCATCGGAGCCCGAAACGGTCGGCGCGCGCGAGGTTTATTTCACTGATCGGACCGCGGGGCCGTATGCGTTGACAGGAGGGCGTCCACATGTCAGGATTGCCGTACCTTAACGATCGTTAAGGAGCGGTGTTGGCGAGGAGGGCGGCGGCGTGGACTTCAGCGGGGACTACCCGGTCGAGCGCGCGCGGATCGAGCGCGGCGGGGCCGAGAAGTACCACCAGGCCGCCGCGGCGGCGGGCAAGTACCACGCCCGCGAGCGCATCAGGCGGCTGTGCGACCCCGACTCGTTCCGCGAGGACGCCCTGTGGGCGAACCCGGACCCGACGCTGCCGGCCGACGGCGTCGTGGTCGGCACCGCGACAGTGCAGGGGCGCCCGATCCGATTGGTCGCCAACGACTCCACGGTCAAGGCCGGGTCGTGGGGCGCGCGCACGGTGGAAAAGATCATCCGCACCGTCGAGGCCGCGCAGCTCGAGCAGCACCCGATCGTCTACCTGGTCGACTCGGCCGGGGCCCGCATCACCGACCAGGTGCAGCTCTTCCCGGGACGGCGCGGCGCGGGCCGGATCTTCCACGAGCAGGTCCGCGCTTCAGGGCGCATCCCCCAGGCGTGCGCCCTGTTCGGGCCCTCGGCGGCGGGCGGGGCCTACATCCCGGCGTTCTGCGACATCGTGGCGATGGTCGACGGGAACGCCTCGATGTACCTCGGCAGCCCGCGCATGGTCGAGATGGTCACCGGCGAGAAGACCACGCTGGAGGACATGGGCGGGGCGCGGGTCCACTGCGAGCAGTCCGGGGTCGGGCACTTCCTGTGCCGCAACGAGGACGAGGCGATCGCGAACGTGCGCCGCTGGCTCTCCTACCTGCCCTCGAACTGGACGCAGCCCGCGCCGGTGCGCGCGGCCCGCCCGCCGGCGCCGGTGGACCTCGCCGAGGTGGTCCCGCCGAGCGAATCGGCCCCGTTCGACATGCACGCCTTCGTGGACGGACTGGTCGACCGCGACTCGGTCCTGGAGGTGCAGGCCCGCTGGGCCGGGGAGCTCATCACCGCCTTCGCGCGCCTCGACGGTCGCCCGGTCGGCATCGTCGCCAACAACTCCGCGGTCCGAGGCGGCGTCCTGTTCTCCGACTCGGCCGACAAGGCCGCCCGGTTCGTGTCCACTTGCGACGCGTTCAACGTGCCGCTGCTGTTCCTCGCCGACGTGCCCGGGTTCATGGTCGGCTCGGCCGTCGAGCACGGCGGCATCATCCGCCACGGCGCCAAGATGATCGCCGCCGTAGCGGAGGCCACGGTGCCGAAGCTGTGCGTCGTGGTCCGCAAGGCCTACGGCGCCGGGCTCTACGCCATGGCCGGGCCCGCGTTCGGGTCCGACGCGGTGCTGGCCCTGCCGACCGCGCGCATCGCCGTCATGGGCGCCGAGGCGGCCGTCAACGCGGTGTACGCCAACAAGATCGCCGCCATCAATGACCCCGGCGAGCGCGAGCGGTTCGTCGCCGACAAGCGCGCCGAATACGAAGCCGACGTCGACCTGCGCCGCCTCGCCGGCGAACTCGTCGTCGACGACGTCCTCCCCCCGGAGGAACTCCGCGATGACCTCATCGCCCGATATCGCCGGCTGACCCACAAGGACCGCCGGTTTTCCGACCGCAGACACCCGATCACACCGGTGTAGGAGCCAGCCATGAGACTCGACGTCGAGCAGACCGAATTCGCCGCCGCCGTGCGCGAGTTCGCCGAGGAGCAGATCAAGCCGGTCATCGGCGACTTTTACGAGCGCGGGGAGTTCCCCGCCGACCTCGTCCGCGACCTGGGCAAGCTCGGCGTCTTCGGCGTCACGCTGCCCGAGGAGTTCGGCGGCAGCGGAGCCGGGCTCTTCATGCTCGGCCTCGCGCTCGAGGAGATCGCCCGCGTGGACGCCTCCGTGGCCGTCACCGTCGAGGCCTCGGTGACCCTCGGCGCCGAGGGCATCGCCCGCTACGGCACGCCGGGGCAGAAGCAACAGTGGCTGCCGCGCATGGCCTCCGGCGAGGGACTGTGCGCGTTCGCCCTCACCGAACCGGGCGGCGGCACCGACGCCGGGCACACCGACACCAAGGCCCGCCTGGAGAACGGCGAATGGGTCATCGACGGCGCCAAGTGCTTCATCACCAACGCCGGCACCTCCATGACCGACCTCATCGTCACCACCGCCCAGACCGGGCCCGGCGAGGTCTCCTGCATCGCAGTCGAACCGGGCACGCCCGGACTGTCCGTCGGCCCCGAATACTCCAAAGTGGGCTGGCGGGCCTCGGACACCAGGCCGGTCTACTTCGACTCGTGCCGCGTGCCCGAGGAGAACCTCATCGGCCAGCGCGGGCGCGGGTTCGTGCAGTTCCTCGAACTGCTCGACGCCGGCCGGGTCGCCATCGCCGCCTTGGCGACCGGCTCGGCGCAGGGGTGCCTGGACGAGTCGGTCGCGCACGCCAAGGAGCGCGAGGCCTTCGGGCGGCCGATCGCGGAGAACCAGGCGATCGCGTTCATGCTGGCGGACATGCGCCTTCGCGCGCACACCTCGCGCCTGGCGTGGCAGGACGCGGCGCTCAAGGCTGAGGCCGGGGAGCCGTTCGGGACCGACGCGGCGCTGGCGAAGCTGCACGCTTCGCAAGCGGCCGTGGAGAACGCGCGGGAGGCGACGCAGATCTTCGGCGGGTACGGGTTCATGAACGAGACGCCGGTGGCGCGGGCGTGGCGCGACTGCAAGGTGCTGGAGATCGGCGAGGGCACCAACGAGGTCCAGCGGATGCTCATCGCGCGGTCCCTGGGGCTCTGAGCGAGGACGCGGGCGCCGCGGCTCCGATCGGTCGGAGCCGCGGCGCCCGCGTGTTTCGGCCCGGGTGCGGCGAGCCGAGAGGAACCTGAGAGTTTTATAAAAACTTCAACTAAATCGGGCGCGCCGGGGTGCGGAAGCATGACAAGGCCGGCGATACGGCAGTAGCGTTACGCCGTGGCGCCCGTACCCCTTCCAGTCCCCGGCGCGCAGGCTCGCCTCCGACTGGGTACGGCGCCGCTCTTCGAAAGGGAGCGCAGATGACCGACTTGAACACCGGCGCCGACACGGCGAGACGGGTGCTCGCGTCCAGGCGCGGCATGATGTGCGGCCTGGCCGGGCTCGGCGCGGCCGGAGCCCTGGCCGCGTGCGGGACGGCCGAGCCGCCCTCGTCCGGTTCCGAGACCACTGAGGGCGCGGACGGCGGCGACGGCAACGACGGGGCGAACGGCGACGGTGGCCAGAGCGGGGCGCTGGCGGCGACCGGCGACGTGCCGGTCGGCGGCGGTCTCGTGGTGGACCAGACGGTGCTGGTGCAGCCGAGCGCGGATGAGTTCCTGGCGTTCTCTGCGGTGTGCCCGCACGAGGGCGCGATCGTCGAGGCGCCCGACGCCGACGGCAACATCGTGTGCCCCAGGCACCAGTCGACGTGGACGATCGAGGGCGGCCTCGAAAGGGGCCCGGCCGAGGTGGACCTGCCGGAAGTGCAGATCACCGTCGAGGACGGACAGATCTTCCCGGCATAGATCCGGGCACGGGAAGCGGCCGGAGAGCAGATGCTCTCCGGCCGTTCTCAGTCGCGGGCGAAGGCGATCGCGACATGCGGCGCGGCCTCCCCGACCGCCGCGGCGAGCCGGTCGGAGTCGAAGCCGCGCAACCCGTCGAGCGAGAGGACGAGATCGGTCTCCGGCCGGGCGTCGGGGACGAGGCGCAGGGCCGCTGCGTGCAGTGCGGGACGTTGAACGGGCCCCGCGTCGGTGCGGATGATGAGCCAGCGCCCTCGGTCGGGCGTGGTGCCGCGGGCGATGGCGAGGTGCGCCACCCGCTCCCAGGGGAGGGCCGTCGGCTTCGCGAGCGGGCCGGAGAGCCGGGCGGTGACGCCGGAGGAGTCAACGCGCAGGGCGATCGGCCGGGCGGCGGCCAGCGCCAGCCGCAGCAGCGCACCGCCGAGGAAGAGGACGGCGCCGATGACGCCGGCGGCGCGGGTGAAGGCGCCTCCGGTGCCGAGCAGATCGGTGAAGGCCATGGCGAGGCAGGCGAGTCCGAGGACGGCGGTTCCGGGGACGAGGGTGCGGTCGCGGCGGTTCAGGCCGTGGCGGGCCGTGTAGGTCGAGGCGGGCTCGGGTTCGGGGCGCATCGCGTGAGGTTAGCGCGGGGGCGCGAACGCGGGTCGCGGCCGGAGGCGGAAGCGGCGTTGGGGAACCGGATGCGGGCCTGGGGCGGCGGTCGGGCGAGGTGCCCGGGGCTCGCGGACGGCAGCGCAACGGCCGGGGAGCGGATGCTCTCCGGCCGTTTCGTTTGGGCGCTATCAGGTCAAGGCGTCGGCGGCGGCCGGGTCGGAGTCGCGCAGGAACTGCGCGCAGCGGGCGGCCTCGTCGGCCTCGCCGATCGCGGCGGCGGCGCGGGAGAGCTGGTGGAGCGACTTGAGGAACCCGCGGTTCGGCTTGTGCTCCCAGGGGATCGGGCCGTGCCCCTTCCAGCCGCTGCGGCGCAGCTGGTCGAGCCCGCGGTGGTATCCGGTGCGGGCGAAGGCGTAGGCGGTGACGTCGTCGCCCGACTCCAGGGCGTTCTTCGCCAGCCGCGCCCACGCGGCGCAGAACCACGGGTAGCGGCGGACCGTGTCCTCAGGCGAGTGCTCGTCGAGATAGGTTCGGGCCTCGGCGTCCTCGGGCATCAGCGTCGCCGGCGGCTGGGACATCAGATTCTGCGGAGCCAATGCGGCGTCCCTCCAAGATTAGGGTCTCACTGTGGGTTCGGGCCGCTCGTGAGAGCAGTCGAACTAGCCTAACTCCGCGTTCGCCGCACCCTCGCGTGCCGGGTCGGGGTTGTCGGCTTTCCCCTTCCGGCCGCGCCCCGGCGCGGCGAGGTGGACGGCGAGCGAGCCCAGGAGCGCGGCGATGAGCGAGGCGCACAGGACGCCGATCTTGCCTTCGTCGGTGAGGGCCGCGTCGCCCCCGCGGAAGGCCAGTTCGGTGATGAACAGGGCCACGGTGAAGCCGATGCCGGCCACGAGGGTGATCGCGGCCAGCAGCGGCCAGGTGGTGCCGGTGGGCAGCCGCCCGAGTCCGAGCCGGACGACGAGCCAGGTCGCGGCGGTGATGCCGGTGACCTTGCCGAGGACCAGGCCGAGGATGACGCCGAGGGTCACCGTGGAGGACATGGCGGTGGCGAAGGCGTCCCCGCCGAGGGCGACCCCGGCGTTGGCGAGGGCGAACAGCGGCAGGACCACGAACGAGGAGAACCGGTGGTTCTGCTCCTGGATGCGTTCGGCCGGGGGCACGGCGTCGCGGGCGAGTTTGACGAGCCGCTCGGTCTCCTCGGCGGTGAGGCCGCCCTTGGCCATCTCCTGGGCCTCGGCGTGGGCGGCGGCCGGGTCGAGGAGCGGTTTTGCGGCGATGATGAGGCCCATCGCGACGCCGGCGATGGTGGCGTGGACGCCGGACTGGAGCATCGCGACCCACAGCAGGACGCCGACGATGAGGTAGACCGGGCCGGACCAGACGTTGAGGAGGCGCAGGGTGATCGCGACGGCGATGAGCGCTCCGGCGGTGGCGAGCCAGGGCAGGGAGAGGTCGTCGGTGTAGAACACGGCGATGACGGCGATCGCGCCGAGGTCGTCGACGATGGCGAGGGTGAGCAGGAAGATCCTCGCGGCCGAGGGGATGCGGGAGCCGAAGAGGGCGAGGACGCCGACGGCGAAGGCGATGTCGGTGGCCATGGGGATGCCCCAGCCGTCCGCGCCGGGCCCGCCGGCGTTGAGGGCGGTGTAGATGAGGGCGGGGACGATCATGCCGCCGGCGGCGCCGGCGATGGGCGGCACGGCGTTGCGGATGCTGCTGAGTTCGCCCGAGACGATCTCGCTCTTGATCTCGACGCCGACGACGAAGAAGAACACGGCCATGAGGCCGTCGTTGACCCAATCCTTGAGGGAGTGGTGGAGGACGAAGTCGCCGAACTGGAAGGTGACGTCCAGGCCCCACACCGCGTCGTAGGAGGCCGCCCACGGCGAGTTGGCCCAGAGCATGGCGACGGCGGCGCAGGCGACGAGGACGAGGCCGGCGGCCGGTTCGATCTTGAGGAACTCCGCGGCGGGGCGCCCGATGTAGCGGGCGAGGGGGCGCTTGGAGTAGAGGAAGGCCGGTTCGGAACGCCAGATGGGGGATTTCCAGGGCTCTTCGCGTTTCGGCATGGTGTCGGGCTCCGATCGAGGGGTCGCTGGACTCACGCCGACCAGACTTCCCGGCACACCGGATGAGACTCTACCGGGTTCGGGGCCGCGGCGGTAGAGGTGAAATTACGGGGAAAAGCTCGCTCAGGGGGCGGTTTGGCAGTCCGGACACAGGCCGCGGTAGGTGACCGAGGAGCGGGCGAGGGTGAAGCCGTGGCGCTCGTCGCCGGGGAGCCAGTCGGCGGGGTCGGCCACGGTGTGCACGTCCTTCATGAGGCCGCAGCCCTCGCAGATGAGGTGGTGGTGCTCGTGGTCGGCGTTGGGGTCGTAGCGCTTGGAGCGCCCGTCGAGGGCGAGTTCGAGGACTTCGCCGAGGGCGACCATCTCGTTGAGGGTGTTGTAGACGGTGGCGCGGGAGAGTTCGGGCATGCGCTCGACGGCGCGTTCGAGGACCTGCTCGGCGGTGAAGTGCACGTGCGAACCCTCGAGGGTCTCGGCGATGACGCGTCGCTGAGGGGTGATGCGCCAGTTGTGGCGTCTGAGGCGGGTAACGAGGTCGCTCATGCTGTTCTCTCACACGGTCGGGGAGTTGAATACCACCCTAGCAGGACAAACAGTGTGGTACCACTGACTCGGGACTGGTTCTTTGTTTAGACACAGTCTAAGCTAGGATCGAGTCGATAACTCAGAAGCACGGAAGAGACCGCCGCGACCGGCGCGAACGCCGCCGGTCGGGCGTGAGAAAGGGCCGAACCATGAGCGAGCAGTTCGACAACACTGCTGGGCCGCTGACCACCGAGTCCGGCGCGCCGATCGCGAACAACAACCAGAGCGAGGCCGCCGGCGTCGGCGGGCCCGTTCTCGTCCAGGACCAGGTGCTGCTGGAGAAGCTCGCGCACTTCAACCGCGAGCGCATCCCCGAGCGCGTCGTCCACGCGCGCGGCGCGGGCGCCTACGGCACCTTCACCGTCACCGCCGACGTCACCAAGTACACCCGCGCGAAGTTCCTCTCCCAGGTGGGCAAGGAGACCGAGACGTTCCTGCGGTTCTCCACCGTGGCCGGGAACCTCGGCGCGGCCGACGCGGTGCGCGACCCCCGCGGCTTCGCGCTGAAGTTCTACACCGAGGACGGCAACTACGACCTCGTGGGCAACAACACCCCGGTGTTCTTCATCCGCGACGCGATCAAGTTCCCCGACTTCATCCACACCCAGAAGCGCGACCCGTACACCGGCTCGCAGGAGGCCGACAACGTGTGGGACTTCTGGGGCCTCTCCCCCGAGTCCACCCACCAGGTGACCTGGCTGTTCGGCGACCGCGGCATCCCCGCCTCCTACCGCCACATGGACGGCTTCGGCTCCCACACCTACCAGTGGGTCAACGAGGCCGGCGAGCAGTTCTGGGTCAAGTACCACTTCAAGACCGACCAGGGCATCAAGACGCTGACCTCCGAGGAGGCCGACGTGCTCGCGGGCGCCGACCCCGACTCCCACCAGAGGGACCTGCGCGAGTCGATCGAGCGCGGCGAGTTCCCGTCCTGGACCGTGCAGGTGCAGATCATGCCCGCCGCCGAGGCCGCGAACTACAAGTTCAACCCGTTCGACCTCACCAAGGTCTGGCTGAACGCGGACTACCCGCGCATCACCATCGGCAAGCTGGAGCTCAACCGCAACCCCGAGAACATCTTCGCCGAGGTCGAGCAGTCGATCTTCTCCCCCGCGCACTTCGTGCCGGGCATCGGGCCGAGCCCCGACAAGATGCTCCAGGGCCGCCTGTTCGCCTACGGCGACGCGCACCGCTACCGCGTCGGCGCCAACGCCGACCACCTCCCGGTCAACCGCCCGCACGCCACCGAGGCGCGCAACGGCAACCGCGACGGCTTCTACTACGACGGCCGCCACGGCGGGCAGAAGAACTACGAGCCGAACTCCTTCGGCGGCCCGTACGAGACCGGCCAGCCGCTCTGGGCGCCCATCCAGGTCAGCGGACCGACCGGTGAGTGGGAGACGCCCAAGCACAGCGAGGACGACGACTTCGTGCAGGCCGGCTACCTCTACCGCCTCATGAGCGAGGACGAGAAGAACCGCCTCGTCGCCAACCTGGCCGGGTTCATCGCCAAGGTCAGCCGCGACGACATCGCCGAGCGCGCCATCGCGAACTTCGCGAAGGCCGACGAGGACTACGGAAAGCGCCTCTCGGTCGCGGTGGCCGAGCTGCGCGCGGCTTAGAAAGCCGCCGCTTCCGCAGCCGTCGCCGAACCGCGCGGCGTAAAGCGCCGGGAGCGGCGCGGACCCGAACCGTAGCCGCCAGGGACCGCGCCGCACCCGACACCGGCTCTGCCGCATCGGACCCCCTGTCGAGGAATCCGATGAGAGCCAGCCGTCCGACCGGGCCCGCAGGGCGAACCCGGCCGGACGCGAACGGGCACCGGCCCCGCACCGATCTCGGTGCGGGGCCGGTCCGCGTCCGCGCTACTCCTCGTCGAGGAGCCGCCCGCACTCGCCGCACTCGGGCGGCTTCTGGCGCGGCACCTCGATGAACTCCTCGGCCACGATCCACAGCCTCCAGCGCTCCTCGCCCTCGCGGATCACCGTGATCGAGGTGATGTCGTCCCGGTTCGGCCGCTCCAGGCCCCACCGGATCTCCAACGGATGGTCGTGCTTCGCGAGCTTCACCTCGCGCCCCCGCAGGTAGTAGCCGGCCCGCGAGTACACCAGCCGCACCTGCTCCCCGTGCTCGCGCGGCACCGGCTCGCGCCCCCGCCCGGTCAGGAACGCGTGGTACTCGGTGTGCAACTGCCGTGCGATCTGCTGCAACGGCACCGACGAATAGTCCTTGACCCACCGGTTCGCCGGCTGGTTCTTCCACTTGGTCAGCCGCGCCGAGATCTCCGCGTAGGTGACCTTCTCCTCCCTCGCGCGCCACTCGCGCTGGAAGACCGACAGCGACCAGTTGTACACGGCCCGAACCGCTTCGAGCGTCTCCTCCAGGTTCCGGAGCTGCTGCCGGTCGGGGTCGAACGTATACTCGTACCTGCGTTTCACCAAGTGGGTCATGGGCTTCGTCAAATCCATGACCTGTTGATATCAGACGATTACGCACCGCCACGTGTTCCTCACCTCATCGGCGTGTCCGACCTACCGTGCGGCAAGTAACTTGGCGTCGTGCCCTTCGACATCGACCCCGGACTGTTCGCGCTGCTCATCGTCGCGGCGGTGTTCGCCGGATGGGTCGACGCCGTGGTCGGCGGCGGCGGACTCATCCAGCTCCCCGCCCTCCTGGTGGCCTTCCCCACGGCCCCGCCGGCGCTCATGCTGGGCACCAACAAGATGGCCTCGGTCTTCGGCACCGCCACCTCGGCGATCACCTACGCCCGCAAGATCAAACTCGACCACCGGCTCCTGTGGCCCACCGTCGGCCTCGCACTCCTCGGCTCGGGCGCGGGCGCCTTCGCCGCCCTCGCCGTCTCCGCGGAGGCGCTGAAGCCGATCATCATCGCCGTGCTGCTCGCCGTCCTCGTGCTCGTCGTCGCCCGGCCCCGCCTCGGCCTCCACCCCGAGCCGACCCTGCGCACCCCGCTGCGCGGGGCCGCCGTCATGGTCGTGTGCGGCCTCGCCGTCGCCTTCTACGACGGGATGATCGGACCGGGCACCGGCATCTTCCTGTCGGTCGCGTTCACCACGATCCTCGGCCTCGACTACGTCACCGCCGCCGCCCACACGAAGGTCGTCAACGCCACGACCAACCTCGGCGCCCTCATCGTGTTCGGCATCCAGGGCAACATCTGGTGGATCCTCGGCATGACGCTGGGCCTGGGCTGCATGGCCGGCGCCTGGTTCGGCGCCCGCACGGCCATGTCCCGCGGCTCGGGCTTCGTGCGCGTCGTCCTCGTCGTCGTGGTCCTCGCCCTGCTCGCCCGGCTCGGCTGGGACGTGTGGCAGGGCCGCTGAGGGGGCCGCGCCCTACGGGTTGATCGCCAGGAACAGGTAGGCCGCCAGCAGCGCCAGGTGCACCCCGCCCTGGAGGCGGGTCGCCCGGCCGGGCACCACCGTCAGGACGCTCACGACCACCGTCAGGCCCAGGAGCACGATCTGCGTCGAGTCCAGGCCCAGCATGAGCGGGCCGTCCATGAAGAACGAGGCGATCGCGATCGCCGGGATCGTCAGGCCGATCGAGGCCATCGCCGAGCCGTAGCCGAGGTTGATGCTCGTCTGGATGCGCTCGCGCGAGGCCGCGCGGGTCGCCGCGATCGACTCCGGCAGCAGCACCAGCAGCGCGATCGCCACACCGACCGAGGAGGCCGGGAAGCCCGCCGCGTCCACGCCCGCTTTGATCGCCGGGGACTCGACCTTCGCCAGGCCGACCACGCCGATCAGCGCGACCATGAGCATCGCCAGGCTCAGCAGGGCCGTCCTGCCGCTCGGCGGCTTCGCGTGCTCGTCCTCGGCGACCACGCCGGTGGCCGTCACCGGCAGGAAGAAGTCGCGGTGGCGGCCCGTCTGCGTGAACACGAACAGTCCATACAGGACGATCGATGCCAATGCGGCGAAGACCAGTTGCGAGGGAGAGAACTCCGGACCCGACTCGCTCGTGGTGAAGGTCGGCAGCACCAGTCCGAGCGTCGCGAGGGTCGCCACGGTAGCCAGCGCCGCGCCCGAGCCCTCCGGATTGAAATGGGTGAAACCGAATTTGAGGGCCCCGACCAGCAGCGCGATGCCGACGATGCCGTTCATGGTGATCATGACCGCGGCGAACACCGTGTCACGCGCGAGCGTCTCGGCGTCGTGGCCGCCCGAGGCCATGACGGTGAGGATCAGGGCCACCTCGATGACGGTGACGGCCACGGCGAGCACCAGGGAGCCATAGGGTTCGCCGACGCGGTGGGCCACGACCTCGGCGTGGTGGACGGCCGCCAGGACCGTCCCGATGAGGGCCACCGCGACGACCGCGATGGGGATCGCGCCTAGATAGCGGCCCCAAGTCAGGGCGAGCACCACCGTTCCTACCAGCGGGGCGATGACGGTCCAGGACAATAGCGGGGATCGTGTCGCGGTGCTCATGACGGAAATCCTGGCACGAGGCTGTGACGATACTTCAGGGACTACACCGCTAGCATGTGCCATAACACACTCGGACCGTCCCTTGTACGTGGTTCATGTTCAGGGTGCGCTAAAGGAGCGTTTTGTGTCAGGACTGACTAGAGCCGGGGCATCGGTGAACGAGAGCGTCTCCGCGACCGTCGCCCGACTGCGGGGCCATTTCGCGACAGGGCGGACCAAGCCGATCCCCTGGCGGCTGGAGCAGCTGAAGGGCCTGGACCGGATGCTGCGCGAATCCGGGGACGAGCTGACCGGCGCGCTGCGCTTCGACCTGGGCAAGGCCGCGCCCGAGTCGTTCCTCGCCGAGATCGACTTCGTCGCCGCCGAGGTGCGCACGCTGCGCAAGCACCTGCGCTCGTGGCTGCGGCCCAAGCGGGTGCACACGCCTCCGCACCTCCAACCCGCGAAGGCGTACGTGCTGCGCGAGCCGCTCGGCGTCGTGACGGTGATCGGGCCGTTCAACTACCCGGTGCAGCTCCTGCTCGCGCCGCTGGCCGGGGCTCTGGCCTGCGGGAACACGGTCGTGGTGAAGCCGAGCGAGGCCGCGGGGGCCACCGCGGCGCTCCTCGACGAGCTCATCGGGCGCTACCTCGACCCCGAGGCGGTGGCGGTGGTCCAGGGCGGCGCGGAGGCGACCTCGGCGCTGCTGGCCGAGCGGGTCGACCACATCTTCTTCACCGGCTCGGCCCGCGTCGGGAAGGTGGTCGCGAAGGCCGCGGCCGAGCACCTGACGCCGGTGACCTTGGAGCTGGGCGGGAAGAGCCCGGCGATCGTCGAGCCGGGCACGGACCTGGCGACGGCGGCGCGGCGGATCGTCTGGGGCAAGTTCATGAACGCGGGCCAGACCTGCATCGCCCCCGACTACGTGATCGCGGTCGGCGGCGTCGGCCCGGAGCTGGAGAAGCACCTGGCCGAGGCGGTGCGGGAGATGTACGGTCACGCGCCGGCCGAGAGCCCGGACCTGGGCCGGATCATCGACGAGGCGGCGTTCGACCGCTTGGCGCGGTTCCTCGGCGAGGGGCGGCTGGTGTGCGGGGGCGGGCACAACCGGGACGAGCGGTACATCGCGCCGACGGTGATCGCCGACGTGTCGCCCGAGGACGCGGTGATGGGCGAGGAGGTCTTCGGGCCGATCCTGCCGATCCTCACCGTCGACGCATTGGACGAGGCGATCGCGCACGTGAACGCGGGCGAGAAGCCGCTGGCGCTGTACGCGTTCACCGATTCGGACCTGACGCGGCGCAGGATCTTGACGCGGACCTCCTCGGGGGCGGTGGGCTTCAACGCGCCGATGGCGCACATCGACGTGCCGGGGCTGCCGTTCGGCGGGGTCGGGCACTCCGGGCTCGGGTCCTACCACGGGAAGGCCTCGATCGAGACGTTCAGCCATGCGAAGTCGGTGCTGGACAAGCCGCTGGCGCCGGACACGCTGCGGGTGGTGTACCCGCCGTTCACCGCGCTCAAGGAGCAGGTGCTGCGGCGCCTGCGCTGACCCCGGGGACGAGAAAGGCCCTGGCCGGCGGTGACGCCGACCAGGGCCGATACCCCTCGAAGACAAGCTTGCGCACAGCGTACCAAACTACTTGCGCGCGCTATGCCGCGGCCGATGCGCATTGATCGCCAACGGCCGCAAGGGCATTCGTCGATTCAGGAGTCCACTTGAGTCCATTGGGGATTCACCGACTCGACCGGTCCGATTGGTGCACTCGGCGGCGGGTCTGTACAGAATAGGCGGCCGTCGGTTATATTGTGCCTCTTGGCAGTGACGATATGTTCCTTTAGGGACATGGTTCCGAAGGACGCCCTTCATGCGACGTTTGGTGCTCAACGCGACCCTCGGCCCCGCGGCGAGGGCCCGACGCGACCCCGGACAGGCCTTGGCGGCCTGGCACGCCAAGGCCGACGCGACGGCGGCCGCCTCCGACTTCGAGCCCGACGAGCAGGACCGGGCCTTCATCGACGACCTCGGCTTCCTCCTCCAGTGCTTCGCCCGCGTCCAGGGGCTCACCCCGGTCGGGTGGACCGCCCAGTTGCGCGAGGCCGAGCAGCGCCTTGAGAACCGCCTGCGCGTCAAGTGGATCCACGCCCAGAACCCGCTCGTCGCGGCGGAGGCGATCGAGCGGCCGGTGTTCATCGTGGGTCTGCCGCGCACCGCGGGGGGACTCATCCAGCGCATCCTCGCCAGCTCCGAGCCGCACCGCGGGCCGCTGGTGTGGGAGCTGCTGCGCACCGGCCTCGACCGCGACGGCTCCGACGCCGACCGCAGCCGCGACGCCGTCGCGCGCCAACTCGAAGCGCTCACCGCGCTCACTCCCGGCGGCGACGCGATCAACCCGCAGCGCGCCGACTGGCCGGGCGACTCGGCCGCGGTCATGTGGCACACGTACCGGCCGCTGCGCTGCGCGCCCATGCCCGACTACCGCGCCCGGCTCGAGCAGTTCGACCTCACCGCCGACTACGCCTACCTCAAGCAGATCCTCCAGGTGCTCCAGTACGGGCGCGAGCCCAAGCGCTGGATTCTGCGCTTCCCCGGGCACGTGGCCCACCTCGACGTGATCCGCC
Source organism: Glycomyces sp. NRRL B-16210 (assembly GCF_000719515.1). GTDB lineage: Bacteria > Actinomycetota > Actinomycetes > Mycobacteriales > Micromonosporaceae > Glycomyces. The sequence goes on along the minus strand of NZ_JOGR01000012.1, from coordinate 144,739 downwards.
AGGTCTTCCCCGACGCGGTGTTCGTGTGGACCCAGCGGGACCCGACCGCCGCCGTCGCCTCCTTCTGCTCGCTGGTCGAAGCCCTCGAAGGCATGCACCACAAGGACGTCGACCCGCTGCGCATCGGGCGGTCCTGGCTCGGCGCCCTGGCCGACACGGTGCAGCGCGGACGCAAACTTCGTCGCGCCCTTCCTGAAAGCGCCGTCATCGACCTCAACTACCACCGGATGACCTTCGACCCGCACAAGTACGCGCCCGAGCTCTACGAGCGGCTCGGTACGCAGTGGACCCAGCGCGACGCATTGGGACTCAACGACATCGCCGGGCCGTTGACGCGCGCGACCACCGGGCGGCACGGACTCGAACGCTACGGGCTGAGCGAGGCGGCCGTGGAGGAGGCGTTCACCGACTCCGAGCGGTGAGCGCGGGCCGCGGGCGTCAGAGGTACCGCCAGCAGACGGTGTACCTGTGGACCGCGAAATCGCTGCTGGCCCAGGTGCTCCAGCCGTCGTTGCCGCAGAACCCGGACGCCTCGTACTCGTCGGTCCGGCCGGTCACGTAGACGTTCGCGCCGTCGCAGTCGCTGAAGGTGTAGGTCGCTCCCGCCGAGGGATCGCCGCTCATGTACATGCAGTTGTTCAGCTCCGCGTAGCCCATGTCGTCGGGGTAGATGTACTGGAGGCACAGCAGCACATCGAGATAGGTCTCCGAGGTGGTGAACCAGAACGCGTGGTTGTAGTAGGTCGAGTCGGTGCACAGGTCCATGTCCGACTCGCCGGGGAGGCGCTCCAGGACTCTGAAAGCCCCTGTCTGGCAGTCGATGACGTACCAGACGGAGTCGGCCTCCTCCGGCCCGAACACGCATTCGCCGACCTCGGCGTGGTAGGCGTCGCCGTAGCCGTGCCGGTAGCTCAGGCACAGCACCATGTCGTGGGCCGAGGAGGAGACGCGCGTGCTCACGCGGTCGGTGTAATCGCACGAGGACAGGTCCGTGTTGCCGTAGAAGACGTCCACGACCTCGAAGGTGCCGTCGTCGCAGTAGGCCGGCTCCAGGTCGGCCTCGAACTCGCCGCCGTAGTCGTAGAAGCAGTCGCCGATCGCGGCGTCGCGGATCGGATCGGGCTCCGGTTCGGGCTCGGTGGCGGTGGTCTCCGAATCCCAGTCCCCGTCCCAGTCCTCGTAGGCGGAGGTCTCCTCGGACTCCTCGCCCGCGCCGCTCCCTGGCTCCGGTTCGTCGCGGTCGCCCAGCAGGAACACGAGTCCGGCGAGGGCGATGACGGCGACGATCGCGAACGCGCCGTATAGGATCGTCCGGTCCGGCTTCGGCGCGGGAGGCAGCCCGCCCGGCGGATGGGGAAAGGACCCGTCCGGCGGGTACGGCGTCGTGGGGCCTTCGGGGATCGGGTCTCCGGCGTCCTGGGCCGCGCCTTGCACCACGGTGGGGCCCTCGGGCATCGGGTCGCCGGCGGGCACGAAGCCGGGGCCGAACATGACCACCGTGCGGTCGGGGCGCACCTGCGTGTCCCAGCCGTTGCGCCGCGCCAGGTCGGCGACCTCGTCCCGCTGGCGCGCTTCGAGGGCCGCGATCGACGGCGGCCACGGGCCCGCGAGGGGCTCGCCGACGCGGGCGAGGAGGTCGGCGGCGGTGACGCGACGGTCGGGGTCCTTGTCCATGCACGCCTCGACGAGGGGGCGCAGGCTCACCGGGAGGGCGCGGAGGTCGGGGCGGCCGTTGACGACGTTCGACATGATGTCGAACAGCGACTCGGCGTCGAACGGGCTCTGGCCGGTGCCCGCGGTGATGACGCTGGTGCCCAAGGAGAACAGGTCGGAGGGCGGGCCGACGGGCCGCTTGGTGATCTGCTCGGGCGACATGTAGGCGGGGGCGCCGACGAGCGCGCCGGTCTCGGTGATGGTCGCGTCGCCTTGGGGGCCGGGGACGCGGGCGATCCCGAAGTCGATGATCTTCACGCCGTCCTCGGTGAGGATCACATTGGACGGTTTGAGATCGCGGTGGACCACGTTGTGCCGGTGGACGTCGGCCAGGCCCGCGGCGAGGCCGTGCATGAGGCGGCGGGAGGCCGGTTCGTCGAGGGGCCCGTTGGCGCCGATCGCCTCGGCGAGGGTGGGGCCGTGGAAGAACTCGGAGGCGAGCCAGGGTTCGGGGGCGTCCTCGTCGGAGGCGAGCACCGCGGCGGTCCAGGGGCTGGCGGCGACCTCGCGGGAGGTGATGACCTCGCGGCGGAACCGGAAGCGGAACTGGGCGTCGTGGAGCAGGTGCGGGCGCATGACCTTGAGCGCCACCAGTTGTCCGTCGTCGGCGGCGGCGAGCAGGACCCGGCCCATGCCGCCCTCGCCGAGTTCGGCGAGCACGCGGTAGGGCCCGATCCGCCTCGGCTCCTCGTCTCGGAGTGGTCTCATGCGGCGCTCCCGTCATTCGCGTCCCAACGACTCGGAACGGTATGGCGGGCCGTCATGACTCCGTCATGAACGCGCGGAACCCGGTCGGCGGCGGTGTGCCGCCGACCGGGTCGGGCGCGGTCTAGTGCTCGGTGCGGGCGCGGCGGGTCCGGAGGACCCAGAGCGCGGCTGCACCGGCGGCCATGGCGCCTACCGCCACGGCCACCATCGCGGTGAGCGAGGAACCGGTGATGGGGAGGGCCTCGCCGACAGGGGTGGTCGAGGCCTTGTCAGTGGTCGAAGCGGCGTCGGTGGTCGAGGCCTCGTCGGTGGTCGTCTCGTCGCCGGGAACGGTGGAGACCTCGTCGGAAGGCGACTCCTGGCCGGAAGAGGTCTCCTCGCCGGGAGAGGTGGAGTCATCGTCGGAGGGAGTTTCCTCGCCCGGAGTGGTGGACTCGTCCTCGGTGGGAGTCTCCTCGCCCGGGGTAGTCGACTCATCCTCAGAAGGCGTTTCTTCGCCCGGAGTCGTGGACTCGTCGTCGGTGGGAGTCTCTTCGCCCGGAGTCGTGGACTCATCCTCGGAAGGAGTCTCCTCGCCAGGGGTGGTCGACTCATCCTCGGAAGGCGACTCGCCCGGCTCCTCTTCGCCCTCGCACTCGAACGAGCCGGTGAAGGGGTGGTGGTGGACCTCGCCGCCGTTGTCGCGGGCGGTGCCGAGGCTCAGGGTCGCGGCCACGATGGCGCCCTCGACGTTCGAGGGCGACTTGTCGGTGAAGTCCGCGCGCGGGGCGTAGATCGTGCCTTCGACGGAGTCGCCGCCGGTGATCGTCAGCTCGGTGGCGTCGGGGAAGTTCCAGATGATGTACGGGGCGAGCGCGGAGCCGATGCCGGGCATGTTCGGGGTGCGCCACTCGAACACGCCGCCGGTCGCCGTGGTGTCCACATTGATCACGACCGGGTTCGCGGCGCTCGGGGCGGTGGCGAACTTGAACTCGGCGAGCGCGTTGAGTTCCGCGCCCGTCAGGTTGAGCACGCCCGCGCCCTCGCAGCTCGCGAGCAGGTCGGAGCGGCGCTCGAAGTCGGCGAAGAGCGCTTCGAAGTCGAGGCCGGTGTCGGCGCCGACCGATTCGGCGGGCTGGTTGACGGTGGTCTCGACGCGCACGTTCGCGTCGTAGCCGGCGCCCGCGGGGACGGCGCGGGTGGTGCGGGAGGCCTGGTTCATGTCCTTGGTGAGCACGTCGGTGCCGGCGAGGTCGCCGATCTTCACGTAGCCGTTGAGGACGCGGGCGTAGCCGCTGCTGGCGGGCCAGTCGACGCCGCCGGCGACGACCAGGGCGCTGGGGACGTTCTCGCCGGGGGCGGTAAACTGGCCCGCGCTGTGGGCGGCGATGTTGTAACCGCCGAGGAGGGTCAGGTCGCCGCCGACCGCGGCGGGGCCTTCCATCTCGGTGGAGGCGAGGGTGGTCCCGTAGCGGGAGACGGTGTTGAAGCCCTCGACGCCCGCGAGCGGGTCGACGGTCACGGGGTCGGCCGAGGCGCCACCCGCGTAGACGATGCCGAGGGTGAGCGCGAGGGTGCCCGCGGCGGCGAGGGCACCGACGCGGGCGAAGGTCTTCAGGGTGGGTGACTTGCTCATATGACACTCCGTGCCAGTTGGGATGCAGAAGGGGGGCGGGTTCGCGAATCATATACACGTACCCCACCTGCATCACCACTGCATGGGCACCCTCCCACGCCTCGGGTGTCACATAAGTCTCAAACCGTCTCAGGAGAGGTCGAGTGTCAGCTCCGCTTCGCCGGGGGCGTCGAGTTTGAAGTCCGCGGCGGCGTCGCCGCAGGTGACGCGGTAGTCGCCGAGGAACCCGTTGAAGCTCACGCGGCCCTGGTCGTCGGTGCGGACGGTCTCGTCGGTGCCCCATTCGTCGTTGACGAGGGCGTGCAGCCGCTCGTAGGAGGGCTTGATGCTGCCGTCGACGCGGAGGAACCCGCCGGGCGCGCCGAGCCAGCCGCCGTCGGACATGCCCCAGTAGGTCATGGCCTCGACGGAGGGGTGCGACAGGAGGGTCTTGTAGTGCCGCTCGATCTCGTCGGCCTGGCGCTGCTCGCCCTCGGGGGTGGAGGGCCACTCGTCGACCTGGTGGTCGTTGAGGTCGACGATCTCGGGCGGCATGATGTCGCCGGAGACGATCGTGGTCTCGGTGAAGTGGATCGGAAGGCCGTAGCGGGAGAAGCGGTCGAGGATGCCGAGGGTCTTCTCCTCGCCCCAGTAGCCCTGGTGCATATGGCTTTGGAGCCCGAGGACGTCAATTCGAATGCCCGCTTCGAGGACGCCTTCGATGAGGCATTCGTACGCCGAGGACATGTCGAAGTCGTTGAGCAGCAGCACCGCGCTCGGGTTGGATTCGCGGGCGGCGTCGAAGACCATGCGGACCATGGGAATCCGCCCGATGTCGCGGCACAGGCGGGTGATGCCGTTGTCGTACTTGTCGAAGATCGGCATGATGACGACCTCGTTGATGACGTCCCACATGTCGATGACGCCGGCGAAGCCCTCGACCTCGCGGCGGATGCGGTCGACCTGGGCGGCGGCGATCTCGGCGTTGTCGAGGTCGAGGAGCCAGTCGGCGGTGACGGTGTGCCAGGCGAGCGGGTGACCCTTGACGGGGTGGCCGCGGTCGGCGAACCAGCGGGCGGTGTTCAGGGTCCGCTCGGTGTTCGGGTTGCCGCGCTCGGGTTCGTAACGGCCCCAGTAGAAGGGAAGGGTCGCGAAGTTGAAGAGGCCTTCCCAGCGCTCGGCGAGGAGGGCGTCGCGGTCGGGGTCCTTGGAGTCGCCGTTGGCGAGGGCCTCGAACTCGAAGCCGGTGCAGCCGAAGAGGAACTTGTGGCGGGTCTGTTCGAGGCGGACTTCGCGGCCGGCGATGGGCCCGTCGGCGTCGGTGAGCGTGAGGACGGCGTCCGCGGCGCGGTGGGAGCGGATGACGCGGTCGAGCGGTGAAGCGGTCATCGGAGGAGTGCCTTCCATAAAAAGGGGACCTGATGCAGTTGATATTCAAGCGGCCGAAAAGCCGCAATTCGATATCCCGGGCCCGGAACTATCGCTCCGGGCCCGGCTGAATTCGAATGCTCCTAGCCGAAGATCTGGCAGAGGCATTTCGCGTTGCAGGCTCGGACCACCCATTGGCCGAGCTGGTCGGGCTTGTCGCAGGACTCGATCAGGACTCTGGTCGAGTCGTTCACCGCCAGTCCCCGCGCTTCGAGAACCAGCAGCAACGAGTTTCGGAATCCTTGGAGCTCGTTTTCGGCAAGTTGCGCAGCATTCACACGAGCCAAGATCTCGGCTCCGCGGAAGGGCCTACTCGATACGTCGATCACCTCCGGTCATCGGCGGCCGGGCATTCATTCGAGGACCTCGGCGAGGCTACTGGCGTTGGTGGCGCGGACCAGCCACTGCTGGATCTGGTCGATGTCGTCGCAAGACTCGATCCGGGCCCTGTCCGACTCGTCCACCTCGAACCCACGGGCCTTGAGGATCAGCAGCAGGGCGCTGCGCTCGCCGTCGACCGCGCCCTCGGCCCGGCTTTCGGCTCTGACACGGTCGAAGATGGTGCTGCCGAACTGAGTCTTGTCTGCCATGATGAGTGCCTCCATTAGCTCCCGCGCCTCGCCCGAAAGCGCGTTGACTGCGAATTCAGTGTATCTGGCCTGCACGTTTGGGTCGAGATTCGGCATTGCCGCGTAGCAGGCCCGCATGATCGCCTCGCCTTTCGGACCCTCGCCGTGGGCCATCAGCGAGTAGATCGCCATCTCGATGGATTCGCGGGCTTGGTCGGGATCGGTGATCACCGGGATCTGACTGGGGTCGATGACGAGCGGGATCAGGACGAAGCCCGGGTGACCGGTGTCCACGCCGTGGCGCACCCACCGGGCCGTCTTCTCGTCCGGGCAGATCACGACCAGCGCCACCGGGCAGCGCAGCCGCGACCTCGCCGAGATCAGGTAGTCCGGCCAGGTGTAGAGCTTCTCCGGGTCCTCGGCGCGCTGGACCTCGAAGATCAGCGCGAAGACCGGCTCGTCGCCGGAGAGGAACACTTCGAGGTTGTCGCAGTTCCGCTCCAGCGGCCTGTCGCAGCGGGTCAGGGCCTCTGAGCCCACTTGGATGTCGGTGTACTCGGGGAGTCGTTCGCCCAGCAGCCCACAGTAGAGCTCGGTGGCGAGTTTCGGGTTGGCCTGTAGGAGGCGCAACGGGATTTCGTGTTGGTATGTAACCACATTGCCGAGGCTAGAGATTCGCGAATCGACTTCCGTTGAGCGACACTGTCACTTTTGTGACAGTTGCGCATGAGCCCGGGGGGTCGCCCCGGGCTCATCGCTGTTGTTCGGTTGTGCCGCTTAGCGGACGCCGTAGAGGTGTTCCAGGGCGAGCTGGTCGAGACGCTCGAACGCCATCCCCTTCGCCGCCAGACCCTCGACATCCACCTCGACGTCCTTCACATCCGCCCACGTCTCACCCTCGGCCAGGGTCGGGACGGCCAACTGGTCGACCCGGGCGTCCCGGAGCGCCTCCTGCACCTCAGGGTCGGCCCGGAAGGCCTTCACCTTCGCCTGGAGGATCTTGTAGTTCCTCATGCACGCGGCAGCCGAGACCCACACGCCCGCATCGTCCTCGGTCCGCGGCGGCTTGAAGTCGAAGTGGATCGGCCCGGTGTACTGACCCTTCGCGATACCCTCCTCGACCGCGTCGACGGTCCAGAACGCCCCGCCCACATTCCCCGCACCGAACCGCAGATCCTGGTCATACCGCGGACCGGTCTGCCCGTTCAAATCGATGTGATACAGCTTCCCGTGCCACAACGCCTGGCGGATCCCCGCGGCGTAGTCGAGCCCGGCCATCTCCTCATGCCCGATCTCCGGATTGATCCCGGTCAACTCGGGGCGCTCGAGCTCGTTGATGAACGCCAGCGCGTGGCCGAGGGTGGGCAGCAGGATGTTCCCGCGCGGCTCGTTCGGCTTCGGCTCGATCGCGAACCGCAGGTCATACCCCTGGGAGACGACATAGTCGCCGAGGACGTCGAACGCCTCCTTCATCCGCGACATCGCCGACTGCACGTCCTTGGACCCGCCGGACTCGGCGCCCTCACGCCCGCCCCAGGCCACATACACCTGCGCCCCCAACTCAGCGGCCAGATCGATATTGCGGATCACCTTGCCGATGGCGAACCGGCGCACCTCCCGGTCGTTGTGCGTGAACCCGCCGTCCTTGAACACCGGATGGGAGAACAGGTTCGCGCCGATCGCCGCCAGCTCGCGCACCGCACGATCGGCACTCATCGCCGCACGCGTCGCCGAACCGAACACGTCCTGCGCCGCCCAACCCACCGTCCAGATCCCGAAAGAGAACTTGTCCTCCGGCGTAGGTGCAAATTGATCGCTCATGCTGTGTCTCCCTTGGTATCAGTGGTCGGTGGTGCGGACATCGGTGGTGAGGACGCGTTCGCCGTCCACCGCGCGGACCGCGCCTTCGATGCGGAACCGCTCCGAGAGCGGCAGGTCGGCGCTGGAGTGGCCGACTGCGACGGTGAACGCGCCGGGCTCGACGATGCGCCTGCCCTCGCGTCCGGTGAAGGAGGTGCGGTCGGCGTGGAGGGTGAAGACGACGCGCTGCGCCGCACCGGCTTCGAGGGCCACGCGGGCGTAGCCGACGAGTTCGCGCACCGGCCGGGTCACCTGGGCGACCTCGTCGGACAGGTAGAGCTGCACGACATCCTCGCCGTGGCGGTCGCCGGTGTTGGCGACCGTCACCGCGATGTCGACCGAGCCGTCCGCAGCGATGGTCTCGGCGCTCAGTTCCAGGTCGCTGTAGGCGAACTCGGTGTACGAGCGGCCGTGACCGAACGCGAAGAGCGGCGTCGGGTCGATATTGGACACGCCCTCGCTGTACTGGCCGAGCGGCGGCGCCAGATAGGTGCCGGGCTGGCCGCCCGCCGACTTCGGGACCCCCACGGGCAAATGCCCGCTTGGGTTGATCCGTCCGGTGAGGACACCGGTGATCGCCTGGCCGCCTTCCTCTCCGGGCAGGAACGCCTGGACGATGGCGGCGCAGCGGTCGGCGAAGTCGCCGAGCGCGTACGGCCGCCCCGAGACGACAACGAGCACGACGGGCGTACCGGTGGCGAGCACGGCCTCGACGAGTTCGGCCTGGACACCGGGGAGGGCCAGGTCGGCGGCGTCGCAGCCCTCGCCGGAGGTGCCGCGCCCGAACAGGCTCGCGAGGTCGCCGACGGCGACCACCGCGACCTCCGCGGCGGTGGCGGCCTCGACCGCGGCGGCGATGCCGGAGCGGTCGAGTTCGCGCACCGGAACGCCCTGCTCGTAAGCGATCTGCGCCTCGGGCAGCTCGGCGCGGAGCGCGTCGAGCAGCGAGGGGATCGCGATCCCCGTGCCGTGCTCCTCGTAGCGGGAGAGCACGTGGTTGGGGAAGGAGTAGCAGCCGAGGAACGTGCGCGGGTCCGCCGCGGTCGGTCCGACCAGGGCGAGGTTCGCGACGTTCTTGAGCGGCAGGATTCCGTTGTGGTCCAGCAGGACCACGGACTTCTCGGCGATCTCGGCGGCGAGGGCGCGGTTGCCGGCGCTGTCGAGGTCGACGCCCGCGTCCGGGGCGGCGAGGTCCGGGTCCCGGTCGAGCAGGCCGAGTTCGGCCTTCTGCCGCAGCACCCGCCGCACCGCGGTGTCCACAACGGACTCTTTGAGCACGCCCGACTCGACGGCGCTCGTGAGCTGCGCATAAGCGTCGATCGTCGGCAGTTCCACGTCGAGGCCCGCTTCGAGCGCCGCGACGCCGGAGTCCACGCGGTTCTCGGTCACGCGGTGCATCATGTCCAGGAACGGGATCGACCAGTAGTCGGAGACCACGGTGCCGGTGAAGCCCCACTGGTCGCGCAGGATCCCGGTGAGCAGTTCGCCGTTCGCGGCGGCGGGCACCCCGTCGACGTCCGAATAGGAGTTCATCACCGAGCGGACGGCACCCAGGCGCACGGCCATCTCGAACGGCGGCAGGATCACGTCCGCGAACTCCCTGGGGCCCATCGGGACCGGCGCGTGGTTGCGCGCCCCGCGCGAGGCCGAGTAGCCCGCGAAGTGCTTCAGGGTCGCGATGATCCCGCTTTCCTGGAGCCCGCGCACGTAGGCGGTCCCGAGGGTGGCGACGAGGTACGGGTCCTCCCCCATGGTCTCTTCGACACGGCCCCAACGGTAGTCGCGCACGACGTCGAGCACCGGCGCGAGACCCTGGTGCACGCCGACCGCCCGCATGTCCGCACCGATCCGCGAGGCCATGCGCCCGATCAGCTCCGGCGAGAACGTCGCGGCCCACGCCAGCGAGGTCGGATAGACCGTCGCCCCGAGGGTGGTGAACCCGGTCAGGCACTCCTCATGGGCGATCGCCGGGATGCCGAGCCGGGTGCGCGCGACGATGCCGCGCTGCATCTGCTCCAGCGCCGCGGCGCCTTCGGCCGGCTCGATCGGCTTGGTGCCGAACGCCCGCGTGATCTGCCCGAGGCCGTGCACCGAGGCCGCCTCGATGGTGCGGGGGCCGCCGTCCATGGCGTCCTCCATCGGCGCCACGTCGCCGTCGACGCCCTCGCCCTCCTGCGGCTCCCAGAAGCCGCCGAGCTGGGCGAGCTTCTCCCGCAAGGTCATCGCCGCCAGCAGGGCCTCCACCCGGTCGTCGACGGGGACGGCGGGATCGTGCCAGGTTTCGCCGGTGGTCTCAACCATGGTCGGCTCTCTTTCTACTTGCCGAATCCGGCGGTCAGGCCGGACACGAGCTGGCGTCGGGCGATGATGTAGGCGGCGAGCATCGGCAGGACCGACAGGACCACGGCCGCCAGGACCGCGGGCACGTCGACCCCGAACTGCCCCTGGAAGCTCCACAGCGACAACGGGAGCACCCGCGTCGAGGCGCTCTGGGTGAGCACCAGCGGGAACAGGAACCCGTTCCACACCTGGAGGGCCTGGTACACGCCGACGGTCGCGAGCGCGGGCCGCGAGAGCGGGACCACCAGGCGCAGCAGGATCTTCCACTCGGTCGCGCCGTCCATGCGCATCGACTCGAACAGCGATCCGGGGATCTCCCGCAGGAAGTTCGTGAGGATCAAGAGCGTCAACGGGATCGAGAACGCGATCGACGGCAGGATCAGCGCCCACAGCGTGTCGTACAGTCCGAGTTGGACGATCAGGTAGTAGACGGGGATGATCGCGGCCTGGATCGGGATGGCGATCCCGAGCAGCGCGACGCGGAAGAGGTTGCGCCCGAAGCGGTTCCGGCTGCGGACGACGACGTAGGCGGCCATGATCGACACGGCGAGCGTGACGGTCACCGCCGCGGCGGTCACGACCACGCTGTTGAAGAAGAACCGCAGGAAGTCGTTCTCCAGCACCCGCTGGTAGGCGGTGAGCGTCGCGTTCGAGGGCCACGACAGCGGGTTCTCGCTGTAGTAGTCCTCGCGCGGGCGCAGGCTGGTGATGAAGATGTAGTAGATCGGCAGGATGATCACGGCGAGCCACAGCCATGAGAGGGCCGCGCCGAGGACGTTCGGCCGGTTTTCGTTGCGCTGGCTGGTCATCACGAGCCCTCCGACTGGCTGTCCATGCGGTTCGCGCCGGTGATCCGGTTGAGGCCCAAGGAGACCGCGAGGCCCACGGCGACCAGGACGAGCGCGAGGACGCTGGCCCGGCCCATGTCGTAGGAGCGGAACCCGGTGAGGTACATGTCGAGCGGCAGCACGCGCGTGGCGTTGCCGGGACCGCCGCCGGTGAGCACGAAGATGAGGTCGAAGTAGGTCAGCGAGCCCACCGTCATCAGCGTGGTCGAGGTGACGATCGTGTACTTGAGCATCGGCAGCGTGATGTTGAAGAACTGCTGCACCGGGCTCGCACCGTCCATACGGGAGGCCTCGTACAGCTCCCTGGGGATCTGGCGCGTGCCCGCCTGGTAGATGAGCGTGTGGAACGGGATGAAGCACCAGCCGATGACGAACACGACCACGTACAGCGCCAGGTCGGGGTCGCCGAGCCAGTTCTGGGTGAGCAGCGGGATGTCCAGGGCCGAGCCGGCGCCGAAGTTCGGGTCGAGCAGGGCCGTGAAGGTGATGGCCACGGCCGCGGAGCTGAACAGCAGCGGCAGGAAGAACAGGGTCGCGAGCAGGGCCCGGTAGCGCTGGCGCCCGGCGAGGAACACGCCGAGCAGCAGGCTGATCGGGGCCTGGAAGAGGACACAGAGGACGGTGAGCTTGACGGTGAGCCACAGGGCGTTGCGCGAGACCGGGTCCTCGGCGGCTGCGGTCCAGTTGTCGAACCCGGCCCAGGTGATCGCGCCGAGCCCGTCCCAGTGGACCAGGGACAGGGCCGCGACGCCGAACAGCGGCACGATCGCGAAGATCCCGAAGACGATCAGCGCGGGTGCGGCCATCCATGGGGAGGGCCCGGCCGAGCGCGCGCGGCGGCGCGCACTCGGGCGGGTCTCGGCAGAACCGATGGTCACAGCGTGGCGTCCATCGCCGCGGCGAACTCCTCGGCGCTCAGTTCGCCGAGGAACAGGCGGCTGAGGTTGTTCAGCAGCTCCTGCGCCTGGTCGGACGGGATGGCCTGGTCCCACGACAGCTCGAAGTGCGCGGCGTCGCGGACCATCGCGTAGGTGAAGTCGAGGAAGGCCGGGTCGTCCTCCTCGGCGATGCGGTCCTCGAGGCCGGCGACCGGCGGGACGGCGCCGATGGCGAGCAGCGAGTCGATGTGCTCGTCGTCGTAGACGGCCTCGGACAGGTAGGCGGTGGCGCTGGCCTGGGCGTCCTCGCTGGCGTTGGCGCTGACCGACCAGTAGTTGGCCGGGTTGCCGACGATGTTGCTCGGGTCGCCCTTGCCGTCCTCGACGACCGGGAAGGTCGAGAACAGCAGGTCGCCGTTCGCGACGAGATCCGGTGCGTTGGTAAGGAACTCGGGGTAGATCCAGGAGCCCTGGAGGATCATCCCGGCCTTGCCGGTGGAGACCAGCGCGTGGTCGGCGCCGGCGTCGGCGACGACGGACGCGAAGCCGTTGCCGAAGGCCCCGGCGTCGACCAGCTCGGTGATCATCTCGGCGGCGCGGATCATGTCCGGGTGCGACCAGGCGCCCGCTTCGCCGTCGAGGACGCGCTGGAAGGCGTCCTCGCCGCCGACGCGGTCGGCGAGGTAGGAGATCCACATGAGTTCGGGCCACACGCTCTGGCCGGCGAGGGCGATCGGGACGACGTCGGCGGCCTTGAGGGCCTCGACGGCGGCGAGCAGTTCGGTCCAGGTCTCGGGGACGGAGGTCCCGGCGGCCTGGAGGACCTCGTTGTTGAAGTAGAAGACGACCGGCTGCGACTGGTTGTTCGGGACGGCGAAGACCTTGCCGTCGACCTCGCCGACCTGGGCGACCGAGGGCAGGAGCCGCTCGGTGAGCGCGCTGGTGGACTCGGTGATGTCGACGACCTGGTCGTTGGCGACGTAGTCGGCCAGCGTCGCGCCGGCCCAGCCGAAGACGAGGGTGGGGGCGTTGCCGGAGCCGATCGCGGTGCGGATCTTCTCCTTGTACGCGTCGTTCGCGAAGTATTCGGCGGTGATCTGGTCGTCCGGGTTGGCCTCGTTCCAGGCTTCGAAGGAGGCGCGCATGGCCTCTTCGGCGCCGCCGGTGAGGCCCCATGCGGTGGCGCCGTCGCCGGCTCCGGGCTGGTTGCCGCACGCGCCGAGCGTGGCGATGACGGGGGCTGCTGCGCCGAGGGCCAGGACCGAACGGCGGCGAGTTCCGAGCTTCATTGCTGGAATCCTTTCTCGGGTCCGGCCGAGGGACCGGACCGATATGAACGAAACAGTTTCATACTGGTTTCCTTGCGTTTCCAACTTACGCTCGGCTTTGGAGTGCGTCAAGTTACGGAAGCGTAAAAAAATCCGCTCGGTCCCCACGGTGACCAAGGATGATTATGCCAGCCCAGGTGACACATATGGAATCTGTTTCGTAAACTGGTGAACATGCTGGACTCACCGAAGCCGAGGTACCTGCGATGACGGCGCCCGCCGAGAGCCGGGCGACGCTCGCGGCCGTTGCCGAGCGCGCGGGCGTCTCGAAGGCCACAGCGTCCAAAGTGCTCAATGGGCGCCCCGGGGTGTCGGAGGAGACGCGGCGGCACGTGCGGCGGGTGATCGAGGAACTGGGCTACACCCCCACCACGGGCCCGCGCGACCCGCAGGCGCGGGGGGCGGTGCACGTCGTGTTCGACAACATCCTCGACATGTACTCGCTGTACGTGCTCGACGGCGTCATCAGCGGGGCCGCGGTGCAGGGGGTCGACGTGGTGACCAGCGTCCTCGCCGAGGAGAGCGGCGCCTCGGCCCTCTCGCTGGGCACCGGCCGCATCAAGGGCATCGCCGCGAGAGGCCACATAGGACTCATCGTGGTGACCTCGGAGCTGACCGGCGCGGAGATCGAGACCTGCGAGAACCTCGGACTGCACCTGGTCGTCATCGACCCGGTCAACCCGCTCGACGACCGCGTGACCAGCGTGGGCGCGACCAACTGGGCCGGGGGCGTGCAGGCCACCAGGCACCTGATCGACCTGGGGCACACGCGGATCGGCTTCATCGGCGGCCCGCCCGGGTCGGTGTTCGGGCGCGAAAGGCTCCACGGGTACCGCGAGGCGCTGGAGACCGCCGGGATCCACCCGGACCCGAGGCTCACCGGGTCGGGGCGCTACGACGCCGAGTCCGGCGGGCGCGCGGCCGCCGCGCTACTGGACCTGGACGACCCGCCGACGGCGATCTTCGCGGCCAACGACACCATGGCCGTCGGCGCGCTGCGCGAGGCCCGGTCGCGGGGGCTGCACGTGCCCGAGGACCTGAGCCTGGTGGGCTTCGACGACACCTACAGCGCCGCCTGGACCGACCCTCCACTCACGACGGTGCGTCAGCCGCTGCGCCAGATGGGCCGCGTGGCGGCGAGGACGGTCCTCGAACTGGCCGACGGCAAGGTCCCCGACTCCCACCACGTCCAACTCGCCACGGGCCTGGTCGTCAGAGCGTCCACGACCCCGCCGAGGCGGTGAGCGGCGGGCCCGCTCGTGAACGCGGACGCCCCGCCCGCCGGTGAAACCAGCGGGCGGGGCGTCCGTTTCGGCGCGGGGTCCGCGCCTTGGAATCGATTACGGCAGGTTGTCGATCACGAAGGGCGCGTGACCGTTCAGGTAGTTGTCCCAGCCTCCCGTGACGGGAGCTCCGGGCGACAGGAGGTTCGTGGAGTCGTTGCCGACGTCCAGTTTCCATGCGACCCAGGAGACCTGGTTCGCCTCCATCCAGTCGATCCAGATCTGCGCCTCGTCGAGGCAGACCAGTCCGTCGAGCCCGCCGTCGGCGTGGCTCGCGCCCCACTCGGTGACGAACAGGGCCAGGCCCGCATTGATCGCCGCATCGGCCCTGTCGCGGAGCCAGCCGTCGTGCGTGCACGAGTAGAAGTGCAGCGTGTACATCAGGTTCGTGCCGGACACCGGGTCGGCGGCCGCGTCGTCCACGTACTGCGACCAGTTCGGCGTGCCGAGCACGATGATGTTGTCCGGGTCCTGCGCGCGGATCGCCGCGACCACGGCCTCGTGGTACGGCTTGATCGTGCCCCACGAGACCCTCTCGGGCTCGTTGTAGGGCTCCCAGATCACGTTCGGCAAGTGGCCGTAGCGCTCGGCGAGGTCGGCGAAGAACGCGACCGCCGCCGCCTGGTGCTGATGCGCTTCGTGCGCATGGAAGTCCACGATCACGTAGACGCCCGCGGCCTCCGCGTTCTGGATGACGGTCTCGACCTCGCCGCGCCACAGGTCCGGGTCGGAGAGGTAGGCGCCCTCGGGCTCGACGCCCATGGCCACGCGGAACACCTCGATGTTCCAGTTGTCGCGCATCCATTCGAGCGCGGAGAGGTTCTGCGCGTACGGCTGGGTCTGCCAGTGCAGCCACATGCTGGAGATGCCGCGCAGCTGGATCGCCTGACCGTCCTCATTGCACATGTTGGAGCCGCAGACGTGCAGGTTCCCGTGCTCCTCGACCGGCGTGCCCGCCGGAGCGGGGTCGGTCGGGTCGGGGTCAGGGTCGGTGGGGTCGGGATCGGTCGGGTCCGGGTCCGTGGGGTCCGGGTCGGTCGGGTCGGGGTCGGTGGGATCGGGGTCGGTCTGCTCGCCGCAGGCGGTGCCGTTGACGATCACGTTGGCGATCTCGCCCGAGGAGCCGCTGGCGGTGAAGCCGAAGACCTCCTGGGTCTGGCCCGAGGCGATCGCGCCGTTCCAGCCCGCGTCCGAGGCCTGGAAGTGCGAGCCGTTCAGGGAGTAGTCGGTGACGTTCCAGGCGCTGATGCCGGAGACAGCGCCCGTGAAGTCCCACTCGACCGTCCAGCCGTCGATCGGCTCGCCGGCGGTGATGCTGATGTTCGCCTGGAAGCCCGAGCCCCAGTCGCTGATGACGTTGTAGTCGACCTCGCAGCCTTCCGCGGCGCTGGCGCTCTGGGCCGCAACCATGGTCAGTGCGCTCGCCCCGAGCACGGCGGCGGCCGCGGCCACGATCGTCGGTCTTCTGCCTCTACGTGTGAGTTGCATGTTCCTGTCCTTCGTTGACCTGTCGCGGCCGATCGAGTGCCGGGCAGTCGGGTTTCCTCCAGTGCCCGAAGCGATGGGGAAGCAAAAGCGGAAGCGCTCCCATATTCGTACATTGAAGTTTGCCAATATATGGCCGATGAGTCAACCCCTCCGCGAATCCGCGGAGAACTCGGCACCCCTGCGTAGACGGCCTAGGACCGTTCGGCGAAACCGGGATGAGCGGTTCGGTGATCCCCCACAACCCATCGGGTACAAGGCGCCCGTCGATCTGCTCCACGCATGATCATTGCCAGATGCCTTGCACTCCAACCGACTCCGGCCCTATGCTTTGATTGCTGCGGCCGACCTGGCGGCCTGCTCGATCTTCGCGCGGTAGGCCGCACGGGCTTCCTCGTCGATCTGCCTCTCGTGCTCGGCGCGCAACCCGGTCCGGCCGTCAAGGCCCTCGCGCAGGATATCGGCGTGCCCAGCATGCCGGATGCACTCGCCGAGGACATGGACCATGACGGCGAACAGGTTGGTGTCGGCAAAAGGTTCCGGCCACCACGGCACGTGGCCGGGGGCGTCGAGGGGAAGCTCGTCGATCGTCGCGTCCGAGTGTTCCCACGTGCGCCGGTAGAACCCGATGATCTGATCGCGGGTCTCGTCCTCGGTCGCCCACAGGTCTGAGCCGTCCGAGTCCTGCCAACGGGGCAGCGGTTCGGGGGAAGGGCGGCCAAGGACCTCGCCGAAGTACCTGGCCTCGACGGTAGCCACGTGTTTGACCAGGCCGAGGAGGCTGGTCCCGGTCGCTGTCAAAGGTCGGTGGGCGTCGTATTCGGACAGGCCGTCGAGCTTCCACAGCAGCGCCTCGCGGTCCCGCCGCAGTCTCCCGTGCAGGTTGTCTTTCGCGAATGCATCGATCATGCGGCATAAGTCTGCCACGGGCACTACTCGCGATGGTCAAGCGGGATGGTCAAGCGGGATGGTGGACGGGCGGGCCGAAACTCGAATCCATTCGACGCTTCCCAAGCGGCAAGGCGGATTCAACATCTCAGCGCCACGACAACCGGCTTCGGGCCCTCTTTCCCGGCTTTCACGACGCAAAGGACGGTCGCGATCACGTGCGATGCCGGGGGATGTGTGCAGTGGGATTTTCCGGTAGGGTCGCGGTGACCGAACGCGCGCAACGTGTTGCGCGTTCGAGTAGACGGTTTCCCTCGGAATGGAAGGCCCCTGTCATGGCGAGTCTTGATGAAGTGATCGCGTCGATCGCGGCGAACTCGGAGGCGGCGACCGAGGTGCAAGGTCAGATCGAGGGCACCAAGGCGATTACCGAGGAGACCCTGGGGCAGACGCAGGCATTGAGCATTGAAGGTGCGGCGGCGGCTGTCGGGGTCTGCAAGGACCAGTTGGAGGAGGCCAGTGCCCTGGCGGCGGCGTTGGCGAACAAGTTGAACGAGGCGAGGGCGAGCGCCGAGGCCGCGAAGCAGGGGTAAGGCGCGGTGGCGAATCTGTTGGAGTTGGCCGCGCAGATCGAGGCCGACCGGGCGAGGTTCGCCGCGCTGGCGGGGCCGATCAATTCGGCGAAGGGCCAGGCTGAGATTGTCGCAGGGGCGATCGAGCGGCTCGGGCTGGTGCGGTCTGCCGGGCACGCGCGGCGCGCGGTCGGGCAGGTTGAGGAGGCGCAGTCGATTCTGGCGGCCTTGGATGGGACGTTGGTCAAAGCGCATTGGGCGGTCATGTCGGCCGTTCATGGGAGGATCGGGCCCGGGGCGAAGGGTTCGGGCGCGATCGTGCCGCTCACGCAGTTTGATGAGAGAACGGGCGCACCGAAGGCCGGGCTGGATGCGGTCCCGCCGCATCTGCGGGAGGCCCCGAAACCGACCGGCGACGACCTTCTCGAACCGCCAAGGCGCAGAAAAGGTAAGGCCCTCTTCCAAGAGGCGGTCGGCAAAGCGGATCAAGTCGAGGATGCGACGAAGACCTTCGGGCAGCAGTTCGACTCCGCCTGGGAGGCGTTCTTCGGTGAGCCCTCGCCTGCGAAGGCCCAGCAGAACGCCGTCTCCGAGACCCAGAGCTCGCGCGGGCCCGTCTCGACCGAGATGCCCGCCCCCAAGGTCAGCGGCGGCGGCGCGGTCATGGCGACCTTCGTGGCATCGGTCGTGGTCGCAAAGGCGATCCAGCCCATCGTGCGACAATTTGAGCGAAAACACCTCCGGGATAAGGAAGATTGAGGGACATGGCGGATAGGAACCCCGATGAAGTCGCGCTGCTGACCGCGATGATCACCCAAGGATCCGAGAACCCGAGGGAGATCGCCGCGCGGATCGGTCCCGCCAGGGCGTACGCACTCGCGGGTTCCGCGCTCGCGATCGCCGCCGCGCGGCGCTTCCCCGCTGGTTCGACCTACGCCGAAGTGGCCGCCTACAGTCGCGGCCTGGCGGATCGGTTCCCCGGCGCCGCAGATCTGCTGAAGCCGACCGTGGTCGAAGCGATGATCCGTTCCGGCCGGGGCGAAGAGGGGTTGCTCGACGGCCTCGATATCGCACTGGTTCAACAGCTTCTGCTTATGCTTCCGTATGCCCTCATGACCGAGCAGGACCTTTCGGCCGAGGAGAAGGATTCGTTCATCGATGAGGTCATCGACCTCACCGACAGCGAAGACGAATAGGGCCGGGCCGAACTTCTCGGCACTGAATGGCAGCGTGAGGGCTGAGCGGATCGGTGAATCACCATAGCTTGGGTAAGGGCCCTGCGGCGTAGCCGCAGAGCCCTTACCCTTATGGCCTGCTGATTCGGGCCGTTCCATCTTCGTTGTGGCGCAACGGGTTTCAAAATAGTTCTGGACACATTTGTCCCGTTGGTTGACACTGGCCTGATTGTTGAGTCATCATCGGACATACGCCAGCGTTTTACTGCTGACGGTCCAAATGCTTACGTCTCGAACGGAGAAACTTACGAGGCATCCAGCTTGTATCGGCCTTTATCGATAGGCCAGAATGTTAAACGCCGCCCGGTGGTCACTGACTACCAATCTGCTCCACCGGGCGGCCCGACAACAGAAGGAGACCTTCCGTGTCGTCTACGACGATACGCTATTCGGGCGTACCTGAAAACAGCCATTCCCGCGACTCCGCCGGGAGCCTCAACACCGATTCCGCCGCCTACACCGGGCCGACTTCCGTCCCGTCCCCGGCGGCCTCCACCGGTCCCGCACCGACCCCGACCGACCCCGCATCGCCGCACCACGAACCCGACCACCTGCGGCACAAGCCGGGCGACGACTGGGTCATCGACTGGAACCGTCCTTACGACGTGCTCGACCCGGGCCCGTTCGGCTCCCCCGGTTGGTTCCCCGACCGGCGCACCGGACGTCACCGCCGCGACGAGCTCCCCGACCCGATCACGTGGTCCGAAATCGAGGAGGACCCGGAGAAGGCCGCCTGGGCCGACGACGCCGAGGCCCTCTACGAGCGCCGCACCCGCATCACCCGGGCCCGCGAGGCCGCTGAAGCGGCCGAACTCGCCCGGCTGGCCAAGCTGGCCGGGCTTCGCAGGCCGGTCGGAGCGACTGGAACGGTCGGGTCCGCCGGAACCGCCGGAGCCACCGGAACCGTCCGAGCCGCCGGAGCCGTTGGAGCCGTCGACGCGGTCAACGCAGTCGAAGCCGCCGATGCCGCCGATGTGCCTGGAACAACCGACACCACCAGGTTGGCGGCGGTCAGCCGGGGGTCGATGGCGGGCGGGACTGCCGAATCGGTCGAGGCGAGCGAGGACGGCGGCTCGCGGGAACGGTCCCGGGGGCGGCGCGATGACCGTCGGCCTCCCGAGCCGCCGAGCGCGTCGGGTCGGCCCACTCCCGGGCCTCGCAAGGAGTCCCGGTTCTGGCCTGAGGTCGGGCGGCCCTCGCCCGGCGGTCCCGAGACGCCGCACCGGTTCGACAAGCTGCGGGAGGACGCCTGGGTCCGGTTCCTCGACAAGTCCACCGACCTCGCAGCGGCGCACCGAACGAAGGCCGACACCGCAAGCGAGGCAAGGACACCGAGCCGATTCGGTCGGTCCCTTCGGCGCATCTCCTGGCTGCTGCGCAAGACCACTCGCCCGACAGCGGCACCGGCGCCCGCCGGTCCTCCGGCGATCCCCTTGCCTCGCAAGGGTGACGACCGACCCGGCCCGGTTCCCGACTCGCGGCGCGAACGTGTGGACCGCACTGACCACGCCGTGCGGACCTCCCGGTTCGCACAGGCGATCCGGGGCGCACAGCGCGCACGCGGCGCGGGCTCGAACGCGAGCGCGCCGATCATCGATTTCGCCGGAGGTGCGGCATGGGCGTAGGAAGGCTTGCACCGCATCGTCTTCGAGCGAAATATGCGAGGGCGCTCGCCGAGATTCCACTGCCCGTGCGCACCACCTCGGGCCTGGATGCCAAGGCGCTGACGATGTTGGCGGAGGCGACGGTCGCCGGTCGGTCCGTCCAATTCGGAACGTTGACGGAGATGCCGAAGCTGTGGGTGGCGTTCGCCGAGGTCGACCCGCCGGTTCTGGGTTACCTCACGGGGCTCGCGGCGGGGAAACCGGAGCTGCACGTCACGGAGACGGCTCACCTGGAATGGGCGCGGACGGGCGGGAACTCGGCCGCGCTGAAGCGGGAGGCGATGACGGTCTGGGCTGCGGTCCAACGGGAATGCGAGGGATGAGCCGTGCACGATGAATCGACCAGGGCCTTGTATCGGGCTCATGCGACCGCGCGTCTGCGCGGCGACACGGCCGGGGCGCGCCGCCTCGCGGCGCGGCTCGGGCGGGAGGGGGAGGCGGCGCATCTGCTGTTCGTGCTGCACCTGCTGGCGTCGGTGGTGTTCGACGAGTTGGGGACCGCGCCGGACCCGTGTGACCTTGCCGAACTCACGAAGCGGTTGCACGACAAGCACTATCGGGAGGGCGGAACGTTCAGGGCGCTGCACGCCGAGGCGATGATCCGGGCCTGTTTCGATGAGGGCCATCTGCTCGCGGAGATTCCGTTCAACGAGCAGGCGGGGTACATGTGGGCGGTGATGGAGGAGCTGACGGAGCCCGGGATCAGCGACGCCGACCTCGCCGAGCACTTCGAGATGGCGGAGGAGGTGTGCTCGACGAGCTTCGTGGAGGCGTACGCAAGGGTGGCGCCGGAGGTTCCGGGAAGAGGGGTGCCGGCGGGCTCGGAAGCGCCGGGCAGTAAGGCGGGAGGTCGGGAGTGGCCGAGCGGTCCGGCGGGCGGGGAGCCGGTGCGGTCGGGGTCGGCCGCGCCGGAGCCGCCCGTGTCCGGGCCGGACGACCAGGAGGTCGGACCGCTCGAAGCGGCCCGGCCCGTCGATCCGATCGCCGCCGGGCAGGTTATGTCCGAGCGGGCACCGGCGCAGCCGTCGGCGTTCGGCGGGGCGGTTCGGCGGCCCGACAATAAAGAGGAGTGTGCGTCGTGAGTCCCGAGCAGTTGCACCGCAGACACATCAAGGCCCTTGCGGCCGCTGACCTCGATGCGGCTTCGAAGCTGCGGGCGCAGTTCGGGCCGCATGGGGACAAGATCGCGATCGATTACCTGCGGGCCATGGTCGCGGTGTGCGTCGAGTACCGGTTCGGGCCGGGGGCGGGGCTCGGGGCGGGGCCGGCGGATGCCGATGAGTTGGCCGCGTTCATGGCCGAGGTGCGGGAGGCGGATCGGCACACGGAGCCGCCGCCGGACTTCATGGCGGTGGAGGCGGCGGTGCGGGCCCTGTACGGGGAGCCGCATTTGATGGAGCCGCTGTCGGCGCGGGAGCGGAGCCGGGCGCTGTATCTGGTGCTGCGGCATCAGCTGGCCAGGTATCCGTGGCTGGCCGCGAACCTCGACCCGGTGATCGAACGGGCGAAGCAGGTGATGACGGTCTGGGTCCTCGGCTGAGGAAGGGGGCCGCATGTGTGGGGTGGGAACCGGCAAAGCCGGTTCCCACCCCACACATGTGAAGAGCGCAAGTGCTGCTCGGGAGGGTGAAGTGGCGCCCGCCCCACGGGGTCGGGCGTGTCGTGGCGCAGGGCCCCCCGATTCAACAATGACGCGGGGGTCCGACACTTCGGCAAAGGCAAAGGCAAACCGGCAAGTGGGGGGCGGTGTAAACACACGCTGGGAGCCACAGGCGAAGGTCGACGCGCAGCGGGAGAGAACCGGCTGGCGGCGCACGGCCCGCCGCGGATGGCGGGTCGGTGGCGAGGTGTCGGCCCACGGCACTCGGGCGGCAAGGCGCGGCAGACAACAGGGCGCGGCGGGCGGCGGCGATTGCGGGCTCAGCGCCTTCGGCCCGATTGCGAGCGCTGGGCCTCCGGCCCCCGGGGTCGGGCGTGTCGAGGCGCAGGACCCCCCCGATTCAACTGTGGCTCGGGGGTCCGACACTTCTCTCCTCTACGGATGCGCACCGGGCGGTGGCCGGCCATCGTTTTTTGAGCTCGTCCCTTGTGCCTCACTGGGCCTTCAATTGCTCCTGGGCGTTTCTGCGCCCGTCTCCGATAACCTCTTGCTTTCTCGCCACTTCCCTTTCCGATTCGCGCCCCACGCGTCCGCACCGACACTTCCGTGATCAACGGTTTCGAAAGTCGAAACCGTTGACGACGACCACATGAGCATCGTGCGAATATTCCCCGCACTCCGGTTCCGACCCCAATCATTGAATTTTCACAAAAAGAGCGGCGGGACACCGGCGAGTTGTCGGCATACCGACACTCGGGACTGCCCCTGAGAACGTTGCAAGATCATTCAGTGAACAACTTCTTCCGCTCCATGGAGAAAGACTGACATCACCGTTAACAAATCCGGGACCGTAACGGACCAGAAATGTTTCTTTCCGAATGAAAGAACGCCTTATCCACAGCCGCATTCCCGACCGCGCGCCGGATCCTCGATGCGCAGTCAAACGATTGCCCGATCACCGAAGCGGTGCACAGCGCCCGAAATCAAGTCCACTGAGGATCTAAGTGGGAGCGCGGTTTCCTTGTACACCAGGCTTGTACGCTCGCCTTCTGTTCGGAACCTTTAGCAACATCCGTTTATCGCCCCATTCACACTTCGAACCCGCCGCGATACCGGTAACGCCCGCTCCAGGTTCCATGATCGACTTCGGCTCGTCCCGAATCGCGTGTTTTCTGAGGCGTCCCCTGGGGCGGTTGATGCGCGAACCCCACTGCGCCCATATTGCCCGCGCTGTCACGACTTTCACACGCCGACCCGAGGTGAACGGCCCGAGAAGCCTCGAATCACCCGTGGCAGAGTTGCTATATGCTCGGCGAGTCGCGAAGCGCATACAGGCAATAACCACCTCCTCAAAACCCCAAACCCCGTCCTCTGAATCCGCGCGCCCGGCGCGGTGAATCAGCCTGCCGACCACCCCCGAATATCGATCTCCCTTGCAGTCGCCTGCCTTAAGGAACTGCGGGAAGGAACTGCGGAATCATGACCCAATCTGCCGTGCCGATGTCGTCGTCCCAGCAAGGTATGTACTTCGATTCCCACCTGCGAAAAGCAGCGGATTACCACGTCGTCCTTCACTTGAGGATCGAACCGGTCGAGTCCGAACGGTTCGAGCACGCCGTCCGCACGGTGACCGCCGAGCAGCCCGCGCTGCGCAGCGCCGTCCACATCGACCGCGCCGGCGTCTCCTACACCGTCGCCGAATCGGTCGCCCCGCCCGTCGTCTCGCACGACCTCCGCGGCCGCGAGCAGGACGCCGACGCCATCGCCGCCGAGGCCGCCGCTACCCCCTTCACCCTGGACGCGGCGCCCCTCTTCCGCATCGTCCACTGCAAGCTCGAAGACGAGGACCGCGTGGTCATCGTCTGCCACCACCTCATCGCCGACGGCCAGTCCGTCAGCCTCCTCGCCGAGCGCATCGTCTCCCTCGCCCGCGGCGTCGCCGACCCGCGCCTCTCGATCGCAGTCGACGCCGGATTCGACGCCTACCAGCGCAAGCAGGCCGTCGCCCCCTCCGACAAGCGCGCCGCCCGCCACCAGCGCTACTGGCACGAGAACCTCGCCCGGCAGGAGGCCCCCGACCTCTCGCACTGGATGCACCCCGGCGACACCGCCGAGGACGGCATCGGCCGCGAGATCCGGCTGCCGCTCGATCCCGCACTGCGCCAGGCCATCAGCGAATGCGCGAAGGAGGTCGAGGTCTCGGAGTACACGCTGTACCTCGCCACCTTCGGCCTCCTCCTCGGCCGGTACGCCCAGACCGACCACGTCTCGGTCGCCACCCCCTTCGCCGACCGCCCCGGCATCGAGATGGAGCAGTCCATCGGCTGCTTCATCAAGACCCTCCCGGTGCACCTCGACGTCCAAGCGCGCCAGACGATGCGCGCGATGTTCGAACGCGTCAGCGCCGAGATCGTCGGCAGTTGGAAGCACCTCGGCCACCCGCTCGCGCAGCTCCTCGGCGAGTACCCCGCCCTCGGCCGCGTCTACGACGTCACCTTCATCCACGACAGCTACCCCGACTACCCCGAAGGGGTGCTCGGCACCGTCCGGCAGGACCCGGTCCACTTCCCCGGCAAGCTCACCGTCCTGGTCGAACTGATCGGCGACCGCTCCGAGCTGGTGTTCCAGTACAAGGAATCCGCGCTCACCGCCGAGAAGGCCACCCGTTTCGCCCACCGCTACCTGGCGCTGCTCGAACAGGTCCCCGGCTCCCTCGACGCCCTCGTGGCCGACGTCGCCGCGCCCTTGGACGCCGAGTCCGAGGCGCTTTTGGCCTCCCTTGACGAATCGCACTTCTACGACTGGCACCCCCGCCACCTCGGCGAGGTCGTCCTGGAGAAGACCGCGGGGGACCCGGCGCGCGTCGCCTGGACCGACGAGACCCGCGAGTACACGAACGCGTGGGCCCACGACGCCGCCGTCCTGGTGCAGCGACGCCTCCTCGACGCGCTCGACCAGCGGGGCCGACCCGTCGCGGTCCTGCTGCCCCGCAGCGCGAACCTGCTCGCCGCGCTCTTCGGGACCATGCTCGCCGGAAGCGCCTACGTGCCGCTGTCGCACGGGATGCCCGCCCAGCGCACCGCCCAGATCTTCGGCGACGCCGGCATCGCGGCGGTCCTGACGACCTCCGACGCCGACATCGAACTGCCCGAAGGCGTCACGAGGCTGAACCTCGACCACTGGGAGGAGTTTTCGCGTCTGCGCAGTGGTCGGATCATCGGAGAAATTCCGGCAGCGGTCGACCGCGGTCCGGACGACGTGCTCTACATCGAGTACACGTCCGGCTCCACCGGGCAACCGAAGGGCGTCGTGGTCACCCACGCGAACGTCCAGAACACCGCGATGGACCTCGAACGCCGCTTCCCGCTCGGCCGCAACGACGTCTACCTGCTGAAGACCGCGTTCACCTTCGACATCTTCGGCACCGAGGTCTACGGCTGGCTCTTCGGCGAAGGGCGCCTCGCGATCCTCCCCGTCGGCCACGAGGGCGACGCGCCGGCCGTCATCGACGCGGTCCGCGAACAGCATGTGACGCACCTGAACTGCTCGCCGACGATGCTCCGCGTGATCCTCGACGCGGCCGAGGGCCGCACCGCCGACCTCGACCCGCTGCGGTACGTCTTCAGCGGCGGCGAGGCGCTGACGGCCGACATCGTGGAGCGGTTCTTCTCGCTCCGGCTGCGCTGCTCGCTGGAGAACGTGTACGGCCCGACCGAGGCGACCATGTGGGCCACGCACGGCACCGTCACCGCCGAGGACACCAGCGCCGTCGCCCCGATCGGCAAGCCCCTCAACGACTACCGCATCCTCATCCTCGACCGCGAGGGCCGCCGGTGCGGCGTGGACGCCCCCGGCGAGGTGTGCATCGCGGGCGCGGGCGTGGCCGTCGGGTACCTCAACCGCGACGAGCTCAACGCCGCCCAGTTCGTCGAGAACCCCTACTACGACCCGGAGACCGACCCGCCGCACCTGCGGCGCATGTACCGCACCGGCGACCTCGGCTATCTGCGCGCCGACGGGCGCTTCGCGTTCATCCGGCGCATCGACCGCCAGGTCAAGGTCGGCGGTGTCCGCATGGAACTCGGCGAGGTCGAGCAGGCGCTCCTGCGCGCCGAAGGCGTCGTGGAGGCCGCGGCGCTCGTGGACGACGCCGGGCCCGCCCCCCGGCTGGCCGGGTTCTTCACCGCCCGCGAGGGCGTCACGGTCGAGTCCGTGCGCGAGGCCTTGGCGCAGACGCTCATGTCCAACATGATCCCCTCGCCGCTGGTCAAGCTGGAGGCGCTGCCGACCTCGGCCGCAGGGAAACTCGACCGCCGGGCGCTCAAGGAGCTGCTGCCGCGGGGCGGCGCCGCGCAGGTCACGGCGGCGGCTTCGCCTGTGCAGGAACGAGTCGCCGAACTGTGGCGGCGCGTCCTGGGCCTCGCGGAGGTCGACGCCGAAGCCTCGTTCTTCGAGCAGGGCGGCAACTCGCTCAGCCTCATGAGCCTCCAGCAGGAACTGCGCGAGGAGTTCGGGCGGGAGATCCGGATCACCGAACTGCTCAAGCACCACAACGTCACCGCCCAGGCCCGGCTCCTGGGCGACGCCGCACCCGAGGCGGCCGAGGCCCGCGTCCACGCGAAGCGCGCGGGCGACATCGCGATCATCGGCATCGGCCTCCAAGTGCCCGGTGCCGGTGACGTGCAGGAGTTCTGGGCGAACCTCCGCGAAGGCGCGGAGTCGATCACCTTCTACGAGGACGAGGAGCTGCGCGCCCTCGGCGTGTCCGAGAGCGACCTGCGCGACCCCTCCTACGTCAAGGCCAAGGGCCGCCTTGCCGACGTCAACGTCTTCGACGACGCGCTCTTCCCGATCGCACCGGCCGAAGTGGACGTCACCTCGCCGCAACTGCGTTTGCTGTACAAGTGCTTCTGGCAGGCCTGCGAGGACGCCGGGTACGACCCGCGAGCGCTGCCGGGCCGGGTCGGGGTCTTCACGGGCGGGAACGACGACTTCGCCTGGTACCAGAAGGCGCTGCTGGAGGCCTCCGGGTTCGGCGACGCCTACCAGAACTTCACCCTGGCCACGAACCACTTCTTGAGCACCAGGCTCTCGTACCTGTTCGACCTCAAGGGACCGTCCATGTCGTCCCTCTCGGGCTGCTCGACCTCGCTGCTCACCGTGCACCAGGCCGTGCAGTCGCTGCGGGCCGGGGAATGCGACATGGCCGTGGCCGGCGGCGCGACCCTGGAGCTGCCCAACGAGGGCGGCTACCGGTACGTGGACGGCATGATGCTCTCCCCCGACGGCCACTGCCGCCCCTTCGACGCGGACGCGGGCGGGACCGTGTTCTCCAACGGGGCCGCGCTGCTGGTCCTCAAGCCGGTCGAGGCCGCGCTGCGGGACGGCGACCCGGTCTACGCGGTCGTGAAGGGCTCGGCGGTCGGCAACGACGGCGGGAACAAGCCCTCCTTCACCGCCCCGAGCGAGGACGGCCAGTACGAGACGATCCGCGCCGCGTACGAGTCCTCGGGGATCGACCCGGCCAGCGTCACCTACGTCGAGGCGCACGGCACCGGGACGCTCCTGGGCGACCCGATCGAGGTGGCCTCGCTCTCAAGGGTGTTCAAGGACAGCCCGAACGGCGCGTGCCTGCTCGGATCGGTGAAGGGCAACGTCGGGCACACCGACTCCGCCGCCGGATCGGTCGGCCTGAGCAAGGTCGCGCTGAGCCTCAAGCACCGCTACGTGCCCGGGACGCGCGGCTACGAGAACCCCAACCCGGCCGCCGACTTCGACGCGACCCCGTTCCGGGTCTCGGGCGACGGCCAGGTCTGGCGCGGCGAACTGCTGCGGGCGGGCGTGAACTCCTTCGGCGTCGGCGGCACGAACGTGCACATGATCGTCGAGGAGGCCCCGAACCTCGGGCCGACCGAGGACGGGCCGTTCGAGCTGCTCCAGTTCTCCGCGGCCACTCCCGAAGCGCTCGAACGCACCTCGGAGCGCGTGGTCCGCCACCTCGCCGGCGCCGACGTCTCCTTGAGCGACGCGGCCCTCACCCTCCGGGCCGGGCGCGCCGAACTGCCGCACCGCAAGACGATCGTCGCCGCCCGCGGGGAGGACCGGGACGCGTGGACGGCGCGGCTCGCCGCCGCAGCCACCGCCGAGGCCGATCCCGAAGCCGCCGAAGCCAGGACCGCCCTGCTGTTCTCCGGCCAGGGCAACCAGCACCACCGGATGGGCCTGGGGCTCTACCGGAGTGAGAGCGAAGCCGGAGCCGTCTACCGGCACTGGATGGACCAGCTCATCGGGTACCTCGCCGACGACGAGGCCGCCGAGTTCCGCGACCTGCTGTACGGCGAGGATGAGGACGACAATCGCGTCCACCGTACTGAATGGAGCCAGTTCGCGCTCTTCAGCACCCAGTACGCCATGGCGAAGGTCCTCGAGTCCTACGGCGTCCGGCCCGACCTGCTCATCGGGCACAGCATCGGCGAACTGACCGCCGCCGCCCTCGCGGGCGTCTGGAGCCTGGAGGACGCCGCGCGCCTCGTTCGCGAGCGCGGCAAGCTCATGCAGGCCCAGCGGCCCGGCGTCATGATCGCCGTGACCGCGCCGGCCGAGCGGGTCCGCGAGGCGATCAGGGGCCTGCCGGACGTGTGGGTCTCGCTCGACAACTCGGCCGAGCGCGCCGTCCTCGGCATGGCCAAGGAGGCCTTCGACGCCGTGGTCGACCGGCTCGAGGAGCAGGGCGTCCGCGGCAGCAGGCTGCACACCTCGCACGCCTTCCATACCCCGATGATGAACGGCGCGGCCGAGGCCTTTGCGGCGGTGCTGTCCACTGTCGACGCCAAGGACCCCTCGATCCCGATCGTCTCCAACCGGACGGGCCGGATCGTGCGGCCGGGCGAGATGACCGACCCGGCCTACTGGAGCGAGCACATCACCGACGAGGTGCGCTTCACCGAGAGCCTGCGGACCCTCCTTTCAGGAGAACCGCTCTTCGGGATCGAACTCGGCCCCGGCCGCAGCCTCACGACCTTCGCCCAGCACGACCCGCAGCGCACCGCCGGCCAGGTCTTCGTGAACGTGCTGCGCCACGCCATGGAGACCGTCGAGGACGAGGCGCACCTCCTGAACGCCCTCGGGACGCTGTGGAGCGCGGGGATGCCGCTCGACTGGAGCCGGCACGGCAGGGGCCGCAGGGTCTCCCTGCCCGGCTACGCCTTCGACCCGGTGCCGCACCCGCAGGACTTCGCGATCAGCGCCGAACCCGCGCCCGCGAAGGAGCAGCGGGTCACCACAGTCGCAGCCGGAGCCGATGCGCTGCAAGGCATCCGCGAGGCCTTCCGGCACGTGCTCGGGTACGAGGAGGTGGCCCCCGACGACGACTTCTTCGCCCTCGGCGGCGACTCGCTGAAGGCCACCGGGCTGTCGGCGCACCTCGCGAGCCAGGTCGGCATCGAGGTCACCGTGGCGGACATCTTCGCCTCCCCGACCCCCGCGGCCCTGGCCGAGCGCTTCCGGGACCAGGCCGCGACCGGCGGCCTCCAGAAGGCCCCGCACGCCGACCACCACCCGCTCAGCCCCGCCCAGACCCGCATGTACATCGCGGCGAAGATGGACCCGGGCCGGCTCATCTACAACATGCCCTCCGCGACGCTGCTGCAAGGCTCGCTCGACCCCGAGCGCGTCCGCACCGCAGTCCGGCGCCTGGTCGAGCGGCACGAGCCGCTGCGGACCACGTTCGCCCTGCGCGACGGCGAGATCCGGCAGCGGACCGCCGCGTTCTCGGCGGATGCCGAACCGCCGCTTCAGTTCACGAGCGGCGACCACATCGGCGAGGACGCCGTCAACGCGCTGCTGGAGCGGTTCGTGCGGCCCTTCGACCTGGAGCACGGCCCGCTGTTCCGCATGGAGATCGTGGACGGCGGCCCCGAAGGCAGCCTCCTGCTCTTCGACATCCACCACATCATCGCCGACGCGGTCTCCGCCGAAGTGCTCAGCCGCGACTTCAGCGAGCTGTACGTCGGGGAGCTCGAACCGCTCCCGTTGCAGTACACCGACTACGTCCACCACGTGCAGGAACGGGAGTCGAGCGAGGAACTCGCGCAATCGGAATCGCACCTGCTCGCCGCGCTCGCGGACGCGCCGACGCGCGACCTGCTGGCCCCCGACCACCCGAGGGGCCTGCGCGAGGCCGCGGCGGGCCGCGTCGCCCTGCACTTCGGGCCCGACCGCATCGAGGCGGTCAAGGCGCTCGCGGAGGCGCACAACGCGACCCCGTTCATGGTCATGCTCTCGGCCTGGGGCGCGGTCTTCTCGCGTTACGCCGAGAGCGAGGATCTCGTGATCGGCGCGCCGGTCACCGGCCGGACCCTGACCGAGACCCGCGAGATGGTCGGCATGTTCGTCAACATGATGCCGATCCGGTTGCGGCCCAGGGCCGAAGCGACCTTCGGGGACTACCTCGACGGGAGCCGGGCCTCGGTGCTCGACGGGCTGACGCACCAGGACGTGCCGTTCGACCGGCTCGTGGAGAAGCTCCACCTGGAGCGCACGCCCGGACGGCACCCGCTGTTCGACATCTCCTTCGACTACCACAACATGGACCACCACGAGGTGCGGATCGACGGGATCACCGCGCACCAGCTCGACCTGATGCCGCTGGCGGTCGGCATGGACCTCGTCATCACCTGCACCGAGGCGAGGGACGGCCTGACCGTCCACATCGACTACGCGGCGGACCTGTTCGACCGCAGCACGATCGACGGCCTCGCCGGGCACTTCGACGTGCTGCTGGACCGGGTCTGCGCCGACGACTCGCTGCCGCTGGCGGGCATCGCGCTGTACTCCGACGCGCAGCACGAGGCCATGGCGCCGAAGCCGGTGGAGGCGCCGTTCACGCCGATCCACGAACTCATCGCGGGCGTCGCCGCGGCCTCGCCCGAGGCCGTCGCGGTGATCGACGGCGACGGCGAGCGGTACACGTTCGCCGAACTCGACGGCCTCGCGAACGTCCAGGCCGCGCGGCTGCGCGAGGCAGGGCTCCGCACCGGCGAGCCCGTCGCGCTGTTCACCGTGCGGGACGTGAACCTCCTCATCGCCCAGCTCGCGATCCTCAAGGCGGGCGGGGCCTACGTGCCGCTCGACCCGACGCAGCCCGAGGCGCGGCACGAGGCGATCCTCGCCGACGTGAAGCCGCGCTTCGGCTTCGCGCCGAAGGGCCTCGCCTCGGCCTCGCGCCTCCCTGCGGTCGTCGACATCGGGACCTGCAAGGACGAGTCGCCGACGGGCTTCGACGCCCCGGCGGTCGGCCCCGACGACCCGATCTACCTCGTCTACACCTCCGGCTCCACCGGCGTCCCGAAGGGCATCGCCGTGCGGCACCGGGGCGTGCTGAACCTCTTCCGCGACCACCGCGAGCGGGCCCTGTTCGGTCCGGGCGACACCATCATCAGCCTGGCCGACCCGACGTTCGACATCTTCGCCTTCGAGAGCCTGATCCCGCTGGCCTCGGGCGCGTGCGTGCACATGTGCCCCACCGAGGACCAGAAGGACGCGGCGGCCATCGCGGCCCGGATCGCCGACTGCGGGGTCACCCACATCCAGACGCCGGTCTCGAAGATGGCCGCGCTGTACGGCAATCGGCGGTTCCGCTCGCAACTGCACCTGCTGCGCGTGGTCGTCTGCGGCGGCGAGCACTTCCCCGAGAGCCTGCTCCAGCAGCTCCAGGCCGAGACGCGGGCGCGGATCTTCAACATGTACGGCCCCACCGAGACCACGGTGACCGCCACGGTGAAGGAGCTGGGGCCGGGCGAGGCGGTGACCATCGGCAGCGCCGTCTCCGGCGCGGCCGTGCTGGTCGTCGGCGAGCACGGGATGCTCCAGCCCGACGGCGTGCCCGGCGAGATCTGCATCGCCGGTGAAGGACTCGGCCTGGGCTACACCAACAACCCCGAGGAGAACCGGCGCGCGTTCACCACGATCGCGGAGCTGCCGGGGGTGCCGGTCTACCGGACCAGCGACGTGGGCGTCCGGCTCGCGAACGGCGAGATCGTCCTCAAGGGACGCCTCGACCACCAGGTGAAGGTCAACGGCAACCGGATCGAACTCGGCGAGATCGAGAAGACCGCGATGCGCGCGGACGGCGTGTCCTACGCCGTCGCCGCCGTCGAGGACGGCGACCTGGTCCTGTACTACACCGCCCGGACCGAGACCGACCTCGCCGAGCCGATCAGGGCCCGCCTCGCCGAGGCGCTGCCCGTCTACATGCGACCCGGCCGGTACCACCGGCTGAAGGAGATGCCGAAACTGCACAACAACAAGGTCGACCGCAAGGCGCTGCGCAGCCCCGAGCGCGCGCCCGAAGCCGCGCCGGAACCGGTGGCGCCGTTCGCGTCGCTGCCGGCCGCCGCGCCCTCCGTGTCCGTGGTCCTCGAAGGCGTCCTCCTGGCCTGGGAGGCGGTGCTCGGCACTCCGGTGCGCCCCACCGACAACTTCTTCGACGTCGGCGGGAACTCCTACAAACTCATGCTCGTCAACAACCGCCTCGACACCACGCTGGGACTGGAAGTGCCGCTGGTGAAGCTGTTCGAGAACCCCACCCCGCAGAGCCTCGCCGAGGCCCTGGGTGAGCCTGGGACCGCCGCAGCGCCCGCCGAGACCGGCGCCGAGGCGATCTCCCTGGAGGACATCACCGGCGCCTGGGCCGTCGAGGAGCGGCCCGCCGACGAGCGCAAGATCGCCGTGATCGGCATGGCGGGCGTCCTCCCGGGCGCCTCCGGCATCGCCGAGCACTGGGCCAACCGCGCCGAGGGCGTCGTCAGCGTCTCCCGCTTCACGCGTGAGGAACTGCTCGCCGCTGGCGTGGACGAGAGCACTGTGGACGACCCGAGATACGTCAGCGCGCGCGGTTTCGTGGACGCGGGCACCTTCGACGCCGACTTCTTCCGCTACTCGGCGAAGGACGCCGAGGCCCTGGACCCGCAGGCCCGGCTCCTCCACGAGACCACTTGGCACGCTTTGGAGGACGCGGGATACGTGCCCGAGGAGTACTCGGGCGACATCGGGCTGTTCGTCGGCAGCGGCACCAACTTCGCGTGGATGGCCGGGTTCCTCGACCGCAAGGACGACCCGATCGGGGCGTTCGAGGCGATGACGCTCAACGAGAAAGACTTCCTCGCGACGCGGATCGCCTACAAGCTCGACCTGACCGGCCCGGCCGTGAACGTGCAGACCGCGTGCTCAACCTCGCTCGTGGCGATCCACGAGGCGGTGCGGTGCCTGCGCCAGGGCGGGGCGGACATGGCCCTCGCCGGCGGCGTGGCCCTCAACTTCCCCAGGAAGGAGGGCTACGCCTGGCACGAGGGCATGATCTTCAGCAAGGACGGCGTGTGCCGCCCGTTCGACCAGGGCGCCGACGGCACCGTGGCCGGGCAGGGCTGCGGCGTGGTGCTGCTCAAGCCGCTCGACAAGGCCATTGAGGACGGCGACCACGTCTACGCCGTGATCGCCGGGAGCGCCGCGAACAACGACGGCAACCGGAAGGTCGGGTACACCGCGCCGAGCGCGCAGGGGCAGAAGGAGGTCATCCGGGCCGCCCTCGCCGACGCCGGAGTGAACGCCGACGACATCGGCTACGTCGAGACCCACGGCACCGGGACCGGACTCGGCGACCCCATCGAGTACGGGGCCCTCTCGGCGGTCTACGGGAAGGGCGGGCCCTGCGCCATCGGCGCGGTCAAGGCCAACATCGGCCACCTCGACGCGGCCGCCGGGGTCGCGGGGTTCATCGGCGCCGTCGGCGTCCTGAGCCGCGGCGAGATCCCGCCCATGGCCAACTTCGACTCCATGAACGAGGCCATCGAGGCGTCGGGCTCGCTCTACGTGCCCACCGGCCCGGTCGCCCCCGAGGCCGGGGTGCGCATGGCCGCGGTGAGCTCATTCGGAATCGGCGGCACGAACGCGCACTTGATCCTCGAAGCGGCGCCGCCGCAGCAGGAACCGCCGCAGGAGGACGCCGGGGAGCACCTGTTCCCGGTGTCGGCCAGGACCGAGCGGTCGCGGCTGCGGATGCAGGAGGCCCTCGACGGACTGTCCGGGGTGTCCGCCCGGGACGTCTCGCACACCCTCGCCCGCGGCCGCGCCGAGTTCGACTCGCGCGCTGTCGCGATCAGCGCGGCCGGAAGGCCGCTGGAGTGGATCGAGCCCGCCGCGCCGCCACTGGCGTGGGAGGCCTCGGACCGGACCCGCATGTCCGTGTCCCGCACGCTCGCCGATGACGCGAGCGCCGCCGCGACCGGCTTCCGCGAGACGGTCGAACGAGAACTGCAAGTGTTCGACGCCCAGTTGCGCGGTGCACTGTGGAAGGCCGTGTTCGAGGCCCCGGCCTCGGAACCGGCGATCGAGCGGATCTCGCAGTTCGTGATCCGCCTGGCGCTCATCCGCGTCGCGGGCGTCGAGAGCCTGCACGCCCCGGCCGGTTCCGACCGGCTCGTGCGCATCGCGCAGGCCTTCGCCCTGGGCGGCATCGGGGCGGGCGAGGCGATGAAGGCCCTCAAGTCGGGCGCGGTCCCGACCGGCCTGCCCGAGCGGACGGGACCCGAACCGACCATCATGGATGGACCGGTCGAGGCGCGACTGCTGCGCCGCGTGCTCGCCTCGCGCTGGGTGCACCGCGGCGAGGTGGACCGAACCCTGTTCTGCACGAACGGGAAACGCATCCCGCTGCCGGGCTACGCGTTCGAGGAGCGGCGCTTCGTCTCCGACATCCGGCTCAGCGACCTGGGCCCGGTAGGCAAGGCCGGCACCGCCGTCGACGATGACGCGCCGAGACAGACCGCGGGCTCCTCCGATGACGTGCTCCGCGAAACGTGGACCGAACTGCTCGGCACCGCACCGGGACCCGATGACGACTTCCTCCAGTCGGGCGGCGACTCCTTGACCGCGGTGCACCTGTGCGCCCTGGTCGAGAAGCGGGCCGGACTCGCGCTCACCGTCGGGGAAGTCTTCGCCGACGCGCGCTACGACGCGATCCGCGCGCTCCTCGCGGGGAAGCGCGTCAACTCACCGGTGAAAACCCAAGCGGCCGTGGCGGTCCAGGCGACCTCGCCCGGGACCTCCCCGGCTTCCCCCGCGCAGAAGCGCATGTACGCCGTCTGCGCACTTCAGAACGACACCACCGCCTACAACCTCGCGATCGCCTACAAGGTCACCGGTGAACTCGACGCCGAGCGGCTCCGGTCGGTCCTGCGGCGGCTCGCCGAGCGGCACGACCAGCTCCGCACCGGCTTCCACCTCGAAGGCGGCGAACTCGTGCAGCGCGTTCGCCCCGAGGTCCCGGACCTCCTGTCGGTGATCGAGCTGACCGAGGCCGAGGCCCGGGCGCGGCTCGCGGCCGAGCCGCGGCCGTTCGACCTCGCCGCGGCCCCGCTCATGCGCGTCGAGGCCCTGTCGGTCGACGGGGAGATCCGCTACCTGCTCATCGACATGCACCACATCATCGGCGACCAGACCTCGCTCGCGATCCTCGCCGACGACCTCGCCCTCGCCCTGGCCGACGAGCCGCTGGCACCGGCGCCCATGCGCTACGCCGACTACGCGGAGGCCCTTGCGGCCCTCGAGGACTCGGGCGAGTTCGCCGAGGACGTCGCGTTCTTCACGTCGATGCTCGCCGACGACCTGCCGAAGCTCGAACTCCCGACCGACAAGACCCCGGCCGGGACGGCGACCTTCGACGGCGACCGCCGCAGCCTCGTCCTCGCCGCCGACCGGCGGACCGTGGCCGACCTGGCCCGCCGCTGCGGCGCGACCCCGTACATGGTGTTCGTGGCCGGGCTGACCAGGCTCCTGGGCCTGTACAGCGGGCAGCGCGAGTTCGTGATCGGCACGGCGGTCTCGGGCCGGTCCCTCCCCGGGACCGACCGCACCGTGGGCATGTTCGCGAACACGCTGCCGCTCAAGGTCACCGACGACGCCTCGCGCACGGTCGCGGAGGCGATCGGCGGGGCCCGGGACGACGCGCTCGCCGTGCTCGGCCACCAGAACGCGCCCTTCGAGGCGGTGCTGTCCGAACTGGACCTGCACCCGGGCGGCGAGACGCACCCGCTGTTCGACGTCCTGTTCAACTACGTGAGCACCGGGACCGAGGAGCTTGAGCTCGACGGCGTGCGCCTCGACGCCCTGCCTCCGGGCCGGATGAAGAGCCGGTACGCCCTGTCCTTCTCCGTGGCCGAACG
Organism: Glycomyces sp. NRRL B-16210; assembly: GCF_000719515.1. Classification (GTDB taxonomy): domain Bacteria; phylum Actinomycetota; class Actinomycetes; order Mycobacteriales; family Micromonosporaceae; genus Glycomyces. Next base: position 108,527 of record NZ_JOGR01000012.1, on the reverse strand, counting down.
GGAGGACGACTTCTCGATCGACATCGAGTACCGCACCGAGCTGTTCGAGGACGAGACCATCGCCCGCCTCGCCGGCCACCTGGACCGGCTGCTGCTGACGATGGCCGAGGACGCCGACCGGAAGGTCTCGGGGCTGCGCCTCGAACCCGACGAGGAGCACGAGCGGCGCCGGGCGGCGCTCACTGCGGCCGGTCCCGCGATCGAGGAGTCGCTGCTGGAGCGGACGGTCGCCTCGTTCGCGAGGCACGCCGACTTCCCGGCGCTGCGCTGGGACCGGGCCGAGTGGAGCTACGCGGACCTCGACCGGATCACCGATGAACTCGCCGGCGGCCTCCAGGCCGCGGGCGTCGGCGTCGGCGACTTCGTGCTGTGCCTGCTCGACCGCGGCCCCTGGCAGGTCTTCACCCGGGTGGCGCTCATGAAGTGCGGCGCGGTCGAGATCCCCTTGGACGCCAAGACCCCGGCCGACCGGATCGCGCAGACCCTTGAGGACAGCGGCGCGAAGACGGTGCTGTGCAACGACATCGAGGCGCACCCCTGGCCCGAGGACGTAGCGGCGCACCGGCCGGACCTGGTGCACGGCGACTACGAGGCCCCGGGCGGCGTCACGGCCCAGAGCCCGCTGATCATGATCTACACCTCCGGCACCACCGGGCAGCCGAAGGGGACCCTCGTCCCGCACGGCGGCGTGCTCAGCACGTGCGCGGACAACGGCTACATGGACTACGCCCCCGGCGAGCGCATCCTGCACCTCACCGGGTACACCTTCGATCCGTCCCTTCTGGACATCTACAGCGCGTTCCTCGCCGGGGCGACGCTCGTGATGGGCCGCCACGACCTGAACATGGACGTGAAGCTCCTGGCGGACTTCCTGCGCAACGAGCGGATCGACAAGGGCATCCTCATCACGGCGGTGTTCCACCTCCTCATGGCCGAGCACCCCGGCGCGATCGCGGGCATGTCCGCGCTGTACGTCGGCGGAGAGGCCATGCAGCCGTGGGCGGCCGAGCGCGCCTTCGAGGTGCTCGGCGCGGGCGGGCTCTACAACCTGTACGGGCCCACGGAGGCCTCGGTGTGCACCACCTACTTCCGGGTGGACGAGGCGCCGGCGTTCCAGCGGATGCCGATCGGCGTCCCGGCCCGAGGCCGCGAACTGTTCATCGTGCACCCGGACGGCACCGACGTGCCGCGCGGCGTGCCCGGGGAGCTATGCGTGGCGGGCCCGAGCGTGGCGATCGGGTACCACCGGCGCCCCGAGCTGACGGCCGAGAAGTTCACCGACGACCTCGGGGACCTCCCCGAGCGCGTGTACCGCACGGGCGACCGGGTGGTGCTGGACGACGCTGGCCGCATCGTCTACATCGACCGGATCGACCAGCAGGTCAAGCACGCCGGGTACCGGATCGAGCTCTCGGAGATCGAGCTGGTCCTCCAAGGCTGCGCGGGCGTGGTCGAGGCCGTGGTGATCCACACGAACGAGCGCAACGACAGCCGCCTCACCGCGTTCTACACCGGCGAGTCGGCGCCCGCCGAGGCCGAACTGCGGCAGTTCCTCTTGGGGAAGCTTCCGCGGTACATGGTGCCGCAGCGGCTGAACCGGATGCGGGAGCTGCCGCTGACCTCGCACGGCAAGGTCGACCGCAAGCTCCTGGCCGCGAACCTCGAACCCGCCCAGGCGCAGCCCGCGCCCGTCGCGGTACCCGTGCACGCGGCCGGCGCGAATCCCGAAGTCCTGGCGGCCTTCCGGGAAGTTCTCGGTGTGCCCGACCTGTCGGACACCGACGACTTCTTCCTAGCCGGGGCCCAGTCGCTCCAGGCGATCGCGGTGATCAGGCGCCTGCGCGAGTCCGGAGTGGACGTGGAAGTCGGCGACCTGTACCGGCACCCCACGGCCGCAGGCCTGTCGGTGGTGCTGCGACCGGCACCAGCAGTCGCACCGCAGGAACCTCGGGAACTGAAGACGCTTCCGGGCGAACAGCTCCGGCGGATGGTCGACTGGGCCGTCGAGGACGGCCGCAGGGTCGCGGCGGCCTTCGCGGCCGAGGCCCCGGCGTACCGCTTCGACATCGGCGCGGTCGCGAGGCTCCACCGGGCGACCGGCGCCGAGACCGGCGGCCTGATCCAGACGGTCGCGGGCCTCGAAGCGGCGGACGTGCAGGAGGCCGTCGCGAAGCTCGCGGCCCGGCACGAGGTCCTGCGGACCCGCTTCGACGGCGACCGGTTCGAAGTCCTCGAACCGGAGGCGTTCGCGCAACTGTCCACACTGGTGCCCGTCCAAGACCTGCGGCGGATCGACCGGGACCAGGTGCGCGAGTTCACCGACGCGCTCGCGTACGGCCTCCAGGCCGGTCCGTTCACCGACGGCCTGCTGTGGCGCTGCGTGATCGTCCAGGAGACCGACGACGCCCTGCGGCTGGTCTGGGCGTTCCACCACGGGATCTTCGACGGCTTCAGCGCGGGCCTCCTGCGGAGCGAACTGCCGCGCCTGGCGCGCGGGGAGCGGCTTCCGGAGCCCGAGCGGTACAGCGATTTCCTCCGCTCGGTCGAGTCGGACCAGGACTGGCGGTCCGAACTGGACGCGTTCGACTACGCGGCCTGGCTCGACGCGAACCGCACGGTGACGGCGGCGTTCGCGACCGCCCCGCCCGCGAACCGCCTCAGCGTCCCGCTCGAAGGCGAGCACCCGCTCAAGGCGGCGCTGAAGACGGTGCACGCCCAGCTCTCGGCGCTGACCGGATTGCAGCAGATCGCGGTCGGCCTCGTGACCGACTGCCGCCGCTGGAAGGACGAGGACTACGCCGACTGCGTCGGCGAGTTCCTCGACGTGGTTCCCGTGCTCCTGCAAGGGGACGGCGACCAGCCGATCGTGGCCGACCGGATCGCCGACGCGCAGGACCGCGGCGTGCACTTCGTGCACACCCTCTTCGGCGGTCCCGAACGCGAGGATCTGCCCAAGGAGCTGCGCGCGGCCTACCGCAACGATCGCGGGCGGCTCGACCTGGCACTGGTCAACTTCCAGGGCCACATCGACCCGGCCGACGTGCCCGAGGAGGCCGGCGACGCCGACGGGGACTCGCTGGCGACCGCGCACGTCAACGTGTGGCACGACGACGAGGCCCTGCACCTCGAATGGGTCGCCACCGACTCCTCGACCCGCGAACCGCAGGGAGACCCGCGATGACCAATCCGTCCATTGTGATCACCGGACTCTCCCTGCGGCTCCCCGGAGCCGCAGACCCGGACGAGTTCTGGAAGCTCCTCATCGACGGCGTCGACCGCACCGACACCGTCAGCGAGGACCGGCGGCTCCTCACCGGCGCTCCAAACTGGCGCGACGTCATCGGCGAGGTCGAGGGCATCGAGTTGTTCGACCCGGCGTTCTTCGGCATCGAGGACGACGAGGCGCGCTTCATGGACCCGCAGCACCGCAAGGTGATGGAGCTGTCCTACGACGCGGTGTGCGACGCCGGGCTCCTGGAGGCCGGGCGCGCCGAGGACCGCCGCTACGGGGTCTACATGGCGATGTGCACCAACTCCTACTACCCGCTGGTGTGCCGGTACATGGACGAGCACGGCATCGACGTGATGCACCCGCGGACCATCATGAACAGCATCAACAGCGCCCTCGCGGCGCGGGTCTCGCACCAGTACAACCTCACCGGCCCCGTGATGGCCGTGGACACCGCGTGCTCCTCCTTCCTCACCGCCCTGGCGCAGGCGGCCGACGCGATCCGCCACCAGGGGTGCCTCGGCGCGGTGGTCGGCGGGGTCAACGTGCTCAGCGCCCCGTACAGCACCATGCTGTGCAACTGCGGCGGGATCACCACGAGCCACCCGTTCACGCGGGTCTTCGACGAGGAGGCCGACGGGACGCTCATCGGCGAGGGCGCCGTGGTCTGCGTCCTCGAACGCGAGGACGTGGCCAGGCGGAAGAACCGCAAGATCTACGGGCGCGTCCTCGGCTACGCGATCAACAACGACGGCTCCTCGCTGAACATCATGGCGCCCAACCCCCGCGGGCAGGCGGACGTGATCCGCGACTGCTACGCCACGGGCCTGGACCACACCCGCGTCCGCTACATCGAGACCCACGGCACGGGCACGCGGATCGGCGACCCGATCGAGCTGCACGCGCTCGGGAAGGTCTACGAGCAGAAGGACTTCGGGGACGCGAAGGTCGGCATCGGCTCGGTCAAGGCCAACATCGGGCACCTGCTCGCGGCCGCCGGAGGCGCGGGACTCGCGAAGCTGCTCTTGAGCATCCGCAACGGGCAGATGGCCCCGAACCTGCACCTGAAGACCCTCAACCCGCTCCTGGAGCTGGAGGAGACGCCGTTCGAGGTGGTCACCGAGCCCCGCGAATGGCCCAAAGAGGACGGACGGCCGCGGGTCGGGGCGATCACCTCGCTAGGCCTCGGCGGCACGAACGTGCACTTCGTGATCGAGGAGGGCGAGCCCGAGCGCACCGGCGCGCCGCTTTCGACGCCGCTGCTGTGCCTCTCGGCCAAGACCGAGGACGCCCTGCGCCGCATGGTCGAAGACCTGCGGGGCCACCTCGCGGCGAACGACTGCGACCCGTACAACCTCGCCATGACCCTGGCCCGGTTCCGGCCGAGCCACGAATGGCGGGCCACGGTCCGACTCGACTTCGCGACCGGGGCGCTGACCGACCTGCGCACCACCGAGGTCGAGCTCCCGGTCCGCAGAGTCCTGTTGCGACAGACCCCGGCCACGCTCGCCCGGGAAGACCTCTTTCGCTCGCTCGCCGCCCGGGTCCGCGTCTCCGACGCCGACCCGGGCCGGTCCGAACTCGCCGTCGCCGTAAGCGACCCCGAAGACGCCGCCACCGTTGGCGAGCCCAAAGCCCCCGCACGCGAAGCCACCGACCAGACCCTCGTCCTCGATCCGCGGCTCTCGGACATCGAGACCGCCGCGGCGCTGTTCATGCGCGGCTGCCTCGTCGACTGGGAGCACTGCTTCCCCGACGGGACGGGGACGATCCTCACCCTCACCCGCTACCCGTTCGCCGAGCGGCCGCACTGGCTGCCGGTCTGAACGACCGCATCCCACCGATCCGAAAGGAAGCACCATGGACGAAGAGAACATCAAGGCCATCCTCACCAAGCTCATCGCCGCCGAACTCGCGCTCGCCCCCGGCGAGATCGACGAGCAGGCCAGCTTCATGAAGCTCGGCGTCTCCTCTGTGCAGGCGCTCAAGATCATCAACCGCCTCCGCAAGGAACTCGACGTGGACATCAACCCGGTGGCGCTCTTCGAGTTCAAGACCATCGAGGACATCAGCGCCTACCTCGCCGAGGAGTTCGACTGATCCGCCTCCGGCCGACCGAACCCCATTCCCAGCCGCCAACCCCCTTCAGCCGCAAAGGAGCATCGTGTCGCCAGCAGTAGCGCAGTCCGCCAACCTCGATTACCACGAAAGGCTCAAACGCCTCCTCCCCGGAGGCGTCCACTACAACTTCAACATGCCGTGGGAGGAAGTCCCGATCCACTTCGTGGACGGCAGGAAGAGCCGCCTGTTCGACATGGACGGCAACGAGTACCTCGACCTCTACGCCCGCTTCGGGGCCATGATCCTCGGGCACGGCAACGAGGAGTACCTCGACGCCCTCCAGGAGGCCATCGGGCGGGTCCTGTGCGTCAGCCACTGCGACTTCGACGCCGAGCCGCTCGAACTCATGAACGCCCACATCCCCTCGGCCGAGATGATCCGATTCGGACTGTCCGGCACCGAGATCCTCCAGACCGCGCTGCGGCTGGCCAGGGCCTACACCGGACGCAACCGCTTCCTGCGGTTCGAGAACCACTACCACGGCAACGCCGACAACATCATGGGCGGCAGGGTCACCGACCCGAAGCTTCCCGTCCCGGTCGACTTCCGCGGCGACTACAAGGGCACCGCCGGCCGCGCCACGGGCGTCATGGCCGACCAGTCGTACATGCTGCCGTGGAACGACACCGAGCGCCTCGAGGCGTTCTTCGCCGAGCACGGCGAGGAGCTGTCGAGCGTGCTCACCGAACCGGTCTGCGTCAACGGCGGATCGATCGAGCCGGCCCCCGGCTACCTGGAGCGCCTGCGCGCCCTGTGCACCGAGCACGGCGTCGTGCTCATCTTCGACGAGATGATCACCGGCGTGCGCATGGGCGTCGGCGGCGCGCAGAAGAAGCTCGGGGTCACGCCCGACCTCACCACCTTCGGCAAGGCCATCGGCGGCGGCGGCGTCCCCGTCTCCGCCCTCGTCGGCAAGCGCGAGATCATGGCGCTGCTGGAGAGCAAGAAGGTCATCCACGCCGGCACCTACAACGGCTACCCGCTCGGCAGCGCCGCCGTGAAGGCCACCTTCTCGATCCTCTCGCGCGACGACGAGGCCGTGCTCCACGCGATGCACCGCCGCGCCGCCGAACTCCAGTCGATCCTCGTGCGGGAGGCCCAGATAGCGGGCCTGCCGCTCATCGTCCAGGGCCCGCCCGGCGTGGCCTCGTTCCACTGCTGCGAGACGCCGCTCGAAAACCCCGGGCAGTACGACTTCGACCTGATGAGCAAGGACATCATCGTCGCCACGGCCCTCCAGCGGCACGGCGTGCTCATCTCCAGCATCTCCCGCATCTACCCGAACGCACAGCTCTCCGACGAGGACCTGGAGTTCTTCCAGATCCGCGCCCGAAAGGCGCTCGGCGAGGCCAAGCAGTCCATCGACGAGATCTTCTGAGTCCAGAAAGCGAGCGCACGGTGACCGTGTCCGAGACCTCCCCTGCCCTGAAACGACCCGCCAAGCCCTACACCAAGTACGTCGTCCTCTACCTGGCCCTGACCATCGGGTCGGTCTGGGCGCTGACCATCTTCTACCTGGCGGCCTTCGACTTCGCCGTCGCCACCCTGGGCGAGCTGCACCTGCGCAACCCGATCGTGGTCGTCATCCTGCACAGCCCGATGATCGCGGCCTTCCTCGTGTTCTTCCTCTACGACGGCTTCCGCGGCCTCGGGAACTTCTTCCGGACCCTGGTGCCGCGCAAGAAGGACCTGCTGTGGATACCCGCGCTCCTGGCGCTCATGTTCGGGTACATCTTCGCGATCCGCTACCTGTGCATCCTGTTCGGCATCGAGGTGCCCGCCGAGACCGAGACGCCCCTGGAGATGGTCCTGACCTTCCTGGAGCTGTTCTACGCCGAGGTCGGCATGGTCGCCATCGCCATCGGCTGGTTCGGGTTCTTCCTGCCGTTCATGCACCGCGTCACCGGCAAGCGGGTCCTCGCGGGCGTCTACACCGGCCTGGGCATCGCCGTCTTCGTGGCGCCGGGCAACGTGTTCGCCTCCTTCGACCTCGCGATCGCCTGGCCGCTGTACGCCGCGCAGCTGTGCGTCCTGTGCATCGGCATGAGCTTCCTGCTCAACCGGATGAAGGGCAACGTGCTGTTCTTCCTGCTGCCGTTCTGGGCCTCGGCCTCCGGCAGCGCGATGAAGCTCTACCTGTTCGCGATCCCCACCCAGTTCGTGCAGCTCACCGTGTTCGCGATCCTGACGCTGGTCCTGGTGCTCGTCCTCAAGCGACAGTCGCCGACCGGCGAGCTGGACGCGCCGTTCACCTTCCCGGACTACCTGGAGCGGGACTACACCCTCAAGGCCGGCGCGGTCTTCCCCGGCGTCGGGAACAAGAGCAAGGAGACCTCGAAGAGCACTGTGGACGCTCCCGAGGAGCCACAGCTCGCCGCCGCCCGCCAGGGGGACGACGGATGAGCACACCGCTGCTGTGGAACCTCCGCCCGTCGGAGACCGGCCGGCAGATCGTCATGTTCCCGTTCCTGGGCGGGTTCGGCGCCTCCTACAACCGCCTCGTCAAGGAGCTGAGCGGCGACTGGGACGTGTGGACGGTCAACCCTCCCGGGCACGGGCCCTCCACCGAACCGCCCTACCGGCGGCTCGTGTCGCTCGTCGACCGCTACCTCACGGCCCTGCGCGACGTGCTCAGGCCCGACGCGGTGTTCTTCGGGCACAGCATGGGCGGGGTCGTCGCCTACCACGTGATGCTCGCGATGGCCGCGCGTCCCTCCTTCGAGGGGCGGCGGCCCACCGACCTGGTGCTCTCGGCGTGCCGCGGGCCCCGGCGGCTCCAGATCGCCGGGAACGCGACGCTGCCGGAGCGCGAGCTCCTGGAGCGCCTGCTGGCCTTCGGCGCGATCCCGGCCGAGGTCGCCGAGGACCGGTCCCTGATCGACCTGTTCCTGCCCGCCTTCCGCGCCGATTACCAGGTGCTGGAGGACGCGCGGCGGATGCCGGTCGCGACGCTCGACGTCCGCGCCCGGCTCGTCCTCGGCAGCAACGACCCGCAGGCGCCGGCGAGCAGCTCGGCCGAATGGCAGGAGCACCTCGCCGAACCGATCCGGACCCACGTCCTCGACGGCGAGGAGCACATGTTCGTGCTCAGCGCCACCGGGAAGCTGGACCGGATCTTCGCCGAACTGCGCGACGCCGCGATGCCGCGCTCGTGAACGAGGCCACCCGGATGAACCGAAGCGAAGGGAATCGCGTGGGCCCCAACGCCCCGACCGACCGGATGCACGAGAAGGCGGACCCATGGACTCGGTGATCGCGTCCGAACGCCCGCCTGAGGAGTCGGAGCCGGGTTCCCCGCGCGACTTCCGGAGCTTCATGTTCATCTGGGTGGCGCAGCTCGTCGCCCGGCTCGGCAACGGGCTCACCGCCTTCGGCCTGGCCGTCTGGGTCTACCAGGACTCAGGGCTGAGCACCTCGGTGGCGCTGGTGACCATGGCCGCCTTCCTGCCAGGAGTGCTCCTGGCCCCGCTCGGGGGCGTGCTCGCCGACCGGTTCGACCGGCGGTTGCTCATGATCCTCGGCGACACGCTCTCGGCGGCGGGACTGGTCCTGCTGCTCGTGGCCTTCCAGACCGGGCAGGCCAACGTGGCCGTCGTCTGCGTGTGCGTCGCGTTCAGCTCGGTCTTCACCTCAGTGATGGACCCCGCCTACCGCGCGACCATCTCAGACCTCTTGAGCCCCAAGCAGTACGCGCGGGCCAGCGGACTCGTGCAGTTCGCCGCCGCCTCCCAGTTCCTGGTCTCCCCCGCGCTCGCGGGGATGCTCATGAGCTGGTCGGGCATCACGCTCATCCTCTACATCGACATCGGCACGATGGCCGTCACGACCGTCTGCATGGTGGTCGTCTGGCGGACGATCGCGACCAGGCCGCGGGCGGCGCAGCAAGGGTTTTGGGCCGACTTCCGCTACGGCGTGCGCGTCCTGGCGGGCAACCGCGGCATCACCGTGCTCATGCTCCTGGTCACCGTCGTGACCTTCTGCATGGGCTTCCTCCAGACCCTGCTGACCCCCATGCTCATCGACCTGTCGAACGAGGAGGTGCTCGGCGTCGTCCGGTCGGTCGCGGCCGTCGGGATGGTCGTGTCGAGCCTGCTCATCGGCGTGTTCAACATGGGCGGGAGGCACCTGCGGTACATCGCCTGGGCCCTGGCCGCGAGCGGAGTGACCGTGCTGCTCATGGGGTCCACGGTCAACGTGCTCCTCATCGGCGTCTTCGCCTTCTTCTTCTTCATGACCCTCCCGCCGCTCAACACCAGCGTCGAGGTGCTGGCGCGCTCCTCGATCCCCAACGAGGCGCAGGGCAAGGTGTGGGGCCTGATGGGCCTGATCTCGCAGCTGGGCTACATCGTCGCCTACGGCGTCTCCGGCGTCCTGGCCGACTACGTCTTCAACCCGCTGCTGGTGCCGGACGGCGCCCTCGCCGACAGCGTCGGCGCGGTGATCCACACCGGGCCCTCCAGGGGCATCGGGCTGATGCTCATCCTCATCGGCGTGCTGCTGGTCGGCATGGCCGTGCTCATGCCCCGCGTCAAGAGCATCCGATCCATCGAGGACCAATTCATCCGAACCATGGAAACAAAGGAGTAACACCATGTGGATTTTCATATTCATCGGCGCGGGACTACTGACGGCGGGCGCGCAACTCGCTATACAGGGATTCACGGCCGACTACGAACAGGTGATGAAGACGCTGCTGCTGCACCAGTTCGTAGTGCCGCACGGATTGATCGCCGTGTTCGGGTTCGTCATCAACGTGATCCATCCCGAGAAGACCGCGGAGAAACTGGGCTGGCCGAGCGGGCCCTTCCAGATCAAATACGGTTTCGCCCAACTGGGTCTGGGTGTGATGGGCGTCCTGTCCATCTGGTTCCAGGGCAACTTCTGGGTCGGCACACTGGTCACGCTGTACATCTACGGCCTCAGCGGACTCTGGACGCACACCATGGAGTTGCGACGCAAGCGCAAAGAGGAGGGGCGGACCGACCGCGGTGAACTGATCGCCATCATCATGGACGTTGTCTACCACGTCGTTCTCACTTGGATGTCCTTGCAGATTCCAGGAGTTTGGAGCCTCTCTTGAAGCCAAGGGACTCTATAAGCACCCGATATATTCTCAACGACCTGATCAAGAACAAGGGCGTCAACCTGGCGCTCCTGGTGATCCTGGTCCTCAGCGCCTTCCTCATGGCCACCGGCTCGATGGTCATGGAGCGCCTGGTCGGCTCGGTGAACCAGCTCTTCGACGAGGCCAAGCCGCCGCACTTCCTCCAGATGCACAAGGGCGAGTACGACCAGGCGGCGCTCGACCGGTTCGCCGCCGAGCACCCCGAGATCGACGCGTGGGTCGTCGAGGAGATGCTCGGCTTCGACAGCGCGGCCCTCGCCTGGGAGCGGCCCTCGACCGGCGAGAACGGCGACCTCGCCGACAGCCTCATCGACAACCTGTTCGTCACCCAGAACCCCGATTTCGACTTCCTCATCGACCAGGACGGGGAGATCCCCCGGCCCTCGGCCGGCGAGGCCTATGTGCCGGTGGCCTACGAGCAGCGCTTCGAGCTCGCCATCGGCGACGAGCTGCGCGTCAAGACCGCCGAGGGCTTCCAGGAGCTGACGATCGCGGGCTTCGTGCGCGACTCGCAGATGGCCTCCTCGCTGTCCTCGGCGACCCGGTTCCTCGTGTCCGAAGCGGACTTCGAGGCGTTGTCGGAGGCCGGCGGCGGCGCGCCGGAGATCATCGTCGAGTACCGCCTGACCGACGCCTCGCTGGTGTCGGACTTCCAGCGCGCGTACGAGTCCGACGAGGCCCTGCCGAAGAACGGCCAGGCGGTCACCTACCAGATGATCCGCGTGATCAACGCCTTCAGCGACGGCCTCGTGGCGATGGCGCTGATGTTCGTCAGCCTCCTGCTCATCGCCATCTCACTGCTGAACGCGCGCTTCGTGATCCGCGGGACCCTCGAGGACGAGGTGCGCGAGATCGGGGCGATGAAGGCGATCGGCCTGCCGAACAAGTCGATCTCGGGCCTGTACCTGTCGAAGTACCGGGCCATGACCTTCCTCGCTTGCGTCGCCGGCGGCCTGCTCGCGATCGTCGCGACGAACCTGCTGACGCGCACCGTCCAGGTGAACTACGCCGAAGCGCCCCTGGGCCTGTCGACGTTCCTGGTGCCGGTGCTCGCCCTCGCGCTCGTCTACGTGTTCGTCGTGGGCATCTGCCGCCGGGTCTTCAAGAAGATCCGCAAGATCCAGGTCGTCAACGCCCTGGTCCACGGCAGCACCCTCGACGACAGGCAGACCGCGCGGCGCGCCAAGCGGCAGGCGAAGCGGGTGCGGCGCACCAGCCTCGCCGCGTTCCGCGGCACCAACGTCAACCGGCGCCTGGCCTGGCTGGACCTGCGGGCCGAGAGCGCGCAGTGGATCCTGATCCCCGTCGTGTTCTTCCTCGCCTCGGTGCTCATGACGCTGCCGATGAACCTGCTCAGCACCTTCGAGAGCCCCAAGTTCGTCACCTACCTCGGGGCGCAGGAGAGCGACGTGCGCGTCGACCTCCAGTTCTCCGAGGACGTGGACACCGTCCGCGAGGACGTGCTCGCCGCGATGCGGCAGGACGAGCGGCTGACGGCGGTGCGCACCTACGCCAACGTGCTGTACGAGGCCGAGGGCGAGGACGGCTGGGAGATCTTCCGCGTCGAGGTGGGCGACTACTCCGACGGGTCGGTCGCGTTCACCGAGGGCGGGCGGCCCGAGTCCGGGCAGATCGCCGTCTCGGTCCTCAACGCCGACAAGTACGAGCTGTCCCCCGGGGACGACTTCACGATCCGGCTCGACGGGGCGTCGACCACGCTCACCGTCTCCGGCGTCTACCAGGACGTCACCAGCGGCGGGTACACCGCCAAGATGGAGGGCGAGGTGACCGCCGGCGCGGCCGCCTACGTCTTCTACGCCGACAGCGCCGAGGGCGAGGACCCGGCGGCGATCGCGGCCGACTACGGCGACGAGTTCCCGTCGGCGGCCTCGATCCCGATGCGGGAGTATGTGACGCAGACGCTCTCGTACGTGACCGACGCGTTCCGCAGCGCCGCGGTCCTGTCGTTCGTGTTCGGGATCGGCGTCGCGGCGCTCATCACCAGCCTGTTCCTGAAGCTGCGGCTGACGAGCGACCGCCAGAAGATGGGGATGCTCTCGGCCGTGGGCTTCTCGACGAGCGAGATCATCGCGCAGGTGCGGGGCAAGACCCTGTTCGCGGTGGCCGTCGGGACCGTGCTCGGCCCGGTGTTCGCGGCCACGGGCGGGGAGAGCGTCGTCGGCTCCTTCATCGCCTTGGCGGGCCTGGGGATCGCCGACCTCGCGTTCATCCCGAACCCGCTGCTCGTCTACCTGGTCTACCCGCTGGCCCTGATCAGCGCCGGATACCTCACCGCTCTGGCCCTCACCGCGAGGCTTCGCGGCGCGGACAAGAGCGCTTGGCTCAGAGGATGAATGGAGTACCACCGATGCCACAGACCGATCAAGTGACGCTGGAGTGCGAGAGCCTCACCAAGACGTACTACTCCACCGATCCGCCGACGCAGGTCCTCAACGGGATAGACCTGGCCGTGAAGCGCGGCGAGTTCCTCGTCGTCATGGGCGCCTCGGGCTCGGGCAAGTCCAGCCTGCTGTACAGCATCAGCGGCATGGACCGCCCCACCGGCGGGAACGTCACGCTGGAGGGGCGCGAGCTGACGTCCATGAAGGACCCGGAGGTGAGCCGGGTCCGGTTGACCAGCATGGGGTTCATCTTCCAGCAGGCGTACTTCCTGAGCAACCTCAACATCCAGGACAACATCCTGCTGCCCGCGCTCAAGGCCACTCCGAAGGACAAGGCCGGCGTGGTCGCCCGGGTGGACGCGCTCATGGAGCGGTTCGGGATCGAGCACGTCAAGCGCCACGGCATCACCCAGGTCTCCGGCGGGCAGCTCCAGCGCGCCTCGATCTGCCGGGCCCTGGCGGGCGAGCCGACCATCCTGTTCGCCGACGAGCCCACGGGCGCGTTGAACAGCAGCATGACCGCCGAGGTGATGGACGCCCTCTCGGATGTGCACAGTGGAGGCACCACGCTCGTGATGGTCACCCACGACCCCGCGTGCGCCGCGCGCGCCGACCGGATCGTCTACCTCAAGGACGGCCTGCTGGTCGACTCCCGCGAGCTGGGCGCATGGACCAAAGAGGACGCGAAGCGGCGCGAGGACGAGGTGTTCGCATGGCTGAGCGAGAAGGGCTTCTAAGCCCCTTACGGCAAAAGGCTTCTCAGAGACAGACAGGAGTGACCATGACCGAGACCGAGTTCAAGAAGGCACTGGCCGAGTTCACCGACAAGACCGCCGAGGAACTGGCCATGGGCGACGACCTCGCCGAAGTGGGCGTCGACTCGATCGCCGTGTACGAGTTCATGATGACCATCGAGGACGTGATCGGCGAGGGCGTCGAGGTCGACGACTCCGTCGCCAGCGTCCAGGACCTCTTCGAGCGCGTCCAGGACGCGGCCGAGCACCAGAACGCCTAGGCGCGCCCCAGCCGCCGGCATCGGACGGCGGGCCACCACCGGGTGGCCCGCCGCTCCCTCAATACTTCAACCTCTTCGATCACTCCACTTTCGACAGCCCCGCTGTCTACGACTCCGCTTCCGACGACCCGGCCATTGCGCCGGGCCGTCGGGCGACCCCTCAGCATCTGCGAACCAACGGAGAACCCCATGGAAAAAGCAGTCATCACCGGAATGGGCGCGATCACGCCCATCGGCAACGACCTCGCCGCGTTCGAGGAGCACCTCTTCGCCGGCCGCCACGGCATCGTGCCCATCGACCGCTTCGACACCGAGGACATGGCCGCGAAGGTCTACGCCCCCGTCAAAGACCTCGACACCGAGGCCCACCTCTCGGCCCGGGAGCTGCGGCGGCTCGACAAGTTCACCCTCTACGGGCTCATCGCGGCCAAGGAGGCCGCCGCGCAGTCCGGCATCCTCGGCGCGGTCGACCCCTACCGGCTCGGCGTCAACATGTCCACCGGGCTCGGCGGCATCGGCACCGTCCTCCACGAGTACGACGCCCTGCTCGACAAGGGGCCGCGGCGCGTCTCGCCCATGCTCATCCCCAAATGGGCCCCGAACATGATGGCCGGGGTCATCGCGATCGAGACCGGCGCCCGCGGGCCGTCGATCGCTCACACCGCCGCGTGCGCCTCCAGCTCGGTCAGCATCGGCGAGGCCCTGCGCGCGATCCGGCACGGCTACGTCGACGCCGTGATCTGCGGCGGCGGCGAGGCGGCCACCCAGAAGCTCGTCACCGCCGGCTTCCAGAGCCTGCGCGCCATGTCCACCTCGGCCGACCCCGACCGCGCGAGCATCCCCTTCGACCGCGAGCGCTCCGGCTTCGTCATGGGCGAGGGCGGCGGCGCGCTCGTCCTCGAAAGCGAATCGCACGCCAGGGCCCGCGGCGCCCGGATCCTCGCCGAGGTCTCCGGCTACGGGCTCACCAGCGACGCCTCGCACATCACCGCCCCGGCCGAGGACGGCGAGGCCATCGACCGCGCGATCACCGACGCCCTCGCCGAGGCGGGCGAGCGGGACGAGACGGTCTACGTCAACGCGCACGGCACCGGCACCGTGAAGAACGACCAGGTCGAGGCCGCCGCGATCGCGCGAGTGTTCGGCGGGAAGGCCCTGGTCTCCTCGACCAAGTCGATGACCGGTCACCTCCTCGGCGCGGCCGGGGCGGTCGAGGCGATCGCGGCGGTGCTCTCGCTGCACCGCGAGGCCGTGCCGCCGACGGCGGGCACGCGGCTGCTCGACGAGGACGTCCAGATCGACGTGGTGTGCGGCGGCTCCCGCCCGGCGCGGCTCTCGCGCGCGGTGTCGCTGTCGCTCGGCTTCGGCGGCCACAACGCCTGCCTGGTGTTCGACCGCCGCGACGCATGATCGACCTGGCGATCGCCCGCGCGGACCTGCTGGACGGGCTCGCGTTCCAGCGGCTCCGCGCGCGGGTGCCGGTCGAGCGCCGCCGCAAGAGCGACGGCTACCACCGACGCCAGGACCGGTACGCGAGCGTGGTCGCGTTCTCGCTGCTCCAGCACCTGTGGCGGCTGCGCTCGACGCGGCCGATGCCGCAGGTGGTGCCCGGCGAGTTCGGCAAGCCCCGGTTCGCCGGCGAGGACGGGTGGCACTTCAACCTCTCGCACGACGGCGCGGTGTGCGTGTGCGTGCTCGCGCCGGTGCCGGTCGGGGTGGACGTGCAGTCGCGCGTGCCCTTCAGCGCCGGGCTGTTCGAGCGCATGGCCGCCCCGGGCGAGCGGCGCCTGCGCGAGCGGCTCCGCCGCGCCGACGACCTCAGTCCGCTGTGGACGCGCAAGGAGGCAATCGTGAAGCGTACCGGCCGCGGCCTGTCGACCCCCCTCGAAGGCGTCGACACGCTCGCGGCGCCCGACGTGCTCACCCTCTCCTGCGACGACCGGGGCTTTCGGATCAGCGTCAGCGCCGAAGGGCTCAGCGAGGCCGACCTGCTGCCGCGCCTGCGCATCGACTGGGTCGGGCCGGGCCCCGACCCGGGCACGTGGACGCGCGCGCCCCGGCGCGAGGACCTGCGCCAGATCCCCCGCCACCTCGCTTGACGCCCCCGGTGTCGGCCCCCGGTCGTAGACTGGCCCGCACACGCGAGAGGCGGGAGGCCGAGGTGGCGACGCAGGCAGAGGAGGTCCTGGCGGAGCTGGCCGCGCTCGAGGACCCGAAGATCCGCGAGGTCAACGAGAAGCACGGCGACGACCACGGCGTGAACCTCACGAAGTTGCGGGCGGTCGCCAAGCGGCTCAAGACGCAGCACGACCTCGCGCGCGAACTGTGGGCCAGCGACGACAGCGCCGCTCGCCTCCTGGCGCTCCTCATCTGCCGCCCGAAGGCCTTCGAACGGGACGAACTGGACGCCATGCTCCGCGAGGCGCGCACCCCCAAGGTCCACGACTGGCTCGTGAACTACGTCGTCAAGAAGCACCCCGCCGCCGAGGAGCTGCGCCTGGCCTGGACCGACGACCCCGACCCGGTCGTCGCCGGCGCCGGGTGGGCGCTGACGGTCGAGCGGGTCGCGAAGCGGCCCGAGGGGCTCGACCTCGCGGGCCTGCTCGACGTCGTCGAGGCCGAGATGAAGGACGCGCCCGAGCGCTTGCAGTGGGCGATGAACCACTGCCTGGCGCAGATCGGGATCGACCACCCCGGGCACCGCGCCCGCGCCGTCGCGATCGGCGAGCGCCTCGAAGTGCTCAAGGACTACCCGACCTCGCCGGGCTGCACCTCCCCGTACGCGCCGGTCTGGATCGAGGAGCTGGTGCGCCGCAACGAAGGCCGGTAGGCCGGCGGCCCCCGCGGCACCGTCCGATACCACGGCCGGTCATCACGATCCGGTATCGGATCGGTTGCGGGTGGTGTCGGCGACGCGGCCCCTCTCGCGGCCCGCGCTGTCCGCTGAGCGCGAACAAAATGAACTTCCCTGCGCGCGTAGCGAACAGACCCCCAGCGTAGAGCGGCGGACTCAATAGACGATCGAAACTTGTGAGCGCCGAGTTTGGCGGTGAGCCCTTCGGAACGGATAGTGTGAGTGCCAAGTCGGCGTGATCGTTTTCCCGGGGGGTCGTTTGCTAGTTCTGCTTGCCTGCTACGCCTCCGTGGCGATGGTCGCCCCCGCCCTCGTGCGGTGGCTCGGACCGAAGGCGCTGTACGCGGTTGCCGTCCTCCCGGCGGCGACCTTCGCGTGGGCGCTGTCGCACGCCGGGGCGATGCGCTCGGGCGGCGCGGTGAGCGAGTCGTACCCGTGGGTGCCGCAGCTCGGCCAGGAGCTGTCCTTCCGCATGACCACCTTCCCGTGGGTGATGGTCCTCCTCGTCAGCGGCATCGGCGCCCTGGTGCTGATCTACAGCGCCCACTACTTCTCCGAGGGCGAGATCGGCCTGGGCCGCTTCGCCGCGGTGTTCGTGGGCTTCGCGGGCGCCATGTTCGGCCTGGTCGTCTCCGACGACCTCCTCCTGCTCTACGTCTTCTGGGAGCTGACCTCGGTCTTCTCCTACCTCCTGATCGGGCACGACCCCGCCAAGCGGGCGAGCCGGTGGGCCGCGATGCAGGCGCTGCTGGTGACCACCTTCGGCGGCCTGGCGATGCTCGTGGGCTTCATCATGCTCGGCGAGCACGCGGGCACCTACCGCATCTCGGAGGTGATCGACCAGGTCCCCGGCGGCGCCTACCTCGTCGTGGCGCTGGTGATGATCCTGCTCGGCGCCCTGTCGAAGTCGGCGGTGTTCCCGTTCAGCTTCTGGCTGCCGAACGCGATGGCCGCCCCCACCCCCGTCAGCGCCTACCTCCACGCCGCGGCCATGGTCAAAGCCGGCGTGTTCCTCATCGGGATGCTCACCCCCGTGTTCGCCTCGGACCTGCCGTGGCAGCAGGTCATCTGGGTGTGCGGCTCCATCACCTTCCTCTTCGGAGGGTGGACGGCGCTGCGCCAGACCGACCTGAAGCTCATGCTCGCGTACGGGACGATCAGCCAACTGGGCATGATCAGCATCGTCCTCGGCAGCGGGTTCCGCACCGCCGCGCTCGCCGGGGCCGCCCTCCTCGCCGGGCACGCCCTGTTCAAAGCCTCGCTGTTCCTGGTCGTCGGCATCGTCGACAAGTCGACCGGGACCCGCGAGATCTACTCGCTGAGCGGGCTCGGCGCCCGCAGGCCCGCGCTGGCGGCGGTCGCGATCGTCGCGGTGGCCTCCATGGTCGGCCTGCCGCCGACGCTCGGGTTCGTCGCGAAAGAGGCGATGCTCGAGGCGTTCTGGGACGGCGGGGCCGGGCCGCGCGCGATGCTCATCGTCCTCGTGGCCGGGTCGGCGCTCACCGTCGGCTACGGGATGCGGTTCCTGTGGGGCGCGTTCGCGACCAAGCCCGACTACGACGACAGCCCCGCCGAGCCGGTCGGCTTCGGGTTCCTCGCCTCGCCGGCGCTGCTCGCGCTCGCCGGGCTCGGCGCCGGGCTCCTCGCCGCCGAGGCGGACGGGCTCCTCGCCCCGTACGCCGATCTCTATCCGGCGGGCGAGCACGCCTACCACCTGGCCCTGTGGCACGGGATCACGCCCGCGCTCGGACTGTCGGTCATCGCCCTGTCCACCGGGTTCGCGCTGTATCTGACGACGCGGCGGACCAACGCGTGGAGGGCGGTGAAGCTGCGCCTCACCTCAGGGGTGGTGTACCGGCACGCCCTCGGCGGCCTCGACCGCTCGGCCATCGAGCTGACCGGTCGCACCCAGCGAGGCTCCCTGCCGTTCTACCTCGGCGTCATCCTGGTGACCCTCGTGGTCTTCGCCGGCGGCCTGCTCGTGTTCAACGGGCCCTGGCCGTTCCAGGCGCGGCTGTTCGACACCCCGCTCCAGCTCGCCGCGGGAGGCGTCATCGTCGCCGCGGCGATCACGGCCGCGATCGCGCGGCGGCGGCTCACCGCGATGATCCTCACCGGCGTCTCCGGTTACGGCGTGGCGCTGCTGTTCATCATCCACGGCGCGCCGGACCTGGCGCTCACGCAGTTCCTGGTCGAGACGGTCACCATCGTCATGTTCGTGCTGGTGCTGCGGCGGCTCCCGGCCCGGTTCTCCGAGCGGCCGCTCAAGAAGATCCGGCGGCTTCGCGTCACGATCGGCATCGCGGTCGGCGTGGTCGCCGCCTGCATGTCGTGGGTGGCCGTCAACGGCAGGCAGGCCGAGTCGATCTCGACGCTGTTCCCCGATCTGGCCGTCTCCTACGGCGGCGGGCACAACGTCGTCAACGTGACGCTCGTGGACATCCGCGCGTGGGACACCATGGGCGAGATCGCGGTGCTCTTGGTGGCCGCCACGGGCGTGGCGAGCCTGATCTTCGGGCGCGACAGGGCCATGCACCGCCGCGGCGGCTCGCGGCCGGCGCCGCCGAAGACCGGCGAGCACGTCCGCTGGCTCGCCAGGCCCGAGACCGACGGCACGCACCAGGCGATCATCCTCCAGGTCGTGACCCGCCTGCTGTTCCACACGATCATCCTGTTCTCGATCTACCTGCTGTTCTCCGGGCACAACGACCCCGGCGGCGGCTTCGCCGGCGGGCTCGTGGCCGGGCTCGCGCTCGCCGTCCGCTACCTCGCGGGCGGTCGGGCGGAGCTGAACGCCGCCGCGCCGATCGACGCGGGGCGGCTCCTGGGCACCGGCCTGCTCGTCGCGGTCGGCACCGGCGCGGTCTCGATGCTCCTGGGCGGCACGGTGCTCCAGAGCGCCATCCTCCACTTCGAGCTGCCGCTCATCGGGGACCTGCACTTCGTGACCTCGGCGTTCTTCGACATCGGCGTCTACCTGATCGTGGTGGGCCTGGTGCTCGACATCCTGCGCAGCCTCGGCGCCGAGATCGACCGCCACCGCGAGTCCGGGGACGAGCCCGAAACCCAGCCGACGCTCGCGAAGGAGGCCGCCTGATGCCGAACCTGGTCTACGTCATCGTGATCGGCGTGCTCATCGGCGCGGGCGTGACGCTCCTGCTCGAACGCACCCTCACCCGGGTGCTCATCGGCGTGATCCTCATCGGCAACGGCGTCAACGTGCTCATCCTCAACGGCGGCACCTTCGGGGCCGCGCCGATCGTCGGCGAGAACACGACCGAGGAGATGAGCGACCCCCTGCCGCAAGCGATGATCCTCACCGCCATCGTCATCACCCTCGGGATCACCGCGTTCCTGCTCGCGCTCGCCTACCGCAGCTGGCAGCTGCTGGGCCACGACGAGGTGCAGGACGACGCCGAGGACCGCCGCATCATCGAGCTCGCCGAGCGCGACGAGAGCCACCAGGACGACGAGGCCGACGAGCCGCCGGACCCGGTCTACGACGACACCCCGAGGAAGGCCGACCGATGAGCTTCCTCGTCCCGCTCCCGGTGATCATCCCGCTGCTCGGCGCGGCGCTGACGCTGATGATGGCGCGCCGCGCCGCCGCGCAGCGCGTGGTCAGTCTGACCGCGCTCACCGCCACCCTCGCCGTCTCGATCACCCTGCTGGTCGTGACCGTCAGCAACGGGCCGCAGGTCGTGGCGGTCGGCGGCTGGGCGCCGCCGGTCGGGATCGTCCTCGTGGCCGACAAGCTCGCCGCGCTCATGCTCGTGGTCTCCACGGCGGTGACGCTGTGCGTGCTCGTCTACTCGATCGGGCAGGGCTTCGCCGACGGCGACGGGGAGACGCCGCTGTCGATCTTCCACCCGACGTACCTGGCGCTGACCGCGGGCGTGACGAACGCGTTCCTGTCGGGCGACCTGTTCAACCTCTACGTCGGCTTCGAAGTGCTCCTCGTGGCCTCCTACGTGCTGCTCACCCTCGGCAGCACCGAGAACCGCATCCGCGCCGGCACCACCTACGTCGTGGTCAGCCTCCTGTCCTCGGTGATCTTCCTCAGCGCGCTCGGACTCGTCTACGCCTCCACCGGCACGCTGAACATGGCCCAGCTCGCGGGCCGCTTCGACGAACTGCCCGACAACCTGCGCCTGCTCCTCCAAGGGATGCTGCTGCTCGCGTTCGGCATCAAAGCCGCGGTGTTCCCGCTCGGCGCGTGGCTGCCCGACTCCTACCCGACCGCGCCCGCGCCCGTCACCGCCGTGTTCGCCGGCCTCCTGACCAAAGTCGGCGTGTACGCCATCATCCGCACCGAGACGCTCCTGTTCCCCGACGGGCGCATACGCGACGTGCTCCTGGTGATATCGCTGCTGACGATGGTCATCGGCATCCTCGGCGCCGTCGCCCAGTCCGACATCAAACGGCTCCTGTCGTTCACGCTCATCAGCCACATCGGCTACATGCTCTTCGGCGTCGCCCTGGCCACCGAGGCGGGCCTGTCGGGCGCGATCTTCTACATCGCCCACCACATCACCATCCAGACCACGCTGTTCCTCGCCGCCGGGCTCGTCGAGCGCCGCGGCGGCTCGACCGCCCTGGAAAGACTCGGCGGACTCGGACGGATCGCCCCGTTCCTGTCCATCCTGTTCTTCATCCCCGCGCTCAACCTCGCCGGCATCCCGCCGTTCTCCGGGTTCCTCGGCAAGCTCGGCCTGCTCCAGGCGGGCGTGGACGAATCCGGGGTCCTCGTGTGGGCCGTCGTCGCCGGCGGCGTCGTCACGAGCCTGCTCACCCTGTACGCGATCGGGCGCGTGTGGAACCTCGCGTTCTGGCGCACCCCGCACCCGGAGATGCCGCGCGACGATGACGACGAGGACTCGGTGCTCCTGCCGCGGCTCATGGTCGCCCCCACCTTCGCGCTCGTGGCCTTCAGCATCGCCCTCACCGTGGTGGCCGGGCCGCTGTTCGAGATCACCTCGGAGGCCGCCGCCGACCTGATCTCCCGCACGCCCTACATCGAAGCGGTCTTCCCGGACGGTGCGCCATGAGCCCCTACGAAATCGCCCTGACCAAGAAAGAGCGCGTCCGCAGCCGGATCATCGCCGTCTTCGGCCTCGTCATCGTGTGGAACCTCCTGTGGGGGGAGTTCACGTGGATGAACATCATCACCGGCGCCCTCGTGGCGACGGCGATCCTGGTCGTCTTCCCGCTCCCGCCGGTCAAGTTCGGCGGGCGCGTGCGCCCGCTCTGGGTCATCGCCTTCTTCGCGCGGTTCTTCACCGACCTCGTCGTGGCCAGCTTCCAGGTCGCCGCGCTCGCCTTCAGGCCCGGCCTGCCCAACAGCGCGATCGTCAAAGTCAAGCTCCGGGTCGTCTCCGACCTGAACATGACACTGGTCGCCGAAGCGGTCTCGCTCGTGCCCGGCAGCCTCATCACCGAGGCCGACCGCCAGACCGGCACGCTGTACATCCACATGCTCGGCGTCGAGGACGCCGACCACGTCGAGCGGCTCCGCAAAGAGGTCCTGCTGCTGGAGCGGCGGCTCGTCCGGGCCATCGGCTCGAAGGAGGAGCTGCGGAAGGTGAACGCGCCCGTCCCCGAGGAGACCTCGCCATGATGACCTACGCCGCCGTCGCCGTCACCGTCCTGCTCACCGCCGCCGGCGCGATGGCCCTGGTGCGGATCGTCCGCGGACCCACCACACTCGACCGGATCGTCGCCACCGACGTGCTGCTGGCGATCATCATCACCGGGATCGCCGCCGAGGCGGCCTTCAGCCGCGACCCGACGGCCCTGCCGGTCCTGGTCGTGGTGTCCCTGCTGGGCATCACCGGCTCGGTCGGCGTCGCCAGGTTCATCACCCGGGAGAAGTCATGACGCTCGAAAACGTCCTCGACACGATCGCGGCCGTCTGCATGATCACCGGCGCGCTCCTCAGCCTCGCCGCCGGGGTCGCGCTCCTGCGCTTCCCCGACCTCATGAGCCGGATGCACGCCGCCACCAAACCGCAGGTCCTCGGCCTCCTGCTGATGCTGACCGGCTGCGCCATCCGCATCGGGGCCCTGGTCGACATCACCACGATGGTCCTCATCGCGATCTTCCAACTCGCGACCGCACCCGTCGCCGCCCACATGGTCGGCCGCGCCGTCTACCGCGACGGCCACACCCGCAAGGACCTGCTCATCGTCGACGAACTCGCCCCCGACGCCGACAAGTTCACCGAAGTCTCCCCCGACCAGTCCCGCCAGACCCCGGGCGCGCCCCGATAAAAGGCCGCCGGCCCGGCGCGAACGCCGGGCCGGAGACCACGGGAGCAGGGATCAGGCCTCGGCGCGCTCGACGGGAGCGATACGGCGGGTCCGCCACTTCGCGAGCACGCCGTGCCTCGGCGCGAACAGCCAAGCCGTCAAGAACACCCCGGTGATCACCAGGACGATCAAGCCCCCGGCCGCCAAGTCGTAATAGAACGACAGGTACAGGCCCGCGATCGCCCCGAACGCCGCCACCGCGCACCCGACCGCCACCATCGGGCCCAGCCGGTCGGTCACCAGCCGCGCCGCCGCCGCCGGAGTCACCAGCAGCGCCAGCACCAGGATGTTCCCCACCGCCTGAAGCGCGATCACGATCGCCACCGTCACCATCACGTACAGCGCGATGTCGAGCGCGAGCACCGGCAGCCCCGACGCCCGCGCCGTCTCCCGGTCCAGACTCACCGCGATCAACTGACGCCGCAGAAGGAACGTCGCCGCCACCAGCACCGCCCCGGCCACCGCGACCAGCACCACGTCCTCGTCGCCCAGCGCCAGGATCTGCCCGAACAGGAACGACGCCAGATCCCCCGTATAGGAGTCCTGCGTCGAGACCACCACGATCCCCAGACCGAACGCGGCCGCCCAGAAGATCCCGATCACCGTGTCCTCCTTGAGTCTCCGCGTCTGGCTGATCAGCACGATCGCCAACGCCGTCGCCACGCCCGCCACCGCCCCCGACAACGCCAGGTTCAGATGCAGCACGAACCCGATCGCGACACCCGGGAACACCGCGTGCGCCACCGCGTCCCCGATGAACGCCATCCCGCGCAGCACCACGAACGCCCCCACCGCCACGCACACCACCGCCGACATCACGGCCACCGCGAAGGCCCGCTGCATGAACACGTGCGACCACGGCTCGGCCAGCCACTCGATCACTTCGACTCCGATCCGGCGAGAAGCGCCTTGAGTTCACCCGAGGCCGCGACCCCGAACGCCCGCAGCCACAGGCCCGGGTCGGTCAGATCCCCTGGAGCGCCGTCGGCGACGACGCTGCGGTTGAGCAGGCAGATCCGCGTGCACGTCGCCCGCGCCTGCGCCAGGTCGTGCGTGGTCATGAGGATCGCCGTCCCCGACGCCGCGAGCCGCGCCAGCAGGCCCGTCAGCAGCTCCTGCGTAGGCACGTCCACGCCGGTGAACGGCTCGTCGAGCAGCAGGAGCCCGGGGCGGCGCGCGAGCGCCCGGGCGACGAGCACCCGCTGGCGCTGGCCGCCGGAGAGCTCGCCGACCGGGCGCGCCGCGAGGTCGGTGAGCCCTGCGAGGCCGATCGCCTCGGCGGCGGCCTCGCGGTCGGTGCGGTCGGGACCTCTCAGCCACTTCGTGCCGCTCCGGGCGTTGAGGACCGCGCCGGCGACGGTGATCGGGAAGTCCCAGGTGAACTCGTGCTTCTGCGGGACGTAGCCGGGGCGGCCCGCGCCGCTGGTCACGGTCCCGGCGTCGGGCCGGATGAGGCCGAGGACGGCGCGCAGGAGCGTGGTCTTGCCCGCGCCGTTGGGGCCGATGAGCCCGACGGTCTCGCCGGGGGCGACCGCGAGGTCGACGCCTTCGAGGACCCGCCTGCCGCCGAGGCTCACCGAGAGGCCCTGTATCCGCAGGTCGTCAGCTCGCATCGACGTCCTCCGCAGCGCCGCGCCTCTTGCGGGTCGCGGCCATGATGACGACGCCGACGACGGCGAGGAGGGCGGCGCCCAGGCCCCACAGGAGCCAGCCGGTGCCGGTGGTGGGCAGGAACCCGCCCTTGTCGTCCCCAGCGGACTCGTCATCGCCGGAGCCGCCGCCCGAGCAGGCGTCGTTCGGGTTCGCGGCGTCGCCCACGGCCAGCTGGATCCGCTTGGTGTCGGTGACCGCCTCACCGTCGGCCGTGGTCGCGGCGAACTCGACGGTGAGGCGGTAGATTCCGGCCTCCGAGAAGGTGAAGTTGCCGTGCGCGTGGGTGTTCCGCGGGACGGACACGGTCTGCGGGAGGGACTCGGAGGAGTCGAAGAGGACGTCGGCGCCGCCGAAGGTGCCGGTGAGGAAGAGCGTGAAATCGCCGGGGCCGTCCACGGCCTGAAGATTCCAGTCGACCGCGCCGGGCACGGCGTCGATGACCGAGGCGTCCTGCGTGTTCCAGCCGGGCCAGACGATCCCGGCGTCCTGGACCTGCGGGAGCATGTAGATCTCCTCGCCCGCTTCGCCGAGGAAGCCGTAGTCCCCTTCGGGGATGGGGAACAGCGCGGCGTCCGGGACCCGGAGCACCACGTCTTCGAGGTCGCGCCAGACGGATTCGGAGGCGCGGTCGTCGCGCAGCTGCACCGTCCACTCCCCGTCCACGAAACGGGGGCCCACGTCCACGTGACCGTCGGTGATGACCTCGCACGAGGCCGCGGTCTGGGCCTTGCCCCCTTCGGCGTCCGCACCGGTCGCGAGGGCCGCGGTCTCCTCGCGGGTGGCCGCCTCGGCGATGAGCGAGTAGGTGGTGGTGGCAGTCGCTGCGGCGGTCTGGGCGTGCCCGTTCGGCGCGGAGCCGTGGCCGGGCGCGTCCTGCCTGGCGCGCAGTTCGAGTGTGTACGCACCGGGTTCGTCCACGGCGAGCACCACGAGGGCGGTGGTCCCGGCGGCGAGCTCGAAGGTCGATTCCTCCTTTGTGGATGCCAGCGGCTGCGCGAGCCCGGGGCCGGTGAAGGTGTAGAGCCAGGCCTCGCCGGGGCCTTCGAGCTTGTCGAGCCCCAGAGTGAGGTCGGCGTCGACGCCGGAGGCGTCGAGGGTCGGATAGGTCGTGCCGTCCACGGTTCCGGCCACCCACACGAGGTCGCCCGCGTCGCCGAGGAACGCGAAGTCCTCGCGGTCGGGGACGAGCGCGGGCACGGTCGCCAGTTCCTCAGGGGCCGTGACGTTCAGGCCGGTGCTCCCGGCCTCGAACGCCGCGATCCCCTCGGGTGCTTGGGCTTCGGCGGGGGCCGCCGAGCCGAGCGCGAGGGCCGCGCCGACGGCGGCGGCCGCGAGACTGCGGTACTTCATGAGGTGCCTCCCAGGCAGCGGGCGAGTTCGGCGGCGTTCTGCCGCATCATGTCCACATAGGTTGGTGCGCCTTGGGGCAGTGCGTCCCCGTGCAGGGTGCAGACCCGCACGTCCAGGTCTTCGGCGACCTGGCGCAGCACGCCGGCGCGGGCGTGGAGGTTCGGCTCCACGAACACGGCGCCGACCTCCAGGTCCGCGATGGTCCCGGTCAACTGCTCGACCTGCTTCGCGCTCGGCTCGGCGGCCGGGTTCGGGACCACGAAGCCGGCGATCTGCATCCCGTAGCGGTCGGCGAGGTAGCCGAAGGCGTCGTGGGTGGTGATGAGCTGCCGGTCGGCCTCGGGGATCGTGTCGATCGCGGCGGCGACCTCGGCGTCGAGCGCGTCGAGTTCGGCCAGGTACGCGTCGCGGTTGGCCTCGAAGGCATCGCGGCCCTCGGGGTCGATCTCGATGAGCGCGTTGACGATGACCTCGACGTACGCCTTCGCGTTGCGGACGTTCTGCCACAGGTGCGGGTCGATCTCGCCGTGCACGTGCTTGCCGAGCACGGCCTGCGGGAGCTGGTACAGCTCGGTGCCCGGCTCGCCGAGGAACGCGAACAGCTCGGCGTCGGGGACGACCTCGATCGAGCGCGTGGGCACGTCGATGACCACCTCGGCGGGGTCGAGGTCACCGCGCTCGTCGTCGCGGACCACGAAGGCGCCGGTGTCGAGGTCGGCGGTGAGGTCGGTGTGGCCGTCGTCGAGCACCGTCGCGCCCTCGCGGACCTCGCGCGGGTTGACGCCGACGGCGAACGTGAAGGTGGCCTCGCCCGCCTCGGTGGTGCGGCCTTCGTCGGTGACCGTTGCGGCCGTGGTCAACTCGTACACGCCTGGTTCGGTGAAGGTCCAGTTCACGTGCGTGTGCGCCTGGGGCGGCAGGGTGATCACATCGGACTCGTCGAGCCCGTCGGCGGTGTTCCAGTGGACGTCGGGGGTGCCGAAGGCGTCGGTGAGGAACATGGCGACCGTCCCGGGGCCGGTGAATCCGGTCAGGCGCAGGTCGATCTCGGCCGAGCGGGTCCGGGTCTCGCCCCGCACGCCGAAGCCGAGCCAGACCACGTCGAGCCCGACGTCCTCGACCAGCGGGATGAGCTTGGCGCCGTACGGTTCGGCGTTCTCGGCGAGCGATATGTTCGGGGCGTCCTCGGGCACGTTGGAGTCGAAGAGCTTGATGAGGGCGTGCTCTTCGAGCAGCAGGTGGTTGGTGAAGGCGAGGTCGGCGCGGGCGACGGTGGCCGCGTCGCTCGGGCTGGGCTCGTAGGAGTGCGGGTCGCCGCCGGGCGGGACGATGGTCTCGACCTCGACGCGGTCGCCGCCGACGATCTCGGCCCAGTCCTTGATGATCTCGGTGGTGACGACGACCTGGATGCCGTCGGCGCTGTGCGTTGCGGCGCAACCGGTCGCGGCCAACGTGAGCGACAGTAGGGCGGCGGTTCGGACGGGTCTCATGCTTCGACCGGCTCCTTCTCGGGTTCGGGGTCGGGCCGCGGCTCGCCGCTGCGGGCGGCCGCCTTGCGGCGCTTGCGGGCCCGGAGCTTGAACGTCAGCCACAGGGCGAAGGCGAGGAGCACGGCGACGGCGAGCTGGGTCCACGGCGGGGCCCAGACGGCGGACTCGTCGGTGCGCGTGGGCAGGCGGGAGTCGACGTCGGCGGGGTCGACGGCCTCGGGGCGGACGATGAGGTCCACCTCGACGTGGAGCAGCGGCCAGACGCCTTCGAGTTCGGCGGTGCCCGCGAAGGTGTCGCCGGGGAGGATCTGCGGCAGTTCGGCGATCACGTGTTCGCGCGCGAGCACGTCCCAGGGGCCGCCGACGCGGGCGACCAGTTCGCCTTGGAGGCGCACGTTCCCGCGGTTGGCGACCTCGTAGTCGAAGGTGAGCGAGCCGGGCTTCGCCGGGTTCCACACGTAGTGGTAGGTCGCCTCGTCCGCGTCGGGGGTCAGGTTCGGGTCGAGGTCGCCTGATACTCGCAAGTGGATGCGGGCGCCGACGCGGCGTTCGACCAGCACGTCCTCGCCCTCTTCGGTGAGGGCGGCGACGATCCCGCCGACGTGGTCGCCGGGGGTCGCGTCGGCGGGGACGGTGAGCGCGAACGGCACGTCGAGGCGGGTCTGCGGCTCGACGGTGAGTTCCTGCTCGTTGAAGCCGATCCAGGACCCGACGTCGATCGGGGCGGTGCCGGAGGGCAGGAGGTCGAACGCGCCGGTCTCGGTGGTGTAGGCGTCGGAGGCGTAGAGCCGCAAGGTGATCGGCTCGGTGGAGAAGTTCGAGACGCCGACGAAGTCGATGAGGGTCTCGCCGGGGTCGAGCGCGTAGTCGAAGGCGGCGCGCCCGTCCGGCCCGTCCTGCCCGGAGGGGTTCACGCCCCAGGTGGCCGGGGCGGCCTCGTCCTCTTGGGCGGCGGCGGGACTCGCGCATAGCAGGACCGCGAGGGCCGAGGCGGCGGCGATCAGGGTGGTTCTCACGGGGGGTCTCTCGGGTAGTGGAGGTGGGGCGGCCCCGGGGAGTGCTCGGGGCCGCCCCGCTGTGGGGAGAAAAGGTCTAGCCGACGTCGAAGGTGTAGGTGACCTCAGCGGAGGTCACCGCGCCGTCGACGGCGTGGGTGCCACTGGCCTGGAACGTGAGTGCGTACGTTCCCGGTTCGGTGAACACCCAGGTCGGGTGGTGGTGCGACTCGGTGACGGCGGTGCCGGAGGCGTTGCAGGCCGGGTCGGTGTGGAACCGGACGGCGCCGGTGGTCGCGTCGAAGACCGAGACGTTCCCGCCGGTCGGGGTCGCGGCGTCGACGAGTTCGACCTGGAGGCTCCCGCCGAAGTCGGCCAGGTCGAGTTCCTCGGTGCTCCAGCCGGCCCAGATGAGACCGGCGGTCTCGGTGCGCGGCAGGACCCAGTTGTCGCCGGCGTCGAACTTGCAGGCGTCGGCGCCGGGACGGTTGACGAGGTGTCCGGAGTGGACGTCGAAGAGCACGTCGGCCGGGTCGTAGACGGCGTTTCCGGTCTCGTCGTGGACTTCGATGCCGAGTGCGTTCGCCGTGTCGTCGTAAGTGAAGGCGAGCGCATCGACGTGTCCGGAGCTGATGGTGGTGGCGGCCTGCGCCTGGCCCGCGAAGAGCAGGGCGGCGACGGCGCCGAGCACGGCGCCCGCCTTGATCGCGTTGGTCCGCATGGTCAGCACGCCACGTAGAACCAGTAGTCGACCTCGCCGGTCGAGACGGTCTGGTTCGTGTCCTCGAGCACGCCCTCGGCCTCGACGGTGAGCTTGTACCACCCGCCCGCTTCACCGAAGGCCCAGTTCAGGTGACCGTGGCCGCCGGTGCCGACCTCCCAGGAGCCGGGACCTTCAGCGGAGTCGAAGAGGACGGTCGGGTCGCCGAAGTCGTCCACGGTGTAGAGGTCGACGTCGCCCCAGGCGTCGTGGACGGTGATGGTGAGGGTGTCGTCGACGAACACGCCGTCGGGGACCTCTTCGGTGGCCCAGCCGGCGAACAGGAGCCCTTCGACGTTGGTGTCGGGGAGGATCCAGACGTCATCGCCCTCCTCGCCGAGGAAGTCGTATCCGGCCGGGACGGTGGTCCGGGCGGCCGGGTTGACCCGCAGGGCCGTCGAGCCGGGGTCGCGCTCGACGCCGTTCTCGTCGTCGTGAATGTGGAGGTCGAGCTCGCCGTCCTCGTAGGCGACGCCGAAGACGTCGACGTGGCCTTCGTCGATGATGTCGAACGAGGTCTGCTGAGCGGCGGAGGGGGCGGCGACGGCGAGCACTGCCGCCGCGGCGGCCACGGCGGTGGCGGCGGAGCGTTTCATGAGGGTTCGCAAGGCAGGACTTCCCTTTCGTTGATTCGGTCGTTTCATTGCGTGGGGATCGGGGCTCTCGGGCGGGTCAGATCGCGGTGAACGTGACGAGCGCGGTGTAGGTGCCGGACACGGCGTCGGTGGGCAGGTCCAGGAACAGGTCGGCTTGGAGCACCGCGGTGCCGGTGCCCGCGCCGGTGGCGGCGGAGGCGAGCAGTTGGGAGGTGGCGAGGCCGGGGCCGCCGTCGAGCAGGCCTTCGACCTTCGGGCCGGGGTCGACGCTCTGGCGGTCGCCGCTGGAAGTGAGGCTCGGGAGCCAGGCCAGGTGCGCGCCCGACAGCGAGTGGTCGCCGGATTGGAAGTCGGAGACCTGCGCGGTGGCGTTCCAGCCGGGGTCGGCCGAGCGGGTGTCGGTGACGGTGACCGGCCGCAGTTCGCCGGCGGTGGACCAGCGGGTCGCGTCGGGGCTGAGGGTCGGCGCCGGGAGCGCGACGGTGCGGTCGGCGGGGTCGACGCTGAGCACCAGGCCGCCGGTGTCGGCGTCGAGTTCCGCGGTGATGGTCTGCGTGTTCTCAAGGGCCGGATCGGGATCGGGGTCAGGGCCGGGATCGGGGCCGGGGCCGGGTTCGTCGCCGCCGGGCCATTCGCCGACGACGAAGAGGTAGTCCTGCGGCGCCGAGACCAGTGCGGTGCCGTCGGTCGCCTCGGCTTCGGCCTGCCAGGTGAGGCGGTAGACGCCCGGTTCGGAGAAGAACCAGTTGATGTGCGCGTGGGTGCGCGCCGAGGTCGCGATCGCCTGCGGCAGCGCGGCGGCGGTGTCGATCTTCACCGAGGCGTCGCCGAAGTCGTCCACGGTGAGCATCACGAGGTCACCGGGGCCGCTGAAGCCGGTCAGCTCGAGGTCGATCGCGTCGTTAGTCAAGGTGCCCTTGGGAATCCGGTCGGTGTCCCAGCCGGCGAAGAGCACGCCGGGGCGCTGGGTGTCGGGGAGGTGCCAGCGGGTCTGGCCGGGCGCTCCGACCCTGTCGTAGCCGGGGTTCGCGAACTGGTCCCCCAGCACGATTTCGGAGGCCGTGGTGGCGTGGAAGACCGCGTCGTCCGGTTCGCGGTACACATCGGACTGATCGTGGAGGCGGGTGCCGTCCTTGATCGCCAAGTCCAGGCCGCTCTCGCCGCGGCTCACCGAGAGCACGTCGACATGGCCCTCGTCGAGGACGAGCCGGCCGTCGAGTTCGCCTTCGTCGGGAACCTCGGGTTCGGTCGGCTCGGAGGGCAGTTCGCCGACGTGCCAGCGGTATTCGATCGCCTCCGTGGCGATCGGCGTGCCGTCGGCGAGGGTGCCGGTGGCCTGCCAGGTGAGCGTGTAGGCGCCCGGGGCGGTGAACGCCCAGAAGGCGTGCACGTGCGCGGGGACGCCGACGGGGATCGCGTCGGGCAGGCCGTCGCGGGAGGAGGCGAACAGGCTGGGCTGGCCGAAGTTCTGCACCGTCCACAGGACCACGTCGCCCGGTCCGGCGACGTCGAGGAGGTTGAGCGAGAGGGCGTCGCCCTGCAACTGCCCCTTGGCGAGCGGCTCGGTGCTCCAGCCCGGCCACAGCAGCGCCGGGTCCTGGGTGAGCGGCAGCATCCACATCGGATCGCCGGCCTCGCCGATGAAGCTCCAGGTGTCGCCGCCCGGGATGGCCTGCTCGGCTTCGGGGAGCACCTGGAACAGCACGTCGTCGGGGTCGCGGTACCGCGTCGAGTCGCCGGTGTCGTCCTTGACGCGCAGGTCGAGCCGGTCGCCGTCCATGTAGACCTGCATGGCGTCGGTGTGGCCCACGGAGAGCACGGTGCGGTCGTCGAGGGTCGCGGCCGCGGCCGGTGCGGGCCAGGCCAGTGGCAGCAGCAGCGCCGCGGCGGCGAGCGCCTTGTACGGACGGGCCATGGGGCTTCCTTGTCGGCTCGGGGGCGGGGTGTCCAACCCATGATAACGAAAACCGTTGTCATTATCGAGCCGATCCCGCCCGCCGTCCGAGCCGAGGCCCCTCGCCTCCCAGGCGAAGGGCCCCAAAGCATCCCGAGTGATGTTGAATACCAAGGAGGTGCGCATATGCGCACCTCGGCATCGGCCCAGGTCTCAGCGCAGGCGGCGGGCGACCGGGTCGGGCTCCTCGCCGATCCTCGCCAGCCGCAGTTTCACGTCCAGCGCCTCGATCCCGTAGCGCACGGGCACGACCGGGTTGAGGTCGAGTTCGGCGATCTCGGGGAAGTCCTCGGCGAGGCGTCCAAGCCGGAGCAGCAGGTCGGTGAGGGCCCGCAGGTCCACTGGGTCCGTGCCGCGGTAGCCGTTGAGGAGCGGTGCGGTCCTGAGCGAGCGCCACATCGAGTCGGCGTCGGCGTCGGTCAGCGGCAGCAGCCGGAACTGCTTGTCGCCCAGCACGTCCGTGGTCGTGCCGCCGGCCCCGAGCATGACGAGCGAGCCGAACAGCGGGTCGTGGACGATCCCGGCGGCCAGTTCGAGGTCGGCCTCGACCATCGGCTGGACGATCACCGCCGCGGCCCGGCCCCCGGCGGTGACGGCCTCGAACGCCTCCCGCACCTCGCGGGCGCTGCTCAGTCCCAAGTGGACGCCTCCGGCCTCGGACTTGTGGACCAGGCGCGGGTCGTCGACCTTGAGCGCCACCGGGTAGCCCAGGTCGCGGGCGGCGGCGACCGCCTCCCGCTTCGAGTCGACCGCGACCGCCGGGGTCGACCGGATGTCGTAGCAGCGCAGGAGTTCGGCCGCGTCGGTCGCGCGCTGCCACCCCTCGCCGCTGCGGAGCAGGCGTTCGACGATCCGGCGGGCGCGGGCCCGGTCGATGCCGGGGAGGTCCGCCCGCCCTCCGAGCGGGCGGGCGCGCCACGCGGCGTACGCGGCGGCCCTGCCGAGCGCGGCCACGGCCGACTCGGGGAAGGCGAACACCGGGACGCGCCTGGCACCCAACGTGCTCGGCGGATCGGACAGGCCCATGACCACCGCCGCGGCGGGCAGGCCGGGCAGGGCGTCGAGCGCGTCGGCCATCGCGTCCAGGTTCCCGTCCACGTCGCTGGTACCGGTCGCGGCGAACACGGCGACGAGGGCGTCGACCTCGCCGGAGGAGCCGAGCGCGGCGATCGCCTCGGCGAAGGCCTCGGGTCCGGCCGCCGCGCCCAGGTCCACCGGGTTGCCCGCGGCGGCGAGGCCCGGGACCGCGGCGTTCAGGCGCCTCGCGGCCTCGCCGAGGGCCGGGACCGCGAGCCCGGCGGGCGCGGCGGCGTCGGCGGCGAGGACCCCCACGCCCCCGGCGTTGCCCACCACGCCGAGGCGGCGCCCGCCCGGCAGCGGCTGGTCGACCATGACCCGGGCGGCGTCGAGCATCTGCTCCAGTGTGTCGCAGCGGATCACGCCGGCCTGCGCGAAGAGGCTGTCCACAGCGGTGTCCGAAGTGGCCGCCGCGGCCGTGTGCGACATCCCCGCGCGCCGCCCGCCCTCGCTGCGCCCGGCCTTGACGGCCAGGACCGGCTTGCGCCGGGCCACGGCGCGGGCGAGGCGGGCGAACTTGCGCGGGTTGCCGAACGACTCCAGGTACAGCGCGACGGCCTTGCACCCGGGATCGTCGTACCAGTACGCGAGGAGGTCGTTGCCGGACACGTCCGCCTTGTTGCCCAAGGAGACGAAGGAGTGCACGCCGAGCCCGGTGCGGGTGGCGTGGGCGAGGGCGGCGATGCCGACCGCGCCGGACTGGGAGGCCAGGCTCAGCCCGCCCGGCGCGGGCGGCTCGCACGCGAAGCTCGCCTGGAGGCGCACCCGCTGGTCGGTGTTGACGATGCCGAGGCAGTTGGGGCCGACCAGGCGCATGTCGTGGGCGCGGGCGATCCGCACCAGTTCCCGTTGCGCCGCTTCGTCTCCGGTCTCGGCGAAGCCGGAGGAGACGACGACCGCGGCCCGCGCCCCGGCCGCGCCCGCCTGACGCAGGACCGCCGCCACGGCGGGGGCGGGGACGGCCACGATGACCAGGTCGACCGGCTCGGGCAGGTCGGCCAGCGAGCGCCGGGCGCGCAGGCCCTCCAGTTCGGCGGCCTCGGGGTGGATCGGGTGGACCGGCCCGGCGAAGCGGCCTTCGACGAGGGAGCGCAGGATCTCGGCGCCGATGCCCCGGCCCGAGCGGCTGGCGCCGACCACGGCGACCGAGGCGGGGTCGAGCAGGGGCCGCAGCGACATGCGCTCGGCCGCGCGCTCGCGTTCGGCCACGTCCTCGGCGAAGGCGCCGTCGGTCTCGGCGGTGAGCACCACGTCGACCACGCCGTCCGCGTAGGGCATCGGGATGCCGGGCGCGAGCCGCTGCGCCAGGCGCAGCATCCGGGAGTTCCCGGCCAGCACCTGCCCCGCGAGTTCCTTGACGCCGGCGGAGGCGGCGAGGAGGGCGAGGTGTTCGAGCAGGAGGGTGCCCAGGCCCCGGTGCCGGCGGCCGGGGGCGACGAGGACGCCGAACTCGGCGCGTTCGGGCTGGTCGGGGGCGCAGTGGAAGGAGGCGACGGCGAGCATGAGG
The DNA here is from genome assembly GCF_000719515.1 of Glycomyces sp. NRRL B-16210. Taxonomy (GTDB): domain Bacteria; phylum Actinomycetota; class Actinomycetes; order Mycobacteriales; family Micromonosporaceae; genus Glycomyces. The sequence goes on along the minus strand of NZ_JOGR01000012.1, from coordinate 74,091 downwards.
CCGTCGGCCTCGACGGCGAGGGCCGCGCCGCGGCCGGTCGCGTTCAGGCCGGCGAGCCGGCGCGCCTCGATCGGGAGGAGGCCCCGTCCCGAGCCGAAGAAACGGTAGCGCAGATCCGTGGTGGTGCAGCCTTCGTGGAAGGCGATGAGGGCCGCGACGTCGCCGGGGCCGACCGGTCGGATGCGGACGATGCGGCCCTCGGCGTCGAGTGCGTCGGCGGGAGCGGGGAGGCGGAGGTTCATGACGGCCCCTTCTCGGTGGTCGCCGCGGTCGCGGCCGGGCGCGAGGTGCGCCCGAGCCGATCGTCCGCCGCAGAGGCGCCCCCACGGCAGAGCCGAACGCCCGGTCAGGCAAGGACATTGGTCCCGCGGCGGCTCCCTGGGCGAAGGCCCCTTCCGGCACCTCGGAGGGACCGGTACGGGCCACCGGAATGGAACAGCTGCATCGAGGCGGTCGGCGAGGCCTCAGGAGCGGCCGAGGTGATCCGCCGCCGCCCGCGGGCGCCACGCCTCCGGGACCGCCCGGTCGGGCCCCGCGGCGGCTCCCTGGGCGAAGCCCCCTCCGACACCTCGGCGGGACCGGTGCGAGCCGCCGAAACGGAACGGCCGCATCGAAGGAACGCCCCCGGACGACCCGCCACCTCCCGCCAGCGCCACGCCTTTGGGCCCTTCCGGTCGGGACCTGCGTCCCTCCCCCGAATGCCCCGCGGCGGCGAGGCTGGAGTCAGGCAGATGCACGACGACCCGGAGGACACCATGGACACCGCACTCCACCCGGCGCCGACCGAACCCCGGCTGCGCCAGCTCGACGCCTACTGGCGTGCCGCGAACTACCTCACCGTCGGCCAGATCTACCTGCACGACAACCCGCTCCTGCGCGAACCCCTGCGCCCCGAGCACGTCAAGCCGCGCCTGCTCGGCCACTGGGGCACCAGCCCTGCGCTCAACCTCGTGTACGCCCACCTCAACCGCTGCATCGCCGAACGCGCCCTCGACATGATCTACGTGACCGGACCCGGCCACGGCGGCCCGGCGCTGCTGGCGAACACCTGGCTGGAGGGCACCTACTCCGAGCACCACCCCTCGGTCGGCCGCGACGAGGCCGGGCTCGCGCGGCTCTTCCGCCAGTTCTCCTTCCCCGGCGGCGTCCCCAGCCACGCCGCTCCCGAGGTCCCCGGGTCGATCCACGAGGGCGGCGAACTCGGCTACGCCCTCATGCACGCCTACGGCGCCGCGTTCGACAACCCCGACCTCACCGTGGCCTGCGTGATCGGCGACGGCGAGGCCGAGACCGGCCCGCTCGCCGCCTCCTGGCTGTCCAATGTGTTTCTCAACCCCGCCCGCGACGGCGCGGTCCTGCCGATCCTCAACCTCAACGGCTACAAGATCGCCAACCCCACCGTGCTCGACCGCATCCCGCGCGGCGACCTCGTCTCGATGATGCGCGGCTTCGGGTACGAGCCGCTCGTCGTCGAAGGGGACGACCCCGACACCGTCCACCGGCTCCTCGCCGCCGCGCTCGACACGGCCTTCGACCGGCTTGATGCGATCCGCCGCGAGGCCCGCTCGGGCGCCGCGCCCGAGCGGCCCCGCTGGCCGATGATCGTCCTGCGCACCCCCAAGGGCTGGACCGGACCCCGGGAGCTGGACGGCAAGCCCGTCGAGGGCACGTGGCGCTCCCACCAGGTCCCGCTCGCGGCCGTCCGCGAGGACCCGGCGCAGCTGGCGGCGTTGGAGGCGTGGCTGCGCTCCTACCGGCCCGAGGAGCTGTTCGACGCGACCGGCGCCCCGGACGCCGAGCTGCGGGCGTTCGCGCCGCGCGGCGAGCGGCGCATGAGCGCGAACCCGCACGCCAACGGCGGTCTGCTGCTGCGCGACCTGGTGCTGCCGGACTTCCGCGAGTACGGCGTGCCCGTGCCCAAGCCGGGCGGCACCGACGCCGAGCCGACCCGGGTCCTCGGCGAATGGGTCCGTGACGTCATCGCCGCCAACCGCGACCGCTTCCGGCTCTTCGGGCCCGACGAGGTCGCCTCCAACCGGCTCGGCGCGGCCTTCGAGGTCACCGACCGGGCCTTCTGCGCCCGCGTCGAACCCGGCGACGACCACCTGGGACCGGACGGGCGCGTCATGGAGGTCCTGTCCGAGCACCTGTGCCAGGGCTGGCTGGAGGGCTACCTGCTGACCGGGCGGCACGGCCTGTTCACCTCCTACGAGGCGTTCATCCACATCGTCGACTCGATGTTCAACCAGCACGCCAAGTGGCTCAAGACCACCAACGCGATCCCCTGGCGCCGGCCCATCGCCTCGCTCAACTACCTCCTGTCGAGCCATGTGTGGCGCCAGGACCACAATGGCTTCTCCCACCAGGACCCCGGGTTCATCGACCACGTGGTCAACAAGAAGGCCGAAGTGGTGCGGGTGTACCTGCCGCCGGACGCCAACACCCTGCTGTCCACGATGGACCACTGCCTGCGCTCGCGCCAGTACGTCAACGTCGTGGTCGCCGGGAAGCAGCCGTCCCCCAACTGGCTCACCATGGACGAGGCCGTGCGCCACTGCACCCGCGGACTCGGCATCTGGCCGTGGGCCTCCACCGAGGGCGGCGAAGACCCCGACGTGGTGCTCGCCTGCGCCGGCGACGTGCCGACCCTGGAGACCGTCGCCGCCGCCGACCTCCTGCGGCGGCACCTGCCGCACCTGAAGGTGCGCGTGGTCAACGTCGTGGACCTCATGCGGCTCCAGCCCGACACCGAGCACCCGCACGGCCTGCCCGACCGGCAGTACGACGCGCTGTTCACCGCCGACAAACCCGTGATCTTCGCCTTCCACGGCTACCCGTGGCTGATCCACCGGCTCACCTACCGCCGCGCCGGGCACGCGAACCTCCACGTCAGGGGCTACAAGGAGGAGGGCACCACGACCACGCCGTTCGACATGGTCATGCTCAACGACCTCGACCGGTTCACCCTCGTCACCGACGTCATCGACCGGGTGCCCGGCCTGGGCCAGTCCGCCGCCGGGCTGCGCCAGGAGATGGTCGACGCCCGCCTGGCCGCGCGCGAGCACACCCGCGCCCACGGCGTGGACCTCCCGGCAGTCGCCGACTGGCGACCCGGCAGGCCACTCACCCTGTGACGCAAGGAAAAGGGGCGGACCGTTCGGTCCGCCCCTCTCGCGCGCTCAGTCCGCCGCGACCGGGTGCAGGCCCGCGCCGCCCGAGGCGAACGCCGACAGGTTCCCCAGCGTCGTCGCCGCGATCGCCTCGATGGCCTCGGCGGTGAAGAACGCCTGATGCCCGGTGATGAGCACGTTCGGGAAGGCGCTCAACCGGTCGAACACGTCGTCGCCGATGACCTGGTCGGACAGGTCCTCGAAGAACAGCGCGGCCTCCTCCTCGTACACGTCCAGGCCCAGATGGCCGATGCGCCCGCTCTTGAGCCCCTCGATGACCGCGGCCGTGTCCACCAGCGCCCCGCGGCTGGTGTTCACGAGCATCACCCCCGGGCGCATCGAGGCGATCCGCTCGCGGTCGATGAGGTGAAAGGTCTCGGGCGTGAGCGGGCAGTGCAGCGACACGATGTCCGAGGCCGCGAGCAGCTCCTCCAACGGCACGTACGCGGCCCCGGCCTCCGCGGCCGCCTCGCTCGGGAACGGGTCGTACGCGAGCACCCGGCAGCCGAACCCGGCCATGATCCGCGTGAAGCACACGCCGATCTTCCCGGTCCCGACCACGCCGACCGTGCGCCCGTGCAGGTCGAAGCCCAGCAGGCCCGTCAGCGCGAAGTTGTGCTCGCGCACCCGGTTGTAGGCGCGGTGCGTCTTGCGGTTGAGCGCCAGGATCAGGGCCGCGCAGTGCTCGGCGACGGCGTACGGCGAGTAGTCCGGGACGCGCGCGACCGCGATCCGCAGCTCCGCGGCCGCCCGCAGGTCGACATGGTTGAACCCGGCCGACCGGAGCGCGACGAACCGGACCCCGCGATCGGCCAGCGCCGCGAGCGTCTCGGCGCCCAAGTCGTCGTTGACGAACGCGCACACCGCCTCGCAGCCGTCCGCCAGCGCAGCGGTCCGCGGATTCAGCCGCGGCTCCAGGAACACCAGTTCATGCGCGTCCCCGTTCGCCTTCCGCAGGGACGCTTCGTCATAGGGCTTGGTACTGAACACCGCCACTCTCATGGCGCACCTCCGAAACGGCGGGGCGGCAGTGCCGCCCCGCCCCTCACTCGTGCCCGCTTCAGCCGTGGATCACGACCACCGGGCAGCTCGCGTGCTGGATGACGCGGTGGCTCACCGAGCCGATGAGCGCGCCGATGAATCCGCCGTGCCCCCGGCTGCCGACGACCAGCAGCTCGGCGCCTTTCGCCTTGTCCAGCAGCACCTTCGCGGGGTGGCCCTGGACGGCCTCGCGTGCGATCGGCACGTCGGGCCATTCGGCGGCGACCGCGCCGACGGTGGCGTTCAGCGCCTCCTGCGCCGATTCGGAGAACTGCTCGCCCGGCATGACCATCGCGCCGGTGCCGTAGATGTCCGGCAGCTCCCACGCCTGCACCGCCAGGATCGCGGCGCCCTGCAACCGGGCCTGGCGCAGGGCCCATTCGAGGGCCCGCCGCGACGGGTCCGAGCCGTCGATGCCGACGACGATCGTTCCTGCGCGCTCTTGTTCCGACATGACCGCCTCCTTTGCTCTACCCCCAGTCTGACAGCCGGTCGCCGAAGGGGCAGAAGACGAAAGTCCCGGGATCGCAGGCCCTTTCGCGCCGAGGGGCGGCGGCGCGGCCCGGCCCGGCGCGGCCCGGTCGGAGCCCAGGCCCTTTCGCGCCGAGGGGCGGCGGGCCGGGCGGCCCGCCGCCGGTTCGCTACGCCACGAGGGCGGGTTGGTCGAGGACCCACAGCCAGGAGCCGTCCGGCTGGCGGCGGGCGACCTCGACGGTGAGGTCGCCGTTGGTCTGCGTCGCCACCGTCATCGCCAGGTCGCCGCTGACCAGCGGCGGGTGCTGCCGGCCGGGCGAGAGCTCCGGCACGGCGGCCACGAACCGCTCGTACATCTTGCGGATCTCGGCGTGGCCGGCCTGGAGGCCGCCGGGCGGGAACGCCACCACCGCGTCCGGTTCGTACAGCGCCACCAGTCCGTCGACGTCGCCGGCGTTGACGCGCTCGATGAAGTACCTGCCCAAATCGTTCGGCTCTGCGGCCGTTCGCTGTTCTGTCATGCCGACAAGCCTCGCAGCGAATCACGACATCTTCTGTCATGTATTCCGGTAGGGTTTCGCGATGCGTGCCGACCGGTTGGTGTCTCTGGTGCTCCTGCTGCGCCGCCACGAGCGGCTGTCGGCGACCGCGCTGGCCCGGGAGCTGGAGGTCTCCACCCGTACCGTCCTGCGCGACATCGAGGCGCTGTCGGCGGCGGGCGTCCCGGTCTACGCCGAGCGCGGCCGCCACGGCGGCTTCGCGCTGCTGCCGGGTTTCCGGACCGAGCTCACCGGGCTCAACCACGATGAGGCCCTTGCGCTTCTGGTCGCCGGGTCGCGGACGGGCGCGCAGGCGTTCGGCCTCGGCCCGGCGCTCGCCTCGGCCATGCGCAAGGTGGTCGACGCGCTTCCCGAGGGCCACCGGGCCGCCGCCGACGACGCGGCCGGGCGGCTACTCGTCGACCCTGAGGCCGACCTCCTCTCCCGCAGGCGGGATACCGACGAGGCGCCCGAGGCGATCGTGGCCGAGGTCCGGCGGGCGGTGGTCGCCGGACGCAGGCTCCGCATCCACTACGCGGCCAAGGGCCAGGACCCGAAGTGGCGCACAGTGGACCCCGTCGGCCTGGTCACCGTGCAGGGCAAGGGCTATCTGCTGGCCACGAGGTCCGGTACGGACCGCACCTACCGGCTCTCGCGAATCGAGGCCGCTGAGGTACTCGCCGAACCGGCGCGGCGACCGGACCGGGTCGATCTGGACCGGGTCTGGCAGGAGCGCAGCACGCGGTTTCGAACCGGCGGCGACCAGGTGACCGCGCTGGTCGCGGTCGCGCCCGCGGGGCGGGAGGCGTTGGCGGACACCGCATTGGCCGTCCGCTCCGAGGAGGCGGGCGCTGACGGCCGTCTGCGGCTGGAACTGGCCTTCCAGGACGCGGAGCACGCCGAGTGGGCACTGTGGAGACTCGGCAGGAACGCGGAGGCCCTTGCGCCGCAGTGGTTGCGCGATTCCCTGCGCGTCCGCGCCGAGGAGGTCGCCGCCCGGTACCGGTGAAGGCCGGGCCGCCGTCGGCGGCCCGGCCTTCACCGGTGGTCAGGGATCGCGCGATGGCGGTGAGACCCGGTCAGAACGCCCAGGGATACCCGAGGGCTTCGGCGCTCTCCGTGGATCCGCCGCACACCTTCGCGATGTCCTTCGGGTCGCTCGCCTTGAGCCGCTCCACGATCCGGTCGGCCGTCGCCTCGGCCGCGGTGTCGTCGACGACCGCCGCGTCGGGGATCTCTTCGGAGTACTTGAACTGAAGCCAGGTCCCGTCGTACTTCAGGTCGGTGTCGGCGGGGTGGTTGAAGACGATCTCGAGCTCACCGCGTCGTCCGTTCCACGATGCGGCCCGATGGAGCCGGCAGTCCCATCGGGCGAGCGCCTCGGGTTCGGACGCCAAGCGGGCCCGGACCAGCCGGGCGACCCGCCGAGCGGGCCATTCCCAGGACCGGTCCCGTTCGGCCCTGGCGACTTCGGCCGCGTACGCGTCGGCGTCGAACGCCAGGATCTCGGGCTGCACGGCGCGTCCGCGAGTGCGCCGCATCTCCCAGGTGACGAGCCCGGCGCCTGCATCGGCGGCGATGCGGGCCACCAGCGCTCCGCAGCATTCAACGGCGCAGGAGGCCTCGGCGAGCCCGTGCTCGCGCGGCGCGGGCCCGGCCCGCAGCCCTCCGTCCTCGTGGAGGAGGCGGTCGGGCGAGTGGACGGCGTCGCCGTGGAACAGGCGCGGAATGAGCGGGAGTCCGTCGACGAGGACGTGCAGTGCGACTTCTCGGAACGTGCTCGGGGCCGGCACGGCGACGCGCAGTGCGAGCCCGGGACCCGGTGGGACTTCGCGGCGGGCGGCGGCGAGGCGCCATTGCAGCCACGCGGCCTCCGGATGGTCGGGCCGGGCCTCGCCCGCCCGCAGCGCGGTGTCCGAGGCGCCGTCGCGCGACAGCAGCGCGAGCAGCCCGGAGAGTGCGGCCTCGCGCTCGCCCAGTCCGAAACCGAGGTAGGCGGCATTGCTGTAGCGCAACGCCTCCCAGAGCTCGGCCGCTTTCACGAGTGCCGCGAGCGAGACGCCGCCGTCCGCGAGGCGACGGGCCTCCGCGACCAGTGCGGCGGCGAACCGCCGGTGGCCGCCGAACCACTCCGGCGGCCGGGTCCGGTCGGCCAGGGCGAGGGCGAGTTCGGCGACCCGGTCGGTCGGGATCGTGTCGAGCAGCGCGTCGATGGCCTCGACCGGTTGGCGCGCCAGGGCGTCCGCCGGCGCGAACCGGTACTGCGGCCGGCAGCGTGTGAAGGCCCAGTGCAGATGCGGTGCCGGTGCCGCCGTGCGCTCCAGCGCCTTGACGGCGTGCCAGCCGATACGGTCCAGCACCGCCAACTCGCGGAGGGCGAGCAGGTCGGCCTCGTCCGCGGACTCGGGCGTGAGGCGCATACCGAGGCCGACCTCGGTCAAGGTGGTGCCGGTTCGCAGCAGGTGCGAGGCGAGGACCCGGATCCGATCAGGCGCGAGATCGAGATCGGCGGCTTCGATCCCCATGTCCCAGCGGACATCGGGCAGCCGTGAGCTGAGCGCTCGCAGCCGTTCGGAGGTGCAGGGTGCGGCCGCCTCGATGGCGGCGACCGTTTCGGATCTGATCCGATCCCGGATCTGCTTGTGGGCCTTGTAGTCCCCGACTCGCGGTTCCGGCGGGGGCAGGAGAGCGGCGAGGAGGCCTTGGATCTCCGCTTGCGGAGGCGGGCCTTCGGGAAAGCGTTCGAGCAGGGCGCGGACGCGGTGATGGACGGGGACGGGCTCGGGCTCGAGCGCACTGCGCTCGCCGGGCCGCGTCATGAACCTGAGGTACTCGTTTCGTCGAACATCATGTGCGCCAAGATACCGCACCGACGCGAGGTCCGGAAGCGGCGAGGGCCCGCAGCGCTCCCGCCGCGGGCCCTCGACTATGCGGTTGTCAGATCAGTTGGGGGAGTGGACGGTGCCGTCGTCCCAGTTGCGGGTCGCACCCCTCAGGTACCAGCCGTTGCCGGAGTTGCCCGAGATGTACTGCGCGATGGAGCCGTCGAACGGCGTGGTGGAGGCGTTGTTGCCGTAGGTGTCGGTGTAGATCACGCCGGAACCGGAGGACGAGACCGAGAAGCCGCCGGGGCGGAACTCGCGGTTGGAGCCCTTGAACGGCGAACGCGGGTCGTCCCACTCCAGCCGCTGCCCGCCGCCGGCTTGCAGCGCCTGGTCGCAGTTGAAGCCGCCCAACAGGTCCGGCTCGTAGCACAGGTCGAGGACCCGGCCGTTGCCGTCGGGGAGCGCAGGGTCGTAGTAGCGCTGGGAGTCGATCACGTAGAACAGCGGCGTGATCGAGAAGTTGACGCCGGCGCCGCTGATCGTCGCGTTCCCGAACCAGAAGTCGTCCATGTCGGAGACGTTGAACGGCTGCGGGTCGGGGAAGAGCGGGTCGAAGTGGGTGTCGCCGCGGCGGATCGCGTCGATGCAGGCCGAGTTGGAGATCAAGCGGCCGAGCGTCTGGTACTCCGAGGGCGAGTCGGCCGGGACGGCCGTGCCGACCTCGACGCGCGGGCCGCCGAAGCCAGGGCACTCCGACGGGCTGAAGCCGCCGGCCACGCCGAACGGCATCATCAAAGCGACGTTCGCCTGGACGGTCTGACCGCCACCGGTGCATCTGATGTTGCTGATCAGCTCGTGGATGTTGTTCTTGAACGCGTCAGGCGAGTGCGTGCCCTGGTGGATCTTCAAGAGGATGTCGCAGTTGGCCAGCGTCGTGCCTTGCGGCGGGAAGAACGCCGAACCGTCGTCGCCTTGGATCACGTTGGTGTTCTGGACGAGGATCTTGTGTCCGACGTGGTCTTCGTGGCGGTGGCTGGTCTCGGCCAGGCTGTCGGCCTGCACTTCGCTGACGTAGCCGAAGGGCGGGAACCCGCTGTCGGCGAACAGCGGCGAGGGCCGCGGGTCGTCACCGTGCTCGTGGCCGAACGCGCAGCCGCTGGGGTCCCGGGTGGGGTGCCAGGTCGGATACACCTTCCCATCGGGGCCGTATTCCCAGTAGCGGGCGTGGATCTCGTTCGAGCACTCGCCGGCGCGCGGCTGGTAGCCCCTGGAGTTGGACTCCAGGATCAGCTCGTACGCCATGCTCAGCTCGGCGCCGGCCGGCGGCAGTCCCTCACCCCAGGCCGGGTTGTTCGGGACCGGGTCGGTGGGGCCGGGGTCGGTCGGGTCAGGATCGGTCGGGTCGGGGTCCGTGGGATCGGGGTCGGTGGGGCCGGGGTCGGTCTGGCCGTTGCAGACGTCGCCGTTGATGGTGATCTGGGTGGGGAGGGCGCTGTTGCCGGTGCCGGTGAAGCCGAAGACCTCGCGGCTCTGCCCGGAGCCGATCGTGGCGTTCCAGCCGACGTCCGACCCGGTGAAGGTCGTTCCGCTCTGGTTCCAGTCGACGTTCCACGCGCTGCCGACCGAGGTGCCGGAGGGGAAGGTCCAGTTGATCTGCCAGCCGTCGATGGGCTCGTCGGCGGTGATGGTGATGTTGGCCTGGAAGCCCGAGCCCCAGTCGCTGATGACGTTGTAGTCGACTTCGCAGCCCTCGGCCGCGAAGGCCTGATTCGAGATGATCAGGGTGCTGGCGCCGAGAGCGGCGACGGCCAGGCCGGTGACCGCCAGTCTTCGATGTCTTCGGTGTACTCGCATGTGCTCGATGTCCTTTGCTCTTGTGCCCCCGTGGCCGCAGCCGCGCCCGGTGGGGTTCCGGCGGGCGCCTCGGCTCGTGCGAAATCGCTGGATGTTGGTGCCGAAAGGGAGAGCGCTCCCAGTCAATATATTGATGCTCGCCGATGTCTGAACGACTTGTCAAGAATCTCATGGAATTTTCAGAAAGTTTCCATTGGCAACCGTTTGTCCTACCGCGATCTCGCCCCAAAGAGGAATCCGTCGCTCCGTCCGAAACAGACTCAAGTCGGACATGAGCTGCGTAAACTCCTGGCCGAATCAAATAGGACGCTACGCACCGTTACCGGAAACTCCTGAAACTATTCCGATAATTCAAGCCCGGCAGCACCTTCGACGCCCCTACAGATCGGCTCGCAGCGCCCCTTGCGCCCCTTCGATCGCGTCGCGGACCTCGTCGGCGAGACCGTGGCGGCCGTCGTCGAACAGTTCGGTCCGCATGAAGGTGATGCCGCGCAGGCGCCCATGGCGGTCGACGGCGGCGCGGCAGAGGCGACTCTCCGAATAGGCCTCCGACCGGAAGGTGTCCCCGTGGCTCGAACCCGAGCCCGGTTCGGGGGCGGAGTCGAAGGCGCCCTGCTCGTGCGCGGCGCTCCAGCGACGCTTCTCGGCGGCCACCCAGGCGCGCACGACGGAGGCGGCGATCGACCGGCCGCCCATGCGCTCGACGCCGCGCAGCAGATCGAGCTCGCGCAGGGAGCCGTCGAGTTCGAGCGTCACCGACACCATCGAATCGCTGTCGGTGCCGGTGAAGCAGACGTCCGCCTCGGCTTCACGGCGCTTCTCGTACTCGCGCAACCGCTCCTCGAACTCGGCGCGCAGCCGCAGCCCCCCGGGGTCGTCCGCCGTGTCGGCGGCGGCAGCGGCGGTCTTGAAGAGCGCCGCGATGTCGGCCCGCTCGTCGCCGGAGCCTCGCTTGCCGACCGCTTGGGCGACGATCCCGCCGGCCCGCTTGCGCAGGTCCGGGTGCAGTTTGGCGATCTCCCGGATGACCAGGTGCTGTGCGGTGAGGACCTGCCGCGGGCTGATCCCGCCGCGGCGTCCGCCGCCGACGAGCGACTGGAGCACCCGCTTGACGCCGCCGCCGTACTGCGGGTGCCGGGCGGCGACCCGCTCGATGAGGTCGTCGACCTCCTCCTCCGAGGGCTTCTCGCCGAAATGGTGGCGGAGCATGACGGCGTACACGCGGTTCACCATGTCCTGGTAGACGATGCGCTCCTTGCCGGGCAGCTCCCGATAGGAGGTGCGGGCATTGCGGTCGCCGGTCTGGAGGTACCGGACGAGCGCCTCGGAACCGGGATCGGTGCGGGGCATGGGCGTCCTTGTCATGGGCGGTGCGTCATTGCGGTGGGGTCGAGTGCGAAGCGGGAAGGCAAGTGGTTGAACTGCACGGTGAACTGCATGGTCGAGCTACGTGGCCGAGTAACGGGACGAGGAGCCCGCACTACCGAAGTCCAGCGATCATACGAGACCCCGGCCACGCCAAAAGGCAACAACCAACCGGCAACGCCGATCGCGACCAACACCGAACGCCTCCGCCGGGAACCCATCCCGCACCGCTGAAAAAGTCGTAAAGCTCCGGGGAAAGATCAAAACGGAAGCGAACCGAGTGAACGAAACCGCCGAACCAGCAATTCCCCCAAGAAAGACCCGAATAAGAACACCAGGACCGCTCGAACCCAAACGTCAAAGGCCCTGGTACGCGCTCCGCATAGTCTCAGGCGGCAAGAGGCAGCCAGGCCGGTGCGATGCGAGGACAGCCACGGCCACCGGAACGGGCAAGGCAGACCGACCACGACACCCGTTTTCAACCCGATTCCAAACTACGACGAGACACGAAAAATCCCCGCCTCCAGCGTTGCCGCTGGTGAACGGGGATCGTCTCGGTGGCCAGGGCCGGGGTCGAACCGGCGACCTTCCGCTTTTCAGGCGGACGCTCGTACCAACTGAGCTACCTGGCCGGGATGCGTCGCTTGCCTGCATCGCCGTGAACACTGTACAGCACCACCGGTCGCGGGCTCCATGCGGCATTCCCGGGGGCGCGGGGCCCTGCCGGGCGCGGCGCGGATCGGCGTTCAGCGAGCGTACGTGGGTGTGCCCAAGGGCTGCAATCGCTTTCGAAGGGGCGCTCGGGGAGGTCGGCGCGCGCGGGTAGCGTACATGGGACTCAACCCCCGAGGAGGTTTCTGTGACCCGACTCGCTGCCACGCCCCCCATGGGCTGGAACTCATGGGACGTGTACGGGACTTCGGTGACCGAGGCCGAAACCCGCGCCAATGCGGCGTTCATGGCCGAGCACATGGCCGAACACGGCTGGGAGTACGTCGTCGTCGACGTGCAGTGGTACGACCCGGCCGCGCGCACCGGCGGCTACAACTCCCGGGCCAAGCTGGTCCTCGACGAGTACGGCCTGCCCCAGCCGGCCCCGAACCGCTTCCCCTCCTCGGCGGGCGGCGCCGGGTTCAAGCCCTTGGCCGACTACGTGCACTCGCTCGGGTTGAAGTTCGGCCTCCACATCCTGCGGGGCGTGCCGCGCCAGGCGGTCGCGGCCGACACCCCGATCAAGGGCAGCGAGTACTCGGCCGCGCAGATCCCCGACCGCGAGCGCCTCGCCTCGTGGATCGACGACAACTGGGGCATCGACCACTCGCACCCCGGCGGCCAGGCCTATTACGACTCGCTGTTGCGCCAGTTCGCCGCGTGGGGCGTGGACTATGTGAAAGCCGACGACATGATCGCCCCCTATTGGGAGGACGAGGTCGAGGCGTTCGCCCACGCGGTGCGGCGCGCGGGCCGCGACATCGTGCTCAGCCTGTCCCCCGGTGTGAAGGTCTCGACCGGCCACGCCGACCACCTGCGGGAGCACGCGAACCTGTGGCGGATCTCGGCGGACCTGTGGGACCGGTGGCGCGACATCGACGCCCAGTTCGACCTGCTGCGCGACTGGGCCCCGTTCGGCGGGCCCGGGCACTGGCCGGACGCCGACATGCTCCCGCTGGGGCGCATGGGCCTGCGCGCAGAGGTCGGCGAGCCGCGCGAGAGTCTGCTGACCCCCGACGAGCAGCGGACCATGCTGACCCTGTGGTGCATCGCCCGATCCCCACTCATGGTCGGCGCGGACCTGCCCTCGTCCAGCGCTGAAACGATCGAATTGCTGACGAACCCGGAAGTACTGGAAGCCCAGCGCCGCGAGGTGGGCGCTCGGGAAGTCTGGAGGGAGGGCCGGCACGTGGCCTGGGCCTCCGAGGACGGGGCCTTCGCGGCGGTGTTCAACCGGGGCAAGGAGCCGGCTGAGATCCGACTGCCTTGGGCCGCAATGGGAGCGGTGCGCCCCGAGCGGGTTCGGGACTGCTGGTCCCGCACCGATCTGGAACCCGGCGAAGAACTGCGGGTGAAGCTGCCGCCGCACGGCGCTGCAATGCTGCGCCTCAAGTAGCGGGCGGTCGATTGTGGCGGCGGCCGCCGGACTTGGCGAATCCGGCGGCCGCTGCCTCCGCGGCGTCTGGTGCAGGTGCCCGGGCGCGGGTGCCAACCCCGCGCCCGAGTCTTACGGCGGTCCGCGCGCGGTCCCTCTCCTAACCGCCTCACCTACACCAAAACTGGGGCAAGCTTTACACAAGAAGTCAATACACTCAAGAAGAAAGTTTCGACCTATGGATAACTCCGCGCTCCCTGTGGATAACTCTGGGTTCTGGGCGTTGGCGCGAGGTCGCGGACGCGGTCCACGCCCGGCTCAATTCCCCGGTCGCGACTCGTAGCGGATGCGCAGCCGCAGGCCCAATCCACGCCAGGCCCAGACCACACAGTTACGCCCCTCAGCAAATGCGGCGCCGTGGTTCCGGTCCACACGGGCTCGGATCTTGCGGTTTCGACTCGTAGCTAATCCGGAGCCGTGAGTCCGACCCACGCGGGCCCAGACCGCACGGTCACGACCCGCAGCGAATGCGGGGCCGTGACTCCGGCCCGCTTCCGGCTCGAATCACGCGGTTTCGATTCTCCGTAGAGGCCCGTCCGGCCCGCGGATCCGGTCTCAGCGAGGACCGCTCGATCGCAGCCCTTGGCAGGGAGCCGCGGGTTTCCTCTGGCGGTGCGCAGTTCGGCTCGGTGATCGGCCCCGGGGCTCAGGCCTCCGGCTCGATCATCCATTGGACGAGTTGAATCACCACGCCGTTGGGGTCGGCGGTCTGGAAGTACCGCTCGCCCCACGGCTCGGTCTCGATCGGCGTGGTGATGGCGACGCCTTCGGCCTGGATGCGTTCGTATTCGGCGTCGATGTCATCGACGACGAACGCCAGCAACAGCCCGTCGGCATGGCCCTTGGCGCTCTCGGGCTTGAAGGTCTCCAGGCCGGTGCGCAGGAAGATCACGTTGAAGCCCGCGTCGGGGCGCGACAGCGAGACGAAGCCATCGGCGGCCATTTCCTCGCTGAAGCCGTAGTGGTCCTTGAGGAACGCGGCCGACGCGGTCGGGTCGGCGACATTGAGGGAAATAGCTGAGGCAGTGATGTTCACAGGCGACTCCTTTTCTTCGTACGTTGTATATAGTACAGAGTACGATGTACGACGTACAAGCTTGGCGGGTAAGATTCCCTCGTGACTGCTGCCACTGAGACGCCCAAGCCGCATCTGCTCGAACTGCTCTGGAGGGCCGCCCCCGAAACCTCGCGCGGGCCGCGCAAGGGCCTCACGGTCGATGAGGTGGTCGCCGCCGCGATCGCCCTGGCCGACGCCGAAGGACTCGAAGCGCTCACCGTGCGCCGCCTCGCCCAGTCCCTCGGGAAGGCCCCGATGACCCTCTACACGTACGTGCCCGGCAAAACCGAACTCGTGGCCCTCATGCTCGACGCCCTGTTCGAGCGGATGGAGGCGACCGCGGTCGAGGGTCCTTGGCGTGAGCGCCTCGCGGCCGTCGCCCGCGACAACTACGCGCTCTACCGGGCCCACGTCTGGGCCGCTTCGGCCGCGCCGAGCCGCCCGCCGCTCGGACCCGGCCAGTGCACCAAGTACGAGCGCGAACTCCAGGCGCTCGAGGGCCTGGGCCTGACGGACGTCGAGATGGACGACGCCCTTGCTCACCTGCTCGCGTTCGTGCGGGCCGCGGCGCAGGACGCGGCCCAGTCCGAGGCCGAACGCGAGGCCAGCGCCCAGAGCGACCAGGAGTGGTGGGAGGCCAACGGGCCCCTGCTCGCGAAGGTCCTCGATGTCGAGAAGTTCCCGACGGCCGTGCGGGTCGGACGGGCCGCCGGAGAGGCACACGACGCGGCGTACAACGCCGAGCACGCCTTCGCGTTCGGCCTGGAGCGGACCCTGGACGGCCTGGCGGCCCTCATCGAGCGCTGAGAACCGAACGCCGAGCACCGAGCGCGGCCGACCCGCATGCCGGGAACGACCGACCCTCGAGCCGGACCCGTGCAGGATGTACCGGCGCTCACCCTGCTCAGCGTGTTTCGCGCGGTCACGAGCCAGACTCGGACCGCTGCCCCGGGGACCGAGGCCGCTTCAGGGGCGTTTTCGGCTCAACATGCGTCCGCACTAACCGAAGACCGCACGCCGCTCTCCGGCCAAGGCCTTCCGACGCGCGCTGGTTGCAGCCCGTGCCACGCCCAGCCCGGGCGGGTCGCGCTCCGACCACTGCTTCGCCGCCCAAAGCCGCTTCAGAAGCACTTGAAGCTCGACATGCGTCCGCGCTCGCTGAAAGCCACAGTCGCGCTCGATCCGAAAACCTCCAACCCGCACTGGTCGCGGCCCATGGCTCCCTCAGCCCTGGCTGGTTGCGCTCGGACCGCTGCTTCGCGGTCTGGAACCGCATCGGAAGCGCTTGCGGCTCGGCATGTGTCCCTACCCGCGGTAGGCCACACGCCGCGCTCGGGGTCAAGCTGCGCCGGTTACAGCCCATGCCGTCCTCCGCCCGGGCCAATCGCACTCGGGTCGCAGCTTCGTCGTGCCGGAGTCCCATCGAAGCCGCTTGCGGCTCGATATGCGTCCCTGCTTGCCGTTGGCCGCACGCCGCTCTCGAGCCGAGGCCTTCCGAACGAGCTGGTTGCGGCCCATGCAGCCCCTAGGCGGTGTTTGAGAAGTTGGGTTTCCAGTCGAGGATGATCGCGATTTGGAGGGTGGCTTCGTATCGGACGGCGAGTTTGTCGAACCGCGTGGCGACAGCGCGGTAGCGCTTGAGGCGCCCGATGGCCTGTTCGACGGTGTTGCGCTGCTTGTAGGTGTCGCGGTCGAGGGCCGGGGGCCGTCCACCGCGGCGGCCCTTGGCCTTCCGATTCGCTCGCTGGTCGGCTCGGTCGGGTATCACTGCGGTGATGCCGCGCTCGCGCAGGTAGGCGCGGTTGGCGCGGGACGGGTAGCCCTTGTCGGCCAGGACCCGGCCCGGTCGGGTCTTGGGCCTGCCGGGCCCGGTCCGGGGCACACTGATCGCATCGAGCACCGCTGGCAGGTGCGGCGAGTCGGCCCGTTGGCCTGCGGTGAGCGTGACACTCATGACCGTCTGCGAGTTGTCGGCGGCGAGGTGGATCTTGGTGGTCCAGCCGCCCCGCGAGCGACCCAGCGCATGGTTGTCGGGCTCGCCGGGCACGGGTCGGCGGCGCGGCCTGGTGATCGGCCGCCTCGTCACTGCTGGGGCGGGCAGCCATCGGCGCAAGTGCCGCTACTGACCATCGGTGAGCACAGCATGGACCGGTATCCTGGACATCGGGAGCCTCCAGTATTGAGTTTCGTTGCGACACAACAAAACTAACTGGAAGCTCCCTCAGTTCTCGAACACGACCTAAGCCCCGGGCCGGTCACACTTCGACCGCTGCTTCGCCGCCCGGAGCCGCTTCCTAGGCGTTTGCGGCTCTACATGCTTCCGTGCTCGCCGAAAGCCGCACTCCGTTCTCCGGCCGGGGTCCTTCGCCCGGGTTGGTTGCGGTTCTTGTCGACCGCTGACCTGTGCCGGTCTCGGTCCGCTGTCTCTCTCATACCTGTAGCGGCTCGTGGAGGCTTCCCGGCTTCCATTTGCGTCTTCCTGCGACGACCAGCGTCGTGGCCGCCAGCGAGCCGACCAGGTACGCCCCCAGCACGATCACCGCCCGCACGACATGGGCGGTCTCGCCGCCGCTGATGGTCACCCTCAGCGCGTCCACCACGTGGCTCATCGGCAGCACCGGATGTAGCGCCTGGAAGAACCCCGGCGTGGTCTCGACCGGGTACAGGCCTCCCGCGCTGGTCAACTGGAGCATGAGGAGCACGACCAGGAGCAGGCTCCCGGCAGTGCCGAACGCGAGCTTGCACAGGTGCGCCATCGCGGAGAACGTGAGGATCACCAGCACCGACAGGCCCACCGTGGCGAGCGCGTACTTCGGGTCGAGCCCGAGTCCGAGCTGCACGGCCAGGTAGAGCACCAGCGCCGAGAGCACGCCGAGGGCCGCCCCGGGGAGCCAGCCGCCCAGGGCCACCGGCAGCGAGCGCAGCGGTCCGGCCAGCGCCCGGTTGTTCACCGTACTGAGTACGAGGTAGGCCATGAGGCCGAAGACCCACAGTGCGATCGCGATGAAGAACGGTGCGAGGCCGCGCCCGTAGGTCTCGGCGGGGTTGAGGTTCTCCTCGTCGATGGCGACGGGGCTGCCGTAGGCCTCGGCGTTGTCCGAGTCCTCGGCGGGGTTGGTGCTGGGCACCGAAGCGGCGGCGGCACTGAGCGAGTCGGCGAGGGTGGTCGCGCCTTCCTGGAGTTCGGTGAGGCCGCTCGCGAGGTCCCCGGCGCCGCTCTCGGCGGTGGCGGCGGCAGCCGCGACCTCGCCGGCCCCAGTAGCGACGTCGGCGGCGCCTGTCTGGAGTTCGGTGAGGTCGGCCGAGGCCTGCTCGATGGTGCCGGTGGAGGTGCCCTGGACCGAGTCGTTGGCCTGCTGGATGTCGTCGTTGGCGAGGTCGGCGTCCTCGATGAACGCCTGGAGGTTCGCGCACGCGTCCACAGTGGCGTCCTCGGCGTCGCACAGCGCGCCGTAGATGCCGTCGAGTTCGCTGTTGGCGCGGTTGGCCAGGTCGGCGGCGGACGCGGAGCCGGACTGGATCTGGGCCCAGTTCTCGGAGAGTGCTTCGAGGACGGGCTGGGCGGTGCCCACGGCCTGGTCGACTCCGGCGCTGACCTGGTTCGCGCCGTCGGCGACCTGCTGGGCGCCGGTGGCGAGGTCGCCGAGTCCGGTCTGGAGTTCGGCGGCGCCGGACTGGGCGGTGCCGATGCCGTCTGCGAGTTCGCCCGCGCCGGAGGCGGCATCGGTGAGGCCCGCGTTGAGTTCGGTGAGGTCGCCGAAGATGGTGGTGGCGAAGGTGACGTAGACGGCGGTGTTGATCTGGTTGCGCAGTTCGGCCTCGACGGTGGCGGCCATGATCCCGGCGACGTACCCGTTGGCGTCGTTGAGGTCGAAGTGGACGGTCGCCTGTTCTGGGCTGCTTCCCGAGAGGCTCGCGAGGTGGGCGGAGAAGTCCTCGGGGACGGTGATGACCATGTAGTAGTCGCCGTTTTCGAGGCCTTGGCGGGCGGTGTCGGCCGTGACGAACCGCCAGTCGAAGATCGGGTCGGATCTGAGCTGTTCGACGAGCTGGTCCCCGCCGTTGATGTCGGTGGTCTCGCCGTTCGTCTCGACGCTCGCGCCGGTGTCCTCGTTGACGACCGCGACCGGCATCTGATCGAGCTTTCCGTAAGGGTCCCAGGCGAACCAGAGGTATAGGCCGCCGTAGACGAGCGGGATGAGGACGACTGCGACGAGCGCGAGCGAGCGGATCGGGTGGCCGCGGAAGCGCCGCAGTTCGGCGGCGGCGAGTTTGAACGGGCTCACTGGTGGCCTCCGTTTCGGGCGTCTTCGCGGCGGTGGCGGCGGGTCGCGCCGGCCTCGTCGCCGTTGCGGTGGTCGAAGCGGGCCCGGCGTCCGCCGGGTCTGCGGTCCTGGCCGCGGAGGTCGACGACGGCGTCTGCGGGCGGATCGGACCGCGTGCAGGCGGCGAGCACGAGCTGCCCCGCGTCGGCGACCGTGCGCAGGGCCTCGAAGACGCGTTCGGAGCCGCAGCGGTCGAGCCCGGTGTCCGCGTCGTCCACGACGATCGCGGGAGTACGACTGGCGGCGGCGCACGCGATCGCGAAGGTGATCTGGTCGATGCGGGGAAGGAACCCGAACGTGTCGCCGGTATCGACGTCCACGGCGAGCCGGTCCAGCCAAGCGTGGATGTTCGCGCGGGTGGCCGTGCCCTTGGACACGGCGGTCGTCTCCTTGATGCAGCTCGCGACGGTGTGGTACTCGTCGAAGCGGATCGGCGGGCCGGCCTGGGCGACGGTGAAGCGGCGGCGGATCTGGCCGGGCCTGGTCTGGCCGTCGACGCGCAGCGCGCCGCTTTGGAAGGCGAAGCGGCCGCAGAGGGCGAGCAGGAGCGAGGTGCGGCCGTCGCCGGAGTCGCCGCAGACGGCGACGAGCTGGCCAAGACCGGTGACGAGGTCGACGCCGGTGAAGATCGGGCCCTGATGGCCGCGCGCGGTGAGTCCGCGAGCGGTGAGGAACGGCGGCCCGTTCGGCCGATCCGGGGCGGGACCGTCGATCGAACCGGTCGCGGGGTAGATGCGGGTCGCGTCGAGTTCGGTCGGGACAGGGGGTTCGGCGGTGCCCGCGGGCTCGGGGACGGGAGCGGCGTGCGCCTCGGTCGGGTGTCCTTCGGCGGCCGGCGGCGCGACGGTGGCGTCAGGACTTGCGGTGGCCTCGGGTTCGAGCGCTTCGGTCGACGGGTCGGCGGCCGGAAAGGCCTGCGTGGCATCGGGTTCAGCCGGGACGGTTGGCTCGGTGGTTCCCGCCGGTTCGGAGAGGGATTCGGCCGCGCCGCCCCCTGGGGCCGGGAGCGCAGTGGTCACATCGGGATCGGGATCGGGATCGGGATCGGGATCGGGATCGGGATCGGGATCGGGATCGGCGACAGCCTCCGGCTCTGACGCTTTCGCGGGTACTGGGAAGACCTCTGTGTCCCCGCGATCGGCCGCGCTCGGGTCCCCTCCGGGGCCGCGCACCGTGTCGGGAGTCTCCGCGGGCGGATCCGGCCAGTGGTGCGATCCGGTTGCGTCCGCGGGTGTTTCGGGAATCGAATGCGGTTCGGCGGGCGGGCTCGGATTCGAGTCGCCGCTTCGGGACGTTTCGGGCTGTTGCCCGGTCTCGTCGCTCCTGTCGCTCATGGGGACCATCCTCACAGGCCGATGCGCCCTGGTTCGGGCTATTTCGCGGGTTGCCGACCACGCATATGTTACTCATGAGTAACTTATGCTCACGCCAAGCCCGGGGCGCTGTGATCGGCGCTTCCGGCGTCCGGCCCTTACAGTTGATGCATGTCGGAAACGCAACCCGCGAAACCCGCGGCACCTCGCCGCGACCACCCGCGCACTCACCACGGCGACACCGTGAACGACCCTTACGCCTGGCTCAAGGACCCCGAGGACCCCGCCACCGTCGCCTATCTCCAATCCGAGAACGCCTACGCCGAATCGCGCACCGCCCACCTCGACGGGCTGCGCAAAGCGATCTTCGGCGAGATCAAGGACCGCACTCAGGAGACCGACCTGTCCGTCCCGGTCAGGGACGGCGGCTGGTGGTACTACGGGCGCACCGAGGAGGGCAAGCAGTACGCCATCCAGTGCCGCCTCAAGGCGGACGGCGACACGCCGCCCGAGATCGAGGCCGGCGTGGCCGTGGCCGGCGAGGAGATCCTCCTCGACGGCAACGCCCTCGCCGAGGGCCACGACTTCTTCTCCCAGGGCGTCCACGACGTCTCCCCCGACGGGAACCTCCTCGCCTTCGGCGTCAACTACTCCGGCGACGAGCAGTTCACCCTGCGGTTCAAGGACCTGCGCACCGGCGAGGTCTTCGCCGACGAGATCGAGGGCGTCTTCTACGGCGGCGCCTGGTCGGCCGACGGCTCGGTGTTCTTCTACTCCAAGGTCGACGACGCCTGGCGCCCCCACCAGGTGTGGCGCCACGTGCTCGGCGAGACCGAGGACACCCTGGTCTACCAGGAGGACGACGCGCGGTTCCGCACCGGCATCGCCCTGACCCGCTCCAAGGGCTACCTCGTGGTCTACTCCGGCTCCTCCACCACCACCGAGTACCGCTACCTGGACGCGGGCGACCCCACCGGCGACTTCACGGTCTTCGGTGCGGGCCGCGAGCAGGGCGTCGAGGTCGTCATCGACCACCAGGGCGACCGGTTCTGGGTGCTGCACAACCGCGACGCCGAGAACTTCACGCTCGGCTGGACCCCCGTCGAGGACACCACTCTCTTCAACGAGGTCATCCCCCACGACACCGCCGTGCGGCTCGAATCGGTCGACGCCTTCGCCGACCACGTCGTCGTCTCCCTCCGCCGGGACGGCCTGCCGCAGGTCGCCCTCCTCGACGCCGACGAGCGCCTCACCGAGATCGCCTTCGACGAGCCGCTCTACGACGTCGGGCTCGGCCAGAACCCCGACTACGACTCGCGCCTACTGCGCATCGGCTACGCCTCCCTGGTCACCCCGCCGTCGGTCTACGACTACGACATCGACACCGCCGCACTGCACCTGCGCAAGCGCACCGCCGTCCTCGGCGAGTTCGACCCCGCCGACTACGTGCAGTACCGCGAATGGGCCACCGCCGCCGACGGCACCCAGGTGCCGATCTCGATCGTCGCCAAGGCCGGCGTCGAGGCCGACGGGACCTCGCCGTGCCTGCTGTACGGCTACGGCTCGTACGAGCACTCCATCGACCCGTACTTCTCGATCGCGCGCCTGAGCCTCCTCGACCGCGGCGTGGTCTTCGCGATCGCCCACGTCAGAGGCGGCGGCGAGATGGGCCGCCAGTGGTACGAGCAGGGCAAGCTCCTGCACAAGAAGAACACCTTCACCGACTTCGTGGACGCGGCGAACCACCTCGTCAAGGCCGGATGGGCCGCGCCGGACCGGATCGTCGCCCGCGGCGGCTCGGCCGGGGGCCTGCTCATGGGCGCGATCGCGAACCTCGCGCCCGAGCGGTTCGCCGGCGTGCTCGCCGACGTGCCGTTCGTCGACGCGCTCAACACGATCCTCGACCCGTCCATGCCGCTCACCGTCGGCGAATGGGAGGAGTGGGGCAACCCGCTCGAATCGGCCGAGGTCTACGCGTACATGAAGTCGTACTCGCCCTACGAGAACGTCACCGGCGTCGACTACCCGTCGATCCTGGCCGTGACGAGCCTCAACGACATCCGCGTGGGCTTCCACGAGCCCGCCAAGTGGATCGCGAAGCTCCGCCACGAGAGCCCCGGCTCCGACGTGATGCTCAAGACCGAGATGGAGGCCGGCCACGGCGGCCGCTCGGGCCGCTACGACGCCTGGGAGGAAGAGGCCTTCAATCTCGCCTGGGTCCTCGACCGCCTCGGCGCGGCGTAACCGGCGCCTAGGCGCCGGTTCGGCGGCCGCCGCATAGGCGGCCGTTTGCCGACGCATCCGGCGCACGCAGCACAGGGCCCGGTTTCGCAGTCGCGAAACCGGGCCCTTCGCGTCAGCCGCCGCGCGGCTCGTCGTCTTCGAGCGGGATCTCGATCAACTGCTCGGCCGCGTCGACCGGATCGGCCTCGTCGGGCACCGTCCCCTCCTCCTCGGCGAGGGCCTCCTCCGGGTCGCCCTCCTCGGGAGGCTCGGACGAGCCGGCCAGGTCGAACTCGGACAACGCGTCGGCGTCGC
The DNA here is from genome assembly GCF_000719515.1 of Glycomyces sp. NRRL B-16210. GTDB lineage: Bacteria > Actinomycetota > Actinomycetes > Mycobacteriales > Micromonosporaceae > Glycomyces. Next base: position 51,444 of record NZ_JOGR01000012.1, on the reverse strand, counting down.
CCTCCCATTCGCGGTGATAGTTCATATACCAACCGTAGACGCGCCCGAGCCCACGCGGCCGGTGAACCACCAGGTAGCCTGAGGATGGCCTTCACATGCTCGTGGGCAATACTTCACCCCGACGCAACAGTCCGAGGCCGTCAGACAGCGGCGTCTGAGTCCCGCCCCCGGTCGGGGAGCGATCAACGACTTGTAAGGAGCAGGCAGCATGCCCATCGCAACACCCGAGGAATACAACGAGATGCTCGACCGGGCGAAGTCAGGCTCCTTCGCCTACCCGGCCATCAACGTGACCTCGACCCAGTCGCTCAACGCCGCGCTGGCGGCGTTCGCCGAGGCCGAGTCGGACGGCATCGTCCAGGTCTCCACCGGCGGCGCCGAGTACCTCTCCGGCCCGACGATCAAGGACAAGGTCGCCGGCGCGGTGGCGCTGGCCTCGGCCGCCCACGAGATCGCCAAGAACTACCCGGTCAAGGTCGCCCTCCACACCGACCACTGCCCGAAGAACCACCTCGACGGCTTCGTCCGCCCGCTGCTGGCCATCAGCGAAGAGCGTGTCGCCCGCGGCGAGGAGCCCCTGTTCCAGTCGCACATGTGGGACGGCTCGGCCGTGCCGCTGGACGAGAACCTGGAGATCGCCCAGGAGCTGCTCGGTCGCACCGCCAAGGCGAAGGTCGTCCTCGAGGTCGAGATCGGCGTCGTCGGCGGCGAAGAGGACGGCGTCGAGGCCGAGATCAACGACAAGCTCTACACCACCGTCGAAGACGCGCGCGCCACCGTCCAGGCCCTCGGCTCGGGCGAGAACGGCCGCTACATGACCGCGCTGACCTTCGGCAACGTCCACGGCGTCTACAAGCCCGGCGGCGTGCACCTGCGTCCGGAGATCCTCAAGGAGATCCAGGACGAGATCGGCAAGGAGCTCGGCAAGGACAAGCCGTTCGACCTGGTCTTCCACGGCGGCTCCGGCTCCAGCGCCCAGGAGATCAGCGACGCGGTGGACTACGGCGTCATCAAGATGAACATCGACACCGACACCCAGTACGCGTTCACGCGCCCGATCGTCGACCACATCTTCAAGAACTACGACGGCGTGCTCAAGGTCGAGGGCGAGGTGGGCAACAAGAAGGCCTACGACCCGCGCGCCTACGGCAAGCTCGCCGAGGCCGGCATGGCCGCCCGCATCGTCGAGGCCTGCCAGCAACTGCGCAGCGCCGGGAACAAGATCAAGTAACCCCCGCACGAGGCGAGACAGAGCCCGGACCGCTTCGCGGTCCGGGCTCTGTCATTGGTGGGGGGCGGCGGGCCAGTGGCGGGCTACCGCCGCTTCGAACGCCGCCCAGTCCGAACCGCGGAGGAGGTGGCGGTTGAGCGACACCACGGTCCAGGCGCCGTTGAAGTGGCCGATGTACAACCTCCCGGAAGACACCACCAGGCGGTCGGTGGGATGCAGCGGGATCTTGACGACGCCGTACCGCAGACGGCTGACGACACTCGCTCGAAAGGACGGGTGCCCGGCCGCTACGCGGCCGGGCAGTTCGGACATTCAGTCGCTCTCAGTCCTCAGGTTGAGAACTTGACAGCGAAGTCCTGGCGTCTTGTCGAACTTCTTGTCCACGGTGAGCAGCGATGCGCCGAGTTGCTCCGCCAACGCGGCGAAGGCCGCGTCGTACGAAGTCATGTTGCCCCGCAGCTCCCAAATGCGCGGGAGCAGCGAGACATGGTCATAGCGCCGAAGCGCCATCTGACGGAACAGTTCGAGAGCCGCAGTCGCACGATCCACGTCGAGCTGGCCGTGCCGGACCAGGCGGCGGAGCACCGAAACGCACTCAAGGTCGATCGAATGAGGTACCGCGATCTCTTGTCCGATCAACAATTGCCGTACCCGACGGCCGAGTTCGCTGTCTTCGGTGAGGTACTCGATCAACGCCGAGTTGTCCAGGACGATCACTCGTGCCGCGCCCGTTCTTCCTCGATCGCGGCGAGAATGTCATCGGTCGTGACACCGCTGCCGGAGGCGATCTCCTCGGCTCGTCTGGCGGCCTCGGCCATCGTCAACATGCCTGCTTCACGGTCGAGCAGGGTCTTGAGGTATCCCTGCAATGACTGATGCGCCTCGTCGGCGCGGGCGCGGAGCCGCGCGAGCACGTCATCGGGCACATCGTGCACCTCTACTGTCGCCATGGTCCAATGCTAGGCGACTAGCCATCGGATTTCACGTTTGAACACACCGCGAGCGAAGTGAGGCGGCGGGGCTTCGGCCCCGCCGCCTCACTCGTTCAGAAGGCAGGTGCCCGGCCGCTTTGCGGCCGGGCACCTGCCTTTGCTTGTGCTACTTGGTGAACCAGGCGGTCGATCCTCCGGGGAGGGCGCCGTTCTCCAGGGGGGTGCTGGTCAGGATCGGGTCGGTGCCATAGCGCTCAACCGGGACAGACTCGTCGCCGAAGTTGACCACCACGACCAGCTCGCCGTTGTCGAACGCGAACGCGTTCTCGCCCGGGTCGTCCAGCCAGGTCAGGCCCGTGGCCTTGTGCTCGCGGCGCAGCGCGATCGCCTTGCGGTAGAACTCCAGCGTTGAGCCCTCCACGCCGTCCTCGGCCTCCACCGACAGCTCGGCCCATTCGGCCGGCTGCGGCAGCCACGCGCCGTTGGCGCCGAAGCCGAACGAGGTGCCCTCGCGGGTCCACGGCAGCGGGACGCGGCAGCCGTCGCGGCCGATCTGCTCCCCGTTGGTGCGGAAGAACGTCGGGTCCTCGCGGACCTCGGCGGGCAGGTCCAGGACCTCGTTGAGCCCCAGCTCCTCGCCCTGGTAGACGTACACGACGCCCGGCAGCGACAGCAGCAGCTGCGTCGCGGCCTTCGCGCGCTTCAGGCCGTCCTCGCCGCCGCCGTAACGGGTCACGTGGCGCTGCACGTCGTGGTTGGACAGCACCCACGTGCACGGCGCGCCGACCCCGGCGTTGTTGGCGATCTCGTCGTCGATGGCCTTGCGGAAGTCCACCGCATTGAACGGCGCCAGCACGAGGTCGAAGTTGAAGGCCTGGTGCAGCTCGTCGGGCCGCAGGTACAGCGAGCGGCGCTCGGCCGAGTCGGTCCAGGCCTCGGCCACGAAGATCCGGTCGCCCTCGTACTCCTCGATGATCGGGCGCCACGTGCGGTAGATGTCGTGCACGCCGTCCTGGTCGAAGAACGGGGCCTGCGTGGTGCCGATCATCTCGATCGAGCCGTCGCCGCCGGTGTCGGGCAGGCCCTTGGCCTTGACCATGCCGTGCGCGACGTCGATGCGGAAGCCGTCCACGCCCCGGTCGAGCCAGAACCTGAGGATCGACTTGAACTCCTCGTGGACCTCGGGGTTCTCCCAGTTCAGGTCCGGCTGGGTCGCGTCGAACAGGTGCAGGTACCACTGCAGCCCGTCCTCGGTCTTCGACCAGGCCGGGCCGCCGAAGATCGACTGCCAGTTGTTCGGCGGCGAGTCCGGCAGCTCGGGGTTCACGTCGCGGAAGTGGTAGCGCTCGCGCTCGGGAGAGCCGGGCCCGGCGGCGAGGGCGGCCTGGAACCACTCGTGCTCCGAGGAGGTGTGGTTCGGCACGATGTCGGCGATGAGGCGGATCCCGGCCTCGTGGGCGTCGGCGAGCATCCGGTCGAAGTCGTCGAGGTCGCCGAAGCGCGGCTCGATCTTCCGGTAGTCGGACACGTCGTAGCCCGCGTCGTTCTGCGGCGAGGCGAAGAACGGCGACAGCCAGATCGCGTCGACGCCGAGCTTCGCCAGGTACGGGATGCGGGAGCGGATCCCCTCCAGGTCCCCCATGCCGTCGCCGTTCGCGTCGGCGAAGGAGCGCGGGTACACCTGGTAGATGACCGCGTCGCGCCACCAGTGTTGACTCATCGGTGAGATCCCTTTCAGTCTCGGGGCGCCGCACCGGTGGAACCGCGTACGACGAGTTCGGGCCGGAACAGGTATTCCGACGACGGCGTGGGCTGCCCGGCGATCTCGTCGAGCAGCGCCCGGGCGGCCGCGGTGGCGATGTCGCGCACCGGCTGCCGCACGGTCGTGAGCGGGGGGTTGGTGTGCGCGATGAGGGGGGAGTCGTCGTAGCCGACGACCGAGAAGTCCCGCGGGACGTCGAGCCCGCGTTCCTCGGCGGCCCGGATGGCGCCCAGCGCCATCATGTCCGAGCCGCACACGACGCTGGTCGCGCCGCGGTCGATGAGGCGGCTCGCGGCGGCGTGGCCGCCCTGCTCGCCGAACAGGGTGAGCTCGATGAGCTCGGGCCCGACCCCGCGCATCGCGGCGCGGTAGCCGGAGATCTTGCGGCGCACCGGCCAGTAGCGGTCGGGCCCCGAGACCAGGCCGATCCGCTCGTGCCCGAGCCCGGCCAGGTGCTCCACGGCGATCCGCGCGGCCACGGTGTCGTCGCAGGAGAACGAGGCGGCCTCGACGCCCTCGGGGTGGCCGGTCACGAACGCGACCGGCAGGCGCTTGTCCTTGAGCTCCTGATAGCGCTCGGTGCTCGCGGCGGTGTCGGCGTGCAGGCCTGAAACGAAGATGATGCCGGCGACGGCCCTTTCACGGAGCATCTCCACGAACTCGTCCTCGGAGACCCCGCCGGGGGTCTGCGTGCACAGCACCGGGGTGTAGCCGGAACCGGCCAGGACGTTGGAGATCGTCTGCGCGTACAGCGGGAAGATCGGGTTCTCCAGTTCGGGCACGACGAGGCCGATCAGGCCGATAGCGTGCTTGCGGAGGGCCTGGGGGCGTTCATAGCCGAGCACGTCGAGTGCAGTGAGGACGGACTGTCGGGTCTGCTGACCCACGCCGGGCTTGTCGTTCAGCACCCGGGACACCGTTGCCTCACTGACCCCGGCCTGCCGGGCGATGTCAGAGAGTCGAAGCCGCATGATGACAGACTAGCCTATCTGAAACTTAGCAACAGTTTGGTTGCAAGGCTTTCCTGATTCTGAAACATCTTGCTAATGTGTGAGCAGTCGGGACGCGAGTCCCGGGACCACCGGCCCCCGCCCCGGGGCCCCTCAATGAGGAGAAAAGAAGCCATGCGTAGAAGGACCCTGGGTATCACCGCCGTCTCGGCCGCCGCACTCGGCGCGGCCGCGGCCTGCGGCTCGGACGACGACTCGCCGAGCGACGACTCGACGCAGTCGTTCTCCGGCGAGCTGGTCATCTGGGCGGACGAGACCCGCACACCCGTCCTCAAGGAGTTCGTCAAGAACTTCGAGGACAGCGTCGGCGTCAAGGTCACCGTCGAGGAGCACGTGGAATCCCTCCGCGAGGACTTCCTCACCGCCGCCGAGCAGGGACAGGGTCCCGACATCATCGTGGGCGCGCACGACTGGTCCGGCCAGTACGCCGCCGACGGCGTCATCGCCCCCATCACCCTCAGCGCCGACCAGCAGGCCGCCCTCAACGAGGCCTCCGTCAAGGCCTTCACCGTCGACGGCAACCTCTACGGCGTCCCCTACGCGCTCGAGAACCTCGGCCTCATCCGCAACACCGACCTCGCCCCCGAGGCCCCGGCCACCTTCGAGGAGCTCATCAGCGCCGGCGAGGCCGCCGGCACCCAGGAAGTGCTCACCATGGAGGTCGGCGTCGACGGCAACGCCTACAGCGCCTACCCGCTGTTCGCGTCCATGGGCGGCTACCTGTTCAAGGACGACGGCACCGGCACCCTCGACCCGAACGACGTCGGCGTCGACTCCGAGGGCGGCATCGCCGCGTTCGAGAAGTTCGCCGAACTCGGCGAGGCCGGCGTCCTCAAGACCACCATCGACTCCTCGAACACCATCCCGTTCTTCGTCGACGGCAAGACCGCCTTCATGATCTCCGGCCCCTGGGCCCTCACCGACGTCCAGGGAGCGGGCCTCAACTACGAGGTCACCGCCATCCCCGGCTTCGAGGGCGAAGGCCCGGCCTCGCCGTTCCTCGGCGTCCAGGGCTTCTACGTCTCGGCCACCGCCAAGAACGCCGTCTTCGCCCAGGAGTTCGTCACCAACTACGTCCTCACCGAAGACCTCCAGGTCTCCCTCGCCGAGGCCGGCGGGCGCCTCCCGGCGCTCACCACCGCCGCCGAGGTCTTCTCCGAGGGCAACGAGGACGTCCAGGGCTTCGCCGCCGCCGGCGAGAACGCCGTCCCCATGCCGAACATCCCCGCGATGAACGCCGTCTGGGAGCCCTTCGGCCGCGCCCAGGCCGACGCCGTCGACGGCGTCTCCACCGGCGAGGAAGCCGCCACGACCGCAGCGCAGTCCATCCGCGACGCCGTCTCCTAGTCGGCGGACAGTCCTCGACGAGCGAAGGATCGCACTGTGCTCGACCAACGTTCTCGGACGGCCGGCTCCACCACCGCGGCAGGCCTGATCGTCAAGATCGGCGTGCTCGCGGTGGTCGCCGCGCTGGCCGTCTGGGCGGCGTTGCCGCTCATCGCAGCCGGGGCCTGGTGGGGCCTGGCACTGGAGGCGGCCGTAGTCGCCGTCGTCTTCTACGTCTACCTCCAGCGCCGGGCCGTCCAGCTCAAGTACCTCATCCCCGGCACGCTGCTGCTCATCGCCTTCCAGATCCTCCCGGTCATCCTGACCATCGGCACCTCCTTCTCCAACTACGGCGACGGCCACCGCGTCGACAAGGACCAGGCGATCAACGCGATCGTCGCCGCCGGCGTCCAGCAGACCCCCGGCGGGACCACCTACCTGCTCGCCGTCGGCGAATCGGCCGCCGGCGAGCTCACCCTCCTGCTCACCGACAACGCCGACGGCTCCACCTGGGCCGGCACCGAGGCGGGCCTGACCGAGCTCGAAGGCGCCACCCAGGACGAGTCGGGCCGCATCACCGCCGCCCCCGACTACACCGTGTGGGACTTCGCCGAGCTCAACGAGCGCCTCTCCGAGGTCACCGAGCTGGCCGTGCCCACCGGCGAGGAGACCGGCATCAAGGTGCAGGGCCTCTCGGCCTTCGAAGGGGTCTCGACCCGCTCCTACGACGAGGCCTGCGACTGCATCACCGACTCGGCCACCGGCACCACCTGGTACGCCGACGACGAGACCGGCACCTTCGTCACCGACGACGGCCGCGCCGCCCTGGTGGGCTGGCGGGTCAACATCGGCGCCGACAACTACCTCGCCGTCATCACCGACCCCGACATCCGCGGGCCCTTCCTCGGGGTCTTCACCTGGAACATCATGTTCGCGGCCGGATCGGTCCTGTTCACCTTCGCGATCGGCCTGGGCACCGCCATGGCGCTCAACCGTCCGGGGATGCGCGGCACCAAGGTCTACCGGGCGTTCATGATCCTGCCGTACGCCATGCCGTCCTTCGCGATGCTCCTGGTGTGGGCGCAGATGTTCAACCGCGACTTCGGCCTCGTCAACGACCTGTTCAACCTCAACGTGAACTGGTACGGCGGGACCTGGTCGGCCCGAGCGATGGTCCTCATCGCCAACACCTGGCTCGGCTGGCCGTACATGTTCCTCATCTCCCTCGGCGCGCTCCAGGCCCTGCCCTCGGACTCGCTGGAGGCCGCGAAGATCGACGGCGCCACCGGCGTCACGGCCTTCCGCAAGATCACCCTGCCGCTGCTGCTCATCGCGCTGACCCCGCTGCTGATCTCCAGCTTCGCGTTCAACTTCAACAACTTCAACGCGATCGAGCTGCTCTCGGGCGGCAACCCGTTCAAGGCCGGGGACGCCGTCGGCGGCACCGACCTGCTCATCACGTACGCGTTCCGCCAGGCCTTCGGCTCCTCCAGCGCCGACTACGGCTTCGCCAGCGCGATCAGCGTGTTCATCTTCCTCATCGTCGCCACGATCTCGGCGGTCATGTTCCGCTTCACCCGCAACCAGGAGGACGTGTACTCATGACGCATGCGGTGAAGCCCCGGCGCAAGGGCCGCAGCCCCTTCGTGAAGTGGGCGGCCGACACCGGGTGGCGGCACGTGGTCGCGATCGCGGCGCTGGTGTTCGGCCTGATCCCGATCATCTACGTGATCTCGGCGGCGTTCAACCCCAACGGGACGCTGTCCTCGACGAGCCTGCTGCCGACCGGGTTCAGCCTGAACAACTTCCAGCGGCTGTTCACCGACGACAACGTGCCGTTCGCCGCCTGGTTCGCGAACTCGCTGATGATCGCGGTCCCGGCGGCGTTCATCTCGATCTTCATCTCCTCGCTGGCGGCGTACGCGTTCAGCCGGTTCCGGTTCAAGGGGCGGCGGCCGATGCTGCTGTTCCTGCTGCTGATCCAGATGTTCCCGGCGTTCTTGGCCGTGGTGGCGCTGTACCTGATCTTCGGGTCGATCGGCGAGTTCTACCCGGTGGCGGGCCTGAACACGAAGCTGGGCCTGATGCTGGTGTACATGGGCGGGGCGCTGGGCGTCTCGACGTGGCTGATGAAAGGCTTCTTCGACACGATCCCGAAGGAGCTGGACGAGGCGGCGACGATCGACGGAGCGAGCCACGCGCAGATCTTCTTCGGGATGATCCTGCCGCTGGCGGCGCCGATCATCGCGATCTCGGGGATCCTGGCGTTCGTGGGGACGATGAACGACTTCATCCTCGCGAGCCTGTTCCTGACCGACCGCCCGGAGATGACCCTCGCGGTGGGTCTGAAGACGCTGACGGCGGACAACTCGCCGGCGAGCTACTTCGGGATCTTCGCGGCCGGGACGCTGCTGACCTCGGTGCTGACGGTGGGGGTGTTCATGAGCCTCCAGCGGTACATCGTCTCCGGTCTCACCGGCGGGGCAGTGAAGGGGTAGCGGCACGAGACCACTGCTCGACACGGAGAAAGCCTGTCGCTGAGCCGATTCGAGGCTCGCGAGCGACAGGCGCCAGGGGCCCGGGCCTCGGCGAGCCTCCCTCGCCGCGGCCCGGGCCTTCGCGTATGCGGGGGTTCAGGACCAGTGCGGGGGGCGTTCGGCGAGGAGGTCGAGGTCGCGGGCCGAGAGCGCGGCGCGGCCCTTGCCGCGGGCCGGCGGGGTCGGCGCGAGGGCCTCGCCCCAGCCGCGGTCGGTGTCGTCGGAGGTCTGGTCGGGGAGCACCGAGAAGTCCTCTTCGAGCTCGACGGACCGTTCGTCGTCGGAGACTGCCATGGTTCCGACTCTACTTCAGGGGCTCGGGGTTTCGGCAGCGACGAGGCCCTGAACACCCGGTGAACGGGAGTCCAGGGCCCGGGTCGGCGCGCTACTTCGCGGTGCCGACGAGTTCGTAACCGGCCTCGTCGACGGCCTCGCGGACCGCCTCCTCGGCGAGGGCGGCGGCGCTCTTGACGGTGACCTGGCCGGTCTCCAGCGCGACGTCCACGTGCTCGACCCCGGGAAGGGCAGAGAGCTCCTGGGTCACGCTTCCGGCGCAGTGGCCGCAGGTCATGCCTTTGACGACGTACACGGTTTCCATGGCGACTCCTGTCGGTGTTCAGGCTCGGTTCTCAAGTGCGGAGCAGTCGGGCCACCGCGTCCGAGGCCTCTTTGACCTTGGCTTGGGCGGCGGTCGGGTCACCGGAGACCTGCGCCTCTGCGACGCAGTGGGCCAGGTGGCCTTCGAGGAGGTTCAGCGCCACGGCCTGGAGCCCCTTGGTCGAGGCCGAGATCTGCGTGAGGACGTCGATGCAGTACTCGTCCTCGTCGATCATCCGCTGGATGCCGCGGATCTGGCCCTCGACGCGCTTGAGGCGGCGCGTGAGCGCGGCCTTGTCGCCGTGGTACCAGTACTGCTTGCCGTCCTCGCTGCCGTGCGCGGTGCCGCAGTCGGTCTGATCACTCGCCATGTCGCTTCCCTCCGGTCGTCAGTGTATACCCCGCAGGGGTATAGCGGCAACTGCTCGTCAGCCCTGAACAGCGGCCCGTAGTATTCCGTGCCATTGTCCGAGAAATTCTCCCCCCGCCCTTGTCTCGACCATTGGGGACCTCTAACGTGAAGGCCGTCGCGCCGGAAACTCGGATGCACCCCGCACCCGCAGCGCGGCACCGCCGAGTCGGTCCTTCCCCCCACCGCGGCCCACATGCAGCCGCGGACGAGCAGCGACCGAGCCGGGGAACCAGCAGTCAGCGAGAGCTGACGGGGTGAATCGCGTCCGCGGACGCGTAGGGCGACCCTTCCTTCCGCCCGAACCCGACAGCTAACCCGGTAGGCGGCCAAAGGAAGGAGCGCAGTCCTGGTGCGTACCCGCCGGATCGTCGCCGCCATAGCGGCCGTAGCAATGGTCCCCGCCGCCGCTGCGGTGTTCACCTCCTCGCAGGCCTCGGCGCAGACGAGCAGCGAGATCGAGCAGGAGATCGAAGAGCGCCACCACGAACTCGAAGTCGTCATCGAGGACTACAACGCCAAGCGCGAGGAACTCGACGACGCCAACGACCTCATCGAGGAGATCGAGGCGCAGCTGCCCGAGATCGAGGCCGCCGCCGCGGCCGCGGCCGACCACATGGGCGAGATCGCCTCCACCGCCTACACCGGCGGGAACTTCGCGATGGTCAACTCGGTCCTGTCGGGCGACCCGTCGGACTTCGCCGACCGGCTCATGTACCTGACGAACCTCACCGACGCCGAGAACGCGGCCATCGCCGAGGCGCTCGCGCAGATCGAGGAGCTGGAGACGCGCCGGACCGAACTGGAGACCCTCAGGGCGGACGCCGACGAGATCCTCGCCGACATCGAGGAGCAGCAGGAGGCGATCGAGGCCGAGATCGCGTCCCTCGAAGACGACTACGCCGACGCGTACGCCAAGGAGAACCCCCCGAAGACCTGGGACAACTACACCGGCGACTCCGCGGTCGTGGCCTTCGCGTACGACCAGCTCGGCGACGCGTACGTCTACGGCGCCTCGGGCCCGGACGCCTGGGACTGCTCGGGCCTGACCCAGGCCGCGTGGGCGCAGGCGGGCGTCTCGCTCTCCCACAACGCCGCGATGCAGTGGAACGAGACGGCGCGGATCTCCCGCGACGAACTCCAGCCCGGCGACCTCGTCTTCTACTCGAACCTGAGTCACGTCGGCATCTACATCGGCGGCGGGGAGATCATCCACGCCCCGAACTCGACCACCGTCGTGAAGATCGCGAACATGGACTACGGGTCCATCTACGGCTACGGACGCCCGTAGAGGGAAGGGAGACGGGCCCTCGGGCCCCATCGACTCCCCGGCGGCGACGCGGGCGGTCTCGATTGCCGACCCACTCTGCTGACCCGCAATGCGCCCGTGCCGCCGCCGGGGGCCACACCAGCGTAGAGAAACCCGCGTGAACCGCCGAAGCGGTTCACGCGGGTTTCTCGTTGTGGGACGGCTCCTCGCGTCCAGGCGCCGCGCGCTAGTCCGCGGGGTGTTCTACGAAGTGGTGGTCGAAGCGCTCCCGCCGACCGGTCCCGCCCTGCTGCCAGGGCTCGGGGCCCTCCAGCGGCCGGTAGCCGATCCCCATGGCGTGCAGGCGCTCCAGGTGGTCGCCGAGGCGGTCGAGCACCGAGTCGGCCGCGCGCACCTCGGGGTCGGTCCAGGCGACCTCGGCCAGGACCGCCAGGCGCGGGAAGGCCGCGTACTCCACGTCCTTGGGGCTGGGCAGGTACTCCGACCACAGCTGGCACTGGACGCCGAGGATCTTCGACTCGTCGATCCCGGGCGGCACCGGCTCCCAACCGGCGACCTTCGCGACGGTGGTGAGCCCGTGGATGCGCAGCGGCTCCTCGGGGCCCTCGCCCTCGTAGTGGTCGAAGTACACGAACGGCTCGGGCGAGGTGACGACCTCGTGGCCGGCCGCGACGGCCTTCTTGACGTAGGCCTCCGAGCGCCACACCTGGACCACGGCCTCGTCCGGGGCGCCGCCGTCGAGGATCTCGTCCCAGCCGATGACCCGCTTGCCCATGCCCCGCAGGTGGTCGCAGAAGGCCTTGGTGAACCAGGCCTGGACCCCGCGCACGTCCTCCAGGCCCTCGCGCTCCATGAGCGCCCGGGCGACCGGCGAGGACTCCCACTGCGTCATGGGCACCTCGTCGCCGCCGATGTGCACGAACGGGCCGTCGAAGACCTCGCCGATGGCCGTGTAGGCCTCCAAGGCGAAGTCGAGCGCGGCCTGGGTCGGCTCCAGGACCTCCTCGAACACGCCGAACGTCGGGCAGACGGGTTTCTCCTGGCCCGCGCCGAGCTCGGGGTAGGCGGCGAGCACCGCGCGGGCGTGCCCGGGCAGGTTCACCTCGGGGACGATCATGATGTGGCGCTCGCGCGCGTACGAGGCGATCTCGCGCAGGTCCGGGACCGAGAAGAACCCGCCGTGCGGGGTCGGCTCGAAGCCGGCGGCCTCGTCGCGGGCGTGCCCGATCTTCGTCGCGGCCCGCCAGGAGGCGACCTCGGCGAGCCTCGGGCGCGAGGGCACCTCGAAGCGCCAGCCCTGGTCGTCGTTGAGGTGCAGGTGCACGACGTTGAGCCGGTGCAGCCAGGCCCGGTCGATCATCTTGAGGACGAAGTCCTTGGGCTGGAAGTGCCGGGCGACATCGAGCATGACCCCCCGCCAGCGCAGGCGCGGCTCGTCGGTGATCGACACGAGCGGGACGACCGGGTCGGCCGCGGGGGCCTCGCGCAGGGCGTCGGCCGGCAGGAGCTGGCGCAGGGTCGCGATGCCGCGGGCGATGCCCGCCGGGTGGGCGGCGGCGAGTTCGACCCCGCCGGGCGCGACGTCGAGCCGGTAGGCCTCGGCGGCGGTGGTGAAGTCGTCCGGGCGTTCGCCTTCGAGGCGCAGCCGCAGGACCGGGCCTTCGACGGCGCCGTTCTCGGTGACGGTGAGTCGCAGGCCGGTGCCGCGATTGAGCAGGTCGGACAGGAGCCAGGCGAGGGAGCGCAGCTCGGTTGCTTCTGCGGGGCCGTCGGCGACGATGGCGCCGAGGGTGCCCAGGTCGAGTTCGCCGTCAGCGGCGGTGAGCTGCTGCGGCTGCGGGATCAGCGAGATGCGGCGCTGCATAGTGCGGGGGCTCCTGTGGTCTGGTGCGATTGTGCGGTCCGCGACGCTTCGCCGTGGCGCGGACCGTGCCGGGGTCTGCGGTGGCGGCGGTTCGCCCCCACCGAATTAGTTCAGTTTATTTATAATATAGGGCCGCGCCGCGGTCGGCCAGTGCGGCGAACGTATTCCGTACGTTCGGCTACCGGCTGACCGCGGCGCGCGGCTGTCTTCTAGCGGATGATCGGGAGCTGCTGGGTCCGGTCGAGGTCGGAGCCCTCGCGCTGCCGGTTGATCACCGGCCGCTCCGGCTCGGAGGCGAACGCCCCGGCGGACGCCATCGCAAGCGCCGGCTCCTCCTCGCCCGAGACCAGGCCCAACTGGCGGCGCAGGTCCGTCAGGTTCGAACCGGCGCTGTCCCGCTGGCGGGTCAGGGCCGCGACCTCCTCGGCGAGCGGCTGGACGCGCTCGGCGGCGCGCTCGTCGGCGCTGCGGCGCAGCCGCTCGGCCTCCTTCTCCGCGTCGGCCTTGACGACCTTGGCCTGCTCGACGGCCCGGTGCAGGGCGTCCTTGGCGTGCTGGTCGGCCTCCTCGCGCCGCTCCAGCGCCCGGTTCTCGGCGCTGCGCGCGCGCTCCTCGGCCAGCGCCAGGCGGTCCTCGGCCTCGGCGACGATCCGCTGCGCGGTCGCGATGGCCTGCTGGTGGCGGTCGGCCTCCTCCTTCTGGGCCCGCTCGCGGCGGTCGGCCTCGGCGAGCGCCAGCTCCTGGGTGCGGCGCTTGCGGTGCTCGGCGGCCTCGGTCAGCAGGCGCTGGGCGGCGCCGCGCTGCTCGTCGGCCTCGCGGGCGGCGTGGGCCTTGAGCTCGGTGACCTCGCGTTCGGCGGTGGCCCGCTGGACGGCGATCTCGCGTTCGGCCTGCGAGCGGGACTTCTCGGCCTCGGACCGGGACTGGCCCTGGGCGGTCTGGACCTCGCGGTGGGCGTCGGCGACGGCCAGGTCGTGGTTGCGGCGGGCGTTCTCGCGCAGTTCGGTCGTCTCGTTGACCGCGCGGACGCGGATCTCGGTGACGTCCTGGTCGGTGGTGGCGGTGAGCTCGGCGGCCTCGGTGTGGGCCGAGCGCATCATCGTCTCGGCCTCGGCGCGGGCCTGGTGGACCATGGCGGCGGCCTGGCGGCGGGCGTCGGCGCGCTGGACGCCGGCCTCCTGCTCGGCGGCGCGCAGGATCTTCTCGACGCGCGAGCCGAGTCCGGCCAGGGTCGGGGCCTCGGCCTCGGCGATCTGCGTGGCCCGGTCGGCCACGCGCCGCTCCAGGGCGCCGATGCGGTCCTCGGCGCGCCGCAGCTGCTGCTCGGCGGCCTCCAACGCACGCGCGGCCTCGTCGCGGTGCTGTTCGTGGGCTTTGATGTTCTGGTACAGCCGGGAGGTGAACTCGTCGACCTGATGGCGGTCGTAGCCGCGCATCGAGACGGCGAATTCAGGCCCGGTTTCCTCGAAGAATTTCGACATGGTCTTCCAGAGTCACAGGAAACGGTTGATGAATCATGATCACGCCTGAAGGCGTCGAAATCGGCGATGAACACGCCAGGTGCGCGTGTCGGCGCGATTTCGTCCAGAGCCGGGCACGACGAGGCGAGGGCCCCGGCTTCGCCGGGGCCCTCGCTGAGGCGGGTGCGGTCGCGTTATTCGGTGCTGTCGGTCTCGTCCTCGAAGTCGCCCATGATCTCCTCCAGCAGGTCCTCCATGGCGATCAGGCCGGTGACCTCGCGGCCCTCCCCGGTCACGAGGGCGAGCTGGGAGCGCTGGCGGCGCATCAGAGCGACGGCGGCGGCGACCGTGGTGTCGGCGCCGACCATCAGCGGCGCGGCGGCCAGGTCGGCGACCGGGGCGCCCGGTTCGGCCTGCACGGCCTCGCGGACGTGGACGAGCCCGACGGGGCGCTCGTCGGCGTCGACGACGACCATGCGCGAGCGCCCGGTGTCGCGGCTGCGCTCCTCGGCCTGGACGGCGGTCGAGCCGGCCGGGATCGTGACGACCTCGGCCCACGGGATCGCGACCTCGCCGACCCCGCGGCGCTGCACTTCGATGGCGTGCGTGAGCATCTGGTGCTCCGGCTCGCCGAGCATCCCGGCCTCGGCCGAGGACCGCAGCAGGTAGCGCAGCTCCTCGGGCGAGTGGGCCTGGGCCTTCTCGTCGGCCGGCTCGACCCCGAACATCCGCAGCAGCGCGTTCGCGCCCTGGTTGAGGCCCAGCAGGATCGGCTTGGTGAGGAACACGAACCAGGTGAAGGGCCAGATGAGCGCCATCGCCGAGGACTCGGGGTGGCTGATCGCCCAGGACTTCGGCATCATCTCGCCGACGACCATGTGCAGGAACACCACGATGATCAGCGCGATCGTGAACGCGATCGGGTGCGCCGCCGCCTCCAGGCCGATCGCCTTCAGCGGGACCTCGATGGCGTGGGCGAGCGCCGGCTCGGCCAGGGCGCCGAGGCCGACCGTGCACGCGGTGATGCCCAGCTGGGCGCCCGCGAGCATGAGCGAGAGGTTCTTGGTGCCGCGCAGGGCGGCCCGAGCGGAGGCGGAGTCGTCCTGTTCGAGCCGGTGGCGGCGCGAGGCCACGAGGGCGAACTCGGCGGCCACGAAGAACGCGTTGGCGATCAGGAGGATCACCGATATCAGCAGTGCGGGTCCGGTGCTCACTTGGCGGCCTCCGCGTGGTCGTCGCTGGCGACGGGCCGCAGCTCGATCGCCTGCGGCACATGGCGGGAGCAGGAGACCACGACCATGCGGACGCGGTCGGCGCGATCGGGGTCCTCCTCATCGGCGTCCCCGTGCCCGGGGACGGTGTCGACTTCGAGGGTGTCGCCGGGATGCGCGATGCGCCCCAGCTCGGCCATGACGAGCCCGGCGATGGTCTCGTAGTGCTCCCCTTCGGGCAGCGCGATGCCGGTGGCGTCGGCGACCTCGTCGATGCGCCACCGCCCCGGCACGAGCCAGGCGCCGCCGGCGAGCGCGACCGGGACGGCCTCGAAGCGGTCCTGCTCGTCGCGGATCTCCCCGACGAGCTCCTCGGCGAGGTCTTCGAGGGTCACGATCCCGGCGAAGCCGCCGAACTCGTCGACCACGCACGCGAGCTGGCGGTGGCGGCTGCGCATCCGCTCCAGCAGCGTCGGCAGCGGCAGCGAAGCGGGGACGAGCAGCGCGGGGTCGGCGACCTCGGAGAGCCGGACCTTGGCGCGCTCCTCGCGGGGGACGCCGATGATCTGGCCGATGCCGACCACGCCGCGCAGGTCGTCCACGTCGTCGCCGACGACCGGGAAGCGCGAGTGGCCCCCGGCGAGGGCCTCGACCGCGTCGGCGACCGTGGCGTCGGCCGAGAGCGTCTGGACGTTGACGCGGGGGGTCATGGCCTGGTCGGCCACGGTCTCGGAGAAGTCCAGGCCGCGGTCGAGCAGCTCCGAGAGGCTCTGGTCGAGCGCGCCCTCGTCGCGGGAGAGGTCGATGATGCGGTGCAGGTCCTCGGGGGTCGCGTTGTGCTCCAGTTCCTCGACCGCCTGGATGCCCATGAGGTTGAGCAGCTTCGTGGAGGTGGTGTCGAAGAACCTGATGAGCGGCCCGCACACCGTCAGGTACGCGCTCGTGGGGGCGGCGAGGAACAGCGCGAGCCACTCGGTGCGGGCGAGGGCGAGGTTCTTGGGGCCCAGTTCGCCGAGGATCATCTGGATGACGTTGGCGATGAGGAACGCCAGCGCCACGCCGAGGCTGACCGACACGGCCGCGGGGACCCCGGCGACGCCGAGGAGGTCGGCCAGGCCGCGCCCGAGGTAGGGCTCGGCGAAGAAGCCGACGAACAGGGCGGTGACGGTGATGCCGAGCTGCGCGCCCGAGAGCGCGAACGAGAGGCTGGAGCAGATCTTGAGGGCCCGGCGGGCGCGCGCGGCGCGGCGCGGGTCGCCGTCGGCGATGTCGTGGAGGCGGGACCGGTCGACGGCGGTGTAGGCGAATTCGAGAGCCACGAAGAAGCCCGTGGCGGCGGTGACGGCCAGGATGATGACCAGTCCGATGACTATGAGCATCGCTCATGCCCCCGATGGGGCTCCGATGCGAGGAGCCTGCTGCCGCTTACGGGCCGGGGACTTCGATATCGTCGTCGTTTTCGTCGCATGGAGCCGATCTTAACGGGACGGCCGAGCAGGGCAAGCGGTCAACCTTGTTCGCCCCGCCACAGGACGATGTCGGTCGAACGGCGGAACGGACCGGCCATCGCGCGCAGCTCCGCGAGCTGGGTGCGGGCCCGCCGCAACTCGTCCAGAGCGGCCGCGGCCTCGGCCCGGACGGCCTGGACTTCGCGCTCGAGGTCCATGATGCGCTTGATGCCGGCGAGGTTCACGCCCTCGTCCTGGCTGAGCCGCTGGATCTCGCGCAGGCGGGTGACGTCGCGGACGGAGTAGCGGCGGCCGCCGCCGGGCGTGCGCGCCGGCTCGACCAGGCCGAGCCGGTCGTACTGGCGCAGCGTCTGCGGGTGCATCCCGGCCATCTCGGCGGCGGCCGAGATCGCGAGGATCTTCGCGTCGAAGTCGATCTCGTCGCCGAGCGGTCCGCGCTGGTGGTAGGCGATCTCGATGCGCATGTGCGCGCGGCCGCCCATGTCCGCGGGGCCGTCGGCGGCGGGCTTGGCGGCACGGTCGGAGGCGCGGTCGGGGGTGGGCTCGGAGGCGGTCACGGTGCCCTCCTTCGGTCGGTGCCGGTCCATCCTGCCGCGATCGGGCGTCCGCCCGCAAGGGACGGCGCGTGAGCGCGGCGCGAGAACGCGAGGGCGGTCGCCCCGCCTTCGCGGTCCGTCTCGTGCAACGCATCGGGCCCGTGAAGTGTTCCGGCCCCGAGTCGAAAGCGACTTTGAGCGGCCGGCGTGCGAGCGCCGGACGCGGGCGCGGTGAACGGGCCCGCAACGTGCGGCACCGGCGCGGCCGCGAAGGCGCTGGAGTCCCAAAGGGAGGTTCGAATCCGGGCGCGCCGAATGGCGGCGGGGACGCCGCCGCTGCGATTCGACTCGCGCCCGGTCATTGGCCCGTCAACTGTTCCAGTTTCGAGCGGTCGGCGCCCGGTGCGGCCGCCGCGTACTTCTCCAGGGCCTCCTTGGCCTCGGCCGAGAGCGAGGCGGGGACCTCCACGTCGACGGTCACCAGCAGGTCGCCCTTGTTCGGCACGCCGCGGCCCTTGACGCGCAGCACGCGCCCGGTCGGCGTCCCCGCGGGGACCTTCAAGGTGACCGGCCCGTCGAGGGTCGGCACCTTCACCTTCGCGCCCATGGCGGCCTCGGGGAAGGACACCGGCAGGCGCAGGGTCACGTTGTCGCCGTCGCGGGCGAACAGCGGGTGCGCGCGGACCGTGACGCGGACCAGCAGGTCCCCGGACGGGCCGCCTCGCTCCCCGGGGGAGCCGCGACCGGCCAGGCGGATCGACTGGCCGTCGCCGATCCCGGCCGGGACCCGCACGGTGATGATCCGGTCCTTGGTGGTCGCTCCGGTGCCGCCGCAGTCGGGGCACGGGTCCGAGACCACCGAGCCGGTGCCCTCGCATTCGGGGCACGGCTGCGCGAAGCTGAACGCGCCCTGGTTCTCGGTGACCAGTCCTCTGCCGCCGCAACGGGAGCAGGTGGTCGGGGAGGTCCCGGGCCTGGCGCCCGAGCCGTGGCAGGTCTCGCACTCGCCGGGCGCGCGCATCCGGATCTCGGTGGTCGTGCCCTTCACCGCGTCGGCGAAGTCGAGCGAGATGTGGGTGCGCAGGTCGCCGCCGCGCTGCGCGGCGCCGCGCCGGTGGCTTCCGCCGCCGCCGCGAGAGAACAGGTCGCCGAAGAGGTCGGAGAACCCGCCGCCCGAGCCGCCGGAGCCGGAGAAGAGGTCCTCGAAGTTGATCCCGCCGCCGGCGTGCATCCCGCCGAAGCCGCCGCGGCCGGACTTCATCAACTGGATCTGGTCGTACTCGGCGCGGGCCTTGTCCTCGTGGAGGACCGAATAGGCCTCCGAGACGCCCTTGAAGCGCTCCTCGGCGTCGGGGTCGGGGTTGTGGTCGGGGTGGAGTTCGCGGGCGAGCTTGCGGTAGGCCTTCTCGATGTCCTTCTTGGAAGCGTCCTGCGGCACGCCGAGCACGGCGTAGAAGTCCTTCTCAAGCCACTCCTGCGATGCCACCGGACGCTCCCTTCAATGCCTTCGAGCCTGAGGAACCGGCCCGCGGACCCGATGCCCTGCGCCGCAGCGCAGGCCGGGCCCGCGGGCCGCACTCCTACCGTTTCTTCTTCTTGCCCTTGCGTCGGTCCTCCGCCGGCTCGTCCTCGGCGGCCTCGGCCGCCGGCGGACCGTCCTCGGACTGCGCGTCGGACTGCACCGCCTCGTCGGAAGACTCCTCGGCACCGGCCTCGGCGGTGTCGTCGGCCTCGGCCGGCTCGGCCCCGTCGGACGCCTCCGGCGCCTCGGCCTCCGAAGCCTCCGCGGGCTCCTCGGCCTCGTCGGTCTCGGGAGCCTCCGGCTCCTCGGCCGGCGCCGCCTCGTCCTCGTCCGCCGGCTCGGCGACCGCGACCAGGGCCGCGCGCAGCAGCTTGTCGCCCAGGCGGTAGCCCGACCGCATCACGTCGATGCAGGTCGGACCGTCCACGCCGGGCATCTGCATGTGCGCCACGGCCTCGTGCACGGTCGGGTCGAACCGGTCGCCCTTGGTGCCGAAGGACTCCAGGCCCTGCTTGGTCAGTGCGTTCAAGAGCTGGTCGGCCACGGACCCGAAGGGACCGGTGAGGTCCCCGTGGTCGCGCGCCCGGTCCAGGTCGTCGAGCACCGGCAGCAGGCTCTGGAGCACCGCCGCCGTCGCCAGCTCACCGGCGCGGGCCTTGTCGCGCTCGACCCGCTTGCGGTAGTTCTGGAACTCCGCGGTGATGCGCTGGAGGTCCCGCGTGCGCTCCTCCAGGGTCGCCTGGAGGACCAGCACCGCGTCGTCGGCGGCCTGGCCGTCGTCCGACGCGGCCGCCAGGATGTCGTCGACCGTCAATTCCCCGTCGCCTTCGACCGCACCGTTCTCACCGGTGCCGCCTCCGTCCCCGTTCTGCTCGTCGGGAGGCGTGTCGTCGGCGTCTTTGCCGTCTTCCGCTGTCACTTCTGGTCCTTGTCATCATCGACGATCTCGGCGTCGACGACGTCGTCGGCGCCCGGCGCGCCCGCGTCGGCGGTCGGCTGCGGACCCTGATCGGTCTGCGCCGCCGCGTACATGGCCTGCCCGGCCTCCTGGCTGACCTTGGACAGCTCCTCGGTGGCGGACTTGATCGCCTCGATGTCGCTGCCGCCCAGGGCGCCCTTGAGGGTGCCGGTGGCCTCGTTGATGCGGCCCTTGAGGTCCTCGGGGATCTTGTCGCCCGACTCGGCCAGCAGCTTCTCGGTCTGGTAGACCAGCGACTCGCCCAGGTTGCGGGCCTCGGCCTCCTCCTTGCGCTGCCGGTCCTCCTCGGCGTGCTCCTGCGCCTCGGACATCATCCGCTGGATGTCGTCCTGGGCGAGGCTGGAGCCGCCCGAGATGGTCATCGACTGGGCCTTGCCCGTGGCCGAGTCCTTCGCCGAGACGTTCACGATGCCGTTCGCGTCGATGTCGAAGGTGACCTCGATCTGCGGGACGCCGCGCGGCGCCGGCGGCAGACCGGTCAGCTCGAAGGTGCCGAGCTTCTTGTTGTAGGCCGCGATCTCACGCTCGCCCTGGAAGACCTGGATGAGCACCGAGGGCTGGTTGTCGTCGGCGGTCGTGAAGACCTCCGAGCGCTTGGTCGGGATCGTGGTGTTGCGCTCGATGAGCTTGGTGAAGATCCCGCCCTTGGTCTCGATGCCCAGGCTCAGGGGCGTGACGTCGAGGAGCAGCACGTCCTTGACCTCGCCCTTGAGGACGCCGGCCTGGAGGGTCGCGCCGATGGCGACGACCTCGTCGGGGTTCACGCCCTTGTGCGCGTCGCGGCCGATGAGGCGCTTGACCAGGTCGGACACGGCGGGCATACGGGTCGAGCCGCCCACGAGGATGACGTGGTCGATCTCGGAGACGTTGATCCCGGCGTCCTTGACGGCCTGCTCGAACGGCTTCTTGCAGCGGTCGAGGAGGTCGGAGGTCATCTGCTCGAACTCGGCGCGCGAGAGCGAGACGTCCAGGTGCAGCGGGCCGTCGGGCCCGGCGGTGATGTACGGCAGGTTGATCGAGGTCTGCGTGGCGCTGGAGAGCTCGATCTTGGCCTTCTCGGCGGCCTCCTTGAGGCGCTGCATGGCCATCTTGTCCTTGGACAGGTCCACGCCATACTGGCCGTTGAAGGTCTTGACCAGGTGCTGGATGACCCGGTCGTCCCAGTCGTCGCCGCCGAGGTGGTTGTCGCCCGAGGTGGCCTTGACCTGGATGACGCCGTCGGCGATCTCCAGCAGGGACACGTCGAAGGTGCCGCCGCCGAGGTCGAAGACGAGGATGGTCTGCTCTTCGTCGCCCTTGTCGAGCCCGTAGGACAGGGCCGCGGAGGTGGGCTCGTTGATGATGCGCAGGACGTTGAGCCCGGCGATCTCGCCGGCCTCCTTCGTGGCGGTGCGCTGGGCGTCCGAGAAGTAGGCCGGCACGGTGACGACCGCGTCGGTCACGTTCTCGCCCAGGTAGGCCTCGGCGTCGCGCTTGAGCTTCATGAGGATGCGCGCGCTGATCTCCTGCGCGGTGTACGACTTGCCGTCGATGTCCACCGACCAGTCGGTGCCGATGTGGCGCTTGACCGAGCGGATGGTGCGGTCGGGGTTGGTGACCGCCTGGCGCTTTGCCACTTCGCCGACCAGCACTTCGCCGTTCTTGGCGAACGCCACGATGGACGGGGTGGTCCTTGCCCCCTCAGCGTTGGTGATGACCGTGGCCTCCCCGCCTTCGAGGACGCTGACCACGGAGTTCGTCGTGCCGAGGTCGATACCGACCGCACGTGCCATGTTGATCTCCTTGTAGTCGAACAGATGTCGCGGCGCCCCGAGGACCGGTGCTCCGTGAAGTATCTCTGTCTCAAGCGGCCGGGCGGGAACCCTGGACCAAGTTGAGCCGGATAGACTCAATGTTGTTCCGGCCGGTGTCGACTGTCAAGCTGATCTCGATGATTGTGACGAAATGCACTAAAGTTGAGTCGGGTCGACTCAACTTCGCGACGCTCCGGTCGCGTACGGTCAGCGGGCCGCGGCGGGGACCTGGCCGGCCGCCTCGCAGCACTCGGTGAGCAGGTCGTCGGCGATCTTCCAGGTGTCGCACGGCCAGGTCTGCTTGCAGGAGGCGCAGTCGATGCCCAGCAGTTGCTCGGGCAGGTGGTCGCGCCACATCGCCGAGGCCAGGGCCCAGCCGGTGATCTCGGTGATCCCGGCGGGCGCCTCCAGCGGCGGCGGCTCCTCCACGGAGAACAGCTTCGAGGGCTCCTCGCGCCGCGCGCGGCGGTTGCGGCCGGTGATCGGGACGACCATCGAGGTCTGCTCGACGGTGTCGAGGTCCTGGTTGTGGCGCGTGCGGCGAGGCGGCGCGGCGCGGTCCTGGCGCGGCAGGCCCCGCCCCGCTTCGGGGGCGTCGGAGTCGTGCGACACCGGCCTCGTTGAATGCTGCATGCTCACGCTATCTCCTCATTCGCCTTCGCTTCCGTGCCCTGCGTACTCCTCTGTCCGGTCTAACGGTCGAGCGGGCCGCGAGGACACGGGTACGAGCCCCCGGCACTCGCATCCGGCCGTGCCGAACCCGCCCGGCGCCGCCCGGGCGATCCGTCCCCGAACGCCCCGTTTCACCGCCGCAGGCAGGGCGCGGCGACGGTCCGACGGGAGCGGGGACGGCGGCCCCAGAAGGCCGCGAGAAGGCCGTGTTCGGATCAGTTCGATCCGGCGGCCCGTCACGCTGGATGCGCGGGCGAGCGGGGAGTAGCCTGGGCGAATCGAGCCGATTCGGGCCGCGCCCCAAGGGCCCGAGCGGTGTCGCGAGTCCCGTGCCGAACCCGGGACCGGAGTTGCGGGTGGGGCCCATGGGGCGTTGGCTCTGCGTTCTCCAAAAGGAGTAACGGAAACCGCACTTGCTGCATCATAGCGTTGTTGAGCTGGGGTTTCAGACCTGTGACGGACCCTAAGTCTGCATTAACTTTGGGTTACGACGTCCGTTTTGTCAGAATTCGCCCCGTTCACGTGTGGCATCATTGTTTTCATGCAGTCTCCTTCAGAAGAAGTACAATGGACGGTAGACGGTGGATTGATCACTCCCTACTTCGAGACCAAGACCACCCTCCGCCGCAGCGCCGGTCTCGAGCACCAGCGCGACCACGTCTACATCTACGGCCTCAAGCTCGACGGTGACGGCGAGATCGCGATGCGCTTCCGCCCCGAGCACCGCCACCAGCACTCGGAGGCCTCGCTGACCATCCGCGTCGACGAGTCGAACTGGGTCAAGACCGGCGCCGAGTACCTCGGGGGGCAGCACCTCGTCAGCACCGTGACGACCCGCGAGCACACCAATTGGTCGCTCGCGCCGGTGGACACCGAGTCCGACGAGATCTGGCTGCGCCTGATCCGCTCCGGCGGCACCATCACCGTGGCCCATGCCGACGACGGCGTCGACTACACCACGATCGCCTCCACCTACCTGCCCGGCGGCGTACCGGCACTCGCCGGGATCGCCAGCACCAGCCCCGTGTCCGAGAGCTTCTGGGACGCGGCGCAGGACCTCGACATCGACCTGGATTTACGTCCTCGGTCGGCGTTTCGGGGCCGAGGCTCCCATCGCATCACCGCGCAGCCGATCCGGCGGCGCCGCAAGCACATCCAGCGCACCGGCCAATGAAGACCGGTAGTCGCTGAGCATAGAGGTCGGGCCCGGTGGACGTTCCGTTCGCGGGGACCTGGAGTCCGGCGGACCCGACCTGTGTGCTCAGAGCACCAGAGGCCATGAGCGGAGCCGTGAATCCGGCCGCGGACGGCGGCGAGAAACAGCGGCGAGGAAATACAAGGACGTACAGAGAAGGCGCGGCCGATCGCTCTCGCGATCGGCCGCGCCGTTTTCATTCACCAGTCGGTGCGGCGCCCCGGACGGTCACGGCCCCAAGGGGTCGCGACGCCGTCAGCCGGCGGGGCGCCGCATCGGTCGGCTACTCGAAGAGCACCGCGTAGGTCTGGAACGCCGTGGCGACCTCGACCTGGTGCCAGTAGCGGTGGTAGCTGAACTCGGGCGCGTCGCCCGAGCAGCCACCGTTGATGTAGGCCTCGACCTGGTCCCAGCCGTCGAAGTTCTGCATGAAGGACCGGGTCTCGATGAACGTGACCCCGTTCTCCAGAACGTCGCCGTTCGGCATGGTGCCGGTCCAGCCCTGCGGGATGTAGACCTCGTCGCCGAAGCGGCAGTAGTCCGAGCGCTGCTCGGGCTGCGTGATGCCGATGCCGTCGTTGGCCTCCCAGAGGACGTCCAGCAGGTTCGCGGCGGCCTCCTGCGACGCGGTGTCGCCGGTGGCGACCGCGTGGTAGGACAGGATCTTCGCGAGGGCGCCGGCCACACCCGGGTCCTCGGACTGGCTGGCGACGGTGACGGACAGGCCCGAGCCGGGCTCGCCGCTCCAGGTCAGGTCGCCCGGGATGCTGTACCCGGTCGGCGTGATGGTGCTCTCGCTCAGAGCCCAGGCCACCCAGTTGTCCAGGATGTTGCAGGCGCGGGTCTCACCGGTCTCCATGCAGAGCTGCGCGGTGCGGTCCATGCCCCAGGCCTGGAAGCCGAACCAGCGGTTCGACGGCGGGTCGTGCCAGACGGGCTGCTCGTCGTAGTTCAGACCGTTGAACTCGGCCGAGGTGGTCGGGGTGCCGTAGTTGCCACCCCAGTTGTTGGTCGCGCCGCCCGCGAGGGCGCCGGCGCCGGTCGAGCCCTGCGGCACCTGGAGCCACTCGAGGAAGTCGAGCTGAGCGTCGAGGCTCTGGGCCCAGTCGGCCGCACCCGTCGCCGAGTCCGGCTCGAGGCCGCCCTCGGAGAGGGCGTACGCGGCCATGACGTTCTGGTAGCCCTGGTGGATACCGGAACCGCCGATGCGGAAGGACCAGTCGCCGTTCAGGCCGGCGCCCCACGAGTAGTACCAGCTGATCAGGTAGTGGAACGAGTTCTTGCCAGAGCCGGCCGGGCACGAGGCGGCCCCGATGCAGTCGCCGGCGATCTGCTTGAAGTACTTGTCCGCGAACGCGTACCGCAGGTAGTCGCCCATCATGGACGCCTTGTCCAGGGAAGCGGAGATGTCCCCTTCCTGGCCCTGGGCCTCGGCCCACTGCTTGGCCATCCACGCGACCTGGACGGCGCGCGCGTCGGCGTCGGGGGCGTTGGTGTAACGCTCCTGAGCCGCGTACTCCTCGTCGCCCACGAACAGGTCGAGGAAGCCGTTGGGACCGCCGAAGTCGAAGGTCTCGCACGACGGGTGCCCGATGGTCTCCCACGTGGACTCCTGCGAGCCGCGCTGGAAGGTGTTCATGTAGACCGGCTCGGTGGTCCCGTCGCCGCACTCGCCGTAGCCGTAGGCGTTGTCGACGTCGAGCAGCCAGTGCATCCCGTAGATGCTGTTGGTGCCGTAGGTCGAGGCCAGCTCGGCCCCGATCGGGTCCTGGCCGACGGGCACGTCGAAGTCGAGCTGCGTCGGGTAGTCCGTGACGCTGTCCGACTCGGGCGCGTAGGAGGCCGGGTCGTCGGGGTTGTAGTTGGTCGGGTTGAGATCCGGGATCAGGTAGTCCTCGGTGATCTGCCAGGAGTTGTTGTAACCCGACCAGTCGCCGGTGACCTGGCCGTAAGCGGCCTCCAGCCACATCAGGTAGCTCAGGGCCTCGGAGGTCGTCTGGTGGCCGTAGTCCGGCGCCTCGACGATGAGCTCCTCCACCGAGTGGTAGGGGACGCCCGTCGAGTGCAGGTACGGCGAGTCCGAACCGGTGAGCTGGTCGTACAGGGTGAGGAAGCGCTCCTCGTTCTGCGTGACCTCGCCCAGGTCGGCGACCGTGACGTTGACGTTGATCGTGTCGTAGCCGTCGGCGGCGACCGCGAAGGTCGCCGAGGAGCCGGCCTCGGCGCCTTCGGCGGCGCTGAAGACGACCGACTGGGCCGAGGTCTCGCCGGCCGCGAACGACAGCGACGCGCCCGAGGACACCGAGATGTCCGTCGAGCCCGCGGTGTGCGTGGTCGTGACGGTGGCGGCCTCGTCGATGGCGGCCGAGAAGTTGACGTCGATCGAGCCGGTGGAGCCGGCGTCGACCACGACGTTGGTCCGCGAGGTCGTCAGCGCGGCGTCGCCGCCGGGGTCGGGGTTGCTCGAGCCGTCGCAGGCCTCGCCGTTGACCGAGATGTTGGTCGGCGCGGTGGCCGAGCCGGAGCCGATGAAGCCGAACACCTCTTGGGACTGACCCGCGGCGATGGTGCCGTTCCAGCCGACGTCACTGGCGCTGAAGCGGGCCCCGCTCTGGCTCCAGTCCACGTTCCAGGCGCTGGAGACCGAGGTACCGGCCGGGAAGTCCCATTCGATGTCCCAGCCGTTGAGCCCGGCGTCTCCGGAAGTGAGGACGACATTGGCCTGGAAGCCGTCGCCCCAGGTCGAGATGACGTTGTAGTCGAGGCCGCCGCAGTACTGCGCTGCGAACGCGTTGGGCGCGGCCACCGCGGCGAACGTGCCGACGAGGGCGACCGGCAAGGTCACCGCCGCGGTACGGCGCCATCGGCGCCGCTTCCGCGGCGGGGCCGGATTGTCGAGATCCATTATGGCTACTCCTGAGAGTGGGTGGTATGTCCGGTTCTGTGGGAGCGCTCATGCCGGGTTCGCGGACATTGAATCGCTCGAGTGGAACGAAACGGACCGCAATGCGGAAGCGCTCCCAGGCCATGCTCCCAAGGGTTGTCCCAATATGTCAATACATTGACATCCCTAAATTTCTACGACGAGGTGGCCCTACCCTGCTGGTTGGCAAACATTTTGCCAGCTCAGCGTCCCGTTCGTCCGTTTTCATAGTTACGCATCTGCGATCTTCGATTTCTTCGCCTCGATGAACGGTGTAACAACCGAGTAACGACTCTCACACCCGGGCTTGCGTCGTGGAACACGCTCCCGTACGATCCTGGTATCGCTCCCAAGAGCGATCGCCTCGGCGGTTTCAGTCCGCGGGCCGCCGCGCACATACGGCGGCCCGCATCACGACCGTCCTGGGCAGCAAAGGAATCGAGTCCCTCGAAACCCCTCGGGAAACGCATGGCGCCGCCGAGGCGCCTGGAAGGAACCAGCAACGATGCATCTCCTCAAACGACAGCACGGCAGGGTCGCTCTCGCGGCCGTCGCCGCGGGGGCCCTCACCCTCACCGCCTGTTCAGGCGGCGGCGACGACGAGAACGACGGCCTGACCGAGGACGGCAAGATCCAGCTCACCGTCTCCCTCTTCGGCACCTTCGGCTACACCCAGGCCAACCTCGAGGCCGAGTACGAGGCCCTCAACGAGAACATCGACGTCGTCATCGAAGGCGACGGCGTCAACTGGGAGCAGGAGTACCGGCCCACCCTGGAGACCGGTCTGGAGACCGGCTCGGTCACCGGCGACATCGTCGGCGTCGAGGAGCAGGGCGTCGTCCAGCTCTTCAGCAACGGCGACCACTGGACCGACCTGGCCGAGTTCGGCTACGAGGACCGCGCCGCCGACTACGTCGAGTGGAAGTGGGACCTCGGGCACTCCCCCGACGGCAAGCTCGTCGGCTTCGGCACCGACGTCGGCGGCATGGGCCTGTGCTACCGCAACGACCTGTTCGAAGAGGCCGGTCTCCCGACCGACCGCGAAGCGCTGGCCGAACTGTGGTCCGACTGGGAGGGCTTCAAGTCCGTCGCCCAGACCTACGTCGACTCCGGCATCGACGCGGCCTTCCTCGACAGCCCGACCCAGCTCCAGAACATGCTGCTGGGCCAGCTCGCCGGTCAGGGCGACGGCCAGATGTACGTGGACGCCGACGGCGAGCTGACGCTCGACTCCGCCGCCGTCCAGGGCTCGATCGACACCATCCTCGACCTCCACGAGATGGGCGCCATCGGCAACTTCGTCTCCTGGACCGAGGAGTGGACCGCCGCGCAGTCCGAGGGCGGCTACGCCGTCATGGCCTGCCCGGGCTGGATGCCCAGCGGCGTCGTCGAAGGCAACGCCGGCCCGGAGAACGCCGGCAACTGGAACTTCGCCTCGGCCCCCGGCCTCGGCGGCAACTGGGGCGGTTCCTGGCTCGCGGTCCCCGAGGGTGTCCCGCACCCCGAGGAGGCCGCCGCGCTGGCCGCTTGGCTGAGCGCCCCCGAGCAGCAGGTCAAGGTCTTCGAGGCCGTCGGCAACTTCCCGTCCTCGCCTGAGGCGCAGGCCGACCCGAAGGTCGCCGACTCCGCGAACGAGTACTTCAGCGACGCCCCGACCGGTCAGATCCTGACCGCCTCGGTGCAGAGCTTCCCGCCGCTCGAGTACTCGTACTACCACCCGCCGGTCAAGGGCGCCGTCGAGAACGTCCTGAACGGTCTCATCGATGGCACCTACTCGCATGACCAGGTGTGGGACCAGATCCAGTCCGAGGCGGAGAACGCGCTGCAACTGGCCGGCTCCGGTCTCTAGGCCACTCCCGCGGGTCGGTTCCGGCGGCACCTGCCGCCGCCGGAACCGACCCCGGGTCAAGTGCCGCTGACCCAGAGCCAGCGCTGCTAGACCCAGTGCCGCCGAGCCGGGACCGACGTCGAACGGTTCCCAGCATCCGTTCGACGTCCCGCCCCAGGACAGGTCCCGAACCCCTCTCGGCGGCACCGTGTCGGCCCGCCGCGCCCCAACCCGCGGCGGGCCGGCTCCCTCTCCACCCCGCGACGGCCGGCCGGCTCACGGCTGCGCGGACGATCGCCGGTACACGGCACCGGAAGCGTTCGCCCCCGGACCGGACCGTCGGCTCCCGCAAGCGTTCGCCGGACGAAAAGGAAGACCATGACCACCACCACCGCCCCGCCGCGCCTGAGCTGGCGCGAGCGACTCACGCGGGCCGACATGAAGGCGACGCCCTACGCGCTCGTCGCGCCGTTCTTCATCCTGTTCGCGGTGTTCGGACTGTTCCCGATGGGGTACACGTTCTACGCCTCGCTGCACACGTGGAAGCTGGGCAATCCCGAACGCGCCTTCGTAGGGTTCCAGAACTACGAGTTCCTCCTGGTCGACTACAGCCGCTTCAACTGGTCGGTCGTGAACACGCTGGGCATGTTCGTGATGGCGACCGTCCCGCAGCTCATCTGCGCGCTCATGGTCGCCAACGCCCTGAACCGGCGGCTGAAGCGCCCGATGCTGTGGCGGATGCTCGTGCTGGCCCCGATCGTGACCTCGGTGGTCGCCGTCGGTATCATCTTCGCCCGCATCTGGGGCCAGGAGTACGGCATGGTCAACGGCTTCCTGGGCATGTTCGGGGTCGACAAGATCAACTGGCAGGCCGAGCGGCTCACCTCCTGGGTCGCCATCTCCTCGATGGTCGACTGGCGCTGGATGGGCTACAACGCCCTCATCTACCTGGCCGCCATGCAGACCATCCCGCGAAACCTCTACGAGGCCGCGACGGTCGACGGCGCCACGCCCCGGCAGCAGTTCTGGAAGATCACCGTCCCGCAGCTCAAGCCCGTCATCATCTTCACCGTGTTCGTCTCCTCCGTCGGCGGCATGACCATGTTCGTCGAGCCGATGATGTTCGGCTCCGGCAGGCTCGGCGGCGGCACGGACGGCCAGTTCCAGACCACCGCGATGGTCCTGGTCGACATTCTCCG
The DNA here is from genome assembly GCF_000719515.1 of Glycomyces sp. NRRL B-16210. Classification (GTDB taxonomy): domain Bacteria; phylum Actinomycetota; class Actinomycetes; order Mycobacteriales; family Micromonosporaceae; genus Glycomyces. The sequence continues at coordinate 21,719 of NZ_JOGR01000012.1, read as the reverse complement.
CACCCACGGCAACTACGGCGTCTCCGCTGCCGCCGGATGGCTGCTGTTCATCGTCATCGGCATCGTGGCGATGGTGAACTTCCTGATCGTCAACCGCATCCAGGGGAACAAATGAGCACCGCAACCGCCCCCAGCCCCGCATCCGCGCCCCTGGCGGACGGTTCGCGGCGGCCGCCGAGCAGCAAGCGCGGCAAGAAGAAGTACGACGTCGAGTCCGGCGCGGGCGTGTTCGCCCCGACGATGATGACCCGCGTCGCGCTGGTCGCCGTCGCGATCCTGTCGATCTTCCCGCTGTACTGGATGGTCGTGATCGCCTCGCGGACGACCTCGGACGCCGCGGGCTTCCCGCCGGCGCTCATCCCCGGCGGCAACCTCGGCGAGAACTTCATCGAGGCGTTGCAGAACCCCGAGGCGCGGCTGCTCCTGGGCCTCCAGAACTCGCTGATCATCACCGGCACGGTCACCGCCTCGGTCATCCTCATCTCGACCCTCGGCGGCTTCGCGTTCGCCAAGCTCAAGTTCCGCGGGTCCAAGATCCTCATGGGCGTCGTCCTGTTCGCCATGATGGTGCCGCTCCAGCAGCTGGGCATCGTGCCGCTGTACATGATCATGGTCGAGCTCCAGTGGCTCGACACGCTCCAGGCGGTGATCCTGCCGTTCCTCGTCAACGGTTTCGGGATCTTCATGATGCGCCAGTACGTCGAGCAGGCGGTGCCCGACGAGATCATCGAGGCGGCCCGCATCGACGGCGCCTCCACGATCGGCATCTGGTGGCGGATCGTCCTCCCGGCGCTGCGGCCGGCGATGGTGGTGCTCGGTCTGCTCACCTTCATGCTCAACTGGAACGAATTCCTATGGCCGTTCATGGTGCTCAGCGGCGAGAACCCGACCATCCAACTCGCCATCCGGCAGTTGTCCACCGCGACGTGGTCAGCGGACCTGTCGATGATCTTCACCGGCACGCTGATCTCGATCATTCCCATCGCGATCCTGTTCGTCGTGTTCGGACGGCAGATCGTGAGCGGCATCATGGAAGGTTCCACCAAGTAATGAGCAACGATATCGAAGGGCCGGCGCTGGCCGCCCGATTCCCATCCGCATTCGCCTGGGGGGCGGCGACTTCGTCCTACCAGGTCGAAGGCGCCACCGACGCCGACGGACGCGGCAAATCCATCTGGGACGCGTTCGTCAACGAACCAGGCCGGGTCGTGGACGGCTCCAACGGCGACACGGCCATCGACTCCTACCGCAACATCGAAGGGGACGTCGCCCTCATCAAGGCGCTCGGCCTCAACAGCTACCGGTTCTCCCTGTCGTGGCCCCGGATCTGCCCCGACGGGGACGGCCGCGTCAACCAGGCGGGACTCGCCTACTACTCCAACCTCGTGGACGCCCTCCTCGCCGAGGGCATCACCCCGTGGATCACCCTCTACCACTGGGACCTCCCGCAGGTCCTGGAGGACGCGGGCGGCTGGCCGGAGCGGGCGACCGCGCTGCGCTTCGCCGAGTTCGCCAAGATCGCGCACGACGCCCTCGGGGACCGCGTCAAGCACTGGATCACCGTCAACGAGCCGTGGTGCGCCGCGTTCCTCGGCTACGCCTCGGGCGAGCACGCCCCCGGCCGCCGGGACCCGAGCGCGTCGGTCGCCGCGGCCCACCACCTCATGCTCGGCCACGGGCTGGCCGCGCGCGCCATCAAGGCCGCCGACCCGGAGGCGACCATCAGCATCGGGCTGAACTTCTACCCGGTGCACGCCGCCAGCGACTCGGCGGTCGACGTCGACGCGGCGCGGCGGGTCGACGGCGTCCAGAACCGGTGGTTCACCGAGGTCGCGCTGCGCGGGGCCTACCCCGAGGACATCGTCGAGGACTTCAAGGCGATCAGCGACTTCGCGTTCATCGAGGACGGCGACCTGGAGACGATCAAGGCGCCGCTCGACATCCTGTCGGTGAACTACTACTCTCGGTTCACCGTTACCGGTAACGGAGGCGCGACCTCCGCTTCGGCCGCCCCGACCGGGGCGGGGTCGGCGTGGCCGGCCAACGAGCACATCGGGTTCGTGTCGGCCGGGCTCCCCGTGACCGACATGGGCTGGGAGATCGAGCCCGCCGGGCTCACGCAGGTCCTCACCCGCCTGCACACCGAGTACCCGGAGGTCTCGCTCGCGGTCACCGAGAACGGCGCGGCCTTCCCCGACAAGCTCGACGACGGGCAGGTCCACGACCTCGAACGGCTCGACTACGTGCAGGGCCACCTGGCCGCGTGCGCCGACGCCGTCGAGGCCGGGGTGCCCCTCGTGGGCTATTTCGCCTGGTCCCTGGCGGACAACTTCGAGTGGGCCTGGGGCTACACGAAGCGGTTCGGACTGGTGTACGTCGAATTCGAGACCGGCGAGCGCACGGTCAAGGACTCCGGTCGCTGGTACGGCGACCTGGTGCGACGCGCACGTTCGATTCGTGAGGCAGAATAGATCCACCGCTACCGTTGCCCGAGGTGATGCACGATGACCGAGACCCGAACCGAGGTTTCCGACGAGCCGATGCCGGCCGCCGGACGAGCTGAGCGCCGCCGCCGCACCGGCGGCAGGCCGACGCTCGACACCGTCGCCCGGCACGCCGGCGTCGGCCGCGGGACGGTCTCTCGCGTCATCAACGGCTCGCCGAAGGTCGCCGAGGACACTCGCGCGGCGGTCCTGGCCGCCATCAAGGAGCTGGGGTACGTCCCCAACCAGGCGGCCAGGACCCTCGTGACCCAGCGGACCGACACGGTGGCGCTGGTCGTGACCGAGTCGCAGGAGTGGCTGTGGTCGGAGCCGTTCTTCGCGGGGGTGCTGCGCGGGATCACCGAGCAGCTCGCCGAGGAGAACATGCGGCTCATGCTCACCTTCGCCCCGCGCGACGGCAACCGCGCCGACCTGGAGTCCTACCTCATGGGCCAGCACGTGGACGGGGTCATGATGGTCTCCAGCCACTCCGGGGACCCGCTCCCCGAGCGGCTGGAGGACGCCGGGATCCCGATCGTCCTGTGCGGCACGCCGGTGGGCTTCCGGCCGGTCGCGTACGTCGACTGCGACAACCGCTCCGGCGCGCGCCAGGCGGTCGAGTACCTGGCCCAGCACGGCCACCGGCGGATCGGCCTCATCGCCGGCCCGCAGGACATGGCCGTGGGCGTCGACCGGCTCAACGGCTACCGCGACGGATTGCGCGGCAGCCGCCTGCCGGTCGAGGAGGGCCTGGTCTCGGTGGCCGAGGGCTTCGACGAGGCCAGCGGCATCAAGGCCGCCCGGCAGCTGTTCGACAGCGCCGGACAGCTCGACGCGGTGTTCGCGCACTCCGACCCGCTGGCGATCGCGACGCTCCGCGTGGCGCGCGAGCGGGGCGTCAGCGTCCCCGACGACCTGGCGCTGGTCGGCTTCGACGACTCGCCGCTGGCCGAGGTCGCCGAGCCGCCGCTGACCACGGTGCACCAGCCGACCGAGACGATGGGCCGCGAGATGGCCCGCCTGCTGTGCGGGCGCATCCGCGGCGAGGAGGCCGGACCGCTGGTGACCATCCTGGGCACCAGGATCGTCGTCCGCGAATCCGCCTGACCGAAGACTCGACCCCCTCGAGACAGGGCCCGGCTCCGCATGGAGCCGGGCCTTCGGTCTCGAGTGAGGCGAGCCTGGCTCGACAGACTGATTACTGATCAGTAACATGTATCGTGATCGGCAGCACGCACCGCCGTGCACCAGAACAGTCGAGAGGTCGCCATGGGAGTCGTCCAAATCGTCACGGCCACGATCGCGTTCGCGTACACCGCGGTCGCGATCGGGCTGTTCGTCCGCGCCGGGCTCGGGATGCTCGAACTCGTCCGGCTCGGCGCGCCCGACAAGACGCGCAAGGGCGACCGGGGGCAGCGGATCAAGACCATGCTCCGGGAGTCCCTGGGGCACACCAGGATGCTCCAGTGGACCTGGGTCGGCCTGGCGCACTGGGCGGTGTTCTTCGGGTTCTTCTCGCTCTTCCCGATCCTCGCGCAGGCCTATCTGGAGACGCTGAACCCGACCTGGTCGATCCCGTGGGTCGGCCACTGGACGCCCTGGCTGCTGCTCTCCGAGGTCATGGCGACCCTGACCGGGCTGGGCATCCTCGCGCTGTTCGCGATCCGGCTGGTCAACCAGCCGCGCACGCACCGCATCCCGCCCGAGGGCGAGGCCTCCGAGGCCGGGCAGCGCTCCTCCACCTCGCGGTTCGAGAACTCCCGCCAGTGGCAGGCCCTCTACATCGAGGCGACGATCCTCGCGATCGTCCTGTGCTTCTTCGCGATCCGCTCGGCCGAATGGGCGATCGGCGCGATCGACCAGACCTGGGCCTCCCCGGTGTCCTCGCTGCTGGCCAACATGTACAACGGGGTCTCCGAGGACGGGCTGCACACCACGATCACGGTCGTCGCCGGAGTGAAGATCCTCGTCTCCTGGACGTTCTTCCTCATGCTGGCCCTGATCCCCTCGATGGGCATCGGCTGGCACCGCGTCACCGCGTTCTTCAACCTCTACTTCAAGCGCGAGGCCGACGGCGCTCCCGCTCTCGGCGCGGCCAAGCCGATGCTCATCGACGGCGAGCCGGCCGACTTCGAGACCGCCGACCCCGAGACCCACCCGTTCGGGGTGGCCACCATCGCCGATTTCACCTGGAAGGGCCTGCTCGACTTCTCCACGTGCACCGAGTGCGGGCGCTGCCAGTCGCAGTGCCCCGCCTGGAACACCGGCAAGCCCTTGTCGCCCAAGAAGCTCGTGACGGACCTGCGCGACCACCTCTACGAGCAGGCGCCGTACCTCAAGGCCGCGGCGATCGCGAAGGAACGCGGCGGCGAGGCCGACCCGCACGAGAAGATCAACATCATCGGCTCGGTGATCGACCCGGACGTGCTGTGGGCGTGCACCACCTGCGGCGCGTGCGTGGAGCAGTGCCCGGTGGACATCGAGCACGTCGACCACATCATGGACCTGCGCCGCAACATGGTCATGATCGAGTCGGACTTCCCCGCCGAGGCCCAGACCATGCTCCGCAACCTGGAGAACAAGGGCAACCCGTGGGGCGAGAACCCCGCCCAGCGCCTCAAGTGGGCCGAGGGCCTCGACTTCGAGGTGCCGATCGCCGACGGGGACACCGAGTTCGAGTACCTGTACTGGGTCGGCTGCGCGGGCGCGTACGACCCCAAGGCGCAGAAGACCTCCCGCGCGGTGGCGACCCTGCTGCACGACGCGGGCGTCAAGTTCGCGGTACTCGGCGAGGCCGAGACCTGCACGGGCGACTCGGCGCGGCGCATCGGGCACGAGTTCATGTTCCAGATGATGGCCGAGCAGAACGTGGAGACGCTCAACTCGGTCGGGGCGGTCAAGATCGTCGCGACCTGCCCGCACTGCCTCAACACCATCGGCAACGAGTACGAGGACCTCGGCGGGAAGTACGAGGTCGTGCACCACACCGAGCTGCTCAACGACCTGGTGAACGCCGGGAAGATCAAGCCGGTCGAGCAGCACGAGGGCAAGCTGACCTATCACGACCCCTGCTATCTGGGCCGCCACAACCGGGTCTTCACGCCGCCACGCGAACTCCTCGGCTCCTTCGCCGAGGTCACCGAGATGCCGCGCAACAACGAGAAGTCGTTCTGCTGCGGCGCGGGCGGCGCGCGGATGTGGCTGGAGGAGCCGATCGGCAAGCGCGTCAACCGCGAGCGGGCCGACGAGGCCGTGGCGACGGGCGCGGGCACGGTGGCCGTGGGCTGCCCGTTCTGCTCCACGATGCTGCGCGACGGCGTCGCCGACGCGGGCCGCGAGGACGTCGAGGTCATCGACATCGCCCAGTTGCTGGCAAGGACCCAGGAGAAGCGCGCGGAGGCCGCTGCGACCGAGTAGGGCTGCTGCGGCATAGGAGGCCGTGCCGGAGCTTCGGGCATCGCCCGGTGGCTATCGGTTCGGCCTCCGGCCGCTGGGTCGCTCGGCTCGGTGGCTGCCTGTTCGGGCTCCGGCTGGTGAACTACCCGCTCGGCCTCTGGCCGCTGGGTCGCTCAGGCTTCGCCCGCTGGACTAGCTGCTCGGACTCCGTCCGCTGGACTAGCTGCTCGGACTCCGTCCGCTGGACTAGCTTCTCGGCCTCCGGCCGCTGAACTAGCTTCTCGGCCTCCGCCCGCTGGACTAGCTCCTCGGCCTCCGGCCGAAGTACTCCCTCAACAGGGCCGCCGATTCCGCTTCCAGGACTCCTGCGTAGACCTCGGGGTTGTGGTTGAGCCTGGGGTCTCTGACCGCGTCCCATAGGGAGCCCACCGCGCCCGTCTTGGGCTCCCAGGCGCCGAAGACGATCGTGCCCACCCTCGCGAGCACCGCCGCGCCCGCGCACATCGTGCACGGCTCCAACGTGACCACCAGCGTGCAGCCTTCGAGGCGCCAGCCGTCCCCGTACGCCGCCGCGGCCTCGCGCAGCGCGAGCACCTCGGCGTGCGCCGTCGGGTCGCCCAGCGCCTCTCTGGCGTTGGCCGCCACGGCGAGTTCGCGCCCGTCGGGTCCGTAGACCACCGCGCCCACGGGCAGGTCCGAGCGCGGCCCCTCGATGCTGTCGGCCTGGCGTGCCGGGCTGCCTGGCCGTTTCGGTGGCGTCTCGCCCGCCGGGAGGCCCGCACCGGGGGATCGGGCCGCTTCGAGAGCGCGGCGCATCCAGTGCTCGTGGACCTCGCGGCGGGACTGCATCGGTCGGGGGCCTTCGGCGCTCAGGCGCCGGTGGCGTCTTCCAGGGCCTCGGCGAAGCCGATCGAGGAGGCCACCGCGGCGACCACGTCGGAGGGCATCATGCCCTCCTTGGCGCACAAGGCCAGCAGGGCCGAACCGGGCACGCCCAGGTCGCCCAGCAGGTCCGCCTCGCCGACGGGCTCGGCGTCGAGCTCGGTCGGGCGGGTGGAGATCGACTCCTCGTCCTCGGCGTCGATCTCCTCGGTGTCCTCGGGCTCCAGGTCGCCCAGGAGGGCCTCGCCCAGGCGCGACTGCGACGCGTATTCGGCGTCGGAGCCGAACGTGCGCAGGTCGTCGCCCTTGTCCAGGCGCATAACCGTCAGGTACTCGTCGTCGGCGTCGACGAACAGGAGCGTCAGGTCGGCGTCAGGGAAAGCCTCACGCATGACCTCGGCGGCGTCCTCGACGTCGGCAACAGCGTCGAGGTCGGCCTCCGCGGCCTCCCATTCGTCGCCCTCGCGGCCCACTGCCACAGCGAAATACGACACGATCCGTCCCCGTCTTCTCTCTCAATGGAACCAGCGGCCGGAAGGGCAGCGGTCCGATACGACCTACTGAAGGATGTGGCGACCTGCGGTTGATGTAACCACAGGATCCAGTCGCCGGTCAGCAAAAGATACAGCTCGCACGAGAGCCCCGTGACCCCAGCGGCGGTCCCTGCGACCGCCGCAACGCCGACCGCGGCTCCGCGGTCACCGTAGCGCGCGAGCGCGGCTGCGGCGACTGCCCCGATCGTACTCGCGGCCAAAGTCACCCAGGCGAAGCCCGCCGCGGTCAGCGGCGCCGCGCCGGCGCCTTTCGCATACGCCAGCAGCCAAATGAGCATCCACAGGGTGCACAGGGCCGACCCGGCGGCGGTGGGGCCGACGCGGACGGGGTGCGGTTCCCTCCAGCGGGGTCTGCCGCTGCGAGGGAGGGGCGTTTCGGGGCCGTTCCAGGATGTGGGCCCGATGGGTCCCTCATGCATAGGGGACAGCGTACGCAGGCGGCGCGGGGTAGGCGGGCGGCGGCGCGATCGGCAGCGGCATGACCGGCAGGACGGGCGGCTCGACCGGCCGGACCCGCCCGTCGGGGAAGGTCACGTGGTACCGGTGCCCGTCCCACAGCGCGCGCGGCGTGCGCGGGTCGGCGCCCGCGTAGGCGGCCCTGGCGGCGTTCATGCGCTGCACGCCTTCGTGCACGACCTGCTCGCTCCAGGGGCGGCCGATCGAGGCGAGGTCGTACTGCTCGGCCACTTCGGAAGCGGCCCTCTGGAAGTCCTTCATGGCGGCCTCGCCGCGCTTCCCGGCGTAGCGCAGCGCCCAGGCGCGGGCGGCCGAGCGGCGCGAGAAGGTCGCGAGGGAGGCGAGCTCGGGTGGGGACACCTGGGCGGCGGACACCAAGGGGGCCAGGACGGTCTGCGTGCGGCGCGCGTCGGCGGCCCGCAGCCACAGGGCGACGCCGACCATGGTGAAGAACAGGGGCGCCAGGAACGCCGGGTAGAGGGCGAACCACAGCGCGGGGAGGTCGAGTTCCACGCCGAGGACCGAGGCGCCGTTCCACAGGGCGTGGAGGCCCATGCCGCACAGGAGCATCCCGATGATCCACGCGGTTTGGACGCCCTTGCGCCCGGGCTTGCGCGCGGCCTTGCCGAGGCCGATCGCGGACAGGCCCGTCATGAGCGGGTGGGCGAACATGGTGGCGAGGCCGCGGATGACGACCAGGATCGTGACCTGGGCGATCCCGGCGGCCGCGTCGAACATCTCGGCGCCGGAGACGTACGCGCCCGAGGCGTAGAGGACGTTCTCGGCGATCGCGAAGCCCGCTCCGGCGAGACCGCAGTAGACGAGGGCGTCGAGCATCCCGGTGAAGTGGCGGCGCGCGACCCAGTAGACCAGCAGCGGGCCGAGGAGCTTGGTGATCTCCTCGATGACGGGCGCGGAGATGACGGCCGCGAGGTCCTGGTTGAGGTCGTTGCGGTACAGCAGGTACGCCACGCCGGTGTTGACGCCCAAGGAGATCGCGGTGGACACGCACGCGCCCCAGCCGAGGCAGAATGCGAGCACGAGCCAGGGGCGGCGCCGGTAGCGGCCGAGCCACACGAACGCGCCGATGAGCAGCGGCGCGGGCACGAGCGCGGCGGTCAGGCCCACGGCGGCCGCGCGGGCGCCGGCGCCTTCGATGATCGCCCAGGCGAGCACGGTGGCCCCGCCGGCGAACAGCACCAGCGTCCCGGTGACGGCGAGGGCCCGGACGCGCCGGGCCAGGCCGATCCAGGCGAGCACGGTGCCGATCAGGACCAGGCCGACGGCGATGACGAGCGGGAGGAGCCTTTCGAAGAGCTCGGCGAGATCGGCGAGGTTCATCGAGTGGGCTCCTGGTCGGGGCGTTCGGGACCGCCGGCCTCGTCCGGGGAGTCGGCGTTCGGGGAATCATCGTTCGAGGAGGCGGCGTCCGGGAGGTCCTCGGTCGAGGAGGCGTCGTCCGCGGAGAGGTCGTCGGCTGAGGAGTCGGCAGCGTCGGCGTCCGGAACCGCGTCGTCTTCGTCCTCCGGCGCCTCGCGGATCACGAAGTGCTCGCCGATCCCCGAGACCGCCAGGAGCCGCTTGAGGAAGTCCCCGAGGTTCGAGAGGACGAGGACCGCGCGCGAGCGCGCCGCCGCGCGGGCGAGGACCACGAGGGTTCCCAGACCGCGCGAGTCGCAGAACGTCACGCCGCGCATGTCGAGGACGACGCGGACGGGGGCGTCGGCCAGCGCGGCGTCGACGGCGCTGGAGAGCCGTGGCGCGGTGTGCAGGTCGATTTCGCCGGTCAGCGCCACGATCGTCTCGTTCGCCTCGCGGTAGACCGAGATGTCGAGCTTCTGGTGCACCACGGGACCAACCCTAGCCGAGCTTCAGCGGCTGTCGGGTTCGAGCATCCCGAGAATGCGTTCGAGTTCCTCGTCGCCGCCGCGCTTCTCGGCCCATTCGGCGAGGGAGGCGTGGGCGGCGCCGAGGCGTCGGCGCAGGTGCTCCTCGCGTTCGCGGAGGTCCTTGGTGCGCTCGGAGGTCTGGCGCAGCGCCTGGCCCTGGGCCCACAGGTCGATGAAGACCTTGACCTTGGTGCGCAGCATCCACGGGTCGAAGGGCTTGGTGATGTAGTCGACCGCGCCCACCGAGTAGCCGCGCATCGCCAGGTGGGCGTCGCGGTCGGCGGCGGTGAGGAAGATGATCGGGGTGTGCCGGGTCTTCTCGCGCTGCTTGATGTGGCGGGCGGTCTCGAAGCCGTCCATGCCGGGCATCTGCGCGTCGAGGAGGATCGCGGCGTAGTCCTCGGCCAGGAGCCGCTTGAGGGCCTCTTCGCCGGAGGTGACGGCGATGGTGTTGACGGGCAGTCCCTGGAGGATCGCCTCGAGGGCGAGGAGGTTCTCGGATCGATCGTCTACGAGCAGGACGCGGGCGGTGCTCATGCGGTGCCTCCAACGGTCGGTCCGCCATTGTCCCGCTCGGGCGCGGCGTCGGGTGCGTCGGGTCCGGCCGTGAGTGCGCGGAGGCTCACGGTGTCGCCAGGCGCCTCGCCGTCCGCGCCCGGTGCCGCCTCGTCCTCGCCGGTGTCGTCGCCGATCCAGTGGGACATGGTGTCGAGCAGCAGATCGAGGTCCACGGGCTTGGTGAGGTAGGCGCTGGCGCCGGCCTCGACGGACTTCTCGCGCTGCTCGGCGAGGGCCTGCGCGGTGAGGAACACGATCGGCAGGTCGGCGAACTGGGGCATCCGGCGGATGACGCGGGTGGTCTCGTTGCCGTCCATGCCCGGCATCATCGAGTCCATGAGCACGATGTCGATGCCGGGGTGGTGCTGGAGCGCGTCGATGCCGTCGGCGCCGTTCTCGGCGTAGTGGACCTCGATGCCGTGCAGTTCGAGCGCGGCGGTGAGGGCGAAGACGTTGCGGATGTCGTCGTCGACGATGAGGACGGTGGTCCCCTCGAGCTGCTGGGCGGCGGCCGAGGACGAGGGCGTCTCGGGGGCGCCGGTGAGGATCCCGGCGGGCTCCTCGACCGGGAGCGGCAGCTCGGTGTTGACGACCGGGAAGTCGCCGTCGGCGTCGATCTCGACGGGGACGACGAACGTGAACTTGGATCCGGCGTCGCCGGTGTGCTCGATGAACACGTCGCCGCCGAGCGCCTGCGAGAGCGATTTGGAGATCGACAGGCCCAGGCCGGTGCCGCCGAAGTTGCGGCGGGTGGTGCCGTCGGCCTGCTGGAACGGCTCGAAGATGATCGACTTCTTCGACTCGGCGACGCCGATGCCGGTGTCGATGACGCTCAGGGCGATCCGCTCGGCCGCGGCGTTGAGGTGCGGGGCGTCGAAGCGCACGTCGGCCGGGACGCGCCGCACCGCGAGGGTCACCGAGCCGACCCGGGTGAACTTGACGGCGTTGGACAGGAGGTTGCGCAGGACCTGCTGGAACTTCTGCCCGTCGGTCTGCATGAGCTGCGGGACGCCGGTGCCGACGTCCACGGCGAACTCCAGGCCGCGGTCCTCGGCCTGGGGCCGGAAGGCCGCGTCGATGTCGCCGAGGATCTCGGCGAGGTCGACCGGGTGGACGGACACGACCATGCGCCCGGCCTCGATCTTCGACAGGTCGAGGATGTCGTCGATGAGGGTGAGCAGGTCGGTGCCGGCGTTGTAGATGGTGCGCGCGAACTCGACCTGGCGCTCCGAGAGGTTCCCGTCGGCGTTCTCCGACAAGAGCCGCGCGAGCAGCAGCAGCGAGTTGAGCGGGGTCCGCAGCTCGTGGGAGACGTTCGCGAGGAACTCCGACTTGTACTTCGAGGCCTGGGCGAGCTGGTCGGCCTTCTCCTCGATGTCCTTGCGGGCGGTCTCGACCTCCTCGTTCTTCAGCTCGATCGCCTTGTTCTGCGCCGACAGCAGCTGCGCCTTCTCCTCCAGCTCGACGTTGGTCTCCTGGAGGCGGTTGGACTGGGCCCGCAGCTCCTGGGCCATGCGCTGGGACTCGCGCAGCAGGACCTCGGTGCGGGCGTTGCCCTCGATGGTCGCGAGCGTGACCCCGACATTGGGGGCCAGCGCGTCCAGGAACCGCTTGTGGAGCCCGGAGTAGGCGTTGAAGGAGGCGAACTCGATGACGCCGCGGACCTTGTCGCCGAACTGGACGGGCAGGATGATGAGGTCGGTCGGGGTGGCCTGCCCCAGCCCGGAGGAGATCTCCAGGTAGCCCTCGGGGATGTCGTGCAGGTGGATGGTGCGCTTGGAGGCGGCGGCCTGGCCGACCATGCCCTCGTTGTCCTCGATGGTCTTCTTCTCGCCTGGGCTGGGGTGCCCGTAGACGGCGTTGAGCCGGTACGTGACGTACCCGGAGACGTCCTCGTGGCGGACGTAGAACGTGGAGGTCTGCGCGTCGATGAGCGGCGTGACCTCGTCGAGGACCATGCGGGTGACCTCTTCGACGCCGCGGCGGCCCTGGAGGAGCGAGGAGATGCGCGCGAGGTTCGAGTTGAGCCAGTCCGCGTCGGTGTTCTGACGGGTCTTGTCCCGCAGGGCGGTGATCATCTGGTTGATCGACTCGGTGAGGTCGGCGATCTCGCCGGCGGCCTCGAAGTCCACCGACTGGGTGAGGTCGCCTCGGGCGACAGCGTGGGCGACGTTCGCGATGGCCCGCAACTGGAGCGTCAGGGTCGCGGCGAGGGAGTTCACGTTGCGGGTCAGCAGGAGCCAGGTGCCGGAGACCCCGGCGACCTCGGCCTGACCGCCGAGGTTCCCCTCGACGCCCACCTCGCGGGCCACGCGCGTGACCTCGGTGGCGAAGCTGGAGAGCTGGTCGACCATCGTGTTGACGGTGGTCTTGAGCTCCAGGATCTCGCCTTGGGCGTCGACGGTGATCTTCTGGTTCAGGTCGCCCTTGGCGACGGCGGTGGTGACCTTCGCGATGTCGCGGACCTGACTGGTGAGGTTCGAGGCCATCGAGTTGACGTTGTCGGTGAGGTCCTTCCAGGTGCCCGAGGCCCCCGCGACGTTCGCCTGGCCGCCGAGCTGCCCTTCGGTGCCGACCTCGCGGGCCACGCGGGTGACCTCGTCGGCGAAGGAGGAGAGCCGGTCGACCATGGCGTTCATCGTCGACTTCAGTTCGAGGATCTCGCCTTGGGCGTCGACGGTGATCTGGCGGTTCAGGTCGCCTCGGGCGACCGCGGAGGCCACCGAGGAGATGTTGCGGACCTGACTGGTCAGATTCGAGGCCATCGAGTTCACGTTGTCGGTCAGGGCCTCCCAGATGCCCGAGACCCCCTGGACGTTCGCCTGGCCGCCGAGCTTGCCGTCCGTGCCGACCTCGCGGGCCACACGCGTGACCTCGTCGGCGAACTGCGACAACTGCGCCACCATCGAGTTCATCGTCGACTTCAGTTCCAGGATCTCGCCTTGGGCGTCGACGGTGATCTGGCGGTTGAGGTCGCCCTTGGCGACGGCGCTGGCGACCGAGGAGATGTTGCGGACCTGGCTGGTCAGGTTGGCGGCCATGAGGTTGACGTTCTCGGTGAGGTCCTTCCAGGTGCCCGAGACGCCGGGCACGTCCGCCTGGCCGCCCAGGCGGCCCTGGCTGCCGACCTCGCGGGCCACGCGCGTCACCTCGTCGGCGAAGCGCGAGAGCTGGTCGACCATCGTGTTGACCGTGGTCTTGACCTCGGCGACCTCGCCTTGGGCGTCGACGGTGATCTTCTGGCCCAGGTCGCCGGCGGCGACGGCGCTGGTGACCTTGGCGATGTTGCGGACCTGCTCGGTGAGGTTCGCGGCGAGCTGGTTCACGTTCTGGGTGAGGTCGCGCCAGGTGCCGGAGACGCCCTGGACGTTCGCCTGGCCGCCCAGGCGCCCGTCGGTGCCGACCTCGCGGGCCACACGCGTCACCTCGTCGGCGAAGCTGGAGAGCTGGTCGACCATCGTGTTGACGGTGGTCTTGAGTTCGAGGATCTCGCCCTGCGCGGGCACGGCGATCTTCTGGTTCAGGTCGCCGCGCGCCACGGCGGTGGTGACCTTCGCGATGTCGCGCACCTGGTCGGTCAGGGACGAGGCCATCGAGTTCACGTTGTCGGTGAGGTTCTTCCAGGTGCCCGAGACGCCCGGCACCTCCGCCTGGCCGCCCAGGCGGCCCTCGGTGCCCACCTCGCGCGCCACGCGCGTGACCTCACCGGCGAAGACCTGGAGGGTCTCGGTGAGGGAATTGATGGTGTCGGCCAGCTCGGCGACCTCGCCGGAGGCCTTGACGGTGATCTTCTGGTTCAGGTCGCCCGAGGCGATCGCCTGCGTCACCGTGGAGATCGAGCGGACCTGCTCGGTGAGGTTCGAGGCCATGGTGTTCACCGCGTCGGTCAGCGACCGCCAGGTGCCCGAAACGCCCTGGACGTCGGCCTGGCCGCCAAGCTGGCCCTCGGTGCCCACCTCGCGGGCCACGCGCGTGACCTCACCGGCGAAGGAGCGCAGGAGCCCGACCATCTGGTTCACGGTCTCGCCGAGGCGGCGGAACTCGCCGCGCAGTTGCTTGCCCTCGATCTCCAGGGCCGCCTCCTGCGAGAGGTCGCCCGCGGCGACCGCCTCCAGGACGCGCCCGAGCTCGGTGGTGGGCCGCACCAGTTCCTCGACGAGCCGGTTGACGCTGGCCGCGCCCTCGGACCAGCCGCCGTCGAGGTGCTCGATGACCAGGCGGTGGTTCCAGGAGCCCTCCTGCCCGACGGCGCGGGCGATGAGGGCGAGGTCGCGGGTCTGCCGGTCGGCCTGCTCGACCACGGCGTTGAAGCGGTCGACGACCTCCCCCGCCAGGCCCTCGCCCCGCGGCAGCCGCACCGAGAAATCGCCCCGCTCGACCGCGCCCAGCGCATCGGCCAGGCTTCGGAGCAGGTCGGACTCGTCGGTGGGGTTCGCTGTACGGGAAGCGGTGTCCGTCATGGCGTGGTTCCTCAACTGCGGTGGTTCTGCGACTGCGCGGTTTCCTCAACTGCGCCGGTTCCTCAACTGCAGGGTCTGGCTCGACCTCCAGGTTGTCACACGGAGGCGACAAACGTGAAGGCAGGTTACTCAAGCCACCATCGACGATCACCATCCGTCACCAGAGCGGAACCGGCGCATCCGTGCGACCGGCGCCTCCAGCCCCTCACTCGGCGGGGTGTGAACCAGGCCATATAGGCCACTCGTGGCGCAATGCGTCCACATCGTCATGTCCGGCTCGCCCGGTGCGCTCGGCCGTCCTTGCGCCGCAAGGCGAACGCGACCCGCGGCGCCACCGGGCCGCCACCGCCTTCCAGGGCCGTGGCGGCCGTCACCGTCCACACCTCCGGACCAGGTGAACCACCCCGCACGGGTGCGGCGGACCGCCACCGCCCAGGCATAGACTGGGGATCGTGACGTACCCCGAGAGGGCCGCCCGTCGGCTGCGGCTGCCGGCCGACGACCGCTCCCCCGCAGCAGCCCGCGCCGCCGTCCGCGCGGTGCTCGCCGAGGCCGGGCTCTCCGAGCTGCTCGACGAGACCCTCCTGCTCACCACCGAGCTGGCCACCAACGGCGTCGTCCACGCCGGCACCGACATCAACCTCACAGTCGCGGCCGACTCGATCGGCGTGCGCGTCACCGTCACCGACTACCGCAGCGGCGGCATCGACCCCATGGACACGGCCATGCCCGAGGTCACCGCCGAAGGCGGCCGCGGGCTCCTCCTCGTCGACCGCTTCGCCTCCTCCTGGGGCACCACCCACGACGTCACCGGCAAGTCCATCTGGTTCCGCATCGACCGCGACCCCGACGCGCGCCCTGCCGCCCGGCCCGTGCCCGACGCGCAGGTCGAGCCCGCCCTCCCCGACCTCCCCCAGCTCGCCGCGCTCCTCACCGTCGCCCCCGTGCTCCAGTCGCGCCTGCCGGTCGACCAGCTCGTCACCGAGCTCCTCGCCCGCTGCCACGACGCCACCGCCGCCGCCGGCGGCGCGATCGAATACGACGCCGGCGACGGCACCGGCGCCCAGATCCTCGCCAAGTTCGGCGACGTCGGCTCCATCACCCTCACCGTGCCCCTGCCGCTCACCGCCCCCGCCTGCGGCAAGCTCCTCCTCGCCGGGGACCCCCAGCCCTCCTGGCGGCCCCTGGCCGAACTCGTCGCCGAGCGCATCGCCCTGGCCGTCCAGATCGACCGGATGCGCGTCGACGAGCAGCGCCGCTCCGGCTGGCTCACCTACCTCGCCGAAGCCGGGGAACTGCTCGCCCACTCCCTCGAAGAGCACCTCACCGTCGCCCTCATCCCGCAGCTCATCGTCCCCCAGCTCGGCCGCTGGGCCGCCGTCCACCTCACCGGCGACGGCGGCGACCTGCGCCTGGCCGCCCTCACCCACGCCGAGGAGTCCGAGCTCGAACAGCTCCGCCGTCGCCTCGAAGGCGCCGCGCCCGCGCTCGCCGGCGCGCTCGCCACCGACGGCTGGACCGGCATGGAACTGCCCGTCCCCCGCGGCCTCGACGGCATCGCCGTCCCCCTCTCCGCGCGCGGCGCGACCATCGGCGTCCTCACCGTCGGGCGCCCCATCGAGCGCCAGCACTCCTCCGAGGAACGCGCCGTCGTCGCCGACCTCGCCAAGCGCAGCGCCCTCGCCCTCGACAACGCCCGCATCCACGCCGAACGCCAGGCCGTCGCCAACGAACTCCAGGCCGCCCTCATGCCCGGCTCGCTCCCGGACGTGCCCGGCGTGTCCTTCGCCGCCGAGTACCTGCCCGCGACCGCGCGGCGCCTTCCCGGATCGGGCCCGGGCCCGATCATCGGCACCGAGGTCGGCGGCGACTTCTACGACGCGACCGAACTGCACGACCACCGCCTCTGGGTCGCCATCGGCGACGTGTGCGGCAAGGGCGCCCAGGCCGCGGCCGTCACCGGCGTCGTCCGCGACGTCCTGCGCGTCATGGCCCGCGACGGCCGCCCGCTCCCGCGCGCGCTCGAACTGCTCAACGCGACCCTCCTCGAACAGCCCGGCGACATGCGCTACGCCACCGTCGCCTCCGCGCTCCTCGACCGCGACCGGCCCGGCTCACTCACCGCGACCCTCTGCCTCTCCGGCCACGACCGACCGCTCCTGCTGCGGGCCGGCGGCCAGGCCTCCTGGGTCGGCAAGGAGGGCACCGCGGTCGGGCTCTTCCCCGAGGTCAAGGTCAACCCCGAGGTCATCCGGCTCGAAGCCGGGGACGCCCTCGTGTTCTTCACCGACGGCGTCACCGAACGCCGCGACGGCGCGGCCATGTTCGGCCACGACCGCATCGCCCGCTCGGTGCGCGACGTGGCGGGCAAGAGCGCCCGGCAGGTCGCCACGGCACTGCTGGAGGCGGTCGAGGCGTTCTCGCCCGAGGCCCCCCGTGACGACATCGCGATCCTCGTCGTCCGCTGCGACGGCGACTGACGGGCCTAGAGCGACACACGGAAAAGCCCCGCGGCCGAGGCCACGGGGCTCTTCTCCAAGCGACTGAGCGACCGAGCGACTGAGCGACCGAGCGACTGAGCGACCGAGCGACTGAGCGACCGAGCGACTGAGCGACTGAGCGACTGAGCGACTAGTGCAGGATCGTGGTCGCGCCGTAGTAGACGTTCCCGTGGTCGAGCGGGACGATCTTCACCACGGTCGTCGAGTTCGGGGCGTGCACGATCAGGCCGTTGCCGATGTACATGCCCACGTGCGCGAGGTTGTTGTAGAACACCAGGTCGCCCGGCTGCAACTCGTCGCGGCTGATGCTCGCGGTCTGCCGGAACTGCGCGGCCGCGTTGTGCGGCAGGTTGATCCCGAGCTGGGAGTAGGCGCCGAGCATGAGGCCCGAGCAGTCCCAGCTGTTCGGCCCGGCCGAGCCCCACACGTACGGCTCGCCGCGCTGGTTGAGCGCGAACTTGACCACCGTCCACTGGTCGTCGGTCATGTGCGGCAGGTCGTACTCGTTGAAGGCGCTGACCTCTTGGCCCGCGGCGGTCTGCCACTCCGATTCGAGGTCGGACATGCGCGAGGTCAGCTCTTCGGCGACCCGCTCCAGCTCCGCCTCCTCGTTCTCCAGGTCGGTCTGGAGGTCTTCGAGCAGTTCGAGCTGCGCGGTGTACGAGTCCGAGGCCTCGCGCAGCTCCTCCATGAGGTCGAAGTTGTAGAGGTTCGCCGAGTTGAGCCGGTCGAGGCGCTCCACGAACGCCTGCGGGGAGCCCGAGTCGAGCAGCATCGCCGCGTCGCCGATGCCCTGGTCCACATAGGTCTCGTTGATGAAGTCGGCGAGCTGCTCGCGCAGGTCGTCGAGTTCGGCCTCCGCGACCCCCAGGGACGCCTCGGTCTCCTCGATGAGCTGGCGGTTGTCGGCAACGTCCTGTGCGAGCACGTTGTACGCCTCGACGGCCACGCCCAGGTCCTCGTCGGCGGCCGCGATCTCGTCGTTGATCTCAGAAGTGTCCCGCTGGGCCCACGCGGGGGACGACCCCACCAGGGAGACCATCAGACCGCCGACGAGGGCGGCGGAAGTCCACTTGCGTCGGGCAGACGACTGCTTCACGAGGAGGGTGCTCCTTCGGGATCAGGGGGAGGTCGGGGTGCTCTCCTGGCCTGGGGCTCACGCACGTCGCCACCGGGCCGAACATGAGCCTAGCGCGCCCCAATATCCACCGGAAGACCCCGGCGGTGACAAATTCGCAGGGTAACGAGCATTCCACCGATGGTGTGTCGCTCCTGTGAGTTGTCTGGGAATTGGTATGATGGCGCACATGACCTTCACGTCGTGTCGCCGCCACTGTCACCAGCGCTGAGCCGCTTCCGCCGCTCGGCGCGCCCGCGACGACAGATATCCGACACACCGAAGGTCATTCGCTCCATGAGCACTGCTCCCGAGAACCCGCCCACCCCGGTCCTGCCCGGTCGCACCGCGCCCGACCCCACGGCGGCGGACCGCATCGCCGCCGACCGGCTCACCGCGCTCGCCGACTTCTACGCCGCCAACCTCACCCTGCGCCCGCGATTCACCAAGGGCAGCCGCTGGGCCAGGCGGGTCCTCGCCGGGCCCGACCACGAGGCCTGGCTCCTCGCCTGGCTCCCCGGGCAGGCCACCGAACTGCACGACCACGGCGGCGTCGCCCGCCCGGCCGCCGCGGCCGTAGCGGTCGTCTCCGGGGCCCTCACCGAGTACACCGTCCAGCCCGGCGACTTCCCCGGACTGCGACGCAAGCCGCTCCAGGCGGGCGAGGTCTCGGTCGTGGACGACCGCACGGTCCACGCCA
Source organism: Glycomyces sp. NRRL B-16210 (assembly GCF_000719515.1). Classification (GTDB taxonomy): domain Bacteria; phylum Actinomycetota; class Actinomycetes; order Mycobacteriales; family Micromonosporaceae; genus Glycomyces. The sequence continues at coordinate 2,723 of NZ_JOGR01000012.1, read as the reverse complement.
TGCGCAACGACTCCAACGCGCCCGCGGTGAGCCTCCACGTCTACTCCCCGGGCCTGGAGGCCATGCGCACCTACCTGCTCGACGAGACGGGCCTGGCCCCGTCCCGCATCAAACGAGCAGGCGCCGACTGGTGACCAACACCCCTCACGGTTCGAAGAGCGGCCGCATCGCCAGGCAACGGCGCACCTCCCGCATGCGATAGGCGATGTGCTCGGCCGTGTCGAGCCCTCGACTCCCATTGCTGTGCACCAACCCGGCAGCCCAAAGGCAATGCCCGGCATGACGTGCGGCCATGAGCACCGGCAAATGCGCCTCCAGTTCGACCGGCAGCGCCCGGACCGACCGGTACCCGTCCAGAAAGGCCGCACGCAGCCGGTGGAAATGCCGGTAGTCGCTGAAATTGCCCATGACCGGGGCCAGGTCGTAGAGGAAGTGGCCCCAACCGCAATCATCGAAGTCGATCACACCAAGGTCCCAACCGTTCCGAGCGCGCACCAGGTGGCAGTTGCCGAGGATGAAGTCGTTGTGAATGAGGCCGAACGCTTCGCCTCCTCCTCCGAGGCTCTCGAATATCGCGGCAGTTTCTTCCGAAACCTCGTCGAACACCGCTCGATCCGATCGGCTCAGCAGACTTCGGAACGGGCCGGGCCGGTAGGGCGAATCCTCGGTGAACATGGCCCGGGCATCCCACGTGGGAAGCCGGAATCCCTCAGGAGGCACGAAGGTCTCGGAGATCTGATGGAATTGCCCCATCCCGCGCCCGATCCTCCGCACCCCGCTCAAACCGAGGCCGGTCCCTGGCCGCCGTACCTGTCCCTCCACCCAAGTCAGCAGATCACAGGACACCCGCGGAGAGGATTCCCCGATCTCGGGCAGCGTGGCCTCCACGGACAACGCACCATCCGCAGCCCTGACCGGCGCGGGCACTCGCACACCAACGCGGCCCAGAGGCTCATGTATCGAGTCCAGGAAATCCAACTCCGAGCGACTGTGCGCATCGAGCCGGCACCGAGGCCGGTGCACTCGCAACACGAACCGTTCCCGATCACCGGTAGTCACGGCGAACACAGCATTGTTAAGCAGCCGGATCGGTTCCAACGAGACAGGACCGGCCAGGTCATAACGGCCAAGTGCGGACTCGGCAGCGGCACGGACCGCATCGGCGTAATCGAGGTCGTTCGGCGGCAAAGCGAGATCCTTCGAAGAGGCACCACAACCGGTGCAGGCGCATCCTCGATTGCAGCAGCCTTTCCCCACACCCGCAACAAGGTATAAGTCTCTTCAAGGCATTAGGCCGCTTCGACCGTGGCAGTGAAGGACGAGCTGTTTCGTAGGCAGGCCGGCGACTGAACTGCTGCTGAGGTGATAGTCGCGGTTAGGGAAGGCAGCGATAAAGGGGCCTCTTGGTCCTGAGGTACACCTTCGGCTCGCAAACCGTAGAAGGTTGGGGTTACAGAGGGCAGCGATAACGGGTCTGGTGTTCTTGGGCTTGGCCTTCGGCGTGCTGGTGTCTTGATGGCCACGGTCAGGGCTGGCGGCGACGAAAGCGGTGGTGCCGGGCCGGGGTGGGTTCATCGGCTTCCCGGCGGTACTGGGTGGCGGTCAAGGATGGCAGCGACAAAGAGGACGGTGCTGGGTCGGGGTGGGTCTATCGGCCTTCCGGCGGTATTGGGTGGCGGTCAAGGATGGCGGCGACGAAAGCGGTGGTGCCGGGCCGGGGTGGGTTCATCGGCTTTGCGGCGCGTGTGGGTATGTGAGCGCTCTGTTCTGTTTCCGGGCATGGTGAAGGGCCCGAACCCGTCTGGGTTTCGGGCGGGAAGACACTCAGTGTGCTCCCTTCCCCCCGCCCCGATCGCCACCGGGACGGGCATCCTAAGAACGGCGGCTCACCGTAGTCAACGGGTACCGCCAGCACGGGCGTCTTCGCCTGAGGCCGTGCGGTCCTGCCGAGGTCGAGAGGCGCTCGCTTCGCGGTGGGCGTGGGATCAGCTGCCTGCTCGGCGGGTTCAAGGTTCGTGGTGCCGAACTTCTCGCGCAGCCGTGCACGGGCTGCCGCGATCTCGGCGAGGACCCGGTCTCTTTCGGCGGCCTCGGCCCGGTCATTGAGGTCAGGAGTCAGCATCTCCGACCACTCCGACCGGTACAGACCAGTGGGGAACAGGCCCGCGGTGTCGTCCGCGCTGGCGTGTTCGGCATCCATGTCCGCATCGGTACGCCAGTCCGCACACCCGCAGCCGGTGCTATTGGAGCCCTGGCCGCCCTGGCCGTCCTGTGCCTCAGGGCTGGTGTCGTGGCCGTCGTGGTGGACGATCAAGGCCTGTCCGGGGCCGGTCTTCTCAACCGTCCAGCCAGGGGTGTGGATGCGCCCGTGGTGGAACCGGCACAGCAAGATCAGGTTCGCAGCGACCGTGGGTCCGCCATCGGCCCAATGGGTGATGTGGTGGGCCTCGGTCCACGCGACAGGCCGGTCACAGCCCTGCCAAGCGCACCCTTCAGGTTGCTCCAGCTCGAGTTTGCGGCGGAGGGCGGTGTTGGGCAGGCGCAGGGCCCGGCCGAGTTCCACGGCTTCGCCGGTGGCGTAGTCGAACACTGAGGGGATGATCCCGGCTTCGCAGGCGAGGAGCCGGGCCCCGGCGACTGAGATGGGGCGGCCTTCGAGGAGGGGCAGGCGGCCGGTGTCCTTGCCCTGCAACGTCTCGATGTCCACGACCAGGTCGAGGGTG
>NZ_JOGR01000011.1 GCF_000719515.1 Glycomyces sp. NRRL B-16210 | reverse complement strand
GGGAACGCGACTCAGGGAACGCGACTCAGGGAACGCGACTCAGGGAACGCGACTCAGGGAACGCGACTCAGGGAACGCGACTCAGGGAACGCGATCGAGGCCGCCTGGCGGCGGCCTCGATCAACGATGTTGCGGCTGCGGTCGTCGGGCTTGCCCGCCGCTCCCCGAATCGGGGACGCTGCGCTGCCGCGCTGGTCTAGACGATGTTGTACTGGTTGTCGAGCAGGCTGGTCTGGAGGAATGTGGCCGCCGCGAGCAGCGCCAGGAACACGGCGAAACCCGCCCAGTGCAGTCGCCGCCGCTCTCGCGGCGTGAAGGTCACGATGACGCCGCAGATCAGGCCGCCGATCAAGCCGCCGACGTGGCCCCAGAAGCTGAACCCGATGAAGAGCGTCAGCGCCAGGTTCAGGCCGATCAGGATGTAGATGGACCTGTTGTCGCGCTTGAGTTTGCGGTTCACCATGACCAGCAGGCCGAAAAGGCCGTAGACGGCGCCGGAGGCGCCGGCCGTGGCCGTGTCGGCGGCGAAGAAGTACACCGCGACCGATCCGGCCAGGCCCGAGAGCATGTACACCGAGAGGAACCGGGCCGGGCCGAGGTCCTGTTCCAGCGCCCGGCCGAACAGCCAGAGCACCAGCATGTTGAAGCCCAGGTGGATGAACCCGTAGTGCAGGAACATGGCCGTGACCATGCGGTAGTACCCGCCCGCGGCCACCGTCGGCGCGATGACCTGGGTGCCGAACAGTTCGACCCGGATCGCGTCGTAACCGGGGAGGAACCCGATCTCGGCGCCGATGAGGTGCAGGGGCGTGCTCCCCGTCGTCATCAGCTCGGCGAGGTTCCCGGTGGAGAGCCCGGCCAGGATGAACACCGCGAGGTTCAGGCCGATGAGCACCTTGGTGACCGTGCCGGCCGCTCCCGCGCCCGCGACGCCGCCGAACGACGTGCGCGCTTGGCGCGTCGTCCGGCGGCCCTCGGCCACGCAGTCGGGGCATTGGAACCCGACGGGGGCGTCGATCCGGCAGTCTGCGCAGATCGGCTTCCCGCAGCGGGAGCAGCTCAGGTAGGTCTCGCGGTTCCGGTGGCGATAGCAGACCGGGGCAGACTGCTCGTCGCTCATCGAGAGGTCGTTACTTCTCGATGACGACGGACTCGATGACGATGTCGTTGACCGGGCGGTCCATCGGGCCGGTGGGGGTCTTGCCGATCCGGTCGACCACGGCCTTGGAGTCCTCGTCGGCGACCTTGCCGAAGATGGTGTGCTTGAAGTTCAGGTGCGGGGTCGGGCCCAGCGTGATGAAGAACTGGGAGCCGTTGGTGCCGGGCCCGGCGTTGGCCATGGCGAGCAGGTAGGGCTCGCCGAAGTGCAGGTCCGGGTGGAACTCGTCGGCGAACTTGTAGCCGGGGCCGCCGCGGCCGGTGCCGGTCGGGTCGCCGCCCTGGGCCATGAACCCGTCGATGACCCGGTGGAAGATGACACCGTCGTAGTACGGGCCCGAGCCGGCCGCGCCGGTGTTCGGGTCGGTGTATTCCCTCGTGCCCTCGGCCAGGCCCACGAAGTTCGCCACGGTCTTGGGCGCGTGGTTGTCGAGCAGTTCGATCGTGATGTCGCCTGCATTGGTCTTCAGCGTCGCCTTCGTCATGGCGTCAATGGTGCCAGACCGCCGAGGTTCGTCCAACTTTCTCCCCCGTTTCCCTCGACCGGTGTCACAGCGCGGTGCACGATGTGACTGACAAGCACCTAGAGGAGGCATTCACTATGGGCTTCAGCCGACATTCCACGACTCCCACGCGGGAAGCCGTGGACCATTTCCAGCAGGGAGTGAACTCGCTCAAGAGCGCGGGCTTCGCTGCGGCGCGAGGGACGCGGGACGCCGCGGCGCCGAAGGTCAACGTCGTCCTGACCAAGGTCGGGCTCAAGAAGCCGCCGGCGCCCAAGTGGCCGTGGGTGGCGGGCGCGATCGGCACGGGACTCGCGCTCGGCGGCGCGGCCTTCTACCTGTGGTACCGCCAGCGCACCGAGTCGATCGGCGAGGCGCTCCTTGCGGAGGAGCTGCTCGACGACGCGAATCTCGATGACCGGGCGCTCACCGAGGAACTGGTCGACAGCGTCACCCGTTAGGGGGCCGCTGCGGCGAAGCGAACTGGAAGGAAACGGTCGGCGTTCGCGCCGGTCCGGGGGCGCGGTGCGGTCTCGGGGCGGCGGGCCGGCGAAAGGCGAATCGGGGATCCGCGGTGACGCGGGTCCCCGAAGTCGTGGAAAGGACAACGCCGGACCGGTGTCCCGCCTCGGGGGGAGTGGGCGGGTCCACCGATCCGGCGCCAATGGGAGCGGGTCTGGGTGCTGCCGCGGCTCGGCCGCGGTCACGCAACGATTCTCGCGCTCCCATCGCGCTGTGGGAAGGGCGGTGCGGTGGCGGTTATACGCCATGTCGCATAACCGCCATCCATTGTCGACGTTCGGTTCCGTGTTCGTCACGGAACGTGCGGCCTTCAGGCGCGGGTGGCCTCGACGGCCTTCGCGAGGCGGCGCACGCCTTCGTCGATCCGGTCGGCCTTCACGGCCGAGTAGGCCAGTCGCAGGCAGGTTTCGCCGCCGTCGATGACGAAGTCGGTGCCCTTGACGACCTGGACGCCCTCCTTCGCCGCGGCCGGGGCGACCTTGGCGCAGTCGACGCCTTCGCCGAGGTCGACCCACAGGAAGTAGCCGCCGTCGGGGACGACGAACTCGGCGTTCGGCAGGTGCGCGCGCAGTGACGCCGAGAGCTGGTCGACGCGTTCTTCGAGCGCGGCCTTGACGGTCGCGATCGAGCGGTCGAGCGCCCCGGAGGCGGCGAACTGGTGGATCGTGGCCTGCGCGAACATGTTCGGCGCGATGTAGGTGTTGGTGGCCGCCGCGGCGATGGTCTTGATGAGGTCGGCGGGGCCGACCAGGTAGCCGGTGCGCAGGCCGGGGCACACGGTCTTGGAGAACGAGGAGGCGTAGACGACGCGGCCCGCACCGTCCTGGTCGAGCATGGTCGGGTGCTGCTCGCCGCGGAAGCGGATGTCGTAGTACGGGTCGTCCTCGAAGATCGTGAAGTCGTATTCGGCGGCGAGCTGGAGCAGCCGGGTGCGCTTCTCGCCGGAGAGCGACACGCCCGCCGGGTTCTGGAAGTTCGGGATGATGTGCGCGAGGGTCGGCCGCACGCCGCCTTTGAGGAGGGCTTCGAGTTCGTCGACGTCGAGGCCGTCGGCCTGGACGCGCACCGGGTGGAGTTCGCCGCGGCGGTTGCGCAGGCCCAGGAGGGTCCGGTCGTAGGTGGGGCGTTCGACGATCACCGGCGAGTCGGGCTTCACCAGTTCGTCGAACAGGAACGCGTCGGCCTGCATGGAGCCGTTGGTGATGAGCACGTTCTCGGGTTGGACGCCGTGCTTGGCGGCGATCCACTCGCGCAGCGGGACGTAGCCCACCGAGGTGCCGTAGCCGGTGACTCCGGCCGGATCGGCCTCGAGTGCGGCGACGGCGGCGGCCTTGAGGCCCTCGGTGTCGACGATGTCGAGCGACGGGGCGCCCCGGGAGAAAGAGATGACGTCGGTGTTCGGCATGACACCAGCGTAAGGGGCCCATAGAGCGGACGTCGAGCGGTGGGGTCGGGGCCGCCGGGGCCTCACCGCGCGGCATCGTGGGTCAGTGCCGGGCACGGGGCGGCACTGCTCGGTTCGCGGCGGCGGGGCCTTCGGCGCGGGGCGGTTCGGCGGTCGGGCGGTCGGGGCGGGGTGCTTTCGCGATACGGTGCAAGTGCGGGGCCGCGGTCCCGCAGGTTGCTTTCAGGTTCTGTCGAACATGAGGCCCCGCAAGCGAACACGTCGTCTCCCCGGTGGGGGGCGCCGAGGCGTCCGGGCCGGCGGGCGCGGCTCCCGAGATGGGCGGGAACCGCGTCGGGCGGGCGGCGGTGTCGCGGGCGGGTCCAGAAGGAGGAGGACGATGACGTCGCTCGACCGCACCCGGGCCCCCTGGCCCTACGATTTCCTTCCCCCGCTGCCGTCGTTCACGTTGACGTCGGACGACGTCGCCGACGGCGAGACGCTCCCGGCCGCGCAGGTCGCCGGGCAGGACGTGTCCCCGCACCTCGCCTGGTCGGGTTTTCCGGCCGAGACGGCCGCGTTCGCCGTGACCTGCTTCGATCCGGACGCGCCCACCGGTTCGGGCTGGTGGCACTGGATGCTGCTGGGCCTCGACGCTTCGGTGACCGAACTGGCGACCGGCGCCGCCGCCTCCCCGCCCGCCGGTGCGGTGCAGTTGCGCACCGATTCGGGTTCGGTCGGCTACGCGGGGGCCGCGCCGCCTCCGGGCGACCCGGAGCACCGCTACCTGTTCGCGGTGCACGCGCTCAAGGCCCCGATCGAGGTCGACCCGGGCGCGGCGATGGCCGTGGGCGGTTTCCACTTGACGTTCAACACGATCGCGCGGGCCGTCATCGCCCCGGTGTACCGCAATGACTGAGGCCGTGGTCCTCGCCGCCGCCCGCACGCCGCTGGGTCGGCGCGGCGGCGCGCTGTCGGGCGTCCACGCCGTGGACCTGGCCGCGCACGCGATGAACGCGGCGCTCGAGCGATCGGGGATCGGGCCGGACGCGGTGGACGACGTCGTGTTCGGCTGCGTCTCGCAGGTCGGCGAGCAGTCCTGGAACGTCGCGCGCAACGCCGTTCTGGCGGCGGGCTGGCCCGAGACGATTCCCGGGACGACCGTGGACCGCCAGTGCGGCTCCAGCCAGCAGGCGGTCGCGTTCGCGGCGGCCGCGGTCCTGGCCGGGCACGCGGACGTGATCGTCGCCGGCGGCGTGGAGTCGATGAGCCGCGTCCCGATGGGCTCGAGCGTCGGTTCGGGCGCGGGCGAGCCGTACGGGCCGGCGGTCCGCGAGCGGTATGCGGGGAGCGTGGACGCCGAGGCGGCGCTGCCGTTCAACCAGGGCATGGCGGCCGAGCTGGTCGCCGGGCGCTACGGGATCGGCCGCGAGGCGATGGACGCGTTCGCGCTGGCCAGTCACGAGAAGGCCGCGGCGGCCGGTGACGGCGGTGGTTTCGCGGCCGAGATCGCGCCGATCGCCGGGGTCGGGTCGGACGAGGGCATCCGGCGGGAGACGAGCATGGAGAAGCTCGCCGGTCTCAAGCCGGCGTTCACGGCGGACGGTTCGGTGACGGCCGGTTCGTCCTCGCAGATCTCGGACGGGTCGGCGGCACTGGTGATCACCACCGACGCGCACGCGCGGCGTCTGGGCGTGCAGCCGCTGGCGCGGATCGCGGCGGCGTGCACGGTCGGCTCCGACCCGGTGGTCATGCTCGACGGGCCGATTCCGGCGACCGCGAAGATCCTGCGGCGCACCGGGCTCGACTTGGACGAGATCGACGTGTTCGAGGTGAACGAGGCTTTCGCGGCGGTGCCGCTCGCGTGGCTGGCCGAGACCGGCGCCGACGAGGAGCGGCTCAATCCCCGCGGCGGGGCGATCGCGCTCGGGCACCCGCTGGGGGCGTCCGGGGCGCGCCTGGCCGCGACGATGCTGCACTACATGCGCGACACCGGTTCGCGGCGCGGGCTCCAGGTCATGTGCGAGGGCGGCGGCATGGCGAACGCGACGGTCTTCGAGCTGCTCTGAGCACCCGCTCTGCGACTTCGAAAAATGCATGCATCAGGAAATATCCTGATATATCGCCCTTAGGGGACCCCCGGTCTCGGCGAAGCTCGCGAGCCGTGAACGTGCAGCGTTCAAAGATGCACTGGGGGTCCTACGAGGGCACGTCGCCGGAATTCGCGGGCAGGGCTCACCTGCCGTGCGGTCGGGTCAGCGCCACTTCGACAGGACGAGCAGGGCCGCGACCATGCAGGAGAAGCCGACGGCCAGGTTCCAGTAGCCCCAGGCGGCGACCGGGTAGGCCATGCCGGAGAGGTAGAAGAGCGTCAGCCAGCCGATGCCGATCACGATGAGGGCGACGGCGGTGATCGGCACCCATGTCGGGCTCGGCTCGTAGCTGTCGGCCGAGGAGGAGCTCGTACCCGTGGGGCTCGAGTAGACCTTCTTCTTGCGCACGCGTGACTTCGGCATCGATGATTCTCCAACTGAGGGACATGTCCGACGTCCAGGGTACCGTCCGCCGGTGACGCGCCGTCCGCGCGGCATAGCGTAGCTCACACCCCGCCGGTGAGCTGCGGAAGCGCTCCCGCTTCGCACCCGTCCGGTCACCGGAGTCCCACCGGCGGTTCGGGATCGGGGCCGGGCGGGCCGAGCGCCGCCGCGCGGCGGCCCGAGCGGGGGCGCCGCGCCCGCCCGTTCGGGCGATACTCGCGTTCGTGGGACAACCCTAGGATTGCCTCGCGCGTTATGGTTACGACATCATTCAGGCGTTGAGAACACCGGCACGACGGAGGCGAAGTTCCAGGTGAGCGATCAGGACTGGTCACCCTTCGCGAACGAGCCCTGGCCGCGCCCGGCCCAGGGCTCCTCGCCCAGTCCCGGCCGCGCCAGCGTCCCGCCGCCCGCCGGATCGCCCCCGAGCGGCAAGGCGACGATCCCGCCGCCCGCGCCGGGCCCCGCGAGCCCCACCGGACGCGCCGCCCCCTCGCCCCCGCAGTCGTTGCCGCCCAGGCCGACCGGCGCCCGGCCCTCTCCAGGACCGCGCCCCGAACAGGCCTACGCCCCGCCCGGGCCCACCCCGCCCGCTCAGGACGCGGAACCGGACTTCGACACCACCACCGCGCTGCGCCCGCCCGGGCTCGCCCGCGCCTCCCACGCCTCGCTCGTGCCCGAACCCGACGGGACCGCGATCCTCCCGGTCATCCCCGCCGACGACGCCGTCCCCGCACCCCCCGGCGCCGACAGCGAGACCCGCAAGAAGCGCTCGGTCAAACGCCACCGCGGCGAGGGCATGCGCGGCACCGTCCGCGGCCTCGGCGAGGCCCTCATCACCCTCGGCGTGGTCGTCCTGCTGTACGCCGCCTACGAGATCTTCGGCGTCACCGCCGAGATCAACAACGAGCAGTCCGTCCTCTCCAGCGACCTCGACTCGATCTGGCAGGGCGGCATCGAGGGCGAGGGCGTCGACGGCGCGCCGATCCCCGAGCTCGGTGACGCGTTCGCGCGCATGTGGGCGCCCGACATCCGCGCCGAGTCCTGGACCCTCGTCGAGGGCACCGAGCCCTCCGACATCGAGTACGCCCCCGGCCGCTACCTCGAGGGCGCCTATCCCGGCGAGCAGGGGAACTTCACCCTCGCCGGACACAACGTGCCCGCGATCTTCCAGAAGATCCGCGACCTCGACCCCGGCGACAAGGTCGTGATCGAGACGAAGGAGTACTTCTACGTCTACGAGGTCCGCGAGCACGAGGTCGTCGACGAGACCCAAGTGGACATCACCGCGCCCGTGCCCGGCGAGCCCGGCGCCGAACCGGGCGACGAGGACTACTGGCTGACCCTGTTCACCTGCCACCCGCTGTGGGACAACTACGAGCGGTACGTCGTCTACGGCCAGTTGGTGGAGACCATCGAACGCGACCCTGAGAACGACCTGCCCGACGCGGCCGTCGACGCGGAGGCCTGACATGTACTCGTGGATCTGGAGCAAGCTCCCCGGCGGACTGCCGGGCAAGATCACCGGCTCCCTCGCGCTGAGCGCGGGCGCCCTGGCCCTGCTGTGGTTCGTGCTCTTCCCGGCCGTGCGACCGCACATGCCCTGGAGCAACGTCGACCCCGCCGGCGGCGTCAATGTCGAGCAGACCGAGACCGACGGCGAAGAGGTCCAGACGTGCACGCCCGGCGTGGACTGCCAGGGCACCGGCTTCAACCCCGAGGACTGGGAGACCGCGCAGTCCCCCACGGAGTCCGAGGATTGAGCGACCGTGGGACGCAGTGATGGACGGCGCTGATGGGTAGCGTGCTGGTCGTCGACTTCCGCGACTCGTTCGTCCACACCATCGTCTCCTACCTGCGGGCCCTCGGCGCGGGAGTCGAGGTCCGCGGCTCGGACCGGATCGACGCCGACGAGGCCGCGCGGCTGCGCCCGGCCGGGGTGCTGCTCTCCCCCGGGCCCGGCCGGCCCGACGAGGCCCGGCTCGGCCACGAGCTGCTCGACCGCTTCGCCGGGGCGGTCCCCGTCCTCGGCGTCTGCCTGGGCCACCAGGTGATCGCCGAGCACTGGGGCGCGGTCGTCTCGCGCGCCGCCGAGCTGCGGCACGGCGAGACCTCCCCGATCCGCCACGACGGCGCGGGCGTGTTCGCCGGGCTGGAGAACCCGTTCACGGCCACCCGGTACCACTCCCTCGCCGTCGAGCCCGCGACCGTGCGAGACCCGCTCGAGGTGAGCGCCACGAGCGAGGACGGCACGGTCATGGGACTGCGCCACCGCGAGATCGACGTCGAAGGGGTGCAGTTCCATCCCGAGTCGATCCTCACCGAGGACGGCAGCGCCCTCCTCGGGAACTGGTTGCGGCGCGTCAAGGCCCACGAGGACCGGTGAGGGCCCGGACCCCATTTGCGGTGCGTACACGGGCGGTGTCCGTCCGCAGGGCTCCCGGCGGCGGGTGTGGAAAGCGCGTGCGCTGTGCGTCGTCGCCTAAGCTGTGTGCGCAAGCGCCGTCGGCGCCGCCGAGCACCCCGAGGGACCGCGCATGACTCGAGAGGACTGGGATCCTCCACGCAAGCCCGGCGGCTCCGTGTACACCGGCGTGCTGCTCCTGCTGGTCGGTGCCGCGCAGGTGTTCATCGGCAACGCCGTCACCAGCGGCGCGGTCTTCGTCTTCGCGGGCGGCGGCTACTGGTACCGCGCGGACAACGCCGGCTGGGGCTGGGTGAACCTCGCGGTCGGCTTGGCGGCCATCGTGATCGGCCTCGGCAGGTTCGGCCGCGGACGGCGGCTCGCGAAGCTGCGGCGGCACCCGACCCCCGCACTGGTGGTCGCGGCGGTCTCGGCGATGAGCCAGGTCTTCCTCGCCCCGCAGTACCCGATCTTCGCGACCCTGGTGATCGTGCTGGACGTGCTCCTCGTCTGGGCCCTCGCCACCCGGCCCCGCCCCGGCGCCTGCGAAGGCCACGACCGCATCGACAGGTGACACCCGCCCCTGCCGCCACATCGGACGATCGGTCCGCGTGACAGGTTCCCCCGAACGGCCCCACCCGCCCGCACCGCCTGGCACGGTTGGATGATGGGCACACGATCACTGGTCAGAGCCGGCAAGCGGTACGGCGCCGAGAACCGTGCCGACAACGCGGCCGCGCTCACCTACTACTCGGTGCTGTCGCTGTTCCCCGCACTCCTGGTGGGCACCTCCCTCATCGGCCTGCTCGACCCCGACGCGACCGAGGCGCTGCTCAAGGGGATCGCCTCCCTCGCGCCCGCCGACAGCATGACGATCATCGAGGACGCCGTGGCCCGGCTCCAGGTGAACCCGCGCGCGGCGGGATTCCTGGCGCTGGCGGGCCTGGCCGCGGCCCTGTGGGCGGCCTCGAACTACATCGCGGCGTTCTCGCGGGCGCTCAACGCGGTCAACGGGACCGGCGAGACTCGCAAGTGGTGGAAGGTCCTGGTGGTGCGGGTCGTGCTCACCGTCGTGGTGGGCGCGCTGACGGCCGCCTGCGCGGTGGTCGCCGCCTCCGGCGGCGCGGTGGTGCGGGCGGTCGGCCAGGCCGTGGGAGCCGGCGACGCGGCGGCGGCGGTGTGGGACTGGATCCGCTGGCCAGTGATCGTGGTGCTGGTCATCGTGATCGTGGCGCTGCTGTACTGGCTCGCGCCGGCGAAGCACTCGAGTTTCCGCGAGCGGGCGCCGGGCGCGGTGCTGGCCGTGCTGCTGTGGCTGGTGGCCTCGGCCGGGTTCGGGCTGTACGCGGCGACGTTCGGGAATTACGACAAGACGTACGGGGCCCTCGGCGGTGTGATCGTGTTCCTGGTCTGGCTGTGGATCACCAACATGGCCTTGCTGTTCGGCTCGGAGTACAACGCCAGCGCCGACCCGGGGGCGCAATCCGCGAACGCGGACAGGGAAGCTTCGGGCGAGGTCGGGCCGAGGGACGACGCGACCGACGCGACCGACGCGACCGACGCTCGACGATGATCGGCCGCCGCGGCGCGGCAGGGTGAGCCCCGGTTCGAGGGCAGCCGCCAGCGCCGTTTGCGGCCGTGTTTCGGGCTCCCTGATACGAGGGTGCCTGGCGGGTGTGACATTTCGTTGGGCGCGCTTCGGGGTGGCCCGTTACGGGTCGGGTCTCGGTGCGGTGCCCGCGTCGCGGACACCGTTCCCGGTGTCCTGCTCTGCTCAGGCGGATCCCTTGGGCTGCACGAGGCCTGATTCGTAGGCGAAGACGACGAGGCCGGCGCGGTCGCGGACGGCGAGTTTCATCATGGCGCGGTGCACGTGGGTCTTGGCCGTCGCCGGGCTGATGAAGAGCCGGTCGGCGATCTCGCCGTTGGTGAGGCCGCGGGCCACGAGGGCGACGATCTCGGTCTCGCGCGAGGTCAGGCCCTCCACTTGGCCGGCGAGTCGCGCGGGCGGGTGGGCGACGTATTCGGCGACGAGCTTCGCGGCGATCTGCGGTGACAGGAGGGTCTCTCCGGCCGCGGCGGCCCGCACGCATCGCAGGAGTTCCTCCGGTTCGGTGTCCTTGACGAGGTAGCCGGCGGCGCCGGCGCGGAGGGCGTCGAAGACGTAGGCGTCGAAGGAGTAGTTGGTGAGCATGACGACGCGCAGGTCGGCGAGGCGGTCGTCGGCGGCGATGGCGCGGACGGCGCTGATGCCGTCGCCGCCTGGCATCTCGACGTCGAGGAGGGCCACGTCGGGGCGGACGTCGGCGGCGAGGCGGACCGCGGTGGGGCCGTCGGCGGCTTCGGCGACGACGGTCATGTCGTCTTCGGCGTCGATGAGGGCGCGGAAGCCGCCGCGCATGAGCGGCTGGTCGTCGGCGAGCAGGACGCGGATCACTGGGTCCTCCCCGGTTCGGCGGCGGCCGGCTGCGGACGCACTTCGCGGTCGGCGGCGGTGTCGGCTGTCGTGTCGGCGGCGGGGAGTTCGGCGCGGACGGTGAAGCCGTATTCGCCGGGTCCGACGTGGAGGGTGCCGCCGAGGGCGTCGACGCGTTCTCTCATGCCGGTGATGCCGCGGCCGGGCACGGCGCGGACGGCGGCGCCGTTGTCGGCGACCTCGACGACGATCGCGTCCTCGCGTCGGCGGACCCGGACGCGGATCCGGTCGCCTTCGGAGTGACGCACGGCGTTCGTCAGGGCCTCCTGGACGATCCGGTAGGCGGCGTGGTCGACCTCTTCGTCGAGGTCGGCGGTGTCGTCGAGGGGGAGGGCGCATTCGAGTTCGATGGCGAAGCCGAGGTCGCGGTAGCGGTCGGCGAGGGACTTGACGCGGGAGAGGCGGTGGCCGTCGTCGTCGCGGAGCATCGTGAGGGTCTCGCGCAGTTCGCGGGTCGCGTCCTTGGCGGCCTCTTCGACGGCGACGAGCGCGGGCGGCGGGGCCTCGCCTCGTTTGCGCGCGAGGTGGAGCGCGACGCCGGCCTGGACGCGGATGACGGAGATCGAGTGGGTCAGGGAGTCGTGCAGTTCGCGGGCGATCCGCACCCGTTCGTCGGCGGCCTTGCGTTTGACGGCCTCTTCGCGGGTGTGCTCGGCCTCGGCCATGTAGGCGTCCCGCTGGCGGCGCGATTCGCCGGTGATGAGGGCGACGTGGAGCCAGCCGATGACGAGCAGGGACCGCTGGAGCATCTCGCCGGTGATCTGGAATTCGGCGTGCTGCCAGTTGCCCCAGGCGACGAAGGAGGACAGGACGATGACGGTGGCGATGGTGGTGCGCCGGTGCCCGGAGTACATCGTGACGGCGATGGCGACGAACGCGGGGAGCCAGGTGAGCGGGCCGAGGGCGAGGTGGCCGGTGGCGCCGACCGCGGCGACGCTGACGAACATGACGGTGCGGGGGTGGCGGCGCCAGAACGGGAAGGCCGCCGGGCCGATGGCGAGCAGGACCCACCCGTACCAGGGGAAGTCGCCGCCCGCGAGCCTCACGAACCCGGGTATGAGGCAGTCGACCAGCAGGAGGGCGGCGACGACCAGGTCGAGCCGCCGTCCCGAGAGGCGGGTTTCGGAGGGCATGGCCCAATCCTAGGGCGGGTCGGCGGCCGCGGCGTCGGCCCGCGGTGCAGGGGAGGCGTACGGCGCAGGGTGTACGCGCCCGGGTGCGGTGCTGCGCTCGGCGCCGCCGCGAATGCCCGCGCCGGGACGACGACATCGGGGCCGCGGGCCGGGAGTCTGGAGGCGTGCGGCGGCCTCGGCCGCCGGTCGGCGGAATCGAATCGAGGAGAGGCCGCATGTCGTTGAGAAGCACGGGTCCTGAGGTGAGGCATGTCGTCCCCGTCGATCCGAGGCGGGCCGAGGGCCTGGTGGCGGAGGTGTACCGGCAGGTGAGGGCGGAGCTGGGCGTGGTCGGGCCGGCGATCACGATGCTGTCGCCGGCGCCGGAGCTGCTGGCGCCGGTGTGGGCGCTGCTGCGCGAGTCGCTGCTGGTGGGCGGGCCTGAGGAGCGCAAGGCGAAGGAAGTGGTCGCGACGGTGATCGCGGTGCGCAACGAGTGCCGGTTCTGCACCGACGCGCACACGATGATGCTGCACGCGGCGGGCGAGTCGGAGCTGGCGGAGGCCGTCCGGGCCGGTCGGCCGCCGCGGGAGTGGGCGGCGCTGGCCGACTGGGCGTTGGAGCCGGGCCCGGAGGGGCCGTTCCCGGCGGAGGCGGCGCCGCGGTTCATCGGCACGGTGCTGGTCTTCGAGCTGATCACGCGGTTGGTGAGGGCGCTGGCGTCGAACGAGTCCCCGAGCCCGGTGACGACGACGAAGCTGGGCCGGTCGGTGGCGTCGCGGCTGGTGCGGGAGGCGGTGGCCGCGGACCTGGAGCCGGGGCTGAGCCTGCCGCTGCTGGAGCGGTGGCCGGACTGGGCGCGGGAGGTCGAGATCCGCGAGCCGCTCTGGGCGGCGGGTTCGCCGGTGGGCCGGGCGTACGGGGCGGTGCGGGCGATGGCCGCGTACGGGTCGATGCTGCTGAGCGACCAGGCGGCGGACGCGGTGGCGCGGACGGTCGGCGCGGCCGGGACCGAGGTGGGGGCGTGGACGCCGGCGTTGGCGGGCGGGAAGGAGCTGCCCTCGCAGGCGGCGCTGGGGGCGTGGCTGGCGGTGTCGGCGGCGCTGGCGCCGGGCGCGGTGTCCGGGGCGGACGTGGAGGAGTGGCGGGGGGACGTGTTCACCGACCACTGCGTGGTGCACCTGCTGGCGTACGGGGCGATGACCGCGGTCGACGCCGTTCAAGACGAGATCGAGACGAGGAATGTCGATGCTTAGGTTCTATCGGGTCTGGACGATCCTGCTGCAACTGCTGATCGGGGTCCAGTTCTTCCTGGCCGGGTACGGGGCCATCGCGGCCGGAGCGCCCGACGAGGCGTTCTCGCTGCACATCATGAACGGCCGCGCGATCGCGGTGGTGGCGCTGCTGGGAATCCTGTTCGCGGCGCTGGCGCGGTCGGGCGGGAAGCTCGTCGGCCTCATGGCGGGCGCGTTCGGCCTGGTGGTGCTCCAGTCGCTGATCGCTCTGGTGAGCGTGGCGGGGACGGTGCCGGGGCAGATCATCTTCGGCTTCCACGCGATCAACGCGCTGATGATCATGGGCGTGGTCGAGGCCTCGGGTCGGCTCGCCAGGCGGCTCATCGCCGAGCGCGCGACGCCGGAGCCGGTGGCCCAGCCCGCTTGATGCGAGGGAACCGGGCCCGCGGCGGCGCACCGCCGCGGGCCTTCCTGCGTTCAGGCGGCCTCGGGTCGGTCGATGATGCGCTTCCAGGTGCCGTCGGCTTGGCGGCGCAGCACCTGCGTGCGGGTGCCCTTGCCGTCGGCGGCGACCGTCGAGGCCAGGGCGAGGTCGCCGAAGTGCACGGTTGGGAGCTGTTCCTCGTCGGTGGAGAAGGCGCCCCCTTGCGCGGCGATCGCACGGTAGACCTCCTTGATCGCCGCGACGCCCTCGGTGGGCCGGTCGGGCGGGAAGGCCAGTACGGCGTCGTCTTCGTAGAGCTCGCCGATCCCGTCGATGTCGCCCGAATTGAAGCGCTCGGCCACGAGCCGGGTGACCTGTTCGGCCTCTAGGGCCTGCTTGCCGTCGACTGCCATTGGCGTCCTTTCTCACGAGTGCCGTTGCGTACCGCCAGCGTCGCATCCCCCGCCGACATTTTCGGCCCGCGCGCCGAATGCGAGGGCGGCTCCGGTCCGGCGGGTCCCGGGCGGCGGTGTCTAGGCTGGGGCCATGGCGATCACCCCTGACGGACTCACCTACCGGCGCGCGGCGCGCGTGATCATCGCGGACGAGCAGGACCGGGTCCTGCTGTTCTTCGGCGCGGGCCTGGTCCGCCAGGACGCGGACTACTACTTCACCGTGGGCGGCGGGGTCGAGGAGGGCGAGGCGCTGGCGGCGGCCGCGGCCCGCGAAGTGCTCGAGGAGACCGGCCTGCGGGTGGACCCCGAGGATTTGGGGACGACGGTGGCGCACACGGAGGGACCGTGGACGACCCACGAGGGTGTCAGGTTCTACTCGGACGACCACTTCTTCTTCCTGCGCGTCCCACACTTCGAACCCGACCTCAGCGGCCTGGAGGAGGGCGAGGAGAAGGAGATCAGCCACCACGCCTGGCTGACGCGCGAGGACCTGGAGTCGACCGACGCGATCGTCCTCCCGGCGGGCCTGCCCGGCGTCGTCGAACGCGCCCTCGCCGGCCCGGTCCCCGAGACGATCGAACTCCCCTGGATCGACCAGAGCGCTAGCTGACCGGCCGCGAGCCCGGGCGCATCGACTTCGTTTGCACGTAGATGCTCCACGCGGACGGCCACCGGAGCTTCATGACGGCTGGTGCCGCCTACGGATTGCCGATGCCGGATTCGGCGCACATACTTCTTGGATGAGTGCCGAACCCGAACCGACCTCGATCAGGCGACGGTGCGCGCGGGTGCTCCTCGTCGACCCCGCAGACCGCGTGCTCCTGTTCCACAGCCGCGACTACATGGGCCCCGGCGTCGAGTACTACGTCACCCCCGGCGGCGGCCTCGACCCCGGCGAGAGCCTCCGGCGGGCCGCGGTCCGCGAGGTCTTCGAAGAGACCGGCCTGCGCATCGACGCCGAAGCGCTCGGACCCGTCGTCGCCGAGACCGCCGGAGCCTGGTCCGACGGGCCCGACCTCGTAATCCACTCCGAGGACGCCTACTTCTTCCTGCGCGTCCCGCACTTCGAACCCGTCCGCGACCGCCTGGAGGCGGTCGAGCAGGCCGAGTTCACCTCCTCGCGCTGGCTCACCCCCGACGAGGTCGCCGCCGAGGACGCGCTCGTGTTCCCCGCCGCCGTCGCCGACCTGCTCAAAGCCCTGCTAGCCGGCGTGAGACCCGTTGCGCCCGTTCGCCTCCCGTGGGGCGCCTGGCTGTGGAACGCGGATAGAGACTGGACGCCTACCGAGCGTGCCTCCATACTTGACCGGTGAGCGCGACGAACGAAACCACCCGAATCGACCGGCACGGCGCACGCTGCATCGTGATCGACGAACAGGACAGCGTCCTGTTCATCGGCCGGTCGGCCACCGCCGACCGGCCCGCACGCTGGTTCCTGCCAGGAGGCGGCATCGACCCCGGGGAGACCCGCAACGACGCCGCCGCGCGCGAGCTGTTCGAGGAGACCGGCCTGCGCGTCGGACCGGACGACCTGGTCGGCCCCGTCGCCCGCCAGCTCTACCACGGACGTCGCCAAGGGGTCCCGTTCACGCAGGAGAACCACCTCTTCCTGGTCAGGGTCGAGCGGTTCGAACCGCACGTCTCGGGCGGGGACGAGTACGAGGCCGACTTCGAGTTCCGCTGGGTCTCCGAGGCCGCCTTCGCGACCACCGACGGCTTCGACCACCCCGTCGAATCGCTGCTGCACCTGGTGAAGCGCCTCATCGACCGCGACGTCCCGACCGCGCCGGTGCAACTGGAGCCCGCGGGACCGTGCGCGGGCGAGGCCGCCGGCCGATGACCGGCATCGAAGCCGAGACCGGCGCGACCCTCCGCATCGCCGCCCGCGTCATCCTCCTCGACCAGCACGACGCCGTGCTCCACATCGGCGGCGACAAGTGCCTGGACGGCGTCACCCGCTGGTTCCTCCCCGGCGGCGGCATCGAACCCGGCGAAGACCTCAAGGCCGCCGCGGTCCGCGAGTTCGCCGAGGAGACCGGGCACGCGATCGAACCCGACGCGCTCATCGGCCCGGTCGGACACGGCGTGCTCACCGCCTTCCCGCATCGGCGGCTGCTGGTCCAGAAGAACTGGCTGTTCTTCCACCGCACCGACCGGTTCGAACCAAAGGTCTCCAGCGACATCGGCTACGAGCAGCGGCTCGGATTCAAGTGGCTCCCCATCGAGCAGTGCGGCGCCACCGACGGCGCCCTGCTCCCCGACCTGCTGATCAGCCTCGTCAAACGGCTGCGCGACGGCGATGTCCCGACCGAGCCGTTCAGCATCGGCGGCTCCTACTGCCCTCGATTCGGCGACTGAGCCACGTAGGGGCGCAGCCCGTCGCGAGCGCCCTCGTCGATCGTCGGCTCCCCTGAAGCACGTCCGGTCGAACGTCGGCGCGATCGCCGCAGCCGGAGACGAAACGGCGCCGCCTCCGCTGAGCGGAGGCGGCGCCGGTAAAGCCGCTTACTGCTGGTGCTCGGCGCGGTCGCCCGACCAGTCGGTGTGGAACGTGCCCTCGCGGTCCACCCGCTTGTACGTGTGCGCGCCGAAGAAGTCCCGCTGGCCCTGGATCAGCGCCGCCGGGAGCCGGCGCGAGCGCAGCCCGTCGTAGTACGCCAGCGCCGACGAGAAGCCCGGCGTCGGGATCCCCGCCAGGGCGGCCGTGGCCACGACTCGCCGCCACGAGTCCTGCGCGTCCGTCACGATCTTGGTGAACTCGGGCGCGGCCAGGAGCGTCGGCAGGTCGGGGTCGGAGCGCCAGGCCTCGGTGATCCGGTCGAGGAAGCGGGCGCGGATGATGCAGCCGGCGCGCCACAGGGCCGAGCAGGAGCCGAGGTCGATGCCCCAGTCGTATTCGGCGCTGGCGGCGGCGATCTGGTCGAAGCCCTGGGCGTAGGCGACGATCTTGGAGGCGTAGAGGGCCTGGCGGACGTCCTCGACGAAGGTCTCGGGGAAGGCGGTCTGCTCGGTGGGGCCGGTGAGCAGGTCGACGGCGCCTTCGCGCTGCTTGACGCCCGAGGAGAGGGCGCGGGCGAAGGTGGCTTCGGCGATGCCGGTGACGGGGACGCCGAGGTCGAGGGCGTTCTGGACGGTCCAGCGTCCGGTGCCCTTCTGGCCGGCCTGGTCGACGATGACGTCGACGAGGGGCTTGCCGGTGGCGGCGTCGGTGTGGCCGAGGACTTCGGCGGTGACCTCGATGAGGTAGGAGTCGAGTTCGCCGGCGTTCCATTCGGCGAAGGTCTTGGCGAGGTCGGCCGGTTCGATGCCGACGCCGCGGCGCAGAAGGTCGTAGGCCTCGCCGATGAGCTGCATGTCGGAGTACTCGATGCCGTTGTGCACCATCTTGACGAAGTGGCCGGCGCCGTCGGGGCCAAGGCGGGTGCAGCAGGGGGTGCCGTCGGGGGCCTTGGCGGCGATCGCTTCGAGGATGGGGCCGAGGCTCTCGTAGGACTCGGCCGATCCGCCGGGCATGATCGCGGGGCCCAGGAGGGCGCCCTCTTCGCCGCCGGAGACGCCGGTGCCGACGAAGTGGAGGTCCTTTTCGCGCAGGGCGGCTTCGCGGCGGCGGGTGTTCTCGAAGTGGGCGTTGCCGCCGTCGATGATCATGTCGCCCGGTTCCATGAGGGCGGCGAGCTGGTCGATGACGGCGTCGGTGGCGGGGCCGGCCTGGACCATGATCATGGCCTTGCGGGGGCGTTTGAGGGAGGCGACGAAGTCCTTGATCTGCTCGGAGGGCACGAAGTCGCCCTCGTCGCCGTGGGCTTCGACGAGTTCGGTCGTCTTGGCGTGGGTGCGGTTGTAGACGGCGACGGTGAAGCCGTGGCGGGCGAAGTTCCTGGCGAGGTTGGAGCCCATGACGGCCAGCCCGACCACGCCGATGTCAGCGGTGCTCATGCCTGTGTCTCCCTAGCGTTGCGTAAGAGGTTCTGTGTGCCGATTCTCGCCGAGCGGTGCGGCGTGGCGGGCACCACCGCTGATCGTATCCACGCTGCGGGACTCGCGCCCGTCGATGTGGGAACGGTGCGGGGGAAGGCGGGCGGACACGGGCGGCGGACTGTCTCGGGCGCAGCGGGACCGGGCCTAGGCTGTGGGGATGCAGTACTTCGAATCGGTCCTGGACCTCATCGGCGACACCCCATTGGTGAAGCTCAACTCGGTCACCGACGGCGCGGCGGCGACCGTCCTCGCGAAGGTCGAGTACCTCAACCCGGGCGGTTCCATCAAGGACCGCATCGCCCAGCGCATGATCGACGACGCCGAGGCGTCGGGGGCGCTCCGCCCCGGCGGCACCATTGTGGAGCCGACCAGCGGGAACACGGGGGTGGGGCTGGCGATGGTGGCGCAGCAGCGCGGCTACCGGTGCGTGTTCGTGTGTCCCGACAAGGTCTCCGAGGACAAGCGGAACGTGTTGCAGGCGTACGGCGCGGAGGTCGTGGTGTGCCCGACGGCGGTGGACCCCGAGGACCCGCGCTCGTACTACAAGGTCTCCGACCGGCTGGTGAGCGAGATCGACGGGGCGTGGAAGCCCGACCAGTACTCGAATCCGGCGAACCCGGCCTCGCATTACCACCAGACCGGGCCGGAGCTGTGGAAGCAGACGGCCGGGCGGATCACGCACCTGGTCGCGGGGGTCGGGACGGGCGGGACGATCACCGGGATCGGCCGGTACCTCAAGGAGGTCTCGGGTGGGAAGGTGCAGGTCGTGGGGGCCGACCCGGAGGGTTCGGTCTATTCGGGCGGGACGGGCCGCCCGTACCTGGTCGAGGGCGTGGGCGAGGACTTCTGGCCGCAGAACTACGACCGGGAGCTGGCCGACCGGATCGTGGAGGTCACCGACGCGGAGTCGTTCGCGATGACGCGGCGCCTCGCGCGCGAAGAGGGCCTGCTCGTCGGCGGTTCGGCCGGGATGGCCGTGGTCGGGGCGGTGGCGGTGGCCCGCGACGCCGACCCGGGCGACGTGGTCGTGGTGATCCTGCCCGACGGGGGGCGCGGCTACCTCTCGAAGATCTTCAACGACTCGTGGATGACCGAGTACGGCTTCCTGGGCGGTTCGGGCGAGACCACGGTCGGGGAGGTCCTGTCCGGCAAGGGCGGGGACATCCCCGAGCTCGTCCACGTGCATCCGCAGGACACGGTGCGCGAGGCGATCGACATCATGCGCCAGTACGGGGTGAGCCAGATGCCGGTGCTCAAGGCCGAGCCGCCGGTGACCAGCGGCGAGGTCGCGGGCGCGGTGGCCGAGCGGGACCTGATGGACGCGCTGTTCAGCGGGAAGGCGACGCTGCACGACCCGATCGAGCGGCACGTCGGGGAGTCGCTGCCGACGATCGGTTCGGGCGAGCAGGTGGAGCGGGCGGTCGCGGCGCTGCGCGACCGCGACGCGCTCATGGTGTTCGCCGAGGGCAAGCCGGTCGGGGTGCTCACCAGGCAGGACCTGCTCGGGTACGTCGAACGGTAGGTTTCGCTCCCGCGGCCGCCGCTGCGGGTGTACCCTCCTTATATAAGTTCCAACTTATATAAGGAGGCGTCATGCCCGATCCCGATGACCCGATCGCGTCCGCCGGACTGGTGGCGCGCGAGATCCGCACCGGCGAGCGCAACGGCTCGCCCACGAAGGTGCTCGTCGCCAGGCGCGCCTACCGCGCCGAGCAGGCCGACGTCTGGGACGCGGTCACCAGCGCCGAGCGGCTTCCGCGCTGGTTCCAGCCGGTGAGCGGCGACCTGGAGGTCGGCGGCCGCTACCAGTTCGAGGCCCAGGCCGGCGGCGTGATCGAACGCTGCGACGCCCCCGATCTGCTGGCGGTGACCTGGGAGTTCGGCGGCGGCATGTCCTGGCTCGAAGTGCGCCTGAGCGCCGGCGAGGGCGGGACCGTGCTCGAACTCGTCCACGAGGCGCCGGTGGAGCCGGAGTTGTGGCGCCAGTACGGGCCCGGCGCGGTCGGCATCGGCTGGGACGGGCTGCTGCACAGCCTCGGCTACTACCTCGCGACCGCCGAATCGCTCGACGCGCAGGAATGGGAGCAGTGGATGACCGGCCCCGAAGGCCTCGCGTACGCCCGCCTCCTGGGCGACGCCTGGGGCAAGGCGGCGATCGCCGACGGCGACGACCCCGCCGAGGCGAAGGCCGCCGTGGACGCGGTCGTCGCCTTCTACACCGTGCCGCCGGAGTCTCCGGAAGCGTGACCGGCGAGAACGCCGGCGTCCCGCCCGCCGAGGCCGCCTTCGACGCGCTCGGCGACCCGGTGCGCCGCCGGATCATGGAGCTCCTCGGCGAAGGCGAGCGGCCCGCCGGGGCGGTCGCCGAAGCGCTCGGCGCGCTGCCGGCCCCCGGGGGCCGGCGCGGGGGGATCTCCCAGCCCGCGGTCTCCCAGCACCTCAAGGTCCTGCGCGAGGCCGGCCTCGTCACCGTCAGGGCCGAGGGCACCAGGCGCATCTACGGCGTAGACGAGCGCGGTCTCGCGGCCGTCCAGGACTGGCTGGCGCGCTTCGCGGACGGCTTCGCCGGACCGCTGGACGCGCTGGAGACCGAACTCGCCCGCGGCAAGCGCGAGCGGCGACTCGCCGCGAAGCAGGCCGCCGAGCGGCCGCAGAGCGCCGCGAGACGCCGCCACGGTGCGGCGTTAGGCGCGTTCCCAATGGGAAAGTTTCCGGCTCGTTCGTTTGCGGGGCTTGCGAAGGCGGCCCTCATTTCGGACGAGTCGGATTTTTTCGTGCCGCGCGGCCTTGACAACCGAACCTCCTGCCGACACGATGAGAGGCATACATTTAGGAATCTTTAAATATCTTGGAGGCCCCTTGCGACCCATCCGCAAAGCGGCGATCATCGCCGTCTCCACCCTCGTGACGGCGGGCGCCGCGGTCGCGATACCGCTCACCTTCGCCCACGTCGCCTCCGCCGAGGCCGCCTGCCAGGGCGCGCCCTGGGACACCGGCGCCGTCTACGTCGGCGGCGACCTGGTCAGCCACCAGGACCGCGAGTACCGCGCCAAGTGGTGGACCACCGGCGAGACCCCCGGCACCACCGGCGAGTGGGGCGTCTGGGAGGACCTCGGCCCCTGCGACGGCGCCGAGCCGACCACCCCGCCGACCGAGGAGCCCACCGACGACCCGACGGACGAGCCCACGGACGAACCGACCGACGAGCCCACCGGCGAGCCGGGCGGCGGCGAGGCGCTCCTGACCGGCTACTGGCACAACTTCGACAACGGCTCGACCGTGCTGGAGCTCAACGAGGTCCCCGCCGCCTACGACATCGTCGCGGTGGCCTTCGCCGAGCAGACCGCCACCCCCGGCGAGGTCGACTTCGCGCTCGACTCGAGCCTGACCGGCATCGGCTACACCGAGGCCGAGTTCAAGGCCGACATCGCCGCGATCCAGGCCCAGGGCCGCAGCGTCATCATCTCCGTCGGCGGCGAGCGCGGCAACGTCACCATCGACCAGGGCACCGCGGCGACCTTCGCCTCCTCGGTCCTGGCCCTCATCGACGAGTACGGCTTCGACGGGGTCGACATCGACCTGGAGCACGGCATCAACGCCGCGGCCATCGAGACCGCGCTGCGCACCATCCGCGCCTCGGTCGGGCCCGACCTGATCTACACGATGGCCCCGCAGACCATCGACTTCCAGTCCACCTCGGCCGGGTACTACCAGTTGGCGACCAGCACCAAGGACATCCTCACGATCGTCAACATGCAGTACTACAACTCCGGCTCGATGCTCGGGTGCGACGGCCAGGTCTACGCGCAGGGCGACATCGACTTCCTGACCGCGCAGGCGTGCATCCAGCTCGAAGCCGGGCTCGCCCCGAGCCAGGTGGGCCTGGGCCTGCCGGCCGTCTCCAGCGCGGCCGGGTCGGGCTACGTCAGCCCGTCCATGGTCAACGACGCGCTCGACTGCCTCACCAAGCTCGCCAACTGCGGCGACTTCACCCCCGACCGGGCCTACCCGGGCATCGGCGGGGCCATGACCTGGTCGATCAACTGGGACGCGACGAACAACTACAGCTTCGCCAACACGGTCGCGGGGCACTTCCCCTCGCTGCCGCAGTAACGAGGAGCCGGGTCCGCCCGGCGCCGCCCCGGCGGGGACCCGAAGGCCACGAGCCCGAAGGTCCCGGCCGAGGCGAACGAAGGGCCCGGCCGTGCTCGGCCGGGCCCTTTCGCGTCGTCGGTTCACTTCGCGGCGCGGTCGGCGGACCGGAAGCCCTCCTCGATCGAGGCCATGCGCGCCTCGGTGCGCAGCTCCTCCTCGGAGGGCACGGTGACGACCGTGTAGATGAGGACGAGCAGGACGATCGCGGTGAGCGTCGCCATCGGGAAGATGAGGTCGATCGAGTGGGCGCCGTGCGCGTCCAGGCCCGACTCGCCGCCGACCTCGACGCCGAACATCGCCGTGTAGTGCATGAGGTTGACCGCCAGGGCCATCACGATCGCGGCCAGCCACATCATCGAGGTGCGCTCGAGCGTCCACGAGAGCCACAGCGCGGTCGTGGCGGCGACGATGGCGATCAGGACGGCCGCGACCACGTACCCGCGGTTGTGGGTCAGGACCACGTCGGCGCTGACTGCGGCCATGCCCATGTAGTGCATGGCGGCCACGCCGACACCGGTGAACAGCCCCGCCAGAGCGAGCTTCAGCCGCGAGTACTGGCCCAGGCCGATGATGAGCAGGCCGCAGGCGACCACGGCGATGGCGACGACCGCGCTGAGTGCGGTCTCCAGCGGGTCGTAGAGCAGCGTGGCGTTCTGGATGTTGAAACCGAGCATCGCCACGAAGTGCATGACCCAGATGCCGGTGCCGCCGATGGCGAACGCGGCGATGGACAGCCACAGGGCGCGCTTGCCGGGGCGGTCGTGGCGGCGGGCGTGCCGCGCGACCAGCAGGCCGAGGGTCGAGCCGGTCATGGAGACCAGGAACGCGAGCGGGAGGGTGATGTAACCGTGAGAGAAATGTTCGATCATGGTGTTTTTTCCGGGGGATCGGGGTGTCGGGACGGCTGCGAGGACGGGCGGGGCAACCGCTCGAAGCGTATCCGCGAAACCCTCCCGGCGGTGTCCGCTCACTTCACCGGATTTGTCCTCTGCCTGCAACGATGGGGCACCTGACGGACCGATCGGGTTCCGTCGAAACAAACCGAAACCATTCGTTACCGGGCGGTAGCGCACGCCATCTCTGGCCGTGCGACGGCGAAATCCGACCGATCGGCTCGAATCGGACGGCCACTCGTTCCACCCGATCGGGTGAGCGCGCCGATCGCGTCCCGGTCCCCGGACGCGGCGAAGCGCCGCGGGAAGCCGGGTTCCTGCGGCGCTTCGCTCGGTGCGGCGCTCAGCCGATGCTGATCTTGGGCCTGCGCCCGAGGGTGAGGACGGGCTTGCGGGTGGCCTCGTAGAAGTCGTTGCCCTTGTCGTCCACGACGATGAAGGCCGGGAAGTCCTCGACCTCGATCTTCCAGACCGCCTCCATGCCCAGCTCGGGGTACTCCAGGACCTCCATGGCCTTGATGTTCTCCTCGGCGAGCTTGGCGGCCGGGCCGCCGATGGAGCCGAGGTAGAAGCCCCCGTGGGCCTTGCACGCGTCGGTGACGCGCTGCGAGCGGTTCCCCTTCGCGAGCATCACGAACGACCCGCCCGCCGCCTGGAACTGGTCGACGTAGGAGTCCATGCGCCCGGCCGTGGTCGGTCCGAACGAGCCCGAGGCGTAGCCCTCGGGGGTCTTGGCGGGCCCGGCGTAGTAGACCGCGTGGTCCTTCAGGTACTGCGGCATCGGCTCGCCCGCGTCGAGGCGCTCCTTGATCTTGGCGTGGGCGATGTCGCGGGCGACCACGAGCGTGCCGGTGAGGGACACGCGGGTCTTCACCGGGTACTTCGACAGCTCCTCGCGGATCTCGCTCATCGGCCGGTCGAGGTCGATGCGGACCACATCGTCCTCCAGGTCGTCCTCGCGGACGTCCGGCACGTACTTGCTCGGGTCGGTCTCCAGCTGCTCCAGGAACACGCCCTCGGCGGTGATCTTGGCCATCGCCTGGCGGTCGGCCGAGCACGAGACGGCGATGGCGACCGGCAGCGAGGCGCCGTGGCGCGGCAGGCGCACCACGCGCACATCGTGGCAGAAGTACTTGCCGCCGAACTGGGCGCCGATCCCGAACTGGCGGGTCAGGCCGAGCACCTCCTGTTCGAGCTCGACGTCGCGGAAGCCGTGCCCGAGCGCCGAGCCGGCCGTGGGCATCGAGTCGAGGTACTTCGTGGAGGCGTACTTCGCGGTCTTGAGCGCGTACTCGGCGCTCGTGCCGCCGATGACGATCGCCAGGTGGTAGGGCGGGCACGCGGCGGTGCCGATCTGGCGGAGCTTCTCCTCCAGGAACCGCATCATCGCGTCGGGGTTGAGGATCGCCTTGGTCTCCTGGAACAGGAAGGACTTGTTGGCGCTGCCGCCGCCCTTGGCGATGAACATGAGCTTGTAGGCGTCGTCGCCGTCGGCGTACAGCTCGATCTGCGCCGGCAGGTTCGAGCCGGTGTTCTTCTCGTCCCACATCGAGACCGGCGCCATCTGGCTGTAGCGCAGGTTCAGGTCGCGGTAGGCCTGCCAGATGCCGCGGGAGAGGTGCTCCTCGTCGCGCCCGTCGGTCAGGACGTGGCGCCCCCGCTTGCCCATGACGATCGCGGTGCCGGTGTCCTGGCACATCGGCAGGACCATGCCCGAGGCGATGTTCGCGTTCTTGAGCAGGTCCATCGCCACGAACCGGTCGTTGCCGCTGGCCTCGGGGTCGTCGAGGATCGAGCGGAGCTGGGCGAGGTGCGCGGGGCGCAGGAAGTGCGAGATGTCCTTGATCGCCTCGGCCGCGAGGAGGGAGAGGGCCTCGGGCTCGACGGTGAGGAACCGCCGCCCCGCGGCTTCGAAGGTGCTCACCCCCTCTGCGGTGAGGAGGCGGTATTCGGTCGTGTCCGCACCCGTCGGCAGCAGGTCGGTGTACTGGAACTCCGATGTCACGCCTCCCAACTTAGCGCGGAGGGCGCCGGGGCCCGTGGTGAGGCGATCCTCATCCGGATCGGGTGTTCGAAGCGGTGTCGGGCCCGGATTGTCGGCGCCGGAAGGTAGCGTCACATTCGGGTGGAGCGGCCTCGCCGCACCACCCGTAAGCAGGTACGATTGCGCGGTTGTCCGCACCGGCCCCACGGGCCGGAGTGGGCGCGCGCAAGCGATTCCTCCTGCTGCGGAACGACCGCAGCCGATTGAGACCGAAGGAGGTGGAGCGATCTTGCGGCACTACGAACTCATGGTGATCCTCGAACCGAATCTCGAGGAGAGCCAGGTCAGCCCGACGCTGGAGAAGTTCCTGAAGGGCGTCAAGGACGCCGGGGGAGCCGTCGACAAGATCGACGTCTGGGGCCGGCGCCGTCTCGCCTACGAGATCAACAAGAGCAACGAGGGCATCTACGCCATCGTCGACCTGCAGTCCGAGCCCGGTCCCGTCGCGGAGATGGACCGTCAGCTTCGGCTCAGCGAGTCGGTGCTGCGGGCCAAGGTGCTGCGACCGGAGCTTCGGTAACCCGACCTTTGCAACTGCGAGACCTTAGGGAGAAGAGGTCATGGCAGGAGAAACAGTCATCACGGTTATCGGCAACCTCGTCGACGACCCCGAACTGCGTTACACGCCGTCCGGTGCCGCCGTCGCGAAGTTCCGTATCGCATCGACCCCGCGCACGTTCGACCGCGAGTCGAACCAGTGGAAAGACGGTGAGGCCCTGTTCCTCACCTGTAGCGTCTGGCGCCAGTACGCCGAGAACGTCGCCGAGTCGCTTTCGCGCGGTACCCGCGTGATCGTGCAGGGCAAGCTCAAGCAGCGCAGCTACGAGACCCGCGAGGGCGAGAAGCGCACTGTGTACGAGCTGGACGTCGAGGAAGTCGGCCCCGCGCTGCGTTTCGCCACTGCGAAGCTGAACAAGTCCGGCGGCGGCGCCGGTGGCGGCGGCGGTCGCTCCTTCGGGGGCGGCAGCGGCAACACCGGAGGTTCCGCACCCGACGATCCCTGGGCCTCGGCCGCCCCGGCCGGCGCGAGCGCCGGCAACGCGGGCTTCGACGAGGACCCTCCGTTCTAACCGGGTGCCGCTCACGCGGCGCAGCCCGGCACGATCTCGAGTAAGAGGCAAGACACCACATGGCCAACCCGAAATCGGCTCCCCTGCGGAAGCCGAAGAAGAAGCCCAACCCGCTTGAAAAAGAGGGCATCGAGTACGTCGACTACAAGGACA
The DNA here is from genome assembly GCF_000719515.1 of Glycomyces sp. NRRL B-16210. GTDB lineage: Bacteria > Actinomycetota > Actinomycetes > Mycobacteriales > Micromonosporaceae > Glycomyces. Next base: position 205,065 of record NZ_JOGR01000011.1, on the reverse strand, counting down.
CGGCGCTGCTTCGGAAGTTCATCTCCGACCGCGGCAAGATCCGTGCCCGCCGAGTGACCGGCGTGACCACCCAGCAGCAGCGCCAGATCGCCGCGGCCGTCAAGAACGCCCGCGAGATGGCCCTGCTCCCGTACACCAGCCAGACCCGATAGGAAGGAGCGCTCTTATGAAGATCATCCTGACTCATGAGGTGCCCAACCTCGGCTCGGCCGGTGACGTGGTCGAGGTCAAGCCCGGTTACGGGCGCAACTACCTCCTGCCGCAGGGCCTGGCGATCGCCTGGACCAAGGGCGGTCAGAAGGAGGTCGACGCGATCCAGCGCGCCCGCGCGGCCCGCCAGATCCACGACCTGGACAAGGCCCGCTCGGTCGCCGAGCAGCTGAAGAAGACCGACGCCCACATCGTCGCCCGCACCGGCGACGGCGACCGGCTGTTCGGTTCGATCAGCGCGGCCGACGTCGTCAAGGCCGTCGACGAGGCCGGGGGTCCGAAGATCGACCGCCGCCGCGTCGAGCTGACCTCGGCGATCAAGACCATCGGCACCTACGACGTCGCGGTGAAGCTGCACCCGGAGGTGACCGCGAAGTTCAAGCTTCAGGTGACCCCGGCCAAGCGCCGCAAGAAGTAGGTCCAGCAAGCGTTGAGGGCCCGCGACCGTTTCCGGTCGCGGGCCCTCTTCACGTCCGTTCGCTCTTTCGGATGAACCGCGGCGCTCAGATCACCCAGCCGGCGGTGCGCAGCACGACCGTCACGAGCCCCGCGCCGAGGATCGCCGCCGCCGATCCGGCCACGCCCGCCCTCCAGCCCGCGCGCGGCAGCCGCAGCAGCACCGCCACCAGCAGACTCGCCGTCAGCGAGGACAGGGTCCACGCCCAGCCGCCCGCCGCGGCCTCGGCCACCCGGGCCGCCGGGGAGCAGCCGGTCGCCGCGCACGTCGCGTCCACCGGCGGCAGTGCGAGCACCCACGCGAGGTAGACCGCCACGGGCACCGCGTACCAGGCCAGGGTCACCAGCAACGTCGGGGTGAACGCCCGCTCACCGGGGCGGTCGTCGCCGTCGGGGTCGAGCCGGGGTCTGCGCTCGGAGCGCTTGGGAGCGGTCATGAGCCGTGCTCTCCTCTGATGCCGTGCCGGGGTCCCCTCCACTCTAGTGGCAAGTTGGCACGAACGAATTTCCGTCCACAGGCGGTGGACGGCGTCGCCACAGGTAGCACCCCCGATCCGAACCTCCTTCGGCTACTTGTCCACAGGTTGTCCACAGGCCCGGACCCAGTTATCCACAGGTTGTCCACAGCTTTGTCCACAGGTTGTCCACAGGCCGGTTTGCAACCGTGCGCGGCGCGACATAGCGTCGTTGACGCCGCCCCCGTGTCATATGCGGGCGGTACATTCTCCATGAACGCACGGTGACCGAGGGGGTGGGCGGCATGACCGACGTGTCGACGGGTGGCGTCCATTCGCGGGGCGCGAACGGCGCGAACGGCTCCTATTTCGACACTCCCCCGGAGGATCCGTTCAGCGGCGGCGGAGGCGGCGGCGCGCGCACCTACGAGCGCACCCCGCCCCAAGACCTCCAGGCCGAGATGTCGGTCCTCGGCGGCATGCTCATGAGCAAGGACGCGATCGCGGACGTCATCGAGGTGCTCGGCCCCGGCGACTTCTACAAGCCCTCCCACGGCATGATCTTCGACGCGGTCATCGACAAGTTCGGCAACGGCGAGCCCGCCGACGCCGTCACGATCGCCGCGGCCCTCGCCGACTCGGGCGACCTCGCCAAGATCGGCGGCGGCCCGTACCTGCACGACCTCCTCAACGCCGTGCCCACGGCCGCGAACGCCGGCTACTACGCGAAGATCGTCAAGGAGAAGGCGATCCTGCGCCGCCTCATCGAGGCCGGGACGCGCGTGGTCCAGTACGGCTACGGCGGCGGCCAGGGCGGTCGGGACATCGACGACCTGGTCGACCTCGCCCAGCAGGCCGTCTACGAGGTCACCGACAACCGCCAGAGCGAGGACTTCGCGGTCCTGTCCGACCTCCTCCAGCCGGCGATGGACGAGATCGAGGCGATCGGCGCGAGCCAGGGCCTCATGACCGGCATCCCGACCGGCTTCGCCGACCTCGACCGGCTCCTGTCGGGACTCCAGGCCGGGCAACTCATCATCGTCGCCGGGCGTCCCGGCGCGGGCAAGTCCACCGCCGCGATGGACTTCATGCGCCACGCCTCGCTCCACCACCGCCACGCCGCGGCCCTGTTCAGCCTCGAGATGAGCAAGCTCGAGATCGTGATGCGCCTGCTCAGCGCCGAGACCCGGGTGCCGATGCATGTCCTGCGCTCGGGCGACCTGTCCGACGACGACTGGACGCGCCTGGCCAAGCGCATGGGCGACATCTCCGAGGCGCCGCTGTTCGTCGACGACACCGCCTCGATGACCATGATGGAGATCCGGGCGAAGGCCCGGCGCCTCAAGCAGCGCCACGACCTCAAGCTCATCGTGGTCGACTACCTCCAGCTCATGACCTCGCCGAAGAAGACCGAGTCGCGCCAGCAGGAGGTCTCGGAGATCAGCCGCGGGCTCAAGCTCCTCGCCAAGGAGGTGCAGTGCCCGGTGATCGCGGTCGCCCAGCTCAACCGCGGGCCCGAGCAGCGCACCGACAAGCGCCCGCAGCTCTCGGACCTTCGCGAGTCGGGTTCGCTGGAGCAGGACGCGGACGTGGTGATCCTGCTGCACCGCGAGGACTACTACGACAAGGAGTCCCCGCGCGCCGGCGAGGCCGACTTCATCGTCGCCAAGCACCGCAACGGCGCGACGGACACGATCACCGTCGCCGCCCAGCTGCACCTCTCGCGCTTCGTCGACATGGCCGTCTAGAGCGTCCCGACACGAGCGCCCCACCGGAACAATCCGGCGAGCCTCACTTCGCAAATCCGGCACTTGCCTTCAAAACGGACACCTGGGGACCCCCCATTTCAATCGTTGCCCGGGGGTCCGACACTGCCTCGGGGGTTACGGTCCGAACGGCGGCGGGGCTCAGCGCCACCATTCGACGGCCATCGACGGACCGGGTCCGGTCTCGTCCTCCAACTCGTCCACCGCGTTGTCGCCGAACTCGAGGCCGTCCGAGGCCGCGTCCTCGGACGGCACGCCGGTGAACAGCGCGCTCGTGGCCGTGCCCGCGATCGCGTCGCGCAGCGGCAGCCACCAGCCGAGCAAGACCACCGGGTACAGCAGGTACCCGAACCGGGTCGAGGGCATGAGCAGGAACGCCGCCGTCAGCCCGGCGGTGCACCACAGCGCCGCCGAAGCGGCCGTCACCGGCGGGCGCGTCCACAGCAGCGCGGCGATGATCACCGCCGCAAGACCCAGCAGCGCCGGGGCGATGAGCTCCCCGCTCGGCAGGTGCCGGGCGACGAGGAATCCGGGCAGCGGCGACTGCGCGGGCGACTCGACCACGCCGTGGCCGAGCCCGAAGGCGATCACGTTGTCGAAGAAGCCGCGGGCGTCCACGGCCAGGACCGGCAGCATCGTCGCCGCCACCGGGAGGGCGAACCCGCCGAGGTAGCGGCGCAGTCCCCCGCCGCGCCACACCAAGAACGCGAGCACGACCGCCACGGGCCAGGCGAACAGCTTCAGCGCGGCGGCCGCGCCGATCGCCAGTCCCGCGGCGAAGGCGCGCTCGCGGTGGGCGAACGCCAGCGCGAGGACCATGAGGGCGACGACGGGCATGTCGTCGCCTCCGGTCGCGAACGTCAAGGCGCACACCGGGAAGACGAAGGTCGCCTGGAGGGCGCGCAGCAGCGGGCCCTTACCGGCCCCGTGTCCCGAAGCCGACTGTCCTGCGCCGCCGCCGCCGAGGAGGAGGCGGGCGGCCGCGGCGGCGCAGGCGACGGCGGCGAGGAGGAACCAGACGCGGGCGTCGGTCCACCAGTGCGCGCCGAAGAGCGCGGCGGGGAAGCCGAAGAGGGCCATGCCGGGTTGGTAGGGGTTGTAGCCGAGGAGCGGTTCGGGGAGGGCGGCGATCGCGTCGGCGTGGAGGTAGGGGCTGCCGGTGTCGAGGAGTCGCGCGGCGGAGGCCTCGACGACGTGGACTTCCTCCTGGGCGCGGTCGGTGGCGCCGCCCGCGCGTTCGACCGCCATGAGCACCAACGGGATCGCGGTGACGGCGAGCGCGGTGCCGAGGGCGATGAGGGCGCGCAGCCGCCACTGGGCGCCGAGCTGGGTGAGGAGGATCGCGATGCACACCGCGGCGGGGAGGTAGCCGCCGAAGGCGATCGCGCCCCACTGGGCGTGCGGGTCGAGGGTGGTCCACAGTGCGGTGGCGCCCGCGAAGAGTGCGGCCAGGGAGTAGAAGGCGAGGTCGATGGCGAGTGGTCGGTTGGACACCCGGACAGCGTACGGGGACGCGTCTCGCGGGGCCTGAGGGCAGCCCGAAGCGGTCGGGACGCCGATCCGCAGCGCCCCTTGCATTCAGGGTGACATCGGGGTCCGACAATCCAGAGCGGTCGCGTCCGGATCGTGGGACGGCGGTCTGTTCACCGCAGCGGGATGCGGGCCCAGACTTCCTGGCTGCCGTCGTTGTGGGTGCGGGCGCCCCAGTCGGTGGACAGTTTGGACACGATGAACATGCCGCGGCCGTGCGCCGAGTCGAGGTTCACCGCGCACACGTGCGGCTGGGTCCGCGATCCGCCGTCGAGGACGCGGACCTCGACGTCGCCGGGACCGAGCGTGTAGGCGACGCAGAGGTCGCCGCCGGGGAGCGGGCGCGCGTGGCGGACGGCGTTGGAGACGAGTTCGGTGGCGCACACGAGGAGGTCGTCGCGGGCCTCGTCGGGAAGGTCGGGGAGGGCCTCGCGCAGCCAGCGCCGGACCTGGCCGGGCGCCCCCGACTGGTGGGGGACGCGCAGTCGCTCTGGTGCCGGTATCGCAGCGGGCATCGCGTCCCCTTCCTTCCCTGGGTGCCGGTCGGAGGCTATACAGCAACCTACCTGTTGCTGCGCTATGACGCCAGCATTACAGGCGGACCCCCGGTCCGTCTCGGGGCGCGCGTCGGGTCAGCCGGCGAAGGTCTGCCGGATGGCGGCGGGCCGGTCGGTGACGACGAGGTCGACGCCGAGCGCGGCAACCTTGCGGGCGGTCTCGGGGTCGTTGACGGTCCAGGTGTACACCTCGTAGCCGGCCTCGTGGCTGCGTTCGACGAATTCGGGGGTGGATTCGAGGTAGTCGACGCGGGAGCTGAGGATCTGGACGCCTTCGGGCGGGCGTCGGAAGGGGTATTCGAAGATCCACACGAGCGGGGTGTCGGTGTCGAGGCCGCGCCAGGTCTTGAGGGCGGCGCGGGAGAAGGACATGACGGTGAAGTCGAGTCCGGGCCAGCGGCGGAGGGTCTCCCAGAGGCGCAGTTCGAGGCGGGGCCCGAACTTGGAGGGGTGTTTGGCCTCGATGAGGAGTTTGAGGTCCTTGCCGGAGTCGACGACGAGGCCGAGGAGGTCTTCGAGGGTGGGGATGCGCTCGGCCTCGGGGTTGCCGGAGCATTCGGGGTGCTGGTGGGAGAAGTCGAGTTCGCGCAGTTGGGCGAGGGTGAGGTCGGCGACGGCGCCTTTGGCGCCGGAGGTGCGTTTGACGGTGCGGTCGTGGTGGAGGACGAGGTGGCCGTCTGCGGTGAGGCGGAGGTCGAACTCGAAGGCATCAGCGCCCTCGACGATCGCCTGGCGGAAGGCGGCGAGGGAATGTTCCGGGAGGAACTCGTTCGCGCCGCGGTGGGCGGCGATCAGCGGATGCGACACCCCTTGACGATAGTCGGTGGGGGTGACGCGCACGGCCGCGCGTGCGAAGGACTCGTGTCGGCGGGGTGAACGCTCGCGTCTGGCGGCCGCGAAAGCCGTGCAGGCGGTGCTCGGCCGGTGCCGCAGTGCTCTCGCTGGCGGGGCTCTCTGTCGCTGGGACGGATCTGATTCGGGTGGCGGCCGGTGACGGGTGGGAGGGAGGATGGGGGCGTGCAGGATGAGCGCCGTTCAGCGGCTCGCGGTGGTGATGGCGGTGGGGGGTCCTACCGCGATCTGGGTTGGGCGAAGATCGACACGGGCCGGCCGGAGCGCACGGGTGCGGCTGAGGCGGTGTACGCGGCGGGCAAGACCCCTGAGCAGGTGGTCGGTGCGCTGCGGGCTTTGCGGGAGGCGCATCCGGGGCGGGTGGCGGTCGCGACGCGCTGCGATGCGGCGTCCACGGCGGCGGTCCGGGAGGCGTTCGGCGCCGAGGTGCTGGTCGAGTCGGGGGTGTGCGCGGTCGGGGCGTTCCCTGATGCCGAAGTGGGTCCGCTCGCGGTGGTGTGCGCGGGGACGTCGGATCTGCCGGTGGCGCGGGAGGCGGAGTTCGTCGCGCGGGCGAACGGGGTCGAGGCGCGGTTGGTCGCGGACGTGGGCGTGGCGGGGCTGCACCGGCTGCTCGACCGCGTCCCGCAGTTGCGGGAGGCGGCGTGCGTGATCGTGGTGGCGGGCATGGACGGGGCGCTGCCGAGTGTGGTGGCGGGCCTGGTGAGCGCGCCGGTCGTGGCGGTGCCGACCTCGGTGGGCTACGGCGCGGCGTTCGGTGGGCTGGCGCCGCTGCTGACGATGCTGAACTCCTGTTCGCCGGGGGTGTGCGTGGTGAACATCGACAACGGGTTCGGGGCGGCGATGGCCGCGGTCCGGATGCTCGGCGTCAAGGGGGCGCTGTGAGTGCTGATCGGCGGAGCCGGGGCGGCGGGCACGGAACGGTGGGGGCGCAGTGGTGAAGATCGCGTGGTTGGACTGCTCGGCGGGTGCGAGCGGGGACATGTTCCTCGGGGCCCTGGCCGATGCGGGGGTCGATCCGGCGCTCATGCAGGCGGCGGTGGACGCGCTCGGGACCGAGCCGATCCGGTTGCGCCCCAAGCGGGTGGCCCGGCACGGCCTGGCGGCGGTGAAGATGGACGTGGTGGTGCCGGAGGTGGAGACGGACCGGCGCTGGTCGTCGATCCGGGCGATGATCGAGGGCGCGGAGCTGGAGGAGGCGGTCCGGAAGCTCGCGCTGGGGGCGTTCGCGCGCCTGGCGGCCGCGGAGTCGGCCGCGCACGGGATCGACGTCGAGGAGGTGCACTTCCACGAGGTGGGGGCGCTCGATTCGATCGCGGACATCGTGGGGGCCGCGGCGGGCCTGGCGTCCTTGGGGATCGAGCGGTTGACGGTCTCGACGGTGACCGTCGGGGGCGGTTCGACGCGGGGTTCGCACGGGTCGATCCCGCTGCCGGCCCCGGCGGTGCTGCGGGTGCTGGCGGACGCCGGTGCGCCCGTGGTGGGCGCGGTGCCTTATGAGGCGTGCACGCCGACGGGCGCGGCGATCCTCGCGGCGGCGGCCTCCGATTACGGGCCGCTGCCGGAGATGGTGGTCGACCGGGTCGGCGTCGGCGCGGGCGGCCGGGACCCGAAGGAGCGGGCGAACCTGCTGCGCCTCGTCATCGGGAACGAGGTCCGCACCGCGGGCCGCGGTGCGCACGCGCACCGCCATCAGATCACCGATCAGACGCATCATCCCGACGCACACGAGACACCGAAAGACCCTGCGCCGCATGACCACGGGGCTGACTCGGTCCCGCACCCACATGCGCACGATTCGGAATCCAGAACCGAACTGGACTCGCCTGCACCCCATGGTGACACCTCGGGAAAGCCGGTCGTGATCGAGACCAATGTGGATGATCTTGATCCGCGGCTGTGGCCTCCGGCGCTGGCGGCGCTGCTCGACGCGGGCGCCTCGGACGCCTGGTTGACGCCGATCCTCATGAAGAAGGGCCGCCCGGCGCACACTGTGCATGTGCTGTGCCGGGCAGAGGCGGTCGCCGCAGTGCGCTCGGCGCTGGTCAGGCACACCACGACCATCGGGATGCGCTCGTACCCGATCGACAAGTACGCGTTGGAACGCCGCTACACCCACATCGATGTGGACGGACACGACATCGGGGTGAAGATCGCGCTGGAGAACGGCGAGGTGGTGAACGCCTCGGTCGAGTACGAGGACGCCGCCGCGGCGGCCGCGGCGCTCGACCGTCCGCTCAAAGTGGTGATCGCCCAGGCCACTGCCCTTGCGGCCGAACGGTATTAGCGGTACCGCACCGGTGGGCCGGGACCGATATCCTGCCCGCATGATCGATTTCAAGAACGGCTCGGTTTTCAAGCTCAAGTTCACCGAAAAGCCCGGTTTCCGCGACGAGGTCCAGCCCCTGCTGATCGACGGCGAAGAGGTGGCCCTGGCCTTCGAGGGCGTCCGCGACTTCGTGGTCTTCACCAACAAGCGGGTCATCGCCGTGAACGTCCAGGGCATGACCGGCAAGAAGCGCGACTACACCTCCTTGCCCTTCAACAAGATCCAGGCTTACTCGGTCGAGACCACCGGCCTGTTCGACAACGACGGCGAGCTGGACCTGTGGTTCAGCGGCGACCTCGGCCGCGTCCGCTTCGAGTTCAAGGGGAACGTGGACCTGCCCGCGATCGCCAAGCACATCGCCGCGAACTCGCTCTGATTTCAAGTGCGGCACCGGAAGGACCGTCGTTGTGCCTACGGCCGGTCCTCCCGGTGCCGCCGCCCCCGGCCGGTGCCGACCGGGGTCGTCCTATAACCAGATTGTTCAACGACCTGGTCGTTCAGCGACCCGATCACCAAGCAGCCCAATCGTTCTGTCGGCGCGGAAGGCGGCTCAGCCGTGGCTGTGGGCGGTCTCGACGACCGGGACCTGACCGATCTCCTCGCCCTCACCGAGGACCACGAACTGGCCCATCATGCCGGAGTCCTCATGGGACAGGATGTGGCAGTGGTACATGTACGGCAGGTTCGGGTCGGTGTAGTCGGTGAACCGCATGGCGATCCGGTACTTCCACTGCGGGGCGAGCTGGATGGTGTCCTTCCAGCCGCGCAGGTGCTCGGACGGCTCCTCGCCGTTGACGCTGAGGACCTGGAACTGGACGTCGTGCACATGGAAGTTGTGCATGTAACCGTCCCCATTGGTCACTTCCCATACCTCGACGGAGCCCTCGCGGACCCCGAAGTCGATGCGCTCCATGTCCATCGACTCGCCGTTGATCTGGTTGAAGCCCGACAGTGCGAACGAGCGCTCCTCGGCGACCTCGGCGCTTTCGAGGTCCGGGGCCTCCCCAATGACCGCGGGGATCGCTGTCTCGTCCGTGAGGGTCCCGGCGGCCCGGAACTCGCAGACGTCGAGCAGGTCGTCAGCGCCGTTGACGCGCCCGAGCGGGCCCGTGTAGCCGTGGGAGGCCGGGTAGGAGCGCAGTTGGACGGTCTCACCGGGTTCGAAGGCCACGACGATCTCGGCGCGTTCGCCGGGTGAGAGCTGGAGGCGGTCGGTCTCCCATGCGCTCGGCAGCAGGCCGCCGTCGGTGGCGACCAGGGAGAAGGGCCGGTCGTCGCTGAATCCGAAGTTGTACAGGCGCGAGAGCGAGCCGTTGAGCAGGCGCAGGCGCACCAGGCGGGTGGAGACGTCGAAGTAGGGGCCGAGGGTGCCGTTGACCATGATCGAGTCGCCGAAGAAGCCCTGCATGCTCAGGAAGGCGGCCTGGTCGTCGAACTGGTTGGCGTCGTCGAACTTCCGGTCCTGCACGATCATCGGCAGGTCATCGACGCCGTATTCGGAAGGCAGACTGAGGCCTTCAGAGGTGTCGTCGTCGATGATGAACATCCCGGCGAGTCCGTTGTAGACATGCTTGGCGGTGCGGCCGTGGGGGTGCGGGTGGTACCAGAGGGTCGCGGCGGGCTGGTTGAGGGTCCACTGCGGGGCCCAGTCGCCGCCGGAGGCGACCTCCTGGTGGGGGCCGCCGTCCATGACCGCGGGCAGGTGCATCCCGTGCCAGTGGATCGAGGTGCCCTCATCAAGTCTGTTGCGCACCGCGAAGGCGACTTCCTCGCCGCGCTTGGCGCGGATGGTGGGGCCGAGGAAGGCGCCGTTGATCCCCCAGGTGTCGGTCTCGCGGCCGTTCTTGAACGGCACGGTGCCCGACTGGATCTCCAGGTCGAAGATCCGCGTGCCCGAGGAGTCCTGGGTCGATTCGGCGAGCGGGGGGACGGCGAGAGGGTTGGTGAAGTCGACCTTCCCGACGGTGTCGAGCTTGGCGTCGGCCCAGAGGTAGCCGACGTATCCGACCCCGCCGAGGGTGACGGCGCCGACGCCGCCAACGCCGACGAGGGTCCACTTGAGTGCTTTACGCCGCTTCATGGCTGCAATGTTCGTGCGCGGGCCCGCCGCGTACATCGGGCCTGGGAAGGCATTCGACGTACCACCGGGGGACTACACGGCAGGGCGGTGTCAACCTCGGGTAGCGGTGCGAGGCGCAGTGAAGAGAGAAAGCGCAGGTGACAGCGCCGAAGAAGGCGGGACGCAAGCCACAGCAAACACCGAAGGCCACCGAACAAGGCCTGAAGCCGCACCCGTGGTTCCGCCGAAAGCATTGCGACGTCGACCACAGTCCCAGATCGCAGGGAACGATACCCGGCCCAGCCAGCGCGAACGGGCCCCCATGAGACCGCAACGGATCCAACCAGAGGTGTCGGCGGCAGTCGGCACCGCGCACCCGAGCTCGCCCCGATTCACGCCGACGCACCCGAACCCGTCAGCGGTCGCAACGAGCGGATCTCAGCCGCCGGATCATGGCATCCGAATTCGCCATGACTCGCCCGGGTTCGCATTGGCGCACCCGAGCGCTCCAGTACTCGCGCAACCCGATCCCGGCGGTCGCATCACGGCAGCCACATTCGCCACAGCTCACCCCGAGCTCGTCGGCGGCCGCCGGTTCCGTTCCGGTCCCCCGATCGCGGCAACTACGCTCACACCGGTTCGCGCTGGTTGCCAGAGCACCCCAGTACTCGCCGCGACCCGATCCAATTCGCCGCATCACGGCATCCACCGCGGCTCGCTCAGCCGCATCCGTGCTCACACGCGCCAGCAGTCCCCGCGGTCCGATTCCAGACGCCCAACCACAGGATCCGCGCACCTCAGCTCGCACCCGCACCCGAACACATCGGCGCTTACCGGAGCCGTTTCCCGCCGCCCGATCACAGCAACCGCATTCGCCACAATTCACCCAGGTTCACATTGGCGAACCCAAGCGCTCCAGCACTCGCCGCAACCCGACCCCGGCCGTCCGACCGCCCTTCCGCAGGATCGGCGCTCGCCACGCCTCGCACAGGCTCGAATTGGCACACCGGAGCCCTTCAGCAGCCACCGCGATCCAATCCCATCTGACCGGCCGCGGGATCCGTGCTCACCTCAGCTCGCACCCGGACTCATCGGCGCTCACCGGCGCCAATCACGTCACCCGATCACAGCGCCCGAGTGCGCAACCGAGCGCTCCAGAGCTTGCCACGATCCGATCCGAATCGCCGCATCACGACACCCGCATCCGCCACGGCTCACCCCGGTTCACACCGACACGCCCAGGCCTTTCAATATTCGCCGCGATCCGACCCAGACCGTCCGACCGCGGAATCCGCGTTTGTCTCGGCCCGCGCCTGAACTCATCGGCGGCCGCCGGTTCCGTTCCGGTCTCCCAACCACGACATCCACGCCCGCACCGGATCACGCCAGCGCGACCGAACCCTCCAGTAGTCACCGCGACCCGACCCCAGCAACTCGACCACAGGATCCGCGCTCACCTTGTCCCACAACCGAGTTCATCGGCGGCCGCCGGTTCGGTTGCCCGTAGGCCGATCGCAGCATCCCCGCTTGCACCGGTCCGCGCCGGCGCAACCAAGCCCGCCAGTACTCGCCGCAATCCGATCTCGGCCGTCGCATCATGGCATCCGCATCCGCCACAGCTCGCCCAGGTTCACACCGACACGCCCAGGCCCTTCAACAATCGCCGCGATCCGGTTCCAGCCGCCCAACCACGGGATCGGCACCCAATTCGGCTCACACCCGAGCTTGTCGGCGCTCACCGAATCCGTTCCCGTCACCCGATCACGACATCCCCACTCGCACCGGTTCACGCTGGCACACTCGAGCCCTCCAACACTCGCCGCGGCCCGCTTCCGGCCGCCTGACCGCAGGATCCGCGCCTGCCCCGGCTCGTACCCGGAGTCGTCGAGGCTCATCGGATCCGTTGCCTGTAGGCCGATAACAGCATCCCCGCTTCCACCGGTTCACACCGGCGCAAGCGGAACCAGGCGTTGCCGCGACTCAATCCAATTCGCCGCATCGCGGCATCCTTGACCGCCACGGCTCGTTCTGCCGCATCCACTCTCTTCAGCAGTCGCTGCGATCCGTTCCTCCGTCGCCCGATCACGGGATCCGGGCTCGACCGGATTCGCGCTAGCACAGCCGCGCCCTTCAGCGGTTTCCGCGACCCGATCCCAGCCCTCCGAGCACAGCGTCTGGGCCCGTCCTGGTTCGCACCAGCGCACCCGCCCCTTCGGCAGTCTCCGCGATCGCCGACGTTTCCGGCCGTGCCGCGCGGTAGCCGTCGCCCTTGTTCGGTGCTTTCCTTCGCCTCGGCATCCGCCGGTTCGCAGCGGCTTGGTTGCGGGGTTCGGTCACCTTCTTCTTCCACCTCCTTCCTCCACCTCGGTCCGCCTCACCGAAGCTCAGCGCGAGGCCGGTGTCCTCTGTCCAACGTCTCCGCGCACGGCGGAGCACTTCGGCTGCTTCGGTCCCCTCCCCGCCAGGTCGGGTCGCTTCTGGGCGCACCACTTCCGGCCGGGTCATTTCAGGTCGCGTCTTTCCGGTCGCTTCCCGCCGTACTTCCCTCGGGCTGGGCCGCTTCAGTCTTCGGTCAGGTAGCCGCGGAGGTGGGCGGCGTTCACTGCGGCCGCCCGGCCCGCGACTTCGAGTTTTGCCATTGCTCTCGACAGGTGCACGCTCACCGTCTTCTCCGAGATGTACAGCTCGGTGCCGATCTGGCGGTTCGTCAGCCCGCGCGCCACCAACCGCAGCACCGCCAGCTCCCTCGGCGTCAGCGGCGTCGAGGTCGGCAGCGGTGTGTCGAGGCGGGCGCGTTCGGCCAGCGCGCACAGCTCCTCGGACAGCGGCTTCGCGCCCAGGCGGATCGCGGTGGCCTTCGCCTCGGTGAGGATCTCGGCGGCTTCGGCTCGGGATTCGGCGCTGCTCTCGGCGAGCAGTGCCTCGGCCAGGCGCCAGCGGGCGTAGGTCTGGCGGTACGGCTCGGCCCAGTTCCCCTCCTGCGCGCCGACTCCCGGAGCATCGTCGGCGGCGTCGAGGAGGGCGAGGGTCTCGGAGGCGACCGGGTCGTTGAGAGCCAGGTCGAGGCGTTCCTGCTCGCCGAGTCTCACGGCGGATCGCTGTGGAACGGCTTCGGACGTTCCGCCGTTGACGGACCGCTCGGTGGTGCGGTAGTCGAAGGCTTCGGCGGCCACGCGCCAGAGCCGGGCGTCGCCGATGCCGTCGAGGCGGGAGCGTTCGGCGTCGATCTGGGCGAGCCAGGCATGTCCTTCGGGTCCGAGGGTGCCCGAGAGGGGTCGGCCGTGTTCGAGGAAGAACTGGGCGCGTTCGGCCAGGCGCTTGCCGTTCGCGACCGCTTCGTCAGCCGCGGTCTGGTCGCCGTTCTGGCGGTGCTGCTGGGCGAGGTCGGCGGCGGCGCCGATCCCGGCGGAGCACACCGACAGGCCGGCGAGGTAGTAGCCGCGGCGGCGGCTCATCCACTCGGTGGCCTGCTCGACGCGTGCCAGGGCGTCGGCCGGTCGGCCGCGCCAGCGGTCGAGTTCGGCGCCGCACAGCGAGGAAAGGGCGAGGACCTGGCCGTCGATCTGCCAGCGGTCGGCGAGGTAGTCCAGGCGCCGGTCGGCGGCCTCGAAGCGGCCGCGGGCGACGTCGACGAGGAGCACGGCGGCGGCGAGGCGGGTGAGGACGACCCCGGGCAGGACGCTGGAGGCCATCTCGCCGTTGGCGTCGACCTCGTCCCAGCGGCCGAGCATGTAGTTGCAGATGACCTGGCGGACGGCGATCTCCAGGCCGAAGCCGCTCCACTTGTCGCCGGTGCGCCGGGCGAGGTGGGCGCCACGGTCGAAGTGGACGAGGGACTCGGCGATGCGGGCCGCCTCGATCAGGGCGAGGCCGTCGTTGAAGTGGGCGCGCAGCTCGACCTCGGGCCAGCCTTTGCCACGCACGAGGTCGACGGCCTCCCGGTTGCGGGCGATGGTCTGGTCCACGGTCTGGACGCCGCCGCGGAAGGCGGCGAAGTTGTCGGTGAGGATCGCGTCGGCCTTCGCCGCGAGGTGGCCGTGGTCCGGGTCGTGGTCGACCGCGTCGGCGGTGGCGATCGCCTGCGCCGACCAGGTGGCGGCCTCCTCGTACTGGCGGTTGGCGTAGCAGGTGCGGGCGAGGACGGCCTGGGCCCAGGCCTTGATCGCGTGCGGCTTGTCGTCCTTGACCAGTTCCCAGGCCTCCCAGGCGACCCGGTGGGCGTCCGGTTCGTAGCCTTCGACGGTGAGGAGGTGCTTGGCGTACTTGCGGCGGGTGGAGGCGCCGGTGAGGGGGTCGCCGGAGGCGTCGGCGAGGCGCACGGCCGCGGCCGAGTAGGACTGGGCGCGTTTGATCTCGCCCGAGGCCTCGGCGTTGGAGGCGGCGCGGAGGGTCAGCCGCAGTTCGGTGACGCCCTCGGGCCGGCGGGCGGCGGGGACGCGGTCGAACAGGGTCAGGGCGCGTTCGAGGTGGAGGAGGGCTTCGGCGGGGGCGGCGAGTTCGACGGCCTCGTCGGCGGCGCGCACCGAGGCGGAGAGCGCGCAGGGCAGGTCGCCGGACTCGTGGGCGTGGTGGGCGAGTTCGGCCTCGGCGCCCTTGCCGTGGTCGTCGGCCAGCGACTCGGCGATCTTCTGGTGGTAGCGGATGCGTTCGCCCGGGAGGAGATCGGAGTAGACGGCCTCGCCGAGCAGGGCGTGGCGGAAGGCGTAGGTGTCGGCGCTCTTCTGCACGATGATGCCGTGGGAGATCGCGGCCCTGAGGGCTTCGTCGAGTTCGCGTTCGTGGCGCAGGCCGGTCTCGTCGAGGAGGGTCCATGCGGCGGCGTTGAGGCGCCGGTAGGTGAAGCGGCGGCCCATGACGGAGGCGAGCTGGACGACCTGCTTGGCGGCGTCGGGGAGGCGCTCGAGCCGGGAGAGGAGGACTTCGGCGAGTTCGAGGGTGACCGTGTGGGTCTCGGCGGCGGCGAGCTCCTCGGCGAGGAACGCGTTGCCCTCGGAGGCGGCGGCGATCTTGGAGACGGAGGCGTCGTCGAGCCCGGCGTTGAGTTCGCGCACGAAGTCGGCGGCGTGCTGCGGGTCGAACGGGTCGAGGTGGAGGCGCTGGACGGCCGGCAGTCGCACCAGTTCGGCCAGGAGGGGGCGCAGGGGGTGGCCGCGGTGGAGGGCGTCGGCGCGGTAGGAGCCGAGGATGAGCAGGCGCTGGCCGGTGAGGCGCGAGGTGAGGAAGGCGAGGAGGTCGCGGCTGGAGCGGTCGGCCCAGTGCAGGTCTTCGACGGTGAGGACGACCGGTTGGGCGGCGGCGAGGTCGGCGAGCGCGGCGTGGAGGGCTTCGAAGAGGCCGAGTCGCCCGAAGTCGCCTTCGGCGGCGGCGGGGTGGCCGGGCAGGAGCGGGCCGAGGCCGGGGTGGGCGGCGACGAGGTCGGGGTTGTCGCGGGCGAGGGAGCCGATGATCTCGGCGAAGGGCAGGTACGGGAGGGCCGAGTCGGCGGTGTCGAGGCAGTGGCCGGTGACGGTGCGGACACCGTCACCGGCGCTGTCGGTGAATTCGTGGAGCAGCCTGGTCTTGCCGACTCCGGCGTCGCCGGAGACGAGCACCGTGGCGGGCCTCCCGGTCTTCGCGGCGGCGAGTGCCTCGCGCAGTGTCGCGAGTTCGGCGTCGCGGGCGAAGAGGGGGAGATCGGAACCAAGGCGCGGCATGTCAGCAATCATGACATGGCCCTATGACGCGGCGGCTTGTTCATTTCGCCGGTCCGCGTCGCCGCGGCCGAGGGCGCGGGCGACCCGGCGGGCGACGCCGTCGTGCGGGACGGTGCGACCGCTGCGGCGGGTCTGCTTGGCGGCCTTGATGAGGCTGCGGGCGAGGCGCTCGTTCTCGGCGTCCTTGATGAGCTCCTCGTGTCGGACGTAGTGCGTGTAGTGGAAATCGAAGTCGTTCATCTTCGGTCCTTCGGTGTCGGGGCCGGTGTCTCCGGCCTGACACCAATGCTCCGGCTGAGGCCCGCCGGGGTGCATCAGCATTCCGCGTCGATGCACCCCTTACCCGCCTTAGTTCCGGACCCGATCCCCTCAGAATCCCTTACTCGCGGCGGTCGGGCCTTACTCGGCGAGCGAGCTTCGAGGGCCACCAGACCGCGCGGCCGATGTCGAACGTGAGCGCGGGCACCAGCAGGGAGCGGACGATGACCGCGTCGAGGAGGACACCGAAGGCGACCACGAACGCGATCTGCGCCAGGAACAGGATCGGCAGGACCGCGAGCGCCGAGAACGTCGCGGCGAGGACCACCCCGGCGGAGGTGATGACCCCGCCGGTGGCGACCAGGCCGCGGAGCGTCCCGGCGCGGGTCCCCAGCCGCGCCGACTCCTCGCGCACGCGCGTCATCAGGAAGATGTTGTAGTCGATCCCCAAGGCCACCAGGAAGACGAACCCGAACAGGACCACTGTGGGATCGGCGCCGGGGAACCCGAGGAGGTGGTTGAACACCAGCGCCGAGACGCCCATGGTGGCCCCGAAGGAGACCACGACGGTCGCGACCAGCAGCAGCGGCGCCAGGATCGACCGCAGCAGCAGCATGAGCACCAGCAGGATCACCACGAGCACGATCGGGATGATCAACGCGCGGTCGCGCTCGGAGACGTTGAGGGTGTCGAGCTGGATCGCGGTCGGTCCGCCCACTTTGGCGTCCGCGCCGGAGACGGCGTGCACCGACTCCCGCAGCCGCTCCACAGTGTCCATCGCGGCGTCGCTGTCGGGCGCGTCCTCCAGGACCGCTTCGATCTCGACCAGGCCGTCCACTTCGCGGACCTCGCCGGTCTCGTCCACCGCCAAGGCGACCTCGGCGACCCCGTCGACCTCCGCGGCCGAGGCGACCGCCTCGGCCTGGTCGGCGTTCGCGATGATGACCGCCGGCGCGCCCGAGCCCGCCGCGAAGTGCTCGGCGAGCAGCTCCTGGCCCGCGACCGAGTCGACCTCGGTGAGGAACACGTCCGTCTGCGTCGTCCCGTCGGCCTTGAGCTGGGTCATGAACGCCGCCGCGACCACCAGTCCCGCGGCCACGGTCAACCAGACCGCCCGGGGCCGGCGGGCGACGAGCCCGGCCACGCCCGACCACAGGCGCGAACGGCGCGGCGCGGCGCCGGAGGCCATGCGGCGCGGCCAGAACGCGGACCGCCCGAACAGGGCCAGCACCGCCGGGAGGAACGTCGTGGCCGCCAGGAACGAGGCGCCGATGCCGATCGCCGCGACCGGCCCGAGCCCCCGGTTCGACTCCAACTGGCTGAACAGCAGGCACAGCACGCCGAGGATCACGGTCCCGGCCGAGGCGGCGATGGGCTCGATCGTGGCGCGCAGCGCCTTGCGGACGGCCGCGAACCGGTCGGCGCCGCCGCTCAGCTCCTCCCGGAATCGGGCCACGAGCAGCAGCGCGTAGTCAGTGGCCGCGCCGAAGACGAGGATGAACAGGATGCCCTGGCTCTGGCCGTTGAGATCGATCACGCCCGCGTCGGCCAGGGCGTAGACGGCCGCGCTGGCGGCGGCGAGCGCGAAGCCGCAGGACAGGAGCACCAGGATCGGCAGCAGCGGGGAGCGGTAGACGAGCACGAGGATCACCGCGACGACGGCCGCGGCCACGAGCAGGAGCAGGCCGTCGACGCCGCCGAAGGCCTCGCCGAGGTCGGCGCCGAGCGCGGCCTGGCCGGCGACGAGCACTTCGAGCCCTTCGGGGCGGTCGTCTGCGAGGAGCGCGCGGATCTCGGCGACCGCGTCCGACTCGTCGACGCCGGCTTCCTCGGAGGCGTCGATGAGGACGATCATCATGGCCGCTTCGGGCGCGGCCTCGCCGGAGGGGATCGGCTCGGGCGCCGGCCCGGCGTTGAACGGCAGGGCCGCGATCGCCTCCCCGGCCGCGGCGAGGTAGGCGAAGTCGCCGCCTTCGAGCCCGCCGGGACGTTCGGCCACGACCTGGGCGACGGTGGCGTCGGTGTCCTCGAAGGCCGCCCGCAGCTCGATCACCTCGGTGGACTCGGCCGTGGAGGGCAGGAACGCCGAGCCGTCGTTGACGGCGACCTGGCTGAGCTTCCCGGCGAAGGGCCCCGCGAAGGCGCCCACGGCGAGCCAGGCCAGCGCCAGCAGCGCCGGGAGGAGCCAGCGCAGTCGCGCGACCGCGCGCTTCGGTCGTTCGGGGGCCATGGTCGGGTCTCCTCGTCTTCGGAGCGCAATACGCCGGTGGTTCCATCGATGGATATTTCGATGATCGAAACAGTAAACTACAGTTCGACCTCGGACACGGACAGGACGACACCTATGACCCGCGACACCGCCGATACCGGAGGCGGGCTCTCCGACCTCGACCTCACCCGGCTGCTCCAGACGCTGACGGTGGAGTCCGACCGGTACGCCGAGCGGTTCGGGGCCCGCCACGGCCTCCACCGCACCGACGTCAACGCGCTCGGCCTCATCCTCGACGCGGCCCGCGGCGGCGACCCGATGTCGCCCTCGGGCCTGGCGAGGGAGCTGGGGTTGAGCCCGTCGGC
The DNA here is from genome assembly GCF_000719515.1 of Glycomyces sp. NRRL B-16210. Lineage (GTDB taxonomy): Bacteria > Actinomycetota > Actinomycetes > Mycobacteriales > Micromonosporaceae > Glycomyces. The sequence goes on along the minus strand of NZ_JOGR01000011.1, from coordinate 186,326 downwards.
GACCACGGCGCTCGTGGACCGGCTCGAGGCGCTCGGGCACGTGGAGCGCACGCGACCGGCCGGCGACCGGCGCCGCGTGGCCCTGACCGTGCCCGAGGCGGCCCTGGTCGAGGGCGGGCGCATGTTCGTGCCGCTGGCGCGGGCGTTCGCCCAGTCCTGGGCCGAGTTCGGGCCCGCCGAGCGCGAGGTCGTGGCCCGGTTCCTGGCGGTGAGCACCGCGGCGATGCAGTCGGTCGGGCGCGAGCGCCCCCCGGCCGATCCCGGGTAGCGCGTCGGGGCCGCCCGCGGATCGCGGACGGCCCCGGACACCGGGCCCTTAGGAAGTGGGCATCAGGACCGTGTCGACGATGTAGACGGTGGCGTTGGCGGTCTGGACGTTGCCGCAGACCACGGCGGACTCGCCGTTGACGGTGAAGTCCTCACCCGAGCCGCTCACCTCGAGCGTCCCGCCCTGGAGCGTCTCGTGCTCCCCGGCGAGGTCCTCGGGCGCGAGTCGCCCGCCCACCACGTGGTAGGTCAGCACGCTCGTCAGCATGTCCTGGTCGGCCAGCACCGACTCCAGGTCGGCCTCGGGGATCTTCGCGAACGCGTCGTCGGTCGGCGCGAACACGGTGATGTCCTCGGCCGAGTTGAGCGTGTCGACCAGATCGGCCTCGGTCACGGCGGTGACCAGCGTGGACAGCACCGGGTTGTTGCTCGCGGCGGTGGCGACCGGGTCGTCGGCCATCCCCGAGAAGCTGCCTTCGCCGTCGGCCGGCACGGCCGAACACGCCGCGCCGAACTCGCCGGAGGCCATGTCCTCCTCGGTGGCCTCGTCCTCGGTCATGGGCGCTTCGTTGGACGTGGCGTCCTCGGTGGAGGTGTCGTCGCCGTCCGAGCCGCAGGCGGTCAGCGCGAACGCGAATCCGGCGGCCACCACCAGTGCTCCAGTGCGGGTCAGAAGTCGATTGCTCATCGGTCTTGCCTCTCTCTTCGGTGCCGGGGTTCGCCCCGGCGTTCATTCGGCGGTGACGACGACCGAGTGCCAGCCGGTGGCGCCGTCGGGGAACGGTGGTGTCCGCTCCTGGGTCTGCGTGTCGCCCTCCGCGTCGGTCGCGCGGACCTCCAACTTGTGGCGGCCGGGCTCGGCGTTCCACGTCCACTGCCACTGGCGCCAGGTGTCCTCGCCGATGACGGGGGCGAGTTCGGCCTCGTTCCAGGGGCCTTCGTCGACGCGGACCTCGACGTGGTCGATGCCGCGGTGCTGGGCCCAGGCGACCCCGGCGACGGCGGTCGGCCCGGTCGCGACGCGCTTGAGCGGCTTGGGCGTGTCGATGCGCGAGAAGGTCTTGACCGGGCCCTCGGCCGACCAGTCGCGGCGGACCCAGTAGGCGTCGAAGTCGGCGAAGGAGGAGAGCTCGATCTCCACGAGCCACTTGGTGGCCGAGACGTAGCCGTACAGGCCGGGCACGATCATGCGCACCGGGAAGCCGTGTTCGAGCGGCAACGGCTCGCCGTTCATGCCGACGGCGACGAGGGCGTCGCGCCCGTCCATGCAGATCTCGGTCGGGGTCCCGGCGGTCCAGCCGTCCGCGGAGCGGGAGACGACCTGGTCGGCGCCGGACTCGGGCCCGGCCTCGGCGAGCAGGTCGGCCAGGGGCGCGCCGAGCCAGCGGGCGTTCCCGGCGAGGTTCCCGCCGACCTCGTTGGAGACGCAGGAGAGGGTGATCTCGCGTTCGACCAGCTCGCGTTCGAGGAGGTCGGCGAAGGTCAGCTCGATCGGGTTCGCGACGCGGCCGGTGACGCGCAGGACGTAGTCCTCGGGGAGGACCCGGGGAAGCACCAAAGCGGTGTCCACGCGGTAGAAGTCGGCGTTCGGGGTCAGGTAGCGGGTGAGGCCCTCGACGTCGAGTCCGGTCCCCGCGGGGCCGACCGAGACCGGCTCGGGAAGGCGGACGGCCTCGCGGGCGGCGTCGATCTCGCCGGTGCCGCCCAGGCGCCACCCGACCGCGCCGGCGAGCCCGGCGCCGGTGAGGGCGAACAGGACGCCGCGGCGGTCGACGACCCTGCCGGGCACGGGCGGCTCGGCGGCGGCGGGGCGCCGCACCAGCAGCCACAGGACGACCGCGCCGCAGGCGGCGCCGGCGATCGAGGGCAGCGCCCAGGTCGCACCGGCGGCCGGGCGGGTCAGCGCGGCCCAGGCCCCGACGGCGCCGAGGAGGGCGAGGGCGGTGTAGCCGATCGCGATGCGGCGGACGGCGAGGACGCCCACGACCGCGGCGGCGACCAGGAGCACGGCGCCGATGGTCCCCAGCAGGACCAGCTTGTCGTGGACCCCGAAGGTCCGGATCGCGAAGTCCTTGACCGGCTCGGGCACGGCGTCGACCACCGCGGCCCCGACCGCGGCCACGGGGGCGCTGCCAGGGGCCACCGCCGCTGCGGCGAGCTGCGCCGCTGCGAGGGCCGCCCCCGCGCAGGCGATGCCCGCCAGGGCTGCGATCGGTTTGCCGTTCATGCCCTGGATTCGGGGCCGGTCGGCCCCCGGATGGGTCCGGGCGCGAAATAAATCGGGAGCAATTTCGCGCACGATGCGAAACACGGCGCGGACCTGGGCTTTCGCCCCGGTCCGCGCCGCTGCGGTCGCCTACGCGGGCAGAGCCACGTCGGCGACCATCGGCAGGGTCGGTTCCGCCGAACCGCCCGCCGGCTCATTGGTGACCCCCACGAGCAGGGTGTCCCCGAGACCTTCGACGAGCATGGTCGCGGAGGAGTCGCCGGGGTCCATGACCCCGGCCGAGACCTGGCCCGCCTCCTCGACCAGCCACACCTGGTAGGAGCGGTCCGGTCCGGGCGCGGCGAGGTCGGCGACGACCACGACGCCCTGGTCGAGCGCCTCCGAGGTGATCACGGTGACGCGGCCGCCGCCTTCGGCCTCCTGGTAGGAGACCTCTGCGTCGGCGGCTTCGAGCACGGCCGCGATCCGCTCGCCCTCGCCGGCCGGCTGCTGCATGACCGCCCAGGTGGCGAAGACCCCCGCGAAGGCCGCGGCCACGGCGAGCGCGGCGGCCCCGAGGGCCAGCCGCAGCCGCGGCGAGCGTCGGGAGCGGTGCGGGCCGCGGCGCAGATCGGCGACCGGCCCGGGCGCGGGGGCCTCCCCCGGCCGGGCGGCCGGGGCCTCCTGCCGGGTGCGTCGCACCTGGGCGAGGACGTTCTCGCGCAGCCGCGCGGGCGGCTCGGCGACGGTCACGTCAGCTAGGCGGGCAACGGTCTCGCGCAGTTCGGCGGCCTCTTGTGCGCACGAGGCGCAGGCGTCGAGGTGGCGTTCGACGCGGGCGCGCTCGTCCGCGTCGACCGCGTCGAGCGCCCAGGCGCCGACGAGGGTGTGGACGTCTTCGCTCATCGCGACACCTCCAGGCAGTCGCGCAGCTTGATGAGGCCGTCGCGGATGCGGGACTTGACGGTGGGGACGGCCGCGTCCAGCAGACTCGCGACCTGCCGGTAGGTGTGGCCGCCGTAGTAGGCGAGGGTGACCGCCTGCCGCTGGAGCTCGGTGAGCGTCTTCAGGCACCGGCGGACCTGCCGGTGCTCCAGCCGCCCGGCCGCGGTCTCGGCGACCGAGTCGTACTCGGGTTCGGCGGACTCGGCGGCGGCGCGGCGCTCGCGGTCGCCCGCGGCCTGCGCCGACCGGACCCGGTCGACCGCCCGCCGGTGGGCGATCGTGGTGATCCAGGCGGCGGCCGAGCCGCGGTGCTCGTCGAAGCGGGTCGCCGTGCGCCACACCTCGACCAGGACCTCCTGGGCGACCTCCTCGGCCTGCGCCGGGTCGCGGACGATGCGCAGGCACAGGCCGTAGACGCGCCCGGACATCAGGTCGTAGAGGGCGGCGAAGGCGTCGTCCTCGCCCAGCGCGGTGCGGTGCAGCAGCGCCTCGGCCGTGTCGGGCCCGGCCCCGGCCACGACCGACAGCCGCGGCTGGTCCTGGCGGTGGGCTTCGGCGCCCTTGTCAAACATCATCGCGCTCCCGGCGGAAGATCGGCGTTCTCGATATGACTTCGGAGCCGCACGGGGAGCGGATGGGCCGGGGCGGGTGCTTTTTCGCGCCGGTGGTCAGTCGGTGCCCGGGGGCGCGACCTCGACCTGCGCCGGGACGATGCCGACGGGGCAGGTGAGGCCGTTGGGGCCGTGGTTGCAGTAGCCGTTCGGATTGTGGTGGAGGTACTGCTGGTGATAGGGCTCGGCGAGCCAGTAGGCGCCGGCGGGGAGGATCGCGGTGGTGATCGCGCCCAGCCCGGCCGCGGTCACGACCGGCGCGAACGCCTCCTTGCTCGCTTCGGCGGCGGCCTGCTGCTCGGGCGTGGTGGTGTAGATCACCGACCGGTACTGGCTGCCGATGTCGTTGCCCTGGCGCATCCCCTGCGTCGGGTCGTGGTTCTCCCAGAAGACCTTGAGCAGCTGCTCGTAGGAGCCCTTCTCGGGCTCGAAGACCACGCGCACGACCTCGGCGTGGCCGGTCAGGCCCGTGCACACCTCCTCGTAGGAGGGCTTCTCGGTGTTGCCGCCCATGTAGCCCGCGGACGTGGTCCACACGCCCGGCGCGCGCCAGAACAGCCGCTCGGCGCCCCAGAAGCAGCCCATGCCGAAGTAGGCGATCTCGGCGCCGGGCCCGGGGGTGCCTTCGATGGGATGGTGGAGGACCGGATGCGTGATGCTCATCAGACAAGTCTGTCACGCGCGAATAACGATCGCCAGGACTCGGGACGGACGCTACGGTGTGCGCATGGTCGCGAGAATCAATCAATTCACCTTCGACTGCCGGGACTCCTACGCGCTCGCGAAGTTCTGGACGCAGGTCACCGGCTACACCGAGAACCCGAAGTACCCGAACAGCCCCGATGAGGAGGAGAACTACATCGGGCCCGGCGAGGCCCTGCCCGGCCTGCTGTTCATCAACGTCCCCGAGCCGAAGACGGTCAAGAACCGCCTGCACCTCGACCTCTCCCCCGACACGACCCGCGACGAGGAGGTCGACCGGCTCCTCGGCATCGGCGCGACCCTCGTCGCCGACCATCGCAAGGAGGACGGCGCCGGCTGGGTGGTCCTGGCCGACCCCGAGGGCAACGAGTTCTGCATCGAGCGCTCCGACGCCGAACGCGGCGAGAACTGAACCGGCGCACTCCTCGGTCCCTGAACGCACGACCGCGGGCGCCCGAGACGGGCGCCCGCGGTGCTGTCCGGCCTCGGAGGCCGGAGCGGTCTGTCTACTGCCGGGTCGAGGCGTCGCCCACCCCGTCGCCGTCGACGTCCACCACAGCCTCGTCGTACTTGCCGTCGCCGTCGTTGTCGAGGAGCACGTGGTCGATGACCCCGTCGCCGTCCCTGTCCACGGCGAGGATGTCCGCGACGCCGTCGTCGTCGAGGTCCACGTGGTACTCGACCGAGCCGTCCTCGTTGCGGCGCACGCCGACCGTGTCGTCGCTGCCGTCGCCGTCAACGTCAATCTTGTGTACTTCTTCGAAGCCCATGAGGCGTCTCCTCCAGTCATAGGTGCCTGCGGCGCCGTCGATGTGCACCGCGCCCTCCGGTGCCGCCGCGTGATGGAACCGAGGTCGAAGAGCGGGGATCGCGGCGAAAGCGGGGCGGTGTTGTCTGCACGATAGCGTGCCTATCCGACGGCTGAGGCACTCGCGTCGGTTAGCGTAGGGCCATGCATGAAGGTCAGGGGTTTTCCACACGCGCCATCCACGCCGGACAGGAGCCCGATCCGCTTACGGGCTCGGTCGTCCCGCCGATCTACGCGACCTCCACTTACAAGCAGGACGGGGTCGGCGGCCTGCGCGGCGGCTACGAGTACTCGCGGTCGGGCAACCCGACCCGCACCGCGCTGGAGACCTGCCTGGCCGCCATCGAGGGCGGCACCCGCGGCTTCGCGTTCGCCTCCGGGCTCGCGGCCGAGGACACGATCCTGCGCGCGCTGCTGGCGCCGGGCGACCACGTGGTCATCCCCGACGACGCCTACGGCGGCACGTTCCGCCTGTTCGACAAGGTCGCCGCGCGTTGGGGTCTGCGGTACACGCCCGCCCCGATCACCGACCTCGCCGCCGTCGCCGCGGTCATGAGCGAGGGCACCAAGATGGTGTGGGTCGAGACGCCCACCAACCCGCTGCTCAACATCGCCGACATCGAGCAGCTCGCCGACCTCGCGCACCGCCACGGCGCGATCGTGGTGGTGGACAACACCTTCGCGAGCCCCTACCTCCAGCAGCCGCTCGCGCTCGGCGCCGACGTCGTGGTCCACTCGACCACCAAGTACATCGGCGGGCACTCCGACGTGATCGGCGGCGCGGTCGTCGTCGACGACGCCGAACTGGCCGACGCGATCGCCTTCCACCACAACTCGATGGGCGCCGTCGCCGGCCCCTTCGACGCGTTCCTCACCCTGCGCGGCATCAAGACCCTCGGGGTGCGCATGGACCGGCACTGCGACAACGCCGAGCGCGTCGCCGAATTCCTCGCCGGGCACGAGAAGGTCGCCGAGGTCCGCTACCCGGGCCTGGCCGACCACCCCGGGCACGACGTGGCGGGCAAGCAGATGAAGCGCTACGGCGGCATGGTCTCCTTCCGCCACAAGGACGGCGAGCAGGCCGCCGTGGACGTGTGCGCGCGCACCGAGGTGTTCACCCTCGGCGAGTCGCTCGGCGGCGTCGAGTCCCTCATCGAGCACCCCGGCCGCATGACCCACGCCTCCGTCGCCGGCTCGGCCCTCGAGGTCCCCTCGGACCTCGTGCGGCTCTCGGTCGGCATCGAGGACGCCGACGACCTCCTGGCCGATTTGCGCCGGGCCCTCGGCTAGGCGCACCCCAGTCCCCCGCGAGAAAGAAGGACGAGCCGTGAGCTGGTCGGGTACCACCGCGCAGCAGATAGCCAAGGCGGTGCGGCGCGGCGACGCCGATGCCGCCGTCGTCGTCGACCACCACCTCCGCCGCATCGAGGACCACCGCGAGACCGAGGGCGCCCTCACCGGCGTCCGCAAGATCGAGTCGCTCGCCGAGGCCGCCGCCGTCGACGAGATCGACAACCGCGACTCCCTGCCCGCGGCCGGCGTTCCGGTGGCCGTATGCGAGCAGCTCCCGGTCACCGGGCACGCCCCGCGCCTGGGCTCGAACGCCGCCGTCCTGCCGATCGCCGACACCGACCATCAAGCGGTGCAGCGCATCCGCGGGGCCGGCGCGGTGGTCGTGGCCTTCGGGCGCTCCTCGGAGCTCGGGCTGTGGCCGGCGACCGACGACGACGGGAACGTCCCGGCGAACCCGTGGCGGCCCGACAGGGGCGTCGGCGGGCCGAGCGGCGGCACCGCGCTCGCGGTGGCGACCGGGGCCGCGCCGATCGGCATCGGGCCGGACGGGCCCGGTTCGGCGGGCGGGGTGCGCACGGCCGCCGCTGCGTGCGGCATCGTCGCGTTCAGCCCCGAGCACGTGCCGGCGGACATCAACATCGACCCCGAGCACTGGCTCGGGGGCAGCGTCGGGGTCATGGCGACCACGGTCGAGGATGCGGCGCTCGCGTATGCGGCGCTCACGCACCGCGCGACGCGGACGACCGGCGACCCCGGGCGGCTGCGGATCGCGGCGACGAACACCGCGCCGCTGCCCGCCCGCGTCGACGAGGACGCCACGAAGTGGCTGCTCAAAGCGGTGCGGTCCCTGACCGACCTGGGGCACGACACGTTCCGGGCGAAACCGCGCTTCGGCGCGCGGCTGACCCCGGCCTCCTCCGGGGCGTGGACCTGCGCGGCGTACCTGCGCAGCCTCAAGTGCGGCCCCGACGGCCTCCAGAGGCGCACCAGACGCCTTGCGGCGCTGGGAGAGCGCACCTACCTGGGCGGACTGTTCGGCGGCGTCCTGGGCGACGGCAACAGGGTCCGCCGCCACGTCGAGGACTGGTTCGACCTGGAGGACTACGACCTGCTCATCACCCCGGGTCTGCCGGGGCCGCCGCCGGCGGCCAAGGAGTGGTCCACCGAGACGCTGCGCGCCAACGTGACCCACCTGGCCGGGGCCGCCGCGTTCACGGCGCCGTTCGGCCTGACCGGGCTCCCGGCGCTCGTCGTGCCGGTGGGGATGCGCTCGGACGGCGCGCCGGCGACCGTCCAACTCGTGGGCCCGCCCGGGTCCACCGGACGGCTCTTCGACGTCGCGGCCCAACTGGTCGCGAAGCTCCGCCCCCGCCGCTACGCCCCCGGCCTGAGCTGGGATTGACCTGACACCCTGCCAGTCGGGGCCCCTCGCGCCGATGGCGCGAGGGGCCCCGGTCTTCCACCCGGAAAACCCCAGCTCACCAGCGTGACGACGGTCTCCAGCCCCTCCCGGGAGCAAGAGCCCGACCCTGTGTAAACTAGTCCCGGTTCCAAGGTCTTCGGCCTCTGGAACGCCAATCAAGGGGCTTTGGCGCAGTTGGTAGCGCGTTTCCATGGCATGGAAAAGGTCAGGGGTTCGAATCCCCTAAGCTCCACCATAAGGTCAGTACTTGAACCCTGACCCTTTGAATGATCGTTCACGGCACCGGCCTTCGGGCAGGTGCCGTTCTCGCGTTCCCGGTCCGGGTAGTCACGCAAGGGAGTGATGCTGCCGGTGGTCGCGCTTTGGGCGTTCGTGGCGCGCTGGTCGGCGTCGGTGTCGACGTGCAGCCGGGTGAAGCAGATCGCGTTGAGCGTCTGCCGGTCTTCCTCGACCAGCGACTCGTAGAGCCCGCGCGGGTCCGCCAACATCTCCAGGAACGGCGCGATCAACTCGGCGGCCTGGTCGAGTCGCGGTCGACCGGTCTCAGCAAGTTGAGCGTCAATCGCGGCGCGCTGACTCGCGATATCGCGGATCTTCGCGGTGAGTTTCTCGGTCGGCCAGTCGGGGTGCCCGAGCAGTTCGAGGATCTGGTCTTCGAGAGCGTCCTGGCGGGCGCGTTGGCGTTTGAGGTCGCGCCGCAACGACTGCGCGGTCCGCTCATCGGTGCTGGCGACACGTTCGAGTCCTGCCCGGTCCGCGCGACCTCATCGGCCCCCAGCGCGATGGTGGCGTAGTGGGCGGCGACGACCGGCACCGGTGCCGACGCCGCGTGGGACCAGGTCTACGGCGGCGAACTCGCGAAGGAGGGCACCAATTACTACATCGACTTCGCCAGCACGCTGGCGAATGCAGCCAACAGCGCTAATCCCGGCAGCGACACGGTCGCGGTCATGTACCTCGGCTACGATGCGCCGAATAACCTCGCCTACGCTTCAGGCCCCGGATTCGCGGCACGCGGTGCCGAAGGGCTCGCCGATTTCACCACTGGTCTCGAAGCCACTAACCAGGATGCACCCAACATCACCAACATTGGCCACCGCTACGGCGCCGTAGCGGTGGCGCAGGCCGACCAGTACGGCTCGGGGAGCTCTGCCGACTCGGTTGTCCTGATCGGCGCACCGGGCCCCGGCGAGGGCATCGACCATGCGAACGACTTCCGCGTCGGCGAGGACAATGTCTATGTGCTCAACACCGATGAGGACCCGATCAATGCCGCAGGTATCGCCGGGATCCACGGTAGCGATGTCACCGATCCCTCGTTCGGGGCGACCCGGCTGGATGCCGGGGAAGGACAGCACATGAGCTACTTCGACCCTCAAAGCGATGCGTTCGGAAACCTCGTCGAGGTCATCACTGGCAACGCCCAGAATGCGACCCCGCACCAGTAGGCAAGGATCCCATGACCGAATCAGTATCCGAGGCACGACCGTCGGGCCGTCGACTCCTCGTCCTGGTCATCACGCTGACTGCCGTCTGCGGATTGCTCGTGCTGGTCCCTGCCCTCGTCCTGGGCTGGATGAGCGGATCCTCCGTCAACCCAATCCCACCCAAGTCCACCGTTGCCGACGCCACCGAGGAAGTCGAGCGTCTCCGCGATCCGATCATCGAGGACATCCAAGCCCGCGCTCCGCTCAACTCCCGACCCGAGATCGACTATGCGACCCGAAAAGATCTGGTCGAGGGCCCTTCCTCATCGACCGAAGACGTGAGTTGCGGAATCAGCCTGATCGCACACGGATTCAGCATCACCTCCACGACGTACTTCAGCAGTCCGGAACAGCCCGTTCTCGAACTGCTGCTGATCACCGACATGGCACTGTCAAATGCGGGGTTCGCCCACACCCGGGAAGCGACGGTCGAAGAGGTCACCGCCGAAATCGGCGCGTACATCGAAGGGGGAGCCGAAGGGCCCCGGCCTCAATCCCTGCACTACGAACTCGACTCCACCGACATGCGGGCAACGCTCCGATACGACGCCCCCGGAGAACAACTCGCACTCATCATCCACGGCCCCTGTTACCGACAAAGCTGAGATCAATACGCCGCCGTTCCAGGTATCACAGGCTCGCTGGCGACATCCGTAGGACCGACCTTTTCCTCAACAAATCAAGTTCCCTAGTAGACAGAATGCTCATGAAATCGCCCATGTGTCGACCGATACAGGTTGGTAGATCAGCTGGATATTTTGGGAGTCGACACCGGCACTCCAAGTGCGTTTCCCCAGGTCAATAGATTACAAGAGGAAAGACATGAAAAGGTCAGAGGTTCGAATCCCCTAAGCTCCACGAGCGGACGTACGGAATTTGAGGGATCATCATGTAGATGATCCCTTGTTTCTTGCTTTGCGACGCATGTCATTGCAGGGGCGACATGATCGTTACCGAAGATGGCGGTGGGGTCGAATCATCTGGCCTCTCAACCCACCGGCAGCAGAGGGCGGTTAGCGGTCGGTGAGTTTTTCGAGGTGGTCGGGGTAGCGGGCTCCGAGCACGGTGATCCGGTCGGCGGCCTCGCCGATCTCGGCCAGGTCGGCCGCGGTGAGTTCGACTTCGACTGCGCCGAGGTTCTCGGCGAGGCGCTCGGGCCGGCGGGTGCCGGGGATCGGCGCGATCCACGGTCGCTGTGCGAGAAGCCAGGCGAGGGCGATCTGCGCGGGCGTGGCGTCCTTTCGGGCCGCGATCGTCTTCAGCAGGTCGACCACCGCCCCGTTGGCCTCGCGGGCCTCGGCCGCGAAGCGCGGCATGGCGTTGCGGAAGTCGCCCTCGGCGAACACGGTGTCGGCGGTGATGGCCCCGGTCAGGAAGCCTCGGCCGAGCGGGCTGTAGGGGACGAGGCCGATGCCGAGTTCTTCGAGGACCGGCAGGATCTCCTCCTCGGGGCGCCGCCACCAGAGGGAGTACTCGTTCTGGAGGGCGGTGACGGGTTGGACGGCGTGGGCGCGGCGGACGGTCGCGGCGGCGGCTTCGGAGAGCCCGAAGTGCAGCACCTTGCCTTCGGCGATGAGGTCCCCCACGGCGCCGGCGACGTCCTCGATGGGGACGTCGGGGTCGACGCGGTGCTGGTAGTACAGGTCGATCCGGTCGGTGCCCAAGCGCCGCAGGGATGCCTCGACGACCTCGCGGATGTGCTCGGGCCGGCTGTCGAGGCCGTTCTGCTGGTCTTCGGGTTTGATGTCGAAGCCGAACTTGGTGGCGATGACGACCTGGTCGCGGACGGGCGCGAGGGCCTCGCCGACGAGTTCCTCGTTGACGTAGGGGCCGTAGACCTCAGCGGTGTCGAAGAAGGTGACGCCCTGGTCGACGGCCGAGCGGATGAGGTCGATGTGGTCGCCGCGGCTGCTTGTGGAGGGGCCGTATGACTGACTCATGCCCATGCAGCCCAGGCCGATCGCCGAAACGGTGAGGCCGTTGCCGAGTTCGCGTTGTTGCATGTTCGCCCTTTCGAGGAAGATCTGATACCGGCATAGAGGTGTTGCGGACTTCAGGTGGTCAAGTCTCCCGTCTTGAGAGCTGTGGTCACACCGCGGTCGATGAGCAGGTCGGTTCCGGTGATGAAGCCGGCGTCGCCGCCGAGGAGGAACACGGCGGCCATGGCGACCAGGGCGGTCCCGGAGACGATGTGGAGGTTCTGGCCGAGGCTGTTGCGGTGCCAGTGCGTGCGGGCGCCGGGTGTGAACCTGACCAGGCTCGCGCGCAGCCGTGACGGCTCCCGGTTCGCGCAGATCGGGCTGATATGGACCGAGCCGGTGAACCAGTCGGCGGGCCCGGGTGGCGGTGGGTCGGGGCTCGATGCACTCCATGGCCTGCTCCTCTAGAACTCGATCATGACCTTGAGGGCTTCGCGGTTGTCCATGGCCGCGTAGCCTTCGGGGGTCTGGTCGATGCCGATGGTGCGGTCGAAGACCTTGCCGGGGTCGACGGTGCCGTCGAGGACGCCCGGCAGGAGCGGTTCGATGTAGGCGCGCGCGGGCGCGGGGCCGCCGGTGAGCGTGAGGTTGCGGCCGAAGAACGGCCAGCCGATCTCGCCTTCGGTGTACTGGGGAACGCCGACTCTGGCAATCGTGCCGCCGTCGCGGACAACGCCGAGGGCCTGCTCATACGCGGGCATGTGCCCGACCGCTTCGAGGACCTTGCGGACGCCCCGGCCGCCTGCGAGGTCGCGGACTTTCGCGATGCCCTCTTCGCCGCGTTCGGCGACGACGTCGGTGGCGCCGTATTCGCGGCCCAGGTCGGTGCGGGCCTTGTGGCGTCCCATGAGGATGATCTGCTCGGCGCCGAGCTGTTTCGCGGCGAGGACAGCCATGAGGCCGACCGCGCCGTCGCCGATGACCGCGACCGCATCGCCTTCGCCCACGCGGGCGCTGCGGGCGGCGTGCCAGCCGGTGCCGTACACGTCCGAGAGTGTCAGCAGGGAAGGCAGGAGCGGCGAGTCCTCGGTGATGCCGGGGACGGCGACGAGCGTGCCGTCGGCCTGCGGTACCCGGATGGCTTCGGCCTGGGCCCCTTGCGTCCCAGCACGCGGGTCGTTCCAGAAGCCGCCGTGCAGGCAGGAGGTGTGCAGGCCCTCGCGGCAGAACTCGCAGGTGCCGTCCGACCAGGCGAACGGCCCGATCACGAAGTCGCCCTTGCGGATGCCGGTGACCTCGCTACCGGTGTCCTCGACGACGCCGATGAACTCGTGGCCCATGGTCGTGCCGGCCGGCGTGTCGGCCAGCGAGTGGTAGGGGTGCAGGTCGGACCCGCAGATGCACGAGCGCACCACACGCACGATGGCGTCGGTCGGCTCGCTGAGCACGGGGTCGGGGCGGTCTTCGACCCGGACGTCCCCGGCGGCGTACATGAGTGTGGCCTTCATGAGTGGGCTCCTTCTTGCTTGCGGTGGTTCAGGACCTGGTGATGGCGTCGAGCTCGTCGGCGACCTGCGCGGGCTCGTAGGCGAGCGGCAGCGTGTCGGGGTCCCGGGCGCCGTCGAAGGCGCCTTCCGGATCGGCCTCGAGCGCGGCGAAGAGCGGCTCGAGGTCGTCTTGCGCGGGGCCGGTCTCGGCAATCAGCTCGAGTGTTTTACGTTCGGCCCCACGAGATGTCAGGCTTTCGACAAGGACGCGGGCGATCTGGTCGCGGGCGATCGCGCCGTCGGCGGGCGAACCCGTGCGGCGAGTGTCGCCTTGGAGGAACACCAGGCGGTGCTGGTCGGGCTCGTTGTAGTCGAACCAGGCCGGGCGCACGATCGTGTAGGCGTTCCCGCTGCGGCGCACAAGCCGCTCGGAGCGGCGCTTCCAGTCGTGGACCTGGGAGGATCGGTTGTAGGCGCCGTCGTGGACGGTCACGCCGATCGCGGTCATCAAAGCGATCCGCACCGGCCGGCGGCCGGTCGCGGCGAGCGTGTCGCGGACGATGCCGTAGTCGATCCTCTCGGCCTCGCCGGGACCGCCGTGGGAGCCGTGCGTGAACACGACCGCGTCCACCGACTCCAGCGCGGCGGCGAGCACCGCGGGGTCGGTCCCGTCGCCGACGGCGAGCGCGGCCGCCTCGGGCAGGATCTTCCGGGCGCGGTCGGCGTTGCGTACGAGCGCGGTGGTCGGGTGTCCCGCTTCGAGGCTCTGGGTGACCACATGGCGGCCGATGCTGCCGGTGGCGCCGATGACCAGCACGTGCATGGTGTCGAGTCCTTTCGTGAACCCCTTGGCACCGGCGAGGCCGGTGCCGGGTCGGGTCAGGCTTCGGGGATGGCGCGGCCGAACGCTTCGAGCGTGACGTCGGCCGGGTCGGGGCCGCCGCGCACACCGGTGTCGAGCCCGTCGATGGTCTTGATCTGCTCGGCGGTGAGCGTGAAGTCGAAGACGTCGAAGTTCTCGGCGATGCGGTGCGCCTTCACCGACTTCGGGATCGCCGAGCGGCCTTCTTGGAGGTGCCAGCGCAGCATGACCTGCGCCGGGGTCTTGCCGTGCGCCTCGGCGATGCCGTTGATCGTCCGGTCGTCGAAGACCGAGCCGGTGCCGGTGTCGCGGTAGGCGGTGATGCCGCCGATCGGTGACCAAGCCTGGGTGAGGATGCCGCGGTCGGCGTCCGCTCGCTGGACGTCGGGTTGGGAGAAGTAAGGATGGACCTCGACCTGGTTCACGGCCGGGACGACGCTCGCGTGCTCCATGAGCCGTTCGAGGTGGTCGGGCATGAAGTTGGAGACGCCGATCGCGCGGACCTTCCCGTCGGCGAGCAGGGTCTCCAGGGCACGGTAGGCCTCGATGGTCGTGTCGAACGCGGTCGGGAGCGCCTGGTGGAGGAGGAGCAGGTCGAGGGTCGCGACGCCGAGCTTGCCGGCCGATTTGTCGAAGGCGTGGAGGGTCTGGTCGTGGCCGTAGTCGGAGATCCAGACCTTCGTCTCGATGAACACCTCGTCCCGGTCGATTCCGGATTCGGCGATGGCCTGGCCGACCTCGCGCTCGTTGCCGTACGCGGCGGCGGTGTCGATGAGCCGGTAGCCGGTCTTCAGCGCTTCGGCGACCGCGGCGCGGGTCTCCTCGGGCGGGGTCTGGAAGACCCCGAAGCCCAGCAGGGGCATCCGCACGCCGTTGTTCAGTTCCGTGTCCGCGTGGTGCTCGCTCATGGAATCGACGCTACGGGCGATTCGCAGTGCCCGGGAGGGACTGTTGTTACTCCCTTACCGTTCACGTTCGCCGGCGCGGCCCGCCCTGTCGGGATCGGCTCGGTCGACGCTGGCGGCCAGGCTGCCCAGCAGCGCGAGTCGCTCGGCGCTCGGCGTCCCCGGCGCGGCCGTGTACGCCGTCAGCCGCAGTTCAGGGCTCGCGGGCAGGTCCATCGCCTCGTAGGCCAACTCCAGGTCGCCGACGTCGGGGTGGCGGAGGTGCTTGACGCCGGTGCGGTGGAAGCGCACGTCGTGGGCGGCCCAGCGGACGCGGAAGGCGTCGGAGCGGGTGACGAGTTCGCCGATGAGGTCGGTCAGTGCCTTGTCGTGCGGGTGGTGGCCCGCGATGGAGCGCAGGGAGGCCACGTTCTGGTCGGCGATCAGCTCCCAGTCGGACCAGAAGTGCCGGGCCGCCGGGTCGAGGTAGAGGAACCGGGCGGTGTTGCCCCGGCCTGCGGGACTGTCGAAGACGGGCGCGTACAGGGCCCGGCCGAGCGCGTTGGCGGCGACGATGTCGCCGGGTTGGTTCTGCACGGTCACGGCCGCGCCGCCGACGGCGTCGATGAACTGCTGCAATCCCGGGCGGAGCGGGCCTTCGGCGGGCTTCTCGCGGCGTCGGCGCGCTCCGGGGCCGGCGGCTGCGGCGAGGTCGTGGAGGTAGGCGGTCTCGGCCTCGTCCAGTTGAAGGGCGCGGGCGAGCGCGTCGAGGACCTCTGGGGAGACCCCGCGCAGGTCGCCGCGTTCCATGCGCACGTAGTAGTCCACGCTCACCCCGGCAAGGAACGCCACTTCCTCGCGGCGCAGCCCGGGGACCCGACGGCGGGACGACCCGAAGACCCCGGCCCGGTCCGGGGTGAGGCGGTCGCGTCGCGATTTGAGGAACTCGGTGACGTCTCGGCTTCGGTCCATGCCTCCACCGTACGACCGCTGCCGCACGCGAGGGAGGTACTGGCGTTACCGGGAAACCTCGTCGGCGCAATCGCCGGGCCTTCCACACTGTCGTCCCTGGGCGTGTTCCTCGGTCCGGCGCTGCGCCGCTGCCCACCGAAACCTGGACCCGGTCAAGCCGATGTGGACGACCTGGCCGCGCTGCGGGTGTTCGGTTCGTTCCAATTGCGGTGGTGGAGGAGTCGGAGTCCATTGAGGCCGACGACGACGGTGGAGAGTTCGTGTCCGGCGACGCCGATGATCAGCGGGAGGTGGCCCAGGAGGTCCCAGGCGGTGAGGACGGCGATCACGGTGGCGGCGAAGGCCAGGTTGACGTGCGCGATGCGCCTGGCCTTGCGGGCGAGGTCGATCAGGGCGGGCAGGGCGGTCAGGCGCTGGTTGGCCAGGATGACGTCAGCGGACTGGAGTGCGAGATCGGAGGCGGTGCCGCCCATGGCGGCGCCGACGTGCGAGGCCGCGAGCGCGGGGGCGTCGTTGATGCCGTCGCCGCAGTAGAGGGTCCTGGTGCCGGCGAGTCGGTCGGCCTTGTCGCCGGGCAGGAGCGCGGCCTCGACGTGGCGGATACCGACGACGCCCGCGACCCGTTGTGCGGCGGCGGCGTGGTCGCCGGTGAGCAGGCGGGCCTCGCCGTCGAGTCGTGCCCCGAGCGCGGTGATCGCCTGAGCGGCTTCGGGTCGGATGGTGTCGGTCAGGCCGATGACGCCGATCGGGCGCT
This sequence comes from Glycomyces sp. NRRL B-16210, assembly GCF_000719515.1. Lineage (GTDB taxonomy): Bacteria > Actinomycetota > Actinomycetes > Mycobacteriales > Micromonosporaceae > Glycomyces. The sequence goes on along the minus strand of NZ_JOGR01000011.1, from coordinate 169,706 downwards.
TGTCCGCGACCACGACGGCCACCGTCAGCCCTGCGGTCTCCAACGCGGCCACCGCGGTACGTGCGGCGGTGTCGTTCGCGGCGTCGTCGAGGAGGATCGGGTGGCCTACCTGGACCTCGACGCCGTCGATGCGGGCGCTCACGCCGCGGCCGGGGATCGCCTGGAAGGACTCCGCCGCACCAGAGTCGCCGATCCTGGCGAGGACGCGGCCGATGGGGTGCTCGGAGCGGGCCTCGGCGGTCGCGACCAGGCGGCGCAGATCGGCCTCGGTCCCTTCGAGGACGGCGATCCGCTCGACGTGCGGGGTGCCGTTGGTGAGGGTGCCGGTCTTGTCGAACGCGGCCCGGTCGACCTCGCCGAGGCGTTCCATCATCAAGGCGCTCTTGACGAGCACGCCGCGCCTCCCGGCGAGGGCGACGGCGGCCAGGAGCGGGGGCATGGTCGCCAGGACGATCGCGCAAGGACTGGCCACGATCATGAAGGTCATGGCGCGCAACAGGGTCGGCTCGAACGCCGCGCCGGTGGCCAAGGGGATCGCGATGAGCGCGAGCGTCGCGGCGACGACGGCCAGCGAATAGGGCTGCTCGACCCGCTCGATGGTGAGCTGGGTCTTCGACTTGGCTTCGGAGGCCTCCTCGACCTGCCGGGCGACCCGGGCGAGCACCGAGTCCGCGCTGGAGCGGGCCAAGCGGACCTCCAGGGCGCCGGTGCCGTTGACCGTCCCGGCCAGAACCGGGGAGCCGACCGCTTTGCGGCCGGGCAGGGCCTCGCCGGTGAGGGTCGACTCGTCCACTTCGGATTCGCCTGCGGTGACGGTCCCGTCGGCTGGGACGCGGTCGCCGGGGCGCACCAGCACCAGGTCTCCGGGGGCCAGCTCGGCGGCGTCCACGGTCTCCTCACGCCCGCCGTCGAGCCGGACCGCCCGGTCGGGGGCGTGTTCGAGCAGGGATCGGACGGCGTCTGCGGTGCGTTCGGTCAGGACCGCTTCGAGGGCGCCGGAGGTCGCGAAGATGACGATGAGCAGGGCCCCGTCGAACCACTGCCCGATCGCGGCGGCGGCCACGGCGGCGATGACCATGAGCAGGTCGACCTCGAAGCGCGGCTTGCGCAGTGCGGTCAGGCCCTCCCAGGCCGGGCCCCAGCCGCCCGCGGCGTAGCAGGCGAGATAGGCGGGCAGCCACAGCCACATCGGGGAGCCGGTGAACTGAGCGACGGCGCCCGCGGCGAAGAAGGCGAACGCGGTGGTGGCCCAGCGGACGTCGGGCAGCCGGAACATGGAAGCGAACATGCGAATCATCGTATATTCGCAATTACGCAGATATCAAGATGGGGTAGGCTCGGCCGCATGCACGAGGGGCTGCCGGACTTCACCATGCCTGATGACGAGCAGGCGCGCGTCGCGGCCGACGCGCTGCGGATGCTCGCCGATCCGACCCGCCTCAAACTGATGTGGGCGCTGCTCCAGGGCGAGGAGAACGTCGCCTGCCTCGCCGAGCTCACCGGCGCCCGACCCACCGCCGTGAGTCAGCACCTCGCCAAGCTCCGCCTCGCCGGCCTCGTCAACACCCGCCGCGAGGGCACCTTCGTCTACTACACCGCGGCCGACCACCACATCAAACCGCTGCTGGAACAAGTCCTCTCACACGCCTCGCACACCCTCGGCCAGGATTCGGACCACCAGCCCTCAAAGACCTGAAACCGCGGCCGCGGATCGTGGCTCAGGGCTCGTCCGCGGTGATCCGCTCGAGGCGGGCTTCGATGCCGTCGAGGAGCAGCTCGATGCTCGTGTCCAGTTGCCTTCGGTCGAAGCCGACGATGCCGGTGTCCGTCAGTCGTTTGAGCACGGGCAGGTCGGATCCGCCGCTGTCGCTGAGGGCCTGTTGTATCTCCGGCACTTGGGGGTGCCCGGTGGGGCGCTGGGCGAGGACGCGTTCTCGGGCGATGCCGCCCGCGAGCGTCGCGAGCGCGGCGAGGCCGCGAGCGGCGGTCTCGTCGTCGAGTCCCGCGTCGATCATGATGCGCAGCGTCTCCTCGACCGGCTCCAGCAAGGCGATATCGGTGCCGTCGAGCCGCACGTACGCGCCGAGTCCCCTCGCGGCGAGGACGGCGTCGTGCATGGAGAGGGCGAGGAGCCGGCAGGCCTCGCGCCAGTGCGCGCCCGAGGGGATCGTCACCGGAGCGAGATGTACCGAGAAGGCGTCGCACGCGACCAGTTCCCGGAGTCCGTCGAGGTCGGAGACGTAGTGGTGGATGGCGGCGCGGTCGACGCCGAGTCGGTCGGCGACCGCTTTGATGGTGATGCCCTGAGTGGGTAGCGCGCGTGCCGCTTCGGCGATCCGGGCCACCGTGAGACCGGCTCGATTGCCTCGACCCCGGCGTCCGGCAGCCTCCCGCACGTTCTTCCCTGGCATGCAGCCACTCTATGCCGAACGGCTTGATTTCACGAACGTGAATTACTACGATCGGAGACCGAACTGCCCTCACATCGAGTCCACACTCGAGCGCCTCGGCCTGTCACCCCACGGAAGGAGCCACCATGGCGATTCCTCGTCGGCTCGCTGACGGCGTCGCCCGGCTCGCGCAGCGAGCTCCCGGCGGTCCCCGCCTGGCGGCCGAGATCGCGTTCACGGAGTTCCCGGCGATCACCGAGGAGATCATGGTCCCCACCCGCCACGGCGAGATCCGGGCCGTGCGGTACTCCCCGGCGGGCGACGCCGCGGGCAGAGGCGTGTACATCAACCTACACGGCGGCGGGTTCGTGCTCCGCCACCCGGAGCAGGACGACGCGATCTGCCGCTACCTCGCGGCCAACGCCGAGGTGACCGTGCTGAACGTCGACTACACGCCCGCCCCGCAGTCGCGGTACCCGGGCCCGGTCGAGCAGGCGTACGACGTCGCCGTCTGGGCGGCGGCCGCCGAGCGCCCTTGGGACGGCGGCAAACTCGCCATCGGCGGGCAGTCCGCCGGAGGCGCCCTCGCCGCCGGTGCGGCACGCCTCGCGCTGGACGACGGCGCCCCCGATATCGCGTTGCAGGTGCTGATGTACCCGCCGCTGGACCTCACCGTCCCCGCCGCGAGCAAGAAGGCGCCGGGCAAGGAGACCTTCCTTGTCAGGATGGGACCGATCTTCGACACCGTCTATTGCCCCGACCAGAGTCGACGCCGCGAGCGACTCGTCTCGCCCGCCGGGAAAGAGGACACCGCGCCGCTCACCGGCATCGCGCCGGCCCTCGTCGTCACCGCTCAGCGGGACATCCTCCGCGACGAGGGCGCGCGGTACGCCGCACGGTTGCGGGAGGCGGGCGCGCTCGTCGAGCATCTGGACCTCCCCGATGTCGGACACGGCTTCAACCTCCTCGGCGCGTCCCGCGATGTCGTCCTCTCCGTCTACGAACGGATCGCGCAGGCGACCGTGGACGCGTTCGGCGCAGTGTGAGCCGGGAGCTATCCGATCCGCGAGAGCGCCTTCTCGACAGCGACCTCGACTCGGGACGTCATGTCGGCCATGTCGACGGGACGGCGCCCGGCGACCTGGCGACTGATCCACTTCGGCTGGCTTTCGTCATGGTGCAGCAGGGCGTACAGGTCCCACCACGGGTCGAGCCGTGCTCCGGCGATCGATTCGTAGCGTGTCCGAAGCTGCTCCGACCACTCTGGCGAGTAGAGCGCCGCCAAGTATCGTCGGCAGTGCCCGACGTCGATCGCGCGTGACCCGCGATGGACGGCGTTCCAGTCGAGCAGACCGGTGATCCTCCCACGTGACCACAGCATGTTCACGGGCAGGAAATCGCCGTGCAGGAAGACTGCACCGTCATCCGGCGGCGGTGCCGCCATGACCTCGAAGGCGGCCCTCCACACAGCGGGGTTCTGCGCGCCGGCCGGGACCTGGAGCTCGTCCAAAGGGGCGATCCACGAGTCGGTCCAAGGTCTGAACGTCGTTGCGGGGAGGTCCAGGGAGTGGAGCAGCGCGGCCAGCTCCGCGATCCTCGTCATCCACGACCGAGGCGCCGCCGGGTTGAGGTCGATGTGTCCCGGCAACCGTGACATCAGCAGCGTCGGCGCATCTCCTGTCGAGGCACCGTCGGTGTCAGCGGCCAGGATGGTCGGGACGGGGAGCCCGCTGCCCGCCACCACACCGAGATTGGCGATCTCCTCTTGCAAGCTCGCCTCCAGGCCGAGCCCGCCTGGGTACTGCCGGAGTACGACGTGAGTTCGTACCCCGCGTCGTTCGACGGTCAACCGATGCACTGCGGAGGAGACGCCGCCGGTCATTCGGCGACAGTCGACGACGCGGCCGCCCCGACCCATCGATGCCGCGACCCAGGCGAGCGTCTCCACCGAAGGCCGGCTTCGCCTGAACTCGCCTTCCCTCCAGTCGAGGCCTGTCATGAGCGGGAGCCTATTTCATCCGGTGCTCGCGGCCGCAATCCTCTCGGTCGTTCACGCTGCCGTGGAGATCGGACGTTCTTGGGAGTAGCAGCACCGCGAGGGTCATGACCGCTGCTGCGATGACCAGTGCTGCGCGGTTGCCCGTCCAGGTGGCGACGACGCCGCCGATGAGCATGAAGACCGGTTGGCTGACCGTTGTCGCGAAGGACCAGAGGGTCGCCACTCGCGCCTGGAGGCTCTCCGGTGTCCGCAATTGCCGGTAGGAGGTCATCGCGGAGTTCGCGATCGAGGTGAAGAACAGCATCGCGCCGAAAGCGAGGCCGCAGAGCACCAGGCCGAGGGTTCCCGGCATGGATGCGGCGATGAGGAAGTACCACGGTCCGCGGAGAACGCCGGTGATCCAGAGAGTGCGGATGGGTCCGAATCGGCCGACGGCGCGGCGGACCAGGCGGGCGCCGATGAATCCCCCGATGGAGGGGACGCCCATGAGCAGCCCGTACTCCCAAGCGCTGAACCCGAGGTCGCGCAGGTAGAAGGCGGTGGAGATCGGGAAGGCCATGCCCGAGGCGCCGGCGAACACGATCCAGTTGAGCAGGATGCGACGCAGCGGCCGGTCGTGCCTGACGAAGTCGAGACCGCCGAGGACTTGCCGCAGCTTCGGCTCCTTCGGCCGGCGCTGCGGAGGCGCGGGCTCGGGGGTGCGGATCCTGCTGATGGCGAACGCGCTGAGCAGGAACGAGCAGGCATTGAAGACGAGCGCGCCGGTCGCGGTGACGGCCGCGATGATGACGCCGCCGAGGGATCGGCCGACGGTCAGGCTGGCCCAGGTCGTCGACTCGAGCCGGCCGATCGCGTCCACGAGTTGATCGGTGCCCACCAGCGCCCGCAGATGCGCCTGGGAGGCCGAGGCGAACGCGATCTGGCAGACGGCGTTGAGCACGGCGACCGCGCACAGCTGCGCGAAGGTCAGAAGGTCGAACAGGGCCGCCGCCGGAATCGTGATGACGGTGGCGAACCGGATGACGTCGGTCGCGATCATCATCGGGCGCTTAGCCCGGAACTCGACGTAGGTGCCGAGCGGGAATGCGAACGCCGCCACCGCGATCGCGCTGACCGCGGCGAGGATCGACAGTTCCAGAGTCGAAGCGTCGAGGACGGTGACGGCCACCAGCGGGATGGCCACGGCGCCGATGTCGGACCCGAACTGGCTGATGGCACGCCCGGTCCAGAGCCTGTTGAAGTCGGCGTGCCCTCTGACGCTGGCCTGCTCTGCGGACACAGTGCTCCTAACAGGAACGACGGATGGGGCGGGGCGGTTGAGGTTGCACCGGCTGCGGCGACTCGCCGGAACGCGTTCACCCGGGATGAGGCCGGAGCACACCATATATGTTTCGGGCAAACCTGGCGCGCGATTTCGACGGCACTCGCTGCCTTCGGAATTCTTCATCGATTTGTCGAGCGCCCGCCTGATCTACCTGCGGTGCAACACGATCCGAGTCTGTTTGGCGACCTCGGCACGGTGCTGTTGGCGCTGTTCTGGAAACCGGGATTTCCAGCCTCCCACTGCATTCCAGCTTGGAGCTAGTGTTGCCGGGACGGAGGTGGCGTGCGGTGTTCGATGGCGGCCTGTTCGTGTGCGTGTGCTTCGTCGTGGTCGTCGTTGTCGTGGCCGTCCTGATCGCCCACGCGGCCAATTGGCGGAAGTGAGCGATGCCGGTGGCGGCCGTCATGGTGCGGCCAGACCGGTTCTCCAGGCCCATGCGGCCATGCCGACGCGGTTGCGGGACCCGGTCTTGCGCTGGGCGTTGGCGAGGTGCGTCTTCACCGTTCCCGTCGAGATGTACAGCTCGGCGGCCACCTCGGCGTTGGACTTGCCCTCGGCGACGAGCTTCACCACCTGCCGCTCGCGTTCCGACAGTTCGGGACCGGTCGTCGGCTCAGGCGCAGCGAGCCCTCTCAGGAGCCGCACGGTGAGGGAAGGGCTGACGAGGGTGTCGCCCGCGACCGCGGCGCGGACGGCCTCCACGAGCAGGGTCGGGCCCGAGCGTTTGAGAACGAACCCTGAGGCGCCCGCGGTCAGGGCGGCGCGAACGTAATCGTCGTCGTCGAAGGTGGTCACGACGATGACCCTCGGCGGGTTGGAATCTTCGGTGTCGTTGAGGCGCTTGAGGACTTCGATTCCGTCGAGCCTGGGCATGCGGATGTCGGCGAGCACCACGTCGGGGCGCAGTCGCCGGGCTGCGGCCAGCGCCGCCTCGCCGTCGGCGGCCTCACCGACCACCCGCATGTCCGGTTGGGCGTCGAGGATCATGCGGAAGCCGTGGCGGACAAGGTCGTGGTCGTCGGCGATGAGGACTCGGGTCGTCACAGCGGCAGCACCGCCGATACGCGCCAGCCGTCGTGGTCGCCAGGTCCGGCTTCGAAGGTCCCGCCGAGGCCGGTCACGGCGACCGCGAGTTGTTGCAGCCCTTGTCCGCCTGCGATGCGGGCCGCGGGCGCTCCGGTCGGTCCAGGCGGTCCGTTGGCGACTTCGACCGCCAGCGCGTTCGGCAGCCTGGTCACGGCGATGCGGACCTCGGTTGCATCGGGCGCATGTCTACGCAGGTTCGTCAGGGCCTCGGTCACGATGCGGTGCGCGAGTGCGCTGATCGCCTCGGGGACGGGCAGGTCCGCAAGTGCGGGATCGATGTGGACGCTCGCCGTCGCTCCCCCGGTTTCCTCGAATCGCCTTGCCAGGGCGGTGATGTCGGCGAAGCCTTCGCCGGGGTGGCGGAGGAGGGCGTCGTGTTCGCGCAGGAGGAGCACGGTCCGGTCGAGTGAGGAGAGGGCGTGCAGGCCGGCGGTCTCGATGCGGGCGAGGGCGGCCAGCGCCTGGGCGGGTTCGCCGACCACTTGCGCCGCTTGGGCTTGGACGACGATTCCGGTCACGTCGTGGGCGACGTAGTCGTGGAGGTCTCGCGCCAGTGACAGCCGCTGTGAGCGCCTGGCCTCGTTGACGGCGCGTTCGCGTTCGCGCCGCTGGCGGCGCAGGAACCGGCCGACCATCGCGGCTGCTGCCGCCGCGGCGGTCCACAGGAGGACCAGCACCGCGAGTTCCTCCGGTGCGGCGGGCGGTTCCATGCGCAGGCCGAGGCGCAGGGGCGAGAGCCCTGCCGCCAGACCCGCGAGCGTGACCGCGGTCGTCGCGAACCCGGTTCCGGCCGCTCGCGCGCCCAGGGCGACGAGCGCCAAGAGCGCGAGGGTCTCGGCGATCCACCAGGCGGCGGCGCGGTTCGACGTGTTCGCGCCGTGGTCGGCGGTCGCCGCGAGCGACACGACCGCCGGCAGTAGGAGTCCCCAGTGCGGCAGCCAGTTCCGCAGATTCGGCCAGGCGGCGAGGGCGACTGCGGCCGTCGCCGCGGGCGCGGTCGCCACCGGACCGATGGTGAACGCGTCGGTGATCGCGAGGCCGAGGACCGCCGCCGCGGCCGACCAGCGCGCCGCCGGCGCGATCCACTGCTGCATGGGGGCCAAGTCTAGGAGCGGCGGGCGGCGTCGACCTCGGCCGAAAGACAGAGAAAGCGCGCCCCGGCGGCGGCGAGTTCGGCCTCTCGGGGATACCGGCCGCGGTTCGTCCCGGCCAGAGTCGAAGGCATGACCGATGCACGTAGACGACACCGATACCGATGGCCCGCAATCGCAGCCGCCTCACTGCTGGCGTTCGCCGCGGGCGCGGTGGCCTGGCACGCCGCCGCTCGTCCCGCTCAGGCGCTGCTGTTGGCCGACGCGAACCGTGACGGCGCCGTCAGCGCCGCCGACGCGGCGGGCAGGGCCGAGTGGACGGCCGACCGGGGCGCGATCGTGGTGCCGAACCTCGATGACGACCGCGAAGCCTGCCCGGCCCTCGGCTCCGACGGGGAGCGGCTCGGCGACGACGCCCTGGCCGCCTGCTCGGACGGCGCCGACGAGGTGGTCAACGGCGCGGCCGACCTGCTCGACATGGCCGCGCTGCGGATCGAGCCGATGCGCGGCCTCGGCTCCGCCGCGAGCGCGACCGTCACCGTGGACGCCACGTCGAAGGCGATGGCCCGGCTGTTCGTGAGCGACGGCGACGGGGGCCACGACGTGCTGGGACCCGATGACCGCATCGCGGCCGACCGGCTGCGAAGCGGCGTGGACCTGGCGCTCGAGGCCACCGACTTCGCCAGGGACGCCGAGGTCTGGGACGGGTTCATCGACGTGACGCTCACCGTCCGGGACGGGCGGGCCGTCGAGTCCGACCGGGTGCGAGTGCGCGTCGCGCCGCTGCTGCTGAGCCACGACCTGGCGCCGATCGACCGCCTGATCGTGTCCGACAACGGCACCGGTGTCGAAGCGGCGGAACGGGACGGATACGACCCGGGCGCCGAGGCGGCCCCGGTCCACGACGGCGAGGCGGCCTTCCGGGCGGACCTGGTCGCGGGACTGGAGTCCGCGGGGCTCGACGGGCGGCTGACGATGTACCCCACCGGCGACGACCGGTGGATGCGCGACCAGTTCATCACCGGCTACGCCTCGATGCCCGGCCCCGGCGGCGAACCGCACCTGATGACGGTGCTGCTGCGCTCGGCGGTGGTCGACCCCGAGGGCAGCACCGCCGAGTTCCCGCTGCGCGACGCCGGACGCCCCGTGTTCTCGCTGCTGCGCGGGGCCGACACCGCGGCGGCGCAGACCTACAGTCCCGAGCGGGTCGGCGACGACGAGTACAACACGCTGTGGGGCTCGTTCAGCTCCACCGGGAACGTCATCGTCGCGCCGCCTCACACCACTGAGGACGGTTCCTGGCCGGTCGGCCGCGTCCTGTACGGCTCCGACGGCGGCGAGGCCGCGCCCGACCCGGCGTTCGTGAGGCTCCTTGAAGCGCAAGGCGATCAGGGACCTCTCGCCGTCGACACGAGTTGGCTCGGCGTCGGCCACATCGACGAGTTCCTGTCGTTCGTCCCCGCCGACAACGCCCGCGGCTGGGCAGCGGTCGTCGCCGACCCCGGACTGGGGACGCGGCTGCTGGAGCGGCTCGTCGAAGACGGACTCGGGGACCAGACCCTCGTGCAGGGCATCGGCACCGACCGGACCGAGGACTTCGACATGACCGTCGCGGAGTCACTGGAGGCACCGGAACTCCTGGAAGGCAACCGGATCGCCGCGGAGCGCATCGACGCCGCACTCGCGGGCCTGATCGCCGAGCTCGATCTGGACGAGGACGAGATCGTGCGCGTCCCGGCGGTGTTCACCCATCTCGTGGTGGAGGGCTACCCGCGCCAGGAGATCGTGGCGAACCACATGCCCGCCATCGTCAACGGCGTCGAGACCGGCACCGGCGACTTCCTGGCCATCCGACCCCACGGGCCGCTCGACGCGGACGGGCGGGACGTGCTCGCGAGCGCCGCCGAGGCGGCCTTCGCCGCGGTGGGCGGCCGGATCGCCTGGGTCGAGGCCTGGGACTACGGCCACGCGGTCGGCACCGTGGGCGGGGAGATCCACTGCCTCACCAACACCGTGCGCGACCAGTCCGGGACCGACCCCTGGTGGCGCTCCTGACCTGGCTCCGGGTCCTCGGCTTCACGGCCGGGGGCCCGGGACGACGCGGGAGAACGGGCGAGCGTCACGACGGCGCGGGCTGCCCGCCGTGGTCGGGACCTCCGGCCCTGGGCGCTTCGCGGCGGTCCTGCTTACCCTGGCTCGCATGACCACTACTCTGCGCTTCGCCCTTTCCGCCGCATCGGCCATCGCTCTGGCGCTGGCCGTCTCCGCTTGCACCGCAACGGACTCGACTACCCCGGAACCCGATTCCGCATCGACCATTGCCGACGCCGACCTCGACGAGCTGGCCGAGCTCGGCGCGCGCGACCTCATCGCGGCCCTGGAGGCCACGCCGATCGAGCAGCGCCGCACCGATCTGCGGGCGTCGATCGAGCCCGACCGTGTGCTGCTCTCCGCCGGCGACCGGGAGATCGCGGTGCCGATCCCCGAGGATCAGCACTACCTGTCCATCGCGCCGTACGTGTCGAGCACGCACGAGTGCTTCTTCCACTCGCTGACCACGTGCACCGGTGAGCTCGGCGGCCAGGACGTGTCCGTCCGCATCGTCGACGACGAGACCGGCGAGGTCTATGTGGACGAGTCCGGTGCGTTGCACGACAACGGGTTCATCGGGTTCTGGCTGCCCGCCGATCGCACCACCACGGTCACCGTGACCACTAGCGACGGCGAGGGGTCGGCGACCGTGTCGACGGGCGACGAGGACCTGACCTGCCTCACCAGTCTCCAGATCGCCTGAGGAGCGAGCGGCGCAGCCGAACGGAATGCCGACAGGTCGATCATGTCTGTGGGCAATTCGTTCGCGGGCCGCGCCGTTTCGAATGAGCGGCTTTGATCAGGCGGCTGTCGAACCCTCGACGTAGACCCACGCCTTCGCCCCCGACCGCAGGACCATTTCGACGCGGCGGTAGTCCTCGACCTCATAGTCGTCGGCGGCCCGCAGTTCGGCGTCGGTCAGAGTGAGCACCCGGCCGGGGATCTCGTCGGCGTCGTCGCCGGTGTGGACGGCGACCGGGTGTTCGCTGCTGCCGGGGTCCGCGATGACGGCGGGATCGGTGATGCGCAAGGTGTCGAGACGGAAACCGGGGAGCGCGTCGGGCGCCCCCGGGAGTTCGCGTCCGAAACGCGCGCGTTGGACCTGCGGCAGTTGCAGTGTGCCGTAGGAGAACACCAGATGGTCGGGCATACGGGCTCCCAGTTCGGGTCGGTGCGTTCGAGTCCGGATCGACTGCGATGCTTCCAGCCGGAGCTTTCGCGGGTTCACGGAGGTGCCAGGGATGCTGCGGGGAATCCGCGCATCATGACCTGGCAGGCTCACCGTCGTCCCCAGGTTCCGGAGCCTGCGCGGCGGCCGTCAGGTGGCCCTCGAGATCCCCGGTCGCCATGAGCGCCACGCCGATCCCGGCCAGTTCCGCCAGGGCCGAGGAGGTGGTGCGGGAGACCGCGTCGGTCACCAGCGCGACGCGGAAGTCGCGCTCGGAGGCTTCGATGATGCTGGCCCGCGGGCAGTTCGGCAGGTTGCAACCGGCGAACACGACCGTGTCCACACCCGACTCGCGCAGCAGTTCCTCAAGGCAGGTGCGGTAGAACGCGCCCCACCGCGGCTTGAACACCGCCCACTCCGAGGGGCCGAGCCGCTGCGCCGCACCCGAAAGCAGCAGGCCGGGGTCCAGTTCGGGAGCGCCTTCCGGGGCGAGGCCCTCCGCGAGCGCGCTTCCGCTCGTGCCGGGCGCGGCGATCCGCACCCCCGACTGGAGGAGCCTGCGCCGCACGAGGTCGGCGTTCGATCCGCCCTCCTCATAGAGGCGGACCACGTGGATCACCGGGCGGCCCGCGGCCCGGAACGCCGCCGCGGTCTCGCGCAGCGCGGGCAGGATCTCGCTCGTCCCGGGCACCCCGTACGGGGCCTCGGAGAGGAAATCGCGCTGCACATCGATCGTGACCAGCGCCGAGGTCGCGAAGTGCGGCGCGGTATGGGGGTCGGGGCTGGACATGGGCCCGTGCCTTTCGCAAGTGGGTTGGCAGGACCCGAACTTAACTCCCGGCCGGGTGTCGCGAGCACGGTTTTCCGGGGGCTGGGATGCGGGGATAGGGTGAGAGGCATGGGATCACACGCACCGGACGGGTCGGCCGGGGACGCCGACTACGGCCGCATCGGCCAGGGATACCGCACCTACCGGCTCCCTGAACCGGCCTTCGAGAAGGCGATCCTCGCCGCCCTGGGGCCGGCGCGGAGCGTCGTCAACGTCGGGGCCGGTGCGGGCTCGTACGAGCCCGTCGACCGCCAGGTCACTCCGGTCGAGCCCTCGGCCTCCATGCGCGCGCAGCGGCCGTCCCGCCTCGCCGCCGCGATCGACGCGACCGCCGAGTCGCTCCCGTTCGGCGACAACGCCTTCGACGCGGCGATGAGCACCTTCTCGGTCCACCAGTGGAGCGATCTCGAAGCGGGCCTGGCCGAGATGCGACGCGTCGCGACCGGCCCGGTCGTGATCATGACCTGCGACCCCGACCTGGTCGAGCGGTTCTGGCTGAACGACTACGCTCCCGAAGTGCTCGCCACCGAGGCTCGCCGCTACCCCGGCGTCGACCGCATCGCCGCCGCGCTCGGCGGCACCGTCGAGACGGCGTCCCTGCCGATTCCCTTCGGCTGCGTCGACGGGTTCGGCGAGGCCTACTACGGCAGGCCCGAGACGTTCCTCGACCCCGGCGCCCGCAAAGCCAACTCCGCGTGGAGCTTCGTCTCCGAGGAGACCGCCGCTTGCGCGGTCGAGCACCTGCGCACCGACCTCGAAGACGGCACCTGGGACCGGCGCCACGGCCGTCTGCGCACCGCCTCGCGCTTCGAGGGCTCCCTCATCCTCATCACCGCCCGCCCCTGAGGCGACCGCATACGATGGGCTCTCGGACTGAGAGGAGCGGACGCCGATGCCGTTGGAAGCGCTGATGACGCTGGGGTCGCCGAGGCCGATCACACGGTGGGGCGAGCCGGTGCTGCACCGGCCCTGCCGACCGGTCGACGAGTTCGGCCCCGACCTGTGGAACCTGCTGTGCGACATGTTCGCGACCAATGCCGCGGCCGACGGCGCGGGCCTGGCGGCCCCGCAGATCGGTGTCGACCTGGCCGTGTTCGTCTACGACTGCCCCGACGCCTACGGCAGGCGCCGCCGGGGCCTGGTCTGCAATCCCCGCATCGAACTGGCCGCCGAGCCGCTGGACGACACCGATCTGGAAGGCTGCCTGTCGCTGCCCGGCGCGTACCTCCCGGTTCCGCGGCCGGACTTCGCGATCTGCCACGGGCAGGACCAGTTCGGGCAACCGGTCAAGGTCGCCGGGACCGGCGTCCTCGCCCGCTGCCTCCAGCACGAGACCGACCACCTGGGCGGCGTCGTGATGGAGGACCACCTCACCGCCGCCGAGCGCCGCGACCTGCGCCGCCGGCACCGCAAGGTCGCCGCCCGATACCCCGACTCCTGGCCTAGCTGACGCGACCGTCAAGGCGCGCAACACGTCTGCGAGAAGCCGCGGACGGAGATTCAGTCGAGGGCCGCGAGGCGGCGGGGTTCGAGGAGGGCCGCCAGGAGGTAGGCGCCGCCTCCGGCGAGGGCGAGGACCCAGAACGGTCCCGGCGTGTCGAGGAAGAGCGCCGCCGCGGAAACCAGGGTGAGCCAGCTGCCGAGGTTGTAGTGCAGGGTGTTGCGGCGGACGGCGCCCTCGGCGATGTTGATCATGCCGACGACGAACACAGCGCCGACGGGCCACAGCACGTCCCCCGCCTCGGGGACGTCGAAGGTCGTCGTCAATCCGGTGACGCCCAAGGCGAGAGCGACGAAGCCGGTGGCCCAGGCGGTGCCCAGGAGCTTCTCGGCCTTGATCCGGTCCGGTCCGGCCCCGCGCTGGGCCCGGTTCCCGGCGATGAACGCGAGGGCCACGCCGGGCACGACCCCGATCCCGAGGAGCACGAACGGAAGCCACGGCGGCAGGTCCAGCAGCGGGTCGGGGCCTTTCGACACCGCGAAGGCGCCGTGCCCGAACACGAACGCGAAGGCGAAGGCCGCGTAGGAGAACCGGCTGTCGAGGCGGCCGGGTTCGCTCGCCGTCGCTTCGGCGATGACGATGGTCTCGGTCATGGTGGTCTCTCCGGTCGTAGCGGTTCCGAGGCCGAGTCGTCAGCCTCGCGGACGCTCACGCGCCCAACGAGATTCGGTTGGTGCGAGGTCAGCGGCGCGCGGCCGGTCGCCGCAGCGCGGCGTCCGCGAAGAAGGCCGCGAACCGTGCGGCCGCGCGCGTTCGGCGGGCGAAGGTGAATCCCTGGCCCGAGATCGACATGCCCAGCCGCAGCAGGTCGATCGCGCCGATGACGACCGTGAACCGTTGGCGCTCAACGGTTCCGGCGTCCACCGGCGTGATCTCGGAGCGGAGGTTCGTCAACCCCGTCAGCAGTGCGACCGGGTTGCGGGACCGCACGGTCTTGGCGCCGGTGAGCCGCCACGACCTGCCTTCGTCGTCCTCGAAGCCCAGCGCGTACGACATCGCCTCCGAACGGCCCCTGGGGAACAGGGAGAGCGTCCCCGAGACCTCGGCGCGCGTGGCGAGTCCTTCGACGTCGATCCGGCCGCGCATGAGCACGGTGTGCGCCTCGTCGGCGAGGAACGGGTCCATGCCCGGAATCGTCGCCTCCAGTTTCAGCACGACGCTCACGGGTGCGCGGCGGCGCGTGGCCATCCGCTCCCGGAACACCACGCCGTCCCCTTCGGTGGCGATGCGCAGCCGGGACTGCGACCGGGACGCGGCGTCCTCGGGCACCTCGGCGGCGGTCACCGAGTCCCATTCCGGTGCGCGCCAACCGGGCCGCCCGGAGCGGCGGATGACGGTCTCGATCGCCTGCTCGGCGGTGGCGAGGATGGTGGCGGAGGGGTTGACGCCGGTCGCGGCCGGGAGGACCGAGCCGTCCATGATGTACAGACCGGGGTAGCCGTGCACCTCCCCGGCCTCGTCGACCACCGCTGCGGCGGCGTCGGGCCCGGGGCGCACGCCGCCCAGCGCGTGGACGGTCACGGTGCGGCGCATGACCGACCAGGTGAAGGGGTTGTACAGGCGCGCGTCCAGGAGCTTCGCGACCGCGGGCCCCACGCGCACCTGCGACCGGTAGAGCCGGCGCTGCCACCGGTTGCGCCACGCGAGGGTCGCGCGGCCCTTGCCGTCCAGGCGCAGCCGCCCCTGCCCAGAGTCGTAGCCCATCGCGAGCACCGTGAACCGCTGGCGCGGCCTGGTCCTGCGCACGCGCCGCCGCCACCATCCGCGGACGCGCCGCGCCGGCAGCAGCGCGTCGAGCAGGGCGTGCAGCGGCGGCGGGAACGCGCCGTCCTGCACCTGGTACCACACCGGCCGCCCGCCTTCGGGCACGTCCAGGACGGTGCTGGTGGTGATGGTCGGGCCGGTCGTCATGTCCTCGCGCTCGCCGCGGAGCTCGGCGAAGGTGAGGAAGTCGCCGTTGCCCGAGAAACCGCGGCCGAGCGCATCCGAGAGGCCGGGGAGGGTCCGGTGGAGATCGCGGGACCGCAGCAGCAGTTCGTTGGTGGCGACCGCCCCGGCGGCGAGGACCACCCGCGGCGCGGTCCAGGTGCGATGCGCGGCTTCGGGATCGGAAGGGGTCGAGGCGGACACGCGGTAGCCGCTCCCCCAGGGTTCGACGCGGTCGACCTGCGCGTCGGTGACCGCCTCGGCCCCGGCGCGCTCGGCGGCGGCGAGATAGGTGTGGTCGAGGGTGTTCTTGGCGCCGTGGTTGCAGCCGATGACGCATTCGCCGACGAAGGCGCACCCGCGGCGCTCGGCCCCGTGGAGGTTCGTGCGCCACGTGTCCGGGTCGCCGAAGGTCACCGCCAGGTTCGGCCGCACGGTCGCCTCGGACTTGTCCGTGCCCGCCAGGAGCCGCTCCATGAGCTCGGTGCGCGGCGGCGGCCTCCCGTCGCGCGGGTCCTCGCCCACCGGGGCGACGCCCATCATGTGCGCGGCCAGGTCGTAGTACGGGTCGAGCCGCCCGCGCCGCAGGTGCGCGGGCCAGCGCTCGTCCTGCGCCCCTTCGAAAGGGCGGGCGAAGACGTTCGCGTACGCCAGCGACCCGCCTCCCCAGCCGGCCGCCTGGACGCTGCCCATGGTGTCGAGCCAGCGGATGTCGAACAGGCCGCGGTCGACCTCCCAGAGCCAGCCGTCGTCGAGGCGCGGCCGCCGGGGGAACTCGCCGGGGTTCCAGCGTCGGCCGCGTTCGAGGACGATGACCGAGAAGCCCGCTTGGGCGAGGCGGGCCGCGGCGACCGCGCCGCCGAACCCGCTGCCGACGATGACCGCGTCGGCGTCGAATTGATCCGTCATGGACGTTTCCTTAAGGGGGCCTGGGGGTGTCCGCGGCGGCGGGCACCCCCGCGGTCGGTCAGGGCTTCGCGTGCCTGCCGGGGGCGGCACTGCCGAGGTACTCGTCGAGGCCGTCGATGAGCTCGACGAGGTCGGGGTGGGCGTCGAAGCGGCGCTGGTGGATCGCGGCGATCTTCGCCGCCAGTTCCGGGTCCGGGTCGTCGGAGATGTCGAACGAGGCGAACCTGGCGATGAGCGGGAGCCCGGCCCGGTCGATCTCGAGGTGCTCCGGGGCGTTCATCATCGCCTCGTACTCGTCCAGGTCCTTCACCGCGTTGACGGCGCCGTACTCGTAGTCGCCGCCGAAGTCGCGGCCGAACAGGCCGGTGTCGTTCGCGTCGACCTGCCCGGTCATGCCCGCGACGACCGCGTTCACGACCTCCTCGGGGACCTCGGGTCGG
This sequence comes from Glycomyces sp. NRRL B-16210, assembly GCF_000719515.1. Lineage (GTDB taxonomy): Bacteria > Actinomycetota > Actinomycetes > Mycobacteriales > Micromonosporaceae > Glycomyces. Next base: position 152,952 of record NZ_JOGR01000011.1, on the reverse strand, counting down.
ATGGTGAAGCGGATGCAGTGGTAGATCATGGGTGTTCCTTCCTTGGGTGTGCGTCGATCCGATTGCCCTGAAGTGGACTCAGGGTGTTCAGGTCATGTGGTCGTAGGCGACTCGTTCGAATTCGAGGTAGCCGCCGTAGGACGCGGCGTCCATGAACGGCAGCAGTTGGGTGGCCCAGTAGCCGCCGATGCCCTGCTCCCGGTCGATCCAGTAGTAGAGGTTCGCCAGTCCCGCCCAGCCCTGGGCGCCCGCGGATCGTCCGGTGGGCGCGGTCTCCTCGTTGACCATGAACGCCAGTGACCAGGACTTGCCGATGCCGGGGAAGAACTCGACGTCGTTGGAGACCCAGGGGATCGCGCTGCGGAGCGCGGTGACCTTCACGCCGTCAGGCAGGTGCGGGCGAACCGCCTCGCGCACCGTCTCCGGTCGCAGCACGCGGCCGCGGTCGCCCATGCCGTCGTTGAGCCACATGCGGATGAAGGCGAGGTAGTCGCCCACGGTGCCGTAGAGTCCGTGCCCTCCGGCGTCGATCTCGGGCGGGGGCGGCGGTCCGGTGTCCAGCGGCGCGATGCCGCCGTCGGGGGTGCGCAGATGCATGTCGGCGAGTTTTCGCTGGCGCGCCTCGTCCAGAGTGAACGACATCGTGGTGATGCCCAAGGGCTGGAAGACCTCGCGGGAGAGCACCTCGCCGAGGCGCTCTCCGGTGACGCCTTCGATGACCTGGCCGACCCAGTCGACATTGGACCCGTACTCCCATCGGGTTCCGGGGTCGAACGACAGCGGCGTGCGCAGGGCCGCGCGAGTGCAGCTGTTGATGGAGGGCTGGCGCTGCTCGTAGACGAGACGGGCGTAGTCGGCGTTGAAGAACTCGTAGCCCAGTCCGGCCGTGTGCGTGAGCAGTTGGCGCGTGGTGATGTCGGCGGCGGGCGGGCGGAGCACCGGCTCGCCGTCCTCGTCGAAGCCGGTGAGCACTTGCAGCACACCGATGTCCGAGGCGTATCTCCGGGCCGGGGCGTCGAGGTCGAGGCGGCCGCGTTCCACCAGTTGGAGCGCGGCGGTCGCCGTGACCGCCTTCGTCGTGGACATCATCGCGACCGGCGATTCGACGCCGAGCGGCTCCGGTCCGCCGCTGCGGCGGACTCCCGCCGCGCGCAGGTACACCGTCCGGTCCTTGTCGGTGATGCCCGCGACGACGCCCGGCACGCCCGGTGCGGAGGCGACGGTCCGGTGGATCACCGCATCGGCCGCTGACGTGAGCGCGTCGATCATCTGAGTCCTCCTGTCTTCGGCGGGGCGGGTCTGCGCCGCCAGGGGCCGCTCGGGCCGCCCGGACCACGATCGACCCGACCTCACGGCAGGAGCAAATATCCTTGCCAAATGGCAAACCGGACGGCCGCGAGCGGTCGGAAGTGGTTCCGGAACCTGATCGGCAGCCCTACGTTAAAACCTCACGTCAGCGTGAGGGGCAAGCGATGTGGCACGGTTCACGCGCGTGATGCACAAGGGGCCCTTGGTGAATGACGCACCGTCACCGTCGGGCCGGTGTGATGTCGAGCGGGATCTGGGCGGGCCCGCGCCGATGCGAAGCGGCCCAAAATTCGCCCTCGGCACGCGGCACCAGTGGCGTTCGGGGAGTCAGTTCATCCCGATTGCCGGGAGTCCTCCACCGGCAGCGGGCCTTCCCCGGCGTGGCCACGGGTGGTCGCCAGCACGTCCTCGAACCGCTGCCGGATGATGTCCAAGTCCTTAATGGACCCGAGGATGCGGGTGTACTCGGATTCCAAGCGCCGCACCGCGTCCTGCGCCCGCTCCGGGCTGGGCGAGTCGAGGCACGGCATGAGCTCGAAGATGGTGCGGCTGGACATGCCCGCCCCGTAGCACAGTTGCAGCTTCTCGATCCGCCTGACCGCGTCCTCGGGATAGTGCCGTTGACCGCTCGCGCTGCGCGTGGGGGCGAGCAGTCCCTGCTCCTCGTAGTAGCGCAGGGCGCGGACGGTGACGCCGGTCCGTTTCGCCAGTTCTCCGATGCGCATGCTCTCCCCTTCGCGAACCGCGTCGCGGGCCTTACCTGGACATGAGCGTTCAGCATATCGCCTCTGCCCCTGGGCCCTCTCCGATCGTTCGGCACCGCCGCGACCCTATGCCGCTTCGGACTTCGTCGTCACCGAGGGCCGGTGGAGACGCGGATGTGGGCGCGTTCGCCTCGCCGCCCTACGAGACTGAGGTATTCGACGGGCCCCGAGGCGGTGGCCCCGAACCAGTGCGGCGTGCGGGTGTCGAACTCCGCCGCCTCGCCGGCGCGGAGCCGGAGGTCCTGGTCGCCGAGGACCAGCCGCAGGGTCCCGTTGAGGACGTAGGCCCAGTCGTACCCCTCGTGCGAGCGCAGATCGGGGAGGGCGTCGTCGCGTCCGGCGGGGATGACGAACTTGTACGCCTGGATGCCGCCCGGCCGGCGGGTGAGCGGGATGATGATCGACCCGTCGTCGCAGGACAGGGGCCGCAGATCCACGCGGGGGTCGGCGGTGCGCGGGGCGTCGACGAGGGAGTCGATGGTGACGCCGTGGTAGCGGGCCAGCGGCAGGAGCTGCTCCAGGGTCGGCCGGCGCAGCCCGGCCTCCAGGCGGGACAGGGTGCTCGCGGAGATCCCGGTCGCCGCGGCGAGGTCGGTCAAGGTGATGTCGCGCCGCAGCCGCAGGTGCTTGAGCCGGGGGCCGACGGCGTCGAGAGTCGCTTCGTTCGCAGTGTTCACATCTCCGATATTGCCATTCGGCAAGAATGTTTGCCACTTTGACGAGCTCCGGTGATCCTGGTGCAGGCCCCACGAGCTCCACGAAAGGACCCCAGAGCCATGTCTTCCACCGCCGTCTCCGCCGAGGACGAATCCGTGATCGCCGATCCGCGCCGCCGCCGGGCGATCCTGTGGGCCGTGTGCGTCGCGCTGATGGCCGTCGTCGCGTCCGTCTCCGGGCTGAACGTCGCCCAACCGCAGTTGGCCGCGACCTTCGACGCCTCCCAGGGGCAGGTGCTGTGGATCATCAACACCTACACCCTCACCCTCGCGGCCCTGCTGCTCCCCTTGGGCGCGGCGGGCGACCGCTGGGGGCGCAAGCCCGTCCTGATCGCCGGTCTGGCGGTGTTCGGGGTCGCCAACCTCGCCGCCGCGGCAGCGCAGACCGCGGAGCTGATGCTCGGCGCGCGCCTACTCAGCGGGGTCGGCGCGGCCATGATCATGCCCGTCACGCTCTCGGTCATCACCTCGTCCTTCCCCGGCGAGGAGCGCTCGAAGGCGATCGGCATGTGGACCGCGGTCGCCGGCGGCGGGGGCATCCTCGGCATGTACCTGTCCGCGCTGCTGGTGGACGTGGCGTCCTGGCGGTGGCTGTTCGCCCTGCCGATCGCCCTCACGCTCGCCTCAGTCCTGATCGGCGTCCGCGCCGTCCCGAACTCCCGCGAGGCCGCGCCCGGCCGGTTCGACGCCGTCGGCGCGCTGACCTCGGTCGTCGCGGCCGTCGGGTTCACCTACGCGCTGCACGAGGCGCCCGCGCTCGGCTGGGGCGACCCCGTCATCGTCCTCACGCTCGCGGTCGCCGTGATCGCGACGGCCGCGTTCATCGTGCGGGAGCTGCGCGCGCCGTTCCCGCTGCTGGACCTCGGGCACTTCCGCACCCGCGGGCTCTCCAGCGGCACCACGCTGCTGCTGGTCCTGTTCGGCGTGCAGGGCGGGGTCTCGCTGGTCCTGTACCCGTTCTTCCAGGTCGTGCTCGGTTGGAGCGGCCTGCTCGCCACCCTCGGCCTGATGCCCATGGCGCTGCTGATGATGCTCGCCTCCGGCCTCGCCCCCCGCCTGGCCGCGCGGGTCGGCGTGCGGGCGGCGATGGTCACCGGACTGGTCGTCGCCGGCGGCGGGCTCGCGCTGATGGCTTCGCTCGTCTCGGTCTCGGGCGGCTATCGCAGCGTCCTGCCGGGTCTCATCGCCATGGGGCTGGGGGCGGGACTGGCGATGACGCCCTCGACCGAGGCGATCACCTCCTCACTGCCGCGGGAGCAGCAGGGCGTGGCCTCCGCGCTCAACGACCTCACCAGGGAGCTCGGCGCCGCCCTCGGCATCGCCCTGCTCGGCGGACTGCTCGTGGCCGGTTACAGGAACGCCATCGGCGACCGTCTCGACGGGGTGCCGGCCGACCTCGCCGCGACCGCGAGCGAGGGCATCGCGAACGCCACCGCCGCCAGTCGGCACGCGGACGGGCACGGCGAGCAAATCCTCACCGCCGCAAGGGAGGCGTTCATCGCCGGATGGCAGCAGGCCATGTGGGTCGGCGTGGCCGTCATGGCGGCGCTCGTGCTCTTCATCGTCCTGAGAGGACCGGTGAGCACGCCCGCAGACGAGGACACCAAAGTGGATGCTGTCGGGAAACAGGCCTGAATCGCCCAGGTGCTCAAGGCGATCACTTGCCCGCGTCGAGGTCGACCGCTTCGGAGGCCTTGAGGAGCTTGGTGTCGAACCTGCCGAGCGCCGAGAGCAGCGGCCCGGCCTTCAGCAGGAGGTTGCGGGCGCCGATGCCGAACGCCGTGCGCGGGGCCAGGAAGGCCAGGCCCGGGTCGGCGATGGCCTGGTTGGCGACCGCGTACGGGCGCATACGGGTCTCGTAGGCGGCCAAAGCGGTCGCGGGGTCGTCGTGTTGGGCGAGCGCTTCGGCGAGGAGGTAGGCGCCGACCATCGCGAGGCTCGTGCCCTGGCCCGACATGGGGGAGGGTCCGTAGCCCGCGTCGCCGAGGAGGGTGACCCGGCCCTTGGACCAGGTGTCCATTTTGATCTGGGTGACCGAGTCGAAGTAGAAGTCGGGGGCGTCCTCCATCTCGTCGAGGATGCGGCCGGTCTCCCAGCCCATGTCGCCGAAGGCCTCGCGCAGGTAGGCCATCTGCTCCTCGCGGGGGCGGCGGTCGATGTCCGACTCCTCGTCGATGCGTTGGAGGAGCAGGCCTTTGGCGCCTTCGGCGCGCGGGGAGTGGTAGACGGCGCTGAAGCGGCCCGGGGTGTTGTGGGCGCGCACCTCGCGGTCGAGTCCGAGGTGGTTCGGGATCGTGAAGATGCTGATGTAGGAGTTGAGGAAGCGGCGGTAGGGCGCTTCGGGGCCGAAGGCGATGCCGCGGACGTTGGAGTGGAGGCCGTCGGCGCCGACGACGAGGTCGAAGGTCTGCGGGTCGGCCTCGGCGAAGGTCGCGCGGACGCCGTCGCCGGTCTGGTCGAGTCCGGTGATGGTGTCGCCGAAGCGGTATTCGGTGCCGGTGGTCGTCTTGTGGATCAGGTCCACGAGGTCGCCTCTGAGGATCTCCAGGGAGCGGTCGGGCGAGGAGGTCGCCCCCGGGTCGATTCCGGCCTTGCGGCGGCCGTCCGCGTCCACCATGGAGATTCGGGCGATCTGGGTGGTCCTCTCGTGGACCGCGTCGAGGATGCCCATCCGCTCGGCCACGTTGATGGCCTTGCCGCGCAGGTCGATCGCGTAGCCGCCGTCGCGCAGGGCCGGGGCCTTCTCGACCACGGCGGCGCGGATGCCGTGGCGTTCGAGCCAGTGGGCGAGGGCCGGTCCGGCGATGCTCGCTCCAGAGATGAGGACGTTGTCTACCGCGGTCATTCGTGTCGCTCGCTTTCGTCGGGCGGGGTGCCGGTCCCGTGCTGGAGCACGTCGAGGGCCTGGTCGAGGAGGTCGATCGGGGATTCCTTGAAGTCGTTGAGGGTCCAGTGCCGCATCGCGCCGAGGATGCCGGCGACGAGGGCGTGGACGAGGACGTGGGATCTGAGTTCGCCGTGGACGGGGGCGACGTGCGCGGCGATGCGGCGCGAGAAGGCGGCCGCGTGCAGCGCGAGGGTCGCTTCGACGGCGGGGACGCCGTAGACGAGGCGCAGGCGGCGCTTGGACCTGCGGAGCTGTTCGCCTTCGAGGTTCACGAAGCCGAGGTGGAGCCCTTGCCGCAGCCCGTCGATCGGGTCGCTGCTCGCGAATGCGTCGACGAGCGGCGAGAGTTCGACCTCGTCGAACTCGTCCCAGATGACGAGCATCTCCTTGGTGCCGAAGTAGCGGTAGACCGTTCGCGGGGAGACCTCCGCGGCCTCGGCGACCGCCTCGATGGTGACCGCGTCGAAGCCGCGGGCCTCGAACAGGTCGAGGGCCGCGTCCTGGATCCGCTCCATCGCGGCGATCTTCTTGCGGGCGCGCAGCCCCAGGGGCTCACCGCGATGCTCGGTCATACGAAAAGCATATAGGCAGTCACTGACAAATGGCAGTGACTGCCTATGAATTTCAGCGACATGTATCCCACAACACACCGCTCGGCGTCTGTCTCGGCGCTAGTCGGTCAGGTCCTTCAGGCGGCGTACCAGCAGGTCGGCTTCCTTGGGGTCGGTGCGGATGCCGAAGACCTCTTCGAGGAGTTCGGGGACCTCGTGCGGCGGCACGGTCTCCTTCTTCAGGACGCCGTCTGGGTACTCGGTCGTCCAGGCGAGCGCGTCGAGCGAGTCGTGCCGGTCGGTGCGCAGCCGCTGGACGAACGGGCGGATCACGAAGGGGGAGCGGTCGTTCGAGGCGACGAAGTGGTTCCCGACCGCGAAGTCGATCGGGTACTGCGGGTTCTCGGTGAAGACCTGCCGCACCTGCCAGCCATCCGGCCCGTCGGTCCCCTCCCCGAGCTGGTGCACGGCCCAGCCCGGCGATCTTTGGGTGATCTCCTGCCACCGCAACAGGTACGGCCAGGGCCCCGCGTCGCTCCGGGCGCCGTCGACCAGCTCGATGGGCTCCAACGGACTGGCGCCGAAGCCGACGTCGCTCAGCCAGCGCGCGCCCTCCAGCTCCACCAGGAGCATCGCGTGCGTCGCCGGCCGGGGCCTGCGGGAGTCCGCGCCCAGCTGCACTCTGCCCGAGACGGCGGTGAAGTGGAATCCGAGCTTCTCCAGCGCGGCGGCGAAGAGCGCGACGTGCTCGAAGCAGTAACCGCCTCGGCCGCGGCGGATCAGCTTGTCCTGCAAGGAGGGCACGTCGAGTCGCACCTCGCGGTACAGGAAGCTGTCGAGGGTGTCCCATCGCACGGTCAGCACATGCGCGCGTTGCAGGGCGCGAAGCGTCTCCAGGGTGGGGGCGCGGCCGCCCTCGTACCGCAGGTGGGCGAGATAGGCGTCAAGGTCGAGTTCCTCGCTGTTCCACATGTGCGGGCCAACGTCCGCTCCGCGACCGGTATTCCGGAACCGCGTCACCAGGCCATGGCGCGCAGTTGCGCCGGCATCGTCTTGAGCGCCTCGAACCACATGGACAGCCGTCCGCATGCGCAGCGGGCGTAGACGACGGTGCCGGTCGAGGTGCGGTGGCGCGACACGACGGTCAGGGCCTCGCTCATGCGCAGGTCGCAGAGCGGGCAGCGGTCCTCGGCGTGCTTCTCGTTGCTCATGGGTCCAGTCTTCGCCTAGAATCGTTCGGGAACAACGAAAGTTTTCGCACCGGATCTTGCGAGGTTTCCGAATGATCGATCCCCGGTTGCAGTCGCTTCGGGTCCTGCGGTCGCACGGCACGGTCACCGCTACGGCCCTCGCCCTGCACCTCACGCCGTCCACCGTCTCGCAGCAGCTCAAACAGCTCGCCCACGACACCGGCATCCGCCTGCTGGAGCCGAACGGCCGCCGCGTCCGGCTCACCCCGGCCGCGGAGAAGCTCCTCGAACACGCCGATCTGCTGTACGCGCAATGGGAACGGGCCAAGGTCGACCTCGCCGCGCTGGAGGCGGGCCGCATCGGGGATCTGCGGCTGTGCGGCCTGTCCAGCACGATCTCGGCCTTCGTCGCCCCCGCCGCCAAGCGGCTGCGCGAGGAGCACCCTGGGGTGCGGCTGCGTCTGGCCGCGGTCGAGGCGGCCGAGGCGTTCCGGATGCTCGAATCCGGTGACGCCGACATCGCCGTCGTCACCCCGCACGACGCCACGCCGCAGCCCGGCGACGCGCGGTTCGAGCAGCATTTCCTGGTGGACGACGTCGAGGACCTGCTGGTGTCGGTCGACCACCCGCTGGCCGGGCGCGAGGGCGTGACGCTGGCCGAGACCGCCGACGAGGAGTGGGTCGGCATGCCCGCGTGCCTCGACCAGCATCAGCTGCTCCTCAGCTCCGCCGCGGCGGCCGGATTCACCCCCGACCTCGCGCACCGGGCCGACTCGTGGACGAGCATGTCCGGGCTCGTGTGCACCGGTTTCGGTGTGGGCCTGTACTCCCGGCTGGTGCCGGTCCCGGCCGAGCACGACGTGGTGCGGGTGCCGATCCTCGGCCACCCGGTGCCGACCCGGCCGCTGTTCACCGCGGTGCGGCGCGGCAGCGCCGAGCTGCCCGCCATCGCGTACGGTCTGGACGCGATCCGCAAGGAGGCCGCCCGCGCCCGTCCTTAGGGCGCGGGCTCCCGGGTGGTCACAGCACCGCGCGTACGGCCTTGATCTTGCGGATCGCCGCGGCGGCGCCCCAACTGAGCGGGGCCGCGAGAGCGAATCCGAGCGCGAACTTCAGGACCGGCGTCAGTGCGACGGGTTCGAGCACGGCCACGACGCCCACGATGATCGGGGCGTGCAGCAGGAACACCGCGAAGGCGTTCGCCGAGAGGAACCGGCTGACGGGTCCCGTGCCGTTGAAGTGGCGTTGGAACACGCTCAGCAGCAGCAGGACCGCGCCGACGGCGAACATGGAGTCGCACAGCGCGAAGCCCAGGTGGGCGAGATCGCTGCCGGGCGGCGGATTCTCGAGATCGAGCACCGCGTAGCCGCCCAACGCGATCGGCACGAGGGACCCGACGATGAACGCGACGCCGAGCAGCCCGGCGCGCTTGGGCAGCGTCCGCAGCCAGCCGCGCCGGTAGGCGACGATCCCGAGGAAGAACAGCGCCGCGTACTGCGGCATGTAGGCCGCGCTCGGCAGTCCGAGGATCGGCACGTACATCACCAGCGGCACGGCGATGCGCCACACATAGGACACGACTGCGAGGGCCAGCGCGAAGGCGAGGATCTGCCAGGCGCGCAACCGCATCGGCTCCACCGGTTCCGGCGTCTCGGGCCGGCGCGAGCGGAACCACGCGTACAGCAGCGAGAACGCCAGCAGCACCTCGAGGAACCACATCGGACCGTTGTTCGACTCGGTGAGGTAGAAGTGCCAGTAGGGCGGCCGGTCCTCCAGGCCCAGGTAAGTCGGCAGCGTGTAGAGCGGGCGGAGCAGGATCACGAACGCCAGGAACGGGATCCCGAGCCGCCGCAGCCGCTCCAGGGCGAAGGACCGGCTTCCGCGGCGGTCGATCGAACCGGGCGTGAAGTGCCCGGACAGCAGGAAGAAGAAGCCCATGAAGTAGAGCTGGTTGAGCACGACGAACACGTCGAGCGGGAGTCCCGTGGCCGGGTCGGCCGGTCCCTCCCAGTTGGGCCAGGCAGGGATGTTGCCGTAGACGATCGCCACGTGGTGGGCGACGACGAGGAATGTGAGGTAGACGCGGAGGTTGTCGAGGTAGTGCAGCCGCGCCTTGGGAGGCGACGTCGCCAGTGGTGTCGGGGTGGTGGTCGTGGTGGTGGTGTTCATGATCGCTCCCTGGGTGTGGTGGCGTGATCGAACAGGGCGACGACTTCGGCGGTGAACGCCGCGACGTCGATGTCGGGGAAGCCCATGACCTGGAAGGTGAAGCCGTCGATGACGCGGCGGACGGAGATCGCCATGACCCGCGGGTCGAACTCGCGGAACTCCCCGGAGGCCTGCCCGGCCTCGAAGATCCGCATCAGTTCGCCGTAGCTCTCCGCGTCCCAGGCGTTGTTGTAGACGAGGCGCCCCTCGGCGTCCCGGAGGTTCCTGACGACCTCCACCACTGCTCCCACCTCGCGGGCATGGGAGCCGATGAAGGCGAGATGTCCCTCCAGATAGGACTTGAGGGCGGCGCCGGCCGTCGCGGGCTCCCCCGCTTCGGCGCGCTCGTACAGGAAACCGATCCCGCGTCGGTACACCTCCTGGACGATCGCCTTGAGCAGGTCGGACTTCCCCGCGAAGTGGTAGGAGATGAGCCCCTTGCTTATCCCCGCGTGTTCGGCGATGCGGTTGAGGGACGCGCCCGCGTAGCCGAGATCGGCGACGACGTCGATCGCGTGCTGGAGGATCTGCGCCCTGCGGGCGGCCTCGGTGATGGTCGGTTCGTCGTCGGACTGACCACTCGTACGAAAATTTGACCGCATGGTCAGAACTGTACGCGATACGGGTTACCCGTTTCGAACTCGGGAGTCCGATGGGTCCTGAACTGCGGGTTTGTGTTGGAGTGCACTCCAGGTCATAGCGTCGAGGGCATGATGCGACGAAATCTTGGAGACAGTGGAATCGAAGTCAGTGGGATCGGCATGGGCTGCTGGGCCATCGGCGGTCCGTTCCACAACGACAACGGTCCGAGCGGGTGGGGCGAGGTCGACGACGACGAGTCGACCCGCACCGTTCACCGGGCGCTCGAACTCGGCGTCGACTTCTTCGACACGGCCGACGTGTACGGGGCCGGGCACAGTGAGCGCGTGCTCGGCCGCGCCCTCGCGGGCCGCCGCGACCAGGTCGCGATCGCCACCAAGTGGGGCTGGAAGTTCGACGAGGAGACGAAGTACGCCGACGGCGGCGACGACTCCGCCGCGTATGTGCGCCAAGCGGTCACGGCCTCGCTCGACCGGCTCGGCACCGACTACATCGACCTGTACCAGCTCCACATGGGCAACCTCGCGATCGACCGCGCCGCGGAGCTCCTTGGGACGCTGGAGGAGCTGGTCGCCGAAGGCAAGATCCGCGCCTACGGCTGGAGCACCGACTCCCCGGAGCGGGCCGAGGCCTGGGGCCGCGACGGGGCCCACTGCGCCGCGATCCAGCACGACTTCTCGGTCATCCGCGGCTCGCGCCACGGGGTCCTCGAGGTCTGCGAGCGCTACGGCCTCGCCTCGATCAACCGCGGCCCGCTCGCCATGGGCCTCTTGACCGGCAAGTACGACGCGTCCACTCAGGTCGGTCCGAAGGACGTGCGCGCCTCGGGCGTCGGCTGGATGACCCTGTTCGGCAAGGACGGCCGCCCTTCACCTGAGGACCTCACCCGCATCGAGTCGGTGCGCGAGATCCTGACCAGCAATGGCCGCACCCTCGCTCAGGGCGCCCTGGGCTGGCTGTGGGCGGTCAGCGACGCGACGATCCCGATCCCCGGCTGCCGCACAGTCGCGCAGGTCGAGGACAACGCCGGGGCCCTTGAGAAGGGGCCGCTCACCAAGGCGCAGGTCGGCGAGATCGAAGCGCTGCTCGCGGTCTGACGAGACGGTTCGTGCCCGCCCTGCCGTGGGAAAAGTTCCGCGGCGGGGCGGGCAGGACGCGGATATCGCGGCGATAGTAGAGGGGTGACCGGAGCCCGCATCCACCCCGACTTTCGATCCGCCGTCGAGCGCGCCCTCGTGGACGAGGTCGGCGGGCGGTTGACCGACATCTACCTCCCCGACGACCGGAGGCTCACCGACCTGTGGGCGATCGGCCGCACTCCCGACGACAACATCCCGGGCAGTCGCTTCCGCGAGGTCGCCCGCAATGTTCGCATCGAAGGACGGCGCACGGTCTACGTCGCGGCCGACGGTACGCGCACGGCGCTGCCCGTTCCCCGCGACGGCGTCACCCCGCATCATGAGCCGCTGGCACCGCGATCGCACGCGACGGTCGTCTGGTCGCAGTTCCCGATGGCGGACACCCGCGTCTACGTCCCCGCCTCGGGTGTCTTCGACCTGGGAGGGATGGCCGATCTGGTCGTCGTCGCGAACAGCGTGGTCTACCGGGTGACGATCGACGTGGGCCCTCGCGCCCTCAAGCGGTTCGTTCCCGATGTCTCCCAAGGCTTTCGGGCATCGCCGGTTTCCTGACCCCGGACCTTCTGCGGACCCTGATTGGGAATGAAGTTGCGCAGGTGGTCTCATGTGGCGAAACTGACCGACGATGATGCCATTGATTGAGATCGATCGCCTGAAGCGGACCGTGACGCCTGCGTGGGAGAGCCCGGTCGCCGACCAGGTCGCCGCCGCATGGGGCTACCCGGCCGGAACCGCGAAGTGGTGGCGCTCCAGCGCCGCGCACGTGTTCGTCCTGCCCGACCCGGACGGGAAGCGCTACTTGCGGTTCGTGCCCGACGCCTACCTCTGCGCCGGGCCGGTCGCGGCGATGAGTTCGCTGATGGACCGGCTCGCCACGGAAGGCGCGGCGGTGGTGCGTCCGGTCCCCGCCCGAGCCGGGACCCTGACCGTAACGGTCCCAACCGCGTTGGGACCGATGCACGCCATGGTGGTCGAGGCCGCGCCCGGCGAGCAGCTCGACGCCGAGGACTTGGACGAGAACCGCGCCCGCGCCTGGGGTGCCGCCCTTGCGGCCCTCCACGAGAGCACGGCCGCGATCGATGCCGCACTGCCCGAGGCGTTCACCGAATTGGCCGCGATCCCCGACCGGTTCGCCCACGACCCGGAATTTGTAAAGGCCGCCTCGCGCTTGGCCGCCCGTATCGCTGGCCTGCCTCGCGACAGCGCACAGTTCGGAATCGTCCACGGCGATTTCGAACTCGACAACCTGGCCTGGGACGCGGGAAAGGCGACCGCGTTCGACTTCGACGAGGCCGCCCACTCGTGGTATGCCGCTGACATCGCTTATGCGGTAAGGGACCTGATCGGTCCGGCCGGACTTCCCACGGCGGAGCACCGTCGGTCGTTCGACGAGTTCATCGCCGGATACCGCAGTGTCCGTCCACTCGGCGATACCGAACTGGCGGACCTGCGATTGTTCGCCGGCGCGCACGCGGCCTGCTCGCTCATCCGCATCGACAACGCCCTCGGCACGGTCGGCGACGACGAACCCGAGTGGATGGCGGACCTGCGGGCGGACCTCACCGCCATGGCGCGATCCCACCGCGAACTCGCGATCACCGCAGCCGAGGCGGTTTGACGGCCGGTCCCGTGGCTTCTCCGATCAGTCCGCCGAGGTAGGCCGTCGGATCAGCCTCCGGGCGGGTGCCTCGCCGATGAGGTGCGCGCTGCGCCTTGAATTCTGGCTCGGCCCGGTGTTCCACGCCGGCCCGATCGCGTTGCTGGCGGTGTGGGCCTGGCGCAGTCGGCCGGGGCAGCGGTACCGACCGGTGGGCCTGGGCGACACTCTCGATCCTCGTCGCGGCCCTTGCGGCCGTGACGATCCTGTCGACCGCGAGATGAGCCGCGCGGCCGGACTCGACTTGGGCCCTTCGGTACCGGTCAGGACGCCGCGGCCACCGCCTCGATGAGGTCGATCAGGAGCTGCTCCTCACCGCCGAGCGACGAGCTTTCGGAGCTGAAGTAGACGCTGGCCGAAAGGAACATGTTGCCGTCGGCGGCGTGCAGCCCGTAGCTGTGGCCGAGGATGACGCAGCCGCTGGAGGCGTCGCCGTGAAAGTACGCCGACTCCTCGAAGTCCGGAAGCGGGTCCTCCTCGATCGCGCAGCCGGAACGGATGCCTTCGTGGTATCCGTACTCCTCTAGGCCGAGGTCGGCCTTGTCGGGCTCGATGTCCTGCTTCACGTCGATCCAGGGCCGGTCGAAGGTGTCCACGAACTCCCCCGCCATGGAGCACGTCACCGCGCTGCCGAGCTGGCTGACCTCGGTCTCGGCGGCGTCGATCGTCATGTACCCGGCCACGATCGGCTCCATGATCGCGCAGATGTCCTCCACTGGCGTGTAAGCCCCGCCCGAGGCGGGCTCCTCCTCGGTCGGTGACTCTTCGGGCTGCGTGGTCGGCTCCGGCTCGGACTCCTCGGAGGTGTCGGTCGCGATCGCGGTCGGCTCCTCGTCGCCCGAGAAGACCCCCGAGACCACCAGGACCACCGCCGCGATCACGACGGCCGCCGCAGCGGCCACGCCGAACAGCAGGGGCCCGCGCGACCGGGGCTGCTGCGGCTGCGGTGGCGGGAACATCCCTGGAGGCAGCGGCCCGCCGGGAGGCGGCCCACCCGGCGAGTGCTGCTGACCGGGCTGACCCGGCTGGTACTGCGGCGGACCGCCTGGGCCGTAAGGACTTTGCGGAGGACGCGGCGGCTGCGGAGGCCGCGCAGGCGGCGACCCGCCCTGGCTGTGAACACCCTGGCCATAAGGGTTCTGACTGAACGGACCCTGCGAGGGCGGCAGACTGCCTTGACCGTGCGGGCGCTGCGGCGGCTGCGGGGATTGAGGGAAATAGGACAAGGGATTGGTTCCTTTCAGGCGCAAGGGGTTCAGCGCGGAGCTTCGGCCATCCGGGTCGACGGCGGCGTGGAACCTTCGAATGTGGACCGAAACGCCGTCATCGCCCGCGCCACCGCCGGGAGTGCGAGCACGATCAGCTCGAACCGCATCCCGGAGGCGAGTCCCGGTGCGCCCCAAAACCACGGCTCGGGGTCGGCGTCAGAGGCGTCTCGATGGACCTCGTCGAATTCGGCGGGCAGCGCCTTGTGCCGGACGCGGGTGTCCCGCACCGGGGCGGTGTCGATCGCGAGTCCCGCGTCGGACATGGTCCCTCCGTACGTTCGCGGGCGGCCCGGGGGAAGACCCGGAAGGTCCGCCAACCGTGTCGTACGGACGCACGGAATCTGCACGGATTCGGCACGGGCGGCTCACCCGGCCGCGGGAACGGGTCGGGATCGACGCCATGAGCAGGGAAGCCGAAGCACGCCCGGGGGAGGCGACCCGCGCGGGCGACGCGACCGCCGCCGCACCCGACACAGGACGGGCGGCCTACCTAAGCGACGCTCGAACGCTCCCGCGCGGGATCGGCCCGCCGCCGAAGGCGGTTGCGGACCAGGACCCCGGTCCGGAAGGCCAGGAAGATCAGGGCCAGCCCGTTGAGGGCGTGCACCATGAACAGCGATTCGCCCCAGAGCGTTCCGGGGACGTTGACGATCGCCATGCCGTGCTGGAGCAGCACGAGGAAGGCCCCCAAGGCGGTCAGCCACACGATCTTCGCTCCGGCCCGCGCCGCGAGCGCGAGCACGATCGCGGCCGCGTAGAGGTACAGCAGGATGTTGCCGTTCAGGAAGTGCATCTCGAAGCCCTCCTCCAGCGCGCCGCCGAAGCCGACGCCGAACCCGGCCAACGCGAACTGGACGACCAGCAGCGCCAGCAGGAGCATCATCCAGATCCGCAGGATTGTGCCGAAGACGCGGTTCACGCCGGGACCTCGCTTCCTTCCGCGCGCAGGGCGCGTTTCGCGTCGACCGCCTGCTTGGCCCGGCGGGCCACGACCACCTGCACGACGAGGATGCCGAGGCCGTTGAGCGCGTGGAGGGCGATGCCGACGCCGCCGCTCGCGCCGTCGGTGCCGAAGCCGTAGGCGAACCCGCCCTGCATCAGGATCATGAAGGCCGACAACGCGGTCAGGAGCACGGTCCTCCACCCGGACCTGGCGATGAGCGCGAAGACGATCGACAGCATGAGCCAGAAGATGAGCATGCCGCCGTTGCCGACGTGGGCGATGAAGCGCATGACGCGGTCCCCGCCGTCCGAGACCGCGCCCCATCCGGCGAGGCCGACTTGGAGGACGAGGAGGGCGACGACGAAGCGCGTCCACCCCAGGAAGAACAGCTTCACCGCCGACACCCCGCGTCTCGCGCGGCGGCGGTCGCGGCGCCTGGACCTATGGCTCTTCGCGGTTGCATGCGGCCGAGTCTGGTGCCGTCCCGGCTCTCGGGCATCGGCCCGGAGAGGTCAATCGGCGTACTCCCCGAGAGGTAAGGCCGCCGTCTGCCGTACCTCCCACGAGGTCATCGCCGAGCGCGCGAGCGGCCCGCGTTCCGAGGCCGGTCATGCCGCTTCGGGCAGACGTCCCTTCGAGCAGTTCCTCCGAGCGTTCCCACTGGGCGCGAGCGAGTTCGGCGTAGAGCGCCTGCGCGTTGCGCGGCACGCCCGCCTTCGGCGAGCCCCACGATCTGGTCCGCGCATTCGTCCGGAGTGGACAGCAGGACGCGCCGGATCGGCGGTTTGGAGGAGAGAAGGCGGACGAAGCGCATGATCGGGCTGGTGGTGTCGGAGGCGAAGTTCGTCGCCACGTTGCCCGGGTAGAAGGAGGCCGCCGCGAGTCCGCTTGCGCCGTAATGGCGTTGGCGCACGGTTTTGGTGCGGGTGCCGAGCACGCGGCCGGCGTTGTTGGCGCGCACGTCGATCCGCGGGTACGCGGCCCGGAGCCGGTCGGCGAGCCGTTCGGCCTCGTCCAGCCGGGTGAAGTCGGCGGCGACGGCGCGTGTCTGGGCGACACGCTCGCGGCCCGGCCGCCGGACGAGGCGGCCTGGCCCGCCACGCGGCACGCGCTCGACCCGCTGATCGAGCAGTACAACGCCCACGACGAGCGCACCCGCCGTCTCACCTGGCTGATCGTCAACACGCCGACGCTCGCCGCCCAGCACCGGGAGAAGAACTCCCGGTGACAGGAACTGCTCCGCCCGGAGATCGCGCGGCGCCTCGGCGCCGACCCCGCCGACGCGTCGGACCCGCGCGGCGTCGCGGTGATCGGCGCCGCCCTCGGCTGCGTCGAAGCCGCGCTGACCTCATGGACGGCGACCCCTCGGCCGCAGGCGCTTTCGGCGATCCTCGACCGCGCCATGTCGGCCGCCGCGCCGCTGCGTTGAGCGGCTCACTCGCGGCCGGCGATCGGCGGCGTGAGTGTGGGCTGGCGCTCCCGGAGCTGGGCGGCCAGGAGCCGGTCGCGGTCGGTCTCGGGCGGAAGCGCGTCGAGTTGCAGCCGCATCCGCTGCTCGATGAGCGGCGCCACATAGCGGTCGGTGTGGATGTGGAGCCGCCCCTCGCGCACGGCCGCGACGACCTGCCCGCCGACGGTGTCGGGGTCGAGCCCGCCCTGTTGTAGCAGCGCGTGGCCTTTCTCGATGAGGTCGTCCACCTCGCGCCCCTCGGCGCGGGCGCTGTTGCGCACGACTTCGGTGCGCACCAACCCCGGGCACAGCACGCTGGCGCCGATGCCGCTCGCCACCAGTTCGGGCTGGAGGCGCAGGGACTCGGTGAGCCCGACGACGGCGAACTTGCTGGTCACGTAAGTCAAGTTCGTAGTTGCCACCAGGCCCGCGCCGGAGGCGGTGTTGACGATGTGGCCCGGTCCGCCGCGCGCGAGCATCCGCGGCAGCACGGTCTGGACGCCGTTGACGACGCCGCCGAGGTTGACGCCGAGGACGTGGTCCCACTGCCGGTAGTCGAGGTCGGCGATCGAGGTGGTCGCCGACCCGAGTCCGGCGTTGTTGCAGAGCACCTCGATCGGCCCGAGCCGGGCTTCGGCGGCCCCGACCACCGCGTCGAAGGCCTCCCGGTCGCGCACGTCCAGGGTGAACGCGGCCGTATCGGCCGCCAAAGCGGCCACCTCCTCCTCGGCGGCGGCGAGCCGTTCGCGGTCGAGATCGGCGAGCGTGACGCGCGCGCCCTCGGCGGCGAAGGCGCGGGCGATGCCGAGGCCGATGCCCTGGGCGGCACCGGTGATGAACACGTGCCGGTTCGCGAAGTCCTGCATGAACGTCCCCAATCTGAGAGTGACTGTCAGTTTTCACGATATCAGCACTGACTCTCAATTGACAGTCACTATCACTTCTGAAGCTGTTAGGCTCCCGACATGCGAGAACGGCAGGGTTTGCGGGAGCAGAAGCGGCGGGCGGCGATGCGCCGCGTCCAGGACGCCGCGCTGGGGCTGTTCGACGAGCACGGCTTCGAGGCCGTGACGATCGAGCAGATCGCGGCCGCCGCCGAGGTCTCGCCCAGCTCGGTGTACCGCTACTTCGCGACCAAGGAGGGCATCGTCCTCTACGACCCCAACGAGATCGCCCTGGAAGCGCCGATCGCGTCGGCGGACGAGGGGGTCCCGTTCGCCGAAGTGCTGCACCGGACGGTCATGGGCTTCCTGTCCGAGCACGGGGACGAGGTCGTGGACCGGCGGCGGGCGAAGTACCTCATGGAGGTGCCCTCGGTGCAGGACGCGGTGGCGAGGCGCTTCTTCACGGAGACACCGACACTGGCCGCGTTCGTCGCCGCGCGCACCGGTCGCTCCCCGGACGATCTGGAGGTCCGCGTGGCCTGCGGCGCCTTCGCGGGGGGCATGCTCGCGGCGATGCGGCACTGGCACGCCGAGGACTACGCCGAGCCGCTCGGCTCCCTGCTCGACCGCACGCTCGCGACCATGCAGCACGGCCTGGAGGTCGCCCTCCGCTGAACCGCCCGCCGCGCTCGGGGCGCGGCGGGCGGCATCGTTGCGGGCCTTAGGCGTACGGGTCGTCGTCCTCCGCGACGATGCCCCAGACGTCCGAGTCCTCCGTCAGCCAGGTCTCCCGATCATGTTCGCCCTCATCGGAACCGGCGCCCCTGGCGCCCGGTGCGCCCGCGCCGCCGGGGCGCGCGGACCCGGGCCTGGCGTTGGCCGGCCGAGCGGTGGCACCGCCGCGTCCGTTGCCAGCCGCGCCCGGAGTCGCGCCGAACGCGCCTCCCATGCCCCCGGCCTGCGAGCCCGCGCCGGAAGGCGGTCCGAAACCGCCGGAACCGCCCGTCGCGCCGCCGAACCCGCCCGAAGCGAGACCGCCGCCGGAGGGTAGGCCGCCCGAGGCGAGTCCGCCGCTCAGGTCGTCCGAAGCGGGACGGTTCCATGAACTCGAGTCCATTGCGGACCGGTCCCAGTCGGCCGCGTTGCCGCCGTCGTACCCGCCGGTCGAGCCGTAGTCCGCGGCGCTCCAATCCGCACGGGGCGAAGGGAACTCGGGCACGGCCTGCTGCGTGGGCGGCGTGAACCGGTCCAGGCCGTCGAGCGGCGGCATCTGCGGGAGCGGGCCGGGATCCAGCTCGGGGAGCGGTTCGAGGATCGCGTCCGCGGCGCTCTCCGGTAGCGGCCTGGGCCCGGCTTCGAGAGAGGGCGCCTCCTGGGCGTCCACGAGTTGGTCGCGCAGGTCGACGATCCCGAGGTTGTGGTTCTCGGCGACCGCCGACATCGTGGTGCTCCAATGCCCGACGAGCGGCAACTGCACGGCCGAGTAGTCCGACACCGCCTGGTCCCATGCGGCGCTCCCGTCCATCCCGCGTTCGGTGTAGTAGCCGAACCGCTCGTACACAAGGGCGCGCAGCTCGTCGCCGCTGTCCCTGGGCAGGCCCAGGGCCTCCCAGTTGTCCCCTTCGCTGCGGCTCTTGTCGCAGTCGCCGCCGGAGGACCACACCGGACGGACGTGGATCTTCGGTCCCTGCACGACCCCCGAGGAGGCCTTCCAGACGCGGGCCGCCGGGAACGGGACCCCGGCGCCGGAGCCCTGGAGGGCGCGGACGCGGTCCTCGAAGACCTTGAGTTCGTTGGCGGCGGTGTCGATCTCGTCGATGGTGTCGTAGAGGCTGTCGCGGACCTGCTCGACCTCCTCGGCGAAGCGGTCGAAGTCCTCGCCCACCCAGAATCCGGAGAGCTCGGCGAGCGCGCTCATGAGGCGGCCGGGCATCGACTCGAGCCGGTCCTCGACGACCGCAGACCAGGTCTTGCGGATCGTCTCGACCGCGTGGGCGCCGATGCCGTCCGGGCGCAGCGCGAGGATGATCTCCTCGAACCGGCTCTCGTCGGGCTGCGTGGTGCCGGGGGCCGGTCCCTTGTGGATGACCTGTCCTCCGTAGGCGACCGGCGACATGAACTCGGTCCAGACCGCCTCCATGGGCGCCGGGTCGTAGTTCGGGCATTCGGCGTTCGAGCAAGGATCGCGTCGGATCGCGCTGTCAGAAGTGGAAGTGCCGGTCATCAGCAGCGTCGTCTCGCGCTGCCCACGTTCGTTCTCGAGCCCGGGGGGCGGTTCGCTTCCGTACTGGTTCATCGCTCCCCCTTACATCTGCTGGTCGAGTTCGGCGGCGCCGGCGGCGTCGGCCGCGGCGTAGGAGTCCTTGATCGCCTCAAGGGTCTCGATGAACCCGGTGTAGGCGGCGACGACGCCCTGGAGGTTGGCCCAGGTGCTCGCGTGGAACGCGGTGTAGTCGGAGCGGAGCCGGTCGCTGCCGCCGCCGACGCCGAAGGCGGGCATCCTGCCCAGCGCGCCGTCGTTCTTGAAGTGGTGTTCGATGATCTTCGACTTGAGCGCCTCGGCCTCGGATTCGAGGTACGAGATGAACTCGTCGACGGCGTCGGGGTCGAAGGTCCTGTTCTGGTTCGCCATGTGGTGCTCCGCGAGTGGGTGTGCGCGGCGATCTGCGGTTGTGGATCACCGCGGGGTGTGTCCGATCCGGGGCGCTCCGCTGTGGCGGCGCTCCCCGGAATCGAGGTGGTAAATCCACGTTAACGGCGTTCACTCAAGATCATGTCCCCCAAACGCGTGATCGCCGTCCCACTCGCGGGGGACCGCGGCCTCAGTTGTTACTCGGGTGCTTTCGTGTTGCGGCCGAGGCGGATCGCGGAGACGAGGAAGAAGACGCCGCCGACGGTCGCGTATCCGGCGAGCCCGGTCAGCGAGGGCTCCGGCCCGGAGGCCATCAGGATGAAGCCGGTGCCGGCGAAGGTGGAGAGCCCGCCCGAGAAGATCATCGCCCACTGGCCGCCGAGCCGGCGGCGGCGGATCGCGACGACCAGCTGCACGACCCCGGCCGTGATCGCCCAGACGCCCCAGGCGACGAGCGCGGCGGGAATGCCCGAGGTGACGGCGACCGCGAGCGCGACCGCCGTGGCCAGGCTCAACGTCAGGTTGACGCGCAGGGCCGCGCGCGGCCCGGTCGGGTCGGAGGTCCGGAAGTCGACGACCGCGGCGGCGGCGTCGAACAGCGGGTAGACCACCAGCAGGGCGATGCTGATCGGCGTCAGCGACGCGGCGGTCAGGGCGAGCGCGATCGCCCAGGCGATCGCGAAGCCGAAGCGGACGAAATACAGCCTGCGCAGGGCGCCGGCGGTGGTGGTGGCGGGCATGACGGCGGTGCTCATGTCGGTCTTCTCTCGGTCGGGACCTGGAAACTCGGTCCGGCTGGAATCGCGAAGTAGAATGACTAGTAACTCTACCTGTGGTCAGCATAGACCACCGGCACACGATCCGCCAACCATCCGGCAAGGGACGTAGCATGACCTCCGTGAACAATCCGATGCGCGAACGCTTGCTCGAGGCCGCGGCCGAGTTGTTCTACGCGCGGGGCCTGCGCGCGGTGAGCGTCGAGAAGGTCATCGAGAAGGCGGCGACGACGAAGGTCACCTTCTACCGCCACTTCAAGAGCAAAGACGACCTGATCGTCGCCTACCTCGAACGCCGCGCCCAGCTCGAGCGCGACGGGATCGACGCGGCGATCGCGCACGGCGCCGGCGACGTCGGCGCCACGCTCGGCCTCATCGCCGAGCAGGTCGGCATCCTGGCGTGCACCCCCGGCTTCCGCGGCTGCCCGTTCATCAACGCCGCCGCCGAGTACCCCGACCCCGAGAGCGCCGTCCGCCGGACGGTCGAGGCGCACCGGCAGTGGTACCGGACCGCGTTCGGGCGGCTCCTCGCGCCGCTCGCCCTCGAACGGCCGCACGAGGCGGGCGAGGACCTCATGCTCATCCGCGACGGCGCGATGGTCGCCGGCTACCTCGACGAACCCGGGGCGATCGCCGAGTCCTTCCTCCGCAGCACCCGCGCCGTCATCGGCCTCGAAGGCCGCGCCGAACCGTAGTCGTTCCGCCCGGCCCGGCCCGGCGAGGTGGTCTACCGTGCTTGCTGTAGGCCGCCTTCGCGGCGGGCGGATCGATCGCTCCGGCGGCGCCGGGGCGGGTGAGCGGGGTTTCCATGGAGGTAGGCGAGGTTTTCGCGGACGCGTTCGGGCGGGTCCAAGAGGAGGTCCACGCCGTGCTGGACGGGCTCTCCCAGGAGGATCTGGACGCCAGGCCCGGGCCCGAGGCGAATCCGATCGGGTGGCTCGTGTGGCACATCGCGCGGGTCCAGGACGACCACGTCGCCGGCGTCGCCGGGCGCGAGCAGACCTGGACCGCCGGCGGCTGGCACGAGCGGTTCGGGCTGCCGCTCGATCCCGAAGACCTCGGGTACGGGCATTCGAGCGAGCAGGTCGCGCAGGTCAGCGGCATCGCCGCGGGCGCGCTCCGCGACTACTACGACGCGGTCCACGCGGCCACGCTCGACTACGTCGCCACCGTCTCGGCCGCCGATCTCGACCGGGTCGTGGACGAGGGCTGGGACCCGCCGGTGACCCTCGGGGTGCGGCTGGTGAGCGTCGTCAACGACAACCAGCAGCACACCGGCCAGGCCGCCTACGTGCGCGGCCTGCTCGCGTCGCGCTGAGCCTCAGACCAGGTCGGCGTCGTGGACCAGCAGCGCGATCTGCGTGCGGTTGCCGAGGTCGAGCTTGGTGAGGATGCTCGACACGTGCGATTTGACGGTCGTGACGCTCATGGCCAGTTCGGCCGCGATCTCGGCGTTCGAGCGGCCGTCGGCGACCGCGACCGCCACGTCCCGCTCGCGCGGGGTGAGCCCCGCCAGCGCGGCCCGGGCCCGCTCGTACGCGCCGGACTGGGCGACGGTGCGGTCCATGAGCCGCCTGGTGATCTCGGGCGAGAGGATCGGGTTGCCCGCGGCGACCCGGGCGACGGCCTCGGCGATCTGCGCGGGCGGGGTGTCCTTGAGCAGGAAGCCGCTCGCGCCGGCGCGGAGCGCGTGGAGGACGTTCTCGTCGGTGTCGAAGGTGGTCAGCACGATCACCTCCGGCGGGCGGGGGCGTTCGCGCAGCCTGCGGGTGGCGGTGATGCCGTCCACGTGCGGCATCTGGAGGTCCATGAGGACGACGTCGGGGCGGTGGGCGTCGGCGGCGGTGATCGCCTCGCGCCCGTCGCCGGCTTCGGCGACCACGGCGATGTCGCCGACGCCGTCGAGCATCATCGACAGTCCGGCGCGGACCAGGGCGTCGTCGTCGACCAGGAGCACGCGGATCACGTGGGCCATGGTAGTCGGGCGCGCAGGCGGAACCGGCCCTCGCCGCCGTGGTGGTCGAGTTCGCCGCCGGCGAGCCGGACCCGTTCGGTGAGGCCGACCAGGCCGAGGCCGCTGCCCGGGACGGCCGGGGCGGTGCCGGGTGCGGGGAGCGGATTGCCCAGCTCGATCGTCAGTCCCGTTCCAGGCCCGCCGGTGAGAGCGACGTCGACCTGGTGTCCGGCGGCGTGCTTCCTGGCGTTCGTCAGTCCCTCTTGGAGGACGCGGTAGGCGGTGCGGGCGATCGAGGGCGGCAGGGCCTCGCCGGGGATGTCGAGTTCGAGCCGCACGGGCTGGCCGGTCTGGCGGGTCGCCTCGATGAGGCCGTGCAGGTCCGCGAGGGTCGGCGGCGGGCCGCTCGCCGCGGTCGCCTCGTCCTCGCGCAGGAGCGTGATGACCTGGCGCAGTTCTTCGAGGGCCTGGTGCACGCCGTCGCGCACGACCCCGGCGGCCATCGCCACCTTCTCGGGCGGGGCGTCGGGGCGAAATTCGAGCGCGCCCGCGTGGGTGGCGATGAGCGACAGGCGGTTGGCGAGCACGTCGTGCATCTCGCGGGCGAGGCCGCGGCGTTCGGCCGCGCGGGCCTCGGCGACGCGGCGGCCCTGCTCGGTCTCGGCGCGGCGGGCGCGTTGGCGCAGGGACATGACGAGTTCGCGGTGGGAGCGGGCGAGGGCGCCCCAGCCGAGCAGGGCGCCGTAGGCGATGACGACCAGGATCGTCCACCAGTCGAAGTCGAGCGTCGGGTGCGGGTGCCACGCCCATTGGAGCAGGTGCGCGCCGATCCCGGCGGCGGCGACGGCCAGGGCGGTGCGGAACCGCGCGCGCCAGGCCGCTTGCAGCGCACCGACGGTCGCGGCCGGGGTGGCGACAGGGGAGAGCACCGCGAGGACGGTCGCGGCGAGCGCTCCGGCGACCGGGCGCCACAGTTGGAGGAGCGCGGCGGCCACGCTCAGGGCCGCGACCGCGAAGTCCAGCGGGCCGGGGGAGGGCCGCGTCCACAGCGAGAGGGCGGTCAGCAGCCCGACGCCCGCGAGCATGCCGACGAGTTCGGCGGGTCGGGGAGCGCGGCGCGGGATCACCTGGTCATGCTAGCCACCGGATCGCCGCCGCGATCACCTACGAAAGTAGGAGGCTCCTCCTTCGGCGGCAGGGGCGGGCGCGGCCGCGCGGCCGATGCGGCGCCGCGCCGATCCGATGAGACTGGGCGGCATGAACAAGCGCATTCGCAGATTCCTCGTCGTGATCGCCGCCTCCGCCGCCGCGCTCCTCCTCTGGGCTATCGCCGTCCCCGTGGCCGGGGTCGACCTGACCGTCCGGCAGGGCGGGGCC
Organism: Glycomyces sp. NRRL B-16210; assembly: GCF_000719515.1. Taxonomy (GTDB): domain Bacteria; phylum Actinomycetota; class Actinomycetes; order Mycobacteriales; family Micromonosporaceae; genus Glycomyces. Next base: position 128,648 of record NZ_JOGR01000011.1, on the reverse strand, counting down.
GATCAGGAGGTCGGGCCGGTCATGGTCGTCTTCGCGGGCCTGGTCGCCGGGTTCGCCGCGTGGGGGCTCCTGGCGGCTTTGGAGCGCGCCACCGCCCGCGCCGGTCGCATATGGATGGTCATTGCGGCGGCGGTGCTCGCCGTGTCCCTGCTGGGCACGCTCGGCGCCGTCGGCGGCGCGGCGACCCTCGTCCTGATGGGCGAGCACCTCGTCGTCGGCGGCGTCCTCATCGGCGGGCTGGTGCGGCGATGAGCCTCCCGTACGGCTACCTGATCGGTTTGATCGTCCTCGTGCTCCCGGTGCTGCGGCTGCCGCGCCTGCCGATCCTGCCGGGGACGGCGGTCTTCCTCGTCACTATCGCGGTGATCGAGCTGCCGTTCATCGCCGTCGCCGCGTTCGCGGCCAGCACCGGCCTCGCGTTCGCCGAGGGCGACCTCGACTCCCCCGTGGCGATCGGCGCCGCCGCGCTCGCGGCCGCGTGTCTGGCACTGACGGCCTGGCGCGGCATGAGGACCGGCCGGGTCCTCCAAGTCGCCATGGGCGACACGCCGGTCCCGACCCGCCTGCCGTACTGGCGGATACTCTTGTGCCCCTTCGCGTTCCGTCCCGGGTCGGTCGAGCGCGTCGCGGACCTCTCCTACGGTCCGGCGGGCGAGCGCAACCTTCTCGACCTGTACCGCCACCGCTCCCGGCCGACCGGCGCCCCGGTCCTGATCCACTTCCACGGCGGCTACTACGCCATGGGGCGCAAGAACTCGCAGTCGCTGCCGATGCTCCACCGCCTCGCCGCGCAGGGCTGGGTGTGCGTCAGCGCCAACTACCGGCTGCGCCCCGACGCGGGCTTCGAGGACCATGTGGTCGACGCCAAGCGCGTGGTCGCGTGGGTCCGCGCGCACGGCCGCGCGTGGGGCGCTGATCCCGACCGGATCGTGCTGACCGGTTCCTCTGCGGGGGCCCACATGTCGGCGCTGGCCGCGCTCACCGCCGATGATCCGGCGTTCCAGCCGGGTTTCGAGGAGGTCGACACCTCCGTGAGCGCCGTGGTCGGCCTGGGCGGCTACTTCGGCCCCTACTTCGACCGCGACGAGCAGACCTCGCCGCTGGCCCGTGTCCGCCCGGACGCGCCGCCGTTCCTCATCGTGCACGGCGACCACGACACGGCGGCCTCGGCGGCCGACGCCCGCCGCTTCGCCGAGGGCCTGCGCGCGGTCAGCGAGCAGAAGGTGGTCTACGCGGAGCTGCCCGGCGGCCAGCACGGCTTCGACAAGTTCCACTCGCCGCGGTTCGAGGCCGTCGTCAACGCGGTCGAAGCGTTCGCCGAGGAGGCCTTCGCGACAGGAGGCGTTGCGGGACGGACTATCCGCTCGTCTGCGACGCCTGCGCCGCGCGGCCGCTGAGGTAGCCGTCGAGGTGGTCCACGAGGTCGGCCGCGTCGGCGGCGGCCCCGTCGATGAAGGTGGAGCGGCGCCGCCGCAGCACCGGCAGGCCGGTGACGTAGAGGCCGGGCCAGTCGACCACGCCGCCTTCGTGCCGGAGCCGTCCCCGGTGGTCGAACACCGGCAGCTCCAGCCAGGAGAAGTCCGGTTTGATCCCGGTGGCCCACACGACCGTCCGGATCGCGCCCGACCGGAGGTCGAGCAGCAGGGTCGGGTCGTTCGGCACGACGGTCGGTTCGGGCCGCTCCCCTGTGCCGCCGGCGAACTCGTCGATCGAGTGCAAGAGGCGGTTGAGCTTGAGGTCGGCCAGGGAGGTGACGTTGCGCAGCGATCCGGAGAACTGGGCGGTGCCGTCGCGGATGCCCGCGAGCTTGCCGACCAGGTGGACGCCCTGGCGCTGCAAGGCGTTGAAGTCCACGGTGCGCTCGCCGCCGACGAGTTGGAACGAGGCGAGGTTGCGCGCCCGCACCACGTCGTCCATCTCGTCCCAGCGCTGGTCGAGGACCCCGGCGGCGTCGAGCCACCAGAGGATGTCGCGGCCCCGGTAGCGGCGGGGGACCCGCACGTGCTCGCCCGTGGCGAGGGTGACCGGCCGCCCGGAGCGGTGGATCTCCTCGGCGATCTGGACGCCGCTCGCCGCCCCGCCGACGACGAGCACGCCGCCTTCGGGAAGCCGCTCGGGGTTGCGGTAGTCAAGGGCCGCAACGGACTCGATCCCGGGCGGGAGCGCCTCGGCGAGGGCCGGGAGCGGCGCGGTGGTGATGCCCGCGGCGAGCACGACTGTGGCGCAGCGCCACTCGCCCTGGTCGGTCGCCACCGTGAACCCGTCGTCGCCGGCCCGCACGGCGGTCACGGTGGTCTCCGTGCGCACCGGCGCGGCCGAGGCCTCGGCGTAGTCGCCGACGAACCGGGCAACCTCGGCCGCGGTCAGGTACCCGTCGGGGTCGTCGCCCTCGTACCGGTGCCCCGGCAGGCGGGTCATCCAGTTCGGCGTGAGCAGGCGCAGCGAGTCCCAGCGCTGGGTCCGCCACGAGTGCGCCACCTGGCCGCGCTCGACGACGACATGGTCGATCGAGCGTTCGGCCAGGTGGCGGCTGACGGCGAGCCCGCTGTGCCCGGCGCCGATGACGACGGTGGTCGCGGTGGGCATCAGGAGGAGGCGTTCACGTTCACGCTGACGTTGGTCGGGTTCGTGAGCGCGTCGTAGACCGCCGAGCGCTTCTGCGACTGCGCCACGATCGCCTCGATGTCCTCCTGGGAGGCGTCGGCGTCGATCTCGTAGTTCACCGTGACGTTCGAGAAGCCGTTGCGCACGTTCGGGTCCGCGCCGAGGATGCCGTGCAGGTCGAAGTCGGCCGCGACCGTGGCCTTGACCGAGTTCAGCTTCACCTGGCGCACCTGGGCCACCGACGCGATGCCGGCGGTCAGGCAGCTGCCGAGCGCGACGAGCACGTACTCCACCGGCGTGATGCCGTGGTCCTCCGCGGCGAACTGCGGCGGGTGGTCGGCGTCGAAGGTGAACTTCTTGGTGTGGGCCTGCTCGCCGCCCAGACCGTAGAAGGTCTCGACCTCCGAGAGGCTGTGGGTGCCCTTGACCCAGCTCACCGTCGAGCGCCATTCGAACTTGGCGATCTCCGGGGAGTCGGACAGGGCGCTGCGGGCCCCGAACAGGGCGTCGACGTTGACGCCGTTGTCGACGGCGGGAGCGGTGTCGGTCATTGCTTGCCTCCTAGGCGGAATGGTTGATTCTCGAATCCCGGTTCCGGTGCGTGCTCGCCACCGGACCCGGGCCTGCCGGACGAAATGGTCTCTGCCGCGGTTCAGCGGATGGTCTTGCGGGCGGTGATCTGCCCGGTGTCGAAGCCGAGCAGGTGCAGGCCGCCGTGGAAGCGGGCGTGCTCGATCTTCAGGCAGCGGTCCATCACCACCGTGAGCCCGCGCTTCTGCGCGTCGTAGGCCGCCGCCTCGTTCCAGATGCCGAGCTGCACCCAGAGCACCGGAGGCGTGCCGTCCACTGTGGTCAAACTCGCGACTTCGTCGACCACGCCGGGGATGTCGCTCGGCTTGCGGAAGACGTCCACGATGTCGGGGACCTCGGGCAGGTCCGCGAGCGAGGCGTAGATCTTCTGCCCGAGCACCGTCTGCCCCGCGGCGTTGGGATTGACGAAGTAGACGGTGTAGTCGGTGGACTGCACCAGATAGGTGCCCACGAAGTAGCTCGCGCGGGACGGCTTGGTCGAGAAGCCCACCACCGCCACGGACTTCGCGCGGCGCAGGATGCCGAGGCGCTCCTTCGCGCTGGGGCCCAGCCAGGTCCGCTCGCTGCGCAGCTGCCGGGCGAGCGGCGAGCTCGCGGGCAGCGGGCACGTCAGGCCGTTCGCCAGATGCGTCTGCACGAGATCGGCGGCCATCACGCCTCCTTCACTGCGGCGTCGAGCGCCTGGTCGATGTCGTAGACGATGTCCTCGACGTCCTCGATCCCGACGCTGATGCGCACCAGCCCCGGCTCGACCCCCGCCTCGGCCAGCCGCTGCTCGCTCAGCTGCGCATGCGTGGTCGACGCGGGGTGGATGACGAGGGTCTTGGCGTCGCCGATGTTCGCCAGGTGGCTGGCGAGGTCGACCGACTCGATGAAGCGCTGGCCGGCCTCCCGGCCGCCCCGGATGCCGAAGCTGAACACGCTTCCGGGGCCGGCCGGGAGGTACTTGGCCGCACGCTCGTGGTGCGGGTGGCCGGGAAGCCCGGCCCAGTTCACGAACTCGATCCGCGGATCGGCCTCCAGCCATTCGGCGACGGCGCGGGCGTTGTCGACGTGGCTCTGCACGCGCAGCGGCAGCGTCTCGATCCCGAGCGCCAGCAGCCACGCCGACTGCGGCGACAGCGCCGGGCCGATGTTGCGCAGCTGCTCGGTGCGCAGCCGCGTGAGGAAGGCGTACTCGCCGAAGTTCCCGTTCCAGGTGAGCCCGCTGTAATGCGGGACCGGCTCGTCGAACAGCGGGAAGCGCGGGTTGTTCCAGTCGAAGCGGCCGGACTCGACCACGACCCCGCCCAGTGTGGTCCCGTGGCCCCCGAGGAACTTCGTGGCCGAGTGGATCACGATGTCGGCGCCCCAGTCGAACGGGCGGTTCAGGTACGGCGTGGGGATGGTCGAGTCGACGACCAGCGGCACGCCCTCGGCGTGGGCGACCTCGGCCAGGCCCTCGATGTCGGCGATCTCGCCCGAGGGGTTCGCGACGGTCTCGGCGAACACCAGCTTCGTGCGGTCGGTGATCACCTCGGCGTAGGCCTTCGGGTCGGAGGAGTTCACGAACGTGGTCTCGACCCCGAAGCGGCGCAAGGTGAGGTCGAGCTGGGTGACCGAGCCGCCGTAGAGCTGGGCGCTGGCGACGATGTGGTCGCCGGCCCCGGCCAGGGAGGCGAAGGTGATGAACTCGGCCGAGAGCCCGGTGGCGGTGGCGACGGCCCCGAGGCCGCCTTCGAGGCTGGCCACGCGCTCCTCGAAGCTCGCGACCGTGGGGTTGGCGACCCGCGAGTAGATGTTGCCGTACTTCTGGAGGGCGAAGCGGGCCGCCGCGTCGGCGGTGTCGTCGAAGACGAACGAGGCGGACTGGTAGATCGGCAGCGCTCGCGCGCCGCTCACCGCGTCGGGGATGTTGCCCGCGTGGATGGCCCGCGTGCGGAAGCCGTATTCACGATCCGGCAAGCGGACCACCGCCGATCGTCAGCTCAAGGGCGGCGTCATCGCAAGCAGCGCAAGGGAAGACGGTCCTGTCGAGGAAGTTCACCACTTTTCCCCTCGGAGTAGTAGGCTATCGACTACATCTTTACGCACAGATCGGCCGGATAGGTTGAGCAATCCAGCATGTGAGACAACATTCTCGCCCCGCGGCCCCGCGGAGGGAACGCCTGTCGGAGCAGCCGCATCCCTGTACGAGACCCGGACCCGGACCGCGACGGTGGCCGACGCGGACGACCCGTTGCGGCTCACCGCGGGCCGGGAGCTGAAGCGGGTCGAGGTCGCCTTCGAGACCTACGGCGAGCTCAACGCGGCCCGCGACAACGCGGTGTTCGTGGCGCACGCCCTCACCGGCGACGCCCACGCCGCCGGAAGGGAAGAAGGCACCGGCCGGCTCGGCTGGTGGGACAACCTCATCGGGCCCGGCAAGGCCGTGGACACCGACGAGTACTTCGTGGTCTGCCCCAACCTCCTGGGCGGATGCAGCGGCACCACCGGACCGTCCTCAATAGACCCCGAGACCGGGCGGGCCCACGGCCTGGACTTCCCGCCGCTCCACATCACCGACCTCGTCACCGCGCACCGCCGCCTGCTCGACCGCCTCGGCATCCCCCGCCTCCACGCGGCCATCGGCGGATCGCTCGGCGGAATGCAAGTGCTGCAATGGGTCCTGGACGAACCCGACCGCATCGAACGGGCGCTCGTGGTCGCCGCCTCCGCGCGGCTGACGCCCGAGAACATCGCCCTCTCCAGCGTCGCGCGCCACGCGATCCTCGCCGACCCCGACTTCCACGGCGGACGCTACGGCGAACACGGCGTCGTGCCCGCGCACGGACTGAAGGTCGCCCGGATGCTCGCGCACGTCACCTACGTCTCGGACCGCTCCCTCACCGCGAAGTTCGGGCACGAGCGGGACACCTCCGGCCCCGACCAGCGACTCGGACCGGACTTCGCCGTCGAGCATTACCTCCAGCACCAGGGCGACAAGTTCCTGGACCGCTTCGACGCCCTCTCCTACCTCTACCTGACCCGCCCGATGGACTACTTCGACCCGTTCGGACCCGAGCACGCGAAGGCGACGGACGCGGCGCTGGCGGCGACCGACACGCGATTCCGCCTGCTGTCCTTCGACTCCGACTGGCGCTTCGCCACCGCGCACTCGCTGCGCCTCCGCGCATCGCTCGCGGCCCGAGGGGTCGCGGTGGCGCACACCGAGATCGCCTCGCCGTACGGCCACGACTCGTTCCTGCTCGAACCCGCCGGCTACCACGACGCGGTGCGGGAGTTCCTCAAGTCCTGAGGACCACCAGTCGCTGGGTCGCCCTGGTCATCGCGACGTACCTGTCGACCGCGGCCTCGATGCCCTCCCCGAAGCCCTCGGGGTCGATGAGCGCCACCAGGTCGAACTCCAGGCCCTTCGACAGCTCCGGGGTGAGCGAGCGGACTCGCGGGTCGTCCGGGAGCGCGACGGTCTCCGGGTCCGCCGCGATGACGCAGGCGGTCCCCTCCTCGTGCTCGGCCAGCCAGGCTTCGAGGATCGCCTCCAGTTCCGAAGTGGACCGGTGCTCGACCGGGACTCCGCTGCTTCGCACCGAGGTGGGCACGTTCGCGTCCGGGATCGCCTCCCGGATCACCCGCTCGGCCTCGGCCATGACCTCCTCCGGCGTCCGGTAGTTGATCGTCAACGACGCCAAGCGGATCCGGTCGAAGCCGATCCGCTCCAGGCGCTCCTCCCAGGACTCGGTGAACCCGTGCCGGGCCTGGGCGCGGTCGCCCACGATCGTGAAGCTCCGGGACGGGCACCGGCGCATCAGCATCTGCCACTGCGCGTCGGTCAACTCCTGGGCCTCGTCCACGATGACGTGCGCGAACGGCCCGCCGAGCAGGTCCGGGTCGGCGGTGGGCAGCGCGTCCTCGTCGATCAACGCGGCCTGGAGGTCCTGCCCGTGGAGCATGATCATCGCGCCCTCGTTGTCGTACTCCGCCTCCAGCAGGTCCTCCACCACCCGCTCGATGGTCTCGCGCTGCGAGGCGACCTCGGCCTCCTGGCGGCGCAGGCGCCGCGACGCCTCCGGGTCGCCCATCCGGCGCCGGGCCGCGTCCAGCAGCGGCAGGTCGGACACCGTCCACGCCTTGGGGTCCGGCCGCTGGAGCCGCGCCACCTCGTCCTCGTCCAGCCACGGCGCGCACATGCGCAGGTAGTCGGGCACCGTCCACAGGTCGCCGACGATGTCGGCCGCCTCGATGAGCGGCCAGGCCCGGTTCAGGGCCGTGACGAGCTCCCGGTTGCGCCGCAGCGACTGCCGCAGCAGGCCCTCGGCGATCTCCTCGTCCTCGTGCTTGTCGCGGATGATCTCGACCAGCTCGTCCCAGATCTGTTCGCGCGCTTCGTTGTGCGGCGTGCCGAGTTCGACCGCGTCGAACGCGTCGGCCCAGTCGGCGGCGCTGAGCCAGACCTCGGACCAGTGCGTCTCGACGGTCATGCCCTGCTTCGGCGGCCGCTCGTAGAGCCGGACGGCCGGCTCGACCGCCTTGGACATCTCGGCGGCGTCCTTGAGGCGGGCCGCCTCCGGGTCCTCCTCCACCGCCGCGGCCCCGCCTTCGGGCAGGAGGTCGCGCAGCGTGCAGGTCTGCACGCCCTCCTCGCCGAGGCTGGGGAGCACATCGGCGACGTAGGCCAGGTACGGCTGGTGGGGGCCGACGAACAGGACCCCGCCGCGGTGGTGTCCAAGGCGCGGATCGGAGTAGAGCAGGTAGGCGGCGCGGTGGAGCGCGACGACGGTCTTGCCGGTGCCCGGCCCGCCGTCGACCACCAGGGCGCCGCGCGAGCCCGCGCGGATCACCGCGTCCTGGTCGGCCTGGATCGTGCCGAGCACGTCCCGCATCCGCTCGGACCGGCTGCCGCCCAGGGTGGCGATGAACGCGGACTGGTCGTCGAGCGCGGCGTTCCCTTCCAGGCCTTCGGAAGTGAACACCTCGTCCCAGTAGTCGTTGACGCGGCCGCGGGTCCACCGGTACCGGCGGCGGCTGACCAGCCCCATCGGGTTCGCGTGGGTCGCACCGAAGAACGGCTCGGCGGCGGGGGAGCGCCAGTCCAGGAGCAGGCGCTGACCCTCGTTGTCGGTGAGGCCGAGTCGTCCGATGTAGACCGTCTCGCCGCTCTCGGCGACGGTCCTGCCGAGGCACAGGTCCAGGCCGAAGCGGCGCAGGGTGCGCAGGCGGCCGGTGAGCCGGTGGATCTCCCGGTCCCGGTCGGCCGCGGCCTGACCGCTGCCGCCGGGCGAGCGGCGGGCGGCTTCGAGCCGCTCGTCCAGTTCGGCGATCGTCGCCTCCAGGCTCGCCGCGATGGCCGCGAAGTGCCGCTCGTCCTCGGCGATGAGGGCCGGGTCGGCTTTGGCGGCGAGGCGCTCGGGAAGCCGGAACGCGCTGGGGGTCATGGGGTCCACCTCACCGGATCAGGTCGGTCAGGAGCCGCGCGGCCACCGCCGCGCCGTCCACGGGCATCTGCGCGGCGAAGGCCGCGGCCTTCTCGCGAGTGCGCGGGTCGAGGGCCGTTTCGAGCGCGGCCGAGAGGGTCTCGACGGTGGGCGTCGGCTCCTCATGGGCCGCACCGATACCGACCTCGGCGACCCGCGCCGCCCAGTACGGCTGGTCGGCCATCTGCGGCACCACCACCTGCGGCGCACCGGCCCGCGCGGCCTTCGCGGTCGTGCCCGCGCCGCCGTGGTGCACCACCGCCGCGACGCGCGGGAACAGCGCCCCGTGGTTCGCCTCCCCCACCGCGAAGCAGTCCCCGGCCGCCTCCACCACGGCCAGCTCGGCCCAGCCGCGGGAGACGAGGGCCCGGCGGCCCAGGCCCCGCACCGCCGCGATCGTCACCTCGGCGGTGTCCTCCAGGACGTGCCTGGGCATGCTCCCGAAGCCCACGTACACCGGCGGCTCGCCCGCGTCCAGGAACGCCTCCAGGTCGGCCGGCAACGGGCGCTCGTCGGGCAGGAACCACGCGCCGGTCCGCACCACGTCGAGCTCCGGCGTCTCGGGCCACGGCCCCAGGACCGGGTCGGCGGCGAGCCACGGCCGGTCGGTGTAGACGTGGTCGCGCACGTTCGCCACCGGCGCCAGCCCGACCGAGGCGCGGTGCGCATTGAGCGGCTCGCCGTACATGTCCTGCACGTTCGCCGCGTCGATGTCCCACAGCACCCGGTTGTCGGTCTCGCCGGGCGGGAAGGGCCGGCCCGGACGCCGGTGCGGCCGGTGGTGCGGCGAAGGCAGCGTCCTCGGCGCGAACGCCGCGAACACGTACGGGATGCCGACCCGCTCGGCGACCTCCCGCGCCCCGGCCGGGAGCAGGCCCGTCGCCAGCAGCGCGTCGCAGTCCGAGGCGGCGTCCAGCATGTCCAGGCGCATCGCGACGACCTCGGCCGCGAGCTGCCGCGCGTCCTTCGCCGCCCCGATCGTCACGCCCTTGACCATGTCCTGCGCGTTCCGCCCGACCGGCACGTGCACCGCGCCGGCCCCCTCGATCAGCTTCGTGAACTCCGCGTCCGGCGGCGCGCTCACCCGCACCTCGGCGCCGAGCTCCCGCAGTCGCGCGGCGAGCCCCACGAGCGGCTCCACGTCCCCTCTCGACCCGTAGGTCGACAGCAGCACCCTCATGCCCCAGCCCTCTCCTTCTCGGGAAATCTCCCGGATCAGGACGGCAATTCTGCACTACACCGCAGGTCATAGCCGTGACCCGGTTCCAACCGGGGTGCGCGCCCCGTGATACATACTGGAGGCAAAGGGGGACGAAGAACCCCTGATTCCCCCGCCCCGAAACCCCGTATCGGCCCGCTTCGGCCGAAGGCCCGCCGTCCCGCAGCGTAAGCGCGGCGCGGCCCACCCGTCCGGGGAATGTGTGGGGAGTGAATGATGTGCTCCCATGGGCGAACTCTCCTCGGCGGCGCTCCCCGCCGCCCTGCCCGACGGCGCGCTCGCCTGGGCGGCCCTGGCGCTCGCCGCCGCGCTGGTCGGCTTCTCCAAGACCGGCATCAACGGCACCGCTTCGCTGTCGATCCTGCTGTTCGCGACCGTGCTCCCGGCCAGGGAGTCGACCGGGGCGCTGCTGCCGGTCCTGATCATCGGCGACCTGTTCGCGATCCGCTTCTACTCGCGGCACGTCGCGTGGCCGGTGCTCGCGAAGCTCGCGCCGTGGGTGGTGGTCGGGGTCGGGACGGGCGCGGTCGCGCTGTGGTTCGCCGACGACGCCGCCATGCGGGTCGTCATCGGCGCGATCCTGCTGTCGATGCTCGCGCTGCAGGTCTGGTCGCGGCTGCGACCGGCCGCGGAGAAGCCCCGGCCCGAAGCGGACGCGCCGTCGGTGGACCCGGGACCTCCCCGCGGGCTGCTGCGCAGGGGCGCGGCGGCCGGGACCGGGGTCGCGGCGGGCGCGGCCACGATGCTCGCCAACGCGGCCGGGCCGGTCATGGTGCTCTACCTGATGCTCTCGGGCTTCCCGAAGCTGCGGTTCCTCGGCACGATGGCGTGGTTCTTCTTCGCGGTCAACCTGTTCAAGGTCCCCATCAGCGCCGGCCTCGGACTCATCACGTGGACCTCGCTGCTGGCGGCGCTGATCCTGGTGCCCGCGGTCGCGCTGGGCGCCTTCACCGGGCGGGCCGTCGTGCACCGGGTGAACCAGCGCCAGTTCGAACTGGCGACCCTCGTCCTCTCAGCGGTCGGCGCGGTCCTGCTTATCCTCTGAGCAGGACCGCCGCCGGACCGGTCGCTCCCGGCCCCGTCTCAGACCACGGAGGCCGGAGGGTCGATGTCGCCGCGCCACGAGCCGGTCTCGCGGCCCTGGAACTCGATGAAGTCCTTGAACCGGCGCATGTCGCCCTTCACGCGCCGCCCGAGGAAGCCGAGCTTGTCGGCCGCCTGCTCGGCGAAGCCGTCGGGGTCGATGTCCATCTGCGCCGTGACCCGCGTGGTGGCGTCGTTGAGCCGGTGGAAGGTGATCACGCCGGCGTGCGTGGGCCCGTTGTCGGACTTCCAGGCCACCCGCTCGTCGGGGTGCTGCTCGGTGACGGTGGCGTCGAACTCGCGGGTGACGCCGCCGACCTTGGTCACCCAGTGCATGTGGGTGTCGTCGATCTGGTGGACGGCCTCCACGCCCTCCATGAACGCCGGGAAGTCCTCGAACTGCGTCCACTGGTTGTAGGCCGTGGTGACCGGGACTTGCACGTCTACTGACTCGATGATGGTGCTCAAGGCGGAGCCTCCTTCGATCGCGGAACGCGCACGGTCTGCGCATCGCCTGTCGGTGACCGGTTACCCGCGAGGTTTCAGGGCACACCTGCGAGCGGGTGCGCGCGTCCGTTCGCCGGACGGGGCGCGGCCGCTCGGCGCACACTGAGGCGCGGCCCGGCCGCGCGGACGAGGGGGATTCGGATGGCATCGCAGACGATCGGCGTCGGCGGGCACGACATCGAAGTGTCGCGGCTCGGCAAGGAGCTGTTCCCCGGCGACGGCCTCACCAAGGGCGACCTCATCGAGCACTACAGGGCGGTCGCCGACGCGATGGTCCCGCACCTGGCCGGGCGCCCGCTGACCATGCGGCGCTTCCCCGACGGGATCGGCGCGGACGGGTTCTTCCAGAAGGACGCCTCCGACCACTTCCCCGACTGGATCCCGACCGTCGAAGTCGCCCTGCGCGGCGGCGGCGCCGTCCGCCACGTGCTCGCCGACGAGCCGGCCGTCCTCGTCTACCTGGCGAACCAGGCCACCGTCGAGTTCCACGTCTGGCTCTCCACCGTCGCGGACCTGGAGCGCCCCGACCGGCTCGTGATCGACATCGACCCGCCCGGCGGGACCGAGGCGGCCACACTCCACGGCGTCGCGCGCCGCCTGCGCGAGTGCTGCGAGGCGATCGGGTTGACCGCGTTCGTGCAGGCCACCGGCGGTCGCGGCTACCACGTGGTCGCCCCGCTGGACCGCTCCGAGGACTTCGACGCGGTGCGCGAACTCGCCGCCGGCATCGCCGAGCGCCTCGCCGCGGACGACCCGGACCTGCTGACCACCGCGCAGCGCAAGGAGCGCCGCGGGGACCGGATCTTCCTCGACACCGGCCGCAACGCCTACGGGCAGACGTTCATCGCCCCGTACTCGCTGCGCGCCCGGCCCGGCGCCGCGGTCGCGACCCCGCTGGACTGGGGCGAGCTCGGGCGCTCGACCCCCGGCGGCCACACGGCCGCGACGATCCGCAGGCGCCTGGCGCAGAAGGCCGACCCGTGGGCGGGCATCGACGAGCACGCGGCCGCCGCGGGCCCGGCCCGGGAGCGGCTGGACGCGCTCGGGAACTGAGCCGGGCGATCCTGCCGAGACGCCGTTTGTGCCCCTCCCCTCGGGGTACGGTCCGACTTTCGGACCGCGATGAGGAGGCTTGCACCATGGCGCAGGACAACGTGCGCGACGACAAGGACCGGCAGCTCGACCGCGACAGGGTGGGCGACGGGGACGAGGCCCTGACCACGCAGCAGGGCGTCCGGGTGAACCACACCGACGATTCGCTGAAGGCCGGGGGCCGCGGCCCCACCCTGATGGAGGACTTCCACGTCAGGGAGAAGATCACGCACTTCGACCACGAGCGGATCCCCGAGCGGGTGGTCCACGCGCGGGGGGCGGGCGCCTACGGCGAGTTCCGGGTGTACGACTCGTGGCTCGCCGAGCACACGGCCGCGCCGTTCCTCACCGATCCGGGCCGCGTCACGCCGGTGTTCGTGCGGTTCTCCACCGTGGCCGGCTCGCGCGGCTCGGCCGACACCGTGCGCGACGTGCGCGGCTTCGCGACGAAGTTCTACACCGGCGAGGGCAACTACGACCTGGTCGGCAACAACTTCCCGGTGTTCTTCATCCAGGACGGGGCCAAGTTCCCCGACTTCGTGCACGCGGTCAAGCCCGAGCCGCGCAACGAGATCCCGCAGGCGGCCTCGGCGCACGACACGCTGTGGGACTTCGTCTCGCTCCAGCCCGAGACGCTCCACGCGATCATGTGGCTCATGTCCGACCGGGCGCTGCCGCGCAGCTACCGCATGATGCAGGGCTTCGGCGTCCACACCTTCCGCCTGGTCGACGCGGCCGGGCACGGCGTCTTCGTCAAGTTCCACTGGACGCCCGTGCTCGGCACGCACTCGCTGGTGTGGGACGAGGCCCAGAAGATCGCCGGCGCCGACGCGGACTTCAACCGGCGCGACCTGTGGGACGCGATCGAGGCCGGGGACTACCCGGAGTGGGAGCTGGGGGTGCAGCTGGTGCCGGAGGAGGACGAGTTCGCCTTCGACTTCGACCTGCTCGACGCGACCAAGCTCATCCCCGAGGAGCGGGTGCCGGTGCGGCCGGTGGGGAGGATGACGCTCAACCGCAACCCGGACAACTTCTTCGCCGAGACCGAGCAGATCGCGTTCCACACCGCGAACGTGGTGCCGGGCATCGACTTCACGAACGACCCGCTGCTCCAGGCCCGGAACTTCTCGTACCTGGACACGCAGCTCATCCGGCTCGGCGGGCCGAACTTCGCGCACCTGCCGGTCAACCGGCCCGTCGCCGAGGTCCACAACGACCAGCGCGACGGCTACGGCCAGCACCGGGTGCACACCTCGGCGACCTCGTACAACAAGAACACGATCTCGCAGGACGCGCCGACGCCGGGGGCCGAGGGCTCCTACCGGCACTACACGGAGAAGGTGGAGGGCGCGACGATCCGCGAGCGCTCGGAGAGCTTCAAGGACTTCTACGGACAGGCGACGCTGTTCTGGAACTCGATGACGGAGGTCGAGGCCGAACACGTGGTGGCCGCGTTCCGCTTCGAGCTGGGCAAGGTCGACGACCAGGACATCCGGGTCCGCGTGGTCGACCAGCTGCGCCACGTCGACCTGGACCTGGCCGTCCGGGTCGCCGAGGGGATCGGGGTGGAGGCGCCCGAGGAGGGATCGCCCAACCACGGCCGGTCCTCGGCGGCGCTGTCGCAACTCACCGACCCGGTGCGCGGGGTCGCGACCCGGAAGGTGGCGATCCTCGTGGCCGACGGCGTGGACGGGACGGGGCTGACCCGGCTCGTCGCCGACCTGCACCGCAGGGGCGCGGTCCCCGAGGTCGTCGGGCTCACCGGCGGGAGGATCCGGTCGGCGAGCGGCGAGGACGTGGAGACCGACCGGGCCCTGCCGACGACGACGTCGGTGCTGTACGACGCGGTAGCGGTGCCGTGCGGGCCCGACAGCGTGGCCGCTTTGAGCCGGGACGGGCGCGCGGTGCACTTCGTGACCGAGGCGTTCAAGCACGCCAAGCCCGTGGCGGCCTTCGGGGCCGGCCTCGGACTGCTGCCCGCCGCCCATGTGGACGCGGCGTTCGCCGACGGCGTCGAGCCGGTGGAGGACGGCGGCGTGGTCACCACGGCCGCGCACGGCGGGGACGTGCCGGACGCGTTCTTCGACGCGTTCGCCGAGGCGATCGCCGGTCACCGGATCTGGTCGCGCAAGACCGACGAGATCGCGGCCTGAGCGGACCGAACGGCGCCGGGGACAGTCCTTGCAGGGCTGTCCCCGGCGCCGTCTCGCGTCAATCGTGCGCGTGCGCCGACTGCGGGACCTCGCCGATCGTCTCGCCTTCGCCGAGGACCACGAACTGGCCCATCATGCCCTCGTCCTCGTGGGCGAGCAGGTGGCAGTGGTACATGTACGGCAGGTTCGGGTCGGTGTGGTCGGTGAAGCGCATCGCGAGCCGGTAGCGGCGGTCGGGCACGAGCAGGATCGTGTCCTTCCAGCCGGACAGGTCCGGCGGGGGCGCGTCGCCGTCGACGGTGAGGACATGGAACTGCACGTCGTGGACGTGGAAGTTGTGCATGTAGCCGTTGGTGTTGACGACCTCCCACACTTCGGTGGTGCCTTCGCGGACGGCGAAGTCGATGCGGCCCATGTCCATCCGCCGGTCGTTGATGTTGCGCCCTTCGAGCGTGAAGGTGCGGGTCTCGGCCGCTTCGGCGGTGTCCAGGTCGGGCGCGGCGGCGAGTGCGGTCGGGATCGCCGGGGACTCGGCGAGCGTGTCGGCGGCGCGGAACTGGACGAGGTCGAGCCGGTCGTCGGCGCCGTTGGTGCGCGCGCCGGTCCCGTTGAAGCCGTACTCGGCGGGGTAGGAGCGCAGTTCGACGGTCTCGCCGGGCGCGAAGGCGACCACGATCTCGGCGCGCTCGCCCGGGGAGAGGTGGAGCCGGTCGGTCTCCCAGGGCTCGGCGAGGAGCCCGCCGTCGGTGGCGATGAGCTGGAAGGCCCGGTCGTCGCCGAAGCCGAAGTTGTAGAGCCGCGAGTTGGAGCCGTTGAGCAGGCGCAGGCGCACCAGGCGGGTCGTGACCTCGACGTAGGGGCCGCGGGTGCCGTTGACGATGATCTCGTCGCCGAACACGCCGCCGCTGCTGAGGAGGGGGGCGGAGTCGTCGAACTGGTTGTCGTCGTCGAACTTGCGGTCCTGGACGATCATCGGCAGGTCGTCCACGCCGTACTCGGAGGGAAGGTCGAGGGCGCCGGATTCCTCGTCGTCGACGATGAACATCCCGGCCAGGCCGCGGTGGACGTGGTCGGCGGTCCGCCCGTGCGGGTGCGGGTGGTACCAGAGGGTCGCGGCGGGCTGGTCGACGGTCCACTGCGGCGCCCAGGTGTCCCCGGGGGCGACCGACTGGTGCGGGCCGCCGTCCATCACGGCGGGCAGGTGCATCCCGTGCCAGTGGATCGAGGTCTCCTGGTCGAGGTCGTTGCGGATGGCGAACGCGATCTCCTCGCCGCGCGAGGCGCGGATGGTGGGGCCGAGGAAGGCGCCGTTGACGCCCCAGGTGGCGGTGGCAGGTCCGTCGAGGAACTGCGTCTGCCCCGCTTGGAGGTCGAGGTCGAAGACCCGCGCTCCGGAGGCGTCCGTGTGGGACTCGGCGAGCGGCGGCACCGCCAGCGGCGAGTCGAAGTCGACCTTGCCGACGGTGTCGAGTTTTCCGCGGGCGTAGGCGTATCCGAAGACGCCGACGGTGCCGAGGGTCAGGGCGCCGAGGCTGCCGCCGACGCCGATGAGGGTCCATTTGAGTGCGCTGCGTCGTTTCATGATCGGTCTCCTCACGCGCCGAGGGGCGCGGTCGTGCGGCGCCGCTGGAGGCGGGCCGGGGTGTTCGAAGTGGTGGGGGACGGGTGCGTCGGGCCTCGGCGCGCCCGGTGGCGGGGCTTCGGCACGGGGGTCATGGCTTCCCTTCTTTGATAGTGAGTACTCACTATCAATTGGTCAAAAAATAAAGATCCCGAGGCGAGGAACCTTTCGGCCCACGGGTCGCCTGCGGCCCTGGCGGGCAGGTCCATCGAGGCCGCGACCATGTACAGCAGGCCCGCGGCGATGAAGTCGTGCGCCTGGTCCTCGTCGACGCCCCGGAGGGCCTCGATGCGCTCGAAGATCTCCTGGGTCGAGCGGTGCATGAGGTCGCGGATGTCGGGGTCCTCGCAGGCCGCGTAGCCCTGGAGCATCATGAGCATGAGCTCGCGGTTCTCCATGAGCACGCCCCAGCGGTCCGACATCGTCTGGAGCGGGTCGGCCTCGGCGGCCTCGCCGGCGATGAGCATCTCGCGCCCGACCGTGGCGAAGGTCCGCTCCAGCACGGCGATGAAGAGCTCCTTCTTGGTCGAGAAGAGGCGGAACAGGTTCGGGTGGGAGATCTCGACGTCCTTGGCGATGGTCACGGTCGAACCGCCGTGCAGCCCTTTGTGGCTGAACTCCTTCAGCGCGGCGGCGAGGATCTGCGCCCGTCGCTGCTCCGCGCCTACGCGCGGCCGCCTCTGCTCTGCCATGGTTGATAGTTAACACTCACTATCGACTTCTTGTCAACCCTTTCTTGTCAACCCCGAGCCGGATCGGCTCCGTAGCGCAGCCCGTCGACGAGGAGGGCGACCATGCGCCGGCTGTAGGCGACGCCGTCGCCCGCGGCGGACATGCACAGGTTGGCCACGGCGTAGAGCAGGTCCTCGGCGCTGATGTCGGCGCGGATCTCGCCCGCTTCGGACGCCGCTTCGAGCAGCGAGGCGAGGGCGGGGCCGAGCCGCCCCAGGAAGTACCCGGGCAGCGCGTCGAAGGCCGGGTCGCCCGAGTGGAGAGCCGAGGCGAGCCCGCGCTTGGTCGCGAGGTACTCGGTGTACCGCAGAAGCCACTGCTCAAGGGCCGCACCGGGTTCGTGCTCGGCGGCCAGCGCCGGGGCCGCGTCGGCGCAGGCGTCGACCTCGCGCTGGAACACGGCTTTGACGAGGTCGGAGCGCTGAGGGAAGTGCCGGTAGAGGGTGCCGACGCCGACGCCGGCGAGGTCGGCGATCTCCTTCGCGGGCGCGTCCACGCCTGCGGAGGCGAAGACGCGCTTCGAGGCTTCGAGCAGGGCGTCGACGTTGCGCTGCGCGTCGGCGCGCAGGCGCCGCGGGCGTTCGGCGGGCTCGTAGACGATCTCGCCCTTGGCCCACACTGTGTCTTCCGTCACATCTCCTCTTTCATTTGGCAACCGGAACGCCTTTCCGTATAATTGTGGAAAGACGTTCCGCTTACATCCAGGATACGACACCGCGCCAGCGGTCGCCACCTCTCCACCATTCCAGGAGCACCCGATGCAGTACCGCAACCTCGGCCGAACCGGCATCAAGGTCAGTCCCTACGCCCTCGGCACGCTGATGCTCGGCACGCCCTTCGGGAACGCCGACCACGAGGACTCGATCAAGATCGTCCACAAGGCCCTCGACTCGGGGATCAACCTCGTCGACACCGCCGACGCGTACGGGCAGGGCGCGTCCGAGGAGCTCGTGGGCAAGGCCCTCAAGGGGCGCCGCGACGAGGTCGTCCTCGCGACCAAACTGGGCCTCCCGATGGGCGAGGCCCCCAATCGGCGCGGCGGCTCACGGCGCTGGATCCTCACCGCGGTGGAGGACTCGCTGCGCCGCCTCCAGACCGATCACATCGACCTCTACCAGGTCCATCGGCCCGATCCCGACACGGACGTCGAGGAGACGCTGTCGGCGCTCACCGATCTGATCCGCAGCGGCAAGGTCCGCGCGATCGGCTCGTCCACCACACCGGCCTCGGACATGGTCGAGGCCCAGTGGGTCGCCGAGCGGCGCGGCCTGGAGCGGTTCCGCACCGAGCAGCCGCCGTACTCGATCCTCAACCGCGGCATCGAGAGCGAGGTGCTGCCGACGGCGCAGCGCTACGGCATGGGCACGCTCGTGTGGGGGCCGCTGGGCCAGGGGATGCTCACCGGGCGCGTCCGCAAGGGCCGCGAGAACGACCTGGTGCGCGCCTCGCTCCCCTTCTTCACCGTGTTCGACGACGAGCGTCGGCTCGACGTGGTCGAGCGGCTCGTGCAGCTCGCCGAGGAGGCGGGCCTGCCGATGACGCACCTGGCGATGGCCTTCGCGATCGCCCATCCGGGCGTCTCCAGCGCGCTGCTGGGCCCGCGCACGATGGAGCACCTCGACGACCTCCTGGCCGGCCTCGATGTCGTGCTCTCCGACGAGATCCTCGACCGGATCGACGCGATCGTCCCGCCGGGGACCGATGTCGGCCCTCTCGACCAGGCCTTCCATCCCCCGGCGATCGAGCACTCGCGCCTGCGCCGCCGCCCCGCGGGCGACCGCGCCGCCGTCTGAACCCGCTACGAAAGGACCACGATCATGACGCACAAGCAGCACCCGCTGGGCACCGGTTTCACCCCCGCCTCCACCGCGGACGACGTGCTCGCGGGACTCGACCTGTCCGGCAAGAACGTCGTCATCACCGGCGGCCACAACGGTCTCGGGCTGGAGGCGGCCCGCGCGCTGTCCAAGGTGGGCGCGGCGGTCACGGTGGCCTCCCGGTACCCGGGGGCGGCCGCGACGAGGCTGACCGGGATCGACCACGTCGAGGTCAGCCGGCTCGACCTGCTCGACCCGGCCTCGATCGAGGCCTTCGCCGAGCGCTGGATCGATTCGGGGCGACCGCTCCACATCCTCGTCAACGGCGCGGCTCCGCCGGGCCCGGCGGAGCTGGTCCAGGATGCGCGGGGCTACGAGATCCAGTTCGCGACGAACCACCTCGGCCACTTCCAGTTGACGAACGCGCTGCTGCCGGCGCTGCGCGCGGCCGGGGGCGCCCGGGTGGTCAACGTGACGTCGGGGGCCCAGCGGATGGGCGACATCCGCTGGGAGGACCCGCATTTCGCGAACGGCTACGACGGACACGCCGCGTACGCGCAGTCCAAGACCGCGAACGTGCTGCACGCCGTGGAGCTGGACAGGCGGTGGGCCGAGGACGGGATTCGCGGCTACGCGGTGCATCCCGGAGTGGTGGTCGGCACGAACCTCAACCGCGGGATGCCCGCGGAGGTCCTGCTGGAGATGGGGCTGATCGATGAGAACGGAGAGCCGGTCATTGACCCCGAGGTCGGAAAGAAGACGCCGGAGCAGGGAGCGAGCACGATCGTGTTCGGGGCGGCGAGCCCGCTGCTGGAGGGAATCGGCGGGGTCTACCTGAAGGACAACGACATCTCAAGGCTGGACGACGAGCCGAGGGAGTTGACGGCAGACCAGATCCCAGCGGAGGTCGCCTCGCACTCGATCGACCCGAAGTCGGCAGAGCGACTCTGGACCCTGAGCGAGGAGCTGCTCAAGACCTGAGGACCAAAGGAAAACCAAGGCGCAAGGGCCCAAAACATCGCCACCGAGGCAAAGCAAAAGCCCACTCCGATCCCAGAAGAGCGGCCCGCCCACGAGGCGGGCGGCAAACGGCAGACGTCGGACGGCGGAGCCGGGTGCGACCCCGCGCGGGAAATGCGAACGGCCGTCCAGCGCCAAACACCGAAAACCCCATGTGGGCACCGCAAATCGAAGCAGTCGCTCACCGCCGACCGGCGAGGAGCGCGACAAATCCGGGACGGACCTCACGAACCGCCGCCACCGCTCATGATCGGGAGGCAAGAAGCGCGAACAGTACTGCGCGGCTGCGCTGCGGTTCCGAAGCGACCCCGCGCATCGCCACCAAGGCCACGCAAAAGCCCACCCCGATCCCGACCGAGCAGCTCACCCACGCGGCGGATGGCAGGCGGCAAACAGCGGACGACGCCGGGTGCGATCTCATGCGGGCAATGCGAACGGCCGTCCCGCTCCGAATACCGACAGCCCCGTTTGGGCACCGGGAATCGCAGCCGCCGCTCACCGCTGACCGGCGAGGAACGCGGTTCTTAGGAATTCGCGGTAAACCTCGCCGGACGCGCGGAGCGCGACGGCCGCGTTCGGCGGCTGCGGGCACCAAGGCCGGGTGTCGACTAGGAGTTCGCCGAGGGTCCGGCTTCCGGTGGTCTCGACGCTCACGAAGGCCTCGACGGCCTCTGTGAAGAGGTCGGGCCGTGCCAGGTAGGCGACGCACATCGGGTCGTGAACTGGAGTGGACACCGCGGCCTGTCCTGAGGCCGCCTGGTCGTGGGCAAGGCGGTGCCGGATGAGCTTCGCGGCTCCTTGGGCCGCGGGGGTGCCGATCTTCTCGTACTCGTCGCAGTCGGCCGCCGTGAGCGGGGCGGAGTGCGTGGCGTCGAGGGGAACGATCACGACCTCGCGGAGTCCCGCGCCGAGCACCGCTTCGGCGGCCTCCGGGTCGACCCAGAAGTTGAACTCGGCTGCGGCCGTTACGTTCCCGTTCGCGTGGGCGCCGCCCATCACGACGAGCCTCGGAATGCGCGCGGCGAGGCGCGGCTCCGTCGCGAGCGCGAGGGCGATATTGGTGAGCGGCCCGGTCGCCACCAGGGTCACATCGGCGAACGCCTCATCCATATAGGCCTCGATGAGAAAGGAGACCGCAGACTGCGTTTCCGCGGCGGACACCGCCGCGGGGAAGTCGAGACTGTCCTTCTGGAAGTCGCTGTCCCCGTTGAGGACCGCGCGCGGCACGGGGAAGTCCGGCCGCATGAAGGGCCGGGCGGCACCCGCGTGCACGGGTACCGAGGCACCGACGTGGTCGAGGACCCGCAGCGTGTTGTCGGTGACGTGTTCGAGCGCGACATTGCCGTTCACCGTGGTGACGGCGACCAGCTCCAGGTCGGGATGCGCAGTGGCGGCGAAGATCGCGATCGCGTCGTCCGACCCTGTGTCGCAGTCGAGTACGAACCGAACGGGCATGAGGGCTCCTCTCGACAACGAACGAAGACCGCCACGCTATCGGAGCCCATCGGTGCCGATGCCGCCCCTGCGGGGGGGGTGGTTGGAACTGCGGTGCTGCGTGGGCGGTGTGACTCGCCTAGGAAATGCTTGGAGCCCACCAGTACCGCCGCCAGCCCTGCGAGGCGGTCGGAACTGCGCGGGCGGCGCGACTCACCGAGAAGTACCTCGGTTCCCTCGGGTGCCGCCGCCCTGCGGGATGGTCGGAACCGCATGTAGGCGATGCGACTCGCCCGGGAAGTGCCACGGAGCCCACCGGTGCCGCCGCTGGCCCTTCCGGGTAATGGGTACTCGTGGGCGCTGCGACTCGCCGGGAAGTGCCGGTGTCCTTTCCGAATTCGGTTGCTGCACGGACTCCGGCACGACCATCGTTGTCGGAACGCTCCAGAGCTTTCAGCAGATGTCACCTACCGCCGCCTTCGGACACCAAAACGGCGTTGTGTTCGCTCGCCGACACCGGAAGGATCGCCGTATGACCAACAAGTTCACCGAACCCGAACTCGATCCGCGCATCATGGCGCCCGGCGAGGGCGACGAGAGGGCCACCCTGCTCGGATTCCTGCGCTGGCAACGGGAGACCCTGCGGCTCAAGTGCTCGGGGCTCGAACCCGAGCAGCTCGCTTCCCGCGCGGTTCCGCCGTCAACGATGTCCCTGCTCGGGCTGGTGCGGCACCTGGCCGAGGTCGAGCACGGCTGGTTCCGGCGGGGACTGGCCGGAATGGACGCCCCCTACCTGTACTGCTCGGAGGTCGAGCCCGATGCCGACTTCGACGGTGCGGTCGCCGATCCGGCCTGCGTCGCCGAGGCGTGGCAGGCCTGGGAGGCCGAGACCGAGTTCGCCGACCGACTGATCGCCGAAGCGCCGAGCCTCGAAGCGGTGTCGATGCCCAACCGGCACAGGGCCGGCCGCCTGACGCTGCGTTGGGTCGCCTTCCACATGATCGAGGAGTACGCGCGGCACAACGGCCATGCCGACCTTCTGCGCGAACGCATCGATGGACGGGTCGGACAGTGAAGGAGTTCCGTCGCCTTCGCAGGCAGAGCCGGTCCTCAGTCGGAGTCCGTCACCCGGCAGTCGGTCATCCGGCGGGGCCGGTTCACGGTCGAGGCCGTCAGGCCGTCAGGCCGTCAGGCCGTCAGGCCGTCAGGCCGTCAGGCAAAGTCAATCGCCAGGCGGCGCTGGCCGCCAGTTGCCGCCGGTCCGCTAGACGAAGTCGGTGACGCCTTCGTAGGCCGCCACCGGTGCGGCTCCGGTCGTTTCGTATTGGAGCAGGAGCAGGCCGCTCGGAGTCGCTTCGTAGTGCGCGAGCCGGAGTCCGACCAGGTCGCCCGGGTGTTCCAGCAAGCGCCTGCCTTCACCTGCCACAGTCGGGGCCACGACGAGCCGGAGCGTGTCGACCAGCCCCGCGGCCAGCAGCGCGTTGCCCAGGCGCGCACTGCCGTGGATCTGAAGTTCCCGCCCCGGCCGTGCCTTGAGCGCGGCGACCGTCTCGACCGGGTCTCCGGCCAGGACGGTCGTGGGGTTCCAGGTCCCTTCGGTGAGCGTGTTGGTGACGACGTACTTCGGCAGCGAGTTCATCCGCTCGGTGAACGGGTCGTCCGGGTCGGTGATCTGCGGCCAGTCGCGGGCGAACGCCTCGTAGGTGCGCCGTCCGAGCAGCAGGCCGTCGGCGAGGTCGAGCCATTCGGAGGCGTTGCACGAACAGTTCGTCGATGTGCGGCACGAGCCAACCGCCGCGGGTGAAGCCGTCGCTCGTGTCCTCCGTGGGCGAGCCGGGCCCCTGGCAGACCCCGTCCAGGGTCGTGAACTCGGTGAGTGCGAGTCTCATCGCGCCGCCTCCCGTTCGGCTATCCCGGCGAGTTGGGCGGTGACCGTGCCCCAGCCGTCGAAGAAGCCGAGCTCCTCGTGGCGGTCGCGCGAGGCCGGGTCGCCGTGGCGCACGAGGGCCCGGTAGGCGGTGCCGTCCGGGTGGTCGGCCATGGTGATCTCGGCGGTCATCGCGACCGGCTGAGGGCTGGACGGGCGCCAGTCGCCGTCAATCGCGTTGGTGAACACGATCCGCTCGAGTTCATCCACGACGAGGAAGGCGGCGTCCATGTGCGGGACGAACAGCTCGCCGTCCTCGCTCATGCGCGTCACCATGGCGCCGCCGGGCCGGACCTCCAGGCGGTCGACGCGGCAGGACATCGGCGCCGGGAGCCACCACTGCGCGAAGCGGGAGGGGTCGGTCCAGGCCCGCCACACGAGGTCGCGCGGCGCGCGGATGACCCGTTCCAGGGCCAGGTCGAGGTCGGGTTTCATGGTTCCTCCGTAGATTCGGTGACGAAACGTTCGAGCCGGTCGGTCCGCTCTTCCCAGATGCGCCGCTGCTCGGCGAGCCAGTCGTCGAGGACGGCGAGGCGGTCGCGGTGGAGCACGCAGGTGCGCACCCGGCCGGTCTTGACGGTGCGGATGAGGCCGTTCGCCTCCAGGGTCCGCACGTGTTTCATGAACGAGGGGAGGGCCATCGGGAACTCGCGGGCGAGGTCGCCGACGCTCTGCGGGCCGCGCCCGAGGCGGCGGACGACCTCGCGCCGGGTGGGGTCGGCGAGCGCGACGAAGACGCCGTCGAGCTCCTCCAGATACTTAGCCATGAGGCTAAGTATTGCTCGTCGCAAAGCCGGTTGCAAGCCCGAAGCCGAAACCGAGCCGAAGCCGAAGCGAGCGCGAACGCGCAGCGGTCAGCTCTGTCGGAGTCGGGGCTCAGCGGTCAGCGCAGTCGGGGCAGGGGCAAGCCGCTGCCCGCCGGCTGTTAGCGCGGTCGGGGCGGGGTCGGAAGTCAGCCGTCAGCCGTCGGCCCAGCCGTCCGCGGTCCGCGGTAAGCCCGGTCGGGGGACAGAGGTCAGCCGCCGGCCGTCAGCTCAGCCGTCCGCAGTCCGCAGTTAGCGCGACCTGGGGACAGAGGTCAGCCGTCAGCGATCAACGGTCGGCGCGGTCGGGGCAGCCGCTGGCGGTCGGCGGTCGGCGCGGTCGGGCAGGGGCAAGCCGCTGCCCGCCGGCTGTCAGCGCGGTCAGGGCTCCGCCGTCAGCGCGGTCGGGTGTCAACGAGGTCAAGGTCGGGCGTCAGCCACCGGCCGTCAGCCCAACCGGTCGCGGTCCGCGGTCAGCAGCTAGCGCGGTAGGGGTGCAGAGGTCAGCCGCCGACCATCGGCCGTTAACGCGGTCGGGGCGGCTGCCGTCAGTCGGCGGTCCGCAGTTAGCGCGGTCGGGGCAGCGGTCAGCCGCCGGCCGACGGCCGTCAGCGCGGTCGAGGCAGCCGCCAGCAGTCCGCGATCGGCGATCGGCAGTTGGCACGATCGGAGCAGGAGTAAGCCGCCAGCCGTCAGCGAGGTCGGGTGCCAGTGCGGTCAGGGTCGGGGTAAGCCGTCAGCCGTCGGCGTGGTCAGAGTCGGAGGTCAGTAGCCAACCATCGGCCGTAAGCGCGGCCAGGGGTCCGCCGCCAGCCGTCGGCCATCGCCGACCGTTAGCGCGGTCGGCAGTCAGCAGTTCGCGCGGTCGGAGCAGTCGCCAGCGCGGCCAGAGTCGGAGGTCGGCCGCCGGCCATCGGCCGTTAGCGCAGTCGGCGGTCCGCCGTCAGCACGATCGGGGGGCGGGGTCGGGCGGCAGCCGCCGGCCGCCAGCCCAGCCGTCCGCGGTCAGCGGTCAGCGCGGTCGGGGGGCAGAGGTCAGCAGCCGACCGTCGACCGTCAACGCGGTCAGGGGCAGCCGCCGGCAGTCGACGGTCGGCGGTCGGCGGTCGGAGCGGGGGTAAGCCGTCAGTCGTCAGCGCGGTCAAGGTCGGAGGTCGGCCACCGGCCGTCAGCGCGGTCGGGGTCAAGGGTCAGTCGCCGACCGTCAGCCCAGCCGTCCGCAGTCCGCGGTCCGCAGTAAGCGCGGTCGGGAGGAAGGGGCCCACCGCCGGCCATCGGCCGTTAGCGGGGTCGGGGATCCGCCGTCAGTGCGGTTGGGGGCGGGGTCGGGCGTCAGCCATCGGCCGTTAGCGCGGTCGGGGTCCACCGCCAGCCATCGGGCATCGGGCATCGGGCATCGGGCATCGGGCATCGGGCATCGGGCATCGGCGAAGGTTCCTATCGCCTGCTCTGCCGCGCCCTCCTACCAGCCTCACCGAACAAGCTCCTCACCGCCGCATACGCCTGCTTCGGGCGGCGGTACTCGTCCACCACTCCCTTGTCGTTGATGCTCCGCGGCCGCTTGAGCAGCATCTCCCTGTACTCGGTACTGCGGAAGTCGCCCAGCACCCAGATCCCCAGGCCCGTGATCCGGTCCTGCCCCTCAAGAACATGCCGCACCACCTTCTCCAGCAGCGCCGTCTGGTACTCCTCGGTCCAGTGCCCGTTATTGGCGTCGTTCCACCCCGGCACCGCCCCCGCGCCGATCTCCGAGATGATCAGCGGCTTCTCGGCGTGCCCGGCCGCGTCCACGTGCGCGGCGATGCGGTCGAGCTCTGCCGGGATGTCCTCGACGCCGCCGAAGTACCAGCCCGGATACGTGTTCACGGCGACCACGTCCACCAGGTCCAGGCACAGATCCTCATAGATCTTGAAGGACGCGTACGTCACCGGCCGACTCGCGTCGCTCTCCTTGAGCCGCCCCAGCAGCCGCTCGTAGACCGGGCGGCATTCGGGCACCTCGCTGGGGCATTCGTTGAGCACGCCCCACATCACCACCGAAGGGTGGTTCACGGCGGCGTCGACCATCTCGTCGATGTGGTCGAGCTGCTCGGCGACGAACGCCGGGTCGGTCATCCGCTCGACCGGGTACTGCCACCCGACCGACTCGCTCCACACGAGGATGCCCGCCTCGTCGCACAGGTCGAGGAACAGCGGGTCCTGCGGGTAGTGGCTGCCGCGGATGAAGTTGCAGCCGAGGTCGCGGATCTGCTGCACGTCGGCGACCAGCAGCGCCTCGGGCTGCGCGTGCCCGAACTGCGGGTGCGACTCGTGCCGGTTGAAGCCCAGCAGCGTCACCGCCTCGCCGTTGACCGCGAGGCGCCCGCCGCCTGTGGTGATCTCGCGCAGGCCGATCCGCTCGCGCACGTCGTCGTCGCCGAGGCGCACCGAGACCTCTTGCAGCGCAGGGTCATCGGGCGACCAGAGCCTGGCCCCCGGCAGCGTCACGGTCCGCTCGATCCGCTCACCCGGGATGACGTCCACGGTGTCGGTCAGCACCGGGCGGCCCCGCCACTCGACCGTGAGCGGCACGCCCTCGGCCAGCGCGGTCGCCCCGACGTCGAGGCGCAGCGCGACCCGCCGCTCCTCGATGTCCTCAGTGGAGATTTGCAACCGGTCGATCCACAGGTCCCCCAGGCGGTGCAGTTCGACGCTGCGGGTGATGCCGCCGAAGTGGTACCAGTCGAAGTGCTCCTGGTGCAGGAGCGTGCGCGCGTCGTCGAACCGGTTGTCGACCAGCACGATCACCTCGGCGGTCCCGGCTTCGGCGTGCTCGATGTCAGCGCTGAAGCGGGTGAAGCCCCCGGCGTGGTCGCGCAAGGGCCGCCCGTTCCAGAGCACGCGGCACCAGTGGTGGACCGCTTCGAAGACGAGCCGGTGGCGTCCCGGCCGCTCGACCGCGACGCGGGTGCGGTAGGCGGCCAGGCCGCGGCGCCCCGCGTGGGCGGGGGTCGCGTCGAAGCTGCCGGGCACGGCCATGACCTCGTCGAAGACCAGGGAGGCGCGCGTGATCCGGTCGGGGTCGGCGTCGCCGAGGAACGCGAAGTCCCAGATCCCGTCGAGCGCGGTGACCGGGCGCCGTTCATGGCGGACGAACCTTCGGGTCATGGCCGCCTCCTCGAAAGCGATGGCATACTGGCCTCCGAGACTAGCAAGCGTTTACAGACGCCTCGTAGAGGCGGGGTCGTCCTCCGGGGTACCGTTCCGTCCAGCGGATCGGCCCGGCGGTCGCCGCGACCCGCGGTTCGCTCGCTTCCCGTTGGAGGACCACATGACCCGCCGCCAGTTCCCGCGACCCAAGGACGTGCTGCCGCTCGTGCGGTTCAAGCGGCCCGAGTGGAACGCCAAGCGCCGCCGCCTCGCCGCCGCGCTCACCGTCGCCGACCTCCGCACCATCGCGAAGCGCCGCACCCCCCGCGCGGCGTTCGACTACGTCGAGGGCGCGGCCGAGGCCGAGCTCTCCCTCGCCCGCGCCCGCCAGGCGTTCCAGGACGTCGAGTTCCATCCCGCGATCCTGCGCGATGTCTCTAAAATAGACACTGGTTGGGACGTGCTCGGCCGCCACACCGAACTGCCGTTCGGCATCGCCCCCACCGGGTTCACGCGGATGATGCACACCGAAGGCGAGCGGGCCGGTGCCGCGGCCGCCGCCGCGGCGGGCATCCCGTTCGCGCTCTCGACGATGGGCACCACCCCGATCGAGGACGTGGCCGAAGCGGGAGGCCCCAAGGGGCGCAACTGGTTCCAGTTGTACATGTGGAAGGACCGCGACCGGTCCATGGCCCTGGTCGACCGCGCCGCCGCGGCCGGGTTCGACACGCTTCTGGTCACTGTGGACGTTCCGGTGGCCGGAGCCCGCCTGCGGGACAAGCGCAACGGCTTCGCCATCCCGCCGCAGCTGACGGCCAAGACGCTGTTCGACATGGCGCGGCACCCGAACTGGTGGTTCGACATGCTCACCACCGAGCCGCTCGCGTTCGCCTCGCTGAGCCGCTGGCCCGGCACCGTCGCCGAACTCCTGGAGTCGATGTTCGACCCCACGGTGAACTACGCCGACCTCGCCTGGATCAAGGAGCAGTGGCCCGGCAAGCTCGTGGTCAAGGGCGTCCAGACCGTCGCCGACGCCAAGCGCCTCGCCGACCTGGGCGTGGACGGCATCACCCTCTCGAACCACGGTGGGCGCCAACTCGACCGCGCTCCGATCCCGTTCCACCTCCTCCCCGAAGTGGTGCGGGAGGTCGGGCGCGACACCGAAGTGCACCTCGACACCGGGATCATGTCCGGGGCCGATGTGGTTGCGGCCGTGGCCCTCGGCGCCCGGTTCACGATGATCGGCCGCGCCTACCTCTACGGGCTCATGGCGGGCGGGCGCCAAGGCGTCGACCGGACGATCGCGATCCTGCGCGAAGAGGTCGTGCGCACCATGAAGCTGCTCGGCGTCGCCTCGCTCGAGGAACTCGAACCCGCCCACGTGACGCAGCTCCAGCGCCTGGTCCCCCGGACGCGTTGAGCCGCAAGGCCGCTCGGAAACGGGTCGGCACGTCGGCACGGTCAACGGAAGCGTAAAGCGGGACGAGGGTCCCCCCTCGCCCCGCTCCCTCAGGAATGCCCTCAGCGGCCGATGCGGCCGAAGCCCTTGCGGGTCACGTTGACCACGGCCGGACGCGGGATGCTCCCCGGCCCGTCGGGCCACTCCGACAGCGGGTTCTCGAAGCTCGCGCCCTCCAGCTCGCCCGGGTGCTGCGCCGCCACCAGGACGTGCCGCTCCTCCACCACCGGCCCGCAGGTCTCCGCGCCGATCGGCACCGTCAGGAACTGCTTCACCTGGCCGCGGTTCGAGCCCTCCAGCGGCACCGCGAACAGACCGTCGTTGGTGCCCAACGCGTTCCCGTCCGTCGAGATCCACAGGTTCCCGTACGGGTCGAACGCCACGTTGTCCGGGCACGAGATCGGGCTGACCTGGTCCTTGGGGAACCCGCCGAAGTAGGTCCCCTCGTCCTCCGGGTCGCCGCAGACCAGCAGCACGTTCCAGCCGAACTTCAGCGCGGTCGGGTCGTCGTGCTTCTCGGTCAGCTCGATGACGTGCCCGTGCTTGTTCTCGTTGCGCGGGTTCATCTCATCGGCCCCGGGGTTCGAGCCGGTGCCGCGCGCGGTGTTGTTGGTCAGCGCGATGTACAGCTTGCCGCTCTTCGGACTCGTCTCCACATCCTCGGGCCGGTCCAGCTTCGTGGCCCCGACCTTGTCGCCCGCGAGGCGCGTGAACACGTACACCTCGTCGGCGGTCATACCCGGCACGTACGACTTCTTGCCCTTGGCCAGCTTGATCCACTCGCCGGACCCGTCGAACTTCCCGTCCTTCGGCAGCTTCCCGGTCCCGTCGATCTCCTCGGCCGGGCTGTCGCCGGTGAACTTCGCGACGTACAGCGTGCCCTCGTCGAGCAGCGTCCGGTTGTGGTCGCGCGCCTTCTTGCCGCTGCCGGTCTTCATCTTCTTGTCCGACACGAACTTGTACAGGTAGTCGAACCGCTCGTCGTCGCCCATGTACGCCACGGCCCGACCGTCGCGCGACAAGCGCACGTTCGCGCCCTCATGCTTGAAGCGCCCCAACGCGGTCCGCTTGCGCGGCGCCCAATCCGGGTCGTTCGGGTCGACCTCCACGATCCAGCCGTGACGGTTCGGCTCGTTGGGCTCCTGCACGAGGTCGAAGCGCGGGTCGAACTCCTCCCACCGGCGCTGGCTCGCCTCGCCGACGAAACCGTAGCGCGCCAAGCGGGCCTGCACGGTCGGGTCCGTGACGTTCGCGGCGTTCGCGAAGTACTGGTTGAAGTTCTCCTCGCCCGAAAGCACCGTCCCCCAAGGGGTGGTGCCGCCGGCGCAGTTGTTCAGCGTCCCGAGCACCTTGGTGCCCTTGCGGTCCGCACTGGTCTTCAACAGGTCCGACCCGGCCGCCGGCCCGGTCACCGTGAACGGCGTGGAGACGGTGATGCGCCGGTTCAACTTGTCCTTGACGTCAGGCACGAGGGCGCCGGTGCGGCTGTTCTCGTCCACCGCGATCACGGTGAGCCCGTGTGCGGCCCAAGCGATCTCGACCTGCTCGCGCGTTGGCGCGGCACCGTCGTATCCAGGGAACATCAGCGGCTCGTCGGTGTACTCGTGGTTGACCACGAGCACCCGCTTGCGGCGGCTCTTCGGGTGCGGCAGCAGCGCGACGTAGTCGTTGTTGTAACCGAACTGCTTCGCCTGCGCCGCAGCGGTCTGCGCGTCGGCGTCGAACTTCGGCGCGCCCTTCAGGACCGGGTCGCCCCAGGCGATGACCACATGCTGCTCGTAGCCCTTGGGAATGGTCACCTTGTCGTCGCGGTTCGGCGCGACCACGTCGAAGTCCAGGCCCTTCGGGGCCCGGTTGCGGTGCGCCGAACCGGCGGGGGACTCGACGTCACCGGCGACGGCGGGAGCCGCGAAGATCCCGGCGGCGCCGACGGCCGCCGAGACGACCACGCCGCTGCGCAGCAGGGAGCGGCGGGAGACGGCCTGCGCGATGAGGTCGCCGAGGTAGGGGTTCTCCGAGGTGTTCGGCACCGGGTGGCTACAGGCGTTGCCGCAGCGGAAGGCGCAGGTCATCGCCGAGCGTCCGCCCCCGTGGGGGGCGAACAGCGGCAGACGACGGCGATCGGATGGGGATTGCATCACGGCTCCAATTCGGTCCGATATGAATGCGCGAGGGAATCGCGGTCTTGTGTTCTCACCTGTTGTGGAAGCTATGCGCCGCTACGGTGCGGTTCCACCAACCTCAGGTGAAATCCGGACGAACGGCCCCCACCGACCCGCCCCCGGACCGGGCCCGAAACGAACGGGCGGAGAGCCCGAACGCGGACTACGATTGCCCGCGGCGACCGCCCGCGCACGACCCGTCGCGACCCGGGCCCGCCACGGCGAGCGCCCTCCCGAACCCGCCGCCCACCCCCGCGACCGAACGACCGACCCTCCGAACGAATACGGGGCCACCGCTGCCATGGAGACCATCACCCTCGACGGGAAGCACCCGCTCAAGTCGGTCGCGCGCACGCTCAGACCGCGACGCTGGCGCCTCGTCGCCGCCACCGTCATATTTGTGGTCAAGGACAGCCCGATCTGGCTGATGCCGGTGATCACCGGGGCCGCGGTCGACGCGGTCGTGGACGGCGGCCCGGTCTCGACCCTCGGCTGGCTCGCCGTCGGCGCGGCCGTGCTGGTCCTCCAGAACTTCTTCACCCACGTGTGGTTCACCCGCCTCTACATGGGCGTCGTGCGCGCCCTCGGCGCGGACTTCCGCAACGCCCTCGCCGCGCGGCTCCAGTTGCTGTCCATCGGGTTCCACTCGCGCTCGAACGCCTCGATCATCCAGAGCAAGGTCGTGCGCGACGTCGAGAACGTCGAGCTGATGCTCGCGCAGTCGGGCGGGCCGTTCCTGTCGGCGGTGTTCGTGTTCGCCGGGGCGATCACCATGACCGCGTTGACGGTGCCGCAGTTCCTGCCGGTGTTCGCGCTGTCCCTGCCGTGCGGTTTCGGCGTCTGGTGGTTCACCCGCCGCCGCACGCAGGCACGCAACCAGGAGTTCCGCCGCGAGGTGGAGGCCTTCTCCTCGCGGGTGGGCGAGATGGCGGCGCTCATGCCGATCACGCGCGCGCACGGGCTCGAGCACGTCGCGGCCGAGCGGGTCGCCGAGGTCGCCGAGGAGGTGCGCCACCGCGGGCTGCGCCTGGACGTCGTGAACGGCCGCTTCGGCGCGGCGAGCTGGGTGACCATGCAGCTCTTGTCCGTCGGGTGCCTGCTGCTGGCGGCGACGGTGGCGCTCATGGCGTGGGCGCCGATCACGGCCGGGCAGGTCGTGGTGCTCGGCACCTACTTCTCGATGCTCACCGGCTCGGTCGGCGCGGTGCTCAACCTGGTGCCGATCACCGCGCGCGGCACCGAGTCGGTGCGGTCGATCGCGGAGGTCCTCCAGGACCCGGACATCGAGCGCAACGAGGGAAAGCCCACTGTGGACAATCTGGCCGGCCGGGTGGAGCTGCGCGGGGTCACCGTGCGCTACCCCGACAGCGGCACGCCCGCGCTGGACGGGATCGACCTCGTCGTCGAGCCGGGCCAGACCGTCGCGTTCGTCGGCCCCTCCGGTTCGGGCAAGTCCACGCTCATGAACACGGTGCTCGGCCTGATCCGCCCAGCGGCCGGCTCGGTGTCCCTGGACGGGGCGGACATGGAGGCGCTCGACATGCGCTCGGTGCGCCGCCGCGTCTCGGTGGTGCCGCAGGACTCGGTCCTGTTCGAGGGCTCGATCCGCGACAACATCACCTACGGCCTCGGGCCGGTCGAGGACGAGAAGATGCGCGCGGCGCTGCGGGACGCGAACGCGCTCGACTTCGTCGAGTCCCTGCCGGAGGGCTGGGACACGGTGGTCGGGGAGCGCGGCGCGCGGCTGTCGGGGGGCCAGCGCCAGCGGCTGTCGATCGCGCGGGCGCTCATGCGGGACCCGCGGATCCTGTTCCTGGACGAGGCCACGAGCGCGCTCGACTCGGAGTCCGAGCGCCATATCCAGGGCGCGCTGGAGACGCTCATGGAGGGGCGGACGACGCTGGTCGTGGCGCACCGGTTGAGCACGATCCGCAGCGCCGACAGGATCGTGGTCCTCGAAGGCGGCCGGATCACCGAGCAGGGGACGCACGAGGAGCTGCTGGCCCGCTCGGGCCGCTACGCGTCGACGTGGGGCGTGCAGCACGCGGCGGCGTGACGGGTCCCGGTTCACGTTGGGCCTCGTGGTCCCCGATGGCGGAGGAGCAGTTCCGGCGGCAACACGAATCGGCCGGGCTCCCGCGTCCCGGAGGCGCGAAGGCGTGCTCCCGGCGGCGCGGCGCTCCTAGTCACGGCCGAAGCCGGTTGACAAAGTTTATCGACACAACTTAAGGTTGGCCCGCCGCCGGGCCGGGCGGCGCGCCACTGCGAGGAGGAACCGTCTTGGGCAGTTCGATCGAGGGCGAGAAGGCGCCCGAAACCGTGTCGGCCGCCGTGCGACCGATCGTGCCGGGCTTCTACCCGGACCCGACCATCTGCCGCGTCGGCGAGGACTACTACCTGGCCCATTCGAGCTTCGAGTACTTCCCCGGCGCGCCGATCTTCCACAGCCGCGACCTGGTGTCGTGGAAGCAGATCGGGAACATCCTTGATCGCCGGAGCCAGTTCCTGCGCGGCGACGGGCGTCCCTCCGGCGGGATCTACGGCTCGACCCTGCGCCACCACGACGGCCGCTTCTACTTCGTGACCACCAACGTGGGCGACGCCGGCTCGGGCCAGACCATCGTCACCGCCGAGGACCCTGCCGGTCCTTGGAGCAAGCCAGTGTTCGTGCGCGAGGCGGTCGGCATCGACCCGGACCTGTGCTGGGACGAGGACGGCGAGTGCTACCTGACCTGGAAGGGCACCGTCTTCAACGGGGAGGGCGACGGGATCTTCCAGGGCCGGCTCGACCTGGAGACCGGTCGTTTCAAGGGCGAGCCGTACCCGGTGTGGCAGGGCATCGGGCTCGCCGCCTCCGAAGCGCCGCACCTGTACCGCATCGGCGGGTACTGGTACCTGCTGCTCGCCGAGGGCGGGACCGAGCGCGGCCACACCGTGACGATCGCGCGGTCCGAGCGCATCGAGGGCCCGTACGAGGCGTGCCCTTCGAACCCGGTCTTCTCGCACCGGTCGACGGCGCTGCCGGTGCAGAACACCGGGCACGCCGACCTGGTCGAGACCGCCTCGGGCGAGTGGGCGGCGGTCTACCTGGCCGTGCGCCCGCGGGGGTTCACGCCGCAGTTCCACGTGCTCGGCCGCGAGACGTTCCTCGCAGGCGTCGACTGGGTCGACGGCTGGCCGGTGTTCGACGAGGGCCGGTACGCTTTCACCCCGCCGGACACCTCCTTCTATGACGATTTCGGCTCGGCCGCTTCAGGTCTGGGAGAGCTGGACCCGCGCTGGGTCGCGCCGTCGAGCGAGCCCGAGGCGATCGCCGCCCCGCATCCCGAGGGCGGCCTGGAGCTGCGCGATCCGGGCGACGGCTCGCCCGGGCTGCTGGCCGCGCGGGTGCGGGACCTCGCTTGGACCGCCGAGGCCGCGTTCACCGGCTCGGGCCGGTTCACGCTGTGGATGGACGACCGGCACTGGTACGGCCTGGTGTTCGAGGACGGCCTGGTCCGCGCGCTCGCGCGCATCGGCGGCGTCACGGCCGAACTCGGTTCGGCCCGGTTCGAAGGCAAAGGCAAGAGCGAGGGCGGGGGCGGGGCCGTGGTCCTGCGGATCGCGTCGGTCGCGTCAGACGCCGAGACCTTGACCGCGATCGGGCCCGACGACATCGTGCTGTCCGTGGTCGGCGAGGACGGCAGTGACGGCAATGACGGCGAAGGTGGCGAGAACGGCGCGACCGTGCTCGGACACCTGGACGGCCGCTACCTGTCGACCGAGGTCGCGACCGGTTTCACCGGCCGGACGCTCGGCGTCGGCGCGGTCGGTGGATCGTCGCGCCTGCACTCGGTCGCCTATCGCCCGGAGCGGACCGGCGAGGAGTGACGCCGCCGAGCAGGCGGACAACAGGCAGGCGACAGGCGGACAGATAAGCGGAGCGGCCCCCGGGGTTCACGTGGGGGCCGCTCCGGTCTCGGTACGCCGACTGGAAGCTCTACTTGTCGCGAACGACGACTACCGGGCAGGTGGCGTGCTGGACGGCGCTCTGGCTGACCGAGCCGACCAGCGTCCCGACGAAGCCGCCGTGACCGCGGGAGCCGACCACGAGGAGGTCGGCGTTCTCGGCCATCTCGACGAGGATCTTCGCGGCGTGGCCCGAGACGGTCCGCAGCTCGATCGGCACGGTGGCGCGGCCGCCGGTGGCCTGCGCGACGGCGCGTTCAAGCGACTGCTTGGCGGCCTTGTCGAAGTCCTCGCCGCTGGGGAGCACCATCATGCCGGTGCCGTACATCGCGGGCACCTCCCAGGCGTGGACGGCCTCGACCGAGGCGCCGGTCCGTTCGGCCTGGTGCAGGGCCCATTCGAGGGCCCGGACCGAGGCCGGGGAGCCGTCGACGCCGACGACGATGCGTTCGGATCCCTGTGCTGTCGCGTCCATGAGCGCTCTCCGTCCTGAAGCATTGCGTGAAGCGTTGCCTGTGAACACCGGCTGAAGACCTTGCCGAACAACGCTGAAAACCTTGCCGAACAACATTGCGTTGAAGCGTTGTGCTGTTGGAAGGTCTCGCTGTCGCATTGTCTTGCCGGGTTCAGGCTCAGGGGTACCCGATCGGCGATTTTCGAACCATCCGCACCGCGGCCGGACGCGGCGAACGCCCGGACGCGGGGCGCCCGGGCGTTCGGCCTGCGGTCTAGGCGGTGGGCTGGGTGATCCGGATGTGGTTGCCGAACGGGTCGCGCAGGGCGCAGTCGATGCCGTAGGGCTGCTCGGTGGGCTCCTCGGTGAACTCGACGCCTAGGTCGGAGAGGCGCTTGAAGGTGCCGCGGCAGTCGTCGGTGGTGAAGATGGTCGCGCCGAGGGCGCCCTTGGTGAGCAGGTCGCGGACGGCGGCGGCGGTCTCGTCGCTGTGGGAGGGCGGGCCGGGCACTTCGAGGTGGATGCGCCGGTCGGGCTTGCCGGGCGCGCTGACGGTCAACCAGCGCATGAAGCCGAGGTCGACGTCTTCGACGACCTCGAACCCGAGCTTGCCGACGTAGAAGTCGATCGCCTCTTCCTGGTCGAGGACGAACACGGTGTGGATGCTGATTCCTGTGAACATGCGTCCAGCCTATGGTCGCGATGGCCAGGGCGCTTATCCAAAAATGCTTTCCTCCGGCCACGAGGAGGGCCGTCTTCAAGCCTCAGACCGCGTCGGTGGGGCGGGTCCAGGCCTTGACGAAGCAGACCGGAGCGCGCAGCGGAGTCGCCTCGGCCCGATAACGGGTGGGCGAGCGGCCGATAAGAGAGGTGAAGGTCCGGCTGAAGGTGCCGAGGCTGTCGAAGCCGACTTCGAGCGCGATCTCGGTGACCGACGCATCCGTGTCCCGCAGCTTCGCACATGCCCGCTCGATCCGACGACGCTGAAGATACCGATGCGGGGTCTCCCCGAAAGTCGCGCGGAACTGCCGGCTGAAATGCGCCGGAGACATGAGAGCGATGCGGGCGAGCGCGGGCACATCGAGCGGCCTGGTGAAGCCCCGGTCCATCGCATCGCGGGCGCGAAGGAGCCGCCGGTTCTGATCCTCGGTCGCGCTCTTCACCGTCGCTTCTCCTCGCGTGCTCCCCCCGATGGTCCCACCATCGACCGACACCGCTCGCCGCCCTGCTCAAAACCGGTCGGCGAAGTTCAAGGAGAGCAACCGGCTGCGTGCTCACCGCACATCCCATATCACCGGCTTTCCCCCGAACCCTGGACGAAACCGAGGCTGCGAGTTCTTGTCCACCCGAATAGGAGGCAGTTCGAGCACACCACTCGGCGGCGGCACCTCCTAACATGAGTGAATGCCGACACCCCCTGGTCAGCGCTCATGGAGGCGCGTACTTGTCGCTCTTGGTCTCTCGGTCGTTCTTGTAGGCGCGTTCGTTTGGTGGCTCGCAAGCGGTTCCGACCGCGAGAAGCTGATCGCCTCGATGGGTTTTGGCGTTTCCGCCCTCGCGCTCGTAGTCTCCACGATGACTTGGTGGTTCCCGCGATCCGGGACTGCCGCAGCTCCTTCGGTGGAGCAGCAGCTCGAAGCACTTGCGGTTGAGGTGCGAGGGATGGCCGCAGCGGGGAAACACGCTCTGAAGCTCTCCGGATCGGATTACATCCAGGTCGAATGGAGACACAATGCCGCGACCGTCACCACCGAGGCCGTAACGGTGAAGCGCGGTCTCGTCGGCGACATCGCGACTATCGGCGCAGACTGGTTGCGGCACCGTCCACGCCTGACCGTCATCCTCGGCACCAAAGGTGCCGGAAAGTCAGCTACCGCGCTCCTGCTCACACACCAACTGCTTGAACAGCGTGGCTCGAACAGCACCTCGACTCCAGTCCCGGTGTTGTTGCATGTCAAGGGCTGGGACCCTGCGATTCCCCTGCTGGAATGGGTCTCCAAGCAGCTTGCGGTCCAATACGGGCTGTCTCGCTCAAACGGGCCGGGCAGTGTCGACACCGCGGTGCACCTGGCCGGCCGGGGCGACCTCTTGCTGGTGCTCGACGGATTCGATGAGATCGCCGAACCCCGCCATGTCGCCGCCCTCGCGCGTCTCCGCGAAGCGATGGACGCCAGCGACATCCATATGGTGGTGACCTCCCGAATCGCCGAATTCGAGGCCGCGCAAGCGGCCGACGACCGCCGGATAGAGCGCATGTCGGAGGTTATGTTGCAGCCGGTCAGCCGTAGCAAGGCACGCCACTATCTAAGGAAAAATGGGACTAGTGAGCATTGGGCAGCGGTGTTCGAACAGCTTGCAGTCGACGACAGCCCGGTCGCACAAGCACTCACGACGCCGCTCATGGTGTTTCTATGCCGTGAGGTGTACCAAAGGCAGACACCAGACCGCGCAACATTTGAGGGATTCGCAGACAAGGCGGCGGTTGAACAGCACCTGATCGCGCACTTTCTCCCCACCGTATACAGCATCCCTGCCGCACCAGACTTCACCGGCATCGAAACCAACCAGGATGCCATGGATCCCATGACGGAACGGGCTATCCGCTACCTAGGATTCATTGCCGCCCACATGAGGAGGACCGGCCAACCAGGATTCGCCTGGTGGCAGCTCCCTCGATCCACAGAACACCAAACCTTCATGATAGCTCTCGCGGTAATAGTCATGCTGAACCTTGGAACGATGGTCGGCCTGGTCGTCGCACTGGAATTTGGGCTAACGATCGGCCTGGCGGTCGGTCTGATCACCATGATCGCGTTTGGACTCATGTCCAAACTGATGCTCAAATCTCTACCTGCAATAATCTGGGACCCTCAAGAGAATCCGAATCGCCTGGTGCTGAACCGCAATCCTTTCGGAAAAGTGCTATGGGGCGAACTGATTCCCTCGCTGGGGGTCGGAATAGTAGCCGGTCTGGCAGTCACGCTGGTGTTCGGATGGGCGGCTGGTTTGGCGCTCGGACTTACCGTGCCGTTGCTGATCGTGATGCTTGAATTCCTAGATCAGCAGACCCCTATTCGGCTGAAACTACTAAGCCCAGCAAACGTCCTCGCTGAGGCTCGAACAACCTTCGCCGCGACCGCTCTGGCAGCTGGACTGGGGTTCGGACTGGCATTCGGACTGGTGGTCGGGCCCGTGGCAGGTTCCGTACTTGGATCGACCACGGCGATAATCGTCGCGACAATTGAGAGAGCATGGTTCTCATACCGCCTTGCTCATTTTCTTCTTGCGTTCCCGAATGGTCGTCGGGTGCCTTGGCGATTTATGGCGTTTCTTGAAGACGCTCGTCGTCGAGGCGTGCTTCGTCAGGTTGGAGCTACCTACGAGTTCCGGCATGAAGCACTTCAGACCTATCTCAGTGAGCCTGTCGAAGCACACCCTTCCGCCAACGCGAGCCGAAGCTTGGAAGGGTAGACCACAGCCATAGGGGTAAGGGCCCTGCGGCGAAGCCGCAGGGCCCTTACCCCTATTCGAGTGACCGCACGCGTCGACCCAGACTTGCTGTGACGCAGGGGGTTTGGAAAAACTTCTAGACACGTTTGTCTCGTTAGTTGACAGTGGCGTGATCGTTGAGTCATCATCGGACATACGCCAGATTCTTACTACTGGTGGTCCAATTGCTTACGTCTCGAACGGAGAAACTTACGAGGCATCCAGCTCGTATCGGCCTTTATCGATAGGCCAGAATATTAAACGCCGCCCGGTGGCTCCTAGCTACCAACTGAGTTCCACCGGGCGGCCCAACAACAGAAGGAGACCTTCCGTGTCGTCTACGACGATACGCTATTCGGGCGTACCTGAAAACAACCATTCCCGCGATTCTGCCGGGGACCTCAACTCCGATGCCGCCGCCTATACGGGCTCGATCGCGACCACGGGAGCCGGCCGCGACATGGCTGGTCCGACGAGGGGCATGGGTCGCGAATCTGCTGGTCCGACCAGGGATGCCGGCCACGATGCCATCCGTCCGAGCCACCGTGCATCGCGGTTGGGAACCGGCTCCGGCGAGTCCGACCTGACCGCGCGCTTCCGCCGCGCGGTCGCGGCCGAAGCCGGTGCCGGGACCGGATCTGGGGCCGGGACCAGAATCGACGCCGGACCCCGGTCCGATCCCAGTACCGGAGCCGGAGCCGGAGCCGGAGCCGGAGCCGGAGCCGGAGCCGGAGCCGGAGCCGGAGCCGGAGCCGGAGCCACGATTGACGGTAAGGCGGAAGGCAATCGACACCGCGCAGTCCCCGACTCGACAGACGCCGGTGCATATGCGGCGGAGGCGTCGGCCGCTCGGTACGTTCCCGGGTTCACGCCGGGTAAGGCCGGTCCGGTCTCGGACGATCCGCGCCACAACCCGGCCTATCCGCATCCGAAGAATCCGGGCCTGTTCACCGGGCCCGATGGGTTCTATGACTGGGCCGATCGTCGTCTGTTCCTGGCCGATGGCTCGCCGGACCCGATGATGCCGGGGGCGTACCGGTACCAGACCCGGCCGGACCTGTGCGATCTCGACGCATCGGATTCCGACCCGCGCTCCCCGCGCTACGAGCCCGATCACTTGCGGCACAAGCCGGGCGATGACTGGATTATCGACGAGCACCGGCCCTATGACGTGCTCGACCCCGGGCCGTTCGGCTCGCCCGGCTGGTTCCCCGATCGGCGGACCGGTCGCCACCGCCGGAACGAGCTGCCCGATCCGATCCCGTGGTGGGAGATCGAGGAGGAGCCGGAGAAGGCCGAGTGGGCGGTGAGCGCCGAAGTGCTCTGGGAACGCCGAACCCGCATCACCCGCGAACGCGAAGCAAGGGAACGAGAAGCAAGGGGACGCAACATCCGAGACCGCAAGCCGCGAGACGGCGAAACCGGGGAATGCAGGGAATACGGGGCCTGGGACCATGAATCGCGCGGCAGCGAAGCGCGCGACGGCAGAACCCGCGACCACGAGGCCCACGACCACAATTCGCGTAACGGTGAAACCCACGAACGCACGGCCTGGGACCGCGAAGCGCACGACGGCGGAACCCGCGACCGCAAGTCGCGCAACGGTGAAACCCGTGAACACTCGGCCCGACACCACGAAACGCGCGATAGCGAATCCGACAAACACACGGCCCGTGGCCACGAGCCGCGCAAGGGCGAAACCGGCGACCACGAAGCCCGCAACCGCAAGTCGCGTGTCGGCGAAACCCTCGAAAACACGGCCCGACACCGCGAAGCACACAACAGCGGAACCTGCGAACATGAAGCCCGAAACCGCGAAGCGCGCGAGGGCGAATCCCACGAACACATGGCTCGACACCACGAGCCGCACGAGGGCGAATCCGGCGACCGCGAATCACACCGCCGCCGCGTAGATCACGACCACGACCGCGATCATGGTGTCTCCCGCCCCCGTGCCCGCCTGCGCCCTAGTCCGGAGAGGCGAGCTGGCGGCGTCGACGCCGATCGGGACCGGGCGAGGCCGCCGATCACCTCGGGGAACGCCCCATCTACTCAACCTGCCGCGACCAGCGGGCACCCCAAGGAGGGAGGGGGATGCGAGGTCCCCCGATATTCAAGCCTCCCACAAGGGACCGACATGGCCCCGGGCGTGAAATTCGAACACGCCCCAGACCCCGCCCCCAACAGTCCCGTCCACAGCGGCCCGGCCCACGACAATCCCGGCCCCGGACCCGCCGACAGCAGCCCGACCCACAGCAGCCCTGCCCACGGCGACCCGACCCACGACCGTCCTGCCCACAGCGGCCCGACCCACGACCGTCCTGCCCACAGCGGCCCGACCCACAGCAGCCCGGGCCGCGACCGCCCCGGCCGCGAACCCGCCGACAACAGCCCGACCCACAGCAGCCCGGCCCACACCAACCCAGCCCACGACCGCTCCGGCCACGGACCCGCCGACAGCGGCCCAGCCCACGACCGTCCCGGCTGCGGACCCGCCGACAGCAGCCCCGCCCACGACCGTCCCGGCCGTGGACCCGCCGAGCCCGCAGTGGGCTTCCCCGCCTCCGAAACCGAAGCACCACACAGGTTCTCCAAACTCCGCGAAGACGCCTGGGACCGATTCCTCGACAAGTCCGCGCCACTCGCGGCCGCCCACCACACCGGCGGCGACCAGAACACCGGCCGGACCGGGCGCGGGAACCGAACCGCACTCGGGGGCGAGACCAGTCGGTCCACTCGGTCCACTCGGTCCACTCGGTCCACGACGCTGCGTGGCAGGCTGCTGCGCTGGTCGGCGCGATTGAAGAAGACGCGCAAAGAGAAGCGGCCCTCGCCCGGCCCGCAATCGGTCCGGGGAGGCGGCACGATCACGGGAGTTCGACCAGCCCCGGGACGCGACACGGCCGGTCTGATCCCCGTTCAGCGCGGCCACGCGACAAATGCGGAGCTCGAAGTCGCGGCGGACCGGCGCGCGCACCTGGCCGCGCGGACCGCGCGGTTCGGGCAAGCCGTTCGAGGCGGGCAGCGGGGTCGGGCTGAAAACGCGCTCAGGTCGTGGCCGACCGGCCGTGCGGTCGCCCGACAGGAGGGGCCCTCGGCCGGTCCTCTCGCCGGTCCCACGAAGGGCCACTTGCAGGACCACTTGCAGGTCCACTCGCAGGGCCACTTGCAATCCCCGCCCGAAGCCAAGACGGCGAGAATGAGGGCGGGCAACTTGGGGCGGTTGCAGGATCACCTGCGGGGTCGCCTCGCCGGGGGTGCGGCATGGGCATAGGCCGCCTCGCCCCGCACCGCGTCCGCGCCAAATACGCGAGGGCGCTCAGCGAAATCCCACTGCCGGTCCGCTCGTTCGCCGGTATCGACCCTGGTGCGCTCACCATCCTCGGAGAAGCCGAGATCGCGGGACGCTGCCTGAAATTCGGGATCCTCGAAAGCCTCCCGCGCATGTGGGCGGTCTTGGGCGACGAAGTGCCAGAGGGAGAGGAGACACCGCCGGAACCCAAGAACCTCGCGGCCCGCGACCGCATCCCGCCGACCGTGCTCGGATTCCTGACCGGCTTCGACACCGACCGGCCCGAACTGCACATCACCGAACTCGACTACCTCGAATGGGCCCGTCAGTCCGGCCGCGCCGCTCGCATCAAGCGCGAGGCGACCGCGATCTGGCAAGCGGCGCAAAGGGAGTGCGACGGATGAATCAGCAGGGCGAAACAACAGCCACCGCTCTTTTCCGGGCACATGCGACCGCGCGGCTGCGCGGCGAGGCCGTCGAAGCCGCCGGGCTGGCAGCGCAGATCGGGGAGGCGCGGCAGATGACGCATCTGCTGTTCCTGATCTGTCTGCTCGCCGGCGTCGTGCACCAGGAATACGGCGACCGGCCCGATCCGGACGACCTCGCGGCCCTCACGAAACGCCTGCACGAGAGGCACTTCCCGACCGACCCGACGTTCAACGCGCTCCGCGCGGAGGCGATGGTGCGGGCGGTATGCGGAGAGTCGGCGCTGCTGAACGAGGTGCCCGCCGACGAACAGGCCGAGTACGCGTGGGCGGTGATGCACGAACTGATCGGCACCGACATCACCGATGAGGAGCTGAAGCGCCGCTTCGAGCAGATCGAGGAGGTGCGGGGGAACTTGATGGCCGAATTCGCGATAGCGGCGGCCCTGGACCGAACGAATCCGCATGATGCGGGCCCCGCGGAGCTGGACCAAACGAAACCGCACGACGCGGGCCCGGCGACCCTGGACCGAACGAAACCGCACGAGGCGGGCCCGGCGAAGCCGGACCGAGCTATGCCGGGACAGGCCGCTTCCAGGCGGCCCGTTCTAGGCGTGATGGTCGGGGAGGTCGGTCAGGCCGCGCAGGACCCGATCGAGCGGAACCGAGTCGCTTTCGATCGGTCCACTTCGAACCGAGCCGCTTCCGATCGGTCTACCCCGGACCAGGCGATTGCAGGTCGGACTGCCGCCGACGCGGCCGAGGCAGCCGCCGCGCGGGGAATCGCACTGCTTGCCTCCCCTGTCTCGGCCACACCCGCCGCCGACCGAAGGAGCGCCGATGACGCCTGAAACGCTGCAACACAGCCACCTCGCGGCACTGATCACGGGCGACCTTGCTGAGGCGGAGAAGCTCCGCGAACTGTTCCACGAGAGCGACCGCGCCTACGCGGTCGAGCTTCTACGCGCGGCCACGGCCGTCTGCCTGGAGTATCGATTCGGCCCCGGCGCGGGGAGCGGCGCGGGCCCGGTAGACCACGACGAACTCACCGAGTTCATGGCCGAGGTCCGCGCGGAAGGGAACGGTGTCGGGCCGCCGCCCAACTACCTCGACATCGAAGCGGTGATCCGCTCGCTGTACGGGGAAGGCCACCTGCTCGCACCGCTCGACGAGGATCGAAGAAGCCAAGCGCTCTGGCACGCGCTTCGACACCAAGTGAGTCGCTATCGGTGGATCAAGACCCACCCTGACCAGACCATCGACCGAGCGAAACAACTGACGGCCACTACCCGGAATCTCGACTGAGCGACCGGGCCAGCGATCCAGTGGGATGCAGGCCTGGTGATCGGTTCGGGAGTCCAATCGCGGCTCCACTTGAGCATTCATGCGAGAAGTGAGGCGGCGGCTGCGAAAGCGGCCGCCGCCTACATCGAACTAAGGAGCTTCCGAGTCGGAGGGATGGCCCGATCGCGGCACATCCGGATCACGGTAAACCAACCGCCAATACCCATCAGGACG
Source organism: Glycomyces sp. NRRL B-16210 (assembly GCF_000719515.1). GTDB lineage: Bacteria > Actinomycetota > Actinomycetes > Mycobacteriales > Micromonosporaceae > Glycomyces. The sequence continues at coordinate 84,716 of NZ_JOGR01000011.1, read as the reverse complement.
AAGGCTCTTCGATTCCCGCCACCCAACCGGCAGCAATGACAGGTCGGGCAGCCGCAGGAACTTCGCAGACCCGATATCCAAGTCGGAACCGGAAGGCACATCTCTGAAGGCCGCGCCGTGCTGGAAGGTCGCGCCTCTGAAGCCCGCGCCGTGCTGGAAGGTCGCGCCGTTGAAGACCACTCTTCCTTGGAAGGTCGCGCCGTTGAAGTGCGCGACGTGCTGGAAGGTCGCGCCGCTGAAGTCCGTGCCGAGCGAGAAAACCGCGCCGTCCTGGAAAGTCACGCCGTTGAAGACCGCGCTTTCTTGGAAGGTCGCGTCCCTGAAGGCCGCGTCGCGCTGGAAGGTCGCGCCGTTGAAGACCACTCTTCCTTGGAAGGTCGCGCCGCTGAAGTCCGTGCCGAGCGAGAAAACCGCGCCGTCCTGGAAAGTCACGCCGTTGAAGACCGCGCTTTCTTGGAAGGTCGTGTCCCTGAAGGCCGCGTCGCGCTGGAAGGTCGCGCCACTGAAGACCGCGTCGCGCTGGAAGGTCGTGTCCCTGAAGTCCGCGACGTGCTGGAAGGTCGTGTCCCTGAAGTCCGCGACGTGCTGGAAGGTCGTGTCCCTGAAGTCCGCGACGTGCTGGAAGATCGCGCCGTTGAAGTGAGCGACGCGCTGGAAGGTGGTGCTGTTGAACTCCACGTAGTCCTTGAAGGTCGCCCTGGATATGTCCATGCTTCCATCGATCAAAGCTCTATGGAAATTCGCCAGCCCTTCGAATTTGGCTCTCGCGATGCTTGTTTCTCCCCCGAATGAAGTCGCTTCGAACGAGGATTTTCCCGCGAAGGTGGCTCCTTGGAAATCCGGGCTGTACAGGTGACATCCGCTGAAATCTATATCATTCAAGAACGCTTTGCGGAGTTCGAGCCGGGTATGTGTCCAGTACTCGCGGCGCCCCAGTTTCCGCTTGAGTCGGCGCTGCAATATCTCCTGGGCGAGCCGCCGAACTTTGAATTCCGGGTCATCGATCAACGCCGCGCGGTTCCTCGGCGGAACGAATGGCCTCCGCAGATACGCGCAAACCTCGTCCAGCACACCCTGCCTCAAATCCTCGTGCTGGTCCCCAAGCCGTTCCAGGTTGTGCAGGCCGCCGATCCTGACCCCTGGGTCCTTCGAAGACAACTGCTCCACTGCCTGTACCCGCAGCTCGGTGATCCGCTCCTGTGTCGTGTGGTACTCCGAGTGCTGCTGCTTCCGAAAGTTCAAGATCAATGCTGAAGCACCACCGATACCGGCGGCGATCGCGATCGTGCCACGGATGGTGTCCAAACGCAGCTTCGTGATCTCAAGATCGTTTTCGGAGTCCCCAGGGACTCGCAGTGCCTCGATCTCCGCGAGCTGCCAGAAGTAATAGAGCAGGCCACCCGCGAAAATGAGTACGAACGCCGCCAGCAGGAACCACGTCGGAATCGGCCTTGGCCGCCACGGTTTCCTGGGCGGCGTCTCCAGCGCGCGGCGGCGGCGATAGGCAAGGAATTCCCAGGGGTGGACTATCGGGCCTCGAACCCTGAGAAGCGCCCAACGGTATGCGCGGACCGTCATGCGCACCAACCGGCGCAGCGACCGGCCCATGGCCTTGAGGAGTGGCATCGACTCAGCGTACGCAGCCCGTGCGAATGCTCCGAAACGGAGTTCCAGTCGCGTACACGGCGTTATATTCAGGCCTTCAGTGCTCTAAGGCCGCGCCTGGCGGCGGCCCCTACCTGCGAGGACGCCATGGCGCAGACCTCGGCCGAGACCCGGCCCGCCGTCAAACTCGCCTTCTGGACCCTCACCTCCATGGTGGTCGGTTCCATGGTCGGCGCCGGCGTCTTCTCCCTCCCCCGCCGCTTCGCTCAAGAGACCGGCGTCGCCGGCGCCCTCATCTCCTGGGCCATCGCCGGCACCGGCATGCTCATGCTCGCCTTCGTCTTCCAGCGCCTCGCCATGCGCCGCCCCGACCTCGACGCCGGCGTCTACGCCTACGCGAAAGCCGGGTTCGGCGAGTACCCCGGCTTCTTCTCCGCGTTCGGCTACTGGGCCAGCGCCTGCGTCGGCAACGTGACCTACTGGGTCCTCATCATGTCCACCCTCGGCGCGGTCCTCCCCGCGCTCGGCGACGGCGACACCGTCCTGGCGCTCACGCTCTCCTCAGTGGGCTTGTGGGCGTTCTTCCTGCTCATCAAGCGCGGCGTGAAGGAGGCCGCGGCGATCAACCGGATCGTCACGGTCGCCAAGGTCATCCCCATCCTCGTGTTCGTGCTCCTCCTGCTGTTCCTGTTCGACCCGCAGGTCTTCGCCGGGAACTTCGCCGGCGCCGACTACGCCGGTTCCCTGTTCAGCCAGGTCCGCGGCACGATGCTCGTGACGGTGTTCGTGTTCCTCGGCGTCGAGGGCGCCAGCGTCTACTCCCGCCACGCCAAGCGCCGCGAGCACGTCGGGCGCGCCACGATCACCGGTTTCCTCGCGGTGTTCGCGATCTTCGCGTCGGTCACGATCGTGTCCTACGGGGTCATGCCCATGGAGGAGATCGCCGAGCTGCGGCAGCCGTCCATGGCCGGGGTCCTGGAGGAGGCGGTCGGGACCTGGGGGAAGGTCTTCGTCAGCGTCGGCCTGATCGTCTCGGTGCTCGGCGCGTACCTGGCGTGGACGCTCATGGCCGCCGAAGTCCTGTTCGTGGCCGCGAAGGACAAGGACATGCCGCGGTTCCTCTCCCGCTCCACCGACGCGGACGTGCCGGTCCCGGCGCTGGTCATGACCACGGCCTTGAGCCAGATCGTCCTCGTCGTCACCTACTTCTCAGAGGACGCGTTCAACTTCGCGCTCGACCTGACCAGTTCGCTGACGCTCATCCCGTTCCTGCTCGCGGCCCTGTTCGCGGTCAAGGTCGCGGCCGGGCGCGGCGGCGGGATCGACTCTGGCATCGATGCCGGTGCCGGTCGGGGCGCGAGCGGCACCGGGCGCGGCACGGGCGGTGAGATGGCGATCGCGCTGCTCGCGACGTTCTACACGGCGTTCCTGCTGTTCGCGGCGGGCCTGCGGTTCGTGCTCATCTCGTTCATCATCTACGCGCCCGCGACCATCCTGTTCGTCATGGCCCGCCGCGAGCAGGGCCGCCGCCTGTTCAGTCCCGGCGAGGCGGTGCTGCTGGCCGTGTCGATCGCCGGGGCCGTGCTCGGCGTCGTCGCGCTCGCCGCCGGCTGGATCAGCATCTGAGCCATGCCATGCCGCCATGCCCCACCACCGCGAGCCACGCCGTACCACGCGACCGCAATCGACCATCGACCGAAGCGCCCGCGAGCGCGACGGCGCCAACGGAGGAGGACGACGATGACCGATCCACACCAGCCCGCCTACGGGGTCCACTCCGAGGTCGGGAAGCTGCGGAAGGTGCTGGTGTGCAGGCCTGGCCTGGCCCACCGGCGGCTCACCCCCACCAACGCCGAAGGGCTCCTGTTCGACGACGTGATGTGGGTCGAGAACGCGCAGAAGGACCACGCGGACTTTGTGAACAAGATGCGGGCCAGGGGCGTCGAGGTCGTGGAGCTGCACGACCTGCTCGCCGAGACGGTCGCCGACGCCGAGGCCCGGTCGTGGCTGCTCGACCGCAAGATCACCGCGAACGAGGTGGGGCTGGGCCTGATCGAGCCGACCCGCGCGTTCCTCGAATCGCTCTCGCCCGCGCAGTTGGCCGAGCACCTCATCGGCGGGCTGTCGACCGCCGAGCTGCCCGAGGACCTGCGGCCCTCGTACATCGCCCTGGCACGGGAGTCGAGCGGCGCGCGCGAGTACCTGATGCCGCCGGTGCCGAACACGCTGTACACGAGGGACACCACGTGCTGGCTGTACGGCGGGTTGACGTTGAACCCGCTGTACTGGCCCGCGCGGCACGACGAGACGCTGCTGATGAAGGCGGTGTACACGTTCCATCCCGACTACCGGGGCTCGCGGGTGTGGTGGGGCGACCCGGATCGGCATTGGGGTCAGGCGACGTTCGAGGGCGGCGACATCATGCCGGTGGGGAACGGCGTGGTGCTCATGGGCATGAGCGAGCGGACCTCGCGGCAGGCGATCACGCAGGTGGCGCGGGCGCTGTTCGAGGGCGGGGCGGCCGAGCGGGTGATCGTGGCGGGGATGCCGAAGCTGCGGTCGGCGATGCATCTGGACACGGTGTTCACCTTCGCCGACCGGGACGTGGTGACGCTGTACCCGAAGATCATGGACGCGGTGCACTCATTCTCGCTGCGGCCCGGCGACAAGGAGCCGGGCCTGGAGTTGACCGACCACGGGTCGGCGGCGTTCACCGATGTGGTGGCCGAGGCGCTGGGGCTCTCGGGGCTGCGGATCATCGAGACCGGCGGCGACGAGTACGCCTCGGAGCGCCAGCAGTGGGACTCGGGGAACAACGCGGTGGCGCTGGAGCCGGGCGTGGTAATGACGTACGACCGGAACACGCAGACGAACACGCTGCTGCGCAAGGCCGGGATCGAGGTCATCACGATCGTCGGCGCCGAGCTGGGGCGCGGGAGGGGCGGCGGCCACTGCATGACCTGCCCGATCATCCGCGACCCGGTCGACTTCTGACCGTGGGAGGCGAGAAGGGGCGCGGCAAGGCGAAGGGGAGTGCGGCCGGATTGCGGGGCACGGCAACGGGAGCGGCAAGGCGAGGGGCGCGGCCGGACAAGGGGCGCGGCAGGACGAAGAGGTGTGCGGCCGGAACGGGGCACGGCAAGGCGAGAGGTGCGGGAAGGCGAGGAGACGCGACCGGACAAGGGTGCGGCAGGACGAGGGGCGCGGCCGGTCGGCCGTGCCCCCCTTTGCGCTGCCCGAGCAGGTGACGCCGAGCCGCCGATGGGGTCTCCCGGCCGATCGCCCTCGTCTCGGCACTCGTTCGCGCCTCGCGGTCACGTTCTCGGCTTCCCGCGCGTCATAGTGTCGTACGCGTCGATCGAGGGGGCATTCATGACCGCAGACCGTGACGACCAGTGGCTGGCCCGCCGCTTCGAGGCCGACCGGCCCCGACTGGAAGCCGTGGCGTTCCGGATGCTCGGCTCCTCCGGCGAGGCCGAGGACGCCGTCCAGGAGGCCTGGTTCCGGCTCGCCTCCAGCGACACCGGCGCGATCGCGAACCTGAGCGGCTGGCTCACCACCGTGGTCGGTCGCGTCTGCCTCGACCAGTTGCGGCGGCGCAAGTCCCGCGCCGAGCAGCCGATGCCCGAGCACGCCTCCGACTACGGGTCCGGGCCGGTCCCGCTGCCGGACCCGGCCCCGGAGGCCGACCCGGAGTCGGCCGCGCTCCTGGCCGACTCGGTCGGCCTCGCGCTCCTGGTGGTGCTGGAGACCCTGGAGCCGGCCGAGCGGCTCGCGTTCGTCCTCCACGACATGTTCGCCGTGCCCTTCGACGAGATCGGCCGCATCCTCGACCGCACCCCGGTCGCCGCCCGCAAGCTCGCCAGCCGCGCCCGCGCGCGGGTCCGCGGGAACGGCGGGCCGCCGAGCCGGGACGTCTCCCGCCAGCGCGCGGTGGTCGAGGCGTTCCAGGAGGCCGCGCGCGGCGGGAACTTCGACGCGCTCGTGGCGGTGCTCGACCCGGAGGTGACCGCGCGGACCGACGGCGGCACGGTCGGGCCGATCCTGCGCGGGGCGGCGCAGATCGCCGGCAGCGCGATCACGTTCGCCGCTCTGGGCACGGCGGGGGAGATGATGCTCGTGGACGGGCGGATCGCGGTCGTCGCCGCTCCCGCCGATCAGCCGACCCGGATGCTGGTGTTCACCGTCGAGTCCACGCCCGAGGGCGACCGGATCACCGCCTTGGAGGGGATCACGAACGCCGAGAACCTGCGCGGAAGGGCGCTGACGCTGATCGAGGGCTGACCTGCGCGGGCGTTTCCCCTGCTCCGAATGCGCGCCCGGGCCGGTGCGGCGGGGTGGTCGTCGGCCTCCCGATGTCCCCCGTCTGCCGCCCGCCGGGCGCGCCTGCGGACACGCGATCAGGAATCTATTGATTTTCGATCGACATCTATTGACTTTCGATAGATGTCGATCGATAATCGATAGATGCACTCCTTCTTCATCGCCGCGCTCCGCGCGGTCCTCGCCGTCACGTTCCTCGCCGGGCTCTTCGGCCAGATCGTCGTCGTCCCCGTCACCGCGGCCGACGAGGTCGACCTCAACCCGGCCTACGCCCCCTACCAGGTGCCCTACACGATCGCCGGAATCGTCGGCATCGCCTGCATCCAGGTCGTGCTCGTCGCCGCCTGGGTGCTCCTGGGCATGATCGAGCGCGACGCGATCTTCAGCGCCCGCGCCTTCCGCTGGGTCGACGTCATCATCGGCGCCACCGTCGCAGCGAGCCTCACCGCCGCCTCGGTCACCGTCCACCTGCTCTTCTCCGACATCCCCGCCCCCGAGATGGAACTCATCGGCGCGGTCGGCGCCACGGGCCTGTGCGCGGCGGCCGGGGCCACGTTCGCGATGCTGCTGTTCATCATGCGCGGCCTCCTGCGCAAGGCCACCGAACTCCAAGCCGAGATGGCAGAGGTCGTCTGATGGCGATCATCGTCGACCTCGACCTCCTCATCGCCAAGCGCGGCATGACGATCGGCGAGTTCGCCGAGGCCGTCGGCATCACCCCGGCCAACATCGCCGTGCTCAAGAACGGCCGCGCCAAAGCGGTGCGGTTCACCACCCTCGACGCGATCTGCCGCATCCTCGAATGCCAGCCCGGCGACGTGCTCCGCTGGATGCCCGACGAGACCGACCAGACCGGCGAGACCGCATAAGGCGAGACCGAATAGCACGGCCGAGGGCCGGTCGCCGTACGGCGACCGGCCCTCGCATATCTATGTGTTCGTGTCGGACGACCCTGCTGACCTGCCCTGACGCGGGCCTCTAGTGCCCGAACTCGTCCGAGTCGGCCGCCTCGCCCTCACCGCGATCCAGCGCCGACAGCGCCGCCACGTCCTCGGCCTCGAGCGAGAAGTCGAAGACGTCCAGGTTCTGCTTCAACCGCTCGACACTGCTCGACTTCGGCACCACCGCGAGACCCAGGTCGAGGTGCCAGCGCAGCACGACCTGCACCGGCGTCTTCCCGTACTTCTCGGCAAGACCGACCACCACCGGGTGCTCGCGGACCGCCCCGCCCTGCCCGCCGATCGGCGACCACGACTGCGTGACGATCCCGTGCTCCTCGTCGTACTCCCGCGACTCGTCCCGCGTCGTCAACGGGCTCAACTGGATCTGGTTCACGTCCGGCACCACCCCCGTCGCCGAGATGATCCGGTCCAGATGCGAAGGCTTGAAGTTCGACGTGCCGATCGCCTTCACCCGCCCCGACTCCAATAGCCGCGCCAGGCCCTGCCAGGCCTCGACGTACTGGCCGTGCTTCGGGTTCGGCCAGTGGATGAGCAGCAGATCGAGGTAGTCCAGGCCCAGCCGGTCGAGACTGCGCTCGCACGCCTCGGCCGCCAAGGCGACCCCGTGCCACTCCCGGTTGAACTTCGTGGTCACGAACAAGTCCTCGCGGGCCGCCCCGGACGCCTTCAACCCCAAGCCAACGCCGCGCTCGTTGCGGTAGTTCTCGGCGGTGTCGACCAGGCGGTAGCCGAGGCCGATCGCCTCGGCCACCACCCGCTCGGCCTCGGCGTCGTCCATCGGCCAGGTGCCCAGGCCCAGACGCGGCATCGCCGCGCCGTGCGCGAGAGTGACCGTAGGTGCTGTGGATGCCATGTGGAACCTCTCTTCGAAAGCCCTGCTCTTTGAAAGCACTGTCTCGACGGCGCCGCTTGAAAGCACCGTCGTCCGCGAGCGCCGCACCCGGCGGGCGCCGCGCTGAGAAAACGCTGTCGGCGTCCAACCTACCGCCGCATCCGCCCAGCGTCTTGCGCGCGCAAGTGAAGCGGCGCAGAACGTTCCCGCAGGTCCACCGACCGCGACCGACCACTGCCTTTGTGTCAGATCCGCGCCCGGTTGTACCAGAAATTAGATTCGCCTCATGGAAACGAACGAGAACGCCGTCCTGCGCGTACCCCCCGCCTCCCCCGCCGAATCCCTCGCCTACTTCACCGCCCAACTCGCCTTCCGCACCGACGTCTCCGACGTGCACTCCGCGCTCGAAGCCGACGACCCCGGATTCACCCTCGTCGACACGCGCGGCGAGGCCGCCTGGGACCAGGGCCGCGCCCCCGGCGCCGTCCACCTCCCGACCGACGCGATCGCCGAACGCGCCGCGGGCCTCATCGACCCCGCCCGGCCCGTCGTCGTCTACTGCTGGGGCCCCGGCTGCAACGGCGCCTACCGCGCCGCCGTCGAGTTCGCCAAGCTCGGCTACCAGGTCAAAGAGATGATCGGCGGCATGGAGTACTGGATCCGCGAAGGCCTCCCGGTCGCCACCGACGCCGGGACCGAACGCGGCGAACCCGACCCGCGCACCGTGCCGGTCGGCGGGATCTCCTGCGCCTGCTGAGAACCGACGGGCCGGGAGCCATAATCGAGGCATGAGCGAACTCCTTGCGATGCCCGAAGACTGGACCAAGGCGCTGGCGATCGTCGCGCACCCCGACGACATGGAGTACGGCGCGGCCGCGGCGGTCGCCGGCTGGACCCGCGCGGGGAAGGAGGTCGCCTACCTCATGGTCAGCCGGGGCGAGGCCGGAATCGACACGATGTCGCCCGAGGAGTGCGCGCCGGTGCGCGACGCCGAGCAGCGCGCCTCGGCCGCCGTGGTCGGCGTGTCCTCGGTCGAGTTCCTCGACCACCGCGACGGCGTGATCGAGGCCGGGGTCGCGCTGCGGCGCGACCTCGCCGCCGCGATGCGCAGGCACCGGCCCGAGCTGGTGATCACGCTGAACCGGCGCGAGTACTTCAACCCGGGGCACTGGAACAGCGCCGACCACCGGGCGGTGGGCGAGGCGGTGCTGGACGCGGCGAACGACGCGGGGAACCGGTGGATCTTCCCCGACCTCGCCGACGAGGGCCTGGAGCCGTGGGGCGGGGTGCGGTGGGTGGCGCTGGCCGCTTCGCCGGAGTCGACGCACGCGGTCGACGTGACCGAGACGCTCGAGGCCGGGGTGGCCTCGCTGCTGGAGCACCGGGCGTATATCTCGGCGCTGACGGACGAGGACCCGGAGACGTATGTGCGCGGTTTCCTCACCAGCTTCGCGGCGGGTTCGGGCGAGCGCTTCGGCACGAAGTACGCCACCACCTTCGAGCTGATCAATTTCTGACACGGCCGCGAACGCGTACGCGTATTTGCGGCGCGATGTATGGCGAAAATGCGTCGCCGGGTTGCGGCCTGGGAAAGTGTCACACCCTGCGGGTACTTTCGAACCAGGGGTCCCTTAAGGGGGATTTATGGTGACAATTCGTGATCTGATGGGTTTCATGTTTTGCGGCCCTGGTGTGGCGGCCCGCGAACCGACTCGCGAAACGGAGCGACCCGCGAAACGGAGCGACCCGCGAAACGAAGCGACCCGCGAAACGAAGCGACCCGCGAAACGAAGCGACCCGCGAAACGAAGCGACCCGGGAAACGAAGCGACCCGGGAAACGAAGCGACCCGGGAAACGAAGCGGGGACCGGGCCTTCGGCCCGGTCCCCGCTCTCGCCCTGGGGTCACCGCAGCGTGTCGAGCCGCGGGGTCATCTCCGTCGTCACGGCGTCACAGCGCCATGGCGTCGCTGAGTCACCGAGCCGCGGCGTCACCGGAAGCCGCCGTTGTACGCGGCGTCCTCGCCGGAGGCATTGGTCGCCGTGATCGTGTACGAGTCGCCATCGGCGTTCCGCGCCGAGTCGTGCGTGAACTGGCTCGCGAACTGGTACTCCCCGGGCGGCAGCACCGCGCCGTCCTGGAGGCTCCACCGGTACACCAGGAAGCCGCCCTCCTCGGAGACCGCGGCCTCGGTGAACCGGCTGTTGTTCGTGGAGTACGAACCGGTGTCCACGACGCCCGCGCCCACGGCCACCTTCAGCTCCACGGTCACCGCCGTCAACTGGTCCTCGTTCTCCAGCACCAGGTTCGACTGCGTCCAGTAGTCGTTGCTCCCCTTGTCGACCGAGGCGTCGATCTCCAGCCAGTCGGCCTCGGGGTCGCCGGGCGCGTCGGTGCCGGCCGAGCCGGTCTCCTCGCCCGTCTCCGACTCCGCGTCGTCGGTCGGCGTGGAGGTAGCGCTCTCTGACGAGCTGGTCTCGGGGTCCTCGTCGTCCGGGGTCGTCGCTCCGGAGGTCCGGGTCGGCGGGTCGACGCCGGGCGGCTCAGGGGTCGGGTCGACGACCGGGCCGAGCCCGATGGTCTGCCCGAGCAGGACGATGCCCCCGAACAGGACCACCGCCGCACCCGTGGCCATGGCCAGCAGCGGCACCCGCAGGCGCGAGCGCACCGGCTCGGCGCGCCCCGCCCGCGTCTCGCGCATCCCGTCGGACACGCGCGACCACATGCGGTCGCGGTCGGGCTCGAACTCCTCGGCGGTCACCCGGAGCCGGTCGGGCAGGTCGTCGTTCACCACTGCACCCCGTTCCGTATCGCCGCCCACGCCGACCCCTCGCCGCCCTGCGGACCGAGGATCCGGCGCAGGTCGGCGAGTCCCCTGGAGGTCTGGCTCTTGACGGTGCCGATCGAGACGCCGAGCGCCTCGGCGGTCTCGCGCTCGGACAGGTCGAGGGAGTGCCGCAGGATCACGCAGGCCCTCCGTCGCAGCGGCAGCATCGCCAGCGCGGCGCGCACGTCCACCATCGCGGCGGCGTCCGGGCCGTCGGCCGCCTCGCCCGGGCGCTGCCAGAACAGCGTGTTGCGGCGCCGCTCGCGCACGGCGGCGCGGATGCGGGACTTGGCGAGGTTGGCGACGATGCCGCGAGCGTAGGCGATCTGCGATCGGGCCCGCCGGGCCTGGTCCCATTGGCGCCAGACGGCGAGCATCGCGTCGGAGGCGAGGTCCTCCGCGGCGGTCCGCTCGCCGATGAGCAGCCACGCGAAGCGCGCCAGCTCGGCGTGATGCCGTTCGAAGAAGGCGCGGAAGGCCTCTTCCTCCAGCTTGGCGGGGCCGTCCAACGGGGGTCCTTCTGATGCGGGTCGATATCGGGGAGGCGGAGAGTCTAGCAACCCAACCATCGCACCCTCGCATTCTGGCATATGTGCGGGCGCAGGCACCCCCGGTGCCTGCGCCCGTCGGCTGTCGTCCAGTAGCACAGCCATGGCAGGAAAGCCCTTCAGTCAACCTCTCGTGGAATGCGGGGACGCCGTGCTCGTGCCGGTCGTTGTCGGCCCGGCGGTCCGGAAGAGCCCGCCTGGCCGCGGCACGGGTTCCGTCGCGTCCTTCGCCCCGCGACGGGACCTGACGTCCCCGCCCTGTGTATGAAGATGGTGGGTGCGACGGAGCCGGGTTGTCGCACCGACATGTGGTTGCCGCGGAGGCCCCGAAGGTTGCCATGGATTTGAATATTTCTTGGATTGATTTCCTGGGCCGGTGTTTCCGCAGGTCGGCGCGGCCCACGGTGGAGCGGAACCGTCAGCCGATGGCGGCGGGGGTGCCCAGGAAGTCGGCGAAGAGGCCGTCGAAGACCGCGCCGCGGTCGAAGCGCATCGCGTACGCGCGGGCGCGGGCCGCGACGGCCTCGCGTTCGGCCGGGCCCATCGCGACCGCCCGGTCCAGGGCCGCCGCGAGCGCGGCCCGGTCGGCGGGCGGGACCTCGATCGCGGTGTCCCCCACCGCTTCGGGAATGCCGCCGGTGCGGGTGGTGATGACCGGGCCGCCGCCGGCGAGCATCTTCTCGACCAGGGCGATCCCGAAGGTCTCCACGAACTCGGGGCGCGGCTTGGACGGCAGCGCGTAGGCGGCGCAGCCGTTCATGAGCAGCGGCTTCTCCTCGTCGCCGACGTCGGTGAGGAACACGATCCGCTCGTCGCCCGCCGCGAGGGCCTTCGTCTCCTCCAGGGCCGGGCCGTTGCCGGCGATGACGAGCCGGTGCGTGGCGCTCGCGCCGGAGGCGCGGTAGGCGGCGATGAGGTCGTCGGCGCCTTTGGCCGCGGCCACGCGGGAGAGGAAGAGCAGGTAGCCGTCGCGCTGGAGCCCGCGCGCGGCGAGCGCGCCCTCCACCGCGGCCGGGTCGAGGTCCACATAAGCGCCGGCGTCGACGGCGGGATAGGAGACCTGGACGCGGGCGGCGACCTCGTCGGCGAAACGGGTGCCGCAGGCGGCGTCGACCTGCCGGGCCGATTCGAGGATGAGCTCGCGCGTGTAAGCCGAGACCGCGACGCACCGGTCGTTGGCGAGGTAGGTGGTGAACAGCGACGCGGCCGCGCCGAGCGCGCCGTCGGCGATGCACGAGCGCACCACGTTGGTGATGTCGGAGCCGACGGCCTCGGCGATGGTCGTGACGTCGGCGGCGAGCCCGGCCGAGCGGACCGCCCGGAGCGCGTCGACGACCGCGTTCGCGTGCGGGGTCAGGTACATCGACATGCACACCGTCGGCACGCCGTCGGCGAACAGCTCGAACAGCCGCCCCGACAGGCCCAGGAGGTGGCGGCCGTCGGGGACGCGGTAGTCCCCGACCGGCTCGGGCCGCTCCACGGTGATCCCCGCCGAATACGGCAGGAGCTCGTCGAGCGGTTTGAGCGGCAGCCCCGCGGCCTTGAGCGCCGCGATGGGCCAGGTCACGATGCGCACGTCGTCGAAACCGCGGTCGAGGGCCACCTCGGCGAGGCCGCGGGCCTCGGTGGCGTGGCCGCAGATGACCGGGTCGGCGCGGACGACGATGACGAGGCGCCGCCGTGCGGCGCGGGAAGGCTCGATCACGGTAGGAACTCCTGGTGCCGGGCCCCGCCCCGGCTGGGGTCGGGGCGGTCGGAGGCGGACGGCGGGCGCGTCTTCGTCGCCCAGTCGGACGGTTCGGGGCCGAGGTCGATCTCCAGGCGCCCGCCGCCGTGCAGTTGATTGCCGGTGATGAAGCTCTGGTCCAGCGGCCTGCCGTTGAAACGGGCCGACTGCACGTACTGCGGCCTCCCGCCCGCCGCGTCCGCGCCGATGCCGGACTCGACGTGGCCGGTGGTCTCCAGCTCGAAGTCGTTGCCGCCGAAGCGCAACTGCGCGGCGGCGAACGCCGGCGCGTTGACCAGGAACAAGTTCTGGCCCGCGACGGGGAACAGCCCCAGCGACGCCCACACGTACCACGACGAGAGCGCCCCGGAGTCGTCGTTGCCCGGCAGGCCGCCCCGGCCCGTCCCGAACTGATAGGCGAGCGCGGCGTGCACAACCTCGGCGGTCCGGTCCGGACGCCCGGCGTAGTGGTAGGCCCACGGGGCCTCCATGTCCGGCTCGTTGTTCAGGCCCTCGAAGCGGTTGAGGTCGTTGCCGATCGCGAACTCGGGCCCGAACGGCGGCACGCCGAGCTGCGTCACCGGCTCGGCGCCGAACCCGAAGAACCGGTCGAGCATCGACACGAACTCCTTGTCGCCCCCGGCCAGGTCGATCCGCGAGGCCATGTCGTGCAGGAGCCGGAACGAGTAGTTCCACCGCCCGCCCTCGTAGAAGCTCGAATCGCGCAGCAGCCCGTCGGGACCGAACGCGTTGACCCACGCGCGGGCCTTCGCCTCCAGTTCGTCGGCGAGCTTCAGATCCCCCAGGCCCCGCGCGACGATCGCGGTGCACCAGTACCCGGTCGCGAGGTCGAGCGTGTGGCTGATCGGATGCACCACGCCACGCTCGGAGAAGTCCTCGCCGTAGCCGCGGCGCAGGTCGTCCTGCATGTGGACGAGCGCCCAGTCCCATTCGAGTCCTTCGAGGCCGAGCTGGAAGCCGTCGGCGAGCACCGTGTGGGCCAGCGCCGAGGCCTGCCGGAAGAACCGGTCCGAGCCGCGCGCCATCCGGTACCCGATCGGCAGGTTGCCCTCCTCCTCCGCGATGCGCACCAGCGACTCGAGCATCCCCGCGCCCTTGGCCGGGTTCAGGGCCGTGAGCAGCGGGAACTGCGTCTTGTACATGTCCCACATCGTCGCGATGTCGAACACGAACGGCCCCTTCGAAGGCCAGAACGGGCTCTCGTCCTCGGCGAAGCACGGCTTGATGAGGGAGTGGTACAGGCTCGTGGCGAACACCGTGCGCCGCTCGGGCGTCCCGCCCTGCACCTCCACCTGGGAGAAATAGGAGGACCAGGCGTCGCTCGTCGCCTCACGGGTCCGGTCGAAGGCGTAGTCGAACCCCGCCCCGCCGGGAAGGGCCTGCTCGAGGTTGCGGCGGGCCTGGTCGGTGCCGCGCATCGAGAAGCCCATGCGGATCTCGACCGTCGTGCCCGCTCGGGCCGGGCCCATGAACATCAGGCCGAAGGGCCGCAGCGTGGTGCGGCGGATGTAGTCGAAGTCCAGCCGGGTCCCGCCGTCGACGCGGCGGCGGTCGTACCAGACCAGTTGGCGCCAGCCCGGCGCGTCCGCGTCGACGTACACCGACAGCGGGATGCCCTCCATGACCACCGTGCCCTGCGCGCAGCCCTGGCCGAGGCTCTCGAGCCCGGCCCGCAGCGGCACGGTCGTGCCGTGCTCGATCGCCAGGCCGCCGTAGGAGAAGTCGAGGACGACGCGGGCCGAGGAGGCCTCGGGGAAGGTGTAGCGGTGCACCGCGGTTTTCTCGCCGACGGTGAGCTCGCAGCGGATGCCGTTGTCCAAGGTCGCGGCGTAGTAGCCGGGCTCGGCGACCTCCTCGTGGAGGCGCCAGCGGGTGCCGAGGGCGTCGAGCGGCTCGATCATCGGGGTGACGCGGAAGTAGTTGTAGTACTTGCGGATCGCGCCGGTGCCGGACTGCTGGAAATGGGTGAAGCCGCTGGCGAGATAGTCGTCGAAGACCGCCGAGGGGGCGCCCTCGGTGGAGATCCCATAGCGGCCGTAACCGGTGGGATAGGCGCCCGAGCAGGCGCAGGCCGAGACCATGCCGAGCGGATGGCAGGCGCCGGGGTGCGTGTTCCCGACCTGCGCCTTCGGCCACCACCAAGTGGCGGCCAGCCCCTGTGCCGCGGGCAGTTCGGTAGCAGCGGTACCGATGAACGGGTCGACGGAGTCCAAGATGCGACTGAGATTAGAGCTCATTCGTCACATCCTCGTTACGCCGGAATGAACGCGCAAGGAGAAGCCCGCACTGAACCCGCGTAGTGAGTGGCAGCAGTTCGTCAGGTCTGGCGAGTTACGGCTCCCGCTGCGCCGTCGTGCGGTACGACCACGATCTGTACTTCGTCTTCGTAGACCACACGGCCAGGATCGGCAGAACGTACAGTCCGGCACTCGACACCGTGGGCGGTCAGGATCTCCAGGTAAGCGGGCACCCGCTCGATGAGGTGCGTGGCCGAGGATTTGAACCAGGCCGCGGCCCCAGGGTTCACCTCGTGGTCATAGACGGTCGGGTCCACCGTCGAAGGGTCGGGGTAGGCCTCGTTGTACCAGTCGTTGTTCCGGCGGCGGAACGACTCCTGTTCCTCCGTCAATTTCCCCTCTTTCGCGAGAGTGTTGACCAGCCCGAACACTCCAGTGAAGTGGCCTCGCTGATTCCGTTGCACCGCTTGGAACCTCACGTAGTGGATCGGGTCGGCACCGCTGTTGTCGATCATGCCCATCGAGAAATCCTCCCACCGCAGGCACCGGCCCGGCCAGCCTGCACCTGGAGCCCGCACGCGGTCTCCCGGGCCCGCAGCAGCGGGCTCGCGAAGACCGCCCTAAGGCCCTTGTCCCGCAGCCACACCCCGGCCCGCTCCGCCTGCTCCCGGCCGCGCCCGGTCAGGCCCGGGTCTCCCGGCAGACGCCGCTTCTCACCGTGCTGCACCACGTAGACCGTTCCCATCGCCGCAGCGTACCGGGGCCGGTACCGCTGGCCCCACCATGTTTTCGGCGGTCTGCATCAATGTGCGGCAACGGGAAACTTCATAGCGTTGCCTCCATGAGCACCGCATCCCCCACCGCACCGGCCCGGCACCGCCGCACCGGCCGGACCTCCCTCAACGACAGGGCCGCCGCCTCCGGCCTGGCCCTCACCTCCGGCGACCGGCGCTGGCACCGCCCCCTCGTCGTCCTCGGCATCGCCTGCGGCCTGGTCGCCCTCGCCTCGCTCGCCGCCGTCCCCTTCGACGACCGCACCCTCATGGGCGAGAGCGTGTGGATCAAGGCCTTCAAGTTCGGGTTCTCCTTCTTCGCCTACTGCCTCTCGCTCGCCTGGCTGCTGTCGCACATGACGCGGCTGCGGCGCACCGGCTGGGTCTTCGGCACCCTCTTCGCCCTCATCAGCGCCGCCGAGGTCGCCGTCATCGTCGCCGCCGCCGCGGCCGGCACCTACAGCCACTTCAACACCTCCGAGGACCCGTTCAACCAGGTCGTGCAGCTGGCGTTCCAGTTCGTGCCGGTCATGTTCATGGCGAACGCGGCCATAGCGGTCCTCGTCCTGTTCCAGCGCATCGGCGACCGGGCCGTCACCGCCGTCGTCCGCTGGGGGCTGCTCCTGTCGAGCCTGGGCATGTTCGCGGCGTTCTTCATCGTCACCGTCGGCGGCCAGGGCGAGCGCACCGTCCTGGACGGCAACGGGGACGAGGTCGCGCTCAACGCCGGGCACGGCGTCGGCGACCTCGACGGGAACGGCATGTTCCTCACCGGCTGGTCCACCACCGGCGGCGACATGCGCGTCTCCCACTTCATCGGCCTGCACGGCATCCAGGTGCTCATCGGCCTCGCGATGCTCCTGGGCTACTTCGCCGCCCGCAGGGCCTGGCTGCGCGACGAGAAGGTCCGCGCCGCGGTCGTGCGCTGGTTCGCCCTCGGCTACCTGGGGATCTTCGCGACCACGGCGTGGCAGGCCGTGCGCGGCCAGTCGTTCATCGCCCCCGACGCGGCCACCCTCGCCGCGTTCGCCGCCTCGGCGCTCGTCGCCGCGACCGGGATCGCCTTCACGATCCGCAAGGCCCGCAGGGCGGACCCGCTTCCCGGCGCGGTCGAGGCCCGCGTGCCCGCGAACGCCTCCCGATAGCGCTTGCACAGTGGCGTTGCGCCGGGGTCGGGACCGCCGTAGGCTGGTCCCGGCCCCGGACCCGTCCCCATGGAGGCAGCCCGCATGGAACCCTTGCGCCCCAAACGACTCCACCCCGGCGACACGGTCGCCATCGCCGCCCCCTCGGGCCCGGTCCTGCCGGACCCGCGCAAATCCCTCGACGCCTCCGTGGCGGCCCTGGAGGGCATGGGCTTCGACGTCCGCGTCTCGGACCTCGCCAAGGCCGGCGGCCACCACTTCTGGCGCTCGGCCCCGCCCGAGGCGCAGGCGGCCGAACTCAACACCCTGCTCGCCGACCCCGACGTGCGGGCGATCATCCCCTTCGACGGCGGCAACGCCACCTCCGCCTACCTCGACCGCATCGACTACGACGCGATCCGCCGCGACCCCAAGCCGCTCCTGGGCTTCAGTGACATCACCGCGCTCCACCTCGCCTTCCACTCCCAGACGGGCCTGGTCGGGATGCACGCCGACTTCGCGCCGGGCCTGAGCGCGCACTTCTGGGACGCCGGCCCCGAGCGCCACGCCGTCGTCCGCGACCTGGTCCGCGGGCTGCTCACCGGCGAGATCGACGAGGTCGCCCTCCCGGCCCACAACACTTGGGAGACCTGGAAACCCGGCTCGGCCACCGGGCGACTGGTCGGCGGGCTGCTCGACCGGCTCATCAACGTGCAGGCCTCCCCGTACGCCCTCGCCCCCGAGACCTGGGACGGCGCGGTGTTCTTCTGGGAGGACGTGGGCCGCAACCTCGGCCACGTGTGGAACCAGCTGCACGTCCTGCGGATGCAGGGGGTCTTCGACCGGATCGGCGCGATGGTCGTGGGCATTCCCATCGGGATCTCCGACCGGGACCTCCCCGACGGGACCCTGGTGGGCGTCAAGGAGATCGTGCTCGACGTGCTGGAGGGCCGCGACCTCCCCGTCCTCGCCGGAGTCGACTTCGGACATACCGGGCCGAACCTGCCCATGCCGATCGGCACGCTGGCCGCCGTGGACGCCACCGCGCGGGAGCTGCGGCTCCTCGAGTCACCGGTCGCCTAGACGTTTTCTGCACGAACGGGTTGCCGACGCAATTCTTACCGCCTTAGCGGTTGCTTTCTTGTGGACCTTCGGGCACGGTTGGTAGACATGAGGATCCGAACCGGAGGCCCCGCAGACGCCGATGAGATCGTGCAGGCCAAGAACGCCTCCTGGCGTGCCGCCTACTCCGGCATCGTCGCCGCAGAGTTCCTGGCAGGACTGCCCGAAGAGCCCGGCGACTCGTTCGTGCGCTCCCTCGCCGCCCGGCGCGAGCACGTGCTGACCCTGGTGGCCGAAAAGGGCCCCAACGTGATCGGTTTCGCCACCTTCGGCTGGGACCGCCGCGAGTGCACCGAGGAGGCCGCCGGCCCCGGCGAGCCCGGCGAGGTGTGGGCGATCTACGTCCAGCCCGACCATTGGGGACGCGGCGCCGGCTACGCGCTCCTGCGCGAGGGCCACCGCTGGCTGGGCGAGCGCGGCCTCGCGCCGATCCGGGTGTGGGAACTGGTCGGCAACACGATCGGGCGCGGCTTCTACGAGCGCTACGGGTTCACCGCGGACGGCGAGACCGCGGAGCTGGAACTGGGCGGGCGCGCCTACCCGCTGGAGCGGTTGAGCCTGCCGAAGGACCGCCTCGCGCCGGACTTCGGCTGAGGCCCGGCCGGAGCGGGTCCGGCCCGGGCCCTCGCCCGGAGGTCAGCGCACGACCGCGAAGACCTGCTTCTGGATGCCGTTGCGGTAGACCTCGTGCTCGACGAGCGACAGCTTCGCGGCGTCCTTGTCGGCGTCGCTGAACAGGCGCCTGCCCGCGCCGAGGAGCTTGGGGAAGACCAGCAGGTTGTACTGGTCGACCAGTCCGGCGTCGGCGAGGCTCTTGCCGAGGGTGGCGCTGCCGTGGACGCTGATCGGGCCGCCCTCGGTCTCCTTGAGCGCCGCGACCTCCTCGACCGAGCGCAGGATCGTGGCCGGCCAGCGCTCGTCCTGCTCCTTCAAGGTGGTGGAGACGACGTAGCGGGGCATGGCGTTGTAGCCGGCGAACTCCTCGGTCATGGTGGGCCACACGGGGGCGAAGGCCTCGTAGGAGACGCGGCCGATGAGGAGCGCGCCGGCCTCGTCCTGCTCGCGGGTCTTCAGCTCGTAGGCCTCGGGGACGAATTCGATGTCCTTGAACGTCCAGCCGGTGTTGCGGTACCCGGGCTCGCCGCCGGGCGCTTCCATGACGCCGTCGACGGAGACGAACGCGGTGACGATGAGCTTGCGCATGGCGGGCCTTTCGGTAGCGGGGATGCGGGTGCTTCCTCCACTATGACGACCGGGCCCGACAGGATTCATCGCATTCGCCGGATCGTCCGCGACGCGGTGAATCCTATAGGATCAGCGGCGGCGGTCACGGCAGGCGCAGGTGCGCGAGGACCGGGGCGTGGTCGCTGCCGGACTTGTCGAGGACCTGCCAGTCGAGGACGGCAATGCCCTCCTCGGCGATCACGTGGTCGAGCGCGATCGCGGGCGGGCGCAGCAGTCCCCACAGGCGGCCGCCTTCGGTGGGGCGCCAGGTGGCTTGGAGCCCTTTGCCGGTGGCCTCGGCGGCGTCGACGTAGCCGGCGGCCAGGAGGTCGCGCATGTTGTCGTGGTCGAGGGTGGCGTTGAAGTCCCCGGCGAGGATCCACGGGATGCCGCCGTCGGGCAGCGGCAGGGCGGCGAAGTCCGCTTCCCACAAGGGCATCCGGTCGGGGGAGACTGGCGCGGCGGTGTGGACGGCCATGATGCGCACGCGGTCGGCGCCGAGGTCGACCTCGGCGCCGATCTGGTGGAAGATGCCGTTCCGGCCCACCGATTCGAGGCGTACGAGGGGGTGCGCGGAGTACAGGCCGGTGCCGACGGCGAGCTCGTCGGGTTCGAGCACGGTGTGGGGCAGCAGGTCTTCGAGTCCGAGTTCGGCGAGCCCTTCGGCCGCACCGGGAGTGAGCTCCTGGACGCTGAGGAGGTCGGGCCGGTGCTCCTCGACGAGTGCGACGACCTTCGCCAGGTCCGTCTGGCCCACATAGAGGTTCACCGACATCACCGTGATCGCGGTGCCCGCGGCGGCGGGCTGCTCGTCGGCGAGGACGCGCGGGACGAGCACCGCGGCCAGGGCGAGGACGGCGACGCCGGTCACCGCGGCGGCGAGCCAGTGCCGCAGGGCCGCTTGCAGTCCCGCGCCGACGAGGGCGGCAATGACGAAGTAGGGCACGAAGGCGACGGTAGTCGACAAGAGCCAGCCGGTCTCGAGTCCGAAAAGCCGAACCAAGGTATAGACGACGACTCCGGCGGTCCCGGCCCAGGAGAGGAACCGCAGCGGGCGCGACCGGTGCCAAGGCCGGCGCGGCGAGGCGTCGGTCGCATCGTGCGCGGCGGAGACCACTTCGGCGTCGGTCATGAACAGGAAGGCTACGGCCCCGCGTCCACACCGGCCCCCCGCGTACCCCGTCTCACATGAGACCCATTGCGCACGAGGCAATTCGGTGGACAGCAACATGCGAGAGGCTGTCATATTATGGGGTCATCTCAAATCGCTCAACGTGATCGGAGAACGCATGTTCGGTGAGGAAGCCATCGCGCAGCAGTTGTCGGACGCTCGGGCGGCGCTGCGCGACGCGGTCGAATCCCCCGAGGCGAACCAGGTCGAACCGGTGACGGTCGAGGGCGCCGACGGGCTCCTGCGCGTGACGGTCGGCCCCGAGGGCCGCATCGACGAACTCGAGGCCGACCCGAGCATCATGCGCTCGGGGTCGCAGTTCGTGTTCGAGGAGGTCAAGCGGGTCGTTAACGCCGCCTTGGACGAACGGGCCCAGGCGATGGGCGGCGACGAACCGCCGCCCGACCTCGAGGCGATCAACGAGTCGATGGCGGAGATCCAGGACCGGTCCCTGCGCCAGTTCCAGGCGATGAGCGCCTCGATCAGCGACGTCATGAGCAAGCTCCACGGGAGCCGATAGCCATGGCGAGCTTCGACATCGATCCCGACTCCTTCCACCAGGCCGCCGACCGGCTCGACGCCGCGAAGGACGAGGTCCAGGGCCTCCTCGACCAGTTCACCGGCGCGCTCGACCAGTTCGCGGACGCCTTCGGCGGCGACGAGATCGGCATGCTCGTCGGCATCGCGCACCAGGCGTGCACCGAGGCGCTGACCGAGTGCTTCTCGACGAACATCGAGGAGCTCGCCGACTACGCGCAGTCGGTCCGGGAGATGGCCGAGAACCACCAGGCCGCCGACGACGAGGTGGCCCAAGTCTTCAACGAGCTGCTCGGGGAGCTCGGAACCTGATCGCGCCCCGCCCCCGGAACTGAGGAGGTACCTCCCTGATGGGCCTGCAACTGCCCTCGGAACTCGCCGGACTGCTGAACATGCTCGGCTACAACTGGCCGGAGTCGGACGAGGAGTCGATCTTCAACCTCGCCGGCGAGTGGACGGGCATGGCCGACCAGATCTCCGGCCGGGTCGAGTCGCTGAACGCGGCGGCGAGCACGCTGCTGGACAACAACTTCGGTGCGGAGATCGACGCTTTCCGCTCCGAGTGGGACGACGCGGAGTCGGCCGTGCGGAACATCGCCGACGCCGCGAACCCCACCAACCTCATCAACATCGGCCTGACGATCGCCGCGGGCGTGGTGCTCGCGTTGAAGGTCCAGGTCATCGTGCAGCTGGTGATCCTCGCCTTCCAGATCGCGCAGGCCATCGCGACCGCGGCGGTGACCTTCGGCGCCTCGCTCGCGCAGATCCCGATCTTCAAGATCATCACCGGGATGATCGTCGACCAACTCATCGGCATGGCGATCGACATGGTGCTCAATGGCTAGGGCACGGAAGGCGCGGAACCGCAAGGCGCACAACCAGAGGTGCGCGAGGGTCGTGGCAGCGACCCTCGACGACGTCAAGGTGTTCCGCACCGCCAAGGGCGGGGCGAAGAACAACGGCAAGGACCCGGTGGTCATCGAGCTGCGCCGCACCCGCGGGATGTCGAAGCGCACGTTCGACCGGAAGGCCAGGGCGCTCGAGAAGCTCGGGTCGGAGGGCAAGCTGGTGCGGCACAAGGTGCCCAAGCGCAAGGGCCAGGACGGGGACTACGTCAACCCCCGGGACCGCAGCGTCACCAGCAAGCACCGCGAGGAGACGATCAACCGCGAGACCGCGAAGCACACCGGCGATCCCGCGGCCCAGGCGGAGGTCCGGCGCAAATACGCGGTCATGGACCCGCCCAAGGGCAGCGAGGGCAGCAAGGGGATGGGGCAGGACCCCGACCACATCCACGAGCTCCAGCTCGGCGGCCCCGACAATGCGTCGAACCTGAGCTGGGAGGACGCTTATACTCAACGGAAGATCGGTAAGGACCTCAAGTACGCCATGGACCAGGCAGGCGTCGAGTACGGGACGCCCGTGATAGTCAGGATCGTCGATTGACCATGCAGTTTCCCGAGCGTGTTCAGTGGTGCCGCGAGCACACCGACGTCCTCGACCGCGACGGGTGGGCGCACTTGATCGGCCCGCCGCTGGAGCGGAGCCCGCTCTCCTGGTACCCCGAGTCGCTGGCCCGGGTGCAGCGCCTGTGCGACGGGCTGACCACCCGGCTGCTGTGGTTCCACCCGTACGAGGAGCTCGTCAAGGGCCTCAGCGAGACTCGGCGCACAGAGGAGCTCCGGCTGGGGATCATCTGCTACTCGTTCCCCGTCCGGCTCGACGTCGCGACCGAGGAGTTGTCCATTTGGGACGGCGACGACCTGATGTTCGCCGACGAGGACGACGACGAGGACGAGCTCGAACCCGTGTTCACCACGCGCGACCCGTTCGGCTTCTTCGACGAGTACGTGTTCGGGCCGAAGTACCCCGAACTGATCGATCGGGTCATCGGATTCGAGAGCGCCGCGGCGCCGGACCAGACCGATGAATGGCGTGACCTGCTGGGGCGGATCACCTGAGGCCGCTCGCCTCGGAAACCCGTACCCGCAGGTCAACGGCGAATGTGTTAAGTTCCGTGAAGCCTGGGAGAGGAATGCGCAATGGCGGCCGACCCGCGATTTCGTTCGCTTTGGGACGAAGACGAAATGGTCCCCTACCCACGTGACCGCTGGCTCGCCGACGGGATCACGGCACCGAGCCTGCCGCCGGGGGACGAGGTCCCCCTCGACGTCGCCATCGTGTACACCGGCTACCTGACCGGTGAGATCAAGCTGTTCGACACCATCCAGCTGACCACCGAGAACGGCAAGCTCGACGTCCGGCTCGTCGTCGTGGGCGCGGTGGCCGAGAACAAGGACCTGCTCTACGTCCTCGACCCCGCTTCGGGCGAGATCCTCCAGTTCGACCTGGTCGACAACGACATCCAGGGCGTGAACTCCGACTACCGGTCGTTCGTCGAGTTCCTCTACCGCTTCGCGGTCTTCGTCGAGCAGGACGAGGGCAAGCAGGGCCGGGCCGAGCGCGCCGAGGCGCTCAAGGCCACGCTCCGGGGCATCGATCCGAACGCGTTCGACGACGAGGCCTGGTGGCCGATGGTGTTCGCTCAACTGGCTTCGTGACGGCCTCGGCGGGCGCCTTCAGGCGCCCGCCGAGGGGTTCGTTCATCACGGGACGGCGCCTAGCGCTTGTCCCTCCACATCGGATACATCTGCGGGCCGCCGGGCAGGTCCAGCGGTTCGCGGCTCGCGAAGCCGTACTGGCCGTACCATTCGGTCAGCTCCTTGTTCGCCGCCTCCACATAGGCGGCGCCGCCGAGCTTGTCGAGCCGCTCGATCCCCCGCTGGAGCAGCAGCGTCCCGATCCCCTTCGACTGGCGCTCCGGATCGACCGCGCAGAACGCCAGATGCAGGTGGGGCCGCTCGGCCGGGTCGGGGTGGTGGCGCCCGAAGGCCTCGTCCAGGGCCTGGAAGCGCGGCAGGTGGGCGCCGCACAATTCCGCCAGCCGCTCCTCGTAGAACACCGGCGCCGGGAAGTGGCCGCCGTTGAAGTCGAGCCAGACGGTCACGCCGAGCAGGCTCCCGGTGAGGTCCACCGCGACGTCGACGTGGCCGTACCCGTCCAGGGCCGGGCCGACGAGCATCTCGAACTGGCCGGCCATGATCCGGCGGCGCTCGTCCACGTTGCCGGGCACGAGCCATTCGGCGACCGCGAGGTCCTTGAACGAGTCGGCGATCCGCGCCGCGATCGGCCCGCTCGGGCCGGTGTGGTCGGTCTCGACGATCACGCCGTTCACGGCCGACCACCCACTGGGGCCTCCTCCTCGACCTCGGTGCTCGGGCCGGAGCCGATGCGCCGGTACTGCTCGGGCCGGCTCGACCGCAGCACCAGGCCCCACAGGACGCCGATGACCGCGACGACCGCGTAGACGACCAGGACCACGGTCGGCAGCGGCGAGTCCGGTCCGACGCCGAGCAGGTCGGCGAAGGACGCGATGGCGGCCACGGTGACGGCGACGAGCAGCACCGTCGACAGCGCCGGCGCCCAGCGGGCGCTCCAGGAGGACTCGCCGCGCAGGTCGCGCGCGAAGTACTTGACCACGGCCGCGGAGACGACGGTGATGAGGATGAGGATGCCGACGCCGCCGGAGGTGCCGAACAGGTAGAACAAGTCGATCATCGGGTCGAGCCCGGCGACGGCGTAGACCACGAGCACCACGAGGGCGAGCGCGGACTGCACCAGGGAGGCGCGCATGGGGGCGCCGGTGCGGGGGGAGGTGCGGCCCAGCGCGGTCGGGAGCACGTTCTCGCGCCCGAGCGCGAACGCGTAGCGCGACACCGTGTTGTGGAAGGAGATCGCGGCCGCGACCACGCTGGTCACCAGCAGCACTTCGGCGGCGGTCGCCACCGAGGCGCCCATCTGGGTCTCGATGAGGCCGAAGAACACGCCGAGGTCGAGTTCCCTCGCGGCGGCGACGATGTTGTCGGGGCCGACGGCGACGGTCATCGACCAGGAGGCGATCGTGTACATGACCGCAAGGATCACGATGGCGAGGACGGTCGCGATGCGCACGGTCCGCTTGGGGTTCTTGCTCTCCTCGGCGTACACCGTCGGCATCTCGACGCCGATCATGCCGAGGAAGCCCAGGACCAGCAGCGCACCCGATATGGACGTGAACAGCAGGGTCGGGTCGAGGGCCTCGAAGTGGTAGGTCCCCTCGAACGGGTTGCCGAGGTTCGAGATGCTGAAGACGACGATGAGGGCCATTTCGAGGGCGAGCAGGACCGCGAGGAACTTGCTGTTCAGGTCCACCGCGCGGGTGCCGAGGATGCTGACGAGCAGCCACATCGCGGCCGCCGGCACCCACCAGGGCGCGGCCCAGCCGGTCCAGGTCTCGATGAGCGGCGCGGCGGCGACGCCGACGAGTCCGTACAGGCCCAAGGAGAGTGCGGCGTAGGCGACGAGTGCGACCAAGGCGGCGGCGACGCCGACGGCGGGGGAGCCGCCGCGGGCGGCGAAGGCGTAGAAGGCGCCGGCGTTGGAGATGTGGCGGGCCATGGTGGTGTAGCCGACGGAGAACAGGACCAGGATGGCGCCGATGGCGGCGAAGGCGACCGGGATGCCGATCTGACCGGTGAGCGCCCAGCCGGTGACGGTGACGCCGGCGATCACGGTGAGGGGGGTGGCGGCCGTCAGGGAGAAGTGCAAGAGGCCCATGACCCCTAGCTTGTCGGCCGCGAGCTGATCGGCGATGGAGCCGACCCTCGGTTGTTGTTGGGTGATGGACACAGGGGTATCCCCTTCTTGGATAGGGTTCTTCGGGATTCTCAGGGGCGCTGTGTCATGGCGGCTTTGGCGACGAGGACGTCGAGGTTGTCGAGGATCTCCAGTACCGGGGGATCGAGCTCTCCGACCACCGCGTCCAGGCGCGAGCGCCCTTGTGCGGCATCGACGAAACGGTCGCCGAAACCCATGCGCGACAGCAGCCCGATCATGAACGCGTCGCGTCCACTGGGGAGGTCGAGGTCGTGGCGGTTGAGCCGCTGGCGGAGTCGCACGTAGGGCCATGCGGCGGCGGTGGGGTTGAGGGGCATGTACGCGGTGCGGCGGTTGAGGACTCCTTGCCGCTCGATGGTGATCAGGCCCCGGGAGGCCATGCGCCCGATGACGCGCTGGAAGAGTTCGCCGGTGCCGGCGCCGTGCTCGGAGAGGTACTGAAGCCAGGTCTTGAGCGGCTGCGGGGTGTACTCGCCCTTGATCGCCTCCCACACTTCGAGCATGAGCACGGTGGTGGGGGGCTGGGCGACGTAGGAGAGGTGGAGCTTGCGCTCGACCAGCTCCACTTTGCCGAAGGCGACGAGCTGGCCGATCACGCAGGCGGCGAGGCCGAGTCCGATGATCCTCGGGCGCACGATCGGCCGCCACGACACCTGGTCGAGGCAGCAGAGGACGAGTTCGTCGGTGAGTTCGAACGTCGGCATGTTCGCCGCCTGGGGGTCCCTGCGGGGCCTGGCGGCATTGTGGTCGTCGCCCGCAGGGGTGCCGTACGGGTTTTCTCGGGGTGGATTCATATGCCTTTCGCAGCTCACATCGGATCAGCAGACATCGGGCGTAAGGGCTTCGATATGAGGTGTGTGACGTAGGCCGCCATGAGGGCCTTAAGGTGCCGCACCGGGAGGGTCGACCCGGTCTGCGGCGGTATTACACGATATTGCGTGGTGTGAACTCGTACGCACAGTTAACCGTTTCGGTGAGGACTTCGCAACCCCCGGCCTGCAAAAGCATGATCGTTTTGGGGTGCGGCCCGGTTTTTCAGCGCCCTGAAGACCCGCTTGACCTGCGTTTTCATCTCACCCGCAACGAAAATGATCAATTCGTCTCCGTTCCGAAGTGCAGGATGGACTACTGCAAGAAGAGTTTGGAGTCCCTCGGGACTCCACAGTAGATACCAAGATGGCCGGTGGCATCGCGGCGATAGCGGGCGTTCGGCTCGGACGGTCCTTCCGGGAGCGGGAAAGTCCGCTTTCGATCGGGCGCATCGTTCAGGGCCGCTTGGCATCCTCAATCTCTATAGGGCTGCTCGGCCTGTTCCAGGAGGGCGGCCGCGTCCGGGTCGTGCGCGGCGAGAACGGTCAGTCCGGGGAGGCGGGCCCGGAGCGCGGCCACGTTCGCGGCGGTGCGGGCCGACCGGCGCTTGTCGCCGGTACCGGTGGGAATCCCGGCGGCGAGGCGCGCGGCGTCGAAGGTGAGGTCGCCGACCATCAGGAGCGGGCGGCGACCGGGTCGGCGCACGAGCATCGACGTCGATCCGGGGGTGTGGCCCGGGGTGGGCAGCAGGAGGATCGAGCCGTCGCCGTAGAGGTCGAGTCCGGTGGTGAACGGGGCCGCCCCTGGATCGTCGATCGGCGCGAAGTCGATCGGTTTCCATTGCAGCCCCGGCAGGTCGATGCGATCGGGCAGCAGGCCTCGGGCCCGCGGGAAGGGCCGGGCCAGGGAGTCGAGTTCGGCTCGGGCCGCGTGGATCTGGGCGTGGCCGAGGTGGGGGAGGCCGCCGATGTGGTCGTGGTGGAGGTGGGAGAGGACGACGCGCCGCACGTCGCCGGTGTCGTGGCCGAGTTCGGCGAGCCGGGCGGGGAGGGTGTCGCCGGTGTCCATGCGCGGCTTGGCGATGCGGGAGTAGATCAGGCCGGCGGGGCCGGAGGGGAAGTAGCCGGGGTCGGTGACCGAGGCGCGGTCCTGGCCGGTGTCGAAGAGCACCAGGCCTTCCCGGTGCTCGACGACGAAGACGTTGACCGGCTTGGGCGCGGTCCACTCGGTGGAGGTGAGCAGCCACCACAGGACCGGCTTGCGGGTGGGGCCGATCTGCTCGGGACGGATCGCGACCGTGCCGGTGCTGAGGACGCGGACGCGGCCGATCGGCCCGGCCCGCGGCCGCGTCATCGCTCCTCGATCGCCTTGGGCCCGTGCCGATGCGGCCCGCCCTCCGGCGCTCGGGTCAGTCGGTGCGCTGCCACAGGGTGACCAGGAAGGAGAACCGCCGGTCGACCTCGGTGTCGCTGACGCTGATGTCGGTCAGCATCACCCGCGCCACGTTGCCCGCGGTGGTGCGCACGCACACGGCCGAGCCGGTCCTGACGCCCTGGTCGTTCAGGTCGGCGAGGGGGGCTTCGAGGATCTGCTCGGAGTTGTCGCCTTCGAGGCTCCTGGTGCAGGTGTCGATGGTGTACAGCCCCGCGCCGCGCATCCAGACGCCGTCGGCGTCCCTGCCGGTGAGGAACCGGATCTGGGGCTGCTGGAGCTCCTCGTCGATGCAGTACCACCAGGCGAGGTCGGTCCGGGCTCCCGCGCCGGGGTCGCCCTCGAAGGACGGCTGGACGCTGATCTCGCCGGAGGCGTCGAGGTCGATCGCCTCCCACCAGCAGTCGCGGCCACCGTCGAGGTTCGCGCCGGTGGGTTCGAGCGTCAGGCTCCGCTCGGTGTAGAGGACCTCCCACTGCGGTTCCCGGTTCACGAGCCCGAAGAGCTCGGACTGCCATGCCACCACCGCGGTGAGGGCCAGGACCGCCAGGGCGGTGCCGAAAAAAATGGCACCGCCGCGGCGGCGGGGCTTCGAATCGGGGCGTCCTTGCCTCTCCAGCTTCGACATTGCCTCAAGGTATCGGTACCCCGCTCGGGCGCAACGCAACACATGCCGTAACTGGTGAATACCATTGTGTCCGTTGGGTCGGAAGATCCTCGTGTGGCGTCGGGATGTCGGAAACTCGACACTTCTGCCACATTTCCGAACCCATCACCGCAATAACGACTCGGTAAAATCCTGCCGGGCCGCGTTCGCCGCCGCCGGGAGGCGGGCGCGAAGGCGGTTCGGCCGGTCGTCATGCCGCGCCGGGGTACTCGGCGTACTTGCCGGGGTCGGCGCGGTAGGCGACGAGGGCGTTGGCGTGGCCGTGCCCGAGCCCGTGCTCGGACTTGAGCCAGTCCACGAGGGCCTTGTGGCCGGTGAGGCCGCTCGCGTCGAGGTCCTTGAGCCAGTCGGCGATCGGGCGGCCGTACCGCTCCTCGATCGACGGGAAGTACGAGGTCGGTCCCTTGGGCTTGTCGGCCATGCCGGTCCCCTTCCTTTGCGCGTGTGGTCGTTGCCGCGCAATCGTACGCGTGTGGCGCGTGGGAGGAGCGCCGTTCGTCAGAGGCGGTCGGCGAGGCTGACCACTTCGATGTCCATAGAGGAGTTCGCGGGGAAGTCGATGCGGGAGGGGGCGACCCCGGCGGCGACGAGGTGCGAGCCGAGGGCGGCGACCATCGCGCCGTTGTCGGTGCACAGCTTCGGCCTCGGGTGGCGCAGGGTGATGCCGGCTTCCTCGGCGCGTTCGGCGGCCAGGGTCCGCAGGCGCGAGTTCGCGGCGACGCCGCCGCCGAGGAGGATCGTGTCGACGCCGTGCTCCTTCGCGGCGAGGATCGCCTTGCGGGTGAGCACGTCGCACACCGCCTCCTGGAACGCGGCGGCCACGTCGTTCACCGGCACGTCCTCGCCTTCGGCCCGGCGGGCCTCGATCCAGCGGGCGACGGCGGTCTTCAGCCCCGAGAACGAGAAGTCGTAGCGGTGGCGCTCCATGTCCTTCGCGGCGGTGAGCCCGCGCGGGAACCGCACGTAGGCGCGGTCGCCCTCCTTTGCGGCCCTGTCGATGTAGGGGCCGCCGGGGAAGGGCAGGCCGAGGAGGCGCGCGACCTTGTCGAAGGCCTCGCCCGCGGCGTCGTCGATGCTCGCGCCCAGTTGCGTGACCTTCCCGGCGAGGTCTTCGACCATCATGATCGAGGAGTGGCCGCCGGAGACGAGCAGGCCGATGGCGGGCTCGGGGATCGGCCCGTTCTCCAAGGTGTCGACGGCGATGTGGGCGCTGAGGTGGTTGACGCCGTAGAGGGGGACGCCGGTGGCGATCGAGTAGGCCTTCGCGGCGCCGACGCCGACCATGAGCGCCCCGGCCAGGCCGGGACCGGCGGTGACGGCGATGCCGTCGAGGTCGGCGAGGGTCAGGTCGGCGTCGTCGAGGGCCCGCTGCACGGTGGGCACCATCGCTTCGAGGTGGGCGCGGCTGGCCACTTCGGGCACGACGCCGCCGAAGCGGGCGTGCTCGTCCACAGAGGAGGCCACTGCGTCGGCGAGGAGCTCGGTGCCGCGCACGATCCCGACCCCGGTCTCGTCGCAGGAGGTCTCGATCCCCATCACCACGGGTTCGCTCAGGCGGGCGCTGTCGTTCTTCAAAGGTCCATCCTCATCACGGCGGCGTCGGTGCCGGTGTGCTGGTAGTAGTTCTTGCGCACCCCGATGCCGTAGAAGCCGTAGGCGTCGTACAGGCGCTGCGCCGGAACGTTGTCGACCGCGACCTCCAGGTACACGGCCTTGGCGCCGGCGGCGCGCGAGCGCGCCAGGGCGTCGTCCATGAGCATCCGGGCGATCCCCCGGCGACGGTACGCCGCGTCGACGGCGATGTTGTTGATCCACGCCTCGGTGTCGCCCAGCGCGATCCCCATGTAACCGGCGATCGCGGCGTCGTCGCGGCCGGTGTCGTCGTCGAAGACGGCCCGGTAGTCGTTCCCGGCCGAGAGCTCGGTCCACAGGATGCCCTCGCTCCAGGCCTCGGGGCCGAAGATCGCCGTCTCCATCCGCGCGACCTCGGGCAGGTGCCACCAGCGCAGCCGGTCGATCCGCAAGTGCTCGTTCATCGCTTCAAGCTGTAGCACGCCGCGGGGGCGATCAGTCCCGAGGCGCGGCCGGCTGTGCGTCAGGGCGACGCAGGTACAACGGCGTCAACTGCTCGCTCGGCGCCCCAGACAGCAGCCGCGGCGCGGCCAGCTCGACGAGTTTGACCAGGTCCGGGTACACCGGCACGGTCTCGGCGGGCACCGAGAGCTGTTCGGCGTACCTGCTCGCGCCCTCGCCGATCGCGTAGTCGGCGCCGCCGCTGCCCGAGACCCACTCGGGCAGCTCCGCGGGCTTGGACACCTGCGGCTCGCCCTCGCGCACGCCGTCTTCGTACACGGCCCAGTAGATCTCCTTGCGCCGCGCGTCGGTCGCCGCCAGCGCCCGGCCCCGCGTGTTGCCGCCGATGCCGTCGAGCGAGCAGACCCCGTACACCGGGATTCCCGCCCCGTCGGCGAACGCCGCCGCGGTCACCATCCCGACGCGCAGGCCCGTGAACGGACCCGGCCCGATCCCCGCGACCACCGCTTCGACGTCCCCGGCGGTCTTCCCGGCATCGGCCAGGCAGCCCTCGATGAACGGCGCGAGCTTCTCCACGTGCCCGCGCCCGTCGATCTCCCGGCGGAACGAGGTCAGGAACAGCTCGTCGTCGTCGAGGTCGACCAGTGCGGCCTGGACGGCGCTGGTGGAGGTGTCGAGCGCGAGGACCCTCATGCGGCCGCACCCACCGGCAACCCGAGCGAGGCCAATCGAACGGCCCAGTCGCCGCCGCGCGCGTGCAGCACCGCCTCGCGGGACTCCCCGCCCTCATCACCGGCCGAGCGCCTTTCGATCGCGATCTCCAGGTGCGACTCGGCGAGGCGCTCGGCCAGGCCGGCGCCCCACTCGACGACCGTCACGGCCGCCTCCACGTCGGCGTCCAGGTCGAGGTCGTCCAACTCGTCCAAGTGCTCGAGCCGGTAGGCGTCGACATGGACCAGCGGCACCCCCGCCTCGCCGGCGCGGTGCGAACGGGCGATCACGAACGTCGGGCTCGTGATGCGCCCCTCGACGCCGAGCCCGGCGCCGATCCCCTGCGTAAGAGCGGTCTTCCCGGCCCCGAGCGGACCGGTGAGGATCACCAGGTCGCCCGCGCGCAGCAGCGCGGCCAGGCGCAGACCGAACTCGTGGGTGTCTGCGGCCGTCTGGAGCGTCAGCCTCACGTTTCACTCCTCCAAGAGCGTAGGGCCCGCCGCCGCGCCCTCGGCGCGGCCCGCGGAGCCGCCGAAATCATGCCGTCCCGCAGCCGTCACGGTTCGAGACGCGACCGGTCGGCGCGGGAGAACGGCGTCCACCTGCGGGCGCGAACGCCCTCGTCCTCCGGCGGCGAAGCGTCGCCCGCGACGGCGTCATCGCCGATCTCAGCCGCGACTTTGTCGATCATCTCCAACAACAGTTGTGAGATTTCACCAGGATACTCCAGCTGCGGAGAATGGGCCGCCTCGGGAATGAGCACGAAACGCGACCCCGCGAGCGCCGCCGCGAGCCGCCGCGAATGCTCCGGCGGCGTCAGCAGATCCGCGTCACCGACCACGATCAACGCCGGAAGCCCCTTGAACTGCGGCAGCGTCGCCGTCTCGTCGTGATCGAGAATAGCGCGCGCGTAACCGACGATGCTCTGGATCGACGCCCGCCGGTTCATCGCCTCCACCAGGCTCACCAGCGACGCCGGAGGGTCGGTGTGCCCGAACGCCGCCCGCCGCGTCAGCAGCCAGCCCAGGTCCCCCGCCAGCAGCCGCGACCGGTCGATCAGGTCCGGCGTCCACCCCGCCACCTGCTGCAACATCGGCAGCACCGTCCGGCGCAGCCGCCGCAGCGCCCGCATCGGCTTCGTCTCCACCGTGTCCAGACCCGCCGCGCTGCTCGACAGGAACGCCACGCCCTTGACCCGCTCGTGGAACGCCTCGGCGTGCACCCGCGCGTACGTCTGGATGGTCATCCCGCCCATCGAATGCCCCACCAGCACCAGCGGACCGCTCGGCGCCACCGCCGCCAGCACGTCGTGCAGCACCTCGGCCAGGTCGTCGATCCCGTACTCGGTGCGCGGCACCGGACCCGAACGCCCGTGCCCCGGCTGGTCGTACAGCACCGCCCGCAGCGACACGTCCCTCCCCGCGTTCACGATCGCCTTCCGCAGGAAGTAGAACGTCCCCATGTCCTGCATGTACCCGTGCGCGAACACCACCGTCAAGTCCGCGTCCGCCGGACCGGCCGTCTCCACGTGCACCGCGACCCCGTCGCGCGTCTGCACCGTCCGCACCGAACTCTGCGGCGGCAGCTCGAACGGCTCGTGCGCGTACGGATCGGCCGAGGACGCCCGCGTCCGCCGCGCCAGGTACCGCGGCACCCCCCACGCCAGCGCCGCCCCCAAGGCGACGCCCCCGGTCACGCCACCGGCGACCGCCAGACCGCGCAGGCGGCGGGAACGCTTCTCACTCATGCGGCCTCACAGTGCTCTAGGAAAACCTGCGCTCTAGGAAAACTGCTCTCTGGGACGACTGCGTTTTGGGACGACTGCGTTCTGGAACAACCCTGCCCGCGACACCGAAGCGCCCAACGGACATTGTGCCCGAAAGGACCTCGCGAAGAGGAACGGCGCTCACAACGAAGCCGCGGACGCCGCTACCGGCCCGAGGCACCGTCGCCGGCCCCGGACTCGCCCGGCAGGCCGCTCAGACCGCGATTCCACAGCCGCGGCACCCGCGCCCCCAGACCCGTCAAGACGTCGTTCGGAATCGTCCCCGCCCACGCCGCCCAGTCGTCCGCGTCCGGATGCTGCTCCCCCGCACCGATGAGCACCACCGGCTCACCCGGCTTCACCGCGTCGTCCCCGCAGTCCACCACGAACTGGTCCATGCAGATCCGGCCCAGCACCCGCCGCCGCCGCCCCGCCAGGTACACCTCGGCCCGGCCCGAAGCCGCCCGCGGCACCCCGTCGGCGTACCCCAGCGGCACCAGCGCCACATTCGCGTCCCGCTCCAGATGCACCGTGTGCCCGTACGAGATCCCCGCACCCGCCGGAAGCCGCTTGACCGACATCACCGTCGACCGCAACTCCAGCACCGGCTTCAGATCCACCGCGAACTCCGGCACCGGGTTGTACCCATACAGCGCGATCCCCGGACGCACCATGTCGTACCGCGTCTGCGGATCGGCGATCAACGCCGCCGAATTCGCCAGATGCCGCACCTCCGGCTCCAGCCCCGCCGCGGCCACCGCCTCCAGGAACCGCTCGAACGCCGCCTTCTGCGACGCGTTCGCCGGATGCCCCGGCTCGTCGGCGCAGGCCAGATGGCTCCACGCCCCGACCACCGCGACCGCACCCGCCGCCTGGTACTTCGCCGCCGCCTCCGCGAACGGCGCCCACTCGTGCTCGGGCACGCCCCCGCGCGACATCCCCGTATCGCCCTTGAGATGCACCCGCGCGGGCCGACCGGCCGCCTCGGCCGCCGCCGCGACCGAATCGAGCTGCACGAGCGAGGACACCCCCAGCTCCACCCCGGCCCCGACCACCTCGGCCATGCCCGCCTGACCGGGGGCTGAGAAGAACGCCATCACCCGCGCCCCCGCCAGATCCGGCAGGCGCTTGAGCTGCCAGGCCTCCCGGAGCGTCACCACGCCCAGCCCCGCGACCCCGGCCTCGACGGCCACGCGCGCGGCCGGGACCATGCCGTGCCCGTACGCGTCGGCCTTGACCATCGCCATCATCGGCACGCCCGCGACCGCGCCCAGCGCCTCGACGTTGTGCGCGAGCCGTCGCCAGTCCGCGCTGGCCTTGGCCAGGCCGGACATGCCGCCGTTCACGGGGTCGGTCAGGATGCGGTAGTTGTCCATCGCCACAAGTGCAAGGGTACGTGCCCGGCGGGCCGGTCACCGTCCGCGCCGACGCACTTCTGGTGCGTCGGCGCCCGCCGGTCCGCCGGCCCCGTGGGTGCGGGGAGCGGCGGTCCGGCGGGCGCGGCGGCGAGCGGGATCTACGGGCGCTGGACTTCGGCGCGCACGGCGCCGGCCGCTTCGACGAGGTTCGCCAGCGAGGGGCGGACCTCTTCGTAGCGGCGGGTCTTGAGCCCGCAGTCGGGGTTGGCCCAGACGCGGTCGGGCCCGAGGGCGGCGACGGCGAGGCGCAGGGCCGCGGCCATCTCGTCGGCGGCGGGCACGCGCGGGGAGTGGATGTCCCACACGCCCGGGCCGACGGCGCTGCGGTACTCGGCGCGGTCGAGGTCGGCGAGGACCTCCATCTTCGAGCGGGAGGCCTCGATCGAGGTGACGTCGGCGTCGAGGGCCGCGATCGCGTCGATGACCTCGCCGAACTCCGAGTAGCACAGGTGGGTGTGGATCGCGGTGTCCGGCCGGGCGCCGGAGGTGGCGAGGCGGAAGGAGCGGGTGGCCCAGTCGCGGTAGGCCGCGCGGCTGGCGGCGCGCACGGGCAGGAGCTCGCGCAGGGCGGGCTCGTCGACCTGGATGATCGCGGTCCCGGCCGCCTCCAGGTCGGCCACCTCGTCCCGCAGGGCCAGCGCCACCTGGTCGGCGGTGTCGGCCAAGGGCTGGTCGTCGCGCACGAAGGACCAGGCCAGGATCGTCACGGGCCCGGTGAGCATCCCCTTGACGGGCTTCTCGGTGAGCGACTGCGCGTAGGCGATCCAGTCGACGGTGATCGGCGCGGTGCGGGCGACGTCGCCGTAGAGGATCGGCGGGCGCACGCAGCGCGAGCCGTAGGACTGGACCCAGCCGGCGGCGGTGGTCGCGAAGCCGGTGAGCTGCTCGGCGAAGTACTGGACCATGTCGTTGCGCTCGGGCTCGCCGTGGACGAGCACGTCGAGGCCGAGCTTCTCCTGCTCGGCGATGACCGCGACGACCTCGGCGCGCATACGGGCGTGGTAGTCGGCCTCGATCATGAGGCCCTGGCGGTGGGCGGCGCGGGCCTTGCGCAGCTCGGCGGTCTGCGGGAAGGAGCCGATGGTCGTGGTCGGGAGCGGCGGGAGCGGGACGCGCTCGGCCTGGGCCGCGCGGCGCTCGGGGTAGGGGGCGCGGCGGTCGGCGTCCGCCCCGAGCCCGGCGAGGCGTTCGCGCACGGCCTCGTCGCGCCAGGCGCCGGGGGTCTCGGGCCGGGTGGCACGGGACCCGGAGGGGTCGGCGAGGGCGACGATCTCGCGGAGCTTCTGGCGCGCGAACGCGAGCCGCGCGGTCAGCTCCTCGGGAAGGCCGTGCTCGGCGTGGAGCTCGGGGGCGAGGTCGACGGGGACGTGCAGGAGCGTGGAGGAGGAGGCGACCCCGACCCGGTCGGTGATGGCCTGGAGCCGCGCGATGTCGGCGGCGGCCTTCGCGAGGTCGGCCTTCCAGATGTTGCGCCCGTCGATCACGCCCGCGATCAGGAATGTTTCACGTGAAACATTCAGGGCCTCAAGTGTTTCGAGGTCACCGCGGCCGCGCACCAGGTCGAGGGCGAGGCCCGCGACGCCGGCGTCGAGCAGGGTCCCGATCGCCTCGCCGAACGGGCCGTAGCCGCCGGCGACGATGATCTCGGTCTCGGCGGCGAGCCGCCGGTAGGCGGCGGCGGTCGCCTCCAGCTCGGCGGGGGTGCGGTCGGCGGCCAGCGCGGGCTCGTCGATCTGCACCGGTCCGGCCCCGGCCTCGGCGAGCGCGGCGAGCAGGTCCACGTACACCTCTACGAGGTCACCAAGCCGGTCGAGCGGCGCGAAGCCTTCGGGCGCGCCTTCGGCGGGCTTGGCGAGCAGCAGGAACGAGACCGGGCCGAGCAGCACGGGCCGGGCGTCGAGGCCGCGGTCCTTCGCTTCGCGGAACTCGGCGACGGCCTTGGCGGGCCGGGCGGCGAACGCGGTGTCGGGGCCGATCTCGGGGACGAGGTAGTGGTAGTTGGTGTCGAACCACTTCGTCATCTCCAGCGGCGCGGCCGCGTCGTCGCCGCGGGCGGCGGCGAAATAGGAGGCGAGGTCGCTGTCGCGGCGGTGGCGCGGCGCGAGCGCGTCGACGGCCGCGAGCGCGTCCAGCACGTGGTCGTAGAGCGAGAAGGTGCCGGTCGGGACCGCATCGAGGACCGAGAGGTCGTCGAGCATCTCGGCGCGGACGGCCGCGGCGGCCGCCTCGAGCGCGGCGGCGTCGGTCCGCCCGGCCCAGTGGGATTCGAGCGCGCGCTTGAGCTCGCGGTTGGATCCGATGCGCGGGTACCCGAGCGCGGTGGATTGGAGTGCGGTCGAGCGCACGCCGGTGGTCGTGTTCATGTGTCAGTTCCCTCGAACTTGCGACAACGGGACCGCGCGCGGTCGCGCGCGGTACGCGGGCAGGTATTCGGACTCGAGGGCGCGCCGTCTCCGGCCCCTAGTCCTCGCCGCTTCCCAGACCGGAGTCCAGTGCTCATGGCGGGTTTCGTTCCCTCTCACCGCTGCGGGGCAGTCCTGGATTCGCACCAGATTCCCTCTTAGCCGAGGCGGCTGTGTCCAGCAGAGCAGGCACCGCCTCGGAACCAACGTCGCCTGCGATGGTACGGGCGCGGCCGGGCGCGGCGGGCCGCGCGGCCAGAGTGTGAGAACCCGCAGGGGCGCTCGGCCGCCCGGCGAGTAGGGTCCGAGCGGCAGCAGCAGCGCTTCGGAGGGGAATCGCCATGAGCAGGAAGACCGCCGTCGTCACGGGAGCGAGCAGCGGGATCGGGGCCGCGGCCGCGCGAGCCCTCGCCGAGGCCGGCTTCGACGTGGTGCTGGGGGCGCGCCGGACCGACCGGCTCGCCGAGGTCGCCGCCGCGATCGGGGGGACGGCGCTGCCGCTCGACGTCACCGACGAGGACTCGGTGAACGCCTTCACCGAGCAGGTCGGACGCTGCGACCTCCTGGTGAACAACGCCGGCGGAGCGCTCGGGCTCGACTCGATCGCGGGCGCCGACCTCGACCTGTGGCAGCGGATGTACGACGTGAACGTGCTCGGCACGGTGAGGGTCACCAAGGCGCTCCTGCCGAACCTGGTCGCCTCGGGGGACGGGCAGGTGGTGGTGATCGGCTCGATCGCCGGGCACCAGCCGTATCCGGGCGGGGGCGGCTACAACGCGGCGAAGCACGCGGAGGCGGCGCTGACCCGGGTGCTGCGGATGGAGTTGCTGGGCGAGCCGGTGCGGGTGTGCGAGATCGACCCGGGCCTGGTCGAGACCGAGTTCAGCCTGGTGCGGTTCGAGGGGGACCGGGAGCGGGCCGACGCGGTGTACGCGGGCATGACCCCTTTGGTCGCCGAGGACATCGCCGAGACGATCGCGTGGGTCGCCACACGCCCGGCGCATGTGAACATCGACCAGATCACCATCACGCCGAGGGACCAGGCCGGCGCGCAACTGGTCCACCGCCGGAAATAGCGCCGGCATTCGGCGTGGAAAAGCGGTTATCCACAAGAAGAACAATCGCATTCGCCGATGCGCACGGACTCGTGCCACGGTTGTCCCATGCGCCGAAAAAACAGCCGAGTAGCAGCCGTCAACACCAACAAGACCACCACGAACATGCCCCCGACCTGCACCGAAATCACCGATGCAGAAGTTATCCACAGGCTGGAAAATAGTGCTCGCCGATTCGCCGAAAGGTGTGTCACGGTTGAGACAAAAAACCATCCAAGACTGCGGGATGGTGGCTGTAAGAGGGGGATTCGCGAAAGTCACCATACCGAGACCACGCGCGGGACCCACCCGCGCGTGGTCCCCGCAGCACCATTCGCTCCGCGGCAATCGCGGGCGGCCGGACAACCAGTCCGGCCGCCCGCGCAGCACGCCGGAGGGCCCTCAGTCCGAGAGCGTGAACACCGGCGAGGTCCACTGCTCCCAATGCTCGGGGTTCGCCTCGTCGCCGAGGGCCTTGAGCACCCGCACCTCCAGAGTCCACTCCCCCGGGGCCAGCGCCCCGGGCCGCTGGGCGGCGAGGTCTGCCAAGTGGATGCTCAAAGCGTCGTCCGGCCCGGGCGAGCGCTGTAGGAACACCTCCCGCTCCCACTCCACCACTTCGCCGGTGCCCACGTTCGCAACGCGGACCTCCAACGCCGCGACCTGGTGCCCGAGGTAGACCAGGGCCGCCAGGTCCGGGCCGTCGGCGAGGCTGAACGTCTCGCCGGGCTCCAGATCGCGGTAGTCGAACTCGCGCGTGTCCGGGTCCTGCCCCACCACCGCGGCGAGCCGCGGATACTCCGGGTGGTCGAGCACCGGGATCGCCAGGTAGTCGCCCTGGTAGCCGGAGTACGCGGCCGTCAGCGGCTCCCCGCCGCCCGCGGGGGTCGCGCTGATGTGCCCGCCGAAGACGCTGCCTTCGGGGAGTTCACCGCTGGGCTCGACGGTGACCTGCACGGTCGCCGACTGGCCCGGGTAGAGCCTGAGCTGCTGCGGCTCGAACGTCACCGCGGGCTCGGCCGCGTGGAAGCCCGGGTCGCGCACGTCCCCGGTGGTGGCGATCGTGGCCCTGTGGGTCAGGTCGTACACGCGCGTGGTGGTGTCGTGCGAGGTCAGGGTCAGCGCGAACGTGCGCGGGCCCGTGCCGTCGCCGACGTTGACGCCCGTGGGTTGCAGGCTCGCCCGGGCGTCGAGCGCGGCCAGGACGTCGATGACGCCCGTGCCCTGCCGGTGGGCCGCTTCGGACTCGCCGAGGTCGGGGTTGTCGCCCCACGCGACCGGCTTTGCGGAGTTCGCGAGCCGGGTGCGGACCTCGCCGGGACCCAGCCTCGGCTCGGCCTGGAGCAGGAGCGCGGCCGCCCCCGCGACATGCGGGGAGGACATCGACGTGCCCGACAGCGACTCGTACGAGCCGTCCGCCACCGGCACCGTCGACCAGATCCCGCCGCCGGGCGCGGTCAGGTCCGGTTTGAACGCCAGGTCGGGGGCGGGGCCGTAGGCGGTGAACGAGGAGGCGAACCCGCCGCGCGGCAGCTCGACCAGGACCGTGCGGCCGCCGAACTCCAGGACCGTCTCCCTGCCGATCGCGGCCAGGTCGCGCAGGTCCTCGCCGTCGGCGTCGGTCACGCCGACCATCGGGACCCCGAGGTCGTCGACCCCGGCCCCGCCGAACGGCCCCGACCGGTCGTTGTAGACCACGACCGCCGTGGCGCCCTCCTCGACGGCCCGCTCGTACTTCTCCTTGAACGTGCAGGTGCCGCGGACGATCAAGGCCGCCTTGCCTTCGATGTCCCCTTCGGCGGGGTCGTCGGCGCAGGCCCGGCCGAACCACACCAGCGGGTCGGTGACAGTGCCGGCTTCGGGTTCGACCGTGTCGCCGATCGCCCGGTAGCCGATGTGGCGGTCGAGCGCCGGGACGAACGCGGCGTCCATCCGCTGGGACGGATTGTCGGTGGAGGCCACGGCGATCACGTCCTCGCCGATGCCGGGGGCCGAGCCGGAGAAGACCCCGGCTTCGCCGTCGTTGCCCATCGACGCCACGACGACGACGCCTTCCTCGGTGAGCCGGTCGGCGGCCTTCGCCGTCGGGTAGCCGGGCCACTGGAACGACTGGCCGAGCGAGAGGTTCACGATGTCCATGCCGTCGTCCAGCGCGGCCTCCAGGGCCTGCAAGATCACCTCGGCGCTGGTCGAGCCCTCGCAGCCGAAGACCTTGTAGGCGCCGAAGGTCACGTCGGGGGCGACCCCGGTGACCTCGCCACTGGCGCCGACGATCCCGGCGACGTGCGTGCCGTGCCCGCCGCAGTCCGTTGGGTCCTCGTCGGGGACGGGTTCGGCGTGATCGGGGTCGTCGGAGTCGAACTCGTCGCCGACGAAATCGGTGCCGGCCACGACGCGGCAGCCGGGCCCGAAGCACCCGCCGAGGTCGGGGTGGGTGTAGTCGATGCCAGTGTCGATGACCCCGACCTTGACGCCCTCGCCGGTGATCCCGCGGTCGTGCGCGCCAGAGGCGCGGGTCGTCGCGATCGCCTGGGCCAGCTCAGGCTGCGATTCCGGGACACCGCCTGACTCCAGTGGGGCGCCCGGGTCCGCGCCGACCCGCACGGGGCCGGTGAAGACCACGTCGGACCAGACCCGCTCGACCAGGTCGAGGCGTTCGATCCGGCGGGCCGTGGCCGGGTCGGCCTCGACCGAGACGCCGGTCCAGACGCGCGCGAAATCGTGCCGGACGGTGAAGTCGAGATCGTGACCCGCCGCGTTGAGTCCCGAAACGCCCGCGCCGTCCACGAGTTCGACCAGCCAGACCTGCGTGGGCCCGTCGTCAGGATTCGCCTGGGCGGCAGGGGAGGAGGAGGCGAGGAGCGGCAGCGCCAGCGCGGCGGCGAGCCAGGCGGCGGGCCGCCATCGCTCGCGGCCGGGCCGAGGTCGCCGCGCGGCGGCGCTGTCGGCGGTCGGCGCGGCTCGGCGGTTCGGATTGGGGCGCGGGAGCGCGCAGAAGGCCGGCATCGGGGTCCCTTCGGCTCGTGCCGGCCGGGGTCGCGCGAGTGGCCGAGCGGCCCTGGCCGGCGGCTATGGCAGGACCTCGATCGTGGGGCATCGCGGCGGCGGAACCGCGCATTTGCCTGCCCGGCCGGAGGCGTGTCGGGTTTGGAGGGACGCGGGGAGCCGGCCCGTCTCGGGGCGGGCGTGCCGGGCCGCTGCATACGGAAGGACCGCCGGAAGCGGTGACGGTATGCGTTCGCTCACGGCACTTGCGCCGGATATGCGAAAAGTATTACCGTTGACGGGCGATGAGCTACACAGTCACGAACCAGTACCTGACACGCAGGCGTCACCTCGACTTCTGCCGCGTGTCGACCGTGCTCTGTCGTTAGCCCCGATCGTCCCACCGGCGACTCGCCGACGTATCGCCTCCCCGCCGAGTTCGAGTCCGACTCGGCGACCTCCCTTTCTCGACGCGGCCGCGCGCCACCGCGCGCTGCCGTGCACCCGATTTCGCAGAGGTTCACCATGACCAGTGCCCCCGAAACCACCGCGACCGACGCCGAACCGCGCCGTCGCCTCAAGAAGATCCCGTTCGCCGCGCAATTGCTCATCGGCCTCGTGCTCGGCCTCGTCCTCGGCTTCGCCGCCCGCCAATGGTCGGTCGGCTGGCTCGGCACCACCCTCGAGACGGTCGGGACGCTGTTCGTGCAGCTGCTGTTCCTCATCGTCCCGTTCCTGGTGTTCACCGCGATCGTCGCCTCGATCGCGAACCTCAAGGGCCTCGCCAACGCCGGGCGCCTGGTCGCCAAGACCCTCGGCTGGTTCGCGATCACCTCGCTCATCGCCGTGGCGATCGGCCTGGCGATCGGCCTGACGACGAACCCCGGCGAAGGGGTGAGCCTCACGAGCGCGGCCGCCGCGCCGGAGAAGACCGGTTCGTGGACGGACTTCCTCACCGGGATCGTCCCGACGAACGTGGCGGACGCGTTCGTGAACGTCAACGTGCTCCAGATCGTGTTCGTCGCGATCGTGGTCGGCGCGGCGGCGGCGAAGATCGGCCCGAAGGCCGATCCGTTCCTGAGGTTCAACGCCTCGGCGCTGGCGCTGATCCAGAAGGCCCTGTGGTGGGTGATCCGCCTGGCGCCGATCGGTACCGCGGCGCTGATCGGGAAGTCGGTGTACGCGTACGGCTGGGATCTGCTGGAGCCGTTGGCGGTCTTCAGCATCGACATCTACGCGGGCGCGCTCGTGGTGATGCTGGTGGTCTACCCGGTGCTGCTGCGCTTCGTCGCGAAGGTGTCGCCGGTGCAGTTCTTCCGCAAGGCGTGGCCGGCGATCCAGTTCGCGTTCGTGTCGCGTTCGTCGGTGGGCACGTTGCCGTTGGCGCAGAAGATCGTGACCGACCGGCTGGGGGTGCCGCGCGACTACGCGTCGTTCGCGTCGCCGTTCGGGGCGACGACCAAGATGGACGGTTGCGCCGCGATCTACCCGGCGATCGCCGCGATCTTCGTGGCGCAGGTGTACGGGGTGAGTCTGGGCGTGCAGGACTACCTGCTGATCGCGTTCGTGTCGGTGATCGGTTCGGCGGCGACGGCGGGCCTGACCGGCGCGACGGTGATGCTGACCTTGACGCTGTCGACGCTGGGCCTGCCGCTGGAGGGCGTGGGCCTGCTGCTGGCGATCGACCCGATCATGGACATGATCCGCACGGCCGCGAACGTGACGGGGCAGATGGTGGTGCCGGTGATCGTGGCGAAGTCGGAGAAGATCCTCAACCGCGAGGCCTATGACGCGCCGCCGCAGCCGTTCGACGCCGAGTCCGCGTTCGACTCGGAGCCCGAGGCCGCTTCGGGCAAGGGGGAGCCCGCGCTTCAACCCGCTTGATCCCCTTGGGGGTTCGTTACTTTCCTCTCTCCTGAAAGACGGGGGGCCGGCCGGTCAGGGTCGGCCCCCTGTTTCGCGTCCGGTCATGAACGGCGGGAGGCGGATCGGCGGTTCAGCGCTGGTCGTCGATGTACTGCTCCAGGCCGTCGAGGACCCGTTGGAGGCCGAACTCGAAGGTGTCGCGCAGGATCGCCGACCCGGCGAGCCCGCCTGCGGAGGCCAGTCGGAACGCGTTGGGGTACTTGAGGGGTGCGAGGTCGTGTTCGAGGAATCGGAACCACTGCGGGTCGTTCTGGCCCTGGAGTTCGGGGCGCAGCGCGCCGCCGATGTAGCCGTTGACGGCGAGCACTGCCGCGAGGCTCACGTCGGCGGCGAGGCCTTCGCGGAGGAAGACGCCGAGCGCGGCGTCGAGCCAGCCGGCCTCGCCGGGGCCGATCGCGTGGTTGCGGGTGGCGAGGGCCAGCGCCCACGGGTGGGCGCGGAAGAGGGCGCGCACCTGCCGGGACCAGGCGATCATGGCGGCGCGCCAGCCTTCGCTTTCGGGCAGGTGCGGCGGTTCGGTCATGGTCGCGTCGTACATGAGGGCGACGAGTTCGTCCTTGCCGGGGACGTGGCGGTAGAGGGACATGGCGCCGCTGTCGAGTCGTTCGGCTACGCGTTTCATAGAGACGTGTTGGAGGCCTTCGGCGTCGGCGATGGCGACGGCTTCGGCGACGATCCGTTCGCGGCTGAGTCCGGAGGGGCGTCCGGGGCCGCGCCGGGTCCGTCCGGTGTGCGGTCCGTCCTCCCACAGCAGTGCGTACGCGTCCCCGCTCATGGGCGCTCCTTTCGATCCGGCCTCGGTGTGCAGGTTACGGCGTGCGGCGCGGCGGCTTCCCCCGCCAATCGTGCGTATGAGATACGCTAATTAGCGTATCTCATACGCATAATCTGAAGCCGCTGTTCCCCAACGCGATCGGAGACCGCCGTGACCCGCCCCGAGACCCTCGACCGCATCGAACCCGCGGCGGCCCGCACCGCCGGGCGCCCCTGGTACCGCCGCCCGTGGATCGTCCCGCTCCTGGCGGTCGCGGTCCTGTTCGTCCTCTTCAGACTCCCCGCCTACCTCAGCTTCGACACCGGGAACGCGCTCCTGCCGCTCCAGGAGGGCTACCCGGAGCTGCACTTCCTGCTCTTGACCGGCCACATCCTCTTCGGGTCGGTCGCGCTGATCACCTGCTCGCTCCAGGTGTGGCCGTGGCTGGTCAAGCACCACCCGCGGATCCACCGGGCCAGCGGGCGGCTCTACGTGTTCGCGGGCGTGCTGCCCTCGGGCCTGCTCGCCGGGGTGGTCGGCGTGATCGCCGTCCAGGACCCGGCCGGGCGCATCGGGAACGTGCTCCTCACGGTGCTGTGGCTGGCGACCACGTTCTTCGGGTTCCGCGCGGCCCTGCGGCGGGACTTCAAGCTCCACCGCCGCTGGATGATCCGCAGCTTCGCCCTCTGCTGGTCGATCGTGGTCAACCGGGTGTGGATCGTGGTCCTGATGCTCATCCTGATGCCGTTCGAGGAGGGCTACTACGGCGGGGACTTCGACGCCATGATCGAGGACGTCGCCGTGGCCTCGATCTGGCTCAGCTGGATCGTCAACCTCATGATCGCCCAGTGGTGGCTCGACCGCCGGCCGAAGCGCCGGAACGCGCAGCCCCGCAAGCGGATCGAGGAGAACACGACGGCGGCCTGAGTCGGACCGGGCGGGCGCTGGGGCACCACGCCCGCCTGCTGCCCGCTGTCTCGGCCTGCCACCAAAGTCGCACGGGGCCAAAGCGGATGCCACCTTCGCCGCACGCCCCGCTCCACCGACGGTCGCGCCCGATCGAGGCGAAAACCCGTGCCGCAGCATGAGGTTCGCCCGGCCGATGCCGGTGAAGCTGGGTGCATGGACACCACCTCCGCGC
The DNA here is from genome assembly GCF_000719515.1 of Glycomyces sp. NRRL B-16210. GTDB lineage: Bacteria > Actinomycetota > Actinomycetes > Mycobacteriales > Micromonosporaceae > Glycomyces. Next base: position 39,830 of record NZ_JOGR01000011.1, on the reverse strand, counting down.
GAGAGCGCGCCGCCGACCGGCCCGCCGAGGCGGCGCCGTCGAAGCGACTGCCGCTGCTCGATGTCCTCCGCGGCGTCGCCATCCTCGGGACGCTCGGCACCAACATCTGGATCTTCGCCTCCCCTGCGGGCGAAGCGGGCCCGCTGCTGGGCAGTTCGGGCGCGACCACCGACGACACCGTGATCGGCGCGGTCTTCGAGCTGCTCACCAACGGCAAGTTCCTGTCGATGCTCACCGTCCTGTTCGGCGTGGGCCTCGCCATCCAGTTCCGCTCCAGCGAGAAGCGCGGCCGCCGCTGGCCCGGCCGCTACCACTGGCGGGCGCTGTTCCTGTTCGCCGAAGGCACGATCCACTTCACGCTCGTGTTCGCCTGGGACGTGCTCATGGGCTACGCGGTGACGGCGGTCGTCGTGGCCTGGCTGCTCACCCGCTCGCGGCGGGCGCAGCACGCGGTCATGTGGGCCAGCGGGGGATTGCACTTGGCGCTCATGGGACTGATCACCGCCGCGCTGTTCCTCGGCCCTGTCGGCGGGGACGAGTCCGACCCCGCGATCGAGGCGCTCTACGCCTCCGGTTCGTGGATCGAGCAGGTCCAGTTCCGCCTCGACAACGCCTTGATGCTGCGGATCGAACCGATCGTGACCTTCCCGCTGCTGGTGTTCCTGTTCCTGCTGGGCGTCAGGCTGTTTCGCGCCGGGGCCTTCGGCGGCGACGAGCACGGCGCCCGGATTCGGAGCCGTCTCCTGTTGTGGGGCTTGGGGATCGGCCTGCCGCTGAACCTGGCGCTCATGTTCGGGCCGGACGCGTTGTTCTTCCTGGAGCGGTACGCGGCCGCGCCGGTCGTCATGCTCGGCTACCTCGGGCTCACCGGCCTCATCGTCGAACGCGTCCGCCGCGGCCCGCTCACCGCCGCACTGGAGAGCCTGGGCCGCACCGCATTGAGCGGCTACATTCTCCAGAACCTGCTCGCCTCGGCGGTCTGCTACGGCTGGGGCCTGGGCCTGGCCGCGAGGTTCGGCGCCGACCCGTGGTTCGTCGCGGGACTGTGGCTTGCGATCAGCGCGGTGCTGCTCGCCGGGTCGCGGCTGTGGTTGCGGCGCTTCGCGAACGGCCCGGCCGAGTCGCTCCAGAAGGCCGTCCTCCGGTTAGACCGGTGTTTCAGGTCGGCGAGAGGTTGTGGTGGCAGGCGGTGAGGCCTCCCAGCGGCGCCGCCTTCGAGTACTTCAGCTCCCTCGTTCGGATCAGTCCGCGTTCGAGGAGCACGTCGAGGGCCGCCGTGAGGTCGCGCCGAATCCGCTCCCGCTCCTCTTCGGGCAGGGCGGCAACCGTTTCGAGCGTGCGGTAGTACCGGGCGCTCATCCGCCTCGGCGTCAGCGTCGGGCAGGCCAGCCCGAGGACGCCGAACGCGAACGCCGCCAAGGAACCCAGGAACAGGACCGACGGTTCGTCCAAGGCGCCGATGCGGCTTTCCAGGACCCCGACGCCGACGATCGGCGCCAGGCTGGTGACCATGACCGCGACGCTCCAATGGGCGTCCTCGGTGGTGCCGTAGCCGCGTGCCGCGCGCGCCAGGCCGATCAGCTCGCAGACGGCGGCCGCGAGCAGCATTGCGCCCGCGACCGCCCAGCCGAGCATCGGGCGCGAAGGGCCCCACCAGAGCACGGGCAGGACGGCGGCGAGCACCACGACCCAGGCGGTGCGGAACCAGACGCCCTTGTGCGGCAGCACCCGGCCGCGGATGCGAAGCAGCAGTTGCACTTCCGGGTGGGCGCAGAAGAGGTGCGCTTCGAGGGTCTCCCAGGAGACGCCGCGCCGTTTCGGCCGTTCGCGGGCCCAGGCCACGGCGGGCGAGGACGCGGAAGTCGGTGCGCTCATACGGGCCTCCCGGGGCGAATGGGGCCTCCCATTCTGCCCGTGTCCCGCCAGGACGCCGCCCGTCGCGGGGCGGGCTGAGGCCTTCAGGCCGCGAAGGCGGCCTCGACCTCGTCCAGGTGCGCGGTCCACCAGCGCAGCAGGCGCTCGTCGGCGAAGAACAACCCGTCACTGGCACCGTCGCCCCGATCGTAGTGGTGCTTCAGGTGCCACACGCTGGTGAGCAGCCGGCGCCACCGGTGCCGGGCGGCGACCGCCAAGGCGAGCGGGCCGATCGCGGCCTCGGTGCGGTACCCGGCGACGAGCGCGGCCACGTTGCCGGAGTCCACACTGCCGTCCGGCAGAGCGAACTGGTACATGGCGGCGCGCACGATCTCCTCGCCGTACGGGTTGACGCGCAACCGGTCCCAATCGATCACCGCCGCGATCCGGTCCCCGCGCCACAGCAGGTTCCAGTTCTGGCAGTCGCCGTGGATCCACCCGAACGGCTCGGGCGAATCGTCCTCGGAGGGCCGCCGGTGCTCGTGCGCGGCGAGGAGTTCGGGGCGTTCGCGGAGCATCGGCTCGACGGCCCGGTCGAACGCGTCGGGTTCCTCCCGCACAGCGATCCGCCCGAGGTGGTGGCCGATCCGCTCCCGGGCCGCCGCGAAGGTCGTCACCTTGAGTTCGGGCCGCGCGGGCACGGCCAGGCCGGTCGCGGGGTCGGCGAGCGCGCGGTGGACGCGGCCGAGGACGGTCCCCAGGTGGAAGGACCGGTCGCGGTCCATCTCGGCGCCTCTCGGATGGGTCCCGTCGATCCAGGCGGTGAGGTAGTAGTGGTGCCCGCCGATCTGGACGACCGCTTCGCCGGAGGGGGACGGGACCGCCTCGGCCACCGGCACGCCCGCGGCGGCGAGGACCGGCAGCAGGCCGAGGCTGCGGCGGGCCTCGTCGGGGGCGAGCGCGTCGAGTTCCTTCAACGCGTACCGCCCGTGTGCGGTGTCGAGGCGCCAGTTGCGGTTGAGGACCCCGGATTCGAGGTACCGGGTCGAGCGGATCTCCCCGAGCCCGTAGGCGCGGGCGATCGCGGCGGTCCCGGCGGCGAGGGAGGGGTCGGGGGAGGTCACCGCCGAAGGGTACCGAGCGGTTCCCGCGGCGGTCGCGCGGTTTTCGGGCCCGGTCGCCTCAGTGGACCTGCGCGTCCGAGGCGCCCAGTTCCGGGCGGTAGTCGTAGAGCCAGCCGGAGGCCTTCTCGTACATCAGGGGGATGAAGAGCCGCATCATGACGGCCTTCGCGCGGCGGGCGACCGGTCCGGCGCGTTTCGCGTCGCGGTTGTCCTCGGCCGTCTCGAGCACCTTCGCGATGCGCGGGTTCCTTTGCGCGGCATAGGTTTCCAGTGCCGCTTTGGGAGTCGCGGCGGTGCGGAGCGCTTCGGCGAGGGCGATCGCGTCCTCGATCGCCATCGAGGCGCCCTGGCCGGCGCCGACGGGGTGCGCGGCGTCGCCGGTGAGGACGATGCGCCCCCGGTGCCAGGTCCGGACGGGTTCGAGGACGTGCATGAGCACCGGGTGGTGCAGCCGCGCGGTCGCGGCGATGACGCGGGAGGGCTCGGCCTCGCGCCGGTAGGCCTCGGCGACGCGGCGCAGCCATGCGGCGTCCTCGACGCCGTCGCGTTCGGGCGCGACCGGTTCGTCGATCTGGGCGCCCCACCACACTTCGCCGTTCTCTGCGGCGAGGTGGAAGAACGCGCCGCGGCGCGCGAAGGTGAGGTTGAACGTCCCCGGCTCGACCTCGATGCCGTGGGAGACACCGGAGACGGTGTAGAGGCCGGCGTACTCGGGTCGGCCCGCGGCCGGGTCGACCGCGCCTCGCAGGGAGGACCAGATGCCGTCGGCGGCGACGACCAGGTCGGCGCTGTCGGTGCGTCCGCTCGCGAACTCGACGCGCGCTCCCCGCTCGGTCGGGGTCGCGCCGGTCATGCGCTCGCCGAGGCGCAGTTCGGCTCCGGCCGCGACGGCCGCGGCGCGCAGGGTCTCGACCAGGCTCCCGCGCAGGAGGGTGACCGAGTGCAGCGGGTCCTCCGATCGCCGCCCTCGGGCGACGTCGCCGAGGAGGTGGCCGCCCGCCGACCACATCCGCAGCCGGGGCACGCGCAGGCCCGCTTCCTGGACGGCGGGCAGGCACCCCAGGAGCTCCAGGCCGCGCAGGCCGTTCGCGGCGAGGCTCACGAAGGAGCCGACGTCCCCGGCCGGGTCCGGGTAGGCCTCGTAGACCGCGACCTCGGCGCCGATGCGCCGCAATGCCAGTGCTGAGGCCGCTCCGGCGACGCCGCCGCCGATGACGATGATGCGCATCGCAAACTCCCTGAACATAGATTCACTGAACTTTAATTCAGTGAAACTATATTCGGTACACTGGCGCTTTGTCAACCGTGCCGCCGAAAGAAGGACGACGTGGGCGTACGCAAGGCCAGAGCGGCCGAGACCCGGGCCGCGCTGCTCGACGCGGCCCGGCGGGTCTTCGCCGAGCGCGGCTACCTGAACACCAAGATCACCGACATCACCAAAGCGGCCGGACGCGCGACCGGCTCGTTCTACGAGCACTTCGCCGACAAGGAAGAACTCCTCCAGTCTCTGCTCCAGGGCATGGAGGACCGCGCCGACGAACTCGTCGACACCACCACCGTCCACCCCAGGGAGCACGACCTCACCGACCGCGCGCAGCTGCGGCACCACCTCGAGGTCTCCTGGACGGTCTTCCGCGAGCACGCCCCCGTCGTCTCGGCGCTCTTCCAGGCGATGGTCGCGGCCGAGCCGGGCTCCGGGCGGGCCTGGGAGGCGCTCGTGAAGGACACGGCCTACCTGCGCAGTCACCTGGAGTACAGCGCCGAGCAGGGCCGCGACCTCCCCGGCGAGCCGGAGCTGGTCGCCGCCGCCATGGGCGCGATGCTGTCCATGCTCGGCTACGCGGTCAACTCAGCGCAGGGACGCGACTTCGACGACGAGACGGTGATCGACACCCTCACCGACCTCCTCCACAGAGGCCTCGCCGGCCGCTGACGCAGGGCCGGCGACCAGTCGGGGAGTACGAGAAACAGCAACGGCCGGGCGAACGCCCGGCCGCTATGCTTTCTATGTACCGCTTGAACTGCGGTTCCATGTGGATCTGTGGAGCCAAGGAGAATCGAACTCCTAACCCCCGCCTTGCAAAGGCGGTGCTCTGCCAATTGAGCTATGGCCCCTCGGTCGATCGCGATCGACGCGACGGTACGAGTATCCCCGCCGTGCTCATCGCAACAGCGAGGATACCCGGAGCGCAGTGAGTTGGCTAACGCGATGCGTCAGCGCACGTCCTCCGCTGAGGTGGTGGCCTCGTGCCACAGGGTGCGGTCGTCGTTGATCGACTTGACCTTCTTGGCGACCACGAACGCGATCGTCGCCACTCCGGCGACCACCAAGATCTTCTTCCACATGGACCCAGGCCCCCCATATCAGAGATTGCCGTGTACAGCGATGCCGAGATCGGCACCGCACGATGCGCCTCAGCATAGCGAACTGTGCGGGCCCGAACCGGTCGGGCGGCGGTCCGCGCCCTACCCGGGCGCGGCCGCCGGCGGCCGCGAAAGGGCCTCGCGGACCCGGGCAAGAAAAAACCCGCCGACTCGCGGCGGGTGTTTGGTGGGCGTACCAAGACTCGAACTTGGGACCTTTGAGTTATCAGAACTAAAATCTTACGTTCCGCTACCAGGTCAAACACCCGTGAACGGGCTTTGCATCCGAAGGCATCGCTCAGCACAGAGCATGCTGCGACATACCAGTACAGGCAGTTGCCTCAAATCTGCCGCGATATCAGACCACTATAGACATACATGCTCTGACGCGCAAACTCAGGAACTCCAAGAATCTCTTAGGAAGCGGCAAACAGCCGGGATAAGGACACAGCTTCAGATCTCCTATGTCACTATCCGTCAACCGAGGTGGCAAACCTCGCATACTCGCAGTGATCAGGGTTCAAACCGGTCCGTCAGGCGCCGGACAATACAACGATCGCAATGAATCCCAGGAGCAGCGAGTGCAAGGCTTCCCAGTTGAAAGCGCTCAGGAGAATCCAGTAGACTACCAAGCATGGCAAACCGCAACACACACCAGATGATTCCCGTGGATGGGGCCCCCGAAGATGATGCCGTAGTGGCGAGCCGGATTCCTTCGACCTCGCCTTTCCACCAACCACGTTCACTCACCACCGCTGAACGTGATCGATTTCGACTAATTGCGACGGAATCTCGCAATGCTCGACGATCAGCCCTGGAAGGAAATGGACCTGCGCCGATCCATGAGATCAATGTACCGAATTTTGATCCGATAGCTTTGATGCCTCAACTCGACTCGACGGGGTTGCGCACACTATCGCTTTTCAGTGGTGGAGGAGGGCTTGATCTCGGATTTGAGCGAGCCGGGTTTGCTCATGTCGCCTCTTATGAAATCATGGAAGAAGCCGGACTAACCTTGAGTCAAGCATTTCCGGAATGCAAGGTCTATGGAGGCGAAAAAGGCGACGTCCGAAACATAGATTTTAAGGAATGGCGCGGTCTCATAGACGTAGTCCATGGAGGTCCGCCATGCCAACCATTTTCGAATGCAGGTCGACAGAAAGGTCATCTTGACGAACGCGATATGTGGCCTGAGTTCGTTAGAGCTGTGAAGGAAATCAAACCAATGGCCTTCATTGGCGAAAACGTTCCGGCACTAGGGAGCACGAAGTTTTCGGAGTACGTTTCAGAGAATATCACCAAGCCCCTCTCCAGGCACTACCACATCTCACAAATTGTCTTGCAAGCAAGTGACTTTGGCATTCCGCAAGTGCGACGTCGAATCTTCTTTGTGGGCTTTAGGAACAAGAAGAACGCTAATCGCTGGAAGCGGCCAGAGCCTACGCATTCATGGGGAGACGCAACGCTTTCGAAAGCCCTTCTACGGTGCGTTGGCTTGCGCGAAGCGCTAGGCTTGCCGGACATCGGTAAAGATGACCTGTCTCCAACAATTCGCAGTAGCCTTACGGGCCCACGCCACACTACTTCAATTCTGAACAGTGTTGCGGCTCAGAAAAAGTTCGAGTACATGGAAATCTGGCCAAACGGCGTCGCCCCTAACCGTGAAGCCGCCAGAGCATTCGTTGCGAAAAACCAGCATTTCCGGCTATCAGTTCCTGATGTCTCCCTAATCCAGGGTTTTCCCGAAGACTGGCCATTTGCAGGCGCGACATACATGAAGTTGGGGCAAATTGGAAACGCAGTTCCCCCGCCGCTCGCCTACAAAGTAGCCTCTTCCGTCGCGGCTGCGCTCATCAAGTAACTTCTTACATACTGCCGCAGGCTGATTGCTGGTTCTTCTTCATCGAGAACAGGGAGTGCTTTGACAAAACTGTTCTCAATGTGCGGATTATTCAGAGTCGACCCACGGGCCATAACGTATGCACAGCGATGTTGGAGTATCTCTGTCATCCGCTCAAGAGAATACTTTCCCGGAAGATCCATTTGGTCCTGATACTGAGCATTTATCCACTGTTTCTTCATTACCCATTTTGCGTCCTCCCGCGAGTATGGGCCTGATCTTCCTCCGAATATTCTTATAACCGTATCCGATGTCACCTTTGCCGCAACTTCGTTTCCAAGAACTATGTCGGGAAGGATGTACTGATGCTTGCTCTCAATCCATGGTGCCATATCTACGGGCGAAGCGTAGTGACACCTAATTATTGAATCCCCATTCTTGTCATAAATTGCAATAATCCAATGCAAATCTCGCCATTTTTCGATGTGGGAAACTCCGAAGTCGCGAACGGTTGAAACACTCCCACTTGTAGTGGACTTCAGCTCGAAATTGACAATCTTGCCATCAATCTTGAGGAATGCATCTATTTCGTCTCTCGTACGATCGTTCGCGATCTTCAAGTTGAATCGGTCGCGCATCTGCTTCTCTCGAGAATCATCTTGTACGGCCAATGCATATTCTCCTTTCCGACATTTCCCATATAGGAATACGAAGTTTAGTCTTTATTTCGATAACCCGAAGCGGCCCATTTGGCCGTCGAGCCATTCATTTCAGATTTGGACCTTAATCCAGTCGCCAGCATACTTTAGGCAGTCGTCTATTGGGACATAAGGGGCTATTCGATCTATATTTTGCTTAGCGGCTCGGCAGAGAAGCTTGATTAGGCTATCGTATCTTCAGCCGTCGCGGGGATCGTGGACTTGCCCCTCCCTCCTACGTGTTTAGGTTGATGCCGCTGAAACGGTTCGACCCGGAGAAGCGGAAGGCCTTTGCAAACTGCAACTTGTGCGAAATTAGCCATATAGAACATTTGTTCGATACTATCGATCACCAGGACACGTTCAAGAATGCTGGGTTCGGTCGAGCAGGATCACGACCTGCATGGCGGCTTCGCGTTCGGATGACGGGCTTGTTGTATTTAGTCGGGATAGTCTTGTATCGTAACAATTAAGCCAGTCAATGATCCACTCGACGGTGTTACGCACTTTGTGGCCTCACAGTCAAGCGAGGGAGCCCGCCCGCCGGAGCGGCCTTGGCGAACCGACGCTGTGGTCGTTCTTCACGTAAATCACGGACTGGATGCCACTGCGGTTCGGTGGGCACGGTTGTCCCGGCTCGCATAGGGCATCGTCGGCCAAGACTCTTCCCGACCCGACTCGGGGGGCAGCACCGGAGCGAGCTGCAGCGAGCAACTCTGTCAGCAGTCTGGCAGACGCGGACGGAACCGACACTGACCGTCCAAGTCAAGCGGCCTCGGCGGTCAAGGATCATCTTGGCCATCAGAGCCTGACGTCAAGCAGCTACCAAGTGCGAATCATCCAGTAGACCGTCTGGCAGGGGCCGTGCGCCGCAGGGCCGGCCTTCGCTAGGGCAAGCCGTCCCGAATCCACTAACCCACCCCACAGCACTCCCAGCGACCTACAAATCCGCCAGCCGACGGATTCCGTCGGGGACAACACCGTAATAGCCGTCGCCAGCACAACCCTCTCAGCGACCCTGCCGTCCTAGCGCTCCATCGACCGCTATGCCAGCCGCAAACCTGGATCAGTGCTTCGAGCCAGGGTCACCAGCAGAAGAATCCCACGAGTCCGAACGAAAGAGAAACCTGTCACGCCCCGACCATCCCAGTATTCGAGACATTAATGCCCAGGCCCTCCCGGCATACGGGAGATGGTTGTAAATCCTGTGACTTTGGAGTTGTTCTTCCTTGGAGCACGAGGATATTCGTGACCTGGGATTTTCCTCGGGGAGATGCCTCATATCTGCCTCAAATCCAGGCTCTCAAGGTCCTGAGCAGACAGAAATCCCAGCTCGGCACATGGCCTGAGCTGGGATTTTACTGGTGGGCGTACCAAGACTCGAACTTGGGACCTTTGAGTTATCAGCTCAACGCTCTAACCACCTGAGCTATACGCCCTTGCCAGGTTCGCGACGGAAGATCGCCAGCGCTGAGAAAGGTTACCCCACCACCGGCCGATCCGCGAAACCGGCCCCCTTCCCGAAGGGACGGCCGTCACGGTCGTTTCCGGTGCCCGCGCGGGAAGTCGAGGCGGAAACGCGCGAGTGCCCGCGGCGTCGGCCGCGGGCACTCGACTCGTGGTCGCTAGTCGCGCTCGGCGAGGGTGACCTCGACGCCGCCGACGAGGTCGGCGCACACGTTGTAGATGAAGGAGCCCAACGTCGCCAGGGCGGTGAACAGGACCATGTTCACCACGCCGAGCAGGGCCGCGGCCCCGATGACGCCCTTGGCGGTGATCCGGAAGTCGGCCGTGGCCGCCCCGGAGTCGGCGTTGGTGCCCATGAGCATCTGGAGCATGTCGTTGACGGTGTCGAACACGCCCATCGCGTCGAGCGCGATGTAGAGCACGGTGGTGGCCACCACCATCACGATGAACAGCACGATCGAGACGGCGAACGCGAACTTCATCACCGACCACGGGTCGATCCGCTTGAGCCGCAGCCGGGCCCGGCGCGGACCGCGCGCGGTCGCCTGGCTCACGGCGGCGCGGGCGGCGCGCACGGCGTCGGCCACGCGGGCCGAGGAGGCCACGCCCGCGGCCTGCTGGGCGGCGGTGTTGCCCGTCGAGAGCGGAGGAATCGCCTCGGGCGTCACCGGCGGCGGGGTCATGCCCGGCGGTCTGCGCAGCGTGAGCGTCTGGTCCTGAGCGGGGGCGGTGGACGCCGCCGAGGAGCCCGCCGTCGATGCGCCCGCCGACACCGTGTCGTCGGGCTTCGGCCGCTCGTCCGCCTCAGGCGTCTCCGAGAACTCGGGGACGTCGTTTTCGCGCTCGGTCTCCGCAGCGGTAGCCTTCGCGTCGGTCATTTACTCGTCCTGCCCCTCATCGGGTTCCGGTTCCTCGGCGCTCCTGGTGATGGCGAGCAGCGAGACCTCGTCGGGCAGGTCGATCAGCTTGACGCCCATGGTGTTGCGGTCCGAAGTCTTGCGGACCGGCTGCACCGGTGTCCTGATGACGCCTCCCTCCGAGGTGATCGCGAACAGCTCGTCGTCCGGCGTCACCGACAGCGCACCCACCAAGTCGCCGCGCCGTTCCGTGATCTTCGCGGTCAGGACGCCCTTGCCGCCGCGGCCCTGCGGCGGGTACGCGTCGACCGGAGTCCGCTTAGCGTAGCCGCGGCTGGTGGCCACGAGGATGTCCATATTATCGCGCAGCACGATCATGGTGAGCAATTCATCGTCGCCGACGAACCGCATCCCGATCACGCCGCTGGTCGCCCGGCCCATCGGCCGCAGCGCCTCGTCGGTGGCCTCGAACCGGATCGACTGCGCCTTGCGCGAGACCAGCAGCAGGTCGTCGCTGGGCTCGACCAGCGCGGCGCCGACCAGTTCGTCGCCGTCGCGCAGGTTGATCCCGACGATGCCGCCGGTGCGCGGGGAGTCGAAGTCGGTGAGCTTCGACTTCTTGACCAGGCCGCCGCGCGTGGCGAGCACCAGGTACGGCGCGACCTCGTAGTGGGCGAGCTGGATGACCTGGGCGATCGTCTCGTCGGGCGTGAACGCCAGGATGTTCGCCACATGCTGGCCGCGGGCGGTGCGGCTGGCCTCGGGCAGCTCGTAGGCCTTCGCGCGGTAGACGCGGCCCTTGTTGGTGAAGAACAGGATCCAGTCGTGCGTGGTGCACACGAAGAAGTGGCTGACGATGTCGTCCTGCTTGAGCTGCGCGCCCTGGACGCCCTTGCCGCCGCGCTTCTGGGAGCGGAAGGAGTCGGTCTTGGTGCGCTTGACGTAGCCGCCGCGGGTGATGGTGACGACCACGTCCTCGCGGGCGATGAGGTCCTCCATGGACACCTCGCCGGCGTCGGGCATGATCTGCGTGCGGCGCTCGTCGCCCCAGCGGGCCACGACCGCGCCGAGCTCGTCGCGCACGATCTGGCGCTGGCGCTCGGGCCTGGCGAGGATGTCGGCCAGGTCGGCGATCTTCGCCTCGATCTCGGTCAGCTCGTCGATGATCCGCTGGCGCTCCAGGGCCGCGAGGCGGCGCAGCTGCATGTCGAGGATCGCCACGGCCTGGATCTCGTCGACGTCCAGGAGGGTCATCAGGCCCTGCTTCGACTCCTCGGCCGAGGGCGAGCGGCGGATGAGCGCGATCGTCTCGTCGAGCAGGTCGAGGGCCTTGGCGAGGCCGCGGAGGATGTGGGCGCGCTCCTCGGCCTTGCGCATCCGGTACTGGGTGCGCCGCACGATCACGTCGATCTGGTGGGCCACGTAGTAGCGGACCATCTGCGCGATGTTCAGCGTCCGCGGCACCCCGTCGACCAGGGCGAGCATGTTCGCGCCGAAGGTGTCCTGGAGCTGGGTGTGCTTGTAGAGGTTGTTGAGCACGACCTTGGGGACGGCGTCGCGTTTGAGGACGACGACGATCCGCATCCCGGTGCGCCCGGAGGACTCGTCGCGGATGTCGGCGATGCCGCCGAGCTTGCCCTCCTTGACGAGGTCGGCGATGCGCTCGGCCAGGTTGTCGGGGTTGACCTGGTAGGGCAGTTCGGTGACGACGAGGCAGGCGCGGCCCTTGGCGTCCTCCTCGACCTCGATGACCGCGCGCATCTTGATCGAGCCGCGGCCGGTCCGGTAGGCGTCCTCGATCGCGGCGCGCCCGAGGATGGTGGCGCCGGTCGGGAAGTCGGGGCCGGTGATGATCCCGAGGATCGCCTCCAGGGCCTCGGCCTCCTCGGACTCGGGGTGGTCCAGGCACCAGTCGACCGCCGCGGCGACCTCGCGGAGGTTGTGCGGCGGGATCTTGGTGGCCATGCCGACCGCGATGCCCTCGGAGCCGTTGACGAGCAGGTTCGGGATCCGCGAGGGCAGGATCATCGGCTCGGTGGTCTTGCCGTCGTAGTTCGGCTCGAAGTCGACCGACTCCTCGTCGATGTCGCGCAGCATCTCCATCGCGAGCGGCTCGAGGCGCGACTCGGTGTAGCGGTGCGCTGCGGCCGGGTCGTTGCCCGGGGAGCCGAAGTTGCCCTGGCCGTCGATGAGCGGGTAGCGCAGGCTCCACGGCTGGGCCATGCGCACCAGCGAGTCGTAGATCGCGCCGTCGCCGTGCGGGTGGAACTGGCCCATGACGTCGCCGATGACGCGCGAGCACTTGACGTAGCCGCGGTCGGGGCGGTAGCCGCCGTCGTACATGGCGTAGAGGATCTTGCGGTGGACCGGCTTGAGGCCGTCGCGCACGTCGGGCAGCGCGCGCCCGACGATGACGCTCATGGCGTAGTCGAGGTAGGAGCGCGACATCTCCACTTCGATGCCGACCGGCTCGATGCGGCCGTGGCCCTCCGGGATCTCAAGCTGGTCTTGGTTGTTCTCAGGCACCAGTGCTTCCTTGCTCTGTCAGTCGGATCGTGGTCGGCGGGCCTTAGATGTCCAGGAACCGGACATCCTTGGCGTTCTCCTGGATGAAGCGGCGGCGGCTCTCCACGTCCTCACCCATCAGGACGCTGAACAGCTCGTCCGCGGTTGCCGCGTCGTCGAGTTGAACCTGGAGCAGGTTGCGCTGGGCGGGGTCCATGGTCGTCTCCCACAGCTCGGTGTAGTTCATCTCACCGAGACCCTTGTAGCGCTGGACGCCGTCGGAGCGGCGCGGGTCGGACTTGCCCGAGGCGAGGCCCGCCTCGATGATCCGGTCGCGCTCGGCGTCGGAGTAGGCGTAGTCGACCAGGTCGCCCTTCTTGTTCCACTTGATCTTGTACAGCGGCGGCTGGCTCATGTACACGTGGCCGAGCTCGACCAGCGGGCGCATGAAGCGGAACAGCAGCGTCAAGAGCAGGGTGTTGATGTGGTGGCCGTCGACGTCGGCGTCCGACATCAGGATGACCTTGTGGTAGCGGAGCTTCTCGGCGTCGAACTCCTCGTGGATGCCGGTGCCCAGGGCGGTGATCATGCCCTGGACCTCGTTGTTCTTGAGGATCTTGTCGAGACGAGCCTTCTCCACGTTGAGGATCTTGCCGCGGATGGGCATGATCGCCTGCGTGCGCGGGTTGCGGCCCTGCTTGGCCGAGCCGCCGGCCGAGTCGCCCTCGACCACGAAGATCTCGCACTCCTCGGGGTTGGTCGACTGGCAGTCGGCCAGCTTGCCGGGCATCGAGGAGCTCTCGAGCAGGCTCTTGCGGCGGGCGAGCTTGCGGGCCTGCGCGGCGGCCTTGCGGGCGTTCGCGGCGCTGGAGGCCTTCTGGACGATGACGCGCGCCTCTTTGGGGTGGCGGTCGAGCCAGTCGGGCAGCCACTCGTTGCACACGCGCTGGACGAAGCCCTTGACCTCGGTGTTGCCGAGCTTGGTCTTGGTCTGGCCCTCGAACTGGGGCTCGCGCAGCTTCACGGAGATGATCGCGGCCAGGCCCTCGCGGATGTCGTCGCCGGAGAGGCGGTCCTTCTCGGACTTGATGATCTTCTTCTCCAGGCCGTACTTGTTGACCGCGTTGGTCAGCGCCGACCTGAAGCCCTCCTCGTGGGTGCCGCCCTCGTGGGTGTTGATGGTGTTCGCGAACGTGTAGACCGACTCGCCGTAGGACTCGTTCCACTGCATCGCGACCTCGATGGCCTGGCTGTCCTCCTCGGCGGAGAAGGCGATGACCGTGGGGTGGATGGCGCTCTTGGAGGCGTTGAGGTGGCGCACGAAGTCGGCGATGCCCTCGTCGTACTTGAAGGTGACCTGCCGGACCGCGCCCTCCTCGTCGAGGTGGTCGGGGCGCTCGTCGCGCAGCGTGATCGCCAGGCCCTTGTTGAGGAAGGCCATCTCCTGGAGGCGGCGGTAGATCGTCTTGTAGTCGAACTCGAGGGTCTCGAAGATCTCCCCGTCGGGCCAGAAGGTGAGGATCGTGCCGGTGGTGTCGGCCGTCTCGCCCTTCTCCAGCGGCCCGGGCTGGGCGTGCTTGTAGTCCTGGCGCCATACGAAGCCGTCGCGGCGGATCTCGACCGACACGCGCGTGGACAGGGCGTTGACGACCGAGACGCCGACGCCGTGGAGGCCGCCGGAGACGGCGTAGGAGTCGGAGTTGAACTTGCCGCCCGCGTGGAGGACGGTGAGGGCCACCTCGACGCCGGGCTTCTTGAGCTTGGGGTGGAGGTCGACGGGGAAGCCGCGGCCGTCGTCGCGGACGCTCACGCCGCCGTCGTCGGTGAGGGTCACCAGGATGTCCGTGGCGTGGCCGGCCATGGCCTCGTCGACCGAGTTGTCGACGACCTCCTGGATGAGGTGGTGCAGGCCGCGCTCACCGGTCGAACCGATGTACATGCCCGGACGCTTCCTGACGGCCTCAAGGCCTTCGAGGACCTGCAGCGAACTGGCGCTGTAGTCGTCCTGCTGCTTCGCCGCCACCGGCAACTCCTTCTGTCGTCGTACACGGTCAGTAGTGAGAAAGCTAGTCCATGGGTGTGACACTTGCAGCCGTCTGGCCGCGGTCGCTCCGGATGACCGTTTCGACCCCCGCGCCCGCTGCGCCGCCGCGCCCGTCGGTGCCCGTGCGCGCACCCGCTGGAAGCGGCTTCGCCCGCGGCGCCCCTGCCGGAACGCCGCCCTCTCACCGGTGGCGGCGGTTCACGCGCTTCGCGCAGCACCGCCGCAACATGCTCCAAGTCTACTGCGACCACGCCTCGCAGTCCGCGTCTGTACGTCCCGTTGTCGTCACAGTCGCATCGGGAGCGGAGGACATGAACCCCCCTACGGACCTAGGGGTGCGTGGCTTCAGAACGTGTCACGGGAGCCATTAAACCGTACTCGCCGCGGGCCGAAGGAACGAGTCGGCTGCTTGGGGCCGACGATCTTCAGGCGTTTGACGACGCTGGGACCGAGCGCCGCGGCGAGCTTGCCGTGGATCTGGCGCGAGAACAACCGCAGCTGGGTGGCCCAGGCGGTGGACTCGGCGACGACGAGCAGCTCCCCGTGCTCGAGCTGCTCGGGCCGGCAGTGGCCGGCGATCTCGGGGCCGACGATGGCCTCCCAGCGGCCGAAGACCGAGGCATCGGCGACCTTGCGGGTCCACCCGTTCTTGCGGACGACCTGGGGGAGCAGGCTGGCGAGCAGTTCGGGGTCGCGCTTGTCGGGCCCGGGGCCGGACCACTCCTTGCGGAAGCGCGGGTCGTCGGACTTGCCCCCGCGGCGCTGTCTGGGGCGGGGCCGGTAGTCGAAACCGCCTGAGCCGCTATAGGACACGTTTGACCTCCCCTTCCCACACGTCGTAGCGGGCGCCGGTGAGCCGCTCGGGGACGTCCCCCGCCACGGCGCAGGTGATGAGCGTCTGCGGTGCCGCTTCAGCGTACTCGGCCAGCCGCTCGCGCCGCGTGGTGTCGAGCTCGGCGAAGACGTCGTCGAGGATGAGGATCGGGGCCGTCCCGTCCGAGCGCAGCAGCTCGAACGCGCCCAGGCGCAGCGCGAGCGCGACCGACCAGGTCTCGCCGTGGGAGGCGTAGCCCTTGACCGGGAGCGAACCGAGCACGAGGTCGAGGTCGTCGCGGTGGGGCCCGACGAGGGTCGAGCCGCGCTCGACCTCCTTGGACCGGGCGCCGGCGAGCGCGGCGGCCAGGCGCGCGGTGAGCACGTCCTGGTCGGGGGTCAGATCGTCGCCGAGCTCGGACTCGTAGGCGAGCTGGACCTCCGAGCGGCCGTCGGCGATGCGCGAATGGGCCTTGGCGACCGGCTCGGCCAGGTCCTCCAGGAGCGCCAGGCGCCCGGCCAGGAGCTCGGCGCCGTGCGAGGCGAGGTGGGCGTCCCAGGCGTCGAGCGTGGCCATCTCGGCGCCGCCGGGACCGCGCCCGCCGGTCTTCTTCGCGAGGTAGGCCGTGCGCAGGAGCGTGTTGCGCTGCTTGAGGACCCGCTCGTAGTCGGCGCGGACCCCCGCGAAGCGCGGGAAGCGCGCGCACAGCAGCTCGTCGAGGTAGCGGCGCCGGGTCGCCGGCTCGCCGCGCACCAGGGCGAGGTCCTCGGGGGCGAAGGCGATGGCCTTGAGCGCGCCGACGATCTCGCGCGGGCGCGAGAGCTGGGTCTTGTTGAGCCGGGCCTTGTTCGACCGGCCGGGGATGATCGCCAGCTCGGCCAGGAGGCGGCGGGAGTCGTGGAGGATCTCGGCCCGGATGATCGCCTGCTCGCAGCCCTGGCGGACCAGGGGCGCGTCGGAGGAGACGCGGTGGGAGCGGAGGTTCGCCAGGTAGACCAGCGCCTCGACCAGGTTGGTCTTACCGTGTCCGTTGGGGCCCACCAGGATCGATGGGCCCTCGTCGAACATGACCTGGGCGTGCGCGTAGGAACGGAAGTCGCTCAGGTGAAGCTGTCGTACACGCACGCCTCTATTGTGCCGCTCGGGTTCGCTCGGGTCGCACCGGATGACGTGATGCGATCGCCGTCCCGGCCGGCGGGCGCCGCGACGCCGGCTCGGCGCGGTGACGCGAGGCCCTCGCGTCACCGGTCGCTTCGCGGCCCGCGGCCACCGCTACTCTGGTTTCACGGCGTGGCCGCCGAACTGGTTGCGCAGGGCCGCGACCGCCTTCATCGCGGGGGAGTCGTCCTGGCGGGAGGTGAAGCGGGCGAACAGCGACTCGGTGATCGCCGGGAGCGGGACGCGCAGGCGGATGCCCTCGTCCACCGTCCAGCGGCCCTCGCCGGAGTCCTCGACGTAGCCCTTGAGCCGCGAGAGGTCCGGGTCCTCGTCCAGGGCCCGGTCGAGCAGGTCGAGCAGCCAGGAGCGGACGACCGTGCCCGAGCGCCAGGACTTGAAGACCTCCGGCACGTTGTCGACGTACTCGCTCGCCTCGAGCAGCTCGTAGCCCTCGGCGTAGGCCTGCATCATGGCGTACTCGATGCCGTTGTGGACCATCTTGGCGTAGTGGCCCGCGCCGACGCCGCCGGCGTGGACGAAGCCGAACTCGCCCTCGGGCTTGAGCGCGTCGAAGATCGGGCCGAGCCGCTCGACGTCGGCCGCGGCGCCGCCGACCATGAGCGCGTAGCCCTCGGTGAGGCCCCAGACGCCGCCGGAGACGCCGGCGTCGACGTAGCCGATGCCGTGCTCGGCCAGGAGTGCGGCGTTGACCGCGTCGTCGCTGAACCGCGAGTTGCCGCCGTCGACGACGATGTCGCCTTCGGACAGGAGGCCGGCCAGTTCGGCCACGGTGGACCGGGTGGCCTCGCCCGCGGGGACCATGGCCCACACCGCCCGCGGGCCGTCGAGGGCCGCCACCAGTTCGGCGAGCGACCCCACGTCGGCCACGGACGGGTCGCGGTCGTAGCCGACGACCTGGTGTCCCGCCTTCTCGAGCCGCAACTTCATGTTGCCGCCCATCTTGCCGAGCCCGATCATGCCCAGTTGCATGTCGCGCCCCCTTTCAGCAATGCGTCCAGCTCACCGACGGTCATCGGTGATCGCGCCAGGATCACTCACGTCGTTGTGCGGTCAGGCGTCCCAACGCAATGGTTGCAGCATGTACAGGTAGCCGTCGTGGTTTGTGTCGGAATCCTCATCTTCGGGCGCGCCCTGCCCGGTCATCACGACCGGCTTCCCGAGCTCGTTCATCTTGAACGCGCTGTAGGGGGCGTCCATGGCGGCCAGGCCGTCGAGCAGGTAGGTCGGGTTGAACGCGATCTTGCCCGGCTCGCCGTCGAGCGAGCAGTCCATGCCCTCGGAGGCCTTGGCGTCCTCGGCGCCGCCGGCCTCGACCACGAGGCCGTCCTCGTCGAACGAGAGGCGGATCGGCGAGTTGCGGTCGCCCACCAGGGCGACGCGGCGCGCCACCTCGATGAGCTCGGAGGTCTTGACCCGCAGCGTGGTCGCGTACGAGGTGGCCAGGAGGCTGCGCAACGGCGGCAGCTGGCCGTCGAGCACCCGCGAGGTGGTCTGGCGCCCGCCGGAGATGAACCCGATCATGCCCGGCGCGCCCTCGGTGCCGGCCGGGACCGCGATGGTCACCGGGCCCGAGTGGGATCCGAAGGTGCGGGCGGTGTCGGCGAGGGCCTTGGCGGGCACCAGGACCGTGACGGCCACGTCGGAGGCCCCCGGCTCCCAGGAGGAGTCGCGGATGGCCATGCGGTAGCGGTCGGTGGCGAGCATCCCGATGCCGCCGCCGGTCAGTTCGAGCTGCACGCCGGTCATCGTCGGCAGGGTCTCGTCCTTGCCCGCGGCGACGGCGGTCTGGGCGACGGCCTTGGCGAACTCGTCGGCGTCGATGGTGCCGATCGCCTCGGGCATCTGCGGCAGGCTCGGGTAGTCCTCCAGGGGCATGGTCGGCAGGGTGAAGCGCGCCGACCCGCAGGTGAGTTCGGCGTGGGGGCCGTCGACGACGAAGTCGACGGGCTTGTTCGGGAGGGCCTTGACGATCTCGGACAGGAGCTTGCCGGAGACCAGGGCGGTGCCGGCGGACTCGCCGGTGACGTCCACGGTGACGCGGGTCGAGATCTCGTAGTCGAACCCCGAGATCGTCAACTCGCCCTCGTCGACCGACAGGCGCGCGCCCGCGAGGACGGGAACCGACGGGCGGGCCGGGAGGCTCTTTGCGGTCCAGGAGACGGCGTCCGCGAACGTGTCTCGATCAACTTGGAACTTCATGGTCGCTCCTTCGCGGCTGTTCTGGGTTGTGCACAGCGCTATTACTAATGATCTCTCTATAGATATAACTGTCGTCGTAGTCGTCGGTGCTGTGGATACTGTGGAAAACCCGCCTTTTCGCAGCTCGCCCGGGGTTTCGGGTTGTGGACGGACTGTGCATAACCTGTGGATGAATCAGGAGCTTATCCACAGCCTCCGACACACGCCGAGTTTTCCACATCTCATCCACAGGCTTGTCCACAGCTTTTCCACAGGTTATGCACAGGGTTGTGCACAGGAAATACGCGATCCGATTTCGCGTTCCCGCCTGTTATCCACAGTCCGTCCACAGGCTTTCCACAGAAATCCCGGCTTATCCACAGCTTTTCCACAACCTTGTCCACAGGCCCGCTCATGCGTCCGTGTGTTTCAAACGGTTCGTCAATTCCGCTATCTGGTTGTAAAGGGCCCGGCGCTCGGCCATCTGCTTTCGGATCTTCTTGTTCGCGTGCATGACCGTCGTGTGGTCGCGGCCGCCGAATGCCTGACCGATCCGCGGCAGCGACATGTCCGTCAGCTCCCGGCACAGGTACATGGCGACCTGGCGGGCGTTCACGAGCACCCGCGAGCGCGAGTTCCCCTTGAGGTCGGCCGCCTGCACCCCGAAGTAGTCGGCGGTGGCCTGCATGATCTGGTCCACCGTGACCTCGGTGTTCTTGCCGGCCTCGGGGATGATGTCGTGCAGCACCTCCTCGGCCAGGCCCAGGTCCACCGGTTTGCGGTTGAGGCTCGCGTAGGCGGTGACGCGGATGAGCGCGCCTTCGAGCTCGCGGATCGAGTGGTGGATCTGCGAGGCGATGAACTCCACCGCGTCGGTGGGGATGTTCAGCTCGTCCTGGACGGCCTTCTTGCGCAGGATCGCGATCCGCGTCTCCAGGTCCGGCGGCTGGATGTCGGCGAGCAGGCCCCACTCGAAGCGGGTGCGGAGGCGGTCCTCCAGGGTCTGGAGCTGCTTGGGCGAGCGGTCGGAGGAGATCACCAGCTGCTTGTTGGCGTTGTGCAGCGCGTTGAAGGTGTGGAAGAACTCCTCCTGCGTGCGCTCGCGGTCCATGAGGAACTGGATGTCGTCGATGAGGAGGATGTCGACGTCCCGGTAGCGGCGCTGGAAGGCCTGCTGGCGCCGGTCCGACAGCGAGTTGATGAAGTCGTTCGTGAACTCCTCGGTGGTCACGTAGCGCACCGAGTGGGCCGTGCCCAGGTCGTGGGCGTAGTGCCCGACGGCGTGGAGCAGGTGGGTCTTGCCGAGCCCCGAGCCGCCGTAGATGAACAGCGGGTTGTAGGCCTTCGCGGGCGCCTCGGCCACGGCGAACGCGGCCGCGTGGGCGAAGCGGTTGGAGGAGCCGATGACGAAGGTGTCGAAGTTGTAGCGCGGGTTGAGACGGCCGACCCCGTCGATCGCCTTCACCGGCGCGGCGTCCCGGCCGGGCTTGGTGATCCCGCCGCGCCGCGCGGGGTCGGGGTCGTCGGAGGGCGGCGGCGCGACCGGCGGCGAGGCCCCGTTGTCCTTGGAGCCGTGGTCGTGGTGGGCGCGCTCGTTCGCCGGGCGGTCGTGCGCGGTCCGGTCGATCGCGCCGCGATGGGCCGCGGTCTCGGAGAGCACCCGTTCGAGTTCGTCGGCGGGCGGCTCGGCAGGGCGGTTCGGCTGGTGCGGGATCTCGGTGGACCGCTCCGCGGGCTCGGCGCGGTCGGCCTCCGGCGCCGGGGCCTCGGACTGCTCGGAGACGCGGCGGCCCTCGGCGGCCCCGCGGCGGAACGCCGCGGTGTCGAACAGGCTCGGCGGGTTCTGCGAGGGGACCGGATTGCGGGCCGGGGGAGAGGGCTCGGGTTCGAACGGGGGCGCCTGGTCGAGCACGGAAGGCTGCTCGAACGGCGGCGGCTCGGCCTGCGAGGCCCCGTCGAAGGAAGACTCCCCGTCAAACGACTGTGTCTCAAACGGCTGTGTGCTTTCGAACGACTGCGTTCCCTCGAAAGACTGAGCCCCTTCGAAAGAGGCCGGCCGCTCGAAGACGATGGTCGCGTCCGCTGCGGGGGCGGCCGGTTCGGCGGCCGGAGGCGTCGCCTGCTCCTGGCCCGAGGGCTCGGCCTGCTTCTCCTGCAAGGTGACGGCGATCTGGGTCGGCTGGCCCATGAGGCGGGTCAGCGCCTCGCTGATCGGCAGGCGCAGCTTCGACTCGAACGCCGAGCGGGCGAACTTGTCGGGAGCGGCGATGATGAACGTGCCGCCCACCGCCAGGACCGGCCGGGTCAGCCGCATCCACGCCTGCTGCTGGCGGGTCAGCGCCGACGCGTCGGCCAGTTCGGCGGTCACCGCCGACCAGACTGCCGACAGATCTTGGTCGGTCACCTTCGCCATCCCTCTGCATTCGTGTGCTGTGTCCTCGAACGGGCCGTTTCGCGAAGTTCAGAGGCCGCACCAGGTAGGCTCCGATACTGGCGATTCGCACCGCCGCACCCGGTCGTCCCCAGTGCGTCCCAGCAAGTTTTCCACAGGTTATCCACAGGCCTACAGTTGGCCTGTGCACATGCGCGCCTTGTGACAATGTTTCCTGAATCACGGTCATGACCTGGACTTTCATGTGAGTCCGATGACGATGTCGTTTCAGGGCCGACGAACTCGTCCACCATTCGGGCGAAGTTATCCACAGGCCGCCCGCACCGGGCGCGGCCGCCCTGCACAGGCGCGGTCCGCGGCCCTCGGGCGGTTCTGAGGAGGACGGTCGCGAACCCTCCGGGGCCCGCGCGCGAGCCCGCCGCGGTGGCGGCTCGGCCGAGGCGGCGAGTAACATGAGCGAGTTGCCCGCTCGAACCGGAGGGGCATGCCACACCCGCCGTCCGCGGCCGGGGCGCCGCATGAATGCCCTGCTAGGCTGTTCTCCGCGTCCCTGGAGCCTTCGGGCCGGGGCAGGAGCCTCCGAGACCGGGCGGCGCAAAGGCATTTTGATTCGTAATGGGAGACATCCGTCGTGAGCAAGCGCACCTACCAGCCGAACAACCGCCGTCGTCACCGCACCCACGGTTTCCGGCTGCGCATGCGCACCCGTGCCGGGCGCGCCATCGTCAACGCGCGCCGCAACAAGGGTCGCAAGAAGCTGACCGTCTGAGCGCTCGCCTCCCGTCCCCGGACAGGGGGCACGCGGGCCCGCGAGGACGGCGTCCCGGTCGCTCAGCGTCCGACGCCGTGACCCAGGGGCCCCGATGAGGACGTGATCCAGGTGCTACCAGCCGACGCGCGCATTCGCAGCAGCCGGGACTTCGGTTCGGCGCTCAAGCGGGGCCGCCGCGCCGCACGCGGCGGCGTCGTCGTGCACTGGGCACCCGAGCGGCACACCGAATCACCTCCGGCGCAGGCAGCGCCGGCGACACCGTCCGAAGCCGGAGCGAACCGCACGGCGCGGGCGGGTTTCGTCGTCTCCAAGGCCGTCGGGAACGCGGTGGTGCGCAACAAGGTCAAGCGCCGCCTCCGCCACGCCGCCGCCGCCGAACTGCCGCACTGGCCCGCCGGGACGGACGTGGTCGTGCGGGCCACCCCCCGCGCCGCCGAGCGCGACTTCGCCGAACTGCGGCGAGACCTTACCGAGGCCGTGCAGGCGGCCCGCAGCGCGACGGGCGGCAGGAGCGGACGCTCCCGCGAGCGCCGGAGCCCGGCATGAGCCGTCCGGCCGCCGAGTCGGCGCATCCCGCTGGAGCCGTCGCCGAAACCCTTGCGGGAGCGGGCGAGGGGCCGCTGGTCCGAGTGGTCGCCGCCCCCGTGATCGCGTACCGTCGATGGATAAGCCCGGCCCTGCCGGCTCGCTGCCGCTTCTACCCCAGTTGCAGCGCATATACCCTTGAGGCGCTGTCCGAGCACGGTGCCGTCCGTGGCATATGGTTGAGCCTGCGACGGCTGGGACGATGCCACCCCTTTCATCCGGGGGGTCATGACCCCGTACCCCCACGGCATGAGCACGTGATGAATTCGGAGACCGAGATGACTGGAGTCCGCAAGTGATGGAGTGGGCCTACAACGGCGTGTCGTGGGTACTGCTGTTCTGGCATGACCTCTGGGCGAGGGTCTTCGGCCACGAGAACGGCTTCCTACAGACCGACTGGGCGTGGGTGCTCGCCATCCTCGGCGTCGTGCTGACCCTGCGGCTCCTCCTCTTCCCGCTGTTCGTCAAGCAGATCCAGTCCCAGCGCGCGATGCAGAAGATCGCCCCTGAGCTCAAGGCGCTCCAGGCGCGCTACAAGGGCGACCGCGAGACGCTCCAAAAAGAGACGATGGAGCTGTACCGCAAGGAGAAGGCCAACCCGCTCATGGGCTGCCTTCCCATCCTCATCCAGATGCCGGTGTTCCTGGCGCTGTTCCACGTGCTCCGCCGCCCCGACCCCGAGCAGACGCTGAACACCAACCTCTACGGATGGTCCGGCGCCCTGGCCGGGGAGTTCTCGGACTGGAACACCTACGTCCACGCGAAGCTGTTCGGCGCCCCGTTCTGGGCCTCGTTCATGACCGGCTCGGACCAGCTCGAACAGGTCAACGCCTCCCCGGTGCCCGTCAAGATCGCCGCCGCCGTCCTCGGCGCCGCGATGATCGTCACGACCTTCCTGACGACCCGTCAGATGATCCTCAAGACCGGCTGGAACGAGGACCCGAACCAGCGGATGATCCAGAAGGTGATGCTCTACGGCATCCCGGTGATCATGATCTTCTCCGCCGGCGCCTTCCCGATCGGCGTGGTCATCTACTGGACGATCAACAACCTCTTCTCGCTCGCGCAGCAGCAGTTCGTGCTCCGAAAATATCCGCCGCCCCAGCAGAACTCGGCGAACAAGCCGCCCAAGCCCGGCAGCAAGGCGCACGAGAAGATGCTCGAGGAGCAGCGCGAGGCCGAGCAGCGCCGCAAGGACCTGGCCCCCAAGCCGGGCAAGCGGCCCAAGCCCGCGGCGGAGGCCCCGAAGAAGCCCGTCAACGGCACGGAGGTCGACGGCGGCGCGGTGAACGGCTCCGCCGGCGCGAAGCCCGCGGGACCGGGCTCGGGCAAGAACCTCTCACGGGCGGAACGCATCGCGCGGGCCAAGAAGGTCAGCGGTGCCCAGCAGGCCTCTAAGAAGAAAAAAGGCTAGGGGGACGGTCCGGGGCTGCGCAGGCGCCGCCGGATCAGCCACAATGGTGCAAACTAGGCTTATAACGAGCGATAGGACGAGTTGGCAATTATGGGAGCAACGGTGCGGGAGGACGAGGTGGCCTCCGAAGACGACCTCTTTGAGCAGAGCGAAGTGGCGGCCGACTACTTGGAAGGCCTGCTCGACATCCTCGACCTTGACGGGGACATCGACGAACTCGTGGTCGGCGACCGGCCCCAGGTCGAGATCGTCGGCGAGGACCTCGGCGGTCTGGTCGGCCCGAAGGGCCAGACCTTGGAAGCCCTTCAGGAACTGGCCCGGTTGGCGGTGTACCGCAAGACCGGTGACCACTCGCGTCTGATGCTCGACATCGGGGGCTACCGCGCCGGGCGTCGCAAGAAGCTCGCGGAACTGGCCGAGAAGACCGCCAAGCAGGTCATCGAATCCGGGAACGTGGCCAAGCTCGACCCGATGAGCGCCTTCGAGCGCAAGTGCGTTCACGACGTCATCAACGCCACCGACGGCGTGCAGAGCGAGTCGGAGGGCGCCGAGCCGCGCCGCCGGGTCGTGGTGAAGCCCGAGTAGCTCCACAGGCCCGAGCGGAGGCGCAGCGCTTCCGCAAGTCCGAAGAGCGATGCAAGACGGAGTGGTACGTGACTGAAGAGCCCCAGAGCTCTGACACCGCCGAGGCCAATGTTTCACGTGAAACATTGGCCTCTGTGTTCGGAACCGAAGCGGAGCGCATCGACCTGGCCGAGGGCTATGTCGGACTGCTCTCGACCATCGGCATCGAGCGCGGCCTCATCGGGCCGCGCGAGGTGCCGCGGCTGTGGGGGCGGCACGTGCTCTCCAGCGCCGTGGTCGAGGAGCTCATCCCCGAGAAGGCCGACGTGCTCGACGTCGGCTCCGGCGGGGGACTGCCGGGCATCCCGCTGGCGATCGCCCGCCCCGACCTCTGGGTGACCCTCGTGGAGCCCATGCAGCGGCGGGTGGACTTCCTCAACGAGGTGATCGAGGCCCTCGGCATCCCGAACGTGGAGGTGCTGCGGTCGCGCGCCGAGGAGGTCGACCCGCAGGGGCAGGCCGACGTGGTGGTCTCGCGGGCGGTGGCGCCGCTGGGCAAGCTCGCGGGCTGGTGCCTGCCGCTGGCGCGCCTGGGCGGGGCGATGCTGGCGATCAAGGGTCAGAGCGCCGCCGAAGAGGTCAAGCGGGACAAGGACTTCCTCAAGTGGGCCGGCGGCGGCAAGGCCGAGATCCTGGTCTGCGGCGAGTCGAAACTCGTCGACCCCGTGTTCACCGTTCCCGCAACGGTGGTCAAGGTCGAGCGCATCCACTGACCAAGCCTCCCAACAGCAATCGGAAGTTCATAGACGAATAGCCTTGTACCCCAAGCAGAGCCGCGATGAGGACCTCATCGCGGCACTTTGCATTCGGCGGACTGCGCGGGGGTCGGATAGTGTAAGGCTCGTAAGCTTCTCCGAGCAGGGCGATGTTTCACGTGAAACATTCGGCCCGTAGTCTGTGGCGGTGAACGTGCGCGACCCCCTTCCCTCCGAAGATCGTGAACACTCGAACTCCCTTGGCGGCGATACCCCTGCCGAACGGCGCATCAGGAATCTCCTCGACGCCGCGGTGAGCGAGGAGGCGCCCCCTGCCCGGCGGCACCGTTATCGAGAAACTTCCCCGGCGCCGGGTGGCGCAGCCCCGGGCACTGCTCAGGTTGGGCCAGAATCGGTTGCGAGGGAGTCGGGTGCGAGCGCGGACGCGCCGAGCCGGCTGCCCGAGGGACGATCGGACAACGGCGGGGAACGGGGCGGCATGGCGAGATCCACATCGCAGCGAGGTAGGTCCGGGCGGCATCTGGCGCCGGACGCCACGAAGGCGGGATCGGCGAAGCAGCCGAGCGAGAAGACCGGTTCGGTGCCGCAGCAACCGGAGCCGCTCGACGACGACCTGCCGCTGGCGCGCGAGGCGCAGCGGGCGGTGCGGGTGCTCAATCCCTCCGGGTCGGTCACCATGCCGCGCCCGCCGCGGCGCAGGGTCATCGCCGTCGCCAACCAGAAGGGCGGGGTCGGCAAGACCACCAGCACCGTGAATCTCGCGGTGGCGTTGGCGCTCCACGGGAACCGGGTGATGGTCATCGACCTCGACCCGCAGGGGAACGCCTCGACCGGTCTGGGCGTCGAGCACGGCGCCGGCACGCCGAGCGTGTACGAGGCCGTCGTGGAGGGCATGTCGCTCGACGAGATCGCCACGAAGGTGGACGGCATTCCCTCGCTCTACTGCATCCCGGCGACGATCGATCTGGCCGGCGCGGAGGTCGAACTCGTCAACGTGGTCGCCCGCGAGGCGCGGCTCCAGAAGAGCATCGACACCTTCAGCGGCGAGCTCGACTACATCCTCATCGACTGCCCGCCCTCGCTCGGTCTGCTCACCGTGAACGCCCTCGTGGCCGCCGAGGAGGTGCTGATCCCGATCCAGTGCGAGTACTACGCGCTCGAAGGGCTGGGGCAGCTGCTGCGGAACATCGAGCTGATCAAGGCGCACCTGAACTCGCGCCTGCGGGTCTCGACCATCCTGCTGACGATGTACGACAAGCGGACCAAGCTGGCCGACCAGGTCGAGCAGGAGGTGCGCGGGCACTTCAGCGAGATCGTGCTCGACGCGGTGGTCCCGCGCAGCGTCCGCGTCTCCGAGGCTCCCGGCTACGGGCAGTCGATCATGACGTACGACCCCGGTTCGCGGGGTGCGACGAGTTATTTCGAAGCGGCCGAGGAGATCGCGCTTCGCGGCGCGAAGCTCTCACCGCGACGCGGCAAGAACCAGAAGGGCGGGAACTAGTCGATGGCGGCGGCGAAACGTGGAGGCCTCGGTCGCGGACTGGGCGCGCTCATCCCGACCGGTCTGGCCGAGACCACGACCACGGATGAGGACGAGGGTGAGGAGACCCCCGCCCCCTCCGCGGTCAAGGCGGCGGCCCCGCGCCAGAAGGCTCCGGTCGAGCGCGATGTTTCACGTGAAACATCGGCGGTCGCGGTGGCGGAGGTTTCACGTGAAACATCGACCGGCCCGGAACTCGTGCCGGTGCCCGGGGCGAGCTTCCAGCTGATCCCGATCGGCGACATCGGCACGAACCCGAAGCAGCCGCGCCAGATCTTCGACGACGACCATCTGCTCGAACTCCAGACCTCTCTTACGGAGGTCGGGATGCTCCAGCCGATCGCGGTGCGCGAGCGCAGCGTCGAGGAGCCGCGCGAGGACGGCGCCCGCTTCGAACTCGTGATGGGAGAGCGGCGGCTCCGGGCCGCCACGGCGCTCGGCTGGGAGAGCGTCCCGGCGATCGTGCGCCGTACGGCCGACGAGGAGCTGCTCCGGGAGGCGCTCCTGGAGAACATTCACCGCGTGCAGCTGAACCCGCTCGAAGAGGGCGCGGCCTATCAGCAACTGCTCGAAGAGTTCAACGTGACGCAGGAGGAGCTGGCCAAGAAGATCGGCCGCAGCCGCCCGCAGATCTCGAACACGATCCGGCTCTTGAGCCTGCCGCCGACGGTGCAGACGAAGGTGGCCGCCGGCGTGCTGACGGCGGGCCACGCCCGCGCGCTCCTCGGGCTCGACAGCTCTGACACCCAGGAGCACATCGCCGAGCGGATCATCAGCGAGGGCCTGTCGGTGCGGAGCACCGAGGAGTTGGTGACGGCGAACCGCCTGGAGGAGAAGCCGGAGCTCGACGAGCCCCGCGGATCGTCCTCGCGGGCCCCGAAGGACCGGATCAAGGCGCCGGGCCTGGAGGAGTTGAAGGAGCGGCTGTCGGACCACTTCGAGACGCAGGTGTCGATCTCGTGGGGTCGCAAGAAGGGAAAGATCGTGATCGAGTTCGGCTCGCTGGCCGACCTCGACCGCATAGTCGAGCAGATCGGCATCGACTAGCCCGGACCGGCCACCGCGCCCGCGATAGTCGCAGCGACCGCCCAGGCGGCCGAACGCCCGTCGGCCGAACGCCGCCCACGAGGCCTCGGCACCCCACAAGGTCGACCCTTCGGCCAAGATCCCAACCACCACGACCGACAACAAGACGCGAACCGAGGCCCACCTAACGGCACCCTCGAAAACCCTTGCGCCCCAACGAAACCCGAGCCTCGACCCAATGCTCCACCGAACATGAAAGCGGATATTCCCGATTTGTCCCCCCGGGGGACCCCTTGGCTTAAAAGTAGCGCGGGGGTACGACAGAAACCGGGCCTCAGGCCTCACTCGAACGAGTGAATCAAGCGCCGAAATGACAAAGCAGCGGGGCGATGTTTCACGTGAAACATCGCCCCGCTGCTTTGCTTTGTCAGGCCTACAGATCTTCAGGTGTCGTGGCGGCCCGCCCTCGCGGGCGAGCCGAGCGGTCCGCTAGGAGAGCTCGCGCCACATGATGATGTCGTCCCGGTAGTCGTTGTCCGCCATGCGCACCGCGCGCGGCAGACGGCCGACCTCAGTGAATCCGTGTCGCCGATAGAAGGCGTCGGCGCCCGTGCCCGAGCGAACCTTGAGGCTCAGCGCCTCGAGCTTCAGCTCTTCGCGAGCGACCTGATCGACTGCCGCCAGGAGCTTGCCGCCGAGACCGCCGCCTTGCCTGGCGGGGTCGACCTGGACGTGGCGCATGGTCCGCCAGCCCTGCCGCGGCGGGCTGTCGTTTGATGTGAGAACACACCAAGCGACAATGGCGGCTCCTTCCTTTAGAGCGACCAGCGTGTCAGTCTGGTCGATCACTCGCGCGAGAATGGAAACGGTGTGAGGGCGAACCTCTTCGATGTCGACCGGCGGGACGAACCCGACGGAACCGCCGGCGTTCGTCACTCTCACCCAGAGGTGGCTGAGTTCGTCAACGAGCGCGGCGGTGACCGGTGGGTCCATCAGGACGGCGATCGCCTCGCCCGTAGCGGGCGTCGCCTCCGGCGTGGAACTGTCAGTCACTGTTGCTTGCACGCCTTCCAGCTTGCCCTACCGACGGCCCCTGCCGACAGGGGCTTCCCGCCATATGGGCGCATGTCACTAAGAGCACGCAAACCTCTTGTCCGGTAACGATTCGCCTGGTTCGCGGCCTATGCGCCGTCCAATGTCGGAGGTGTGGCGAGGAGAGGTCTCCGTAACCCAGGTGAAATCTGTCAAAAGGTCGATTCCGGTGGTTTCCAGGCTCGCTCACATGGGGTATTTTTCGATGGTGGCAGCAGCGAGTACCCCCGGCCCGAGTCCAAAGCCCGACCTGACGAATCCAAGCCGACATCACCTGAACCGGCGCGCGAACGACGCGCGGCCGGCGCTTCCCGCATTCGTCGATTGGCCCGCCTTCCCCTTCGAAGGGGACCTGCGCATCAAGCCGTTGCAGGACCCGGTCGCCTCCGAGCCGCCCCGCCGCGGGGACCGACAGGAGCAGTGCGCGGCCTGCCACACGCCCGACTCGGCCTACCTGTGGTCGAACGAGCGGTGGCGGCTCAAGAGCCCCCCGGCGCCGAGCGGGCTGCCGGTGGTCGTGATCCTGGAGCCGCGGGCGCACCTCGACCTCGGCGACCTCTCGACGATGCACGCGGCCGAACTCGGCGTGCTCACCGTGCGCCTGGAGCGGGCGATCCGGTCCCTCGAATCGGTCGCGCAGGTCCACGTGAACCGCTGGGGGGACGGGACCGCGCACCTCCAGCAGTGGTTCCTGGCCCGACCGCACGGCTACCTGCAACTGCGCGGGCCGTTCATGACCATGTGGGACGAGATCCTGCCGCCGGTCGAAGAGCACGAATGGCAGATGAACCTGGAGTACATCTCGGCCTGGCTCAGCGACGACTGACCGAAGACCGCGACGACTGAGGGTGCCGATGTTTCACGTGAAACATCGGCACCCTCAGTCGTTTGTGTTGCGTGGTTCTCGGCTCGGTCAGGCCCGGGCCTTGGCCCTGCGGACCAGGGTCGCCAGCACCTCGCCGAAGTCGAGGCCCGCGGCCTCGATCGCCATGGGCAACAGGGAGGTCTCGGTCGTCCCCGGGGCCACGTTCGCCTCCAGGACCTGGATCTCGCCCGCGTCGTCCACGATGAGGTCCACCCGCGACATGTCGCCCAGGCCGAGCGTCCGGTGGACCTCCACCGCGAGCGCCGCCGCCCGCGCGGCGGCCGCTTCGTCGAGCTTGGCCGGCACCGTCCAGCGGGTCGCCCCCGGGTTGTAGCGGGCCGCGTAGTCGTAGTCGCCGTGGAGCGGCGCGATCTCGACCGGCGGCAGCGCCGTCGGCCCGTCGCCGAGGTCGACCACGCCGACCGCGATGTCCCGGCCCTCCACGAACGACTCGATGAGCGCCTCGTCGCTGTACGAGAAGCAGCCCATCATCGCCGAGGGGAAGTCGTCCTCCTTGTGCACCGCGTGCACGCCCAGGCCCGAACCGCCCTGGTTCGGCTTGACCACCAGCGGCAGGCCCATCTTCGCGGCGATCCGGTCCAGGAGCTTGCGCGCCCCGAAGTCCGAGAACGCCTGGCGCGGCATCGAAGTCCAGTCCGGGGTGGGAATCCCCGCCGACCGCAGCAGGTCCTTCGCGGTGATCTTGTTCCACGCGCGGCGAGCGCCGATCGAACCGGTGCCCACGATCGGGATGTCCGAGAGCTCCAGCACCGCCTGAAGCGAGCCGTCCTCGCCCGGGGAGCCGTGCACGAGCGGCAGCACCACGTCGGGCGGGAACTCCTGGAGCGCGGGCAGCAGCTCACCGTCGAGATCGCGGACCTCGCAGGCGTAACCGAGACGCTGGAGCGCGTCCGCGGCGCGGCGGCCCGACTTCAGGGACACCTCGTGCTCGTAGGACATGCCCCCGGCGAGGATGAGGACCCGGATGTCCGCGGCCGCGGCGCCGTCCCTCATGCGCCGCCTCCGGCGAACGTGTCGCGCAGTTCGATGTCGCTGGCGACGACGCCCGCGAGGCGGCGCACGCCCTCGCGGATCGCCTCCGCCTTCTGAGTCGAGAAGTTCAAGCGCATCTCCCTGCGGCCGTTGCCGTCGGCGTAGAAACCGGTGCCCGGGACGTACGCCACGCGCTCTTGCAGCGCGCGCGGCAGCATCGCCTTCGAGTCGAGCCCCTCGGGGAGGGTCGCCCAGATGAACAGGCCGCCGCCCGGCACCGTCCACGTCATGCCCTCGGGCATGTAGTCGCCCAGGGCCGTCAGGAGCGCGTCGCGCCGGTCCCGGTAGAGGGTTGTGAAGACCTTCACCTGCTGGCGCCACTCCATCTCGGTGAGGAACCGCAGCGTCGCCGCCTGGGCGAGCCCGGAGGGGCACAGGATGGACGCCTCGATCGCCAGCAGCAGCTTGTCGCGCACCGCCGGCGGGGCCAGGACCCAGCCGAGGCGCAGGCCCGCGGCGAAGATCTTGGAGACCGTGCCGAGGTAGATCACGCCGCGCTCGGCGCGGGCCCGCAGCGGGGCGGGCGGGGCGCCGTCGAAGCTGATCATCGAGTACGGGTCGTCCTCGATGATGAGCAGGCCGTGCCGCTCGGCGATCGCGAGGATCTCCTCGCGGCGGCCCTCGGTCAGCGTCACGCCGGCCGGGTTCTGGTAGGTCGGGATCGTGTACAGGAACTTCGCCTGGCGGCCTTCGCGTTCGAGCGCGGCCAGGCCCTCTTCGAGTCCCGCGGGGATGAGCCCGTCGTCGTCCATCGGGAGGTGGCGCACGTCGGCCTGCGCGGCCTGGAAGGCGCCGAGCGCGCCGACGTAGGTCGGGCCCTCGGCCAGGACGATGTCGCCGGGGTCGAGGAAGGTGCGGGCGAGCAGGTCGAGTCCCTGCTGCGCGCCGGTGGTCAGCACGAGGTCGTCGGCCGAGGCGCGGATGCCCGACAGCTCCAGGACCCCGCACAGGACCTCGCGCAGCGCCACGCTGCCCTGGCCGGGGCAGTAGCCGAGCGCCTCGGCGCCGACCTGGGAGAGCAGGCGGGTGAACATCTCGCCGAGCTCGTCCATCGGGAGCGCGGCGGTGTAGGGGTTCCCGCCTGCGAGCGAGACGACCTCGGGGCGGGCTGCGACCGAGAACAGTGCGCGGATCTCCGACTGTGCCATCCCGTAGACCCGGGATGCGTAGCGACCGGTGTAATCGTCGAGTGTTGTACCGGACACGCGGAGACCTCCTCTGATGGTCCTCGTCGCCCGCGATCCGTGCTCGCGGGTCGTGCGGCTCAGATCGCCGGAGGCGCCGTGTCGTCGGGACACCGCGCCGTCGGCGTCTCAGCTCGCGCTGGGATCTCGTAGGTACCACGCCCGGCCGCGGGCCGCGGTTGCCCGGGAGCGCGGAGGGCGCTCGACCAGCCTACGGGACCTGTGGCGTGATCGACCCACTCTACTAGCACACCGGCATCGGCCCGCGCGTGTTTTCCGTCATGTGGACGCTTCGCCGACGTAGTGTGGAACCGTGCATCGGCGCATGGTCAACCTCACACTCGACTCCTTGGAAGACGTTCCGGGGCGCTGCCGCGCCTGCGTGTTCTGGGAGCTGTCCCCGCTGCGCGCCGAAGCGGCCCGCGAGGTCGGCGAGCCCGCCTTGGAGAAGGAGGCGTGGCTGTCGCACACGCTGCTGGAATGGGGCGGGTGCGGGCGGATCGCCTACGAGGGCGACGCCGTCGCCGGGTACGTCACCTTCGCCTCGCCGAAGTTCGTGCCACGCTCGGTGGAGTTCCCCTCCGGCCCGGTCTCCCCGGACGCGGCGCTGCTCATGACCGCGTATGTCAGCCCCGCCTACGCGGGGACTGGTCTGGGGCGCCAACTCGTGCAGACCGTCGCGGCCGACGTGGCGCGGCGGGGGATCTACGCGATCGAGACCTTCGGGGACGCGCGCGGGGAGTCCAACGCGTGCCTCGTCCCGGCCGACTTCTATCGCTCGGTGGGGTTCAAGACGGTGCGGTTCGACCCGCGCTATCCGCGGCTGCGCCTGGACCTGCGCTCGGCGATCGACCGGAGCGTGGAGGCCGAGGAGTCCATGGAGTTCCAGGACCCGGTCGAGTGGTTCAAGCTCGACGACCTCGAACTGGAGCAGTTCTTCGGCGAGCCGACCACGAGCCGCAACCGCATCGAACGGCCCGGAACGCAGCGCGGCGGCGAGATCTTCGACGGGACCGACAGCGCCGTCCACGGCGGCGGCGCCCAAGCGTGCCGGTCGACCTGCGACCGCCCTTGACCGGCGCCCGCGAAATGTGAAAGCGGATATTCCCGATTTGTCCGCCCGGGGGACCCCTTGTTTTCAACGTAGCGCGGGGGTACGACAAGAATCGGGGGACCGAGCCTGAAGCTCGGTCCCCCGATCCGTGAAACTTGTTCGCGTTCCCTGCCTGCGCGGGCGCTCACCGGCCCGGGCGTTGACGCGCGGAGCGCGACTTCGGGCGTTACCGGCCCGGCGCTACCGGTCCAAGCGCTACTGGCCCAGTCGCTACTGGCCCAAGAACTTGCGGATGGCGGCCTTGGGCTGGGCGCCGATGAGCTGGTCGGCGGGCTGACCGTCCTTGAACAGGATCATGGTCGGCACGCTCATCACCTGGTACTTGCGGGTGATCTCCGGGTTCGCGTCCGTGTCGAGCTTGCGGATCTCGATCGCGTCGATCTCGGCGGCCAGCTCTTCGAGGACCGGGGCGACCTTCTTGCAAGGGCCGCACCACTCGGCCCAGAAGTCCACGAGCACGGGCTTGTCGGACTCCAGCACCTCGGCCTGGAACTCGGCTTCGCTGCTCACTGCTTTGATGGCGCCCATGGGCGTTCCTCCTGTGTGTGTATGTGCGTGCGGGGAAGTCAGTCGTCGAGGTCGGCGAGGTAGCGCTCGGCGTCGAGCGCGGCCGCGCAGCCGGTCCCGGCCGCGGTCACCGCCTGCTGGTAGGTGTGGTCCACGAGGTCGCCCGCGGCGAAGACGCCCGCGACGTTGGTGCGCGTCGACGGCGCGTCCACCTTCACGTACCCGGACTCGTCGAGCTCGACCTGGCCCTTGAACAGCTCCGAGCGCGGGTCGTGGCCGATCGCGATGAACAGGCCCGTCGCCGCCAGCTCGCGGGCCTCGCCCGTGACCGTGTCGACCAGGCCGACGCTCGCGACCTTGCCGCCCTCGCCGTTGATCTTCTCGACCGCCGAGTTCCAGGCGACCTCGATCTTCGGGTTCGCCAGGGCCCGCTCGGCCATGATCTTCGAGGCGCGGAACTCCTCGCGCCGGTGCACGATGGTCACCTTCGAGGCGAACTTGGTGAGGAACGTGGCCTCCTCCATCGCCGAGTCGCCGCCGCCGACGACCGCGATCTCCTGGTCGCGGAAGAAGAATCCGTCGCAGGTGGCGCACGCCGAGACGCCGCGGCCCATGAGCTCGTTCTCGCCGGGCACGTTCAGCGGGCGGAACGCCGACCCGGTCGCGAGGATCACGGCCCTGGCCTGGAACTCGTCCTCGCCGACCCAGACCTTCTTGACGTCGCCGGAGAAGTCCACGCGGGTGACGTCGTCGGAGACGAGCTCGGCGCCGAACCGCTCGGCCTGCTTGCGCCACTGGTCCATGAGCTCGGGGCCCATGATGCCCTCGGGGAACCCGGGGTAGTTCTCGACCTCGGTGGTCTGCATGAGCGCCCCGCCGAACTGGAAGCCCTCGAACACGAGCGGGCGCAGGTCGGCGCGGGCGGTGTACAGCGCGGCGGTGTACCCCGCCGGGCCCGAGCCGATGATGATGACGTCGCGGATTTCGCTCACCGGGTTCGCTCCTGAGATGGTTCGGCGCTCCAGGGACTGCCCCCTGGGACTGACTGCTACAACGCCATCCTATTGACCCGAAATTCCGCCGCGGTGCGCTGTGGCGGGCGTGTGACAGGCGAGGACGCCGATCGTGGGCAAGCTCACGCGCGCGAAGCCCGCCGCCGGGGCCGAAGGGCCCCGCTCAGGGCTGGACGGCCAGGGCCTCGATGATCCCCTCGGCGCAGGCCGGGCTCAGCGCCACGGCCATGTCGCCCCCGTCGGAGACCAGGAGCGCCATGATCGCCGGCTGCGACTCGTACCGGGCGAAGTCCACCGCGATGAGCACGCCCTCGTACTCGGCGGCGATCGCCCGCTCGCAGGCCCGCCAGAAGTCGCCGCCGGCGGCCAGCACCGCCAGCTCGTCCGGGACCGGGCCGGTCGCGGCCCCGTCGCCGAGTCCGCGCAGGGCCGCGAGCAGGTCGGCGCCCGCCTCGTAGTCGGCGCCCGTCGCGAAGGTCTCGATGCCGGTGATCCCGCCGACGCCCGCGTCGCCGTCGTCCTCCAGCGCCTGGCCGTCCATGTCGGTCTCGGGCGCGGCCCCGGGCGCGGGTTCCTTCTCGGCCCCGCCGT
Organism: Glycomyces sp. NRRL B-16210; assembly: GCF_000719515.1. Taxonomy (GTDB): domain Bacteria; phylum Actinomycetota; class Actinomycetes; order Mycobacteriales; family Micromonosporaceae; genus Glycomyces. The sequence goes on along the minus strand of NZ_JOGR01000011.1, from coordinate 4,418 downwards.
ACTCCTCGGACTGGGCCTGTTCGACCGCGCCCGTCGCGTCCCGGTCGGAGGCGGTGACGAACTGGAGGGCGACGGCGACGGCGACGACGGTGATCGCCACGGCGGCGGTGGCGCTCAGGACGGCGTAGCGGACCCGCTTGGGGCGCAGGCGCTCGGCCCAGCGTTCGAAGCGGTTCTCGCGGGCCGGGTGCGCGGCGGGGTCGGCTGCGCTGTGGAGGGTGTCGGCGGCGGGAAGGGAATCCAGGACGCGGTCGAGGCGGCCGGCTACGGGGTCGGGGAGGTCGTCGTAGCCGTGCGAGGCCTGCCACAGGACGCGGCTGACGGCGTTCTCGGTGCTCTCGCCGCCCGGGCCTGTCGCTTCTGGGCGCTGCTGGCTCATCGGTTCCCCTCCTCTCGGCCGGTCGCGGTCCGGTGCGCCGCTCCTGGTTCGACGCCCCGCTGCCCCGGCGGGTTCCCGGGGCCGCCTTCGCCCGGTCCGAACTCGGCGAGCATCGGGGCGAGGCGTTTGCGCGCGCGCGAGGCCCGGGACTTGACCGTCCCCGGCCGCACCTTGAGGATCGCGGCGACCTCTTCGACCGGGTAGCCGAGCATGTCGATGTAGACGAGCACGGCGCGCTGGTCGAAGGGCAGCTCCGCGAGGGCCTGGTGGACGCTCAAGCGGAGTGCGGCGTGCTGGGGGTCGGCGGGCGTGTCCGGGCGCGGGTCGCGTTCGCCGAGGCGGTCGTCCTCTTCGGGGAGCGGGACGGTGGGGCGGCGGCCGGCGGCGCGGATGCGGTCGAGGCAGGCGTTGACGACGATGCGGTGCAGCCAGGTGGTGACCGCCGAGGCCCCGCGGAAGGAGCCCGCGGCCTGGTAGGCCTTGATCATCGCGTCCTGGAGGGCTTCGGCGGCGTCCTCGGGGTCGGCGAGGGTGCGCACCGCGACGGCCCAGAGTCGGCCGCGGTGGCGGCGGAAGAGCTCACCGAAGGCCTCCCGGTCGCCGCCGACGTGGCGGCGCAGCAGTTCGGCGTCGGCGAGGCCGGGGAAGGCCCCGTCCGGTTCGGGGCCCGTCCGGGGCGGGAGGGGGGCGGGCACGGCTTCGCTACCGGACGAAGACGTTGATGTCGGAGACGGTGAGCTTGTAGCCGCCCGAGGAAGGCGGCAGCTCGGTCACCCAGACCACGATGTAGCGGGTGGTCTCGCCGCCGACCTGGAGTTCGATGTTGGTGTCGGCGTCGGTGACCGGCTCGGCCAGGACCGTGAAGTTGTCGACGATGGCCTGGTCGCCGTCCGAGGAGTCGCCGGGGTCCTCGTCGCCGGCGAGCAGGCCGACGGTGGCGCCGGCGCTGGTCATCTGGACGCGGACGGAGGTGACCTCGCGGGCTTCGCCGAGGTCGATGAGGATGCCCATGCCCGGCTTGAGGTTGCCGAACTTCGGGTCGTTGTAGTAGGTGCTGGTGGACCATCCGGTGGAGGCGTTGCCGTCGACGACGGTCTCGATGCCCTCGGTGTTGTTGCGGCTGCCGGTGGGCGGGTCGACCACGCGGATGGAGTCGGCGGTGAGCTCGACCTCGGTGGGCGCGGTGACCTCGGGTTCCTCGTCGGTGGTGTCGGCGCCGGTGTCGGAGCCGGTGATCTGCTCCTCGGCTCCGGCGGGGTCGTCGCCGCCGCCGAGGACGACGGCGCTGGTGATGACGCTGGCGAGGAGGACGCCGGCGATCACCGCGGCGATGACGGCGAGGCGCTTCATGCCGGCGGGGGGCGTCTCGGGTTTGAACCGGCCGAGGTTCATGGAGCTGAGGACGCTGGTGGGGGTGTGGCTCTCGGCGGCCGGTTCGACGGCGCCGGGCTCGTTCAGGCGGCGCAGTTCGACGGCCAGTTCCGCCGCGGACGGCGGGGGCTGGGTGTGGTCGAGCAGGTCGGCGGTGAGGGTGGAGAGGGCGGCGGGGACGCGGGGGACGACGTCGGCGGCGTCGAGGACGCGGCCCCATTCGTCGGTGGCGGCGTCGGGCAGGCCGGTGTTCTCGGCGGGGACGACGCGCGGCCAGGTCCCGGTGAGGCAGGCGTAGAGGGTCGCGCCGAGGGCGCGGACGTCCTCGACGGCGGTGTTGCCCGGTTCGTTGCGCGGCTCGGTGACCATGACGCGGTCGTCCTCGGAGAGGAGGATCGTGCCGGGGTGGAGGTCGGCGTGGGTGACGCCGCCGTCGTGGAGGGCGGCGACGGAGTCGGCGACGGAGGCGACCAGTTCGAGCGCGTGGGTGCTGTCGAGGGTCTGGCGTTCGAGGACGCCGCGCAGCGAGGAGCCGTTGACCCATTCGCGCACGACGTAGGCGAAGCGGCCCTCGTCGACCGCGTCGTAGACGTCGACCATGGAGTCGACGTGGGCGCGGGAGGCGGCGACGGCGGCGGTCATGGTGGGGGCGGCGTCCTCGCCGCCGGGGGAGCGGAGCACGACCGCGACGGAGCGGTGCAGGAGGACGTCGACGCCCCGCCAGAGCTGGCGGTGGCCGTTCGCGCCTCCGACGTGCTCTTCGAGGCGGTACCGCTCCGCGAGCAGGTCGCCCACGGACGGCACTTCTGCGGAACTCATGATGCGGGGTCCTCCCCTCTCAAAGCGACCCCGTGGAGGGCCTCTCGGCGATCGCGGCCCTTGCGGGCCGGGCAGGCCGTTTCGCGGTCCGGACGGGTTCGGTCCGACCAGAGTGCACGTATGGATGGTACTTGTCTCATCGTCGCAGCTTTGCCCGCACCGTTGCCTGGAGCGACGCCATTTCCGTGACGCGCAATACCAGGCAGGCCGCCAGATACACGCCCAGGAGGGCGGTTCCGAGGACGAGCGAGGCGCCGAGCTGGCCGAGTTTCGAGCCGGACACGTCGGGCCAGGCGAGCCAGCCGCCGTAGGCGGCGGCGCCGGCGATGAGGGCCGCGGCGCCGGTGCGCACCAGGCCGTTCGCGGTCCGGCGCATGTCGAGCAGACCGATGCGCTTGCGCAGCAGGCTCATCGACAGCAGCAGGCTCACGAGGTAGGAGACGCCGTTGGCGGCGAAGAGCCCCACGACCACCCACTCGGGAGGGAGGAACGCGAAGGCGAGCAGGTAGCCGCCGATGCGGAAGGCGATGACGGGGAGGTTGAAGATCGCGGGGGTGCGGGTGTCGGTCTGGGCGTAGAACGCGTAGATCTGGAGCTGGCTGATGGAGAAGGCCAGCAGCACGATCCCGGCCCAGGCGAGGGCGTTCCCGGTGGCGAGGGCCATCGTGTTGTCGTAGACGCCCCACTGGAAGATCGCCATGGCGATCGGCTCGTGCAGGGCGATGAACGCCGCGGCGATCGGCACCAGCAGGAAGCTCGCGAGGCGGATGCCGCTGGAGAGGTGGCCGGCGAGCTCGGGCCAGCGCCGGTCGTCGGCGGCGCGGGTCATGCGGGGCATGAGCGCGGTGATGACGGAGACGGCGACGATGCCGTGCGCCATCATCATCATGAGGTAGGCGTTGTTGTAGACGGTGGTGCCGGGCACGAACTGGCCGTCGCCGTTGCCGGCGGCGGTGTTGGCGACCTTGAGCACGGCCATGACCGCGATCTGGTTGGCGGCCACGAACAGGAGGGTCCATCCGGCCATGCGGCGGATCTGGCCCAGCGGCAGGTGCCGGAAGTCGAAGCGCGGGCGCCAGCGGAACCCGGCCCGGCGCAGCGCGGGGGCGAGGCACAGGACCTGGATGACCACGCCGGCGGTGGTGCCGCCGCCGAGCAGCAGGACCATGCCGGTCGAGACCTGGTCGGCGGAGGCGAACAGGCGGTCGCCGCCTTCGGCGTCGGAGGTGTAGACGGCGAAGAAGATCGCGCCGACGGCGATGACGACGAGGTTGTTGATGATCGGCACCCACATGGGGGCGCCGAAGCGCTCGCGGGAGTTGAGCACGCCCGAGAGGATCGCGAAGAGCCCGTAGAAGAGCAGTGCCGGGAGCATGAGGTAGGAGAACCGGGTGACCAGGTCCCGCTGCTCGGGTTCGGCGATGGCGGCGGCGATGAGCGGCGCGCAGGCGGTGACGAGGATCGCGGCGCCGCCGAGGATGAGGGTCGCGAGGGTCAGCAGCCGCTGCGCGAACGCGTTCCCGCCGTCGGCGTCGTTCTTGTGGGCCTTGACGAACAGCGGCAGGATGATGCTCGCGAACACGCCGCCGAGGACGAGTTCGTAGATCATCTGGGGGAAGTACTGCGCGGTCGTGTAGGAGTTGCCGAGCAGGCCGGCGCCGATGGCGGCGGAGATGACGACGGTGCGCCCGAATCCGGTGACGCGGCTGACGAGCGATCCGGCGCCCATGAGGAGGCTGGAGCGGACCACGTTCTTGCCCTTGGGGGCGGGAGGCTGGGGTGCGAGTCCGCTGGTGAGGGGCTCGTAGCCGTTGCCGGTCTGGGGGACGGCGGGGGGTGGGGGCTGCGG
>NZ_JOGR01000010.1 GCF_000719515.1 Glycomyces sp. NRRL B-16210 | reverse complement strand
GGGTGCGGGGTGCGGGGTGCGGGGTGCGGTACCCCGGCCCGCACCTGCCGGGTTCCTCGATCCGGCTCTCAGCCCTTCCTTCTGTGCGCGCGGCTCAGCGGCAGCACCAGCGGCGTTCCCGACACCGGGTCGGGCACCACCTTGCACGGCAGGTCGAACACCTGCTCCACCGTCTCGGCCGTGATGACCTCCTCGGGCGTCCCCTCGGCATAGATCGCGCCCTCGCGCATCGCCACGATGTGCGACGCGTACCGCGCCGCCTGGTTCAAATCGTGCAGCACCGCGATCACCGTGCGTCCCTCGTCGTTGAGCCCAGCGAAGATGTCCAGCAGCTCGATCTGGTGGGCGATGTCCAGAAACGTCGTCGGCTCGTCCAACAGCAGCAGCCCCGTCTCCTGCGCCAGGACCATCGCGACCCACACCCGCTGACGCTGGCCCCCCGACAGCTCGTCCACGAGCCGGTCGGCCAGGTCCGTCGTGCCCGTCGCCCGCATCGCCTCGCGCACCGCCGCCTCGTCGGCTCGGCTCCACTGCCGCAGCGCCGACTGGTGCGGGAACCGCCCCCGTGCCACCAGGTCCGCCGCGGTGATCCCGTCCGGCGCGATCGAGGACTGCGGCAGCAGCCCCATGCGCTTGGCCACCTGCTTCGACGGCATCGACGCGATCGCCCCGCCGTCCAGCAGCACCGCACCCGCATTCGGCTTGAGCAGGCGCGACAGAACCCGCAGCAACGTCGACTTCCCGCACGCGTTCGGTCCCACGATCGCCGTGAACGAACCCTCCTCGATCCGGAGGTCGAGGTCCTCGCCGACCGGCCGGTCGCGGTAGCCGAAGGTCACTCCCGACGCTTCGAGGGTCATCGCATCTCCTTCCGTGACTGCGCCACGAGCAGCCAGACCAGATAGGCGCCGCCGAGCACGATCGTCATGAGCCCCACCGGCAGCGCCTGCGGCGGGACGTTCAGCGCGACGGCGTCGCACGAGACCAGCAGCAGCGCGCCCATCGCCGCCGAAGGCACCAACTGGACGCCCGGCGCCCGCGTCAGCCGCCGCGCCAACTGCGGCGCGACCAGCGCCACGAACGGGATCGGCCCCGCCAGCGCCGTGACCACCGCCGTGAGCGAGACGCCCACGACGACCAACGCCAGGCGGACCGGTTCGACCGCCACGCCCAGCGCCGCGGCCGCGTCGTCGCCCATCTCCAGCATCCGCAGCCGCCGCCCGAGCCAGAAGAGCGGCACCAGCAGCACCGCGATCACGGCGATGCCGTTCCGCGCGTCGCCCCAGTCGAGCCCGTTGAGGCTCCCCGCGGCCCACACCGCGGCCATCTGCGCCGTCCACAGGTTCGCCTTGAGCAGCAGGTACGTGTTCGCCGAGCCAAGGAGCGCGGTGACGGCGATGCCGACGACGATGAGCCGGAAGCCGTGCACGCCCCGCCGGTACGCCAGCAGGTACACCGCCAGCGCCGTGGCGATCCCGCCCCCGAGTGCCGAAGGGATCACCAGAGCGGTGCTGCTGACGGCGATGATCGACAGGACCGCCCCGGAGTAGGCGCCCGCGTCGAAGCCGATGACGTCGGGGCTGCCGAGCGGGTTGCGCGTGAGCGACTGGAAGATCGCGCCGCTGAGCCCGAGCGCGAGCCCGAACACCAGCCCGAGCAGCACCCGCGGCAGCCGCCACTGCACGATCACCGTCTCCAGCGCCGGCCCCGCGTCCGCGACCAGCGCGCGGACCACGTCCGCCGCCGAGACCCGCATCTCGCCCAGTCCCAAGGCGATCACGGCGCAGCACACGGCGAGGACCGCCAGCAGCGCCGTGACGGCGAAGACCCGCAGCATCGTCCGGCTCGAGGCGCGCTCGCCCGCGCGCAGCACCACATAGCGCCTCACAGGCCGCTCGCATTCCGGCGCCGCACCATCCAGATGAGGACGGGCGCGCCGATCACGGCCGTGACGACCCCGGCGGGGATCTCGTCGGGGATGACCACGACCCGGCCGAGCACGTCGGCGGCGATCATGAGCGAGGGGCCGAGCAGGCAGCTGTAGGCGAGGATCCACCGCTGGTCGGGCCCGGTGATCCACCGGGCCACGTGGGGGACCATCATCCCGAGGAACCACACGACGCCGATCGCGGCCGTCGCCGACCCGCACAGCAGCGTCACCGCCGCGACCACCGCGATGCGCGTCAGCCACTGGTTGGCGCCCAACGCGTTCGCCAGGTCTTCACCGAGCGCGACCGCGTTCAGGCCCCGCGCGGCGAACGCCGCGAGCAGCAGCCCTGCGGCCAGGAACGGCGCGACCGTCAACACGGCCCGCCAGCCGAGGTCGGCCACCGACCCGGCCTGCCAGCTGCGCATCGTCAAGAACACGTTCGCGTTCAGCAGCACCACTGTCGAAGCGAGCCCTTGGAGGACCGCGCCGAGCGCGACCCCGGCGAGCACCAGCGTCACCGGCGAGCGCCCGCGCCCGCCCAGGCTGCCGATGAGGAACACCGCGCACGCGGTGACCACCGCCCCGGCGAACGCCGCCCACACTTGGAGCAGCGGGCCGGCGGCGGGCATGAGCCACACCGCCAGGACCACGCCGAGCGCCGCCCCCGCCGAGACCCCCAGGAGCCCGGGGTCGGCGAGGGGGTTGCGGGTGAGGCCCTGCATGAGCGCCCCGGCCACGGCCAGGGCGATCCCGACGAGGACGGCGAGCACGGTGCGGGGGAGTCGCTGGCCGACCACGATGATGCGCGGGTCGCCGTTGTCGCGCCACAGCGCTTCGGCGACTTCGCCGATCGGCAGGGGCTTGGAGCCGAGCGCGAGGCTGAGCAGGACGAGGACGGCGAGCGCGGCCGCGGCGGCGGCGAGGCCCAGGAGCCTGCGCCGCCGCCGGTCGGGCGGTTTCGAGAGGTCGTCGGCCGCGGCCGCGGCCGTGGGCAGTGGTGTCGTCATAGTCCCAGGGAGTCGAGCCGGTCTTCGTATTCGTCGGCGATGACCTCGGGGTCGCGGTCGGAGGCCCACATGGCGTCGAGTTCGGCGCGGGTGGTCTCGTCGAGCGCCGCGAAGCGCTCGCGCCATTTCTCGGCGTCGGCGGTCCAGTAGCCGAGGGCCTTGTAGGCGCTCGCGGGCAGGCCGAGTTCGCGGCGCAGGTGCTTGCGGGCGCCGCGGAGGGTCTTGGTCTCCCCGGCGACCCACACGTAACCGGTGCCCTCGGGCCTGGGCAGGCCGCGCACGACTTCATCGAGGTGGCTCGGGCCGTGCCCGTTGCCGCCGATGACCCAGGTGGTCTCCACGAGCGGGTGCTCGGGGACGGGCACCTTGTGGTCCTCTGCGGCGACTTCGAGCACGAGCCGGGTGCGCACGTGCTCGGGCGTCAGCTCGACCAGGCGCAGCGCGGCGGGCAGCCCCGCGTTGTCGGCCACCAGCACCTGCCACTCCAGGCCTTCGGGCGGGTCGTACAGCGGCTTGGGCGTGTTGAGGCCCACGACGTCGCCGATCGTCGCTTCGAGGGCCCAGGCGGCGGCGAGGCCGCCGTCGTGGACGACGAAGTCGATGGTGACCAGGCCGCGCTCGGCGTCGACGTCGCGGATCGTGTAGGTGCGCATCCGGTCGCCGGTCACCGTCGAGTAGTCGAGATCGTCCCCGGCCACCTCGGGCAGCGGCGGGCGGTCCTCGCCCGGCAGCGGGAAGAGCACGCGCACGTACTCGTCGCCGACGCCGGTGGTCGGGTAGCCGACCAGCGCGGGGCCGCCGAAGACGATGCGGCGCAGGGCGGGGGAGAGGTCGACGATCTGGGCGACCTCGGCGTGCATGATGCGCATGGGGTGCCCGCTCATCCGATGAGGGCCTCTGCGACGACTTCGAGGAAGGCGAGCTGGCCGCTGGGCGAGCCGAAGGTCATCTCCATCTCGTAGCCGACGATGCCGTCCTGCTCGACGAAGTCGAGCTGGGCCCACAGCGGGTTCTCGGCGGCCTCGGCGAGGAGCTGCTGGAACTGGGCCTCCTCGTCGGCGCCGAGGCCGCGGATCATGAACGCGTAGTCCAGGTCGCTCAGCGTCCCGATCTGCTCGCCGCTGAGGGCCTCGCCCTCGCGGTCGTTCTTCAGCGAGGTCGGCGCGATGGTCAGGCCGAGGTCTTCGAAGACCTGGCATTCGACGCCGGAGTAGCAGCCGGTCTGGAACTGGTCCTCCCAGTAGCCGACCGGGGCCACGGTGATCGAGGCCGGGTCGGCGATCTGGGCGCTGATCTCGGCCACGCGGGCGTCGTAGATCGCCTTCCACTCCTGGAAGTACTGGGTGCGGCCCAGGGCCTCGGCGGTCTGCTCGAAGTGGGTGAGCCACGGCTGCCCGTCGTAGGCGTTGACGCTGTAGGTCGGGGCGATGTCGGGCAGGCGCTCGACCACGTCGGGGTCGTAGCCCAGGCCGTTGAGGATGAAGTCGGGCTCGGCCATGAGCAGGGACTCGTAGTCGTACTCGGGGTAGTTCGCGAAGGTCGAGACCTCGGCCAGCGCGTCCTGGGGGAAGAAGCAGGGGAAGGTCTGGTAGCCGGCGTCGCCGCGGATGGGCTGGCTGGAGGCGAGCGGGTAGCGCAGCCAGATGAGGATGTCGATGTCGGTGGTGTACATGCCGAGGGCCGCCTGGGGCGCGACGGGCACTTCGACGTCGCCGAACTCGGTGGCCACCGTCGCGGTGCCCGAGCCCTCGCTGACGGGTTCGAGCTCGGGCAGTTCGGGGATCACCGCGCCTTGGCACTGCTCGTCGAGCTGGGACTCCCGCTCGGCGGGGTCCGGACCGGCGACGGGGTCGGTGGTGCCGCAGGACGCCGCGAGCAGCAGCCCGGCCGTACTGGCGATCAACGCTGTCGCCTTGCGGCGCAAGGGAATACGGTCGGACACGATGGGCCTCCTCTTTTAGGTAAGCCTTACCTTAGAACATCACGAGGAGGTCTCGGCATAGTCCCTGGTGTCTCATGATCAACATGACCGGGCGGCGGGAGCGCCGGGTGCGAGACGGGGCTTGGAACGGGATGAGGCCGCGGCCCGCTCGTCACCGCGGGCCGCGGCCTCGGCCCCGCGAGGCCTGGGGGTCTCGCGGAGCTTCGCCGAGCGTCCGGTCATCACCCTTCATGGACGCTCGGCGGAAGGGTCCTCGGCGTGTTCCACCCGACACGCCGAGGACGCCGGTCGGGCGGGGCGCCCGCCGGGGGAGGAGCGCCCCGCCCGAGTCTCATGCGCTCCGCGGCTTCGGGTCGCACAGCTCGGCGACCTGGGAGGCGATCGCGACGCGCAGCGAGGGCTCGTCGATCGCGTAGCCGCCCACCCAGAACGGCAGTGAGCCCGGTTCGATCCCGCGGGTCATCACCGCCCCTGAGATGTCGGAGGTGGTGACGCGCAAGTGCGGGCCGTTCAACTGGTTCTGGAACCGCTCGACGGTGTAGTCGCGCTCGCCGATGCGGAACTTGCGGGCGGCGCTGGTGCGTTCCTGGTTGGTCATGCTCGCCTGTCTCGGGTCGGGTCGGATGGTCGCGGGCGAATCGGATGCTCCCGGTGCGGGCGCGCTCAGCCCTCGCAGAACTTGGCGCGGCCGACGGGCTCTTTCGGCAGATCCGCGCCGCCGTTGTAGAAGACGGTGAACGCGGTGAGCTGCATCCATTCCTTCCACTGTGGTGAGAGCTCGCGCCACTTGTCGCCCCAGGTGGCCTTCAGGTCTTGGGAACTGATCCCGGAGACCACCAGGACGAGTTCGCCCCCGCGCTGTCCGAGGTAGACGCGGAACGAGCCGGGCACGGACGAGGCGGGGGAGGCGCAGACCGAGAAGCGGTCGATGCCGTCGCTGAACATGCCGCGCTCGGTCTCGACCGGGGCCACCTGCTGGCGGCTTGCTGCTGGGGACATCTGAAGACTCCTCGCTTCGGTAGGACGCGCCCGCGACATCGAGTCGCGGGGCTCCGCTTCAGTGAAACCCACCATAGGCGCAGGTCAGCGACTCAAACCACGCTGAAATACCCTGGCGGACATGCCGAGTGGCGATGTCGAGTGGCGAAGTCGCGTGGAGATCCAGGGTGGAATTTCCGCGCGGGATTCCAAGTGGATATTCCATTAGGGTGTCCGCTTGACACACAGAACACCTGAATCACACGGGGGTAGGGGTTGACAACTAAGCGTGATGATTTGCGATCATTGCGGGATGAGTGCAGGATTCTTGCAACGAGACCTCGGCGACCTCCTCACGCGCTGGCGCATCCGCGCCGGCTATACGAGTCGGGAAGCCGTCGCTTACGAGTTCGGGACCACAAAGGACATCATCGGCTCCTACGAGACGGCGAAGCTGCAATACATGGAGCCGATGACAGTCGGCTGGCTCCTAGGCAAGTACGGCGCGCCGGATTACGTCATAGCCGAGGCCGAGATGAAGGCCAAGCAGATCAGGCAGGGATCGCCGAATACTTGGCGTGACAGCGGCCCCAGGTGGTTCGAGCGGTTGAAGCAGCTTGAGCCGCTGGCGGCCACTATCGACATCTTCGAAGACGCGTACATCACCGGGGTCTTGCAGACCCGCGCCTACGGCCGCGCCGTAATGGAGGTCGGTGGCCAGTTGACGCTGAACCAGATTGACGACTCGCTCGATCTTCGGGCGAGCCGCCGTGAGGCGGTTGTCGAAAGTGAGAGGGCTCCGAGGATCCGGGTCATCCAGACGCAGTACTCGCTCGACATCATGAAGCGCGAAGCGTTCTACGAGGAGCAGATGGGGCAGCTCAGAGCGGACAACGAGCGGCCCAACATCGAAATCTACATACTCCCGGCACAGCTCTTCCACCCGTCGATGGAAGGTCCCTACACGATTCTGAGCTTCGATGGTAATGACGAGCGTGATGTGGGCTATCACGAAGGTCCGTTCGGCGCGCATTATGAGGCGACCAAGAAGGAGACAGACCGGGTGCGTGACGTATTCTCGGACACGCTCGCGATGGCCGAGCGGCTGACATGAGTGGAGACGAGCGATGCTGACGGAAAACTGGAAGAAGTCCTCGCGCAGCGGCAACCAGGGCGGTCAGTGCCTGGAGGCGCGGTGGAAGAAGTCCTCGCGCAGCAACGGCCAAGGGGGCCAGTGTGTTGAGGCCCGCGCCCTCGCGGGCGTGGTGCAGGTGCGGGACACGAAGCTCGGGGAGGCTTCGCCGATCCTCGACGCCTCGGCCGCCGACTGGACCGCCATCCTGGGCGACCTGAAGCGCTGAGCGACCGGCAGGACGAACCACAACGGCCCCCGCGTCACCGGGGGCCGTTCGCCGTCTCGCACACCGAGGCTCGGCAGTGGTGATCGCCTCGGCGGGATAGTCGATATTTCCGAGGCCTATTGGTCGTCGCCTTGGCCGCTGGTATCCGGCCCGAGCCAGGCCAGGACGCCGTCCTCTGGACCGTTCTCGGGGAACGCCACGACAATTTCGACCGACCAGAAGCCTTCAGGGGGCGCTAGGCCGATTTCCTTGGCGTAGGCGGCCAGCCCGTATGAATCGAGTTGTTCCTCCTTCTCCCAGAGGTCGCTCATCGCCTCCGGCCGCGCCTCCACCACTCGCAAATCCTCATCAGGCAGGCTCATCTGCGATACCCTCTCCAGTTCCAGCGCGGATGTCCTTCGCGATTTCGCTCCGGCTCGCGATGACTGGTCGCGTAGTCGTATAGTCACCAAGATTGATCACCCCGATCGAGGAGAGCCCTTGTGGCGAGCATCGATGAAGCGTCGAGCGCCGTCGGCGGCAACGCCGAACGCGCCCGCGAACTCGCGGGAGGTATCAGCGCCTCCAAGGAGACCCTAGACTCCCTGGCTGGAGCGACGGCGGCGCTCGGTATGCGCACCAAAGCAGGAGAGGCCCAAGCGGCCAGCGACCGAGCCGAGGAGCTTGTGGGCCACGCCAACGCGCTAGCCGACGCCCTGGAAGCCCTTCGCGCCCAAGTAGAGGCGCTGCGCGGTTTACTGGCCACACGTGGCGGAGGAACAGCAGGGCCCGAAACCAAGGGCCTCCAACCCACCGCGTCACCCCCAAGCGTGACCAAGCCAGCCCACGAACCCGACCCGACCCGCCGCCCCACCGGTGACCCGACAGACACTGACGGCGGCAAGAGCCGAGGCCTCGTGCGCGAGAACGAGTCAGCGATCGTATTGGCGCGGAACGGATACGACATTAAGCAACTACCACCGAAACCAATAGGCAAGAGCCCCGACTACCTTATTCAGGGGAACTTCTGGGATTGCTATGCGCCGATCGGTAGTAATATGAATAGCATTCGCACTAGGATTCGTAAGAAGGTCAAGGAAGAACAAGCTAATCGAATAATCCTGAATCTGGACGACTGTGGTGCGACTGTTGCACAAATTCGATCCCGTCTGGAGCGCGATCCAATTCGAGGGCTAAAGGAGATTAAAATCATCCATAAGGGCGAAGTCAAGCAGCTCTATCCCTGGGATTCGGAGGTTGATTAGTATGGCTCTTGAATATGATTTGGAGATCACGCCGGATATCGAGCCTGCGGATTTGCTTGACTACTTCGCTGACCTTCTCCATTGTGATGAACGCTTTCACGAACCCGGCCATCCTCCTCGCGCGTTCAGGAGAGAGGTGATACTGACGGCGTTGGATTGGCCTCCGGAAGACCCTTCGCCCCTGGCCGAGTTGTTCGATGTCAGCCGGACCGTATCCATAGGTTTCCGGATGAATAAGCACCTCAATCGTCGTGAGAATCGTGCAGTGTTCCGTAATATGCTGGTCGGTTCGGCGCAGCTGCTCGAAGATCATCCGAGGATGAAAGCGGTATTCAGTCGAGACGAAGACGATGATATCTACCTACAACGTCTCGGCGACGAGGGAATCGTGCTGGCAGCGATGCTGCGTGATCCGTACCTCAATTTTGAAGGCGTATTTGATGAACTCCTCGCAAGATATCCTGTCCGCGACCTAGGCAGGTTCAGCGACCTGATGCCGGACGACTGAGTGCCGCTCGGTGGCGTGGCTTTCGTAGCATGCTGCGGAAACTGTCCCCGGAAAGGAAGCGCTCGGTGAACGACTCCAGCCGGACTTGGCGATGGCATGAGTACCCCGTGGGTCTCGGCGGCGAGATCGCGCGCGCCGCCGTCCACGCCCTGATCGCCTTCCTGATCGGCCTGGCCTTCGCGTTCGGGGTGATCCTCATCGGCGGCATCCTCGCCGAGGAGCGCCTGTTCGACGATCCCGGGCTCGAAAACGCCATCGACGACCTCGCTCGGATGAGCGTCGGCAGCCTGATGGTGTTCGCCGTGGCCACCTGGTTCACCTTCGCCTTGGTGGCCTTCCTGCGCGAGCTGACCACCTCCAGAGCGCTCGTGAAAGCCGCCGCGCGCGGTGCCTCCCGCCACGAGGTTCCCGCCCCCGAGCAGGTCGCCTCGGCGACCGCCGAACCGGCGACGCAGTTGACCGTCTTCGGGTGGTGCAACGCCGCTCTGGCCGGAATGCTCGGCATCGTCGGAGTCGGCATCCTGGTCTTCGACGGCGGCAGCTCCGAGGAGGTGCTCCTCGTCTCGCTGTTCGTCGGCTATGCGGCGCTCATGACCCTGCTCGCCCTCGCCGGACCCAAGCTGCTCACCCCGGCCCACGAACGCCGCCAGGCCCTCATCGCCGCGAACTGGAGCTCCAGTGACGAGGCCGCCGCCTGGAAGCGGGCGTTCCGTTCATCAAAGGAGCGGAAGCACCGCGGCCCGACGCTCGCCGAGCGGTTCCTATACATCGCCACCTTGATCCTCGCCCTCGGCTTCGTCGCGCTCCAGGGGTCGGTGACGATGCGCTGCGGAACCATGCCCGGCAGCGGTCGCCAATGCGACGAGGTCACCTACGGCTCGTTCATCGAACAGCTCCTCTCCTGGGGCTTCGTGATCTTCGCGGTCCTGCTGCCCCTGGCCACGATCCTCGCGGTCGTCGGCATCGCGATCGACTGGCGCCAGCGCCGCGCCGAACGGGCCGAACTGCGAAAGCGGCTCGCCGACACGCGCTCGGGCCGCCCGGGAAGGGACCTCCTCGCGCACCACGCCCAGCGGCGAACGCATCCGCTGGCGCTGGTCGGCGCGGCACTCTCGGGGATCGGACTGGTCTTCAGCGTGTCCGCCTACCTGGTCGGTCAAGGCAAGGGCCTGGGTTCGGAGGACGTCTTCGCCCGCTACAACACCGCCTCGCTCGCGGTCATGGTCGCCTCGGCCGTCCTGTTCACGGCCGCGCTGGTCGGCAACGGCCTCGCCAACCTGCGCGGCCGGGCCTTCCGCAACGAGCTGATGGCCCGCTGGCCCACCCTGCCCTCCTGGTCGGCCGGTGAGGACGGCAAAGTCCTGCGCGCCAAGCGCGGCCCGGCGCTCCACGCCCCCCGGTACGTGAAAGTCCGCAAGAACAGCAGCTCGGGCTGATCGCCGAACGAAGCGAAGGCGGCGTTCACTCCTGAACGGCCCCTTCGAGCGCCGCAATGGCCGCCGGGAACTCGGCGGCCCCGCGAGCGCACCGTGGGGCCGGTCGCTCACTCGCCGGAGTAGTCGGGCCACTTTCCGGGGTTGAGGTGGTAGGCGACCAGGGCGTTGGCGTGGCCGTGGCCCAGGCCGTGCTCGGTCTTCAGCCAGTCCACCAGCGCCTTGTGGCCGCTGAGTCCGCTTGCCTCGAGATCGCTGAGCCAGTCGGCTATAGGGCGGCCGTAGGTCTTCTCGATCGAAGGGAAGTACGAGGTCGGTCCCTTGGGCTGAGCGGTCATGAGGTTCCTCCGTTGCGATGAGGCGGTTGCGGATCTGGCGAAAATAATCGTTCTACCGGGCCGCGCGCAGGGTCTGGAGCGAAACCGTCGCCGCCCACAGCCACACGAGCGCGCCTCCGGCGAACATCCACCGGTAGTCGGCGGCGGGGAACGCCGCCGCCGTCAGTCCCAGGTACAGCACCGGCACGAGGTAGCAGACCCCGCGCCACAGCGTCCGCTGCCCGCGCGCGAAGCGGCGCGCGAACACGAAGCACGCCGCGAACAGCGCGAGCCCGGCGGCCGGGGCGGCGAACGCGTGCAGGACGCTGTGCCAGCTCTGCGCCGCGGGCGCGCCCTCCGGCGTTCCGGCCGGGTACCCGAAGGCCGGGTCGGCGACGAACACGCCGCCCCAGACCAGCGCGATCCCGTAGAGCCCGAAGAGTCTCGGCCCCCACTTCGCGGCGGGGCCGTCGATCAGCGCGCGACGCAGGCCGACCGCGCCGAGCACGGCCAGGAGCCCCGAGACGACGAAGTTCGCGATCTGGATCCAGCCGAGGTCGCCGAGGCTCAGCAGGCTCAGCGGGTGCACGACGGGATCGAAGCCCTCGCGCGTCGCCGCCTGCGCGATCGTGGCGCCGACGAACAGCGGCCCGGCGAGCACGCCGCACGCGAGCAGACGGCGGGTGGAAGCGGTGGCGTGAGGCCTGCCTGTGACGGATGCGGTGGTCGTTGCGATGTTCAAGGCAGGTGCTCCTTGGGGTGGTCGGTGGGTTGTGTCCGTATGGACGAGGCCTCGGGTTCGGATTCATCGGCTTCGTGGTCGTGCTCACCCTTGCGCCTGATACCCCTATGGGGTATAAATTGGGTTCGTTGATACCCTCCGGGGGTACGCTCGATGAGAGGAAGCGCCATGATCGTCGACCATCTGGGACGGACCTGACATGAATGCTCCGCTGCGCATCGGCCTCTACGCCGCCGGACTCGCCGGCGTCTTCGCCGTGGCGTTCGCCGTCGGCGGCGTCGCGGTTCCCGAGGAGACCGTCGACAACTGGTCGGCCTCCGACGAGGGGCACGACATGGAAGGGGATGAGGACATGGAGACCGGCGAACACGGCGGGCACGCCGTCAACGCCCCGCGCGGGCTCGGCATCGAGCAGGACGGCTACCTCCTCGGGGAGGTCTCAGCGCCTGCCGTGCCCGGTGACGCAGGGACGCTTTCGTTCACGATCACCGACCCGCACGGCGAACCGCTCACCGAGTACGAGACCTCGCACGAAAAAGACCTTCACCTCATCGTCGTCCGCGAGGACGGCACCGGGTTCCGCCACGTGCATCCGGAGCTCGGCGCGGACGGGGCCTGGTCCCTTCCCTGGGAGTGGGACGCGCCCGGCGGCTACCGGGTCTTCACCGACTTCGTGCCCCCCACCGGCGAGGACGTGACCCTCAGCCGCACCTTCCAGGTCGACGGCGAACTCGACGCCACCGAACCGCTCGCCATCGCTCCTACCGCCGACACCGGCGACTTCACCGTCTCCCTTGACGGCGACCTCGTGGCCGGAGAGGCCTCCGAGCTGACGCTCACGGTGTCGCGCGACGGCGAACCGGTGACCGAGCTTGAGCCCTACCTCGGCGCTTACGGCCACCTCGTGGCCCTTCGCGAAGGCGACCTCGCCTACCTCCACGTGCACCCCGAAGGCGACGAGCCCGAACCCGGCGCCACCTCCGGCCCCGACATCGTCTTCGCCGCCTCCGCACCCACACCCGGCCGCTACCTCCTCTACCTCGACTTCCAGGTCGACGGCCAGGTCCACACCGCCCAATTCGCGATCGAAGCGCGATGACACGCCCACCCGGAGGAGTCCCCATGGACGGCACACCAGCCCGACCGGCGCCGCTTCGCGGTGCCGCCAACGTCATCGAACTCGACATCGGCGGCATGACCTGCGCCTCGTGCGCCATGCGCATCGAGAAGAAGCTCAACAAGCTCGACGGCGTCACCGCCACGGTCAACTACGCCACCGAGAAGGCCAAGGTCACCGCCCCCACCGAACTCGACCCGGCCGAACTCATCTCGGTGGTCGAGAAGACCGGCTACACCGCCGCGCTGCCTCAACCCGAGGAGCCCGCAGACGGCGAACCCGCCGCCGACCCCGAGCTGGACTCGCTGCGGCAGCGCCTCATCGGCGCCGTCGCGCTGGCGATCCCGGTCGTGGCCATGGCGATGGTCCCGGCCTTCCAGTTCAACTACTGGCAGTGGGCCTCGCTGGTCCTCGCCGCGCCCGCGATCCTGTGGGCCGGATGGCCGTTCCACAAGGCCGCCTGGGTGAACCTGCGCCACGGCGCGGCCACGATGGACACGCTCATCTCGGTGGGCACCCTCTCGGCCTTGGCGTGGTCGCTGTACGCGCTGTTCCTCGGCACCGCAGGGGAACCGGGGATGCGCCACGCCTTCGAGTTCACTGTGGAGCGCAGCGACGGCGCCGGCAACATCTACCTCGAAGTCGGCGCCGGCGTCATCGCGTTCGTGCTCGCCGGGCGCTACTTCGAGAAGCGCGCCAAGCGCCGCGCCGGGGACGCGCTTCGGTCCCTGCTCCACATGGGCGCCAAGGAGGTCGCCGTCCTGCGCGACGGCACCGAGACGCGCATTCCAGTGGAGGAGCTGGCCGTCGGCGACGAGTTCGTCGTGCGCCCCGGCGAGAAGATCGCCACCGACGGCACGGTCGTCTCCGGCACCTCCGCCGTCGACGCCTCGATGCTCACCGGCGAGTCGGTGCCCGTCGAAGTCGCCGTCGGCGACGACGTCACCGGCGCGACGGTGAACGCGGGCGGGCGGATCACCGTGCGCGCCACCCGGGTCGGCTCGGACACGCAGCTCGCGCAGATGGCCCGGCTCATCGAGGACGCCCAGTCCGGCAAGGCCGAGGTCCAGCGCCTCGCCGACCGCGTCTCCGGCGTGTTCGTGCCCATCGCGATCGCCATCAGCGTGGCCGCCCTCGGCGCGTGGCTCGGCGCGGGCTTCCCCGCAAGCGCCGCCTTCACCGCCGCCGTCGCGGTCCTCATCATCGCCTGCCCGTGCGCCCTCGGCCTCGCCACGCCGACAGCGCTGCTGGTCGGCACCGGCCGCGGCGCGCAGCTCGGCATCCTCATCAAGGGTCCCGAAGTGCTCGAATCGACCCGGCGCGTGGACACGATCGTGCTCGACAAGACCGGCACGGTGACCACCGGCCGTATGACCCTGGCCGACGCGGTCCCCGCCGAAGGCACCGACCGCGCCGAGCTGCTGCGCCTCGCCGGCGCCCTGGAGGACGCCTCCGAGCACCCGATCGCCCAGGCGATCGCCAAGGGCGCGACCGCCGAGGTCGGCGCACTGCCGACCGTCGCGGACTTCGCGAACGTCGAAGGCAAAGGCGTGCAAGGGGTCGTGGACGGCCACGCGGTGCTCGTGGGTCGGCAGGCGCTACTGGAGGACTGGTCGCTGGAACTCCCGGGCGCGCTCGCCACGGCCAAGGCCGACGCCGAGATGAAGGGGCAGACCGCCGTCGCGGTCGCCTGGGACGGCGAGGCCCGCGGGGTGCTCGTTGTCGCCGACGCCGTGAAGCCGACCAGCGCCGAGGCCGTGGCCGAGTTCAAGCGGCTCGGCCTGACTCCGGTGCTGCTCACCGGCGACAACCGGGCCGTGGCCGAGCAGGTCGCCGCCGAGGTCGGCATCGAGGAGGTCGTGGCCGAGGTGCTGCCCGCCGACAAGGTCGACGTCATCGCCCGGCTCCAGTCCGAGGGCAAGACCGTCGCCATGGTCGGCGACGGCGTCAACGACGCCGCCGCGCTCGCCAAGGCCGACCTGGGCCTGGCGATGGGCACCGGCACCGATGTCGCGATCGAGGCCGCCGACCTCACGCTGGTGCGCGGGGACCTGCGGGCCGCCGCCGACGCGATCCGGCTCTCGCGCCGCACCCTCGCCACCATCAAGGGGAACCTGTTCTGGGCCTTCGCCTACAACACCGCGGCGATCCCGCTCGCGGCGTTCGGGCTGCTCAACCCGATGCTCGCCGGGGCGGCCATGGCCTTCTCCAGCGTGTTCGTCGTCAGCAACAGCCTGCGGCTGCGCACCTTCAAGTCCCGCAACGGCACCGCACCGGCGCGAGCGGCCTGATGCGCCGCCCCGACTGATCCGAGTCGGCTCGGGCGGATCGCCTGGCCGACGTTGGAGCGGTGCGGCGAACCCGCTGGGACGCACGCGAACAGCGCTGGAATCGGGGACCCTGCCCGCCGGGCAGGGTCCCCGATTCCAGCGCGTCCGGCTCCAGTGCTCAGGCCACGAGCTGCCGTTCGGGGACCTTGCGCTCGTGCGGGCCGTTGTAGCTCGACAGGGGGCGGATCAGGGCGTTCGCCTCCAACTGCTCGATGACGTGCGCCGTCCAACCGGTGATGCGGGACATGACGAACAGCGGCGTGAACATCGGGATGTCGAAGCCCATGAGGTAGTACGCGGGCCCGGCCGGGAAGTCGAGGTTCGGGTGGAGTCCCTTGGCCTCCAGCATCTCCGCTTCGAGCTCCTCGTACATCCGCACCCACTTCTCGCCGCCGCCGAGGGCGGCCATCGACTCGAACGCGGCCTTCATGGTCGGCACCCGCGAGTCGCCGCCTCGGTAGACGCGGTGCCCGAAGCCCATCACCTTCTCCTTGGCGGCCAAGCGCTCGCGCAGCCATTCGCGGGCTCGCGCGGGGTCGTCGATCTCCAGCATCATGCGCATGACCGCCTCGTTCGCCCCGCCGTGCAGCGGGCCCTTGAGGGCGCCGATCGCGGCGGTCACGGCCGAGTAGATGTCCGAGAGCGTCGAGGCCACCACCCGCGCGGTGAACGTCGAGGCGTTGAAGCTGTGCTCGGCGTACAGGATCATCGAGACCTCGAAGCAGCGCAGCACCTCCGGGGCGGGGACCTCGCCGAAGCACATGTGGAAGAAGTTCGCCGTGAACCCCAGGCCCGGGTCCGGCGGGATGCGCTCCAGGCCTCTGCGGCGGCGGAAGTCGTGTGCGATCACCGTCGGCAGCTTCGCGTACAGCGCCTCGGCCTTCTTCCGGTTCGCCTCGGGGCTGTTGTCGTCCTCGGCCGGGTCCTCGGCGCCGAGGCCGCTCACCGCCGTGCGCAGCAGGTCCATCGGGTGGCAGTTGTCCGGCACCCGGTCGGTGACGGCGAGGGTCGAACGCGTGACCTCCCGAAGGGCCCGTTCCCGTTCGGTGAAGCGGCGCAGCGCGGCCGCGTCGGGCAGCTCGCCGTACCAGATGAGGTGCGCGACCTCCTCGAAGCTTCGCGACGCGGCGAGCTGCTGCACGGGGTAGCCGCGGTAGGTGAGCGAGTTGGTCTCGGGCACGACCTCGGAGATCGCGGTGGTGTCCACGACTACCCCGGCCAGTCCCTTGTGGATGTCGGCGTTCATGCGTCCCTCCCGGGGATCTTGAAATCGAACAGCTCTTCGTCGAACGCGGCGTAGGAGGCGTAGTCGACCAGGTCGTACAGGCGCGCGCGGGTCTGCATCCGGTCCACGACCGGCTCCTGCGTGCCCTGCTCGCGCAAGGTCGCGTACAGCTCGTCCACCGCGCCCATCGCCGAGCGCAGGCTGCTGACGGGCCAGATGACCACGTTGTAGCCCAGGTCCTCGAGCTGCCGCGCCGTCAGCAGCGGCGAGGCGCCGAACTCGGTCATGTTCGCCAGCAGCGGCACCTCGACCGCCTTGCGGAAGGCCGCGAACTCCGCCTCGTCGCGCATCGCCTCGGGGAACACCATGTCCGCCCCGGCGTCCACATAGGCCTTCGCACGGTCGATAGCCGCGTCCAGGCCCTCGACGGCCCGCGCGTCGGTGCGCGCGCAGATGAGGAAGTCCGGGTCCGTCCGGGCCCGCACCGCCGCCCGCACGCGCTTGAGCATCACGTCGGTCCCGACGACCTCCTTGCCGTCGAGGTGCCCGCAGCGCTTGGGGTTCACCTGGTCCTCCAGGTGGCACCCGGCGAGCCCGGCGTCCTCGAACGCGCCGATCGTCCTGGCCACGTTCGCGACCTCGCCGAACCCGGTGTCCGCGTCGATGAGCGTCGGCAACTCCGTGGCCCGCGCGATCTGCCCGCCGCGCCCGGCCACCTCCGTCAGCGTCGTCAGCCCGATGTCCGGCAGCGCCAGATCGGCAGAGAGCGCCGCGCCGGAGACGTACACCCCGTCGAAGCCGTGGTCGGCCACCGCGCGGGCGGCCAGCGGCGAGAACGCCCCCGGCAGCCGCTGGAGCCGGCCCGAGGCGAGCGCCTCGCGGAAACGGCGGCGCTTCTGGGCGGGGGTCGTGCGTGCCTGCGTCATCAGAACAGTCCCTCTTCGGTCGGTTGCGGCAGCGCCTCGGCGGCGAGATTGAGTTCGCGCACCTCGCGCGCGTCGAGTTCCTCTATGCGGCAGGCCAAGTCGAGGAACCGGTCCTGCTCGGCGCGGTCGATCACGCCCTCGGCGAGGGCGCGGAACTTCGCGATGTACTGCTCGCGAGCGAACGGCCTCGCGCCCCTCGGATGTGCGTCGGCCACGGCGATCTCGTCCACCACCGTCGTGCCGTCGTCGAGCGTCACGGTCACCCGCCCGCCGAAGGCCCGCTCGTCCGGGTCCGGGTCGTGATAGCGCTTCGTCCACTGCGGATCCTCGACGGTGCGGACCTTGCGCCACAACGCGATCGTCGACTCCCGGTGCGCCCGCTCCGGCGCGTACGAGCGCTCGTGGTGCCAGTCCCGGTCCTCCAGGGCCACCGCGAAGATGTACATGATGGAGTGGTCGAGGGTCTCGCGGCTCGCGTCCGGGTCGGTCTTCTGCGGGTCGTTCGCGCCCGTCCCGATCACGAAGTGCGTGTGGTGGCTCGTCGCGATCTCGACATCGGTGACGCGCGAGAGGTCCCCGATCTTCGGGGCCATCCGCCGGGCCAGGTCGATGAGCGCCTGGCTCTGGTACTCCGCCGAATGCTCCTTCGTGTAAGTGTCCAGAATGGCGCGTTTGGCCTCGCCGGGCTCGGGCAGCGGCACCTCGTACCGCGCCTCGGGGCCGCCCAGCAGCCACGCGATGAACCCGTCCTCGCCCTCGTAGATCGGCGAGGGCGCGCCCTCGCCGCGCATCGCCCGGTCCACCGCCTCGATCGCGGTCTTGCCTGCGAACGCCGGGGCGTAGGCCTTCCACGAGGAGATGGCCCCCTTGCGGGACTGCCGCGTCGTCGTGGTCGTGTGCAGCGCCTGGCCCACCGCCTGGTAGATGATCTCGGTCGGCAGGCCCAGCAGCGTCCCGATCCCCGCCGCCGCCGACGGCCCCAAGTGGGCGATGTGGTCGATCTTGTGCTCGTGCAGGCAGATCCCGCGCGCCAGGTCCACCTGGACCTCGTACCCGGTCGCGATCCCGCGCACCAGCGCCCGGCCGTCGAGCCCGCGATGCTGCGCGACCGCCAGGACCGGCGGGATGTTGTCGCCCGGATGCGAGTAGTCCGCCGCCAGGAACGTGTCGTGGAAGTCCAACTCCCGCACCGCCACACCGTTCGCCCACGCCGCCCACTCCGGCGAGACCCTCGCCTCCGTGCCGAACACGCCCGCACCCGGGTTGAAGGGATGCGCCAGCGCCTGCGCCCGCGCGTTCACCACCGGCCCGCGCCCGAGCGAGGCCGCCGCCACCGCCGCGTTGTCGATCACCCGGTTGCCGATCATCTCGGCCACCTCCGGTGCGACCGCCACCGGGTCGCTCGCGACCTCGGCGATCCGCCACGCCAACTGCCGCTCCCGCGGCAGGTCCTCGCTCGACGCGTGGACCCGCACCTCGTACCGCCTCATACCGAACCTTCCTGAACCGCTGTTTCCTCTGACGCTTCGTCCTCCGCCCACCGGGCGGGTACCTCCGTGGCGACCATGTGGAACGTCCCGTGCAGCGCCTCGCGCCGCTCGCCGGTGCGCAGCCGCTCGGCCACCACCGTCACGCCCACGGTCATCGACCGCCGGCCGCGCCGCTCGACCACCGCGCTCGCCTCCATGAGGTCGCCCGCCTCGATCGGGTGCTTGAACTCGACCTTCTCGACCCCCGCGCACACCACGTCGGTGCGCGCCGACCGGCTCGCCGCGACGAACGCGGCCCGGTCCATCAACGCCAGCGCCGCGCCGCCGAACAGCGTCCCGCGGTGATTGAGCTGCTCGGGGAACACCACGTCGGCGATCGTCGGCCCGCCCGTGCCCGCTGCGTCCACTCCTCGCCCACCTTCTCCGTAGCCGGATGTATCTTCACAGTGTGCACACATCAATGAGGCAGAGAAACCACTGAACATGTGGTTTCTTGTGAAAATATCGACCCGCAGTTGTGAAACTTGTGAAAGAGGCAGGCCATGGCGTTGAAGCAGGCGAAAGTGGGGCTCCGGCTGCGGCGGTTCCGCGACGAGCAGGGCCTCACCCAGGCCGCACTGGCCGCCGCCCTCGGCATCTCCACGAGCTACGTCAACCAGATGGAGTCCAACCAGCGGCCCATCACCGGCCCGGTGCTCCTGCGCCTCGCCGAAGTCTTCGACGTGGACGTGCAGCGCTTCTCCACCGCCGAGAGCGAACGCCTCGCCGCCCAGATGCGCGATGCCCTCGCCGACACCGCCCACGCCGAGCAGATCTCCCCGCACGAGACCCGCGAACTCGCCGAGAGCGCCCCCGAACTCGCGCGCTACGTCGTCGACCTGCACCGCCGTTACCGCCACGCGCTGGAACGCAACGCCGCCATGAGCGTCGAACTCGACACCGGCGCCGCCCCCACCGCCTACGAGGAAGTGCGGGACCTGTTCTACGCCAAGCGCAACTACGTGGCCGAACTCGACGAGGCCGCCGAACGCACCGCCGCCGAAGCGGGACTCGAGCAGGCCGATCTCGTCGGCGGCCTGACGCGCCTGCTGGAGCGGCGCCACCGCACCACCGTGGCCGACCTCGACCCCGCCGAGCAGGAGCGCACCAAGCGCCGCTTCGAACCCGAAGGCCGCGTGCTGCGCCTCTCGACGCTGCTGACCGAAGGCCAGAGGGCCTTCCAGCTCGCGACCCACCTCGCGCTCGCCGAGCACTCGGACGCGATCGACGCGCTGGTTGCGGCCGCGGACCTGTCGGGCGGCGAGGCGAGGGCGCTGGCGCGGATCGGCCTGGCGAACTACTTCGCGGGCGCGCTGATCCTGCCGTACGGCGCTTTTGCCCGCGCGGCCGAGGAGCTGCGCTACGACATCGACCTGCTCCAGCACCGGTTCCGCGTCGGCTATGAGACGGTGGCGCACCGGCTGAGCACGCTCCAGCGCCCAGGAAGGCGCGGCGTGCCGTTCTTCTTCGTGCGCGTGGACCGGGCCGGGAACATCTCGAAGCGCCAGTCCGCCACCGACTTCCACTTCTCACGCGTCGGCGGCAGCTGTCCCTTGTGGAATGTCTACGAGGCGTTCGCGCACCCCGGGGAGATCCGCACGCAGCTCGCGCAGATGCCCGACGGGCGCGCCTACCTGTGGGTGGCGCGCACCGTGACCAGCCGCTACGGCGGTTTCGGCACGCCGGCGAAGACCTTCGCGATCGGGCTCGGCTGCGACCTTCACCATGCGAACCGGCTCGTGTACGCCGACGGGCTCGACCTGGCGAACCCGGCGGCGCTGACCCCGATCGGGCCGGGCTGCAAGGTGTGCGACCGGACCGGCTGCCCGCAGCGGGCGTTCCCGGCGATCGGCCGGCCACTGGACGTGACCGACCATCGCAGCGGTTTCACCCCGTACCCCTCGTCGGGCCGACTCAGCCCTTGATCGCCTCGGCGAGCGCCGCTACTCCGAGGTCGATCTCGGTGGGCTCGATGACCAGCGGCGGGGCGATGCGCACGGTCCGCTGGTGGGTCTCCTTGCACAGGACCCCCTTGGCGGCCATGCGCTCGCACACCTCGCGGGCGGTCGGGCCGCCCTCGGCGAGGTCCACCCCGGCCCACAGCCCGCACACCCGGATCGCGTCGATCCTGGACCCGTCGAGCCCGGCGAGCGCCCCTTCGAGGTACTTGCCGAGGTCGCGGGCGCGGCGCTGCCACTCGCCGGTGGCGAGCATGGCGACGACCTCGCTGCCGACCGCGGCGGCGAGCGGGTTCCCGCCGAAGGTCGAGCCGTGCGTGCCGGGGGTGAAGACGTCCATGACCTCGCGGTCGGCCGCCACCGCGGAGATCGCGAGGATGCCCCCGCCGAGGGCCTTGCCGAGCAGGTACACGTCGGGCACGACCTGCTCGCGCTCGCACGCGAAGGTGTAGCCGGTGCGGCCCAGGCCCGACTGGATCTCGTCGGCGATCATGAGCACATTGTTGTCGTCGCACAGGCCCCGGACCCCGGCCAGCCAGCCGGCCGGCGGCACGATGACCCCGGCCTCGCCCTGGACGGGCTCGACGAGGACCGCGACGGTGTCGGGGCCGATCGCCGCCTCCAGCGCCTCGATGTCGCCGTAGGGCACCGAGTCGAAGCCGGGCGCGAAGGGCCCGAAGCCCGCGCGTGAGTCCTCGTCGCTGGAGAAGCCGACGATGGTCGTGGTGCGGCCGTGGAAGTTCCCGTCGAACACGACGATCCTGGCCTTGCCCTCGGCGACGCCCTTGCGGGTGTAGCCCCATTTGCGGGCGGCCTTGATCGCGGTCTCGACCGCCTCTGCGCCGGTGTTCATCGGCAGGACCGCGTCCTTGCCGCACAGCTCGGCGAGGCCGGACAGGAACGGGCCCAGCGCGTCGGTGCGGAACGCGCGCGAGGCGAGCGTGAGCCGGTCGAGCTGGGCGTGGGCGGCGGCGACCAGGCGCGGGTTGCGGTGCCCGAAGTTCACCGCCGAGTAGGCGGCCAGCCAGTCGAGGTAGCGGCGGCCCTCGGTGTCGGTGACCCAGGCGCCGTCGCCTTCGGCGAGGACCACCGGCAGCGGGTGGTAGTTGTGCGCGCCGTACTGCTCTTCGAGGTCGGTGAGGTTGCTCGAACGGTTCACAGGCTCCCTTTCAGGGGTTGCAGCGCCGCCGCGGTGAGCGGCGCCGAGGAATCGGCGGACATGCCCGGCGGCGCCCAAGGCGCGCCGGCGTCCACCAGCATGGACCCTACGGCGGCGATCATCGCGCCGTTGTCGGTGCACAGGCGCGGCGCCGGGATGCGCAGCGCGATCCCGTGCTCGGCGCAACGGGCCCCGGCCAGTTCGCGCAGGCGCCCGTTGGCCGCGACGCCCCCGGCGATGACCAGCGTGTCCACGCCGTGGGCGCGGCAGGCGGCGACGGCTTTGGCGGTGAGCACGTCGCACACCGCCTCCTGGAAGGACGCGGCGATGTCGGCCACCGGCAGCGGCCCCTCGCTCGCCTCGACCCAGCGGGCCACGGCGCTCTTGAGCCCCGAGAACGAGAACCCGTACTCGCCGACCGTCGCGCGCGGGAACCGGATCGCCTCCGGATCGCCCTCAAGCGCCGCCTTGCTCAGCGCGGGCCCGCCCGGGTAGCCGAGCCCTAGGAGCCGGGCGACCTTGTCGAAGGCCTCCCCGGCCGCGTCGTCGGCGGTGTCGCCGAGGTGCTCGATCGGGTCGCGCGCGAGGTCGCCGAGCATGAGCAGCGAGGTGTGCCCGCCCGAGACCACCAGGCCCACGCTGCGCTCGGGCAGCGGCCCGTGTTCGAGGGTGTCGGCGGCGATGTGCCCGGCGAGGTGGTGGACGCCCAGGAGCGGGACGCCGAGCGCGAGCGCGTACGCCTTCGCCGCGGCGATCCCCACCGTCAGCGCCGTCGCCAGGCCCGGCCCGGCGGTCACGGCGATCGCGTCCACCTCGCCCTTGCCGATCCCGGCCCGCTCCAGCGCGGTCCGCGCGGTCGGCACCATCGACTGGAGGTGCGCCCTCGCGGCGACCTCGGGCACGATCCCGCCGAACCTGGCGTGCGCGTCCATGCTCGTGGCGGTGCACTCGCCGAGCAGGCGCCCGCCCGCGACCAGCCCCACGCCGGTCTCATCGCACGAGGACTCGATGCCCATGACCACGGCGCCTCGGGCGGCACCGTCCGCTTCCGTTCCCACCGACCGGCCTTCCCCGTCGTTCGCCACCAGTACACGACCACTCTACTGTTGCAAACAACTGGCAATAAGCCGAGTCCGGGCGTCGCCACCAGGTGGTCACGCACCGCCGGTCGCGTGGTGCCGGAAGCGGTCGGCGACGGCGGTCCGCACCCTCGCGAGGCCGTCGCGGCGCTCCTGGAGCTCCCAGAGCCCCATGGTGAGCCGGTGCGCCTCGCGCGGGCGCTCGCTGTGCCGGTAGGTCCACTCGTACATGTCGAACAGGGGCCACCAGGTGTACCCGACCACGTCGACCCCGTCGGCGCGCAGGGATCGGACGGCGGCGACCGACTCGTCGAGCCAGTCGATGCGGGCCTTGACCGAGTCGGTCACGCAGGTCTCGGTCAGCATCACCGGCGCCCCGTACCGGTCGGCCGCCGCCCGCAGCAGCTCGGTCAGACCGTCGACGCCGTCGTCGCGGGTCGGCCGCGGGTCGGGGAAGCCGCCGGAGTGGAAGACCCCGGCCTCGAACACCTCGGTGGAGTGGAGCGGGTAGTAGTTGACGCCGACCACGTCCGGGTGCGCAGGGGCCTCCTGGAACCAGGCCAGGTCCTCGTCGCCCCATCCGTTGGCGCGCAGGAACGGCGCGAGCGGGTGGGTCTCGCCGACGCGGCCGGTGACGAGGTCCTCGACGAGGAAGATCTGCTCCTTGAGGCGCGCGGCGAGCTCGCGGTGCTCGGGCGCGTCGGTGTCGCCGACGTAGCGCATCCCCGCGTCCACGTGCACGAAGACCGCGTCGTCGCCGAGCACGTCCCGCACGGCGTGCTGGGCGAGCACGAAGCCGCGCGCGAGCTGCCCCACGATCGAGGAGAGGCCGCCGGGGCCGGACAGGTGCGGCGGCCAGTAGGCGTACTCGCCCGAGAACTGGGCGTGGATCATCGGCTCGTTCACCGGCGTGTAGTCGGTGACCCCGTACGCCGCATAGCGTTCGGCGACGCGGGCGGAGTACTCGGCGACGCGCCGCGGGTAGTCCGGGTTCGCGAACTGGCGCTCCAGCCACAGCGGCGTGCCGTAGTGCATGAGGTCGACGACCGGCCGCAGCCCGAGCTCGGCGAAGCGGGCCATGACCCGGTCGAGCCAGTCCCAGTCCCACCGGTCCGGTTCGGGCTGCACCCGGTACCAGGGCACGCCCCAGCGGACCAGTTCCGCGCCCGCGTCGTCGGCGAGTGCGAGGTCGGCGTGCCACCGCTCGTAGTGCTCGGTGAGCGCGTACTCGTCGATCGGGCGCTCGCCGGGCCCGGTCTGGGGCACGAAGGTGTCCTCGACGCCGACGGCGAAGTGCAGCCGGCCGTCGCGGTGCCAGGGCGCGCCCGCGGCGGCGTGAAGTCGGGGCGGGTGGTGGGGAGCGGTCATTTGAGTCCCGTCGTCGCGATGTTCTCGATGAATCGGCGCTGCACGAACAGGAACGCGACGACGAGCGGGAGGATCGCGATGAGCGACCCGGCCATCATCACGCCGTGCGGCACGATGCCGCTCGGTCCGGTCAGCAGGGTCAGGCCCGAGGTGATGGTGCCCATCTCGGCCTTGGTGGTGAAGACCAGCGGCCACAGCAGGTCGTTCCAGTTGTTCACGAACGTGAACAGCCCGAGGGTCAGCAGGGCGGGCACGGCGTTCGGCAGCACGATCGACCGGAAGACGCGGAACTCGGAGGCGCCGTCGATGCGGGCGGCGGCGTCGAGGTCGCGCGGCAGGCCCAGGAAGAACTGGCGCAGGAAGAAGATCCCGAACGCGTCGGCCGCGCGCGGGGCGATGAGCGCGGCGTACGTGTTGACCCAGCCGAGGTCGGAGACGAGCTGGTACAGCGGGATGAGCGTGGCCTGGAACGGGATCATCAGGGTGGCGATGATGACGACGAGCAGGACGCGCCGGCCGGTGAAGTCGATGCGGGCCAGGGCGTAGGCCGCGAGCGAGTCGAAGACGAGCGCGAAGGCCGTCACGCCGCCGGCGAAGGCGAAGCTGTTGGCGATGAGCCGGGCGAAGGGCAGGTCGGCGGTGATCTGGCGGAGGTTGTCGAGCGTCCACGCGTCGGGCAGGAGGCTCGGCGGGTAGGCGTTGACCTCCGCGACGGGCTTGAACGCGGTGAGCACGATGACCGCGATGGGCAGGAGCACGATCGCGCTGACGGCGAGGAGCGCGAGGGTGGCGAGCACAGTGCTGGGGCGCAGTTCGCGCAGCCGCCTCCGCGACTTTTCGGCGACGCTCATGACAGGTCCTTTTCCTTGCGGCCGAAGAAGACGAACTGCACCAGGCTCAGCAGCAGCGTGGCGATGAGCAGCACGTACGACAGTGCGGAGGCGAAGCCGATGTCGAGCTTCCTGAACCCGGACTCGTAGATCTCCATGACCACGGTCTGGGTGTTGCCGTAGGGGCCGCCGCCGGTCATGACGTAGATCTGGTCGAAGGCCTGGAGCGCGGCGATCATCGCGAAGACGAGCACGAACGCCATCGTGTTGGACAGCATCGGGAGCGTGACGTGGCGCAGGCGCGACCACGGCCCGGCGCCGTCCATCCGCGCGGCCTCGTACAGCGAGGTGGGGATGTCCTGGAGGCCGGCCAGGAAGATCACGAAGTAGAAGCCGAAGAGCTTCCAGACGGCCACGAACGCGACGGCGGGCATCGCGAGGTCGGGGTCCTGGAGCACGTCGCCCATCTGGACGCCCAGGCCCCGCAGCCAGTAGTTGAGCAGGCCCACGCGCGGGTCGATGAGGTAGCTCCACGCGAAGGCGGCCACGGCGAAGGAGACCACGAACGGCACGAACAGCGCGGTGCGGAAGAAGGACCGGAACGGCAGGTGCGGGCTGTTGAGCAGCAGTGCCAGCGCGAGCGCCGCGATGACGGCGGTCGGGGTGAACAGCACGGTGTACCAGACGGTGTTGGCGACCGCGTCGAACACGTCGGGGTCGGTGAAGACCGTCCGGTAGTTCTCCAGGCCGATCCATTCCTCCCGGCCGAACCCGCTGGCGTCGGTGAACGACAGGCGCAGCGCCGAGAGCATCGGCCAGATGACGAACAGGCCGATGACGACCAGGGCGGGGGCGAGGAAGGCGAGGGCCTTCGCGTTCCGGCTCCCGGCGCCGTCGCGGCGGCGCCCGCCCAGCGGCGCCGGCGGCCGGTACCGGCGGGTCGTGGACTGCTCAGCACTCATGGTTTCCCTTCGACCTTCGAGGACTCGCGCGGCGCGGCGGCGGGGGGCGGTGCGCCCCCGCCGCCGCGTGCTACTCGTCGAGCGCCTTCTGGATCTTGTCCTGCGCGTCGGCCAGGAGCGTCGCGACGTCCTCGCCGGCGACGGCGCGCTGGGTGAGTTCGTCGACGGCGCTGAGGACGTCGACGCTGTTGACGACGCCGGGCAGGAGCGGGCGGCCCATGGGCGCGATCTCCGTGAGCGAGGCGACGACCGGGTTGGAGGCGACCGCGTCGGCCGGGACGTCGGTGCGCAGCGGCGGCCATCCGGAGCCGAGGGACCAGGCGGCGGCGTTGTCGTCGTCGAGGAAGAACGCGAGGAAGTCCTCGGCGGCGGCCCGGGCGTCGTCGTCGGCGTCCACGGTGACGGCCATGGAGACGCCGATGGCCGAGGCGGCCTGGTCCTGCGGCCCGGCCGGGAGCGGCGCGATGGCGTAGTCGATGCCGTTCTCGTCGGCGATCGAGGCCATCCAGGGGCCGCCGACGGTCATCGCGGCCTTGCCGGCGCTGAACAGCTCGTCGGCGCCGATGCCGTCGACGCCGGTCGGCGAGATCTGGCGGTCGTTGATCGCGTCGACCCAGTACTGGAGGGTCTCGGCGTTCTCGGGGGAGTCGATGACGGCCTTCCCGTCCTGGACGAGGTCGCCGCCGTTGCCGTAGAGCAGGGAGGGCCACAGGCCGTTGGCGACGGTCGCGTGGTCGGGGAGCACGACGCCGTACTGCTCGGGCGTGCCGTCGCCGTCCTGGTCCTCGGTGAGCCGCTCGGCGGTCGCGACCCAGTCGTCCCACGTCTCGGGGAAGGCGGTGACGCCGGCGGCGTCGAACAGCGCGGTGTTGTAGTAGACGGCGAGGGGCACGAAGCCGGTCGGCACGCCGTACTTGGCGCCTTCGACCTCGATCATGTCGACCGCGCCGGGGACGAGGTTCGCGGTGTTGCTCGCCTCGTCGGCGTAGAAGTCGTCGAGTTCGGCGAACGCGCCTCGGGCCGCGTACACGGGCAGGCGCTCGGCGGGCATGGCGACGAGGTCGGGTCCTTCGCCCGCGGACAGGGCCGTCAGCAGCGTGTCGTCGATGCTTGCCCAGGTCTTCAGTTCGGTGGTGATGGTGACGTCGTCCTGGGAGGCGTTGAAGTCCTCGACGATGCCTTCGAGGACGTCGCCGTCGGCCTCGGTGTAGCCGTGCCAGAAGGTGAGTTCGACCGGGCCGTCGGCGTCGCCGCCGGAGCAGCCGGCCGCGACGAGCGCGAGCGACGTCAGGCCGGCGCCCAGTAGGATCCGCGTGCGTTTCATGTCCATGTTCCCTCTCAGTGCGAGACTGCGCTGTCCGCGCCGGTTCCACGTCGCAATGGCTATCTACAACGTTGTAATACGAGGATCGCATGGACCCTCCCCGTCGCCGCCGATCTGGTGAGCGGTGGTTGCGCGGTGCTCCTCGGCGGTCTTCTCTCGCCGCGGCGCGCCGTTTCGGCGACGTGTCGACCGTAACATACAACGTTGTAGAAGCAAGGGTGCCGACACCCCGGTCCGCAGCGTGTCGGCGACCGCCGGCCTCAGGCGCCGGGCGCCGACTCGCGCGCGACGATCGTGAAGTCCGCCAGCTTCGTGCTCGGCGGCGCCTCGCCGCCGCCGCGCCGGAGGCGTTCGAGCAGCGTCTCGACCGCGGTGCGCGCGATCCATTCGCGACCGGGGTCGACGGTGGTCAGCGACGGGATCGCGTAGGCCGCCTCGTCCAGGTTGTCGAAGCCCAGGACCGCCACGTCCTCGGGCACGCGCAGCCCGGCCTCCTGGAGCACCCGCATCGCGCCGAGCGCGAGCGTGTCGTTGAACCCGAAGACCGCGTCGAACGCGACGCCGCGGTCGAGCAGCTCGCGCATCGCGCGCGCGCCGTCGGCCCGGTGCCACAGGGTCGCGCGGGCGACCAGCCGCTCGTCGTACTCGACCCCGCCCGCTTCCAGAGCCTCCCGGTAGCCGCGCAGGCGCAGCCGGGCCGAGCCCATGACCTCGTCCTCGTTCTCGCCGATGACCGCGATGCGCCGCCGCCCGGATGCGAGGAGGTATTCGGTGGCCGCCCGGGCCGCGCGCAGGTTGTCCATGGTGACGTGGTCGCTCGGCCAGTCGAAGGTCCGCTCGCCCAGGAGCACCAGGGGGAAGGCCACGTCGAGCGCGCCGGCGTCCTCCTGGCGCATCCCCAGCGGACTGAGGATGAGCCCGTCGGTGCGGCGCAGGCGGGGGCTCTGGAGCAGCGCGATCTCCCGGGCGCGGTCGCCGCCGGTCTGCTCGACGAGCGTCACCAGGCCCGCCCGCTCGGCCGCCTCGATGACGAAGCCGGCGAGCTCGGCGAAGTAGCTCAGGTTCAACTCCGGCACCGCGAGCGCGATCGCGCCGGTGCGGCCCGAGCGCAGGCTCCGCGCGCTCAGGTTCGGCTTGTAGCCCAGCTCCGCGATCGCCCGCTCGACCTTCTCGCGGGTGGCCGGGCGGACGTGGGGATAGCCGTTGACGACGTTCGAGACCGTCTTGAACGACACGCCCGCGAGGTTCGCGACATCGTGCAGGGTCGCCGCCATGGCACCTCCTAGGTTCGGGGTGATCGTACAACGATGCAAACCGCCGGTTTCCCGTCGAACCGGGCGACCGGCACGTGAACGGCGCCGGTCGTCCAGGTGACATCCGGGAGGACGGTCCGGCGTCGCCGCACTAAGATCTACCGATCAGCCCTTCCCATTCCTTAGGATCCGCCGTGACCGCCACCGTCGAGACCGACGCCCCCACGCCCAAGCGCCGCCGCCGGCTGCGCGCCCTCGTCATCGCCCTCGCGACGCTCCTCGTGCTCGCCCTCGCCGGGCTCGGCGGCGCCGGCTGGTACTTCTCCGGCGAGGTCATCAACGTCGACCACAGCCCCAACGACTACCCGCTGACCGTCGAGGCCCTCGACGCCACCACCGTGACCCTGCCGCGCGGCGAGAACACCGAGAAGGACGGCGTCTGGGGCCTGTCCTGGGACGGCGGCCAGGCCGTGCTCGGCGCGGTCCTGTCCACCGACGGCGACACCGTCACCCGCACCCTCGACCGCGTCCTCTACGGCGACCTCGCCGAGGGCACCGCCGTCCGCATCGACACCTGGACCTACCGCGACGACCCCGCCACCGCGCTCGGCCTCGCCTTCGAAGAGGTCGCCATCGCGACCGAACTCGGCGACGCCCCCGCCTGGCACGTCCCCGGCGATCAGTCCACCTGGGTCATCACCGTCCACGGCCGCAACGCCTCCCCGGTCGAGACCCTCCGCGGCGTCGAGGTCTACAGCGGACTCGGCTACCCCGTCCTGGCCGTCACCCACCGCAACGACGAAGGCGCTCCGGCCGCCCCCGACGGCCTCCACAGCCTCGGCGAATACGAGAGCGACGACGTGATCGACGCGGTGGACTACGCGCTCGCGCACGGCGCCGAGGACGTCATCCTCCACGGCTGGTCCATGGGCGGCGCGATCGTCGCGACCGCCGCCCGCAAACTCGCCGACACCGGCTCGGTCAGGGGCGTCGTCCTCGACTCGCCCGTCATGGACTGGAACTCGACCCTCGACATGCAGGCCGCCGACCGCGACGTGATCGCCCCGATCACCTGGACGGCCAAGCGCATCGTGGAGCTGCGCGCCGAGATCGACCTCGACGACCTCGACCAGCGCAACTTCGCCGACGAGTTCGCCATGCCGATGCTCCTGTTCGTCGACACCGCCGACAAGACCGTCGACCACACCGCGACCCTCGAGTTCGCCGAACTCCTCCCGCCCGAGCGGACCACGGTGTTCACCACCGCCTCGGGCCACACCGCCTCCTGGAACGAGGACCCGGCCGCCTACGCCGCGGCCCTCACCGACTACCTCGACGGCCTCTAACGCGCGAGCGTCGACTCCGTCCGCGGCGCAGGACTGTCGATCGTGGACTCGGCGGCCCGCGTCCACGGTCGACCGCCCTGCCGCGACCCGAAGGGGGCCCGCGCATCGCCGCGGCGTTCCCCGAGCCGCCCGCCTGAGGACGCCCCGCCCTTCCTTTCCGCGCGCGAACAAGAGAGGATCGCGGACATGGTGGACGAATCAGGGCAGGCGGACTGGGACGAACGGTTGGGCTGGGCGCACGGACTGATCGCCGAGGACCCCGGTGCGCGCGCCGTGGCGATCGGGCAGCTGCTGCGCGCCCAGGACGCGGTGCGCCTGGCCCTGGAGCGCGCCAACGAGGCGATGCGCTCGGCCTACGACCTCACCGAACCACAGTGGCTGGAGGCGAGGCCGGGTTACCTCGCGGTGTGGCAGGCCTATCACGACGCCCAGCGGTACTCGCTGCCCGGCGCGCTGTGGGACCGCCCGCGCGGCGACATGGCCTCCTGGCCCGGCCTGCCGTACGCGCTGCTGTTCCTCGAATGGGAGGCGACGCGGCCGGGGGAGTGGGGGCGGTACGCCAAGTCCTGGGGCACGAAGGAGCGGCTCATCCGCGACCTCGCCGTCCCCGGGCACACCGAACCGGTGCGGGCCAAGCTCATCGACCTCGTCGAGGCGGCCGTGCGCCGCGCCTACCGGTGCAAGGACCGCGGGTACGTGCGCGTCGCCCGGGTCCTGGACTGCCCGGACCTGCGGGCCCGGCTCGAACGGGCCGCCGAGGCCGACGACCCGTGGTCGCGCCTCCACGCCGGGTACGTCCTGCGCCTCCTCGACGACCCCGACCTGCCCAACAGCCGCCGCGTCTGGCGCGCCTGGTGCGCGGGAACCGATGCGTAGCAGGCGATCGAGGCGGCGGCTTGCAATTCCCCGGGGCATGGGCGAGTATTAAGATGAACTAGGATTCATGTTATCGGGCGGCCTTCTCGACCGGCCGCGAACGCTCACCACCGGGAGACCCGCCATGAACGCCAACCATTGGACCGCCGCCGACATCCCCGACCAGACCGGCCGCACCGCCGTCGTGACCGGCGCCAACAGCGGGCTCGGCCTCGCGACCGCGCGCGAACTGGCGCGCCGGGGCGCGCACGTCATTCTCACCGTCCGCACCGAGGACAAGGGCCGCGAGGCCGTCGAGTCGATCCTCGCCGAGATCCCCAAGGCGAGCCTGGAAGCGCGCCGGCTCGACCTGGCCGACCTCGACTCGGTGGCCGCGTTCGCCGAGGCCCTCCACGCCGACCTGTCCGCTGTGGACCTGCTTGTCAACAACGCCGGGGTCATGGCCCCGCCGCGCTCGCTGAGCCCGCAGGGCCACGAGCGCCAGTTCGCCACCAACCACCTCGGCCACTTCGCGCTCACCGGGCGCCTGATGGACCTCGTCGAAGCGGGCAGCGCCCCGCGCGTGGTCACCGTCAGCTCCCTCGCCCACCACCGCGGCGAGATCCACTTCGACGACCTCACCGGCGCGAAGCGCTACAGCGCGGCCGGCTTCTACGGGCAGTCGAAACTCGCGAACGCCCTGTTCGGGCTCGAACTCGACCGGCGGCTGCGGGCCGCCGGCAGCCCCGTCGCCAGCCTCCTGGCCCACCCGGGCTTCACCGCGACGCAACTGGTCGCCAACGGCGTCAACCCGTTCCTGCGGTTCATCGGCGGCTGGTTCGCGGAGCTGATCTCCCAGCCGGTCGAGGACGGCGTCCTGCCGCAACTGCGGGCCGCGACCGACCCCGAGGCGCAAGGCGGCCAGTACTACGGCCCCGACGGCAGGAAGGAACGCCAAGGCCGCCCGGTCCTAGCCCCGCTCAACGCGAAGGCGACCGACCCCGAGACCGCGAAGCGACTGTGGACGGTCTCCGAGAAGCTCACCGGCGTGCGCTTCACGATCGCGAACGGCACCTGAACCGCCGCCCCGCGGCCCCGGAATTCCCCCGGTGACGAGACTCATGGTGCCGCCGGCCCCGAAGGCGACGGTTTCGGAAATTCCCCGAACGCCCCGGGGCGTTGGAACCGAAGCATTCGAACTGGAGAAAGGCTTCCGAACATGGCCGTTGCCCTGTCGATCCTCGACCTCGCGCCGATCGCGCCGGGCCGGTCCGCGCGCGAGAGCCTCGCCGCGAGCGTCGAGCTCGCCCGCGCCGCCGAACGCAGCGGCTACCGCCGGGTCTGGTACGCCGAGCACCACAACATGCCGACCATCGCTTCCAGCGCGACGAGCGTGGTCATCGGCCACATCGCCGAGCACACCGACAGCATCAGGCTCGGCGCCGGCGGGATCATGCTGCCCAACCACTCGCCGCTCATCATCGCCGAGCAGTTCGGGACGCTGGAGACGCTGTTCCCCGGCCGCATCGACCTCGGCCTCGGGCGCGCGCCCGGCACCGACCGCAACACCATGCTCGCGATCCGCCGCGACCCGAACTCGGCGGAGGCCTTCCCGCAGGACGTGCTCGAACTCCAGGGGTACCTGCGCGGGGAGTCCACCGTCCCGGGCGTCCAGGCCGTGCCGCGCGCGATCGGCGAGATCCCGCTGTACATCCTCGGCTCCTCCCTGTTCGGCGCCCAGCTCGCCGCGCGCCTCGGACTGCCCTACGCCTTCGCCTCCCACTTCGCGCCGGCCTCGCTGCACGAGGCGGTCGCCGCGTACAAGCACCAGTTTGAACCGTCCGAGCAGCTCGACCGGCCGTACCTGATCGCCGGCCTCAACGTGTTCGCCGCCGAGGAGCACGAGGAGGCCGAGGCGCAGCGCACGATCGCCTTCCGCAACCGCGCCCGCGCCTTCGTCAAGCGCGGAACCAGCGGGCCGGACTTCAGCGACGAGGAGATCGACCGGTTCCTCGCCTCGCCCGGAGGCGAGCAACTGGCGGCCATGGCGAAGTACACCGCCGTGGGCACGCCGGAGGCGGTGGGCGCTTACCTGAGCGAATTCGCCGAGGCCACGGGCGCCGACGAGCTGATCACGGTCCACTACACCGAGGAGACGGCCGACCGGATCGACTCGATCGAACTGACCGCCAAGGCCTTCGCGGCGACCGCCGCGACCCGGGCCTGACCTTCGCGGGGACCGGCCTCCGGGCCGGTCCCCGCCTCACCGAGTGTTCGAGCAAGGCCGCGGGTCCGCCCGCGGCCTTCGCCGCGTCCCGATCCGCGCATCGCGTCCCGTTCCCCGCCCGGCGTCCCGTTCCCCGCACCTCGTCTCGGCACCCGCGTCACGTCCCGAACCCCGCCTTCCGTCACCGACTTGAACCGATTCAACTCCGCTGCGTGCCCCGCACGCTCCCGTTCGACCGCATCTCGGCCTTCGATGACCATGAATCCCATTGCGGCGCAACGATAGAAGATCCCAGAATGGACCGATCCCCAATGGAGTCGATCCCGCCGCTGCTCACGGGCGCCGTATGACCGAAGTGCGGCCTTACCGACGGTCTTTACGTGGAAGCCTGCCCCCCGTTGACGAACTGGTGATCGTTAACTATTGTGTCAATCACATTTGAATCCTTTCAAATTCTGGTGAACTCCGGGCCGCCCCTCGCGGCACGGGAGACGAGCGGCCGACCGGGCCGCCCGAACACGCATCGACGATGATGTGGGGAGCACGCATGACGACGCTGGAGACCCCTCGCGGACCGGCCGCGCCCGCCCGCGACGGCTCGCGGGTCGAGCGCTGGTACGGCCGCCTCGACGCCCTCGCCTACGTCGGCCTGCTCAACCTGCTCGTGATCGTCTTCACGCTGGCCGGCGGGGTCGTGCTCGGCTGGGCCCCGGCCCTGTCCGCCGCGGCCTCGTGCAGCCGCACCCGCCTGCGCGGCGACGCCCAGCGGCTCGTGCGCGCCTTCGCGGCCCGGTGGCGCCGCCAGTTCGTCCACGCCAACCTCCTCGCCGCCCCCTCCGCCGTCGCACTGGCGTGCCTGGGCTGGAACCTCGCCGCCCTGACCGACCGGCCAGGCTCCGGCGGCCTCCAGATCGCGCTCGTCGCCGCGTCCGCCGTCTGCCTCGCGCACCTCGTGCTCGCGCTGACCATGGACGCCCACTACGAGCTGCGCCGCGCGCGCTGCCTGCGCCTGTCCTGGGCGTTCCTCGTCAGGTTCCCCGGGGCGCCGCTCCTGCTCATCGCGACGACCGCGCTCATCGCCGCGGTCACCGCGTTCGTGCCCGGGCTGCTGCCCGTGCTCTCCATCGGGGTGTGGGTGCACCTGTGCACCGCGCTCTGCCTGTCCTTCTACGCCGCCAACGACCGGAACCTTCCGGCCGCGGCCTGACCCCTCCGGCGGCGACGCCGACCGGACCGCACTGATGAGTACCCCTTCGAAAGGATCCCGATGAAAGCAAGCAAGCGCATTCCCATCGCTGCGCTCGCCGCCGTGACCGTCAGCGGACTCGCGCTGACCGCGTGCTCGGACGACGACTCCGGCAGCGGCGAGCCCCTGGAGTCGCTCAACATCATGGCGCCGTTCTTCTCCGCGACCCCTCCGGAGGAGGACGACCCGATCGACCTCGCCCTCAGCGAGATCGCCGGCCTCGACCTCAGCGTCCAGTGGGTGCCCAACAGCGACTACGGCTCCAAGACCAACACCGTGCTCGCCGGCGACGACATCCCCGACGTCATGGTCATCCAGGGCAAGGACCAGGCCTTCGTCCAGACCGCCGAGGCGGGTGGGTTCTGGGACCTCACCGAGCACCTCGCCTCGGGCGACTACCCGAACCTCGTCACCGAGAACCCCGAGGTCCAGGAGGCCTCCAGCGTCAACGGCAAGGTCTACGGCGTCTACCGCGCCCGCGACGTCATCCGCCACAGCGTCATCATCCGCGCCGACTGGCTCGACAACCTCGGCCTGGACCTGCCCGAGACCACCGACGACCTCTACGAGATCGCGCGGGCCTTCACCGAGGACGACCCTGACGGCAACGGCCAGGACGACACCTACGGCATGATCAACATCGCCTGGGCCGGCCTCGGCAACGGCAGCCCCTACGACGCGATCGAGGTCTGGCACGGCGCGGGCAACCTCTGGACCGACCAGGGCGGCGAACTCGTCCCCTCCTTCACCACCGACGCGTGGCTGGAGGCGCTGGAGTACGAGCGCGACCTCGTCGACAACGGCTACGTCAACCCCGACTACGCCACCATGGACGGCGCGAACTGGAACGAGCCGTTCCTCAACGGCGAGGGCGGCATCATCATCGACGTCCAGTCCCGCGCCGCGCAGCTCGTGGGCCTGTTCAAGGACCAGGACCCCGAGGGCTTCGACCAGTACGTCGGCCTCGCCGGCCAGCTCGAGGGCCCGCACGGCACCTTCGCGATGCCCACCGCCGGCTACGCCGGCTTCCTCGCCATCCCGCGCAGCAGCGTGCAGACCGAGGAGCAGCTCGACCAGGTGCTCACCGCCCTCAACGAGCTCAACACCACCGAGGCGCAGAACCTCATGAACCACGGCATCGAGGGCGACAACTACACCGTCGAGGACGGCGGCGCGGTCTTCGACCCCGCCAAGCAGGAGTTCACCGACCTGGTTACCGGGGCCTGGGCGCAGTTGGGCATGAACCTCGCCGGCTACACCGCCCACCCGATCAAGCAGGGGACCGACTACGAGCAGGAGTTCTACGACTACCGGCTCGCCCTCCAGGCCGAGGACCTGGAGAACGCGGTGTTCAACCCCGCCGCGGCCTTCGTCTCACCGACTTACACCACCAAGGGCGCGCAGCTCGACAACATCATCTTGGACGCGCGCATCCAGTACATCGACGGGCAGATCGACGAGGCCGGCCTCCAGGCGGCCATCGATCAGTGGCATTCGAGCGGCGGCAGCGAGGTCGCCCAGGAGATCAACGACCTCTACTCGTCCGCCAACTGACCCCCTGGTGCGGGGCCGGCGCCGCTCGGCGGCGCCGGCCTCCACTCCGATCCCCGAGGAGACTGCGATGACGACCGCCCTCCAGGTCGACCGCGAACCGCCGGGCGCGCCGCCGCCCGTCCGCCGCCGCAGGCGGCGCCTCTGGACCGACGTGGTGCGGTACCGGTGGCTGTTCTTCCTGATGCTGCCGGGCATCGTCTACTTCGTCCTGTTCCGGTTCTGGCCCATGTACGGGGCCCGGATCGCGTTCAAGAACTACATCCCGTTCCTCGGCGTGGACGGCAGCGAGTGGGTCGGCTTCGCCCACTTCCAGGAGTTCCTCACCAACCCGGACTTCCCGCGCCTGCTGACCAACACCATGATCGTCGCGGCGCTGAGCCTGTTCATCGCGTTCCCGCTCACGATCGTGCTCGCGCTGCTGCTCAACGAACTGCGCCTCCAGATCCTCAAGCGCACCGTCCAGACGCTCGTGTACATCCCGCACTTCCTGTCCTGGACCGTGGTCGTCTCGATCACCGCGCTTATGTTCTCCATCGGCGACGGGCCACTGTGGACCTTCTTCTCGTGGCTGTTCGACACCGACGCGAACATGCTCGCCTCGCGCGACTGGTTCCGCCCGCTCATCCTCATGCAGATGGTCTGGAAGGACACCGGCTGGGGCACGATCATCTTCCTCGCCGCGCTCGCCGGCGTCGACCAGGAGCAGTACGAGGCCGCGATCATCGACGGCGCCGGGCGCTGGCAGCGGGTCTGGAACATCACCATCCCCTCGATCATGCCCACCATCGTGGTGCTCCTGATCCTCCAGACCGGGCAGATCCTCAACACCGGGTTCGAGCAGATCTACCTGATGTCCAACTCGCTCAACAGATCCGTCGCCGACGTGTTCGACACGTACGTCTACTTCGCGGGCATCCAGCAGGGCGCCTACAGCTACGCCACCGCCGTCGGCCTGTTCAAGGCCATCATCGGGCTCGTGCTCATCTTCGGCACCAACTGGCTCGCCAAGCGCTTCAACCAGCAGGGGATCTTCTGATGGCCTCCACGACGCACAGGCGGTTCAACACCCGCGCCGGACGCGCCTTCGACGTCCTCAACATCGTGCTGCTGATCGGCGTGGGGATGCTCGCCATCCTCCCGTTCCTGTACGTGCTCGCCGGCTCCTTCGCGACCGAACTCGAGATCACCACCCGGCCGTTCTTCCTGTGGCCCAACGAGT
Source organism: Glycomyces sp. NRRL B-16210 (assembly GCF_000719515.1). Classification (GTDB taxonomy): domain Bacteria; phylum Actinomycetota; class Actinomycetes; order Mycobacteriales; family Micromonosporaceae; genus Glycomyces. The sequence goes on along the minus strand of NZ_JOGR01000010.1, from coordinate 472,562 downwards.
TCACCACCGTCTCGTACGAGTCGATCCTGTCCTCCAAGGTGATCGTGCGGGCCTTCGCCACCACCGTCGTGGTCACCTTCGTCGGCACCCTGATCCAGTTGGCGCTCACCGCGCTCATGGCCTACCCGCTGGCGAAGACCGACCTCCCCGGCCGCCGCACCATCCTGAGCCTGGTCATCTTCACGATGGTCTTCAGCGCGGGACTCATCCCCACGTTCCTCGTGGTCAAGGACCTCGGCCTGCTCGACAGCTACTGGTCGCTGATCCTGCCCATGGCCATCAACCCGTTCAGCCTCATCATCATCAAGAACTTCTTCCAGCAACTGCCGAACGAGTTGGAGGAGTCGGCGAAGATTGACGGCGCCAACGAGCTGCAAGTGCTCTGGAACGTCATCCTCCCGCTGTCCAAACCGGTCCTGGCCACCTTCGCGCTGTTCTACGCCGTCGGCATCTGGAACGACTACCTCTCGCCGCTGCTGTACCTCAGCGACACGAGCAAGTGGACGCTCCAGATGATCCTGCGCCAGGTCACCGCCGCCGCGTCCCTCTCGGCGGACGAGCTCAACTCGGAGGTCCCGCCTCCCGCCCAAGGCATCAAGTTCGCCGTGGTCATCGTCGCGACCATCCCGGTGATCCTGGCGTACCCGTTCCTCCAGAAGCACTTCGCGAAAGGCATGCTCATCGGGAGCGTGAAAGGCTGATGACGATCCACCTCGCCGGCGACTCCACCGTCGCCCCCACCGACCACGGCCGCACCTCCGGCCGCGCCGACCTGCCCCTCCTCGGATGGGGCGACGAACTCGCCCGCCACTTCGCCGAACCCGTGCGCAACCTCGCCGTCGGCGGCGCCACCACGCGCTCCTTCCGCGAAGAGGGCCACTGGGACACGCTCACCGCCGAACTCGCGGCGGGCGACACCGTCGTGATCCAGTTCGGTCACAACGACCAGAAGGACCCCGACCAGCTCGCCGCGGACGGCGGCTACCGCACGCGGCTCACCGAGTTCATCGCCGAGGTCCGCGCCGCCGAGGCGCGGCCCGTCCTCGCCACGAGCGTCGAACGCCGACTGTTCGACGAGGCGGGGGAGCTGCGCCACTCCCACGGCCCCTACCCCGCGGCGGTCCGGTCGCTCGGGCGCGAACTCGACGTGCCCGTCATCGACCTGACCGCCTTCACCCGCTGGCTCTACCCGTGGCTCGGCGAGGAGGCCTCGGCGGCCCTGTTCGTCCACGGCGCGGCCGCGGCGCGCGGCATCGAAGTGGACGAGGCCCTGTCCAAGGACAACACCCACTTCACCACGGCCGGAGCCGCCGCGGTTGCCGCGTACGTCGCCGAAGCGCTGCGCACCCTGCGCGGGATCGGCGACGACCAAGAGCCCCTAGGCAAGTGGATGGTGCGGCCTTGACCTACCGCAACCCGCTCGCCACCTCCACCGACCTGGAGGACTGGGTCGCCGAGGGCCCGGCCCGAGTCGAGTACGCGGACGGCGGCATCGTCCTGTCCAGCGCCGCAGACGAGGCGGCCTTCGAGGCCGCCGGGCGCGGCGACCACGCCCACTTCACCTTCTGGTGCCCCGAGGTCTTCGGCGCCGACATCGCGATCGCCTGGGACTTCAAACCGCTCGCGGGCGCCGGACTGGCGATCCTCTTCTTCGCCGCGACCGGCACGGGCGGACGCGACCTGTTCGACCCGTCGCTCGCGCAGCGCACCGGGCACTACCCGCAATACCACTCGGGCGAAGTGTCCACATTGCACGTCTCCTACCTGCGCCGCAAATGGCCGGCCGAGCGCAGCTTCCGAACCTGCAACCTGCGCAAGAGCCCCGGCTTCCATCTGGTCGCGCAGGGCGCGGACCCGCTGCCCGCCCCCGAGGACGCCGACCGCCACTACCGCGCGCGCATCGTCAAGCGCGGCAACGAGGTGTCCTTCGCCATCGACGACCTGCAACTGTTCACGTTCCACGACGACGAGCCGCTGGGCGCCGGACGCATCGGCTTCCGCCAGATGTCGCCCCTCGTCGCCCACTACCGCAACCTCGAGGTGACCGAGCTGTCATGAACACCGAGCACAACGACACCACCGTCGACGTCCCGCTGCGCTGGCTGGACGACGCCGCGCCCGACCTCGCGATCGGCGGCGTCACCTGCGGCGTCCCGCTCACGCCGGGCGCGGTCGCCGATCCGGCGGACCTGGCGGTCCTCGACGGCGCCGGAGCACCGGTGCCGGCGCAGACCTGGCCGCTCGCCACGTGGCCGGACGGCAGCGTCAAATGGGCGGGCGTCGCCCTCGGCGCGGGCGAACCCGCCGAGGAGTACCGAGTCGTCCTGGGCGGCAGCGAAGCCCCTCAGGCCCGAGTCACCGTGACCCCCACCGAAGGCGGCTTCACCGTCGACACCGGCGAGAGCCGAGTGGTGGTGGCCGACTCCGGACCCGAACTCATACGGTCCCTCCAAATAGGAGACGTGGAGGTGGCCAAGGCCGGCAGGCTGGTCTCCAGCCGCCAGGACCACCCCGAGCCCGACGTGCGAGGCCGGGTCCACGCCGTCGGCCACGTCACCGGCTGCGCCGTCGAGCAGGACGGGCCGCTGCGCGCCGTCCTCCGCGTCACCGGCGTCCACCGCGAGGACGGCCGCGAATGGCTGCCGTTCACGGTCCGCCTGATCTTCGCCGCCGGGGCCGCGACCTTCAGGCTCGTCCACTCCTTCATCTGGGACGGCGAGCCCGACCAGGACTTCCTCAGCTCGCTCGGCCTGCGGTTCACCGTGCCGCTGCGCGCCGCGTGGCACGACCGGCACGTGCGGTTCGCGGGCGCCGACGGCGGATTCCTGCGCGAGGCGGTGCGCGGGCTGACCGGCCTGCGCCGCGACCCGGGCGCCGAAGTGCGCGCCGCGCAACTCGACGGGCGGCCCACGCCCGATCCCTCCACATGGGAGCGCTCGGTCGACGAACTCGCGCGCTGGATCCCCACCTGGCCCGACTACTCACTGCGCCAGCTCAACGCGAACGGCTTCACCCTCCACAAGCGAACCTCTTCCGACAAGCCTTGGATCGACATCGCGCAGGGCACCCGCTCCGAAGGCCTCGCCTACGTCGGCGACATCGGCGGCGGCCTGGCGGTCGCGCTGACCGGGTTCTGGCAGTCGCACCCGACCGGCCTCGACGTCCGCGGCGCCGACACCGACGAGGCGACCCTGACCACCTGGCTGTGGTCGCCCGAGGCCGCCCCGATGGACCTGCGCTTCTACCACGACGGCCTCGGCCAGGAGGACTACGCCGACCAGCTCGAAGCCCTCGAGATCACTTACGAGGACTACGAACCCGGGTTCGGCACCGCCCACGGCATCGGCCGCACCCACGAGCTGACCGTGACCCCGTTCGCGGCCACGCCTCCCGTCACCGAACTCGCGCGCATCGCCCGTGGCACGGCGACCCGCCCGCAACTGGCGCCCACGCCCCAGGCGCTTCACGAGGCGGGCGTGCTGGGCGACTGGGACCTGCCCGACCGCGCCGATCCCCGGAGGGCCGCACTGGAGGACCGGCTGGACTTCCTGCTCGACTACTACGTCGGCCAGGTCGACCAGCGCTCCTGGTACGGATTCTGGAACTTCGGCGACGTCATGCACGCCTACGACACCGACCGGCACACCTGGCGCTACGACATCGGCGGCTACGCGTGGGACAACTCCGAGCTCTCGCCGGACCTGTGGCTGTGGACCTCGTTCCTGCGCACCGGAAGAGCGGACGTGTACCGCCTCGCCGAGCGCATGACCCGGCACACCGGGGACGTGGACGTCTACCACGCAGGCCCCTGGCAGGGCCTCGGCACTCGCCACAACGTGCAGCACTGGGGTTGCAGCGCAAAGCAGGTGCGCATCTCCACGCCCGCGTACCGGCGCTGCCACTACTTCCTCACCGGCGACGAGCACACCCGCGACCTCATGCTGGAGCTGCGCGACTCGGACACCACGTTCCTCAACCTCGACCCGACCCGCAAGGTGCGGCGCGACGCCGCGACCTACAAACCCGAACGCCGGGCGCTCGCGGTCGGCCTCGGCACCGACTGGAGCGCGCTCGCGGCGACCTGGCTGGCGGACTGGGAGATCACCGGCAACGAGCGCTCGCGCGACCGCCTGATCGGCACGATGACCGACATCGGCTCCCTGCCCAAGGGCTTCTTCACCGGCGAAGCCCTCTACGATCTCGACACGGGCCGCTTCGCCACCGACCGCGACCGCGTCTCCGTCTCGCACCTCTCGGCCGTCTTCGGACTGGTCGAGGTGTGCAGCGAACTGGTGAGCCTCATCGACGCCGGCCAGATCGAGGCCCCCGGATTCCGCGAGTCCTGGCTCCAGTACTGCCGCCTCTACCTGGCCGAACCCGAAGACCAGCGCGAAGAACTCGGCGTCGTCCCGACCGGCCTCAACCTGCAACAGGCGCACTCCCGACTGGCCGCCTACGCGGCGAACCGCCTGGGCGACAACGCACTCGCCGACCGAGCCTGGGAGGCCTACTTCGTAGGAGGCGAGTTCATGGGAGAGGAGGCCTTCCGAGCGGTCCGCATACTCCCGCCGGAAGTCCTCTCCCCAGTGGACGAGGCCCGCACCCTCTCCACCAACGACGCCGCCCAATGCGGCCTGGCAACCATCCAGAACCTGGCCCTGATAACCCCCAACCTCAAGCCCCGCTCAACCTGAGGAACCGTCGCGCTCAGGCGCGGAGGAATGTCGGTTCGTCGTGGCCTCTACTGGCGTTGTGGACCTTCTCGGGGACTCGCAGGCTGTCGTGGTCGTAGAGCCGGCGGGTCTCCGCGGCGGTTTCGGGGTTCGCGGTGAGGGCTGCGAGTCGGTCGAGCAGTTCGGTGAGGTCCGGTCCGATCTCGTCCTCGGGTCCGGGCATGGCGCCCCAGTCGTCCCAGGGGAGCATCTCGAGGTTGGACAGGGCGGCGGTGTCGCGGATGAGGTTCGACGCGATCCACCAGGCGCCGGACTCGTCGGTGACGCTGAGCCCGTAGCGGTTCGGGTCGTCCTCGCCGGCGCGGCAGCGCCGCCAGGCGTCACCGGCGACGATGAACCGGTCGCGGGGGACGTCGGTGGTGTCCACATCGGTGCCGAACAGTTCCCGCTGGCGGTCGTCGATCTGGGCGTCGACGAGGACCCAGCGGCCCTCGTCGGCGTTCCAGTACTCGGCGACCCAGTGGTCCTCGAAGACGTCCGGCTTGAAGTAGGCGCCGAAGCCGCAGCGGGCGCGGGCGGGGACGCCGTGGGCGCGCAGGGCGGCAACGGTCAGCAGCGTGAAGTGGCGGCAGGTGCCGCCCAGTCGCCGATCCGCCTCACGGGGCTCGGTGAGCGGCCGTCCGTCGGCGAGGAGGCGGCCGAGGAGGTCCTCGGCGTGGCGCAGGTTCGAGGTCTCGTTGTGCTCGGGGCGGTGCTCGACGCCGTAGGCCCAGGTGAGGTGCTCGTGGATAAGTAGGCCGTGGAGGGCGTCGAGCAGCGCGGGGATATTGCCGGGCAGCGCGAGAAGAGCCTCTCGATGCGGCCCGGGATCGGTGAACGGTCCCGGCCGGAGGTAGTAGTCGGTGGTCACAGTCGGCTCCGTTCGGTGGTTGCGCCGATCGTATTGCCCCGGTGTGACAACCGCGCCGCTCAGGCCGGGTTGATCGCGGAGACGATCCAGACCGCGCCCGGGAACCGGACCGTGCCGTCCACGAGATTATCTCGCAGTTCGCTGCGCACTTCCTCCACGACCGCCGCCCAGCCGTCCTCGCCGAGGCGCGGCACCAGTTGCTCCCTGGCGAGTCGGCCGATGCCGCCGGCGAGGATCGTGGTCAGCCGCTCCTCGACACCGTCACTGCCGTCGATCCCGTAGTCGCACACGAAGTCGAACGCCTCGACCTCCACCGCCTCCCACCCGGAGGCCGCCAGCACTGCGGCAGGCCGATCGGCATCGGCGAACGCCATCGGCCCCGGAGCGCCGGGTGCGGGATCCTCAAGCTCCGGTTCGAGCCGGTCCATGAGGATCTGCGAACCCAAGCTGAACATCGGGTTCTCCGCTTCGCCTCGCCAGCAGGCGAACACGAGGCGAGCCCCCGGCGCGGCCGCACGGCGGATGTTCGCGAACGCCGCCTCGGGGTCCTCGAAGAACATGACGCCGAAGCGCGAGACGACCCGCTCGAACGGCGCCCCCGGAACCTCGGCGAGCAGATCCGCGGTCTGCGCGTCGGCGACGACCACCGTCGCCTCGGGCACACGCCCGCGAGCAGCCGCGGCCATGCCCTCCGAGATGTCCACACCGACGACCTCAGCGCCTGCGGCGACACTCGCCGCAAGCAGCGTCCCTGTCCCGCAACCGATGTCGAGCACCCGCCGCCCGGTCCCCAAAGAGGCCTTCGCGAGGATCGCCGCCGTGACCGGCGCGAACACCGCGTCGAAGATCGCCTGGTTCGCGACCCACCCGGCGGCCCCGTCGGTCCAGTTCTGCCGCATCGATTCATTCGCCACAGCAACACCCTACTGAAACCACCAACGCAGGAAAAGCACCTGGGCGTCCACGCCCGCGACGTGTAAAATCGCCGCACCCGACGAGCGACGTTCAGGAGTCCCTCTCATGGAAGCCATGCGGATTCACCGAGAGCCCCTGTCCGGCCGCGACGATCGGTGGCAGGGCCTGATACTGCACGTCACGGGTCGCCGCCGCCCGAGTCTGCGGGTGCGTACGGCTGCGCACCGAATCCTGTTGGAGCAGAACGGTGAAGTGTTCTGGGAAGGGAGACTCCAGCCTGATCGAGGCGGCGTGGACTTCCGGAGGACACGGGAGTACCACTCGCCACTCCCGCCGATTCGCGCATCGAGGGCCCGCGCATTCGGCGCCGATCCGTCTCGTTGGTCCTATTGGATCGCCGCCTGCCTTGCCGAACAAGACGCAGGTCCCCTGCACGACGGCCGTTGGATCCTCAAGCCGCTGGACTGGCTTGGATTTGCGGAGGGGCCACACGGAGGAAAGACCCCGGCACAGATAGTGCAAGGCGACGAAGACGGATTCATCGACTGGTGGGACCACTACAGCCTTCACGATGTCATGCCGATGCGATCGATGCCCCAAGCCGAGGAAGGCAGAGTCAAGGCGTACCGAAGGCTCGCGCGCGAGAACGCTCTGCCTCCCGTTCTGCTCTGGTGGGTCAGCGGCCTGGACTCCTACGCGGTGCTGGACGGTCATGCCCGACTGGCCGCCGCCGTGGCCGAGGGCATCGATCCACCGATGATCGAAGTGAAACGCCTGCTCGACGTCGCAGAGCTCGAAGCGTCCACGACGTCGACCGTCGAGGATTACGCAAGCGAGATCGTCCGACTCAACAGTATTCGTGAACAGCAGGGGACGGTCATGCCGGCTGCCGAGTCGCTGGTCGGCCCGGGCTTCTCAAGACGCCTGGAATCACTGATGACACGCGAAGGACCCACCACCGCCTGGCCGCTACCGGTGGGACCGGAGGCACGGAGCCGAGACGACGACGAGAACTGAGACCTTCCAGCGCATCTGGGGCGGCCGGCAGACGATGGATCACAACAGTGTGGGCCGTCGCCACTCCTGTCCGAGGACATGGTGGTCGAAGAAGTTCAGCACCGTCTCGTACTTGAGACGGAGGTGGTACGGCTTGCCGACGCCGTGGCCTTCGTCCGGGAAGTACAGGAACCAGACGGGCACCCCGAACCGCTTCAAGTCATTGTGCAGGCCCAACGCCTGACTCACCGGCACGTTGTAGTCCTTGCCGCCGTGCACGATCAGCATCGGTGTCGTGATCCTCGCCGCGTCACGGTGCGGTGAGTCGGCCTCGTAACGTTCGGGCTGCGTCAACGGATCGCCGAAGATCTTGTGGAAGTAGGCATGCATCGCCGAGTCCGCCTGGAACGCTTCCAGGTTCCACATCCCGGCGTGCGAGGCGATCGCCTTGAAACGGTCGGTGCGGGTCACGGTCCGGAGGGCCAGGTAGCCGCCGAAGGACCAGCCGGCGAGGCCCGTCCGGGCCGGGTCGAGGTCGTCGCGCGCCAGTGCCGCGTCCGTCAGCGTGATGACGTCGCGGTAGGGCCGGCCGCCGTATTCGCCCCGGCCGCGCTCTTGCATCCGCTGCCCGTACCCGGTGGACAGCGCCGGGTCCGGTAGCAGCACCGCGTAGCCGCGGGCGGCGAGCGGCCACGGGTTCCACTGCCACGTCCAAGCGCTCCAGGACCGCTGCGGTCCGCCGTGCGGGATGACGATCAGGGGCGCAGGGCGCTCGGCCGAGGCGCCCTCGGGCAGGACGAGCCAGGCGCGCAATCCGAACCCGTCGTCCGCCTCCGCGTGCATCTCGGTCAGAGTGCCGGGAAGCGAACCGAGTCCGCCAGGCGCATCGAGGAACGTGGGCTGCTGATCGGCCTCGGCGGCGTCGAGCCGGACCACGCGAGGCGGGCTGTCGATCGCGCTGCGCCGTCCGTAGAGAGTGGACCCGTCGGGCGTTATGCACAACGAGGCATAGACGCCGGAAGCGGTCAATCGGGTGACCGTGCCGTCGGGGTCGCGCCGGAAGACCGGGCAATGGCCCCGCTCGTCTCCGGTGAACCAGACCGTGGCGTCCCCGGGTATCGGCGAGGGGACCGCCTTCCCCGGCCACGGCCAGTTGTCGAACTCCAGAAGCTCACCTCCGGACAGATCAAGCGGTACCTCAAGGCGTCCGTTCCTGTTTCGCGAAGCGCCGCATGGGCTCCGGTGCTGGCCGTGGTCAACCGGGATTCGGTGGGCGCCCGAGCGCTGTCGAAACCGCTGGTGCTCGCACTCGTACCCGAGGTCTACGCCGACGGCGACCCCGCCGAACTCACCCGGTTCGCCGACGTCGACGCGTTGAAGGCGCACGTCCTCGGACTCTTCGCACCTACGAGGTTCGCCCTCACACTGCGCGGAGACGACCGCCGCCGGGGCCGTCTGCGACGGGCCGAAGCCATGCGCTGGCTTCAGTTCCTGGCGGAGCGCACGCGCCGCGGCGACACCTGGGATCCGATCGCCTGGTGGCGGTTCTCCTCGTTCGCCCCGTTGCCGACCCGCCTCGTGGCCGGCATCCTCGCCGTGGTCGTCACGGTGGCGTCGTTCGGCTTCGGCATGTCCATCTTCCTCGACGCCGTGGGGGTGCCGACCGAGCCCGCATGGTGGATCGGCTGCCTGATCGGTCTGGGCGCGGGCCTGGCCCTGGGCGGCGCTTGCGTGCGGAACCCGCCGCCCGGGCCGTCCGAGACCCAGTTCGAGGTCAACCGCGACCACCTCATGGCCGCCGTCAGGAGCGGTCTGCCGCTGTTCCTCTTCGTCGCAGTGCTCGGACTGGTGTTCCTCGACCTCGCGACCAGCCTGCTCTTCGCCTTCGCGTTCGCATTTCCGATCTCCCTGCTGTACGCGGTGATCGCGCCCGACCCCGCGCCGATCGCAACGCACCCCGACCTGCTGCTGCGGCGCGACCTGCGCGTCGGGTACGTGTTCGGAGTCGGCTACGCGATACCGGCGTTCATCGTCGGCTACGTCGTTTCGGGAATCCTGTGGTTGAGCATCGTCGTCACTCTGGCAACGGCGCTCGCGGGCGGCCTGTACTACGGGATCCAATGGGTGCTCGCGTTCCGCCACCGCCGGGCGGGCGCGGCCGCATTCGTCCATCTGGGACTCGTGGTCCTGTTCCTGGCGCCGAGAGGGCTGCCGTGGCGCGTGATGGCCTTCCTGCGTGAAGCGCACCGCGTCGGCGTCCTCCGCCGTGAACCCGGTGGCACCTACCGATTCCGCCACAGCGATCTCGCCGCCGCGATTGCGGGTTGGCGCCCGGCGCCGGTCGCGGGAGTGCCGCGTGCCCGTCTTGAATCGGACCGAGCGGAGGCCGGGCCGGACGCAGAGCGCTGACAGTTCGAGCCCGAGACCCGCCCCGGGCGGACTCTGGTGCGCCGCATGCGGCCCAGGCTCGGCGGTCGGGAAGGTTCGATACGGTGTTCGCGTGATCAGGCGATTGGCGTGGGTGACGGCCAGGGAGGCCCGGGGCCGGGACGAGGACGAGCCGCTGGCGGTGAACGCGCTGCGGCGGGCCGGGGTGGCGGTCGAGGTGCTCGACTGGGACGACCCGGCGGCGGACTGGTCGGGCTTCGACCGCGTCGTGCTGCGGTCGGCCTGGGACTATCCGCAGCGCCTGCCCGAGTTCCTGCGCTGGCTCGACGAGGTCGACGCGGTCAGCGAGCTGGTGAATCCGCCGGCGACCGTGCGGTGGAGCCTCGACAAGCGGTACCTGGCCGAGCTGGAGCGCGCCGGGATTCCGGTCACGCCGACCGTCTACGTGCCACCGGGCTCGGCGGCGACGTTCCCCGACGGCGGCTTCGTGGTCAAACCGGCCGTCGGCGCCGGCAGCCGCGAGGTCGCGTCGTACGCGTCCGATCAGCACGAGGCCGCGATCGCGCACGTGGCTCGGCTCCACGCGTCCGGGCAGGTCGTGCTGGTGCAGCCGTTCCTGGAGTCGATCGCCGTCGAGGGCGAGTGGCCGCTGGTCTTCTTCAATGGACGGTTCAGCCATGCCGCCAGCAAGCGGGTCGCGGTGCCGCAGGCCGGAACGGTCGACGATCTCTTCGCCGAGGAGACCAACGCCGCGCATACGGCGACCGCGGCGCAGATCGAGGTCGCCCAGGTCGCGGTGGACTTCGTCGCCGAACGTTTCGGGACGCCGGTCTACGCCCGGGTCGATCTCGTCCGCGATGACGAGGGGCGGTTCTGCGTGCTCGAAGTGGAATTGAACGAGCCGTCGCTGTTCCTGCCGCAGGCCGACGCCGCCGCCGTCACGCGACTCGTCGCGGCACTGGTCCGTTGAGTCCCGCGCCTTTACCGGTCGGAACGGATCGGACGGGCCGCTCGGCCGGTGGCGCAGTTCGCCGCGGGATCGCGACGGTCGGGTGGGCCGCACGCCTGCGCGGAGCTCGCCCGACCGTTTCAGGAGGCGCGTTCGGTCAGCGGGACGATGCTCGGGCGTTCGACCGAGGTCACCACCGGGAGCCGACGCCCCACCGCGGCCGACCGGAGCACCGCGGTCATGACTTCGAGGGTGTGGAGCGCGAGGGCGCCGCTCGCCCGGGCCGGGCGGCCCGGGTCGGCGAGCAGCATGTCGATCAGGCCGATGCCGCGACCGGCGTCCGCGTAACCGGCGCTCGCGGGAAGCGCGACGTTCTGATCGCTACCGAGCCGGCGGAGCGTCACGTCGCCGTCGAACTGGTTCGGGTCGGGGACCGTGAGCGATCCCTCGGTGCCGTGGACCTCGATCGGGGGCGCCGCGGTGGCGACGCCGTCGAAGCTCATCAGGATCGTGCTCACCGCACCGTCCGCGTGCTGGAGGAGGCCCGTCACGTGGGTGTCGACGGTGACCGGGACCCGCTCCCCGGCGCGCGGTCCGCTGCGGATGGTCCGGACGTCGCGGGACCGGCTCGCGGCGCCGGAGACCGAGACGACCGGGCCGAGCAGGTGCACGAGGGCCGTGACGTAGTACGGCCCCATGTCGAGCAGCGGCCCGCCGCCCTCGGCGTAGTAGAAGTCGGGGTTCGGATGCCACAGCTCGTGCCCGGGGACGACCATGGTGGCCGCCGCGGAAGTGGGCGTGCCGATGCGCCCGGAATCGACGGCGTCCCTGGCCGTCTGGATGCCCGTGCCGAGCACGGTGTCGGGGGCGCCTGCCACCACCAGGCCCGCGTCTCTCGCGGCCTCGACCACGCGCTCGGCGTCGTCGAAGGCCGCCGCGAGCGGCTTCTCGCCGTACACGTGCTTGCCGCCCGCGAGCGCCCGGAGCGCGACGTCGGCGTGGGCCGCGGGGATCGTGAGATTGAGGACGGTGCCCACTTCGGGATCGTTGACGAGTTCGTCGACCGTGACCGCCTTCGCCCCGGTCTCGGCGGCGACCTCGACCGCCCGAGCCGGGTTCAGATCCGCGACGGCGACGACCTCGATGAGCGGGTGCGCCTTGATCGTCGCCAGGTACTGGGAGGAGATCGCCCCCAAGCCGACTATGCCGATGCCGTGCGGGTCGCCCACCGCATGCCCCTCTCGATGATGGTGCGGACGCTTTCGTGCCGGAGCACGTCGACGCTGTGGCCGGGGGTGGCGACGACGATGCGACCGGCGCCCCATCGCCGCGTCCAGACCGCCGGGGACACGATCGGGCGATGCCACGGGTGCCAGGGCCGGGTGGGGTGCGTGGTCGTGGCGAGGACGTCGATCAGGTCGTCGTGCAGTACCCAGTACTGCTCGGTGTGCAGCTCGAAGTCGTCGATGCCGCGGGTGATCGGATGCTCCCGGCCGAGGTCGGTGACCTCGATGGCGTGCGGCAGGTAGTTGTCCTCCTGGCCGCCTTCGAGCAGGTGGGGCTCCTTGGAGGGGTGGCAGGCGAACTGGCCGCCGATGAGCTGGAGGTAGTTGGAGGAGGCGCGGTAGGAGTCGGCGATCCCGCCGTGCCAGCCGACGAGTCCCGTCCCCGCCGCGACCGCGTTCCGCAGGCCGTCGAGCTGCGGTTCGGTTATCTCCGACATGGTGACGCATTGGACGATGAGGTCGACCGCGCCGAGATCCTCGGCGTACACGTCCCGGGTCTCCTCGATGCGCACGGTGTATCCGTTGTCCCGCAGGAAGGGCAGGAACAGTTCCGTCGCCTCGACGGGCGCGTGCCCCTCCCAACCGCCTCGGACGATCAGCGCGTCAGCCATCTGGTCGCACTTTCGGGTCTCCTTCACAGACACGGGTGGCATTGCGGCCCGCAGGGTCGCCGCAAGCTTTCTGCGCACGGTAACAAAGGGCTGCGACACGGCGGGCCCGAGCATCCACCCGACACGTCCAGGCACAACCCCGCCTGGACGTTCGTGACCGCGCTTCCCGCCCCGAAGGTGTTCATGACGCACACGGGTTGGAGCGAGGCGGAGTGCTGCCGTGCCGTTCACGGGACGGCGGGCACGAAAAGAACCCTAGTTCCTATTCAAGGGACCAGGGTTCTAATAGAACGGGCGTGGTGGTCGATACTGGGATCGAACCAGTGACCCCTCGCGTGTGAAGCGAGTGCTCTCCCGCTGAGCTAATCGACCGGGACGAGGCGTAACTGTACCGGATTGGGGTTCGGGGGAGTCCGGTGGGGGGTTCGGGGTACCGGCCGTCACAGGGTGGATCTTGACAGGGGCGATTGATGTCGATAGTCTTCGATGCGTTAAATCGTTTCAATTGAGGTTGGGGAGGCGTCCCCCTCGTGGCGTTCGGCGCGTTTCCACTGGCCTCGTAGTCAATCGAGGAGCCCCTTCGATGAGTCCCCCCACAATGTTTCGCAAGATCGTCGCGGTATCGCTGGTCGGTGCGCTGGCCGGGGCCGGGGTCACGGCCTCCGTCCAGGGCCATGGCGGCCACGGCGGCCACGGCGACAAGATCCAGCTCGAGCGGCTCGACCGCGGCCTGGTCGCGGCCAAGGTCGACGGCGGTGTCTTCCTCAGTTGGCGGCTGCTCGCCGACGAGGTGACCGGTTATAACGATTCAGGGTTGACCGGTGTCAATTTCAAGGTCTACCGGGACGGCAAGCAGATCGCCACCGTCTCGGACTCGACCAACTTCTTGGACGTCAAGGGCAAGGACCGGTCGAAGTACAAGGTCGTCGCCGACAAGCGCGGCGGCGGCGCCTCCGACACCGTCACTCCCTGGTCCGAGGCCTTCCTCGACATCCCGCTCCAGAAGCCCGCCGACGGCGTCACCCCCGCCGGCGAGAGCTATACGTACTCCGCCAACGACATCAGCCCCGGCGACCTCGACGGCGACGGCCAGTACGAGTACGTCGTCAAGTGGGACCCCTCGAACTCCAAGGACGTCTCCCAGGTCGGCTACACCGGCCCGGTCTACCTCGACGCCTACACGCAGGAGGGCGACCTCCTGTGGCGCATCGACCTCGGCGTGAACATCCGCGCCGGCGCGCACTACACCCAGTTCGACGTCTACGACTTCGACGGCGACGGCATCGCCGAGGTCATGCTCAAGACCGCCCCGGGGACGAAGACCACGTCCTACGGCAAGGGCGGGAAGACCCGCTACATCACCCTGCCCCGCGAGGACGTCAACGCCGGGGTCTCCCACTCCGACGACTACCGGCTCTCCGCCGAGGGCTACTACGACCACCTGGTCGGCATCTTCCAGAGCTGGGACCAGCACCCCGAGGTCGTGGACGGGAACTGGCCCGCCACCATCGAGGCCGCCCTCGGCGCCGAGGAGGAGTTCGACTTCGACTACCCGCTGTCGCAAGAGGACGCCGAGACGCTCGCCGATTACTTCATCGACGTCTACGCCCCCGCGCGCTCGGGCAACAACCAGCTGCGCAACTTCGAGGGCTTCATCCTGTCCGGCCCCGAGTACCTCACGGTGTTCGACGGCAAGACCGGCAAGGAGCTCAAGACGATCGACTTCCCGGTCGAGCGCGGCGACGACGGCCTCCTGTGGGGCGACTACGCCATGGGCCGCATCGAGCCGGGCAACCGCGTCGACCGCTTCCTGTCGGGCGTCGCCTATCTCGACGGCAAGCACCCGTCGGCGATCTTCGCCCGCGGCTACTACACGCGGACCACGATCACCGCCTTCGACTGGGACGGCAAGCGTCTGACCCAGCGCTGGCAGGCCGATTCGGGCCACGCCCCGATGTCCAACCCGTTCAACGACGGCCCCCACGGCGTCGAGGGCCCCGACCCCGAGTGGGGCACGCTGACCACGCAGGGCGACCACTCGCTGAGCGTGGCCGATGTGGACGGCGACGGCAAGCAGGAGATCATCTACGGCGCGGCCACGCTCGACGACGACGGCTCGCTGCTGTACTCCTCGTACGCGACCATGCCCGAGGACTCGGCCAACCCCGGCGCCTGGGCCAAGCTCGGCCACGGCGACGCCCTCCACGTGGGGGACTTCGACCCCGACAACGAGGGCCTGGAGATCTTCTCGGTCTTCGAGGGCGGCACCTGGGCCCCCTACGGCTACGCGATGCGCGACGCCGCCACCGGGGAGGTCCTGTGGGGCGGCTACACCGGCCGCGACACCGGCCGCGGCATGGTCGGCGACATCGACCCGTCGATCCCGGGCCTGGAGGCCTGGGCCTCCTTGCCGCCCAACGAGGCCGGCGATCCCGAGGGCCTGTTCACCGCCGCCGGGGAGCCGATCCCGGGCGCGGCGCCCGGCACCAACATGAGCATCCGCTGGTCGGCGGACCTCACCACGCAGTTCGTCAACGGCACGGCCACCGACGTGCTCCAGACGCCGACGATCGACGACTGGACGCGGGGCGTGCTCCTGGAGGCCGAAGGGACCCTGACGAACAACTGGACCAAGGGCAACCCGGGCCTGGTGGCCGACGTGCTCGGCGACTGGCGCGAGGAGCTGCTGGTGCGCACCACCGACTCCAGCGCGATCCGCGTCTACCTCTCCACCGAGGTCACCGACCACAAGCTGTTCACGCTCATGCACGACCCGCAGTACCGCGTCGGCGTGGCGAACCAGCAGACCACCTACAACCAGCCGCAGTACACGAGCTTCTACCTGGCCTCGGACATGGACTTCGGCGAGGTGACGGTGCCCGACTACCGCACTCCGAAACACCGCGGGCGTTAACCGGCCGCCACGGACGCGAAGGCGGGGCTGCTCCCAGGGCCCCGCCTTCGTCATGTCCGGCTCCAGGTAGACATGGGATGATACGAGGAATTCATCCGGAAGCCTTGCATTCGTCCCGGCGGTGCGGTTGAGTGGAGGCCGCCCCATCATCCTGCCTTTCGCGCAGCGGGGCACCATCACCAGGCATTGCGACGAGCATTGGAGCTTCCCCCGTGCAGTCCCTCAGACGACGCGCCCGCCTCGCGGCGGCGACAGCGGCCGCGGCGGTCATCGGCGCCTCCGGC
This sequence comes from Glycomyces sp. NRRL B-16210, assembly GCF_000719515.1. Taxonomy (GTDB): domain Bacteria; phylum Actinomycetota; class Actinomycetes; order Mycobacteriales; family Micromonosporaceae; genus Glycomyces. The sequence continues at coordinate 456,636 of NZ_JOGR01000010.1, read as the reverse complement.
TTCGCGTTCGCGGCCCAGGCCCAGACTGGCATCGACATCGTCCACATCGGAGAGGTGCAGGGCGCGATCGCCGACGGCGACACCGACTTCTCTTCCCCGTTGGCCGGCGAGACGGTCTACGTGCAGGGCGTGGTCACCCAGGAGACCCTGGACCCGGCGGGCAACCGGGGCTTCTTCCTCCAGGAGCGCGAGGGCGCCACCGACGGCGACCCGCTCTCCTCGGACGGGATCTTCGTGTTCAACAACCAGTTCACGACCGTCCGCACCCTCGAAGGCTCGCCCGCGCAGGCCGAGCTGGGCGCGAACTGGACCGTGAGCGTGGGCGAGGAGATCGTGGTGCGCGCCGTCGTCGGCGACTACTACGGGAACACCCAGTTCAGCGGCGGCTCCGCCTATGTGTACGACGTGGTCGCGACCGGGCTCGACCCGCTCGCCGAGGTCGCCTCGGTGGAGATCGACCCGCCCGACGACAAGACCGCGTCCACCGAGTACTTCCGCCGCCACCTCGGGATGCAGATGACCGTCCCGGCCGACTCGGTGGTCACCGCCGGGCGCGACGTGTACGCCTCCACCGGCGGCGAGGTCTGGGCCATGCGCGGCGACGCCGCGGCGGCCCAGCAGGACGGCTACGCCGCCCGCGCCTTCCGCGACGCGCACCCGCTCGACACCGTCGAGGGCGCCTTCGACGACGGCAACGGCTACCTGTTCGTCCTGGGGGACTTGGGCATCCGCGCGACCGAGGGCACTTTGGACTCGATCATCGCCCCGGCCAAGACCTTCGACGTCATCACCGAGGCCGCCACCGGCGGCGTCTACCTCTCGTACGCGAAGTACACCGTCGAGGTCGCCGAGAACCTGGTGCTCGAAGGCGGATTGGAGCCGGCGGCGAACAACCCGGTCGAGCCGGCCGGCCGCCACGAGGTCGCGATCGGCTCGTACAACATCGAGAACCTCTACGACACGCGCGACAACCCGAACTCCGAGTGCGACTTCGAAGGCGACGAGGGCTGCGTGGACCCCGAGGACCCCGAAGGGAACGTCAACCCGCCCTTCGACTACGTGCCCGCCACGTACGAGGAGTACGAGGCGCGCATGGAGCGCGAGGCCGCGCAGATCGTGGACGACCTGCACAGCCCGGCGATCCTCATGACCCAGGAGGGCGAGGCGCAGGACGTGTGCTCGGTCAATCCGAAGTGGACCAAGCGTTCGGACCTCGGCGAGGACCGCCTGGTCTGCGACCTGGTCAACACCGGCGAGGCCAACGAGCACAGCGACGGCGCGCCCGACTCGCTCCAGGAACTGGCGCTCCTCATCGCCGAGTACGGGGGCCCCACCTACAAGGCGCTCGGCGACCTCGACTCGGCCGACACCCGCGGCATCATGACCGGTTTCCTCTACCAGCCCAAGCTCGCCGAACCGTCCAAGGTGAAGCACTGGGACCCGGTCTTCGGTTCGAGCCCGGAGGTGGACTACCCGACCGAGCCCGACGCGATCAACGCCGACGTGGAGAACCCCAAGGCGCTCAACGCTGCTCTGCCGGACGCGGTGGTCGAGCAGTGCACGAACTCGGGCGTGTTCGCCTGCAACGGCTTCGACGTGTTCAGCCGCCCCTCCCAGGTGGCCAAGTTCCACCTCAAGGACGCCCGCGGCAAGAAGACCGAGGAGATCTACCTGATCAACAACCACTTCTCCTCGGGCCCGGACTCGCGGGTGCTGCACCGCACCGAGCAGGCGAACTACCTGGCCGCGATCAGCGCCGCGATCCTCGATCACGACCGCAAGGCGAACATCCTGGCCGGCGGGGACCTCAACGTCTTCCCGCGCCCGGACGACCCGTTCGCCGAGGGGCAGACCATCGCGGGGGACTGGACCGGCCCGTCCGACCAGCTCGCCGGCCTTTACGAGGACTCGGGGCTCTCCAACCTGTACGACCTCTCGCTGGAGGCCCACCCGGAGGCCGCCTACTCCTACACCTTCATGGGCCAGGCGCAGACGATCGACCAGCTCTGGGCCTCTCCGCACCTGCTGCGGAAGGTCGAGTCGGCGGTGTCGGCGCACCTCAACTCCGATTACCCCGCCGACGCGTACGCGTTCGGCGAGGAGCCCGCCTACGGCGCCTACGGCGTCTCCGACCACGACCCCGAGGTCGTCACCCTCCGCCTGCGCTAGCCGCGAAGCCCGGCGCGGGCGGCAACGAAGGGGCGGGACCCGGCTGGCGGTCCCGCCCCTTCTCACTTTGCATTATTCAGTTGTGGGCCTTCAGATGAGCTTCTTGGCGTTCGAGATCGCCTCGGCGAGGGCCTCGATGTGCGGCGCCGAGCCCGCGTACGAGAACGTCGGCTCGGAGTTCCAGCCGACGATCTGCCCCTCCTGGACGGCCGGGAGCGCGTTCCAGGTGGGGAACTCGGCCAGCGCGTCGGGCTGGATGGCCACCTCGCGCGAGTCGAGCAGCAGCACGTCGGCCTGGTAGGTGTCGACGTTCTCCCACGAGAGGTTCTCGAAGTACGAGCCGCCCTCCACGTCGGGGTTCTCGGGCACGATGACCTCGAGCCCGAGGCTTGTGAACAGCCGCAGGTCCGGGTAGCTCTCGGGGTTGGAGACCCAGAAGAAGTCGGCCGCGGCCGAGCAGGCCAGGACGGTGACGGGGTTGTCGGCCACCGCCTCCTGGAGGGCGGCGACGGCGGCGTCGTAGCGCTCCTTGGCGGCGAGGTTCTCCTCGGATTCGAGGTCGGCGCCGAGGCTCTCGGCGAAGGCGGCGTGGCGCTCGATCACGTCGCCGAGGTGGCTCTCGCCGTCGTCGGCGGCGAGCAGCACGGGCTCGGCGAGGTCGGTGATCTCGTCGGCGCGCTCCTCGGGCACGTACCACAGCGAGGACGGGTCGCGGAAGAAGTGGGTGGCGATGATCTGCGGTTCGAGGGTCACGTACGCCTCGAGGTCGAACTCGCCCCAGGAGTTGCCGATGATCTCGATGTCGCCGACCGGCAGGTTCCCGGCCTGGGTGGTGGCGCTGCCGTCCTCGTTGACCGTCGGCCCGAAGACGCCGGTGGGGGTGATGCCGAAGTCGTGGATGGCGGCGGCGAGTCCGGTGAAGGCGACGATCTTGGTGGGCACGGCGTCGAGTTCGACGGTGGCGCCGCTGTCGTCGGTGAAGGACCAGGAGCCGCCCGATCCGCCGTCGGCGTCGTCGCCGTCGTCGGTGCCGCACGCGGCGAGCACTCCGGTGAGTCCGAGGGCGCCGCCGCCCGCGAGCAGGCCGCGGCGGCCGATCTTGACGCTGTCGGCGTCGAAAGCCATGTGTGTCTCCTAATCGGGAGGGGTGGTCTTCGTGAAGGACGGTCGGAACCGGTAGGCGGTCGGATCGCAGCGGCCCGGCCGAACTCAGGTTAGGCTAGCCTAATCAAACCGCGGGTTGCCGGACCGGCCCCGTCACGTGGCGTCAGCCACTGCCGCGCTTCACCCTTCGAGCGGCCGGGCCGCCTCCAGGGGCGCGGCGATCTTCTCCAGCTCGATCGCGCCGCCGACGTGCGAGTACACCGGCTCGGCGTTCCAGCCGTAGACCTGGCCCTCGGCGACCGCGGGCAGGCTCGTCCACGTCGGGAAGTCCGCCAGCTCCTCGGGCTGGAGGTTGCCCGTGCGCTCGTCGAGGAAGATCAGGTCCGCCCCGTACCTGCTCGCGTTCTCCCACGACAGCGGCTCCCAGTACCCGTCCGAGTCGGGCGACTCGGGCACCACGAAGTCCACGCCCAGCTCGACTCCCTTGGCGAGCAGGTTGAAAGCGGCGGGGTTGGCGATGTAGAGCCCGTCCGCGCGGGCGCCGACCGCCAGCGCCTTGAGCGGCTTGTCCGCGACCGCGGCGGCCACCGCCCCGGCGGCGGCGCCGAAGCGCTCGACGCCCTCCACGTTCGCGTCCGAGCCCAGGTCGGCGCCGAGTGCGACCGCGAGCGCGGCGTGGCGGTCGATGATCTGGTCGAGCGTCGGCTGCGAGACCTCGATGCCGATGCCGGGTGCCAGCCCTTCGATCTCGTCGAGGCGCTCTTCGGGGATGAACCACAGGTCGTAGCCCTCGTAGTAGTGCGAGACGAGGAGCTGCGGCCCGAGCTGCGCGTAGGCCTCGACGTCGAACTCGCCCCACACGTTGCCCAGGACGGTCAGCTCGTCGACCGGCAGCCGCCCGGCCTGCATGTCGGGCGCGCCGTCGGCGAGCGTGGTGGGCCCGAAGACGGCCGCGACCTCGACGCCGTAGTCGTAGAGCGCCGCCGCGAGCCCGGTGAAGGCGACCACCACCGAAGGGGTGTGGTCGAACTCGACCGCGGTCTGGTCGCGGTCGTCGGTGAACGAGAACGGCCCGGAGTCGGGGTCGCCCTCCGTCGCCGGGGCCTCGGGCCCGGTGCCGCAGGCGGCGAGCGCGGAGGCGGCGCCGAGGCCGCCGGTGGCGGCGAGGAGGCGGCGGCGGGTCAGGGCGGGGGCGGTGCGCAGTGGCACGGCGAACTCCTTCGGGGGGCGACGGCATTGGCAGGGGCGATGAGGTTAGGTTAGCCTAAACAAAACTGCTGTCGCTATCCCTCCGGAGTCCGCACTTGTCAACCGCCCACCGCGCCATGGATGCGGCCCCACCGCACCCCGCGGACAACCAATCCGCAAGCGACACAAGCGAACCGATACACCGCCCCCGGAACGGCCGCCGCGTCGCCCGCCTGCTCGCGGGACTGCTCGCCCTCCTCGCCGTCATCGCGGCCCTGGCCGTCCTCAGCATCGCCGTGGGCGCCCGCCCGATGAGCTTCGACGAGGTCCTCGCAGGACTGAACGACCCCGCCTCGGACGCCTACCCCGTCGTCACCGAACTGCGCGTACCCCGCACCGTCCTCGGCATCGCCGCCGGCGCCGCGCTCGGCCTCGCCGGGGCGCTCATGCAGGCGATGACCCGCAACCCCCTGGCCGACCCGGGCCTGCTCGGCGTCAACACCGGCGCGGCCGCCGCGGTCGTCACCGCCTCGTTCTTCCTGGGCTCCTTCGGTTTCACCCAGACCATCCTCTTCGCCTTCGCCGGAGCCGGGGCCGCCTCGGTCGCCGTCTACCTCATCGCCGGGGCCGCGAGCGCGACCCCCGCGCGGCTCGCGCTGGCGGGCGCGGCGGTCACGGCCGCCGGGTACGCCTACGTCTCGGCGATCCAGCTCATGAACGCCGCGACGCTCGACCAGATGCGGTTCTGGTCGGTCGGCTCGCTCGTGAACGCCCATGTGGCCCCGACGCTGCTGGTGGCCTCGATCATCGCCGTGGCCGCGACCGCCGGGATCCTCCTGGCCCGCCCGCTGAACGCGCTCGCGCTCGGGGACGCGACGGCGACGGGCCTGGGCGTGGACCCGCGGGTGCTGCGCGTCGTGGGGATCGCGGTCATCACGGTCCTGGCCGGGACGGCCACGGCCGTGTGCGGCCCGATCGTGTTCGTGGGCCTGGTCGTCCCGCACGTGGTGCGGTTCTTCACCGGCCCCGACCAGAAGTGGGTCCTGCCGTACTCGACGCTGACCGGCGCGGCGTTCCTGCTCGCCGCCGACGTGCTCGGCCGCGTCGTCGGCCGCCCCAGCGAAGTGCAGGTCGGCATCGTCTGCGCCGTCGCCGGCGGCCCGTTCTTCCTCTATCTCGTCAGCCGCAGGAAGGTGGCCAGGCTGTGAGCGCGTTGTCCTCGCCGCTGCGCGCCCCGAGGGAGGCCGGGCGTTCCACGTCCCTCCGCGTGGGCGGCTTCTCGATCCGGGTGCGCCATCGCGTATTTGTGGCCGTCGCCGGCTCTTTCGCGGTGCTCGTCGCCGTCGCCGTGTGGTCGGCCGCGACCGGTTCGACCCCGATCGGCCTGGACCGGCTGTGGGCCGCGCTGATCCACGAGGGCACGAAGGGCGACGAGTACATCGTGTGGACGCTGCGCCTGCCGCGCCTGGCGACCGGGCTCGCCGTCGGCGCGTGCATGGGCCTGGCCGGGGCGCTGTTCCAGAACCTGACGCGCAACGCCCTCGGCAGCCCCGACATCCTCGGCCTGACCCAGGGCGCGACCTCCGGCGCGCTGGTCGCGATCATCGTCACCGGCGCCTCGGCCGAGGTCACCACCGCCTTCGCCGCCGTCGGCGCGCTCGTCACCGGCCTGTTCATCTGGACGCTCACGCGCGGCGGGGACCCCTCGGGCTACCGCCTGGTGCTCATCGGCATCGGCACCGCCGCGATCCTCGCGGGCATCAACGGCTACCTGCTCACCCGCACCTCCATCATCGACGCGTTCCGCGCGATCTACTGGCTCACCGGCGACCTCGCCGGGCGCGACTGGAAGCAGGCCGCGACGGTCGCCATCGTGCTGGGCGCCGGGACGCTGGTGATCGTGTTCCTCTTCCGCGGCATGGACGCGCTGCGCCTCGGCGAGGCCTCCGCGACCGGCCTGGGGGTCCGCGTCGGCGCCACCCGCGTCATCGCGCTCGTCACCGCCTCGGTGCTCACCGCCGGGGCGGTCGCCGTGGCCGGGCCGCTCGCGTTCGTCGCGCTCGCGGCCCCGCACATCGCCGCCCGGCTGACCGGTTCGGCCCGCAGCTTCACGTGCGCGGCGATCTGCGGCGCGCTCATCGTGACCGCCGCCGACGCGGTGGCCGTGGCCGGGATCGCCGGCCGCCAACTGCCGACCGGGGTCGTCACCGGCGTCGTCGGCGGCGCCTACCTCATCTGGCTGCTCATCGCTCACCGCAAGAAGGGGGTCCTGTCGTGACCGACTCGCAAAGCCCATTGATCGTCGAGGACGCCACGATCGGGTACGGCCGCGTGGCCATCAGCGAGGGCCTGAGCGTGGACATCCCCGAAGGGGAGTTCACCGTGATCCTCGGCCCGAACGCCTGCGGCAAGTCCACCCTGCTGAAGGCCTTGGCGCGGATGCTCAAACCCACCGCCGGGCAGGTCCTGCTCGACGGCCGGGACATCCACACCCAGCCGACCCGGGCCGTCGCCCGCCGCCTCGGGCTGCTGCCGCAGTCGCCGATCGCGCCCGACGGCATCACCGTCGCCGACCTGGTCGCGCGCGGACGCTACCCGCACCAGGGCATCCTGCGGCAGTGGTCGGCCGAGGACGAGCGGGTCGTGGCCGAGGCCATGGCCGCCACCGACATCACCGAGCTGGGCGCGAGGGGGGTCGACGAGCTCTCGGGCGGCCAGCGCCAGCGGGTGTGGATCGCGATGGTCCTCGCGCAGCAGACGCCGCTGCTGCTGCTCGACGAGCCGACCACGTTCCTCGACATCACGCACCAGATCGAGGTCCTCGACCTGTGCGCGAAGCTCCACCAGGAGGGCCGGACCCTCGTGGCGGTGCTCCACGACCTCAACCAGGCCGCGCGCTACGCCACGCACCTCATCGCGATGCGCGAGGGCGACATCGTCGCCGAGGGCCCGCCGGCCGAGATCGTCACCGCCGCCATGGTCGACCAGGTCTTCGACCTGCCGTGCCGCATCATCGACGACCCCGAGACCGGGACGCCGCTGGTGATCCCGAGCGCCGGCAACCGGGGCGCCGCCTCTCGCGCGAGGGAACTGGAAGCCGACGCCCTCGTCAAAGACCTGGTGTAGCGAGGGTCGTTCCGGGCGTGCGTGCGGCGGGCGCTTCGGGCGTCAAAGACCTGGTGTAGCGAGTTGCTCCAGACGCGTGATCGGCGGGTGCTTCGGGGTCTGCCGTGCAGTCGACGGCGATCGGGGTCATTCCAGGCGCGCGATCGGCAGGCGCACTTCGATCGCGGTCCCGCGGCCCTCTTCGCTGTCGAGCCGCAGCAGACCGCCGTGGGCGGCCACGATCGAGGACACGATGGACAGGCCCAGGCCCGACCCGCCCGTGGCCCGCGAGCGCGACGGGTCCGCCCGGTAGAAGCGGTCGAAGACCCGCTGCCGGTGCTCCTCGGGGATGCCCGGCCCGCGGTCGGCCACGCGCAGCAGCGCCCAGTCGCCCTCGACGGCGACCGCGACGTCGATCGCGGTGCCCTCCGGCGTGTGCACACGCGCGTTGTTCAGCAGGTTCACCAGGACCTGCCGCAGCTGCCCCTCGTTGGCGACCACGGTGACCGCCTCGGCCGCGTCGAGCCGCACCGGATGGTTCGGGTCGGCCACCTCGGCGTCGTCCACCGCGTCCTGCGCGAGCCGCGACAGCTCGACCAGCTCGCGGTCGCCGCCGACCTCCTCGTCCAGACGCGACAGGACCATGAGGTCGTCCACGAGCTTCGCCAGCCGCGCGTTCTCGGAGCCGATCCGGTCCATGGCCCGGTCGAGCTTCTCGCCCTCGGCGGTCGCCCCGGACTGGTAGAGCTGCACGTAGCCGCCGATGGCCGTCAGCGGCGTGCGCAGCTCGTGCCCGGCGTCGGCCACGAACTGGCGCAGCCGCTCGTGCTGGCGGTCGCGCTGGCCGATCGCGTCGGCCAGGCGCGAGACCATCCGGTTGAGCGCCAACGACAACCGCCCCATCTCGGTGCGCGGGTCGGCGGCGGTGATGCGGTGGGCGAGGCTCCCGGCCGCGACGGTCTCGGCGTCGGCGACCATCTGGTCGACCACCCGCAGGCCGCGCCGGGTGATGAGCCACGCGGCGAGGATGCCCAGCGCGGCCACGACCACCCCGGTGACCACGACGGTGCGCGTCAGCGTCGAGATGGTGGCCTGGACGTCGTTCATCGAGGTCGCGACCACGAGGTGGAACACGTTCCCGTCGATCCGCAGGGTCGCCCCGATGGCCCGGTAGGTGACCTCGCCGTCGACGCTCTCGACGGTGAAGTACCCGACGTTGCCGGGCGGCTCGCTGATGTCGGGCGGCGAGTCGGGGGCGTCGAAGTAGCCGGACCTGGCGGTGTCGAGCAGCTCGCCGTCCTCGTCGAACACCATGAGCGCGAACTCGTTGTAGCCCATCTGCGCGTCCGAGTCCACATTCGGGACCGTCCGGAACCCCTGCTTGATGAACTTGTGGAGGTTCTCGTCGACCTGCTGCGTCAGATGGCTGGAGACGGCCCGGACGGTCACCAGCCCGATCACGGCGACGGCCACGATGAGCAGGACCGCCATGGCCCAGGCGATCTTGGCGCGGATGGCCACGGTCTACTCCTGCGGCGGGCGCAGCATGTAGCCGACCCCGCGGACGGTGTGGATGAGCCGCGGCCCGAGCTTGTCGAGCTTGCGGCGCAGGTAGAACACGTACGTCTCGGCCAGGCTCGACTCGGTGTCGAAGTCGTAGCCCCACACCTGCTTGAGCAGCTCCGATTTGGACACGACCCGCCCGGCGTTCGAGGCGAGGTAGCGCAGCAGCCGGAACTCGGTGGGGGAGAGGTCGACCGTGGCGCCCCCGCGCGTCACCTGGTGGGCGGCGAGGTCGAGGACGAGGTCGGCGACCGCGACGGTGTCGCCGCCGCGCGGGGCGGCCTCGCGCCCGAGCGTGCGCCGCAGCACCGCCGAGACGCGCAGCGACAGCTCTTCGAGCCGGAAGGGCTTCATGAGGTAGTCGTCGCCGCCCGAGCCGTACCCGTCGCGCAGGTCGTCGGGGGCGGTGCGGGCGGTGAGGAAGATGATCGGGGTCTGGTCGCCCGAGGCCCGCAGCCGGTCGGCCACGCCGAACCCGTCGATGCCGGGCATGTTGACGTCCAGGATCACCAGGTCGGGGCGGTCGGACTCGACCGCGGCGAGCGCCTCGGTGCCCGAGCGGGCGGCGGTGACCGCGTAGCCCTGGAACGAGAGCGCCTCGACCAGCAGATCGGCCAGGCTCTCCTCGTCGTCCACGACCAGCAGGCGCGCGGGGGACCCGTCGCCGCGCAGCGGCACCGCAGGCGGTGCGGCCCCGGCCGGCCCGCTGCTCGAAGTCATCCACCGCTCCTCAATGCTGGTCCACACGACTGATGCCGGTCCACACGACCGCCCGGCCAGCCTATTTCACCGCCTCGGCCGCCGAAAGGGTTCGCCTCCGTTTCCACGCGAGTTCTGGACCCGCTCACAGCGGACGTTCAGCATTCGGCCGGAGTGTCCTCCCAACGGGCCTTCCTTCCGAAGTTACTCACTAGTAGGATGCTGGGGACACCGACCACATGGAGGCAGAGCAATGGAGCCAGCCGTCAGCAACCACCCCCTCAACGGGCGGTCCGCCTTCGTCACCGGCGCCAGCCGCGGCATCGGCGCGGCCATCGCAGTCGCGCTCGGCGCGGCCGGGGCCAAGGTGGCGCTGTTCGCCAAGACCGGCGACGCCCATCCCAAGCTGCCCGGCAGCCTGAACGAGACCGCCAAGGCCATCGAGGAGGCCGGAGGCCAGGCGCTCCCGATCGTCGGCGACCTCCGCGACGCCGAAGCGGTCGGCGCCGCGATCGACACCGCCGCCGGGGCCTTCGGCGGCCTCGACGTGTGCGTCAACAACGCCTCCGCGCTCGACCTGACCGGCGTCGGCGAACTCAGCCTCAAGAAGTTCGACCTCATCGCCGGGGTCAACCTCCGCGGCACCTTCGCGACCCTCAGCGCCGCCCTGCCGTACCTGCGCGGCTCCGACCACGCGCACCTGCTCACGATCAGCCCGCCGCTGAACACCGACCCCCGCTGGTTCGCCGGCGGGCCGTACACGGCCACCAAGTACGGCATGACGATCATGACCCTCGGCGCTTCCCAGACCGAACCGGGCGTCGGCGCCAACTGCCTGTGGCCCAAGACCACCATCGCGACAGCCGCCGTCGAGTTCGCCCTCGGCGGGCAGCCGATGCTCGACCGCAGCCGCAAGCCCGAGATCGTGGCCGACGCGGCGCTGGCGATCCTCGCGAAGGACCCGAACACCTACACCGGCAACGCGGTCCTGGTCGAGGACGTGCTCGCCGAGGAGGGCGTCACCGACCTCTCGGGCTACGCGGTGGTCGAGGGCCAGACGGACTTCCAGCCCGACATCTACGTCGACTAGCCCTTGAAGTCCTCGTCGGTCATCCGCTCCAGGCGGGCGGCCTCCTCGGTCCTGCGCTCGCGCAACTGCTTCGGCAGGCCCGAGAGAACCACCGCCGCGAGGCCGACGAGGACGAGGGCGAACACGAGCGGCACGGGGCTCCAGCCGGTGGGACGCGTCTCGAACTCGCCGAGTTCGACGCACGCGCCCTTGACGGTCTCGCCGCCCGGGCCCGCGGTCTCGCACAGCGCGGTCGGGCTGACCTGCTGCCCTTCGTAGTACAGGACCCGCTCCTCGCCGGGGAGCGCGGCGACGAACAGGACAGCGGCGAGCGCCAGCGCCACCGCCACGGCGAACAGGGTGACCCCGGGGGTGTCGGGAATCGCGAAGCGCCGCCGCCGCTTGGGTTCGCGGGAGGGTTCCTGGAGGCCATCGGATCCGATTCGGTACGACACGCGGCAATGCTACTGGTCGCTCGGCCCGAACACGACGCCGTCAGGACTTCGGCATCGACCGGAACGCGACCGGCAGCGGCTCGTGAGCCCTACCCGACCGGGCGGCATCGCGATATCGACCGGAACGTAATCGACAGGGGTCCGTGAACCCGACCTGACCGCACCGCGATCGGCCGCCCGCCGAACGCGGCCAGCCGCCGATCGCGTGCCGAACCTCAGGCGATCAAGTGCACGTCGCCGAACTCGTGCCACAGGTACCTCGCCTCGATCGCGGCCGTGTACGAGTCCCGGAGCAGCTCGGTCTCGCAGATCGCCTCCAGCATCGACAGGTGCGTCGACTTCGGCTCGTGCAGGCCCGTCAGCAGGCCGTCCACCACCTCCACCGGGCGCGCCGGGGAGACGATCCTGTCGGTGTGGCCCGACTTCGCGACGACCCTTCCCCCGGCCACCGCGCTCTCCAGGGCCCGCACCGCCGTCGTGCCCACCGCTATCACCCGGCCGCCCGCCTCGCGCGTCGCGTTCACCAGCCGGGCCGTGTACGCCCCCACCTCGAACCACTCCGGGTACGGGTCCTCGTCGCTCTCCAGCGACGCCACCCCCGTGTGCAGCGTGATCGGCGCGATCCCCACCCCCGCCGACACCAGCCGCGTCACGATCTCCGGGGTGAACGGCCTTGCCGCACTCGGCATCTCGGCTGAACCGGGCACCGTCGCGAACGCCGTCTGGTAGGCGCTGAGCGGCCAGTCCCTGTCTACATAGGAGTACCGGATCGGCCTGCCGTGCCGCGCCAGGTACTCCGGCACCGAGGCCACCGGCGGCCGCGTCACCCACAGCCGCTTGCCGAACCGCCGCTCCAGGTACAGCGAGACCCCGCCGGGCAGGTCCACGATCCGGCCCAGCACCTCGCCCAGGTACGGCTTGTCGCGGTCGCGCAGCTCCACCAGCCACGACCCGTCCGGCCGCGTGGAGGAGAAGTGCACCCGCCAGCCCTGCCGCGTGGCCACCGAGGCGGGCAGCGTCGTCGAGTTGTTCACCACGAGCAGGTCGCCCGGCCGCACCAGCGCCGCGAGCTCCTCGAACCGGTGGTGCCCTATCGTCCCGGTCGCCTTGTCGGTCACCAGCATCCGCACGTCCGACCGCGCCGAACCGCGCGCCTCGGCCGGGCGGTCGGCCTCCATCGCCGCCTCCAACGCGAACTCGAACGGGGAGGTCAACGTGGCGCTCATTCGTGGGCCTCCTGCCGCGCGTAGTCGGCCGCGGCGAACCTGCCGCTCGGCGGCGCGTCGCGTTCGCAAGCGCACCAGCGGAACCCGATGGCCTCCACGATCCGCTCCGCCGCGACGTGCGGCGAATCCGCCTGGGCCGCGTCCTCCTCGCCGATCGCCTCGGCGAGCATCGCCGTGGACATCTCCCCAGGATCGACCGCCCACACCGCGATCCCCGGCTCCTCCGCGCCGAGCACGTTCGAGAGCTGGTCGAGCGCGGCCTTCGTCGCCCCGTACGGGCCCCAGGTCGGGTACGGTCCCGTCGCCGCGTCCGAGGAGACGTTCACGATCGCCCCGCCGCGCTCGCGCAGCGACGGCAGCGCCGCCTGCGCCAGGGCGATCGGCGCCCGCACGTTCACGTCGAACAGGCGCGGCCACGCCTCCAGATCCGATTCGCCCAGCAGCGGCAGCGGCACCTCCCCGAGCGTGGACGCGTTGTTCACCAGCAGATCGATCGGGCCCCCGGCCAGCGCCACCAGTTGCTCGCGGTGCGCGGCGTCGGCCACGTCCCCCGCGAGGTACTTCGCGCCGACCTCCGCGGCGACCGCGGCCAGCCGCTCCTCGCCGCGGGCGGTCAGGACCAGGTCCCAGCCCGCCGCGGCCAGGCTCCGGGCCAGGGCCTCGCCCAGGCCCGCGGAGGCCCCGGTGACGATCGCGGTGCGGGCCTCTTCGGTGTCAAAGGTGTGGTTGCTCATGCCCGCCACGCTATGACCGGCGCCGCCCGCGCGCCTCCGGCTGAAGTCGCGGTCGGCGGTGCTCCGCAGGTCCTAAGACCACCGACCGAGGCATCCGGGCCGCGAATGCGACTACATTGGCACCGTGACCGCCTCCCATTCCGATCCCGCCTCGCTGCTGCACGAGGTGTCGGCGGCCGTCGGCGCGATCACCCGGCACCTGTCCGTGCACCAGGTCCTCGAGGTGATCGTCTCCTCGGCCCGACGCCTGGTCGGCGCCGACTACGCGGCCATCGGCATCCCCGACGACGAAGGCGGCTTCGCCGAGTTCATCACCGACGGCATCGGCGAGGAGCAGCGCCTGGAGATCGGCCCGCTCCCGCGCCAGCACGGGATGCTCGCGGCGATCCTCCACGAGAGCGAACCGATCCGCCTCGACGACCTGCGCCGCGACCCGCGCTTCCGCTGGTGGCCCAAGGCCCACCCGACCATGGCCGCGCTCCTGGGCGTCCCCATCCGCGACGGCGACCGCACCCTGGGGATCGTCGTGCTCACCAACGACCTCGGTAAGCCCGGCTTCGACGAGGCCGACACCGACCTCATCGAACTGCTCGCCTCCCATGCGGCCATAGCGATCACCAACGCCCGCCTCTACGAGCGCAGCCGCGAGCTCACCGTCGTGGAGGAGCGCAACCGGCTCGCCCGCGAACTCCACGACGCGGTCATGCAGCGCCTGTTCTCCCTGCGCCTCTCGGCCCGCGCCGCCTGCAAGCTCGTCACCATCGACCCCGCAGCCGCCGCGACCCGCCTCGAAGAGGTCGAGACGCTCGCGGCCGAGGCCATCGCCGAGCTGCGCGCGGTGATCGTGGAGCTGCGCCCGGCCGAACTCGACCTCCACGGCCTGGTCGAGACCCTCCGGCGACACGTCATCCTCCTCGACCGCCTCCACGACATCGACGTCCGCTTCGAACTGCGCTCCCCAGTGGACCTCTCCCGGGACGGCGAGGTCGAAGTGCTCCGGCTCGTGCAGGAAGCCCTCGGCAACGCCTTCCGCCACGCCCGGGCCCGCAACGTCGCCGTCACCGTCGAGACCGAGCAGATCACCATCGCCGACGACGGCGACGGCTTCGACGCCGACGAGGCCGCCACCCGAGGACTCGGCCTGCTCTCGATGAGGGAACGCGCCGCGGCCCTCGGCGGCGAACTCCACCTCGCCACCGCCCCAGGCGAAGGCACCGTCGTAACCCTGCGGCTCGGCGAGCCGGAAGACGCCGACGCGGACTCAGGCTCCGGCCCGGACTCGGGAGGGGACGCGGCCGGCAGCGGCCGCATTGGAGCGGCGGACTCCGCAGATTCGGGCGCGGCGAGCGGCACCGGCGCGGACCCTGAACCGACCGACGAGCCCACCCACACCGGCGAGGAGCCCGAACGTGCCTGAACCCATCCGGCTGCTGCTCGTCGACGACCACCCCGTGGTCCGCCGCGGCCTGCGCGGCTACCTCGAACTCGAACCCGACTTCACCGTCGTCGCCGAAGCCGGCGACGGCGAGGAGGCCCTGGCCGCCATCGCCGAATCCGCGCCCGACGTGGTGCTTCTCGATCTCAAGATGCCCGGCCTCGACGGCCAAGGCGTCCTCGACCGGCTCGGCGCGGGCAAGGACGGCCCGCGCGTCCTCGTCCTCACCTCCGCCACCGACGCCGACCGCGTCCCCGCCGCGATCAGCGCCGGCGCGGCCGGGTTCGTGTACAAGGACATCGACCCCGACGCGCTCGCCAGCGCGATCCGCACCGTCCACTCAGGGCAGCTCCTGTTCTCGCCGGTCGCCATGCGCGGCTTGATGACCGGCACCGCCGCCCAGGCCGCCCCGTCGCTCACCCCGCGCGAGAGCCAGGTGCTCGGGCTCATCGCGAAGGGCCAGACCAACCGCCAGATCGCCAGGGCCCTGGGCGTCTCGGAGAAGACCGTGAAGACCCACGTGACGAACCTGCTGCGCCGCATAGACGCCGCCGACCGCACGCAGGCGGCCCTCTGGGCGGTCCGCCACGGCATCGGCTGAGAACGCCACCGTCTACTGAGTCATGACCGACGGTCATTGCCTACAGTCCCCGTGTGCCCCTTTCACATAACACGACAATACGAACGCTCGTCCCACTGGTCGCGCTGGCGCTCACCGCCACCGGCTGCTCCTCCTCCGAGACGAGCCCGGCCTACGAGCTGACGGCCGGACCCACCGACGCCACCTGGTGCGCCGCGGGCGACGACCTGTGGTTCTACGAACAGGCCGATCTGGTCGGCCCGCACTTCAGCATCTCGGTCCTGTGCCACTTCGAAGGGACCGAGCCTCCCGAATCGCTCGCGGCGAAAGAGTCGCTCCTCGCCGATCTGCCCCCGACCGCCGACGGCGTGGACCTGGTGCTCAACCAGTTCGCGCTGGGTCCGAGCCTCGAGCCCGAGTTCGAGGCGGCCCCCGTCAAGGCCTGGGTCGCGCTCGGCGACGAGGAGTTCGAACTCGACGGGCTGCCCGAGCCCGGGTCGTTCCTCGCCGTGACCGTCCCCGAGAACGAGGACGCCGTCCTGTGGGTCGAGGACGACTCCCGCGCCCAGGGCCTGGACCTGCGCACCGGCGCGCGGGTCGACCCGGTCGCCGCCTACTACGGCGACCTCGCGACCAGCCCGGTCCTGGTCGAGATCTTCTTCTACGAGGAGGTCACCGTCCGCAACGGCTCCGGCGGCTGGGACCTGACCTGCGGCAGCGACTTCCTCGAAGCCGACCGCGGCGCCTGGCACGAAGATCAGGGCTGGGCGCCCGAGGGCACCGTGTTCCTCCAGGTGAGGTTCAACTGGTGCACCTATGAGGACAATCTCGTGTGGCACCTGGACGAGGACGCCGCCTTGAGCGTCGCCTCCGGCGACGAGCAGATCGCCCCGCTCTCGTGGGACACCGCCGAGCTCGAGAGCTCCGCCAGGACCCTGCGCTACACGGTCGTGTTCGCGATCCCCGAGGACGCCGCGACCGCGACGCTGGTGTTCACCCCGGTCGGCGATCTGGAGAACCTGGACGGCGGCGAGGACTACGCGTTCGTCGAGACGCCCGGGTCGATCGAGCGCGAACTCGTGTTCTGACCCGTGACACGCGGGAGGGCCCGGGCGCCGATCGGCGCCCGGGCCCTCCCGCGTCGCTCAGTTGCCGACTTCGAGCGGGTCGCCGCCTTGGCGCACGCCCGTGTCGAGGGCGTCGATCTTCTCCAGGTCGCTCTGGGGGAGTTCGAAGTCGAGGACTTCCCAGTTCTCCCTGATGCGCTCGGGCGTGACCGACTTGGGGATGACCACGTTGCCGCGCTGGAGGTTCCAGCGCAGGACCACCTGCGCCGGGGTGCGGCCGTGCGCCTCGGCGACGGCCTGGACGGCCGGGTCCTCGAACAGCCCGCCCCCGCGCAGGGCGAGCGGGCCCCAGGACTCGGTCGCGATGGCGTGCTCGTCGTGGTAGGCCCGCAGCTCGGGCTGGCTGAAGTACGGGTGCAGCTCGACCTGGTTGACCTCCGGGGCGGCCCCGGTCTCGGCCTCGACGCGGGCGAGGTGGTCGACGGTGAAGTTCGAGACGCCGGCGCTGCGGATCAGGCCCTCGGCGCGGGCGTCCACGAGCGCCCGCCAGGACTCGACGTACAGGTCCACGCCCGGGCGCGGCCAGTGCAGCAGGTACAGGTCGAGGTAGTCGGTGCCGAGGCGCTCCAGGGACTCGCGGAGGTTGCGGCGGACGTCGTCGTAGCCGTGCTCCCAGACCTTGCTGGTCAGGAAGACCTCCTCGCGCTTGAGGCCCGAGGCGGCGATGGCGCGGCCGACGCCGACCTCGTTCTGGTAGCCGACCGCGGTGTCCACGAGCCGGTAGCCGGTCGCCAGCGCGGTCTCGACGGCGGCCTGCGCGCCGTCGTCGTCGATCTTGAAGGTGCCGAAGCCGTAGCGTGGGATCTCGGCGCCGCCGGAAAGGGTGATCGCAGTGCTCAATCGGGTCATGCGCGCGAGCCTACTCGGCGAGAAGGCGCTTGCCCACCGAATCGCCGGCCGCGCCGCGACCGGAGGTCACGCCCCTCCTGGCAGCGCCTTGCGGTCGGCGTCGACCATGATGCGGGCCAGCTCGTCCCAGTGGACCCGCGCCTTCCAGCCGATCTCCCGCTCGATCTTCGCGGGGTCGCCGACCAGCTCGGGGACCTCGGCGGGGCGCTCGTACCGCTCGTCGTGCGCGACGTGCTCGCGCCAGTCGAGCCCGGCGTGGGAGAACGCGGCCTCGGCGAAGTCGCGCACCGTCGCCGCCCGCCCGGTGGCGATCACGTAGTCCACCGGCTCGTCGTGCCGGAGCATCCGCCACATGGCCTCCACGTACTCGGGCGCGTAGCCCCAGTCGCGCACCGCGTCGAGGTTGCCCAGGTACACCTTCTGCTCCAGGCCGGCCGCGATCCGCGCCACGGCCCGGGTGATCTTGCGGGTCACGAACGTCTCGCCCCGGCGCGGGCTCTCGTGGTTGAAGGAGATCCCGTTGACCGCGAACATCCCGTAGGACTCGCGGTAGTTCACCGTCGCCCAGTGCGCGTAGACCTTCGCGACCCCGTAGGGGCTGCGCGGGTGGAAGCGGGTGTTCTCGTCCTGCGGCGGCGCGGTCGTACCGAACATCTCCGAAGTGGAAGCCTGGTAAATCCGGGTGTCGATCCCGCTGGCGCGCACCGCCTCCAGGAGCCGGATCGCCCCCAGCGCGGTCACGTTCGCGGTGTACTCGGGCAGGTCGAAGCTCACGCGCACGTGGCTCTGCGCCGCGAGGTTGTAGATCTCGTCGGGCCGGATGTCGCGGATGAGGTTCACCATCATCCCCGCGTCCGTGACGTCGCCTTTGTGGAGGAACAGCCGCCGACCCGTCTCGTGCGGGTCCTGGTAGACCGTGTCGAGCCGGGAGGTGTTGGCGATCAGCGAGGAGGTGTGCCGCACGATCCCGTGCACCACATAGCCTTCGGTGAGCAGCAGCTCGGCCAGGTAGGAGCCGTCCTGCCCGCTGATGCCGGTGATCAGGGCGGTCCTGCCCCGATTGATCGTCATGTGCGTTCCTTCGCTGCGGTGCGCTTCTGCCCGCCTCTTGTCCGACTGTGGTGCGGGGCAAGTCTAGCGGCGCACCGACTGCCGCATGGCAATTGCAGTGGCAGTTCTACGTGCATAACTGCCATACGAGTCGAAGGTATTGCAGAGTGGAGCAGTCATGTGACACTGTGCTCATGGGAACTCCAATGACCCTTCGGCAGCAAATCGGGCGCGAGATCGAGAGCATGTGGAAGGCCTCCGGCCTGCCGCTGACGGACGTGCGCATCGTGCAGATCGTCGGCTCCACCAGAACCTTCAAACGGCTCATGGCCGGCACGAGGGTCCGCTTGACCTTCCCGGTCATCGGGGCTTTGTGCGACCTGTTCGAGGCTACCGACCAGAAGAAGTTCGAGCTCCAGCGGCTCTGGGACCTGGTTGACAGGGACACCTGGATGCAGAGTATGGAAGCCATGCTCAGGTCAGGTTTCAGTCCCTACCTGGGATTCGAGCAGATCGCCACTGCGATCGACTTGCACGAGACGACATTCGTGACGGGCCTGTTCCAGACCGAGCGATATGTGCGGCAGATGCACAAGCGGGACCCGTTCGTGCGGGCCGAGCAGTTGGACGAGCTCACCGGAGTTCGACTGGAGCGACAACGCCGGATGAAGGAGCGAGAAGCGGAGGTTCTCATTCGGGCCCTGCTGCACGAAGGGGTGCTCCGGAGCGGGTGCGATGCCGAACAACTGGAGTTGCTCTGCGAGGTCGATTCCCGGCCCAACATCCAGGTTGCCTACGTGCCCTTCGCGATCGGTCCCGTTCCTTCGCTTTCGGCGTCGTTCAGTGTACTATCGCTATCGAAGGACAGGACCCCCGATCTCGTCTACTTCGAGGCACCTGGCGAGTCGAGATTCGTTGAGGAAGCCGTATCGGTGCAACGATGCAAGAGAGCATTCGAGGAGGGGCTCCGGCAGGCCAGGACTGTTAGGGAGTTCAAACCATGAGGCAGACCGCTTGGCGCAAGTCCAGTCGCAGCGGCGGTGGCGGCGGGCAGACGGACAACTGCGTCGAGGCGCGAGTCACCGCTTGGCGCAAGTCGAGCCGGAGTGGCGGCGGTGACGGGCAGACGGACAACTGCGTCGAGGCTCGCGGCATCTCGTGGCGCAAGTCGAGTTCGAGCGCTGCGAACGACAACTGCGTCGAGGCTCGTGAGATCGCCGATGGATTCCAGGTCCGTGACAGCAAGCTCGGCGACGACTCCCCGGCCTTCGGTCTGGACGCCCCCGACTTCCTCGGTCTGCTGAAGGCCGCTTCACGAGGCTGAACCCCAAGACCATTCAAGCCGCCACCGGGAACCCGATGGCGGCTTTCGCTTTGCCCGAGGCGAGCCCGCTCAGTCCGGTTCGTCGTACCCGAACACCTCCTCCAGCGCCACCCCGAACACGCGGGCGATCTGGAAGGCCATCTCCAGCGAGGGGGAGTAGCGGCCCTGCTCGATCGCGATGACGGTCTGGCGGGTCACGTCGATGCGGTCCGCGAGCTGCGCCTGCGTCATCTCCCCGTTCGCGAAGCGCAGCGCGCGGATGTTGTTGGTGACCTTCGTCTTCCGGGCCACGCTCACAACCCCCGCCGGTAGCCGACGATGGTGGCGATCGAGGTGGCCACCGCCGAGGCGCAGTAGACGAGGTAGATCGCGCCCGCGATCCAGACGTAGTCCACTTCCGCGAGCACGAGTCCGAACGGGAGCAGGAAGCCGATGCCGAGCGCGCCGAACCCGGCCCGCTCGGCGGCCGCACTGATCGCCTTGTCCCGCTCGTCGCGGCGGTCGCGGCCCTTGCGCGGCGGGGGCGCCAGGAACATGTTGAGCACGATCGACGCGCCGACTGCGATGAACAGCGGCACTTGGAAATCGACCTGGTCGGCCGGGACGCCGCGCAGGCGCCCGAGCATGACGATGACGTAGACGACCGGCACCGCGATCGCGGTGGTCATGTAGCCCCACGCGTAGCGCTCGCCGTAGGGCAGGAGCGGTTCCTCGTTCGTCATGCCGCACCGCCTCGGCGGCCGGGAGCGGCCGCGATCGACGCGATCGGTCTGGGGTGTTGGAGTGACATCGCAACCTCCGAATGTCAAGAAATCTTTACATCACGAGCGTAAAGCAGAGCAGACATGATGTCAAGAATCATTGACATGATCATTCGGCGCGCGCGACCAGAGATCGATCCGCGATTTCCCCGTCGGGCCCCTTCGGCCGATACGATGTGACGACCCGCACTCTGCTCAGCGTCGACCAGGAATCCGGTGATCGCCCTTGACGGCCCTCCAAGTGGACCTCGCCATCGTCGGCGCGGGGCCGGCCGGCCTCTTCGCCGCCTACTACGCCGGTTTCCGCGGCCTGCGGACCGCCGTCATCGACGCCCTTCCCGAAGCGGGCGGCCAGATCACCGCCATGTACCCCGAGAAGCAGATCTACGACGTGGCCGGGTTCCCCGCGATCAAGGGCCGCGACCTGGTCGCCGACCTGCTGCGCCAGGCGGCCCCGTTCGAACCGGCCTACCTGCTCGGCCGCCGCGCCGAACGTCTCGCGCACGTCGACGGCGAGCCCGTGCTCGAACTCGTCGGCGCGGCCGGCGACGGGCCGTCCGAGGTCGAGCGCGTCGCGGCCCGGGCCGTGCTCATCACCGGCGGCCTCGGCAGCTTCGCGCCCCGGCCGCTCCCGGCCGCCGCGGACTTCCACGGCGCGGGCATCGTCTACTTCGTCCCCGAACTCGCCGCCCACGTGGGGCAGGACGTGGTCATCGTCGGCGGCGGCGACTCCGCCTTCGACTGGGCGCTCGCGCTGCACGGCATCGCCCGCAGCACCGTGATCGTCCACCGCCGCGAGCGCTTCCGCGCTCACAAGGCCACTGTGGACCGCGTGCGGGCGCTCGGCGTGCCCGTCATCGTCAACGCGCAGGTCACCGCCATCCACGGCACCGAACGCGTGGCCGGGGTCGCCCTCGACGTCAAAGACCAAGGGTCGCAGGAACTCCCGGCGGACGCGATCGTGGCGGCTCTCGGCTTCACCGCCGACCTCGGTCCGCTCGGGGAGTGGGGCCTCGACCTCGACCACCGCTGCATCAGCGTCGACACCACCATGGCCACCAACCTGCCGCGCGTCTACGCCGCGGGCGACATCGCGGCCTATCCAGGGAAGGTCAAGCTCATCGCCACCGGTTTCGGCGAGGCCGCCACCGCCGTCAACAACGCCGCGGTCGCCCTCGACCCCGAAGCGCACCTCTTCCCCGGGCACTCCAGCGAGAACCCCTGATCCGTTGGCGCGCAACGTATTCGGCTTACCGTCATTGTCGGTATGCGACTTACCGACGGGTATGGCGCCATGGCGTTCAGCGGCAGTCATACTATGCGTGGATGCTTGCCATGACCGTCGCCGACGGCAAACTCACCGCCGCCCAGGTGCCCGAACCTGTGCCCGGTCCCGATGAAGTGCTCATCGAGATCACCGCCGCCGGCGTCAACCGCGCCGACCTCCTCCAAGTCGCCGGCCACTACCCGAGCCCGCCCGGAGCGCCCGCCTGGCCCGGACTCGAAGTCTCCGGGACCATCGTCAACGTCGGCAGCGACGACAACGCGACCTTCCTCAACGCCGAGGTCTGCGCGCTCCTGCCCGGAGGCGGCTACGCCCAGTACGTCGCCGTGGACGCCGGACTCGTGCTCCCCAAGCCCGAGAACACCGACCTCGTCGACGCCGCCGGCCTGCCCGAGGCCGCCGCCACCGTCTACTCCAACCTCGGCTACCTCCTGCGCGAGGAGGCCGACCGCAAGCGGCGCGTGCTCGTCCACGGCGGCGCCGGCGGCATCGGCACCTTCGCCGTCCAGTTCGCCCACCGGCTCGCCGAGGCCGAGGTCTGGACCACCGCCCGCAAGGAGGCCGGAAAGCGGCTCGAAGCCCTCGGCGCCGACCGCGTCGTGGACTACCGGAACGAGGACTTCGCCGCGCTCGTCCAGGAGGCCGGCGGCGCCGACGCCATCCTCGACGTGATCGGCGCGGCCTACTTCGAGCCCAACCTCAAGGCCCTCGCCCAGGACGGGCGCCTCGCCGTCATCGGCCTCCAGCAGGGCAACGCCGCCCAGATCCACCTCGGGGGCCTGCTCGCCAAGCGCGCCACGATCACCGGCACGACCCTGCGCGCACGCCCGCTGGAGCAGCGCCGCCAGATCCTCGCCGAGGTCTTCGAACGCGTCTGGCCCGCCCTCGACGAGGGCACGATCGAACCGGTCGTCACCACCCGCCTCCCGCTCGCCGAAGCGGCCGAGGCGCACCGGCTCATGGCCGCCGGCGGCCACTTCGGGAAGATCGTCCTCACCGCGAAGTGACACCGGGCCCGTCGCCGATCGCAGCGCCGGGCCCGGCCGCCACCACCGCCCGACCGATCTAATGCGATGGAGCCCACGGCCGCGAGGCGACTACCATTGACCCGTCCATGCCCCGCCGGGCTCGCCGGCGACCATCGAACGAGGAGAACCGTGGCACCCGCAGCGCCGAACCACAGCAACCCAGCCGACGTCGCGAACGCGACCGAACCGCTGTGGGTCACTGCTGGCACCACGTGCGCTGACGCGGTCGCCGAGGCCGGGCTCCCCGTGAACGGCCCGGGTGCCATTGTCGTCGTCCGCGACGCCGAAGGGCAACTGCGCGACCTCTCGTGGGCGCCCGAGGCCGACGCGAAGGTCGAGCCGGTCGCGCTCAACAGCCCCGACGGGCTCAACGTCATGCGCCACTCCGCCGCGCACGTCATGGCCCAGGCGGTCCAGGAGCTGCACCAGGCCAAGCTCGGCATCGGCCCGCCGATCACCGACGGGTTCTACTACGACTTCGACGTGGCCGAGCCGTTCAACCCCGACGACCTCAAGGCCGTCGAGAAGCGGATGCTCCAGATCATCAAGCAGGGGCAGACCTTCCACCGGCGCAAGTACGCCTCGCTCGACGAGGCCCGCGCCGAGCTCGCGAACGAGCCGTACAAGCTCGAACTCATCGAGACCAAGGGCGAGGGCACCGACGCCGACGAGGTCATGGAGGTCGGCGGCGGCGAACTGACCGCCTACGACAACCGCGACCGCACCGGCGAGAAGGTCTGGTCGGACCTGTGCCGGGGCCCGCACCTGCCCTCGACCAAGCTCATCGGCTCGGTCAAGCTCATGCGCTCGGCCGCCGCGTACTGGATGGGCTCGGAGAAGAACCCGCAGCTCCAGCGCATCTACGGCACCGCCTGGCCCAGCGTCCAGGAGCAGAAGGCGTACCTCGCGCGCCTGGCCGAGGCCGAGAAGCGCGACCACCGCAAGCTCGGGCAGCAGCTCGACCTGTTCTCCTTCCCCGACGAACTCGGCTCGGGGCTGCCGGTGTTCCATCCCAAGGGCGGGATCATCCGCTACGAGATGGAGTCCTACCTGCGCGAACGCCAGAAGCAGGCCGGGTACGAGCTGGTGAACACCCCGCACATCACCAAGAGCAAGCTCTTCGAGACCTCCGGGCACCTGCCGTACTACGCGGACTCGATGTTCCCGCCGATGGAGTTCGAGGGCGCCGACTACTACGTCAAGGCCATGAACTGCCCGATGCACAACCTGATCTTCCGCTCGCGCGGGCGCTCCTACCGGGAGCTGCCGCTGCGCCTGTCGGAGTTCGGGTCGGTGTACCGGTACGAGAAGTCCGGCGTCGTGCACGGGCTCACCCGCGTCCGCGGCATGACCCAGGACGACGCGCACATCTACTGCACCGACGAGCAGGCCGCCGGCGAGATCAAGAGCCTGCTCGAATTCGTGCTCCAACTGCTGCGCGACTACGGCCTCAACGACTTCTACCTCGAACTGTCCACCAAGGACGACTCGCCGAAGTTCATCGGCGACGACGCCCTGTGGGAGTCGGCCACCGCCACCCTGCGGCAGGTCGCCGAGGAGTCCGGGCTCGACCTCGTGCCCGACCCCGGCGGCGCGGCCTACTACGGGCCGAAGATCTCCGTGCAGGCCAAGGACGCGATCGGGCGGACCTGGCAGATGTCGACCATCCAGCTCGACTTCAACCAGCCGGCCCGCTTCAACCTGGAGTACTCGGCGGCCGACGGCACCCGCAAGCAGCCGGTGATGATCCACCGGGCCCTGTTCGGCTCGATCGAGCGGTTCTTCGGGGTCCTCACCGAGCACTACGCGGGCGCGTTCCCGGCCTGGCTCGCGCCGGTGCAGGCCATCGGCATCCCGGTGCGCGACGAGAACGCCGACTACCTGGAGGCGTTCTTCGCGCGGCTGCGCGAGGCGGGCCTGCGCGGCGAGGTCGACCACTCCGACGACCGGATGCAGAAGAAGGTCCGCAACGCCCAGCTCCAGAAGATCCCGTTCATGGTCATCGCCGGCGACGACGACCAGAACGCGGGGACGGTCTCCTTCCGCTACCGCGACGGCTCCCAGCGCAACGGCGTCCCGATCGAGGAGGCCCTGGCCCACATCGCCGAGGTGGTGCACTCCCGGATCAACGAAGGCCCCTCGGCCGCAACCGAAGAGGCCTGAGCGAACGCACTGTGGGGGCGGGACGGCGAAGCCGTCCCGCCCCCACAGTGCGTCGACCTATTCGGGCAACTCGAGGACGCTGCGCTGACGCAGGTCGCCGATGGCCTCTGCGATGGTCCTGAAGTCGTCGTCATCGTGGAGGACGCGAATCGCAGGTTTCGGGTTCTGCCCGGCGTGGCCTAGGATCGTCCCCGTGGAAGAGCGCGAAGGCGTCGGCGTCCCCGACGGGTACGAGCGGCTGTGGACCCCGCACCGCATGTCCTACATCCAAGGCGAGGGCAAGCCGACCGGCGACGACGCCGACATCGAGGGCTGCCCGTTCTGCGAGATACCCAAGCTCGCCGACGCCGACGGCAACATCGTCGCGCGCGGGCGGCACATGTACGCGGTCATGAACAAGTACCCGTACAACTCCGGCCACCTCATGGTCGTGCCCTTCCGCCACGTGCCCGACTACACCGACCTCGACGCCGACGAGATCGCCGAGATGGGCGCCTTCACGCAGCGGGCCATGACCGTCATCCGCGCCGTCATGGCCGCGCACGGGTTCAACATCGGCATGAACCAGGGCCAGGTCGCCGGGGCCGGGATCGCCGGCCACCTGCACCAGCACGTCGTCCCCCGCTGGGGCGGCGACGCCAACTTCATGCCCATCATCGGCCGGACCAAGACCCTCCCGCAGCTCCTGTCGGACACCCGCGACGAACTGGCGGCCGCATGGGAGCGGGTGTGACCGGCCGGGCACCATTAGAGTCAAGGCAGCGCCCCTTTCCGGCCCCCCGGCCGGGACGGGGCCCGCACCCACGCGCCCGAACACCCATCCGGGCGATGCCGAGAAATCAGGAGACCATGGCCAAGTTCCTTCGGACCTCGGGCCGAGCGGGCGTCCGCCGCTACGTCGACGCCGCCGCGAAGGCCCTCATCCGCATCGGCGTGTCCGCCAACGCCGTCACCCTCGCCGGCACCGCCATCGTGGTGGCCGCCTCGATCCTGCTGCTCTCGCAGGGACACCTGTTCATCGGCCTCATCGTGGTCGGCCTGTCGGTGCTCACCGACATGCTCGACGGGGCGATCGCCCGCGTCAAGGGCACCAGCAGCCGCTTCGGCGCCCTCCTGGACTCCACCTGCGACCGCCTCGCCGACGGCGCCATGCTCGCCGGCCTGGCCTACTGGCTGCTCACCGAGGAGCGGTTCCTCGCGTGCGCGCTCACGCTGACGGCCCTCATCGCCTCGCAGATGGTCTCGTACGTCAAGGCCCGCGCCGAGTCCCTCGGCGCCGAATGCAACGTCGGCATCGCCGAGCGCCCCGAGCGGCTGATCCTCGCCGGCGTCGCGGTCCTCGCCGAGTCCTTCGGCGTCCCGTTCGCGATGGAGGTCGGCATGGGCCTGCTCGCGCTCCTGGCCGCGATCACCGTGACGCAGCGCCTGTTCGCCGCCCGAGCCTCCCTGGAAGCGAGCGAAGGACGCGTCGATGCGTGAGCGCCTGACCGAGCTGGGCTACCTGGCGGCGTGGCGCGGCGTGCGGCTCCTGCCCGAATCCGCGGCCGCCGCCCTCGGGAACCGCTTCGCCGACCGCGCCGTGAAGAAGGACGGCCGCAGCGTGCGGCAACTGCGCAAGAACCTCGCCCGCGTCGTCGGCGCCGAACCCGACGAGGACCTGGTGCGCCGGGCCATGCGCTCCTACGCCCGCTACTGGCTCGAGGCGTTCCGGCTGCCGTCGATGAGCACCGAGCAGCTGCGGCGCAAGTTCGAGATGAACGGCTACGAGCCCGTGCACGAACGCGCGAAGCAGGGCCTGGGCTCGATCGTGGCCCTGCCGCACTCGGGGAACTGGGACTTCGCCGGCGCCTGGGTCGGCTCGGTGGCCGGCGACAGCCTCACCACCGTCGCCGAACGGCTCAAACCCGAAGGGGTCTACCGCCGCTTCCTCGCGTACCGCCAGGCGCTGGGCATGAACATCATCCCGACCTCCGGCGGCGACCGCAACCCGCAGGCGGCCCTCGGGGAGGCCCTCGCCGAAGGCCACGTGGTCGCGCTCGTCGCCGACCGCGACCTGGGCCGCAGCGGCACCCCCGTCGAGTTCTTCGGGGAGGCCACGACCTTCCCGACCGGGCCGGCCCTGCTGGCGATCCGCAACCGCGTCGAGCTGTTCACCGCCAACATCCACTACGAGGCCGACCGTGCCGTCTGCCGCATCACCGGCCCGGTCGACACCGGCACCGGCTCGCTGCGCGAGCGCATAGCGATCACCACCCAGCGCATGGCCGACTCCTTCGAGGGCGGCATCCGGGCCCACCCGGACGACTGGCACATGCTCCAGCGGTTCTGGACGGCCGACTTCGGGCCCTCCGCTGCGGCCCTCGCCGCCGACGCCAAGGAGTCGTGATGGGGGTCCTGAGGATCGGGATCGTCAGTCCCTACTCCTTCGACGTCCCCGGCGGCGTCCAGTTCCACATCCGCGACCTCGCCGAGACCCTCATCGACGCCGGGCACGACGTCTCGGTCCTGGCCCCCGCCACCGAGACCGAGGGGCTGCCCGACTTCGTCGTCCCCGGCGGCAAGGCCGTCGCCGTGCCCTACAACGGCTCCATCGCGCGCCTCGCCTTCGGGCCGCGCTCGGCCGCGCGCGTGCGCAAGTGGTGCGCCGAAGGCGACTTCGACGTCATCCACGTGCACGAGCCGCTCACCCCCAGCCTCTCGTGCCTGGCCGTGCTCAACGCCCGCTGCCCCGTCGTCGCCACCTTCCACACCGCCATGACGCGCTCGCGGATGCTCGCCGCCGGCAAGCACATGGCCCAGCTCGTCCTGGAGAACCTCTCGGCGCGCATCGCCGTCAGCCCCTACGCCCGCAAGGTCCAGGTCGAGCACCTCGGCGGCGGCGCCGTCGAGATCCCCAACGGCGTGCCCGTGGCCTTCTACCGCAAGGCCGCCCCCCTCGAAGGCCTGCCCGACGGCCCCACCATCGGCTTCATGGGCCGCTACACCGAGTCGCGCAAGGGCTTCCCGATCCTGCGCGAGGCCTTCGCGCGCCTGGCAGCCGACCGCCCCGACCTGCACCTGGTCGTGGTCGGCCGCGGCGACCCCGAGGCGGCCGTGGCCGGCCTCGAACCCGCCGTCGCCTCCCGCATCCGCTTCCTCGGCGCCGTCGACGACGACGAGAAGGCCTCCATGCTCGCCGGCGTGGACCTCTACGTCGCCCCCAACACCGGCGGCGAGTCCTTCGGCATGGTCCTCACCGAGGCCATGGCCGCGGGCACCTGCGTGCTCGCCTCCGACATCGAGGCGTTCCGCTCGGTCCTCGACGACGGCGAGGCGGGGGAGCTGTTCGCCGTCGGCGACGCCGCCGACCTCACCGCCAAGGCCGCCCGCCTCCTCGACCACCCCGAACTCCGTACGGCGTACGTCGAACGGGCCAACGAGTGGGTCAAACGCTACGACTGGCCCGAGGTCGCCGCCCGCCTCCTGGAGGTCTACCGCGCCGCCATCGAAGCGGGCACCGAACGCCGCTAGCACCCCCTCACGGCGCGACACGCCCGGACCCTGGCCCTGGCCGCAGGCCCGTACGATGATCCGGATGTGGTGGTTGGCTGTGCTCGTGGCGATCGTGGCCGTCGTAGGCGCCTACGCGACCTGGACGGTCACCCGGGTCGAACGCCTGCACCGGCGCGCCCACGCCGCCGAGGACGCCCTCCTCGCCAAACTCGACGACCGCGCCGAGACCGTCCTGCGCTTCATCGGCAACCCCGGCTTCGAAGAGGTCGTCGCCCTCGCCCTCTCCGTCGTCGCCGTCCCCGCCGACACCCAGCGCCAGCGCGAACTGCGCGAGTACGCCGAGAACGACCTCACCCGCGCCCTGCGCGAACTCGCCGCCGACCCCGTCTGGAGCGACGACCTCGAATCCGCCAACCGGCGCGTCGCCCTCGCCCGCCAGATCCACTCCGACTTCGTCCGCGACGCCGTCGCCTCCCGGTCCCTGCCGATGGCGGTCGTCCTGCGCCTGCACCGCCGCCTCGCGCGCCCCGAGTACTGGGACATCGAAGACCCCGTTCAGTGAACGGCCGCCACCAGCTCACGGCTGCTGTGAGGCCGGTCGCGGCGTAGAATCGGCCAGGTCAGATCACCCCTGGCGGCGAGGCCCGCGGGCCGGCCGCCGAACGCGACGTACTACCCAGATGGAGCCGGTGACCGTGTCAGAGACCCAGAAGCCCGAGGCCGAGGTCGGGACCGCCCGCGTCAAGCGAGGCATGGCCGACATGCTGAAAGGCGGCGTCATCATGGACGTCGTCAACGCCGAGCAGGCCAAGATCGCCGAGGACGCCGGCGCCGTGGCGGTCATGGCGCTCGAACGCGTCCCCGCCGACATCCGCGCCGAAGGCGGCGTCTCGCGCATGTCCGACCCCGACATGATCGACCGCATCATCGACGCCGTCTCGATCCCCGTCATGGCCAAGGCCCGCATCGGCCACTTCACCGAGGCCGCGGTCCTGGAGGCCATCGGCGTCGACTACGTCGACGAGTCCGAGGTCCTCACCCCCGCCGACGAGGCCAACCACATCGACAAGTGGCAGTACACCGTGCCGTTCGTGTGCGGGGCGACCAACCTCGGCGAGGCCCTGCGCCGCATCAGCGAGGGCGCGGCCATGATCCGCTCCAAGGGCGAGGCCGGCACCGGCAACGTCGTCGAGGCCACCCGCCACATGCGCCAGATCCGCCAGGACATCGGCCGCCTCGCCACCCTCGACTCGACCGAGCTCTACGCCGCCGCCAAGGAACTGCGCGCGCCGTACGAACTCGTCGCCGAGGTCGCCCGGCTCGGCAAGCTCCCGGTCGTGCTCTTCACCGCCGGCGGCATCGCCACCCCCGCCGACGCGGCCATGATGATGCAGCTGGGCGCCGAGGGCGTCTTCGTCGGCTCGGGCATCTTCAAGTCCGGCGACCCCGCCCACCGCGCCGCCGCCATCGTCAAGGCCACCGCCTTCCACGACGACCCGAAGGTCATCGCCGAGGTCTCCCGCGGCCTCGGCGAGGCCATGGTCGGCATCAACGTCGACACGCTCAGCGAGGAGCAGAAGCTCGCCAAGCGCGGCTGGTAGCACCGCAGACGCAGAAGGGCCCGGGCGTTCTCGCCCGGGCCATTCGCGCACGTTTCAGAAGTCCAGCAGCGCGCCGCCGGTCGCCTGCACCGCCTGGCAGCGGTTGCCGTACGTGCCGATGAAGAAGTGGCTCGCCCGGTGCCAGTTCCCGGTCACGACCACCCGCACCGGGTCGTACTGCGCGGTGCACATCCCGTCGCCGCCGCCGATCGCGTCGATGTGCCCGCCCGCCGCTTCGAGCTGCGCGCACGCCTCCTCGGCGTTGGGGTGCGCGCTCCACTGCGCCGGACAGGACAAGGTGATCGAGGACTCGCCCCCGCCCTCGACCGAGGTCACGCGGATCGTCAGCTCGCTGTGCGGCCCCGTCGCGGGGTCCGGTTCGATCAAGGTGAGGGCCTGCGCCGGAGCGGCGGTCAGGAGCGCCGCGAGACCGGCCGCTCCCAAGACGGTGGAGACGAGCTTGTTCATGGGCCGATCCTAAGGAGCCGAAGGGCTCCGATCCGGCTTCGACACTCCTAGGCTTGACGCATGAACGCAAGCGATCTCTACGCGCTCCCGACCGCCGACCTCCAGCAGCGGGCCTTCGCGCTGGCCCGACAGCGCCGCGACTGGCGCTTCTTCATCGAACTGTTCCGGCACACCCCGACCGCGCTGGAGTCGGAGGACCTCGATCCCGACGTGGCCGAGATCGGCGTGGCCATCGACGACCTCGTCGGCATCTGGCGCGAGGCCACCAAGGGCCAGTGGGGCGCCTCGGAGCCGCTCGCGCGGGCGGCGTTCATCGACTACCTCACCGAGCACGGCCCAGAGGAGGAGCCGACCGACTGAGCGGGCCTCAGTACTCCTTCGGCGCGGCCTTCTGGAACGACTCGTTCATCCAGTAGCGGATCTCGCTGGAGAACAGCCACCACAGCGCCAGCACCGAGGCGAACACCCAGGGCGCGACCAGCAGGCCGAACTGCACGGACATGTACATGCCCTCGACGAACAGGACCGCGGTGGCGCCGACGGCCCACCAGCGCACGGCCTTCAAGCGGGACTTGAAGCGGATCGCGCACATCGCGGCGATGATCGCGGCCACGACCGCGAGCCCGGCGATGACCAGGCTGGTGACGAGGAAGCTCGTGCTCTGGAAGGTCGTGTAGGCCGCCTGGGCGACCTCGGCCGGGTCGCCTTCGACCGGCGGGTACTCCGTGTAGTACTCGAGGATGTCCTCGCGGCTGACCGACCGAGCCGAGACGGCGTTGAAGGCGTAGACATTGCCCGCGAGGACGGCGCAGACGACCTGGATCCACATCGCGATCTGCAACCTGCGGAGCTTGCGGGGCGGGGCGTCCGAGTCGTCCTCGTCGGGGCCGACGGGCTCTCGGTTGGGGCCGAAGTTCGGTTGCGGGAGCATCGATGCGGGCCTTTCAGGTGGGGTCCGGTCGCCTAGTGGTTGAACCAGCGGCGGCCGAAGCGCTCGGTAAGCGTTCCCATGATCGTAATCGGGACGACGGCGAGGCCGATGCACAGCGCCCAGTAGAGGCCGCCGGTGAACAGCAGCCACCCGAGGCCGACGAGGGCGGCGACCTGCACGACCAGGATGAGGATCCACAGGATGCGCCACTGGAAGCGCATGAGGACCGTGGCGAGGATCAAGAACAGCGCGAGTCCGCCGAGTCCGACCGCGGCGCGGTAGACGTCGTGCTCCGCGGCGGGCGGCACCAGCCCGCGGGCGGTGTGGTGCGCGAGCACGACGAGCCCGCCGGCGGCGAGGCTGATCGCCGCCTGGATCCACATGGTGTTGCGCGCGGCCCGGACGGAGCGGGGCATCGGGTTGCGCTTCGAGGTCTTGGCCATCTTGTTGTAACTCCCGGACTCAAGGGGTGCATCACGTTCGAAGGCAGACTTTAACGGATCGTCACCTCCCCGCCGTGTTCAGCCCGTTCGGTCACAGTGGCGATCGACCAGGTAGGCGGCGTGCCGGGCCGGAATTACCCTTGAGTGGCCCGGCCCCCGACGAGTTTTGGAGTTCTCTGATGACCGTGCCCCGAATCGGCGTCCTCGCCCTGCAAGGCGACGTGGTCGACCACATGCGCGCGCTGGAGGCGGCCGGGGCCGAGGCGACGCCGGTGCGGCGCGCCTCGGAGCTCGACGCGGTGGAGGCCCTGGTGATCCCCGGCGGGGAGTCGACCGCGATGAGCCGGCTGCTGGAGGTCTTCGACCTGTTCGACCCGGTCAAGAAGCGCCTCGACGAAGGCATGCCCGCCTTCGGCTCCTGCGCGGGGATGATCCTGCTCGCCGACGAGGTCCTCGACGGGCGCCCCGACCAGCGCTCCTTCGGCGTCATCCCGATGACGGTGCGCCGCAACGCGTTCGGCCGCCAAGTGGATTCCTTCGAGACGCCGATCGCCATCGACGGCGTCCCGGGGGGCCCGTTCGAGGCGGTGTTCATCCGCGCGCCGTGGGTCGAGCGGGTCGGCGCCGGAGTCCGGGTGATCGGCACGGTCGAGGCCGGCGCCGAGAGCGGTCGCGATGGGGGCGAGGGGCCGGGCGGTAGGATCGTCGCCGTACGTGCGGGCGTCTGCCTGGCGACCTCCTTCCACCCGGAGGTCACGCCGGACGCGCGGGTGCACGAGTACTTCGTGGGAATGGTCCGCGGCGCGAACGCCGGACCGGTCGAGCAAGAGGAACGAGGAACGCCGGAATGAGTGGCCACTCCAAGTGGGCGACGACCAAGCACAAGAAGGCCGCGATCGACGCCAAGCGGGGCAAGATCTTCGCGAAGCTCATCAAGAACATCGAGGTCGCCGCGCGCACCGGTGGTCCTGACCCGGCCGGCAACCCGACCCTGTTCGACGCGATCCAGAAGGCCAAGAAGAGCTCGGTCCCCAACGACAACATCGACCGCGCGGTCAAGCGCGGCGGCGGCCTCGACGGCGGCGGCGTCGACTACGAGACCCTCATGTACGAAGGCTACGCGCCCGGCGGCGTCGCGGTGCTCATCGAGTGCCTGACCGACAACCGCAACCGCGCCGCGGCCGAGGTGCGCGTGGCCCTGACGCGCAACGGCGGCTCGCTCGGCGAGGCCGGCAGCGTCGGCTACATGTTCTCCCGCAAGGGCACGATCATCGTCTCCCCGAACCCGGAGCTGACCGAGGACGACATCCTCATGGCCGTCCTCGACGCCGGCGCCGACGAGGTCAACGACCTCGGCGAAGGCGGCTTCGAGGTGCTGTGCGAGCCGACCGACCTGGTCGCGGTCCGCACCGCCCTCCAGGAGGCCGGGATCGACTACGACTCGGCCGAAGCGGGCTTCCAGGCCTCCACGAACATCGAGGTCGACGTCGAAGGCGCCCGCAAGGTCCTGCGCGTGGTCGACGCCCTCGAAGACAGCGACGAGGTCCAGAACGTGTGGACCAACGCCGACATCAGCGACGAGGTCTTCGCCAAACTCGACGAAGAATAAGCCCGGACGAGCAGGGCCCGAAGCGCTTTGCGCTTCGGGCCCTGTCGCGTATGCCATTACGCCATGGCGGGGTTGGGGGCCTTGCGGTAGACGCGGATCGTCCAGACCACCGCCGCGGCCGTGATGAGGCCGTACAGGCCCACACCGAAGGTCATGCTCGCCAGCGTCACGCCGCCGATCGTCGCCAGCGCCGGCATCACGCCGCCCGCCGCCATCTGGACCGAGCCCATGAACGCCGAAGCCGTGCCCGCGATCTGCGGCGGCTGCGAGGACATCGCCGCCGCGCCCGCGTTCGGGAAGAGCACGCCGCAGCCCAGCATCATGGTCGCGATCCCGATCGGGATGGTCCACAGGTTCGCCACGTCCACCATCTGGACCACGACCAGCCAGGCGATGCCCGCCAGCGAGATCGCCATCCCCGCGATCATGCGCTGCTCCGAGCGACTGCGGTCGATCATGAGCATGTTCGCCTGGTTGCCCGCCAGCAGCGCCAGCGTGCCGATCGCGAACAGCAGCGAGAAGAAGCCCGGAGAGGCCCCCAGCTCCTGCTGCGAGATGAAGCTGAACGTCGAGACGTAGGTGAACAGCATCGAGAAGTTCATGATCACCACGATCGTCGGCGCCATGAAACGAGGGTCGCGCACCAGCGTGCCCAGCGAGGACGCGAACTCCGGCCCGGTCATCACCCGGCGGTCCTCCGCCGGGAGGCTCTCGGGCAGGAACCTCCACACCAGGAACGTCGACAGCGCCGACAGCACCGCCATGAACACGAACACCGTCTGCCACGGGCCGAAGCGGATCAGCTGCGCGCCGACGATCGGGCCCAGCATCGGCGCGAGCATCGTCACGAACATCATCTTCGCGGTGAAGCGGGTCATGTCGTCGCCCTCGAAGTGGTCGCGGATGACCGCGCGGGCGACGACCACGCCCGCGGCGCCGCTCAGACCCTGGAGGAAGCGCATGGCGATGAGCAGGTCCGCGCTGGTCGCGATCGCGCACACCAGCGAGGTCAGGGTGAAGACCGCCATGCCGATGAGCAGCGGCTTGCGCCGCCCGATGCGGTCCGACAGCGGTCCGATGACGGCCTGGCCGAGCCCCATGCCGATCATCATCGACGTGAGGGTCAGCTGGATGCGGCTCTCGGGCGTGCCGAGCGCGTCGGCCATCGCGGGGAACGCCGGCAGGTAGAGGTCGATGGCGATCGGCGCGGTCGCCGAGAGCGCGCCGAGCACGAAGACCATCGTGGCGATGAATCGGCGGGAGTGCCCGTCGGCGCCGACGGGCGGCATGAATGCGGCAGCAGACACAGTGAGTCCAAACCAGTGGTGTGCGGAGCGGAGATGGGGGCGCCGGATTCGCGGCCCGCCTTGATCGCCGATGAGAGGCGCGCGCGGAGTGTCCGGTCCCCTACTACACAACCACGCCGCTAGCCGACCGGCAAGTGGTTTATGGGCAAGGCCACGGCAGCGTTCTCCGGCCACACCCGTCGCACCATCGCGGGCCCCGAACGCGCCCGCGGGCGCTCTTGCGAAGCGACGGTCGGTGGGGGCGGATAAGCTGACGCGAACCGAGCGACAGGAGGAGCGCGTGCGCGTCATGGGGATCGACCCGGGCCTGACCCGCTGCGGCGTGGGGGTCGTCGAAGGACGACCCGGAGCGCCCGGCACGATGGTCGCCGTCGACGTGGTCCGCACCGACCCCGAAGCGCCCCTTGGCGAACGACTGCTCGCCCTCGACGATGGACTGCGAGCCCTGCTGGAGGCCCACCGCCCCGAGGCCGTCGCCGTCGAACGCGTCTTCAGCCAGCACAATGTGGCCAGTGTCATCGGCACCGCCCAAGCCTCGGGCATCGCCCTGCTCGCCGGGGCCCGCCTGGGACTGCCCACCGAGACCTACACCCCCTCCGAAGTGAAGAACGCCGTGTGCGGCAACGGCACCGCCGATAAGCGCCAGGTCACCACCATGGTCACCCGCATCCTCCGCCTCCAGGCCGCGCCCAAGCCCGCCGACGCCGCCGACGCGCTGGCCATCGCGATCTGCCACCTGTGGCGCGGCGGCGTCAAGGCCCGCATCGCCGCGGCCGCCGCCCGCTCCCAGGCGCCGAGAGGAAGTGCCCGATGATCGCGCAGCTCACCGGAACCGTCGCCGCCGTGGGGGAGGCCTACGCCGTCGTGGACGTGGGCGGGGTCGGCTACGCCGTGCACGCCGGAGCGCACACGCTCGCGAACCTCAAGGTCGGCGCCGAGACCGTCCTGGCGATCTCCACGATCGTCCGCGAGGACTCGATCACCTTGCACGGCTTCAACACCGCCGAGGAGCGGGACCTGTTCGAGCTGCTTCAGAACGCGCAGAAGATCGGCCCGCGCATCGCCCGCGACGCCATCGAGGCGCTGCGGCCCGACGTGATCCGCCACGCCATCGCCACCGCCGACACCGCGACGCTCTCGCGCATCCCCGGCGTCGGCAAGAAGAGCGCCGAGCGCATCGTCCTCGACCTCGCCGACAAGATCGGCCCCGTCGACCTCGGCAACGTCCCCAAGCAGGCCGCCGGCCGCCCCGGCGGCTGGCGCGTCCAGGTCGGGCAGGGCCTCCAGGCCCTCGGCTGGTCGGCGAAGGAGGCCGAGACGGCCATCGAGCAGCTCGACGCCGAAGGGGCCGACGGCACCGACGTGCCCACCCTCCTCAAGCAGGCCATCCGACTCCTCGGGAAGCGCTAAGCCATGGACCAGCCCGAAGACTTCACCCCCGAGCAGTGGGACGCGGCGCTCACCGCCGCCGAGGCCACCGAGCTCGACCGGCTCGTCGAGGAGGGCATCCGCCCGGGCAAGCTCGACGACGTCATCGGCCAGTCCCGCGTCCGCGAGCAGATCAGCCTCCTCCTCGAAGGCGCCCGCCGCCGCGGCGCCTCGCCGGACCACCTGCTGCTGTCGGGCCCGCCCGGACTCGGCAAGACCACCCTCGCCATGATCGTCGCCGCCGAACTCGGCGTCGGCCTGCGCCAGACCTCCGGGCCCGCCATCGAGCGCTCCGGCGACCTCGCCGCGATCCTCACCAGCCTCGGCCCGAACGAGGTGCTGTTCATCGACGAGATCCACCGCATCGCCCGCCCCGCCGAAGAACTCCTCTACACCGCCATGGAGGACTTCCGCGTGGACGTGATCGTCGGCAAGGGCCCCGGGGCCACCGCCATCCCGCTCGAACTCGAACCGTTCACCCTCGTCGGCGCCACCACCCGCGCCGGGCTCCTCACCGGGCCCCTGCGCGACCGCTTCGGGTTCCTCGGGCAACTGGAGTTCTACGACCGCTCCGAACTCGAAGCGATCGTCACCCGCTCCGCGGGCATCCTCGACGTGGCCGTCACCGCCGCCGGGGCCGCCGAGATCGCCGGGCGCAGCCGCGGCACCCCCCGCATCGCCAACCGGCTCCTGCGCCGCGTCCGCGACTTCGCCCAGGTCCGCGCCGACGGCACCATCGACGCCAAGGTCGCCGCCGCCGCCCTCGCCCTCTACGACGTGGACGAACTGGGTCTCGACCGCCTCGACCGCGCCGTCCTGCGCGCCCTCGTGACCACCTTCAACGGCGGACCGGTCGGCCTCACCACCGTCGCCGTCGCCGTGGGGGAGCAGCCCGACACCGTCGAAGAGGTCTGCGAGCCGTTCCTCGTCCGCGCCGGACTCCTCGCCCGCACCCCCCGCGGACGCGTCGCCACCGCGGCCGCCTGGCACCACCTCGGCCTGACCCCGCCCACCGCCGAAGGGCTGTTCGGCTCGGGAGACGCGTAGGGTTGGCCCTAGGCGGCGGCCCGGGCGGCGCGTTCCACCCGATAGACTCCGCCCACGTCACCGACACAGAACGCGACCATCCACGACGAAAGGCACCATCGTGCTTGCATCCGCAGACGTCCTCGCGCAGGACAGCACCGGCGGTGGGAACTTCATGTTCATCATCATGATCGTGGGCTTCATCGCCCTCATGTACTTCGTGATGATCCGCCCGCAGAAGAAGCGCCAGCGCGAACAGCAGGACATGCAGAACACGGTCGCCCCCGGTGCCCGCGTCATGACCATCGGCGGGCTCTACGGCACCGTCGTCGACTCCGACGACGAGTCCGTCACCCTCGAAGCCAGCGACGACACCTTCCTCGTCTTCGCCCGCCAGGCCATCGCCAAGGTCATCACCCCCGCCGAGACCGAGCCCGAGGCCGA
Source organism: Glycomyces sp. NRRL B-16210 (assembly GCF_000719515.1). Taxonomy (GTDB): domain Bacteria; phylum Actinomycetota; class Actinomycetes; order Mycobacteriales; family Micromonosporaceae; genus Glycomyces. Next base: position 418,973 of record NZ_JOGR01000010.1, on the reverse strand, counting down.
GGAGGAGACCGTCACCGAAGCCGAGGCGACCCTCACCGACGAAGACCTCGACAAGCTCCGCGAGACCGGCGGCGAGGGCAAGGACAAGCACGCGGGCAACTCCGACCGCAAGGAGTACTAGGCCGCGACGGGCCCTCGGGCCCGCCCGCGCCCACCGGGACCGGACACCGCGGACCCGCTTCGATCCGGCCGCACCCAGGGCGGGCAGAGCCGACAAAGGCCGCCGTCCTAGAATGAGCCGCGCCGAGGATACGTGTGCTAGCCGACACTACGGCTCGCAAGCAGCGCCGAGGGCCCACTCCCTCCGGTCGGCCGAGAGGCCGACCGGCGCCCGCTAGCGTCTGCGCAGGTCACCGCGGCGCCTGCCCCTATCCGAGTTCTGAGGAAGAGACCGACCATTGGCTTCAGTAACGGGCGCTGACCGCCCACGGAAGAAGATCCAGCGCAAGCGCCAGCCAGTCGCCACCTATTTCCTGGCACTGACCGCGCTCCTCGTGCTCCTGTGGGTGTCCGCGCTCGCGGGCGCCGGCTGGAAGTTCCCCACCCCGAAGCTCGGTCTCGACCTTCAGGGCGGGCTGTCGATGACGCTCACCGCCTACCAGCAGGGCTCCAACGCCGCCCCCACGGCCGAGACCATGGAGCAGGCGCGCCAGATCATCGAGGGCCGCGTCAACTCCACCGGCGTCGCCGAGCCCGAGGTGTTCGTCGAGGGCACCGAGAACATCGTGGTCAACGTGGCCGGCGACGACATCGACGAGGAATCCCTCCGCGACGTCGGCGCCCCCGCCGAGCTGCGGTTCCGCCTCGTCACCAACTCCACGCCCGACTACTCCGCACTGGAGGAGGCCCTGGGCGAGGCCGGCACCCCCGACGAGGACGCCGAGGCGTCCGCGGACGAGGACGCCGAAGCCCCCGCCGATGAAGAGGCCCCCGCCGACGACGGCTCCGAGGAGGCGACCGACGAGGCCGCCACCGACGAGGAGGAGGAGCCCGCCGGCAACGGCCAGGCCCCCACCACCGACGACGTCGTGATCACCCTCGACAGCGTGTGGGAGAAGGTCGGCCCCGACGCGGCCGCCACCGCCCAGTCGCTGACCGGCCCCCCGGCCGACGAGACCACCATGGCGCTCCTGGACCCGTTCGGAGACCTCACTCCCGAAGAGGTCTCCTTTCTCCCGGCATCGGTCCAGTTCTTCGTCCCGCAGGTGACCTGCGCGCAGCTCGACAACCGCCCGCCCGGCGCGGTCCAGGAGGCCGACATCGAGGTGACCGCGTGCTCGGCTCCCGAGCCGGCCACCGACGAGGACCCGGACCTGATGTTCTCGTACAAGTACCTCCTCCAGCCGGCCACCGTGCTCGGCTCGGACGTGGACTCGGCGGACGTCGGCACCGACCAGGCCAACCCCAACCGGTTCGTCGTGAACGTCCAGTTCACCACCGCCGGCGCCGAGAACTGGGGCGCGATGACCACCGCGGGCCTCGGCTCGCAGGTCGCCATCGTCCTCGACAACGAGGTCGTCAGCGCCCCGACCATCCGCGAGGTCTCCAAGACCTCGACGCAGATCTCCGGCGACTTCTCCTCCGAGGAGGCCCGCCAGCTCTCCGACCAGCTCAACTTCGGCTCGCTCCCGACCACGTTCGTGGTCGAGACCGTCAACGAGGTCACCGCCACCCTCGGCGTGGAGCAGCTCGAGGCCGGCCTGATGGCGATGGTCATCGGCCTGGCGCTGGTGTTCCTGTACTGCCTCGTCTACTACCGGATGCTCGGGTTCGTCGTCCTCGGCAGCCTCACGGTCGCCACGCTCGTGCTGTACCCGACGGTGGCGCTGCTGGGCTCCCAGATCAGCCTGACGCTCACCCTCGCCGGCGTCGCGGGGTTCGTGGTCGCCATCGGCATCACCGCCGACTCCTTCGTCGTGTACTTCGAGCGGATCAAGGAGGAGATGCGCGACGGCCGCTCGGCCCGCTCGGCGGTGCCCAGGGGCTGGGTGCGCACCAGGCGGACGATCCTGTCGGCCAACACCATCTCGATCATCGCCGCGCTGGTCCTGTACTTCGTGGCGCTGGGCCCGGTCCGCGCGTTCGCCTTCGCGCTCGGCCTGTCCACCATCGTGAACCTCCTGGTGGTCTTCCTGTTCACCCACCCGGTCGCCGAACTGCTCACGCGCGGCAAGCTCCTCGACAACACCAGGCTGTCCGGGCTCCACACCAAGGCGGCCCCGTCGTCGTCCGGCACCTCGGCCTCGCGCGCTTAAGGAACGGTTATGAGCACTGATCAGAAGAACGCCGAGACCGAGCGCCTCTCCGTCTGGAGCAAGCTCTACCGCGGCCGCACCGACTTCCAGTTCGTGGCCAAGCGCAAGCGCTGGTACCTCATCGCCGCGATCATGGGCGCCCTGTGCGTGGCCGTCATGGTCTTCAAGGGCTTCTCGCTGGGCATCGACTTCGCCGGCGGCAACCAGTACACCGTGCCGGCCAACGGCACGACCATCACCGAGGTCGAGGCCGCCGCGGCCGCCGCGGGCGCGGAGATCGCCTCCGGCCAGTCCACCGGCACCGGCGACGACCAGGCCTTCGTCATCCGCACCACGGCCACGGACGTGGACACGGCCGCCGAGATCCGCCAGGCCATGGCGGACGCGGTCGGCGCCGAGACCTCCGACATCGCCACGGCGACCGTCTCGGCCACCTGGGGCGCCTCGGTGTCCCAGAAGGCCCTGCTCGCGCTCATCGTGTTCCTGGTCCTCATCACCGTGTTCATCTGGCTGCGCTTCGAGCGGCGCATGGCGATCGCCGCGGTCGCGGCCCTCGCCTACGACGGGCTGCTCATCGCGGGCGTGTTCTCGCTGGTCGGCTTCGAGGTCACGCCCTCGACGATGGTCGGCGCGCTCACGGTCCTGGCGTACTCGCTGTACGACACGGTGGTCGTGTTCGACAAGGTCCAGGAGAACACCGCGCACCTGCTCCAGAGCCGCCAGAAGACCTTCGGCGAGGGCGTCAACGACGCGATCAACGAGACGCTGATGCGTTCGCTGAACACCTCGATGATCGGCGCGCTGCCGGTCGGGGCGCTGCTGTTCATCGGCGTGGGCCTGCTCGGCGTCGGCACGCTCAAGGACCTCGCGCTGGTGCTGTTCGTCGGCATCGTGGTCGGCACGTACTCCTCGATCTTCCTGGCCGCGCCGTGGCTGGTGGACCTGGCCGAGCGCAGCGCCGTCTACCGGAGGCACAACCAGAAGATCGCCTCCAAGCGCGCCGGCGAGCCCGAGGACGACAGGCCCGCCCGCAAGGGCGCGCAGAGCCGCGCCGCCGAGGACGACGATGACGACCGCCTCGTGCGGGCCAAGACCGACGAGCTCCCGCTGGAGCTGCTGGAGGAGCCCGCGCCGGTGCGGACCGGGGGAGGATCCCGGCCCCGTCAGAACGTGAACAACTCGAAGCGGCGCAAGCGCCGCTGAGGGGCACCTGAGAGCACGAAACGGCGGGCGGACCCTCTCGGTCCGCCCATCTTCTCTCCTGCCGGAGACTCCTTGGCCTTGTTGTACAGCTCTCCGGCCTTGTCCTTGAGATCGTCCGCGTTGTCCGCGACCTTGTCCTTGATCTCGTTGAACTTGTCTGACATCCCCACGGTGAACCCCTCCCTACGTGAGTCGGAATCACTATATGAGCACTCCGGGTCCGCCGAAGCGTTTTCCCCGTACATCCCCGGTCGAATCCAGAACGCTACCGGAGGATGACGCGGTGCGGGCCGATTGCTCCATACCGTCGCGACCATGACGAACGCATCGAATTCCACGGGCCGGGCCCGCAGCGCCCTCATCGTCGGCGGCGGCATCGCGGGCCCCGCCGCCGCCCTAGCCCTCCAGAAGGCCGGCATCGAGGCGCAGGTCTTCGAGGCCCGCCCGACCGGCGCCGACACGCAGGGCGGGCCGCTGACGCTGGCCCCGAACGGACTGAGCGCGCTGAAGGTGATCGACGCCGACACCGACTTCGCCGCCGCGGGCATCCCCACCCCGCGCATGGTCATCCACTCCGGCTCCGGCAAGGTCCTCGGCGCGATCGAGGCCGACCCGGACCTGCCGGGGCACGTGACGCTGCCGCGCGGGCGGGTCGCCGAGCTGCTGAGGGAGCGCGCCGCGGACGCCGGCGTGCCGATCGCGCGCGGCAAGCGCTTCGTGGACGCCGTGGACACCGGGCACAGCGTCATCGCCCAGTTCGACGACCACACCACCGCCGAGGCCCACCTGCTCATCGGCTGCGACGGCATCCGCTCGGTCGCGCGGGGCCTGGTCGACCCGGCCGCGCCGCGCCCGCGCTACACCGGCCTCATCGGACTCGGCGGGTTCATCGACGGCCCCGCGGGAGTGCCCTCCACCGGAGGGGCCTTCCACATGATCTTCGGCCGCAGGGCCTTCTTCGGGTACGTCTCCGACGGCGACCGCACCGGATGGTTCGCGAACCTCCCGCACAAGCGCCTCGACCGAGAGGCCATGCGCGAGACCACGTTCGCGCAGTGGATGGAGCGGATGCGCGCGGCCTTCGCCGACGACGCGGGCCCGGCCCTGCGAATCCTCGAGCACGTGACGCCGCAGTCGTTCATCCCCGCATCGCCCCTTGAGGACCTGCCGCACGTCCCGGCGTGGTCCAAGGGCCGGATCGCGATCATCGGCGACGCCGCGCACGCCACCTCGCCCTCCTCGGGCCAGGGCGCGAGCCTCGCGATCGAATCGGCGGTCGAACTCGCCCGGTGCCTGCGCGACCTGCCGATCGACCGAGCCTTCACCGCCTACACCCGGGCGCGCAGGGCCCGCGTCGAGCGCGTGATCGCCGCGGCCGCGCGCACCAACCAGTCCAAGGCCGCAGGGCCGATCGCCGCCCGCTTCAGGGACGCGCTGATGCCGTTCTTCATGGAGCGCTTCACGACTCCGGAGAAGACCGCCTGGCAGTACGCCTACACGATCGACTGGGACGCCACGGCCGGACTCAGCGCGCGATGAGGGCTTCGAGCCTTTCGATGAACTCCCGCTCGCCGTCGCTGACGGCGACCTTCTTGCTGAAGAAACCGCCCGACTTGGACCGGGCGGCCTCGGCGACCTTGGTGGCGATGCGCACCAGCCAGGCGCCGTAGGCGTCGAAGTCCTCTTGGCCGGCGCGCTCGCGCAGCGCGGCGAGGGCGCGCTCGGTCGTGCCGAGCGCCTTCGCGATCGCCTCGTCCTGTTCGAGGAGGCCTTCGCTGCGCGGCTCCTTGACGTCGCGCTCGCGCAGGCGGTTCGCGACGGCCTTCACGAGGGCGTTGCGGTGCCTTTGCGCCTCCTTGAAGACCTTGGCGGCGGCGGTGAGCTCCTTGAGGAACCGGAGGGCGTTCGGCGCTCCGTCGGCGACGATCGCACCCTCCATCACCGCCTTCGGGGCGGCCAGGACGTCGGCGAGCTCGTCGTCGCCGAAAACGGAGAGGTCGGTCATGCGCACGCTTTCTACTGTGCCGGCGGGGAACCGCCACACCATACCGAAGGCGTGCGCGGAGGCCGCTACACGCGTTCGGTGCCGGTGAGGCGGTAGGCGTCGTAGACGCCGTCGATCTTGCGGATCACCTTGATGATGTGGTCCAGGTGCTCCGGTGTGGCCATCTCGAACGTGAAGCGGGACAAGGCGACGCGGTCCCTGGTGGTGGTCACCGTCGCCGACAGGATCGACACCCGCTCGCCCGAGAGGACCTGCGTGACGTCGGCCAGCAGCCGGTGGCGGTCGAGCGCTTCGACCTGGACGGTGGCCACGAACGTGGCCTGGTCGTCCTCGTCGCGCGACCAGTGCACCTCCAGCACCCGGTCGGGCTGGAGCTCGATGCGCTCCTCGGCGTTCTCGCAGTCCCTGCGGTGCACCGAGATCACGTGGTAGCGGGTCGCGAAGCCGATGATCGAGTCGCCCGGGATCGGGTTGCAGCAGTGCGCGAGCCGCACCGGCATCTCGCCCTCGTCCATGCCCGCCACGGTGACCGCGGCGTGGATGTCGCCGTGCGCCTCGGGCACGATCCGCGCCGGCTGCGTCGGCGCGGTGGCCTCGGCCATGTCCTCGGTGGCGCCCTCGGCCCCGCCCTGGACCTCCAGCAGCCGCTGCACGACCTGGGTCGGCGACACGTGGTGTTCGCCCAGGGCCGCGTACAGCGCCTCGACGTCCTTGAGGTTCAAGTCCTTCGCGAGCGAGGTGAGGTTGTCGTGCGTGAGCATCCGCTGGAGCGGCAGGCGGCGTTTGCGCATCGCCCGCGTCAGCTCGTCCTTGCCCTGCTCGATCGCCTCTTCGCGGCGCTCGCGCTTGAAGTGCTGCTTGATCTTCGTGCGCGCCCGCGGGCTCTTGACGAACCCGAGCCAGTCCTCGCTCGGGTTCGGGGTCTTGGAGTTCGAGGTGAACACCTCGACCACGTCGCCGTTGGACAGCGTCGACTCCAGCGGCACGATCTTGCCGTTGACCTGCGCGCCGATGCAGCGGTTGCCGACCTCGGTGTGCACCGCGTAAGCGAAGTCCACCGGGGTCGACCCCGCAGGTAGGGCGATGACGTCGCCCTTGGGCGTGAACACGTACGCCTCGGAGGAGGCCAGGTCGAACCGGAGCGCGTCGAGGAACTCCGAGGGGTCGGCGGCCTCGCGTTGCCAGTCGAGGAGCTGGCGCAGCCACGCCATGTCGTCGATGTGCGCGGGCGGGCCGGCGACGGTGGAGTTCTTCGTCTCCTTGTACTTCCAGTGCGCCGCGATGCCGTACTCGGCGGTGCGGTGCATCGCCCACGTGCGGATCTGCATCTCCACGGGCTTGCCGTTCGGGCCGATCACCGTGGTGTGCAGCGACTGGTACATGTTGAACTTCGGCATCGCGATGTAGTCCTTGAACCGACCCGGCACCGGCTGCCAGTTCGAGTGGATCACACCGAGCGCCGCGTAGCAGTCCCGCTCGTTCTCGACCAGGATGCGCAGTCCCACCAGGTCGTAGATGTCGTTGAAGTCGCGCCCGCGCACGATCATCTTCTGGTAGATCGAGTACAGGTGCTTCGGTCGCCCGGAGACCTCGGACTTGATGCGCGAGTTCTTCAGGTGGTCCTTGACCTGCGCGATGACCTGCTGGAGCAGCATCTCCCGCTGCGGGGAGTGCTCGGAGACCAGCCGCGCGATCTCGGAGTACCGCTTCTTGTACAGCGTCGCGAAGGACAGGTCCTCCAGCTCCCACTTGATGGTGTTCATGCCCAGGCGGTGGGCCAGGGGAGCGAGGATCTCCAGGGTCTCGCGGGCCTTCTGCTCCTGCTTCTCGGGCGGCAGGAACGTCAGGGTGCGCATGTTGTGGAGGCGGTCGGCGAGCTTGATGACGAGCACCCGCGGGTCCTTGGCCATGGCCACGACCATCTTGCGGATCGTCTCGGCCTTGGCCGCGTCGCCCAGCTTCACCTTGTCGAGCTTGGTGACGCCGTCGACCAGGAGCGCGACCTCCCCGCCGAACTCGGCGCCGAGCTCGTCCAGCTCGTAGTCGGTGTCCTCGACGGTGTCGTGGAGCAGCGCGGCCACGAGCGTGTTCGTGTCCATGCCCAGCTCGGCCAGGATCGAGGCGACCGCGAGCGGGTGGGTGATGTACGGGTCCCCGGACTTGCGGAACTGGCCGCTGTGCAGCTCCTCGGCCCGCGTGTAGGCCTGCTGGAGCAGCCGCACGTCGGCGCGGGGATGGGCGGCCCGGTGGGCCGCCACCAGCGGTTCGAGGACCTCGGGGAGCTGGGAGGACTGCCACGGGGCGTTGAATCGCGCCAGGCGCGCCCGCATCCGCCGGCCCGTGGGCGGCCCGGTGGGGCCGCTCGCGGCGGGCACGGCGTCGGCGGTATCGCCGGTCGCGGCTCGCTCGGTCACCACGGACGCCTCCTCGGTCTCCACACGGCTCATCGGATTCTCAAAACCTCAACAAAGCTTCGACACCCATCCTAGCTTCGCGGGGCCCGGGCCCGTGCGGAGCGACTCCCCCTAAGGGGTGTCGACGGAGCCCTGACGGCCGCCGTGCGGCCCGTTCGCCCGCCCGCTTCGTGGTCGGGCCTTCGCCTACAACGCCTGTATGCGAAGGCCCTCGCGCCTCCCGGGCGACCGAACGGCCTCTGACACCGGCTCGCCGAGGGGCCGTCAAGACCCCCTGGCGACCGTGAGCCGCTTCGCACCGAGCCGCTCGCTACATCGCGCCCGCGGCGGCCACCTGCTCGACGATGTCCAGGCCGGAGGTGATCTGGCCCAGGACCGTGTAGGAGGCCGGGAGCGTCGTGTCCTCGTAGACGATGAAGAACTGGCTGCCGGTGGTGCCCGCGCCGGCGTTGGCCATCGCGATGGTCCCCGCCGGGTAGTTCGCCTCGGCCTGGACCGGCAGGTTCTCCTCGTTGTACTGGTAGCCCGGGGAGCCCATGCCCGCCATCTCGGGGGTCCCGCCCTCGATCGCGGCGCGCGCGTCGGGGTCGCCGCACTGGAGGACCCAGATGCCGTCGGTCGTCAGCCGGTGGCACTGCTGGCCGTCGAAGTAGTCGTCCTGCGCGAGCGTCGTGAACGACCCGGCGGTGCAGGGGGCGCGCCCGGTGTCGATGTCCGCGGTGATCGTGCCCAGGTTGGTGACGATCGTCATCTCCTGCGTCCCGGCCGCGGGCTGGGTGAACAGCGGGGTCGGGCTGACGCCGTCGACGGAGTTGTAGAGGCAGTCCCTGGTCGCCGAGGCGTCGGGGGCGCTCATCTGGAAGCACTCGAGGTAGACGTCCTGGGCGGGGCGCCCGTCCGTCAGGCCCTCGACGGCCTCGCCGAGCTCGCCCTCGCCGCTGGGCTCGACGCCGTCGCAGCGGGTCGAGGCGGCCTCGGCGTCCGCGATCAGGCCGGCGATGTCGGGGTCCGAGGCCGGACCCTCCTCGTCCTCGGGGGCGAAGAGCTTGACCGCGAGCACGGCGATGACGATGAGGGCGACCAGGCCCGCGACGCCGCCGATGCTCCACAGGACGGTGCGCTTGCGCCGCTCCTCGTCGGCCTTCACGGACATGCGCTGCTCCAACTGCTGCCGGGCGGCCAGGCGCTGGGCTTGTTTCGACGCCACCGTCGGTTCTCCTTCGCGCGGTTAAGGGGTGTTTACTCGGTCTCGGAATCGGTCTCGTCCGCCTCGCCGGCGGGGTCCTCGTCGGCCTCGCCGGCCGGGTCCTCCGTCGCCTCGGCGTCGGGGTCGGCCTCAGGGTCGAGCTCGGCGTCGAGTTCGGGGTCGAGGAGGGGGTCCTCCTCGAACTCGCCGGTGGGGAACTCCTCGGTCTCGGGCTCGGACTCGAAGAACCCGGTCTGCCACAGGAAGGCGAGGGTCAGCACCGCCGCGATCGCGAGGAGCCCGAACAACGCCTGGAGGCGGCGGCGTCGGCGCAGCTTCCCTGCGAGACGCGCGTTCTTCTTCGCGTTCGCGATGCGCTGCTTGCGCCGCTCCATGTGCTTGGACTTGGCGGGCACCTCGGGCCTCCTACGACTGCCGGTATCTGTCGAACGCGGTGGCGCGTGAAAACCGCTCGCGCGTTCTGGGGGTTACGAGTTCCGCAGTCTAACCGGGTCAAGTCAGACGCGTCACCGCAGGATGCCCCGTGTATCCTGGGCCCGCGAAGTAGGGGGAGGCGCGGGTGCTCATCGAGACGCTGGTGGCGGATGCGTTCGGCACGAACTGCTACGTGCTGTCCGAAGGCCCCGGCGCCGAGTGCGTGGTCGTCGACCCGGGCATCGGCGTCGCGCCGCGCCTGGAGGACCTGCTCGCCGACCGCGGCCTCAAGCCCGTCGCCGTCGTCTTGACGCACGGCCACCTGGACCACACCTTCTCGGTCACCCCCGTGTGCGGGGCCAACGACGTGCCCGCCTTCATTCACGCCGACGACGCGCACCTGCTCGAAGACCCCACCAGGGGCTTCGGGGCCAACATGATGTCGCTGGTCGGCACCGGCCTCGACTGGACCGAGCCCGACCGGGTCGAGACGCTCGCCGACGGCGGCGTCTTCGAACTCGCCGGGATGCGCTTCACCGTCGACCACGCCCCCGGCCACACCGCCGGCTCGGCCATGTTCCACACCGCCGACGCCGAAGCGCCGTACACGCTCACCGGCGACGTGCTCTTCCGCGGCGCGATCGGCCGCACCGACCTGCCCGGCGGCAGCGAGGACGCCATGTGGGACAGCCTGCGGCGCAAGGTCCTGCCGCTGGACGACGCCACGGTCGTCCTCCCCGGGCACGGGCCGAGCAGCACCATCGCCGCCGAGCGCACCGGCAACCCCTACCTCAAGCGCGCGGCCCAGAGCGCCCATTAGCGGCGCCCGCAGTCCGCGACCGTTCCCGCCACCGTTCCAAACGAGGAGACCGCCATGTCACGACCCCAGCCGCTCTCGGGCTTCCCCGAACTGCTGCCCCGGCAGCGGATCGTCGAGCAGCAGGTCGTCGACCATCTCCGCCGCGCCTTCGAACTCCACGGCTTCGCGAACCTCCAGACCCGCGCCGTCGAGCCGATGGACCAGCTCCTGCGCAAGGGCGAGACCTCCCGCGAGGTCTACGTGCTGCGCCGCCTCCAGGCCGACGCCGAGGGCGCCGACGCCGGGCTCGGCCTCCACTTCGACCTCACGGTGCCCTTCGCGCGGTACGTGCTCGAAAACGCCGGGAAGCTCAACTTCCCGTTCCGCCGCTACCAGATCCAGCCCGTGTGGCGCGGCGAGCGCCCCCAGGAGGGCCGCTTCCGCGAGTTCTGGCAGGCCGACATCGACATCGTCGACCGCGACGCGCTGCCCGCGCACTACGAGGTGGAGGTGGCGCTCGTCGTCGCCGACGCCCTGCGCGGCCTGCCGATCCCGAAGGTCCGGATGCACGTCAACAACCGCAAGCTCTCCCAGGGCTTCTACCAGGGGGTCGGCATCGCCGACACCGAGGAGGCGCTGCGGATCATCGACAAGCTCGACAAGATCGGGCCCGAAGCGGTCGCCAAGCAGCTCATCGAGAAGGTCGACGCGAGCCCTGAGCAGGCCGAGGCCTGCCTGCGCCTGGCCGGCATCAGCGCCGAGGACACCTCCTTCGTCGGCGAGGTCCGCGCCCTCGGCGTCACGAACGAGCTGCTGGAGGAGGGCCTGAGCGAGCTGTCCGCGGTGGTCGCGGCCGCCGCCGAGGCCGCCCCCGGCTTCGTCGTCGCCGACCTGAAGATCGCCCGCGGCCTCGACTACTACACCGGCACCGTGTACGAGGTCTTCATCGAGGGCGAGGAGCACTTCGGCTCGGTGTGCTCGGGCGGGCGCTACGACACGCTCGCCTCCGACGGCAAGAACACCTACCCGGGCGTGGGCCTGTCCATCGGCGTCTCGCGACTGCTGGTGCCCCTGCTCAACTCGGGCGCGCTCACCGCCACCCGCGAGGTCCCCACCTGCGTGCTCGTCGCGCTCGCGAACGAGGACGAGCGGACCGCCGCCAACGCCCTCGCCCAGCGCCTGCGCCGCCGCGGCATCCCCACCCAGGTCTCGCCCTCGGCGGCGAAATTCGGCAAGCAGATCAAGTTCGCCGACAAGCGCGGCATCCCGTTCGTGCTCTTCCCCGGAGGGGAACAGGGGCTCAGCGCCAACGAGGAGGGCCACCAGATCAAGGACATCCGCTCCGGCGATCAGGCCACTGTGGACGTCGACGCCTGGAACCCCCCGGCCGAGGACCTGCATCCCGGCATCGTCGCCGCCTGAGTCGGCGCACAACGACGGCGAGGGCCGCGCTCGATGCGAGCGCGGCCCTTCCGGTTCCCTCTCTCAGGCCGTGGCGTTCGCGGCGGCCCGCGCCGCGCCGCGCTCGGCGGTGCGGACCTTCTTGCGGCGCACCGGCATCTTGAAGAAGGGGTTCGCCACGCCCCAGGCCGCGCCCTTGCAGATCAGCTCCTTGTAGCGGGCGGCGTTGCGGCCGCGCAGTGAGAAGCTGCGGGTCGTGTCGTCCGCGGACACGTACTGGATGAGCCCTTCGCCGCGGCCCAGCGAGATGCACTGGTTGACGTAGCGCAGCGGCGCGTTCGGGAGCTTCCCGCCGGTCAGGCGCGCGGCGATGGAATCGGCGGCCTGCCATGCGGTCGGGATGCCCGAGGCGCACGACATCCGCAGCGGCTTGCCGGCCGAGCCCATGGCGTAGGCGGCGTCGCCGACGGCGTAGACGTTCGGGTGCGAGACCGAGGCCATGGTCGCGTCGACCACGATCTGCCCGCTCCCGGTCGTCTCCAGCGAGGTCGCCGCCGCGATCGGGTGGGCGGCGAAACCGGTGGTCCACACCGTCGCGTCCGAGCGGATCGACTCGCCCTCGGCGGTCACGACCGCTCCGGACTCGACCCGTGCGACGTCGGTGTGCTCGCGCACCTCGATACGCAGTCCGGCCAGGACCTTGCGCAGGTGCGCCCGCGCCTTCGGCGAGACCCAGTCGCCCAGGCCGCCGCGGGCGGCGAGCGTCACGCGCAGGTCGGGGCGTGCCTCGGCGAACTCGGTGGCCGCCTCCAGCCCGGTGAGGCCGCCGCCGACGACGGTGACGGTCTTTCCGGCTTCGAGGCGCGCGAGGCGCTCGCGCAGCCGCAGTGCCCCGGGCCGGCTCGCGATCTCGTAGGCGTGCTCGGCGGCGCCGGGGACGCCGTGGTCGGTCCAGCCGCTGCCGAGCGCGTAGACGAGCGTGTCGTAGGCGAGGTCGGCCTCGCCGTCGGCGTCGGTGACGGCGACGGTCCCGCGCTCGGTGTCGACGGCGGTGACCCGGGAGAGGCGGACCTCGACGCCGGTGCCGGCGAACATCTCGGCCAGCGGCCGCGGCTTGAGGTCCTGGCCGGCGGCCAGCTGGTGCAGCCGGACGCGCTCGACGAAGTCGGGCTCGGCGTTGACGAGGGTGATGTGGACGTCCTCGGGGCGCAGCCGCCTGGCGAGGCGACCGGCGGTGACGGCCCCGGTGTATCCGGCTCCGAGGACGATGATGCGGTGCTGCATGTCCGTGCTCCTGTCTCGCGGTGGTTCACCACTTGAACCGGACGGCCCGCAGTTTGCTGACACCGGTGCGGCATGAAGCCGATCACACGGGCGCTACCAGGACTTGAGCAGCGGCTCCCCGTGCTCGGCGGCGGCCCAGCGCGCGGTGGCGCGTTCGAGCTTGTCGGGGTTGACCTGGTTGAGGATCGAGGCGATGCCCTGGTCGGTGACCTCCAGGCACATGATCCCGACGATCCGGCCGTCCACGACCGCGATGATCGCCGGCACGTTGTTGGCGACGGTCCCGTAGACCTCGGCGGGGCCGCCGAGCAGGTCGTGCTTGGCCTTGGAGGGCTTGAACAGGCCCCGCATGAACGTCGCGACCGCGGTCGCGCCGGCGAACGCCTTGGCGCGGGCGGGGACCTTCCCGCCGCCGTCGCCGATGCTCACCGCGTCGCCGGTGAGCAGACGCACGAGCGGTTCGGTCTCGCCGGTGGTGGCCGCGGCCAGGAACTCCTCGACGATGCGGCGCGCGCCGGCCTCGTCGACATCGGCGCGGGCCCGGCCCTCGACCACGTGCCGCTTGGCGCGGTGGTAGACCTGCTGGCTGTTGGCGGTGCTGATGTCGAGGATGCGGGCGATCTCGGCGTGCGGGTAGGCGAAGGCCTCCTTGAGCACGTACACCGCCCGCTCCACCGGGGACAGGCGCTCGACGAGGGCGAGCACGGCCAGGGAGACCGATTCGCGCTGCTCGACCGTGTCGGCCGGGCCGAGCATGGGGTCCCCGGCGAGGAGCGGTTCGGGGAGCCACTGGCCCACATAGGTCTCGCGGCGGGCGCGGGCCGAGGTCAGCTGGTTGAGGCACAGGTTGGTGACCACTTTGGTGAGCCACGCCTCGGGGACGTCGACGCGTTCGCGGTCGGCGGCCTCCCAGCGCAGGTAGGCCTCCTGGACGGCGTCCTCGGCCTCGCCGGCCGAGCCGAGCATCCGGTAGGCGATGGCCTCCAGGCGCGGCCGGTGGGCCTCGAACCGCTCAAGGTCTCCGGAGGTGATCGCCATGGGGCCGATACTAACGCGGACCGGGCCCGCAGGGCCCGGTCCGGTCGCGCCGCAGAGCGCCGTGTCCGACGCCTTGCGCTAGACCTCGCGCACGCAGTAGATCGCGGTGATCGAGTCGATGGACGGGTCCCAGTCGCGTCCGGCGGCGATGGCGGTGTCGGTGAAGTAGTACTGGGTCCACTCATAGCCCGAGCAGGCGTTGTTGGCGGCCACCGAGTGCCAGCTGTCGTCCGGGTCGGGGTCGGAGGGGTTCTGCTCGATGTGGACGACGTACCAGTAGGCGTCGGCCGAGTCGCAGGAGACGACGTAGAAGCCGGACTCGACGTTCTCGATGCACTCGCCCTCCTTCGGCACGCGGTAGACCGAGCCGGAGTCGGTGGTGACCTCCTCGGACGGGGTCTCCGCGCTCGTGACCTCGTCGGGCTCGGAGGTCTCCTCGTCGGGGGCGCTGGTGCTCTCCTCGGCGACCGGGTCGCCGTCGTCGCCGAGGTTGGCGACCAGGAAGATCCCGCCGCCGGCGATGGCCAGGATCACCACGATGAAGGTGATGATCAAGGGCGCGTTGGAGGTGCCCTTGGGCGGCGGCGGGGCCGCCTGGCCGGGCTGGAAGGCCCCGCCGGGCGGGCCGACGGGCGGCTGGGTGTAGCCGCCGGTCGCGGGGCTGAAGCCGGGGCCGGGGGAGTAGGGCTGGCCGGGCGGGGCGCTGCCGGGCTGGACGTTCAGCGGCGGGTTGCCGTAGCCGGTGCCGGGCCCGTACGAGTCGGGGCGGGCGTAGGGGTCGGCGTCGGTCGTGTAGTGCTGGGGCGCGGGCGTGGGCTGCCCGTAGCCCGGCGGCTGGGAGGGGTCGTAGGGGTTCGAAGGCGGGTAGGTCATGGGGGGTCTCCGTCGCGTGGCCGGGCTTGCAAGGCGTGGTCTGAGCGCTTGGATTCCATCATATTGCTTCTCTGCGAACTCTGATCTCTCCAGGCACGCGAAAGGGCCGCCCCCCGCGGGGACGGCCCTCAGATGCAGCGCTCTAGTAGGTGTAGGTGGCGCAGAGGACGCCGGTCACCGGGTCGGTGTCGGCGTAGCCGGCCGGGTCGGTGAGCTGGTAGACCGTCCAGATGTAGTCCTCCTGGCCGCACGAGGCGGCGGCCGCGAAGATCTCGTCCTCGGTCATGGCCACCGGCGGGTCGACCGGCACGGTCACGGTCACCTCGTAGGTGGCCGAGGCGCAGTCGCGCACGTACCAGCCGTCGTCCTCGCTGAAGCAGTCGCCGACGCCGGGCATCCGCGCGGTGCGGCCCTGCGAGTCGGGCTGGTCGACCGACTCGGTGCAGATGAGGTAGTCGAGCTTGCCGCCCGAGGAGTCGACGACGTAGTTGAAGTCCTTCCACGTCTCGCCGAACTGGTAGCTGAGGACCTCGTCGCCGCAGATCTCGACGATCGGGGCGAGGTCGTCGGCCACGCCGGCGGAGTCGGCGCGGATGTGGTCCACGTCCTCCTCGACCGAGGTGACCGTCCAGGCCGCGTCGGGCGAGGAGCAGTCGACGACGAGCTCGGCGAGCGGGTCCTCCGAGACGCTGAAGGAGTACTCCCACGAGGAGAGGCACTCGCCGGCCTCGACGCCCGCGGCGGTGTCGGAGTCGTTGAGGTCGCTCAGCGCCTCGCTCGCGCTGGTGCCGCCGGCCAGCTTGACCACGAAGTAGATGCCGAGCCCGAGGACCACCAGGATCACGGGGATGAGCTTCCACAGCAGGCCCTTGCCGGTGTCCTTCGCGAACTGGCCGAAGCCGCCGCCGCCGCCGCCGGCGCTCGGCGGGATCGGCGGCGGGCCGCCGTAGGGGCCGCCGCCCTGCGGCGGCGGGAACCCGGGCTGCTGCGGCGCCCCGTAGCCGGGCTGCGCGGGCGGCTGGCCGTACGGCGACGGCTGCGGCTGGGGCGATGCGTATCCGCCCTGCTGCTGCGGCGGGTATCCCGGCTGCTGGGGCTGCTGGCCGTAGCCAGGGGGCGGGGGATAGGTCATTGGTGAATGGCTCCTTGCGAACGTACTCTGGAAAGGTGGGGGGTGCGAACACGGGGAATGGGCGCCGTGCGATATGCGATCACTCTAGCCACCGATCGCCACAACCGCGCGCGGCCCGCCCCCCTGTTACACCGCCATTGCGGAGCGGTTGCGGGGCTTTGCGACGCCGCGGAGAAAAACCGCGCTAGCTGCTCGGATCGTAGGACGATGGTGTCCGCTAGATGAGCGATGCATTACACTCGCCTGACACTTTGCATTCTCTCGGGCCGACGTCGTCCCGTTGTTCGACACACCGTTGTGCTCCGGCGCCCCACTCGCTTCAGGAGCCCTCGACGACGAAGGAGGCCACGGTTGCGTTCTGCCCTGAACTCTGAGCCCGGTCTTTACCGCCCCGCATGGGAACACGACGCCTGCGGCGTCGCCTTCGTTGCGGACATGCGCGGCCGCGCCGCCCACGGCGTCATCGCGCGCGGCCTGTCCGCGCTCGTCCGCATGGAGCATCGCGGCGCCACCGCCCCCGACCCCGACTCGGGCGACGGCGCCGGCATCATGCTCCAGATCCCCGACGCCTTCTACCGCGAGGTCGCCGGGTTCAGTCTGCCCGAGGCCGGCCACTACGCCGCCGGCCTGGTGTTCACCCCCGAGAGCGACGAGGAGACCGGCCGCGCCCGCTCCATCGTCGAGAAGTACGCCGTGGCCGAGGGCTGCCGCGTGCTCGGCTGGAGGGACGTGCCCACCGACGCTTCCGGACTCGGCGCCGCCGCGCTCGGCTCGAAGCCGCGCGTCTCCCAGGTCTTCCTCGCCGCCGAGGACGCCGCCGCCTCCGGACTCGACCTCGACCGCCTCGCGTACGCCGTGCGCAAGCAGGCCGAGCGCGAGATGCGCGAACGCCACCTCGGCGCCGCCGCGATCGTCAGCCTCTCCTCGCGCACCGTCGTCTACAAGGGGATGCTCACCCCCGCGCAGGTGCCGCAGTTCTACCCCGAGCTCGCCGACGAGCGCCTCCAGAGCGCCATCGCCCTGGTCCACTCGCGGTTCTCCACCAACACCTTCCCGTCCTGGCCGCTGGCCCACCCGTTCCGGATGGTCGCCCACAACGGCGAGATCAACACCATCCGCGGCAACCGCAACTGGATGACCGCCCGCCAGGCCGAACTCGCCACCGCGCACCTGCCCGGGCGCCTGCGCCGCCTCTTCCCGATCAACACCCCCAACAGCTCGGACTCGCTCAACTTCGACGAGGTCGTCGAGCTGCTGCACCTGGGCGGGCGCAGCTTGCCCCACGCGATGCTCATGATGATGCCGGAGGCCTGGGAGCACAACGCGACCATGGACCCCAAGCGCCGCGACTTCTACCGCTACCACGCCTCGATCATGGAGCCGTGGGACGGGCCCGCCGCGGTCTGCTTCACCGACGGCGTCCAGATCGGCGCGGTCCTCGACCGCAACGGCCTGCGCCCCGCCCGCTGGTGGCGCACCACCGACGACCTCGTCGTGCTCGCCTCCGAAGCGGGCGTGGTCGACATCGAGCCCGCGCAGGTCGTCCAGAAGGGCCGCCTGGAGCCGGGCCGCATGTTCCTGGTCGACACCGGCGCCGGGCGCATCCTCGACGACGAGGAGGTCAAGGACTCCCTCGCCAAGGAGCACCCCTACGGCGACTGGCTCCACGCCGGCCTCATCCGCCTCGAAGAGCTGCCCGAACGCCGGCACCTGCCCTACGACCCCGAGTCCGTGCGCCGCCGCCAGCTCACCTTCGGCTACACCGACGAGGAACTGCGCATGTTCGTCGCCCCCATGGCCGCCAAGGGCGAAGAGCCCCTGGTCTCCATGGGCTCGGACACGCCCATCGCCGGGCTCTCCAAGCGCCCCAAGCTCCTGTTCGACTACTTCACGCAACTGTTCGCGCAGGTCACCAACCCCCCGCTCGACGCCATCCGCGAACAGCTCGTCACCGCGCTGGGCACCACCGTCGGCCCCGAGGGCAACCTGCTCGAACCGGGCCCGCACTCGTGCCGCCAGATCGAGCTGGCCCGCCCCGTCCTCACCAACGAGGAACTCGCGAAGATCCTCCACATCGACGAGGACGGCGACATGCCCGGCTTCAAAGCCGTGCGCGTCTCCGGGGTCTACAAGGCCCGCCACGGCTCGCGGGGCCTCAAGGACCGCCTGGTCGAGATCTGTCGCCACGTCTCCGAGGCCATCGAGGACGGCGTGCGCATCCTCGTGCTCTCCGACCGCGACTCCACCGCCGACTTCGCCCCGATCCCCTCGCTCCTGCTCACCGCCGCCGTCCACCAGCACCTCGTCCGCGAGCAGACCCGCACCAAGGTCGCGCTCCTGGTCGAGACCGGCGACTGCCGCGAGGTCCACCACGCCGCGGTCCTCCTCGGCTACGGCGCCGCCGCGATCAACCCCTACCTCGCCTTCGACTCCGTCGAGGAGCTGTGCGCCCAGGGCGTGGTCGACGCCGAACCCGCCCAGGCGATCGAGAACTACATCAACGCGCTGTGCAAAGGCGTGCTCAAGGTCATGTCGAAGATCGGCATCTCCACCATCGCCTCCTACACCGGCGCGCAGATCTTCGAGGCCGTCGGCCTCGACACCGACTTCGTCGACCGCTACTTCACCGGCACCGACTCCTCCATCGGCGGCATCGGCCTCCAGACCCTCGCCAAAGAGGTCGCCGAACGCCACCGCGCCGCCTACGAGCGCAAAGTCGACGCCGAGGAGCCGCTGCCGCCCGGCGGCGACTACCAGTGGCGCCGCGAAGGCGAAGTCCACCTGTTCAACCCCGAGACGGTGTTCCTGCTCCAGCACGCCACCCGCTCGGGCCAGTACGAGGTCTTCAAGCGCTACACCGGCAAAGTCGACGCGCTCGCCGCCGACTCCGGGCTGCTGCGCGGGATGCTCGGCTTCGACGACAGCCGCCCGCCCGTCCCCATCGACGAGGTCGAACCGGTCTCGGCGATCGTCAAGCGCTTCCACACCGGCGCCATGTCCTACGGCGCGCTCTCCATCGAGTCCCACGAGACCCTCGCGATCGCCATGAACCGCCTCGGCGGACGCTCCAACTCCGGCGAGGGCGGCGAGGACGTCGAACGCCTCTACGACCCCGAGCGGCGCAGCGCCATCAAGCAGGTCGCCTCCGGCCGCTTCGGCGTCACCTCCGAATACCTCGCCACCGCCGACGCCATCCAGATCAAGATGGCCCAGGGCGCCAAGCCCGGCGAAGGCGGGCAGCTTCAGGGCAACAAGGTCCACCCGTGGATCGCCAAGACCCGCAACTCGACGCCCGGCGTGGGCCTCATCAGCCCGCCCCCGCACCACGACATCTACTCCATCGAGGACCTCGCCCAGCTCATCCACGACCTCAAGCACGCCGGAGGCGGCGACGCCGAGGTCCACGTGAAGCTCGTCTCCGAAGTGGGCGTCGGCACCGTCGCCGCGGGCGTCTCCAAGGCCAAGGCCGACACCATCCTCATCTCCGGCTACGACGGCGGCACCGGCGCGAGCCCGGCCAACTCCATCAAGCACGCGGGCACCCCCTGGGAGATCGGCCTCGCCGAGGCCCAGCAGACCCTGGTGCGCAACGGCTTGAGGGACCGCGTCCGCCTCGAAGTGGACGGCGCGATGAAGACCGGCCGCGACGTCGTCGTAGCCGCGCTCCTGGGCGCCGAGGGCTACGGCTTCGCCACCGCCCCGCTCGTCGTCGCCGGGTGCGTCATGATGCGCGTGTGCCACCTCGACACCTGTCCGGTCGGCGTCGCCACCCAGGACCCGGTCCTGCGCGAACGCTACGACGGCTCGCCCGAGTTCGTGGAGAACTTCTTCCGCTACATCGCCGAAGAGGTCCGCGAGCTGCTCGCCGAACTCGGCTACCGCTCCCTCGACGAGGCCATCGGCGAGGTCGAACGCCTCAAGCAGATCCCCGGCCCCGGCCGCAAGGCCGCCCGCGTGGACTTGTCGGGCATCATCGCCGCGCCCGTCGAGGGCCCGCGCATCCAGGCCACCGTCCAGGACCACGGCGTCCAGAGCACCCTCGGCGCCCGCCTGGTCGAGCTCGCCGGGCCCGCCATCGAGACCGGCGAGCGCGTCACCGCCGAACTCGACATCCGCAATACCGACCGCTCCGTCGGAGCCCTGCTGGGCGCGGCGATCTCGCGCACCCACCGCGAGGGCCTGCCCGACGACACCGTCCACCTCGCCTTCCGCGGCACCGCCGGGCAGTCCTTCGGCGCGTTCCTCACCCGCGGCGCGACCTTCAAGCTCCTCGGCGACGCCAACGACTACGTCGCCAAGGGCCTCTCGGGCGGGCGCATCGCCGTCATGCCCGACCCCGCCGCGCCCTTCAAGGCCGAGGACAACGTCATCGCGGGCAACACGATCCTGTACGGCGCGACCTCCGGCGAGCTGTACGTGCGCGGCAAGGTCGGCGAGCGCTTCGCCGTCCGCAACTCCGGCGCGGTCGCCGTGGTCGAAGGCGTGGGCGACCACGGCTGCGAGTACATGACCAGCGGCACCGTCCTCGTCCTCGGCCCCACCGGCCGCAACTTCGCCGCGGGCATGTCCGGCGGCACCGCCTACGTGTGGCGCCTGGACGAGTCGCGCACCAACACCGCGCTGGCGGACCTCGACCCGCTGTCGGCCTCCGACATCGACCTGGTCCACTCCCTGCTGCTGCGCCACGGCCGCGCGACCGGCTCGGCGGTG
The DNA here is from genome assembly GCF_000719515.1 of Glycomyces sp. NRRL B-16210. Lineage (GTDB taxonomy): Bacteria > Actinomycetota > Actinomycetes > Mycobacteriales > Micromonosporaceae > Glycomyces. The sequence continues at coordinate 398,238 of NZ_JOGR01000010.1, read as the reverse complement.
GCCGCCGAGCTGCTCGCCGAGTGGCCGCGGGCCGCCAGCGGCTTCACGAAGGTCATCCCGCGCGAGTACAAGGCCGTCCTCGCCAAGCAGGCCCTTGACAAGGTCGCCACCCGCACCCTGGTGCTGACCGAGAAGGAGGCGGCGAATGCCTAATCCCAGCGGATTCCTGGAGCACGGCCGCGAGGTCCCGAGGAAGCGCCCGGTGCCGGTGCGCATCCTCGACAACCGCGAGGTCTACACCCGCACCACGCAGGCGCTGGTGACCGCCCAGGCCGAGCGCTGCATGGACTGCGGCATCCCGTTCTGCCACAACGGCTGCCCGCTCGGCAACCGGATTCCGGAGTGGAACGACCTGGCCCGCACCGGCAGGTGGGGCGCGGCGATCGAGCAGTTGCACGCGACGAACAACTTCCCGGAGTTCACCGGGCGGCTGTGCCCGGCGCCGTGCGAGGCCGCGTGCGTGCTCGGCATCGGCGACGACCCTGTCACCATCAAGAACATCGAGGTCGAGATCATCGACCGCGCCTTCGACGACGCGAACGTCGCGCCGCGCCCGGCCGAGGCCTCCAGCGGCAAGTCGGTCGCGGTGGTCGGCTCGGGCCCGGCGGGCCTGGCCGCCGCCCAGCAGCTCGCGCGCGCGGGCCACGCCGTCACCGTCTACGAGAGGGACGACGCCCCCGGCGGGCTCCTGCGCTACGGCATCCCCGACTTCAAACTGGAGAAGCACCAGATCGACCGGCGCGTCGACCAGATGCGGGCCGAGGGCGTCGAGTTCGCCTGCGACACCAACGTCGGGGTCGACATCACCGCCGAGGACCTGCGCGAGCGCCACGACGCGGTGATCCTCGCCGTCGGCGCCCTGGAGGGCCGCGAGACCGACCAGAGCGGGCGCGAGCTCGCCGGCATCCACCAGGCCATGGAGCACCTCGTGGGCGCCAACCAGGTCGTGGCGGGCAAGGCCCCGTTCGCGCCGATCGACGCCAAGGGCAAGCACGTGGTCATCATCGGCGGCGGCGACACCGGCGCGGACTGCCTGGGCGTGGCCCACCGGCAGGGCGCGGCCTCGGTCCGCCAGCTCGACCTGTACGCGACCCCGCCCGAGGTCCGCGACGCGGGCCGCGACCCGTGGCCGACCTGGCCGGTCATCGTCCGCAACTACCCGGCCCACGAAGAGGGCGGGGAGCGCGACTACGCGAGCGCCGCGGCCGAGTTCATCGGCGACGAGCACGGGCACGTGCGCCAGATGCGCTTCAGCGAGGTCCGGGTCGACAAGTCCCAGGGCCGGCGGGACATCATCCCGGTCGAGGGCACCGAGCGGATCGTCCCGGCCGACCTGGTGCTGCTGGCCATCGGCTTCGCCGGCACCGAGGACCAGCCGCTGCTGCGCCAGTTCGGGATCGAGCGCAGCCGGCGCAACGTCATCGACTGCGGCGACGACTGGCAGACGGACGCGCCGGGCGTGTTCGTCGCCGGCGACGCCCACCGGGGCGCCTCGCTCATCGTGTGGGCCATCGCCGAGGGGCGCGCCGCGGCCGCGGCCGCGCACCGCTATCTCGGCGGCCAGACGGCGCTTCCGGCGCCCGTCGAAGCGAGCGCACAGCCGCTCGCGGCATAAAGTGCAATAGGCGGAATCGAGCGGGATCGATTAGTGTTCCCGCTCAATTCCGCCTATGTCTTTCTCGCATTCGCGGACCGGTGCATTGCACCTCTCATCTGCGGTGACCCCCTGAGTGCGAGTGCGGGTCCGATATAAGCTCACGGGGTGACTCGTAGAGCAAAAATCGTTTGCACCATTGGACCGGCGACCGCCACGCCAGAGCGCATGGCCGGATTGATCGACGCCGGCATGAACGTCGCCCGCATGAACTTCAGCCATGGCGCCCAGTCCGACCACGAGGCCGTCTACCAGATGGTCCGCGAGGCCGCCGAGGCCGCCGGGAAGCCCGTGGCGATCCTGGCCGACATGCAGGGCCCCAAGATCCGCCTCGGCACTTTCGCCAACGGCGTCGAGCAGTGGGACGAGGGCGACCGCGTCAAGATCACCTCCGACGACGTCGAGGGCACCCACGACCGCGTGTCCTGCACCTACAAGAAGCTGCCCGGCGAGGTCAGCAAGGGCGACCGCCTCCTGGTCGACGACGGCAAGCTCGCCCTGGAGGTGCTCGGCGCCGACGACACCGACGTCGAGTGCCTGGTGGTCGAAGGGGGCCCGGTCTCGAACAACAAGGGCCTGTCCCTGCCGAACGTGGCGATCTCCGTCCCGGCGCTGTCCGAGAAGGACATCGCCGACATGAAGTTCGCGCTCAACCTCGGCGTGGACCTCATCGCCATGTCGTTCGTGCGCAGCCCCGACGACGTGCGCCTGGGCCACAAGGTGATGGACGAGGTCGGCGTGCGCCGCCCGATCATCGCCAAGGTCGAGAAGCCCGAGGCCGTCGCCCGCCTGGAGTCGATCGTCCTGGCCTTCGACGGCGTCATGGTCGCCCGCGGCGACCTGGGCGTCGAGATGCCCCTGGACGAGGTCCCGATCGTGCAGAAGGAGATCGTGCGCCTCTGCCGCGAGAACGCCAAGCCGGTCATCGTCGCCACCCAGATGCTCGACTCGATGATCGAGAACGCCCGGCCCACCCGCGCCGAGGTCTCCGACGTCGCCAACGCCGTCCTCGACGGCACCGACGCCGTGATGCTCTCGGGCGAGACCTCGGTCGGCAAGTACCCGATCGGGACCGTGCGCACCATGGCGAAGATCGTGGAGACCACCGAGGGCGGCCCCATCGGGCTGGCGAGCCTCGACCACGACCCGAAGACCAAGCCCGGCGCGGTCACCCACGCGGCCGTCGACATCGCCGAGGCGATCGGCGCGAAGGCCCTCGCGGTGTTCACCCAGACCGGCGACACCGTCAAGCGCCTGGCCCGGCTCAAGCCGAACCGCCCGATCTACGGCCTGACCCCGATCGAGTCGGTCCGCAACCAGATGGCCCTGTCCTGGGGCACCGACTCCTACCTCGTCGAGCACGTCGACCACACCGACGCGATGTTCCAGCTGGTCGACAAGACCATGCAGGAGCACCACCTGGCCGCTCCCGGCGACCTCGTGGTCATCGTGGCCGGCACGCCGGCCGGGACCCCCGGTTCGACGAACACCGTCCGGGTCCACCAGATCGGCTCGTAGATGAGCGAGGTCCTGGTGGGACAGGACGCGGTGGACTCGCTCCTCGCCGTCCTCGACCTGGAACAGATCGACACGGGCCTGTACCGCGGGCCGCGGGCGGAGGTCGGGCTCCAGCGGGTCTTCGGCGGCCAGGTGGCCGGGCAGGCGCTCGTCGCCGCCGGCCGCACCGTCGCCCCCGAGCGGCGCGTCCACTCCCTGCACGGGTACTTCGTGCGGCCCGGGGACTCCTCGAAGCCGATCCTCTACCAGGTGGAGAACATCCGCGACGGCCGCTCCTTCTCGGTGCGGCGGACCGTGGCCCTCCAGGGCGGGCGGACGATCTTCTTCATGTCCGCGTCCTTCCACACCGGCGAGCGGGGCCTCGAACACGGGGACCCGGCGCCCGAGGTGGCCGCGCCCGAGGACGTGCCGACCATCGCCGAGCGGCTCCGGGCCGACCCGGACCGCTTGAGCATGTGGGCGCGCATCCCGCGCCCCATCGACGTGCGCTACCTGGGCGGCTCGGGCTACTTCCGCTCGGGGGAGCGGCCCGCCGAAGCGCGCCAGCGGGTGTGGATGAAGGCCGACGGGAAGCTCCCCGACGACCCGCTCATCCACGTGTGCGTGCTCACCTACGCCTCGGACCTGACGCTGCTGGACTCGGTCCTGTCGCGCCACGGCGCGGTGTGGGGCTCGGGCGGCTACCTCGGCACGAGCCTGGACCACGCCTTGTGGTTCCACCGGCCGTTCCGCGCCGACGAGTGGATCCTGTACGACGCCGAGTCCCCGGCCGCCTCGGGCGGGCGCGGCCTCGCCCAGGGGCGCTTCTTCGACCGCGACGGCCGCCACATCGCCTCGGCCACGCAAGAGGGCCTGCTCCGCGAGACCCCCGAGCCCCCGGGCGTCCCGTGAGGCACGGTTCGTGACGGGCGGTCCGCTCAGTGTGGACCGCCCCCACCTCGCCGTCGGCCCCGGACCGGCGACAGTAAACTGGACCGAGTTCGGCGGAAGCCGCCGGGGCGCCCCGTCCCCCGCGATCGGCCCGTCCGACGGCCACTCCCGTGTTCACAGTGGAGCAGGGCACTTTCAGCGAGCGAATCCGGAGATCCTCCAGCCATGCGGCCGACCGTAACTGCACCCGCGAGCCCGACCTCCGACACCGAGCCGGGTCCCCGGGCGCGTCCGAGCCACTGGCGCCCGGACATCGAAGGGCTGCGCGCCCTGGCCGTCATCGTCGTCATCGCCGCGCACATCGGGTTCTTCCACTCCGAGGGCGGCTTCGTCGGCGTCGACGTCTTCTTCGTCATCTCCGGCTTCCTCATCACTTCGCTGCTGCTGCGCGAGATCGACCGCACCGGGAAGATCTCCCTGGCCGGCTTCTACGCCCGCCGCGCCGTGCGCCTCCTGCCCGCCGCCGCGACGGTCATGCTCGCCACATTGGTCGCCGCCTGGATCTGGCTGCCGCGCACCCGCCTCGGCGACGTGGCCGCCGACGCGGTCGCCGCGGCCCTCAACGTCATCAACCTGCGCCTGGCGTACGTCAGCACCGACTACTTCAACGCCGACGCCCCGCCCTCGCCGCTCCAGCACTTCTGGTCGCTCGCGGTCGAGGAGCAGTTCTACCTCGCCTGGCCGCTCATCCTCATCGGCGTCGCCCTGCTCACCGCCCGCCTCTACCGCGGGCGGTTCCTGCCGCGCGGGCTCGAACGGCGCCGCCGCGTCGGCGCCGTCACGGGCCTGCTGCTGCTCGTCGCCGCCGGGTCCTTCCTCCTCAGCGTCACGCAGACGGCGACCGACCCGGTCTGGTCCTACTTCGGCATCCACACCCGCGCATGGGAACTCGCCGCCGGCGCGCTCATCGCCGTCGCCGCCGCCCGGCTGCGGCGCGTGCCCGCCCCCCTCGCGGCCCTCGCCTCCTGGATCGGCCTGGCGCTCATCGCCGCCGCCGTGTTCGTCATCGACGAGAACACCGTCTTCCCCGGCTACGCGGCCCTGCTGCCGGTCGCAGGCACCGCCCTCGTCATCGCCGCCGGCTGCGCGCCCCACCGGTTCGGCGCCCAGACCCTGCTCGGCATCGCACCGGCCCAGTACGTCGGGAAGATCTCCTACGGCCTGTACCTGTGGCACTGGCCGCTGGTCGTCATCGGCCCGGCCGTACTCGGGGTCGAGGAGCCGCGCCTGCGCCACTACCTCGTGCTCATGGCCGCCGCGTTCGTGCTCAGCGTCGCCACCTTCCACCTCGTCGAGAACCCCATCCGCACCCGCAAGCCCCTCGTCCAGGTCCCCTCGCGCGCCCTCGCGCTCGGCGGGGCGCTCATGGTCTGCACCCTCGCGGTGTCCTTCGCGGCGGTCCTCCAGCCCGCCCAGACGACCGACGGCGGCGAGGCCGAGGCCGTCACCGGCAACGGGGCGACCGTCTGGCAGCTCATCGACGAGTCCACCGGCGTGGACGTCGTCCCGGCGAACCTCGAACCCTCCCTCGACGACGCCCCCGAGGACATGCCCGCCTACTACGCCGACGGCTGCTTCACCGGCCAGGAGAGCACCGAGGTCAAGGACCACTGCTGGTTCGGCGACCCCGAAGGCGAGAAGGACCTGGTCCTGTTCGGCGACTCCCACGCCGCCCAGTGGTTCCCGCCGCTCAACCAGCTCGCCGAGGCCTCCGGCTGGCGGATGCTCGTGCTCACCAAGTCCGGGTGCTCCATCCCCGAGGTCAGCGAGTACAGCGGCAGCCTCGAACGCGAGTACACCGAATGCGCCGAATGGCGCGACGAGGCCCTCGACACCATCGCCGACCTCGAACCCGACATGATCATCGCCACCTCCTCCGACAAGAAGAAGGTCCTCGAAGACGACCCCGACACCGCCTGGGTCGACGGCTGGCTCGCCTCGCTCGAACGCCTCCAGGAAGGCACCGAGGAGATCTACGTCCTCGCCGACACCCCCTGGGCCGCGGGGAACGTCCCCGACTGCCTCTCGGCCAACCCCGACAACGCCTCGGTGTGCGTCAACACCCTCGAAGCGGGCATCTCCCACCCCGAGCGCCGCGAGGCGGCCCTCGACGCCGTGGCCGAGGCCGGGGCCACCGTCATCGACCCCGTCCCCTGGATCTGCGACGTCGAGGCCGGCAAATGCCCCGTCGTGGTCGGCAACCTCCTCGTCTACCGCGACGACAGCCACCTCACCCCGACGTTCGCCTCCCAACTGGCGCCGCAACTGGCCGCGGTGATCCCCATCGACGGTGATCCCGACGTCGAAACCGCCGAAGCCGGTTTAGCGAAGCGATATGAGGCGAATACCACTCCCATGGTAGGACTCGGCCCCATTCGACCGACGGTGTTATCGTCGGGAACCGCCTCCCGACGCCCGAAGTCAGCTCCAGGACGCCCACCTGGAGGAGCAGCGCCCGACGAACCGTTCGGAGACCGACACGCATGCGTTCGACCGACGCACCACTACAGGAGCGGCCGCCCCAGGCCGCCGATGAACCGAAGAGCGCGCCGCGCCCCTCGCACTGGCGGCCCGACATCGAGGGCCTGCGGGCGGTCGCGGTCGGCGCCGTCATCGCCGCCCACATCGGGTTCTTCCACTCCGAGGGCGGCTTCGTCGGCGTCGACGTCTTCTTCGTCATCTCCGGCTTCCTCATCACCTCACTCCTGCTGCGCGAGATCGACCGCACCGGACGCGTCTCGCTCACCGGCTTCTACGCCCGCCGCGCCGTGCGCCTCCTGCCCGCCGCGGTCCTCGTCCTCATGGCCACCCTCGCCGCCTCCTGGATATGGCTGCCGCGCACCAGAATGCGCGAAATCGCCGCCGACGCGGCCACCGCCGCGCTCAACGTCGTCAACCTCCGCCTCGCCCAGACCGGCACCGACTACCTCAACGCCGAGACCGCGCCCTCCCCGCTCCAGCACTTCTGGTCGCTCGCGGTCGAAGAGCAGTTCTACCTCGCCTGGCCGCTCCTGCTCCTGGCGATCGCCCTGGTCGCCAAGCGGATCTGGGGCGGGCGCTTCGCCCGGCGCGGCCACCTCCACCGCCGCCGCACCACCGCCATAGCCGCCGTCCTCCTCCTCATCGGCGCCGCCTCCTTCGCCTTGAGCGTCACCCGGTCCGGCCCCGACCCCATCTGGTCCTACTTCGGCATCCACACCCGCGCATGGGAACTCGCCGCCGGCGCGCTCGTCGCCATCGCGGCCGCCCGCCTGCGTCACGTCCCCCGGTGGACCGCCGCCCTCGCCTCCTGGACCGGCCTGGCGCTCATCCTCGCCGCCGTGCTCGTCATCGACGAGCGCACCGTCTTCCCCGGCTACGCCGCCGTGCTGCCGGTGGCCGGCACCGCGCTCGTCATCGCCGCCGGATGCGCCCCCGACCGCTTCGGCGCCACCGCACTGCTGCGCCTGGCGCCCTTCCAGTACATCGGGAAGATCTCCTACGGCCTGTACCTGTGGCACTGGCCGCTGGTGATGATCGGACCGGCGATCCTCGGCGTCGAGGAGCCGCGCCTGCGCCACTACCTCGTGCTCATGGCCGCCGCCTTCCTGCTCAGCGTCGCCTCATTCCACCTGGTGGAGAACCCGATCCGCACCCGCAGGCCCCTCATCCAGGTGCCCTCGCGCGCGCTGGCGATGGGCGGCGGCCTCATCACCGCGGCCCTGGCGGTCTCGCTCATGCTGGTGCTCCAGCCGATGCCGACGGCGACGAACGAGGAGGCCCAGGAGGTCACCGGCAACGGCACCACCGTCTGGGACCTCCTCGACGAGTCCTCCGATGTGGACGTGGTCCCGGCGAACCTCACCCCGCAGCTGGAGGAGGCCCGGCTCGACCAGCCCTCGCTGTACGACGACGGGTGCGTGGTCGAGCGCGACGCGGTCGAGGTCCAGGAGGACGGCTGCTGGTACGGCGACCCCGAGGGCGAGAAGACCATCGTGCTCTTCGGCGACTCCCATGCGGCGCAGTGGTTCCCGGCGCTGAACCAGCTCGCCGAGGCCTCCGGCTGGAAGCTGTTCGCCATGACCAAGGCCAACTGCTCGGTCCCCGAGGTCGAGGAGATCGACTGGAAGCTCGAGCGCCGCTACACCGAGTGCGAGGAGTGGAAGGACGACGCTTTCGCCCTCCTGGAGGACATCGAGCCCGAGGCCGTGGTGACCTCCGCCTACGACCACAAGGAGGTCGTCGCCGACGACCCCGCGCAGGCCTGGGCCGACGGCTGGGTCGACAGCATCGAGCGCCTCCAGGAGAGCGCCGACCGGGTCTACTACATGGCCGACTCGACCGACCTCATCAAGGACGTGCCCGACTGCCTCGCCGAGAACCCCACCGACGCCCGGGTGTGCGTGGGGGACATGGAGGACGTGATCGTCCTGCCCGAGGAGGAGCGCGAGTCCCTCATGGACGCGATCGGCGACGCCGGGGCCACCGTGGTCGACCCGATCCCGTGGCTGTGCGACCTCGACCAGGGCACCTGCCCGGTGGTCATCGGCAACATCCTCGTCTACCGCGACTCCAACCACCTCTCGGCCCGCTTCGTGGCCGAACTCGCGCCGCAACTGTCCGTGTCGATCCCGCTGGAGGCCGAGCCGGTCCGCTAGCCGCGGACACAATCGACGCACCGAGGTGGGCCCGCATTCGAACCTGAATGTAGGCTCACCTCTTATTCACATGCGGGACAAAAGGAGTCGTTCGAATGGAACGAGTCGCACCCTGGATCAAGGCCGTCAACACCGTCCTCACCCCCGCCATCGCCGGCCGCCGCGGGAAGGTGGACCGCGTCCTCGAACGCGCCGTCCGCGACGCCGAGCAGCGCACCGGCTCCACCGCGCACGGCGACGAGGACTTCATCGAGGCCATGCGGGTCCTCCTCGCCGGGCACGCCGAGATCGAAGGGCTCACCCTCACCGGCTGGCTCGGCGCCGTCCAGGAGGTCACCGACCGGCTCGAGAACCGCCTGCGCGTGCGCAAGCTCCACGCCCTCAACCCCGAGATCGCCTACGAGCCGATCTCCCGGCCGATCGTCGTCACCGGCATCCCCCGCACCGGCACCACGATGCTCCAGCGGCTCCTCGCCGGGCACGAGGCCCACCGCTCCCCGCTGCTGCGCGAACTCATCCACACCGACCTCGAAGGCGCCCCGGCCGACCCGCGCCGCCGCGCCGAGCGCACCGTCGGCGCCGTCCGCAAGGCCGTCCCCACCTTCGCCGCGGTCTACGACATGGACCCCGACAAGCCCGACTCGTGCGTGCGGGTCCTCCCGCACGGCGTGGGCCTCTTGGTGAGCGCCCAGCCGCCCGGGTACGCGCAGTGGATGCTCGAACGCGACTACACCGCCGACTACCGCTACCTCAAGCAGGCGCTCCAGGTGCTCCAGCACGGGCGCCCGCGCCGCCGCTGGGTCCTGCGCGCCCCCGCGCACCTGTGGCAGCTCGGCGCCCTCGTGAAGGTCTTCCCCGACGCGCAGATCCTGTGGACCCACCGCGACCCGGCCGCGGCCCTCGCCTCGATGTGCAACATGAGCGAGACCGCCTCCGCGTTGAACAACGCCGAGGTCGACCCGCAGGAACTGGGCCGGATGTGGCTGGGGCTCTTCGCGACCGGCATCGACCGGGCCCGCGCCGTGCGCTCCCGGATGCACCCCTCCTCGTTCATCGACGTCCCCTACCGGGACCTCACCGACGAGGCACAGGAGCGACTGCCGGCGCTCTTCGCCCGCCTCGAAGCGCCCTGGGGCGCTGCGGAACAGGGCGCGCTGGAGGCCTCGCTCGCCGGGCGCACCCACGGCCGCAAGCACGAGCTGGCGCAGTACGGGCTCGCCGAAGGCGAGGTCGACCAGGCCCTGGCCGGCTACAAGCGCGACTTCGCCGCGATGCTCTAGAGGTCGAGGGCGAACGCCCACAGGTCGACGCCGGGCGCGGGCGTCCAGTCCAGGCCCGGCGCGCGCGTGAAGCCGAGCCGCCCGTAGATGCGGTGGGCGGTGCGCATCTGCCGCTGCGAGCACAGGACGACGCGCCCGATCCCCGGTTCGGCCCGCGACCGCTCCACGCACGCGGCCGCCAGCGCCGACCCGACGCCGCGGCCCTGCGCGGCCGGGTCGACCGCGAGCATCCGGATCTCGGCGTCACCGGGTCCGGCGAGTTCGGCCATCGGGCTGCCGGGGAACGCGAGCGTGACGCCGCCGAGGAGGGCCCCGTCGGGCTCGGCCGCGACGATCACGTGCGCCCCGGCGGCCCGGTGGGCGACGTCGCGCAGGCGCGGCGCGTACGGGTCGTCGGGCCCGCCGATGAGCAGGTCGCCGGCGAGGTAGGACCGGACGGTCAGTTCGCCGAGCGCGTCGTGCTCGGCGAGGAGGACGGGGCGGATCGCGAAGGGGATCGAAGAGGTCACCCCGGCATTCTGCCCCCGCGCGAGTCCCGCCCGCCACTCGCTTCTCCGCTGCTGCCCGCAGGCGGACGACGTTCTACTCCTGACTTCACGGCCCTGGCCGAGGGGCACGCCGCGGCGACCAGCCCGGTGCGTATCGCCCGCCGTTCGAGGGTGCTGACCAGGAAAGGTGTCGTCCAGCGCGGCACGGGTACCCCATTGGTCACAACACTCGCGGAGAGGACGGAGCACATGGGCGCTTTCGACAAGGCGAAGGACAAGGCCGAGCAGATGAAGGGTCGCGCGAAGCAGAAGCTGGGCGACGCGACCGACAACGAGAGCCTTGAGAACGAGGGTCATCGCGACGAGCTCAAGGGCAAGGCCAAGGAGAAGTTCCACGACGCCCGCGAGGGCGGCCAGGACAAGCTCCGCGACGCCAAGGAACGCCTCACCGACGAAGGCGGGCGCGACGAGCGCCGATAGACGAGCCGCAGCAGCCCAGGAGACGCTGACGGCTGGATGGGGGCCGACCGCACTGCGGTCGGCCCCCATCCGTGCGTCCCGGCGGTTGCCTCAGGCCTCGAATCCGAGGCTGAACGCGGTGGGCCCGGCGAGCAGCCGGTGCTCGGGCAGGACGCCGGGGCCGCACGCGGCCGAGCCCATGCCCTGGAGTGCCGCGTCGAGGTTGAGGAAGAGCCGGTCGCGTTCGACGAGGTCGCTCCGGTGCCCGGCGGCTTCGAGGTCCTCGCTGGTCCACGGCCGCACGGTGAGCGCGAAGTGCGGCGCGCCGAGCACGGTGAAGGTCTGTCCGCGTCCGGTGAGGGTCGCGCTGCGCACGTCGATGCGGGAGCCGTTCTCCTGCGGGAAGACGTACGGGGTCTGGAGTTCGGCGACGCCGGCCTCGAAGCGGCCGACGCGGGCGGCCTCGCGCGTGTCGGCGTAGGCCTCGCCGGGCCCGCCGCCGAACCAGGAGACGTGGTCGAGGTGCTTCGGCGCGGCCATGCGCACGCCCAGGCGCGGCAGCGGGAAGTCCCACTCGCCCTTGGGGTTGACCTCCACGGTGAGCCACAGCCGGTTCCCGGCGAGGCGCCAGCGGTAGACCGCGTCCATGGCGAGGGCGGCCCCGGCGGCGCCGACGCGGGTGGCGACGGTGAGCCCGCCCTCGTTCGCGTCGATGTCGAGGACCTTGTGCTCCAGGCGGTGCAGGGCCGCGTTGCGGCTCTTCCACCGGTCGGCGAGCGGCGTGTGCCAGCTGCGCAGGTCGTTGTCGGTGGGCGCGCGCCACAGGTCGAGGCGGGGGCCGTCGAGTTCCAGGCCGCCCAGGGAGGTCAGGCGCCCGAGCGCGTCGAATGCGGCGTCCCCGAGCCGCCAGCCGCGATCCAGCGCCGTCGGCGCGGCGGTGGACCCGGTCGGGGCCGCCCGCTCGGCCGAGGCGAGTCGCGCCTGGCCCCAGGCGATCCCGTGTCCGGCCCCGGCCCAGGGCGCGTCCTCGGCGAGGACGGCGCGGACGGTGAGCCAGCGTTCGCCTTCGGCCTCGCCGGTGATTCCCGCGGGGAAGGGCACGACGGCGGCGTTGCCGGCGTCGATCGCGGGGAGGTCGAGTTCGCCGTGGGCGACGGGGCGGCCGCCGTCCTCGACGGTCCAGGTGAACCGCAGGTCGGCGGTGTCGGCGAAGTCGCGGCGGTTGGTCACGGCGATGGTGCGCGTGCCCGCGTCGGCGCCGATGCGGACGGGTTCGACCACCTTCTTGAACTCGGCGAGGCCGGGGGAGGGCACGCGGTCGGGGAAGACGAGTCCGTCGATCACGAAGTTGCCGTCGTGGATCGGCTCGCCGAAGTCGCCGCCGTAGGCGAACCACTCGCGGCCGTCCTTGGTGCGGCGGCGCACGCCGTGGTCGATCCACTCCCAGATGAACCCGCCCTGGCAGCGGTCGTGCTGTTCGAACAGGCGCTGGTACTCGCTCATGCCGCCGGGGCCGTTGCCCATGGCGTGCGCGTACTCGCAGAGGATGAAGGGGAGGCCTCGGCGGTGCTCGTCGAGCGCGGGGTCCTTCGTCGGGGCCTCGGTGCGGTGGCCGATGCGGTCGGTCTCGGCGTGGTCGGCGTACATGCGGCTGTAGACGTCCACGTAGCCGCTGTCCCAGTCGCCTTCGTAGTGGAGGGGGCGGCCGGGGTCGCGTTCCTTGGCCCAGTGGGACATCGCGGCGAGGTTCTGCCCGGTGTGGCTCTCGTTGCCGAGGGACCACATGACGACGGAGGGGTGGTTCTTGTCGCGTTCGACCATGCGCGCCATGCGGTCGAGGTAGGCCTCGCGCCACATCGGCTCGTCGGAGGGGTTCTGCCGCCAGCCGTGGTGGACGAAGCCGTGGGTCTCCAGGTCGCATTCGTCCACGACCCAGACGCCGAGCTCGTCGCACAGGTCGAGGAAGCGCCGGTCGGGCGGGTAGTGGCTGGTGCGGACGGCGTTGACGTTGTGCCGCTTCATGAGTTCGAGGTCGCGGCGCATCGTCTCGACCGAGAGGGTCCGGCCGCGGTCGGGGTCCCATTCGTGGCGGTTGACCCCGCGCAGGAGGAGGCGGCGGCCGTTGACCTTGAGCACGCCGCCCTCGACCGCGACGGTGCGGAAGCCGACGCGGACCGAGGCCCGCTCGGTCGCGGTGGCCACGACCGCGTCGTACAGGCGCGGCGTCTCGGCCGTCCACGGCTCGACCGGCACTTCGACGGTTTCGCCCGCGGCGATGTCGAGGCCCAGTTCGGGGACGGTGACGCGGGCGCCTTCGGGCGCGTCCACCGTGAGCGAGCCCAGGCCCGTCCGGTGGTCGTAGCCGGCGTGGACGAACAGGTCGCCGACGCCGCCCTCGGGGCGGTGGAGGAGGGCGACGGGCCGGAAGATCCCCGACAGCCACCACATGTCCTGGTCCTCCAGATAGGACCCGGCGGACCACTGGTGGACGCGGACGGCAACGGTGTTCGCCCCCGGGCGCAGATGATCGGTGGCGTCGAACTCGGTCGGCAGGCGCGAGCCCTTGCCGTCGCCCAGGCGCGTCCCGTTGAGCCACACGGCGAAACAGGAGTCGACGCCCTCGAACCGCAGGACGGTGCGGCCGGTGTCGGGCCAGTCGGCGGGGAGGTCGAAGACGCGGCGGTACTCGCCGGTCGGGTTCGCGTCGGGGACCCGCGGCGGGTCGACCGGGAACGGGTAGTACGTGTTGGTGTACTGCGGCCTGCCGTAGGGGGCCTCGCCGTCGAGGTCGTGCATCTGCCACATGGAGGGGACCGCGACACCGTCCCAGCCGCTCGCGTCGAAGCCGGGGTCCTCGAAGCCCTCGGCGAGGTCGTGCAGCCCGGCCCCGAGCCGGAACCGCCACTCGCCGTCGAGGGCGAGCGCGGCCGCGTCCGAATCCGCCGCGGCCCGGGGCGCGCACCGCCCGCTTCCAGGGCTGACGCTCTCCACGTAGCTGACATCGGTGCGACTCATCGCCAGGCTCCCTCTCCCGAATGCGTTCCGGCCCGCCCCAAGTTACCGGTCACGCTCCCGGGTCCGCCCCCGCGCGGCGACAACGTTCGGATAACGCTTTCGCGGCTACTCCACGGGCTTGAGCATCTGCGAGAACGCCACCGTGCCCTCCGGGAAGCGCTCCTGCACGTACGCCTCCAACTCCGGCGTCACCAGCAGCGCGTCCACCAGCGCCACCCCGTTCTGCTCGTCCGCCCAGCCCCCGACCACGTACACCGGGAACTCCGCCACCAGCTCGTCGGCGATCGCCTGCAACTCCTCGACGCTCAAGTCCTCCGCCGGCTCCCCGATCTCCGGCTCGGTGTACTGGAGATCGGGGTAGTCGGCCATGTCGATCTCCGCGGTCGGCACCGGCTCCTCGGTCAGCACCAGCGACTCGCCGTCGAACGAACCGGTCACCAGGAACGAGCCCCACCGCACCCCCGAGGCCTCCTCGTGCTCGACCGAGTCCCAGTCCCAGCCGCTCACCGGCAGGCCCGCGCACTGCGGCGGGTACGACTCCGCGACCACCCCGCACAGCTCCGGCACCTCGCCCTCCGCGTCCTGGAGCACCGTCAAAGCGCCCTGGTAGAGCACCGAATCCGTCGTCCCCCCGCCCGGCGGCGACCCGACATCGCCCGAACCCGAATCGCCCGAACCGGCGCCCTGCCCGCACGCCGCCAGCGCGAACACCGCCGCGATCGGAATGAACCGTTGCACTGTCATGTGTCCCATCATGTCCCTTCGACGCCGCCCGCCGCCGCCCGGTTCCCCAGTCGAATAACGGATGCCCCGAAACCGCCCCCGGTGCTAGGTTTACCGCGGCGCCGACCGCGCCCCCGGCTGACCGCCGAACCGCCCAGGCGCCCGTGCCCCACCAGGCCGCCCGCCGCCCACCGCGAGGAGCCGCCGCCCATGAGCGAGCGAATCAACACCCGTGCCGCGCTTGCCATCGGCGTCACCGTCCTGTGCTGGGCCTCGGCCTTCGTCTCCATCCGCGACGCCGGCAGGCACCTCGACCCCGGCCCCCTCACCCTCGGCAGAGCCGCCGTCGCCGCCGTCGTCCTCCTCGCCGTCTGGGCCGTCCGCCGCGAGGGCCTGCCCGGCCGCCGCGCCTGGCCCGGCATCCTCACCGCCGGCGTCCTCTGGTTCGGCGTGTACATGATCGCCCTCAACTGGGGCGAGCAGCTCGTCGACGCCGGCACCGCCGCACTCGTCGTCAACATCGGCCCCATCCTCATCGCCCTCCTCGGCGGCTGGATCCTCAAAGAGGGCTTCCCGCCCCGCCTCTTCCTCGGCATCGCCGTCTCCTTCGCCGGCGTCGCCGTCGTCAGCCTCTCGATGTCCCAGCACGGTGCCGCCTCGGTCGCCGGCGTCCTGCTGTGCCTGGTCTCGGCCATCACCTACGCCATCAGCGTGGTCGTCCAGAAACCGACCCTCCAGCACTGCTCCTCGCTCCAGTTCACCGCGTTCGGCAACGCCATCGCCGCCGTCCTGTGCCTGCCGTTCGCCCCGCTCCTGGCCTCCCAACTCGACGCCGCCCCGACCTCGGCGACCCTCCACGTGCTCTACCTCGGCCTGATCCCGACCGCGCTGGCCTTCCTCACCTGGGGATACGCCCTCAGGTACACCACCGCCGGGAAACTGGGCGCGACCACGTACGTGGTCCCCGCGATCGTCGTGGGCATGTCCTGGCTCCTGCTCAGCGAGGTCCCGACCTGGCTGACCCTCGCCGGCGGCGCGCTGGCGCTGGTCGGCGTCGCGATCTCGCGTTCGCGCGGACGCAAGGGCACCGGTCCGGTCCCGCCCGTGGAGGCCACCGACGCCGCGGCCCCCGCCGCGAAGACCTGAGCCTTTAAGCCTCGAACTGCTAGACCTCGAACCGTTAAGTCTCGAACCCGCTAAGCCTCGAACCGCTGTGCCAGGCGGTCGAGGCGCGCCTTCCACGCGGCCTTGGCCGCCTCGGCGTCCGCGGCCGAGTCGAGCTTCGCGATCTCGACCTGCACCGCCGTCCTCGCCTCGCCCTTGGCGGTGAGGTTCGCGAAGACCCGGCTGCCGTCCGAGGCGTCGAACCGGACCGACTTGGGCGGCGTCGCCGAGCGCTGCGACAGTTCGAGGTCGCCGAGCCACGCGGCCTGCGAGTCGGGGTCGGCCACGTGCTCGAAGGCCGTGGTGATCGGGGCGTTCACGGTCTTGGAGGCGGTGGCGCTGTAGGTGCCGTCGGCGCGCTGGCCGGCTTCGCGAAGGCCCCGCTCCTGCTCGTATCCGACGGTGATGGACTGCGCCCACCAGCCGTCGATCTCGAACTCCTCCATCACCATCCGCGCGATGGCGGCGTGGTCGAGGGCGGCCGCTCCCCGTTCGTCGAGGAGGGCCAGCCAGGTCTTCCAGTCCGCTCCGGTGCCCTCGATGAGGGCCTGGTCGGACATGCTCTGGCGCCGCGGCGCCGCGGGTGCACCCATGCCGCCAGCCTAGGGGAGCGGGGCGGCCCGGGCGCCCGTTTCGCCGCAGGCCGCCCGCTGCGGCGGCGCGACATGCCCGCGACCTCCGCGAACGCACCGTTAAAGAACGAGATATGTAAAGTTCCCGATTTGTTACTGTCTTGGGGTGTCGCACAAGTTACCGGCGAGTTCACAATATGGGTCAAGTCAACGCCGACTCGCAAAGGAACTCCCCCCATGCGCCGACTCCGACTCGTCGCGGCCACGGCCGCCGCCCTCCTCCTCCCACTGTTGTTCATACCGACTGCGGCCCAAGCGCAAGAGGAGACCCTCGACTACGTCGCCCTCGGCGACTCCTACGCCTCGGGCTCCGGCGCGGGGTCCTACCTCGACCTCTCCTGCCAGCGCTCGCAGAACGCGTACCCCTGGCTGCTCTCCCAGGAGCTGGGCGCCGACCTCGACTTCGCCGCCTGCGGCGGCGCGAAGACCGGCGACGTGCTCGCCGGTCAGGTCGGCCACCTCGACGCGGACACCGACCTGGTCTCGATCAGCGTGGGCGGCAACGACGTCGGCTGGGTCGACGTGATCATTGCCTGCATCCTCCCGTTCAAGAACTGCACCCCCGACATCGAGGAGGCCGAGCGCAAGGCCACACAGGAGCTGCCCGCGAAGCTCGACGCGGTCTACGCCGCGATCGCCCAGAACGCGCCGAACGCCGAGGTCTACGTGCTCGGCTACCCGCGGCTGTTCGCGGCGGTCAACCACTGCGACGCCCTCGGGCTCATCAGCATCGCCGAGCAGGTGCGCATCAACCAGGCCGCCGACCTGCTCTCCTCGGTGATCGAGTCCGCGGCCGCGGCGCACGGGTTCACCTATGTGGACGTGCGCGACGAGTTCTCGGGCCACGAGATCTGCGGCTCCCCGCCGTGGCTCCACGGCCTGACGGTCTCGGAGATCCCGTACCACCCGAACGCCAGCGGCCACAGCCAGGGCTACCTCCCGGCGCTCCTCGGCGCGCTGTAGACCCCGCGCGGCGGGCCCGGCGGATCACCGCCGGGCCCGCCGCCGTAAATCAGGACCCTTGGGTCACGGATCACGCCTGCAAGGCCAGCGTCAGCGGATGCACCGCCGAGGCGCCCGCCTCGCGCAACCGCATGGCCGCCACGGTCATCGACCATCCGCTGTCACGCACGTCGTCCACCAGCAGCACGCTCGACGCGGGCACCGGGAAGTCCACGGTGAACGCGTGCAGGACCTGCTGGAGGCGCTGCGCGCTGTTGGCGCGGGGCGCCCCCGAGCCGGCCTCCGGCGTGCGGCCCAGCGCCCCCAGGTACTCCATGCGGCCGAGCGCCGCGATCCGCTCGGCCAGGCCGTTCACCAGGCGCGGGCGCGAGAGCGAGCCCATCGAGACCACCGCCGAGGGCCGGTCCGACCAGTCCCAGGCCGCGAGCACCTTCACCACCGCGGCGAACACGTCCTCGGGGACCTCGCGGTCGGCGCCGTCCGACAGCAGCGCCCGCAGCGGACCGCCCCAGCCGATGTCCGACAGCCGCGCGAGCGCCCGGCCCGTCTCGGCGCCCTTGTCGACCGGGATCTTCCCCTTCAGGTCGATCCCGATGGCCTGCAACCCGGTGGGCCACATGCGCTTCGCCTCGAACGCCACGCCCGGCTTCGACAGGGCCGCCGCCGCGCCCTCGGCCGCCTCGGCCGAGACCTTCGCCTCCGTGCGGGTCCCGGTGCAGTTGTCGCAGCGCCCGCACGGCGCGGCCTCGGCGTCGTCGAGCTCGGCGCGCAGGAACTCCAGGCGGCACCGGTCGGTCGCCTCGTAGGCGAGCATCCGCTGCTGTTCGTGGCGCCTGGCGGCGGCGACCTTCGCGTACCGGTCGGCGTCGTAGGCCCACGGCTCGCCCGTGGACTCCCAGCCGCCCTTGACCCGCCGCACCGCGCCGTCCACGTCGAGGACCTTCAGCATCATCTCCAGCCGGGAGCGGCGCAGGTCCACACGCGTCTCGAGCGCGGCGGTGGACAGGGCCCGGCCCTCGGCGGCGAGCACGTCCAGGGTCCGGCGCACCGCCTCCTCGGCCGGGAACGAGAGCGACCCGAAGTAGTCCCAGATCGCGCGGTCCTCGCTGCCGGGCATGAGGACCACCTCGGCGCGGTCGCGGGCGCGGCCGGCGCGGCCGATCTGCTGGTAGTACGCCACGGGGGAGGAGGGCGCTCCCAAGTGGACTACGAAGCCGAGGTCGGGCTTGTCGAAGCCCATGCCGAGCGCGCTGGTCGCCACGAGCGCCTTGATCCGGTTGCCGAGCAGGTCCTCCTCGCGTTCGAGGCGCTCGGCGTTGTCGGTGCGGCCGGTGTAGGAGGCGACGGTGTGGCCGCGCCCGTTGAGGTAGTCGCTGACCTCCTCGGCGGCGGCCACGGTGAGCGTGTAGACGATGCCCGAGCCGTCCATCTTCGGCAGGTGCTCGTCGAGCCAGGCGAGGCGGTGGGCGTTGTCGGGCATGTTGACCACGGACAGGCGCAGCGACTCGCGGTCGAGGCTGCCTCGTAGTACGAGCGTCGGCTCGCCGGAGCGGTCGAGCTGCTCGGCGATGTCGTCGGAGACGCGCGCGTTCGCGGTGGCGGTGGTCGCGAGGACGGGGACGGCCGCGGGCAGGTCGTGGAGGAAGGAGGCGATGCGCCGGTAGTCGGGCCGGAAGTCGTGCCCCCAGTCGGAGATGCAGTGGGCCTCGTCGACCACGAGCATCCCGCAGCCGGCGGCGAGCTTCGGGAGCTGGTAGTCGCGGAAGGCGGGGTTGTTGAGCCGCTCGGGGCTGATGAGGAGCACGTCCACGGCGTCTTCGGCGATCGCCTCGGCGATGGCGTCCCAGTCCTCGGGGTTGGCGGAGTTGATGGTGCGGGCGCGCACGCCGGCGCGCTGGGCGGCCTCGATCTGGTTGCGCATGAGCGCCAGCAGGGGAGAGACGATGACGGTGGGGCCGGCGTCGCGGCGGCGCAGGAGCGAGGTGGCGGTGAAGTACACGGCGGACTTGCCGAACCCGGTGCGCTGCACCAGGAGCACGCGCCGGCCGACGGGCCGCGGCTCGCGGCTCGGTTCGCCGGTCTGATCGGGGCGCTGTGGTTCCTGTGCGGCGGAGCCGCACAGGGCCTCGATGGCCCGCCATTGGTCCTCGCGCAGCCGCGCGTGGTCACCGGCGAGGGCCCGCAGGAGCGCCTCGGCCTCCTCGCGCAGTGTTCCGTGTTCGTGCGCGCCGAGCGATTCCCCGTTGTTTCCCGTTGTGCTGTCTGCCGCCATACCGACCGTTGTACCCCATCACTACGACGCGACCGGCCCGCCCCGCACCACCGACCGCGCTGAATCCGCCGATTCGGGAGACCTGCGCACTCGGAGCCGAGTGCACGCCGGTCGCGCCCGAGTCGCGACCGCGAAGATCCGCCGACCGCACTCAACCCGCGGATCCGGGAGACCCCCCTGCACTCGGAACCGCGCGCACTCCGGTCGTGCCGGAGTCGCTCTCGATTCGCGACCGCGAAGCATCGCCGCAGACGAATGGCCCCGACCCTTCGCCGCGTTCCCCGCAGAACGCCGCCGCGCGTTTTTCGGACCGCCCGCCGCCCGCCGCGCGTTCGCCGTCCGCACGAATCGCATTCGCGTTCTGTTCGAAGGGACGATGTCACACCACACGTGTACTTTTACGCCAGGGGTCCCTTAGACCGGAAATATCATGATTTTGCGGGTTAAATACTGAAATCATCGTCGGATGGTGACGGGTCATCCGCTTCGAGTTCGGCCGCCAGGAGCTTCAGGTCGTAGACCGACATGCGCTGGGACCGGTCGGCCCTGCCCCTCGCGTTCACCTTCACGCCGTCCTCGCGCAGCAGGTCCGGCACATCCTTGCCGGTGCGGCCGTCCGACCAGCGGAAACCCTCCGACACCGTACCGCCCGCCGTCAGCACCCGGTACGCCCGCCCGACGTCCCCGTCCCGCATGTACGCCCCGACCTGCCTCGGCCCGGTCCCGATCAGCTCGGCCAGATCCCCGTACGAAGTCCAGGTGCCCTCCGGCAGCGCCTCCACGACCCGGCGCACCAGCTCCCATTCCCGTTCAGTCGTCATCCGAGCAATCTACGGCGCGCCCGCCCCGCCGCCGCGCCCCATCCCGCGCGTCACCCCCGACCCGCGCACCCGCTACGACCGCACCACTTGGTGTTAACGTCGAAGCCGACAGGGGAGCCGATTGGCTGAGAGTGCGGAACCGACCGCAGACCCTCGCACCTGATCCGGGTCATACCGGCGTAGGAAGTCGTCGTCGCCGCTGTCGCGCCTTGTCCGCAGACTCCGAAAGGCAAGCCCATGCCCGCCGACAGCAACGCCCTCGCCCCAGCCCGCTGGCGCACCGTCGACATCCTCACCTGCGCCGTCCTCGCCGTCGCCTTCGGCGTCGTCTTCTGGGCCTGGGGATTCGTCTGGACCGGCCTCGAACCCGTCCTCGCCTTCTACCCGCCCCTGAAGTCGATCATCAACGGCGTGTGGCTCATCCCCGCCGTCCTCGCCCCGCTCATCGTCCGCCGCGCCGGCGCCGGCCTGTTCACCGAAGGCCTCGCCGCCACCGTCTCGGCCCTCCTCGGCGCCTACTGGGGCGCCGCGGTCATCCTCCAAGGCCTCCTCCAAGGCCTCGGCGGCGAACTCGCGTTCGCCTCCACCCGCTACCGCCGCTACAACACCGCCGTCGCCCTCCTCGGCGGCGCGCTCTCCGCGGTCGCCCTGGCCACCTTCGACATCCGCAACTACTACGCGGCCACCGGCCTGTGGGAGTTCCAGATCCCCTACTTCGTGCTCGCCATGCTCTCCGGCGCGCTCGTCGCCGGACTCGGATCCCAGGCCCTCGTCAAGGCCATGCTCCCCACCGGCGTACTCGACCGGTTCCCCGCCGGCCGCGAACGGGCCCGGATCTGACCCCGCCGTGATCTCGGTCGAATTCCGCGGCTTCGCCTGGCGCCACGCCGGACGCCGCGCCAAAGCCGTCGCGGACGTCGACCTGCGCGTCGAGCCCGGCGAGCGGGTGCTCCTGCTCGGCCCCTCCGGGTCGGGCAAGTCCACCCTGCTCGCCGCGCTCGCCGGGCTCCTCACCGGCGACTCCGGCGAGCAGGACGGCGAGGTCCTCCTCGACGGCAAGCCCGTCGCCGACCAGCGCGAACGCGTGGGCATCCTCTTCCAGGACCCCGAAACGCAACTCATCATGGCCCGCAGCGGCGACGACGTCGCATTCGGACTCGAGAACCAGGCCCTCCCCCCGGACCGCATCTGGACCGAGGTCCACCGCGCCCTCGACGCCGTCGGCTTCCCCTACGGACCCGAACGCGACACGCACGCCCTCTCCGGCGGCGAGCAGCAGCGGCTCGCCCTCGCCGGCGTCCTCGCCCGTCGCCCCGACCTGATCCTCCTCGACGAACCCACCGCGAACCTCGACCCCGAAGGCGCCCGGAGCGTCCGCGAGGCGCTCCGGAACACCCTCGCCGACACCGAGGCGACCATGATCGTCGTCGAGCACCGCGTCGCCGACATCCTCGACCTCGTCGACCGGGTCGTTGCCCTCGGCCCCGGCGGCGCCCCCATCGCCGACGGACCCGCCGCCGCGGTCCTCGCCGAACACGGCGAAGCCCTCGCCGCCCAAGGCGTCTGGGTCCCCGACCTGCCCCTGCCGGTCCGAGCGGCCCGCACCGCCGGACCGACGGCCCTGCGCGGCGAAGACCTCGCGCTGGCCTACCCCGGGACCGAGCGGCCCGCCCTCGACGGCGTCTCCTTCGAAGCGCGCGAAGGCGAACTCCTCGCGATCACCGGACCGAACGGCTCCGGCAAATCCACGCTCGCCCTCCTCGCGGGCGGCCTCGCCCGCCCGACCAGGGGACAGGCGACCGTCCCCGGCGAGACCCGGCCGCTGCACCGGCTCCCGGCGAGGCGGCTCGCCACCCGCGTCGGCACCGTCTTCCAAGACCCCGAGCACCAGTTCGTGACCGCCACCGTCCGCGACGAGCTCGCCTTCGGGCCGCGGCAGGCCGGCTGGTCGAAGGACCGCACCGACGCCCGCGTGGACGAACTCCTCGAACGACTCCGCCTGGCGCCCTTGGCCCTCGCCAACCCCCACACGCTTTCGGGCGGCGAGGCCCGGCGGCTCTCGGTGGCCGGCGCCCTCGCGGCCGCACCGGGCGTGCTGCTGCTCGACGAGCCCACCTTCGGCCAGGACCGGCGCACCTGGGGCGAACTCGTCGACCTCACCGCCGACATCCGCGACGAAGGCACCGCGCTCCTCGCGGTCACGCACGACCGCGACTTCGCCGCCGCCCTCGCCGGACGCGAACTCATCCTCGGCGAAGGCCGCATCACCGAAGAGGTGCGCCGATGAGCCCGACCTTCGCCACCCTGATCGCGCCCCCGCCGCACCCCGGTCACCACCGTGGCCGGGTCCCGCATGGGGGTAGCCCTGCGCCGGAGACTCAGCGGTCTCGGAGGTGGGCGGCCCGGTCCGCTTTGACGGGTGTCTTCGGGCCCGTGGTGTTGCGCCTCCCGAACGGCGGTCACTACCGGTGCTGGGTCCTGCATGGGGGTAGCCCTGCGCCCGTGGCTCAGCGGTCTCGGAGGTGGGCGGCCCGGACTGCTTCGCCGGATGCGTTCGGGCCCGTGGTGTTGCGCCTCCCGAACGGCGGTCACTACCGGTGCCGGGCTCTGCATGGGGGTATCCCTGTGTTCGCGGTCCAGCAGGCTAGGAGGTGGGCGGCCCGGACCGCTTCGCCGGGTGCCTTCCGGCCCGTGGCATCGCGCTTCCCGAACCGTCGCCACCACCGTGGCCGGGCCGTCGGTCCGATCGCGGCCCCGGCCCCGGTTCCGATCCCGACCGCGCTGCGCGGGTGCACGACTCCGACCGGCGCGAGGACGAACCATGCGGCATTCCCGAGCCCGACCGGCCGCCGTGCCCTCGTCGGTGTCGCGGCGGCGTGCGCCCGCTCTGGGAGGCCCGCGTGCTGACACTCGTTCCCATCTGCGCGCCGCACTCGCCGATCGCCCGCGTCAACCCCGTCGCGAAGGTGTTCGCCGTCGCCGCCGTCACCATCACCGCGCTCGTCGCCGCCGACTGGCTCACGCCCCTCCTCCTGCTCGCGATGCTCGTCGTCACGCTCCCGTTCACCGGCATCAGGATCGGCGCCCTCGCGCACCGGCTCCGATGGCTGTGGCTCGCCGCCGGCACCGTCGTCATCGTCAACGCGATCTTCGCCGCCGAGCAGACCGGCCGCATCCTGATCACCCTGGGGCCCTTGACCATCAGCGAGGACGCCCTCGTCGGCGGCGTCGCGATCGGCCTGCGCGTCCTCGTCGCCGCCACCGCCGGAGTGCTCGTCTTCGCCACCACCGACCCGACCGACCTCGCCGACGCCCTCACACAGCAGCTCAAGGCCCCGCCGCGGTTCACCCTCGGCTCGCTCGCCGCACTCCGGCTCCTGCCGCTCCTCGCCGCCGAATGGCGCCAGATCACCACCGCCCGCCGCGCCCGCGGCCTCGAAGGCGGCTGGAACCCGCTGCGGCGCGCCCGCCTGTTCGCCTCCACGATGTTCACCCTCCTCGTCGGCGCGATCCGCCGCGCCGGACGCCTCGCCGCCGCCATGGACGCGCGCGGCTTCGACTCCCAGACCCCGCGCACCTACGCGCGCGTCCAGCGGATGCGCCCCGCCGACTGGGCAGTGGCCGCGCTGGCCCTCACCGCGTGCGCGGCGGCCGTCGCCACCAGCGTCGCCTACGGCACCTTCACGGCCCTGAGCTGAACCCGCCCACCGGCACCGCTCCGGGATTCCCGGAGACCGGCCCGCGGGCCGCCCCACCGCGACCTACGGTGAGACCATGCGACTGACCAGATTCGGGCACGCCTGCGTCCGCCTCGACACCGACCAAGGCTCCCTCGCGATCGACCCCGGGGTCTACTCCGACCCGGCGGCCCTCGACGGCGTCGACGCCGTGTTCATCACCCACCAGCACGCCGACCACTGCAACGAGGCCGAACTGCGCCGGCTCCTCAACGACCGGCCCGGCACCCGCCTCTACGGTCCCACCGCGGTCGCCGAGACCCTCATGGACCTCCCGGTCTCGGTCGTGAGCGAAGGCGACGCCGTCCCCGAAGCCGGCACCGAGGTCAAGGTCCTCGGCAGACACCACGCGGTCGTCCTCCCCGACCTCCCGCGCGTCCCCAACGTCGGCTACCTCGTCGACGGCGTGTTCCACCCCGGCGACGCCTTCACCGTGCCGGACTTCCCGATCCGGCTCCTGCTCGCGCCGGTGGCCGCGCCCTGGTCGAAGATCGCCGAAGTCGTCGACTACCTCCGCGCCGTCGACGCCCCCGCCGTGATCCCCATCCACGACGCCTCCCTCAGCGACATCGGCCTCGCGACGGTCGACCGAAGGCTCGAACACCTCTTCCGAGGGGCCTACCGGCGCCTCCCCGACGGACAGGCCCTCACGATCTGACCCGAACCGCCGCAGACGAGACCGGCCGCATCGGCACCATGATGCGGCGGCGAGACCGGCCGCACTTTCCGGCTCCGTGCCGCGGTGCCGACGAGACCGGCCGCACTGGCCTCATGGCGCGGTGCCGACCGATCGCCGCCGGATCACCGCAGTCTCGGCGACCGATCGCCGCCGCCTCGGCGAACATGGTCCCGGCGCCCCGGGCCGTGCAGCCCGAGACACCGGAACCCCTTTTGAGACACCGCATTCCCCGCGGCGACGCGGCGATCGGTCAAGGACGGCCCGCCGGCTCCTCCTCCTCGACCGCCGGCTGCGCGAACTGCGCCTCGTACAGGCGCGCGTACGCCCCGCCCGAGGTCAGCAGCGCTTCATGGGCCCCCTGCTCGACCACGCGGCCGTGCTCCATCACCACGATCACGTCCGCGTCCCGGATCGTCGACAACCGGTGGGCGATCACGAAACTCGTGCGCCCCTGCCGCAACGCGACCATCCCCTGCTGCACGAGCATCTCGGTGCGGGTGTCCACCGAACTCGTCGCCTCGTCCAGGATCAGGATCGACGGATCGATCAGGAACGCCCGAGCGATCGTCACCAACTGGCGCTCCCCGGCGCTCAGACTGCCCTCCTCGGCGCCCACCACCGTGTCGTAGCCCTCCGGCAGCGTCCGGATGAAGTGGTCGGCGTGCGCCGCCGACGCGGCCGCCACCACCTCCTCGCGGGTCGCCTCCGGCCTGCCGTACGCGATGTTCTCCGCGATCGTGCCGTCGAACAGCCACGTGTCCTGCAAGACCATGCCGATCCTGCGCCGCAGCCGCTCCCGCTCCACCGTGGACACGTCGACGCCGTCCACGGTGATCCGGCCCGCGTCCAGATCGTAGAAGCGCATGAGCAGGTTCACCAGCGTCGTCTTCCCCGCCCCCGTGGGCCCCACGATCGCCACCGTCTGGCCCGCCTCCGCCGCCAGCCACAGGTGCTCGATCAGCGGCTCGTCCTCCAGGTACCGGAACGAGACGTCCTCGAACGCCACCCGGCCGTCCACCGCCGCCAGCGCGGCGTCGACCACCGCCGGCTCCGGCGACTGCTCCTCGGCGTCGAGGAACTCGAAGACCCGCTCGCCCGAGGCCACCGCCGACTGGACCTGGCCGAACAGCGCCGCCAGCATGTTCAACGGGTTCGAGAACTGCCCGGTGTACTGGATGAACGCCTGGATCTGCCCGAAGGACAGCACCGCGGCCGCCACCTGCAAGCCGCCGACCACCGCCACGAGCACGTACGTCACCGAACCCAGGAACGCCATCGCCGGACCGAGCAGCCCGGCCACCCACTGGGCCCGCACCGAGTTCTCGTACAGCTCCTCGTTCTGCCGCTCGAACGTGGCCGCCCCCTGCGCCTGGCGGCCGAACAGCGTCACCAGCTGGTGCCCGGTGATCATCTCCTCGACATGGCCGTTCAGCTTGCCGGTGGTCGCCCACTGCTTCGCGAACCGCGGCTGGCTCCGCCTGCCGATGAACCGGGTCGCCAGCACCGTCAGCGGCATCGTCAAGATCACCACCAGCGTCAGCAGCGGCGAGATCGTGAGCATCATGATCGGCACGCCGATCATGAACAGCAGCCCCTGCACGATCCGCTGGGTCACCTGCCCCACCGTCTGCGTCAGGTTGTCGATGTCGTTGGTGACCCGCGAGAGCACCTCACCGCGCGAACGCGAGTCGAAGTACCCCAACGGGAGCGAGGAGACCTTCCGGTCCGCCTCGGCCCGCAGCCCGAACGCCATGCCCTGCGCGAGCCTCGCGATCGTGCGCCCGTTGTGGACGGTGATGAGGAACGTGCCCAGCGCCAGCGCCACCGCCAGCCCGAGCATCCGGCCCAGCGCACCGAAGTCCAGCTCGCCCGAGGCCGTGCCCTCGATCACCAGGTCCGTCGCGCGCCCGAGCACCGTCGGGATCGACAGCATCCCGCACACCATGAGGACGCCGAAGCCGATCACCGAGGCCAGCCGCAGCCGGTCGCGGCGCAGCAGCTGCAAGATCCGCCGGACCGTGCCGCGGAAGTCGTCCGCCTTCTTCAGGACCGGCACACCCGGTCCGCCGCGCATGGTCATATCGCCTCCTGAAGGGTGAGTTGGGAAGTGACGATTTCGGCGTACACCGGATTGGTCGCCAGCAGCTCCTCGTGGGTGCCGGTGCCGACCACCCGGCCGGCGTCGAGCACCACGATCCGGTCGGCGTCGCGGATGGTCGCGACCCGCTGGGCCACGATCACCTGCGCCGCGTCGGCGATCTCGGTGGCGAGCGCGGCCCGCAGCGCCGCGTCGGTGGCGGTGTCCAGGGCCGAGAAGGAGTCGTCGAACAGGTAGATCCTGGGCCGCGCCACCAGGGTCCGGGCGATGGCGAGGCGCTGGCGCTGGCCGCCGGAGACGGTGGTGCCGCCCTGGCCGATCACTGTGTCGAGGCCGTCGGGCATGGCGCGGACGAAGTCGGCGGCCTGGGCGGTCTCCAAAGCGCGCCAGAGGGTCTCGTCGCTCGCGTCGGGGTCGCCGTAGCGGAGGTTGGAGCCGACGGTGCCGGAGAACAGGTAGGCGCGCTGGGGGACGAGTCCGATGGTGCGGGCGATGAGGGCCCGGTCCATCTCGCGCACGTCGACGCCGTCGACGCGGATCGACCCGGCGCCGACGTCGAACAGGCGGGGGATGAGGTGGAGCAGGGTGGTCTTGCCCGAGCCGGTGGAGCCGATGACGGCGGTGGTCTGGCCGGGGCGCGCGATGAGGTCGACCTCGCGGAGCACGGCCTCCTCGGCTCCGGGGTAGCGGAAGGCGACGCCGGTGACGTCGAGTTCGCCGGGGCCGGGGAGTTCGGTGACGGGCTCGGCCGGGTCGTGGATGCCCGGGCTGGTGTCGAGGACCTCGCGGATGCGGCCGGCGGCGACCTTCGCGCGCGGGGCCATCATGAACACGCCCATGGACATCATGACCGCGCCGAGGATCTGCCCGGCGTAGGTGAGGAAGGCGATGAGGTCGCCGATCTGCATGGAGCCGTCGGCGATGCGGCCGGCGCCGATCCAGACGATGGCGATCGAGGTGAGGTTGCCGAAGACCATGGCGGTGGCGCCGAAGAAGGCCTGCACGCGCCCGACGCGGAGCGAGGCGTCGGTGAGCTCGGTGTTGGCCGCGGCGAAGCGGCGCTGCTCGTGGCCGTCGCGGACGAAGGCGCGGATGACGCGGATGCCGGTGATGTGCTCGCGCATGACCTGGTTGATCCCGTCGATGCAGCGCTGCATGACGCGGCTGGCGGGGATCATCGCGTGGACGATGAGGAAGACGACCAGCGCGACGACGGGGACGGCGGCGAGGAGGACGCCGGTCATGGGGACGTCGAGGCTGAGCGCGAGCGCGAGGCCGCCGAAGGCGGCGATCGGGGCGGTCAGCAGCATCGTGAGCGCCATGACGAGCATGGTGACGATCTGGGTGACGTCGTTGGTGGTGCGGGTGATGAGCGAGGGCGCGCCGAACCGGTCCATCTCCGTGGCGGAGAAGCGCTGGACCTGCGAGAACAGTGCGGCGCGGAGGTCGCGGCCGAGGCCCATGGCGGCCCTGGCGCCGAAGTAGACGGCGAAGGCGGCGGCGCCGATCTGCACGAGGGTGACGGCGAGCATGAAGGCGCCGTGGCGCAGCACGTAGTCGGTGTCGCCGGTGGCGACGCCGTTGTTGACGAGGTCGGCGTTGAGGGTCGGCACGTAGAGGGTGGCCATCGTCTGGACGATCTGGAAGACGACGGTGAGCGCGACGAGGCGCCGGTGGGGCCGGAGGTACTCGACGAGGAGCCGGACGATGGAGCCCTCTGGCACGGCCTCCTCGCCGGGGTCGGCGCCCTCGCGGGCCGGTGTCGCGGGTGGGTTTCCTGTCATGTCGGCGAGCATAGCAGTGGAATTTGACCGGGTACAAGTTTTTTCCCGGCGCATATTTCGATCTGGTACAGTAATGGTGTGGAGCGACGAGCCGGCCTGCGCGAGCGGAAGAAGAACGCGACCTGGGAGCTGCTGAAGGCGACCTCCTTGGAGCTGTTCACCGAGCGCGGCTACGACAACGTCTCCGTCGCCGAGGTGGCGGCGGTCGCCGAGGTCTCGAAGGCGACCGTCTTCAACTACTTCCCGACCAAGGAGGACCTCGTCATCGGCGGCATGCGGCACCACACCGGCGACGCCGCCCGGGTCGTGCGCGAGCGCCGCCGCGGGCAGACCCCGCACGCGGCCCTCCGGGAGCACTACCTCCACCTGCTCGAACGCGGCGCGCCGCAGACCGGGCTCAGCGACAACCCCATGTTCCTCAAGGTGCAGGGCCTGCTGGCGTCCACGCCCTCGCTGATGGTGAGCGCCATGGACTACCGGCGCCGCTCGGCCGTCGAACTCGCCGAGGGCCTCATCGAGGAGGGCAACCCCGCGCTGACCGCGCGGCTGGTCGCCTCGCAGCTGATGCACACCCAGTACATCCTCGTGGAGGTCAACGTGCACCGGGTGCTCTCCGGCGACCCGATCGAGGAGATCCGCGCCGCCGCCGTGACCGCCGCCGAGCACGCCTTCGGGCTGCTGGAGAACGGCATCGGCGACCTCATGCGCCGCGAGGGCGACCCGCCCGCCGACGCCGCGTTCACCGCCGACGGCTGCCGCGTCGACTACACGCCCGGCGAGACCGAGGCGCGCGAAGCGGCCGAGCGGGTGCTCGCCGAACCGACCGACGAGATGCTCAAGGCCCTCACCGACCCGCCCCGCTGAACCTCTCCGCGCCGATTCGAGCGACAGCCGTTACGGCTGTGGCGCAGCGTGACTAAACTGCGGCCCATGTCCTCACTCGACCATCTCGTCCTCGCCACCCCCGACCTCGCCGGCACCGTGGCCGAGGTCGCCCGCCTCACCGGGACCCGACCGGTTCCCGGCGGCGCCCACCCCGCGCTCGGCACCCGGAACTTCCTCCTCGGCCTCGGCGACGGCGCCTACCTCGAGATCGTCGGCCCCGACCCCGAGCAGGGCGAGCCGGAGGGCCCGCGCCCCTTCGGGATCGACGCGCTCGGCGAGGCCCGGCTGGTGACCTGGGCGGTCAGGGTCGAGGACGTCGACGCCGCGGTGGCCGCGGCCCGCGCCGCCGGATACGACCCGGGCGACCCGTGGGAGCTGTCGCGCCAGACCCCGGCGGGGGACCGCCTCACCTGGCGGCTCACGCTCGACCGCGGGCAGGGCCGCACCGGCCTCGTCCCGTTCCTCATCGACTGGGGCGCCACACCGCACCCGTCCGCGGGGCTGCCGGTCGTGCCGTTCGTCGGCCTCGAAGCGGTCCACCCCGACCCGGAGCGGATCGAGACGCCCCTGGAGGCGATCGGCGCGAAGCTCCCGCTCAAGGCCGGGAACCGCGCCTCACTCGCGGCCACGCTCTTCGGCGAGACCGGCCTGGTCGTCCTGCACTGACGGTCGGGTCAGCCCTCGGAGTCGCCGGGGGAGCCCATGTCCGACGGCGGCTCGCCGCCGCCACCGGGACCGCCGTCCCCGCCCGGCCCGCCCGCACCAGGACCGCCGTCACCGGAGGGCGCCTGACCGCCGCCTCCGGCCTCGGTCGTGGTGTCGACGCCGACCGGGAGCGACACGGTGTAGCCGCCGGCGACGTCCCCGGACACCGCAGCGAGCTGCGATTCGCCGCCGTCGTCGCCGAAGACGTTGTCCGAGTCCAGCGACACCCGCGCGAAGTTCTCGGCGGACCGCTCGTAGCCGCTCTCGGCGTACACCGTGTCGCACACGTCCTGCGGCAGCGCCACCTGCGAGGTCGCGATCGCGTTGGCGCTGTCGGCGATGGACGCCTCGTCGGGGTACACCTCGAAGTGGATGTGGGGCCAGCGGCCGTCGTAGCAGGCCGGGAAGACGCTCGTGAAGGACACGAGCCCGTCGGCGTCGGCGATCTGCACGCCGCGCAGGTAGTTCTCCTCCTCCAGGCCCTCGGCGTACATCGAGTACTCGCCGTCGCGGTCGCAGTGCCACACGTACACGGCCACGCCCTCGAAGCGGGCGTTGCCGTTCGCCAGGTCGTAGACCGTGAGCTCGAGCGTCATCGGCACCCCCTCGGCCGTGGCGGTGCCCGTCCCGAAGCTCGACCGGATGTCGCTGCGCACGACCCCGCTCTGCTCCAGCACGTCCGCGCCGTTCGAGCCGTCGCCCGGATACGGCCCCGCGGTCTCCTCCGGGATCTCCGCGAGGTCCCCTGAATCCGCCGCGTCGCCGGCACCGCTCTCGTCGGCATTGCACGCGGCCAGTCCGGCCACCGCCGCGCCCGCCCCCGCGGCGAGCACGCCCCGCCGGCTCAGCAGCGTCCCGATGTCGAAGCGCAGCCCCTGATCGACCAGCTCCTCCTCGGGCCGGTCGTACGGACGGCCCTCATATGTCGGCCTCTTCCATCCCATGCGCACCACAGTCCCCTCTTGTCGGTCGAGTTCCGATTGTTCGGCCGAATCTCAAGGCCGGACTGTGAGCATCGTCAGAGGACCATGGGAAAACCGGGACCTCAGGCCGGGCGCGTCGCCTTCAGCGAGTACATCAGCGGCGCCCTCGGCGCGCCCTCGGGCTGGCGATACCCCTCCTCGTCCTTGACGAGCGTGCCGAACTGCTGGAACAGGGTCCAGTCGAACTCGTGCAGGAACTCGAGGCGCAGGCCGTTCGCGGCCAGCGCCGTCACCACCTCGCCGATCGGGTGGATTCGCAGGTAGTTGAGGTTGTTGACGGTGTCCGCGTCGCCGTCGACGTAGGTCCCCGGCTCGTCGTAGACCTGGACGGTGCCGCCGAGGTAGTCGCGGTCGAAGCGGTTCCCGGTGTCCCAGTCGAGCGCGTCGGACACCGGGTGGAACTCCGCGAGGTACAGGAACCCGCCGGGCGCGACCAGCGAGGACGCCACTTCGGCCCAGCGCTCGATGTCGGGCAGCCAGCACAGCGCGCCCAGGCCGGTGTAGACGATGTCGTAGTCGGCCTCGGGCAGGGCCGCCTTCGCGTCGTAGACGTCGGCGGCGACGAACTCGGCCTCGGCGGCGGTGAAGCCGAGGTCGGCCGCGAGGCCGCGGGCGACCTCGACCGCCGGTTCGGAGAAGTCCAATCCGACCACGCGGGACGTGCCGCGCCGCGCCCACGACAGGGTGTCCTGCCCCATGTGGCACTGGAGGTGCACCAGGCGCTTGCCGGTCACGTCCCCGACCTCGGCGACCTCGAACGCGTTGAGGCGGTCGGCGCCGGCGCGGAAGCCCGCCTGGTCGTAGAACTCGCTGGCGGCGTGGATGGGCACGCGCTCGTCCCACATCGCCCGGTTGGCCGCGATCCAGGCGGCGTCCTTCGGTTCGGGCTGCGGCGTCGCTTCGGACATGGCTCGTCCTCTCGTGCGGTGGTCCGGGATCGGCGCGATCGCGCCGAAAGGAGGAGGCCCCGGCGGAGCGCGCAGGGGCCGCGCGGTCCACCCTCGCAGTGCGCCCCGAAGCCGGCAACCGGTTTATTCAGGCGCGTTCGCTGCGCGCCCCGGGGAAGTCGCTCACCCGGGTCCAGCCGAGGTGCTCGTACAGCGCCCGGCCCTCGTCGGTGCCGACCAGGAGGCCCCAGGTCATGCCGAGCGCGGCGGCGTGGCCCGAGAGGGCCCGCATGAGGGTCAAGCCGAGGCCGCGGCGCCGGTGGGCGGGGGCGGTGACGACCTTGTCGAAGACGCCGAACTCGCCCGAGCGCCCGAGCCGCGCCGAGGCGGCCAGGTCGCCGTTGCGGTGGAAGGCCCTCGCGACGGTGAGCGCGCCCTCGGTCTCGATGGCGAGCCGGTACCCGTCCGGGACGCGGTAGGCGGTGGGGGCGAAACCGGCGGTCATGAGGTGCCCGGCCTCGTCCATGGTCCAACTCGCGGGCACCGCCTCGCGCAGCAGCGCGGCGGGCCCGGCGATCATGATCTGGCGGCCCGGCTCGGAGTGGCGCTCGGCGGCGGCCGCGAGGCTCTCGGCCGTGCAGGTGTGGAAGACCTGGCGGACCTCGGTGCTCGGCGGGCCGACCGCGACCTCGAACCCGCCGGGCACCGGGACGGGCGGGGCGGTGATCCGCGAGACGGCCCGGCCGCGGCCCCAGGCCATGACGAGCTCGGCGAGGGCATGATCGGCGGTGGTTTGGTCGTCAGCGGCTCGGTCGTTCGACATCCTCGCATCCTATTGCAAGATACTGGCAACAAGCTGCTCGGATTCGGCGCCTCGCGGGGAATGTCGGTGGCGGCGCGTAGGCTCGGACCGTTCGTGGCGAGGTACGGGAGGTGGCCGTGAGCGATGCCGTGACGTCCGGTGAGGACGGTCTGGCGCGGTGCCCTTGGGGCGTGGAACCGGAGGTCTACCGGGAGTACCACGACCAGGAGTGGGGGCGGCCGATCCGCAGGGACGACGACGCCCTGTTCGAGCGCATCAGCCTGGAGGCCTTCCAATCGGGCCTGTCGTGGCTGATCATCCTGCGCAAGCGGGAGGGCTTCCGCAGGGCCTTCGCGGACTTCAAGATCGCCGCGGTCGCCGAGTACACAGAGAAGGACGCCGAACGGCTCCTGGCCGACACCGGGATCGTGCGCAACCGCGCCAAGATCGCCGCCACCATCGCCAACGCCAAGGCCGCCAGGGAACTCGACGGCTCCCTGAGCGACCTGATCTGGTCCTTCGCGCCCGAACGGCGGCAGCGCCCGAAGCGGAACGCCGACATCGCGGCGGTGACCCCGGAGTCCACCGCCCTGTCCAAGGCCCTCAAGAAGCGCGGGTTCCGGTTCGTCGGGCCGACCACCGCCTACGCGATGATGCAGGCGATTGGCATGGTCGACGACCACCTCGCCGACTGCCACGTCCCCGAGGCCCCGTAGCGGCCCGCTTCAGGCGTCGGGCGCGGTCGAGCCCCGCACGACCACGCGGCACTGCACCGTGTGCAGGCCCTGCCCGTGCTCGGCGTCGATCGCCTCGAACAGGGCCCTGGCCGCGGCCCGGCCCAGCTCCTCAAGGTTCATGTCCACGCTCGTCAGGTGCGGGCGGGCCCCGGAGGTCATGACCTCCCAGTTGTCGAAGCCCATGACCGCCACGTCCTCGGGGACGCGGCGGCCGCGTTCGCGCAGCGTGTCGAGTACCCCCCGGGCCACCTGGTCGGAACCGCAGAGCACCGCGTCGACCTCGGGTTCGCGATCGAGGAGCATGGCCGCTGCCGCGCGGCCCCAGCCCTCCTGCCAAGTGCCGTAGGCGACCTCGCCGACCAGGGCGAGCCCGGCCTCGGCGAGGGCCGCCAGTGCGCCCGTCGCCCGGTCGCGCGCGGCGCTGAAGTCCCGGTCGCCGCTGATGTGCGCGATCCTGGTGCGCCCGCAGGCGATGAGGTGCTCCACGGCCATGCGGCCGGCCCCGACGTTGTCGGGCGCGATGGAGCGGTCCTCGGGGTCTTCGGAAGGGGCGTAGGCGTACACGACCGGCACGTCCACCTCGTCGGCCAGTGGCGGGCGCGGGTCGGTCGAGGAGCCGACCACGATGAGCCCGTCCACGCGGCGGCCGAGAAGCGCCCGCACGTGGTGGCTCTCGCGGATCGCGTCGCCGCGGGCGTCGCACAGGAACACCGACATCCGCCCCGCGCCGAAGGCGTCCTCGGCGCCCATGAGGATCGGGAGGCTGAAGCGGCCCAGGTCCGAGGCCAGGAGCCCGACGGTGCCGGTGCGGCCGGCGAGGAGGCCCCGCGCGAGCGGGTTGGGGGAGAAGGACAGCTGCGCGGCCGCTTCGACGACCCGCTCGCGGGTGCGGACGTGCACGTGGTCGCGGCCGTTGAGGGCCTTCGAAGCGGTGGCGACTGAAACGCCCGCCAACCTGGCCACATCGGCGAGCGTGGCGGCGCGGGTGCCGCGCGAGGCCGGCGTTCGGGCCACGTCCGTCCTCCTTCCGCCGGAGCTCCCGGCGCATCGCGCCCTGGGGGCGGTTTCGGCGGGAGACCGCCCGACTCTATCGGACCGGCGCGGACCGTGCCGCACCGGCTTTCGACCGGACCGCCCCAGCGCCATGTCCCCGCCCGGTTCCGGGGTGACCGCCGCATTGACAGCGCGGCCTTGCGACCCCTAGCATCGTGGACGGCACAGGTTCCGAAAAGGTTTTCGGATATTTTCGGACTCCCGGCCGCACCCCGTCCGAGGATCCACGTCAGGAGCGACCAGACGATGAGCGAGTCCACACCCGTCCTGCCCTCCACCGGCCGGCTGCGCCCACTGGGCCTCGACGAGGTGCGCCTCACCGGCGGCTACTGGGGCGCCCGGCAGGAGGTCAACGCCGAGGCCACCATCGGGCACTGCCTCCACTGGCTCGAGACGCTCGGCTGGATCGCCAACTTCGACAAGGCCGCCGCCGGAGCGCCCTTCGAACGGGCCGGCCGCGAGTTCTCCGACTCGGAGATCTACAAGCTCGCCGAGGCCATGGCCTGGGAGATCGGCCGCAGCGGCTCACCTGAACTGGAGGAGCGCTTCGCCCGTCTCACCGAGCGGATCGCCGCCGCCCAGCGGCCCGACGGCTACCTCAGCACCATGTTCGGCAACCCCGGGCAGCGCGAGCGCTACTCCGACCTCGAATGGGGCCACGAGCTGTACTGCTACGGGCACCTCCTCCAGGCCGCCGTCGCCCGCCTGCGCACCCGCGGCGAGGACGGGTTCACCGCCGTCGCCCGCCGCGTGGCCGACCACGTGTGCGAGGTCTTCGGGCCCGGCGGCGACGAGCGGATCTGCGGCCACGCCGAGATCGAGACGGCGCTGGCCGAGTTCGCGCGCGCCACCGGCGAGTCGCGGTACCTGGAGCAGGCGCGGCTCTTCATCGAGCGCCACGGGCACGGCACGCTCGCCGACGCCGGGTACTACTACCAGGACGACGCGCCGGTGCGCGAGGCCGCGGTGCTCCGCGGCCACGCCGTCCGCGCCCTCTACCTCTCCTCGGGCGCGGTCGACGTCGCGGTGGACACTGGCGATGCCGAACTGCTGCAAGCGGTCCGGCGCCAATGGGACGCCACCGTGCACCGCCGCACCCACCTGACCGGCGGCATGGGCTCGCAGTACGCCGATGAGGCCTTCGGCGCGGACTTCGCGCTCTCACCCGACCGCGCGTACGCCGAGTCCTGCGCCGGGGTCGGCGCGGTCATGACCGCCTGGCGCCTGCTGCTGGCCACCGGCGAGAGCGCCTACGCCGACGCCGTCGAACGCGTCGCCTGGAACGTCCTCGCGGGCGCGGTCGCCCCGGACGGGAAGTCGTTCTTCTACGCCAACCCGCTGCACCAGCGCACCGCCGACGCCGACCCGCCCGCCGACGAGGCCCTGCCGCACGCCAGGGCCGGAGGGCGGCGCGTCCCGTGGTTCGACGTCTCGTGCTGCCCGACCAACCTCGCCCGGACCTTCGCCGCCTTCGCGTCCTATGTGGCCACCTCCGACGACGAAGGCGTCCAGATCCACCAGTACACGCCCTGCACGATCGACACCTCGGTGGACGGGGCCCGCTTCGCGCTCACCGTCGCCACCGCCTACCCCGACGAGGGCGCGGTCCGCGTCCGCGTCGAGGCCAACGAGGGCGGCGAGCGGACCCTGACCCTCCGCGTCCCGCCGTGGGCCGAGGGCGCGCGGCTCACCGACGCCTCCGGCGCGGCCCGCGAGGTCCCCGCGGGACAGGCGGCGTCGGTCACCGCATCGTTCGCCGCGGGCGACGAGATCCGCCTCGATCTCCCG
This sequence comes from Glycomyces sp. NRRL B-16210, assembly GCF_000719515.1. Taxonomy (GTDB): domain Bacteria; phylum Actinomycetota; class Actinomycetes; order Mycobacteriales; family Micromonosporaceae; genus Glycomyces. The sequence continues at coordinate 361,544 of NZ_JOGR01000010.1, read as the reverse complement.
ATCGCCGCGCGCTGGACGCACCCGGACCCGCGCGTGGACGCCGTGCGCGGTTGCGCCGCGGTCGAACGCGGCCCCGTCGTGCTGTGCGCCGAGTCGGTCGACCTGCCCGGCGGGGCCGATGTCGCCGATCTCACTGTGGACGCCTCGATTGCCCCGATCGAACGCGACGGGCGCGTCCGCGTCGCCGCGCGGCTGCACGACCGACCCGACGCCTGGCCCTACGGACCGGCCGCCGCCGACACCGCGGGCGAGGAGGCCGAGGTACCGCTCGTGCCGTTCCACCTGCGCGCCACCAGAGACCCGGCCACGATGCGGGTGTGGCTGCCGCGGATCTGAGCATCGGCCGGCCGCGGCGCGGGCCGCGCCGTGACCGGTCCTGAGAATCGCACTGGGAGTCCAAGGGGCGCATGGTCTTGCACCTCTAGGATGAGGTCCGTCGGGTGGGTTAGACGGAGACGAGGAACCGAATAATGGACGATCTGCTGGATTACCTGGGCACGGCCGAGCGGGCGGTCGAAGCGGCGGTGGCGGTCGTCCGCAGCGGGATCGGGCGCGAGCGCTCCATCAGCGGCAAAGGCGACCGGGACTTCGCCACCGACCTCGACTACGCTGTCGAGGACCAGATCCGCGCCTTCCTCGCCGAGGAGACCCCCGGTATCCCGCTGCTGGGGGAGGAGCGGGGCCGCACCGGCGACACCGACTCGCACTACGAATGGGTGCTCGACCCCATCGACGGCACGATCAACTTCGCCCACCGCTCCCCGCTGTTCGGGATCTCGCTCGCGCTCACGCGCAGCGGGATGCCCGTGGTCGGCGTCGTCCAGGCCCCCATGGCCGAGGAGCGCTTCAGCGCCGCCCTCGGCCACGGCGCGGCCCTGAACAAGCAGTCGCTGAAGACCACCGGGCCCGCCGAGCTGTCCTCGGCCGTGGTCGCCTTGGCGGACTTCCCGTTCGGACCCGACGCCGAGCGGCGCACGCAGCGCCGCTTCGCGCTGCTCCAGCGCCTGGTCCCCAAGGTCCAGCGCATCAGGATGCTCGGCACCGCCGCGCTCGACCTGTGCTGGCTCGCGTCGGGCCGTGTGGACGCGGTCCTGCACGACCGCATCAACCTCTGGGACGTCGCGGCGGGCACCGTCATCGCCCGCGAGGCCGGGGCCCTGGTCACCGACCTCGACGGCGTCGACTACGGCTCGGGCGCCATGTCCGTGCTCGCCGCCGGCCCGCAGGTCCACCGGGCGCTCCTGGCCGAACTCGGCTGATCAGGCCGCCAGTGCCTCGTCGTAGGCCCGGCGGGCCTCGATGATGTCGGGCCGGTGGCGCTCGGCCCAGTCGAGCAGCCCCGTCAGGTGCCCGTAGAGCTCCCGGGCGCTCTCGGTCGCGCTGTACTCGACCTTCGGCGGGACGGTCGCGTAGACGGTCCGGTCGAGGAGGCCGTCGCGTTCGAGGTTGCGCAGCGTCAGGGTCAGCATCCGGCGGCTGACGCCGGGGATGCTGCGCTCCAGCTCGGTGTAGCGCACCGGGCCCCTGGTCGCCGCGACCAGGATCGACACCGCCCACTTGCCCGCGACGCGGTCGATGATCTGCACGATCGGGCAGGCCTCGGCCTGCACGTCGGACTGGGGCTCGTCGCAGTCGTCGCTCATGGGTCCGCCGCCTCCTCTCGGGCGCCACGACCGTGGCGCGCCGCTGTGGTGATGCAAGTCGCATTCGGGGTTCGGGCCGGATGACCTGGACGGGAACATCCGTGTCCCCTCTGGCACATCAAAGTGCCTTCTTACGGATTCCCCAATTGGAACACAAGATGGCCTCAGGAACAAAACGTTCCCCGAACGCTTCGGCGATCACCGTTCCGAGAGGGAGCCCCGATGTCCACCGAACCCGCCCGCAGCCTCAGATCCCGCTGGCTCGCGGTGATCGCGCTGTCCGCCGCCCAGGTCATGATCGTCCTCGACCAGAACATCGTCACCATCGCCCTGCCCGCCATCCGCGAGGACCTCGCCTTCAGCCAGGCGAACCTGGTCTGGACCGTCAACGCCTACGTGATCCCCTTCGGCGGCCTGCTGCTCTTCGCCGGCCGGCTCGGCGACCTCGTCGGCCGCAAACGGGTCTTCCTCGCAGGCCTCGCCCTGTTCACCGCCGCCTCGGTGGCGGCCGCGCTCGCCGACGGCCAGGCCTTCCTGCTGGCCGCCCGCTTCGTGCAGGGCGTCGGCGGGGCCGTCACGGCCGCCGGGCTGCTCGGCATGATCGTCACGATCTTCCCCGAGCCGAGGCACCGGGTGAAGGCCATCGGGCTCTACAGCTTCGCCTCCGCCGGCGGCGGCGCGGCCGGCAGCGTCGTCGGCGGCGTGCTCACCGAGACCTTCGGCTGGGAGTCGGTGTTCTACGTGAACCTCCCGCTGGGCCTCGTCGTCGGGGCGCTCGCCTGGAGGCTCCTGCCCGCCGAGCGCGGCGCGGGCCTGCGGGCCGGGGTCGACCTCCTCGGCGCGGCCCTGGTGACCGCCGGTCTCATGCTCGCGGTGTACACCCTCGTCGAGACCGACCGGTACGGCCTGGCCTCGGCGCGCACGCTCGTCTTCGGCGTCCTCGCGGTCGCGCTCCTAGCCGGTTTCGCGCTGCGCCAGGCCAGGGCCGCCGCGCCGCTGATCCCGCCGCGTCTCCTCCGCTCCCGCAACGTCACCGGGGCGAACCTGGCCCAGGCCCTGATGGTCGGCGCGGCGTTCGGGTTCATGTTCTTCACCGTCCTGTACCTCCAGCAGGTCCTCGGCTTCACGCCGCTGGAGGCGGGCCTGGCGTTCCTGCCCGCGCCGATCGTGATCGCGGTCGTCTCGATGGCGCTGGCCCCCAGGCTCATCACCCGCTTCGGGACGCGCCCGCTGGTGCTCACCGGCCTCGCGGTGATGGTCGCGGGCTTCGTCCTGTTCGCCCAGATGCGCGCCGACGGGAACTACCTGGCGGACGTGCTGCCGGGCATGGTGACCGCGCCGCTCGGCTTCGGCATCGCGATCCCGGCGCTCATGACGCTCGGCATGGCCGACGCCGCGCCCGAGGACGCCGGGGTCACCTCGGGGCTGTTCAACACCTCGCAGCAGGTCGGCGGCGCCATCGGACTGGCGGTGATCAGCACCGCGGTCGCGGCGCGCACGACGGCGCTCGCGGAGGGCGGCGCGTCGCGGGCCGAGGCGCTCACGGGCGGTTTCCGGCTCGGCTACGGCGTCGCGGCCGGACTCGCGGCGGCGGCGCTGGTCGTCGCGTTCACGGTGATCAGGGCCCGCAAGGCGCCCGAGGCCGAGCCGGTGCCGGCCGCGATCGGCTAGGGCGGTCGGCGCCTCGGGCCGCTTCGGCCCGAGGCGTTCGCTCATCCGGGGAACATGATCGCCCAGGCGGGGACGTGTCCGGTCAGCCAGACGCCGTTCTCGGAGCGGCGGAACCGCAGCCCCTGCTCGGCCATGCGGGCCGCGTCGATCGCGAGCACCACGGGCTTCCCGCGCCGGGACCCGACGCGGATCGCCGTCTCGCGGTCGGGGGAGAGGTGCACGTCGTGGCGCGCCATCGGCTTGAGGCCCTCTTCGCGGATCGCGTCGAGGAACCGGCCGGTCGTGCCGTGGAAGAGGACCGCGGGCGGGTCGAGCGGCTCCAGGCCGAGGTCGACCTCGACCGTGTGGCCCTGGTTGGCGCGGATCCGGCCCTCGCGCAGCGCGAACCGGCGCTTGTCGTTCTCGGCCACGACCCGCTCCAGGTCGGCGGCGTCGACGGCGAACCCGTGCGCGGCGCACGCCGCGAGCAGGACCTCGACGTCGACCCAGCCGCCGGCGTCGAGCGTGATGCCGATCCGGCCGGGGTCGTGGCGCAGGTGGCGCGAGAGGAACTTCGAGACCTTCTTGAGGCGCTGCTCGTCCACGGCGAACTCCGCTGCGGCGCCCGCGCCTACTGCTGCGGGGCCTGTTGCTGCTGCTCGTGCTGCTGCCGGGCGGCGAGCAGGTGGAGGAGGCGCTGCACGTCCTCGGGGTTGCAGGCCCTGAGGTTGACCTTGCGCGGGTTGCCGCTCTGGCGCAGCCGCACGACCTTCTCGCCGTCGAACCAGAGCCGCTCGCCCTTCGGCGGGCCGTAGGTCCGCACCCGGTAGCCGAACAGCGCGTGCGCGTGCAGGGCCCCGGTCGCGTACTCGTAGGTGAAGGCGGGCATCCCGAAGGTCATGGCGCCGCCGACGGTGAAGAGGATGCCCGGGACCAGGCCGAAGCCGAACCTGCCGTCGATGAGGGCGATCAGGCCGTTGAGGAGGAACAGCACCCCCGCGACGAGGTACAGCACCGAGTAGAAGGTCTTGTGCCGCAGCTTGAGCACGGTCTCGCCGGGGGCGGGGTACATGGGGGGACTCCAACCGGGGTGGGGATCGAAATTGGCGCTGCCAGCCTATCAGCGCCCGTCACAGTTGGGTCAGGGCGAACGCCAGGGACAGGGCGGGCAGGACGCCCTGTTTGAGTGCCGCGGCGAGCATCGCCCGGTTCGTGCTGATGAGCACGAGGGCGGCGGCGAGCATCGCGGTGCAGGAGAAGACGATGAGCGTCCAGCCCACGGCCGGCGCCCACCGCACCACCGCGACGCCGGCGAGGGCGCCCACGGCGAGGAACAGGTTGTACCAGCCCTGGTTGTACGCCCAGTCCCGGACGGTCCCCACGTCCGCGCTCGCGACCTTGAACACCCACCGGTGGACCTTCGGGTCGGCGAACCGGAGGCTCTCCATCACCCAGATGTACACGTGCACGAGCCCGGCGAGCGCCGCGAGAACTTGAATGACGACCAACATGGTCGCATTGTCCCTAATTCGATGCTTTCGTGAAGCCGTTCGCGGCGGAGCGCCGCGACACGATCGCGGAGGATCCGCTCGCGTCCTAGGGTGCGAACGGCGCTCATGCGGCGGTGCCGCGCGATCAGAACGGTTCGAGCCGCCCTGCGAGGTCGTCGAGGCCGTCCGCGCGCAGATCGAACCCGTCCTGCGGCGCCGGAGGGTCCCCGACCGGGCGGGCGACGTAGGCGGTGCGCATCCCGACCGCCTGCGCGCCCCGGAGATCCCACGCGTGCGCGGCGACCATGAGCAGCCGCTCGGGAGCGACGCCGGCCGCCTCGACCGCGAGCCGGTAGACCTCGGGCGCGGGCTTGTACGTCCCGGCCTCCTCGGCCGACAGCGCCTGGTGCCAGCGCAGTCCGGCGTGCGCGTTGAGCCGCAGCAGCGTCGGGCGGTCGGCGTTCGACAGGCCGATGATCGGGAACCGCTCGGCCAGGCGCGCCAGGCCGGCGACCGTGTCGGGCCAAGGCCGCAGCCGCCGGCCCGCCCCGGCGAGCCGCTCGACCGCACCGTCGCCGATGCCGGCGGCCTCGGCGACGAGGACCGCGGCCTCGCGGTCCAAGGCGGCGCTGGGCGTGAAGGGACGCTCCCCGGCGACGATGCGCTCCTGTTCGTGGGCGATGTGGCGCTGCCAGATCCCGAGCAGCGCCTCCAGGCCCAGGCCGTCCAGGTCCGGCGCCGCCTCCCCGATCGCCGCCCGGATGCCCGCGGGCTCGTCGACCAGCGTGCCCAGCACGTCGAACACCAGCGCCTCGACCACCGGTACCGCCATCGTCGCCTCCCCGTCTCGTCCCCCGGATTCCGCTGCGGCACTGGAGGATCCGCACGCGTCGCCGGGCGCTTCGCGGCCGCCAGCATAGCCCGGCGGGCCGCGAACGCTCGAACGGCGGCTATTCGAGGCGGAAGGTCGCGGCGGCGTGCTCCGCGCCGGTCACGGCCTGCACGTACGCCAGGCCGTCGCGGTGGCGCAGGTACCGCCCCGAGGCGTTCGCCGCCTCGAACGAGGCGCCCGCGCCGTCGGCCAGACCCGCGCGGCGGTGGAAGCTCGCGTCGGCGTTGAACTGGGACGAGCCGTCCGCGGCGTCGAGCCACACCTCGAAGTCGCGGTGCCGCAGGTAGCGGCCGGGGTAGTTCGCCGACTCCAGCGAGACCGTCCCCGACCCGGCGAGCCCGGGCACGATGCGGAACTGCGAGTCGGCCAGCATCGCCGGGCTCGCGTTCGCCCGCAGCCGGAAGTCGTAGTGGTTCAAGAACACCCCCGAGGCGCCGTGGGCCGCGAAGCGGTACGGGGTCGGGCCGTCGGCCACCGGGATGCCGAAGTCCGGCGTGCCGTCGGCCCTCCAGTAGACCTTCTGGACCCTGGTGTGGCGGTTCGGGTCGTACAGCGGGTCGCCGCTGATGTTCCGGTAGGGCCTCGCGTGGTAGACGATGAGGTCGCTCTGCCCGTCCTCGGAGACGGTGAACGAGTTGTGCCCCGGCCCGTACTGGCTCGTGGCGTCGTTGCTGCGCAGCACCGGCTGCTGGCTCTTCGCCCACGAGGCCGGGTCGAGCAGGTTCGCGCCCTCGGAGGCGGTGAGCAGCCCGACCGCGTAGTTGGCGTCGGTGGCGCTGGCCGAGTAGGTCATGAAGATCCGCCCGCCCCGCTTGACGACCGCGGCGCCCTCGTTCACGCGGTGGCCGACGGTCTCCCAGGAGAGGGTCGGCCGGCTGATGCGCACCGGCGTGCCGGTGATCGTCCAGGGGTTCGCCATCGCCGCGAGGTACAGGCTGGTGCCCGAGCCGAGGTCGGGGTCGCTCTGGGCCCAGCACAGGTACCGGGTCGACCCGTTGGTGAACGTGGTGGCGTCCAGGGAGAACGAGTCGCGGGGGGTGACCACGCGGCCCCGCTCGGTCCAGGTCCCGGTGAGCGGGTTCGCGGCGGCGTTCTCCAGGACGTACATGCGGATGGCCCAGATGTCGTCGGCCCGGCCCGCGGCGAAGTGGACGTACCACCTGCCGTCGATGTAGTGGATCTCCGGCGCCCAGATGTGGTGGCTCATGGGGCCGGAGGCGTGCTTGGACCACACGGTGACCTCCTGGGCCGACGCGAGTCCTTGGATGGTGGTGGCGCGGCGCATGACGATCCGGTCGTAGGCCGGGACGCTGGCGGTGAAGTAGTAGTAGCCGTCGGTGTGGCGCACGATGTGCGGGTCGGCGCGCTGCTGGATGAGCGGGTTGGTGAAGAGCACGCCGGGGGCGGCCGAGGCCGGGGCGGCGATGCCGAGGGTCGAGGCGGCGGTGACGGCGGCGGCCGCGCCGGCGACCTGGAACAGCCGGCGGCGGTCGAGGGGTGCGCTGGGCATGGGAACTCCGGAGGGTCGAGGGCGCGGGACTCGCGGGGATCGTGACCCGAGTGGAGGGTCCACCGAGTGATGTTCACGGTAACAACGTGATCGACGCAAGTCAATACATCCATCAATGTGAATACGCCCTGGCGGCGCACCGACCCGATCGACCCCTCGGTCCGGAGAGGACTCGTTCCGGTCCCGGGTTTCCAGCACTCTTGTATTGATATTTCTCGATATTCTGGGATGATGGGAGCGTGCTCATCCGTGACGGTCTGATCGGCGCCTGCAAGGCGGCCGCCTTTGCGGCCGTGTGCGTTCCGATCGCCGCCCTCGCCCACATGCTCGGCGGCGGGGGCGCGGTGTCCGCCGAGGCGATGGCGCTCGCCGGCGTCCCCATCGCCGCCACCGCCTACCTCTGCGCCCACCGCGGACCGCTCAGGGCCGCATGGCTCTTCAGCGTCTTCATCGTCGCGCAACTGGGCCTGCACACCGTCTTCAGCCTGAGCGCCGACCCGCACGCCGCCCACCACCCGCGGCAGGCGGCCCTCATGGCGCTGCTCCACGTCGCGGCGACCGCCGCCGCGGTCGTCTGGGTCGCAGGGGTGGAACCCGCCGTCCCCCGCATCGTCGCCTACGTCCTCGCACCGTTCCAAGAGCGCCGGTCCGCGCCCCCGCTCAGGCCGCGGCGCCGCCCGGCACCGGTCGTGCGCCGCAAACGCCGGGCCATGCGCGAACGCCTCGGCGGCCTCGGCCTGCGCGGCCCGCCGCACGCGGCCCGGCCGACCCGCCAGCGGCTCGGCCCCCAGCGCCTCCACGACCCCCTCCGCAGTCCGCACCTTTCGAGAAAGCAGTCATCGTCATGCAGCAACGCCGCTACAAGCGCGCCCTCGCGCGCGCCGCCGCCGTCGGATTCGCCACCGCCGCCGCAGTGCTCGCCCTCGGCGCGCCCGCCTCCGCCCACGTCACCGTCACCCCCGACGGCACCGACGCCGGCACCTACACGATCCTCACCTTCAGCGTCCCCCACGGCTGCGACGACGCGTCGACCACCGCCGTCGCCATCCAGATCCCCGAACCCCTCAACGCGATCACCCCCACCGTCAACCCCGGCTGGGACGTCGAGAAGGTCCTCACCGAACTCGACGAGCCCGTCGTCGACAGCCACGGGAACGAAGTGACCGAACGCGTCAGCGAGATCCGCTACACCGCGCACACCCCGCTCCCCGACGGCTACCGCGACGTCTTCGAACTCTCCCTGCGCCTGCCCGAGGAGACCGCCGGGCAGACCCTCCACTTCCCGGTCGTCCAGATCTGCGGCGACGCCGAGCACCCCTGGATCCAGATCGCCGAAGACGGCCAGGACGCCGACGAACTCGACTCCCCGGCGCCCTTCATCGAGGTGACCGCCCCTGGAGACGAGGCCGAGGACACCGCCGCGACCGTCGAAGGCGCCGCGACCGAACCCGCCGCCGCGGACGAGGACAACACGCTCACCTACGCGGCGATCGCCCTCGGCGCCCTCGGCACCGTGCTGGCCGGACTCGCGCTGCTCCGAGGACGTCGAACGGCGTGACCGCACGAAGCCTGACGCCGCCGGGGCGAGCCCTGCTGCTCGCCCTGGCGGCCCTCCTCCTGGTCCTGCTGCCCGCCCAAGGCGCGCAGGCCCACGCCGCGCTCGTCGCCACCGACCCGGCCGACGGCGCGGCGCTCGACGCGATGCCGAGCACCGTCACCCTCTCGTTCAACGAACCCGTCCAACCGATCGCCGACGCCGTCCACCTCATCGTCGACGGGGGAGCGGCCGTACCCGTCGAGGCCGCCGCGAGGGACGACGACATCGTCGTCACGATGCCCGCCGACCTCGCCGACGGCGCCTACTTCCTGAACTGGCGCGTCATCTCCACCGACGCGCACCCGATCTCGGGCGTCCTCGCGTTCACCGTCGGCGACGCGGCCCCGGCGCCCGCGCCGGCCGACCAGGGCGGCACCGACGAGCGGCCCGTCGCCGTCATGACCCTGAACGCCCTCCACTACCTGGGGCTGCTCGTCTTCGCGGGCTTCCTGTTCTTCAAGATCGCGATCGCCCCGCCCCAGCCCGGGCGACCGCGCCACCGGACCCTGCGCGCCTCCGGCGCCCTCGCCATCGCCGCCACCGCCCTGGCCGTCCCGGTCGGCGCGCTCGAACTCGCCGGCCGCCCGCTCCGCGACGCCCTCGACCCCGGAACCTGGACCGGCACCGTCACCAGCGCCTCCCTGACCGTCCTGGCCCTCACCGGCATCGGCGTCCTTGCGGCCTACTGGTGGCACACCCGCGGCCGCGGCTCCTGGACCCCCGTCGCCGCCCTGGGCGCGGCATCGCTCGCCGTCGCCGCACCCGTCCTCATCGGACACTCGATGGCGTTCGGCCCGCAGACGCTCATGCTCGCCGCCGACATCACCCACCTGTTCGCGGGCGCGATCTGGACCGGCGGGCTCGCCGCCCTCATCGCCACCCTGCACCAGACCCGACGCGGCCGCCTCCAAGCGCTGCCCGCCGCGCGGATCGTCGCCCGCTTCTCCACCTGGGCCGGCGTCACCGTGGCCCTCCTCGGCGCCAGCGGCGTGGCCATGGCGATGATGATCCACCCGGACTGGACCGACCTCCTCGACTCGTCCCTGCTCGACACCGACCACGGCCGCGCGCTCCTCGTCAAGCTCGCGCTGGTCGCGATCGCGCTGGCCCTCGCGGGCTGGAACCGGTGGCGGCTGGTGCCCAGGATCCGCAGCGCCGAAACCCGGTCGCGGGGCCTCGAAGTCCTGCGGCGCCTCCTGTTCGGCGAGGCCGCGATCCTCCTGCTGACGATCGCCGTGACCGGGGTCCTGGTCAACCTGAGCCCCGAACCCGATCCCGAGCCGACCGAACCGGCCGGCGTCACGCAGGTCCAGGAGCTGGGGACCGGCCAGGTCGAGGCCGTGCTCACCCCGGGCGCGGCCGGCACGAACACCCTCACGCTCCACCTCACCGATGCCGAAGGCCTCGCCCTGGAACCCGTCGAGGACCCGATGGTCTTCGCGTCGCTGCCCGAGCAGGAGTTCGGCCCGCTCCAGTCCACGGCCGAACCCACCGGCGAACCCGGCGCGTACGCCACCGAACTGCACCTGCCGCTCCCGGGCGCATGGGAACTGGAGATCCACGTGCGCGTCTCCGAGTTCGAGCACCACATGACGACCCTCGTCGCGGACCTGCCGTGACCGTGCTCCGGGCGGGCCAGGGCCCGCCCGGAGCACGGCCCCTCACTCGCGCGAGGCGACCAGCCTGATCGGCGGCGTCCGCGTCGCCGACAGCGTCGTGACCACATTGGTCCCGCCGACCACGACCGCCGCGCCGAGCGCCAGGGCGACCAGGAGCGGCCACTGGACGCTCACCACGGTGATCCCGATGAGGTTGCGGATCGCCAGGGCCACCCCCACGTACGAACCGGCCGCGGCCAGGCCGCCCAGCAGCAGCCCGATGAGCACCACCGCCTGCGACTCCCAGAACGCCACCCGCACCACCTGGCCGCGGCCGAGCCCGGTCACGCGCGCCGCCGCGAACTCGCGGCGCCGGTCCGAAGCGGCGATCACCACGGCGTTGACCATCGCGATGACGGTGTAGAGCATCGTCATGCCCAGCAGCACGATCATGACGTCGAGCGTGGCGCGCTCCTCGGCCGCCGCCGTCGCCCCGACCCACTCGCCGACGGTCTGCACCGTCCCGAACCCGCCCAGCGCCGCGGCGACCGCGTCCTCGTCGGCCCCGTCCGCCAGCCTCACGAGATGCCGCCAGGGACCGGTGTCCGGCGGCACCGCATCGGGCGAGAAGACGAAGTACGGGCCCGCCACCGACGCGGGCAGCAGCGCCGCGACCGTCACCTCCCGCTCCGCGCCGCCGAGCCGGACCCGCAGCGTGTCGCCGACCCGCCAGTCCCGCTCCCACGCATCGGGACTCACGGCGATCGCCGATCCGCCCAGGCTCGCCAGGTTCCCGGCGGTCGCCTCCACGTCGCGCGTCGCCGCGTACGCCTCAGGGTCCGCCGCCACAGCGGCGTGCGTCTCCCACCACTGCCCGCCGTAGCCGTCCTCGAAACTGAGCTCGAACAGCATCGTGGTCTCCTGGGACACCACCGCCACGCCGTCCACCGCCGCCAGCTCGGCCCCGACCGGACCGTCTGCGGTGACCACGAAATCCCCCTCCACCGCGCGCAGCGTCTCCTGCCGGGCCGCCTCGCTCACCGCGCTGAGCGTCCCCCCGATGCTCGCCACGAACGCGACCAGCACCATGATCGGCGCCGCGGTCGCGGCGCTGCGGCGGGCGTCGAACCGCAGGTTCGACATCGCGAGCTCGCCCAGCGGACCACGGAAGAACAGCCCGAAGACCCGCCCCACCAGCGGCACGATCAGCGGCGCCAGCGCCGCGAACCCCACCACCAGCGGAACCGACACCAGGAACGGCGTGATCTGCACGAACCACACCGGCAGCCCCGTGTCCCCCGCCGGGAGCAGCACCAGCAGCACCACCCCGCAGGCGACGAACAGCAGGCCCAGGACCCACCGCGAACCGGTCATGACGCGCGCGGCCCGCCCGCTCTCGCGCAGCGCCTCCAGCGGACGGACCCGCGAGGCCTGGCGCGAGGCGGCAAGCACCCCGACCACCGCGATGAGCACGCCCGCCCCGACCGACGCCGGGACCGCCCACCACCGCCACTGCGCCTCGAACGCAGGCGGGGCGAAGTCGAGCTCCACCAGCAGCCGCACCTGGAGGACCATCACCGGCAGCCCCAGCACCACCCCGAGGACCGAGCCGACCAGGCCCAGCAGCACCGCCTCGCCGACCAGCAGCGACCGGACCTGCCCCCGGGAGGCGCCGGTCATCCGCAGCAGGGCCAGCTCGCGCCGCCGCTGCGCGACCGCGAACGCGAACGTCGAGCTGACGATGAAGACGGCAACGAACGTCGCCAGCGCGAGCAGCATCCCCAGCAGCGTGATCGCCAGCCCGTACCCGTTGCTGAGCGCGAGCTCCTCCTCCCGCGAGAGCCCGGGCGGGACCGGCGCGGTCGACGCCGCGACCAGAGTGAGCAGCGAGGACTGGACGAGCGCGACGCCGAGGCAGACGGTCACGATGGCCCCGGCGAAGACCTGCCAGCGGTCGCGGAAGGTGTTCCAGGCGAGCAGCAGCACCGCTACCCCTCCAACTGGGCGAGGCGCTGGGCGACCTGCCGGGTGGACGGGCGCTCCAGGCGGTCGATCAGCCGGCCGTCGGAGAGGAAGACGACCCGGTCGGCGCTGGCGGCGGCGCTCGGGTCGTGGGTGACCATGATGGTGGTCTGACCCCGTTCGTCCACCATGGACCGCATGAGGGCCAGGACGTCCCGGGCGGCCTTCGTGTCGAGCGCGCCGGTCGGCTCGTCGGCGAAGAGCACGGCGGGTTTGGTGACCATCGCCCGCGCGATCGCGACGCGCTGCTGCTGCCCGCCGGAGAGTTCGCGTGGGCGGTGCCCGCGCCGGTCGGCCAGTCCGACCGCGTCGAGGACCTCGTGCACCTCGCGGCGCTGGGGTTTTCGCCCGGCGAGGCGCAGCGGCATGGCGACGTTCTGCTCCGCGGTGAGCGAGCCGATGAGGTTGAAGGTCTGGAAGACGAACCCGACCACGGTGCGGCGCAGTTCGGTCAGCTCGGCGTCGGAGGCGTTCGTGATCTCCCTGCCGGCGATGGCGACGCTCCCGGCGGTGACCCGCTCCAGGCCCGCGGCGCAGTGCAGCAGGGTCGACTTGCCGGAGCCGGAGGGGCCCATGACCGCCGTCCAGGAGCCGGCGGGGAAGGCGATGTCGACGTCGTCGAGCGCGCGGACGGCGGTGGCGCGCGTGCCGTACACGCGCGAGGCGCCGGTCAGCTGGACGACCGGCGGCTGGGTCTCGGAGGCGGTGGTCATGCGGTCGCATTCTCCACTGTGGTGGAACCGTGGCGGGCGGGGATCGCTGAACTGTGCATACGGCGATGGTCCGGGCCCGGCCTGACGCCCGGCTGACACGACGCTGACACGGCGCCCGGAATGGTCCTTGACCTGGGCGATCACCGCGGCGATACTCCGTCGTGGCGGTGGCGGTGGCGGTGGCTCCTGAGCGACGACCGGCGTCCGTTACGCTTCCGCCCGCCTCACGTGTCGAGCGTGACCGCCGCCAATGCCGCCCATTCCGACTTCGCGCCCGCACTCGACGCCTCCGCGAACCGCTCGTCGCCGAGGCGGCGGCGCGCCTCCCGCTCGATCCGGGCCGCGTCCGGCAGGGAGCGGTCGGCCAGACCGCGAACGGCGGCGCTCGCCGCGAGCAGCCGCGCGGCCTGCTCGCACTGGTCGCGCCGCAACGCGAGGTCGGCGACCCCGACGAGCACCTGCGCGGTCAGGGGCGCGTGCCGCGCCTCGGTCGCCGCCCGGCACGCCGCCGCGCGGTGCGCGCGGGCCTGACCCAGATCCTCGGCGAGGTAGCCGAGCAGGTCCTGCGCGGCCGCCCGCAGGTGCGCCCGCTCCGCCTCGTCGCCGAGCACCGCCGTTGCGGCATCGAGCTGCCTGCGCGCCTCCTCGCCGTCGCCGTCCCAGCGGGCGAGGTCGGCTTTCGCGAGGGCCAGTTCGGCCAGCGCGTGCGGCCACGCGACCCGTTCGGCGCACCGCTCGGCCGCCGCGAGCGCCGAGGCGCTGCCTTCGCCGTCGCCGAGCAGCCGGTACAGCTGCGCCTGCCTCGCCCGCAGGCGGATGAGGTCTTCGACGGCCCCGACCTCGGTGATGGTTGCGATCGCCTGCTCGTAGTGCTCGCACGCCTCAGCGAACTCGCCGCGCATGGCGAGCTGCTCGGCCAGTTCGGTCAGCGCGAAGGCGATCCCGAAGCGTTCGCCGAGCACCCGGAACTCGCCGAGCGCCTTCTCGAGGTACGCGTCCGCGTCCACGCCCCGGCCGAGCATGACCCGTGCCTTGCCCAGATGCAGCCGCGCCAGCGCACGCACCCACGGGTCCGGATCGTCCAGCAGCGACTCGAACGCGGGCAGGAACGCCTCCGGCGACCGCAGCATCCGCTCCATCGGCTCCACGAGCCCCAGCAGCGGGTGGCGGCGCGGGCTGCGCCGGTCGAACCGGTGCGCCCTGCGGATCCACTCGGCGGCCTGGCGCTCGTCGCCGCGCCCGGAGGTCAGGAACAGCACGACCAGCGCGCACACCATGGCGCGGGTCTCGTCGGGCGCGTCGCCGGGCATCCGGGCCGCCGCGACGATGAGTTCGAGGCCCTCGGCCCGGTGCCCGCTGAGCCACCAGTACCAGCCCGCGCCCGCCGCGAGCCGCAGCGCCGCGTCCGTCTCGCCCGCGGCAAGGGCGCCGCGCATCGCGGCGCCGAGGTCGTCGTGCGCGGCTTCGAGCACGGCGAGCCAGGTCAACTGGTCGGACCGGCGCAGCCGCGGCTCGGCGGTCTCGGCGAGCCCAGTGAAGTACGCGAGGTGCGCCCGCCGCGCCGGGTCCGATTCGCCCGCCTCCGCCAGGCGGCCGCGGGCGTACTCGGCGATCGTGCTGATCATCCGGTACCGCGGCGCGTCGTCCCCTTCGGCCCGCAGCAGGGACTTCTCGGTCAAGGAGGTGAGCAGTTCGAGCACCCGCTCGGCCTCGACCGGCTGCGCCGCGAACGCCTCCGAGGCGCAGACCCGTTCGGCCGCTTCCAGGCTCGCCCCGCCCGCGAACACCGAGAGCCGGCGCAGCACCGTCCGCTCGGCGTCGGTGAGCAGCTCCCAGCTCCAGTCGACCACGCCCCGCAGGGTCCGGTGGCGCGGCAGCGCCGTGCGGCTGCCGCCGGTCAGCAGCCGGAACCGGTCGTGGAGCCGGTCGGCGAGCTGATCGAGGGACATGGTGCGCAGCCGGGCCGCGGCCAGCTCGATCGCCAGCGGCATCCCGTCCAGCGCGCGGCACACGCGCGCCATGGTGGACAGCGCCCGATCGTCGACGGCGAGGCCGCCGCGGATCGCGCCCGCCCGGTCCCGCAGCAGCCGGACGGCGGGCGAGGCCGCGATCGCGGCGGGGTCCGCGTCCGCCTCGGGCAGTCCCAGCGGCTCGACCGGCCACAGCGCCTCACCGGTGATGCCGAGCGGCTCCC
Source organism: Glycomyces sp. NRRL B-16210 (assembly GCF_000719515.1). GTDB lineage: Bacteria > Actinomycetota > Actinomycetes > Mycobacteriales > Micromonosporaceae > Glycomyces. The sequence goes on along the minus strand of NZ_JOGR01000010.1, from coordinate 346,235 downwards.
GGCTCGTGGCCAGGATGCGCAGGCGCGGGCACGCCCCGAGCACCCGCTGCGCGAACGCCGCGGCGGACTCGATCACGTGCTCGCAGTTGTCCAGGACCAGCAGCGCCTCGCGCTCGCGGACCGCCGCGATGAGCCGGTCGGTCGCGTCCGTGTCCGGGGTGGCGCCCAGCAACGCGTCCCGCAGGCCGAGTCCGTCGAGCGTCGACTGCGCCACGTCGCCCTCAGCGCCGAGGGCCGCCAGTTCCACCAGCCAGACCCCGTCCTCCGGGCCGTCCAGCAGCGTGCGCGCGGTCTCGGCGGCCAGCCTGGTCTTCCCCGCGCCGCCCGGCCCGGTCAGGGTCGTGAGCCGATGCCCGGCGACCAGGTCGCCCACCGCGGCCACGTCGGCGTCCTTGCCGACGAATCTGGTCAGCTCCGCACGCAGGTTGGTCCGCCGGCGCTCCTCGCGCGGCTTCGGTCCGCCCCGCAGTTCGCCCTGCAAGATCGCGACGTGCAGGGCCGACAGCTCCGGTGCGGGGTCGGTGCCCAGCGCGGCGGCCAGCGCCTCCCGCGTGCGCTGGTAGACCAGCAGCGCCTCGGCGTCGCGCCCGGACGCGACCAGGGCGCGCATCAGCGCGGCGACCAGCCGTTCGCGCACCGGATGCGCGGCGACCAGATCGGTCAGCTCCGCGACCAGTTCCGCCCCGCCCCCAGAGCCGGTCTCGGCGTCGTACCGGTCCTCCATCGCGTTCAGCCGCAGCATCGACAGCCGCGTGACCGTCGCGTCGAACGCGGCGCTCTCCCGCAACCCGATGTCCTGCATGGGCGCGCCGCGCCACAGGCCCAGGGCCTCGCGCAGCAGCCGCACCCGCCGCGGCCCCTCGGCCTCGCGGGCCCGCCCCACGAGGCGCTCGAACCGCACGGCGTCCACGTCCTCGGGTCCGACCGCCAGCAGATAGCCGTCCGCGCGCCCCTCCACCGCCGCCTCCGGCAGGACCTTCCGCAGCCGCGACGCCAAGCGCTGCAAGGCGTTCGAAGCGTCGGTCGGCGGTCGCCCGCCCCAGATCCAGTCAACGAGCGCGGCCTTGGGGACCGCGCGCCCCGCATCGCGCGCGAGGGCCGCCAGCAGGCCCCGCAACCGGGCGCCGGGCACGTCGATCAGGGCGCCGTCGTCCCCGCGGACCTCCAGCGGCCCGAGCATCCCGATCTGCACCCGGCCATTCTCCCACGGAGTCCCGCCCCCGCCGGAGGTCCGAAACCGGGCCGCCGCTACGCCGGGACCCCGGCCTCGCCGCCGGCCCGCAGGCGGACCGCGTCCTCGCCCGGGGGCACGCCGAACTGCCGCCGGTACTCGCGGCTGAACTGCGAGGCGCTGTCGTAGCCGACCGCCAGGCCCGTGCGGGCGATGTCGTCGCCCCGGGTCGCCAGGAGCAGCCGGGCCTGATGCAGGCGGATCTGCTTCTGGAACTGGATCGGGGTCATGGTGGTGACCGCGCGGAAGCTGCGGTGGAACGCGGAGGTGCTCAGCCGCGACATGCGGGCGAGGTCCTCGACCCGGAACCGCTCGGCGTAGTGCTCGCGGATCCACCGCGCGACCCGGCTGACGTGGGAGAGGCTGCTGTCGGCGAGCCCGAGCTGGCGCACCGCCGCGCCCTGCTCGCCGTTGATCAGGAGCCAGAGGATCTCCCGCTCGATCATCGGCGCGAGGACGGGGCGGTCGCGTGGGCGCTCCAGCAGCCGCACCATGCGGATCGCGGCGTCGACGAGCTCGGGGGAGGCGTCGCTGACGGCCAGCCCCAGCGGCGCGCCGCGGTCGTCCTGCGGCGCAAGCGCGTCCGCGTGCTCCAGCAGGAGCTCGGCGATGACTGCCGGGCGCAGAGTCAGGCCGAACCCGACGGCCGGCTCGGCCCGGCTCGCCCTGACGAACTGACCGGTCACCGGCAGATCCACCGAGGACACGAGGTACTGCCCGGCCCCGTAGTCGAAGGTGCGCTCGCCAAGGGCGATGCGCTTGGCGCCCTGGGCGATGAGCGCCAGGCACGTGCCCGAGGGCATGGTGTGCGGCGGCGCGGGCACGGCCGTGACCGACATGAGCACGCCGTCGATCGCGGTCGTGTTGTCGTCGCGCGCATGACGCAGGACGAGGCCGCGCAGCTCTTCGAGGGACATGGGTCGATTCAAGCACCCCCGTCGGCGAGCCCCCGACCGATCCGGTCGATTCGTGCAGGATCGTGCAAGACCCCGCCAGGATCGGCCTATGCGGGACCCTCGAACGCTGCTTTGCTTGAAACACAAGGGCCGCCGGTGAAACCACTGGCGACGGGCCCGAAACGAATCCACAGAGGAGCATCATCATGCCTATCGCGATCGTCACCGGCGCCAGCTCCGGCATCGGGCGCAGCGCCGCCGTCGCACTCGCCGAACGCGGCTGGGGCGTCATCGCCACCTACGCCGGCAGCCGCGACCGCGGCCTGGAGACCGTCGCCGAGGTGGAGAAGGCCGGCGGGAAGGCCGTCCTGCTGCCGCTCGACCTCGGCCGCACCGAGGGCTTCCCCGAGTTCAAGCGGCAGGTGACCGAGGCGCTCGCCGGTACCTGGGGCGCGAGCGCGGTGACCGCGCTGGTGAACAACGGCGGCAAGGCCCGGATGGCGCCGTTCGAGGACACCACCGAGGAGCTGTTCGACGACCTGACCCGCGTCCTGCTCAAGGGCCCGTACTTCCTCACCCAGGCCCTCCTGCCGCTCATCGAGGACGGCGGCGCGATCGTCAACACCACCAGCAGCAGCGCGACCAGTTCCGAAGCGGCGCCGGGGTACTCGGTGTACGGATCGCTCAAGGGCGGATTGATCGTCCTGACCCGCTTCATGGCCAAGGAGTTCAGCGTCCGCGGCATCCGCGTGAACGCGATCGCGCCCGGCCCCACCCGCACCCGCTTGGGGGACAACGCCTTCGAGCGGTTCCCCGAATTGGCCGGACCGCTCGCGGCCGACACCGCGCTCGGGCGCGTCGGCGAGCCCGACGACGTCGGCCTGGCGATCGCGGCGCTGTGCTCGGAGGAGTCGCGCTGGATCACCGCCCAGAGCATCGAGGCCTCCGGAGGCTACAAGCTCTGAGCGGTGATCCGCTTCGGCCGCCCCTAATCCAGGGGCGGCCAGGCGTTCGCCAGGAGCTGGTCGAAGTGGAGCTGGAACCACTCGCCGCGCGGCGGCCCGTCTTCCAGCGCCCCGTACTCGGCACTGCAATACCGGTCGAAGCCCTTGCCGTCCCACTCCATCGGGCCGTCGGACTCCCCGGGCGGTTTGATCCACGCGTAGGCGTGCAGGGCCGCATCCTTGCCGGGGTCGGCCTGCGGGCGCTCGCCGATCCCGGAACCCGCCTGGTTGCAGCGGTGCTGCCGGCTGTCCCGGCGGTCGATCCTGGACTCGTCCACGTAGGTCACCGGATCGGGGCTCGAACTGGTCTCGGTGGGCCGGTTCGGGCCGCCCCAGCCGTTGCGGGAGGTGTCCACGATGACGCCGAGGTCGGCGTCGAAGCCGGCCGCGACCAGCAGATCGCGGAAGTCGAGCGCGAAGGGCTCCTCGTCCACGTAGTCGTTGAAGTCGATCCAGGGGACCTGCCCGACCCAGACTCCGGAGACGACGTCGCCGTGGTCGAAGAACGGCTCCTCCAGCGGGCTGTAGTCGGCGACGTTCGTCGCGATGCCGTGGACGTCACCGGGTTCGGCGCCGTAGTCGAAGATCATGGCGTACAACTGCACCGCGATCTCCATGAAGCTGAAGGACGGGTTGACGTCGGTCCACCCGATGACGGTGTGGCTTCCCGTGTCGAGGTAGTTGTACACGCCCGCGTCGGCGAGCGTCGCGACTGCGTAGGCGATCGCCTGGTGGTAGCCGCCGAGCGCCAGGACCTCGTTGCATCCTTGCGTCGCCCCCGGCCAAGGGTCGGTGTGACCGGGCAGGTAGGCCAGGGAGAACGGCTCGATGACCGCGGCGATCCGCAGCTCGGCGTATTCGGGCCGGCTGACGATCTCCGCTATGGCGTCGACGTACTCGTACTTGTAGCGGTCGATCTCACCGGGCCCGAGCTCCCCGTCCGAGGCGAGCGCCGCGCAGTCGCGGCCGGGCGCGTTGTAGAGCACCAGTTGGACCACGATCTCCCCGCTGGGGACCGAATGCCGCTGCGCCAGCGCCTCGTCCAGATGATCGGCCAGGCCCATGGTGTTGTTCGCACCCGAACCCGTGATGGAGGCGATGCTGTCGAGCCACACCGCGGTGCCCTGGTTCGCGACCTCGGCCGGAGTCCCGCCCAGATGGGCCCGCTGCGACCACTCGGGATCGACGTAGAAGTCGGCGCCCTCGAAGGGATTGTCGGCCGCGGCCGCATCGCCGCCGTCCAGCTCGCAGTCCTCGCCGCCGCTGCTCATGGCGATCCGCGGGAGGCCGCCCCCGCCGGTGGCGCTGAACGAGAACGAAGTGGCGCCGCCCGGCGGGATCGACCCGTTCCAGGAGTCGTTCGCGAACCTGAGCGTGTACAGATCGATCCCGATCTGGCCGGGCGTCGACGCCGAGACCGGTTCGGGGTAGGTCAAGGTGACCACCCAGTCGCCGATGGCGGTCGTCCCGGTGTTGCGGAGGTCGACCTGGGCCTGGAAGCCCGAGCCCCAGTCGTTCACGACGGTGTAGTCGACCTGCGCCCGGCAGGTCTCGGAAGCCCGCGCCGGGGCGGCCGCGCCGAGCGCCGACAGGGCCCCGGCCGCGAGCGCCAGCGCGGCGGTGAGGGCGGCGGCCTTGCGGCCCTTGGGACGGCGCTCGGATCGTCGCCGAATCGGATAGGCGTGCAGAGGGTCTCGGGACATCGTTGACTCCAATGGCGATGGAAGGAGTGGCCGAGGGGAGCGTCTGCGGGCGGACTCCGATCGGGAGCGCTCCCAAAGACGCGATCGCAGCGATCAGGTCAATGACAGGAGACATACAAGTATTTCAATATAACTGTGAGCTGTCAATCGGGCACGATCGACGCGATCGGGAACAGGGCGACCCACACGTGACGGCGCGCCCCGGAGGCTCGTTTCGGTGCCGCCGACAGGGGTATCCGCAGGTCCTGACCGGTGCAGGAGGACATCATGGAGGAAAGCCCGCGAAGCGGCAGGACCCTCGAAGGCACCCGCGCGCCCTCGCGCCCAGGGGCGCGGGAGACGTTCGGCGTCGCCGCGAAAGTGCTCGTCCCGCTCGTCGCGACCGGCGCCGTCAAGCGCCGGCCGAAGGCGATGGCCCTCGCCGAGCGCTGCCAGACCGACCGCGCCGCGATCGACCTGCTGCGCCGCCTCCGCGGCGAGCACGGCCCCGGCCCGCTGCTGCTGTCGGTGCCGAAGCGGACGATCGCGGTCCTGCTCGACCACGAGGACGTCGGACGACTCCTCGACGGCGCCCCCGACCCGTTCACGCCCGACACGGTCGAGAAGCACGCCGCGCTCGGACGCTTCCAGCGCCACGGCCCGCTGCTCTCGCGCGGCCACGACCGCGAACGGCGCCGCGCCTTCAACGAAGCGGTCCTCGACCAGGACCGACCGCTCCACCACCTCGCCGAACCCCTGTGGCACAAGGTCAACGACGAGTCCGAACGCCTCGCCGCAACCGTCCGCCGCTCGCGGCGCCTCGCGTGGGCCGACTTCGAGCCGGTCTGGGCGCGGCTGGTGCGCCGCGTCGTGTTCGGCGACGCCGCGGCCGACGACCGCGGCGTCACCGCCCTGCTGGACGCGCTGCGACGCGACGCCAACTGGGCCTACCTCAAACCGCGGAACGAACCCGCCCGCGCCGAACTCGCCGCCCGGCTGCTGGCTCGCCTCGGACCGGCCGACCCGACCAGCCTCGCCGGACCGGCGGCCGGCGCCGAACCCGGCGTCCATCCGGAGGACCAGGTCGCGCACTGGCTGTTCGCCTATGACGCCGCCGCGCTCACCCTCATGCGAACCCTGGCGCTCCTCGCCGTCCACCCCGGGCCCCGCGACCGCGCCCGCACCGAACTGGCCACCGCCTCAGGACCCGCGGAACTGCCGTACCTGCGCGCGTGCGTCCTCGAATCGCTGCGGCTGTGGCCCACCACGCCGCTGCTCCTGCGCGACGCCACCGCCGCTACGCACTGGGGCGGCGAGGCACTGCCGGAGGGGACCTCGTTCGTGGTCTACACGCCGCTGTTCCACCGCGACCCCGAACGCCTGCCCTACGCCGACCGCTTCACGCCGCAGGCGTGGCTGGACGGGAGCGCCGACGCCGAGCCCGCGATGACCCCCTTCAGCGGCGGCCCGGCCCGCTGCCCCGGCCGCAACCTCGTGCTGTTCACCGTCACGACCGCGCTGGCCGCACTGCTGCGGCGAGCCGACTACCGGCTCGCCTCCGACTCGCCGCTTCGGACCGGCAGGCCCGAAGCGGCGACGCTCAACCCGTTCGCCCTCGCGTTCACGCCCGTGCGGGTGTGAACGCGAAGGCCCGCCACCGTCACCAAGGCCGAGGCGGGGCCGGCTCGTCCGGGAGCGGCCGCGTCGGATCGGGCCGTGTCGGCTCGGGGAACGGCCGCAGCGGGTCAGGCTGGGTCGGCTCCGGGAACGGCCGCGTCGGATCGGGCTCGCCCGGGTCCGGACGTGTCGGGTCCGGTTCTCCCGGATCGGGCCGCGTCGGATCGGGTTCGTTCGGGTCCGGCCGCGTCGGATCGGGCCTTCTCGGGTCCCCCGGGACGGGATCGTCCTGGTCGCCCTCGATCTCGGGAACGTCCTCGGCGATCTCCTGCTGGGCCGGCGTCCCCCGACGCGCCTCCTCCGGAGTCAGACCGAAGTCCTCGCCCTCCTTGTAGTCCTCCTTCGCCTCCCGCAGGTCGTCCGCAGACGCCTCGTCCCGCTGCTCGCCGTTCGAATGCCGATCTGACATGGCTTCCCTCTCTGTCGCGAGCCGGGGGAGTACCCGGTGGGCGACCGGCCATGCCCCGAAGCCGCAGAAGCGATCGCGCCGCCGCCGGCGGGGGTTACGGCCTGCGCCGCCGGGTAGTCCAATCGTTCGACCACGTCAACACGGGGGAGGCCCGCCATGGCCGCGACGGTAGCGGATCACGTGCTCCAGCGACTGCGCGAATGGGGGGTGGAGCAGGTCTTCGGCTATCCCGGCGACGGGATCAACGGCCTGGTCGCCGCCTTCGGCAAGGCCGACGACAGGCCGCGGTTCATCCAGTCCCGCCACGAGGAGATGTCGGCGTTCCAGGCCGTCGGCTACGCCAAGTTCTCCGGCCGCACCGGGGTGTGCCTGGCGACCTCCGGTCCCGGCGCGATCCACCTGCTCAATGGCCTCTACGACGCCAGGCTCGACCACGTGCCGGTCGTCGCGATCATCGGGCAGACCTCGCGCAGCGCCATGGGCGGCGCCTACCAGCAGGAGGTCGACCTCCAGTCGCTGTTCAAGGACGTGGCCTCCGAGTGCCTCATCGAGGTCAACGTCTCCGAGCAGCTGCCGTTCGCCCTCGACCGGGCCTTCCGCACCGCCGCCGACCGCAGGGTCCCGACCGCCCTCATCATCCCCGCCGACGTGCAGGAGGAGCGGTACACCGCGCCTTCGCACGCGTTCAAGCAGGTGCCGTCCTCGCCGCCCTCCAGCGGCACGGCGCGGCCGACGCCCGGCGAGGCCGACCTCGACCGCGCCGCGGCGATCCTCAACGCCGGCGAGAAGATCGCGATCCTCGCCGGCCAGGGCGCCCGCGGCGCCGCCGACGAGCTGCGGCAGGTCGCCGAGGCGACCGGCGCGGGCGTCGCCAAGGCGCTCCTCGGCAAGGACGTCCTGCCCGACGGCCTGCCCTACGTCACCGGCTCGATCGGGCTGCTGGGCACCCGACCCAGCTACGAGCTGATGCGCGACTGCGACACGCTCCTCATCGTCGGCTCCAACATGCCCTACAGCCAGTTCCTGCCCGATTTCGACCAGGCCCGCGCCGTGCAGATCGACCTCGACGGGTCGATGATCGGCCTGCGCTACCCGATCGAGGCCACCCTCGTCGGCGACGCGAAGGCCACGCTCGCCGCGCTCCTGCCCCGGCTCGAGCACCGCGACCGCTCCGAGTGGCGCGGCACCGTCGAGGACAACGTCGCGTCCTGGTGGGACACCCTCGAACGGCAGGCGATGGTCGAGGCCGCTCCGGTCAACCCGATGCGCGTGGTCCACGAGCTGTCCGAGCGCGTCCCCGACGACGCGATCGTCACCGCCGACTCCGGTTCCTCCACCACCTGGTACGCCCGGCTGCTCAAGGTCCGCGGCACGATGCGCTGCTCGGTCTCGGGCACGCTCGCCACGATGGGGTGCGCCGTCCCGTACGCGATCGGCGCCAAGTTCGCCCATCCCGACAGGCCCGTCGTCGCCCTCGTCGGCGACGGCGCGATGCAGATGAACGGGCTCGCCGAGCTCATGACCGCCGTGCACTACCGCGACCGGTGGGAGGACCAGCGGTTCGTCGTGTGCGTGTTCAACAACGGCGACCTCAACATGGTCACCTGGGAGCTGCGTGCGATGGGCGGCGTGCCGAAGTTCGAGCCCTCCCAGGACCTGCCGGTCGTCTCGTACGCCGATCTCGCGCGCCTCATGGGCTTCGAGGCCGTCACGGTCACCGACCCGGCCGCACTGGGCGACGCGTGGGACCTCGCGTTCGCCGCTCAGCGGCCGGTCCTGATCGACGTGCACTGCGATCCCGACGTGCCGCCCCTGCCGCCCCACGCCACCTTCGACCAGGCCAAGTCCACGGCCGAGTCGCTCATCAAGGGCGACCGCAACGCCTGGGGCGTCCTCGTGCGCGGCGTCAAGACCAAGGCGCAGGAGATGCTGCCGCGCCGCGACTGAGACACCGTCCGCACGATCGCGGCCGACACGGTCTGCCGTGTCGGCCGCGATGTCGATTCGGACGTGTCAGCGAACGGTGCGCCGGGTCTGCCGCGAGAACGCGGCCCCCAGACCGATCATGCCGACCGCCAGAACCAGGTGGAGCCAGTTGTCGGCATCGTTGAACGGGACGAAGTTCGCCGCCGAGTCGAGGTCGATGAACAGCCCGTACAGCCAGAGCACGAAATAGATCGCGCCGCCGATGACGAGATAGGTGACCGAGCCGCCCAGCGTGCGGGCCATGAGGAGGCCGACCACGCCGAACAGCAGGTGCACGATGTTGTGCAGGACCGAGACCTCGAATATGCCGAGCAGCTTCGCGTCCGAGTGGTGGCCCGCGAACGTCATCGAGTCGAAGTCGGTGGTGATGCCGGGGACGAACCCGAGCAGGCCGACCAGCACGAAGACGAATGCGACCACCATCGTCACTATCTGCGCGGTCGTGCGCCCCTGCGTGGCTTTCGCATGAGATTGCGTCATTTCCGGCCTCCCTTTCCGTTGGATGGAGGAATGTAGGTCTACCCGCTCACACCCGTTCCATTCACCACACGCCTGCTCGGGGCCGCGGTGCCCGGGGCCTTCAGCCCGCGGGCGGTTCGAAGCGCAGCGCCTGCTGCGTCAGGTACCGGCCGTAGAGCCGCAGCAGCTCCCGGTACCGCCCGGTGTCGGCGGCCTCGCGCGGGCGCGTCAGCGCCAGTTGCGAGATGTAGGAGACCAGAGGGTCGCCCGGGTAGCTGTACCCGTCGGTGGGGCTCTCGTCCAGCCATGCCAGCAGCGGACCGATCGCGTCGAGGACGGCGCGCGTGACGTGCCCGGCGTAGTCGAGCTGGGCCCCCGGCCCCTCGAATTCGGGCCAGCGCCCGGTCGCCGCGCCGATCGCCTCGGCCACGGTGAGCGTGAGCTCCTGCTTGAACGGGGAGTCGACCACCCACTGCGGCAGCGGATACCGCTCCCGCAGGATCGCCTGCACCCCCGACTCACCGGCCATGCCCCATTGTCGGGCAATCGGTGGCCGCCGGTGCCGGATTCCCCTCCAAAGAGCTAGGGAGTGTCCGCAGAACCCTTAGGCGCTCTTGCGTTTCGCCGCGGTCTTCTTCCTGGTCGACTTCTTCGCCGCGGTCTTCTTCGCGGCGGTCTTCTTGGCCGTTTTCTTCGCCGAGCGTCCGCCTTTGGCGCCCTTCGCGTCGACGCTCTTCTGGAGGGCGTCCATGAGGTTGATGACCTTCGCCTTCGGCTCGTCCTTCGGCTTCTTGGCGGCCGTGCGGCGCCCGTCCCGCTTGTCCGCGATCAGGTCCTCCAGGGCCTCCTGGTAGGCGTCGCTGTACTTCTCGGGGTGGAAGTCGGCCGACATGGACTCGATGAGCGTCCCGGCCATCGCCAGCTCCTGCCGCTTCGCCTCGCCGCCGGCGCCGCTGAACTGCGGTTCGCGGATCTCGTCGGGCCACAGCATCGTGTGCACGATGAGCAGGTCGCCGCGGGGCCGCAGCGCGGCCAGGCTCTCCCTGCGCCGCAGCGTGATCCGGACGATGGCGATCTTCCCGGACTCGGCGAGCGCCTCGCGCAGCAGCACGTACGGCTTGCCCGCGGCCTTGCCCGGCTCGGCGTAGTACGACTTCTCGTAGTGGATCGGGTCGATCTGCTCGACCGGCACGAACTCCACCACCTCCGCGGTCTTCGACGAGCTCACCGGCAGGTCCGCGAGGTCGTCGTCGTCCAGGAGCACCACCTCGTCGTCGACTTCGACGCCCTTGACGATCTCCTCGGGAGGCACGACCTCCTCATCGATCTCGCAGACCTTCCAGTAGCGGATGCGGCCCGCGTCGGCCGCGTGGTACTGGTGCAGCGACGGATCGTGGCTGCTCGTCGCGGTGTGCAGCTTGACCGGGATACTCACCAGCCCGAACGCGATCGATCCGTTCCAAATCCCCCCTGGCATGTCCTCAGCATGACACCACGGGTAGTCGATCATGCGCGATGAGTGATCTTTCTTCGTGTTCAGGTCCTACGCTCAGGACGTGGACACACACGACCGGGCCGAGCCCGTTCACGCGCCCCGCGAACGGCGTCGCGCCTGCTCACCCGGCACCTCCGCCCGTTTGCCCGAGTCTCTGAGCGGGTATCTCCGGCGCATGGCACGGGGCGGCGGACTCGAGGAATACCGGTCGAAGCGGGACCTGTCGAAGTCCGGCGAGCCCGCGGGCGGGCGCCGCGGCTCGGGCGACCGGTTCGTGGTCCAGCGCCACGAGGCCTCCCGGCTGCACTTCGACTTCCGGCTCCAGATCGGCGGCGTGCTCGTCTCCTGGGCCGTGCCGAAGGGGCCCTCGCTCAACCCCGATTACAAGCGCCTCGCCGTCCGGACCGAGGACCACCCCCTCGACTACGCCGCGTTCGAGGGCCGCATCCCCGAAGGCGAGTACGGGGCCGGCACCGTCATCGTCTGGGACGCCGGCACCTACCGCAACCTCACCGAGAAGCGCGGACGGGCCGTCCCGATGTCCGACGCCCTGGCCCACGGCCACCTCAAGGTCCGTCTCGAAGGCGAGAAGCTCACCGGCGCCTTCGCATTGTCGCGCATGGGCGAAGGCGAGGACTGGCTGCTGGTCAAGATCGACGACGAGGGCGCCGACCGGCGCCGCAAGCCCGCCAAGACCCGGCTCGAATCCGTGCTCTCGGGGCGCACCAACAAGGACCTGGCGCCGTGACCGGGTTCGATCAGCCGATGCTCGCGACGCTCACCGAGCGCCGCTTCTCCAGCGCCGACTGGATCTTCGAACGCAAGCTCGACGGCATGCGCGCCGTCGCCACCCGCGACGGAGGCGCGCCCCGGTTGCGTTCGAGGCGCGGCAACCGGATCGACGCGAGCTTCCCCGAGCTCATCGAGGCGCTCGGCGATCTCGGCGGGCCCCGCTTCGCCGCCGACGGCGAGATCGTCGCCTTCGACGGCCAGCAGACGAGCTTCGCCCGCCTGCAAGAGCGCCTGCACCTCACCGACGCCACCGAGATCGCGGACACGGGCGTCGCCGTCCACTACTACCTGTTCGACCTGACCTCCGTCGAAGGCGAGGACCTGACCCGCCTGCCGCTGCGCGACCGCAAGCGGCTCCTGCGCCGCGCGTTCGACTTCCAGGACCCGCTGCGGTACTCCGCGCACCGCAACGCCGAAGGCGAGGCCTACTTCGACCTGGCCTGCGAGCGCGGCTGGGAGGGCGTCATCGCCAAACGCGCCGCCTCCCGCTACCGGCCCGGGCGCACGAAGGACTGGCTCAAGTTCAAATGCGCGCACGGCCAGGAGTTCGTCGTCGGCGGCTTCACCGACCCGCAAGGGGCGCGCACCGGGTTCGGGGCGCTGCTCGTGGGCTACCACGACGGCGCGGGGCCGCTGCGCTACGCCGGCAAGGTCGGCACCGGCTACGACGACCGCACCCTGCGGGGCCTGCGCGAGCGCATGGACGCCCTGTCGCAGGACGCGAGCCCGTTCGCCGACCCGGTCAGCGAGCCCGCGCACTGGGTCCGGCCCGAACTGGTCGTGCAGGTCGGCTTCACCGAATGGACCGCCGGCGGCATGCTGCGCCACCCCCGCTACCAGGGCGAGCGCACCGACAAGGCCGCGTCCGACGTGGTCCGGGAGGCGGCCTGACATGGCGACGATCCACCTGGCCGGGCGCGACATCTCCCTGTCGAGCCTCGACAAGGAGCTGTTCCCCGAGGACCGGTTCAGCAAGGACGACCTGCTCGTCCACTACCTCACCGTCGCCGACGCGATGGTCCCGCACCTGGCCGGGCGGGCGCTGACGCTGCGCCGCTTCCCGCACGGGATCGGCGCCGACGGGTTCTTCCAGAAGGACGTCGGCGACCGCCTCCCCGACTGGATCCGCACCGTCGAGGTCCCGCACCGGCACAGCGAGGGCGCCAACCGGTACGCCGTGTGCGACGACGCCCCGACGCTCCTGTACCTCGCGAACCTCGCCACGATCGAGTTCCACATCCAGACCGCGACCGCCGACCGGATCGACCACCCCGACCGGCTCGTGATGGACATCGACCCGCCCGAGGGCGTCGCGGTCGCCACGCTCCGCTCGGTCGCCAGACGCGTCCGCGACCTCTACGCCGAACTCGGCCTGACGCCGTTCGTGCAGGCCACCGGCGGGCGGGGCTTCCACGTGGTCGCGCCGCTGGACCGCAGCTCGGAGTTCGCTTTCGTGCGCCGCCTGGCCGGCGACCTCGCCGCGCGCCTGGCCGCCGACGACCCCGACCGGCTCACCACGGCGCATCGCAAGAACCGCCGCGGCGACCGGATCTTCCTCGACGTCAACCGCAACGGCCGCTCCCAGACCTTCATCGCGCCGTACTCGCTGCGGTCCCGTCCTGGCGCCGCCGTCGCCACCCCGCTCGACTGGGGCGAACTGGGGCGCGCGACGCCGGACGGCTTCACCGCGGCCGCGATCCGCAGGCGCCTCGCCCAGAAACGCGATCCGTGGGCGGACATGGACGACCACGCCGCCGCCCCCGCCGAAGCGAGGGACCGCCTCGACGCCCTCGTGGACACCTGAGGTCGACTTCGGTGGCGACGCCGCGCTCAGGACTTCGGGCTCAACCCGCCCACGGCCAGTCGGAACAGCCGGTCGGCGCGGGCCGCGGGATCGGGATCGTGCTCCGTCGCCAAGGCGATGCCGACGATGAGGCTCATCAGATCGGCGAAGGTGACGCTCTCGTCCACCGCGCCCTCACTCACCGCTCGTCGCAGCAGCGGCTCCGCCACCACCGCCAGTTTCCGCGAGCAGCCGTCCACCGGCGCCGAATCGGGCCCCGCCCCCTCAGGCGCCAGCACGGCCGCCAGTCCCCGAGCGGCGGCCGAGTAGGCGACCACCTCGCCGAGCCAGTCCAGCAGCGCGCTGCGGCCGTCGTCATCGGCGGCCAGTTCGCGGGCCCGGTCGCAGAGCGCCTCGATCCGGCTCTGCGAGACCGCTTCGAGCAGCGCGCGGCGGCTCGGGAAGTGCCGGCGCACGGTGGCCGAGCCGACCCCCGCGATACGGGCGATCCGCTCCATGGACGCGTCGGCGCCGTGGGCGGCGACCTCCTCCTCGGCCACGGCGAGGATGCGGGCGTGGTTGCGCCGGGCGTCGGCGCGCTGTTCGACGGGCATACGACACCTCCGGTCGGCTAAATGGCGGGGCCCGCCGTATTGTAGCGTGAAGCTAAACGGCGGACCCCGCCATTTAGATGACCCGAGGAGCAACATGTCCGCAACAGCACCCGTCCTGGTCACCGGAGCCACCGGCAGGCAGGGCGGCGCCACCGCCCGATCCCTGCTCGCGGCGGGCGTCCCCGTCCGCGCCCTGGTCCGCGACCCCGCAACCGACCGCGCCAAGGCCGTCGAAGCGCTCGGCGCCGAACTCGTCACCGGCGACCTCCATGACCGCGACTCACTGATCAAGGCCGCCGAGGGCGCCCGCGCCGTCTTCTCCGTGCAGATGCCCGCCTTCACCGAGGACGGCATCGATTTCGACGGCGAAGTCGCCCAAGGCGTCAACCTCGTCGAGGCCGCGAAGGCCGCCGGGGTCCCGCAGTTCGTGCACACCTCCGTGACCGGCGCCGGCCGGCACACCGAGACCCCCGGCTGGGCCGAAGGCCGTTGGGCCGTCGAACCCTCCTTCAACGCCAAGAGCGCGATCCAGGACCGCGTCCGCGCCGCCGGCTTTCCCCACTGGACACTGCTCAAACCGGGCTTCTTCATGGAGAACTTCCTGCCGTCCATGGCCTACCTCCTCCCGCGCGGCATCGAAGGCGGCATCGTGGCCGTCCTGAAACCCGAGACCCGACTGTCCCTCGTCGCGGTGGACGACATCGGCACAGCCGCCGCAGCAGCCGTCGCCGAACCCGAACGGTTCAACGGCATCGAACTGGAACTGGCCAGTGACTACCTGTCCATGACCGAGATCGCGCAGACCCTCTCCCACGCACTCGACAAACATCTCCCCGCACCGGACATGACCGTCCAAGAAGCCCTGGAAGCGGGCATGCCCCCGATGGGCGCCTCGCTCGAATGGCTCAATGAAGCCGGCCAGCCGGCCCGCCCGCAATTCGCCAGCGACCTAGGCGTCCCGCTGACCACCTTCAAAAAATGGGCGCAAACCAACATGCACCCCTGACAAAGCCGCACCAAACAAGCCCGACAAACTCTCCTTCTGAGGGCTCGCGGGTTGAAGTTCGCAGTCCTGATGGCTGTGGAGACTGTTCGGTCTTCGCAGCCACCGCCCCGGGAGCGAAGGGTGGGGTTGGGTGGTCAGGTGGCGAGTGACCACGGGTAACCATGATGACGCCTGCGTGGCTGATGAGATGAGCGATGTCAGCGGTCATCTCGGGCGGTGCTCGGCCATGCTGTTGCGTCGAGTGAGGCGAGCAGCCGACCGTGGCGCACAGTCGTCTCGACGTCGCGGGTGCTGCCAACAATTTCGGTGAGGGTGGCGGGGGAGTGGATGTCGAGGAGGAAGACGGTGTGCATGGTGAAGGGCTGCAGGTGTTCGTCCGGGTTTCCGTCGCTGTCAAGTCGGAGGTTGGCCTGCCAGGCTGCCTGGCAGAGGACTGCGACAAAGGTGCCGAGGAAGGCCTTGCTAGCCAGCTCGTCGGCATGGTCGATGAGGATCGCGACTTCTTTCGATCCGAATCCATGCGCATGCCAGTCGTGGAGGCAGTCAGCCAGTGCGTCCCAGTTCCTGCCGAAATAGTCGGGCAACGACATTGCCTCGTCGAAAGCGCTGAAGACCTGGGACGGCTCAAGGAGCCTGCGACCGTCGAAGCGGATGACGTGGCCGCCTGCGGATTGCAGGTGTTCTGCTTCGGCTTCCAGCCAGGGATCATCAGTACGGGTGAAGACGACCCACGGGGGCCGGCGTTCTGTCAGCGACCGAAGATCCACGCCCGCACCCTCAACAGGTCGAATGGAAGAGACCACCAACTTGGACCGATGGGATGGATTCGTTGTACAGTGCCACGGCCTCGGAGGTCTCGGCAGCCCGGTACGGGATATCAAGGCGTTCAAGCAGTTCGATGGTGGCCGGGTCGATCCGGAGGCGTCGTTCCATGCCGAGGGAGAGGACGATCAGCTCGGCGCCGCGGTCGATCAGGTACTGGACGTCGGAGGGCTGGATGCCGGGGTCGTGCTCGGTGCCCGACTCCCGCCAGTCCCAAGGCTTGCCTCCACCCGGATACAGCATAAAGTCCTTGCCAACGCCAAGGCGGGCGATCTCCATCCGCCCCCACTCGATCGAGAGGATCATCGGGGACTGCACCCCTTCAGGTGTCGCTTCGCTCATGCCACCATGATCTCGCACAGGATTTCCCTGCGGTGCTGCTGGATCGATGTGAGGGGCACGAGACTCGAACCCAGTCTGCCGGTGGTCGCAGGCTGCTGGAGGAATCCGAGAAATATTCTCGGCATTTCGCCCGATGCTCGGCGGGATCCCGTAGGAGACCTACAATCGGCGCCTGTTTTGTCCAATCCGGCATTTGACGCGGCCGGAACAATCGAGACATGAACACCTCTGCGCCGAGCACTCCGAAGCCCCGGACACCGTGGCATGGCTTCATCATCTTGATCGCGACGATAGCGTGGCCAATCGTGATCTGGTTCGTCCTGATGTCGGAAGGTCTCGACTGGTCGAACCTGACCGGCGTGCCGCTCACCGAAGCCGAACAGCGGGCGTTCGACGCGAAGGACCGTGCCGCTCTCATCATCACGGCCGCAGGGCCGTTGGTCATCGCGGTGTACGCAGCGATTGTCCGCTATTGGAAGACCGCCACGGTCTACTTGGTCCTTGCGGTCGTCCTCACCTGCTGGATGGGCGCCCAGGAAGGCATCCGGGACTTGTTCGATCCGCCGCCGATCGAGGTCGAGGAGCCCGGGAACGACCACTGCGTTCCCATCAGCGGTTCCGACCGGACCTGCCCCGGTGGATGAGGACCAGGAATCGCGACTCGGGCGCCGATCCCGCGTTAGTCGCGGGTGGCGTTGTACTCGTCGACGATCGCCTGGGGGATGCGGCCACGGGGAGCGATGGTCGCTTGCGGAAATCGACTGGGCGGCAGCGACCCGCCGATGGAGAACTGGTCGGCGGTCGGCTCGCCCGATCCCGTGGCGGGTGGTTCCGCCCGTTGCCGATGTCCTGGGCGCGTGTCGCTGTCATACCTTGCCGGTATCGTCGAGCTTCCTCCTCTTCCTCTCCAGTAGAAACACGTCTCATGACTCTTACTACGCCGCAGCGTCCGCATGACATTCTCAAAGCCGTTCCAGCACTCGCCACCCTTGGGAGACCGGCGGTGCGACTGCATCCGCGGCAGGGCGCCCCTGGGATCGAGCAGTCCTCAGTCGGCGGTCCGCTCCTGTGGCCGACCGAGGAGCCTTGGCCCGTGTGTCGGCTTGCGCACGAGGACACCATCATTGAACCGTTCGCACCCGCGCTCAAAGGCCGGTACGAAGCCAACCGATGGGATTGGTCGCACGGCCGGCACGGCAGGGTCGACTTCGCTACTCGGATGCGGCATGCTTCCGAGTTCGCCCTCGAGCTGGTGCGCGGTGCGAACCCTGAGTTCGACCCCGACGCACCGGTGCCGCTGATCCCGGTTGCGCAGCTGTACTACCGGGATGTGCCCGACCTGCCCTGGCCGGAGAAGTTCGACCTGCTGCAAATCCTGTGGTGCCCGCGCGACCACAGTGGCACCGAGACTGACACCCCGCACTGCCCGGCATTTCAGGTGTTCTGGCGAAAGAGCGAGACCGTCAAGGGGGTTCTTACCGTACCGCCGCAGCCCGATCTGGGACTTGAGCACTACATCCCCAACCCCTGTGTCGTGTCCCCGGAGGTCGTCACCGAATACCCGAACTTCCACACCCTGCCCGACGACATCAAGATCGACATCGATGCCTGGGAGGAACGGAGCAGCGACGGCACCGACTACTCCAGCGAGTTCGCGCACGCCCCAGGTTGGAAGGTCATGGGGCACGGCATGTACTGGGGCATCTACGACCCCTACCCGATGACCTGCGAGTGCGGCGCAGAACAACTGCCGCTCTTCACCGCAGACACCGGAGAGTTCGACGGCGGTACGAAGGAGCGCTGGCAGCCTGTGGAAGAAGCACACACCGAATGGAGCTTCGCTGATCCGGTCGAGGTCACGATCGGGCGTGGGTACGCGCTCCAGCTGTACTACTGCCCCGAGTCCGAACAGCACACCGGCCGCTCTGAAAATGGCCTGAACCCATGACCTTCACGCTGGACACGCTCATCGCCGCCTATAATCCCCGACGACCGTGAGTTCGCCTCCTACTCCCGGATGGCCCCGAAGGCCCAGCGAGCGGCGCCGGAGTTAAGTTCGGCGTTCTCGTCTCACGACCGCTGGCATCGAAGAGAGTGTGATCAAGGTGATTTTTTCAATGCTCCCGAGTAGTGCGAATATTACCCGTTTAGCCGGATGTCTCAGTTGGTCCGCATTCCTTTTCGTGTCAGGCCGTGGAGTTCTTCAATTGAGATTTCATACTTTCGCTCACCCACCCGTGTAGGAAGGGTGAACGCAGAGTTGCGAATCTTGCCTTCGCTCGTCGTTGCCCCCGGACAAGAAACGGTCGAGAGGTTGCTGGCTGCACTGGAACGTATATCGAAAGAACCTGTCGACCTGATTTTTCGTGAATCGCGGTGTCCAGACCCTCAATCCTCGGGAAAATGAGGCGGTTCATCCGATTAGCGCCTGAGTGAATCCGGCCCTGGCCAGGGAGTGGGCGCCATGGAGTGGTCGAGGGCTCAGTGTTGGATAGCGGATGAGCATGGCAAGAATTGAATGCACTTGGATGATTTCCGATAGAGTGGAACTCATGCTAGGGGTTAATGTAATTGAGTAGTACGGGTAATTCTCGTCTCCAGCGCCATCAGAACTGAAGCGGAACTCGTCGATTTCTATCCCGTGCAATTTGAGAATCGGTCCTATCGAGGATCGAAAGTCAGGGATCTCCTTGAGGTCTCGATGGGAAAGCTCTATCTGATATGTGAACTTTCCGTCCGTTTCCAAATCAAAGAATTCTGCACTGTAATATCCCATTTTGAGTAGTTCGCTGATCATGCCGTCGCCTGAATCGGCTTGGTCGGCAACTATGACGTTGCCTAGGGGAAGGGGGCGGGATCTTGGGATCCGGTTCGTGAATTGTTCTGCATCAGCGATCAATGTAGACACAATGTGCCAGTCAAAAGCCAGCCATTAGGTCCGGAAAGCAGTGACTTTGGCTGACCGGCGGTGACCCACGTTGTCCAGGCTCGGATGAATCTACCTGCGGAAATGGCAACTGAATCGGGCAGGAACGCCCTCCAAGTCGACTTGAGGTGCTAGCGTCCGTTTCTTGACCCCAACGGCGCAAGTTTTCGAGTGCGGCGCTGGTTCTGCGCGTTCGTTGGCGAGACTCGGCCTGCACTTCGTGCCGATCGGATCGCCGTTCCCGGCTCGCGGGCTCGGCCGGTTCCCGGATATGCATCCACCATGCATCCACGGAAAACTGCCTACGGCCGCTATTGGCAGCACACAGCCGCCCAACGAACGACCGCCGCTTGTCAGCGTTATTGCTGGTGAACGGCGGTCTGATACCCCTGAGCTGGGGTTATAAATCGTAGCCCGGGCGGGCTATGTAGCTAACCCTCACCCATATAAGCTGGGTATTTATTGCAAGTCAGGGGGATTCTTGCTTCAGTCAGTATACAACAACGATGGGAATGAATTGGCTGCGCGAATCGCGGCGCGTGTTTGAGAGTGGCCTCGGTCCGGGGCCTCCGGTGAGGTGAGGATCCAGGGGTGCTGGCGGGCCATCTTGGAGTCCGATCGAGGCTTCGGGTGCCGTCGCAGGTGCAAGTGGTTGAGGTGAGTGAGGAGTAACCAGCGATAAACGTGGTGCGACCTGGAGCTTCGCTGCAGTCGACCCCCGACAAGTCTGCTATTGGTTTGATCCCAGTAGCGCTGACCTTGCCCTCGCCTATTTACTCTCGAAACCCCAGGTAAATGGGCTATTAACCCGCCTGCAGCGGCTGTCTCTCGGATGACAGCCATAATCCATCGCTTCAACGAAGGACTATTGCCTTTGCTGCGGCCTTCACCAGCAGGAACAACGACATGGTCCGACTTTGCCGATGCCTTGGCTGACATTAGGATGGTTCAGTTCCCGAAGCTTTAGTCGTATATATGTGCGAAACGTGGATGGACCCAGAGGAAACGGTCGCGGTCGCGGACGCGTTTCAAACCTGCGAAGTTGGGGTCCTTCTCCTCGAGGAGTTGATGCAGGGACTTGAGTTGGCCACGTGAGGTCATGGTCTGGGCGGATAGTAGAAGGGTGGAGGATTCAGCTCCAACAAGCAGGTCATCCCCAATTGAGGTGAGTTCTTTGACTGTGGCCTCTGCGAGGTCGAGGTGATCTTTGAAAAGCGTCGCATGCTCGTCGTTGAAGCTAAGATTGAGAAGTGCGGGACCGAAATCGGCGCTGAGGCGTAGTACCCTTGTGGCGACGGCAATCCACGGCCGCGCGTTGACCAGCCATTCTCGGCTGAGTTCGACCGTATAGACCCCTCGCTTGGGGTCCTGATCAAGAAGTGATACCGGCACTTGTGAGTGTTCGCACCAAAGTCTGATGCGAAAGCGTCGCTTCAGAAGTTTACTTGGCCAGGTGCCGGATTCAGCCTGCTCAATGGTGAATAGGCGAGGTCCGCTCACGGCCTCGTCGGTGAACAGTTTCAGGAAGTACTGGTGCTCTTCATAGATTCGAGAGAGCAGTCCCACCAACGATTGCTGACTCTCACTCAGTTCGCCCGTGAGCTTGGAGGCAGCAGAGCTGATCTCTTTGGAGAGGTGGTGTCTGGTGTCGAGTCCTTCTTGGATGATGTGGCGGTGAATGCCATCGAGTCGGCTAGTTATCACTGCGAGTTCATTTTCTGGTGACGGGTTGTCAGTTGGGATCCTGTTGCCGTCGCCGATGAGCGCATTGATAGGGATCTGCTCGTAGCAGATGCCGCAGCCGGCTTCGAGCTTTCCTTGGGCCCGCCGAGCTTGAAGCTTGGATAGGTCAAATGCCGCGGTGCCTGAGCTTCGATCTCTTGGGGTAACGCAACGATCGCCGCACAAGACGAGGCTTGTCGGAGTCAGCCCCTGCCAGTCGCTGAGGTACTTGCAGATGTCATTTGCAATCATGGTGCACAAGTAGTTTGGCGAGGCAGCCTTGACGGTGACGGTAACTTGGGTCCCATCGATCCGGATGAGAGCGCGACCGTTGTAGCCGTCATCGAGTGCGACACCGTGGGCCCAGTGGAGACTCAAGTGGTGGTCATCGCGTCCCAGTGAGAAGCGGTGATACCAGGTGATGAGCTGGTTCATCAGTCCTGGAGGGATGGCAGTGCGGTCGTTGGCGTCTACGAATCTGATGATGTAGGTCTGCTGAGGCAAGTGCTGTCCGTACGAATCCCATACTTCCAGGTCGGGCTCAGTGGTGGGAACAAGCTGGGAGATGAGACTGACAGGTTCGGAGGAATCAGGATTGCGGACATCATAGGCGATCTGGTACTCGCGCATAAGTACACGTAGAGCCTCGTGCAGGTAGTCGGGATAGCGTTCGCTGGCTGGACGGTCGGGGTTATCCCACAGTGCACTAAGCCGCTGGTGGGGGATCAAACCACCTGCACTCTTCGTGTCATGATCGTCCATGACAAAGCTGACCGCGCGGCTGAGCCAGTCGCCCTGGATCACGACTAGGCTGCGCAGAGCGGGAATATCCGGGTAGAAGCACCAGTGCCCAAGTTCGGTGGCCACCAACGCGAGTGAGTGAGCAGAGCTCTCGTCTATGTCGTGACGGGCGGCGTGTTCGAGGTAAGAGCCATAGTTCAGATGGCTGGTATTGCTGGAATTGAGTTCTTCCATGAGACGCCGCCAGCGGGCGGGTAGCCGCCGTTCGAGGTGTGGCAATCTCTTTGCGGTCGCGGTGATCGCGGCCTTGACCTCGGGGATACCCGTGCCTGTACGGCTGTCGATCCAGTGGTAGCCAGCGATGCACTTGCCATGTTCGCGGTTGAGTCGGTGCCGGTCGATGTCTCCGGGCTGTCCGTTTGGGTCGCTGTGGGTGGCGACAATGTGGATGCGCGCCTCGTCGCCAATACGGTGGCGTATGAGATTGATCCACTCATCGATGCAACCTTGATCTGCGCCGTGGCGAGGATGCCATGCGACGATGTATATGGCGGGGGAAGTGAAGAAAAACTGATGCGTCGGCCGGTAGGGCTTCTGCCCGCCGAAATCCCATGCATTGAGAATGATCGTATCATCGTCTGCCGCAGAGAGGTTGAGCGGTTTGACTTCCACACCATGGGTCGTGATGCGCTTTTCATCAAAAGCTTCTCCCAACATTGCTGCAAGCAGCGAGGACTTGCCGACAGCTCCCTCCCCAACGAGCACGAGTTTAGTCTCCCGGACGGTCATTCCGTCGGTCTGCAATTCACGGCAGAAATCTCGGACGGCGCTGATCCCACGTGAGGCTGCCGCAGCGATTTCAGAGGCCAAATGATTGCCGTTGAGATCGATATCTGTGAGTTGGGTGAGGTTTCCGATTGATTCAGGAAGCGTCGTGAGTTGATTGCCCTCAACGTAGAGGCGGGTGAGTTGGGTGAGGTTTCCGATTGATTCAGGAAGCGTCGTGAGCCGATTGTTGTCAAGGTTGAGTTGGTTGAGTTGGGTGAGGTTTCCGATTGATTCAGGAAGCGTCGTGAGTTGATTGCCCTCAAGGTTGAGGCGGTTGAGGCGGTTGAGATTTCCAATGGAGTCGGGAAGTGTTGTGAGCCGATTGCTACTGAGATCGAGGTTCGTGAGTTTGGTGATGTTGTCAGGAAAGGATGTGAGCCGGTTGCCATTGAGGTAGAGGCGGGTGAGTTGGGTGAGGTTTCCGATTGATTCAGGAAGCGTCGTGAGTTGATTGCCCTCAACGTAGAGGCGGGTGAGTTGGGTGAGGTTTCCGATCGAGTCGGGAAGCGTCGTGAGCCGATTGTCACTGAGATAGAGGCGACTCAGGTTGGTCAAGGTCGCGAGCTCTGGAGGAAGTCTCTGAAGATCCAATCCTGAGAGGTCCAGCGTTGTGCTCAACAACCGGTTGGCTTTCGCAATACGTTGGGCTGCGGCTACATTCATCAAAGCATGCCTTCACTGTCGGTTCTAAAGTTGTCAGGTTACTTGGGGGGTGTGTCTCTTACGCATCATGGTAGTCGTGAATCGCCCTGGCGGTGGCAGTGAGTGATTAGATGGCGGCTTGTGGAGCTGCCAGGACGGTCGTAGCCCCAGTATTACAGGTCGTGGCTGACTTCTGGCTTCAGAACCATCTAGACCAGCGCAACGCCGTTGGGTCCTGGTGTAGCCCCTCCGAACTCATCAGCGGTGTTTGACCGCACTGCCATATTTGCAGTGACGTTCGGAAGGAGCTGCGCAGACGCATTGGACGGCAGCACGATATTTCTGAGTAGGCCTTCGAAGTGTACAAGGTTCTGGTGCTAAGCCATCTACATGGAGGGTTGCGAGTCGTTCGAGAATATTGATCTGTTCATCGGGTCCTGTGGTTAGATCGACAACTTATCGGCTTTGTAGTTTTTGCTTTGCCGTTGAGCTGATCGGCATACCAGCCGATGGTCAGTTGCGTCAGATGGCGCGATTTCGACGGCGTGATCGACATAGACCCTCAGCTCTGTGATGGTGAAGCACGGCAAGGTGCCGCTGTCCCTGGTGGTCTGGGACTTGTCCAGAGACGACCTGAAAGATTGCGAGCGGGCTGGCGGTCCCTCGCATCTGACAGCGTGGCCGGTGAACTGGAGCGGGCTGTTGTCGACGAGTTCGTCCCGTTCGCTGAGCCGGACTATCTGTGGCATGTGGCTGTGCACCCGATCCTGTAGCGTTGCGGCATTGGAACCCTGCTGGTCGGTGCGCTGGAGGACCGTATTCGCGCTCGGGGGCGCTCCCGAGCGGAGTTGCGCTACAGGGAGCTCGTTTCAAGCTGATTGGCGTTCGAAGTCGTTGAGGACTTGGGCAGCTTTGGCGAGCTGTGTGGTCTGGTCGGGGCTGCAGCGGACCTGGTCGGACACGCCCCAGGTTTTAAGCTGGGCGAACATGCGCTCGCCAGGGCCGCGGAGCCGGGCGCGAAGCCGGTTGTACTTCTCTGCTACTCGGGCTTGTCCCGGCCCTTGCACGGTGTAGCCAACAGGTTCCCGCGCGCATCGGCGATGGCCTGGAGGTTCATGCCATGGCGCTTGTGCTTGCAGGAGCAGAAGGGCCGGTCGATCCGGTTGCGGTTGATACGGATCAGTGTCCCGTCGAGGATCACGAACCCTCCGCCGGTCTATTTCGCGTGACGGAGGGCGTCGCGGATACCCGGGGCGCGGGCGGCGAGCAGGACGAGGGTCTCGCGGGTGCGCCGCGAGGCGGTCGCGGCTGAGATCCTGAAGCCGGCGGCTAGGTCGCGAAGCCGCTTGCCTTTGCGCAGGTAGGCCAGGGTGAGCAACGCTAGCGTGCCCGCTTCGAGGACTCGCCACTGCGAGCCGATGGTCTTGCGGTGGCCTCGGATGAGAGCGGCCACGCGATTGAGGGTCGCACTCGACAACGGCAGCGCGGCAGGGTAGAACAGCAGAGGGAAGCTCCTGGGTTCGAGCTGGCTGAAGTGGTATTCGCCGTTCTACCAGGAGCTTCTTCATTCCGCCAACACATCTTGCCAACCGAAGCCGTCGAGCCCCAGCGACATTTGATCAGGATGCAACAACCTCCTTGTTTTCGCCGATCCGATTTCCGATCTGACCTCCACTTCCTCAGACCTGTCCAAGCAGGAGATCTCCGCGCAGGAACTGACGATTGCGTTCCGGCGTGAAGCAGCGTCGGAGGCTTCTCCTCTACCTGTGGTAGGTGAAACTCGGTGACCGCGTCGGCTCGGAGCTCGGATAGAATCCAGTTCCATGGCACGTCCTGACTATGAACTTCACAAGCTTGGCTGGCAAGCTTTCCAAGACCTGTGTGGCGTTGTTCTCCAGGAGATCCTCGGTCAGACGTTCACCACGTTCGCCGATACCAACGACGCCGGGCAGGACGGTGCCTTTCACGGTGTCTGGGCTGTGCCTGACGACGCCCCCATAGAGGAACGCAAAGATTTCGCTTCTGCGGTGACACCGGTTGTTGTGCAGTGCAAGTTCAGTGCTGAGCCATCAGGGACGCTGACTCCTTCGGACCTGAAGGACGAACTTGCCAAAATCGAAGGCCTACGCGCACGAGGACTATGCGACGGCTACATAGTCCTGACTAACTTGCGCGTCACTGGAGAAACCCGAGCTTGGTTCGACAAGGAGGTCCGCAGCAGTGGCGTCGACCACGCGTTGATTCTCCCTGGTACTTGGATCTGTACTCAGATTGAGAAGAACTGGAACCTTCGTCGCTACGTGCCGCGAGTGTATGGGCTAGGAGACCTTTCGAGGATCTTGGACGAGCGCAGAATGCGGCAGGCCCGTGCGCTCCTGACAAGCCTGACCCACGAGTTGGAGACGTTCGTTCCCACCAGTGCCTATCGAGCAGCGAGCGACGCGATCACCAACCAAGGGCTCGCC
Organism: Glycomyces sp. NRRL B-16210; assembly: GCF_000719515.1. Taxonomy (GTDB): domain Bacteria; phylum Actinomycetota; class Actinomycetes; order Mycobacteriales; family Micromonosporaceae; genus Glycomyces. The sequence goes on along the minus strand of NZ_JOGR01000010.1, from coordinate 320,713 downwards.
TTGCTTTTGGGTGAACCCGCCAGTGGCAAGTCGACAATCGCTGCAATGTTGTGCATGGGCGCCCTCGACGGCTGGAGGTGCGACGTGATGCGAGTCAGCAGTCCAGCGGAACTGATCGAACACTGGGACCCGGATGATCCGAGGCAGATGTTCTGGATTGACGACGCATTCGGCTGCATCCGCCACGAGCCGCACCTAACCGATGAATGGGCGCGCTACAGTGAGGCCCGCCCAAGGCTGAAAGACTACGCCTTTCCTCGGCTGCGGGAGCAGCAGGTCGTCATTGATGTCACGGATCTGAGTGCAACTGAGAAACAACAGATGCTTTACAATCATCTCAAAGCCGGGGACCAACCGGCCGAAGTGTTGGGTAAGTGGCGACCGCACCTCCATGCTGTGTCGACCGTTGACCGATTCCAACCAGAGATTGCTCGCAGGTTGTCTTTGCGGGGCTTCATGCCAACCGCTGGGCTACACGGCAAAGCGCAACTGATGGGATTCTTCGAGCACCCGAATGAATTTCTGGCAGATGTACTGGATGGCCTGGAGCCAGCGCAACACGCAGCCCTTGCCGCGGTGTACCTCTCGGGCGGCGAACTCCTGGCACCATTCACCCCCGACAGCACGCTCTCGGTAGCAGTGGACGCGATGGGTACGACGGTTGCCGAAACGAGTCGTGCGTTTGCGGCTATCGAAGGTACCTTCCTTGTCGAGGCTACCAGGACTGATGGAAACACTGTATGGCGCTTCCATCATCCAACAATTCGAGAGGGCTTCGCCGCTACCGTCATGCGAAACATCTCCACCTTGCCGGTTTACTTGGAAGGCATGACAACCGATGAACTGGTTTCCCAGCTCGATTGCGGAGGCAAGAGCCAGCGCGGGACCCTGGTGCGAGTACCGCCAAACTTGTATCACCTGATCATCTCGCGTGTGCCCGTGCCCGTGCCCGACCGGAGCGAGCTGTCGAGGAGCCCTCTCTCCTGGTTCTTGCGAACCCGATGCTCCGATGAGTTTTTGCGTATGTGGGCAAAGGAACATGAGGACGCTATCCCCGGCATGACGGACTTCGGGATGATGGTCGAAGCCTTTTGCCGACCATGGGTGCTCAGCAGGCTGCACGAAACAGGAGCCCTGACTGAAGTAGTACGCCGCAGGGCAGTCAAACAAATTGCCGAGTACGGTATCGACGACCTTGATCCTGCTTGGGGTAACTCAAGTCTGAGTGGGTTGTTCACGACGGAGGAACGCGCTGACCTACTTCAGCGAGTGCAGGAGGAAGTGCTTCCAACCCTAGAGCAGCGCATCGGTGACTATGCGGGCTTGATCATCAGCGATATGACGAATGAGGAACTCTATCAGGAACCTAGGGACTACGTCGATGCAGTCCGCAGTGCGTTCCAACATCACCCAGATATTCAACAACTCTGCGACCGAATAGACCGTGTCATCGACGATTGGGTGTACGACTATAGGGATGAGAGTGAACTCCCGGCGGAAAGCTCAGGGCTGGCGGCACCGGCTCTGAATCAGATAGAGGCTGCCAATCCGCGCGATCTGTTCGAGGATATCGCAGCCGGGCACTGAGGACCCAGCGTCACGATCCGCTGGTGTCCGTCGCCTGAACGAATCTTCGTGTCGGATCGAACACGAATTTAGAGAGTTGAGGCCCGAGTGCCGATTTCGATCTGAGGCAGGATTCGTCCTCTCGCTCAGCCGCGCAGAATGAAGCAGCTTCTTCGCGCATGTTGTTCATGATTCTGAGGCTGCGCTGCGCGTCAGTTGGGTCCAGCCGTTTCACCCGGCTGACGACTTCCTTGTCGGGCAAGTGGTCGATCCATGCCGCGATCTGCTGGCCGCCCGGCGCACCTCGCATCTGACCGATCAGGTGGGTGAGCTCCTTGTGTGCCCAGACCGCGTCCTTGCGCTGCGAGTAACGCTCTGTGGCGGACGTGGCGGGCCCCGCTGCTACCGCTTGACGCTCGTCGTTGTGCCCGACGGCAATCTCGAAGCGCGCTGGCAGGGGCGGTTGGGGTGGATCGATGCCCGTGATCAGGCGCGGCAAGGCCTGGATCCGGACCCATTGGAAGATCTCGTCGAGTTCCTGCATGAGTACCGGCCACCGGTCAGTATCCGGCCGGTTGATCCCGATTGTCGGGAACAAGCTTATGGGGACCAGGGCGCCCATCGGGGTCTCCGCAATGACGTCCCCGACCTGCATCGGCACCTCAGGCCGGGGCGCAAGATACCGGAGTGAATTAGGCCGCTGGTCGTCTCGATGCCAGGCCGCCAAGCGGACCGCGGTGACCGCGGGTGTTCGGTGCTTCGCATGGTTCGTGTAAAGCGTGAGCCGGGCCAGCGGGTGCTCATCGGGATCGCTCTGGCGGTGGAAAGGTTGGAGCCCATCGATCCGCCGCAAGAGCGCGCCGCCGGAGCGCAGCGAAAGCGGACCCTTGCGCTGCCGGATCTTTTTCCAGGCTTCAAAGTCTTCCCATGTCTCGGACGCTGGCATGCTCACTTGCTTTGCGGCTGTCTTGTCTAGTGGCGCACCGTCCAAGAATTCAACCTCGGCAAACAGGGCATGCTCGAGTGCGGCCCGCAAGGTCACGAGCGCATCGGCGACGAGCAGCGGCACCTTGCGCGGCATCGGCGCCACCCACTCCACGACAGCCTGGCACACCGTCCCTGCCTGCACGTCCTTCAAGCCGAACACGCCCTCGGTTCGATTCTGGTAGGTGAGTAGCAGGTCACCGATCTGCTCGATCTGCTCGTCTGCGTGTGCGAGTGTCGCAGCGACACCAAGTTGGTGCGCGGGAAGCCAGGAGTACGCCGAAGCTGTCATTCCTGCAATCTACGTGGGGTGATCGACGTTCTGCCTCCGTCGATAGCGGCCATGCAGCGGGGAAGGTGACGAGAGTGGCGCGAGACTCCTGCTCTCAGGTGCAGGGACCATGTCTTTCCGCTTGGTCCTCCCGAACCAGACCGAGGACGGCGAGTAATCATGGGCAATCGCGATGAAGCCTGGCCTCATGCGGCCGGTCCCTTGCAAAAAGCGGACCTGCTTGGTGCAGCCTTGAGCGCTGCTCACGATGGCGTCTCTGTGGCGTTAGACAATGAGTTCGTTTCTCGCAGCGCCACCGTGGAACGCAGGATGACTGCGATCATGAGCTTATGGCTCTCACCGAAGAAACTTGCGCGGCACCTGAATGCGAGCACCTTAGCACCCGAAACGGTGAGCACGTCATCCCAGAATCACTCATGCGGGCTCTCGTTCAGGCCGTGTGGATGGGTGATGAGTACATAGCCGGATCGACCGGTGCAGGCGTAGCTGCCAAATCTGAACAGCCGATGCTCATCAAACTCCCCTGCTGTACATATCACAACAATATCCTCAGCGAGCACTTCGAGAAGGATGGTCAGGAGGCTGTCAAGAAGTTCATGGGCATCACGTCGACACCCAAGGGGAGAAGGAGTACCTACGATACGTCTAAACTCAACACTGTTACTCCGCTCAACTTGGAGGAAGCCACCGCGTTCGGATGTTGGACGGTGAAGACGCTGCTGCTGCTGCACCATCCGCAAATCGTCTGGGAGATGAACGGTGTTCGTCACGTTGAGGAATCGGTTCGCTCCCAGCAATCGCACTTGCCAAGCCAGGTGTACAGCGACCTATTCAACGGGGACGTCCCTCGAGGAAGCCACGCGTGGGTGGTCTCCTCCAAAGACCAAGACCCGACAGTTCCCGGACCCGCAGTGGCTCCTCGGGTGCCGCTCACAACCATCGACGGCAATTCCGGCGTCGTCAGTACCTTCGGGATCGGGGCACGAAGTGTGTCGGGCGGGCCCACGGTGCGGCTCCAGGCCGTGTGGCAGCCGAACGCGATCGTCGTACATCCAGATGAGGAGTCCGGAACGGCGGTGCGGGTGTGGCCGAGGCCAGCAGCTGGACTGCGTCTGGAAGACCTAAGTGTGCTTAACCTGGAGCAGGGCGCACGGTTCGATGCCACCTTCCTAGGCCAGCCTCTCGGCCGTTTCGAGAATGGGCGGGCGGTTGTGCTGGCTGAGGGGCTACAGCGGGTGTTTTGCTCGGATCATGCCAGCGGACGCCGGTTCTACGCGCTGCCGCGACTGGACGACCGCACACGGGTAGACGCCGTTCGCGCAGCTGCTGAGGCCGCTGGTCTCCTGATCGAGGACGACGACGGGCTGTGATTCGCCTGCGGCTTTGTACGCCTGGGCTGTTCAATTCGGGGGACGCTGCCTGCGATCATGAATGCATGATGTTGACCCAGATGTGCGCCGTTCCCCGCTGCGCTGAACCATATTGTGCCGAATCCTCGGAGACCGGTGTTGAGCTCGCGTCCGATCAGGGCGTGCTGGCAAAGCTGCCGTAATGCGAGAAACGCAACGCAGCATTGAGCAAGTACTTCGAGCAGTTCGGAGGGCTGCCGTGAAGAGACAGTTCGGGATCGAACCCGCACAGCGCAATTCCCAAGTCGGCCTATGGCTCTAACTCAAATTTGTACGAACTGGTAGTTTATAGACTCTAGGCGAATTTGTACTCTAACGAGTATGCAACAGCGATGGGGTTGAATTGTCGGCGCAAATCGTGTCGTGTGGCTGAGGAATCTTGGACTTGACTCGAGGCTTTTGAGGGGGCACGGGCGTGACCCGTCGATGTGCTTTCCGCGAAGCAGGTTGGGGCGATGAGTATCTGGGGCAGGGTAGCGGCCAACTGACGGCATCTAGGAGCCGGTACATCTAGTAATGTGAGGAGATGAAGTGGATTCTAAACAACCTCTACTGGATCGTACCGTCATTCATCGCCGCGGTGGCCCTGTCGTTGGCGACGTGGTCATCGTACTCGGCGCACGTCAGCAAAGGCGAGGCGCGCAGGTCCCGTGAGGCTTCGGAGCGGTCTGCGGCGGCTGCTGAGGAGTCGGCGCGGGCAGACGCGGCCATGGCGGAGCTCACGAAATCCGAGCTCGCTGAGGCTTCTGACCGGATTCGCCAGCGGCCGTGGTCCTTTGTACAGATCTCCGATTTCAAACATCGGGCAACCAACATGGGCGAGACGGTGTATTCGGTTGAGGTGACCGCACCTGATACGCAGGTACACGTGGATGCGGGGAGCCGCGGTCTCATCGTGGTGCGGCACGGCGAGTATTTCGACCTGACAGTCATGAAGGGGATGGGAGAGGAAGGCGACGTGATCTTGAGTTGGGCCGAGACCGATGGTGAAGGTGTCGAGCGGTTGAAGCAGCGCGAGCTGTTCTAGTTCACAGGGAGCAGGAGTTTGCCGCCGCGACTTAGCAGGCGACGCGGTTCTGGCCGACAGTGTTGATTACCGTGTCTTGGAGGCGCTGATCATGGCAACGGAGGCTGCCGTTAAATAACGGAAACATCGTGGCGCTCGGGGTCGAAAACGATGAATCGAACCTGCGGCTTTCCAATTATGAGCGACATCGCCGGCGACATTGCCAAACTCGCATCAGTTGAATCTGAGTTTCACCTGTCGAGGATTTCATTTTGAGAGCCATTCGCGGAGCTGTGACTTCGCATTTTTAATTTGGGTACGCGCTTCCGCTTCGGTGAGTCCGAGCGATTGCGCCGCGGCGTCGACCGGTTGGTGTTCGAGGAGTGTTGTCAGGACTAGTCGAGCTTGTTCGGGGGGTGACAATCTCGTTGCGGATGGCTTTGGCGAGAATGAGGTCAGGGTGTCCGAACTTCTCCACTGGTGGACGCGACTCGAACGTGGGGGATTGCAACTGCCGTTGATATCGCGAAATCTCAATTGCACATCGACGAGCACTGGCATAGGCTCGATTGCAGAGTCGAGCGCAGACTTTTGGATTCTCGATGTCGATATCGTTCAGGGCGCCGATAAAACCGGCGATAGCAGCGCTTTCTAGTTCGGTCCTATCATTGAAGTTGGGCGCGTATGAGGCTGCGTGTCTAATGGCGTTGTAGATACCAGGGAGCGCTACCCCTACGGCGATGACGATCCAGGGATTTGGTTGTTCGCGCGTGCGGTTGACGATAGTTCTCCATGCGTGGTCGCGAGTTTGTTGATCGACTGACTTGCTTATAAGTGTGCGGCTGAGGTCTTCCGTCGATATCTCGGTTCCATCGATGCTGAAGGTCCAGTTACCCTCGGAGTTTTGTGTGCCTTGTGCCTTGCAGATTTTTGAGAATTCACGTTTGCAAGCACTGAGCGACGAGGTGTACATGATGATCCTCCAACTGATCGAGTAGAGCATTGAGTACTGGTCTACTCTCAGTGAAGCGCTAATTCTTATGCCAATGCAAGCGGCGGACCAACCTTAAGCAACCTAGCGGCCATTCTCGGTTGTTGATGGTTATGCAAGTAGGCAGTTTCAGCGTTCGGATGTGAGCGGCCGAGATTGAGGCAAGCTGCTGGTTACAAGTAGCGAGTTCAGCGTCTTACAAGGTCAGGGCTTGGTTATTGCATCGGTTGCTGCCGAGGTTGTTGGGGTGATCAGCAACCGGATGTCTTTTCTGTGTGAGTCGATGGAATGGTCATCGGCTTGACGTGCTGCTGATGTCGGTGCGGCCTGGGCATAGCTCTTGGCACTCGCATCGGAGGAGGTGATGTCTCCGTCGCATCGAAGCGGATCAGCGGCGCGTCGACCGGCCCTGAATTGGGTTTCGGCGCAGTTCAGGGCCGGTCTTCTGCACGAGTCCTCCAAGGGAGGCGCAGGAGATGCGCAGGGAGCATTCACGGCGATCATCGCAGCGATCACGGCTGATTCGATTCGGTGCAGTCGCAAGTATGTCGACTGTGGCGATCTTGGTCATGGCAGATCCCGCGATGGCGAATACGCAGGGTGTCATCGACGTCCTAAATCGGTTGCAGGCGGTAATCGTCGTGATTGCTGGCACGGCCGTAGTCGTTATGTTGACCATTGCAGGATTTCGGTATCTCCTCGCATCAGAGCCGGGTGAGACTGAGCGCGCTAAAACGGCGTTGCGAAGTGCGGAGATCGGTTTTGGAGTGGTCGTGCTAGCCCCGATTCTCGTGGCGATACTCAAGCAGATTCTCTCAGGGAATTAGTCATGTTCGAGGATGCTCTTGACGGATTGATCACCTGGCTTAACACACGAATCGGTGTGCTTCAGGTGGTGCTCGCCAACACGCTGAAGGAAAACGAGTGGGTTCTCCTTTCGGAGGATTTCACGAATTGGGGATTGAATCTGAGGCTTCATTTCAGTGCTATTGTATATGCGTCCTATGGCATATTGATCGTGGTCGGTGGCCTGATCTTGATGTCCCACGAGACATTGCAGACCAGATACTCCATCAAAGAACTCACGCCTCGCCTAGTTGTCGGGTTTCTGCTGGCAGGGATGTCATTCTTTATCGTCATTCAGGCGTTCGAAATCAACAACGACATCGCCTCTGCATTTCGCGAATCAGATCTGAAGCATCGTCAAGACGGGTCAACGGACTCGATAGCTCTTGGGGAGCTCGACAGGCACCAATTCATGGACTATGAGCCAGCTTCGATCGACGAACTCCTCTTGGAGCTGCTATGGATTGTGTTGACAGTTATTTGTCTGATTATGCTGTTCCTGCTATCGCTAATGCGGGATCTGGTCTGGTTCTTCCTTGCGGCATTGAGTCCGATCGCTCTGGCTTGCCATGCACTTCCGATGACAGAATGGGCTGCCCGTCTGTGGTGGCGAATGCTTGGGGCATGTATGGCTTCCTCAATCGGGCAGGCGGCCCTGATCTGGGTGTGGAATAGCTTGGTCTGGCCCTACGGTCAAGGAGGGGTCGGACGACATTTCGGTTACGTCGGCCATATTGCGATCCACTCGCTCTACATGGTCGTCATTGTATGGATGATGTGGCAAGTGCACCATCATGCATTCCGCATGGCGAATGGGCGTCCATTGCGTATTCCAGGCTCCCGCTTCCTGACTGGCGTTGCTACAGCGTTGGCGATTGGCGCGGTAACCGGCCGCTTTCGGAAGCGGCGTGGGCGCGCAGGCTCCGGAGACGGTCAGGGACGTCCCGACGAGACGACAGGTGAACGGGACACGGAGGAGGAGTCCTGGTGGGCGCAACCTAGCGGACGCGCCTCCCAAGTTTCTGACATGGGCTCAGCGTTTGGTCATCGAGCCAACACGACCTCCACTCCGAGAGACCAGTCAGAGTCGTCGCCGTGGCCGCAACCTCACGGTGAGCCGCCTGCTCGGCCAGCGAGGCGCGATGAAGGCGCGATCGACACCATGTTCGAACCACAGCACCCGCTGGACTTCTCACGCAACTTGGATGGATTCGCCACCGACGCAGGCAGGCGACAAGGAATCGAAGCGCGCCTCGAAGAGGCGGAAGGACAAGCCCTCGAAAAGGAGCGCGCGCGCCAATTCCTCGCCCGCAAAGCCGGTGTACCCGAACGACCGGGTCGTCGCATCGCTGATGTGCCACTGCACCCTGCCGCGATGCACCGCCCCGCAGGTTCGCAGTTCTACTACCAGAACCCGGATCGGGTGCAGGCCGAACTCGAACATGGCCCCACCCCTGAGCAGAGGCTCTGGGACGCAGCTGTGGAAGCAGTGGGAGAGCGTGAGCTCCGAGGTGACGACCGATGGGCAGAAGACCCGGTGACGGTCGAGGTGGTCCAGGGCTCGACTCCGGAACAAGAGATTTGGGATACCGCAGCCAGGCGCGCCGCGGTGATGGAAGACCTACGCGCGCGTGAAGCCGCCGAGCTGCGCCGCCATCAGACGGGGGAGACCTCATGAACTATCGCGGCAGCGTAAACGTGCCCGCCGATGTGGATATCGAGGACAAGATTCTCTTCGGTCTTACCGCCCGACAGACGCTGATCCTCGTCCCTGTGGCGCTAGCGCTTTTGGGAACCTGGCCTCCATCGCCGGAAACGTTCCCTTCGCCCTTCTGCTGCTCGGGACCGCTCCAGTGGCCGCCACCGCAGTTGCTCTCGCGCTCGGACGTATCGATGGGGTGAGCATCGACCGAGTCGCGTTCGCTGCGGTTCGTCAGCCTCGCTGCCCCATCGCAGCCGGGCAGGCAGACGTTCAGTCCAAGCGTGCGCTGCGCCGTGTCATCGGAAGACGCCCCGAGCCTTCTGCCACGAAGCCGGTGCGTGGCCCGGTCCGCGCCGTCAATGAGGATGGTCTGATCGACCTGGGACCGGCCGGCTGGGCTGCGGCAGTTGACATCGGGTTCGTCAACTTCGGCTTGCGGTCCACCGCCGAGCAAACCGTACTGTGCTCCTCACTCGGGCGGCTCTTGTGTTCGACCGACGCCCATGTCCAGATTTGTCTGTCCACGCGACCGGTCGACTTGTCGTCCTACCTCGAATCCCTGGCTGTACAGGAATCCCGACTCAGGGACGGGCTACTGCAAGCTGCGGCATCGGCGCACCGGTCGTGGCTGAGCGAAGTTGTCGGATCCCGGCAACTGCTGCGCCGCGAGATCACCGTGATCGTCCGATGTGCGAGCGCCGATGCGGTTCATTACGCGACTCGGCAAGTCCGAGCGATGGCCTCGGGCATCGGCGTGTCCTCGCGTCTGCTCGACCGATCCGATCTGGCCGCTCGCGTTCGCTACGGCATCGATCCCTACGGCTCGCCGGCCAGAACGGAGTAACTGCCATGAGCTCATGTATCTCCCGTATCAGGGCGAAATTCCGCGGCAGGGGTGCCTACCCGGTCCCGGCCGACTTGTGGCCCGATACCGCCGTCGTGGAGCTGCGCCGCGTGCGTGTTGGTGACGGTTGGGCCGCCGCTCTGGTCCTCGTCGGTTACCCGGCCTCACTGTCCCTGGGATGGATCGAGACGCTGACCGGGGCACACACTCGCATCGAAGTGTCTGTGCATATCGACAACGTTCCTTCGGACATGGCCGCCTCGCGCCTACACAAGCGCCGGGCCCGACTCGAGTCCTCACGACGGTACGCAGCACACCGGGGCCGACTCGATGAACCGGAAGTCGACGTCGCCGCCCATGACGCGGCCGAACTGGCAGACAGGGTCGCTCGCGGCCAAGCCCGATTGCACCGACTCGCCGTCTACGTCACCGTCCACGCTGAGACCGAACGCGACCTCGAATTGGCCTGCGCGCGCCTTCGCGCGGGAGCCTCAGCCGCGATGATGGACGTCCGGCCCGCCACTGCGAGGCAACTTCCGGGCCTGATCGCGACGGTACCGCTGGGCATCGATCCCGTTGGCGCAACCCGTACCGTCGATACCGAAACGGCGAGCGCGGTGTTTCCGTTCGGGTCCGCCGATGTCCCCGGGTCGGTCGTGCCCGCCAGTGTCCTTTACGGGCTCAACCTCGTCTCGGGCGGGCCGGTGCTGTGGGACCGATGGAGCCAGGAAAACCACAACTCGATTCTGCTCGCACAGTCCGGAGCAGGAAAGTCGTACCTCACCAAGTGCGAAGTCCTTCGCCAGCTCTATCAAGGCGTTCAGGTCACGATCCTCGACCCGGAGGACGAGTACAGCGATCTTGCCGCTCACGTTGGCGGTTCCGTACGGCGCCCTGGCGGGCCCGAAGTGGCGCTGAACCCACTTGAGCTGCGGGATCATAGCAGGGCAGATGCGCTAGCTCGCCGGTGTTTGTTCGTTCGCACGGTCGTCGAGACCCTCTTGGGGGAGAAGCTCGACAGCGCTGTGTCGGCCTGTCTGCTGGAGACCGTCCGCGTGGCCTACACCGAACGGGGCATCACCGACGACCCAGCGACGTGGGCGAAGCCGGTGCCGACGCTCGCAGATGTGGTCCGGCTTCTTGCCACGAGCAGCGGCGGGAGCGACCTCGCCAACCGGATCGGTCCCTACACCGGACCCGGATCGATGTTCGCCCTCTCGGAGAATTCCACCGAAGCGAGCGGCCCGCTGAGGATCTGGGTCTTGGCCGACGTCCCCGACGAACTTCGACCCGTGGTCACCTTGATGGTTCTCGACCAGGTGACTCCACCGGTCCGCTCCGATGGCCGGTGGCACTTGATCGTGGTCGATGAAGCATGGACGTGGCTTAAAGAACGCGAAGGTGCCGAGTTCATCGCCGCGCTGGCAAAGTCCGCTCGTAAGCGCTTGGTCGGGTTGGCAGTCGTCACACAGGACGCCGATGATGTGCTCACCTCGCAACTAGGACGGACGGTTCTGAACAACGCCGCGACCCAATTGCTCATGCGCCAAGCACCGCAGGCGATCGACACGGTGGCTGAAGCGTGCAAACTCACCGGGGCCGAACGTGCGCTCGTGGGTTCGGCGAGGGTGGGGGAGGCGCTGTTGCTCAGCGGCGAGACCCATGTGGCGTTCCGCGCGTGCGCCTCGGAGACCGAGCATCGGCTTTGTTTGACCGGCCGAAGCCGGTTCCAATCAGGCGGTGCGTGATGAGACGCGCGCTCATCCTCGCCCTCATCGCACTGTGCGGGTTCGCCGCGTGCGCAGTCGTAACCCTCACCGCTGCCTCTGACCGCCATTTCGCGATCGGGACCGGCGGTGCCTGCTCGGGCGCCTCCGATTCCGGCCTAGCCGCCGTCGCGGAAGAGCTCGGCGAAGGTTATGGCAACGTCCAAGCCCGGCACGCGATCACCATCTGGCAAGTCGCGATCGACCGTGACCTTCCCGAGCGGGCCGGCATCATTGCGATTGCGACCGCGATGCAGGAGAGCACACTCAAAGTCCTGTACAACCCGAAGGTTCCCGGTTCGAAGAGCCTGCCGCATGACGGCAAAGGCGAAGACCATGACTCCGTCGGTTTGTTCCAACAGCGTCCTCACTGGGGCCCGCTGGAAACGCTCATGGATCCGGCCGGATCTGCCGGGCTCTTCTACGACGCCCTTGAGAACGTTGCCGACTGGGAGAACCTCCCGCTCACTGTCGCCGCCCAACGAGTTCAAGTCTCGGCCTTCGCCAACGCCTACGCCCAACACGAGCCGTTCGCCACTGCTGCGGCAGACGTCATCAAGACCATCGTCTGTAGCGGCGAATGGGTGCACCCCGTGCCTGGGGCGGGCGTCAATTCGGGATGGCGCACCAGCGCCCGCCCCAGCCACAACGGCATCGATCTCGACGCAGGACGAGGTGAGCCGATCCTTGCCGCCAGCGCGGGCGAAGTGGTCACGGTCGTGTGCAACGCCCACACCGTAGACGGTCGACTGCTGTCCTGCGACGTCGATGGTTCCCCCCAAATCGCAGGGTGCGGCTGGTACGTCGAAATCGCCCACGCCGAACAGATCCTCAGCCGCTACTGCCACATGCGGGAACGCCCCACCGTGCGCGTCGGTGACCAGCTCCGAGCCGGGGACATCCTCGGCTACGTCGGTTCCTCGGGCCGCTCCAGCGGCCCTCACCTCCACCTGGAGATCCACACCTCGCATTCGCCGACCTTCGACACGGCCCTGGACCCGGAAATCTTCTTCTCAAGCAAGGGGGTCGAGCTATGACCATGGTCGACTTCTACTCAGGCATCGATGTGATGCCGTTGCGTCCGTTCGCTATCGCCGCCGTGCTCGTGATCCTCGGCGTGGCCGTGACGCGAGCGTTGCTACACCGCCGATCGACCCGATTGCGCTTCGCGGGCGCCCAGTACGTCACCATCGCGGCCCCGCCCGAGGTCGACTCGGCCGGGGGAGGAGTGCTGTGGAGACACCTCACCGCGATCGAACGCGGGCGCTGGCGACGGTTCTGGTGGGGACAGCCGTACATGATCTTCGAGTACTTCTTCAGCGGCCCAAGCCTCACTGTCCGCATTTGGGTCCCAGGAGATATATCGACTGCGATGGTTACCCAAGCGGTCAGCAATGCCTGGCCCGGATCGACCTGCACCGTCACCGACGCCGCACCGCCGCTTCAGAAAGGTACGTCGTCATGACCGCTGTTGCTGGAGCCCGATTCCGACTGCGCACCACCGCAGCTAACGCGTTGGGGCTCGTCCCCGCTGAAGCGGGCGCAGACGTGGTGCGCGGCCTGACCGAGGCCGGGACTTCAAGTCGCGCGGCCGACCGAACCGTGGTCCAGATCGTGGCCCGCCCCGCGTCGCGTCGACAGGTCGCCCGCGCCCGAAAAGGGCTCAATCCACGATCGGGAGGCCTTGCCGGACAGATCCTTGATCTGTTCAGTCCGGGGAAATCCCCGCCGCGAAGTTCCCGTGCTCCGGAATCGCCGTGGGTGGTCGAGCAGCGCAAGCGACTGGCCGCCCGGATCAGTTCGGGCTCGATGTGGTCGGTCGGGGTGCGTTACGCGCTCGCGGTCGAGGCCGCACCCGCTACGGCCGCTGCTCGCTCGGCGCAGGTGGGGGCGGCTGTCGGGGCCATGCTTGGGCCCGCCTGGAGGCGCACTCGCTGTCGCAAGGCCGGTGCCCTGGTTGACGGGTGGGCTTCAGCGGCGGGGCCGCTCATGTCGCCTGACGAGCTCGCGGTCATCGCCCATGTTCCGGTCGATGCGGTGGTGCCCGCGCTGGAGCGGGCCGGGGCCCGACCGATCGCCCCGGTCGCGGCGATCCCTTCGGGAGGGAGGGGCACCAAGACCCTCGGCGTCGCCCTTGTGGGCGGTCGCAAGATCGCCCTCCCGGCCGCCGATGCCCGATCGCACGTCCACGTAATCGGCTCGACCGGGTCAGGCAAGTCCACGCTCCTGCTTCGCATGATCTTGGCCGACATCAAGGAGCGCAGATCGGTCGTGGTGATCGATCCGAAAGGCGATCTTATCAACGACCTCCTCGAACGGCTTGAACCTGCGCAAACCACAGGGCGGTTGGTGCTCATCGATCCCGACCAGCCGACGGGGAACCACCCGGGCCTGCCGCCGATCAAACACGCCGAGGACACCGAGCTCGCCATCGACCATTTGGTCGGCATCTGCTCGAACATATTCCAGAAGCATTGGGGCCCTCGGGCCGATGATGTCCTACGGCAGAGTTTGCGCACCCAGGTGCTTCTCGCCACCAAGGACTACTCCGGGCTGGAGTCCTTGCCGATCTTGTTGACTGACCGGGACGTTCGCCACCGACTGGTCACCAACATTCCGGCCGAGGAGGTGCTGCTGACCGGTTTTTGGCGATGGTTCGATTCGCTCCCCGCCGGGGTGCAGTCGCAGGCGGTCGGCCCGGTCGTCGCACGGCTGCGCACCATTCTCGGCAGGCAGTTCGTCGCAGCAACCATTGGCAACCCCTCCGATGAGAAGTGCGTCGATCTCGCCGCCGCGCTCGACCATGGCGGGATCATCATGGCCCGCCTGCCCAAAGGCGTGCTCGGTGAGGACACCTCGCGCTTGCTCGGCTCGCTCTTGGTCGCCCGCGTCTGGCAGACGGTCACGGCGCGCCAGCGCCATGATGAACAGACCCGCCGCGACGCCGTGATGTACATCGACGAGGCGCAGAACTTCTTGCGGCTGCCTGAGTCCATTGACGGCATGCTCGCCGAAGCGCGCGCGCTGCGCTTGGGCATGGTCTTGGCTCACCAGCACCTTGGGCAGCTTGGACGCGACCTTGAAACCGCGATCAGTGCGAACTGCCGTACGAAGGTCATCTTCAACTGCTCGCCTGAAGATGCCCGTCGCCTCGCCCGCCATGCCGAGCCGCTGTTCAACGAGCATGACCTGTCACATTTGGGGGCGTTCACGGCCGCGTGCAGGCCCCTCGTCGCCGCTGAGATACGACCGGCGTTCTCCCTGCGGACGCTTCCAGCACCGGAAGCGATTGGTGAGGCCGCAGGAATCCGCGCGGACGTCGCCCGCTACCCCTCGTTTCTGTTTGGAGCGAAACCGTGAGCCCGCGCGCTTCCGAGTTCGATGCGGCAGCGCTGCTGGCCCGGATGACCGAGCGAGATTTCGCCATCATCGATGCTCTCGCCCGGCATAAGATCGCCACCACCGCCACGTTGACGGCGCTGTTCTTCCCCAGCCGACGGATTGCCGCGGCGCGGTTGCAGGTGCTCAGCAAGTTCGAATTGCTCGAACGATTCCTTGTCCCTGGATCCGGAGCGCACCGCTACACCCTCGCGTGGCGCGGGCGTGTCCTCGCCGCGCTGCGGCAGGGACAGCTCGCGCCGACCCGGCGCGAGGCCGAACTCGCGTTCCACAAGATCGCCTTCTCGGCCCACCGCGCCCACAAAGAAGAAGTGAACGACTTCTTCGCGCTCCTGCACGCCACCGCACGGCAATCCGGAGACGTCAAGGTCACCGAGTGGCTCAACGAAGCCGAAGCCACAACCGGGCTCATGAACGTCCGCCCCGACGCCGGCGGGACACTCACCTGGTCTGACGGCCGTGAACTCGCGTTCTGGTATGAGCACGACCGCGGCACCGAAACCCTCGGCAGGCTCACCGAGATGATCGACCGCTATCGAACTGGGCGCATCGCGCTATCCCGACGCCGAATCCTGCTCATCGGCCTTCCAGGATCCCGCCGCCTGTCCAATCTGCTCGCAGCCGCCCCTGCGCCGACCGGCCTGTCCGTCGCTGCCCACGTGACCGTTGGACTGCCACCCGTTTCAGCTTTCGCCCACGCCATGCCCGCGATCATCACCGAACCGCGCTGGCACCGATTCGGCGCGACGGCCCCGTGCAGTCTCGCCGAACTCGCCGATCGCGATGAGCGATAGGCCCTGATCAACACCCCCTCCAGATCACCCCATCCAGATAAGGGACTCCAGATCCGCCCCTCCCAGACCCCCGCCACCACAACGGGGCGACCATCACGGTAAACGCCCAGGCGGCGACCTATATCAGGCTTGAAAGATAAAACCCGAATATATATCCATATCCCCCAAGGTCTACGGGTCCACGGCATCGCATCCGTCCTCTCAGCGACTCCGATTCCCCATCTCTGATCATCCAGTTTCCCCGTCTGGTTCACTCACCTTCGCCACCCGCCCACCCCGGGCCCTACCTCGCTGGCCGCTGACCCGCCAACGGACTATTCCCGGGGCACTCGGTTATCGATGGTTGCTGGTAACCAAGCCTGTGAAGTGCTGTTTCCACTGGTAGATAGCGGTACAGTGGAGAGAACACGAAGATGATGCATTAGGTACACAGCGAGCCCAGGCCCGGCCTGGACTACGGCGGAACCGCTTCGGACGCTTCCCACCGGCACTGCCAGTCGGAGACCCGAACACCGCCACCGGTCCTCACCGCGACCCGCTCCACCACCTACAACCAGACCGGCCACTGCCGGACGCATCCACCGCGCCTACCGCGGGCGACCGCTCCTGTCTGGAGCACGCCACGACCGGTCGCGGTCATTCGTGATGTCCCGGCTCCGAACCTCGGAGTCATCTCGTCATAGGCGGTGCCGATCGGCACCGCCTTCGCCATGCCCAGCAACGGGCGCCAAACCGCACGAAAGGAACCTCCCGCCATGGGATACACCGTCGGTTTCACCGGCCGCATCACGCTCGATCCGCCCATCAGCGCCGACCACTGGATGACCGTGCTCGACGATCACCCCGATTACGGGGCGATCCGCCCTGGGGTCAGGAAGATCCTGAACCCGACGCTCCTACCCGTCCTCAGCGACGACCGGCGCGAAGTCATAGCCGTCGAACCCGGAGATGATGTCGCCCCTTCGGTCATGGCAGTGACGCTGCGCCAGCTCGCGCACGTGGCCGCGCTCGCCAACGAGAACGGCTGGTGGTGCCGCTTCTCCGGCGGCTTCGAAGGCATCGGCGATGACGGAGCCCAGTTCCGCATCGCGATGACCAACCCGGACATGGTCGCAACTGAGCAGCACGACGACGGCACCTGACCATCACCGCGAACCAATCGCCACACACGTGGGGCTTCCTCTGAAGTCCGAGGCGATCACGCATGGCCCGACACCGACTGGTGTCGGGCCTTTTCGTCTGCACACCAGACGAGCCGAACAAGCAAAAGGAGCACAACATGCATCTGGAATCATGGGCCGGTTTCGGCCTGACCGAAGGATTCGGACGCGATTCTGCCGTCGCCGGCCTCGCCCCCTATCTGCTGGGCTACCAGCCGTCCGAAACGCTGGTCGCTCTCGGGCTCAATGACGGGCAGCCGTTCCTGACCGCGACGTGGCCGCTGGAACGCCTCACCGACCACAACGCGTACGCCGAACCGATCCGCACATGGGCATCGCAGTGCGATGACCTGTACGTCCTGCTCTACAGCGAAGAGGCCGAACGCTGCTTCGACGCGGCCGAGGCGCTTTGGCACGAGTGCCACCCCGAGATCGTTGACCTCGACCGCTACCGCACCATCGCGGTTTCCCGGAGGGGCTGGAGCAAACTCAACGACTTCGACCGATACAGCGACGACAGTCCTTTCGAGGACCACTGGTCGAGCATCAAGGCCCCGCACCCAGTTCTCGCGCGGCTGTTCGCCCTCGCCTGGCAGCAGCAGCTCGGCGACTTCCATTGGGCACCGGCTCGCGACGAACCCGCCAACGAGGCAGGGTCGCCCGGCCCGGGACCCATCCGGGTCGCCGATTCCGACCTCATTCCGTGGGCGCGCACACCGGCGCAGAGCTACGCGGTCGATCTCACCTCAAACGCGTTCGCGCTCGCGGAAGTCTTCGACGCCATCTGGCAGAGCCCCGATCCTGCCTTGCTCAACATCGCCTATTGGCGCACGACCGGCCGTGGGCGTTCCCGCGGCACCGGACAGGCGCTCATCGCCAGTTTGGCTGCCTTCGCCCGGTGGCGATGGGAGCCGTACGGGGCTGCCGAGGAGGCCGCTGCCGATGCTGTCGATGCCGATCCGACCAGTGCCATCGCTCGTGCGGTCGCCCGCCTCGTGTGCGCGACTCCGGGCAACGTGCAGGCGGGCGACCAGGTGTGGGCTCCGATGGTCGCTGTCGGCCGCTACGGCGGCCCGGTGCTGCCGGTGATCGACGTGCCACTGCACATCGAGATCCGCGCCCTGGTCGAACCGGCCGTCGAAGCGCTGCTCGATCCGAGCTCCGAGGTCCGAAACCACCGCTGCCAGATCGCCGCCGTATGCGGCACATCTGGACAGCTCCACCTCGCCCACCTTGAGCACCTGCTCGACACCTCGACGCCGCTGGCTTCACGCCGTCTGGCCGACATCGCCGCCGCCGCGCCCGCCCGCGTCGGGCTCGCGAATGTGTGGGGCGTTGCCGAAATCGAGTCTTGGGGTCGCACACAGGGAACCGCAACCATCGTCACCATCGTCCTCCTCGACGGGGCGGGGCAAGTTCACCGGCTCGGCCCCGACGAGGCCCGACCTACGTGGACGGCGCTGCCCGCTACCGGTCGAACAGGCGGCTGGAAGCGCGAAGGGCTGTTCCGACTCGCCCAGGCGCTCTTGCGGGCCGAGCGGCACTAGCCACCACCGCTGGACCATCGATGCGGTTGGGACCTAACTAATCAGAGAGGAACACGACCTGGCCTGATCACAGCTCAAACGAACCGATCTCGTGTCCGTGCTGCATCACCAATTCGAACGCACGGGCAATCCGCATGGCTCGACACCGCACCGGAGTCGAGTCATTTTTCATACATCACTACACCAAAACCAAGAAAGGTGACAAAAACACATAACTACTCAAAACAGGGCGTACCGCGCCGTCGCAGCGGCCCTCGAGAACACCGCTGACGAATTCGGCCTCGAAGCGGTCATCAAGGCCGCTTCGGACCAGGGGGCCACCGAGATCACCAAGACCCAGGCCACCCGGGCGTTGAGCCGCCTGGTCAAGGAGGGCCACTTCATCGTCGAGGGCGAAGGAAACGAACGCCGCTGGCGCTCGGTCGCAGACGGGGAAACGTCCAGCGATGAGGACATCGTGACCGAATCGAGCGACGCGGAAGCTTCTGAGCAGGACGGCTCCGAAGCGCTCCAAGAACGCAGCGAGGCCGAAACCGGAGACGACGAGTCCGATAGCGACGAAGGCGCCGACGATCAGGACGCGTCGGAGGACACCGCTTCCGAGAGCGAGGCCGACAGCGATTCCGAGGACCACGACGAGGAAGGAGAGGACGAGGAAGCGTCGGCCGAAGTGCCCGCGCTCCCAGTCGTGCCGCTGCCCGACCCGGACCCGCAGATCCTGCACATCGCCCGCACTCTCGCCGATATCGGCGAACCGGTCGACGCCCAGACCTTGTGCGACAGGGCCTACCTGCCGTCGAAGCGCCGCCTGGTGACCAACATCCTGCGGGCGCTGGCCGAACACGAGCTGGTGACGTGCTCACGGCCGTTCGCCCCCGACGCCGACGACGCGATCTGGGAGCTCGTCTACGACGGGGACCTGATGGACGCGGCGGTTCGCGTCCAACTCGCGGATGCCCCCGACCGGATGACCTGCGACGTCTGTGGACAGACGAAGACCTTCGGTGGCGCCCCGCGCCCCCGTACCGCGGGAATCGGTGTCCGCAACGACGGCCGGACCTACCTCGCCCCGGGCGAGCTGACCGGCTTCGTCATCGACTGGGTGACCGACCCGCAGAACGCCGGAGAGGAATTCACCGTCCGCATGATCACCAAGGAACTCGTGGCGGCCCATCCGGGCAAGGTCAGCGACAACTCCGACGGGGCGATCAAGAACGCCCTCGACAAGATGCTGCGGCCCGACCACCGGCGCCTGCGCTTCAACGACCGGGCGCTCGTCGCCCTGGTCCGGGAAGTCGGGCCGCGCACCTACCGTGCGCTCGGCCTCTAGCTGAACGCGTCCCGATTCCCAATCCGCAACAACGGTGTCGCCGCTTCTCATCCAGGAGCGGCGACACCGCCGCACCCAACAGAAGAAAGGACCATCCTCCATGGAAGTACCACCGATCCACCTGATCGGCGAAGGCCGCCTTGCCGTCCCGCCGGCAGAATCCGACTCACGCCGCTACGGCACTGTCATCCTGCTCGACGAGCACGGCAACCCGGTGCCGCTGCGAGAGTTCACAGCGATCGGCACCGCGGTGCTGACCGCCACCATCACCGAACCCGTCGCCGACGAACGTCACCACCGACCAGAACCCGAACTTCTGGGCATCGGCGTCCTGTTCTTCGAGCGCACCCGCTGGAACGACCGCCCAGCACTGGCCGCAGGAGTGCGCCCCAGGGACGGCCGCCTGTCCTGGTGGCTGGAGCCGCGCACGCTCGCCGGAATCCAGGGTGTGCCGCTCGTGCTCGAAGCGCACGAGTCCTGGCCCGGTTGCCGATGCAAGCCCGCCAAGCGAAAGCCGCGCCGCCGCAAGCGCCACGGCTCCAATAGGAAACGGGGGCAGACCTCATGAGCGGCACGGTCAAACACGTCGTCGGCGAAGGGATCTTGCGCATCCCGAAGCACGAGGGGGAGGTGGGTCGCTTCGGCACCGTCGCTCTCGCCACGAGGGACGGGTGGATGATCCTCACCGGTGTCCCGAAGGGCATCAAGGCAGAGTTGTTCGCGGTGAAGCTCAAGAAGGTAGCCACGACCCGCCGCCGCTGGCTCCGGCCAGGGCAGACGGTGCGCACTAGGACGGTCGAGATCCCTGTCCTGCTCGGCATCGGAACGGTGTTCACCGAACCGCTCAGCGACGCATCGACACCCG
The DNA here is from genome assembly GCF_000719515.1 of Glycomyces sp. NRRL B-16210. Classification (GTDB taxonomy): domain Bacteria; phylum Actinomycetota; class Actinomycetes; order Mycobacteriales; family Micromonosporaceae; genus Glycomyces. The sequence goes on along the minus strand of NZ_JOGR01000010.1, from coordinate 300,212 downwards.
ACACGGTCGGGGTCCGACCCGACCGGCCGTCTCCGGCCCCATGGCTCGATATCGCCGCACTTAAGGAAGTCGAAGGGCACTTCGTGCGCCTCGAACTCCACCGTCCGCCTGAGCTGCGCGAAAGCGACTGAGCGGCAACCGATTCTAGGAGAAGGGAGATACATCCATGTCCAAACGCAGAACCTATGACCTCGGTGAAGGAGTCCTGAGCTGGCCGGTCGGCGAAGTGCCGTTCCTGTCGGAGAACTGCGTCGCACTGCTCGGCGAAGGCAACCAGTTGGTCCAGATGACCGATCCACCGATCGGCACGATCCTGCGGTTGACCGCCATCATCCGCACCATTCGCGGCCCGGTCCTCGAAGCCGACCACGAACGCGGCGTCGCGCCGAGCATCCCGTTCCTCGGGGAACAGATCGTCTTGGGCTACGGCGTTCTCTTCATTGGCGACCCGCACGGGCTCGGCGCGACCGCCGTCGGCGTCCTCCCAGTCGAGAACGTCCTGCGAGCCGATGACTGGCTCGACCGGTTCGCGCTGTATCGGGCGCACAACCACATCGTTCGTCTCCGCGCCGAAACGGGGCGGACACCGCACATCGTGCGGCAACGAACCCCGGTAAGCGACTCCTAGAAGCCGCCCACCGGAGCCACAACGGGTGCAGCCGAGTTCGCGACCAAACTCGCTCGGCTGCACCCCACACCAACCAATCGCAACGAAAGGGAAGTGCAGTGAACCTGCAAGCCTACGGGATCTCCGGGGTGCTCGACACCCTCAGCGGAGCCGAGCTCATCGGTCTCGCGCCCTATATCCTCGAACGCCGCCCGCACGAGAAACTCGTCATTATCGGCACCTACGGCGGCGAGCCGCGCGCCTGGACCACCTGGCCGCTGGCGGCCCTCGAATCCGGCGACACCCGCCGGAGCATGGCCCGCGACTGGGCCACGAGCGAATTCGACCGGCTTTACCTCATCGGCTACAGCACCAGCCAGAGCGACACCGCCGCGCGCATCAACCAGCTCCACACCGAACTCAGGGACGAAGGACTCGAGACGGTGAACGTGACTCGGAACTTCGTCGTCAACGGCCGCCAGTGGGGCTATGCAAGCTATGGCGGGCTCGTCGACGGCTACGAGGGCACCGCTACCGTCATCGCTCCCGACCCCGTCCGGGGCCGGGTCGAGGGCCTGCTGTTCCGCACGTCCTGCCGTAAGCGCTACGCCGCCGCCCGGTTCAACTCGCTCGACCCCGCCGCGGTCGAGAAGGCCGCCCGCATCGCGACCCAGTGCCACATCGACCGGGACAAAGTCGCCAACCCAAACCGCCAGGCCGAAATCGACGAGGGCCGCTACCGCCAGGCCCTGGCGAATCCCTCCGCGATGACCGTGCTCGGTGCGGTGGCCCTCGGCATCGCCGCTGCACAGAACGTCGACCTGGCTGCCGATGCGGTGGACGACATCCTCGACGGCGCTCCGGCTGCGCTCGACCTGTGGAGCGAGGTCGCACGCTGGTCAACCGGCGCCGCTCGCACCACCGCAACCGCGCTCGCCGCCCTGTCCGCGTGGAAGGACCGCGACGAAGCGGCCGTCGCATTCGCCGAGATCGCGCTCGATGCCGATCCTGAGTCCGGCCTCGCCTGGGCCGTCTGGCACGTCGTCAGCACCGGTGCCGCACCCGAGCACGTGCGTGCTTGCGCGGACTTCGAGGCGGTGGCGGCCTAATGGATGAGAACACACGCGTGATGCTCATCTGGCAGGCCGAACAGCTCACCCGAGAAAGCCGCAGGAAGGACACCGGGGGCCTGTGGGCGATCCTGGCCGCGCCGATCGGCGAACGCAACGAGGTCAGTTTCGTCGACAAAGCGACTGACCGCCGGCGGCTGGCAAACGCCCACGATCCCGTGATCCGGGGAGTGTTCACGACTGCCATCGCCAACGCGCGCCGCCAGCACGCGGTCCTCGACACCGAGTCGCTCCGCGCGACCGTCGCGGTCTACAAGGTGCCCGGTGCACCCGATTGGCAGACCGTCCTGATCGACCGAGATTCGGTCGCAGACGGCTGGTGGTCCAACGGAATCGACACAGCTGTGGCCGCCGAACCGGGTGGGATGGACGCCCTCGGGTTCCTCTCGCTCGCGCTGCCGGAGCTGCTCGCCGACCTCGTCCACGGGCCCGGCAGGGGGACCTTCGTATGAGCGGTCCTCGAGAAACCGGACCCATGGTGTGCGCGGTCTGCCTTGAACCGCTCAATGCGTTCCATGTGATGAGCCAGGACGGGGCTGCCACCACAGACGTCGTCTATGTGCACGTCCTCAAGGTCGCGCACGACCACGATCCAGACCCGCGACCAGCGGCAGAGCACGCCGAGGAAGACCTCACGATGTTCTGCGACTTCTGCTCCTCCACGCAAGTGAAGTGGGCATACCGAGCGGGACCCATCCGAGTTGCTGTCCTCAACAACGAGGACCAGCTTGAACACGTCTCAGGAGCAACGATCGAATGGGCCGCGTGTCAGCGGTGCGCGGAACTGATCGTGCGTAGGGCGGTTCCCGCGCTCGTCAACCGTGTCATCAGCCTCGGTGTTCCAGAGGACGCACGAGCGACACTCACCGAGCTCTATGAAGCGTTCTTCTTGACCCTTGAGCCCGGCCGACGCCGGATCCGACAGAAGCGAACCTGACGCCAATGAAGACCCGGCAGTGACTACTGCCGGGTTTTCTCTCTACGCGCTGGCGAGCGCGATGACCGGTCGGTGCCTCGGAATTGAACGCGAATCCGATTTCCGGGGCACCGGGCCACGACTCCAAACCTACGAAAGGAATCAAGTGAGCCGACCCTACGACGATGCTATCTGGGCCGTCCGGAACTTGTACATCCTGGAGGGTTTTCGAGTAAGACCATCCCTTCATGATGTCTGTGCAAACACGGTACTGATCAACGAACCATGTCACAAGCTGTGCACCGAAAGATTTTGCCTTGGAACGGAACCGAGGCTCATCTTCAAGGCGAAGGGCTTTCTTGTGGAACAAATTCCAAATCTTTGAATCGAACTCATCAATATGATGACGTCGAGATTTCCTACTGATTCTGGATACACGATGCGTGAACCGAATTGCTTTCCAGATATTCCGAGTTCGAGCAGAACGCCAGATCAGCCCCAATTTCGCTGGCATAGCAAGATCGGTAACACGATCGAACCGACTTGATTCTGGGTGGTACTCAGGGAGTACGTCCATATCGCCGACGCGGTACGCATGCGCGATCAGTATCGCCTGAAGAAAGAGGATTCGTTCTGCTGTTGCACGAGAGTTGCGGAGGGAATCTCCCCACCCCAGATTCTGGAATTTCTCTCCGTTGGCCTCTCTCGGGTCCCAGGGTCATTATCATGCAAAGCTGCCAGTCCTCGGTTAGGGAATGCCATTCAGTACTTTGTCTGGCATGATTTTCGGCGTCTAGAATCCTATGTTGTCCTTGGCGGATGCTGCTTGTATGAATGTAAATATCTATCCGAAAATCGATACGATTATGACAACAAACGCGATCTCGGTTTCATTCACTAACATCACAACCTTGCTCTTGATTTCATCTCTGTTGGATTTCTCATGGTGTTTGATCCTTAGCGTAAGACAGTCCTTACCACGACTTGATCTGCGTCATCATCACGGCCTTGTGCCTGAAGAATTAGTACGAGCAAGTGTCGCGCACCCTGAATGAACGGATGATCAGTGCCATATGTTTTTACTGCTCCTGTAAGCACGGAATTTGCTTCGGATTCAGCTTCGACCAGTCGACCACGAAGCCTCAGTACATCAGCGAGTCTATGGCGGCTGCTGAGAGTGTCGGGGTGGTCGGGGCCCAACTGCTTGGTTTGCGCCTTGATCACCTTCCGATGCAACTGCTCAGCCTCCTCATACTGACGACGTTCTTGCAAGGTGGCAGCGAGGTTAGAGCGGTTGCCGAGTGTGTCGGGGTGGTTGGGGCCCAACTGCTTGGTGTGCACGGTGATTAGTTTCCGGTGCATCTGCTCGGCTTCCTCATACCTTTTAAGCCCTCGCAAGACGACAGCGAGGTTGTGATGATTGCGGAGTGTGTCGGGGTGGTTGGGGCCCAACTGCTCGGTCTGCGCCTCAATCACTTCCCGGTACAATTGCTCGGCCTCCTTAAGCCGACCAAGATCCTGCGTCGAGGTGGTTGGGGCCCAACTGCTCGGTCTGCGCCTCAATCACTTCCCGGTACAACTGCTCAGCCTCCTCATACCGACCAAGTCCCCGCAAGACAACAGCGAGGTTGTGATACCGGCGGAGAGTGTTGGGGTGGTCGGGGCCCAACTGCTTGGTGTGCGCGGCGATTAGTTTCCGATGCTTCTGCTCGGCCTCCTTGTACCTACCAAGATTCTGCAAGGCGACAGCGAGTACGTTGATGCTGCTAAGGGTGTCTGGGTGGTCGGGGCCCAGCTGTTTAGTCTGCGTCTCGATCACTTCCCGGGACAACTGTGCAGACTTCTTAAACTGACCGAGTCCTTGCAAGACTATGGCGAATTGAATGAGCAGTCGCACATACTGTTCGTTGGATTCCATCAGGGAGACTTGGATTTCTTCGTTGGCGACAGGTTGTGGACTTTTCAGCGAGCCTGTGTGAGTCATCCAGCTTTGTTCAATGCGGTCTCGGGCCTGTTTCAATACCTGTTCAGCATGAGTGTATCTGCCTTGTCTTTGCAACAATTGTACCATTTCCATGCAGTATCTAATCCAGACATCTTCGTCGCAAGCGGCAATCGAGATACGGCGTTTCAAGATCGCAATGGAAGTTTCGGCTAGTCGGTGGATCTGATCGTCATCAGTGATCAGATCCAGGAGATTTTCGAGGTCGTTAGTGTTCAGATCGGTGTCTCGAATGCTCGTTGCGAGCGGCTGATCGATTGCGAGGCCCATTTCGTGGACAGCACGAAGAGATGATTGCAGCCAGAATTTTGGGTTGTGGTCGATGATCGCGGTCAGGGCGGTATCGGCGGCAGGGGTGTGCCGTGCTGCTTGCGCTAGTAGGCGTACGACCCGTATCGCGGTCTGTTCAGGTTCGGGTGCTGCGTCTGTCGCGGAGACGAGGGCCTTCACGATTGACGGTGAAGCGGCGAGATGCACAGCCGTGTAGTGCTCGACAAGCAGGCTAGGCAGGTACAGGTCCAGGTAGGAGGATTGATATTGAAGGTAGCGAGATCGCAATGCCAAGATCAGTTCTTTACGCTGGCGAGCTGACTGGGTAGCTAGTCCTGGGTGGTGTTGGAACAATACCTCAGCCTGGACCTCCGAGTCAGTACTTATCATGGTTGCCAACACGATCGCAGCACGTAGATTTTCGATCGGACCCCGGAAGTTGTGCAGTGATTTCCATTCGGCCTCTTCAGCGTCGAGGATCACCGTAAAGGCCGTCGCTGGGTTTGCTTTGTCTTCGCCGCTGGTGCGAGACGCCAGTAGGGCCGTGGCCTGTATAAGCAACACCGACGGTGTAGTGATGGGAACAAACTGCATGACGTGGTTAGGTGAGCCTCCGAACGCTTTGCGTGCCTGTTCAAACAACTGCTGCTGAGCGACTGGATCGGATGGCGGTGCCGGGAGCCTCAACTCGGACTCTGGCGCCATCAATTTGAGATGCTCTCGGGATAGTTGCGAGCGGAAGCGATGCCACCAGTCATCAGTATCTCGCGCAGCAATTGCGACTGTAACCTGAGAGGGGGTTGTGGCATATTGGCGAGCGAACATCCCAGGCAGGCCAGGATCGGTTTCGGCATTGTCGACGATCAGCAGGACTGGCTTATCGAAGGCGACTGCGGCGTTGACCGCTTCGGCACCGCGTCCAGGTTTAACCCAGCCGCAGCGGATTCCTTGCTCAGTGAGATCCAAGGCAGTCTCAAGCAACAGCCGTGTTTTCCCGCTCCCGGCAGGCCCGGACACACCGATCACTGACCGGGGCCGCGTTTCAGCTACGGAAGCCCACTCACGCAACTTACGCCTGAGTCCGGCGTGAGTCTGATAAAACCGCACGGGGGACTGGTCTGGCAACAATGACGCAATCAATCCAAGCGCGGCACCATCGGTGGCATCGAGGGCCGGAGCGGAGGTCACTGCAGCAGACCAGTTGCGCTCGAGATTTGCACGATCCTTTCGGTTCTCAACCAGAAGCGGTGCCCACACCGCAGCGAGGATTGCGACCACGCTCAGCGGCAACGAAGCCCACAGGGGCATCGCGTTGGCCAGTGATGTGGCGATCCCGGCTACGAGTATCGCCATGGCAATCGCCGAGGTCCTCCAGGGGCGCTTTAGACGGCTAGTGAGAGTGTTCATAGGGCAGTTCCTTCGGAGGGGTGGAACAGTTGAGTCATAACATGGTAGCGAGGCAGTACCCTCGGTGTGCTCCTCCCGGATCAGGAACGGTCGTGGTGGGGTGCTTTTCAGGCCTTCATCTTCGTCGCGCTCGATGGTTCTGAACCTTGGAACGGTTAGTCCGGTAACCATCGATAACCAGGGGCGCTGAAGACCGTAACCAAATGTCTTCTACATGGTGTCCAGGCCGAGTTCGATCCGCGACGAGACGTCGCCTTGACCCAGAACCACAACAACCGCGCTCAGCAGCCGTCCGAGCGCTACGGATCTTTCGACGTGCCCCTGACCGTGTGGACGGTTGCTGGTGCCGCAGAGATGACCGCGCATCTGTTCGCCGAGCTCAAACCCGCTCGCGGTCCGATCCTCATAGCCGATCTTCCAGGATGGGCAGCGATCTGCCGGACAGGTCGACGCGCGGTCGTCTTCGGAACCGATCGCGGCACCTTCGCCCGTACACGAGCGACGCTTCCTCCCTCAAAGCAGGGACTCGCTCTTTTCCAGGCTGCTGACGCCGACAGCACCGCAGTGCGCATTGCCAAGCTCGATCGCGCCTCCGGACTTGCTCTGTCATCGGCCCGCGCACTCACCTGGCCTGGTGTTCCTGCCGCGATTGCCGGGGTTCTCGGGCCCGAAGGCATTCTCGCCGTCATCGGGCGTACTGACGTCGATGCAGTCCTCATGGCCGAGTTCAACCGACCCGATCCCGATGGGGAGGATGAGGAGACCGCAAGCGCGCTCGGCCTCGACTTCGCCGGGTACCTCGTCGCCGCGTCGAAGGGCACCTTCGATACCGCAGTGGCATCGGCCGTCGCGCGCGAGGCGATGCCGCAGCGGCCCTGCGTGCCGCTGACGCGGCACTTCGACATCGCCATCTGGACCCGCAGCACCACAGGCACTGGCGGTGTGAAATGAGCGGGCACAGTGATAGACCGACAGTGTGGGCGACAGGCCAGCGCCAGCCCCAGGGACAGCGCGACGACCTCTATCTGCCCGAGGTGATCGACCACCCCGCGAAGATGTGGGTACAGGTCGCCCGTCACGCCATCGAGCGCTACAGCGAACCAGGGCAGACAGTCCTTGATCCGATGGCCGGGATCGGGACAACGCTCATCGAGGCGGTCCGCGCCGGACGGAACGCAGTAGGCGTCGAGTGTGAGCCGCGATGGGTCGAGCTCGCCCGACAGCACATCGACCGGGCTGCCGCAGCCAATCCTGGAGCCCAGGGTCGGGTGTTCCTCGGGGATGCGACGAGTCTCGGAGAAGCGCTGCAAGGGTGGCGTGACCGAGTGCCGGTAGACATGGTGCTGACCAGTCCTCCTTATGGTGCGATCACGCACGGTCGGCCGAAAAGCCGAAGGGTCACTGGGGGCGCGATCCGCGCTCACGCGCACCGGTACTCGGCAGGGAAAACACACCCGAATCAGCTCGCCACCGGCTCGCTCCGGCGACTTGGCGTGGGTTTGGAGCAGGTCTGGGACGGCTGCCGTGACGCCCTGCGTCCCGGCGGTCTTCTGGTCGTGTGCGCTCGGCCCTACACCGACGACGGGACGATGATCGACTTCCCGGCCGTCATCGCCTACACCGCGGGCCTGGCCGGGTTCGTGTTCGTTGAGCGTCGCGCGGCCCTGTTGGGCCGCTGGGACGGCGACATGCTCCACGTCCACGCCTCCTTCTTCCACAAGCATCAGGTCCGCCTCGCGCACCAGGCCGGCCGGACCGTGTTCTTGCGCTCCCACGAGGACGTGCTGGTCTTCCGGAGCCCGTCATGAATCCGGATCAACGGCACTTCTCGACCGCTCGTTGCTGCCGTGAAGTCGGGCTACGGTCGGCCGCCGTAATGCCAGCAGGGGTGCGCCATGGCATGTGGTGACGACAGGCGCGAGAGCACCGGCAAGACCGAGCCTGAGGTCGTCGCGACGTGGGTGCTCCACGAAGTCGATGGCGATGAAGCACGCGTGCTGGAGACCGAGCAACTGCGAGCAATCCTGGAAGTGATCGAATGGCTCAATCAGTAACGCCGCCTTGGCGGTCGGTGACATGGCGACCTTGGCGTCTCTGGGGAACGTGGAGCATTTTCTCCGCATCGCCGTCCTAGGCCGCACCTCAACCAAGGACCTCCAAGACCCGACCATCTCGCTGCCGCGCCAGTTCAATGCGTGTGAGAAGAACCTTCCCCCAGAATCGCAGATCGTCGCGTACTACTACGACATCGAGAGCGGTCGCGCCGACTGGGACAAGCGCGGCACGGGCAACGCCCACGAAGAGTTCGAGATTCCCATACCCCGCACTGGCGGCATCAAGGACCTGCTGCGCGACGCGCGCAATCCGAACCGGGGGTTCGATGTCGTCATGTGCGAGTCGATCGATCGCATCGCCCGCATCACCTACTTCTCAACCCGCATCGAACACGAACTCGAGGAACTCGGAGTTCCTCCGCTCGCCGCCGACGAACCGGTCGTCGCCACGCGGCGCAAGCTCAAGAACGCCACCACCGTACTCACCAGGAGGGTCAAGCAAGGAATCAGCGAGTGGTATGTCTTGGACCTGCTGGAGAAGTCCTGGGGCGGTTGTGAAGTCCACACCCAAGCGGGCTTCAACATCGGGAAGCCGCTGTACGGGTACCGGGCGAAGCGCACGCCGCACCCGGTGGCCGAGAAGCGCGCCGCGGGAATCGCGAAGACCATGCTTGAGGTCGACCAGACCCGAGCTGCGGTAGTCCGCCGCATCTTCGAGCTTCGTATCGGTAGAAGCGCAGGGTATGAGGCCATTGCAGAGATTCTCAACCAAGACTTGGCGCTCAACCCGCCGCCCGAACCGTCCAACCCCGCCCGAGCCCGGGGGAGCTGGTGTGGAGGCACGGTCCGCGAGATCCTCCGTAATCCGAAGTACACCGGTTACATGGTGTGGAACCGGCACGCCACCAAGCGCGGCGGCAACCGCATTAACCCGATCAACGAGTGGGTCTGGTCGCCCGAGCCGACCCATGAAGCGATCATCAGCCCAGAAGAGTTCAGCGCTGCCCAGCAAGTCTCCGGACACCGCGCGCGTCGCCGAGGAAAGAGCGCCGAGCAGCGCAGGCCCACCGACTACCGGCTGCGTTCGACCATCCGATGTGCGCTCTGCGGCCTTCGCATGTACGGCACTTCGCGAAAGGAGCGCATTTATTACTCGTGTCACCCCAAACGCGGGTCACGGCCCGAAGGCCATCCTGCCGCGACCTACCTGCGAGAGGATCTTGCTGAAGGCGTCATCGCACGATTCCTGGACAGCTTCCTTCTCGGGGCACAGCGGACCGGTCGACTTCGAGCGCTGGCCGACCAGCTTCAAGAAGTCGACGCGGCCGAGCTGGAGCAAGAGCGGGCCACTCTCGCCGCAGCTCTCGCCGAGTCCGAGCAGCGGAAGTCGAAACTGGTGAGGGTGTTCGAGCTGACCGAGGAATTCGACACCGACCTCATCCAAAGTGTTGTGGAGCGGCAGCGCCAGCTATCCCGGGAGTGCCAGCAGCTCCGAGTGCGAATCGAGACGATCGATGATGCGCTACGCAGCAGGCCCGATGTGAGGATCGTTGACGCCTTCCCGTGCAACACGATCGACACGGACCGCCTGCCGGGCGAGATGTTTCGGCGCCTTTTGCAGGCGTTCAGGGTGGAACTGGTTTACGAGCCTGAACGCCGGGAGCTGACCTGCAACGCCACTATCACGCCCACACTCGTACAAGTGGTGCAAAAATTGATCAATGAGGTAGCAAACGCCCAGAAAGATGAAAAACCCGCACGTGCACTGAGTGCCGTGCGGGTTAGCGACGTAGCCCGGGTGGGATTCGAACCCACACTGTACGGGTTTTGAATCCGTCTTCTCTGCCAGTTGGAATACCGGGCCAGGCGCCGGGTCGATCGGCCCGGGCCGCTGCATATGATACTCCGGGCTACCGGCCGCCGACGTTTGGGCCCTGCCGTCCGAAACGCTCGGCATAGGAACGTGCGCTCGCACCCGGCTGCGGCTAAGCTAGCGTCCTGGTGTGCCCGGCAACGCCGCACGCCTTCACGTTCATACGCGTATGAAAGGTACGGACCGCATGACGAGCAAGGCCGCCGAGGAGCCGCGCAAGCGCGTGCTCATCGCCGAAGACGAGGGGCTCATCCGCCTCGACCTGGCCGAGATGCTCACCGAGGAGGGTTACGAGGTCGTAGCCGAGGCCGCCGACGGCGAAGCCGCCGTCCGCCTCGCTCAGGAGCACCAACCCGACCTGGTCATCTGCGATATCCAGATGCCGATCATGGACGGCCTCCAGGCCGCGGAGAAGATCGTCTCCGCGCGCATCGCCCCGGTCGTGATCCTCACCGCCTTCAGCCAGCGCGACCTCATCAGCCGGGCCCAGTCCGCCGGGGCCATGGCCTACCTCGTGAAGCCCTTCCAGAAGTCCGACCTGGTCCCCGCGATCGAGTTGTCCCTCACCCGCTTCGCCGAGATGACCGCGCTGGAGAAGGAGGTCGAGAACCTCACCGAGCGCCTGGAGGTCCGCAAGCTCGTCGACCGCGCCAAGGGCCTGCTCATGACCCAGTACGGGATGCCCGAACCCGACGCGTTCCGCTGGATCCAGCGCGCCGCGATGGACCACCGCCTCTCGATGCGGGCCGTCGCCGAGCGCGTCATCTCCGAGGCCGAGCAGAAGGAATCCCAGGACGCCGAATTAGGCGAAACCCCAGCTCCGCGGCCCGCGGTCCCCCTCTCGGCGAAGCTCGCGAGCCGAGAATCCAGCAGGGACCGCGGGCCGTTTCGCACTCGCGGGCCGCGCCGCCCCGGACTTGTCGGACCCACTCGATAGGCTCGACGGGTGACCGCTTCCCAATCGCGCCTGCTTCTGATCGACGGCCATTCCATGGCCTTCCGCGCCTTCTTCGCGCTTCCAGCCGAGAAGTTCGCCACCGACGACGGCCAAGTCACGAACGCCGTCTACGGCTTCGCGTCGATGCTCATCAACCTGCTCAAGGCCGAGGAGCCCACCCACGTCGCGGTCGCCTTCGACGTCGCCCGCCACTCCTTCCGCACCGAGGCCTACCCCGCCTACAAGGACGGCCGCAGCGAGACCCCCGAGGACTTCAAGTCCCAGATCCCGATCATCAAGGAACTCCTGGACGCCTTCGGGATCAAGTGGCTCACCAAGACCAACTACGAGGCCGACGACATCATCGCCACCCTCGCCACCAGGAGCGAGGAGGCCGGTCTGTCCACACTGATCTCCTCGGGCGACCGCGACGCGATCCAGCTCGTCAACGAGGCCGTCACCCTCCTCTACCCGGTCAAGGGCGTCACCGAACTCGCCCGCTACACCCCCGAGGCGGTCGAGGCGAAGTACGGCGTCGCCCCCGGCCGCTACCGCGACCTCGCCGCCCTGGTGGGGGAGAAGGCCGACAACCTCCCCGGCGTCCCCGGCGTCGGCCCCAAGACCGCCGCGAAGTGGATCGTCAAGTACGGCTCCCTCGACGGCCTGGTCGCCAAGGCCGACGAACTCCCCGGCAAGGCCGGGCAGAGCCTGCGCGACCACCTCGACGACGTCTTGCGCAACCACCGCCTCAACAACCTCGTGCGCGACCTCGAACTCGAGGCCGACGTGCCCGAGCTCGAGTGGGAGGGCTGGTCGGTCGCCGAGACCAACCGCCTGTTCGACGCCCTCCAGTTCCGTGCCCTCGGCGAGCGCCTCAACGCCAACCTCGCCTCCAAGGCCGTCGGCGCCGTCGCGGTCCCGGTCGCCGAAGTCGAGCGCGTCGAAGCATCCGCGCTCGTCCCCGGCGGCCTCGCCGCCTGGCTCGCCGCCCGCGAAGGCGCCGTGGCCCTCTCCTACACCGGCACCTTCGCCTCCGGCGCGGGCTCGTTCGAGTCGATCGCGCTGGCCGAGGGCGGCCAGGCCCTGTGGTTCGAGCCCTCGCAGCTCGACGCCGAGGACGAGCGGTCCTGGGTGGACTGGCTCGCCGACCCCGCCGAGGAGAAGATCGTCCACGACGCGAAGGCGTTCCTGTGGGGCGCCGACGCGGCCGGCTGGCCCGAGGTGGCCGGCATCAAGGCCGACACGGTGATCGCCGCCTACCTCCTCAAGCCCGAGCAGCGCTCGTACGCGCTCGGCGACCTCGCGATGCAGTACCTCGGCCGCGAACTCGACACGCCCGAGTCGCCCTCCGACGACGGCGCCCTCATCGGCCTCGACGCCGCCATGACCGACGGCGCCTCGCGCCTGGAGGCGGACGCGTCCACCGCCGCGGCCGTCGGCGACATCGCCGCCGAGCAGGCGGTGCGCCTGGCCGACCGGCAGCAGGCGCACCTGGCCGAGGCCATGGAGTACCCGCTGGTCGGCGTGCTGGCGCGCATGGAGATCCTGGGGATCGCCGCCGACGAGGGCCACTTCGCCGACATCGAGTCCGGGTTCGCCGCGCAGTCGAAGGAGGCCACCGACCGCGCCCACGAGATCGTGGGTCGCACCTTCAACATCGGCTCGCCCAAGCAGCTCCAGGAGATCCTCTTCGACGAGCTGAAGATGCCCAAGACCAAGCGCACCAAGACCGGCTACACCACCAACGCCGAGGCGCTCCAGCAGCTGTTCGCCAAGACCGGGCACCCGGTCCTGGAGCAGCTGCTGCGCTACCGGGACGTCGAGAAGCTCAAGCAGATCGTCGCCACGCTGCGCGCCACGATCCAGACCGACGGGCGCATCCACACCACCTTCCACCAGACGGTGGCCGCCACCGGGCGCCTCTCCTCCTCGGACCCGAACCTCCAGAACATCCCGGTTCGGTCCGAGGCCGGGCGCGACATCCGCGCCGGGTTCGTCGTCTCCTCGGGCTTCGAGTCGCTCATGACCATCGACTACAGCCAGATCGAGATGCGGATCATGGCGAGCCTCACCGGCGACGAGGGGCTCATCGACGCGTTCGTCCAGGGCGAGGACATCCACCGGGCCGTCGCCGCGAAGGTCTTCGCCGTCCCGCCCTCCGAAGTGACCGCCGAGCACCGCCGCAAGATCAAGGCCATGTCCTACGGGCTCGCCTACGGCCTGTCGACGTACGGGCTCAGCCAGCAGCTCGGGGTCTCCACGCAGGAGGCCCAGCAGCTCTCGGACGAGTACTTCGCGCGCTTCGGGAAGGTCCGCGACTACCTCCACCGGGTCGTCGAGGAGGCCCGCAAGACCGGGTACACCGAGACGATCATGGGCCGGCGCCGCTACTTCCCCGACCTCACCTCCGACAACCGCCAGGTCCGCGAGATGGCCGAGCGGGCGGCCCTGAACGCCCCGATCCAGGGCAGCGCCGCCGACATCATGAAGACCGCGATGCTCGGGGTCGACCGGGCGCTGCGGGCCGAGAAGCTCGACTCGCGGGTGCTGCTCCAGGTCCACGACGAGCTCGTGTGCGAGGTCGCCCCGGGCGAGGCCGGCCGCCTCGAATCGCTCGTGCGCGAGCAGATGTCGAACGCCGCCGAACTCGCCGTGCCCCTCACCGTCTCGGCCGGCTTCGGCGAATCCTGGGAGGCGGCGGCCCACTAGGCGGTGGCTGTCGACACCAGGTTCCGGCCCGGACTGGCGCGGCCCTATCGCGCACGGTAACCTGGACCTGCCTGGGCATGTCCGCGTCCTCAGAAGGGAGCAGGACGCGTTGCCAGCGGCAAGGGCGGCCCGGGAACTGACTAGCGAGCATTCGCGTCTTGCGAGGGCGCGGCTGCGAGCCCACGATTCTTACGTATCCGGAGCACCAGCCCACATGACGAGCAGCATCGAGGCCACCTCGAGCAACGCTGAGAACAGCACGGTCGAAGAGACGTTTTCGGACGAGGAACTCCTCGCCGCGATCGACGCGACCATCAAATACTTCAATGACGGCGATATCGTCGAAGGTACCGTCGTCAAGGTCGATCGGGATGAAGTCCTGCTCGACATCGGCTACAAGACCGAGGGCGTCATTCCCTCGCGCGAGCTGTCGATCAAGCACGACGTCGATCCTGAAGACGTCGTCGCTGTGGGCGATCACGTCGAGGCCCTCGTCCTCCAGAAGGAGGACAAGGAAGGCCGTCTGATCCTCTCGAAGAAGCGCGCCCAGTACGAGCGCGCCTGGGGCACCATCGAGAAGATCAAGGAAGAGGACGGCGTCGTCCGCGGCTCCGTCATCGAAGTGGTCAAGGGCGGCCTCATCCTCGACATCGGCCTCCGGGGCTTCCTCCCCGCGTCGCTGGTCGAGATGCGCCGCGTGCGCGACCTCCAGCCGTACGTGGGCCGCGAGCTCGAAGCCAAGATCATCGAACTCGACAAGAACCGCAACAACGTGGTCCTGTCGCGTCGCGCCTGGCTGGAGCAGACCCAGTCCGAGGTCCGCACCGAGTTCCTCCACCAGCTCGCGAAGGGCCAGGTCCGCAAGGGCACGGTCTCCTCGATCGTCAACTTCGGCGCGTTCGTCGACCTCGGCGGGGTCGACGGCCTGGTGCACGTCTCCGAGCTGTCCTGGAAGCACATCGACCACCCGTCCGAGGTCGTCGAGGTCGGTCAGCCGGTCGAGGTCGAGGTCCTCGAGGTGGACCTGGACCGCGAGCGCGTCTCCCTGTCGCTGAAGGCGACCCAGGAAGACCCGTGGCGTCAGTTCGCCCGCACCCACGCGATCGGTCAGATCGTCCCGGGCAAGGTCACCAAGCTCGTCCCGTTCGGCGCGTTCGTCCGCGTCGAGGACGGCATCGAGGGCCTGGTGCACATCTCCGAGCTGGCCGAGCGCCACGTGGAGGTGCCCGAGCAGGTCGTCAAGGTCGGCTCCGACGCCATGGTCAAGGTCATCGACATCGACCTGGACCGCCGCCGGATCTCCCTGTCGCTCAAGCAGGCCAACGAGGCCTTCGTCGAGAACGAGGAGCAATTCGACCCGACGCTGTACGGCATGGCCGCGCAGTACGACGACCAGGGAAACTACATCTACCCCGACGGTTTCGACTCCGAGACCGGCGAGTGGATGGAAGGCTTCGACGAGGCCCGCGAGGAGTGGGAGCGGCAGTACGCCGAGGCCCGCACCCGCTGGGAGGAGCACGGCAAGCAGATCGCCGAGCGCGTCATCACCGAGGCCCCCGCCAAGCCCGCCGAGGGCGAAGCCGCCCCCAAGGGCGAGAAGGGCAGCGGCCCCAAGAAGACGACTTCCGAGAAGAAGTCGGCTCCCGCGGAGCCGCAGGGCACCCTGGCCACCGACGAGGCCCTCGCCGCACTGCGCGAGAAGCTCGCCGGAAACTAGGCCCTGTCACTCCTTAAGCTGACAGACCACTGCCCGTCCCAGGTTGTTCGCCTGGGGCGGGTAGTGTTTCAGTTGTGCTTAAAGTCGCATTGACCGGTGGCATCGGAGCCGGTAAGAGCACGGTCGCAACGAAGCTGTCGCAGCTGGGCGCCCGCGTCATCGACGCGGACGCCCTCTCCCGCGAAGTCGTCGCCCCGGACACCGAGGGGCTCGCCGCAGTGGTCTCGCGCTTCGGTCCCGAGGTGCTCACCGCCGAAGGCTCGCTCGACCGCGCCCGACTCGCCCAGATCGTCTTCGCCTCGCCGCCCGCCCGGGCCGAACTCGAGGCGATCATCCATCCGCGAGTCCGCGCCCGTGCCCGAGAGATCACCGCCGCCCAGCCCGACGACGCGATCGTCGTCCAAGACATCCCGCTCCTGGCCGAGACCGGCCAGGCGCCCGGCTTCCACCTCAACATCGACGTGGAAGCGCCGCGAGAGCTCCGGCTCGAACGGCTCGCCGAGCGGGGCCTTTCCCGCGACGACGCCCTCCGCAGGATCGACGCCCAGGCGTCGGACACCGAACGCCGCGAAGTCTGCGACGTGGTCCTCTACAACCGCGACAGCGTGCTCGACCT
This sequence comes from Glycomyces sp. NRRL B-16210, assembly GCF_000719515.1. Classification (GTDB taxonomy): domain Bacteria; phylum Actinomycetota; class Actinomycetes; order Mycobacteriales; family Micromonosporaceae; genus Glycomyces. Next base: position 283,974 of record NZ_JOGR01000010.1, on the reverse strand, counting down.
CGAACGGCGCGTCTCGATGCTGTGGGACGAGCGCATCGTCCCCTTCAACGAGAACCTGCGCGCCGCCCGCGCCGAACCCAGGCCCGAGAAACTCCAGTTCGTCGAGTCCGACCCGGCCTGGCCCCGCCGCTTCGAGCACCTCGCGGCCCGCCTGCGCCGCGTCATGGGCCCCTTCGCCGTCCGCATCGACCACGTCGGCTCCACCGCCGTCGCCGGGCTGCCCGCCAAGGACGTCATCGACATCCAGATCACCGTCGTGACCCTCAAGGGCGTCGACCGGCTCGAAGCGCCGCTCGCCGCCGCCGGCTTCTTCGGAGGCCAGGGCTTCGACGAACCCAAACCGGACCGGCCCGACCAGGCCGAGTGGGAGAAGCGCCTCTACGGCTACGCCGATCCGGGGAACATCGCGCACCTGCACTTCCGGCCCATCGACAGCCCCGGCCAGCGCTTCGCGCTGCTGTTTCGCGACTGGCTCCGCGCCGACCCGCAGGCCAGGGCCGACTACGCCCAGCTCAAGGGCGTGCTTTCGGCCAAGGTCGACTCGGCGAGCGCGTACGCTGAAGGCAAGGAACCCTGGTTCCTGAGCGAGGCCTGGCCTCGCGCGAACCGCTGGGCCGAAGCGACCGGCTGGCACGCACCGGTCTGCTGACCGGCGCGCAGACGGAGGTGAGCAGACGGGCCCGGTCGTACGACCGGGCCCGCCGCCACGCGTCTCAGAACCCGCGGCACCCCGCGAGGCCCTTCACCGAAGCGGCGAGCGACGCGCAAGCCCCTCAGCCGATCGCCTCGCTCACTTCCCACGGTATGGCGACCATCGCGAGCTCCACGTATTCGAGTTCGGCGCCGGCGACCCCGTAGTAGGTCATCATCTCCACGCCGCTGAGCCGCTCGCCGCTCACGTGGTAGCGGAACGCCGACTGGCCCGCGGGCACCTCGGCGTCCCCGGCGACCGGGTACTCCACCACGTACGTCGCGTCCTCGCCCGTCCCGTCCACGCGCAGCAGCGACGCGGCCGCGCCGATCGCCTCGGCGTCCTCGGCCTCCTCGGCGCTCATCTCCAGCAGTCGGTAGACCAGCGACTCGATCGGCCCGAACGACGCCGCCGCGTCCTCGTCGGTGAGCGCGTGCGTCTCCCAGCCCTCGGTCGGCGGGACCTCCGGCAGCGCGCCGCCCTCGGTCGGGAGGATCGCGAACCCGCCGGGCCTGGCCAGGAACAGCCGCTCGCCCGCGTCGTCGGAGAGGTGCAGGTACGCGGTCATGGTGCGCCAGTCGATCGAGCCCTGCGCGGTCGTGACCTGGTCGTCCCCGGTCGGCACCGTCATCGCCACTTCGGCGGACCGGAGCCGGTTGTCGCTGCGGAGGCTCGCGATGGTCGCGGCCAGGTCCTCGTCGACGGCGACGGGCGCGATCGGCGGCCCGCCGAGGAGGTCGATCGGCACGAGGGCGGTCGCGTCGAACTCGGCCTCGCGCAGGAAGTCGACGGCCGAGAGGGTCTCCTCGCCGGTGTTGACCTGGAACCGCCGGAGGGTCCCGTCCGCGTCGAGCGAGTACAGCGCCTCGGGGGCCGGGCCGGACTGCACGGCGGACTCGACCATGATCGGGGCGCGGAAGGAGTCGACCTCCTCGCCGTCGATGACCCCTTCCTCGCGCCAGGTGGCCTGCTCCGCCAGCGCGGCCGGGTCGTCCGCCTGCTCGGCGGTCAGCGTGAACAGGGAGGAGGCGAGGATGTCGAGCGTCGTGTCCAACGGGGTGGTCGCGCCCGAGAGCATCTGCCGGGTCGCCCAGCCGTCCTCGGGGACGCGGGCCTCGGCGAAGGCCTCCTCGTCGTCGTCGCGGGAGGCCATGAGGCCGGGGACGGCCTGGACGAGGCGGTGTCCCTCGGCGTCGGCGGTCCGCGTGTCGGGCACCCGCGCGTACAGCATCGGGGTCTGCCAGTCGAGGTAGGCGTCGACGACGATCGTCTCGCCCTCGACCGGCAGGTTCATGCGCAGCGCGACCGGCTCCTCGGCGAGGTTGCGCTCGCGCATCCCCGCGAGCAGGGCGGCCTCCTCTTCGTTGACGGGCCGCTCGGCGCCGGCGCCGCCGGGGCTGCACGAGACGGCGAACCAGCCGGCCGCGGCGATCGCCGCGATGATGGCCGTGACCCAGAGCAGGGCCGATTTCCAGGTAACTGCGGTAGTGGAGCTCACGCAGTGACCAACGAGCGGGAACGGGAAAAGTCACCGCCGCGGGCACGGGTTGTCGGACCCCGGCGCTACGGTTGGGCGGTGGCATTCGATATTCCGCGCGCCGAGGGGCGCTTCGAGGTGGTCAGCGACTACAAACCGTCCGGCGACCAGCCGACCGCGATCGCCGAGTTGACCGAACGGATCGACCGCGAGGAGCGGGACGTGGTCCTGCTCGGCGCGACCGGCACCGGCAAGTCGGCCACGTCCGCGTGGCTGATCGAGCGGCTCCAGCGCCCGGCCCTGGTGATGGCCCACAACAAGACCCTGGCCGCCCAGCTCGCCAAGGAGTTCCGCGAGCTCCTGCCGAACAACGCGGTCGAGTACTACGTCTCCTACTACGACTACTACCAGCCCGAGGCCTACGTGGCCCAGACCGACACCTACATCGAGAAGGACGCCTCGATCAACGAGGAGGTCGAGCGGCTGCGCCACCGCGCCACCTACTCGCTGCTGACGCGGCGCGACGTGGTCGTGGTGGCCACGGTCTCGGCGATCTACGGCCTGGCGACCCCCGCCGAGTACCTGGAGCAGGCCACCGAGGTCGCCGTCGGCCAGGAGTGGGACCGCGACAAGCTGCTGCGGCGCCTCGTGGACGTCCAGTACAGCCGCAACGACATCGCCTTCACCCGCGGCACCTTCCGGGTCCGCGGCGACACGATCGAGATCATCCCGGCGTACGAGGAGCTGGCGATCCGCATCGAGATGTTCGGCGACGAGATCGACCGGCTCTACTACCTGCACCCGATCACCGGCGACGTGATCCGCGAGGTCGACCGGGTCCTCATCTTCCCCGGCTCGCACTACGCGACCGGCAACGAGCGGATGTCCCGCGCGATCCGCGACATCGAGGTCGAACTCGAAGAGCGCCTTACCGAGCTGGAGTCCCAGGGGAAGCTCCTGGAGGCCCAGCGGCTGCGGATGCGCACCGTCTTCGACCTGGAGAACATGAAGCAGACCGGCACCTGCAACGGCATCGAGAACTACTCGCGCCACATCGACGGGCGCGCGGCCGGGACCCCGCCGCACACGCTGCTCGACTACTTCCCGCCGGACTTCGTCACGATCCTCGACGAGTCCCACCAGACCGTCCCGCAGATCGGGGCGATGTCCGAGGGCGACGCCTCGCGCAAACGCAACCTCGTCGACCACGGCTTCCGGCTGCCCAGCGCCCAGGACAACCGGCCGCTGCGCTTCGACGAGTTCCGCGAGCGCGTGGGCCAGACCGTGTACCTCTCGGCCACCCCCGGCAAGTGGGAGCTGGCGGAGACGAAGGGCCAGTTCGTGGAGCAGGTCATCCGCCCCACCGGACTGGTCGACCCGCACGTGGAGATCCGGCCGACCAAGGGCCAGATCGACGACCTCATGCACGAGATCAACGAGCGGGCCGCGAAGGACGAGCGGGTGCTGGTGACCACGCTGACCAAGAAGATGGCCGAGGACCTCACCGACTACTTCCTCGACAACGGGATCCGGGTGCGGTACCTGCACTCCGAGGTCGAGACCCTGCGCCGGGTCGAGCTGCTGGGGGAGCTGCGCCGCGGCGACTACGACGTGCTGGTGGGCATCAACCTCCTGCGGGAGGGCCTGGACCTGCCCGAGGTGTCGCTGGTGGCGATCCTGGACGCCGACAAGGAGGGGTTCCTGCGCTCGGCGACCTCGCTGATCCAGACCATCGGCCGCGCGGCCCGGAACGTGTCGGGCACCGTGCTCATGTACGCCGACAACATCACCGACTCGATGAAGGCCGCGCTGGAGGAGACCGACCGGCGCCGCGAGAAGCAGGTCGCGTACAACGAGGCGCACGGGGTCGACCCGCAGCCGCTGCGCAAGCGCATCGGCGACATCATGGAGGACCTCTACGACTCGGCGGCCGAGACCGCGAAGCTGGTCGAGTCCGAGCGGCCGGCGCGCGGCAAGGGCAAGGAGGCCAAGGGCGCGGCCAAGGTCCGCTCGGAGATCGTCCAGCAGATCGACGACCGCAACGAGCAGATGCTCGCCGCCGCGAGGGAACTGCGCTTCGAACTCGCCGCGGCCTACCGCGACGAGATCGCCGACCTCAAGCGAGAACTCCGCCAGATCGACGAGGCGCAGTTACGGTTCGCCGCGGCCCCGGCTCGTTAGTCCACGTCTTCGAAGTGTTCGACGTGCGGGGGCTTCGCGAAGTACGGGCCGATCGCCTCGCGCCACTTCGGGAACCGGTCGGTCTCGCGGAAGCCCTGCTCGTGGGCCTCGACGGAGTCCCATTCGATGAGGAGCACGAAGCGGTCGGGGGACTCGACCCCCTGGGTCATGCGGATCGACCGCAGGCCGGGGGAGACCTTTACGAGCTCCCGGGCGGCGCGGTACGCCTCTTTGAAAGCGTCTTCTCGACCGGGGGTAATCTTGATTTCAGCGACTTCCAGAACCATTCGCGGAGCCTCCCACAGCGGGCGTCACACCGGCGCCACCCCCGAGTTCCGTCGAGAGTGAAGTCACATATCCGACCGATGACAAGTCCGGTTCGGGCGGGCAGAATGGTCCCGTCTGTTCACAATCAGGTATATGGGGAGTATCCCGCAGCGCATGCCGCTGTTAGCGTCGTCGTCAATGCACGGGACCGCGGTCGGTCCTCGGTGGCGCTGGTCCGCGAGGATCGGGAGAGACCATGTGACCCTCCAAGGACAAGGAAGGCAACACATTGGAACTCCCGGCCTGGGCTTGGGTGCTGACCATGGGCGTGCTCGCCTCGGTGGTCGTCTTCGACCTCGCATTGGCGGTCCGCAATCCGCATAAACTCTCCACGAGGGAATCGGCCACTTGGGCCGGCATTTACATCAGCGCCGCACTCGTGTTCGGCGTCGTCATCTTCACCACGCACGGCGCGTCCTACAGCGGGCAGTTCTACGCCGGCTACCTGACCGAGCTGGCGCTCTCGGTCGACAACCTCTTCGTGTTCCTGCTCATCATCCAGGGCTTCCGGGTCCCGGACGTGCTCCAGTCGCGCGTGCTCCTGGTAGGCATCATCCTGTCGATCTTCCTGCGCGGCGCGTTCATCGCGGTCGGGGCGGTCCTCATCCAGCGCTTCAGCTGGATCTTCCTCATCTTCGGCGCGATCCTCATCTGGACGGCGTGGAGCCAACTGCGCGAGAGCGGCGAGGAGGAGTACCCGAAGAACCGCTTCATGACCTTCGCCGAGTCGAAGCTGCGGGTCGCGCCCGACTACCACGGCGGCAAGCTCCTCACCCGCATCGACGGCGCCCGGTTCGTCACCCCGCTGCTGCTGGCGATGCTCGCGATCGGCTCGACCGACATCCTGTTCGCGCTCGACTCGATCCCGGCGATCTTCGGCCTGACCCAGGAGCCCTACCTGATCTTCACGGCGACGATCTTCGCGCTCATGGGCCTGCGCCAGCTGTACTTCCTGCTGGCCGCGCTGCTCAAGTCGCTGAAGTTCCTCTCGCTGGGCCTGGCGGCGATCCTCGGCTGGATCGGCGTCAAGCTGGTGCTCAACGGCCTGACCGAGAACCAGCTGCCGTTCCTCAACGACGGCGAGCCCATCGAGTGGCTGCCGCACATCCCGACCCCGCTCTCGCTGGGCTTCATCGCCGGCGTGCTCGCCCTGGTCGTGCTGGCCAACTGGGTCCTGCTGCGCCGCGCGCGCAAGACCTGGAGGGACCTGTTCCACGAGGCCTCGGCCGAGCCGGTCCTCCCGGAGATCGAGACGACCGAGCAGCAGCAGTAGGCGCGAAGCGAGCGGCCCGCCGACCCCGGAAAGGGCCGGCGGGCCGCCCGCCTCGATTCGTCAGGCCGGGAAGGGCAGGCGGCGGCAGGCGGTGACCTGCGCCAGCGCGGCGTCCTTGAGCGACTCGACCACGACCTTCCCGTAGACGGGGGAGGAGAAGATGATCTCGGGCAGGTCCGTCTGGCTCCGCTCGGCCATGATCGCCGGGGTCCTCGGGTCGCCGCCGTGCTCCAGGAACACCAGGTCGCCCGGGTGCAGGTCCTCGAACTCGACCGAGTCGCCGGCCTCCATGAGGTCCTCGCCGAAGCGCGGCACGTCGATCCCCAACTGGCGGTAGACGATCCACACCAGGCCCGCGGCGTCGATGCCGTAGGCGCTGACGCCGCCGTGCAGGTAGGGGATCTCCAGGAGCTGCTGGGCGAGCTTGACCGCGTCGAGTCCGGCGGCGATCATGCCCGTGGAGGGCTTGCCGGAGTCGGCGGCGGGCTCGGGCGCGAGGTCGCGCTGGGGCACCCATCCGGGCTGCCGGGGCCCCGGCAGGGCCACGGGCACCCAGCCGCGGTAGCCCTTGCCGACCACCCGCAGGCGTGTTCCGAACGTCACCCCCGGGATGGCGACGTCGCCGCCGGGTTCGTCGCGCACGGCGGTCGCCGTGGCGCTCACGAGGTACTCCACGCCCTCGGCGTCGGCTTCGGTGAGGATCGCGAGCTGGTCGAGCGGGACCCAGCCGGCGGCGGACTGCGACGGGCAGGAGACCTCGGCCCAGCCGTCGGCGATCCGCTCGACCTCGACCCGGGTCCCCAGGAGGCACTGCGTGCGCACCCGTCCCTTGAGGCCGTTGGCGCGTATGTCGTTGGTGAGCCGGGCGACCCATTCGCGGATGGCGGACGGGGCGCCCAGCGCGAGTCGGTCCTCCGGTCGGGGGGCCGAGGGCTGGGACCAGAGGGTCGCGACGGCCACGGCGATCAACGCCGGTTGTCCAGGTGCGATCGGCACGTTTGGTTCTCTCCGGGTGGTTTCGGGCGGTTCGTGAATCGTGACGCGTGCAGGGGGGATCTCCACCAGCCCACCGCGTTCTTCGCAGCACCGACCACCCACTGTAGCAAGTGTAGGCGGATCGCGACGCTGCGGCCCGAGCGTGATGTCGCGAGGCCTTTTCGCCCATGGGGCCGCGAACCATCCGAAAAGCGGTCCGGCCCTGCGCTGTGGCAAGATTTTTTCCATGCCAGCACTGATGGACGCCCTCAGCCGACTGACCGCCGCCGCCGACTCGGGGGCGGTCCCGGCGGCCGCCGACCTCGAAGCCGTCCTGGCGAGCGCCGACGCCGAGCTCATGGACGTGGTGGCCGCGGCCGCGCGACTTCGCTTCCGCCACTTCGGGAACACCGTCAAGCTGAACTACCTCGTGAACCTCAAGAGCGGCCTGTGCCCCGAGGACTGCAACTACTGCTCGCAGCGCCTGGGCTCGAAGGCCGACGTCCTCAAGTACACCTGGCTCAGCCCCGAGCAGGCCGCCGAGCAGGCCGCCGCCGGGGTCGCCGGCGGTGCCTCGCGGGTGTGCCTGGTCGCGAGTGGACGCGGACCGACCGATATGGACGTCGAGCGGGTCGGGAAGACCATCGCCGCGGTCAAGAACGCCGCCCCCGGCGTCGAGGTGTGCGCCTGCCTCGGGCTGCTCAAGGACGGCCAGGCCGGCCGGCTCGCCGAACTCGGGGCGGACGCCTACAACCACAACCTGAACACCTCGGAGGACACCTACGCCGAGATCTGCTCGACCCACACCTTCGCCGACCGGGTGGACACGGTGAACGCCGCGCACGGCGCGGGCCTGTCGCCGTGCTCGGGACTCATCGCCGGCATGGGGGAGTCCGACGCCGACCTGGTGTCGGTGGCGCTGGGTCTGCGCGAGTTGCAGGTGGACTCGATCCCGGTGAACTTCCTGCTGCCCTTCGACGGCACGCCGCTGGAGGCGACGTGGGAGCTCGACCCGCGCCGGTGCCTGCGCATCCTCGCGATGGTGCGCCTGGCGAACCCGTCCGCCGAGGTGCGCCTCGCCGCGGGCCGCGAGGTCCACGTGCGGCAGATGCAGTCCCTGGCCCTCCAGGTCTGCAACTCGATCTTCCTCGGCGACTACCTCACCAGCGAGGGCCAGGCCGCCAAGGACGACCTCGCGCTCATCGCCGACGCCGGGCTCGTCCCGCTCGGGCTGGAGGCGGCCACTGAGGCCGTCCGCGAGGCCGTGAAGGTCCGCCGCCGCGGCGCGGGCACCGAAGTGGCCCCGAACGCCTGAGCGCCGCCGACCGGGACGGTCTGCGGCGCCTGTGGACCGGTCGGCCGCCGAAGCGGCCGGCGGTTCAGCCCGTGTATCGCGCGGTCGACTCGCGCACCACCAGTTCGGTGGCGAGTTCGAGCCGCGGGGAGTCGATGTCGTTGCCCGCGGCCATCTCCAGGACCGTGCGCGCGGCGAGGGCGCCCATCTCGGCGAGCGGCTGGCGCACCGTCGTCAGCGGCGGGGAGGTCCACCGCGACTCGGGGAGGTCGTCGAAGCCGACCACGCTCACGTGCTCGGGGATGCGCAGCCCGGCCTGGCGGATCGCCTCGTAGGCGCCGAAGGCCATCTGGTCGGAGGAGGCGAAGATCGCCGTCGGCGGCTCCTCGCGGCGCATCAGGGCGACCGCCGCGTCGAAGCCGGACTGGTGGTAGAAGTCGCCGTCGTAGACCAGGGAGGTGTCGAACTCGATGTCGGCGGCCTCCAGCGCGGCCCGGTAGCCGTCGAAGCGCGCCCGCGAGCACAGGACCTGCTTCGGCCCGTGGATGAAGCCGATCTTGCGGTGGCCCAGTGAGATGAGGTGCTCGGTCGCGGCCAGGCCGCCGGCCCAGTTGGTCGCGCCGATCGCCGGGGCGTCCATGGTGGGCCCGCCCGAGGGGTCGAGCACGACCATTGGGACCCCGAGGTGGCGCAGCTGCTCCAGGATCGGCGAGGCCAGTTGCGAGATCACCAGGATCACCCCGTCGGAGGCCCTGGTGCGCAGATTGTCCAGCCACTGCTCGGTGGAGGCGCGGCGGCGGTGCACGGCCGAGACGACCGTTCCCACCCCGGCCGCGTGGGCCGCGTCCTCGACGCCGCGGATGATCTCCACCGCCCACGGGCTGTCGAGCTCGTTGAACACCAGGTCCACCAGCCGCGCGCGGCTCGGGACCCGCGTCGAGCGCCGCCGCTGGTAGCCGCGCTCGTTGAGCAGCTCCTCGACGCGCTTGCGGGTATCGGGGGCGACGTCTGAGCGGCCGTTGATGACGCGCGAGACCGTGGGCACGCTGACGCCCGCCTCGTCGGCGATGGCGCGGATCGTGATGCGCCCGTGTTCGGCTTCGCTCAAGGGTCCTCCCGATGCTCCAGTTCACCACTCCGCGAGCGATTCCGCGGGTGATGTACACCCAACGGTAATGCCGACATCCTATAAGGGTCGTCCCGGGCTCCCGGATTCCGTCCGAAAGTTTCGAAGGAATGAGACGTTTCAGCGCCTGGGGCAAGCGCATCCCACGATCCGATTGACGCTAGAAGTAGGCCGTCATCAATGTTATGGTGTGCAAACCCGTATCGAAAGCGATCAGTAAATTTTCGGAAACTATCGGCCCCGTTAAAGCCGCCAGTGGCGTGTCGCGGGCCGCTTGAGTGGAGCAGCATGGACACCGACACCCCCGCGGAGGCGGCCGAACGGGCCGCCGGTCTGGTCAAGCGGATGACCCTCGAAGAGAAGTGCGCCCAATTGACGAGTCTGTGGCTCGGGGTGGACGCCGACGCCGGAGACATGGCCCCTCACCAGAGCGAGCAGACCGGCGGGAGCGCTGCCCCCGAGGACCCGACCGCCCACGGGCTCGGCCAGTTGACCCGCCCCTTCGGCTCGGCCCGCGTCGACCCCGCCGAAGGGGCCGCCAGGCTCGCGGCGCAGCAGCGGCGCATCCGCTCGAACAGCCGCTTCGGCATCGCCGCCCTCGCCCACGAGGAATGCCTCGCCGGCTTCATGGCCTACGGCGCCACCATGTTCCCGACCGCCCTCGCCTGGGGCGCCACCTTCGACCCCGACCTCGTGCACGCCGTCGCCCGCCAGATCGGCACGACCATGCGCTCGGTCGGCATCCACCAAGGACTCGCGCCCGTCCTCGACGTCGTCGTCGACTCCCGCTGGGGCCGGACCGAGGAGACCATCGGCGAGGACCCCTACCTCACCGGCGTGCTCGGCACCGCCTACGTCGAGGGCCTCCAGGAGACCGGGCTGATCGCGACCCTCAAGCACTTCGCGGGCTACTCCGCCTCCCACGCGGCCCGCAACTTCGGCCCGGTCTACCTGGGCACCAGGCAGTTCGCCGAGACCTACCTGACCCCCTTCGAGATGGCCGTGCGCCTCGGGCGCGCCCGCTCCGTCATGCCCTCCTACGCCGCCAACGACGGCGTGCCCTCCCACGCCAACGCGCGCCTCATCACCGGCATCCTCCGCGAGGAGTGGGACTTCGAGGGCACCGTCGTGGCCGACTACTTCGGCGTCAACTTCCTCAACTCCCTCCACGGCATCGCAGCCGACCGCTCCTCCGCCGCCGGTCTCGCCCTCAACGCGGGCGTCGACGTCGAGCTGCCCGGCTCGGACTGCTTCGGCGAACCGCTCCGCGCCGCCGTGGCCGCCGGGGCCGTCGAGGAGAAGACCCTCGACCGCGCCGTCGAGCGCGTCCTGACCCAGAAGATCGAGCTCGGCCTGCTCGACGAACTCCCCGAGCCCCCCGCCTCGGTGGACCTCGACCCGCCCGAAGCCCGCGCGCTCGCCGCCGAGGTCGCCCGCAAGTCGATCGTGCTGCTCGCCAACGACGGCACCCTGCCGCTGGCCCCCGCCCCCGGCCGCGTCGCCGTCCTCGGACCGGTCGCCGCCGACCCCGCCGCGATGCTCGGCTGCTACTCCTTCCCCAACCACCACTTCCCGTACGAGGCCGGCAGCGGCGAGCCCTACCCGGTGGTCGACACGGGCACCCCGGTCGAGAGCCTCGCCGACCGGCTCGCCGCCGACCTGCCCGACGCCGCCGTCGAGCACGTCGCCGGAGGCTGGGTCGGCGACGCGACCGACGCCGAGATCGCCGCCGCCGCATCAGCCGCCGCAGGATCCGACCTCGCGATCGTCGCCGTCGGCGACCGCTCGAGCCTGTTCGGCCGCGGCAGCTCCGGCGAAGGCTGCGACGCCTCCGACCACGCCCTGCCCGGACGCCAGAACGAGCTGCTCGAAGCGGTGCTCGACACCGGCACGCCCACCGTCGTGGTCGTCATCTCGGGGCGCCCGTACGCCCTCGGCACCGCGCCCGAGCGGGCCGCGGCCGTCGTGCAGGCCTTCCTGCCAGGCGAAGAGGGCGCCGCCGCGATCAGCGCGATCCTCACCGGAGCGGCCGCCCCCGAGGGCCGCCTGCCCCTGGGCGTCCCGGCCCGCCGCGACTCCCCGCCCGCGACCTACCTCGGCCCGCAGCTCGCCCGCCGCTCCGAGGTGTCCTCGGTCGACCCGACCGCCCTCTACGCCTTCGGGCACGGCCTGACCTACACCGAGTTCGCCTGGGAGGAACCCGAACTGGTCTCGGGCCCCGAGGTCGGCCCGGAAGGCGCGGTCGAGGTCGCCGTCAGCGTGCGCAACACCGGCGAACGCGAGGGCACCGAGGTCGTGCAGCTCTACCTCCACGACCCGGTCGCCTCCACCGTCCGCCCGGTGCAGCGCCTCGTCGGCTTCGCCCGGCTCCCGCTCGCCCCCGGCGAGGCCCGCAGGGTCCGCTTCTCGGTCCCGGTCGACCTGGCCGCCCTCATCGGCCTCGACGGCCAGTGGACGGTGGAGGCCGGCGCCCTCGAATTCCGCCTGGCCCGCTCCGCGGCCGACACGGTCGCCGCGCTGGCGGTCGAGGTCACCGGCACCCGGGTGTTCGAGCCGGGGACCCGCGCCTTGACGACCCGGGTCGCCGTCGAAGAGCGGTGACCGGCCGCCCCCGATCGAACCCGCCGGAGGCGACCCAGGTCACCATCGGCGCCGTCATCGGCTAATATCGAACCCAACGCTGGAAAACGTTTACAGGCCCTCAGTGCTGAAGGAGTCCACCGTGACCTCCCCCCACCGCCTCGCCATCGTCGGCACCGGCGGCATCGCCCACCTCCACGCCGACGAGCTGCGCAAGCACGTCCCGGACCGGTTCGAACTGGTCGCGGCCGTCGACCCCGACCAGGCCCGGCTCGACGCGTTCAAGGAGAAGTTCGGCCTCGACCGCGGCTACGCCTCCATCGAAGCGCTGCTCGCCGCCGAGGAGCTCGACCTGGTCGACCTGTGCACCCCGCCCGTCGCCCACGCGCCCGGCGCGATCGCCGCGCTCGAGGCGGGCGTCGGCGTCGTCTGCGAGAAGCCCCCGGCCCTGAGCCTGGAGGAGTTCGACCGGGTCGCGGCCGCGGCCGCCTCCTCGACGGCCGACTTCGCGGTCATCTCGCAGCACCGGTTCGGCTCGGCGGCCGAGCGGGTGCGGAACATGATGGCCTCGGGGGTCCTCGGGCGCCTGGCCGTCGCCAAATGCGACACGCTGTGGTTCCGGCCCGAGGAGTACTTCGCGGTCGAATGGCGCGGCCGCTGGGAGACCGAGGGCGGCGGGCCCACCATGGGCCACGGCATCCACCAGATCGACACGCTCCTGTCGATCGTCGGCCCCTGGTCCGAAGTGGTCGCCACCGCCCACCGCCATCGCCGCGCCACGAACACCGAGGACGTCTCACACGCGATCGTCACCCTCGAGTCGGGCGCCTCGGTGGTCATCACGAACTCGCTGCTCTCCCCGCGCGAGACCTCCCAGATCCGCCTCGACTTCGACACCGCCACGGTCGAACTCGACCACCTCTACGGCTACGGTGACGACAACTGGTCGGTCCACCCGATCCCGTCCGCCGCCGAGGAGGTCAACCGGGCCTGGGCCGGCGAGCCGCACGGGCGCCCCTCGGGCCACGGCGCCCAGTTCGCCAAGATCGCCGACGCCCTCGACGGCAAGGCCGCCCCGCCGGTCACCGTCGACGACGCCCGCCGCACCCTCGAACTCCTCGCCGCGGTCTACGCCTCCGCCTTCACCGGCAAGCGCGTCCGCGCCGGGGACATCGACCCGACCTCGCCGTTCTACCAGCGCATGAACGGCACGGGCACGCCCTGGCCCGACCTCAAGTGACGCCCCCGCCGACCATACCGACGTCCCAGACACAGTGGAGAGAACACCGATGACGCTGCGACTCGCCGACAACGACACCGCGCTCTCGATCGCCAAGGGCGACCTCGAGATCCTGCGATACGTCTACCGTCCCGACAACGACCAGTTCGAGTCCCCCCGGCCCTACTTCGAGCCCCTGCGCGACCTCGCCGGGCACCAGGTGAGCCTCTACCGCCCGCACGACCACGTGTGGCACAAGGGCATCGCGCTGTCGCTGCCCAACGCGGGCCCGGAGAACTTCTGGGGCGGGCGCACCTTCCGCCGCGGCAAGGGCTATGTGGACGAGAAGAACGACGGCGCCATGGTCCACCGCGAGTTCAGCGAGCTCACCGCCGACGACGGCGCCGTCAAGGCCGTCGAGCGCCTCGATTGGATCACCGAGGACGGGCGCCACTTCTTCTCCGAGCGGCGCGCCTTCGCCGTCAGCGTGCTCTCCGACGACACCTGGGTGCTCTCCTTCTCGACCGCCTTCACCAACGACACCGCCGACACCGTCGTCATGGGCAGCCCCACCACCGAGGGCCGCGAGAACGCCGGCTACGGCGGCTTCTTCTGGCGCGGGCCGCGCTCCTTCACCGAGGGCCGCGTCTACACCGCCGACGGCGAAGGCGGCGACGAGCTCATGGGCGTGCGCGGCGACTGGCTCGCCTACCGCGGCGTGCACGACTCGGTCGACGCCGCCTCGACCCTGGTCTTCACCGACCACCCCGACAACCCCGGCGCGCCGATCAAGTGGTTCGTCCGCGCGACCCCCTTCGCCGCGGTCTGCCCCGCGCCGTTCTTCGACACCGAGCTGCCGATGGCGCCCGGCGACACCGTGACCCTGCGCCACGCCGTCGCCGTCGTCAACGGCGACACCGGCGTCGAAGGCGCCTCCAAGGCCGCCGAACTGGCCGCCACCGAACTGGCCCGGCTGGGGTAGCGGTGGGATTCCCCGGTGGCACGGCCGTCTCCCTCGTCACCGTCTACGACTGGCCCACGGTCGACGGCCAGGCGGGCGGCTCGCCGCACCTGCACACCGCCTCCACCGAGGGCTACGTCGTCACCGGCGGCACCGGAGCGGTCGAGACCCTCTCGGGGAACGGCTACGAGCGGCACGACCTGTCGCGCGGCACCGTCCTGTGGTTCACGCCCGGGACGGTCCACCGGCTCGTCAACGGCTCGGGCGACCTCCAGCTCGTCGTCGTCATGCAGAACGCCGGCATCCCCGAAGCCGGGGACGCCGTGCTCACCTTCCCCGACACGACCCTGGACGACCCCGAGGCCTACCAGGCGGTCGCTGCCGCGCCCGCGGCGCCGGACCTGAGCGAACCCGAACGCGGCGAAGCCGTCCGGGCCCGCCGGGACCTCGCGATCGAGGGCTACCTCGCCCTGCGCGAACGCGTCGAGGCCGAAGGGGCCTCGGCCATGCGCCCGCTCTGGGACCGGGCCGCGCGCCTCGTCTCGGGCCGCACCGACACCTGGCGGCGCCTGTGGGCCGACGGGCCGAAGGCCCAGGCCGACGCCACCGGCGCCCACCTCGACGCCCTCGCCGCGTCCGACGGCGCCCACCTTTGCGACGCCCGCGTCGCCGACGCCGGCGACCCGGCCGCCAAGTGGGGCATGTGCGGCCGACTGGAGACCTGGGACCTTCGACCCTGAACGGCGCCAGCCGAAACCGTCACACGCACCGAGGGCCGGAAGTTCGCAATGTGAACTTCCGGCCCGATGCGTTCGCACCCGACGCGCCCCCCGACGGTTACCATGACGGCTGGACCTCGAAGGAGCGCAGTTGGTCGACTACAACCCAGCCGAGACCGGGATCATGATCGATGCCGCGACCACCGTCGACCGCGACGACGCGATCTGGATCGAACCCGAAGGGGACGGCTTCCACGCCTGGATCCACATCGCCCGCGTCGCCGACCAGGTCATGACCGGCGGCCGCGCCGACATCGAAGCGCGCGAACGCGTCCACACCCGGTACCGGCCCGAGCGCACCAGGCACATGCTCCCCGCCCCGATCGTCGAGACCGTCTCGCTCGACCCCGGCCGCGAGAACGACACCTTCACCGTCCACCTGCGACTCGACGCCGCCGGGAACGTCCTCGCCGCCGAACTCGGCCCCGGACGGCTCACCCGCTCCTGGATCATGACCCACGGCGAGGCCGCCCGCGCCGCCGCCGATCCCACCCACCGCCTCCACGGCACCCTCGCGCTCGCGCTGCGCTTCGCCCAGACCATGCTCGCCGCCCGGCGCAACGCCGGCGCCCTCGCCTTCTACGACCTCCTCTCCGGCTTCGCCACCAACGAGGAAGGCCAGCTCGTCCGCCTCGACAGCGCCGAACGCAACTCCGGGTACATCATCGTGCAGGAGTTCATGATCGCCGCCAACGCGCAGATCGCGGCCTGGGCCGTCCGCGAGGACGTGCCGATCCTCTTCCGCAACCACCGCCTCGCCGCCGTCGCCGGCGACCCGGCCGAACTGCGCGCCGAACTCGACTCGATCAGCGCCGCCGGCGACGGCGCCGCCTTCGAGATGCTCCGCAGCCGCATGCGCATGGTCGCCCGCGCCGCGACCTACGGACCCACCGTGCACGGCCACCACGGCCTCCAACTGCCCGTCTACACGCACGCGACCAGCCCCATCCGCCGCTACCCCGACCTCATCACCCAGCGGATCCTCCTGGCCGCCGCGATCGGACGCCCGAGCCCCTACCCGATCGAGGACCTGCGCGAAGTCGCCGAGCACGTCAACGAGCACGTCGAGCGCGAGCGCCGCGCCAAGGCCGAGTACTTCAAGCAGAAGGCCGCCGAGGAGACCGCCCGGCAGATCGAGACCGCCGACTTCGCCCGCCTGCCCTACAAGCAGTTCGCCCGCGTCCTCCAGTTCGCCGTCGACAACGGCGAGGTCCCCGCCGGGCTCGTCGAGGACACCGCGCGCCGCTTCGACGAGCGCGAACTGCAACTGCGCGAGTTCGCCTCCGTCTACCTCTACGGGCGCGGCGGCTTCGAGCCGCTGCGCGAGCGCATGAACCGCCTCCTCGCCGCCGAGCCCCAGCAGGCCCAGTCGATCGTCAACGTCTACCTCCAGGACCGCCTCGGCGGACCCATCAGCAACGAGACCGACATCCTCTGGACCGTCGAGGCCGAGTCCGGCTTCGAGGGCCCGCTGTTCTCCGCACAGGTCGCCATCCGCTACCAGGACGAGCAGGTCGACTCCCCGAAACGATTGCAGCGCAGCAAGAAGGACGCGCGCAACCAGGCCGCGCTGGGCCTCGTCGCCGGCCTCGCGGACCTGCCGGACCTCTCGGGGGACGTGAGCCTCAAGACCCGCGCCGCCGAACCGCGCAAGCTCATGGTGGCCGTGGCCGTCAACCCCGCCGAGGCCGTCCAGATCTACGCCGCCCGCGGCGTGATCGAAGGACTGACCTGGGACTTCCAGGTCGAGGGGCCCTCGCACGAGCGGACCTTCACCTGCCGCGCCGCCTGCCGGATGCCCCACACCGGCGAACAGGTCGCCGCGGAGGGACAGGGGCCGACCAAGCAGGCCTCGAAGACCGCCGCCTCCCAGGAACTGCGCGTGCACATCGAAGTCGCCCTCGCCCTCGGCGAGACCGGCCGCCGCGCCAACGCCTGACGGGCGGGGCCGCTCACCGCACCCCGCGCACCGGGAAAAGCGTTTCGCCCGCTAAGGCACAATGGGGGCGTGCATATTCTCGACGACTTCGCCTGGCGCGGCCTCATCCAGGACTCCACCGGCATCGACTCGCTCCGCGAGCACATCGACGCGGGCCAGGTCACGTTCTACATCGGCTTCGACCCGACCGCCGCGAGTCTGCACGTCGGCAACCTCATGCAGCTGATCACCGCCCGCCGCCTCCAGCAGGCGGGACTGCGGCCGGTGCTGCTCGTCGGCGGCGCGACCGGCCAGATCGGCGACCCCCGCGACTCGGGCGAGCGCACCCTGAACCCGACTGAGGTCGTCGCCGGATGGGTCGAGAAGATCCGCGCCCAGGTCGCCCCGTTCGTCACCTACGACGGCGACAACGGCGCGGTCCCGGTGAACAACCTGGACTGGATCGGCGAGCTGGACGTCATCGGCTTCCTCCGCGACGTCGGCAAGCACTTCCCGATCTCGAAGATGCTCGCCCGCGACGTCGTCAAGTCCCGCCTCGAAGCCGGGATCTCCTACACCGAGTTCTCCTACCAGCTGCTCCAGTCGCACGACTACTTCGAGCTCAACCGCCGCCACGGCTGCACCCTCCAGTTCGGCGGATCGGACCAGTGGGGCAACATCACCGCCGGCGTCGACTACATCCGCCGCCGCGCGGGCGAGTCCGTGCACGCCTTCGTGACCCCGCTCGTGACCAAGGCCGACGGCAGCAAGTTCGGCAAGAGCGAGGGCGGCGCCATCTGGCTCGACGGCGAGATGACGAGCCCGTACGCCTTCTACCAGTTCTGGGTGAACGCCGCCGACTCCGACGTCGTCAACTACCTCAAGTACTTCTCGCTCAAGTCCCACGAGGAGATCGCGGAGCTGGAGCGGGCCACCGCCGAGAAGCCCGCCGCGCGCCTCGCGCAGAAGGCGCTGGCCGAGGAGCTCGCGACCCTCCTGCACGGCGCCGAGGAGACCGCGAACATCATCGACGCCTCCCAGGCCCTGTTCGGCCGCGGCGAGCTCGCCGAGCTGCCCGAGGCGACGCTGCGCGCCGCGCTCGTGGAGGCCGGGCTCGCCGAGATCCACAAGCCCGGCGTCACGGTCGCCGAGGCGATGAAGGAGTCCGGCGTCGTCGCGAGCCTCGGCGAGGCCCGCCGCGCGGCCAAGGAGGGCGGCGCCTACCTCAACAACGTCCGCATCACCGATCCCGCGACCGTTATCGACCCCTCTGACCTGCTTCACGGACGCTACGGAGTGATCCGGCGGGGTAAGAAGACCGTCGCCGGAGTCGAGTTCATCGACTGAGGCATACACTTGGTTGGTTTTGTCGCGGTGAATCGAGGGGGAGAAGCAAGTGGCTGAAGACGGCCGCGCCCGCAAGGGTGAAGAAGACCGACGAGGCGGCTACGGCCGTCGCGAGGGCGGCGGCTACGGCGACCGTTCGGGCCGAGGCGGCTACAACCGCCAGGAAGGCCGCGGGGGGGACGACCGAGGCGGCCACGGCCGCAACGAAGGGCGCGACGACCGCCCTCGACGCTACGAGGACCGCGACGACCGCGGCCCGCGCCGCGACGGCGACGACCGTGGTGGACGTGGCGGTTACAACCGCGACGACCGGCCCCGCCGCGACGGCGACGACCGCCCCCGCGGCGGTTACAACCGTGACGACCGCGGCCCGCGCCGCTACGAAGGCAACCGCGACGACCGAGGCGGGCGTGGCGGCTACAACCGCGATGACCGTGGCCCGCGCCGCGACGGCGACGACCGCGGTCCGCGCAAGTTCGATCGCGACGACCGTCCCCGTGGCGGTTACAACCGCGATGACCGCGGTCCGCGTCGTTACGAGGGCAACCGTGACGATCGTCCGCGTCAGTTCAACCGCGATGACCGTGGCCCGCGCCGCGATGGCGACGACCGCGGTGGACGTGGCGGCTACAACCGTGACGATCGCGGCCCGCGCCGCTACGAAGGCAACCGCGACGACCGTGGACCCCGTCGTTACGAGGGCAATCGCGACGATCGTCCGCGTCAGTTCAACCGCGATGACCGCGGCCCGCGTCGCGACGGAGACGACCGCGGCCCTCGCAAGTTCGACCGCGACGACCGTCCCCGTGGCGGTTACAACCGCGACGATCGCGGACCCCGTCGTTACGAGGGCAATCGCGATGATCGTCCGCGTCAGTTCAACCGCGATGACCGCGGCCCGCGCCGTGACGGCGACGACCGCGGTGGACGTGGCGGCTACAACCGCGACGACCGCGGCCCCCGCCGCTACGAAGGCAATCGCGATGATCGTCCGCGTCAGTTCAACCGCGACGATCGCGGTCCGCGCCGTGACGACGACCGTGGCCCTCGCAAGTTCGACCGCGACGACCGTCCCCGCCGCGACGGCGACCGTCCGCGCCACTTCGAAGACCGCGGCCCGCGCCGCGACGACCGCGGCCCCCGCAAATTCGACCGCGACGACCGCCCCCGCCATTCCGACCGGCGCGACGACCGCGGCGACGACCGCTTCGGCCGCGACGGCAAGGAACGCCGCGGCAAGGACAACCTGCGCCCCCTCGAAGAGCGCGAGGCCGGGCACGAGGGCCCGATCCGCCTCGGCGAGTCCGACGAGGCCCCGAACCTGCCCGAAGGCCTCGAGTACGGCTTCGACCAGCTCGACAAGGAGACCAGGGCCGGTCTCCGCAGCCTGAACAAGCAACTGGCCGAGGCCGTCGGCAACCGGCTCATCGCCGCCGCCGCGCTCCTGGCCGAAGACGACGTCGCGGGGGCCCTCGAACAGGCCCGCTACGCGCGCCGCAAGGCCTCCCGCGTCGCGATCGTCCGCGAGGTCACCGGTGTGGCCGCGTACGGCGCGGAGGAGTGGCAGCTCGCCGTCAACGAGCTGCGCGCCGCGCAGCGCCTGGGCGGCAACCACGACCACGTCGCGCTCATCGCCGACTGCGAGCGCGCCCTCGGCCACCCCGAGCGGGCCATCGACCTCTACCGCGAGTTCGGCAGCGACGAGAGCGTCGACCCCGAAGTCCGGGTCGAACTGCTCATCGTGGCCTCCGGCGCCCGCCGCGACATGGGCATGGGCGAGGCCGCGACCGCGATGCTCAAGGTCGGCGGCCTCAACTCGCCGAAGACCGAGCCCTGGGTCGCGCGCCTGCGCTACGCCTACGCCGAAGGACTCCTGGCCGACGGCAAGGAGGACGAGGCCCGCGAATGGCTCTCGAAGGCGGTCGCCGCCGACGAGACCGGCGAGACCGGCGCCGCCGAGCGCCTCCTCGAACTCGAAGGCATCGTCGTCGAAGAACTCGAGGACGAGCTGGACGAGGAGTTCGAGGACGAGGACGACCTCGACGATGACGAGGACGACGAGGACCTCGACGACGACGAATCCGACGACGACGAGTCCGACGACCTCGAAGACGACGAGACCGAGGCGCCCGTCAAGGACGACGCTCGCGCCGAGGCGGCGCCCGCGAACCCGGCGCCCTCGAACGACGATGTGGCGAACCCCGACGCTGAGGAGTCCGATGACCCGACTGAAAGGCGCCCCTGAGGCACTGGCCGGCGCCTACGACCTGGCGCTGCTCGACCTCGACGGTGTCGTCTACCTGCTCCAGCAGCCGATCCCGGAAGCGGCCGCGACCATCGCGGCCCTTCCGGGGCTCGACTGCGAGCCGGTGTTCGTCACCAACAACGCCTCCCGCAGCCCTGAGACCGTCGCGGACGCCCTGCGCGGCATGGGCGTCCCCGCCGAGGACGCCCAGGTGCTCACCTCCGCCCAAGTGGTGGCCGAGATCCTGCGCGAGCGTCTCGGGACCGGCGCCCGGGTCCTGGTGACCGGTTCGGAGGCGCTGCGCGCCGCCGTCGAAGCACAGGGACTGGCCACCACGAAGGATCCCAAAGACGCCCAAGGCATCGCCTACGGCATGATCCCGACCCTGACCTGGCGGGACCTCGCCGACCTGACCATCGCGGCCCGCAACGGCGCCGTGTGGGTCGCGACGAACCTCGACGGCACCCTGCCCACCCCAGACGGACCGCTGCCCGGCACGGGCGCGCTGGCCGGGGCGATCGCGGTCGCGCTCGGCCGCGGCCCGGACGTCGTCGCGGGGAAGCCCGAGCCGGGCATCTACCAGGCCGCCATGGCGCGCAAAGCCGGCGGCCGGGCGATCATGGTCGGCGACCGCCCCGACTCCGACATCGAGGGCGCGAACCGGGCCGGGATCGACTCCCTGCTGGTCTTCACCGGCGTCGCATCGCCGCGCGAGGCGATGGCACTGCCGCCCGAGCAGCGTCCGACTTATCTCGGCTGGAGCATCGCGGCCCTCGCCGAGGCGCATCCCGAACCGCAGTGGAACGAAGCGGTCGACCGCATCGACTGCGGCGGTTGGACGGCGGTCCTCGCCGCCTCCGACGGCGGCGGCGAGATCCGCCTCAGCGGTGAGGGCTCCGAACTGGACGCCTGGCGCTCGCTGTGCGAGTTGAGCTGGGCCGCGGCCGACATGACCGGCTACGACCCGACGCGTTCACCCGTGCCCGAGAGCGAAGCCGCCCGCAAGCTCCTGGCCGATTGAACACTTGCGCACTTTTAGTTGAACGGCAAGCGAAGAGCCCGGACCGCCGCAGTCCGGGCTCGGTGCTTTCACGGCGCCGACCAGCGGCGCGACAGGTCGTTCGGGGGCGAACGACCGCGGGGGACTAGTCGACCTTCAGGGCCTTGCGCAGCTTCGCGAGGTCCTTCACGGAGGCTTTGACCTTGATCTTGCCGGTCAGGAACGCCTTGGCGGGCTTGAGCTCCTTCTTCGACAGGGCGATCAGGTCGTCGGAGGCGAGCGAGACGCGGACCTCGGCGTCGGCGGCGTCGCCGTCGAGCAGGTCGGTCAGCTTGCCGCCGGAGAGCTTGGCGTTGAACGCCTGGCCCAGGTCGGTGAGTTCCAGGGCCAGCGTGCGTTCGAAGCCGTCTTCGAGGTCGAAGTCGCCGGACTTCTTGGCGACCTTGCCGGCCATCTTCTCCAGCACATTGCGGCATTCGTCAACAGTGGCCATATGGTCCTCCCGGGTTCGTCTGAGGGCTCGGAGTGCTCGACTGCACTTCGCGGCTGGGCAGAAGATTACAACGTGGCCCGAATGCTGTTGCGCCCGACCGGGACGCATCCGACCGTCCGGAGCACTCCGGGCGGCAAACGGTCGCCGCGCGCGGGGCGGGGCCGGCCCCGCGGGCCGTGCCCCCACCCCCTGGGCGCCGCTCGTCCCCCGGCGGCGCGGCGCGAATCCGGCCGGTCCTACAGGACCCCGCGCAGCTTCATGAGGTCCATCATGTTGGCCTTGATCTTGACCTGGCCCGCGGTGAAGGCCTTCATGAAGTCCAGTTCGCCGGCGACGAGTTTGACGAGGTCGTCGGAGCCGACGACCATGCGGATCTCCGCGTCCGGGTTGTCGCCGTCGACGATGTCGATCAGCTTGCCCTGCTCGAACTTCCCGTTGAAGGAGACGCCGAGGTCGGTGATGTCGCAGGCGAGGTTGCGCTGGAAACCGGTGAGCTTCTTGACCGACTTCGGGTTCGAAGCCAGGTTCGCGGCGAACTGCTCCAGTGCGGTCCGGCATTCGTCGATGGTGGCCATGGGGCCCTCCTGTTCGATCGGGGCGGGCGCGGCGGTGCGCCCGTCGGAATGTTACCGGCCAGTACGGCCGCATGGTCGAGGCCGGTCACCGGTAGCTTGGCAGTACCGTTGACGCCAAGGCCAGATTATGGCCCGCGAGCCACGCCGGGCCGGTATCGGACCGCGAGCTTCACAGAGAGGGACGCCGTCCCGCAGACCCCGACAACCCCGAAAGGAGTGGGAGCGCCATGACCGACAGCGCACGCACCTACTTTGACGCCGTCCGCGACCTCGCCGGCGACCCCGCCCGCCGTGCCCGGGAGTTCGCGGGCAGGGTCCGCGACGACCTCCGATCCGGCACCGAGGGCCTCAAGTCCGGCGCCGAGCAGCTGCGCGACCACTCCTCGCGCACCGCCTCCGACATCGGCCGCCTCGTGCGCGCCGAGTTCGACGCGAACCTCACCCGTCTCGGCGTCGCCACCCAGGCCGACCTCGACGACCTCAACCTCCGCCTGGAGCACTCCGAGGACCAGCTCCGCGACCTGCGCATCCGCCTCGCAGAAGCCGAAGCGCGCCTCAACACGGCGACCAAGACCGCCGAGCCCGCCGCTCCCGAAGCGGCGGCGACCCCCGCACCGGCCGAAGCCCCCGCCGCTCCGCCCGCAGAACCCGCGCCGGTCGAGCCCGAAGCCGCCGAGCCTGCGGCCGCAACCGCCGAGCCGGAGCCCGAGACTCCTGCCGCATCACCGGCCGCCGCCGAACCCGCCGAAGCCGAAGCGCCGGTCGAGCCCGCCTCGGCGGACGCCGCCCCGGTCGATGTCGAGCCGGTGGACGTCGAGCCGGTCGAACTCTCCGACCCCGAGGCCCTCTTCGACCCGCCGGCCGAGACGCCCTCCGAACCCGCCGCCCCGCAGAACGCCACCACCGAAGGCACCGCAGCAGGCACCGACGAAGAGGACGCATGACCGACACGCCGAACCCGGGGGCCCTGGCCGACCGCCTGCGCCCCGACCGCGCCGACGACCCCGACGACGTCCAAGGCGCCGTCGAGGCCGCCCTCGGGCAGCTCGAAGCGCTGCCCGACCTGCCGGTGACCGACCACGTCCACGTCTTCGAAGGCGTCCAGCAGCGCCTCTCCGAGATCCTCAGCAACGTCGACGACGCCTGACCGGCGCAGCCGCCGAACCGACCCAGAAAGCACCGCGACCGCGCCATGCCCACGCGCTACCGGCTCGACGCCGAACTCGTCCGCCGCAAGATCGCCCGCTCCCGCGAGCACGCCCGCGAGCTCATCGCGGCCGGGCGCATCCACCTGCGCGGCATACCCGCCACCAAGGCCGCCACGAGCGTCACCGGCGACGACTCGATCCGGCTCGTCGGCGACGTGGACGACTACGTCTCCCGCGGCGCCCACAAGCTCATCGGCGCCCTCGACGCCCTCGGCGTCGACCCGGGCGGCAGGCGCGTCCTCGACGCGGGGGCCTCCACCGGCGGCTTCACCGACGTCCTGCTGCGCCGCGGCGCCGCGCAGGTCCTCGCCGTCGATGTCGGCTACGGCCAGCTCGCCTGGAAGCTCCAGACCGACGAGCGCGTCGTCGTCCACGACCGCACCAACGTCCGCCACCTCACCCCCGAGCAGCTCGGCGGCACGGTGGACCTCACCGTCGGCGACCTCTCCTTCATCTCGCTCGAACTCGTCCTGCCCGCCCTCGCCGCCTGCACCGGCCCCGAAGGCGTCATGCTGCCGATGGTCAAGCCGCAGTTCGAGGTCGGCAAGGGTCAGGTCGGTCCCGGAGGGGTCGTCTCCGACCCGAAACAGCGGGCCGACGCGGTCTGGGGCGTCATCGAGGCCGCCGCGCGGCTCGGCTGGACCACCACCGGCGTCGCCGCCAGCCCCCTCCCCGGCCCGAAGGGCAATGTGGAGTTCTTCTGCCGCATGAGTCGCGACGGCGAGCCGCTCGACCGGGAAGCGGTTGCGGCGATCGTCACAGCCGGCCCGAAAGGCCCCTGATCCGAGACGGCGACACCGCGGCGGACCCCTTCGCCTGCGGTACAGTTCGAGGCCCTGAAGCCGTCTGTGAAGGAGCGCGAGTGGGGTCGCAGCAGAAGCCGAGCCGCGTCTTGGTCGTCACCCATCCGCTCCGCGAGGACGTGGCCGAACTCGCCGAGAAGCTCGCCGCCGCCTTGCGCGGCGCCGGCGTCGCCGTGCGCCTGCTGACCGGTGAGGTCCGTTCGCTCCTGCGCCCCGACGCGCTCCAAGTCGCCGCCGCGTTCGACGAGGACGGCGCCGTGGACAACACCGCCGACCTCGTGCTCGCCCTCGGCGGCGACGGCACCGTGCTGCGCTCGGCGAAGATCGCCGCCGAAGCCGACGTGCCGCTCCTGGGCGTCAATTTCGGCAAGGTCGGCTTCCTCGCCGAGGCCGAGACCGGTGAACTCGAGACGGTCGTCTCGCGCCTGCTCGAAGGGGACTACTTCGTCGAGGAGCGGACCGCGCTCGCGGTCGAGGCGCTCGGCACCGACGGCGAACTGCACCGCTCCTGGGCGTTCAACGACATCGCCGTGGAGAAGGCCGAACCGGCCCGGATGCTGGAGCTGTTCATCGAGATCGACGGCACCCGCATCTCCCGCTACGGCTCCGACGGGGTCGTGGTCGCCTCGCCGACCGGCTCGACCGCGCACGCACTGTCGGCCGGCGGCCCCGTTGTCTGGCCCGATGTGGACGCGCTCGTGGTGGTCCCCATGAACGCGCACGCGCTGTTCGCCAAGCCGATGATCGTCAACTCCTCCTCGGAGATCCGCATAGGGGTCGAGTCGGTCGGCACCGAGGGCTCGCTCATCGCCGACGGCAAGGAACTCACCCGCCTGACGGCCGGTTCGACCGTGACGATCCGCCGATCCGAGCGCCCGGTCCGCCTGGTGCGCATGTCCGGTCAGCCCTTCGCCTCGCGGCTGGTCTCGAAACTCTCTCTGCCCGTTGACGGTTGGCGCCACGGCCGAATCTAGTTCACCCCAGGCTCCGCTCGCGCGACGCGTGTCGGTGGGACCGGCTAGGCTTCGAAGCGTGTTGGAGGAGCTTCGCATCCAGAACCTGGGCGTGATCGCTGACGCCACCTTGCCGCTCGACTCCGGCCTTACCTGCATCACCGGCGAGACCGGGGCCGGTAAGACCATGGTCGTCGCCGGTCTGGGTCTGCTGTTCGGCGGTCGCGCCTCCCGTGCCCCCCTCGGCGTGGAGAGAGCCCTTGTGGAGGGCCGCTTCACCGTGGGCGAGGCCGCGCTCGAACTGCGCGAACGCGCCGTCGAGGCCGGCGCCGACCTGGAGGACGGCGAGCTGCTCCTGGCCCGCTCGGTCTCCTCGGAAGGCCGCTCGAAGGCCTGGGTCGGCGGCCGCTCGGCGCCCGTCGGCGTCCTGTCCGAACTCGGCGAACTGGCCATCTCGGTGCACGGCCAGTCCGACCAGATGCGGCTGCTCCAGACCAGCGAGCAGCGCGCCGCGCTCGACCGCTTCGCCGGGGCCGACCACGGCAAGGTCCTCGACGCCTACCGGGCGGCCTACCTCGAACTCGGCGCCTGCGCCTCCGAGCTGTCGCGCCTGCGCACCAGCGCCCGCGAGATGGCCCGCGAGGCCGACCTGCTGCGCCTGGGACTCGACGAGATCACCGCGGTCGACCCGCAGGACGGCGAGGAGACCGAACTCGCCGAGGACGCCCGACGCCTGGAGAACGCCGAGGCCCTGCGCCTGGCCGCCGCCACCGCGCACGCCGCGATCACTGGCGACCCGAGCACCGGCGACGGGGGCGCGTCCGACACCGTCGGCGCCGCGGCCCGCGCCCTGGAGCACGACGCCCACTCCGATCCCAAGCTCGCCGAGTTCGCCGAGCGCCTCGCCCAGGCCGGCGTCCTGCTCGCCGAGGCCGCCGTGGACCTCTCCTCCTACCTCGACGACCTCTCGGCCGACCCGCGGCGCCTGGAGGAGATCTACCAGCGCCAGGCGGCCCTGAAGACCCTCTACCGCAAGTACGCCGAGGACCTCCCCGGCGTCCTCGCCTGGGCCGAGAACGCCCGCAAGCGACTCGACGAGCTCGACGTCTCCGACGAGCGCGTCGCCGAACTCGAATCGCGCCACGCGGACCTGACCGCGCGCACTGCCGAGCTCGCCACGCAGCTGCGCGTCTCGCGCCGCGAGGCCGCCGCGCGGTTCTCCGAGTCGGTCTCCGCCGAACTCAAGGGCCTCGCGATGCCCCACGCCACCGTCGCCGCCGCGGTCGAGCCGCGCCCGGCCGGGCGCGGCGGCGTCGACCTCACGGTCGGCACCGGCTCCGACATCGCGGTCTCGGGCGCCACCGAGGACGGCGCCGACGAGGTCGAACTGCTCCTGCGACCGCACCCCGGCGCGGTGCCCGCGGCCCTGAACAAGGGCGCCTCCGGCGGCGAGCTCTCGCGGGTCATGCTCGCGATCGAAGTGGTCTTCGCCGAGATCGGCGGCCCGCCGGTCCTCGTCTTCGACGAGGTCGACGCCGGCGTCGGCGGCGGCGCGGCCATCGCGATCGGCCGCTGCCTCGCCAAGCTCGCCCGCACCCACCAGGTCCTCGTCGTCACCCACCTGCCGCAGGTCGCCGCGTTCGCCGACCGCCACCTCGTGGTCTCCAAGGACACCTCGGGGGCGGTCACCGTCTCGGGCGTGCGCGTGGTCGACGACGCCGCGCGGGCGCGTGAGCTTGCTCGCATGCTCGCCGGGATGCCCGACTCCCACCTCGGCGTGGCCCACGCCGAGGAGCTCCTGGCCGAGGCCGCGAAGATGAAGTCCTAGGGGTGTTCCCTCCAGTGGGAAGCGGCGCGCCGTCGCCGCGACCCGAGCGATCGAATGGCATGATGATGCACGATGCGTGTACCTAGCTTGCGTTTGCCCGGGCGTAACCCGGAGGACGAGCCGTCCGAGGGACGGCTGGTCGGCACCGCCCGTCTCGACCGCCGCACGAAGCGCCTGTGCGGCCGGCTCGAACCGGGCGACATCGCGATCATCGACCACGTCGACCTCGACCGGGTCGCCGCCGACACCCTCGTCGGCACCGGCGTGGCCGTGGTTGTGAACGCCGCCAAGTCCATCTCCGGCCGCTACCCGAACCTCGGCCCCGAAGTGCTCGTCAAGGCCGGGATCGTGCTCGTCGACGGCGTCGGCGAGCAGATCTTCGACAACGTGCGCGAAGGCAAGACCGTCGCCGTCAGCGGCGGCGAGATCTACTTCGGCGACGAGCTCATCGGCGAGGGCGCGGTCCAGACCACCGAGTCGGTGGCCACCGACATGGAGGCCGCCAAGGAGGGCCTGTCGGTCCAGCTGGAGGCCTTCGCGGCCAACACCATGGAGTACCTCAAGCGCGAGCGGGACCTCCTGCTCGACGGCGTCGGCGTGCCCGACGTCAAGACCTCCTTCAACGGCCGCCACGCCCTCGTGGTCATCCGCGGCTACAACTACAAGGAGGACATCGACGTCCTGCGGCCGTACATCCGCGAGTTCAAGCCCGTCCTCGTCGGCGTCGACGGCGGCGCGGACGCGCTGCTCGAGGCCGGGTACACGCCCGACATGATCGTCGGCGACATGGACTCGGTGTCCGACGACGCGCTGCGCTGCGGCGCCGAGATCGTGGTGCACGCCTACGCCGACGGGCGCGCCCCCGGCATGGAGCGCATGGACAAGCTCGGGGTCCCCGCGATCCCGTTCCCGGCCGCCGCGACCTCCGAGGACATCGCGATGCTCATGGCCGACGAGAAGGGCGCCGAGCTCATCTGCGCGGTCGGCACCCACGTCACCATGGTCGAGTTCCTCGACAAGGGGCGCGGCGGGATGGCCTCGACCTTCCTGACGCGCCTGCGCGTGGGCGGCAAGCTCGTCGACGCCAAGGGCGTCTCGCGCCTCTACCGCCAGGACATGTCGATCTCCGCGCTGCTCCTGCTCATCGTCTCCGCCCTCGCCGCCATGGCCACCGCCGTCGCCATCTCCACCGTCGGACGCTCGTTCGTGGACGTGATCGCCGACTGGTGGGAAGGTTTGATCTTCCAAATCCAAAGGCTGTTCTCGTGATCAACTTCCGCTACCACCTGGTGAGCCTCACCGCGGTGTTCCTCGCCCTCACCGTGGGCCTCATCCTCGGCACCGCCGCCCTCAACGGCCCCGCCATCGAGGCGATGCAGTCCAACGGCCAGGCGCTGCGCGACTCCAACGACCAGCTGCGCGCCGAGATCAAGGAGCTCGAGGAGCAGCTCGGCGACGACCAGGCCTTCGCCGCCGAGATCGCCCCCTCGTACCTCGCCGAGCGGCTCACCGACAAGAGCATCCTCGTCATCGCCCTGCCCGGCGTCGAGACCGAGGCCGTCGACAGCGCGATCGAGATGCTCGGCTACGCCGGGGCCACCGTGGCCGGCCGCATGGCGGTCCTCGACGAGTTCTTCGACCCGGCCAACGGCGACAAGCTCGTCGACCTCGTCGACACCACCACCCCCGCGACGGTCCAGACCCCCGTCACCTATGACGGGGTCGCCGCGATGAGCTACGTCCTCGCCGCTGTCGCCACCGGCACGACCGAGGGCGAACCGGTCGAGATCGTCGAAGGCGACATCACCAAGGTCACCACCAGCCTGAACGAACTCTCGATGCTCACCGTCGAGACCGACCCCAGCGGCGTCGCCGACGGCGTCCTCATCCTCACCGGGCCCGGCTCCACCGACTCCGACGCCGAGGACCGCAACACCGGGATGGTCGCCTTCACCAACGCCTTCGCCGCCGACGCGCCCACCGTCTACGCGGCGACGACCTCGACCGGCGACGGCAACCCGATCGACACGATCCGCGCCGACGAGGCCGAGACGGTCGCCACCGTCGACCACGTCTCCACCACCCAGGGCCAGATCGCCGCGGTCATCGCGCTCGCCGACTTCGTCAACGACGGGACCGTGGACCATCTCGGGATCGGGGAGGGCGCTTCAGGCCTGCTTCCCGACGCGGCCTAGTATCGCGCCCATGAGCCAGCTAACGCGTACTGTCGGGCGGGCGTTCCTAGGGGGCCTCGCAGCGGGCGGCACGATCGCCGCGATCGGCGCCGTACGGCGATCACGGTGGGCGTCCGAACTGGAGCGCGTCAACCACAAAGGCGACACCGTGAGCTTGGCCGAAGGCCCCGGCATCACCATCGGCGCGACCGCGGCCGCCGTGGCCGGGGCGAACTCCCCGGCCTATGCCGTCGCCGCGGCCGCCACCGGACTCACCTCCGGCGCGGTCGGCCTCTACGACGACATCGCCGACGCCAAGGGCGAGAAGGCCAAGGGCTTCAAAGGCCACCTCGGCGCGCTCCGCAAGGGCCGCCTGTCGGCCGGGCTCGTGAAGATCCTCGGCATCTCCACCGCCGGGCTCGCCTCCGCGGCGCTGGTCGACCTCACCAACGGCGAACTCACCGACGCGCGCCGCCACTGGGCGCGGCGGCTGTGGAACGTCGGCGTCGGCGGCGGCGTCATCGCCGGCACCGCCAACCTCATCAACCTGTTCGACCTGCGTCCCGGACGCGCCCTCAAAGTGGTCACCCTCGCCTCCGCGCCCCTCTCGCGCCCGGTCGGCCCCAAGTCCCGCCGCGCCACCGCGGCCGGCGGCGCCAACACCGCCCTGGCCGTCTCCTCGGCCGCCGGGGCCGCCATGGCCGACGACCTCGACGGCAAGACCATGCTCGGCGACGGCGGCGCGAACGCCCTCGGCGCGCTCCTCGGCCTCGCCTTCATCTCCCGGACCGGCATGATCGGCCGCCACGCCGCCCTCGCGGGCGTCGCCGCGCTCATCGCCACCTCCGAGAAGGTCAGCTTCACGAAGGTCATCGCCGAGACGCCCGTACTGCGCGAGTTGGACGAGCTGGGTCGGACGAAGTCTTGACCGAGACCCGACGCGAAGTCGGTCGTGCCGCCTCGGTCATCGGTGCGATCACCGTCGCCTCCCGCCTGGCCGGATTCGGCCGCACGATGGTCTTCACCTGGGCCATCGGCGTCGCCAGCCTCGGCACGGCCTACCAGACCGCCAACAACATCCCCAACATCATCTTCGAGCTGGTCGCCGGGGGAGCGCTTGCAGCGCTGGTGATCCCGCTCCTTGCCGCCCCGCTCGCCCGGCACGAGCCCGAGCAGGTCAGCCGGATCGCCTCGGCCCTGCTCACCTGGTCCCTGACCCTCCTGGTCCCCTTCGGGCTCGTCGTCGCGGTCTTCGCCCGCCCGATCGTCAGCGTGCTCATGCCCGGCGAGCGGATCAGCCCCACGACGGTCGACGTGGCCACCGAGCTGCTCGTCCTCTTCGCCCCGCAACTGCCGCTGTACGGCGTCGCGATCGTCCTCACCGGCATCCTCCAGTCCCACCGCCGCTTCGCCTGGCCCGCCCTCGCCCCGCTCCTGTCCAGCGTCGTCATGGCCGGCGTGTACGTCGTCTACGGCCTCGCCTCCGGCCGCGAGAACGACGCCGCCCAGATCTCCCAGCCCGAGATCCTCCTCCTCGGGCTCGGCACCACGCTCGGCGTCGCCGTCCTCGCCGGCTCCCTGATCCTGCCGCTGCGCGGCCTGGGGCTGCGCCTGCGACCGGCCTGGCGGCTGGAGACCCACGTCGCCGCCAGCCTCAAGTCCCTCGCCATCGCCGGGGCCATCACCGTCGGCGCCCAGCAGCTTTGCCAGGCGCTGCTCATGCGCCTGGCCAACGACGCCGGCGACGGCCCGGTCGCCATCTTCACCATCTCCCAGACGTTTTTCCTGCTCCCGTGGGCCGTGCTCGCCGTACCGCTCGCGACCGCCGCCTACCCGATCCTCGCCGAGGCCTACTCCCTCGGCGAGCACGAGCGCTACCAGCGCCGCCTCTCCCAGACCGGCCGGGCCATCCTGCTGCTGTCCGGCCTCGGCGTCGCGGCCCTCGCGGGGCTCGCCGAACCCATCGGCACCGTCCTCGCCTCGGTCGCCCCCGGCAGCGGCGACGCCACCCAATCGCAGCTCCAGGCCACCCTCACCGGCCTCGCCTTCGGCCTCTTCGGCTACTCGCTGTTCGCCATCTACTCGCGCGGCCTCTACGCCGTGGGCCGCAACAAGTACGCCGCCGGGGCCACCTCGCTCGGCTGGGCCGTCGGCGCCGTCGCCGCCATCGTCCTGTCCCAAGTCATGCCCGTCGAGGACCGCACGCTCGCCCTCGCCATCGCCTGGACCATCGGCATGACCGCCATCGGCCTCGCCCTCACCGCCGCCGTCGCCCGCCACACCGGGGCCGCGAGCCTCGCCGGGATTCCCCGCGCCGCGCTCGCCACCGTCGTCGCCGCCGTCCTGTCGGTCCTCGCCGCGCGCGAGTTCATCCTCCTGTGGGGCCACGCCGGATCCACCATGGACGCCCTCGTCCAGGGCATGGTCGTCGGCGCCGCCACCGCCGTCGTCTACCTCGGGCTCGGCGCGCTCATCGGCGGTTCCGCCGTGGTGCGCCCCGTCCTGAGACGCGCTGGCAGAATACGGAAGTCAGACGCAGAACCAGCACCCGATGATCCAGAGAGCGGAGCCGACAAGTGAGCAACCGGAGGATCGCCTTGGTGCTCGGACCCTCGACCGGGGGCGTCGGCACGCACGTCGCCTCGGTCGCGGCCGGCTTCGTCGCCCGCGGCGACGCCGTCACCGTCATCGGCCCGCCCGAGACCGAGGAGCGCTTCGGGTTCCGCGCCACCGGCGCCCGCTTCATCCCCGCCCCCATCACCTCCAAGCCCACCCCCGGCCTCCCGGCCGCCTGGTGGGCCGTCTCCCGGGCCCTGCGCGGGGTCACCGGACGCGGCGTCGACCTCGTCCACGCCCACGGCATGACCGCCGGGATGACCGCGCTCGCCGCCCGCCCCGCCGGGGCCGCCCTGGTCACCACCTGGCACAACACGCAGCTCGCCACCGGCCTCAAGCGCCGCGCCTACGACCTCGCCGAGCGCCGCCTGGCCCGCAGCGTCGACGTCGCCCTCGCCATCTCGCCCGACCTCCACTCCCACCTCGTCGAACTCGGCGCCTCCGACGCGCGCCTCGCGCAGGCCCCGGCCCCGCCGCTGCGCCCCGCCGGCGACCCTGAGGCGATCCGCGAGCAGCTCGGCATCGGCGACCGGCCCCTGCTCCTCTCGATCGGGCGCCTCAACGTCCAGAAGGACCACGACACCCTCATCGCCGCCGCCCTGCGCTGGACCGACCTCGACCCCGCACCGGTCGTCGCCATCGCCGGCGACGGCCCCGAACGCGCCCGCCTCCAGGACCTCATCGACGCCACCGGCGCCGACGTGCGCCTCCTCGGCCACCGCAGCGACATCGCCGACCTCCTCGCCGCCGCCGACCTCGTCGTCAACACCAGCACCTGGGAGGGCTACCCGCTGTCCCTCCAAGAGGCCCTCCAGGCCGGCCTGCCGCTCGTCGCCACCCGCACCGGCGGCATCCCCGACCTCGTCGGCGAGGGCGCGATCCTGTTCCCCGTCGGCGACGTCGACGCCCTCGACCGGCACGTGCGCGAACTCCTCGCCGACCCCGAACGCCTCGCCCGCCTCGGGGAGGCCGGCCTCGCCCAGGCCGCGACCTGGCCCGACGAAGCGCGCGTCCTCGACTCCCTCGACGCGCTCTACCTCGAACTGACCGGAAGATAACCCCACCGTGTCCAAACAGAACGACCTCGGACGCCGGCTGCGCAGGCTCGCCAGGAGCGCCGCCCGCAACCGCGGCCCCATCGGCATGTGGGCCCTGGTCGTCGCCCTCATCGCCGTCGGCGTCGTCCAACTGCTCCCCGACGAGACCGACGAGTCCGTCCCCGACACCGTCGGCTCGGTCGTCCTCCTCGGCGTCGGCGGCCTCACCTGGACCGACATCGACGCCGAGACCACCCCGAACCTCGCCGCGCTCGCCGCCGAAGGCTCGCTCGCCGAACTCAACACCGACTCCGGGCGCGCCTTCACCTGCACCCTCGACGGCTGGCTCACCCTCTCGGCCGGATCGCCCGCCGTCTCCACCCCCTACGGCGGCCCCTCCGACTGCGGCGAGATCACCGCCGACCGCGTCGCCGTCGCCGAATCCGGCGCCGCCGTCGCCGACATGCCCGACCTCGTCTCCCTCAACCGCGAACTCGAGCAGGGCGCCGAACTCGGCATGCTCGCCGCGGGCACCACCTGCGCCACCGCCATCGGCCCCGGCGCCGCCTACGCCACCGCCAACTCCGTCGGCCGCGTCGGCGACTACCTCCCCGTCATGCCCACCGGCCGCGACCTCGCCGTCGCCCTCGCCGCGTGCCCCCTCACCGTCGTCGACGGCGGCGTCCTGCCCACCGCCGAGGCCGCGCGCGCGGCCGCCCTCGACACCCTCGACGCCACCGTCGGCGCGCTCCAGGCCGCCCGCGGCGGCGACTCGGCGCTCATCGTCACCGGTATCGGCCAGGTCGAGCAGCCCAACCGGCTCCTCGCCACCGTCGTGAACTTCGACAACCGCGGCGGCCACAACCTCGTCGACCTGCCCGCCGAACGCCCCGGCTACCTCAGGCTCACCGATCTGACCGCGACCGTCCTCACCCTCCTGGACGCCCCGTTCCCCGACACCGTGACCGGCACGGCCGCCGGCGTCACCGCCGACGCCCTCACCTACCGC
The DNA here is from genome assembly GCF_000719515.1 of Glycomyces sp. NRRL B-16210. Lineage (GTDB taxonomy): Bacteria > Actinomycetota > Actinomycetes > Mycobacteriales > Micromonosporaceae > Glycomyces. The sequence goes on along the minus strand of NZ_JOGR01000010.1, from coordinate 249,885 downwards.
GAACGCCAGTCCGTCTTCGACGACACCGACACCCGGCTCATCGCCGCCGCCGTGGCCGCACCCGCCACCCAGTGGCTCCAGGTCTTCCTGTTCCTCGCCCTCACCTTCGTCGCCTGGCCGCTCCTGCACTTGCTGCGCCGGGCCGGGCAGCCGGGCGTCAAACCCCCGCCGCTGTGGCTCATGCGCCTCAACATCGTCACCGCCCTCGTGTGCGCCCTGTTCGTGGCCGCCGCGATGCTCGCCGACTTCTTCGCCTGGTGGTCGGCCCCGCGCCCCGGACTCGTCGGCCCCCTCACCGCCCTCGGCATCGCCGTCGTCTGCGCGTTCGCCGCGATCGTCCTGCCCAAACGCCACGGCCCCGCGGGCCTCATGGTGAGCGTCTCCGCGTTCGGCGTCATCGTCACCGTCCTCGCCATGGTCATCCACACCGAGGACCCCCTGGGCACCCTCCTGGGGGACTACACCGTCGCCGACTCCGCCTCGAACGAACTCGGGCCCGTCGCCTCCGGCATGTTCATCGCCTCCCTGTGGCTCCTGGCCGCCGTCGCCGCCTGGCGGCTGCCGCGCCGCTACCAGTCCCCGGTCATGGCCGGCATCGGCTGCCTCGGCGTCCTCGTCGTCTCCGCCGGGTTCCTCGGCAACTCCGTGCCCGCGGCCGTCGCCATCATCGTCGGCACCTGCCTCGCCGCGGCGCTGGCGACCGGCGGCTGGGTCACGTTCTCGCGCTTCGTGTGGTCGGGCCTGGCCGGCGCGGCGGTGCTCGTCGGCCTCTCCTGGATCGACTACCAGCGGCCCGCGGCCGAACGCGGCGAACTCGGCTCGTTCATGGGCGACGTCATGGGCGACACCAACGGCGTCATCGCCTCCGGGCTCGGCTCGAACATCGTCGCGGTCTTCACCTCCCCGCTGAGCGTCCTCACCGTCCTGGCCGGCGCCTACTGCTGGCTGGTCCTCCTGCGCCCCGGAGGCGGCCTGCGGCGCGCCTGGGGCCTGTACCCGCCCCTGCGCGCGGCCTTCTCGGCCGCGGTCGCCGGCTCTGCCGTCGCCGGGCTCCTCCTCGGCAAGGGCCTGATGAGCCTCGGCGCGGCCCTCGCCGTCATGGTTCCCTTGGCGGTCATCATCAGTCACCGCGTCCTGGCCCGCGCGCACGTCAAGGACGGCCAGTACTCGGACATGATCGTCGACGCACCGTCGTGGGTCGATGAGGAAAACGACGGTGAAAGTGTTAGTGTGGAATCCCGTGGATGATGCGATCCACCGGCGGTCCGCGGCTCGGCTTTCGAGCCCCGGGTGAGCAACGGCTCGACCGCTCGATCGGCACGATTACCACGGGAGTCCGCTTTGGCCAGCGCCGTCAATGGTCATATCCGCAACACGAAGCACCTCTTCGTCACCGGTGGGGTCACCTCCGCCCTCGGCAAGGGCATGACCGCCGCCAGTCTCGGGAACCTGCTGACCGCGCGCGGCCTGTACGTGGTGATGCAGAAGATCGACCCGTACCTCAACGTCGACCCCGGAACCATGAACCCGTACGAGCACGGCGAGGTCTTCGTCACCGACGACGGCGGCGAGACCGACCTCGACATCGGCAACTACGAGCGGTTCCTCGACCGGAACCTGTCCAAGCACGCGAACGTGACCACCGGGCAGGTCTACTCCGACGTGATCGCCAAGGAGCGCCGCGGCGACTACCTCGGCGCCACGGTCCAGGTGATCCCGCACATCACCAACGAGATCAAGTCCCGCCTCGCGGCGATGGCCGACCCGGACCCCGAGTCCGGCCGCGTCCCCGACGTCGTGATCACCGAGGTCGGCGGGACCGTCGGCGACATCGAGTCGCTGCCGTTCCTGGAGGCGATCCGCCAGTATCGCCACGACATCGGCCGCGACAACTGCTTCTTCCTGCACGTCTCGCTCGTGCCCTACCTCGCGGCGTCCTCGGAGATGAAGACCAAGCCCACCCAGCACTCGGTGGCGCAGCTGCGCAGCATCGGCATCCAGCCCGACGCGATCGTCTGCCGCTCCGACCGGCCGCTGCCCGACGGCCTCAAGCAGAAGATCGCCGGATTCTGCGACGTGGACGACGCGGCGGTGGTCTCGGCCCCCGACTCGAAGTCGATCTACGAGATCCCCAAGACCCTGCACTCCGAGGGCCTGGACGCCTACGTGGTCCGCAAGCTCGACCTGCCGTTCCGCGACGTCGACTGGACCTCCTGGGACGACCTGCTCGACCGGGTCCACAACCCGGCCGCGACCCTGGAGGTCGCGATCGTCGGCAAGTACGTGGAGCTGCCCGACGCCTACAAGTCGGTGGTCGAGGCCCTGCACGCGGCCGGGTTCGCCCACCGAGCGAAGGTGAACGTCCGCTGGGTCGTCTCCGACGAGTGCGGCGCCGCCGACGCCACCGCCAAGGCCCTCGCCGGGGTCGACGCCGTGGTCATCCCCGGCGGCTTCGGCGACCGGGGCGTGCCCGGCAAGATCAGGGCCCTCACCTGGGCCCGCACCCGCCAGGTGCCGACCCTGGGCCTGTGCCTGGGCATGCAGTGCATGGCGATCGAGGCCCTGCGGGAGATCTCCGGCCTCGTCGGCGCCGACTCGGAGGAGTTCGCCCGCGACGCCGAGCACCTGGTCATCTCCACCATGGCCGACCAGACCGACATCGTCGCCGGGCGCGGGGACATGGGCGGCACGATGCGCCTGGGCACCTACCCGGCGCAGCTCGCCGAGGGCTCCCTGGTCGCCGAAGCGTACGGGCTGACCGAGGTCAACGAGCGCCACCGCCACCGCTACGAGGTCAACAACGCCTACCGCGACCAGCTCGTCAAGGCCGGCTTCGTGATCTCCGGGCTCTCGCCCGACGGGCGCCTGGTCGAGTTCATCGAACTCGACCGCTCGGTGCACCCGTACTTCGTGGCGACCCAGGCCCACCCCGAGCTCAAATCGCGCCCGACCCGGCCGCACCCGCTGTTCTCCGGTCTCGTGGAGGCCGCGCTCAAGCGCCAGGCGGGCGAGCGCCTCGACCTCGGCGCCGCCTGATCCACGCTCGTCGAGGGGCGGGACCCGCACCGGGTCCCGCCCTTCGCTTGTCCGGGCCGCCGGGCCCGGTCTGTGCGATGCTTGCCGGGTGATCTTGGAAGACCTGGTGCGCCTGCGACGAGCGCGGGACCTGATGGACCGCGAGTACGCGCGGCCGCTCGACGTGGCGGCGCTGGCGCGCTCGGCCCACATGTCGGCGGGTCATTTCGCCCGCAGCTTCCGTACGGCGTACGGAGAGACGCCGTACAGCTATCTGATGACGCGGCGCATCGAGCGGGCGAAGGCGCTGCTGCGCCGCGGGGACCTGTCGGTCACCGAGGTCTGCTTCGCGGTCGGGTGCACCTCGCTCGGCTCGTTCAGTTCGCGCTTCACCGAGCTGGTCGGGGAGAGTCCGAGCGCCTACAGAGCCCGCGACCACGAGGAGGGCGCGGCCATCCCCGCGTGCGTCGCCAAGATCTACACGAGACCGGTCAGGAATGGAGAAGCGAAGCCCTCGTCCCGGCGGTAGCGTGAATCGCATGGACATCAAGCTGGCACAATGCTTCATCGCCGTCGACGACCACGACAAGGCGCTCGGGTTCTACCGCGACGCGCTGGGTCTCGAAGTGCGCAACGACGTCGGTTACGAGGGCCTGCGCTGGGTCACCGTCGGCCCGCCCGGACAGAGCGACGTGGACATCGTCCTGGAGTCGACCGTCGGCGACCCGAACGCCTCCGAGGCCGACAAGGAGGCCGCGGCGGTCCTGCTCGCCAAGGGCCTGCTGCGCGGCGTCATCTTCAGCACCGACGACGTGGACGCGCTGTTCGAGCGCGTCAGCGCCTCCGGCGCCGAGGTGCTCCAGGAGCCCTCCGATCAGCCGTACGGCGTACGGGATTGCGCGTTCCGGGACCCCGCGGGCAACATGATCCGCGTCAACCAGCGTCTCTGAGGGGCCCGGACCCGTTCGATCCGCGACCCCGTCCGGCGTGAGCCGACCGGGGTCGCGCGCATTGTCGGTGGCAGCCGATACGTTGTAGAGTCCAGCGCCGCCGCGGCGGCGAACGGAGTCCAGGAAGCCAGGCGCCGGCCCGTCCCGGTCGGCGAGGAACGACGCGCCCGCGCGAGCGGGCGCCCCACAGAGGGAGACTTGCATGGCCGCGAAGAAGGGCACCCCGCCGCCCGGGTCGCACGCCGCCGACAGCCACGACCTCATCCGCGTGCACGGCGCGCGCGAGAACAACCTCAAAGACGTCAGCGTCGAGCTGCCCAAACGCCGCCTCACGGTCTTCACCGGCGTCTCCGGCTCGGGCAAGAGCTCGCTGGTGTTCGCCACGATCGCCGCCGAGTCGCAGCGGATGATCAACGAGACCTACAGCGCCTTCCTCCAGGGCTTCATGCCCTCGCTCGCGCGGCCCGAGGTCGACCACCTCGAAGGCCTCACCACCGCGATCATCGTCGACCAGGAGCGCATGGGCGCCAACCCCCGCTCCACGGTCGGCACCGCGACCGACGCCAACGCGATGCTGCGCATCCTCTTCAGCCGCCTCGGCGACCCGCACATCGGCTCCCCGAACGCCTACTCCTTCAACGTCCCCTCGGTGAAGGCCAGCGGCGCGATCACCGTCGAGCGCGGCGGCAAGACCAAGGCCGAGAAGGCCACCTTCAACCGCCTCGGCGGCATGTGCCCGCGCTGCGAGGGCATGGGCGCGGTCACCGACTTCGACCTCACCGCCCTGTACGACGACACCAAGTCGCTCAACGAGGGCGCGCTCACCATCCCCGGCTACTCGATGGACGGCTGGTACGGGCGCATCTACCGCGCCTCCGGCTTCTTCGACCCCGACAAGCCGATCGGCGAGTACAACAAGCGCGAGCTCAACGACCTGCTCTACAAGGAACCGACCAAGATCAAGGTCGACGGCATCAACATCACCTTCGAGGGCGTGATCACCAAGCTCCAGAAGTCCACCCTCTCCAAGGACGTCGACTCGCTCCAGCCCCACGTGCGCGCCTTCGTCGAACGCGCGGTCACCTTCACGACCTGCCCCGAATGCGAGGGCACCCGCCTTGCCCCCGAGGCCCGCTCCTCGAAGATCGACGGCAAGAGCATCGCGGACGTGTGCCGGATGCAGATCAGCGACCTGCGCGAGTGGATCCGCGGGATCGACGAGCCCTCGGTCGCCCCGCTCCTCAAGGGCCTCCAGCACCTCCTCGACTCGTTCGTGGAGATCGGCCTGGGCTACCTCTCGCTCGAACGCCCCGCCGGGACCCTCTCGGGCGGCGAGGCCCAGCGCACCAAGATGATCCGCCACCTCGGCTCCTCGCTCACCGACGTCACCTACGTCTTCGACGAGCCCACCATCGGCCTCCACCCGCACGACATCGAGCGGATGAACGCCCTCCTGCTGCAACTGCGCGACAAGGGCAACACCGTGCTCGTCGTCGAGCACAAGCCCGAGACGATCGCCATCGCCGACCACGTCGTGGACCTCGGCCCCCGCGCCGGCTCCGCCGGCGGCGAGATCGTCTTCGAAGGCACCGTCGAGGACCTCGCCTCCAGCGACACCCTCACCGGCCGCCACCTCGGCGACCGCGCCGCCATCAAGGACGAGGTCCGCAAGTCCACCGACGTCCTGGAGGTCCGCGGTGCCGCCGCGAACAACCTCCAAGACGTCGACGTCGACATCCCCCTCGGCGTGCTCACCGTCGTGACCGGCGTGGCCGGCTCGGGCAAGAGCTCCCTCATCCACGGCTCGGTATCGGGCCGAGACGGCGTGATCGCGATCGACCAGGGCGCCATCAAAGGCTCGCGGCGCAGCAACCCGGCCACCTACACCGGCCTGCTCGAACCGATCCGCAAGGCCTTCGCCAAGGCCAACGGCGTCAAGCCCGCCCTGTTCAGCGCCAACTCCGAAGGCGCCTGCCCCGTCTGCAACGGCGCCGGCGTCATCTTCACCGACCTCGGCGTCATGGCCACCGTCGAGTCCACCTGCGAGGAGTGCGACGGCAAGCGCTTCGACGCCTCGGTCCTGGAGTACCGCCTCGGCGGCCGCGACATCAGCGAGGTCCTCACGATGTCGGTCACCGACGCCGAGGCCTTCTTCGCCGAAGGCGAGTCCCGCATCCCCGCGGCCCACAAGATCCTCCAGCGCCTCGTGGACGTCGGCCTCGGCTACCTCACCCTCGGCCAGCCGCTCACCACCCTCTCCGGCGGCGAGCGCCAGCGCCTCAAGCTCGCCACCCGCATGGGGGAGAAGGGCGGCGTCTACGTCCTCGACGAGCCGACCACCGGCCTCCACCTCGCCGACGTCGAGCAGCTCCTGGGCCTGCTCGACCGGCTCGTGGACGCCGGCAAGTCCGTCATCGTCATCGAGCACCACCAGGCGGTCATGGCCCACGCCGACTGGATCATCGACCTCGGCCCCGGCGCCGGCCACGACGGAGGCAAGATCGTCTTCGAAGGCACGCCCGCCGACCTCGTCGCCGACCGCTCGACCCTCACCGGGGAGCACCTCGCGACCTACGTCGGCGCCTGACCGAAACCATGATGCGAACGGCGGTGGCCGGAGCGAATCCGCTCTGGCCACCGCCGCCCTCGAACCCTCAAAGGACCCGGCGCGGTCAGGAACCCGCGACCGCCTCCGACCGCCTCGTCCGCAGCGCCCTACCGACCGCCACAGCGGCCACCAGCACCAGACCGGCCGCCAGCAGCGAGGTGACCCGCAACCCGTCCGTGAACGCCGTCTTCGCCGCCTCCAGCAGCGCCGCACCGGCCTCACCGGGCAACGTCCCGGCCACGTGCACCGCCCCGCCGAGCGTCTCCGACGCGCCAGCGGGGGCCTCGCCCAGCTCCGACCGGTAGATCCCGGTCGCCAGCGAACCCAGCACCGCCACGCCCATCGCGCCGCCCAACTCGTACGCGGTCTCCGAGATCGCCGCCGCCGCACCGGCCCTGTCGGCCGGAGCCGCGGTCACGACCGCGTCGTTCGTCACCGTTTGCACCATGCCCGAGCCGATCCCGATGAGCGCGAACGCCCCCGCGACCACGAAGGCGCCCTCGTGGACGCCGATGAGGTACATCGCCCCGAACCCGGCGACGATGAACCCCAGGCCGCCCACGATGATCGTCACCAGCCCGAACCGCGCCGCCAGCCGCACCGCGACCAGACCCGCCGCGACCGACACCGCCATGCCCGGCAGGAGCAGCAGCCCCGCCCGCATGGGGGAGTAGTCCAGCACCAGTTGCAGATACTGCGTCAGCAGGAACAGCGCCGAGATCATCGCGAAGACGATCATGAAGTTCGTGAAGATCGACGCGCTGAAGCGCCGGATCCGGAACAGCCGCACGTCGATCAGCGGATGCCGCGCCGTGAGCTGGCGCTTGAGGAACCCCCAGCCCGCGAGCACCCCGAAGACCAGAGCGGCCGCCGCCGCGAGCGAGAACCCGTGCTCGGCGACGCTCTTGATCGCGTACACGAACGGGAACATCGCCAAAAACGACAGGCCCACCCCGGGCCAGTCGAGCGAACCGGGCCGGTCGTTCTTCGACTCCGGCAGCAGCATCGGCGCGGCCACGAGCACCGCGATCGAGACCGGCACGGCCATGAGGAACACCGAGCCCCACCAGAAGTGCTCCAGCAGCCAGCCGCCGATGACCGGGCCCGCGGCCGAGCCGGCCGAGAAGCCCGCGCCCCAGATCGCGATGGCGAACAGGCGCTGGCGGGGGTCGGTGAAGAGGTTGCGCATGAGCGCCAGCGTGGTCGGCATGAGGGTCGCCCCGGCGACGCCCAACAGCGCGCGGGCGGCGATGAGGGTCTCGGCGGTCGGCGCGTAGGCGGCGACGACCGAGGCCGCGGCGAACGCGGCCGAGCCGAAGACCAGCAGCTTGCGCCGCCCGATCCGGTCGGCCACCGAGCCCATGGTCACCAGGAGCCCGGCGAGCACGAACCCGTAGACGTCCACGATCCACAGCAGCTGGGAGCTGGTGGGCGCGAGGTCCTCGGACAGGAACGGCACGGCGAAGCCGAGGACGGTCATGTCGATGGAGATGAGCAGCACCGGCAGCACCAGCACCGCCAGGGCCGCGCCCTGCCGGGCGCTGAGGCGGGCGCGGCGGGGCTCGGTCGCGGGCAGCGTACTGGCCATTGGTTCACTCTCTCTGTACGGGGAAGCACCGCTGATCGGCACCGATGAGTAACTATACCGTCCGGACGGTACAGTAGTCACCTGGAGGAAACATGAACGAGCCTGAGATCACCACGCGTGATCGGATTCTCAATGCGCTCCAAGGCATCCTCGTCGACGAGGGCAGCTCCGGCGTGACCCTGGAGAAGGTCGCCGCCGAGGCGGGAGTCTCCAAGGGCGGCCTGCTCTACCACTTCAAGTCCAAGTCCGACCTCTACGACGGCCTCGCCGCGCGCTTTCGCACCCAGGAGGAGGGCCACATCGCCAAGGCCCGCGAGACCGGCGCGGTCGAGACCTTCCTGCGCGTCTCGGGGGTCGAATCGGCCGAGTCCGCCGCGGGCCTGTGGGCCCTGCTGACGGCCATGCGCGGCCAGGACGGCCTCTCCGAGACCGCCAAGGCCGACGTGCTGTTCATCTTCGAGGGCTGGGCCGCGCTCCTCCACGAGCAGATCGAGGACCCCGTGACCGCCGAGATCGTCCGCCTCGTCGGCGACGGCCTGTTCCTCTCGGCCCTCTCCGGCGTGCCCCTCCCGTCCCCCGAGATCGTGAACGGCGTCCTCGAACGGCTCAAGGCCGCCGCGGGAGAGTCCTGAACCCGTCATCGGCGCGGACTAGTGTGGCCTCGTGCATGAGTACCGAGTTCTCGACAGCGAAATCATCCACCGCGGCTGGTGCTACGACCTGACCGCCGAGACCGTCGCGATGCCCGTCGAGGCGGACGCGCCGCCCAAGACCGCCCGACGCGAGTTCCTCGACCACTGCGGCGCGGTCGTCGCCGTCCCGCTCGACGAGCAGGGCCGCGTCGGCCTCATCCGCCAGTACCGCGTCCCCGCCAAGGAGCTCATGTGGGAGTTCCCGGCGGGCCTGCGCGACCTGCCCGGCGAGGACCCCGCCGAGGCCGCCCGCCGCGAACTCGCCGAAGAGGTCGACCTCCACGCCACCGCGCTCGTCGAACTCGGCGAGTTCTACACCAGCCCCGGCATCTCCAACGAGCTCATCCACTACTACCTCGCCACCGGCCTCGCACCCGTCCCCGAGGCCGAGCGCCACGAGCGCACCGACGAGGAGACCCAGATCGAACTCGTCTGGTGGGACCTCGACAAGGCCCTCGCCGCCGTCGCCGAGGGCGAGATCCGCAACGGTGTCTGCGCCCTCGCGCTCAACCTCACCCGACTCCACCTCGAACGCCGGTAACGCGAATCCGCTCAGGAAACTTCAGGCTCGCCGCTTCCCCGAACGGCGGGCCTGACGTTACGATCAGCGCGGAAGACGCCGTCCGGACCGGCCCACAAGGCCGTCCCGCAGGTGCCGCGACACCGAGTCGCGCGACTGTGCCGCGGAAGGCCCTGTTGCAGAAGGCCATGCCGCGGAAGGAATTGCGGGAATCCGGACGAAACGCGTCATAGACTGCCCGTGCGGGATGCCGACCGGCCCCGAACAGGCACAACGCTTCGGAAGGAACCCGCAACGTGAAAGTCGCCGTCCCCCGCGAGATCAAGAACAACGAATTCCGCGTCGCCCTCACCCCCGCCGGCGTCCACGAGCTGGTCGCCGCCGGACACGACGTCTTCATCGAGACCGGCGCCGGACTCGGCTCGGCCATCACCGACGACGACTACCGCCAGGCCGGGGCGAACATCCGGCCCGATGCCGACTCCACCTGGGACGCAGGCGATCTCGTTCTCAAAGTCAAAGAGCCCATCTACGCCGAGTTCCACCGGATGCGGCCCGGCCAGACCCTCTTCACCTACCTCCACCTGGCCGCGAGCGCCGAATGCACCGACGCGCTCCTCGAACACCACGTCACCGGCATCGCCTACGAGACCGTGCAGGCCGCCGACGGCCGCCTGCCCCTCCTCGCCCCCATGAGCGAGGTGGCCGGCCGCCTCGCCGTCCAGGCCGGCGCCTACCACCTCCAGCGGCCCGAAGGCGGGCGCGGCACCCTCATGGGCGGCGTCCCCGGGACCGCCCCCGCCAGAGTGGTCATCATCGGCGCGGGCGTCTCGGGCATGAACGCCGCCGCCATCGCCGTCGGCATGCACGCCGACGTCGAACTGCTCGACCTCAACCTCGACAAGCTCCACGCCGCCGACGACCTCTACCAGGGGCGCCTGCGCACCATCGTCTCCAACCGCTTCGAGGTCAAGCGCGCCTGCCGCGAGGCCGACCTCGTCATCGGCGCCGTCCTCGTCCCGGGAGCCAAGGCCCCCACCGTGGTCGACGACGAGGTCCTCGCCGACATGAAGCCCGGCGCGGTCCTCGTCGACATCGCCATCGACCAGGGCGGCTGCTTCGCCCACTCCAAGCCCACCACCCACGACGAGCCCGCGTTCACCCACGGCGGCAAGCTGTTCTACTGCGTCGCCAACATGCCCGGCGCCGTCCCGAACACCTCCACGTACGCGCTCACCAACGCCACGCTCCCGTACGTCATGAAGCTCGCCAACCTCGGCTGGGCCGCCGCGCTCAAAGCCGACCCGGCCCTCGCCCGCGGCCTCAACACCCATGCGGGGCAGGTCGCCAACGTGCCCGTCGCCATCACCCACCACCTGCCGCTCAAGCCGGTCGAACAGGTGCTCGCCGAACACTGAGGCCTCCTCGGGTCCCAGCGCCCCCAATGCACAGCGGGCGAACTCACGCCGGGTGCCTCGGAGTCTCCCAAGCCGTCGACAGCCTCGATACACTGACGTACAGTCGCTATGACAGGCAATGGTGAGACCCCCGGCACCCGGTGTCGACTCTTCACCCGGAGGCGGAAATGAGCAGTGTGGACAGCAACGACAAATGGGCGGCCCTGCGCGGGGCCGCGCAGGTGCCTCCCGCTGACGGCGACGGGGACCTGTCCTCGCCCGACCCCGAGACCTACACCGGCAAACGCGACATCCCCCAGCCCCAGCCCCTGGAGCGCCACGGGCCCGCCCGCGTCATCGCCATGGCCAACCAGAAGGGCGGGGTCGGCAAGACCACCACGACCATCAACCTCGGTGCGGCCCTTGCCGAATACGGCCGCAAGGTGCTCCTGGTCGACTTCGACCCGCAGGGGGCGCTGTCGGTCGGCTTCGGCACCAACCCGCACACGCTCGACCTGACCGTCTACAACCTCCTCATGCAGGAGGACGTCGACATCGACGACGTCATGGTCAAGACCAACGTCGCGGGCCTGCGCCTCCTCCCGGCCAACATCGACCTCTCCGCCGCCGAGATCCAGCTCGTCAACGAGGTCGCCCGCGAGCAGACCCTCGCGCGGGTCCTGCGCCCGGTCATCCCCGACTTCGACTACGTCCTCATCGACTGCCAGCCCTCCTTGGGGCTGTTGACGATCAACGCGCTCACCGCCGCCCACTCCGTCCTCGTCCCCCTCGAGTGCGAATTCTTCTCCCTGCGCGGCGTGGCCCTGCTCCTCGACACCGTCGACAAGGTCCGCGAGCGCCTCAACTACGACCTCGAACTCGACGGCATCCTCGCGACCATGTACGACTCGCGCACCACCCACTCGCGCCAGGTCCTCCAGCGCGTCGCCGAGGCCTTCGGCGACAAGGTCTTCTCCACCGTCATCACCCGCACCGTCCGCTTCCCCGAGACCACCGTCGCCGGCGAGCCCATCACCACCTGGGCCCCCGCCTCCTCCGGAGCCCGCGCCTACCGCCAGCTCGCAAGAGAGCTCATCGCCGCGACCGACAAGTCCTGACCCCGCCGAACGCCTTCCGCCCCAGGAAACCCAGAGTTCACCCGGTAGTGGCCGCAGGGCCCGTCTAAGCTTGCGTGCGTGACCGACCAGCAGCCGCCCCAGCTCCCGACCCAGCGGGAGGGCGAACCGGAGGAGGCCGAGAGCGGCTTCCACCTCCGGCTCGACAACTTCGAGGGCCCCTTCGACCTGCTGCTCCAGCTCATCGGCAAGCACAAGCTCGACGTCACCGAGATCGCCCTCCACCAGGTCGCCTCCGACTTCATCGCCTACGTCACCAACCTCGACGAGGCCTGGAACCTCGAGGAGACCTCCGAGTTCCTGCTCGTCGCCGCCACCCTCCTCGACCTCAAGACCGCCCGGCTCCTGCCCGGCACCGTCGTCGACGACGAAGAGGACCTCGCCCTCCTCGAAGCCCGCGACCTCCTCTTCGCCCGCCTCCTCCAGTACAAGGCCTACAAAGAGGCCGCCGGCGCCCTCGCCGGACTCGCCGAGTCCGCCTCGACCCGCGTCGCCCGCAACGTCGGCCTCGAAGACCGCTTCAAAGGCCTGCTCCCCGAACTCGTGCTCGACCTCACCCCCGAAGCCCTGGCGATCCTGGCCGGCAAGGCCATGAGACCCAAACCCGCGCAAGTGGTCGGCACCGACCACGTCCACATGCAGCGCGTCTCGGTCCGCGAGCACGCCGTCATCCTCAGCAGGCGCCTCAACCGCGTCCAGACCGCGACCTTCCGGGCCCTGACCTCCGACTGCGAGACCCACCTCGAAGTCGTCGCCCGGTTCCTCGCGCTCCTGGAGCTCTACCGGGAGGCCCTGGTCGGCTTCGAGCAGATGCAGGCCCTCGGCGAGCTGACGGTGCGCTGGCTCGGCGGCACCGCACCCGCCGAGATCGACGTCGACGAATACGCGGGAACACCGGAGACGGGGGAGGAACCCACGAATGAGTGAGCACCTGAGACCGGACGAGATCGCCGAATGGCGCCCGCCGTGGCAGCGCGAGGAGGGCGCGCCGGCCCGCGCGGACACGCCCGCCGACGAACCGGTCGGCGACACCGACGAGTACGCCCGCGCCGTCGCCGTCGTCCCCCAGCAGGCCGAGGACGAACCCGAAGACCAGGTCATCGACACCGTCCCCGTCCCCGAGGACGTCGACCTCGGCGCGGTCCTGGAGGCCATCCTCATGATCGCCGAGGAGCCCCTGACCGAGGAGTTCCTGTCCGCGGTATTGGAGCGGCCACGTTCACAGGTGCGCGAGACGCTCGGTCGATTGAGCGCCGAATACACTGGCGACGGGCGCGGATTCGATCTGCGTCGCCAAGCCGGCGGCTGGCGCTTCTACACCCGGGCCGATTACGCCCAGTACGTGGAGCGGTTCGTCACCGACGGCGCCTCCGCCCGCCTCACCAAGGCGGCGCTGGAGACGCTCGCCGTGGTGGCCTACCGGCAGCCGGTCACCCGGGGCCGCATCTCGGCCATCCGGGGGGTCAACTGCGACGGCGTCATCCGCACGCTGCTGGCGCGCGGCCTGGTCGAGGAGTGTGGGACCGACCCGGACTCGACGGCGACGCTCTACCGCACCACCACCCTGTTCTTGGAGAAGATCGGCCTGGACTCGGTCGACCAGCTACCCGAGCTGGCCCCGTTCCTGCCCGACGACGTGACGGATATCGAGGAAGATGAACAACGCTGACGCCGAAGGCATTCGCCTGCAAAAAGTGCTGTCCCAAGCCGGGATCGCCTCCCGACGGGCCGCAGAGGACCTGATCTCGCGCGGCAAGGTCAAGGTCAACGGCGAGCCCGCCCGCCTCGGCCAGCGCGTCGACCCCGACAAGGACGTCATCCACGTCTCGGGCAAACGCGTGATCACCGACGTCGACACCGTCTACTTCGCGATCAACAAGCCGCGCGGGGTCATTTCGACGATGGACGACGAAGAGGGCCGCCTGTCCCTGGCCGAGTACGCCAAGGGCATCGACCAGCGGGTCTTCCACGTCGGCAGGCTCGACACCGACTCCGAGGGCCTGCTGCTGCTCACCAACGACGGCGAGCTCGCCAACCGCATCATGCACCCCTCGCACGGGCTGCCGAAGGTCTACCGCGCGCAGGTCAACGGGATCATGGACAAGGCCACCTGGAACCGGCTCCTCGCCGGCGTGGAACTCGAGGACGGCCCCGCGAAGGCCGACAAGCTCAAGATCATCGACGAGCACGCCGGGCAGTCGTTGATCGAGATCACCATCCACGAGGGCCGCAAGCACATTGTGAGGCGGCTCATGGACGAGGTCGACCACCACGTCTCGCGCCTGGTGCGCACCGAGATCGGCCCGATCAAACTGCGCAACCTCAAGCCCGGGACCATCCGCAGGCTCACCCCCGACGAGGTCGGACTGCTCTACCGCGAGGTCGGACTCTAGCTGGCTGTACCGACAGACCCGTTTGGGCCGGTTAGGGTTTCAGCATGTCTCTCATTCTGAACGTCATCTGGTTCGTCCTGGCCGGGCTGTGGCTCGCGATCGGGTACTTCGTCGCCGGGCTGGTGTTCTGCGTCTTCATCGTCACGATCCCGTTCGGAATCGCCAACATGCGGCTGGCCGGATACGTGCTGTGGCCCTTCGGGCGCACCGTCGTCTACGACCGGTCGGCCGGGTGCTTCTCACTGGTCGGCAACATCCTCTGGCTGATCCTCTTCGGCTGGGAGCTGGCGCTGGCGCACCTGTTCACCGGTCTGCTGCAAGCGATCACGGTCATCGGCATCCCGCTGGCGATTGCGAACTGGAAGATGATCCCCCTCGCCCTGTGGCCCATGGGGGCGCGGGTGGTCGATCGCGCCTGATCCCGACCGGGCCGGGCGTTCGCCGTGGGGAGCGCGCGGCCCGGCATGATGTAGGTTTGCGTGGTTTGCAGTTGAAGAACGGAGCGCGATAGTGCCTGAGCAGAAGAGCGGACCGGTCGTCGCGATCGACGGCCCGTCGGGGGCGGGTAAGTCGACCGTGTCCAAGACCCTCGCGACCGCGATCGACGCCGCCTATCTCGACACCGGTTCGATGTACCGTGCCGCGACCCTGGCCGTCCTCAAGGCGGGCGTGGACCCCTCCCAGACCGCGCAGGTCACCAAGACGGTCAAGAACGCCAAGCTCGAGTTCGGGACCACCCCCGAGGACCCCTTCACCCGCGTCGACGGCGAGGACGCCGACCTGGCGATCCGCGGCGAGGACGTCACCAAGGCGGTCTCGGCGGTGGCCGGGAACAAGACGGTCCGCAAGTTCCTCATCGAGGAGCAGCGGCGGATCATCGCCGAAGCGAAGGCCGGCATCGTCGTGGAGGGCCGCGACATCGTCGAGGTGGTCGCCCCCGACGCCGACGTCAAGGTCTACCTCACCGCCGACCCGGTCGAGCGCGCCAAGCGCCGCGCGGCCGAGCTGGGCGCCGACGAGCAGGCGACGAAGCAGGACATCGAGCGGCGCGACAGCGTCGACTCGAAGACGACCAAGCCCCTGGAGGCCCCCGAGGGGGCCGTGGTGATCGACTCCACGACGCTGCCGATCGTGGAGGTAGTGGCCAAGATTCTGGCCTTGCTGAGCAACAGGGACATTGATGAGTGACGAAGCGACCTGGACCGAACTCGACGCCGAAGACGACGAGCGAGGTCCGGTCCCGACGGTGGCCGTGGTCGGGCGCCCCAACGTGGGCAAGTCGACCCTGGTCAACCGCATCCTGGGCCGCCGCGCCGCGGTGGTGCAGGACGAGCCGGGCGTGACCCGCGACCGGGTGGCCTACGACGCCGAATGGGCCGGGCGCGATTTCAGCCTGGTCGACACCGGCGGCTGGGACCCCGACGCCGAGGGCATGGCGAGGTCCATCGCCGCGCAGGCCGAGCTGGCCATGCGCACCGCGGACGTGATCGTGTTCGTGGTCGACTCGCGTGTCGGCCCGACCGACGCCGACGAGGCGGCCGTGCGCATCCTGCGCTCGACCCGCAAGCCGGTGATCCTGGTGGCCAACAAGGCCGACTCGGACCGCCAGGAGGCGGACGTCCACGAGCTGTGGAGCCTCGGCCTGGGCGAGCCGTTCCCGATCTCGGCCCTGCACGGGCGCAACTCGGGGGACCTGCTCGACAAGATCATCTGGGCGTTCCCCGAGGAGCCCACCGGGCAGCTCAAGGAGCGCGGGCCGCGCCGGGTCGCCCTCGTCGGGCGCCCGAACGTCGGCAAGTCGAGCCTGCTCAACCGCATCGCGGGGGAGGACCGGGCCGTCGTCGACAACGTTGCCGGCACCACCGTCGACCCCGTGGACTCGATCGTGGAGATCGACGGCGAGGACTGGATCCTGGTCGACACCGCGGGCCTGCGCAAGCGCGTCAAGTTCGCCTCGGGCACCGAGTACTACGCCGCGCTGCGCACCGAGGCGGCCGTGGAGGCCGCCGAGGTCGCCTTGGTGATGCTGGACGCCTCGGAGACCATCTCGGAGCAGGACCAGCGCGTGCTGACCCAGGTGACCGAGTCGGGCCGCGCGATGGTCCTCGTCTTCAACAAGTGGGACCTCGTCGACGACGACCGCCGCTACTACCTCGAAAAGGAGATCGACCGCGAACTGGCGCAGGTCTCCTGGGCCCCCCGCGTCAACGTCTCGGCGATGACCGGCCGCGCGGTCGAGAAGATCGCCCGGGCCCTGCGCGAGGCGCTCGAAGGCTGGGGCCAGCGCATCACCACCGGCGAGCTCAACCAGTGGATCAGCGCGCTCCAGGCGGCCACGCCGCACCCGACCCGCTCAGGCAAGGCCCCGAAGGTCATCTACGCGACCCAGGCGACCACCGAACCGCCGCGCTTCATCCTCTTCACGAACGCGCCGTTCGACAAGCAGTACCTCAAATTCATCCAGCGCCGCCTGCGCGAGGACTTCGGCTTCGTGGGAAGCCCCATCGACCTGGTGGTCAAACCCCGCGAACCGCGCAAGCGCCCCAAGAAATAACGCAAGCAACTTCACAGCGGGGACCTCGCCTCATCCAAGCCGGATCCCATGCGCTAAAGTTGTCACCGCTGCGGACAACGCGGCGGAAAACGGGCTGTGGCGCAGCTTGGTAGCGCACTTGACTGGGGGTCAAGGGGTCGCAGGTTCAAGTCCTGTCAGCCCGACAGAAGGTGCCTTATTTGAGGTTTGGGCACGAGAAGAGCCGTGACGGGAGTCGCGGCTCTTTTGCTGTCCACTGGGAAGGTCGGTCATGACATCCGTGCAGTAGCGGCGGAGCAGTTCGAGGGCATTGGTGAGGTCCGGGCGGTCGATTCTCAGGAGATTCGAAACAGGTCGAACCTGCAATGGGTTCGGCCTGTTTTGCTATGCGGGTCTGGTGGGGCCTTCGGGTCGGCCGGTGGATTGACAGTCGCGGCCCGGGTCGAGGGTCAGTTCGCGGAGGTTCTCGCCGGTGGTGATGTTCATGACGCGGATGCCGGGCTGGGCAGGCCGAGACGGGTGCTCTCTGCGTGGATGCCGACGAGTGGGGCGCTGAGATTACGTTCGATATCGACGCCGAGGGCCTTGAACGGGACAGGTAGAGGACGCGGCAGTCGCGCTTCGAGTCGGTGGGTCGCGGTGGCGAGGCCGTCGAGCGCGGAGAGGGTCTTGCCGGAACCGGTAGGGGCGATGACGAGACCGTCCCCGCACGCGAGCGCCTCGTCGCGACCACCGCAGCGTTCGCGGGGCGTCATTCCTGCCCGTTCCCGTGGGGGACGCCCGCTCGCCTTGGATAGTCTTGCCAGGACCGGGGTTCCCGCCGGAACCGGTGCGAGTCTCGAAAAGGGGTGCTCACGTGGCGATGACGGCGCACGACGTGGTGAATCTGGTTGATGTTCTGCTGGGAGTGCCTCGACGGGAGGCGACCGTCGACGAGTTCCTTGCAGGCGACCCGGATCAGGAGGTCCACGGCGTCGCTTTCACCATGATGGCCACGCTGGACGTGCTACAGCGCGCGGTTGCACAGGGCCTCGACTTGGTGATCTCGCACGAGCCGCTGTACTTCCACCACCGCGAGGAGTGGAGCGCGATGCTGGCGGCTGAGACCGACCCCGTCCACCGTGAGAAGTCGGCGTTCATCGCTGGGCACCGGCTGGTCGTGCGACGTCTCCACGACGCGGTGCACGACACGCGTCCTGACCGGATCGTCGCTGGAGCCGCACATGCCCTGGGCTGGCACGGTTTCGAACGCGCCGACTTGCCGACGGTCTTCGACATCCCGGCCACGACGCTCGGCTCGCTCGCCGAGCATGCGGCGCGGGCCTTCGGCGCCTGCGCCCTCCGTTACATCGGCGACCCCGGGCTGCCCGTCGCCGTCGCCGGCATCCATCCCGGCTTTTGGGGTTTCGAGAAGAACCGTGCCGTACTCGCCCTCCCCGAAGTCGATGCGCTCCTCATTGGAGAGTCGAATGAGTGGGAGACCGCCGCCTACGCCGCGGACGCTGTGAGCGCCGGTCTGGCCAAGGGGCTCATCGTCATCGGGCATGTGCCCTCCGAGCAGGAGGGCATGTCCGAGACGGCGGACCGCTTGGCGGGCATGCTGCCCGGACTCCCCGTCGCCTTCCTCCCCACCGCCGATCCCTTCCGCACCCTGCCTGGCTAACACGACAGCCGTAATCCGTTGTGCGGCAAGGTGTTTATCATCCTTCGGTGTTTGATGATATTGCGGTAGAGGACATCTCGGTGTGGAGCTCGGGGCTGGATGACGCGTTCGCGCAGGTTGCTGGCGTGTTCCGGACGGCGAGTGTGCGGTGGCGGGCGAGGGCGTATCTGACGGGGCTGCTGGCGCCGATCGAGCGGAAGACGGCTTGGCAGCTTTCCGAGGCGGCTGGGGATCCGAACCCCGATGGGGTGCAGTATTTCCTGGACCGGGCGGTGTGGGACGCCGGCACTGTAAGGGATCCACTCCAGTCCTATGTGGCTGATCACCTTGCTGGTCCCGGCGGGGTGCTCGTGGTCGACGAGACCGGCTTCGTCAAGAAGGGCCGCAGGTCGGCCGGGGTGCAGCGCCAGTACTCGGGGACCGCGGGCCGGATCGAGAACTCCCAGCTGGGAGTGTTCCTCGCCTACGCCGGTGAGAGCGGCCGGGCGTTGATCGACCGCGAGCTCTACCTGCCGAAATCGTGGATTGACGAACCCGACCGCTGCACGAAGGCCGGCATCCCGGCCGAGCGGGTTGCCGCCGGGGTACTGACCGAGCCCCGCCTGGCCGAGGCGATGATCGGCCGCGCCCTCGATGCCGGGGTCGAGGCCGGGTGGGTGGCCGCAGACTCAGCCTACGGACGCGACGGGAAGTTCCGCGCCTTCCTCGAAGCCCGCCGGATGCCCTATGTGGTTGAGGTGCCCGTGAAGCAGACCGTGGCTGACCTCGACGGGGACCGTCGAGTCGACACCCTGGTCGCTCGTGCGCCCGAGGAGGCGTGGCATACCGTCTCGGCCGGGCCCGGGGTCCGCGGTGAGCGGGAGTACGACTGGGCTTGGGCCACGGTCCCCAACTTCGGCGACGTCCCGATCGGCTTCGCCCGCACCCTGCTGGCCCGCCGCTCGCTCCCCGACCCCACCGACATCGCCTACTACCTGTGTTTCCACCCCGACTCGATCGACAGGGCCGAGCTCGTTCGTGTCGCCGGAGCCAGGTGGGCGATCGAGGAGTGCTTCCAAGCCGCGAAGAACGAATGCGGACTCGACCACTACCAGGTCCGCAAGTGGAACTGCTGGTACCGGCACATCTCCATGGCGATGCTCGCGCACGCCTTTCTCGCCGTCACCGCCGCCACCGACCCAAAAGCCCACGCGAGCTGGGAAACCTCACAGTCCCCGAAATCCGCCGTCTCCTGGCGATAGTCCTTCACCCCGCTCGCACCCTCACCAGCGCCCTCCAAGCCTCGTACTGGCGCCGCCGCCACCAGGCGCGCGCTAGACAATCCCATTACCAGCGAAAACACAAGCAACGCAACGGATTACGGCTGTCGTGCTAGACCCATCGACCAGCGAAAATAGCTGCGCTGCTTCCGAATTTGAGTCCAATGCCCAACTCAACCACTCGGGGTCGGCGGCTACGCCAACACGTCCGTCGAAACCGAACTTTGGAGGGGTTGCCTTGCTAAGCATCATCCTCTAATATTACTGTCATTTAGACAGTAATCAGAAGGTCTCAGTGCAGCAGGATGCAACAGAATCGTGGGTGCCGCCGGCGATCCCCATTGCGGTCGACCTGGTGATCCTGACCTTGCGCGAGTCCCGGTTCGACGTGCTGCTGGTTGAGCGCGGGATCGAGCCGTTCAAGGGCGGCCAGGCGCTCCCCGGTGGGTTCCTCAGCAGCGCAGGCGAGGACATTTATGACGCCGCCCTTCGCGAGCTGCACGAAGAGGCCGGACTCGACGGCTCCGCGTTGCACATCGAGCAGGTCGGCGCCTACGGCGCACCTGACCGTGATCCGCGCGGGCGGGTGCTGTCCGTGGCATACCTGGCCATCGCCCCCGGCCTACCCGAGCCTGTCGCGGGGACCGATGCCTCCGCGGCGGCATGGACTGCGGTCGACGACGTCCTTTCAGGCCATGTGAAGCTGGCCTTCGACCACTTGGCGATCGTTGAAGACGCCGTCGAGCGGGCCCGCGCCAAACTGGAACACACACCGCTCGCTACGGCATTCTGCGGCAAGAGATTCACGATCGCGGATCTCCAGCGCGTATACGAAGCCGTTTGGGGTGCCGATCTCGACCTGCGGAATTTCTACCGCAAGGTCCAGCGTGTCGAAGGCTTCATCGAGTCAACCGGAACCGAACGGCGCGAAGCCAAAGGGCGTCCGGCGCGACTGTTCCGCGCCGGCTCTGCCACCGCACTGCACCCCCCATTGACACGCCCCGACCGAACCCCCAGAGCCGAGGAACACCAATGAGCGACAAACGCACCGTCGTTATATTGACGGCGTTGAACACTGAATACATGGAAGTTCGACAACACCTCCGCAGCATCGAGCGGCACCGCCACAAAGCCGGAACGCTCTTCGAGGCGGGAAGCGTCGACGATTCCATATGCCGGATCGCCCTCTGCCTCACTGGGGTCGGCAATGCTCCAGCTGCAGTTGTCGCCGAGCGGGCGATCCAGGAATTCTCCCCTGTCGCCGTACTGTTCGTCGGAGTAGCAGGAGGACTTGGAAACGCTGTAGAGCTCGGGGATGTAGTAGTGGCCTCGCATGTGTACGCCTACCACGGTGGCACCAGCGAGGATGACGGCCTCAGAGCACGGCCCCGGACCTGGGAGACAGCACACCAACTTCTGCAGCTCGCCCAAGAGGTCGACCGCTCCGATACTTGGAGGCACCGCCTACCCCCTGAAACCAGCCCACCGAAGGTCCATTTCCGGCCGATTGCCGCCGGCGAGATCGTCCAGAATTCACGGATCTCGAACGAAGCCCTCTGGATCCGCGACCATTACAACGACGCGGCCGCCATCGAAATGGAGGCCGCCGGAGTCGCGCAAGCCAGCCACCTCAACGGCGCCCCCGCCGCGATCATCCGGGGCATCAGCGACCGCGCGGATGGCGGCAAGACCTCAGCCAACGACGCCAACTGGCAGCCACGCGCCGCCGCCAACGCCGCCGCGTTCGCCGTCGAACTCGCGGCAGCACTGATCAGCGACACCGCACTCGCAGCACCATCAACCGACCAAGCCGAGGAGCACCCCGTGAACCCGATCGAGGCTCTCGCTGTAGAGGGCGGCAATGAACTGGTCAAAGCCCTTGCCGCCGGACTCCTCGCATCGCTGAAGAAGATCCCGAAGCTATGGCGCCGTTCGGGAAAAGGCGATGAGGCGCGGATCAGCGAGAAACTGCACCACTCCGCCGCCGAACTCGCCGCAGGCGACGAAGCCACCCGCGATCGCGTCACCGAGGACTGGCGCACCGAGTTGCGCCATCTCCTCGAAGAGCACCCCGAGGCGCAGCACGAGCTGCGCAAGGTCCTCATCGCGCTCCAGCAACTGACCCCGTCGCAACCGCCGATCCAGCAGCACAACATCGCCAACGGCCAGGGAACCATCACCCAGGGCGTCATCGGAGGCAGCATCTACAACTACGGCCTGCCCAGCCAGGACACCGCTGATGGCGGGAGGCGATCGTGAACCTCGAGCGGCAACCTGGCGGCGAAACACCGCGTATCATCCAGAACGTTTACGCCTTCGGCGGCTTCGCCTACGGCGCGATCAACGCCGACGTGCACGTCCACGGCGACGGCCGCCCCGTCTACACCCTGGCCGAACACCGACCTCCAACCGGCGAGCCGAACCCGCGATGGAGACAGCAGCCCAGCCGACTTCTCGACGCGCAGTTCGGCGTCGTCCCCTTCACTGGCCGAGAGAGCGAACTCGCCGACCTCGCGGCCTGGCGGGACCAGGAAGACGACCTGGCGGTGCGCTGGCTCCACGGCCCCGGCGGGCGCGGCAAGACCCGCCTTGCCGGTCGGTTCGCGGAGCTGTCGGCCGCGGCCGGATGGAAGTTGATCGAAGTCCACCATGGCGGGCAGATCACCCCCGAATCCCAAGGCAGTCAAGACATACGCACTGGTGACCGGAAAGGCCTGCTGGTGCTCGTCGACTACGCCGACCGTTGGTCGATGCAGCACTTGGACTGGCTCTTCGCCAACCGGCTGTTCTCCCGTCAGACCCCGGTCCCGGTACGCGTCCTGCTGATCGCGCGATCAGCTCACTCGTGGCCCGCGGTGCGGAGCCAACTCGCCCGCCGCGGCGACACCTCCGCACAAGCGCTGGATGAGCTGCCTCATCGGGCTGGCGACCGCGAGCGCGTGTTCGACGCCGCCCGATCGCGTTTCGCACAGCTCTATGGGATCGACGACCCGAGCGTAATCCGCGAGCCGAGGGCACTAGGCCACTACGACTTCGGGCTCACCCTGACCCTGCACATCAGCGCCCTGGTCGGCGCCGACGCGCACATCAGCGGCCGCAGCGTGCCGGTCGACAGCGCGGGCCTCTCGGCTTACCTGCTCGACCGCGAACGCGAATTCTGGACGCGGCTCCACGAGAACGTCCGCGACGGACTGGAGTTCGTGACCAGCCCGATGGCAATGGCGAAGGTCGTGTACACCGCCGCCCTCACCGGAGCTGTCGAGCACGCTGTCGGCGTCGCGGCCGTCGCGCCGCTGTCGATCCCGGGGGGTCCGAGGCGCCTTCTCGACGACCACGGGTTCTGCTACCCGTCCAAGGATCCGACGCTGGTGCTCGAACCGCTCTACCCCGACCGGCTCGCTGAGGACTTCGTCGCTCTCCTCACCCCCGGCCACGGCAGCGCTGACCATTTCCCCGACCCTTGGACGACCTCGGCGCCGGCCGCGCTCCTGGCCGACCCGACCCGGCCCTGGACCCCGCGAGCGGTGACAGTGCTCGTTACCACCGCAGCCCGGTGGCCGCACTTGGCCAGGAAGGTCATGTACCCCCTGTTGCGCTCGGCGCCTGGACTCGCCGTCGCCGCTGGCAATGCCGCCTTGATCGCAATCGGTTTCGGTTCGACTCACCCCACGGACGAGAACGTCGACCCCGACCTCTTGGCCGTGCTGGAGGCGATCGAACCGCTACTCCCCAGCGGCAGCCGGTCCGGTCTCAACTCCGGCATCCTGGCGATAGTCGAACGCCTGACCGCGTACCGGCTCACGAAGGTCACCGACCTCGCCGAGCGCTCCCGGATGCTCCACAACCTTGGGCTGCATCGCTCCAACGCCGACCATCGGGTGGCGGCCGTGGAAGCATACGAGGAGGTCGTGGCCATCTACCGGAAGCTGGCGGCGACCGACATCGCTGTGGAGCAGACCAAGCTCGCCGGCGCGCTGAACAACCTAGGTATCGAACTGTTCTTCCTTGGCCGCAAGGAAAGAGCCCTCACCGCCGTCAAGGAAGGCGTGGCCCTGTTCCGCGAGCAGCTCACTGCCGGCCCCGCCGCCGATCGGGGCGGGCTCGCGGTCAGCCTGAACAACCTCGGCCTCGTGCTCGCCGGCATGCGGCGCTTCGAGGAGGCGCTGGCTGTCGGCATGGAGGCCATCGACCTGTGGTCGAACGAGGAGGATCCCGGCAAGCGAAGCCACTTCCTGGCGAAGTGCCTTCTCAACCAATCGATCCAGCTGTCCGGCCTCGGCCGCAGGGGCGAGGCCCTCGACGCGGCCGAGCAGGCGGTCGCTCTGAGCCGCAGTCAGTTCGAGGCGCATCCATCCAACTACCGCACCGACCTCGCCGTGGCTCTCATCGAGCGCGGCATCCGCCTGACCGAGCTCAGCCGCCGGGACGAGGCACTAGCCGTGTTCCGTGAGGCCACGCCCCTGTATCAGCCCGATGCACCCGAAGCAGTCTCACAAATGCTCCTGAACTTCGGCGCCCAGCTGACCGACCAGCAGCGATATGCGGACACCGCCGTCCTTTCGCAGTGGGCAGCCGACCTCGACGAGCGCGCAGACGATCTCAATAGCAAGGCCGCGGCGCTACTCAACCTGGGCCTCGGCCTGGAGCGGTCCGGACGCGCCGCCGAGGCGGTCGCTGCTTGCAAGGAGGCCGTCGACATCCTCCACCGGATCGGGGACCGCAAGCTCGAGATGGTGGCGCTGACCAACTACGGCTCCGCCCTGATCAAAGCCCAGCGGTACGAAGAGGCCGTGACCACCTGCCAGCGTGCTCTCAACATCAAGCTGGCGATAGGGGAAGGGGCCACGCCCGCCGACGGGAGGCCCTTCTACAACCTGGCCCGCGCGCTGTTCGAAGTGGGTCAGGTCGAGGAGTCGATCGAATTCAGCCGCCAGGCCGCCGAGAGTTACAAAGAGAGCGGCCATCAGTCGGAAGAGGCGGACTCCTTGGAGCACCTCGGCGACGGACTGTACAAAATGGGGCGATTGGCCGAAGCTGTGCCCGCGTATGAGCGGGCTGCCGCCCTTCAAGCCGCCTACGACCGCACTCGCGAGGGCAGGCTCGGCGCCAGGCTCGGCGTCATTCTGCTCAACCTCGGACAGTTTCAGGAGGCGCTGGTCCCGTTGCGGCGCGCCGAGGAGATCCTTCGAAGCACGGGCGACCGCGACAACCTGCCAAGCGTGCTGACCAACCTCGGGGCCGCCCTCGCCTCCGTCGGACGGGCCGAGGATGCCGTGACTGTATGCGAGGAGGCGGCCGCCATCTGCCGCGAGATCGGTGCCCGCGACCGAGAAGCGATGGCGCTGCGTAATTTGGGCAACGCGTTCAACGAGCTGCAACGGTCCGAGGAGGCCGCAGGGGCTTTCGGCCGCTCCGCAGATCTATTCGCGGGCGTCGGCGACCGCACCTTGGAGCGGCAGACGCGGCACCACCTAGGCATCGCGAGCTTCTCAGCGGGCCGCTTTGAGGAGGCCGCCGCCGCTTACCGGCGTGAACTCGAAATCGGCCGAGGCGAACTTGACCCCTCCGGCCAGGCCGGCGCCCTCGTCGGTCTCGCGGCCGCGCTCGGGTACGCCGAGCACTTCGAGGAGGCCGCTGCAGCCGGGAACGAGGCAGCCGACCTCTACCGGAACCTGGGCGACCATCGCAACGAGGGCTTCGCTTCGAGCCGCGTCAGGGAGGCGCTCGAAGGCTTGAACCGGACGGACGAGGCCATCCTCGCGGGCCGACGCACTGTCGCCGCCTACCGGAGCGCGGGGGCTCTCGCCGAAGAAGGCAAGGCGCTAGGAGAGCTCTCCAACCTCCTGAGGTCAGGCGGTCAGTACGAGGAATCCGTCGCCGTCAGCCGCCGGGCCGCCGCAATTTTCCAGCGGACCTGCGACGGCCGACGCGAGAAACTGGCGCTGAACAACCTAGCCCTGGCGCTTTACGGCCTTGGAGAGACCCGCTACAAGCAGCGACGGTACGAGGAGTCGGTCGCCGCCAACCGCGAAGCCGGGGCGCTTTTCGAACCGCTGGGCATGCCCGACGTCCAAGGCTCGGCGTTGCTCAACGAATGCTCCGCGTTGATGGAGCTCCAAAGGTTCGCCGAAACTGTCACCGCCGCCCAGCGGGCCGCGGGCATCTACGGGCAGATTGGTAGT
The DNA here is from genome assembly GCF_000719515.1 of Glycomyces sp. NRRL B-16210. Lineage (GTDB taxonomy): Bacteria > Actinomycetota > Actinomycetes > Mycobacteriales > Micromonosporaceae > Glycomyces. Next base: position 223,949 of record NZ_JOGR01000010.1, on the reverse strand, counting down.
CTCCCACTCTACGAGGCGAGGGCCCTGCGACTGCTCGGCGACGCCCTCATGGGCCTGGAACGATACGAGGAGTCCATAGTCGCCCTCAGACGAGCGGTCGACACATACGGTCGGACCGAAAATCTCGGGGAACGGGCGATGAGCCACCACCTCCTCGGCGCCGCACTCCACAGGGGCGGACTGGTCGAGGCGTCCCTCCGTGCGTTCATGGCGGCGGCGAATGATTACCGCGAGGTGGGCAACCACGACAACGAGGCCGCGGCGCTGAGAAGCCTCGGGATGAACCTCATGAAGCTCGGACGCTACGAAGAAGCCACGCCCATCACAAGGCGGCACTTCGAGCTCGCTCGAGCATCTGGCGACCACGAGCAGGAGAGCATCGCGCGAATGATGCTCGGTGCCATGCTCGTCGACACGAATCACCTCGAGGAGGGCATCGCCTTCAACCTGGAGTCCGCGGCCTTCTTCCAGGCGATTGGCAACCACAGCATGGAGCAGGCCGTCCTTGGTTTCGTTGAGACTGCCAGGCGAAAGCAAAGTCGTTCCAACCCATAGTAGCCAAGTCGCCGCACAGTGCGTTCCAGATAGCCTGCGACACCAGGGCTCCGTCGGGGAGTGTCAGGAAGTTGGCTCTGTCGCACTTTTGGTGGTCACGAAGAGTGATCGGGGATGATCGATCTGGTGTAGCAGCAACGAGATCACAGGAATAGTCTTCTCAGGACTATCGAGATTGGATTTTCAGAGGTCCACTGACCTGGGTGATCGCATCTTGATCCAGGCGAGAACCGGAGAAGGCCCGGCGGCGTGCCTCGATTGCGGTTCCCCCTCGGCGCGCGTGCATGCGTTCGAGGAGCGAACGGTGGCGGATCTGCCGGTCGACGGACGCCCGGTGACTGTGGCGGTGCACGTGAGGCGGTTGCGCTGCCAGAACTCCGGCTGCGGGCGCCGGACGTTCCGCGAACAGGTCCCCGGGGCGCTCGAACGCTATCAGCGCCGGACGGTCCGGCTCGCAACCCAACTGGGTGCGGTGGTTCGTGAGCTGGCCGGACGCGCGAGCCAGCGGACCCTGTCTGCCCTCGCCATGGAGATCTCGCGTCACACCGCGATCCGGATCCTCATGCGCCTCCCGCTGCCGACGCGTCCGGTCCCGGTCGTGCTCGGCGTGGACGACTTCGCTCTCAAACGACGCCTGCGCTACGCGACCGTCCTGATCGACGCCGCCACCGGCGCCCGCGTCGACGTCCTACCCGACCGGAAAGCCGACACCGTCCAGACTTGGCTGAAGGCGCATCCGGGCGTCGAAGTCGTGTGCCGCGACGGTTCGGCCGCCTACGCCCAGGCCGTCACGAATGCCCTCCCCGACGCGGTCCAGGTCGCCGACCGGTGGCACGTGTGGAAGAACTACGCCGAAGCCGCACTCAAAGAAGTCCGCGCACATGCCGCCTGCTGGGCCAAGGGCGGCCCCGCATCGACCGCGACGAAGCAGGCCTGGAACACGCTCGAACGATGGCATGCCGTCCACGACCTCGTTGACAAGGGCGCCGGACTCCTCGAATGCGCCCGCCGCCTGCAGCTCTCGCTTAACACCGTCAAGCGCTACGCCCGGGCCGCCGAGCCCGAACGGCTCCGCTCGGCCCCGTAATACCGGACCACCCTGGTCGACCCCTACCGCGACTACCTACGCGAACGCCGCAGGGCCGAGCGCGCCGTGGCCGTGGCGCAGCTGCTGCGGGATATCAAGGTACTCGGCTACACCGGGACCTCGAACCTGCTGCACCGCTACATCAACCAGGACCGGGTCGAAGCCGACCGCCGCCCGATCTCCCCGCGCAGCCTCACCGGCCTGATCCTCACCGACCCCGCCCACCTCAGCGACAAGCAGCGCGGACTGCTCGACGAGATCACCGGCCGCTGCCCCGAGATGAAGGCCCTGACCGGGCACACCCGGAACTTCGCGACGCTCCTTCGTCCCGCAGCCGGCAACGCTGACCGGCTCGAAGCGTGGATCGACGCCGTCCGGGCCGAGGACCTGCCGCACCTGCATTCCTTCACCCGCGGCCTCGACCAGGACCGGGCTGCCGTTGCCGCCGCCCTCACCCTCCCGTTCCACAACGGCCGCACCGAGGGCGTCAACACAAGGACCAAGCAGCTCATGCGCCAGATGTACGGACGGGCCGGCTTCGAGCTCCTCCGCCACCGAATCCTGCTCAGACTCAATCACCCTTCGTGACCACCGAAAGTGCGACAGAGCCATCTTTCTGACACCTCCGTCACCGGTAGGTAGCCATGGAATCAACCTTGAGCCATCGGTGAGATCGGGCGACGCTGAGGAGCGACTTCGGCACGTGAGCAGTAACGACCGATGCTACGTCCTGAGGGGTCCGAGTTCGTGGCCTGGTCGAACGGACATCTGGTGCGCGGATTTCAATCAAGGCTGCCAGCTCAGCATCGTTCGTCTCACCGGTAACCGGCCGTGCGCTTAGCCAGCCGCTCTGAGCAATCTGCTCTGCTGCGCGGAGTACGGTTCGGCGGCGAGCTTCTGGCAGCTCGCCGATAACATCAGACCAGAGGGATAGAAGGTTCGAAATCACTACGCCATCCGCTACGCTCCACAGCGCCAGAGCCCATTCCGCCCGTCCCAGTTCGTCCTTGACTGTGGCGAGTTCTTCTTGCCACCACTCCGTGTTCTTGGAATGCTCGCGAGTCTGGGCAACCAACTCGGACGGATGTGATGTCTGTCCAAATGCTGACGCTCCGGGCCGCTTCGAATATCCAAGATTCAACGGAGCTGCAGCACCAATGATTGCAATTTCGGAGGCAAGCCAGCACCGCCCGGCATGTTCGAAGAGTGCTGTCGCGGTGTTCACCCAAGGGAAGGTACTAAACTTCTGCCCTGCCTTGAATATTCGTTCCCGAGCGATGCGCTCATAGGGCGTATTAGCCATTCTCAGTTGCTTAGAGCGTGTCTCAGTTGGTGTACAAGGTGTCTCGTATGGATCTGGTGTGGATGAGTTCTCCAAGCGCCTTGTGCCTGATGGGTTGTGGGAGATCACCGAGCCGCTGCTCCCGGCCTCGCCGAAGCGAGCCCAGGGCGGCCGGTATCCCGCGAGTCGATGACCGGCAGGTGTTCTGCGCGATCGTGTACGTGTTGACGACCGGCTGCGCCTGGTGGCACTTGCCTCCGACCCTCGTCGCCGCCCTCACCTGCTACAAGAAACTCGCTAACCGAGACACGCTCTGAAGATCCGCGTTTTCAATACTGGAAAGTATTCAATACTCGTGAGTATGCTACGGTTCAGTCATGATCGACTCCAACACGCCTGCCGTCGCCAGACGGACACCGCGCGCCGAGGTCCGACGGCGACTCCGTGAGGCTGCTGCACAAGAGTTTGCCGAACGCGGCTACAGCGAGAGCCGCTTGGAGGACATCGCCGCTCGCGCCGGATTCACCAAGGGCGCCGTCTACTCCAACTTCGAGTCCAAGCAGGAACTCTTCGGCTCGGTCCTAGCCGACCGTGCCGACACCGAGCTCAGCGCGGTCATGGAGCACCTGCACGGTGTCGACGACATCAAAGGGGCCGTTGCCGGTGCGGCCAGGCTCGTCGCCAGCGAAATCACCGGCGACATCGAACGCGGCCAGCTCGGTCTCGAGTTCGCCTCGCGGGCCAGGCACGATGAGCAGGTCCGGGCGGTCCTCGCTCCGCTCCGTCGGTCCCAGCGGCAGGCCGCTGCCGAGGCTATCGCCGCCGTGGCCGAACGGCTGGGCGGCGGCACCGCCGTCGATCCTGAGATGGCCGGGCTCATCGTCCACTGCCTGAGCAACGGCCTGTCGATGGAGCACGCCGTCGATCCTGAGCGCGTCGACGCCGCGGCCGTCGAGGCGGCCATCAGCGCCACGCTCACCGCGCTCATCGCCCCCGAGCGACCCGGAGAGAACCGATGAGGGTCGCGCCGATCGCGGCAGCCATTGGATTCGCCCTGACCGCGGCACTCGGCGGGTGCGCGACCGGGACCGATGACAGCATTTGGAACCTCGGCGCGTTCAGCGGCGAGCTGACCATCGAGGTCGCGGGCGCCGACCTCGACATCCGCGAGGCCGAGCCCGGCGATGCGGACGATGCCATCACCGTCACGCGCCACGTCACAGCCGGCCGCGAGGTCGAGGCCGGACCGGTCCTCGACGACCAGCGCCTCGATCTGACCGCCGACTGCGGCTTCAGCTTCTTCGGGGACTGCACGATCCGCTACGAGATCACCGTCCCGCCCGCGACCCCGGTAACCGTCGAGGGCGAGAACGGCTCGGTCACCGCCATCGCCCTCGGGGCCGCGACGACCGTCAGCACCGACAACGGCGCGATCACGATCGAGGAGGCCGCAGGTCCACTCGACCTGCGCACCGACAACGGCGCGATCGCCGTCACCGACGTCTCCTCCAAGAGCGTCGAGGCCGTCTCCTCGAACGGCACCGTCGACCTCAGTTTCGGCACGGTCCCCGACCTGGTGCGCGTCACCACCGAGAACGGCGCGGTCACCGTCGCAGTTCCCCCGGCCGACTACCAGGTCACCACAACGACCGACAACGGCGCCATCGACAACGACCTCGCCGGGACCGACACCAGTCCTCGCCGCGTCGACATCACCACCGAGAACGGCGCCATCAGTCTGCTCACCGCCGATTGACCACCCAAGAGCGATCGCACCCGCGCACCCTTGACCACCGGGCCGATGTGTGTTGCTCCCGATTCCTAGGCGACTGACCAGGATCGCCGCCCCCGCACCTTCCCCCCGAAAGGCACTGGGCCATGCGCAAGGACTACATCGACTGGCTACGCAACCTCGCCATCCTCTATCTGATCCCCTACCACAGTGCCCGTATCTTCGACGATCGCAACGACTTCTACATCAAGGGCGAACCCAACGCCGTCGCTGACGTCATTGTCTCCTCGTCGTACTGGTTCATGCCGCTGCTGTTCCTGCTCTCCGGCGTGTCGAGCCGCTACGCCCTCCGGAAGCGGACGGGCGGCGAGTACGCACGCGAGCGATTCGCCCGGCTGCTGGTGCCGTTCCTATTCGGCTGCCTGCTGATCGTCCCGCCCCAGGCGTACTACGCGATGAGGTTCCACCTCGGCTACAAGGACGACTACCTGGACTTCCTCGTGAAGTACTTCACTGACTTCTCCGATTGGTCCGAGTACGCCGGCGGCATCTCACCGGCGCACCTGTGGTTCATCCTGTTCCTGCTCGTCATCTCACTCGCACTCTTGCCGCTGATGACCCGGCTGGGGCACCACGACCGGCTGCCGCGCCCGCTGCGTGGCGCGGGCCTGGTCATCGTTCCGTCCCTTGCTTTGGCCGCCCTGGCGATGCTGCCTGATCTCAGCGGCAAGAACATCTTTGTGTACGCCGCCTATGTCCTGCTCGGCTTCCTCATCGCCTCCGACGACGCCGTCCTCGACCGACTCGAACGCTCCCGCAGGACGTTCCTGGCCCTCGCATTGCTCGGGGCCGCAGGCATCGCCGTCGAACTCACGGTCCTCGGCCCGCAATCGGGCCCGCTCACGGAGGCATGGCGAGCCGCCGCTACCTGGGTGACGCTGCTGGCGATGCTCGGTTACGGCAAGCGCTACTTCAACGTCCACTCGAAGTTCACCGCTTACTTCAATCCGGCGGCCTTCCCCGTCTACATCGTGCACCAGACCATCTTGGTCGCCGTCGCCTTCTACGTCGTCGGCGTCATCGACCACGGGCCGATCCCCTATGCGCTCATCGCCATCGGCACGCTCGGGCTGAGCTTCGGCACCTATGAGGTCATCCGCAGAACCGGGCCCAACCGGTTCATGTTCGGACTCAAGAACACAACGCCGGCCTCGAAGGCCGTCCGAGCACGGTAGCAAGGAACGATCGCCAGCCTCGGTGACCGGGGACGTCCTGGTCGCCGAGGCGCAAATCCGATGCGGCCCACCTGCTACAAGAAACTCGCCAACTGAGACACACGGTCCAATTGGACGCCAGTCGCGATCGTGGTGAGCGGATGCGGCTGTGGCTGATCGAGGACCGCGCACGCCGCCCGGTTGGAGAATCGCTTGTGGCGCCGCGCTAACGGATCGAGTTGACGAGTTTCGTGTAGTCGCCGAACGCCTCGTCGACCATGTCGGAGTCGAGGCCGTAGCGTTCGAGCGTGTACTCGTGGTTGCGGCGCATGCCGGGCCGCGCGAGCACGGTCTCAAGGTTGCCCTCCTCGCGGAAGGTCCAGTCGAGGCCGAGCCGCTCGAAGATGCGGGGGAGTAGTCCGTACGGGTCGGCGGTGAGCTGGTGGTACGACACGTCGATCATCCGCTCTTTCGGGATCTCCAGGCGCGACATGCGGCCCTGCTCGACCATCCACGACAGGGAGTCGAGCCACTCGCGGCCGATCTGGTGGAGGTCGAGGTGCCGGTTGCACAGGGCCGTACCGGTCTCCACGAGCGAGCACCACGAGCCCATCACGGTCTGCGGGTCGCGGTGTGTCCACATGATGTGGGCGTCGGGAAAGACCTTGAGGAGCGCGCCCAGATTGTACAGGTGGAACGGGGACTTCAGGACCCAGCGCCGCGGCCGATCGCCGGTTTGGAGCACCTGGAGGAACTCCTTGAGGTACTGGTAGTCCGGCACGAAGTCCCGCTGCGCCAGCCACTCCCGGTACCCGTCGAGCTTGAAGCGGGTGCCCCACTGGAGGCCGTGCGGGAGGGAGAGCACGCATTCCTCGGGGGTCTCGGCGGTGCTGGGGTGGATGGTCTCCCAGATCGGGGTGATGACGTTGACCGCCGCGGAGATCCGGCGGGCCTTCTTGAGGCGCTGTTCGCGCAGGTTTGGGTCGATGTCGAACCGGTCGGCGTGGTGGAACTCCCACATCATCGGCGCGCGGTTGCCCTCCGGTGCGGCGATGACCTTGTGCGCCAGTGTGGTCGCGGTCCGCGGTAGGCCAACGACCACGATCGGCCGGTCGATGGGCTGGTGGGCGATCTCGGGGTGGTCGGCGTGGAGGCGTTTGATCCGCAGCCGGTTCTCCATGCGCATCTGGAGTTCAGACACCGTCGCGGCCCAGCCCAGGTAGGAGATGTCGTGGACCTGCGCGAAACGGCGCATCAGTTCCCGGTAGTCCACGATGAACGCGGGGTCGATGTCGGCGCTCGCGCCTGCGGCTTGCTCGGCCTTCGCCAGTGCCTGCGCGAAGGCCTTGTCCGGGTTCTTCACCGCCCGGGACAGGGCGGGGGACATCACGGCGTTCAGGGGCTTGACCCAACCGGCGACACGGCGCATGGGGGTACGTCCTCTCGGGGCAGTGGAACGAACGCGAGTCAGTCTCTCACGGTCATGTTCGGACGCCGTCCTGGGCGGCAGTGCGGGCCCGCAGTTCAGCCCACCGTTGATAGCGCGTCTCGGTTGACTCTCAACGGGTCTGGCGTAGATCTAGCGTGGATGAGTACAGCCAACTCAGGCTGTCGGTGTCGTAGACGGTGCCGGTGCCGCGAAGACGCGGCATCGGCACCGCGTCTATCAGCCGGCCGCTCAACGTCTCGCTCGGCCGCCCACTCGGCGAACATCGCCTCGGCCAAGGGCTTGTTGATCCTCGCTTTGTTCGCTCTCGCCATCGGCGCACCGGGCACCCTGCTCGGCATCGGCCCGATCACCTGGGGCTGGGTGACCGCAGGCGTGGGGTCCTGCTCATCACCGCCACGGTCCTGCACCTCACCGCCCGCGCCAGGTACCGCCGTGACTAGCGCGACGGAGACGGCGAAGTCGCGACCGTCCCCCGAGGAGTACCAGCGCATCGAAGACGGTTCCCTTGCCGCCAAGCCCGAGCCCAGAAGGCCGGAGAACGCCGCTTCCGAGCAAGCGTGGGGAACCGATGCGGCTGAACACGATTGCCTTACGGGACCGTCGAAGGCAACGACGCAACAGTGGCCGATCCTGCAATCAGGTCGCCGCGGACGGTCGCGCCGTAGCCCACGAATTGGTCCTCGAATCGGAGCTTATCGAGCGAAGACGCGCTTCGATGCTTCCGGCTCGACCCGACCGTCGCGCGGTGCATCGATGAAGGACACTCGGTCGGCGCGGCAGTGGAGCGCGGTGGTGTTGCAGTTGGTGATGTTGGCCGCGAAGCGTTTGCGGGCCGCACCGAGCCTTGGGCGTGGAGGTCCCTGCTTTACGGTCAGTCTTGTTCAAATTCGGTCTCGTAGGGCCCGTCGGCAGGTCGTAGGCGAGGTCCCAAGTCGTTTCCTCGAAACCGGGGATGACGCGGATGCCCCTCACTCTAGCTGCAACGGTCCAACTTCGACGCACCACTTACGAGGCTCATGTCTGCTACCGTCAACCCAACGCCCCCACGGCATGAAACCCGGTGTTCAGTCTCCGGGGTGGAACTTCACCGGTCCCGATCACGGGCAGAGTGGACAAAGCTCCCACGAGAGGAACGATCTTGTCCCTGAAGACGTTTACCAGTGCCGTACTTGTCGGCGGGCTCCTGGTCCTGACGGCAGCCTGCGGCGACGACGAGCAGACAACCGAGCCTGACGGCATGGGCGAAACCACTGCGGAAGCTGCGGCGCAGCCTGAGGCGGTTGCCGAGGATTGCCCGATCAGCGAGTCCGAGCTCTCCGACATCACCGGACTCGACTGGGTGATGGAGCAGCGGCTCACCGATCATCCATTGGAGACGAATGAGACTGTCTCTGCCACCGTCTGCCTCTTCACCACGGGCCAGGACGAATATGGAGACCCGTACTCGCTGCGCACCGATGTGGTGAGCGATGCCGACGCCCCCACCATCTGGAGCGAGTTCGAGAGCCTGTGTGCCGACAACAGCGGTTCTAGCCTGGCCGGCGCGGACGGCCAGAGCCGGGTGTGCGACCGCAACGGCAGCATCATCGAAGGCGTCACCCAGGACGGTGTCGTGAGTGCCTACGTGGTGAACGCGGACGCCGAGTTCGCGGCGCAGTTGACACCTGTCTTCGATCAGGTCCTGTCGGCGATGAGTTGACCTGATGATTTCATGGCCATTGGTCACGTTGGGGTGTAGTGGCCCGGAAAGTGCCTTTCTAACTGCGATGATTTTGGTGCTGACGCCAGAGTGGACATCGCAGAGTAGGGCATTTCGAGGGTGAAGACCGCCGAGACACGATGGCGGTTGCGGGAAGGCGAGGATCTCGGTGGGTTGGTCGGACGGGTCGGGACGCGCTTCGCCGAGGTGGCCGACCGGAGTGGCGCTAAGAGACTGACGTCGTGGAGGGCGCAGCCCAGTCGGATTGGCCGTCGGGCAGCGCCCGCGAGCGGGAGATGCCTCCCGCACCCTCGCTCGGGCGCGCTCAACTGCGTTGGCGGCGTGATCCGGTTTTGAAAGGAACTGCACCCGACGCTTTCCGACACGTTTGCTTGCCGCGGGCATGCCGCTTGGTCGCACCACGATGGCGGTGGCTCGTGCATGTGGCCTGGTCAGGTCGCGGGTGTGTGGCCGGTTTCGGAGCGGATGAGGTCGAGTCCGGTGCGGTAGTCGGTGATCGCGAACTGCGGGAACCTGGTCGTGAACTTCGTGGCGTCGAAACGGTTGTCGTGCTCGTATCGCGGCAGGAGCTCACGCAGTTCCCGTACCTGCGGGGAGAACACCCCTGCCAGTTGCAGTGCCCATTTGGGGATCACGGCGTACCCGCCGTCGCGGTCGAAAGTTGCCGCGGCCAAGGCGACGAACTCGCGGTAGGTGGGCCGGTCCTCGCAGACCGGCAGGTGCCAGGTCTGCCCGAACGCATCCGGTGTATTCCCCAAGGCCGCGAGCGCTCGGCTGGCGTCGGGGGTCCAGATCAGGGTGCGTCGGCGGTCGTCCCGCACCGGCACGCGGGGTTTCTTGCCGGCCTTGAGGTTGTCGATGATCAAGGCGTTGGTGAAGCTCTGCGTCCTGCCCGGGCCGTAGAACTCCGGAGCGCGGCCGATGAGGGCCGGGATGTCGCCGCGGCGCATCTCGTCGAGCACCATCGAGGCCATGGCCGCGCGGACGCGGCCTTTGCGGCCGAGTGGCGCGAACGGGGTGTCCTCGGTCTGGACGCGGTCGTCTTGGGGGTACATGTAGGTGTTGTCGAAGTAGGCGAACTTCGCACCTGCGGCGCGGGCCGCGTCCAGCGCGTTGCGGAGCATGGTGGGGAACTGCTGCTCCCACAGCCGGGTGTTCGGCGGCAGCCCTGCCGTGAAGTAGACGATGCTGCTGCCCTCGACGGCCGCGGTAGTCTGCTCGGCGTCGAGCAGGTCGGCCGACACGAGGACGTCGGTGGGATTGACTTTGCGCGGGTTGCGGCTGACCAGCCGCAGGTCGGTGGTGTAACTCTGGTGAAGCTGCCGTGCGAGTTCCACCGCGATCTGCCCGTTCGCCCCCAGGATTGTCTGCATACCTGACCTCGACCTCCGATGCGTGAACTCTTCCGGGGGAGCGTATCGCGGGAGTACGCTCGTCCCGACCGGATCGGGGAGGCATTTCCATGACCAAACGCATCCTGCATGTCGTCACGAACGTCGGTCACTACGACGATCCGTCCCACCCCACCGGCCTTTGGCTCTCTGAACTCACCCACGCGTGGGCGGTCTTCGAAGAGCGCGGCTTCACGCAGGCCCTCGTCAGCCCGCGAGGCGGGGCCGCCCCACTGGAGCCGCGGTCGCTGAAGTTCCCGAACTACGACAAGACCGCGAAGGCCTGGCACGCCGACCCGGCGCGCATGACACTGCTGGAGGACACCGCGCACCCCGACGCGATCGACCCGGCCGAATTCGACGCCGTCTACTTCACCGGCGGGCACGCCGTGATGTACGACTTCCCCGACAGCGAAGGCCTGCAACGCATCACGCGAGAAATCTGGGAACGAGGCGGCATCGTCTCCTCGGTGTGCCACGGTTACTGCGGCCTGCTCAACACCCGGCTCTCGGACGGGTCGCTTCTGGTCGCCGGGCGCAAGGTCACCGGTTTCGCCTGGCGCGAGGAGGTGCTCGCCAGGGTCGACAAGCTTGTGCCGTACAACGCCGAAGAGGAGATGCGGCGGCGCGGCGCGCGTTACGAGAAAGCCAAACTGCCCTTCGTCTCCTACACCGTGGGCGACGGCAACCTGGTCACCGGACAGAACCCCCAATCCGCGAAAGCGACCGCAGAGCACGTCGCCGCGCTCCTCTGAGCCGATCAGATCGCATGAGGGTTCATGCGAAGGTGAAGGCCACAGGGCCCCAGCAGGCGAGAGTGGCCGCGATATAGGGCGTTCGCCGAAAGCGGCGACGCTGACACGGAGGGTCTCGCTCATCATGCATGCGCTCGTGTCGAATCGATCGGTGCTTACGATCCACTTTCGATGGTCACGAAGGCGGGCATCGAAGAGCTCGCCGGGATCTATGCGCAATGCGGCGAGGTGGTCGACCGCGATGTGGATTTCGAGCCCGTCGAGGTTCACGCGCCGGCGTTGTTCACCAGTAGGTGCACGGCGTCAGATCTGTTTCTGGAGTGCGTCCGCGCGGGCGACCGTGACCACGGGCGCGCCGGCCCGCGCGAGTTCAAATGCGACCCGGTCCATCCCGCCGGTCGCGCCGGTGACGGCCGCTACCTTTTCCTTCAGCGGGGGCCGTGCTCATCGGTGGATCCTCGGACAGCCCTGCACGAAGCGGGGGTCCTCCGCCTCGCCGACGATGGACGTGGCGAGGTCGCCCAGGCCGATCGAATGCCGGAGCTTGATCGGGAGCTGCTCGCCGACTCCGTACCTCCCGGTGGCTTTGGCGTACTTCGGTGCTGGAGGACGCACGCTCGTCCAGTCCAGATCGGAGCCGGTGATCAACGGCTCCATGGACTCCTTGTCCTTCAGCTTCTCGGCGACGCCGGTCCAGGTCGCGAGCGAGTACAGCGAGCGGTCGCGGGATTCGGGCACGCCGTGCGCGGCTCGATCGGCCGTCTTCCCCATGACAGCCCGCCTCGGGAGGATGGGGGTGAGAACAAAGTAGTCGGTCCGGCCAGGTGCCGACGGCGGTGTCTAGAGGGGTCGATCCGCGACGCCGTGTTCTATCGTGGCCCGATAGTAGATCGGCCCGAGCGCGGCAGCGGCCTCGGCACCTATATGGAGGTCGACTTCGTCGCGTTCGTGTGTCGGCGAATGCGGGGGCGAGTCATTCGGCCAGCAGTCGCGTGGCCTGGGCCGACCTGGCCGACCGAGTGACGCCGGTCACCACGTTTGCGGGGCCGGCGGGGTCAGAGGAGCGTTGTCAGGGCTCCTCCGTCGGCGCGTAGTGCCGCGCCGTTCGTGGCCGATGCGCGGGGGCTCGCCAGATAGGTCGCGAGGCTCGCTATCTCGGCCGGCTCGATGAACCGCTGTAGTAGGGAAGTCTGGTTCCCCGCCGCGATCGCGTTCTTAAGGTCGGTTGCGGGCATCGCCTGCGCCTGTGCGATCTGCTCGACCGCCTGGGCGACGCCCTCGGAGTACGTCGGCCCGCCGACGACGGTGTTGACCGTGACCTGGGTTCCCCGGGTGAGCTTGGCCAGCCCGTTGCCGAGGGCCAGCATGCCGGCCTTCGTCATGCCGTAGTGCGTCATGTCGGCCGGCACGTTCACGCCCGACTCGCTCGCGATGAAGATGATCCGGCCCCATCCACGGTCGATCATGCGGCCGAGCACGTGTCGGGAGAGCCGAACGCCGCTCATGACGTTGACGTCGAAGTAGCGCTGCCAGTCCGCATCCGAGATGTCCGTGAAGTTCTTGACCTCGAACACGCCGACGTTGTTGACGAGGATGTCGACGTCGCCCAACTGATCGAGCAGGTGCTGGATCTGCTCCGGTTTCTCGAAGTCCGCCGCGATGCCCGTGACGTCCGCGCCGGGAACCGCTGTTCGGAGGCTGTCGATCGCCGCCTGTACACGAACCTCGCTGCGTCCGTTGACGACCACGGCGGCGCCCTCGTTGAGCAGTGCCTCCGCGATCGCGTAGCCGATGCCCTGCGTCGAGCCGCTTATGAAAGCTCGCCTGCCAGTCAGTTCCAGATCCATGATGTCCGTCTCGCTCGGGCCGCGCTGCGGCGATTACTTGCTCAGTCAAGTGAATGCTAGGCCGCTTCACTTGACTGAGCAAGTCAATCCGAACGGACCGTCCGGTAGGCTGCCTCACATGACGACTCCCGATACTCCTACTGCTCTCGTCGGCGAGGATCTCGAGACTTGGGCCGCGCTGGCCACCGTCCTGGAGTGGTTGCCCGCGGCACTCGACAGCCAGCTCCAACGAGACGCCCAGTTGACGCACTTCGAGTACGGCGTCCTCTACGCGCTCGCGAACGCACCGGACAGCACGCTCCGGATGAGCGTTCTGTCCGGCTACGCGAACAGCTCCCTCTCACGCCTGTCCCGGGCGGTCACACGTCTGGAGTCCAGGGGATGGGTGAGGCGGGAACCCGATCCCGTCGACGGACGCTTCACGCTCGCGATCCTGACCGATTCCGGACGCACGAAGGTGGACGAGGCCACGCCCGGCCACGCGCAGACCGTTCACCGCCTGGTCCTCGACCGCCTGACCAAGCCGCAGGTCCGGCAGCTGCGCGAGATCAGCCGCCGCATCACCCGCGCGATCGGCGACGGGCAGGAGTGGGAACCGCCGAGGTGATGGAGGCGTTCGTCTGAGTCCCCTTCGCTCTCCGGCGGGCGTTCTCCTTCTTCTGCGGGGCGCTTTGGGGTCGGCGGGGGTTCTAGGATGGGTTCATGCCCGATCGCCAGGAGCAGGCTCCTGCACCCCAGTTGCATCACGCCGCTCCCAGCACCGAGCAGTTCGCCACCGCCGCAGCCGTATTCGCGCTCCTGGCCGACCAGACGCGTCTGCAACTGCTCTGGGCCCTGGCCGAGGGCGAGGCCGACGTGACCGCGCTGGCCGCGGCGACCGAGGCGGCGCGTCCGGCGGTGAGCCAGCATCTGGCGAAACTGCGGCTTGCCGGGCTGGTCAACTCGCGCCGCGAAGGCAGGCGCGTGGTCTACTCGATGACCGACGGGCATCTGCGCAGGCTCGTGCTCGAAGCGCTCAGCCGCGCCGATCACCAGGTCACCGGCGAGCCCTGGCACGCGTAGATGTCATGTGCGCAATTGCGCACATATATGTTACGGTTCGATGCTTACCCGCTCCGGACCGAGGACCGCACCGTGCTCGCCGTACTGCGCCACCGCACCTACCGCCACCTGTTCGCCGCCCAGGTCGTCGCCCTCACCGGCACCGGCCTGGCCACCGTCGCGCTGAGCCTGCTCGCCTTCGACCTCGCCGGCGCCGACGCGACCGCGGTGCTCGGGACGGCGCTGGCGATCAAGATGCTCGCCTACCTGCTCATCGGGCCGATCGCCACCGCTCTGGCCGACCGCCTGTCCCGCCGGACCCTCATGGTCGCGATGGACCTCGCCCGCGCGGCCGTGGCGCTCGCGCTGCCGTTCGTCACCGAGGTCTGGCAGATCTACGTGCTCGTCCTGGTCCTGCAATCGGCCTCGGCCGCGTTCACACCGGCCTTCCAGGCGACCATTCCCGACGTGCTCGGCGACGAGGACGAGTACACCAAGGCGCTCTCGCTCTCCCGGCTGGCCTACGACCTGGAGAGCCTGTTCAGCCCGGCCTTGGCGGCGGTGCTGCTGACCGCGGTCGGCTACCAGTGGCTGTTCACCGGGACCACCCTCGGCTTCGTGGCCTCGGCCGTCCTGGTCGCCTCGGTGGTCCTGCCCCGGCTCGCCCCGGCCCGGCATGAGCGAAGGCGCTGGGAGCGAACGACACAGGGCTTCCGGATCTACCTGGCCACGCCCCGGCTGCGGGCGCTGCTGCTGATGCACCTGGCGGTGGCCGCCGCGACCGCCATGGTCGTCGTCAACACCGTCGTCCTCGTGCAGAACACGCTCGGAGGCGACCGTACCGCTGTGGCGATCGCGCTGGGCGCCTACGGGAGCGGCTCGATGCTCGCCGCGCTGCTGCTGCCGCGACTGCTGCGCCGCCTCACCGACCGGCAGGTCATGGTCCCGGCGGCGTTCACGCTCGGGGCGGTCCTCAGTGTCAGCGCGGCCCTGCTGCACTTGAACCTCCTGGGGTGGGCGGGTCTGCTCGCGGCCTGGGCACTGCTCGGGGCCGCCACGGGCGCCATCCTGACGCCGACCGGCCGCCTGGTGACCGCCTCCGCCTCCCCGGGCGACCGCCCCGCCGCGTTCGCCGCGCAGTTCTCCCTCTCGCACGGCTGGTTCCTCATCACCTATCCGGTCGCCGGATGGCTTGCGGCCCAGGCGGGCATGGGCACCGCGGCGGCCGTACTGGCGGTCGTCGCCATGGCCGCGGCGTCGGCGGGCCTCGCGTCTTGGCCCGCCCGTGAATCCACGGCCCTCGCGCACGTCCACGCCCGGCTCAGCCCGCAGGACCCGCATCTCGCGGACGCCCGCCCGACCGATCGCGGATGGGCCCACACGCACGACTTCGTCATCGACCCCTTGCATCACCGCTGGCCCGCGACGGCGACCGCTTTGCCGTGCGACGAGGAGCGGGCGGCCTGGCCAAGGACCGCGACTCCGGTTCCCGACGAACCCGCCCGAGTCGCCTCCGCTCGACGCTGACCAGGCGGCACGCGGTGCGGCACCGGCGAAGCTCGGCACGCCAGGAGTGAAGGCGCGGCACGGTCCTTGACGCCTCCGGGGCCTTCGAGTTCGGTCCAGAACCCGTTCGGTCCCGGGGCGAATTCGGTGTCGATGTTCAGGCCGGCGTGTCGCCGGAGCGGGATCGGGAAGGCACGGGAAGGTCTACGGCGGGTATGGCGATGCCGCGTCGGACGCGGCCCGGTGCTGGAAGACGCAGCGGTGTGCGAGGGTCCGATCCGGTCAGAGGAAGAGGAACCCGATCGTTGCGGCGGCGATGAGCGCCCCGATCACCGCTGCCGCCGCGACCTGGCGGCCGGTGGCGATGCGGTGCCTTCGGGCCCAGACCAGGTAGTACACGGTCGCGGGGATGCTCACGGTCGCGCCGGTGACTGCTCCCGGGGAGTAGTCGCCGGTCCCGGCCCACACGGTCAGGTGGAACAGGGCGTTGAGGCCGAACTGGATCTGGAAGGCGGTGGCGAGCACGACCCAGACGCGGCCGCCGGTCCGCATCGCCCGCCAGCCGGTCAGGCCGACCAGGAGGATCAGCGGGATGTGGTAGGCCGCGAAGGCGCCGGTGGTCTCGGGTCCGAAGTGCGCGCTCGCCCAGGCCGCGAAGCCCGGCAGCTCTTCGAGGGTGTGCACCACGTACACCGCGTACGGCAGCAGGAACGGCCACTCCGCTTGCGGCTGCGCCCGGGTCGGCCGGGCGGTGCTGATCGGGAGGGTGATCATTCAGTTTCCTTGCGCCGAAACGCTGTTCGTGCCGGTGGTCGTCGGGGGCGGGCAGCGGCCCGGTTCGTCGCAGTCGGCGTGGTCGGCGGGTTCGACCTGGACGGTGGCGTGGGTGATGCCCCAGTCCTCGCGCAAGAGGTGCTGCGCCCGGTCGAGCGCGGCGTGGTCGTCGGTGCCGGGCTCGGTGACCAGGTGCGCGGTGGCCACGTGCATCCCGGAGGTGAGCGTCCACAGGTGCACGTCGTGGACCTCGCGGACGCCCGGGATCGCCGCGAGGTCGTCGGCGACCTTGGCCGGCTCGATGCCCGGGGGCGCGTGCTGCGCGAGGATCGCCAGCACCTGGCGTCCGAGGGGGAGCGCGCGGGCGACGATGAACACGCCGATCGCCAAGGCCACCCCAGTGTCCCAGGCGGCCTGCCCGGTGACCGCGACCATGATTCCCGCGATGATCACGCCGACCGAGCCCGCGGTGTCGGCGACGACTTCGAGGTAGGCGCCCTTGACGTTGAGGCTCTCGTCGGCGCCCGAGCGCAGCAGGAGCATCGCGGCGATGTTGGCGCCCAGGCCGAGCGCGCCGACGACGAGCATCGGGCCCACCTGGATCTCCGGCTCCGAGCCGATGCGCCCGACCGCTTCGATGACGATGTAGACCGCCATGCCGAGCATGATCAGGACCGCGAACCCCGAGGCGAACATCTCGGCCCGGTAGGAGCCGTAGGTGCGGCGCCCGGTGGTGTCGGGCCTGGTGGCGAGGCGGGTGGCGACCAGGGCCGCCGAGAGCGTGATCACGTCGGCGGCCATGTGCCCGGCGTCGGAGAGCAGCGCCAGCGAGCCGGAGAGCAGGCCGAAGACCAGCTCGACGACGAAGAAGGCGCCGATCACGGCGAGTGCCGCCCGCAGTCGCCAGGCGTGTCGGCCGCCCGCGTGCCCCGGTGCATGGTCGTGTGCGTGTCCCATGGGTTCCTAACCTTGAAAATCAATATCATATTGCAATGCGTGCATGTATAGGTTGGAGGTTACGCGGCTTCGCACGCCGAGTCAAGCGGAACCCGGCAGACGCCGGGTGCCGCTCGGCGTCAGCGCATAGGTTCGGGTGATTCGACCGGCTGGAGCGCGGCGACTGCCGTAGAGGAGGTGCCCGGCCTCGCGGCAAGGGCGCCGTGAAAGCGGCCCGCGCGGACGCCGTTGGCGATGACCACGACCTCGGCGAGCTCGTGGACCAGCACGACCGCGGCCAGTCCGAGGACCCCGAACAGCGCCAGCGGCAGCAGCACCGCGATCAGGGCGAGCGAGAGGCCGATGTTCTGGAGCATGATCCACCGGGCGCGGCGGGCGTGCCGCAGCGACTGCGGCAGGTGGCGCAGGTCCTCGCCCATGAGTGCGACGTCGGCGGTCTCGATCGCCACATCGGTTCCCATGGAGCCCATGGCGATCCCGACGTGGGCGGTCGCCAGCGCGGGGGCGTCGTTGACGCCGTCACCGACCATGGCGACCGGGCCGCCGCGGCCGAGCTCGCCGACGAGGCGGGACTTGTCCTCGGGCCGCAGCTCGGCGTGCACGGCGTCGTCTCGGATACCGGCTTGTCGGGCGAGGGCCCGCGCGGTGGCGACGCTGTCGCCGGTGAGCATCGCGACGCGGTAGCCGTCGCGGTGCAGGCCCTCGATTACCTCCCGCGCCTCGGGTCGCAGTTCGTCGCGGACGCCGATCGCGCCGATGAGCCGGCCGTCGTCTTCGACCAGGACCACGGTGGCGCCCTCGCCCTGCATCCGCGCGACGGCCTCGGCCAAGGGCCCGGGGTCGATCCAGCCGGGTCGGCCGAGGCGGACTTCGGCGCCGTCGAGTCGGCCGGTGATCCCGGCTCCGGTGACGGCCTCGACCGCCGTGGCGGCGGCAGGGGCCTCGACTTCGGCGAGAACGGCGCGCGCGAGCGGGTGCTCGCTGCGGGCTTCGAGGGCCGCGGCGACGGCCAGCACGTCCTCGCGGGTCCGGCCCAGGCGGGTCTGGACTTCGACTACGGCGGGCCGGTTGGCCGTCAGCGTGCCGGTCTTGTCGAGCGCGACGGTCCGCACCCGTCCGAGCGCTTCGAGGGCCGCGCCGCCCTTGACCAGGGCCCCGAACCGGGAGGCGGCGCCGACGGCGGCCACGACCGTGACCGGTACGGCGATCGCCAGCGCGCAGGGGGAGACGGCGACGAGCACGACCAGGGCGCGTTCGATCCACACCGAAGGGTCGCCGAGGAGGCTGCCGAGCGCGGCGACCAGTGCCGCGGCGGCGATGACCGCTGGCACGAGGGGTCTGGCGATGCGGTCGGCCAGGCGCTGGGCGGCGCCCTTGCGGGACTGCTCGGCCTCGACGATCGCGACGATGCGGGCCAGGGAGTTGTCCTCGGCGCCGGCGGTCACTTCGACGGTGAGGGCTCCGGTGCCGTTGATCGATCCGGCGTGGACCGCCTCGCCGGGGCCTGTTTCGACCGGTACGGACTCGCCGGTGATCGCGGAGAGGTCGAGGGCGGTGCGTCCTTCGCGGACGATCCCGTCGGTGGCCAGGCGCTCGGCGGGCTTGACGATCATGGTGTCGCCGACGCGGAGTTCGGCGGGGTCGATGACGGTCTCGTTGCCGCCGCGGACCACTGTGGCGCGGTCGGGCACGAGCGCGAGGAGCGCGCGCAGGCCGCGGCGGGTGCGGGCGACGGCGTACTCTTCGAGCCCCTCGGCGATGGCGTACAGGAAGGCCAGCGTCGCGGCCTCACCGATCTCGCCGAGGGCGACGGCGCCGACCGCGGCGATGGTCATGAGGGTGCCGACGCCGATCCGGCCGCGCGCCAGGCGCCGAAGTGTCGAAGGCACGAAGGTCCAGGCGGCGATGACCAGCGCGAGTGCCTTGAGCGCCAGTGCGGCCCGGTCGGGGGCGTCGGCCCAGCCGAGGGCGTAACCGGCCAGCAGGGCGAGCCCGGCCGCGGCGGCGAAGCGCAGTTCCTTGACATCCCAGAGGGTCCGGACGCCGTGGTCGTCGCCGTGCTCGTCGGCTTCAGGGCGCGGCGAGTCGTGGTCGCAGCAGGCCTCACTCACAGCACGCCTCGTCGTCCCGGCTGTCGACGCCGTAGTTGGGGCACAGGGCCACGGCGTTGCCGGTGGCGGCGAGGAGCCGCTCGGCGGCGGCGAGCAGGTCGAGCAGTTCGGGGCGGGCGAGGGAGTAGAAGACCTGGCGGCCTTCGGCGCGGCCGGTGACGAGGTCGCAGTCGCGCAGGCACGCGACGTGCTGGGACACGGTCGACTGGGCGAGTCCGAGCTGCGTCACCAGGTCGGCCACGCGCGCCTCGCCGTCGGCGAGGCGGCGCACGATCGCCAGGCGCGCGCCGTCCGAGAGGCTGTGGAACAGGGCTTCGGCGGCGCCGGTGCCCGTGGGGCGGCACGCGCCGACTTCATTCATCACCATTTTGCGATATTATCGTTGAGTGACGATGAATGCAAGGCCTCTTGCGGCGCGATGGCGCGCCGCTACGGGGTCGGTGATCGACCTCGGCTGAGCGCCGGCCCTTGCGCCGGGGCCCGCCCGCCTTCGGCCTGCGAGTCGACGGGACACCGCTGCAATCGGCGTCCCGCCCCTCCACTAGGTTGTGTCCGCGCGTAAGGGCATTGTCGCCGAAGAGATCCGAATATCATTCTTGTTGCCGGACGGGCGACCGGCGCGACCCGATAGGCTCGACACAACCCGAGCGAGGAGGACGCCATCGACGGCCAGCGCCGACGTACCGGGATCGGCCTGCTGAGCGCAGGTTCGGCCCTCGCGTTCGGGTTGCTGAGCTGGACGGCGGCGCACGAGGCCTCCACGTGGCTGTTCGACCACGCGCACATCGCCGGTGCCGCCCCTGACGCCTGGCACCTCGACCACAACGCCGGCACCGCCGCGCTCCTGTTCGGCTGCTTGGTGGTCGGCGCCCTGCTGGCCCTGCTCGCCTCACCCGCTCCGAAGCGGACCTCGGCCGCGCGCCGGCGCCCCGGGGCTCCGCGGCTGCCGCTGGTGCTGTCGATCGGCGCGTTCATCGCCACCGACTTCGCCGAACGCGCGGTCGCCGGGCAGCACGGCATGCCCTCGTTCCTGGTCCTGCTGATCGGCGCGAGCGTCTACGCGCTCATCGGCTCCGTCTCCTCACTGCTGTGGCACCGCCTGCTCGACCTCGACCTGCGCACGCTCATGGCTCCCGACGAGTCGCCGCGCCAACCCGCGGCGGCCAAAACGATCCACGCGTCCCGCCTGCGCGGATTCCCCGCACGGTACTGGGCGCCCGCCGTCGCCGGCCGCGCGCCGCCCGCGACCGCCGCTTCCTGAACGCTTCGCAGCACTTCCCTGCGCCGCCGCGCCCGACCGGGCGCCGGCCGCGTCATGCCCGGCCGTGCCGGGCGCCCTCGTGCTTCCCTCCTTCTGACAGGAGACCTGCCATGTCGACTCCGCGTGCCGAAAACCTTCGCAGGCACCAGGACCGCGCGTGGACCCGCGAACAGTGGAGCGGCCGCGGCCGCCCCGTGCACCTGATCAACGACCCGTCCTTCGACCGCTCCGCGTGGTGGCCGGTGGCCGCCGGCCTCGCCGCCGATTGCGCGGTCGCCGTCTTCGACCCGCCCGGCCACGGCGACGCGGGCGATCTCGCCGACGACCTGGCGTCGTTCACCGCCGGGTCGGGGACGCGCGCGCCGATCGTGGTCGGGCACGAGTCTGCGGCGCTGGTCGCCGCGGTCTTCGCGGCCCGCTACCTGGCCCACGCCGTGGTCGCCGTCGAGCACTACCTCGACACCGCCGAGAGTCCCTGCCCCGAGCTGCGGGCGATCGTGGACGGATCGAGGAGCTTCGGCTGCCCGTACCTGTCGGTGTTCGCCCTCGCTCCGCGCGACGGCTACACCGACTGGCTCCGGCGACGCGCGCCCGCGGCCCGCTGCGAGGTCTACGAGACGCCCGCGCCCTTCCCGCACCTGCGCAGGGCCGAGCGCTTCACCGACGACCTCCGCGCTCTGGCGAGCTGACCTGCTCACCTTCGCGCGGTCGGGCCCGTGGCCCAAACACGCCCTAGCAGCAGCCGTTGTGCTCGACCGGGTTCGACAGTCCGGCGAGCGCGCGCATGGGCGCCGAGAAGGCCTCGCAGCACAGGGAGTAGACGTTGCTGCGGCCCTTGGGGGTCACCGAGACGAGGCCGAGTTCGCGCAGTGGCGTGAGGTGGTGGGAGACGAGCGTCTGGGCCAGGCCGGTGGCCTCGGTCAGCTCGCGGACGGTCCGGGAGTGTTCCGAGAGCAGCAGGACGATCGCGAGTCGGTTCTCGTCGGCCAGGGCCTTGAACTTCGGGGCGAGGTCCTTGGCGTGCGCGATCAAGGAGGCGTCGGAGTGCTCCTCGGCGCTCACGTCGGTCAGTTCCAGCTCGATCAGGCGGGTCATGCCGTCAAGTAAACCACAGAACTTGCTATCAACAGCAATCACTGATATTACTTACGTCAGTTGATGTGATCGCCTCAAGCGGTCACCTAGAGCTGATTCCAGGAGCCCTCCCATGTCGAATCCCGTCAACCGCCAGGTGTCGACCGTCGCCGTCATCGGCGCCGGCCCGGTCGGTCTGGCCGCAGCCGCCCACCTGGTCGAGCGCGGACTGACCCCGATCGTCCTCGAAGCCGGAGACGGTCCCGCCTCGGCGATCGCCCAATGGAGGCACGTGCGCCTGTTCTCCCCGTGGCGCTTCGACATCGACGCCGCCGCCGGACGCCTGCTCGAAGCCCGCGGCTGGACCGCGCCCGACCCCGACGGCCTCCCGACCGGCGCCGAACTCATCGACGCCTACCTCGCCCCGCTCGCCGAGACACCGCAGCTCGCCCCGCACCTCCGCTACGGGACCCGCGTCGTCGCCGTCGCCCGGGAAGGCGTGGACAAGACCCGCACCATCGGCCGCGAGGGCCGCCCCTACCTGCTGCGGACGCGGAACACGGCGGGGGAGTGGGAGGACCTGACCGCGGACGCGGTCATCGACGCCTCCGGCACCTGGGGCCGGCGCAATCCCCTCGGCGCCCACGGGCTCGCCGCCCGGGGCGAGGACCACGACGCCTCCTGGGCGGCCGGGCCGCTGCCCGACGTCCTCGGCGCCGATCGCGACCGCTTCGCGGGCAAGCGGACCCTGGTCGTCGGCATGGGCCACTCGGCGGCGAACACGCTGCTCAACCTCGCGAGCCTCGCCGAAGCCGCACCGGGCACGACCGTGACCTGGGCGATCCGCGGCGACTCCCCGGCGCGGTTGTACGGCGGCGGGTCCGCCGACGCGCTCCCCGCGCGCGGCACGATCGGCACCCGCCTGCGCGAACTGGTCGAGTCCGGCGCGATCGAGCTGGTCTCCGGGTTCACCGTCGACCGCTTCGAGGAGCGCGACGACGGCTCGGTCGCGGTTGTCGGGAAAGTGGACGGTCGCGAGCGTGTCATCGAGGCCGACCAGGTCGCCGCCGCGACCGGATTCCGCCCCGACCTCGACATGCTGCGGGAGATCCGGCTCGACCTCGACGCGACCGTGGAGGCGCCCGCGAGGCTCGCGCCGCTCATCGACCCGAACTTCCACTCCTGCGGCACCGTCCCGCCGCACGGTGAAGCCGACCTCGCGCAGCCCGACGAGGGGTTCTACCTCGCCGGGATGAAGTCTTACGGGAGAGCGCCGACGTTCCTGCTCGCCACCGGCTACGAGCAGGTCCGCTCCATCGCCGCGGCGCTGGCCGGCGACCGCGAGGCCGCCGACAAGGTCGAACTCGACCTGCCCGAGACCGGCGTCTGCTCTTCCAGTAGATCCCTGGAGGCCACCAGCATCGCCGACGCGGAAGGCTGCTGCGGATCGACCGCGAGCGCCGACTCCGGTTGCGGCACTGCCGCTCCCGAGCCGGTGACGATCGGCTCGCGAGGCCTCGCCACCGGCGCCGTGCACGGCCGTGCCGGTGAGCGGATCGAACTCAAGCAGACCGGCGGCTGCTGCGGCTGACCAAAGTGAGTGCCGTCTTCTTGCTCGATCGAGGAGCGCTTTCCGCTGCCCGCAACCGAGACCGCCCGCCGACATCCGACCGAAAAGGGAACGCCGACATGTCCTCAAAACCGTCCGTGCTCTTCGTCTGCGTCCACAACGCAGGGCGCTCGCAGATGGCCGCCGCCTGGCTCACCCGCCTCGCGGGCGACCGCATCGAGGTCCGTTCGGCCGGGTCCGCCCCTGCCGACAGGGTCAACCCGGCCGCGGTCGAGGCGATGAAGGAGGTCGGCATCGACATCGGCGACCGGACCCCGAAGCTCCTCACCGCCGACGCCGTCGAGGCCGCGGACGTGTGCGTCACCATGGGCTGCGGCGACGCCTGCCCGGTCTTCCCCGGGAAGCGCTACCTCGACTGGAGACTGGACGATCCCGCCGGTCGAGGGATCGAAGCCGTCCGCCCCATCCGCGACGAGATCAAGGCCCGCGTCGAAGCCCTCATAGGCGAACTGCTGCCCGCGGAGCCTCCCTGCTAGTCCGAGCGCCGACCTATCGCCCTGAGCCCGGGGCGAAGAGGAGTTGTGGGACGCCCTCTATGTCGAAGCGCCTGGCGGTTATGCGGTAGACCGGTTCGATGACCTCGGGCCGCAGGACCTCGTCGGGGGTTCCGGCGGCGGCTATCCGGCCGCGGTCGAGCAGGACCAGCGCGTCGCAGTAGCGGGCCGCGAGGTTGAGGTCGTGCAGCACCGCGACCGTGCACAGCTCCAGTCCGGCCACGAGCGCGAGGATCTCGTGCTGGTAGCGGACATCGAGGTGGTTGGTCGGTTCGTCGAGCAGCAGGTGGGTCGCGGCCTGCGCCAGCGCCCAAGCGATGAGGGCCCGCCGCCGCTCGCCGCCGGACAAACTGCGACGGTGACGCGCCCTCCCGACCGGCGCACGGCCCCGCCGACGGCGCGCAGCATGGTCGAGATATCTGCATCGTTTGATACATGCCGTCTTCGGGATTCAACCCGGCCGGGGAATCCGGGCGCGGGACCGATACCATGCCCCCTGAGCGACTCCATCCAGGTGCCGTGCGAGGGGACTCGCGATTGGGACTCCGTTCGCATTGAGGAACACCTTGCACATGTTGACGATCGCTTTCCAGCGCCCGCCGGGCCGCGTGTCCCGAGCGCCGCGCCCTTCGGAGCCCGAATCCGCCGCGAGGCGCGGCCGCCCCGCGTCCTCTGAGGGCAATCCGACATGAACCCTGAATCCGAGGTGAGTACCGTGACCGACCTGACCATGCAAGACACCCTGGCGCGCCTGACTGCTTTCTGGAGCGGCCGTGGTTGTCTCACCGTCCAGCCGATGAACACCGAGGTCGGTGCGGGAACGCTGAACCCCGCGACCTCGCTGCGGGTGCTCGGGCCGGAGCCGTGGAAGGTCGCCTACGTCGAGCCGTCCGTGCGGCCCGACGACGCCCGGTACGGCGACAACCCCAACCGCATCCAGATGCACACCCAGTTCCAGGTGATCCTCAAGCCCGAACCCGGGAACGCCCAGGAGCTTTACTTGGAGTCCTTGGAGGCGTTGGGGATCGACACCGGCGCCCACGACATCCGCTTCGTCGAGGACAACTGGGCCTCGCCCGCCCTCGGCGCCTGGGGGCTCGGCTGGGAGGTCTGGCTCGACGGGCTGGAGATCACCCAGTTCACCTACTTCCAGCAGTCCGGCGGCGTGGCCCTGGACCCGGTGTCGGTGGAGATCACCTACGGCATGGAGCGCATTCTCATGGCGCTGCAAGGGGTCACGCACTTCAAGGACATCGCCTACGCGCCCGGCGTCAAGTACGGCGAGGTCTTCGGCCAGGGCGAGTACGAGATGTCGCGCTACTACCTCGACGACGCCGACATCGCCACCCACCGCGAGCTGTTCGACCGCTACGGCGACGAGGCCGCCCGCATGGTCGAGCTCGGGCTGCCGATCCCCGCGCACGTCAACGTGCTGAAGATGTCCCACGCGTTCAACGTGCTCGACGCCCGCGGCGCGGTGTCGACCTCCGACCGCGCCACCGCTTTCGCCCGGATGCGGAGCCTCGCCCACGAGGTCGCCGAGCAGTGGATCGCCAAGCGCGGCCAGGACGGCTTCCCGCTCGGCACCGCCTCGCCGCAGGTCGAGGCGGCCCCCGCGCCGCTCGTCGTCCCCGCCGACACCCTGCCGCAGACCGCCGTGTTCGAGATCGGCGTCGAGGAGATGCCGCCGACCGAAGCGCAGGCGGCCAGGGCCCATGTCGAGCAGCGGCTCAAGGCGCTGCTCGACGGCGCGCACCTCGATCACGGCGACGTGGCGGTCCACGCGACCCCCCGCCGGATCGTCGCCCGCATCGAGGCGGTCGCGGCCGCCGAGGCCGACCGGACGGTGACCGCGCGCGGCCCCAAGACCGCCGCCGCCTTCGACGCGGACGGCAACCCGACCAAGGCCGCGCTCGGCTTCGCGCGCTCCAACGGCGTGGACGTCGCCGATCTCACCACTGTGGAGCACTCGGGGACGACGCACGTCGCGGTGGTCCGCCACCAGGCCGGCCGCCACGCGCTGGAAGTCCTCGCGGGCCTCGTCGGCGACATCGCCGCGGGCCTGCGCTCGGGCAAGAACATGCGCTGGTCCGACCCGAACCTGGCCTTCACCCGCCCGTTCCGCTGGCTCACCGCGCTGTGGGGGCCGCACGTCGTCCCCGCCGCGGCCTCCGGGCTCGCCGCCGACCGCCTGACCCGCGCCCACCGCTCCTCGCAGGCCCCCGTTTTGGAGGTCGCGGCCGCCGACGAGTTCGCCGCGGCCTTGGAGCGCAACGGGATCGTCCTCGACGAGGGCGCCCGCCGCCGCCTCATCGTCGAGCAGGCCGCGACGGCGGCCCGCTCGGTGGACGGCACCGTGGACTTCGAAGCCGAAGCGGCACTGGTCGACCAGGTCAACTTCCTCGTCGAGCAGCCCGTGGCCGTGCTCGGGTCCTTCGACGAGTCCTATCTCGACCTTCCCGACGAGGTGCTCACCTCGGTGATGCGCAAGCACCAGCGGTACTTCCCCGTTCGCGGCGCGGACGGCGAACTGCTGGCGCACTTCGTGGCCGTGGCGAACGGCCCGATTGACGAGGCCACGGTCCGCGTCGGCAACGAGGCCGTGCTCCGCGCCCGCTTCGAGGACGCCGCGTTCTTCTACCGCGCCGACCTCAAGACGCCGATCGAGGAGATGCGGCAGCGGCTCGGCCGCCTCGCGTTCGCCGACAAGCTCGGCTCCATCGCCGACCGCGCCGAACGCGTCGGCGCGATCGCCCACCGCCTGGCCGACCTCGCGGGGGTCGCCGGCGAGGACCGGCGCGTCCTCACCGAGGCGGCCTCGCTGGTGAAGTTCGACCTCGGCTCGCAGCTGGTCACCGAGATGACCAGTCTCGCAGGGACACTGGCGCGCACCTACGCCGTGGCATCCGGAAAGGACGGCGCGGTCGCCGAGGCCCTGTTCGAGGCCGAGCTGCCCCGCCACGCCGGGGACCGCGTGCCCCGCAGCACCGCCGGGGCGCTCCTGGCCCTCGCCGACCGCCTCGACTTCTTCACCGGGCTCGGCTCGACGGTGGGCATGCCCACCGGCTCGAAGGACCCCTTCGCGCTGCGCCGCGCCGCACTGGGCCTCATCGCCGTCCACCGGGCCGCCGCTCCCGCTCTCGCCCGCGTCTCGCTCCACGAGGGCCTGCGCGCGGCCGCCGCCGCGCAACCGGTCGAGGTGACCGCCGCGCACGCGGACGCCATGGAGGGGTTCCTCCGGGACCGCCTCGCGCAGCAGCTCAACGACGAGGGCCACCGCTTCGACCTGGTGGCCGCGGTGCTGCCGCTGGCCGACCGCCCCGCCCTCGCCGAGGAGCGCCTCGGCGAACTCGAATCCGCGGTCGGCACGGACCGCTTCCAGCGGCTCGCCGCCGCGATCCAGCGCGTCGGCCGCATCCTGCCCGCGGACGCCGCACCGCTGTCGGACTTCGGCCTCCTCACGGCCGCAAGCGAACAGCAGCTCATCGCCGAACTCGGCGCCCTCGGCGGCGACCGGTTGGGGGAGTGGATCGATCGCGCCGCGGGCCTGCCCGGGGCCGTGGACGCCTTCTTCGAAGAGGTCCTGGTGATGGACCCGGACCCGCAGGTCCGGTCCCAGCGCCTCGGACTCCTCGCGGCCCTCGACCGGAACGCGGCCGCCCTCCTGGACTGGAGTGCCGTCCAGCTCTGACCGACCCGCACGACCAGACCGGCTGCGCCCAGCGCAGCCGGTCTTCTGCTGCGCCGCCGACGAAACGGGGAAAACCACCCATCGTAGTGCACCGACAGTATCGGCAGATTACGCGCTTTCGCCCGGGTCCGCATTGGGACATCGCCGTTGCGTGGAGCGCGCCGCTTCGGGAGCATTGTGCGCGTCAGCAACCTCGCCTACGCCAAGTAGGTCTATTTAGGATTGGGGAACGACATGCGCAAGTTCGAAGTCGCTCTTGAAGGGCACGGGAACATCTGTGCCCGCTCCTCCTACTCCCCCCTGATGTCTCCGGACGAGGGGTCCGAGGAGAGCTTCGAGGCGGCGCTCCTGGCCGCCCTCGAGCAGTCCGAGACCGTCGAGGCCCCGGCCGCCGAATTGGCGGAAGCGGCCAGTCGTTAACGGCTGACTGGGTTCAACGTGCGAGGACGCACTCCTCCACGTTGAACCGTCAACCCGCCGAGGAGCCCCGCTCCGACGCCGGGGATTCGAAGTCACCTCGAGATCGATCCGTGATCGCCCGTACGTCGCAGGTCCCGGTGCATTGGAGCAGAAGCGTGGAACTCTTCCTCGATCGTTACGTCCACCTGATCGAACGCCAGGGACGCCACTTGGCCTTCAACAGCGTCAGCCTCGACTCCTGGGAGCTGACCGCCGCCGAGGCCCGCGTGCTCAAGGAGCACGAAGGCGGCGCGAGCGCGGTGGACGCCGCCGGCGTCGACGTCGAGGCCCTGATCGAGGAGGGGCTGCTGGTCCCCGAGCCCACCCGGCCGGGCAAGGCCATGGAACGCCTCCTCGAGAGCCGCAAGTCCACCTCCGCCAAGGGCCGCGGCCACTTCAACAGCCTGCGCATGTCGCTCACCGAGCGGTGCAACATGGCGTGCACCTACTGCTTCCAGCAGGCGCTCTACCCCGAGGACCAGCCTCGCATGAGCGAGGAGACGATGGCCGAGACGCTCGAATGGTTCATCGAGCAGGCCGAGGGCGACGCCGTGAGCCTCCAGTACTTCGGCGGCGAACCCCTCCTCGAATGGCCGCTCATCCAGCTCGCTAACGCGACCGTCGCCAAGGCCCTCAAGGAGGGCCGGATCTCCGGCTACCGCCAGACGATGACCACCAACGGCACCGTCTTGACCGACACCCGCGCGAAGTGGCTCCTCGACCAGCGGTTCGAACTCATCTTCAGCTTCGACGGCCCGCCCGAGATCAACGACCAGATGCGGATCTTCAAGAGCGGCCGCGGCAGCTACGAGAAGGCCGCCGAGGGCATCAAACGCTGGTCGGCCCTCGGAGGCGAGCCGGCCATCCTCATGACGGCCACCCAGCTCAACCTCCGGTCCCTGCCCCGATACGTGCGCTGGTTCGCCGAGGAGTCCGGCATCGAACCGGCCGTCATCGCCCTGAACTCGCCGCAGCCGACCGCGACCGGCTGGGAGACCGGCGGCGTCGAACTCGCCCAGGCCGTCTTCGAGATGTGGCTGTACTGCGACGAGCGGGGGATCGCCTTCCAGGCCCCGGGCACGTTCATCCCCCTCCACCTGCGCACCAAGATCCCGCAGTCCGACCACTGCATCGACGGGAACCTCTTCCAGTCCGAGGCTGGCACCTGGCCGGTGTACGTCAGCGCGGACGGGCGCCGCTCGCTGTGCCTGGTCCACCACAACGACCACCGCGTGGAGGTCCCCAAGGGCGGCGACCCGATCGAACTCGGACGCCGCTGGCACTTCGAGGGCCCGACCGTCGAGGAGTGCGACGGCTGCATCGCCAGCCAGATCTGCGGCGGCCCCTGCACGCTCGAGAAGCTGCTCTGGGGCGGCGACAAGCTCAGCGCCGACCGCTGCGACTTCATGCGCACCATGACCACCGAGGTCCTCACCTCGGGCAGTGGTGCATGAGCCCTTCCCGCTCCGACGCGGCCGCGGCGCAGATGGCGGAGGCCCTCGACGGCCTCCGCCCCGCACCCGGGCGCGTCCTGATCGTCTCGCGCGGCGACCATCCCCTATGGACCCGTTTCGCGGAGCACTGCGCCCGCCGCGGCTGGGACCCCATCCGGCGGACCCTGGCCGAGGGCGACCGCCGCTGGGGCCCTCCCGCCCCTGACGAACACGCGTCCCACGTCCGATTCCAAGGCGAACGCCTCGCCTGCGACGCGGTGGTCTACCACGATCCGTTCGGCGGCGACGGCAACGAGGCGGGCGGACCCGAGGCGCTGCGCCTCCTGTGCGGCAACGGCATCGCGTTCGCAAGCGTCGACTTCCCGCACGGCCTCACCGACCCGGCCCTCACCGAACCGCTCGAATCGGTCTACCTGCGCGCCCTCGCGACACCCGTGGCGGCCCTGCGCGAACGCGCCGACCGACTGGCCGCGACGCTCGAAGACAGCGCGGCGATCGAGATCCACTTCGGAGACGATCGGACACTGCGCGTGCGGCGCCCCTGGACCGTCCGGACCGACTTCGGCTCGGCCCGAACGGACCTGCCGATCCTGCAACTGCCCCTCGGGGAGGTCTGGATCGCCTGCCGACCCGAGGCCGTGAGCGGCGACCTCGACGTGCACAACGCGACGAGCGGCCCGCGCCGTTACACCGTCCATGAAGGACAAATCAGTGAACCGGGCAGTGACCGACCCGCCGATCCGCGCCCGATCGTGGAGATCGGCTTCGGCGTCAACCCCGACGCCCGCTGGCTGCCCGTGACCTCCCTGGGGGAGAAGGCCGCCGACTCGATGCACGTCGGCTTCGGCGACAACACCCTGATCGGCGGCGAGATCGCCGACGACCGCCACTACGACCTCCCGCTGCCGCGCTCGGCGCAGCTCGAACTCATCTCGGCTGACCAAGGGGCGGAAGCGGTGTCGCCGTGAACCGCACCGCCGCGCCCGACCTCGGCGCCCTCACCGAACCCGTCGTCGCCGGCAGCGGCGACCCGGCCCTTGCCGCCCACGCCTTCGACGCACCGCTCGACAAGACCCTCACCCGATCCCTCACCTGGGAACGGCTCGCGATCCACAACCTCGCCCTCCACAACCTTGACGCCCTCGCGCGCCTGGCCGACCCCCGCACCGGCGAACTCCTCGCCGTGCCCCACGGCGACCACGGCTTCGCGCACCGCGTCCGCTTCCGCTCCGACGGCGGATACGAAGGCGACCCGGCCTGGAGCCGACTCGCCGCCGCCTGGCGCCACTGCCTCGCCGAATTCGGCCCCCTCGACTGGGACGTCGAGGTCTACTCCAGCCGGCACGACTGGCCCCGCGCGCTCTCCCTCCCCGGAGCCGTCCTGATCTCCCACCGCCTCCAGCCCGCCGCCGTCGGCACCCAATGGCTCTACGTCCTCCACGAACTGCTCCACCAGTGGTTCGGCGCCCGCCTGCGGCTCTCGCCCGCCACCCACGCCCGCTGGGAGGCCTGGATCGACGCCATCGCCTGGACCATCGCCGTGCGGGTGCTCGGCGACGAGGCCGACCAGATCTACGCGACCGTCTACAAGCGCCAGACGAGCGCCGACGACCCGGGCATCGCCGACCGCGCCTCGCTCGTCCTGGACCTCCGCCGCACCCTGCGCGAGGACACCGGACTCGAACGGTTCACCGCCGCCACGAACGAAGCCGAACGGCGCGCCCGGGCCGGACTGCCGCGCACGATCGCGGACGCACCGCCGCCCGACGCGATGAAGGGACCCTCCGATGCTGTCTGAGCAGACGTTCATGATCGCCAACTCCTGCAACCTCAGCTGCACCTACTGCTGGTACGAGGTCGGCACCTCTGAATACGCGCCGACCCCGGTCGGACCCGAGACCTACGACCGCTGGCTCCGACGCTGCGAGAACGCCGGCATCGCGATCGAGCGCGTCAACTTCACCGGCGGCGAACCGCTCCTGCGCGAGGACTTCCCCGCACTGCTCGACGTCGCCACCCGCCACGCCGGAAGCGCCGCCGTCTTCACCAACGCCGTCCTCGTCCGCGACGAGACCGCCGAACTCCTGGCAGCCTCCGGCACCGAGGTCCACGTCTCGATCGACCACGTCTCCGACCACATCGGCGACCGCGTGCGCGGCGGCACGAAGGCCACCCTCAAAGGCATCTCCCGCCTCGTGGAGCACGGCGTCCGCGACCTCCAGGTCTGCGTCGTCGTCACCGCCAAGAACCACGCCGACCTCCCCGAGATCGTCCGCTTCACCCGAACCCACGGACTCGCCCTCGAACTCATGCCCGTCGGCGTCCCCGAGACCCACCCCCTGAGCCTGCGCTCGATCGGCCCCGAAGCCACCGCGACGCTGTCGGCCCTCATCGACGAGCACCGCGACCTGCTCGGCCGCGACGGCTACTACCGCCGGTTCCGCAGATTCCTCGGAACCGGCCAGATCTCGCCCACCCCCGGCTGCGGGGCCGCCGAGCGCGGCGTCTTCGTCAACTCCGACGGCGAGATCTGGCTGTGCCCGCAACGCGGCGCCGAATCCTTCGGCAACATCGCGACCGCCGAGCCCGGCGACGTGCTCGAACGCAAGAGCGCCGCCGCGGCCGCCAAACGCCCCGGATCCTGCGTGAAGCTCGACTGCCTGGTGCTCACCTGACCCCGCCCCGGCACCCGACCGCGAATGGAGCCCCCCTCGACATGCAACGCGTCCTGATACGCCGCCTGTGCGTCCTCGTCGCACTGGTCTCGTTCGCCGACTTCGTGTTCGGCGCCACCGTCATCGTCCACATGCTCGACGGCGGCCTCACCGGGGCCACCATCGGCATCGCGCTGGCGATCTCCGGGGTGCTCGCGAACGCCGTCGAGACCCCCAGCGGCGCCTGGGGCGACAAGTACGGCCAGCGCCGGATCCTCGTGGCCGGCCTGGCGATGTGGGGCCTGGGACTGGTGGCGTTCGGGTTCGCCCAGTCGATGCTCATGTTCACCGTCGCCCTGGCCCTGTGGGGCATCGGCCAGTCCTGCTACTCCGGGGCCCCGACCTCGCTGGTGCTCAACCGGTTGCGCGAGGAGATCGGGGACGAGGGCATCGCCGCGGTGATGCGCCGGGTCCACGTGGTCCGGTGGACCGCCTCCAGCGCCGCCGCCGCGGGCGTGTTCCTCACCGCCGACCACCTCGCCGTCGACCGGACCATCATCGTGGCCGGGGCGCTGCTGCTGCCGGTGGCGCTGTGGGTACGCCTGCGCTGGCCCGAGCAGCGGTCGGCCACGAGGGACTCCACGCTGCGCCTGCTCGGGCGCGGCCTGCGGCTGGCGGCCACCGGCGAATTGCGCACGCAGATGATCCACGCGGCCCTCATCGGGTTCCTCCTCACCGTCCTGATCCTGACCTGGCAGCCGCTGTCGATGGAGACGATCGGGCTGCGGCCTGAGTCGCTCGGCCTGGTGCTGCTGGTGTTCACCGTGGCCTCGGCCGTGGGCGCGTGGGCCACCAAGTTCACGCAGCGGTTCCCGGCGCGGCGGGTGCTCCCGGTCGGACTGGTCCTCACCTGCGCGGTGATGTGCGCCGTCGGCACCGGCGCGGTGGCGACCGGCGCGGCCCTGGTCGCCGCCGAGGCGCTCACGGGCCTGTTGATGTGCGTCAACGCGATCCGCGCGCAGCAGTTGTTCCCCGACCGGCTCCGGTCGACCATGACCTCGATCATGGGCGCCGTCCTCGGCCTCTCGATGGCCTTGGGGGACTTGGTGGCCGGGCTGCTGTGGGAGTTCTTGGGGGTCGAGGGGGCCGTGCGCTGGTGCGCGATCGCCGTGGCGACCGGATGCGCGGCCGTCTTCATCGCGGACCGCTCCAGGTCCGCGTCGAAACCGGAGGCCGCGGCCGAAGCGCTCGAACCGGCGGGGCGGCGTCCCTGATGAAGGCGAAGCCGGCGTCGCGGGCCGGAAGCTGAAGGAGAGGAACGATCGGATGGAGCATCGAATGGAGCGGCTTGCGGGCTGGCTGATCCGGGACAAGGGCACGGACTACCTCGCGACCATGCGCGGCTGGATCGAGCTCGAAGGCGTCCCCAGGGGACTGCCCCGGGAGGCCCCGGCGGTGGTCTTCGGCGAGCGGACCGAACCGGCCCGGCTCACCGTCGGGAAGATCGAGGTGGACGGGACCGGCGAGTCCGGCACCCGCCGCAGGCCCCGCCTCGCGGTGCGGCCCGCCGGCCACCTCTCGACCGCGTCCGGGCTTCGCCGGACCGCGCGGGAGTGGCTGGTCGAGCGCGGCTTCGACGAGATCGCGCTGCCCATGATCTGGTCGCGCTCCGAAGAGTACGGAGCCGAGGAGTTCCAGCTCGCGCACAGCCGCATGGACGGCATCGACCTGCGCATCCTGCAATCGCCCGAGTTCCCGCTCTACACCGCCCTCGCCGAGGGCCTGGACCGCAGCTTCGCCTTCGGGCGGTGCTTCCGCTACGAGGGGGGCGACGGCGCGGCCTCCTCCGAGCACTACCTCATGGAGTTCGAGCAGCTCGTGTTCGCGACGACCTTCGAGGGCCTCGGCGACTGCATGGCGCAGGTCGAGGACCTGATCCGCACCCTCGCGAAAGCCGTGGGCGTGGACCTCGACGACGTGGACTTCCTGGTGAGCGCGCCCGAGGGGATGCCCGACGTGACCGCGACGGGGCGGGCGGTGGAACTGGAGCGGGTCGCGCTGTTCACCGTCCCCTCCACCTGGCCCGCGGCCGCCCGCCGCGTCCTGGTCGACCGACTGGAGGAGGCCGGGGCGAGCGTCATCGCCCTCGAAGGCGACGAAGACGCGCTGCGGCGCGGCGGCGCCGAGGTGCGGCTGGCCGTCGAGACCGGCGACGCCACCGCCGCCGCCGTGCACCGCATCCTCGACACCGCCGCCTCCTACGTCATGCCCGGCAACGACATCTCCGCCGCCGTCGCGCTCCAGTGGAACCCGGCCTGGGAGGCCTACCTCCCGCTGGAGTGGCGCGAGGACGAGCAGTCCGAATCGGCCTACCCGGTCCGTTCGATCACCTCCCGGCGCGCGACCGACCCGGACGGGAACGAGCGGATCGCCGACGCCGAGCTGTACCTCAAGGGCATCGAAGTCGCGCACGTGCGGGCCTACGCCGACCGGACCCAGTTCGCGGAGAACCTCGGCAGGGCCGGGATCGCCGACCCCGAAGGGCGCTTCGGCTACCTGATCGACGCGCTCGAATCCGCGCCCCCGGGCATGGTCGGCATGTTCGTCGGCTGGGAACGCCTGCTCACCGTCCTCGAAGGACTGCTCGCGACGCAGGAGGCGCAGCTGTACCCCCGGGACGGCACCGGCCGCCTCGTCGGGGACGCCGGTCCGCACGCCCACCGCCGAAACCGCCCGCCGGCCGCCGGGGAGGAGTGACCATGGCGAACCTGCCCGTCCCCGGCGCCGAAGGGCTCAAGCGGCGCTGCCCGTTCGGGGTGATCGAGGACTACGAGCGGGTGCGGGACACCGCCGCCCCCGCCCCGCTGGACACCCCCAGCGGCAGGCCCGCGTGGCTGCTCGCCTCGTTCGAGGAGGTCAAGTCCATGCTGGCCGATCCGCGGTTCGTCTCCGCGGTCAACGAGCCGCCGCCGCTCGACGGCGGCGAGGGCATTCCGGGCTGGTTCTTCGGACTCGACGGCGAGGAGCACGCCCGGTACCGCAGGCTCCTCACCGGCCAGTTCACGATGCGCGCCGCGCGGAAGGCGGCCCCGCGCATCAGGGCGATCGTCGTCGAGCAACTGGAGCGGATGCGGCGGGGCGGCGCTCCCGCGGACCTGTTCGAGGCGTTCGCGTGGCCGGCTCCCGCCCGGGTCGTCTGCGACCTGATCGGCGTGCCGCCGCAGCTGGAGGCGCTCCTGAGCGAGCAGATCGAGGTCATCGACGGGGACGACCTCGGCGCGGACCGACTCGGCGCGATGCAGGCGATGTGGGACGCCCTGGTCGGCCTGGCCGCCCGGAAGCGCGAGGACCCGGGCGACGATCTCCTCAGCGAACTGCTCACCGCGAAGGAGGCCACCGACGAGGTCGGCGCCTCGTTCGCGCTCGCGCTCCGGATGGCCGGCCACGCCCCCGTCTCCCACATCGTCGGCATGGGCGTCCTCTACTACCTCACCGAAGGACCCGATGCCGCCGATCGGTTCGGCGACCCCGACCGCCGCGACGCCGAGGTCGAGGAGCTGCTGCGGTTCCTGCCGACCAACAACCTCGGCGTGCTGCGCCTCCCCACCGAGGACGTCGCGATCGGCGGCCGAACGGTCGGCGCGGGCCAGCCGGTCGTCGCCGCGCTGCCGGTCGCCAACCGCGACCCGGCGCGGTTCGAGGACGCCGAATCGCACCGCCCCGACCTTGAACGCCACTCACACCTCGCGTTCGGCTACGGGCCGCATCAATGCCTGGGCCACAACCTCGCCCGCGTCGAGCTCGGCGTGATCTTCGAGGAGCTCTTCGGCCGGTTCCCCGGCCTGCGGCTGGCCGTGCCCGAACACGAGGTCCCCATGCAGGACACCGCGGGCTCCTACGGAGTCACCGCACTGCCGGTCGAGTGGTAGGAGCCGCCATGGCAGACCTGTCGGCCCAAGCACCGGAGTCGACCGCGGCTCCGAGGCCGATCCGGTGGTTCGACGCCCTCCGGGAACGCGCACCCGCCTTCCGGGAACCCGGATCGGGATCGTGGTTCGTCACGCGCTACGACGACGTGGCCGCGCTCCTGACCGACCCGCGACTGGCCGCGCAGCCGGTGGCCGCCCCAGACGAACCGCCCGCGACCGCGCGCGCCCGTCTCGACGCGCTCATCGCCAAATGGCCGGCCTTCACCGACCCGCCGCACCACACCGTCCTCAGAAGACTCATGCACCCGCTCTTCCAACCCCGGCAGATCGACGCCGCGGCCCGAGCGGTCGGCGAGGCGCTGCGCGGCGGCCCCGACATCGAGACGCCGCAGCGGTTGCGCGACGCCATCGGCGCCGGCCTCACCCGGCTCCTGGGCGCCGAACCGGCCGACTACGGTGCACTCTCGCTGTGGGCCGAGGCGATCCTCGCGCCCATGTCGGGGCAGGAGGCCACCGAACAGCGCCTGACCGAAGCCCTCACCGCCTATGCGGCACTGGGGGAGTACGTCGACGCCGCCGTCGCCGACCGGCGCGGCCCCCTCGGCGCCGCGCTCGGCGACGAACGGAGGAGCGGCGCCATCGACCGCGACGACGCCGTGGCGATCTACGCCCAAGTCCTGACGGGCGCGATCGAGCCGACCCTGAGCGTCGCCATGTACGCCGTCGAGCGGATCCGCGCCGATCCGGGCCTGTGGTCCGACTTCACCGCCCACCGAGACCGGTTCGTGGAGGAGCTGATCCGGCTGGCGGCCCCGTTCCACTTCGCCGTGCGGTTCGCGAAGGACCCGATCGACCTGCACGGCAAGACGATACGGGCCGGCGACCAGGTCGTGCTGGTCCTGCTCGCGGCGAACCGCGACCCCAGGAGGTTCCCCGACCCCGAACGGATCCGGACCGACCGCGAAGGCCCGTTCCACCTCTCGTTCGGCAAGGGACGCCACGCCTGCATCGGGGCCCCGCTGGCCCGACGGGCGGTGACCGCGCTGCTGGAGTCGACCGGAGTCGATGCGCTGACCGCGATGCGGCTGCGGACGGACGGATGGGACATCGGTCCGGGCATGCGGCGCTGGCTCGTCTGAGGCCCGACCGTGTCCACCCTATTCACCGTGCCGGCGCGATCCCGCCTGTCATTCGCCGGTCGCCTGCCTTGAAGGGACGGGAGAACGATACTTGAATGGTCCTCAATGCGGTGTCCACCGCCATTGCGCCCCCTCGCGCCACAACAGGATCAAAGGTCGCCTACCGCGACTTCCCCACCCCGAAACCCCTGCGTCTCAAAGGTTCTGATCACGACTCGTGTCGTAATCGATTGCCGCGCAGAGTAGTTCCGCCGCCCTAAAATGAGGACCACGCCGTGACACGCCATCGCCGGACCGCGATCGCACCCCGCACGCAGCGGTTTCACCGCCGCCGGATCCTCGACCGCACCCGAGTGATCATGGATGGAAAGGACTGCAAGTGAGCCCTTCAGCACCGCGCGCCTCGAAGATCGCGCCGCTCACTGAATCGGAACTGAAAATCCTCTCGCACGTCATCGCCGCCCCGGACCAGCAGACCGCGGCGGCATGGCTCGACATCTCCGTCCGCCATCTGCGGCGGCAGATAGAGACGATCAAGGAGAAGCTCGGCGCCGAGACCACACTCCAGATGGTCGTGCTCGCCGCGTTCCGCGGACTGGTGGACCCCAAGTCCCTTCCCGAGGGCAGCATCGGCGAGCGCGCGTTCCAGATGGGACGCGCCGGCGACTGCCGCGCGGTGTGCCCGCTCGGAGGCTCGGCGACCGGATGAGGCGCGAACGGCTTGTCCCCCTAGCCGATGGGAAGTAGTAGGGTGGCGCCGAACCCCCTCGAGAGGATGCATCCCCCATGCGCCGCGTCTCCGCCCTCGCCTCCGTCCTGAACGTCGTGCTGACGCCGGCGCTCGCCTCCCGCCGCGACTCTGCCCGGACCTGGTCCAAGCTCGTCGCCGCCGCCGAGGCCGATCAACGGTTCACCTTCGACTACGACCGCCAGTGGCTCGACGACCTCGAATTCGCGTTCGACTGCTACACGCAGGTCAAGGGCATGACCCCCATGGGCTGGCTCGGCGTCAAGGCCGAGTTCGCGGGGCGCCTGGTCAACCGCCTGCGGGTGCGCCGCCTGCGCGAGGCCCACCCCGAGATCGCCGAGGAGCCGATCGAGAGGCCCGTCTTCATCATCGGCCTGCCCCGCACCGCGACCACGCTCACGCACAAGATCCTCGCCGGCTCGCCCGGCCACCGCGGCCCGCTC
Source organism: Glycomyces sp. NRRL B-16210 (assembly GCF_000719515.1). Classification (GTDB taxonomy): domain Bacteria; phylum Actinomycetota; class Actinomycetes; order Mycobacteriales; family Micromonosporaceae; genus Glycomyces. The sequence goes on along the minus strand of NZ_JOGR01000010.1, from coordinate 185,551 downwards.
ACGTGGGAGATGTACAACATCGACCTGGAGCAGCCTCCCGAGGTGCGCGACGCGCGGATCGCCGAGGTGGCCAAGGGCCTGTCGATGCTCGAGAAGCTCATGCCGGTCTTCCCCTCCCAGCACCCGATGTCGGCGACCGGGCCCGAGGAGTCGTTCCTGATCGTCCCGCACACCCACTACCACCTCACGCGAGCGCCCGTCCCGCACTACGCCGAGTGGCTCGAGACCCACGACAGGGTCCCCGAGTACCTCTACCTCAAGGAGTCCCTCCAGGTCCTCCAGTACGGGCGCGAGCGCAGACGCTGGATCCTCAAGTCCCCGATGGACACCTTCAACCTCCGCGAGATCCAGACGGTGTTCCCCGACGCGATCTTCGTGTGGAACCACCGCGACCCCATGACCGTCATCGCCTCGGTCTGCTCCCTCAACGAGACCGCCATGGGACTCATGCTGCGCCGGGTCGACAGGCACGCCCAGGGCCGGAGGTTCCTGGACCTGCTCTCCGGCGGCATCGCCCGCGCCCGCCAGGCCCGGCCGCACCTGCGGCCCGGCTCGGTGATCGACGTGCCCTACCACCGGCTCAACGCCGACCCCTACACCTATGTGCCCGAACTCTACGAGAAGATCGGGGCGCAGTGGGGGCCGAAGGACGAGGCCAACCTCCAGCGCTCGCTGGAGCGGCCCACGGACAGCCGCAAGCACGAGTACGCCCTCGCCGACTACGGGCTCACCCAGGCCGACGTCGACGAGGCCTTCGGCGACTACATCAAACTCGTCACCCACCTGAACTGACGCCGGGGGCGACGCCCGCCCGATCGTCATCGCTCCCATGCGGAACCGCGCCGCCGTTCCGAATCGCCACCACATCGGTGGGCGACTTGACGTTCGGTGACCGTTCACTTGCGCATCCCTGGTCGGATCCTGTTAGGATGATCTCATCTCCGTGTCCGGCGCGTCACGAACATGCCGCCGCGGCTTCACAAATCACTCGAAACCCCCTTTCGCCCACCAGGCACCGTTTCAGATCCCATGTCTCGACCGCCGTCCATGGGAGCGCTGCGCCAACGAAGTCGCCGCCCACCGCCACTCCGCGCCGCCACCCACTCCCGCGCCCGGCGCGGGCCGTCGCGACTACTCGAAGGTGAGCATGAGCACCCCCTACACCACCGTGCGCCTATTCGGCGCCATCGGCATGACCCGGGACGGCGAGTCCGTCCATCTCGGACCGGCGCGCGAACGGGAGTGCTTCGGCATCCTCGTCATCCGCCGCGGCACCCCGGTCCTGGTCGACCAGTTGATCGCCGACCTGTGGGGCGACGCGGCCCCCGCGAGCGCCGTCAACGTCGTCCACACCTACATCAGCCGCCTGCGCCGCAGGACCGACAGCACCGAGGAGCAGGGGCTCCTGCGGTCGCTGCGGCCGGGCTACTCGATCGACCCGGCCTCGGTGACGCTCGACGTCGACGAGTTCGAGTCCGACCGCCGCACCGGCATGGCCGCGCTCTGGGCCGGCCACTTCGACCAGGCCGCCGAAGCGCTCGACCGGGCCCTGGGCCACTGGTCGAACGCCGAGGCGCTGCACGGGGCGACCGGCCCGCTCGCCACGCAGGAGCGCCGCCGCCTCGACGAGCTGCGGATCGACACGCTGGAGACCTCGCTCGCGCTGCGGCTGCGCGCCGGGGCGCGCAGCGACACCCTCGCGGAGCTGGCGACGCTCGTGCGGCGCCACCCGTTCCGCGAGCGGCTCTGGATCCTCCTGATGCTCGGCCTCGCCCGCGAGGACCGGCGCGGCGAGGCGCTCGTGGCCTACCATGACCTGCGCTCGCTGCTCAAGGAGGACTTGGGGATCGGCCCGTCCCAGCGCGCGCAGGACCTGTTCTGCGACCTGCTGGCCGACCGGTCCCAGGACGAGCTGTGGACCGAACACCTGACCCTCACCGCGCAGCAGCGGTGAGCCGAACAGAAGGAGCACCATGCGACAGCACCGAATCGGCGGCGCCGCGGGTTTCGACGCCGCCGAGTTCAGCCTCGGGACCATGTACTTCGGGACCACCGTGGCCGAGGGCGAGGCGTTCGCGATCCTCGACCGCTACGCCGAGGCGGGCGGGAACCTGCTCGACACCGCGAACTGCTACGCGTTCTGGGCCGACGGCGGCACCGGCGAGGAGAGCGAGGCGCTCATCGGCCGCTGGCTCGCCGCCCGCGGAGCGGCCGGGACGGTGCGGATCGCGACCAAGGTCGGCTCGGCGCCGGCCCGACCCGAGGAGCCCTACCACGGCGGAAACCGTGAAGGGCTGTCTCCCAAGGTGATCGAGGAGCAGTTCGCGCGCAGCCGCGAGCGGCTCGGCGTCGCGACCGTGGACCTGTACTACGCGCACGCCGACGACCGGGCCACGCCGCTGGAGGAGACCGTCGACGCCTTCGGCCGCCTGGTCGAGGACGGCTCGGTGCGGGTGCTGGGGGCCAGCAACCACGCGAGCTGGCGGCTGGAGCGGGCGAGGTCCGCGGCCGAGCGCGCCGGCCGTGCCGGCTACCAGGCGATCCAGCAGCGGCACACCTACCTGTACCCGCGGCCGCTGACCGTGCCGGTGCCCGACTCGATCCAGCTCGGCGCGAGCGACGAGCTCCTCGACTACGCCGTGTCCGAGGACCTGCCGGTGTTCGCGTACTCGCCGCTGTCGAACGGGGCCTTCTCCCGTTCGGACCGCAGGCCGCCCGGCGCGCCTGTGGACTACGACCACGCGGGCTCGGAGCGCCGGATCGCGGTGCTGCGCGAGGAGGCGGCGGCGCTCGGCGTGACGCCGAACCAGCTCGCGCTCGCCTGGCTGACCGCCGGCCCGGCGACCGTGATCCCGATCCTCGGCGTGAGCACCGTGTCCCAATTGGACGAGGCGCTCGGGGCCTCGGCGATCGAACTCGACGCCGAGACCTACCGGCGCCTCTCCGAGGCCTGATCCGCAGGCGTCCCGACGTACCGTCGCGCTCCGCGTCCGACCGGACGCGGAGCGCGATTCAGTTCCGCTCCAGGCGAGGTCGAGCAGCGATCGAGCGCCCGTCGAGGCAGGGTCGAGGCGAAGTCGAGGCGCGATTGAGGCACGGTCGAGACCGGATCGAGGTGCGGTCCAGCAGCGACGATTACGTTCAGTACCAGATGATTCACCACAGGTGCCACGGAACTGAGCGAGTGTGAGCCATGGGACGAGACCGCTCCGCCGAACCCGACCGAGGGGACGGCGCGCCACCGGTCGTGAGCGCGATCGTCCCCTGCCACAACGCGAGCGGGACCCTCCGCGAGTGCCTCGCGGCGCTGCGGGACCAGACCCGAGCGCCCGACGAGATCATCGTGGTCGACGACGCCAGCGCCGACGACTCGGCATTGATCGCCGCCGAGTTCGGCTGCACCGTGGTCCGGTTGGCGCGCAACCGCGGCCCGTCCGGGGCCCGCAACGAGGGCATCGCGGCCGCCCGCGGCGACGTCCTGTTCTTCGTGGACTCCGACGTGGCGCTGCGTCCCGACGCGGTCGAGCGGGCGGCGGCGCTGCTCGCCGAGGACCCCGAACTCGACATCGTGCACGGCACCTACGTGCCCGTTCCCTTGCGCGGGCGCGGCATCGTGGAGCACTACCTGGTGCTGCGCGAGGCGTACTGGCGCCACCGCTTCGCGGGACCGGCCAATGTGGTCGTGTTCGCCGTGGCGGCCGTGCGCCGGTCCGTGTTCGACCGGTTCGGGCCCCTCGACGAGCGCCTGCGCGACTGCGAGGACGTCGAGTACTCGGCGCGGATGGCCGGGCGCGCGAAGCTCCTCATCACAGAGACCGTTGCCGGGAGCCACGACGCCGGTTCGACCTTGGCGAAGGCCCTTCGCACGCAATGGAAGCGGTCGGTGCCGCTGCCGTCGCTCAAGCCCCGCGGGGTGCGATTGGAGCGGATCAACCGGATGCGGTCCCTCGCGGCGGTCGGCGCCGCACTCGCGTCCCTGCCGTTCGTTCTCCTCGCACCGCAGGCGCTGCTCGTCACCGCCGCCGCGCTCCTCATCGCTCTGGCCTCCGACGCGGGGCTCTACGCCTACGCCCGGCGGCACCTCGGCCTCGCGAAGACCGCGCAGCTCGCGGCCGTGCACCTGTGCTTCACGGCCGTGCTCGGCTGCGGCATCCTCTGCGGCCTGCCCGCAGCCCGGAGCCGCACCCCGGCGACCACCGCCCCGACCCACGCCGCAGACCACTCCACCGACCACCCCACTGGCCACCCCTCGAGGAGCGAACCCTATGCCACTCATTGACATCGATGAAGCCGAGTCGATGGACCTGAAGGAGGTCCAGAAGCTCTACCGGCGCTACATCAACAGCAGCCAGGTCTCGCTCATGACCTCGTTCGGGTTCGGGCGCGAGCTCGTGGACCGGGCCGAGGGCTGCTACCTGCACCTCAAGGACGGCCGGCGCGTCACCGACCTCACCGGTGGCGTCGGCGTGCTCACCCACGGCCACAACCACCCCCGCATCATCGAGGCGCGCCGCCGCTTCGCCGACAAGGGGCGCATGGAGGTCCACAAGACCTTCTTCTCGCCGTACCTGGCCGCGCTGAGCCACAACCTCGCCGAAGTCCTCCCCGGCGACCTGGACCACTCGTTCTTCCCCAACTCCGGCGCCGAGGCCGTCGAAGGCGCCGTCAAGTGCGCCTACAAGTACCACCGGGGGAGGAGGAACACGGTCCTGCGGGCCACCTCCGCCTTCCACGGCAAGCTGCTCGGCTCGGGCGGGCTCACCGGCTCGCAGGGGCACGGGTTCAGCTTCCCCACGATCCCCGGCATCGACGACTTCGTGTACGACGACCTCGAATCGGTGCGCAAGGCCGTGGCCGCCCACCCCGGCGACGTGTACGCGCTGCTCATCGAGCCGTTCAGCGCCTCGACCATGGGCCAGTGCTCCGAGGAGTTCCTGCGGGGGCTCCGGGAGCTGTGCGACCGCGAGGACATCGTCCTGGTCTTCGACGAGATCTACACCGGCTGGGGCAAGACCGGGAACCTCTTCCACTTCATGCGCTACGAGGGCCTCGTACCCGACATCCTGTGCACCTCGAAGGCCTTCGGCGGCGGCAAGTCCTCTATCTCCGGGTTCACCGTCCGCGGCCGCGTCTACAAGAAGGCGTACGACAACCTCGGCGACGCGCTGCTCCAGACCACCAGCACCACCTACTACGGCTTCGGCGAGGAGTGCGCGACGGCGATCGAGGCGGTCAACATCGCGATCGAGGACGACTACCCGGCGCGCGCCCGCGAGATCGGGACCGTCCTCTCCGAAGGGCTCGACCGGATCGCGAAGGCCTTCCCCGACGAGGTCGCCGACGTGCGCGGCTCGGGAGCCCTGTGGGGCCTGTTCCTCCAGGGCGGACCGTCCTTCGTGGAGCCGCTGATGAAGGTCGTGCCCGGCGGCCTCGCGAAGGACCCCGGCTTCCAGCAGAAGCTCCTGTCCTCGGCGTTCCTCCAGGCCATGTACGAGGACCACGGGATCTACCTGTACTACACGCTCAACGGGGAGCATCCGGTCGTGATCGGCCCGCCTCTGGTGACGCCCGTCGAGGAGGTGCACCGATGTCTGGCCGCCATCGAGGAGACCCTCGCGGCGGGTCTGGGCCGACTGGTGCGCCGCTTCCTGGTCCAGAAGGTGAGCAGCCTGTGGTAGCCCTGCCCTCCCGCGTGCTCGTCACCGGCGCCGCCGGCGTCCTCGGCTCGCGCGTCGCCGCCGACCTCCTCGCCGACGGCGTCGCCGTGGCCGCCTACGACCTGCGGCCGGTCCCGCCCGCCGAGGGCCTGACGGTCCACACCGGCGACGTGCGCGACGAGACCGCGCTCAGCGAAGCGGCCGAGGGCTGCGACGCGGTCGTCCACTGCGCCTCGGCCCTGCCCTCGTACCCGAAGGCCGACATCCGGTCCATCATCGTCGACGGCGCCAGGTCGATGGTCGGCGCCGCCGCGAAGGCGGACGTCGGCCGGGTCGTCCACATCTCCTCCACGGCGGTCTACGGGCTCCCGAGCCTCGTGCCGACGCCCGAGGACCACCCGCACGAACCGGTCGACGCCTACAGCGCCGCCAAGGCCGAGGCCGAGGCGCTCGTGGTCCCGCACCGCGCCGACCGGTGCGTGACCGTCGTGCGGCCCAAGACGTTCCTCGGGCCGGGCCGCCTGGGCCTGTTCGGGATGCTCTTCGAATGGGCCGAGGAGGGCCGCGGCTTCCCCGTCATCGGCAAGGGCGACGTGCGCGTCCAGATGCTCGACATCGACGACCTCGCCCGCGCCGTGCGCGGCGTCCTCACCGCCCCCGAGGCGGCCGCCGCCGGCACGTACAACATCGGCGCGGCCGAGTTCGGCACCATCCGCGAGGACTTCCAGGCCGTCCTCGACGAGGTCGGCCGCGGCGCCCGCATCCGGTCGGTCCCGGCCGCCCCCGCCATCGCGATGCTCCGCGCCGCCTCGGCGCTCGGACTCTCACCGGTCTACGACCGCCTGGTGCGCAAGCTCAAAGCCGACTCCTATGTAGACATATCCAAGGCCGCCGAGCGGCTCGGGTTCACCCCCGAGCACGCCAACCGCGACGCGATCCTGCGCACCTTCCGGTGGTGGCGCGAGCGTCCCGAAGCCCCCCGCGGCGCCGCCGGGGCCACCAGCTCGGACCGGTGGCGCCAGGGGATGCTCGCCGGCGCCAAGATCCTCTTCCCACCCGCACGAACGCAGGAGCGCCGCCATGACCAGCCTCAAGTCCCCAGGGATCGCCCCCGCCGATCCTCGGACGCGTAGCCTCCGCACCGTCTCGGGCGCCGTCGCACTGGCGCGGCCCCGGCAATGGGTCAAGAACGTCGCGGTCCTGCTGCCGTTCCTCGACCCGCAGGTCTGGGAGCGCGCCACGTTCGCCGGACCCGCGCTCGCGGTGGCCGCGTTCATGCTCGCGTCCTCACTCGTCTACGCGGTCAACGACATCGCCGACCGGTTCCGCGACCACCACCACCCCGTCAAGCGGCTGCGGCCCCTGGCCTCGGGCGCGATCACCGTGCGCCAGGCGGTGCTCGTCGCCGTCGTCTGCGGCGTCGGATCGGCCGGCCTCGCGATCGCGGCGGCCCCCGAACTGCTGATCCCCATCGGCGCCTACGTCGGCCTGAACTTCGCCTACAGCCGCAAGCTCAGAGGCGTACCCGTCCTGGAGATGTTCGCCGTCGCCGCCGGATTCCCCCTGCGCGCCCTGGCCGGGTACCTCGTGCTCGACACCACCCCGGCGAGCCTCGTCGTCCTCTCGACTTTGTTCCTCTCCCTGCTGCTCGTGCTCGGCAAGCGCCGCAGGGAGATCGAGGTCGCCGGCGAGGCCCACCGGTCGGCCCTGCGCGGGTACACCGCCACGCTGCTGGAGCAGTTCATCTCCATCTCCGGCGGGCTCGCCACCGCCACGTTCCTGCTGTTCGCCCTCGGCGGCCCGCACGCGGGCGAATCCAAAGGCCCCCTTGCGATGCTGCTGGTGCCGCTGCTGCTGATGGCCCTGTTCCGCTACCTCCAGCGGCTCGAACTGCGAGGCGGGGACGGCGACCCGACGCGGCTGCTACTGCGCGACCCCGTCCTCCTCGCCATCGCCGCGGGCTGCCTGGCCCTCATCGGGGCCTCGGCCCTGTTCGACCTGTCCGCCCTCTACGGCGAATGATTGCGAGAGACCATGAGCCTGACCGAGAACCGCGCCCCCGAAGCGGACGCGGAGCCCGAGACGCCGCGGCGGCGATGGTGCTGGGGCACCCGCCTCGTCGTCGGCGCGACCGCTTTCTGGGCGGCCTTCCTCCTCGCCCACCTGATCCTGAGCGGCCGCGTCTGGTGGTGGTCCCTCATCGAGATGGTGCCGCCCTTCGCGCTCCTGGTGCCCTCGGCCCTGCTCGCCCTCGCCGCGATCCGCGCCCTCCGTGGCATCCGCTGGCGACTGTGGATAGTCCACATCGCCCTGTTCGCGATCGCCTACCCCATCGCGGGCATCAACCTCTCGGCCCTGGTCGGCGGCGCCGGCGCCGAAGGCGAGACCGACCTGACCGTCTTCACCTGGAACGCCGACTACTGGCACTACCGCTGGGACGACGCCGACGAGTTCTACGACTACCTGCTCGCCCAGGACGCCGACGTCTACCTCCTCACCGAGTACCTCACCCGCACCGACCGGGTCGAGCGCATCGACGACGAGGCCGCCCTCCGCGAGCACTTCCCCGACTACGAGATCGCCATCGCCAGCGAGATGGTCACCCTCTCGCGCCACCCCATCGTCGAGACCAAGGCCCTCGACACCGAGGCCCTCATCGACGCCGGCGACCCCGGCGCCCCGCCCGCCGACGACCCGTGGCGCGAGTACTGGACCACCAAGATCCTCCGCACCGACCTCGACGTCGACGGACAGATCGTCTCCATGTACAACCTGCACCTCTCGGTGCCCGTCCCCACCGGCGAGGCCTCGCCGCTGAAGGCCGACTTCTACGAGTACGTGCGCGCCCAGTACCAGCGGCGCACCTCCCAGTTCACCGTCCTGAACGAGGACCTCGACGCCAACCCGAACCCCGTGTTCGTCGGCGGCGACTTCAACTCCACCATCCTCAGCGCCGGGATCGCCTCCATGCGCGAGCGCCTCGTCTGCCCCGACCCCGACTCGGTGATGCCCGTGAGCTGGCCCGCGATCCGCTTCCCGTTCCCGAAATGGTGGCGCCTGGACTGGGTGTGCGTCGGCGGCGGCCTGGCGGTCACCGAATACTCGCTCGTCTCGGGCGAGGGCCTCTCCGACCACGACGCCCAGACGGTCGGCCTCGACATCCGATAGGAGACCGCCGGTGAACCGACGATACGACGCCTGCGTCGTGCTCAACTACTACGCCCCCTACACCAGCGGGCTCACGAAGGTCGCGGTCGACGTGGCCGAAGCCCTGGCCGCGAAGGGAAAACGGGTCGCCGCCGTCGCCTCCAGGCACGACGACTCGCTGCCGCGCTTCGAGATCCGCGGCGGCGTGCACGTCCACCGCGCGCGCGTCGCCGCGCGCATCGGACGCGGCGTGATCAGCCCGGGATTCGCCGCGCTGGCGGGCCGCATCGCCCGCGACTCCGGCGTGGTGAACCTGCATCTGCCGATGCTGGAGGCCGGGCCGGTCGCGCGGGCCGCGCGCGGCACGCCCGTGGTGGCCCACCACCACGACGACGTGTGGCTCTCGCGCGGGTTCATGACCGGCGCCCAGGTGGCGATCGTCGAGCGATCCGTGGCGGCTGCGTTGCGCCGTTCGGCCGCCGTGGTGGTCGCCAACACCGACCACGCGAAGTCCTCCCGGCACTGGTCCATCATGGAACAGCGGCGGGTGTGCGCCGTCTCGCCACCGTGCCGCCGCCGCGAACCGGGCCTCCCGGCGTTCCGCGACGGCGCTGGACCGCACGTCGGCTTCCTGGGGCGCATGGCGCCGGAGAAGGGGCTGCACCACCTGGTGCGGGCCTTCCTGGACTGGGAGGACCCCGACGCCCGGCTGCTCCTGGCCGGCGACGAGGGCGTGGCCGGCGGCGCGGTGGTCGCCGACCTGCGGCGCCTGGCCGCGGGCGACGACCGCGTGCGGTTCCTCGGCCGCCTCGACGAGGAGTCCATCGCGGACTTCCACGCGTCGCTCGACGCCTTCGCGCTGCCTTCGGTCGCCGAGGAGTCCTTCGGCATCACGCAGACCGAGGCCATGATGTCCGGGGTCCCGGTGGTCGCCTCGGATCTGCCCGGTATGCGGGTGCCGTTGCAGACCACCGGCTTCGGCGAGCTGTTCGAAGCCGGGGACGAGGCCGCGCTCCTCGCGGCGCTCCAACGCGTCTGCCGCTATGGCGAGTCGAGGCGGGCCGCCGGAGCGGCGAGCGCGGCCGCCTCGTTCAGTGCCGCGTCCACGCTCGACGCCTACGCGGCGCTGCTCGCCGAGACCGCCTCGGGCTCGTTCTGATCGGCGGTCCGGGTCCGCTTGCGGCGGGCCCGGGCCGCCCACGCGTAGACCGCCAGCGCGGCCCCGACCTCGCCGAGGGTCGCCACGGCCCGGCTCGTCACCGCCACCGCGCCCGCCATCGGCAGTGGCAGCACCAGCGTCAGCGCCGCCACGAGGATTCCCTCGCGCACGCCGAGACCGTCGGGCACGATCACCACCAGCGAGCCGATCACCAGCGCGAGACCGAACAGGCCCACGCACAGCAGGTACGACCGGCCCGGGTCGGCGCCGGCGGCCACCGCCAGCAGCCACAGGTGGTGTCCGGAAACCAGCCACGCGATCGTCTGGTACACCAGCGAACCGCGGATCGACCGGCCGCTGTACACGAGGGGCGAAGCGGGCCTTCGGAAGACGCGCAGCACCAGTCCCATGCCCTTGTTGACCAGCGTCGGCCGGGCGAGGAGCACGAGGGCGGGGAGCGCGGCCAGGAGTACCCACCAGCCGCGGTCGCCGAGGGCGGCCGGGGCCGCGATGAGGCCCACGAGCATCCCGGTGGTGACCATGACCCCGATGTTGAGCACGTAGACGCCCGCCATGCGGCCCGCGCCGACGCCCACGTCCGCGCCCATGCGCATGTTCACCAGGAGTGTCCACAATCGACCGGGCAGGTATTTGACGAGCATCCCGGCGAAGTGGATGTTCGCGGCCTCCCGCAGCGGGATCGGCTCGCCCGCGCCGTTCACGAGCGCCCGCCAGGCGAGCATCCCGAGCACCAGTCCTGCGAGGTTCACCAACGCGGCCAAGGCGATCTGCGGCACGTGCTCGCCGGTGGCGAAGTCGAGGGCCTGGCTCCAGTCCTGGCCGCGCATGGCCACGGCGATCGCGACGGCGACCGCGACGACGACGGCGATTCCCGAGAGGCGCCAGAGGAGTCGTTTCACGCGCGGACCTTTCCGTGTTCGCGGGCGGGGGAGCGCCAGACGGCGGGTCGCGCGATCCCGGCCAGGCTCGCGAGTCCGGCCGTGCCGACGTAGAGCAGGTGCAGCGCGTACACCGCCGCGGCCCAACGGAGGCCGCGGGTCGCGGCGTCGGCGAGGAGCGGGGCGCTCGCAATGCCGAACGCGACGGCGAAGACCACCGGAAGCACTGCGAGCCAAGGGGACCACAGCGCGAGCGGTGCGGTGGCGACGATCCCTGCGGCGGCGAGCACCGCCGCCGGGCCGTACGCGCCGGTGCGGACGGTGTTCCCCGCGGCGGGCGAGCGGCGGGCGCGGGCGAACAGCTCGGCGAACCGGAGCGAGCGGCGCCACTGCTCGGACAGCAGCCCGCCGAGCCGGTCCACGTCGTCATGGCGTCCGAGCACCGACGGATCGGTCCACACCGTCCATTCAGGCCGCACGCGGGAGCCGAACTCCACGTCCTCGCCCGCTCGCAGGGCCTCGTCGAAGCCGCCCGCCTCGGCGAAGACCTCGGCGCGGATCGCGGTGAGCGCGAACAGGGTCACGTCGGTCCTGCCCGCCGCGTCAGAGCGCCAGCGATGCTCGAAGAGGGTCTTGTACCGCTCGACCGGCCCGTCGTCGATCATCGGCTCGGCGGCGTAGATCCCCTGGACGATGCCGACCTCCGGGGCCTCCAGGGCCGCGGCCGCGCGTTCGAGGGCGTCGGGGTGCAACTCGATGTCGGCGTCGAGGAAGAACAGGACCTCCCCGCCGGCCTCCGCCGCGCCGAGGTTGCGGGCGGCCGCCGGTCCGCGGTTCGGGTCGACTTCGACGACGCGGCAGGGGAACCGCTCGGCGATCGCGGCCGTCGCGTCGGTGCTGGCGTCGTCGACCACGATGACCTCCGCCGGGGCGGCCGTCTGCGCGGCCACGGCGGCGAGGCACCGTTCGAGGGTCTTGGCGGCGTTGTGGCAGGGGACGACCACCGACCAGGGAAGCTGCGTCGTCATGCCCTCCAGCATCCCGGACGGCACTGGAGCGAACCGATATTCGACCTGAACGGAGTACGGCCTGCAATAGCCTGAACAATGGGACCAGGCCATTGCGCGCCTCATTTCACCGCGACGACACACGATCACGAATCACCAGCTCAACCGCTTTCACAGGCACCTGTACGACGGCTTGATCACCGCTTGAACTCCACCTGGAATATTCATTGACGAGCCCGCTCGAAACGGCTTCCAATGGGCCCATCGGATTGTGCTCGCATCGTCCACATGCTAATTTCGGCTCACTTCTCGATGTTCTCCGGCGACGGCCCGCCCCGCACCGCCGTCGTCCCTACCCCCAAGGGATTGCGCATGGCCGCGAACACCTCCTTGAACGAACCCGCCGACACCGAACCCGCGACCGAGAGCGAATCGGCGACCCAGCCCCGACCGCCGCGCAGCCTCGCGGTCGTCCGGATTCTCCTGGGCTGGATCTTCCTGTGGGCCTTCCTCGACAAGGCCTTCGGCCTCGGCTACAACACCCCCTCGGGCCAGGGGTGGATCGACGGCGGCAGCCCGACCGCCGGGTTCTTCGCCGGCGGGACTGCCGGCATGTTCAGCGGTGTCGCCGGGCAGCCCTGGGCCGACTGGCTGTTCATGATCGCCCAGGCGGGCCTGGGCCTCGGCCTCATCCTCGGCGTTCTCATGCGCCTGGCGTCGATCGGCGGCGCGGTGCTCATGCTGGCCCTGTGGTACTCGATGCTCCCGCTGGAGACCAACCCGTTCGTCGACCCGCACCTCGTCTTCGCGGCGGTCATGGTCGCGTTCGTCTTCACCGGCGCCGGCGACCGCTGGGGTCTCGGCCTCCCTTGGCGCAGTGTCGGACTCGTGCGGCGCTTCCCGATCCTGCGCTGACCCCGCCGCCTCCGGCGGAACCCGTGGTCGCAAAAGTCTTGACCGATCGGTATATGATTAGACCGATCGGTCAAGACTGGCCTCCTCGGCACCATGGCTTGCGAACGCCGTGGCTCACCTCGACCCGTCCCCGACCGATCACGCCACCGACCGACGCTCGGTCGGCCGTTGAAGGTTGGAGTCGGAGATCATGACATCGGTTGAGGCGGAAGCGATCGCGATCCGCGCCCCGCGGCTGCGGATCGAACGGCGCGCGGTGGCGTGGTGGATGCTGCGAGCCCTGTCCCGCTGGGGCCCGGTGCTCGCGGCGCTCGTCGTCTCCTACGCCGTTTGGGAACCCGCCCGCGTCTGGCTCGTCGCGCCGATCGTCGCCGCGAGCGCGGTCCTGGCCGCCCGGCTGCTCGTGGAGCCGTGGTGGCGCTACCGGGTGCACCGCTGGGAGATCACCGAACGCGCGACCTACGCCTCGAGCGGGTGGCTGGTCCAGGAATGGCGGGTCGCGCCGACCTCCCGGATCCAGACCGTCGACGCCGTGCGCGGCCCCTTCGAGCAACTGCTGGGTCTGTCCACACTGCGGGTGACCACCGCCTCCTCCTATGGCGCCGTGAGCATCCGCGGGCTCGACCGGCGCACCGCCGAGGAGGCCGCCAAGCGCCTGGCGATGGTCGCCGAACTCGCCGAAGGAGACGCCACATGAGCGCCCCGACCGACGACGCCGCGATCACCGCCCCGACCGACACCGACCCGGCCGAGCAGCCGTGGCGGCGGCTGAGCGTCCGAGTGGTTTGGGTCGACCTCGCCAAGACCGTCCTGTCCCTGGCCCCGGGCGTGGTCGCCGTCGGATTCTTCGACGTCGAACCGACCCTGTCGACCCTGTGGCCACTGCTGCTGGTCGCCCTGTTCGGCGGCCTCGGGGCCGTGACCGACATCGTGCGGTGGGCGTTCACGAGCTACCGCGTCACCGAAACCGAGATCCAGCGCCGCACCGGCGCCTTCGTGCGGCGCCACCGCACCGTGCACCTCGACCGCATCCGCAGCGTGGACACCCACGCCAAGCTCCGGCACCGGGCGGCCGGGCTCCGCGTCGTCACCGTCGGCGCCGGCCAGCAGAACGGCGCCGGCGAGGCCGCGCTGCTGCTCGACGCCCTGTCCAAGGACGACGCCGCGCGGCTCCGGCGCGAACTGCTCGGCCTCGCCGCGCCCGCGGCCGAGAACGCTGACACCGAACCGGACGCCGAGGTGCTCGCGACCCTCCGCCCCTGGTGGGTCGTCTACAACATGTTCAGCGTCTGGGCGTACCTCATGGCCGCCGGCCTGCTGTGGGGCCTGTTCTGGCTCGTCTCGACCTTCGGCGTCGACCTCTACGGCGCCGCCTCGCGCGCCGCCGACTGGGACGCCCTCGGCTGGCTCGGCGTCACCGTCGCCGTGCTCGTCGTCGGCGGGGCCGTCGGCGCGATCGGCATGGGCGTCAACTTCTTCACCGCGTACTGGAAGTTCGAACTCGCCCGGGTGCGCACGGGCGGCAGCACCCACCTGCGCACCAGACGCGGCCTGTTCAGCACCCGCGAGGTCAACCGCGACGAGGCGCGCCTGCGCGGCCTCTCGATCGGCGAGCCGCTGCTGTGGCGCTGGATGGGCATGGCCGACACCAACGTCATCACCACGGGCCTGAGCGTGTGGGACATGGAGCAGCCCACCGCGATCCTGCCGCGCGGCCCGGTCCGCGTCGCCCGGCGAGTCGCCGCGCGCGTGCTCGGCGACCCCTGCCCGCTCGACGCGCCGCTCCCGCGCCACCCGCGCGCCGCGCTGCGCCGCCGCCTGTGGTGGGCGACCGCGATCGGCATGGTCCCCCCTGCCGCCGTCGCGGTGCCGGTCGCCTCGGGGAGCGCGTCGCCGTGGGTCCTGTGGGCCGCGTTCGGGCTGTGGCCCCTCGCGCTGTCGGGCGCCGTGTTCGCCTACCTGGCGCTCGGGCACGCGATCGCCGGCGAGTACCTCGTGGTGCGTTCGGGCCTGATGAGCCGCACGACCTCCGCGCTGCGCTGCGACGCGGTGAGCACGATCGCGGTGCGCCAGTCGATCCTGCAACGGCGGCTCGGGCTGAGCACGGTGTCGGCGATGACCGCGGCCGGGTGGAGCGCCTACGAGGCCCCCGACGTCGCCGCGGGGGAGGCGGTCGGCTTCGCGGCGCAGGCGGCGCCGGGCCTGATCGACGAGTTCGCCGAGGGCCTCGGGGATGATGGAGGGCATGTCCGCATTGACTGATCCGACGTTCACGGAGAACGCGCGCCGCGCCCAGATCGTGCAGGCCGCGATCGACACCGTGAACGACCTCGGCTACCCGCGCGCCTCGCTCGCGGCGATCGCCCGCCGCGCGGGGGTCGCCAAGAGCGCGATCGTGTACTACTTCGCGTCGAAGGACCACCTGCTGCTGCACGTGGTCGACCGCGTCTTCACCGCGCTGGAGGAGCTGCTGGAGAAGGCCGTGGCCGCCCACGAGGAGCCCGAGGCGCGGCTGCGCGCCTACGTCGAGGCCCACCTCGCGTACGTCGACGGCCACCGGGCCGACATCGCGGCCGGCACCGAGATCGTGATCTCGCACCGCGGCGAGGACGGCGTCCCGCTCTACCTCACCGGAACCGATGAGGACACCGCGCTGCTGCGCGGCGTCCTCAAGGCCGGCATGGACCAGGGCGTCTTCCGGCCCATGCCGCTGCACGTCGCGGCCGGCCTCGTCGACGCCCTGCTCTACATGGCCACCACCGAGGTCCAGCGCGACCTCGACGCCGACCTCACCGAGGTGCTCCCGGAGATCGTCACGCTCATCTTCCGCGGGCTCGTCGACTGAAGCCGACGGCGCTGAGTCCTGGATCACGCTTGTCTTCCACCCCCCTAGAAGTTAGGGTTCCCTTAGTTACTGGTATTAACTTTGAGGGGAACCGAGCATGGCGGGACGGATCGGCGGTCGCCCCAGGCAGATCGAGCGGACCGACATCGTGCGCGCGGGACGGGCCGTCGGAATGCGGGAGCTGAGCATGAACGCGGTCGCGAGCGCCCTCGGCGTCACCCCGGCGGCGCTCTACCGGCACGTCGAGGGCAAGTGGGAACTCGAACGGCTCGTCGGCGAGAGCCTGCTCGACGACCTGCAACTGCGCGACGACCCCGACCAGGGCGTCGTGGCGCACCTGCGCGACTTCGGGCTCCAACTGCGGGAGCACGCGCTCGCCCGGCCCGGCCTCGCCTCCTACCTCCAGGTCCTCTTCCCGCGCGGCACGGCCGGGCGGCGCCTGCTGTCCGACGAGGTCCGCGCGCTGGCGCGGCGCGGGTACGGCGCGGACGCCGCGATCATGGTCTCCGGGGCGGTCGCCTCGATCGCCATCGGCTACGCCGCCGCCGAAGACGCCCAGCGCGACCGCAACGACGAGATCGGCGGCCAGCGCGAACGCGTCGCCGGCGACCTCGCCGCCGACGCCGAACTCGGATCGGCGTACCGCAGCCTCCCCGAGGTCGACTCGACGCAGTACGTGCGACTGGTGCTCACCGCGGCCGTGCGCGGCCTCGTGGGCGCCGCCCCGCCCGGCCGGTCGGTCGCGGCGGTCATCGGGGACCTCGCGTCCGAAGGGGAGGACCACTGATGGCCAAGCGAGGCTTCCAAGGCGCCGTGATGCGCGGCTTCGGCGCGCGCGACCACGAGGCGACCGTGACCGGGACGGAGCGGCTTGCCCCGAACTTCCTGCGCGTCCACCTCTCCTCGCCCACGCTCTTCGGGGACGCCGAAGCGGCGCCGACCGCCTGGCTGCGGTTCTGGTTCCCCGACCCGGACGGGAAGGACGTCGAGCACCAGCGGGCCTACACGATCAGCGCCGCCGACGAGGCCGCCGGGACGTTCGCCGTCGACGTGGTCCTGCACGAGCCGGCCGGCCCGGCGTGCGCGTGGGCGGTCGCCGCCCGGCCGGGGGACCGGATCGCGCTGACCTCGCTCGGCTCCTCGAAGTTCGAACTGCCCGAGGAGCTGCCCGCCGGGTACCTGCTCGTCGGCGACTCGGCCTCGATCCCGGCGATCAGCGCCATCCTCCGCACGGTCCCGCCCGAGGTGCCCGTGGAGCTGTACCTGGAGGAGCACGACGAGGACGACTGGGCGATCCCCGTCCCGGGCCACCCGCGCCTGCGCACCCACTGGGTGCCGCGCCGCGGTCCGCAGTCCCTCGCCGCCGCCATCGAGGACCGCGACTGGTCCGACTGGTATGCCTGGGCCGCAACCGAATCGGGAACGCTCAAACACGTCCGCACCCGCCTGCGGGACGAGTTCGGCTTCCCCAAGACCGAACTGCACCAGCAGGCCTACTGGATGTACGGCCGTGCCATGGGCAAGCTCCGCGCCCAGTCCGAGGAGCCCGAGCCCGAGGAAGCTCCCGCCGCCGCACCTCCGGAGGCTCCCGAACCGCCGCGGGACCGGCAGGTCGCGTGGCGCTCGCAGGCGGGCGGGCGCCTCCTGGCCCCGCTTCGCTCGGCGCTCATCGCCGCGGGCGTCGTCCAAGGGCTCGTCACCCTGGTCCAGCTCGCGCCGTTCTTCCTGCTCGTCGAACTCGCCCGCCGCGTCATCGCGGGGGAGGAGCGGCTGTGGGCGCTCGGCGCGTGGGCGGTGGGGCTCATGGGCGCCGGGGCGCTGCTCTCCTCGCTCATGCTGCTGTGGCTCCACGCGGTCGACGCCCGGTTCGAGCAGGACGTGCGCCGCCGGATGCTCGACAAGCTCGCGCGGCTGCCGCTCGGGTGGTTCGACGCCCGGACCTCCGGCCAGGTCAAGCAGCTCGTGCAGGACGACACGCTCGCGCTGCACTATCTCGTCACCCATGCCGTGCCCGACGCCGTCGCCGCCGTGGTCGCGCCCGTGGCCGTGCTCGTCTACCTGTTCGCGGTGGACTGGCGGATCGCGCTCGTGCTGTTCGTCCCGATCCTCGTCTACGTCCTGTCGATGTCGGTGATGGCGGTGCAGTCGCGGGCGAAGACCTCCCAGGCGCTGCGCTGGGCCGAGCGGATGAACGGCGAGGCCGGCGGCTACCTGGAGGGGCAGCCGGTGATCCGCGTCTTCGGCGGCGCGGCGTCCTCGACCTTCCGCGCCCGCCTGGGGGAGTACATCGCCTTCCTCAACGCCTGGCAGCGCCCGTTCACCCGCCAGAAGACCATCATGGACCTCGCGACCAGGCCCGCCACGTTCCTGCTCCTGATCGTCGCCTTCGGGACCCTGCTGGTGACGACCGGTTCCATGGACCCGGTCGCACTGCTGCCGTTCCTGCTGCTCGGCACCACCTTCGGGGCCCGGCTGCTCGGCATCGGCTACGGGCTGTCGGGCCTGCGCTCGGGCCTGCTCGCGGCGCGGCGCCTCCAGGTGACCCTCGAAGAGCGAGAACTGGAGACGGCCCCTCGCGCTCAGAACGGCACCGAGGTCTCAAAAGGTGAAGTTTCAGCAGGCACTGTGGAGTTCGACCGCGTCGGCTTCTCCTACCGCCCGAACGTCCCGGTGCTCCAGGACATCACGCTCACTTTGGAACCGGGCACGGTCACCGCGCTCGTCGGGCCCTCCGGGTCCGGCAAGTCGACCCTCGCGGCCCTGCTCGCCCGCTTCCACGACGTCGGCGCCGGCGCCATCCGCATCAACGGGCGCGACCTTCGCGAACTCACCCCCGACGAGCTGTACACGCAGGTGGGCTTCGTGTTCCAGCAGGTCCACCTCGTGCACGGCACCGTCCGCGACAACATCGCGCTCGCCGTGCCCGACGCGACCGACGAGCAGGTCGAGCGGGCCGCGCGGGACGCGCAGATCCACGAGCGCATCACGCGCCTGCCGAACGGCTACGGCACCGTCCTCGGCCCCGACGCGGCGCTGTCCGGCGGTGAGCGGCAGCGGCTGACGATCGCTCGGGCGATGCTCGCCGAGACGCCCGTGCTCGTCCTCGACGAGGCCACCGCGTTCGCCGACCCCGAGTCCGAGTACCACGTGCAGCGGGCGCTGAGCCGGCTCACCGCCGGGCGCACCGTCCTGGTCATCGCGCACCGGCTGCGCACCGTCACCGGCGCCGACCGGATCGTCGTGCTCGACCGCGGCAGGATCGCCGAGACCGGCACCCACACCGAGCTGCTGGCCGGCGGCGGCGACTACCGCCGGTTGTGGGACGCCGACGGCTCGTCCGCGCCCGCGCTCGCGACCACTGAGGAGCACCGATGATCCGCACCCTGCTCACGCTGCTGCCCCAGCGCGGCCGCGTCACCGCGCACTTGGGCCTGACCCTGCTGAGCGTCGCGCTGCGCGCGGTCTCGGCCGTGCTCCTCGTCCCGCTCGTCGCGGCGCTGTTCGGGCCCGACCCCGAACGCGCCTGGCCGTGGATGGCGCTGCTGGCCGCGGCCATCGCGGCGGGCTGGGCGGTCGACTGGGCCGTGACCGCGATCGGGTTCGACCTCGGGTTCGCGCTGCTGGACACCGGCCAGCACCAGGTCGCCGACCAGGTGGCGCGGACGCGGCTGACCTGGTTCGACGCCGCGAACACCGCCACCGCCCGGCAGGCGATCGCCTCGACCGGTCCGGACCTGGTGGGCCTGGTGATCTACCTCGTCACGCCGCTGCTCAGCGCCGTCGCGCTGCCCGTGGCCATCGCGCTCGCGCTGCTGGCCGTCTCGTGGCAGCTCGCCCTCGCGGCCCTCGTCGGCATCCCGGTGCTGCTGGGGGCCTACTGGGCCTCCGGGCGCATCGGGCGCGCGGCCGATCGCGCCGCGGCCCGGGCCAACAGCGCGCTGACCGAGCGGCTCGTGGAGTTCGCCCGCACCCAGCACGCGCTCCGCGCCGCCCGCCGCGTCGACCCCGAGCGCAGCGAGGTGGGCGCGGCGCTGGACCGCCAGCACGGCGCGACCGTGCGGCTGCTGACGATGCAGGTGCCCGGGCAGATCCTCTTCAGCGTCGCGAGCCAGCTGGCCCTGCTCCTGTTGGCGGGCACCACGGTCGCCCTCGCCGCGAACGGGGACCTGACGGCGCCGGAGGCGGTCGCGCTCATCGTCGTCATCGTCCGCTACCTCGAACCGTTCACCGCTCTCGCCGAACTCAGCGGCGGCGTGGAGTCCACGGTCGGCGCGCTGCGCCGCATCCGCACGGTGCTCCAGGCGCCGCGGACCGGATCGGGGACGGCGCGCGCCGCGGCGACCGGCTCCGCCCGCGTCGAGCTGCGGGGCGTCGGTTTCCGCTACGCGCCGGCCGATCCGCCGGTGCTCGACGGCTTCGACCTGACGCTGGAGGCGGGGACGGCCACGGCGATCGTCGGCCCGTCCGGCTCCGGGAAGTCCACAGTGCTCGCGCTGCTCGCGGGGCTGCACGAGCCGACCTCCGGCCGCATCCTCGTCAACGGCGAGGACACCGCCGAGCTCACCGCGGACGACCGGCGCTCGCTGGTGAGCATGGTCTTCCAGCACCCGTACCTGTTCGACGGCACGATCCGCGAGAACCTTCTGACGGACGCCGGGGACGTCGACGAGGCGGCCCGGCTCGCCCGCGTGGACACGATCGTGCGGCGCCTGCCCGACGGCTGGGACACCCGCGTCGGCGAGGCCGGCACCGCCCTCTCCGGCGGTGAGCGCCAACGCGTCTCGATCGCCCGGGCGCTGCTCAAACCGGCCCCGCTGCTGCTGGTCGACGAGGCCACGAGCGCGCTCGACACCGAGAACGAGGCCGCGGTCGCCGCCGCGGTGGCCGCCGACCGCCTGGGCCGGACGCGGGTCATCGTCGCGCACCGCCTCGCGAGCATCCGCCACGTCGACCGGGTGGTCTTCATCGAGGAGGGCCGCATCGTGGAGGACGGGCCGGTCGACGAGCTGCTCGACGCTGGAGGCAGGTTCGCCGAGTTCTGGCGCCGCCAGGACGCCGCCGCAGACTGGCGCCTAGGCACCAAAACCTGAACCCGCAACGCCGGCCCCGAAACAAGGGCCGGCGCCCGCCGGATCGGCAAGGCGAGCGGCAGAACGCCCGGTGTCGGGTACCGGACAGGTTCGTTCCCAAGTGGACATGAGGGGTGGATACTGGCGTCCTGCGGACGCCGACCCCCGACCATGGGAGACCCATGACCGAACCGCCCCGGCTCGCGCCCGATATCGATCTTGAAGCAATCCAGACGCAGGCCGAGTTCGCCGCCGCGTTCGAAGCACTCCACGAGCAGTCCGGACTGTCCTACGAGGCGGTCGCGAAGCGGGTCTCCGACACCGCGCGCATCGACAAGATCAGCGTATCCAGGTCACGGCTGAACGACTACGCCCGCGGCAGGCATCTGCCGTACGCCACGGACGACTTCGAGGCGTTCAGGAAGGTGCTGCGCGTCGGATACGGCATCGACGACCCTCCGGTCGTGGACGCCTGGATCGCGGCGGTGCTCAGAGCCAAAGGGGCGCCCCGCCAGCGAAGCGGCAGTGAGACCGTTCCGTATCCGGGCCTGCGCCCGTTCGAGAAGGACGAGCTCAAGTGGTTCTTCGGGCAGGACGAGGCGCTCAAGCGACTGCGCGAGGTGGTCGGGGCCTGCATCGCGGACCGATCGCATTCCATGCTGGTCGAAGGCCCTTCCGGCAGCGGCAAGTCCTCCCTGGTCAACGTCGCCTTGCCGGTGCTCGCCGCCGAGCTCTCGGAACCCGGCCCATGGCAGGTCCGGTACATGACCCCCGGCTCCGACCCGATCGCCGAACTGGAGACGGCCCTCGACGCCAGAGGCCAGGAGCGATGCCTGCTGGTGGTCGACCAGTTGGAGGAGATCTGGACCGAGGCCCACGACCCCCTCGCGGCGGCCGAGTTCCTCGAGCGGCTGCAAGCGGCGACCGCCGATGCGGAGCCCTCGCTGGTCGCGGTCCTCGTCGTCAGCGCGGACTTCCACCCGAAAGTGCTCGCCGACGACTACCTCGGCGGCATCGGCCTGCGCCGCAGGGTCGAGCTGACCCCGATGAACCCGGACCAGTTCAGAGCGGTCATCGCCGAGCCGGCCCGCGCCGTGAACGTGACCGTCGAGCCGGCACTGGTCTCGCTGCTGCTCAACGACATCCTGAAGACCGACCGGGAGACGGTCAGCGCACTGCCGCTGCTCGCGCTCGCACTGCACGACCTGTGGTCGCGCGGATCGCGGCGCGCGATGACCGCCGCGGACTACACCGAGGTCGGCGGCCTCAACCACATCGTCGAGCGCACCGCCGACGAGGCCATCAAGGACCTCGACGACACCGGCTTGCAGGCCGCGAGGGAGCTTCTGACCCGCATGGTCAGCGTCCAGGACGGCTTCCCGCTCACCCGCCACTGGCTCTCGAACGACGACATCGATGCGCTGCGCGCGAGGCACGCCTCGACCGACGCCGTGCTCGACCGCTTGACCGAGGCGCGGATCCTGGTGCGCGACGGGGACGAGGTGTCGCTCGCGCACGACGCGGTGCTGCACGCGTGGCCGCGGCTGCGCGACTGGATCGAGCGGGACCGGCGGCGACTCGCGGCCCGCAGCGAAATGGAGCGGCTCGTCGAACGCTGGGACCAGAGCGGGCGCGTCCGCGCGCGCCTGCTGGCCCCGCGGGCGCTCATCGCCGCGCTCGAAGAGGCCCTCGGGCCCCACCCCGACCTGTCGACGAGGCAGCGCGACTTCCTCGATGCGAGCCGCCTCAAGGCCAATCGGGCGCGCCGGGGGAAGATCGCCGTCACCGCACTGGTGACGGGTCTGGTCCTCGGCCTCGCCGCGAGCCTGCTGACGGTGGTGGACCAGAACGCCGCCGCCGAGCGCACCGCGCTCGCCGCCGAAGCCGAACGCGTCCAGGCCGAGTCCCGGATGATCGCCGCGCGGGCCGAGCGGCTTCGCGAGGCCGACCCCGCCTTGGCAGCCCAGCTCGCGGTCGCGGCGTACCGGACCCACCCCACCTCCGACGCGCGGTCCGCGCTGCTCTCCGCGACCGGCATTCCCCCGGTCACGCGCCTGCCGGTCCCCGCCGCGGACAGCGTGCTGCGGATGGCGGTCGGCCCCGAGGGCGATCTCGCCGCGGCCGCAGTGGACTCGACCACGGACGGGACCGTCCTACTGTGGAACACCGCCGACCCTTACGACCCCGAACTCCTCGCCACCTCGCTGCCCGGCGTCGACGGCGCGATCCTGACCGTCGCGTTCGCCTCCGACGGCAAGCTCTACAGCGCCACGCGAAGCGGCGAAGTGCACCTCCACGAGGTCTCCACGACGGAAGCACCGCGCCTCACCTCGTCGGCGGTCGGCTCGACCAGCGGCTACAACGCCGTCGCAGTCCACGAGCAGGCCGGGATCGTCGCCGCCGCCGGTCCCGACACGCGGATCTGGCTGTGGAAGGACCTCGACCTCTCCGGAACGCCCCTGCTCCTGGAAGGCACCGGCGCCGACATCGGCAGCCTCGCCTTCAGCTCCGACGGCTCCCGACTGGCGGCCGCGACCGCGAACGGCGAAGTCGCCCTGCACGACCTCGCCGACGCCGACGCGTCCACACCGCCGACCGTCCTTGACGCCGGATACGACCGGCACCTCGACGTCGCCTTCAGCTCCGACGGTGCGCTGCTCGCCGCCGGGACCTCGACCGGCCCGGTAGCGCTCTGGGACCTCGAAGGCGAACCTTCGCCGCCGCGGATCCTCGAAGGACCCGAAGCCGGATGGGCGACCGGGGTCGCGTTCCTGCCCGGCAGCCCGTTCCTCGTGGCCTCGGCCCAGGACGGCCTGTGGATGTGGAACCTCGACACCGGCGCCAAGCCCTCGCACCTCCCGAGCAGCGGCAACGGCCAGCATCTGACGGTCAACCCGCTCGACGGGGCGGTGTTCGCCGGATACGGCGACGGCAGGGTCGAGCGCTGGCAACTGCCGGGGACGACGCTCAACGCCGCCACCGGTCCGATCCGCAACATCGAGTTCTTCCCGGACGCGTCCACGTTCGTCGCCGCCACCAGCAACCGCTCGATCTGGATGTGGGAGGTCACCGAACACGGCGGCTCCCCGACACTGCTGCGGCAGTTGGAATCCCCCGATCCGGACGACGGCCTCATCGGCAGCCTGTCGGTCAACCACGACGGGACCCTCCTGGCCGGCGGCGGCAGGAAGGGCACGATCTGGCTGTGGGACCTGGAGGGCCTGGACTCGGAGCCGACCGCGTTGTCCGGGTTCGACACCATGCCCTACCAAGTCGTCTTCTCGCCGGTCGGCGACCGGCTCGCCGCCGTGGGCGAGGACGGTTCCGTCGCACTGTGGGATCTCGACCAGAGCACCGATGCGGTGCTGGTGCAGCAGGTCGCCGACCAGTGGTTGGGTGCGCTCGCGTTCGCACCGGACGGCGAGGTGCTCGTCACCGGCGGTTTCGACACGTCGGTGCGGGTCTGGGATGCGACCTCCTCGAACGAACTGGTCGAGATCACCGCGCCGCTGGAAGGATCGACCCAGCCGGTCGAGCACCTGGAGTTCAGCCACGACGGCACCCGCATCGCCGCGGCGAGCCACGACGGCAACGTGTACCTCTGGGACGCCGCGGATCTCGACGGTGCGGCACCGGTGGTGCTCCGCGGCAACAACGTCTGGATGGCGACGGTGGCGTTCAGCCCGGACGACTCCCTCCTGGCCGGGGCGAGCGCCGACGGCAGCGCCCTCCTCTGGGACCTCGCCGACCCCGAGAACCCGCAGCGCCACGCGATGGTGACGGGCGTGACGCCCCCGCTCACCACGGTCGACTTCAGCGCCGACGGCACCATGCTCGCGGGGGCCGGCGGCGATGCGGTGGCCCGGTGGTGGCTGACCGATCCGGACGCGGCGGCCGCGGTCATCTGCGCCGCGGCGGGGGCGGGCATCAGCGAGGACGAGTGGCGTGTGCACCTGCCGAGCCTGCGTTACCGGCCGCCGTGCTGATGCCCACGGCGTAGCGCCGTCCGGACTCCATCCGGTGCGGCGCCGCTTCGTCCAGTCTTCATCCGGACTCGTCTTCAATCCTTCCTTTCAGACCTATGAGCTGGCAGTCTGCACCTGTCAGGCGCATTCGCGCCCCTCACCCAATCCCTGAAAGGTTCCACAATGCGCAATCGATTCGCCTCGGTCGCCCGCCGGACGGCGGCCGCCGTCATCGCGGCGGCCTTCGCCGTCCTCCTCTTCGCCGCTCCGGTGGCCGCCGCACCCGAAACAAACGACCACGGTCAGGTGTCAGAGCTGGAGGCGCGCCGCAGCTCCGGCAAGGGCTCGACAGTGCTCGTCGTCGGCGGGGGCGCGGTGGTGGCCGCGGTCGTCTACCGCGTCGCCCAGTGGCGCAGCAACAACAAGGACCCGCGATAGCCGCGGGACGGCCACGGACCTGACCGACTGACCGGCAGCACCCCGGCCGCGCTTCGCGGCCGGGGCTCGTGCGAGCTCAGGACGGGACGCAGGCGATCCAGGAGAACGGGAGGGCGCGCCCGTCCAGTGCGGCCGCAGCGGAAGAAGATATTGAAACACTTGACTTTCTCTATGGGTTGTCGTTACCTTGAGAGGAACCGGCACTGTGGGCGGTGCGCCGGGCGATCTTCTCGCGCAGGCCCTCCCCGTTGTCGGTCGGTACCCAATGGTCTTGTGCCACAACCGAACCTGATCGCAACCGCCGGACGACACCCCATCGCGACAAGCCGGATAACCGCCTCGATATCCCTATGTGATCGCTAACTCGATCCACGCCTCCAGAAAGGCACACGCACATGTCCCGACAGCTCTCACGCAGGGGCCTCCTCCTCGGCGCCGCCTCGCTCGCCGGAGCCCCGCTGCTCGCCTCCCTGCCCCTGCCCGCCGCCGCGCAGACCGCCTACGCCAGCTACCTGCTGGTCCACTTCACCGGCGAGTCCTCCGACGGCGAGCAGATCTACCTCTCCCACAGCGACAACGGCCTCAACTGGACCGACCTCAACGGCGGGGGCGTGGTCCTGCGCTCGGCCATCGGCACCCGCGGCGTCCGCGACCCCATCTTGGTGCGCTCGCCCCAAGGCGACCGCTACTGGATCGTCGCCACCGACCTGCGCATCGCCTCCGGCACCTCCTGGGACGACGCCTCCAACCGCGGCAGCCTCGATCTCGTCGTGTGGGAGTCCACCGACCTCGTCAACTGGGGCACCCCGCGCCTGCTCAACGTCGCCGGGTCCATCAGCGCCGCGGGCAACGCCTGGGCCCCCGAAGCGATCTGGGACTCCTCCGCCGGCAACTACGTCCTCTACTGGGCCACCAACTCCACCCTCAACGGCATCAGGAAGGCCCGCATCTGGTACTCGCGCACCAGCGACTTCCGCTCGATCACCGCCCCGCAGGTCTACATCGACCGCCCCGGCAACCAGGGCCTCATCGACACCCAGATCATCGAGGCCAACGCCGGCCCCTACCGCTACTACCGGGCCTCCAAGGAAGGCAACATCACCCTCGAAGGCTCCAACTCGATCATCGGCGGCTGGAACGCGATCGGCGACCTCTCCCACCTCGGCACCGTCAGCACCCAGGTCGAAGGCCCCATGTGGGCGAAGTTCAACGACCGCAACGAATGGGCCCTGTGGCTCGACCAGTACGCCACCGGCCGCGGCTACATGCCCGTCGCCACCACCGCCCCCGGCACCGCCTCCTCCTACCGCACCGTCTCCGGCTACAACCTCGGCGGCACCCACAAGCGCCACGGCTTCATCCTCAACCTCACCGCCGCCGAACGCGGCCGCGTCCTCGGCCGCTGGGGCACGGCCCAGTACCAGCGCCTCCAGTCCTACAACTTCCAGGACCGCTACGTGCGCCACTACAACATGGACGTGCGCATCGACCCCAACCCGAGCCCGGCCCAGGACGCCCACTTCCGCGTCCTCCCCGGCCTCGCCGGCACCGGCACCGTCTCCTTCGAATCGGTGAACTACCCCGGACACTTCCTGCGCCACAGCAACTTCGACTTCGCACTGGCCGCCGACGACGGCTCCTCCTCCTTCGCGCAGGACGCCACGTTCCGCCAGGTCGCCGGCCTCGCCAACTCCTCGTGGAGCTCCTTCCAGTCCTACAACCACTCAGGCCGCTACCTCCGCCACTACAACTACGAGCTGCGACTCGACCCCGTCGGCGACGACACCGCCCGCGCCGACGCCACCTTCCGACTCGTCTCCTGAGCGCCCTCCCCTCACACCGAAAGGCCCCCCATGGCATCCCGCAGGACCATGCTCGCCGCGGCGCTCGCCTCCGCCACCGCCGCGGCCCTCCCCGCAGGACCGGCCTCCGCGCAGTCCACCGCCGCCTACGCGATGGCGTACTTCAAGGAGTCCCCCGACGAGACCGACGACAGCTACGCCCTGCACCTGGCCGTCAGCGACGACGGCCTGGACTGGACCCCGCTGAACCAGAACGCCCCGGTCGCCACCCCCACCGCCGGAACCCGGGGACTGCGCGACCCGTTCATCATCCGCAAGCAGACCGGCGGCTTCACCGTCCTCGCCACCGACCTGCGCGGGCGCGTGTTCAACCTCAACAACCAGTACCTGCACGTGTGGGACTCGGCCGACCTCACGGGCTTCACCGGCTACCGCCGAGTCCGCCTGCACGACATGCCGACCCACACCTGGGCCCCCACGGCCTTCTGGGACCCGTCCCGAAACCGCTACGGCGTGGTCTACTCCGCCCACAACGGCACCCGCGACGTCCTCATGGTCAACTACACCGCCGACTTCACCGACATGGGCGGCCCGCAGGTCTACTTCGACGCCGGCGCCAACATCCTCGACGGCGACGTCCTCGCCCATGGCGGCAACTTCTACCTCGCCTACAAGCACCTCGACAACGGCAACCTCTACGTCGCCCGCTCCACGACCGGCGCACCGGGCAGCTACACCACCATCACCGGTGGGCTGCGCCAAGGCGGCGCCATCGAAGCGCCCATCCTCGTCAAGTCCAACGCGGGCGACACCTTCTGGCTCTGGGGCGACTCCTTCGCCCCGTCGAACGCCGTGTTCTACGCCTGGCGGTCATCCAATATCGACAGTGACTCGTGGACAGCTCTCAACCTGCGCGACTACACCGCGCCGATCAGCGCCAAACACGCCGGGATCATCCCCGTCACCGCCGCCGAACGCGACGCGATGGTCCAGCGCTGGGGCGCGCCCCAATGGATCCGGCTCAAGTCCCACAACTTCCCCGACCGCTTCGTGCGCCACGCCGGCAACCTCGCCAGGATCGACCCCTACCCGATGGAGCCGCCCGCCGACCAGCGCTGGCGGCTCGTCGCCGGGCTCGCCGACGCCGCGGGCGTCTCCTTCGAATCGGTCAACTTCCCCGGACGCTACCTGCGGCACGCGAACTACGCGGTGCGCCTCGACGCGAACGACGGCACCTCGCAGTTCGCGCAGGACGCCACGTTCCACCGCACCGCGGGCCTGGCCGACGCCGCATGGGCCTCGTTCCGCTCCCACAACCTGCCGGACCGGTACGTGCGCCACTCCGGCTACGCCCTCCGCGTCGACCCGATCGCCGACGCCGGAGGGAGGGCCGACGCGACCTTCCGGATCACCTCCTGACCCACCGCAATCCACCCGCTCCCACGTGCACCGCCGCACGAGACTGGACGAGAACATGCGATCCGAACGACACACCGAACCGACCCGGCGCCGCCTGCGCCGCCTCCTGCTCACCGTCCTCGCCTCGCTGGCACTGGTACCCGCGACGGTGCTGACGGGCGCCGCGCCCGCGAACGCCGCCACCAGCGACTTCAGGGGCCTGAACTGGGCGGTGCTGGGGGACAACTTCAGCACCGGCCCCCTCGTGCTCCACGGCCTGAGCGCCTCCGACAGTTATGAGACCGTGCGGGCCAAGGCCAACGCCATCTACGACGACATGGCCTCGACCGTCGGCGCCAACACCGTCCGCCTCCCGATCAACACCCATCGACGCCGCGACCGACCGCGGCTTCAAGGTCATCCTCGCCTACTGGGAGGACGGCGCGGCCTCGGGCGGGCGCATCACCAACATGGCCGCCTTCAACACCATGTGGTCCACCGTCACCAGCCAGTACGGCTCCAACAGCCGGGTCTACTTCTCGGCCCCGGCCGGGCGGGTCCTCATCGGCGGCACCGGCTACAGCCAGGACCTGCGCCCGATCTGCGACGACGCCCGCTTCAACGGCACGCTCCTGTCCTTCCACCACTACGCGTTCTTCTACGGCGAGAACGACTACGCCGGATGGCGCAGCCACGTCCAGACCCGCCTGGGCAACTGCGCCTCGCGCGCGGTCGTCACCGAGTTCGGCGCCCCCATGGACAACGGGCTGAACTACGCCAGCGCCACCACCGGCGACAACTTCGTCAACCACATCCGCGCCGTCACCGACGTCATGCGCGCCAACGGCATGGGCGGCACCTACTGGCCCGCGATCGGCGGCAAGCCCGGCAGCATCGGCTATGACTGGTACTCGATGTACGCCCTCAGCGGCAGCGGCGCCAATCTGAACCTGACGGTGCGCAACAACTCCGGCGCCGACCGCCTCCAGTACGCCTGGGGCGACGACATCGGAGGCGGCGGCAGCACCACAGTAGACCTCCGCAACCGCAACTCGGGCAAGTGCGTCGACGTGGTCGGCGGCTCCTCGGCCAACGGCGCGGAGATCATCCAGTACGACTGCCATGGCGGCTCCAACCAGCAGTGGGAACTCGCGAACGCGGGCGGCGGCTACTACCGGATCGTCTCAGAGGCCTCCGGCAAGTGCCTCGACGTGGACGCCGCCTCGACCGCGAACAACGCGCGAATCCTGTTGTGGACGTGCAACGGCGGCACCAACCAGCAGTGGCAACTGCGCACCACCGGCAACTACGTGGAGATCGTGGCCCGGCACTCCGGCAAGTGCCTCGACGTGATCAGCTCCTCGACCGCGAACGGGACCCGCTTGCAGCAGTACGACTGCGTCGGCGGCACCAACCAGCACTGGAGCGCGTGACCCGCAGCCGCAAGCCCGCCGGTGCCGTCCGGACCGAGACCCCGGGCGGCACCGGCCCTCAAACCACTCCGATCCCCTCGCACGACCGAAACCGACACACCGGAAAGGTACGAGCCTCATGAGAACGGCATGGAAGGCCGCGCTCCTCGGAGCCGTGGCGTCGCTGCTGCTCGCGCTGGGCGTCGCGCCCGCGCAGGCGGCGCCGCAGACCTTCGTCAACGGCAGCCAGATCACGACGACGAACGGCTCCCTGATGCACGCCCACGGCGGCGGGGTCATCAAGGAGGGGAACTACTACTACATGGTCGGCGAGCAGCGCGTGAGCGGCGGCTCGCTGTTCCAGGCGGTCTCCATGTACCGCTCGACCGACCTCGTCAACTGGACCCACGTCAACGACATCCTCACCCGCACTTCCCATCCCGACCTGAACCCGGCGAACATCGAGCGTCCCAAGGTCGTCTACAACGCCGAGTACGACCACTACGTCCTGTGGGCCCACAAGGAGAACGGCTCCGACTACGGCGACGCCGAAGTGGCCGTGGCCGTCTCGGACACGATCGACGGCGATTACACCTACCAGGGCTCGTTCCGGCCGCTCGGCCACATGTCGCGCGACTCCACCGTCTTCGTCGACACCGACGGCGCCGCCTACCTCATCTCGGCGGCCCGGGAGAACTACGACCTGCACATCTACCGCCTCTCGGACGACTACCTCCGCGTCGAGACGCTCGTGCACCAGTTCGTGGGCGACCACCGCGAGGCCCCGGCGGTCTTCAAGCGCGGCGGCACCTACTTCCTGGTCACCTCCGGGGCCACCGGCTGGAACCCGAACCAGACGAAGTACGCCACGACCACGAACTTCCCGTCGGGCTCGTGGAGCGGCTGGCAGAACCTCGGCGACGCCACCACCTACGGCTCCCAGTCGACCTACGTGCTCGAGATCGCCGGCTCCCAGACCACGTCCTATCTGTACATGGGCGACCGGTGGGCCGGCGCCTGGGGCGGCACGCCGAACGAGTCGGGCTACGTGTGGCTGCCGCTGTGGTTCCCGTCGAACTCGACGCTCGCCATGGACTGGCACTCCCAGGTCACCATCGACACCGCGACCGGCGAGGTCACCGGCAGCGGCAGCGACGCCACGGACATCCGCGGCCGCAACTCCGGCAAGTGCGTGGACGTGGTGAACGGCTCCTCGGCCGACGGGACGGAGATCATCCAGTACGACTGCCACGGCGGCTCCAACCAGCAGTGGGAGCTCATCGACGCCGGGGGCGGCTACCACCGGATCGTCTCGCAGGCCTCCGGCAAGTGCCTCGACGTGGACGCCGCCTCGACGGCGAACAACGCCCGGGTCCTCCTGTGGTCCTGCAACGGCGGCACCAATCAGCAGTGGCAGTTGCGCACCACCGGCAACTACGTGGAGATCGTGGCCCGGCACTCGGGCAAGTGCCTCGACGTGATCAGCTCCTCGACCGCGAACGGCGCCCGTTTGCAGCAGTACGACTGCGTCGGCGGCGCCAACCAGCACTGGACCGTGTAAGCATCCCCTGGACCGGTGGCGCCCGCACCCGACCGCGGACGCCACCGGCCCCGACTCACCGCGCCCGATGCTTCGTTCAACCCATGTGCAAAGGGGTGCGGTCCGCGTAGGCTTCCTTCCATGCAGTCCTCCTCCCGCGGCATCCGCCTTCGAAACTGTTTTTCGATGCTCAGGCATCTCCTCGCGGACCACCCCTCCTCCCGGCCGCACCTGGCGGTGAAGACCGGCCTCAGCGTCGCCACCGTCTCGAACCTGGTCGCGGAGCTGATCGACCTCGGCGTGGTGGTCGAGGCCGGATGGGAGGACTCCGGCGGCGGCAGGCCGCGAATGCTGCTGGCGCCCAACACCGAAGGCGGGGTCCTCATCGGCGTGGACGTCGCCACCACCTACGTCAAGTTCGAGGCCTACGACCTCGCACTGCAAGTGCTGCACCGCATCGAGGAGCAGGTGGACCTGGCCGAGGACACCCCCGAGAAGCTGCTGGACCACATCGCCTCGGGGATGGCGGACCTGCGCGGGCGCCTCGCCGGACGCGAGATCCTCGGCCTCGGCGTGAGCCTGCCCGGCCAGGTCGACGTCGCCGGGGGCATCTCCGTGTTCACCCCCAACTGGAACTGGCGCGATGTGGCCTTCAAGCAGTTGCTGGCCGAACGGCTCGGCCTCGAAGCGCCCATCTACCTGGACAACTCGCTGAAGACCGTGACCGCGGGCGAGCTGTGGTTCGGCGACGGCCGCGGCGTCGAGCGGCTCGCCGTCGTCGTCCTCGGCACCGGCGTCGGCGTCGGGCTCGCCTTCGACGGGAAGCTCTACCGCGGCGCCACCAACTCGGCGGGGGAGTGGGGCCACACCGTCATCGACGCCGACGGCCCGGTGTGTCGATGCGGGCGCCGCGGCTGCATCGAGGCCCGCATCGGCGCCCCCGCGATTCTCCGCGAGTGGGCCGCGGCCTCCGGCGGCGCGCACGAATGGGACACGCAGGAGAGCGGGATCGAGGCCCTCGTCGACGCCTGGAAGGCCGGCGAGGAGCCCGCGGTCCGGACGGTCGAGGCGACCGCCCGCTATATGGCGATCGGCGTCGCCAACCTCGTCAACCTCGTCAACCCCGACCTGGTGGTGTTCACCGGATGGGTCTCCAGCGTCCTGGGCGAGGCGCTGCTCCCCGAACTCGAGGCCCGCCTCGGCGACCACGTGCTCGAATCGGCCCTCGGCGCGCTCCGCGTCAAACTCGACGAGCAGAGCCGCAACATGGTCCTCCTCGGCGCGGCGGCCCTCGCCCTGGAAGGGCACCTCAACGGCATCAAGTCCATCGGCTCGCGCTCGCGCCCCTGACGCCTACTCCGGAGCGCCGGTGCTCCGGCGCACGACCAGCGCCGTGGCGAGCTCCCGCCGCTGCTGCGCGAGCGGCTCGCCCGAGGCGAGCGCGACGACCATGTCCGCGGCGGCGGACCCCATCTCCTTGAGGGGCTGGCGGATCGTGGTGAGCGGCGGGATCATCCACTTCGCGTCGGGGAGGTCGTCGAAGCCGACGACGCTGAGGTCCTCGGGGATGCGCACGCCCAGCTCCGCCGCGGCGTGGTAGACCCCCACCGCCGTGCCGTCGTTGCACGCGAAGACGGCCGTCGGCGGGTCGTCTAGGCGCAGGAGCGCCCGGGCGTGCTCGCGCCCGCCCTCGATCATGAAGTCCCCGTGGCGTTCGAGCTCCGGATGCAGGGCGGCGCCCGCGAGCTCCAGACCGGCGCGGAAGCCGTCGAGCCGGGCCCGGCTGGCCTCCATGTGGTCGGGCCCGGTGATGACCGCGATGCGCCGGTGCCCCAGGCCCACGAGGTGCCGCGCCGCCGTGAGCCCGCCGTTCCAACTGCTCGCGCCCACCGAGGGCGCGTCGTGGTCGGGGTCGCCGGTCGGGTCCAGCAGCACCAGCGGGATGTCGCGGCTGTAGAGCCGCTCGCTCTGCTCGACCGTGAGCCCGGAGAACACGGAGACCACGCCGACCGGGCGGCGGGCGAGCACGTCCTCGATCCAGCCCTGCCCGGGCGTGTGGCGACCGCCGAGCTCGGAGACGACCACGCCGAGCCGGTGCTCGCGGGCCACCTCCTCGACGCCGTTGAGGATCTCGATCGCGTAGAGGCCGCGCAGCTCGTGGAAGAGCACGTCGATGAGCGCCGACGACTTCGTGGGGCGGCGCTGGCGCCGGTAGCCGTGGCTCCGGATGAGGTCCTCGACCTGCTCGCGGGTCGCGGCGGCGACGTCGGAGCGGCCGTTGACGACCTTGGAGACGGTGGCGGTGGAGACTCCCGCGAGGGCCGCGAGCTGCGCGATCGTCAAGGGACCTTCGGGAGCGGGGGCAGGGGTGGGGCTCATCGCGGCAGTCTAACGACAAGCGCCCCACCCGTTCCAAGTTCGTCCGGAACGTTGACTTGGTATTGATGGATATCTATAGTTTCAGGTATCTAAGTTTCGAATCCCAATCCGAACGTTTCGAGACGCGCTCACGGCTGTGAGCGATAACAGCACCGAAGGAATCGAAGGAAAGGCCCTCCATGAGACGAACACTCGGCACCAGGTCCCTCGGGACGCTCGCGGCGCTCGCCGCGGTGGCGTCCCTCGCCGCCGGCACGCTCACCGCCTCCGCCCAGGCCGCGGAGGAGGTGGACAAAATTGAGGCCCAGGCGCTTCCGACGAGCTACCAGTGGGAGTCCTCGGGGGAGCTCATCGGCCCCAAGCCGGACGCCTCCCACAACGTGGTCTCGGCCAAGGACCCGACGGTGGTCCAGGATTCGAGCGGGAAGTGGCACGTGTTCTTCACCGTCGCGAACACCGCCGGGAACTGGAGTCTGGCCTACACCGGCTTCGACGACTGGAGCCAGGCCTCGGCCGCGCCGCACACCTTCCTCGACACGAACCCGAACATCGGCTCCCGGTACGCCGCTGCCCCGCACGTGTTCTACTTCGAGCCCGACGGGCTGTGGTACCTCGTCTACCAGACCGGCCTGCCCTCGTATTCGACCACGTCGGACATCAACGACCCCGGCAGCTGGTCGGCGCCGCGGAACTTCCAGGAGTCGATGCCCGACATCGTCCGCGACAACATCGGCGACGGCCACTGGCTCGACTACTGGGTCATCTGCGACGACGCGAAGTGCCACCTGTTCTCGGCCGACGACAACGGGCACGTCTACCGGGCGGAGACGACCCTGGGGCAGTTCCCGAACGGCTTCACGAACACGCAGATCGTCTTGCAGGACACCAAGAACAACCTCTTCGAGGGCGGCGCGGTCTACAAGCTCGACGACACCGGGACCTACCTGCTCATCTGGGAGTCGATCGGCTCGGACGGCGCCCGCTACTACCGCTCCTACACCGCGGACGGCATCGAGGGACAGTGGAGCCCGCAGGCGACGAGCCAGAACGCGCCGTTCGCCGGCGCCGCGAACGTGACCTTCCCGGGCGGGGCCTGGACGACGGACATCAGCCACGGCGAGCTGCTGCGGTCGGGCGCCGACCAGACGATGCCGCTCGACACCGGCGACCTCCAGCTGCTCTACCAGGGCCGCGACCCGAACTCCGGCGGCAGCTACTCGCAGCTCCCGTACCGCCTCGGCCTGCTCACCCTCCAAGGCGGCGCCGCGTGCTGACCCCGTCGCCCGCGACCGTCGGCACCAACTCAGGTCTCGCCGACCTCCGCGAGGACTCCCGGACCTGACCGATCAGGGACCGGACCGGGTCGGGCGCAGCGCTCCCGCACCGCCCGGTCCGGTCCCGCCTCCAACATGGACACTCACGACCACGGGAGACCGGATCAGGCATTCATAGGCGTACCAGGCCCGCCTGCGCTCCGCTGGCGATACGTTGGGGGCCATGACCGACTTCGACGAGTTGTTGCGGATCGAGCACGACGGCTGGCGTTCGCTGTGCGAGGGCACCGGCGCGGACTTCTACGGGTCGATCATGACCGCGGACGGCCGCATGGTTTTGGCCCACGGCGTCGCCATGGACCGCTCGGCAGTCGTCTCCTCGCTCGGCGACGCGCCGCCTTGGGCGAGCTACGAGATCACCGACGCGCGCCGCATACCGCTCGGCGACGACGCCGCCGCTCTCACCTACACCGGTCGGGCCGCCCGTGAGGGCGCCGCTCCGTTCGTCGCACTGATGTCCTCGACGTACGTGCGCACCGCCGCCGGCTGGCGGCTGGCCCTGTACCAGCAGACGCCGATCCCCGACGCGGACTGAGCGGTCCTATCTGTTGCGGGGGACTTGCGGCTTAACGGGTTCAGCTCCGGTAACGCGCTCGGCGGGGGCCGCTCTCCCGAGCCGCGTTCGATGAGCCTCGTGGGCAGTTCGATCTGCTTGGTGAGCCCGACCGGCTCGCCGATGCGGTCGAGTGCGAGCCGCGCCGCACGGCGGCCGAGGTCGATCGGGTCGTACGCGATCACGCTCACCCCGAGCACGTCCGCGGTGTCGAAGTCGTCGAAGCCGATCAGGGCCGGCACGGCGGCCTCGTCGAGGTCGCGCAGGACCCGCAGCGCGCCGACCGTCATGCGGTTGTTCCCGGTGATGACGGCCGTCGGCGCGTCCTCGCCGCCGAGCAGTTCGGCGATGATCCGCTCGGGCGGCGCCGCGCGGTCGTCCACCAGCCGCTCCCACCGCCGCGTGTCGCCCACGCCGTACGCGGCCAGGGTCTCCCGGTAGCCGCGGACCCGCTCGTCCTGCGTGTAGACCGCCGCCGGATTGCACGCGTAGCCGATCCGGCGGTGCCCGAGTTCGAGCAGCCTCCTGGCGGCCGCGGCCGCCCCCTGGCGGTTGTCGAGCACGATCGCGTCGGCGACGAGGTTGCGGGCCGGGCGGTCGATCGCGACGACCGGGGTGCCCAGGTGCCGCTCGCCCTCCAGATAGGACTGGTCCTCGGCGACCGGGATGAGCAGCAGCGCGCCGATGCGCTGCGCGAGCAGCGTGTCCACGACGCGCTCCTCGCCGTCGGGCATGTCGCCGGTGGTGGCGACCACGAGGGTGTGCCCGTTGCGGCCCAGCTCCTCCTCGATCCCCGCGGCCACGCCGTGGTAGAACGGGTTCTCCAGGTCGCCCATGATGAAGCCGATGGTGTTCGTCGCCCCGCCGCGGCGCAGGGTGCGGGCCAGGGAGTTCGGCCGGAACCGCAGCCGCTTCGCCGCGATCAGGACCCGCTCGACCGTCGCGGGGGCGACGACCCCGCGATCGGTGTAGACCCGCGAGACGGTCTTGGAGCTGACGCCCGCCAGTCGCGCCACGTCCTCGAGCGTCGCCCGCTGCTGCACCGTCATCTCCGGTCCCCCTTCTCACAGTGGACACTACCGCATCGCGTCGCGGGTCCCGTTCCCATGTCCGACGTAGGACATTTTCTCGACATCCAGCGATATTCTTCCATCTACAGATAATTGAAACCGCAGCTCAATGCCCATTTGTAGTCGGGGATCATCACCATTTCATAACAAGACAGCGTTGACATGGGTCTTGTGCTGAACCGGTTCATCACCTACCGTTTCCGAATGGCTCCGTATGAACGGCCGCGCGGAGTCCAGTTCAACGGTGAACCTGACAAGGAGTCAGCAACATGGCAAAGAAGGCATTGGCCGGTGTCGCGACCATCGCCGCCGCGGCGATCGCGCTCAGCGGTTGCTCGAACGGCGGCGCCGACGACCCCTCCAACACGATCGACGGCGAGGTGGAAGGTGACATCAAGATCATCACCTGGCGCACCGACCTCGTCGAGAGCGGTGCGTTCGACGAGTACATCGAGGCGTTCACGAAGATCTACCCGGACGTCTCGGTCGAAGTCGAGGCCATCACCGACTACGAAGGCGAGATGAAGACGCGCCTGAGCACCACCAGCTACGGCGACGTCATCGGCATCCCCAGCGCGGTGCAGCCGAACCAGTTCGACCAGTTCCTCGAACCCCTCGGGGAGAAGGCCGACCTCGCCGACCAGTACCGCTTCCTCAACACCCACTCCTACGAGGGGACGCAGTACGGACTCGCCATCGGCGGGAACGCGAACGGCGTCCTCTACAACAAGAAGGTCTTCGAAGAGGCCGGCGTGACCGAGGTGCCCGCCTCGCCCGAGGAGTTCCTGGCCGCCCTGGAGCTCATCGGCGACAACACCGACGCGATTCCGATGTACACCAACTACAAGGACGGCTGGCCCCTCACTCAGTCCTTCAGCAACGTCGGCGCGGTCACCGCCAACCCCGACGCCCCCTCCGAGATGGCGAAGGACCCGGCGCCGTGGACCGAGGGCTCCGACGTCTACGCGATCGACTCGCTCCTCTACGACGCGGTCGCGGCCGGACTCACCGAGGCCGACCCGCTCACCACCAACTGGGAGCAGTCCAAGGTCGACATCGCGACCGGCAAGATCGCCACCATGACCCTCGGCTCCTGGGCGATCTCCCAGATCCAGGCCGCCGCCGAGGAGAACGGCGCCTCCGCCGACGACATCGGCTACATGGCGTTCCCCGCGAACGTCGACGGCACGCAGTACTCGATCGTCGGCGGCGACTACAACCTCGGCATCAGCAGGCACTCGGAGTCCAAGGCCGCCTCCTACGCGTGGATCAAGTGGTTCATCGAGGACTCCGGATTCACCGAGACCGAGGGGATGATCTCCACCCTCGCCGAGAAGGAGCTCCCGGTCAACCTCGCCGGATTCGACGAGGCCGGCGTGGAGCTGCTGGAGACGAACGCGGCCCCCGACGGCGAGGAGGGCCTGCTCAACGAGGTCTCCAGCGACGCGCAGATCGACCTGTGGGGTCCGATCTACCGCCAGCAGCTCGTCGACGTCGCCCGCGGCGCCGCCGACGGCGACAAGGCGAGCTTCTTCGCCGAGCTCAACGAGCGCTGGGGCGACTCGGTCGAACGGCTGGCCGGGTAACCGCACGGGCGACGCGACGACGGAGACGACACATGGCGAACACGGCACCCGGCCCCTCGATGGCCGACGCCCCCGCCGACCGCTCCGACGGACGATCGACCCCGGAGGGCCGCCCCGCGCGGCCCTCCGGGGTCACCGACCGGCGGCTCCTGCGGCGGCTCACCCCGTACCTGTTCGTCGCGGTGGCGGTGGGGCTCATGCTCCTGCTGACCTACTGGCCCGCGGTGAACCTGCTCTACTACAGCTTCACCGACTGGGACGGCCTCGACCAGACCAAGAACTTCGTCGGCCTCGACAACTACGTGCAGGTCTTCACCGACCCGAGGATCTTCTCGGTGTTCGCCGTGAGCCTGTACTACTTCGGGGCCTCCTTCATCCAGATGGGCATCGCGCTCTACTTCGCGACGCTCCTGAGCTACAGCACCAGGTTCCGCAACCTCTTCCGCGGCATCCTCTTCTTCCCGTACCTGATCAACGGCGTCGCGATCGGCTTCGTGTTCCTGTACCTGTTCCAGCCTGGAGGCACGCTCGACACCGTGCTCTCGTGGTTCGGCCTCAGCGAGCCCCCGCACTGGATCGGCGACCCCGACATCGCCAACTGGTCGCTCGCCGGCACCAGCGTCTGGCGCTACACGGGCCTGAACTTCGTGCTGTTCCTCGGCGCGATCCAGTCGCTGCCCAGCGAGCTCTACGAGGCCTCCGAACTCGACGGCGCCAACCGGTGGCAGCAGTTCTGGGCCATCGTCTTCCCCGGCATCCGCCGGGTCATCGGCCTGTCGTTCATCCTCGCGATCGCCGGCTCGCTCAGCGTCTTCGAGATCCCGTTCATCATGACCGGCGGCGCGAACGGCACCTCGACGTTCGTCATCCAGACGATCCAGACGGCGTTCAACTTCCGGCAGGTCGGCACCGCCTCCGCCATGGCCATCGTCCTACTGGTCATCGTCCTGCTGGTGACCTGGATTCAGCGCAGGCTCTTCCCCGACGAGAAGGTGGATCTGACATGACCCTGACCACCGGCTCGCGCACCGCCGCGATCCGCGCGCGCAAGGCCTCGGCGAGCACCGCCAAGTACCTCAGCCTCCTGATCGCCTCGGCCGTCACCGTCCTGCCGCTCGCCACGGTCCTGTTCGCCAGCTTCAAGTCCACGCAGGAGTACGGCGCCACCGGGCCGCTCACGCCGCCCTCGAACTGGCTGAACTTCGAGAACTTCGCGATCGCGTTCGACCGCGGCGGGATGCTCGAAGGGTTCTTCAACACCGCCGTCGTGCTCGCCGTGTCGCTCGCGGGCACCATCCTCATCGGCACCCTCGCCGCCTACGGCCTCGACCGCTTCGAGTTCCGCGGCAAGCGGCTCGTGTTCGGCCTGTTCCTCGTGGCCGCGCTCGTCCCGAGCGTGACCAGCCAGGTCGCCACCTTCCAGGTCATCAACGGCCTGGGGCTGTACGACACCAAGGCCGCGCTCATCCTGCTGTTCATGGGCACCGACATCATCGCCATCTACCTGTTCGTCCAGTTCATGCAGGCCATCCCGGCCTCGCTCGACGAGGCCGCGATGATCGACGGCGCGAACCGCTGGACGATCTACTGGCGGATCGTGCTGCCCCTGCTCAAACCCGCGATCGCCACGGTCGTGATCATCAAGGGCATCGCGATCTACAACGAGTTCTACGCGCCGTTCCTCTACCTGCCGTCCGAGGGCATGATCTCCACCTCCCTGTTCCGCTTCAAGGGACCGTTCGGCGCGCACTGGGAGGTCATCTCGGCCGGCACGCTCATCGTCATCATCCCGACCCTGATCGCCTTCCTGCTGTTGCAGCGGTGGATCTACAAGGGACTCACTTCAGGAGCCGTGAAATGACACTCTTCCCCTACGTCGCGGGCATGACCTGGGGCTGGACCGGAGTACGGGGGACCTGGGCGGTCCCCGAGGCCGCCGCCTCCATGCGGGCGATGGCCGAGCACGGCGTGAACTGGACCGCGCTGGCCTACGCCTCGGTGCAGAAGACCGCGCAGTCCACGGAAGTCCCGCTCGGCGAGGCGCCCACGGTGACCGACGACGAGATCCGGTGGGCCATCCGCGAGGCGAAGTCCCTCGGGCTCAAGGTCTGCCTCAAACCCGTCGTGAACGTCGCCGACGGCACCTGGCGCGCCTACATCGGCTTCTTCGACTGGGACGTCCCGGGCGAGCCGAGCTGGGGCGAGTGGTTCGCCTCCTATCGCGAGTTCATCCTCCACAGCGCCCGCATCGCCGAGGCCGAGGGCTGCGAGATGCTCTGCGTCGGCTGCGAGATGGTGCGCGCCGACGCCCGCGAAAAGGACTGGCGCTCGCTCATCGCGGCGGTGCGCGAGGTCTACTCGGGACTGGTCACCTACAACTGCGACAAGTACCAGGAGGACCACGTCCGCTGGTGGGACGCCGTCGACGTGGTCACCTCCAGCGGCTACTACCCGATCGACCGGCTGGAGGCCGAACTCGACCGCATCGAGCCGGTCGTGAAGGCCTCGGGCAAGCCGTTCTTCTTCATGGAGGCCGGGTGCCCCTCGCGCACCGGCTCGCCCGACCTGCCCAACGACTGGAGCCTCCCCGGGGCGCCCTCCGGCGAGGAGCAGCTGCGCTACTACCGCGCGATGTTCGCGGCCTGCGACGCCAGGCCCTGGATGCGCGGCTTCATGCTCTGGGACTGGCCGCCGCTCCTCTACGCCGAAGCGGACGCCGCCGGCAACGACGACTACTGCCCCTACGGCAAACCCGCCGGCGGCCTCCTCACCGAGTACTACACCGGGAAGACCGCCCGGTGACCGGTCCGATGCGGACTTTGGCGATCGACGCCGGCCAGTCGACCGTCAAGCTCCGCCACACCGAGAACGGCCGCAGCAGCGAGTGGACGGTGCCCGGCATCCGCACCGACCGCCCGCTCCCGCCCCAGCTCATCGCCATCGTCGCCCAAGCCGCCGCCGACGGCCGCGCCTTCGAGCAGGTCGCCCTCGGCGTCTCCGGCCTCGAATCCGGCGGCGACGAGTCCGGCCTCCTGCTCGAAGCGACCCGAGCGCACGGCGTGAGCGCGGTGCACCTCGCCCACGACTCGATCACCGCCTTCCTCGGCACCCTCGGGGACGGCCGGGGTGCGGTCGTGGCGGCCGGCACCGGCGTGGTCACCCTCGCCGTGGGCCGCACCGAGGTCGCCCGCGTCGACGGCTGGGGCCACCTCATCGGCGACGCCGGCAGCGGATTCTGGATCGGCCGCGCGGCGTTCGACGCCGTGATGCGCGCCCACGATGGCCGCGGCGAGGCGACCGCGCTGACCGCGCTCCTCGCAGCCGACTTCCCCGACCTGGAGCGCGCCTACCTCGAACTCCAGACCGACCCCGACCGCGTCAGCCGCACCGCCGCGTACGCGCGGACCGTCGCCGAGGCCGCCGCGGACGGCGACGCCGTGGCCGCCGCGATCCTCGAACGGGCCGGGCGCGAACTCGCCCTGTCGGCGGTCGCGGGCCTGCGCCGCACCGGCGAGGCCGAGGCCGCGGCGCCGCGAGTGCGCGGCATCGGCGGCATGTTCGGCGCCGAGGGCCTCGCCGCGGCGTTCGTCGACGAGACGCGGGCGCTCCTGCCGGACGCCGACGTCGGGATCGGCGACGCCGCCCCGCTCGACGGCGCCCACGAACTGCCGCGAGTGGACCCGGGCAGCGCGCTCGCCGCGCACATCGCCGTCGCGCGGACGCTGAACGTCTCCGCGAGCTGACCGCCCGCTGCGGTCGCGAACCCCCGGGTCCCTTCGCGACGGGCACTTGGTCACTACCGCGCGCCCGGCGATCGGAGTCCCATGGAGGTGTGACCACACGCTTCCAGGAGGACCCCATGAACACGCCCCGAGTCGTCATCGTCGGCGGTGGCTTCGCCGGCCTCGAGACCGCCTTCAGCCTGCGCGAGCGGCTGGGGGACCGGATCGACCTGACGCTCGTGGCCGACCGGCCCGACTTCGTGTTCACCCCCGGCACCATCTACGTGCCCTTCGGCGGGGCCGAGGACGACCTGCGCCTGCCGGTCGGGCCGCCCGCGACCCGCCGCGGCATCGCCGTGCGCCGCGGCGCGGTCGCGTGGGTCGAGACCGATCCGAAGCGGATCGCGCTCGCCGACGGGCACCTGATCGACTACGACTACCTCGTGCTCGCCACCGGGGCGAGGCCGCGGCCCGAGGAGGTGCCCGGCCTGGCCGAGCACGCCCATCTGATCGGGTCCCTCGACCGGATGCGGGAACTGGGCCGGGGCCTCAAGCGCGTCAGGGACGCGGCGGTCGACGGCTCGCCGCAGCACGTGCTGTTCCTGGTGCCGCCGGGGAACCTGTGCGCCGGCCCGCTGTACGAGCTCGCGTTCATGCTGGAGAAGTGGCTGCGCCGTGCCCGCGTGCGCGACCGCATCTGCGTCACCTTCGCGACGCACGAGGGCACCTACTTGCAGGCCTTCGGCACCGGGCTCGACCGGGTGGTCGACGGCGAGTTCGCCGACCGCGGGGTCGTCGGGTGCCGCTCGGCGGCGGTCGAGCGGGTCGAGCCGGGCCTGGTGCGGTTCGCCGACGGGACGGCGCGGGTGTTCGACCTCCTCGTGGCCGCCGCCCCGCACGGCCCGGCCGTCGATTACGAAGGCCTGCCGCAGGACCGGCGCGGATTCGTGCTCACCGACGCCGAGACGCGCAGGGTCCGCCGCACCGACGCGGTCTACGCGCCCGGCGACGCCGGGGACTTCCCGCTGAAACTGGGGTTCCTGTCCATGCTCCAGGCCGACGCCGTGGCCGACGACATCGCGCACCGGATCGATCCGGCGGCGGTCGAACGCCCTCGGCGGTTCGACCCGGTCGGCCTGTGCGTCATGGAGATGTCCGACGACGCGATGTTCACGCACGTGCCGCTCACCCTCACCGGCGACCCGGTGCCGGTGGGCGGCGACGACGACCACCTCATCGGAGTCTCGCCGATCTGGCGGCTGGGCAGGAGAGCACTGGGGGTCTACCTGCCCCGGCAGTTCCGTGCCGGTCGGCCGTTCCACGGCGGGCTCCCGGGAGGGCCGGCCGGCCTCGGATACAAGGGGTTGTCGAGGGTGCTGGCCGGCACCGTGAAGGAGTGAGGCGGCACATGGCGCCGCCTCCTCCGGCGGCCGCCTCCCGGGGGCGGGGCGGCCGCTTTTCCATGCCCGGAAACCTTGCGGCGCAACAAGACCAGCGCATTCACGGCTCGGTCGACGCCGATCCGCCTCCAGACACTCGGGACCTTCGTCCCTCCAGGACGCGGCTTCCGACCTCTCCTCCCGGCCCCCGATCCGCGGTTTGCTAGTGGTGTCACCGAGAGCGGTGGCCGAACCCGAAAGACATCTCTCATTAAGGAAGTGCAGTGCGATGACCACCTCTGTTGAAGCCGACCGGGCCGCCCGCCCCGTCGCCGCCCCCGGCCGCGCCGCCGCCTACGTGTGGGCCGCGCTGCGCCTGGCCCTCGGCTGGGTCTTCCTGTGGGCCTTCATCGACAAGGCCTTCGGCCTCGGATTCGCCACCGAGCGCGAGGGCGCCTGGATCGAGGGCGGGAGCCCGACCGCCGGGTTCCTCGCCCACGGGACGCAGGGCCCGCTCGCCGACTTCTACCAGGGCATGGCCGGCTCGGCCCTCGCCGACTGGCTCTTCATGATCGGCCTGGCCGGCATCGGGCTCGCCCTGATCCTCGGCGTCGGCATGAGGATCGCCGCCGCCGCGGGCGCACTGCTGCTGGTGCTCATGTGGACCGCGGTGCTGCTCCCGGCGAACAACCCGTTCATGGACGACCACCTCGTCTACGCGGGGCTGCTCGTCGGCCTGGCGCTCGTCCGCGCCGAGAACACGCTCGGCCTGGGCAAGGCCTGGGGCGAGACCGCGCTGGTCAAGCGACTGCCCTGGCTCAAGTAGCCCCACCCATCGCGGGCCGCGACCTCTGGTCGCGGCCCGCCTCCGTGCGTCGGCTGGGTCCCAAGGGACCAAGGTCCCCCGCCGAGCGGACCTCGGAGAGGTGCCCCGGTGGCCCGACGCGCCCATACTCGAAGAATGGATACGGCATTGATCAAGGTGTTCCTGCTGGACGACCACGAGGTGGTCAGGCGGGGTCTGTGCGGCCTGCTGGAGCGGGACGGCGACATCGAGGTGGTCGGCGAGGCCTCGGGGGCCGCCGAGGCGATCCGCCGCATCCCCGCCGTGCGCCCGGACGTGGCGGTGCTCGACGCTCGCCTGGCCGACGGCGACGGCGTCGAGGTATGCCGCCGCGTCAAGGAGATCGACCCTTCGATCGCCGTCGTCATGCTCACCTCCTACGAGGACGACGCGACGCTGTTCGCCGCGATCGAGGCCGGCGCGGCCGGGTTCCTGCTCAAGCAGGTGCGCGGCAACGACCTGGTCGAGGCCGTCCGCAAGGTCGCCGCGGGGGAGTCGCTGCTCGACACCCGCGTCATCGGCGCGGTGCTCGAGCGCCTGCGCACCGGGCCGCCGAAGGCCCCCGAGCTGGAGCTCCTGTCCGATCAGGAGCGGCGCATCCTCGCCCACATCGGCGAGGGCCTGACCAACCGGGAGATCGCCGAGCGAATGCACCTGGCGGAGAAGACGGTCAAGAACTACGTGACCCGCGTGCTCGCCAAGCTCGGCCTCCAGCGCCGCACGCAGGCCGCGGTGCTCGCCTCCCGCCTGTTCGGCTGACCGCCTACAGCGGGATGCTCCAGTGCAGCCGCGTGCCCGACGGCTCCACCCCGCCGATCGCGAACTTGCCGCCGAGCGCCTCGGCCCTGGCCGCGAGGTTCGCCAGCCCGCGCCGC
Organism: Glycomyces sp. NRRL B-16210; assembly: GCF_000719515.1. Classification (GTDB taxonomy): domain Bacteria; phylum Actinomycetota; class Actinomycetes; order Mycobacteriales; family Micromonosporaceae; genus Glycomyces. Next base: position 140,556 of record NZ_JOGR01000010.1, on the reverse strand, counting down.
GGCGCCATCGCCGGAATCCCGCACCCGTCGTCGGAGACGGTGACCTCCAGGCGCCTGTCGGCCACCGCCATCGCCACGACCACCTCGCCGGCCCGGGCGTGGCGGGCGGCGTTGCTGAGCGCCTCCCGCAGCATCGCCAGCACCTCGATGCGCACCGTCTCGGGCACCGCGCTGTCGACCGGCCCTTCGAAGCGCACCCGCGGCATGAAGCCCAACTGGTGCCGGACCACGCCCGCGAGCCCCTTCACGGTCGCCGAGAACAACTGCTCGGTGCCGGTGTGCAGGCTGAAGATCGCCGCCCGCAGGTCCGAGATGGCGCCGTCGATCTCGTCCACGGCCGTGTTGATCCGGTCGGCGGCGTCGGGGGCGTCCACGAGGTGCACGATGCTCTGCAATTGCAGCCCGGTGGCGAAGAGCCGCTGGATGACCAGGTCGTGCAGGTCGCGGCCGATGCGGTCCCGGTCGCGGAAGACGACCAGGCGCTCGCGCTCGGCCTGGGAGTCGGCCAGCTCGCCGTAGAGGCGGGCGTTGTCGATCGCGACGCCGGCCGCGGCGGCGAGTGCGGTGATGATGTCCTTGTCGTCGTCGGTGAACTGGCCGCCGCGCTTGTCGGTGAGATAGAGGTTGCCCCAGGCCTTCTCGCCCACTTTGACCGGCACGCCGAGGAAGGTCCGCATCGGCGGGTGCCCGGGCGGGAACCCGATCGACGCCGGGTGCGCGGTCAGGTCCTCCAGGCGCAGCGGCTCGGGCACGTCGATGATGTGCCCGAGGATGCCCCGGCCCGTGGGCGGGTCGCCGAGCGCGATGATCTCGGCCTCGCTCAGGCCCTGGGTGCGGAAGTCGGCCAGGCCGCCGGAGTCGTCGAGGACCCCCAGCGCCCCGTACCGGGCGTCCACGAGCGTGCAGGCGGCGGCGACGATGCGGTCGAGGATGGCCGCCAGTTCGAGGTCGGAGCCGATGCTGATCACCGCGTCGAGCAGGGCCCGCAGGCGCTCGCGGTCGAGCACGATCTCGTCGACCCGCGAGGCGAGTTCGCCGAGCAGCTGGTCGATCGGCATCTGCGGGCGGTGCGGGTGGCCGTGCGGGTGGGGCGGCGGGTCTGACATGCCCCGATCGTATCGACTTTGGACCGCAATGCAAGAGAAGTTCGCGTACTGCCCTGTTCGGGTGGACCGCAACGGCCTCGCTCAGGAGATGGCGGGCACCGCCGGCCCCGGCCAGACGCGGACGCTCCCGCGCACCGCGACCTTCAGCCGGTCGCCGGACTTGACGGCGAAGGCGCCCGGAGCGCGCGCGGTCACCGTCACCGCGTCGTCGAGGTGCAGCGTGATCAGGCGGTCGTGACCGTGGAACTCCTGCGCCGCAACGGTGCACGGCAGCGCCGCGTCGTCGTCGGTGAAGACGAGCTGCTCGGGTCGGACGAACACGGTGCACTCGCCTTCGGCCGCCGCGTCCTCCACGGCCAGTGCCCCGAGCGCGCACTCGACCCGGCCTTGGGCGGCGGTGCCGGGCAGCAGGACCGCCTCGCCGACGAACGCGGCCGTCCACGCGTCGACCGGCCGCCGGTACAGCTCGGCGGGCGTGGCGGCCTGGACCACGACCCCATCGCGCATGACCGCGACCTGGTCGGCCATCGACAGCGCCTCGGACTGGTCGTGGGTGACCAGCAGCGCGGTCGCGCCGTCCTCTCGCAGCGCCCGGCGCACGTCGCCGCGCAGCCCCACGCGCAGCCCGGCGTCGAGCGCGCTGAACGGCTCGTCGAGCAGGAGCAGCGGCGGCCGCGGCGCGAGCGCCCGCGCGACGGCCACGCGCTGCTGCTGGCCGCCCGAGAGCTCATGGGGCATCCGCGAACCCAGCCCGGCCAGACCCACGAGTTCGAGCACTTCGCCGATCCGGCCCGCGGCGCGCTCGGCGCGGCCGAGCCCGTACCCGACGTTGGCGGCGACGCTCAGATGCGGGAACAGCGCGCCCTCCTGCGGGACGATCGCGACGCCCCGCCGATGCGCCGCGACGTGCGCGCCCGGGCCCGCGAGCCTGCGGCCCGCCAGGTCCACGGTCCCGGCGTCGAGGCGTTCGAACCCGGCGATGCAGCGCAGCAGCGTGGTCTTACCGCAGCCGGAGGGACCCAGCACGGCGACCAGGCTGCCGCCGGGGACGTCGAGGTCGACGCCGCCGAGCGCGGCGACCTTCCCGAATCGTTTGCGGGCCTGGGCGACCACGAGCGTGCTCATGCGGGTCCGTTCTTGTCGAGGATGCCGGTGCGCGAGGCGATCAGCCAGGTCGGGATCGCCGACAGCGCGACCAGGAGGGCCGCGCTGGGGGCGGCCGCGGCGTAGGCGGCCACGGTGGTCTTGGTCCACAGCTCGGTCGCGAGCGTGTCGACCCCGGTGGGCCGCAGCAGGAGCGTCGCGGGCAGCTCCTTCATGCAGGTGAGGAAGACGAGCGCCGCGCCGGCGCCGATGCCCGGCAGCGTGAGCGGGAGCGTGACGGTGCGCAGCACCGACAATCGCCCGCGCCCCAAGGACGCGGCGACCTGTTCGAGAGCCGGCGGGGATTGCGCGGCCGCGCCGATCACCGCCGTGAGCGCCAGCGGCAGGAACAGCACCGCGTAGCCGAGCGCGAGGAGCCACGCGGTCTGGTACAGCGCGAAGGCCACGTTGATGCCGAAGAACACCAGGGAGAGTCCGACGACGATGCCCGGCAGCGCGTGCGCGAGATAGCTCAGCCGCTCCAAGACGGCGCTCAGTCGCCCGGGCGCCCTGGCGACGAGCAGGCCCAGCGGCAGCGCCAGCGCCAAAGTCAGCGCCGCCCCGGCCGCCGAGAGCCACAGCGAGTTCCCCGCGGCCGTGACGAGGTCGATCCATTCAGGACGCGAGGTGCCTTCGAGGAGCCTGCCGGTGAGGCTCACCGCGGGCACGCCGAGCGCGACGGCGGCGACCCCGAGCAGGCCGGTGGCCGCGACCCATCGCCACGGGCCCAGGCCGATCGGGTTCGCGCGGCGGCGGGCGCCGCCGAGCGGGGCGTAGCGCTCGTGGCGGCGGCGCGTGGCCGACTCGCCCGTCAGCAGCAGGACCGTGAGCACCACCAGGACCGAGCTGAGCACGAGCGCGCCGGTGCGGTCGAACCCCATGTTGAAGGCGACGAAGATCGCGCGGGTGAAGGTGTCGGTGCGCAGGATCGAGACCGCGCCGAAGTCCGAGAGCACGTAGAGGGCCACCAGCAGCGCGCCGCCGGCGACGGCCGGGCGGATCTGGCGCAGCGTCACCGCGCGGAAGGTGCGCCACGGGCCGCGCCCGAGCGACCGGGAGACCTCTTCGGCGGCGGCGTCGGCGCCGGTGAGCGCGGCGGCGACCGGCAGGAACACGTAGGGGTAGGAGCAGGCGGTGAGGACCAGCGCCGCGGCCCAGAACCCCTCGAACTCCCGCATCGAGGAGACCCAGGTGAACGCCGCGATGTAGGTCGGCACGGCCAACGGGAGCGCAGCCAGGACGGTGAAGGCCCGCCGCGCGGGCAGGTCGGTGCGGGTCACCAGGAACGCCGTGGCCACCCCGAGCAGGACGCACGCGGCGGTGACGACCGCGGCCAGGCCCAGGCTCCGGACCGCCAGCACCGCGACGCGTTCGGTGAACAGCTCTTCGGCGATCCGCTCGCCGCCGGCCTCGGCGACCCGGACTCCCAGGTACACCAGGGGGATCAGCGCGACCGCCGCGGCGATCAACGCGCCGCACAGGAGGATCGGCCGCGGCACCGTCCGGTGCCAGGCACGGCGCAGCCGCAGGGCGAGACCGGGGATGCCGTCTCGCCCTGCGGTGGTCGAAGTCGTGCGGCTCAGGGGACCAGGCCCGAGGCGGTGATCATGGCGATCGTGGCTTCGAGCGTGTCGAGGTCGTTGAGGTCGATCTCGGGGGCCTCCAGGCTGTCGAGGGTAGGCAGGCCCTCGGGGCCGGCGACGCCCTCGACGAGCGGGTACTCGTAGGTCTGGGTCGCGAAGGCCTCCTGCGCCGACTGCGAGAGCAGGAAGTCGACGAAGGCCCGCACGTCCGGGTCCTCGGCGGCGTGCTCCAGGACGCCGACGCCGGCCACGTTGACCAGGCCGCCGGTGTCGCCGCCGGGGAAGAAGTGGAGCCGGGCGTCGAGCTCGTCGAGCGCCACGCCCTGCTCGGCGGCGAGCTCGCCGACGTAGTAGTGGTTGATGAGGCCGGTGGCGAGGTCGCCGTTGTTGACCTCTTCGAGGATGCCCCCGTTGCCGTCGCGGATCTCGGGGTCGTTGGCGACCAGTCCGGCCAGGAACTCCTCGGCCGCCTCGTCGCCGTGCTCGACGCGGATGGCGGTGACGAAGGCCTGGAACGAGGCGTTGGTGGGGGCGACGCCGACCGCGCCCTTCCATTCGGGGTCGGTCAGGTCGAACACGGACTCGGGCAGGTCGGCCTCGTCGACCAGGTCGACGTTGTAGACGAGCACCCGGGCGCGGGCGGTGACGCCGACCCATTCGCCGGTGCCGGCCGAGTACTGCGCCGGGACGAGGTCGAGGACTTCGGCGGGCAGTTCGGCGAACAGGCCCTCCTTCGCGACGGCGCCGAGGGCGCCGGCGTCCTGGGAGAAGAACACGTCGGCCGGGGACCGGTCGCCCTCTTCGAGGATCTGGGTCGCCATGGTGGCGGAGTTGTCGTACCGGACTTCGATCTCGATGCCGGTCTCGTCGGTGAACTGGTCGAGCAGCGGCTGCACGAGGTCCTCGCTGCGTCCGCTGTAGACGGTGATGGACTGGTCGGACTCGGCCGCGGACTCGGATCCGGTCGCGTCGTCCGAGGCATCGCCGGAACCGCAGGCGGCCAGGCCGGTCGCGGCGAGGGCCGCGGCCACGGTCAGGGGGATGGCACGTCGGATGGGATGGCGCACACTTCACTCCTCATCGGGGGGTCGGCGGCGATCGGCCGAAGTGGTCGAACGCCGCGTGTCGGGGCTTAGCGTAGCCTAACCTATGTTGAAGTTTCAAGTGAAACAGCTCACGCAGCGTGCCGAAGACACCGCAGAGTGCTGCATGTGGACTCCGGTTTCAGCGCGACGCCCGCCGCGCATCGGCGTTCGGCGGCCCGCCGCGAAGCGGGCCGCCGAACGCGTCGAAGGGTCTACCAGTCGTGGACGGTGCCGTCGGCCAGGCGGTTGAAGGGGAGGTAGGCGCGCACGTAGGGGTACTTGCCGGCCTCGTCCACGTCGAGGTCCACGCCCAGGCCCGGCCGGTCGCCGGGGTGGAGCATCCCCTCTGCCCACGTGAACGACTGCTGGAAGACCTCGTCGGTCTTCGCGCCGTGCCGCATGTACTCCTGGATGCCGAAGTTGTGGATCGACAGTCCCAGGTGCATCGCGGCGGCCATGCCGACCGGGGAGATGTCCGTGGGGCCGTGCATCCCCGACTTGATCTGGTACTGCGAGGCGTAGTCGAGGACCTTCTTCAGGTGCGAGATGCCCCCGGTGTGGGTCACGGCCGAGCGGACGTAGTCGATGAGCTGCTCGCGGATGATCTGCTGGTAGTCCCAGACGGTATTGAAGATCTCGCCGATGGCCAGCGGGGTCGTGGTGTGCCCGCGCACCAGGCGCAGCGCCTCCTGGTTCTCGGCGGGCGTGACGTCCTCGAGCCAGAACAGGTCGTACGGCTCGAGGGACTTGCCCAGTTGCGCGGCCTGGATCGGGGTGAGCCGGTGGTGGGCGTCGTGCAGCAGCGGCAGCTCGGGGCCGAACTCGCCGCGGACGGCCTCGAACACGGTCGGGACGTGCCGCAGGTAGGACCGGGTGTCCCAGTCCTCCTCATTGGGCAGGTCGCCGCGCTGGGCCGGCTCGTGGTCGTACCGGACCCCTTCCATTGCTTCATAAGTGGCGTTCGAGGCGATGCCGTAGATCGACTTCAGTCCTGGGACACCGGTCTGGACGCGGATGGCCCGGTATCCCTGCTCCTGGTGGGAGCGAATGGAGTCGAACAGCTCCTCAACGGTCTTGCCCGAGGCGTGCCCGTAGGCCAGGAGCCCGTTGCGGGAGGCGCCGCCGAGCAGCTGGTACACCGGGAGCCCGGCGGCCTTGCCCTTGACGTCCCACAGCGCCATGTCGACCGCGGCGATCGCGGCCATGGTCACCGGCCCGCGCCGCCAGTACGCCGAGCGGTACAGGAACTGCCAGGTGTCCTCGATCCGGTGCGCGTCCCGGCCCAGGAGCAGCGGCACCACATGCTCCTTGAGGTAGGCGACCACGGCGAGTTCGCGGCCGTTGAGCGTCGCGTCGCCGAGACCGGTGAGGCCGTCGTCGGTGGTGAGCTTGAGCGTCACGAAGTTCCGGTCGGGGCTGGTGACGATGACTTCGGCTCGGTCGATGATCATTGCGGGCCTTTCGGAGTTCGGGTGCAGGGGTGCGCGCCGGTGCGTCGACACTCGCACAGGACGGCACGCGAGGGGCGGGAGGGGCGGGTGTCAGATGACGCCGAGGGCGAGCATGGCGTCGGCGACCTGGGTGAACCCGGCGATGTTGGCCCCCATCGCGTAGTTGCCCGGGGTGCCGTACTCCTCGGCCGTCTCGAGGCACCGGTCGTGGATGCCGCGCATGATGTGGGCCAGGCGCTCCTCGGTGTGCTCGAAGGTCCACGAGTCACGGGAGGCGTTCTGCTGCATCTCCAGCGCGCTCGTGGCGACGCCGCCTGCGTTGGCGGCCTTGCCCGGCGCGAAGACCACGCCCGCTTCGGCGAAGAGCCGCACCGCCTCAGGGGTGCACGGCATGTTCGCGCCCTCGGCCACGATCTCGCAGCCGTTGCGGACCAGGACGGCCGCGTCGTGGCCGTTGAGCTCGTTCTGCGTCGCGCACGGCAGCGCGATGTCGCACGGCACCTCCCAGACGTTCCCGGCCTCGTCGTAGCGGGCGCCGTCGCGCCGCTCGGCGTACTCGGTGAGCCGCCCGCGCCGGGTCAGCTTGACCTCTTTGAGCAGGTCCAGGTCGATGCCCTTGTCGTCGTGCACCCGGCCCGAGGAGTCGGAGCAGGCCACGACGGTCCCGCCGAGCTCGTGGACCTTCTCGACGGCGTAGATCGCCACGTTCCCCGACCCGGAGACGACGACGCGCTTGCCGTCGAAGGACTCCCCTTTGGACCGCAGAATCTCCTCGGTGAAGTACGCCGTCCCGTACCCGGTCGCCTCGGTGCGCACCTGCGACCCGCCCCAGCCCAGGCCCTTGCCCGTCAGCACCCCGGACTCGTACCGGTTGGTGATCCGCTTGTACTGCCCGAACAGGTACCCGATCTCGCGCCCGCCGACCCCGGTGTCCCCGGCCGGCACGTCGGTGTACTCGCCGATGTGCCGGTACAGCTCGGTCATGAACGCCTGGCAGAAGCGCATCACCTCGCCCTCGGACCGGCCCTTGGGGTCGAAGTCCGAACCGCCCTTGCCCCCGCCGATCGGCAGCCCCGTCAGCGCGTTCTTGAAGATCTGCTCGAACCCGAGGAACTTCACGATCCCCTGGTACACCGTGGGATGGAACCGCAGGCCGCCCTTGTACGGGCCGAGGGCCGAGTTGAACTCGATGCGGAAGCCGCGATTGATCTGCACCTGGCCGTCGTCGTCGATCCACGGGACGCGGAAGATGATCTGGCGCTCCGGCTCGCACAGCCGGCGGATCACGGCCGCGTCGGCGTACTGCGGATGCTTGGCCACGACCGGGCCGAGGCAGTCGAGGACCTCGTACACCGCCTGGTGGAACTCGCTCTCGCCGGGATTGCGGCGGAGGACCTCCTCGTGGACGTCGCGCAGCTTCTCGTCGAGACCAGACATCTGATCGGTTCCTCTCCTCGGCGGCGGCCCGGGCATCCTCAGCGGTCCCGGTGCGGTGCGTCCGCGATGGCCAACGCTTGCCGGCGTCGGTGCACGGTCAGGTAGCGTAGCCCGTCCGCCCCGGCCTCGAACCCCCGTCGGGACAGGCGGGGGAGCCACACCACGGCCCCGGGGGCGAGATCGACCGATTCGCGTTCGGTGACCAGCCGCCCGCCGCCGGCGAGCACGTGGACGAGCACGTCGACGTCGGGCCCGGCGTGCGCGCCGATCCCGCCCCCCGGCGGGATCGCGATGACGTTCGAGTCCAGGTCCCGCTCGCCCTCCTGGAGGCGCCAGACCGCCCCGCCCACGCCCGGCGCGCCCACGTCGGCCGCGAGCGCCCCGGCGTCGGCCAGGACCCGCGGGAGCGGCGTCGAGGCCAGCCGCGTGAGGCGCACCCGCCAGTTCCCCCGCTCGCGCATGAGGTACTCCCATCCGTGGCCGCCGGGGTGCCTCGCCTCGAACTCGTCCCGCAGATGCCGCGGATCGTGGTCGTTGACCAGGATGAAAGCGCCGCCGACCGGCAGGGCCTCGTAAGCGGCGAAGATCGCCGGGTGCTTCTGCGGCTTGGGCATCGATCGCACATCGAGTTCCGGCGCCGTCCGCTCGGCCGATTCCTGTGAGGACATCACTGCACTCCCGCCTCGAGTTTTCACAACCTTCGTTCGTGTAAACTATAGGCACGGCCGCGCCGACCGCCGAACCGCGCTCCCGCGCCGTGGGAAGCCCTCGCGCACCCGCCACGACCCACGAAGAGAACGGGACCGACGTGACCGACGAAGCGAACCGGTCGACCGGACACCGCGAGGCGGTGCTGCGGACCCTCAAGGCCTCACCCGAACCGCTGGGCATCGCCCAGATCGCCGCGCGCGTCGGCGCCCACCCCAACACCGTCCGCTTCCACCTCGACAAACTCGTCGCCACCGGCCAGGTCGAACGCGGCCGGTCCGACAAGCGCACCCCTGGGCGGCCCGCGCTGGCGTTCCGGGCCGCGCGCGGCATGGACCCGACCGGCCCCCGCCACTACCGCCTGCTCGCCGAAGTCCTCGCCCGCGGCCTCGCCGCGGCGCCCGACGCCGGCGACCGCGCCGTGGAGGCCGGGCGCGCCTGGGGCCTGCGATCGGCCCCCGACGAGACCGACGCCGAAGGCCTCGAACGCCTGACCTCCCTGCTCGGCGAACTCGGCTTCGCGCCTGAACCGCACGAAGGGGACGCGACCCGGATCGCCTTGCGGCACTGCCCCTTCCTCGAACTCGCCTCCACCGACCGGGTCGTGTGCCAGGTCCACCTCGGCCTGATGCGCGGCGCCCTCGAACGCTGGGGCTCGCCGCTCACCGTCGACCGCCTGGAGCCCTTCCGCGAACCCGGCCTCTGCCTCGCCGTCACCGGCCCGACCCGCGCCACCGCCTGAACCCGCCCCGAAGGAGCACTGTGGACCGATCCTCGCTGACCGACCTCGCCGACGAGCAGCTCGCCGCCGCCCGCACCGCCGCCAGCGGACGCAGCGCCCGCACCATCGGCGGCGACCGCGCCCTGCGCCAGACCCTGCTCGCACTGGCCGCCGGGCGCGCCCTCGACGACCACGAGAGCCCCGGCGAGGCCACCCTGCAAGTCCTGGTCGGACGGGTGCGCCTCCAAGCCGGCGACGAGATCAGCGAAGGCGCCGCCGGCGACCTGCTGACCATCCCGCCGCGCCGCCACCGACTCGACGCCGTCGAGGACGCTGCGGCCCTGCTCACCGTGGCCAGATCCGAGCCGCCCGCTCCGCGGCGCGGGCCGGGCCCGCTCTTCATCGCCGGCGTCGTCTGCGTCCTCCTCGGCGGCCTCGTCGCGGCCTTCACCGGACCGCTCGACCTCCCGAAGGGCAGTTGGGCCGCGGCCTACCTCGTCCTGGTGTGCGGCGCGTCCTCCTGCGCGATCGCCGCCGCCCAGGCCAGGCCGCGCACCGAACCGATCGGGCCCGACGCGATTCGCGTCCAGGCCGCCGCCTGGGCCCTCGGCAACGCCGCGGTCCTGGCCGGAACGCTGACCGGCCTCCCGCTCGTGGTCGACGCCGGCGCGGCGCTGCTGATCGCCGCGCTGGGCCTCGCGCTGGCCCTCACCCGAGGCGCCGCCCCGGGGCGCGTCCGCACCGCCTACCGGATCGCGCTGATCGCGCTGGTCCTCAGCGTTCCCGTCGGCGTCGCTCTCTCCCACCTGCGCAACTGACGCCAGAGTCCGATCAGAGCGCGATCACCGGGACCGGCGTTCCCGGCACCGTCCCCGGCGGGACCACCGCGAGGGCGTCGCCCAACGCGGCGCCGTTGAGGAAGGCCGGACGGCTGCCTCCCAACGGGCGCACGACCGAGCCCTCCCAGACGACCGGCACGATCCGCGTCTTGCCGGGCGGCGCTTGGACCGGTTCGGCGAGCATCGCCTGAGGGAGCCTGCGTAGCGGGCGTCCCGCGAGACCGTCGAGGAGCGGGACGAGCAGCGTGTACGCGGCGACCAAAGCGGCGAACGGGTTGCCCGGCAGGCCCACCACGTACGGGCCGCCGTCGAGCCGGGCGAGCAGTTGCGGGTGCCCGGGGCGGCACGCGACGGTGTCGACGATCAGCTCCGCGCCCTGGGCCGCGAGGAGCGGTCGCAGGCCGTCGGTCGTCCCGACTGAGGTCGACCCGGCCACGACCACCACCTCCGCCCCGCTCGCGGCGGCGACCGCGTCGCCCAGCGCGGTCGCCGGGCTGTCGAGCGCGTGGACCACCGCGTCGACTTCGGCGCCGGCCTCGGCGAGGAACGGCCGCAGCAGCGGGCCGAGCGCGTCGCGCACCCGCCCCGGTGCGGCGGCCCCGGCGTGCACGAGTTCGTCCCCGGTGACGATCACCCGGACCACCGGGCGCCGGTGGACGCGGAGCGTGTCGTACCCGCAGGTCGCGGCCAGGCCGATGAGGGCCGGGCCGACGCGGGTCCCCGCGGCGGCCAGTTCGGTCCCGGCCCGAGCGTCCTCGCCGGTCCTGCGGATGTGCCTGCCTTCGGGCAGCTCGGGGCCGTCGAGTTCGCCGGTGTTCGTGACGGCCTGCTCGATCGGCAGCACCGCCCGGGCGCCCCGTGGGACCACGGCCCCGGTCGCGATCCGGATCGCCGCACCGTCTTCGAGTCTCCTTGCGGCCCAGGGCCTCCCCGGCACCGACTCGCCGACGACCCGCCAGGGGCCGCTCCCTGTGACGGCGAAGCCGTCCATCGCCGCGGTGTCGAAGCCCGGCAGCGGCGCGGTCGCCACAAGGCCCCGCGCGAGGCTCGCCCCGGCAGCGTCGCCGAGCGCGACCTCGACGGCCTCCAGCGGCGGCGCTGCGGCGTGGGCGCGTTCGCGCGCCAGGTCCCAAGGCAGATCCTGGAGGACGCCGGTGACCGGCTCGTCTGTTGCGGGGGCGTAGACCATGCCCGTACCCTGCCATCCGCGCGTTTCGCCGGCGGATCGCCGGTCGCACCGAGCATCCGGCCGATTGTGCGATCCCCCGTTCGCGAGGTCCTTCGGAGCCGTCCGCGAAGCATCCCCCTCGAACCGCCCCGCCGCCGCGAGACCGCGACGCGGCCCTTTCGCGGCGGTGCACCATCGCCCCCACCTGGCGGTGCGGTCGGCGAAACAGCACTCGACACGCACGCGACACGCGGTCGTCACGGGCGTTCTCTACGGTCGAGGCCGGTCGGTCAGGGGAGGGGACGTCATGTCGTCAGGCGGTGCGCGGTCGAAGTCGGAGCAGGTGCGGACCGTGTGCTCCTACTGCGGGGTCGGCTGCGGGATGCTCCTCGACATCAAGCGCGGCCCCGACGGGCGGCGCTCGGTCGCCAAGGCCTCGGGGGACAAGGCGCACCCGGCGAACTTCGGGCGCTTGTGCACCAAGGGCGCGACCACCGCCGACATGCTCTCGGCCCCCGGGCGGCTGGAAACCGCGCTGATGCGGCCCGAGCGCGGCGCCGAACCGGTCGCGGCGAGCCTCGACGAGGCGGTCGCCGAGACCGCGCGGCGCTTTCGGGCGATCATCGACGAGCACGGGCCCGACGCGTTCGCGCTGTACGTCTCGGGCCAGATGAGCCTCGAAGCCCAGTACCTCGCGAACAAGCTCGCGAAGGGCTTCGTCCGCACCAACCAGATCGAGTCGAACTCGCGCCTGTGCATGGCCAGCGCGGGCACCGGCTACAAGCTCTCGCTCGGCGCGGACGGACCGCCCGGTTCCTATGAGGACTTCGAGCGGGCCGACGTGTTCTTCGTGATCGGCTCGAACATGGCCGACTGCCACCCGATCCTGTTCCTGCGCATGATGGAGCGCGTCAAGGCCGGCGCGAAGCTCATCGTCGCCGACCCGCGGCGCACCGCGACCGCCGAGAAGGCGGACCTGTTCCTGCCGGTGCGCCCCGGCACCGACCTGGCCCTGCTCAACGGCCTGCTGCACCTGCTCGTGGCGGACGGGAACATCGACAAGGCCTTCATCGAGGCGCACACCGAGGGCTGGGAGTCGATGGAGGCGCTCCTGGCCGACTACGCCCCGGCCGCCGTCGCCGCGATCACCGGCGTCCCCGAGGCGGACCTGCGGGCCGCGGCGGCGCTGATCGGCGAGGCGGGGGAGTGGATGTCGTGCTGGACCATGGGGCTCAACCAGTCCACGCACGGCACCTGGAACACCAACGCGCTCGTCAACCTGCACTTGGCGACCGGCGCGATCTGCCGCCCCGGCAGCGGGCCGTTCTCCCTCACCGGGCAGCCGAACGCCATGGGCGGCAGGGAGATGGGCTACATGGGTCCGGGCCTGCCCGGGCAGCGCTCGGTCCTCGTCGACGCCGACCGCGCCTTCATCGAGGACCTGTGGGACCTCCCGGCCGGGTCGATCCGCGGGGACGGCGTCGGCAAGGGCACCGTGGAGATGTTCGAGCACCTCGCCGAGGGCCGCATCAAGGCCTGCTGGATCATCTGCACCAACCCCGTCGCCTCCGTCGCCAACCGCAGGTCCGTCATCGAGGGCCTGGAGTCCGCCGAGTTCGTGGTGACCCAGGACGTCTTCGCCGCCACCGAGACCAACGGCTACGCCGACGTCATCCTCCCCGGAGCACTGTGGACCGAGACCGAGGGCGTGCTCATCAACTCCGAGCGCAGCCTCACCCTCGCCCAGCCCGCCGCCGACCCGCCCGGCGAGGCCGCCGCCGACTGGCGGATCATCGCCCGCGTCGCGACCGCCATGGGCTACAGCGGGTTCGACTACGACAGCGCCGAGGAGGTCTTCGAGGAGATCAAACGCGCCTACAACCCCAAGACCGGCTACGACCTGCGCGGCGTCACCTACGAGCGCCTCCGCGAGACCCCCGTCCAGTGGCCCGCCGCTCCTGGCGGCCCCGCCCGCAACCCCATCCGCTACCTCGACGAATCGGGCCGCCCGGTCTTCCCGACCCCCTCGGGACGCGGCGTGTTCTTCCCGAGGCCGCATATCCCGGCCGCGGAGATGCCCGACGACGACTACCCGTTCACCCTCAACACCGGCCGCCTCCAGCACCAGTGGCACACCCTCACCAAGACCGGGAAGGTCCCCAAGCTCAACAAGCTCAACCCCGGGCCGTTCGTGGAGATCCACCCCGACGACGCCGCCCGCCTCGGCGTCGCGGAGGGCGACGCGGTCGAGATCGCCTCGCGGCGCGGCCGCGCGCTCCTGCCTGCGGTCGTCACCGACCGCGTCCGGCCCGGCTGCTGCTTCGCCCCGTTCCACTGGAACGATCTCTTCGGCGAGTACCTGAGCGTCAACGCCGTCACCAACGACGCGGTCGACCCCCTCTCGTTCCAACCCGAGTTCAAGGTCTGCGCGGTCGCCCTCGCCAAGTCCGCGCAGGCCGTCGTCATCACCCCGCCGCAGATCGAACCCGCCACTGTAGAGCAAGAGGCCGCCGACTCCGGCCCGCTCGCGACCGCGCTCGGCCTGACCCGGGCCGACCGGCCCGAACTCGACCAGAGCGAACGCCGCTACCTCTCGGGATTCCTCTCCGGCCTCGAGTCCGGCGCCGCCGGCGTCCCGGTCCTGCCGCCCTCGGCGCCCCTGCGGCCCGACACCGCACTGTGGATCGACGGCCTCCTCGCCGGATGGTTCTCCCGCACTGATATCCAGACCACCCGGGCCCCCGCACCCGACGCCCCGGGCCGCGAGGTCCTCGTGCTCTGGGCCTCCCAGACCGGCACCGCCGAAGGCTTCGCCGCCGAGGCCGCCCAGCGCCTCACCGCCGCCGGCCACCGCGTGACCCTCCGCGGCATGGACGAGGCCGACCCCGCCCAGCTCACCGCCGGGGACGTCCTGCTCATCACCAGCACCTTCGGCGACGGCGACGCCCCCGACAACGGCTCCGGCTTCTGGGACGGCCTCGCCGGCCAAGGCCGCCTCGACGACCTGCGGTACGCCGTCCTCGCCTTCGGCGACTCCTCCTACGACGACTTCTGCGGCCACGGCCGCCGCCTCGACAAGCGCCTCGAAGAACTCGGCGCCGACCGCCTCGTCGCCCGCACCGACTGCGAACCCGACTACGAGACCGCCGCCGCGGCCTGGCTCGACCAGGTCCTCACCGCCTTCGCCGGCACCCGCGCCGCGGGCCCCGCCACGGTGCGCGAACCCGAACCCGAAGCGCCCGCACCGGCGCCGCCCGCCCCCGCCCACGTCCTCGCCCCGCTCGTCGGCAACCGCCTCCTGAGTCTGCCCGGCGCCGCCAAAGAGGTCCGCCAGTTCACCTTCGACCTGTCCGACACGCCCCTGTCGTACAACGTCGGCGACTCCCTGAGCGTCCGCCCGGTCAACCCGCCCGACCTCGTCGCCGAATGGCTCGACCTCACCGGCGCCGACCCGGGGGAACCCGTGGTCCTCGACGGCCACGGCACCGTGCCCTTCGCCGAGGCGCTGGCCGAGCACCTCGACATCGCGAAGCTCACCGGCGGCCTGCTCAAGTTCGCGGCCGAGCGCACCGGCGACCGCCTCCTGCACAAGCTGCTGCGCCCCGACAACCAGGGCGAGCTGGCCCAGTGGTCCTGGAGCCGCCAGGCGGCGGACCTGCTCATCGAGCACCGCCCGGAGGCGAGCGCCCAGGAGTGGGCCGAGGTGCTCAAGCCGCTGCGCCCGCGCCAGTACTCGATCTCCTCGAGCCCGCGCACCGACCCGGCGCGCGTCTCGCTCACCGTCTCGGTGATCCGCTACGAGAGCCCCTTCGGGCGCGACCGGCGCGGGGTCTGCTCGGCCTTCCTCGCTGACGCCGATCCCGGCACCCCGGTCCCGGTGAAGGTCCAGGCCTCCCCGCACTTCAAGCCCCCGGCCGACCCGGAGGCGCCGATGATCATGGTCGGCCCCGGGACGGGCGTCGCCCCGTTCTACGGGTTCCTCCAGGACCGCCGCGCCCGCGGCCACGGCGGCGCGAACTGGCTGTTCTTCGGCGAGCAGCGCCGGGCCACCGACTTCTACTACGAGGAGGAGCTGGCCGCGCTCCAGACCGGAGGCGTGCTGCGCCGCTTCGACACCGCGTTCTCGCGCGACCAGCGCGACAAGGTCTACGTGCAGGACCGGATGCGCGAGCACGGCCACCACGTGTGGTCGTGGCTGGAGAACGGCGCGCACTTCTACGTGTGCGGCGACGCCTCCCGCATGGCCAAGGACGTGGACCGGGCGCTGCGCGACATCGTGGCCGCCCACGGCGGCCTCGGCGGCGACGGGGCCGCCGCCTACCTCAAGCGCATGGCCGCCGAGAAGCGCTACGTCCGCGACGTCTACTGAGCCTGCGCGACCGGCTGCCTGAGGACCGTCCTGAGCTTCTCCGGAGCGGTCCGGCGCGGGTCGCCGAGGTAGATCTCGTGGTGGTCGCCGTTGAACGTGAAGCCGTTGGCGGGCATGTACTCCCGGTGGAGGCGCTCCAGCACCGGCGTCTCGTCGTCGTAGGAGCCGATGTGGAGGATCTGGACGCTGGCCCCCTCGGTGAAGGCGTGCGTCCGCAAGCGCTCCAGCGCCGGGTTCGGCCGCTTCGCCGCGGCCTGGGCGAGTGCGGCCTCCACCATCGCGTCGGTGGTCCACTCGGGGCGCCAGATCATCATGGTCCACTCCCAGTCGTCCTTGCGCCGGGCCAGGAAGGCGGCCGGGTCCGCCGCTCGCCACAGCCCTTCCAAGGGCCCGACCACGTAGTCGCGGCCGAGGTCCCGCTTCGAGGCGAACTTGAGCGCGTACGAGGCCCCGTACAGGGCCTCGACGGCCTCGGTGTAGGCGGCGGCGGTGTTCGGGTCGCCGCGGCCGTCGACGGCGAGGTAGGCGAGGCGGGGCACCTCGACCACCGCGAAGTCCTTCGAGGACGGTCCGTAGAGCGCCTTGCGCGCCTTCTTGACGTCGTACTTGTCCATGGCGTCCCCTCTCGGTCCGACCGGAGCCTAGCGCCGCCCTGGGACATCCCCCCGCACGCGGCGGACCGCCCTGTCCGGAATCCGGACGGGGCGGCCCGCTCGTGCCGACTTCAGGCTGGTCAGAGGTCGACCACAGTGCCGCCGATCGTCACGGTGAGGGCTCCGTTGGAGGCGAAGCTCCAGCTCAGGTTGCCGGAGTACTGGGAGCACCGGGACCCGTTCGAGCCGTTCCAGAACTGGTTCGAGCTGTCGGAGTTGCCGATGATGCGGTCGTTCGACCCGCTGTTGCAGGAGGTGTTGTTGCGGAACACCGAGCTGCCGCCGTCGAAGTTGAAGTTCCGCTCCTCGCTGCCGATGCTCAGGTTGTTCGAGATCGTCATCGAGCCGAGGTTCCGGTTGTAGGTGAAGCCGTGCTTGCCGTTCTCGTAGGAGATGGACCGGACGACCGTGTGGTTGACCGAGATGTCCTCGCCGCCGAGCTTGTAGCCGTTGCGGTCGCCGTTGCCGGCCTGCTGGCCGTTGGAGAGCGTGCCGTTGTCGAACGCCAGCGAGTCCTCGATGGTCACCGCCCCGATCGCGCCGGTGTCGGACTTCGTGTAGAGGTCCCACCCGTCGTCGATGTTGTTGTGGGCCACGCAGAACCGGAAGACGTTGCCGTCACCGGAGGTGAGCTTCGCGGCGAAGCCGTCGGCGTCCTCCCCGTCGGAGTCGGCGTTGTCGTGCGACACCGAGCTGAGGATGAGGTTGTTCGAAGGCCACTCGCTGCGCGGCGCGCCCGCGGTGTACCGGGCGATCTGGAGGCCCGTGTCGTGGTTGAAGCGGGTGATCACCCGCTCGATGATGTTGTTGTCGCCGCCGACCAGGATGCCGTTGTCGCCGGCGTGCTCGACGATGATGCCCCTGAAGTGCCACCAGTCGCCGCCGAGCTCGATGCCGCGGTTGGCGGAGTCCTCGGACTGGGCCGAGAAGTTGAACACCGGGGTCTCGCCGGGGAGGGCGAACAGCTCGGTGCGGTCGCCGGAGAGGCCGCTGTTGCCCGGGGCGATGTCGACGGTCTGCGAGATGCTGTAGGTCCCGCCCTTCGCCCAGATGGTGCCGCCGGCCTCGATCCGGTCGATCGCCGAGGCGAGCGTGGTCGGGTCCGACTCGGTGCCCGAGGCGCCCGAGCTGCCGGTCGGGGCGATGTACAGCTCGTCGCCGCCCTGGCCCGGTTCGCCGGTGCCGGGGTCGGTGGGCACCTGGCCGCCGCCGCCGGGGGCGGAGCTCGCGTACGTCTCGAACTCGGCGACCCTCGGGGTGCCGTTCGCGCCGGTGATCTCGAAGTTGACCTTCTTGAGCGAGGTCGGCGTGAACGTGATGGTGCCCGCGCCGTTGCCGGTGGCCAGCACCGCGCCGTTGTCGTTGTTCACCACGCGCCAGGAGCCGATGTTGCCGGAGGCCCCCGACTCCTCGCGGATGACGATCGCGCCGACCGTCGTGGCCGCGCTCCACTTGACCGAGATGCGCCCGGTCGTGCCGCTGGGGGACCAGTAGCTGCTCAGGTTGCCGTCGATCACGTCGCCGTAGCTGGTGTTGCTGGCCTTGGAGGAGCCGTCGGCGCCCGCGCCGAGGCTGAGGTTGCCGCCGACGGGGTCGCCCGGGTCACCGGTCGGGTCCTCGGTCGGGTCCTCCGTGGGGCCCTCGGTCGGGCCGTCGGTCGGCTGCGTCGAGGAGCAGTTGCCGTCGGAGACCTTCAGGCCCTTGTTGGCGCCGGCGGTCTCCGCCACGATGTCCGGCACGCAGCCGGCGTCGTCGAGCGAGTACGAGTACGGAATGCTGACGGTGGTCGTGGAGGTCGGGTTCGGACCGGCCGGGTTGGTGTCGCTGCTGGGGCTCGACCAGGTCACGTTGTCGAAGATGTTCCCGCTGACCTGCCAGTAGCCGGTCTGGTTGGTGTAGAAGGTGCCCAGAACGTCCTTCGAGTCCTCGAAGTAGTTGTTGTCCACCTTGACCTTCGCGCCGAGGCGCGAGTTGATCCCGGAGTCCCAGACGCCCGTGAAGTGGTTGTTGTAGGTGTGGGCGGTGCCGGCGCGCAGCAGCGGCGTGCGGGACTTGAGGTTGTCGTACAGGTTGTGGTGGAACGTGATGAACGAGTTGCCGGTGTCGCTGTCGCCCGATCCGATCAAGCCGCCGCGGTCGGAGCCGCGCAGGATGTTGTAGGAGACGGTCACGTACTGGGTGTTGTTCTTCATGTCGATGAGCGCGTCGTAACCGTCGCTCTCACCGCCCGAGGCCTCCAGCGTGTTGTGGTCGATCCACACGTTGCGCACGTTGGCTTCCATGCCGATCGCGTCGCCGCCGTTGGAAGTGGGCGAGCCCGACTTCTTGACGTTCTTGACGGTCACGTTCTGGATGATGATGTTGCTGGCCTCGCGGAGGTGGATGCCGATCTGGTCGAAGACCGCGCCGCTGCCGACACCGACGATCGTGACGTTGCTGACCTGCTTGATCTCGATGACGTCGTCGGCGGTGTTGCAGCTGCCGGAGACCTTGCTGGTGTTGCCGTGGTTGATCGTCCCCGAGACCTGGATGATGATCGGGGTGGAGTTGCTGGCCCTGCCGCACAGGGCCTGGTGGATCTGGGTGCCGGTGGAGGCCTGGACGACCTGTCCGCCCGCACCGCCGGTGGTGCCGCCGTTCTGCGTCGCGTAACCGGTGGGACCGGTCTGCTGCGCGGAGGCGTGTGTCAAGGTCATGAAGGCGCCGGCCGCCACTAGCGCGAACGTGGCCACCGCCGCCCCGAGCCTAAGTTTGAATGAACGTCTCATCGATTACTACCTCTCGCTGAGGGAGACATTGAGGCTTTTCAATGAATCTAAGGCAAGGGCTTTCACAGAGTCAAGGGCAATGCGCAACCGATTGCCAAAAACTTTTCGCGCCGCCCTCCCGCCCGCGCCCGGCGACGGCCCGCGAACGATACTGAACGTATGCAGCACATCGCCTCTCCCGAGACGCTCGCCGCGTTCGGCCTGCGCCTCCTCGGCAGGCCCGAACCCCTCGAAGGCGGCTGGGACAACGGCAACTTCCGCGTCCCCACCGACCGGGGCGCGATGGTCGTGCGCGAGTACCGGGTCTCGGGGATCGAGAAGGTCCGCGCCGAACTGCGCCTCGTCGCCCACCTCGCCGAGCACGGCTACCCGACCCCGCCGCCGCTCGCCGCCGGCGGCGAACCGGTCCTCGACGCCGAACGGCCCGTCGCCGTCTTCCCTTGGGTCGCAGGCGAAGTGCCCGAGGCGATGACCCCGCCCCTCGCCGAGCGCGCCGGCGAACTGCTCGCACGGATGCACCTGCTCACCGCCGACTGGGACGACGACCGCGTCCCGGTGATCGACCGCCACGGACTCCTGCGCGACTCACTGGACCTCCGACCCCCGCTCGCGGGCGTCGACGCCTGGCACGAGGCCACGCGGCGCTTCCTGGACGAGCGCACCGACGAGCTCGACCGCCTCGCCCTGCTGCCCTCGGGCCCGCTGCACCACGACCTCCACCGCCACAACCTCCTCGTCGCCGACGGCGAGGTCACCGCCGTGCTCGACTTCGATGAGCTCAACCGCGGCCCGCTCGTCATCGACCTCGCCCGCGCACTCCAGTACGCCGCCCTCGACCGCCCGGACCTCCGCCTGCCCCGCGCGGTCGCCGACGCAGCGCTGGCCGGCTACGAGCGGACCCGCCCCCTGTCCGGGGCCGAGCGCGAACTCCTGCCGCTCGCCCTCGACCTGGCCGGCCTCGTGGACACCGCGCTCTTCCTGGAACACGACGCCGCCGGACTCGGTCTGACCCATGTGGACGAAAGCCACAGCTGGAGCGCCTACCTGCGCAACACGAACGCCCTCGCCTGAGCCGTCCCGCCCATTGCAACCCCCGCCCAACCCCCCGAAGGGAATGCGCATGTCCTCGTCGGAGCCCGATGCCGACCTCCCGCCCGAGACGAATCGAAGCCGCCTCGCCGTCCGCGTGCTCATCGCGATCGGCCTCGTCGTCGTCGCGGTGAGCGCGACCGTGATCGTCCTCGTCGGACGCGGCGACCCGATCGGCGAGACCCGGGACGGCGCCGACCCGGCCGCGCCCGCCGAGGCCACCGCGACCGCGACCGCCGAGGCCCTGCCCGAGGACTACGCGTGCTTCGCCTACGACGTCACCGGATTCGAGGCGTTCGCCGGCGGGGCCGTCAACGACGGGTACGCCCTCGAAGACGCGTACTGGTCGTACCTCGACCTGTACGGGACCGGGATGATCCACTGCGAGTTCCTGGTCGGCGACCCCGACGACGGCGTCGAGGCGGGCGTCACCGTGTGGGCCGAGCCCGACGCGGCCGCGGCGGCCGAGAGCCTCGCCTGGGAACGCGGGAACTGGGAGTCCGCCGGCGACGGCGCCGTGGAGGACTACGCCGGTCCCGCCGGGGAAGGGTTCCTCTACACCGCCGCGGACCGCGACGCCTACCTCTACCTGTGCGTCCTCGACGGCACCACGATCGTCTCGGCGGACCTGAGCCGCACCCCCGAGGGCCGCACCCCCGAAGAGGCCGCCGCCGTCCTGCTGGACCTCGCGGAGCAGGGGATCGGCGTCTACGCCGAGCACCCTCCCGAAGGGACCGACATCGAGTAGGGCACAAGGCGAACGACGGCCGCGCCACCCACTGGCGCGGCCGTCGCCCATCGTGGAGGCGCCGGTCAGCCGTCCCCGCGGACCATCGCCACCAGCTTCTCCACGATCTCGGCGATGGCCCGGAAGGGTTCTACGGCCTTCGCCAAGTCGCCGAGCTTGCGCAGGACCCGCCCTGGCGGCTTGCGCTCCTCCAGGTCCTCCTGGATCTCGTCCACCCGGTCGGTGAGCGAGTCGTGCAGCTCGCCGACCTGGCTGCGGTGCACCTCGAGCTCGTCGCGCAGGGTCTCGAGGAGGTCGAGGAGCTCGGCGAGCCGCTGCTGCGCCGCCGCGTCGCCGGCGGTGGTCACGAACCCGCGCGAGCGCTCGCCGATCGCGCCGACGATCGCCGAGGAGCCGGTGCCGAACGCGCCGGTGTGCACGTCCCTGACGCTGTAGCCCCCGGGGTTCGCGTCGATCTGAGTGTCGTCCTGTCCGGACATGAATCGTTCCCTTCTCATGCGTTCACGCTTCCGCGGCTGTGGTCGCCCACCGCTCCGATGGTGGCCTGGGCGCCTTCGCCGATGGCGCCCGCGTTGACCTGCCCGTAGTTGACGATGCCGTTGTTGATGATGGTCTGCGCGAATCCGGTGAGCTGCTGGATGTCGACCTTGCCGTCGAGGAAGGCCTTGACGGCCTTGAGCAGTTGCGCCTCCAGGATCTCGGTGTACTTCACCGCGTCGCGGTTCTGGAAGTAGCTCTCGCGCCCGCGGCTGCCGAGTTCGCGGATGCTGACCAGCGCGCCGGTGTCGTCGGTGCCGCCCGAGGCGGCGAGCTTGTTCCGGATCGCCGAGTTGATCGCCCTCACCGCGCCGATCGGGCCGGTGACCAGCGCCAGCGGCGCCCTGGTGATCCCCTTGGCCACCGCGAGGCCGGTCCCGGGGTTCGGCGCGTTCGCCGCGGGCCCGAACACGTGGTATGCCTCGGAGGTGGGCGGCAGCGCGTAGCTGTGGAACTCCATGTAGAGCGTGTCCCCCTGCACCGCGGTGTGGATGAAGAAGGTCGTCACGGTCTCCCCGTCCCACGAGGTCGCCTGGCACCGCAGGTAGTGGCGGATCGGCCCGGTCGGGTCGGCCTGCACGACGGGGAACTCGGCGGGGAGCCCGGCCTGGGCGAGGTCCGCGAGCGTGTGCACCGGCCACGTCGTGGCGGTCCCGGAGACGTAGAGCTGGTCGGACAGCTCCAGGCCCGGCAGGAACCGCGAGTGCCCGTGGTCCTCGGCGAGCGCGGCGACCGCGGCGCGGACGTGCGCGTTGAGCCCCGCGGAGTCGAAGCCGGGCCACACCTTCGGCCGGTCGCCGCCGACGGTGCGCAGCGGCATCGCGAACTGCCAGGTGGCGATGCTCTCCCCGGCGCCCACGAAGGGATCGCGGTGCGGGCTGTAGTTGACCACGTCGGACCCGCCCTGAAGACCGCGGACGAACTCGATGCGCCGGTCGGTGGCGGGCTCGTTCTGGCCGTTCACGAGGTTCGCGACGCGGCGGGCCCGGGTGAGCTCGGCGACGACGCTCGAGGCGAGGAGCACGCCGAGGGCCAGGACCATCAGCACCACGCCGGCGCCGTTGCCCGCGGCGGCCTCCCGGTCCGAGTCGGATCCGGACCCGCTCGACTCCATCGCCTGGAACGCCGGTCCCATCGCGAAGAGCAGCAGCAGGACCACGGCGCCGATGATCAGCGGGACCGGCCGGGCCCTGGTGTCGGGGTCGGCGCCGAACGCGCGCTGCGCGACCGCTCCGACCAGACCCCACACCAGGAGCAGGCCCGCGAACGCCACGGGGATGTGGACGAACGGGATCACCAGGAAAAGCAGGAGCGCGGTGGACGCGGCGACCACGTGCCGAGCGGTCGAGGTCGCGCGGGCCGACCTGGCGTGTGCCAGGACCCGCGCGCCGTCGGCGCCGTGGTTCGGGGCGACCGCGCGCATCGGCTGGTGGTAGATCTTGTCGAGGATCGCGTCCCGGTACTCCTTGTCGAGCCACGCTCCGGCGCACAGGTGCCGGGTGGTGGTGTTCGCCGGGACGGCCTGCGGCGGCGCCGGCTGCGGCGCATGGGGTCCCGGCGGCGCGTGCTGCCGGGTCTGAATCGGTATCTCGTGCATGGTCCGGTTCCTTCGATGGGTCATTTCTCGGACGGGGCCTGGTTGAGGTGGATCGTGCCGTGAGCGCGATCGCCGAAAGCGGCGATGGTCGCGACCGCTCCCTGCCCCATGGCCCCTATGTAGGTGGTCCCGCCGGCCTCGGCGTCGCCGCGGCCGGGTTCCTCTCGCGGATCGAGCCGTTCGAGCAGGGCCAGGGCGAAGGCCCCCGCGTGCCTCGCCGCTCGCGGCTGCCGGTCCTCGTCCGCGGCCTTGGTCTTGTCCGAGAGGAGGTCGGAGACGCCGCGGACGACCATGGCGTCCATGCCCCCGGTGCGCCAGGCCGCAGCGAGCGCCCCGAAGCCCTCCATGTCGATCCCCTGGGCGTCGCCGCAGTGCCGGTCGATGAGCGCGGCGGTCCCCGAGTCCACCCCGGTGATCACTTTGGACCCGGCCGCGATCGGCCGGTGGTGGACCCGCGGGCGCTCGCCGGCGCCGATCCGGTCGAGCCAGGCGCCCTCGATCGCCACCTGGTGCGCCTGCTCCGCGAGCCGGTGCGTGGACTGGAGGGTCTTGATCCGGGTCAGGTACGCCTCGTCGGTGTCCTGTCCGGACTCGTAGCCGTAGACCTCGGTGGCGGCGATGACGTCGCCGACGCGTGAGTCGCGGCGGCCTCCGGCGACGCCGACCAGGAGGACCACCTGCGGCTCGAACTCGGCGACGGCGCGTTCGACGGCGGCGGCCGCCGCCTCGTTGTTGCGTCCGGTCATGGTCAGGGCGAGGGTCCAGACGCCGTGGCGCCCTTGGAACTCGGTGGTCTTGAAGACCGTGCCGCGCACGGTCCGCTCGGTGAACTGGTGGTCGGGCAGGAGGCCGAGGACGGCCTGGTACTCGACCGGCAGGGGCATGGCGAGGACCGCCACGGGTCCTTTCGTGTGTGGAAGCAACGCAGACTCCGGCTGCCGCAGGGAAGGGGGATGTGGTGTGGATGTGACGAACGCTGGGCATTCGAGAAGTCATGTCGTATGCTGATGGATCAGCATATATTGTTTGTTTGACTGTAACGTGATCCCAGCGTACGCACGGACCGCAGTTTTTGTCAAGTCGCCAATAAGGAGCAGTCTTGATCGTCCCCGAAGCCGCCCCCGTCGCCATCGCCGCAGATGTGGTCATCCTGACCATCCGGGACGGCCGGTTCGCGGTCCTGCTCGTCGAGCGCGGCACACCGCCGTTCAAGGGGATGCTCGCGCTGCCCGGCGGCTTCCTCGAATCCGGTGAGACCGTCGACCAGGCCGCCGCGCGCGAACTCCAGGAGGAGACCGGGCTGGACCCCTCCCGGGCGCGCCTGGAGCAGATCGGCGTCTACTCCGAGGTCGACCGCGACCCGCGCGGCCGGATCGTCGGCGTCGCGTTCTCGGCGATGGTCCCCGACGCGGCCGCGCCTGCCGCCGGCGGCGACGCGTCGGCGGCCCGGTGGGTCCCGGTGGACCGGGCGCTGGGGGAGAAGCTCGCGTTCGACCACGACCGGATCCTGGAGCGCGCGGTCGAGCACGCCCGCCACCAGTTGGAGCACACCGGAGCGGCCGCGGCCTTCTGCGGCGAGGAGTTCACCGTCAGCGAGCTGCGGCACGTCTACGAGGCGGTCTGGGGCGCCACGCTCGACCCCGGGAACTTCCACCGGAAGATCACCAAGATCAACGGGTTCCTGGAGTCCACCGGCCGCACGGCCGTGCGCGACGCCGGCCGCCCGGCCCTGCTCTACCGCGCGGACGCGAAGGGCCGCCTGGACGTGCCGCTCCCGATCCCGCGGACGGCCCCGCAGGACCGCAAGGCGGCCCCCACCCGCGGCTGATCCGCAACGGCCCCAAGGGATCACCCAGGCGCCGCATCGATCGGCGCCCGCCCGTCACAGCGCCGTCGGGACCCTCGTCGTCACCAGGCCCACGTCGCCCAGGAACCGCTCCAGGGCGATGGTGGCGATCCCGGTCGCGACCGAGTTGCCCCGCACCGTGGACACGGCGATCGCCAGGTCGGCCGCCGAGTCGCCGGGCGCCTCCTGGCGCACCCGGCGGCGCACGGCCGGCACGAGGTGATCGCCCAGCGCCCACGCCGTCCATCCCGTCAGCGCGATCATCTCGGGGTTGACGATCGCGACGAGGTCGGCGATGGCCGACCCGAGGTAGCGCGCGGTCTGCTCGATCGTCTCGATCACCGCCGGGTCCGCCGGCGGCGCGAGCGCCGCCGCCAGCGCCCCGATGAACTCGCGCTGCATCGGCACCGCCGCCAGCGGGTGCTCGGGGGAGATCGCTCCCAGCGTCCGCTGGATGCCCGCCGCGCCCACATAGGCCTCGACGCAGCCGCGTCTGCCGCAGCGGCATTCGCGCCCGTCGAGGGACAGGAGGCTGTGTCCCCACTCGCCCGCGAAGTTCGTCGCGCCGCGCAGGATCGTGCCCTCCAGGACGATCCCCGCGCCCACGCCGGTGCCGAGGTTGACGGTGATCATGCTGGCGTTGCGCCGCCCCTCGCCGAACCACAGCTCGGCGGTGGCGATCGCCTTGAGCGGGTTGTCCACCACGATCGGCAGGTCGATGCGCTCGCGCAGCCGGTCGATGTGGTTCCAGGTCGCGTTCGGCACCACCACCGACACCGCGCCCCAGCGCTGCATCCCCCCGGGGAGCGAGACGCCGACGCCGAGCACGTCCTCGCGCGTGGCGCCCGCGCGGCCCAGCGCGGTGTCGAGGGCGAGCACGATCGCGTCGATGACGTAGTCGGTCTCCTCGTGGTGCTCGTCCGTGGCGACCTCGGCCGAGGCCCGCTCGTCGAGCGCCGCGTCGAACACGACCGCCCGGACGTAGGTCTCGGCCACGTCGATGCCCACGATGCGGCCGCGGTTCCCGTTGAGGCGCAACGTGGTCGTGGGCCGGCCGACGCGCCCGCTGGTGAGCCCGGCCTCGGTGACGATCCCGCCTTCGAGCAGGTCGCTGACGACCGTCGCGACGGTCGCGCTGCTCAGCCCGGTCACGCCCGCGAGGTCGCCCCGGCTCGCCTCCCCCGCCAGCAGCAGCGCGTGCAGCACGTCGAGCCGCGACTCGCTGCGGATGTCACGGGAGGTGCGCCGGTTGATGGACATGTCCGCTCCAGGTTCGCTACGGGGTCATTCAGGTGTGCTCGCGGCGGTCACGCGCGTCAGGCGCGGCCTCGCGCCGCCGGCGGTCCCGCGGACCAGCAGGCGGATCGCGCCGGTGTTCCACGCGCCCGGCAGCCACAGCCGGCCGGGGTCGCCGCCGGTGAACCGCGGCCGGGCCGCGTCGTCGGTCCACACGCGTCCGAGCAGTTCCCCGCCCGCGAACGCGCTGACGCGGACCTGGGCGCCCTCGAACCGCAGCGAGCGGCCGCCTGAGGGCACGGCCACGTCGAGCCAGATCTCCTCGCCCGGTGCGACCTCGACCGGCAGCTCGACGCGCTCGCCGCCGCTCTCGCGTTGGGCCAGAGCGATGATCGCGTGGTCGGGCTGGGGTTCCACCGTCCAGTCTCGCACGGACGCAAGCCGAAGGAGGTCCGCACCTCCCTGCGTGATCGGCCAGTGCGGCAGCGTGACGGCCACGTCCCGGCCCTCGCCGGGCGCCAGGTGCACCCAGGGGTCGTGCGGGCTCACGACCCGGGCGGACCCGTCGACGTTCACTTCGCACGGCCGCTCGAGTCCGTTCAGGTGCAGCGCATGGTGGTGCACGCCGTCGACCGGCAGCGCGCGCCGGTAGGTCGCCGGGCGTCCGATCCTGGTGCTGCTCCAGCCGCCGAGCGAGCGCACCGGCGCCGGATCGCCCGCCCACTGCTCGTCTCCTTCGACCGTCCACAGTGCGGTGACGTCCTCGCGGGCGGTCACCGACCAGACCCGTCCGAGGCCCCGCAGCGACCCGATCGCGAGGCCGGGGAGGCGGGCGTCGTCGAAGTTCGCGTGCCCCCAGGTCTCCACGGTCGCCGCGAATCTGCCGCCTTCGACCGGCACGAGCACGCTCGCCCCGTACGGCACGAGGCTCGGCAGGGCGCGGCCGTCGAACGCGAGGTCGACGATGTCGGCCGCGCCCTCGATGAGCAGTTCTCTTTCTTCTTCAAGCGAAGTCGCGTAATGCGTCCGTCCCCGGTGGACGCCCACGGCCTCCGAGACCGGCGCCAGCTCGTGGCTCGACGCCTCCCCCGAGCGGGTCGCCAGGTCGAGCCGGACCGCGCCGGTGAGCGCTTCGGGTTCGCCCGTGGCGGCGGGCGCGCTCGGCGGCGCGTCCACGTCCGCGGGGTGGCGGACCACGAGGTCCCATGCGTCCGCGCCCGATCGCACCGTGGCCCGCACGGGCGCACCGGGTTCGGGCGCTTCGAGTTCGACCGCGGCGGCGGCGCCGTCGCCGCCGAGCGCGACCACGCTCGCGGTGCGCGAGGCGAATTCGAGCCCGCCTTCGCCGGCGCCGACGAGGTCCGCGGAGCTGAACCGCAGCGTCCCCGGCAGGCCGAAGCCCGCCAGCGGCAGGTCGCGCAGCACCAGGGCGCATGAGAACGGCGCCAGGGCGAACCGCACCTCGCCCAGGCCCGCCACGGTCACGGCCGCAGCGCCGGGTTCCTCGCCGAGGTTCGGCACCCCGGTCACCGTGCCGCCGCCTTCGAGCACGAGCTGCGACGGCGAGTCGCTGGTCGCCGCCGCGACCTCCGCGATGCCCTCGGCCGCTCGCGTCGTCGCCCGTGCCAGTGCCGGGCCGAGCGTCCTAGCGAACGCCGCCAGGACCCGGGCCTCGTCGGTCTCGGGCCGGGCCTCGCCCACGGGGGAGAGGTAGCCGCCGAAGTCGTAGTCGTGGGTCATGAACCCGCCCGGGTCGCCCCAGTTCCCGACCGAGGGCGTGTACCCCAGGTCCACTCCGGAGGCCTGGAGGTACGGCGCGAGCAGGGTCGCCCCGCTCGCGAGCAGGCGCCGCAGGGTCGTGTGGCGCCGGTTCGTCTCGGTCACCAGCAGCGGCAGGCCCCTCTCGGCGACGAGGTCCGCGTACCGGCGCACCTCGGCCTCGACGAACGGGGACCGGTCGTCGGGGTAGAAGTTGAACGCCGGGACCACGCCTTCGACGCCGCCGGTGGCGCCGACCAGGTCGCCCTGGCCGGCGCACGCGATGAGCGGCACCTCGACGCCGTGCCCGACCGCCATGTCGCGCAGCGCGCTCACGTACGCGTGCCGGTCGTGCGTGTCGAAGAAGTCGAGCTCGTTCTCCAACTGCACGGCCACGACCGAGCCGCCGCGGTCCCACTGCCGCTCGGCAAGGATCGGCATGGCGCGGTCGAACCAGCGCCCGACCTGCGCGAGGAACCGGGGCTCGGCCTGGCGCAGCCGAAGCCCCGCTTCGAGTCCGAGCCACGCGGGCAGGGCCCCGCCGTCCCATTCGGAGCAGATGTAGGGGCCCGGCCGCGCGATCACCGCCAACCCGGCTTCGCGCGCGAGGTCGAGGAACGCGCCGACGTCGCGGCGGCCCTCGAAGTCCCACACGCCCGGCGACGTCTCGTGGAAGTTCCACGGCAGGTAGACGTCGATCGCGCGGTAACCGGTGGCGCGGACCTGCGCGAGCCGCGCCTCCCAGACCTCCCGGGGGAGCCGGAAGTAGAACAGCGACGCGCACAGCAGCGCCTCCTCCCGGCCGTCGAGCACGAACCCGGAGGCCCCGAGCCCGACGGTCCGGTTCACCACAGCCGCGTTGGACAGATCAGTCACTTACTTCACTCCCGCACTTCCGCCTTGGAGGTTCATTTCGTAGAGGTACTTCTGGCCGAGGTAGTAGATCGCGATCATCGGCACGGTCAGCAGGATCGAGCCGACCATGACGAGGTTCCACGGGGGCAGCTGCATCGCGTTGCTCGTGGAGGTCATGTACTGGAGGCCCAGCGCGAGCGGCATGGACTCCTCGGAGTTGAGGTAGATGAGCGGGCCCATGAAGTCGCCCCACGCGGCCGTGAGCGTGAAGATCGCGATCGCGGTGAGGATCGGCCACATCATCGGCAGGATGATGCGCCGGTAGACCCCGAAGTACCCGAGCCCGTCGACCTGCGCCGCCTCGTCGAGTTCGCCCGGGATGCGGGAGACGAACTGCCGCACCAGGAACACGTTGAACGCGTTGGTGAAGAAGTTCGGGACGATGAGCGGCAGGTACGTGTTCACCCAGCCGAGTTCCTTGAACAGCAGGAACTGCGGGATCATCGTGATCTGCGCGGGGATCATCATCGTGGCGAGCACGATCATGAACATGACGCCCTTGCCCGGCGCCCGCAGCCGCGCGAACGCGTAGCCGACGAGCGAGGACGAGATCACCTGGCCCACCGCCGAGAGCGTGGCGATGAGGACCGAGTTGAGCACGAAGCGCCCGACCGGCAGTCCGGTCGCGGTGAACACCGAGGTGAAGTTCGACCACTCGAACTCTGTGGGGATCACGGTGAACGCGTTCTGCGCGCTGGTCTGGTCGCTCGCCAGGGAGATCGAGACCATGAGCACGAACGGCACGAAGAACAGCGCGGAGACCACCAGGAGCACCGCGTAGGTGGCCGGGGAGGCCTTGAACGCCGAGAGCGTCCGCTTGGCCGTCTCGGCCTCGGGCCGGCGGTCCTTGCGCCCGACGGCCGCCGGGGTCGGGGTGGAGAGCTGCATCAGCGCACCTCCGTCTCGTAGAAGACCCATTTGCGGGCGGTGCGGAACGCGATCAGGGTGAACACCATGATCACGACGAACAGCAGCCACGCGATCGCCGAGGCGTAGCCGAAGTGGTAGAAGGAGAACGCCTCGCGGAACAGCAGCGGCACCATCATCTGGCTCGCGTTGTCCGGGCCTCCCGAGGTGAGGATGTACACCTGCGAGAAGATCTGGAACGACCCGATGAGCCCCATGATCAGGTTGAAGAAGATGACCGGGGTGATCTGCGGGAACGTCACCGACCAGAACTGGCGCCACGCCGAGGCGCCGTCGATCTCGGCGGCCTCGTAGAGCTCCTTGGGGATGCCGTTCATGGCCGACAGCAGCAGCACGGTGGCCGCGCCCGCGCCCCACGCGGACAGGACGATCAGCGCGGGCTTGACCCACGTGGCGTCCAGGAGCCACGCGGGCCCGTCGATGCCGAACCACCCGAGCAGGTCGTTGAGCGGGCCCGAGGGCGCCAGGACCATCTTGAAGACCATCGCGGTGGCCACGAGCGGGACGAGCGTGGGCAGGTAGATGAAGGTGCGGAACAGCTTGCGTCCGCGCACCCGCTTGTTGAGCAGGTTCGCCAGCCACACGCCGATGACCAGGCCCAGCGGGACGGAGATGAGCGCGTAGTAGAAGGTGTTCCCGAGCGCCTTCCAGAACACCGGGTCCTGGGTGAGCGCCTTGCGGTAGTTCGCCAGCCCGACCCATTCGGGCGGGGTGAACGAGTCCCATTCGGTCAGCGAGATGTAGACCGACGCGATCATGGGGCCGAGCAGGAACCCGACGAACCCGATGAGCCACGGGGAGATGAAGAGCCAGAAGTAGAAGGCCTCCTTCTTCCCCCGCCGGGACATCCGGTGGCGGACGGTGCGGCGCCCCCCGGCGCGGAGCGCGACGCGCTCCGCGCCGGGGGCCTCGTCGACGAGATTCGACATCGCTGCGCCTACTGGAGGATCGACTCGAGTTGCGCCTGGACCTTGTCGAGTTCGGTCCTCGCGTCGCCGCCCTCGTTCCAGAAGGTGCCCAGGTTGTCGTCGAAGGCCGCCTGCATCTCGTTCCACTCGGGGATGAGCGGCGCCTGGAAGATGAACGCCGAGGACTCGCCGAAGGCGGCCATGTTCAGGCCCTCGGGGGCCCACTCGGGCGACAGGAACGCCTCGGACTGCTGGACTTCGAGGTTCGCCGGCACGTCCTGGGCGTTCTCGATGATGATCTGCTGCGCCTCGGCGTCGGTGAGGAACTCGATGGCCGCGAAGGCCTCCTCGGGGTTCTCGCTGTCGCGCGAGATCGCCAGGCCGGAGCCGAACGCCGACACCGCCTGCTCCTCGCCCTGCCACATCGGGGCGATGTCCCAGTTGACATCGGACTCGATGAGGCTGCCGATGGCCCAGAACCCGGTGGTGTTCATGCCGAGCCTGCCCGCGGCGAAGGCGGGGTCGCCGCCCATGTCCGGGCCCATGTCGGCGTACTCCTCGGCCGTGGGCACGACGCCGTGGACGTGCGCGAGGTCGTTGGCCCACTGGAGCGCCTCGACGACCTCGGGGGAGTCGACCGCGGCCCGGCCGCCGTCGTCGATGATCTGCCCGCCGTTCTGGTAGGCGAAGCTCCACCACTGCGCCCACCAGCCGGCGCCGCCGTAGCCCCACTGCTCGCCGGGGATCGTCAGCTCCTCCATGGCCGCCTGGGCGTCCTCCTGCGTCCACTCGGCGGTCGGGTACTCCACGCCCGCGGCGTCGAACAGGTCCTTGTTGTAGTAGACGATCATCGCGCCCGAGCGGTCGGGGATCGCGTAGGTCTCGCCCTCGTAGGTGTAGAGCTCGCCGACGGGGCCGAAGCGCTGCTCCATGTCGAGTCCGGAAGAGTCAATGAACTCGTCGAGGGGGACGAGCTGGCTCTTGGACGAGTAGGAGTTGACGCCCTCGGCCACCTGCATGATGTCGGGGCCGTCGCCGCCGGCGATCATCGTCTGGACCTTCTGCTCGTACTGGTCGCCGGGGATCAGCTGGAGGTTGATCTTGACGTCGGGGTTCTGGGCCTCGAACAGGTCGATGCGGGCCTGGTACGTGGCCTTGTCGACGTCGCTGCCCCAGACCACCATCTTGAGGGTGCCGTCATCGGATCCGCCTGAGCCGCATGCGGTCAGGGCCGCCACGCCGAGCATCGCCGTAACGGCGAGTCCGGCGCGGCCGCGCCACCGGGACTTGTCCACCATGTCTTCCGCCTCCTTGCGGTAACGCGCCGCCGAAGGGGTCGGCGCTGAGTTAAGACAGTGTTAAATCTAACCAATAGATAAAGGGTTGAAAAGAGGGGGTCGGGAATTATCTCCGCCGCTAGGGAGCCGCCCGCGGGCCCGCCGCCCGCTCCCACACCCGCCTCACCGGCCCCCACCCGACGCGAACCCGTGCGTTCCCGCAGGCCCCCGCGGCGCGCGGCGATGCGATCATGCAGGGGTGCCCCGAGCGAACGGAGTGACGGCAGTGAGCGATCGAGACCGAACCGCAACACCCCCGAGGATCGGGATCGACCGGCCCGGGTCCTTCAGCAGGGCCGTCTTCCACGAGCGCCACCCGACGCTCATCGCGAACCTCGTCGACGACCACCCCTACCCGCCGCGCCTGCGCTCGCGCCTCGAAGCCCTCCTCGCCGAGTCCCTCGACGCCGCCGTGCCGCCCGAGGTCCCGACCGGCCCGAACACCGCGTTCTGGACCGCCCAGATCGCCGAGCGCGCCGGCTCGCCCTGGTCGGCCCTGCCGTTCCTGTGGGCCGAGTCGTACTTCTACCGCCGCCTGCTCGACGCCGTCGAGCACTTCGACCCCGTCTCCGCCTGGGGCGGCGTCGACCCGTTCGCGCCGCAGAAGCGCGCCCAGCTCGACGGCCCCGAGATCCGCGACGACCTCGACGCCTACACCGGCCTCGAAGGCGAGGGCCGCCGCCGCGCCCTGCTCCACGCGAGCCTCTGGGGCAACCAGGCCGACCTCGGCTTTCGCACCAACAACGACGCCGCGAGCCGCAACGCCCCCACCGGCGAGGTCGTCGCCGACGACACCGACGCCGTCTGGGACCTCCTCGACCGCCCCGGCGACCGCCCGGTGATCGTCGTGGCCGACAACGCCGGACGCGAACTCACCGCCGACCTCGCCCTCATCGACGCCCTCCTGGAGACCGGACCGGTCGAACTCCACCTCAAACCCCACCCCTACTTCGTCTCCGACGCCACCGGGCAAGACGTGCTCGCGACCCTCGACGCCCTCGAATCGCACCGGAGACCGCAGGTCCGCGCCCTCGCCGAGCGCCTCCGAGACGCCCTGCGCACCGGCCGCCTGCGCATGACCGCCCACGGCTTCTACGTCCTGCCCACCACCTACCGCGGACTCCCCGCAGACCTCCGCGCCGACTTCGCCGCCGCCCGCCTCGTGATCCTCAAAGGCGACCTCAACTACCGCCGTCTCGTCGGCGACCGCGAATGGGACCCGGCCACCCCCTTCGACCAGGTCGTCGACTACTTCCCCGGACCGGTCGCGGCACTGCGCACCGCCAAGTCCGACCTCGCCGTCGGCATCGACCCCGCCCGCCTCGCCGAACTCGAGGCCGACGAGCCCGACTGGCGCACCAGCGGCA
Organism: Glycomyces sp. NRRL B-16210; assembly: GCF_000719515.1. Taxonomy (GTDB): domain Bacteria; phylum Actinomycetota; class Actinomycetes; order Mycobacteriales; family Micromonosporaceae; genus Glycomyces. The sequence goes on along the minus strand of NZ_JOGR01000010.1, from coordinate 107,260 downwards.
CCCACGCCGTGATCCAGCTCCACCGCCCGCGCCCCTGACCCGCACCGAACGGAAGGCGCCCGCGCACCCCGCGCCGCCGTCCGATGGAATGGACCCCGAGCACCACCCACCGAAGGAGACCCCCGTGCCGGTCGACGAGTACTTCACCGCGATCTTCCGCGCCACCGAGGCCGCCGCGGCCGCCGGCGGGACCGAAGCCGAGATCCAGGAGCGCACCCAGGCGTTCCTCCAAGCCCACCAAGGCGACCCGAAGCAGTGGGACGCGACCGGCGTGGCCATCGAGGTCGCCGCGGTCGCCGGCCCCCACGGCCCGATCCCCGTCCGCGTCTACCGCCCCGAAGCCGAGACCACCGGCGCGATCCTCTGGGCGCACGGCGGCGGATTCCTCGCCGGCGACCTCGACATGTACGAGGCCCACGCCGTCGCCGTCGAACTGGCCCGCCGCGCCGGAGCAGCCGTCGCCTCAGTGGACTACCGCCTCGCCGTCGAAGGCGTCCGCTACCCCGTTCCGATCGACGACGTCCACGCCGCCTGGAACTGGTGGACCGCCCAACCGCTGCCCGAAGGCGCCCCGATCGCCCTCGGCGGCGCCAGCGCCGGGGCCGCCCTCGCGCTGGCCAGCGCGCTGCGCAGCCGGGACGCCGGGACCCGCGCGCCCGACGCGCTCCTGCTCGCCTATCCGTTCGCGCACTACCCGAACCCGGCGCTGACTCCTGAGCAGAGCGAGGCGATGGCGGCCGTGCCGCACCGCTTCGCCCCCGAGGACATCGAAGGCATGGTGCGCAACTACGTCGGCCGGATCGGCGACGTGCCGCCCGACGCGCTGCCGGGCGCGGCCCGCCTCGACGGCCTGCCCGCCACGCGGATCGTCGTCGCCGAGTACGACGACCTGCGCGCCTCCGCCGAGCTGCTGGAGCGCCAACTGAGGGAGGTCGGCGTGCCCGTCGCGTCCTATCTGGCCCGGGGCATGACCCACGGCCACCTGAACCACTCGCCGAAGCTCGCCGAGGTCGACCGCTCCCTCGACTTCTTCGCCGAAGGCCTGCGCGGCTGAGTGTCAGTCGCCGTCCGGCAGGTGCCGGGCGACGATGGCCGCGGCCGACTGCACCGGCACCGCACCGTAGCCGAGGCCCCGGTCCGCGCCCAGCCGCGAGTCGCAGAACGCGTCGGCCACTTCGGACGGGGCGTGCCGGACGAGCAGTGCCGCCTGCAACGCCAGTCCCAGGTCCTCGGTGAGGCGCCGCGCCCCGGCCTGCTCGACGCCGCCCGCGAGGGTCCGCTTCACCCGCTCGACGTGCGCTGCCAACCTGGTGTCCGCGGCGGCGGCCGGTGCGATCTCTGCCAAGAACGCCTCGGCCGATTCCGGCGCGGCTTGCAGCGCGCGGAGCACGTCGAGGCAGATCACGTTCCCCGAACCCTCCCAAATGGACAAGAGCGGCTGCTCGCGGTAGCGCCTCGCCAGCGGCGCCTCCTCGATGTACCCGTTGCCGCCCAGGCACTCCAGCGCCTCGGCTGCGTGGCCCGGCCCGCGCTTGCACACCCAGTACTTCGCCACCGCCGTCGCGAGGCGCCGGAACGGCGCGTCGCCGGGCTCGTCGTAGGCCGTGGCCAGCCGCATCATCGTGGCCGTGGCCGCCTCCGACTCCACGCACAGGTCCGCGAGCACCTGCGTCATGAGCGGCTGGTCCACCAGGCGCTTGCCGAACGCCGAGCGGTGCGAGGAGTGCCAGGCCGCCTCGACCGCGCTCTGGCGCATCCCGCCTGCGGTGGCGATGACGCAGTCCAGGCGCGTGTGGTTGACCATCTCGATGATGGTCGCCACGCCGCGCCCCTCCTCGCCCACGCGGTGGGCGAGGGCGTCGTGCAGTTCGATCTCGGCCGAGGCGTTCGACCGGTTCCCGAGCTTGTCCTTCAAGCGCTGCAACCGGATCGCGTTGCGCGCCCCGTCCGGCAGGACCCGCGGCAGCAGGAAACACGTGAGCCCGCCCGGCGCCTGCGCGAGCACCAGGAACGCGTCGTTCATCGGCGCCGAGCAGAACCACTTGTGCCCGCGCAGCGCGTACATGTCCTCGCCCGCGGGCGTCGCGGCCGTGGTGTTGGCGCGCACGTCCGAGCCGCCCTGCTTCTCGGTCATGGCCATGCCGATGAGCACGCCCGCCTTGTCCTGCGGCGCCCGCAGCCCCGGGTCGTAGACGCCGGCGGTGATGCGCGGCTCCCACTCCGCGGCGAGCGCCGGTTCCCTGCGCAGCGCGGGCACGGCCGCGTACGTCATCGAGACCGGGCAGCAGTGCCCCGGCTCGATCTGGGCGAGCATCGACATGAGCACCGCCCTCGCCGCGTGGACGCCCGGTCCCGTTTCGGCCCAAGGCATCGCGTGCGCGCCGTGTTCGACCGCGAGGCGCATGAACCGGTGCCACGACGGGTGGAACTCGACCTCGTCGATCCGGTTGCCGAACCGGTCGTGGGTGCGCAGCACCGGCGGATACCGGTTGGCCTCCTCGGCCCACCGCGCCGCATCGGCGCCCGCGAGGACCGCGCCGAGCGTTGAGGCCCGTTCGCCGATCCACCCCGCGCCCGACCTCTCCGCGGCCTCACGCAGCGGCGCGTTCGTGTCGTACAGGTTCCGGTCCACCAGCGGCGGCGGCTGATTGGCAACGGTGTGGGTCTCGGCAAAGCCGGTCATCGCGCGCTCCCTGACTCGACGGATCCCACATGGTAGTACTCCGCGGCGCCGAAGGGGACCCGCGTCCGCTCCCGATTCCCCGGCACGCGCCCGGCCGAGTCGATAGCGTTGCCCCATGGCCGCGGCCCGCACCGGGCCGCCCTTTCTCCAGGGAGCACTCATGACCGTCGAAGTCACCGACGCACCCGACCGCAACCGCTACGAGGCGCGGATCGACGGCGAACTCGCCGGGTTCGCCGAGTACGTCCGCGAAGCCGAGCTGATCACCTTCACCCACACCGAAGTCGACGACGCCCACAAGGGCTCGGGCACGGCCTCGGCCCTCGCCCGCTTCTCGCTCGACGCCGCCCGCGAGGCCGGCCTTCGGGTGCGTCCGGACTGCAAGTTCTACGCCCGCTGGATCGGCGGGCACCCCGCGTACGCCGACCTCGTGGACGACGATCCGGGCCGGGAATGACCGCGCCGTCCCGCAAAGGATCCGCCTCATGAGCAACCTCGACCCGCGCCCGGACGAGACCGCCTGCCGCGCAACCGATGCGGACGGTCCGGTCGTGCGACTCCTCGAAGCGCGCGACGTGCCCCTGGGCGGGATGCGGGCCATGTACGTCAGCCGCACGCTGCCGCAGCGGACCGTGCCGACCGTGGGCGCGTGGTGCTTCCTCGACCGGTTCGGGCCCGAGCGCACCGACATGGCGGTCCTGCCGCACCCGCACACCGGCCTCCAGACCGTCACCTGGCCGATCGAGGGCACGATCCGCCACCGCGACTGCCTCGGCAGCGACGTGCTCGTCAAGCCCGGTCAGCTGAACCTCATGACCAGCGGCCGGGGCATCGCGCACTCGGAGTTCTCGATCGGCGAGTCCCCGCTGCTGCACGGCCTCCAACTGTGGATCGCCCTGCCCAGCACCGCGGACCCGATCGCCCCGGCCTTCGAACAGCACACCGACCTGCCGCGGTTCGAACGCGGCGGCCTGCGCGGCGTGGTCGCCGTGGGGGAGTTGCACGGCGAGACCTCCCCGGCCACGGTGTTCACGCCGCTGCTCGGCGTCGAACTCGAACTCGACGCCGGCACGGCCGCGACACTGCCGCTGCGACCCGGTTTCGAGCACGCCGTGCTCGTCCTCGAAGGGGCCCTTGACATCGCGGGAACACCACTCGACGCCGGCCCATTGCTCTACTTCGGACCCGGGCGCGAGGAGCTGCCGCTCGCCTCGGCCACCGGGGCGAGGGCCTTCCTGCTCGGCGGCGAGCCGTTCCCCGACGACCTGGTGATGTGGTGGAACTTCGTGGGGCGCAGCCACGAGGACATCGTCCGCGCCCGCGACGACTGGGAGCGCCGCGACGCGCGGTTCGGGCCGGTCCCCGGCCACGGCGCCGAACGCATCCCGGCCCCGCCGATCCCGCCGGTGCACCTCACGCCGAGGCGCCGCGGCTGAACTCCGGGCGCTGTTGCGCCCGGAGCACTCGCGTCCGCTACAGGACGTCTTCGAGGGCCGCGAACCAGTTCGCCGCGATCTTGACGTAGCCGTCCTCGTCGGGGTGGACCCCGTCGTAGGTGTCCACCGCCGGGTCGAAGCCGGTCCACTGGTCGACCACGACGACCGGGGACTGCGCGGTGGTGATCCCCGCGGCCCACGCGGGGATCGCGGCGTTGAAGTCGATCGCCCGCTGCGGGCAGTCGCCGCAGTTCTCCGGCTCCAGCGGGATGATCTGGGCGACGAGCACGATCGCGTCCGGGTTGAGGTCGCGCAGGTCCTCCACGATCTGCGTGAACGCCGCGAGGATCTGCGAGGGCGGCAGCGAGGACCACACGTCGTTGGTCGCGAAGTGCAGCAGCAGCACGTCGGGGGTGTTCTGCGTCAGCCACGAGTGCACGTCGCCGTTCGCGACCGACTGCGTGACCAGGTAGCCGCCGTGGCCCTCGTGGTCGGGGTCGGACCCGGCGGGGTTGCACGCCTGGGACAGCGATCCGACGAAGTCGACCTCGTAGCCGGCGCCGTCGAGCAGCTCCCACAGGTTGCCGCGCCAGCAGCCGGGGCTGCCGGTGATCGAGTCGCCCAGCGGCATGATCGCCACCGGTCCCGCGGGAGGATCGGTCGGCTCTTCCGTGGGTTCGTCCGTCGGCTCCTCGGTCGGTTCGGCCTGGCCGTCGCACAGGTCCCCGTTGACGGTGATCGACGCGGGCTCGGCGCCGGTGCCGGAGCCGATGAACCCGAAGACCTCGCGGGTCTGCCCGGACTCGACGGCGGCGTTCCAGCCCACGTCCGAGCCGGTGAACGCGGTGCCCGTCTGGCTCCAGTCGACGTTCCACGCGCTGGAGACGGCGGTGCCCGCCGGGAACTCCCAGGCGATCTCCCACCCGTCGATGGCCTCGCCTGCGGTGATGGCGACGTTGGCCTGGAAGCCGCCGCCCCACTCGCTGGCGATCGTGTAGTCGACCTGGCATCCGGCCTCGGCGTGCACCGGGGCCGCCGAGGCGATCGTCAGGGCTCCGGCGCCGAGCGCCGCGGCGGCCGCCGCGGTGACCGCGAGCCTCGGCCGGTTTCTTCTGGTCTGCATGTGCACCGTTGTCCTTTGCTCTGTGGGCCGCCACGGCCCCGGGATGGGTCGGCACCGCCTCGGAGGATCAAGTGAGGGAGCGCTCCCAATTCGATGGAGAAAGCATTAATATAGTCAAGTGTCTCAATATTATGCCACCGAACGCCACGCTCCGGGACCTCCAACGCGTGCCATTTCGCAAGTTGCGCGCCTCATCGCGACTACCCTCGCCCCGCAGCGGTTCAGGCCCTGGCCCCCAGCACCGCGAGCAGCTCGAGCTTCTCGGCGTCCTCGGTGCGCGGCGGCGCGGTGAACACCAGCAGGCACTGCGACTGGTCCTCGGTGAACAGGGCCTGGCAGTCGAGCTCGATCTCGCCGAGGTCGGGGTGCACGATCGTCTTGTGGTCGGCGAAGCGCTTGACGACCTCGTGGCGGTCCCACAGGCCGCCGAACTCGTCGGACTCCTTGAGCAGCGCCCGGACCAGCTCCCCGGCCTTCGACCCCGGACCCATCGAGGCGAAGGCCACCCGCAGCCCCGAGACCAGGGCCCGGCCCTGCCGCTCGCGGTGCTCGGCGGTGTACACCAGCCGCTCGGCGGGCCTGGTGAACCACCGGTACACGTCGTAGCGCTCCAGACCCGTGTAGACCGACCGGTCGCCGAGGAGCGCCTTGGCCATGCGGTTCTGCACGAGCGGCTCGCCGAGGTTCGACAGGATGATCGCGGGCGTGTCCTCCAGGCGGTCGAGGACCCGCAGCAGCGCGGGGGCGACGTGCTCGGCGGCCGAGACGGTCGCCGGGACCCCGTGCCCGGCCGTTTGGAACAGGTAGTCGCGCTCGTGCCCGCTCATCCGCAACGCGCGCGCCAGCGCGTTGAGCATCTGGACGCTCGGCTGCGGCCCGCGCCGCTGCTCCAAGCGCGTGTAGTAGTCGGTGGACATCGAGGCCAGGGCCGCGACCTCCTCGCGGCGCAGGCCCGGGGCCCGCCGCCGCGCGCCCGGCGGCAGCCCCACGTCCGCGGGCTGGAGCCCCTCTCGGCGGCGGCGCAGGAACTCGGCCAGTGCTTCGCGGTCCATGCCTCCAGTATCGGCCCCCGGGGGCGGCGCGGCGAGCGCGAACCAGGGACCGCCGATCCCCCGATGAGCGCTCTCTGCACAGCGGCCCCGCATCGGCGCAGGATCGAGTCATGCAGATTTCAGGGAACACCGTCTTCATCCCGGGCTCGACCAGCGGCATCGGCCTCGCGCTGGCCCTCGCCCTCCAGGCCGCGGGCAACACCGTCATCGTCGGCGGGCGCCGCGCCGACCTGCTGGAGCGGATCGGCGCCGACCATCCCGGGCTCGACACCGTCCGCATCGACACGGCCGATCCGGCGAGCATCGAGGCCGCCGCGAAGGAGGTCCTGTCGCGCCACCCGGACCTGAACGTCCTGATCCCCATGGCCGGGATCATGCGCGCCGAGGACTGGCGCGAACCCGAGGGATTCCTGGAGACGGCCACGGCCACGATCACCACGAACGTGTTCGGCCCGATCCGGCTCGTCGCCGCCTTCATCGAGCACCTGCGGGCCCGGCCTGAGGCGACGATCATGACCGTCTCCTCCGGGCTCGCGTTCGCCCCTTTGAAGGCCACGCCGAGCTACAACGCCTCGAAGGCCGCGATCCACATGCTCAGCGAGTCGATCCGCCTCCAACTGGCCGGCACCTCGGTGTCGGTGGTGGAACTGGAGCCGCCGGCGGTGCGGACCGCGCTCATGCCCGGCCACGAGGACAACGAGCACGCGATGCCCTTGGAGGAGTTCGTCACCGAGGTCATGGGCCTCCTCGAATCGCGCCCGGACGCGACCGAGGTCCAGGTCGAGCGCGTGAAGTTCCTGCGCTACGGCGAGGCCCGTGGCGACTACGACCAGGTGGTCGCGACCCTGAACGCCACCGACCCGCACGGCGAGTGACGAACGGGGGCGGGTCCGCCGGCGGACCCGCCCCCAGCTCGTCATTCCGCTCGGATGTCGTCCACGTAGACCGTGCCGGTGGTCGTCTCGCCGCCGTGGCCGAGGTACAGGTTGAACTCCGAGACGGCGGCGAGGTGCGCCGCGTCCAGCAGCTCGTCGGCGTGGTCGGTGTCCCACGGCGCGGGCGTGAACTCCTCGAAGGGCGCGGTGATCTCCCGCCCGACGGTCTCCGAGAGCCCGAAGTTGTACTCGAAGTACGCCCCGAGGGCCACGACCTGGAGGGTCGCGCCGTTCGTGGACCCGTCGCCCTCGACCCACAGCTTCAGGGCGGTGAAGTCGGTCCAGTCCTGGCCGACCGACTTCCCGATGCCGGTGTACCCGGCGCTGGTGAAGTCGTAGGAGTACGCCAGGCCGTAGTTCCCCGAGGCCTTGTGCTCGGTCGAGTGCGCCGTCGTGTTGGCGTTGACGTGGCTGTAGGCCTCGCTCAAGGAGACGTCGTCGCCGGCGTAGCCTTCGAAGTCGTCGACCCATCCGGCCGGGAGCGGCTCGACCTCGCCCAGGAGCACCAGTGCCGAGTCGGTGAGGGCCTTGCCCTTCACCTTGGCGCTCACGGTGATCTCGACCGAGCGGTTGTCCAGCCAGGACGGGTCGATGCGCCACTCGGCCGAGTGGAACCCGTCCCCGTCCAGTCGCAGCGGCCGAGGCCGCCCGCCTTCCACCGCGTAGGTGACCTTGTCGCAGTGCCCGCCGGTGAGGCGCACCCGGATCGTGCTCGCGGTGGTCGTCACCCGCTGCCGGTCGGTGGGGGTGACCAGGTGCAGGAACGGGTCGTTCTTCACCGCGGAGGTCTTCGCGTCGAACACGCCCTCGACGTCGGAGGCGAACAGCGAGTACGGGTCGGCGTGGAACTCGACGAAGTCCGGGGCCATGACGTGCCCGGGAGGCGGCACGTAGGCCCGGTTGTCCCCGCCGAAGTTCGCCCAGGTGAGCATGTGCGTGGTGCGGCTCGCGCCGGGGTCGGCCTTGAGGGCCCCGAGCAGGTCGGTGAACCAGGCGGGGTTGCGCCCCTCCTCGCCGGACTCGCCGAACTCGGTGAAGGCCGGGACCTTCCCGCGCTCGGCGGCGAGGTCGGCGACCATCGCGAGGTCCTGGACGGTGGCGGCGAGCCATTCGGGCGAGCCGGCCGACCCGTCGTAGGCGTCGTAGCCGAGGACGTCCACGAACTCGTCGCCCGGGTAGGTCCTGAGGTAGCCGGTCGGGTCCCCGCCGAAGCTCGAGTTGGGGGAGTAGGAGTAGAGCAGGTTGCGCACCTTCTTGGCGTCGCGCAGGTACTCCACGGTGTAGCGGAAGATCTCGATGAACTCCGCCGAGGTGGTGTGCCCCGCGCCCCACCAGAACCAGCCGCCGTTGTTCTCGTGGAAGGGCCGGAACACGATCGGGATGAGCGTCCCGTCGGGCCGCTTGGCGCCCTTGACGCCCGCGGCGATGCGGTCGAGGAACTCGTTGAAGTCCGCGTGCTTCGCCCCGCCGGGGAGGATCTGGCTCACCACGCGTCCGCCGGTGTCCCAGAAGTCCCCGCCGGTGACGAAGTTGTAGAGGTGGGCGCTGAGGACGTTGATCCCGCCGCGCGCGTCCGACTGCTCGAAGGCCCAGCTCAGGGCCTCCACGTTCTCCTCGTCGGTCCCGCCGTACACGCCCGGTTTCTGGAAGCCGTTGAGGATCAAGGTGTCCCAGCCGAACACGGCCGGGTAGTCGCCGGTGGTGGCCTCGACGTCGGAGGCGTAGCCGTCCATGGCGTCGAAGGTGAAGCCGTCGGACAACGAGTGCTCGTGGCCGAACAGGATGCCCTGGCCCTGGAGGTCGAGCATGTACTTGAACAGGGCGCGGGTCTCGGGGGTGGCCTTGTCGTCGACGATCCGGACGGGCGTCGGCCGCCCCGGTTTCGCGGCCGCGGGAAGCGGGACGCCGGTGGCCGCGATGGCGGCGGCGCCCATGGCGATGACCGCGCGCCTCGGCGCGCGTGCGGAGGGGAAGGACACGTGGGTCTCCTTTGGAGCGACGTCCCCGCGGCTGGCCGCGATGCCGGACGCCGACGGACTGAATCGGTTAAGCCCGAGACACTATATACATAGGAATGTATCGATGTCAACGGTCTTGTCCCCTCCCGCGCCGACCCCAGGCCTGGAACAGGACCGCCGTGCTCCGCACCGGCAGCATCCGCACCGACGACCTGCGCCCCAGCGCCCACAGCACGCCGTCCGCCACCGAAGGCCGAATCCCCCGCAGCGTCAACGCCACCCCGTGCGCCGCGCACACCTCCACCAGCGCCGACCGGTCCACCAGCAGCGCCGGATCGTGCACGCCCCGCGTCGCCACCTTCGGAATCCGCTCCGCGACCCCGATCGCGAGCCACCGGCACAGCGCCGTCGCCGCCAACGTGTCGATCACCAGCAGCCCGCCCGGACGCAGCAGCCGGCACGCCTCGCCCACCGCCCGAGGCAGATCCGGCACATGCTCGAAGATCTCGCCCGCCACGACCACGTCCGCGCAGGCGTCCGCCAGCGGCACGGCCAGCACGTCCCCGCGCACCGCCGCCACCCCGTGCGCCGCCGCCTGCCGCAACGCCGCCGCCGACAGGTCCACCCCGACATGCCGGTAGCCCTTGCCCTCCAGATGCGGCGCCAGCAACCCGGCCCCGCACCCGAGATCCACCAGCACCGCGCCCTCGCGCCGCGCTGCCGGAACCAGCGCCCCGCGCGCCTCCGCCAGCCAATGCAGCATCGCGAACACGCCCCTCGGACGCCACCACTCGTGCGCCAACCTGTCGTAGAGCGCGGGGTCATTGCGCTCCAACCGTTCCCGCGACCGGGAGTCACCTCCGCGCATGACCCCACAATGGCACACTGGCGGACATGAGAGCGATGCGAGCGACCGGGGCGATGGCGCGGGCCTCCCACCCGCTGCCCGCGCTGGCCGTCACGGCGGTCGCCACAGGCCTCGCCTTCGGCACCGACCGCACGATGGCCTCGGCGCTTCTCGCGACCGCCGCGGTGTTCGCCGGCCAGCTCTCGGTCGGCTGGCTCAACGACCTCGTCGACGCCCGGCGCGACGCCCTCGTGGGTCGCACCGACAAGCCCGTCGCCACAGGCGAACTCGCCGCCGGACCCGTCCGCGTCGCCTTCGCCGTCTCGGCCGCGGCCGCCCTCGCCCTGTCCTTCGCCTCGGGCCCGATCGCCGCCGCGGCCCACATTCTCGCCCTCGCCTCGGCCTGGGCCTACGACCTCGGTCTCAAGGCCACGGCGTGGTCGGTCGCGCCCTTCGCGTTCTCCTTCGGCCTGCTCCCGGCGTTCCTGTACATGGGCCAGCCGGGAGCGCCGGTTCCTCCCTTGTGGCTCATGGCCGCCGCCGCGTCGCTCGGCTCGGCGGCCCACTTCGCGAACGTCCTCCCCGACTTCGCCGACGACCACGCCACCGGCGTCCGCGGCCTCCCGCACCGCCTGGGGCCGTGGCCGACCCGGATCATCGCGGCGGCGCTGGTGCTGACGGCGTCGGTCCTGCTCGTCTTCGGCCCGCCCGGCCCGCCGCCGATGCTCGCGCTGGCCGCAGTCCCGGTCGCGCTGGCGGTGCTGGTGACAGGACTCGCGCTGGGCCGCCGACCCCGCTCCCGGGCGGCGTTCCGAGCCGTCATGCTCGTAGCCCTGCTGGACGTGGCGCTGCTGCTCCAATCAGGCGCGGCAGCGACCTGACCCGAACGGCCCGGCTCCGGACACTCACGCCGCGAACCGATTTACGGCATGGAGGCACCGTTTTGTCGGGTATCCGTCCTCGATCGCCACCAGCCGCTCCCCGCTCGCGGCCTTGTTCGGCGGCGCGAATGCGGGGACACTGTTGGCGAGGAGACGGTTTCGGAGCGCACTGTGCGGGAACGCATGGCGGGCAACCACCGTCCGGAAGGCCGCCTTCGCCTCCGCGACGGCATCCCGAACCGAGGAGTGACCGCGTGGCCGAAGCACCCACTTCCACCAAGCCCCGGCGCGACGGCGCCCGCGCGCTCGACCTCGCCCGGGAGCTGCGGCCCCGCTTCGCCGAACGCGCCGCCGACCACGACCGGCACGGTCGCTTCCCTCAAGCCGACTTCGCCGACCTGCGCGAAGCGGGCCTCTACGGCCTCATGGTCCCCGCCGAGCTCGGCGGCTTCGGCGCCTCCTTCTCCGAGTACGTCAAGGTCGCGGCCGAACTCGGCCGCGGCGCGGGCTCGACCGCCCTCGTGTTCAACATGCACGCCTCCGTCACCGGCGCCCTCGCGCACACCCCCGCCGAACTCGTCCGCCTCCTCGGCGCGCCCAAGCGCTACCTCGCCGACCGCGACGCCGCCCTCGCCGCGGCCGCCTCCGGATCGCTCTACGGCGTCGCCATGAGCGAGCGCGGCGCCGGTTCGCGCCTGTCGCGCACCGCCGCCGAGTACCGCCGCACCGAAGGCGGCTACCGGATCACCGGCGCGAAGGCCTTCGTCTCCGGCGCCGGCCACGCCGACGCCTACCTCGTGACCGCCCGCAACGGCAGCGCCGACCCCGAGACCGGCGACCCGCAGGTCTCCTACTTCCTCGTCCCCGCCGGCGCGGGCATCCGCGTCGAGGAGACCTGGGACTCGCTCGGGATGCGCGCCACCGGAAGCCACGACGTCCACTTCGACGTCGAAGTCGACGCAGGCGCCCTCCTCGGCGGCGTCGAGGGCCTCACGCTCATGATCGCCGAGGCCATGCCCCAATGGCTGGTCGCCTCCTACTCGGCCGTCTACGCCGGAGTCGCCCGCGCCGCGGTCGACGCCGCCGCCGACCACCTCCGCTCCCGCGGCCTCGGCTGCCTCGCCCCCGCCCGGGCCCGCCTCGGCCGCGCCGAAGCGGCCGTTGCCGCCCTCGAACTCGTCGTCGCCGAAGCCGCCGCCCGCATCGACCGCGACCCCGGCGCCCCCGAGACCAACCGCTGGGTCTGGCGCGCCAAGCTCACCGCCGGCGACACCGCCGCCCAGGTCGCGACCTCGCTGCTCGAAGCCGCCGGGGCCTCGGCGACCCGCCGCGGCCATCCGCTCGAACGCCTCTACCGCGACGCGCGCTGCGGCGCACTGCAACCGGCCACCTCCGACGTGTGCGCCGACTGGCTCGGCACCGCCGCCCTCGGCGACGACCCCGACCACGACGCCGAGGTCCCGCGGTGGTGACCGCCCGGATCGCCGGCATCGGCGCGGCGCTGCCGCCCGCCTACCGCCAAGGCGACCTCTGGGACGAGGTCTTCCGCCGCCACTTCTCCCGCAGCCGCGTCGCCGAGCGGATCTTCACCGCCTCCGAAGTGCGCAGCCGCCACTCCGCGACCCCGCCGGACGAACTCCTCGCCGTCGCCGAGCACTCCACCGAGCAGCGGATGCGCCGCTACGCCGAAGCCGCCCCGCCCCTCGCGATCGAAGCGGTCCGCGACGCCCTCGCCGCCGCCGACACCGCGCCCGAGGAACTCGGCCTCCTCGTCGTCGCCTCCTGCACCGGTTACGGCACACCGGGACTCGACATCGACCTCGCGCGGGCCCTGCCGCTGCGCGCCGACGCCCGCCGCCTCTTCATCGGGCACACCGGCTGCCACGCCGCGCTCCCGACCCTCGCCACGATCGCCGACTACGTCGCCTCCCACCGGCGGCCCGCCGCGATGCTCTGCCTCGAACTCACCTCGCTGCACTTCCAGCCCGCCTCCCACGACGTCGACCAGATGGTCACCCACGCCCTCTTCGCGGACGCGGCCGCGGCGCTCGTCCTGCGCCCCGACGACGCCCCGGGCCTACGCGTGGTCGACATCGCCACCCGCGCCGACACCAACCGAAGCGACCACATGACCTGGGACGTCACCGATCTCGGCTTCCGCATGGGCCTCTCGCCCGAAGTCCCCGACGCCCTCGAATCCCAGGTCGGACCCCTCGTGAAGGACCTGTTGACCCGCAACGGGCGCGAGCGGTCCGACGTGGCGGCCTGGGCCGTCCACCCGGGCGGCCCGCGCATCCTCGACGCCGTCCAAGACGGCCTCGACCTCCCGCCGCAGGCCCTGGAACCGTCGCGGACCGCACTCGCCGAACACGGCAACTGCTCCTCGCCCACGGTGCTGCTCGTCCTGCGATCCCTGCTGTCCCAAGGCCTCCCGGCCGGCCCGGTCGTGGCACTGGCCTTCGGCCCCGGCCTGACCCTCTACGCCGCCCTCCTCGAACCCGAGGACGGTCCGTTCAAACCGCCCGCGCCGTGAGCACGGGCTGGAAGAACCCATTGCGCGCAGCGGCCCGCCACTGCGGCTCGGCGAACCCCGCTTCGAGAACGAAGCCCGTCAACCGCCGCCGCGTCAGCGCCCAATACGAAGTCCGCCGCACCTCCACGGTCCAATCAGACCCGTCGGGCACGAGCTGAAAATGCTCGAGGTCGTACCGCTCACCGTCGGAGTGCCAGTCCCACAACTGGAACGTCACGGCCCTCCCGCGCTCCAAAGCCGACGTCTGCGGCGGCGTCGAAGCGGGCCTCGACCGCAGGATCGCGTCGTAGTCCCGGACGCTGACGACCAGGAGCCCGCCCACGCGCAGGACCCGCCGCATCTGCGACAGCGCCGCGCGCACGTCCTCCTCGGTGAGCAGATGCGGCAGCGAGTTGTCGGCGCTGACCACCGCGTCGAACGCCCCGTCGGCGAACGGCAGCGCCCGCATGTCCGCCGCCGCCAACGCCAACGGGACCCCGCGGCCCAGCGCCTCCCGAGCCGCGCGGGCGAGCGCCGCCACGCTGATGTCCGTCCCGGTCACGCGGTGGCCCCGCCGCCCGAGCGCGATCGCCTGCGTCCCGATGCCGCACGAGCAGTCCAGGACCGCGGCGCGCTCCATCCCGAGACCGGCCCGGATCATCGCGTCGAGCACCTTCCCCTGCCGCTCCATGCTCTGCTCCCAGTCCGCGTAGACCAGGTGATAGTCGGGAGTGAGCTGGTCGTAGAAACGCGCGACCGGTGAGACCTCGGACATGGACGCACTCTAACGCCCGGATCGCCCTCCCCGAATCCTGGACAGTGTCGGCGGCGGCCAGCATGATGTCGAGACGAGCACCGGTCCACGATCGAGGGAGCACCATGTCACTCACCCGCGTCCACAACTTCGCCGTCTCGCTCGACGGCTTCGGCACCGGCGAAGGCCAGAACGCCGCCGACCACTTCGGACACGCAGGAGACCGCCTGCACCAGTGGATGTTCGCCACCCGCTGGTGGGAACCCGGCGGCAGCGGCGGCGTCGACGACGCGTTCGTCCGCCAATACGACAGGGGGATCGGCGCCGAGATCATGGGCGCCGGGAAGTTCGGCCACCCCGGATGGCACGAGGACCCCGACTGGAAAGGCGCCTGGGGCCCCAACCCGCCGTTCCACACCCCGGTCTTCGTCCTCACCCGCCACACGCGCCCTCCGATCGAGATGGAGGGCGGCACCACCTTCCACTTCATCGACGCCTCGCCCGCCGAGGCGCTGGCGACCGCCCGGGAGGCCGCCGGCGGCGAGGACGTCCGCGTCGGCGGCGGCGCCACGACGCTCCGCGAGTTCCTCGCCGCCGGGCTCATCGACCACCTGCACGTCGCGGTGGTCCCGATCCTGCTCGGCCGGGGCGTGCGCCTCTGGGACGGGCTCGAAGGCCTGGAGCGCGACTACCGGGTCGAGACCGTCTCCGCGCCGAGCGGGGTCACCCACCTGACCTTCACGCGAGCGAACGCCTGAAAGGCCCCGTGCGCGGCCCGAGCCGCGCACGGGGCCTTTTCCTTACAGTGCCAGCGGTTCGGTCGTCGGCTCGCCGAGCAGCCTCGGCGAGACGACCACGCGGTCGATGTTCGGCGCCCACGACTCGGCGCTGCCCAGCCGCAGCGGCTCGTCCGCAGTGGACAACGTGACCGCGAGGCTCCGCTGGAGGAAGCTGTCCCACGAGTACGTGTACCTGAAGTACGCGTGCCCGACCTGCTCCGACCCCTCCTGGACCTCCAGTCGCCGGTCGACCACCTGCGGGTTGTAGTCGTGGTCGCCCGACAGCTCGGCGTTCGCGTAGTACACCGTGAGGTCGTAGTCCCCGGCGGCGGCGAAGCCCTCGCGCGGGATCTCGATCGCGTTCGCGCCGCCGTCGCCGATCCAGCCCACATAGGCACTGCCCGAGGCGTTCGTGCCGGTGCTCGCGTCGAGCGTCGTGACCGCGGCCGCGCCGTGGAGCACGGCGTCCTCGGCCTCGATCGCGACGGCCGCTCCATCGGCCTCCCGGGCCCGCACCGTCGTCAGCGAGGCGACCACCGCGCCCTCGGGCGAACGGATCTCGACCTCGTTGATCCCCTCCACCAGGTGCACCCGAGCCGTGGACCGCCACGTGCCCTCATCGTCGGCGTCGAGCGTCGCCGTCGGAGTCCCGTTGACGCTCAACTCGACCGACGACTCCCCAATGGACGCCCAGTCCACGACCAGGTCGTAGTAGCCGGTCTCCATCGCCGTGGCGTACAGGTCGGCCCTGCCCTCGCCTTCGAGTCGGGCCCCGCCGCGCAGCGGCGCGTCCCAGTCCAGCGCCGCCGACTCCAGGCGGAACGTCGAGGCGGGGTACACGGTCGGCTCGCCCTCGGACACCGAGGTCAGCGACACCTTGTCGAGCGTGATGTCCGCGTTCGGCAGGACGGTCGCGCCGTCGTCGCTGGCGCGGATCGACAGCGTGCGGCTGCCCGCCTCCAGTTCGACGAGCACCTCCGCGCTGCCGCGGTACTGCCATTTGCTCGTGTCGTTCAGCCCGAGGTTCGCCGCGTACTGGATCGTGCCGGCGGCCTCGCCGTCCACGAAGAGCGCGTGACGACCGGGCACGCCCGGCGCGCCGCCGATGACCTGGAGCCGGTAGGTCCCGTCGGCGGGCACCTCCACGGTCCACTCGGCCTTGGACGTCGCCTGGTTGAACGAGCCCACGTCCCGGCCGCCGGAGGCGAGGAACTGCCAGCCGCCGTTGCCCTTCGGGTCGTGGGTGTACACGGTCGCGTCGGTGAGCGCCATGTCCTCGGCCTCGATGGCGGCCGTCCACGTCTGCGCCGCATCCGAGCGGTCCCGCTCGGGGGTGATGACGGCCTGGTACGCCGCGTACCGGTCGTACGTAGGCACCTCAAGCTGGAGGCCACCTCCCGCCACGTCGAGCCCGTCGTACGCGGCCACCACGCGCGGGGTGTCCGCCAAGCCCTCGGCGCCGGTGAGCGCGACCTCGCGGATCTCGACGTCGACCCTGCCGCCGAACAACGCGGCGTCCAGGCCGCTGAGGTCCAGCCGCACGTCCTCGTCGGTGCCGCCCCACAGGACCGTGGCCCTCCGGTTCGCCTCGTCGATCGCGCCGATGCCCTGCAAGGTGTCCACGGTGTCCGGACTCGGCGGGGTCACCGCGACGGTCTCGCTCCCGGCGAGGTCGCCGTACCACTTGAACATCCACCAGCCGGCGTTCGCGCCGTTCGGCCGCGCGGTGTTGTCGGAGAGGTTGCCCGCGTAGTTCCAGTACGCGGTCTGCGCGTCCACCTTGGTGTCCTCGAACATCGCGAGCCACTGGACGAGCTGGCCGGGCACGCCCATGTCGCGCAGCATCCCGTACTCGGTGATGTTCACCGGGAGCGGGTCGATCCCCAGGGACGCCTCGAGCTCGCGGTAGTCGGCGAAGTTCTGCCGGTACCCCGCGAGGTTGTCGATGCCCAGCTCGTGCCAGATGAAGACGTCCGGCAGCGAGCCGTGCCCGTCGGCGAAGGCGAGGAAGTCGGCGCTGCGCTCGGGCTGCCACCGGGTGTCGCCGGGTCCGCCGATCCGGGCGTGCCCGAGGCCGTGGCGCGCCCAGACCTCCTGGATCTTCTCGTAGCTCGCCTGCCAGTCGCCCAGGAACTGGTCCTTCTGGCCCGCCCAGTCGGGGTACCAGTTCCCGCCGTCGGGCTCGTTGAACGGGATGAAGACGTAGTCCTGGGGCCGGCTCGAATCCGCGGCGACGGCCTCGGCCACGAACTCGACGACCTCCAGGTAGTCCCAGACGCCGTTGGGCTCCTCGGTATAGGTGCCGTCGGCGAGGTCGTAGGTGCGGTCGTCGCCGGGGCGCACGCCGCCGTTGTACGACCAGTCGGGGTAGTAGTCCTGCACGTAGACGTACATGTCCTGGCCGTGCTTGGCGAAGAAGCCGTCCTCGATCTTGATCGCGTCGCCCGAGGGGTGCTGGGTGCCGTACGGGGCCTTCTGGGAGGTGTTGGTGATGTGGGCGCCGTTGACGAGCGCCTGCGTGGGGGCGCCTTCGTCGCCGAAGCCGTAGAGCGTGCCGGTGGCCCCGCCCCGGAAGTCGCCGGTGCGCTCGCCGAAGTCGACGGCGAGCACTGCTGTCTCGGCCGCGTTCGCCGCCGAGCCGGTCAAAGCGGTGGCGGCGACCGCCGCCGCAGCGGCCATGGCCATGGTTCTCCTCATCGATCGGTCCTCTCCTCATCGAGATTGGGGCGGTTTCGCCCCCGATCGCGAGTTGACGCTACCGAAGGTTGATAACGATTTCAAGACTAGACTTGAAATCGATTTCAGAAATGCGCTACGGTGGCCCCTGAAATCGCTACCAGGCGAACCGCCTGGCAGCGGCCTCGCAATTCACGTTCAGCAGCACATACAAAGGGGTGTCGTGGTCGATCAGTTGTCTTGGGGCAGTGCCGGATTCGAGCTCGGATTCGCATGGGGCGCCGACGCGCCGGTCCGGGTCGCGCGCCTCTCCCGCGCCGGCGCGGACCTCGCGGTCCACGCCGTGCCGCTCGTGGAGATCCTGACCGCGGATCACGGCCACCTGCCCTCCTCCGACCGCCTCGCCCACACCGAACTCGGCTCCAAACTGCGATATCTCGAACACGAGGTACACGACCTCGGCGGCCGCCGCACCCTCACCCTCCGCCAAGGCGCCGACGGCGTCGAAGCCACCGTCACCCTCGAGATCCTCGACAGTGCCCCCGCGGCGATCCGCTCCGCGATCGAGGTCCGCGCGACCGGCCCCCGGCCCCTCGTGCTCCGCGCCGTCCCCTCCCTGACCATGGGCTTCACCCGCTCCAGCGCCGCCGGTCCCGAGACGGCCGACCACTTCGCCGGCTGGGACCGCGTCTGGGGCACCGGCGACTGGCTCGGCGAGGGCCGCTGGACCCGCGAACCCCTCCGCGGCCCCGATTTCCCCCGCCTCGCCTCCCACCTGACCTCCCAGAACCCGCGCGGCTCCTGGTCGCGCACCTCCGACGGCACCTGGTCCACCGGCCGCCACCTGCCCGTCGGCGCGGTCGTGTCGACCGACCTCGCCCTGGCCTGGCAGATCGAGCACAACGGCCCCTGGCGCTGGGAACTCGGCGAGGACATCGCCGGCGGCTACCTCAGCCTCTCCGGCCCCACCGACGCCGACGCCGCCTGGACCCGTGTCCTGTGCCCCGGCGACACGTTCACCACCGTCCCGGCCACCGTCGCCGCCGGCGCCGACTTCGAAGGCGCCCTCGCGGCCCTCACCGACTTCCGCCGCGCCGCCCGCCGCCCCCACCCCGACAACGCCGCCATGCCCGTGGTCTTCAACGACTACATGAACACCCTCGACGGCGACCCCACCACCGAGAAGCTCCTGCCGCTCATCGCCGCCGCCGCCGAATCCGGCGCGGAGGTCTTCTGCATCGACGCCGGCTGGTACGACGACAGCGGCGACTGGTGGCCCACCGTGGGGGAGTGGCGCCCCTCCACCACCCGCTTCCCCGGCGGCCTCGGCGAGGTCATCGACGCGATCCGCACCGCCGGCATGGTCCCCGGCCTCTGGCTCGAACCCGAGGTCATCGGCGTGCACAGCCCCGTCGCCGACGCGCTCCCCGACGAGGCCTTCCTGCTGCGCCACGGCCAGCGCGTGGTCGAGCACCACCGCTACCACCTCGACCTCCGCCACCCGGCGGCCGTCTCGCACCTCGACGGCGTCGTGGACCGGCTCGTGGCCGAGTTCGGCGTGGGCTTCTTCAAGTTCGACTACAACGTCAACCCCGGGCCCGGCACCGACCGCGACGCCGACAGCGTCGGCGACGGCCTCCTGGGCCACAACCGGGCCCACCTGGCCTGGATCGACCGCCTCCTGGACCGCCATCCCGACCTCGTGGTCGAGAACTGCTCCTCGGGCGCGATGCGCATGGACTTCGCGATGCTCTCGCGCCTGGCGATGCAGTCGACCTCCGACCAGCAGGACTTCACGAAGTTCCCGCCGATCGCGGCCGCCGCGCCGGTCGCGCTCCTGCCCGAGCAGGCCGCCAACTGGGCCTACCCCCAGCCGGGGATGACCGCTGAAGAGGTCGCGTTCTGCCTCGTCACGGGCCTGCTCGGCCGCTTCTACGTCTCCGGTCACCTGAACCGGATGAGCGAGGGCCAGCGCGCCATGGTCGCCGAGGCGGTGCGCGTCGCGAAGACCCTCCGCGCCGCCGTCGCGAGCGGCCGCCCGCACTGGCCCACCGGCCTGCCCGGCTGGGACGACCCGTGGACCTCCCTCGCCCTCGAAGGCGACGGGGAGGCGCACGTGTCGGTCTGGCGCCGGGGCGGGCCGTCCACCGTCGAACTGTGCTTCCCGCACCTGGCCGGCAGCGCCGTCACCGCCGCGACCGTGTTCCCCAGCGGCCTTCCCGAGTGGAAGACCGAGTGGGACGCGGCCGCCGGCACCCTCACCGTGCAGGCCGACGGCGCCGATCTCGCCGCCCGCACCCTGCGCCTCGCCATCGATTCCCCGATACGGAAATTAGGAGCAATTCAATGAAGAAGCCGTTCCGCTACACGCTGGCGCTCGCCGCCGCCGGCGCCATGGCCCTGACCGCGTGCGCCGATCCCGGCGCCGACTCCGGCTCCGGCGGCCCGGTCGACTGGCCCGCGCAGGACGCCGACCTCTCCGGCACCACGCTCACGATCTGGGCCGCGCAGAACTCGAACACCGTGCCCGACAGCGTGATCGCGGGCTTCGAGGAGCTGACGGGCGCCGAGGTCGAGGTCGTCACCGTTCCCGACCCCTACGAGCAGGGCGTGCAGACGAAGGTCGCCACGGGCGACAAGCCCGACCTGGCGTTCTGGCAGCCGACCGCGTCGCAGTTGACGGCGCTCAACGCCTCGCAGAACCTCCAGCCGCTCGACGACGCCCCCTGGCTGGACGCGTACGAGCCGGAGCTGCGCGACATCACCGGCATCCTGGACGGCACCCGCTACGCCACGCTCATCACGACCCCCGCGGTCCAGGGCGTGTACTACAACAAGGAGGTGTTCGCGGCCAACGGGATCACCGAGGCCCCGGCCGACTGGGGCGCCTTCGTGGAGCTGGCCCGCGACCTGAAGGCCGACGGGGTCACCCCGTTCCACGAGATGGGCGCCGACCGCTGGGGCACCCAGTGGTGGGTCCAGGTGCAGCTGGCCGACGCCGCGGCCGACGGCCTGTGGGACCGCGTGAACGCCGCTGAGGAGGAGTTCACCGACCCGGCGATCCAGGGCGCGATCGACACCTACAACGACCTGATCGAAGAGGGCCTGTTCAACGAGGACATCAAGACGGCCACGTTCGAGGACCAGGGCGCGGCCCTGCTCGCCGGGGACGCGGCCATGGTCGTCCAGGTGAACTCGTTCTTCGGCCAGCTCCAGTCCCTCGCGGACACCGATGAGCTGAACGAGAAGATCGGGTTCTTCCCGATCGCCCCCTCGGGCAACGTCGGCACGTTCATCCCCGACCAGTCGAACGCGCTGGTGGCGTTCCGGACCGGCGACGCCGACCAGGAGTCGGCGGCCCGCCAGCTCCTGTCGTACTGGATGGGCGAGGGCTACCAGGGCTTCGTGGACGCCCAGTCCACCGTCTCCCTCCAGTCCGGTGTGGACACGCCCGCGGACGTCCCCGACGCGCTCCTGTCCGTGAGCGAGTCGCTCGGCGGCTCGGTCGGCTCCATGCAGGCCTCGGCCATCGCCAACCCGGACCTGTACATCTACCTGGCCGACATGATCCAGGGCACCAAGACCCCGGCCGAGGTCGCCGAGGCGACCCAGAGCCAGTTCAACGAACTGGCCAAGGCCCAAGGCGCCGAGGGCTTCTAGTACAGGCGGCGGGGGCGCGTCCGCGCCCCCGCCCCGGACGCACCAGCAAGGCCCGCACTAGAAAGGCTTGGCCCGCACCGTGTCAACGAACCTCACGCCCGCCACAGGGGCGGCGCGCCCCCACCGGAAGGACCACCCCCTGTGGTTCCTCATCCCGGCGCTGGCGGTCCTGGTCGTGTTCTTCTTCGTCCCGACGCTGTTCAACTTCGTGTACGCGTTCACCGACTGGTCGAGCTTCAAGAGCGAGATCAACTTCGCCGGGTTCGACAACTTCGCGTCGCTGTTCGGCAACGGCACGCTCCTCAACGCCCTCAAGGTCACCCTGGTCTACGCGGTCCTCGTCGCGATCTTCCAGAACCTCTTCGGGCTCGGCCTGGCGCTGCTGCTGGAGCGCGACACCCGCGTCAACCGCGCGGTGCGCGTCGCCTTCTTCGTCCCGGTCATCATGTCGGCGCTGGCGGTCGGCTACATCTTCCAGGCGCTCCTCAAACCCGACGGCGCCCTGAACGGCATCATCGGCCTCCTCACCGGATCGGACGTGTCGATCCCGTGGCTGGGGAACACGACCTGGACGATCGTGGTGGTCGCTATCGTGCACGCCTGGAAGTGGATGGGCCTGTCGATGCTCATCTACCTCGCCGGGCTCAAGACCATCGGCGACGACGTGCTGGAGGCCGGGCGCCTCGACGGCGCCGGCCGCTGGACCATGTTCCGCTCCATCAAGTTCCCGCTGCTCGCGCCCGCGGTCACCTTCAACGTCGCGACCGCGCTGCTCGGCTCCATGAACGGCTTCGACATCGTCCAGGCGACCACCGAGGGCGGGCCCGGCGGCACCACCGAACTGCTGAACATCTTCATCTTCCGCACCTTCGGGCAGGGCCTGTTCGCCCAGGCCACCACCATGAGCCTGGTCCTGTTCCTGACGGTGACCGTCCTGGCCTTCCCCGTGATCCGGTTCCTGCGCAAGCGAGAGGACGTCCTGTGACCACCGCCGCCTCCACCGCGCCCTCGCGCCCGCCCGCGTCCGCCTCGCGGCCCGGGCGCGCCCCGCGCCGCCGCTTCCCGCTCCAGCCGGTCGCGGCGATCCTCGTCGCCGTCCTCGTGCTCGGCGTCCCGTTCTGGCTCGTCATCGCCACCGCCGCGAAGGACCGGGCCGAAGCGCTCGACCCGAACCTCGCCCCGCCCAGCGAATGGCGCCTGCTCGACAACTTCGCGACCGTGTTCGCCGACGGACGCATGACGACCGGCTTCCTCGGGAGCCTGCTCGTCATGGTCCCGGCCGTGGTCGGCGTGCTCGTCCTCGGCTCCATGGCCGCGTGGATCCTCGGACGCCGCGGCGGACGCCTGAGCGCCGCGATCTACGCGCTCGCCATCTCCGGGATCGTCCTGCCCCCGGCCGTGGTCACCATCGTGCTCCTGCTGCGCCAACTCGGCCTGGCCGGGACCGCGCTCGGCATGATCGGCGTCTACATGGGCATGTACCTGTCCACGGTGATCTTCTTCGTCACCGGCTTCGTGCGCACCATCCCGCACGAACTCGAAGAGGCCGCCCGCGTCGACGGGGCCGGCCCCGTCCGCGTGTTCGCCCGGATCATCCTGCCGCTGCTGCGCCCGGTCCTCGCGACCGCGACGATCCTCATCTGCCTGTACATCTGGAACGACGTGTTCTACGCGCTGTTCGTCATCGGCGGGCGCATCGACACCCTGCCGCTCAACCTCTACCAGGTCGCCAGCGCCGGCCTGTATCTCCAGAACTGGCACCTGATCTTCGCCTATATCATCCTCATGAGCCTGCCGCTGCTGATCACGTTCATGGTCGCCCAGCGCAGGATCATCTCCGGCATCACCAGCGGAGCGGTGAAGTGACGACCAGGAGGGCGGCGGACATGGCCGGACGGTTCAAGAACCCGACGATCTCGGACGTCGCCGAGCGCGCCGGGGTCTCGGTCCCGACCGTCTCCCGGGTGCTCACCGGCGCCGCGAAGGTCAGCCCCGCCAAGCGCGAGCTGGTCGAGGCGGCCATCGCCGAACTCGACTTCCGGCCCAGCGCCGCCGCGCGCGTGCTCGTCTCCCGCAAGTCGCAGACGATCGCCGTCATCGCCGGGAACACCTCCCGCTACGGCTACGCCGAGGCGATCCGCGGGGTCGAGATCGCCGCCCGCGCCGAGGGGTACACGGTCATGATCACCGTGGTCGAGAGCGCCGACGAGGACGAGGTGGACCGGGCGATCGCGGCGACGCTGACGCAGGCGCTGGCCGGGGTCGTGGTCCTCAAGTTCGATCCGGCCGGGGTCGCGGCGCTCAAGAAGATCCCCGCGAACCTGCCCGTCGTCGCCCTCTCGGGCACGCGCGAGACCGGGATCCGGCAGGCGGTGCTCGACGAGGCCGCCGCCGCCGAGGAGTTGACGGCGTACCTGCTGGGCCTGGGCCACGCGACGGTCCACCATGTGCGGGTGCCGCCGTCGCGGCGCGTGGACGGGCGGACCTCGGGCTGGCGCAGGGCCCTGACCGCCGCGGGCGCGCCGGTGCCGCCGGTGCGGGACGCGACCTGGGATCCCAGGAGCGGGGTCGCGATCGGCCGCGACCTGGCGGCCGATCCGCAGGTCACGGCCGTGTTCTGCGGCAACGACGAGATCGCCATGGGCGTCATGCGGGGCCTGGTCGAATCGGGCCTGCGCGTGCCCGAGGACGTCTCGGTGGCGGGTTTCGACGACCACCCCCTGGCTGAGCTGTGGTCCCCGCCGTTGACCACTGTGGACCAGGATTTCGCGGGCCTCGGCAGTCGCGGCTTCCACCTGCTGCTGCAAGCGGTCGATGGAACCGGCGAGCGACTGTTCTCCTCCGAGCTCCCGAGGCTGGTCCTGCGGTCGAGCACCGCGCCCCGCGCGAGGCCCGCTGAAGCCGAGCGGCCGGTCGCGTTCGACAGGAGCGCACCACGGCGGCCACGAGCCCCGGCCACGCCGCCCGGCGACCCACCGGACCCGAGCCCCGGAGCCCGCGCCCGGCGGGGGAGCGGCCCGCCGGAGACGGCGTAGAAGCCGGAGCCCGCTCATTGCGGGGCAGGGGCCCGAGATGATCAGGATTCGAGAAGCAGGGGACCCGTCCCCGCGCTTACGGTTGTGACCATGACTTCCATCGAATACATCACGCTCGAAGCCGACGATGTCGCCGCCTCCGAGGCCCTCTATTCCAAGGCCTTCGAACTGGAGCCGCTCGTGCGCCTGAAGCCCGCCGAGGCGCCCTCGACCGGGTTCCGCGGCTACTCGCTGTCGCTCGTGGCGAGCCAGCCGGGGAACGTGGACGCCCTTCTCGAAGCCGCCGTCGCCCACGGCGCGACCGTTCTCAAGCCCGCCGCGAAGTCCCTGTGGGGGTACGGCGCGATCACGCAGGCCCCGGACGGCGCGATCTGGAAGCTCGCCTGCTCCTCGAAGAAAGACTCGGCGCCCGTGGAGAAGAAGTTCGACTCCTTCACGGTCCTGCTCGGCACGACCGACATGAACGCCACCAAGCAGTTCTACACCGATCACGGCCTGACCGTCGCGAAGAGCTACGGCCGCAAGTACACCGAGTTCGAAGCGGCGGGCAGCCCCGTCAACCTGGCCCTGTACCCCCGCAAGGCCTTCGCCAAGGACCTCGGCATCCCGATCGAGGGCGGCGGCTCGCACCGGATCACCATCGGCGGCGTCGCAGGGCCCGCCACCGACCCCGACGGCTTCACATGGGAGGCCGCCTCCTGACCGAGGGGCAGCGGTGCTCGATTCACCGCGCCGGGCGGGAAGGTGAAGCACCTTCTTCTCGCATCCACCGGGCCGCGCTGCCCACAGCGGATCCGCTCACGGCGGATCCGCTTGCGCCCCCGCCCCGCGCCCGCGCACTGTGGATCCATGAGCGAAGACCAGAAACCGCAGCAGTTCAGCGAACGGGCGCGGCGCGAGCTGTACCAGCAGCGCGTGCTCGTCCTCGACGGCGTGCTCGACGACGACAACGGGACGCTCCTGGCGACGCAACTCCTGTCGCTGGCGATCGACGACCCGGCCGCCGACGTCTCGCTGTGGATCCACTCCCCGGGCGGCTCGGTGCCCTCGATGCTCGCCATCCGCGACACCATGCGGCTCATCCCGTGCGACGTGTCCACACTGGCGCTCGGCATCGCGTGCAGCGCCGGCCAGTTCCTGCTCTCGGCGGGCACCAAGGGCAAGCGCCGCGTCATGCCGCACGCCAGGGTCCTCATGCACCAGGGCTCGGCCGGGATCGGCGGCGCCGCCGTCGACATCGAATTGCAGGCCAACGACCTGCGCCATACCCGTGACACGGTCCTGGGCCTCATCGCCTCGGACACCGGGCAGCCGCCCGAGCGCGTCTTCGAGGACTCGCTGCGCGACCGCTGGTACACCGCGCGAGAAGCGGTCGAGTACGGCTTCGTGGACGAGATCGTCACCTCGTTCGACCAGATCGCACCGCAGGTCCGCCAGAGCATCGGCCTGCGCATTCCCGCCGAGGAGGGCGCCCGATGAGCAGCTACATGATTCCCAACGTCATCGTCGACCACGCCCGCGGCGAGCGGGTCATGGACGTCTACTCGCATCTGCTCAGCGAGCGGATCATCTACCTGGGCACCGCGATCGACGCGGGCGTCGCGAACGCCCTCGTCGCGCAACTGCTTCACTTGGAGGCCGCGAACCCGGACCGGGACATCCGCCTGTACATCAACTGCGAGGGCGGGGACCCGAGCGCGATGCTCGGCATCTACGACACGCTGCGGTACATCAAGCCGGACGTGGCGACCACGTGCGTGGGCCAGGCGGTCGCGGTCGGGGCGGTGCTGCTGGCGGCAGGGGCCGAAGGCAAGCGGGCGGCGCTGCCGCACGCGAGGATCGTGCTCGACCAGCCCGCGGCCCAGGGCCGCGGCACGATCCCGGACCTGATCCTCCAGGCCGACGAGGTGGTGCGGGTGCGCGACAGCATCGAGCAGATCCTGGCCAAGCACACGGGCCAGCGAGCCGAAACACTGCGAACCGACACCGACAGGGACCGGGTCTTCACCTCAGACGCAGCAAAACGCTACGGCCTGATCGACCACGTCCTAGAAGAGCGATAGTGAAAGCGGGATCGACCAAGCCCGGCCGCGATTTAGCGGCCAAGCTTGGCGCGTTCCGGTCTAACGCTGACCGGGTCGCTTACGCCGCCAGGGCGTAGGCGACCTGGCAGGTCGGTCCCGATTGTGCCTCGGCGCGTTCCACCGAGGCCTTGTCGAGCGAAGCAGCACCTTCGAGGACTGCTCCGTCGACCGCAGCGCCTTCGAAGACCGCCTCGTCCAGCTCCGCGGCATCGTTCGGCGCAGGCTCCTCGACGGCGGTCCGCTCCGGTTCGGTGCGCCCGGCCCTCTCTCGACCGGCCCGCCTGCGCAGGGCGCCTTGGAACAGCAACTGCTCTGCTATCGACCTCGCCAGATCGCCCAGCGTGGTCTCGAGCGCCCCCGCGACCGCCGCGATCATCTCGCTCGACGGCTCTTTGAGGCCCCGTTCGATCTCGGAGAGGTACTGCGGGGAGATCCCGGCGCGGTCGGCGGTCTCGGAGAGCGTCTCGCCGCGTTCGTGGCGGGTGGCGCGCAACCGTTCGCCGAGCGCGTCGCGCCACAGCGGTTCTCGGGTCGCGGGCGGTCCGTCCTGGGCCGCGTCGGCGACGGGGTTCAGGGGTTGGAAGGTCTCAGCCATGCTTCACGGTATGCCGACACGCCCGGCGGTTTCCACCGGTTACGCCCATGGCGGAATCCTCGCGGCGAAATCGCCGCACGGGGTTTCACCGGCCGAGCATCGCGGGACCGCCGATTCCCGAGAAGTGCGGCCGCCGCACCGCGCCTTCGGCCTGCCGCAGCCCCGAACAGCCCGATTTCGAGCGGCATCCCGCCTTCCTCGCACGGTAGGGCCCGGACCTTTTGGTCCGGGCCCTACCGCTCGGCGGCGGTGCCGTTCACCGGCCGGCCGTGCATCCCGGCCGTTCCACGGCACGCTGCTCAGCCGCCGAGTCCTTCACCGGCCGCTCAGCAGCCGATCCGCTCGGTGCCGAAGGCCACGTCGTCGTACCACAGGGTGTCCGCGTCGTTGCCATAGCTCTCCCAGCCCAGGCGCAGGTCCACCAAGGTCGGGTTCCACCCGGCCCTCGACAGCCACTGCGAGTCCACGTCGTGCGTCGGCACGCCGTCGACCACCAGGCCCTCGATGAGCGCGCCGTCGACCCAGGTGCTCAGGTTCCCGCCGGCGATCTGGAATTCCACGCAGGTCCACACGTCCACCGGCAGCGGCTCGCTCAGCGCCACCCCGGCCGGGCTCTGCTCGGGCAAGGTCGCGTCATCGGACTCGCGGTTCCACTGCAAGGCGCTGTTCTGGCCGCCCAGGCGCAGGTCGGAACCGTTGTCGTTCACGTCCTCCATGGCGATCATGGTGGTGTGGCTCTGCGGCTGGGGCGTGCTGTGGCGCATGTAGACGCGGAACCACTCGGTGTCCGCAGGCAGCTCGCGCCCGATGAACACGTGGTTGCAGTAGGTCTCCCCGCCGTCGATGCGGACCGAGCGCGACCCGCTGTTGAAGACCGCCGTGTCGACGGTGGCGGTCCCGGTCCCGGTGCAGTCGTTCGCCCCGACGGTCCAGGCCCCGCCCGGCACGGTGCCGGTCTGGTCCTCGAAGCCGTCGCAGACCGCGCCCGCCGGGCACTCGCCCGGCTCCGGCGGATCGGTCGGCTCGTCGGTCGGATCCTCGGTGGGCTCCTCCGTCGGTTCCTCGGTCGGATCGTCGGTCGGGTCCTCCGGCGACGGCGAGGTGTCGGGCGTGCTCGGCTCCTCGCTCGTCTGGGACGGCTCGCCGCCGCAGGCGACGCCGTTGACGGTGATCTCGCCCGGCCCCGAGCCGCCGTTCACGATGAGCCCGAACAGCTCCTGGGTCTGGCCCGCGGCGACGGCGGCGTTCCAGCCGACGTCCGAGCCGGTGAAGGCGGTGCCGGTCTGCGTCCACTCGACGTTCCAGGCGGACCCGACCGTCGCCCCGGCGGGCAGGTCGAAGCCCACGGTCCAGCCGTCGACCCCCTCCGTCCCGGCGGTGAGGGACACCGTGGCCTGATGCCCCGCGCCCCAGTCGCTGACGACGGTGTAGTCCACCGACTCGCAGGCGGCGGCGTGCGCCGGGTTCGCCGCCACCACGGCGACCGCGGAGGCGACCATCGCCCCGGCGGCCACGGCCACGGCCCCGAACCGCCTGCGGCGGCTCCGGATTCTCGACTGCTCCATGAGAGCGCTCCCATTCAACTTGGCGCGCACCCTTGCGGATGCGGCGGGGAAATTGGAACTAAAGATTGACAATTATGAATATAGTCCCGTACGTCCGCTCCCGGGGAGCCCGGTCCCGCCCGGTGGAACACCCGGCCGCGCCCCGCAATTCGTTTGCCCCGCCCCGACCGGGCCGCGATACTCGGTCGATGACGCTCATCCGACGCGAGACCGCCGCCGACCGCGAGGCCGTCCACGCCGTGCACGAGGCCGCCTTCGCCACCGCCCCGCACGCCTCCGGACACGAGGCCGACCTGGTCGACGCCCTGCGCGGCACCGAGGACTGGCTCCCGCAGTTCTCCCTCGTCGCCGAGGTCGACGGCGCGGTCGCCGGCCACGTCGTCTGCTCGTACGGCCGCCTCGCCGGCGAACCGGTCCTCGGCCTCGGCCCCATCGGCGTCGCCCCCGCCCTCCACGGCAAGGGCCTCGGCTCGGCCCTCATGCACGCCGCCATCGCCGCCGCCGACGCCCGCGACGAGCCCGCGATCCTCCTGCTCGGCAACCCGGCCTACTACGGCCGCTTCGGATTCGAACCGGCCGAGGCCCACGGCGTCACCCCGCAGGACCCCGCCTGGTCCTCGGCCTTCCAGATCCGCACCCTCGCGGCCTGGCGTCCCGACCGCAAGGGCCCCTTCACGTACGCCCCGGCCTTCACCGAGTTCGGCTGAGCCTCAGCTCCCGTTCGCCTCGCACCACTCGGCCCAGCTCATCGCGCCTTCACCGAGCTCCTTGGCCCAGAACGAGCTCCACGAGGTCTGGCTCTGCCTCGGCGCCTCGGGCGCGGCCGTGTAGAGCGGATAGTCCGCCTCGACCGCCTCCCTGATCCACGGCTCGAGGTCCTCGTAGCCGTCGAGCGTCCAACTGCGGGCGTGGTAGACCACCCCGGCCCCGCCGGTGTCGGCCTCCGAGAGGCACATGAACGGCGGCCACGGCCCGACCCGGCTCCACGTGCCGACCACCGGCATCGCCCCGGTCGGGACCCGGTGCCCCGCGTTGCGCCGGATCTCCTTGGAGTCCACGGTGAAGTCGAACAGCTCCCAGGTCGTGTAGATCCCGCCCGGCAGCCCGAAGTCCTCCCCGAGCGTCGCGCCCAGGTCGGTGCGCGGCGGGATGTCGAGCGTCCACACCGTCCGGTCGAGCACCGTCTGCGCCGGCGGCCCGGTGAACCCGGCGTCGATCGGGAACGGCCCCTGGTTGACCTCGTCGTTGTTGACCGGCACCACCGGGTAGGTGCGCTCGTCGGCCGGGTTGGCCCACTCGGTGAGGATCCGCGTCGGATCGGCCGGGTCGGTGTAGAAGACCAGCTCGCGGGTGAGCAGCCGCAGTTGATCCGTCCCCGGATCGCGGTAGAGGCGGCGGATGTTGTACCCCTCGAAGCCGAACAGCTTCGCGCCGTGGCGCGGCCCCGAGGCCAGGGCGTCCCCCGGCACGTCCGCGTACACGGCCCCGGAGATCCGGTAGACCATGTCCGCGCCGTCGGGCCGGCCCAGCACCCGCAGGTAGGTGCGCCCGAGCGGGTCGTCCACGAGCGAGTAGAGCGGGCCGGGGTCGGTCGGATCCGGCGTCTGATGTGACAAGGCGTCCCCTTCGGCGACGATGAGGGCCGCCACCGCGGCCACGGCGGCGATCGCGAGGCGCGCGACCGGTCGGCGCAAGTGCGTTGCAGGCTTCGACATGAGGACACAGTGTCGCCTCGGCGGCACCGCCTGTCAACCCGCACGCCGACCGTTCTTCCTGCCCCGCAACGCACAAGCGTCCTACGCGCGGCGCCGACCTAGTATGTGCGCATCAGGCTCCGCGACGAGAGGACCGCCATGGGCGAGCTGTGGACCGTCCCCGGCTGGGGCGTGGCCTTCGCGATGTGGACGATCGCAGCGGCCCTCGGCGCGGTAGCCGTCCTCCTCACCACCCTCGTCGCCCTGCGCGGCCGCAAGCGGAGCCGCCGATGAGACCGCCTTTGGAAGCCCTGCTCATCGGCCTCGCCGCCCCGCTCGGCTCGGCCCTGATCCTCTGGGCCGCCGCACTCGCCTCCCTCGCGATCGCCCGGCGCGTCAACCCCGAGACCGAAGCGTCCCTCGCCGAGTCGAAGCGGCTCGACGCCGAGATCGCCGCCGCCGACGCCAACCGGGGGAGGAACTCGCTCGACTCCAGCCACCACTCCCTGCCCGCCTTCGCGATCACCTTCGCGATCGTGCTCCCGCTCGCGAGCGCGGGCTCGGCGGCCGCGCACCTGCGCGAGCCCGAAGGCGGCTCCGCGTGGGAGTTCGCGATGCGGGCCCTGCTCACGGCCCTCGCCCTCGCGCTCATCGCCGGGCTCATCGGAGGCCTGGGCTATCAGCGCTGGTTCAACCTCAAGCCGATCTGGGAGCAGCAGCGGATCCTCGACAAGAACATCGCACGCGACCGCAACGCCTCCCGCTACGGCCTGCGATCCCTCCGGCGCCGCTACCTGCGCGAGCGAACGCGCCGGCAGCGCCGAAAGCCCCCCAAGGACCGCCGGTCCTGACCGGCCCGCTCAGAGGTGCTTCGGCTTGCGCGCTGCCGGGGTCGCGACGAGCGCGATCGCCACGAGCACGAGCACCACGAGGAACGCGCTGCGCAGCCCCACCTGGTCGCCGAGGAGGCCGATGAGCGGCGGCCCGATGAGGAACGCCGTGTACCCGATGGTGGCGACGGCCGCGACGTTCGCGGTGGCCCGCTTCGGGTCGTCTGCGGCCGCCGACATGCCGACCGGGAACCCGAGCGACGCGCCGATGCCCCACAGGACGACGCCGACGACCGCGAACGGCGTGCTCGGCCCGTAGATGACCAGCAGCAGGCCGGCGAACGCGAGGAACGCCGACCCGGCGAGGACCGGGACGCGCCCGAACCGGTCGAGGAACATCCCGCCGCAGAACCGCCCGGCGGTCATGGCGGTGACGAACACGGCGAACACGGCCGCACCGCCGGGGTTGGTCAGCCCGTAGCCGTCGACCATCGCCAGGCCCAGCCAGTCGTTCGCGGTGCCCTCGGCGAAGCCCATGCCGAGGATGATCAGGCCGATGACGAGGATGCGCGGGTCGGTCCACGAGGTCAGGCGGGTCCGCCAGCCGGTGGCCGAACCGGGCGCGACCGGCTCCTCGGCCGGCTGGAGGTGCCGGACCACGTAGAGGGCGGCGACGACCACCGCGGCGCCGGTGACGCCCAGGTGGGCGCCGACGGGCACGCCGAGCTGCTCGGTGAGGGCCCCGAGCCCGGCCCCGAGCATGGTGCCGACGCTGAACCCGGCGTGGAACATCGGCATGAGCGTCTTGCCGATGCGCCGCTCGTTGGCCGCACCGGAGAGGTTCATCGCCACGTCGAGGATCGCGTTGCCCGCGCCCAGGACCATGAGGGCCGCGAACAGCACCCAGTAGCTCGGCGCGAACTGCGCGATCACGCCCAGCGCGAGCAGCCCGGCGGCCGCGGTGGCGAGGAACCACCTGATCGCCTTGGTCGCGCCCATGTACGTGATGACGTGGCTGGAGGCCACGAGCCCGATGATCGCGCCGATCGCGATCCCCAGGATGAGGATGCCCATCTCCTGGGTCGAGGCTTCGAGGATGTCGCGGATGTTGGGCACGCGCGCGGCCCAGTTGGCGAAGACGAAACCCGAGAGCGCGAACACGGCGAACACGGCGTTGCGCCAGTTCGCCAGGGCGGGGTCGGTGCGGTCGCGCAGGGCGGAATCGGTCACGGCGGTCCAATCGGGCAGTGGCGGCAGGGGCCGCCGCAGCGCGCCCCGGACCAGCTTGCACCGGTCGCGACGGTTCGACAAACGCATTCGACGCGAGTGTGAGGATCATCCGAACGGCCCGCCCCGCAAGCGCGCTGAACAACCCGCGCCGATGAGGGGCGGGTGCTGGAGATGACGGCCCAGCCGACGGCGATAACGAACAACCCGCGCCCGTGAGGGGCGGGTCGCCCCGACGCTCACGACGGGATCAGACCGAAGCGGCGATGTGGTCGCCGATCGCCGCCGCGTGAATCTCGTCCAGGGCCGTCGAGGCCGCGGCCGTGCCCGACCCCTCGTGGCCGGCCGCCCCGGTCCGCCCGAACCAGGCCGGCGTCGACCGGGATTCGGCGGCCCGTGCGGCGATTGCGCGTGACCTGGAGCCGGTTGCGGCGGATACTGATCGGGTCGCCGGAGTCCGAACGAGCCCGGCGGGGGATCCCGCGGTTCGCCACCGGAACCGGACGGACCGTCACCGGCCCCCGCCCGTCCGCCGCGCCGAGACCGGCCGCCCACGAGAGGAACCGCACTGTGGACCACGCCGACCACGAGCCGCAAGACGCCGAACCCCAAAGCCATGAGCCGCAAGGCAATGAACCCCACGGCTCCGAATCCAACCGCCACGAAGCCCACGACCCCGAATCCCACGACCCCGACCCCCGTGAAGACCGCGAGCCCTCCCGCTCAAACCACCCCGACCCCCACTCCGACCACCCGCCCGCCACCTGGAGCATGGCCGTCTCGGCCACCCTCCACTGCCTCACCGGCTGCGCCATCGGCGAAGTCCTCGGCATGGTCATCGGCACCGCCCTCGGCTGGCACGGCGCGGCCACGATCGTCCTCGCCATCGCGCTCGCCTTCGTCTTCGGCTACGCCCTCACCATGCGCGGCGTCATGCGCGTCGGACTGACCTTCCGCCAAGCCCTGAAAGTCGCCCTCGCGGCCGACACCCTCTCCATCGCCGTCATGGAGATCGTCGACAACGCCTTCATGCTCGCCATCCCCGGCGCCATGGACGCCGGACTCGCCGACCCCCGGTTCTGGATCTCCCTGGCCGCGGCGCTCGCGCTGGCGTTCGTGATCACCGTCCCGGTCAACCGCTGGCTCATCGGCCGAGGCAAAGGCCACGCCGTCGTCCACCAGCACCACCACTGAGCCCGACGAGACCCGAGCCCGGCTCAGACCTCCGCGGGCCGCAAGGCCTCCATCGCCCGGTCCAGACTGGGGCCGAACACCTCCGGGTCGGCCCCCGCGTGGACCGTCGCCGCGTGCAGGCACGCGCACGCGCCGCCCACCATCGCGCGCAGCACCACCACGTCCTGCCCGCGCTCCGCGCGGCGGACCGACCGCGCCACCAGCGCGTCCGTCAACGCCCGTTGAAGGCGTTCGAGCCGGCCCAGGTACGCCGACAGCAGCCTCGGACTGCGGTCGATGATCCGCTGGATCGCCGCGTCGTGGTCGCGATGCTCGGGATCGGCGAAGCGCTCGGCCACCGGATCGAACGAGCGGCGCAGCGAGTCCCACGCGGGCTCCTCCAGCGGCCGCGCCGCGAGCCGCTGCGCGAGCTCCTCGCTCAAGCGCTCCAAGCTGTCGAACACGACCTCGTCCTTCGAGGCGAAGTACCGGAAGAAGCTGCGCTGGGACATCCCCACCGCCTCGGCGATCTCGTCGACCGTCGTCTCCTCGAACCCCTTCTCGGCGAACAGGGACTCGGCGGTCCGTGCGATCCGAGACTGCACGGCCCGACGTGATACCTCTCGCAGACTCCCACCGGCGGACATGAATCGGATGGTAGCAACTGTAATGTTTGACAGTCACTGACGCTTCCGGTGCGCCCGCCCCGCCCCCGCCATCCCCGAGGGCCCGGCGGGCCGTGGGCACCGGCCAGGAACACCACCGAAGGAACCTTCCCCCATGACCGTTGACCAGCGACCGGCCGACGCACCCGAGACGGCCGACGACACCCCGGAGACCGGCATCCCGCGTCAGATCAAACTCGTGCTCGGCGTGCTCCTCGTGGCGACGTTCGTCATGATCCTCAACGAGACGGTGATGGGTGTAGCGCTCACCCGCCTCATGGAGGAGTTCAGCCTCAGCGCCGCCACCGTCCAGTGGCTGACGACCGGGTTCATGCTCACCATGGCCGTCGTCATCCCCATGACCGGCCTCATCCTCCAGCGCTTCACCACCCGCGCGGTCTTCATCTCCGCCATGGCGCTGTTCACCGCCGGCACGGCGCTGGCCGCCTCGGCCCCGTACTTCTCGGTCCTCGTCGCCGGCCGCGTCATCCAGGCCAGCGGCACCGCCGTCATGCTGCCGCTGCTCATGACCACCGTCATGACCTTCGTCCCGGCCGACCGCCGCGGACGCACCATCGGGTTCATCACCATCGTCATCGCCGTCGCGCCCGCGATCGGACCGGCCTTCTCCGGGTTCATCCTCTCCCAGGGCAGCTGGCGCCTGATGTTCCTGTCGGTCCTGCCCATCGCCGTCCTCGCGCTCGTCCTCGGCGGGGCCCTCATCAAGAACCTCACCGAACCGCGCGCCGTCAAGTTCGACCTGCTCTCGGCCGTGCTCTCCGCGATCGCCTTCGGCGGCCTCATCTACGGCCTCAGCAGCATCGGCGAATCCGCCGGCGGGGGCCACACCCCGGTCCCGCCCGCCGTCGCGATCGGCGCCGGCTTCGCCTCGCTGGCGCTGTTCGTCTTCCGCCAACTGCGCCTCCAGCGCACCGGCAACGCCCTGATGGACCTGCGGCCGTTCCTCAGCCGCCCCTTCACCGTCGGCGTCATCATGCTGCTGATCTCGATGGCCACCCTGTTCGGCTCGCTCATCCTCCTGCCGATCTACCTCCAGCAGGTCCTCGACCTCACCACCCTGGAGACCGGCCTCGTGGTCCTGCCCGGCGGCCTCGCGATGGGCCTGTCCGGCCCCATCGTCGGGCGCCTGTTCGACCGCTTCGGCCCCCGGCCCCTGGTC
This sequence comes from Glycomyces sp. NRRL B-16210, assembly GCF_000719515.1. Lineage (GTDB taxonomy): Bacteria > Actinomycetota > Actinomycetes > Mycobacteriales > Micromonosporaceae > Glycomyces. Next base: position 71,916 of record NZ_JOGR01000010.1, on the reverse strand, counting down.
ATCCCCGGGTCCGTCGCCGTCGCCGGCTCGCTCGCGCTCATGACCCTCCTCGACCAGTCCAGCTCGAGCCGGTTCGTCGTGGTCATCCACGTGCTCATGAGCATCGGCCTGAGCATGCTCATGACCCCGCTCATGACCTCCTCGCTCGGATCGCTGAAGGTGGAGCTCTACTCGCACGGCAGCGCCATCGTCAGCACCCTCCAGCAGGTCGCCGGCGCCGCGGGCACCGCCGTGTTCATCACCCTCATGACCACCGGCGCCGCCGCGAGCATGGAGGCCGGCGCCACCAAGGTCGCCGCCGAGGCCGCAGGCATCCACCAGGCCTTCGTCTGGGGCACCTGCATGGCCCTCGTCGCCGTCGCCGCCTCGCTCCTGGTCAAGAAGCCCGACGACGAGAACGGCGAGGTCATCGCCGCCCACTGACGAACCGCGAGGGCCCGGCCGCACGGCCGGGCCCTCGCGCGCTCCGAACACGCGGCCGCCGTGCTCCGGCGACGCCCGCGCATCGCCTAGGCTCGCGGTACCCCGCACCGACGCACGGAGGCAGACATGGTGACGAACGACCCGCGCCTGGAACGGCTCCGCACACTGGCAGGGACCTGGGCCGTCGAGGTCCGGCACCCCGACCCCGCCGTCTCCCGCGCCCCCATCTCCGGCTCCAGCAACTTCGAATGGGCCCTCGGCGGCGCCTTCCTCGTCCAGAGCCTCACCATCGAGCACCCCGACTTCCCCGAATGGCTGGCCGTCATCGGCCCCGGCGACGACGGCTACGCCTACCGCTACTACGACTCCCGCGGCGCCACCCGCGACTTCACGATGCACCTCAGCGACGACTCCTGGTCCCTGGAGCGGCGCGGCCCGGACTTCTTCCAGCACTTCTCCGGCACCTTCACCCCCGACGGCACCCGCATCGACGTGCGCTTGGACCTCTCCCGCGACCAGGGCCGCACCTGGACCCACGACTTCGACATGACCTTCACCAAGGCCACGCCCTAGACCTCGGAAGCCGTCCTCAACGGAAGTCCCGGGACGGCGCCGCCGGGCTGTTCAAGTCCAGCTCGACGAGCTTGTAGGCCACGATCATCGGCATCGCGCTCGCGTGCGCGTCCGCCGCCTTCTCGACCGTTCCCTTGATCCGCAGCGCCTTGGCGACCGAGGCCACGCTCTGCCAGCGCTTCCAGAGCCCCTGCGAGCACACCACGTTGGCGATCCCCGTCTCGTCCTCCAAGCTCAGGAACGTCACGCCCTTCGCCGTCGAGGGGCGCTGGCGGTGGGTCACGATCCCCGCGATCTCGACGCGCTTGCCGTCCTTCATGTGCGGCAGTCGCCTCGCCGGCAGCACCCCGTCGGCGTCGAGTTCGGCCCGGACGAGCTCCATCGGGTGGGTCTCGACCGACAGCCCCAGCCCGGTGTAGTCGGCCCGCGCGAGTTCGGCCGCGCTCATGCCCGGCAGGGTCGGCGGCGGCGCGGCCGGGCCGGTGCCGGGGATGGTGCCGGGCCGCTCGTCGACCGTTCCCGCGGCCCAGAGCGCCTGGCGCCGGTCGGGTTCGAGGCTCTCCAGGGCCCCGGCGACGGCGAGCTTCTCCAGCCGCTGCCGGTCGAGGCCGGCCCGGCGGGCGAGGTCGGCGAGGCTCGTGAAGGGGCCGTCCGTCTCACGGGCGGCGACGATCCGCTGGGCCGCCGGGTCGCCGAGGCCTTTGACGTTGTCGAGTCCGAGGCGCAGGTCCGCGGCGCCGTGGACGGGTGGGACCGCCGGGGTCTCGGTGTCGATGAGGGCCGCGTTCTCCTTGCTGGCGTTGACGTCCGGGGCCAGGACGGCGAGGCCGTGGCGCTGCGCGTCGGCGATCAGCGAGGCGGGGGAGTAGAAGCCCATCGGCTGGCTCGCGAGGAGCCCGGCGTAGAACGCGGCCGGGTAGTGGCACTTGAGCCAGGACGAGGAGTACACCAGGTGCGCGAAGCTGGCGGCATGTGATTCGGGGAAGCCGAAGTCGGCGAAGGATTTGAGCTGCTCGTAGATCTGGTCGGCCTGGTCGCCGACGATGCCGCGCTCGGCCATGCCCGTGTACAGCCGCGCCTTGAGCTCTTCCATGCGCTCGGCCGACCGCTTGGCGCCCATGGCGCGGCGCAGCCGGTCGGCCTCGCCGCCGTCGAAGCCCGCGGCGTCGATGGCGATCTGCATGAGCTGCTCTTGGAACAGCGGCACCCCGTACGTCTTGGCGAGCGTCTTGTGGAGGACTTCGGGGACCTTGTCGCGCCACGGTTCTCCTTGGCGGCGGCGAAGGTAGGGGTGGACCGCGCCGCCTTGGATGGGGCCGGGGCGGATGAGCGCGACCTCGGCGACGAGGTCGCGGAAGACCTCAGGCCGCAGCCGCGGCAGGGTCGCCATCTGCGCCCGGGACTCGACCTGGAAGACGCCCACGGTGTCGGCTCGGCGGAGCATGGCGTAGACCTCGGGGTCGTCGGGCGGGAGCGCCGCGAGGTCGACCTGCTCTCCGTGGAAGCCCCGCACGAGGTCGACCATGCGGTGCAGGGCCTCCAGCATTCCCAGCCCCAGCAGGTCGAATTTGACGAGGCTGGCGTCGGCGCAGTCCTCCTTGTCCCATTGCAGGACGGTGCGGTCCTTCATCCGGGCCGGTTCGACCGGCACGATCTCCGAGACCGGCTGCTCGGTGAGCACCATGCCTCCGGGGTGGATGCCCAGGTGCTGGGGCATTCGGGCGAGCTCGGCGGCGAGGGCCTGGACGTCGACGGGGACGCCCTCGGCCTCGTCGGGGTCCAGGCCGCTCCAGTGGTGCAGCCGCTTCGACCAGGCGACGGCCTGGTCGTGGGAGTGGCCGAGGGCTTTGGCCGCATCGCGGACGGCCGAGCGGGGGCGGTAGCTGACGACGTTGGCGACCAGGGCCGCCCGGTCGCGGCCGTACTTGGCGTAGACGTACTGGATGACCTCTTCGCGGCGGCCCGACTCGATGTCGATGTCGATGTCGGGCGGTCCGTCCCGGTCGGCCGAGAGGAACCGCTCGAACAGCAGGCCGAACCCCACCGGGTCCACATTGGTGATGCCGAGGGCGTAGCAGACCGCGCTGTTGGCGGCCGATCCCCTTCCCTGGCAGAAGATGTCGTGCTCGCGGCAGAAGTTCACGATGTCGAAGACGATGAGGAAGTACCCCTCGAACCCGAGCGCCTTGATGACGCCCAGCTCCTTTTCGAGTTGTTTCCAGGCGCCGGGGACCCGCTCGTCGTCGAAGGGTCCGTAGCGTTGCAGCGCTCCTTCCCGGACTCTCCGGGCCAGGTACGAGAAGTCGTCGTAGCCCCTTTGGACCGGGAAGCGCGGGAGCTGCGGGGCGAGCAGGCGCAGGTTGAACTCGCATTCGGCGGCGATGGCCGCGGCGTTCGCGACGGCGTCCGGGAAGTCGGCGAACCGCCGGGCCATCTCGGCGCCGCTGCGCAGGTGGGCGGCCGCGGCGGCCGGGAGGTACGGGTCGATCGTGTCGAGGGTGCGCCGGGAGCGGATCGCCGCGAGCGCGGCGGCGACGCGGTGGCGGCGGGGCGCGGCGTAGTGAACGTTGTTGGTGGCGACCACGGGTGCGCCGCAGCGGTAGGCGACGCTCGCGAGCGCCTCGATCCGCTCGATGTCTCCGGGCAGGTCGTGGCAGGTGAGTTCGACCGCGACGTTCCCCGGCCCGAACCAGTCGAGGAGTTCGCGCAGGCGCCGCTCCGCCGCCCGGAGTCCGTCGCGTTTGGACGGCGCGTTGTCGATGGCGGCGTTCAGGGGCCCTTTGCGGCAGCCGGTGAGGATCTGCCAGCGCCCGCCGGCGTGCTCGGCGAGCCGCCGCAGGTCGTACTGGGGCAGGTCCTTCTCTCCGGTGGCGAGTTTGGCCTCGGTGATGGCGCGCGAGAGGCGCCGGTATCCGGCGGGGTCGCGGGCGAGGACGACCAGGTGCTCCCCGGCCGGGTCGGGCTGGCCCCTGCGGGCGCGGCTCATGCCGAGGTCGAGTTCGGCCCCGAAGACCGTCAGCAGGCCGGCGTCGGCCGCGGCCGCGGCGAACTGGGGAATGCCGTAGAACCCGTCGTGGTCGGTGATGGCGAGGCCGGTCAGTCCCAGTTCGGCCGCTTCGGCGACGAGGTCGGCGGGGGAGTCGGCCCCGTCGGCGAAGGAGTAGTAGGAGTGGCAGTGCAGCTCGGCGTAAGCGGTCATGAGGATCGACCGCCTCCGGTCGCGCGCCTTGGACGGTGCGGAAGCCGGCGTGCGCGCGCCGAGGCCCGTTTTCGCTTGCGCGCCTGTACGAGTCGCGGCCGCCGACGCACGCCAGATCCGCTCCCGCCCGCACCCGTTCCCCGGTCAGTCATACCAGCCCACCGCCTTCCACCGGCCTCCCTCGCAGTGCAGTAGTGCGGCGCGGCCGTCGGCGAGTTCGACTTGCAGGCGGGCGTAGCGCCTGGCCTCCTCGCTCCACCACCGTTCGACCACCGGCCACGGGCCGGCCCACGCGGTGATCCGGAGTCGCCTGCCGCCCAAGGACACCAGGGCTGGCGGGGCCGAGAGGTCGCCGCGGGCCGCGACGGTGACCGGCGCTCCGGCAGGGTCCAGGACCGCGACGGTCTCGCCGGTGCCGATGAGGGTCGGGAGCGGGTCGGGCAGGCGGCCCGGCCACGGTCCCGAAGGCGGCGGCGGTGCGGCCTCGACTTCCCATGCGCTGCTGCCGAACCGCTCGTCCAGACCGCGGCCGTCGGTGGCGGTGGCGATGCGCACGGCGTCGGGGCCGAACAGGCTCTGCGCGTGCCGCAGGGCGGCCTCGGCCTTGACGACGGCGGTGTCCTTGGTGTCCCACAGCCCGCGCCCGGCCTCGACGAGGCCGACCAGTCCGCCCGGGGCGAGCTCGATCTCGGTGACGGCGGTGGCGTCGGTCCCGGCGTCGGCCGCGGGGGCCGTGCTGAGCCAGCCCTCGAACTGCCAGCGCACCCGCCGGGCCAGTCCGGCGGCCCTCTCGGCGAAGCTCGCCGAGCCGTGGAGGTGATCGGTGGCGGGGTCGACCTGCCAGGTGCGGCGCCGCTCCAGGCCGCCGGCGGTGCGGGCGGTGACGGTGACGCGGGTGCAGGTGAGGTTGCGCTCGTCGAGCAGCGTCAGCAGCCGTTCGGCCAGGGGCCTGGCGGCGAAGACGGCCTGTTCGACGTTGGCGTAAGGGGTCTCGGGGGTCTCGGTCACCGCCAGTTCCGGTGCGACCTGCCGGGGCGCGAGCGGGCGGGTGAGGTGCCCGGCGGCGAGGAGCTGGGCGCGGCGGGCGGCCGGTCCGAACCGTTCGGCGACCGCCTGCGCGGGCAGGGCCCGGAAGGCCCCGAGCGTGGTGATTCCCAAGTGCCGCAGGGTTTCGCAGGTCTCGGATTCGACCAGTCCGGTGGCCTGGAGGTCGGTGATGTCGCGTTCGCCGAGGAAGGCCGCGTCGTGCCCGGTGGGGACGATCCGGCCGTCGCGGGCGGCGAGGACCGCGGCGAAGAGGCCGTCGGCGACGCCGGTGAGGCAGTCCTGGCCCACGAGCCCTGAGACGGTGTCGATGAGCCGCTCGCAGAATGTCGCCTCGTCGCCGGCCCCGGCGCGCAGCGGCACGGCCGCGCAGCCCGGTTCGAGCACTTCGACGTACGGGGTGAGGAGGTCGAGGGCCTCCAGCACGGGTTCGAACGCGATCGCGTCCTCGGTGTCCCAGTCCACGAGGCGCATCACCAGGATGCGGCTCGGAGCGCGCCGCACCCGGGCACTCATGTCGGCCCGCCCGGGGAGGAGGAGGCGTGTGGGTGCCGGTCCCGCATTGGGGCGTTCATCGCCTGTACGGCGGGGTGCGATGTGAGGAGGGCGGTCTCGCCCCGGTTTCGTCCGGGGCTGCCGGTGCGGTCGGCGTTTACCTCGGACGAGGACGCGGAGGCGTGTCGGGCCGTGTCCCGTACTCGGGCGCTCATTCCCCGTCCGGCCGGGAGTGCTGTGAAGCGTGCGGACCCGGTTCGGCTTCGCCCGGGGCTGCTGGTGCGGTCGCCGCTCATGTCGGACCACTTGCGGCCGGGGGACGCGGAGGCGTGCCGGTCCTGGTCTCGCATTGAGGCGCTCATCGCCTGTCCGGCGGGGTGCACTGTGAGGCGGGCGGGCTCGGCCCGGTTTCGCCTGGGGCCGCCGGTGCGGTCAGCGTTCATCTCGACCGGGGACGCCGAGGTGCGTCGGGCCATGTCCCGTACTCGGACGTTCATCGCCTGTCTAGCCGGGTCCGCCGTGAGGCGTCTGGACCCGGTTCGGCTTCGCCCGGGGTCGCCGGTGCGGTCGGCGTTCATGTCGGACCACCCGCGGCCGGGGGACGCGGAGGTGTGCCGGTCCCGGTCTCGCACTCGGGCGTTCATCGCCTGTCCAGCCGGGTGCGCCGTGAGGAGGGCGGACCCGGTTCGGTTTCGCCCGAGGTCGCCTGCACGATCGGTGCTCATCTCGGCCGGGGAGGCGGAGGCGTGTCGGTTCTGGTCCCGTACTCGGGCGTTCATCGCCTGTCCGGCCGGGTGCGCCGTGAGGAGGGCGGACGCGGCTCGGTTTTGCCCGGGGTTGCCGGTGCGGTCGGCGTTCATGTCGGACCACCCGCGGCCGGGGGACGCGGAGGCGTGTCGGTCCCGGTTTCGCATGGGGGCGTTCATCGCCTGTCCGGCGGGGTGCACCGTGAGGAGGGCGGTCTCGCCCCGGTTTCGCCCGGGGCTGCCGGTGCGGTCGGCGCTCATCTCGGACCACCCGCGGCCGGGGGACGCGGAGGCGTGCCGGTCCCGTACTCGGGTGCTCATTCCCCGTCCGGCCGGGTGCGCTGCGAGGCGTACGGTCTCAGCTCGGCTTCGCCCGAGGTCGCCTGCACGATCCGTGTTCACCTCGGATCACCTCGCCTCGCGGTCGCCTCCCGCAGCTCCGCGAGCGACACGGGCTCGACCATGGCTCCCGTGCGGTCGCCGCGCCGTACCTCGCGTTCGCCTGCCGGACGGGACCGCAGGTCCACGACGTTGCCGCCGGCATCGTCGAGGTCGCCGCCGTAGGGCCAGATCCGGGCCCGGCGGGTGCCGCCGCTGCGCCAGCGGGAGGCCACCTCCAGCTCGCAGGCGTCGAGCCGTCCGGCGCCCCAGCGGCGTCCGGTGTTCGCGCGCAGGCCCTTCCAACGAGCCCGGGACACATCAAGGCGGGCGTCGGCGCCGGCCACGATCCGGGTCTCCCACCACACGATCGCGGTGCCACTCCTGCGGGCCCGTGCCGTCAGCCGCCGCATCTGTGTCGGGGCCAGGCCCTCGCTCGGGAGCACCAGCGCGGCGATGCCCTCGGCGAGTGTGCCCGCCGCCTCGGCGACGAGCGTCCCGGGATCGACCAGCGCCACCCGGTCGAGGTCGACCCCGGCCGCCGTGGCCGCCAGCGGGTAGATCCGCGGCATCCCGACCAGGGCGCACCAGGCGCCCGCCCTGGTCGGACCGGCGAGGAGCCGCCACAGCAGCGAGGTGGCCCCATGGCGCGAAGCGGTGATCGCGGTCACCGTCGCGAGTCCGCCGTGGGGGAGGAGCGCGGAAATGTCGGGGGTGACGGGCAGAATGGCCTTCGCGGGCGCGATCGTCGCGGGCCGCGCGAAAGGCTGCTCCACGGTCTCGAGCCGCCCGGCCTCGGGACGCGGTTCGACGGCGGGACGCAGGTCCGCGGCGGTGCGCAGACCGAGCTCAGCGGCCAACGCGGCCGCGACATTCGTCGCCACCAGAACCCCCGTACCGTGTCGAACATATGTTTCAAGATCAACATACCGAACCACGGCACGAGCGCAACCTCAAACAGGTGTTTGATAAATCTCCCGGCATCGGAGTCGGGGGTCGGCACCGGCACCCTCGCCGCCGCCATCGCCGACCCGCTCCCCGCCCCTCCCCGACCCCACCGCCTGCCGCCGACCCCCTGGCCCTTCGGCGGCCTCGCCCTCGCCGCCACACCCCTCGACGGCCTCTCGCGCGGAAGGTCAGATCCGCGCCCTGACCGGGATACCATTGCCGCCCGCACCACCGACCGGAGAGCGCCGATGCCGCCAGCGATCCACGGCCACGCCGACGAGGGCTACGGCCCGCTCGCCGACGCCTTCGCCCGCAACTTCACCGAAGCCGGCGAGACCGGCGCCGCCTGCGCGGTCCACCGGGACGGCCGCCTCGTCGTCGACCTCTGGGGCGGCACCGCCGGACACGGCCGCCCCTGGCGATCCGACTCCGCCCCGACCGTCTTCTCGGTCTCCAAAGCGCTCGTGTCGATCAGCCTCTACATGGCCGCCGAACGCGGCCTGCTCGACTTCGACGCCCCCGTCGCAGGCGACTGGCCCGAATTCGCCAGGCACGGCAAGGACACGATCACCCTCCGCCAGATCCTCGCCCACCGGGCCGGGCTCCCCCTCCTCGACACCGTCCTCACCCCCGCCGACGCCGCCGCCTGGCACCCGTTCATCCGCGCGATCGAGGACCAGCGGCCCCTGTGGGAACCGGACACCGCCTTCCTCTACCACCCGCTCACCTTCGGCTGGCTCGCCGGCGAACCGCTCCGCCGCGCCACCGGACTGACCCCCGGCCGGTTCATCGCCGCCGAGATCGCCGGCCCCCTCGAAGCCGACGCCTGGATCGGGCTCCCGCCCGAGCACCGCGACCGACTCGCCCGCGTCGAACCGCCGCCCGGCCCGATCGGGCCCGACCCCGCCTCGCCCGACGACCGCTTCGCCGAGCGCGCCATCCGGTTCGGGAAGCTCTTCCCCGGCGGCCTCTTCGGCGAACCCGGCGGCGTCAACGACCCCGAGGCCCTCGCCATCGAGGTCCCCGGCGGCGGCGCGGTGGCCACCGCCTCCGCGCTGGCCCGCATCCTCGCCGCCACCGTCACCACTGTGGACGGCGTGCGCCTCATCGGCGAGGACTCGGTCCGCGACGCTCTCACGGTGCGCTCCGAGGGCCGGTACTGGGACGGCACCCCCGGTTCGCGCTTCTCGACCGGGTTCAAGATCAACCACCCCGGCGGCCGGATCCTGCTGTCGGACGCCTCCTTCGGCCATGACGGCGCCTCCGGCCAGCTCGCGTTCGCCGACGCGGAGGCGCGGCTCGGCTTCGGCTACGTCAACGGCAGCATGATCGCCGAGGACACCCGGGCCGAACGCCTCGTCCTCGCCCTCCGGAAATCCCTGGGCTGACCCTCGATTCCCGAGCTTTCGCAAGCCCCGTGATCGCCCTCGACAACGCCCCAGAAGCCCCGCGGGTCCTCAACCCTTGCCGTACAAGCGGTCCAGGTCCAGCAGGACCGCCTCGCCCTCGCGCGCGGCCGCCCGCAGCTCCGGCGTGAACCCGTTGAGCGAGAACACCCCCAGGACCGTCTCACCGGTCCGGTAGCCGAGGTCGCCGAGCGCCGTCCTGATCACCTGGAGCCGCGAAAGGGCGCCCACGCCCTGGCGCTGCCCGTTCGCCTTCGCCTCCCCGATGAACGCGACCGACTTGCCCTGCAACCCCAGGACGTCGACCTCGTACTTGGCCCGCCCCGCCTGGTCGTGGACGTTCGCGGTGCCCACCTCGCCGAAACCGTCCGGGCGGTCGAGCTCCTCGGGCGCGAACCGGTGCACCCACTCCCGGGCCAGCTCCTCGAAATGCGGCCCGAGGATCTGCGAGCGGAACGTGTCCCGCATGGCCTTCCAGACCTGCTCGGCCCGACCCAGCCCGAGCTGCCCGAGCCGCGGCGCGGTGATCAGCCGGTCGAAGCGGATGATCGGATCGCACACGCCGATCGAACTGCGCCCCCGCACCAGATCGGTGCGGCGCGCGACGTACCCGCTCGACTCGAGCGTGGCCAGCAGCGGCCGCACCGCGTCCTTGCTGCGCCCGGTCTCGGTCCCGATCTTCGCCAGCGTCGTCGAGCCCCGCGCGATCGCGCCCAGCACGTCGTAATAGGCCGAGCGGTCGCTGATGCGCGGGTCCTCGCGCAGCAGGTAGTCCACCTCGGCCGTCGTGAACACCCCGAGGCCCTTGCTCAGAAGCGTGTCGGGCACCCACCGCTCGAACTCGTCCGGGCTCTGCGGCGCCGCGTCGATGAGGGGCCGGTACCCCGGATAGCCGCCGACGCACGCGTGGACCTTCAGATTCGTCTCCGCGTCGCCGATGCCCCACAGCTCGGCGCTCTGCCGGTAGTCCAGCGGCCCGATCTTCAGATCGACCACGGCCCGCCCGCGCAGCGGCTTGGTCCCCGCCAGCAGCTCGCGCATGACGCTCAACGACGACCCGCAGAGGATGACGCGCCCGCCCGGACCCTCCCCGCGCCGCGCCCGGTCGTAGAGGAGCTGGAGGAGCCCCGGCAACTGCGGCGCCTTGGCCATCGCGTACGGGAACTCGTCGATGACCAGCAGCGGCGCCCGATCCGCCGGGGCCGTCCGTGCCGCCACCTCGAGTGCGCTGGTCAGCAGCGACTCCCAATCGGCGGTCGCCACGCCGGTGACGCCGCCGTGCGCGCCGATCGCCGCCGCGAAACGCGCCCTCGCCGAGAGGTCGCCCTCCTCCTGGACGCAGACGTGGTAGAGCCCGCCGACCGTCTCCGCGGCCGCGGCCAGCAGATGCGTCTTGCCCGCGCGGCGGCGGCCGGAGACGATCCCGATCTTGAGCGAGTCGTCGTCACCGGCCTTCAAGAACCGTTCGAGGACCCGCCATTCGAGATCCCGGCCGACGATCGAAGCAGGCTTGCGCACGGGCACCCCCTGACCGGCGCCACCCGATGCGACACCTTCGTGTAGTCGAGACTACACGAATATCGTGTAGTTCGAACTACACGACTCAAGCCGCCGTGGACGCCACCGCCCGGTACCGCGACGGGGCCATCCCGTACTCGCGCGTGAACGCCTGCCGCAGCGCCTCCGCCGAAGCGAAACCGCACTTCGGCGCCACCCGCGCCACCGGCAGATCCGTGGTCGTCAGCAACTGCGCCGCCGCCGTCACCCGCGCCCGCCGCACGAACCGGCCCGGCGTCTGCTTCAGATCCGCCTGGAACAACCGCGTCAGATGCCGCGGACTGACCCGCGCGAACGCCGCCAGCGCCGCCGTCGACAAGTCCGCGTCCAACCGCTCCGCCACATGGTCGGCGACCTTCCGCACCAGCCCGTTGTCGGCCGCCGGAGCGGCGGTGAACATGCTCATCTGCGCCTGATTCCCCGGCCGGTGCAGATAGGTCACCATCGCCCGCGACACCCACCGGGCCATGTCCGCCCCGAAATCGGCCTCGATGAACGACAGCGCCAGATCCAGAGCGCTCGTGACCCCCGCCGCCGTGTACACGTTCCCGTCCTGCACCCAGATCGGCCGCGAATCCACCTCCACCCGCGGATACGCCTCGGCCAGCTCCTGCGCGAAACGCCAGTGCGTGGTCGCGCGCCGCCCGTCGAGCAGGCCCGCCGCCGCGAGCACGCTCGCGCCCGTGCACAGCGACGCGACCCGCTCGCTCTCGCGCGCCAGCCGCCGCACATGCCCCACCAGCCGCTCGTCCTTCGCCGCGCTCAGATGCCCCAGCCCGCCCGAGACCACCAGCGTCCCGATCGGACCGCGCACCCGCTCCAGCGTCGCCTGCGCGTTGAGCACCAGCCCCGTCGAGCACGTGATCGTTCGCCCGCCGGGCGTCGCGAGCGTCAGGTCGTACCCCAGCCTCGGGTCGATGTGGCGCACCGCGTCGAGCGTGGTCGTGACGCAGGCGATGTCGAGCAGTTCGGCGTCGTCGTAGCCCACGACGAGCACCCGAGGCGTGTCCATGCCCTCCATCGTAGGTCCGAAAGACGATGAAGCCAAGATTTCGGACCTCACCGCCCGCGCAGCTTGACCGCCGCGACGGGGGAGGGGAAGGTGAAGAGGTCAGATACCCCCTCTAGGTATACGAGGAGCACCGCCATGACGACCACCGCCCCCGAACACGCCCACCGGACCGAGAACCCGGCGCGCGCCGCGCTGCGGCGCTGGCCCACCGTCGCCGGCATCGCCGCCGCCGCGTTCCTCGCCTACGGACTGGCGTCCGGAAGCGACCTCTCGCCCATCCTCACCGCCGCCGGGTTCATCTACCTCGGCGCCGCCGCACTCGGCCGCCGCGGCGCGGCATGGCCGCTGTTCCTCCTGACGTTCGTGATCATCGGCGCCGCCAGGTTCGCGCCCTTCGAGTTCTCGGCCGACTGGTCCCTGCTCGGCCTCGCCGCCCTGCTCGCCGTCTACGGCCTCGTGCGCGGGGCCGTCCGCCCGGCCGCGGGCCTGCCGCTCCAGGCGCTGGCGATGGCCGCGATCGGCGGCGTCGCCGCGGTGGCGTCGTACTTCGCGGGCGGCGACCTCGCCGCCTACACGGTAGCGGCGGCCCTGCTCGCCCACGCCGGCTGGGACGTGTACCACCACCGGGTCGAGCGGGTCGTCTCCCGCTCGCTCGCCGAGTTCTGCTTCGTCCTGGACGCCTTGCTGGCCATCGTGATCGTGGTCGCGACCCTCCGCGGCTGAACCCTCCGCGGTGCTTCGGCGAGGACGGGGCGGCCCGAAGGGGCCGCCCCGTCCGCCGCCGCAGCCTCGGGTCCACCGGTTCGGCCTCCAGCGCCAGGACCGCGAACACGAACCGGTGCAAGCGCCACAGTGGAGCGTTCGTCGTGACCAGTTGCAGCGCTTCGAGACCGAGGGCGTACTCGCGCCGCCGTCACAGCCGGTCCAGGTTCGGTTTGGGCCCAGATCGGTCGCGGGCCGGGCGGTGGTCGGCACCGTCAGGAGCACCCGGTGATCATGCCGTCCGGTCCGCTTGAACGCGAGCGGACAGTGGACGATCTCGCCTCGGGGGATTGGCTGCCGGGAAGGTTTGCGCTACAGTGTCAACGATAACAATTGTTATCGATAACTGTAAATGCCTGGATTGCTGAGGAGAATTTCCCGGCATGTCTCAGCGACCGGGTGCTTCACCATGGAGTCGATATGACATCGAGTACTTCAGGGCGCCCGCGACTCGGACGTCGCCTCGCGGCGACCCTGTCCCTCATCCTGGGCGCGGTCCTCGCCGGGACCGTTTCGCTCATCGCCACCACCAGCGCGAACGCGGTCGAGACCGGCGTCTGGTTCAACATCGAGTCGCGCCATTCCGGGCTCGTGCTCGGCATCCGCGCGGCCTCGACCGCGAGCGGCGCCGAGCTCGTCCAATGGGACCGCAACGGCTCGTACGACCAGCAGTTCCGCTTCGTCGACGCCGGCGGCGGCTACTACAAGATCGAGGCGCGCCACTCCGGCATGGTCCTCGACGTCGAGGGCGCCAGCGGCGCCGACGGCGCGAAGGTCCAGCAATGGGGCGACGGCGGCAGCGCCAACCAGCAGTGGCAGATCACCGAGAGCGGCGGCTACGCCACCTTCGTCAACCGCGCCTCGGGCAAGGCCCTCGACGTCTGGGAGTGGTCGACCGCCAAGGGCGGCAGGATCTCCCAGTACACGCCGACCGGCGGCGCCAACCAGCAGTGGCGGCTCGTCCCCGCAGGCGGCGACGTGCAGGCCGACATCGTGGTCGCCGCCGACGGCTCGGGCGACCACACCACCGTGCAGGCGGCCGTGAACGCCGCCGCGCCGGGCGCGACCATCCTCATCAAGGCCGGGAACTACAAGGGCAACGTGCAGGTGCCCTCGAACAAGACCGGGCTCACCTTCATCGGGGCCACCGGCAACGCGGCCGACGTGGTGATCCACGACGACCGCTGCGCCGGCTGCGACAACGGCTCCGGCGGTACCTGGGGCACCAGCGGCAGCGCGAGCGTCCTGTTGCAGGGCAACGACTTCACCGCCGAGGACCTCACCTTCGCGAACACCTACGACGAGGCGGCGCACGGCGCCAGCCAGGCCGTGGCGGTGAAGGTGGTCGGCGACCGGATGGTCTTCGACAACGTGCGCTTCCTCGGCAACCAGGACACCCTGCTCACCGACACGCCCAACGCCGCGACGGTGTCGCGGCAGTACTTCCACGACTGCTACGTCGAGGGCGACGTGGACTTCATCTTCGGGCGCGGCACCGCCGTGTTCGACGACTGCCGCATCCACTCGCTCAACCGCGGTTCGAGTTCGAACAACGGCTACGTGACGGCGGCGAGCACCGAGATCACCAACCCGTACGGGATCCTGATCTACCAGTGCGAGATGACCAGTAACGCCCCGAACGGCTCGGTGTACCTCGGCAGGCCCTGGCCCGCCGGCGGCTCCACCACGGCCCGCGGGCAGGTGCTCATCCGCGAGAGCGTGCTCGGCGCGCACTTCCGCGCCGATCCCTGGACGGACATGTCCGGCCTGAGCTGGCGCGACGCGCGCCTGAGCGAGTACCAGAACACCGGGCCCGGCTCCGGCGCGAACGGCGACCGGCCGCAGATGTCCTCCTCCGAGGCGGCGAACTTCGAGCCGCAGGACTACCTCGCGGGCAACGACGGCTGGAACCCGATCCGATGACGCGATGAGGGGCCGCCGGGACACGTTCCCGGCGGCCCTCCCTGCTACCTTGGCAGCGCATCGCACGCTCACGACGGGACCAGGGATGAACGCGACCGCCATCGGCTTCATCGAGATCGCGATCATCGTCCTCGGCATCCTGGCGTGGCTCGCCGGAGTCCTCGGGGTGATGTACCGCGGCTTCATCCTCCCGGGCGTGACGCTCGACGAGCTGAAATTCAAGGTCGCCGAACGCCGCGGACTCCTCGCCGACTCGCCCGACGAGCCTCCCCGCGCGGCATCGACACTGCGAGAGCAAACCACCGCGAACGAGGTCCGCGCCCTCGCCGCCGCCCAAGGCGAGAGCCGCCGACACCGCGTCTGGGAGGCCTGGCGCTCCGATCCCCAGTTCCGCGCCGAAGTGCAGCGGCGCTACCGGGATCACTACCCGCCGAGGCACGCCTACATCGCCCTGCTCTGCGGCGGCGCCTGGTCGCTGACCTTCGTGCTCATCGAGCCCCTGCAAGACATCCTGGTTCCCGACGACCTCGAAATCCTGTTCCCGGTGTACGTCCTCGTGGCACCGCTGTGGATCGCGGTCGCCGTGATGCTCCTGCTCGAAAAAGCCCATCGCCGCCGAGCCGCCAAACGCCAAGGGCCGTTCCCGTCGTAGAGCGCCTGGAGCGAACCGGACGAGCGCACTCGATCGCCTCGCCGCCACCCTCGTGCGGACCGCGCATCCGCTCCACGCCGACCGCGACAGCGCCCTACCAGAACCGGCCGCCGTCCGTTGCGCGTGAGACGCGGCTCGAGTGAGTTTCGCCCTCATTTTGCGTTCTTCGGAGGTCTGAATGCCTGGGGCGCAACTTGATCGGTGTTCCCACTCCCTCCCTCTGCGAAGATCCAGGTTGGGAGCGATTGACAAAGTTGGGTCACCCAACTTAAGGTGGCATCGAGGACTGTCGATGAGCCTTCGCGGCTCCGTGTCTTTCGACAACGCAGTCCCGGGCAGGAATGCCTCCGGCAGCAACGCGGACTTAGGGAGTGCCATGCTAGGCGTCAAGCGTCGTACCAGGAGATGGGTCGCCATCGCGGTGATGGGGGTCGCCGTCTTGGCGGCGGGACTCGGGATACTCGTGCCCTCGATCGCCTACGCGGACGAAGGCTGCGAGGTCGAGTACACGGTCTCGTCCGAGTGGCCCGGCGGGTTCACCGCGAACGTGGCGATCACGAACCTCGGTTCGGCCGTGAGCGGTTGGGACTTGGCGTGGACGTTCCCGAACGGCCAGCGCGTGACGCAGGCCTGGGGCGCGATCACGACCAGCTCCGGTGACCAGGTGACCGCAACCAACGAGAGCTACAACGGCTCGATCTCCAGTTCCGGCACGGTCTCCTTCGGGTTCAACGGCTCCTGGACCGGGGCCAACGAGGTTCCGGGCTCCTTCACCCTCAACGGGACCGTCTGCGACGGCGGCGTCGCCGAGCCCACGACTCCGCCCGAGACCACCCCGCCGCCCACCGGCAGCGTCAGCGCGATGGAGACCGTCGCCGCGATGCAGCCGGGCTGGAACCTCGGCAACTCGCTCGACTCGGTCGGCCCCGACGAGACCGCCTGGGGCAACCCGGTGATCACCCAGGCGCTCATCGAGAACATCGCCGACCAGGGCTACAACAGCATCCGCATCCCCGTCACCTGGGACGACCACCAGGGCGGCGCCCCGGACTACGCGGTCGAGGGCGCCTACCTCGACCGGGTCGAGGAGGTCGTGGGCTGGGCCCTCGACGCCGACCTGTACGTGGTGCTCAACATCCACCACGACTCGTGGATCTGG
This sequence comes from Glycomyces sp. NRRL B-16210, assembly GCF_000719515.1. Lineage (GTDB taxonomy): Bacteria > Actinomycetota > Actinomycetes > Mycobacteriales > Micromonosporaceae > Glycomyces. Next base: position 55,639 of record NZ_JOGR01000010.1, on the reverse strand, counting down.
ATCGCGGACATGAACTCGAACCGCACCGTGGTCGAGGCGCGGTACGAGTCGATCTGGAACACCCTCGCCGACCGCTTCCGCGACGCCTCGCCGAAGCTCCTGTTCGAGAGCATCAACGAGCCGCAGTTCAACAATGTGGACGATGCGACGGCCTACGCGCTGCTCGACGACCTGAACGTCTCGTTCCACGAGATCGTGCGCGGCTCGGGCGGCGGCAACGCCGACCGGGTGCTCATCCTGCCGACGCTGCACACGAACGCCGACCAGGAGCGCCTGGACGCCCTCACCGAGACCATCGAGGCGCTGGACGACCCGAACCTGGCCGCGACCATCCACTACTACGGCTTCTGGCCCTTCAGCGTGAACATCGCCGGCTACACGACCTTCGACGCCGAAGTGCAGCAGGACATCACCGACACCTTCGACCGGGCGTACGACGAGTTCGTGGCCAACGGGATCCCGGTCCTCATCGGCGAGTACGGCCTGCTCGGCTTCGACGCCCACACCGGGACGATCGAGCAGGGCGAGAAGCTGAAGTTCTTCGAGTACGCGGGCTACTACGCCAACGAGAAGGAGCTGACGCTCCAGCTGTGGGACAACGGCCAGCACCTGGGCCGCACCTCGTTCCAGTGGAGCGACCCGGAGCTGTTCGCGATGCTCGACGCGAGCGTCCACGGCCGCTCCGGCACGGCCGAGACCGACCAGGTGTTCATCGCCCAGTCGGACGCCGTCACCGACGAGACCGTGCAGCTCAACCTGAACGGGACCTCCTTCGAGGGCCTGCACCACGGCTCGACCCCGCTGGTCGAGGGCACCGACTACACGGTCTCGGGCTCGACGCTGACGCTCAAGGCGAGCAAGCTGACCGAGCTGCTCGGGGACCGCTCGCACGGGGTGCGGGCCGACCTGCACGCCGAGTTCTCGCAGGGCGCGCCGTGGCGCATCAGCATCGTCTCCTACGACACGCCGACGGTGTCGGCGGCCTCCGGCTCGGCCTCCTCGTTCGCGGTCCCGACCGCGTTCAACGGCGACCAGCTGGCCACGATGGAGGCGGTGTACGCGGACGGCACTCCGGCCGGCCCGCAGAACTGGACCTCCTACAAGGAATTCGCGCGGGCCTTCGGGCCCGACTACACGGCCGGGCAGATCAGCCTGACCTCGGACTTCTTCGCCGAGGTGAACGACGGCCAGAAAGTGACCCTCACCTTCCACTTCTGGAGCGGCGAGACGGTGACGTACTACGTGACCGAATCCGGTGGCAACGTCACCGGCTCGCTCAGCTAGTCGCGGCCTGACGCCGCCCCCGACGCGCCGCGTCGGGGGCGGCTTCGCGTCTTGGGAGCCGCGTCTCGATCCCGCTGCGGTGCAACCCATGCCTCCGTATGATCGACCTCGAACCCAGTTCGAGAGGAATGGTCCACATGGCGAAGACGGTGCGTTTCCACGAGTACGGCGACCCCGAGGTCCTCGTGGTGGAGGACCTCCCGGTCGGCGAGCCCGGCCCGGGGGAGGTGCTCGTGCGCATCGAGGCGATCGGCCTGAACCGGGCCGAGGCGCTCTACCGCCGCGGCCACTACATCGAGCGGCCCCGGGCCTTCCCGGCCCGGATCGGCGCCGAGGCCGCCGGGGTGATCGAGTCCGTCGGCCCGGACGTCACCGGTCTCGAAGCGGGCCAGGCGGTCAGCGTGATCCCGTCCTTCTCGATGAACGACTACGCCGTCTACGCCGAACGCGCCGTCGTCCCGGCCTTCGCGGTGCTCGCCCGCCCCGAGGGCCTCGACGCGGTCACCGGCGCCGCCGTCTGGATGCCCTATCTCACCGCGTACGGCGCGCTCGCCCAGGTCGGCGGGATGCGCCCCGGCGACGCCGTGGTGATCACCGCCGCCTCCAGCAGCGTCGGGCTCGCCGCGATCCAGATCGCCAACCGCATGGGCGCCGTGCCGATCGCGACCACCCGCACCGGCGCCAAGGCGGACGCGCTCCGCGAAGCCGGTGCGGCCGAAGTGATCGCGACCGACGAGGAGCCCCTCGCCGATCGCGTCCTCGACCTCACCGGCGGGAAGGGCGCCCGGTTCGCCTTCGACGCCGTGGCCGGGCCCGGCGTCACCGACCTCGCCCGCGCGGTCGCCTCCGACGGCACCCTCTTCCTCTACGGCGCGCTTTCAGGCCAGCCGACCCCGTACCCGGGCTTCGACCTGGGGATGCCCGCGTTGAACATGCGCACCTTCCTCGTCCACGAGACCACCCGGTCCCGGCGGCGGCTGCGCGAGGCCGAGGCATTCGTCGTCTCAGGGCTGCGCAGCGGCGCCTTCGCGCCGAGGATCGACCGCACCTTCGCCCTCGACGACATCGCCGAGGCCCACCGCTACCTCGAACGCGGCGATCAGATCGGCAAGATCGTCGCCACCGTGCCCGAACCTCGCGCCTAGCGCGTCGACTCGCGCAGGACGAGCTCGTACGGGGCCGTGTGCTCCTCGGGCCGCCTGGCCGGGTCGTCGAGGCGGGCGGCGATGAGCGCCACCGCCTTCTCGGCCATCCACCGGTGGTCAGGAGCCACAGTGGACAGCGACGGAACGAGGTAGGCCGCCTCCGGTATGTCGTCGAAGCCGATCACGCGCACGTCCTCGGGGCACCGTAGCCCCACGTCCGCGAGCCCGCGCAGGACGCCTTGGGCGACGGTGTCGGTCACCGCGACCACCCCGTCGAACTTCGCGCCCGAGGCGTGCAGTTCGCGGATCGCCTTGCGGCCGTGCCCCATGTGCATCCCCGACAGCGCCGTGAGCGCCGGGTCGGCGGCCAGCCCGGCCGCCTCCAGCGCCTCGGCGTAGCCCCGGTGGCGGCGCGAGACCACATGCACCCCTTCGAGGGTCCAGCCGGTCACGATCGCGATCCGCTCGCAGCCGCGCTCGATGAGGTGCTCGGTCGCGGCCCGCGTGCCCGCCTCGTTCGCCATCCCGACGTGGTCGATGCTCGCGCCGAAGTCGCGCTCGCCGAGCATCACGATCGGGAAGTCCCCCCACGACTGGCCGCGGTCGCGCGGGTCGAGCGCGACCGCGCTCAGTATGAGCCCGTCGAACTGGAGCTTGTGGGACTGCGCGATCGCCTGGGCCTCGCCCTCGGCCGCCGCGCCGGTCTGCTCGACGGCGACGTGGAAGCCCCGCTCCTTCGCCGCCTCGATCACGTGCGAGGCGAGCATCCCGTAATAGGGCCGGTCGACCTCGGGCACGGCCAGGCCGATCACCCCGGTCCGACCTGCTTTGAGCGTGCGGGCGTTGACGTTGAGGCGGTACCCGGACTTCTGGATCGCTTCGAGCACGCGCAGGCGCACCGGGTCGCTGACGCCGGCCCGGTTGTTGACCACATTGGACACCGTCATCTTCGACACCCCGGCCAGCCGCGCCACGTCGCTCATCGTCACCATGTCCAGTCCGCCTCCCGTCGGTCGACCCCTATGCTCCCATCTTCCAGCGGAAGGACCGCCGACACCGTGTCCGGCGCCGGCGGCCCGGACTATGCCAGCGCGCCGGACACGGTCGCGAACGAGTGCGCCGGCAGGTGCACCCGGAGCTTCCCGCCCTCGACCGACACCCCGTCGTGCGGGCGCGGCGCGACCGCCTCGGGGGACTGGGGCGTGTTGTGCTCCTGGAGCGCCCCGGCGGTCAGCACCTGCGACTCCACCTCGCCGATCGTCCCGCCGCGCAGGTCGATCACCACGTCCCGGGCCTCCTCGGCGTCGAGGTTCGACAGCGACACGAGCAGGCGCCCGTCCTTGCGGCTCGCGGAGATTGAGACCGTCTCCAGCGTCGCCTCGCCCACCTCGCGCGAAGGCAGCGCGCCGAGCGTGTCAACCCGCAGGCTCGCCGCGTCCTGGTGGCCCTTGTTCATCTGGAACACGTGGTACGTCGGCGTCAGCACGAGCGCCTTCGTCTCGGGGTCGGTGAGGATCATCGCCTGGAGGACGTTGACCGTCTGCGCGATGTTGGCCATGACGAGCCGGTCGGCGTGCCTGTGGAAGATGTCGAAGTGCACGCTCGCCACGAGGGCGTCCCGGAGGGTGTTCTGCTGGTACAGGAACCCGGGGTTCGTGCCCGGCTCCACGTTCCACCACGTGCCCCACTCGTCGAGCACGATCCCGATCTCCTTGGTCGGGTCGTACAGGTCCATGACGTTGGCGTGGCCGGTGAGCAGCTCGTCGGTGCGCGCGGCCTTCCACATCGTGGTGTAGTACTCGTCCTCGGTGAACTCGGTCGCCGATCCCTTGTCGGCCCAGGTCCCCGCGATCGTGTAGTAGTGCACCGACACCGCCTGGTACAGCGGGCGCTCGACCCGCTGGCAGCCGAGGTGCGAGAGCTGCTTCATGAGCGTCTCGGTCCACCCGTAGCTGAAGTCCGAGGCCCCGGCGGCGATGCGGTACAGCTTGTTGTCGCCGTAGTCGCGGCAGTAGGTCGCGTACCGGCGCGCCTCGAGCGCGTACTGCTCGGCGCTCATGTTGCCCCCGCAGCCCCAGGTCTCGTTGCCCAGGCCCCAGTACTTGACCTTCCACGGCTCCTCGCGCCCGTTCGCCTTGCGCTCGCGCACCGCCGGGGAGTCTCCTTCTCGCGTGAGGTACTCGACCCACTCGCTCATCTCCTGGACCGTGCCCGAGCCGACGTTGCCGGAGATGTACGGCTCGGTGCCGAGCAGTTCGCACAGGGCCATGAACTCGTGGGTCCCGAAGTGGTTGTTCTCCTCGACCCCGCCCCAGTGGGTGTTGACCATGACCGGCCGCTCCTCCTTGGGGCCGATGCCGTCGCGCCAGTGGTACTCGTCGGCGAAGCAGCCGCCGGGCCAGCGCAGGTTCGGGATGTCGAGCGCCCGCAGCGCCTCGACCACGTCGAGGCGGATGCCGCCCTCGTTCGGGATCTCGGAGTCCTCACCGACGTAGAACCCGCCGTAGACGCACCGGCCCAGGTGCTCGGCGAAGTGCCCGTAGACGTGGCGGCTGATCTGCGGGCCCTCGATGTCGACGTTGATGACGGCGGAGACGGCGGTGTCGCTCATGGGTGCCTTCCAGAAGGTGTTTATCGGTAAAGTCGCTTCACTCTACCGGCTTCCTCGCCCGAGGTGTCAAGGACGCGGCGACCGAAATTTCCCGATCGATAAACCTTGTATTCCCATCGGAGATGTAGGAAAATAAGCAGCGGTGAGCGATCAATCCCCCACGGCCCGTATCGCTCCGCTCGCGGCGACCGCAGCGCGGCGGTCCCGCACGAACGCACCCGCCCCCAACGTGATCGGAACACCCCCAGCATGACCACAGCGCAGCCTCCACGCGTCGCAGCCGGTGCCATCGCCGCCGGCGCCCTCCTGGCCCTCACCGCCTGCGGCGCGGGCGGCGACGCCGCCGACGCCTCCCCGCAGGACGGCGGCACCCTCCGCTATGGACTCTCGGCCGTGCCGATCTGCCCCGACCCCCAGCAGGCCTCCCAGAACCAGGCGGTCTACATCGCCCGCCAGGTCGTCGACTCGCTGACCGACCAGGACCCCGAGACCGGCGAGATCGTCCCCTGGCTCGCCGAGTCCTGGGAGGTGAACCCCGAACTCACCGAGTTCACCTTCCACCTCCGAGACGGCGTCACCTTCTCCGACGGCACGGGCCTGAACGCCGAGTCGGTCCAGAAGAACTTCGACGCCATCGCCGGCGACTTCAGCCCGTTCGCGCCGCTCGGCTCCTCCTTCCTCGCCGGCTACGCCGAGACCCGCGTGGACGAGGACCTCACCGCCACCGTCGTCTTCGAGTCCCCGAACGCCCAGTTCCTCCAGGCCACCTCCACCTTCTCGCTCGGGCTGGTCGCCGACGCCACGCTCCAGGCCGCCCCCGAGGACCGCTGCCGCGGCGAGGTGATCGGCTCGGGCCCGTTCACCTTCGGCGAGTTCGTCGCCGACCAGAGCGTCACCGTCGAGCGCCGCGACGGCTACGCCTGGGGCTCGAGCCTGTTCGAGCGCGACGGCGAGGCCTACCTCGAGGCGATCGAGTTCACCGTGGTCCCCGAGTCCGGGGTCCGCTCCGGCAGCCTCGCCTCCGACCAGCTCGACGCGATCAGCGACGTCCTGCCGCAGGACGAGCCCGCGATCGAGGCGGCCGACGGCACGATCCTCACCGTCGCCAACCCCGGCGTCGCCTTCGGCTTCCAGCCCAACGTGGAGGACCCGATCCTCTCCGACCCGGCCGTGCGCGCCGCGCTCATCCCGGCGATCGACCGCCAGGAGATCGTCGACGTCGTCCTCGGCGACCGCTTCCACGCCGCCACCAGCCCGCTCGCGCACCTCACCCCGGGCTGGACCGACCTGTCCGACCGGCTCGGCCACGACCCGCAGGCCGCCGCCGACCAGCTCGAAGCCGCCGGCTGGACCGAAGGCGCGGACGGCATCCGCGAGAAGGACGGCCGGCCGCTGCGCGTCAAGGTCATCTTCGGCGAGGCCTTCAGCGCCAGCCAGACCGTGCTCGAACTCGTGCAGCAGCAGCTCAAGGCCGTCGGCGTTGACCTCGACGTGCAGCAGCTCCCGGCCGCGGACATGACCGCGGCCACCGAGGCGGGGGACTACGCGCTCTACTTCTCCAACCTGAGCCGCACCGACCCCGACATCCTGCGCCGCACCTTCTCCACCGACTTCGCGAACGTGAACCGGCGCGGCGCCGACGCCGAACTCGACGGCCTCCTCGAAGCCCAGCTGTCCGAACCGGACACCGAGGCGCGCTACGCGATCGTCGCCGAGGTCCAGGAGGTCCTGCTCGACCGGGCCTACCACGTGCCGCTGTTCGAACTGTCGCAGGCGATCGGGACCGGCGCGAACGTGCACGGCCTCGCCTTCGACGCCTCGGCACGGCTCCAGTTCCACGACGTCTGGCTGGCCGGGTAGCCATGGCGCGGTATCTGATCGGGCGCGCCGCCGCGGCGGCGCTGGTCCTCTGGGCGGCGTTCACGGTCGCGTTCGTGCTGCTGCGGTTCCTGCCCGGTGACGCGATCGGCGCGCGGATCAGCCCCGAGGAGCAGGGCTCGATCAGCTCCGATCAGCTCGCCGCGCTGCGCGAGCGGTACGGACTCGGCGAATCGATGATCGTCCAGTACGGACAGTCACTGCTGGACGCGCTGCGCGGCGACTTCGGCTTCTCGCTCGCCACGGGAGCGCCGGTGGGCGAGGCCATCGCGGAGGCGCTGCCGCACACGCTGGCGCTCGCGGGAGCGGCACTGCTCATCGCGGTCGTGCTCGGCGCCGGCACCGCGCTCGGGGCGGTCTACACCGAGCGGCCCTGGCTGCGGCAGTTCCTGCTCGGCCTGCCGCCGGTGGGGGTCTCGGTACCGACCTTCTGGGTCGGCCTGCTGCTCATCCAGACCGTCTCGTTCCAGTGGGGCCTGCTCCCGGCCATGGGCAACAAGGGCTTCGAGAGCCTGATCCTCCCGGCGGCGACGCTGGCGCTGCCCACGGCGGCGGTGATCGCGCAGGTGCTGGCCAAGAGTCTCACCGAGACCTGGGAGAAGGCCTATGTGGACACCGCGCGGGCCAAGGGCGCCTCGCGCGGGCGGATCCTGCTGCGCCACGCGCTGCGCAACGCCGCGATGCCGACCTTGACGCTCGCGGGCGTGACGGCCGGAAACCTGCTGGCCGGGTCGGTGGTGGTCGAGACCGTGTTCTCGCGCATCGGCATCGGCCGGATGACGCAGCTCGCGGTGGCCTCGCGGGACCTGCCGGTGCTGCAAGGACTGGTGCTGCTGGCCGCGGCGGTGTTCGTGACCGTGAGCCTCGCGGTGGACCTCGCCCACCCGCTCATCGACCCGCGCACGGCGAGAGCCGGTGCGCAGGAAGGGCGGACTGCATGAACGGCGAAGCCGCGAACGCGACACCGCACCACGGCGGCACGGCAGCAGGCCGTGCCGAGGGCGACCCGTGGCGACGGCTTCCGCGACCTGCGCACGGCCAGAGCCGGTGCACAGGAAGGGCGGACCGCATGAATGGCGAAGCCGCGAACGCGACACCGCACCACGGCGGCACGGCAGTACGCCGTGCCGAGTGCGACCGATGGCGACGGCTTCCGCGACCTGCACACGGCCAGAGCTGGAGCGCGGGAAGGGCGGACCGCACGAACGGCACGAACTACGCGGCCGCGACCGTGCCGAGGCCGCAGTGGACCGGTACGGCGAAGCGCCGAAGCTGCGACCGACCGCGCCTTGCGGCGCGTGCGCCGGAGCCGGTCGGGCCGGCGGAGGGAGCCGCAGCGACGCTGGTGCGGATCGGCGCGGCGAAGTCCCGCGCCGACGACCGACAGTGGATTGCAGCGCCCGCCTGGGAAACAGCGGGGTCGGCGAACGCCGCAGCGGCACCGGAGCCGGACGGTATGCCGGCCGTCGGCGAGCGCGGCAGACGGCACCGCCCTCGCGCGGCGCTCGGGGCCGCTCGCGACGCGCCCGCACCGGTCGCGTCCGGCACCCGCCGCGGACGCGACCGAACCCACGGTCGTCGTTCTGCGCCCCCGGGTCTCGCCCGTCACTCGGCGCCGCTCGTCCGGATCGCGGCGGCTCGTGCCGCCGCACTCGCAAGCGGTGCGCCCCGCAGCCACCGCCGCCATCGCTTGGACCTGGGGGACTTGACATGACCGAAGTGGACACCCGCTCGGCCGGCGCCGCATCCGCCGCCGACGCGGGAGAGGGACCCGCCCTGGCCGAGGAGCCGCGGCCGGGGCGGGATCACTCGCGACCCACCGGTCCGGCCCCGGCCCGCTTCACCGAAGGCCTGCACCGCATCACCGCCCGCGCGCGCCTGCGCCTCCTCGCCCCGCGCCCGGCCCGCCGCCTTCTGCGCCGGCCCGGCCTCCTCCTCGCCCTCGCCGTCATCGCCCTCGTCCTCGCATGGGGGCTCGTCCCGCAGTGGTTCACCGGCCACGACCCCCTCACCGGCGTCACCGCCGAACACCTCCAAGGGCCCAGTGCCGCGCACTGGTTCGGCACCGACCACCTCGGCCGCGACCTCTTCGCCCGCGTCGTTCACGGCACCGCCCTCTCCCTCAAGGCCGCCCTCCTCGCCGTCGGCATCGCCTTCGTCGCCGGATCGCTCGCCGGCGTCTGCGCCGGATTCGCCGGCGGCCTCGCCGACGACCTCGTCATGCGCGCCGCCGACGTCCTCCTCGCCATCCCCGGCCTCCTCCTGTCCCTCTCCGTCGTCGCCGTCCTCGGCTTCGGCACCCTGCCCGTCGCGATCGCCGTGGGCACCGCCGCCATCGCCGTCTTCGCGAAGGTCGCCCGCGCCGAAGTCCTCCGCGTCCGCCACGCCGACTTCGTCGAAGCCGCCCGCGCCTCCGGCGTCCGCTGGCCCGCCGTCCTCGCCCGCCACGTGCTCCCGAACGCCGCCGGCCCCGTCCTCGCCCTCGCCGCCCTCGAATTCGGCTCCGCGATCCTCGCCGTCTCCGCCCTGAGCTTCCTCGGCTTCGGCGCCGAACCGCCCACCCCCGAATGGGGCTCCCTCGTCGCCGAAGGCCGCGACTACCTCGCCACCTCCTGGTGGCTCACCACCCTCCCCGGCCTCGTCATCGTCGCCGTCGTCCTCTCCGCCAACCGGATCGCCCGCGCCATCGACACCGAGAGGCGGCCCTCGTGGTGACCCCGCTCCTGCGCGTCCGCGACCTCCACGTCACCTACCGCACCCGCGAACGGCACGTCCGCGCCGTGCGCGGCGTCGACCTCGAACTCGCCCCCGGCGAAGTCCTCGCCCTCGTCGGCGCCTCCGGCTCCGGCAAATCCACCCTCGCCCACTCGATCGTCGGCCTCCTGCCGCGCGGCGGCGCCGCCGAAGGCTCGATCCGCTTCGGCGGCGACGAACTCACCGGCCTGTCCGAACGCCACCTGCGCTCGATCCGCGGCGCCCGCATCGGCTTCGTCCCCCAAGACCCCGGCGTCTCCCTCAACCCCGTCAAACGCATCGGCGAGCAGGTCGCCGAAGCCCTCACCGTCCACCGCAGAGCCGACCGCCGCACCGCCGCCGCCCGCGCCGTCGCCCTCCTCGACACCGCCGGCATCCCCAACCCCGACCTGCGCGCCCGCCAATACCCCCACCAGCTCTCCGGCGGGATGCGCCAACGGGTTCTCATCGCCGTCGCCCTCGCGTGCGAACCGGCCCTCGTCATCGCCGACGAACCCACCAGCGCCCTCGACGTCACCGTCCAGAAGCGACTCCTCGACCACTTCGCCGCCCTCACCGCCCGAACCGGCACCGCCGTCCTCCTCGTCACCCACGACCTCGGCGTGGCCGCCGACCGCGCCGACCGCATCGCCGTCATGGACGGCGGCCGCATCGTCGAGACCGGCCCCGCCGCCCGCCTCATCGCCGAACCCGGACACGCCTACACCCGCACGCTCCTCGACGCCGCCCCCGGCCTCACCGACGCGCCCGCCAGACCCGAAGCGCCCCAAAGCGACCCGATCCTCACCGTCACCGGCCTCGCCAAGCGCTTCACGCTCCCCGGTCGCCGGCGCATCCAAGCCGTCGACGGCATCGACCTCGCCGTCCCGCGCGGCGCGACCCTCGCCGTCGTCGGCGAATCCGGCTCCGGAAAGTCCACCACCGCCCGCATCGTCGCCCGCCTCACCGAACCCGACGCGGGCACCGTCCACTTCGACGGCGAGGACGTCACCGCCGCGCGCGGCGCGGCCCTGCGCCGCCTGCGCTCGCGCGTCCAGCTCGTCTACCAGAACCCGTACGCCTCGCTCGACCCGCGCTGGCGCGTCGGCGACATCGTCGCCGAACCCCTGCGCGCCTTCGGCCTCGGCGACCGCGGCGAACGCGCGGCCCGGGCCGCCGAACTGCTCGAACAGGTCGGCCTCGCCCCCGAGCTGCTGCGCCGCCGCCCCGTGGAGCTCTCCGGCGGCCAGCGCCAACGAGTGGCCATCGCCCGGGCGCTCGCGCCCGGACCGGACCTGCTGGTCCTCGACGAGCCGGTCTCGGCGCTCGACACGGCCGTGCAGGCCCGCATCCTGCGGCTGCTCGACGACCTCCAACGGCGCCTCGGGCTCTCGTACCTGTTCGTCTCGCACGACCTCGCGGTGGTCCGGCAGGTCGCCGACACGGTCGCGGTCATGCGCGAGGGCCGCGTGGTCGAGCACGGCCCGGCCTCGCGGGTCCTCACCGACCCCGCCGATCCGTACACGCGCGAGCTGCTCGCCGCCGTGCCCGGCACGACCGTGCGGGCGGGGGACCACCCGCTCGAACCAGCCGCTGCAACCCCCAGAAGGGATCTTGCATGACCACACCGCTGTCCGTCTTCGACCTCTCGCCGATCACCTCCGGATCGGATGCGTCCCAAGCGCTCCGCAACAGCCTCGACCTCGCCCGCGAAACCGAGGCCCTGGGCTTTGGCCGGTTCTGGGTCGCCGAGCACCACCTCGTGCCCGGGGTCGCCTCCAGCGCCCCCGCGGCGCTCGTGGCCCTGATCGCCGCGGCCACGAGCACCATCCGGGTCGGCTCGGCCGCGGTCCTGCTCGGGAACCACTCGCCGCTGTCGGCCGCCGACCACTTCGCGACGATCGCCCGGCTCCATCCCGGCCGCATCGACCTCGGCCTGGGCCGCACCGCGACCCGCCTGAAGAGCGGCGAGGTCCCCACCCGGCCGAAGTCGCCGTTCACCGAGACGCGCGTCGTGGACGGCCTGGTGGTCCCGCCGCCTCCGCCGCAGATCGCCGACCCCGAGCGCTTCACCCGCCTCGGGGCGCTCCTGCACACGCGCCCGTCCGAGCCCGGCCAGTACCTCGCCGAGCTCCAGACCATCCTCGACTTCCTCGGCGAGGGCCACCAGGAGCCCGGAGCGACCGAACCGGTCCACTCGGCGGTGGCGGCCGGCGCCGACCTCGACGTGTGGGTCCTCGGTTCCAGCCCCGGCGAGAGCGCCAGGGCCGCAGGCGAACTCGGGCTCCCGTTCGGCGCGAACTACCATGTCGCGCCCTCGGCGATCGTGGAGACCGTCGCGGCCTACCGGGAGGCGTTCCGCCCGTCGAAGCACCTCGCCGAGCCGTACCTGGTCGTCTCCGCCGACGTGGTGGTCGCGCCCACCGATGCCGAGGCCCGCCGGCTCGCGGCCGGCTACGGGCCCTGGGTCCACAGCATCCGCGCCGGTCGCGGCGCGATCGAGTACCCGACTCCCGAAGCGGCCGAGGCCTTCGCGTGGACCGAGGCCGACCGCGCCCACGTCGCCGACCGGATCGCGACGCAGATCGTCGGCGACCCGGACACCGTCGCCGAGCGCCTGCGGATCCTCCAGACCGCCACCGGCGCCGACGAACTGCTCATCACCACCGTCACCCACGACCACGCCGACCGCGTCCGCTCCTACCGCCTCCTCGCCGAGCGGTGGGGCCTCGCGCCGGCACCGGAAGGAACCCGATGACCGACAGGGACCTGCATCTGGGCGTGGCGCTCGCCCCGGCCGGGCACCACCCGGCCGCGTGGCGGCTCACCGAGGACCGCACCCGCCTCTGGAACCCCGGCACCTATGCGGCGCAGGCGAAGACCGCCGCGGCGGCCCGGCTCGACTTCATCGCCGTGGACGACTCCTTCGCGCCGCCCTCCGGGCTGGTCCGCGAGACCCAGGGCACGCTCGACGCCGTCGCGATCAGCGCCCGGGTCGCCCCCGTCGCGGCCGGGATCGGGCTGCTGCCCACGGTCACGACGACGCACACCGAGCCGTTCCACACCTCGAAGGCGATCGCGACGCTCGACTACGTGAGCTCCGGCCGCGCCGGGTGGGAGGCGAAGGTCTCCGACACCGCCGCCGAAGCCGACCACTTCGGACGCAAGGCCGTGGCTGAACCCGAAGAGCTGTACGCCGAAGCCGAGGACGCGGTCGAGGTGGTCGCGCGGCTGTGGGACAGCTGGGAGGACGACGCGGTGATCCGCGACCTGCCGACGGGCCGGTACATCGACCGCGGCCGCCTGCACTACATCGATTTCGAGGGCCCGCATTTCTCGGTGAAGGGGCCGTCGATCACGCCGCGCCCGCCGCAGGGGCAGCCGCTCGTCGCCGTCCGCGCCGACGCGGACGCCGCACTCGGCCTCGCCGCCCGCCGCGCCGACATCGTGCGCATCGCCCCCGGGAACCCCGACGCCGCGCACACCAGGCGCGCCGCCGTCCGCCGGGCCGTCGCCGACGCGGGCCGCGACCCCGACCGGGTCGCCGTGCTCGCCGACCTCGTCGTGCACCTGGCCGACACCGATGCCGAGGCCCGCAAGGGACTCGAAGGCCTCGACCGCGCCGCGGGCCGCCCCTGGCGGCCGAACGCGGCCCTCTTCGCCGGGACGCCCGAGGCCCTCGCGGACCTCATCGGCCGCTGGCACCGCGACGGCGCCGCGGACGGCTTCACGATCCTCCCGGCGGCCCTGCCCTCCGACCTGGACGCCTTCGCGAACCGGACCGTGCCGATCCTCCGCGAGAGCGCCGGATTCCGGCGCGAGTACCCCGGCGCCACCCTCCGCGACACCTTCGGCCTGGACAGGCCCGCCAACCGCTACGCAGGGACGGTGACCCGATGACCGAGTCGTTCCAGAATGCACAGTCCTCCGACCGAACCCGGCCCCGCAAGCAGATCCACCTCGGCGCGCACTTCCCGGGCGTGAACAACACGACCGTGTGGAGCGACCCGGACTCGGGCAGCCAGATCGAGTTCAGCTCGTTCGTGCACCTGGCGCAGACGGCCGAGCGCGGCCTGTTCGACTTCTTCTTCCTCGCCGAGGGCCTGCGGCTGCGCGAGCACCGCGGCCGCATCCACGACCTCGACGTGGTCGGGCGGCCCGACACGTTCACCGTGCTCAACGCCCTCGCCGCCGTCACCGACCGCCTCGGCCTCGCCGGGACGGTGAACACCACCTTCAACGAGCCGTACGAACTCGCCCGCCAGTTCGCCTCGCTCGACCACCTCTCGGGCGGCCGGGCCGCCTGGAACGCCGTCACCTCGCCCGACGCGTTCACCGGCGAGAACTTCCGGCGCGGCGGCTACCTCGAACGCGAACGGCGCTACGAGCGCGCCGCCGAGATCATCGCCGTCGCCCGCCTGCTGTGGGACGCCTGGGCACCCGACGCGGTCGAGGCCGACCCGGCCACCGGCCGGTTTCTGCGCGAGGGCGCCGTCGAGGCCTTCGCCTACCTCGGCGCCCAGTTCGACGTCAGCGGCACCTTCAACGTCCCCCGCTCCCCGCAGGGCCACCCGGTGATCTTCCAGGCCGGCGACTCCGACCAGGGCCGCGAGTTCGGGGCCTCCCACGCCGACGTGATCTTCTCCCGCCACACCGAGCACGCCGACGCGAAGGCCTTCTACGCCGACGTCAAGGACCGCCTCGGCCGCCACGGCCGCGAGGAGCGCGACCTGCTCATCATGCCCGGGGTCTCGTTCGTCCTGGGCGACACCGAGGCCGAGGCCCGCGAGAACGCCGAGGAGGTCCGCCGCAAGCAGGTCGGCCCGCAGACGGCCATCGCGTTCCTCGAACAGGTCTGGGGCCAGGACCTGTCCCATCTGGACCCCGACGGGCCCGTCCCCGAGTTCGACCCCGAGACCGCCGACGTCCACATCACCCGCGGGCGCGTCCGCCACCAGCAGGACCAGTCCTCGATCGCGCAGCGCTGGAAGGCCATCGCCGACGCCAAGGAGCTGTCGATCCGCGAACTCGTCATCGAGACGACCGCCCGCCTCCAACTCGTCGGGACCCCCGCCTCCGTCGCGGCGCAGATCGACGACTACGTGCAGGGCGACGCGGTCGACGGGTTCATCCTGGTACCGCACCTCACTCCCGGCGGACTCGACCGGTTCGTCGACGAGGTGGTCCCGATCCTGCAAGAACGCGGTTCATTCCGCACCGAGTACACCGGCACCACCCTGCGCGACCACCTCGGACTCGCGCCGGCCCCCACGAAACGAGGAACACCGCAATGAGCAAAGTAGACACCGACGTCTTCGCGATCGCCTGGCAGGACTGGCACGACCAGCGCGAGGCCGACCTGCGCCTGCCGCACGGCTGGCTCAGCCTCACCGCCTTCCACTGGCTCGACGCCGACCCCGCCGAACTCGAGGGCCTGCCCGGCCGGTGGCGCTCCGCCGGAGGCGCCGCGACCGTGACCGCCACCGAGGAGGAGGGCCTCACCGTCGACGGAGAACTCATCGACGGCACGGTCGTCTTCGACCCCGTCGAGGCCGGGCCGCCGCACTGGGTCGGCTTCGGCGACAAGCAGATCGAGATCGTCCTGCGCGGCGGCCGGCACGCGGTGCGCGTGCGCGACCCCGAGGCTCCGACCCGCACCGCCTTTACCGGCGTCCCCGCGTTCGCCCCCGACCCCGGCTGGATCGTCACCGCCCGGTTCACGCCTTTCGCAGGCCCCGAGCCGGTCACCGTGGGCGCGGCCCGCGCCGATCTGGAGCACACCCTGCACGCCGTCGGGACCGTCCGCTTCGACCTCGGCGGCGAACCGCAGGAACTGCTCGCCACGGACGCGGACGGCGGCCTCGGGCTGCTGTTCCGCGACCTCACCAACGGCATCTCGACCGCCGCGTGGCGCCAGCTCACCACCGCCCCGCCGCGCCCGGACGGGACGGTCGACCTCGACTTCAACCGGGCCCTGAACCTGCCGTGCACCTTCACCGAGTTCGGCACCTGTCCGGTCCCGCCCGGCCCGAACACGATCAACGCCGCCGTCACCGCCGGGGAGCGAGCGCCCCGGTGACCGCTTCGAACCATGCCGATCGGGTCGATTGACGCGGCCCCGCGCCAGGTCTACGCTGATCCCGGGCCGCTCGCTCCCACCGCGATGCGGCCCTCACCGCGTCCGGGGTCCCTGAGAGGATCGCTCGCATGAACGCCCTGCTCGACTTCCCCAATCCGGTCGTCCTCACCGCCTTCGGCGTCCCGACGACCCTCATCGAGGTGCTCGGTTTCCTCTCCGGCGCCTTCTGCGTGTGGCTGGTCGCCCGCCAGCACATCGCCAACTGGCCCATCGGCATCGTGAACTGCCTCATGTTCATCCTGCTGTTCTCCCAGGCGGGCCTGTACGCCGACGCGAGCCTCCAGCTCGTGTTCATCACCCTCGGCGTGTACGGCTGGTGGAACTGGGTCAAGGGCGGCGGTCCCGCCGTCGACACCCTCCCGGTGAGCCGCACCCGCAGGAACGAATGGGTCGGCCTCATCGGCGCCGGACTCCTCGGCCTCGCCGCCATCACGGCCTTCCTCACCGTCGCGACCGACTCCGACGTGCCCTTCTGGGACGCCCTGACCACCGTGCTCTCCTTGATGGCCACGTACGGCCAGTGCCGCAAGCGCCTCGAGTCCTGGTACCTGTGGATCGCCGCCGACATCGTCTTCGTGCCCCTCTACGCCTACAAGGGCCTGTACCTCACCGCGATCCTCTACGTCGGGTTCATGGCGCTGTGCGTTGTGGGCCTGCGGAGCTGGCGCAAGGACCTGCTCGCCGAGAAGGCGCCCGCCGAGGTCGCCGCGTGACGCTTCCCGACCACGGCCTGGTCCTCGGCAAGTTCTACCCGCCGCACGCCGGCCACCACCACCTGATCCGCACCGCCGAGGCCCGGTGCCGCCGCCTCACCGTCCTCGTCTGCGCCGCGACCGTGGAGTCGATCCCGCTGGAGCGGCGCGTGGCCTGGCTCCGCGAGGCCCACCCCGGCGTCCGCGTGATCGGCACCGTCGACGACGTCCACATGGACCTGGGCGACGAGGCGATCTGGGACGCCCACACCGCGATCTTCAAAGCGGCCGTTCCCGAACCGGTCGACGCGGTCTTCACCGCCGAGCCCTACGGCGACGAACTCGCCCGGCGCTTCGAGGCGGTGCATCTCGGCCTCGACCGCGGTGCGATCCCCGTCTCGGGCACCGCCGTCCGCGCCGACCCGGTCGGCAACTGGGACCTCCTCGAAGCGCCCGTGCGCGCCGGCCTCGCCCGCCGCGTGGTCGCCGTCGGCGCCGAGTCCACCGGCACGACCACGATCGCCGAGGCCCTCGCCGCGCACTACCGCGAACGCGGCGGCGTCTGGGCCGCGACCCGCTGCGTCGAGGAGTACGGCCGGGCCTTCAGCGAAGAGAAACTCCTCGCCGCCCAAGCGAAGGACCCGGCGGCGACCTGGGGCGACGTGCGCTTCTCGACCGAGGAGTTCCCGCACATCGCCAAGCGCCAGAACGAACTCGAGGAGGCCGCCGCGCGCGCCGGCGGCCCGGTCCTGTTTTGCGACACCGACGCCTTCGCTACCGCGATCTGGCACGAGCGCTACCTCGGCGGCCGCAACCCGGACCTCGACCCGATCGCCGACGCACTCCACCACGACCTGTACCTGTTGACCGGCCACGAAGGGGTCCCCTTCGAGGACGACGGCCTGCGGGACGAGGCGCACCTGCGCCCCTGGATGACCGCCCGCTTCGAGGAGGAACTGGCCCGGACCGGCCGCCGGTATCTCAGACTCGAAGGCCCGCAACAGGAACGGCTCCACAACGCGATCGCGGCCGTCGACGCCCTCGTCTCCTGGGACTTCGCCGACCCGCTGCCCGAGCGCCGCTGAACCGGCTTGCGCGCGCCCTGCGCCTCCGGCACACTGACCACATGCGCATCAGGGCGGTGGCCGCCGCGGACCTCCCGCTGCTCCAGGACATCGAGCGGGCCGCGGGGGAGTGCTTCCGGGACATCGGGATGCCTGAGATCGCCGAGGACGAGCCGCTCAGCGTCGAAGTGCTCGACGGCTACCGGCGCTCGGGCCTGGCCTGGGCCGCCGTGGACGGCGACCGCCCCGTCGCCTATCTCATCGCCGAACCGGTCGACCGCGCCCTGCACGTCGAGCAGGTCTCGGTGCACCCGGACCGGGCCCGCCGCCGCATCGGCCGGTCCCTGCTCGACCATGCCGCCTCCCGGGCCGCCGCGGACGGCCTGCGGTCGCTCACGCTGACCACGTTCGCCGAGGTCCCGTGGAACGCGCCCTATTACGAGCGCTGCGGTTTCGAGCCGCTCCCGGACCACGAGCTGACGCCCGGGCTCCGGGCGATCCGCGACCACGAGCGCGCGAGCGGCCTCGACCGCTGGCCGCGCGTCTGCATGGCCCGCAGGCTCCCCGAACCCCACCGCGACTGAGGCCCCGGACGGGCCGAAGGCCCGTCCGGGGCTCGTTTCACGCCTTCCTTGCGATGCCCGCCATCTGGGTCCGCTCGTAGGGTTCGAGGTCGGCGACCTCGGGGACCGCCCGATCGGGCTCCTCGGGGAACCACCTCGGCACGTACTCCAGCCCCGGCGCGACCATCTCCATGCCGAGGAAATGGCGCTCCAGCGCCGGGATCGGCCGCATCCAGCCGTTGCCGAGCGTCTCGATGCACGCCTGCGACAGCGCCGCCTGCTCGGGCTCGCCCGTGTCGGGCCACGAGGTGATGAGCAGGTGGCTTCCCGACGGCAGCGCCCCCATGAGGGTCGCGATGATGTCGTCGGGCCGCTGGGCGTCGCTGATCTGCATGATCATCCCGACGATGAGCAGCGCCACCGGCCGCTCCAATTCCAATGCGGACCGCAGGTCCGGGTGGGCCAGGATCACCTCGGGTTCGAGCAGGTCCGCGCCGATGACGGTCGCGTTCCGGTTGCGCGCCAGGAGCGCCCGGGCGTGCGAGACGACCATCGGGTCGTGGTCCACATAGACCACCTTCGCGCCGGGGTCGATCTCCTGCGCGACCTGGTGCGTGTTCTGCGCGGTCGGCAGCCCGCAGCCGATGTCGACGATCTGGTCGATCCCGGCGCTCCGCACGAGGTACTCGACGCCGCGGATGAGCGCGCTGCGGTTGAGCCTGGCGCATTCGCGCGCCTGCGGGATGTGGCTCGCGAAGACCTCCGCGGCCTCCCGGTCGGCGGCGAAGTTGGTGGTGCCGCCCAGCAGCGCGTCGTACACGCGGGCGGTCGTCGGCACGGTCGGGTCGAGATCGGACGGCAGATCGACGGGAACGTCTTCGGTCATGGTCGGCCTTCCTTACGAGGGATGCGAATGAGGGAGGCACGCGAGCGCCTCCGCCGCGAGGCCGATCCAGCCTACCGGCCTCGGGCCCGCGATGGGGACACGAAGGAGTGAAGTCCCTGCGTGCCAAAGTGATCGAAGCGCACTGGCGTGTCAGTCGAGCAGCGTCGGCGCCGTCCCGCCGGTCATTCGGCCACATAGGACCGCGACTGGAGTTCGAACAGCTCCGCGTAAGCGCCTCCGGCCGCGAGCAGTTCCGCGTGGGTCCCCAGCTCCGTCAGCCTTCCCTCCTCCAGGACCGCAATCACGTCGGCGTGGACCACGCCCTGCAACCGGTGCGAGATGATCACCGTGGTCGCCCGGCCCGCCCGGTCCCTGAGCGTGTCGAACAGGGCCGCCTCCGCCTTCGCGTCCAAAGCCGCCGAGGGCTCGTCGCAGACGAGCAGGCCGCCCTCGTCCCGGTAGAGCCCGCGCGCCGAGGCCAGCCGCTGCCACTGGCCGCCGCTCAGATCGGTGCCCTCCTTGAACATCCGGTCGAGCAACTGCTCGTAGCCGTGGTCGAAGCCGAGGATCATCTCGTGCGCCCCGCCGTCCTTCGCCGCCGCCTCGACCCGGTCCCGGTCGGCCGGCACGGCGGACCGCCCGAGCCTGATCGCCATCTCCGCCGTGAACGGCCAGCGCATCACCTGCTGGGACACCATCGAGACGTGGGTCCGCCAGTGGACCGGATCGATCTCGCCGATGTCGACGCCGTCCCACAGGATGCGGCCCTCGGTCGGTCGGTACAGCCCCGCGAGCAGGTGCGCGAGCGTCGACTTCCCCGAGCCGTTCTCGCCCACGAGCGCGATGGTCTCGCCGCGCCGGATCGTCAGGTCCACGCCGGTGAGCGCGTCGGTCTCCTTGCCCGGGTAGCGGAACGAGACGCCCCGCACCTCGATCACCTCGGGCGCCCCCGGACGCGCCCCCTTCCGCGGCTCGCTCGCGATCCGCTCGCGCGCCATCGCCAGGAACTCGGCGTGGTCGGACACGTAGAGGCCGTCGTCGTAGGTCTGGTTCACCGCCACGAGGAGGTTCGCCATCGCGCGGCCGCCCTGCTGGAGGGCCACCACCGCGGCCGCGGCGATGCCGAGCGGGACGACCCCTTCGATGAGCATCCACAGCAGCACCGCGTACACGGCGGCCACCGCCGCGCCCGAGGCGCTCTGCCCGACCAGGCGCGTCAGCGTCTGGCGCCGGATCACCGCGAAGTCGGCCCCGGTCTCGGCCTCCACCATCGCCGCGTGCTGGCCCCGCAGCCACCGGCCCGCCTCGTGCAGGCGCAGGTCCGCGGCCGAGTTCCGGTCGGCCATGTGCATCTCCAGCAACCACAGGCGCCGGCGCCGCGAGACGCGCGAGCGCACCGAGACGTACCGCAGCCGCGCCGACCGCACCGCCGCCCAACCGGTCGGCAGCGCCGCCGCGAACAGCAGCGGCAGTAGCACCGGGTGGATCACCAGGAGCGCGGCGCCGACCGCGAGCACCGTGACCAGGCCGGTCACGAGGTCCACGACGTCGGTCACGAGCCGCACGACCGAGTCCATCCCGCGGGACCGGGACGCCTCGATGCGGTCGGCGAACGCGTCGTCGTCGTACGCCGACCGCGGCACCTCGGTCGTGAGCTTGAAGAACTCGGACTCGGTCCGGTTGAGCACCAGCGGCTCCAGGCGCTGCTGCGCCCACCCGGCCACCAGCCCGAGCCCGGCCCTGACGGCGGTGGCGACGGTCAGCAGGACCAGGGCCGGAGCGGCTCGGCGCACCTGGTCCCACGAGGCCTCGCCGGAGAACAGCGTCAAGGTCACGTCGGTGACCGCCAGGAGCGCCGTCGTGGTCGCGACCCCCGCGACGACGTTGAGCGCCAACGCGGTCACCGTCAACCCCGGGGCCGCCGCCCACGCCGACCGGAACGCCAGCGCCATCAGTCCCGGCAGCCGCCGGGCCATGCGCCAGAACGAGGCGCTCGCCGCCTGCTCGGCGTGGGAGTACCAGGCCAGGTCCTCCAGTTCGGGCAGCGCCTCCCGCTCCCGCCGCCTCGCGCCCCGCTGCCTGGGCACGACGGCCCGCAACCGCTGGAAGTACCGCCGCATCCGCTCCGCCCTCCGGTCGTGCCCGCGGCATCATCGCAGGCGTGACCGACATCGCGCCACCGTCAGACGCGTCGGTCGGGCCCTCACTCCTGGAGGTAGTCCTGGGCCTGGTCGAGGTGTCCCTGCATCTGCTCCTGCCAGGCGACCATCTCGGTCTCGATCGGCAGGTACGCGTCGACGAGCATCGCCGCCCAGGCCTGCTCGATCACCGTCCGCAGGCCGCTCTCCCCGCCGCATTCGGCGAAGTCCACCGCGACGGCCCGTTCGAGTTCGAGCACGCCGAGGAAGTCCGAGGGGATCTCGCTCGGCGGCTCGGGGACCCCGTCCTCGCCGGTGCCGAACTCCTGGAAGTAGCCGGGGGCGTACATCTGCCCGAAGTACTCCCACAGCGGCGGGTAGAGCTCGTCGCCGAGCTCCCAGCCGGCGTAGCCCTTGTCGATGAGGCAGGACTCGAAGTCGACGTCGCGGCCGTCGAGGTGCTCGGCGATCCCGGCGGTGCCCTCGAACTCCTCCAGCTCGAACGCGGGGCTCGGCGGGTGCGTGAGCGTGTAGTCCCCTTCCTCGTCCTCGACGGTGTAGGGCTCGCCGTAGATCGTCTCGATCATCTCCAGCCGGCATCCGCCGAGCGCCTCCCCGTCGCCCTGCGGGCCCTTCCCCGAGTCCTCGACGGCGGGCGATCCGGTGTACGCCTCGATCCAGGCCGCCCGGTACGCCTCGCCCTGCGCCTCCCATTCACCGGTGTCGGGCTGGGCGTAGTCCTCCTGCGGGAGGTTGAACGCGGTGCGCGCCTCGGGGGTCAGCAACTGCTCGGCGAGGTCCTCGTTCCCCGGGGCGCGGACGAACTCGATCCAGACCCCGAAGCCCCACTGCTCGGCGGCGGCCCGCGTCGGGACCGCTCGGACGGGCGCGTCGGTGAGGTACCCCGCCGCGCCGTACGCGGCGAACCTGGTGGTGGCGAAGACCGCCGGGTCGTGCACCTGGAAGCCCTCGTCCTCCATGCAGCGCTTGGCGACCCGGTTCTCGATCTGCGACAGCTCGTCGGTGACGGCGCGGCTGTCGTTGACGATCTGGTACAGCCGCTCCGCCTCGGCCACGGCCTCGGGGCCGGGCTCGGTGGCGCTTCCCGGCTCGTCGCCGCCGGTGCAGGCGGCCATGAGGACGCCGCAGGCGGCGACCGCCGCGGCTCGGTACGTTCTTCGACTGCAAAGCACTTGAGAAGTCCCTTCGACTCGTTGCCGATTCATACGCGCGGCGCCCGGGAACGGTTGCCCGCTTCAGTGCCGAGGCGGCGCAGGAAGTCCGCGACGAGCGGGGCGATCTGCGGCAGGTGCGTCTCCAGCGCGAAGTGCCCGGTGTCGAACAGGTGGAGTTCGGCCCCGGGCAGGTCCCCGAGGTAGGCGCGCGCTCCCGGCTCGGGGAAGAACGGGTCGCCGCGGCCCCAGACGACGAGCGCCGGCGGCGCGTACTCGCGCAGCCACGCCTGCCAGTCGCCGTAACGCTCCACATTCGACTTGTAGTCGAACGCGAGCGCGACCTGCGCCTCCTTGCGCCCCGGCAGGTCGAGGTAGTGCTGGTCGAGGGTCCAGCTCTCCGGCGCGATCAGGTCCGGTTCCGCCACGCCCGTCTCGTACTGGAACCGGGTGCCCTCGATCGTGAGCAGCGCGCGGACGGCCTCCTCGTCCCCGGGCCGGTCGGCGCTCAGCGCGATGAAGTCGCGGGCCGCCGCCGACAGGCCCTCGGCGTAGGCGTTCCCGTTCTGCACCACCAGGCCCGCGATCCGCTCGGGCCGCCGCTCGGCCACCCGGAACCCGACCGGGGCGCCGAAGTCGAAGACGTACATCGCGAAGCGTCCCAGCCCGATGCGATCGACGAAGCCTTCGACGATGTCGGCGAGCCGGTCGAAGGTGTACGCGAAGCCCTCGGGAGCCCGGGTGCGGCCGAAGCCGGGGTAGTCGGGGGCGATGAGCCGGAACTCGGCGCCAAGCGCGTCGAACAGGCGCCGGAACTGGTGCGAGGCCGACGGGAACCCGTGCAGCAGCAGCAATACGGGCGCGTCGGCGCGGTCGGGTTCGGACTCGCGGTAGGCGACCTCGACGCCTTGGACGTCGATGCTCCGATGCCGGACGCGGGCAGGACGGTTCATGCGATCACATGCTTTCTCTCGTCAAAGTTCCATTAGTTCTAGCACGGATCGCTAATGCCTTAGGCGCGAGAGGTACCATTACTGTTATGACCGCGCCGACACCGCTGGTAGGCGAGCCGCTCGCCATCGACCTGGTGAACACCCTGACCGCCGGAGGCGACCTGCTCGACACCCCCGACCGGCTCGGGGCCTGGCTCGCGCTCGAAACCGACCTCCGCCCCGCTCTCGGCCGCTTCGACGCCGACGCCGCCCTCCTCGCGGCGGCGCTGGCGATCCGCGGCCACACCGCGGCCGCCGTCGCCGCCCTGCTCGAAGGTGAGCCACCGCCCCAGTCGGCCCTGCGGTCCCTCGCCGCGGCCCTCGACGCCGCGCCCGGACGCACCTGCCTCTCCTGGGACGGCCATACCGTCACCGAAACGGTCGAACCGGCGGGCCCGGCACCCGAGCGCCTCGCGGCGACACTGGCCCGCGCCGCGATCGACCTCCTCACCGACCCGGCCGTCGCGAAACTCCGCCAGTGCGGCGCCGAGGACTGTGTACTCGTCTTCCTCCCCGCGCACCCGCGGCGGCAGTGGTGCTCGGCGGAAGGCTGCGGCAACCGCGTCCGCGTGGCTCGCTACTACGAGCGCCGCCGGGCCGCGCGGGACGCCGACTGACTCCTGCTCCGCGGGCCCGGTGTGGATACGCTTGCCCCGACCGCCGGCCGGGCCACCGGCCGTTCCCACGGCGAGAAGGTGCTTTCCTTGGGCGACACAGTGATCGATGAAGCGTTCGTGCGTGCACTCGTGAGCGAGGGACACCCGGATCTGGCCGGACTTGCACTGCGCGAGGTCGACGGCGGCTGGGACAACCGCATGTGGCGACTCGGCGACGACCTCGCCGTCCGCCTGCCGCGCACCCCGCGCGCCCCGGCGCTCCTGGAGAAGGAGCACCGGTGGCTGCCCGCGCTGGCGCCGCTGCTGCCGCTCCCGGTCCCGGTGCCCCTCCGCCTCGGCGAGCCCACCTCACGCTTCCCCGAGACCTGGACCGTGACCACCTGGGTCCCCGGCGAACCGGCCGACCGCGCCGCGGTCGCCCGCCCCGAGTCCGCCGACGCCCTCGCGGACTTCCTCCTCGCCCTCCACCGCGAAGCGCCTGCAGACGCCCCCGCCAACCCCGACCGCGGCGTCCCGCTGCGGCGCTTCGCCGCCGGCCTCGAAGATCGCCTCGACTCGACCGACGCCGCCCTGCGCGCGATCTGGGACGACGCGCTCGCCGCCCCCGACTGGGACCGGCAGCCGGTGTGGCTCCACGGCGACCTCCACCCCGCGAACATCGTCGTCACCGACGGCGCCCTCGCGGGCGTGATCGACTTCGGCGAGCTGTGCGCCGGCGACCCCGCCACCGACCTCTCGGCCGCCTGGCTGCTGCTGCCCGACGGCGGCGCCGCCCGGTGCCTCGCGCGGTACGACGCAGATGAGGACATCGTGCGCCGCGCCCGCGGGTGGGCGCTGCTGCGCGCCCTCGGGCTCGTCGACATCGGCCGCGCCGGCGACCGGGGCGAGCCCGGCGGCAAACCGACCTGGAGGCCCGCCGGCGAGGCCGCGCTCGCTCGGCTCGCGTCATGACCGCCGCCTTCCTCACCGGCCTGGCGATCGGGCTCGCGCTCATCGTCCCGATCGGGGCGCAGAACGTGTTCGTCTTCGGTCAGGGCGTCAGCCTCGGGATGCCGCGGGCGCTGTGGGCGGTCGTCGGCGCGGCGCTGTGCGACTCGCTGCTCATCGTCCTCGGCGCGACCGGCGCTTCGGCGCTGCTCGACTCAGTGCCGGGCCTGCGCCCGGCCATGCTCGTGGCCGGGTCCCTGTTCCTGACCTATCTCGGCGTCAAGTCGCTGCGGGCCAAGCCCGCCGACCTCGACGAGGAGGCCGTCCTGTGGTCGCCCGCGCAGGTCCTGCGCCGCACCGCCGCGGTGTCGCTGCTCAACCCGCACGCCATCCTCGACACCGTCGGCGTCCTCGGCGCGGCGATCGCGGCGCAGGCGGCCACGTCCCGGACGGCCTTCGCCGCGGGCGCGGTCTCGGCCTCGTGGCTGTGGTTCCTGCTGCTCGCGGGCGCGGCGGCCGGGATGCGCCGCTTTCTGACGAAGGAGCGCCGCGTCTGGTTCGACCGCGCCTCCGGCGTGATCCTGCTGGTCTTCGCCGCCTGGCTCGCCGTCGAATTCGTCCACACCCTCGTGTGACCGCGGTGGGCCGCCTCACGGCGGCCCGCCGGGAACAAACCCCGGCCCCCGCTCGTTGAGGTAGATGCAAACGCATGAACTTTAGGCCGCATGGGCGGCGAGAGCAGGGGAAATACAATGCAGTTCGGTGTCTTCTCAGTCAGCGACATCACGCGCGACCCGGTCTCGGGGCAGACCCCGAGCGAGGCCGAGCGGATCGACGCGATCGTCAAGATCGCGGTCAAGGCCGAAGAGGTCGGCCTCGACGTCTTCGGGATCGGCGAGCACCACAACCCGCCGTTCTTCTCCTCGTCCCCGACGACCCTCCTTTCCCACATCGCCGCCCTCACCGAGCGCCTCATCGTCACGACGGCCACGACGCTCATCACCACCAACGACCCGGTGCGCCTCGCCGAGGAGTACGCGATGCTCCAGCACCTGTCCAAGGGCCGCATGGACCTCATGCTCGGACGCGGCAACACTGCGCCGGTCTACCCGTGGTTCGGCCAGGACATCCGCAAGGGCCTGCCGCTCGCGCTCGAGCACTACAACCTGCTGCACCGGCTGTGGCGCGAGGACGTCGTGGACTGGGAGGGCGAGTTCCGCACCCCGCTCCAGGGCTTCACCTCGACGCCGCGCCCGCTCGACGACGTGCCGCCGTTCGTGTGGCACGGCTCGATCCGCACGCCCGAGATCGCCGAGCAGGCCGCCTTCTACGGCAACGGCTTCTTCGCCAACCACATCTTCTGGCCCTCCGCGCACTCCAAGCGCCTCATCGACTTCTACCGCCGCCGCTTCGAGCACTACGGGCACGGCACGCAGAAGCAGGCCGTGGTCGGCCTCGGCGGCCAGGTCTACCTCGCCAAGCGCTCGCAGGACGCCGTCAAGGAGTTCCGGCCCTACTTCGACGAGGCCCCCGTCTACGGGCACGGCCCGTCCCTGGAGGACTTCGCGCAGGGGACGCCGCTGTCGGTCGGCAGCCCGCAGGAGGTCATCGACAAGACCCTGACCTTCCAGGAGACCTTCGGCGACTACCAGCGCCAGATGTTCCTCCTCGACCACGCCGGGATGCCGCTGAACATGGTCCTCGACCAGCTCGAGCTGCTCGGCGGCGAGGTCGTCCCGGTGCTGCGCAGGGAACTGGCCTCCCGGCGCGACCCCGAGTCCGCCGAGGCCCCGACCCACGCGGCCCGCGTCAAGGCCAAGTACGGCGACGAGCCGGCCCGCCAGCCGCGCCCGAACGCCAACCGCGGCGACAACGTCACCGGCGCCTCGCCCTACCAGGACAGCGACGCCCAGGCCGAGTACCCGAGCCTCGGCTAGGAGAACACCATGACCCGCAGCAGAAGCCACCTGGCGAACGACGCATGGGAGTCGCTGCTGACCGCCCACGCGGCACTCATGAAGCGCTTCGCCGCCGAACCGATCTGGGACGAGGTGTCCATGCGCGAGTACGACGTGCTCTACACCCTGTCCAAGCACGACGGACCGATGCGGCTCTACGAGCTCGGCCGCGGCGTCCTGCTCAGCCAGCCCGCCCTGTCGCGCCTCGTGGAGCGGCTGGCCGAGCGCGGCCTCGTCGAACGCGCCGCCGACCCCGCCGACGGCCGCGGCCTCCGCCTGGCGCTCACCGCGACCGGACGCGAGGCGCAGCGGCGCGTCGGCGGCCGGCACGCGGTCGACGTCGCCCGCGCCGTGCACGCCGCCCTCACCGACGAGGAGATGCGCCAGCTCGAAACCATCGGCCGCAAGCTCGCCGCCCAAGGCGAGACGGCCTCGACCCACCGCGATCGACAGGAGGCCGCGCTGTGAACGCCCCGCAGACCCCGAGCACCGAACCGTTCCGCCTCGTCGTCGTCAGCGGCGGCACCAGCGACCCGTCCTCGACGAGGATGCTCGCCGACCGCATCGCCGACCGCGTCCGCCGCCTCGCCGAAGACCGCGGCGAAGCGGTCCGGAGCGAGGTGATCGACCTGCGTGAACTCGCGGGCGAGATCACCACCGCGATCGTCTCGCAGCTCATGGGCCCCAAGATGACCCGCGCGATCGAGGCGCTCGGCGCGGCCGACGCGATCGTCGCCAGCGCCCCGGTGTACAAGGCCGCCCCCAGCGGCCTGTTCAGCTCCTTCTTCCACGTGCTCGACAACGACCTGCTCATCGCCAAGCCGGTCGTGCTGGCCGCGACGGCCGGGACGGCCCGCCACGCGCTGGTGATCGACGACCAGATGCGCTCGCTGTTCGCCTACCTGCGCACCATGACGGTGCCGACCTCGGTGTTCGCCGCGACCGAGGACTGGAACGCGAAGGAGCTGGGGGAGCGGATCGACCGCGCCGCGATCGAACTGCTGCTGCTCATGGAGTCCGGCTTCGCCGGGAAGGTCCGCAGCGAGTCGTGGAAGAGCTACCAGCACGAGTACGGCAGCGCCGGAGGCACCGAACTCGACATCGACCTGAGCTCGGACCTCATGCGCCTCGCGACCGGAGGCACCACGGCCAAGCCCCGCAAGGCCTGACGACGACGGCCGCGGTCCCGAAAGGACCGCGGCCGCCTTGAAGCCTAAGCCGCCCGGTAGGCGGCCACTGCTTCGGCGGTCTCCTCGTTCACCAGGTCCGCGTTGATGTGGGCTCCGGCCATCGCTCCGGCCGCGGCCGCCGCTCCCACCTGGCCCATCAGGTCGGTCACGTTCCCGGCCACCCACACGCCCTCGACCTCGGTGCGGCCGGTGGCGTCCGCCTGCACGTGCTCGCCGACGCCCGCCGGGTGCTCGACCACCGCCAGGCCCAGGTCCGCCAGGAACCCGCCCCGCGCCTCCACCCGCGTCCCGACCGCGAGCACCTCGCGCTCGACCAGTTCGCCGCTCGCGAGCCGCACCCCGGAGATCCGGTCGGCCTCGGTCTCGATCCGGCTGATCGGCCCGTCCACGATCCGGATGCCGCGCGCCCGCATCTTCTCTGAGTCCTCCTCCGACAACGGGGGCTGATCATGGGTGAAGAACACGAGGTCGGCGGTCCACTGCCGGAACAGCAGCGCGCCGTGCACCGACATCGGGCCGGTCGCCACGATCCCGATCGGCCGGTCCCGCACCTCCCAGCCGTGGCAGTACGGGCAGTGCACGAGGTCCCTGCCCCAGCGCTCCCGCAGCCCCGGGATCTCCGGCATCCGGTCCACCACGCCGGTGGTGACCAGCACCCGGCGCGCCCGCACCTCCCGGCCGTCCTCCAGCGAGACGGTGAACCCGCCCTCGGCCGCCTTCGCCCCCGCCACGGTCCCGGCCACCACGTGCCCGCCGTACTGGCGCACCTCCGCCCGGCCGCGTTCGAGCAGTTCCGCCGGGGGCGTTCCCTCGCGCCCGAGCAGGCCGTGCACGGCCGCGGCCGGGGCGTTGCGCGGCTCGCCCGCGTCGATCACGGCCACCGACCGGCGCGCCCTCGCGAGCATGAGCGCCCCGTTCAGACCCGCGGCGCCGCCGCCGATCACCACTGCGTCGTACCGGTCGTTCAATTCATCGGTCATCGCGACCACCTCCGCGACGACCATAGGACGATCCCCTCGAAACTGGCAAACAAACTTGCCGTTGTGGCAAACTCGACGCATGGACGACGACCTGGATCTGGCACTCGACGCGGTCGGCCCGCGGCTACGGGCACTGCGACGCCAACGCGAGGCGACCCTCGCGGACCTCTCGGACCAGACCGGGATCTCGGTGAGCACCCTCTCCCGACTCGAGTCCGGCTCGCGCAAGCCCACCCTCGAACTGCTGCTGCCCCTGGCCAAAGCCCACGGCGTGACCCTCGACGAACTCGTGGACGCGCCACAGACCGGCGACCCGCGCATCCACCTCAAGGCCGTCGAGCGCCACGGCATGATCCACCTGCCGCTCACCCGCAGGCCCGGCGGCATCCAGGCCTACAAGCTCATCATCCCCGGCGGCGGGCCCAGCGAACCCGAGCCGCAGGTCCATGAGGGCTACGAGTGGATGTACGTGCTCAACGGGCGGCTGCGGGTCGTCCTCGGCGAGCACGACTTCATCATGAAGCCCGGCGAAGCCGCCGAGTTCGACACCCGCACACCGCACTGGTTCGGCAGCGCCGACGAGCGGCCGGTGGAGTTCCTCAGCCTCTTCGGCTCCCAAGGCGAACGCGCGCACCTGCGCGCCAAGCCGAAGTCCAAGCCCTTACCGCTCGCCGCGGGGCCACGCCTCCACGAACCGCTCCAGCAGCGAGGCGAAGACCTCGGCCTCCTCGGGCGAGAACCCCTCCAGCGCCTCGGCCACCGCTCGGCGGCGGCCCTCGCGGGCCGACCGCACGAGCTCGCGCCCCGACTCGGTCAACCGCACCAGGCTGTACCGCGAATCGCCCGCGTCCGTCTCGCGCTCGATCAGGCCCTCACCGGCCAACTCGGTCGTCAGCCGGCTCGCCCGCGGACGGTCGACCCCGATCGCCTCGGCGACCGCCGAGATGGTCCGGCCCTCGGCGTCGAGCGCGTCCAGGTAGCGGAACCTGGCCGCGTTCGCCGCCGTCGCCCTGCCCGATCCCTCGGCGCGCGCGTGCAGCCGCCGCGCCTGCTGGTCGCGCCTGATGCGCACCAAGGCGCGCTCGACGGCCTCCACGGCCCGGCGGTCCCGACTCGACATGCGCTCCACCCTACAGCAGTTGTCACTTGACAACCAATGCTCCGCGCGGGTACAACAGTTGTATTAATACAACTAATCCGCTCGAAGGAGCACCCATGCCAACGACCCTCACCACCGGACTGCGCCGCCGCCTCCTGACCGGCCTCGCCGCGGCGATCCTCTACGCCCTCGCCGCGCTGGCACTCGCCGCCGCACTGCCCGAATCCGCGTGGCCGCCGATCGGCGGCCACGGCTACGCCGCGGGCCAGGCCACGGCCGTTCCGGCCGCCAACCTCTTCGCGTTCGCGATGCTCGCGCTGGCCGTGTTCGAACCGCTCGTCCCGGCCTGGGCGAGGTACGCGCTGTCGGCGGCGGCCGCACTCCTTGCCGCGGCCGCCGGTCCGGTCCTCAGCGCGATCGAAGGCGGCCCGGGCACTCCCGTATGGCCCGGCCTCGCCGCTCTGGCCGCGGTAGGCGTCCTCATCGGAGCGCTGCGGGTCCCGCTCGCGATCAGGGCCTGAGGTTCAGTCGAGGAAGCCCAGGACGTGCGCGAGGCCCCGCTCGCCGGTGCGCGCCTCCCCGGGCAGGATGAACGCGCGCAGGCCGGAGGCGGCCGCGCCGCCGTCCTTGGCCGGGTTGTCGCCCACCATGAGCGCGGCGCGCGGGTCCACGTCGAGCTGCTCGCACGCGGCGCGGAACAGCACCGGGTCGGGTTTCTCCGTCTCGAACTGGAACGAGTGGACGCGCACGTCGATGAGGTCGTCGAGGCCGTGGTGCGCCATGTGCACGCCGACGTCCCACGCGAAGTCGGAGACGATCCCGGTCTTGATCCCGCGGCGGCGCAGCTCGCGCAGCAGCGGCTCGGTGTCCGGATAGGGCACCCACGCGTCGGGTGCGGCGATGAGCTCGTACGCGGTCTCCTCGACGCCCTGAAGGTAGTCGATGCGCCGGAACCACTCGAACATGGCGATGCGGTGCTTCGTCGGCGACTCGTCGCGCCCGATCTGGGCCTCGGCGACCTCCGGGACCCGGTAGGCCTCGCCGAGCTGCTCGGCGGTCTTCTCCACCAGCCCGGGGCCGAGTTCGCGGCCCGTCGCCGACTCGATTCGGCGCAGCCAGGTTTCGACGTCGATGAGCTTGAAGATGGTGTTGCTGAAGTCGAACAGGACCGCCTCGATCGGCGGCACCGGCCCGGCCTGATCGGCCTCGGTCACCTCATAGGCGGCAGCGGAGTCGAAGAGGCTGTAGATCACGGCGCACCTTCCGTCGGAGAGCATCGGCGGCGCCCGGACGGCACCGCCGCAACCGTAGCCGAGCGCGCGGGCGCGAACCACGTCTGACGCGGCACTTCACACCGTTCACCTGCGCTTGCACCGGCGTTCACGCTCGGCGCGCCGGCGGTTCAGGCCGCCTTGCGGTTCCACGGCAGGAACGCGAGCACCCGCGCCATGGCGCAGGTGTCGGTGATCGCCGCGACCGCGAGTCCTGCGCCGATCGCGGCCGCCAGCCACTTCAGCGGCTCCCACGCGAGGCTCAGCGCCACGAAGGCGATCACGAGGCCGCCCGCGGCCAGGCGGACCTGGCGCTCCATGCCCCACACCCGCCGGCCCGAGGACTCGACCGGCGCGCCCTCGGCCTTCCAGGCGCTCAGGCCCCCTTCGAGGATGTGCACCGGCACGCCGGTCTCCTCGCCGAGGAGGTCCTTCGCCTGGCCGGCGCGGGTTCCCGAGGCGCACACCAGGATCAGCGGCGCGCCGGCTTCGGCGAGGGCGCCCTGCGCGGCCTTGACGATCGGCAGCGGGATGTTCCGCGAGCCCGCGACGCGTTCGGTCGCGAACTCGCCGGGCGTGCGGACGTCGATGAACAGCGCCTGGTGCTCGTCGGCCAGTTGCCTCGCGGCCTCGGGGTCGACGAAGGATTTCGATGCGGTGGGCATTGCCCCTCCTCGGTGTCGGTGTCGGGCTTTCGTGGTCGGGGTGTCGGCGGCGGGGTTCCCGCGAGCTGATCGGGAACCCCGCCGCCGACCGTCTGGTGGGGGCGGTCGGGGGGTGTCAGGCGTCGAAGACGGAGTTGAACCGGTCGTCGAACTGCTCGGCGGCGTCGAGTTCGCCGATGATGCCCAGCGCGGCGTAGCCGTCGCTCTGCTCCTGCTGGGAGGCGCGAATCTCCTCGGTGATCGGCCCCAGCGTCACCGGAGCGCGCGTCTCGGTGGCCTCCACGACCTCGATCGGCAGCCCGGTGAGCGCGGCGTACTGCTCCGCCCATGCCTCGATGTTCGCGTAGCGCCACTCCTGCGCCCGCCCGTAACGGTCCACATAGTCCGCCAGGGCGTCGGCGTAGGCCTCGTCCTCGACGATCGCCGTCCGCGCCGAGAGCAGCGAGATGCTCGGGAAGTAGTCGGCCCCGGTCGCCACGAGCGTCGCCCCGGCGAGTTCGGCCTGGGACCAGTAGATCCCCAGCGTCGCGACCGCGTCGATCTCGCCGTTGGCGAGCGCGGTGTTGGCGTCGACCACCGGCAGGTTCGCCGTCTCGATGTCGTCGAGCGTCAGCCCGGCCGATTCGAGCGCCTTCACCACGTGGTACTGCGTGATGGTGCCCTCCTGGAAGGACACCTTCCGGCCCTTGAGGTCGGCGACGGTGGCGATCCCGGTGCCCGCTCCGGCGAGGATCGCGTTGAAGGAGGTCGACGGGTCGTCCACGGTGGTCGCGGCGATGGCTTTGAGCGGCACGCCGTTCGAGGCCGCGAAGATCAGCGGGGTGTCGGCGGTGAAGCCGACGTCCACGGCCTCGGCACCGGCGGCCTCGATGTACTCCGGTCCGGCGTTGACGAACTGCTTCCACTCGATGGTGTAAGGCAGGTCCTGGTCGAGCCCGGCGGCCTTGAACAGCTCCTGGGTGACCGGAGCGGCGCCCAGTTCACCGACCCGCAGGGTCAGCGCGTCGCCGTCCTCGTCCGAGCAGGCGGTCAGGCCGAGCGCGGCGAGCGGGGCGGCGACGGCGCCGCCGAGAAGGGTTCTGCGGGTTGCGGTGGTCATGTCGGATTGCCTTTCGGGATGGGGATCGTGTCTTCAGTCGGCGATGAGTTCGGCTTCGCGCCGGATCGCCTGGATCTGCTCGGGGCCGAAGGAGAACGGCCCCGGGGTGTAGGTGACGGCGTCGAGTTCGCCGTTGAACGGGAAGGCGCCGCGGCGCTCGTACAGGTCCCACAGGACCGGTCCGCGCGCGTCGCGCCCGACCGAGATGCCCGTCCACGGGGACAGGCCCACGAGCTGGAACCGGCCCGGCAGCTGCGCCACGGCCGCGGGCTCGCCCCGGCCGTCGCCGAGGCCGATCGTGAAGTCCCACTGGAGCTTCGCGGTCGACCGCGCCTGGAGGCGGATGCGGCGCGTCCCGGCGGGGACGTCGCCGCCGTCGATCACGGTGGTGCGCCCGTACTGGTTGTAGCCGAAGCGGACCCGGCCATCCTCCAGGTAGAGCACGTACCCGCCTTGAGGGTCGCCGTGGGCGGTCAGGACGCCGTCGCCGCCGTCGTCGGCGAGTTCGACGTCCACGGTGAAGGACCGGTACTGCACGAGCGCGGCCGAGCGGTGCCGCTCCAGCACCGGCGAGCCGGGCAGGATCCGCACGGGCCTTGAGAAGCGCTCGTCGGAGGGGCGCCTGGCGCCCGGGCCGAGCCCGCGCCCGGTCTGGAGCGGGAAGACCGTGTTGCGCCAGGCCGCGTGCTCCCACGCCTCGGCCAGTTCCCTCGCGACGTCGGGGAACCGCTCCGAGACGTCGTCGAGTTCGGTCGGGTCGGTGCGGGTGTCGAACAGCTGCCACTCGGTGTCGTCGAAGGCCGCCCCGGGCTTGTGGAGCGTGTTGAGCTTCCACCCGTCCTTGTAGTAGCCGCGGTGGCCGCCGAACTCGGCGTACTGCTCGGTGTGCGGGCTCGCCAGCTCCTTCTTGCGCAGGACTTCGGCGAGGCTCACGCCGTCGCGGTCCTGCGCGTCGCGCCCGCCGCGCCGGGCCGGCGCCTGGAGCCCGGCGAGTTCGAGGATCGTGGGGAAGACGTCGGTGACGTACCCGTACTGGTCCCGGATGCCGTCGTCGCCGTCCTCGCGCTGGAGCCCGGCGGGCCAGGACACGATGAACGGCACGCGCACCCCGCCGGCGAACGTCTGCCCCTTGTAGAACCGGAACGGCGTGTTCGAGGTCTGCGCCCAGCCCCTCGGGTAGTGCACGCCGAGTTTGGCCGAGCCGATGAGCGCCGGGTCGTGGGCCACGTCCCGCTCCCAGTCCGCGGGCACCGGGTGGTGCACGAACTGCGAGAAGTACGAGCGCGTGCCGGCCGGGCCGCCCTCGGCGGTGCCGCCGTTGTCGGAGGTGAACACCACGATGGTGTTGTCGAGTTCGCCGAGCGCCTCGACGGTGTCGAGGATGCGGCCCAGGGACTGGTCGACGCTGTCGACCATCGCCGCGTACACCTCCTGGTAGCGGGCGAAGCGGTCGCGCTCCTCGTCGCTGAGCTCGTCCCAGGCCGGGACCTCGAAGCCGGGCTCGGCGTTCGGCGGGGCCTGCCGGGTGCCCTCGGGGAACAGGCCGTCGGCGAGCTGCTTCGCGAAGCGCCGCTCGCGCAGGGCGTCCCAGCCCTCGGCGTACTTCCCGCGGTACTTCTCGATGTCCTCGGCCTTGGCCTGGAGCGGCCCGTGCATCGCCACGTGCGCGAAGTACAGGAAGAAGGGCTTCTCCGGGTCGTGCGAGCGCAGTTCCTTGATCCGCTCGACGGCCTGGTCGGTGAGGTCGTCGGTGAGGTAGTACCCCTCCGGGTACTCCTCGACCGGCGACGGTCCGTTGTCGACGGTGAGCTGGTTGGGGTGGAAGAACGAGTTCAAACCTTCGAGCGAGCCGTAGTACCGGTCGAAGCCCCTCTGGAGCGGCCAGGAGTCCCTGGTGCGGCCCGGCGCCAGGTTCGCGTCCCGCGCCAGGTGCCACTTGCCGATCGCGTACGTCGCGTACCCGTTGGCGCGCAGCGCCTCCGGGAGGCTCAGCACGTCGTCGGCCAGTTCCAGCCGCAGCCCCGGGTAGCCCGGGTCGCCGTTGGCGACCGAGCCGTACCCGGCCCGGTGCGGGTTCAGGCCTGTCAGCAGCGCCGCGCGGGCGGGGGAGCACACCGGCGTGGTGTGGTAGTTCTGGAGCCGCACCCCGTGCTCGGCGAGCCGGTCGAGGTTCGGCGTGTCGATCTCGGACCCGAACGGGCCGATGTCGCTGTAGCCCATGTCGTCGAGGAGCACCACGATGATGTTCGGCGCCCCGGCCGGGGCGGTCGGCTCCTCGGGCCACCACGGGGTCGACTCGGCGCTGGTGCGGCCCACGGCGCCCTCGAAGCCGTCGTAGCCGCGGGCGTGCTCGGGAATGCTCATACCTTGTCCTGCCTTCGTTAACGTTCGGATTCGCTGACGCCGAGCTCGCCCAGGAGGCGGTCGCGCAGGTCGGCGAACTCGGGGGAGCGGCGCGGGTTCGCCTCGGGCAGCTCGACGCCCACGTCGAGCGAGATGCGGCCCTCGGTCAGCACCAGCACCCGGTCGGCGAGCACGAT
Organism: Glycomyces sp. NRRL B-16210; assembly: GCF_000719515.1. Classification (GTDB taxonomy): domain Bacteria; phylum Actinomycetota; class Actinomycetes; order Mycobacteriales; family Micromonosporaceae; genus Glycomyces. The sequence continues at coordinate 19,996 of NZ_JOGR01000010.1, read as the reverse complement.
CGCCTCGTCCACGTCGTGGGTGACCAGGAGGACCGACGGCCGGTGGACCGCCCAGAGCCGGCGCAGCAGCGCGTGCATCTTCAAGCGGGTCAAGGCGTCGAGCGCCCCGAACGGCTCGTCGAGCAGCAGCAGCTCCGGTTCGCGCACCAGCGCCCGCGCCAGGGCGGCCCGCTGGCCCTCGCCGCCCGAAAGCGTGTGCGGCCAGGCCTTCGCCTTGTCGGCCAACCCGACCTCGGCGAGCGTGTCGACGCCCCGCTCCCGTGCGGCCTTGCCGCTCTGTCCCAGCAGCACGTTGTCGAGGACCCGCTTCCACGGCAGCAGCCGGGCGTCCTGGAACGCGACGGCGCGTCGCTCGGGCACCGAGGCCTCGCCGGTGTACTCGGTGTCGAGGCGCGCGAGGACGCGCAGCAGCGTCGACTTGCCCGATCCCGAGCGCCCGAGCAGCGCCACGAACTCACCGGGTGCCATGTCGAGGTCCACGCCCCTGAGGACGTGCTGCTTCCCGAAGGACTTGTCGAGCCCCCGGACCGCGACGGCCGCGGGCGCTTCGAGGTTCAGCGGGCTTCGAAGGTCCGTCGCCACGGCAGGACCCTCCCTTCGGTGAAGCGGACGAGCCGGTCCGAGATGAGGCCCAACAGGCCGTAGACGACGAGGCCGACCACGATGATGTCGGTCTGCGCGAAGCTGCGGGCCTGGGTCATGAGGTAGCCGATCCCGCTGGTGGCGTTGATCTGCTCGGACACGACCAGGACCAGCCACGAGATGGCGGTCGCGAAGCGCAGGCCCGTGAAGAACCCCGGGAGCGCCCCCGGCAGGATCACCTTGCGCACCAGGGCGAACTTGCCGAGTTCGGCGGTGCGGGCGAGTTCGCCGAAGCGCGGGTCCAGGCCCCGGATCGCGGCGTGCGTGTTGACGTACACGGGGAAGGCGGTCGCGAAGACCACCAGGAAGATCTTGACCTCCTCGCCGATGCCGAACCACACGATCGCGAGGGGCACGAGGGCGAGCGCGGGGATGGCGCGGAGGATCTGCATGGGACCGTCGATGAGGTCCTCGCCGAGGCGGAAGAGCCCGGCCACGATCGCGAGGACCGCGCCGATGAGGACGCCGAGGGTCAGCCCGGTGGCGGCCCGGCCGAGGGACACCAGCAGGTGCTCCTGGAGGCGGCCGGTCTCGATGAGCCCGCCCGCGGCGCTGATCACCGTGGAGGGGGCCGCGAGCGTCTGCTCGGGGATGAGGCCCGTGGCCGAGCCGATCTGCCACACCGCGACCAGGACCACCGGTCCGATGAGGATGCGGAGGCGGTCGAGGCGCAGCCGCGCCGTCGCCGCCCGAATATCTAGTTGTCCTACTTTTTTAATAGGAATTGTGGTCATGATGTGCCCCGAGTGATTTCGTTCTTAGGGGGATCCCCCCGCCGGGGACGAAGGTGCGGAACGAATCCCGGCGGGGGAAAACTCTGTGCGGTTGTGTCTTTGAGGAACTCTGGTGCCGACGGCCTTGGCGGGCCGTCAATCCGATTGGGCCAGGCCCCAGGTCCGGCGGATGCGGTTGTCGGCGGCGCGGAAGAACGCGTCCACCAGGATGCCGATGACCAGGACCGTGATGATCCACGTCAGCACCCGCGGGGCGTTGTTGAACTCCCGCGCGCCCTGCATGAGCGCGCCGATCGAACCCTGCCCGGCCACGATGACCAGCAGCTCGCCCGCCATGAGCGAGCGCCACGCGAACGCCCAGCCCTGCTTCAGCCCCGAGACGAACGAGGGCAGCGTCGCCGGGAGGATGACGTGCCGGTACAGCTGGAGGCCCTTCATGCCCAGCACCGCCCCGACCCGCTTGTACGCCGGGGGCACGTAGTCGATCCCCGAGATGATCCCGTTCGCGATCGAGGGCACCGCCCCCAGGATCACCACGAACATGATCGTGGACTCCGAGATCTGGAACAGCAGGATCGCCAACGGGAACCACATGATCGAGGGCATCGTCTGGAGCCCGGTGATGAGCGAACCGATCGCCGCCCGCAGCGGCTTGAACCGCGCCACCGCGATGCCCAGCACCGACCCGATGAGCACCGACAGCGCGAATCCGGTCAGCGCCCGCTGCATCGTGATCAGGATGGCCCGCCGGTAGTCCTCGGTGACGACGAAATCCGACAGGTCCTGCCACACCGTCAACGGCGCCGGAAGCACCCAAGCGGGCTTGACCTCCAGGAAGAACAGCAACTGCCAGATCCCGATGACCAGCACCAGCGCCAGGACCTTCGGCCAGGTCCCGGCCCACAGCCGGGTCGCGAAGCGCCCCCAGCGGGTCTCGGTGACCGGCGTGCGCTCCAGCTCGTCCAGGCCCGAGGCCAGGCGGCCCGCCCGGTCCTCCTCCTCGGCGGCCGGCGTCCTCGTCTCAGTCGCCATGGCGCGCCACCTCCTCGCGCAGCGCGTCGGTGATCTCGGCGGCCAACTGCGCCACCGGGGTCGAGTCGATCCGGCGGGGGCGCTCCATGTCCACGTCGTAGACGTGGAGCACCCGGCCCGGCCGCGAGCTCAGCAGCACCACCTGGTCGCCCAGGCGCACCGCCTCGCGCACGTTGTGCGTCACGAACAGGACCGTCAGGTTCCGCTCGCGCCAGATCCGCTCCAGCTCGTCGTGGAGGATGTCGCGGGTCATCGCGTCCAGGGCCCCGAAGGGCTCGTCCATGAGCAGCACCGAGGCCTCCTGCGCCAGGGCCCGCGCCAGCGCCACGCGCTGCCGCATCCCGCCCGAGAGCTCGTGCGGGCGCTTGTGCTCGAACCCGTTGAGCCGCACCGTCTCCAGTAGCTCCGCGGCGCGCCGGCGTCGTTCAGCCCGACCGACGCCCTTCACGCGCAGGGCGATCTCGACGTTGCCCGAGACGGTGAGCCACGGGAACAGCGCGGACTCCTGGAACATCATGGCCACCGGGCGGTCGACCTCGTCGATCGATCCGGCGGTGATGTCGTCGAGTCCGGCCACGAGCGAGAGCAGGGTGCTCTTGCCGCAGCCGGAGGCGCCGAGCAGGCAGGTGAAGCTGCCGTGCGCGACGCTGAGTGAGACCCCGTCGAGGGCCGTGACGGCGCCCGGGCCCCGGCCGTAGCGCTTGACCACGTCGGTCAGCGCGACGGCCGGGGAACCCGGGGCGGTGTCACGGGTCCGCTCGGCGGTGCCGCCGGGCTTCACCGTGGGGGACGGGCTCACGCCAGGTCACCCGCCGAGACTTCGGCGTCGCCGCGCTCGGCGAGGATCTCGTTGAGCGCGTCGAGCTTGTAGATGCCCTTGAGGTCCACCTCTTCGAGGAGCCCGACCTCGACCGCGTGGTCCTTGCTCCCGCCGAGGGAGCCGGCGACCGGGTCGGCGGTGAAGGTCAGGTTTGCGAAGGCCGCGCTGACGATCTCGTCGTCGAGGCGGTTCCCCGAGAGCTCTTCGAGGTGGTCGTTGGCGATCGTCTCGGCCTCGGCGGGGTTCTCGGCGATGTAGTCGAGGGCCGCCACGTGGGCTTCCAGGAAGGCCTTGACCAGCGCGGGCTGCTCGTTGAGGAAGGTGGTGGAGACGATGATGTGGGTGGTGACGAACTCGCCGCCCTCCCACAGCTCGCGCTCGTTGAGGAACTCGACGCCGCCGTGGTTGAGGAGCAGCTGCGAGTAGCGCGGCTCGACGGCCCACGCCGACTGCACCGTGCCCGCGTCGAACGCGGCCGCGACCTCGGCGTTGTCGATGGGGGTGACCGAGACGTCGCCGCCGCCGCTCTGGTCGGTCTCGTAGCCCTGCTGCTTGAGCCAGTAGCGGGCCGCGACGTCCTGGGTGTTGCCCAGTTGCGGGGTGGCCAGGGCGGTGCCGACGAGGTCCTCGACCTCGGTGATCTCGGGCTTGACGACCAGGCCCGCGCCGCCGGAGGTGGACCCGGCGATGATGTGCAGCGCCTGGCCGCCGGACTGGGCCCAGCCGTTGATGGCGGGGTTGGGTCCGATGTAGGAGATGTCGAGCGCGTCGCTGAAGAGGGCCTCGATCGCCGAGGGCCCGGCGTTGAAGACCTCGGTCTCGATCGTGACGGCCTCGGGCAGGGTGTCCTCGAAGACCCCGCCTTCGAGGCCCACGAGGGCCGGGGCGTGGGTGATGTTCCCGAAGTAGCCCAGGCGGATGGTGCCGCTGGCGGTCGAGCTGTCGGCGTCGGCCGCCGAGACGTCGTCGTCGTTGCCGCAGGCGGCCAGGATCGGCGCGGCGGTGAGGGCCGCGCCAGCGGCCGCGATGATGCTGCGCCGATTGAGGGGGGACTGGCTGGCTGTGCTCATGGGGGATTCTCTCTACGTTGTAAGGTGTCATTCCCAGTAGTTCGATATATTCGATCAAACTGATGGGAATTCTAGGGGTGACCCGAGTGCCGGGGCAACCCGGGTCTCAAAGATTGGGCACGGAAAACGTGTTCTGGCTCGCAAAACGCTTGCCGTCTCACGACCGTTCCGACAGGCGGGACGGTTCTGTACCGATTTGCATGGGTGCCTTCGGCACCCGGCTCGGACCGCGAAACCGCGACCGAGGGTGCCTTCGGCACCGGCGGGGGAGGCGCCGGCGCCGAAGACCGGACCGGATTCAGCGGGCGTGGGCGAGGACGCCCTTGACCGCCGACTCCAGCGCCTCGCGCCGCCGCGGGTTCTCCGGCCTGGCGAGGCCGTAGTGATCGCGGAGCGTGGTGCCGGTGTACTCGGTGCGGAAGCGCCCGCGCTCCTGGAGGATCGGGACGACCTGGTCCACGAAGGCCTCCAGGCCCGAGGGCAGCACCGCGGGCATGATGTTGAACCCGTCCGCGGCGCGGCCGTTCTCGTCGCCGTCGAACCACTCGAAGATCGCGTCGGCGACCTGCTCGGGCGTGCCGGTGAAGGTGCGGTGGCCGCGGCCGCCGCCGAGGCGCCCGATGAGCTGGCGCACCGTCAGGCGCTCGCGCCGGGCCAGGTCCACGATGAGCGTGAAGCGGCTCTTGGCGCCCTCGATCTCGTCCTCGGTCGGCAGGTGCTCGGGCAGTTCCTTGTCGAGGTCCAGTTCGGACGGGTCGAGCTTGAGCGTCCGCGCGAGGTTCTTGAGCGCGTACTTGGGGACGATGAGCCGGTCCAGCTCGGCCTCCAGCTCCCGCGCCTCGGCCTCGGTCGCGCCGAGCACCGGGACGATGCCCGGCAGCACCAGCACCCCGTCGGGGTCCCTCCCGGCCTCCTTCGCCCGCCGCTTGATGTCGGCGTAGAACGCCTGGGCCTCCTCGAGGGTCTGCTGCGCGGTGAAGATCGCCTCGGCGTGGTTGGCCGCGAAGGCCTTCCCGTCCTCGGAGGACCCGGCCTGCACCAGCAGCGGGTGCCCCTGCGGCGAGCGCGGCACGTTGAGCGCCCCGGCCACCTGGAAGTGCTCGCCCTCGTGGTCGGCCGGGTAGAGCCGGGTGTCGTCGCCCCAGAGCCCCGACTCCTTGTCGGCCAGGATCGCCGCGTCGTCCCAGGAGTCCCAGAGCTTCTTGGCGACCTGGAGGAACTCCTCGGCCCTGGCGTAGCGGGCCGCGTGGTTCGGCAGCTCCGACAGGTTGAAGTTCCGGGCCGCGTCGAGCGTCGCGGTCGTCACGATGTTCCAGCCGGCCCGGCCACCCGAGAGGTGGTCGACCGACGCGAAGCGCCGCGCCAGGTTGTACGGCTCGTTGTACGTCGTCGAGGCGGTCGCGATGAGGCCGATGTGCTCGGTCTGCGCAGCGATGGCCGCCAGGACCACGGTCGGCTCCAGCGAACCGGACGGGCGCCGTCCGATGGTGCCCCACAGCGTCGGCGAGTCGGCGAAGAAGATCGAGTCGAGCTTCCCGCGCTCGGCGATCTGCGCCAGGTTCGTGTAGTGCTTGATCGAGATCGACGAGTACGGGTCGGACTCCGGCAGCCGCCACGAGGACTCGTGGTGGCCGGTGCTCATCAGGAAAGCGTTGAGGTGCAGGGGCCTGGGCTCGTTGCTCATGATTCCTCCTGGGTGATCTCGACGCCGCCGGCGAGGCCGAGGGCGGCGAGCAGTTCGGTGCGGATGGCCGCGAAGCGCGGATCGGACGGGTCGCGGTGGCCTTCGAGCTCGATCCGGACCTCGCTCGCCACCTTCCCGGCGTCGAGCACGAGCACCCGGTCGGCGAGGACGATCGCCTCGTCCACGTCGTGGGTGACGAGCAGGACCGCCGGGCGGTGCCGCTCGTACAGGGCCCGCAGGAGCCCGTGCATCTTGATGCGGGTCAGCGCGTCGAGCGCGCCGAAGGGCTCGTCGGCCAGCAGCAGCTCGGGTTCGCGCACCAGCGAGCGGGCCAGGGCCACGCGCTGCTGCTCGCCGCCGGACAGCTCCCGGGGCCAGGCCCGTTCGCGCCCGGCCAAGCCGACCTCGGCCAGGGCCTCCTTGCCGCGGGCCTTCGCGCCGCCGCCTTCGAGACCGAGGACGACGTTGCTGAGGACCCGCTGCCACGGCAGCAGCCGCGAGTCCTGGAAGACCACCGACACCTGGTGGGGCACGGTGATCTCACCGGTCCCGAAGGCGTCCTGGTCGAGCCCGGCGAGCGCCCTGAGGAGGGTGGACTTGCCCGAGCCCGAGCGGCCCAGGAGCGCCACGAACTCGCCCGCCTCGATGTCGAGGTCGAGTCCGGTCAAGACCGGGCTCTCGTCGGTGAAGCTGCGGTGCAGGTCCCGGATGTGGACGGCCGCGGTGGTCGCGGTCAGTCCTCCAGCGTGCGTCGCCATGACAGGGCCCTCCTCTGGATCAAGCGGACGATGGTGTCGGAGCCCAGGCCCAGCAGGGCGTAGAGGACGAGGCCGACGATGATGATGTCGGTCTGCCCGTACGTCCCGGCCAGCAGCATCATGTACCCGATGCCGCTGGTGGCGTTGACCTGTTCGACCACCACCAGCGACAGCCACGAGGAGGTCACGGCGAAGCGCATCCCCAGCAGGAACCCCGGGAGCGCCCCGGGCAGGACCACGCGGCCGATGAAGGCCCCCTGGCTCAGCCGCAGCGTCTCGGCCAGTTCGGCGTAGCGCCCGTCGATCGAGCGCAGGCCGTTGTGGGTGTGGATGTAGATCGGGATGAGCACGCCGAGCACGATCGTGATGATCTTCATGCGCTCGTCGATGCCGAACCACAGCAGCAGGAGCGGCAGCAGCGCGAGGTTGGGGATGGACCGCTTGATCTGCACGGGACCGTCCACGATGGCCTCGCCCCAGCGGCTCAGTCCCGACGCGATCGCGAGCACGAGGCCCACGAGCACCCCGATGGTCAGGCCCAGCGCGAAGCGGCGGGCCGACACGAGCAGGTCGGGGCCGAGGCGGCCGGACTCCCACAGGTCCCAGCCGGTGGCCGCGACCGTCCACGGGGCCGAGAGGATGCGCGGGTCGATCCAGCCCTGCGCCGAACCCCAGGCCCAGATGCCCAGGAGCAGGAGCGGGCCGACGAGGTAGCCGAACGGGATGGCCTTGCCCGGTCCGAGGCGGCGCTTGCCGCGGGGCTTGGAGGCGCGGCCGCTGGCGGCCTCGTCGTGGCTCGCGGGCGGCGAGGCGCCGCTGCCGGTCTCGCGGGTCTCGGTGTCGACGGCGGTCATGCCGCGCCTCCCTCTCCGTATTCGGCGATGCCCTCGGTGACGAGGGATTCGAACCTGCGGTCGTAGAGGTCCTCGGCGTCGAGGACCGGATAGCCGGTCCCGTCGGCGACGACCTCGATGGTCTCCTGGTGGCGCTCGATGGTCTCGTCCCAGTTCTCGGGGAAGTCCAGTTCGCCCTCGCGCTCGACGAGGTACTCGCCGTCCTCGTAGGACAGCCCCTCGTGGTCGACGTACCAGGCGTTGATCCACTCCTCGGGGTTCGCCTTGGCCCAGAGCCGCGCCGCGCCCCACAGGCGCACGTACTGGGCGATGGCCGCGGCCTTGTCCGCGTCCTCCAGCACCTCCACCGGCGCGTACAGCACGCCCGGATCGTCCCGGAGGCCGTGCGGGATCGTGGTGGCGCCGTCGACGCCGTACTTGTTGATGTAGACCTTCACCTGTGTGCCGCCGATGGGCGCCACGTCGACCTCGCCGCCGGCGAGGGCGTTGGTGTAGACGTCGGCGGTGCTCGGCAGCTCCACCAGCTCCACGTCGTCCTGGCTCAGGCCGGCGGCGTTGAGGACCCGCAGGATCAGCGCGCCCTGGGCCTGCCCGGGGGAGTAGGCGATCCGGTGCCCGCGCAGGTCCTCAAGTGAGGTGATGTCGGCGCCGGGGGTGACCCCGAGGTCGTAGATCGGGTGCCCGAGCGGGTCCTTGCGGCCGGAGGCGGCCACGATCCGCGTCGGCAGACCGGTCCAGTTCGTGTGGATCGGCGGAATGTCCGCCACCGAGCTGAGGTCGAGCGACTTGGCGCGGAAGGCCTCGGCGGACTTGGGGCCGCCGGAGATGTTGGCCCACTCGACCTCGAACTCGAGAAGCTTCGCCAGACCGGAGAGTTCGAACGAGAGCTGCTGAGCCGGGTCGCCGATGACGATCTTGGTGCCGTCGGGCACCGCGGTCGGCAGAGCGGCGTCGGCGGCGAGGGCCGGACCGGTGGGCTCCTCGGAGCACGCGGCGAGCGCCAGTGCGGCCACTGCTGAGGATCCTATAAGGAGATTGCGTCGGGTTGCTGTGGGTGGCATCGGAATTGGCCTTTCGGAAGGGTATCGGTGAGAAGCTTCGATGGGGAGATTTAGTCGAGGGGGGCGGCGGCGCAGTAGCCGCCCGCGTGGTAGACCAGCGGCTCGTGGGAGCCGCCGGTCTCGGCGTCGGCGACCAGCGCGAGCACGAGGTGGTGGTCCCCGGCCTCGATGCGGTCGGTGACGACCGCCCGCAGGAACGCCGGGGCGTTGTCGAGGACCGGCTCGCCGGTCTCCAGCCGCGACCACAGGGTCGGGCCGCCGAAGCGGTCGATCCCGCTGGTGGCGAACCGGGTCGCGATCTCGTGCTGGTCGGCGGACAGGAAGTTCACGGTGATGCTCGCGGCGTCGCGGATCGCCGGCCACGCCGAGGACCCGGTCGCGATCGCGAACGAGACCAGCGGCGGGTCGAGCGAGACCGAGGTCAGCGAGGTGGCGGTGAAGCCCGAGGGCCCGGACCCGGCGTCGGCGCACACCACCGTGACGCCCGCAGGGTGGGCCCGGAACAGGGCCCGGAAGTCCGCCGGGGCGACCCCGACCGGGCGTTCAGTGCTCGTCGCCGGCGCGCTCATACCGCGGCTCCGATCGGCTTGCGGCCGAACGCGAGCGCGTCGGCGAGATCGGTCAGGTTCGCCTCGGTCCAGGCGCCGATGCGCGATTCGAGCTCCGGCAGCTCGCTCTCGATGAGCGTGAGCGAGGGGACCGGCACGCGCGCCCCCAGCTCGGCCAGGACCGGCCGCAGCTGGAGGTCGGCCAGCAGCCGGTGCTCGGGCGAGGCGGCCACGGTGACCGGCACGGTCACCGTCCCCGCGAGCACCTTGGGCGGCAGCTGGTCGAGGAAGAGCTTGAGCAGGCCGGTGTAGCTGCCCTTGTAGACCGGGGTGCCGATGATGAGGAGGTCGCCCTCCCGGATCAGCCCGTGGGCGTGCTCGAAGCCGTCGTGCGGCGGCTCGATGCCGGCGAGGTACAGCTCGGCGAGGTCGACCGAGGCGGCGCGCGGCTCGCGGCCCAGCCCGGAGGCGAGGGCCGCGCCCAGGGCCTCGGCGGTGGTCAGGGTGCGGGACAGGCGCTTCGGGTTGCCGACCACAGTGGTCACGTTGATGCTGGCGGTCACGATGGAGTCCTATCGATGGGTAGCGTGCGAGGGCGCGCCCATCGTCGGGCGCGCTGAAGCGGGAGGGCGGGCCTGAAGCGGCCCTTGGGAAAGCGGCCCGGGGGCCCCGGGTGGGGGCGCCGGGCGTGGGGGTCGGGCGGCGGACTCCGCCATGGAGCCGCGCGGCCCGACCGCGCTCGCGGTGGGTCTTGAGGTCGCGGGGACCTAGAGCCTGGCCTGCCGGCCAGGCCGTGGCATTCGAAGAGGACAGAGTGCGCTGGCGGCGCGCATCTGATCGATCTCGCGCCGCCGCGTCAGGTAGCCGGCGGACTTCATGACATCTACATTAACAGTAATCCTATGGAATTACTAGGAATTCTTAGATGCTGAGAAGCCGATCCTCGGCGGGGTTCGCCCCCGAGCCGATGCGGTACTCCACGTCCCGGCTGCGCGTGAAGCGGTAGCCGACCCCGCGCACGGTCGCGACCAGCGCGTCGAACTCCGCGAGCTTGGCGCGCAGCCGTCGCACGTGGACGTCCACGGTGCGCCCGGGCAGACCGGTGTCGGGGGTGTCCCACACGTACTGGAGCAGCTCGGTCCGCGTGTGGACCATCCCCGGGTACCGGGCGAGGAAGGCCAGCAGCTCGAACTCCAAGCGGGTCAACGGGATCGCCTCGCCGTGGATGGTGACCTCGCGGCCGGGCACGTCGATGACGAGTGTGGGCTTGCGCTCGGCCTGGTACGTGGGATCGGGGGCCTCGAGCGCGGGGGAGGGCACGCCGTCGGAGGTGACCGCGACGCGGCCGCCCTGCTGGGCGAGGACGCTCAGCGCGGAGGTGAGCCGCCGCGCCAGGCGCGGGTCGTCGGCCGGGATCTCGACGGTGACGGTGATGGTCGCGGTGCCGGAGCGGCGGAGGACCGGAGGACGGGTGCGGGTCTGGACGGGAGTCATGGCTGCGCCTTCGCGTTCGGGTTTCGGTGGGAGTTCCGGGGCGGGCGGCGTCGTCGGTCGCGCGGGTGGGCGCGGGTCCGATCGCTCTGGCGGGATCGTCCGATCGCCTTGCGGCTCAGACGGGACCGGCGGCGTCGCCCGGTCGACACAGTGCCGAGTCCGAGCGCGAGTAGTCGATGTGGCGCCGCTTGGTCCATTCGGTCCTCGCGGGTCCATTGGTGCGATTCACCCCGCAAGCATATCCTATCTATCAAGTAGGATTCAAGTGCTCTGCTCGACAAGCCCCAGAACGAACGAAGGGAGCCTGGTGAAATGCAGGTCTCCGCGCGAGGCGAGTACGCCGTGCGCATCGCAGTCACCCTCGTCACCGGCCATCCACGCACCATCTCCGCCTCCTCGCTCGCCTCGGCGCAGCAGTTGCCCAGGAAGTTCGCCGAGGTGATCCTCGGCGACCTGCGCCGGGCCCACCTCGTCGACAGCGTCCGCGGCGTCGAGGGCGGCTACCGGCTCGCCCGGCCCCCGGCGCGCATCTCGGTGGGGGAGGTGCTGCGGGCGGTGGACGGTCCCCTGTCCGAGGTCCGCGGGCGCCGGCCCGAGGAGACGAGTTACGAAGGGGCCGCGGTGAATTTGCCGCGGCTGTGGGTCGCCGCGCGCGCCGCGGTGCGCTCGGTTCTCGACGAGGTCTCGCTCGAACAGGCCGCGTCGGGGGACTTCCCCGTCAGCGTCAAGGAGCTCGCCGCGGAGGAGGACGCCTGGCTGCCCCGATGAGGTTGCGCGGCGCTCTCGCGGGCCGTAATATCTATATATCCTATTGAACAGATAGGAATAAATGGTCGGATGACACCGGTCCGACCTGCCCGGCCCAAGGCACGCCCCGGGCCGGCGCAGCCAAGTCTGGAGGTCAGCATGTCCGACGCCTCGCTCCGCGACCGCACCGCCGCCCCGCCCCTGACCGAGGACACCGCGTTCGAGCACATTGCGGCCCTCGCCTTCCGGCCCACCGTCCCGGCGAAGGTGGGAGCGGAGGTCGAATGGCTGGTGCAGAACATGACCGACCGGCGCCGCCGCATCGACCCCGAATCGGTCAAGGCCCTGCTCGGGGTCCGCGACGCCCTGCCGCGACGGACCCGGCTCAGCTTCGAGCCCGGCGGGGCGATCGAACTGAGCACGCCGCCCGTCGCGGACCTGCGGGAGTGCTTCGACGCCCTCGAAGCCGACCGGGCCCGCGTCGGGGCGGCCCTCGGCGACGAGGGCCTCGAACTCCTCGGGCTCGGGCTCGACCCGGTCCGCCTGCCGCGCAGGGTGCTGCGCACCCCGCGCTACCAGGCCATGGAAGAGCTGTTCGACCAGGACGGACGCGCCGGGCGGTGGATGATGGCGAACACCGCGTCCGTCCAGGTCTGCGTGGACATCGGTCTCGACGAGGAAGGGCCCCGCGGGCTGGCCGGCCGCTGGACCCTGGCGCACCGGCTGGCCCCGGTGCTCATCGCCGCGTTCGCGAACTCGCCGCTGCGGCGCGGGGCGCCGAGCCTGTGGCGCTCGACCCGCCAGCACGTGTGGACCGCGATCGACGCGACGCGTGCCCGCCCTGTGGCGCAGGAGGACCCGGACCCGCGCGCGGCCTGGGCCCGGTACGCGCTCGACGCGCGGGTCATGGCGATCCGCGGGCCGGGCCGCTGGACCGTGCCGAGGGGCCTGACGTTCCGCGACTGGATCCGCAGCACCGGCGACCGGAGGCCGACCGCCGACGACCTCGACTACCACCTGACGACGCTGTTCCCGCCGGTCCGGCCGCGCGGGGCCTACCTGGAGCTGCGCATGATCGACGCGCAGCCGGGCGCCGACTGGATCGTGCCCGTAGCCGCCACCGCGGCCCTCTTCGACGACCCGGCCGCGAACGCGGCGGCCCGCGAGGCACTGGAGCCGCTGTGGCGCAACGCTTCGGCGGCGGACCTGTACCTGCGCGCGTCCACGGCCGCCCTCCACGACACCTCGATAGCGGCAGCGGCCCGCACCTGTTTCGAAGCGGCCACCGAAGCACAGACCGACCCGGAGATCAAAGCCGCCGTAAAGCGGTTCACACAGGACTACGTAACAAGAGGCCGCACCCGAGCCGACGAACTGGTGCAGCGGGCGACGTAGTCGTGCGATCCCGATCACTATGCGCGACAGAGGAACCGGGGAGCCGTCCCGAACGTTCGAACCGCTGCTACGCGGCCGCATCGAGCGGCCGACACGGCGCGCCCGGTTCGCTGCCCCTGAAACGCGGTTTTTGAGGCTCAGCCTCTCAAGAACTGCTCGATTACCAGGGTCGCCGCGCCTTTCGCCACCGCGTCGGGGCCCAGGTGGCCCGGGACGATCTTCGCGGTCGCGAACGGTTGGCCCAGCGAGTACGCGCCCGCCGCCGCCTCGATGTCCTCCAGGCGCCGCTTCGCCAGCATGAGACCGGCCCAGCCGCCTATGACGATGAGCTCGGGGTTGAACAGGTTCAGCAGGTCCGCCAGACCCGCCCCCAGGTACTCGACCGTCTCGTCCACCACCGCGACCGCCGCCGCCGACTCGTCGTCGAGGATCCGCTCCAGCGCCGCCTCCTCGCCGCCGCCCGACAGGTCCACCGCGCCCGCCGACGCCAGATAGCGGTCCAGGATGCCCTCCGCGCCCACATAGGCCTCCAGGCACCCCCGGCACCCGCACCGGCACCGGCGCCCGGCCACCTGCATCGTGGTGTGGCCCCACTCGCCCGCGCTCGAACCCGCGCCCCGGTACAGCGCGCCCCCGGCCACGATGCACGAGCCGACCCCCGAACCGATCAACGCGATCACCGCGTTGTCCGCGCCCTTGCCCGCCCCGAACCACAGCTCGGCCTGGCCCATCGTCATCGCGCCGTTCTCGACGTGGACCGGCAGCGGCCCCAGCCGCTCCATCAACATGCGGCCCAACGGCACCGCGTCCCACCCGAACGTCTTCGCGTGGATGACGCCCTCGGGCCCGTACTCGATGATCCCCGGCATCCCCACGCCCACGCCGAGCACCGGCACCCCGTCAGCCTCGGCCAGCACCGACTTCACGCCCGCGACGATGTGCTCGACCACCGTCGCCGGGTCGTGGCGCCCCGGCGCCAGCGCGTGCTGCGCGCTGGCGCGCTCGGTGAGCTTGAGGTCCAGCAGCTCGACGCGCACGTGCGTCTCGCCGACGTCGACGCCCACGACCCTGGCGTGCCCGGGGTCGACCTCCAGGAGGATCTGGGGCCTGCCGCCGTCGGACTCGACCTTCCCGGCCTCGCGCAGCACCCCGTCGGCGAGCAGCTCGGCGGTGACGTTGCTGATCGTCGCGGTGCTCAGGTTCGTGGCGGGCGCCAAGTCGCGGCGGGTGAGGGGGCCGTCGAAGTACAGGGTCCGCAGCAGCCGTCTCCGGTTGCCGATCTTGAGATCGCGGGTCGTCCTGTGCCGAGGGGCTTCCATCTGTCCACCAGTCCGTGTTGTTATCGGTCCGAAACAATGCCGTTATATCGAAGAGATTGACGGCTTGAGTCTAGCTACTTAATCTAAGTCTTATCAATAAGTCGTGTACGTCTAAATCAGCGTACCTCCGGGCCGATCCCGGACCCCACCGAACCGAAGCCCACTGCGACCCGCACTGACCCCTGAGCACCACAAAGGAACCTTCCGAAAATCCCTCCCAAGCCGCCGGCGTTCTCCCGGCGGCTGCACCTAGGAGCATCCTATGAGGATCAAACCTCCCCTTCGCGGCCGTGGCAACGCCGCAGTCCGCACCGCCACAGCCGTCGGCGCGGCCCTCCTCGCCACCACCACCCTCGCCGCCTGCCTCGACGGCGGCGGATCCAGCGCCTCCAACCGCGTCGAGATCCGCTGGTTCGTCGGCATGGGCGCGGGCTCGGACGCCCCGACCATCCCCGCCCAGGAGAAGGTCGTCGAGGACTTCAACGCGAGCCAGAACGAGATCACCCTCGTCCTTGAGATCGTCGACGCCGACCAGGCCCCGAACATCCTCTCCACCCAGATCGCCACCGGCGACGCCCCGGACATCGTGGGCCCCATGGGCATCCGCGGCCGCTCCACCTTCCCCGGCGCCTGGCTCGACCTCACCCCGCACATCGAGTCGAACGACTACGACCTCACCGACTTCGACCCCGCCCTGGTCGACTTCTACCGCATCGAGGAAGAGGGCCAGATCGGCCTGCCCTTCGCCGTCTTCCCCTCGTTCATGTACGTCAACCTCGACCTCTTCGACGAGGCCGGACTGCCCTACCCGCCCCAGGAGTACGGCGCCCCCTACGTCGACGCCGAAGGCGAGGAGCGGCCCTGGGACATCGACACCATGACCGACCTCGCCAAGCAGCTCACCGTCGACGCCGACGGCAACGACGCCACCGACCCGAACTTCGACACCGGCAACATCGTCCAGTTCGGCTTCGGCAACATCTTCGCCGACATCCGCGCCCAGTCCACCCTCTTCGGCGCCGGCAGCTTCGTCGACGCCGACGGCAACGCCCAGATCCCCGAGGCCTGGGCCGAGGCCCAGCAGTGGTACTACGACGGCATGTGGACCGACCACTTCATCCCCAACGGTCCCTACGGCGACTCCGACATGCTCAACGCCGGCTCCTGGTTCGAGTCCGGCAACCTCGCCATGGGCAACACCCACCTGTGGTACGCCACCTGCTGCATGGCCGGCTTCGAAGGCTCCTGGGACACCGCCGCCGTCCCCTCCCACGACGGCACCACCACCGCGAAGCTCCACGCCGACACCTTCTCCATCACCAAGAGCACCGACCACCCCGACGAGGCCTTCGAGGTGCTGACCTACCTCATCGACGAGGCCGCCGAGGAGCTCACCACCACCTACGGCGGGATGCCCGCCCGCATCAGCCTCCAGGACGGCTACTTCGACCGCGTCAGCGCCGCCAACTTCGAAGGCCAGGACATCAACTGGGACACCGCCGTCGAAGGCATGTCCTACGTCGACAACCCCTCCCACGAGGGCGCCATGCCGAACTTCCTCGAATCCGAGGCGGTCATCGCCGAGTACGCCACCCGCTTCACACAGGAGGGCGGCCTCGACATCGCCGCCGAACTCGAAGCGCTCCAAGCCGACCTGCAAGCGGTCTTCGACACCGCCTGACCGAAGCGCCACCGTCGGCCCGATCTCGACCGCGACTCGATAGCGATTCGACCGCGACTCGACCCCGGACCGAACTCAGCCGGGCGGGCGCGCAGGCCCGCCCGGCACCCCGCCGAGACGGCGCTCCGAAAGGGAGGAACCCCCCACATGTCCGACTTCACCCAAGCGGTGCTCACCGCCCGGAGGCGGCGAGGTGCCCGCCCCACCCGCCCCGCCAGCCCGATGCAACGCCGCGAAGCCCGCTGGGGCTACGCCTTCATCGCCCCCTGGATCATCGGCTTCGTCCTGTTCTGGGCCGTGCCCATCGGCGCCTCGCTCGTCTTCTCCACCCTCGACTTCCAACTCACCGACCCCGGCGCCACCAGCTTCGTCGGCACCAGCAACTGGGAACGGGCCCTGTCCGACCCCAACACGTGGACCGCACTGGCCGCGACCTTCCGCCTCACCGTGCTGTTCCTGCCGCTGAGCCTGGTCGTCGCCCTCGGCCTGGCCCTGCTGCTCAACTCGCGCCACCTCAGGGCCGCCGGGTTCTTCCGGCTCCTGTTCTACATGCCCTCGATGGTCCCGCTCGTCGCCGGCATCCTCATCTGGCAGCAGGTCCTCAACCCCCAGACCGGCTGGGTCAACCGGATCATCGGCCTCACCGGCGTCAACGCCACCGGCGCCGAGGGCATCCGCTGGTTCGACAACCCCGTCCTGGTCCTGTTCGCCTTCAGCTTCATCGGCCTGTGGGGCATCGGCAACGCCATGATGATCAACCTCGCCGGACTCCAGGGCATCCCCACCGAGCTGTACGAGGCCGCCGCGATCGACGGCGCCGGCTGGTGGCGGCGACTGCGCAGCATCACCCTGCCGCTGCTGTCGCCGGTCATGTTCTACAACCTGGTCATCGGCTCGGTGCTGATCATGCAGTACTTCGTCGTGCCCTGGGTCCTCTTCGGCGCCACCGGCCGCCCCGACGGCGCCAGCCGGTTCCTGCTCGTGCACTTCTACCAGCAGGCCTTCGTCTTCGGCGACATGGGCTACGGCGCGGCCCTCGCCTGGTTCATCTTCCTGGTCGTCGCGGCCCTCACCGGCGTGCTCTTCGGCACCGCCCGCTACTGGGTCCACTACGGAACGGAGCGCTCGTGAACGTGCTCGAAGCCAACCCCCTCCTGGAGACCGAGGAGCCCGAGCGCAAGCCCGCGCCCACCGAGGCCGCCATCCGGCGCAAGCGCCGCAACCTCCTCCTCGGCGGCTGCACCACCCTCGGCGCGCTCCTGCTCGCCCTGCTCTTCCTCATGCCCCTCGGCTACGGCGCCGCCACCGCGCTCAAAGACAAGGACGGCGTCTCCGACCCCAACACCCCGATCCTCCCCGTCGCCGCCGAGACCTTCGAATACGAAGGCAAGGAATACGACGTCTACAGCGTGCCCATGCCCGACGGCGAGGTCCGCGAACTCGCGCTCATCCAGCCCGGCCGCGAATCCAGCGTCTTCATCGACCCCGAAGCGCCCGGCGCCGGACCCATCGAATGGGACGGGCGCTGGCGCACCCTCGACAAGGTCTCCGGGCTCTCCCCGCAGTGGGGCAACTTCGCCGAGGCCTGGAACGCCATCGCGTTCCTGCGCCTGACCGGATGGACCCTCCTGTACGCGGTGAGCACCGTGATCTTCACCGTGGTCTCCTCCGCGCTCGTCGCCTACGGCTTCGCGCGGTTCCGCTTCCCCGGACGCGGCATCCTCTTCGGACTCCTGCTGGCGACGATCCTGCTGCCCCCGGCGGTCACCCTCGTGCCCAAGTACGCGGTGTTCCTCCAGATGGGCTGGGTCGGCACCTACCTGCCGCTCATCATCCCGCACCTGTTCGCCAACGCCTTCAACGTCTTCCTGCTGCGCCAGTACTTCATGACCATCCCCAAGGAACTCGAGGAGGCCGCCAGGATCGACGGGGCCGGGCCGATCCGCACCTTCGTGCGCGTGATCATCCCGCAGGCGTTCCCGGCCCTGACCGCCGTGAGCCTCTTCCACTTCTTCTACGCCTGGAACGACTTCTTCGAACCGCTGCTGTACCTCGCCGGGAACCGCCAGATCGTGCCGATCGGCGTGGGCCTGAGCTACTTCAGCGGCGTCTACAACTCCGAACCGCACCTCATCCTCGCCGCGGCGCTCCTGGCGCTGGCCCTGCCCGTCGCGATCTTCCTCGTGGCGCAGCGGGTCTTCGTCCAGGGGATCGTCGTCACCGGCGTGGACAAGTGACCGGCCGGCGAACCCCCGGCAACACCCGAGCAAGGAGCACGACATGAACGCGATCAGTCCGTTCCCCGACGACTTCCTTTGGGGCGCTTCGACAGCGGCCTACCAGATCGAAGGCGCCGCCGAGGCCGACGGCCGCGGACCCTCCATCTGGGACACCTTCTCGGCGACCCCGGGCAGGACCTTCGAGGGCCACACCGGAGCGGTCGCCTGCGACCACTACCACCGCTGGCGCGAGGACTTCCAGATCGCCGCCGACCTGGGCCTGAAGGCCTACCGGATGTCGGTGTCCTGGGCGCGGCTCCAGCCGCGGGGGCGCGGGGACCTCAACCCGGCCGCCGTCGCGTTCTACCGCGAGCAGCTGGCCGACCTGCGCGCCAAGGGGATCCGCTCGGCGGTGACGCTCTACCACTGGGACCTGCCGCAGGTGCTCGAAGACGAGGGCGGCTGGCCCGAGCGGGCGACCGCGGAGGCCTTCGCCGACTACGCCGCGCGCACCGCGGCGGCCCTGGGCGACCTGGTGGACGAGTGGATCCCGATCAACGAGGCCTGGTGCGCGGCGTTCCTCGGCTACCACGTGGGCGTCCACGCCCCCGGCCGCCAGGACCGCACGGCGGCGCTGCGGGCGGCGCACCACCTGAACGTCGGCCACGGCCTGGCCGTCGCCGCGATCAGGAACGCGGTGCCCGGCGCGAAGGTCGGATCGGCGGTCATCATGACCGATGTGGAGCCGGCCTCGGACTCGGCCACCGACCGCGAGGCCGCGCGCCTGGCGGACGGCGGCGGGAACCGGCTGTTCCTCGACCCGCTGTTCAAGGGCTCCTATCCCGAGGACATGCTGCGCCACTTCGCGCCCACCGGTGCGTTCGACGCGGTGCGGCCCGGGGACATGGAGACGATCGCCGCGCCCCTCGACTTCGTGGGCGTCAACCACTACCACCGCTTCGTGATCGAGGCCGACCCGAGCGACGAGCACCTGAAGGGCCGGGCGCTGCCGCCGTCGGGGCCGGTGACCTCTTTCGACTGGGAGATCAGGCCCGACAGCCTGCGGAGGGTGCTGGAGCGGCTCTCGGCGGACTACACCGATCTGCCGGTGTACATCACCGAGAGCGGCGCGTCGTTCGACGACGCGGTGGGCGCGGACGGGACCGTGGACGATGCGGACCGGGTGGACTACTTGGACGGGTACATGAAGGCGGCGGGTCGGGCGATCGAGAAGGGCGTGAACCTGCGCGGGTACTTCGTGTGGTCGCTGCTGGACAACTTCGAGTGGGCCGAGGGCTACGCGAAGCGGTTCGGGCTGGTGCGCGTCGACTATGAGACGCAAAGGCGGACCCTCAAGCGCAGCGCCGAGTGGTACCGAGACGTGATCGCCACGGGCGGCGAGTCGCTGAGCTGGAACTGAGCGAGCCGAGAAGGCGGGACCCCAGGCCGCAAGGCCTGGGGTCCCGCTTTTTGGTGCGCGCTGGCGGTGGGTGCATCGGTCGGTGTGCAGGTGAGGCCTGTTGTGGGTGAAAAGTCAAAAGCGGCAGCGACAACGGGGTGAGTGGTAAATCGGTGGTGCGTTGCCGGGGGCGAGGACGGATTGGGTTGGTGTTCAGGCGGCGGCGACGAGAGGGCCTGATTGGAGGGCGGGCGCGTTGTCGGGGCGGGGCCCGATGGGGTTGATGTTCAGGCGGCGGCGACGGAGTGGCGGGTGGAGGGCCGGGGTCGGTTGGCGGGATGCGGGGCTGGTGGTAGGCGAGGGTGGCGGTGGCGTGAGTTGGGTGCGGTTTCGCTTGCGGCGCAAGGCGTTCGGTCCGAAACATGAGGGTCTTCTCCCGCTGTGGGTGATGCGGTTGGTGCCAGTTCGGGGGATGATTGAGGTACGCACAGGGACAGGGAATCTGTACGGGTGTCGGGTAGGTGTAGCGCAGACTAAGA
>NZ_JOGR01000009.1 GCF_000719515.1 Glycomyces sp. NRRL B-16210 | reverse complement strand
CCGACGCCCCGACGCCCCGACGCCCCGACGCCCCGACGCCCCGACGCCCCGACGCCCCGACGCCCCGACGCCCCGACGGATTGTCGTACCCCCGCGTCACCCTTGCAACCGGGGGCCCAGCGAACCGACACACCCGACCCCGGGGCACGCAGCAATCCCGACTGTCACACCCCCGCGGCATCGTTGAAACGGGGGATCCCGCGAACCGACACGCCCGACCCCGGGATCCGGACAACCCCCGCAAACCCACCGCTGGCCGCCTGCCACCGCTCTCAACGTTTCCGACGCCGCCCCGATCCGCCGCTATGAAGCCTTCCGTCGCCGCAGCGAGTCCCCAATTCGAATACCACGATTCCGATATAACTCAAAAAGGCACGGAGCTAAGCGCGAAAATGGCCGACCCTGCGCGCCAGCGGTCAGGGTCGGCCAAAAGTGAACGGAGGGTCCCGGCAAATCGGACATTCGCGGGCCCCCAGTTCAACCCTGCATCACGGGTACGACAATTCGCAGCCCGAGCGCAAGGCGGTCCGAGTGAAGGGCGACTCGGAGGGTGACTCGAAGGCCGACTCGGGTGAAGGGCGTCCCGGGTTAAGGAGACGGCTTGGGTGGAGGGCGACTCGAGTGAAGGACGGCTTGGGTGCAGGGCGACCTGGGTGAAGGACGGCTTCGGTAAAGGAGACGGCTTGGGTGAGGGGCGACCCGGGTGGAGGACGGTTTGGGAACGGAGTGGTGCTCCGCCGCCCCGGCGCCTGCGGCCCCGGACTCCTCCACTTCGGGCCCGCGGCCTCGACTTCCTTCACTTCAGGCTCGCCGCCTCGGCTTCCTCCGCTTTGTGTCTTCGGCCCCGGCCTCCTCCGCTGCGGACCTTCGGCCTCGGCTTCCTCTACTTCGAGCATGCAGCCCCGGCCTCCCCAGCTTCGAGACGGCGGGGCCGGGACCGGGCTAGTACGGCCCGGGTCCGGCCCCGCCTTCGGGGGATCACTCAGCGAACCAGGTTCGGGCGGCCTAAGACCAGGAATCTGGTGTAGGCCGGCAGCGTGAGGAAGGTCGGGTAGCCCTCGCCCAGTGCGCATTCGGCGAAGACCGACAGCGCGTCGTCGAACCGGTCGCCCTCGAACCGCTCCATGAGAGCGAACTCCTGGCGCAGCAGCTCCTCGACCCACGCGCGCGTCACGGTGCGCCCCTCGTCGGTCTTGGACTCGGCGTGGATCCACTGCCAGATCTGCGAGCGCGAGATCTCGGCGGTCGCGGCGTCCTCCATCAGGTTGTTGATCGCCGCCGCCCCGTTGCCGCGCAGCCACGACTCGATGTACCGGACCCCGACCTCCAGGTTCTTGCGGATCCCGACCTCGGTGATCTCCCCGGGCGTGGCGGCCACGTTCAGCAGGGCGGCCGCGTCGGGCACCACGTCCTCGCGCTGCTTGTCGATCTGGTTCGGCACGCCCCCGAGGGTCTCGTCGAAGACCGCCATCGCCACCGGCACCAGGTCGGGGTGGGCGACCCAGGACCCGTCGAAGCCGTCGTCGGCCTCGCGGGTCTTGTCGGCCCTGACCTTCTCCAGGGCCGCGGCGTTCGCCTCGGGGTCCCTGCGGTTGGGGATGAACGCGGCCATACCGCCGATCGCCGAGGCGCTGCGCCGGTGGCAGGTCCGCACGAGCAGTTCGGTGTAGGCGCGCATGAACGGCGCGGTCATGGTCACCTGGTCGCGGTCGGGCAGGACGAAGCGCGGACCCCGCTCGCGGAAGTTCTTGATGACCGAGAAGATGTAGTCCCAGCGCCCGGCGTTGAGCCCCGAGGAGTGGTGCCGCAGCTCGTAGAGGATCTCCTCCATTTCGAATGCGGCCGTGATGGTCTCGATGAGCACGGTGGCGCGGATGGTCCCCTGCGGGACGCCGAGGAGGTCCTGGGCGGTGACGAACACGTCGTTCCACAGTCGCGCTTCGAGGTGCGATTCGAGTTTCGGCAGGTAGAAGTAGGGGCCTCGGCCGAGTTCGAGGAGCCGGTGGGCGTTGTGGAAGAAGTACAGGCCGAAGTCCACGAGGGAGCCGGCCACGGGCAGGCCGTCGACGCGGAGGTGCAGCTCGGCGAGGTGCCAGCCGCGCGGGCGGACGATGATGGTCGGCAGGTCGGTGAGGCTCTCGCCGGTGAGCCGGTAGTCCTTGCCCTGCTCGCTGGTGAAGTCGATGCGCCGCTCGATGGCGTCGCGCAGGTTCGCCTGGGCGTCGATGACGTTGTGCCAGTTGGGGGTGGAGGAGTCCTCCAGGTCGGCCATCCAGCATTTGGCGCCCGAGTTGAGGGCGTTGATCGTCATCTTGCGGTCGCAGGGCCCGGTGATCTCGACGCGGCGGTCCTCCAGGCCCGGCGCGAGGGTCGCGACGCTCCAGGAGAAGTCCTCGCGCACGTCGGCGGTCGCGGCGAGGAAGCCGGGGTCGGCGCCGTTGGCGATCTGGGTGCGGCGCTCCTGCCTGCGTTGCAGCAGTTCCTGGCGTCGCGGCGCGAAGGTGCGGTGGAGGGCGGCGACGAAGGCCAGCGCCTCGGGCGTGAGGATCTCGTCTTGGCGGGCGGTGCTCGGCCCGCTGACCGTTATCCCGGTGTCGGTGCGGGTCTCGGATGTGGTGACCACGTGGTGCTCCTTGTGTCGCAAGGCGGTTGGTGTCGCAAGGCGGATGTTGTCGCGGGGCTGCTGGTCGTCTCGGGGCGGAGCCGGGCCGGGTCGGCTCCGCCGCGGCGGATGGTCGCGGGCGGCTAGTGGAATTGTCCCGCTTCGGTGGAGCCGTTGAGCGCGAGCGTCTCGCTGGCGGGGTTCAGGGCGGTGGTGACGCGGTCGAAGTAGCCGGTGCCGACCTCCCGCTGGTGTTTGGTGGCGGTGTACCCGCGGCCTTCGGCGTCGAACTCGCGTTCTTGGAGGTCGACGTAGGCGCTCATGCCGCTTTGGGCGTAGCCGTGGGCGAGGTCGAACATGGAGTAGTTGAGCGCGTGGAATCCGGCGAGGGTGATGAACTGGAAGGTGAAGCCCATCGAGCCGAGTTCGCGTTGGAATTTGGCGATGGTGTCGTCGTCGAGGTGGCGTTTCCAGTTGAACGACGGCGAGCAGTTGTAGGCGAGCATCTGCTCGGGGTGCTCGGCTTTGACCGCTTCGGCGAAGGTGCGGGCGGCCTCCAGGTCGGGGGTGCCGGTCTCCATCCAGAGCAGGTCGGCGTAGGGCGCGTAGGCGTTCGCGCGGGCAATGCACGATTCGATGCCGCCGCGGACGCGGTAGTAGCCCTCGGGGGTGCGGTCGCCGGTGATGAAGGGCCGGTCGCGTTCGTCGACGTCGGCGGTGAGGAGTGTGGCGGCCTCGGCGTCGGTGCGGGCGATGATGACGGTCGGGACGCCTTCGACGTCGGCGGCGAGGCGGGCGGCGTTGAGGGTCCGCAGGTGCTGGGAGGTGGGGATGAGGACCTTGCCGCCGAGGTGGCCGCATTTCTTCTCGGAGGCGAGTTGGTCCTCCCAGTGGACGGCGGCGGCGCCGGCGCCGATCATGGCCTTCATGAGCTCGTAGGCGTTGAGGGGGCCGCCGAAGCCGGCTTCGGCGTCGGCGACGATCGGCACGAGCCAGTCCTCGACGCTCTGGAGGCCTTCGGAGGCCTCGATCTGGTCGGCGCGCATGAGGGCGTTGTTGATGCGGCGCACGACCTGCGGGACGGAGTTGGCGGGGTAGAGCGACTGGTCGGGGTAGGTCTGGGCGGCGAGGTTGGCGTCGGCGGCGACCTGCCAGCCGGAGAGGTAGATGGCGTGGAGGCCGGCTTTGACCTGTTCGACGGCCTGGCCGCCGGTCATCGCGCCGAGGGCGTGGGTGTAGCCGCCGGTGGCCGCGTCCTCGGTGAGCCGGGTCCAGAGGTGCTCGGCGCCGCGGCGGGCGAGGGTGTGCTCTTCGGTGACGCGGCCGCGCAGGCCGATGACGTCGGCGGCGGTGTAGTCGCGGGCGGTGTGGGCCCAGCGCGGGTCGGAGGCCCATTCGAGGGCGAGCCGTTCGGCGGCGAGGCCGGCGTCGGTCGCGCTGTTGTGGGAGGCGCTGTCGCGGGTGCGGTCGCGGGTGCTGTCGGACATCGTCGGCTCCGAGAAGTCGGGACCGCAGTGCGGTCATTACTTGCAGGTAACAGCAATCTTTCATCGATGGAGGCGGTCTGGGAGCCGTTTGGGGTGGAAAGATCGGCAGTTCTTCGCGATACTGGGGAAATGACGAACCTGCCATCGAGTGCCGTGAACGAGGCCCGCGAGGGCGCCGGGGCCAAGCGGGTGCCGGTGCCGCCACGCAGCCGCAAGGCGCCGCGGCCGGCGGCCGAGGGTCCCGCAGACGCGCTGCCCGTCGACGAGGTGCACCGGCCGTGGGGTGCGGCAGAGGCGGCGGAGTTGGCTGCCGACGACGTCGCGGTGGACCTCATCAGCCTGGGCAAGCAGATCCGGCACCTGCGCAAGCAGCGGGAGATGAGCCTGGACGACCTGGGCGCGGCGGTCGGGGCGGCGGCGTCGCAGTTGTCACTGATCGAGAACGGCAAGAAGGAGCCGAAGCTGTCGATGCTGCGGGCGCTCGCGAGGGCGCTGGGGGTGTCCTCGGACGAGCTGCTGGGGGCCGAGCCGCCGAACCGGCGGGTGGCGCTGGAGATCGAGCTGGAGCGGGCGCAGCGGTCGGTGCAGTACCGGTCGCTGGGGCTGCCGTCGGTGAAGCCGTCGGGGCGGATTCCCACCGAGATCCTGGAGGCCCTCGTGGGTCTGCACCGGGAGGTGGACCGCCAGGTGAACCTGCACGCGGCGACACCGGAGGAGGCGCGGCGGGCGAACACGGAGCTGCGGCGGCGGATGCGGGACAAGGACAACTACTTCGGCGACATCGAGGCCGAGGCGCGCACGCTCCTGGGGCACGTGGGCTATGCGGGCGGGCCGCTGTCGCAGCACCAGATCGCGGATCTGGCCGCGCACCTGCGGTTCACGCTGCACCACGTGGACGACCTGCCGCATTCGACGCGGTCGGTGACCGACCTCAAGCACCGCCGGATCTACCTGACGCAGGTGGGCACGGGCTCGCACGATCCGCGGACGGTGCTGCTCCAGGCGCTCGCGAGCCATGTGCTCCAGCACGAGGTGCCGCGCACGTACCTGGAGTTCCTGGGGCAGCGGGTGTCCACGAACTACCTGGCGGCGGCGCTGCTCATCCCGGAGTCGAGCGCGGTGGCGCATCTGCGGCAGTCGATGGCGGGCAAGGAGATCGCGGTGGAGGACCTGCGGGACAACTTCGCGGTGTCCTATGAGGCGGCGGCGCACCGCTTCACGAACCTGGCGACGCACCACCTGGGGATCCGCACGCATTTCCAGAAGGTGCACAAGTCGGGGATCATCTTCAAGGCGTACGAGAACGACGACGTGGCGTTCCCGGCGGACGCGACGGGGGCGATCGAAGGACAGCCGATCTGCCGGTACTGGACGAGCCGGCAGGTCTTCGACGTGCCGGACAAGTTCAACGCGTTCAACCAGTACACGGACACGGCCACGGGCACGTACTGGTGCACGGCGAGGACGGAGCGGAGCCCGGACGGGCTGTTCTCGCTGAGCATCGGGGTGCCGTACGAGTCGGCGAAGTGGTTCCGGGGCAAGGAGACGCGGGCGCGGTCGGTCTCGCGCTGTCCGGACCCGGACTGCTGCCGCAATCCTCCGCGGGAGCTGTCGCGGGCGTGGGCGGGTCAGGTGTGGCCGACGGCGCGGGCGGCGAGCTCGCAGTTGGCGGCGATGCCGATCGGCTCGTTCCCGGGCGTGGACGAGACCGAGGTCTACCAGTTCCTGGAACGCCACTCGAAGGACTGATCAAGGAGCGGCGCGGGCAAACGCGGTCCGGAACGCTGCGGCGACCCTCCGGGCCGGTTGCCAAGTGCACGGTCGTACTGCCATGAGGCGGGCCTCGAAGCGGACCTCGGGGTGGTTTTCGCTCGCACGGTGGTATTGCCATCCCTAACCCCCACCCTCCCTGGGGAAAGGTAGGTCCCACTTTCCCGCGCGGGTACGACAAGAACCGGGCCCGGCCCGCCTCGTGTCACCCGGACGTGTCCGCCATGCGACGAGGGCTCCGATCCTCGCCGAGCCGGTCGCGATTTCCACCCATACATTGACTTTTGTCTATGCAACCGGTTACCGTGAACGCCAGGCGTCGGCAAGCGCCTTCATCGATCTCGTACCGCATCATCGAGAGAGCGACCCTCACATGACCACTGCATCTTCGCGCGCCGCCGCGCGCGCAACGCGCGGCCGCACCGCCGCTCCCACCGCCCGCCGCCGCTGGACCCGCAAGGCCGTCCTCGCGCTCGCGGCCGTCACCGCCGCCGCGACCGCCACCGGCGCCACCCTCGCCTGGACCCACACGGCCTCGGCCCAGACCGCCACGATCACCGTCGCCACCGACGGCGACGACGCCGCCCCGGGCACCGTGACCGAGCCGCTCCAGACCCTCCAGGCCGCCGTCGACCGCGCCGAACCCGGCACCGTCATCCAGATCCGCGGCGGCACCTACGCCCCGGACACGAACGTCCAGATCATCGCCGACGGCACCGCCGCCGCCCCGATCACCTTGCGCGCCTACGAGAACGAGAAGGTGATCATCGACGGGGAGAACATGCCGTACACCCCCGGCGCCGTCGACTCCTCGATTCCCCGCCCCGACCGCGGCGCCCTCCACGTCGAAGGCGACCACTGGCGCTTCGAGAACCTGGAGATCATCAACGGCCCCTACGGGATCTTCGCGGTCGACAGCAGCCACAACGTCTACGACGGGCTCATCACCCGCGACAACTACGAGTCGGGCCTGCACATCCAGGGCGCCTCCTCGGACAACCTGATCGTGAACCTCGACGCCTACGGCAACCGCGACCCCCGCAAGAACGGCGAGAGCGCCGACGGCCTCGCGATCAAGGAGGGCTCGGGCACCGGGAACACCGTCATCGGCGCTCGGCTGTGGAACAACTCCGACGACGGCTTCGACGCCTGGGAGTTCCTCTCCCCCATCCGCATCGAGGACTCCCTCGCGTGGAGCAACGGGTACAACCACTGGGACCTGCCGAACTACTCCGGCGACGGCAACGGCTTCAAGATGGGCGGCGGCGATGACGACCTGCCCGCCGACCACGTGGTCGTGAACTCCATCGCGTGGAAGAACTCCGCCCACGGCTTCACCGACAACGGCAACCCCGGCACGCTCCACTTCAACGACTCGACCGCCTGGAAGAACGGCAAGACCGGCTTCGACGTCGACTCCTCGACCTCGCAGCTGACGGCGAACCTCGCGCTCAACAACGCCACGCAGGTCGCGCTCGGACCGTCCACCGGGTCGGGCAACTCCTGGGACATCAAGTCGAAGTGGGTGGACGCCGACCTCCGGAATACCAGCGCCTCGGTGATCACCGGCCCCAGGGCCGCGGACGGCTCGATCCCGAGCACGGACTTCCTGGTCCCGAAGGACTACCCGGACCTCGGCGCCGACTTCAGCTAGACACCGGAGGGCGGCCCCGCTCGCGCCGCCCCTCGGCACGCCATTGGGGACGGTCGCGCCGCGCAGCGCGACCGTCCCGTCTCACCACCGGTGCGATAATCGGGCCATGACGCCGACGTTCGTACTCATCCACGGTTCCAACGCCAATTCGTTCAGTTGGGCGCCACTTCAGCGGGAGCTGGCGCTGCTGGGGCACCGGTCGCTCGCGGTGGACCTGCCCGGCCACGGCTTCGGGGCGGGCTTCCCCTCGGCCTACCAGACGCAGGACGCGGCCGAGCTGGCCGTGGCGCCGTCGAACCTCGTCGGTGTGGGCCTGGAGGCGAACGTCGAGCACATGGTCGCGCTCCTGCGCCGCGCCAAGGAGCACGGCCCGGTGATCGCGGTCGCCCACAGCCGCGGCGGCCTCACTCTCACCCCCGTGGCGAACCGCCACCCGGAGCTGCTGGACCACCTGGTGTACATGTCGGCCTGGTGCTGCGTCGACCACTCCCCGCGCGAGTACGTGGTCCGCCCGGAGAACTCCGGGAGCGTCCTCGACGGGGTGATGGGCGTGACGGCGGCGAACCCGGCGCGGCTCGGCGCGGTGCGGATGAACTGGCGCACCACCGACCCGGTCCTGCTCGCGGCGCTCAAGGAGTCGCTGCTCGCCGACGGCACCGACGACGAGTTCCGGGTCTTCCTGAGCACCCTCACCCCGGACGAGAGCCGCGACGCGGGCGGCCCCGACGACCGCGCGGATGCCGAGACCTGGGGCCGGCTGCCGCGCACCTATATCCGGCTCGCGCGGGACACGTCGATCCCGGTCGAGCTCCAGGACCTGTTCATCAAGGAGGCGGACGCGCTCACCCCGCAGAACCTGTTCGACGTGCGCACCATCGAGTCGAGCCACGTGGGCGTCCTCGTGCGCCCCGAGGAACTCGCGGGCGTGCTCGCCGACCTCGCCTGATCCCGGTTCAGGCGGCCGATTCGTCGACGGGGAGCTGGTCCCACCGCTTGCTCGAGTTCGGCGGGTCGGGCACGAGCAGCATCCAGCGCTTGCGGAAGTAGTCGTGCCTGATGAGATAGCCGCCTTCGGCCTCGGGCCCGAAGATGTCCGCAGCGGGCCGCACCTCGCGCTCGCCGTTGTGGTCGCGCACCGCGTTGGCGGTCTTCGCGTCGGTCCTGAGGTGCGCGAACCAGTCCTTGAACGCCCGCCGGATCCGCGCGGCGGCCACGGGGTCGAGGCGCGCGTCGATCCCGACCACGGCACTGGACCAGCCTCCGCTGCCGTGGACCTTGAAGTCGGTCGGGAAGGTCTCGACCATCACGCCGCGGTCGCGGGCCGCCTCGTACATGTCGCGGACCTCCTTGGGGTGGTCGCGCCGGTCCTTGCGGTAGACCCGGGGCGCGTGGAGGAGGGCCAGCACGCCGGCCGCCAGAGCGATGACCCAGTGCCAGCGCACGGCGACATCGAAGGCGGCCCAGAGGCCCTCGGCCCCGTCGACCGGATCGGGGCGGATAGCGAACGCCACGATCGCGTAGACGAGGTATGCGGCGCCGAACACGCCCCAGATGATCGCCGAGCCCGCGCCGGGTTTCGGCCAGCCGGCGAGGCGTTCGAAGTCCTCGAAGCGGGAGAGGTCGGGCGGTGTGCGGCGCGGCAGCGTGTCGATGCCGGTGGCGGTGGCGGCCCAGAAGGTGTCGGGGTCGCCGGGCCAGGGTTTCGGAGGGCGCATCGATCGATTATGCGCGCTCCGGTCCATGCCGGGCCCGTGCGAGCACGGGCCCGGCGGTGCACTAACCGGCAGTGAGCGAACTGGCTGTGACCTATCCGGCAGTGAGCTGATTGGCGGTGAGTTCGGGGTAGAGGTCGCGCAGGTCGGCGTTCAGGGTGGCTTTGAGGTCGATCGCGGCCTGATCGGCGAGCACTTCGAGCGCGCCGGCCTCGATGCCGTCGAGTCCCGCGCGGGCGACGTCGGCCGGGTCGCTCTTGTCGGCCTCGACCGCGGCGAGCATGTCGGTGTCGACGCCGCTGACGTGCAGTCCCGTCACCTGCGTGCCCTGGGCGGCCAGCTCCAGGCGGGCGCCGTTGGTGAGGCTCCACGAGGCGGCCTTCGAAGCGGCGTAGGCGGTCGCGAGGTTGACCGAGCGCCACGACAGGACCGAGAGGATGTTGAGGATCGCCCCGCCGCCGTTCGCGGCCAGCGCGGGCGCGAAGGCCCGCACCATGTTGAGCGTGCCGAAGAAGTTGGTCTCCATCTCGGTCCGGGCCGCGTCGGCGTCGCCGGTGACGAGGTTCTGGAAGGTCGCGATGCCGGCGTTGTTGATGAGGACCGTCACGTCGGGGGCGGCTTTGGCTGCCGCGGCGACCGAGTCGGGGTCGGTGATGTCGAGCCGGATCGGTTCGACGCCGGGCAGGTCGATCTGTTCGGGATTGCGTGCGGCGGCATAGACCTTGGTCGCGCCGCGTTCCAGTAGTTGCCGTGCGAAGTGGCGGCCGATGCCGCGGTTGGCGCCGGTGACGAGGGCGGTGGATCCGTGGAGGTTCATGTGGCGCTTCCGTTCTCGAGCGTGGGTCGCTGTTGCGCGGCCAACGCTAAGACCTGACATCGGTGTCAGAGGCAAATATTGGTGTCGGAGACCACAGGAGGGGCGCGGATGCGGATCGGGGAGTTGGCCGAGGCGACGGGGGCGAGCGTGCGTTCGCTGCGGTATTACGAGAAGCAGGGGCTGCTGGTCTCGGAGCGCAGTTCGAGCGGGCAGCGGCTGTACGAGCCGGAGGCGGTGGAGACGGTGCGGTGGATCCGGATGATGCTCTCGGCGGGACTGCCCAGTCGGGCGATCGCGAAGTTGAAGCGGTGCCGCCACCGCGATGAGGTCACCGCCGAGCAGAAGGCGGTGCTGGAGGCCGAGCGTGCGCGGATCGCCTCGCAGGTGGAGAACTTGACGGCGGTCCGGGACCGCCTCGACTCGATGCTCCGGTTCGTCGACGGCGAACCCGAGCCTCGTGGTGAGGCGGTCCCGGAGGCCGCGCACGGTTGAGGCGTCCTGGTCAGGTCGCGTTCTTGTCCTTGCGCCAGACGAGGATCACCGCCGCGAGTCCGGCGAGGCACGGCAGCAGCCCGAGGGCGCCGTAGGCGGGCGGCAGGATCGTGTCGTAGCCCTCGCCGCCGAGGGACATGTTGGTGAGGGCGATCAGCGTCCCGACCGCGAAGAGGGCGGTCACCAGGCCGCGGGCCCAGCGGCGCCCCGTGGCGACCGCCCCGATCGCGACGAGCCAGCACACGAGGCCCAGTCCCCCGGTGGCCGCGAGGTAGGTCGCGATCGCGTCGCGGTCCTTGCCCACCTCGCTCGCGGGCCAGTCGGGGTAGGCCTGGCGCACGTGGTCGGTCAGGGTGTCGACCGTGGCGATGTCGATCAGGGGCGCGACCGCGGCGATCGCGGTCAGCGCGAGCCCTAGGTACATGGCGAGGAGCAGCCGCGGCCGGGACGCGGGCCTCACCTGGGTTCGGGTGTCAGCGGACATTGGTTTCCCTTCGCTCGACGGCGCGGGTGAACGCCATCGAATCATACGATGTATGTTTCCTTCTCGCACCCTATACTTACGTCGTATGAATAATCAAGAGGGGGCACCATGACCGCCAATCGGACCCGCGGCCAGAAGGCCGGGCTGACCCGTGAGGCCGTGCTCGAGGGCGCGGTGCGGCTGGTGGACCGGGACGGGCTCGCGAAGCTGTCGATGCGCCGGCTCGGCGCCGAGGTCGGCGTGGAGGCGATGACCCTCTACAACTACTTCGCGAACAAGGAGGCCCTGCTCGACGGCCTGGTCGAGCACGTGTTCTCGCTGGCCACACTGTCGCTGGAGGAGGACGCGTCCTGGCAGGCGTGGCTTCGCGGCTACGCCCGCTCGCTGCGGGCGACGCTCCTCGCGCACCCGAGCCTCATGCCGGCGGTGATCACGCGCCCCGCGGTGACCCCGCAGAGCCTGCGGGTCATGGAGTACGGCCTGCGGGAGTTGCGCAAGGCGGGCTTTCCGACGAGGACGGCCATGGACCTGGTGTATTCGCTGACGGAGTTCGTCGTCGGCCACGTCGCGACCTCCCCGACCACCGTGCCGGACGGGGCGGCCGCGAAGGAGGAACGCCTGACCGGCGTCGATCCGCAGGAGTTCCCGCTCATAGCCGAGGCGATCGGCACCCCCCGGCCGCAAGGCGAGGACGCACGGTTCGACGTGGCGCTGGAGGCGATGTTCCGCGGTTTCGCCGACTTCATTCGCTAGCGGGGCCGCGCGGGCGCCGATGAGTCCCGGCTCGCGGGCTCGTCTCTACAGGCGAGGATTCCCAAGCGAAAGGGACGGACCATGGGCAAGCTCATCGTCACCGAGTTCATGACCCTCGACGGGGTCGCGCAGGCCCCGGGCGGGCCCGACGAGGACAAGGACAGCGGCTTCGATTACGGCGGCTGGCAGGCGCCGCTGATCGAGCCGGCGGCCGACGGCCTCGTGTTCGACCAGGCCAAGAGCATGGACGCGCTGCTGCTCGGCCGCAAGACCTACGACATCTTCGAGGCGTACTGGCCAAGCGCGCCGGACGAGATCGAGTTCAAGGGCCTGCTCAACGAGGTCCCGAAGTACGTCGCGAGCAGGACGCTCGCGGACCCGCTGGGCTGGAACAACTCCAGTGTTCTGGGAGGTGACCTCGCCGAGGCGGTGGCGGCCTTGAAGGAGCGCCACGACGAGGTCCAGGTGATCGGCAGTCTCGACCTGCTCCAGTCGCTGCTGAACCTGGGTCTGGTGGACCGGCTGAACCTGTGGGTGTATCCGCTGGTGCTCGGCCGGGGGAAGCGCGTGTTCGAGGCCGGGACCGTGCCGTCGGCGCTGCGGCTGGTGAATTCGAGCGTCTTCCCGAACGGAACGGTCAAGCTCGACTTCGAGCCCCAGGGAGACCCGGCCACCGGAGACATGGCCGCCGGCTAGCGCGCATGGCTTGAGCCGCAAGCAGGAAGCGAGCGCCGGCCTGGAGAGAACCGCCGCTGAGCGGATTCCTCGGGTCGGTGACTTCGCAGCGGATCCACAGTGGCCTGTCCGCGCCCCGCGGTCGGGCGTGTCGGTGCGGAGGTCCCCCCGCTTCAACAGTGACGCGGTGGTACGACACTCCGTCAAGGCGCTTGTTCGAGCCGGCCGGGTTCAGGCACGGTGACTCGGTGGTTCAACACCCCGCCAGGGCGCTCGTTCGAGCCGGCCGGGCTCAGGCGTCGATCGCCGCCAGCGCCGCCTCGAGTTCAGCGAGGTACGCCTGCTGGGCGGGGGCGTGCTCCAGGAACGACGCGGCGATGGTCTCCTCGTATTGGAGGCTCGCCGCCGCGGAGTAGCCGCTGGATTCGTCGCAGGCGGCGATCGCGGCCGCGGCCTCGAATTCGGCGGCCTTCACCGTCTCGTAGTTCTCGCGGTCGGCTTCGGTGATGTCCGAGTACCGGTATTCGGTGACCCCGTCCACGACGTCCTGCGCGGCCTCGGGGAGGTACTGCTCGCGCCAGTGGTCGTCGAAGTCGAGACCTCCGGACGCCGAGAGCGTCCACTCCGCATGGCCCGAATCGGCGAGGCAGGTCTCGAAACTCTCGGCTTCGGGGACGACGCCGACCGCGATCGGCGCGAACCCGCCGGCGTCGAGTTCGAGGATCGGGCCCCAGACCCATTGCGCGGCATCGGAACCGTTGTCGACTTGACGCGGTTCGCCGTGCAGCTCGGTGAGCACTTCGCCTTGGCAGCCTTCGGGACTGCCGGTCATCGCGTCGGCCTCGACCCATTCGCCGCCGGGCAGGCCCACGGCCTCCCAGTCGTCGGCGGTGAGGACGCTCGCGGCCTTGCTGATGGTGGCCCAGTCGGCGCCGCGGTAGGCGATCTCCCACACCATCTGCTCGCGGGCGGAAAGGTCATCCCAGCCTTCACCCGCCGATTCGAAGGAGGACAGGTCGACGACCGCCGTCTCGGACTCGTCCGTTTCGGCCTCCTGTTGCGCTGCTTCCTGCTCCGCGGTGTTCAGGTCAATGCCAGCCTGGTCGCCGTAGGCTTCGGCGAAGCTGAGCCAGTGGCCGAGCGCGCGGGTCTCGGCCTCGGCGGCGTCGGGAAAGCCGATCGGATCGTCGAGGCCGGCGAGAATCACGCTCGGCGCGGGGCTCTTGTAACTCCACGAGTTCGTCATGGATCGGACGTTGTGAGAGGTGAAGCCTTCGGCCGCGAGGCATTCGATGGTCAGTTCGGTCTCGATGAGCCGCAGGCGGGTCTGCGCTTCCACGACATCGGTCCAGAGCCGATCGAGCTGCTCCATGTTCTCCGGAGGCGCCGCGTTCTCCGGCGATGCGGTGTCCGCCGACGAGGCGGGATCGGTGGTGCCGGTGCAGGCTGCTGCGGCGAGGAGGACGAGAGCGAGTGGCGGCGCGAATCGGCGCAAGCGCAAAGCGGGAATCCGTTCGACGGGAGGGAGGCGACAGTCGGTTGCCGGGCCGATCCTACCCGCGGCAAGGCGGCACGCCGGTCCGGCGACCAGCAACCACCGACCACCGACCACCGACCACCGACCACCGACCACCGACCACCGACCACCGACCACCGACCACCGACCACCGACCGAGCCTCGCACGAGCGGCCTGGATAGAAAGCCGCAGCGAGGAACGACGGCAGGGACCACACACTCCATGAATACCCGGTATCCCTCCGGTCGACTTCGGGACGCCCCATGGGATACTCCCGGCCATGCCTCAAGAACACACCGGGCGGCGTCGGCTGCCTCTGATCCTGGCGGTCGCGGTCGTCGCGGGGATCGCGCTCGGCGCGGTCGACCTGATCGCACAGCGGGAACTCCCCTACCCCTGGGCGAACCTCGCCAATTCGAGCGCCGTCTGGGCGGTCGGAGCCTTCGCGATCGGCGCCTGGGTGCGGGCGGGCCGATGGCGGCCGGCGCTCGCCGGAGTGGTGCTGCTGGTCGTCGCGGTCGAGAGCTACTACCTGGCGGCGGCGCTGGTGCAGAACGACAACGTCGCGAACCTGTGGTCGCCGACGGCGGTGCTCTGGGTGGTCTTCGGGGTCCTGGCCGGGGTGGTGTTCGGAACGTTCGGGGCCTGGTCGCGGTCGGACACGCGCTGGCGGGCCGTGGTCGGCCTCGCCGCACTGAGCGGGGTGTTCCTCGCGGAGGCGGCGGTGCTGCTGGGTCGGCAGTCGAACATGGAGGAGGCCTACAGGGCCGACGGTCTGGCGACGGCGGCCATCACGGCGGCGATCGGCATCGCATTGCCGCTGGTGCTGGGACGCGGCTGGCGGACTCGACTCCTCGCACTCGGTGTGGCGATTCCCCTTGCGGCATTGGGCTATGCGGGGTTCAGGGCGGCCGGATTCGGCGCTTAAGGCTCGCAATGAATGGCCAGTGAGAAGCGGCGCAAGCACTTCGGGCCGGAGAGCAATGCGGTTGGCTACGGTCCTGAAAGTGGCCCGCGATGAACGGCGCAGGCGCTTCGGGCCCGAGACCAATGCAGGGGGCTCCGGCCCCGAAAACGACACGAGCGCTTCGCCCCCGGCTACGACTCTGGCGCTTCAGCTCCCAACAGGCCCGGTTTCCGCCTCCGATCACGGATACGACCAAGGCCGCGTACTCGGTACGCAGCCTTGGTCGTAAGAGTCGTCGCGGCAATACTCTAGTCGGCGGCGAGTTTTTCGAAGCGTTCCTTGTTGGGCCACTTCACGTCGGTGACCCAGCCGGCCTTCTCGAAGAACCAGATGAAGCGGGCCGAGGTGTCGATCTGGCCGCGCTTGACGCCGTGCCGCGCGCAGGTCGGGTCGGCGTGGTGGGAGTTGTGCCAGGACTCGCCGAAGGACAGCAGCGCGAGCGGCCAGAAGTTGGCGGCCTTGTCGCGGCTCTTGAAGGGCCGCTCGCCGATCATGTGGCAGATCGAGTTCGTCGACCACGTGGCGTGGTGCAGGACGGCGACGCGCACCAGTCCGGCCCAGAAGAAGGCCGTGAGGGCGCCCATCCACGAGCCCGTGATGAGGCCGCCGGCGAGTGCCGGGAGACCGAAGGTCAGCACCGTCCACACCCAGAAGTACTTGTCGATGCGGACGATGTCGCGGTCCTTGAGCAGGTCCGGGGCGAAGCGCTCTTCATTGGTGGTGTTGTGCGGCTCGAACATCCAGCCCATGTGCGCGTGCCAGAACCCGCGCGTCAGCGCCCAGGCGGAGGTGCCGTGGAGCCAGGGCGAGTGCGGGTCGCCCTCTTTGTCGGAGTAGGCGTGGTGGCGGCGGTGGTCGGCGACCCAGTTGATGATCGGGCCCTGCACGGCCATGCTGCCGACGATCGCGAGGGTGATCTTCGTGGCGCGGTTCGGGCGGAAGGAGCCGTGTGTGAACAGGCGGTGGAAGCCGATGGTGACGCCGTGGCCGGTCGCGTAGAAGAACACGAACGCCAAGATCACGTCGGTCCAGCTCAGCAGCCCGGTCGACCACGCGAGCGGGATCGCGGCCGCCAGGGCGGCCATCGGGATGAGCAGGAAGAGGTAGATCAACGACTGGCGTCCTACGTCGCGCCGTGCGCCGAGGATGGGCCTGGGCCCGGTGGGCGTCGCCCTGGGGGTCCTGGTCTGAGTGATGGTGGCCATCGCGCGTCCTCGCCTTCGCTTCGTCGGACCCTTCAATCGTCGCCTTTGGAGGTTCCGTGCGCAGTGGGGCGGATCAGTGCTTTTCGGACCATTGCTGCCCCGGGTCGCAGGGGGTGTACACCCCCCTTGGACCCGAGGTCCGCTCGCATCCCGTACGGAAGCGGACACGAGGGCCGCACGGGAGCGAGCGGCAGGACCGGCGGCGGTCGAGATCGTTCAGGATCGTTCGGACCCGGTGAAGATCGTTCGGGGCCGTTCGGGACCTAGTTGTCCTCGAGGTAGGCGAGGACGGCGAGGACGCGGCGGTTGTCGTCTTCGGACTGTCCGAGGCCGAGCTTGCGGAAGACGTTCGCCGAGTGCTTGCCGACGGCCTTCTCGGTGACGTACAGGCTCGCGGCTATGGCGGCGTTGGTGCGCCCTTCCGCCATGAGCCCCAGGACTTCCAGCTCCCTGGGGGTGAGGGCTTCGAGCCGGTTCTGCTGCCTGCCGAGGAGCCGGGCGACGACCTCGGGGTCCATGGCGGTGCCGCCGGCGGCGACGCGGCGGAGGGCCTCGATGAACTCGGTGACGTTGGAGACGCGGTCCTTGAGGAGGTAGCCGACGCCGCCGCGGCGGTCGCCGAGGAGTTCGCGGGCGTAGAGCTGCTCGACGTACTGGGAGAGCACGAGGATCGGCAGGGCGGGGATGTGGCGGCGGGCCTCGATGGCGGCGCGCAGTCCCTCGTCCTTGAACGTCGGGGGGAGGCGGATGTCGACCACGGCGACGTCGGGGCGGTGTTTGAGGAGCGCGGCGAGCAGGGAGGGCCCGTTGTCGACCGCTTCGACCACGGTGCAGTCGTGGGCCTCGAGCATCCGGGTCAGGCCGTCGCGCAGCAGCGAGTGGTCTTCGGCGAGGACGACGTCCATCAGGGCTCCTCTGTTGTTGTCGGCGGGCCGATCGGCGAGATCTGCGATCCGGTGGTTCAGCCGGCCGCGGCCTCGGCGGGATTATCGGCGCCGCCGCGGTCGACGGTCGCGGCGGGGATGGTCATGGTGACGAGCGTCGGCCCGCCTTCGGGGCTCTCCACGTCGAGCGTCCCGTCGAAGGCCGCGAGGCGGTTGCGGACCCCGTCGAGGCCGCCGCCGGGGGCGATGACGGCGCCGCCGCGGCCGTCGTCGCGGACCTCGATGACGACCCGGTCGCCCGCGCGGCCGACGATCACCTGGACCTGCCGGGCCTCGGCGTGCTTGGTGATGTTGGTGAGTACCTCGTTCGTCGCGAAGTACGCGGCCGCTTCGAGCGGTTGCGGAAGTTTGTCGACGAGCCGGTCGACGACCGACACCGGCAGCGGGTGGTCGAGGGCCATGGCCTGGAGCGCGCCGGTGAAGCCGCGGTCGGCGAGCACGGGCGGGTGGATGCCGCGCACGAGCTGGCGGATCTCCTCCAGTGCGTCGGAGCAGGCCTGGCGGGCCTCGCCGACGAGCGACGCGGCCTGTTCGGGCTTGTCGTGGTGGAGGAGCTCCTCGGCCATGCCGAGGGTGAGGCTGAGCGCGGCGATGCGGGCCTGGGCGCCGTCGTGCAGATCGCGCTCTATGCGGCGCAGCTCGGCGGCGGCGTGGTCGGCGGTCTGGTCGCGGGACTGGCGCAGCTCGGTGACGCGGGCGGTCAGCAGGGCCTTCGAGGTGGGGCCGAGCAGGAGCACGCCGAGGTGGGAGTACCAGCGCAGGAACAGCTCGCCCCAGCGCCACCAGGCGGCGCCGCAGGCGATCGCGAGCGGGACCAGCATGAGGGTCTTGGCGGGGGTGTCGAAGTCGTAGAACCCGAAGTCGTTGACGACCGGGATCGGCGCCGATTCGAAGATCGTGACCAGCAGCAGCGGTTGCACGAGGTAGTAGACGGCGATGCCGAAGACCCCGAGGTAGAGCAGGTTCACGAGGAACCCGAGGGTCGCGTCGATGGAGAGCCAGGCGACGTCGCGCCAGGTCGCGGCCTCGCGGACGAGCCACAGGGCCTGCTGGTCGAGCCGGGCCTTCGGCCGGACCCGGTACGGGGCGGGGATCTGGACGCCCAGTTGCTCTCCTATGATCCGCCGCTGCGAGTTCGCCCAGAGCCGTATGGCGAGGAAGACGGCGACGGCCACGGGGATGCCGATCCAGAACACCACCAGAGCGCCGGTGATGATCGCGGCGACCAGAAGGGCGCCGGCGACGAGAGTGAGACCGAAGCGCAGGACGGACCAGCCCGGCAGGGCCAGTCGCCGCGTGATGGGATTCGCCGGCATTGACATGGTGGAGCAAGCCTACTCGCCACCCCTGCCCCGACCTGCGGCGCGACCCGGCGATGCGCGCGGATCGTCGGGCCCGGGCCGGAAACCGCCCGGTCGGGGTGGGGAACGGCATGGACGCGAGTGCATGAGCGGTGCGGACGTGAGCCCTGGTCACGGGTGCTTCGGCTGGGATCGGAACGGCGATCGAGGAAGCACCGGCGGCCGCGAGCTGAGGCCCACGCGGGGCTCACGGCTCACGGCTCACGGCTCACGGCTCACGGCTCACGGCTCACGGCTCACGGCTCACGGCTCACGGCTCACGGCGACGTTATTGCCATCCCTAACCCCCACCCACCCGGGGAAAGGTAAGTCCGATATTTGCGCGCGGGTGTGACAAGAACCGGCGCCCGCGCCGATCATGTCACCCGAACGTGTCGTACAGCCGAGGATCGTTCGCCTGCAACACAACGCGGCGGCGCAGCGGGACAGTCGAGCAGCGGACCGATCGCCCGGCGGACCAGTCGCACGGCCAACCGATCGCACGGCCAACCGGTCGCATGGCTAACCGATCTCGAGGCGAACCGCACGCGAGGCGGGCTGCGCCCGCCATCGCGCGTCTCGAAACCGGTGCGGTGAGCATGTCACTCAACGACGCGGGCGATCGAGAGGCCGTCGTAGCCCTTCACGCCCACCGTCTGCATGACCGTGCCCTCGAGGTTCGGGTGCGCCGCGACGCTCTCCAGGTAGGACCGCACGCCGCGCACGTTCGGGTCGCGGCTGAGCCCATCGGCCACCGCCCCGCCGCGGACCACGTTGTCGGCCACGATGAGGCTGCCCGGCCGCGTCAGCTTCAGCGCCCACTCCAGATAGGCCGGATACCCGCCCTTGTCGGCGTCGATGAAGACCATGTCGAACGGCTCAGGCTGCTCCTCGGCCAGCTTCGGGAGGCTCTGGCCCGCGTCCCCGACGCGGATCTCCACCGTCCCCACCAGACCCGCCCGGGCGACGTTGCCGCTGGCGACCTCGGCATGCCGCGGGCTGAACTCCAGGCTGATGAGGTGCCCGTCCGCCGGCAGCGCCCGCGCCATCCAGATCGCGCTGTAACCGCCGAGCGTGCCGATCTCCAGGATCCGCCGCGCCCCGAGCACCTTGGCCAGCAGGTACAGCAGCTTGCCCTGCGCGGGCGAGATCGATATCGGCGGCAGACCGGCCCGCTGCGCGGCGGCGGTCGCCTCGGCGAGCGCCTCGTCTTCGCGGACGAGCAGCGAGCCGAGGAATGCGTCGACTTCGGTCCATTGCGCCTGACCCATGGTTCGCCCCTCCCGAGGAGTCCGAGTTGTAGGGTGAAACGCTATCACCGCACGCCCCCGGACCTCACTCCCGTAATTGCGGACTTGCACCGCGGCCTTGCGCGGCGACCCCGCGGGTCCATTGCGGTCCCGCATCGGAGAACGCGGAATAGTACCGCTAATGGGTGAAGCCTGTTGTTGTAATTACGACATCGAGGGACGATTGATGGTGGTCTTTTGTGGGATTTTGCCCCTGAATCAACGGAACGCGCCGGGCTCGGTCTTGCCGATCGTCGTACGACACAACGGCTTGAATGATAGACCTGAATCACGACTTGTTCGCGACCGAGAATCCGGCTCTCCGGTGCGGCGGCGAACTGGAATGACGACCGGCTTCGGGGGGAGCCGGTCGCACACTGGGGGGTAACGCTATGAGCATGGCACGATCGGCGACCGTCGATATCGGCACCACCATGCGGCTCGTCGCGCCCGATTTCGCGACGGTGAGTGTGCGCGCGAGTCTGCGATACGACCCGGACGACCCTTACGCGGTCTGCGTCATGTTCCACCCGGACGGCACGGACGCCGACCAGGTGGCCTGGTCCTTCTCCCGCGAGCTGCTCGCGAAGGGCCTGGAGGAGCCCACCGGCATCGGCGACGTGCGGGTGTGGCCGTGGACGACGCCGCGCGGCGAGTCGGTGGCGCTGGCGCTCTCCTCGCCCGACGGGAACGCCCTCTTCGAGATCAACCGCGGCGTGGTGCAGCGCTTCCTCCGCCGGGCCTACAGCCTCGTGCCCCGCGGCCGCGAATCGGGCTATGTGGACATGGACACGACCCTCGTCAAGCTTCTGGCCGGGGGCGTCTTAGCACCTCCGACCGCCATGCCAGCGAGTCGAAGGGCGGACCGGGAAACCCGGTCCGCCCTTCGCATGCGTCCATTCGCGAGGCCGAAGACTACGGTGCCTTCGGCGATGCCGACCATTGGGACCGCGTCGACCATTCGCATGTCCGCGAACGACCATCGCGGCCCCTTTGTCGTACCCCGGTGTCAGGGTTGTTACCGGGGGTCTTGCATGTGCCCGTTTTGCACTACTTAGGACTGGTATTGCCGCTCAGTTGCGCAGCAGTGCCGTTGTCTGCGAGGCGATCTCGCCTTCCTCGTTGGTCGGAATGACCATCACGGTGATCGGCGAGCCCGGCGTCGAGATGATCGGCCCTCCGGCGGCGTTCGCGGCCTCGTCGAGCCGCACGCCGAGGGCCACGAGCGAGCCGAGCGCGCCCGCGCGCACCTCGGCGCTGTTCTCGCCGATCCCGGCGGTGAACGCGATCGCGTCCGCCCCGCCGAGCGCGGCGATGTAGGAGCCGATGTACTTGCGGATGCGGTAGCAGTAGATCTCCAGGGCGACCTGCGCCGCCCGGTCCCCCTCGCGGGCCGCGGCCTCGATCGCGCGCATGTCGATCTGGCCGGCGAGGGCGAGCATCCCCGACTCCTTGTTCAGCGCCGCGTCGAGGTCGGCGAACGAAGCGCCGATCCGGCGGTGCAGGTGGAAGACGATCGCCGGGTCCAGATCGCCCGAGCGCGTCCCCATGACGAGCCCTTCGAGCGGGGTCAGGCCCATCGACGTGTCGATCGAGCGGCCGCGCTCCACGGCCGTCACCGAGGCGCCGTTCCCGAGGTGG
The DNA here is from genome assembly GCF_000719515.1 of Glycomyces sp. NRRL B-16210. Taxonomy (GTDB): domain Bacteria; phylum Actinomycetota; class Actinomycetes; order Mycobacteriales; family Micromonosporaceae; genus Glycomyces. The sequence continues at coordinate 173,551 of NZ_JOGR01000009.1, read as the reverse complement.
GCGACGATCACGTTGACTTCCTTGGGGTGCCTGCCGAGCATCTCGGCGGCCTTTCGTGACACGTACGCGTGCGAGGTGCCGTGGAAGCCGTAGCGGCGCACCCCGTGCTCCTCGCGCCACGCGTTCGGCACCGCGTACAGGTGGGCGCGCTCGGGCACCGTGGCGTGGAAGGCGGTGTCGAACACCGCGACCTGCGGCAGGCGCGGGAAGAGCTTGCGGGCGACCCGGATGCCCTCCAGGTTCGCGGGGTTGTGCAGGGGCGCGAGCGAGGAGAGCCCTTCGATGGCCTGCTCGACCTCGTCGTCGATGACGACCGGCTGCACGAACCGCTCGCCGCCGTGGACGACGCGGTGGGCCACGGCGATGAGCCCGGCCTCGGCCAGAGGCGTGCCGTGCTCCTCGAAGGCCGCGACCATCGCCTCGAGCCCGGCGGCGTGGTCGGCGAGGTGCTCGGTCCGTTCGGTCCGCTCGCCCTCGTGCCGGTGGGTGAGGGTCGACTCCGACTGTCCGACGCGCTCGATCAGGCCTGAGGTGGACGCCTCCTGGGTCTCGCCGTCGACCAGTTGGTACTTGATCGACGAGGACCCGGAGTTGATCACCAGGACCGGTGCGCTCATGGAAGTTCCCCTCTCGGCCGGCCGCAGGCTCAGGCGGTCTGGCTCGCTTGGATGGCGGTCAGTGCGACAGTGTTGACGATGTCGGGCACCGTCGCGCCCCGCGACAGGTCGTTCACGGGCTTGCGCAGGCCTTGGAGCACCGGGCCGACCGCGATCGCCCCGGCGGAGCGCTGCACGGCCTTGTACAGGTTGTTGCCGGTGTTCAGGTCGGGGACGATGAAGACGGTGGCCTTGCCCGCCACTTGCGACTGCGGCAGTTTGGTTCCCGCGACGCCGGCGTCGGCGGCGGCGTCGTACTGGATCGGTCCCTCCACCGGGAGGCCCGGTCGGCGGGACCGGACGATCTCGGTGGCCGCCCGGACCTTGTCGACGGCTTCGCCGCTGCCCGAGGTGCCGGTGGAGTAGGAGAGCATCGCCACCCGCGGTTCCACGCCGAACTCGGTGGCGGTGTCAGCAGAGGATAGCGCGATGTCGGCCAGTTGCTCGGCATCGGGGTTGGGGTTGACGGCGCAGTCGCCGTAGACGAGGACGCGGTCTTCGAGGCACATGAAGAACACCGAGGAGACCACGGCGACTTCGGGTTTGGTCTTGATGATCTCGAAGGAGGGCCGGATGGTGTGGGCGGTGGTGTGGACGGCGCCGGAGACCATGCCGTCGGCCATGCCGGTGTGGACCATCATGGTGCCGAAGTAGGAGACGTCGGCGACGGTGTCGTAGGCGGCTTCGGCGGTGACGCCCTTGTGGGCGCGCAGCTGCGCGTACTCCTTCGCGAAGCGCTCGCGGATCTCGTGGTCGCCGGGGTTGAGGATGGCGACCCGGCCGAGGTCGACGCCGAGCTGCGCGGCCTGGGAGCGGATCTCGGACTCCTCGCCGAGGAGGGTCAGGCGGGCGACGTCGCGGCGGGTGAGGATCTCGGCGGCCTTGAGGATGCGCGGCTCGGCGCCCTCGGGGAGCACGATGTGCTTGTCGAGGGCCTTGGCGCGCCCCAGCATGGAGTGCTCGAACATGATCGGGGTGACCACGGTCGGTTTGGTGAGCGCGAGCCGGTCGAGCAGTTCGTCGCCGTCGACGCCTGCGGCGAAGTCCTCCAGAGCGCGGGTGATCTTGCCCTGGCCGCCGGCGGCGATCGAGCCGGCGACGTCGCCGACGAGGTTGGCCATGTCGAAGGTGTCGTGCTGCACCAGGGCGATCGGCAGCCGCGAGTCGAGGCCCGCGACGATGTCGAGGATCTGCGGTTCGGGCCGGATGCCGCCGGTGAGGAAGACCGCCGAGAGGCTCGGCGCGCCTTCGGCCTGGTGGGCGGCGAGGAGCCCGAGGAGGACCTCGGAGCGGTCGCCGGGGAGGATCACGGCCTTGTCGTCGGCGAGGCGCAGGAGCAGGTTCGGGAGGGTCATCGCGGCGACCACGACGTCGCCGACGGTGCGGGTGAAGACCTCGGGGTCGCCGGAGATGAGCGTCGCGTCGGCCGCGTCGATGAGCTCGCCGACGGTGGGCGCCTCGAGGGCCGGGTCCTCGGCGATGACGCCGATGCCGGGGTGGGCGGCGCGGACCAGGTCGGCGTCGGCGGGGTCGACGCGGTTGACGATCGTGCCGAGGACCGTCGCGTGCTCGGCCTCGGCCTGGGCGGTGCCGAAGCGCAGGGCCGCGGCGATGTCGGCAGGGCTCTTGCGGTGGCCGGTGACGACCAGGAGCATCGGCGAGGCGAGGTTCACGGCCACGCGCGTGTTGTAGGTGAACTCGACCGGGGAGCCGACGTCGGAGTAGTCGGAGCCGACGACGAGGACGACCTCGTGGCGTTCGGCCAGCGCGTGGTAGCGCTCGACGATCTGGGTGAGGGCGGCGTCGGCGTCGGCGCGGACGTCGCTGTAGGTGACGCCGACCGAGGATTCGTAGGGTTCGGTCAGGCGGTACTGGTCGCGGAGGAGGGTGATGACGGGGTCGCCGCCGCGTTCGGGGCCGAGCCCGGACGGGTCGGCGGCGGGCGGCGCGCTGGCGTGCTCGTCGCGGACGATGGGTCGGAAGACGGCGACGGAGACGGCGCGTCGGGTGAGCAGGTCCATGACGCCGACGGCGACGGCTGACTTGCCGCTGCCGGGGTCGAGACTGGCGAGATAGAGACTTTGAGCCACGGCTCCAACGCTATCCACCCCGTGCACGCGGCGCAGGTGATCTGCGCCGCGCTTCGCCTGTGAGCTTGGGCCCGCAGGAGGGCACTGCGGACGGTGAGCGAGCGTTTCGGTGCTGTGCCGGTAGGGAGACCGGACGGCGAATCGGTCGAGGAATCGGGTCGGTAACCGGTTGGGGAATTCGGTAAGGGAATCGGTCGGGGAATCGATCCGGCCTGGGGGTTGCCATCCCTAACCCCCACCCTCCCTGGGGAAAGGTAGGGCCAGCTTCCCGCGCGGGTGTGACAGAAAACGGGCCTCGTGGCGATCTTGTCGCCCGAAAGCATGAGCGACCGCGAGCGCAGCTCGCGGTCGCTCGCGGGTTCAGGCGGTGAAGCCGCCTTCGGGGAGCGGTTGCGGCGGCGGGGTGCCGGTGTAGCGGGCCCTGGGCCTGATGATCTTCGAGTCGCGGGCCTGCTCCAGGATGTTCGCGCTCCAGCCGACGACGCGGCTGGTGGTGAACGTGGGCGTGAACATCGGGCGCGGCACGCCCGACAGCTCCATCACCACGCCCGCGTAGAACTCGACGTTCGTGTAGAGCTTGCGGCCGGGTTTGACCTCGGCGAGGATCTCCACGACCCTCCGTTCGACGGTCTTGGAGAAGTCCACGATGTCGCCGCCGATCGCGGTGGCGACCTCCCGCAGGTGGTTGGAGCGGGGGTCCTCGGTCTTGTACACGTTGTGCCCGAAGCCCATGATGCGCCGCCCGGCCTCGAGTTCGCCGCGGATCCAAGCGTCGATGTTGTCCGGCCCGCCGATCGCGTCGAGCGCGTCGAGGGCCCGCGCGGGCGCGCCGCCGTGCAGGGGCCCCGACAGCGCGCCGATCGCGCCGACGAGTGCGGCGCCGACATCAGCGCCGGTCGAGGCGATGACGCGGGCGGTGAAGGTGGAGGCGTTGAAGCCGTGGTCGACGGTGAGGATGAGGTAGTGCTCGATCGCACTCGCGGCCGCTTCGGTGGGGACCTCGCCGGTGATCATGTACAGGTAGTTCGCGGCGTAGCCGAGGTCGTCTCGCGGGTCGAGCGGCTCCTGGCCCTGGCTCAGGCGCCACAGGCCGGTGAGGATCGCGGGGGTGACGGCGCAGGCGAACAGGGCGTCTTCGGCGCGGGCGTCCTCGTCGATGTCGAGGACCGGGCGCATGGGCCGGGCGGCACACGCGGCCGAGAGGGCGGTGCGCAGGCCGTCGAGCGGCGCGACGGGGCCGTTCTCGGAGACGGCGAGGTGCGGGAGGAGTTCGCGCAGTTGCGCGGTGAGCTTGCGGTGCGGGGCGACGCGGTCCTTGAAGGCGGCGAGCTGCGCGCGGGTGGGCAGCTCGGCGTGGGTCATGAGGTACCAGACCTGCTCGAAGGAGCAGTGCTCGGCGAGGTCGACGGCGCTGTACTGCCGGTAGTGGTAGAAGCCCTCCTCGCCGCGGACGTCGCCGATCTCGGTGTCGGCGACGATGACGCGGTCGAGGCCTTTGGGGACTTCGATGAACTCGGTCATTGGGTGCTCCTCCTCGGCGAGGCCGGTGACCTGGACGTTGACGGACCGGGACGGGCGCGGTCGGCCCGCTTGGCGCGGCCGGTCGCCTCGTCGCCCGATTCGCTTGAAAGCCTACGGGATTTCGCACCGGACGGGTCCGAACGGCGACCCGGGGCCGCGTCGCGGTGCCCGGGAGGTCACACTGGTGCAGAACGGTTTTCTAGAGCGTCGCTCAGCTTCTCGCACGCGCGCCCTAGAGTGGACCCCGCCCGATCGCAGCGCCCGCCCGTGAGCCGCCGGACCTCGTCTTTCCTGGCTCGCAGGCGATCCGACCCCTCGGCGCCGCAGTACGCCCCGAACGAGGTTTGCACGTGGACTCCGGAACGCTGATCGCCGGCCGGTACCGGCTGGAGCAGGTCGTCGCCTCGGGCGGCATGGGCTCGGTCTGGCGGGCCCGCGACGAGCGGCTCGACCGCGAGGTCGCCGTCAAGGTCATGCACCCGGGTCTCAGCGGCGAGGAGCTGCAACCGCACGAGCGCTTCGAGCGCGAGGCGAAGACCCTGGCGAGCCTCAAGGGCCCCGGCTGCGTGGAGGTCTACGACTTCGGGGAGCACCTCGACGGGGACCGCCGGGCGCTGTACCTGGTGATGGAGCTGGTCGAGGGCGTGTCGCTGGCCGAGCTGCTGCGCCGCGAGGGGCCGCTCGACCCGGCCCGGACCATGCGGATCGTCGCCGAGACCGCCGAGGCGCTCGAGGCCGCGCACCGGCGCGGGATCGTGCACCGGGACGTCAAGCCCGGGAACGTGCTCATCGACGCCGACGACCGGGTCCGCGTGATCGACTTCGGGATCTCGCTGTTCGCCGACCGGACGCGGATCACCCCGGGCGACTCGGTCCTGGGGACCGTCACATACGTCTCGCCGGAACAGTTGCGCGCCAAGGAGGTCACGGGTTCGTCCGATCTGTACTCGCTCGGGGCGGTGGCCTACGAGTGCCTGACCGGGGCGCCGCCGTTCGAGGCGGCCGACCCCGCGGCGGTGATCCACGGCCACCTGTACGCCGAGCCCCCGGCGCTGCCCGAGGCGGTGCCGCAGGAGGTGGCGCAGGTGGTCGCGAAGCTGCTCCAGAAGGCCCCGGACGAGCGCTGGCCTTCGGGCCGGGCGCTGGCGGCGGCCTGCCGCGCGGCCGCCGGCGAGGGTGCGCCGGTGTGGCTTCACCGCACCGTCGACTTGGAACGGCAGGACGGGGAGGCGGGAGTCGCTGCGGCAGGAGTCGGGCCCGGTGAGGCCTCCGGGTCCGGGTCGGCGGCATCGGAGTCGAGCGCGGGCACTGCCGTTGCGGGCGTGCCGGATTCGGCGGCCGGTGCGGAGCCGCCGGACGAGCGCTCGACGCTCGCCGAAGCGGCGTCCGAGCCGAGGCGGCGGCGCCGGGTCCTGCTGATGCTGCTGCCGGTGCTCGTGGTCGTGGTCGTCTCGGTGCCGTTCATGGTGACGTTGACGCCGTGGAACTCCTGGATCGCCGACGCGGGCCCCGGGGACGTCGACACCTCGTCGACGGTGTCCCATGGGGACACCGGTGAAGTGGAGGCGGACGATGCGGAGTCGGACTCGGCGTCCGCGTCGGCCACGCCTTCGGAGGGCGAGACGCCCACGGGCACTGCGGATTCGACCGCCGAAGGCCCCGGCGAGACCGGTGGGGGCGGCGGGAGCACCGGGCCGGCGCCCGATGCGGACGAGCCCGAGGACGAGGCCGAGCAGTCGCAGGCGCCCGTGCAGGGCAGCGGCGAGGTCCCGAACGTCACGGGCATGACCACCTTCGAGGCGCGGGACGCGCTCAACGCGCAGGGGTTCACGAACGTGGTCGCCCAGGTCGGGTACTACGCGATGTTCCCCGAACCGGAGCATTGCGAGGTCATGCAGCACTCCCCCGGCCGGGGCCAGACCATCGACCACGGCGACAGGATCACGCTGTCCTACCACAGCCGCAACGCCGTCGGCACCACCTGCGAATGGTGAGGCCCGGCCGTCGATTCGGCGGTGCGGGTTGACCGGCCCGACCCCGGCCTGAATGATGATGGGGGCGACCGGTAGAACGGTCCGTGCACGACCACCCTCTGATGTGATTGGTCTGAGATGGAAAACAACTTGGGCGCTGCCCCCGGCGTAGTGGTCGGGGTGCTGCTCATCCTCGCGGCGGTCATGTGGTTCTCCCCCGGGGCCCGGCACAAGTTCCGCAAGGCCACCATGTGGCTGGTGATCGTGGCGGTCGCGATGATCATCATCTTCGGGTATCTGAACGCGGGCCAGCAGACCTGACCGCAGCGCCGCCCGCGCCGCTTCGCGGCGCGCGGCGGGCGCACCCGACTTCAACGGATCGCGAACGTGTCGTTGAACGTCGCTCGTGAAGCCGAGCCTCCCTCGATCGCTCCAGTGCCCTCACCTGGTCGCCCTCCGACCTCGGTGCCCGGTGAATCGCCTCGTGAACGGCCCCTCCGCGCCGCTTTCGCGGCTGGATCCGCATCGACTGTCGTACCCCCGCGTCATCGTTGATACCGGGGGTCCCCCCGATGTCCGTTTTGAAGGCTGACGCCGGGTTCGACGGCATTCACCTTACCTGTTCCCGGCAAGATTCCGCCCTCCTAGTGGAACAGATCGTTCCGGTCTGTTATAGTGGAATCAAGCGTTCCGTTCCACTGTTCTCAGCTTTCCGGAGGCATCCGTGACTCACGTAGTCGACACCCCGCCCATCGACGGCCTCGCCGCCGACGCCGCTTCGGTCCCGAGCGAACCGATCACCCCGGTTTCTTCGCCGGCGCCGTTCCCGCGGCGCTGGCTCGGGCTCATCGCGATCCTCGCCGCGACCCTCCTCAACCTCCTCGACGCCTCGATCGTCAACGTGGCCGCTCCCGCGATCCGCACCGAGCTCGGCGGCACCGCCTCCACCATCCAGTGGCTCGCCGCCGGGTACACCCTCGCCCTCGCGGTCGGCCTGCTGACCGGCGGCCGCCTCGGCGACATGTTCGGCCGCAAGAAGGTCCTCATGATCGGCCTCGTCGGCTTCCTCCTCGCCTCGCTCGCCTGCGGCGCCGCCGGATCCATCGAGATCCTCCTCGCCTCCCGCGTCGTCCAAGGCGTGTTCGCCGCCGTCATGGTCCCGCAGTGCTTCGGGCTCATCCGCGACATGTTCGGCCGCGAGATGGGCAAGGCCTACGCCGTGTTCGGCCCGCTCATCGGCCTCGCCACCATCGCCGGGCCGATCGTGGCCGGCCTGCTCATCGACGCCGACCTCTTCGGCACCGGCTGGCGCTCGATCTTCCTGATCAACCTGCCCCTCGGCATCGCCGCGCTCGCCCTGGGCGTCAAGGTCCTCCCGGCCGGCGCGCCCGTCACCAAGGGCCTCAAGCTCGACCTCGGCGGGGCACTCATCGCCGCCGCCGGGATGTGCCTGCTGCTCGTGCCGCTCGTCGAAGGCCGCGAACTCGGCTGGCCCGCCTGGACGATCGTCATGCTCGTCGCCTCCATCCCGGTCCTGGCCGCGTTCGTCCGGAACCAGGCCAAGCGCGCCCGGTCCGGCCGGACCGCCCTGGTCGAGCTGAGCGTCTTCGCCAAGCGCTCGTACACCTCCGGCCTCGCGTTCGTGGTCGTCTTCTTCGGCTCGGTCACCGGCTTCTCGCTCGCCGTCGGCCTGTTCCTCCAGCTCGGCCTCGGCTTCGGCCCGCTCAAGGCGAGCCTGGCCATGGCCGCGTGGGCGGTCGGCGCGTTCATCGGCTCCGGCGCCAGCGCGGGCCTCGCCCCGAAGCTCGGCCGCGGGGTGCTGCACCTGGGGCTCGGGATGATGACCGTGGGCCTGGCGGTGCTGTGGTTCCAGTTCGGCGCCGAGACGGCTCCGGGCACGTGGGCGCTGTCGCCCGCGCTGCTGGTGTACGGGATCGGGATGGGCATGATCTTCGTGCCGCTGTTCGGGATCATCGTCGGTGACCTGGAGGACCACGAGGTCGGTTCGGCTTCGGGCCTGCTGGAGTCGTTCCAGCAGGGGGCGGCGGCGCTGGGCGTGGCGGGTCTGGGGACGGTGTTCTTCGGGCGCTTCGCGATCGGCGGCGGGGCCGTCGAGGCGATGGGCGCGGCCCAGTGGGTGGCGGCGCTGACCGCGGTGCTGACGGTGGTGGCGTTCCTGGTGGCGTTCGGTCTGCCGAAGCAGCCGAGGGCCGACCACTAGTGACGTTCGACCGCTCGACCGGCCGGGCCCGTCGGGGCCCGGCCGGTCGCGGCGCTGTACGCGGCGGTGCGGTCGGGGATGCTCAACAGAATGAATCGCTCTGTTCCAGTTAGGATGCCTTCATGACCGACAAGCCGATGAGCGGGCGCAAGGCGCAGGCCGCCCGCAACGACAAGCTCATCCTCGAAGCCGCCCATGCCGTGTTCGTGGCCGATCCGGGGGCGCCGATCGCGGAGGTGGCCAAGCGCGCGGGGGTCGGCATCAGCGCGCTGTACCGGCGCTACCCGAGCAAGGAGGACCTGCTCCGCAAGCTCTGCGGGGACGGTCTGAACCGGTACCTGGAGCTGGTGCGCGAGGCGGTGGAGTCGGAGGGCGATCCGTGGGAGGCGTTCTGCGCGTTCATGAGGGGCGTGGTCGTCGCGGACACGCCGTCGATCACGGTGCGGTTGGCGGGGACGTTCACACCCAGCGAGGAGATGTTCCGGGCGGCGGTCGAGGGCGATGCGCTCAACGTGCGGTTGCTGGAGCGGTTCAAGGCGGACGGGGTGCTGCGCGAGGACGTGGTGAACGGGGATCTTCAGATGGTCACCGAGTCGATCGCGTCGATCGAGATCGGCGACGCGGAGCGGACGCGGGGGGTGCGGTTGCGGACGCTGGAGTTGTATTTGCAGGCGTTGCGGGCGCCGGGGGCCGGGCCGCTGCCGGGGCCGGCTGTGACCGACGAGGAGATGGGCGCGCGATGGGTGCCGCCGGGGACGAGCTGGGAGGAGTAGCGACGGGGGCAGAGGGAAGCGGAAGGGCCCAGCGGAAATGCCGGGCCTTCAGCGTGAGCGAACGATCGGGTTGGCAAGGTGTCGCACCAGCGCGAAGCGCTGCGACCAGTACCGCCAACTGCGCTACGTCCGCCCCGAACCCGCCCCGATACCCCGGCACACGAAGAAAGGCCCGGCATCACTGCCGGGCCTTCGCGTTGAGCGGACGACCGGGATCGAACCGGCGACCTACACCTTGGCAAGGTGTCGCGCTACCAACTGCGCTACGTCCGCATTTCGCAGGGTTGCCCCGCGAACGAGCATTACTGTATCGCATCGGCGGGCGGCGCCTCATGGGGCCTTGGGCCCGATTGGGGCGCGCCTCACGCCTGAACCGGGTCCCTCCCGCTCACTCCCCGGCCCCTCCTCCGAGGCCCAGCATCGCCATGACCTCCTCGTCGACGCCCTCGACCTCCACCTCGCGCGTCCGGTGCGCCTCCCAGTCCTCGCGGCCGAGCCGCCAGCGCAGTTCGAGGCGCCGCACCCCTTGGGTCACCTCGTGGCCGATGCCGTCTTCGCGGTAGCCGAGCCTGCGCGAGACGCCCTCCGAGGCCCGGTTCCCTTCGAGCGAGCCGCTCGTGGCCCATTCGGCGCCGAGCGCGGCGAAGCCGAAGTGGAGCACGGCCGCGCGCATCTCGGTGCCGAAACCGTTGCCGTGGTGGGCGAGTCCGAGCCACGAGCCGGTGGCGACCTCGCGGGTGATCGCGAACGCCTTCGCCGTGATCTCCTGCATCCCGATCGGCGCGCCTTCGTGGAAGACGACGAACGGGAGCTGCCACTCGTCTTTGTCCCAGGCGCCGATGCTCCGGTGGTACCAGAGCGCGACACTGCGGCCGCGTTCGGCGGGGCTCGCGTCGGTCCACGGCACGAGGAAGGGCATGAAGTCGGGGTCGTGGACGCCCGCGGCGGCGGCGTCGGCCAGCGCGCCCAGTGCTTCGGTGTCGGCAAGGCGCAGTTCGAGCCGTTCGGTGCGCAGCCGGATCCGGTAGATCGGCAGGTGGTCGGCGAGGGTCGTCATTGGTCGGTCCCGAGGCCGAGCATTTCGAGGACGTCCTGGTCGAGGCCGTCGATCGCGACCTCGTGTTCGCGGTGCGCTTCCCAGTTCTCGCGGTCGAGGCGCCAGCGTTGCATGTGGCGGCGCCGGTCTTGGACCACGAGGTACTCCTCGCCGTCGGGGTGGTAGCCGAGGCGGCGCGAGACGCCGGCCGAGGCGTCGTTGCCGTCGAAGGAGCCGCTCCTGGCGGTCTGGGCCTCCAGGCCCGCGAAGGCGAGGTGGAGGACGGCGGCTCGCATTTCGGTGCCGAGTCCGTTCCCTTGGTGGGCGAGTCCGAGCCACGAGCCCGAGTCGACTTCGCGGGTGATCGCGAACCGCTTGCCGGCGAGCACTTGGACGCCGATCGGCGCGCCTTGGCGGAAGACCGTGAAGGGGATCGACCAGTGCTCGGCGTCCCAGCGGCCGACGGCCCGGTGGTACCAGAGGGCGACGCTGCGGCCGCGTTCGGCGGGGCTGCCGTCGGTCCACGGGATGTTGAAGGGCATGAAGGCGGGGTCGTGGACGCCCGCGGCGGCGGTGTCGGCCAGTGCGCTGAGCTCGTCGTGGTCGGCGGGCAGGCGCAGTTCCAGGCGCTCGGTGCGCAGGCGGAGCCGCAGGACGGGGAGGTGGTCGGCGAGCATGGGTCGATTCTCTCGGGGGCGGTTCGGGGCGGCAATCGAATAATCCCCGGGCCTGTCTTGCATCGGTGTCTGACATGTGTAAGACTTTTCTTACATATGACAAGGATGGTTGATATGCCGTCGGAGGAAATCCCACCGGAGACGATGACGGGCGCGGCCCTGCTGGCGGCCTGCTCGGCCCTGGCGAACCCGCACCGGCTGCGCATCCTCGGGGCGCTGGCGGACGGTCGGCAGTATGTGAGCCGGCTCGCCCGCGACCTGGGGATGAGCCGTCCGCTGCTGCACATGCACCTCCAGAAACTCCAGGCCGCCGGCCTGGTCACCGGTGAACTGGAGCTCTCGGAGGACGGCAAGGCCGTCAAGTACTTCGAGGCGGTCCCGTTCGACCTGTCGATCTCCCCGCAGGTCATCAAGGCGCTGGTGCCCACGCTGCCCGTTTCGGGCGAACACGGAAAGGAAACGGGATAATGCCCATGGGACAAGCCGGAATGCTGTTCGCTTTCGGATTCCTGCTGCTCATCACCGCGATCGTGATCACGGTGATCCTGGCGTTCACGACCACGTCGAAGGCGAAGGCCTCGGCCGCCCGCGAGGCGAACTACCGCGAGCTGGCCGAGAAGGCGAGCCTGGACTCCTCCGAGATCAGGGCCTCCCTGATCGAGGTCAAGAGCCGCCTCGCCTCGATGGAGCGGATGCTCAAAGAGGTCGAATGAGACCGCCGGGGCGGCGCATCGCACCCGTGTCGCCGCCACCGCATCGGGCGCGGGGAATTCTCGTGATTCACGGTTAACCCGCGCCCGATGCGGCACTCTCGGACGCATGGACTCGTCTCGCGAAACCGCCATGCCCGCCAAGCGTTCCGCGCCGCTCTCCGATGCGGAGCTGGCGCGCCTCGACGCCTACTGGCGGGCCGCGAACTACCTCACCGTCGGCCAGATCTACCTGCTCGACAACCCGCTCCTGCGCGAACCGCTGCTTCCCGAGCACATCAAGCCGCGACTGCTCGGCCACTGGGGAACGAGCCCCGGCCTGAGCCTGATCTACGCCCACCTCAACCGCTGCATCACCGCCCGCGGCCTCGACATGATCTACGTGACCGGACCGGGCCACGGCGGCCCGGCGATCGTGGCGAACACCTGGCTGGAGGGCACCTACCCCGAGCTGTACCCCTCGGTGAACCACTCCGAGGAGGGCATGCGGCGGCTGTTCCGCCAGTTCTCCTTCCCCGGCGGCATCCCCTCCCACGTCGCCGCCGAGGTCCCCGGCTCGATCCACGAGGGCGGCGAGCTGGGGTACTCGCTCGCGCACGCCTACGGCGCCGCGTTCGACAACCCCGACCTCACCGTGGCCTGCGTGATCGGCGACGGCGAGGCCGAGACCGGGCCGCTCGCCGGATCGTGGCTGTCCAATGTGTTCCTCAACCCCGTCTCGGACGGCACCGTCCTGCCGATCCTGCACCTCAACGGCTACAAGATCGCCAACCCGACCATGCTCGCCCGCATCTCCGAAGAGGACCGCGCCTCCTTCTTCCGCGGCGTCGGCTACGAGCCGTTCACCGTGGAGGGCGACGACCCGGCCGAGGTCCACCAGCAGCTCGCGGCGACCTTCGACGCGTGCTTCGACCGGATCGCCGAGATCCGCGACGACGCCCGCCGCGACGCGGACGGCGACGCGACCCGCCCGCGCTGGCCGATGGTGATCCTGCGGACCCCCAAGGGCTGGACCGGCCCGGCCGAGGTCGACGGCGTCCCCGTCGAGGGGACCTGGCGGGCCCACCAGGTGCCGCTTTCGGCGGTGCGCACGAACCCCGATCACCTTGCGATGCTGGAGGAGTGGATGCGCTCGTACCGGCCCGAGGAGCTGTTCGACGCGACCGGGAAGCCCACCGCCGAACTCCTCGGACTCCCACCTGAAGGCACGGCCCGCATGAGCGACAACCCGCACGCCAACGGGGGCCTGCTGCTGCGCGACCTCGTGCTGCCGGACTACCGCGAGTACGAAGTGGAGGTCGAGGGCCACGGCCGGACCGTCGGCGAGGCCACGAAGGCCCTCGGCGTGTGGCTGCGCGACGTCATCGCCGCCAACCCCGACCGCTTCCGGCTCTTCGGACCCGACGAGGTCGCCTCCAACCGGCTCAGCGCCGCCTTCGAGACCACCGACCGGCAGTGGGAGGCCGAGCGCTACGCCACCGACGAGCACCAGGCCCCGCACGGGCGGGTCATGGAGGTCCTCTCCGAGCACCTGTGCGAAGGCTGGCTGGAGGGCTACCTGCTGACCGGGCGGCACGGCCTGTTCACCTCCTACGAGGCGTTCATCCACATCGTCGACGCGATGTTCAACCAGCACGCCAAATGGCTCGACGCCGCCGGCGACATCCCCTGGCGCCGGCCCATAGCCTCACTCAACTACCTGCTGTCGAGCCATGTCTGGCGCCAGGACCACAACGGCTTCTCCCACCAGGACCCCGGGTTCATCGACCACGTCCTGAACAAGAAGCCGCACATCGTGCGGGTCTACCTGCCGCCGGACGCCAACACGCTCCTGTCCACCATGGACCACTGCCTGCGCTCGCGCCAGTACGTCAACGTCGTGGTCGCCGGGAAGCAGCCCTCGCTCCAGTACACGAGCATGGACGAGGCCGTGCGCCACTGCGAACGGGGCCTTGGCATCTGGGAGTGGGCCTCCAACGACGACGGCGCCGAGCCCGACGTGGTCCTCGCCTGCGCCGGCGACGTGCCGACCCTGGAGGTGCTGGCCGCCACCGACCTGCTGCGCCAGACCCTGCCGCGGCTGAAGGTGCGCGTGGTCAACGTCGTGGACCTCATGCGGCTCCAGCCCGACACCGAGCACCCGCACGGCCTCGGCGACCGCCAGTTCGACACGGTCTTCACCACCGACAAGCCGGTCCTGTTCGCCTTCCACGGGTACCCGACGCTCATCCACCGCCTCACCTACCGGCGCACCAACCACCACAACATCCACGTGCGCGGCTACAAGGAGGAGGGCACCACGACCACCCCGTTCGACATGGTCATGCTCAACGACCTCGACCGGTTCCGCCTGGTCATCGACGTCATCGACCGCGTGCCAGGCCTCGGCGCCAACGCCGCGGGCCTGCGGCAGCGCATGGTCGACGCCCGCCACGCCGCCCGCGAGCACACCCGGACCCACGGCGAGGACCTGCCGGCCGTCTCCGAATGGAGCTGGCCTGGATAGGTTGCGCGGCAACATAAGGCGATGTAGACGGTTTTGGTACGCCACTTGAGCCGCGCGTACGCACCTGGTACACCTGTTAGGGGAGGCACTCTCGCGAATCCCCTGGAGGACTGCACGTGGCGAAGGTCAGGACCGGTCGCGTCGTCGTCGACTACGACGAGGACTTCGTGGTCTTCACGGTCGGCATGCGGATCAACAAGTTCTGGAAGCTCGGCAAGTGGGTGCCGGTGCTCGCCTCGATGCCCAAGATGGTCCGCGAACTCGAGTCCCGCCCCGAACTGGGCCTGCTGGACTCGCGGACCATGATCGGCGGCAGAGTGGTCGCCGTCGTCCAGTACTGGCGCAGCGCCGACCACCTCGAGGAGTACGCCCACGCGCAGGCCCACGCCCACCGCGGCTTCTGGAAGTGGTTCAACCGCAACGTCAAGGACAACGGCGACGTGGGCCTGTGGCACGAGCTGTACCGGGTCAAGGCCGGCGAGCACGAGACCTCGTACATCAACATGCCGCCCTACGGACTCGCGAAGGCCACCAAGGAGAAGGACGCCACGCGCACCGACCCCGACGACCACGACCACGGCCACGGCCACCACCACGGGCACGACGAGCGGCAGGACGACCGCCGCGACCACGAGGCCGGCGGGGTCCACTGAGGCCTCAGCCCTCCAGGAACGCCAGCGTCTTCACGAGCGTCTCGGTGGCCCAGGCCATCTGATGCTCGGTCTGCTCGGCGTCGAAGCCGCGGACGGGGCACTCGGCGACGAGGATGAGCATGAGGTACACGGTGTAGAGCGCGAGCCGCCGCTCCTCCCCCGCCGTCATCGCCCGCCCCAGGAAGCCGTCCACGACGGCCGGGAACTCCTCCTCGGGAATGAGCTTGAGCGACACCAGCTCCGCGATCGGATCGCCGTAGAAGGCGCGCTCGCCGTCGATGAACGCCTCCAGGCCCCAACCGGACGCGGTGCGCTCCACGAAGATGTTGCCGTCCCACAGGTCGAAGTGGACCAGAGCGGGCCGGTCGACCTCGTCCAGCAGACCCCGCTCGGCCGCGACCAGCGCCGCGACCGACTCGACCGGGCGCGGCAGCGGCGCGCCGTGCTCGGCGATGTCGGCCAGCACGTCCCCGACCATGGCGCAGAACGACTCGCCCCAGGTGTCGGCCATGGTGCGCCCGCTCCTGCGCGGATAGCCGAACCGCTCACCGGCCGCCAGCGCGAAACGCGCGCTCATCGCCCCGATCTGCCTGCGCAGCGCCGGGCGCTCGTCGGCGGGGATGTCCTCGCGGATCTTCTGTAGGGAATGGCCGTCGAGGCGGTCGATGATCATGACGCCGCCTTCGGGGTCGGCGTACCACAGCCGCGGCATCGGCACTCCCGCGGCGATCGCGCGCTCGAAGCACTCGATCTCGGTCGCCATGAGGTCGACTTCGTAGCGCAGGAGCTTGAGGTCCTTGTCGGGGGCGATCTTGGCGACCAGGCGGCGGCCGTCGGCCGTGTCGAGGGCGTGCGCGGCGTTGAAGAAGCCGTCGGTGAACTCCTCGTGGGCGGTGAACTCGAGGTCCTCGCCGAGGCGTTCGCGGACGAGGGCTTCGACGGCGGCGCGGTCGAGTTTGGGGCGGATGGCGATCTCCATCGCGTCATTCTCGCCGCCGCGGGCGCGGACGGCAATCCTGAAACGGGACTCGCGGCGGGCCTTGTCCCGCAGGTCTGCCGGGCATAGCGTGGACCGGTCGGACGCGAGGATCGGAGGCGGCATGGCGGAGGCGTCGACGGACCGGTCGCGGGCCCCGGTGGTCCTGCGCGGCCTGCGTCCCGGGGACCTGGGTTGGATCGTCTACAGCCAGGGCAAGGGCTACGCCGAGCACTACGGGTGGAACGGCGAGTACGAGGCGCTCGTGGCGCGCATCGTCGCCGACTTTGCGGCCGAGCACGGCGCGGGGGACGGGCCGAAGCGCGAGGCGGGGTGGATCGCCGAGATCGACGGTAGACCGGTCGGGTCTATCCTGTGCGTCAGCGCCGACCCGGGGAACCCCGACGCGGACACGGCGAAGCTGCGGCTGCTGTGGGTCGAGCCGGCCGGGCGCGGGCGCGGCGTCGGGACGATGCTGGTGCGCCGGTGCGTCGACTTCGCGCGGGAGCAGGGGTACACGGCGATGACCTTGTGGACGACGAGCATGCTGCACCCGGCGCTGCGCCTGTACCGGGCGGCCGGGTTCACGCTCGCGAGCGAGGAGCCGGTGCGGCTGTTCGGGCAGGACGATTTGACGGCCCAGGTGTGGGAGCTCGACCTGCGTACCGGTGGCGGGCCGCAGAACTGACGCCGGGCGGGATGGCGGGCGGTTGATTGGCCGCAGCGGCGGATCGGCGTCGGTGCGGGGTGTCGGGGCGCTGATTGATCGCGGCTGCGGCCCGATGCGCGAGTGGTCCGTGGGTTCCTCTTGGCTTAGATAGAGCCGCGGGTGGCGGGCCCCGGCCGCTGGGGCCCGCCTCGCGGTCACTGCGACTTGAGCGCCGCCATGCGCGCCTCGATCTCGGCGTCGTCGCCGAGACTGTCGAGGTCTTCGAACTGGTTGTCCAGCGAGGACATCGCGATCTCCTGCTGCCCGCGGACCTTCGCCTCCTCGCGGCGGACCTTCTCCTCGAAGCGGCTCACCTCGCTGAGCGGGTCCATCACGTCGATGCTGCCGAGCGCCTCGGTGACCTGCTTCTGCGCCTGCGCGGTCTTCTGCCGCGCGGCGAGGCTGCTGCGCTTGGACTGGAGTTCGGCCAGTTTCGACTTCATGGTGGTGAGGGACTGCTTGAGCTTCTCGACCACCTCGTTCTGGCTCGCGATCACCGGCTCGGCGTCCTTCATCTCCTTCTCGAAGCCGATCTGCTTGCCCAGGGCGACCTTCGCGAGGTTGTCGAACCGGTCGGCCTCGGCGCCGTTGCCCTCGGAGCGGAGCTGGTCGGCCTTGACGCTCGCGTTTCGGGCCTTGGTGCCCCACTCCTCCACGGCCTGCTTGTCGGCGTTGTAGTCGTCCTCCATCAGCCGCAGGTTGCCGATGGTCTCGGCGATGGAGCTCTCGGCGTCGGCGATCGAGTTCTTGTAGTCGCGCTCCATCTGGGCGAGCATCTTCTCGGGGTCCTCGGCGTTGTCGATGACGTCGTTGACGTTCGCCTTGACGAGCTGCCCGATCCGCCCGAAGACCGATTGCTTCTTGGTCATGTCCACTCCTCGAATGCTGAAGTCCTGATGCGATGAGGTTCTGGTGCAATGAAATGCTGATGCGCCGGCGAGGCCGGGAGGCCTGCTCCCGGGTCAGAATCGGCCGCCGCCCCCTCGCCGGCCCCGGGTGCCGCCGCCGCCGAAGGAGCCGGGTCCTCCGCCGCGCCGGCCCCCGGAGCCGCCGCTGAAACCACCGCCGTATCTGCGGCCGGAGGATCGTCCCGAACCGCCGAGCATCCCGCCCAGGAGGATGCCGCCGAGGATCGCCCCGGCGTTCCCGCCCGACGAGGGCGCCGTCTGCCTCGGTCCGAGGTAGCCCTGCACGTCGCGCTGCGCGGCAGCGGACGCGGCGTTCGCCAGCTCGTCGGCGCGGTGCGCGCGTTCGAGCGCCCCGGACGGGTCCGAGTCCTTGAGCGCGAGCGCCCGCGAGAGTTCCTGCTTGGCCTCGTTGAGGCGGGTGCGGGCCTCGGGCCCGACCGCGCCACGGTTGGTGTTCACGTAGTCCTCGACCGCCGCGGTGGTGCTCTGCGCGCTCATGAGGACGCGGTCGAACTGCTCGCGGGCGCGCTGCGCGTTCTGCGCCGCGTCGCGCACCGCCTGGAGCTCCCGGTCGAGTTCGGCCGAGGCGCGTTCGACGGCGGCGACGGCCTCCAGCGGGTCCACCGGGCCCTCGGCGGACCGGATCGCGGCGACGGCGCCGCGCAGGCGCGCGGCCTTGGCCGCCGCGCCCGATCCGGCCGCGAGCCGTTCGGCCTCAGCGGCTTCGGCGTCGGCTTCGGTAAGGACGCCCGGCAGGCGCGCGGCGGCGTCGTCGAGTTCCACCGCGCGGCGGGCGACGGCGTCCACGGCCTGCTCGGCCTGGGCGGTGGCCTCTTCGGCGGCGCGGACGAGGACCGCGGCCCGGCCGCGTTCGCCCGCGTCCACGGCGGCCTCGGCCGCGTCGAGTTGCGCGGCGGCGAAGTGCAGGCGGTCCTCGGCGGTGCCGGGGAAGTCCTTGACCGTGGCGCGGGCGGTCGCGGGGTAGCGCCGCTGGAGGTCTTCGACGGTGCCGCGCGCGGCGGTGATCTTCGGGGCCAGGACCGCGGCGCGCTCCTTGAGGGCCGCGGCGGCCTCGGGGGCCCGCCGACCCAGGTCGCGCAGCTTGTCGAAGCCGGCGGCCTTGGCGTCGAGGTCCTTGTTGGCCTTGACGAGCTTCTCGATGATGGCCGCGAGCATCTCGCGCTGCTGCGGTTCGGTCTCCGGTATGTCGTCGTCGAGTTCCTGGCGGAGTTTGAACGAGGCGCTCAGCTCGGCCTTGGCCGCCTCCAGCACGGCCGCGAACGCGGCGGTCTGCTCCGTGCCGAACTCGGCCTCGGCGAAGCCGAGTTCCTGCTCGCTGGTACGGATGGCGTCGTCGGTCTCGACCAGGAGCCGGTTGGCCTCGTTGTCGAGCTGCTCGACGGTGAGCTTGCGCTGCCGGCCGGCGGACGGGGCGCCGACGGACGTGGCCTTGCCACGCCCGCGCCGCCACAGGACGAGGCCGATGACGACGGCCGCGACCACGAGAAGGATCAGGACCCACACGACCGCGGAGGAACCGGAGGAGCCGGAGCCGCCGCGGTAGGCGTCCTTGTAGCCCTCGGCGGCGCCGATCGCGGCCTCGGCCCACTCATCGTCGGCCAGTTCGGGGGCGATGCGCTCCGACGCCACCTCGTTGAGCTGGCCGTCGGTGAGCGGGAACGCCGCGGCGACCGACCACGTGTAGCGGCGCTCCTCGGTGGCGATCACCAGCAGCAGGTCCTCGGTCCCGAGCCCGCTGTCGACCGCGGTGGCATCGGCCCACTCCTGCGTGGTGTAGCCGCCGAAGTCGTCGATGTAGGCGACGTAGAGACCGATCCCGGTCTCGGACTCGAGGTCGGCGATGGCCGCCTCGATCCGGTCCTCGTCGCCGGCGACCGCCGCGACCCGGTCGGTGACGGGCCCGGAAAGCTGGATCGGGGCCGTCGCAGCCGCCGGAGCGCCCGCGGCGAGGAGGGCGAGCGCCGCGAGCGCCGCCAGCGACGCCTGCATCGAACGCGTGCGCACGCAACCCCCCTCGGTCGAAAACGGTGTCAGTCTAGGAGCGAATGCCCTGTTCACACCGGGGTATCGAAGATTTGGGCCCGAGCGTGCGACCACTCCGGACCAGTGGTGTGCGTCACGGCCGAAATATTCGCGGGCCCTCAGGCGCTGTATCGAGCATTAGCACTCTAGACCCGAGAGTGCTAAATCCGAGGAAGGAGACAGCCACCATGATCGTTCGCTACCAGCACCCGCACGCCGCGTTCCGGCAGTTCGACGGCAATCTCAACCGTCACCTCAACCGCGAGTTCGAGCGGTTGGTCCGGCTCGGCTTCGGCCGCGCCGCCGTCCAGAGCACCCTGCGCGCCGACGTCTACACCGAAGGCGAGGATCTCGTCGTCACCGCCGCCGTCCCGGGCGTGAGCCCCGAGGACGTCACGGTCGAGGTCGAGGGCAGGCGCCTCACGGTCACCGCCGAGCGCCGCGAGCGCGAGGCCGCCGAAGGCGACCGCTACCTCGTGCGAGGACTCTCGGCCGGATCGTTCAGCCGCGAGTTCACGCTCCCGGAGGGCACGACCCCCGACCAGGTGAGCGCCGAGGTCGCCGACGGCCTCCTCCAGGTGCGCGTCACCGGCGCGGTCAAACCCGCCCCGACCGCGCAGCGCATCCCGGTCAACGGCGTCCTGCCCGAGATCGAGGCCGACGCAGAGGAGACCGAGACCGAGTAGTCGGGCCGAGACGGTCCGGCCACAGTGAACCGCGCGGAAAACGCGGGCAAGGCGAAGGGCCCCGGAGTGATCCGGGGCCCTTCGCCTTACGCTCATTCGGTATTGGAGTGGAGGTGGGTACGGGATTCGAACCCGTGTGCACGGCTTTGCAGGCCGTTACCTAACCACTCGGACAACCCACCCTGATGCGAATAAAGCCCAGGTTGTACGACCCGGGCCTCTTCGCTTCGGTGGACGATACTGGGATTGAACCAGTGACCTCTCCCGTGTCAGGGGAGTGCTCTCCCGCTGAGCTAATCGTCCGGGACAGCGCTCTTTCGAGCTCCGAGCGGACGACCGGGATCGAACCGGCGACCTACACCTTGGCAAGGTGTCGCGCTACCAACTGCGCTACGTCCGCATGTCTTCCAGGGCTTTTTCGTTCCCCGGCGACGGGATAGAACTTTACCCAATGCCGCACGGAGCGTCCACCGGGGGGTGGGGGCTACGGCTTCGGACGAAGTTGTCGCAGCACTCTGGCAGAATCCATCCGTGGCTCAAGCTATCGATCAACGCATCGCCGGAGAACTCTCGGTCGGCGCTCACCAAGTCCGTGCGGCCGTCGCGCTTCTCGACGACGGCTCAACCGTCCCGTTCATCGCCCGGTACCGCAAGGAGGCCACCGGGGGCCTCTCGGACGAGGAGCTGCGCGCCCTCGAAGAGCGGCTCGGGTACCTGCGCGAACTGGAGGCCCGCCGCAAGGCGGTGCTCGAGTCGATCGCCGAGCAGGGCAAGCTCACCGAGGCGCTCGCCGCCTCGATCGACGCGGCCGACACCAAGGCCCGGCTCGAAGACCTCTACGCGCCCTTCAAGGTCAAGCGCCGCACCAAGGCCCAGATCGCCCGCGAGGCCGGCCTGGAACCGCTCGCCGACCTCCTGCTGAGCGATCCCTCACAGGACCCCGAGACGGCCGCCGCCGCGTTCCTCAACCCCGAGGCGGAGGTGACCGACGCGACCCAGGCGCTGGCCGGTGCCCGCGCCATCCTCACCGAGCGCTTCAGCGAGGACGCCGACCTCATCGGCGACCTGCGCGAACGCATGTGGAAGCGCGGCAGGCTCGTCTCCAAGGTCCGCGAGGGCGCCGAGGAGAAGGGCGCGAAGTTCGCCGACTACTTCGAGTTCGCCGAGACCTTCACCACCCTCCCCTCCCACCGGGTGCTCGCGCTCATGCGCGGCGAGAAGGAGGAGGCGCTCTCGCTATCGCTGGAGCCGGGCGAGACCGAGGACGGCGGGGTCGACTGCGAGGCCGTGATCGCCGCGAAGTTCGGCATCCGCGACGAAGGGCGGGCCGCGGACGCGTGGCTGGCCAAGACCGTCTCGTGGGCCTGGCGCACCCGCATCCTCGTCAAGCTCGGCGTGGACCTGCGGATGCGGCTGTGGCAGCTCGCCGAGGACGAGGCCGTGAAGGTCTTCGCCGCGAACCTCAAGGACCTCCTGCTGGCCGCGCCGGCCGGACCCAAGACCGTCATGGGCCTCGACCCGGGCTTCCGCACCGGCGTCAAGGTCGCCGTCGTGGACGCGACCGGGAAGGTCCTGGCGACCACCGCGATCTACCCGCACCAGCCGCAGAACCAGTGGGACGCTTCACTGGCGACCCTCGGCGCCCTGGTCAAGCAGCACGGCGTGCAGCTCATCGCGATCGGCAACGGCACCGCCTCCCGCGAGACCGACCGGCTCGCCGCCGACCTCCTCAAGGCCTTCGCGGGGGTCGCCGAACTGTCGAAGATCGTCGTCTCCGAGGCCGGGGCCTCGATCTACTCGGCCTCGGCGTACGCGACCAAGGAGCTGCCGGGCATGGACGTGTCCCTGCGCGGGGCCGTCTCGATCGCCCGCCGGCTCCAGGACCCGCTCGCCGAACTGGTCAAGATCGAGCCCAAGCACATCGGCGTCGGCCAGTACCAGCACGACCTCACCGAGTCCAAACTCACCAAATCCCTGGAGGCCGTGGTCGAGGACGCGGTGAACGCCGTCGGCGTGGACCTCAACACCGCCTCGGTCCCGCTCCTGTCGCAGGTGTCCGGGCTCAGCGAGAGCGTGGCCGCGAACATCGTCGCCCACCGCGACGAGAACGGCCGCTTCGCCGACCGCAAGGCCCTGCTGGGCGTGCCGCGCCTCGGCCCCAAGGCCTTCGAGCAGGCCGCGGGCTTCCTGCGGGTGCCGGGCGGGGCGAACCCGCTCGACGCCTCGGCGGTCCACCCCGAGGCCTACCCGGTGGTCGAGCGCATCCTCGCCGCCACCGGCGCCTCGGTCGGGACCATCGTCGGGGACGCCAAGAAGCTGCGCGGCCTCAAGCCCGCCGACTTCGCCGACGAGCGCTTCGGCGTCCCGACGGTCTCGGACATCCTGGCCGAACTCGAGAAGCCCGGGCGCGACCCGCGCCCGGAGTTCAAGGCCGCCACCTTCAAGGAGGGCGTCGAGAAGGTCGCCGACCTCCAGCCCGGGATGCTCCTGGAAGGGGCCGTGACCAACGTCGCCGCGTTCGGCGCGTTCGTCGACATCGGCGTCCACCAGGACGGCCTGGTGCACATCTCGGCGCTCGCCAACCGCTACGTGGAGGACCCGCGCGAGATCGTCAAACCCGGCGACGTCGTCAAGGTCAAGGTGATCAGCGTCGACCTCCAGCGCCAGCGGATCGCGCTGACGATGCGCCTGGAGGACGAGCCCGAGGCCGGCGGCCAGCGCCGCGGCCAAGGCGGCCAGGGCGGCGGGAACCGCTCGGGCGGCGGCGGTAAGGGCAACGGCGGCAAGGGGAACGGCCGCCGCCAGCCGAGCCAGCGCGGGGGCCAGAGCGCGCCGCAGAGCGCGATGGCCGAGGCGCTGAAGCGCGCGGGGCTCGCCTAGGGCCCGTCCTGGCGATTTCGGAGCGCCCGGCCGCGGCCGGGCGCTCCTCTCTAAGCTGGACGCGTGCTGGACCGCTTCTCCGATCGCGTAGGCGACCTCATCATCGGGGCCGTCAACGCCGTGATCGTCCTGGGCTGGTCGTTCGTGCAGGCGACGCTGAAACTGCGTGACCCGCCCGGGCTCAACGAGCAGTTGGGGTGGGTGATGGTGGCCATCTCGGTGGTCGTGCTGTTCTTCCGCTCCTCGTATCCGCTGACGGTCACGCTCGTGACGCTGGCGGCGACCCTGGTGTACTACCCGGCGTCGTCGATCGACGGGCCGATGCTCCTGGGCTTCGTCATCGCGCTGTACACGCTCGCGGCGCTGGGGCGGGTCATCGCGGCGTCGGTCATCGCGGCTACGACGTTCCTGATCGTGGTCACCTCGGAGATCCTGGCGGACTTCGCGCACATCACCGCGAGCGAGACGTTCATGCTCGGCGGGTGGATCATCGCGGTCCCCGCGATCGGTGCGGTGGTGGCGCACTACCGGCGGTACCGGGACGAGACCGCGGTGGCGCTCGCGGAGACGCAGAAGCGGAGCGTGGCAGAGGAGCGGCTGCGGATCGCCCGGGAGCTGCACGACGCGGTGGGGCACCACCTGTCGCTCATCAACGTGCAGACGGCGGCGGCGCTGCGCAGGCTCAAGCGCAACCCGGCGTTCAGGACCGAGGAGACCTTGCAGGTCATCGAGGAGACGAGCCGGTTGTCGCTGCGGGAGTTGCGGGCGATGGTGGGGGTGCTGCGCGAGGCGGGCGCGGACGCGCCGACCGGTCCGGGGCCGAGTCTGGACCAGTTGCCGTCGCTGGTGGAGGCCGCGCGGGACTCGGGGGTCGAGGTGGACGTGCGGGTGGACGGGAAGGCGCCGCTGCCGGTGGCGGTGGACGCGGCGGCGTACCGGGTGGTGCAGGAGGCGCTGACGAACGTGCTTCGGCACGCGAGGGCCGAGCGGGTGCAGGTCAAGGTGGTCACGGGCACGTCGACGCTGGCGGTGTCGGTGGTCGACGACGGGGTGGGCGAGGCCAAGGGGGCCAAGGCGGTCGGGAACGGCCTGACGGGGATGCGCGAGCGGGCCGAAGGGCTCGGCGGTAGCTTCTACGCGGGGCCGCGCGATGACGGCGGCTTCGCCGTGGAGGCCACGTGGCCGTTGGAGGTGCAGGCGTGATCCGGGTGATGCTGGTGGACGATCAGCGGCTGGTGCGGGCCGGTTTCGGTTCGATCCTCGGCGACGAGGAGGACATCGAGCTGGTCGCCGAGGCCGGTGACGGGGCCGAGGCGCTGGAGTTGGCGCGCAGGCACCGTCCGGACGTGGTGCTCATGGACATCAGAATGCCCAATATGGACGGCCTGGAGGCGACGGAGCGGATCGGGCGGGACCCGAAGCTCGACGGCGTCAAGGTGGTGATCCTGACGACCTTCGACGAGGACGACTACGTGTACCGGGCGCTGCGGGCCGGGGCGAGCGGGTTCCTGCTCAAGGACACCGATCCGGACGAGCTGCTGCGGGGCATCCGGGTGGTCGCGGCCGGGGAGGCGCTTATCGCGCCGAAGGTGACGCGGCGGCTCATCGGCGAGTTCGCGGGAAGGATCGCCAGGCCCGAGCCGAGTTCGAAGCTGAACGCGCTGACCGAGCGCGAGACCGAGGTGCTCAAGCTCGTGGCCACAGGCTTGAGCAACGACGAGATCGCCGGGGCGCTGTTCCTGTCGCCGGCGACGGCGAAGACGCATGTGAGCCGGATCCTGTCGAAGCTGTCGGCGCGGGACCGCGCGCAGTTGGTGGTCACCGCGTACGAGTCGGGTCTGGTGCGTCCGACCTGGACCGACGGCGAGTGAGGCCGCGGGCCGTGCGACCGGGGAGGTACGCGCGGGCGCGGGCCTGACCCCTGGGTCGTACGTCGATTGCCGCTGCCGAGCCGATGCGGCGCGGGTGCCCTGGCACCGATAGTCGTCGGTATGAGTTCACACCTTGCCTCCGCGAAGCCTTCGGCGATGGCGCGGCTGTCGCATTGGACGCAGCGCCGCCCTTGGATCGCCCTCCTGCTGTGGGTCCTGGTCTTCGGTGCGGCCGTCGGCGCTTCGGGCGCGGTCGGTTCGGCGTTCGAGGACGACAACTCGATGCCCGGCACCGAGTCCCAGGCGCTGTCCGACCTGCTCGACGAGCGGGCCCCTGAAGCGAACGAGACCACGGTGCAGGTGGTGTTCGCCGCCGACGACGTCGCGGCCGAGCGGGACCGGATCGAGGCGTTCTTGGCCGAGGTCGCCGCCGCGCCCGGGATCGCGGGCGTGAGCGATCCCTTCGACGAGTACGGCGCGATCAGCGAGGACGGGACGGTCGGGTACGCGACCGCCGTGTTCGACGGGACCGCCGCCGAGGCGGGCGACTTGATCCCGCTGGTCGAGGAGGCTACGGGCGGCGAGGTGGACTTCGCGCTCGGCGGGGACGTGATCCGCGAGGCGGCCGAGGGCGGCGGCGGTGCGGCTGAGGGCGTGGGGATGCTCGCGGCGCTGGTGATCCTGGTGCTCATGTTCGGTTCGTTCCTGGCCGCGAGCCTGCCGCTCATCACCGCCGTGTTCGCGGTGGGCACCACGTTCTGCCTGTCGATGCTCGTGTCGCATGTGGTCACGCTGCCGACGTTCCTGACGCCCATCATGTTCCTCATCGGCTTCGGGGTGGGCGTGGACTACGCGCTGCTGATCTTCGCGCGGTTCCGCGCCGAGCTGACCTCGGGGGCGAGCCGCAAGGCGGCCGCGGCGGTCGCGCTCGACACGGCCGGGCGGTCGGTGCTGTTCGCCGGCTCGGTGGTCATCGTCGCGCTGTTGGGGCTGTTCGCGCTCGGCCTGGGTTCGATGCAGTCGGTGGCGATCGCGGTGGCGCTCACCGTGCTGGTGACCATGCTCGCCTCGGTGACGCTCCTGCCCGCGCTGCTGGCGCTGTTCGGCAGGCGGATCGAGAAGGCGGTGCGCAAGCGCGCGGCGAAGTCGCGGCGCGCGCCCGGCAGCCGCTGGGAGGGCTGGTCGAAGTTCGTGGAGAAGGGCGCGTGGGCCGCGATCGCGGTCGTGACCGCGGGCCTGGTGGCCTTGTCGGCGCCGCTGCTGGACCTGCGGCTGGGCTTCGCCGACGCGGGCACGGACGCGGAGGAATCGACCACCCGCGAGGCGTACGACCTGCTCTCCGAGGGCTTCGGGGAGGGCTTCAACGGCCCGCTGCTGGTGGTCACGGACGGCACGCAGACCGAGGCCGAAGCGGCCTTCGACGCGATGGCGGGGCTCGACGAAGTGGACGCGGTCTCGCCGCCGTTCGCGATCGGCGAGGACCTGTGGATGTCCACGGTCGCCGGAAAGGCCGGGCCGGCCGACGAGGCCACGGTGGACCTGGTGCACCAGTTGCGCGACGACGTGCTCGGCGACGTGGAGGGCGAGCAGCTCGTGGGCGGCTCGACGGCGGCCGCGATCGACTTCAGCGACATCATGGTCGAGAAGGCCCCGCTGTTCCTGCTGTTCGTGGTCGGCCTGTCGATGCTGCTGCTCATGGTCGTGTTCCGCTCGATCCTCATCCCGGTCAAGGCCGCGATCCTGAACCTGCTGACGATCGGCGCGAGCCTGGGCGTGGTCGCCTGGATCTTCCAGGAGGGCATGTTCGGCATCAGCCCCGGCCCGGTCGAGGCGTTCGTGCCGGTCATGATGTTCGCGATCGTCTTCGGACTGTCGATGGACTACGAGGTGTTCCTGGTCTCGCGGATGCGCGAGGAATGGGTGCGCACCGGCGAGCCGATCGAGGCGGTCCGCAGGGGCCTGGCGTCCACGGGAGGCGTGATCACGGCCGCTGCGGCGATCATGATGTCGGTGTTCGGGGCGTTCATGCTCTCCGAGGCGAGGCTCTTGCAGCAGTTCGGGATCGGACTGGCCGTGGCGATCTTCATCGACGCGATCGTGATCCGCTGCCTGTTGGTCCCGGCCGTCATGAAGGTCATGGGCCGGGCCGCCTGGTGGATGCCGAAGTGGCTCGACAGGGTCCTCCCCCACTTCACCGTCGAACCCGAGACCGACCCGAAGCCCGCCGAAGAACGCGAGCCCGTGACGGTCAGCTAGGAGAGGGACCAACGGTGCCACGGCGCTTCGCGCCGTGGCACCGTTCGCGTTCGTCCGAAAACGCCTACGCCGCTCCAGTGGGGATTAGCCTGGGGTTCCGGAGTGTCCTCACAGGTGGAACGGGGTGTTCGCGATGTTGGCACTGCTCGCCAAGAACTGGGCCTGGGTGCTGCTGCGCGGCGTCTTCACCATCGTCTTCGGCGCCTTGGCGGTCTTCTGGCCCGGCATCACGATCCTCGCGCTCGTCATCCTCTTCGGCGCCTACGCCATCGTGGACGGCCTCACCGCGATCCTCATGGGCGCCCGGCGTTCCTCCGGGCGCGGGTTCCTCATCGTCATCGGCGTCCTCGGCGTCATCGCGGGCCTCGTCGCCATGCTCTGGCCCGGCATCACCGCCGTCGCGCTGCTCTACGTCATCGCCTTCTGGGCGATCATCATCGGCCTCGCCTCGATCGTCAGCGGGTTCGGCCTCACCGGCGACGCCGGCGGGCGCTGGCTCTTCGTCCTCTCCGGCCTCGCCGCGGTCGTCCTCGGCGTCCTCCTGCTCGCCAGGCCCGGCGAAGGCGCGGTCGCGCTCGTGGTCACCATCGGGTTCTTCGCGATCGTCTGGGGCCTGCTCACGGTCATCACCAGCGTTCGGCTCCGCAGGCTCGCCAAGGAGCTTGACGCGCGCTGAGACATCCGGGATATTTATGGACGTAAATATCCTGTGACCGAGTGCGAGGTTGGGCGCATTCCGGAACCGAGCCGAACGGAGCACCATGCACCGACCTCCCAGCCCCCTGCGCGTCGCCGTCGCGATCGTCGCCGGCGTCCTGTTCGCCTTCGCGGCGGCCAGCCCGGCCTCCGCGGCCGCGAGCCAGTTCGAAGTCAAGGACCTCGGCGAAGACCTCTGCACCGAGTACTACTCCGCCGGCGAGGCCGAGTGGCCCCGGATCATCGTCGTCCCCACCGTCGACGTCGTCGGCAAGGCCACCACCACCAAGCACTACGACCGCCCCTGCCTGCGCGTCGAACCCAGGACCCGGCACCTCGAGTTCATCGCCTTCTCCCGCGACCAGGCCGTGGACTTCCACCGCCAGCCCCTGTCCAACCAGGAGTCGAGCTTCGAGTACCGGTTCACCCTCAGCGCGGCCGTGACCGAGCCCATCGAGTACGTGACGGTCGCGATCTGCATCGACGAGCCCGACATCGGCCTGCCCGACCGGCAGTGCACCGAGCCGGTCGTGCTCTTCCCGACCCGCTGACGCGGCGAGGGGCCCGCGCGTCGCGCGGGCCCCTCTGCGTCGTCGACTACTCGGGCGAGGCCCACTCGTTCCAGGACGCGACCTCGTCGCGCACGCTCGCGAGCTGGTCGGCCACGGCCTTCGGGCCCGTCGAGCCCGGCGTGGTCCGCCCCGCCAGCGCCCCGTCCACATCGAGCACGGCCTTCACGGACGGGTCCAGGTGCTCGGAGAGGCCCGCCAGGTCGGCGTCGGCGATCTCGTGCAGCTCGATGCCGCGCGATTCGCAGTGGGACACGCAGGCCCCGGCGATCTCGTGCGCCGAGCGGAACGGGATGCCCTTGCGCACCAGCCAGTCGGCGATCTCGGTCGCGAGGCTGAAGCCCCTCGGGGCCGACTCCCGCGGGACCTCGGTGTTGAACGCCATGGTCGCGACCATGCCGGTCACGGCCGGGAGCAGCAGCGCCAGGTTGTCCAGGGAGTCGAAGACCGGCTCCTTGTCCTCCTGGAGGTCCTTGTTGTAGGTGAACGGCAGGCCCTTGAGCGTCACCAACAGGCTCGTGAGGTTGCCGACCAGGCGCCCGGCCTTGCCGCGGGCGAGTTCGGCCACGTCCGGGTTCTTCTTCTGCGGCATGATCGACGAGCCGGTGGAGAACGCGTCGTCGAGCGTCACCCAGCCGAACTCGTGGCTCGACCAGAGGATGACCTCCTCGCCCAGGCGGGAGAGGTGGACGCCGATCATGGAGCAGATGAACAGTAGCTCGGCGGCGAAGTCGCGGTCGGAGACGCCGTCGAGCGAGTTCGCCACCGGCCGGTCGAAACCGAGCTCCTCGGCCACGGCGACCGGGTCGAGCGGCAGCGAGGAGCCCGACAGGGCCCCCGAGCCGAGCGGCGAGACGGCCGCGCGGGCGTCCCAGTCCCTCAGGCGGTCGAGGTCGCGCAGGAACCCTTGGGCGTGGGCGAGCAACTGGTGGCCCAAGGTGATCGGCTGCGCGTGCTGGAGGTGCGTCATGCCCGGCGCGGGCGCGTCCACGACGGCGGCGGCCTGCTCGGCGAGGGCGCTCACCAGCGCGGTCACGTCCGCGGCGAGGCCCCGGGCGTGGTCGCGGCAGTACAGGCGCAGGTCCGTGGCGATCTGGTCGTTGCGGCTGCGGCCGGCGCGGAGCTTCCCGCCGAGGTCGCCGAGGCGTTCGACCAGGCCCCTTTCGAGCGCGGTGTGCACGTCCTCGTCGGCGACGGTGCCGGTGAAGGCCCCGGAGGCGACGTCCTCGCCGAGCGCGTCGAGCGCCGCGATCATCCGCTCCAGTTCGGACTCGGTGAGCAGTCCGGCGCGGTGGAGGACGCGCGCGTGCGCCTTGGAGGCTTTGAGGTCGTACGGTGCCAGCCGCCAGTCGAAGCCGATCGAGGCGTTCAGGGCTTCGAGGGCGGCGGCGGGGCCGCCCGAGAAGCGGCCCCCCCACAGTTTCGTCATTCGGCGGCCTTGACCCGCTCGTTCCGGGCGGCGGCGAGCTTGGACGGCAGGCTCCACAGGTCGACGAAGCCGCGCGCGTTCGACTGGTCGAACGTGTCGCCCTCGTCGTAGGTGGCGAGGTCGAAGTCGTAGAGGCTGGCCTCGGAGCGGCGGCCGGTGACGGTGGCCTTGCCCGCGTGGAGGTTGAGCCGGATCTCGCCGGTCACGTGGGTCTGGACGTCCTCGATGAACGCCTCGAGGCTGTCCTTGAGCGGGGAGAACCACAGGCCGTCGTAGACCAGTTCGCCCCACCGCTGGTCGACGGTGCGCTTGAACCGGGCCTGCTCGCGTTCGATGGTGACGTTCTCGAGCTCCATGTGGGCGGCGATCAGGGCGATGCCGGCCGGGGACTCGTAGACCTCGCGGGACTTGATGCCGACGAGCCGGTCCTCGACCATGTCGATGCGGCCCACGCCCTGGGCGCCGGCGCGCCGGTTGAGCTCGTGGATGAGTTCGAACGCGGACTTCTCGACGCCGTCGAGGGCGACCGGGCGGCCGGACACGAAGGAGATGACGACCTCGTCGGCCTCGCGGGGCTCGGCGGGGTTCTGCGTGTACGCGTAGATGTCCTCGATGGGGCCGTTCCAGATGTCCTCCAGGAAGCCGGTCTCGACGGCCCGGCCGAACAGGTTCTGGTCGATCGAGTACGGGGACTTCTTGGTCACGTCGATCGGGAGGCTCTTCTCCTCGGCGAACGCGATGGCCTTGTCGCGGGTCCAGGCGAAGTCGCGGGCGGGGGCGACCACCTTCAGATGCGGGGCGAGGGCGGCGAGGCCGGCCTCGAACCGGACCTGGTCGTTGCCCTTGCCGGTGCAGCCGTGGGAGACGATCGTCGCCCCGTGCTGCTCGGCGGCGGCCACGAGGTGCTTGACGATGAGCGGCCGCGACAGGGCCGAGACCAGCGGGTAGCGGTCCATGTAGAGCGCGTTGGCGTACACGGCCGGGAAGCAGTAGTCGGCGGCGAACTCCTCGCGCGCGTCGACCACCTCTGCGGCGACGGCGCCGCAGCCCAGGGCCCGCTCCTTGATGGCGTCCATGTCCTCGCCGCCCTGGCCGACGTCGATGGCCACGGCGATGACCTCGGCGTCGAGCTGCTCGGCGAGGTACGGGATCGCGACGGACGTGTCGAGGCCGCCGGAGTAGGCGAGCACTACTTTCTCGGTCATTGCTGGTTCTCCTTGGCTGGTTTGACGGGCACCGACTGGGTGGTGGTGTAAGGGTCGGGCGCTTTGCCGGCCCAATGAAGCATCTGCTCGGCGACTTGGGCGCCGGTGACGCCGTCGCGCGCGATCACGGCGATGGTGTCGTCCCCGGCGATCGTCCCGATGACGTCGGCGAGGCCGGAGCGGTCGACGGCGCTGGCGAGGTACTGGGCCGCGCCGGGCGGGACGCGCAGGACGGCCATGTTCGCGGAGTGGTCGGCGCCGACGAGGAGTTCGCGCAGGAGCCGCTGGAGGCGGTCGGGGGCGTCCTCGGCGTCGCGCAGGGGCCGCTCGCCCTCGGCGAAGATCGAGTAGACCGCGCCGCCGCCGTCGGTGCCGCGGACCTTGACGGCGCCGAGTTCCTCGAGGTCGCGCGAGAGGGTCGCCTGGGTGGCCTCGATGCCGTCGGCGGCGAGGAGGTTCGCCAGTTCGGTCTGGGAGCGGACGGCGCCGGCCGAGATGTGCTCGACGATCCGGGCCTGCCGGGCGGCTTTCGTGGTGGGCTGATTCACGAGGCCTCCTGGAGGAGCCGGGCGAGGAGGGCCTTCTGGGCGTGGAGCCGGTTCTCGGCCTGGCAGAACACGCGCGAGCGGGGGCCGTCGATGACCTCGTCGGTGATCTCCTCGCCGCGGTGGGCCGGGAGGCAGTGGAGCACGATCGCGTCCTCGGCGGCGTGGCTCAGCAGGTCGTCGTTGAGCTGGTAGCGGTGGAGGTCGCCGAAGCGCTTCGCGCTGTCGGCCATGCCCATCGAGACCCACGCGTCGGTCGAGACGACGTCGGCGCCCTCGACGGCGGCGACCGGGTCGGTGGTGACGGTGACCGATCCGCCGGTCTCGGCGTTGATCGCGGCGGCGCGCTCCAGGACCGCGGCGGCGGGCTGGTAGTCCTCGGGGGCGCCGATGCGCACGTGCATCCCGGCGAGGGAGGCGGCGATGACGGTGGAGTTGCCCATGTTGAACGCGGCGTCGCCGATGTAGGCGATGCTCGTGCCCTTGAGCGGCTTGTGCTCGGCGACGGTCTGGAGGTCGGCGAGGAGCTGGCAGGGGTGCCAGCCGTCGGTGAGCGCGTTGACGACCGGGACGGTGGCGTGCTCGGCGAGTTCGGCGATCCGCTCGTCCCCGAAGGTGCGGATGACGATCGCGGAGACGTAGCGCGAGAGGACCCGGGCGGTGTCGGCGAGGGTCTCGCCGCGGCCGAGCTGCGTGGACTGGGAGTCGATGACGACGGAGTGGCCGCCGAGTTCGGCGATGCCGATGTCGAAGGACAGCCGGGTCCGGGTGGAGGGCTTCTCGAAGATCACCGCGACGGACTGGGGGCCGGCGAGGGCACGGTAGGCGTAGCGGTGGGCCTTCATCTGCGCGGCGAGTTCGAGGACCTCGGCCTGCTGGGCGGTGGTGAGGTCGTCGTCTTTGAGGAAGTGCTTGAGGGTCACGGTCGGCCTCCGGGCAGTGGCAGGACCTCGTCGAGGGCTTCGAGGAGCTTGTCGCAGAACGCGTCGAGTTCGGCCCGGGTGATGGTCAGCGGCGGGGCGATGCGGACGGTGTCGGGGCGGGGCGCGTTGGCGAGCACGCCGAGTCCGATGAGGTGCGCGACGGCCTCGCCGGCGACCGGTTCGGACAGGCCGATGCCGCGCCACAGGGCCTGACCGCGGATCTCGGTGACGCGAGGGTCGGCGAGGAGCCGGGCGTCGAGGTGCTCGCCGAGGGCGAGGACGTTCGCGAAGAGGTGCTCGCGTTCGATCGTATCGATCACGGCGAGGGAGGCGGCGCACGCGATCGGGTTGCCGCCGAAGGTGGAGCCGTGGACGCCCTTGGCGAACAGGGCGGCGGTCGCGTCGGTCGCGAGGACGGCGCCGATCGGGACGCCGCCGCCCAGGCCCTTGGCGAGGGTCACGACGTCGGGGACGATCCCTTCGGCGTGGTGGGCGAACCAGGCGCCGGTGCGCCCGAACCCGGACTGGATCTCGTCGAGGACCAGGAGCGCGTCGTGCTCGGCGGTGAGCGCCCGCGCGCCCGCGAGGTACCCGGCGGGGGCGGGGACGATGCCCGTCTCCCCTTGGGTCGGTTCGAGGAAGACCGCGGCGACCGTGCCGTCCACGGCGGCCTTGAGGGCGTCGAGGTCGCCGTAGGGCACGAACACGACCTCGCGCCCGAGCGGCTCGAACGGCTCGCGGATCGCGGCCTTCCCGGTGATCGATAGGGCCCCGAGCGAGCGGCCGTGGAAGCCGTTCTCGGTGGCGACGATCCGGCTCTTGCCGGTGGCGTTGCCGTGGAGGATCGCGAGCTTGAGCGCGGCCTCGTTCGCCTCGGTCCCGGAGTTGCACAGGAAGACCTTGCCGGGGTTGCCCCACAGGTCGAGGAGCTTCTCGGCGAGTTCGACCTCCTTCTCGTGCAGGAAGAGGTTCGAGGTGTGGGCGAGCCGGGCGGCCTGGACGCTGACGGCCTCGACCAGCGCCGGGTGGTCGTGCCCGAGGCTGGAGACGGCGATGCCGCCGATCATGTCGAGGTAGGCGTTGCCGTCCACGTCGGTGACGGTGCGGCCCTCGCCTTCGCGCAGGGCCACCGGCGGCAGGCCGTAGTTGCCCATGAGGGACGCGGCGTACCGGGCCTTGATCTGCTCCGAATAGGTCATTTCGCCTCCACGACCATGGTGCCGACGCCGTCGGAGGTGAAGATCTCCAGCAGGGTCGAATGGGGGACGCGCCCGTCGATGACGTGCGCCTGGGGGACCCCGCCCTTGACCGCCCGCAGGCAGGCCTCCATCTTCGGGACCATGCCCGACTGGAGCGAGGGCAGCAGGCCGGCGAGCCGGTCGGTGCTGATCTGGCGCAGCAGGGAGTTCTTGTCCGGCCAGTCCTCGTAGAGCCCTTCGACGTCGGTGAGGACGATGAGCTTCTGCGCGCCGAGGGCCTCGGCCAGGGCGGCGGCGGCGGTGTCGGCGTTGAGGTTGTAGAGGATGCCGTCGTGGTCGAGCGCCACCGTGGAGACCACGGGGATGCGCCCGGCGTCGATGAGGTCGTCGACCGCGGCGGTGTTGACCGAGGCCACGTCGCCGACGCGGCCGACGTCGACCTGCTCGCCGTCCACATCGGCCCAGCGGCGCTTGGCGGTGAACAGCTGGGCGTCCTCGCCGGACATGCCGACGGCGAACGGCCCGTGGTTGTTGATCAGGCCCACCAGTTCGCGCCCGACCTGGCCGACCAGGACCATGCGGACCACGTCGGCGGCCTCGGGGGTGGTCACGCGCAGGCCGCCTTTGAACTCCGAGGCGATGTCGAGCCGTGCGAGCATGGAGGAGATCTGCGGGCCGCCGCCGTGGACGACCACGGGCTTGATGCCGACGTAGTGGAGGAACACCATGTCGGCGGCGAACGCGGCCTGGAGCTCGGGGTTGATCATGGCGTTGCCGCCGTACTTGACCACCACGATGGAGCCGGTGAAGCGCTGGAGCCATGGGAGGGCCTCGATGAGGGTCTCCGCCTTGCCGAGCGCGGACTTCAGGTGCGGCGCGAGGTCTTCGAGGCCGTTGTCTGCAAAGCTCATGTGCTGTACGCCGAATTCTCGTGGACGTAGTCGTGGGACAGGTCGTTGGTCCAGACGGTGGCCGAGGCCGCTCCGTTGTGGAGGTCGATGTCGATCCGCACGTCGCGGCCCGCCAGGTCGACGAGGTCGCGCGGCTTGCCGGCGGCGCCGGCCTTGCAGATCTGGACGCCGTTGACGGCGACGTCGACCTCGTCGGCGTCGAAGGGCGACTTGGAGACGCCGACGGCCGCGAGGATGCGGCCCCAGTTCGGGTCGCCGCCGAACATCGCGGTCTTGACGAGGCTGTCGCGGGCCACGCAGCGGGCGACCTCGACCGCGTCGTCCTCGGTCTCGGCCCCGGCCACGGTGATCGCGATGTCCTTGGTGGAGCCCTCGGCGTCGGTCAGGAGCTGCTTCGCGAGGTCCTTGCACAGGTCGGTGAGCGCGGTGATGAACTCGTCCGCCTCGGCCTCGACGCCGGAGGCGCCGGAGGCGAGCAGGAGCACGGTGTCGTTGGTGGACATCGAGCCGTCGGAGTCGAGCCGGTCGAAGGAGTACCGGCAGGCGGTGCCGATCGCGGCATTCGCGAGGTCGGCGTCGACCACGGCGTCGGTGGTGAGGACCACGAGCATCGTGGCGAGCCCGGGGGCGAGCATCCCCGCGCCCTTGGCGATGCCGCCCACGGTCCACCCGGCCGGACTGGCGACGGCCGCGTTCTTCGCGACGGTGTCGGTGGTCATGATCGCGGTCGCGGCGGCCTCGCCGCCGTCCTCGGCGAGGGCCGCGGCCGCGGCCTCCACGCCGGGAAGGAGCTTGTCCATGGGGAGGCGCTCGCCGATGAGGCCGGTGGAGCAGACCGCGATCTCGGCGGCGCCGCAGCCGAGGAGCGCGGCGGTCTTCTCGGCGGTGGCGTGCGTGTCCTGGAAGCCCTCGGGGCCGGTGCAGGCGTTGGCGCCGCCGGAGTTGAGCACCACGGCCTTGAGCCGGCCGTAGGTGATGACCTGCTGGGACCACTTGACCGGGGCGGCCTTGACGCGGTTGCCGGTGAAGCGGCCCGCGGCGACCTGGAGCGGGCCCTCGTTGACGACCAAGGCGACATCGGGCTTACCGGAGGCCTTGAGCCCGGCGGTGACACCGGAGGCCTTGAAGCCCTTGGGGGTCGTGACGCTCACGGTGCCACTCCGTTCACGGTGAGTCCGGCGGTCTCGGGCAGGCCGAGCATGAGGTTCGCGCACTGGACGACCTGACCGGCCGCGCCCTTGCCGAGGTTGTCGATCGCGGAGGTGACGACGATCCGGCCGGAGTCCTTGTCCACCGTGCCCTGGAGCAGGGCCACGTTGGTGCCGTAGGTCGAGGCGGTCGCGGGCCACTGGCCCTCCCGCAGGACCTGCACGAACGGCTCGCCGTCGTAGGCCTTCGCGAGCGCGGCGCGCACGTCGGCGGCGGTCGCGTCGGCGGTCGGCTTGGCGGTGACGGTCGCGATGATGCCGCGCGGCATGGGCGCCAACAGCGGGGTCATCGAGAGCGAGGTCGCCCCGGAGGCCTGCTTGACCTCGGGGACGTGCTGGTGGGCGCCGACCTTGTACGCGCTCATCGAGCCCATGATCTCGGTGGCGAGCAGGTGCTTCTTCGGGGCGTTGCCCGCGCCGGAGGTGCCGGAGGCGGCCACGACCACGACGTCGTCGGCCGCGGCGATCCCGGCGTCCAGGAGCGGGCGCAGGCCGAGGATGGCGGCGACGGCGTAGCAGCCGGTCGCGGCGACCCGGGTCGCGGCGGCGACGGCCTCGCGCTGGCCGGGCAGTTCGGGCAGGCCGTAGGTCCAGGTCCCGGCGTGGGGGCCGGGGTAGTAGGCCTCCCAGGCGGCGGCGTCCTCGAGCCGGTGGTCGGCGCCGAGGTCGACGATCTTCTGGTCGGCGGGGAGCTGCGCGGCGAGGGCGGCGGACTGGCCGTGCGGGAGGGTCATGATGACCAGGTCGGCGCCCGCGAAGGCCTCCGGGGAGGTCGGGGTGAATCGTCGTGAGCCGTACGAGGTGAGGTGGGGGTGGACTGCGGTGATGTATTCACCGGCGTTGCTGTGCGCGCCCGCGGCGACGACGTCGAGCTGCGGGTGGTCGGCGAGCAGCCGCAGCACCTCGCCCCCCGCGTAACCGCTGGCACCCGCCACGGCGACCTGGTACGTCACTGGAAACCTCCGGGTTGAATGACTATGCACAGAACTGTATCAGCATTCAACGAAGGCGCGAAAGCGAGATTCCGCGGTGTGGGACGTGTCCTATCGTCCCTGTTCGCGGGCGAAGATCGCCGCCTGGACGCGGCTGGAGAGGCCGAGTTTCGCCAGGACGCGCGTCACATGGGACTTGACGGTGGCCTCGGCCATGCCGAGCGCGGCCCCGATGTCGGCGTTCGACAGGCCCTCGCCGATGAGCGCGAGGACCTCCCGCTCGCGCGGGGTCAGGCCCGCCAGGCCCGCGTCGTCGACACTGATGGGCGCGTAGGCGGGGCGCGAGCGGCCGAACTCGGCGATGAGGCCCCGGGTGACGGCCGGGGAGATGAGGCCGTCCCCGCGCGCGACGGTCCGCACCGCCTCCACGAGCGTCGCGGCGTCGGCGTCCTTGAGGAGGAACCCGCTGGCGCCGGCGCGCAGGGCGTCGAAGACGTTGGCGTCGTCGCTGTAGCTGGTCAGGACCAGGACGTCGGCGACGCCGCGCAGCTCGGCCGCGGCGGCGATGCCGTCCTTGCGGGGCATCCGGATGTCCATGACGACCACGTCCGGGCGCAGTTCCCTCGCGAGCGCGACCGCTTCGACGCCGTCGGCGGCCTCGCCGACCACCACGATGTCCTCGGCGCCCTCGCCGTTGGCGCTCTCCAGCAGCATCCGCAGACCCGCGCGCACCGCGGCGTGGTCGTCGGCCAGCAGGACCCTGGTCATCGGCTCGCTCTCCTCGTCTCGGTCACAGGACGCCTCCGGTGGGGATCTCGGCGCGGACCCGCCACCGGTCGCCGACGGGACCGGCGCGCACCGCGCCGCCGAGGAGGCGCACGCGCTCGGTCATGCCGATCAGCCCCGCTCCCCCGCCGGGCACCGGGTCGGCCCCGGCGTGCACCGCGTTCTCCACCGTGACCGTCAGCCGCTCGGGCTCGTAGGCGATGGCGACGGCCGCGTCCGCACCGTACTTGAGGGCGTTGGTGAGCGACTCCTGCACCACCCGGTAGGCGCTCAACTCGACCTCGCCGGGGACCTCGCGCTCGGGCCCCTCCACGGCGAAGTCCACTTTGAGGCCGACCGCGCGCATCCGCTCGACGAGGCCGGGCACCTGGTCGAGCCGGAAGGACGCCAGCTCCTCGCCCTCGTCCCCGGCCCGCAGCAGGCCGATGATGCGCCGCAGTTCGGCCAGGCCCTCGACGCTGCTGGCGCGGATCGCCGCCACCGAGGTGCGCAGCGTCTCCGGGTCCAGGTCCCGGCGGGCCTGGAGCGCCGTGGACTGGAGGGCGATCGCCGAGAGGTAGTTCGCGACGGTGTCGTGCAGCTCCCGGGCCATGCTCGTGCGCTCGCGCAGCACCGCCTCGCGCCGGCGCGCGTCGGCCAGGCGCGCGGTCTGCTCGGCCCGCTCGGCCTCCAGGCTCGCCCGGTCGTGGGCCTGGCGCACGATGATGCCGGTGCCGATCGGCGACAGCAGGATGACCGCCCCGAGCGCGGCGGTGCTCACCACGCCGCCCACGTCCTTGCCGTCCATGATGCTCAAGGCCCCGAAGCCGAGGATCACCAGCGCCAGGATCGGGGCCAGGACGCGGATCCTCGTGCGCGGGCCGTAGCGCGCGAAGGCGTAGAGGTTGTCGGTGTAGATGCAGACGGTCGCCAGGGCGATGCCGATGACCAGCTCGGTGCCGAAGCCGATCGAGCCGATCACGAGGGCCCAGCCGGGGGACGCGCGGCGGATGACCACGCCGAGGCAGACGAGCACCAGCGGGATGAACCGCACCTGCGTCGGCACGTCGTCGATCAGCCGCTCGTAGCTGCCCAGGCCGGTCAGGACCGATCCGGCCGCGAGCAGGACGACGGCGGCGATGAGGTCGCCGCGCCGGATGCGGCGCAGCAGGTTGGGCGGGCCGGTCATCTGCCCATCCCATCATGGCCGCGGCCCCGCGGCCTCGGTCCGGTTGGGGAACCGGCCTCCGACTTTGGTCGCACCCGCCGCGACCGCCCCTGCGACCGAGGTCCATCATGTTCCGGTGTACGAACCGAAGCTTCCCTCAGCGGACGGCACCCCTGACCGGCCCGAATGGGACCGGTATTCCGGAATCCTCCGCACTTTCGTGATGGGCAACGCGCTCGTGGCGTTCGCCCTCGAACTCGCGATGCTCGCCTTCGTCGGGTGGTGGGCGCTCAGTCTCGACCTCGCCTTCTGGGCCCGGCTGCTCATCGCGGTCGGCGCGGTCGGGGCCCTGGTGACGGCGTGGGGCCTGTTCGCCGCTCCGAAGGCGCGCGTGAAGCTGCCGACGCTCGGCGTCGCGGCGGTCAAGGCGGTCGCGTTCGGTTCCGGGGCGCTGGCCCTGTGGGGCCTGGGCTTCGCGGCGGCGGCGCTCGCGTTCGCGATACTCGCAGCGGTGAACACCGCGGCGGTGACCTACGTCAGAAGGCGGCGCTGAAGGCGGTCGCCACCAGGCCGAACGCGTCCAGGACCTGACGCGACTCGACGTCCGAGAGGCGCAGCAGCACGGTGGCGCCGAGCCAGAAAACGACGTACAGCGCGAGGACCGCGGAAGCGACCAGCCCGATGCAGCCGAGCACGATCCCGGTCACTGCGAGGCCCGCGCCCCGCTCGCCGCGCCGCTGGATCTGCCCCCTCGCGATCCCGCCGAAGACGATGCCGAGGATCGCGAACGGCGCGAACAGCCCCAGCGCACCGGTGACGGTCGCCGCGACGGCGAGCGGGTTGAGCGGCAGACGCGGGGCGTCGAGGAGCGCGAACGACGGCGGATAGGGCTCGAATTCCGGCGGCTCCGAGGCCGCGTCCGGGGACGCGGGACCTTCGGTGCGGTCTTCGAGGGCGTCATCCTGGAAGGCGTTGTCTTGGGCAGTGCGGTCTTGGAAGGCCGGGTCGGACGGCATCGGGGCACCTCGGGTGGGAGGAAGGGGCAGTCGCTCGAGTGTAGACGCCCGGCCCGGGCGCGGCCGGTGCCGTGACGGGGCTGTGGATCAGAAGGCGGCGGCGACCAGCGCGTTCACCGCGTCGATCGTCCAGGTGGGGTCGCTCGTGGGCCAGTCGGTCTTGTCGATCTCGTTGACGGCCGTGGCGAAGAGGCCCACGACGGCGATGAAGTACAGGATCCAGAACACGGTCGCGGCCACGCCGATCCAGCCGAGCACGATCCCGGCGGTCGCCATGCCCTCGCCCTGCTCGCCGCGCTCGCGGATCTGGCGCTTGGCGATCATCCCGAAGATGAGCGCGAGGATCGAGATCGGGTTGCACGCCCCGACGCACCCCATGACCAGAGCGGCGATCGCGAGCCCGTTCGTCGGGCGCGGCGGCGGGTACGCGTACGGCGGGTAGGGCGCGTACGGCGGAGGCGGCTGCTGCGGTTGCGGCTCTTGGAAGTAGGGATCGGGCGTGGACATCGCTGGCACCTCTCGGACGGCTCGGGCCACACCAGCTTAAGCGGTCGTCGCCCGCCCCACCGGTCACCGCGGTCCCCGCGTTCCCGCGCATGGAGCGCTCGCGTTCCAGCAGCGGCACGCAGGCCCACCACAGGAACGTCGCGACGGCCCAGCCGGTCGCGGCCCCGCAGATCGTGTCGGTGAGCCAGTGGGCGTGCTGCCAGTTCCTGGCGAGCATCATCGCGAGCGTCAGCGCCGCCGCGACCGGCCACCAGTACCGCAGGCGCCGGGCCGGGACCGCCACGACGGCGACGACGACCACGAACGCGGCCATCCGGGCGCTGTGGCCGGACGGGAACGCCGACGAGGCGGTCGCGACCATGATGTCGGCCGGGCGGGGGCGCTCGGCGACGGTCTTGAACAGGTCGACCACGAGCGAGGCCGACGCGATCGCGGCGCAGGCGTAGACCGCCGAGCGCCAGCGGCGCGACAGCAGCAGCGCGAGGATCCCGGCGACGATGACGACCAGGCCGGCCTTGCCGCCGAACCGGTCGAAGGCGGAGGCGATCTGCCAGGCGAGTCCCGAGTCGGGGCCGCCGACGAGGTCGTTCCACCGGTCGTCGAGGCCCTGCCAGGGCGGGCCGGCCGGAGCCGCGCGGACCCAGATCGCGTCGCCGAGCACCCCCAGCGGGATCGCGATCGCGAGCGCCAGGAGGAGGCGGGAGCGCGGGAAGGCGTTCGGGGTCATGGCGGTGATCGTAGCGGTCCGGTTCAGCACCAGGGCCAGCCGCAGCCCGGCGTGGTCGGTTCGGGTTCGGGCTCGGTGGTGGGCGGATCCGGTTCGGGTTCGGCGCTGGTCGGCTCCGGATCGGGTTCGGGGTCCGGCTCGGGCTCGGCACTCGTCGCCTCGGGCGTGGGCGAGTCGGATTCGCTCGGGGACTCCGAGGGCGAGGCGGCGCAGGCCTCGTCGTCGGGGTTGGCCTGGCAGTACGGGCTGTCGGGGTCGATCCGGCCCTCGTCGTCGACGATGCCGTCGGTGAGGTCGTCGCCGGCGCCCGAGGCCCCTGGCAGTTGCTGCGCCTCGTAGCCGTTCACGGCGATGGCGGTGTCGATGACGTTGCGCCACAGCGGTATGCCTCCGCCGTCGGCGGCCGCGGCGCCGTTGGCCCAGGCGGCGACGCTCAGCTGCGGGATGGCGCCGACGAACCAGGACTGCGTGGTCGTGCCGTGGTAGTCGGCGGCGACGGCGAAGAAGTCGCGGTCGGCGATGGCCTCGCTCCGGCCGAGCCCGATGAACTGGAGGTCCTGGGCGGTGGTCGCGGCGACGGCCTGGTCGGTGCGGATGCCCTGGACGGGTTCGACCGCGCGGTCGTCGCCGTCGAGGACGCGGTCGACGAAGTGGGTCTCGGCGTGGACGCCGCCCGCGGCGATGGTCGCGTAGACCCCGGCCATGTCGAGGACGCTGACGGGGTAGACGCCGAAGCCGGCGGCGTCCAGGCCCTCGTAGTCGCCCTCGGCGAGGTCGCGGACGGTGCCGTCGTGGTCGGCGATGGCGTTGAGGCCCATGCCTTCGGCGGTGTCGAGCACGGCTTCGACCCCGTATTCGGCGGCGACGGCGTCCATGGCGTCGGGCCTGGACTCGCGCACCGCCGCGGCGAGGGTGACGTCCTCGGCGCCGTCGCGCCACCACGACTCGATGGAGGCGCCGGCTTCGAGCGCGGTCGCGGCGGTGACCATGTCGAACACCGAGGACGGCGGGTGCGGCGACTCGGCGCCGATGAGGTCGGCGCCGGCGGCCTCCTCGGCGCCGTAGTAGCACAGGACCGCGCCGGTGCCCGGTTCGACGGCGACGACCCCGGCCTCGCCGGAGGTCTCCTCGGCGGCGTCCTGGAGCGCCCGGTCGAGGGTGAGGACCACGCGCAGGCCCTCGGGGCGGGTCTGCGCGTCGTAGAGGTCCTCGGCGCTCAGGCCGTAGCGGGCCTGGAGTTCGGCGTGGACGGTCGCGACGAGGCTCGGGTGGCGGTCGGCGAAGTCGGCCGGGAGCGCCTGGCCGTCGGCGTACAGGAGCGCGGCGTCCTCGGCCGACTCGTCGGCGGGGAGGGTCTCGGGGAGGTTGCCGAGGACCATCGAGACGCCGACGGCGACCACGAGGCCCACCGCGCCCGCGACCGACAGGTGCAACCGATTGAACCGCAGGTCGCGCAGTCTCCCGGGGAGGGCGTCGTGGAAGGGCAGCGCGAAGACGGCCGACGGGGTCGCGCGCCGCCGTCCGCTGTAGGCGGGGCCGCGGCCGGCCCTGTGACCGCCCGGTCGGCCGCCTTCGGGTCCGGTCCGCCCCCGACGCCTGCCAACGTGAGAGGGGTTCCCGTATTTCACAGTACGTACCTTAAAAGGTGCGGACCATACGACAAGCCCCGGCTCCGGCCCTACTGCCTAAACCCATGTGACACGGACAAGTCACGGAAGCACGGCGGCGCGGCACCACCGCTGTGGTGCCGCGCCGCGGGGACTTCGAGCGCCTATTCGCGGATCGCCGCGCCGAAGCGGTCGGCGGCCACGGCCACGGCCGCGTCGCGCACGGCCACACCCTCCTCGTTGGTGAGGGTCCGGTCCGCGGCGCGCAGCTCCAGCTTGAACGCGAGGGACTTGCGGTCCTCGCCGAGCTTCGCGTCCCGGTAGACGTCGAACAGCCGCAGCGAGTCGAGCAGGTCGCCCGCGCCCTCGCGCAGGGCCGCCTCGACTTCACCGGCCGGGACCGGCTCGGCCACCACGACGGCGACGTCGATGAGCGTGGCCGGGAAGTGCGAGACCACCGGCGCGGGGGCGAGGTCCTGCAACGGCAGCGCGGACAGGTCCAGCTCCATCGCGGCGGTGCGCCGCGGCAGGCCGAGGCGCTCGCAGACCTCCGGGTGCAGCTCGCCGGCGTAGCCGACCGGGACGCCGCCGACCCGCAGCTCGGCGCAGCGGCCGGGGTGCCACGGCGCGGCTTCGCCTTGGGCGACTTCGAGTTCCACACCGGACGCGGCGGCGACGACCTCGGCGGCCTCGACCGCGTCGGCCCAGTCCACGGCGCGACCGGCCGTGTCCACGCCGGCGGGCACGGCCTGGCCGCACAGCACCGCGGCCACGTGCCGCGGCTGCACCGGCAGGCGCAGGACCGCGGCCGCGATCGCCTCGTCCTCGGGGCGCTTCGAGACGGGAAGGTCCACGACGTCGAGCTCGGTCCAGCCGTCGGCGGGCTGGAAGACCAGGCCCTCCTCGAAGACCGCGAGGTCGCGCGCGCCGCGCGCCAGGTTGGTCCTGACGGCGTTCACGAGGCTCGCGAGCACCGTGGTCCGCAGCAGCGGCGCGGCGTCGTCGAGCGGGTTGAGCACCGCGACGGCCTCGCGCTGCGGGTCCTTCTCGTCCAGACCGAGTTCGTCGGCGCGCTCGCGCGAGACGAACGGGAACGTGTAGGTCTCCACGAAGCCGTTGTCCGCCAAGGCGCGCGCGACGCGGCGGCGGCGCCGCTGCGAGGAGGTCAGGCCGGTCCCGGCGATCGCGCGCGGGATGCTGGAGGGGATGTGGCCGTAGCCGTGGAGGCGGGCCACCTCCTCGACCAGGTCCACCGGGTCGGTCAGGTCGGGGCGCCAGGGCGCGGGCGTCACCGTGAGGATCTCGTCGCCCTCGACGGCGCAACCGGCGGCTTCGAGCATCTCGATGACCAGGGCCCGGTCGTAGTCGACGCCGATGGTCTTCGACGGCAGGTCCACCGGGAGCGTGATCGGCGCGATCGGCTTGCGGCGGTCCACGTCGGCGACCTCGTCCACGAGCGTCCCGCCGCCGTACTCCACGAGCAGGTCGGCCGCGCGCTGGGCGGCGAGCAGCGACAGCGCCGCGTCCGCGCCGCGCTCGTAGCGCTTGGAGGCCTCGGAGGTGAGCCTGTGCCGCCGCGAGGTGCGCGCGATCGACACCGGGTCCCAGTGCGCCGCTTCGATGAGCACGTCGCGCGTGGCCGGCCCGACCTCGGAGGTCTGGCCGCCCATGACGCCGGCGAGCGAGAGCGGGCCGGTCGCGTCGCAGATGACCATGTCCTCGGGGTCGAGGGCGCGCTCCACGTCGTCGAGGGTCTTGAGCTTCTCCCCCGCCTT
Source organism: Glycomyces sp. NRRL B-16210 (assembly GCF_000719515.1). GTDB lineage: Bacteria > Actinomycetota > Actinomycetes > Mycobacteriales > Micromonosporaceae > Glycomyces. The sequence goes on along the minus strand of NZ_JOGR01000009.1, from coordinate 129,224 downwards.
CGCCCGGCGCACGACCAGGCCCTCTCGCAGCGCGTCGAGGTCGAAGGCGTGCAGCGGGTGCCCCAGTTCGAGCATGAGGTAGTTCGTGACGTCCACGGCCAGGCCCAGCGGGCGCATCCCGGCCTGGACGAGCCGCTTGGCCATCCACTCGGGGGCCTCGGCGTTCGCGTCCACGCCGCGCACGGCGCGCAGCGTGAAGCGGGTGCAGCCGTCGGTCTCCACCGCGAGCGGGAACGGCGGCTCGCCGGTGGCGGCCGGCTCGACCGTCTTCGCGGCCGGGTCTTTGAAGGCCACGCCGAGGCGGTGGGCCACCTCGCGGGCGATGCCGCGCACCGAGAAGCAGTAGCCCATGTCCGGGGTGATCGCCAACTCGAACACCACGTCGTCCAGGCCCACCACCGGCCGGGCGTCCTCGCCCACGGTGCCCTCGGGCAGGACGATGATGCCGGCGTGCTCGTCGGAGACGCCCAGTTCGCGCTCGGAGCAGATCATGCCGTCCGACAGGCGCCCGTAGGTCTTGCGCGAGCCGATCTTGAAGCCGCCGGGCAGCTCGGCGCCCGGCAGCGCGACCACGACGAGGTCGCCCTCAGCGAAGTTCCGCGCGCCGCAGATGATCGAGCGCGGCTCGGCCTCGCCGACCTCGACCCAGCAGTGGCGGATCGGCTTCTTGAACTCGGTCAGCTCCTCGATCGAGGCGACCCGGCCCACCACGAGCGGGCCGGTGACGCGACCGCGCAGGTCGTCCACCTCCTCGACCTCGAGGCCGGCCTCGACCAGCGCGGCGTCGAGCGCCTCGGTGGTCAGGTCGGCGGGCAGGTCGGCGTACTCGGCGAGCCAGGAGACGGGAATCCTCATCGCTTACTCCTCCACTCGCAGGCCGGCCGGGAACCGGACGTCGCCGTCGATGATGTCGCGCAGGTCGGTGATGCCGTGGCGCAGCATGAGCGCGCGCTCGACGCCCATGCCGAACGCGAAGCCCGAGTAGACCTCGGGGTCGATCCCGCAGGCGCGCAGCACCCGCGGGTTGACCATGCCGCAGCCGCCCCACTCGATCCAGCGCGCGCCGTCCTTGTGGGCGGCGAACCACACGTCGACCTCGGCGCTCGGCTCGGTGAACGGGAAGTACGAGGGCCGCAGCCGGGTGATCGCGTCGGGCCCGAACACGGACTTCGCGAAGTGGTCGAGGGTGCCCTTGAGGTCGGCCATGGTGATGCCCTCGTCCACCACGAGGCCCTCGGTCTGGTGGAACACCGGCGAGTGCGTCGCGTCCACCTCGTCGGTGCGGTACACGCGGCCGGGCGCCACGGTGTAGATCGGCGGCCGCTGCGTGAGCATGGTGTGGATCTGCACCGTGGAGGTGTGGGTGCGCAGCACCATGTTCGACCCGTACCCGCCCTTGCCGTCGGCGATGTGGAAGGTGTCCATCATCGTGCGGGCCGGGTGGTCGGGGTGGATGTTGAGCGCGTCGAAGTTGAACCACTCGAGTTCGACCTCGGGGCCTTCGCCGATCTCGTAGCCCATCGCGACGAACAGGTCGGCGATGCGGTCCATCTGGACGTTGATCGGGTGGCGGGCGCCCTCGCGGCGCCGCGGCGTGCGGGCGGTGACGTCCACGGTCTCCTCGCGGAGGATCCGGGCCGCCTCGGCGGCCTTCAGGATCTCCTCGCGGGCGGCGAACACGGCCGTGATCTCGGCGCGGGCGGCGTTCACGTTCCGGCCGGCCTCGCCGCGCTCCTTGCCGGGGATCGAACCGATCGCTCTGCGGGCCAAGGAAACCGGGGCCTTGTCGCCGAGCGTGGCGGTCTTGGCGGCGGCGAGTTCGGCGGGGTTCGCGGCGGCCTCGATGACCGCGGCGGCGTCTTTGACGGCCCTGGCGAGGGCCTCGGGCTGGAGAAGGCCAGCCTCGTTCTCGTTGTCTGTGCTCATACGACTTTCTCCTGGCGGGTCCTGAAGGAGTCTAAGGAAGGCACGCGGCTGGGCCGCAGCCCGCCAGGGCGAAGGCGTGGACGGCTAACGCCGCAGCCCGCACCCGGCGGGCTGGATAAATTCGCGGTAGCCGTAAGACATGCGGCCATTCTAACTTCTCGCGCTGGGCGGAGGCACTGGCATAAAGGCACACCCCGGCGGCGACGGCGAGGTTCAGGCTCTCGGCCCGCCCCCAGATCGGGACGCCGACCTTCCGGTGCGCCAGCGCGGCCGTGGCCGCGTCGAGGCCGTGGGCCTCCGAGCCGAAGAGCCACACCGTGGGCGCGGCCAGGTCGCCGGCGGCTTCGAGCGCGAACAGGTTCTCGCCGCCGGCCGCGGCGGCCAGGATCTGGGCGTGCTCGAACACGTCGAGGAGGTCGGCGGTGTCGGCCGCGCGGATCACCGGCAGGTGGAACAGGCTCCCGGCCGAGGCCCGCACGCACTTGCCGTTGTACGGGTCGACCGAGTCGGTGCCGAAGACGACGCAGTCCGCTCCGGCGGCGTCGGCCGCGCGCAGCACGGTCCCGGCGTTGCCGGGGTCGGTGATGCCGTGGAGCACCGCGACCAGGTTCGCCTCTTCGGGGAGGCGCTGGTCGAGGAACCGGCAGACCGCGACGAGCCCCTGCGGGGTCACAGTCTCGGCGAGCGCGGCCAGGCCCTCGTCGGTGCAGGGGTGGACGTGGGCGCCGGCCGCCGCGGCGGCGTCGACCAGGTCCGAGTGCCGGGTGTCGGCGTCGAGGTCGTAGAACAGGTCCTCGACGGCTCCGGCGCCGATCGCCTCGCGAACCGCTTGGGGCCCTTCGGCGAGGAACCGCTCGGCCTTGTCGCGGCCGCGGCGGCGCTGGAGCTTGCGGGCGGCGACGACCCGGGACGATCGCGCGGTGAACGCGCCCGTCCCGGGATCACCAGCGGTCATCTACTGCTCTGCCGGAGCGTTGACGTCCTCGGGGAGGGCCGCCCGGGCCACGCCGACCAGGGCGGTGAACGCCGCCGGGTCGGAGACGGCCAGCTCGGCGAGGATCTTGCGGTCCACCTCGACCTCGGCCAGGGCCAGGCCCTGGATGAAGCGGTTGTAGGTGATGCCGTTCGCGCGGGCGGCGGCGTTGATGCGGGTGATCCAGAGCTTGCGGAACTCGCGCTTGCGGGCCTTCCGGTCGCGGTACGAGTAGGTGTACGAGTGGAGCAGCTGCTCCTTGGCCTTGCGGTACAGCCGCGAGCGCTGCCCGCGGTAGCCCTTGGCCTCTTCGAGTACGACGCGGCGCTTCTTCTTGGCGTTCAGCGAACGCTTGACGCGTGCCACAGTTCAGTCTCCTTGCGTTGAAACCGGATGAGAGTTCAGACGGGGGCCGGCTACTTGCCGAGCATCTTCTTGACCTGCTTGGCGTCGGCCGGGGCGACCTGCACGCGGCCGTCCTTGCCGCGCTTGAGCCTCGAGGACTTGTGCTCCATCAGGTGGTTCTTGCCGGCCTTGCGGCGCATGAGCTTGCCCGAGCCGGTCACCTTGAAACGCTTCTTGGCACCGCTGTGGGTCTTCATCTTCGGCATCGTGCTTCTCCTATGTGTTCAAAGCCGGCCAGGTGCGGGCGCGCGGTGGCGCCCGCGTCCGGTCGGTGCGTGCGGGGGATCCCGTCGAAGGACTAGGACTCCGGCTTCTCGGCGGGCGCGTCCTCGGCCGCCGCGACGGGGGCCTCGGCCTCGTCGGCGGCCTGGTCGGACTCGCCGCGTTCGCGGCCGCTCTTGCGTCCACCGCCCTTGATCTCGCTCTTGGGGCGGATCGGGGCGACGACCATGATCATGTTGCGGCCGTCCTGCTTGGCGGCCGACTCGATGACGGCGAGGTCGGCGAGCTCTTCGGCGAGCTTGTCGAGCAGGCGGCGTCCGAGTTCGGGGCGCGACTGCTCGCGTCCGCGGAACATGATGGTGATCTTGACCTTGTCGCCGGCCGTGAGGAACCGCACGATGTGACCCTTTTTGGTCTCGTAGTCGTGCTTGTCGATCTTCGGCCGCAGCTTCATCTCTTTGATGACGGTCTGCTGCTGGTTGCGGCGGGAAGCACGGGCCTTCTGGGCGGACTCGTACTTGTACTTGCCGTAGTCCATGAGCTTGCAGACCGGCGGACGGGCGGTGGGAGCGACTTCGACCAGGTCCAGGTCGACGTCGGCGGCCAGTTGCAGGGCCTTGTCGATCGACACGATGCCGACCTGTTCTCCCTGCGGGCCGACCAGACGCACTTCCTTGGTCCGGATCTGGTCGTTAACGCGCAAATCGCTGATGGGGCCTCCTTGGTTCGCGATTCTCGCCGATGCGGTCATCGGCGGCCCTTTGGCTGTCGGGCGTCGCCGGTGCGGGCGCATCGGCGGCTCGTCGTGCAAGCGTGACCCAGCCGGCCTCAGGGTTGCGCCGGGAGGCGCCGGTCCCCAAAAGAAAAGACCCCAGCTCACGCCGGGGTCCACTCCAGAGCACGGCGAACGTTGTCGCCGTGTGCGACCCGGTCACCTGTCGGTCCTCGCTGGTCTGACCCAGTGGACCCGGCTGCGGGTGGGAGCTGGACTCCGCTTGCTGCACCGCGCGCCGTTAGTGCAGGGCGCGGCGCGATCGACACGCAATCGTAGCACTCACCTGCGCGACTGCTCCAAGAGCGCCCGCAGGTGTTTGATCGCCGCCACAGCGCGCTCCTTGTCGCTGACCTGGATCGCCATGATCGACATCTCGTCGTCGTCGGCGAGCTCGACCGTGGCCCAGGTCATCTTGTCGGTGAAGTTGATCGCGGTGACCAGCTGCCACGGGAAGAAGCGCTTGGAGGCGACGTTGGTGACCTCGATGCCCTTGTCGTCGGCGCGCACGCGCAGGCGCAGGAAGCTGAGGCCGATCCCGGCGCCGATGGCGCCGAGGCCGACCATGCCCGCCTGGTCGACCCAGGTGACGGCGCCGCCGCCGGCGGTGGCCTCGCCGAGGGTGAACGACAGGGCGGAGAAGCCGCCCAGGGAGATGGCCGCGCCGATCCAGGCCCCGATGCGGGACTTGCGGGGGCGGTACTCCAGTGGGCCGGTCTCGGTCATGGTCTGCTCCTGTACGGCGTTCACGATGGCTCCCCTGGGCGTCTGCGGCCCGACCTCACGGCAGGTGGTCGATTTCGAGGCCGGAGTCGAATGCAAGCAGCGTCTTCGGCTCCCCGGTCACGATGGGCCAGCCGGGGCGGTTCAGGCCACACCAGGCGACGTGCCCGGCGGCGATGTTCCCGTGCTGTCGCGAGCGCGAGAGCATGAGGCCCACGTCGCGGGCGGACTTCTGGTCGAGGTCCATCACGACGGTGACGGGCAGGCCGAGCAGGACCAGGAGGGCGTCCCGGTCGCGGCGGCGGGCCTGGGACCAGGCCTCGGCGAGGGCCCCGGAGGGGATCGCGAGGACCACGTTCTGCTCCAGGGCGGTGAAGACCACGGCCTGCGGATAGGGCATGGAGGTGGCGAAACCGACGATGGCGGACACGTCCAGGATGCGGCCGCCGATCACGCTCGGCCCTCTCCTTCTTTGTCGTCGACGCCGAGGACCTCGCGGGCCCAGGCCAGGTGCTCGGCGCCGGGGGCCTGGCCCTTGCGCTCGAAGAGGTCCTGGAGTTCGGTCAGCGAGCGGTCCCGTTCGAGGCGCTCGGCGACGGCGGCGGCGACGTACTCGTCGACGGAGCCGGCCCGGCCGGCGGCGACGAGGCGCCGGATCTGCTCGAGCTGGCCTTCGGGAAGTGTGACGCTCGGACGCGAGGGGCCCGCCCCCGCCGAGGGGGGAGGGTTGAGCGACGGATTGGCGCGGTCGGTCACGATTCCCAGGGTAGCGGGGCGCCGGTCACGCAATGTGGCGGCCTTGCGATGGGCCGCGGCGCGGCGAGGGGGCTTGTCGAGGAAGCTTGCGGGGCATGGGGGGCGGGGAGGTACGGTCGGGGAGAGGCGCGTCGTCCTCATCTCGGCGGGGCCCACGAGGCTTCGCGCCCGCCGCCCGCTGGGCCGGGGCGGGCGTTCGCCGAGCATCCGCAGTCCGCTTCCTGGAAGGACCTGTCATGGCTGAGAAGAAGTCCGGCGAACGGCCTCACGACCCCAAGTTCCCCGAGAAGTTCCTGAACTTCATGCGCTCGGGCTGGGGCCCCTCGGAGCTGGACGTGGCCGAGTCGGAGCAGGCGCCCTTCACCGCCCGCCGCCGCGAGGCGGTCTCGGCGGCCTTCCCCGGGGAGACGGTGGTGGTGCCCACCGGCGCCGAGAAGGTCCGCGCGAACGACACCTTCTTCCGCTTCCGGGCCGGATCGGACTTCGCGTGGCTGACCGGCGACCTCGACCCCGAGGGCGTGCTGGTGCTGCACCCGAACGGTTCGGGCCACGACGCGGTGCTCTACCGGCGCCCGCGCAAGGGCACCGACTCCGACGAGTTCTTCCGCTCGGCGAAGTACGGCGAGCTGTGGATCGGACGCAAGCTCTCCCTGGAGGAGACGAGCGTGCGCCTCGGCGTCGAGGTGCGCGACGTCGAGCGCCTCGACGGGGACCTCACCGGGGTCGAGCGCGGCAAGGTCCGCGTCCTGCGCGGCTTCGACGGCGCGGTGGACGCGCGCTTCGCGGCCGAGGAGGCGACCGAGGACGCCGAGGGCAAGCCGCAGCTGACGCGCGACGCCGAACTGGCCGCGGTCCTCTCGGAGCTGCGGCTGGTCAAGGACTCCTGGGAGCTGGCGCAGCTCCAGAACGCCGTCGACATCACCGTGCGCGGCTTCGAGGACGTCGCGCGGGTCCTCCCGACCGGCGGGCCGATCGCGGAGCGAACCCTCGAAGGCGTGTTCGGGCTGCGCTCGCGCGTGGAGGGCAACGGCCTGGGCTACGACTCGATCGTGGGCGCCGGCTCGCACGCCACGACGCTGCACTGGATCACCAACGACGGGCGGACCGCGCCCGGCGAGCTCATCCTCATGGACATGGGCGTGGAGAACAACCACCTCTATACCGCCGACGTGACCCGGACGCTGCCGGTGAGCGGCACGTTCACGCCGCTCCAGCGGCAGGTCTACGACATCGTGCACGCCTCGCAGCAGGCGGGCATGGACGCGGTCAAGCCCGGCGCGGCCTTCCAGGACATCCACCAGACCTGCATGAGGGTCCTCGCCGAGGGCCTGGGGGACCTCGGGGTGCTCCCCGGCTCGGTGGAGGAGGCCCTCGACAAGGACTCGCTGGTCTATCGGCGCTGGACCCTGCACGGCTTCGGGCACATGCTCGGCCTCGACGTGCACGACTGCGCGGCCTCGCGCCCCGAGCACTACTACCGGGGCGCGGTGCAGGAGGACTACGTGCTCACCGTCGAGCCGGGGCTGTACTTCCAGGCCAACGACGAGCTCGTGCCCGAGGAGCTGCGCGGGATCGGCATCCGCATCGAGGACGACGTGCGGGTCACCGCCGACGGCTGCGAGAACCTCTCGGCGGGGCTGCCGCGCACGGCCGACGAGGTCGAAACCTGGCTTGCGGCCCAGCGAGAAGCCGGGCCCCGCTTGGCGACGCCAGTGGAGTCGTAGAGGTCCAGAGCTTGGCGACGCCTGTGGAGTCGTAGGATGCTGGGATCGGCGACCGCGGCAGCGCGGTAAGCGAGAACACAGGGGCGGTGTCAAGCCCTCATCTGCACCGCGTATAGTCCGAATTGAGACTTAAATCCACCGCACCGGGCCGGCGGCGGCGAACATCACCGCACTAACCGCCAGCCGCCGCCGGCCTTTAAAAAGGTTCACGGTCCGGATGCAGATCCCAGCAGACGCTCACGGCCGCTCGGCCGCTCCTTAGGCTCGGCTAAGAGCCCTCCTCGGGATGCCGGATGGTACAGTTGGTCCCGTTAAATAAGACGGACGTACTGTTTAAGAGTCGGTCGCTCTGCCCGACCTCGGTTCCCCGCCCTTCAGGTTGGGGCAGACTGAGACCGATCTTCAGTTCTGAATCAAGGAGCTCTCATGGTGAGCACGGACTCCTTCGACGCCCGCGAGAAGCTGCGGGTCGGCGAACACGAATACGACATCTTCCGCATCGACCGGGTCGAGGGCCACGAGCGGCTGCCCTACAGCCTCAAGGTCCTCCTCGAGAACCTGCTGCGCAACGAGGACGGCGCGGACATCACCGCCGACCACATCCGAGCCCTCGGCTCGTGGGACCCGGCCGCCAAGCCGAACACCGAGATCCAGTTCACGCCGGGGCGCGTGATCATGCAGGACTTCACCGGCGTGCCCTGCGTCGTCGACCTCGCCACCATGCGCGAGGCCGTGCGCGACCTGGGCGGCGACCCGTCCAAGGTCAACCCGCTCGCGCCCGCCGAGATGGTCATCGACCACTCGGTCATCGTCGACTTCTTCGGCCGCCCCGACTCCTTCAAGCGCAACGTCGAGCGCGAGTACGAGCGCAACCGCGAGCGCTACCAGTTCCTGCGCTGGGGCCAGACCGCCTTCGACGAGTTCAAGGTCGTCCCGCCCGGCACCGGCATCGTGCACCAGGTCAACATCGAGCACCTGGCCCGCGTGGTCATGACCCGCGACGGCGTCGCCTACCCCGACACCTGCGTCGGCACCGACTCGCACACCACCATGGAGAACGGCATCGGCGTCCTCGGATGGGGCGTCGGCGGCATCGAGGCCGAGGCCGCGATGCTCGGTCAGCCCATCTCCATGCTCATCCCGCGCGTGGTCGGCTTCAAGCTCTCCGGCGACCTCCCGCCCGGGACCACCGCCACCGACCTGGTCCTCACGATCACCGAGCAGCTGCGCGACCACGGCGTGGTCGGCAAGTTCGTCGAGTTCTACGGCGAGGGCGTCGCCGCCGTGCCCGTGGCCGACCGGTCCACGCTCGGCAACATGAGCCCCGAGTTCGGCTCCACCTGCGCGATCTTCCCGATCGACGAGCGCACCGTCGACTACCTGCGCCTGACCGGCCGCACCGAGGAGCAGATCGCCCTCGTCGAGGCCTACGCCAAGGCCCAGGGCCTGTGGCACGACGCCTCCCGCGAGGCCCAGTACTCCGAGTACCTCGAACTCGACCTGTCGACCGTGGTGCCCTCCATCGCCGGGCCCAAGCGCCCGCAGGACCGCATCCTGCTCGACCAGGCCGACGTCCAGTGGCGCCGCGACGTCGCCAACTACGTGGGCGACGAGGCCGGCGAGGAGTCCTTCCCGGGCTCCGACTCGCCCGCCGAGTCCCCCAACGGGGCCCGCCCGCACAACGCGCAGACGGTCAAGACCGAGGCCGGGGAGTTCCAGCTCGACCACGGCGCGGTCGTCATCGCCGCGATCACCTCGTGCACGAACACCTCCAACCCGTACGTCATGGTCGGCGCCGGGCTCCTCGCCAAGAACGCCGTCGAGGCCGGACTGGTCACCAGGCCGTGGGTCAAGACCTCCCTCGCGCCCGGGTCCCAGGTCGTCACCGGCTACCTCCAGCGCGCCGGGCTCTCGCCGTACCTCGACAAGCTCGGGTTCAACCTGGTCGGCTACGGCTGCACCACGTGCATCGGCAACTCCGGCCCGCTGCCGGAGGAGACCTCGGCGGCCGTGCAGGCCGGGGACCTCGCCGTCACCGCGGTCCTGTCGGGCAACCGCAACTTCGAGGGCCGCATCAACCCCGACGTCAAGATGAACTACCTGGCGTCGCCGCCGCTGGTGGTCGCCTACGCGCTGGCCGGGTCGATGGACGTGAACCTCACGACCGACCCGATCGGCCAGGGCAAGGACGGCCAGGACGTGTACCTGAGCGACATCTGGCCCTCCTCGGAGGCCATCCGCGAGGTCGTCGACGGCAACATCGGGCGCGACATGTTCCTCAAGGAGTACGCCTCCGTCTTCGACGGCGACGACACCTGGCGGTCCCTGCCGATCCCGACCGGCAACACCTTCGAGTGGGACGAGGCCTCGACCTACGTGCGCAAGGCCCCCTACTTCGAGGGCATGCCGGCGAACCCGGAGGCCGTCGAGGACATCGCCGGCGCGCGCATCATGGCGAAGCTCGGCGACTCGGTCACCACCGACCACATCTCCCCCGCCGGGTCCATCAAGGCCGACTCGCCCGCCGGCGAGTACCTGAAGAGCCAGGGCGTGTCCCCGGCCGACTTCAACTCCTACGGCTCGCGGCGCGGCAACCACGAGATCATGGTCCGCGGCACCTTCGCGAACATCCGCCTGCGCAACCAGCTCGCCCCGGGCACCGAGGGCGGCTGGACCCGCGACTTCACCCAGGCCGGCGGCCCGGTCGCGACGATCTACGACGCCGCGCAGAACTACGCCGCCGAGGGCACGCCCCTGATCGTCCTCGCCGGCAAGGAGTACGGCACCGGCTCCAGCCGCGACTGGGCCGCGAAGGGCACCCGGCTGCTGGGCGTCAAGGCCGTCATCGCCGAGTCCTACGAGCGCATCCACCGCTCGAACCTCATCGGCATGGGCGTGCTCCCGCTCCAGTACCCCGAGGGCGAGTCGCACCAGAGCCTCGGCTTCACCGGCGAGGAGACCGTCTCGATCACCGGCGCGGCCGCGATCAACGACGGCATCCCCGAGACCGTCACCGTCACCGCGGTGAGCCCCGACGGGTCCGAGAAGACCTTCGAGGCCGTGGTCCGCCTGGACACCCCGGGCGAGGCCGAGTACTACCGCAACGGCGGCATCCTCCAGTACGTGCTGCGCGGCCTGCTCGCCGCGTAAGCGACGCACGAAGGAAGGGGTGGGCCGCCGGCCCGCCCCTTTCCCCATATCCCCCAAGGAGACGCATGAACGCCGAACGCGGCACCTCCCCGTACGGCTACGGCCTCCACCACGTGCAGCTCGCCATCCGCCCCGGCGGCGAGGACGCGGCCAGGGCCTTCTACGTGGGCGTCCTGGGCATGACCGAGGTGGCGAAGCCGGCCGGGCTCGCGGGGCGCGGCGGGCTGTGGCTGCGCACCGACGCGGTGGAACTGCACCTCGGCGTCGAACCGGACCACATGCCGTCCGCGAAGGCGCACCCGGGGCTCCTCGTGGCCGACCTCGACGCGCTCGCGGCCGCTCTGGCGGCGGCCGGGCACCCGGTCGCATGGGACGCCGACTTCCCCGGATACCGGCGCTGCTACACCCGCGACCCCTTCGGCAACCGGCTCGAATTCCTGACGCCGGTGCTGTGAACCCGAGGGCTCCGCACTCGCGGCCGGGCAGGCCCGGCCACGGCCGATATCCTCAAAGGATGGCAATGGGATACGAACTCGCGCAAGTGAACATCGCGCGGATGCTGGCGCCGCTGGACTCCGAGACGATGCAGGACTTCGTCGGCGGACTCGACGAGGTCAACGCCGCAGCGGAGGCCGCCGAGGGCTTCGTGTGGCGGCTGGTCGACGAGTCCGGCGCGAACGCGACCGACTTCCGGTTCTACGACGACGACTGGCTCATCGTGAACCTGTCGGTGTGGACCGGCCCCGAGCCGCTGAAGTCCTTCATGTACGGACCGGTCCACCGGCCGTTCCTGCAACGGCGCCGCGAGTGGTTCGAGCGCATCGCGGAGGCCGTGACCGCGCTGTGGTGGGTCCCCGCCGGTCGCCCGCCCACGGTCGAGGAGGCCGAGCAGCGCCTGACACTGCTGCGCGAGCAGGGGCCGACGCCGAAGGCGTTCACGCTCAAGGAGACCTTCCCGAAACCCGCCGAGTAGCGGCGCACGCGTACGGAACCCGCGGCCGTGAAGGGGCTCACTCGGCGGAATCCATACGCGTGCGGGGCCGTTTCACCTGGTGTGATCCGCGAGGTGGAAGTCGTCGTCGTAGGGGCGGGGCAGGCCGGTCTGGCCGCCGCGTACCACCTGCGCCGCTTCTTCGAGCCCGAGACCGGATTCGTCGTCCTCGACCACGCCCCGCACGCGGGCGGCGCGTGGCAGTTCCGCTGGCCGACCCTCACCTTCGCCACCGTCAACGGCGTCTACCAGCTCCCTGGCATGTCCCTGCCGACCCCCGACGAGTCGACCCCGGTCTCGGGGGTCATCGCCGACTACTTCGCCGCGTACGAGCGCGAGTTCGACCTGCGCGTCCAGCGGCCCGTCTCGGTGCGCTCGGTCCGGTCCCTGCCCGACAAGCGCCTGGAGGTCGCCACCGACCGCGGCACCTGGGTGGCCCGCGCGCTCGTCAACGCCACCGGCACCTGGGAGCGCCCGTTCTGGCCGCGGTACGCCGGCCAGGACCGGTTCGGGGGTCGCCAGCTCCACACCGCGCAGTACCGGGGGCCCGAGGAGTTCGCCGGCGAGCGGGTCCTCGTGGTCGGCGGCGGGATCTCCGCGATCCAGCACCTCATGGAGATCCACCCGTACGCGGCCTCCACGACCTGGGCGACGCGCCGCCCGCCGCAGTGGCGCGAGGACATGTTCAACCCCGACCGGGGCCGCGAGGCCGTTGCGCTGGTCGAGGAGCGCGTCCGCAAGGGGCTGCGCCCGCAGTCGGTCATCAGCGTCACCGGCGTCCCGCAGACCCCCGAGATCAGGGCGGCCCGCGAAGCGGGCGTGCTCGAACGGCTCCCGATGTTCGAGAAGATCACGCCGGACGGCGCGGTGTGGGAGGACGGCCGGTCCGAGCCCCTCGACGTCATCCTGTGGGCCACGGGGTTCCGGGCCGCGCTCGACCACCTGGCGCCGTTGAAGCTGCGCGGGCCCGGCGGCGGGATCGTCATGGACGGCACGAGGGTCGCCGCCGATCCGCGGATACACCTGGCCGGCTACGGGCCCTCGGCGAGCACGATCGGCGCGAACCGCGCCGGGCGCGCGGCCGTGCGCGAGATCCGGCAGCTGCTGAACCAGGTCTCGGTATGACGCGGCCGTTCAGTCCCGCCTCGCGGCCTTCTCCTGCAAGCCGCGCCAGCCGACCGTGAGCACGGCCTGCACCGGCCAGTGGTCCGAGGGCACGAGCCCCTGCTCGCTGTAGGCGTTGACCGCGGCGCGGTGGACGCGGAGGCGCTGCCTGGGCCCGCCGGACTTCGTGAGGATCCAGTCGAGCCGCCTGCCCGCCGCCGGCGCGGGCCGCCAGCGGTTGTACGTGGCCCAGTCGGGCGTCAGGCGCTCCTCGGCGGTCTCCCACGCGTCGTGGAGGCCCCCTTCGGTGAGCAGCGCGTGCGTCTTCGAGCCGGGCTCGCAGTTGAAGTCCCCCGCGAGCACCGCCGGGCCGGCGAACCGCCGCATGAGGTCGAGGCACATCTGGGCGCCCTTGCGGCGGGCCCTCTCCGAGCGGTGGTCGAGGTGCACGTCGGCGACGTGGAAGTTCTCGCCGGTCGCCTTGTCCTCGAAGCGGACCCAGGTGAGCATCCGCACGGTTCCGGCGCCCCAGGCGCGGGATCCGATCAGGTTGGGGCGGCGCGAGAGCCACACGTGGTCGTATGCGACCGGGGCGAGCCGGGAGGCGTCCCAGAACACGGCGGTGGCCTCCGAGCGGGAGCCGCCGCCGCGCCCGAGGTGGACCCAGTCGTAGCCGTCGAGGCCGTCGCGCAGCTCCATGAGCTGGCGGAAGCGGCCCTCCTGGGTGCACAGGACGGTGGGCCGCTCGGCCTTGAGGATCCGCTGCACGAGGGGCCGGCGGCTCCACCACGAGCGCGGGGCCCGGCCCGAGGCCGACTTGAGGTTGTAGGTCATGACGTGCAGGAACGGCGGCTCGACCGGGCCGATGAGCGGCAGGTCGGGCTCGGCGTTCGCAGCGTCGTTCACAGTCGCGACGATAATCGGCTCGGGCCTGTTCGCGGGTCGCCTTCGCGAATACGGCGCCCTCCCCGGCCGGGGAGGGCGCCTCGCGGCGCTAGAGCGGTCCTAAAGCGGCAGTGCTCCGGAGGCGAGGATCGCGGTCGCGGCGAGCAGGCTCGTCCATGCCAGGGCCGCCGACCACGGCAGGCGGTTCGGTGACGGGCTGATCTTCGGGCGCATGGCCTTCTCCTTCAGTGGATTCCGATGGATTCGGGCGCGCGCGGCCGCGTCGACGCAGCGAGCCCCAGGCGGCGGCCACCACGGGCGCCGCCAAGTAGGTGTGGACGCCGATGAGCACCGCGGCGCCCCACAGGCGCTCCCAGCCGTGCACGGCGACGTCGTAGGCGAGCAGTGCCCACATCGCGGCCAGGGCCGTCCCGGTCCACCACAGGATCCAGTTCACGGCGGAGCCGACGACCGGGTTCGCCTTGCGGCGGGCGCCGGTCGGGACCCATTCGGCGGTGCTGCCGCGCAGGAGGTCCCGCAGGGCGATGAGGTGCGCGAAGCTCGCCAGGAGGCTCGCGCGGAGGGTCTCCAGGCGGGTGCGGGAGCGGTGGAGCAGCGGCAGCAGGACCGCCCACGTCCAGATGGGGACCAGGAACGGCAGCAGGTGCACCGGGCTGATCACCTCGGGCCACCAGATGAGGATGACGAGCATCGGCAGCGGGACGGCGAAGATGTTGACGACGCCCATGAGGTAGCCGCCGATGCCGGCCCAGAACCCGATCTTGCCGCGCAGCGGCAGGTCCATGCTCGGGAGGCCGCCGGGACGGGCGAGCTCGAGGTTGCCCAGGCACCAGCGGTACTGCTGGTTGACGAAGGCCTCCAGGGTGTCCGGGCTCAGCCCCTTCGCGACGGCCACGGGCACGTAGACCGTGCGCAGGTCGAGCCGGTAGAGCGCGAGGCCGGTGTAGAGGTCCTCGGAGTGGTCGCGGACGACGAACCCGTCGATGCGGTCGAGGGCCGAGCGGCGGTAGACGGCGTTGGAGCCGCAGCAGATGGCCACGTCGTCGGCGTCGCGGGCGGGCTGGAGCCAGCGGTAGAACTGCTCCTGCGCGGCGGCGCCGGTGCGCTGGAGCCAGTTCATCGCGCGGACGGTGTCGAAGACCTGCGGGGACTGGACGATCGCGACCGACTCGTCCGCGGTGTACGGCATGAGGTGGCGCAGGAAGTCCGGACGGGGGCAGAAGTCGGCGTCGAAGACCGCCACGAACTCGGCGCCGGAGCGGCTGAGGCCGTGGTTGAGGTTCCCGGCCTTCTTGCCGGCGCCGGGGTCCTCGCGGTGGCTGTAGGCGAATCCGTGCCTTTCGGCGAGGGCGCGCACTTCTGGCCGGTCCTTCTCGTCGAGGACGAGGACGCCGAGCCCGCCGTCCCATTCGAGGGCCGCGACGTGGCGGTAGGTGTTGGCGAGCACGTCGAGCGGTTCGCCGCATGTGGGCAGGAATACGTCCACTGTAGGCGGTTTTTCCGGCTTGTAGGCGCTCAGCAGGAGGCGGTGGCCGGTGACGGTGAAGCGCCTTTCCCGGATGCCGTCGAGGGCGGAGAGCCCGACCGCGATCGTGTTGAGGACAAGAACGGCCGCGAAAGGCCACAAGAGAGGGTTGTAAAGGGCCAGTGCGATGGTCGCCCCGGCCGGGAAGAGGCAGGAGGCGAACATGACCGCCATGACCCAGCGCCGCTGCGGGCCGAAGTAGCCGTAGAGTTCGTCATCCGTTGGCGGGGAAGGGAGTTCGTCGTACGCGGGTTTCATGTGCATCGACTCCGAGGTGCGGCGGGTGAGGGTCGCGTCCGGTGTGCGGGCCCCCCGGTCCTCGACTCGGACACTACCCGAACGGTAGCGCTCCCATGATTCTTGCACAACAATCGAGGGTTAATTTCTCGGTCAGTATGCGAAGCG
Source organism: Glycomyces sp. NRRL B-16210 (assembly GCF_000719515.1). GTDB lineage: Bacteria > Actinomycetota > Actinomycetes > Mycobacteriales > Micromonosporaceae > Glycomyces. The sequence continues at coordinate 113,642 of NZ_JOGR01000009.1, read as the reverse complement.
CCACAATGCAATTCATCGATGATCTTCAGCATTTGACATAAACGAATAGACAACCGCTTATAGGAAAGCGGGCGCTGCCAGCGGCAGCGCCCACATGGGACGGCGACGCGGGCGCCTCCTGCGCTCGGTGCCCGTCTCAAGGCCTTCCGGCGTGGCTCGCGAGGTAGGCCCGGACCGCCGCCGGGTCGTCGGTCCCGGCCCAGCCGATGTAGCCGTCGGGGCGCACGACGCGGGTCAGGCCGTCGGGTGCGGCCGAGGCGGCGTGCACCGCGACGCCGCCGTTTTCGGTGCCGTCCTCGGTGCCGTCGAGCACGACGAACCTCCCGCCGCGCAGGGCCTCGTAGAGCCGCGAGCCGCCTTCGAGGTCGATGTCGGGGGCGCGCCTGCCGACCAGGCGGTGGTCGCCGCGCCCGCGTACGTAGTGGATGCCGATGCCGCTGATCCGGCCGCGCGCGCGGCGGGCGGCGGGCCGGATGCGCATGGCGACGGCGGCGATCGAGCCGACCACGGTGGCGAGCGCGCGGGAGCCGGTGGCCGCGAAGCGGACCAGCGCGCCGCTGGTCTTGAGGACTTCGGCGCCGACGGGGTGGCGCTCGTCGTGGTAGGTGTCCAGGAGCGGTTCGGGCGCGCCGCGCAGGACCGCCGCGAGCTTCCAGCTCAGGTTCGCCGCGTCCTGGAGGCCGGTGTTCATGCCCTGGCCGCCGGCCGGCGAGTGGCAGTGGGCGGCGTCGCCGGCGAGGAGCACGCGGCCGTCGCGGTAGGACGGGACCTGGCGCTCGTCGGAGTGGAAGCGGGACATCCACTTCGGGGAGTGCATGGCGAAGTCGGCGCCGAAGGTGCGGCGGGCGACGGCGGTGATCTCCTCGATGTCGACCGGGGCGTCGTCGTCCTGCTGGTTGTCCTTGTTCCAGGCGACGAAGCGCCAGTAGCCGTCGCCGAAGTCGGCGAGGAACCCGAACGCGCCGCGAGCGGTGGAGATGAGCGGGCTGCGGGCGGGCGGGGCGTCGACCTCGACGTCGGCGAGGATGAGCGAGCGCAGGACGGCCTTGCCCGGGAAGGGCATGTCGATCGCGGTGCGGACGGCGCTGTGGACGCCGTCGGCGCCGACGACATAGGCGGCGCGGTATTCACCAGTGCCGGTGCGGACGGTGACGCCACTGGAGTCCTGCTCGATACCGGTGACCTCGACGCCGTGCTCGACGCGGACGCCCGCGGCGGCGGCGCGGCGGCGCAGGACGGCCTCCACGTGGTACTGGGGCGTCACCAGCAGGTACGGGAAGCGCGAGTCGAGCTTGGAGAGTTCGAGCGTGGCGATGCCGAAGAGGTTGACGCCGGGCATCGGCGAGCCGCCTTTGGCGAGGAGCTCGTCGGCGAGGCCCCGGGCGTCGAGGACTTCGAGGGTGCGGGCGTGGACGGCGAAGGCGCGGGAGAGGTTCGACAGGTCGGCGCCGCGCTTCTCCAGGACGGTGACGTCCACGCCGGCTTCGGCGAGGTCCCCGGCCAGGAGCAGGCCGGTGGGCCCGGCGCCGACGACGATGACTTCGGGTTGCTGGACGGACATGGTGGTCTCCCTCGGGGTGGACCGCTGAATTCATCAACTGATGAATTAAATGTAGACCCGCGGACACGGCGAAGGAAGCCCTTCGAAGGCGTTGTGACGGAGGTCAACGGCGGGCCTCGCGCAGCGGAGGCGGGCGGGCCGCGGGGGAACCTGGGAAAGCACCAGGGCCGCGGGAGGTGAGCGCCCGCGGCCCTGGGTCGTGCTGCCGAAAGAAGGTTAGCATAACCTAAGTTCGGGTTTCAAGAGACGGTCACCAACGGAGGAATGCCCCTACACCGCCCGCCTTCTCCCCCAGCGTGGCGCCGTCGCCGAGGATCGACACGCGGGCGTCGGAGGCCAGCGCCATCTCGATCATCGCCTCGCCGAGCTGCGCGTCCGCGACCGCTTGGGCGAGTTCGGGTTCGCCCGGTGCGATGGCGTCGGCGAGGACGGCGCCCGGCGGGATCTGCCTGCCCGACCACACCGAGTCGCGTTCGATGACGAGCCGGTCGACCCGGCCGCCTTGGAGCGCGTCGAGCACCGCTTCGGAGCCGGTCGCGGCCTTCGGCGGGGCCTCGGCGAACGCGGCGGCCAGTTTCGCGTCGCGTTCGGATCTGGCGGCGGCGATCTCGGGGGCGAGGGCCTCTTCGATCTGCGCGGGCGTGGACTGGCTGAGGACCAGTTTCGAGGCGACGACCTCGGCTTTGACGCCGTTGCGCAGGGACTTCGAAGCGGCTTCGACCAGTTCGGGGTCGCCGGTGACGACCAGGAGTTCCCAGCCGAAGGTCGTCACGTGCTCTTCGAGCGTGGTGTGGGCGGCGGCGAGGAACTTCTGGAGGTGCTCGGCGACGCGGTTCTCGAACAGGTCCTGCTGGTTCGAGGAGACGAAGCCGTCGCGGCCGCGCCAGGCGCTGTGGGAGGCGGTGGGGCCCTTCAGGACCCGCCATTCGTCGGTGTCGAGTTCGAAGGAGAGGCCGGAGACCTCCTCGCTGCGCCCGAAGCGGGTGTCGAGCAGGCGCATGCCCTTGCCGTCGACGACGGCGACGCCGACCGGCGCGCCTTCGGCCCAGGCGGCGAGCATCGGGGCGATGTGCGTGCGGGGGCCGAGGGCGACGCGGTCGGCGAGGGGCGTCTGCATCGCCACGCGGTGGGACTCGCCGCTGCCGAGGGCGACGAAGAGGCCGCGGCCGATCCCGGGCGAGCCGGGGCGGACGAGTTCCTCGAGGTCGAGCTTCATCTCCTCGATCCGGCGTCCGAGCAGGGAGCGGGTGCCGTTGTCGACGGCTTCGAGCAGTTGCTTGAGGCCCTGGTCGAGCCGGGTCTTCCAGGGCGGTGTGGAACCTTCCTGCCGGGGGTCGGCGTTGACGTAGAGCGAGAGCACGCCGGTGTCGTCGCGGAGTTTCACCAGCCTGAGTTGCGCCTCGCGGTCCATGGGCATTGGCGATCGCCTCCTCGTTCAGCGGAATTCGCCTCAGGATATTCCCGGGGCCTCCCGTTCGTGAAGGTTTCAGCACTTATGCCCGCGGGCTCGGTCAGACCGGGCACCCGTCTGGGCCGCAGGCCTCGGCGTCGGCGGCGCCCGCGATGGTGGTGATGGCCGGTTGCTTTTCGCCCCAGGCCTTTTCGAGGATCTCGGCGAACAGCTCGGTGGGCTGGGCGCCGGAGACGCCGTACTTCTGGTCGATGACGAAGAAGGGCACGCCGGTGGCGCCGAGGGCGGCGGCCTCGGCCTGGTCGGCGCGGACGGACTCGCGGTAGGCCGCGGGGTCGTCGAGGACCGCGACGACCTCGCCGCGGTCGAGCCCGGCGGCGACGGCGACGTCGATGAGCCGTTCCCGCTCGAAGATCGAGGCCTCGTCGGCGAAGTTCGCGGTGTAGAAGGCGCTCCAGGCCTCGGCCTCCAGGCCCCGCTCGGCGGCGAGGTGCAGGAGCCGGTGGAGGTCGAAGGTGCTGCCGTGGTCGCGGCCCTCGGTCCGGTATTCGAGCCCTTCGGCTTTGGCGAGGTCGCCGAGCTTGTACTCGTTGGCCTGGGCCTGGGCGGGGCTGATGCCGAGTTTCCGAGCGACCATGGGCACGACGGCGGTCACGTCGCCGGGCTCGCGGTTCGGGTCGAGTTCGAAGGACCGGTGGCGGACCGCCACGTCGACCTTCCCTTCGAGCAGGGTCACGGCCTTGTCGAAGCGAGCCTTCCCGACATAGCACCAAGGGCAGGCGATATCCGACCAGATTTCTACACTGAGCTGAGTCACCCAAGTACCAACACTGGAAGCTTCAACTGAATTCCATTCAGGGCCGCAACCCTGCACTCGCGCCCAAGCCCCCGTTCAGGTACCCTGTCTCAGGCTCGGCGCGCCCATCAGCACGCCCAGGGTGCTTAGCTCAGCGGTAGAGCACCTCCCTTACAAGGAGGTGGTCACAGGTTCGATCCCTGTAGCACCCACCAGCAGGACGGCCCCCGACGCAAGTACCGCCGAGGGCCGAAAAGAGCCGGATCAAGAGCCGGACTCCCTCTCAATCCGCCTTCAAGAAGTCGCTTCCGAACGCCTTATCGAGCAGCTCAGCACCCGTGGTGATGACCGGTCGGAGCTGATGGCGATAGACCGTCCGAGTCGTGCTCGTTTTGGCGTGGCCGACAAGATCGGCGATCAGATCATCCGAAGCGCCCTGGTCTGACATGAGTGAGACGAAGGTGTGCCGAAGCTCCCGCGTTGTCCACTCCCCTGGAATCTCGGCATCCTCGACAACCGTGCGGAAGAACCGCCGGACGTTCCGCGCCTCCATCACCGTGTCGTTGCGAGTACCGAAGACGTAGACGATGCCGGCAGACTTGTGCCCGTTCCGCGCGCGACGCTCCCGCTGCTCAGCCTGATACGCGCTCAGGATCTCCACGATGAAGTCCGGGAGCCCAACCGCCCGCAGGAGCAGGTCTCATCCTTGACCGGGTTGAGGTGCGTGTTTTCCCACTTCAAAGGCCGCGCCTCCTCGGTCCGCACGCCGGTAAAGATCGACAGCGCGATGTAGGCGTGAATCCACTTCCCTTGGCTCTCTTCGAGAATTGCCTTCGCCTGGTCGAGCGTGAGCGACTTGCTCTGTCGGCTCTCCTTGCCCTCGAGAGCGTCCACGAGCATCGCGACGTTGCGCCGGACCTTGTTCCGCGACTCGGCATGTCGGATCACGCGGCGGAGCGTCCCCAGGATCCGCGCGATCGTAGAAGTCCTCAGGCCCTTCTTGACCAGACCCTCCAGGAAGTCGTCAACGTCGTTGGGCGTGAGCCGCTTCAGCTTGGCCTTGCCGATGCTCGGCACGATGTGCTTCTCGACCTCAGTCGTCTTCCGCTCGATCGTCGCCGGAGCACGGCCGCTGAGCTTGCGTTCGAGCCAGTCGCGGGCGGCCTGTTCGACGGTGTACTTGTCGCCGAGCTCGATGCCGTCGTCGAAGTCCTCCTTCAACTCCTTGAGCTTGGCGCGGACCTCCTTCTGCGTGGCACCTCGGACGCTCGGCCGGTTCCGAGACCCATCAGGCTTGTAGCCCAACGAGATCGAGCCGACATAGCAGCCGTTGGCCTCATCCCAGTAGATCGAACCGTCGCCGCGGCGAGCTTGCTTCCAAGCCCGGCGCTTCAAGCCCTCCTTACTGTCACTCATCGGTCCCGCCTCCGTTCCGGGCCTCACGGCGCATCTGTCTGGTATGGACCATCGCTTCCGCGATCGCTTGCGCTACTTCGCGTTCGGCATCGTTGTCATGCCCGAAGCCGACTGCTTCCCAGTCGTTGACGACCAGGACCGCGTCCTCGGTGACCTCCAGCTCAGCGAGGACCTCGGCGAGCCGGAACCGGGACCGGATCGCCCGCAGCTCCCCGAGAGTGGTCGACCAGGCCCGCGACTTGGTGAGGAAGTGACCGCGGAAGCCGAGCATGTGCGCCCAACGCCGCAGGTTCAGATCGGAGTACATCTCAAGGCCTCCAAGCTCCCATGCGGTGCGCATCATCGCCTTGTGGTGCGCCGAGACTGGCAGCTCCTCGATATCGGCCGCCGACCGGATACGCCTGTCGGGCCCGTCATGGGAGCCGGTGGACTTGGTGGCGTACTTCGCGACGTAGGAGGCCACCCGGTCAGCAGCGACCCGCGCCGACTCGCCTTCCTCGCTCCGGCCGGCATCGGTGATGTCCCGCAGATCCAACTGCGCCCCGAAGGCGAGATCCAGGACGGTCCCGTCTTTGCGTGCCGTCGTCACGGTGACCGAGTCCGCCGCCGAGCGCACCGCGTCCGCGAGGACCTTCTTCGAAGCCCACCGGGGCGGCGTCGCCGAAGCACCCTCCGCGCCGTCCAGGCGGACCGCGGCATGGAAGTGGACCATGCCCCGCCGCTGGTACTCCGCGACCTTCGAATACGACAGGCGGACTTCACGGTTCAGGTCCGCGACCCGCAGGCCGCCCAGACGAGTAAGCTCCCGCTTCAACGCGATCGTGAACCGATGCCACAGCGCGCCCGCGTGGGCCTGCCACAGCACCGCCGCCTCGAAGTCGTAGGCGCCCATGTCGATCGCCTGCCCGAGACGCGTGTCGGCCTCCTTGTGCCACTCCCCGCATGAGCATGGCCGCATGAGACGGCCACCGGCACCGACGACCCGGGAGTGGACCGGACCGAATGAGGGCGGCGTGAGGGTGACGAACCAACGGGGCCGGTCGGCAACGTCGGCCGTAATGCCCTTTGAGGCGTCGCCGCACAGTCCGGCCCGGATGAGGAGGAACGCGTCTTGGGCATACCACTGCGAGCAGGACGGGCACAGCTTCTCCCGCCGGGTCCCGCACGGCACCCACACCGAACCGACCTTGGACTTGAGGACCTTGCCGGAGGCGCGGTGCGTGATCGTGGAGGAACCGCACAGCTTCACCAGTGCCGCGCAGCCATGCACGGACTTGACCTTCTTGCGCCACAAGGCGAAGCCGGGAGAGCGCATGAGTTGCGCCAACTCCCGGTCACTGACCCAGGAGAATCTGCTCAGGGGTCGGGGTCTCGCCGGGAACCGGATCGAACGAGCCCTGCTCAGCTACGATCGAGTCCTCGTAGCGGACCTGAACAGCTTGGGCCTCAAGCCAAGCGCTGAACTTCACTGCCCGAGGCGCGGCCTTTCCCAGGAACGGTGCGAGCATGTCGCGGGCGATCGCGGCACCGTCCTCACCGGGAGCGGTGGTTGGTAGCGTGAGAGGACATCTGATACTCCTTGGAGCTATCTGAGGAATCCAGCCCTGGCGAGTTGCACCTGGCCGGGACTTTCTCGTCCTTCCCATAGGACGTTTACGCCCCTATATTAGAGGACATGAACGACCGCGTCAAGGACACAAATGACCTCTTCGGAGAAGACGATAAAGTCCCTGCTAGAGGACAAGAAGGTCCTCCCGCGGGGGGAGCTGAAACCGTGGAGATGAACGAAATCATCCAGGAAAAGCGCGAGGAGCGAGGGCTCTCGCAAGCCGCACTCGGGAAGCTGGCCGGCGTCGAGGCACGCCAGATCCGGCGCTACGAGGCGGGCGAATCCCATCCGACGCTGCCCGTCGCAGTGAAGATCGCGAAGGCCCTCGGCATCTCCGTCGATGAACTGGCCGGACTCGCCACCCACCACGTCGACCTCTCCGGAAGCTGGTGGACCAGCTGGCAGACCTCGAAGGTCTTCGAGGAAGTCATCACGGCCCAGGGAGTCGAGATCCGCCAGCAGGGAGAACAGCTCCGTATCGAGACCACGACCCGCGGCATCGCTGTCGAGGACGGCGGATACCACTGGAAGGGGGAACTTCGCCTGTGGGACAACGAAGTCCTCATCGGCTGGTACGCCGCCGACGACGGAGCGGTGCGCTCGAAGGGCACGTTCTACTTCACCGTGCACCCCCACGGCGTCCACATGAAGGGCCGCTGGGTCGGCATGAGCTACGACGGCAGCATCCGAACCGGCTGGGGCGCCATCGCGCGCAGCGAGGCCGAAGCACGTTCGCTAATCGTGGAACTCAAGCAGGAGGAGTCCTAAGTGCAGCCCCTCTGCGAAGTGACGATCACAGCCCCCGATGCCGGCTGGCTCGTCGAATTCACGCGCAAGCTGGTCGAAGAGCGCCTAGCCGCCTGCGGACACAACCTCACCGAGATCCGGTCCATCTACCGCTGGGACGGCCAAGTCCACGACGAGCCCGAAGCCCGCGTCATGCTCCACACCCGAGAGTCCCTGGTCCCCGAAATCATCGAGCTCGCCCGCCAGAAGCACCCCTACGAAGTCCCCTGCGTAATCTCGACACCAATCACACAAGCTAACTCCGAGTATCAGGCCTGGATCATTGCCGAAACCGAATAAACAGGGTAAATCACGCAGGTTGCAGCCACGTTCAACGGGTGGAACTTCCATTCCCACAGTTATATGCACTGCTACCTAGGGGTGACGTTGTAGTGATTGGAGTAAACTCGAAGCTTCTTCATGATGTACGCGGCAATTGCAGCGGCCTTCATTTTCGCATCACTAAGATGATGAAACTCCAGATGAAGATCGCGATCGCTTAGAGGAATCACCGCATCCGCGTAGGCGTCTTGCTCACCCAGGTCAACTTCGAAGCCGCCAAGTTCAGCATTGAAATCCGGAACATTTCTTGAAGCGAGTGCGCAGATAGCCTGATTGATCGATTTGTGACGCTTGGATGAGAGACCTTGGATATATGAATACGCCTCAAGGATCGAGTCAGACGTTCTACCTTTGGAGGTGGAGGTCAACTCATTCATTCCCGCGCCGCTAATGAATTTGCTGAAATCGGTGCTCCCAAAAGTCAAGTTTGCCTTTCCTTGACCCCTTTGGATTCCCAGCGCCTTCAACTCTTCTTGCATGTCCCCTGGACCGAATTCGGCGACTGCGTACACCACCGAACTTGGAGTCATCGTCACCAGCTTTGCACGGAACAGTGAAATCGTATACGCCAAATGATACTTAGGCGTTCCATTTCTCTCCTTCCACCACTTGCCAGCTTCCGATCGCGGCGAGTAGCTGACTAGCTCCTCTGCCTTCAGGATCATGGCGCCAGCTCGCCTTAGGCGATTTGCCTCGCCTACAATTCCGCTCGTAGAGGTGACAACAAAAAGAATCTCAGGAAGATCTTCTTGGACAAAATCTACCCGGCTTGCGATTTCGTCCCTGATAGACGAAAGAAAGTCTCCCACCGTGGAGCTTGAATCGATGGCTTCAAGAATAAACTCTTGCCCCATCCCAAGATCCTCGAGCCGCTGGTCAAGTTGAATGAAGAGCCGGTCCAGTACGTCTGACCATTCAGTCTTGGATGGCCCCAAAATCGTGACATCTGCCGTTTTAGGGGTGAGAGAAGTCCCCCCAATATCTCGCGCAAGAGCTATAAGCTCATTCTTCCAATCGTCATTCGTTGTAGGCCAACAAACAATGACATCTTCACGTTGCCTCAGGATTTGATTTAGCGTCGACATGAATTGGCGGAGGCCAACCGTGTCGTCAGAGGATTCTCTGCCATCCATCAACACCGGAATTGATCTATTGGTGCGAGAGGGCAAATTATCGTGAATCCAATTGGCTACGTCTCGCAGCGAAATGACAGTTGGAACTGAGAGCACTTGAGTGAACTTATCGGACATATTAATGGAGGCCGACCAGATCGAGGTGGTCTTACCACATCCACTCTTTCCGCTTAGGAACGCAAGAATGCCACCGCTTTGAATCTCGGTAGTCTTCCGAAGGATCTCGAATTTCTTTAGATCCTCCTGCACTCTGACAATAAGAGGAGCGGACTCAAGACGATCATTCACAAGAATATGTTCAAAACGAGTAGGTATCTTCATTGATAGTTCCTCACTCCATGCGCAACCGACTGGTATCAGATTAACACAGCAGTGTGCCCAGAAGCACGACCATCCTTCGCGCCCTGTGATGGGGCGTTGCATCATTCCTTATGCCTCTTTTCTCAGGACATGCCCTTCGTGAAACAGCCTTCACGTGCGTGTTCAAACTTTCTATACATCATTTTTCCAAGGGCGCGCTGCGCGCGCCTGGCGCTCGCCGCTCGCCCGGGGCATGCGACCTCCGGCCGTTCCGCGGGCGGCGGCGGCGCCAGCGAGACGGATCAAATGAAGAACGGCCAGCATGGAGCAGGACGCCGGTCCGGGTGGGTGCAGGGGCGCCAGGGCAGCGACGAGGAGACCGTGGGGAGCCCGGACCCCAGGCGGCTGTTCAGCGAGCATTGAGCCCGACGTAGCCCCGTTCGCCAACTCGGTTGAGGTCGACACGAACGTAGTCCGCCGCCATCGTGGAAGCGGTCCGCGGCGGTCGGCGGCACCACCGCAGGAGCAGATAAGGCTACTTGCCGTCGCAAGCGCTGGCTGCGGCAAAGTGGTAGGCAGGAATCGCTAAACCCCCTGAGGCACGGCTGGAGTGCTACGGTCCGTAAATGAAAGATCCCCAGTACCTTGCCGCTGTCGCTGCAATTCTGACCGCTTTGATCGCCTTGTTCGCGCTCGGGCTCAGCATCATCGGAGTCGTGCAGAGCAAGTCAGCTTCGAAGGACGCCCAGGCTGCTCGAGAGAAAGCCTCAGACGCCCAATGGAAGATGACCGAACATCTAGAAACAATCGCGGTGTCCCTCAGGGAGAGCTCGATTTCCGGCGCGGCAGCGGGTTCGTTGGGCGGTCAGCTCACAGCACGCTTGGTACGGCGCGGTCGAGGCGAGAGCCTGGTCGTGGCCAATGTTGGAACTCAACCTGTACGGGTTGAGGACATTGCTGTCATCGACCAGCCGAACATCTTGATCGCGAGCCAGGTTGAGCCACTGAGGGGGTCCGAGCTCCTTCCGGGTGAAGACCACTCGGTTCTGGCGGCCCTCTCCTTGGGCACGCGTCTCCCGCTCAAGGTTGCGCTGAAGTGGAGCGATTTCGACGGTCAACAGCACGAGAGAGAACAGCTAGTCAATTTCTCCAACTAGAGGTTGCGCGCTGATCAGAGCCGAATCCAGAGCCGTTCGCAGCGGACAACAACAGCCAACAACCACCATTGTCCACCGCCCTAAAATAGCCCTCAGCTGCGAAAACGTCCTCGAAACCGGACACTGCCGGGCACAGGTTCTTGCTTACAAGGAGGTGGTCACAGGCTCGATCCCTGTAGCACCCACCATAGACACCCAGGTCATAGGCCTCATTTACGCGACACGCCGACAGGCTCCAAGCTCTTGTCCATGTCCGCGTCCACGAAGACCATGAGCTCAACCCGTTGGTGACACTCTGATACTTCGGACCAGTAGAGTTCGGGGTGCAAGGAGTGACGAGTGTCAACACCAAAGGAGTAAGGCCTCAGGTAGTAGGCGATGTTCTCGGGGTCGATGATCGACCGGCGGGCCAGCACCGACCGGGCATCGCCGGCACGAAGCTCACCACCGGGCGGCAGCAGCCCCAGGCCCAGTCGTACTCGCGCGGGCCGCGTTCGTCGTCTCCTTGAGACAGGCGTGTCCTCGCCTCGGCTGGGACGTTCAAAGGCACCTGGGGACAACACCCGCTCGCCGCCTGGTGCGCAACACTATGGAATGCCTGCATGTGGTCCTGCGCCCGGGCAACGCCGGAGCGAACGACACCGCCGACCACCTCACGGTGTTCACCGCAACCCTCGTGCAAGTCCCCACCACGGGGGGAAGCTCTGTACGCATCGACGGGGCCGACGCCAGTCACACCCTGCTCGAACACTTCCATTCCCTCTGCACCACATGGCGGCGGGTCGCTTACACGGTCGGCTGGAAGATGACGCCCGCCGACGAGATCGCGATCGGCGCCCTGCCCGAGACCGCCTGGTCCGAAGCGGTCACCACCGGGGCGAAGTCCCGCACGGCTACCAGGTCGCGGAACCCACCGGGCTCTCCACCAGGCCCGGCTGGCCGACCGGGATGCGATTGATCGCCCGCCGCGTCCGCCCCTCGCGCCGCCAGATCAAGAACATGACCGCCTTCGAACGCGAACGCGGCTGGGTCTACTCGATCCAAGCCTCCAATATCGCCCACACCGGCCTCCGCTGGAACCTGGCAGGGACCGGCACGATCTAGTTCCTCGACGTCCTCCACCGAGGCCACGCCGTGGCCCGAGACCTCGTCCGGCAGGCCAAAGCCTGCGGCCTGCGCTTGTTGCACTCCCAGTCCTGGGCGGTGAACAAGGACTGGATGCTGGCCGCGAACCTCGCCGCCGACCTCGACACCTGACTCAGGCTCCTCGGCTTGCGCGACCAGCCCGACCTCGCAGGCTCCGAGATCCACGCGATGCGTCACCGCCTCTATACGATCCCCGGCCGACTCACCCGCCACGCGCGCAGGCGCACCCTCCGCCTCGCAGTCGACTGGCCCTGGGCCAAAGCCTTCACCCTGTGCTGGAACCGCATCGGCGCCATCGCGCCGTCACCGACCTGACCAATACCCCAGCCCCAACGACCCGTCGCCAAGAGGCGCAGACGCGGCCGCTACCAGGCAAGCGACATCGCCTGGCGCCACCGCTACGACACCGCGGTCCGGCACCTCCCCACACGGCCGCGGACAAACCAGGAGAACCTAGACCACCCCTCAAACCACAATGGGCGCAGACGAATCGAGGTTAAAACTCAAGCCCGATGTTGGCATTGATGCCACAGGGACCCGACTGGGGTTGTCAGACATAGGGCGGTGGCCCGAAAGGCGCGGCCGACGGGGTACGAACGGTCGGATTCACGGAGGCATGATCGTCGCAAAAAGTTCAGAAGTGCAATCGTGCCCATGCGTTACCAAATGAGGTTTGACAGGGGTACGGAACACGATCAGAATATCCTCCATGCCCCTCCGAACTCCCGATGACGCAAGCTGTGCCATCACTGTTGATCAAGTTTCCAAGGCCGTAATTGCCAAAGTGGCCCCTGGTGAGGCAGGTGTCCTTGACGTGTATCTCGTGGCTTATTCGCGAGACACAAGTGTCGTCGACGCAGTAGCCCGCCCCGGGGCCGACAGCACAGGCTTCGGAGAGTACCTCGAATCGACCACTCCATATGTGGTCGCCCTGTGTCACTTTACACTGCATCAAGTAATCATCAGTGCGGCGGTGGACACTGCTAAAGATAGAATACGAGGTGGGTCGAGATTTCTTCTGAACCGCATGCGGAAACCACAGACTCCACAAGTGACAGTGTCGACCATCACCAGCCTCACTTCGGCGCAGCTTAATCTGGTGCGAGAACGCACTGAACGCAAAGCGCTTCAGTTGGGATTGGCTGATGACACGGCGTCAGTTCTCGCAGACGCTGTTATCGGTTCGATTGTCGAAGCTACCAGCTGAGGCGACCCGTAACACTGCGATGGCACTAGCCCTCATCCGTTCGAAGGACACGAATGTGAACGAACGCCCTGCATCGATTCCCGAAGGCGGGAAGTCAGGACCGAAGCCGCATCCACATTTCGGCGACCTCATCCCACCACCTCCGCGTCGACCTCCAGTCGGCACTGCAGACGGCGAGGGCGATACCGGCGTGTACCTGCACATTCTCGAAGCGGCCGTGCAGGTCCCGAGTGACGCCCAGATGCGGCTCCTCATGCTGCTCGCAGTGCCGTGCACCTTGGTGCTGTTCGTATACTCGGTCACCGGGAACCCCATTGTATTCCTGGTGGTGTTCCTCCTCGCAAGTCGCCGAATGCGCGAGCGGCACCTTCGCCTGGTTCGGAAGAGGAAGCAGATTCCGCTAGCCAGCATCGAAAGTGCCTACCCAGTCCTGCATGCCATCGTGCACCTGGCGAAGCATTTCGATTACAGACAGGCGCCCACGGTTTTCCTGGATCCGAGGTCGCGGTTTCCCGCCGCGACCATTGGGACACCGATGCGACCGGCTCTTGCCCTGGGTCCGAAAATGCTCCAGTTGCACGAATCCGACAAGAACGTGTTCTACACGATTCTGGTCCACGAATTCTTCCACATGAGATTGGGAGACTTGTGGATCTCTTATATCGCAAGGGCTGCGATGCGAACGCTCATCGTTGTCGCCGCCCTGACCGCGATAATCCTCCCGCTGGGCAGCAACATGTATTCCGTGCTGATCTTCGCGCCTCTTCAGATCGGGATCATGGTTTGGGTCTGTACAGTTGGAGTCCTCGGCGTTGAACGGCAGCGCGAATTTTATGCGGACGCGTTCACCGCGCTGCATTTCAAAGGGACCGCGATCGTACGCCGCGCCTTGACTGTGTCCGAGCGCCCTGTTCGACGTGCGTTTCGCTCGTTTCGCACACATCCCACTTTTAGCGAGCGGCGAGCGGCGCTAGAGGAACCTGAGCGGGCATTGCGCATGCGCGCCTCATGGGTGTTCGCTGCCGGGATCGCCACAGGAGTCCTCGTTCCCTCCCTATTCCGGTTCCTGTTCAGCCTCTTCGAGAACACCGCCGTCGGCGCCTACAGCCTGCATATTGCGGCAGGGATCGCTGGAACCGGTTTGGCACTCGTGCTCTCCACCGGTATCTGGCGCAACACCCATCTCGCCATGATGCTCGGAGCGAAACCCGATCGAGGCGTTGCCGCCGGCGCGGCCGCCGGGGTCGGTCTCATCATCGGCAGTCTGCTGCCCGTCGAGGAAGCGTACGGCCTGAGCTACCCGGCAATGCCTCTGTTTGTCTTCGCGATAGTCGCGATTCCGGTTGCCCTCGTCCTCTATTGCGCCTGGCTGTCCTGGTGCGCCCGGATCTATCTCATCCGTGAACCCTGCGTATGGCTCCGCGTCACCTACATGGAGGACTACACGGGGGCGCTGCTAGTCCTCCGGGTCGGATCAGCGGTGGTCGGCGCTGCCCTGGTGTACGCCATTTATTTGATGACGATCGGCTCATCGGTCGAGATCAGCATCAAGATCGCCTCAGTAGTACCTCCTCCATCGGTCGCTGACCATTTCCTCATCATGCAGCAGCACGTGCCGATGGCCTTCTTCACCTATGTGGGGCACCATCCGGGGCTGTACGTAGTGCTGGCGTTGGCTGCTTTGACCACGTGGTCGATCTTTCGGCGGGGACAGCGTGCGGCGTACCGTTTCCGCAGCGACCTGCTCGCATCGAAGCCTCCCTCCCACCCGAAGGACGACACAGGGGGCATGAGTGATGGTTGAGCCGGCAGGACTCTCCGGCCCCGTGGGAAACCTGGTAAGCATGCTGATGCGGCGAGCGCAGGACCATCGCAGAAAGCAGCGTCTGCGACGCGGGAAGGACACCACCGAAGTCCGCTCCGCGCTGGAAACGGTCGTCAGCGACGCTGTGGCCGATGCCGGGCGGCTCCTTGATCTTCCGGTCGTGTCCTGACATCATTGGGCCCTAACGCCGGGTCCTCACATTCCGCGGAAGCGGCGGTGCCATGTCGCAGTTCAGGCAGTCAGCAGTCGGTAGATGCTGCGGCGACTGATCCCGTACTCCGCGGCCAACTCTTTCTTGCAATAGCCGGCCCGCGCCGCGGCCAGTAGCCGCTGATAGTCGGCCGGATCAAGGCGGTCCCTGATCGCGCAGGGTTCTCCGTTATGGGACGAAGCTGCCAACGCCGAGTCTGGCGGACCCGGCTGGTGCCGTTCCCGGGCCGCCGCGGCCGAAATGACGTCCCGTACGCGCGCCAACATGCCTGTGACCTGCGGTGATGAGCTGCAGTAAGCGGCGCTAAGGTCCACTTGGCGTTCATTGCCTTGCAGCGAGGCCCTTCGGGGTGCGGCCCAGCGGGCTTCAGGTGTTGGTTTGTGCGTTTTGGAGGGCGGCTATTGCTTCTGGGGATCCTGTTAGGTCGGTTTCGGCGGCTTCTCGGCGGCCGCTGAGGTAGAGCAGGATCTCCACTGGTTGGCCGGTCAGTACCGCGCCTCCGGCGGGGCCAAAGCGGCGTGTTCGGCCTCCCGGGCTGCGCAGTTCCAGGCCGTGCGGGCGGATCTTGCGGGCGGCACGCCAGCCGGTCAGACGGCTCATCTTCCAGGCGACCTCGTCGAGGTCGGGGCGGTCGGTCCGGCTGTCCATGCCGTTGGCGCGGCGGATGTCCTCGTGGTGGATCAGGTACTCGACGCCGTTCAGGGCCGTGCGGACTCCCGGTATCCGCCACGGCAGCAGCGGGGCTCCCGCGCGGAGCCGGTCGATCAGGGCGGGGAGGCCTTTGGCCTTCTCCGCCGCCATGTTCGCCTCGGTCCATTTGGCGAAGTGCTCGCGCAGCACAAGGTGCGCGGCGAGGTCGAGGGTGGTCCAGCCTTCGCACAGGGTCGGCGCGTCGGGTCCCAGTTCGGCCAGCAGATCGCACAGGTCCCGGCGTTCGCGCGCGTCGAGCGGCATCGCTCGCTCCTTTGTGCTCATTCGCTTCTTCCCCGATCCCGGCCGCGGTGGCCATTTCATCGTACGTCCGTGAGCGGGGCTCAGGCCGGTTCGCCGTCCTGCGTTCCGAGGCGGTCGATCCGCTCCGACAGCTTCGCGGAGAGGCGGCCGAGTTCGGCGAACTCCTCGGCGGTCAGGCCGTCGAGGACGAGGCTGCGGACGAGGTGGACGTGCTTGGGAGCGGCGGCCTCGATGACGGCGCGGCCGTGCGCGGAGATCGCCACATAGGCGCCGCGGCCGTCCTCTTCGCACTCCTCGCGGGCGACGAGGTCGCGTTTGATCATGCGGCGAATCTGGTGGGACAGGCGGCTGCGCTCCCAGTCGATCTCCTTGGCGAGGTCCTGGAAGCGGACGCGGCCCTCCGGGACGTCGGTGAGCGCGACGAGCACCTCGAAGTCGGCGCTGGACAGGCCCGAGCGCGCCTGGAGGTCGGCGGCCATGCGGGCCGAGAGCTTCAGGTGGAGGCCCACGAAGGCGCGCCACGAGCGCTGCTCGTCGGCGCTCAGCCAGGGGACTGCGCTCGATTGGGGGACGGCGTCGTTCACACCGCCGATCCTACTCTTAGTTGATGCGTCATCTAACTTGCACCGCGATTTTGGAAGGGTGTGCGTCGTGAAAGCCGAGTATAGTTGATGTGTCACCTACTTATCGGAGGTCGCCGATGCCACGGAAGCACCGCGCCGCGCTCACCCGGACTGAGCTGGACGGCTGGCGCGTCTTCATCGAGACGACCGAGGACCTGCGCACGGCCCTGGCCGGGCGGTTCCAGTCCGACAGCGGGATCTCGGCCGGGGACTACCGGGTGCTGCTGGAGCTGAGCGAGGCGTCCGGTCGGCGGCTGCGCTCCTCGCACCTGGCCGAAGCGATCGGCTGGGAGCGCAGCCGGCTCTCGCACCACCTGGGACGCATGGAGCAGCGGGGGCTCATCCGGCGCGAGGCCGCGTCCGGCGACCACCGCGGCGCCGAGGCCGTGCTCACCGAGGAGGGGCGCGACGCCCTGCGGCGGTCGAGCGTCCCCCACTTCCACGCCATCCGCGAACTCTTCATCGACGCGCTCACCCCGACGCAACTCGCGGCCGCACGGGACGTCGCCGAGACCCTCCGCGACCATCTCGCCGGGCTCAAGGAGCCCGGCGAGTAGCCGTCAAGCGCCGAGTTCGGCCTCCAGCCACTGGAGCACCTGCGGCGTGGCCTTGTCGACGGCGTCGGCGAACTCGGGGTGCTTCTTGACGAACCGCGCGACGTACGGGCAGACCGGCACGATGCGCTTCCCGGCCGCACGCGCGTCGATCAGCGCCCGCTCCACGAGCGTGGACGCCAATCCCTTGCGGGCGAAGGCCTTGTCCACCTCGGTGTGGTAGAAGATCCGCTGGTCGCCGCGGTCGCGGTAAGCGGTCAGCCCGGCGCGAGCGCCGTCGATCGCGATCTCGTAGAGGCGCTCGGCGTCCACGCGCCGCACGACCGGCTCGTCGGCCCGTTCGCGGGCCGGCGGGTTGCGCCGCGGCAGGATCACCGCGTTGGGCAGCGGCGGCGCGGGGAGCCGGCGTCCGGGATAGCCCTCGACGACGCCGAAGCGGTCGGAGCCGGCCTCCCAGTCCTCACGGGCCCTGACGATCTCGTCATGGCTGCGCGCGATGAAGTTCCACCACATGACGATCTCCTCCTCGAACGGCGGCCCGCCGAGCAGGATCGTCCTCGCCGGAGCATCCGAGTCGTTCACCAGCGCCAGGGACTTCGCGCCCCTGGCCGCGTAGCCGAGTTCGGCCGGGCGGATCACCTTGCCGTCCAAGCGGATGTCCCCGGCGTCCACGAGCAGCCCGTGCTCGAATCCCGGGTCGACATCGAGTGTGACCGCGGCGTGTGGTTCGAGGTCGATCTGGGCGCCCAGCAGCGGCGTGAAGGTGCGGACCGGCGCGGTCGACCCGGCGAGCGAGCCGAGGAAGACCCGGATCTCGGCCCCGTCGAGGCGCACCGGCTCGGGCGCGTAGTGCTGGAAGTCGCGGCCGGCGCCACGGTCGGCCTCGGGCAGCGCGACCCACAGCTGGACCCCGTGCAGGACTTCGGTGTCGGGAGTGGAGACCTCGGAGTGGGCGATGCCGCCACCCCCGGTCATCAGGTTCATCTCGCCGGGGCGGATAAATGCGTGACTGCCGAGGCTGTCGCGGTGCTCGATCTCGCCGCTGAAGAGCCAGCTGACGGTCTGGAGCCCGGTGTGCGGATGCGGGGGCATGTCCATGCCGCCGCTGGACGGCACCCGGACCGGGCCGTAGTGGTCGGCGAAGCACCAGGCGCCGATGAGGGTCCGCGCCCGCTGCGGCAGCGTGCGCCGCACCAGCAGCGCCCGCGGGCCGCCGAGGGGCACGTCACGCGCCGCGAGCACCTCCACCCCGGCCCCGCCGTCGTCCGGCGGGCCGGACCGCATCGCTTCCGGAGCCGCTTCCACATTGCTCACCTGGACCACCCGCAATCCGAAGTAGTTGTCACATCATCTATATTCTCACGAGCATAGCCCTACGATCGCGGAAGCCGACCGGTTCCGCGGTCGGCGACGCGAAGGAGGCCGACGTGAGCGACGGACCAGCGAGGATCTTCATCGACCGGCAGACGCCCGAGGCCTTCGCGGCGATGCGGGAGACCGCCCGCGCGGTGCGCGAGGCCGCGGCCGAGGCCGGGCTCGACCGCATCCTCGTCGAACTGGTCAACCTGCGCGTCTCGCAGATGAACCGCTGCGCCTACTGCCTCGACCTGCATACGAAGGCGGCGCTGAAGGCGGGCGAGTCGACCCGGCGGCTGGGAGTCCTGGCGGCCTGGCGCGACACCGGGCTGTTCTCCCCCGCCGAGCGGGCCGCGCTCGCGCTGGCCGAGGCGACCACCGAACCCGCGAACGCGGCCGCGCAGGACGCCGCCTACGCGGCCGCGCGCGAGGCGCTGACCGAGGACCAGACCGCCGCGGTCATCTGGGCGGCGATCGCCATCAACGCGTTCAACCGGGTCTCGATCATGAGCCGGCACCCGGTGCGGCCGGATTGACGGACCGGGCGGTGGCGCTCGTCGCAGCCGCGGCCAAGATAGTTGACGCATCATCTATATGGATTTACAGTTGACGTGTCAATCAGTTCCCGGCCCGCGGGCCGGGCGATCGAGGAGAGCACCGTGAACGGCATCGAGTTCGGTATCGACAGCTTCGGCGACCTGCCCCGGGACGACCAGGGCGAGGTCACCTCGTTCGCCCGGGCCATCCGCGCCACCGTCGACGAGGCGGTCCTCGCCGACGAGACCGGGATCGACGTGGTGGCCCTCGGCGAGCACCACCGCCCCGAGTTCGCCATCTCCTCCCCCGAGACCGTCCTGGCCGGGATCGCGACGCGGACCTCCCGCATCCGGCTCTCCTCGGGCGTGACCGTGCTCAGCTCCGACGACCCGGTCAGGGTGTTCCAGCGCTTCGCGACCGTCGACGCGCTCTCGAACGGCCGCGCCGAGATCATCCTCGGCCGCGGGTCCTTCACCGAGTCCTTCCCGCTGTTCGGCTACGACCTCGCCGACTACGACGCGCTCTTCGAGGAGAAGATCGACCTCTTCCACAAGCTCCTCGACGAGAAGCCCGTGACCTGGAAGGGCACCCAGCGCGCGACCCTGATCGACCAGGACGTGTTCCCCAAGACCGAGTCGGGCCGCCTGCCCACCTGGGTCGGCGTCGGCGGCAGCCCGCAGTCGGTGGTGCGCACCGCCAAGTACGGCTTCCGGCTCATGCTCGCCGTCATCGGCGGCCCGGCCGAGCGCTTCGCGCCCTACGTCGACCTCTACCGCCGCGCCGCCGACCAGCTCGGCACCACCGCGTACCCGGTCGGCCTCCACTCCCCCGGGTTCATCGCCGACACCGACGAGGAGGCCAAGGAGCTGTTCTACCCGGGCTACAAGGTCGTGCGCGACCGCATCGGCGCACTCCGCGGCTGGCAGCCGCTGCGCCGCGAGGAGTTCGAGAGCGAGGTGGCGCAAGGCTCGCTCTACATCGGATCGCCCGAGACGGTGGCACGGAAGATCGCCGCCAACGTCCGCGCCCTCGACGTCGGCCGCTTCGACATGATCTACTCCGCGGGCGGCGCCATGTCCGCCGGCGCGCGCCTGCGGGCCGTCGAGCTCTACGGCACCAAGGTCATCCCGATGGTCCGCGACATGCTCGCCGACGAGGACGGCGGCGCGCGATGACCCGCCCGCACACGATCGGCGTCCTCGGGGCCGGCAAGGTCGGCACCGTCCTCGCCCGCCTGGCGGTCGCGGCCGGGTACCGGGTCCTCGTCGCGGGCTCCGGCGACCCGGAGAAGATCGCGCTCACGGTCGAGGTCCTCACGCCCGGCGCGGTCGCGGTGACCGCGGCCGAGGCCTCCGGGGAGGCCGACATCGTGATCCTCGCGCTGCCCTTGGGCAAGTACCGGACGATTCCGGCGGCGGAGCTGGGGGACGCGCTGGTCGTGGACGCGATGAACCACTGGTGGGAGGTCGACGGCCCCCGCGAGCGCGTCCTCGATCCGGGCGCGACCTCCAGCGAGGCCGTGCGGGCGTTCCTGGGCGCGGCGCACGTGGTCAAGGCCTTCAACCACATGGGCTACCACGATCTCGAGGCCGAGGCTCGGCCCGCCGGTGCGAAGGGCCGCAAGGCCATCGCGATCGCCGGCGAGGACACCGACCTCGCGCGGGCCGCGGTCCTCGTCGACGCCCTCGGGTTCGATCCCGTGGCCGCCGGGCCCCTCGCCGCGGGCGCCCGCATGGAACCGGGCACGCCGGTCTTCGGGGCCAACGTGGACGCCGAGCGGCTCCGCGAGCTGCTCGGCGAGGCGGCCGCGGTCTAGGCCTTGTATTCGCTCGGAGGCGACGCGATCGGTCGGCGCGCGGGCGTTCCGGTCGTGCTGTGCTTATCGGGCGACGACCAAGTGGAGGTGGCGGTCGGCGACGCCGATGACGACCTGCTGTCCCCAGGTGACGGTGAGGCGGTCGGACTCGACGCCGTCGGCGAAGACCACGAGTCGCTCGCTCTCGCAGACCAGCCGCAGCTCCTCCCCCGTCCGCAGCGTCCCCGCGGTCAAGGTGGTGCCGGTCGCCGGCGAGGGCCAGGCCTCCCTGACGAACCAGGCCAGGGACGGCTCCTCGGGGTCCGGCACGCTCTCGTCGCGGCCGCGTTCGGCCGCGACGGAAGCGCACCAGCCGGTGGCGCCGGTCCCGGTGCCGATGAGGACGCCGGAGGAGGACTGGCGCTCGCCGCGCCCGCTCGCGTCGGCGAGTCGGTAGCGCGCGGACTGGTGGGAGGCGTGGCCCGCGTAGATCTCGTTGAGGCCGGCCAGTTCCTGGCCGTCGTCGAGCCGGGCGGTGACCATGGTGAGCCGCCGGATCGGCGCGGACTGCGCGGCGACGGCCCGGAGGACGCCCTCGATCGCATCGGCCCGGAAGCGGATCAGGACGCCGGGGTTGCGGCCCGGCTCCGGGTCGACGCCGACGACCGGCTGGCCGGCCAGGTACTTGGCGAGGTTGGCGACCAGGCCGTCCTGGCCGACGGCGACCACGATGTCCTCGGGTCCGAACAGGAACCGCGGCAGGTCCTCGCGGTCGACCCGGCCGCGGCGCCAGTCGGCCGGGACGGCCGCGTCCACGGCGGTGAGCGCGGATTCGAGGGCCTCGTGGCGGGCGGTGACCTCGTCGAGGTCGCGGCCGCGTCCGCGCAGGAAGTGCTCGGCCGCGGCGCGGGTGCCGTGGCGGGCGAGCAGTTCGTCCAGTTCGCTGCGGCGGCTGACGACGACCACTCTGGGGGCGAGCGTGGCGCTCATCGCTGGCCGTCCGCGAGCCGCGTGAGGGCGCCGCTGAGGAGGTCCGGGGTGATGGTGAGCTGGCCGATCTCGGGGAGTTGGCCCGCGAGTTCGCGCAGGGCGAGCGCCTGGAGGACCGACGTGGGCAGGTCGCGGTAGACGGCCATGCGGGCCGCCTCGGCCTCGGCCTCGGCTTCGCCGACGGAGCGGATCTGGTCGGCCTGCGCGGCGGCGAGGGCGCGGGCCTTGTCCGCTTCGCCTTGGGCCGCCGCGAATCCGGCGGCGGCGTCCAGTTCGGCGCGGCGCTTGTCGTTGGCGCCCTTCTGCTCCACGAGCTGCTCCTCGCGGCGGGCGAGTTCGATCTTGTTCTGGAGCTCGTTCTCGGCGATGGCCCGCTCCTGCTCGACGGCCTGGGCGCGGCGGGCGTACGTGGCCTTGTCGGCGTCCTGCTGCACCGCTTCGCGGGTCGGCGTCTGGAGCGAGCGCTCCATCTCGGGTTCGGGGCGGATCGCGACGACGCGGGCGCTGACGACCTCGACGCCGACCTCGGCGAGCCGGGCGTCGTCGGCGAGCGCGGCGGCAACCGCCTCGCGGACCTCGGTGATGGCGACGGTGAGGGCCTCGGCGAGCGGGACGCGGGCGAGCAGGTCGAGGGCGGGCTGCTGGGCGAGTTCGGTGAGGAGGGTCGCGACCTGGTCGAGCGGCCGGGCGCGGGCGCGGCCGGTGTACGGGTCGACGGAGAAGTCGAGGCGGGTGGCGGCCAGCGCGGGGTCGGCGATCCGGTAGGTGACGGTGGCCTGGACGGTGACGTCGGCGAAGTCGGCGGTTCGGGAGTGGAACATCAGCGGGAGTTCGCGGTCGTCCACGGGCACTTCGGAGAGGACGGCCACGAGGGGGCGGTACCAGAACGACTGGCCGGTGCCCTCCTGGACGGAGCGGTCGCCCTTCTGGAAGCGGACCCATACGGTGGGGGTGCCGCGCAGGTGGCGCATGTGCAGGAGTCTCGTTACGTCGGCCATGGGTGGCCTCCTTTTCTCGTCACCATGACGATAAGGCTTGTGCTAGGTTATCGTCAATATGGTGATAACGGGTTTTCCAGTGTTCGCGGTCACGGTCGACCTCGTGGTGCTCACGGTCCGGGAGGGCGATCTGCACGCGCTGCTGGTCAGGCGCGGCATCGAGCCCCATCGCGACCGCTGGGCGCTGCCGGGGGGCTTCGTGCTCGCCGACGAGGACCTGCCCGCGGCGGCGCGGCGCGAGCTGGCCGAGGAGACCGGCATCGCCGGTCCGGGCGGGCATCTGGAGCAGCTGGGCAGTTACGGTGCGCCCGAACGTGATCCGCGGGGGCGGGTGGTCACGGTGGCGTACCTGGCGTTCCTGCCCGACCTGCCGGCGCCGACGGCGGGCAGCGACGCGGCCGAGGCCCAGTGGCGGCCGGTCGGCCAGCGGGGCCTGGCGTTCGACCACGACCGCATCCTGGCCGACGGGGTGGAACGGGCCCGGTCCAAACTGGAGTACACGCCGCTCGCGGCGGCGTTCTGCCCGCCGGAGTTCACGATCGCCGCGCTGCGCCAGGTCTACGAGGCGGTGTGGGGCGAGCCGCTGGACCCGCGGAACTTCCACCGCAAGGCGACCTCGACCCCGGGTTTCGTGACCCCCACGGGAGCGTCGACCGAGGGCGGCACGGGCCGCCCGGCCCGCCTTTTCCGCCAAGGCGACGCCCGGATGCTCAACCCCCCGCTGCTGCGCCGCAGACCCGACTGAGGCGCGAGCGCCCCGATTCGGCCGACGGGGGCCGCTTTTCGGCGCGGATTTGACATTGACACGGTGGCAAGGTCTTTACTTGGGTGCCGGAGGTGGTTCCCATGAACGTGGAGCACACGGATTCGCCGGGCACGGGCCCGGTCGCGGCGCTGGCCGCCGCCGACGCGTCGACGCGGCTCAAGGCCGCGCTCGCCATCGGCACGCATCCCGAGCCCTCGCAGGTCGAGGCGCTGGTCGCGCGGTGCGGGGTCGAGCCGGACTTCTTCGTGCGGGACATGCTCACGTGGGCGCTGACGCGCTTCGCACCGGAGGTCACCGTGCCGCGGCTGCGCGCGGAGCTTTCGGGAAGCGCGCAGGCGCGGAGCCAGGCGCTGCATACGCTGTCCAAGATCGGGGACGCCCGGGCGTGGCCCGCGATCACGCGGGACCTGCTGCGCGACCCCGACGAGGAGGTCGCCCGCAGCGCGTGGCGCGCCGCCGTCGCCCTCGTGCCCGAAGGGCGGGAGGAGGACTTGGCCGAGGAGCTCGCCGCGCAGTTCGGCCGCGGCGACCGGGAGCTGCGGCTCAGCCTGAGCCGGGCCCTCGTCGCGCTCGGAGCGGCGATCGAGCCGGTCCTCGATCGGGCGAAGGCGAGCGGCGACCCGGAGGTCCGCGCACACGCGGGGGCCACGGAGCGGCTGCTGCTCGACCCGGACGCCGGGTTCGAGCTCGCCGTGCACGAGGCGAAGCGGATCGTCGCATTGGGAGGGGAGCCGGGTGCTGATAGGTGAGGTCGCGCGCCGCTCGGGGGTCAGCGCCAGGATGCTCAGGCACTACGACGCCCTCGACCTGGTGCGGCCCACCGGCCGCACCGTCGGCGGCTACCGCGAGTACGCCGAGGAGGACCTGCGGCGGATCTTCCACGTCGAGAGCCTGCGGACGTTGGGCCTGTCGCTGCGCCAGATCGGGCAGGTGCTGGGCGACCCCGGCTTCTCGCCCTCCGCGCTCATCGCCGACCTCACCCGGGAGGCCGAAGCGCGGCTGGGCCGGGAGCGGGAGCTGCTGCGGCGCCTGCGCGCGGTCGACGCGTCCGAGCCCTCCGGCTGGGAGGACGTCCTGCGGATCGTCGAGCTCCTGCACGGGCTCGGGTCGCCGAGCGCCGCCCGGCGCCAGCAGGCCGTCCTCGCACCGGAGGCGGAGGCGCCCGCGCCGGTGCTGGCCGAGGCGATCCTGGCCGAGGCCGATCCGAACGTCGCCGGGGCCCTGCGGTGGGCGCTCGCGCGGTCCGACAGCGACGCCGCCGCGGACCTCGCGGCCGGTCTGCACTCCGAGGACGTCGAGGTCAGGCGGCGGGCGGTGGCGGCCCTCGCCGAGGTTCCCGGTGAGGCGGCGACCGCAGCGCTCACCGAGGCGCTCGCGGACGAGGACGCGACCGTCCGCAGGCACGCCGCGCTCGCGCTGGGCGCGCGCGGCAGGGACGAGGCGGTGCCGGTGCTCGTCGGCATGGTCGTCGAGGGCGTGAACGACGTCGACGCGGCCGAAGTGCTGGGCGCCCTCGCGCGGGACCCGGCGAGGGCCGAGCGGATCGAACGCGATCTGCTCGACCAGGTCGCGGCGCCGCCGGCGGTGCGGATGCGCCTGGTCCAGGCGGCCGCCGAGCTGCCGACGGCCGTGGCACTGGAGGTGCTGGCGCGGCTGGCCCGCGACGAGGACCGGACCGTGGCCCGCGCCGCCGCGGCGCTCGCGGGCCTCATCGAAGACCCGAGCGAGGACGCCGGGCGCTGACGCCCCGCGGCGGAGCCGGGCTCCGCCGCGGGCGCGGTCAGCCTTTGAGGCCGGTGTGGGCCAGGCCCTCCACGAACTGGCGCTGGGCCACGATGAAGACGATCAGGACCGGCAGCGCCGTCATCGTCGCCGCCGAGAGCTGGACGTCCCACATCGGACCGCCGTAGGCGTCGGTGAACTGCGTCAGCGCCTGCGGCAGCGTGAACTTCTCCGGGGTGGACAGGAACACGACCGGTTCGAGGTAGAGGTTCCAGCTGTGCAGGAACGAGAAGATCGCGACCGCGCCGAGCGCCGGGCGCGACAGCGGCAGCGCCATCCGCCAGTAGAGCCCGAAGCGGCCCAGGCCGTCCATGCGCCCGGCCTCCTCGATCTCGGCGGGCAGCGCGATGAAGAACTGCCGCATGATCAAGGTCGCCAGGACGCTCGGGGCGCCGAAGATCGGCACCAGCAGCAGCGGCCAGTGCGTGTCGACCATGCCGAACCGGTTGAACATCTGGAACAGCGGCACGATCGTGACCTCGCTCGGGATGAGCAGGCCGACGAGGACGACGAGGAACAGCAGGTTGTGCCCGGGGAACTTGATGCGCGCGAACGCGTACCCGGCCATCGAGGACACCGCGAGGGTCCCGACGGTGACGACCAGGGCGATGTACATGCTGTTGAAGTACTGCACGCCGAAGGGCGCGAAGTCGAACACGCGCCCGTAGGCGTGCAGGGTCGCGTCGGCGGGCCACAGCGTGGGCGGGAACGCGAAGATCTCGTTCGCCGGCTTGAGGCTGGAGGTGACCATCCACCAGGTGGGGAACACGAACGGGACGGCCAGGACGCACAGCAGCCCGTAGAGGGCGAGCTTGGCCCTGCGGGAGCGCTCAGTCCTCATGGACGACCCACTTTCTGCGCATCTGCCACTGAATCACGGTGAGCACCAGGACGATCGCGAACAGCAGCACCGAGAGGGTCGCGCCGTAGCCGAAGTCGTGGAACTGGAAGGCGTTCTGGTACAGGTAGTAGACGAGCACCGTCGTCGAGGTGCCCGGCCCGCCCTTGGTGAGGACGTCGATCTGCGCGAACACCTGGAGCGAGCCGACGACGGTGATGATCGAGGTGAGCAGGATCGTGGGGCTGATCATCGGCATCGTGATGCGCCGGAACCGCGTCCACGCGCCCGCGCCGTCGATCGTGGACGCCTCGTACAGCTCCTTGGGGACCCCTTGGAGCGCGGCGAGGAACAGGACCATGTTGAGCCCCACGTTCTTGAGCACCTGCACGACGATGACGGCCGCCATCGCGGTGGTCTCCCCGCGCAGCCAGTTCGGGCCCTCCGCGCCCACCACCGACAGCAGCCCGTTGATGCCGCCGTCGTCCTGGAGCAGGAAGCGCCACACGATCGTCCAGGCCACCAAGGTGACCGCGACCGGCGAGAAGAAGATCGTGCGGAACAGGATCGTGCCGCGCAGCTTCTGGTCGAGCAGGATCGCCAGCACCAGCGCGAGGCTCAGGTTGAGCGCGACCAGCCCGACCGAGAACGCCGCGGTCGCCCCCAGCACGCCCGGCAGGGCCGGGTCCTGGACGAGCCGCTCGTAGTTCTCGGCGCCGGTGAACCGGAAGCCCCCGGCGAGCACGTTCCACTCGTGGAAGCTGTACCAGAACATCAGCCCGAGCGGCAAGAGCACGAACACGAGCGTCCCGGCCAGTTGCGGCCCGGCGAACAGGAACCCCGCCAGGTTGTCCCGGCGGCGGGCGGTCCACCAGGAGGGCCGCGCCGGCCGGGAGGCTTCCCGGCCGGGCGCGGTTTCGGTGTCCGCCTCGGTCATCGCGCCAGCAGCGGGTCGATGGCGGCGCACAGGTCGGCCAGGACGGCCTCCACGTCGGCGCCGGGGGTCCACAGCGGGTCGAGCGCGGCGCGCACGGCCTGGTCGAGCTGGGCCTGGCCGGTGTGGCTGGGCTTGACGACGCCCGAGTCGATCCGGTCGATGACGACCGCCTGGAGCTGCTCGGCGCTCAAGAGCGGGTTGGCCTGGCCGAGGACCTCGGCGGTCAGCTGCGAGGCGCGCGGCGGCGGGAAGAACTGCGCGAGCTTCACGGAGTTCTCCGGGTTGGTCATGTAGGCGAGGAAGTCGGCCGCCTCCTCCGGGTGCGGGGCGACGGTGAGGACGCCGAGGCCGCCTTGGCCGATGACGGCGTACTCGCCCGAGGGCCCGGCCGGGAGCGGCACGAGGTCCCACGCGAACGGGGCCTCGGCGAGGAGCCCGGCGCGCGAGATCTGCGTGACGGTGAAGGCGGCCTCGCCCGCGAAGAAGTCCGCGGTCGTGCCCGGTCCGGGCATGGCCTCCTGCTCGAACACGGCGTCGTGCATGAACGTGAGCGCCTCGGTCATCTCCGGGTCGTCGAAGCCGCACTCGGTGCCGTCGGCGCTCCAGGCGCTGGCGCCCCAGCCGGTCCACAGGGTCGAGAGGTTGTCCCAGCCGGTGTAGTCGAAGTCGCGGATGACGATGCCGTCGGCGCCGGTCTGGGCGTGGACGGCCGCGCCGGCCTCGACGACCCGGTCCCAGTTCCACTCGCCGGACTCGATGAGCTCGGCGGCGGTGGGCTGACCGGCCTCGGCGAGGAGGTCGTCGTTCGCGAACATCGCGAACGGCGAGGTCGAGAACGGGTAGGCGTACAGCTCGTCGCCCTCGCGCCACAGCTCGGTGGCGGCCGGGACGAGGTCGTCGTACTCGTAGCCGTCGGTGCCCGAGAGCGTCTCGGACAAGGGCACCAGGGCGCCGCTGGTGACGAAGTCGGGCGCGGCGTTCTCCAGGATCCAGGCCAGGTCGGGGGCGTTGTCGCCGGCGATCTGGGTGGTGAGGGTGCTGGTGTAGCCGTCGAACGGGAGCGGGTCGAACTCGATCGCCTCCACGTCGGGGTGGTCGGCGATGTAGGCGTCGGCGATCTCGTTCAGCATCGCGAGGTGGTCCTCGTTGGCCGACCAGGTGGTCATGCGCAGCGTGACCGGCCCGTCGTCGGATCCGCCGCCGCAGGCGGCGAGGACGAGCGGCGCGGCCAGCGCGGCGGCCAGCAGGAGTCGCGGGTGTCTCATAAGGGGTTCTCCTTCTCGGTAGACGGCTCTGTCTGTGAGCGGCAAGTCGGTGAGCGGCACGTTAGTACGCCGCGATGTCGGGCCAGCGCAGTTCGACGCCCTGCGCGGCGAGTCGGTCCTGGAAGTCGGCCAGCAGCTCCCGGTCGGCGCCGACGGCGCGCGGCGGGACGCCGCGGTCGAGGCTGAAGGCGGCGAGGGCGCCGGCGGCCTCGCCGATGTTCCACTCGACCGGGTGCAGGCGGTAGCAGCCGTTGGTGATGTGCGTGGTGCCGAGGTTCTTCCCGGCGGGCAGCAGGTTCTCGGTCCGCACCGGCAGGAGTGCGCCGAGCGGGATCTCGAAGGGGCAGGAGGCGACGTCGATGTAGTTGTCGCCGCCTGTGGAGGGGTGGAGGTCGATGCGGTACATGCCGACGCCGACGCTGTCGTGGTAGGACACCGCGCCCTTGTCGCCGCGGACGGCGGCCGACAGGTCCTGTTCGACGATCGTGTACTCGGCCTTGATGCGGCGCGATTCGCGGTGGTAGGGGGCTTGGGCGAGGCCGTCGGCGGAGCCGGTGACGTCGCCCCTCAGGCGCAGTCCGGGCCAGCCGTGGCCGCCGTCGGGGCGGGGCGCCTCGGTCTGGAGCCAGTAGAAGACGCTGCGGGAGAGGTCGCGGGCCCGGTCCAGGTGGGCCGCGGCGTCGGGGTTGTCGATGACCGGGGCCAGGAAGTAGTCGATCATCGGCCAGTTGACGAGGGTGATGTCGCTGGGGTAGGCCCCGGGGGTGAAGGTGCGGCGGGCGGCGATGCGGCGGAAGGTCCACAGGTTCATGTCGCCGCCGCCGCGGCGCTGGTCGCCGACGACCGCGAGGGGGTCGTCGTCGGGGTTGGGCACGAAGGTCCGCTCGGCCGCCTCCAGCGTGCGCGGGTTCGGGGCGCGGAATCCCAGGAGGTTCCCGCCCCAGAAGTCGGTGCGGAACTCGCGCCAGAAGTCGTAGTCGGCGGGTTTGTCGATCGTGTGGTCGCCGTCGACGTGGTCGATCGCGAAGCACACCGAGACCGCCTGCATGTTGTCCGGCTGGGCCTGGTCGGGCGCGCTCGGCTCGCCGGTGTCGCGCTGGGATTCGAAGCCGGTGACGTACTCGGTGCCGGTGAGCGGCAGCAGTTCGCCGGTCTCGGTGGCGTCCAGGACGAACGGCGCGGCGACGGTGAGGCGGTCGCCGGTGTCGCGGTGGGCGAGGGTGACCGCCTCGATCCGGTCGCCGTCCACGTCGGCGGCGACGGGCCGGTAGGGCTGGAGCAGGCGCAGCAGGCCCGACCCGCGGTAGGGGGCGAGCATGGCCTCGATGACGGCGACGGCCACGCGCGGCTCGTGGCACAGGCGGCTGACGTGCCCGCCGCCGGGGTTGAGGTCGGCCTTGGCGCGGGCGGCCTCGGTGAGCGGGTAGTGGCGCCGGTAGTAGTCGCGGATGCCTTCGCGCAGGCTCCGGTAGGAGGCCGTGACGCCGAACTGCTCGACCCAGGAGGACTCGTCGGGCGGGACGGCCTGGCTCGTCAGTTGACCGCCGATCCAGTCGTGCTCCTCGGTGAGGACGACGCTTCGTCCGGCGCGCAGCGCGGCGAGTGCGGCGGCGACGCCGCCGAGGCCGCCGCCCACGACGAGGATGTCGGCTTGGAGGTCGTTCAAGGCTGGTTCCTTCCGGTGGGTGGCGGCGCGAGGGTCGCGCCGTCGTGCAGTTCGCACGGGAGCAGCCGCTGCGTGTCGGTCTCGGCGTTCTCCAACAGGGCGCCGAACACGTCGAGGGCCTGGCGGCCCATCTCGCGGCGGGGGATGGTGAAGCCGGTGACGTCGAGGTCGATCGACACCGGCCGGGTCGGGTCACCGAGGGCGACGAGGGAGAGGTCGGCGGGGAGGTCGAGGCCCCTTTCGCGGGCCCAGGCGGTGACGGCGGGGACGTCGGCGGGCTCTTCGAGGAACAGGGCGCTCACGCCGCCTTCGACGGCGGCGTCGAGGGCGGCGGGGTCGGCCTCGGGCAGGCGCCGGGTGGCGGCGCCGGCGGCCGCGGCGGCGGTGTCGAAGCCGCGCAGGCGGTCTTGGAAGGACTCGGGTCCGGCGCCGAGTCCGATGTAGGCGAGGCTGCGGTGGCCGAGGGCGGCGGCGCGGGTGACGAGGGCGGCGGTCGCGGCGGGGTAGTCGGCGCCGACGTAGGGGACGGGGCCGCCGGCGTCGTCGCGGCGGCCGACGGAGACGAAGGGGATGCCTTCGGCGACGAGGCGGGTGAGGTCGTCGCGGTCGATCTCGCGTCCGAACAGGACGCAGCCGTCGGCGAGGCGGATGCGGCTGCCCTCGGCGAAGATGCGGCGCCTTCCGTCCTCGACGGGGGCGCTGGTGAGCAGGAGCAGGTCGCAGCCGAGGCGTTCGGCCTGCTCTTCGATGCCGACGAGGAACGGGTGGTAGAAGTCGCGGGTGCCGGAGGGGAAGACGGCCTCGTAGGTGAAGACGCCGATGATGCGGTTGTACTGGTCGGCGAGGCGGCGGGCGACGGGGTCGGCGACGTAGCCGGTCTCGCGGATGGCGTCGAGGACCCGCTGGCGGGTGTCGGGGGCGATCCGCACCCCCGCGTCGAGGCGGTTGTTGAGCACCAGGGAGACGGTGGCCTGGCTGACGCCGCTGAGGCGCGCGATGTCTCGCTGCGTCACGCGGCGGCGGGGTCCGGTCACTGGAGGGCCTTTCTCGATGGGCTGATAATGCGTATCAGCACAGGTGCGTGTGATCATGTTGCACGCCCGTTTCCGGGTCGTCAAGATGATAATTCGTATTATCATCTTGACGGCCGGTCGGCCCCCTCCCAGACTCGTCCCCAAAGGCCCGTATCGGCGCTTGTGCGCCGCCGCGCACCGTGGCGCGGCGGCGGCCGCGCGGGCCGGACTGGAGTGAACATGGATTCCGATCGACCGTCCGCCTTCGGCCGGCGCGGGCTGCTGCTGGGGGCCGCCGCGCTGGGCGCGACCGCGGCGCTCGGCGCCGCCCCGGCCGCCGCGGCCATCCCGGGCTTCCCGACCTTCACGCGCCTGGGCGCGGCGATGGACAAGAGCACCCTGAGCTACGCCCCCGCCAGGAGGGAGATCATCTTCCCCTCGATCCGACACGTGGCCGGGAAGGTCCAGAACCCCTTGGGCGCCTGGTACATGTACTACGCGCCGCACGACGACCCGGGCGGGATCTGCCTGGCCTACGCCGACTCGCTCGAAGGGCCGTGGAGGGAGTACTCGGCCAACCCGATCATCACGCGCGACCCCTACTCGGCGCCGCACGTCTCCAGCCCGCACGCGTACTGGAACGAAGCGGACCGGCGGATGTACCTGTACTTCCACGGGGACAACCGGACCACGCGCGTGGCGACCTCGGCCGACGGGCGCAGCTTCGGCTTCGGCGAGCCGATCCTGCACACCTCGATGCTGCCCTCGAACGTCTCGGAGGCCTCGTACGCGCGGGTGTTCCCGCACCCGGTCCAGCCCGGCGTGTACGTCATGCTGTTCATGGGCAACCAGGCCGGGACCAGGAAGATCTTCATCGGCTGGTCGCACTCGCTGGCCTCGGGCTGGCAGTTCAAGCCGCAGCCGCTCATCTCCCCCGCCGCGGGCGAGGGCGGGCAGCTGTCGGGGCCGCACTACTGGTCACGCAACGGCGGCGGCTACGTGGTCTACCACGGCGGCGACGGGAACATCCGGGTCACGCGGGTCGGCACGAGCTTCGACCGCGAGGAGCACCTCGGCGTCCTGTACACCGAGCCGGTCGCCACCCGCGCGGCCGCCCCGAGCTTCGCCGAGGAGGGCGGGCGGCTGTACATGTTCTACGAGGCGGGGCAGCGGGGCAGCACGAACATCGCCATCGCGCGGGCCTGATACGCGAAGCAGGGCGGGCGACCCGAGGTCGCCCGCCCTTTCAGTTCACGTCAGCGGACCCTGACGGCGTCGGGCTGGATCGCGATCGTGAAGGCCCTCGTCTCGCCGAGGTCCTCGCCGTCGATCTCCAGCACGCGCGGCTCGGGCAGCGCGACCGCGAGCCGGCGCGCCCGCGAGTGCGCGGTCGAGTCGGCGCTGCGCGCCTCGTCACCGGAGCGGAAGAGCCGCCGGATGCCGTTGTGCCACACGAAGGAGTGGATCGTCTCCAGCCACTCGCCTGCGCTTTCGGCGCTGAGCACGAGCACGTCGAGCTCGCCGTCGGAGGGGTCGGCGTCGGGCAGGAGCCTGATGCCGCCCTGGAGCGTCCCGCAGTTGCCGACGAGGAAGGTGTGCCCCGAGGTCCGCTCGGTCGCGTCGCCGTCGACGGTGAGGTCGAACTCCACCACGTCGCTCGCGTCGAGCGCGCGCCCGAGCGACTCGACGTAGGCGAGCCAGCCGACCCTGCTCTTGAGGTCCTCGTCGGTCTCGACGATCATGTGGGCGTCGATGCCGAACCCGGCGATGACGGCGAACGCCTGGCGCACACGGCCTTCGGCGAGGTCGGCTTCGACCCAGCCGAGGTCGATCACGCGCGACTCGCCCTCGAAGGCCCGCGCGAGGGCGCCCTCGAGGTCGCCGATCGGCACGTCGAGGTTGCGCGCCAGCAGGTTTCCGGTCCCGAGCGGGACGATCACGAGGTCGGCCTCGGCCCCGTCGTGGGCGAGCCGCTCGGCGACGGCGCGCACGGTCCCGTCACCGCCCGCCGCGACCACCACGTCGGCGCCCGCGGCGAGGGCCTCGCCGGTGGCCCCGCGGCCGGGATCGTCGGGACTGGTCTCGTACCACGAGAGTTCGGCCTCGGTGTCCGGCAGCGCCGCTTCGAGGTCCTCTCGGGACGTCTTCGACGGGTTCCACACGATCGCGATCCGGCCGGCCATCGGGTTCTCCTTCGCACGCGATCCGACGCGCCCCGGACGGGGCCCGCGGTTCCACAGTCGTCGATGCCTCCCACCCTACTCAGGGTCGAGGCGAAGGGAACCCGATCGTGCCCGCCGCGGCACCTCGTCGAGGCGACGCTCCGGCCGTCCGCGAGCGGTGGGGATCGGCGCGCCGCAGGGCGCTGCCGCCGCACCGGCCGGAGCGCGGGGATCAGGCCGCGGGCGTGCGGGCCGCCTGCTGGGCCCGGAGCGCGGCGAACATGGGCTTGCGCGAGGGCGACTCGGCCAGGCCGCTGTGCAGGACCGCGGTGATCGCGGCCGTGGCGGCGGCGTCGTCGGCCGCGGCCACGCCGGCGGCGACCATGTCGAGGATCTCGTCGGCGGCCGCGGTCACCAGGTCGGGATCGGCGGTCTTGGCGGCGCGGGAGAAGCCGAAGGCGAGGTCCTTGTCACCGGTGACGTTCCAGGCGGCGCAGGTGTGCAGGCGGCGGCCGTACCCCATGCCGTCGATCCACGAGTCGACGACGTAGACGAGCGTGCGGGAGTCCTGGTCCCACAGCAGGTCGCCGTCCAGCAGGTCCGACAGTGCGGGCAGGCGCTGCGCCTGCGGGTGCTTGGATTCGACGACCGCGTCGGCGTCGTTCTGCGAAAGATAGCGGTAGTTCATCCTTGAACCGTAACCGGCCGGGGCGGGTTAGCGGCAGTGCCTGGACCATGAGACTGCCGACTTCGGCGACTTTCACCCCCGGCACCCGCCCGGTCACGCCCCGTCGTCACCGTCGGTGACGCCGCCGCGCCGCCCGCTCGGGGCGGCGCGGTGGCCCCGAACGCGTCAGTCCCAGCGGAACGCGGCGACCGCGACCGCGCTGCTCACCGCGATCGCGACGACCATCGCAATGAGGTGCGCCGGATTCAGGTCCGCGCCGATCCACGCCGCCCCGAAGGCCTTGACGGCCGCGCCGAACGGCAGCGCCTCCCCGATCACGGCGATCGGGCCCGGCAGGACCTCGGTGGGACCGAACATCCCGCCAGTCGCGCCGAACGCGAAGAACAGGCTCAGCCCGATCGCGACCGCCGCGTTCCCCGAGGGCGCGACCGCCGCGACGAACATGCCGACCGCGTACATGCTCAGGGCCGCGAGGCCGAACACGGCCAGGGCCGTCCCGAGGTTCGCCGGGAGCCCCACGTCGAAGAACAGCATCGCCGCGCCCACGCCCAGCGCCACGCCGACCATCGACTGGGCCAGGCTCACGACCACCTGCGCGACCAGGATCATGCCCGGGTTCGCCGGGGTGACCGCCAGGCGGCGCAGGACCTTCGACCGGCGGTAGTAGGCCAGGAAGCTCGGCATGTTCACCACGCCGATGACCGCGACGACCATCGTCAGGGCCACCGGCAGCACGTAGCCCTCGAAGACCGAGTAGCCCGCGAGATCGTCGGCGTCGCGGGAGCTGAGCCCGTTCATCACGAGCACCAGCAGCGGCAGTCCGAACGGGATGACCAGGCCGGAGGTGTCGCGCATGACCATCTTGGCCTCGGCGGCGACGAGGGCGGCCCAGGCGCGCGGGCCCGGCCGGCGGGCGGGGATCGTGGCGACGTCGCTCATCGTTCACTCGTTTCGTCGTCGAAGGCGCTGCCGGTCAGCGCGAGGAAGGCGTCCTCAAGAGAGGCCCGTTCGAACCGCGTGTCGAGGACGACCACCTCGGCCCGCACCAGGGCGGCGCTGACGGCGTGGAGGAGGTTCCCGCTGCCGGTGACGACCACCTGGTCGCCGACCGCGCGCACCGACCGGGCCTCCTCGACCGCCTCGAGGACCGCGAGGTCGAAGGCCGCCGCGGCCTTGAGGCGCACGACCTGCTCCAGGCCCGCGCCGGCGACGAGCCCGGCGGGCGAGTCCACGGCCGCGACCCGTCCGGAGTCCAGGAGCGCGACGCGGTCGCAGAGCCGCTCGACCTCCTCCATGTGGTGGCTGACCAGGAGCACCGTGACGCCGCCCTCGCGCAGCCGCTCGACCGCGCCCCACATCTGGCGCCGCGCCTCGGGGTCGAGGCCGGTGGTCAGCTCGTCGAGGATGACCGCCCGCGGGCGGCCCAGCAGGGCGAGCGCGATGTTCAATCGCTGCTGCTGGCCGCCCGAGAGCGCCTCGAAGCGGGTGCGGCGCTGGCCGGTGAGGCCGACGCGCTCGACCAGCTCGTCGGGGTCGGCCCCGTCGCGGTAGAAGGACCGGTGGAGGCGCATGAGTTCGCGCACCGTCAGCGCCGCGTGCAGCGCGGTCTCCTGGAGCTGGACGCCGAGGACCTGGCGGAGGCGGCGCCGGTCGCGCTGCGGGTCGATGCCGAAGACGCGCACGGTGCCGCCGTCGGGGCGGCGCAGTCCGGCGACGGTCTCCACGGTGGTGGTCTTGCCGGCGCCGTTGCGGCCCAGGACGCCGAAGATCTCCCCGGCCTCGACGCTCAGGCTGACGTCCTCGACGGCGACGGTGTCGCCGTAGCGCTTGCGCAGGTTCACTATCTCGATGGCGGGCAATGGGACTCCTTCGGTGGTGGTGCCTTCGACCGTAGGGATCGGGCCGGGCGCGCGCCTGTCCGAGAGGTCACGGATCGCGCCCATGACTTCCGGCACGGGCGCGCGGCGGCGCCGGCGCATAGGCTGGGCGCGATGACACGGCTGAGAGCGCAGATCTGGGGCGGGGTGTTCATGACGGCGGCCTGCCTGGCCGTCGGCGTGCCGGTCGTGGTGGTCCACTTCCAGGGCGGGCGGCCCGCGTCGGTCCCTTCTGGAGTGTGGCTGGCCGTCTTCGCGGCCTTCGCCGCCGCGTTCTGCTGCACGATGTGGCTCATGGAGACGGCGCGGCGACCGATCCTGCTGGGGACGTTCGCGGCCCAGGCCGCGCTCGCGCCGGTGCTCGTGCTGACGGCGCCGGCGAGCGGCTGGACGCCGATCCTGCTGGTGTTCAACGCCGCGATCGGCGCCTACCTGCTGCCACCTCGCGCCATGGCGGGCCTCGTCGCCGCGAACACCGCGGTCGTGGCCGTCGCCACGGCGCTCGTGAGCGCGTCGCCGTTCGAGATCGGCATGGTCGCGGCCCTGTACCTGATGCTCCAGGCCGCGAGCGTCCTGGGCGTGCACGCGCACCTGCGGGAGACCCGGTCGCGCAAGCGGATCGCCGAGGCGCACGCCCGGCTCCGGGCCGCCTCGGCGCTCCTGGCCGAGGCCAGCAGGGTCGAGGAGCGGCTGCGCATCGCCCGGGATCTCCACGACCTCGTCGGCCACCAGTTGACGGTCCTCGCGCTCGAACTGGAGATCGCCTCGCACCGGGTCGACGGCGCGGCGGCCGAGCCGGTCGACCGGGCCAAGGAGGTCGCGCACGGGCTGCTGGCGGACGTGCGCGCGGCGGTCGGCGAGATCCGCGAAGGCGGCCCGCGCCTGCGCGAACTCGTGGAGGACATCGTGGCCGACCTGCCCGAACCGGCCGTCCACCTGCGCATCGACTCCGGCATCGAGGTCGGCGAGGCGCACACGCGGGTCCTCGTGCGCTGCGTGCAGGAGGTCGTCACCAACGCCATCCGCCACGCCGGGGCCGAGAACCTGTGGATCGACATCGGCGCCGAGGGCGACCTGCTCACCTTCGAGGCCCGCGACGACGGCGTCGGCGCCCGCACCGTCGAGGTCGGGCACGGGCTGCGCGGCATGGCCGAGCGCCTCGCGGCCCTCGGCGGGAAGGTCCGCTTCTCGGGGGACGACGGCTTCCGCGTCCGGGCGGAGGTGCCCGCCGCGTGATCCGCGTCTGCCTGGTCGACGACCAGCACCTGGTGCGCCAGGGCATCCGGCGACTCCTCGACCTCAGCGACGAGGTGGAGGTGGTCGCCGAGGCCGACGACGGCATGGCCGCGCTCGCCGCGGTCGGCGAGAGCGACCCCGACGTGGTGCTGCTGGACCTGCGGATGCCCCGCCACGACGGGATCTGGACCCTGGAGGCGCTGCGCGAGGGCGGCTTCGCGGTCCCCGTGCTGGTGCTGACAACGTTCGACGACGACGAACTCGTGCTCAAGGCCCTGCGGGCGGGCGCGCGCGGCTACATGCTCAAGGACGTGACGCTGGAGCAGCTGGTC
The DNA here is from genome assembly GCF_000719515.1 of Glycomyces sp. NRRL B-16210. GTDB lineage: Bacteria > Actinomycetota > Actinomycetes > Mycobacteriales > Micromonosporaceae > Glycomyces. The sequence continues at coordinate 76,373 of NZ_JOGR01000009.1, read as the reverse complement.
GAGGCGGTCAAGACCCTCGCGGGCGGCGGCACGCTCCTGCGCCCGGCGATCACCGACCGGCTCCTGCGGTCGCTGCGCGCGGGCGCGGCCGGCGACGGTGACCCGGCCGGGGCGCCGCCCGCGGCGCTGACCGAGCGGGAGCTGGAGGTGCTGCGGCTCCTGGCGACGGGGCTGAGCAACCGGGAGATCGCCGAGTCGCTGTTCCTCGCCGAGGGCACCGTCAAGAACCACGTGTCCAACGTGCTCATGAAGCTCGGGTCGCGGGACCGCACGCGGGCGGTCCTGCGCGCCCTGCACCACGGCATCCTGGACTGAGCCTCAGCTCCGCTCCGCGGCCTCGACGGCCGCGGCGACGCCGTCGAGGACGAGTTCGAGTCCGAAGCGGAAGTCGTTCGCAGCGGTGTTCGGGCCAGTGTCCTCCAGCGTGTCCCCGGCGAACAGGGCGGCCGCGTCCGGGAAGCGCTCGGGGTCGACCAGGGTCGCCATCGCGCGGCCGTAGGCCCGCTCGGCCGCCGCCTGGTCGAGGCCGGTGCCGTCGCGCCCGGCCGCGAGCCCCGCCGCGAGGCGGACGGCGCTGCCGACGTATTCGCCCACGAGCATGACGACGCGGACCTTCGCGCCCCAGTCGAGGCCGGTGGGCCGCAGGGCGCGCAGCCCGGCGTCGAACCAGGCGATCATGTTGGGGCCCTTCGGGGGCCCGGCGACCGGGGCGGTCGCCAGCCACGGGTGGCGCTCGAGCACCGACGCGTGCTCGGTCGCCCACAGCCGCAGCCGCTCGCGCCAGGGCCCGGTGCCGTCCAGGGACGCCGGGACCGGTCCGGCCGCGGCGTCCTGCATGAGGGCCAGCAGTTCGTCCTTGGAGCCGACGTGCCGGTACAGCGACATCTTCGTGACGCCGAGCGCCTCGGCGACCCGCGGCAGCGTCGCGGCCCCCAGTCCTTCGCCGTCGGCGAGGGCCACGGCGGCGTCCACGACGCGGCCGACGTCGAGCTTCGCGGGGCGGCCGAGGCGCGATTCGGCGGCGATCCGCCACAGCCGCGCCAGATCGGGAGGCATCCGCTCCTCGTCCATGCCCGCGTTCACCTCCGTGTCGCCGCTCGTCGTGCGGGGGCCATCATCGCACACCCTATTAGTATCTCTAGTATAGTATCTTCGAGTAATTAAGTCTTCCGTTCACGAACCCCGAAGGAACGACATGACCGCCGAAGCCACACTCCGACTGCCGCGCATCGGACGCGGCCCGGTGCGCCCCGACGAACGGGCGCTCGCCCCCGACCTCGCCCGCGGCGCGATGCTGCTGTTCATCGCGCTCGCCAACAGCGCCGGCTACTTCCTCGCCAGCGCCCCCGGCGTCGAGACCCACCCGCAGGGCCTCGAGCGCTACTACAACTTCTTCATGATCGAGTTCGTGCACGCGCGGGCGTTCCCGCTGTTCGCGATCATGTTCGGCTACGGGCTCGTGCAGCTCGCCCGGCGACAGGACGCCGCGGGCGCCGAGCCGGGGCAGGTGCGGCGGGTCCTGCTGCGCCGCAACGCGTGGCTGTTCGCGTTCGGCCTCGCGCACGGCGTGCTGCTGTACTCAGGGGACTTCCTGGGCGCCTACGGCCTCATCGGGATCGCGTTCACGCTGATCCTGCTGCGCCGCTCGGACCGGTTCCACCGCCTCGCGCCCTGGTACCTCGCCGTCGGCGGGGTCTACCTGGTAGTGCTGGCCGCGCTGACGCTGCCGGGGCTCGGCTCCGGGTCGGGGGCGGCGATCCCGGTGTCGCCGTTTCCGTCGGTCGAGACCGCGACGTACGGCGCCTCGGTGGTCGAGCGGCTCGCCGAGTGGCCGACGCACACCGCGTTCCTGCTGCCGATGATCCTCATGGTGTGGGTCGGCGCCTGGGCCGGGCGTCGGCGTCTGCTGGAGGAGCCGGAGCGGCACCTGCGGCTGCTGCGCTGGGCCGGTTTCGGCGGCCTGGCGGTCGCGGCTGCCGCGGGTCTGCCGATGGCACTGCTCAGCGGCGGGTTCGCGTCCATGGACGAGGCCACGGCGGGCTGGGCGAAGATGCTGTACGAGACGGCGGGCTTCTTCGGCGGCGTCGGGTACGTGGCGCTGTTCGGCCTGCTCGCGCACCGGCTGGTGCGCCGGCGCAGGGGGACGGTGGTGACGGCCGTCAGCGCTCTGGGGCAGCGGTCGCTGAGCGGCTACCTGTTCCAGTCGGTGGCGTGGCTGGTGCTGGCGACGCCGTTCATGCTGGGTCTGGACGAGCGGGTCGGCAGTCCGCTGCTGGTGTCGCAGGTCTGCGCGCTGGGCGTCTGGCTGGTGACCGTGGTCGCCGCCTATGCGGCGCACCGGCGCGGGTACCGCGGCCCGGCCGAGACGCTGCTGCGGCGGCTCACCTACGGCCGCAAGCGTTAGGACACCGCCGCCGCCGGGTGCGACTTCGGTCGCGCCCGGCGGCATTGTCGTGAGCAGTGCTGTCGTGAGTGGCGCTGTCGTGAGCAGAGCTGTCGTGAGCGGTGCCGTCGCGCGGGTCAGTGCGAGGCCCGGGCGCGCAGGCTCGTGGCGAGCGCGGCGACGGCCGCGGGCGGGCGGGCCGAGCGGCGGCGCAGGAGCCACATGGTGACGCGGGTGCCGTCGCCGGTGATCGGCCGGGCGGTGATGAGGCCGCCGCGTTCCAGGGGATCGCCGCGGACGGAGTAGTCGGGCAGGACGGTCGCGCCGAGGCCTTCGGCGACGAGCATCTTACCCATCTCCGCGCCGTCCACGCTGTGCCAGGCGGCAGGCGGGCGGCCTTGGAACAGGCGCATCGCGAAGCGGTGCATGACGTAGCCCGAACGCATCCCGATGAACGCCTCGGTGCGCAGGTCCTCGGCGTCCACTTCGGACTGCGTGGCGAGGCGGTGGGCGCCGGGGACGACGGCGACGGGACGCCCGCGCAGCAGCGGCGCGCCGTCGAGGCGCTGGGGCATCGCGAACTCGTCGAGGACGTTGACCAGTCCGAGGTCGAGCGAGCCGTCGGCGAGGCCGGTCTCGATCTCGTCCTGTTGCAGGGCGCGGACTTCGACGCGGGCGCTGGGCCGTTCGCGCCGGAAGTCGCGGATGGCCGGCAGCAGCAGGCTCGCGGTGCCGGCGTTGACGGTGCCGACGCGGATCGCGCCGACGCCAGCGCCCGGGCCTCCGGCGGCGGACTGGAGCCGGTCGACCGCTTCGAGCACCCCCATCATGTGTTCGAGGAGTTCCTTGCCGCGCAAGGTCATCCGGGCTCCTTCGCGCCGGCGCTCCAGCAGGGTGACGCCGAGTTCGCGTTCGAGTTTGCTGATCGCCTCGCTGAGCGCGGGCTGCGAGACGTGCAGGTGCTCGCTCGCCCGCCGCAGCGACCCGTACTGCGTCACGGCCGCGACGTACCGCAATTGTTCGATGCGCATCCGCTGCCCGCCTTCGAGAGTCCCATCGGATCGGCCGATCGGGTCATCGGTCGAACCGATGGTCGAGTCCTGTTCCCCGGCCACATTTCCTAGTAACTTGATAGGAAAAGCTTACTATGAGAGAGGGCACGAGCACAATGACGGAACAGGCATCGGCGGGCGCGGAGGCGAACCAGGACTGGTCGTCCCGTCCCGACACCCCCGACGGATGGGTCCGGCGGGCCCGCGAGGTGGCCGCCAGGCTCGCCGTCGACGCGGTCGAACGCGACCGCGCCGGCCAGACCCCCTACGAGGAAGTCGGCCTGCTCAAGGAGGCGGGACTCGTCACGCTCCTGGGCCCGGCCGAGCACGGCGGCGGCGGACAGGACTGGACCACCGCCTACCGCGTCATCCGCGCCGTCGCCGCCGGCGACGGCTCCATCGGCCAGCTCCTGGGCTACCACTACCTGTGGGCCTGGGCCGCGAGGCTGGTCGCCACGCCCGAGCAGATCGCCGCCGTCGAGCAGGCCGCCACCGAGAACCAGTGGTTCTTCGGCGGGGCCGTCAACCCCCGCGACGACGACCTCCTCATCCGCGAGGAGGACGGCGAACTCGTCTACTCCGGGTCCAAGACCTTCTCCACCGGCGGCAAGGTCTCCGACGTCACCGTCCTCGAAGGCATCCTGGAGGGCACCGAGGACCACATCTTCGCGATCGTGCCCACCGACCAGGACGGCATCCGCTTCGCCGGCGACTGGGACAACCTCGGCCAGCGCCTCACCGAGAGCGGCTCGGCCGTCATCGACGGCGTGCGCGTCCCGTGGGCCTCGGCGGCCGGGTACGTCGCCACCGAGGAGGGCCACAAGTTCGTCCCGCGCGTCTACAACACGCTGAACGTGCCGCTCATCCAGCTCGTCTTCACCAACTTCTACCTCGGCATCGCCGAGGGCGCTCTGAGCACCGCCGCGGCCTACACGCGGGAGAAGACCCGCGCGTGGCCGTACGCGGGCGACAAGAAGGAGCGCGGGCTCGACGAGTTCTACGTCCAGGAGGCCTACGGGGACCTGCGGTCCAAGCTGTGGGCCGCCGAGGCCCTCGCCGAGCGGGCCGCCTCGCTCATCGAGGCGATCAACGCCCACGCCGACACCGTCACCCCCGAGGAGCGGGGCGAGGCGGCGGTGGTCATCGCCGCGGCCAAGCAGACCGCGATCGACGCGGGGCTGGAGATCGGGACGCGGATCTTCGAGGTGACCGGGGCGCGGGCGAGCGCGAACGCGGTGGGGCTGGACCTGTTCTGGCGCAACATCCGCACGCACTCGCTGCACGACCCGGTCGCGCACAAGCGGGCCGAGGTGGGCCGCTACGCGCTGACCGGTGAGCTGCCCGAGCCCACCTGGTACACGTGACCGTCCCCATTCGAGTGATCCGATCCCCTAGGAGGAGTTCATGAACGCAGCGGCGCACGAACCGCTGAAATTCGCGTACTGGGTGCCCAACGTCAGCGGCGGCCTGGTGGTGAGCAAGATCGAGCAGCGCACCGACTGGAGCTACGAGTACAACCGGACGCTCGCGCGCCTCGCCGAGGACTCGGGCTTCGAGTACGCGCTCTCGCAGGTCCGCTACATCGCCTCGTACGGGGCGGCGTACCAGCACGAGTCCACCAGCTTCAGCCTCGCGCTGCTGCTGGCCACCGAGCGGCTCAAGGTGATCGCCGCGATCCACCCCGGACTGTGGCACCCCGGGGTGCTCGCCAAGTGGGTCGCCACCGCCGACCAGCTCTCGGGCGGTCGGGCGGCGATCAACGTGGTCTCGGGGTGGTTCAAGGACGAGTTCACCAAGCTCGGCGAGCCGTGGCTCGAACACGGCGACCGCTACCGGCGCAGCGAGGAGTTCATCCGCTACGTCAAGGAGATCTGGACCTCCGAGCACGCCGAGTTCAACGGCGACTTCTACCGGCTCCACGACTTCGACCTCAAGCCCAAGCCCGTCCAGGGCGAGGGCAGGCCCCATCCGGAGGTGTTCCAGGGCGGCAACTCGATCGACGCGCGCGGCATGGCCGGGCGGGTCTCGGACTGGTACTTCGCCAACGGCAACTCCCCCGAGGGCGTCGAGGCGCAGATCAAGGACGTCAGGGAGGTCGCGCAGGTCCACGGGCGCACGGTCCGGTTCGGCGTCAACGGGTTCCTCATCGCCCGCGACACCGAGGCCGAGGCGCGCGAGGTGCTGCGCGAGATCGTCGACAAGGCCGACCGGGAGGCCGTGGAGGGCTTCGGGAACGCCGTCAAGCAGGCCGGTCAGTCCACAGGGGACAAGACGGGCATGTGGCAGGACTCCGAGTTCGCCGACCTCGTGCAGTACAACGACGGCTTCCGGACCGGACTGATCGGCACGTCCGAGCAGATCGCCCACCGCATCATCGATTACAAGCGGCGCGGCGTGAACCTGCTCCTGCTCGGGTTCCTCCACTACCTGGAGGACGTCGAGCACTTCGGGAAGCACGTGCTCCCGATCGTGCGCGAACTCGAAGCGGCCGAACTGGAGCGAGTGGCATGAGCGACCCCGCCTGTACCGGGGTCCCGGTGCTCGACGCCGCGGCGGCGCTCGCCGCGGCGTCGGGCATCGGCGCCGAGTTCGCTGCGGGCGCCGCCGAGCGGGACGCCCGCAGGACCCTCCCCTACGCCGAGCTCGACCGCCTCTCCGCCTCCGGACTCCTCGCGATCACCGTCCCCGCCGAGCACGGCGGCGCCGACCTCAAGGCCGCCGCCGTCGCCGAGGTCTTCCGCCGGCTGGCCCAAGGCGACCCGAACCTCGCCCAGATCCCCCACAGCCACTTCGTGTACGTGGGCCACCTGCGCCGCCGGGCCGCGCCCGAGCAGCAGGAGAAGCTGTTCGCCGAAGTGCTGCGCGGCAAGCGCTTCGGCAACGCGCAGACCGAGTTCGGCACCAAGCACGTGCGCGACCACCGCACCACGCTGACCCCCGACGGGCTCACGAGCGAGGGCGTGCGGCGCTGGCGCCTCAACGGCACGAAGTTCTACTGCACCGGAGCGCTGTTCGCCCATTGGATCCCGGTGCTGACCCACCTGGGCGTCGACGGGCCGATGCACGTGGCGTGGGTGCGCCGCGACGCGCAGGGCGTCGAGGTGGTCGACGACTGGGACGGCATCGGCCAGCGCACCACCGCCAGCGGCACGGTGCGGCTCCAGAACGTCGCCGTCACCGACGAGTGGGTGACCTCCTACGCGCCGACGTTCGAGGAGCCGCAGACGTTCGGGGCGTTCGCGCAGTTGCTGCACGCGGCGATCGACGCCGGGATCGCCAGGGCCGCTTTGGAAGAGGGCGCGGAGTTCGTGCGGACCAAGAGCCGGCCGTACCCGGACGCGGGCGTGGAGCGGGCCGGGGACGACCCGCTCGTGGTGCACGCCTTCGGGGAGATGGACCTGGCGCTGCGCGGGACCGAGGCGCTGCTGGCTCGGGCGGCGTCGGCGGTGGACGCGGCGAACGAGGCGCTCGACGAGGACAGCGCCGCGGCGGCGAGCCTCGCGGTGGCCGCCGCCCGGGCCTCCAGCGCCCAGGTGTCGGTGCGGATCGCCAGCCGCGTCTTCGAGGTCGCCGGGACGCGCAGCTCCCTCGCGGGCGTGGGGCTGGACCGGCACTGGCGCAACGCGCGCGTCCACACCCTGCACGATCCGGCCGCGTGGAAGGTCCAGCACCTGGGCCGGTGGGCCCTGGACGGGACGCCGCCGCCGCGGCACGGACAACTGTGAGAGAGGACGACGGCATGAGCGCATTGCAGTTCCATTGGTTCCTGCCCACGAACGGCGGCGACGGCCGGCAGGTGGTCGACGGCGGGCACGGGGTCGACGCCGGGTCCTCGGCGCGTCCGGCGTCGGTGTCGTACCTGGGGCAGGTCGCCCGGGCCGCGGAGGACAACGGGTTCGCCGCGGCGCTGACGCCGACGGGCGCGTGGTGCGAGGACGCGTGGGTGGCGACGGCGATGCTCAGCCAGGTCTCGGCGCGCCTGAAGTTCTTGGTGGCGTTCCGCCCCGGCGCGGTGGCGCCGTACCTGGCCGCGCAGATGGCCGGGACGTTCCAGCACCTCTCGGGCGGGCGGCTGCTGCTCAACGTGGTCACCGGCGGCGAATCCCACGAGCAGCGCATGTACGGCGACTTCGAGGACAAGGACGCCCGCTACGAGCGGTGCGGGGAGTTCCTCCACATCGTGCGGCGGCTGTGGGCGGGCGAGACGGTGGACTTCTCCGGGAAGCACTTGCGGGTGGAGGGCGCGCGGCTCGCGCAGCTGCCGGACCCGGTGCCCGAGGTCTACTTCGGCGGGTCGTCCCCGGCCGCCGGGGCCGTGGCCGCCGAGCACGCCGACGTGTACCTGACCTGGGGCGAGCCGCCCGAGGCGGTCGCGGCGAAGATCGCGTGGATCAAGGAGCTGGCCGCCGCGCGGGGGCGCGAGCGCCCGATCCGGTTCGGACTGCGGGTGCACGTGATCAACCGCGACACGTCGGCCGAGGCCTGGGCCGAGGCGGACCGGCTGCTGGCGGGGATCGACGAGTCGGCGATCACGCGCGTCCAGGAGGGCTTGCGGCGCAGCGAGTCCGAGGGGCAGCGGCGGATGCTCGCCCTCAACGGCGGCACCAAGCACGGCCTGGAGATCCACCCGAACCTGTGGGCCGGGATCGGCCTCGTCCGCGGCGGAGCGGGCACGGCCCTGGTCGGCGCTCACGCAGAGGTGGCCGACCTCATCGAGCAGTACCACCGGGTGGGGATCGAGGAGTTCGTGCTCTCGGCCTACCCGCATCTGGAAGGCACGTACTGGTTCGGCGAGGGCGTCCTGCCCGAGCTGGCCAGGCGCGGACTGTGGGAGCACCCCGCCCCGCCGCGCGCCCGTCCGGCGGCGATCCCCTTCGCCGGCTGACCGACAACCACAGGAGGCCTCTCGTGACCATCCCCCCGCTGACCACCAATCAAGACCTCGACCCCCGGCTGCTGCGCGCGGCCTTCGGGGTCTTCCCCACCGGCGTCGTGGCCGTGGCCGCCCGCGTGGACGGGCGGATCTGGGGCCTGGCCGCCAGCTCGTTCACCTCGGTGAGCCTGGACCCGCCGCTGGTGTCGTTCTCGATCGCCGCGACCTCGAAGACCTGGCCGGACCTGCGCCGCGCCTCCCGGCTGGGGCTGAGCGTGCTCGCCGACCACCACGGGGCGGTGTGCCGCCAGCTCGCGGGCGACCCCGAGAAGCGGTTCGACGGGCTCGCGCTGACGGCCACCGCCGAAGGGGCGGTGACGCTCGACGACGGGCTCGCGCGGTTCGACTGCTCGATCCACCGCGAGGTGGAGGCGGGCGACCACGTGATCGTCCTGCTGCGCCTCCACGCGGTGGACCATCCCTCGGACGACCCCGACACCTCGGGCCCGCTGGTGTTCCACCGCAGCGGTTTCAGCCGGCTCGCCGAGCCCTCGTGACCGCGAATGTGAGATACAAGAGCATTCCTATCGTTTTAGTTGACTTCCTTTTCCGATGGCGATACGGTTCGGGGCGTGCCCGCGGGCACATCCCCCCAATTCATCGCGAAAGGCACTGTCATGCCCGAGACCAAGGCGCCTCACCGCGGCGCCCTGAGGAAGTCCTTCGCCGCCGCTCTGGCCGCCCTCACCCTGGCGGCCGGAGCGTGCAGCGACGGCGGCGAGGACGGTTCGGCGACCGGCGTCGGCTTCGAGGACTGCCAGACCGAGCCCACCACGTGCAACTCCGGCCCCCGCCAGGAGGGCGGCGACCTGGTGTGGGCCGTCGACGGCAAGTGGGAGGCCTGGGGCCAGGCCGACATCTACGGCTCCAGCCTCGCCTCCTCGATCGTGAACCAGCCCCTGCGGCCCTCGGTGTTCACCTTCGACCAGGAGGGCCAGATCCACTACAACGACGGGATCTACGCCGAGGGACCCGAACTGCTCGCCGAGGCGCCCCTGACGGTGGCCTACCACCTCAAGGAGGACGCGACCTGGGGCGAGGGCACCCCGATCGGCATCGACGACTTCATCTGGCACTGGAAGGCCACCTCCACCGACGAGGCCCAGTGCGCCGAGTGCGCCCCCGCCTCCAGCTACGGCTCCAACGTCGCGAGCATCGAAGAGGGCGAAGGGAACACGGTCGTCGTCACCTACAAGGACGGCTACCTCGACGCCGAGTGGTACGCCGCCGGCGTCATCACCCACCCCGCCCACATCGCCGAGGCCCGCGGCTACCCGGACTGGCGCACCGACCCCGTCGAGATGGCCGCCTCCGTGCGGGACTTCTCGGAGAACCCGCCGCTGGACTACAGCGCCGGACCGTTCCGGATGGTCGAGGGCGTGCTGGGCGACTACGCCAAGTACGTGCCCAACACCGAGTGGACCGGCTCCCTCCAGTCCACGCTGGACTCGTTGACGCTCAAGTACATCGAGGGCGCCGACGCCATGGCGACCGAACTGCGCCAGGGCACCATCCACGGCGCCGCGCCCTCCAGCTTCGACCCCGAGATCCTCGACCGGCTTGCGGGCGAGGAGAACATCAAGTTCAGCGTCGCGCCCCAGTCGGGCTGGTCCCACATCGACGCGAACCTCGACAACCCGTTCCTGTCGGACAAGACGCTTCGCCAGGCGATCTTCACCGCGCTGGACGCCGACGAGATCAACGCCCGCGCCTACGGGACGGCCTACTCGGACGTCGACACCATGCAGAACGTGCTGTTCCGGCCCGGGTCGGAGTACTTCACCGACCAGATCGGCGACTCCGGGCTCGGATCGGGCGACATCGAGGCGGCGCGGGCCCTGCTCGAAGAGGCCGGGTACACCTGGGAGGGCGAGGCGCTGCTGACCCCCGAGGGCGAGCCGGTCAGCCTGCGGTACCGCACCGGCATCGAGGGCAACGCGTTCACCCCGATCATCCAGGACCTGGTCATCACCCACCTGGGCGAGATCGGCGTCGACATCAACGCCGACCCGATCCCCGCGGGGCAGCTCAGCTCGGTGCTGGACGCGAAGGACTGGGACCTCATCCAGTTCTCGTGGATCGAGACGCCGCTGTTCGCCTCCTCGGCCGCCGACTACTGGGGCGAGGGCAACCACACCGGGTTCCAGAACGACGAGGTCGACGACATCGTGGAGCAGCTGGCGACGACCTTCGACCGGGACGAGGCGGCCGAGTTGAACAACCGGGCCGCGCAGATCTCGCTGGACGAGGCCGTGCAGCTGCCGCTGGCGTGGACGCCGGCGCTGGTGATGGTCGACAAGAACGTGGTGAACGTCCGCGACAACTGGGCGACGACCATGCGCGTGTTCTACAACGTGGGCGATTGGGGGTTCCTCGACGAAGGAGAGGAACAGTAAGGCACAGCTTGGACGAGAACGCCGAGTAGCACGACCGGCGCTGACCGACATCTCGGCACCCTGACGCGAGCGGCGTCCAGAACCCGGCGATCCCGGGGGAAGGACGCCGCTCGACTGTCGGCACGCGTTCGTGACGGCGGCGCGGGATCGGCCGACGTCCCCCGCGCTCCGTCCGAACTGACCGGTCGTCCGGCCGTCGCTCGCTTAGGCTCGGGGAGTGAGCGGAGCGGGTGGCGTGGACGAGGTGAAGTCCGAGAGCGTCTTGACGGTGCTCATCGCGGGCCTGATGAATCTCGCCATCGCGATCGCCAAACTCGTCGCGGGCGTCCTGTCGGGATCGGCGGCCATGGTCTCGGAGGCCGCCCACTCGGCGGCCGACACCGTCACCGAGTTCATGCTGTACGTGGCCCTGCGCAACAGCGTGAAACCCGCCGACGAGGCGCATCCGTTCGGGTACGGGTCCACCGCGTACATGTGGGCGGCGCTGGCGGCGGCGTTCACGTTCGTCGCGGGCGGCCTGTTCTCCATCACCCATGGCGTGCACTCGATGCAGGACGGCGGCGAGGCCGACTACCTGCTCTCCTATGTGGTCCTGGCGATCGCGTTCGTGCTGGAGGGCGTCTCGTTCGTGCGGACGATCGTGCAGTTGCGGAGCGAGTCCAGGCGTTGGAAGGTCCGGCCGCGGCTGTTCCTGCGGCACACGCCCGACACCACCTTGAAGGCGGTGTTCCTGGAGGACTTCGCCGCGCTCATCGGTCTCGTCCTGGCGGCGCTGGGGCTGATGCTCACCGAGATCACCGGGAACCCGGTCTTCGACGGCGGCGCTTCGGTGCTCATCGGCGTGCTGCTCCTCATCGTGGCGGTCCTGCTGGGCCACGCGAACCTCTCGCTGCTGATCGGTCGCAGCCTGCCGCGGCGGTTCCGCGAGGCCGTGCGGGCCGAGCTGGAGGCCGCCGAGGACATCGTGGCGGTCCAGGAACTGCTGACCCTCCAGCTCGGACCGACCTCGGTGCTGGTGGCGGCCCGGATCGACTACCGTGACAGCGCCAGCGGCGAGGCGATCGAGCACACCAGTCAGGCCGTCGAGGCCAGGCTGCGGGCCCGGTTCCCGATGATCCGGTACGTGTTCCTGAGCCCATGGGGAGCGGCGACCCTCACCGAAGAAGACCGCAAGCCCCGATGACCTCCTGTGGTCGCGCACGGCCGGGTGGACAGGCGTGAGGGCCGCCGGGTGCCCCGGCGGCCCTCGCGGATTGCTAACCCTGGAGTTCGGCCAGGGCCTTCTGCCAGGCGGCCTGGTCGCGGGCCTCGCCGGGGAGGTTCATCTCGGCGAAGCGGACCACGCCCTGCTTGTCGATGACGAAGGTGCCGCGGTTCGCCATGCCCTTCTCGTCGTTGAACACGCCGTAGGCCTGGGCGACCGCCCCGTGCGGCCAGAAGTCGCTGAGCAGCGGGAACTCGAAGCCCTCGCGCTGCGCCCAGACCTTGTGGGCGAATGGGGAGTCGACGGAGACGCTGAGGACCTGCACGTCGTCGGTCTGGTAGGAGTCGAGGTTGTCGCGGATGCCGCACAGCTCGCCCTCGCAGGTGCCGGTGAACGCGAACGGGTAGAAGACCAGCAGCACGTGCTTCTCGCCGCGGAAGTCCGCGAGGGCCACTTCCTGGTTGTTCTGGTCCTTCAGGGTGAAGCCGGGGGCCTGGGTTCCGGTCTCGATCGGCATGGGCGCTCCTCGCGGTGCGGCCCTCGCGGGAGGGCCTCGGGTGTGCTGACGCGCTCGACGTTAGCGCCGATCGCGCGCGGACACCGCCGGACCCGCCCCGGGAAGGACTTCCGCGACAGGCCGGTTCAGCGCCGGGCGACGACCATCCGGGAGGCGACCCAGTCCGGCGAGGCGTTGAGGGTCTTGGTCGATTTCAGGCCCGCCAGCGCGGCGGACTCCTCGATGTCGGCCGGTTCGATGTGGCCGCGGCGCCCCGCCTTGGGGGTGAGGAGCCAGACCACGCCGTTGTCGGCGAGGGGGTCGCGGGCGTCGAGGAGGACGTCGACGAGGTCGCCGTCCTCGCTGCGGCACCACAGCAGGACCGCGCCGACGATCTCGTCGGAGTCCTCGTCGAGGAGTTCGCCGACGGCCTCTATGACGGCGGTGCGCAGGGCGGCGTCGACATCGGTGTCGAAACCGATCTCCATGACGGCTTCGACGCCGTCGAGCCCGAGGCGTTGTACGACACTCGGCACGTCCACCGGGCTGCTCGGAGCGTTCACTTCGTCCCTCCATAGGTCGGCTGCCAGAGCGTACCGCTCTGCTGTCCACAGGATATGAACTAGAGCATAGGAGGTAGGGCATATGGAGGATTCGCGTGCCCGCGCGCGGCAGGCGTCCAGGCGGCGGATCGCAAGGTCGCGGGGGTCGGCGGTGCGCGGACGTTCACGTGGCCGTGATCTCCTCGGGGCCCGCGGGGCGGGCGGCGGTGCAGGTGAGCGGCTCTCGAGGTCGCGGGGAGTGTGGGCGCGGTCGCATCAACCCGGGTGGGTGGGGGAGGGTCGCGGTAGATTCAAGGGAGGATGGTAGGGAACGATGACACTCTGCCGCCTTAAAGAACCCTGCAAAGCCGCAGTCTAAGAACGAGGGATCGCCCGTGACCACGGAACAGAACCGGCCGCCCATCAGTGACGGATTGCCGACCCAAGTACCGGACACTGACCCCGGGGAGACCAGCGAGTGGCTGGACTCCCTTGACGGCCTCCTCGACGCCGGCGGGCGCACCCGTGCCCGCTACGTCATGCAGCGGCTGCTCGAGCACGCCCGCAAGCGCCAGATCGGCGTTCCGGCGTCCACGAGCACCGACTATGTGAACACCATTCCGGTCGAGGCCGAGCCGCACTACCCCGGTGACGAGGCCGTCGAGCACCGCATCCGCGCGTTCGTGCGCTGGAACGCGGCGATGACCGTCCACCGCGCGCAGCGTCCCGGCATCGGCGTGGGCGGCCACATCTCCACGTACGCCTCCGCCGCGAACCTGTACGAGGTCGGCTACAACCACTTCTTCCGCGGCCGCGACCACGCCGGCGGCGGGGACCAGATCTTCTTCCAGGGCCACGCCTCCCCCGGCATGTACGCCCGCTCCTTTGTGGAGGGCCGGTTGGCCGAGGACGACCTGGACGGCTTCCGCCAGGAGGTCTCGCGTCCGCAGGGCGGCCTGCCGTCCTATCCGCACCCGCGCCTGATGCCGGACTACTGGCAGTTCCCGACCGTGTCGATGGGCCTGGGCCCGATCAACGCGATCTACCAGGCGATGTTCAACCGGTACATGGACGACCGGGGCTTGGCCAACACCAAGGCGCAGCAGGTGTGGGCGTTCCTGGGCGACGGCGAGATGGACGAGGTCGAGTCGAGGGGCGCGCTCCAGTTCGCGGCCGGCGCCGAGCTCGACAACCTCACGTTCGTCGTCAACTGCAACCTCCAGCGCCTGGACGGGCCGGTGCGCGGCAACGGCAAGATCGTGCAGGAGCTGGAGTCGTACTTCCGCGGCGCGGGCTGGAACGTCATCAAGGTGATGTGGGGCCGCGAGTGGGACCCGCTGCTGGCGGCGGACGCCGACGGCGCCCTGGTGAACCTCATGAACACCACCCCCGACGGCGACTACCAGACGTTCAAGGCCGAGTCGGGCGCGTTCATCCGCGAGCACTTCTTCGGGCGCGACACGCGCACGAAGGCGCTCGCGCAGAACATGAGCGACGACGAGATCTGGGACCTGCGCCGCGGCGGCCACGACGACCGCAAGATCTACGCGGCGTACAAGGCCGCGATGGAGCACGAGGGCCAGCCGACGGTGATCCTCGCGCACACGGTGAAGGGCTACAAGCTCGGTTCGACCTTCGAGGGCCGCAACGCGACCCACCAGATGAAGAAGCTGTCGCTGGACGACCTCAAGGGCTTCCGCGACGCGCTCGACATGCCCGTCACCGACGAGCAGCTCGAGGAGAACCCGTACCAGCCGCCGTACATCAAGCCGGAGGAGGGCAGTGCCGAGCACGAGTACCTCCAGGAGCGGCGGCGCGCGCTGGGCGGGTCGATCCCGTCGCGGCGCAACACGGTGGTCCCTTTGACCCTGCCGGGCGCGGACGCGTACAAGTCCGCCAGGCGCGGTTCGGGCAAGCAGAAGGTCGCCACGACGATGGCGCTGGTGCGCCTGCTCAAGGACCTCATGCGGGACAAGGAGATCGGCAAGCGCTGGGTCCCCATCATCCCCGACGAGGCGCGCACCTTCGGCATGGACGCGATGTTCCCGACGGCGAAGATCTGGTCCCCGCACGGCCAGCAGTACCTGTCGGTGGACCGCGACCTGTTCCTGTCGTACAAGGAGTCCGAGCAGGGCCAGCTGCTGCACGTGGGCATCAACGAGGCCGGTTCGGTGGCCGCGTTCACGGCCGCGGGCACCTCGGGCGACACGCTCGGCGTGCCGATGATCCCGTTCTACATCTTCTACTCGATGTTCGGGTTCCAGCGCACGGCCGACGCGATCTGGGCCGCCACGGACCAGCTCGCGAACGGCTTCCTCATCGGCGCGACGGCCGGGCGGACCACGCTCAACGGCGAGGGCCTCCAGCACGAGGACGGCCACTCGATCCTCATGGCGCACACCAACCCCGCGGTCGTCTCGTACGACCCGGCGTTCGGCTACGAGATCGGCCACCTGGTGCAGGACGGCCTCAAGCGCATGTACGAGGACGGCGAGCACGTCTTCTACTACATGACGGTGTACAACGAGCCGATCGTGCAGCCGGCCGAGCCGGAGGGCGTGGACGTCGAGGGCATCCTCAAGGGCATCCACCGCGTCTCCGAGTCCGAGGCCCAGGGGCCGCGAGTACAGCTGCTCGCCGCCGGCTCGGGGATGCCGTGGGCGCAGAAGGCCGTGGAGCTGCTGGCCACCGACTGGGGCGTGGCCGCGGACGTGTGGTCGGTGACCTCCTGGTCGGAGCTCAACCGCGACGCGATCGAGGCCGAGCGGCAGAACCTGCGCCACCCGGAGGCCGAGAAGCGCGTGCCGTACGTGACGCAGAAGCTCTCGGGCGCCGAGGGCCCGTTCATCGCCGTCAGCGACTACATGCGGTCGGTGCCGGACCTCATCAGCCGCTGGGTGCCGGGCGACTACACCTCGCTGGGCACCGACGGCTTCGGGCACTCCGACACGCGCGGGGCGCTGCGCCGCCACTTCAACGTCGACGCCGAGTCGATCACGGTGGCCGCGCTCCAGCAGCTCGCCGCCCGCGGCGAGCTCAAGCCGGAACTGGCGGCCCAGGCCGCGGCGAAGTACCAGATCACCGACCCGACCGCCGCCGAGGCGGGCGAGGCGGGCGGCGACTCCTAAGCCGCGAGCGACGAGGGACCGGGGGCGATGCTCCCGGTCCCTTTCGCGTGAGCGCCGAACGTGCAGCGGCCGAGTTCGTTTCTGGGCGGCGCTTCTGGGACTGCTCTCAGGCGTCGACGACGAGTCGGCCTCGGGAGCGGCCCACGCACGGGTAGAACAGGGGCGAGCCGTCGGGGGCGAAGCCGCCGGGGACCTGCTCGGGGTTCTCGGGCCGGCCCTCCACGACCCGCAGGCGGCACGAGCCGCACACGCCGATCTCGCAGCCCGGCCGCACCTCCACGCCCGCCTCGGCCAGCGCGGTCAGGGCGCTGCGGTCGGCGCCGACGTTCACGGCCGCGCCGGTCCTCTTGGCGATCAGCTCGAACGGCACCGGCGTCGCCGCGTCCGAGGTGAACCGCTCGGTGTGGAGTTCGAGCTGGGGCGCGACGCGGCGGACGATGTCGGCGAGCGCGTCGATGAGCGGGACGGGCCCGCAGGCGTAGACGCCGGTGGTGGCCGGGAGTCCGGCGAGTTCGGACACGAAGTCGGGCCGTCCGAACTTGGCGGTCGGGTAGAGGACGACGTTGCCGGGCCAGGTGGTGGCGAGCTGGTCGGCGAAGGCCATGGTGGAGCGGTCGCGGCCGGTGTAGACGAGCCGCCAGGGCATTCGGGCCCGCTCGACCTGGAGGATCATCGGCATGATCGGGGTGATGCCGATGCCGCCGGCGATGAACAGGTAGCCCGAGTGCAGGAACAGCGGGAACCGGTTGCGGGGCGGGGAGATGCGCAGGAGGTCGCCCTCGCGGAGGCGGTGGGCCTCGCGCGAGCCGCCGCGCCCGGCCTCCTCGCGCAGGACCGCGATGCGGTACAGGAGCCGGTCCCCGGCGTAGGAGCACAGCGAGTAGTGGCGCACCAGGCCCGAGGGCAGTTCGATCTCCAGGTGCGCGCCGGGTTCGAACGGCGGCAGGAGTTTTCCCTTGAGGCCGGTGAGTTCGATGGCGTGGACCTTCGCGGCGACGGGGACGACGCGGCGCACGCGCACCTCGAAGCGGCCGTCGGCGACGGGCTTCTCGGCGGCGGCGCGGCCGATCCGGCCCCAGGGCCGGGCGTAGGAGACGACGGCGGCGAAGAGCAGAGCGGCCGTGCCGAGGGCGGTGCCGGCGGTGAGGGCGGCGTGGTCGCCGCCGGTGCCGGCGCCGCCGGCGAGCGCGGTGAGGCTGGGGCGCAGGAGCAGCAGGCCGCCGGCGATGACGAGCGCGGTGGCGGCGAGCTTGGCGTTGACCCACCAGTGCCGGGCCAGGCCGCGGGGGCCGGTGGCGGCGAGGGCGATCCCGGTGCCGAGGACGAGGAAGGAGACGGCGCCGGTGCCGAGGCCGTTGAACATGCCGGCGACCTTCCAGGCCGCGTCGGCCGCCGCCGGGTCGCTCGAGGCGGCGACCCAGACGCAGAGCACGAGGACGAAGGCCATGTAGGCGAGCCAGAAGACCGAGAGGAGGACGTGACAGGCGGTGAGGACGCGCCGCGCGGCGAAACCGAGCCGTGGCGCGGGTCTGCGGCGGGCGTCGGGGGTGGTGTCGGCCGGCACTGCGAAGCTCCTCGGGGAGTTCGGCGCTGCTCTGTCCAATTGGGCATCAAAGTAACATGAGAACGACTCAGACAAAAGGGGGCGGGCGCACCTGCGGTGCGCCCGCCCCCTTGCCGCCGCCGTCCTTCGGACGCGGCGTCGAGCTCTGCGGCCCCTCCTCTTTCGAGTCGGGGCGCGGCATCAGGCCTCTTCGGCCTCTTCCTTCGCGATCTCGGCGCGCACGGCGTCCATGTCGAGTTCCTTCACCTTGCCGATGATCTCCTCCAGCGCGGCCGGCGGGAGCGCGCCGGGCTGGCTGTAGAGGAGGATGCCGTCGCGGAAGGCCATGAGCGTCGGGATCGACTGGATCCCCGCCTCGGCCGACAGCTCGCGCTGGTCCTCGGTGTCGATCTTCCCGAAGACCACGTCCTCGTGCTGCTCGCTCGACTTCTCGAAGGTCGGGGCGAACATCTTGCACGGTCCGCACCAGTCGGCCCACCAGTCCACCAGCACGATGCCGTTCCCGGTGACGGTCTCCTCGAAGTTGTCCTTGGTCAGCTCAACCGTGGCCATGGGGCCGCCTCTCTGTCGTGGCTTTCGTGGTGCTCTTTCGCGCAACAGTAGTGGCGACCGGGCTATTCCGTCCGACGCCGGCGCGCGGCGCGCGCCACGTCCGGCGGGCCCCGCAGTGGCGCAGGGGCTGTTCCGACCGACGTCGGTGCGCGGCTCGGGCCACGTCTGGCAGGCTATAGGGCATGGACCTGGCCACGACCATTCAGAACATCGAACGCTCCACGTCGGCGCTGACGACCCAGTCGCTCACCCGGATGGACGAACGCCTCACCTGGTTCCGCGACCTCCCCGCCGAGCAGCGCTCGATGGTGACCCTGGTGGCGCAGGCCGGCGTTCGGCAGTTCGTCGAATGGCTGCGCCACTCGGGGGACGACCTCGGCTCCTCCGACATGGTCTTCGAGGCCGCCCCGGTCGAACTGGCCCGCGCGATCAGCCTCCAGCACACCGTCGCCCTCATCCAGGTCGTCATCGACGTCGTCGAGGAGCAGGTGCCCCAGCTCGCCGCCGACGGCGAAGTGGACCAGCTGCGCGAATCGGTGCTGCGCTTCAGCCGCGAGATCGCCTTCGCCGCCGCCCGCGTCTACGCCCGCGCCGCCGAGACCCGCGGCGCCTGGGACGCGCGGCTCCAGGCCATGCTCGTCGACGCGCTCCTGCGCGGGGACAACTCCGACGAGCTCATCAGCCGCGCCGCCGCCCTCGGGTGGTCGGAGACCCAGACGATCACCGTCGTGTGCGGCAACACGCCCGGCGGCGAGGCGACGCTCGTGCTCCACTCGGTGCAGCGGGCCGCCCGGCGGCTCGGGCTCGACATCCTCGCGGGCGTCCACGGCGCCCGCCTCGTGCTGCTCCTCGGCGGCGTCAAGGAACCGGTCGAGATCGTCGAGAAGCTCACCGGGCAGTTCGGCGACGGCCCGATCGTCGTGGGCCCCACCGTGACCGGCCTCGCCGAGGCCTCCTCCTCGGCGCTGGCGGCCGTGGCCGGGCACCGGGCCGCCCCCGCGTGGCCCGACGCGCCCCGGCCGACCACGGCGACCCAACTGCTGCCGGAGCGGGCGATCGCCGGGGACGAGGCGGCCCGCCAGGGCCTGCGCGAGGGCGTGTTCCTGACGCTGCGCCGGGCCGGCGGCGAGCTGCTGGAGACCATGGACGCGTTCATCGCCTCCGGCGGCGTCCTGGAGGGCACCGCCCGGGAGTTGTACGTCCACCCCAACACGGTCCGGTACCGGCTGCGACGCATCCAAGAGGTGACCGGTTTCTCCCCCACCGATCCCCATGAGGCCTTCGTCCTCCGTGTGGGGTTGACCATAGGACGCCTGGAGAACTCCCCGGTCACCCGGCGTTCTCGCAGTTGACAACGAGTGTTGTAGATTTCCTACAAGAACCGAACGGGCTTTCAGTCCTCTGACTGCTCCCGTATCCCATGCTGCCGATGCGAAAGTCGTAATGTGCTTGCCATTCTCGCTCCCGGGCAGGGCTCCCAGAAGCCCGGGTTCCTGACGCCGTGGATCGAAGACCCCGCCGCCGCCGCGCGCCTGCGCGAGTGGTCCGACCTCATCGGTCTCGACCTGGTCCGCCTCGGCACCGAGGCCGGCCAGGACGAGATCACCGACACCGCCAACACGCAGCCGCTGCTGGTGGCCGCCGGGCTGCTCGCCGCCGAGCGGCTGCTGACCGAGGGGAGCGCGCTCGCCGCGGCCGACCTCGTGGTGGCCGGGCACTCGGTCGGTGAACTCACCGCGCTCGCGATCGCCGGGGTCCTCAGCCCCGAAGCGGCCGTGCGCCTCGCCGCCGTTCGCGGACGCGAGATGGCCGCCGCGTGCGACATCGAGCCGACCACGATGGCCGCGGTCCTCGGCGGCGTCGAGGAAGAGGTCCTCGCCGCGATCGAGGCCGCCGGCGCGTGGCCGGCGAACCGCAACGGCGCGGGCCAGATCGTCGCCGCCGGACCGGTGGCGGCCATCGAGAAGCTCACCGGGGACGCGCCCGCGCGGGCCCGGATCATCCCGCTCAAGGTCGCCGGGGCCTTCCACACCCCGCACATGGCCCCCGCGCAGGAGGCGCTCGAAGCGGTGGCGGCCGACATCGCCGTCGCCGACCCGACCCGTATCCTCCTTTCCAACCGGGACGGGAGGCCCGTGCCCAGTGGCAAGGCCGCATTGCGGCAACTGGTGGCCCAGGTCACCTCACCGGTCCGGTGGGACGCGTGCATGAGTACGCTTGGAGACCTGGGCGTCACGGCGGTCGTGGAGCTCCCGCCTGCGGGGACGCTCACCGGGTTGGCCAAGCGGGCGCTCAAGGGCGTCGAGCGCGTCAACGTCAACACCCCCGAGGACCTGGCGGCCGCCGCCGACCCGGTGCTCAACGACAGCGCCGCCGACGGCGGCGCGGCGAACGAAGGAGTCGAGTGAGCGTCAACGGATCGCGCGTCGTCAGCGTGGGGCACTACCAGCCGGAGAAGGTGCTCACCAACGACGACCTCGCCAAGATCGTCGACACCAACGACGAGTGGATCGTCTCCCGTGTCGGCATCAAGGAGCGGCGCATCGCCGCGGACGACGAGAAGGTGGCCGACATGGCCGTCCACGCCGCCCGCCAGGCCCTGGAGCACTCCGGCTACGGACCCGGCGACATCGACATGGTCATCGTCGCCACCGTCTCGGCCAAGGACGTGTGTCCCAACACCGCCTGCCGGGTCGCCGAGGCGCTCGGGATCGAGCACCCCGCGGCCATGGACGTCAACACCGCCTGCTCGGGCTTCGAGTACGCCCTCGCCCAGGCCGACATGGCCATCCGCACCGGAGGCGCCAAGCGCGCCATCGTCGTCGGCGCCGAGAAGCTCACCGCCGTGACCGACTGGGAGGACCGCACCTCGTGCGTCCTGTTCGGCGACGGCGCGGGCGCGGTGGTCGTGGAGGGCACCGACGACCCGAAGGCCGCGATCAGCCCGGTCGTGTGGGGCTCGGAGCCCTCGATGGCCGACGTCATCCGCATCGAGGAGGACGTCCCCTACATCAAGCAGGCCGGCCAGACCGTCTTCCGCTGGGCGACCACCCAGCTGGCCCCGCTCATCGAGAAGGTCGCCGAGCGGGCCGACGTGAAGATCTCGGAGCTGGCGGCCTTCGTGCCGCACCAGGCGAACCTGCGGATCATCCAGGGCATCGCCAAGCGACTCGACTTCAGCGAGGACTGCGTCGTCGCCGAGGACATCGTCTACTCCGGCAACACGTCGGCGGCATCGGTGCCGCTGGCGCTGTCGAAGTTGGTACAAAGTGGCAAGGTGGCCTCCGGCGCTCCGATCCTCCTGTTCGGATTCGGCGGCGGTCTCACCTACGCCGGGCAAGTCATCCGCTGCCCGTAATTATCGAGAGGAAATACATCATGGCTCTGTCTCGTGACGAGATCCGCGAAGGCCTGTCCGACATTCTCGAAGAGGTCGCGGGCGTCAACCCCGACGATGTCGCCGACGGCAAGTCGTTCACCGACGACCTGGACGTCGACTCGCTCGCCATGGTCGAGGTCGTCGTCGCCGCCGAAGAGAAGTTCGGCGTCAAGATCCCCGATGACGAGGTCGCCAACCTGAAGACCGTCGGCGACGCCGTCTCCTACATCGAGAAGGGTTAATGTGACTGAGGTAGTCGTGACCGGGCTCGGCGCGACCACGCCCCTCGGCGGGGACGTGGCGTCGACCTGGGAATCACTCACCGCGGGAAGGTCCGGAGTCGCCGCGCTCACCCAGCCCTGGGCCGAGCAGCTCCCGGTGCGCATCGCCGCCCGGCTCGCCGTCGAACCCTCCGAGGTGCTGCCCCGGGTTCGGCTGCGGCGCCTCGACCGTTCCGAGCAGATCGCGATCATCGCCGCGAAGCAGGCGTGGGACGACGCGGGGTTGAGCGACGACCTCGACAAGGAACGACTCGGCGTGGTGTTCGGCTCGGGCATCGGCGGCGCCACCACCCTGCTCGACCAGGACGACATCCTGGAGGAGAAGGGCGCCCGCTACGTCTCCCCGTTCACCGTGCCGATGCTCATGCCCAACGGCCCGGCGGCCGTGGTCGGCCTGGAGTTCGGCGCCCAGGCCGGCGTGCACGCCCCCACCAGCGCGTGCGCCACGTCGGCCGAGGCGATCTCCTGGGGCGTGGACATGATCCGCGCGGGCCGGGCCGACGTCGTCATCACCGGTGGGGCGGAGGCGGTCATCGCGCCGCTGCCGATCGCCGGCTTCGCGTCGATGAAGGCCCTGTCCACCCGCAACGACGACCCGACCCGGGCCTCGCGGCCCTGGGACACCGACCGCGACGGCTTCGTCATGGGCGAGGGCGGCGGTTCGCTCGTGCTGGAGCGCCGCGACCACGCCGAGGCGCGCGGGGCGCGGATCTACGCGGTCGTGGCGGGCGCGGGCCTGACCTCCGACGGGTACGACATCGTCCAGCCCCATCCCGAGTGCGCCGGCGGCGGACGCGCGATGGAGCTGGCGCTGCGGCAGGCCGGACTCGACGCCTCCGAGGTCGGTCACGTCAACGCGCACGCGACGTCGACGCCCACCGGGGACATCCCCGAGACCAGGGGCATCAAGCGGGTCCTGGGCGACTCGGTGGTCCTCACGGCCACCAAGTCGATGACCGGGCACCTGCTCGGCGGCGCGGGCGCGGTCGAGTCGATCGCGTCGATCATGGCGATCGTGGACGGGATCATCCCGCCGACGATCAACCTGGACGACCCCGACCCGCTGCTCGAGCTCGACGTGGCGGCGAACGAGGCCCGCAAGGTCGACCTCGGCGCGGCGATGAACACGGCCTTCGGCTTCGGCGGCCACAACGCGGCGCTCCTGTTCACCAAGGCGTAGTCCAACTCGACGCCGAGGCGTAGGCGAACGTCAGGGCCCCACCGCTTCGCGGTGGGGCCCTTCGGCGTCCACGGGTGGGAGTGCCCTGGGCGTTCGCGAGAGGGACCCGTGACGGTTCGCGGTTCGAAAACGCTCTGGGGTGTGACATCTCATATCTGGAAGGATTCCTCACTTCAGCGGGTGTGGCGACGCCCGCGTGCCCTCCGCGAGGAGGCCGGCATGACCGTGCGCGGGGCGCGGATTCCTTAAACTGACTGCGGAAACCAGAACGCCCGTCCGCGACCTCAGAGGAGTCCGTCGTGACTTACGCCCCCCAAGTCGAAGCGGGCCCGCCCGGCCCGCCGGCATCGATCAGCAAGGCCGAACGCTCGCTCGCCCCCGACATCGCCCGCGGCGGGATGCTCCTGTTCATCGCGCTCGCCAACGTCCCGATCCACTTGTGGGGCATGGGACTCGACCAGTACAACCACAACACCGGCCAGTCGACCGCCGACCACGTCGCGCTGTTCATCGAGCAGCTCGTCGTCGCCGACCGCTCCCGCCCGATGTTCGCGATCCTCTACGGCTTCGGGATCGCGGTCATGGCCTCGCGCATGTTCGCGCGCGGCCTCGACGCCAAAGGCGTCCGCAAGGTCCTGCGCCGCCGCTCCTGGTGGCTCATCGCCTTCGGCTTCGTCCACGCCACGCTCCTGTTCTTCGGCGACATCCTCGCGCCCTACGGCGCCACCGGCCTGATCGCGCTGTTCTTCGTGCACCTCTCCGACAAGGCGCTCAAACGCTGGATCTGGGGCTCGGGCGCCTACTTCGTCCTCATCGGACTGCCGATCCTCGCGTTCACCTTCACCGAGAACAGCGCCCCGCCGGCCTTCGTCGGGCTCCCGGCTTACGTGCAGCAGCTGCTCACCGGCTCGCTCGCTTCAATCACCGTGATCTTGGTGGGCGTCCTGCTGGCCATGTTCCTCCCGCTCGTGGCCGCCGGCATGATGCTCCAGCGCTCGGGCTGGATCGACCACCCCGAGGACCACCTGCCGCAGCTCAAGAAGGTGTTCGTCACCGGCATGGTCGTGAACGTCCTCAGCGCGCTTCCGGTGGCGCTCATCGCGCTCGGCGCCTGGGAGCCGTCCAAGCCGCTGTGGGTCGCGGCGACGGCCCTGACGCTCCTCGGCGGCGCGTACGCCGGGCTCGGCTACATCTGCGGGTTCGCGCTCCTCGCGCACCGGCTGCGCGACTTCGGCCGCCGCGGCGTGCCGGGCGCCCTCGCGGCGGTCGGCGAGCGGTCGCTCACGAGCTACCTGCTCCAGTCGATCATCATGGCCCCGCTGCTCGCCGCCTGGGGCCTGGGCCTGGGCGAGGGCATGGGCTACCTGGCGGCCTTCGGCGTCGCGTTCGGGACCTGGCTGGTCACCGTGTTCATCACGGTCGGCCTCGACAAGGCCGGCAAACGCGGCCCGTTCGAGGTCGTGCTGCGGCGGCTCACGTACGGCCCCAAGCGGTCGTAGTCGGCGGACGCCCCCGGGTCGGATCGCCGACTCGGGGGCGTCCGGCCGTCCGCGGCCGTGACACAATACGCGCGTGCAATTGAGGCAGATGCCGTTCCGACTGCTGCGGGCCGCCGTGTTCGCCGTCGTCGCGGTGACCGCCTCGCTCCTGCTGCATCTGTGGAGCGGCGGGCACGCGCCCGGCCCGCCCCAGTTCGCCGCCGCGGTCGGGCTCGTCTTCGCCGCCGCCTATGCGGCCGGCGGGCGCCAGCGGGGGTTCCTCACGCTCGCGCCGCTGTGCCTCGCGGCCCAGTGGGGCCTGCACGAGTTCTTCGAGGCGGGCGCGCAGGCCGCGACCCACGCGCACGGCGCGGGGTGGAGCATGTGGCTGGTCCACATCGCCGCGGCCTTCGCGCAGGCCTCGTGGCTGGCGCGCGGCGACGCCGCGCTCGCGGCCCTGCTCGAACTGCTCACCCTGTTCTTCGCCCGGGTCGTCCGGGTCCTGGGCGTCAACGCCCGCATCGCGGTCCGACCCCGCCGGCTCCTCCCCCGGACGCGGGTGCCGCGTCCGCTCGCGGCGGTGCGCACCGCCATCTCGCGCCGCGGCCCGCCGCGGCTCGCTTTCTCCTGAGTCCTTTCGTCCCCCAGCGCTTCAGGCGCTGACCCCTGCCCGGGGACCGGTGCGTCCCCGGGCTGCTCAGAAAGCGAGCCATGTCCACACGACCTTCGATTCCGGCTGCCCTGAAGCGGCCGCTGCTTCGCATGCATTTCTACGCAGGCATTCTCATCGCCCCATTCCTGCTGGTCTCGGCTTTGACCGGGCTGGCCTACGCGCTCTCGTACCCCGTCGAGGACGCGCTGTACGCCGATCTCAAGACCGTCGAGGCCGAGGGCGAGCCGTTGACGCTCGCCCGCCAGGTCGGCGCGGTCGCCCAAGCCCATCCCGACTGGGCCGTGACCGCGGTGCGGCCCGCCTCCGAGGCCGACGCCTCGACCGAGGTGCTCGTGGACGACGGGGTCGTCCGCGATTCCGGCGCGGTCGCCGTGGTCTACGTGAACCCCTACAGCGGCGAGATCCTCGGGGAGTCGACCACGTACGGCTCCTCGAAGGCCGGGCCGGTGCGCGAGTGGGTCTCGACGCTCCACCGCAACCTCCACCTCGGCGAGCCCGGCCGCCTCTACAGCGAACTCGCGGCCAGTTGGCTGTGGGTCGTGGCGCTCGGCGGCCTGGTCCTGTGGGTCTCGCGCCGACGCAAGGGGCTGCTTCGGCCCCGGCCGGAGGGCTCGGGCCGGTCGCGGACGCTCGCGTGGCACGGCCCGGTCGGCCTGTGGCTGGTCGCGGTCCTGCTGTTCCTGTCGGCCACGGGCCTGACCTGGTCGCGCTACGCCGGGGAGCACGTCTCGGAGCTGCGGGCGGCGCTCGACTGGAGCACCCCCTCGCTTGCGACCGATGTCGGCGGTGCGGGCGACCATGCCGCGCACGACCATTCGGGCGCTTCGGGATCGTCGGTGTTCGCGGTGACGCTGCTCGACGGGGTCCACGACACGGCGCTGGACGCCGGGCTGCGCGGGCAGCTCCAGATCACGCTGCCGACCGGGGAGGGCACGCAGTATCTGGTGACCGAGACCGACCGGTCGTTCCCGGTGGAGCAGGACCAGCTCGTGGTCGACACGGCCTCCGGCGCGCCGGAGGTGACCGAGGAGCTGCGGTTCGCCGACTGGCCGTTCATGGCGCAGGTGACGAACGTGTTCATCGCCGCGCACATGGGCCTGCTGTTCGGCCTGGCGAACCAGTTGGTCCTGGCGGCGGCGATGATCGCCCTGGTGCTCATGATCGTGTGGGGCTACCGGATGTGGTGGCAGCGCCGCCCGAAGGGCGGCCTGGTCGGCCGCGCCTACCCGCGCGGGTCGCTGCGGAAGCTGCCGTGGCCGGCCGTCGCGGCGGTGGTCGCCGCGGCCGCGGGCGTCGGGTGGTTCTTCCCGCTGCTGGGGATCTCGTTGGCCGCGTTCGCAGCCGTCGACGTGCTGCTGGGACTGCGGCAGCGGTTCAGGAAGGACTCCGGTCCGGAGGATTCCATTGGAGCGACGATGTCGCGGCGCACAGCCCTCGCGACCGCGACGGTCTCGGCCGCCGTCGGCGCCGGGGTCGGGATGGCGATCGCCTCGGGTTCGCGGAGTGAAGGCGGGGCCGGAGCGGCCGAGGGCGCCGATGCGGAGCCGTTCTACGGGGAGCGGCAGGCCGGGATCGCCACGCCGATGCAGGGCCATGCGCTGTTCGCCGCGTTCGACCTCGCTTCTTCTGATCTGGCGTCGGGTGCCGAGCTGGACGCCGCGGCGGTGGCCGCGAACCTGCAAGCGCTGCTTGAGGACTGGTCGGCAGTGGCCGCGGCGCTGATCTCGGGCGCGGCGGTGCCGAAGTTCCGGTTCGACTCGGACGAGCAGTTCGACGCCGAGGCGGTCGCGGCCGGGCTCGCTCCGGCGCGGCTGACGGTGACGATGGGGATCGGCCCGGAGGCGTTCGGCAAGGCGGGTCTGGAGGCGGCGCGGCCGTCGAAGCTCGTGGAGCTGCCGGAGTTCGACGGGGACCGGCTGCACCCGGCCTGGTCGGGCGGGGACCTGCTGCTCCAGATCTGCGGGGACGACCGGCAGGTGGTGAGCAACGCGTTCCTGGAGCTGCGCAAGCGCGCGGTCGGTCGGGCCTCGCTCCTGTGGATGCAGCACGGGTTCTCCTCGACGCCGGACGGCGGGACGCCGCGGAACCTCATGGGCTTCAAGGACGGCAGCGCGAACCCCGAGGCCGGCTCGGCCGAGTTCGACGAGCGCGTGTGGGCCCGCGACGCGGAGCCGGACTGGTTCGAAGGCGGCACGTACCTGGTGTTCCGCAAGATCCGGATGCGGCTGCCGGACTGGTCGATGCTCTCCGCCGAGGACCAGAACCTCACCTTCGGCCGGGAGCGGGACTCGGGCGTGCCGCTGAGCGGCGGCGGCGAGTTCGACCACCCGGACTTCACGGCGAAGGACGCCTCGGGTCTGGCCGCGGTCCCGGCGGACTCGCACATCGCGGTGGTGCACGACGCGGCGATGGTCCGGCGCGGATGCAACTACGACTACGGGTTCCTGACGCAGGCCGAGGTCAGCTCGGACGCGGCGACGGACGGGCACCTCGACGGGCACATGCACGCCGAGCACCCGTACGACGCGGGACTGCTGTTCGTGTCCTTCCAGGCCGATCCGCAGGTGTTCGTGGACGCGCAGGAGCAGATGGCGGCCTCGGACCGGTTGACGGAGTTCATCGTCGCCGAGGGGAGCGCCGTGTTCGCGGTCCCTCCGGGCGCGCCCGAGGGCGGGTTCGTCGGCGAAGGGCTCTTCTGAGGCGAGCGGGCTCGCGAGCGGCACCCCAGAGCCGCTCGCGAGCCCGGCCGGTCAGGCGGCGGCGCCGGTGAGGTCCTGGGAGCCCAGGTCCACCGTCGCCTCCGCCGTCCGCGGCGCGCGGGCCCGTCCGGCGCCGACCGGCGGCCGGTCGAGCTGGGCGTACCAGAGGCAGAAGACCATGACCGCCCACACCTTGCGGGCGTGGTCGGCCTCCCCGGCGCGGTGGGTGCGCAGGAGGCCGCGCGCGTACTCCAGGTCGACCAGGTGCCCGCAGCCGCTGGTCGCCATGACGTGGTCGGCCCACTCGAACATGGCCCCGGCAAGCCACTGCCGGTGCGGGGTCGGGAAACCGAGCTTGGGCCGCTCGACGATCGACGGCGGCACCAGGTTCGCGACGGCCCGGCGCAGCGCGGTCTTCGTCTGCGCGCCCTGGAGCCGGTGCTCGACCGGGACGCGCGAGGCGACCTCCCACACCGCGCGGTCCAGGAACGGCACCCGCAGCTCCAGGCTGTGCGCCATGGACATCCGGTCGGCCTTGACGAGGATGTCCCCGCGCATCCAGGTGCGCAGGTCCAGGTGCTGCATCCGCGTGGTCGGGTCCAGGTGCGCCGAGGTCTCCCAGATCGGGTCGGTCACGTCCCTGAAGGAGGAGACCTCGCGGTGCAGCAGGCGGCGCTTAGCCTCACCGGTGAAGATCTTCGCGTTGCCGACGAACCGCTCCTCGAGCTCGGCGGTGCCCCGTTCGAGGAAGCTCTTGCCCTTGACGCCCTCGGGGAGGATCGCCGACGCCCGGCGGATCAGGTGCTTCGCCGAACCCGGCAGCGATTCGATGCGCCGCAGCGAACGCGGCTCGCGGTAGATCCGGTAGCCGCCGAACAGCTCGTCGGCGCCCTCGCCGCCGAGAGCGACGGTGACGTGCTCGGCGGCCTTCTTCGCCACGAAGTAGAGCGGCACCAAGGCAGGGTCGGCCACCGGGTCGTCCAGGTGCCACACGATCGTCGGCAGCTCGGCCATGACGTCCTCGACCGACACCGGCGCGGGGATCGAGCGCACCCCGAGCGCGGCCGCGGAGGCGGCGGCCACCTCCAGCTCGTCGTAGAGGGCCGGGTCGGTGAACTGCGCGGTGAACGTCAAGATCCCGGGGTCGACCTCGCGGGCCAGCGCGACGATCGCCGTGGAGTCGATGCCGCTGGACAGCAGCGCGCCCACAGGCACGTCCGCCTGCATGTGGGCGCGCACGGAGTCGCGCAGGGCCTCGCGGATCTCGGCCGCGAGCCGGTCGGCGTCCGAGGCGGGCCGGGGCCGGAACATCGGTTCGAAGTAGCGCTGCGGGTGCGGTTCGGCGCCGGGCCGGAACATCGCGAAGTGCCCGGCCTCGAGGCGGTGCACGTGGCGGTGGAGCGTGGCCGGCTCGGGCGCGTACTGGAAGGTCGCGTAGTGGGCGACCTGATCGGGGTCGACGAAGTCGGGGTGGGCGAGGCCGGGGAGGGCCTTCTTCTCGCTGGCGAGCCAGGTGGCGCCGTCGAAGCTGGTCCAGTAGAGCGGCTTGATCCCGAAGGGATCGCGGGCGGCGAAGAGGAGATCGGCGGCCTTGTCGTAGACGACGAACGCGAACATGCCGCGGAGGCGGTGGAGCAGGTCGGGGCCCCAGTGGCGGTAGGCCGCGAGGAGGACCTCGGTGTCGCCGCGGGTGGCGAAGGTCTCGCCGTGGACGCGCACGAGTTCGTCGCGCAGTTCGAGGTAGTTGTAGATCTCGCCGTTGAAGACGATCGTGTACCGCTCGGAGTCGGTCTCGTCGCCGCGGCGCATCGGCTGGTGGGAGCCTTCGCGGTCGATGATCGCGAGTCGCTGGAAGCCCATGAGGACCCGCTCGCCGGCGCTGACCACGGCGCTCTCGTCGGGGCCGCGGTGGGCCAGGAGTGCCAGGGCCGCGGCGAACCGCTCGGCGTCGGCCGCGGTGTGGGCCGCGGCGCGGACTGCGAAGCCGCACATGGTGCCTCCAGGGAATGGAAGGTGATTCGGGTGGGAGTACAAGACTCGCCGCGGCGGGCGTGGCGCACCTCCCTCGAAGTGCCGGAACCGGTCCGGTGGAGGTCCCTCTCCTAAAAGGTCCGATGGACACCCCCCGAGACGGTCGAAGGTCCCGAATCGGCCCGTCGAAGGTCGGGTTCGCGTACCCGACCATCGGCCCGCTGTACACCCCCCGATCGGGGGGTCGAGGGCGGGCGGGCATGATGAGCCGTCATAACACGAATAGGCCACACAGGGAGGTCCACGTGATCCGAGTGCTGATCGTCGACGACGAAGCCCTCATCCGGTCGGGTTTCACCCATATCCTCAGCGCCGCCGAGGACATCGAGGTGGTGGACGCGGTCTCGGGTGCGGACGCGATGGACCGGGTCCTGGCGCTGCGGCCCGACGTGGTGCTGCTGGACATCCGGATGCCCGACGTGGACGGCCTGACGGTGCTCAAGCGGCTCAAGAACCTCTCGCACCCGCCGGTGACGGCGGTGCTGACGACCTTCGACACCGACGAGTACGTGGACGCGGCGCTCCGGCTGGGCGCGGCGGGCTTCCTGCTGAAGGACACCGAACCGGAGCACCTGGCCTACCAGGTGCGGGCGCTGGTCACCGAGGGGGCGGTGCTGTCGGCGAAGGTGACGCGGGCGGTCGTGGCCGGATACCTCCAGCGCTCGACCGAGAACCGGCCGAACCCGCGGATCGAGCGGCTCACCGAGCGCGAGCGCGAGATCCTCCTGCTGCTGGCGGAGGGGAAGGCGAACGGGGAGATCTCCGCGGAGCTGTTCCTGGGCCTGGGCACCGTCAAGGACCACGTGAGCTCGATCCTGACGAAGCTCCAGGTGTCGAACCGGGTGCAGGCGGCGCTGGCGGCGCACGACGCGGGGCTGATCAAACCGGAGGGCCGGTGAGACTCTTCGGCCGCTGGATCCGGTTGCCGCAGTGGGTGTTCGACATCGCGGTGCTGGCGGTGGCGGGCGTGCACCTGTGGCTGGTGCTGGCGTGGGACAACCAGCCGGCGGCCTCGTTCGCGGTCCTGGGGGTCGCGGCGCTGGTGTTCCGCAGGCGCTTCCCGTTCCCGGTGCTGCTGGTGACGCTGCCGGCGGCGGCCCTGGTGGGCGAGAAGGTCGCCTCGATGTTCGCGGTGTACTGCGTCGCGGACCGGGCGAAGCGCCCCTGGGACGCGCTGGTCGCCGCGGGCGTGCTCTCGGCGGCGTTCCTGGCGTGGAACACCTCGGTGCTGGCGGCGATCATCCACGAGCAGATCGTGTTCTCACCCGCGGACGCGCTCGCCTGGGCGTTCACCGGGGACATCCCGCTGCGCAGCCAGCTGTACTACGTGGTGCTGGCGGCGGTGCCGGCGATCCTGGGGCACATGCAGCACAACCGGCGGTCGCTGGCCGATCGGCTCACGGAGATCGAGGAGGCGCGCGAGCACGAGCAGTTGCTGCTGACGCAGCAGGCGCTGGCGGCCGAGCGGGCGCAGTTGGCGCGGGAGATGCACGACGTGGTCTCGCACCAGGTGAGCCTCATCGCGGTGCAGGCCGGTGCGATGCAGGTGCAGGCGCGCGACGAGGAGGCCCGCAAGGGCGCGGCGATGATCCGGCGATTGAGCGTGACGACGCTCGAGGAGTTGCGGCACATGGTGCAGGTGCTGCGGGCCTCGGGCACGCGGGCGACCGAGTTGACGCCGCAGCCGACGCTGGAGGAGTTGGACGCGCTCGTGGACGGCAGCGGGATCGAGGCGGAGCTGCGGGTCGAGCGGATCGTCGGGCTCGATCCGGCGTGCCAGCGGGCGATCTACCGGACGGTGCAGGAGGCGTTGACGAACGCGCGCAAGCACGCTCCGGGCGCGGCGGTGACCGTGGCGGTGGCGCAGCGCGGCGGCGGGGCGCACGTCAGCGTGCGGAACGCGCCGGGTTCGCGGCCGGTGCTGGAGCTGCCGGGTTCGCGGCACGGGCTGCTGGGGCTGCGGCAGCGGGCGGAGTTGCTCGGGGGGACGTTCGCGGCGGGGCCGACCCCGGAGGGCGGCTGGGAGGTCCGGATGTGGGTGCCGAGGGTCGCGGAGCGGTGAGGCGGCGCGGTTTCGTGCAGCACGGTCCGGTGCGCAGTGGGGGTCCTGGCCGGTGCTCCCCCGGTGCGTCGCTTACCAGCGGCGGCCGGTGAGGAGTTCGTACGCCTCGATGTAGCGCTCGCGGGTGGCGGCGACGATCGCTTCGGGGATCTCGGGGGCCGCCGCGGCGGCGTCGGCGTCGGTGGGGCGCCAGCCGGTGGACTTGGCCCAGTCGCGGACGAACTGCTTGTCGAAGGAGGGCTGGGTCTGGCCGGGCTTCCAGGCCTCGGCGTCCCAGAAGCGCGAGGAGTCGGAGGTGAGGACCTCGTCGGCGAGGCAGAGCGTGCCGTCGGCGTCGAGGCCGAACTCGAGTTTGGTGTCGGCGATGATGATGCCCTTTCCGAGGGCGATCTCGCCGCCGCGGGCGTAGACGGCCAGGGTGCGGTCGCGGACGCGTTCGGCGAGGTCGGCGCCGATGGTCGCGGCGACCTGGGCGAAGTCGATGGGCTCGTCGTGGTCGCCGACGGCGGCCTTGGTGGTGGGGGTGAAGATCGGCTCGGGCAGGCGCGAGCCGTCCACGAGGCCCTCGGGGAGCGCGATGCCGCAGACGGCGCCGGTGGCGTCGTAGTCGGCGAGGCCGGAGCCGGTGAGGTAGCCGCGCACGACCGCCTCGACCGGGAGCATGTCGAGGCGCTTGACGCGCACGGCGCGCCCGGCGAACTCGGCGGGGACGTCCTCGGCCGAGACGACGTGGTTGGGGACGAGGTCGGCGAGCTGGTCGAACCACCACAGGCTCAGGGCGGTGAGGAGGGCGCCCTTGTCGGGGATCGGGGTGGGCAGGACGACGTCGAAGACGCTGACGCGGTCGGAGGCGACGAGGACCAGGTCCCCGCCGTCGGCGTAGACGTCGCGGACCTTGCCCTGGTGCATGAGTTCCACTGCTGCTCCCCTGTTCGCGGCCGGTGCCCAATTAGACCAGCGGGCACGTCATCCTACGTTTCATCCGCGGCGCGGCTGTGCCCAGCGACACCTGCCGTCCGGCCCCGCCGCGGCGTAGGCTGGGCCCGTGACTTCCGTACAGCCTGAAGGACGCCGGATGCTGCGCCTCGAAGTGCGCAACGCCCAGACCCCGATCGAGAAGAAACCCTCCTGGATCAAGGTCAAGGCCAAGACCGGCCCGGAGTACACCGAACTGCGGGGCCTCGTCAAGAGCGAGGGACTGCACACGGTCTGCCAAGAAGCCGGGTGCCCCAACATCTACGAGTGCTGGGAGGACCGCGAGGCGACGTTCCTCATCGGCGGCTCGCAGTGCACCCGCAGGTGCGACTTCTGCCAGATCGACACCGGCAAGCCCGACGCGCTCGACCGCGACGAGCCGCGCCGCGTGGCCGAGTCGGTCCAGACGATGGGCCTGAAGTACGCCACGATCACCGGCGTCGCCCGCGACGACCTCGACGACGGCGGGGCCTGGCTCTACGCCGAGACCGTCCGCCAGATCCACGCGGCCGTGCCCGGCTGCGGCGTCGAGCTGCTCATCCCCGACTTCAACGCCGTGCCCGAGCAGCTCGCCGAGGTGTTCGCCTCGCGCCCCGAGGTGCTCGCGCACAACGTCGAGACGGTGCCGCGGATCTTCAAGCGCATCCGCCCGGCGTTCCGCTACGAGCGCTCGCTCGAGGTGATCACCAAGGCCCGCGAGGACGGCCTGGTCACCAAGTCGAACCTCATCCTCGGCATGGGCGAGACCCGCGAGGAGATCTCCCAGGCCCTGCGGGACCTCCACACGGCCGGCTGCGAGCTGATCACCATCACGCAGTACCTGCGCCCGACCAAGCGCCACCACCCGGTGGACCGGTGGGTCAAGCCCGAGGAGTTCGTCGAGCTCTCGGCCGAGGCCGAGGAGATCGGGTTCGCCGGGGTCATGAGCGGGCCGCTGGTGCGCTCCTCGTACCGGGCCGGGCGCCTGTACCGACAGGCGGTCGAAGCGCGCGACGCGGCCGGTCTCGGCGAGCTCGCGGGCCGCGGATAAGCCCCGGCTTGAACGGCGCGGATCGCACACTAGACTTGAGGACATGGCAAAGCAGCAGGAGAAAGAGACGTTCCGGTCACGCCTGAGGACCATCGGCATGGCCATCAAGTTCACGTACAAGCGCGACAAGTGGTTCCTGCCGCTCCAGGCCGCCGCGATCCTGCTGCCGTTCGTGATCGTCACCGCCTTGGTCATCTTCGCGAATTTCAACCTCCTGTGGTTCGTCAGCGCCGTGTTCGTGGCCCTCCTGGCGGCGATGATCGTGCTGAACGCGCGCACCAGCAAGGTGGTGAACAAGGAGGCCGTCGGCAAGCCGGGCGCGGCGTACGCGCTCATCGACGGCATCCGCGGCTGGCAGGTGACCCCGGGCGTGGCGGCCCTGTCGGAGACGCAGATGGTCCACCGCGCGGTCGGCAAGGCCGGCGTGGTGCTCCTCGGCGAGGGCGGCGGCAAGGTCCGCAAGCTCCTCGGCCAGGAGAAGAAGCGGATCTCGCGCGTGGTCGGCTCGACCCCGATCTACACGTTCCTGGTCGGCGAGACCCCGAACGACGACTTCTCGGTGACCGAGGTGCGCAAGCGGCTCACGAAGCTGCCGAAGAACATCGACTCCAAGGGCGCCAACCACGTCTCCAAGCGCCTGGACGCGCTCGGCATCGGCATGGCCATCCCCAAGGGCCCGATCCCGACCAGCGCGAACGCCGGCAAGGGCGCGCGCCGGGCGATGCTCCGAGGCCGCTAACGGGCGAGGCGACCGCCGCTGCGGTCCCCGAACGGACCGGTCCCGAACCGACGCAGTACCGAAAGACACGAAGCGGCCCGGCAGGAGAATTCTCCCGCCGGGCCGCTTTTCATCTCAGTCGATTGTCGTACCCCTCGGGCACCCTCGTATCGGGGGCCCGGCGAACGCCGCCGCGAGTCGCACACCCCTGCCCACAAGCCAGCCGCGGTGCAAGCGGATTCCGGGGCACGTGAAAACGGGCCGGCCATTCGGCTCGGCCCGTTTCGTCGCAGGCTCGTTATCGGGGGCGGGGCGGGATCAGAAGATGTCGCCGTTGTCGCGGCGGCGGCGCCACCGCTCTTCCATACGGGAGGTGAAACCGCCGGGCTTGGGGGCCTTCGCGCTCCCGCCGGTGGTGCGGGTCGCCTTGCCGTCGACGGCCTTGAGCTTCACGTTCGAGCCGCGCCGCTGGGCCCACAGACCCAGGATCAGACCGCCGAACATGAGCACCGCGCCGACGGGCGCGCCCCATTTGGCGGCGTCACCCCCGGCGATCACGGTGCCGATGACGATGCCGATCCCGAGGACGGTGACGACGCCGGCGAGGATGAACCTGCGACGCGTCACATGGGCCGGGTCTTGGGCGCGCACAGCTGAGGCGAACTGCGGGTCTTCGGACAAGGACTGCTCGATTTGCTCGAACAGCCGTTGCTCGTGATCGGAGAGCGGCACGACACTCCTCCTGCGCTAGTCTCGACGAGGCCCCTGCGCGGCCTCAGTGCTTGCATTCAAGTCTACGAGGCTTTCGCCCGAGGCGGAAGGCAGTTCGTCCTTGAATCAGTCCGTTCTGGCCCTCGTGTGTCCCATGCGGGAAAACTCGGATCGGCACTCGCTCAACGACCGGGGTTCCCCGATTCGGGGGTGTCTACACGCGAGTCCCGGCGGGCGAGGCGCCCGGCCGAGCGGACCGCGCCCTTCCCGAACTTCGCGCTCGCCACGTCCATGACCGTCTCGATGTCGCGCCAACCGTGTTCAGGTTCACCGAGGGCGACCTGACGGCCGACGGCGGCCGCCTCCACCAGATGGTCGAGCTTGACGCCGATGAGGCGCACCGGCGCGGTCGCGGCCGCATCGGCGAGTTCCCGTGCGGCCTCGTAGATCTCATGGCCGACGTCGGTGGGGGCCACGAGCGTCCGCGAGCGCGTGATGGTGCGGAAGTCGCCGAAGCGGATCTTCACCGTGACCCCGCGCCCGGCCCAGCCGGCGGCGCGGGCCCGGGAGGCGACCTTGCGGGAGAGCTCGAGCAGCACCGGGCCCCACACGGCCGCGTCGGGAGCGTCGTGGCCGAAGGTGGTCTCGTTGCTGATGGACTTCTCGACCCGCTCGGGCCGGACCGGCCTGGGGTCGATGTTGCGGGCGAGCGCGTAGAGGTGCTCGGCGCTGGCGGTGCCGACCGAGGCGGCGAGGCTGTCGACGTCGAGGCGGGCGAGGTCGCCGACGTCGCGCATGCCGAGGCGGGTGAGCTTCTCGGCGGTCTTCTCGCCGATGCCCCAGACGGCGCGGATGGGGAGGCGGTGCAGGAACTCGAGCTCAGTGGCGACGGGGACGACGCCGAGGCCGTCGGGCTTGGAGGCCTCGGAGGCGAGCTTGGCGAGGAACTTGGTGGAGGCGATGCCCACGGTGCAGGTGATGCCGTGGTCGGCGCGGACGCGGGCGCGGATGGCGCGGGCGATCTCGGTGGGGGTGCCGATGAGGCGGCGGGCGCCGGAGACGTCGAGGAAGGCCTCGTCGACCGAGATGGGCTGGACGTGCGGGGTGAACTCGCGGAAGATCGCCATGACCGCGCGCGAGACCTCGCCGTAGGAGGTGGTGGGCTTGATGAAGACGCCTTGGGGGCAGCGGCGGCGCGCGATGGCGGTCGGCAGGGCCGAGTGGACGCCGAACTCGCGGGCCTCGTAGGAGGCGGCGGAGACCACGCCGCGGGGCCCGAGCCCGGCGACGATCACGGGCTTGCCGCGCAGGGAGGGGTCGCGGGCGATCTCGACGGACGCGAAGAAGGCGTCCATGTCGGCATGGAGGATATGGGTTCCGTCATCGGAAAGATCGGGGCCGATATACCGATGGAGATCGCGGGTCACACACAGATCGTAGCCAGGGGGTACGACAAGAAGCAGCGAACAGAACCGAGCCCGAACCAACGCCAACGCCAACGCCAACGCCAACGCCAACGCCAACGCCAACGCCAACGCCAACGCCAACGCCAACGAATTGTCACACCCCCGAGGCACTTTTGATACGGGGGACCCGCCGCACCGACACACCCGACCCCGGGGGCGCCGAACCGCCCGCCCCGACATCCCCGAATGTCAGACCCACCGGTCATCTTTGAACCGGGGGAACCTGCGAACCGACACACCCGACCGCAGGGGCGCCGAGGCACCCTAGCCTCCCGAAACTCCCGCAGTCCGCCCGCGAATTGTCGTACCCCCGAGGCACTTTTGATACGGGGGACCCTCCGGACCGACACGCCCGACCCCGGGGGCGCCGAAGCGCCCGCCCCGACATCCCCGAATGTCAAACCCACCGGTCATCTTTGAATCGGGGGAACTTGCGAACCGACACACCCGACCGCGGGGGCCGGATCGGCCCCGGCGCTCGACGCCGCCGCCCTCGCTTCGCCGTTCAGCCCATCCGGTAGGTCCACAGCGGGATCGCCATCTCGGCCGCCGTCAGGCCGCCATGCTGGCCGATGAGCCTCGCCACATGCGGCGGCTCGCCTTCAACGCCGACCACCGCGAACGTGTCCTTGCACGCCACCACCAGATCGCCGATGCGCTCGCGGCTCCGCGCCGTGACCTCCGGCCCGAACCAGCCACGGTCCACCGCCTCATCGCGGTCGAGCAGCTCGGCCCGGTCCCCCACCGCATCGGTCCACGCCTGCCGCACCTCCTCGGTCGCCCCCGGCGCCGTGTACAGGTACCGCATCCGCCCGTCCCCGCCGATCGACTCGACCCCGTGCAGCAGGTCGGGCCGCTCGTCGACGTGCAGTCGGTCGGTCACGTTCACCATGCCGTGGTCGGCGGTCACGAACAGTGCCGCGTCCCGCGGCAGGCCCGAAAGGATCCCGTCGATCGCCTCGCTGACCTTCGCGACCGATTCGAGCCACTCCGGCGAGCCGATGCCGTGGAAGTGCCCGGCCGTGTCCACCTCGTTCAAGTACGCGTACACCAGGCTCCGGTCGCCGCGCGCCAGCGCCGCCACCGTGCCCTCGGCGACCTCGTGCGGGGCGACGGCGGGGAGCCAGTCGGCGCCGCGGTAGATCGCGCGGGTCAGGCCCGTGTCGCGGAAGACGCCGTTGGAGACGACGGTGCAGACCACCCCGTCGGCGGTGGCGCGTTCGAAGCAGGTCGGCTGCGGCTGCCAGGTCTCGGGGTCGGGAGCGCCGTCCCAGCGGATGTGGGTGACCAGGTCGCCGGAGTCGGGGACGCGGACGGTGAAGCCGATGATCCCGTGGACGCCCGGCGGCATCCCGCATGCCAAGGAGGCCAGGCTGATCGGCGTCGAGGAGGGAACGGTCGCGGTGATCGGGGTGAGGGTGCCGAGTTCGCCGTGGTGGATCGCGCCGACGGTCGCGCTGGCCTGGGCGGCCTGGCCGAGCAGGTGGTAGCCGAAGCCGTCGAGGAGGAGCACGGCGACGCGGCGGACGCCGTCGAGTTCGGTGCCGCGCAGGAGCGTGCCGCTCGGGCCGGGGACTCCGAGTGCCGCGAGCGCGGTCGGCATGATGTCGGCGAGGGTGCCGGTGCCGTATGCGGGCTGGACTGGTGCCAGGTGCGGGCTCGAAGGCATGGCCCGAGGCTAGCCGGTTCGGTATCGGTTCGGCCACATCGGGTGCCGCGCCGGGCGTTTCCGTTCGCTCCTCCTCCGGCGGCGCGGTTCAGACTTCGGGGACGTCGAGTCCGGAGCGGTAGGCGATGGCGACGAGTCCGGCCCGGTCGCGCGCGGCGAGTTTGGACAGGAGCTTGCCGACGTGGGTGCGGACGGTGGCGGGGCTGATGAACAGCCGCTCGCCGATCTCGTCGTTCGCCAGGCCGGTGGCGACCCATCGCAGGATCTCGAGTTCGCGGTCGGTGAGGTCGGCAAGGTTGGGGTGCGGTCTGGCGCCGCCGGTGCCGCGTTCGGCGTAGGCGTGGATGACCTTGCGGGTGACGTCGGGGCTGAGCAGCGAGTCTCCGGCGGCGGCGAGGCGCACGGCCCGCAGGAGGTCTTCGGGCGGGGCGTCCTTCATGACGAAGCCGGCCGCGCCGCTAGAGAGGGCGTCGAAGATGTAGTCGTCGATCTCGAAGGTGGTGATCATGACGACGCGTGTGGCGGCGAGGTTCCGGTCGCGGCTGATGCGCCGCAGCACTTCGAGGCCGTCGATCCCGGGCATGCGCACGTCGAGCAGCGCCACGTCGGGCCTGAGCCGCTGGATGAACTCCCAGGCCTGGTCGCCGTCCTCGGCTTCGGCGGCGATGCGGATGTCGTCCTCGTTCTTGAAGAGGTTGCGCAGCGCCATCCTGATGAGGCTCTGGTCGTCGGCGATCACGAGGTCGATCATGCGCGGTGTCCCTTTTCTCGGTGTCGCTCCCGGGCTGCGAGGCGGTGGTCAGTCCGCGTCGCGGCCGTAGGGCAGTGCGGCTTCGACGGTGAATCCTCCGCCTGGCCGGGGCGCGGCGCTGAAGGTGCCGCCTCCGGCTTGCACGCGTTCCATCATCCCGGTGATGCCCTGGCCGGCCCGGTCGAGGTCGACCGGGCCGCCGCGTCCGTCGTCTTCGACGCGGACGCGCAGGTTCGGCGGGTCGCAGTCGATGCGGACTTCGGCGCGGGTGGCCTCGGCGTGCCGGATGACGTTGGTCAGCGACTCCTGGACGACCCGGTAAGCGGTGGCGGCGATATTGGCGGGCACGGTTTCGGGGTCGCCGGTGACGGTGTACGCGACGTCGAGGCCGCCCGAGCGCACACCATCCACAAGAGAGGGTATATCGGCGATGGCGCCGGTCGGTCGCAACTCGGGCTGCTCGCCTTTGCGCAGCGGCGCGAGGGTGGCGCGGAGGTCGCGCAGGGCGCGGTTGGAGGCGTCGCGGATGGCCTGGAGGTTCTCGACGACCTCGGGCGGCGTGCCGGGATGCTTGTCGAGGACGTGCAGGGCCACACCGGCGTTCATGCTGACGACCGCGAGGCTGTGGCCGACGACGTCGTGGATCTCGCGGGCCATCTGGACGCGTTCGTCGGCGCGGTAGCGCTCGCGTTCGGCCTCGCGTTCGCGGGCGCGTGCGCGGCGGGCCTCGCGGACGATCCGGCCGCCCGCCGCGGCGATGCCGAGCCAGACGAGGGTGATGCTGGTGTTGACCAGCAGGTCCGAGGAGTCGCCGAAGACGTAGGTCTGGAAGGCGACGTGGACGGCGAAGACGGCGGCGAGGACGATGAGGCTCGTCTTGAGCGGCCGGGCGAAGACGTAGAAGAAGACGGCGACGGCCGGGAGCAGGAAGATCGGGCCTTCGGGCAGTCCGAGGTAGAGGTAGAGATAGAGCGCGGACATCGAGCCGGCGAGCGCGACTTCGGGCGACAGTCGCCGGACGGCGAGGAACGCGGCGGTGAGCCAGATGAGGGCGAAGGCGAGCCGGCCCGGGTCGTGGTTCTCGTCGGCGCCGATGGTGGTGAAGCTGGTGAGCAAGCCGAGCAGGACGGCGAGGCCGATGTCGAAGGCGGGTGCCGGGATCCTGCTGTTCCGGGCGGCTGGTGGCGCGTTCACGGCTCCAGGCTACGGTCCGGCTGGCGCGTCGGCCTCGGCAGCGGAACGTAACCGGGTCTACGTTCCAGCGCGTAGAGGGCGCGCGGCGTTCGCAGCACGGCGCACAGCACGAGCGATAAAGAACATCGCCGTGCATTGTACATTATACGCAGTACGCAGTACGCAGTACGCGCGACGGTGCGATCAGCGCATGGGCTTGCGGGCGAGCAGGTGGATGCTGGTGGCCATGTCGCGGAACGGGACCCGCGAGGCGCATGCGAGCTCGAACTCGCGGAGGGCCTCGCCGGTGCCGGCCTCGGATTGCGGGGTCGTGGCCGGGAGGAGGTCGCCGACCACGCCGACGCCGTGGACCTGCTCGGTGACGAGCCCGGAGCCGCCGACGAGGGCGGTCAAGGTGGCGGTCTCGAACCGGCGCTTGATGGTGTCGCGCCCCTCGACCACGCCGTCGACGTGGACGAGCAGGTCGAGAGCGGTCGTGAACTGGCCCGACAGGGCCTTGCCGAAGACCGCGGCGATCCGGTTGGCGACGAGGATGCTCACCGCTCCCCCGGGCGCGCAGACGGCTGCGAGCGCGTCGAGGGCGGTGTCGGGGTATTCGACCATCTCGAGCACGGAGTGGCACAGCACCAGGTCGGCGCTGCCGCGCTCGGCGACGTCGGGCAGTTCGTCGGCGTCGGCCTGCACGGCGTGGACCCGGTCGGTGACCCGGGCGTCGGCGGCGCGCTGCCGGAGGGAGGCGAGGGCGTTGGCGCTCGGTTCGACGACGGTCACGTCATGGCCGAGTTCGGCGAGAGGGACGGCGAACCCGCCGGAGCCGCCGCCGACGTCGAGGATGCGCAGGGTCGCTCCGGTGCCCGCCGCGAAGCGCTCGATCTCTGCCGACAGGACCGACCACACGACGGCCATGCGCGGGTGGTGCCCGGCGTGGGTGCTCTCTTTGGGAATGTCGACCATGCGCCACAGCCTAGCGCCGCTGCGGCGTGCGGGTAAGGAGGGAGTCAGAGGTCGGCGGCGGGTTCGCGGACCGGAAGTGCGAGGCGAAACATGAACGGAGGGTCCCGGCAAATCGGACATCGATGGGCCCCCGGTATCAACCCTGCCTCGGGGGTACGACAGTGCCGGGCCCCTCGGCTCGGACAGCCGAGTCGAGGGGCCTTCACTGAACGCTAGTCGCGCAGGAACGGGGGGCGGGTGCGGATCTGGCGGAGGTAG
This sequence comes from Glycomyces sp. NRRL B-16210, assembly GCF_000719515.1. Classification (GTDB taxonomy): domain Bacteria; phylum Actinomycetota; class Actinomycetes; order Mycobacteriales; family Micromonosporaceae; genus Glycomyces. Next base: position 34,614 of record NZ_JOGR01000009.1, on the reverse strand, counting down.
GCCGGGTTGTTGACCAGGTACCGGCGCCACAGACGCTTCGGCTCCTTCGTGAGCCGGTAGAACCACTCGAGTCCGTTGCGCTGCATCCACGGCGGGGCCTGCGGGACGAGCCCCGCGTGGAAGTCGAACGCGGCGCCGACCCCGAACAGGGCCGGTGCGGTCAGGCGGTCGCGGTGCGCGGCCATCCAGCGCTCCTGCTTCGGCGTCGACAGCCCGACCCACACCAGCTGCGCACCGGAGTCGTTGATGCGCTTGACGATCGCGGCGTCCTCCTCCTCGGTGAGGGGCCGGAACGGCGGCGAGTAGGTGTCGGCGATCTTCAGGCCCGGGATGCGCGCGGTGAGCTTCTCGGCGAGCAGTTCGGGCACGCCGTCCTTGCCGCCGTACAGGAACGAGGACCAGCCGCGTTCGGCCGCGCGTCCGAGCACGTTGAGCATGAGGTCGGGCCCGTAGACCCGGTCCATCCACTCGGCCCCGGCCTTGTGCCCGGCCCACACCATCGGCATCCCGTCGGGCGTGGTGAGCCCCGAGGCGTTGTGGATCGCCAGCAGCTCGGGGTCGCGCTGCGACTCCATGACGCCGTGCACCCCGGTGACGCACACGTAGTGGCGTTCGGACTCGTCGACCCAGCGGGTGACCTCGTCGAGGGCCATCTCCTGGTTGACGGTGGAGACGCCGACGCCGAGGACGTCGACGCGGCGGAGCTTCGAGTCGGCCATCACAGGTTGCCCGCGCCCGCTAGAGCGTGGCCTTGACCTGGTCGTAGACCCATTCGTAGGTCTTCGCCATGCCCTCGCGGAGGCTGATGGACGGCTCCCAGCCGTAGTACTTCTGGATGAGCGTGTTGTCGGAGTTGCGTCCGCGCACGCCCAGGGGGCCGTCGATGTGCTTGAGCTCGATGTCGATCCCGGCGATGTCGGCGACCAGGTAGTACAGGTTGTTGATGGTCGTCAGCTCGGAGGAGCCGAGGTTGAGCGGCTCGGTGACGTCGCCGCGGGTGAACATCTTGGTGCCGTGGACGCAGTCGTCGATGTAGGTGAACGAGCGGGTCTGCTCGCCGTCGCCCCAGATCTCGACTTCCTTCTGGCCGGTGAGGGCCGCGACGGCGATCTTGCGGCAGGTCGCGGCGGGGGCCTTCTCGCGGCCGCCGTCCCAGGTGCCCTCGGGGCCGTAGATGTTGTGGTAGCGGGCGATGCGCGTCTGGAGGCCGAAGTCCTCGCGGAAGTGGCGGCACATGCGCTCGGAGAACAGCTTCTCCCAGCCGTAGCCGTCCTCGGCGTCGGCGGGGTAGGCGTCCTCCTCCTTCAGCGGCGCGATGTTCGCCTCGGTCTGCTTGTACCCGGCGTAGACGCAGGCGGAGGAGGAGTAGAAGAAGCGGCCGACCTCGGCGTCCTTCGCGGCCATGAGCATGTGGGTGGAGGGCAGGACCGAGAGCATGCACAAGGCCTTGTTGTTCTCGATGAAGCCCATGCCGCCCATGTTGCACGCGAGGTTGTAGACCTCGCCGGCGCCGTCGCCGACGGCCTCGCGGCACGCGGCCAGGTCGGCCAGGTCCCGCTGGAGGTTCTCGGTCTCGCCGTGGACCTGGTACCACTCGTCGAGGGGCTTCACGTCGACGGCGCGAACGGTCTTGCCCTCGGCGAGGAGGCTCGCCACCAGGTGCCCGCCGATGAACCCACCGGCTCCCGCCACTACCGCGTCCACGCTTGCCGCCATCGTCACTCCTCTTGGTTCCGGGTCGGGGAAACAGAGCCTCAGCCTACCCGCAGGCTCGCGCCGCCCACCAGCCGGGAAATGGGGTGTAAGTCACCGTCGGGAGAGGATTCGGGCGCGTTTTCCGAGGCCCCGGATTCGGGCTCGGCGGGCTCGGTCGCGACGTGCTCCGGTTCGCGGCGCAGCAGTTGGGCCGGGCCGATGAGGAACAGGTTCGGGTCGGCGTCGGCGTCGAAGCCGGACTCGAAGCGCGGGGCGACGCAGTACAGGCGCGCGTCCGGGTCGCCCAGGAGCCGCTTGACGTGGCGCAGGCGCTTGAGCTGGCGCTCGACCATCCGGAACTTCCAGCGGACGGTGCCGAGGGCGATGGCGCCGCCGTCCGCGTCCCACACGGCGAGTTCGAGGGTGCGCATCTGCCGGAAGCGCGGGTCGGGGACGACGATGCGCGTGGACGCCGCGGCGGCCGGGTCGCCCAGCGCCCATTCGCGGGCGAGTCGGTTGAACTCCGGGCGGCACACGTACCGGTCGAAGCGGGCGCGGGTCATGCGCCACAGCCGGTCGGTGATGTAGCCGCGGCGCCAGCGCGGCAGGTGCTCGCCGAGCATCGCCCCGGCGAAGCGCGCGAGGCGGTTCTCGAACGTCCAGAAGGGATTGTCGGGGTCGAGGGGGTTGAGTTCGGCCCGCACGAGCCCGGCTTCGGCGAGGACGGGGAGGATCGCCTCGATCTCGGCCTCGGGGAGGGCGGTGGTGAGGCGGAGGTCGTAGACGGTGCGGGGCCGGATGGTGAGGTCGCGGAGGATCTTGTCGACGTTCTCGTCGGGTTCCTCGCCGAGGGCGTCGGCGACGGCCGACGCGGCGGCTTCCAGGAAAGGGCTGTCGGGCCGGAGGAAGGCGTCCTTGACCCACGTGTCGATGTCGCCGAGGCGCTGCGGCAGCTTGCCGGCCCGCGCCACGAGGGCGGGGTCGGAGCCGAGGGCGGCGTGGACTGCGACGGCCGTCTCCGGGTCGGCGACGCCCAGGGAGAGGATGGAATCGCGCAATTCGTTCATGGCGAAAGTGATGCTACACAGCCGATGCGAGTTCGCGGAACATCAGGTGGAGGTCGACCGGGCCTTCGACGGGGTGGCGGAAGGCGCCGGGGAGGAGCGCGAGGGTGGTGAAGCCGAGGGAGTGCCACAGGTCGACGGCGGCGGTGTTGGTGGCGACGACGGCGTTGAACTGCATGGCGGTGAAGCCGTCGGCGGCGGCGCGGGCGAGGGCGGCCTCGCCGAGGGCGCGGCCGACGCCCTTGCCGCGGGCGGCGGGGTCGACCATGAAGCCGGCGTTGGCGATGTGGGAGCCGCGGCCGGGCTGGTTGGGATGGATCTCGGCGATCCCGGCGACGCGTCCGTCGATCTCGGCTACGAGGGCCGAGGCGGGGGCGGTCTTCTCGATCCAGTAGGCGCGCAGGAGGTCTTCGGGGGTGTCGGGCTCCCACACGAAGTGCTCGCCGGAGGCGACGATCGGCTGGGCGAAGGCCCACACGGCGGGCCAGTCCTCGGGGCGGGCGTCACGGATCTGCATGGCCCGAAAGCGTATCCCGTCGCCGGGGGCGGCGCCAAGGTTGAGGTAGGGCCGCGACGCGGTCGCGGCGCCAGAGGATCGGCGGAGGTGCGACTTGGGCGCAGCACGAAAAGGTCGGGAGCCGCTGAACGCCAGGCCCCCAGACACAAGGGTGACACCGGGGTCCGACATCAGGCACAGCGCGGACCGCGAACCGGGGCGCTGCCGCCGCCGCGCAGCACGAAAAGGTTCGACCCCGTTGAGCGCTGGGCCCCCAGACACAAGGGTGACAGGAGGGTACGACATTGGGTACGGCGCGGATCGCGAACGGGCGTGTGGCCGCCGCGGAGCAGCACGAGAAGGTTTGACCCCGCTCAACGCTGGGCCCCCGAGCACAAGGGTGACACGGGGGTCGGACATACGACGCAGCGCAGACCGCGAAGCGGCGCGCGGCTACCGCCGCGCAGCACGAGAAGGTTCGACCCCGTTGAGCGCTGGGCCCCCGAGCACAAGGGTGCATCCGGGGGCCGACATTTCCGGGGGTCTCGGAGTCGCCCGTCAGCGTGATGTAGGTCTCACCGACTTCGAGCGCTATACTTCTAGCCGGTCAGCGGGGCGGCTGCCAGTCGGCCAGGGAGATCGCCTGGTTCTGGACCCACGAGTCGGGCACTGCCCTTAGCAGGCCCCTGGTGACGCCTCTGCCGCCCGAAGCGATCGTGTGGACGCGCCTCGACAGCCGCGCGACCCGCTTGATCCGCGGCAACCGCGCCCGGTCATACGAGGCGAGGGCGTCCGGCACCGACTCGGGGCTGCGCCGCAGCGCCCACCCGAAGGTCACCGCGTCCTCCAGCGCCAAACTCGCGCCCTGCGCCAGGACCGGCGCGACCCCGTGCGCGGCGTCGCCCATCAGCACCAAGCCACCGTTGCCGACCGGCTGGTGCAGCTTCGCCGGGACCGGCCACACGAACCGCACCGGCTGCTGCGTCAACTCCGAAGGCCGGGTGGCGGCGATGTACTTCCCCACCGGCGCGGGCCAGTCGGCGAACCAGCGGTTGATCAGCTCGTGCTGGATCTGCGGGGACTCCGGGCGCATCCCGCCGGGCACGGTGGCCCACCAGCACGCCCCGGCGTGCCCGAGGTCGCCGTAGCCGAAGCGGCGGCGGTCGGGCCCGTAGATCTCGACGGCCTCGGCCGACCGCTCGGGCGCGCGGTGGGCCGGGATGATGCCCCGGAAGACCACGGCCCCCGCCTCGGTGGTCGGCGAGCCGGGCACGATGAGCTGCCGGGTCGGCGAGTCGATGCCGTCGGCGGCGACGACGAGGTCGGCGTCCCAGCGGCGCGTGGCGTCCCCGGCCGCGAGGTCGACCAGGTCGATCCGGTCGACCTGGGTGGCAGGGAAGACCTCGACGCTGTCGCCCAGGCGCGACACGAGCGCCTCGTAGAGCATCGCGTTGTGGACCATCACCGACGGCGTGCCGTCCTCGGCGCCGACCACGGCCCCGGAGAACGAGCTCGACAGCCGGTCCTCATTGCGGATCTCGAAGCGGTCCACCGGGGTCCCCGAGGCGTCGAGGGTCGCGTCGACGCCGAGCGCGCGCAACGCGCGCACGCCCGAGGCCCACAGGACCATGCCGAGGTCGTCGCCTCTGAGGCGCTCGCGCCGCTCCAGCAGCGCCACCCGCCAGCCGAGCTTCGACAGCACGATCGCGCTCGCGAGTCCGGCGACGCCGGCTCCGACGACTACGGCTCTACGGTTATGCATCTGCACCTGCCCGGGGGGAAGCGGTGGCGGTCAGCCGTCGTCTCGGGTCCGACCCGCGTCGGCCGAGGCCGGGGGGTCCTCCCCGGACGCGTCGCCGGTTTCGGGATCGGAGGCGGGGTCGTCCGCGGTGGAGTCGTCGGCAGTGGAGTCGTCGGCGGGCTCGTCGGGTTCGGGGTCGTCCGGCTCCGCATCCTCCGCCGAGGCCTCGCCCGGCTCCTCGTCTTCGGTCTCGTCGAGGTCGACGCCCTTGGGGAGGACGCCGTCGACGTACCCGGCGGCCACGGCGGGCTTGGAGTCCCAGGCGACGGCGACGCGTTCGCCGCCTTCGAGGACGAACACCTGGCGGGTGCCGCGGACGACCAGCAGGTAGGCCACGGCGAGGACGACCACGACGATGCTCGTCCACTGGTTGAGGCGCAGCCCGAGGAAGTCCTGGGCGTGGTCGATGCGCAGGCCCTCGATCCAGAAGCGGCCCAGGCCGTACAGGGCCACGTACAGGGCGACCGCGCGGCCCGCGCCGAACTTGACGCGCCGGTCGGCAAGGAACACGACCAGGGCGACGCCGAGGTTCCACAGCAGTTCGTACAGGAACGTGGGGTGGAAGAGCGTGTTCCCGATGTACTCGGGGGTCTGCCGGCGCACTTCGTCGGCGTTGATCTGGACGGCCCACCACGCGTCGAGCGGCTTGCCGTACAGCTCCTGGTTGAACCAGTTGCCGAGGCGCCCGATGGCCTGCGCGACCGGGATGCCCGGGACGATCGCGTCGGCGACCATCGTGAACGGGAGCTTCAACTGGCGGCAGCCGATCCACACGCCGACGCCGCCGAGGAGGATCGCGCCGGGGATGCCGAGGCCGCCTTCCCAGACGGCGATGATCTTCCAGGGGTCGCCGTCGGCGCCGAAGTAGGCTTCGGGACTGGTGAAGACGTGGTAGAGGCGGCCGCCGATGATGCCGGAGGGCACCGCCCACACCGCGAGGTCGAGCACGGCCCACTTGGGGGCGCCGCGCCGGCGCATCCGCGCCTCGGCGATCCAGCAGGCGACGGCGATGCCCGCCAGGAGGCAGAGTGCGTAGGCGCGGATCGGGATGGGGCCGAGGTGCCAGACGGACTCCGACGGGCTCGGAATATAAGCGAGGTCCACGACGATTAAACCTATCGGTTGTGCGAGCGAGCCGCGGCCCCGGCCTGCGCGCGAGCGCCGACCGGGGCCGAAACGGCATGGTATGGAAGCTGATTCGTGACCGCCGCGCTAGCGGCGGACGCCTTCGGCGAGATCGGCGGTGAGTTCGGCGAGCCGCTGGTGTCCTGAGGGGATGTCTTCGGACTCCAGGTAGCAGCCGACGATGGCGGAGCCGACGATGACCGCGTCGCCGTAGGCGCCGATCTCGGCGGCCTGGTCGCCGTTCTTGACGCCCAGCCCCACGCCGACGGGCAGGTCGGTGTGGGCGCGGGTGCGCCGCACCAGCTCCGGCGCGGCCGCGGAGGTCGCGGCGCGGGCGCCGGTGACGCCCATGACCGACTGGGCGTACACGAAGCCGCGGCAGGCCGCCACGGTCGAGGCGATCCGCTCCTCGGTGGAGGAGGGCGCGACGAGGAAGATCCGGTCGAGGTCGTGCGCGTCGGAGGCGGCGATCCACTCGCCAGCCTCGTCGGGGATGAGGTCGGGCGTGATGAGCCCGGCCCCGCCGGCGGCGGCGAAGTCGCGCGCGAAGCGGTCGACCCCGTAGCGCTCCACGAGGTTCCAGTAGGTCATGACGAGGATCGGGACGCGGCCGGCGACGGCCTCGGTCACCTCGAAGACCTGCCTGGTGCGAAAGCCTGCCGCCAGGGCCCGGTCGGCGGCCTTCTGGATGGCCGGGCCGTCCATGACCGGGTCGGAGTAGGGCAGGCCCAGCTCGATGAGGTCGGCTCCGTGGTCGATCATGATGTCGACGGCCTTGATGGAGTCGGCCAGGGTCGGGAACCCGGCCGGGAGGTAGCCCACGAGCGCGGACCGGTCCTCGGCGCGGGTCTTGGCGAACGCCGCTTCGGCCCTCATGCCCGGTCCCCTTTCTTCTCGGGGGCGCCCGCGAAGCCGAAGTACTCCACGACGTTGCCCATGTCCTTGTCGCCGCGCCCGGACAGGTTGACCAGGACGCGGGTGCCGGGTGCGAGGGACTTCGCGAGGCGCAGCGCCCCGGCGAGCCCGTGCGCCGACTCGATCGCGCAGATGATGCCCTCGGTGCGGGCGAGCTTCTCGAGCGCGTCCATGGCCTCGGCGTCGTCGACCGCCTCGTAGACGGCGCGGCCGGTCGCGGCGAGGTGGGCGTGCTCGGGGCCGACGCCCGGGTAGTCCAGGCCCGCCGAGATCGAGTGCGACTCGACGGTCTGGCCGTCCTCGTCCTGGAGGACGTAGGTGCGGGCGCCGTGGAGGACGCCGACCTGCCCGGCGGTGATGGTCGCGGCGTGGCGGCCGGTGTCGTAGCCGTCGCCGCCGGCCTCGAAGCCGTAGAGCTTCACGGACTCGTCGTCGAGGAACGCGGTGAAGATCCCCATCGCGTTGGAGCCACCGCCGACGCACGCGGCCACGACGTCGGGGAGGGCCCCGGTGCGCTCCTGGAACTGGGCGCGGGCCTCGTCGCCGATGCCGCGGCAGTAGTCGCGCACGAGCATCGGGAACGGGTGCGGCCCGCCGACCGAGCCGATGAGGTAGTGCGTGTGGTCGACCGAGGCGACCCATTCGCGCAGGGCCTCGTTCATCGCGTCCTTGAGCGTGCGCGAGCCGGTGGTCACGGGGACGACCTCGGCGCCGAGCAGGCGCATCCGGGCGACGTTGAGCGCCTGGCGGCGGGTGTCCTCCTCGCCCATGTAGACGGTGCAGTCGAGCCCGAAGTAGGCCGCGGCGGTCGCCGAGGCGACCCCGTGCTGGCCCGCGCCGGTCTCGGCGATGATCCGGGTCTTGCCCATGCGCTTGGTCAGCAGCGCCTGGCCGAGGACGTTGCGGATCTTGTGCGCGCCGGTGTGGTTGAGGTCCTCGCGCTTGAGCCAGACCTCGACGCCGGCCTCCTCGGAGAGGCGCTCGGCGAAGTACAGCGGGGACGGCAGGTTGCCGTACTCGCGGCCGAGCGCTTCGAGCTCGGTCGTGAACGCCGGGTCGGCGAGCGCGGCGGTGTGGGCCGCCTCGAGCTCGTCGAGCGCGGCTATGAGCGCCTCGGGGACGAACCGGCCCCCGAACTCGCCCCAGTGGCCGCTGGGATCTGGATTGGGCACGGTGTCGCTCCCCTTCTCTGACTCGTCCGGTCCGCGGACCGGGCCTCAGCTGTGCTCCGGCCGCGTCGCGGCCGGCGGGTCGGGCGCTCCGCGCCGACGGCTAGATCGGCCGGGGCGTGGCCGGGTGGGACCCGGCCGTGACCAGTTCGGCGACCGCGTCGCGCGGGCTCTTCTGCTTGACCACGCCCTCGCCGACGAGCACGGCGTCGGCTCCGGCGGAGGCGTAGCGGATGAGGTCGCGGGTGCCCCGCACCCCCGATTCGGCGACCTTGACGACGTCGCGGGGCAGGCCCGGGGCGATGCGTTCGAACACCGACCGGTCCACCTCGAGGGTAGTCAGGTCGCGCGCGTTGACGCCAATGACTTTCGCCCCCGCGCGCAGCGCCCGGTCGGCCTCGCCCTCGGTGTGGACCTCGACCAGGGCGGTCATGCCCAGGCCCTCGATGCGCTCGTGGAGGGACACGAGGGTGTCCTGGTCGAGCGCGGCGACGATGAGGAGCACGAGGTCGGCGCCGTGGGCGCGGGCCTCCAGGACCTGGTACGGGGAGACCACGAAGTCCTTGCGCAGCACCGGGATCTGGACCTTGGCGCGCACGGCGTCGAGGTCGTCCAGGCTGCCTTTGAAGTAGTTGGCCTCGGTGAGGACCGAGATGACGGCGGCGCCGCCCGCGGCGTACTCGGCGGCGAGCACCGCCGGGTCCGGGATGTCGGCCAGGGCGCCCTTGGACGGCGAGGCCCGCTTGACCTCAGCGATGACGCTCACTCCGCCGCCGGCGAGCGCGGCGTACCCGTCGAACGCGGGGCGGGCGGCCTCGGCGGCCTCGCGGATCCGCTCGATGGGGATCTCGGTCTGGCGCCGTTCGAGATCGGCGCGGACTTCGGTGATGATCTGTTCCAGCACGTTCACCTAAGATCGTCCCTTCTCCTGCGCCGATGCCGTGATATTAGGCGACGAGGGGTCACGGCCCGAGTCGAGGGCGTTCCACAGCGACACCGGGTCCTCTGCTATGGCGTCGCCGCCTGCGGGGCCTCCGTCGTAGCGGTCGGCCGAGGACGGCCAGCGCCCGGCGCGCGCGGTGGTCGCCGCTCCGGCGGCGGCGAGGGCGAGCCCGGCGGCGGCGAGCGTGACCGGCCAGGCGCCCGAGCCCAGGTGGAGGACCCCGGCGAGGGCCGCGGCGAGTCCGGCGAGGGCGGCGACGACGCCGAGGATCCGGCGGGCGCGGTTGCCGGTGGCGAGCATCGCGAGGAAGGCCGCGCCGCCGGCGAGGGCGCACGGCAGGGCCCAGGCGGCGAGGTCGGTCCCGGACTGGCCGGTGGTGGCGGTGATCCCGGCGTGACCGGTCGTGGTCGTGGAGGTCCATTCGCGGGAGGCCGCGAGCGCGGCCAGTGCGGCGGCGAGGACGCCGGCGAGGAGGACGCGGGTGCGTTCGGCCGCGCGCCGGTCGGGGGCCGGTTCGGTCTCGGGTGGTTCGGCCTTGTCGCTCATGCGATCTGCCTTCCGGTGAAGCAGGTCCGGGTGCCGGTGTGGCACGCGGGGCCGGTCTGCTCGACCTGGAGCAGGACGGTGTCGCCGTCGCAGTCGACCGCGACCGAGACGACCGCCTGGTGGTGGCCGGAGGTCTCGCCCTTGACCCAGTAGGCGGAGCGGCTGCGCGACCAGTACGTGGCCTTGCGGGTGGCGATGGTGCGCCGCAGCGCCTCGGCGTCCATCCACGCGAGCATGAGGACTTCGCCGGTGTCGTGCTGCTGGGCGATGGCGGGGACGAGCCCCTCGTCGTTAAACGCGAGGTTCGCGAGGACGTCGTCGCTGGTCTGTCGGCCTTCCACGTCTACCGATTGTGATCGCACCGCATCGGCGGCCTCCACCCGGGCCCGGGTCGGAGTGAATCGTGGGATTCTCGGGGGCATGGAGCGCCCTTATGTGATCGTTTCGGCCGCGATGAGTCTCGACGGCTTCCTCGACGACGACGCGCCCGAACGGCTCGTGTTGTCGAACGCGGCCGATTTCGACCGGGTGGACGCGGTGCGCGCGGGCGTGGACGCGATCGCGGTCGGGGCCGGGACGGTGCGGGCGGACGACCCGCGGCTGCTGGTGCGCTCGCGGGAGCGGCGCGAGGCGCGGGCGGCCGCGGGGAGGGCGCCCTCGCCGCTGCGGGTCGTGTTCTCCCCTTCGGGGGACCTGGACCCGCGGGCGCGGCTGTTCCGTACCGGTGAGGACCGGCCGGTGGTCTACACCTCGGCGGCGGGGCTGCGGGAGTGCCGGCTGGGGCCGGAGGCGGCCGAGGTGGTGGCGACCGCCGAGCGCGAGGTGGATCTGGAGGCGGCGCTGGCGGACCTGGCGGGCCGGGGGGTGGAGCGGCTGCTGGTGGAGGGCGGCGGGGTGGTGCACACGGCGTTCTTCTCTGCGGATCTGGTGGACGAGGCGCATCTGGCGGTGGCGCCGTTCCTGCTCGGGGAGCGGGGCGGGGCGCGGTTCGTGTACGCGGCGGGGTTCCCGCAGTCGCCGGATCGGCCGCTGCGGCTGGTGGAGGCGCGGGCGATCGGCGAGATCGCGCTGCTGACGTACCGGCGGGACTGAGCCGCGGCCGTCCACGCGCGGCCCGAACGCGCACTTTGGACGACCGGGCTTTCGCGGAACGGCGCGCCTTGAGCGATTCGGTCGCTGAACAACTGCGCCCCTTCGGGACCATGCTGCGTGAAAGCGGCGGGAGGCGGCGGGTTCGTCACTTATGGTGGGTTCAGCGCCTGTGCCGATGAACGGAGCCCGCCCGATGGCAACGACCGAGACCCCCGCTGAACCCGAGGACGCGCTGCCGCAGTCGCCGCTGCCGCCGGTCGAGAGCGAGGAGCGCCAGGCGACGCTGCCGGTGGACAAGCCGGTGTTCTGGGTCAGCGCGATCGTGATCGTGGCGGTCATCGTCTTCGGCGCGGTGTTCCCCGACCGGTTCGAGAGCGGTTCGACCGCGGCCCTGGACTGGGTGATCGGGAACTTCGGGTGGCTGTTCATCATCGCGGGGAACATCTTCGTGGTGCTGGCGATCTACATCGCCGTCAGCCGGTACGGCAACATCCGGTTGGCGGCGTCCTCCGACGAGGAGCCGGAGTTCGGGACGCTGCCGTGGATCTCGATGATGTTCGCCGCGGGGATGGGCATCGGCCTGATGTTCTACGGCGTGGCCGAGCCGCTGTCGCACTACCTGGACGCGCCGCCGCCGCTCCAGTTGGACCCGGCCTCGCCGTTCTACGCGGACCAGCTCCGGGAGGGCTCGCTGGTCTACTCGTTCTTCCACTGGGGACTGCATCCGTGGGCGATCTACGCGGTGGCCGGTCTCGCGCTGGGCTATTCGACGTTCCGCAAGCAGCGCGGGAACAACCTGAGCGACGCGTTCGCGCCGCTGACGGGCCGGCGGCGGTGGGGTCCGGCGGTGGGCCGGCTCATCGACCTGCTCGCGGTGTTCGCGACGGTGTTCGGGACGGCCGCGAGCCTGGGGCTGGGGGCGCTCCAGGTCGCGGTGGGGCTGGAGATCGTCGCGGACGTGCAGAGCTCGCAGCAGTTGGAGATCATCGTCATCGTCGCCTTGACGGCGGCGTTCGTGGCCTCGGCGTTCTCGGGGGTGCACCGGGGCGTCAAGTGGCTGTCGACGACGAACGTGGTCCTGGCGCTGTTCCTGGTCCTGTTCGTGTTCATCGCGGGGCCGACGCTGTTCATCCTCGACGCGTGGCCGAACGCGGTCGGCGGGTACCTCGCGGAGCTGACGAGCCTGTCGAGCGTGACCGGCGCGTTCGGCGGCGAGGAGTGGATGGCGAAGTGGACGATCTTCTACTGGGCGTGGTGGCTGTCGTGGGCGCCGTTCGTGGGCACCTTCATCGCCCGCATCTCTCGGGGGCGGACGATCCGCCAGTTCGTCGTCGGGGTGCTGCTGGTGCCCTCGGCGGCCTCGACGCTGTGGTTCGCGATCCTGGGCGGGACGGCGCTGTGGAAGCAGTCGCAGGGGGCCGACTACGGCGCGGAGCTGGCCAAGGGCGAGGAGTACGCGCTGTTCGCGATGCTCGACTCGCTGCCGCTGTACAGCCTGCTCGCGGGCCTGTCGATGGTCTTGGTGGCGATCTACTTCGTCACCGGCGCCGACTCGGCCTCGCTGGTGCTCGGGTCGCTGTCGAGCCGCGGTTCGCTGGCGCCGAAGAAGCCGCTCGTGGTGTTCTGGGGCGCCACGATCGGCGCGGTCGCGGCGGTGCTGCTGGTCTCGGGCGGCCTCGAAGGGCTCAAGAACGCGACGATCATCGTGGCGCTGCCGTTCGTGGTGGTCATGCTCGCGCTGTGCGTGGCGCTGATGAAGGAGCTGTCGAAGGACCCGGCGGCGAACCCGCTGCGGGCCCACCTGCGGCAGAAGGGGTTCCGGGAGGCCGTCCGCAAGCTCGTCGGCGAGGAGGTCGAGACGCGCAGCGGGCACCGCAACCCGTGGGGCCGGGCCCGGATGCGGTTCGGGGTCAGGAACGGACGCCGGACCGGCGGGGAGGAATAGGGACACGGGCCGCTAGGTTATGCAGTGAACCTGCGGCGGAAGGAATCCTCATGAAGGCGATCGTGGTCTCTGCGACCGGCGGGCCGGGCGTGATGCGGCTGCTGGAGGGCGAGGACCCGGGCCCGCGCCCGGGCCAGATCGCCGTCAGGGTCGCGGCGGCGGGCGTGAACTACATCGACGTCTACCACCGCTCGGGCGCCTACGGGCTGCCGCTGCCGTTCACGCCGGGCCTGGAGGGCGGCGGCTACGTCGCGGCCGTCGGCGAGGGCGTGACCGATTTCGAGGTCGGCGACGAGGTCGCGTGGAAGAGCGTGCCGGGCTCCTATGCGGACGTGGTGGTGGGCGACGCGGCCGAGTTCGTGGCCGTCCCCGAGAAGGTGGCGGTCGAGACCGCCGCGGCGGTCATGCTCCAGGGGCTCACCGCGCACTACCTGTGCAACACCGTCTACCCGGTCCAGGAGGGCGACACGGTGATCGTGCACGCCGCCGCCGGCGGCGTAGGGCTCCTGCTCACCCAGATGGTCAAGTACCGCGGCGGGAAGGTCATCGGGACCGTCTCGACCGACGCGAAGGCGGAGCTGGCTCGCCAGAACGGCACCGACCACGTGCTGCGCTACGACGGCTTCGCCGCGAAGGCCCGGGAGATCACCGACCGCGAGGGCGTCGCGGCCGTGTTCGACGGCGTCGGCAAGACCACGTTCGACGAGAGCGTCGCCGCGCTGCGCCCGCGCGGCGTCATGGCCCTGTTCGGGCAGTCCAGTGGACCGGTGCCGCCGGTGGACCCGCAGGTGCTCCACCGGGGCGGCTCGCTGATCCTGACCCGCCCGACCCTGGCCGACTTCACCGCGACCCGCGAGGAGTACGTGCGCCGCACCGAAGAGGTGTTCCAGATGATCGAGGACGACAACCTCCTGGTCCGCGTGGGCGAGACCTTCCACCTGGAGGAGGCCGCCGAGGCCCACCAGGCCCTGGAGTCGCGCAAGACCGCCGCGAAGCTCCTGCTCATTCCCTGAGGTGTGAACGAACGGTCCGAGACGACGCGCGCGAAATAGGCGGCCTTCGCGGAATACGACCCTATGATCCGGTGGCATCCGCTCCTCAATGGAAGGACCACCGATCGTGCATCTCCCGACCGGCCGGCGCGTGACACTCGTCGGTGCGATCGGCGCCGCGCTGCTGCTCGCCGCTGCGCCCGCCCTCGCCCAGGACGACGAACCCGGTTACGCCGCATGGACTCTGGAAGGCGGCAGCCGCGCCTACACGGGAACGATGACGCTGCCGGGGAACTTCCCGGCCGCCGAGTTCACCAGCGACGCCCGCTCCGACTCGCTGCTGCGCACCGGCATGAACACCTGGCTCGGCGAGAACACGCCGTTCGGCGAGGTCTACGGCTCCAGCCGGAACCAGCCCTATCCGTCGCTGCGGCCGAACACCAACACGCCGCCGATCCCCTCGACCACGACGTACACCTTCGCGGCCCCGACCCCGGCGAGCGGATGGGGCTTCGCGCTGGGCGACATCGACGCCGACACGGTCACCGTCTCGGCCACCGGCGCCGACGGCGAGCCCGTGCCGGTCGGCGCGCTCGGCTTCCAGGACACGTTCAACTTCTGCGAGACGACGCCGCGACCGAACACCTGCACGGGGGTGACCGATTTCCACCAGCCCACGTGGGACCCTGCCACGGGCACGCTCGCCGGCGACGGGGCCGACCGGACCGGAGGCGTCGGCTGGTTCCAGCCCACGGTGCCGCTGACGACGCTCACCTTCACGTTCACGCCGCTGAGCGGAGCCCCCACCTACCAGACCTGGTTCGCGAAACTCGCGCTGCCGGACCCCGAGGAGCCGACCGACGAGCCGGGCACCGAAGCGCCCACAACGCCACCGACAGCGGCACCGACCGGCGAACCGGGCGCCGAGCCGAGCGCGACCGAGCCCGGCGGCTCGGCCAAGCCCGCGGCGGACGGCGGCCGACCGACCCTGCCGAGCACCGGGGCGCCGCTGCTCGCCACCGCGGCCGCGGGCCTCGCCGCACTGGGAGCCGGAGCGCTCCTGCTGGCCGCCCGACGCGCACGCACAGAAACGAACTGACGGGTCGGGGTCGCGGCGTACCGCGACCCCGACCCGCCAATCCAATCCAATCGGCTACATCGCCGGTTCGAGCAGACCTGCCCCGCTCGCCGGTCGGAGCGGGTCCGGCCGGCTCGCTCATGCGATCCGGCCAGTCCCGCCCGCTAGTTCGAGCGGGTCTGCTCGACCCAGGAGCCGTGGAGCCCCGCGTAGACCGAGCCCTCCTCGGCGGCGAGTTCGGCGTGCGGGCCCTGCTGGACGAGGCAGCCGGAGTCGAAGACCAGGACCTCGTCCGAGGTCTCCGCCGTCGACAGGCGGTGGGCGATGATCACCGTGGTGCGACCGCGGGTCACCGCGTCCAGTGCGGCCGAGAGCCGCAGCTCCGTCGCCGGGTCCACCGCGCTCGTGGCCTCGTCCAGGACCAGCAGGTCCGGGTCGGCCACGTAGGCGCGCACCAGCGAGACCAGTTGGCGCTCACCGACGCTCAGGTTCGCACCGCTCTCCCCCAGCTCGGTCTCCAGGCCGCCCGAGAGCGCCTCGACCCAGTCTTGGAGCCCCAGCTCCGCGAACGCCACGTAGATCTCCGCGTCCGTCAACTCGGGCTTGGCGAACCGGACGTTGCGCGCCAGGGTCCCGTTGAACAAGAACCCCTCCTGCGGCACCATCGTCACGCGCCCGCGCAGTGAGGCGAACGTGACGTCGGTGAGCGGCATCCCGCCGAGGACCACATGGCCCGAGGTCGGGTCCATCAGGCGCGTCAGCAGCTTCGCGAACGTGGTCTTGCCCGAACCGGTCTCGCCGACCACGGCCACCTTCGAGTGCGGCCGGATCTCGACGTCGATCCCGTGCAAAACCTCCTCGCCGCCCGGATAGGAGAACCGGACGCCTTCGAAGCGGACCCCGAGCGGGCCTTCAGGAAGGTCCACGCCGTCAACCGGGTCGGCCACGTCGGGCGCGGTGTCGATGATGTCGAGCACCCGCCGCCAGCCCGAGACCGCGTTCTGGGCCTCGTTGAGCGTCTCGGTGCCGATGACGATGGGCTGGGTGAAGAGCACGACCAGGAACAGGAACGCCGTCAGGGCGCCGACCGTCATCGAGCCGTTCGCGACCAGGAACGCCCCCAGGACCACCACGACCGCGTTGACGCCCAGGTAGACGAGTTCGCCCGCGCCGAAGGAGAACGCCGAGCGGCTGATCGCGCGGGTCTGGTCCTTGCGGTGCTCGTCGATCGAGGCGTCCAGGCGCTCGCTGGTGCGCCGCCCGACCCCGTACGCGCGCACCGTGCCCGCGCCGACCACCGACTCCGAGACGGCCGACAGCATCCGCGAGACGCTCCCGCGCACCTGCGTGTAGGCCGAAGCCAGGTGCCCCTGAAGCCATTTGATCAGCCAGGTCACGGGGATGAACACGATCCACACCGCGATCGCGAGCTGCCAGGAGTAGACGAACATGACCACGGTGGCGACGATGATCTGCGCCGTCGAGGTCACCAGGATCATGCCGCCCTGCTGGAGGAACTGGCTCACCTGGTCGATATCGGTCGTCACGCGCGCGGTGAGCGACCCGCGCCGCTCCGACTGCTGGTGCAGCATCGACAGGTCGTGGATATGCCGGAAGGTCTTGCGGCGCAGGTTCGCCAGCGCGTGCTCGGAGACGACGAACAGGCGCCGGTTCATCAGGTAGTTCGCCGCGGTGGTCAGGAGCAGGGCGGCCACGCCGATGGCGGCGACCACGGTGACGTACCCGAGGTCGGGGCCGCCTTCGCCGAGGATGCCCTTGTCGAGGATCTGCTGGGCGCCGATGGGCACGACCAGGCGGCCCAGGGCGGTGACGGCGGCGAGGAACACGGTGAAGCCGAGGCCGCGGCGCAGTTCGGGCGAGAGCCGGAGGCCGCGCTTGACGGTCTCCCAGGGGCCGGGCGGGGCGTCCGCGGGGGCGGCGGCCCGCTGCTCGGGGGCCCGCTTTTCGGTGTCTGGCTGCTGCGCGCTCACGCCGCGGTCTCCTCGTCGTTGAACTCGCTTTTGTTGAACTCGCCGCCGCTGAATGCGCTGTCGCCGTATTCGGCGTCGTGGAACTCGCCGTCTTTGAGTTCGCCGTCCTTGAACTCACTGTCGAATTCGCGCTCGGCCTCGGCCCGCTCGTAGGCGGTCACGAGTTCGGCGTACGGGCGGTGGTCCCGGAGCAGCCCGGTGTGGGTGCCCTGGGCGGTGATGCGGCCGTCTTCGAGGAAGACGACGCGGTCGGCGAGGGCGATGGTGGCCCTGCGGTAGGCGACGACGAGGACGCTGGCCGACTCGGAGGAGTGCTTGAGGCCCGAGAGGATCTGGGACTCGACCTTCGGGTCGACGGCGCTGGTGGCGTCGTCGAGGACGAGGAGGCGGGGTCTGCCGGCGAGGGCGCGGGCGAGGGTGAGTCGCTGGCGCTGGCCGCCGGAGAGGGTGGTGCCCCGTTCGCCGACTTCGGTGTCGAGGCCGTCGTCGAGGGAGGCGGTGAACTTCTCGGCTCCGGCGGCGACGAGGGCGTCCCAGAGGCGGTCGTCGTCGAGGCCGGCGCGGTCGAGGGAGAGGTTGGCGCGGACGGTGTCGTCGAAGACGAACGGGATCTGCTGGACGAGGGCGGTGTTGCGGGCGAGGGCGGCGTGGGTGAGGTCGCGGAGGTCCTCGCCGTCGAGGCGGACGGTGCCGCGGGCGGGGTCGATGAGGCGGGCGGCGAGGTGGGCGAGGGTGGATTTGCCGGAGCCGGTGGCGCCGACGAGGGCGACGGTGCTGCCGGGCTCGACGGTGAAGCTGACGTCGGTGAGGGCTTCGTGGCCGTCGGGGTAGGCGTAGGCGACGTGGTCGAAGGCGAGTTCGGCGGCGGCGCCGGTGTCTTGGAGTTCCTTGTCGCCGTAAGTCATGTCGCCGGTGGCGGCGAGGACGTGGTCGACGCGTTCGCGGCCGACGACGGAGCCGGGGAGGTCGCCGAGGACCCAGCCGATGGCGCGGACGGGGAGGGCGAGGACGGAGAACATGAAGGCGACGGTGACGAGCTGGCCGAGGTCGATCGCGCCGGCCTGGAAGCGGGCGAGGCCGACGAGGAGGGCGAGGATGACGCCGATCTCGGGGAGTCCGGCGATGGCCGGTTCGAAGGCGGCGCGCAGGCGGCCGACGCCGATCATAGCGTCGCGCAGCTCGGTGGCGGAGGCGCTGAAGCGTTCGGTCTCGGCGGCTTCGCGGCCCATGGCCTTGACGACGAGGGCGCCGTCGAAGGACTCGTGGCCGACGGCGGAGACTTCGGCGCGCAGTTCCTGGGCGCGTTTGGCGCGGGGGGCCATCTTGGTGGCGAAGAGGGCGTTGAGGGCGAACAGGGTCGGGAACATGGCGAGGGCGACGAGGGCGACGGCCCAGTCGATGGAGAAGAACGCGACCATGGCGATGGCGACCATGAAGAGGGTGCCGCAGGCGAAGGGGAGCGGGGCGAGGGGGCGGGTGGCGGCCTCGACGTCGGCGTTGGCGTTCGAAAGGAGGGTGCCGGTGGGGTGCTTCTGGTGCCAGGAGACGGGGAGGGCGAGGTAGCGGCGGGTGATTCGGCGGCGCCAGTGGGCCTGGACGCCGAACATCATGACCCCGGCGCCGATGCGGCGGGCGCACATGGAGGAGAAGCGGATGATCGAGGTGCCGAGGAGGGCGGCGACGCCGATGACGACGGAGCCGAGGGCGACTTCGCCGTTCTCGTAGGCGGGGACGGCGATCTCGGCGACGACCCAGCCGATGACGAAGGAGAGGAAGAGGGTCAGGGCGGTGTTGACCATGGCGCCGAGGGCGGCGACGGCGAACGGCTTGGGCGCGATTCGGATCATGGCGCCGATGTTGCGCAGTCCGCGGCGGAGGATGCGGGCGTCGGTGGTCTGTTCGGCTGCGGTCGGTGCGGCGTCGCCGGTGGGCAGCGTCATTGGTTCTCCGGTCGGTGGGTGTCGCCAGGCGGGTTCCTAGCCGGTCGGCAGGCAATCGGTAGCAATGATGCCTCGCGCCGCCGACGGACGCCACCCGGATTCGCGGAGGGCGCAGGCGCGCGGGGGGCGAAAGTGCCGTGACCGGTGTTGCGCCGGTTGCGGAACCCACTGGTGCAACGGCGATCGGAAGTCGGGCATTCCCGGGCCGCGCCAGACGGCGAACCACCGACAGATTCGGCGCACTACCGCTTACTGATTACCATCCCTATCCCCCACCCTCCCGGGGAAAGGTAGCCCCAACATTCCCGCCCGGGTACGACAAGAACCGGCCCCGGCGGCCGCCGTGTCACCCTAAGGTGTGAGGCGCCGCCGGCGAGCCGAAAGGGCCGCGGTCAGCGGACCGGGTGGCCGGCTTCGCGCAGTTCCTGCTTGACCTCGCTGATCGCGACGTCGCCGAAGTGGAAGATCGAGGCCGCGAGCACCGCGTCGGCACCCGCGTCCACCGCCGGCGGGAAGTCGGCGGCCTTGCCCGCCCCGCCCGAGGCGATCACGGGGATGCTCACCGCGGCGCGCACCGCGGCGATGAGGTCGAGGTCGAAACCGCGCTTCATGCCGTCCGAGTCGATCGAGTTGAGCAGGATCTCCCCCGCCCCCAGTTCGGCCGCCCGCGCGCACCACTCGACCGCGTCGAGCCCGGTCGACCGCTTCTGGCCGCCGTGCGTGGTGACCTCCCAGCCCGAATCGGTCTCGCGCCCCGAGGCGACATCGGCCGACAGGACGAGGACCTGGTTGCCGAACCGCTCGGCGATCTCCGAGATGACCTCGGGCCGGAGGATCGCGGCGGTGTTGATGCCGACCTTGTCGGCCCCGGCGCGCAGCAGCCGGTCCACATCCTCGGGCGTGCGCACGCCGCCGCCGACGGTCAGCGGGATGAACACCTGCTCGGCGGTGCGGGCGACGACGTCGTACATGGTCGCGCGGTCGCCGGAGGAGGCGCTGACGTCGAGGAAGGTCAGCTCGTCGGCCCCCGCCGCGTCGTACGCGGCGGCGAGCGCCACCGGGTCGCCCGCGTCGCGCAGGTTCTCGAAGTTGACGCCCTTGACGACCCGCCCGGCGTCCACGTCCAGGCAGGGGATCACTCGCACCGCAACACTCATGCCGCAACTCTAGCGATAGGACCGCTCCCGCCCGCGTGTCGCTCCACCGTCGATACGGTCGCCTAATTTACGATTCCTGTTATGGTTGCTGTTATGAAGACGATCACGGTGAACATCTCAGATCACGCCTACAAGCAGTTGAAGGATGCGGCTGAGCGCGACGGGAAGACGCTCGCCGCGTACGCCCGGCCGGCGATCGAGAAGGCGGCGTACGCCGCCAGCCTCGCCAAGTTCGCGGGACCCGACGGCGGTCCGCCCCACTACGACCCCGAGTACATGGCGAAGTACCAGGCCGATGTCGACCGCGTCATCTACGGGGACAACGGCTGATGCGACCGGGAGAGATCCGCGATCGGCTCGACGCCGATCAGATGGGGCCGGTCGTCGTGATCAGCTCGGAGCTGTTCAACTTCGGGATGAACCGAGTGCTCGTCGCACCGCTGCTCGCGACGGCGGGAATCGCCCCCAGCATCCCCGTCAAGGGAGGCCACCTCGCGTTCCCGCTGCTCCTTTCGCTTCCCCTGGCCGCGCTCAGCGATCCTCGCGGCCGCATCGACGACGCCGACCTCGAAGAGGTGCACGGCTACCTCGCCGGGGCCATGACTCGCTGACCACCCGCCCACGCGTACGACACAGTCGGCCCTCCTCCGCCGAGCGGAGGAGGGCCGACTGTGTCGTACGCGATACTTCTCCTCCAAATCTTGAACATGTTCAAGAAGGTGCGGTAGCTTGAAATGGAAGTTGAACATGTTCAACTCACTGAGCCCCCGCACAGATCGGAGCCTGTCATGGACATGACGGTCATCGCCTACACCGCCTATCTCGTCGTCGCCGTCCCCCTCACCGTCTGGGTCGCCCGCACCCTCGGTGCCAACGGCTACCACTTCATCAAGGACGTCTTCGCCGGCGACGAGCAGCTCGCCCGCGCCGTCAACCGGCTCCTCCAGGTCGCCTTCTACCTCTTGAACTTCGGGTTCGTCGCACTGTGGCTGCGGACCAGCGCCCCCATCCCCGACGCCCGCGGCGTCTTCGAGACCGTCGCCGTCAAGG
The DNA here is from genome assembly GCF_000719515.1 of Glycomyces sp. NRRL B-16210. Taxonomy (GTDB): domain Bacteria; phylum Actinomycetota; class Actinomycetes; order Mycobacteriales; family Micromonosporaceae; genus Glycomyces. The sequence goes on along the minus strand of NZ_JOGR01000009.1, from coordinate 13,615 downwards.
TCGGCGCCGTGCTCCTGGTCCTCGGCGTCCTGCACGTCCTCAACATCATCGTGCTCAACGGCTTCCGCAAGCGGGCCCACGTCGACGCCCGCGCCCTCTCGGCCATGGAGCCGCCCCAGCGACCCCGGCCCTACGGCGCCTGACCCAAGTAGGATCGCCGCGTGAGCGCAACTGCTTCGACACCATCGAGTCCCGGCGACACGGGCACCGGCCCGGAGTCGGCCACCGCATCCGCCCGCCCCTCCACGAAGGGCGAGCGGACGCGGCAGCGCATCATCGAAGTCGCCCTCGACATGTTCGCCGAACGCGGCTACGACAAGACCACGATGCGGGCGATAGCCGCCGAAGCCGGGGTGTCCGTGGGCAACGCGTACTACTACTTCAAGTCCAAGGAGCACCTCATCCAGGGCTTCTACGAGCAGGCCACGACCCGCCACGCCGAGCTCACCCCGCAGCTCCTCGACGGCAAGGAGACCCTGGCCGACCGGATCGAGGCGGCCCTGGTCGCATGGCTCGACATCGCCGGGCCCTACCACGCGTTCGCCGGCCAGTTCTTCAGGAACGCCGCCGACCCCTCCAGCCCGCTGAGCCCGTTCTCGGCGGACTCGACCGAGAGCCGCGACCGCGACATCGCCCTCTACCGGGAGGTCTTGGAGGGCTCGAAGACCAAGGTTCCGCGCGACATGGCCGACATCCTGCCCGAGATGCTGTGGCTGCACCAGATGGTCGTGGTCCTGTACTGGGTCTACGACGCCTCCCCCGACCAGGAGAAGTCCCGCGAGCTCGCCCGGCGCACCGCGCCGCTAGCCGCCCGCGTCGTCGCCCTCTCGCGCCTGAAGATCCTGCGGCCCTTGGTGAAGCAGGGTGAAGAGCTCGTCAGGGACTTCCTGATCACGCGCCGCCCGGCCTGACCGACGCCGAAGGCCGGCGGGACCGTTCGGTCCCGCCGGCCTTCGCTCGGCACCGGCTCAGCAGTCGCGCAGTTCCGGCGACTGGTTGAGCAGCTGCCCGCGCGGCGAGATGAACTTCCGGTAGGTGTCCGAGTCGACCTCGGACACGGGGAACGCCGCGATCCGGTGGCAGTTCTGGAACGCGAGCTTCACGCCGTAGTGGCGCTCCAGCGCCCCCCGCATCGCGTCCGAGGCCAGGACCCGCAGCAGCTGCCCGCGGGCCTGCTCGTCCGGCGGCGGCGTGGTGTTGTCGGCGAACTGCGTCGAGCCGCTCGACGAGACGACCCCGTTCTTCAGGTCGTTCACGACTTTCGCGATGAGCTCCCATGCGAACGGCAGCGACTGCTTCACGCAGTCGATGAAGTCGGCGTCGCCGACCTCCCCCGTTTCGGCCTTGGCGAGCAGGTCTTCAGAGACGTCAAGGGACATGCGTACTCCTCTCGGTTCGAATCGGTTCATTGTGCTCGGTCCGGTCCCCGCCCGCTGTCAAGTAGTGGACGCAGACGGGTTCGCGGAGGCGCACCGTCCAGAGCGGACCGCACGGCGCTGTGCGGCCGGTCAGACCGGCTGCGCCTGGAGCAGGTGCTCCCCGAGGACGTATCCGGGCACGATCTGGTCGGCCAGATCGACCCCGGCGCGGTCGTTGCCCCAGGCCCGGGCGGCCCGGCGGTGGAACTCGTGGGCCTGGCGGGTGAACTTCCCCCAGTCCTTGCCGCCGGCCGCGGCCCGCTCGCGCGCGGCGTCGATGACGGCGAGGTTCTCCGGTTCGAGCGACTCGACGGGCCCGACGCGGCCGCGTTCGGCGGCCTTGACGTACCGCGAGCGCGCGCACCAGCCCAGCAGCGCGTCGCCGACGTGCTCGCGCAGGAACGCGACGTCGTCGGCGTCGTCGATCTTGTTGCCGATCACGGCGATGTCCACGTCGTAGTCCTCGGCATAGCCGAGGTACTGCTTGTAGACGCCGACGCTGCGCAGGGTCGGCTCGCACACCAGGAAGGTGTGGTCGAAGCGGGTGAACATGCCGGAGGCGAAGGCCTCGGCACCGGCGACCATGTCGACGACGACGTATTCGTCGGTCCCGTCGACCAGGTGGTTGAGCAGCAGCTCGACGGCGCCCACTTTGGAGTGGTAGCAGGAGACGCCGAGGTCGTCGTCCACGAAGCCGCCGGTGGCGGCGAAGCGGATGCCCTCGTGCTCGGTGAAGAGCCGGTCGAGGACGGGGTTCGACTCGCGGACGGTGAGCAGCCGCGAGCCGGGCCCGGGCGGCGTGGTCTTGAGCATGAGGTCGGCGGAGGGGACGAGCGGGTTGCTCCCCCGCAGGTACTCCTTGATGTCCCCCAGGTGCTCGCCGAGGACCGGGCCCATGGCGGCGGCCTCGGGGTCGAGTCCGAGCGCGGCCGCGAGGTGCTGGTTGATGTCGGCGTCCACGGCCATGACCGGGTGGCCGAGCGCCGCTGCGCGCCTGGCGAACAGCGAGGCCATCGTGGTCTTGCCCGAGCCGCCCTTGCCGACGAAGGCGATTTTCATCGCGTTGATCCCCCACCAATTGAAAATGGTTGTTGATTTCAAAAGGAGGGTAGCAGAGCCCTGAAGTGAGTTCTGCTCATACGCCAAGGGCCCCACCGCTTGACGCGATGGGGCCCTGAAGCGGTGCGGTCACTCCGCGACGGCGGAGGTCTCGATCTGCTGGACCGCCCTGGCGGGGGCGGCGGTCTTCTTGCGCAGGCGCCGCTCGACGAGCACCACCAGCTTCGAGAGGGCGTACGCCAGCACGAAGTAGATGAGCGCGGCGATGATGAGCGCCTGGAGGTAGGACCTGCCGTAGTCGTTGCCGACGATCTTGGCCGAGTGCAGCAGCTCGGGGTAGGTGATGACGTAACCGAGCGAGGTGTCCTTGAGGAGGATCACCAGCTGCGCCAGGACCGCCGGGAGCATGTTCCGCAGCACCTGGGGCAGCACCACGAGGCGCTGCACCTGGCCGTGGCGCAGGCCGACCGCGTGGCCGGCCATGGCCTGGCCCGGGGGCAGGGCCGCCACGCCCGCCCGCAGGATCTCGGCCAGGACCGCGCCGTTGTAGATGCCCAGGCCCAGGACCAGGAACGTCAGGCGCCGCGTGTCGCCGCTCCAGCCGAGGACCTCGCTGGTGAAGCCGAGGCGCCCGTCGATGGTGAAGGTGACCCAGATGAGCAGCACCAGCGGCAGGGACCGGAAGAACTGGACGTAACCGGTGGAGGCCCAGCGGGTCAGCGCGAACCGGGAGATCCGGCCGAACCCGAACACCACGCCGAGGAAGAGGGCCACGACCGAGCCGAGCACGAACGCGAGGAGCGTGTCGAGGATGGCCGGGATCCAGGTGGTCTTGACGACCAGGACGTCGAGCGGGTTGGCCCAGCGGGAGGCCTCGAAGAAGCCCTCGGCGTTGAGCTGGACGGCCGCGAAGGCGAGGACGGCGATGATGACCACCGCCGAGATGAGGGAGGCGATGGCCGAGTTGCGCCTGCCCCTGGGGCCGAGCGCGTCGAACAGGACCGTGCTCTCTTGCTGTCTTCTGCTCATGAGTCACCCGCTCTCATCGGACGAAGGCGGTGCGTTTTTCAACGAACCGCACCAGATAGCTGAGGACGAAGGCGATCAGCAGGTAGCTGACGGTCACGCCGATGATGACCCCCCACAGGTCGAAGCGGCTCTGCGTGTCCTCGATGAGCCGCCGCGACTGCGCAGTCAGCTCCGGCACGCCGATGGCCAGCACGAGGGCGCTGTTCTTGACCAGTGCGATGAGGAGCGAGCCGAGCGGCGGGATGACCACCCGCACGGCCTGGGGCAGGATCACGCCGCCGAGGGACTGGCTGAAGGTGAGCCCGATCGAGCGGGCGGCCTCGGCCTGCCCCAGCGGGATCGAGTTGATGCCGCTGCGAAGGGTCTCGCCGACGAACGCCCCGGTGTACATGCCGAGTCCGAGCAGCGCCCAGACCCAGTTGTCGGCGACGATCCCGACGCTGGGCAGGCCGAAGTACATGATGAACAGGACGGCCAGGAGCGGGACGTTGCGGAACAGCTGCGTGTAGGCGTTGGCGGCCCAGCGGGCCGGAAGGGCGGGGCTGACGTGCATGACCACCAGGATCATGCCGATGAACAGGGCGATTGCGTAGCTGGCGAGGGTGACCCACACCGTGGTGCGCATGCCCGCCCACAGGGCCGCGACCATCAGGTCGAAATTGTCGAACAAGCGGTCTCCTCCATCGGGCGGGCGGTGGCGGCCGCTTGCGCGACCGCCACCGCTGCGCCGAACGGTCTACTTGGCTTCGTAGTTGAGCGGGACGGGCAGTGCGGCCGGGGTCTGCATTCCGGCGGCGCCGAAGGTGAGGTCGAAGGCCTTCTGCCAGTCGCCGTTGTCGATGATCTCGGAGATCATGCCGTCGATGAACAGGCGGGCGTCGGTCTCGCCGAACGGCATCGCGATGCCGTAGGGCTCTTCGGTGAAGATGTTCGCCGAGTCCAGGACGCGGAAGGCGTCCGGCTTGTCGACGGTGAAGCCGTACAGGATGGTCTCGTCGGTGCTGACCGCGTCGGTCTGGCCGTTCTCCAGCGCCTGGGCGCAGGCGGCGTAGTCGGCGAGCGGCGTGATGTCGGCCTCGGGGTTCTCGGCCTCGAGGTTGCCGATCGAGCCGGAGCCCTCGGCGATGCACACGCGCTTGCCGGCGAGGTCGGCCACGGAGTTGATGTCGGTGTTGTCGGCCGCGACCATGACGTTCTGGCCGGTCTCGAAGTACGGGCCGGCGAAGTCGAAGGAGTCGAGGCGCTCGGGGTACATCGAGTAGGAGGCGATGACCACGTCGACGGTGCCGTCGTTGACGTACGTCTCGCGGTTCTGCGAGGTGGTCTCGACGAACTTCAGGGTCGCGTCGTCGCCCTCCTCGACGACCTCACCGAAGATGTACTGGGTCAGCAGACGCGCGATCTCGGCGTCGATGCCCTCGATCTTGCCGGTGGCGGTGTTCTTCTGGCCGATCAGCGGCTGGTCGAACTTGACGCCGACGGTGAGGAAGCCCTTGTCCTGGATGTCCTGGATGAAGCCCGCGGGGATCTCCTCGGCCTGCTCCAGCACGTAGGAGCCTACCGACTCCTCCAGCTCGTCCTGCTTCTCCTGCTCCTGGCTGGCCTCGCCTGAACAGGCGCCGAGGGCCAAGAGTGCCGCGGCCGCGGTGGCCGCGGCTGCCTTGCGGAATGCGCGCATGGCGGTTTCCTTTCCTTATGGGGCGAACAGTGTGGTGTTCTTGTGGCTCAGTGGGTCATGACCTTGGACAGGAAGTCCTGGGCGCGTGCGGTCTTCGGGTCGTCGAAGAACTCGTCGGGGGTCGCGGTCTCCACGATCTGCCCCTCGGCCATGAACACGACCCGGTTGGCCGCGCGGCGGGCGAAGCCCATCTCGTGGGTGACCACGACCATGGTCATGCCTTCGCGGGCGAGGTCCTGCATGACGTCGAGGACCTCGTTGATCATCTCGGGGTCGAGCGCGGAGGTCGGCTCGTCGAACATCATGAGCTTGGGGTCCATGGCGAGGCCGCGGGCGATCGCGACGCGCTGCTGCTGCCCGCCGGAGAGCTGCGAGGGGTAGACGTCGGCCTTGTCGGCGAGGCCGACGCGGTCGAGGAGCTGGCGGGCGCGCTCGTTGGCCTCGGCCTTGGGCGTGCGGCGCACCTTGAGCGGGCCGAGCGTGATGTTCTGCATGACCGTCAAGTGCGCGAACAGGTTGAAGTGCTGGAAGACCATGCCGACGTCGGCCCGCAGGTTGGCGAGCGCGCGGCCTTCGGCCGGGAGCGGCTTGCCGTCCACGGTGATCGTGCCGGAGTCGACGACTTCGAGGCGGTTGATCGTCCGGCACAGCGTGGACTTGCCGGAGCCGGACGGTCCGATGAGGACCACCACCTCGCCGTCGCCCACGGTCAGATCGATGTCCTTGAGCGCGTGCAGCTCCCCGAAGTGCTTGTTGACCCCGGAGATGGTGACCATCGGAGCCTTCGGCGTTGATTCCATTCGTATCCCTGTGGTCGTTTGCAACCCTCGACTGGCGCGGGGCGAGCGGATTGGGCTTTAAGTACCCTAGGCATAGTAGTGTGACAGCTCACGCGCAGTTCTCGGGGCGGCGCAGGGCCGCAACTAGTCTGCAATTAAGTAACGGCATCATAAAGAACGACCCGCTCATAACGGGAACGAAGCCTCCCGGGAACACGCGTGACGCACGTGGCCTCCGGTGGCCGTTGCGGCCCCTTCGGGATTAGGGTCGAACCATGACCGCACCAGTGGAATCCGCGCGAACCGCGGTTGAAGGCAGCACGGTTGAGGCGAGCACGGTTGAGGGCAGCACCGTCGAGGCGAGCACTGTCGGGGGCGGCACCGACCCCTCGGTTCAGTTCGTCACGGCCGACGGGATCACCGTCGAGAAGCGAGGCCTGGTCGACTACCAGGAGGCCTGGGACTACCAGAAGGAGCTCCAGCAGCGCCGGATCGACGACGAGATCGGCGACACCGTACTCCTCCTCCAGCATCCGAGCGTGTACACCGCCGGGCGGCGCACCGAGACGTGGGCGCTGCCGCAGGACGGCACGCCGGTGGTCACGGTCGACCGGGGCGGCCAGATCACCTGGCACGGGCCGGGCCAGATCGTCGGGTACCCGATCGTCAAGATGCGCAGGAAGGTCGACGTGGTCGGCTACGTGCGCCGCGTCGAGGACATGATCGCGGCGGTCTGCCACGAGTTCGGGGTGGCCTCGGCTCGCGGGCGGATGCACGACCGCACCGGCGTGTGGCTGCCGGCCGACGACAAGGGACCGGAGCGGAAGATCTGCGCGATCGGGGTGCGAGTGCGCTGGGCGACGACCATGCACGGCTTCGCGCTCAACTGCAACCCGGACATGACGTACTGGGACCGGATCGCGCCGTGCGCGATCACCGACGCGGACGTCACGAGCCTGTCGCGCGAGCTGGGCCGCGAGGTCACCGTCGAGGAGGTCCTGCCGGTGGTCGAGAAGCACCTGGGGATGCTGCTCGAACAGGACTGAGCGACCTGGGCTCGGTCGCGCTTCGCGTCAGACGCAGTCGGCGTAGGCCTCGGGCTGCTCGTCGGCGAGCTGCGGGTCCTCGTTGAGCAAGACCTTGAGGATGTTGTTCCAGGCGTCGGACTCGGGGTAGAAGATCTCCGAGTGCGAGTGGACGCCTTCGACGGGCTTGCCCGAGATGCCCTGGTCGGCGAGGCTGAGCCCGTAGTCGTCGACCGCGTCGGGGGCGTCGGAGAGGTTCCCGGCGGCGAGGTTGCGCACGCCGGGGAAGTCGTCGGGGTCGGCGCCGTGGCCCAGCAGCGGCACGTACGGCATGCCCTGGACGTAGGAGATCGGGTCGCCGGGGGCGGTGATCGAGAAGCGGGAGCGGCACGGCTCGGTGTAGTCGGCGGGGCTGTAGACGTCGTTGCCCATGCCGGCCGAGGCGATGTGGAGGACCTGGTCGGCCTGCACGTCCCGAGTCTCGGAGTAGCCGATGACGGCGCCGCCGTAGGAGTGCCCGGCGAGAGTGAGCGGGGTGTCGGCGCCGATCTGGTTGCGCAGGTCGAAGGTGAAGGCCGCGAGGCTCTCGGCGGCGACCTGGGACCAGGAGGCCCAGGACTCCTCGACCCAGCCCGAGGGCCAGGAGGCGGCGGCCCAGACGACGATCGCGAGGTCGCCGTCGGCGGCGTCGACGAAGGACTTGGCGCGTTTGTAGTAGAGGTCGAAGTTCTCGCTGGAGAGCACGGCCGAGCCGCCGGGGACGAGGACGGCGACGTTCGCGGCGGTGTGGAGGTCGCCGACGACCTCGATCCAGGAGCCGTCGCCGGCGTTGTTGTACGGGTCGAGGTAGAGGAACTGCCGGTCGGTGCCGATGAGGGAGGCGAGTTCCTCGCGGGGCGGGCGCTCGGCGCCCGCCGTCCAGGGGCGCTCGGGGCCGGCGTAGGCGGTCGAGGCGGCGGTGGTGGATTCGAGCACGAGCCGGTTCGCGGCGATGCGGGCGTCGAAGGGCGCCCCGGGCAGCTCGGCGACGAGCGAGGGGTAGAGGACGGCGAGCCAGGCGGTCGGCGCTTCGCCGAGGTCGGTGAAGAAGGCGTTGACCTCGACCGGGTCGAGGCCGCCGCCCGCGGCCCGGAGTTCGGCGAGGGCGGCGCCGAGTTCGCCTGAGTCGGCGGTGGGCCTGGCGGCGGTGAGGTCGGCGGTGGCCTCGGGGTCGGCGAGGGCCGCTTCGAGGGCGGCCTCGGGATCGTCGCCGGTGACCGGGGCGGCGTCGCGGAGGGCCGCGAGCTCTGCTGCGGGGTCGGCGGTGAGGGTGGGGACCTCGTGGAGCTGCTCGGCCTCGGCCCCGCCGATGCGGGTGAGGCCGGCGAGGTAGACGAGCGCCAAAGCGGCGACGGCCGTCAGGACCGTCGCGCGCCACCACCGGAATCTCACCGGGTCAGCCTAACCGAGGCGGGAGGAGCGCGGCGAACGCTGCGAGTGTGAAGGCGGCCTCGGGAAACGGCCGCTCGCGGGCGCCGGGGACGCCCCGGGACGCCGGATCTCGCGCCTCCCGGCGACGATTCCGGCACGAGGATGCGGCCTGTCGCGGCGACCGGAACCGGTGGAAACCGGATGCGGCCGGATCGCGGGCACGCCGAGAGTCACCAGGAACCGAATTCGCGGCCCCCGGTCAAAAACCCTGACACCGGGGTACGACAATTCGTGCCCGAAGCGGTGCCGACGGTGGCGCGATTCACATCGGCGGGCGGTTCGGCGGGCACGCCTGTCGTGTCCGGGAGCCGTGCTTCGGGCCCCCGATATACAGGGTGCCTCGTGGGTACGACAATGCGGCGGGGCCGCTCTGGATACAGCCGGTTCGACGCGGCCGGTCAGGCGGCGGTGGCGGTGAAGCGGCTGCCGTTCGCGGTGAGGGTCAGCGGGAGGCCGAAGGCCTTCGACAGCGTCTCGGAGGTCAGCGCCTCGCCGATCGGGCCCGCGGCGATCACGCCGCCCGCCGACAGGATCAGCGCGTGCGTGAAGCCCGGCGGGATCTCCTCCACGTGATGCGTGACCAGCACCAGCGCCGGCGCCTCCGCGTCGCGGGCGAGCCCGGCGAGCGTCGCCACCAGGGCCTCGCGGGCGCCCAGGTCGAGCCCGGCCGCCGGCTCGTCCAGCAGCAGCAGCTCCGGGTCGGTCATGAGCGCGCGGGCGATGAGCACCCGCTTGCGCTCGCCCTCCGAGAGCGTCCCGTACAGCCGGTCGGCCAGCTGCGCGACGCCGAGCCAGCGCAGCAGCGAGGCGGCCCGCTCGTCGTCCTCCGGGTCGTACTCCTCGCGCCAGCGGCCCATCATGCCCCAGGCGGCGGTGCGCACGACGTCGAAGGCCTTCTCGTCGTTGGGGATCGCGTCGGCGACGGCCGTGGTGGACAGGCCGATGCGCGGACGCAGCTCGAAGACGTCGACCCGGCCCAGGCGCTCGCCGAGGATGTCGACCACGCCCGAGGTCGGGTGGTTGCGGGCTGCCGCTAGGTTGAGCAGCGTCGTCTTCCCCGCGCCGTTCGGGCCGAGGATGACCCAGCGCTGGTCGGCGTCGACTTGCCAGTCGACGCCGTCGAGGAGCTGGTTGCCGCCGCGACGGACGGTGACGCCGGACAGGTCGAGGACGCGTTCAGACTGAGCCACGGGTCAATGAAACCACGGACCGCCGACTCTCGAACGCGGGCGGCCCGCGCGGCGGCCGTAGGACACACGCGCGGACCTCGCGTGTCGGCTTCGCCGGTCCGAGGTCGCGGTCGCGGCGCGGCCTCGTCCGCGAGCGGCGCCGTCGGCCGGGCGAACTCCGCGCCGCCTACGCCGCGCAGTGCAACGCCGCCGCCTCCAGCGGCGTCTGATTAGTGCCGATGCCCACTCGGCGGGGCCCCGGCCCCGTCCGCTCCACTGAAGACTGGAATCGAGTACATGCCCCCCATCATCGAGATATCGGGGCTGCGGAAGACCTACAAGAGGGCCTTCCGGCAGCCGCACCACGCCTTGGACGGCCTCGACCTGGAGGTCGCCGCCGGCCAGGTGCACGGCTTCCTCGGGCCCAACGGCTCGGGGAAGACCACCACGCTGCGGGCCCTGCTGGGCCTCATCCGCGTCGACGGCGGGACCATGCGGATCTTCGGCGAGGCGGTGCCCCAGCTCCTGCCGCAGGTGGTCTCCCGCATCGGCGCCGTGGTCGAGTCCCCGCAGTTCTTCAAGCACTTCTCCGGGCGCCTGACGCTCCAGCTCCTCGCCGAGAGCGCGGGCCTCCCACGGACCCGCGTCGACGAGGTCCTGGAGCAGGTCGGCCTGCGCGAGGCCGCGAAGGTCTCGGTCCGCGGCTACTCCCTGGGGATGCGCCAGCGCCTCGCGGTCGCGCAGGCGCTGCTGAAGCAGCCGCGGCTGCTCATCCTCGACGAGCCCGCGAACGGCCTGGACCCGGCCGGGATCCACCACATGCGCGAGCTGTTGCAGTGGCTCGCGCATTCGCAGGGCGTGACGGTGGTGGTCAGCTCGCACCTGCTGTCGGAGGTGCAGCAGTTGTGCGACGCGATGACGATCGTGTCGCGGGGCCGCCGGATCGTGGACGGCAAGGTCGCCGACATCCTCGCGGGCCATTCGGGGACGAGCCTGAGCGTCCGGTTCCCGGACGCGGCCTCGCTGCCGGAGGCGGCCCTGGCGCTCACCGCCGAGGAGGGGGTGTCGGCCGCGATCGACCGGGAGCGGCTGGTGGTGACCGGCGCGCCCGAGGCGGCGTGGGTGACGCACACGCTCGCCGACGCGGGGATCTACCTGTCGGAGTTGACGACGGAGACGAAGAACCTGGAGTCGGTGTTCCTGGAGTTGACCGGGACGGCGCCGACTCCCGGCGGGACCGTCCAGATCGGGCAGTCGGTGGTGCCGCCCGCGGCGGTGCCGGTCGGCGATCCGCCGGTCGATGTCCAGGTGGAGGGTGTGGAGCGGTGAACCTGTTCAAAGCGGAACTGCGGCGGATCGTGCGCCGCCGCCTGTCGTTGATCTTCGGCATCCTCGTCGTGGCCGCGGTGCTGGTCGTGTCGGTGGTGACCTTCTTCAGTTCGAGCAAGGGCCCGACCGAGTCGGCCCTGGCCGAGGCGCAGGCGCAGGCCGACGCCATGAACGCCGAGTACCACGGCGAGTACGCCGAATGCATGGCCGACGAGGCGTTCTTCGAGGGCCCCGGTTGGGAGTGGACCGCCGAGGAGCCCGGCTTCGAGGAGCTGACGCAGCAGGAGCGGTGCGAGTGGTACGTCGGCAGTCCCGGCTACACGGCTGAGGACTTCCTGTGGTCGTACACGTTCGACCTCTCCGAGGAGGGCGTGGTGATGCTTATCGGGCTGGCGATCGTGGCGGGCCTGGTGATGATGCTGCTGGCGTCGTCGGCGATCGGCGCCGAGTGGTCGAGCGGCGGCATGTCGAACCTGCTGGTGTGGCATCCGAACCGGTTGCGGGTGTGGGGTGTGAAGCTCGCGGCCTCGTGCGCGGTCTGCGCGGCGGTGGTGATCGGGGTGCTGGCGCTGGCGTTCGGGCTGCTCTTCGTGGCGGCCGCGGCGCGCGGCGAGGTCGGGACGCTGGACGCGGCCTGGTGGGAGGAGACCCTCCAGGTGCTGGGCCGCACGGTGGCGCTGACGCTGGGGATGACGGTGCTCGGTGCGTCGCTGGCGATGCTGGGGCGGCACACGGCGATCGCGGGCGGCGTGATCGCGGGGTACCTGATCGTCGGCGACATGCTGGTGCGGGTGGCGGGCATGGCGTTGCGGATGCCGTTCCCCGACCGGCTCTCGCTGTACACGTGGGTGACGGCGTGGGTGAACGGGCGCATCGAGTTGTACGACTGGAGCGCTTCGAACTTCGACGGCACGGCCGACATCATGGTGATCAAGGCGACCGAGGCGGGGCTGCTGCTCGGCGCGGTGGTGCTGGGCTTCGCGCTGCTGGCGACCTTGGTGTTCCGGCGCCGCGACGTCGGTTAGCGGGTAGTGATTTCGCTGCCGCCGTCGCATTGCGACGGCGGCAGCGGTGTTCTCGGGGCGGTTGCTCAGTCGAAGAGGCTTTCGCGCACGCCGTCGAGGCCGTGGAGGATCGCGCCGCGCATGACGGGCTCTTCGACGACCGCGCCGGCGACGACGCTCGGGGTGACGGGGGCGAGCTGGGAGGTCTGGGCGGCGACGCGGCCTGCGAGTTCGAGCCCGCCGGCGTAACCGACCGGGCCGCCGAGGACGACGACGGTGGGGTCGAGCAGGACGCAGACGGCGACGATGCCGAGGGCGATGCCGCGGGCGATCTCGTCGAGGCAGGCGGTGCCCGCCTCGCCCGCGGCGATGGCCGCGCGCAGGATCTCGCCGGGTTCGGCGGCGTCGAAGCCGTGCTTGGCGCCGATGTCGAGGACGGCGTCGCCGCCGATGACGCGCTGGTAGGAGCCTTTGGAGAGGCGGGTGACGACGCCGCCGGTGGGCAGGTCGCCGCCGGGCACGGGCAGGAACCCGATCTCACCGGCCGCGCCGCTGGCGCCGCGGTAGAGCCGTCCGTTGAGGATGACGCCGAGGCCGAGGCCGCCGCCGAACCACGCGTACACGAAGTCGGAGGCGCCGCCGGCGCCGCCGGAGCGCTGCTCGGCGATGGTGGCGAGGTTGACGTCGTTCTCGATGGCGACGGTGGGGGCGAACTCCTCGTTGAGGGCGGTGCGCAGGCCGCGGTGCCAGGCCGGGAGGTTCCAGGAGAAGCCGATCTCGCCGCTGCCGGGGTCGATGACGCCGGGGGTGCCGAGGACGATCCGCTTGACCTTGGCCATCTCGATCCCGGCGTCGGCGACGGAGTCGGTGACGACGCGGCGCACGACCGCGACCGGGTCGGTGGAGCCCTCCACGTCGATCTCGGCGCGGCCGACGATGCGGCCGGTGAAGTCGGCGCAGGCGCCTTTGGTGGTCACGGGCCCGACCTCGACGCCGACGACGTAGGTGAAGGTGGGGACGGCCGCGTACAGGGAGGCGTTGGGGCCGCGGCCGCCGGATTTGGAGCCGATGACCTCGACGAGGCCGCGCCCTTGGAGGCGCTCCATCATCTGGGAGGCGGTGACCTTGGACATCGAGGTGCGCTCGGCGAGTTGGGCCCGGGTCTGCGGGCCGTCCTCGAGCAGCAGCTTGAGCGCGGCCTGGTCGTTGAGGACGCGCAGCAGCTTGGGCACCCCGGGGGTGTGGCTCTTCGGCATTGGCTCTTCCTTCTCCTCCGAGCCCACATTATCCACGGACGATCCATGCGACCGCTTTCACCGGCACGCACGGGCCCGAATTCGGCCTGCGGACGCCCTACAGCGATCCGATCCGGCTGCGCTCACCGCACCGCACCGCACCGCACCGCACCGCACCGCACCGCACCCGCACCGCACCGCACCGCACCGCACCGCACCGCACCGCACCGCACCGCACCGCACCGCACCGCACCGCACCGCACCGCACCGCACCGCACCGCACCGACGATTGTTCGCCTTCACTCACGCTTTCCGGTGAACAACCGCCGCCCGGCGGCTTTTCGGCCCGATTCCTGTCGGTGGCCCGAGCAACGCTTGCGCCAGACTTCCTTCCCCTCTCGGGAGGGTGGGGGTTAGGGA
>NZ_JOGR01000008.1 GCF_000719515.1 Glycomyces sp. NRRL B-16210 | reverse complement strand
TTCTACGGGACACCAAGCAAGTGCCCCAAGGAAAAGACAGTCAAAAACAGTACCGACCAAACCAACCCGATACCTAGACCGAGCCAATCCGACCAGCCCACACGCTGACCATCCAAACACCCTGTTGAGTTCTCAAACAACACGCCACAACCAGATTGAAACCTCTTAGAAGTTCCGTCTCCGACCGGAGCGGCTCCAGTAACTTACCAGACCGGTTTTCGGGCCGTATGCGGCCCCCGATCGATTCGTTCGGAGTTTTACCCTTTTGGTTTTGGGCCAGGGCCTTTCGGCTTTCCTGTCCGTTTCCCCCTCGGGCAAAGACAAATTTACGCGACTGGAAACCGGGGTTCGCAAGGGGGGTGCGTGCTCGGCGCCACACCCTTGCGAACCCCGCGTTTTCGCAGTTCAGTTCGCGAATGGGCGTTAGCGCTTGCGGCGCTTGCCCCTCGCTTCCTCTTCTTTCGCGACCCGATCGAGCAGTTCTGCGCGGCGCTCCTTGCGGTCGGCGAGGCGTTCGTCGGCGCCCTTGCGGTCACTGACTTCGAAGCGGGCGTCCGTTCCCCGCGGCCCGACGGTCGCAACGATGTCGGGATCGGTCGGCTGCCACTCGAACTCGAACTCGGCGATGCGCACGATCGAGCCGGGGACCGCGCCCTGCTTCACGAGTTCGTCTTCGACGCCGAGCTTCGCGAGGCGGTCGGCGAGGTAGCCGACGGCTTCCTCGTTCTGGAAGTTGGTCTGCCCGATCCAACGCTCGGGCTTGGCGCCGGTGACGACGAACTCGACGTCCCCCTCGAAGGCCGGCTTGACCTTCTCGATGCTGAAGCCCGAATCGTCGACCGCTCCCGGGCGGATCACCGCTCGGGTCGCCTCGATCGGCGGCTGCGCCGCGCGGTACTGCTCCACCTCCTTGGCGAAGGCGAAGTTCAGCTCGCGCAGCCCTTCCCGGCTCACCGCGCTGACGAGGTAGACGGGCCAGCCGTACTTCTCCAGGTCGCCCCGGACGTACTCGGCGAGCTCGCGGCCGTCGGGGATGTCGACCTTGTTGAGGACGACGATCCGCGGGCGGTCGGCGAGACCGCCGTACTCGGCGAGCTCGTGCTCCAGCGCGTCGATGTCGGAGACCGGGTCGCGGTCGGATTCGAGGCTGGCGCAGTCGACCACGTGGGCGAGCACCGCGCAGCGCTCGATGTGCCGGAGGAACTCGAGCCCGAGGCCCTTGCCGGCGGCCGCGCCCGGGATGAGGCCCGGGACGTCGGCGATGGTGTAGGTCGTCTCCCCCGCGGACACGACCCCGAGGTTCGGGGTCAGCGTCGTGAAGGGGTAGTCGGCGATCTTCGGCCGGGCGGCCGACATCGCGGCGATGAGGGACGACTTCCCCGCGGAGGGGAAGCCCACGAGGCCGACGTCCGCCACGCTCTTGAGTTCGAGCGTGACGGCGAGCTCGTCGCCCGGTTCGCCGAGTTCGGCGAAGCCGGGCACCTTGCGCTTGGAGCTGACGAGGGCGCGGTTGCCGCGGCCGCCGCGGCCGCCCTGGGCGACCGTGATCTCGGTGCCGTCGCCGGTCAGGTCGGCCAGGATCTCGCCGCCCGAGTAGATGACGGTGCCATTGGGCACGGACACGCGAATGGACTCGCCGGTGGCGCCGTCCCGGTTCGAACCCTGGCCGTGCCGGCCGTTGCCGCCCTGGAGCCGGGTCTGGAAGTGGAAGTCCAGCAGCGTGTGGACATTGGGGTCCACGACGAAGACCACATCACCCCCGTGGCCGCCGTTACCACCGTCGGGGCCGCCCAGCGGCTTGAACTTCTCTCGGTGGACCGACACGCAGCCGTTGCCACCCTTGCCGGCAACGACCTGGAGATTCACTCGGTCTACAAAACTTGTCACCGGTCAAGCCTAGCCACCGCGAGGACCCCCGGAGACGGTGCCCGCGGCACATGCTAAAGTTTCTCCTCGTGCGAGAGACACCGTCGGCAACCGACGGCCGAACTCAATCATCAAGCGCCGCTAGCTCAACTGGCAGAGCAGCTGACTCTTAATCAGCGGGTTCGGGGTTCGAGTCCCTGGCGGCGCACCACACAGAGGTCCTGGTCACAGGGCCTCTTTTGGTTTCCCCGGAAAGTCGCGTTCCCGAGCCCGGCGCGCGCCGGGCCCATCGGGCTATTTGTACTCGGCGAACATCGCGTCGCACTGGATGAGGAAGTCCTCCAGGGCGGCCAGCGCGGTCTCATTGTCGATCGAGTCGTCGTACCAGGCGACGTACGCGTTCACCTCGAGGCTCTCGAGGGCGACGTGCACGTTGACCGTCCGGTAGCTGGAGTCGCCGCTGGAGTAGAGGCTTCCGGCGTCGCCGATCGCGGTGTAGTCGCTGTACTCGTAGCCGTTGTCCTCGTTGTAGTAGTCCTCGTCCGACTCGATGTACGGGAGGACGTCCTCGAGGGACTCGTAGTCGTAGATCCGGATGCTCAGCGTCTCGTAGTCCTCGGTGTAGAAGGTGCACGAGAGCGAGGCGAGGCCGCCGGAGTTTGAGGAGGAGACGTAGTTCTGGGACGGGTCGAAGGTGCCGAGGGCGTCCTCGAAGGCGGTCATGTCGAACGCGTCGCAGGCGTCGGCGTCGAGTGCGACGGTGGCGGTGTCGCCGCCGTCGGTGCCGCCTCCGCTGTCACCGCCGGTGTCCCCGCCCGTGTCGCCGCCGTCCTCGCCGGTGGTGTCGACGCCGTCGCCGTCGCCGCCGCCGTCGGCCGAGTTCGAGCCGGCGGTCCGCTGCACGATCAGGAGGACCACGGTCATGAGGATGATGAGGATGATGAGGAACGCGCCGCCGATGAGCCACAGGTTGTTCTCGCGCTGGCGCGGCGGCCCGGGCTGGCCGAACGGCGGGGTGGGGTAGCCCGGTTGCGAGGGGTAGGTCATCTCGGTCCGCTCCTGGGAATCGATCGTGCTTGACTTCACTGTAACGCCGATCGGCCCGAGTCGTTCGCCCGGAGTTTCCCCATTCGCGCGGTCCGCGCGGGGGCGGCGCCGCATAGACTGGTCGTGCCCACTACGCTGCGCGCATCCAGCCCTTCCGACCCCAGGATTGGTCCAATATGGTCAACGTTTTCCATCAGCACCTCGCCGAGCTCAATGAGCTCCTGGTCGACATGGCGCGACGCGTCGGCGATGCGGTCGAGCAGGCCGGCGCGGCGCTCCTGGAGACCGACACCGCGGCCGCCGAGTCGGTGGTCGCGGGCGACGACGAGGTCAACGCGCTCCAGTTCCGCGTCGACGACCGGATCGTGGAGCTGATGACGCAGTACGACCCGGTGGCGACCGACCTGCGGTTCATCCTCGGGGCGGTGCGGATCTCGGTGGACCTGGAGCGGATGGGCGATCTGGCGAAGCACGTGGCGAAGTCGGTGCTGCTGCGGGCGCCGGTGCCGGTGGTCCCCGATTCGCTGCGGGCGGACTTCGCGGCGATGGGCGCGGCGGCGGCGCGGATATCGCAGAAGCTGGTGGGGATCCTCGCCGAGCGCGACTACCTCCAGGCGACGCAGATGAGCTTGGACGACGACGAGCTGGACGCGATCCAGCGGCGGATCCACGAGCAGTTGCCGAGCCTGGGCTACGGGCCGCAGACGGCGGTGGACGTGGCGCTGCTGGCGCGGTTCTTCGAGCGGTACGGGGACCACGCGGTGCGCATCTCGCATCAGGTCGTGTACCTCGTGACCGGAGACGTTCACCTCGACCGTTCATAACGGTCTGGTCACAGCCGGGCCGAGGCCCGATTAAACTGCCTGTTCACGGGGTTGCCTCCGGCGGGCTCTACGGCACTGTTGCGAATCGCGCTCAGGCGTTCACCTTGAGTTCAACTCCAAGTCAGCGGGTGAACACCGGGTCTGGCTTTGATTGCTGCGGACAGTGAAGAAGCAGCCCGGCCGACCGCCGGGAGACGGAGTAGAGACCAGTCGTGAACATGAAACTGAACCGCAGAGCCATCTTCGGCGGCATCACCGCCGGCACCCTCGCACTCGGCCTGGCGGCCTGCGGCGGTGGCAGCGACGACGAGAACGGGTCCGACGGCGACCTGGCGTCCGGCGAGATCAACGCCTCGGGCGCGAGCTTCCCCGACGCCTTCTACGCGGCCGCCATCGAGGCTTACGCCGAAGTGAACCCCGACCTCATCGTGAGCTACAACCCGACCGGTTCGGGCACCGGCAAGTCCGAGTTCGGCGAGGGTCTCAACGACTTCGCGGGCACCGACTCGCTGGTGAAGGACGAGGAAGTCGAGCCGGGCACCTACCAGTACCTCCCCACCGTGGCCGCCCCGATCACCGTGGCCTACAACCTGCCGGAAGCGGGGGACCTCCAGTTCGAGCAGGAGACCCTGGCCGCCATCTTCCAGGGCGACATCACCACTTGGAACGACGAGGCGATCGCCGCCGCGAACCCCGAGGCGGACCTGCCGGACACGGCCATCACCCTCGCGGTGCGCTCGGACGGCTCGGGCACCACCACGAACTTCTCGAAGTTCCTCGACGAGGCCACCGACACCTGGACCCTGGGTTCGGGCGACACCATCGAATGGCCGGGCAACTCGATCGCCGGTGAGAAGAACACCGGTGTCGCCCAGATCATCCAGGACACCGAGGGTTCGATCGGCTACATCGACCTGGCCGACGCCACCGAGGTCGGCCTCGTGACCGCCTCGGTCGAGAACGCCGAGGGCGCCTTCGTCGCCCCGACCCTCGAAGGCGCGACCGCCGCCCTCGACGGCGCCGAGCTCAACGACGACCTGTCGTACAACCCGCTCAACGCGGCCGGCGCCGAGTCCTACCCGATCACCGCGCCCACCTACCTGATCATCCACACCGAGTACGAGGACGCCGAGACCGCCGCCGGCGTCAAGGAGTTCATCACCTTCCTGCTGACCGACGGCCAGGACCTCGCCGCCGACGCGCACTTCGCGGCCCTGCCCGAAGGGCTGCGCCAGCAGGCTCTCGACGCGCTGAACTCGACGATTGCCGACTAGGAATCCGGACCCGATGACCCCACCGGCCCAGGCGCCGCTGGGGTTGTCGGCCGTTCCACTGACGAAACCGGAGTGAGAACCTTGACCGCTACGGCAACCCCCGAATCCCCCGGCGACGTCGACCTCGGCGGGGAGGCCCGCGCCCGCCAGGCCGACCGGGGCTTCCGGGCCCTGGTGACCCTGGCCGGGCTGACCGTCCTCATCGTGCTGGGCCTGATCCTGGTCACGACGTCGGTGCGCGGCTGGCCCGCGTTCCGCCACGAGGGCCTGCTCGGCTTCGTGCTCGGCACCCGCTGGGCGCCCAACGACGCCGTGTTCGGCACCTTCCCGCTGCTGTACGGCACGCTCGTGACCTCGCTGATCGCGATGATCATCGCCGTGCCGGTCTCGATCGGCATCGCGCTGTTCATCACCGAGGTGGCCCACCGCAACACCCGCAAGTACATCGTGACGGTCATCGACCTCCTCGCCACCGTGCCCTCGGTGGTGTTCGGCCTGGTCGGCGTCCTGGTGGTGGTGCCGGCGATCACCCCGGCCTACCAGTGGATCGCCGACGTCGTCGCCCCGATCCCGGGGTTGAACGCGATCTTCAACGAGACCAACACCGGCCGCAACTACATCACCGCGAGCCTGATCCTGGCGATCATGGCGATCCCGATCATCACCTCGATCGCCCGCGAGGTCTTCGCGACGGTCCCCGAGACCGACAAGCAGGCCGCGTACGCGCTCGGCGCGACCCGGTGGGAGATGGTCAAGGGCGCGATCCTCCCCCACTCCTTCGGCGGCCTCGTCGGCGCCTCGATGCTCGGCCTGGGCCGGGCGATGGGCGAGACCATCGCGGTCGCCCTGGTCATCGGCGGTTCGGTGTCGATGGCCGCCAACCTGTTCGAGCCGGGCAACACCATGGCCGCGCTCATCGCCCAGCAGTGGGGCGAGTCCTCCGGCCTGCACACCGACGCGCTCATCGCCATCGGCGTGGAGCTGTTCGCCATCACCGTCATCATCAACTTCCTCGCCCGCCTGGTGGTCCGCCGCGCGGAGATCAAGATGAAGGGGGCCCACTCATGACGAGCCTCGACACCGCCACGCCCCCGGACCTGTCCGGGCGCAACCTGTCCAAGCGGCGCGCGTTCGCCAACCGCACGGCCACGATCCTCATCGGCCTGTGCGTGCTCATCGCGGCCCTGCCGCTGATCCTGGTCGCGTGGGAGGTCCTCTCGCGCGGCAGCTCGGCGATGAGCCTGGGCTTCCTGCTCGACGAGATCCCGCGCAACTACCGCACGGCCGGCCCGGGCATGGGCCCGGCGATCGTCGGCACGCTCGTGGTCACCGGCATGGCCGCGCTCATCGCGATCCCGATCGGCGTGCTCGGCGCGGTCTACCTCAACGAGTACGGCAAGAACCGGCCGCTGGCGAGGTTCATCCGGACGATGGCCGACGTCATGACCGGCGTGCCCTCGATCGTCATGGGCCTGTTCATCTACGTCTCGTACGTGATCGTCATCGGTGAGAAGAACGGCTTCGCCGGCTCCCTGGCGCTGGCGTGCCTGATGCTGCCGATCGTGATCCGCTCGGCCGAGGAGATGCTGCGGCTGGTCCCCGACGAGCTGCGCCAGGCCTCCGCGGGCCTGGGCGCGCGCAAGTGGCGGACCACGCTGACGGTGGTGCTGCCGACCGCGTCCTCGGGGATCACCTCGGGCGCGCTGCTCGCGGTGGCGCGCGCGGCCGGCGAGACCGCGCCGATCATCGTCACGGTGGGCCTCACCTACGTGTTCAAGCCCGACCTGTTCTACGGCGAGAACACGACGCTGGCCGCGCAGATCTACCGCAACGCCACCCAGCCGTTCGAGGCCTCGCAGGAGCGGGCCTGGGGCGCGGCGCTCACCTTGATCGCACTGGTCTTCCTGTTCACGATCCTGTCGCGGATCATCTCGTCGCGCTTCGCGATCGACAAGCGCTGACGCGCCACGCACTGGTCTCATGCGAAAGGGCCCCGCCGAGAGGCGGGGCCCTTCCTCGTTCGCGTCCTAGCCGAAGCGGCCGGTGACGTAGTTCTCCGTGCGCTCGTCGGAGGGGGTCGTGAAGATCCGCTGGGTGTCGTCGAACTCGACGAGCACGCCGGTGCGGGTGTCGCTGACCTCGTTCACCTCGGTGGAGAAGAACGCGGTCTTGTCGGACACCCGCGCGGCCTGCTGCATGTTGTGCGTGACGATCACGATCGTGAACTGCTTGGCGAGGTCGACCATGAGCTCCTCGATGCGGGCCGTGGCGATCGGGTCGAGCGCCGAGCACGGCTCGTCCATGAGCACGACCTCAGGCGAGAGCGCGATGGTCCTGGCGATGCACAGGCGCTGCTGCTGGCCGCCGGACAGGGCCAGGGCGCTCTGCTTGAGCTTGTCCTTGACCTCGTCCCAGAGGGCGGCCTTCTTGAGCGAGTCCTCGACGATGCCGTCGCGCTCGGAGCGGGCGACGCCGTGGATCTTGGGGCCGTACGCGACGTTGTCGTAGATGGACTTGGGGAAGGGGTTGGCCTTCTGGAAGACCATGCCGACGCGGCGGCGGACCTCGACCGGGTCGACGCCCTGCGCGTAGATGTTCTTGCCGCGGTAGGAGACGACGCCGTCGACGCGCGCGCCGGGGACGAGGTCGTTCATGCGGTTGAGCGAGCGCAGCAGCGTGGACTTGCCGCAGCCCGAGGGCCCGATGAGCGCGGTGATCTCGTTCCGGGCGACGGTGAAGCTCACGTCCTTGACCGCGCGGAAGTCGCCGTAGTAGACGTTGACGTCCCTGATGTCGAAGACGGCGGCGCCGTAGCCGCCGGGGGCCCTCCGGGACGCGGACCGGGGTGCCGTGCCGTTCCGTCTGGTGTCGGCCGGGCCTGGCACGATGCGGCCGATCGAGGGCGGTGCCGGGTCGCTCATGTTCTCTCCTTCTGCCGGGGGTGGGCATAGCAGCGCAGCGGGACTGCCGCGAATATAAGCCCGCCGGATGGCATCGGGTGCGAACTCGGGTGAACGCGCCGTGAATGCGAAGGCCCGGCTCAGTCTCGTCCAGGTGTGCCGAACTTGACGGAAACTGGACGGCGGGGCCCGCGGGCGGCGATACTGGCGCCATGAGAATTCTGGTGCGGCTCCTCTTGACGGCGCTGGCGCTGTGGATCGCCGCCGCCCTCGTCGGGGGCATCTGGCTGTACGGCGACTCCACGTTCGCGAAGTTCCTGTCCCTCGTCGTGGTCGCGGTGATCTTCACCGTGGTCAACACCTTCGTCAAACCGATCGTGATGATGGTCGGCTGCGCGTTGTACGTGCTCACCCTCGGCCTGTTCGGCCTGGTGGTGAACGCGCTCATGTTCTGGTTGACCGGCTGGCTCTCGGAGCAGCTCTCGCTGGGCTTCCACGTGGACGGCTTCTGGTCGGCCTTCTGGGGCGCGATCATCGTCTGGCTGGCGATGTGGATCATGGACCTGCTCTCGCCGACGAAGAAGGTCGACGACTAGCGACGGCAGGGCTGAAGGCGACGCGAAGGGGGCGGCTCGAAGGAGCCGCCCCCTTGTTCGCTCGCCCCGTTCAGAACGGGCGACCGGTGGCCGGGCCGGTCGAGATGTCGCTGACGTTGTCGTCGCGTTGGGACGCCTTGTTCGTTGCTGCGGCGTTGAACGGCATCGGGCCCTGCGGTCCCGGTGCCTTGCCGAGGCGTCGGCGCATGATGTTGAGGTTGTGCAGCCCGGCCAGCGCGTAGGTGCGGATGCGCGCGAACTGCTTGGTCTTCTTGGCGGTCTTGAGTTTCTCGACCGCGTTGTAGTGGAGCTTGCGGGCGCGGTCGAGTGCCGCGGCCGCTTCGGTGTCGCCGACGGAGACCGGTGCGATGTGGAGCTGGTTGCCGAGCAGTTCGGTCCAGGCCTCGGCATCGGTCTTGGCCCGGGCTTTTCGGCGGCGCCTGGTCTCTACCGCGGCTCGGAGACCGAGGACCGCGGCGAAGATGAGGACGATCGCGACGATTGCCACGAACGCGATGGCAGAGGTTTCAATGGCGTCTTTCATCGTCACCCCCCGTGACCAGTGTTGTTGTTGCTTGTACGAATATTATTCCATTCCGGCGCGGCAATTGTGAAAGTCCCCCGGGTCCGGGCGAATCCTAGAACTTTCCGAGAAATGCCGCGCAATGACCGCCGACGTGCGGGGCGGTTGTGAACCAGGGGTACCCAATGGGGCGCGAATCGATTCGGGCCGAGGCGATATGGGCCGCGGCGGCGCCTCCTTGAGGCGGGCGTTGCGGGGCAACATCTTCGCAACGAATCGGTGATCCGACGGTCTCGGCCCGCGACCTCGCGGGTGTTCCAGCGCACTCGAATCACATGCGAAGATGCGCATGTCGGCATCGGAATGGGGCGAAGATCGCCAGGCTCCGGCACGCGCGGGCGTCAACGCGGCGCGCTCGACACACCCGATGGGGTGAACGAGGTTCACGATCTTCGTCTGTGGACTTTGGCTTCGGGGAGCGAGGCGGCGACTGCGCGCCTCGCGCCCGAACGCGGGGCCGATGCGGCAGCGGCGCCCGACGACGCCCGGCGGACGCTGGTCGAACGCTTCGGCGGCGCGCACGCGACCGTCCAAATCGAGCCCGGGAGTCGGGGCCGTGCCTTCGGCGCGCCCGCTCGGCGGCGCCCGTCAGGGCGTTGTCCGGAACCTGATAGTGACGGATAGTCGACGTTCGCCTTGCCTTGCGCTCGTTAAGGTAAACACCGTCCTGGGGACTCGAATGCTCCTTGGAAGGAGGAGATCCATGTTGACCCACACATGGAGGAAGAGCAGCAGGTCAGGCCCCAATGGGGCCTGCGTTGAGGCCAGGCTCGCCGAGGCGGCCGTGGAGATCAGGGACACCAAGCTGACGGTGAGCCCTGTCCTGCGCGCCAGCCGAGCCGATTGGCGCTCGCTGCTGCGGACATCCGGCAGGTAAGAGGACGGGGTGAGGGGGCCGCCATGGGGAGGAACTCATGGCGGCCCCCTCGCGTCCGGAGCGGGGTCCGCGCGCTCGCGGGCGAAGGCCCGCGGCGCCGGCGGGCCCTCAGAGCGACTTGAGGTGCTGGGCCTGCTGCTCGATGAACTCGAGGCTGCGGCCGGGGTCGAGCGCGGCCGAGCGGAGGTAGCCGAAGATCTCGTGGAAGGGCTGCACGTCGTCGCCCTCCTCGTAGACGTCGCCGTTGTGGCCCTCGATGTAGACCACGTCGGGGTGGCGGTAGCCGGGGTCGACCTCGCCTTCGAGCGGGCCGAAGCCGAGGATGGTGAACGAGGAGAGCATCCCGGGGTAGGCGCCGCCCTCGAAGGGCAGGACCTGGAGGTGCACGTTCGGCAGCGAGCCGAGTTCGAGCAGGTTCTGGAGCTGGTCGATCATGACCTTCGGGCCGCCGAGGACGCGGCGGACGGCGGCCTCGTCGATGACGTTCCAGATCTTCAGGTCGCCGCGCAGGCGCTGCTGGCGCTCCATGCGCAGTTCGATCCGCTCCTCCATGAACCGCTGCGACTGCTCGGGGACCATGCTGAAGGTCGCCTTGGCGTATTCGCGGGTCTGCAAGAGGCCGTTGATGATCAGCCCGTCGTACAGGTTCAGGCTGGAGGCGTCCTGCTCCAGCCCGATGTAGGTGGCGTACGGCGGTGAGATGGTGTCGGAGTAGCGGGCCCACCAGCCGCGCTTGCGGCCGTCCCGGGCCAGGCGCACGAGCTCTTCGACGAGATCGGGGTCGTCGACGCCGTAGACCTCGACGAGGGCCTGGACGTCGCGGGGCTTGATGCCGACGCGGCCGAGCTCCATGCGGTAGATCGTGGAGCTGGTGACCTCCAGGGCGTCCGCGGCCTCTTCGGCGGACCTGCCGGAGAGGTCCCGCAGTTCGCGGAGGATCTTCCCCGCGCGGCGGCGACGGACGGTGGGGCTGCCGCTCGAAGGCATCGCCTTGCCTCCCAACTTCCTCGGCAGATCGCTGTCAGTGTTGTCGTTCGATGTTCCCATTTGACACCCTGATCTCTCCGGAATCGGTGAGGACGCTCCGCCAGGGGAGGACTTCCGGCCGCTCACCCGGTCGCGTCGACGGCGCTCACCTATCGGTTCGCGAGCGTCACCTGGGGCTGGAATCGCCACCCGATCCGGTTATACCTCTTGCATCCAAAATCTGCATGTGCAATTCTACTCTACGGAGGGGCTACCCGCCTCCTTCGACTGTACCGATTCGACACCGCGACTCGGCATCGACCAAGTCCAACCCGGACCGGAGCGCCCGTTTTCCTTGGGCGCCAAAAGGTTCGGTCCGACTCGAAGACCCGAAAGGCAGCCCGCGTTGCGCAGTCCGTACACACTCGACAATCCTCCGCCCGAAGTGCCGCCCAGCGACGTGCTGGTGCCGAGCCTCTGGCGCGTCCAGGTGCGCTGGTGGAATCGGCACACCCCCGCGCTCGACCAGCGGGGCGTCAAGCACCCGGTGTGCGGGCACTGCGGCCAGTCCTGGCCCTGCCACTCGTGGGCCTGCTGGGACGGCCAGCTCGGCCAGGCGGTCGGACCGCGCGCGCACGAGGCCGCGCCCGTCGAGGCCCCCGAGCCCGAGGCGGCGGCCGACCTGCCGACGCCCTCGCGCGCCCTGGCACTGAGCGGGGTGCTCGCCGCCAACGCCGCGAAGGCCTAGCGGCGCCGCGCCGTGTCACGCTTCACCCTTCGGGCCCAAGTTCGCCCGATCCAGCGCGTAGCCTCAGCCGCCGCCGGTCGTTAGACCTTGGAGATGATCCGACTCTAGGCGAATTTACGGCTTGCAAGCTTCGCCGCGAAGGGGAAAGCCGCGCGATGCTGAGCACTCGCAATCTCAAGGCAGGCGACGTCCTGGACGGGCGGTACCGGCTCGAACGCCGTATCGGCGGCGGCGGCATGGGCGACGTCTGGGAAGCGACCGACACGGTCCTGTGGAGGACGGTCGCCGTCAAGGTCCTCCTCGCCGACCTCGTCGACGACCGCGGGTTCCGCGAGCGGTTCCGCCGCGAGGCCCGCGCCATCGCCGCCATGCAGGGGCCCGGCGTCGTCGAGGTGTACGACTACGGCGAGACCGAGGACGAGGACGCCCAACTCGCGTACCTGATCATGGAGTACGTCGACGGCAAGCCGCTCTCGCGCCTTCTGGGCCTGTGGGGCAAGCTCGGGGCCGCCGACGCCATGCGCGTGGTCGGCGGCGTCGCCGAGGCGCTCCAGGTCGCCCACGGCGCCGGGATCGTCCACCGCGACATCAAGCCGGGGAACATCCTCGTGCGAGGCGACGGCTCGGTCGTCCTGGTCGACTTCGGGATCGCCCACGCCAGCCACAACCTCACGCTGACGACCACCGGGGTGGTCCTCGGCACCGTCACCTACATGTCCCCCGAGCAGGCCGCCGGCGAGAACCTCACGGCGGCCTCCGACCTGTACTCGCTGGGCGTGGTCGCCCACCAGTGCCTGGCGGGCTCGCCGCCGTTCCGCGCCGACACCCCGCTCGGGGTGCTCTCGGCCCACCTGCGCAACGCGCCGCCGCCGCTGCCGGCCGCCGTCCCGTTCGAGGTCGCCGAGATCGTGCGGCGCTCGCTCCAGAAGTCCCCCGCCGACCGGTGGCCCGACGCCGCCGCGCTCGCGGCCGCGTGCCGCGAGACGCGCGAGACGCTGCTGGCCCGCACGAAGGTCGCGGCGGCCCCGGGCGCGGCGACCCGCGTGTCACCGGCGCAGACCCCGCAGGGGGCCGCGTCGACGCTGTTCTCACCGGCACCGGTCTCGCCGGTGCCGCTCTCGCCGGTGCCCTCCGACCCGGATCGGGCCGATGCGGCCCCGGGCCCGCGCACCGGCGCGCACCGGCGCCAGCCCTCCAGGGCCGTCGCCCGCGTCGGACCGGTCACCGGCGGGCACACGCTGCCGCCGCTGACCGGCGCGCACGCGGCCCCGCCGCCACCGCCGGCCGCGGCCCCGGAAGCGGTCGAGGAGCGGCCGCGGCGGCGCGGCCTGTGGCTCGCGCTGGCCGGGACCCTCGCGGCGGTGGCCGTGGTCGGCGCGATCGCCATGTCGCTGCCGTGGCACGACCAGAACGCGACCGGGACGCTGCCGGAGACCGAGACCGGCGCCGACGGCGCCCAGCTCCAGGGCCAGGAGGGCGACGACAACGGCTACTGGGTCGAGGACGAGTCCGGCGGCGCGGCCTCGCCCGGCCCCAGCGCCGCGGCCTCGGCCGACGAGGCGACCTCGCCCGTCGCGGGGCAGTCGCAGTCGCCGGACGCCTCGCAGAGCCCGAGCGACTCGGGCACGCCCACCGAGAGCGCCACGCCCTCGCAGGCCGAGCAGTCGACGGTGCCGAACGTGGTGTTCCACACCGAGTCCGACGCCCGCTCGCGCATCGAGGAGTCCGGGCTGAACCCCGTGGTCGAGTACGAGGGCGAGGGCGAGCGCCGTTGCAGGGTCGTGCGCCAGCACCCCGCGGCCGGCAGCGAGGTCGACTCCGGGACCACCGTCCAGGTCATCGTCCGCCGCGCGGCCGACGCCGAGGCGTGCAGGGCCGAGTCGGACGAGACCACCGGCCCGAGCGAGGGCCCGTGAACGGGCACTGAAACGCGACGAAGCGCCCGGCGGCCATCGGCCGCCGGGCGCTCGTATTCTCGTTCCTCAGGGCCTAGCCTGCGGCCTCCCTGGCCTGTTCGAGCTGGTCCAAGGCCAGGAGCAGCGCGTCGAGCGCGGCGCCGCGCTCGGCGTTCGTGCCCGAGGCCTCGGCCTCCAGGTAGTCCGCTCGCGCCTGCTCGACCGCTTCGTACGCGGCCTCGAGCTCCGGCGGATCGGTCGGCGCGGGGGCCTCGGTCGTCGGCGCCTCGGTGGGCTCGTCGGTCGGCGTCTCGGTCGAGTCGTCCGGGGCCTCCTCCTCGCCTTCGCCCTCTTCGAGCTCGGCCTCCGGGGTCGCGCCGGCGAGGTACTTCTCCACCACCATGTCCACGGCCGCGTCGAAGGTCGGCGCGAAGCCGACGTAACCGCCGTAGCTGATCGCCACGTTGGTCAACCGCGGCAGCTCCTCGCCCTGGCCGCCGGCCTGGCGGCGCAGGTACATCGGCTCCAGGTAGAGGATGCCGTTGCCGACCGGCAGCGCGAGCAGGTTGCCCCACTCGACGGTGGTCCCGGCCTGCTGGGCGTCGCGCAGCGTCGTCACCACTTCCGGTGTGGAGGTGATGATCTGGTGGATCTGGCGCACCGACTGGTCGTCGCCGCCGACGACGTCGTAGACCTTGAGCTGCGGGTCGCCGTTCTCGTCGTAGTAGCCCGACATGAGGCTCGCGAGCGCGTTCTCCCGGTTCCTCGGGGTGAACGTCCCGGTGAGCTGGAAGTAGGCATCGTCGCCCTGGTCGGGGTAGCTGGCGTACACGTAGTACGGCGGCTGGCTCACGCTCTGCGGCTGCGAGGGGTCCTCGGGGATCGCCCAGGCCTCGCCGCCTTCGATGAACGTCCGCGACTCGCTGACGTGGTAGCGCTGGAGCAGGCTCCGCTGCACCTTGAACAGGTCCTGCGGGTAGCGGAAGTGCGAGACGAGCTCGTCGTACTCCTCGCCGGCGAGGTCGGCCTTGGGGACCACGAGGTCCCCGCCGTAGATCGCGTTCCAGGCCTTGAGGATCGGGTCCTGCTCGTCCCACTCGTAGAGGACCACCGAACCGTCGTAGGCGTTGACGACGGCCTTGACCGAGGAGCGGATGTAGTTGATCTCCTCGGCGGCCTGGTTCGCGACGCCCTGGCCGGAGTAGGTGTCGTTCGTCGCGTTGGCGATGTTGATCCGGTCGGAGTACGGGAAGGCGTTGGTCGTGGTGTAGCCGTCCACGATCCACACGATCTTGCCGTCGACCACGGCCGGGTACGGGTCGGCCTCCACGGTCAGGAACGGGGCGACGGCCTGTACGCGGTCGCGGATGTTCCGGTTGTAGAGCAGCTGCGACTCGGAGTTGATCTGGTCGGACAGCAGGAACCGCGGCTCCTGGAACTCCCAGGCGTACAGCAGCCGGTTCCCGATGGAGCCGATGTCGACGCCGCCGCCGCCCTCATAGGTGGTGTAGCGGTCGTCGCCGATCTCCTCGGCGTCCTCCTCCTCGGAGTCGTCGTCGCTCACGGCCACGTCGATCGGCCGGTCGTACTCGCGGGGCGTCTCGTCGTCGGGGATGCCGACGATCGCGTACTCGTTGTTGAGCAGCCCGTAGTAGACCTGGGGCTGGTCGACGTCGATGATGTTGTTGCCGATCCGGCAGTTGCCCGGGTCGTCGGAGAGCACCCCGGAGGTGAAGCAGGGGGCGCCGTTGTCGCTCTCGGTGGTCGAGGCGGACACGAAGCCCCAGCCGTGCGTGTACACGGTGTGCGTGACCGTCCAGTCCTGCTGCTCGGCGGTGAGCTGCGAGGGGTTGAGCTCGCGCAGGCCCACCACGAAGTCCTCGGTGACCTCGTTGCCGTTGGCGTCGGTGTAGGTGTAGCGGTCGATGTCGAGCTTCTCGTTGAAGTCGTAGAAGCTTCGCGGCTGCTGCGCCTGGGTGAACGCGTCGGAGACCACGAACGGGTCGATGAGGCGGACGTTCTCGATCGTCGCGTTGCCCTCGCCGGCCGCGCGGTCCTCGTCGGTGACCTTGATCTGCTCGGCGTCGGGCCGGGAGTCGACCGCGTAGGTCGAGATCTCCAGGTCCTCCATGCCGTAGGCGTAGCGGGTGCCGTCGATCGTGTGCTGCGCGTACGGGCCCTCGCGCTGGGGGCGGTTGGGCTCGACCTGGAAGTTGCGCACGACCGCCGGGTAGATGCCGCCGGCGGCGATCGCGGTGACCACGACGAGGCCGAGGGCCGCGGCGGGCAGCGCGAGGGAGCGGGTGAAGCCCCACGAGAACACCAGGATGACGACCGCGGCGATGACCGAGACCCAGATGAGCGCGTTCTTGGCGTTCATCAGGGCGGTCATCTCGGTGTAGCCGCCGCCGACGATGCCGGTGACCTGGTTCTCCTGGGTCGTGAAGTTGAAGCGGTCGAAGTAGTACGCGACGGCCTTGAGCCCGAGGAAGAGGGCCACGAGCACCGAGAGGTGGATGCGCGCGACGTTCGTCATGCGGTCGCCCGAGCCGGAGAAGCGCAGCGCGCCGTACAGGTAGTAGGCGCTCAGCGAGGCGAGGATGCCGACCACGACCGCGGCGAAGCCGAAGCCGATGAGGAACTCCCAGAACGGGAGGCGGAAGACGTAGAACCCGGCGTCCATGCCGAGGACCGGGTCCTCCCAGCCGAAGCTGCCGCCTTCGCGGAACAGCAGCCAGGTCTCCCAGCGGCCCTGGGCGGACATCCCGGCGAAGACGCCGACGACGGCCGCGACGCCGCCGATCCACCAGCCGGCCTTGGGCGAGATGAGTTCGCGGTAGCGCTCCAGGCCCTCCTGCTCGCTCGTCGCGGGCCAGGTGTCGGGGCGGAAACGGTAGGCGAGGAACAGGTTCAGGCCCGTCCAGGCGGCCATCGCGAGCGCGAAGACCCCGAACAGGCCGAGTCGGGTCCACATCATGGTCGCGAACACGGTCGTGAAGTCGACCGAGTCGTACCAGAGGTAGTCGGTGCGCAGGCTCACGAGCCAGCCGAGGACCGACAAGAGGACTATGGCGCCCACGAGGAGGATCAGGACATAGCGCCCTCGTCTGCTCATCCGTGGGGGGGTGGGCGTCCGGTTCGCCACTGAAGCAACTCCTTAGGGTTTCGTGGCGCAGGCGGCCACGGCCTTTCACGTGTGCGGCTCGCAAGCGTCGCCGAGGCGGCGTGCGAGCCGTGCATCGGCGGGGTCAGCAAGTCGTGACCGCTTCGCCGGCCGCCAGGGACTCAAGCGCCGAGACCGCGTCTGCGAGCGTCTCGACTCTGACAATAGTCATGTCGTCCGGCGCTACGGTGACGGCGTCCGAACAGTTCGCAGCCGGGGAGAGGAAGACCTCGGCCCCCGCTTCGGCCGATCCGGTGATCTTCTGCTGGATCCCGCCGATGCCGCCGACGTTCCCTTCAGGATCGATCTCGCCGGTGCCGGCGATGATCCTGCCGTCGGTCAGATCGCCCTCGGTGACCCGGTCGACGATGCCGAGCGCGAAGATCAGGCCCGCCGAGGGGCCGCCGATGTCGAGGGCCTCGGTGTCGATCTCGATGCCGTACGGGTCCTCGTGGGTGGAGGAGAGTTCGGCCTCGCCGAGGACGACGCCGGGCACTTCGACGCTCTCTCCGGCGCGGGTGACGGTCACCGTGGTTTCGCTGTCGGCGTAATCGGCGAGGTCTGCCAAAGCGGTGACGGCGTTCCCTTCGACGGCGGTGACGACGTCGCCGGCGGCCAGGCCGCCGGAGTCGGCCACGACCTCGACGATCGCGGGCTCGCCGAGGTAGGCCAGCGCGGCCTGCTCGGCGTTGGACTGGGACTCGACCCAGTCGGCCTCCTGCTCCTGGGCGATGTCCTCCTCGGATTCGCCGGGCGGGTAGACCAGGTCGCGCGGGATGATCGCGTACTCATTGGACAGCCAGTAGCGCATGGCCTGGGCGAGGGTGACCGACTGTTTGACGCGGACGGTGGTCAGGCGCAGCTGGCCTTCGGAGGGGTATTCGGTGTCGGCGGTGATGATCGGGTGCTCGACGCCGTCGATCTGCTCGGAGCCGAGGACGTCCTCGGTCGGTCCGGGGCTGAAGACCACGTAGGCGACGTCCATCGACAGCGACTGCCAGGTCAGCAGCGCCACCAGGACGGCGCCCAGCAGGACGGTGATTCCTCGTCGTCGCACCATTCACGATCCTTGCGAGCCGTGGTCGGCATCGTTGCCGATGCCTCCCAGCGAATGTTCGGGGGTCTCGGCGCGGCCCGCGAACGGGGGTCGCGGGCCGGGCGGGACCTGCCGGTCGCGGGCCGGCGGCCTCGGGGAGGCCCGCGGGCCGCGGACTGGCATGGCCGGAAGCCTACATGTCGTAGCCCACAGCGGTTTTCGGCCCGCAGCGAACGGGAGTACTCCAGTTCGGCGGGCCGTGGCCCGCGGCCCCCTCCCTGACGTACGGTTGGCGCATGGGCTCCGATACACCTTTCGGCTTCGGCAACTTGGGCGGCGACCTGCCCGACCCGAACGATCCGCGGGTGCAGCAGATGATGCAGCAGCTGCAGCAGATGATGGCGCAGTCGCTGTCGTCCGGTCCGGTCAACTGGCAGTTGGCCAAGCAGCTCGCCGAGTCCGAGCTGGAGGCCGAGAACACCGTCGGCCCGGCCGACCAGGCGCAGATCGCCGAGGCGCTGCGCCTGGCGGACCTGTGGCTGGATTCGGCCGTGAACTGGCCCTCGGGCGTGACGGCCACCGACGCGTGGACGCGCAAGCAGTGGATCGCGCGCACCGAGAACTCCTGGAAGCAGCTCGCGGAGCCGCTCGCGGCCCAGATGAGCGAGGCGATGCAGACGCTCGTCCCCGAGGAGATGGCCGGGATGCTCGGCCCGATGGCCGACCTCATGAAGGGCGTGGGCTCGGCGCTGTTCGGCGCGCAGATGGGCCAGGCCCTGGCGAAGCTCGCCGGGGAGGTCCTGTGCTCGACCGAGGTCGGACTGCCCTTGGGCAAGACCGGCGTCGCCGCGCTGCTGCCGGGCAACATCACCGCTTACGCCGAGGGCCTGGAGCTGCCGGTGGAGGAGGTGCGGCTGTTCGTGGCGCTGCGCGAGGCGGCGGCGCACCGGCTGTTCACGCACGCGCCGTGGCTGCACGCGCACCTGCTGGGGGCGCTGGAGGCGTACGCGCGGGAGATCCGCATCGACGAGTCCGCGATCGAGGAGGCGATGTCGGACATCGATCCGACCGATCCCGAGGTGGCCGCGACGCTCGACTTGAGCGAGGTGTTCAAGCCCGAGGACACCGAGCAGCAGAAGGCGGCGCTGGCGCGGCTGGCGACGACGCTGGCGCTCATCGCCGGCTGGATCAACGTGGTCGTGGCCGAGGCGGTCGGCGAGCGGCTGCCGACGATGGACCGGCTCATGGAGTCGGCGCGGCGGCGGCGCGCGACCGGCGGTCCGGCCGAGCAGACGTTCGAGGCCCTGGTGGGCCTGCAACTGGACCAGGCGAAGGTGCGGTCGGCGACGCTGCTGTGGCATTCGCTGGCCGAGGCGCGGGGCATCGAGGGCCGCGAGGCGGTGTGGGCGCACCCGGACCTGATGCCGAGCGCGGCCGATCTGGAGCACCCCGAGAGCTTCGCCACGGTCTCCGAGGCGCTCGAGGACCTCGACCTGTCGATGTTCGACCAGCTCGCGGTCAACGACCCGAAGGACGAGGACGAGGGCGAGGAGCCCGACGAGAAGTAGGCCGGCCCCGGCGGCGTCTCAGCGCCGTTCGGAGGCTTCGGCGTCGGCGATCCCTTCGAGGTAGCCGCGGGCCCGTTCGGCCTTGGAGTAGCGCCCGACCATCTCCCAGAACGGCCGCGAGTGGTCGTGGTGGACCAGGTGCGCCAGTTCGTGGAGCAGGACGTAGTCGATGACCCATGAGGGCATCATCATGATCCTGCGGGAGATGCGGATCGTCCCGTCCGAGGGGGTGCACGAGCCCCAGCGGCGATGCTGGTTGTCGACCCATCGGACGCTTTTGGGGGCGGCGCATTCGGGTCGTTCGGGGTAGTAGCGGGTGGCGAGCCTGACGGCTCGGTCGCGGAGGGCGGCGTCGGAGGCGCGGCCGTCTCTGGCCTCGCGCTGACGCAGCCTCGCGAGCATGTGGTCGATCCATTCGCGCTCCTCGGTCTCCGAGAAGGCGTCGGGGATCATCACGACCACGCGGCCTCGTTCTTCGTAGGCCGCCACGGTAGCCCGGCGTCTGGGGGAGCGCCGCACTTCTACGGGGGGATGCACTTTGCGCGCCATGAAGGCACACTAATCCGCAGGGGTGACAATCGCATAACGCCGATGTCGCGATTGCGGCGGGAGTGGTCTTATGCCAAGAAAATCCCCTCGCCGATCTCCCGGAATATGGGATCAGGCGAGGGGTGGGTCCGCTCGGCGACGCGCACGGGCCCGGGCCGGCCGAGCGGCCGGGATCACGAGGCCTTGCCGAGAATCCGGTTCATCTTGGTGCCGCAGGTCGGGCACGTCCCCTTCGCCATGCGACGGCCCGAGTCCGACACGACGACGTGGCCTTCGAAGTCGCGCTTCTCGCGGCATTTGACGCAGTAGCCGTTGTATGTCTCCGTAGCTTGAGCCACTGGATTCCCCCCGTTGTGTCCGGCGTTGCCGAATGGTCACGCTGTGCGACCGTCCGGCCTCAGGATGCCACAGATTTCACGCGTGTAAGTCCCGGCGCGCCACATCGCCCGACGGGTGCGAGGGGTCGCCACCCAGGCGGGTGACAGGCGTGGGGCCGGGCGGGCCCGGGGTCGGTCACAGCGGGGCGGGGCCGGGTGCGGCTCGGGAGTGCTCGGGCTCCGCGGACCGGCTCCGCCGTGAGAGCATGGTGAACGTGAGCGACAGGCATGGGCCGGCCGATTCGGGCGACGATCTTCCGCGCCGGGCGTTCTCCCGGGGCATGAAACTCGCTTCGCTCCCTCTGGGGCTGGCGGGGCGGGCGACCGTGGGCCTGGGCAAGCGGGTGACCGGGCTGGCCGACGAGATCCTCAGCGAGCAGGCGCAGCGGCGCACCGCCGAGCACGTCTTCAGCGTGCTCGGGCAGCTCAAGGGCGGGGCGATGAAGCTCGGGCAGTCCCTGTCGATCTTCGAGGCCGCGCTGCCCGAGCATCTGGCGGCACCGTACCGCCAGGCTTTGACGAAGCTTCAGAACGCCGCTCCCCCGCTGCCGGTGAGCAGCGTGCACGGGGTGCTGGAGCGGCAGATGGGCGCGGACTGGCGCGAGCGGTTCGTCGAGTTCGACGACGCGCCTTCGGCGGCGGCGAGCATCGGCCAGGTGCACCGGGCCGTGTGGGGCGACGGGCGGCAGGTGGCCGTCAAGATCCAGTATCCGGGCGCGGGCGACGCGCTCCGCTCGGACCTGCGCCACCTCTCGCGGATCGCCCCAATGTTCAAGGTGCTGCAACCGAACTTCGACGTCAAGCGGATCACGGTCGAGCTGCGTGAGCGGCTGCTGGAGGAGCTCGACTACGAGTTGGAGGCCGCGACGCAGCGGCAGTTCGCGGCGGCCTTCAGCGGGGACCCGCTGATCGTGGTGCCCGAGGTGGTGCACGCCAGCGGCGAGGTGCTCGTGACCGAGTGGGTGCCGGGGAGGCCGCTGTCGGCGGTGATCGCCGAGGGCACGCAGGAGGAGCGCGACGCGGCCGGGCTGCGGTTGACGACGCTGCACTTCTCGGCGCCGGCGCGCGCGGGGCTGCTGCACGCCGACCCGCATCCGGGGAACTTCGCGATCGGCGAGGACGGTCGGCTGGTCGTCTACGACTTCGGGGCGACCGCGCGGCTGCCCGACGGGATGCCGGTGCAGGTGGGGCGCTTGACGCGGCTGACGCTCGACGGCAGGGCCGACGACGTGGTCGCGGGGCTGCGCGGGGAGGGCTTCGTGCCGCCGAACTTGAAGATCGACGCCGGGGCGATGGAGGAGCTGCTGCGGCCGATGCTGGAGCCGATCGCCGGCGAGGAGTTCCAGTTCTCGCGGGAGTGGCTGCGCAAGGAGAGCACGCGGCTGACCGGCCAGGGCTCGGAGGCGGCGAAGCTGAACAAGCAGTTGAGCTTCCCGCCGGAGTACCTGCTCATCCACCGCGTGACGATGGGCTCGATCGGGGTGCTGTGCCAATTGGGCGCGAGCGCGAGATGGAGGGACATCCTCCAAGAATGGCTCCCCGGCTTCGCCGACCCCGACGCCGCAGATCCCGGCCGCGAGGCCTGACCGCCTTAGCGGCGAAGGCGCCGTCGCGAGCGCCGAACCCTGTCGGACCCCCGAGGCACCCTTGTTCCGGGGGACCCAACGGATGCCCGATTTGCGAAGACTCGCCATGACACGCCGAACCGCTCCCCCGGCCCGCAACCCCATGTCGGACCCGCGCGGCACCCTTGATTCCGGGGATCCCGCGAATGTCCGTTTCGCGAAGACCCGCCGTGACACGCCCGACGGCCCTCCGCGCTCGCCGACCCATGTCGGTCCGCTGCCGCATCGTTGATTCGGGGGACCCTGCGAGCGCCCGATTTGCGAAGACGCTCCCGGACTCGCCGGGACACTCCCGGGCACAACAAAAGGGGCCCTTCCCCTCTCAGGGAAGAACCCCTTCAGCCAACGCGGTTAGTGCGTCGTCAAAGTCGGCCCCGTCGGCGGTGGCTGCCCGTGTGGCGGGTCGGCCGGGCGTAACCGGCGTCCTTCCACAGGCTCCGCATCCGCAGACGCCCGATGCGTCCGTACACCGTGTTCGTGGTCGGCATCGGCCGCGCCGCTTCGATCTCCTCGTCGAGGAGGAATTCGAGTTCCTTCACGCCGACATCGCGCTTGAGATGCCTGCTCAGATGGTCGACCGTCATGACACCGCCACCCCCGCGAGCGCGAGTTCCCGCGTCCGCTCGGCGAGCTCGGCCTCGGCGGCCTGCTCGATGAGCGCGGCGTCCTTCCGGGGCCGGCCGCGAGGCCGCTTGCGGGCCACGACGTTCCCCTTCTCGAAGATCTCGCCGCCCCACACGCCCCAGGGCTCGTGGCGCTCCAGCGCGCCGGTCAGGCACTCCAGTCGCACCGGGCAGTCGCCGCACAGGGACTTGGCGAACTCCAGTTCGGTGGGCTGCTCCGAGAACCACAGGTCCGCGTCGTACTCGCGGCAGGCCAGGTCGCCGCCGGTCGCACGCGCCTGGTCGCGCAGTTCAGGGCCGATAAGGGTGTCGGTCATGCGCTCGGTCTCCTCTCTCATCTCGTCGGTCTTGTCGACGTTCGGTCGCATCAGTGCTGTCTGAGGACTCAATTGCTTCGCAATCTGTCTCGTCTGTCGTCTACTGGTGGGCCGCGACCTGGCGTTTCAGCCAAACAAAAAGGCCGCGATCCCTGGTGCGGGATTCGCGGCCTCGAGAGGTCCGAAGAGGGCTCCTGTAAGCCCTTTCGATGATCTCGAGGCGGTTTCCCGCGGGTGACGCCGTGGCGCTTCTCGGAGCCGTTGACCGGCTGCCAACCGAGGCCTGCGAAAGCACGGCCACGACCGAGAAGGACTCCGACGCCCATATCGGTGTTGTCAATCGTGTTGACGGTGCTCGGAGCCGTGGTCAGGACGGCAACGGGCAGAGTGGTGCCACGGAGCGAAGCGGAGACGGGCGCGATGTGCCGATAGACGGCGGTCGCCGACTCAGGCGTCGTCGTGAACTGGGTTTCGCTGAGCAACTTCATCATCTGTCCCCTCCCTTCGGGTTCCGTGGTCAACATTGGTCTTCATCTCCTCATCGCCAGGTCGTGAGGCGCGCAGTCGTGAGACGCACACCGCTTCCCGGCAGCAGCTACGCTACGCCCGTCACACGCGCGAGCGCAACGTCTTTTTTGGCGAGTTCTCCAGAAAGTTTTTGCCGGTCCCTCGCACCGTCAGGAGTCCTCCGTGCACATCACGATCGCCGCTTCCACTTCCCCGCCGTTGACCAGGTGCAACACGGCCGGACCGTACTTGTCGAGTTTGGATTTCCCGATGCCGTGGAGCGAGGCGAGCTCCGTGTCGGATCCCGGACAGCGCTCCGCGATGGCGATCAAGGTCACATCCGTGAAGACGGTGAAGGCGGGCTTGCCGCCCTGCTTGGCAACGCTGACGCGCCATTCGCGCAACCGCTCGAACAGTCCTTCATCCATCGTGGCGGGACAGTCGGCGCAATGCCCCAGCTTGCGGTCCCGCGCGTCCGTCAGCGGCTTGCCGCAGCCGGAGCAGTCGAGGACTTTGGCGCGCTTGGGGGCGCGCTGCTTCGAGGCGGCGGCGCCCGGCTCGGGCATCTTCGGGAAGCCGCCGAGCCCCAGCGGCGCGAGGAACCGGCACAGGCGCCGCTCGCGCCCGCCGGAGTTGCGGGCGAGGCCGAAGGAGAGCTGGAGGCGCTCGCGAGCGCGCGTGATGCCGACGTAGAGCAGGCGCCGCTCCTCTTCGAGCGCGGCCTCGGTGCGGGCGAAGGTGGTCGGCAGGGTCCCGTCGGCGAGGCCGACCAGGAACACCACGTCCCATTCGAGGCCCTTGGCCGCGTGCAGGCTCGCCAGGGTCACGCCTTCGACGGCCGGGGCGTGCTGCTCGGAGGCCCGGCGCGACAGCTCGGCGCAGAACGCGTCGAGGTCGGGCTCGGGGCCGTCGTCGTCGAGGTTCGCCCGGTGGTGCTCCAGGAACTGCTCGGCGAGGTTCGCCAGCGCCGTGACCGCCTCGTAGGCCTCGCGCTGCGCCCCGCCGGCCGGTGCGGCGTCGGGGCGCCAGCCGACCGCTTCGAGCGCGGTCGGCACGGCCTCGGCCAGGGGCATCTGCCCGATGTCGGTCTTGGCGGCCGAGCGGAGGGCGACCACGGCCTGGCGGACTTCGGGGCGTTCGAAGAACCGGGCCGCGCCGGTGACCACCGTGGGCACCCCGTAGGAGGACAGCGCCTCTTCGTAGGCCTGCGACTGGGCGTTGGTGCGGTACAGGACGGCGATCTCGGAGGCGCTGGTGCCGTCGGCGATGAGCTGGGAGCAGCGCCGGGCGATCATGTCGGCCTCTTCGGCCTCGTGGGCGAAGACCTCGGCGGTGACGGCGGGGCCGTCGGGGCGCTGGCCGATGAGTTCGAGGCGCATCTTGGCCTCGCGGCCCTTGGACTCGCCGATGATCTGGTTGGCGAGGCCGACGACCTGCGGGGTGGAGCGGTAGTCGCGGACGAGGCGGACCAGGGCGGCGGACTTGTGGCGGCGGGTGAAGTCGAGGAGGTGCTTGGAGGTGGCGCCGGTGAAGGAGTAGATGGTCTGGCTGGCGTCGCCGACGACGGTGATGTCGTCGCGGTCGCCGAGCCAAGCGTCGAGGAGGCGCTGCTGGAGCGGGGTGACGTCCTGGAACTCGTCGACGACGAAGAAGCGGTACTGGCTGCGGATCTGGTCGGCGATGGCGTCGTCGTCGGTGATCATGTCGGCGGTGTGGGCCAGCACGTCGGCGAAGTCCATGACGCCGGCGCGGCGTTTGGCCTCGATGTAGGCGGCGTAGACCTTGGCGACGTCCTCGGCGGGGGCGGGTGCGTCGCGCCCGAGCGCGGCGATGGCGCTGACGTAGTCGTCGGGGCCGATGAGGGAGGAGGCGGCCCATTCCATCTCGGTGGTGAGGTCGAAGTTCTTGGCGCGGGAGGTCTGGAGTCCGGCGCGGGCCGCGGCGATGGCGGTGAACTTGAGGGCGGAGTCGATGAGTTCGGGGATCTGGCCGCCGTAGCGGCGGGCGCCGAAGTAGCGCAGTTGGCGCAGGGCGGCGGAGTGGAAGGTGCGGGCGTTGACGCCGGCGACGCCGAGGCCGCGGAGGCGGTCGCGCATCTCGCCGGCGGCGCGGGCGGTGAAGGTGACGGCGGTGACGTGCTGGCCGCGCATGTCGCCGCGCAGGACCCGCCAGGCGATGCGGTGGGTGACGGCCCGGGTCTTGCCGGTGCCGGCGCCGGCGAGGACGCACACCGGTCCGGGGTCGGCGGTCACCGCCTCGCGCTGTTCAGGGTCGAGTCCCGAGAGGAGCTGTTCGATGGCCCGATCGCGTGCGGTCATCCGACCAGTGTCGCAGAGGCCCCCGACAAGAACTCGCGGCAGCTTCACCTGAAGGCGAGGGCTGCGGGCGCCGGCACGGATGGTGCGGTGAGCGGCGGGGGTCGACCATCCCTATCCCCCACCCTCCCTGGGGAAAGGTAGGGCCAGCTTCCCGCGCGGGTACGACAAGAACCGGCCCCCGGCGCCGCCGTTCACCCGATCGCGGGAGCGAACGGGAGCATCCGACGCGTTCACGGCGGAATGCCCCCGGGCGGTACCGCGTTACTGTCGATGACGAAGGAGGATCGATGATCACCATGTACAGCACCACCTGGTGCGGCTACTGCAAGCGCCTCAAGATGGCGTTCGACCGCGAAGGGGTCCTCTACGAAGAGGTCAACATCGAGGACGACCCCGCCTCGGCCGAGTGGGTCATGGGGGTCAACGGCGGCAACCAGACCGTGCCCACGGTCAAGTTCCCGGACGGTTCGGCCCTCACCAATCCCTCTCTCGCGCAGGTGAAAGCGAAACTCGCCGCTTGACCTGTGCCATATACCGAGACTATGGTCACGTTTAGGACACGAAGCCGGTACGATGCCCTATAGTTGACTCGTCAAGCTTGCTTAGCGACTTCGAGGGGTGGTCGCTAAGCATTCAGGCCCGGGATGGATCCGTCCCGGGCCTTTTTTCATGGCGACGTTCGCGGGCCGTGAACGCGCCCCGCTCGGCGAAGCTCGCGAGCCATCAAGGCATATGGCCTCCGTCTTCGAAACAAGGTACGGTTCGCCGCACCCCTCGATCGATCCCGCGCGTCGGCCTCGGCCTGGACCCCCTGGTCCCGGGCCGTTTCGCATGTCGGCGCGCCCACCGCCGATCGACTTGTGGAGCCCTCATGTCGTCACCGCGCGCCGCCCTCGGCGTCACCCTCGTCCTCGCCGCCTCCGTGTTCTTCGGCGTCTGCGGCCCCTTCGGCAAGGTCGTGATCCAGGCCGGTCTCTCACCGCTCCAGGTCACCTGGCTGCGCATCTGCGGGGTCGGGGTCCTCGCCATCATCGCGGCGGCCGTGCCGCTCGTCCGGGTCCTGCGCGAGGGCCGGCGCCTGCCGTGGGGCGCGATGGTGCTGTTCGGCCTCACCGCCGTCTCGGCCGTCCAGGCCTTCTACTTCATCGCCGTCGAGCGGCTGCCGGTCGGCATCGCGCTCCTGCTGGAGTTCATGGGCCCCATCGTGGTCGTCGCCTGGGTCCGGTTCGTGCGCCGCACGGTCCTGCCGCGCTCGGCGGTCATCGGCGTGCTCCTCAGCATCGTCGGCCTGTGCATCGTCGTCGAGGTCTGGATGGGCCTGCGACTCGACGCGATCGGCCTGGTCGCCGGCTCGGCCGCCGCGGCCTGCCAGGCCACCTACTTCCTCTCCGGCGAGCGGCTCACCGCGAAGGTGGACGTGCGGGTGCTGCTCGCCGTCGGCTTCACCACCGGCGCGATCAGCCTCCTGCCGCTCGCGGCGCCCTGGTTCATGGACTGGCGCCTCCTGTCCGCGTCGGTGACCCTCGGCGGGGTCGAGACGACGGCCCTCGCGAGCGTCGTCGCGCTCATCGGCTGCACCGCGCTCGCCTACGGACTCGGCCTCAGCGGGCTGCGGTTCATCACCGCGCCGGTGGCCGGCGGCATCGGCTACACCGAGGTCGTCGTGGCCTCCCTCGCGGCCTGGGCGCTGCTCGGCGAGGCGCTGACGCCGCCGCAGATCATCGGCGGGCTCGTCGTCATCGCCGGGGTCTTCACCGCGCAGCGCGCGGTCGCGGACAAGACCGGCGAGGACACCGAGGAGGCGG
Source organism: Glycomyces sp. NRRL B-16210 (assembly GCF_000719515.1). GTDB lineage: Bacteria > Actinomycetota > Actinomycetes > Mycobacteriales > Micromonosporaceae > Glycomyces. Next base: position 150,708 of record NZ_JOGR01000008.1, on the reverse strand, counting down.
CCGAGGAGGCCGCGGTCACGAAGGTCTGATCAGTCCTCCCCGTCGAGCCAGCGCTCGATGAGGAAGCGCGCCACCGAGATCCGCACCGCGCTCGCGGTGGCGTCACTGGTCTCCGCCCACATCTCGCGCACTTCGTCGCGGGTGAACCAGCGGGCGTCGGCGATCTCCTCGGCCTGAAGCACGAGCGGCTGCGCGGCGTCGGCGGTCGCGCGGTAGGCGAGCATGAGCGAGCGCGGGTAGGGCCAGGGCTGGCTGGAGACGTAGGCGAGCCGGTCGAGCTTGATGCCGATCTCCTCGCCGACCTCGCGGTGCACGGCGGCCTCGGCCGATTCGCCGGGTTCGACGAAGCCGGCGACGCACGCGTAGCGGCCCTGCCGGGTGGAGTTGCGGCCGGGCGCGATCGTATTCTGCGCGACGGCGGGTTTCGGCTGGTCGCCGTAGCGCTGGTGCCGGGCGAGGAGGACGCGGTCGGCGCCGTCGTCGATGAGGACGATCACGGCCGGGTCAGTGCGCGGGAACACCGGCCTGGCCCCTTCGGCGGTGAGTTCCCAGCCGGCGTTGCGGGCCGCGAGCGGCGCACCGGTGGTCGGGTGGAACCGGTAGGTCGCGTGCCAGTGGCCGATGCCGATGGCCTCGACGGCGATCGCGAGGTCGCGCGGGTCCCAGGCGGGCCTGATCCAGCGGCCGGGCAGGCCCTCGGGCAGGTCGGCGAGGACGGCGAACACGGGCGGGTCCTCGCCGCCGAGGAAGACGCGCTCGCCTTCGGGGGCGGTGTCGGCCCGGTAGAAGTGGAGGCCGTCCTCGTCGGCGTCGATGCGCTCGCGCACCGGGTCGCAGACGACGATCTGGGCCTGCTCCCATGCGGCGCTGAGCCATTCGTCGTCGCCGCGGCGCGCGGCGAAGCGGTCGAGGACGTCGACCGCGAGCGGCGGGTGCATCATGGCGCGGCGATCTCGCCGAACTCGGCGAGCGGTTCGCGGATCTGGTCGCCGTCGCCGAGGACGACGGCTACGGCCCGGTCGGGGTCGAGCCGTTCGGCCGCGACCCGCTGGACGTCGGCGGGGGTGACCTCGCGGATCCGCTCGGAGTGCTCGGCGAGCCATGACAGCGGGAGGCCCGCTGCGGCGAGCACCGAGATGTAGTTGGCGATGCCGGCCTGCGTGGCGGTGGCGAGCTTGACCGAGCCGAGCGCGTAGCGGCGGGCGAGGTCGAGTTCGTCGGCGGCGGGCGGGCGCTCCGCCATGCCGCGCAGTTCGGCGTGGACCTCGGCGAGGGCCGGACCGGTGACCTCGGTGGCGACGTCGACGGCGGCGAGCTGGAAGGAGCCGGCGGGGGCGTGGTCGACGCGCGAGCGCGGCGAGTAGCCGTAGCCCTTGGTCTCGCGCAGGTTCATGACCAGGCGCGAGGAGAAGTAGCCGCCGAAGACGAGGTTCGCCAGGTGCTGGGCGGCGTTGTCGGCGTGGGTGCGCGCGACGGCCGGGTAGGCGACGCGGATCGCCGACTGGACCGAGCCGGGCCGGTCGACCAGGACGAGCGGGCCGGGTGCGAGGTCGGGCAGGGGCGCCATGCGGCGCGGTTCGCCCGCGCCGTTCCAGTCGCCGAGGGCCTTCTCGACGGCCGCGGCGGTCGCGTCGGGGTCGATGTCGCCGACGATGATGAGGCGGGCCCCGGTCGGGTGGAGGCGGGCGGCGTGGAGGGCGAGGACGGCCTCGCGGTCGACGGCGGCGACTTCGGCGGCGGCGGGCTGCTGGTTGCCGTACGGGTGGTCGCCCCACAGGCGGGCGTCGAGGGCGCGGCCGACCTGGAAGTCGGGCTGCTGCTCGGCGACCGAGAGGCTGTCGATGATGCGGGAGCGTTCGACCTCGAGCGGCCCGTCGGGGTAGTCGGCGGCCTTGAGGAGGTCGCCGAGGACTTCGAGGAGTTCGGGCAGGCCGGTGGCGAGGCTGTTGCCGGACACGGCGATCCGGTCGGGGTCGGCTCCGGCGCCGAGGGCGCCGCCGACGCCTTGGAGGCGCTGGGCGATCTCGGTCATGGAAGCGGTCTCGGTGCCGGAGAACAGGGCCGCGGAGAGGACGTCGGCGACGGCGAGGTCGGCGTGCGCGGCCGGGATCGACAGGCGCACCTCGGCGAGCGGGACTCCGGGGCGCCGCGTGAGCAGGACGCGCAGGCCGTTGGGGAGGGTCCGCTCGACGGGCTCGGGCAAGGTCAGCGGCACTTCCGGTGCGAGACCTGGGACGACGTTGTTCACTGGGCTGCTCACTGAGCTCCTCCGGGAATGACTTCGAGCACGGCGCGGCGGTTCGGGGTCAGGGCGGCGGCCGCCTCCGAGACGGCGGTGGCGGTGACCTCGCCGAGCAGGGACGCGAAGCGGGTGGCCATCGCGGCGTCGCCGTGGAAGATCTCGGCGGTCGCGAAGCGCCGGGAGCGTCCCATGACCGAGTCGTCGCCGCGCAGCAGCTGGGCGGCAACGCGGGCCTTGACGCGGTCGAGCTCGACCTCGTCGACGCCGGCGGCGACGCGGGCGAGTTCCTCGTCGACGGTGCCGAGCACGGTGTCGACGGGGGTGCCCGGCGGCAGGAAGGCCTGGACGAGCATGGCCGTGGGGCCGCGGGAGGCGAACGGCTCCGACATGAAGGAGGTGTGCGCGGCGACGGCGGTGGCGGTGCGGTCGGTGTGGACGAGCCGCTCGACCAGGCGCGAGGCGTCGCCGTCGGTGAGCAGTTCGCCGAGGACGACGTACGGCAGGAACGCCGCGAGCTCGGTGACCGGGTCGGGGACCCGCCAGGCGATGGCGACGGCCGGGAGCGTCGCCCGTTCATCCACATAGGATTCGCGGCGTTCGGCGTCGAGGTCGGGTTCGTCGAAGGGCGGATGGACCGGCGCGGGCCGTGCCTCCACGCCGCCGAAGTGGCGCTCGACGAGCGCGCGGGCCTGCTCGGGGTCGAAGTCGCCCGCGACCGACAAGACCGCGTTCGAGGCCGGGTAGTAGGCGTCGAAGAACGACTGCGCGTCGTCCACGGTGGCGGCGTCGAGGTCCACGAAGGACCCGTAGCCGTCGTGCGCGTTCGGGAAGGTGTCGAACATCACCGGCGGGAGCTTGATCCACGGGAAGCCGCCGTAGGGGCGGTTGAGGACGTTGACCCGGATCTCCTCTTTGACCACGCTGACCTGGTTGGCGAGGTTCTCCTCGGTGATCGCCGGGCCGCGCATCCGGTCGGCCTCCAGGAACAGCGCGAGTTCGAGGCCGTTGGAGGGCAGCAGGTTGAAGTAGTCGGTGTAGTCGATGTGGGTCGAGCCGTTGAAGGTCCCGCCCGCGGACTGGACGTGGCGCATGTGCTCGGCCTTGCCGACGTTGTGCGAGCCCTGGAACATCATGTGCTCGAAGAGGTGGGCGAAGCCGGTGCGGCCCTCGGGCTCGGAGCGCATCCCCACGTCGTACACCACCGCGACCCCGACCACGGGCGCTCCCGGGTCCGGCGCGAGGACCACCCGCAGCCCGTTGTCGAGCTTGAAACGCTCGATCGCGAACGCCGGGGCGGGAATCGTCGCAACAGTCATGGCCGAACCCTATCTCAGCTCGGTGACCGGGTCGGTGCGCGGCGTTCGTCACAGCCGCTTGGATTCGGCACGAATTCCTGCTTGACTTCTAGGCTATGAACTCGCAGCACTTCGAACGCCTCAGCGACGCCTACCGCGCCGCGGGTTCGTGCTGTCGAATGTGCGCCTGCTGAGGGCTCCTGCACCGCCGCGCCCCGAAGCGGCGATCACCCACAGCGAAAGCGATCTCTCCTCTTCATGGAACCTGGACCCAGCATCCGTCTGTCCGGCGTCACCAGGCGCTTCGGCGACCTGACCGCCCTCGACTCGGTCGACCTCGACGTCGCCCCCGGCGAGATCTTCGGCATCCTCGGACGCTCCGGCGCGGGCAAGTCGACCCTGCTGCGCACCGTCAACCTCCTCACCCGGCCCGACGAGGGCACCGTCGAGGTCGACGGCGCCGAGCTGACGGCCCTGACCGGCCGCGACCTGCGGGCCGCCCGCGCGAAGACCGCGATGATCTTCCAGCACTTCAACCTGCTGGCCAACCGCAACGCCACCTCGAACGTGGCCCTGCCGCTGCGCTTTCGCGGCACGCCCCGCGGCGCCCGCCGCGAACGGGCGCTCGAACTGCTCGACCTCGTGGGGCTCTCCGACAAGGCCAAGGCCTACCCCGGGCAGCTCTCGGGCGGCCAGCGCCAGCGCCTGGCGATCGCGCGGGCCCTCGCGGCCGATCCGGCGGTGCTGCTGTCCGACGAGGCGACGAGCGCGCTCGACACCGACACGACCGACGAGATCCTGGACCTGCTCGCGCGGCTCAACCGCGAGCTGGGCCTGACGATCCTGCTCATCACGCACGAGCTCGAGGTCATCACGAGGATCTGCCACCGCGCGGCGGTCATGGAGGCCGGCCGGTTCGCCGAGACCGGGCCGGTGGCCGAGCTGCTGGCGGATCCGGACTCACGCCTGGGCGGCCAGGCGCGGCGCCTCGCGGCGCGCCTGCTCGGTGATGAGGTGTCGCGATGACCGATCGCATGGTCAAGCTCTTGACCGAGGCGTTCTGGGAGACGCTGCACATCGTGGGGGTCGCCGGCGCGTGGACGCTGCTGGGCGGGCTGCTGCTCGGGACGGTCCTGTACATCACCTCGAAGACCGGGCCGCGGCCGATCGCGGTGGTGAACGCGCCCTTGGGCTTGATCGTCAACATCGGCCGCAGTGCGCCGTTCGTGCTGCTCATGGTCGCGGTCGTGCCGTTCACGCGGTTGATCACGGGCACGAGCATCGGCACGGAGGCGGCGATCGTGCCGTTGACGATCGCGTCGATCCCGTTCTTCGCGAGGCTCGTCGAAGGGGCCTTGCTCGAAGTCCAGCCGGGCCTCATCGAGGCGGCCCGTTCGATGGGCGCTTCGACGCCCGCCCTGGTGTGGCGGGTGGTCCTGCCCGAGGCGACGCCGGGGTTGATCCGCGGGTTCACGGTGACGCTCGTGGCCGTGGTCTCGTACTCGGCCATGGCCGGGATCGTCGGCGGCGGGGGTCTGGGCGACCTGGCCTACCGCTACGGCTACCAGCGTTTTCAGACCGAGTACATGATCTGGCCGCTGGTGATCCTCGTCGTGCTCGTGCAGTTGTTCCAGATTCTCGGCGACCGGTGCGCCCGCACCCTCGACCGCCGCTGACCACTGAAAAGTCCCTACCTTTAGGAGAAGACCATGTCCAGACGCCGTGCCCTCTTGGGCGGCTCAATCGCCGCCGTGACCGCTTTCGCCCTGGCCGCCTGCGGCGACGACTCCGACTCGTCGGAGCCGACCGAGACCGATGGCACCGTGGTCGTGGCCGCGACGCCGGTCCCGCACGCGGACATCCTGAACTACATCGCCGAGAACCTGGCCGAGGACGCCGGGATCACCGTCGAGGTGGAGGAGTTCACCGACTACGTGCAGCCGAACGTGGCGACCTCCGACAACTCGGTGGACGCGAACTTCTTCCAGACCGAGCCTTACCTGGAGGAGTACAACGCCGCGAACGGGACCGACCTGGTGACCGTGGCCGCGGTGCACATCGAGCCGCTGGGCCTGTACTCGGACTCGGTGGACTCGGTGGAGGCGATCCCGGACGGCGGCCAGGTGGCCATCCCCGGTGACGGCTCCAACGGCGGGCGCGCGCTCGCCCTCCTGGCCGACGCGGGTCTGATCACGCTGGCCGACGGCGTGGACGCGACCCTGGCGACCGAGGACGACATCGCGGAGAACCCGAAGAACCTGGAGTTCGTCCCGCTGGAGGCGGCGCAGCTCGCGCTTTCCTTGCCTGACGTGGACGCGGCCGTGATCAACGGCAACTACGCGCTGGAAGCGGACCTGAGCCCGGCTCAGGACGCGCTCCACAGCGAGTCGCCCGACGGGAACCCGTACGCGAACTACCTGGTGACCACCGCTGCGAACGCCGACAACGAGGACATCCTCACGCTGGCCGAGCTGCTCCAGTCGGACGAGGTCAAGCAGTTCATCCTCGACACCTGGGCCGACGGTTCGGTCGTCCCGGCCTCCTAGAACGCCTGGTCGGGGCCGCTCACCGGAAGGAGCGGCCCCGACCGCCGGCAGGCCTGAACCCGGTTGCACCGACCCGAATGCGACACGTAAGATGGTTGCGGCCAGGCCGGGCAACGGGCTGGCGAAGGAGTGTGGCGCAATTGGTAGCGCATCGGTCTCCAAAACCGAGGGTTGCAGGTTCGAGTCCTGTCACTCCTGCAAGACCAGCATTATCCGAACACCGGGCCGCGATTCGCGGCCCGGTGTTCGGCGTTTCGGCCCCCGAATGGCTGCGGTGTTCGCGCAGCAGCGGAGTGAACGGCGACGAGATCTGGTCGGCATTGACCTTCGGCTCACCGGTCGCTTCGTCAACGTAAACATGCAGCCGCTTGAAGAAGGACCTGTGGAAGGTCTTGTGGAAATCCTCCGGCACGGTCTTCAGTAGCCGCCGAGGATCGTCCAGCAAACTGAGCAGCATCGTGATCGCCGCACCGGCCCGTTCGACCTTCACGTCACCGACTTCGGTCAGCCGCTCGTTGATCACCGCCAGCTCATCGCGGAGCCGTCGCATCTTGACTTCGAGCCGGTCCTGCGGCCAGTCGGGATTGCCAACGAGGTCAAGCAGGTGGTCCTGCTGACCGACCAACCGATTGCGCTCAGACTCCAGGTTCCGCCTCAACGAGGCCGAGACGTTCAAGATCGCGTAGTGAGCGGCGACCGCAGCCTCCATCTTCGCAACCGGCAACCGTGGCGTCTGGCAGTGCTTGCCCGCCTTGCCGCTGCACAGGAAGTACGAGTACACGATGCCGCGCCGGTTCTTGACCGTGTCGAGGTAGAAACGCGTGCGGCAGTTCGCGCACCACAAGAGCCCCTTGAGCGGATGATCGTGAACGCGCTCGCGAGTGCCAGCGCCGCGCTGGTTGACGAGCACATCTTGGACTCGATCGAACAACTCCTGGCTGATCAGCGGCTGATGCCGGCCGTCGTACTCCCTTCCCTTGAACACGACTCGCCCCAGGTACCGCCGGTCGCGGAGCAGTCGGCCGATGGTCTCGATGGTCACCGGCCGACCGTTCGGCACGTCCTTCCTAGGGCGAGTCCGCAAACCCGCCTCAGTGACCGCCCGCTGGAGATCTTTGAAGCCGTAGCGCCCGGTCGCATAGAGCTTGAACATCGTGATGACGAACGGCGCCCGCTCGGAGTCAACCGCGACGGTCCGCACTTCCCGGCCATCGATCCTTTCCCCTACGTTCAGGTACCCCAGCGGCGCAATACCTGGGATACCGCCCCTCGACGCCTTGGCTGCCATCTTGTAAGCGACGTCAGCGCCAGATGCTCGGGATTGGTACTCGTTGACGCCGTCGAGGATCGCGGCCACCAGGTCGCCGATGTAGCTGTCCTCGGTGTAATCCATGATCGAGACCAGCTGCACGCCGAGCTTGCGAAGCTCCCGCCGAGTGATCGCCGCATCGGTCGTATCGCGGTGCATCCGCGAGCGCGCGTAGACCACGATCGCGTCCACATCTTTGCTGTTGCGGACCCGCGCCATCATCTCCTGGAACTTCGGCCGCCCATCAACCGTCATCGCCGAACGGCCTAGCTCCACGTACTCACCCACGACCTCCATCCCCAGCTCCTCGGCCTTGCGCAAACATGCTTTGCGCTGGGCGGGAATCGAATTCCCCTCGGGGTCGTAATCAGTGTCGACCTGGCCTCGGGAGGAAACCCGCAGGTACAGGATGGCGCGATTCTTCTTGGTCGTCTCGGTCATGATTCGGCAGCCTTCCGATCGTTGTCATCGGTTCGGCCAGCCGCCTGACTGGAGTTGGCTTCGTCCTCGCGGTCGGCAATAGCCAGCGCAGCATCAACGAGCGTCGCAGCGATGGATCGAACATCGATCTCGTCGCGCAGTTCACCAACTACGTGGACTCTGACGTCTCTGGTATCCACGGAAGTCACCGCCCGGCCCCGGCCAGGCGGCGGGCCATTGCCACCGTAGGCCCACTTCGCGGGGCCATCAAGCACCCTGAATTTGCCGCTGTCGGGCGGGAAGATCGACTCGGCTTTAGTTCAGGAAGAGCGCCCGAGCAGGGCAGCAGCAGAGAAAGTGTTGAGGAGCAATGTTCCAAGGTGAGTGTCCCACCGGCATCGCCAGTCCAGTCTCTGCGGCCATACAGCCTACCCTTCAACATCACTCAACGTCAAGTCATGCTCACATTTATGGCCGCCTGCGGGGGTTGAGCGACAACCGCTGACAGGCCCACTCCGTCGGCAACCGGTGGTTACTCGCCCCGAGACCGCCGAAGTAGTAACCACAGAATCGAAGATGGTTGTCGCAGTTCCGACAGGGTTCCGAAGGTAGTAGCCACCGGTAACCGGCCAGTGCACGAAACCTTCCCTCAGTAGTCGACTACTCGATGTTCTTTACCTTCAAGACACCGACGCGCCGAGGAACTTTCGCTTGATAATGGGTCCTCAAGATTGCGTCTGCCAGCGGTCTCGTTCCAGCGGCCCACGAGGAGGTTCAACTTGAACGCCCGGCGCATCCCCGGCACCAACACCGGGAACTTCAACGAGCTCACGGGCCGGCTGACCGACCGGGACTTCGAGATCATCCATACCCTGGCAAAACGCAAGATAATGACCGCCGGAATGTTGGAGGCGGTTTTCTTCTCCTCGGCTCATTCAGCCGCCGCTCGACTGCTCACCCTGCACGAGATGGGCATACTCGCCAGATGGCGCAGCCCCTCCAGCCGCGCCTACAGGTACGTCCTCGACTGGCGTGGCCAGTGCGTCCAGGCGATGCGCACCGATGAGAAACCTCCGACCAAGCAGGCCGGAACCTACAAGGCCCAGCAGATGTTCATGTCGACCCAGCGGGCGCACACCGAAGCTGTGAACGCCTTCTTTTGCAGGCTCCACCGCGGCGCCCGAAACCGACCCGACGTGCGCGTCGCCAAGTGGGATGAACCCAGGTACTTCCCGTTCGGCCCTCGTCCAGACGGCTCAGCGACGCTGGAATGGAACGACGGCAATGAACTCCATTTCATGCTCGAGCATGACCGGGGCACAGAAACGCTGCAGCGACTGGCAGACAAGGTGGAGAGCTACAAGCATGACGCTCGCGACAGCTCCGGCAAACAAGTCCTGCTCATCGAGGTGATCAGCCAGGGCCGCCTGACCAATCTGATTCCCGCTGCGACGGCTCACTGGGTCGATACCCGGCAGTACTCCTGGCCCACCAAACTCACCGTCGCGGTGAGCGCCGCAACGGCAGCGGAGCGTTCGTTCATCAGCGCCGACGGCTTCCCCGACCCCTTCGACGACAGGCGCTGGCATGTGCTCGGCTACGACGAGACCTACTGCCTCAACGAGCTACCGCACGTCGCCGACGAGATCGCAAGCCGCTCAAGGATCCTCTAAATCGCCCCTCGGAGGTAGATCCCCACAGGTCGACCCTCCGACTGGACCTCGGACAGCCCCAGCCAGTGCCGAGGGTCGCATACCTCGCATTCCTGCAGGACAATCGGGGTTACCGGGCCCATCCCCGGCTCCGACATATATACATATCCCCCAGGGGCGAAAAACCAGGTAGGGCCGTCCGGCCCGCTGACGTCCTCGTTGCGGGACTCCTTGTCCGGCACCCATCCTTCCCCCTCCACGGCTATGTATTCGTCTCGCTCCTGGTTAGGATCGGCGGGTGCAGACGAGTCTGGTCGCCAGGGCGCGGTCACTCGCGGAGCGGGAGCTGAGCGCTCCGCTGCCGCGCCGATGGAGACATGTCACGGCAGTAGCGGCGAAGGCCTCACGATTCGCCCCGCTCTTGCCCGCTGAACGCGACCGACGCGCCCTCGTAGCCGCAGCGGTACTCCATGATGTCGGGTACGCACCTTCGGTTGCGGAGACCGGCTTTCATCCGCTCGATGGTGCACGCTGGCTGAGGTCCCTTGAGTTTGACGGCCGAGTTGCGACTCTCGTCGCTCACCACACGAATGCAGTCGTTGAGGCGGAGCTGCGCGGTCTTTCCGCCGACCTCCTCACGGAGTTCGAGCGCGAAGACTCCCCGGTAACCGACCTTCTCTGGTTCTGTGACCTGACTACCGGCCCGGACGGTCAGGACTTCACGGTCGATGAGCGCATCAAGGAGATCCACGAGCGCTACGAGCCCAGTTCAGTTGTCCGCGAGTTCATCGACCGGAGTGCTGGAACCTTCCACGAAGTCGCGAAACGTGTTGAAGCCCAGTTCCCGTCAGCTCAGCCGATGTAGGGCTCAGATCGCTTCCCGAGGCCATGATCGATGCGCATTCGCATCGAGGGATTAATCGGAAGCCGGTCAAGATCGCTCGGGTTGATCCAGGCGACACGAACCGACTCGGCGCTCGTAGCGACTTGACCTCCGGTCGGCCTCGCCCGGAAGGCGATGGAGAACTGCTGACGGACCTCGCCGTCACCGTATTCGATGAGGTGGCCGGGGTCGGTGTAGAGGCCGATGACTCCGGTGACTTCGATGTCGATCCCGGTCTCCTCCTTGGTCTCGCGGACCGCAGTGTCCGCGATCCGTTCCCCGAGATCGTGGCCGCCTCCTGGAAGCGCCCAGTCACCGTTGTCCGAGCGCTGGATGAGAAGAACCCGACCTTCGTCATCAGTCACGAACGCGACGGTCGAGGGAACGACGCTGTTGGGTTCCGGGGCATCAGGGTTGTTGATGTGGTCGATGCGGCTCATGGCCTCACCTTCCCATGATCACCGGTCCAGGCGTCACGCGAAGCGGACCAGACTCGATCGAAGCTGTCAGCGTACGAGTTGAACAGGGTCCCGCCGGCGAGTCGGCGCAAGTGCAGCACTGGCGCATGTGCGGCTGGGAACCCGTAGAGATGCGTGTTGACCAGCATCTCGTCGTCATAGCGGTACACGCTGTTGTACAAGGTCGCTGAGTGAAAGCCCACGAAGACACCCTCGGTCCCCCGCAGCCTCTCGTAGAAGGTCAGCACGTTGCGAATCTTTGCGGCGAGCGTGTCTCCGATACCTTCCTCGCGCCCTCGGATCGCAACCGCATCGCAGTCGGGATCGCCCAGCAGTACCGTGATCTTGGTTCCCGCCTTCGCCTTCGCTTTCAGTGCGTCGATCAGGTCGGGGTCATGCTCGGGCAGGAAGAGGCCTGCGTAGACGAGGATGCCGATCCGTTCGGTGGCATTGTCGAACAGCCGCCGCCACAAATCGCTCGGCACCTGGAACCGACGCGGATACGTGCAGATCACCTCGGACTGCGAGACACGAGCTTGACGCTCCGCGGTGTCAATGTTCGGCCAGAGGTATTCCTCAGTCTCGTCGAGCACCGCAGCGAGGGCTGAGCGGTGCCTCGGGTACGGAGTGCGCCCGGTGCTGATCCAGCGACGCACAGTCTTGGCATCGACTTCAAGGTCATCGGCCAGACCCTCGGGTGTAACCCCGGCGGCCTGCATGGCGTCTTTCAATCTCTCGTTCGGCATGAGGACTCCGACCCAGGGACGAGTTCGGTTGCGGAGGACGTCTCTTCACGTCCCATTGTGTAGTTCTAGCGTCCCCGTCTGTCAAGCACCATCCTTTGTATACCGATTTTCGCCAGGTCGCGGCAGGACGGCGTAGACGAAACCATTCGATCGGATGAAGGGAGATCGATGATGAAGCAGCCCGCAGTACAACTCGGTACGGCCAAGTCTGAGGTGCTCGGTGAATGGTTGACGGACAATCGAAACCGGCTCACGCTGATGGCCCGACCAGGCACCGGCTACGCCTCAGTGTGGCTGTCGTACCACGGCCAGCCGGTGAAGATCGGTCGCGCACTCCACGCAGGAGGAGTGGTTCGCGAGGTTAGCTGGGAAGGCCTCTGGGCCGAGCAGACCGACACGTGGAAGTCCCAACAGCGCAGCCTTATCACGGCGCTCATCGCTGCCCGCCACGCCGGCCAGTCTCCAGCGCCCAAAGCCGAACTCCCCTCCAGCGTCCTCGGCACCTTCAACATCGACGGCTTCCGGTTCGCCGTCGAACCGACGCTCGCACCCGAGCACGCGATCCTCAGCGCCATCAACGTCGCCGGAGGGCTGACTCCAGTAGCCGATCTCCTCCACGAGAACGGCCGGATCTGCGGCATGGCACCCCGCCCCGGCGGGAAGTCAACCCCGGAAGACCGCAAGCGTCAGTGGCGACGCGAAACAGAGGCGATCCTGACCCATGCCACGACCGAAGGCCGTATCTAGCTTTCTCCCTTCTGCGGGGCACGCCGGGTGGGCGGCGTGCCCCGCCCCCAGATCAAGTTTCAGCTCAATAGGACCTTGCCCGCCGCACTCAGTCCTTCAGTCGCTCTGACTTGCTGGCGACTGGAGTAGCAAGGCATCAAGTTGGATAGACATAGTCTCGATCAGCTCCCAGTAGAGGTCCATCGCCTCCTGCTCGACACGTTCACCAGTTTCGGCGATGGCCGCAGCCAGCGGACGGAGTGCCTCATGGCAGATATCCTGCAGGGCCGCCGCCTCTGCCGCCCAGATTTCGCGCTTCTGCGCTGATTCCTTCATCTTCTTGGATCGTCGCCACGCGTCAGCGTTCATTCCTACCGGGTTGACTCTGAATCCGAGCCGCTTCGACAGGTCCTCGACAATCCCGATCCCTGGAGGATCAAGGTCGCAACATGCCGCTACCGGCAGATGGCTGTACAGCTTGACGAATTCAATCAAGTCATCACTCGCATAGCCCTGACTCCAAATGCAGAGCCAGCGCTGGCCCACCCCGGTTTCCTGGCCGATTTGCTGGAAGGTCTCCTGGTTTTCGATCAGGAGCAGACCGTCCAGGTCCCCGCTTCTCCGGCCGAGCTTGCGGATGCTTCTTCCAGGCACACTCACCCAAGGATAGGCGACGCGAGCATCGGCGGCGGGATCGTCGATCTCCCACACCAATGGGCCGCTGAGCCGAATTTCGGATTCGGCACGATCCACCAGCACGTCGTAGGAATGACCGTTCAGGTTCTGGAAGGCGATCCTGCCGGCGGCGGCCATTCGCTCTGACTTGACGTTTCCGAACGCCTCGTTTAGGAGCGTTCCCTCGGGGATCGGGCGGTCCTCCCGAAGATGCCACTTCAACCAGGCTGCGGTGGAGCGGACGGCCGCATCGTAAGGGAACCAGTACTTGGTGCCGGTCGCGGATGTGGGAGGGACTTGGTGCACGGGCCGCAGTGGCAGGTTGAGTAGGAGTTCACGTTCCTGGTCCAGATCCGAGTGCGGGAGCATCTCCGTGACCAGGTCGAGGCGGCATCTGGCCACCTCAAGCTGTTTCCGTACTTCGCGTTCGTGTTTGGACTCGGACTGCGTGACCAACGGTCCGTTCACTGCCTGATCGAGGTCCTCCAATTCAATGCCGCGGTCCTCGAGTTGCCGACGAACCTGGCGCAGGTTTACCTTGGCCGCGGTGATCATGTTGAGCCGAGTGCCGAACAGTTCACCCAGTTGAAGCTGTTCTTCTTGGGTCAGAGGGTCTTTGCCGAAGGGCAGTGTTGTCTGCGCCTTGCCGCCTCGTTCGAGGTGTTTGCGGAGGGCTGCAAGGAACTTCACCGGACCTGGCTTGGCAGCCCAGACAAGCACCGCCTCAGGAAATTCCTGCATCGAATAGCCCTTCTCCGTTTCCGAACATGCCTTCGTCATCATTGAGCATCGGATCGCGCAGTTCGCTGCTGGCGGTGCCGTCCCAGAGGAATGGTGTTGCGAGCACGCCGGGTTCGGATGGGTCGCGGAACAGGCTGTAAGTGACCAGTCCAGGTACTTCCTCGTGGAAGCCCCATTCGTCATGACTCGCCAGAACGAAGTCAAGGTCGAGATCGACCAGAAGCTTCATGCATTCACCTCGCATTTCCGCATCGATGCCCGCGAAGGCTTCGTCAAGATAGATCGGACGCGGTGCGGTTGGGGCTGCTCCCACGTAGTGCGCGGCCGCGGCGACGAAGAGTGGCAGTTGGAGCATCACGGCTTTCTCACCGCCGGAGCCCTGTCGGTGCTTCGCATCCGTCAGAGTCGTCCAATTGTCTCTCGTATTGTCGCGTATCTGGATCCGAAATCGTGACCACTGGCGGTAGTCAAGTGCTTCGCGCAGGTGCTCACGCCAGTCGCCTTCCCGGTCGGCCTCTCGGGTCTCACGGACCCGGTCGGTGAGGAAGTCGACGAGTTCGGCTCGGGCTTCGTCGGTAAGAAGATCCATAGACTGCCGGTCGAAGATGTCGAGCGCCCGCTGAACTCGTGGCCCGGCGTCTTCATCGGCTTCCCAGAGCAGCCGCATCTGCCGCCCGGACGCTGTACGGCGTTTAGAGAGGAGGTCGTTCATGACTTCGTATAGCTTCATGGCACGTGCCCTGCAGTCGCGCAGGTGCTCGCCTACACGCCCGATGAGAACCTCTGCGAAGAGCTTGCGTTCCTGCTCGTCGAGGTACGTCTTGCGAGTGGCGATCTCGTTTTCGATGATCGCGCTGATACGGGGCGCGTCCTGGTCTTCGCCGTTGTGGGTCACTTTGACGATGAAAAGCTCGCCCTCGTTGGATCCCCAGGGATTCCAGTCTGAACCTGATATCCCCAGCTGCAGTGCCCGGAACTGTTCGTCGACGTTGTTCCTGGCTTGGTCTCGCGACTCCTTGCTGATATCGACGTGCTGCAGGTGCTGCTCAGCCGCACGAGCGTCTTCTCGGCTGACGGTGATATGCCCAGGGGCCTCGTGCAGACCGGGAACCGCCGCGAGCGCGAGGAAACTGTAGGTTCGCAACCGCTCGAACTCCGCCATGGCGGTTGAACGCTCGGATTCGCGTTCTCGCCGCTGTTCTTCAACGGACTCAAGTGTGGCTCGAGCCGCTCCACGCCGCTCGGTCGCTTCCCGTATCTCGGCATCGGTGGTCACCCGCTCGGCCTGAAGCCGTTTGACCTCCTGGTGCGCCGCCGCGAGTTCGGCGAGGACGTGGTCGATGTCGGCTCCGACGAGCTGGTGACGGGTCTCGTACTGGGACCGGAGCGCAATCGCATCCTCGGTGAGGCGGTCATGCTCCTCGGTTGCCTTTTCGCGACGCGTCAGAGCCCGTTCGAATCTGGAGCGCTGAGATTCGGCGTGGGAACAGCACAAGAGGTAGCGACTCGCCTGCGTGAACGTGTCGAAGAGCCGCTCCTGGTATCGGGTCAAATTCCGATCGAGCGCGTCCATCGATTCAGCAGTGATGCCGACGTAGTTGCCGCGGGCGTAGTCGCTGAGCGCTGTCGTGAAGGACTGCAGACGTTCTGCGCAGGTAGTGCAGCGGGCTTCGGCTTGTCTGATGTCGCCGTTGAGTTCGGCAGCTCGGTCGAGCAGGTCGTCGAGGCGCATCGAGCAGGCAAGGATCGTGCTTTCGCTCGGGCAGGTGTCCCGTTCGTGCCGGAGCCGAGCGATCCTCTGTTTGAGGATGTCGTGTCGTTCGCGGGTGTCCCTGAGATGGGAATCGAGTTCATCGAGCTGTCGGTCGATGTCGCGAAGGCGCCGCAGCCGCGCAGCGGCTCGTGCGGCGGCACCGATATAGCTGGCGGGCTGCCCTTCGGTACGGCCTCGGAGTGGTCCGAGTGCCCAGCCGCCGTCCCCGCTGATCCAGTCGGCCTGGGCCGGATCAGTGCCCGGTTCCGGGCTCTGATCGTGGTATCCAATGCAGCGCAATGCCGCGGCGATCGTCTCGACCGGTACGTCATCCTGTTCGGTCGGGGCGAGTACGGAGGTGAGCGTCCGCTCATAGTGCCTGCCACGGCGGGTATCCAGCAGGGTTTCGAGGGTCTCTGGACGCAGCATGGCTCCGTCCGGGGTGATCCAGGCGTCGAGCAGACCGGCCCCGAGCATGGCGGTCTCGATGTTGGCCCGATGGTCCTCCGGAATGCTCGAATCGAATTCGACAATGCGCCAGAGCGGTGCACCAGGGACCGGCTCCGCGTCACGGTCTCGTCTGGGGGCGTTTGGAACGGGAGGGGGCGAGTCCTCATCCTGTGCGATCCGGCGGCGCAGGTCAATCAGGTCGCGATGTTCTGCACGGAGGCGTTCGAGCTGTGCATCGAGCTGCGCTGCCGCAGAAAGCAGCTCGGTCTCGGCCGTGGCAGCGAGCATCCTCGCCAGCGCTTGGGGAGACTCGATGCCGGGCTGGCCGGCCCGCTCGATCCCAGTGAGCATCCGAGCCCGGGTGTCGGCGGGAATCTGCAGTTCACGGCAGTCGTCGGCCCATGACAACAGCGCGGTGGTGACGGCCTCGATCTCAGCTGAGAGCTCTGCCTGCCGAGTGACGACCGCGCGGGCGAGGTCTTCCTTCCGCGCGAGGAGGTCGTCCAGTGAACCCTGGGCCCGATCGAACTCGGCTTGGGCTTGGTCGACTTGCTGCCGCAATTTCCTCGCATTCCGTACCGCCGCGCGGCGGGATTCCACAACGGAGACGAGTAGCCGTCTGGCCGCCTCGAGGTCAGAGAGCAGGCGCCTGGAGTGCACGGCGTGCTCGTCCTGCAGCAAACAGGATTCAGCGGTTGCCGCTGCGGCCTGCTCAGCACCGGTGAACTGATCTTCCGCGTCCTCGACCTGAGTTTCAGCCTGCTGCAGTTCGATCGCGGTGAGGTCGTGCTCGCGTTCGGCTTCCGCGAGACGGGCAGCGGCGCGGGCCGACTGGTCTTCCGCTTTTTGCGCTTGCTCGTTGAGTGCAATAAGCGCGGCTTGCTCTTCGAGCTCGGGGCGGTGTTCGAGCGCGTTGACCTTGGCGTGCTGTTCGACGACGGCCCGATTCAGCTGGCCCGTTCGTTTGTGAAGCTCTCGAATGACGGCCTCGGTGTGCGACAGTTGCTGTTCGGCTTCGCGTTTGCGGCGGGTGACGTCGTCGTAGCGGGTTACGGCCCTTCGCAGATCTGCTGCATAGTGCCGGACCATGCATTCAGCGTAGGCCTGGTAAGCCTCCAGGAACTGCTTCACTACACGCCCGACCCGCTCCAGGTCCTCGAGATCCTCACGGTCGCGCGCGAGTTCGTCGAAACCGCGGGCGAGTTCATCGATGAGGGTTGGGTCGACCGGTGGCAGTCCTTCACTGATCGTTTCCGCCAGCTTCTGGACACCGAAGTTCTCGCTGAGTTTTGGTCGTCGCATGGTGAGCAGGAGCTCCACCAGCGACTTGTAGCGGGGGGCGGTCATCCCGAAGAGCCGTTCACCAACGGCCTGCCGATACCCTTCCGCGGTGGAGAACACCTCTCCGTCAGCGAGCCATTGCGACAGCTCGTCCTTGCCAGCCACTGTCAATGAAGAGTCGTAGAGCTCTAGGTCGACCCCTACCCGCCGCGGGCTGAGGAAGTACCAGGACTCGGGTGAACCAGGACGTGAGGCCTGTGCGCGCAGCCCGGCACCGATCGTCAGGTAGTCGGGGAGCCCGGTCTCGGTGATGCGGCCGTATTCGCACCAGACATAGCCGATCTGGTGCTTGCGATCGTCGAACAGGAGGTTGTCTCGCATTGAGCGGGAGGCGTGTCCGAACGGGTCGAGCCGCCGAGCGGTGAGGTTGGCGTCGAACAGGAACGGGCTGGTGACCTCCAGGGCCTTGGTCTTGCCGCTCCCGTTGCGCCCGAGAAGGACCAACCGACCGTCATGGAAGTAGAACTCCTGCACCACGTACTGCCAGATGCCGACGAGTCCCATCCTGAGGGGCTTGAACCGCGTCGAAGTCGGCACCGGAGGCATGCCCATTTTGATCGCATCGAATGCCGACCGTAGCCGATCCTCAGTTCCCATCGCTACTGTCTCCTTCTTGCGGCCAAAGAGTCGGCTCTGGGGTGTGCGGGGCCCGCCTTGCAGGAGCCCTGAACCGGCCGAGAGCCGGCTTCGCGAACACCCCCAGAGGGGTTTCGGTGACCAGGCGCATGCCCTTGAGCGCTTTGAGCGCCGTGCCGAGGGCGGCCTCGGGAGTGAGGTCCTTGCCTTCGATCGTTTTGATGTTGCGCATTCGAATTTGGTCGCAGATATGCTCTGCGGCCGTTTCGAGGACGTGGACAGGCACGGGCTCGTCGACCGGGTGCGGTTGCTCGGCGATAGCCTCTGCCAGGAGCAGGGCCGCGAACTGCGGGGTTCGGTCGCGTGGGAACGGAATATCGGTGAGGTCGTCGTCCACCAGCGCTGCCCCTTCAATGCGGAGTTCGACACTGGATCCGAGCATATCGGTGAGTTCACTGACGAGCAGATGCCGCTGGTTCTTGAAATAGGCCCACACGTCTTCGTCGAGTTCGTCAAAGTGCATGACGGGTTCGTCGACGAGGCGTCGCATCAACTGGTGCCGGCGGTGCCTGTTCGCGCCTTCCGCAGTGTCGGAGACCGGTTCCCGGATCAGATCGCCGGGGCGCTTGGCACGGTTCGGGGGCACTGGACTGGCGAGCAGCAGGGCCGCATTGCGGTGCTCGACGTCGTATATGGCGTCGCCGTCTCCCTTGATGTACTGCTTCTCGTCCAGCTGGGTCGCCCCGTCTCCTCGGGTCGGGACGAGTACCCCGTGGTTGACGAGCAGTCTGATGGCCTCCACGAGTGACCGGCGCTCGCTGAAGGTCGTGTCGTCATACTTCCCAAGCTCCGGTCTGGCTACGCACAAGTCGGCGATCTTCTTGGCGATCTCCGTGATAACAGTCTGCTCGCCGCAATCTTCCAAGGCCGCTGCGGCCAGGCAGTAGAGGACGCAGACTCGCTGATCGGGTGCATCTTCTGGATGCGCTGCAGGCATCGCGGGGATTTTGTGCAGCCGTATGACGTCCCTGTCGACGATCAAATTCCAGCCGAGGTTCCGTTCGAACCACTGCTGGAGCAGCCTCTGATGCTGCGGTTTCCTGATGGTCGCGGCGATCCCTGCGGTTGGGCCGCCTGACCGAAGCAGCGGTCGGATAAGCAGCGTCCGAGCGGCTCTCCGCAGCTCGTCACGATCGATTTCCTCGCTCATCGGACACTCCCGGCCAGGTCGACGAGGTCGATTTCGAGGTCTTCCATGGCGATCGACCCGCGCGCCGAGGAGATCACCGCAGTCGTCGCAGATCCGGCCCCGTCTCCGCACTCGCGCAGGGTAATGGAAAGTCGGCCGTCCGAAGTGCGAACCTGCCGTACCCCGGAGGCGTCCTTCTTCACCGTGAGAACGGTGCGCAGGCACTGGAGGAACAGGTCGGTCTCGACGGCGTCGAGGACCGGCAGCTCCGAAACCAGTGTGGGAGTGCATCCGGTGAGCTTCGCAATCGCCAGCTCGCGGGTCGCCTGCTGCGCGGCGCGCTTCCCGGCGAGCCGGCGCTTGGCGTCCTTCGGGTTCGCGAGACGGCTCGGCCGCCCGGTTCCCGCGCGAGGGCCTTGCGTGCGCAGTCGTGGCTCCACCGGGGCTGCGGGTGCCTCCCACCAACTGGCGTTCGGTCGGTTTTCACGTCCGGTGGTTGCGTCGTGCGGGGCACCGAAGTGTCGAGCCGAGTACATGCCGAAGGCGCTCCGCCACAGTGAGGCACGCGTAGCGGCATCCTCCGTGCCAGCGAACCATGCGGCGAGGGTGAGAAAGTCGGAGGCGCGATCGACCCGGCGGAACCGAAGCTCGTTGATCTTGCGGACGATTGCCACTATGCGGCTGACCGCATCGGCAGCCCGGTCCTGCAGCGCGGTTGTAATCGGAAGGCGGTCGGAGGTCCCGAAAAACCAGCTCCGAAGCCCCTCCCATTGGGTGTGAAGGACGAGAGCATCGTGTTCGGCGACCTCGTCCATGGACATGCCGAGGGCTGGAGCGGCTTCGAGATGCGCGAGGTCGATCAGGTGCACGTGGAGGCCGCGCGCTTCCGCGTCGTTGATGGCGTGTGCGATCGGAGCGCTGTACCGGACGAGAGTCATGACGAAGGTGCGGAGGTACAGCACGACTTCGTCCTTGTAGGCGACGAACAGGTCCTCGGTGAGGCTGGAGCTGGTCTCCATCACCGCGTTGAGTCCCTGCACGAATCGCTTGGCGTTGTCCGCGAGTACTGTGAACCCGGCGATTATCCGCTGGAGCGCGGCGTACGAGGCGCGAAGGTCGAGTTTCTTGGCCCCAGGTCTACCCGTGTCGAGGGCATTGCAAAGCGCGTGAAGTGCGTTGAGCACCTCCGGAAGCATCGATGACTGCAGCGCACCGGTATTGCCGAGCTCCGAGTCGATCCGGCGCAGGGCCTGGTGGACTTCTGCTCCTGCCGAGGTGAGCTGGTAGAGGTAGTCGCGCTTCAGGTACTCGGCCGCGGTGTCTTTTCGATGGGTGTTGTAAATCCGATCGACGTTCCCCCAGACGAAGAGCCTCCCGAGCAGGTCATCCATTGCCGGTAGGTCGTCCTTCTGCAAGCGCCCTTTGAGCAGGGTGGTGACCCTTTCTCCGATTTGCGCGGTGGATAGATGGAGGCCGAGCATCGATTCCTCTTCCAGCAGGACGTCGAGTATCAGCCGGTAGACCGGGGCGAAAGGAGACACGAGATAGCGGACAACGGGCATGGTGCCCGGCAGCGTTCCGTCTTCGGGGGCGTGAAACTCAGCAGCGCCTTCAACATCATCCAGTGGTGCCAGACTGTTGTCATCTTGGATCTCAATGCCGTCCACTGTTACGTCATCCACATACCTTCTCCTGCAGTCGATTCGATGTGACCCGCACTCGCACGAACTAGTATAGTATCGGGATTCGCGTTGCGGTGCATCCTCACTTCCGCGACCATTGATCCCGGCCCGCAGGAGCGCTCGTGCCCGGCAAACCAAATCCGCTCGACGATCCCGAAGTGTCGCGGTGGCATCTCAACCTGAACACGGTCATCCCCGCGCTGGAGACCGGGCACATCGTCTACGACACCAACATCCTGCTGAAGCCGTTTCGCACACCTGAACTGTGGCAGCGAGAAGCTTTGTTCAAGGCGCTGTTCAGCATGCGTGAGCGCCTGCTGATCCCCCACCAGGTCTTGTGCGAATACGAACGCCACCACGATTCCGTTCGGGCAGTCCACCGTGATCACATCAGCAGCAAACTCGATGAGGCGAAAGCACATTTTGCTGACCTGTCCAAACTCGTGACAACCATTGCGCTGCACTCGCAGTCGGACGGGGAGTTGCTGCATGACACGATCCTCAGCCAAAGAAACGCCGAAACACAGACGCTCGCATTCCTGTCCAGGACTTCACTGAACCTCTCTCATCGTGAGTGAGTTCCGTTGCGCAGCAACGAAGAAGCTCCTGGTACAACAACAGTCGCCAAACTCGTTGTCTCCCAGGAGCTCCCTGATGCTGTTGTACCAGGCCGCACTGCCGCTGTCGACTCGTACCCTGAACTTCACCGCCCGCCTCATCCGCGCCCACCGCAAAGCGATCCGGTCCCGCTGGCGGGCTATCGATCCAGGTCAGCAAGCATTGCTGACCCTGGCCTACATGCATCAAGGCCACACCTATGACCAGCTCGCCCCCGGCTTCGGGATCTCGCGAGCCACGGCCGCCCGCCGGGTGCACGAGACCATCGACCTGCTTAGCGCCCAGGCACCGAAGCTCCGGGCCGGCCTGCGAAAAGCCAGACGCTTGGGGAGGAGCTTCGTGATCCTCGACGGCATCCTCATCCGCACCGACCGCCCCGACTATCAGGTCAAACACCGCTCGCGTGGGATGAACCTCCAGGCGGTCGCCGATGCCGACGGCAACCTGCTGTGGATCTCCGGAGCGATCCGCGGCTCGATCCACGACACCGCCGCCGCCCGGATCTGGCAGCTCCCGCGCCTGCTGCGCGAGCACGGCCTGTTCGCGCTCGGCGATAAGGGCTACCAGGGACTTGACCATGATCTGGTGGTCACGCCCTACAAAGGGAAGGGCAAGCCGGAGTACCAGAAGGCACACAACCGGCTCCACGCCCGGCTGCGTGGTCCCGGCGAGCGGATGTTCGCGGAACTCAAAAAGTGGCGCATCCTGCGGAAACTCCGTTGCGATCCCCACCGGGCCACCCACATCGCCCGCGCCATCGCCACCCTCAACCATCAAGAACGCCAGTCACGATGAGAGAAGCTCACTAGACCTACTTCACGGTCAAGCTGCGGCTCCGATCGCCCGATCCATCGACCAGGGGATTCGCCGACTCATCAGCGGCAGGATCGGAAATAGTCCCACCTCCGGCGAATTGGCGAAGTGGAACGAGGAGCACGGGGTACGCCACAAAGCCGGGCGACCGCCAAGCTATGCCGCGGGCCGAAACGGTGGCGGCAACGAGCTGGCCGGAGACTTCATCATCTGGATGCAGCTGATCGAATTCGCACGGGAACGGAGCGACGGCAAACCGATCGTACTGGTCACCCAGGACCGGAAGCCCGTCGGCTGGATACAGCACCAGGGTTCTATCCCAATCGGCGCGAACGAGCGACTGGTCGACGAATTGCGGGAGAAGGCCGGCGTGCGGTTTGTCGTCATCGGCCCGCACCATCTGCAGCAGTTCATGCGACTACGCGAGTCGCTACCACGGCCACGCGAATCAGCTTGGCTTGAGGAAGCGGCGGACGGGCCGTTCGGCGGAGTCACCCCTCTTCGCAGCAACCTGATCAATGACGTCGAGGACTGACGCACCTGGTCGGCCCGGCGGTATGCCCGCTGGGCCGACCGCGGCGCCTATATTGAGTTACTTAATCGGTTGACTGTCGCCTCTTGTTGGTGTGGGTGATGTTCTGGGGCGGGCATGCGCAGGCTCTCGCCGTAGCAGCAAGAGACGCTGCGGAAGCGGGTGATGGCTGCGATCAGGCAAGGGATGTGGACTGTGGCGGCGGTGCGGTGTTCGGCATCCGCACGGTTCGATCCGGAACTGGGAGGCCCGCTTCGCCGCTGGCGGCTGGATCATAAGCAAGGCTGATCGTGTGCGATCTACCCGTCTCCGGCCGCGGGTGAAGTCGTTTTCGTGGGTGTTACCGACATCAGGCGGCTATGCAGGGCCGTAACCTGGGGAAATAGGTTCGCATAGGCCTCGATGAGGCCTGCAAGAACACACAGGTCAGGCCCGGGAAGCGATTCCCGGGCTTGACCTGTTCCTACATACCAGAATGGATCCAGAACGGATGCGAACGGGTGGCAGGTCGAATCCTGTCACTCCTACTGGTTGAGCAGGGCCTGGACCGTTTGGTCCGGGCCTTTCGTCATTTGCGGCTAGGTCTGCTGTGTTACAGCGGGTCTGGGTGGTCCCACTCGAGGCTGATGTGGGCCTTGGGTGCGATGGCGCGGATCGACGTTTCGATGTCGATTTCTACCTGTTTGCTCCACAAACTGAATCTGCTGACGATGATCGCCGGATCGCTGCGCGCGATGACGGCGGGCGGTTCGTGGACGATGGTTACCTCCATCCACGACTCGATCCGGTGGTGTTCCAGGACGCGGTTCACCTCTGTCCCGATACGGTCGGCTTCGTCCGGTGACTCGAGGTCGTTCACGTTGAGATACAGATGAACGTTCACTGACATGGGCGTCATCCTAGGAGTTGCCTGCAAGAGGGGCCGGCGGTGCCAGGAGTTCATCGCGTGGCGCTCGGCTTCGATGGAACTGCGCGCGCGATTCGCGGTCGGGATCGTGGGGCGTTCCGCATCGGCGCGCCGGGATGTGCTCATTTTGGAAGCCGTCAGCATCCGGTTCCAGGTGCTCGCGCAAGTGACGTTGTTCGCGGCCCGGGAAGGTGTGAGCTTCAACTTCCAGTTTGACTGCACCGGTATCGTGCTGTCGATCCTGGTCCTCTGCTTCCTCGGCTCGGCGTGGTGGTGGGACCGATGAGCTCTCGACGTCGTCAATCGTCCCTCATCAGCGATCGCAGGGCTCGGTCGAGTTGGGCGAGTTCGCGTTCGGGGATCTTCGCGGTGAGCTCGCCGATGCGGTGGGCTACGGCCGTCGTGGCCGCGTCCGCGGCTTTCCTGCCGGACTCGGTGAGGGTGACGCGGAAGCTGCGGCGGTCGCCCGGGGCGAGGGTGCGCTCCACGAGCCCGGCGGCTTCGAGCCGGTCGAGGCGCTTGGTCATGCCCGCGCGAGACATCAGCAGTTCCGCCGACAACGCCGAGGGAGTCAGGGCGTACGGCTCGCCGCTGCGCCGCAGTGTGGTCAGGACGTCGTACTCGGGCTGCTGGAGACCGTGTTCGGCCATCGCCGCCTCGCCTGCGGGCATGATCACATGCTGGAGGACGAAGGCCAGCCGCATCATCGGTCCCATGTGATCGAGCTCGAGGTCAGGGCGCTCGCGCTTCCAAGCCGCCAGGATGTGGTCGATGCGGTCCTCGGGCGCGGTCGATTCGCTCATGCGCTCATCCTATTCGCCTCAATATAGTTATCTGGCGTACTATCAACAAGCGAATTATTCTCAATGAGTGTAAGGAGCTGCCCATGCGCACCCTGATTCAGAACGCACGAATCTTCAACGGCCGCAGTGTCTGTCCAGATGCAGAGATCCTCATCGACGGCGACCGCATCGCCGAGCCGGACGGTGGAGCCGTCGACGTGACGATCGGCGCCACCGGCAAGACTCTCCTTCCCGGGCTCATCGACGCCCACACCCACGCGGTCGGCGACGACCTCGCACTCGCCCTCGCATTCGGCGTCACCACCGAGCTCGACATGTTCAGCCTCCCCAACACGCACGCCCGGCTGCGCGCGCTGGCCGCGGAGCGCGACGACATCGCCGATCTGCGCAGCGCAGGCCACCTCGCCACCCCGCCTGGCGGGCATCCACTCCAGATCGCCACCCCGGAGGCCATGGCCTTCTATGGGGAGAGCCCCGACGCGTTCAAACCGATCGAGTCCGCCGCCGAGGCCGGCGCGTTCGTCAAGGCGCGCTTGGAAGAGCACGCCGACTACGTCAAGATCGTCATCGACGACGGCACACATTCAGGGATGAACCTGCCGGTGCTCGCCCCCGAGATCGCCTCGGCCCTCGTCAGAGAGGCCCATGCCGCGGGGCTGATTGCTATCGCGCACGTGTGGACGAGCGACGACGCACGAAGGGCGCTCGACGCCGGGGTCGACGGGCTCGCGCACGTCTTCACCGACCTCGCCGACGAGGACCCGGCCATGGCCGAGCTCACCGCGCGCATCGCCGCCAGCGGCGTGTTCGTCGTGAGCACCTTGGTCTACATCGAGGGCCTGACCGGGGGTAGTGCCAGAAGCGAGCTCGTCGCGGACGAACGTGTCGGTCCCCGGCTGCCTCAACACCTTCGGGACGCGCACACCGGCGGCGACGGTCCCGTGCGCAGTGAGGCCTCGGCGAGGGCCGCGGCCGCGATCGCGAGTCTCCACCGCGCCGGGGTCCCGATCCTCGCCGGGACCGACGCCACCCCGTTCGGCCCCGCGCACGGCGCCGCCTTGCTCCGTGAACTGGTGCTGCTGTGCGAGGCGGGCCTGAGCCCTAGCGAAGCGCTGGCGGCGGCCACCAGTGCGCCGGCTCGGCACTTCGGCCTCGACGACCGGGGCCGGATCGAACCCGGCCTGCGAGCCGACCTCGTTCTGGTCGAAGGCGATCCGACCGAGGACGTGCGGGATGCGCGTGCCATCGAACGGGTCTGGCGACGGGGCGTCGAGAAGCGCATCGCCTGAGCGACCCGTCCGGTCACGTGGGTCGGAGTCGCGTGCAGAGGTCGTTCCTTTGGTGCCCAGTTCTTTTCGGTGGCGTGCGCCCGTTCAGCGGTCGCACCATTGCTTCATCTCGTTGCCTGCCAGGATGGCGATGACGATGATCGACAGGACCAGCCCAAGGCAGCTTCCCAGGTAGGTGCCGGTGAAGTCGGCGCCCTGCGCGGAGAGGTCGGCGTACGTGCCCTGCATGACGGCGTAGCCGAGTGCGGTGAGGGCGACTCCGACGACCTCGAGGACGATCGCGCCGGTTCGGGCGGAGCTGCTGCGCTGCGGGAGCTTCACCGCGAACACGGCGTAGAAGATCACCCAGACGATCGCTTGAATGACGCTCAAGGCGACGAAGCCGGTGTACCAGCTAGGGAGCAGTTCGGCCGCTGCGGGCATCGCGTTGACGGCACTCACTGCGGCGACGAGTCCGAGCGCGGCGCAGATGCCGAGGCCGAAGCGAATCCACAGCAGGACCACGACGAACTTCCCGCCGCCGGGCATGTTCGAGAATCCGGTGGGCGACTCGAAGGGGTGGGACATGGCAAGGGCTCCAGAGGATCGAGGGGGTTGGAGTGCTCGATCGTATCGATTCCCTGCCAGCCGTGGGGTACGGCTCGCTGACGCCGCGGCCGCCCGGAACGACCGCGGCGCCGTTTCCGACTGGTCCGTCGGAAACGGCGCCTACGGGTGCGAGCGTCCCGGGGTGGGGCACGCATCCGCGCATGGCGGTGCCTCTGTTACGTCGCCGTGCAGGTCACCTCGGGCGTGACCGCCGCGTCGCTGCCGATGAAGCCGAACACCTGGAGGGTCTGGCCGGAGGCGACGGCGGCGTTCCAGCCGACGTCGGAGGCCGTCACCGTGGCCCCGGACTGAGTGAGGTCGGCGTTCCAATACGAGGTGACCGCGGTGGTTCCGGGCCAGGTCCACGTGAGAGTCCACCCGTCGACGGCGGCCGCGTCGGCCGTGATGCTGACGTTGCCCTGCCAGCCCGAGCCCCAGTCGCTCACGACCTCGATCGCGGCCGTGCAGTCGCCCTCGGGGCCGGTCGTCGGGTCGTCCGGGGTCGTGGGGTCGTCCGGAGTGGTCGGGTCGTCCGGCGTCGTCGGGTCCGGGTCGTCGCCGAAGACGCTGGCGCGCTCAGAGGTCGCACCGATCCCGTTGGCACCGTGGAAGACCCGCTCGCCCCAGGGTCGCATTTGAGCCGGGTCGAAGTCGATCACCTGGTCGTGGTCGCCGCCGGTGTTGCCCGACCACGACCACGCGATCCAGCCGAGGTCACGGGCTTCGGCCTCCGCCTCGATCGTCGTCGGCGTGTCCTCGCCGAACTCTCCCACGATCAGCGGCAGGCCCTTCGCCTCGAACGCGTCGAAGTAGTCGATCACGGTCTGCGGCTGGCTGTAGACGCTGTACATGTGGACGGAGAACACCGTGTTAGCGAGCGGGTCGGCGGCGAAGATCCGCTCGGCGGTCTCGCCGTCGCGCATCGTGTTCGTCCAGTCCTGGCCCCAGTTGGGGGCGTCGGCGATGAGCGTGTGCTCGAAGCCGGCCGCGCGCATCCGCTGGATCGCGTCCGTCATCGCCGGTTCCCAGCCCTCGACGTTCTCGTTGCCCCAGGGCTCGTTGCCGATGTTGATGATGACGTACGCCTCTTCGCCTTCCAGGACGTCCTGGATGCTCACCCAGTAGTCGACGGCCTGGTCGAGGCTGGCCGCGTCCGGCGCCGAAGCGTCGGCGTAGCCGGTGGTGTCGTGGACTTCGAGGACGCAGACGACGCGGTTCGCCTTGCAGTCGGCGATGATCGCCTCGACGCTGGCGGCCGGGCTCGGGCCCCACTGCTGGCCGGAGCCGAGGACGACGCGGACGGTGTTGGCGCCCAGCTCGCTCATGTCGCTGATGGCATCCGTCTGATGCTGATACCACTCGTAGGGGTGGGTGGAGCCGCGCATGACGAACACGTTGCCGTTGGCGTCCACCAGGTCCGAACCGACCACGTGGAAGCCGTTCGATTGCGCCTGGGCCGGGTTGAGGAAGACGAGTCCGCCCGCGGCGAGCGCCACCGCGGCGATCGCGGCGAGGATGAGTCGCAACGCCCTGCGGCGCTGACGGGTACTGGCTGCCGTTGCCATACCACTGCCTTTCGTGAGGGTCACCCGGCCGCGGAGCCCCGGAGCCGGATTGGGAGCCGAGATACCAGCTCGGCCATATTCTTAATCGAGTTAAGCATTGTTTGTTGCGACGCGCAACAATCGACGTACATCTATTTCTCGGTTCGGCCTCACGGCGAAGCGCGGCCGATCGACGCCGTTGGCGATGGCTGGACCTCGCCGGCATCTCGAGGTTCGAAGGGGAGACGCCATCGAGGAGGACCCAGCGCAGGCCCCGCAGGGCGGCGGTCCACACAGGGCTGCGAACATGCCTGCATCGTGGGCGTCTCGCACCCCTCAAGCTCGGCGCACCGTAAACGCTCGCCGATCACTGACTCGAACTCGATGAAGCGGTCCTCAGCAACCCCAACGCAAGGCTCCTCACTCCAATCCCCCCGCAACGACCTCACCATCGGTGCGCTACCGACCTTCAGCGGACTCCTCTTCTTCTTGTCGACGCAGCATCTCGCCGAACTCCCGCCGAGCAATGAGCCGCTCGATGCCGAGCTTGCCGGTGTCCCGAGGCAACTCGATTGACATGATGCCAGGAGCGGTCTCAATCAAGTGGACCAACGTCCCAGAGAGCCCGTAGCAGTAATCAGGCCCGAACACCGCAAGCAACGCACGTGCTTCCTCGTCCGTGATTGGCGGCAGAATACGAAGAAGCAGTTCCTGCACCCACGCAATTTCCTCGACAGTGCCTTCCTCCGACGGAAACGGCCCACTGCTGACCAGGTCCGCCACCTCATCCCTAATCATTCGCCACCTCTACAGTTTGTTGATCGATCGGTAGTAGGCCAACAGGCGTTGAATGCCTACGTTGAAGTACGAGGGATCTCCATGGATTCTTCTACCGGCGACTCGAAGATCCCAAATGTCCTTTACAAAGACGGTTCTATAGGCACCGGCATTATGCTCGCACACGTTCTTGTACTGGGCATTGTGGGCAAGGAGGTCGGTCGCACCGGTGGTTCGCGACCGAGTCGACGGCGGACTTCGCCTTGGACGCAAGGCCGCCGAGGAACAGGCCGGTCGGGTCCGCGTATGTCACCGGGTTGTGGTTGGCATACGCGTAACCCCGTCGCGGAATCGACCTCGATCGGCGCGTGCGGACGGGCCCCTCCGGCGCTCGGATAGCTGAAGGTGCGCTCAGCGTTCGGCTGCCCGGCGAGCTGGAGGTGGCCCGAGGTCCTGTTCCCGGCCCCGTTGTAGGCGTGGGAGTTCCAGTAGGGCGCAGGGCCGCCGACGGTTGCCGCGTCGCCGTTGGCGGCGCAGTTCGCACCTTGGCGTTCGGTCTTTCGGGCTCGCCACGGTGTGAGCCTGGGCGGGTTCGCTACCGACGCGGGGTGCATCAGACGACTCCCCGGTCCGGTTAGGGGCGGACCCCATGTGGCGCGGCGGTCGAGTCTCGCTTGACGAGGGTTGGAGGGATGACTTCGTGGCGGTCTTCGGTGCGGCCTTCCAGGCGGGATTTGAGGAGGGCCAGGGCGGTGCGGCCCAGGATCGGGCGGTGTTGGTCGATGCTGGTCAGGCGCGGCCAGGAGCGGGCGGCGAGTTCGGTGTCGTCGTAGCCGATGAGGGAGAGGCGGGCCGGGACTTGGAGGCCGAGTTCGTGGGCCCTGCCGAGGCACTCGATCGCCAGGACGTCGTTGTTCGCCATGACCGCGGTCGCGCCGCTGCTCAGGAGGGCGTCGATCGCCTCGTGACGCGACTCGTCCGGGACGCGGTGGGTGCGGGGCGTGAGGCCCGCTGAACGGAGGGCGGCTTCGTAGCCCTGGAGGCGGGCCCTGGCCGCCGGGCGACTTGAGGTGGTCGCGAAGGCGATGTCCTTGTGGCCCAGGCTGATGAGGTGTTCGGCGGCTTGTCTTGCTCCGTCGATGTCGTCGTTCGACACGGTGTCGAGGCCTTCGGGGGTCGTCTCGGGTCGGCCGACCACGACGATCGGCAGGCGCTTGGCCGCGACGGCGAGCGCATCAGGGTCCACTCTGGAGCTGACCACGATGAGGCCTTCGACGTTGTGGCCGATCATCGCTTCGACTTGGGCCGCAAGGCGGGTCGGGTCGCGGCGGCCGTTCGCGAGGAAGGTGCCGAAGCCCTCGACTTCGGCGGCCTCCTCGACGCCGAGCGCCACTTCGGCGTGGTACGGGTTGCGCAGGTCGGTGACGATGACGCCGATCTGGCCCGTGCGACCCTGAACGAGGGCGCGCGCCTGGGCGTTCGAGCGGTAGCCCAGCTCGGCCGCGGACCGGAGGATGCGGTCGCGGGTCGCCGGTCCCACGCCGTCGTCGCCGCGCAGGGCGAGCGAGACGAGGGACTTCGAGACGCCCGCGTGCGCGGCCACATCGATGATCGTGGGGCGGCGGCGGTTGGTGGTCACCGACCAATCATCACCGCACGGCGGCAGGGGTCGCAAACCGGTCCGGCCTTTCCCACCAGGAAATCTGGAACGTTCCAGTCCTGTTCGGCGTTCGTTCACCCGACGCGGGGCCTTCGGTCACCGGGCGGCCCGAAGCTGGCCATGCAACCCCGAGACGACTGGAGCGCCCGTGACCGCCACCCCCGCCCCCACCGCCGAGCCGATCGCCGCGGCCCTCGCCGTCCGCCCCGACGCGCTGCTGCTCGACTTCGGCGGGGTGGTCTTCGAGACCGAGAAGCACCCCGAGGGCCGCAGGCGCGCAGCGGAACTGGTGCGCGAGCGGCTCTCCCGGGCCGGACACGACCTGGACGCGGCCGCGGTGGAGGCCTCGATGGCGGCCGGACTCGACGCGCTCAAGCACTGGAAGCACGCCATGAGCCGCACCATCGAGCCGGTCGAGCTGACGCACCGCGCGCTGTGGGAGGACTTCCTGCTCGCCGACCAATCTGAGGCAGTACGGGCCGTCGCCGCCGGGGACGGGCGCGAGCTCATGGCCGCGATCAATCCGCTCCTCAGCGACCACCGCGTGCGGCCCGGAGCCGCCGAGCTGCTGCGGCTCGCCCGCGGTCTCGGCGTGCGGGTCGGCATCGTCTCGAACGCCCACTCAGGACTCTCGCACCGGAACCTGATGCGCCGCTTCGGACTCGACGTCCTGGTGGACGTGCAGTTGTACTCCGACGAGGTCGGCATCCGCAAGCCGCATCCCGGGATGATCCGCCGCGCGGCCGCCGCGCTCGGCACGAGTCCTGAGCGGTGCTGGTACGTCGGCGACACTCAGGACCGCGACGTGCAGGCCGGCCGCCGCGCCGGGACGGGCGCGGTGATCCTCACTCGCTCCAAGCACACCGACCGCCCGCCGTTCCCCGTGGCGGACAAGGCCGACGCCGTCTTCGACACGCCCGAAGGACTCGTTCCCGCACTCGCGCAGTCGAAGCCCGCCGCCGCCTCCCCGGTCACGCCCCCTGCACCCGAAGCCGCTTCGGTGCCTCGTGCACTGCTGCTGGATCAAGGCGGCGTGCTCGTCACCTCCATCAAGACCCCGGAGGCGCTGGCCGCCTTCACCGTTCGCACCGCCGCTCGCCTGCGCGCCGCCGGGCACCAGGTCACCGACCTGCTCATGGCCGACGCGCTCCGCTACGCCCTCGACGCCTACCGGCGGCTGAAGCGCACTCCGGAGTCCGGTTCGGACGGTGAGCCGGTCTGGCGCGAGATCACGCCCGCCGTGTTCTGGGGCGAGCACGCCGCCGCCGCGCTGCCGCCTTCGGCGCGCGAGTGGCTGCTGGCCGAGGCCACGGCACTCACCGAGGAGTACGCCCGCGCCAAGTCCCGTGCGCGCCTTCGCGAAGGCGTGGTCGACCTCCTCGAATGGTGCCGCAGCGAGGGCGTGCTGGTGGGCATCGTCTCCAACACCGTCTGCGGCAGAGAAGGCCGCCGCCGTCTCGATGACGCGGGGGTGGCGCACCTCGTAGGCGCGAACGCGTACTCCGACGAAGTGGGCCGCCGCAAGCCCGATCCGGCGCTGGTCCTCGCCGCGACCCGCGCGCTCGGGGTCGACCCCGCCGAGTGCTGGTTCGTCGGCGACAAGCCTTGGCGCGACGTCAAGGCCGCCCGCGCGGCCGGCGTCGGCACCGCCGTGATCGTCGAGGGCGGCTCGCCCTCGGCCAGCGAACTCGATGCGGCCGCCGACCGCCCCGATCTCGTCCTCGAATCCATGTCCGCCGTCCACAAAGCCCTGAAGGCCGCGCGAAGCGCCGCCTAGCAGCCGAACCTCTTTGCAACAAGCGAACCCCCCTTTGAGAAAGGCCCAGCCATGACCGAGACCGCCCCGCCCGGGGTCCGCCGGGTCCTGCCCGACCCGCAGTCCCTGACCTCCTCGCAGAAGCTCATGGTGTTCGTCCTGTCGATGACCCTCTTCGGCCTGGCGAACATCTTCACCGAAGTGCTGCCCGAGTTCAAGCTCGGCCCCGTCGAGCTGTCGGTGGCCTACCTGGCGTTCGTGCCGGTGGTCATGGTCAGCCTCTTCCACCCGCTCTACGCCGCCCTCGGCGCGCCGCTCGGCGAGATCGTGTTCGTCGACCTGCTCATGGGCGACTTCTCCGGCATCGGCGAGATCGAGGGCTTCCTCCAGCTCTCGCTGGGCCTGTACGTCGGCGGGTCGCTCGTTCGCGACCCGAGCCGAAAGTGGCAGGTCGCCACGGCCGCAATGGTGGCGGTGCTCATCGACAAGGGCGTGGGCGGGGTCATCGACATGTCGAAGGTCGTCGTCGGCGTCGAGGACGCCGAGTACGTCGAGGGCCTTCCCGAGTCCATTCTGCTCATCGAGGGCTTCGCGTTCGTCTCCGACTTCGTGATCGCCGGCATCCTCTTCGGCGCGATCCCCGCCGCGTACCTCGCGAAGCGCCTGCACGGCAAGATCGAGCCGCTCATGGGCATGGCGCCCCGCGACGCCGAGCACCCGGTGCCCGGCCGGGCCCGCCAGAACGCCGCGTTCATCGCGCTCGCCGTGTTCCTCATGCTCGGGTCGGCGGTGTTCGCCTTCCTGGAGGCCGCCGACGTCAAGTTCGGCCTGTGGGAACCGGACTTCATCGACCGGTACGGCCTGGGCTTCCTGTGGGTCAGCGTGGCCGTGTGCGTCGCGGTGTTCATCGGGATCGTGTTGTCCGCCAGGGCACTGCGCCGCCGCGACAAGGCCCGGTCGGAGGACTGACCGTGGACGACGTCATCGCCGCCGCCGGCCTGGCCTTCCGCTACCCCGGGGCCGCCGAACCCACCCTCAAGGGCGTGGACCTGCGCATCGCGCGCGGGGACTTCACGGCCGTGATCGGCGGGAACGGCTCGGGCAAGACCACCCTGTGCAAGGCGTTCAACGGGCTCATCCCCCACTTCTGGTCCGGGGAGTTCTCCGGTGAGGTCACAGTGGACGGAGTGGACACGCTGGACGCCTCGGTCGCGGCGCTGTCGCACCGCGTCGGGTACGTCTACCAGGACTTCGGGAACCAGTTGGTCAGGCCGTCGGTGCGCGAGGACGTCGCCTTCGGGCCCGTGAACTTCGGGCTCGCCGACCACCGCGAGCGCTCGGAGTCGGCCATGCGGCTGCTCGGGATCGACCACTTGGCGCGCAAGTACGTGTGGGAGCTCTCCGGTGGGCAGCAGCATCTCACCGCGCTCGCCGGGGTACTCGCGATGGACCCGGCGGTGATCGTGGTGGACGAGCCGGTGGCCGAACTCGACCCGGCCCGCGCCGAGGAGACCTACCGGATGCTCAAGCGCGTCAACAAGGAACGCGGGACCACCATTGTGGTCATCGAGCACCACGCCGAGTTCATCGCCCGGTACGCCCGCAGCGTGGTCCTCATGTCCGCCGGGACGGTCCGCTGGCACCTGCCGGTGCGCGAGGCGCTGGGCCGCGGCGAGGAACTGGCCGAGCACGGCATCCCCGCGCCGCAGATCATCGCGGCGACAGCCAGATTGATCCCGGAGACGGACGTGCCGCTCACCGTCGCCGAAGCGGCGCAGGGAATCCGGGAGGCCGGGCTCGAACCCGGCGCACCGGTCCCCGAACCGGTGACGCAACCACCGGGGCCTGTGATCGCGCGGCTTTCCGGTGTGTCCCACGGGTACCGGGACGTGCATTCGGAGGTGTCGACGGTCCTCGACGACGTCGACCTCGCGCTTTGCGAGGGCGAGCGGATCGCGCTCGTCGGCTCCAACGGCGCCGGCAAGTCGACGCTGCTGCGACTGCTCACCGGCCTGAACGTGCCCCGCAAGGGAACCGTGGAGGTCGACGGGATCGACACGCGCAGCGTGAAGCCCGCGCGGCTGGCCGACCGCGTCTGCTACCTCTACCAGCATCCCGAGCAGATGTTCCTCAACGACTCGGTGCGCCAGGAGATCGCGATGTTCCCGACCCAGCGCCGCAGGCCCGACGCCGAGTCCATCGTGGAGGACGTGCTCGATCGACTGCGGCTCACCGAGTTCGCCGACCGCGACGGGCGGACCCTCTCCGGCGGCCAGCAGCGGCGCACCACGCTCGGCATCGGTCTCGCCATGGCCCCGGCGCTGCTCCTGCTCGACGAGCCGACCGCCAGCCTCGACACCGCCACCAGGAACGACGTGATCGCCATGCTCGCCGCGCTCGCCGAACGCATCCGCTGCGTCGTGGTCGCCACCCATGACATGCAGCTCGTGGCCGAATGGGCCACGCGCGTGCTCGTGCTCGGCAAGGCCCGCGTACTCGCCGACACCACGCCCGCGGGGCTGTTCGGCGACGCGGAGCTGTGCGAACGCGTGAACCTGGTGCCGCCGCAGATCAGCGTCCTCGGCAGGGAACTGGGCATGCATCCGCCGCCGCTGAGCGTGGACGCGTTCACCGCCGCGTTCGCGCCCGCACTAGCGGGAGGCCGCTGATGGCCCGCAAGCAGCGCGACGTGCTCTCCGTCGAATGGGTCAAACTCGAACTGCTCCGCACCGCTTACGCTACTCGCGGCGGGCTGTTCACGGTGTTCGACCCGCGGGTGGTCATCGGCTGGTACCTGGTGTTCGCGGTGGTGCCGTGGCTGACGCACAACATCACCGTGCTCGCGGCGCTCTTCGCGGCGACCGCGGTGGCCGTCGGGCTGTGCCGCGTGGGCCCGCTCGTGCTGGGACTCTTCGCGTTCGGGCTCGTCACCGAGACGGTGTACCTGTTCGCGGTGGCGTGGTTCTTCGACGGGGACCTGCACACCGTGGCCGCGCTGGTGACCTTGAGCCTCAAGCTCGGGATCGTGGCGCTCGCGAGCATGGCCGCGTTCGTCTCGCTCGACCCGGAGAAGCTCTCGGACGCGCTGGTGAGCATGAAGGCGCCGCCCCTGCTGAGCTTCGGGGTGAGCTACGGGTACCGGATGCTGCCGATCATCATGGACGAGTTCCACACGATCGTGGACGGCTACCGCCTCCGTTCGGCCCCAATGGAACGCAAGGGGTTCCTCGCCTGGAGAGTGCCGGTCCACATCGGCCTGACGCTGGTGCGCAGCTTCTACCCGATGATGCTCAACACCGCCAAGCGCACCCGCACCACCGTGGAGGCCTTGGAGACCCGGGGCTTCACCTTCGCCGGGGAGAGCGCGAAGGGCCGCGACATCCGCCTGGCGTACCTGCGGATGCGCCCCCGGGACCTGGCGCTCTTGGCGGTCACCGCAATCCTCATCGCGGGGGCCTTCGCGGCAGGCGAACTCAATCCGCTCTTCGCCCGTGACTTCTGACCGAGGATCAGCACATCGCGACGCACGTTTCCACGGATCTGTCGATATGCATGAGGATTGCCGATCATCAATGGTGAGAACTGAGGTGAACGGTATTCGGCTCACCGGTCCGGGGGAACCTGCGCGGTCGCTCGGCCGTTTACGATGTAGCGATGACGAACCTCTCCCTCGCCGACGCCATCGCCTCACTCCGCACCGAGCTGAGGGCGGCCATCGACGCCTCCGACAAGGAGCTGCCACTTGAGGTGCAGGAGCTGGAACTCGAACTGACGCTGGAGGCCTCCAGCAAGACCGGCGCCGAGGCCGGGGTGAACCTGTGGAGCGTGATCACCGGCAAGGTGAGCGCCGAGGACGCCGACACGCACACGCACCGGTTGCGGATCGTGCTCAACCCCAAGACCGTAGACGAGAAGGGCAAGACCAGCAAGGCGAAGCTCTCCTCCGAGTTCTAGCGGAGGCCTCGCATGGCGCAAGACCTCTCGACCATCCGCGAACGCACCGTTCACCTGCTCGCCTACCACGACGGCGGCCGCAAGAGCCTCAGCGGCTTCGCGGTGGCGGAGGACCTGGTGCTCACCTGCGCGCACGACCTCGTCGACGCGGTCCGCATCGAAGCTCACGCCGTCGGTGCGGATCGTGTGGTGGTGGCCGAGGTTGTCTGGAAGCGCACCGACCTCGATGTCGCGATACTGCGAGCGCCAGGGCTCGGCGTGAGCATCCACGCTGGTGTCTCATGGGGCGAGTTCCAGGGGTACACCGGCTCGGTGAAGGTGATCGGCTTCGGGTACCCGGGGGCGAATCGGGTCGGGGACGAGGAAGCCGTGGACCGGGGATTCCATGTCGCCCAGCTCGACGGCGAGATCATCCCCGGAGAGGGGCGCGAGCGGGGCAGCCTGGTGTTCCGGCTCTCTCCTGGGCAGGTCGACGATGACGAGTTCTGGGGCGGGGCCTCGGGAGCGGCACTGTTCGATGCCGACCGTCAACGCCTGATCGGTGTGGTGGCGGAGCGTCTCAACCCTTGGAAGAACCGGTGGGACCTGGTCCCGGTGAGCGACTTCGCCCGCGTCGAAGACCTGCCGGAACCGGTGCGAGGCCAGCGGCTTTGGGAGGTACAGGACCCGGATCGCCTGATCGAGTCGGCCTATCGCCCACGACCGGCGCAGCTCACCGACTTCATGCGACTGACCGCCCGCTACGGCTATGTGCCATACCTGGAACGGTCCCATGAGGAGCCGCTGGAGAAGCTGCTCGACTGGTGCGCAGGCGACCTTGACAGCCGGATCTCGATCAGTGTGTTGACCGGGCAGGCAGGGGCCGGGAAGACGCGCCTCGCCGCGCACTTGTGCACCGTGCTTCAGAAGGACACGGGCTCCCATGAGACCAACTGGGAGGCGGGATTCGCGCGGACCGACCGGGTGGACGGGTGGTCGCGTTTTCTGCCGGCACGGCCCACTCTGGTGGTGTTCGACTACACCGACCGCGAGCGGGCCAGGGCGAGCCTCACCGCCTGGATCCGGTATCTGAACACTGAGGCGGATCGGTGTCCGAAGGTACGGATACTGCTGGTCAACCGCCATTCCGGAGGCTGGTTGCAGGAACTGGACGCCCCGACTGAGGGCCTGGCGAGTGAACTACAAAGGTCCGGGCATCACCTTGATCTACGCAAGAACGACGAGGCCGAAGGAGACGGCTTCGATGCGGAGATACGAAGAGAACATGCACACGAGGCATACAGGCGCTTCAGAAATGCGGGCGCCGATGATCCGACTCCGGAAGACCTCCTGGACTTCGCCGCAGACGAGCGCATCGACTCGCCACTGCTGGTTCACATAGCCGCGCTGCTCGCTGCACGCGACCAGCCGCTTCCGGATCGCGGGTCCGGTGATGGGGACGCAGGTGAGCTGCGGGACGAGTTGCTGCGGATGCTGTTCGAACGTGAGAGGAAGCGCTGGAATGAGCATCGGGCGCTGAGTTTGACGGAGGAGCCGCCCTCGAACAGCGACGAGGCCGGGCATGCCATGGCAATTGTCAATCTGATACAGCCCGACCGCTCTGAGGTCAAGGACTACCTGTCGGCTTCACCGCTGTGGATGGACGCCCGCACCGCCGAACGGCAAGCGGCGGCCAAGGCGTTGCACACGCTCTATCCAGGAGCGATGCGGCCGATCAGTGAGAATCAGGCGGTTCCGACGGTCGCCGCGATGGAACCCGACCTCATCTCCGAGTACCTGCTCGCCACCATCGATGCCGATGATCTAGCCCTGATCGTCAAACAACTGCACACCCTAGATCTGTATGGACGACACTTCGATCGCATGTTGCATCTGGCGGCACTCGCCGAGGACCACTACGAGCACATCCGTGGCGTCCTCGACGGCACGGTGGACCGTTTTCTGAGGTTGGTGGTCGGCGAAGACGAAGACGCGTCGGCCTCGGCTCCACAGATTCTGGCGACACGTTTGGATCACCTGGTCAAGACCGCCGTGTCGAAGGCTGCTGAAACGGACCCGCAATCAGTGCCGAACCAGCTCACCACCGCGTTGCAACGCTATGGAGGTCACCCAAGTGTTGCTGAGGCCGCGACGAATCTCGAAGCCAAGGTGCCTTTCCCAACCCCGAACCGACAGACCGGCGAGTTGGCGCTGAAGCTCGAATCCTTGGCTGTCCAGAACCTTGAATCAGCCGATGAAGGACCTGAGCTTGCGCTTCACCTGAATCTGCTCGGTCAACGACTGAATGAATTGGGTCGCCACGACGAGGCCCTCCTCCACTACGAACGTGCCCTCGCCCTCTACGAAGACCTGGCCGCCGACAACCCCGCACACCTCCCCCACCTCGCTCGCAACCACAACAACCTCGGATACGGCCTCGGCGAACTCGGCCGCCACGGCAAGGCCCTCCCCCACCACGAACGTGCCCTCGCCCTCTACGAAGACCTGGCCGCCGACAACCCCGCACACCTCCCCTACCTCGCTCGCAGCCACCACAACCTCGGATACGGGCTCAACGAACTCGGCCGGCACGGCAAGGCCCTCCCCCACCACGAACGCGCCCTCGCCCTCTACGAAGACCTGGCCGCCGACAACCCCGCACACCTCCCCCACCTCGCCAACAGCCACCACAACCTCGGATACGGGCTCAACGAACTCGGCCGCCACGACGAAGCCCTCCCCCACCACGAACGCGCCCTCGAACTCCGCAAGAGCCTGGCCGCCGACAACCCCGCACACCTCCCCCACCTCGCTGGCAGCCACCACAACCTCGGATACACTCTGACACTGCTCAGTCGAGTCGCTGAGGCACACTTCCATCACCTCCGTGCCGCGGAGATCTTCCAACAATTGGCGACCGATATTCCTGTGCCGTATGCCGAGCACTATCAGGCCAACAGGAAGCGGGCGAACGCTCTTGCGAGTCAGCTCGCGAAGCGGAACAAGGCCCGTGCGGCAAAAGCGAAGCGGAAAGGGAAGCGGAAGAAGTAGGAAGTGGCGCGGCGGGATCGCCTTGGGCGTCGCGTCGCGGTCCCGCCCACTTCCGCGCCTGATCCCCGTAGCCGAACGCCTGGTGCAACGGCCCCGCCACCTGCACCTTCGCTCCTCACCTCCGGCTCCTCGCACTCACCCCAAGGCGGCTCGGTCGCTCTCTGCTCGAATGGGTGAATCGATCGTGTCAATTTTGGGCTCTGGAACGCCGTGCATCTGGTCATGTGCGCACGGAGCGCTGCTAGGGCTCCTAAAACGGACTCGTCGGGGCCCGCATCACGTGGGCGTAATCGGTAACCTCTGCTTACCTCGTACCACCCCAATTCCGCGGAGCCATGCATCGATCGTGCTCCGATCCCCGGCATACAAGGAGCCATTGTGGATGCTCGAACGCTCGTCGCCGGGCGTTATCGTCTCGATCAGCCCGTCGCCGCCGGTGGCATGGGCGAGGTCTGGCGAGGATTCGACATGCTGTTGGAACGCCCGATCGCGGTGAAGATCCTTCATCGCGAGTTCCAGCACACCAAACGCTCCGGCGACCGGTTCGCCCGCGAGGCCAAGACCCTTGCCGGACTTCGCGGCCCCGGCCTGGTCGCGGTCTACGACTACGGCGAGGACACCTCCGGCCCGCGTCCCCTGCGGTACATCGTCATGGAGCTCATCGAGGGCCCGTCCCTGGCAGCCGTGCTCGCCGAGTACGGCCCGCTCACCCCTGACCAGACCCTGCGCTACATGGCCGCCGCCGCCGAAGCGCTTGCCATCGCTCACGACCAGGGCGTGATCCACCGGGACGTCAAGCCCGCGAACCTGCTCATCGAGCCCGGCGACCAGCTTCGCATGGTGGACTTCGGCATCTCGCTCGCCGACGGCGAGGACCGCCTCACCGCGCCCGGCGGGATCATGGGCACGCCTTCCTATGTCTCGCCGGAACAGCTCAGCGGCTGGGAGGTGGACGGCGCCGCCGACCTCTACTCGCTCGGCGCGGTCGCCTACGAATGCCTCACGGGGCGACCGCCTTTCAGCACCGAGGACCCGCTCGGCGTCGTCCACATGCACCTGTACGAGGAACCGCCGCCGCTGCCGGACGGCCTGCCGCCCGCCGTCGCCGCGATCGTCATGCGCTGCCTTGAGAAGAACCCGAAGAAACGCTGGCCCTCGGCGACCGCGCTCGCCGCGGCCTGCCGCACGGCGGTCGGCACCGGCGACCTCGTCGCCGCTCCACCCGGCGTCGAACCGACCGAGGAACTCGTCGCGTCCGACTGCCGCGGCAGTCGGTCGCGACGAGTCGTGTTCCTGGCCATGGTGATCCTGGTACTCATCATGGTCGGCGCGGTCTCGATGTGGAGACCGTGGGTGCGGGCGAGTGCGGACGCGCCGCCCGAGCCCGGGTCGGCCGTGGGCAGGTCCGCCGCCGAACCGTCGCGGCCCTCGTCCGGCGCGTCGCCGACGCCCGAGGACGGCTCCGAGGCCTCGTCGGAGAACGAGGTCGCGGCGGCGTCCTCCGAGGAGTCGGCGAACTCCTCGGAGGACGCCGAGACCGCTTTCGACGCAACGGAGACCGCCGCGGCCCCGCTGGCGTCGGAGGACGTGCTCCCCGACGTGCGCGGCATGGAGGCGCTTGAGGCGCGGGAGTACCTGAACAGCCTGGGCTGGACCGAGGTCGAGTTCGCCTCCACGATCCTGCTCAACGGCTCGACCGCGAAGGGCTGCGAGATCCTCCAGCAGAACCCGAAGCCGGACACGGTGCACGCCTTCGATCAGCCCGTCACGATCTCCTACTGGGGTCTCCACGACTGCCCCTGATCGGAAGCCCTTGTGGCACGTCGGGTTCGGGTCTGCCGGAGTCTCCCACGCACCTGTCCCGGTTCAGCCGTCACAGGTGCGGAAGAGGCGTTCTTTGGTCCTCCAGAGGTTGATGGCGTGGTCGAGGATCGCGCGGGTTCGGGTCGGGTCGTCTTGACCGAGCCAGGCGTGGCCAGTTGGTGCGGTGGCGAGGCGGGGCAGGGCGTCGAGGTGGGTCACATGCCCGAGGAGGTCGGGGGTGCGGTCGGTGAAGGTCACCCGCAGGACCGGTTCATGCCAGCCCCAAGCGAAGGCCAGGGACCGGCCGTCGACCTCGGCGTAGCCCAGGACCGGCAGGCCGCCGGCGAAGTGGAGGCTCATCCGTCCACCTCCGCCTCGTGACGCGCGGCGTGGTGCCAGATCGCGGTGGCCTTGTCCTTCGCCGCCCGCCGCAGTGGCGTGTCCCATTCCGCCCTGTACAAGTGGAGGCGGGCGAAGGGCGAGCCGATCCGGTTGATGTAGCCCAGGTCCACGGCAGGAGCAGGTTCGATGCGCCGCAGTCGGACTGAGGTGGCGGAGCGCCCGGCGAGTTGGTAGACCTCGATCCGGCGGTGTTCGAGATGGAAGCGGCCGAGGACGATGCGTTCCGGGTCGAGGTACGAGTCGCGCCGTGCCGGAGCGGGTTCGGCCGCGAACACGCGGCGGACCACCTCGTCCCAACCCTGGCCCGCCACGGGCTGGTCGCGGCGGCCGTCGCTGTTTGGAGTGTCGGTCATGCCGCACCGCCCCAACTGAAGCCGACCAAGGTCGTCAACACCTCGCGCAGCGGCGCGGAGTGGACCTTCGAGGCAAGGAGCTTGACCGCCGAGCGGCGCTTGGGGCACCCGTGCGCGCCCCACTTATGGTGGCACCACTCGCACCGCAGGCGGCCGAGACCGAACCAGGTCCGGTACGGGCGGTGGAGTTCGAGGTCGATTTTGACCGAGGCCGGAACCGGGTCATAGCGTAGGCTGAAGCCAACCATGGGAGGTTTCCTCTCTGGCTAGGGGCGGGCCGCCGATACTTGTTTGGCGATGAGAGCGGCGGCCCGCCGCGTTTCTATTCACTTCGTTTTCTGAGCCGCGTGATACACGCGTGTGAAGAATGTGGCATACCGAATCCCTTTCGGCAAGTCGCGACACGCCGTCATGCGCAA
Source organism: Glycomyces sp. NRRL B-16210 (assembly GCF_000719515.1). GTDB lineage: Bacteria > Actinomycetota > Actinomycetes > Mycobacteriales > Micromonosporaceae > Glycomyces. The sequence goes on along the minus strand of NZ_JOGR01000008.1, from coordinate 108,776 downwards.
AAGCGTCCAGAAACCACCGTCACTTCACCCCAGCGGATTCAAGCACGCCTCGGGCCCCTCCCATGTGAACACGGAAAGGGCCCGAGGCCTCATTCGCAGGCGTTCGCGGCTCTAACACTCACCGCCCCAGTACATGTAGCGGATCTCGACGCGGCCCTTGTCGAGCATGTAGCCGCCTCCCGGCAGGTAGTGCAGGCACGCGTTGGTCCAGCCGCCGCCGCTGCCGGCGGGCCGGTACTGGAGGTAGACGTGGTCGGTCTGACCGTCGGCGTGGCCGTTGTTCACGACGTACAGGGCCGTTCGCCCATCGGGAACGATTCCCGGCGTCTGGTAGGCGGGGAAGCCCTGCGAAGGCGGGCCGTTGTAGAGGCAGACGTTGCCGGGCAGGCAGTCGTTCCACGGCCCGGAGGTGGCGGCTTGGACCGGGGCGGCCGCGGTCAGGCCGAGCAGGGACATGCTCGCCGCGGCGATCAGCGCGATGAGCGTTCGACGGAATCGTCTGGACATTTCGTGCTCCTTTCGTTCGGTGAGCTCAGCCTGGACGTTGCGGGCACGAATGCTGCACGGTTTCTGCACGGTCCGGGTCGCCGCGCTGGTCAGAACCGGTTTCGTGGCGAAGCGGCGGGCTTCCCGATCGCGGCGGTCTACGATCTTCGAGTTCTCTGTGAATGCGGCCCCCGGTGGGCGGGAATCCTGAGGTGTCCAGGGGCGGCTCACAGGGTTCTCTCAGAAGTGCTCAGAGGTCGGCCAGCCTGCGGCGTCATGCTCCTCGACATGATCGAGATACGAGGGCTGACCAAGCGGTACGGCCACCAGACCGTGGTAGACGACCTGTCGTTCACCGTCGAACCCGGGCACGTCACCGGGTTCCTCGGGCCGAACGGGGCCGGGAAGTCCACCACCATGAAGATGATCCTCGGCCTGGCCGCTCCCACGAGCGGCTCGGTCACCGTCGGCGGCCGCCGCTACAGCGGGCTTCCCGTGCCGCTCACCGAGGTCGGCGCGCTGCTCGACGCCGGCGCCGTCCACGGCAGCCGCAAGGCGTACGACCACCTGCTGGCGCTCGCCGTCAGCAACGGGCTCCCGAAGCGGCGCGTCGGCGAAGTGCTCGCCCGCACCGGCCTCGAAGGCGTCGCGGGCAAGCGGACGTGCGGGTTCTCCCTGGGGATGCGCCAGCGCCTCGGCATCGCCGCGACGCTGCTGGGCGATCCGCGGGTGCTCATCTTCGACGAGCCGGTGAACGGCCTCGACCCCGAGGGCATCAGGTGGATCCGCGACTTCATGCGCTCGCTCGCCCGCGAGGGCCGCGCGGTGCTCGTCTCCAGCCATCTCATGAGCGAGATGGCGCTCACCGCCGATCACCTGGTCGTCATCGGCAAGGGCCGCCTCATCGCCGACACCGGCATGACCGCGTTCATGCGGTCGAGGGGCGAGGGGACCGTGCTCGTGCGCGCCGCGGAGCCCGCGGTGTTCTCGCGGCATCTGACCGCGGCCGGGGCGACGGTGCGCGACGGTCTCGAAGCGTCGATCGTCGTCTCCGGCATGGCGAGCGCGGAGATCGGCAAGCTCGCCGCCTACCACGGCGTCGCGCTCGCCGAGCTCACCCCGCAGCAGCCTTCGTTGGAGGACGCCTTCATGGACCTGACCGAGGACAGCGTCGAGTTCCAGGGGGCCGGGGCATGACGACGATCGCCGACACGCCCAAAGCGGCCTTCCACCGGACGCACCGCGCCGAGTGGATCAAGCTCCGCAGCCTGCGCTCGACCTGGTACACGCTGGCCGGGCTCTTCGTGGCCGGGCTGGCGGTCTCGGCCCTGTCCATGACCTCGTCCGCGAACGGATACGCGGGCCTCTCCGCCGCGGAGCGGCTGGCCTGGGACCCGGCCGGGCTCAGCCTGGTGCCGTACATCATCGCCCAGTTGATCATCGGGGTGCTGGGGACGCTGGTCGTCACCTCCGAGTACGCGACCGGTCTGATCCAGACGTCGCTGGCGGCCACGCCCCGCAGGCACCGGCTGCTGGCGGCCAAGGCCGTGCTGGTCGCCGGCGTCGCCGTGATCGCCGGTGAGGCCCTGATGTTCGCCTCCTTCTTCTTCGGCCAGGCCGTCCTCGCCGCCCATGACGTGCCGAGCGCGGGCCTCGGCGATCCCGGCGTGTTCGCGGCCGTGGCCGGCGGCGGCCTCTATCTCGCGGCCATCGCGCTGCTCGCGACCGGCCTCAGCGTGGTCCTGCGGTCCACGGCCGGGGCGCTGACGACGCTGGTGGCGGTCATCTTCCTCGCGCCCGCCCTGTCCGCCACCTTCCCGTCGTGGACGCGGGGCCTGTTCGACTACTGGCCGACCCAGGGCGGGGCGGCGGTCATGGCGACCGTCCCGGACCCCGATTTCCCGCATCCGTGGCTCAATTTCGGCGGGATGTGCCTCGGGGTGGCGGCCCTGCTGGCGGTCGCCTTCGTCCTCTTCCGGCGTCGCGACGTATGAGTGGACGGCCCCGCAGTTCCGTACGCTGGTCGTCGTGGACGGTGCGGACGAGGCGATGACGGGCGCGAGCCATCTGCTGGTGGTGGACGACGAGGCGACCGTGCGCGAGCTGCTCGCGGCGACGCTGCGGTTCGCGGGGTTCCGGGTGTCCGCGGCGGCGACCGCCGCCGAGGCGGTCGCCCTCGCCGGGGCCGAGCCGCCCGACCTGGTGCTGCTCGACGTGATGCTGCCCGACACGGACGGCTTCGAGGTGGTCAGGCGGCTGCGCGAGCTGGAGGGCCCCGGCGGTCCGGTCGCGGTGCTGTTCCTGACCGCCCGGGGCCGCCAGGCCGACAAGGTCACCGGGCTGTCCCTCGGCGCCGACGACTATGTGACCAAGCCGTTCGACCTGGAGGAGCTCATCGCCCGCATCCGCGCGATCCTGCGGCGCACCGCCGGACGCCATGCCGGGGTGCTGCGGGTGGGCGCGCTCGAACTCGACGCCGAGGGCCACCAGGTGACGCGGGAGGGCGAGCCGGTCCGCCTCTCCCCCACCGAGTTCCGGCTCCTGCGCTACCTGATGGAGAACGCCGGGAGGGTGGTGTCGAAGGCCCAGATCCTCGACCGGGTGTGGCACTACGATTTCGGCGGGGATGCGAGCATTGTGGACACTTACATCTCCTATCTGCGCCGCAAGGTGGACGGCGGGGAGCCGAAGCTCATCCACACCGTGCACGGCACGGGCTATGTGATGCGGGAGCCGCGGCGGTGAGGTCCCTGTTGAACCGGTTCTCGCTGCGCGCCAGGCTGCTCGTGCTCACGTCCGCGCTGCTGTTGACCGGCATGTCGCTCATCGGCGTGTTCGTGTCGGTCAGCCTGGACCGGTACCAGCTCGACCGGATCGACGGCCAGCTCCGGTCGTTCACCGAGATCGTCTCCCGGATGCCGGTCGCCGAGCCGGTCGACGTCGAGCCGCCCGCCGATCGGCCGGAGCTCCTCGATCCCGCGCTCGACCTGGTCGGCACGCCGTACCTGGTCTACCTGGACGCCGACGGCGCGGTGGTGCGGGAGCTCCATTCGTCCGGCCTGGACGATGCCGCGCTGCCGGCGCCGGCCGAGCTGCGGGCGGTCCCCGCCGACGGGACGGCGGTCGAGGTGGTGGCCGCGGACGGCGGCGAGCGCTGGCGGGCCGTGGCCCTTCCCGCCCGGGCGTGGGACGGGACGGTGGTGGCCGCCGCGCCGCTCGCCGAGGCCGACGCCACGGTGGCCGCGCTGCGCAACAGCAGCGTCATGAGCGAGGCGGTGCTGCTCGTGGTGCTGACCGGGGTGGGCTGGTTCGCCCTGGGCCGGGGGATGCGGCCGCTGCGCCGGATCGAGCACACGGCGGCCGCGATCGCGGGCGGCGACCTGAGCCGCCGCGTGCCGGACCTGGCCGCGCCGAACACGGAGATCGGGCACCTCGCGGACTCGCTGAACACGATGCTGGGCCAGCTCGAGAAGGCGTTCGCGGACCGGACGGCCTCGGAGGCGCGGATGCGCGACTTCGTCTGGGATGTCAGCCATGAGCTGCGCACGCCGCTGTTCGGCATCAAGGGCTCGACCGAGCTGTACCGCATGGGCGGGATGCCGGAGCGATCTGATGTGGACGAGGCGATGCGCCGCATCGACCGCGAGTCGACCCGACTCGCGGCCCTCACCGAGGACCTGCTGCTGCTGGCGATGCTCGACGAGGCGCCGGAGGGGCAGCTCGAACCGACGCCGATGGACCTGCGGACGCTCGCCGGGGACGCCCGGCACGACGACGTGCGGGCGCTCGATCCTTCACGGCCGGTCGAGTTGACCGGGCCGGACGGGATCGGCCCGCCCGGTCCTGCGCCGGCCCTCGGGGATGAAGCCCGGTTGCGGCAGGTGGTCGCGAATCTCGCCGGCAACGCCGTCGCCCACACGCCGCCGGGAACGGCCGTCCGCATCGGCGTCGGGACGGTGAACGGCAGCGCCGTAATGGAAGTGGCCGACGAGGGTCCGGGTATGACGGCGGAGCAGGCGGGCCGCGTGTTCGACCGCTTCTATCGGGCCGACCGCTCCCGCCAACGCGACAGCGGCGGCGGCGCGGGGCTGGGCCTGTCCATCGCGAAGTCCATCGCCGCGGCCCACGGCGGCGACGTCGAACTGGAGACAGCCGTGGGAGAAGGAGCGTGCTTCCGCCTGGTCCTGCCGCGACTGGACCAGGACTGAGCGGTCCAGCGGGCGGGTTGCGGGAGCGGGATATTGACATTTATTTATAGGAAGGTTTACTGTTAGATTTGAGGTCGCTTCGGTCTCCTTTGTCTTGATTTACGCTTCCCCTCGGGAGAACCCCATGAGAAGACTCCGCTCGATCGCCCTCATGGTCGCCGCCGCGGCGGCGCTGGTGGTCGGATTCCTCGTCGCCACCCCTGCCCAGGCCGCGAACCTGCTCGCCGATCCCGGATTCGAGTCCGGGACCACCGCGCCGTGGACCTGCGAGTCGGCCCAGGTCGTCGGCTCCCCCGTGCGTTCCGGGTCCGGCGCGCTCCAGTCGGCGGGCGGCGACTCCTCAACCGGGCGTTGCGCTCTCACGGTCGCGGTACAGCCGTCGAGCGCGTATACGTTGAGCGCGTGGGTGCAGGGCTCGCACGTCTACATCGGAGCGACGGGGCATGAGCAGACCTGGACCGCCTCGCCGGGCGCCTTCACGCAGTTGAGCACCTCGTTCACCACCGGCGCGAGTCAGACCTCCGTGGAGGTCTACTTCCACAGCTGGTACGGCCAGGGCGAGTACTGGATCGACGACGTCGTACTCGACGGCCCCGCCGGGGACGGCGGCGGCGAGGCCGGGGTCCCGGGCGCTCCGGGCGCGGTTCGCGTCGACCAGGCCACCGAGAACGGCGTCACGCTCTCCTGGAGCGTCGCATCGGGCGAAGTGGACGGTTACCTCGTCCGCCGTGCCGGCGCGGAGGAGGTCGAGACGACCGGTACTTCGGCGGTCATCGACGGGCTCACCGCCTGTACTTCGTACGCTTTCACCGTGAGCGCCTTCAACAGTGAGGGCGAAGGGCCCGGCGGGACGGTCAACGCCCGGACCTCCGGGTGCGCCTCCAGCGGGCTCGCCGACCGCGCGCTCATCGGGTACCTGCACACGAGCTTCGCCAACGGCTCCGGCTACATCCGCATGGCCGACGTGCCGTCCGAATGGGACGTCGTGAACCTCGCGTTCGGGGAGCCGACCTCGCCGACCTCCGGCGACATCCGGTTCTCGCTGTGCCCGGTCGCGGAGTGCCCCAACGTGGAGAGCGAAGCGGAATTCAAGGCCGCGATCGCGGCGAAGCAGGCCGAGGGCGCCAAGGTCCTGCTGTCCATCGGCGGGCAGAACGGCCAGGTGCAGCTGACCACCGCCGGAGCGCGCGACGCCTTCGTCTCCTCGGTGAGCGCCATCATCGACGAGTACGGGCTCGACGGCCTCGACGTGGACCTCGAAGGCCACTCGCTGTACCTCGACGCGGGGGACACCGACTTCCGCAACCCGACGACCCCGGTCATCGTGAACCTCATCGACGCGCTCCAGACGCTCACCGCGAACTACGGCGACGAGTTCGTGCTCTCGATGGCGCCCGAGACGTTCTTCGTGCAGGTCGGGCACCAGTTCTACGGCGGCACGAGCGCCGGCGACAACCGCACGGGCTCCTACCTTCCGGTGATCCACGCGCTGCGCGACGACCTGGACGTGCTCCACGTGCAGGACTACAACTCCGGACCCGTTATGGGCCTCGACGGCCAGTACCACAACATGGGCGGCGCCGAGTTCCACATCGCCATGACCGACATGCTCAAGGCGGGCTTCACCGTGGCGGACACCGGCCACTTCTTCCCGGGCCTGCGCGAGGACCAGATCGCCTTCGGCCTGCCCGCCGCGGTCAGCGCCGGGAACGGCCACACCCCGCCCGCGCAGGTCCACCAGGCCCTCGACTGCCTGACCTCCGGCGCGAACTGCGGCGGCTACACGCTGCACGGCGGGCCTTCTCCGGACCTGCGCGGCCTCATGACCTGGTCGATCAACTGGGACAAGTACTACGGCTGGGAGTTCATGAACAGCCACCGCCCCTATCTCGACGCGCTGTAAGAGGAGTGGAGAGCCCGGGCCGCGAGGCCCGGGCCGTCCGCAAGGCCAGCGGAGTCGGTCCGAAACGGGGAGTCCCCGGGCGACCCCGCGTTGTTAGCGTCTGGTCATGGACCCCTCTGCATCGACTGCCTCCCTTGGGCTGCCGCTGAGCCTTGCGGTGACCGAGGCGGTCGCGGCGTTCGTCGACGACGACCCCGCGCCCCTGTCGGATCACCTCCGGGGCCTGGGCGTCGACGTCGAGCGGCTCTGGCGGCTGCCGCGGTGGAACGTCGACCCCGACCATGAGGCCGAGCAGGAGGACGACCCGAGTCCCGACAAGGCCCTTGAATTCGCAATCCGCCGCGTGCTCGGCGAACTCGGCGGCGGCGCGCTGCTCGCCCTGCACGTGTGGCAGCTCTGCGCCGAGGAATGGGAGCACACCTACCGGTTCGACCGGCTGCTCGCCACCCTCGAGAGCATTGCGGCCGTGTGGGATCGCCTGCGCGGCCAGGACGCCGACCCCGATTCGCGCGCCGCCGGGGACGGCGCGGCCGCGTTCGCGCGGCTCCAGATCCTGGAGGTCGAATCCGAAGCGGCGATGTGCCGCGGCGACCTCGACCGGTTCGCCGAGGCGGCCGCCGCCACCTGGCACTTCGCCGAGGCGATGACGGCGCTGCTCGACGCGATCGGCGACCGGCTCGCGATCGTGCGGGACTTCCTGCGCGAATCGGTCGAAGCCCGCCTGGTCTACTACCGGGCGCTCCATTGGGCCGTGGCCTCGGCCGCCGCATTCCTCGAGGACGGGGCCGACACCCTCGGCGCGGGGCTGCACGCCCTCAACGAGGCCGAGCACGACCCACGTCTGTCCTCTATAGAGCGCAGCGAGCTGCGCGCGCACCGGTTCAGCCTCGAACGGCTCGCGGCCGCCGCCGAAGAGGAGTGGCTCACCGTCGACGCCGCCGACATCGCTTACGTGTTCCCCTTCGGCCTCAACGGCATCGGTCCCATGGACGCGGTGGGGCAGTTGCGCGCCGCGCCGCTGCCGCCGTCGATCGCCGGCATCGCCGCGCGGACCGTGCGCCGGACCTTCCGGATCGACGACGTCTGGGCCGGGGCCTCCTACCTCGAACGCCGCTTCGACGGGGCCGCGCTCGAACTGCCCGAGGTGCGCCTGCTCCACGCCGACGGCACCCCGATCATCGAGTTCGCCGCCGAGATCCGCCTCTCGCTCCTGGGGAACCACTACCTCCGCCTGACCGGGTCGGTGTCCGAGGCCGACCCGCACGAGATCCAGTCGACCCTGTTCCGGGCCCAGCGCGGGCACGGCGCCATCGTCGTGGCCTGCGGCGAGGGCGAACGGCGCTGGGAGCGGCTCGGAGACTTCGTCGCCGACCTCCAGGACGGCATCGCCGACCTCCTCGACTCCCCGGAGGAGGTGTGCGCGCGCCCCGGCCGCTACCACGTGCTCGTCGCCGTCCACGAGCTCAGCGCGGGCACCGGCCCCGGCGCCCGGCAGCGCAGGCCCGTGACCGGCGGCGACGACCTCCTGTCGCTGTTCGGCGCACAGGCGCTCCTGCACCCGATCCCCAACGGCATCGGCGCGATCTGCGACTGGAGCCGGTTCGCGATCGACCGCTCGCGGCTGCTGCGCGACGTGCGCAAGGACGGCGACCTGGTCGCGGCCAGCGAGAACACCACCGTGATCGCCCTGTTCGGCAGTCCGGAGTTCATGACCGGGACCTACCGGACCCTCGCGGAGTTCGTCGGCTCGCTCGACGGGCTCTTCAGCGCCTGGCACGACCGCCTCGCCTCGCACCACCCGCGCGTCCTGCACCTGATCGGCGAGTCCACCGACGAGCGCAGCGCCGAGGCGCTCGCGCGCTACGGCGACCGGCTGCACCGAGAGCAGTTGCTGCTCCACGACTTCGCCACCGAGACGCGGTCGGTCCTCTCGCTCATCCACTCCCCCAACCTGGTCAGCTCGCCGACGGACGCGGCCGCACTCGCGCGGCTCCTGCGCGCGGCCGAGATCGAGCAGCAGGAGCTGGAATTCGCCACGAAACTGCGCGAACTGCTGAGCGACCGCCTCGAAGTGCGCATCGACGCGATGGCGGCGAAACTCCAGCAGCGCATGGAAGCCGACCGCGCCAGGCAGGAGCGGTTCAATCGAGGCATTGTGGACGCTCTGCTCGCGGCGATCGCGGTGTTCGGCGCCTCCGGGATCGTGCAGATCCTCCAGGGCGCCGGGATCTCGGGCAAGGGGTTCGCCGGCTGGGCCGTGGCGGCGATCGTGGTGATGGCGGCGGTGTGCAGCGTCGCGGTGTTCCGGTGGTCGCGCGCGGCAGGGGCCTCCAAGCGCCGCCGGGCCGTCCGCGATCGACCGCGCCGAAGCCGCTTCGCCCTGCGCGGGCCGCGGCGGGCCGATCCGCGGCCCGCCGCCGCGACGCGGCGCCCCGCATGGCCGCGCTCACCGCGATCTGCCGGAGAGACGCAAGCCTGAAGTGCGAGAATGCATCCGTGAACGCCTTGGACCTCGTCGCGATCGATCGCACCGACGACCGTTTCGCCACGGTCTACCACCGCCTGCTTGAGCCGTCCTTCCCTCCCGACCAGCTCGACTCCCTCGCCGACCTGAGCGCGTCGGCCGCCAAGGGCCGCGCGGACTTCCTGGTCGCCGTCGAGGCCGACGGGACGCCGATCGGGGTCGCGGTCGGCGAGTGGTACGCCGACAGCCGCGTGCAGCTCCTCGCGTACCTCGCGGTCGACCCGGACCACCGGTCGGCGGGCGTCGGCGGCAGGCTCCTCGACGCCGCGGTCGAGCGCTGGGCGCTGAAGCACGGCCCCTGCGTGGTCGTCACCGAGATCGAGCACCCCGAACTCCCGGCCGAGCACCCCGAGTGGGGCGACCCGAAGCGGCGCTTCGCGTTCTACGCGCGGCACGGCGCCCGCGTGCTCGACCTGCCGTTCTTCCAACCCGCGCTTCGCGACAGCAGCGAACGGGAGCAGGGGATGCTCCTCGTTTCACTCCACATCGATCAGTCCTTTCAGGTCGATGACGGGCGGATCGCGTCCGCTCCTATCCACGAGTTCCTCACCGGGTACTTCACCGCGACCGAAGGGCGCGTCCCCGACGACCGCGACGGCGCCGCCCTGCTGCGCGCGGCCCGGAACCCGGACGGGATCGCGCTGACAGACCTGCCGCAAGCGGACATTGGGGAGCTTCCTCGCATAGCCTGACCAGTGGTTCAACTGCCGCGGCGGCCGGTTCGAAGCCTCGGCGGCGAGCATCCCGTTGCTATTCTTGGCGCCGGGATCGCACGAAGAGGCGTTAGGTGCGGGTCGCCCGCGTGCACCCGATCCGACGCCTCCTCCTGCGCCCGGCCCCCTGACACCCACTGCGAACGGAACCCTGATGAAGAGAATGCTCGCCGCCCTCGCGATGTGCGGGGCCGTGCTGGCCGCCACCGCCTGCACGGCCGACGAGGAGCCCGAGGAGAGCACCGACAAGACCTCCTCGGAGGTCGAGGAGGCCGTCGACGCGGCCGAGGACGCCGCGGACGACTCCGCGGGCGCCTCGGACCTCGGCAACTGCGACGACGTCGCCGTCAGCGGCGCGCTGGCCGACCTCATCGAAGCCGCGGGCGTCGAGTTCTCCCTCGACGACTCCTACGGGGACACCGTGTCCTGCACCTGGGACACCGGCTCCGAGGTCGGCCCCATCGTGATCGTCACCGCCTCCCCCACCGTCCAGGGCTCGGCGATGTCCGCCGAGCTGCTGGAGTCGATGGGCCAGCAGGTGATCGACGACTCCAGGTTCGACCAGGCCGGGGCGATCCCGACGGTCGTGCTCGGCTGCGAGGACGGCAGCGCCTCGGGGCTCATGGGCTGCGCGGTCGCCGTCTACGGCACCGCCGGCGGCGCCGACATCACCGTCCAGGCGCTGCTCAGCGACGTCACCCAGGAGCAGATCGTCGACGCGGCCTGGACCCTCACCGAGTCCTTCAACCGCTGACGACAGGCCCGCGCCGCGCCGGTGAACCGGTCGGCGGACGCCCGCAGAGACGACCGAGCGCCCCGTCCGGATCTACTCCGGGCGGGGCGCTGATCCGTTCCTCCTCAGCGGGACCGCCGTCTCAGGAGGCGATGTCGATGACCACCTTCACGTCGTCTCCCGAAGTGGGGCCGAAGGTCTCGGTGTAGTCGGCCAGGGGGATGCGCCGGGTTATGAGGCCCTGGAGCCAGTCGTGGTCGGCGTCGGCGAGGATCGCCGCCGCCTCGGTGAAGTGGGAGAGGTTGGCGTTGACCGAGCCCACCACGGCGTCGTTCTCCAGCACCAGCTCCCGGTTCAGACTCCCCGCGTCGACGCTCGCCTTGCGGCCGGCGGTGGTGACGCCGGTGAGGCAGGTGACCCCGTACGGCCCGGTGGCCGTCATGGAGTCGAGCACGAGCGACACGGCGCCGGTGGCCTCGATGACGATGTCGGGCTCGGTCCCCGCGATCGCGTCGGCGATGCCGTCGGTGTGGTAGACCCCACCGAGCGCTTCGACGAGTTTCGGTTTGGGCCCTTCGGTGTTGCGGTCGAGGACGTGGACCTCCAGGCCGCGACGGGCCCCGACGAGCGCGGCGAGGAGCCCGATCGGGCCCGCGCCGGTGACGAGCACCGACTTCGGCTCGAACCACGACCGGCCGCCGACCTTGTCGATCTGCTCCCAGGCCTTGGCGATGACGCTCATCGGCTCCATGAGCACGCCGATCTCGGCGAGCGCGGGATCGAGCTTGACGGCGTAGTCGGCCTCGATCGTCCAGGCCTCGCTGCCGAAGCCGTCGAGTTCCTTGATGCCGCGCTCGGTGTAGTCGCCGTTGCGGCAGTTGTCGAACAGGCCGCGCTCGCAGGCGCCGCACGGCTCGGGGTCGGGGCGGCGCACGACGCCGACGACGAGGTCGCCGGGGGCGAAGCCGCTGCCCTCGGGCGCTTCGCGGACCCGGCCGAGCGACTCGTGGCCGATGACGAGCCGGTCCGAACCGGCGGGGGCCCAACCGTAGTCGCCGTCGGCCAGCTCCCTGTCGGTGCCGCACACCCCGAGTGCGATGGCGTCGACCAGCAGTTCGCCCTCGCCGGGCACCGGCTCGTCGATCTCTTCGAGCGACAGGGACCCTTTTCGGCCCGGCTCCACGGTCAATGCGCGCACGGCGCTCACCCCTTCTCCTGTGTGGTCGCCTTCCGCGCGACCGCGCGGGGCTCGGTGGCCGCGTGCACACCGCTGAGGTGGCGCGCGGAGTTCACCAGGCCCACATGGCTGTAGGCCTGCGGGGTGTTGCCGAGGTGGCGGGCGGTGGCGGGGTCGAACTCCTCGCTGAGGAGCCCGAGGTCGTTGCAGGTCTTGAGGAGTCGTTCGAACAGTTCCCTCGCCTCGGCGGTGCGGCCGATGCCGTGGAGGGCGTCCACGAGCCAGAACGTGCAGGCGAGGAAGGTCCCCTCGGTGCCGGGGAGGCCGTCGACCCCGCTGTCGGCCAAGGGGTCGTAGCGCAGGACGTAGCCGCCGCGGGTGAGTTCGCGCTGGACCGCTTCGACGGTGCCGACGATGCGGGGGTCGTCCCACGGCAGGAAGCCGACCACGGGCAGGAGCAGCAGCGCCGCGTCCAGGCCCTTGGAGCCGTAGAACTGGGTGAAGGTGCCGCGCACGGGATCGTAGCCCCGGTCGCACACCTCGGCGTGGACGCGGTCGCGCAGCTCCCGCCACCGCTCCACCGGCCCGTCGAGGCCGAAGTGCTCGGCGGCCTGGACGGCGCGGTCGAAACCGACCCAGGCCATCACCTTGGAGTGCACGAAATGCCGCTGCTCGCCGCGGATCTCCCACAGGCCGTCGTCGGGGCGGCCCCAGTGCTCGGCGAGGAATTCGAGCAGTCCCTTCTGGAGGTCCCACGCGTCCTCGTCGGTGCCGTCCTCGGCCTCGCGCGCCAGGTGCAGCGCGTCGAGGGTCTCGCCCCAGACGTCGAGCTGGAACTGCCCGGTCGCGGCGTTGCCGACGCGCACCGGCCGCGAGCCCTCGTAGCCGGGCAGCCAGTCGAGTTCGTTCTCCGGCAGCCAATGCCGCCCGTCGAGCCCGTACATGATCTGGAGGTCGGCCGGGTCGCCGGCGGCCGCGCGCAGCAGCCAGCGCCGCCAGGCCGCGGCCTCGGCGACGAAGCCGGTGCCGAGGAGCGCCTGGAGGACGAAGGAGGCGTCGCGGAGCCAGCAGAAGCGGTAGTCCCAGTTGCGGACGCCGCCGAGTTCTTCGGGGAGCGAGGTCGTGGCGGCGGCGAGGATGCCGCCGGTCGGGGCGTAGGTGAGGGCCTTGAGGGTGATGAGGGAGCGGCGGACGGCCTCGTCCCATTCGCCTTCGTAGCGCAGGTCGCCGATCCAGTCGGTCCAGAACTCCTCGGTGTCGGCGAGGGCCGCGTCGGCGTCGACGGCGGTGGGCCGGTCGTGGTGGGACGGCTGGTGGGTGAGCACGAACGCGACCCGTTCGCCTTCGGAGACGGTGAATTCGGCGTGGGCGGCGCCGTCCTCGGCCTGGAGCTCAACGTCCGATTCGAGCCATGCGGCGTCGGGTCCGGCGACGGCGGAGAAGTGGCCGTCGTGGCAGCGGATCCACGGGACGACCTTGCCGTAGCCGAACCGCAGGCGCATCGCGGTGCTCATGCGGACCTCGCCGCCGAGTCCTTCGACGACGCGGACGACGTCGGCGGCCCGGCCGCGCGGGGGCATGGCGTCGGTGACGCGGACGCTCCCTTCAGGAGTGTCCCATTCGGTTTCGAGGATGAGGGTGTCGCCTCGGTAGCTACGGCGGGTGCACCGGTCGGCGCCTAGGGGTGCGAGTCTCCAGGAGCCGTGGTCCTCGTCGCCGAGGAGCGCCGCGAAGCACGCCGGGGAGTCGAAGCGCGGCAGGCACAGCCAGTCGATGGAGCCGTCGGTGCCGACGAGCGCGGCGGTGTGGAGGTCGCCGATCATGCCGTACTCCTCGATGCGCATTGCCACGCCTGCACCTGCTTTCACTCGGATTGCCTCCCGGGTACCCCTCGCGCTCCCCTCTCACGCTCGCCGGGGCCCGGTCTCCTTCGACGGGCACGGACCCGGCTCATTCTCGCATTGGAACCGGCGCCGGAGCCGGGATTCGGCCGGACGCGGCGAAGGCGCCGGACCGCCCGTCGCCTCGGGTGGTCCGGCGCCTTCCTCGCTGTCAGCCGCGAATCTGCGGGTTCTCGGTGGCCGGGAGGTCGGGGAGGCTCATGGCCCGGGCGCCCTCGTCGATGTCGAGGCCGCACAGGCCGGCCACGACGAGTCCGGCGAACGCCCGGCCGAGCTGGTCGGGGTCGCTGCGTTCGTGCCGGTCGTCGAGGTTCCAGGTGAGGGTGATCTGGCGCTCGCCGTCGGGCGAGTGGAGCGAGTAGGTGCTGTGGCCGAGCCCGCCGCCGTCGTGTCCGAAGTAGATCGCCTCCGGGTCGTCGGGGCAGCCGAGCGCCTGCCCGAAGAACCCGAGTCCGTATCCGAAGCCCAGGCCGGTGTCGACGTAAGTGGTTGCTTCAGCGAGCTGCTCGGCGGACAGGAGCGTCCCGTCGGCGGCGGCCCGGTAGAAGTCGTTGACGTCGTGCACGTCGGCGATGACGGCGCCGGCGGCCCACAGGTGCGTGTACGACAGTCCGGTGCTGTCGAGGAACGGCTCGTCCTCGATGCCGGTGGTGATGTAGGGGACGAGGTGGTCGCCGCGGAAGCCGGAGCTGTTGTGGTGCGGCAGATAGGTGTCGTCCATGCCGACGGGCTCGAATACGCGCTGCTCCAGCTCGTGGCCGAGGCTGTTGCCGGTCAGCTCCTCGATGAGGAGCCCGAGGGCGAAGTACCCGGTGTTGGAGTAGCTCCAGCCCTCGCCCGGCGCCCACCACTGCGGGTCCTGGGTGCCGATCGCCACGATCTCCTCGGGCTCGTAGTGGGTGCGGTGGTTCGCCTCGAACTCGGTGAGGTCGCTCTCGGCCAGCGACGGGTAGAGGTAGAGGAAGTAGTCGCGCAGGCCGCCGGTGTGGTGGAGGACCTGCCGGATGCTCGGTTCGTCCTCATAGGGCAGCAGGTCCGGGAGGTGCTCGCCGAGCGTGTCGTCGAGGTCGAGGGCGCCTTCGGCTTCGAGCTGGAGGAGGATCACCGCGATCATGGACTTGGTGAGGCTGGCGATGCGGACGCGGTCGTCCGGTTCGGCCTCGGCGGGGTCGTCGAAGCCGCGGGGGCCGGACGCGGCCGACCAGGTCTGGTCGCCGTCGCGGACTTCGACGAGCACCGAGTAGTCGCCGGCGGCGGCGAATTCGGCGAGTTTGGCGTCGAGCAGGTCGGTGTCGAGCGCCGGATCGGCGCCCGGGCCGGCGGCAGCGGCGGGGGCCGCGGCGAGCACGATCGCGAGGAATGCTGCGACAGGGAGGTGTTTTCGCATGGTTTCGAGGCTAGGGCCTCCACCGGGTCGATATCACCGCGAAGAGGAGGATTTGCGACTGGAACGGAAGGAGGAGGACGGGCCGTCCGCCATCCTCCGATGGTCGGAGACGGCGCCGGCTCGGGCCTCACTTCTCGAAGAGCCGCGCGCCGAACCAGTCCACGCGCGGTCGCCAGCCGTGGCCGCGCAGGACTGTGAACACCGGGGCCTTCGCGTCGGACGGCGTGATCGAGGCGACGCCCTCCCACGAGGTCCGCGGTCCGCCCGAGTCGACCACCTGGACCTTGCCGTCGGCGCCCTCGACGAACATGGCCTGCCTCTTGCCGCCGGTCTTGCCGCGCCGCCACGTCCACGCGCCGTATACCGCCGCGCCGCCGGGGCCGGCGCCGGAGCGCACGGTCGCCGAGCCCGAATGCTCGATGAACTTGTAAGCGCCCCTTGTCGGGTCGAGGTCGACCTCCATGCGCCAGGCGTAGGCGCGCGAGCCGTTGACGAACAGGGACTGCCAGCGCAGCTCCTCCTGTTTCCAGCGCACTTCGACGCGCACGCCGCCGGGGCCCGGCTTCGCGTCGATGCGGTAGGGCAGCCCGTCAGCGTTCATGCCGACCAGGGCCGCGACCACGGTCGCGACCGGGGCAGGGCTGTCAAGACCGTAGCCGGTCACGGTCGGGACCTCGGCGCGCTGTCGGGCGGCGAGGGCCCGCCTGCCGCGTGCGAGGGTCATCATGCCGCGCGCGAGCACCGCGAGGAAGACGATGACGACGAGGACGATGCCGAGGGCGGTCCGCTCGGTGAGGAACGCGAGCACGGCGAGGGCGCCGAGGACCAGGCCGCCGAAGTAGACGGCGCGTCGGCTGACGACCGCGAACCGGTCGGCCCGCCCGCCGCTCATCGGGCGGCCGCTTCGGTCTCGGCCGTGACGGGGTGCTCCATGTGGTCCGGTTCCTCTCTGGTCGGCGCGGCCTCGCGTGCCGCCGGTGCCTGCAACGGTAACCGCGGCCCGCTCGTGCGGTCTCGGGGCGGCCAGTCCGTTCCCGGACGGTCCGCCCGAGCGGCTACTCACATGTCCAGGTGCCCGCGTTGTAGAGGAACCGGTCGTCGCCGCCGCGACTGCGGCGGTGCGCGCCCTCGGCGCGGGCGGTGCCTTCAGGTGCCGCCGCATTGGTCATTTTGCCCGTGATCGGCGTGGTGTTCGAGGCGCTGCACCGGCGGGAGGGCGGCAGCTCGCGACCGCGAGTGCGCCGTAGCGGCCTCGGTGTCCGCCTTGAAGGTCCGGCTTCGTTCACGACGCGCATCGGGCCGGGGGTCGGAGTTGAAGGCCCGGTCTCGTTCGCGGCACACATTGGGCCGGGGGTCGGAGTTGAAGGCCTGGCCTCGTTCACGACGCGCATCGCGCCGGGAGTCGGAGTAGAAAATCCGGCCTCGTTCGCGACGCGCATTATGCCAGGGGTCGAGGTTGAAGGCCCGGCCTCGATCGCGGCACGTATCGGGCCGGGATCGGGGTTGAAGGCCCGGTCTCGTTCGCGGCACGCATCACGCCGGGGAGCCCGGGTCGAAGGCCCAGTCTCGTTCGCGGCACGCATTGCGCCGGGAGTGGGGGTTGTGGGCCCGGCCTCGTTCGCGGCACGCATTGCGCCGGAAGCCCGGGTCGCGGACCGCCGGTGGGCGGTGTGCTTCCCTGCCACGCGTGTCGGCGTCGGCAGGTCCCGGGCGTCGGCCGGGAAGCGCCGCTTCAGCTTCTCGGGTCGGACACCGCATCCGCTTCCCAGGCGGGTGCTACCTCCGGTGCACCGGTCAGCGTCGGTCTAGCCGTTCGGCTATCTCGGCTGCCTCGGGGACCTCGCAGGACTCGTAGCCTTTTGCCGCGCAGAGCAAGTGGTGCTCCTCGGCGTCGGCGTCGCCGCGCCGGCGGTGGACTTCGGCGAGGCCGTGGTGCGCCCGCGCCAGCTCGTAGGCGTCCTCATGGGACTCGGACAGCCCCGCGGCCAGTTCGAGCTGGCCGATCGCCTCGTCGGTGGCGCCCGAGGCGGTGAGCGCCCGGCCGAGGCCGTTTCGGGCGGCGCGTTCGAGCGAGGGGTCCGCGAGCCGCACCGCGTACTCGACGGCCCGGTCCAGATGCGCGGCCGCCTCGGTGACGCGGTCGAGGCGCAGCAGGTCCTCGCCGAGGTCGATGAGCGTCGCGGCCACGTCGGCCGTGACGCCCTCATTCCGCAAGGCGCGCAGGCAGGCGGTGTGGATCGCCGCTGCCGCGGCCGGCTCGCCGCGCTCGCGGGCCAGGACCCCGCGGAAGCCCTCGATGCGGATGCGGTTGTGGTGGTCGCCGGCGTCCAGCTTCGCCTCGGCGGCGTCGAGGCGGCACTCGGTCTCGGCGAAGCGCCCGAGCCGCAGCAGCGGGACGACCATGTTCGTGCGGATGAGCGCCGCCGCCGAGGCGTCCGCGGCCGCTTCGGCCTGGGCCAGCGCGGCCTCGTGGACGTCGAGGGCCTCGGCGAAGCGCCCCGAGCGCCGGTACAGGATGCCGATGTTGGCGAGGGTCAGGGCCGCGTCGGCGAATTCGCCGAGGTCGCGTTTGAGCGCGACGGACTTCTTGAGCAGGTCGATCGCCTCGCGGTGCCTGCCGGCGGTGACGAGTTGGCGGCCCGCGTCGCCGAGGGTGAAGGCCTCTTTGCGGCCGTCGCCGGTGCGGCGGGCGATGCCGAGCGCGATCCGGTTGACCGCGGCGTGCGAGCCGGTGTCGTGGTCGTGCACGAAGAACGCGTTGAAGCCCGTGGCCAGGTGCCAGGCCTGTTCGAGGTTCCCGGCGTGCTCGGCGGCCGCGACGGCCGCTTCGAGGTTGCCGCGCTCGGCCTGGAACCAGGCGAGGGCGTCGGCCTGGCCGGTGAAGCCGGGGAGCCCGGTGTCGTGGGCGGTCGCGCCTTCGGTGAAGCGGCGCTTGTTCGGGTGGATGCGCGCGGCGGCCCGGTAGGTGAAGTGCAGGTAGGCGTCGATGAGGCGCCCGAAGGCCGCGTCGCGCTCCGCCGGGGTCTCTTCGAGGTCCATGAGGCGGGCGGCGAAGAGCCGCACCAGGTCGTGGAGCCGGTAGCGGCCCGGCGAGCGGGTCTCGGCGAGGTGCACGTCCACGAGGGATTCGAGCATGGAGGCGGTGCGGGCCTCTTCGGCGTCGCACAGCGCGGCGGCGGCGTGGACGTCCACGTCGTCGCCGGGGGCGAGGCCGAGGCGGCGCAGCAGGCGCCGGTGGGCGGGGTCGAGTTCGAGGTAGGAGGCACGGAGGGCGGCGGTGACGCCGTGGTGGCCCATGTCGAGTTCGTCGAGCAGGCGGTCCTCGTCGGCGAGGAGGTCGAGGAGGTCGGCGGCCCGCCACAGGGGGCGGCTGCGCAGGCGGGCGGCGGCGAGGCCCATCGCGAGCGGCAGTCGCCCGCAGCGTTCGGCGACGACGGCGGCCTCGTCGTCGCTGATGCGGCCTGCGACGGCGGCGCCGAGCATCGCCACGGCCTCACGCATCGGCGGGGGTTCGAGCGGTACCGAGTGCGCGCCGGTGAGCGAGGAGAGGTCGCGGCGGCTCGTGGCCAGGACGAGGCTGCCGGGGGCGCCCGGCAGCAGCGCTTCGACCTGGTCGGCGTCGGCGGCGTTGTCGAGCACGATGAGGAGGCGGCGGCCGGCGACGGCGCTGCGGTAGCGGGCGGTGCGCTCGTCGAGGTCGGCCGGGGGCGCGGGGTCGGTCGCGCCGAGGCCGCGCAGGAGGCGCGCGAGGACCGATTCGAGGCCGGGGCGGGGCCCGACCGAGTGGGTGAAGGCGTGGAGGTCGACGAACAGCTGCCCATCGGGGTAGCGGTCGGCGAGGGCGTGGGCGGCCCGCACGGCCAGGGAGGTCTTGCCGACGCCGGCCATGCCGTGCACGGCGACGACGGCCGCGCCCGCTTCGACCGCGGCGAGGAGCGCTTCGAGGTCGCGTTCGCGCCCGGCGAAGCCGGTGAGGGCCCGCGGCAGTTCGCGCGGGACGGTCGCGATCGGCCCCGAGGCGCCGGTGAGCAGGGCCCGGTCGGCCGGTTCGAGGCCGAGGGCTTCGACGAGGAGGCGCAGCGTCCTCGGTTGCGGCCGGACCCTTCCGGACTCGATGTCGCGGATGGTGCGGGTGCCGACCCCTGATCGGAGGGCGAGTTCTTCCTGCGTCATCATCGCCCGGACCCGCAGCGGCCGGAGGTTGACGCGGGCGTCGGACCCTCGATCAGGCATGCCGCCATGATAGGCCGCCCCGGCGAACGGGAGGCGAAGGCGAGGGGTTCGGGGGCCGGGCCCCCGAACCCCGGTCGCTCAGGTGAGGGTGATGCTGTCGAGCTCGGCGTAGCCGGTGCCGCCGTCGAAGAACGGGGAGCCCTTCGCCAGGCGGATCATGTTGTAGCCGGCGTTGAGGTTGACCGTGACGGTGGTCGTGGAGAACTGCCCCCAGCCGCTCGTCGGCGGGTAGGTGACCGTCGACCATGCGCTGCCGTTGTAGGCGAGGCCGTGCGTCGAGTTCGCTCCCGTGCCGTTGGCGTACCTGATCGTCATCGTGTAGCTGCGGGAGGTGGGCACGTTGACGGTGAAGTCGACGAACGAATCCGAGCGCATGTCGGCGTCGCCGTCGATGTTGCCGACGTAGTAGCCGTTCGAGGCCCCGCCCGCGGCATGGGTGACGGCGTTGACGACGGTGGCGTTCTCGGCCTCGTACACCTGCTGCCAGGAGGTGGTCGGGCCGCCCGCCGGGGTGACCAGGAGCTGGTAAGCGCCCTCGGCGTTCATGTCGGGAACCGGGACCGAGATGGAGCCGCCGCTGGTCTGCATCGTGGTGGTGCTCAACGTCGTCGGCGCGCTCACGGCGGTGTGCCTGCCCGAGCCGGGTGTGTAGCGCAGTTCCACGTTCACGCTGGTCCCGAGGTCGCCGAGGCCGTTGACGGTGACGGTGTTGTCGCCCCAGTCGCCGCCGAAGACGACGTTCACGATCTTGCGGGAGGAGTCGTAGGCGGCGACGCCGTCGAGCCAGCTGTCGGGGTTGGTCTGGACGATGTTGCCGGTCATGTCGCCGTACCAGCGGTAGAGCCAGTACGAGGCGGTCGGCTGGTTCTGGAGGGTGAACAGGCCGTCGAAGGTCCCGGCCTCGAACCAGTACGCGCGGTGGGCCTCGCGGGCGCCGTGGCGCTCGAACACGGCCATCCAGTGGAGGGCGACGCTGGGGATGTCCATCTGGTTGAAGCTGTTGTACTCGTTGATGGCGATCGGGCGCGGCGAGATGCCGAGCTGGTTCTCGATCGCGCGGTAGTCGGCCACGTGACCTGCGAAGGCGTCCCAGTTCATGTCGTCGAGCTCGTGCCAGACGATGACGTCGGGGAGCGTCCCGGTGTCGCGGGCGTGGGTCATGAACGACAGCATCCGGTTGTGGTTGTACTGCGCGTCGCTGGGGCCGACGATCGGGGTCACGGGGTCGAGGGACCGCACCAGGTCGTAGGTCCGCTCCCAGCCGGCGTTCCAGGAGCCGGCCTGCGCGGTGTTCCAGGTCCAGTCGGGCTCGTTCCACAGCTCCCAGCCGTGGATGTTGGTCAGGTCGGTGCGCGCGAGGCGGTCCTCGACCTGCTTCTCGACCTTCGCCTCCCAGTCGTCCCAGCCCTGCCAGACGTAGGGGAAGGACGGGTAGATGTCGGGCATCCGGATGAACTGCTGGGCGCCGGCGCGGACGAGGTTGGCGCCGACGTCGAGGGAGTCGCAGCACGGCTCGGTCGCGCCGTTGCCGAGGTGGGTGGTGCCGGGGGCGGGCTGGGTGAAGCTGGTCGGGTTGAGCGGCAGCAGCATCGCGGTGGTCGGCTGGGAGTCGGACCCGACGCCGTAGAGGCCGCCGGAGGCGACCTGCGTGGCCGGGCGCACGACCTGGTTCACGTTCACGGTCAGGTTGAGGCCGGCGGCGTTCGCGGGGACGGCCGCCCCCGCGACGGCGGCGCCGACCAAGAGGACGAGCGCGGCGACGCGCGCGACCGTCCGTTTCAGGGGATATCGCATGTTCTCTCCTAAGGTGAGGGCGCGAACCGGTTCGACGGATCGCTCACTCCGGAGGCTAGTTTCGAACTTCGTTCGATGCAAGTACTTCTATATATGCAGTTCCCGGGCGAATCGATCTTGGATGGGGCGGGTTTGCATTCGTGGGATCCGGTGGTTATGCTTCGAACCGGTTCGCATGATCGGCGACACAGCGCCGACGCGGTGCGGACGCAGCTTGAGGAGGACGCCGTGGTCAACATCGGAGACGTGGCCCGCGCCGCGGGCGTGGCGCGGTCGACCGCCTCGTACGCCTTGAGCGGCAAGCGGGCCGTGTCCGACGAGGTGCGCCTGCGCGTCCAGCGGGTCGCCCTCGAACTGGGCTACACCCCGAACGCGGGCGCCCGCGCCCTCGCCACCTCCCGCGCCATGGTCATCGGCCTGCTCGCCCAGTTCCTGCCCGACGAGTTCGCCCCCGCGATGCTCCAGTACATCCAGGGCGTCACGAACACCGCCCGCGACCTGGGCTACGACATCCTCCTCAGCTCCGACGCCGACGGCACCGCCGCGCTCAAGCGCCTCACCGACTCGCGCATGGTCGACGGCGTCGTGCTGCTCAACGTCGCCGAGCACGACGACCGCCTGCCGGTGCTGCGCGCCGCCGCCCAGCCCGGCGCGCTCGTCGGACTCCCCGGCGACTGCACCGGCGTCGACGTGTTCGACCTCGACTTCGAGGAGGCCGGCCGCGCCATGGCCGAGCACCTGACCGCGCTCGGCCACCGCGAACTGCTCCTGGTCTCCCAGCCCGAGCACGTGGTCGAACGCGGCGGCGCCTACGTGTGGCGGCTCCAGAACGCCGCGATGGAGACCGCCGCCGCGCGCGGCGCGCGCCTGCTGCCGGTCCACGCCCCGTCCTCGCAGCCCGAGATCGGGCGCGCCCTGCACGCCCTGCTCGACGCCCACCCCGAGGCCACCGGCCTGCTCGTCAACAACGAGGCCGCCGCCGCGGCCCTGCCCACGGTCCTGCACGAGCGGCGGCTGTCGGTGCCCGGCGACCTCTCGGTCGTCGGCCGCTACTCCGACGAGTTCGCCCGGACCTTCTCCCTGCCCTTCTCCTCCATCGAGTCCGCGCCCGACCGGCTCGGGCGCATGGCGGTGCGCCAGCTCGTGCGCCGCATCGAGAAGGAGATCGCCGACGACGCCCCCCACGTCGTCAGATTCGTCGCCCCCGAACTCGTCGACCGGGGCAGCACCGCCCCGCCGCCGAGCCGGTGACGGTGCCGCGCCACGGCACAGCCCCTCACCCCGGACGGCAAAGCCGCCGAACGGGTTCCGTTCTAGGAGGAACAACCATGAAGTACCGAAGCCCACGACCCCTCGCCCGGTCCGCCGCGGCGGGGGTGGCAGCGGTCTCGCTCGTCCTGGCGGGCGCCTGCTCGTCCGGCGATGACACCGACGCCGACACCTTCACCTGGTGGGACCCCTACCCGCAGCACGCCGCCGACTCCGCGTGGGCCGAGCGCGTGAACGCCTGCGGCGAGGCGGCCGGCGTGACCATCGATCGCACCGCCTCCGACACCACGGACCTGACCAACCGGGCCCTGCTCGCCGCCCAGGAGGGCACGAGCCCCGACGTCATCCTGCTCGACAACCCGGCGGTGTCCACACTGGCCGACACCGAGATGCTCACGACCATGGACGAACTCGGCCTCGACGTCTCCGGCGTCGACGAGAACCTCCTGGCCGCGGGCGTCGTGGACGACCAGGCCTACGGCATCCCCATCGGCGCCAACACGCTCGCGATCTACTACAACGCCGACGTGCTCGACGCCGCGGGAGTGGACCCGGCCTCCATCGTGGACTGGGACTCGCTGACCGCCGCGCTCGCGCAGGTCACCGCCAGCGGCGACAAGGGAATCACCTTCGCCGCCATCGGCACCGAAGAGGGCTCCTTCCAGTTCCTGCCCTGGTTCTGGGGCGCCGGAGCGGACCTGCGCGAGCTCGACTCGCCGCAGGCCCAGGCCGCGCTGGAGCTGTGGACCGGCTGGCTCGACGCCGGCTACGCCCCCAACTCGGTGCTCACCAACTCCCAGAACACCACCTGGGAGGAGTTCCTGACCGGCGAGTTCGCCTTCGCCGTCAACGGCACCTGGCAGGTCAACAGCGCCGCCGAGGCCGACTTCGCGACCGGGCTCGTCCAGATCCCCGGCCAGGACGGCGGCATCGCGCCCGCGCCCACCGGCGGCGAGTTCATCATCGCCCCGGCGCAGGCCGACACCGACCGCTACGACGTCACCCGCCAGATCGTGGAGTGCATGACCACGCCCGAGGGCTTCGTCGAGACCGCCACCACCTTCGCCTACTACGTCCCGCCGACCGCCGAGGGCCAGGACGCCCTCCTGGCGGCCGAGCCCGACCTCGAACCGTGGGTCGCGGCCGTGCGGGAAGCCAAGGGCCGCACCAGCGACAACCTCGGCACCGACTACCCGAAGATCTCCGAGGCGCTGTGGACGGCCGTCCAGAACGCCCTGTCGGGATCGGCCAGCCCGGCCGACGCCCTGGCACAGGCCCAGGCCGACGCCGAAGCCGCGCTCGGCTGACGAGGAGCATGCCGCCCATGACCACGACCTCGGTCACCCAGACCGGACGTGCGTCCGACGGTGCGGCGGGCCGCGTGCCCGCCGCACCGGCCCGCCGCCGCCCACCGGGCGCCGCGAGCACCTGGACCGCCGTCGGCTTCGCCGCACCGCTGCTCGCCTACCTCGCGGTGTTCTACGCCTATCCGCTGTGGCGCAACATCGACCTGAGCGTGCACGACTACACCGTGCGGGCCTTCGTCCTCGGCAACCCCGACTTCGTGGGCATCGAGAAGTACCTCGAGGTGTTCTCCTCGAACGCCTTCCCGACCGCGCTCGCCAACACCGCGCTGTTCACGATCGTCTCGATCGCGTTCCAGTACGCGATCGGCCTGGGCCTGGCCGTGTTCTTCCACGCGAACTTCCGGCTCTCGAACCTCCTGCGCGCCCTGTTCCTGGTGCCCTGGCTCCTGCCGCTCATCGTCTCGGCCTCCACCTGGGCGTGGATGCTCAACTCCGACCACGGGATCGTCAACTCGGTCGTCCAGGCCTTCGGCGGCGAGCAGATCAACTGGCTCACCTCCCCCGACACCGCCCTGACCTCGGTGATCATCGCGAACATCTGGCTGGGCATCCCGTTCAACCTGGTGATCCTCCACGCCGGACTCCAGCAGATCCCCGCCGAGGTCTACGAGGCGGCCTCCCTGGACGGCGCCTCCGCCTGGCAGCAGTTCTGGCGCATCACCTTCCCGCTGCTGCGCCCCGTCTCCGGCATCACGCTGCTGCTCGGGTTCATCTACACGCTCAAGGTCGTCGACGTCATCTGGATCATGACCACCGGCGGCCCCGGCAACGCCTCGCTGACGCTCGCCGTGTGGTCCTACCGGGAGGCCTTCGGCACCGGCCAGCCGGACTTCTCGCCGGCCGCCGCGATCGGCAACCTGCTCATCGTCATCGCGCTCGTCTTCGGATTCGTCCACGTGCGGATGCAGCGATCCTGGGAGAAGTCATGACCGCGCGCCCCTCCACCAGGCCGTGGTGGAAGACCGTCCTCGGCGTCGTGTTCACCGCGCTGATGCTCTTCCCGGTGTACTGGATGGTGAACGTCTCGCTCACCGACGCGAGCGACCTGCGCCGCAGCAGCCCCAACTGGTTCCCGACCAGCCCGACCTTCGACGGGTACGCCGCGGCGCTCTCGCAGCAGCTCCCCTCGCTGGGGACGAGCCTCGTCGTGGGCCTCGGGAGCGTGGTGCTGACGGTGGTCATCGCCGCGCCCGCCGGGTACGCGCTGGCGATCCTGAACCTGCGCGGCGGCCGGACGCTGAACTTCCTGCTCCTGGTCGCGCAGATGATCCCCGCGGTCGTGATGGCGATGGGCTTCTACGCGATCTACGTGCGCCTGGGCCTGCTGAACTCGGTGTGGGGCCTGATCGTGGCCGACTCCACGATCTCCGTCCCGTTCGGGGTGCTCCTGTACTCGACGTTCATGGCGGGCATCCCGCGCGAACTCGTGCACGCCGCGCGCATCGACGGCGCGGGCCCCTGGGGCACCTTCACCAAGGTGGTGCTCCCGGTGAGCCGCAACTCGACCCTGACGGTGGCGCTGTTCGCGTTCCTGTGGGCGTGGTCGGACTTCATCTTCGCGTCCACGCTGAGCCGCTCGGGCCAGTTCGTGCCGATCACCCTCGGCATCTACCAGTACATCGGCAACAACACCACCCAGTGGAACGCCATCATGGCGACCGCGGTGATCGCCTCGCTCCCCGCGGCGATCCTCCTGGTCGTCGCCCAACGCTATGTCGCCGCGGGCGTGACCGCCGGCGCCGTAAAGGACTGATCCTTGAAACGCACCTCCCGTCAGCGCGTGCCGGTCGAACCCCGCACCGGCGCGCGCCGTGGCCTCGGACTCGACGAGCTGGCCCTCACCGGCGGCTTCTGGCACGACCGGCAGCGGACGAACGCGGACGCCACCCTCGCCCACTGCCTGGAGTGGATGGAGCGCCTGGGCTGGGTCGCGAACTTCGACCGGGTGGCCGCCGGCGACACCGCCGGGCCCCGGCCGGGGTGGCAGTTCTCCGACTCGGAGGTCTACAAGCTCATCGAGGCCCTCGCGTGGGAGTCCGGACGCTCGGGCGACCCCCGAGCCAAGGAAGCTCTAGAGTCCCTTGTGGACCGCATCGGCGCGGCCCAGGACGACGACGGCTACCTCAACACCTGCTACGGCCACACCGGCCAGGCGGGCCGGTACACCGACCTGTCCTCGGGGCACGAGCTGTACTGCACCGGGCACCTGCTCCAGGCGGCGGTCGCGCGCGTGCGCACCGTCGGCGAGGACAAGCTGGTCGAGATCGCCCGCCGCGCGGCCGATCACGTCTGCCGCGAGTTCGGCCCCGGCGCGAGCGACGGCATCTGCGGGCACCCGGAGATCGAGGTGGGCCTGGCCGAACTCGGCCGCGCCCTCGGCGAGCCGCGCTACCTCGAACAGGCCCGGGTCTTCATCGAGCGCCGCGGCCGCGGCACCCTCGAACCCATCGCGCTGCTCGACGCCTCGTACTTCCAGGACGACGTGCCGGTGCGCGAGGCCGAGGTCTGGCGCGGCCACGCGGTGCGCGCGCTGTACCTGGCTGCGGGGGCGGCGGACGTCGCGGTGGACACCGGTGACGCGGGCCTGCTCGACGCCGTTGCGCGGCAGTGGGACCGGAGCGTGGAGCGCCGCACCTACCTGACCGGCGGCATGGGCTCACGCCATCAGGACGAGGGCTTCGGCGAGGACTGGGAGCTGCCGCCCGACCGGGCCTACTGCGAGACCTGCGCGGGGATCGCCTCGGTGATGGTCTCCTGGCGGCTGCACCTGGCCACCGGCGACGTGCGCTACGCCGACCTCATCGAGCGGACCTTCTACAACGTCATCGCCGCCTCTCCGGCCGAGGACGGGCGCTCCTTCTTCTACGCCAACCCGCTCCACCAGCGCAGCGCGGCGGCGGACGTGCGTCCGGGCGAGGTGAACCCGCGCGCCGAGGGCGGCGTGCGCGCCCCTTGGTTCGACGTGTCGTGCTGCCCGACGAACCTGGCGAGGACCCTGGCGAGCTGGCAGGCCTACGCCGCCACAGTGGACGGTGACACGCTCTCGCTCCTGCAATACGCCTCCGGCCGTTTGAAGGTGCACCTCGACGCGGGCGAACTGCACCTCGACGTCACCACGGCGTATCCGCACGAGGGCACGGTGCGCATCGCGGTGGTCGAGGCGCCGGAGGCACCAGTCGAGTTGCGGCTCAGGGTCCCGTCCTGGGCCGAGGGCGCTACCTTGAGCGACGGCGACGCGGCCCGGGAGGTCGCACCCGGTTGGGCCGCAACCGCAGTCCGAAAAGGCGATGAGTTGACGCTCGAACTGCCGGTGCGGCCCCGTCTGACCTGGCCCGACGAGCGCATCGACGCGGTCCGCGGCTGCGTGGCGGTCGAGAAGGGCCCGCTGGTGCTGTGCGCCGAATCGGTGGACCTGCCCTGGCCGATCGAGTCGGTCCGCATCGACGCGACCGAAGCGCCGCGGGCCGAAGGCGACGGCGCCGTGGTCCGAGTCTTCGAGCGGGCCGACCCGCTTCCGAGCCCGGGGGCCGTGCCGTACCGGTCGGTCGCGCCCGACGACGAGGGTCTTTCGGCCGCAAGCGAAGTCCGCCTGATCCCCTACCACCGGTGGGCGCAGCGCGGCAGCTCCACGATGCGGGTCTTCCTTCCCGTCGCCAGGTGAGGTCAGGCCCAGACGGCCTCGGCGGCCGTCAGGCCGAGCATCAGCGCGCCGAGTCCCGCGGTGACCGAGACGATCACGTTGGCGCAGGCGAAGAACCGCGCGCCGGTCTCGGCCAGTCTGAGGGTCTCGTAACCGAAGGTCGAGTAGGTCGTCAGCGCGCCGCACAGGCCGACGCCGACCAGGAGGCGGACCGGCTCCGGGGCCGCGCCGGCGGCGGTGGCCCCGGCGAGGAACCCGAGGACGAGGCACCCGATGAGGTTGGCGCCGAACGTGCCCCAGGGGAAGTCGGTGCCGTGCCGGGCCTGGACGGCGCGGTCGGTCAGGTACCGCAGGACCGCCCCGGCCATGCCGCCGAGGAACACGAGGATCCAGGTCATCGCCGCCTCCAGGCGATCAGGCGGCGGGTCGCCCCGGCCGCGGCCCACACCGCGGCCAATGCCGCGGCGAGGGTGACGAGCAGGTAGACCAAGGCGGCGCGGGCCTGGCCGTGCTCGACCAGGGTCTGGAGTTCGAGCGCCCAGGTGGAGAAGGTGGTGAAGCCGCCCAGGACGCCGGTGCCGAGGAACGGGCGGGCGAGCCGGTGGGCGCTGCGGGCCTCGGCGAGCACCGCCATGAGCACGCCGATCAGGGCGCAGCCGAGGACGTTGACCAGCAGCGTCGTGAACGGGAAGCCGTCGGGCGCGGTGGGCCAGGCGACCGAGGCGCCGTACCGGGCCGTCGCGCCGATGCCGCCGCCGAGGGCGACGGCCGCGAGGACGGCGAGGTGCGGGCGTTCGGCCTCGCGGCGCCGGGCGGGGACGGCGAGGTCCGGGTCGATCGGTTCGCGGCGCCGGTAGCGCGGGTTGAACACGGGGCCTCCTACTCGTGCGGCGCCCAGCATACGGGCGCGACCGTTCACGAGCGAGGACCGTCGGCGGCCGAGCCGCGATTCGAGGGCGGTGAGGCCCGCCACCGACCGCCGAGAGGTCGCCACGGGACCGGTGGGCCGTGCCCTCAAATGCGCGGTCGGTCGGCCCGAGGGCCGACCGACCGCGTACTCCTAGCCTCGCCAGATGTCGTCGAGAGCGGCGCAGCCTTGGCCGCCGGACGCCGGGGCGGTGAAGGTGCGGTTGCCTCCGGACTCCCATTCGAGTGCGCCGTCCGGGGCGACCTTCACGTACTTGTACTCGAACGCGGTCCCGGCGGGCAGTTCGACCGTGCCGCGCCAGACCGGGTAGTCGTCCGCGCTGAGCTTCGGCGCGTTCGCGGCGTTCCAGGAGCCGAGTTCGCCGATCGAACCGATGAGGTGCACCTCCTGGCCCAGCCAGGTGGTGGCGTTGACGCTCACCTCCACGCAGGCCTCGCCGCCGGGCTGCGACGGGCCGCCGGTGCCCTCGCAGTCGCCGCCCGCGGGCGCTCCGATGTGGATCGCCAGCGCCCGCTTCGCGCCGACGGTGGCGGTGAAGGCGCCGCCGGAGTCGACGGTCACGGCGCCGCCGCCGATGACGTCGCAGTACTCGCCGGCGGGCAGCGAGGTGGTGAAGGTGTCGCTGACCGAAGAGTTCTCGGCGTTGATGACGATGTATCCGGCGCTGCCGCGCCCGAAGCCGAAGGCGTTCTCGTCGTTGTGCCACGGGTTGTTCACGGCGGTGCCGGCGACGGCTGCGCGGAAGCCGGCCATGCCCGCGAAGTAGGGACCGCGGTGCTGGCAGGCCCAGCGGCCGGTGATCGCGTCGCAGTCGACGTCGGCCACATTGGAGTTCGCGTCGCCGACGAGGTTCGGCCCCTGGTCCTTGTTACCGTACGAGTAGTCCGACATCTGGGCGGGGACGCCGTAGTCGTGGGCCATCATGTAGGCGTTGGCGAGCAGGTAGTCGTCGCCGCCGGTGAAGTAGTCGAGGTACTGGTTCGCGTCGCCGCCGCGCGGGGTGTCGTGGTTCTGCACGAAGACCTGGGCGAGCTCGTCCGGGGACAGGCCCCAGCTCTCGCCGAGGTCGAGCAGGTAGGAGGCCTTGGAGTCGCCGGCGAAGTGGTTGCGCATCCAGCGCGAGTAGTCGAACTGCTGGACCGTTCCCGAGCCGTAGTACTCGCTGGGGAGGATCGGTTCGTTGGAACCTTGGATGTAGATGACCTCGTGGGTCACATAGGGGTTGCCGTCGACGCGGCTGAAGATGTTCTCCAGGTCGGCGGCGGGCATGTGCTTGGAGGCGTCGACGCGGAAGCCGACCACGCCGATGTCGACGAGGTCCTGGAGGTAGGCGGCGATGGTGGCGCGCACGTGGTCCTGCTCGGTCGCGAGGTCGTTGAGCCCCACGAGGTGGCAGTTCTGGACCTGCCAGCGGTCGGAGTAGTCCGCGATCTCGCAGTAGGAGGAGCCGGTGTTGTGGAAGTTGGAGGCGTCGTATCCGGCCGCGGGGTAGTCGAACTGGCGGTACTCGCTGCCGGCCTGGCCGTAGCGGGTGGCGGTGGAGCCGGCGGCCATGTGGTTGATGACGACGTCGGCGACGATCCCGACGCCCTGGGCCGCGCAGGTGTCGACCATGTTGGTGAATTCGGCGCGGGTGCCGAGGCGGGAGTCGAGCTTGTAGCTCACCGGCTGGTACTGGATCCACCAGTTGTCGGGCGTGTCGGTGTCGGTGGCGAGGATGTGCTCTTGGGGCGGGGAGATCTTGATGTGGGTGTAGCCGGAGGCGCCGAGGAAGTCGTCGCACTCCTCGGCGATCGAGTTCCAGTTCCATTCGAACAGTTCGATGATCGACGAGTCGTCGTCGACGGCCGGGGCCGCGGCGGCCTCGGCGTCCTGGGCGGTCGCGATGGCGGTGGAGGCCACGAGCGCGCCTGCGGTCACGGCGAGCGTTCCGATCAGCGCCACAGCGCGCCGTCCTCTGCTCATTGACATGAGGGTTCTCCGTTCAGTCCGTTCCGCAAGTTCTTGCAGACAATTGTCGTTGATCAAGCATCTACATATCGAAACTTGCGGATGGAGCTGAGGATAACCACGGCCCGATCGGCATGTCAAGGATCGCAACGGCAGTTGACGGGCCCGTTCGCCTTCGACATGCGCCTGCGCGGTTGAGAAAGTTCTTGCAGCCGTTGCCCTGGCGTAGGCTTGCGTTCGTCCCGTCAGTCCGATTCGCGCCCGGAGTCAGCCCATGGACGTAGCGATCCGCCCCGCCCGATCCGAGGAGTTCGAGGCCGTCGCCGGCTTGCGGTGGCGGTGGGAGGTGGAGGAGGGCGAGCCGCCCCAGGTCGACGAGGAGCGGTTCACGGCCCACTTCGCCGACTGGGCGCGGCGGCACGCCGATTCGCACCGCTGCACGGTCGCGGTCCGCGGCGACGATGCCGCCGGGAAGAAGGTGATCGGCATGGCCTGGATGGCGGTCCTGCCGCGGGTGCCCACGCCGCTGTCGCTGGACCGCTTCGGCGGCGACTTGCAGTCGGTCTATTTGGTGCCCGAGGAGCGCGCGGGCGGGATCGGCGGCCGGATGGTCGCGGCCGCGCTCGCGGACGCGCGGGAGCTGGGCCTGTCGAAGGTGACCGTCCAGGCCGGAACCAGGTCGATACCCTTTTACGCGCGCAACGGGTTCGCGGCCTCGCCGAAGCTGCTCGAAGTGGAGCTCGGGTAGCGCACGGTCCTTACTCTCGTCCCCATGCGGACTCCGACCACGTTGCGTTGCAGGGCCGCCGTCGCGCGGCGGGTCGTGGCCGTGGTGCTCCTCGGGTACATGTCAGCGGCCGTGCCGGTCTATCTGGTGGTCGAAGGCGGGGCCGGAGCGGTCGAGCTCCTGTTCGGCGGCTGCCTCTACCTGCTCATCGTCGCCGCGGCGATCGCGCACGCGTTCGGCCTGCGGTGCCGGATGATCCTGGACGAGGAGGGCGTCACCTTCGTGGAGCCGCTCTCGGAGGTCCGGTTCCGGTGGGACGAGATCACCGCGATCGCGATCGGCGGCGACTCGCACACCTGGGAGGTCGAGGTGCGCACGCTGACCGGCGGACACCGTCCGGGATCGCTGAAGTGCCTCAAGTGGTTCGGTCGGCCCAGGTCACTGCGGCGCACGGTCGAGACCCTTGAGCGGTACCGGGCGAGGGCCGGAGCGGCGGCCGCGGATTCCTAGCGGCGCACGCGTGGTCCGCGAACCGGGGACGCCCGGCGCACCGGGCCGATAGGCTGGCGGACAACGGGCCTCAGCCCTTCCGGCGGACTGCGGCCCTCCGGCGACGAAAGGGTGTGCCGACCATGCGGATCAATCTGGACCGTTCGAGTACCGCGGGGGCCGACGACCTCCGGTCCCATGCCGAGACGATCGACCTGTCCGAGGGCACGAGCCTCGGCGAGGTCGTCGCGTTCCTGCGCCAGCGCGGCTACCTTCCGAAAGTCGACGGCGGCAAGGCGACATGGGTCCTCGAAGCCGGCGACGAGGCCGTCGCGGTCATCGCGCAGCAGTGGCCCGAACCGAAGTTCGTGGTGAACCAGAAGAAGAAGATCGGCTCCTACGGCGAGGGCGTCTCGCTCGAGTTCAAGTACCGGGCCCAGATCGATCCCGACGACCTCTTCGACACCCTCGTCGAGGGCCGCAAGCGCTCCTAGGTCAGTCTTCCCGCCCGCGTCTGGTGAAGATGTCGGCGAGGACCCGCAGCGCCATCACCGAGGCGATGAGCAGCAGCGCGAGCCCGAAGAACTGGTAGAGCGCCAGGTCCTCGGTCAGCGCCGGGCCGCTCTCGTTGCCCAGCAGCATGACCGCCATGAGGCCGGCCGCTGCCGCGAGCACCGTCAGCAGGATCTGGTGGAGCCAGGCGGTGACCACGCGGCGGTCGTCGGCCCGGGCGAGCAGGCGCACGTTCGCGGTCAGCTGCCCCGACTCGGCCGCGGCGACGAGCCGGTCGAAGCGGCGGGGCAGCTTGCGCAGCACCGGCATCAGGTCCGCGACCTCCTCCATCACCATGTCCTGCACGGCGGCCGGGCGCATCCGCCGCTCGGCGTAGCGCTGCCCGATGTCGCGGGCGACCCCGATGAGGTCGAAGCCCGGGTCGATCGCGGTCAGGCAGCCTTCAAGGGTCGCAAGGGATCGGAAGACCGCCGCGAGTTCGGGCGGGATGACGATGCGGTATTTCGCGATGATGCGGAACAGCTCGGTGAACATCCGGATGCCCGGGGCCGCGCCGGGGACCAGGTGGCGGGCGAGGAACGAGCCGAGCGCCCGTTCGAGCCCGACCTGGTCGAGTTCCTCGGGGCGCGTCGAGACGCCCACGAGGGCGTCGGCCAGCGCTGGCCCGTCCTGGCGGTCGACGGCCTGGAGGATCGCCTCGAAGGAGACGCGCAGTTCGCGGTCGAGGCGGCCGACCGAGCCGTAGTCGATGAGGCCGATGCGCCCGTCGTCGAGGAGCATCAGGTTGCCCGGGTGGGGGTCGGCGTGGAAGATGCCGTCAACCATGATCTCGTCGAACATCTCGCGCAGGAGCGCGGTGGCGACCTCGCGGCCGTCGAGGCCCCGTTCGCCGAGTCCGGCGGTGGCGAGGGGGACGCCGGGGAGGCGTTCCATGACGAGGACGCGCTCGTCGGAGAGGTCGGTGTGGGGCCGGGGCACGCGCACTTCGGCGCTGCGGCGCTCGTGGGCGGCGGCGACCTGCGCGAGGTTGCGGGCCTCGACGGTGAAGTCGACCTCCTCGCGGAGGGCTTCGGCGAAGCCGTCGGCGAGTCCGCGCACGTCCATGGTGCGGCCCCAGGTGGTGAGGCGGTCGAGGGTGCGGGCGAGGCGGCGGATGATGTCGAGGTCGCGTTCGACGGTCGCGGCGGCGCCGGGGCGGCGGACTTTGACGACGACGGCCTCGCCGCTGTGGAGGACGGCGGTGTGGACCTGCGCGATGGAGGCGGCGGCGACCGGTTCGGGGTCGAAGCGCGCGAAGACCTCGTCGATGGGGGCGCCGATGGCGGTCTCGACCTGGCGCGCGGCGTCGTGGCCGTCGACCGGGGCGGCCTGGTCCTGGAGCCCGGCGAGTTCGGCGATGTAGACGGCCGGGAGCAGGTCCCTTCTGGTGGAGAGGATCTGGCCGAGTTTGACGAAGGTGACGCCGGCGTCGTCGAGGGCGCGGCGCAGGGACCGGGCGAGTTCGGCGTCCTGCGCGGCCTGGCGGCGTCCTCTGAGGAGGCCGATGAGGCCGTGGCGGCCGGCGATGGCGAGGATCTGGAGGTAGCGGCGGGTGCGGCGCGCTCGGGTGCGCAGGCCTTTGAACCAGGTGCGGGCCGGGGGCACGGCGCCGGTGGGGATGACCGCCTCCCAGATCACGAGGAGGACCATGGCGATCACGGGCGCGCAGACGAGGATGAGGCCCCAGAGGGCGAGGATCGCGGGGATCTCGTCGGGGCCCGGTTCCCTGTCGCGGAACGGTTCGAGGAGGCTCGGGAGGAGCCCGTACTGGATGGACGCGTAGCCGCAGACGCTGACGACGATGAGACGCCATGCGGTGTACCGGATGTCGAGCAGCCGGGTGGCGACGTAGGCGACGGCCGCGGTGTTCACGGCGATGCCGAACGCCGAGAGGAGCAACTCGGTCATGGGGCCGGCCTTTCAGCGCGCGGGGACGGTCGACTGCACAGGCTACGCGGGGCGGTCCACGGGTCGCGGCGCCGCGCCGTCCCCGGGCGCGGCGGGGTCGGCGCGGCGCGGGTCAGCTCAGGTCGGGGACGGCGTAGACGCGGGCCTGGCCGATCTCGGTCACGTACACCATGAGTTCGGCGGTGACGACCGCGTACTCGATCCTGGATTCGACTTCCAGGAGCGCGGTGCCGGCGCCGGTCGCCACGCTCACGACGGTGAGTCCGCTGTCGGTGCCGAAGCTCTCGGTGACGACGAGGTCGTCTTGGACGGCGATCACGTTCGTGCCCAGGCGGGAGCCGGAGCGGGACTCGCCGTCGAAGTCGAGGAGGGCGGCCTCGGAGACGTCGTCGAAGACCTGCTCGCCGAAGACCATGCCGCTGGGCGTGGAGTACCAGTTCTCGTCGAAGGCCCAGTCGGTGCCGATCTGCCAGACGATCTGGCCGGTCTCGATGTCGACGGTGATGCTCTTGTACTGGTCGTTCGCGTTCTGGTGGTTCAACGCCGCGCACACCAGGCCCGGTCCGCAGGCCTTGACGTTCTGGATGCTGAACCCGGCCTCGAATTCGAGGGTCCACTCCTTGGCGAAGCCGTCGATGCCGTACGCGGCGAGCACCGCGCGCCCCGGGGACTCGTCGTCGGAGAGCTCGCCGATCGCGAGGCCCTCGAACACCGTCCACATCGATGAGTCGAAGGGCAGCTTGCCGCTGCCGCTTGAGGAGCCGTTCCCGGACTTGCGGAGCACGGCGGTGCCCGCGTCGGGGTCGAGGTCCACGAACCGCTCGGTGACGGCGAGGTTGTCGAAGAGGGTGTAGGAGTTCGGCGGGAGCGTCCCGGCCGCGCCTTCGCCCACGTCCCAGACGGTCTCGGCCTTGATGCGGTAGTCGTCGATGATGAACAGGTCGTCAGGACCGGACTCGGCCCAGACCTCGTCGCCGGTGGTCAGGTCGATGCGGATCGCGGCGTTGTCATAGATGCCGTCGCGCTGCTCGATGAGCACGTCGGTGCCGTAGAAGGCGACGTCGTTGCGGTCGTGGAAGTCCCAGGCCCGCTTCCACAGCAGTGCGCCGTCGGCGGTGTCGATCGCGGCGCGCATGTCCTCGCCCGCGTCGGTGGCCGAGGCGCTGGCGTCGACGATGAGCAGGTCTTCGACGACCAGGAGCCCCAGGCCGGTCGGTTCGAGGTCGTAGGAGGCGGTCCACAGCTCGGCGCCGTCGGCGTCGACGGCGAAGACGGTGGTCTCGCCTCCGGCGACGTGCGCGAGGTAGGCGACGCCGCCGGCGGTGGTCACGGCGGTCGCGCCGCTGGGGCTCAGCTCGCGCTCGGCGACGAGTTCGAGCGCGGCGACGCTCGCGCCGCCTTCGGTGCCATCAAGGCCTTCGAGGCCGCCCCCGCCGTCGCCGGTCGCGCCGGTGAGGCCGCCTTCGACGCCGTCGTTCAGGCCGTTGAACAGCTTGTCCCAGTCGGTCTGGGAGAGTGCGACGACGAGCGCGATGACGATGACCAGGACGATCGAGGAGAACACCGAGACGGCGGCCCAGCTGCGCGGCGGCGGTCCGCCCACCGGCAAAGGTCCTGTATGGACGTTCGGCGGGAACTGCGAGGGCGGCGAAGTCGGCGGGAGGGGATTCCCGGCGGGCGGGGTGAACGGCGGCGGAGAGGGCGCGGCGGCCGGGGACGGCTGCGCCGGCGACGGCGCCGACTGCGACACCGGCGACGGCTCGGGGTCGGGGCCGGGCGTCGCGGCCGGGCTCGCGGCGGCAGGCGACATCGGCGCGGGCGGAATCTGGACCGGCGCGGCGGCCCGCAGGTCCGGAACCGGGAAGGGCGCGTAGGACACCGGGCCCGCCGAAGCGGGCGGCGTCACCGGCGGCGAAGAGCCGGCCGGGACCTCGGGCTCGGCGACGGCGTGCTGGAACGCGCCGAACGCGACCGGCAGCTCCGGCTGCTCGGGCACCGAGGGCGCGACGCCGAGCCGCGCGTGCAGCCGCGTGGCCACCAGCGGCATCCGGCTGGAGCCGCCGACGAGCAGCAGCGCCGCGAGCGAGGAGGGGGCGACCCCGGCGCGCTCGATGGTCCGGCGGGTCTCGTCCACGGCCCGGGCGACCAGCGGGTCGGCCAGGCTCGTCAGCTCGTCCCGCGTGAGGTGCAGGCCCATCGGGTTGTGGCCGGGCAGGGCCACCGGCGCGGTCGAGGTGCGCGAGAGCATCTCCTTGGCCGCGCGCACCTCGCCCCAGAACGCGAGGCGGTCGCGCAGGTCGGCGGTGGTCTCGGGGTTGCTGATCCGCTCCCACAGCTCGGCGTCGCGTTCGGCGACGATGCGGCCCAGGTGCGCGGCCAGCGCCATGTCCACGTCGAGGCCGCCGAGGTCGTCGAGCCCGCCGAACGCGAGGGTCCGCAGGCGGCCCTGCTCGTCGTCCTCGCGGCGCACCACGGCGACGTCGAAGGTCCCGCCGCCGAAGTCGAAGATGGCGACGGTGCCCCCGCGCGGGATCTCCTGGCCGAGGACGCTCGCGCAGTAGGTGGCGGCGGCGATCGGCTCGGGCACGAGGCGCAGGTTGTCGATCCCGGCGAGGGCGGCGGCCCGCTCCAGGGTGGCGCGGCGCACCGGGCCCCAGTCGGCGGGGTGGGTGAGCACGACTTCAGTGGCGCGCTGGCCGGTCGCGGCGGCCTCTTCGGTGACGCGTCGCAGTCCGGTGGCGAGCAGTTCCTCGACGGGGACCTCGCGCTCGCCCAGGAGCACGGTGCCTTCGCCGATGCGCCGCTTGGGGTGCGGCTCGAACCGCTCGGGTTCGGAGGCGGCCAGGCGCTGGGCGTCGCGGCCGGTGTGGAGGGTGCCGTCGTTGTCGAGGAACACCCCGGAGGCGAGCAGGGGCGATCCGTCGAAGAGCAGCGTCCGGGGGTCTTGGCCGTCGCGGCCGACGACGGCGACGGTGTGGGTGGTGCCGAGGTCGACGGCAAGTCGAACGGGGGTCTGCACGGTGTCCTACTCACTCGATGCTGCTGCGGGCCTAGGCAGGTCCGGGCAGTGGACGGGCTCGGGCGGGGCTCGGGCGCGCCGCTTCGGGTCGCGGCGCGGGTCGGCCTGTCGCGAGGATACAGCGCCGGGCCCCCGGCGCCGATCCTGCGCGGCGGCCCGGCCGGTCGCCGAGCCGCCGGGCCGGCGGCGGTGCGTTCAGGGGTTGAGGGCGGTGAGGACGACGATCTCGGACTCGTCGTGCGGGAGGTATCGGACGCGGACGACCATGCCGGGCTGGATCTGGGCGACGGCGCTGGCGTCGACGGGCTTCTGCTGGTCGAGGTCGAAGGTCGTCTGGTCGGGCCGGGTGACGCGGAAGGTGAGGTTCATGACGGCGCGGTCGCCGCGGATCTCGCCGGTGGGGCTCATGGCGAGGACCACGGCCTTGGCCTCGGTGCCCTGCTCGGCGATCTGGAGCTGGCGGGGCGTCACGAGGCCCTTGGCGACGCGGACGCGGTCGAGGGCGGCCTGCATCTCGGCCTGCGGGGCGTCGGCGGCGATGACGACCTGGCCGTCGGTGCTGCCGGGGCGGTAGCGGACGGGCAGGATCGCGCCGGGGACGACGGCGGCGAGTTCGGTGAGGTCGATGATGCTGCGGGCGACGCCGCGGA
Source organism: Glycomyces sp. NRRL B-16210 (assembly GCF_000719515.1). Lineage (GTDB taxonomy): Bacteria > Actinomycetota > Actinomycetes > Mycobacteriales > Micromonosporaceae > Glycomyces. The sequence goes on along the minus strand of NZ_JOGR01000008.1, from coordinate 71,218 downwards.
AGGACTGGCCGTCCTGGGTGTCGACGTCGAAGAGGATTTCGAGCTGGGGCTGGTCGTTGATGCTCAGGCCGGTGCGGGAGGCGGAGACGACGGTGCCCATGGCGATGGGGGCGCCTTCGAAGCCCTTGGCGCCGAGGCCGCGCATCTCGCGCAGGGGGCCGTCGGCGAGGCGGCCGATGGAGGCGGTGGTGGGGAGGACGAAGAGCAGGAGGATCGGGCCGACCATCCAGCCGTTGGCCCAGGCGAAGGCGTCGTCGCCGCCGAGGCCGGTGAGGACGAACATGACGGTGCAGACGGCGCCGGCGACGAAGATGAGCCAGCTGATTGCCTTGAACATGAGGTGTTCCTTTCGGTGCTCGCTGTGGTAGCGGTGTGGTTCTCAGTGTCGGTGCGGCTGGGCCGCTACCGGTCACAGGTTTCAGAGGGACGGGTTGCCGAGGAAGTCGGTCTCGCCGATCTCGACGCGGTCGATCGAGCCGTCGGGGGCGACGATCACGAGGTCGCTGAGCCAGGGGCCGTCGGGGGCGGCGGCGAGGACGACGACGTGCCCGCCGGGGGCGGTGGCGGCGCGGCCGAGGTGGTTGCCGGTGGTGAGGGAGGCGGTGACCTGGCCGGTGTCGAGGTCGATCACGTGGAGCGCGTAGCCGTCGCCGTTGGGTTCGGGCCGGTGCTCGATGAGCGCGAGGCCGCTGTGGGCGCCCGCGGCGGTGGCGTCGAGGCTCGGGAACAGGCTCATGCCCGCGCTCTCGGCGTCCTCCATGAACTCCTCGATGAGCCGGTCGACGTCGATTTCGACGCTGGTGGTGGAGACGAGCGCGGTCTGGTCGAGGACGATCCCGGCCTCGTAGTAGATGCGGGTGCCGAGGGCGTGGCGCCCGTCGGGGCCGACGATGACCGGGGTGCCGCCGAGCGCGCCGTCGGCGACCGGCTCGATGCGGAGGGTCCGGTCCTCGTCGAGGGGCGCGTCGGTGCAGGTGAGGCCGCCGATGTCGGGCACCCGGCCTTCGGCGAGGAGCAGGCCGCTCCAGGTGGCGGCGGTGGACTCGTCGGCGGGGACGGCTTCGAGCGCGTCGAGGGCGATGGTGTGGATCGCGCCGTTGACGTCGAGGGCGACGACCGCGCCGATGGTGGGGTCGAAGGCGTAGGCGGCGCCGGAGACCGATTGGGTCCCTTGGAGTCCGGGGAGGGCGCCGGGCTCGACGGCGATGGTGCCGTCGTCGAGTTCGAGGACGGTGAGGCCGTCGTCGGTGGCGAGGTAGGCGTAGGTCTCGCCGGCGGCGACGACCGCGGCGTCCCAGATGAGCTCGTCGCTGAGCTGCACGTCCCATCGGAGGTCGCCGGTGTCGAGTTCGACGGCGGCGATCCGCACCTGGAACATGTCGCCGGCGATCGAGTCGATGAGGCCCGCGTTGCCGTGGCGGTCGTAGGGCACCAGGACGAGGTCGGTGCCGTCGTGGGTGGCGAAGCCGATGCCGGACTGGAGGGTGATGTCCGGGTCGGGGGCGATGACGTGCTCGCCGAGGACGGCCGCGACGCCGATCCCGAGGGTGGGGACGAGGATCATCGGGAGCAGGCCGATGCGGCGGGCGCGGCGGCGGGGCGTCAGGGGATGGCTCGGGGTGCCGTACGGGGACCGCACCGCCTGCGCGGCGGGGAACTGGCGCGGGTCGTAGTAGCTCATGGTGGGCCTCCTTCGGTAGCGGGCGACGCCTACAGCGTCGCGAGGGAAGCGCGCCTACCGATCACAGGTTTGCGGCGGGACCGGTGGTCCGGCCGGGCGGCCGTTTCCTGCGAGCGAGAGGCGGGCCGGTCCGGCGGGCGCCGCAGCGCCGCTCCTTTCGGCGGTCGGGGTGCGGTCGAACATCTGCACGGTTCGAGACCGGCGCGGGTCGATTACACTTCGCGACATGGTGCAAGGCATCGCGGCCGCGGCGGCCGTCCCTCGGGGGATGCTCATCGCCGACGCGTGGGCGCAGCTCGGCGATGCCGTCGCGCCGCTGAGCAATGCTTCGGGGCGGCCGCTCGCACGGACGGTGAAGCTCATCCTGGACCCGCTGGTGCTGCGCCCGACGATGCAGCCGCGGTTCGCGGGCGGGGTGATCGAGGTCGAGCACGTGGACGCGCTGCGCGAGGCGATCCTGGAGGCGGGACCGGCGCTCGCGGCCACGGCGGCGTGGTTCCAGCTCGTGAAGAAGGCGAGGCGGCGCGCGGGGGTCACCGAGGGCCACCCGCAGGACCTGTACTTCCAGCGCTGCTTCGAACTCGCGCACTTGCACGGTGACCCGAGGCGCGAGCCGGAGGCCGCGCGGATCGCGGCCGAGACGGTGGCCGAGGTGCACGCCGAGCGCGGCGAGGTGACGGTGGACCGGTTGCGGCGCTTCGTGACCGACCCGGCCCGCGCGGCGGAGCTCACGGGACTGCTGCACGCCGCGTGGGAGCACAGAGGCCAAGAGGTACCGCCCACGCCTCCCGGCCGCGAGGCGCCGACGAACGAACTCCACGGCAGGGAGACCGGCGCGCGGGCGGGGCTTGCCGAGTTCCTCGAACGGTGCGCGACCGATCCTGACGCGAAGCTGTGGAAGGCGTTGGTGGAGGGAGGAGTCGGGACCGCGGAGGCGGCGGGGCTCGACCGGCCGGGGGTGGCGTGCGGGTACGGGTTGACCGACCGGGAGCGGCCCGCACCGCCGGAGATCGGCGACAGGGCTTCGAAGCGGGCGTTGCCGAGACCGTTCGACAGGTCTATTATGGAGCGTCTGTTCGCGGCGTTCACGGCGGTGTTCCAGCGGGAGTCCATGGCTGACATACCGTCGCTGGTGGTCGGGGAGATCCACCGGTCGGCGGGCGCGTGGCAACTGGCGAACGAGAGCGGCCGGGTAGCAATGGCGCTGGGAAGAGACGCCAGCGCCGGGCTTGGAAGCGGCCCGGCCACCGAAGAAGGAACCGCCGCCGACCTGGCAGCCGTCGCGAGCGCAACCAACGCCGACGCAACGCAATCTGCCGCCGCCCACGGGGTCGCTGCCCCCATTCCGGCCTCCACCGACACCGCCGCCCCCACCGACACCGAACCCGGAAACGGCGGGGCCGCAGGCCGCACCCACCTCCCGGCAACCGCAAACGCCGCAACCGCTCACAGCGCCGGGTTTGAGGACACCGCCGTGCGCAACGCCGAACTCGCAGGCACCGATGCCCAAAGCGCGCCCGGGGCCACCTCCGCAGCGACTGCCGCCGTTAGCGCGGCCGCGGCCAGCCCGGCAACCGCTCCTACCGCAGCCGTCGATGCGACCCCCATCTCGACGATCCATTCGGCCACCAGTGCGCCCGCATCCGCCAACGCCGAGCCCGGGAGCGGCCCTGCTACCGCAGATGGAACCTCGACCGGCGCGACTGAGGTCGCCGCCGGCGCAGCCACCATCTCCGCAACTCACTTCTCCGCCTCCAACACGTTTGCCGCCCGCATCCCCGCTCCCACCCTCACCGACACCGAGCCCGGAAACGGCGGGGCCGCAGGCCGCACCCACCTCCCGGCAACCGCGCACGCCGCCACCTCGGACGCGAACGCGCGCTTGCTGCGCCGCTGGCAGCGGGAGTCCTATGTGCACCGGGTGCTCCGACTCCCGCAAGCCGACGCCGCCCCGCCCGACCTGCGCGAGGACATCCGAACCGTGCGGCGGGCGTACCTGCGTCGCCTGTGGGCGCGGCTGCACGGACGCGAACTGCGCGGCGAGGCGACTGAAGCGGGCGAGGTCTGGGATCTGCTCGACGGCGTGCTGCGCTCGGTGGTCATGGACCAGCGCGACCGGCTCAAGCGGTCTCTCGAACGCAACGGACACCGAACATGACCCGCTTCGCGGTCGAACGGACCGCCATGACCATCGCCATAGGCGGCCGACCGCTATGCCCGGCAGCGCCGCAGCTCACCGCCGACCACAGCGGTGCTGCGACGAACCGTGTCGGCCCCCGGCCGCCGCACCCGCACCCGCACCCGCACCCGCACCCGCACCCGGAAGGATCGCGGCGCACCGCCGATGACGGCGAAGCCACCACCTCCCTTGGCGATGTCCGACCCACCCACCGCACCCGGTGCGCACCCGGCCCACGGATGGCTCTGGGAACTGCGATGACTCGCATCGTGGTCCAGAAGACTGCCACCACGAATGCCTTCGGCACCCCGCTGTCACGCCCGGCAGCGCCACAACTTCCCGCCGACCACAGCGGTGCTGCGACGAACCAAGTTGACCTCCGACCACCAAGCCGCGAAGCAGAGCAACTCACCGCCGATGACCGCAGGGCCGTCACCTCCCGCGGAACTCGCCGACCTCGGCCCGCCGCACCCGGCACACGCCCAGCGCCCGGAAACTCCCGGGGAACTCCGTTGACTCGCTTCGAGTTCGCGGAGTCCGCCACCACAATCGCTGTCGGCTCCCGACCGCCACGCCTCGCAGCATTCCGGCCAGGGCGGCCCAGTGTCGAACAGTGTCGGCCCCGGCCGTCGCGCTCGGACCGATCCCGACACACCGCAAATTACAACAGCGCCGCGACTTTTCCCTGCAATCTCCGACGCACCCACCGCACCCGGTGCGAACCCAGCTCTCGGACACCCCATGGAACTCCGATGACTAGCTTCGCGGTCCAGCGGACCGCCACGAACGACATCGGTACCCCGCCTTACCCGGCAGCGCCGCAGCTTCCCGCCGACCACAGCGGTGCTGCGACGAAACGTGCCGGACTCCGGCCGCCGCACTCGCAAGGATCGCGACTCACCGCCGCGCCCAGTCCCCGGATACCTCCGGGAACTCCAATGACCCGCATCGCGATCGCGAAGGCCGCCTTGACCATCGCCATCGACACTCCGCCCCCACACCCGGCAGCGCCGCAGCGCACCGCCGGCCAGGGCGGTCCTGCGCCAATCTGCGTCGACCTGCGGCCCCTGCGGCCCCTGCGCCAGGAAGCACGGCAACTCACCCTCGAAGGCGGCGACACCGCGACTTCCCTCTGCGGCCTCCGACCGCCACCTGCCGCGCCCGGCACAAGCCGAGCCCTCGCACACCCCCGGACACACCGATGACCCGAATCGCGGTCCAACGGGCCGCCATCACGAACGCCGTCGGCACTCCGCCGCCTTACCTGGCAATGACGCACCTTTCCGCCAACCACGCCGGTGCTACGACGGACCATGTCAACCGTCGGCCGCCACACCAGGAAGCACCGCACCTCACCGCCGCACCCGGTCCTCGATCTCCGGGAACACCGACCCGCATCGCGATCGCGAAGGCCGCCATGACCATCGCCGTAGGCCCTCGGCCGCCACGCCCGGCAGCGCCGCAGCTCACCGCCGATCACGCCGGTGCTACGACGAGCCGTGTCGACCCCCGGCCCCCGTACCCGGAAGGATCGCGGATCACCGCCGCTGACGGCGAAGCTGCCGCCTCACTCGGTGCTCTCGGTCCCCGGCCCACCGCACCCTGCACACGCCCAGCCCTCGTTCACCACCGGGAACGCCGATGACCCGCTTCGCGGTCGAGCGGGCCGCCTCCACCATCCTTGTTGGCTCCCAACCACCCCACCCCGAGCGCACCGCGCTCGTCGAGGCGCGCGGCGCGTTTCTGTTGTGGGACGTCCTCGCCCCGAGCCCGCATCCCGCCGCCGTGATCCATAACCACGCCCAAGCCGCCGAATGGCTCTGGGAGATATACGGGCTCGAAGCGTCCAGCGCGATCCTCACCAGCGCCGACACCGTCGAGACCCGTTCCGACACCGCCGAACCCGCGTCGCCCACGCTCACCGCAACCCGGCAACTCGCGCACCTCCGCTGGGCCGAGGCCTGGTGGCCCGCCTCCCATGCCGCGGCCGTGCCCGCGCTCCCCTCCGGCCTGCTCAATGCCGAAATCGCTTGGCGCACCGCCGCAGTCGAGCACCTGCTCGATGACGAAAGCGCGGTCGAGCGCGCCCTCGAAAGCATCGATCTCGGAGCCGCGCCAGCAAGTCCGGACCTCACCGTCGAAACGCAGGCCCTCACCGAAGCGCTGGAAGTACTCGCCGAGGACTACGGCGTCGTCCTTCGCCGGACCGCGCGCCACCGGCCCGAGGACTGGGCGCTCGCCGCGGGTGGCATCGCCCCCGGCACCCTCGCGGTCGCCAGCGGCGGCGGGCCCGTCGACTGGACGCTGGTGCCGCAAGGCCTGGTCGACGCCGCAGCCGAGGCGACCTGGAGCCTCGGACTGCGCTCGGGCGCACCGGTTCTGACCGTCACCGTTCCCGCCGCCCCCGGAGCGACAGACCTCGACCTCACCGCCCGCGTCGGCGGCGTCCAGGTCGACCTGCGCCTGGACCCCGCGACCGGAGCCTTCACCGGCGAAAGCGAAGCGCCGCGATCGTTCCTGACCACCTCCGCCGCAGAGAGGACCACGACAGTGCTTGCCCCCGGATTCGCATCGACCACACAGGACACCGACCCCGAAGCCGAGGACCGCCGAGCGGCCATCGTCGCGTTCGCGCTCGAACGCCTCGCCGCACCCGATGCGACCCTCACCGAACGCGCCGCCGCCAGGGGCGAGGCATGAGCGAGGACACCGACGACCTCGTCGGCCTCCGAGGCGCCGAGACCACCGGGCCCCGCTGGGCCGAGTTCCGCGCCTTGAACAACGCCGCCGCCCGCCTCATCAACGAGGGCCGGAACACCGAAGCCGTCGCGAAACTCCAAGAGGCGTACGAGAAGACCCTCGTCGAGGACGTCGACGCCGCTGGGCTCGACGGGCGGGCCCGCGCGCTCGCGAACCTCGCCGGACTCGCCGAGAACCGCGGCGACCCCGACGAGGCGCTGCGACTCACCGCGGAGGCTCTCAACGCCTGCGAGGCCGCGGAAGCCGACGCGGGCGACCGGTACGGCACCCGGGCCGTGCGCGCGTCCCTGCTGATCAACCGCGCCCAGACCCTCCAGCTCGTCGGCCGCCTCGACGAGGCCCTCGCCGACCTCGACACGGCGCTGGCCTCCATCGAGAGCTCGACCGCCGAGAAGGACAACGGCGTCCTCAACGTCATGCTCCACAACACCAAGACCGTGCTCCTCATCGGACTCGAACGCTGGGACGAGGCCGAGGCCACCGCCAAGCGCACCCTCGAACTCGCGACCCTCCACGAACCGCGCCTCGCCGGGCACCCGTACTCGAACCTCGCCGTGATCGCCCAGTCCCTCAACGACCACGCCGCCGCGATCGAATATCTGCGCCTGGCCGAGCAGCTCCACCAAGGCGACCCGGTCTCGGAGGCCCTGGCCGTCGCGAACCAGGGCCGCGCGGCCCTGCGCATCGGCGACCTTGCCACGGGAGACCGCCTCCTCGCCCAGGCCGAGCAGACGTTCAGCGAGGTCGAGCAGCCGCTGCGGGCCGCCGAGATCCGCTACGGCCGCGCCTACGCCGCCCTCTACAGCGGCGACCCCGCCCGCGCCCGCGAACTGCTCGTCCCCGCGATCGCGATCCTGCGCGACGCCGGACACGCGTCCATCCTCGCCGAAGCCCAAGCGCTCCTTGGGGACCTGTACGCCTCCGAGGCGAAGTTCGACGAGGCCGAAGCGGCGTACCTCGAATCGCGGGCCACCCACGAGGCGTCCGGGGCGCGGTACCACCTGGCGCGCATCGACATGCGGCGCGGCTACGCCATCACGGCCCGCCGCGGGCTCACCGTCATCGCCGAAGACCAGTACCGGCTGCTGCGCCAGGCCTTCGACCTCGCGCTGCCCGCCGCCCTCGCGACCGACGCGATCCGCCACCAGTTCGCCTCGGGCAGGGCCCGCGAACAGTGGGCGTCCACAGTGGCCATTCCGGCGATGGCGCACGCGCTCCACCTCGCCACCGCCCTGCACGACGCCCCGCTGATCTCCGAACTCCTCGAGCACATGTGCGCCACCGTGTCGCTCCACGCGCCGGACGGGACCCAGCCGTTCAACCCGCCGCTGGACGAGCCGACCGACGCCGACGCGCCGACCCTCTCGACCCCGGACGACCTGCGGCCCTTGCCGTTCACCGCCTCCGCGCTCGTCACCGGCATCTCCACCGACTTCCCAGCCGACCGCTTCGCGCTGCCGCCGCGACTGCGCGTCAACCCCTGGCGGCCCTCCCCGCTGGAGCCGTGGATCCAAGAGACCGAGCGGCGCTACGGGTTCGCGATCCGATCCGACGAAATGGTGCACACATGGTGAACTTCCGGCCGACCGTGCAGGTCAAGATCGTCGACGCCGACGCGCTCTACTACTCGTGGCGGTGGGAGCACGAACTCGGCGCGATCGAGAACATCCTCGCCCCCGCCGACGCGATCCAGCCGGCACTGGACGCGCTGGCCCTCGCGCTCCCGACGCCGCTGCCGGGCGAGAGCGTGGACGAGGCCCTGAAGCGCTCGCTCACCGACGGGCCGTTCACCGACCGCGCGCGCGAGACCGAGCTGATGTCGGCCCTGGCTCGGGCGCTCATCCCCTACAAGCTGGCGATGGAGCTCAACGCGTACTTGGAGAAGGGCCTGCGGCCGCACGTGCGCATCCAGCCTTCGCTCTCGACCAGTCAAGTGCCTTGGGAGGCACTGCATGTCGATGAGGGCGAGCGGTTCGTGACGAACGCGGACGTCTCGGTGCTGCCGCCCGCGACGGTGCGCAACGCGCCGGAACGCCTTGTCTCCGAATGGAACCCGAGCGGCAACGTGGTCGCGGTGCTCGACCCGAGGGTCCCGGGAGCGGGAGCCGATCTCGGATCGGTGCTCGGCCCGATCGCAGAGGGCTCCCAGATGGCGGGCCTCGTAGATCGTCTAGGCGGGCGCCGCGTCCCTGACGGCCAGGCGTTCCGCCGCAACGACACGACCCGGGACATGATCGAGCCGATGCTGGCGGACGCCGCGCGTTTCCTCTACGTGGGCCACGTGACGACCTCGCAGAACGGCCTCGACGCCCGCCTCCACCTGAGCTGCGGGCCCGCGACAACGGGCCGCGCGGCGGTGGTCCGGGGCCACCGGCCGCTGACGGCCGCCGACCTCGTCCTGGGCCACCGGCCCGGCGTGACCGCCGAATGGCGGATGCCGAACCGGGTCGCGCTGATCGCGTGCGAAAGCGGCGGCGAGGCCCGCTTCGCCGAGCCGGTCGGCCTGGTGGCGGCGGCGATCCACGGCGGCGCGCAATATGTCACGGCGACCCGCTGGACCCTCCCGACGGACGCGGGAATCCGCCGCTTCCTCACGGGGGCAACGGAAGAGATGAGCCTGATCCCGGAGGCGATTGTCGCCGTGGACGAGGCCCACGACGCTGAGGATCCGGTTGCGGCCCTGAACGACTGGCAGCGCAGAAAGGCCGCACGCTGGGAAGCCGAAGGCCGCCTGGAGGACTCCCCGATCATCTGGTCGGCCTTCGCCACCACCTACGGCTGAAGACCGAACTCCGAGTCAGCGCCGACGCCAACGCCAAGGCGCCAGAACCAAGGTCAGCCCGATCAACACCGTCACCACACCGGCGACCAGCCACCCGGTCGAACCGCCGGTGATCGGCTCGCACTCGGCGGCGCACAGGACCGGCTCGATTCGCAGGAGGTCGGCGCCTTGGAGCGCCCAGAGCAGCCCCAGAGCGGTCAAGACGACGCCCGCGATCACTCGTAGAATCGTTCGCCAGCTCATGTCGGCTCTCTCCTTCTGCCAGTGGCGAGTAGAGGCCCTCCGAGTATCCCGATCGACACCGCGAGCCCGGCCGGTCGCGCCCTGACGGATCACACCTGCCCTCGCCGGATGATTCCAGTCTCCAGGGCGGCGCTCGAACGCGTGAAGCGGGGCCGCGGCCGGCACTCGAATGCATGAAGTGGGGCCGCGGCCGGCACATCACCGCTTCGGCCGCGGCCCCACTATTAGTCCCGAACGCCGCCCGGGGGTGCGGCGGGACCAAGCCGAGCCCTCCACCCTGAACTCGGCTATTGCGGTCCCCGGCGCGAACCGAAAACACCGGGGACACTCATCGGGCAGGAACGCGGTCCTGGGAAGACACGCCCCGCCCAAGCCTCAAACGTCACCGCGAAGACGCGCACACACCTCGTCGGCCTTCACCGCGATCGCCTTGCGCAACAACGGATCGTCCTTGCCGTACCCGGCAGTCCAGAACAACTCAGCGGCCTCATCGATCTTGCGCGTCATCACCGTGAACCCCGACGCGAGATCCCTGACCGCGAACTGCCGACCGGTCAAGGTGTTCACGAACGTCTCCGCAACAAACGCCCGCCCCTCCGCATTGAACCCACACACCGGACGATTCGTCATCAACGCTCATCCACCCGCGCCCAACGACGCCCCGTCCGCACCTGCCGCACCGCAATGGCAAACCAATCGCGATCAGTGAGACGACCACCCCGCGGCGCACCAGTCACCTCAGCCGAGCTGGCAACCTCCCGCTCGGACTCCGGAGCCCTGTCCCGCTCATCCATTGCAGACCCTTACCGATCGCGGGTTCTCGGGCTCGCCGTTGTAGAAGACGTTGAAGGAGGCTTCTCGGGCCCAATGGCGCCAGGCGGCTGAGCGGTTGCGCCACTCGTCGCCCCAGGTCGAGAAGAGGTTGTCGGTGGCCAGGCCGGAGACGATGAGAACCAGGTCCGCGCGGTTCCCGTTGGCGTACACCTGGAATGAGTTGGGCTTGGTCGGAGCCGAGGCGCAGACGGTGAAACGGTGCGCTCCGTCGGTGAAGTCGCCGCGCACCAGAGGGTCCGCAGGCTCGGCATTGAGTTTGGATCGTGCGTTCAGGTACGACATCACTACCTCCACTAGAGAGTGGGTCGGAAATCCGACAGTTGCTATGCCGGAGGGCCGCGAACGATTGCTGGGAGGCGCGACCCTCCGGCTTTCCACCGCACGCGGACCGGGTATCGAACCCGCGATGAATCCAAGATAAGGCATGTTTTGCCAGGTCAGTAGCTATGTCACCCTGGACGTTTCGTCTAGCAGTGCCGGATGTTCATCCTTGATGAGCAATTACGGGGACCCGAAACGGGAGCCCATAGTTGACCGCCGAAACTGCGCCGCGTGGTGGTGGTTGCCTTTGTGGCGGTTCGTGCGATCATCGCTTCACACGGTTATTCGCGCAGCGCAGGGAGGTCGCGATGACAGGAACGGTCCCGTATCGGAAGTTCGCTGAGTCCTATTTGACAGCCGAGGTCAACTCGATCTCGGAGGACGCTGGCTGGAATCGAAGCCAGTTCGCCACGGTGACCGGCAAGAGCGTCAACACGATCAAGGCATGGCTGGAGGGCACCCGAATACCCGACAAGGGAAACCTGTCATTCATCTGCGACCAAACCGGAGTTGAAGAGGTTCGGCGCGACTTCATCCTGCATGTGAGGGATAACCTGCACAGCAGCGCTGAACTGGTCTCCGACCTCAACAAACGCAACCTCTACATCGTTGAGAGCGGGGAGCGGACGTATCCTGTGATCATTAAGTGGGAACCGCTCCTGCTGACCGGACTCCTCCAAACCGAGGCCTATCACATGCGATTGCTCGCAGGTCCCCTGGGCAATCCCGCCGAAAAGGTCAGAACTTGGAAGCGGAAGGAACGTCGAGGACGATCCTTCTTCGCGCGGTTCAAGGACAAAACACACCCGGAAGCCGAGCTCTACGTGTCAGCTCGGGCCATTGGCGACCTCGACCTGCTCACCGCTGCGGAGCGGGACCAGCAGATTGAACGGCTGCTCTGGGCAAACTCACTTCCTGGCTGTAAAGTGTGCGTGCCCCAACCTCCGCATCTCGGCAACTTCGCCTTCGATGCGTTCAAGTCCGATGGTCGGCCGGGGGTGGGACCAAACTTCGTGTACGTTGAGCAGCTTGACCAGACCCGCCACGTCGTCGATGAAGACAAGCTCGCTTTGTATGATCAGGCGCACGCCCTTCTCCGGTCGAACGCGCTAGAGATTGGAAGGTTCCTCGATGGCGGAGTACACCAGTTGGCGGAAGAGCAGCCGGAGTAACAGTAGTGGTCAAGAAGGATGCGTAGAGTGCCGTCAGTCCTGGAGGAAGAGCCTTCGGAGCGGCAGCACCGCACAAGAGGACTGTGTTGAGGCGCGGAACGTCTGCTCCGGCTTCCAGGTCCGAGACTCCAAACTCGGTCACGGCTCCCCGGTCTTCGACCTCGCAGCCTCCGACTACGCCAGCCTCCTGCGCTCCGCCCAGCAGCACTAACCCGAACCAATCCTCGCCCGAGCCCCTTGCCCCGCAAAGGGATCGCGCCATGTTCGCGCGCAGTCGAGTCGTTGCGGCAAGAACACAAACCTCGTAATCCAGGCCTCCTCGGCGGGAGACTGTCATGCCCAGTGCCGAAAAAGCCGCGGGCGCGGCCGGTGGCAATGCCGCAGCCGCCCGCGAGCCAGCAGCTGCCATCACCGCTTCGAGGGACGCCATAGACTCGCTCACTGCCGCCCTGACCAGCCTCGGCATTGAAATACGGGCTAAGAGCGTGTCTCGGTTGGCGAGTTTCTTGTAGCAGATGATCGATGCGGTGAGGGCGAGGAATGCGGTAAAGAGATGGCCGTGGCGCTCGTATCGCAAGGTCAAGCGCCGGTAGCCGCCGAGCCAGGCGATGGTGCGCTCGATGGCCCACCGGTGTCGGCCGAGACGGGCCGAGGATTCGATGCCGCGGCGGGCGATGCGGTCGCCGATGTGCCGTTCGCGCAGGGCGCGGTGGCAGTCGGGGATGTCGTAGTCCTTGTCGGCGTGGAGCTTCGCGGGCTTGCGGCGGCGCGGGCCGCGCCGGGACCGGATCTTCGGGATGCCTTGGATGAGCGGTTCGAGGGCTTGGGAGTCGTGCAGGTTCGCGGCCGAGACACCGAGCGCGAGCGGCAGTCCCGCACTGTCGGACAGGACGTGGATCTTCGAGCCAGACTTGCCGCGATCGACCGGGTTTGGCCCGGTCAGCGATCCCCCTTTCTAGCGCGCAAGCTCGCCGCGTCCACGATCGCGCGGGACCAGTCGATCTCGCCGGCCGCGCCGAGCCGGTCGAGCACGGCCCGGTGGAGCTTCACCCACAGCCCCGCATCGGACCATTCGGTGAATCGCCGGTGCGCGGTTTGGTAGGAGACTCCGAAGGTCGGCGGCAGGTGCCGCCAGGCGCAACCCGTGGTCAGGACGAATACGATCGCCGCGAACACCTGCCGGTTATCGGCCCTTGGAATGCCACCACCCTGCGCACGCTTCGGTGAGACCGGGATGAGCGGCTCGGTGATCTCCCACAGCCCATCGAGCACAAAACGTTCAGCGTACGGCTTCATTGGCCACTCGTACCACGTACCCGCCAAGCGCCTCACGGAACACGACCTATGCTCATGCCGTGAACCCACGGATTCAGCAGATCGTAGCAGGGTTGCCCCGCTTGAAGGACCTTAGGAAGCTCGACAAGGAGGCTGAACAGCGCCTCGCTGACGGCGACGCCGTGTTCGTAGCCGACCTCGCGATAGCGGTAAACGCCGAAGCCGTCGGGACGACCACCCCAGAGACCTGGCAGTACGATGCTGCCTACAGATTCCTGCTGCGGCTTCTCGCCACGACACCAGGACGTCACCACGTCGAGCAGACGCTACGAGCGCTGGTCGCCCCCGCGCAATCGGATCAGAAGCGCGTCCGATTCTTCGCTTCGGTGCTGGCCGCATCCCAAACCCCCGAAGACCTGTCACCAGTCTTCACCGGCGGCGGTTCCGGCGCTTCCGAGGAGCTGCGGGCTTGTCTCGTTCATGAGCTTGCGCTCAGGCAGACGCCGATCGATGCGATCCCGGCCATCCGCCGGTGGGCCGGGTCCACGCACTGGCGCCATCACCCGCTAGGTCTGCTGCCGCCGAAACTGGCTGCCTTTGAAAAAGACCCCGCATTGCCCCAATACTCCGCGCGCCGATCTGTCGTCGCTACGCCCTTTCTGTCTGACAGCAAAGCCGAGACGGTCGGCGGTGCTTCACACGTGCCCGCAGCGACCGAGGTGACAGTTGAGGCGTTCAGTGCCAATGTTGCTACCGCGGTGCAGAATTGGGTCGAGGACTCCAACGGCCGCGTTGAGGCTCGCGCCTTCGACCTCGCCGCGCCTGTGGAGCCCGACGCTCTTCCCGAACTGCTGCGAACGCTGGGCCTGGAAAGCCTCCGAGACACCGGTGGCCAACCTGCTTTTCCCTTGGCGCGCATAACGGCCGTCCAGGCCTGGCGGCTCCTGTTCGCAGCGGCATCCTCTGGTGGAGCGTACAACAGCGGACACTTCGGAGCCTATGGACGGCTGCACGCATGGAGATCCATCGCGGCTCTGGTCGGCACGGTCGCCGAGACTTCCCTGGAGCAGTTGGAGCAGCAGGTCCAGGCCTGGAGTTGGTTCGATTTCAGCGGTGCCACACCGTGGTTCGAAAAGGTTGCATGGGACCTCGGATTGGTGGCGGTCTCCCCCGATTCACAACATCTCACTGTCCTGGCCGCCACCGACACGGACTGAACCCGGTACACGTCCCGCAATCCGCCCAGACCTCAAGATCCCACCACCCACACGAACTCACCAACTGAGACACGCTCTTAGAGCGTGTCTCAGTTGGTGGTTTGTCAGGTTGGGGGCTGACGATGTCGCTTGGAGCAACGCGGCCTCGTCAGCCCGAACCCTTAGACGTGCGTTGATCTACCAGGGCAGTGGGCCTTCGGCGCTGTGGAACGCCCCGGTGGGTCCGTCGGCGTCGAGCACGGCCAGGCCCGCGATCGTCTCGGCGGCCTGCGCGGGTGTGAGGACCCCGGTGTTCCCGTTGATCTCGGTGTCGACGTAACCGGGTGCGACGGCGTTGACGAGGATGCCTTCGCCGCGCAGCTCGTTGGCGTACTGGATCGTGATCGCGTTCAGGGCGGTCTTCGACGGCGAGTACGCCGCCGACGGCAGGTTCGCCAGGGGCCCTTCGGGATCGGCGTAGAGCGCGAGCGAGGCGGCGTGGCTGGAGAGGTTGACGATGCGGGCCGCTTCGGACCGCCGCAGCAGCGGGAGCATCGCGTTCGTCACGGCGATGACGCCGAAGACGTTGACCTCGAACACCTCCCGAACGACCGCGAGGTCGACCGCGCTCGGCACGCGGTCGACCGCATCCTGCGGCGCGGCGTTCCCGGACCCCGAGACGCCGGCGTTATTGACCAGCACGTCGAGCCGGCCGTACTCCTCCTCGATCCGCTTGGCGGCCAACTGGATCGTCGTGGCGTCGGTGACGTCGAGCGCGAGGGCGTGCGCGTCGCCGCCCGACGCGCGGATCCCGGCCGCCGCCGCTTCGCCGCGCGCCAGGTCTCGGGCGCCGACCAGCACAGTCGCGCCGAGCGCGGCGAGCCGTTCGGCGGTGGCGCGGCCGATGCCCTTGCTCGCGCCGGTGACCAGTGCGAACTTGCGTGATGCGTTGTCGGTGTTCATGTTCGGTCTCCTGTCGATTCGGTTCCTGGTGCTCTCATGACGAAGGAGCCGTCGAAGGTGTGACCGCGGATCGTTGGGCCGAAGGCCTCGGAGTGGTCTGGGCGAGGGTCACACGCCATTCGCCGTCCTGCTTGACCAGCAGCATCGTGTAGGCACCGGTGCTGGGCAGGCCGCCGGCCTCTTCGCGTTCGTCGAAGACGTTCTTGACGGCGCTGACGAGCGCCACGTCGGGGAGCGGGAAGCGGATGTCCTCGATGTCGAGGGTGGTGCGCACGTGTGCGAGCGGGGAGGCGAGTGCCGCGCGCATCGCCTCGCCCAGGCGCTCTCTGCCGAGGACACGTCGGCCGGCGATGTTGACGACGACGGTCTGATCGATGTGGAGGGCGAGGAACGATTCAGGGTCGTTCTGGTGGCGCTGGTAGGCGGCGACGACGCGCTCGATGGCTTCGACCTCGGTGTTCACGGTGGGTCTCCTCTCAGGATCCGTTTAAAGGAGCGATTCGCTCCGTTACAGGAACCGTATATCGGAGCGAATCGCTCCGCAAGGTGGATTACTATGACCCCCATGACAGCCGAACGCCGCCGGGCACCCCGCCAAGCCGAAGCCGAGCGCAATGACCAAGCACTGCTCGACGCCGCCCGGGCCGTACTCGCCACCGACGGCGCCCACGCCTCGGTCGCGGCCATCGCCAAACGTGCCGGGGTCGGCATCGGCAGCCTCTACCGCCGCTACCCCACCAAAGAAGCCCTCTACCAGCGACTTCTGGACCTCGCGCTCGACAAGTACCTGGCCGCCGCCGAGACCGCGCTGGCCGACCCCGATCCCTGGAACGGCCTGGTCGGCTATGTGACCACCGCAGTCGAGTTCGCCGGCTCGCTCAGTCCCATCGCAGGCACCATCGCGCTTCCGGAAACGATCCTGGAGAAGAATCGGCGGGCCGGCGAAGCGGTCGCGACCATGGTCGAGCGCGCCCACGCCGTCGGCGCGCTGCGCCCGGACGCCACGGTGGTCGACATCGAGCTCCTCATCGAGCAGCTCGGCAAGTCCCCGCTGATCGAACAGCTCACCAAGCAGGGCCGGACCGAACTGCTCCAAGCCGCCGTCACCGCCAGGGCCCGCATCACCGCCATCGCCCTCGACGGCCTGCGCGCCGCCGGGCACCCGCCCCTTCCCGGCGAGGCCCCCGGCTCCGAGCTGTTCGAAGAGCGCTGGGAGCCGATGGACTGAGGGCGCGTCGCTCGCTTCATCTGAATGCGAAGGGCGGAAGCTCGGCCAGTTCCATCACGGCCGCCGGAGGGAAGTCCGGCCACGAGTCCAGTGCGTCGAGGTCGCGCAGGTGCGTGTCGATGAAGCGCTGCACATTGCGCAAGACGCGGATTGCGGTCGCGGCATCGATCGCGCCGGCCTCCAGCGCGTCGGCGAGCTCGTCGAGGTCGAGCACCTCATAGCGCCGGTTCGACGGCGGCACCACGATGTCCACGTAGAGGTCGCGGACCACCAGCCGTTTCGGTTCTACCTCCTCCAGCTCGACCAGGTCGATGTACCAACCGCCTTCGAGCGCGCCGGTGAAGGCACTCGGTCGGGTGAGCTGCACTCCCTCGGCGGCGATGACGAAGCACCGATCGGTGGTGGGCCGACCGGGCACCTGCCACGGAGGAAGAATCGCGAGGTCATAGGCCAAGACGCCGCCGGTTCGGACCCCGGGGCACCATTGCCCGGTGCGGTGCAGGACCCGTACTTCCTCAAGCTGCATGGGACCGAGTATGACTGCGGCGCGTCCTCCGGCCCACGAACGGTTTCCCCCGCATCGGGGACCGGGTCACATCGAGTTACAGCGCTCGCGGAGCGTCGAGACGCCGTCGCCTTCGAGGTCGTCGCAGAACACCGCGCGACCGGTCATCGCCATCACCAACGCCAGGGTCGGGCCGGAGACCAGCGGGCCCTCCCCCGCCTCGAACGGCCCGTCGTCGGCGACCAGCCGCAGACCGACCGCGCGCTTCTTCGCGACCACGACGAAATCCGAGCTGCGGTAGTACTCGGCCAGCGCCGTGATCGTCTCGGTCGGGTAGGCATGGCGGATGCGGAGAGGGCGGCGGATGTCCTCGCCGTGGACCACCGTCTCGCCGAGCATCGCTTTGACCGGGTTCGCCGTGGTCGTGCTCGTGACCACTCGGTTGAACCGCCGCAACGTCTCCTCGGCCGACTGCCCGAGCTGTTCGGCCAGGCGCATCGCTACCTGCTTGTCGAAGTCGAACCGGCACTTGATCACTCCGGCCATCCACCGGGCCGGCCCGAGGCTCGCCCCGGCGGTGATGTGCGCCAGCACTTCGCGCACGGACAGGCCCTCGCACAGGGACGGCGTCTCCCACTCCTCGTCGGAGCGTCCGGCGAGATCGGCCGCCAGCGCCGCCCGTTCGGCGTGGATCATCCGCCACAGACGCGCCCGATTATGCGGTCGCGACCTGGTGTTGCGATCATTCATGGAACTCGGCCTCCGGTCTCGGTCGTCCGAGAGTACGACTGGGCGGCGGCCGTGGATTCATCGGCGCACCTCGATCACCGAGGCCGCCGCAATCAGTCCGGCCGGCCTGAGCGTCAGTCCTTCCGGTGGAGCCGGAGCAGCAGTTGCTCGCTCAACGCATGGCTCGCGGGGTCCTGGTCGCGCATTCCCGGCGGCGGTCGCAGGTTCCCGGCCGCGACGAGGGCTTCCATGATCTCCCAGATGAGTTCGTGGGCGAGGATGAGCACGCCCTCGTGCGGATTAGCGTCGGGGATCGCTTCGAGCAGTTCCTGTGCCTGCCGGTCGGTGCGAAGCGCCTGCGCGAGGGTGTCGGCGATGCTCATGCTGTGCCGGTGGAGGGCATCGCTCTCATCGGCGGCCAGGACCGGGACGTCGGTCTGGACGGTCGGGTCGTTCACGAGCGCTTGTCCCGCTTCGGATCGGGCCAGGTCCCACAGGGCCTTGTTGGTGGCGTCGGTCCAGACCATGATGAGGGTCGCCTCGGTCCCCGAGAGTTCGTTCACCCCGGCGGAGTCCGTGATGGGCGGGTATATCGCCCAGAAGGCGCCGTTCCAGTACGGGCGGTCGATGCTGAGTTCGGTGGTCGGCGCGAGGCCGTGGGCCCGGAGCCGGTCCCAGAGCAGTCCGTCCACCGCATGGCCGAAGACCACGGTGTAGTCGTGCCCGGCGTGGCCGCGGCGGCGCAGTTCCGCCGAGATCGCAGCCACCGCGCCGCTGATCCGCGGTACGAGGTCGGCGGCGAGTTGCCGCACGCGCGGGCGGAGCGGGCCGAGCACTTCGGGCCCGACCACGGGGAATGCGGTGGTGATCCGGTCGCCGTCGACGGTGACCAGGCCGTAGGCCTGGAGCAGTGCGAGTTGGCTTTGGGAGGCGGTGATGCCGTGCGCTTCGAGCCGGCCGAGCGTGATGCCCTGCCGGGCGTGGTAGAGCAGGGCGCCGTTGTCGTCCATGGCCACCACCGAGTGCGGTGTGCTGCGGGCGCCGAGCGCGAAGGCGTGCAAGCCCCACTCGGCGAGGTCGGCGGGAACGTCTTGGCTGCCAGTGGAATGCATCTTCGTCCGATCGCGGAATACGGCGCTGAGCCCGAACACGGTGGTGCCGACATCCTACGGCCTTCGGCTCTCCAAGCGGATGCTCGAATCCGGCTGCTGTCGCGCTCCGGCTCCGACCGGACTCTGTGACATGCACTGACACGGCAGCATGTCCGGAATCTCAACCGATCGGTCAGTGTGGACGGTCCGAACATGCATTCTCCGCTCAAGGCATTGCGGGTGCCCGTGCTAGGTGCAATCGTGTTGTGACTCAACGAAGAGTGAGCAGAGGAGCGACTTCGATGGCGTACCGATTCAACGTTCCGCCCGGCTGGCCGGTACCTCCGGGATGGACGCCTCCGGCCAACTGGAAGTCGCCGCCGGACTGGCCCCGCGCACCTCATGGCTGGCAGTGGTGGGTCGAAGCTGATCCGACACCGGCGCCGGAACCGAGCCTGTCCCCCGGCCCCGTCGCTTCGGCCGAACCCATGCCCGGCGAAGCCATACCCGCCGAAACCCCGCTCGTCGAAGCCCTTCCCGCAGCGCCGGCGCCCACCGACCTCGCTCCCGTCAATGCGGGTGCATCCTTGAATCCCGACCTCCAAGTGTTGCTGGCGACTCCCGTCACCTCGATCACGGCATCGGCGAGCGGCAGGATCGGGCGGAAGAACCGTCTCGAAGGCCAGGTCGAGGCCTTGGAGCAGTTCGCTGGCCGCCTTCAGCGGGCACTCGTCGCCACCGTCGATGAGCTCCGAACGCTCGGCGCCCTCAATGCCTCAGAGCTCACCGTCGAAATCGGACGGCGAAGAGCGATGCTGGAACACCTTGAATCGCAGGCCAAGGAGCGAAAGGCCGCCATCGACGAGCAGGCTCAGGACCAGCTCCATCAGATCGGCGTCCAGGCCACCACTGCCAACGCCGAGCTGCACCGCCTGCGCCACGAAGTCGACTCGGCCAAGGCATCACTCGTGGAGACCCGCGACGACCTGCTGCTCCAAGAGGTCGGCATCTACGAGTACACGCACCCACTCGAGGACGCCGTGGCCTACAAGGCGAAACTCGAGTCGATCAAAGACCAGTACAAGTCGATGGCGAAGGGCGACCACGCCATCTCAAGCATCACGAACTGGCGCGTCAATGGTTCACAGGCTCAGGGCAAGAAAATGGTCCGGGAGGTCTCGCGGCTGATGCTTCGCGCCTATAACGCGGAGGCCGACAACCTCGTCCGCACCATGCGGCCCTACAAGCTCGATTCGGCCGTCGCCAGGCTCCAGAAGACCCGCGAGACCATCGGCAGGCTCGGTTCGACCATGGACATGCGAATCACCGACGGCTACCATCGGCTGCGTGTGCAGGAACTCGAATTGACCGCCGACTACAAGGCGAAGGCCGAAGAGGAGAAGGAGCGCATCCGCGAACAGCGGGCACGCGAGCGCGAGGAAGAGAAGGCCCAGCGCGAGATGCGCAAAGAGCAGGAGAAACTCGAGAAGGAGCGGACGCACCTTCGCACGGCGATCGCGAAGCTCAGCGCGAAGGGCGATGCCGAGGCCGCTGCCGAACTGACCGCGAAGCTCGATGAGGTCGACGCCGCGTTCGAAAACGTCCTGGCCCGCCAAGCGAACTCGGCGGTGGGACACGTCTACGTCATCTCGAATCGAGGCGCGTTCGGCCCCAATATGGTCAAGATCGGCATGACCCGAAGGATCGAGCCTCTGGAGCGGGTGACCGAGCTCGGGGACGCATCAGTGCCGTTCCGGTTCGACGTCCACGCCCTGGTCTTCAGCGAGGATGCGCGGGGCCTGGAGGCGCGTCTGCACGAGGAGTTCGCCGAGCGCCGCGTCAACCGGGTCAACCTGCGCCGCGAGTTCTTCTACGTCACTCCGCAGCAGGTCCGGAAGGCCTTGGCAAAATTCGCCGGCGAGCACCTGCTCCACTACACCGACGAACCCGAGGCGTACGAGTGGAGGGCCAGCGGCGGGGAGACCCGTGGCGGGGAGCCAAGCGAGGTCGCCTAGTAGCCCCACCGGGCTGCCTTCCACAACCGGCCGGGCATCCTCGTCTGGGCGATCGGCGACCCCGAGGCCGATCCCCGGGAACGCAACGAAACCGGCTCAGACTGGGAACAGGTCACGCATCCTATGACGGAGCCCGAGGCGGCACCGCAGTACACGAGCGGGCCATGACCGGCTGCGCGGGCGATCGCCCGGGCCACTAACGGGCCGAGGCTTACCGGTCGTAGTGGTGGCATTCTCCCGGGAAGTACGAACCGAGTCGGTCCTTGAGGATCGCCTCCGCGGTCTCGATGAGCGGCCGGTCGCCCCGGCGGCGTTCGGGTTCGCCGTAGAGTTCATCGGCCAGGCCGGTGACCAGGGCCGACAGTTCGAGTGCCGCGCGCTCGGCGTCGGTTCCCGGCTCTACTTCGCCGCATTCCTTGCCGTTCTCGACGGCGCGGGCGATCTGGCCGCTCACTACGGCGGCGGTCTCGCGGGCCACTTCGGCCACGGTCGGCACGTCCAGGGCCCTGGCGTGGAAGGCCGTCGCCACGCGGTACTCACCGCGGCGGGCCTCGTCCAGCGGCCACAGTTCGGGCATGCAGCGCAACAGGATCGCCCGGATCGGCTGCGCGTCGGCCTCGCCCTCGGCGACCATGCGGGCCACTCGCGCCAACTGGTGCTCGCTCATCTGCTTGTACGCGAACAGCAGCAGCTCGTCCTTCGAGGCGAAGTAGTGCTGCACCAGGCCGACCGAGAACCCCGCCTCGCGCGCGACGGCGGCCATCGTGGCGGCGTCGAGCCCGGCGTGGGCGATGAGTCGATGGGTCGCGGCGGCCATCTGGTTGCGGCGGAGATCGTGGTCGGCGGTCCTGGGCACCGTTTAACCATACCGGTGTATGGTTTTGAGGAAGCCATACGCTCGTATTGTTATCCCCACCGCGGCACCCCGCGGCCACCCGCAAGGAAACCCATGCACACCACCGCACTCGCCGCCGTAGCGCTCGCGCTCGCGAGCGGCCCGCTCCCGCCGCCTCAAGCCCCCGCGACGGACTTCGCCGATATCGACGCTTACATCGAATCGCGCCTGGAGCAGACGAAGGTCCCCGGCGCGGCCTGGGCGGTCGTGACCGCCGACGGCATCGAGCATCAGGCGGCCTGGGGCGAGGACGGCGGCGGCGCGCCCGTCACCGGGTCGACCCCGTTCCTGTGGGGCTCGGTCGCCAAACCCGTCACCGCCACCGCCGTCATGACCCTCGTCGAGGACGGCCGCATCGACCTCGACGAACCCGCACGCGCCTACCTGCCGGAATTCACCCTCGCCGACCCCGCACGCGCCGAGCGGATCACAGTGCGCCACCTCCTGGAGCAGACCAGCGGCATCCCCGAGGGCACCGGCGTCACCGACCGCTTCGACTTCGACGCTGGCGCCGACCCCTACGGGGAGGCCCTCGCCGACCTGGCCGAGGCCGAGCCGTTCGCCGAGCCGGGCGCCGAGTTCGAGTACGCCAGCGCCAACTACCTCGTGCTCGGCGCGCTCGTCCAAGCCGTCTCCGGCATGGACTACGAGGACTACCTGCGCGAGGCCGTCCTGGACCCGCTCGGGATGGACACGGCGGTCGCCGACGCCGACGCGGGCGCCGCCGTACCGGACGGGCACACGTTCGTGTTCGGGCAGCCGGTCGCCATCGACGCGCCGTTCGACCCGACCGGCCCCAGCTACGGGTATCTCGGCGGCTCGGCCGCCGACCTGGCCGCGTTCGCCTCCGCCAGTCTGCCCGGAGGCGAGGGGGCGGTCTCGCAGGATTCGTTGGCGCTCATGCAGACTCCGGCCGTGTCGATGAACGAGCGCATCGACTACGGCCTGGGCTGGAAGATCGACGACCGCAACGCCGACCTGGGCACGACCACGGTCTGGCACACCGGCGGCGCGCCCGGCTACTTCGCGGCCGTGGTCCTGCTGCCCGAACTCGACCGGGCCGTGGTCATCGCGCAGAACGCCTACGGCCACTTCCAGGACGGCGCGCTCGTCGGCACCGCGCTGGGCGCGGCGCGCATCGCGGCGGGCGGTGACGGGTACGAACTCGAATCCGACTGGACCTACCCGGCGGCCCTGGCGGCCATCGCCGCGCTCCTGCTGCTCGGCGTCGTCCTCGTGATCCGCACCGTCCGGCGACTCCGTAGCGGTGTCATGGAGACGAGGCGCCGGTGGACTGTATGGGCGGCGATGGCCGGTTGGGTTGTGCTTGGAACGGCCGTGACCTATGCCGCCGCCGTTGCGGTTCCGGCGATGGCTCCGAGCCGAATCCTGTACGTGCTCATGGCTCCTGATCTCGCGTGGGGGCTGTACGCTCTGGGGCTCGTAGGGCTCACGCTCGCGGCGATGCGGTTGTGGCAGGGCGCGAGACGCCTGCGAGGCCACCGCACCCCGGCCGACCAGGCCGGCAGGCAGTGATCGCGGGGCACCGTGCCGACCGCTGCCGGTAATGGCCCGGTCCCACGCCTCTTATCTGGCCCGCACGTGGCCCGGACCCGAACCCTCAACCGGCCGACCAGCCCGGACGCGCAAAAACTCGCAAGCCGAACTCACCGCGCCCGCGCTACCGGCGACGGCCCGGTCCCGCTCGTGATCCCGGACCCGAACCCTCAACCGGCCGACCAGCCCGGGGACCTGCGAGCCTGCGATCCTTCAACCAGTTCTAAGCGAGGTCGCCTAGGAGGGTTTGCGGGGTGCCTTGTAGGGCGAGGGTGTCGAGGATCGTCAGGAGTTGGCGTTCCTCGTAGCCGAAGTGGGTCTCCATCACCGCGCCTATGCCGTCGAGGTGGTCGTGGAGGGCGTCGGCGTCCGCCTCGGCCTCGATCGCGGCCGTGAAGCCGCCGATGAGGTGTTCGAGCATGTTGTGGTCGCTCATGAGGTTGGCGACCACCGGCTTCAATTCCGGGTGCTCGGCGAGGATCTGCGGGAACAGCCCGCCGTCCTCGCTGCGGTGGTGGCCGCTCAGCGCGGAGCAGAAGCCCCGGCAGAAGACGAGCAGGTCCTGCCCCGGCGAGTCCTCGAACTCCCCGTCGACGGACCGCCTCGCAAGATCGAGCGCCTGGCGAAGGCGCTGGTGGACGGCGCGGAGTTGTGCGCTGAACGCGACCAGTCGGTCGGTGTCGGAACTTATGTCGGTCTCCTCGGATGCTCGGCGTCCCGCCCGCAGGGGCGGGGCGCCGCGAAACATCCTACAGCCGGGAATCCGACCGGCCTATGATCGCGGTCATGACCGATCTCCTCACCTTGCACCGCCGCACCATGGCGAACGCCGCCGCGATCGTCGACCGGGTCCGCCCCGATCAGCTCGGCCTGCCGACGCCTTGCGCCGCTTGGAATCTCGGGCAACTGCTCGCCCACATGACCGGCCAGAACCGGGGCTTCGCCTCGGCCGCCCGCGGGGAGGACTTCGACCTCGCGGTCTGGGCCGAGACGGCGGCAGAGGAGCCGGGCGAGGCCTTCGCCGCTTCAGCGGAGGAGGTCGTGGCCGCGTTCGCGGGCGACGGCGCGACCGAGCGCGTCTGGCCCATGCTCGTCGGCGCCGACCAGGCCGCGCGGGTGCCCGGGAAGACCGCTCTGGGCTACCACTTCATCGACTACGTCGTGCACGCCTGGAACGTGGCCGCCGCGATCGGCGTCCCGGCCGAGTTCGACGAGGACGTGCTCGCCGCGGTGCTGCCGCTCGCCGAGGAGGTCCCCCTCGAAGGCCCGACCCGGAACGGGCCGTACGCGCCGTTCGCCCCGGCGGTGCCCTCGCACGAAGGCGAGGGGAGGTTGGAGCGGCTGCTCGCGATCCTCGGGCGCGACCCCGCTTGGGCTCCAGAGGATTAGAACGCGCCGCCCCGCCGCCGGTCCGGCGGCGGGGCGGCGCGCTTCGTCTATTCCTTCTCCGCCGCTTCGTGATGCGGGTGGCGGCGCTCCAGTGCCGCGCCCTCCACGTCCACATCGGGCAGGATCCTGTCGAGCCACTTCGGCAGCCACCAGGCCTTGTCGCCGACCAGGTGCATCAGCGCGGGGATGATAAGCAGCCGCACCAGGAACGCGTCCACGAGCACGCCGAACGCCAGAGCGAACCCGATGGGCCGGATCATGGTCGAGTGGGAGAACACGAACCCGCCGAACACCGCGATCATGATGATCGCGGCGGCCGTGACCACCGAGCGGCCCGCGCGCACGCCGTGCACCACCGCGAGCCGCGCCGGGACGCCGTGCGCGTAGGACTCGCGCATCCCCGAGCCGATGAACAGCATGTAGTCCATGGCGAGCCCGAACAGGATGCCGACGAGGATGGTCGGCAGGAAGTTCAGGATCGGGCCCGGCGTGTCGACACCGAAGACGCTTGCGAGCCAACCCCACTGGTAGATCGCCACGACGCCGCCGAGGGCCGCGAAGTAGCTGAGGATGAACCCGAGGGTCGCCAGGATCGGGACCAGGATCGAGCGGAACACGAGGATGAGGATGAGCAGCGACAGGCCCACGACGACCGCGAGGTAGATCGGGAGCGCGTCGGCGAGGATCTCGGAGATGTCGATATTGCCGCTGGCCGAGCCGGCCACGCCGATGTCCTCGACGCCGTCCACCTTCAAGTCCCGCAGGGTGTGCACGAGTTCCTGTGTGGACTCGCTGGTGGGTCCTTCGGCGGGGATCACCTGGAAGGCCATGGTGGCGCCGTCCTCGGAGACGCCGATGGGCGCGACGGCGACCACGTCGTCCTCGGCGGCGACCGCTTCGGCGACGGCGACCTGGGCGGCGAGCGACCCGGCCTCGTCGGGGCTCTCGGGCAGGTCGGCGACCACGAGCAGTGAGCCGTTCTGGCCTTCGCCGAACTTCTCGTCGATAGTCGCGTACGCCCGGTACTGGGTCGTGTCGTGCTGCTCGGAGGAGCCGTCGGGCAGGTTGAGGCGCATGTCCAAGGCGGGCAATGCGACCGCGATCAGAGCGCCGACGCCGACGAGGACGCGCAGGACGGCCCGGCCGGTGTGCATCGGCTTGGGCGCGGGGCGCTTGTCGGCCGTCTCGTGGGCCTCGCGCGCGGTCCGTTCGCGCTTGCTGAGGATGCGCAGGCCGACCAGGCGCAGCAGCGCCGGGATGAAGGTGATGGCCACGACGACCGAGCAGGCGATGCAGAAGGCGCCGATCGAGCCCATGAGGCCGAGGAACGGGATGCCGGTGATGTTGAGCGCCACGAGTGCGATGAGGACGGTCGCGCCCGCGAAGACCACGGCGTTGCCGGAGGTCCCGGTGGCCAGCGCGATGGACTCGTCCACCTCGTAGCCCTCCTTGAGCTGGCGGCGGTGGCGGTTGACGATGAACAGCGAGTAGTCGATGCCCACGGCCAGGCCGAGCATGAGGCCGAGGATCGGGGTCACCGAGGTCATCTCGACCGCGCCGGACAGGGACATGGACGCGAGCGCGCCCACGCCGACGCCGACGAGCGCGGTCGCGAGCGGCAGGGCCGCGCCGATGAAGGTGCCGAGCATGAGGACGAGGACGATGCCGGCCACGACGAGGCCGACCACTTCGCTCACGCCCGCGATGGCGGGCACGGAGTCCCCCATCTCGGAGGAGTAGTCGACGTTCACGCCGTCGACCGGCGAGTCCTCGAAGACGTCGACCACGGCGGTCTTGGTCTCGGGGGTGACCTCCATGGCCGGGTCGCTGAAGGCGACGGTGACGACCGCGGCGCTGCCGTCGGAGGAGACGACCGTGGCCTCGTCGGCGAGGTGGAGCAGGGTCGCGCCGTTCTCGAGCGCGGCGGACTGCGCTTCGAGTTCGGCTGCGCCGGTTTGGAGTTCGATCTGCTGAGCGTCGAGCTCCTCGACGCCGGCGTCGAGTTCGGCCTGCTGGGCGTCGAGTTCGGGCACGGCGGCGCCGCCGGCCTGCTCGCGGGCGGCGTCGATCTGCGCCTGGGCGAGTTCGAGTTCCTGGCGGGCGGTTTCGAGCTGGGCGAGGCCCTCGTCGACCTGGGTCTGCCCGGCCTCGACCTGGACGCGGCCCTCGTCGATCTGGGTGCGCTGCTCCTCGCGCTGCGCCTCGGTGGCGAAGGGGTCGACGACGGTCTCGACGCCGTCGAGTCCGGAGGCCTCGGCGATGAGCGCGGCGATGGCCGCCTGCTGGTCCTCGGTGAACGGCTGGTCGTTCTCGGTGCTGAGGACGATGCTGCCGGTGCCGCCGGAGGCGCCGGGGAGGGAGTCGGCGAGGTGGTCGGTGACCTCCTCGGTCGGGGTGCCGGGGATGGAGAGCGTGGTGGCGAACGCGGCTCCGAAGAGGACGAACGCGGTGGCGGCCGCCGCGAGGAGCAGCGCCCACACGGCGATGACGGTTTTGGCGCGCCGGGCGCACAAGCGCCCGACCCGGTACAGGAACTCAGCCAAGGCGGCCTCCGATTGGGTGTCGTTGGTACTGCGGTGGTGCCGGCCGGGTGCGGCCGGTGTTCAGCTTCGCGGTGTCAGGCACCGGGTTCTCGCAGGACTGCGGTGAGTCGCGCGATGAGGTCGTCCCAGGCGCGGCGGGACGCGGGGGTGTCGGCGGCGCCGGTGTCCTCGATCCAGCGGTCGACGAAGCCGAGGACGCCGCCGCAGAAGGCGGCGGTGAGGAGCTGGACGGCGAGGGCGTCGGCGTCGGGGTGGCGGCGGGCGATCGCGGTGGACATGCGGCGCGTGAACAGGTCGAAGGCGCGCTGCATGAGCACGGCGTGGCGGGTGGAGGGCTCGGGGTCGTGGCCGCCGAAGATGCCGATGAGGTAGACGACGATGGGCACGAGGTGGTCGCCGGAGGCGGTGGCGCCGAGGTCGGCGAGCACGGAATCGGGTTCGCGGGAGGCGTCGGCGGCCTGGGCCTCCATGCCGTCGACCACGTCGGCGAGCATCTGCCCGGCGACGGCGGTGACCACGTCTTCGAGGGAGGCGAAGTGGTTGAAGACGGTGCGGCGGGAGACGTCCGCGGCGGCGGCGAGCTCGTCCACGGAGAAGTCGCTGCTGCCGCGCCGGTGCATGAGATCGGCGGCGGCGTCGAGGATCGCCTTGTGGCTCTTGGCTTTCAACGCGCTGCGGCGGTCGACGGGATCGGGTGTCGCGGCCATGGCGACTACACTAGATGCAACGATGCACTCAGTGCATCGGATTGGGGATGTGTGCCTTCCCACAACCCCGAAACGCAAGCGTCCCGCGCCTTCGCTCACTCTTTCCGATGAAACCCCGGCCCCGCCCGGTCCACGGGCCCGATTTCTGTCGTACCCGCGAGACACGATCGCGGCAGACTTCCTTCCCCTCTCGGGAGGGTGGGGGTTAGGGACGGCCGGTGGCCGCGAGCCCATTCACACCGCATATTTGCGGGCCTCGGCGCTTCGGAACCACTTTCCTCCCGGGGGTAGCGCCACATACCGTCCAGTCGGTATGCTTCTATGCATCCGCTGGGATCGACAAGGAGGTCGCCGTGCAGATCACCGGTGCCGTGCTCGAACGCTGCGGCGCGCCCGCGCCCTTCACCGCCTCGCGCCCGCTCGCGATCGGCCCGCTCGAACTCGATCCTCCCGGCCCCGGCGAACTCCTCGTGCGCATCGAGACCGCCGGGCTCTGCCACTCCGACCTGTCCGTAGTGGACGGAAGCCGCGTCCGCCCCGTGCCCATGCTCCTGGGCCACGAAGCCGCCGGGATCGTCGAGGCGGCCGGGCCCGGCGCCGCCATCGCACCGGGCAGGCGCGTGGTCATGACCTTCCTCCCCCGTTGCGGCGCTTGCGAAGCGTGCGCCACGCACGGGCGCCTCCCCTGCTCGGTGGGCAGCGCCGCCAACGCGGCCGGTACCCTCGTCGGCGGCGAGGTCCGGCTCCATCGCGGCGACACGCCGGTCAAGCACCACCTCGGCGTCAGCGCCTTCGCCACGCACGCCGTCGTCTCCGCGACCTCTGTCGTGCCCGTGGACGACGACGTGCCGCCCGACATCGCCGCGCTGCTCGGCTGCGCCGTGCTCACCGGCGGCGGCGCCGTCGTCAACGCCGGGCGACCCGAAAGCGGCCAGGCCATCGCCGTCGTAGGCCTCGGCGGGGTCGGCATGGCCGCGCTCCTCGTCGCGAAAGCACTGGGGCACAGGGTGATCGGGGTGGACACCGTCCCGGCGAAACTCGACATGGCGCGCGAGCTCGAAGCCGAGGCCCGCACCCCCGCCGAGGCCGAAGGCCTGCGCGTGCCGCTCGTCATCGAGGCCGCCGGGTCCGCCCGCGCCTTCGAGACCGCGTACGCGCTCACCGCGCCCGGTGGCACCACCGTCACCGTCGGCCTCCCGCACCCCGACGCGCGCGCGAGCATCGCGCCCTTGAGCCTCACGGCCGAGGCCCGTACCATCGTCGGCTCCTACCTGGGTTCGGCCGTCCCCGGCGAGGACATCCCCCGCTACGTCGAACTCTGGCGCGCCGGGCGGCTCCCGCTCGACCGGCTCGTCTCCGACCGCATCGGCCTCGACGCGCTGCCGACCGCCCTCGACCGCCTCGCCTCCGGCGAGGCTCTGCGCCAGCTCATCGAATTCTGACCGCTCGAACCCGCACCGCCGCAAGACTGGAAGCCCCAACCACTGAAGGGAATGCCCATGACCGCACGCACCGCCGTCGTCACCGGCGCCGCCCGCGGCATCGGGGCCGCGACGGCCCGCCGCCTCGCCGCGGACGGCCACGCCGTCGCCGTCCTCGACCTCGCCGAGGACCAGGCCGAGCACACCGCGAAGGCCATCCGGGAGGCCGGAGGCAAGGCGATCGCGGTCGGCGCCGACGTCGCAGACGAAGCCGCCGCCACCGCCGCCGTCGAACGCGTCGCCGCCGAACTCGGCGCGCCGCAGATCCTCGTCAACAACGCCGGCATCCTGCGCGACAACCTGCTGTTCAAGATGACCGCGGGCGACTGGGACGCGGTCATGAGCGTCCACCTGCGCGGCGCGTTCCTCATGAGCCGCGCCGTCCAGTCCCACATGGTCGAGGCCAAGTGGGGCCGGATCGTGAACCTCTCCAGCACCTCCGCGCTCGGCAACCGCGGCCAGGCGAACTACGCCGCCGCGAAGGCCGGGATGCAGGGACTCACCAAAACGCTCGCGATCGAGTTGGGCCGCTTCGGGATCACCGCCAACGCGGTCGCGCCCGGGTTCATCCAGACCGAGATGACGAAGGCCACTGCCGAGCGCATCGGCGTCCCGTTCGAGGACTTCCTCGCCCACGCCGCCAAGGAGGCCCCGGTCGGGCGCGTCGGCCAGCCCGAGGACATCGCCGCCGCGGTCGCGTACTTCGCCTCCGAGGAGGCCGGGTTCGTCTCCGGCCAGGTCCTCTACGTGGCGGGAGGTCCGCGCGCATGAGCCCGCAGGTCACCGTCCCCTCCCCCGCCGCGCTCGCCGACGCGGTCGGGAGCACCGCCACGAGCGAATGGTTCAATGTGGACCAGGAGCGCATCGACGCGTTCGCCGACGCGACCGGCGACCACCAGTGGATCCACGTCGATCCCGAACGGGCCAAGGCGGGCCCGTTCGGCGGGCCGATCGCCCACGGGTACCTCACGCTCTCGCTCCTCCCCCGGCTCACCGCCGGGCTCTTCGAGGTCGGGCGGCTCGCGATGACCGTGAACTACGGGCTGGACCGGCTCCGGTTCCTGCAACCGGTCGCGGCCGGGTCGCGGGTGCGGGCGGTCGTGGAACTCGCCTCGGCCGAACCGTCCAATCTGGGCATTCGCGCCGGTTACGCCGTGACGATCGAGATCGAGGACGCGGACAAGCCCGCCCTGGTGGCGCAGACGATCACGCTGTACGTGCCCGAGTAGCGCACGAAAGCGGCGCGGCTTCGAAAGGAGCCGCGCCGTTCGTCGCCGCCAATTGCTCCGAAAGCGGTGGGCGGCACGACCCTTGAGGGTCGTGCCGCCCACCGCGCTTCGTGGAGGCTGCGGGTCACAGCCGTTCGAGGACCATCGCCATGCCCTGGCCGCCGCCGACGCACATGGCCTCCAGTCCGTAGCGCCCGCCGGTGTCCGCCAGCGCGTTGATGAGCGTGGAGGTGATCCGCGCGCCGGTCATGCCGAACGGGTGCCCGACCGCGATCGCGCCGCCCTTGACGTTGAGGCGCTCCTCGTCGATGCCGAGTTCGCGCGCCGAGGGGATCACCTGGGCGGCGAAGGCCTCGTTGATCTCGACCAGGTCGATGTCGTCGATGCCCAAGCCCGCCAAGGCGAGCGCGCGGTTCGACGCCTCGACCGGGCCCAGGCCCATGATCTCCGGGGACAGTCCGGAGACGCCGGTGGAGACGATCCGGGCGAGCGGTTGGAGTCCGAGTTCGTCCACGACGCGGTCGGAGACGACCACGACGGCGGCGGCGCCGTCGTTGAGCGGGCAGGCGTTCCCGGCGGTGACGGTGCCGCCGGGGCGGAAGACCGGGTCGAGTTCGGCGAGCTTCTCGACGGTGGTGCCCGCGCGCGGGCCGTCGTCGGCGCTGACGGCCGTGCCGTCCGCGAGGGTGACGGGGGTGATGTCGCGGGCCCAGAAGCCTTCGGCGATGGCCCGCTCGGCGCGCTGCTGGCTGCGGGCGGCGAACGCGTCCTGTTCCTCGCGGGTGATCCCGCGGATCGCGGCGACGTTCTCGGCAGTCTGGCCCATCGCGATGTAGGGGTCGGGGAACAGGCCGGATTCGCGCGGGTCGGTCCAGCCGGGGTCGCCGCCGCCGGCCCGTTTGGCCGTGTTCGCGACGGCTTCGGCGAAGCGGGGGTTCTCGAGGTTTTCGCCGGGGAGGTAGTCGCTGGAGCCGATGGCCATGCCGCTCACCGATTCGACTCCGGCGGAGACGAACACGTCGCCTTCGCCGGCCTTGACGGCGTGGAAGGCCATGCGGGTGGTCTGGAGGCTGGAGGAGCAGTAGCGGGTGATCGTGGCGCCGGGGACGGTGTCCCAGCCGAGCAGCACGGCGACGATGCGGGCCATGTTCATGCCCTGGTAGCCGCCGGGCATCCCGCAGCCGAGGAGCAGGTCGTCCACTCGGGACGGGTCGAGTCCGGGCACGCTTTCGACTGCGGCGCGGACCATCTGCGCGGCGAGGTCGTCGGCTCGGGTGTTTTTGAGCGACCCCTTGTACGCCCGCCCGATGGGCGAGCGGGCGGTCGCGACGATGTAGGCCTCGGTCATGCGTGTTGCCTTTCCGGTGGGTGGCTTCGGATCTCGCTCAGGCGAAGGCCTGGAGTCCGGTGATCGCCCGGCCGACGATCAGGGTGTTCATGTCGCGGGTGCCCTCGTAGGAGTAGACGGCCTCGGCGTCGGCGAAGAACCGGGCCACGCCGTGGTCGAGTTGGATGCCGTTGCCGCCCAGCACTTCGCGGCAGCGGCCGACGACCTCGCGCATCCTGGTGGTGCAGAAGGACTTGGCCATGGCGGTGTGCTCGTCGCGCTGCGTGCCCTCGTCCTCCATCTGGGAGACGCGCACGCACATGCCGATGCTCGCGGTGATGTCGGCGAGGGAGTCGGCGAGTTTCTGCTGCACGAG
The DNA here is from genome assembly GCF_000719515.1 of Glycomyces sp. NRRL B-16210. Taxonomy (GTDB): domain Bacteria; phylum Actinomycetota; class Actinomycetes; order Mycobacteriales; family Micromonosporaceae; genus Glycomyces. Next base: position 38,740 of record NZ_JOGR01000008.1, on the reverse strand, counting down.
TTGGAAGGAGGCGATGGGCCGTCCGAACTGCTCGCGCTCCTTGGCGTACTTGAGGGCGGCCTCGTAGGCGCCGACGGCGACGCCGACCGCCTCCCAGGCGACTCCGGCGCGGGTCAGGCGCAGTACTTTGGCCACGTCGCGGAAGGAGTCGATGTGCTGCAAGCGGTCCGTTTCGGGGACCTCGACGTCGGTGAGGACGATGTCGGCGTTCTGCACTCCGCGCAGGGACTGCTTGCGCTCGATCTTCGTGGCGGTGAAGCCGGGGGCGTCCTTGCGCACGAGGAAGCCCTTCACCTGCTCGTCGGCGGTGTCCTTGGCCCAGATGACGGTGACGTCGGCGAAGGTGGCGTTCCCGATCCAGCGCTTCTCGCCGTTGAGGACCCAGGTGTCGCCGCGGCGGGTCGCGGTGGTGCGCAGGCCGCGCGAGGCGTCGGAGCCCGAGAGCGGCTCGGTGAGGCCGAACGCGCCGATGACGGTGCCCTTGCCCATGGGCGGCAGCCACTCGGCGCGCTGGTCGGGGGATCCGCCGACGCCGATCGCGCCCATGGCGAGGCCGCTGGTGACGCCGACGAAGGTCGCGAAGGAGGCGTCGACGCGGGCGAGTTCGAGCGCGGCCCAGCCGCGGAAGACGGCGCTGTTGGGGAAGCGGGCGGACTCGGGCCAGGCGGTGCCGATGACGCCGGTCTCGACGATCCCGGGGATGAGGTGGTGCGGGAACTCGGCGCGTTCCCAGTAATCGTCGGCGATGGGCGCGACCTCGGTCTCCATGAAGGCGCGCAGGCGGAGTGCGGCCTCCTGCTCGACGGGGGTGAGCAGGTCCTGGAAGGCGTAGCTGTCGGCGTCGAGGATGGTGGCCATCGGTGCTCCTGTCGTCGGTGGTGGTATCGGCGAGCCGGTGAAACCGACTGGTCGGTATGTATCTAGTATGCGTGTAGCCGTAGTTCCCGATGCGGCCCCGTTCGAACCCCCGGAAGGAGCGACCGTGACGAGTCGACACCTGTTCCCGCTGCGCTGGAACGACAACGACCAGTACGGCCACATGAACAACACCGTCTACTACGAGGCCATGGACTCGGCGGTGAACACCTTCATGATGCGCCGCGCCGACCTCGACCCGGCCGGAGACGTGATCGGGTTGGCGCGGGCCTCGTCCTGCGAGTTCCTCGCCCCCGCCTCGTTCCCGGAGGTCCTCGAAGTCGACATCGCGGTGGCCCGGCTCGGGACCACCTCGATCACGTGGGACCTCGCGATCGTGCGCGAAGGCGCTCCGGGCCGAGACGACCCGCTGGCGCTCGGGCGCTTCACCCACGTGTTCGTCGACCGCGAGCGGCGCCGCCCGGTCCCGATTCCGGGGCCGATCCGGGCGGCGGTCGAAGCGGAGCTGCGCATCGGCGAAGCCTAACCGCCGTAGACCTCGACGAGGTCGCGTTTGAGGATCTTCCCGCTCGGGCCGAGCGGGAGGTCCTCGACCACGTGCACCACCCGCGGGTACTTGAAGGCCGCGACGCGCTCCTTCATGTAGGCCACGAGTTCGGCCGGGTCGGCGTCCGCGCCTTCGGCGGGGATGACGGCCGCGTGGACCTCCTGGCCGTGCGTCTCGTGCGGGACGCCGAAGACCGCGGCGATCGAGACGGCCGGGTGGCGGGCGAGGACGGCCTCCACTTCGGTCGGGTAGACGTTGTAGCCGTTGCGGATGATCATGTCCTTCTTGCGGTCCACGATGGTCACCACGGAGTCGGCGTCGACGGTGCCGAGGTCGCCGGTGCGGAACCAGCCGTCGACCACGGCCGCGGCGGTCGCGTCCGGACGGCCGAGGTAGCCCTTCATGAGGTTGTGCCCGCGCACCACGATCTCCCCGAGCACGCCAGGCTCGCCCAGGAGCACGGTCCGGTCCTCGATGTCGGGGTCGGCGACGGCGACGTCCACGCCCCACATGGGGGTGCCGACGGTGCCGGGCCGGATCGGTTCGGAGACGACGTTGAACGTGCACGACGGCGAGGTCTCGGTGAGGCCGTAACCTTCATGGACCGCCGCGCCGTAGGAGCGCTCGAACGCTTCGAGCAGCGCGACCGGCAGCGCCGCGCCGCCGGAGACGGCGTAGCGCAGCGGCGGGCGCTCGGGCGAGCGCTTGGCCGCCTCGACCATCCCGGCGAAGTTCGTGGGCACGGCGGTGAACACGGTCGCCTTGTGCGCCACCAGGAGCGCCAGCGCCTCGTCTGGGTCGAACTTGGGCAGCAGGATGATCGCGGCCCCGCGCCGGAACCCGATGTTGAGCACGGCCATCTGCCCGAAGGAGTGGAAGAACGGCAGGCCGCCGTAGATCACGTCGTCGGGGCGCATGTCGAAGGAGTCGATGAGGGAGCAGTGGACCTGCTCGATCATCGCCAGGTGGGAGCCGACCGCGCCCTTGGGGGTGCCGGTGGTGCCGGAGGTGTAGAGGACGGTGGCGGCGTCGAGCGGGTGGACGGCGGTGTGGCGTTCGATCGGCTGCGCCGCGGCCGCTTCGGCTTCGAGCCTGGGGACCGGGGCCCCGCCGATTTCCAGTCCTTCCGGGGCGAGGACGGTGACGAGCGGGACCCCGGCGCGGGCGGCCGCGGGCGCGGCTTCGGCGAGGAGCGGCGCGGCGGCCACGACGAGGTCGGCTCCGGCGTCTTCGAGGACGAAGGCGATCTCGTCGGTCTTGAACAGCAGGTGGACGGGGATGACGACGGCGCCGAGCGCGAGGGCGGCGTAGTAGACGCGCGGGAAGTCGGGGACGTTGGGGACGATCATGGCCACGCGCGAGCCGGGCCCGATGCCGCGGGCGGCGAGCGCCCCGGCGTAGGCGCGAGTCTGGTCCCACAGGGCCCCATAGGGAATCGTGTGGCCCATGAAGTGCAGGGCGGGGGCGTCGGGGCGGCGGCGGGCGGTCTCGGCGAGGATCGCCGCGATCGAGAGGGTGCCTTCGCCGGGCCCTGCGATCGCGGGGTCGTCGCCGGCGCGGTCGGGTCGGTGCGTCATCGCACAACTCCTTCCAAAGTGGTGGGTGCTGGTCGCAGTTCGGCTTTGCCGAGCGCGGACAGGTGGACTTCGTCGGGGCCGTCGGCCAGGCGCATGGCCCGGGCGGCGGCGAACATCTCGGCGAGGGGGTGGTCGTCGCTGAGTCCGGCCGCGCCGAAGAGCTGGATGGCGCGGTCGAGGAGGCGCTGGACGGCGCGGGGGACGGCGATCTTGATGGACTGGATCTCGGTCATCGCCTTGCGGGCGCCGACGGTGTCCATGAGCCAGGCGGTCTTGAGCACCAGGAGGCGCAGGGCCTCGATCTCGACGCGGGACTCGGCGGCCCAGGCGCGCACGACGCCCTTGTCGGCGAGGGGCCCGCCGAAGGCGATGCGGTCGTTGGCCCTGTCGCGGAAGAGGTCGAGGGCGCGCTCGGCCATGCCGAGGGCCCTCATGCAGTGGTGGATGCGGCCGGGTCCGAGGCGGGCCTGGGCGATGGCGAAGCCGGCGCCGAGTTCGCCGAGGAGGTTCGCGGCGGGCACGCGCACGTCCTCGAAGAGGATCTCGGCGTGGCCGCCGTGGTCGCGGTCGTCGTAGCCGAGCACGGTGAGCGGCCGGACGACGGTGACGCCGGGGGTGTCGCGCGGGACGAGGAGCATGGACTGCTGGCGGTGGCGGGGGCCGCTCGGGTCGGTCTTGCCCATGACGATGAGGAGCCGGCAGTCGGGGTTCATCGCTCCGGTGGCGAACCACTTGCGGCCGTTGACGACGAACTCGCCGGTGCCGTTCGCGCCGCCGTCGCGGTGGATGCGGGTGCCGATCTGCGAGGCGTCGGAGGAGGCGGTGCCCGGTTCGGTCATGCAGAACGCGGAGCGGATCCTCGCGTCCAGGAGCGGCTCCAGCCAGGTCTCGCGCTGCTCGGGGGTGCCGAAGTGCGCGAGGAGCTCCATGTTGCCGGTGTCCGGTGCGGCGCAGTTCATCGCGGCCGGCGCCAGGCGCGGGCTGCGGCCGGTGAGCTCGGCGACGGGCGCGTAGCGGAGGTTCGAGAGGCCGCCGCCGAGGCCGTGCTCGCCCGGGGGCAGGAACAGGTTCCACAGGCCCCGTTCGCGGGCGGTCTCCTGGAGCGCGCGCACGACGGGGCGGACGGTCCACTCGCCCGGGGTGGCGGCGACCTGCGCGGCGAGCACGGGTTCGGCGGGCAGGACGTGCTCGTCGATGAAGGTCCGCGCCTCGTCGGCGAAGGCGCGGGTCATCTCGTCGGGGCGGAAATCCACAGGCCCTCCTCGGCCAGGGGCGCGACAAGCGCGCCAACGCGATCGAAGCCGTCGCCGACGGTGAGGCCGCCGACGTACCGGTAGTGGACGCCTTCGAGGATGACCGCCAGCTTGTAGCAGGCGAAGGCCCGGTACCAGGCCAGGTCGGGGGTCGTGATGCGGGCGCGGGCGGCGTAGGCGTCGGCGACCTCGGCGAAGTCGGGGTAGCCGGCGCCGGGCACGATCGCCCCGGCGGCGGCCTCGCCGCCGCTCAGTTCCCTGATGTGCCAGTACATGCCGAGCATCCCCAGGTCCACGAGGGGGTCGCCGAGGGTGGCCATCTCCCAGTCGAGGACGGCGGCCACGCGCGGCTCGTCCGGCGGCCCGGTGACGAGCATGTTGTCGAGCCGGTAGTCGCCGTGGACGATCCCGGCGCGGGAACGGCCGCTAGGAACGGTGGCGGCGAGGCGGTCCTGGAGGGCGTCGAGCGCGGGCTGCTCGCGCGAGCGCGAGGCGTCGTACTGGCGCCGCCAGGTCCGCATCTGCCGGTCGAGATAGCCCTCCGGGCGGCCGAAGTCGCCCAGGCCGACCGACGCGGGCTCGACCGCGTGCAGGTCGGCGAGGATCTCGGCGACGCCGATGCCCAAGCGCCGCAAGCCCTCCGCGGTCCAGTCGGCGTTCTGCGCCGGGTCGGCCAGGACCTGGCCCTCGACGTGCTCCATGACGAAGAAGACCGTGCCGGTCACCTCGGCCGCGTCCACATCGTCCACGACATCCACAGTAGAGGGAACGGGGACGATGCCGCGCAAGGCCGAGATGACGCGGTGCTCACGGCGCATGTCGTGCGCGGTGGGAAGCGCGTGGCCCAGCGGCGGGCGGCGGACCACCAGGGGGGTCTTCGCGCCGTCCACCCGGTAGGTGAGGTTCGAGCGCCCGCCGTCGATGAGCGCCGCCCGCAGCGGACCCTCCCCGGCCAGGCCGGGGTGCTCCCGGGCCAGCCAGCGGGCCAGCCCTTCCACATCGAGTCCGGGCACGCCGTTCGCCTCGGTCATCGGTCTCCTTCTGCTCCAGGGTGTCCATGGGGTGTTCGGGGGCCCGCGGCCGGGGCGTGAGGGCCGCCCCGGCCGCGGGCGCGGCCTAGCCGGGGATGCCCTCGTTCTCGAGCGGCACCGGGTCGGGCTCGACCGCGGTCACCTGCCCGGCCGCGACGGTGTACGCGGCGTCCACATAGTCCTGGACGCCCTCGTTCACGATCGTGATGCCCACGCCCCGGTAGGCGGCGTGGTCGTCGGCGCTGTAGGACAGCGGCAGGATGCCGTTGCCCACCAGGTCGCCCGACTCGACGGCGGCCACAAGGGACTCGCGGGTCGGGTCCTCCCCGGCGGCCGCGAGGGCCTCGGCGAAGAGGTAGCCGACGCTCATCCCGAACACGGTGTTGCCGGTGAACGGCGCGCCGTCGTTGTACTCCTCGTTGATCCGCTCGAACAGCGCGACCCACTCGCCGTCGGGACTGAACGGCAGGTAGTTCACGCTCACCAGGCCCTGCAAGAGGACCGGGGCCAGATCCTCGCCGAGGTAGCCGGCGAGGGTCGGGTAGTCCGCGCCCGAGGACGAGACGTACCAGCGCGGGAACCACTCCATCTGCGCGGCCGTGCCGACCGCCATGGCCGTGAAGCCGTTGATGGTGCCGAGCACGTTGACCTCGCACTCGGCCTGCATCATCGCGCCGATCTGCGCGGTCAGGTCCTCCGCGGAGGTCGTGTACGACTGGACGTCGGTGATCGCGTTGGAGCCCACCACGGTCTCGACGCCCTCGAGGATGCCCTCGCCGTAGTCGTCGTCCTGGCCCAGCACGCAGATCTTCGCGTCCGGCTCCTGCTCGACCGCGTACTGCGCCAGCGCCGCGCCCTCGGTCACGTAGTCGGCGTTGAACGCGAACGTGTTCTCGTAGACCGCCGGCTGGTTCCACGTCAGGGAACCGGAGGAGACGAACAGGTCCGGCACGCCCTGCTGGTCGAGGTAGTCCAGGACCGCCGAGTGCGTCGGGGTGCCCAGGCCGTTGACGATCGCGAAGACCTTCTCCTCGGTCACCAGTTCGCGCACCGCCGTCTGGGTGCTCGCCGGGTCGTACCCGTCGTCCTTGATCACGTACTCGATGCTGCGGCCGTGGATGCCGCCGTTGTCGTTGACGTACGCGAAGTAGGCCGCGGTCGCGGCCGAGATCGTCGAATAGCCCGCGGCCGCGGGGCCGGTCAGGGGCTGGTGGGTGCCGATGACGACCGTGTCATCGGTGACGCCCGGCACCGAATCGTCGTCACCCGGGGTGCTGCACGCGGTCAGGCCCAGGGCCGCCGCCGCGGCCAAGGCCGCCGCGGTCCGCATGTGTCGCTTGGAGTCTCGCATTCCGATCACCTCTCTGTGCTCGTATGTGTCTCGGTTCGAAGGGGTTGCGAAGCGGGTGTGCCGGCAGGCGCGCCCGCGAGGGTTCGCCGAAGGGGCGCACGACGGGTGTGCGGGGCGGCTCACCTCCCCGTGTCCGCGGCCGGGGCGCGGCGCTTCGGCCGGGCGGCGCGGAGCCGGTCGAGCAGGCGGGCGACGCCGCCGGGCCAGGCGAGGGTCATGGCGATCAGACCCGCGCCGAACAGCAGCACGGCGAGGTTGCCGTTGAGGCGCTGCCCGAGGTCGGCGGGCAGGGCGCCCACGAGCTGGTCGACCACCCACGGGAGGACGACGACCAGGACGGACCCGATGAGCGCGCCGCCGATGCTGCCGAGGCCGCCGACGACGGCGGCCACGACGAGCAGGAGCGAGAACGCGAGCCCGTAGCCGCCGGGGGTGACCTGCTGGGTCGCGACGGCGAGGATCGCGCCGCCGAGCCCGGCGGGGACCGCGCTGGCCACGAAGGCGCCGGCCTTGACGAGGCCGGGGTCGACTCCGGAGAGCTTCGCGGCGGTCTCGTCGTCGAGGACCGCGCGCATCCGCAGTCCGGCGCGGCCGGAGCGGAGCATCACCAGGGGCGTGACGGCGAGGGCGCTGATCGCGATGGCGAGCCACGCGTGCCACTGCTCGACGGCGATGAGGGCCGAGAGCGCTTCGGGCACTGCGAAGAACGGGGCGCGGGCGCCTTGGTCGCCGCCGAGCGGCAGCGCGTTCGCGGCCGAGGGCAGGGCGATGACGAGGGCGAGGGTGAGCCCGGCGAGGTAGGGGCCGCGAAGGCGCGCGGCGGCCATGCCGAGCAGGAGTCCGAGGAGGCCCGAGACGATCACGGCGGCGGCGAGTCCGGCGAGGAGCGCCAGCGGCCACGGGCCGTCCACCGCCGAGGCGGTGAAGGCGAAGCCGTAGCCGCCGGCGGCCATGAGGACGGCGTGGCCGAGCGAAAGCTGGCCGGTGAGTCCGACGAGGACGGTGAGTCCGGCGACGGCCGCGAAGCAGGCCGCGGTGGTGGCGAGCTGGTAGTTGCGGAAGGGGTCGAGGCCGAAGGTCGCCGCGATGGCGAGCGCGGTCAGCAGCAGGGCGCGCAGTGGGGTCTTCATGCGGTTCGGGCCTCCTTCGGGGCGAAAACGCCGCCGGGCCGCACGAGCAGCACGAGCGTCATGAGTCCGAGCACGGCCAGCGGCGCGGCCGAGGCCGAGGCGTAGCCGGTGACGAGGCTGACGAGCAGGCCGACGCCGATCCCGGACAGGAGCGCGCCCACCGGTGAGTCGAGGCCGCCGATGACGGCGACCGCGAACGCGTTGACGAACAGGAGGTCGGCCGCGTGCGGGTTGAGCCCGAGTTCGGTGGGCACCAGCAGGAGTGCGGCGAGGGAGGCGGTGGCGACGGCGAGGGCCCAGCCGAGGGTGACCATGCGGGGGACGCGGACGCCGAGGAGCCGGGAGGTCTCGGGGGCGAAGGCCGCGGCCCGCAGTTGGAGGCCGAGGGAGGTGCGGCTGAACAGGAGTGCGAGCGCGCCCATCACCGCGGCGGCGGCGATGAGGACGAACAGGTCGTAGGGGGACAGGACCGGGACGCCGCCGATCATGAAGGGCCGCTCGGAGAACGGCGGGTGCATGGGGCGGTGCTCGGGGCCGAAGGCGATCGCGAGTCCTGATTGGAGGACCATGACGAGGCCGATGGCGACGATGATGCCCGGCAGCGGCGCGTGGTGCGGCAGGCGCCGCATGAGGCCGCGTTCGGCGGCGGCGCCGAGGAGTGCGCCCGTGGCGAGTCCGGTGGCGAGGCCGGCCCAGTAGGAGCCGGTCGCGCTGGTGACGGCGAAGGCGGCGTAGACGGCGGTGACGGCCATGGCGGCTTGGGCGAAGTTGACGACTCGGGCTGCGCGCCAGACGATCACGAGGGAGAGGGCGAAGAGCGCGAGGACGGCGCCGCGGGCGAGCCCGGCGGAGAGGAGGAAGACGAGTCGGTCCATCAGAACCCCCGACACATGCGTCGTGACGAAACGGAATCGGCCCGGAACGGGTTCGTCGGCGCCGGAACGGCGGTGACAGCCGGGTGAGCGCTTGAACCGCGGCCGCTGCGGCCCTTCACCGACGCGAACTGCAGAAGCCATTGCGACTCACCGCGCGCGCCGGCCGAAGCCGCGATGAGGGCGACCGCCGAGCATTGGCCGGAACCGCCAGGGCCGCTGCGGCGCTTCGCCGGCGCGAACTGCGGAAGCCATTGCGACTCACCGTGCGCGCCGCCCGAAACCGCACTAGCGGTGACCGCAGAGCGCTCACCGGAACCGCCGCGGCGATCGAGTCGGCGCGCCGACTCGGTTCGCGAGGCGGACCGGCGCCCTCCGGGCGCTGAAGTCAGGTATGCGTCCATCAGAACCCCAGGTAGGCGTGTCGAAGAGTGGGGTCGGCCACGAGGTCGGCGGCCGGGCGGTCGGCCACGACCGCGCCGAGGGACAGCACGATCCCCCGGTGCGCCACCGACAGCGCGCTCGTGACGTTCTGCTCCGCGAGCAGCACCGTCATGCCCGTCCGCGCCGCGCTCGCGCGCAGCACCCCGAGCAGTTGGGCGGTGACCTGCGGGGCGAGGCCCAGCGACGGCTCGTCGAGCAGCAGCACCGACGGCCCGGCGAGCAGCGCCCGCGCCAGCGCCAGCATCTGGCGCTCCCCGCCCGACAGCGTGTGGCCGGCGGCGTCGCGACGCCGCTCCAGCGCCGGGAACAGCGCGTACATCTCCTCGACCGCCGCTCGGCGCGCCCGCGGGCGGTGCCGCCACAGGCCGCCGAGCCGCAGGTTCTCGTCCACCGTGAGTTCCACGACCACGCTGCGGCCCTCGGGAACCAGGGCGAGGCCGGCGCGGACCCGGTCCTCGGCCGGTGCCCTGCCCAGGTCGCGGCCGTCGAGCAGCACGTGCCCGCTCCAGACCGGTTGCAGCCCGGCGAGCGTGCGCAGCAGCGTGGTCTTCCCGGCGCCGTTCGCGCCGAGCAGGGCGACCACCGCGCCCTCCTCCATGTCCAAGTCGAAGTCTGCGATCACCGGAGCGCCGTCGCCGTAGCCGACGGTGAGCCCCTTGCACGAGAGCGCGCTCACGCCGCGGCCTCCAATCCGAGGTACGCGGCCTCGACGGCCGGATCGGTGCGCACTTGTTCCGGTGTGCCGCAGGCGATGACCTCGCCGAAGTCGAGCACGACCACGCGGTCGGCCACGTCCATCACGAAGTCCACGTGGTGCTCCACGAGGAGCACCGAGCAGCCTTCGGCGGCGACGCGGCGCACCGTGTCGGCCAGGGCCGCGATGTCGGCCGCGCCGAGGCCGCCCGCGGGCTCGTCGAGCAGGAGCAGGCGCGGGTCGGTCGCGAGCGCGCGGGCGAGCGCGACGCGCTTGCGTTCGGGGTAGGGCAGCGTCCCGGCGGGCCGGGCCGCGAGGTGGGCGAGGTCGAGGTCTTCGAGTCGCTTGCGAGCCTTGGCGAGCGCGTCGGGGGCGCCGATGCCGGAGAGCGGGACGAGCACGTTCTCCAGGACGCTCATGCGCTCGAAGAGCCCGAGGCCTTGGAGGGTGCGTGCGACGCCGGCGCGGAGGAGTCCGGTGGCGGCGCTCGGGGCGGGGCGCCCGTCGACGCGCACGGTGCCGGCGCGGGGGCGCACGAGTGCGCAGACGGCGTTGAACACGGTGGTCTTGCCGGCGCCGTTGGGGCCGATGAGGGCGACGGTCTCGCCGTCGGCGACGTCGAAGGAGACGCCGCTGAGGGCGGTCAGGCCGCCGAAGGCGACTTCGAGGCCGCGCACTTGCAAGCGTGGCACTGGGTCTGAGGGAGGGGTCGTCATCGTCGTACTCGCACCTCTTCGTGTCGGAGTAGTGTCACCATATCGCAGAAACCGACCGGACGGTATGTGCTGAGGACGGTGAATTCATTTCGATGTGTCGGTGGCCCGCGGACGCTCCGGCGCAGAGCCGGACGCTCCGGACATCAAGGTCAGGGGCCCGGGCTCGCAGGGTCCGGCGGGAGGGTCAGGTGTGCGGGATGCCGACGGTCATGCCGCCGTCGACCACGATCTCGGTGCCGGTGAGGTAGGCCGAGTCGTCTCCGGCGAGGAACACCACGGCCCCGGCCAGATCGGCGGGGACGCCCGGGCGGCGCAGCGGGATGATGAGCCGCTCGGGATCGATCCGGTCGGTCATGTCGGTGAGGATGAAGCCGGGGTGGATCGAGTTGACGCGGACGCCGTCGGGCCCGAGTTCGACCGCGAGAGACTTGGTGAGGCCGCGCACGGCGAACTTCGAGGCGGTGTAGCCGTGGAGGCGAACGGAACCGCGCAGTCCCTCCACTGAGGAGACGTTCACGATCGAGCCGCGCCCGGCGGCCTTCATCGCCGGGACCACGGCCCGGCAGCCGAGGAAGGTCCCCGTCAGGTTCACGGCGATGACCTTGTTCCACTTCTCCAGGGAGAAGTGCTCGATCGGGGCGGCGTTGGCGATCCCGGCGTTGTTGACGAGCACGTCGACCGTGCCGCGGGCGTCGAGGGTCGCGGCGACCGCGCGGTCCCAGGCGGCCTCGTCGGTCACGTCGAGTTCCACGAAGTCGGCCCCGAGTTCGGCGGCCAGCGCCTTGCCTTGGTCGACAAGGACATCGGCGACGACGACCTGTGCTCCGGCGGCGTGGAGGGCGCGCACGTAGGCCTCGCCGATGCCTTTGGCGCCGCCGGTGACGATCGCGACGCGTCCACTGAGGTCGGTCACTTGGCGACCTCCACGACGAGGCGTCCGGTGGTGGTGCCGCCGGCGACGCGCTGGACCGCGGCGGCGGCGTCCTCGAAGGCGACGGTGTCGCCGACGACCGGGCGGATCGCGCCGGTGGCGGCCAGGCGGGTCAGCTCCTGGTGGGCCTCGGCGACGAGTTCGGGGCGGCGCTGCTGGTAGAGGGCCCAGTGGAGGCCGAGGACGCTGTAGTTCTTGACGAGGGCGTGGTTGGCGCGGACCGGCGGGATCTCCCCGGAGGCGAAGCCGACCACGACGATGCGGCCCTCGAAGGCGATGCACTTGGTCGAGCCTTCGAAGGCGCTGCCGCCCACGGGGTCGAACACGACGTCGGCGCCGCCGAGGCCCTTGACGGCGTCGATCCACGTCTCGTCGCGCAGCAGCACTTCGCTCGCGCCCGCCGCCTTCGCGACCGGGGCCTTGGCGGCGGAGCCGACCACGCCGATCACCTTGGCTCCGGCGGCGGCGCCGAGTTGGCAGGCGGCCGTGCCGACCCCGCCGGCGGCGGCGTGCACGAGCAGCGTCTCTCCACTCTGGAGTCCGGCGCGGCGGTGGAGGCCGAACCAGGCGGTCTGGTAGGCGATGAGGAGGGCGGCGGCAGCGGCGTCGTCGAGCGCTTCGGGGGCGGGGTGGACGGCGGCGGCGGGCACGCTCGCGTACTCGGCCATGACGCCGATGTCAGTGGCCACGATCCGCTGCCCCACTTCGAGACCGGTGACGCCCTCGCCGAGCGCGGCGATGTCGCCGCACAGCTCGATGCCGGGGGTGAAGGGCAGTTCGGGGCGGACCTGGTACTGGCCGCGGGCGAGCAGGGCGTCGGGGAAGTTCACGGACACGGCGCGGGTTCGGACCAGCACCTGACCGGGGCCGGGGGCGGGCACGGGGACCTCGTCGAGGGACATGACGTGCTCGGGTTCGCCGTGGGCGGTCACGCGCCAGGCGCGCATGGTGTCGGTCATTCGGTCCTCCGGATGCTTCGCAGGAACAGTTCGGTCAGTTGCGCGGCCACTTCGCCGCGGTCCTCGGGGCCGTCGGCGGAGAACCAGTGCGGCAGGTAGTGCACGTCGGAGAAGAAGTGCGCGATGAGGACCGCGGTCGCGATGTCGGTGCGGAAGAGGCCTTCGGCCTTGCCGCGGTCGACGAGTTCGGCGAACTTGTCGTGGTACTCGCGCCTGCGGCGCTTGACCTCGGCGCGGCGCTCGGGGGTGAGCATGTGCTGGCTGCGGAAGAAGATCGTGCCCTCGGCCATGAAGTCGATGGAGGTGAGGACGACGTCCTCGCAGACGGCGCGCAGCACCTCGTCGGTCGCGCCGCCCAGCGCGGTGATCTCGTCGAGGCGGCGCTTCTGGAGCGAGAGCATCCGCTCGTAGATGGCGAAGAGGAGGTCGTCCTTGGAGGTGAAGTAGTGGTACATGGCGCCTTTGGTGACGCCGGCGGTCTTGACGATCTGCTGGACGCTGGTGTTGGCGTAGCCCTGCTCGGCGAACAGCTCGAGCGCTGCCCGCAGCACTTCGTCGGCGACGTTCTTGGTCTTCACGGCTTCTCTCCTCCACTGCGGCCGGCGCCCGGCCGGGGCGTTCGGGTCCTCGACGCTCCCATCCTTCACCCCGCCTGGCGGATGCTGGCGCCGCCGTCGATGAGGAGGGTCTGGCCGGTGACCCAGGCGGCGTCCTCGGACAGGAGGAACGCGGCGGGCCCGGCCACGTCGTCGGGTTCGCCGAGCCTGGCGAGGGGGTAGGCGCGGGAGACCTGCTCTTCGCGGCCTTCGTAGAGCGCCTTGGAGAGGCGGGTCTTGACGACGGCGGGCGCGAGGGCGTTGACGCGCACGGCGGGGGCGAGTTCGTCGGCGAGCTGGAGGGTCAGGTTGATCAAGGCGGCCTTGGTGATCCCGTAGAAGCCGAGGTTCGGGCTGGCGGCGGTGCCGGCGATGGAGGCCATGTTGACGACCGAGCGCAGGCGCGAGGCGGCGGCGCTCTCGCGGGTCCAGGCGAGGGAGGCGATGACGTTGACCTCGAAGATCTTGCGGGCCGCGTCGAGGTCGAGGCCGGTGAGGGGACCCCAGACGGGGTTGATCCCGGCGTTGTTGACGAGGTGGTCGAGGCCGCCGAATCGCTCGACGGCGTGCGCGACGGCGGCGGCGCGGTGGTCGGGATCGTCTGCGGGGCCGGCGATCCCGGAGGCGCGGGCCTCGCCGAGTTCGGCCACGGCGGTGTCTAGGGCGTCCTCGTCGCGGCCGGTGATGACGACGGAGCCGCCTTCGGCGACGAGGCGTCGGGCGATGGCGAGGCCGATACCGCGGCTCGCTCCGGTGATCAGGGCTACGCTGCCCTTGAATCGCTGCATGTCAAGCTCCAAACCGTCTGGTCGGTTTGTTTTTGAGGCTACCATGCCCGAGCACGCCGGGAAAGCCTCGCGAGAAGGCCGCGGCCCTCCGCTCGTCTGGGTACTCCGATCGAGTGGTGTGCGGACACGGCACGCTGCGGCCGCAACCGGTCCGGCTCGCGCGACGTGTCCCCACCACGTTCCCCGGCAACCGACCGAAATGGAGTCTTGATGGACCGCACCCGCACCCCGATGCGCCTCGCGCGCTGGTCGGCGGTCGCCGCCGTGGCCGCCCTGATCATCGCCTGTTCGAGCGGCGGCGGTGACGACCCCGCGCCCGCCGAGGAGACCACGGCCGCAGAGGAGGCGACCGCTGCGGAGGAGTCGGCCGAGGCCGCCGAGGCGGAGGTTCCCGACCTCGTCGGGAAGAACGCCGCGATCGCCTACGACGAGCTGCGGGCGCTGGGCTTCACGAACATCACGCTCGGCTCGGTCGACAAGGAGGACACCGTCGTGCTGATGATGTCGAACTGGTCGGTCGTCGAGGTCGAACCCGAGCCGGGGACGGTGCTGTCGACCGACTCGACCGTGGTCCTCATGTGCACGAAGCAGTAGGACACGACTCGTAGCGCTCCGCCGCCCGAATGCGGCGGGGCGCTCGGTGGTCCGGCTTGCGGGCCAGAGGGTGCCGAGGTTTCGCGTCGCGCTCGGCCCGCGCGTCGTCGCGCATGACTTCCCCGACCGCTGAGTTTCTTCGCCCGCCGCACCCTGCCGCCGCGACCGATCACCTCGGTTGGGCGCGTGGCGGTTTCGCGCCGCTCAACGCTGCGCGGCGAGCTGGGCGGACGGGTCAGCACCGATCCAGTCCCTCACCATCGCCGCCACGCTTCACCACCCGCGACCCGCCGCACACTCCCTGCCGCCGTGGCCGATCGCCCCGGTTGGGCGCGTGGCGGTTTCGCCCCGCTCAACGCTGCGCGGCGAGCCAGGCGGACGGATCGGCACCGATCCAGTCCACCACCATCGCCGCCGCGCCTATCGCGGCCGCGTCGGGGCCGAGCGTCGCGGGCCGCACCGTGATCGGGGCCCATGCCGCCGAGAGCACGCGCTGGTTCACCTCGGCCTCGACGCCCGCGAGCAGCCACGAGGACAGCACCGCGTAGCTCCCTCCCAACAGGACCGTGTCGATGTCGAGGAGGTTGAGCGCGTTCGCGAGCGCGACACCGAGCGCGTGCGCCGCACCCTCAAGGGCCGCAAGGGTCTCGGGGTCGCCCGCGTCCGCTCGCGCCAAGACTGCCGCGTCCGGCGTGACCCCGGCCGGGACGGCCTCCTCCCCGAGGATCGCCTCGATGCTCGCGTACGTCTGGAGGCACCCGCGCGCGCCGCACCGGCACGGCTTCCCGTCCGGGTCGACCGTGAGGTGCCCGAGCTCGCCTCCCCAACCGTGCGAACCGCGCATGGGCCTGCCGTCGAGGATGATCCCCGCCCCGATGTCGAGACCTGCTGAGACATAGACGAAGTCCTCAACGGATTCGGCACCGCCGAAGTCCCCCGGCGCTTCGCTCGCGGCCCTGCGGGCGGCGTGGCGTTCGCCGCGCGCAGCGAGGTTCGCCTCGTTGTCGACCGCGCAGACGAGGCCGAGGTGCCCGATCCGCTCCTCCAGCAGCGCACCCGCGTCCACCGAGCGCCAGCCGAGCGCCGGCGCGGTGCGCACGATCCCGCCGTCGGTCGGCCCGGGGACGGCGAGCGTCGCGGTGACCACCGTCAGCCCCTCGCGGGCGGTCGCCTCGACCGCTTCGGTCGCCATGCGGTCCAACCGGTCCAGGACCGCGGGCGCCTCGGGGTCGATCAGCGGCGCGAACGCGAGATGGCGCACCGTGCCCGCCAGATCGACCACGCACGCGGCCAGGCCGTCGGTGCGGATGTCGAGTCCGAGCCCGGCCGGTCCGCTGCGGGAGAGCTGGAGGCCCATGCGCGGGCGACCGGCCCGCCCGGCAGGGGTCGTGCCGGTCTCGGTCACGAGCCGACCGGTGATCAGCTCGTCCACGATCCGCGTGATCGTCGGCCGCGTCAGACCCGTCGCGGCGGCGAGTTCGGTGCGCGAGACCGGTTCCGCCGCGGCGACGAGCCGCCGGAACACGAGTTCGAGGTTGATCGAGCGCAGCCGCTCCTGGCGGGCGGGGTCGCCGCCCCGGGCGGGGAGGTCCGGGCCGGTGCGGTCGCTCCATGCGTCACCGCGCTGCGAACCCTTGCCGCCGTGGGCAGTGCGGTCGCCCCCGCCGCGGTCCTCGCTCATGCCGGCCGCGCCGCGGCCGCGAGTGCCCCGGCCGCGTCCTCGTCGAGCGCCCCGTCTGCCACGACCGCGAGGATATGCCGCTCGATCCGGGCGCCCGGATCGAGCACCAGCGGGCGGTCCCACGTCAGCGAGGAGCCGACGCCCAGGTAGTCGCGGGCGCGCACGAACCACCGGTCGGCCTCGGTCGCCGCGTCCGCCGGCAGGAACAGCATCGTCCATTCGCGACCTTCGCGGTCCGCGCCGGACACGGCGACCCACGCCGCGGTCGCGCCGTTGACCTCGCGCTCCCCCGATCCTGTCGGGCTGAGCACCCGGACGCGTTGGGTCCGGGCCGGTCCGCGCCAGAAGAACCCGCCGTAACCGGCCCCGACACGCCCGAGCGCGGCCGGGCTGCGGATCGTCAAGGGCCGCTCGGTCGCGTTCGCCAGGCGGGTCTTGAACCCGAGCACCCAGGCCGTGTCCCGCAAAGGCGCGCAGTCGATCTCGCGGCGCTCGCGCAGCACCGCCGCGCCCTCGGCGTCGACCCATTGGAGCGTGTGCGCGAGCGATTCGTCGGTGTGGTGGAGCCAGCGCCGATGCCGCTGGGTCCCGTGGTCGTCGAGCCAGGCCGGGCCGTGCCCGGCGACGAAGGTGCGCCCGCCCCAGAAGTTGCGGCCGCCGATGTCGGGGGCGGCCATCGAGATGCCGAGCTGGTGGGTGTGCGAGTGGGGCCGGGCGTCGGTGACGAGGCATCCGGCGAGGGTGCGCACCGGGTGGAGGTAGGGGCGGGGCGAGGACGAGGCGGGCAGTTGCGAGCGCCAGACGTAGTTCGCGACCTCGCGGCCGCCGACGCGCAGGCGCACGGTGTCGGGCGGCCGCTGTGCGACCGTCGAGCGGGCCGTGTCGGAGTGCCCCATCGCGCCTCCCCATCCTGCGGCCGTCACCGGCGCTTCACCGGATCGTACCGGATATATCCCCATGGTCCGCGCTCAAGCCTCACGGGGTTCGGAGCCCACCTCGACGGCTGCCACCAGGTCTTCGATCGCCGCGGCATCGAGTGCGCCGTCGGCTACGACGGTGGTGATGCGCCGCCGCGGGCCCGCCCCGGGAGGGGCCGCGAGCGGCTGCGACCAGGCCAGGGACGGCCCGACGCCGACGTAGTCGTCCCCGCGCACGAACCACGGGTCGCCTTGTGCCCCATCGGGTATGAACACGAGCGTCCACGGGTCGCGGCCGTGGGCGCTGAGGGCGAGCCAGGCGGCGCGGGCGCCGTGGAGCCGGTCCTCCCCGCTGCGACCGGGGCCGAGGACGCGCACGGTGCGTTCTCCTCTGCGGGCCCGCCAGAAGAACCCGCCGTAGCCGGCCCCGGTGCGGCCCTTGGCGGCCGGGCTCGCGATCACCAGCGCCTCCTCGGTCAGGTTCTGCAAGGCGTAGCGGAAGTCGAGGGCCCAGGCGCGGCCGTCGACCTCACGCGCGGCGATGCGGCGCCGCTCGCGCAGGATCGCGGTCCCGTCGACGCGGCTCCAGCGCAGCTCGTGCGCGAGCAGCGCGTCGGTGCGGGCCTCCCAGCGGTGGTGTCGCTGGACGCCGTGGTTCGGCAGCGGCACCGATCCGGTGCCGCGCACATAGGTGCGCCCGCCCCAGAAGTTCGCGCCGCCGACGTCGGGCACGGCGAGGCTCGCGCCGAGGTGGTGCGGGTGGTCCGGCGGCATGGCCTCGGTGACCTCGACCCCGGCGAGGGTGCGCACGGGATGGAGGAACGGGCGCGGCGAGAGGGTGCGCGGCAGGTCGGGCCGCCAGACGTACTCGGCGACCGCGCGGCCGCCGAGCCGCAGGTGGAGCGGCTGGACGAGGGTGGCCCGGTCATTCATGGTCACCCGCTCGGCTCTCGGCGACCTCGAACGCGGTGAACGCGGCGAGGCCGGATTCGCCGGTCGCGAACAGGCCGAGGGCCGCCCCGACCCAGCGGCCCGCGGTGGCCGGGAAGACCGGGCCGACCCGCTGCGCCGGGGCGCCGGTGAGGAAGCGGCAATTGCCTTCGGCGTCGACGTCCACGCCGATCGTCACGGGAACGTTCGGATCGACCGGCACCGCGGGGGCCGCGTCGCGTTCGTGGCCTTCGGCGTCGGCGACGCGGTGCACCAGGTGCACGCCGTTCCCTCTGCGCTCCAGGCCGATCCACGCGTAGGTGTCGCCGACGACGGCGAGGCCGGCGCGGGCGCCGGGGGCGGGGTCGTCGAGGCGCAGCGTGGTCGTGGCGGCGCAGGAGGGCCCGGGGAGGCGCTGGCCGAGGAGGTTCGGCAGGTGCCGGAGGTCGTCGGTGCCGCCCGGGACGCAGTGGAGCCGGAGGCCTTCGCCTTCGGCGCGCCAATGGGATCGGGGGTTCGCCTGCCAGGTCCATTGCGGACCGATGCCGGTAGCGAAGTCGTCGGCGGTGTCCGGTGCGGCGAGGGGCCCGTCACCTGAAGGCTTGGGGCCGCCGGTGACCGGCGCGCCCCGGTCGCCGATCACGGGCCAGCCGTCGGCGCCCCAGCGCATGGGTTGGAGGTGCACGACGCGCCCGAAGGGGCCGCGGTCCTGGAAGTGCACGAACCAGTCCGTTCCGTCCACATCGGTCACCCAGGCGCCTTGATGGGGTCCGTTGACCTCGGTGCGGCCCTGCTGGAGGACGATGCGCTCCTCGTAGGGGCCGAAGGGGTCGCGGGAGCGGAACGCGGACTGCCAGCCGTGGGCGACGCCGCCGGCCGGGGCGAAGATCCAGTACCAGCCGCCGCGCTTGTAGAACTTGGGGCCTTCGAGGGTGCGGTAGCCGGGGAGGTCGTCGCCGTCGATCACGACGGTGCCCTCGTCGAGCAGCTCGGTGGCCTCGAAGTTCATGCGGTGGACGGTGAGCCGGTTGTTGATCCCGGCGCGGCTCTTGGCCCAGCCGTGCACGAGGTACGCGCTGCCGTCCTCGTCCCACAGGGGGCAGGGGTCGATGAGTCCCGTGCCGCCCTTGAGCAGGTGCGGGCGCGTCCACGTCAGTTCACGGGTCCCGGTCGAGGCGGGCCCGGCCGGGTCCTTCGCGGTGGTGACGAACAGGCCCCGGTCGGGGTCGGGGTAGACGATCCAGAACCGGCCCGCGTGGTGGCGCAGCGCCGGGGCCCATACGCCGCCGCCGCGCTGCGGGGCCGCGAACTCGGCCTCGGGTTCGAGCCCGGTGAGCGCGTGGCCGATGATCGTCCAGTTCACGAGGTCGCGGCTGTGGAGGATCGGCAGGCCCGGGACGCGGTGGAAGCTCGACGCGGTCATGAAGTAGTCCGCTCCGACGCGGATCGCGTCGGGGTCGGACCAGTCGGCGTGCAGGACCGGGTTGCGGTAGGTGCCGTCGCCGTTGTCGGAGCTGAAGTGCTGCAAGGGTCTCCCGTTCGTCGGTTGCGGCCCGGTCATTTGAGCCCGGTGGTGGCGATGCCCTTCACCAGGTACTTCTGCCCGGCGATGAAGAAGCCGATGATGGGCGCCAGCGACAGGACCGACATGGCGAACATCGGGCCCCACTGCGACTGGCCTTCGGAGTCGATGAACTGGCGCAGCGCCAGCGGGACGGTGTACAGCTCGGGGTCGGTCAGGTAGAGCAGCGGCCCGAAGAACTCGTTCCACACCGAGATGAACGTGAAGATCGCGGTGGTCGCGAACGCCGGGCGGCACAGCGGCAGGATGACGCTCCAGAAGGTGCGGAACGGGCCGCACCCGTCGATGCGGGCGGCGTCGTCGAGCTCCGGCGGCAGCGAGCGCATGAACTGGACCATCAGGAAGATGTAGAAGGCGTTGGTGGCCAGGAAGTTCGGGACCAGCAGCGGGTAGTAGGTGTTGAGCCAGCCGAGCTTGGCGAACAGGATGTACTGCGGGATGAGCAGCACGTGGCCCGGGAGCATCATCGTGCCGAGCATGAGCGCGAAGAACAGCTTGCGGCCGGTGAACTTCAGCCGCGCGAACCCGTACGCCGCGAGGGAGCACGAGAAGAGGTTCCCGATGATGCTCAGGGTCACGATGACCAGCGAGTTGGAGAAGTAGACGCCGAAGTCGTACTCCAGGGCCGTCCAGCCCTCGGTGTAGTTCGCCGGGTTCCACGCCGCCGGCCACAGCGACAGGTCCGAGAAGATCAGGCCGTTGGGCTTGAGGGAGCTGGAGACGAGCCACAGCAGCGGGTACATCATGACCAGGCCGACCGCGCACAAGAGCAGGTGCCGGGTGAAGCGGCTGCGGCGGGTGCTGCCGAAGCGCTCGACGAGGCTGTCGTCCTCGGAGCGGTCCTTGGCCCGCGGCGTCTTCGCGGTCGTCGACATGGGAGGGACCTCAGTTGTCATAGTTGACCCAGTACTTGGCGGTGAAGAACGTCAGGGCGGTGAACGCGGCGATGATGACCAGCAGCGTCCAGGCCATCGCCGAGGCGTAGCCCATGTTGAACTGGTTGAAGCCCTGCTGGTACAGGTACAGGTTGTAGAACAATGTGGAGTTCGCCGGTCCGCCGCCGCCGTTGTTCATGACGAACCCCTGCGTGAACGTCTGGAACGAGGCGATGATCGACTGGATCAGGTTGAAGAAGATGATGGGGCTCAGCAGCGGCAGCGTGATCGAGCGGAACCGGCGCCACCGGGAGGCCCCGTCCACGGCGGCGGCCTCGTAGTACATGACCGGGATCTGCCGCAGCCCGGCCAGGAAGATCACCATGGGCGAGCCGAACGTCCAGATGTGCAGGATGATGAGCGTCGTCAGCGCGAAGTCGGGGTCCGAGGTCCAGGCGGGGCCGTCGATCCCGAACCAGCCGAGGAAGGCGTTGACGATCCCGTCGAGGCCGAAGATGTAGCGCCACAACAGGACCACGGCCACGCTCGCGCCCAGCAGCGAGGGCAGGTAGAACACCGCCCGGTAGACCGGCAGCCCCTTGATGCCGCGGTTGAGGACCATCGCGACCGCGAGCGCGGCAGCGAGCGACAAAGGCACCGAGACGAACGTGTAGACGAAGGTGACCTTGAGGGACTTGAGCAGCACCGGGTCGCGGAACATGTCCGCGAAGTTCGCCAGCCCGATCCACTGCGGCGAGCTGAGCAGGTCGTAGTCGGTGAACGCCAGGTAGAGCGAGGCGAAGAACGGGACGATCGTGAAGAGCATCCCGATGAACCACGGCAGCAGGAACAGGTAGCCGGCCCGGTCCCGCCTCGCCCGCCGGCGCGGCCCCCTCGGGGGCCGCGCCGGCGCTGCGACCGCCTCCGGCATGACGGCGGCTTCGGTGGAGGTGATCACCCCGCGATCGCCTGTTTCGCCTGTTCGATGAACTGCGCGGCCCCGTCGGCGGGGCTCTGCCTCCCGAATTCGACCTCGACGGCGATCGCGTCGAGGAAGTCGAAGACGGCGCTGCCGCCCGGCGGATAGGTGAACGAGCGGGGCAGCTCCTCGCCTTGGAGGGCGATGAGGTAGTCGGTGGCGAGCTGGTCGTCCGGCTCCAGGGAGTCCTTGATCTCCTCGGCCACCGACGCGTTCGCGGGGACCCCGCGGGTGGTGCCGGTCGCGAGCGAGGCCTCGGGGTCGTTGGTGAGGAAGTCGAGCAGCCGGATCGCCTCCTCGGGGTGCGCGGACGCCGAGGCCACCGACCACAGGTGCGGGCAGTCGATCGACTGGCCGCGGCGCGTCCCCTGGGTCTCGCCGGGGATGCGCAGCAGCGCGAGGTTGCCGCCGCAGGCGGCGTTGTAGCCCAGGAAGTTGTTGGTCGGGATGATCTGCGAGGCGAGTTTGCCCTGGGCGATGTAGGACTGGTCGGGGGAGCCGCCGATCTGCTCGAAGAACCCAGCGGGCGGGAACCCGCCTTCGTCGCGCATCCCGCCGATGAGTTCGAACCAGGCCTGCACCGTGGCGGCGGTGACGCCGAGTTCGCCCGCCTCGGTGAAAAAGTCCTCGCCCCTCTGGCGGGTGTAGACGACGATGTTGGCGAGGGTCTGGGCTTCGAAGCCGGTGCCGTAGACGGCGCCGTCGCTGGCGTCGGTGATGCCTTTCGCGAAGGCGGCCAGGTCTTCCCAGCTCCAGGTGTCGCCGTCGGGGACGGCGACGCCGTACTGCTCGGCGAGATCTTTGCGGACGACGAAGCCGATGGCGTTGAGCCCGGCGGGGACGCCGAAGACGCTGTCGCCGACTTCGGCGAGCGTGGACGCGTTGTCGCTGAGTCCACTGAGGTCGATCGCGCCGGAGTACTCGTTGAGGTCGAGCAGGGCGCCGCGGTCGGCGTACTCGCGCAGGCTGTCCATGCGCATCGCCATGAGGTCGGGGGCGTCGCCGGCGGCGAAGCGCGTGGCGAGCTTGTCCTGGTAGGGCCCGGAGTCCTGGTACTCGATCTTGATCGAGACGCCCTCGTTGGCCTCCATGAACAGGTCGAGGGCGGCCTGGGTCTTCTCGGCCCGGGTGGCGTCGCCCCACCAGACCATGTTGAGGGTGACGCCGTCGCCCGCGTCGTCGCCTCCGCCGCCGAAGCCGCGGCCGCAGGCGGCCAGGGCGGGGGACGCGACCAGGCCGATGCCGGTGGCCCGCATGAGGTCACGGCGGCTGAGCGCTGCGCGAGGGGTGGTGGGGGGTTGGTCAGTGGTCACGCTTGCGGTCCCTTCGAAGGGCGGTCCGGCGTATCGATCGGACTCGATGGTTCGGGTCAGGTTAGGACCGCGACCCGAGTTATGTCAAGTCATGAAATAAATTGATCCGAAGTTAGGGCAAACCATTGACCGTAATCGATCGCCCTGCTTAGACTGGCCCGGAGAACGCCGTCCCACAAGGCCGGATTCGAGCCGTACCGGGTCGAGTCGCCTTCGCCCGCAGCGCAAGGGGATCGACAGAGGCGTCTCGCCGGGGCGGACCGCGGCCTGGCGAGGGAGTTGGGCGGCCCGCAGCCCGAGATTGGGACCTGGACTGCGGTGGCGCCGAACGCCAGGCGCGGCCCTCGGCCTCGCGCCGAGGGCCGCACTCCGCGGCCGCGATCCCTTACAGCAGGGGGAAGGGCACGTCCTCGCGCCTGAGGAACGCCAGCCGGGCGGTCTTCTCGGGCAGCTCGATCTCCGGGCCGAGCGTGAAGCCGGTGCGCCGCAACCGGGCCCGGGCCTGCTCGTTGCGCGTGTCGGGTTCGGCGACGATCCGCTTCCGCGAGGGGTCGGCGAACAGGAAGCTGCTGAGGAAGGTCATGAGCCGGCCGGTGAACCCGGGCGTCACCCGGTCCCCGGCGGCGGCGATGAGCAGGTGCGAGCCGATGTCGCCGGGCTCGACCGCGTAGCACTCGCCGACCGGGTCGGCCTCCGGCTCGTACGTCTGGAACAGGGCGATGGGCGCGCCGTCGCGCAGCACCAGGTAGGCGTGGTGGGTCTCGAGGGCGGCGAGGTACTCGTAGATCTCCTGGACGTACTCGCGCGAATGCTCGGTCATGCCCCAGAACCGGGCCCGTTCCTCGGTGACCCACCCGTAGATGAGATCGAGGTCCTCGGCCGGGTGGACGGGGACGAGGGCCACGGTGCCGAAGCCCTCCACCTTCCGCTCGAAGACGGCGGGTCGGTCGATCATGCGGTACTCCTCTTGCAGCTCTTGCCAATCGGTGACTACAGGGACGAGTTCGCCGCGTTGCCACAGCGGGAACTGGTCGTCGTGGTGGGGTCCGGGCGGGCCCGAGGCGCCGAAGGGGACGATCCATCGGCTCCGCTCGCGGTCGGCGAGGTCCCAGACCCAGCGGGCGACCGGCCCGCGCGAGAAGTGGTCGCCGACGCCGGGGGCGCCGGAGGTCGCGAGCACGCAGTCGGCGTCGCCCGCGTTGCCCGCCAGCGCCTCCGGCCAGGGAACGCCGTACGGGAGGTCCTGCCAGGGTTCGAGCCGGTGCGCCTCGCCCCAGGTGAGCGCAGGCTCGGCGGCGGCCTCTGCCGCGGCGGCCCGCAGGGCCTCGTCGCGCTCTTCGGGTGCGACGAGTTCGAGCGCGTGCGGGAGGGCGAAGCCGATGCGGGGCAGCAGGGCGAGCCAGGGCGCGAAGATCACGGGGTGGCCGGACGGTTCGGCAAGGGCCGCAAAGGAGGGCAGGGCCGCGAGGCGGCGGATGAACGCGTTGCGGAGCGCGGCGAACGCGGCGGCCTCGACGCTGCCGGCGTCCATGCGGCGGTCCCAGGCGGTGAGGCGGTCGCGCAGCGCGGCGGCGGGGCCGTCGAGGTCGAGTTTCGCGAGGGGGTCGAGCAGGGCACCGGCGCTGGGGAGGTAGGTGTCGGCGTGGACGGCGGCCATGGCCGCGGCGGTCCAGTCCGATCGGGTGTCGAGGAGGGCGCGGATGCGGTCGGCCCGGTGGGGCGGGCAGAACTCGACGCCGAGGGGCGCGGCGAGGTCGCGTTCATTGGCCATGACGGCGATGCGGTCGACTTCGGTGCGCGGCAAGGGCTTCCAGCCGCGCCAGGAATGTTCGGCCTCCCAGGCGGGGACCGGGTGGCGGAGGTTCGCGGGGTCGCGGTCGGGCACGCGCCCGGCGATGCGGTGGAGGAGCCCGCCGGCGGTGTCGGCGGCCATGACGACGTTCACCGGGAGGACCCAGGAGTCAAGGGCCGCATCGACATCGGCGACCGTGGCGGCGCGGAGCAGCCGGGGCAGCGCGGCGAACCCGAGGTCCGCGACGGCCTGCACCGGGCCGCGGAGGCTCAGCGCCTCGTCGGGGCCTTCGGCAACGATCGGCCCCCGTGCGGTGGCGACGGCCTCGACCGTATGCGTCGCTCCACCGGCCACGTCGATGGCCTCGGTCCAGGAGCGCGCAGGCTCCCAACCGTCGGGCCCGAACGCTTCGACCGAGCCGTCCGCGTTGCGCCGCAAGCGTTCGCGGTAGAGGTCCTGCGTGTCGGCCATGGCGTTGGTGATGCCCCAGGCCACCGAACCTGTGTGTCCGAAGTGGGCGATCCCAGGGATGCCGGGGACGGCCAGGCCCACCACGTCGAACTCGTCGCACGAGAGTCGGATCTGCTGGTAGGCACCGGGAAGCTGGATGAGCCGGTGCGGGTCCCCGGCGACGAGCGGGGCGCCCGAGGCGGTCATGGAGCCGTCGACGAGCCAGCCGTTGGAGCCGACGGGCTCGGGCCCGTCCATGGCGAACCTGTCGACCGCCTCCTCCCCCAGGGTCTCGCGCACGCGCTCGCGCCAGAACTTGGCGGGGAACCCCGCGCCGAACAGCAGGTGCTCGGAGTGCCAGATCGCGAGCGGTGTCCAAGGGTCCCAAGGCTCCGGGGTGACCCCGGTGGCCGAGGCCGGGCCGAGTTCGGGGGCGAGCGCGGCGCCTCGCGGCATGGCGGCGTTGACGCCGTCGACGTAGGCGCGGACCCAGTCGGCGGTCGCGTCGTCGAGCGCCTCGAAGGCGGCGCGGGCGGTGTCGACGATGCCGGTCTGGCGGGCGAGGCGGTCCCAGTGCAGCCAGCGCTCGCCGATGATCGCCGAGGCGGTCCCGGCGGCGCGGCGGCGGGCGTTCTCCAACTGCCACGCGCGGTCGGCGGCGGCGTTCCAGCCTTGGGCGTAGGCGAGAGCGAGGGGGTCGGGGGCCTTCAGATGCGGGATTCCCCAGGCGTCCCGGTAGCAGATGAAGCTCATAATTAGGTTAGTCTAACCTAAGATTACGTTCGCTCATATTTCGAGGAGGGGCCGCGCATGGGCCACGGCTGGGAAGGCGCAGTCCTCAAACTGCTGCGCGCCAAGGACTTCAAGTTCACCGTGACCGGCGCCGAGCAGGTGACCGAGCACTACCGGCGCCTGACCTTCACCGACGGCGGACTGCTGGCCGAACTCCCCCTGCACCCGACCATGTGGGTCCGCCTGTGGTTCGACGACGACGGCAAACCCCACCAGCGCGGATACACCCTTGTGGACCCCGACCCGGAGCAGGGCGCGTTCGCGATCGAATTCGCGCTGCACGACGGCATCGCCAGCGACTGGTCCAGAACCGTCGAGCCCGGCGAGACCATCCAGGCCACGGTGTACGGCACCGGCTTCGAACCGCTCGACCCCGCGCCCGAACGCCTCCTCATCGTCGGCGACGCCGCCTCGCTCCCGGCGATCAACTCCCTGCTCGACGCCCACCCCGAGACACCGGCGACGATCTGGTTCGAGACCGCGGACGACGACGAGCTTCCCTTCAGGACGGACGAGCGCCACGACCTGCGCAAGATCGCCCGAGACGACCAGGGCGAGGCCCTGGTGAAGCGGGTCCGCGAAGAACTGCCGGGACTGCTCGAAGCGACCGCGAACCCCTACGTATGGGTCGCGGCGGAAGCGAAGAGCACGAGGGCGCTGGCCGCGTTCGCGCGCAAGGAACTCGGCCTCCCGAAGCAGCGGGTCCACGCCCTGGCCTACTGGCGCGCGTAACGCAGCGCATCGAGGCGGTCCGGTCATCGCGACAAGCCTCAGCCGTCACCGGGTAGCGGATCGGTGCAGGTAGAGGTCGCGGATGACGCCGATCTCGGCGCCGTGGTGGGCGACCTCGTCGAGGGCGTGGAGGCCCAGTTTGAGGTAGGTCTCGGTGCCGTAGGGGCCGCCGAGGGCGCCCATCGGCTGCATGAGCCGCTCGTCGCCGAGCCCGGTGAGCCGGGCCCGGAACCGGGACCAGTCCTCGGCCATGGCCTCGACGCCCGCTTCGGGAGTGCCAGGCCACGCCAGCGGGTCGCCGCCGCCCGGTTCGCCCTCGAAGAACCGCAGGTAGCCGCGCAGGCAGTCGGCGCCGATGTGCCACGTGCGCCAGGCGATCGTGGTGAACGGCGCGGGCACCGGGTCCTCGGGCGGGACCGGGTCGGCCCGGAAGCGGTCACCGGAGGGTCGGACGGTCATGCACCCGTCGACGGGCTCCCAGAGGTACTCCTCCTCGGTGGTCCCGGCGAGGCGGGCGACGGCCCGGTCGAAGACCTCGTCGAAGGTCCGCACCAGGTCGTCGGTGATCGGATCGGAAGCGGTCATGGAATCCTCCAGAGCAGGTTCCCGCAGATTATGTCCCCCGAGCCCGACAATCCCCGGATTCCCGATCACCGACCCGCAGAACCCTCCCCGGCCGACGCGCGGGCCGGTTTCGCAGCCCGTTGCGGCGCAACGCCTCAACTAGGGTGAGCGGTGGCAGGCGATTTTTGAGGCGAGGGGACGCGCATGGCGAGCACGGCGGAGATCAAGGCGCAGATCCAGGGCGCGATCGAGCAGGTCCAGGAGGCGATGGGCGCGGTCGGCGGCGCCCAGTCGCAGGCGGACGGCGCGATCGGGGCGGGAACCGCGGCGACCCAGGACACCGGCAGCTCACTGCCCGGCGAGGCGCTGTCGCAGTGGCAGCAGGCGAAGGACCGCCTCGAAGAGGCCCTGACCCTGTTCCAAGGCGGCTCGGACACCTTCGAGCAGTACGCCGACACGATCTGACGCGATTCCGGCCCGGCTCACCGCCGGGCCGGACGTCGCACGATGCGCTCGCATCGGCTTCGAGGCCCGCTCCTCGTACGCCTGCACCGCGATTCCTCGGAGCTCCGTAAGAACCAGCTGCCGAACGACGGGCCCGGCGGCGGGTCCTCGGGACAGCGGAACAGCGGCCGGTCTACCCTGCCGCGCCGCAGGTCGCCGCAGCGTCCCAGTGACAGCCGGACCCGCGCCACCGCCGCCCGCCAGCGCCGCGTCGCTTTCACGACCGGGCTCCGTTCGGACTCCGCGCGTTCACGACCGCGCTCCGGCCAGGGCCGGAACGACCTCTGGCGCCGCTGCCGGGACCCGGATCGTGGCCCGGCTCGAGTTCGCCACGAGGATCCACACCAGCGCCGACAGCGCCACCAGCAGCACCCGCTGCGGAATCCCCCGCCAGTCGCCGCCGCCCGCGAGGTCGGGCAGGAACGTGTTCAACGCCGTCGTCACGAACATCAGCGCCGCCAACCAGGTCGCGCCCCAGGTCCCCCGCCGCACCCAGTCCGGCGCCTTGGCCTCCTTCATCCGCGCCGCGCACAACCCGGCGACCACGGTGAGGAGCACGAACGCGGCACCGGCGCTGTAGCGGTGGATCTGGGCCCCCGGGGTGAGGCCGGTCTCGGGCGTGCCGGTGCGGAACACGGCCGCAGCGACGAGCATGACGGCCGTCGCCCCGAGCAGGAACCGGGCGAGTCCCTCCCGGGCGAGGCCGATCCCGCGCCCGGCGAGGATCGCGCAGGCGAGCGCCAGGCTCAGGACCGAGGCGGGGAACAGGACGATCCCGGGCCAGGTCAGCGCATATGCGGAGACGGGAACG
Source organism: Glycomyces sp. NRRL B-16210 (assembly GCF_000719515.1). Lineage (GTDB taxonomy): Bacteria > Actinomycetota > Actinomycetes > Mycobacteriales > Micromonosporaceae > Glycomyces. The sequence goes on along the minus strand of NZ_JOGR01000008.1, from coordinate 10,459 downwards.
GCGACGGCGTCGACCGCCTCGTACTGGGTCAGGTGCATCACGGCGAAGCCCGCCTGGCTGGCGGCGACCGCGGCCATCGCGGTCACTTCCGCTGGGCGGCTTCGGAACAGGGTTCGCATCATGTGGCGAACGGTAGGTTCCGGGAAAGTCCCCTTCCCTCAAGCCGAGGCGTGGAATCGGCCCTCATACCCAGGGGTGAGAACCGGGCCCGCGAGCCGTACTGAGGGGTGAGGCCGCGCAGGCCGGAGGCGGCCTAAGTTGGAGCGGTGAACGCACAACAGCCGTCGCGGACCTCGCCCGCCCGCGTCGTCGTCAGCTACCTGATCGCGACCGGCCCGGCCGGCGACGGCGCCTGGCGGTGGCGCTTCACCACCACGCTCGCGCTGATCGGGCCCGGTTCGGTCCCGTTCGGGCTGGGCATGTTCGCGATCCAGAACCACATGCTCCGGGTCGACTACCTGATCCCGTGGGGCGTGTTCCCCGCCTTCGCGACCGGCGCCGCCGTGGTCCTCGCGCGCTTCCGGCCGGTCGAGGCGTGGCTGCTGGTCATGGCCTCGCTCGCGGCGACCATGTCCGCCGCGACGGTCGACGGTTCGCAGCCGTGGCCCCTGACGACCGCGAACCTGTTCGCGCTCTACCTGGTCCTGTTCGCGCTGGGCCGCGACCGCCGGTTCTGGGTCGGCATCCTCGCCTGGCTGTCGTACCTGTTCATCGGGGCGAACGCGCTCCAGTACGGCCCGACGCCGGACCTCAGCGCCGCCGTGAACCCGAACCCGGCCTCGGACAACCTGGCGCTCGGCGCGGTCCTGGGCGCGTTCGCGTTCCTCATCGGGTTGACGGTGCGGATCTGGAGGCAGGGGCGGGCGCGCCTGGCCGAGAAGGAGGAGGTCGCCGAGACCGAGCGGCACCGGCGGCGCCTGCTGGAGGAGCGCACCCGGATCGCGCGGGAGCTGCACGACATCGTGGCGCACCACATGTCGGTGATCGCGGTGCAGGCGTCCACGGCCGAGTACCGGCTCGCGGGCCTGGACGGGGAGGCGAAGGCCGAGTTCCGGTCGATCGGCGACCAGGCGCGCGAGTCGCTCGCGGAGATGCGGCGCCTGCTCGGGGTGCTGCGCAGCGAGGACGAGGCGGGCGCGCGGGAGCCGCAGCCGGGGCCGGAGGCCCTGCGGGGCCTGGTCGAGTCGGTGAACCGGGCCGGAACGCCGGTGGCGTTGGACGTGGTCGAGCTGCCCGAGGAACTGCCGGAGACGGTGGCGCTCACGGTGTTCCGGGTGGTGCAGGAGGCGTTGAGCAACGTGGTGCGACACGCCCCGGGCGCGTCGACCTCGGTCGTGGTCGCGGCCGAGGAGAGCGCCGTGGTGACGGTCGCGGTGTCGAACGGGCCGCCTCCGGGGAGCGCGGTCGCGGCGGTGCCGCGGGGTTCGGGGCTGGGGCTGGTCGGCATGGGCGAGCGGGTCGCGCTGGAGGGCGGCACACTGGAGACCGGCCCGACCGCCGAGGGCGGCTTCCGCGTGTTCGCGGCGCTGCCGGTCGAGACCCGTTCCACCGCAGAGGAGACCCCGTGACGATCAAGGTGCTCGTCGCCGACGACCAGGCGATGGTCCGCGCCGGGTTCGCGGCGCTGCTGAACGCGCAAGCGGACCTGGAGGTGGTCGGCGACGCCGAGAACGGGGTCGCGGCGGTGACCGAGACCTCGCGGCTGCGCCCCGAAGTGGTGCTCATGGACGTGCGGATGCCGGTCATGGACGGCCTGGAGGCGGCGAAGCGGATCCTGTCGAGTCCGCAGGAGCGGCGGCCGCGGGTGCTCATGCTGACGACCTTCGACATCGACGACTACGTGTACGAGGCGCTGCGCATGGGCGCCAGCGGGTTCCTGCTCAAGGACGCGCCGCCGGACGACCTGATCGCGGCGGTGCGGGTGGTCGCGGCGGGCGACGCGCTGCTGGCGCCTTCGGTGACGCGCCGGCTCATCGAGGAGTGCTTCAAGGCGCGGCCGGCGCTGCGGCGGTCGGCGAAGCTCGACGCGCTGACGCCGCGCGAGGAGGAGGTGCTGCGCTTGATCGCGCGGGGCCTGTCGAATCCGGAGATCGCGGCGGCGCTGTTCGTGTCGGAGCAGACGGTGAAGACGCACGTGGGGAAGGTCTTCGCGAAGCTGGGGCTGCGGGACCGGGCGCAGGCGGTGGTGTGCGCGTACGAGACGGGACTGGTCACGGCGGGCGATCCGAGGGAGGCCTGAGACCCCAGTATTGGAATGGATCGTTCCGCTCTGCTATACTCGGAACAAGTCATTCCGTTCCATGTTTTCGAGGAGAACCCATGCGCATCCTGATCACCGGCGCCACCGGCACCGTCGGCCGCAACGTCATCGAGCAGCTCGCCGCCCTCGACCCCGAGGTCGAGCTCCGCGCCCTGACCCGCGATCCCCAGGCCGCGCTTCCCGAAGGCGTCGAAGTCGCCGTCGGCGACCTCTCCTCCCCCGAGACCCTGGCCGACGCGTTCAAGGACGTCGACGCCGTCCACTTCATCAACTTCGCCGGCGAGCAGTACGCGCCGCTCCCCGAGGCGGCCGCGATCGTGGCCCTCGCCGAGGGCGCGGGCGTGCGCCGTGCCACCGTCCTCGGCGGCCGCGCCGAAGGCGACCTCGAACAGGCCCTCACCGCCGGCGCCATCGAGACCACGTTCCTCCACCCCGTCGAGTTCATGTCCAACACGCTCATGTGGTGGGCCGAGGCGGTCAAGGCCGAAGGCGTCATCCGCGAGCCCTTCGGCGACCGCGTCAGCGCGATGGTGCACCCGGCCGACATCGGCGCGGTCGCCGCGAAGGTCCTGCTCGACGGCGGCCACGACGGCGCCACGCTGCTCCTCACCGGCCCCGAGGCCCTCCCGATCCAGGACAAGGTCCGGATCCTGGGCGAGGCGATCGGCACGGACCTGGAGTTCGTGGAGCTCACCGTGGACGAGGCCCGCGAGCGCTGGGCCTCGCAGGGCATGGGCGAGGACATGGTCGCCTTCCTCATCGAGGCCCTGGGGAACACGCCCGAAGAGGGCAAGACCGTGGTCGGCACGGTCGAGGAGGTCACCGGCCGACCGGCGCGCGGCTTCGCCGACTGGGCGGCCGAGCACGCCGCCGCCTTCCGCTAGGAGCATTCGAGAATGGACGCCGCCCCATCGCGGAGCGGCGTCCATTTTCGGCTGGAAACTGTGGTTGAAGGGTCTCGTTAGCATTCCTGAAACAACACACCACTTAGACCGATATTCACTGAATTACTTACATCTTTAACTTTTATCGTTTTGGCTCTAATCTCCTTGTATGGCCCAGCTCACCGAAGCCGGCGGGAAACAACCGTCGGAACCGGTGCGCCAGGCCGTGGCAGTCGCCTCCCCGTCGGCTGTCGATGCCCTCACCCGAAAGGCACACATCAGATGAAACGCCAACGCGCACTTGCGGTCACCGCCGCCAGCGCACTCGTGACCACCCTCATCCTCGGCACCGCCGCCACCCCGGCGTCCGCCGAGATCCTCGACGCCAAGGCCGCCGAGGCCAGGGCCGAACTCACCGGCAACGTCTCCCCCGGCCTCATCACCCAGCTCGCCGAGACGTTCGACCTCACCGAATCCCAGGCGTACGACCGCCTCGCGGTCGAATCCGTCGCGGCCGACCTGCTCGAAGAGATCCCGCAGTCCATCGAGGACTCCTATGCGGGCCTGTGGGTCTCCGAGGCCGCCGACGAGATCTTCGTCGCCACGACCGACCCGTCCGACGTCAACGAACTGCGCGCCGAAGGCGCCACTCCCATCCTCGTCGACCACGACCTCGCCACGCTCGAAGCGGCCGCGGGTGCGCTCGACCACCTGGCGGTGGAGGGCCACTACGGCCACTACATCGACCTGGCCGAGAACACCCTCGTGATCGAGACCGCCGACAGCGCGGTCGCCGAACAGATCGTCGCCGCCTCCGGCATCGACCCGGCGCTCGTCACCGTCGACGCCGAAGCCGATGCGCCCCAGACGTTCTACGTGCGCGGCGGCGACTCGTACATCATCGAGAACTCCTGGCGCTGCTCGGTGGGCTTCGCGGTCCGCCGCGGCTCGACCCCCGGGTTCGTGACCGCCGGCCACTGCGGCTCGGTGGGCAACCGCGTCACCTCCGGTGAAGCCGCGCCCGGCACCTTCCAGGCCTCGGTCTTCCCCGGCTCGGACGCCGCCTGGGTCTCGGTGGGCGCCAGCGAGCCCCTGTACAACCAGGTGAACATGTACTCGGGCACCCGGTACGTCTACAACTCGAGCCAGGCGGCCGTCGGCTCGTCGATCTGCCGCTCGGGTTCGACCACCGGCTGGTACTGCGGCACCGTGCAGGCGTTCAACCAGACGGTCAACTACGCCGAGGGCACCGTCCGCGGCCTGACCCGCACGAACGTGTGCGCCGAACCCGGCGACTCGGGCGGCTCGTTCATCACCGGCAACAGCGCCCAGGGCATGACCTCGGGCGGCTCCGGGAACTGCCGCACCGGCGGGACGACCTACTTCCAGCCGATCGGACCGGCCCTGTCCACGTGGGGCCTGACGCTCGTCACGAGTTAGCTCGGGAAGCGAATCAGAGGAGGGCCCTCCGCGAGGAGGGCCCTCCGTCGCGTCCGGAGAAGAGCGGTCTCGTTCTCGGCGAGAACAATCCCGGCGGACCCCTCGTGCCGGGGGAAGGATGCGGCGGTCCTAGACGGCCGCCTGCCAGCGCACTTCGGCGTCGACCCAGGAGGCGACGCGGTCGACGGCGGCGTGCAGGTGCTCGCGGTCGGCGCGGGCGTCGTCCCATTGGGCGGCCTCGACCACGAGTTCGCCTTTGCTGCGGCGCAGAGCGACCCGGCCGGGGAGGTCGCTGCCGACGAAGATCGGCAGGCAGTAGTAGCCGAAGGTCCGCTGCGGCTCGGGCACGTAGATCTCGATCTTCCAGCCGTGCCCCCACAGGCGCTCCATGCGCTCGCGCAGCCACACGAGCTGGTCGAACATCGATACGGCGACGGCGCGTTCGGCGCCGGTGACGCGGCTGCGGCGCACCTGCGGGCCGAGCCAGGCGCGGCCCTTCCAGCCTTCGACGGCGACCTGTTCGATCTCCAGGTCGCGCAGGACGCGGTCGGTGTCGGCGATCTTGAGCCGGAAGTAGTCGGCGACGTCCTTGGTGGTGGCGACGCCGAGGTTGCGCAGGGCGGTGGTGACCATGTAGCGCAGGCAGGCCTCGTCGTCGGCGTCCCAGAGGTGCTCGGCGGGGATGGCGCGCTCGGCGAGCTGGTAGACGCGTTTGAAGCCGATGCGGTGGGTGCAGGCGACCTCGCCGAACCAGAGCAGGCGCTCGACGGCGTGCTTGTGGTCGGTGCGGTGGTTCCAGCTGTCGCCCATGTTGCCGGTGCCGAGGGCGCGGTGCATCGCACCGGAGGGGAAGTCGGAGACGGTGATCGCGCCGCGCTCGGCGAGGAGGGCGAGGACTTCGGCTTCGGCGACGGCGAGGGAGTCGTCGGGGTAGCGCTCGCGCCAGGCGCGGCGGCGGCGGGCGAGGTAGGGCCAGGCGGAGACGGGCAGGAGCGACATGGCGTGGGCCCAGTACTCGAAGGCGACGGGGGTGCGGCGGCGGTCGAGGCTGCGGGCGGCCTCCAGGACGTCGAGGTCGCGGGAGAGGAGCGTCAGCTCGTGGGCGCGGCGGACCGCGGAGATGGTGTCGAGCTGGATGCACCCGAGCCGTTCGAGGACGGTCTTGAAGCGGGTGGCCTTGGGCCGCAGTTGAGCGGAAAGGGCGATCCGCCGCGCATCGGTGAGCCGCATCGACTCGGGCACTGGTCAGGTCCTCTCGAGATTCCGATATTCGCCCCGACGGTACCGCCGGGGTCCGACAGCCCGGACGGAGCCGGGGGCAAGGGCCACGGGCCACGACCCCCTGCGGGTCACGGACCCGCTGGCCGCGTCGCTCCGCTAGTTCGGCGCGTACGCCGCCTGCCCCGTCTCGGCCCTCGGGTCGGCCGCGCCTTCGACGTGGCCGTTCTCGTCGACCTCGATCAGATGCGCGTGCCCGAAACCGCTCCCGGCCGCCGCCCACACCGCGGCGTGCCCGCGTTCGGCCAGCCCGGCGCTCCACGCCTCCGGGGCGCCCGCCTCCAGCTCCACGTCGATGTCGTACACGCCCGTCCAAGTCCCGAACCCGGTCTCCCCCGGGTGCAGCCGCCACCGCGGCGCGGCCACGGCCGCCTCCACCGACTCCCCGCCGTGCAGCACCCGCGCGATGAGCTGCGAGACGATCTGCGGCTGCGAGTCGCCGCCCATCGTCCCCGCCACCAGCCGCAGCGACCCGTCCGGCCGCGTCACCAGCGCCGGCACCAGCGTGTGCGGCGGGCGCTTCCCCGGCCCGAACTCGGCCGGGTGGCCCACGGCCAGATTGAACCCGGTCCCGCGGTTCTGGAGGCCGATCCCGGTGCGCGGCTCGAACAGCCACGTCCCGAACCCGGCCGCGTTCGACTGGATGTACGACACGCCCATGCCGTTCCCGTCGAGCACCGCCATGTAGGTCGTCCCGCCCGCGGCCTGGTGCACCGGCACCTCGGCCCTGCGATCCGGCTCGATCCGCGCCGCCCGCTCGACGGCGGCCGCGAGCAGGTCCGACACGTCCGCGCCCTCGAACAAGCGCTCGGGCCGGTCGTACCCGGCCTGCCGCGCGGCCTCCACCAGGTAGTGCGCCCACAGCGGGTCGCCCGCGTCCACCGGCAGGTCGAGCCGGTCGGCGATCGCCAACGCGAGCAGCAGCAGGTACCCCTGCGAGTTCGGCGCGGCGGCCCACACCCGGTGCCCGAAGGCCTCGACGCTCAGCGGTTCTTCCCAGTCCGCTTGGGACGCTGCCAGATCGGCCTCGCTGAACAGGCCCTTCCCCATCTCGATGAGGCCTTGGCCGAAGTCGCCGAGATAGAACCCGTCCCGGCCGCCCTCGGCGATCGCCCGCAGCGCGGCGGCGGTCCGCTCGCGCGTCACCGTGGCCCCCGCTTCGAGTCCGACCAGGTCTTCGGCGCCTTCGACGCCCTCCACCATCGCCCCGGCCTTGGCGAGCATCGCCGTCGCGGGCCAGCCGCCCGACGCCAGCTTCACCGCCGGAGCGAGCAGCTCGGCCATCGGCCGGGTCCCGTACCGCTCGTGCAGGGCGAACCAGCCGTCGACGCAGCCGGGCACCGTGGTCGAGCGCAGGTCGCCGCGGAACGGCATCGCGGTGTGCCCTTCGGCCCGCAGCCCTTCGGGGTCGGCGCCGGAGCCGGCCCGACCGGAGGCGTTGAGGTACGCCGGGGTCGCTTCACCGGGCACGTGCACGAGCGCGAACAGGTCCCCGCCGAGCCCGCACAGGTGCGGGGCCACGACGGTCAGGGCCGCACCGGCCGCGATCGCGGCGTCCACGGCGTTGCCGCCGTTCGCGAGCACTTCACGTCCGATGCCGCTGACGAGCGGATCGACCGAACAGACCACACCCTGATCGACCACGGGGCCTCCTTCTGCGCGTCCGGCGGACCAGATTGCGGCCCGCGCGGGAATCGGGATCGGGCCGGACCGCAGGTCCGGCATGGTCAGGAAGCTTACCTTGCCGCGCGGCTAGTAGTGAGCCGCCACCGACGATCACGCCGCCGAAGGGAGGCCTTCCCACGTGGCGCTCGAGATCCTCGCCGCCCGCCAGAACCATCCGACGTAAGCGACGACGAGCGCCGCCAGGACCCCCAAGTGCTGCAACGCGTTCAACTCGCCGATCAGCATCGCGGCGACCCCGCCGAGCACCGCCAGCGTCCCCACTGCGGCGCCGGCGAAATGCCCCCGCCGACCCGCGGCGACCAGGTCGCGGCGGCACCGCGCCGGCAGCACGATCAGCGACCGCGCCCAGGCCGCCGCATAGGCGACCGCCAGCACGCCCGCCAGGACCGCGCCGAGGAGCGCGGGGGTCGGGAAGATCCAGTCGACGATGTTGAGCAGCAGCGCCGCCCGCAGCGCCCACTCGAACCACCGCCACGACCACCGCCGCAGCGTCGCCTCGTAGACGTCGGCAGGCTCCACCGCGTCGTTCCGAGCGCGGTCCTCGGTCAGCGAGGCGGCGGCCGCCGCCTGCGCGACCCGCGTCCCCGAGCTCAACCGCCCCCGCGCTTGCAGGAGCTCGGCCAGGTCGCACTGCACCGCGAGGTCGTCCGGGGCGAGTTCGAGCGACCGCTCGTAATGGGCCTGCGCGAGCTTGTGCCGCAGGTGGTGGTCGTAGATCCGCCCGGCCGTGTGGTGGACCCAGGGGTCGCCGGGCGCGCGCTCGACCGCCATCTCCACCAGCTCCCGGGTCTTGACGAACTCCTGGTCCTCGTAGCGGAACCATGCCAACTGCATGTAGTACTGGCCGTTGTCCGAGGTCAGCTCGACGGCCTGCCACAGCGCCGCCGCGGCCTCCTCGGGCCGCTCCAGCTCGAAGAGGGTGTTGGCGCGCAGCCAGTGCGCGTCGGCGTTCTCCGGCTCCTCCTCGATGGCCCGCAGTGCCCAGGCCAGAGCGTCCTCCTGGCGCCCGGCCATGTGCAGGCACCACGCGAGCAGCAGTTGCGAGACGGACTCGGCACCGTAGCGTTCGATGCCCTTGTCGAGCACGTCCGCGGCCTCCCCGTACGCCTCGGCCTCGATCAGCTCGCGGGCGCGGCTCTCGACGGCGCCCGAGATGAACCCAGGCCAGGTCTTCGCGACCGCTTTGAGGACCCGCCCCTGCGCTCGCGGGGACGGAGGGTCGGACAGATTGGCGGCATCGCTCATTCCCGACTCCGGATCGCTCGGGGGACAACGGCTCGACGACGGTTCGCGGCGGACGGCGGGCGGGAGCGCGATGTGATCGCGCACTCCCACGGGACCCGGATCGCCTGCCGGGCAGCGACACGAAGTGAATGTCTCCCGACGCACACCCTCCGTGGGGCTCGCGAACCGTGAACTAGCAATAGCATAGAGGCGGACCGCGTCCACCGGTACACCCAAGTCTCTTGTACCGTGGAGTGACCGCGGTGGGGACGAGAGGAAAGATCGGGACTGGTCATGGAAGAGCCAACACTGCCTGCTGACTCAGCCGGGCCGATCTCGTCGACGGTGCACCGGTGGCGGCGTCTCGCCGTCCGCCACGACCTCGAGTGGAGCGAGCTCCTGCTCATCGCGCTGAACCTGTACGGGTTGCGCGGCAACAACACCGAGGGCATGCGCCTGCGCCTGAACTCCGAGGACGAGGAGTTCATGCTGGTCCTGCCGGCCGACCGCGCGACCTCGCCGTTCAGCCTCCGCGCCCACGTCGACCCCTCCTCGCCGCAGCACGGCCTGAGCGAACTGTGCGTCGACGGCACCCCGGTCGCCGAGATCATCGAAGCCGAACCCGGCGAAGAGGTCCGCGGCTACCTGCGCGCCGAGGGCACGGCCGCGACGCTGCTCCTTCAGAACGCCACCGACGAGTCCGACCTCGTGAAGTGCTACCGGGACCTGTTGCAGGCCTTGGCATCCGACCTCTCCGAGGACGAGCCGCACCTGTTCGACGAGGTGACGCTCTCCGCCGGAGGGGCCAACGAGGAAGCGCTCGTCGTCGAGCACCTCACGGCCGTCCGCGAGGCGATGACCGCCGAGGGCCTTCCCGAGACGACCACGCTGGGCGTCCTGACCCCGGCGCTGCGCAGCAAGCCCGCGTTCGCGGAGCTCGCCGACAAGGTCGGCCCGGTCCTGCTGTTCCTGACCACCGAGACCTTCGAAGACGACGGCACCGTCGAAACCGCCGAGCCGTCCGTCCCTGACGACGCCGCCGCCGCGGACCCCCTGGTCCCGCCGGCGAGCCGCCAGTCGGAGCGCCTCTCGGAGATCCTGGCCGCGGCCCGCGAGGCCGGCCACCGCACCTCGTTCACGTACACCGTAGGCAGCGAACCGCTCGACGAGATGCGCGCCTGGCTGCTGCCTCTGGCCGAGCAGACCACTATGTGGCCCTCGCTGACGATCCTCCCGGCCGAATCGCCCGTGGACGACTCGCCCCAGCACATCGCGGCCCCTGACGAGCGCCTCGACTTCTTCCTGGAGGCCCGCCGCCTCCTGGAGCAGATCTTCGCCCCGACGCAGCTACGCCCGCAACCGTGGCGCTGTTACCGGGGCCTCTGGTACCGCCAGCACGCCGGCGAACACCTCGAAGGCCCGTACGTCTAGGCCGGACCGCTCTGCGGCGGGCCGCTAGCCCTGCCAAGGAACCTTGCGCAATAGGACATACGAAAAGGGCCCCACCATTCGGTGGGGCCTCTTTTCATTGTGCGCGTGAGGATATGCAAAAGGGCCTCCACCTACTGGTGGAGGCCCTTCTCATGTTCATGTTTGGCGGTGTCCTGCTCTCCCACACCCCCTCGGGTGCAGTACCATCGGCGCTGGAAGCCGTAACGACCGGGTTCGGAATGGGACCGGGTGTGAC
>NZ_JOGR01000007.1 GCF_000719515.1 Glycomyces sp. NRRL B-16210 | reverse complement strand
AACCGCCGCCCGGCGGCTTTTCGGCCCGATTCCTGTCGGTGGCCCGAGCAACGCTTGCGCCAGACTTCCTTCCCCTCTCGGGAGGGTGGGGGTTAGGGACGGCCTGCCTGAGGGGCCACCTTTCGGCGCCCGCCCCCACCCCCGCCCCGCTCAGGACTCGGCGAACGTCTAGGTGTCCATGCTCCGGATCTGGCGCAGCGAGACCGACAGCACCGCGAGCTTCTCGTCCGAGCGTTCGGCCTCGGCGGTCGCCTCGTGGATCCGCTCGATGTCGGCCGCGTTCTGTTCGGCCCACGCACCGACCGCCTCGGCCGGATCGGTGCCCGGCTTCGCCTGGAGCACGTTCGCCGTCAAACCCGCCATCGCGCCGTACAGGTCGTACCGCAGCGCCGACCGCGCCAGCGTCTGCCACCGGTTCGTGCGCGGCAGCGCCGAGATCTGGTTGAGGACCTCGTCGAGGTGCAGCCGCGCGGCGATCCCGTAGTAGACCTCGGCGGTCGTCGCCAGGTCCGATTCGAGCACCCGCGCGCACTCGACCACGTCGACCAGGCCGAACCCGAAGATCGGCGCGGAGGCGTCCCGCGCGAGGTCCTCGGGCATCCCCTGCTCCTCGAGCTGGTCGCAGAACCGCTCGAACCCGGCCGCCTCCGACTCGGTGAGCAGCTGCGGCAGCCGCGGCTGGAGCTCGGCGAGCCCCGGGCGCAGCCGCTCGATCTCGGCGGCGACGTCGAGGCCGCCGCGCCGGTGCTGCACGAGCCAGCGCACGCCCCGGTCCAGCAGCCGCCGGATCACGAGCATGCTCGCGATCTGTGCGGCCTGCGGCACCTGGTTGTCGAGCGCCTCGATGCGCCGCCACAGGTCGGGCAGGCCGAACGCCTCGCGGATGATGACGAACCCGCGGATGACGTCCACGACGTCGGCCCCGGTCTCGTCGGCGATGCGGAACAGGAACGTCGTGCCGCAGCGGTTGACCGCCTCGCCGACCACGGCGGTGGCGACGATCTCGCGGCGCAGCGGGTGCTCGGCCATGAGGTCGGCGTACGGCTCGCGCAGCGGCGCCGGGAAGTACTCGCGCAGGACCGGTTCGGTCCACTTCTCGTCGGGGAGCCCGGAGTCGAGGACGGCGCGCTTGGCCCAGATCTTCACGTACGACAGGAGCACCGCGAGTTCGGGCTCGGTGAGGGCCGCACCGGCGGCACTGCGCTCCTTGAGCTGCTTGTCGGTCGGCAGGCCCTCGATCTCGCGGTCGAGGCCGACGCGCTTCTCCAGGTACTTCATGAGCCGGGTGTGGACGGGCAGGAGCCGGGTGCCGAGTTTCCTGGCGTTGGACAGGGCCATGTTCTGGCCGTAGTTGTCGGCCAGGACGGCCACGGCGACCGCGTCGGACATGTCCATGAACAGCCGGTCGCGGCTGGCGGGGTCGATGCGGCCCCCCAGCGTCGCCGAGCGCAGCAGGATCTTGATGTTGACCTCGTGGTCGGAGGTGTCCACGCCCGCGGAGTTGTCGATGAAGTCGGTGTTGATGCGCCCGCCGCGGTGGTCGGGGCCGCCGGACTGGGCGTACTCGATGCGCCCGAGCTGGGTGAACCCGAGGTTCCCGCCTTCGCCGACGATGCGGCAGCGCAGCTCCGAGCCGTTGACGCGGACGGCGTCGTTGGCCTTGTCGCCCGCGTCGGCGTCGGTCTGCGCGGCGGACTTCACGTAGGTGCCGATGCCGCCGTTCCACAGCAGGTCGACCGGCGCGGTGAGGACGGCGCGGATGAGTTCGGGCGGGGTGATGTCCTTGACGTCGGCGTCGAGGCCGAGGGCGGTGCGGACCTCGTCGGAGACGGGGATGGACTTCGCCGAGCGTTCCCACACGCCGCCGCCGGCGGAGATGAGCGTCGGGTCGTAGTCGGCCCAGGTCGAGCGTGGCAGGTCGAACAGGCGGCGCCGCTCCACATAGGAGACGGCGGCGACCGGGTTCGGGTCGATGAAGATGTGCATGTGGTTGAACGCGGCGACGAGCCGGATGTGCTCGGACAGGAGCATTCCGTTGCCGAACACGTCCCCGCCCATGTCGCCGATGCCGACGACGGTGAAGTCCCGCGCCTGCGTGTCGATGCCGTCGGCGCGGAAGTGGCGCTTGACCGATTCCCAGGCGCCCCTCGCGGTGATGCCCATCTTCTTGTGGTCGTAGCCGACCGAGCCGCCCGAGGCGAAGGCGTCGCCGAGCCAGAAGCCGTACTCGGCGGCGACGGCGTTGGCGATGTCGGAGAACGTCGCGGTGCCCTTGTCGGCGGCGACGACCAGGTACGGGTCGTCGCCGTCGTGGCGGACCACGTTCGGCGGCGGCACCACCGCGCCCGCGGCGTCGCGGTTGTCGGTGATGTCCAGCAGCGCCGAGATGAACTCGCGGTAGCGCGCCACGCCTTCGGCCTGGAACGCGGCCCGGTCGGCGAAGTCGCCGCGTTTGAGCACGAACCCGCCCTTCGCGCCGACGGGCGTGATGACGGTGTTCTTGACCTCCTGGGCCTTGACCAGCCCGAGGATCTCGGTGCGGAAGTCCTCGCGGCGGTCCGACCACCGCAGTCCCCCGCGCGCGACCTTCCCGTAGCGCATGTGCACGCCCTCGAAGTGCGGGGAGTACACGAACACCTCGTACATCGGCCGCGGTTTGGGCAGGAAGTCGATGCTCCGGGCGTCGAACTTGAACGCGATGTGCGCCTTGGGCCGCCCGGCGGTGCCGCGCTGGAAGTAGGAGGTGCGCAGCGTGGAGCGGATGAGCGTCAGGAACGCCCGCAGGATGCGGTCGGCGTCGAGGCTCGGCACCGCGGCGAGCCCTTCGGCGAGCGTGTCGTCGATGCGGGCGACCGCGGCCTGGCGGTCGGCGCCCACGCGCGGGTCGAACCGCGCCTCGAACAGGCGCACCAGGTTCGCCGCGATCTCCGGGTGGGAGCCCAGCGTCGAGGCGATGAAGTCCTGGGAGAACACGAACCCGCACTGGCGCAGGTACTTCGCGAGCGCGCGCAGCACCACGACCTGCCGCCAGGTGAGCCCGGCGGCGATCACCAGCTCATTGAGCCGGTCGGACTCGGCCTCGCCGGCCCACGCGGCGCGGAACGCGTTCTCGAAGCGGATGCGCAGCTGCGGCACCGATTCGGCCGCCTCGCCGGGCAGTTCGAGCGCGAAGTCGCTCAAGTGGATGGTGGCGTCGGCGCGCTTGATGCGGTACGGGCGCTCCTCGGCGACCCGCACGCCGAGGTTGCGCAGCACCGGCAGCGCCTCCGAGAGCACCACCGGCGCGCCGTACGAGTACACCTTGAAGTGGACGTTCGCGTCGTCGCCGCCGCGGCGGAACAGTTGCAGCTCCATCTCGCCGGCCTCGCGCAGCATCTCCAGCTTCGCGATGTCCTTGGCCGCGTCGATCGGCGAGTGCTCGGCCTTGTAGGCGGGCGGGTAGGCGTTCGCGTAGGCCTTGAACAGGGACCGGGCCTGCCCCTCACCCACGTGGTGGTCGAGCTGGAGGGCGAGGTCGGCGTCCCAGGAGCGGGTCGCGTCGGCGAGCTCGGCCTGGATCGAGTCGACGTCGACCGGCGCGGGCGGGGCGTACGGGTCGATGCGGACCACGAAGTGCAGCCGCGCGAGCACCGACTCGGTGACGCGCGCGTCGTAGTCGACCGCCTGCCCGCCGAGCCTGCGGCGCAGGATCTCCTGGATCTTCAACCGGTTCTCGGTGTTGTAGCGGTCCCGGGGCAGGTAGACCAGGCAGGAGTAGAAGCGCCCGTAGACGTCGCGGCGCGCGAACAGGCGCAGGCGCCGGCGCCCCGCCAGGCGCAGCACGCCCATCGCGGTCGTGTACAGGTCGTCGGTGCGGGCCTGGAACAGCTCGTCGCGCGGGTAGGTCTCCAGGGCCGTGACGAGGTCCTTGCCGGAGTGGGAGGAGAGCGTCACGCCCGAGCGGGCGAGCACCTCCTCGACCTTCCGCTTGACCACCGGCAGCTCGGTGACGCTGGAGAGGTACGCCGCGGAGGTGAACAGGCCCAGGAAGCGCAGCTCCCCGTCCGGTTCGCCGTTCGCGTCGAAGGTCTTCACCCCGATGTAGTCCATGAAGGAGGTGCGGTGCACCGTCGAGCGCGCGTTCGACTTGGTGATCACCAGCAGGCGCTTCTCGCCGATCTGCGAGCGCGCGTCGGTGTTGAACGACGCGATCGGGCGTGGCGACGCCGGGGCCCTGCGCAGCAGCCCCAGGCCGGTCTCGGCCACCGGGGTCAGCGCCTGGTCCTCGCCTTCGCCGGTGAGCTTGTACCGCCGGAAGCCCAGGAAGGTGAACTTGTCGTCGGCGAGCCAGCGCAGCAGCTCCACGGTGTCGTCGATGTCCTTGGGCGGCACCGGCAGCGCCGGCTCCTTCGCGCCGGTGGCGCGGTCGTCGAGGTCGCTCGCGATGTCGAGGGCCTTGGCGCGCATGGCCTGCCAGTCGGCGACGCACGCGCCGACGTCGTCGAGGACCTTGCGGATCTCGGCTTCGAGCCGGGTGAGGTCGGCGGTGTCGGAGACGCGCTGTGTCTCGATGTGCATCCAGGACTCGGCGCGGCCGGTCTCGGCGGGGGCCTCGACGAGGGCGCCGTCCTCGTCGCGGCGGACCGGGACGATCGGGTGGACGAACACGGTGACGTCGATGCCGTTCTGGTTGAACAGGCCCGTCAGGGAGTCCACGAGGAACGGGGAGTCGTCGCAGACGAGGTCCACGCGGGTGGAGGCGGCGGCGTCGGGCCCCTCGGCGTCCTCGGGGCAGTCCAGTTCGAGGAGCACCTCGCCCGGGCGGCGCGCCTCGGCCATGCGGCGGTGGTGCGCGGTGGTCTCCAGCAGTTGCTGGGCGCTGCGTCCGACGAGGTCGTCGTCGGCCACCAGGCTCCAGTACAGCTCGACCAGCTTCGCCAGGGATTCGTCGGATCCGGCCAGTTCGGCCGCTTCGGTCAGCAGTTCCTCCCGGTCGGGGAGGGTCTCGCGGAACTCTTCGTCGCCGATGAACGCCAACACGTCTCGATCTCCAGTCCGAATCGCTTCGGCTCACCTCGTCGTGAGCCGTCTACAGGCTAGATCTTAGGGTTCACAGGCGACGCATGGGTTACACCGCGATAGCCGACGCGACACCGGATCGCGCCGCCCGCCTACCGGGTCGGGGCGCAGATGCATGGGTCACATCGCGATCGGTGACGCGACGGTACAGTGAGGCGAAGGAACCGTCCCGTACGCACACCTCCCCCGAACGTGAAGGCCTCGCCATGATCTTGGTCCTGATCCTCCTCCTCGCCGCCGCCGCCATCGGCTGGTGGCTGTGGCGTCAGAACAACACCCGCAAGAACGAGTCGGCCCCCCACCCCGGCCCGGTCGACCCGTTCGCCGACGCCGACACCGACGTCCTGCGCGGCGACCCCCGTCGCCTGCGCGCCTCCGACCTCGTCGAGCTGTACGGCAAGACCCTCGCGGTGCGCGGCACCCTGCGCCTGACCGAGGGCGACTACCAGTGGTCGGAGCACTTCCTGGACACCGGCACCGGGGTCAAGCGCTGGCTGTCGGTCGAGGCCGACCCCGATCTCGAAGTGGTGCTGTGGGACGAGGTGGTCGGCGCCGACCTCGCGCCGGGCCCCAAGGAGCTCAGCCACGAGGGCGTCTCGTACCGGTCGAACGAGAAGGGCACCGCGAAGTACGTCAGCGAGGCCACCACGGGCCTGGCCGAGCGCGGGACCGTCCGCTACCACGACTACGCCGGCCCCGACGGCCAGAAGCTCTCCTTCGAGGCCTTCGGCGACGGCGCCAAATGGGAACTGGCGAAGGGCCTCACCTTGGACCGCAACCAGATCACGATCTACCACCAGAGCGACCCCCAGGACAACCCGGCCTGAACGGGCCGCGTCCGCACGATCCCCCGGAGTCCACGCTGATAGCCCATATCGAGGTGCCGTTCGTCGACGTCTCGGCCGCCTCGCTCACCTTCCGACCCGACGCCCCGTCGATGCCGGTCCTGGACCGGATGGACCGCGACGCCGGGCCGCTGCGGCTGTCGCTGCGGCTGCTCGGCGCCAGCCACCAGGCCGTCGTCGCCACCCCCGACGGCCTCATCGCCGAGACCCTCGCCTACCGCTCCGACCTCGCCCCGGACCTGCCGGAGGCGTTCAGCCAGCGGGTCGGGTCCTGGCGGCACCGCTACGAGTGCACCGTCGAGACCGTCGCCGTCCCCGAACTGCGCCGCCGCGTCCGGTCCCTGCGGGACCGCGCGGTGATGCGCTCGGACGCCCCGGACCTCCTCGTCGGCGTGTTCGGGGACGACCCGGACGCGCTGACGGCCTTGGAGATCACCGGGTCGGCGCCGCTGACGTGGCGGACCGTCCACACCTACCCGCAGTACGGCGAGGTCGTGACCACGACCGGAACGGTCGTGCCCGTGTAGATGCGGCCCGACCGTAAGCTGAACCGAACCCCCCAGAGACGACCGAGGACCTCCGATGAGCTACGAGCAGCAGTACCAGCCCCCTGAAGAGCGGCCCGCCTCGCGCGGCATGAACTGGAAGCACTGGACGGCGATCATCACGGTGCTCGCCCTGTGCTGCGGGGGCCTGTTCCTGTCGAGCACGAACTTCTCCAACCCGAGCAACACGATCCGCGACAACTACGCGCGGGCGGCGAGCCTCGACGAGGGCGGCGGCACCGCGTACACCTCCAGCTCCGCCCCCGCGACGGTGGCCTCGCAGATCGACGCGAGCGCCAACGCCGTCGAGGAGCGCAGCTCCGGCGGCGTGTACTACCTCCAGTACACCAAGCACATCGTGGCCGTCTCCCCGTACGAGGGCGGCTCGAAGATCCTGCTGCACGACTACCGCAGCGGCTACAACCACTACTCGGGCATCTTCGTCCTGTGGGGATGGTCGTCCTCGCCCCCGTCGCCGTTCCGCGGCGGCGGCCCCGGCTCCGGCAAATAAGCCCTGCCCGCAATCCGAAAGGCACAACTTCCGATGATCGAAGTCCTCGCAGCGAACGACCTGGCGGAGTTCGCCTCCGACGAGCTGCTCAACGCCGTGCTCGGCGCCCTCGCCTACAGCGCGATCGGCATCGTCCTCATGGTGCTCGGCTACCTGGTCACCGACTGGCTCACCCCCGGGAAGCTCGGCGAGCTGATCTGGACCCAGCGCAACAAGAACGCCGGGATCCTCCTGGCCTCGAACGTGATCGGCGTCGGGCTGATCGTGGTCGGCGCGATCTGGGCCTCCTCCGAGGGGTCCTTGCTGGTCGGGATCGTCTCGACGTTCATCTACGGCGTGATCGGCCTGGTCGCGATGGCCATCGCGTTCCTCATCCTCGACTGGGTCACCCCCGGCGACCACGGCGCGATCGTCGTGGCCGAGGGCACGCAGCCGGCCGTGTGGGTCAGCGCCGCGATGCACGTCGCCTTGGGCGGGGTCATCGCGATGGCGCTCTCTTGACCGCCGAGGCCACCCCTCTGCGAACCCTCTCGGCGCGCCGGGTCCGCCTGTCGCGCTTCGGCCTGCTCGCCACCGCGTTCGCGGTCTCGGCGTGCGGGCTCGTTTATGAACTCGCGCTCATCACCTTGGGCGCCTACCTGGTCGGGAACACCGCGAAGCAGGCGTCGATCGTCCTGTCGGTGATGGTGTTCGCGATGGGGATCGGGGCGCTCGCGGCCAAGCCGCTGCGGCGCTGGCCGGCGCTGTCGTTCGCGGCCGTGGAGCTGGCGCTGGCGCTGCTGGGCGGGTTCAGCGTGATGCTGCTGTACGCGGCGTTCGCGTGGACGACGCTGTACAGCCTGCCGCTGGTGGCGGTCGCGGCCGCGATCGGCCTGCTCATCGGGGCGGAGATCCCGCTGCTCATGGAGCTGCTGCAACGCATCCGGGAGCAGGCGGCGGGCGCGGCGGTCGCGGATCTGAACGCCGCGGACTACCTCGGCGGCCTCATCGGGGGCCTGGCGTTCCCGTTCGTGCTGCTGCCGTTCTTCGGGCAGGTCCAGGGGGCGCTGCTGGTCGGGGCGGTGAACGCGGTCGCGGGCGTGCTCCTGGTGTTCCTGCTGTTCCGCGAGGACCTGTCGAAGCTCTCTAAGCAGTTGCTCGCGATCGCGGCGGTCGCTTCGGCGGTGCTGCTGGTCGCGGCGTTCGCCTACACCGACCGGTTCGAGACGAACGCGCGGCAGGCGCTGTACGCGGCGCCGATCGTCTACACCGAGGACAGCGTGTACCAGCAGATCGTGATCACCGAGTCGGCGCTGCCGTTCGGGGAGCAGGACATGCGGCTGTACCTCAACGGCGACCTGCAATTCTCCTCTGTGGACGAATACCGGTACCACGAGGCGCTGGTGCACCCGGCGATGGACGGACCGCGAGCGAACGTGCTGGTCCTCGGCGGCGGCGACGGGCTCGCGGTGCGCGAGATCCTGCGCTACCCGGACGTCGAGTCGGTGACCCTGGTCGACCTCGACGAGGCGGTGACCGACCTGGGCCGCGAGTTCGACGACCTGGTCGCGCTCAACGAAGGGGCGATGAACGACCCGAGGGTGCGGGTGGTCAACGAGGACGCGTTCACGTGGCTGCGCGGCGAGAACGGGGTGTGGGACGCGATCATCGTGGACATGCCCGACCCGGACGCGACCGAGACCGCGAAGCTGTACTCGATCGAGTTCTACGGGCTGGCGACCGACCACCTCAACGCGACCGGGCGCATGGTGGTGCAGAGCGGTTCGCCGTACTTTGCACCGCAGACGTTCTGGACGATCAACGCGACCCTCGAAGCGGCCGAGCACGAGCCGACCCCGTACTGGGTGAGCGTGCCGAGCTTCGGCGACTGGGGCTTCCACCTGGTGCAGGCCGACGGCGAGGCCCCCTTGCTCAGCCTGGACACGTCGGTCGGGCCGTTCCGGTCCCTCACACCGGAAGTGCTCGAAGCGGCCCAGGTCTTCCCGCCCGACCGGGCCGAGATGGACATGGAGCCCTCGACGCTCATGCACCCGGTGATCCTCGACAGGGTCGAGTCGGAGTGGAAGAACTACTGACCGGCCCCGCACGGGAACCCGTCATGCCGAGAAGCGGAAAGCCGTGTCGACCGGAAACGCCCAGGCGGCCCTGACGGCCCCTCCGGCGTCCCCGCACCCGGTCGCGACCGGGAGGCCCGAGCTGATCGTCGGGCGGGGCCTGCTGGAGGCCACGGTGCACCCGCCGGCGCGAACAGTCGGGCTGGCTCCTGTTGTGGGGCAAGCCAACTGGCCTTGCTCACTTCGGTTCGTGCGTCACGAACTCCAAGTCGGGCTCTCCCAGGGCCTGGCCCGCCATGTCCTCGTAGCGCTTGGCCCGCCGCATCACCCGCTGCCAGCGCGAGACCAGTTCCGGTCGGGCCTCCTCACGGCGGTGCGCCATCGCGATGAAATTGAAGCGGGCCTCGACCTGTTCGGCCCCGGCCCCCACCACGATGTCGGCCTCCCCGGCCGCAGCGACGTCCTTGCAACCGCCGATCCCGTTGATCTCAACGCGGAGCCGGTGCGTGCCGGCGCCCGCCGGGATCCACCACTTGCCCCAGGCCGCGCCCAGTTCCCGGCCGTCGAGGAACACGCGCGGCCGTGCGGCCCAGTCGATCAGCTCGTTGTAGTAGAACTCGTACCAGGTCCGCTTCTTGGTGTCGAGCAGCCTGGCGGAGAAGCCGATCATGTTCAGCGTCCGCGGCCGCGCGCGCACTCGCAGCACGATTCCCGAACGGCCCGAAGGCGGTTCGACCGCGGCCGGAAGCAGGAGTGCGCCGCCGTCCATGCGGATCGGTTTGGTGGCGACCTCGCCGGTGTCCGTGACCTGCCTGCGAACCTTCCAGAAGACCAGGATCCCGCCGATGATCCCCACGACCACCGCGCCCGCCAAGCTACCGAGGACCGCCTGGGACGCAGTGAGTCCGAGCGCTTTGCCGGTGAGCATGACGACCAACGTGAGTGCCGCGTAGGCGAGGAACCACAGGGCCGCGCCGCAACCGACGCCTTGGAGCACCGCAGAGCTTCCGGCGTTGGACGCTCGGTTCACATAGGTCTTGCTGCCGACGTAGAGCCGGTCATTGCCGTCGGTCTGCTGCCGCAGGTACCCGATCCGCAACGCGACGGTCTCGTCTCGGGCCAGTTCGACCAGCACGGTCTCGTAGGTCTGCTTGACCATGACCTCGACCCGGTGCCTGCCGGGCTTCAGCGGCACTTCCATGCGAGTCTGCGCGCCGCGATCGGGGTGGTCGTTCACCGGGCGGCCGTTCACCCGCACCGCGGGCGCGATCTTCGCGCCGCGGACTCTGCCGGTGAGCGAGTCGGGCCCGATGTCCTCGGTCTCCAGCGAGGGGGCGTGGATGACGAGCCGTGAACTCACCTCAGCACTCCGGGACGTCGACCACGATGATGAGCTCGATCTCCTTGAAGATCTGCTCGATCTCGGCGTCGGCGCCGTCCCAGGCCGCGCTCGCCGCCTGGATGTTGTCGGCAAGCAGTTGCACTGTCGATCTCGCCTCTCCCATCAGCTGCGAGAGCTGCTGCATGTTGTCGACCACGGCCTGACTGAGATCGACGTTGGCCTGGGCGATGCGCCTCCACATCTCAGCGGCGTCTTCCATGTCTGACGCCTGGCATGGCGCTGATGCCGGGCAGACTGCCCATGGCGTTGTCGATGGGGTTGTCTGAGGACAGGTCCGCATCGACTTGGATCCGCTCATAGTCGCTCATGCCGAATCGCCTTCCGAAGTTTGAGGGCTTAGGCGAATCGTACTGATGGTCCGCTCACTTCGAGGAGGCGGAGACCACCGACTTCACCGGCTTCCCCCGCGCCGCAGGCCGCAACTAAACCTCGTAGACGAGTCGGGCCCGGGTGACGATCACGAAGCACACCGGCCATTGAGAATAATGTCTTTCAATTCGATCAGCGTATCGATTCGATGCGTAGCCTGCGAGAAGTCTTGCGCCTTTGTGAAGTCGTTGTAGACGACGGCGCAGTCGATGCCGGCCGCTACGGCCGAATTCAGGCCTCTGGCCGAATCCTCGACGACCAACGTCTCCTCCTTGAGCGCACCGAGGCGCTTCAGGCCGGTCAGGTACGGTTCCGGGTGCGGCTTGGAGCGCTCATAGTCCTCGCGGACAAGGACGAAGTCCATGAACTCCCTGATCTGTCGCTTCTCGTGGATGATCGCGAAATCCACACGCTTCGCCGTGGTCACGATCGCCATGCGGACGTATTTCGACAGCTCGGAAAGGGCGTCGACAACGCCCTCGATCGCAATGTCCTCTGTTCTCAGGTGCTCCTGGTAGTACTCGTCGCGAGCCTTCCGCAGCTCGCTGATGGTCGGTTCATCGATGCCTGCCGCCCTGGCCTGGGCCCAAGTGCCGAGGCCCTGATTCATGTCCCGGAGGTATCGGTCCTTGTCCAAGTCCAGACCGACATCCGCGAGGGCGCGTTCTCCGGCCTTGCAATACCAGAACTCGGTGTCCACCAGTACGCCGTCATGATCGAAGAGCACGTACTTCTTCACGGTCGCGATCCTTTCCGATGGTCAGGCAGAGCTTGCTCAAGTTTCCTACTCGCGAAGAGGGCCTGGTTGGGATGGGGTGGGTCGCATAGCGAAGCAGGCACGAGCAGCCTTCACGTGCACATGGTTCGGACGCCGCAATGATCACGAATGCAGTACCACTCTATGCGCCCCTAGCAGGCACGCCCGGCCACGCAGCTCGGTCACGCGTGTGCGTCCGCTCTTCTGGCGGTCACCGCTATCGTGAAGGCCATGACCGGCCCCTCCGATGTCTCCCATGTCCGCTGGATCGGTGGTGGCACCGGCGCGGGAAAGAGCACCGTTGCCCGCCTGCTGGCCGAGCGGTATCGGCTTCGGATCTACGACGGTGACGCCGCCGAGGCGAACTAGGTCCAACACTGCGACGAGCGTCGCCAACCGCACTTGGCGGCGCTGCTGCGCATGTCGGCCGAAGAGCGATCCACCGGGCGTACGGCCGAGGAGGCGTTCGCGTCGATGCCGAGCCGCCACGGCGAGACCTTCCCGTTCGTTCTCGACGACCTGTGCGCGATGACCGGGGTGGGAACCGTGCTCGCCGATGATTTCCGCACTCGACCGGCCGAGGTGGCGCCGCTGCTGGCGTGGCCGGAGCAGGCGGCGTTCTTGCTGCCGACCGGCGAATTCCGGCGCCGAGCGCTCACCGAGCGCTACTCCGATCCCGATCGAGCCAGGGCCAACTGGGGAACCGCCGACCATCGCAAGGCCCTGGAGATCCGGCTGGCCCGCGACCGCTACTGGGACCAGGAGATCCGCGCCGAAGCCGCTGAGCTCGGGATGCAGGTGGTCGACATCGATGGTTCCGCCTCGCCCGATGCCATCGCAGAGGACCTCGCCGCGCGATTCCGCCTCTCCTAGACCCACCCGCGGACGACCTGGCGACCCGGCTCCACCGGCCTTAGGTCTTCGCGGCCGCCCGCTGGTACGCCGCTTCGAGTCGTTCCAGGGGCCCGGGGCCGTCGCGTTCGACGGGCGGGGCGCCGAGGTGGTGCACGCGCAGCTCGTCCATCAGCTCCTCGATGAACGCCGGCCCCTCAGCGCGCATGAGTTCCTGGCGGGTCCGCAGCTCAGGCGTGCCCTCGCGCCAGTCCAGGCCCCAGTTGCCGAGCGCGAACAGGATCGGCAGGGTCTGGATCCCCGCCTCGGTGAGGCTGTAGCGGACGCGCCGGCCGCGTACGGCCTCCTCCTTGGTGAGCAGGCCCGCGGCGACGAGCTTTTTCAGCCGGTCGCTGAGGATATTGGAGGCGATGCCCTCGATCGAGCCGTTCAACAGCTCGCGGAAGTACCGGCGGTCGCCGAAGATCATGTCGCGCAGCACCAGGAACGACCAGTGGTCGCCCAGCGCCTCCACGGCCGCGTTGATCGCGCATCCGGACCGCGCCTCGGCGATCACTCCTCGACCCAACGCCGTGCCTCCTTGACATCGCCGAACACCACGACCTACCGTAGTGATTGCATAATACAACCACTCTGAAGGAGTAGCAATGGGCCGGGTACGAGTCGATCTCAACATCTCCCTCGACGGCTACGCCACCACCACCGACCAGACCCCCGACGACCCGATCGGCCAGGACTGGCACCGCCTCACCGCCGCCTACGTGGCCACGCGCACGATGCAAGAGCGCGTATTGGGCCAGACCAGCAAGGGCACCACCGGCATCGACGACGACTACGCCGCCGCGTATTTCGAGGGCATCGGCGCCGAGATCATGGGCGCGGGCATGTTCGGACTCCACCTCCACCCCGACGACCCCGACTGGCAGGGCTGGTGGGGTCCGAACCCGCCGTTCGGATGCCCGGTCTTCGTGCTCACCCACGAACAGCGGCCGTCACTGGAGATGGAAGGCGGCACCACGTTCCACTTCGTCCAGACCTCCGCCGATGAGACCCTCGCCCGCGCTCGGGAAGCCGCGGGCGACCTCGACGTGCGCATCGGCGGCGGCATCCGGACCGTGCGGCCCTACCTGGCCGCGGGCCTGGTCGACCGGCTCCACGTCGGCATCGCGCCGATCCTGCTCGGCCGCGGCGAGAACCTGTGGACGGACCTGCGCGAACTCGAACGCGACTACGAAGTCACCAGCGAGGTCGCCGAGAGCGGCACCGTCCACGTCACCTTCTCCCGCTGAACCATCGCGCGCCACTGACCGATCCGAGCTGGTCATCGAGGGTCGGCGGCATCGCTCCACAGTCGCCGAATCCCTGCTCTGATGCGCTCCTCCCCCAGTTCGGGCACGATCGCGCTGAGGTGCTCGGCGTCGACTTGGGCGAGGAGGGCGTGCGCGGTGTAGTCGGCGTCGGGTGACCCTGGCAGCAGGATGGTGATGTGGCGGTGCCAGAAGCGGTAGGCGCCGATCCGGTAGCGGGCGCCGACGCTCGCAGTCTCCGACATGCGCACGAGCGGCAGGTGCTCCAGCGCGTAGTCGAGGTAGGCGTCGGCGAAGGCGAGGAGGCGTTCGGCCTCGGGCGCGCCGGGTCCGAGTAGCGGCGGTCCGCTGAGGATCGCCTCTTGGAGGGCCCTTTCTCTCGCGTCGAGCAGGGCGACCGCGAGTCCGGACTTGTCGCCGAAGCGGCGGAACAGGGTGCCTTTGCCGACGCCGGCGGCCTCGGCGACCTGGTCCATCGAGACCGATTCGACGTCGTGCTCGGCGAAGAGCCGAGCGGCGGCGTCGAGGATCGCGGCCCGGTTGCGGGCGGCGTCGGAGCGCTCCTTCGGCGGCGGGGTGCGCAGCAGTTCCAAGGGAGTTGCAGAAGTGGACCGCAGTCCGTTACGATCGTCGGGCACATCTGGACTATAGTCCACTTACCGGAAGGCGATGCCATGACCAAGCTCATCACCCGCGACGAGCTCAAGTCCGCGATCGAATCGGGCACCGTGACCGTGGTCGACGCCCTCGGCGGCGAGTACTGGGCGAAGCAGCACCTGCCAGGGGCCGTCCCGCTCGTCCTGGCCGACGTCGACGCCCAGGCGCCGAGCCTGCTCCCCGACCGCGACGCCGCGATCGTCACCTACTGCTCGAACCCGGCCTGTCCCAACAGCGGCCAGGTCGCCGAGCGCCTGACCGCCCTGGGCTACACCGCGGTCCGCAAGTACAAGGAGGGCATCGAGGACTGGACCGAAGCGGGTCTGCCCGTCGAGACCGCCTGAACCGCAACGGATCAGCGGAGCCGGGAGGCGGTCGAACCGCCTCCCGGCTTTGCTCTACCGACTACCGACGGGCTGGAACTCCGCAAGGCACTCGACCCCACACCCGGCGCTCCCCGTGAGAACGGCCCGTTCCTCTACGGCATTGACTGCCCCAGATGGTCCGCCTGCGACACGGTTGCGACATCGCGCGGACCGCGTTCGGACATTGCGGAGCCAGAGTCGAGGCATGGCTGAACTTCTCACGGCCCCGAGCACCCGGGAGCCGGCCCGTTCCCGGTACCTGCCCGCGCTGGACGGTCTGCGCGGCGTCGCGATCGCCGGGGTCCTGCTGTTCCACACGGGGAACCTGCCCGGCGGATTCCTCGGCGTGGACCTGTTCTTCGTCCTCTCCGGCTACCTCATCACCGATCTGATGCTCCGCGAGGTCGCGGCGACCGGACGGGTATCGCTGGTCCACTTCTGGGGCAGGCGAATCCGGCGGCTGCTGCCCGCACTGGCGACGATGCTCGCGGTCGTGACCGCGGTGGTCTGGTCGCTCGCGCCGCCGGACCTGGTGCGGACCGCGCTCGCCGACGGCCCGTGGGCGCAGGCGAACCTCTACAACTGGCACTTGCTGGCCGAGTCGGCGAGCTACTGGGACCGGTTCGGCACCGAGCGCGTGTTCGAGCACCTGTGGAGCATCGCCGTCGAGGAGCAGTTCTACGTGGTCTGGCCGCTGGTCGTACTGGTCCTCGCGAGATCCGCCCGAGCAGGCCGGAACGTCGCGATCGCCGCGGGACTGATCTCGCTTGCTTCTCTCGCACTGGTGGTCGTCCTGGTCGACGCGGGCGACCCGACTCGCGTCTACATCGGCACCGACACCCGCGCGTTCTCGCTGCTCCTCGGCGCGTTCGCGGCAGTTCCGGAAGTCCGCGAACGGTTGCGTCAGATTGTGGGTCGGCACGCGGGATCACTGACGGTGTTCTCGGCGTTCGGGATCGGCGCGATCTGGCTCATCGCCGACGGCGTGGACTCGCCTTGGCTGTACTCCGGCGGGCTGTTCGCACACTCGCTCCTGTCGGCACTGCTGATCGTCTTGTGCGCGGAGCGGCCGGACGCTCTGGTCTCCAAGGTGTTCGCCTGGCGGCCGCTGCGAGGACTGGGGCTGGTGTCGTACAGCCTCTACCTGTGGCACTGGCCGGTCATCGTGATGCTCTCACCGCAGGTGACCGGGCTGGGCGGGTGGCCGTGGACGGCTCTCGTGCTGGCAGTGTCGCTCGCCCTCGCCGTGCTTTCGAAGCACCTCGTCGAAGACCCGATCCGGTATCGGGCCCAGTGGGCCAGGGGCCGCCGCGGTCTGATCGCGTTCGCGGCGGTCATGATCCTGCTCGCCGCCATGTGGGCCCTGCTGCCCGCACCCGCGCCGCCGGTGATCGACGTCGGCGTGCTCTAGCGGTCACTCGGTCAGAGGGCAGGTCCGCAGCGCGTCAGAATCCGGCTCGGGCAGCGTGAAGTGGACCCTCGCCTTCACCTCCGCGGACCCGCCGGCCTGCACGTGGGCCGCCAGCGCCGTGCACACGATCTGGTCGGTCCCCAGTGGAGTGACCTCGTCGGCCGCGAGCGGCACCCGCAGTTCGACCACGTCCTCCCCCACGGTCACCGTGACCCTCGTGACGTCGCCCGAGGGGATCTCGGTGCGCAGGTCCGAATCGCCCGGACCCGTCAGCAGGAGCGCCAACGCGTCGGCGATGGTGCCGAGGCGGCCGGTATCGCGCTCGCTCGGGACCAGTGCCCCCTGCTCGTCCACGAAGTACAGCGTCACGCCGGGGGCGACGCCGGTCGGGGCGGTGCCTCCGTCGGTCACCTCGGAGGGTTGGACGCCGCAGCCCGCGAGCAGCAGCGCGAACGCCGCCGACCAGATCCGTCTCACGGTTCCTCCGATCCGATCGGGAGTCGCAATATGAAGGCCGCACCGCCGCCGTCGGCGTTGCCCGCGGTGAGGTCGCCGCCGTGGAGGCGGGCGTTCTCCAGCGCGATGGCCAGGCCCAGCCCGCTGCCCGGGGTACGGGTGCGCGCGTTGTCGGCCTTGTAGAAGCGGTCGAACACATGCGGCAGTGCTTGATCGCTCAGGCCGGGCCCGTGGTCGGTGACCTCGATGCGCACGTGCGTCTCGGATGCCGACAGGTCGATGCGCACGGGCGGTGCGCCGTGTCGCAGGGCGTTGCCGACGAGGTTGGCGATGATGACGTCCAGGCGACGGCGGTCGGCCCGCAGTCGTATCGTCTCGGGTCCGGTCGTCTCGACGCGGTCCAGCCATCCTCTGGCGCGCAGCGAGTCCCGGACGGCCTCGGCAAGGTCGACCTCCTCCAGTCGCGGGTGGACGGTCCCGGCGTCGAACCGGGAGACCTCCATGAGGTCCTCGACGAGGCGCACCAGCCGGTGGATCTCGGTGATCGCCAGCCGCGCGGACTCTGCGGCGTCGGCTTCCATGCCGCCGGACGCGTCCTCCAAGACCTCGGCGACCGCCGTCAGCGTGGTCAGCGGGGTGCGCAGTTCGTGGGAGACGTCGGCGGCGAACCGCCGCGCGTCCGCCTGCATCCGGCCCATCGCGGCCATCGATCCCTGCACGGACTCGGCCATCTCGTTGACCGTGACCGCCAGTTGCGCGAGTTCGTCGGCGCCCAGGGGCGGCGTGCGCGCGTCGAGGTCGCCGTCGGCGAGCCGCCGCGCGGTGTCGCGGAGTTCGCGCACGGGCCGCAGGACGCTGCGGGCGGCGATGAGCGCCACCAGCACCGACAGCGGGAGCGCCGCTCCCGCCGTGCCGATCGCGGAGGAGGCGAGTGCGGCGATCTGCCGGTGCACCTCGGCGAGGTCGCGAACGGCGTAGACCTCGATGCCCGAAGGGGTCCGCGTCCCGTCCGGGGCGGTGATCATGACCGGCGCGCCGATCAGCAGCCAGGGGCCGTCGTCGGTGATCCGCTGGGTCGCGATCCGATCGCCGTCGCCCACGGCGTCGAGCAGTTCATCGGTGATCAGGTCGGCGTGGGGGCCTTCGGAGGATCGAAGGTCCTCATAGGTCACGGTGGTGTTCGGGCCGACGGCGGCGCGCAGCCGGTCGAGCGTCTCCTGGTCGGGAGGGTAGGTCAAGGTCGGGGCGATCGCGCCGATCCGCTCGGCGAAGTCCTCGGTGAGCCGGCGCTGGCTCGAATCCACGAGTGCGTCGCTCGCCGATTCGGCGCTGGCCCAGGACGCCGCTCCGGCGCCGAGCATGGTCACGAGCGCGAAGGCGACGATGAGGCGGGCGCGGAGCCCGCGCGGCAGCGGCCGCCTGCTCACAGCGGCCCGAAGCGGTAGCCGAAGCCGCGCACGGTCTGCACGTAGAGCGGGGCCGCCGGGTCGGTCTCGATCTTCGCCCGCAGGCGCTGCACGCAGTTGTCGACCAGGCGGGAGTCGCCGAGGTAATCGTGCTCCCAGACCGCTTCGAGGAGCTGCTGTCGGCTGAACACGCGTCCGGGGGCGCGGGACAGGGTGAGCAGCAGCCGCATCTCGTTGGGCGTCAGCGCGACCGGTTCGCCGTGGAGGGTCACCGTCAGCGCGGTGGTGTCGATGCGGAGGGCGCCGTGGACGCTGACGCCGTGCCCGTCGCCGTTGCCGCGGCGCAGGACCGCGCGGATGCGGGCGTCGAGCACGGTGGGCTGCACGGGTTTGACGACGTAGTCGTCCGCGCCGGCCTCCAGGCCGCCGACGACGTCGAAGTCGTCGCCGCGGGCGGTCAGCATGATCACCGGGGTCTGGTCGGCCGATCGGATGCGGCTGCACACGGTGAAGCCGTCCACTCCGGGCAGCATCAGGTCGAGCACCACCAGGTCGGGCCGTGACGCCTCGAAATCGGCGAGCCCGTCCTCACCGGTCGCCGCCGCGCGGATGTGGTGCCCGTGCCGGGAAAGGGCGAGTTCAAGGCCGCGCCTGACCAGTGGGTCGTCCTCGATGAGCAGTATGTCCGCCACCGGGCCAGTATGCAGGGCCGGCACCCGGCGCGGCCATGCCCGCGCGAGTCTGCGACACGATCGCGACATCGCGGCGGCAGCGGCGGGACATTTCGGCGCCACAGTGAAACGCATGAACAAGATGCGAACACTCGTGACCGGCCTTTCCACGCTCATACTCGCGGTGACGGCCGCCTGCTCCGGTCAGGCCGACTCGCCGTCTGCCGGGGCCACGGCTCTCGACGATCCCGATCCCGGGCTGTCCAGGGTGATCCTGCTGGGCGACTCCGTCGCAGTGGGCCAGTCGCTGCCGTTGAGCGCCGCGTTCGGGGCCGCCGGGGTGGAGTTCCACTCGATGGCCTCGGAAGGCGGCGGGAACGTCGTCGGGCCGAACTCCGAGGAGCGGTGGGAGGAGGTGACCGACCGGGTCGAGTCCGCCAAGCCCAGCACCTTCGTCTACCAGATCACGACCTACGACTGGGGCGACGGCGAGGAGCAGCGGGTGGCTTACGAACGGCTGCTCGACCTGGTGGCGGAAGTCGGCGCCACCCTGGTGTTCGTGACGCCGCCGCCGATCGTGCCCGACGAGTTCTACGAGCCGCACATGGAGGATCTGGAGCGCGCCGTCGAGGCGGCCTTCGCGGTCGCCGAGGGCTCCGGCGGAAAGGCGGTGGTGTTCGACGCCGAAGCGGTGTGGGGCGCAGAGTTCCGGCAGGAGATCGACGGTGTCGCCGACCGGAGCGCGGACGGGATCCACACGTGCCCGCAGGGCGCGGCCCGGTTCACCCAATGGATGCTCACCGAGCTGTCGGAGCTGTATCCGGATTTCACGCCGCCGGACCCGAAGGAGTGGGCGAACACCGGATGGTCCGGAAACGACCATTTCAAGGGCTGCCAGGAGGAGTAGGCCGTCTCGCGGAGGTCGGGCGAGGCGGTCGGGTTCGGAGAGTCCGATTCCTTCCCCCGTCGCCGCCGCGCTCACCTCGACCGGTCCCGGGTAGCTTTCGGCCATGGAAACACCACCGAACGGGACACTGCACCACGTCGAGCTGTGGGTGCCCGACCTCGCCCGGGCCATCGACTCGCTCGGGTGGCTGCTCGAACGGCTCGGGTATGCGCGCCACCAGGACTGGTCGGCCGGACGCAGTTGGCGACTCGGCCCGACCTACCTGGTCGTCGAGCAGTCACCGGCGCTCACCGGCGACCGGCACGACCGATGTGCCCCGGGCCTGAACCACTTGGCGTTCCACGTCCGCGACAATTCCGAAGTCGAAGGGCTCGTCACCGAAGGCGCCGACCACGGATGGGAGCTGCTGTTCCCCGATCGCCATCCCTACGCCGGTGGCAAAGACCATTACGCCGCTTACTTGGAGAACCACGATGGCTTTGAAGTAGAACTCGTCGCCGCCGACACTGCCGTACACGCCACCTGACCAGAATGCCCGGCCGGAAATGCCGTTGCGGCCCTCTGAATCCCGGCAATAGCGTTGCCGGATGCCGTCTCCAGAAGTGCTCGCCGAAATCGCCCGGCGCCACCGCGTCGGCCCTGACTCGGTCGAGCCCGCGCCGTTCCAGGGCGTGGCCAACCAGGTCTACTTCCTCGGTAAACACCTCGTACTGCGCATCGCGCGGCCCGATTCCACCGAGAATCTGCTTAAGGAGGCGATCGTGATTCCCGCGGCGGTGCGCGCCGGGGTTCGCACTCCGGAGGTGGTCGCCTTCGACGACGAGCTGCTCGATACCCCGTACATGGTGATCAAGCGGGTCGACGGCATCGCTCCGGGCCTTCCCGCCGGCCCGGCCGATGAGCAATGGCGGTCGGTCTATCGGGAACTCGGCAGTGAACTGGCCACATTGCACCGTGAAGTAGAGGAATTGCCAAAAGTTCCGCTGGAAATCGCCAGAGATCCTCGCCCGGACGTCGCCACTCTGGCCAATGCCGGCTATCTCAGCGCGGACATCGCGAACTGGCTTATCGGCTGGTTCGATCGGCTCGAATCGCGGTTTCCCGCTGCGTCACCGGTCCGGCTGATCCACGGCGACGCCAGCCCCACCAACCTGCTCGCCGACCCCGATTCCCGGCGGCTCACCGCCCTGCTGGACTGGGGCGACGCGGCCTGGGCCGACCCGGCGACCGAGTTCGCCAAACTGCCACTGCGCGCGGTCCCGGCGGTGCTCGAAGGCTATCTGGGCGAATACGACGAAACCTGGGCCGCCCGCATCCTCTGGCACCACCTGCACTGGGCGATGGGCCGCCTCCCGACCCCGGCCGACCCGCGAGCCGGGCACTGGAGCGCCCAACCCGGCAACCGTCTCATGGAGATCATGCGCTTCCACCTCGCCGAACCCCCGCACCCGTGGTCCGCCCTGCGTTGAGCCACCGGCAACCGTGGGCGATTCGGTCTGCTAGTCCGTCCATTGAGGGCCGTCTCCGACCGGGCCTCGGGCATATGGCGAGTACATGAAAGTCCGCAGTGCGCAGGTGCTTCACGCTCGCCGCCGTCGACTCGGACACGACCCGCACCACCCGCACGACGACGGGCCGGATCAAGCTCCACGCCTACTTCCTGTGCCCCTTCTTCAAGCAGGGCCTCAATAAAGTCCACCGCTACGTTTTCCGCAATTGGGCGGCCGCGCACGCCTGCGGCCCGGACGCGTCAGCGTCCGGGCCGCAGGCGATGCGGGCTACTTCGCTCCGAGCACCGTCTCCTCGCCCACGGCGATCTCCTCGACGATGTCCACCGTTTCGCGCAGGCGGATCGGCGTGAGGAACAGGGCCGCGACGAAGCCGACGACGGCGATGCAGGCCGAGATCAGGAACAGGTGCCCGGTCGCGTCGCCGTAGGAGGCGCGGACGACCTCCACGACCGGCGCGGGCATCGCCTCCAGGTCCAGGCTGGAGGCGTCTGCGGCACCGCCCGTCACGTCGATGCCGAGCGCGGCGAGGCCCGAGGCGATCTTGCTCGCGACCTGGTTGGCCAGGACCGCGCCCAGGACCGAGACGCCGATCGTGCCGCCCAGCGAGCGGAAGAACGTGATCGCGCCGGATGCCGCGCCCAGTTCGCGCAGCGGCACCGAGTTCTGGACCACCAGCACCAGGTTCTGCATCGCCATGCCGACGCCGGTGCCCACCAGGAACATCCCGACGCCCATGAACCACAGCGAGGTCGTGTGGTCGATCGTGGCGAGCATCCCGAACCCGGCCGTCAGGACCAGCGTCCCGGTGAGGATGTACGGCTTGACCTTCCCGGAGATCGACACCATCCGCCCGGCCACGGCCGAGCTGATCAGGACGCCGAACATCATCGGGATCGTCAGCAGGCCCGCCTCGGTCGGCGAGAAGCCGCGCGAGATCTGGAAGTACTGTCCGAGGAACACCGCGCCGCCGAACATGGCCATGCCGACCGCGAGGCTCGCCACGACCGCCAGCGCCGGGTCGCGGCGCTTGATGACGTGCAGCGGCACCACCGGTTCGCGGACCTTCGTCTCGACCACGGTGGCCGCGCCGAGCAGGACGATCGAGCCGGCGACCATCGCGCCGGTCTGCCAGGAGATCCAGTCGAAGTCGTTGCCGACGAAGGTGACCCACAGGAGCAGGAGGCTGACGCCGGCGGCGATGAGCGTCGCGCCGAGGTAGTCGACCTTGGTGTCGGGCTTCTTGGTCTCGGCCAGGTGCAGGGTGCGCGAGAGCATCGCGAAGGCGATCACGCAGATGGGGACGGCCAGGAAGAAGCACCATTCCCAGCCGAGCCAGCTGGTGTCGGTGATGGCGCCGCCGAGCAGCGGGCCGCCGACGGTGGAGACGGCCATGACGCCGCCGAGGTAGCCGTTGTAGCGGCCGCGTTCCTTCGGGCTCACCATCGCGCCGATGATGACCTGGACGAGGACTTGGAGGGCGCCCATGCCGAGGCCCTGGACGGCGCGCAGGGCGATGAGCTGCCCGGTGTTCTGCACGAGGCCGCAGGCCAGGGAGGCGACGGCGAAGATGACGATGGCGACCTGGAGCAGGCGCTTCTTGTCGAACAGGTCGGCGAGTTTGCCCCAGACCGGGGTCGAGGCGGTGCTCGCCAGGAGGGTAGCGGTGACGACCCAGGTGTACTGCGACTGCGTCCCTTTGAGCGAGCCGACGATCTGCGGGAGCGCCACGGAGACGACCGTGGAGGAGACCATGGCCGCGAACAGGACCATGAGCAGTCCGGAGAGGGCCCGCAGGACCTCGCGGTGGGTCATCGCCGGTTGGGGCGGAGCTTGGGTTACGGCAGTCAAGGACGGCCTCCTATGGTGTTGCGGAGGAGGGCCGGGGGGCGCTGACGGCGGGCCCGGCGGCCGATGGCGTGATGGTGTTCGACGTGCTGATGTAGTGAACGGCGCGTCTCTTATTACAAGCTAGCATTTAGTGAACGCATCGTTCACTATTGAAGGGGGAGCGGTGACCGAGTCCACAACCGGGCGCAGACGCGGCGACGACCTCGAGCGCGCGATCTTCGAGGCCGCCCTGGAGGAGCTCGCCGAGGTCGGCTACGCGAACCTCCGCATGGAGGCCGTCGCGGCCCGCGCCAAGGCGGGCAAGGCCTCGCTGTACAAGCGCTGGCCCGACCGGGCGCATCTCATCAGGGCGGCGGCCCGCTACAAGGCGACGGTGGCCGAGACCGAGTTCGAGCCGAGCGGGGACCTCCGGGGGGACCTCCTCAAGGTCATGCGGTTCATCGCCTCCTACCAGGGCGGCCCGTTCGGCGAGGCGATCCGCGGCTGGGTCGGCGAGCTGGGCGCGAGCGGACGGGACGAGGGTGCTGCCGAGGCCGAAGCCGAAGAGCTGCGCAACCGCATCGAGGCGCCGCGCATAAGGATCTTCGCCAAGATCCTGGAACACGGCATCGAGCAGGGCACGGTCCGCCCCGAGGCCCTGCTGCCGCGCGTGGTGAACCTCGCTCCTTCCCTGCTGACCCACTACTTCCTCACCCGCGGCCACCCCGCGCCCGAGCACGTCATCGACGAGATCCTCGACCAGATCGTGATGCCGCTGCTGACCCCGGACCACTGAACCGTTAATGCGACCGGATCGGAACGCCCCATGGACATCACCGCTCTCAACGCATGGCTCGGCCGCTTCGGGGTCGGGCCCGGTTACCTGCACGTGCTGCCGGACGGCCCGGTCGAGGCCGTGCACGGCGCGGAGGGGTGCTACCTCGTCCGGGACGGCGCGGGGTGGCTGGTGTGCTACTCCGAGCGCGGGCAGGTCTCCGACTCGGTTCGCCATGGCGGCGAACGCGAGGCGTGCCTGGACGTCCTGGACCGGCTCGGGCCCGACTACGGCACGCTGCTGCGGCCTCCGGGCACTCCGGCGCCGCGGCCGCTGTTGACGCCCGGGAGCGAACCGGCCGACCTCCAAGCGGTGCTGACGGCCCGGTCCGGGGCGGACCCGCGCGCCGCCGTCCGCGATTGGCTGACGGCGGCCGCCGCGAGTCTCTACGGCGGCGTCTTCGCCGCCGATCCCGGTCCGGCGCCGGTCCTCGACGGGGACCGGTTCGACCGTCGGGTCCGGTTGCGCATGTCCGCCTTGGCGGCTCGCAGGACCCTGGTGTTCGAGCACTTCGGCGGAGACTGGGCGGCCGCGTTCGATACGGGTTGGAGGGACGAGTTCACGGCGGTGTCGCTGAGCGCCTCGGCGTTCACGCGAGACGGCGAGCTGGCGGTGCACGAGGTACAGGCGCACCGCGAACCGGACGGATGGCTGCGCTGCACCGCGGTGCGCTACGGCGGCGCGGAAGCGCGCGAGGAGCACCGCTGGGCCGCGTTCCTGGCCGACCAGATGGCGGCTCGGGACGGCGCGTACGGGCACGTCGACCGCAACGAGCAGCACCCGCGGACTACAGCGCACGAACGCACGCTCGGCGCCGCCGGGTACCGGGCGTACGAGCAGAGCGAGACGCGACTGCGCGGATACGGCTGGGCGACCGCGTGCGGCCCGGGAGCAGCGAAAGCGCTGGGAGGCAAGGCGGCCGTAGAAGCGTCAGGCGCGTTCGCGGAGGTCCGGACCCTGCGGCACGGTGGACTGCTGATGGTCGCGGCCGACCGGATCGACACGTGGTCGCCCGAACGAGTGCGAGCGGCACTCGGGCCCGCTCTCGCGAGTTGAATCGGTGCGGTCAGCCGATCGCGGCCGCGGCGGCGCGCAGCTCGGCCAGCTCCCGCGTCGTCGACTCGCGGGCGATCGCGGCGATCTCGCACAGGAACCGCCGCTTCTGGGCGGGGAAGGCCGCGGCGATCTGCGCCGGGTCCTCCAGCAGGACGCGGTAGATCTCAGGGCCGTTGGCGTAGAACAGGTCCAGGAGCAGCAGCTCGCCGTCCTCGCGCCGCATGACGTTGCCGGGGTTGAAGTCGAGCCCTCCCCAGAAGGAGCAGGCGGCCGCCGCTTCGGCGTCGAGGCGCTCGGCCGCGCGTCGCAGCGCCGTGATCGGATCGCCGACGGCCGCGGCCTCCCAGCGCTCCTTGACCGAGGCGGCCTCGCCAGGCTCGGCCGGGCGGAGGAACTCCATCACCGTGAGCCGTCCGCCGCCGGAGAGTTCGGCGTCGAAGTCGATCCGCGGCAGCATCGGGTGGCCGGCGAGATCGCGGCACAACCGCACGAAGATCCCGTAGGCGGGCTCGAACGCGCACACCCGGGCGACCTGCGCACCATCGGGCGAGCGCCAGACCACGGCCCAGTCGCCGGTCCCGGACACGTCCCAACCGGCCGCGAGCAGCCGCCCGGCGACCTCCCGATGCGTCAGGCCGCGCAGTGTCTCGAACTCGATCACGCCCGGAGCCTACGGTGCCTGGAGCACCCGGGCACAGCGATTTTCACCGGCCTCCTGTGATGCAAGCTCCGCCAATCGAAAAGCGAAGCGGCGCAGCGCGAAAAACACTGCTCAAGCATCGGCCTGCGGTGAGTCCCGCCCGGCCCGGGCGAAACGGGCAGCGAGGCGGGTGAAGGCGGCGGCGAGCTGGGGAGGCCGCGCCTCCTCGACATCGGCGTCGAAACGGCCGATCGCGGCCGCCAGCGCGGGCCACGACCAGGAACCGAGCGCGATCCTGCACCGGCCCGAACCAAGATCCTCGACGAGCCCGTCCCCAGCGTAGGGAGCGATGTCCGCCGCAGGAGCGGCGAGCACCGCTTCGCCGCGGCAGGGCCACGCATTGACGCTGTCCGAGCCTTTGAACCTGGCGCTCACGAACGCGCGCACGTCGCCGCCGGGCAGGTCCCGTGGAGTGAAACGCGGTCCGTACGGCGTACGGAGTTCCATGCGGTCGACGCGGAAGATCCGCCAGTCGCCGCGCTCGGGGTCCCAGGCGACGAGGTACCAGCGTCCGAGACGCGTGACCAGGTGATGCGGTTGGGCCCTGCGTCGCTGTACGCCTTCCTTGCCGCTGTAGTCGAACCGGAGTTCCTCCCGGGACCGCACGGCCGCTCCGACGGCCGCGAGCAGCTCCGGGCGCACCGCCGGAGCGTCGGGCCCGTTGACGGCGGTGACCTGGAGCGCGTCCACGCGATGGCGCAGACGGGAGGGCAGGACCTGGCGCACGGTCGCCAAGGCCCGCGCCGCGGCCTCCTCGATGCCGGGCGCGGTGACGCTCTGGAGCGCGGCCGCGAGCGCGACCGCCTGGTCGTCGTCGAACAGCAGCGGCGGCAGCGCCGACCCGGCGTCGAGCCGGTAGCCGCCGTGCGGGCCCTTGAGCGCCCGGATGCGGTAGCCCATCTCCCGCAGGCGGTCGACGTCGCGGCGCACGGTGCGCACGTCCACGCCCATGCGCTCGGCGAGCTGCGGCCCCGGCCAGTCCCGAGGGGTCTGGAGGACCGACAGGAGCTTCAGCAGGCGCGACGAGGTCTCGGACATGGACGCGATCCTGCCACCAATAGCGGACGAGAACTGTCCTCTACCGGTGCCAGCCTCGTATGGAACCGGGCGGCACCGCCCGGCCGATGCGAACGAAGGAGCAGATTCCATGAGCGTGAACACCACTCCGCACCTGAACTTCCGCGGCGACGCCCGTGCGGCGCTGGAGTTCTACCGGTCCGCGTTCGGGGGCGACCTGGTCGTCACCACCTACGGGGACATGGGCGGCGCCGAGGACCCGGCCGAGGCCGACCTCGTCGTCTGGGGCCAGGTCGAGGCCCCCAGCGGGTTCCGGGTGATGGCCTACGACGTGCCCGCGTCGCGCCCGTGGAGCCAGGGTGAAGACCCGTTCTTCGTCTCGGTCCGCGGCGACGACCCCGAGGAGCTCACCGCGGTCTGGAAGCGCCTCGCCGAGGACGCGACCGTGATCCAGCCGCTCGGCCCGTCCGCATGGGCGGCGCTGTACGGCATGCTGAAGGACCGCTTCGGCATCACCTGGGTCCTGGACCTCCCGGCCCAGCACTGACGGAAACGCGGGCCTCCTGTCGAGGCGGGAGGCCCGCGTTGTCGCACTCGGTCCCTACGATCGGCGGAATACTCACCGATGGAAGAGGTACTTATGGGCGCTTGGGATTATGGGCCGTTCGACAACGACGGCGCTTGGGACTGCGTCGGCGCTCTGGCCGAGAACGATCCCGCAAAGGTCGCCGAGCAGTTGCGGGCCGCTATGGCCGAGGTGCTCGACAACGACGAGTACATCGAGAACCCCGAGGCGCAGGGTGCGGTGGCCGCGGCGGTCCTCATCGCGAACCGGCTCGGCGCACCGGCAGAGAACGAGCGGATCGCCGAGATCCTCGAGACCCGTGCCTTCGAGGCCACCGAGGAGCTGCGATCCCTGGCCCTGCGCACCCTCGACCGTCTTCGCGATCCCGAGATCAACGAATGGCACTACCTCTGGCTCGACGCGGGCTCGCTCGAGAAGGTCCTCGAACTGCTCGCTCCCTACCGCGAGGTCCTCGCGCGGCCGAAGGCTTGAGCCGCAACGCGTCCGGGCTGCACCGCGGTGCAGCCCGGACCGCGCTCAGCCCTTGACGCAGATGACCTGGCGCAGGCGGACGACGATCTCGACCAGGTCGGACTGGGCCGCCATGACCTCCTCGATGTCCTTGTACGCGCCCGGGATCTCGTCGATCACGCCGGGATCCTTGCGGCACTCGACGCCCTCGGTCTGCGCGATGAGGTCCTCCACGGTGAAGCGCTTGCGCGCGGCACTGCGGCTCATCTTGCGGCCCGCGCCGTGCGAGGCCGACTCGTAGGCCGCCCCGTTCCCGAGGCCGCGCACGATGAAGCTCGCCGCGCCCATCGAACCGGGGATGATCCCCATGTCCCCCAGCCCGGCGCGGATCGCGCCCTTCCGGGTGACCAGCAGCTCCTGGCCGTCGTGGGTCTCCTCGGCCACGTAGTTGTGGTGGACCGAGATCTCGGGGTCGAACCTGACCTTCGCGAAGCGCTTCTTGATCACCTGGCGCAGCAGCGCCATCATGACGGCGCGGTTGCGGCGGGCGTAGTCCTGCGCCCAGAACAGGTCCCGCCGGTACGCCTCCATCTGGGGCGTGTCGGCCACGAACACCGCGAGATCCCGATCGGGCAGGTCCGCGTTGTGCGGCAGGCCCTTCGCCTTCTCGATGTGGTGCTGCGCGAGCGCGTTGCCGACGTAGCGGGAACCGGAGTGCAGCATCATCCAGACCTGTCCATCATCAGATAGACACACTTCGATATAATGGTTGCCTCCGCCTAGGGTGCCGAGCTGCTTCATCGCCTTCGACTCGGACCGGCGGGCCACCGGCGGCGCCAGATCGTCGAAGCCCGACCAGAACTCGTGCCAGCCGTGCAGTCCGGTCTTGACGTGGCCCACGTCGACCGAGCTCTTGTGCATCGCCTGGCCGACCGGGATCGCCGCCTCGATCGCCGAACGCAGCCGCCCGAGGCCCTCGGGCAGGTCGTCGGCCGTCAACGAAGTGCGCTGCGCGGTCATGCCGCAGCCGATGTCGACGCCCACCGCGGCGGGCGAGACCGCCCTGCGCATCGCGATGACCGATCCGACCGTCGCGCCGATGCCGTAGTGGACGTCGGGCATCACGGCCACGCCGTGGACCCAGGGCAGCCCGGCGATGTTGTGGAGCTGCCCGCGCGCCTGCGGCTCGACGGCGTCGACGTCGCCCCACAGGCGGATCGGAGCCGTTTTACTCTGAAGATCGGTGAAGGACATGGAAGGGCTCCTCTCGTGGGGACATTGTGGACAACCGGCCGAGTTGCGTCGTCAATGTTCCTATGCGAGAGGGTGAATGATCAACGCATTTACTGGAGCGACTCGACAAGGAGGTCGGTGAGCGCCTTCGCGTAGGTGCCGTCGGGGTCGTAGTCGGGGTCGAAGACGGTGAGGTCCATGCCGACGCACCGGTCGTCGGCCGCGCAGGTCGTGATGATCTGGCTCAGCTCCCCGAGGGAG
Organism: Glycomyces sp. NRRL B-16210; assembly: GCF_000719515.1. Lineage (GTDB taxonomy): Bacteria > Actinomycetota > Actinomycetes > Mycobacteriales > Micromonosporaceae > Glycomyces. The sequence goes on along the minus strand of NZ_JOGR01000007.1, from coordinate 402,542 downwards.
ATCCCGCCCGGGGCCGGGCCGTCCACCGCCGGCATCACCGAGGGGTCGAGCACGTCCGCGTCCACGTGGAGCCAGAAGGTCGTCACGTCCCCCAGCGCCTCCAGCGCCCATTCGGCGCTGCGGCCCACGCCCCCCGACCGCAGTCCCGGCACCGTCCGCATCGCGATCCCGGTGGCCTCCAGCTCGACCCGGTGCGGGTCGTCGGCCCGCAGGCCGAGCATCACCAGATGATCGGTGTCCACATAGGGCCTGAGTCCGCCGATGTCGGTCAGGTCGGGCTGGCCGCGCCCGGTGGCGAGCGCCAGCTCCTCGGCGGCGGCCGCGCCGACGTACTGGGAGTTGCCCGGGTGGCGGAAGTCGGAGTGCGCGTCGATGTGGATCAGGCCGCGGCTCTTGCCGTCGCGTTCGGTCCGCCGCCGGGCGGCGAGGGCCGAGCCGAGCAGGATCGAGCAGTCCCCGCCGAGGACGAGCGGGAAGCGCCGCTCCTGCCAGAGCCGCTCGACGCGGTCGGCGAGGCGGCGGGTGTACTCGGCGATGGCCTTGGCCTGGCCGACGCCGTCGCCGGGCCGCCAGTCGGAGGCGTCGAAGCGCGGCGGGGTCAGGCAGCCGGCGTCGATGGCGTTGAGGCGCGCGATGAGCCGGTGGTCGCGCAGGGCGCCGGGGGCCTTGGCGCAGCCGGGGACGGTGTTGGGGGTCGGCGGGCGCAGGCCGAGGTTCGAGGGCGCGTCGAGGACCGCGACGCGTCTTGATCGAGTCGCGGGCAACACACACCTCCCCACCACGGAACCGGCTCAGCTAGCTTGTCACAGTGCACGGCCTCGGCACCAGGTCGAGCAAGCGAACTCACCGTCCGTCGCCGCGGCCCGGCGAACGTCCGCCTTCGGGCGCCGAACGGACGAACCTCCACGCCACCGCATGGCGTGGAGGTTCGGATGCGTTGCGCCCCTTGATGAATCTCGCTAGAAGAGCACCGAACCGAGCTTGCGGCGGGCCTTGGCGACGGCGGGGTCGTCAACGCCGGCGATGGTGAACAACTCGACCAGGCGCTTGCGCAGGCGCTCGCGGTCGTCGCCGAAGTTCTTGGCCACCAGAGCGATCAACCGGTCGTAGGCGGCCTCGGCCTGGTCCGACAGGAGCTGAAGGTCGGCCGCGGCGAGCGCGGCGTCGATGTCGTCGGGGTTGGCGTCGGCGAGGGCCACGGCGTTGTCGGGGAGGGCCCCGACGCGGCGCAGCATCCGCACCTGCGCGATCCCGGCCTCGGCCTCGCCGGACCCGGGGTGGTTCTTGAGGTATTTGTCGTACGCGGCCTCGGCGGCGTCGAGGTCGCCGTTGACCAGCAGGCCCTCGGCGGCGGCCAGCTCGGGGTCGGACGGCTGCGGCACGTCGAGCCCGGCGGCCTGCGTGACGCGGCCGAGCCACTGGCGCAGGCCCTGCTCGGTCTGCTGGCCCTGGAGCAGGTCGAGCGGCCGGCCCTGCGCGAGCGCGACGACGGCCGGCAGCGCCTGGAGCTGGAGCGCGGCGGCGAGCTGCTGGTTCTGGAGGACGTCGGCCCGGGCGAGGACCCAGGCGCCGTTCGCCTCGGCGGCGAGCCCTTGGAGGAGGTCGCGGACCTGGAGGCTCTCGGGCACCTGGTCGGCCCAGAACGCGACGACGACGAGCGTGTCGAGGGAGCGTTCGAGCACCTCGGTCTGGACGGTCGCGTCGGTGACGTCGATGGCGAGGACGCCCGCGCCGGCGGGTGGGCCGCCGTGCTGGTGCGCCTGCGCGGCCTGCTGCTGTTGCTGTGCGGCGGCGGCGAGGGTGCTGAGGTCGACGCCTCCGGAGAATCGTGACGGTACCTGGTCGCTCATGGTCGTGATTGTTCCATTCTCATCGTGGATCGCCGCCGCGGGCCGGGCGCGTTGTGGGCCGGGACCGGTCCCGGCCGCGGGTGCGCGGCCACGGTCGCCCGGGTGCGCGGCGGCGCGGTCTCAGCGGCGCCCGGCGGCCTCGTCGCGGCCCACGCAGGCGAGCTTGTCGGCGCGTTCGTTGCCCGGGTCGCCGGCGTGGCCCTTGACCCACCGCCAGTCGACCTCGTGGCGCGCGGCGGCCTCGTCGAGGCGCCGCCACAGGTCGGCGTTCTTGACCGGCTCCTTCTTGGAGTTGATCCAGCCGTTGCGCTTCCAGCCGCGCATCCAGGTCATGATGCCGTTGCGGACGTACGAGGAGTCGGTGTACAGCGTCACCGACATGGGGCGCTTGAGCGTCTCCAGGGCCTGGATGGCGGCCATGAGCTCCATGCGGTTGTTCGTGGTGGCCTTCTCCGAGCCGTACAGCTCCCGCTCGTGGTGGCCCCACTTGAAGTACACGCCCCAGCCGCCGGGCCCGGGGTTGCCCGAGCAGGCCCCGTCGGTGTAGATGACGGCGGTGTCCTGGTTCTCGTCCGGTTTCGGCATGCCCGCCAGCTTAGTCCGCGAGGGCGATCACGGCCTCGACCCCCAGGAGGACGCCGATGGCGAGGAACAGTCCGGAGGAGACGTAGCGGACGACCTTCTCGGGGATGCGCCTGGCGACCCACGCGCCGGCGAAGACCGCGAGGAGGTCGGCGGCGAGCATCCCGGCGGTGCCGCCGATCCACACGCCCCACGGGTTGTAGCTGGAGCCCATGCCCATGGCGATGATCATGGTCTTGTCACCGAACTCGGCGAGGAACATGGCGGGGACGATGGTGAGCAGGCCGTTGCGGCGCTCCTTGACGGCGTGCTCGTCGTCGTCCTCCTCCGCGCCGCCGCGCAGGCCCCAGAGGCCGAAGCCGATGAACATGGCCGCGGCGGCGAGGCGGATCCAGTCGGTGGGCAGGAGGTTGCCGACGGCGGCGCCGACGCCGACCGAGAGGCCGATGAGCGCGCCGATGGCGATGACGAGGCCGAGGATGACGGTGCGCAGCCGGTACCTGGTGGCGAAGGTGAGTGCCATGAGCTGGCTCTTGTCGCCGAGCTCGCCGACGAAGATCGCGCCGAAGGCGATCGCCGCCGCGACGAAGAAAACTTCCATGGGGTGGTCCTCCCAGTGTTCGGGCCGGGAGGAGGGCAGGTGCGACCTCGACCCGGCCGTACGGCCTTGGTCGAAGGTCTCGTTCGCCTCGGGACCGAGGCCGTGCGGCCGGGCTCGAAAGCCAGTATGTCGACCGCAGCGTTGGGAACTACTCCCCTTCTGCGCCGCCAAGCCTACGTGAGGGTCGGCCGGGGCCGCGAGGGGTCCGGGGCGTGACCCTGGCCGCGGTCACTCGACGAGGGCGGGCGTCTTCGGTTCGTCGGCGGGCCGTCGGAGGAGCGCGCGCATGACGCCGGGGCCCGAGAGCGCCATGAACGCGGCGAGGGCGGAGGGGATCAGGAGGGCGACCGTCAGGCTCGTGCCCTCGGCGAGGAACCCGATGGCGGCGGGGCCAACGAGCAGGCCCGCGGAGCCGGACATGGACATGAGGGCGACGTCGGAGGGGGAGCCGCCGGCCTCGCCGATGGCGCTGAAGACGACCGGGACCATGACGGCGATGCCGGTGCCGGCGAGGATCCAGCCGGCCCAGGCGAGCGGGAGGCCGCCGGTCGTGCCGCCGAGGTCGAACGCGGAGCCGAGGACGAGGGCGTATCCGGCGACGGCGAGGCCGCCGGCCCAGGCGAGGGTCGGGCCGGGGCCGAGCCTGGCGCGGATGGGGTCGCCGAGGAGGCGGAAGACGGTCATGGCGCAGGCGAACACGGTGAAGGACAGGGGCGCGAGGGCCTCGTCGGCGTGGAGGACGTTGGCGGCGTGGAGGTTCGCCCAGTCCATCGCCCCGGACTCGACGAGCGTGCCGCCCGCGCCGAGGAGGAACAGGGCGGCGAGGAGGACCGCGCCGATGCGGACGGCCTTCACGGGAGCCCCGTCGCCGGAGGTCGCTTGGCTCGGCGGTGGCAGCAGCGGGCGGGTGAAGAGCGCCATGAGGACGGTGGAGGCGACCGCGACGGCGACGAGGATGGCCTGGTTGCCGAACCCGAGGACGAGGAGCAGCGCGGTGGCGGCCCCGGCGGCGGCGCTGCCGAGGCTCCACAAGCCGTGGAACGCCGAGATGATCGGGCGGCCGTAGCGCTGCTCGAGTTCGACCGAGTGGGCGTTGATGCCGACCTCGATGAGGCCGACGCCGACGCCGTAGAGGACCACGCCGCCCAGGAGGGTCGCGTAGTTCGGCGCGAGCGCGGGGGCGAGGAGGGTCAGCTGCGTGGCGGGGCCGGTCCACAGGAGGAGGCGGCGGCTGCTGATCCGGTCGGCGACGCGCCCGGCGACGGCCATGGCCCCGAGGCCGACGAGCTGCACGAGCAGGAGCGCGGTCCCGAGGCGGGCTTCGCCGAGGTCGAGGCGCGCGTCGAGGCCGGGCAGCGCGGCGGCCCAGGCGCCCATGACGAAACCGGAGGTCGCGAAGGCGCCGTGGAGGCCGATGCGGGCGCGGCGCAGGGCGAGCGGGTCGGTGGAGTGCACAGTCGTTGCGGTCCTTGCGGTCTCGTACGGGATGCGGCAGGGCGGCGCACCATTTTTGTTCTCGATACGAACATAACAAGGCGCCATGCGAGGATGCAAGGATTTTGTTCATGCCGGACACATAAATTTTCCGCGGTGCTGCCATAATGCCCCCATGCCCCAGACGATGACCAGCGCCGACCTCCGGATCCGCAACCAGGTCCGGCTGCTGCGCGCCGTCCACGACGCGGCGGAGCCGTTCACCAGGGCCGAGGCGGCGCGGCTGCTCGGGATCGGCCGCAACACCGCGGCCGCGCTGGTCGGGGAACTGGAACGGGCGCGGCTGCTTCACGAGGTCCCGGCCGAGCCGAGCGGGCGCGGGCGGCCGACGACACTGCTGGTCCCCCATCCCGAGGGGCCCGTGGCGTTCGCCGTCGACTTCCGGGAGGACTCGTGGACGCTGGCGTCGGTCGAGCTGGGCGGGGCGGCGACCGAGCTGGAGACCGCCGAGCACGACCGGACGCCGGGGGTGTTCGCCGAGATCCGGGAGGCGGTCGCGCGGCACGGGACCGCGCGGGTGGCGCAGATCGGCTTCGCGACGCCGGGTCCGATCCGCGACGGCCACCGGCTGCACATCTCGCACCTGGGCTGGGACGAGGTGGAGCTGGACGGGCTGCTCGGCGAGGGATGGCCGCCGACGGTGATCGACAACGACGCGCGGCTGGCGGGCCTGGCCGAGTCGCGGCGGGGCGCGCTGCGGGGGGTCGGGACCGCGCTGCACTTTCACATCGACTTCGACATCGGCGGGACGCTGCTGCTGGGCGGGGACGCGCAGCGCGGGGCGCACCGGATCGCCGGGGAGTTCGGGCACATGCCGCTGACCGGGTCGGATCTGGAGTGCATGTGCGGGGTGCGGGGGTGCTGGAGCCTCGATGTGGGCGCGAACGCGCTGGTGCGGCGGTTCGGGGCGGAGCCCGGTTACGGCACGGGACGGGAGCTGGCGCGGGCAATCCTCCGCCGGGCCGAGGACGGGGACGCCGAGGCGGCTTCCGCTGTGAACGACAACGCGGCCGCACTCGGAAAAGGGTTGGGCGCGTTGGCGAACGCGCTGGACCCGGAGGCGATCAGCCTCTCGGGTCTGGGGGTGGATCTGATCCGGTTGCGCGGGGGACTGATCGAGGAGCACTGCCGCGAGGCCCTGATGGCCTTCCGGCGGGACGAACCGCCGCGGATCGTGCCCGGCACGGTCGGCGCGGCGGGCCCGCTCACCGGGGCCGCCGAAATCGCGTGGGACGCGATCCTCGACCCCGTTCGGGTGAAAAATCGGCTGTGAACGCCATTTGGGCCCGATTCTTGTCGGACCCCGGTGCCACGGTTGCGCCGGGCCCGCGTTCCCCTGGGAGGGTGGGGGTTTGGGATGGCCTTCCCTTCAGGTATCTCCACAGTAGGGCCATCCCTAACCCCCACCCACCCAGAGGGGACCGAAGTCTGCGGCGATCGTGTCATCCGGGTCCGACAGAAAACCCGCCTCCAGCCCCGCGCCCGCGGAAACTCCACTCGAAAGAGTGAAGGGCGGGCCCTGCCGGGCCCGCCCTCATGGTTCCGATGCGCAGTCGCGCCGCCCTAGATCCCGCCCTCGAGGTGGTGGTAGACCTGGTTCCAGCGCAGTTCCTGCTTGAACTCGCGCACGTTCGTGCCCTCGCCGATGGTCACCAGTTCGATCCCGGAGATCTCCGCGAAATCCTCCATCACCTCGCGCCCGAACGCCTGCGTGAACGAGGTGTGGTGCGGCCCGCCCGCGGTCAGCCAGGCCTCCGCAGAGGTCTGGAGGTCCGGGCGCGGCTCCCACACCGCGCGCGCCACCGGCAGGTTCGGCAGGTCCTGGTCCGGCACGACCGCATCGACCTCGTTGGCCACCAGGCGAAGCCGGGTGCCGAGGTCGAGCAGGCCGACCATGAGCGCCGGGCCGGGCGGCGCGGTGAACACCAGGCGCACCGGGTCCTCCTTGCCGCCGATCCCCAGCGGGTGGATCTCCGCCGTCGGCCTCTCGGCCGCGATCGACGGGCACACCTCCAGCATGTGCGCGCCCAGGATCTGCGGCGACTCCGCCCCGAGGTTGTACGTGTAGTCCTCCATGAAGGACGTGCCGCCCTCCAGGCCCGCGGCCATGACCTTCATGAGGCGCACCAGCACCGCGGTCTTCCAGTCGCCCTCGCCGCCGAAGCCGTAGCCCTCGGCCATGAGCCGCTGCACCGCGATGCCCGGCAACTGCTTCAGCGCCCCGAGGTCCTCGAACGTGTCAGTGAACGCCTTCGCGCCGTGCTCCTCCAGGATCGACCGCAGCCCCAGCTCGATGCGCGCCGCGTCGCGCAGCGACTCGTGCCGCGCGCCCCCGGCGCGCAGCTCCGCCGCCACGTCGTAAGCGGCCTCGTACTCGGCGACCAGCCCGTCGATCGCCTTGTCCTCGACCTGGGCGACCCGCTCGGCGAGTTCGTTCACGCCGTACGTGTTCACCTCGACGCCGAGGCGGATCTGCGCCTCGACCTTGTCCCCTTCGGTCACGCCGACATAGCGCATGTTGTCGCCGAAACGCACCAGCTTGAGGTTCTGGACCTCGTTCCAGCCCAGCGCGGCCCGCGCCCACGCGCCCACGCGCCCCTGGACCGCCTCGTCGGCCCAGTGGCCGACGACGGTCTTGCGGCGGTGGCGCAGCCGCGTGAGCATGTACCCGAACTCGCGGTCGCCGTGCGCGGCCTGGTTCAGGTTCATGAAGTCCATGTCGATGTCGGCCCACGGCAGGTCCCGGTTGTGCTGCGTGTGCAGGTGCAGCAAGGGCTTCTGGAGCACCCCGAGCCCGGCGATCCACATCTTCGAGGGCGAGAACGTGTGCATCCACGCGATCACGCCGATGCACGCCTCGGCCGCGTTGGCCTCCAGCAGGACCCGCTTGATCTCCTCCGGCGTGGTCAGCACCGGCTTCGCGACCACCTTGACCGGGATCGCCTCCGCGCCGTCGAGCCCGGCGACGATGTCGGCCGAGTTCCGCGCGACCTGCTCGATGGCCTCGGGTCCGTACAGGTGCTGGCTGCCGGTGACGAACCACAGTTCTTTCGCGTGCAGAGCCTTGGTTTCCATTGCTTTTACTGCTCCTCGGGAGACGGCTGCTGGCCGTAGACGTTCTGGTAGCGGTCGTAGAGCTTGTCGATGTGCTCCTGGGCGATCGGGACCGGCTCGCCCAGCTGCCGCGACAGGTGCACGGTGCGCGCCACGTCCTCGGCCATCACCGCGGCCTTGACCGCGGCCCGCGGGTCCTTCCCGATGGTGAACACGCCGTGGTTCCTCATGATCACCGCCGGGGAGCGGTGGCCCTCGAGGGTCTCCACGATGCCCCTGCCGATCGCGTCGGAGCCGATGAGCGCGAACGGCCCCAGCGGAATCTCCCCGCCGAACTCGTCGGCCATCGCCGTCAGCACGCACGGGATCGGCTCGCCCCGCGCCGCCCACGCCGTCGCATACGGGCTGTGCGTGTGGACCACCCCGCCGACCTCGGGCTTGCGCTGGTAGACCACGTTGTGGCTCTCCGCGTCCGAGGACGGCGCGAGGTCGCCGGCGAGGATCTTCCCCTCCAGGTCGGTCACGACCATCAGGTCCGGCGTGAGGTCGTCATAGGAGACGCCGCTGGGCTTGATGACGATCAGGTCCGTGCCGGGCACCCGGCCCGAGACGTTCCCGCTGGTCCAGGTGACCAGGCCCCAGCGGAGCAGTTCGGCGTGGAGCGCGCACACGCGCTCCTTCATCTCCTCGACGGCCGCCGTGGTCTGGAACGTCATCTCGTCGCCTCCGTCGCGATCCGGTGCAGGGTGTGGAGCGCGCGCGAGCCGCCGCGCCCGAAGTGGTCGTGCAGCTCCTCGTAGACGGCGTACAACTCGTCGTAGGCGTCGGCGCGCGCCTGGTCGGGGACGTAGGCGTCGCGCTCGACCTTGCCCATCGCCTCCGAGGCCGCGTAGATGTCGGGGTAGGCGCCCGCGGCGACCGCCGCGTGGATCGCCGAGCCGAGCGCCGGGCCCTGCTCGGAGGTGAGCACCGTGATCGGCATCCGCAGCACGTCCGCGTAGGTCTGCATGAGCCACTTGTTCTTCAGCAGCCCGCCGGCCGCGACGAACTCCTCGATCGGCACGCCCGACTTCGTGAGCGTCTCCACGATCACGCGGGTGCCGAACGCGGTCGCCTCGACCAGCGCCCGGTAGATCTCCTCGGGCCGCGTCTGGAGTCCCAGGCCGAAGACGGCGCCGTGCAGGTCGTGGTCGACCAGGACCGAGCGGTTCCCCGAGTGCCAGTCGAGCGCGACCAGGCCGTGCTCCCCGACCGCCTGCTGCGAGGCGAGCTCGGTCAGGTGCTCGTGGATCGAGATCCCGCGCCGCTCGGCCTCCTCGGTGTAGGAACCGGGGACGCCGTTCTTGGTGAACCAAGCGAAGATGTCGCCGACGCCGGACTGGCCGGCCTCGTAGCCCCACAGGCCGGGGGTGATCCCGTCGCGGACCACGCCGCACATGCCCGGGGCCTCGGTCAGGTTCTCGCCGTTGACGACATGGCAGGTGCTCGTGCCCATGATGGCGACGAGCCTGCCGGGCCCGACGGCCTTCGCGGAGGCGGCGGTGACATGCGCGTCCACGTTGCCGACGGCGACCACGGTGCCCTCGTTCAGGCCCGTCCACGCCGCAGCCTGCGCGGTGACGCCGCCGGCCTTGCCGCCGAGGGGCGACAGCGGGTGCTCCATCTTCGCATTGAAGTCGGCGAAACCGGGGTTCAACGCGGCCAGGTACTCGCGGGAGGGGCGCTCGCCGTCCTGGTAGATGCCCTTGTAACCGGCGGTGCAGACGTTGCGGGTCTCCTCGCCGCACAGCTGCCAGATGATCCAGTCGGCCGCCTCGATCCAGCGTTCGGCCCGGTCGTAGACCTCCGGGTCCTCCTCGAGGAGCTGGAGGGCCTTGGCGTAGGCCCACTCCGAGGAGATCTTGCCGCCGTAGCGCGGCAGCCACGACTCGCCGCGCTCGGCGGCCAGCGCGTTGATGCGGTCGGCCTGGCCTTGGGCGGCGTGGTGCTTCCACAGCTTCGGCCACGCGTGCGGGCGGTCCCGGAGGTCGTCGAGTTCGCACAGCGGGGTGCCGTCGGCGGTGGTCGGGAGGATGGTGCAGGCGGTGAAGTCGGTGGCGATGCCGATCACGCGGTCGGGGGCGACGCCGGCGGCGGCGAGCGCCGCGGGGACGGCGTTGCGGAGCACGTCGACCCAGTCCTGGGGCGACTGGAGCGCCCAGCTGCGCGGCAGGCGGACGCCGGAGCCCGGGAGTGCCTCCTCGATGGCGCCGTGGGCGTAGACGTGCTCGGCGCTGGCGAGTTCGCGTCCGTCGGCTACCGAGGCGACGACGACGCGGCCCGAGAGGGTGCCGAAGTCGATCCCGATAGCAACGGCACCGTTGTCGCTGCCAGTCATTGCGGCCTCCTTGGGGTGCTCGTTCATCAAAAAGTGACCGCTCACATGCAGTCGGTCCACCGCGGCGAGACGGCGTGGGGCCACAGGTGGATCACCCACAACTTAACGCATTCACACGTCCGGCACCACTTGCGGTCAGGCGCGGTCCGAGGCGAATCGGACACCGCGCGCCGATCCGGCCCGGGGAGCCGCCTCGAGTGTGACCGACGTCCCGCCGCTTGGCGGGCGCGGGCGCGGGTACCCGAGCGTCGGAGCCGGCCGAGACGCGGCCGGCGTCGGGGGAAGGACGAAGCGATGGGGAAACCGGGACAGCAGCAGGAGCCGCCGGGGTACACCGATCAGATGCGGCCGCGGCCGCAGGACGCCATGGAGGGTTATGAGGGCCGCGGCCTGCTCAAGGACCGCCGCGCGCTCATCACCGGCGGCGACTCCGGGATCGGGCGGGCCGTGGCGGTCGCGTTCGCGAAGGAGGGCGCGGATGTGGCGATCGCCTACCTGGAGGAGCACAAGGACGCCGAGCGCACTGCCGAGCTGGTCGAGGCCGAGCACCGCCAGTGCACGCTGCTGCCGGGCGACCTGGCCGACCGCGAGCACTGCCGGCAGGTGGTCGAGCGGACCGTCGAGTCCCTCGGCGGCCTCGATCTGCTGGTCAACAACATCGCCACGCAGACGCCGGTCGACCGGCCCGAGGACATCACCGACGAGCAGTGGGAGCACACGTTCAACGTGAACATGCACAGCTTCCACCGGGTGACGCGGGCGGCGCTCGCGCACTTGGGCGAGGGGGACGCGATCGTCAACTGCGCTTCGGTGAACGGCCTGCGCGGGAACAAGACGCTCATCGACTACTCGGCGACGAAGGGCGCGATCATCGCCTGGACGTACTCGATGGCGCAGGCGCTCGCGCCGCGCGGCATCCGCGTCAACTGCGTCGCGCCGGGGCCGGTGTGGACGCCGCTGATCCCCTCGACGCTGCCGGAGGACCATGTGGAGGGCTTCGGCGACCGCGTGCCGCTGGGCAGGCCCGCCGAGCCGGACGAGCTGGCGCCCTCGTTCGTGTTCCTGGCCGCGAACCGGATGTCCTCGTTCATCACCGGGGAGGTCGTGGCCGCTCTCGGCGGCGAGACGATGCCGGGCTGAGCGAATTACGCGGGTGCGCCCCGGCCCTCCGGCCGGGGCGCACCCGCGTGTCATCGGTGTTCACGGTCGTCGAGTGCGGTGCCGTCTTCGGGCGTGGGCGAACCGGCGGGCCGCGGCCCGCCGGTTCGCGTCCGAGGCGTCAGTGACGCGTCAGGCGTCGCATCACCTTCCGGCGCTCGGACCGTACGGCGTCGGCCGCCGAACCGAAGGCGTCCTTCGCCGAGTTCAGGCGCTTGCGCGCGGCCTTGCGGCGGCGACGGCTGGCCTTGAGCGCGTCCTTGGCGACGCGCCTGGCGTTGCCGCTCGCCGAATCGCGCACCGCCACGATCCTCCCGCTCGACTTGCGGTGGGCGCGGGCGAGGCTCACGCCCACGACCGCGGCCGTCGCCATCCCGGCGGCCGCGAACGCGACCGTGAGCGGGTGGCGGCGCACCGGGGCGAACGGGCCGTACTCGCGCAGGTCGTCGAGGCCGATGCCCAATCGCTCGCGCAGTTCCACCACCGAGTCGTTGACGCGCTCGCGGGTCGCCTCGACCTCGTGCTCGAGTTCGGCCCGGGTGCGGTGCTCGTCGTCCTTGTGATCGGGGCCGTCACCGGTCTGGTGTCGGTCCGCGGCGTCGTGCTCCGCCCATTCGCTCTGGCGCATCAGCTGCTCCTCCTCTTCGGGGCGCTGGGCCTCCGGCTGGTAGGCCAGGCCCACCGCCGGCGGCGGCGAGAGACCGACGCCGGGCGGGATCGCCGCGCTCGGCGGCACCGTCCATCCGCTCATCGGTCGCTCCTCCCGCGCAGCGCCCGCATGTCCTCGCGGGCGTGCTCCATCGTCTCCTCGGGGACCGGCGGCATCGCGCCGCGCAGCTTGGCGCGGCCGATCATCGCGACGATCCCGGCCAGCGCCAAGAGCGCCGCGCCGGTGACGATCGCGGCCAGCCAGGCGGGCCACACGAGTGCGAGTGCGATGCCCGCGGCGAGCGCCAAGGCGGCGCCGCCGTAGACGGCGATCACGCCGGACAGTGCGATCATGCCGCCGCCGGCGGCGCCGCGCTTGGCCTTGTCGACGACCTCGCGGGCGGCCAGTTCGGCCTCCGCGCGTGCCAGGTGCGCGACCTGGGATGTCAGGTCGCCGACGATCTGCCCGACGGACCGGTCCTGTTCGTCCCAGTCGCGTCGGCGGTCCCCGCGCTCGCGGCCGCGTGCGCCGGAGTCCTCGGGGGGTCGGTCGCGGTGCTGCTCACGTTCGGCCTCGCGGATCGCGCGGGCCTCGGGGTCGTGGCGAACCTCCATGTCCTCACCTCTCTCCGCCGGGCTCACTTGCGCTGGAGGGCGCGTTCGAGCTCGGCTTTGTTCATCTTGGATCGGCCCTGGACGTTCTTGCGGCGGGCCTCTTCGTAGAGCTGTGCCTTCGTGCGGCCCTTCGGGCCGGTGTGCGAGCGTTTCCCGCCTCGTCTGTAGGCGGAGGTGTCCTCGGTCGAGGTGCGGCTCGCCGTTCGGGTCTTGCCGGCCTGGGCGCGCTGCTTGTTGACGGTGCGGGCGGCGATCTCCTTGGCCCGTGCGGGCTTGGTGCCGCGCTCTTTCGCCTCGTCGCGTATGTGCTCGTACTGGCGTTCTTCCTTGCCGGTCCATTCCTGCCTTGGCATGGCCGTCTCACCTCCGCGGTGTCGGTTTCGGCCAGGTCCGATGTGTTTCGGGGTTCCCCGCCGGGCGCTGGGGAAACCTCGCGGTCAGCGGGCGGCGCCCCGGTTGGTCTCGCCGAAGTCGCCCTCGCCTCGCGCTTCGCTCTCCTCGGGGAGGCTGCGGTGCAGCAGCAGGCCGAAGGCGATCATGAGCGCACCCAGGCCCAGGTGCAGTGTGGCGACGGCCCAGTCGGCCGGGAGCCAGTTGCCGGCGCCGGCGGCCGTGGCGATGAAGCCGTAGAGCCCCAGGAGCGCGGCGGCGAGTCCGCCCGCGAGGAGGTAGCGGCGCGAGCCGGCGACGGTCCAGGAGGTGAACAGGCCCAGCATGCCCAGGGCGAGGTGGACGAGGTTGCTCAGGACGGAGATGTGGAAGAGGCCGAACAGTTCGGCCCCCGAGCCGGTCCCGGCGAACTCGATCGCGGTGAAGTCGGTGGTGAACAGCGGGATGAAGCCGAGGACGCCGAGGAGGAGGAAGACCCAGCCGATCGCTCCCGCGCCTTCCTGGACGGCGGTGGTGCGCCGTCTGCGAGCCTCCCACCAGTGGTGCCCGGTGCTGGACGTGGCGTGCGTGTTCATGGGGTTCCCCTCGCGCTCGTGCGGGGCGCGCCGCCGCGTCCGCCCATGGGCGCTCGGGTGCGTCGGCGTGCCGCGGTCGGTGGTCCGGCCCGCGGTGCACGGGTACCCGGTCGGCGGGCGGCGACACCGGCGGATCGGTCCCGGGGGCATGAGCGCGGTCGGGGCGGGTACCCGGGGTGGATCGGAGAGGAGAGCACGATGAAAGAGATGAACCGCATGGCCACGGCGCGCGACCTCATGCACCCGGGGTGCACGTGCGTCAAGAGCGACGGCACGGTCGCGGAGGCGGCCCGCCTCATGGCGGAGCTGGACGTGGGCGCGCTGCCGATCTGCGGCGCCGAGGACGACAAGATCAAGGGCGTGGTCACCGACCGCGACATCGTCGTGCGGGTCGTCGCCGTCGGGCGCGACCCGGAGACGTTCACCGTCGACCGGCTTCCGCAGGGCCGGCTGATCCTCGCGGACGCGAACGAGGACGCCGACATCACGATCGCGAAGATGAAGGAGCACCAGGTGCACCGGGTTCCGGTCATCGACGAGGGCCGCCTGGTGGGCATCATCGCTCTGGCGGACATCGCGCAGCGGATGCCGGAGTCGGTCACGGGCGAACTGGTCGACGCGATATCGGCGTAGCGGCGCGTTTCCGCGGCAGTGCCCCGGCGGCCCGAGCGGTTCGCCGGGGCAGTGTCCTGTCACGGCACTGTCGGGAAGGGCGCTGTCGTGAGGAGACAGCGGCCGGGGGCGCTGTCCTGGGGAGTCTCCCCTGTTGCGCGGGTTCATGACCGGTTTCGGTGGCGCGGGCCCCGGGTATGCCCTTGACTGAAGCGCAACCGATCAACATGGAGGATCGATGACGCACACCGAACCTGAGACCGAACCGGACACCGACCTGGTCGCGGTCGTCCTCGCGGACCACCGCCGGTTCGAGGCCGCCTTCGCGGAGGTGGAGCGCGGCACCGGGCGCATCGAGGACCGCAAGGACCTCGTCGACCACGTCATCGCCGAGATCGTCCGCCATGAAGCCGCCAAGGAGCAGTTCCTGTACCCGGCCGTCCGCTCCCATCTGCCCGACGGCGACGCGATCGCCGACCGGGCCCTGGAATCGCACGCCGCGGCCGAGCTGGTCATGAAGGAGCTCGAAGGGCTCCCCGCCACCGACCCCCGCTTCGAAGGGCTGGTCGCGCTCATGATCGAGGACGTGCGCCGCCACCTCGCCGAGGAGGAGGCCGTGCTCCTGCCGCGGCTGCGGGCGTCCTGCGACGACGAGCACCTCCAGGACCTCGGCTTCCGGGTGATGGCCGCCAAGGAGTTCGCGCCGACCAGGCCGCACCCGCACACGCCGGACCGCCCGCCCGCGAACCTCATCCTCGGGCCCGGCGTCGGCTTCATCGACAAGATCCGCGACACCCTCGCCCACCGCGAGGTCTGAGGCCCCGAAACACCGTAGGGCGCGAAGACACGAGGCGGCGGGCCTGTCGGCCCGCCGCCTCGCCGTGGTGCCCCGCCACGGTGTGTCTCCACTCAGCGTGTTCCCCTAGTGGACTGGCTGTTCCAGACCGTCGCGCAGTTCCTCCAAGGTGCGGTGGAGGAGCCGGGAGACGTGCATCTGCGAGATGCCGACCTCCTCGGCGATCTGGGTCTGCGTCATGTCGCCGTAGTAGCGCAGCGCCAGGATGCGGCGCTCGCGCGGCGGCAGTTCCTGGAGGAGCGGCGCCAGCGACTCGTGGTTGTCCACGAGTTCGAGGGCGGTGTCCTCCTCGCCGACCGATTCGGCCAGCGTCGAGCGCTCGCCGTCGGCGTAGGGCTGCTCGTCCAGCGAGACGGCCCGGTACGCCTGGCGCGCCTCCTGGCCCTCGTGGACAGCCTCCTCGGTGATGTCGAGGTGCTGGGCCATCTCCGCGTCGGTCGGGGGCCTCCCGAGCCGCTGCGAGAGTTCGCCGCCGGCCTGGTTCAACGCGATCCGAAGCTCCTGGAGCCGACGCGGGACCCGCATCGGCCAGCTCGTGTCGCGGAAGTGGCGGCGCACCTCGCCCATGACGGTCGGGACCGCGTAGGAGAGGAACTCCGTCCCGTGCTCGGGATCGAAGCGGTCCACCGCGTGGATGAGGCCCACCGAGGCGACCTGCACGAGGTCGTCCTTCGCGATGCCCTTGCCCGAGAATCGCTGCGCGATGTGCTCGGCCAGTGGCAGGTGGCCCGTGACGAGGCGGTCGCGGACTTCCGCTCGGCGCGGGTCCCCCTCGTCGAGCAGGGCCATTTCTCGAAACAGCGGCGCAAGGTACGCGTACTCGCTGGAGCTCCGTCGCTCGCCTGATGATCGTTTGTCTGCCATGCGATCGCCCTCCTGTCCTAGGGACATCGGTTCGAAGCATGTCGCCTGTTGAGGCTCCTGACGCTTCTGATTGTAAGGCAGTTCGGGTGTCAGGGCAATGATGAAAAGGTGGAATCCGGAGTTACCTGTTGAAATCTGTGTGTACCGGACAGTTTTATGAGAACCATTCATCCGGTTAACCCTGGGTACCCGGACGGTCCGTCATGCAAACCTCCTTTCACTGAGAAGATCACAGAACACCGCTCGGCGGCGGCGTTGCGGCGGGATCTGTCAGAAGGCCGTGTTCTCACGGTAGTCCCCCCACTCCTGCCGCAGCGCGCCGCAGATCTCCCCCAGGGTCGCCTCGGCCCGGGCCGCCGCCAGGATCGGCTCGATCATGTTCGCCGTTCCCTTTGCGGCGGCGACGATCTCGGCCAGCGCCCGTTCGACCGCCCCGTTGTCGCGCCCGGCCCGGCGCCGGGTGAGCGCGGCGTTCTGGCCCTGCTCGACCTCGCCGGAGATCCGCAGGATCTCCAGGTCGGGCGTGACGGTCTCGTGGAGGTTGGTGACGCCGACGATGTTCTTGGTGCCGTCTTCGAGCTGCTGCTGGTAGGTGAAGGCGGCCTCGGCGATCTGGGCGTTGAACCAGCCGTCCTCGATGCCGCGCAGGATGCCGGAGGTGACCGGTCCGATCGGGTGGCGGGGCGTCTCGGCGTCGGCGTCGGCGCGCATGGCCCGGCGGGCGACCTCGGCGGGGTCCTCGCCGGTCTCGTTGCCGAGGGCGAGGATCTGGAGGAACAGCTGCTCGGCCTCGGCTTCGATCTTGTCGGTGAGGGCCTCGACGTACCAGGAGCCGCCGAGCGGGTCGGCGACGTTGACGACGCCGGTCTCGTCGCGCAGGACCGCCTGGGTGCGCAGGGCGATCTCGGCTGACTGGTCGGTGGGGAGGGCGAGGGTCTCGTCGAGGGCGTTGGTGTGCAGGGAGTTCGTGCCGCCCATGATGGCGGCGAGCGCCTCGACGGCGGTGCGCACGACGTTGTTGTAGGGCTGCTGGGCGGTCAGGGAGACCCCGGCGGTCTGGGTGTGGAAGCGCAGCCACTGGGCCCGTTCGGTTGTGGATCCGTAGACCTCGCGCAGCCAGCGGGCCCAGATGCGGCGGGCGGCGCGGAACTTCGCGATCTCCTCGAAGAAGTCGATGTGGGCGTCGAAGAAGAACGAGAGCCCGGGGGCGAAGTGGTCGACGTCGAGGCCGCGCGAGAGGCCGAGTTCCACATAGGAGAAGCCGTCGGCGAGGGTGAACGCGAGCTCCTGCGCGGCGGTCGATCCGGCCTCGCGGATGTGGTAGCCGGAGACCGACAGCGGCTTGTAGCGCGGAATGTGCTCGGCGCAGTAGGCCATGAGGTCGCCGATGAGGCGCAGGTGCGGCTCGGGCGGGAACAGCCACTCCTTCTGGGCGATGTACTCCTTGTGGATGTCGGTCTGGAGGGTGCCGTCCAGGCGCGAGATGTCCACGCCCTGGCGTTCGGCCGCGGCCAGGTACATGCAGAAGATGGGGATGGCGGGCCCGGAGATCGTCATGGAGGTGGTGACGGCGGCGAGGTCGATGCCGTCGAAGAGGCGGTCCATGTCGTCGGTGGAGTCGACGGCGACGCCGCAGTGCCCGACCTCGCCGAGGGACTCGGGCTCGTCGGAGTCGCGGCCCATGAGGGTGGGCATGTCGAAGGCGACGGAGAGCCCGCCGCCGCCGGCGCCCAGGAGCATCTTGTAGCGGGCGTTGGTCTGCTCGGCGTTGCCGAAGCCGGAGAACTGGCGGATGGTCCAGGCGCGTCCGCGGTAGCCGGTCGGGTAGAGGCCGCGGGTGAAGGGGTACTCGCCGGGCCAGCCGATCCGCTCCATGCGCGGGTCGGCGACGCCTTCGGGCGGGCCGTAGACCGGGTCGGTCTCCAGACCCGAGAGGGTCGTGAAGTCCGCCTCGCGCTTGGCGGCGGCCGCATAGCGCTTCTCCCAGCGCTCGCGGCCTTCGGCGATCGACTCAGCGTCCACGGTGACACCTCACTTTTGGCGAAGCTGCGGCGAGCCTCGGTCGGGCTCAAGGCCCATAGTACTGAACGATCGTTCAGGTGCACAGGAACCGGGGCCCGCAATCGGCCGGGGCGCTCAGCCGATGTCCCGCCAGGCCCTGAAGGCCTCCAGCTCGACGGCCACGATCTGGCCGGGGTGGAACAGGCCGGTGACGATCACGACGGTGGCGGTCGGCTTGACGACGCCGAAGAACTCGCCGTGGACCCGACCCACCGGGTCGGCGTGGGCCGGGTCGGTCACGTAGAGGCGCGAGCGCACGACGTCCGAGACGCCGGCCCCGGCGTGGACCATCGCGTCCAGCGCGGTGCGGAAGGCCTCCCTCGCCTGCCCGGCGGCGTCGCCCTCCAGTTCCGGGTCGGCCGCGACGTCGGCGGTGCAGGCGCTGGTGAGCACCAGCGGCCCCACCGCGACCGCGCGCGAGTACCCGTAGAGCTGCGCCCACGGCCCGGTCTCCGGAACCCGTTCGACCAAAGCCATGCGCGCCTCCCCAGCGGTTACCGACTCTTCAAGAGGTTCAACGCTTCAGCCACCGTGAAGTTACGCTCGTACAGCGCCGTTCCCACGATCGCGCCCTCGACGCCGATGCCCGTCAGCCCGGCCAGCGCCCGCAGGTCGTCCAGAGAGGACACGCCGCCGGAGGCGATGACGGGCTTGTCGGTGGCCTCGCAGACCGAGCGCAGCAGGTCCAGGTTCGGGCCCGAGAGCATCCCGTCGCTGTTGACGTCGGTCACGACGTAGCGTTCGCACCCGGCGCGTTCGAGGCGCTCGAGGGTCGCGAAGAGTTCGCCGCCCTCGCGGGTCCAGCCGCGGGCGGCGAGGCGCCCGCCCTTGACGTCGAGGCCGATGGCGACGCGGTCGCCGTATTCGCCGCAGATCCGGTCGCACCAGTCGGGGTTCTCGAGCGCGGCGGTGCCGATGTTGACGCGGCGGGCCCCGGAGTCCAAGGCGCGCTTGAGGGTCTCGTCGTCGCGGATGCCGCCGGAGATCTCGACCTGCATGTCGACCTCGGCGACGACGTGGGCGAGCAGTTCGTGGTTGGTGCCGCGTCCGAAGGCCGCGTCGAGGTCGACGAGGTGGAGCCACTGCGAGCCCTGGCGCTGCCATTCGAGCGCGGCTTCGAGCGGGTCGCCGTACTGCTTGCCGGAGCCGGCGACGCCCTGGACGAGCTGGACGGCCTTGCCGCCGGTGACGTCGACGGCCGGAAGTAGCTGAAGTTCGCTCATTTCAATCCCTTGATCCAGTTGGACAGCAGCGCGTACCCGGCGTCGCCGGACTTCTCGGGGTGGAACTGGGTGGCGGCCACCGGGCCGCGTTCGACCGCGGCGAGGAACGGCTCGCCGTGGACGGCGACGGCGGCCTTCGCGCCGGGCGGGACGGCCTTGGCGGCGTAGGAGTGCACGAAGTAGAACCGCTCGGCGGGGTCGATGCCCGCGAACAGGCGCATCCCCTCGTCGGCGGCGACGGTGTTCCAGCCCATGTGCGGGATGCGGGGGGCCTCCAGCAGGTCCACGCGTCCTTCGAGGACGCCGACGCCGCGGGTCGTGACGCCGTGCTCGACGCCCTCCTCGAAGAGGATCTGGTCGCCGACGCACACCCCGAGCACGGGCCGGTCGTCGCCGACCCGTTCGCGGATGACGGCGTCGAGGCCGGTCTTGAGGACGCCTTCCATGCAGGCGGCGTAGGCGCCGACGCCGGGCACGAAGAGCCCGTCGGCGGCGCGGGCGAGGTCGAGGTCGCTGGTCAAGTCCACGTCGGCGCCGGCGCGCTCCAGGGCGCGGTGGGCGGAGCGGAGGTTGCCCGAGCCGTAGTCGAACAGCGCGATGCGCGGTCTGGTCACGCGGTCCCCCTTAGCCGTAGATGAGGTAGAGGCCGAAGCCGAAGGCGGTGAGGGCGACGGCGGCGACGATGATCGCGGCGGCGTACTTCTCGCTCTTGCGCAGGCTCAGGGACCCGCCGAGGAGGATCCCGGCGAGGGCCATGAGCAGGATGGGGCCCGCGTAGGTCACAGGACGCCCTTCGTCGAGGGGATGTCGGCGCCGTCGACGCGCGTGGCGTACTTCAGCGCCCGCGCGAGGGCCTTGAACTGGGCCTCGATGACGTGGTGCGCGTCGGGCTTCTGGCCGGGGTTGGCGGCGCGGAGCACGGTGACGTGCAGGCAGATGCGGGCGTGGTAGGCGAAGGACTCCAGGATGTGGCGGGTCATGGAGGTCGGGTAGTCGGTGTTGATCATCGGGGCGATGTCCATGGGCTCCTCGTGGACCATGTACGGGCGGCCCGAGAGGTCCACGACGGCGCGGGCGAGCACCTCGTCGAGGGGCACCGAGGCGTCGGCGAAGCGGACCACGCCGGCCTTGTCGCCGAGGGCCTCGGCGAAGGCCTGGCCGAGGGCGATCGCGGTGTCCTCCATGGTGTGGTGGGCGTCGATGTGGAGGTCGCCCTTGACGGCGATCTTGAGGCCGAAGCCGCCGTGCTTGCCCAGCTGGTGGAGCATGTGGTCGTAGAAGCCCACGCCGGTGGCGACCTCCACCGCCTTGTCGGTGCCGTCGAGGTCGACGAAGACGTCGACGCTGGTCTCGCCGGTGGTGCGGACGATGTGCGCGGTGCGGGTCACTGGTTCTGCTCCTGTTGCTGTTCAGAGGCACTTCGCTGTTCGGAGGCGCTGTCGAAGAGTTCGGGTCGCCGCTCCAGCACGGTGTCGAACGCGGCGAGGAGCGAGGCGGTCTCCTCCTCATTCCCGGCGGTGATCCGCAGGCGGCCGGGCAGGCCGACGTCGCGGATGAGGACGCCTTCGTCGAGGACGGCGCGCCAGACGGCGGCCGCGTCGCGAAGGCCGCCGACGAGCACGAAGTTCGCGTCGGAGTCGGCCACCGGGAGTCCCTTGGCGCGCAGGTTCTTCACGATCCGGTCGCGCTGGTGCTTCAGTTCGTCCACTTCGGACTGGAGGCGGGTGGCGCAGGCGAGGGCGCCCCTCGCCGCGGCCTGCGTGATGCTCGAGAGGTGGTACGGGAGGCGCACCAGCAGGAGCTTCTCGACCAGCTCGGGATCGGCGGCGAGGTACCCCACGCGCGCGCCCGCGAACGCGAAGGCCTTGCTCATGGTGCGGGTGACCACCAGGCGCTTTCGGCCCTCCAGGAGGCCCAGGGCCGTCGAGGCCCGGTCGCGGGCGAACTCGGCGTAGGCCTCGTCGATCACGACGATGCCGCGGGCGGCCTCGTAGGCGGCCTCGACGACCGCGGCGTCGAGGGCGGTCCCGGTCGGGTTGTTCGGCGAGACCAGGAAGACCAGGTCCGGGTCGTGCGCTTCGATGGCCCATCGCACGTGGCCGGGCGTGAGGGTGTAGTCCGCCTCGCGTCCGGCGTCGACGAAGGCGGTGCCGGTGCCGCGCGCGAGCAGCGGGTGCATCGAATAGGAGGGCATGAAGCCCAGCACGGCGCGCCCGGGCCCGCCGAAGGCCTGGAGCAGCTGCTGGAGGATCTCGTTGGAGCCGTTGGCGGCCCACACGTTGTCGGCGGTGAGGCCGTGGCCGAGATAGGCGGCCAGGTCGCCGCGCAGCGCGAGCGCGTCCCGGTCGGGATAGCGGTTGAGGCCGCGCAGCTCCCGGCCGATGAACTCGGCCACCACGGCGGCCACGTCCTCGGGGATCGGGTACGCGTTCTCGTTGGTGTTCAACTGGACCGGCACGTCCAGTTGCGGCGCGCCGTACGCGGTCTGCCCGCGCAGGTCCTCGCGGAGCAGGTGCTCGATCTCGCTCACCGCTCCTCCTCGGCGGCGAACCGCGCCGAGACCGCCTCGCCGTGCGAGGGCAGGTCCTCGGAGACGGCGAAGGCCACCACGTCTGCGGCGACGGCCTCGAGCGCCTCGCGCGAGTAGTCGACGAGGTGGACCCCGCGCAGGAACGTGTGCACCGAGAGCCCCGCCGAGTGGCGCGCGCACCCGCCGGTGGGCAGCACGTGGTTCGAGCCGGCGCAGTAGTCCCCCAGGGAGACCGGCGAATAGGCGCCGACGAAGATCGCCCCGGCGTTGCGCACGCGCAGCGCCACCTCGCGGGCCCCGGCGGTCTGGATCTCCAGGTGCTCGGCGGCGTAGGCGTCGGCCACGGCCACCGCCTCGTCGAGGTCGCGCACCAGGATCGTCCCCGACTGCTCCCCCGCCAGGGCCGTGGCGATCCGCTCGCAGTGGCGGGTGCCGGGCACGCGGCGGGCGAGTTCGGCGTCGACCGCGTCGGCCAGGGCCGCCGAGGTCGTGATGAGCACCGAGGCGGCGGCCGGGTCGTGCTCGGCCTGGCTGACGAGGTCGACGGCGACGTGGACCGGGTCGGCGGTGTCGTCGGCGATCACGGCGATCTCGGTGGTCCCGGCTTCGGCGTCGATGCCGACGAGGCCGCGCACGGCCCGCTTCGCGGCGGTGACGTAGATGTTCCCGGGCCCGGTGATCATGTCCACCGGCTCGCACTCGACTGTGCCGTCTTCACGACGCGCGCCGTAGGCGAACATGCCGACGGCGGCGGGGCCGCCCACCGCGTACACCTCGTCGATACCGAGGAGCCCGGCGACGGCGAGAATGCCCTGGTCGGGCAGGCCGCCGTTGGTCTTCTGGGCGGGCGAGGCCAGGGCGATCGAGCCGACCCCGGCGATCTGGGCCGGGACGGCGTTCATGATGACCGAGGAGGCGAGCACGGCGAGGCCGCCGGGCGCGTACAGGCCGACGCGGCCCACCGGCAGGTACCGCTCGGTGATCGTGCCGCCGGGGGCGACCTCGGTGACGACCTCGGGGAGACGCTGGGCCTCGTGCGCGGCGCGGACCCGGTCGATGGAGGTCTGGTAGGCGCGCCGCAGCTCGGGGTCGAGCGCTTCGACGGCGGACTTGATCGCCGGTTCGGGCACGCGCAGGCGCTCCAGATGCACGCCGTCGAACCGCTCGACGATCTCGGCGACCGCGGCGGTGCCGCGGCGGGCGATGTCGTCGATGAGCGGCTGTACCGAGCGCAGCGCCTCGTTCACGTCGAACGCGGCGCGCGGCATCAGCTCGCGCAGGGCGCGGGCCGGGTAACCGGCGATTTCTCCAGAAAGGTCGATGCGTCTGAGCACGCCCCAAGCGTAGTGGCCCGGATTTCCAGGTCAAAGGGCATACCGCTATTCGGGAGCGTCCGTTCGAAGGCTGGGCCGGCGTGACCAGCCTGCGCAGACGGTGTAAGTGAAGGTGGCGGCGAGGGCCATGACCGCGAGCGCCCCGAGCCGCAGCGAATCGAGCGCGGTTGTGACATCCCCGACTTTCAGCGCCGCCCACGCCGCGGCCGGGTCGAGGTGGACGAACAGGACCGACGGCGGGCGCCACACGTGCGAGCCGGCCGGGGCCCGCTGGACGGCCTCCCAGAACCGGTCCCACTCGTGCGCGCCGATCTTCCAGGCCACCACCTGGCACGCGACCGAGCCGATGACCAGGCCCAGGAGCAGCAGCGGGCCGCGGCGCTCGCGCAGGGTCGCCCAGGCGACGGCCGCCGCCACGATGCCCAGGGCCAGACCGATCCCGGCGAAGACCAGGTCGGCCTGGACGTAGGCCTCGGGGTAGGGCTCGATCGAGGCCCAGCCGCCCTGGAGGACGACGAACTCGACGCGGGGGGTCACGACCTGCCACAGCATCGCGAACGGCAGGCCCAGCGCGGTGAGGACCACCGCGAGCGCCCCGGCCGCGAGCAGGTCGCGGCCGATGGTCCGCTCGGTGCGGGCGCGGACGCCGCCGTAGACGTGCGGGTCCGAGCGGGGATCGAGGGTGGCGCCGGCGGCGGCCGCGTCGTCGAAGGCGGGGTCGGTCTGCGCCTCGGAGGGTGGGGCCGCCGCGCCGGACTGGCCGGAGCGGTCGTCCGGACGGAGGTTGGCGGTGCGCTCGGCGTCGTCAGTCACGCCTGGAATCCTGCCACAGCGGTGCCCGCCGCTGACGGGGATGTGGACGGTCTGCGGTGGACCGCAAGCGGACCGGGCGGACTCAGAGCCCGTCGACGATGGTCGCGGCCGCCTCGAACCAGGCCGCGCGCGTCTCGGGGCGCAGCGCCGAGAACTCGATCTTCGCGCCCGGCTCCAGCGACGGGTCGTACGGCACCACCGCGCAGGCGCGGGTGCGCTGCGAGAAGTGCCGTTGCAGGTCGTTGAGGAGCGGCCCGGGGTTGGGCGTCGGCATCGACAGGAGCGTCACCGCGTTCTTGACGAGGTTGCCGTAGCCGCCCTCTTCCAGGTGGTCGAGCATCCAGTCGGCCGAGAACGCGGCGTCCTCGCGGGGCACCGTGGTGACCACGAGCCGGTCCACCGAGGAGACCACGGTGCGCCAGTTCGGCGACTCCACGTTGTTGCCGGTGTCGATGCACACGATCCCGTGGGTGCGGGTGAGGATGTCGAGCACCCTCAGGACCGTCGTCGGGTCCAGTCGCCGCTGGAGCTTCGGGTCCTCGTCCCCGGCGAGCACGTCGAACGAGCCGTCGGAGGAGTGGCGGAGGAACTCGTCGAGGTGCTCGGGCAGGTGGACGCCGGCGGCCTCCACCTGGTCGAGGTGCTCCACGAGGTGGCGGATGGTGCGCCCGTGGCGGGCCGACCCGGCCCGCAGGCCCAGGGTGCCGCGCAGTTCGTTGTCGTCCCAGGCGATCACGCCGCCGCCGCGCGCGGTGCCCATGGCGGCCGAGGCGAGGACGGTGGCGGTGGTCTTGTGGACGCCGCCCTTGGGGTTGATGAAGGCGATGACCTGGCTGCGGCCCAGATCGCGGCGCAGGCGCTGCAACGCGACCGGGCTCGGCTCGGCCTGCGGCGACGGCGCCTGGCGCGGCTGCGGCGGCAGTCCCTGCTGGGGCGGCTGGGGGCGCATCTGGGCGACGCTCGGCGGGGTCTGGGTGGCGACGGGCGGGCGGCGGCCCGCGGTCGGCACCGAGTAGTGGGCCTGCCCGGGCGGCGGGCCGGCGGGCTGCGAGGGCGGGTAGGGCTCGCGCTGCTGCGGAGGCGGGGCCTGCGGTGCGTCGGCGCCCCGGCCGCGACCGCGGCCGAGCAGCTTCTGCCACCTGGACCCGGCATCGGATCGATCGTTGTTCCAGGCTTCCGGCGTGTTCACGCGCAACCTCCTCTCGGGCGGACCAATCTTCGGTTCGCGCGTTTCGCCGTGGCTGTTCGTGCTGCGCCAACCCGACCGGACACCATTACCACCCGCGACTATTAGAACACAACGATTCCTCAAGGCCCGTTGCGAATCGCGGGCCCTCGGGCCCGTGAGACGGGAGGTGCGCTACGTCCGCCTCCCCGTTGAGGCGACCGGGCGAACCCTTGCGGAACCGCGGTTCCGTGCGGCCTCGCACCAGTCTAGAGGCTCGCTACTGATCCACTCGCAACCGCGCCAGGGCCGCCTCGAGGTCCTCGGGGTAATCACTCGTGAAGGTGACCGTCCGGCCGGTGGCCGGGTGCGCGAACTCGAGCCGGTACGCGTGCAGCCACTGCCTGGTCAGGCCCAGTTTCTCGGCCAGTCTCGGGTCCGCGCCGTAGGTCAGGTCCCCGGCGAGCGGGTGGCCGAGGGCCGAGAAGTGGACGCGGATCTGGTGGGTGCGGCCCGTCTCCAGGCCGAGGTCCATCAGCGAGGCGCCCGGGAACACCTCGATCGTGTCGTAGTGGGTGACGCTCGGCTTGCCTTCGGCGACGACCGCCCACTTGTAGTCGTGCCGCGGGTGGCGGCCGATGGGCGCGTCGATGGTGCCCGACAGCGGATCGGGGTGGCCCTGGGCGACGGCCCGGTAGCGCTTGGCGACGCGGCGCTCCTTGAAGGCGCGCTTGAGCTCGGAGTAGGCGGTCTCGCTCTTGGCGACCACCATCAGCCCCGAGGTGCCCACGTCGAGGCGGTGCACGATCCCCTGCCGCTCGTCGGGGCCGTGGCTGGAGAGGCGGTACCCGGCCGCGGCCAGCCCCCCGGTGACGGTGGGCCCCGACCAGCCGGGGCTCGCGTGCGCGGCGACGCCGACCGGTTTGGCGACCACCACGATGTCGTCGTCGTCGAAGACCACCTCAAGGCCCTCGACGGGCTCGGCCGCGCGGGCGCGGACGTCCTCGGGCGGCGGCGGGAGCACCACTTCGAGCCAGGCCCCGGCGCTCACCCTCTCGGACTTGGTCGCGCACGGCGCCCCGTCGATCGTGACGTCGCCGGCGGCGACCAGCTCGGCCGCGACGGTGCGCGACAGGCCCAGCAACCGAGAGACGACCTGGTCGATCCGCTGGCCCTCGAAGCCCTCGGGGACCGGCAGCGCGCGGGTCTGGCGCGCGGCGAGGTCGCTCATGCCGCGGCCTCCTTCTCGGGGCCCTCGCTCGACTGCGCCTCGGGACGATCGCTCGGTTCCTTCTCGGATTCTTCGGGCGGTTCCTTCTCGGGCCGCTTGCGCGACTCCGGCGAGAAGCCGTGCCCGGTGAGTTCGAGCAGCACGATGAGCACGACGCCGCAGCACAGCGCGGCGTCGGCGAGGTTGAAGATCGCGAACGCCTCGCCGAAGGGCTTGAAGGCGCTGATGAAGTCCACCACGTGGCCCTGACCGAAGTCGCCGGTGAACGGCGCCGAGGCGTCCGAGGGCGAGCGGAACAGGCGGTCGATGAGGTTCCCGGCCGCGCCGCCGAGCACGAGCCCGAGGGCGAGCGACCACATCGGGTACCGGATGCGGGTGGACAGGAACACCAGGAAGACCACCACCAGCGAGGCGACGGTGGTGAAGATCCAGGTGTACCCGGTGCCGAGGCTGAAGGCCGCGCCCGAGTTCCAGGTCAGGCTCAGGTAGACGAGCCCGCCGAGGATCCGGACCGGCTCGCGCGGGTCGAGATTGACCTCGGCGAGGACCTTCGTCCACTGGTCGAGCCCGATCGCGACGGCCGCGACCAGCAGGCACGCGAACGTCAACCCGGGCCTGCGGGTCTTCTCGGGGGCGGTCTCCTCGGCGCCCGGACCCTCCAGGGTCTCGGGCTGCGTTTCCTCGCTCAGCGTCGCTCCTCCAACTGCTTGCAGCTGACGCAGAGGGTAGCCGACGGGAACGCGGCGAGCCGAGCCGCGGGGATGGGATTACCGCACTTCTCACAGAAGCCGTACTCGCCCACGTCGAGCCGTTCGAGGGCGTGGCTGACCTGCCGGATGCGCTCGGAGATCGCGCCGGCGACGGCGACCTCGTGCTCGTGTTCGACGGTCTTGGAACCGGAGTCGATCTGGTCGTCCCCGGCGGTGTCGCTGAGCCGCTCGCGCTGGGCCGCGGCGATCGAGTCGGTGTAGCGCTGCTGCTCGTCGACCAGTTCGTCGAGCCGCTCCTTCAGGGCGGCGCGCAGTTCGGCCTGCTCGCTCTCGGTGCGCAGCGGGTGGGCGTCGTCCGCGGCCCGGGCCGGCGCGGGCGGAGCCGCCTTGGCGGCCTTGGCGGGCTGCTTCGCGACCTTCTTGACGGCCGCCTTCTTGGCGGTGGTCTTCTTCGCGGCGGCCTTCTGGGCCGCGGGCTCGGCCGGTGCGGCCGGCGCCGTCTTCTTCACGGCGGCCTTCTTCGCCGCCTTCTTGACCGTCTTCTTCGCGGCCTGCTTCTGAGTCTTCTTGGCTGGAGTCATGACGCGCCTCTGGAGGGGTATGTCGGCTCGGGTTCCGGTGGCGTCAGAGCACGCCGGGACCGCTGCGGCGGCCCACTTCGGGCATTCGGCATCGCGGCTCCAGTAAGTCGTGTGCTCGGGACGCCCTCGCCGAAACGAGGACAATGCGCGCCAGGCCCCGCCGAGGCGAGGACCTGCCGCGCAATTAAGCACACAGGATACGCAAGTCCTGCAACTAGGTCAATTACTTCCAGAACTTGTGTCCGGACTGTGCGTCAGCGTTCAGCGCCCCGCGACGGGCGCCAGCAGCAGCCGCGACGCCGGCTCGCACCGCGCGCAGGGGGTGAATCCCAGTTCGAGGGCCTCGGCGACCGGCAGGGCCTCGTGCTCGCGGCCGTGCAGGTGCGCGCACGCGGGGTGGTGGAACCGGGGGCGGCCGTCCACGACCGCGACCTCGGTGTCCAGGCGCATCAGCGCAGCGGACTCGACGCTGGACAGGCGCTGCTCGGGCGGTTCCTCGGCCGTCGCCTCGGGGGCGCGGTGGCTGGCGCGGGACTCGCCGACGGCCTGGCGCGGGGCCTGGCCGCGGCTCTGGCGCGGCGGGACGTCCTCGAAGCGCAGTTCGGGGTCGCGGTCGACCGCGTAGTCGGTCGGCTCGAAGACCATGCCCTCGATGAGCGGCAGCTCGGTGGTCGGGGAGTCGTCCAGCCCGATCCGGCGGAACTGCTGGGTGTCGTCGCCCTTGGGCGAGGACCGCGGGGCTCGGCCCGCGCCGGAGGCGACGCGGGAGCGCTTGGCGCTCCGGGCGCGCAGACCGGCGTACAGGGCCACCCCTGCCGCCAGGCTCGCCGCGATGGACGCGACCAGCAACTGGTTGTTCCCGGTGATCATGCCAGTGACCAGCAAGACCGCCGCGGTGACGAGGATCAGCAGGCTGCTGACGATCACGTCGAGTCCTCCCCTGCGCGAGGCGCGGGGCCCTCGCGCGGTCCACGCGGCCCCGGAGGGCCGCCGCTTCGTTGACGCATGGTGCGGCGGTGAGGGCGCTCGGCCGCTGTGCGGCCCGCAGTGTCCTCGGCGGTGTTGCGAGCCGCGGTGCGGCTCGGCCGAGGAAGGCGCAAGGCGCCCTCACCCGCTCTTCCATGACTAACGAGGCGATCCCCGTTCAGGTTATGGCTCGGGGGCGGACCAATGTCCGGCGCGTGTGCGCGTCCGGCACGGGACCCGGGGAGGAGCGGGAGGGGTCAGCCGCGTCCGCCCTGCATCACGAAGGCCGAACGGGAGCCGGTGCGCTCGGAGACCGCCTGCTGGGCCTCGTCGAACGCCTCCTCGTCGGTGCGGCCCTGCTGGCCGTTGAGGTCGCGGAGCTGGCTTTCGAGGTAGAGCTTCAACCGGGTCCGGTACTCGCGCTCAAAGGTCTTGAGCTCCTCGATGTTGTGGAGCAGCGAGGTGCGGGACTCCTCCAGCTGGCCGATGACCTTCTGGCGCTCCTGCTCGGTCTCCATCTCCATGCGCTCGGACTTGTCGCGGGCCTGGCCCACGAGGTCCTCGGCCTGCGAGCGGGCCTCGGCGACCATCGTCTCGGCGTCGCGCTGGGCCTCGGTGACCATGGTCGTGGACTCGCGCTGGGCCTGCGACACCATCGTCTGCGACTCGCGCTGCGCCTCGGACACCATGGTCTGGGCCTCGCGCTGCGCCTCGGTCAGCAGCGTGTCGGCCTCCCGGCGGGAGTCCTCCAGGTGCTCGTCGGCGGTGCGCTGGGCGACCATGAGCAGACGGAGCGCCTCCTGCTCGCCGCCGGCGGCGGGAGCGGACGGGTCCTGCTGCGGGCCGCGCTGGGCCAGCTCCTGCTGGAGCTGCTGCGCCTGCTGCTGAGCGGCGACCATCTGCTGGTGCATCTCGTGCAGCTCGGCGTCGAGCTCCTGGAGCTGCTGCTCCATCGCGTGCTTCTCGCGCTGCACCCGGTCGAGTACGGCGGCCATCTCGGCATGGTCGGCTGCTCCGGGGGGAGCACCGGCGCGGAGGCTCTCGACCTGGGCGCGAAGCTCGCCGTTCTCATCGCTGAGGCGTGCGAGCTCCCGCTCGACCTCATCGAGGAAACCGTCGACCTCGTCCTCGTCGTATCCGCGCTTTCCGAGCATGGGTTTCTTGAACGTGACGTTGTGAACGTCTGCTGGGGTCAGCGGCATTCGAAACTCCTTCTCAGCTATTCGCCTGGCGCACAGGGCTGCTCGACACGATAACCGCGCCTCGCACCCCCGCCCTGAGCTGCTAGCCGCGAATGAGCCGCTCCACGAGATACATCAGGAGCGCCATCCCCAACAGCAGCGCCAGGAACGCCAGATCAATCGATACACTACCAAGCCTGAGAGGGGGGATCACCTTCCTCAACCCCTTCAGGGGAGGGTCGGTCACGCTGTAAACCGACTCCAGCACCGCCGCGGCCCTCGGGCCGGGCTCCCATCGGCGGGAGAACTGGACCACCACGCCGCCGACGAGTCGGGCCAACAGAAACAGGTAGAACGCGAAGAGCGCCAGATAGACGAGCTGCAATGCCAGGTTCACGATTCGGAGTGTATCCCTCGGTAAGGACTGGTTGAAGAACCCGCCCTCGGCGATCTTCGCCTTGTCCTCGGCGGTCACCTGGACGTGCGGCGGCGAGAGCAGGAACACACGATTGGTCACCCGCTCGAAGGAGCCGCGCGTCCCGAAGATGAGACCGGCGGCGAAGTCGACCAGGCGCTTGGCGTCGGCCTCCTCCATCTCCGAGAGGTTCATGATCACCGGCGTCCCGTCGCGGTAGCGCTCGCCGATGGTGCGCGCCTCGTTGTAGGTCGTCGGGTGCAGGGTGGTGATCCGGTAGTTCGCGTGGGACTCCTCCTCCGCCGGGACCGCCCGCACGGGGGCGGGCTCGGCGAGCGCGAGGTTGTCCCGCGTCAGCGGCGTGACCGAACCGGAGCCGCGGTTGAGCTGGCGCACCGGGTTGCGGTCCTCGACGCCTCGGCCGACCCGGCCGGTGGAGCGCTGCGCGCCCCTGACGCGCGCCGGCGCCTGCTCCTCGGCGAACTCGTCGCTCTCCTCGTAACCGTTGTAGCCGCGATCGTCCTCGTCCTCGATGAGGCCGAGCCAGATGCCTGCCTTCCGCATCGCGCCCATCGATCGTGCTCCCTCCTCGGGCCGCCCCTGTTGAGTCAGGTACGCGGTCTCATCCTAGCGCCGACTCCTTACACGGATGTGTTTTTGCCCGACTAATCGGCCAACGGCCGCGGCATTGGTCCCGTTGCCCACCGGATACCTGGTGCCACATACCTTACGCCATCGACTCACGTTCGCCGAGCACGTTTCTGCCCAGTCTGACCATTGTGGCCCCAGCGGCGATCGCGGCGGTGAAATCGCCGCTCATGCCCGCCGAGACCTCGGTGGCGCCGGGGTCGACGCGCCGGACCGCCTCGGAGCACTCGGCAAGCAGGGCAAAGGCTTTGGCCGGTTCCCAGCCGAGCGGGGCGACGGCCATGACGCCCTTGAGATCGAGGTGGCGGGCCGCGGCGATGCGCTCTGCGAGCGCCTCCACGTCGCCGATCACCGCGCCGCCGCGCGAGACATCGCCGTCGAGACTCACCTGAACGAGTGCATTCAGCCTGCGGCCGTGAGGGGACGCGGTGTCGGCTGCATTGTCGAGAGTGCCGTCGAGCGCACCGTTGAAAGCATTGTCGAGGGCGTCCACGAGGCGGGGGCGGTCGACCGAGTGGACCCACTGCGCGTATCCGGCCACGGATCGCGCCTTGTTCCTCTGGAGCTGTCCGACGAAGTGCCACACGGGCTTCGGGCCGGGCGCCGTCAGGCCGTGCTCGGCGAGCGCGGCGGCCTTCGGCGCGGCCTCCTGGTCGCGGTTCTCCCCCAGGTCGGTCTGGCCGAGGTCGAGGAGGGCGGCGGCGTCGGAGGCCGGGAAAGTCTTGGTGATGACGATGAGGCGCACGTCCCGCGGGGGGCGACCGGCGTCGGCGCACGCGGCGGCGATGGCTTCGCGCGTCCGGTTCAGGTTGTCCTGCAACTGGTTTCGGCGCGATGGCGTGGTCAAGACTCGGGTCCTCGGCGGTCGCGGGGGCGTGCTGCGGCGGTATGCGGGGGCGACGGGCGGGCCGCCGAGTCGACTGGACTCGACGGTCCGCCGCCGCTAGAAGCCGTCTTTGAGGAAGGCGGGGACGTCGACGTCGTCGAACAGGACCTTGCCGTTCCCCGTCTCGCGCTCGGGCTCGGGCTCGGGCTTGCGGATCGGCTCGGGCTTCTGCTCCGGCAGGGCGCTGATCCGGGTCGGCTGCGCCAGTTCGAACTCGGCCTCGTCCACGTCGAACCCTGCGGCGATCACCGTCACGCGGGCCTCTTCGCCGAGCGCGTCGTCGATGACCGCGCCGAAGATGATGTTCGCGTCGGTGTGTGCGCAGTCCGAGACGAGCTCGGCGGCGTCGTTGATCTCGAACAGGCCGAGGTCCGAACCGCCGGCGATGGACAGGAGCACGCCGCGCGCGCCCTCCATGCTCTGCTCCAGCAGCGGCGACTCGATCGCGGCCCGGGCGGCCTCGACCGCGCGGTTCTCGCCGCGGGCCGAACCTATGCCCATGAGGGCCGATCCGGCGCCGCTCATGACGCTCTTGACGTCCGCGAAGTCGAGGTTGATGAGGCCGGGCGTGGTGATCAGGTCGGTGATGCCCTGGACACCGGAGAGCAGCACCTGGTCGGCGAGGCGGAAGGCGTCCATCATGGAGATGGAGCGGTCGCCGAGGTGGAGCAGGCGGTCGTTCGGGATCACGATCAGCGTGTCGCACTCATTGCGCAGATCGTCTATTCCCGACACGGCCTGGGTCTGGCGGCGCTTGCCCTCGAAGGCGAACGGCCGGGTGACCACGCCGATGGTGAGCGCGCCGAGCTTGCGGGCGATGTTGGCGATGACGGGCGCGCCGCCGGTGCCGGTGCCGCCGCCCTCGCCGCAGGTCACGAAGACCATGTCGGCGCCCTTGAGGACTTCCTCGATCTCGTCGCGGTGGTCCTCGCAGGCCTTCGCCCCCACTTCGGGATTGGCGCCGGCGCCGAGGCCGCGGGTCAGTTCGCGGCCGACGTCGAGTTTGACGTCGGCGTCGCTCATGAGCAGTGCTTGAGCGTCCGTGTTGATGGCGATGAACTCGACGCCCTTGAGTCCCGCCTCGATCATCCGGTTGACAGCATTGACCCCGCCGCCTCCGACTCCAACGACTTTGATGACGGCGAGGTAGTTGTGCGGTGGTGTCATCGCTGCTGCCTTCCTTCCCTTACCGGCCCCTGGGTGCGACAAACGGGATGTGCCTGCGCACCCCGCTCCCCCTTAACGCTAACTCACAGTGGGGGCATCTGGTGCGCTGACATCGACATGTTCGTAGCCGCCCTCCAACAATCGATCGGCGACCTCGGCTTTCTGCTCTCCTTCGGAGCCGTCGCCCCAACGCAGTGTCCGTCCATCGTCGAGATACAGCGTGATTCCGGCCGGGGAGGGCGATTCGACCCGTTCGACCTCGTCGGCGATGTTGGGGGGCAGCGAAATGAGGACCGCGAGGGTCTCGATGGTGGCCAGATCGTCCGGCCCCGGGTCGGCGATTTCGACCCTCCAAATAGATACCGGCGCCGTTTCGGTCTCGTCGAACACCACACCTTCGTCATCGACCATGAGAAAAGTCTCGTCGCCGGAGGGCACTGCGAGAAAAGGCTCGCGTTCGGTGACGGCGACGCGGACCGCGTCCGGCCACGAACGAGTGACCTCCACGGATTTGACGGGCGCGAGTTCGGCTACGGCCGTGGCGATCGCGCCGAGATCGGCGCCGAGCACCGAGCGGCCCACGGCGTCCCGACCGAGGCCGGCGACCTCTTCGGGATCGAGGACGGCGGTGCCGGAGACCTCGATCCGCTCGACCTCGAACAGCGGGGTCGTCCACACGATCACGAAGGCCGCCAACAGCAGTGCGGGCACCGCGACGGCGAGCGCCCACAGGCCGCGCGCGGCCTTCGAGCCGCGCTGCGGACGCAGGCGGCGCACCACGTGGACCAGCCGCCAGGGCCCGGGCTCGGACGGATTCTCAGGGCCGCTCATTGGTCGATGATGGCACGGTCGAGCCACGGTGCGGTGGCGGCACGCCAGGGCATTCAGATAAGGTTAGGCAAACCTTATTCCTTAGGAGGAGTGCCGCGTGTCGACGCAGACGCAGGAACCGACCGAGCACACCCGGCCCGAGAGCGCCGTCCGAGCCTGGGACATCTTCCCCGTCGGCGTCAGGGCGCTGGAGCGGCTGAGTCCTTCATTCATCCGGGTGACGTTCGCCGGCGAGTCGCTCGCCCACTTCGCCGACAACGGGTACGACCAGCGGTTCAAACTCATCTTCCCCGCGCCCGCGTGCGGCTTCGACAAGATGCCCACGAGCGAGCGCTGGTACTCCGAGCTGCGCGCCCTCCCCGAGGAGGAGCAGTGCGGCGTGCGGACCTACACCGTCCGCGCCGTCCGCCGCGAGCTCGCCGAGGTCGACGTGGACATGGTGATCCACGAGGCGCACAGTGCGGACGAGAGCGGCCCGGCGCTGCGCTGGCTCCAGGAGGCGAAGGTCGGCGACGAGGTGCTGCTGCTGGGCCCCGACTCCCGCTGGGACGGCCCGCACGGCGGCGTGGACTTCCACGCGCCCGAGGGCGCCGAGCTCCTCATCGCCGGCGACGAGACGGCCGCTCCGGCCATCGCCGCGATCCTCGAGGACCTCCCGGTCACCGCTCGCGGCAAGGCCTTCATCGAGGTGCCGGAGGCCGCCGACGCGCTCGAACTCGACGCGCCCGAGGAGGTCGAGGTGGTCTGGCTCGCGCGCGAGGGCGCGGTCTGGGGCGACAGGCTCATCCCCGCGGTCACCGAGGCGGCCCGGACGATGGACTTCGCGAAGAGGGAGGACCAGTTCGAGGAGGTCGAGGACGAGATGGTCTGGGAGGCCCCCGAGGCCGCGGCGCAGTCCGACGCCTACGTGTGGATCGCCGCCGAGACGGCTGTGGTCAAGACCCTCCGCTTCACCATCCGGAAGGAACTGGGCCTGCCGAAGGAGTCCGGGGCGTTCATGGGCTACTGGCGCAACGGCAAGCCCTGGGACTAGGCGGTGCGCACCAATCCCCGGCGAGTCGATGTCCGGGGACATTTGTTCGCTCACGGCGAGCGGGCAAATGGGCCGGACAGCGGCCGTCAGGGTTGGTGAAACGCCCTAGAGCGGGCTCCCGCTAGCAGGTCGACAGGCCCGTCTCGATGAACGCCGAGACGGGCCCGATGCGTTTGTCGTCGCGCTCGTAGTAGAGGACCTCCCCCTCGCCGATCTCGGCGAGGTCGGCGGTGGTGAACTCGATCGACCCCAGGTTCGTCTCCGTGGTCGGCCAGGCGCTCGCCCGGTAGAGGCGCCCGTCGTCGTCCCCGGCGACCACGTCGATGACGCCCACCGCGTTCCAGCGGTCGTCGGGGGCGGTGAGCGAGACGGCGGCGGGGTCCTCGTTGCGCGGGGCGGGGTTCGTCAGCTCCAGGTCGACGCGCCAGTCCCGGTCGGTGCGCGCGGACTCCCGGACGCCTTCCGGCTCCTGAGCCGTCGAACTCAGGCTGATGAATTCGGCGGGGCCTTCGCAGGAGGCCATCACCAGGACCGGTCCGCCCGCGTCGTCCACGCCTATCGCGACCTCGCCGACCTGCGGGAGGACGCACGCCGAGAGCCCGAACACCGTCAGGGCGACGGTCAAGGCGATGAGGAGTGCGCGCATCCCTCAAGTGGACACCGGCGCGGGCGGCCGCGCCAGCGCCTGCGCCCGGATCGGGACCGGACCGTTGCGGGCCGGTTACCCGGTGACGCCGTAGCGCAGGAACACCGTGCCGTTCGCGAACACGTGGTGTTCGAGCAGTTCGAGGCCGATCGATCGGTCCTGGGGCAGGAACGGCAGGCCGCCGCCGAAGGACACCGGGATCAGGTAGCAGTGGACCTCGTCGACCAGGCCCGCCTTGAGTGCGGCGGCGCCCAGGCCCGGCCCGCCGACGCCGAGATCGCGTTTGGACTCGGCCTTCATGCGGCGCACGGCCTCCGGGTCGAACCTGGATTCGAGCCGGGTCTTCGGGGTCGACACCGAATCGAGCGTGCGCGAGTAGACGACCTTGTCGGCCGCCTGCCAGATCGCGGTGTAGTCGCGCTCGGCCGCGGCCATCTCGGTCTCGGGCCCGAAGTCGGCCCACACGGCCATGACCTCGTAGACGCGCCGCCCGTACAGGTAGGTGCCGACCTCGCGCTCGCGGTCGTTGAGGAACGCCAGGACCTCCTGCGAGGGTTCGAGCCGGTCGAAGCGGCCCTCCTTGTCGGCGGAGTAGCCGTCGAGCGAGGTGATGCCCGAGAAGATCAGTCGTGCCATGGTGGTGCCGCCCTTCGGTGCCGTACGTCCAGGTGTACCAGGTGCGGGCGGCGCGCGCGGACGGCCCGCGCCTTTCGGCGCGGGCCGCTCCGGTGCTTCAGGAGAGCAGGTCCTCGGGCATGAGGGAGACCGGCGGGGCGCCCATGGTCACGACCACGTCGCCTTCGCCCGCGAGGGCCCGCACCGCGGCCGGGACCGCGTCCCACTCGGGCACGAACACCTTGTCCCCCTCCGGGAGCGCAACGGCGTCGGTGAGCGCCTGCCCGCCCTCGCCTTCGGGGATCGTCTCGCCCGGTCCGAAGATCTCCATCACGATCACCTTGTCCGCCAAGGCGAGCGCCTCGGCGATCTCGGCCCGGAACTCCACGGTCCGGTAGACGCGGTAGGGCAGGAAGACCACCACGAGCCTGCCGGGGTGGGCGACCTCCTTGAGGGTCTTGATCGCCTCGGTCATCGCCGTCGGGTGGTAGGCGTACTCGTCGAAGACCGAGTAGCCGTCGACCTCGCCGCGCTTCTCGAACCTGCGCTTGACGCCGCCGAAGGCCGCGATGCCCTCGGCGACGGCCTCGGGTTCGAGGCCCACGTGCAGGCCCACGGCGATGGCCGCGGCCGAGTTGAGGGCGATGTGCTTGCCGGGCATCGGCAGGTGGAAGCGGCCGAGCACCTGGTTGTAGACCAGGACGGTGTAGTCGACGCCGTCCCTGCTCGACTCGACGTCGCCCAGTTGGATGTCGGCGCCGTTCGAGAAGCCGTAGGTGACCACGGTGCGGCCCTCGGCGCGGAAGGTCTGCGCGAGCTTCGCGGTGCCCTCGTTGTCGGCGCACAGGACGAGCAGGCCGTCCTTGTCGGTGTTGCGGCAGAAGCGCTCGAAGGCCGCGGTGAGCGAATCCATGTCGCCGTAGGTGTTCAGGTGGTCGAGGTCGATGTTCGTGACCACGCCGATCTCGGGGCGGTAGCGCAGGAAGGAGCGGTCGGACTCGTCGGCCTCGGCCACGAAGTACTCGCCGGTGCCGTGGGCGCCGGTGTGGGCCCCGATGTTCTCCCCGCCGTTCACATAGGACGGGTCGAGTCCGGCGTGGGCGAGCATCTGCGTGATGATCGCGGTCGTGGTGGTCTTGCCGTGGGTGCCGGTGACGACGATCGAGCGGCGCCCGGTCATGGCCGCGGCGAGGGCCTCGGAGCGGTGGTAGACGCGGATGCCGCGCTTGCGGGCCTCGACCACTTCGAGGTGCCGGTCGTTGATCGCGGTGGAGCGCACCACGGTGTCGATGCCGTCCAGGTTGGACTCGGCGTGCTCGCGGTGCAGCCGCACGCCGAGGCGCTCGAGTTCGGGCAGGCTCGGCCACTCCTTGGTCTCGGAGCCGGTGACGTCGAGGCCGCGGGTGGCGTAGAGGCGGGTGAGGCCGTTCATGCCGACCCCGCCGACCCCGATGAACAGGGTGCGGCCGAGGTCCTCGGCGGTGACGCCCTCGTCGATCGGGCTGGTCAGGTCGTTGGGGTCCTCGCTCATGCCTGCTCGACCACTTTCAGCGTGTAGTTCCTGAGGGCCTCGTCGCCGGTGCGGCTGCCGAACGCGGCCGAGGCCCGGGACATCTGGGCGACCCGCGCGGGGTCGGTGATGATCGGGACGAGGTTCGCCTCGATCCAGGCGGGGCTGAGGTTCTCGTCGTCGCAGAAGATCGCGCCGCCGCCCTCGACCATCGGTCCGGCCGTGCGGTACTGCTCCTTGTTGCCCCAGGGCATGGGCACGAAGACGGTGGGCACGCCCAGGGCGCTCACCTCGGCGACGGTCATCGAGCCGCCGCGGGCCAGGACCATGTCGGCCGCGGCGTAGCCGAGGTCCATCCGGTCGAGGTAGGGCAGGGTCTTGTAGGGGACGGGCAGGCCCTCGGGGATGTGGATCGGCTCGTCGCGGCGGGCGCCGGTGATGTGCAGGACCTGCACGCCGCGGTGCGTGAGCACCTGGGCCGCACCGGAGACGGCGTTGTTGATCGAGGCCGCGCCCTGGGAGCCGCCGTAGACGAAGAGCACGGGGCGCCGCGGGTCGAGCCCGAAGTACTGGCAGGCCTGGGCGCGCATCGCGGCCCGGTCGAGGTGGGCGATCTCGGGGCGCAGCGGCACGCCGGTGACGGTGCCGTTCGCGAGCAGCGGCGAGGCCTGCGGCAGGTGCGGGAAGCCGAGCGCGAGGTTGTCGCTGAACTTGAGGGCCAGCTTGTTCGCGACCCCGGGCGGGTCGTTGAACTCGAAGATGACCATGGGGGTCTTGCTGCGCCAGGCGGCGAGGTAGGCGGGGACGGCCACGTAGCCGCCGAATCCGATCACGACGTCGGCGGCGACCTCGTCGAAGACGGCGCGGGTGGCCTTCATGGCCTTGATCATCCGGGGGGCGGTCAGCAGCAGGTCGAGGTTGACCTTGCGGGGCAGCTGGTGGGCGGGCACGTTGCGCAGGTCGTAGCCGGCCTTGGGGATGAGGTCGTTCTCCAGTCCCTTCTCGGTGCCGAGGCAGGTGACGCGGATGTGGGGGTCGTGTCGGCGGAGGCAGTCGGCGAAGGCCAGGAGCGGGTAGATGTGGCCGCCGGTGCCGCCACCGGCGAGGACGACCGATCGAAGCTGAGGCAACGTCATGTCTTTCTGGTCGTAGGGACGGAATCGGAGTCGGACGGGGCGTCCGAGTCCGAGCGGGGCGCGGGCGGCAGGGGGGCCCACAGCAAGCGTACGAGACGTGAGGGGTTGCGGGCCCGCAGCGCCTGGGCGGCGTCGGGTTCGGCACGCGCGAACCCGGCGAGCATCCCGACTGCGGCGAGCACGACCACGAGCGCGGTCCCGCCGTCGGAGATGAACGGCAGCGGCACCCCGGTCATGGGGATGAGCCCGAGCACGCCGCCGATGTTGATGAACGCCTGGCCCGCGATCCAGACGGTCACGCCCGCGGCCACGAGCGCCCGGAACGGCTCGTCCGAGCGGCGGGCGATGCGAAATCCCGTGTAGACGAGCACGCCGAACAGCGCGAGGATCACCAGGCAGCCGACGACGCCGAGCTCCTCGGCGATGAGCGCGAAGATGAAGTCGTTGTGGCCGTTGGGGAGCCATTCCCACTTCTGGCGGCTCTCCCCGAGGCCCACGCCGAACCAGCCGCCGTCGGCGATCGCGTAGTAGCCCTGGATGGCCTGGTAGCCCCACGTGTCGGCGAAGTCCTGCGGGCGCGAGAAGGACATGATGCGCTCCATGCGGTAGCCCTCGAAGGCGATGAGGAGCGCCGAGCCGAGCATGGCGGTGGCGAAGAGGGCGCCGAGGATGCGCAGCGGCACGCCCGAGGCCCACAGCAGGCCGATGAACATCGCCACGATGATGAGCATGGTGCCCAGGTCGGCGTAGCCGATGATGACCATCAGGAGCCCGGCGATCGGGAACATCGGGATCGCCAGGTCGCGCCACGAGGCGATGCGCGGGCCCAGCCGCACGAGCGAGTCGGCGACCCACAGCAGCAGCGCGAACTTCGCGATCTCGGCCGGCTGGAACTGGACGGGCCCGACGTGGATCCACAGCTGGTCGGTCGCGATCCCGCCCGAGGAGGCGCCGGACTGCTGGCGGATCGACATGACGACCAGGATGAGGCCGAGCAGGATCGAGACGATCAGGAGCGGGCGCGACAGCACCCGGTAGGTGCGCACCGGGAGCCGCTGGGCGACCCAGAAGCAGACCAGGCCGACCACGGCCCAGATGATCTGCTGGAGGATGATGTCGAACGCCGATCCGGTGGCGCCGTAGGACTCGACCATCGTGGCCGAGAAGACCATGACGAGCCCGATGGTCAGCAGCAGCGCCGAGGAGGAGAGCAGCAGGTAGTACGAGGCGAGCGGCCTGTCGAGCAGGCCGCGGAGCAGCTCGGTGAACCCGCTCCTCACCCGGCCTCGCCCCCGATCAGGGCCCGCGCCGCCGCCGCGAAGGCGTTCCCGCGCTGGGCGTAGGAGTCGAACATGTCGTAGGAGGCCGCGGCCGGGGACAGGAGCACCGTGTCCCCCGGCTGCGCGAAGCCCGCGGCGCGGGCGGCGACGTCGCTCATCACCTCATGGTCGCCGCCGTCGAGCACGGCCACCGGGAGGTCGGGGGCGTGTCGCGCCAGCGCGTCGGCGATCTCGGCCCGGTCCTGTCCGATGAGGACCGCCGCGCGCATCTTGGGCGCGAACCGGGACACGAGGTCGTCCACGTCGACGCCTTTGAGCTGGCCGCCGGCGACCCACACGATCGAGTCGTAGGCGGCGAGCGCGGCGGCGGCGGCGTGGGGGTTGGTGGCCTTGGAGTCGTCGACCCAGGTGACTCCCCCGGCTTCGGCGAAGGCGACGTTGCGGTGGGGTTCGGGCACATAGGATCGGATCGCCTCGGCGATGCGCTCGTGGGCGACGCCGACCTGGCGGGCGAGGGCGGCGGCGGCGAGGGCGTTGGCGACGTTGTGCGCCCCGGCGGGGCGGACGTCGTCGACGGCGCAGATCTGGACGGGCCTCTCGCCGGTGTGGTCGACGAGGTGCCCGAGGGCGACGCCGAACTGCCCGGGTTCGGGCCGGTCGAGGGTGAAGCCGATGATCGCGGCGTCGGTGTACTTGGCGAGGGCGACCACGGCCGGGTCGTCGAGGTTGACCACGGCCTTGCCGCCGCGCCAGACGGCGGCTTTGGCCTCGGCATAGGCGTCGTAGCCGCCGTGCCAGTCGAGGTGGTCGTGGGCGAGGTTGAGCACGGCCCCGGCGGTGGGGGCGAGCCTGGAGGACCAGTGGAGCTGGTAGCTGGAGAGTTCGACGGCGATGACGTCGTAGGGGCCGTTGGCGGCGTGGACGAGCGGGACGCCGATGTTGCCGAGGGCGGCCGAGCGCAGTCCGGCGGCCTCCAGGATCGCGGCGAGCATCGTGGTGGTGGTGGTCTTGCCGTTGGTGCCGGTGACGGCGAGCCAGCGGGCGGCGCCCGGTTCGCGCAGGCGCCAGGCGAGTTCGGGTTCGGAGTACGCCTCGATCCCGGCTTCGCGGGCGGCGACGGCGATCGGGTGGTGCGGCGGGAAGCCCGGTGAGAGCACCACCTGGTCGACGCCGTCGAGGAGCGCCGGGTCGAAGTCGTCGGCGACGACGCAGGCGGCGCCGCGGGCGGCGAGGCCCTGGAGGCGTTCGGAGTCGCTCTTGTCGTAGACGGTGACGGTCTTGCCGAGGTCGAGGAGGACTTCGGCGCACGCGGTCCCGGCGACGCGTGCGCCGGCCACGAGCACGCGTTCGCCGATCGGCGCTTGCGGTGACGCTTGCGGGCCGTGCTTGGGCCGCTTCGCCGAGGCCTGGCCGTCGGTGTGCATGGGTTCAGCCTGCCATTCGCAGGAAGTCCGCGAAGAAGAAGCCGAGGGCGATGGCGACGCCGATGCCGGCGATGATCCAGAAGCGGACCACGATGTTGACCTCGGACCAGCCGGCGAGTTCGAAGTGGTGCTGGAGCGGGGCCATGCGGAAGACGCGGCGTCCGGTGAGTTTGAAGGAGGTTATCTGGATCATCACCGAGAAGGTGATGATGACGAACAGGGCGCCGATGATGGGCAGCAGCAGGATGGTCTTGGAGGCGAGGGCGAGGCCGGCGATGAGGCCGCCGAGGCCGAGGGCTCCGGAGTCGCCCATGAAGATCTGGGCGGGCGAGGTGTTCCACCACAGGAAGCCGAACATGGCTCCGGCGGCGGCGCCGGCGATGAGGGCGATCTCCAGGGGGTCGCGGACGTCGTAGCAGAGGTCGGCGACGGGGTCGCCGGGTCCGCCGCACCAGTGGCGGTACTCCCAGAAGCCGATGATCATGAACGCGAGGAAGGCCATCATGGAGGCGCCGGTGGCGAGGCCGTCGAGGCCGTCGGTGAGGTTGACGCCGTTGGCGGTGGCGTTCACGATGAGCACGAAGAGCACGACCATGCCGATCTTGGTGACCGGGAGCCAGTCGATGTCCCTGGTGAAGGAGACGAACGGGGTCGCGACGGTCTCGGAGATCTCGCCGGTGTCGATGGAGCCGGTGTAGTAGACGGCGATGGTGCCGAAGATGATCGCGGCGATGGTGAGGCCGAGGATCTTGGCCTTGCCGGAGATGCCGCCGGAGTGCTTGCGGCGGATCTTGAGCCAGTCGTCGATGAAGCCGACGAAGCCGCAGGCCACGAAGAGTCCGATGAGGACGATGCCGGTGGCGGTGAACCCGGTGGGCCGGGTCAGGGTGAGGCCGTCGACCTTCTCGGGCAGGGCCATGAGCACGAGGTGCCCCGCGATGTAGGCGAGGACGATCGTGAAGATGAAGACGACGCCGCCCATGGTGGGGGTGCCGGACTTGGCGAGGTGGGTCTGGGGGCCGTCGGTGCGGATGGGCTGGCCGGCCTTGAGTCGGCGGAAGGCCTTGGCCGCGAGGGGCGTGAGCGCCATGGTGAGCGCGAACGCCACGAACGCGGCGACGATGACTGCTCTCACTGGTCGGTTTCCTCCTTGGCGCGCAGGTGGTCGGCGACGTCCCAGGTCCGGTATCGGGAGCCTTTCACCAGGACGGCGTCGCCGGGGCGCAGCCGGGTCCGCAGCAGCGCGATGGCCGCGGCTTGGTCGGGTACATGGGTGGCGGTGACGCCGTCGGCACCGTCGGGGCTGTGATGGGTGTTGCCGCCGGTCGCGCCCTCCACGATCGGCTCGGTGCCCTCGCCCACGGCGATGACCTCGTCGACGCCGGCCTCGCGGGCCTGTTCGCCGAGGCGCCGGTGGCAGGATGCTTCGAGTGCTTCGAGGTCGGCCATGAGTCCGAGGACGGCGATGCGGCGGCCTTCGGTGGGGAGCTGTCCGAGGGCGCGGACGGCCGCGCCCATCGAGGCGGGGTTGGCGTTGTAGGAGTCGTCGATGACGGTGGTGCCGTCGTCTCGGGTGAAGACGTCCATGCGGCGCTCGGACTTGCGGGTGGCCTCCGAGAGCCCGGCGGCGATCGACTCGGCGTCGGCGCCGAGCCGCCAGAGGACGGCGGCGGCGGCGAGGGCGTTGTGGACGTGGTGGCCGCCCCACAGTCCGAGGCGGACCTCTGCGGCGCCGCCGGGGGTGCGGAGGGTGAAGGCGTGGCGGCCGTCGCGCGGGTCCACTTCGGTCGCGGCGAAGTCGGCCGGTGCCTCGACGCCGAAGGTGAGGACCTCGGCCTTCGTGTGCGCGGCCATGGCCGCGACGCGGTGGTCGTCGGCGTTGAGGACGGCGGCGCCGTCGGCGGCGAGGAAGCGCGGGAGTTCGGACTTGGCGCGGGCGGTGGTCTCGATGTCGCCGAAGCCGTCGAGGTGGGAGATGCCGACGTTGAGGACCGCGCCGATGCTCGGCGGGGCGATCTCGCACAGCTCGGTGATGTGCCCGACGCCGCGGGCGGCCAGTTCGAGCACGAGGAACTCGGTGTCGGGCTCGACCCGGCAGACGGTGTAGGGGTGGCCCAGTTCGTTGTTGAAGTTGCCCTCGGTGGCGACGGTGGGCCCGAGGCGGGCGCAGAGCTGGCCGATGAGGTCCTTGGTGGAGGTCTTGCCGTTGGAGCCGGTGACGCCGATGATCGTGGCCTTGGAGGCGGCCGCGACGTGCCGGGCGAGCCGGGTGAGCGCGGCGACGGCGTCGTCGACGTAGATCGCGGGGGTGTCGATCGGGCGGGTGGCGATGGTCGCGAGGGCCCCTTGGGCGTGGGCCTTTGCGGCGAAGTCGTGGCCGTCGGCCCTCGCGCCGGGAATCGCCAGGAACAGCCCGCCGGGCCCGGCCTTGCGGGAGTCGTACTCGACGCCGCCGGTGACGACCGCTTCGGGGTCGGCCGTCGCGCTGAGCTCGCCGCCCGCGGCGGCGGCGACCTGTGCCAGGCTCATGGGGATCACTCGGCGGACTCCTCCTGTTGTGCGGTTGGTCTAACTATGCAGGGGCGGCGCTCGCGGGCCCGGTCGCGATCGGCGGTGCTCGGCTCGGGGCGCCGTTCAGGCCTCGCCGTGGGCCGGGGAGACCCAGCCCGCGTCCCTGAGCGCGCGGGCCAGCAGGACGCGGTCGTCGCCGGCGACGGGTCCGGCGGCGGTCTCGGTGACGGTCTCGTGGCCCTTGCCGAGCAGGGCGATGGTGTCGCCCGGGGCGGCCAGGGCGGCAGCCTCCCGTACGGCGAGTTCCCGTCCCGGAATATTACGGCAGGGCACGCCCTGGACGGCGGCGGCCACCTCGTCGCGGATGCGCGCGGGGTCCTCGGTGCGCGGGTTGTCGTCGGTGACGATGACCAGGTCGGCGGCGCGCGCGGCGGCGGCGCCCATGAGGGGCCGCTTGGAGCGGTCGCGGTCGCCGCCGGCGCCGAGGATCGCGATGACCTTGCCGGGGGTGGAGTCGTGGAGCGCGTCGAGCACGGCGGTGATCGCCTCGGGCTTGTGGGCGTAGTCGACGACGCCGCGCACGGGTGAGGCGCCCGAGACCAGTTCCATGCGGCCGGGCACGCCGGTGCAGGAGGCGACCCCGGCGAGGGCGGTCTCGGTGTCGAGGCCCGCGGTGGCGACCAGGGCCACCGCGAGGGCGGCGTTGGCGACGTTGTGGCGCCCGGGCATGTTGACCCTGCCCTCGCCTTTGCCGTCGGGGGTGTGGAGGTGGAAGGTCTGGGTGAAGCCGTCGGTGGCGATCGCCGAGGCGTAGTAGTCCGCGCCGGGGTCTTCGAGCGAGAACGTGTAGGAGTCGGCGTCGACAAGGGTGGCGACGCGCGGGTCGTCGGCGTTGAGGACGGCCGTCTCGGCGCGGCCGTCGAAGAGCCTGGCCTTCGCGGCGAAGTAGTCGTCGAGGTCGGCGTGGAAGTCGAGGTGGTCGGTGCCGAACATGGTGTACCCGGCGGCCGAGAAGCGGCAGCCGGCGACGCGGCCGAGCGCGAGGGCGTGGCTGGAGACCTCCATGACCACGTCGGTGACGCCGCGTTCGACCGCGACGGCCAGGAGCGCTTGGAGTTCGGGGGCCTCGGGGGTGGTGCGCTCGGATTCGATCGCCTCGCCCGCGATGCGGGTCTCGACGGTGCCGATGATGCCGGTGGTGCGCCCGGCGTACGCCAGGGCGGCCTCCACGAGGTAGGCGGTGGAGGTCTTGCCGTTGGTGCCGGTGATCCCGATGAGGCCCAGGCGTTCGGAGGGGCGGCCCCAGACGCGGGCGGCGAT
Organism: Glycomyces sp. NRRL B-16210; assembly: GCF_000719515.1. Taxonomy (GTDB): domain Bacteria; phylum Actinomycetota; class Actinomycetes; order Mycobacteriales; family Micromonosporaceae; genus Glycomyces. The sequence continues at coordinate 357,649 of NZ_JOGR01000007.1, read as the reverse complement.
CTCGCCGGTGAGCGCGCGCGGGTCGTCCACGACGAACACGGGGAGGAGCCCGCCCGCGAGTTCGGCGCCGCGGGCGTCGGTGAGGAGGGCCACCGCGCCGCGTTCGGCGGCCTGGGCGGCGAACTCGGCGCCGTGGCGGCGGGCGCCGGGCAGGGCCGCGAAGAGGTCGCCGGGTTCGACCGCGTCGGCGGCGAGGCTCACTCCGGTGACGGCGAGGTCGCTGTCCTGGGCCGCGGGGACGAGGTCGGCGAGGCCGTCGACTCGGTAGGGGACGGTCGTCTCAGGACGCGGAAAGGTCGGCACGGCCTGACCCTACACCGGAGCGGACGGTCCGCAGGCCGTACACCGGCGGCGTCAACCGAAAGCGTTTACGCCGTTTCGGCGGGTCGTTCGGTGGCGCTGCGGTCGAGGTTGGACGACCAGATTTCGAGGAGTTTGTCCAGTTCCGCGGCCTGGTCGCAGTTGATCGCGTCGAGGAACAGCTCGCGCACGAGCGAGAGGATGCACGGCGCGGCCTGCTCCAGCCGCTCGATCCCGGCGGCGGTGAGCTTGACCCAGATGCCGCGGTTGTCGCGGTCGCACTTGTACCGCTCGGCCAGGCCCATCTCGGAGAGCCGGTTGACCTGATAGGTGACGGCGCTCTTGGCGGTGACGATGCTGTCGGCGAGGTCGCTCATGCGCATCGCCCGGTCGTCGCTGTCGGCCAGGCGCACCAGGATCTCGTACTGGGTGTGGGTGATGCCGTGGTGGTCCTGGAGTCGCCGGTCGATCTGGTGCTCGAGGCGGTGCGTGACGTTGAGGAAGCGCGCCCAGACGGCGTTCACGTCCGGAGCGAGCCAGCGGCTCTCGAAATCGCCCGCGCCCATGACCGACCTCCCGTCCGCGCTCGGCACCAGCCATTCGGCTGGTTCAATTTCGAACGATCCTACCAGTCGAAACGGTCCCGCGCGGCCCGCGAGTCGCCCACGCCATAGCCGTGACCCGATTCGGTGACGCACCGACTACCTGCGGTTATTCGCAAAGGCCCGATTCGACTGAAGAAACTTCCCGTTCTACGCTGTATCGCGACCACCCGACCACTCGGCTCCGAGCAACCGAAGGGCCCGCAAGCCTTGAACGGCATCCAACCGCCCCGACCGGCCGCGCGACGCGCGAACCGGCGCAAGGACCGCAGCGGCGTGAAGCGCCTGCTGTCGCTCCCGGTCGCGGCCCTGGCGGCCGTGGTCTTCCTCATCGCCCCCGGCTCCCAGTCCTCCGCGCAGGACCAGGGCGCCTCGGACGCCCTGAGCCAGGCCATCGAGGACTACCTCAACGCGCAGGACGAGCTCGCGGCGCTCAAACTGGAGCAGGAGGAGCTCGAGCAGGAGCTGGCCGACTCCGAGGCCGAGGTCGCCGAACTCCAGATCGAGCTGGAGGACTACGCCTACGTCGCCTCCACCACCTCCGACGTCCAGTCCACCGCCGCGCTCCTGGCCTCGGGCGACCCGCAGAACGCCATCAGCGCGATGACGCTCCTCCAGTTCCTCGGCGAGTCCCGGGCCCAGCGGCTCAACCAGCTCATCACCAGGCTCGCCGAGATCGAGGCCACCCGCCAGACCCTCGCCGACAACATCGAGGAGCAGGCGGACACGGCCTCGGACATGGAGGCGGCCCGCGACGCGGCCGCCCGCGAGCTGGCGGCCTCCGGCGGCGACGACGCCGTCGGCCCCTCCGCCTCGGACGCCCCCGCGGCCGAGCCGGCCCCGCGCAACTCCGACGGGACGCTCCCGGGCGAGGGCTGCTCCGAGAACGACCCGACCACCAGCGGCTGCCTGACCCCGCGCACGCTCCACGCGCTGGAGCAGGCCCAGATCGTCGGTTTCACCCGCTATGTCGCCTGCTACCGGGTGTCCTCCTTCGGCGAGCACGGCAAGGGCCGCGCCTGCGACTTCGCCGCCCAGCCGAACGGCTTCGGCGGCGACGCCGGGGGCGGCGACTACGACTACGGGCAGAACCTCGCGGCCTGGTTCGTCGAGAACGCGCAGGAACTGGGCGTGCAGTACGTCATCTGGTACCGCCAGATCTGGATGCCCTCCAGCGGCTGGAAGTCCTACTCCGGCGCCGGCGGCGACCCCTCCTCGGACCACACGAACCACGTCCATCTGAGCATCCGCTGATCGACTGTCCCCTTTATCACGGGGCAGCTGAATTCACAGGCGTGAACCGGTCGGCGTGTCGCCCGGGCTGTGTACCGTGGTGGCCATGACCTTCGAAGGAACCTCGCTCACCCGCCGCGGCGCCCTCGCCGCGGGAGGGCTCGCGGCCGCGGGCCTCGCCGCCGCGTGCACGAAGGAGTCCGGGACGATCGAGGACGGCGACGGCGGCGAGCCCGAGGCCCCGCAGAGCGCCGCGCAGATCACGATCAGCCCGGCCGACGGCGCCACCGACGCGACCGCCGCCACCGAGATCTCCTGGACCGTCGAGGACGGCGAGTTCACCGAGTTCACGCTCACCGACGCCGAGGGCGCCGAAGTCGAGGGCGCGATGCACCCCGACGGGACCACCTGGGTCCCCGCCGGCCCCCTCGCGTGGGAGCAGACCTACACCGCCACGGTGAAGGCCACCGACGCCGAAGGCCTCGAAGGCGAGGCCACCGCCGAGTTCACCACCATCGCCTCCCCCGGCGACCGGGTCGGCATCGAGAACTACCTGCCCGGGGACGGCTCCACGGTCGGCCAGGGCGCGATCCTCGCGTTCCGCTTCGACGGCCACGAGGTCGCCGAGGACCTGCGCGCCTCGGTCGAGCGGCGCCTGTTCGTCAGCGCCGAGCCGGCCCAGGAGGGCTCGTGGCACTGGATCACCGGCCGGGCCCTGGAGTACCGGCCCAAGGAGTTCTGGCAGCCGGGCACCCAGGTCTCGGTGCGCCTGGGCCTGGGCGGGCTCGACCTCGGCGACGGCCGCTACGGCCAGTACGACGAGGAGACCTCCTTCGCCACCGACACCGAGCTGCGGATCCTGGAGGCGGACGACGACACCAAGCAGATGCGGGCCTACCTGGACGGCACGATCGTCCAGACCATCCCGATCTCCCTGGGCGCCGACGACATCGACGGCAACGACGCGCGCTCCTACTCCGGCACCATGACGATCATGAGCCGCGAGGAGGAGTCGACCTTCGTCTCCGAGCTCTACGACTACGAGACCGACGTCAAATGGGCGATGCGCCTGACGTTCTCGGGCCAGTTCATCCACGGCGCGCCGTGGGCCTCGGACCGGCTCGGCGTCTCCAACGGCTCCCACGGCTGCATCAACGTCTCCGACGAGATGGGCGAGTGGCTCTACAACTTCGTGCGCTGGGGCGACCCGGTGGTCGTCATGAACACCGGCGTCCAAGTGCCGCAGGGCGACGGCTTCACCGCCTGGAGCCTCGACTGGGACTCGTTCAAGGCCGGGTCGTACCTCGACTGAGCAACGACGAAGGCCCGGCGTAACCGCCGGGCCTTCGCTGTGTCCTGTGTCAGCGCCGCTCAGACCGGCTCGTCCTGGCGGATCTTCGGGTCGGCGGCCTGCGGGTGCTCCTCGAGGATGCGGCGGTGCGCCCAGCGCTCGACGAAGAACGAGCCGATCGGCACGGTGCCGCCCAGCAGCAGGCCCACGGTGTGCGGCCAGAACCGCCACCCGGCCTGCTGGGCCAGGTGGAAGCCGAGCACCAGGTAGACCATGTAGCACAGGCCGTGGATCGGGCTGATCACCGTCACGAACGTGTCGTCGCCGCCGAAGTACTTGAGCGGCATCGCGACGAACACGAGCAGCATGAGGCACGTGCCGACGATCCAGGCGACGATGCGGAAGCGTTTCAGAGCGGCGTTCATGCGTGGCTCCCCTGCGGTGGGCGATGCGGATCGGATTCGGCGTCGTCCCCTCGGGCCCGCACGATCGCGGACTCGAAGGGCGAGGTCATCGGCGGCGGCTCGGGGCGCCCGCGGCGCGGCGCGGCGCCCTCGGGGAGGTCCTTGCGCAGTTCGAGGCGCATCTGCCGGACCCACAGCGCCACCGTGAACACCGCGAACAGCGGCCATTCGAGCGCGTAGCCCCAACTGATCGCGTTGCCCGCCTGGGCGCGGGACAACTGCCACCACCCGAGCAGCCCGAAGGCGACCGTCAGCACCACCGCGAAGCAGTGGAGGACGATCCAGGGGGGCGTCAGCAACCGTCGCACCGACCCAGCCTAAGGTGACCGACCCGATGTTGCCGCCCCGGGCCCGTCCGTGGTGACATAGCCCCGTGACTGAGGAACTTCCGCCGCCCGGCGCCGTCGCGGCGTATCCCGAACCCGACGCCGCGACCGTCCGCGAGCTGCTGCTCGACTGGTGCGGCGCCGAACCCGAGGACGCCGACGCCGCCGTGGCGGGCCTCGCCGCGCTCGATGCGGCCTCTCGCGAGCTGGCCGACCGGCTGTACCAGTCGATCGCCGCCGACATGGGCGGACGCAAGTGGCTGCCGTGGCCCACCGTCACCGAACCGCACTCGCTGCTGGGCCTGTTCCCGCTGCTCGCGGCCGTCCCCGACATGCTCGCCTACCACCGCGAACGCGGCGTCGACGAGGACCTCTCGCGTCGCGTCCTCGCCGACCTCGGCGAGAAGCTGCGGTTCAACAGGCGCCTCTACGGCAAGGCCGGGCTCGACGTCGCCAACTGGTTCACCGGCCACGTGCGCGGATCGCTGTACCAGCTCGGGCGGCTCCAGTTCTGTGTCGAGGGCCCCGACCCGAAGCCGTTCGTGGGGATGCACATCCGCGGCGAGGGCGGGCCGCTCACGCTCGACGCGGTGCGCGACTCGGTCGAATGGGCCCTGGAGTTCTTCCCGGCGGTCTTCCCCGAGCGGTACGGCGGACCGGAGGACATGGCGTTCGTGTGCGAGTCGTGGCTGCTGGACCCGCAACTGCGCGACTGGCTGCCCGAGCACTCCAACATCCCCGGCTTCGGCGCCCTGTTCGACCTCGAAGGCCCCGGCGACGCGGCGGGCGCCAGGAACAGCGTGTGGCGGTTCGTCTTCTCACGCACCGAGGACACCCCCGCCGAAACGCTGCCGCAGGAGAACACCCTCCAGCGCTCGGTCTTGGCCGGCATCAAGGCGGACGTGCAGTGGCGCAACCGCTTCGGCCGTCTGGACCTGGCCAGGCTGGGCCTCTGAACGACGGCGAGGGCACACCGCTTTCTAGGCGACGGCTTTGGGGCACCGACCTCCGATCAGGCGGCCGACCGGGCCCGGTGCCAGGCCTCGCCCGCCACGTAGTGGTTGTCGAAGCGCTCGCCTGAGGCCGGGATCTCAGCCGGGTCGGCCTCGCCGGCGACCACGCGTTCGAGCAGCCGGTAGTAGTCGAACCGGTCGGCGGCCGGGGCGAACACGGCGAGCACGTCGGCGTCGTGGCCGGGCGCGGCCCCGAACGCGTGCGGCAGTCCGGCCGGGAGCGTCACGAAGTCCCCCGCTTCCAAGACCACGACCTCCTCGCCGGCGAGGACTTGGAGGCGGCCGGCGATGACGAACAGCGATTCGCTCGCGCCGGTGTGGAAGTGCGGCGGCGCGCCGTCGCCGCCGTCCGGGAACGTCGAGCGGGTGACAGAAAGAGCCCCGCCGGTCTGCGAGGAGTCGGCGAGCAAGGTCATGACCGACTCCTGGGCGTGGGCCAGCCGCTCGGCGGCGGCGGCGCGGGCGATGACGGGTGCGGGCGTGGTGCTCATGGTCTTCCTCCGATGCGGTTCCGGCCCTCGCCGGAACTTATATCTGGATATTACATGTCTAGATAAAGATCCGCAATCGGCTCGCGTCGCATCGAAGGCCATGCCGCAGCCCGTGACCCGCGGACGGCGTCGGGGCCGAACCCGGAGCGATACCATCGGGATTATGCGAATCAGCGAAGGCGTCGAATGGGCCGCGCACTGCTGCCTGCTCCTCGACTGGATGGGCGCCGACGGGCCCGTTTCGACCGCGAGGCTCGCCGCCGGGTACGGGCTGCCGCCCGCCTACCTCAACAAGCAGCTCCAGCCCCTCGTCAAGGCCGGCATCCTCACCTCCACCGCCGGGAAGAAGGGCGGCTTCCGGCTCGCCAGGAGCCTGGGAGACATCACCCTCATGGACGTGCTCACCGCGATCGAGGGCCCCGCCGAGGCGTTCCAGTGCGCGGAGATCCGCCGCAACGGCGTCTGGGAGGACCTGCCGGACTCGGCCTTCCGCACCCCTTGCGCGATCGACACCGCCATGCGCGGCGCCGAACTCGAATGGCGGCGGGCGCTCGCAGCGCAGACCCTGGCGGCGATCCAGGCCAACGCCGAGCTTCAGGCGCCGGGACTGCGAACACAGGTCCAGGAGTGGTACGGGGTTCCGAGGCCATAGGCTAGGCGTATGCGGATCGTCATCGCCGGGTCGAGCGGCTATCTCGGCAAGCCCCTGATGAGGGCCCTCGAAGGCCACGACCTCGTGCGGCTGGTGCGCCACCGCCCCGACGAGGAGAACGAGATCCTCTGGGACCCGTACAAAGAGCCGCTCGACCCCCAGATCCTCGACGGCGTCGACGCGGTCGTGAACCTGTGCGGGGCCTCGATCGCCGGGCGGCGCTGGAACGCCGCCTACAAGCGCCGGATCCTCTCCAGCCGCGTGATCCCGACCAAGGCGCTCGCCACCGCCGTCGCACAAGCGGGCGTCCCGACACTGGTCAACGGCTCGGCCGCGGGCTGGTACGGCGACCGCGCCGGCGTCGAGGTGGACGAGAGCACCCCCGCGGCGGCCGACTACCTGGGCCGCACCTGCCTCGCGTGGGAGAACGCGACCGCCGCCGCCGAAGAGGCGGGCGCGCGCGTCGTGCGGCTGCGGACCGGCCACGTCCTCGGCGAGGGCAGCGTCCTGCTCGACAAGCTGGTCCCGGCCTGGAAGTGGTTCCTGGGAGGGCGCTTCGGCAACGGCCACCAGTACATGCCGTGGATCTCCCTGCGCGACTGGGTGGCCGCCGCGGTCGCCGCGGTCGAGGGCGACCTGCGCGGCCCGGTGAACCTCGTCGGCCCGACCCCGGCCACGAACCGCGAGTTCGCGCGGGCGCTCGGCGCGGTCGTGCACCGGCCGACCCCGTGGATCATCCCCGGCTTCGCGGTCAAGATCGTGGCCGGAGAAGCGGCCGTGGAACTGCTGCGCGGCGCGAAGATCCGCCCGGCGGCCCTGGAGAGCAGCGGGTTCGCCTACCAGGACCAGACGATCTTCGAAGCGCTGCGGGCCGCGCTCCCCCACCGCTGAGCCCGCCGCCTCCGAACCCGCCCGCGTGGCGGCTTCGGTCGCACCTTCCGGTACGCCGGAGCCGCCCGCGCCCCGGATCGGTCGGTTCCTCGCGTGTGGCCTGGGGGCCTTAGACTCGGATACCGCCCGACTCGAAGGAACCACCCTGTGTACACGCCGCCGGTCTTCCCCTCCACCCCGCCCCCTGAACTGCTGCAACGCAAACCGGGGACGGTGACGGCCGCCCAGGTGATGCTGTGGCTCCAGTTCTCGTTCCTCATCTGCTGCGGGACCGGCGGCGGCCTGGCGGCGCTGTTCTGGTCGCAGGCGGTCGACCTCGACGACTTCGGGTTCGGCAGCGACTTCACCGCGGGCGTGGGCGATTTCGCGGCCCTGGTCACGGTCGTCATCGCCGTGGTGATCGCCTCGGTGGTCCTCCTCGGGGTCCTGGCGGTGAAGATCGGGGCGGGCCGGCGCTGGGCGCAGATCACCACGATCGCGATCATGCTGGCGGCGTTCGTGTTCGGCTTCCTCGGGCTCTACACCGGGTTCGAGGCGAGCGACCGGGTCGGCGCTCCGGTGGACGGCTCGCGGCTGATCGGCACGCTCACGGGCCTGGCGATGCCGCTGGTGACGCTCATCTGCCTGTTCACCGGCTCGGCGAACCAGTGGTTCCGCCAGCGCGGCAGGGACCCGCTCAGGGTGCAGCCGCCTCCGGGGGCGCCCCCGTACCCGCCGTTCCGGTGAGGGCGGCGCCGAGCGCGGCGATGTTGTCCCGGACCGCTTCGGGTTCGCCGAGGCCTTCGGCGAGGAGCAGTTGGCGGGCGACGCCGGTGGTCTCGGCCGAGGCGGCGAGCCGTTCGGCGACGTGGTCGGCGGGGCCGACGGCGTGGCGTCCGACCATCCAGTCCACATAGGCGGCGTGGTCTCTGCCGGTGCGGCTGGGTTTGAGGCTCACGTACTGGCCGACGCCGCGGGTGAGCAGTTCGGTGAGCGAGGCGCGCAGCCGGTCGACGGTGGCGGTGTCGTTCGCGATCTGCGCGAGGTGGGTCGAGACGTGTTCGGCCGCTTCGGGGTCGTGGCCGGCGGTCTCGGCTTCGCGGCGCCAGACGTCGAGGAGGGCGAGGTGGTCCTCGTCGGGGGCGTGCATGCCGAGCAGGAGCGGGAGGCCGAGGCGTCCGGCGATGCGGGCGGTCTCCTCGCTGGTGGCGGCGACCCAGACGGGGGTTCCGGCGCCGGGCGGCATCACGCGGATGGGGAGGACGTCGAAGAACTCGCCGTTGTGGGTGACCTCGGTTTCGCCCGAGAGCCATTGGCGCAGGAGTCTGAGGCCTTCTTCGAAGCCGCGTTCGTAGCGGTCGACGCTGGAGCCGAAGACGTCGAGGTCGATCCAGGGGCCGCCGCGTCCGACGCCGAGCCGGAAGCGGCCGGGGGCGAGGGCGTCCAAAGTGGCGGCCTCTTCGCCGAGGGCGACGGGGTGGCGGTTGGAGAGGACCGAGACGGCGGTGCCGATCTGGAGGCGTTCGGTGGCGGCGAGGAGGTGGGAGGCCATGAGGGTGGCCGAGGGGTTGGCGCCGTACTCGATGAAGTGGTGTTCGGCCACCCAGGCGCCGTCGAGGCCGGAGGCCTCGGCCGCTCGGGCGTAGGAGACGACTCGGCGGAGCGTCGCCGCCGGTGCGGTACCGGGGAACACTCCGCCGAGCAGGAACACGTCGTGTGCACTCATGCACACCACTCTATGGCGCGCGGCACACTGGAGGAAAGCCTTAGTGGCGCAACATCTCGGCAACGAGGAACGCGAGTTCGAGCGACTGCTGGGTGTTCAGCCGCGGGTCGCAGGCGGTCTCGTAGCGGTCGGAGAGCTGGTCGTCGCGGATCTCCTGGGCGCCGCCGACGCATTCGGTGACGTCCTCGCCGGTGAGTTCGATGTGGATGCCGCCGGGGTGGGTCCCGGTCTGGCGGTGCACTTCGAAGAAGCCGAGGACCTCGTCGACGACCTGGTCGAAGGCGCGGGTCTTGTAGCCGGAGGCCGATTCGTAGGTGTTGCCGTGCATGGGGTCGCACTGCCACACGACCTTGCAGCCGGCGGCCTCGACCTTCTCGATGATCGGCGGCAGCACGGTGCGGACGTTCTTGTGGCCCATGCGGGTGATGATGACGAGCTTGCCGGGGATGTTGTCGGGGTTGAGCTTCTGGCACATCTCGACGACCCATTCGGGCGTGGCGGTCGGGCCGATCTTGCAGCCGACGGGGTTGGCCACGCGCGAGAGGAAGTCGATGTGGGCGCCGCCGAGCTGGCGGGTGCGCTCGCCGTTCCAGACCATGTGGCCCGAGAGGGCGTAGGCCTTGCCGTTGTAGATGCGGGTGAGCGCGCGGTCGTACTCGATGGCGAGCATCTCGTGGGAGGCGAAGACCTCCGCGGTGTGGAGGTTGTCGTCCTCGACGCCGCAGGCGGCCATGAAGCGCACGGCCCGGTCGATCTCGCGGCCGATGGCCTCGTAGCGCTCCCCGGCGGGCGAGGTGCGCACGAAGTCCTTGTTCCAGTCGTGGACGGCCATGAGGTCGGCGAGGCCGCCACGGAGGTAGGCGCGGAGCATGTTCATGGACGCGGCCGAGTTGGCGTAGGCGCGGATCATCCGCTGCGGGTCGCAGACCCGGGCCTCCTCGGTCGCTTCGAGCGAGTTGAACATGTCGCCGCGGTAGACGGGCAGGCCGAGCGAGTCGGTCGCCGCGGAGCGGGGTTTGGAGTACTGGCCGGCGACGCGGCCGACCTTGACGACGGGCAGCGAGGCGCCGTAGGTGAGCACGACGGCCATCTGGAGCAGGGTGCGCATGTTGGCGAGCACGTGCTGCTCGGTGTTGTCGATGAACGTCTCGGCGCAGTCGCCGCCTTGCATCAGGAAGGCGCGGCCTTCGCAGACGTCGGCGAGGAGTTCGCGGAGGTGCTCGACCTCGTAGGGGGCGACGATCGGGGGGACTCCGGCCATGACGCCGGAGACTTCTTCGACTTCGGCGTAATCGGGCCAGGGGGGAACCTGCTCTCTGGGCAGGTTCCGCCATGCGTCGAGCTGATAGCGTTCGGCCTCCTCCTCGTCGGCGACGACGGGGACGAGTCCGGGATTGCGCAGATCATGCCATTGGCGGTTCACGCGCATATCCTACGCGGGCCCGCCAAGCCCGTACCAGGCCGATTTGCCAGTCTCACGGGATGAGCCGGCCCAGGCGGACGCCTGTTCGGACTTGGGCACGGGGGCCCGGCGCGACACACGGGGACGATCGCAGACATCCCACCTTTGGAACCGCGGCTAGGGTGAGCGGGTGCGTGAGACGACGATTGAAGACTGGTTGACCGATCTGGCCTCGGAGCTTCCGGCGCCCGGCGGCGGCGCGGCGGCGGGGGTGAGCGCGGCGATGGCCGCGGCCCTGGTCTCGATGGTGTGCAACCTGACCATCGGGAAGCCGAAGTTCGCCGACCACGAGGCGGTGATGCGGGAGGTCCTGGCCGAGGCCGAGCGGCTGCGGCTGGAGGCGCTGGGGCTCGCCGAGGACGACGCCGAGGCCTTCTCGGGCGTGGTGGCGGCCTACAAGCTGCCGAAGTCCTCCGACGAGGAGAAGGCGGCGCGGACCGCGGCGATCCAGGCGGGCCTGGTCGAGGCCGCGGCGGTGCCGCTGGCGGTGGCGAAGGTCGCGGCCGAGGTGATCCGCCTGTCGGGGCGGATCCTGGAGGGGTCGAACCCGAACGTGCTCTCGGACGTGGCCGTGGCGGCGTCGGCGGCGAAGTCGGCGCTGGAGTCGGCGGCGCTGAACGTGGACATCAACGTCGTGTCGATCAAGGACCCGGCCGAGCGCGAGCGGCTCGCGAGCGCGCTCAACGAGGCGCTCCAGACGAAGGTGCAGGCCGAGGCGATCATGCATGCGGTGGCGAAGAGGATTCGGGCATGAGTGACATCGACGGGCGCGCGGTCGCGAAGGCGCTGCGCGCGGAGGTGGCCGCAGAGGCGGCCCGGCTGCGGAGCGAGGGCGTCGCGCCGACGCTGGCGGTCGTGGTGCCGACCGACGACGAGGGCACGGCCTGGTACGTGCGCTCGATCAAGAAGGCCGCCGAGAAGGAGGGCCTGGACTGCCGGATCGAGCACCTGAAGGAGCCGGACAAGGACGCGATCACCGCGAAGCTCCGGGAGCTGTCGGGCGACGATTCGGTGCACGGGGTCATCTGCCAGACGCCGCTGCCGGAGGGCGTGTCCCTCGGCGAGGTCGGCTGGTACATCGACCCGATGAAGGACGTGGACGGGGCGAACCCGGAGAGCCTCGGGCGCTTGGCGCAGGGGCGGCGGACGTTCGCTCCGGCGACGGCCGCGGCGGTCCTGGAGCTGCTGGGGCGCGAGGACCTCGTGCTCGAGGGCGCGAAGGCCGTGGTCGTGGGCCGGTCGAACGTGGTCGGGAAGCCGGCGGCGCTGCTGCTGCTGAACGAGTCGGCGACGGTGACGGTCTGCCACTCGCGCACGAAGGACCTGGCGGCGGTGTGCCGCGAGGCGGACGTGCTGGTGGCGGCCGTGGGCCGGGCCGGGATGATCGGCGCGGACTTCGTGAAGCCGGGCGCGACGGTGATCGACGTGGGCACCAACCCGACCGAGGACGGCGGCCTGGTGGGCGACGTGGACTACGCGGCGGTCGCGGAGGTGGCCGGGAGGCTGACCCCGGTGCCCGGAGGCGTGGGCCCGGTGACGACCGCGCTGCTGCTGCGGCACACCGTGACGGCGGCGGAACTGTCGAAGACCCGTGACTGAGCTATAGGGGAAGGGCCGGTCGCTGGAGCGGCCGGCCTTTCGCATGTGCCCGAGGAGGACGGGAAGCGCACAGGGCCGCAGCGTTACGTGTTCGAGGAGGGCGGCATTGCCTGGGTCCTCGGTTATCGACTCGCGCAACAGGTAGGCCCGTAGCCCGGCTCCGCGCGACCACCCGCCAAGGCGACGAAACGACGAAGCGCTCCTTCCCCACTCGCACCAGGGGGGAACATGACGCCAAGTGGCGGATACCCGACAGACAGGTGGGACTACTGTCCGTAGCGTTGAGACTTCCCTCGCAAAGGAGGTCACGAATGACACGTCGTCTCGGCTTCATAGCGCTCGTCGCCGCCATGATCGTCTCGGTCGCGAGTCCGGCGATGGCGTTCCAGCACGACCGGGTCCACAATCCGGTGGTGCACTGGGCACTCGACATCGCGACGCTCGCCATCGTGGTCGCGCCGCTGTGGACGGCGCTGCTGTGGGGCAAGGGTCGCAGTAAATGGCTGCTGGTCGGCCTGATCGCGCTCGTGCAGGTGCCGGTGGCGATCCTCGGCTTCTCGCCGGGGGCCTCGGCGCTGTTCGCCGGCAGCGGGCTGTTCCTCGGGCTCGCGATCAGTGTGGCGGCCATCGTCTACACCCGGCGGGCCACCCGCCTCGAACGAGCGGCCTCACAGGAGGAACTCGCGGGCGAGGCTCCCTGAGCCGAGTTCGAACCCGACGACGCGGTTCCCGTCGCGGAGCAGCCGCAGCAGCGGGCAGCCTGGGAACGGGCCGTGGAAGCCGCCGGCGGGGTCGCGGTAGGCGTGCCAGGAGCAGTGCGCCTCGCCCACCCAGCCCCAGGCGCGGTGGGTCTCGGCGCCCGCGAACCGGTACACGCCGACGCTGAGCAGGCGCCCGGCGACCGGGCGGCGGTAGAAGTCGGCGTCGAGCCCGGTGACCGGGACCGCCTCGAAGTCAATGTCCGGCAGGGTCTTGTGAAACGAGAAGTCGGTGAGGTGCGGGATCTCGCCGATCGTCTCGGACGGATCAGTCTCTGCGAAGGCCACGGGCACGCCAGGTCTAACGACCGGGCGTGCCCGTGGTTGCGCGCTGTCCGTACTTTGTGGTCGGTGCCGCTTACACGCCGAAGAAGACCTCGGCCTCGGCGTAGCGCTCGACGGGAACGGTCTTGAGCTCGTCGGTGCCCTCGTGGATCGGGATGCGCACGACGTTGGTGCCCTGGAGCGCCATCATCTTGCCGAAGTCGCCCTCCTGGACCGCCGAGGCCGCTTCGAGGCCCAGGCGGGTCGCGAGCACCCGGTCGAACGCGGTGGGGGTGCCGCCGCGCTGGAGGTGCCCGAGGATGATCGCGCGCGTCTCGATCTCGGCGCGCTCCTTGATCTCCGCGGCGACCCAGTCGCCGACGCCGCCGAGCTTGACGTGGCCGAACGCGTCGACCTCGCCGTCCTTGAGGACCATGCCGGTCTCGGCGTGGGCGCCCTCGGAGACGGCCACGATCGTGGCCTTGCCCGCGTCCTTGCGGTCCTTGACGAACGCCGCGACCTTCTCGATGTCGAAGGCGACCTCGGGGATGAGCACGACGTTCGCGCCGCCGGCGATCCCCGCGTGCAGGGTCATCCAGCCGGCGTGGCGGCCCATGATCTCCACGACCAGGCAGCGGTCGTGCGACTCCGCGGTCGTCCACAGGCGGTCGATCGCCTCGGTCGCGATGTTCACGGCGGTGTCGAAACCGAACGTGTAGTCGGTGCCCGAGAGGTCGTTGTCGATGGTCTTCGGCACGCCGACGCAGTTGACGCCGTCGGCGGTCAGCTTCGTCGCGACGCCGAGGGTGTCCTCGCCGCCGATCGCGATGAGCGCGTCCACGCCCAGTGCGGCCATGTTCTTCTTGATGGCCTCGACGCCGCCCTCGATCTTGTAAGGGTTGGTGCGCGAGGAGTGGAGGATGGTGCCGCCCTGGTCGAGGATGCCCTCGACCGACTCCCAGTCGAGGGGCTGCGTGATGCCCTCGATCGGGCCCCTCCAGCCGTAGCGGAAGCCCACGAACTCGTGACCGAATTCCTTGGTGCCCTTGCGGACCGCGGCCCGGATGACCGCGTTGAGACCGGGGCAGTCGCCGCCGCCGGTGAGCACGCCAATGCGCATGTGTCTTTACTCCCTGGAGTGAGGACTGTTAACTGGGCGGCCTCATTGCCGAAACACCGCCCAGCCTATATCGGGGGCGGAAGACGCAGGCCAGGGGTGCTGACGCGGCGCCTCAGCGGTGCGAGTCGACCGGGCCGTAGGCCGAGCGCTCCTTGCGGAAGCTCTCCAGGGCCTTCCAGCGGGCCAGGTTGAGCTGCGCGTCGGTCAAGGCGTCGTGGAGGTCCGCCTCGGGGGTGACCGGCAGGTCCGGGCGGCCCAGGTCCTCCCAGCGCTGGCGCAGGTCCTTGGTCATGCGCGGCAGCGCCCGCGGCAGCTCCGGCATCGTGCCCCACAACTGCGCGAGGACCACATGGTCGTACGCGCCGATCCACGCCCACAGCTCGACCCGCTCGCCCGGATGCGAACCGGTCTTCTTGCGCACCGGCGCGACCAGGAACTCGTAGAGCTCGTCGCGGATCGTGGTGCGGTCCTTCCACAGCGAACTGGCCGGGGGCGGCAGCTTGTCGAGGACGTTGCGCCGCACCCAATCTATGGCCCGGGACGGATCGAACTCGGTCGACACTGCGTAGTACTCGCGGCCGTGCTCGTCGACGACCGCGATCGAGACCAGGTCGATGGTGCGACCATCCTCGATGAACTCGCAATCGTAGAAGTATCGGTACGCCACGCATCGGCCTTTCGTATGATCACGGGCGGTCTTTTCGGTCCTTCTTGGCCCGCACCCGAATGTCGCCGGTATCGAGTCGACGCTACGCCATACGATCATGCAGCCGGAATCTGACCTAGCCATCCACGCCCGAGACCTGCGATACCGGACAATCAACGTGAAAGCACGTAGACTTGATCGTACACTCGGTCGAGCGACAAGTGCGCCGTCTGGACACACGGCCCAACGGAGCGTGAAGTTTCCGACACCGGGCTCTGTACAACGACGGAAAAGACAGCGATCATCGGAGGGAACCCGCGGACCCGGGACCCACCGAAGGGGGAGAACTATGGGTGTCAGCCCATCTGAAGACCCGCTTGCAGGCGTCGCCATGTTCGCCGGCCTCGACCCGCAGGCACGGCGACAGATCGCGGGGGTGGCCGTACAGCGCCACTACCGGCGCGGGCACCTGCTGTTCTTCGAGGGCGAGCCCGGCGAGTCGCTCATCATGATCCGGTCCGGGGCGGTGAGCGTCTTCCGCACCGCCGCGACCGGCGAGCGGGCCATGCTCCACGTCGCCCGCGCGCCCGAAGTGCTCGGCGAGGTCTCGCTGCTGGACGGCTCGCCCCGTTCGGCCAGCGCGGAGGCGCTCGAGGACACCTCGGCGCTGGCGCTGGCGCGGTCCTCGTTCCTGGAGCTGGTGCACGGCAACCCGAAGATGCTCGACGCGGTGCTGCGGTCGATGGGCATGATCGTGCGGCGCCTGACCGAGCAGTCCTCGGACCACGTGTTCCTGGACCTGCCGGGGCGGGTGGCGAAGACGCTGGTGCGCTTGGCGGAGCAGCACTCCTCGCCGATGACGACGATCGAGTTGAACCAGACGCAGCTCGCGGAGATGGCCGGCGGTTCGCGCCAGAGCGTGAACCAGGCGATCGGGATCTTCGCGAACCGGGGCTGGCTGCGGACCGAGGGCCGCAAGATCGTGGTGGTGGACCTGCCGGCGCTGCGGCGGAGGGCAGGCTTCGGCGGAGCCGAATAAGAAGCATGGCGGCGGAGCCGAGAACTTGACGGAAGCGCAGCGGCGGAGCCGAATGCCCAGTCGAGGTTCAGCGGCGGAGCCGAGAACCGGACCGAAAGGCAGCGGCGGAGCCGGACCGAAGCGGCAGTGCCTCATCGGAAGCGCATCGCCGGCGCCGAATAGTAATAAGGTGCGGCCGGTCTAGGCCTCCTGGCCGCGTTCCTTGAGCTTCGCGGCGTACTCGTCGACGTAGTCCTGGCCGGAGAGTTCGCGGAGGGCGTCCATGACCTCGTCGGTCACGGCCCGCTCGATGAACCGGTCCCCCACCAGCTCGCGGTAGCGGCTGAAGTCCAGCGACGGGCCGATCTTGATCTTCACGCGGCCGCGGCGCGGGATCCGCTTCCCGATCGGCTGGAGCTCACGGGTGTTGAGCATCGCGACGGGCACGACCGGCGCCCCCGTCTGGAGGGCGAGGCGGGCCACCCCGGTCTTGCCGCGGTACAGGCGCCCGTCCGGCGAGCGCGTCCCCTCCGGGTAGATCCCGAACAGGCGCCCCTCGGAGAGCACGCGCTTCCCGGTGTCGAGCGAGGCGTTGGCGGCCTCGCCGCCGGCCCGGTCGACCGGGATCACGCCGACGGCGCCCATGAACATGCGGACGAACCAGCCTTTGAGGCCGGTGCCGGTGAAGTACTCCTCTTTCGCGATGAACGTGACCCGCCGTTTGACCACCAGCGGCAGGAAGAACGAGTCGATGACGGCGAGGTGGTTCGAGGCGAGGATCGCCGGCCCCCCTTCGGGCACGTGTTCGAGCCCTTCGACCTGCGGGCGCCACACCGCCCACAGCAGCGAGCCCAATGTCGCCTTCAACACCCAGTAGATCACGGGTCCAAGCGTATCGGCACCAGTCAATCTCCGATATCGGGAACACCGCCGGGCCCCGCGCGGTTGCGCTCAGAGAGGTCGCGCGGCCCGCGCGACCGGGTACGGAACCCCTTCCCGCGCGGTGGCAGCGACCGGCGCACCCGTGCGAGAATGGGCAGGCAGCGCGAAAGGGGACCGGCAATGGCGAATCCCACGCCCCGTCAGTCAGCGACCCGGGAGGCGACGTGACGACCGATTCCGAGGAGTTCACGTTCGACCTCGGCTCCGAGGCGAAGGCGACGATGCTCCTGTGCCACGGGTTCACCTCTGACCCGGCGAGCATGCGCCCGTGGGGCGAGTACCTCAGAGACTCCGGCTTCAACGTGATCGCGCCGCTGCTGACCGGCCACGGGGACACCTGGCAGGTGCTCGCGAAGTCGACCTGGCAGCAGTGGTACGCGCGCCTGGACGCCGCGTTGGACGAGGCGCTCGCTCTGGGGCGGCCGGTGTTCGCCGGCGGCCTGTCGATGGGCGGTTCGCTGTCGCTGCGGCTCGCGGAGCTGCGCGGGGGCGACCTGGCGGGCCTGGTGCTGGTCAATCCGGCGATCTTCGACGACAAGCCGCACGGGTTCCTGGCCCCAGCGCTGCAGTACGTGATGCCGAGCGTGGCCGCGATCGGCTCCGACTTGAACAAGCCCGACGTGCGCGAGAAGACGACCAGCCGCACCCCGGTGGCGGCGTACGCGTCGCTGCGGCGGCTGTGGAAGGTGACGCGCCCGGAGCTGGCGCGCGTGACCGTGCCGCTGCGGATCTTCACGAGCGCTGAGGACCACGTGGTGAACCCGCGCAACAGCGCGGTGATCCGGGCGGGCGTGCGGTCGAAGGACGTCGAGTCGACGGTGCTGCAACGCAGCTACCACGTCGCGACGCTCGACTACGACGCCGAACTGATCTTCAGCGAGAGCGCCGCGTTCATGGACCGGCAGCTGGTGCGAACCCGAGGCGTCCATGACTGACCGCGGCGACGAACCCGAGAGCGGCGAGCGCGAGGACGGCGAGCTGCGTCCTGAGGACGTGGACCGGCGCTTCGAAGAACTCGTCAAGGCCTTCGGCGAGACCGAGTCGAAGCAGCCGACCGGCTACGAGGTGGAGGCCGAGAAGCCCGAGCCCGAGCCGGCCCCCGCACCGGAGCCGGACGAGGAGCCGACGCTGCTGGAGCTGTGGGACGCCGAGCTCCCAGAAGACGAAGAGGACCGGTACGAGCCGCCCGAGCCGCCGCCGCTGCCGTGGCCGAGCCTCCCGGCGATCGGCGGCCTGCTGCTCATCATCGGCGGGATCGCGATGGTGGTGAACCCGGGCCTCGCGCCGCTGGGCACGAACCCGGGGCGCCTGGTCGGCATCGTCGGGTTCCTCATCGGCGTGTGGCTGCTCATCAACCGGCTGCGGCCGGACCGGGACGCCGACGACACCGACGACGGTGCCGTGGTCTGAACCCGGCGCGGCCGGCCAAGCGCCGTGCCTAAGGCTTCGCTTCGCGAAGGGCCCGTTCAGTTCTTGGGGGCGAGCCAGGAGAGGATCGCGTCGAGCAGGCCGTCGGCCGCGGCGCCCTTGAACACGTCGTCGGGCCCGCCCGCGAAGGTCAGCGGGGCCACGCCGTAGGCGGCGGTGACCGACTGGACCTCCTTCGACTGCGACTCGGACTCGCTCACCACGAGCAGGACCGGCGGGCCGCCGACGGGCTTGGGCGGCTGCTTGGGGAACTGGCGCGGCGACACGAGCACGAGCCCCGCGGCCGGGTAGCGCCCGGCGGCCAGCGCCGCCCAGGCCGCGCCCTCGCGGTGTCCGATGAGGACGGCCTGGCGGGGGACGGTGACGGCCGCCTGGACCACGTCGTGCGCGCGGGCGTCGAGGCCGCCCTCCGCGGCGGGCGTGCCGCCCTGGCCGCGGACGCTCACGGCCCCGGCGTACCGGCCGGTGCTGGCGATCCGCTTGAGCCACGAGGCGTTGAAGGCCGCCGCGCCGGCGGGGTCGCCGGTGCAGCACAGGACCGGGCTGGCCTCCGGGTCGTCCTTGATGTCGGAGTCGAACAGGTCGGCGGGCTCGAGGTAGGCGATCTCGCGGGCGACGGGGGCCGGCTCGGGGGTGCGGGCGCGCCGGGCCCAGGCGGTGAGGCTCATTTGGCGGGCTCCTGTTCGAGGGTGTCGATGATGCGGCCGAGGCTGGCGAGGTACTCCTCGGCGTCGACGGCGAGCTGGTGGCGCGGGGAGGTCCCGTCCGGTTCGGCCGCGGACTGGGCGGACTCGGAGACGACCTGGGTCTTGAAGTTCACGGCGCGTTCGGGATCGCCGCGGCGCACCTCCAGCCAGTGGGCGATGGCGTGGGTCTGCCAGTGGACGATCGGCAGGACGCCGACGCCGGGTTCGACGAGCCCGACGACGGCGAGGGTCTCCTGCTTCGGGGAGAACATGCGGGCGAGGAGCCGAGGGAAGGGCGAGCCGTCCTCGACGCCGAGGAGCCTCGGGGAGACGCAGGTGATCTTGGGGCGGTAGCCGGTGGCGAAGACGACGAGGTCGGGGCGCATCTCGGTGCCGTCGGCGAAGGCCACGTCGAGCCCGTCGAAGCGGGCGACCTCGCCGCGGCGCCGGATCGAGCCGTCGCCGACGTGTTCGAGGTAGCGGCCGTTGCGCACCGGCTCCTCGACGGCGGGCCCGTGGTCGGGCACGTCGATGCCCATGCGGGCGGCGAGGCGGCGGGGGCCCTTGACGAGGCGGTCGGTGAGGAAGCGGCGCAGGAACTTCGGGCGCGCTCCGATGCGGGCCAGCGCGAAGTCGGCCGGTTCGCCGCCGAGGTACTTCGGCAGGTGCCAGGAGCCGCGGCGGACGGAGTGGACGCAGCCGGCGGCGTTCACGGCGGCCTCGCAGGCGATGTCGACCCCGGAGTTGCCGCCGCCGACGACCAGGACGTTCTTGCCGCGCAGGCGGGAGGCGTCCTTGAGCTGGGAGGAGTGGAGCACGGTGCCGCGGTACTGGTCCTGGCCCGGGTAGGACGGCAGGTTCGGCTCCCAGTGGTGGCCGGTGGCGATGACGACCGCGGCGTAGCGCAGGCGGCGGGCGGCGTTGCCGGCGGCGGGTTTGACGACGACCTCGAAGCGGGAGCCCTCGACCGGTTCGATGTGGGAGATCTCCGAGCCGTACCAGATGTGCTCCGACAGCCCGAAGTGCTTGGCGTAGGAGGTCAGGTAGGTGAGCATCTGGGCGGCGGAGGGGTAGTCCGGCCAGTCGTCGGGCATCGGGAAGTCGGGGATCTCGGTCTGGGAGCGGGAGGTGACCAGGTGCGTGTTGGGGTACAGGGGGCTGTGCTGGTTCTGCGGGTTCCACAGACCGCCGAGAACGGTGTCCCGCTCGTAGCAGTCGACTTCGAAGCCGTTCTCGCGGAGGTTCTTCACCGCGATGAGGCCGGAGGCTCCGGCGCCGATCACGCAGACGGCCTCGCCGCGGTCGTAAGCGGCTTGGGAGGAGTACTCCTGCAAGGGACGGTCTCCTTCTGTGGGCATTCGGTCTTGTGCCGGACGGCGCCTCCGCGGCGGGCGGGCGCGGCGCGCGCGATGGCGGGCCGGCCCTGGGGCGCCGAAGGACTGCAAGCAGATTACCGTGAGCGGGGCTCGTACTTTCGGGGGAGGTAGGCTGCGCGCGTGCTCTTCGAGCTGTGGAAACATCCCCGACCCGACGCCGCGGTCTTCCGCCGGGAGGGGCAGGTGGTGGTGGCCTCGCACCGTCTCGCCAGGCAGGTGCTGGCCGACCGGGAGCGGTTCTCGGCCGCGAACGCGCTCGACGCGGTCACCCCGATCCCGCCGGCGGCGCTGCGGGTCCTGGCGGGGCACCGGTTCCGGCTCCCGGCGACATTGGCCAACAACGACACCGAGACGCACGAGTGGATCAGGGCGGGGTTCGGCGAGGCGTTCGCGCCCGAGCGGGTCGAGGCGCTGCGGCCGTGGCTGACGGGCCTGGTCCGCCGGGCGGTCGCGCAGGTGGCGCGGCGGCTGCGTGAAGGGGAGCCGGTGGATCTGGACGCGGCGGTGTCCTCCGAGATCCCGCTGGCGGCGCTGGCGCGGCTCCTGGACCTGGAGGTCGCGGCGGCGGCGCAGGTCAAGCACTTCAGCAGGGCCGCACTGGAACTGTTCTGGGGCGAGCCGACGGCCGAGCGGCAGATGGAGCTGGCGCGGATCGTGGGCCCGTTCCACGCGACGCTGCGCGAACGGTCCCGCGAGGCGACCGGGATCAGGCGGGAGCTGCTGGAGGCGCACGGCGAGGACGCGGCCACCGCGGCCCTGTTCTTCCTGCTGGTGGCGGGCCAGGAGACCACCTCGCAGTTCCTGACGCTGCTACTGCACCGCCTCATGACGGAACCGGAACTGCTCGGCGCGGAGCCGACCGCGCTGGTGGAGGAGGGCCTGCGGCTGTTCCCGTCGATCACGTCATGGCGGCGGGTGGCGCTGCGGGACACCGAACTCGACGGCCTGCCGGTGAAGGAAGGCGAGTCGATCCTGGTGTGGCTCGCCGCGGCGGGCGTCGACGAGGGCGTGGCGGCGTGCCCGGCGAAGATGGTCCCGGGCCAGCGCGGTTCGCGCAGGCACCTGGCGTTCGGGGCCGGTGCCCACCGGTGCCTGGGAAGCCAGTTGTCAAGGCTGGAGGCCGAAGTGGTGGTGACCGAGCTGAAGCCGCTGCTCCCCCGCTGCGAAGTGGTCGCCGCCCCGGTGAGCGACCCGAACCTGTCCTTCCGGATGCCGAGCCCCTTGGTGATCCGACGCCGCGGATAGGCCCGCAGAAACGCGTTGCTCTGCGACGCGGGCGTTTGCGAGGCTGACCGGATGAGCGAACTCCTGGACTTTCGACAGCGGGCCTGCGCCTACGTGCTCCGGCACCGCCCCGGGCGAACGGCACCGGAGGTGCTGGTGATCGTGCATCCGGAGGCGCCGGAGGCCGGCGTGCAGGTCCCCGGCGGCGGGGCGCTGGCGCACGAGACGGCGGGCGAGGCGGCGATCCGAGAGGCGGTCGAGGAGACAGGTGTCGCCGACCCGCGTTTCGGCGAGGTGCTGGGATCGACGCTCATGCGGGCCACTCTTGGGGCCGTGGGCTTTCAGGTGACGACCTACAGCTGGCTGCACACCGTTGAGGAGCGCAAGGTCTGGGAGCACTCGGTGGTCAGCGGCGACGGGGACGACGGGCTGCGTCTGCGCTGCGAGTTCCGCCCGGTCGCGGAGGCCGCGATCGATTGGGGCATGGACCGGTTCCTGCCTTCGGCGGTGCGGCGATTCGAGGCGATGCGGGCACCGGGGGTAGGGGCGCCCGCATCGCGGTGATTCAGCCGTTATCAGGCCAATTCACAGCCAATGTAACCGAGCGCGGCCAACTCGGGCCGTCGCGTGCATCGCGCGGCCCGGTCGGTGTCCGAACCGCACCGGCCGATCACACGCGACTACATGGGGCCCAGGCGGGTCGGGAGGTCGAACCACTCGGCCGCCGCGAGGCGGAAGGCCTCCGGGTCGAGCGCAGCGGCGTTGTCCGGAATCCAGCCCAGGCGCGGCCCGGGCAGGTCCTTGAGGTTCTCGTACTCGGCGAGGCCGGGATTGACCGGCCAGGCGCCGATCACCACGGCCGCTTCGATGCCGCGGCGGGCCAGCGCTTCGAGCGTCAACGCCGTGTGGTTGAGGGTGCCGAGCCCGGCCCGGGCGACCACGACCGCCGGGCAGCCGAGCTCGACCGCGAGGTCGCGGGCGGTCCAACCGGACTCGCCCAGTTGGACCAGCAGGCCTCCGGCGCCTTCGAGGAGCACGACTTCCGCCCTGGAGTCCAGGACGGCGTCGGCGACGTCGGCGAGCCCGAGCAGCGGCAGGCCGCTGCGCCGCGCAGCGGCGAAGGGCGCCAGCGGATCGGGGTAGGCGGCGAGCGCGCGGGCCGGGGCGCCCGAGAGGCGGGTGACCTCGGCGGCGTCGTCATCGTCGCCGGTCTGGGCGATCTTGACGACTTCGACGCTGCGGCCCTGGCGCATGAGCCAGACCGCGAGCGCGGCGGTCGTGACGGTCTTGCCGACCCCGGTGTCGGTGCCGGTCACCAGGACCGGGCCTTCGAAGGTGATCACCGGCGGGACTCGCTTTCTTCAGAGGACGGGAGGACTGGCCGCAAGCGGCGGGCGGGCCTCGGCGACGACGGCCAGGGCCCGGTCGAAATCGGCGGTCGGGACGCCGGTGTTCACGGTGATGCGCAGCCGGGAGCGGTGGTCGGGGGTGGACGGCGGCCGGAAGCAGCCGACGGCCACGCCGCGTTCGGCGCAGCGCGCAGCCCAGCCGGTCGCGGCGCGGGCGTCGCCTGCGGCCGGTGCGAGCACGCCCGCGGCGGGCGCGGGAGCGCCGAGGGACGCTGCGGCGCGGGCGGCCCTGCGTGCCAGTTCGGTTCGGGCGGCGTCGGATTCGCGGGCGATGGCGAGCGCGGCGCTCGCCCCGGCGATCACGGCCGGAGGTGGGGCGGTGTCGTAGACGAAGGTGCGGCCGGTGTCGTGGAGGTGGCGGCGCAGCGTCGCGGGCCCGGCGACGATCCCGCCGGCCGCGCCGAGTGCCTTGGAGAGGGTCGCGGTGACGACGATGCCAGGGTCGCCGGCGAGCCCGGCGGCCGTGACGCCGCCGGCGCCGCGGGGGCCGATCGTGCCGATCGCGTGGGCCTCGTCCACGAGGAGCAGTGCGCCGTGGGCGCTGGTGAGCGCGTGGATCTCGCGCAGCGGCGCGGCGTCGCCGAGGACGGAGTAGACCGATTCGATCGCGACGATCGAGGGCCGGAGGGCGAGCAGTTGCCGCTGGAGGTCGTCGAGGTCGTTGTGCGCGAACGTGTCCGAGCGGCCTCCGGTGAGGCGCGCGGCGTCGTGGAGGGAGGCGTGGGCGTGGGCGTCGAGGAGGACCGGTCCGGTGAGGGCCGCTACCGCGCCGAGGTTCGCGAGGTAGCCCGAGGAGTACAGGACCGCGGTCTCGCTGCCGGTGTGGCGGGCGAACTCGGTCTCGAAGGCCTCGTGCAGGTCGGTGGTGCCGCGGACGAGCCGGGAGCCGCCAGCGCCGAGCCCGTGCTCGGCGAGCGCCGCCGAGGCGGCGCTCAGGACCGCAGGGTGGCGCGAGAGCCCGAGGTAGTCGTTGCCCGCCAGGTCGATGGCGGTGTCGCGGGGGCGGGCGGTGCGGGTGAGCCCGGCCTTGGCGCGGAGGTCGGCCTTGCGGCCCAACCGGTCCCAGACGGCCGCAATGCCGGGGGCCGAAGGAGGCACCGGGAGAACGGGCGGCGTCGCATCGGCCCGCTCGGACACCGAACGCGGGCCGCCGCCTTCATGAACGGCCGGCGCGGGTTGCGCGACCGCGGCCTCGTGGGCACGGCCGAGGTCGCGAGCGCGATCGGACCGTTCACTCGCCGAACCCGGGCCGCCGCCAGCGAGAGCGGAGGGCGCGACCACGGCCTCACGGCCTTGGACATCGCCAAGGTCAGAACCGCGATCGGAC
The DNA here is from genome assembly GCF_000719515.1 of Glycomyces sp. NRRL B-16210. GTDB lineage: Bacteria > Actinomycetota > Actinomycetes > Mycobacteriales > Micromonosporaceae > Glycomyces. The sequence goes on along the minus strand of NZ_JOGR01000007.1, from coordinate 333,422 downwards.
CGTTCACTCGCCGAACGCGAATCGCCGCCGACAGCAGCGGGCGCGGGTTCGTCTCCCGCCTCAGGCTCGCCTCCTGCCACGCCGTCGCCACCATGAGCACGCTCGGCCGCCGTCATGCCGCCGCCTCCGCTTCCGGCCCCCGCGCCACCGGCATCGCGGGCCTCACCGTTCCGTCACCTCGTCGATCGCCGCTTCCAGCGCGTTCACCAGCAGGTCGGTCTCGTCCTCCCCCAGGATCAGCGGCGGCATCAGGATCACCGTGTGGCCCAGCGGGCGGAGCCACACCCCTCGTTCCCTTGCGGCCCTGCACACCTCGAAGCCGGTCCGCTCCCCCATCGCCGCCATCTCCACCCCGATCATCGTGCCCAGGCGGCGGACCTCCACCACGCCTTCCTTCTCCCCGACCGGTTCGAGCAGCTTCCCGAGGCGCTCACCGAGCCGCGCGGCCTGGCCGATCACGTCCTGCTCCGCCATCACCCGCAGGTTCGCCAGCGCCGCCGCGCAGCACAGCGGGTTCGCTGTGTACGTGTGCCCGTGGAAGAACGTGCGCGGCGTGCGGTCGCCCGGGCGGGTCAGGAAGGCCTCGTAGACGTGCTCGGCCGCGAGCACCGCCGACAGCGGGAGGTACCCGCCGGTGATGCCCTTGCCGCAGGTCAGCAGATCGGGCACGACCCCGGCGTGGTCGGCGGCCCACATGCTGCCGGTGCGGCCGAAGCCGGTCGCGACCTCGTCGAAGACGAGCAGCGCGCCATGGGCGTCGGCGAGTTCGCGGGCCAGCCGCAGATAGCTCGCGTCGTAGTCGAGCATTCCGGCCGCGCCCTGGATCATCGGCTCCACGATGATCGCGCAGACCTGGTCGCCCGATTCGCTCATGGCCGCCCGGAGTTCGTCCGCGGCGAACGCGAGGCGCTCGCCGGGGCCTCGGTCGCGGCTGCCGGGCGTGGCCACGCCGATGGTGTCGAGCAGGAGCGGCTTGTAGGCCTGGTGGAAGAGGTCGTGGCCGCCGACGGCGACCGCGCCGAGGGTGTCGCCGTGGTAGGCCTGGTCGAGCCGGACGAACTTCGGCCGGGCATGGCCGGTCTGGGTCGAGTACTGGTAGGCGATCTTGAGGGCGGCCTCGACCGCGGAGGAGCCGTCGCCGGCGTAGAAGGCCTTGGTGAGCGCGGGACCGTCGCCTGTGGGGGCGAGGGCGACGAGGGTCTCGGAGAGTTCGATGCCGGGGGTGTGGGTGGTGCCGAGGAAGGTGGAGTGGTCGAGGCGGGCGAGCTGGGCGGTGATGGCGGCGTTGATGTCGGGGTGGCCGTGCCCGAGGGTGGTGGTCCACAGTGACGAGACGCCGTCGAGGTAGCGGCGGCCGTCGACGTCGATGAGCCAGGGGCCTTCGGCGCGGTCGACGACGGTGGGTTCGTCGTCGGTCCAGGTGGCGTGCTGGGTGAACGGGTGCCAGACGGCGGCGGCGTCGCGCGCGATCCAGGAGGCGCTGTCTCGATTCCGAGAGTCGTTGCCGCGCAGGGCGGGAGCCGCGCCGTCGCGGGTGCTCGGTCCGGTGGGGTGTGCCATCGCGCGACTCCTTAGATGGTTCCTACAAAGCTCTTTGGAGGGTATCGTGCCGGTTCGCGGGTCGCGGCCGGGCTCGGCGGTCGCGGCGCCGGGGCCCGGCTTCCGAGCTTAGGCGTTTGACCGTTATAGATCCGAGGCCGCCGCGACTCCAGTGCGGGCGCGGGCATAGTCTGAGGCGCGGTTCGCGGACGCCGTTTCGGGCGGTCGCGCCGGGCCCTGACGCGTCCGTCCTGGTTTTCGCACTTTGAACACTCTGGGACGCTTGACAACCAGTTGCGTCGGCGGCAGACTGGTGACACTTGTGGCAATCGCGGAGGATTGTCACTAACCGCCCTTTCAGGTATCGCACCCCGGTGACGCTTGCGGGCCGCGGGCCTGCACCCGCGGTCGATGTCCACGGCGCCGACCCGGTACCCGTGGTGGACGCACGCGGTACCGCACCCCGGATCCCGCGGCGGCGCCGCGGCGCCCGTGTCGGCCGCTGCGGCGAATGCGTGCGGAGCCGAGACTCGGCAAGGAAGGCCCCGTGTCGAACCAGAACCCCCAGCCGGCGGCGCCCGGTCCCGCCGACGGTGCGCCGCAAGCGGATCGCCGACCTCGGTTCTCCGAGGTCTTCGGCGACCGCGAGGCCGCCGGGTTCCTCGGCGCGTTCTGCCTCTCGAACGTGGGGGCGATGCTCAACCGCGTCGCGGTCACCTTCCTCGTGTGGGACCAGACGGGCTCCTCGGCCCTGGCCGCGGCCTCCTTCGCGATCAGCTTCGCGCCGTACCTCGGTCTGGCCCAGGTGCTGGGCGCGGTCGTGGACCGCTACGCCTACCGCAGCGTCATGGTCGCGTGCGACCTCCTGCGGGCCGCGCTCGTGGCTTTGATGCTCATCCCCGGCTTGCCGATCCCGGCGATGATCGCGATCGTGTTCGCCGTCGCCGCCGTCCAGCCCGCCTACCACGCCGCCCGCGTGGCGACCCTCGCCCAGATCCTCACCGGGGACCGGTTGTCGGTCGCGGTCGCGCTCACCTTCAGCGCCGGCGCGATGGCGCAGATCATCGGCTACCTCACCGGCGGCCTGCTCTCGGCGGTCGACCCGTACACGGCGCTCGCGGTGAACGCGTGCCTGTTCGTCGTCAGCGCCGTCACCATCGTGGGCCTGGTCGAGTACCGGCCCACGGTGAACCGGCGCGAGGAGCGCCGCCACGTCCTGGCCGAGACCGCCGACGGCCTGCGGATGCTGCGCGACAACAAGGTGCTGCGGACGGTCTCGCTCGGGATCTGGGGCCTGTTCGCGCTCACCGCCGTCCCCGAGGGCATCGCGGTCCTGTGGTCGGTCCACCTCGGCCGGGGCTCGGGGACGCAGGGCGCGATCATGGCCATCGACGCGGCGGGCATGGTCGTCGGGACGCTGCTGTTCGCGCGACTGGTGCGGCCCTCGCTGCGCGACAAGCTCATCCGGCCGCTCGCGTTCTTCGCCCCGGCGGTGCTGGCGACCGCGCTGTTCGACCCACCGCTGGCCGGGGTCCTGCTCCTGGCGTTCGCCGCGGGCGCGGCGGTGATGATCATGGCCCCGATGAACGCGACGCTGGCGCAGTGCATCCCCGACGGCTGGCGCGGTCGGGTCGTCGCGGCGGCGAACTCCGGGCTCCAGCTGTGCCAGGGCATCGCCGTCGCCGGCGTCGGCCTGGTCGTCGAGTTCGGGGTCCCGGTCCCGTACGTGGTCGGCGCGTGGGGCCTGATCGGCTTCGGCTTCCAGTACCTGGTGACCCGCAACTGGCCCAGCGCCGACGAGATCGAGGCGGCCAAGGCCGCCGCCCAGCCCCCGGCCGCCGAGCCCGCCTGACGCGGCGGGTCCTAAGCTCGACTCGGCGTCACTCGACCAACTCGCGGCTCCAGAGCAGTCGCGGCGACCGGGAGCAACAGGAGCACCAACGTGGAACACGCAAAGACCGTCGAGCTGCGCGGACACCTCATCGACCAGGGCGTCTTCGCCCGCGTCATGGACGACGTCCTGGAGTACTCGGGGGCCTACTCGATCGACCGGTTCGACGTGGGGCGGCACCACACCGACGAGTCCTACGTGCAGCTCACCGTCTCGGCCGAGAGCAACGAGCTGCTCGAACGCATCGTCATGCGCCTCCAGACGCACGGCGCGAACCCGCTCGAACCGGGCGTCGCCACGCTGAAGCCTGCCCCGCGCGACGGCGTCTTCCCCGAGGACTTCTACTCCACCACCAACTTCGACACCCAGATCCGCCTCAACGGCGGGTGGATGGACGTCGAGAACTCCGAGATGGACTGCGGCATCATCGTCGCCGAGGACCGCGCCTCGGCCAGGACCCTCCCGGTCTCCGACGTCAAGGAGGGCGAGCTGGTCGTCTGCGGCGGCGAGGGCGTCAAGGTCCTGCCGCTGCCCGAGCCCGAGCGCACGAGCCCGGAGTCCTCGAACTTCGAGTTCATGAGCGGCGGGGTCTCCTCCGAGCGGCCCCAGGCCCTCCAGGTCCGCCAGATCGCCGAGCGGATGCGGGAGGTCAAGGCCCGCGGCGAGAAGATCCTGTGGGTCGGCGGCCCCGCCATCGTCCACACCGGAGCCGGGAAGGCGCTCGAGGCGCTCATCAACGAGGGCTACGCGGACGTCATCTTCGCCGGGAACGCCCTCGCCGCGCACGACATCGAGTCGAACCTGTTCGGCACCTCGCTGGGCGTCGACCTCGACAAGGGCCACGGGGTCCCCCACGGCCACGAGCACCACATCCGCGCCATCAACAAGATCCGCACCTGCGGCTCCATCGCCGAGGCCGTCGAGCAGGGCGTGCTCAAGGGCGGCATCATGCACGCGATGGTCAAGAACGGCAAGGAGTTCGTGCTCGTCGGCTCCGTCCGCGACGACGGGCCGCTGCCGGACGTGCACACCGACGTCATCGAGGGCCAGCGGGCCATGCGAGAGGCCCTCCCCGGGGTCGGCTTCGCCATCATGGTCGCCACGATGCTCCACTCGATCGCGACCGGCAACCTCCTGCCCGCGAAGGTGCCGCTGGTCAGCGTCGACATCAACCCGGCCACGGTGACCAAGCTGGCCGACCGCGGCTCGGCCCAGGCCATCGGCGTCATCACCGACATCGGCCTGTTCTGCGAGCAGCTCGCCGGGGAACTCGTCACCGGATACCGGCGCGACCAGATCGTATAGGATATATCCGCTTTTGTTCGGACCTTCAGGGCGGTCGCCTCGGCGACCGCCCTTTCCCGTGCCTTCAGGACCACTGACATCGATTGACATCACATCGATGTGCCTTTATATTTGGTCGATAAACTAACTCCCGGCATCCCCCTCGGCCGCGCCGCTCCCGGCACGTCCCGGCGCGGCCAGCGCCCGGGACCGCCCCGCGCCCGCGGCGGCGCGCCTTCGATGCCGCCGAAGGAAAGCAGTCCCATGAACAGATCCAGAGCCGTCGGCATCCTGACGGTGGGAGCGGTGACACTGGCGACGGCGGCCGTCGCCACGCTCACCGCCCATTCGCAGGAGGCGCCGGCGCAGGCCGAGACCTACACCTGGAGCAACGCCGCCATCGCCGGCGGCGGCTTCGTCCCCGGCATCGTCTTCAACGAGACCGAGGCCGACCTCATCTACGCCCGCACCGACATCGGCGGCCTCTACCGCTGGCAGGAGGGCTCCCAGACCTGGAAGCCGCTGCTGGACTGGGTCGGCTGGGACGACTGGGGCTACACCGGCGTCGTCTCGGTCGCCACCGACCCGGTCGAGCCCGAGCGCGTCTACGCCGCGGTCGGCACCTACACCAACGACTGGGACCCCAACAACGGCGCGGTCCTGTACTCCGATGACTACGGCGAGAGCTGGGGCGTCGCCGAACTGCCGTTCAAGCAGGGCGGCAACATGCCCGGGCGCGGCATGGGCGAGCGCCTCGCCGTCGACCCCTCCGACAACGCCACGGTGTACCTCGGCACGCCGAGCGGCAACGGGTTGTGGAAGTCGACCGACTACGGGCACACCTGGGCCGAGGTCGCGAGCTTCCCGAACCCGGGGAACTTCGTGGTCGCCCCGGGCGACTCGTACCTGGGCGACAACCAGGGCGTGCTGTGGATCGAGTTCCACGACGGCGACACCTATGTGGGCGTCGCCGACGCCGACAACCCGGTCTACGTCTCCGGCGACGACGGCGCGACCTGGTCGCCGCTGGCCGGCGCCTCCCAGATCGGCACCGTCGACGGCTACGACAACCTGCCGAAGCAGGCCGCGATCGACGAGGTCAACGGCTACCTGTACATCATCACCTCGTGGGACCCGGGCCCCTACAACGGCAACCCGGCCGAAGGCGCGCGCGGCGGCTCGGTGTGGCGCCACGACCTCGCCGACGGCACCTGGACCGAGATCCACCCGGGCACGAACGGCTCCGACTACGACGGCTTCGGCTTCGGCGGCCTCACGCTCGACCGCCAGAACCCCGGCACGCTGATGGTCACGAGCGTCAACGCCTGGTGGCCCGACGAGACCACCTTCCGCTCCACCGACTCCGGGGAGACCTGGACGCGGTCGTGGACCTTCGAGGGCTGGCCCAACCGCGTCGACCGCTTCGACATCGACCACTCCTCGGTCGGCTGGCTCGACTGGGGCATCACCGATCCGCCCGAAGGCGAGAGCAGCCCGAAGTACGGCTGGATGGTCGACGCGATGGCGATCGACCCGCACGACTCCGACCGGGTCATGTGGGGCACCGGCGCGACCATCTACGGCTCGGTGAACCTCACGAACTGGGACGCCGACCAGGTCTTCGACGTCAAGCCGATGGTCCACGGCCTGGAGGAGACCGCGGTGCTCGACCTCGCGGCCCCGCCGACCGGGCCGGAGCTGTACAGCGCGCTGGGCGACATCGGCGGGTTCGCGCACACCGACCTCGACACCGTGCCCGACTCGTTCTTCACCACCCCGACGCAGACGAACGCGCAGTCGATCGACTTCGCCGAAGCCGACCCGTCCGTGGTCGTGCGCGTCGGCGAGCTCGACGGCGAGGTGAACATCGGGATCTCCTCCAACAGCGGCGGCAACTGGTGGGCCGGCCAGGTCCCGAGCGGGGCCACCGGCGGCGGGACCGTCGCGATCACCGCGGACGCGGGCGCGATCGTGTGGGCGCCCGAGGGGATCGCCCCGCAGCGGTCCACCACCTACGGGTCCTCGTGGGCGGCCGTGACCGGGCTGCCGGACGGCGCGCGGGTCGAGTCCGACCGGGCCGACGCGAACCGCGTCTACGGCTTCGCCGGCGGCACCTTCTACTACAGCGCCGACGGCGGCGCGAGCTTCACCGTCGCGTCCTATGCGGACTTCCCCGCCGAGGGGAACATCCGGTTCGGCGCCGTCCCCGGCGAGGCCGGGCACGTGTGGCTCGCCGGCGGCGTCACCGACGAGGTGTACGGCATGTGGCGCTCGACCGACGGCGGCGCGAGCTGGTCGGCGGTCGCCGGGTTCGACGAGGCCGACACGGTCGGCTTCGGCGCCCCGGCCCCCGGGCAGGACTACCCGGCGATCTACGCCAGCGCCTCCTTCGAGGGCGAGCGCGGCATCTGGCGCTCGGTCGACGAGGGCGCCTCGTGGGTCCGGATCAACGACGACCAGCACCAGTGGGGCTGGACCGGTTCGGCGATCACCGGCGACCCGAACGTGTTCGGGCGCGTCTACGTCGGCACGAACGGCCGCGGGGTCATCGTGGGCGAGTCGAGCGACTACGTGCCGGTCGACCCGACGACCTCGGCGTCCGAGTCCGAGCCGGTGACCGATCCGGAGACGCCGACCGACGAGCCCACCGAAGGCCCGACGGAGGAGCCGACCGACGATCCGACCACCGGCGGGCCCTCGGGCGCGTGCACGGCGACGTGGTCGTCGACGAACGCCTGGCCCGGCGGTTACCAGGGAAGCCTGGTGGTCGCCAACGACTCCGGCGCGACCAGCGGCGGGTGGACCGTGACGTGGACGCTCGCGCCCGGGGAGTCGATCGGCAGCCTGTGGGGCGGCCAGTGGAGCCAGAGCGGCTCGACGGTCACGGTGACCAACGAGAGCTGGAACGGCGCCCTGGCGGACGGGGCCTCGGTGACGGTGGGCTTCACCGCCTCCATATCGGGCGGCGCCCCGGTGGCGGCGACGCCGACGTGCGCGCTGCACTGATCCGGCGCTGAGCTGCGGGGCGGCGGGCCCGGGGGTGGGGATCCCCGGGCCCGCCGCCCCGCTTCGAATTCGACCGGGGTAGCGCTTTCCAATCCGGGCGCCGCCCGCTATGATCCCTTTAGATCGATTAATATCAATATCTCGATTGAATCGATTCACCGGTATCCACTCCGAAAGGAGCACGACCAATGACCCTCACACCGAGGCGACGACTGCGCCTCCTCATCGCCGCGCTCGCCGCCGCCGTCACCGGCATCGCCATCGCGTTCTTCGCGATTCCGCAGGCGAGCGCCGTGGAGACGGGCGTCTGGTACAAGATCGTCAACCGCCAGTCCGGACTGCCCATCGACGTCCTCAACCTCTCGACCGCCCCCGGCGCCGAGGTCATCCAGTGGAACGACACCGGGGCGGCGAACCAGCAGTTCCGGTTCATCGACTCCGGCGGCGGCTACTACCGCATCCAGGCCCGCCACTCGAACCTCGTGCTCGAGACCTACGAGTGGAGCGCCGCCAACGGCGCCACCATCGCGCAGTGGACCGACCTCAACGGCACCAACCAGCAGTGGCGGGTCCAGGAGAGCGGCGGCTACGCCACCTTCGTCAACCGCCACTCCGGCAAGGCCCTCGACGTCTGGGAGAACTCCACCGCCCCCGGCGCCCGGATCTCGCAGTACGACCCGACCGGCGGCTACAACCAGCAGTTCCAGCTCGTGAAGGTCGACGGCGGCGGCGGGACCCCGAGCCAGGGCTGCGGCGCGGGCTCGCCGGACGCGACCGTCACCGGCTCCAGCGGCAACTACACCACCACCAGGGGCGGCTCGAACGTCTACTCCGGCTCCGACTACCGCGCGGCGATCCAGGCCGGCGTCGACGCCATCTCCAGCGGCCAGCGCGTCGCGGTCATCGCCTCGGGCTCGATCGGCGCCAACACCATCACCATCCAGAGCGGCAAGACCTTCGAGGGCTGCGGCACCATCGACGTGGGCAACCGCTCCGGCCGGGGCGCGATCGAGTCGATCGACACCTCAAACGTGAGCATCCCGTACCTGACCATGACCGGCAACCCGTACTTCGGGCTGCGGTTCTCGGGGACCAACGGGCTGAACCTCGGCGACATCACCATGAACCTGAGCGGCGGCATGGGCATCCGCTTCGACCGGGACGCCAACTGGAACTACAACGTGACCATGGGCGACATCTACGTCTCGGGCGCGGGCAGCCACGCGGTGGAGACGTTCAAGATCGACGGGCTCAACATCAACAGCGTGACCGCCCGCAACGTCGGCGAGTCGGGCCTGCTCATCCAGGAGTCGCGCAACGTGTGGGTCGGCACCGTCGACGGCGACAACGTCGCCGCCGGGACCGGCTACGCGACGCTGCGGTTCGCGAACAACAACGGCCAGAACGCGAACGGCAACTACAACACCAACGTCCACATCGACAACGTCATCTCGCGCGGCGGCGGCCGGGGCATCTTCTGCGTCTCGCAGTCGGGCGGCACGGTGATCGAGAACGTGAACCTGTCGGGCAACGGCAACAACTCGATCCTCATCGAGAACTGCTACAACTTCTCGATCCGCGCGGGCACGGTCAACGGCGGCGGCGAGGTCCGCCTCGCGGCCCGCGACGAGTTCCCGAACAACCGGGACGTGTGGATCACGTTGACGGTCAACAACACCACGGTGCGCGAGTCGCCGTGCGGGACCAACATCAACTGGAACATCAGCGGCAACGCTTCGGTGAACGTGTGCTGAGCGGTGCATGAGCGAAGGGCCGGAGCTCGCGCTCCGGCCCTTTTCACGTGCGGTGGCCTAGGGGACGACCTCGCGGTGGCGGGCGAGGTCGGCCGCGCCGATGACGCCGGCCTTGGAGCCGAGCTCGGCGGCGCGGACCTCGGCGACGGGCACTTCGGCCCGGTTGGCCAGGGCCGCGAGGTAGTGCTTGCGGATGGGGTCCAGGAGCAGGTCGCCGGCGTCGACGACGCCGCCCGCGAAGAGGATGACGCCGGGGTCGATGAGGTTGACCATGTCGGCGGCGGAGTTGCCGAGGTAGAAGCCGATGGTGTCGAAGGCGGCGAGGGCGATCTCGTCGCCGTCGCGGGCGGCCTCGGTGACCTGGCGGCCGCTGATGGCGTCGGGGTCGCCGCCGGCGAGCTTGAGGAGGGTCGCGGCCTTGGCGGGGTCGGCCTTGGCGCCTTCGCGGGCCGACTGCGTCAGGGCGCGCCCGGAGGCGTACTGCTCCAGGCAGCCGATGCGCCCGCACCCGCATTTGCGGCCGTCGGGCATGACCGAGCGGATGTGGCCGATCTCGGCGGCGACGCCGTGGGTGCCGCGCAGGAGGTTGTCCTTGACGACGATGCCGCCGCCGACGCCGGTGCCGATCGTGTAGAGCACCGAGGAGCGGTGGTGCTTGGCGGCGCCGAAGCGGTGCTCGCCCCAGATGGCGACGTTGGCGTCGTTCTCGACGACCACGGGCAGGTCGATGACCGCGGCGACCTTGTCGCGCAGCGGCTCGTCCTTCCAGGACAGGTTGGGGGCCAGCATGACCGTGGAGCGGTCGGAGGAGATCCATCCGGCCGCGCCGATGCCGACCGCCTCGATCTCGCGGCCCTCGCGCAGCTCTTCGACGACCTCTTTGACCGCCTGGATGACGCCTGTGGTGTCGTCCGCCGGGGTGGGGCGCCGGGTGCTGGCGAGGACGTTGCCGTCCTCGTCCACGAGCCCGCCGCCGACCTTGGTGCCCCCGATGTCGACTCCGATAGTCAGACTCACTGCTGTCCCTCCAGCGGTTCACGGAATGAGGCGTTGGCTGCCACGCGACGCTGCGGGCCACCGACAGACTTTACGGCACGATTAACTCGCGAGGAAATCGGCTGATCCATCCCTCTTGGCGAAGGTACCACCGGGGGTGCGGGGCGCGACCGGCTCGGATCACGGAGCGTGCCGACGCCTATCGCCCTCGGCGGCCCTGCTCCGCTAGGCTGCCACTAACATCATGGTCCGCCTCACAGTCCCTCTTCCCTTGGAAGTTGACCCGCCGGTAACATGAATGTGAGCCACTTTACAAAGCCGTGAATATGGCGTCATGAAGGAGCATTCCATGCGCGAGTTCGCCGTCCCCCCCGTGGTGACAGTGCCCGACGAAGACAACACCCTCACCGCGCTGTGGGACGCGGCCGACAACCACCCCGAGTCCATTCTGTTCATGCGCAGCTTCGACGACGGCGCCACCTGGCACGACGTCTCGGCCCCCGCGTTCCGCGCCGAGGTGATCGCCGCGGCCAAGGGCCTGGCCGCCGCGGGCGTCCAGCCCGGCGACCGCGTCGCGATCATGTCCTCGACCCGCTACGAGTGGACCCTCCTCGACTACGCGATCTGGGCCGCCGGCGCGGTGACCGTGACGATCTACGAGACCTCCGCGCCCGAGCAGGCCCGGTGGATCCTGGAGGACTCCGGTTCGGTCGCCGTCATCACCGAGACCCCCGAGCTGACCGCCCTGGTCGAGGGCCTGAACACGGCCGTCAAGCACGTCTGGACCATCGACGACGGCGGCATCGAGGCGCTCGGCGCCCTCGGCGAGGGCGCCGAGGTCGACATCGAGGAGCGCCGCACCTCCCGCAAGGCCGAGGACCTGGCGACCATCGTCTACACCTCCGGGACGACCGGGCGCCCCAAGGGCTGCATGCTCACCCACCGCAACCTCCTCGCCGACATCCGCAACGTCATCCCCGAGGTCCCGACCGTGCTCTACGAGGGCGCGCGGATGCTGCTGTTCCTCTCCCTCGCGCACGTCCTCGCCCGCATCCTCCAGATCGCCGGGATCGAGTCGCGCACGACCATCGCCCACGCCGACCGCACCCGGCTGACCGCGGTCATGCCCGTGGTCAAGCCGACCACGCTGCTGGCGATCCCCCGCGTGTTCGAGAAGGTCTACGCCGGGGCGTACCAGAAGGCCGTCGACGGCGGCAAGGGCCATCTGTTCGAGAAGGCCGCGGCCACCGCCAAGGAGTACAGCCGCGCGCTCGACAAGCCCGGCGGGCCCGGCCTCGGCCTCAAGCTCCGCCGCAAGCTGTGGGACGTCCTGGTCTACTCCAAGATCCGCGCGGCCGTCGGCGGCGAGTGCACCACCGCCGTCTCCGGCGGCGCGGCCCTCGGCCCCGAGCTGGGCCACTTCTTCCGCGGCGTCGGCATCACCATCTTCGAGGGCTACGGCCTCACCGAGACCTCGCCGGTGCTGTCGCTGAACCTGCCCACGGCCACCAAGGTCGGCTCGATCGGGCGCCCGATCCCCGGCACCGCCCTGCGCGTGGCCGACGACGGCGAACTCGAGGCCAAGGGCCTCCAGGTCTTCCCCGGGTACTGGAACAACGACGCGGCCACCGCCGAGGTGCTCGACGAGGACGGCTGGTTCACCACCGGCGACATCGCCGAGATCGACGACGACGGCTACGTGACCATCACCGGCCGCAAGAAGGACATCATCGTCACCGCCGGCGGCAAGAACGTCGCCCCCGGCCCGCTGGAGAAGATCCTCGACGCCCACCCGCTCATCGCCTACGCGATGGTCGTCGGCGAGGGCCGCCCCTACATCGGCGCGCTCATCTCCATCGACGGCGACCTCCTGCCCGACTGGCTCAGCCGCCGCGACAAGGACCCGGCCACCGCGATCGCCGACCTCACCGACGACGCCGAGCTCCTCGCGGAGCTCCAGGCGAAGGTCGACGAGGCCAACGCGACGGTCTCCCGAGCGGAGCAGATCAAGCGTTTCCGGGTCATTCCGGTCGAACTGTCCGAGGACGCCGGGGAAATCACTCCGTCAGTCAAGGTCAAACGACACGTTGTCATGGAAAAATACTCAAGCGAGGTGAACGCGCTCTACGAAGAGGCGCACCACGTCGAGAAGAGCTGAGCAGCGAGGGGGCCCTGTGGGCGAGGAGGCGGCACTCGAACGCCAATGGCGACTGCCGGCCGTCGCGCTGCGGGGCGTGCTGTTCGCGCTCGTCGCGGTCTTCGGGTGGGCGTCGGTGGGCATCGCCGACGCCGCCACCTGGTGCGGCATCCTCGCCCTGGCCGCGCTCCCGGGCGTGGTCCTGCCGCGGCACCGGCTCCTGGCGCCCGCCGGGCGCCTCGCCGAGGTCGTCGTGGTCGTGCTCGGGACGCTCGCCACCGGCGGGCTCCCGGCCTGGATGCTCCCCTACCTCATCGCGCCGTTCGCGGCCGCCGCGTTCGACGCGGCCGGGCACGCCGCCGGGGACGAGGGGCACTACGGCCGGGTCCGCTCCTGGGGGCCGCCGGTGCTCGTCGCGGTCGCCGCCGCCGGGCTCGTGGCCCAGACCCCGCGCCTGCCGACCTACGACCGCGGCACCTACGTCACCACCGTCGCCGTCGCCCTCGCGTTCGGCCTCGCCTCCGCGGTCGGCGCCTGGTGGCTGCGCCGCTCGCGCTCCTCGGACCTGCACCACTCCCAGCTCCCCTACGCCGAGGCCGCGGCCCTGCTCACGCAGCTGCGGGTCGTCGCCAGGCAACTGCCCGGATCGACCCTCGACCCGGGCGGGATCGCCACCGAGATCGTCGACGCCGCCTCCCGCATCCCCGGGGTCGAACGCGCCGCAGTGCTCTCGGCGGCCTCGGGCCGGCGCCTGGTCGTGCTCGCCCAGCACGCCGACGAGCGCGTCGACTGGGAGACCTCCCCGCAGCTCAACTCGCTCCTGGCCGACGCCTGGGCCGGCCAGAAGCCCCAGGCCGGGCAGGTCCCGCTCTCGCGGTCCACGCAGGGGCCGGTCGCGTCCCTGGTCATCCCCCTCATCGCCGAGGGCCGCACCGTCGGGCTCATCGCGATCGAGTCCGACGACCCGGCCGCGTTCGGACCTGAGACGATCACCGCCGCCGAGGAGCACACCAAGGGCACCGCGCTGCGGCTGGAGACCGCGCTCCTGTTCGAGGACGTGCGGTCCATGGCGACCACCGAGGAGCGCCAGCGCCTCGCCCGCGAGATCCACGACGGCATCGCCCAGGAGCTGGCGATGCTCGGCTACGGCATCGACAACGCCATGGCGATCCTGCCGCCCGAGGCCGGGGAGGCCAAGGGCGAGCTCGAGGACCTGCGCTCGGAGGTGACCCGCCTCGTCACCGAGCTGCGGTTCTCCCTGTTCGAGCTGCGTTCGAACGTCGACCGTCAGGGGGGACTGGCCTCGGCGATCGCGGACTATGCTCGTACTGTGGGCGCTTCCGCCGGTCTGCGAGTGCATCTGTCGCTCGACGAGGGCGGGGCGCGCCTGCCCGCGAGCACCGAGGCCGAGCTGCTGCGGATCGCCCAGGAGGCGATCACGAACGCCCGCAAGCACGCCAGGGCCGAGAACCTGTGGGTGACGTGCGAGGTCGACCCGCCTTACACCCGCATCGAGGTGACCGACGACGGGCAGGGCCTTTCGGGGGAGGCCTCGGAGGGCCGCTACGGACTGGCGATCATGAGCGAGCGGGCCGAGCGCATCCGCGGTTCGCTGGAGATCCGCCCCCACCAGCCGCACGGGACGACGGTGGCGGTGGTGCTCAACGCGGGGGCGCGGCCCACCCCGCGGGCCGAGACCCCCCGGCCGGGGTCCGCGGCCTGGGCGGCGGCCGACCGCGCCGCCCGAACCGGACAACCGGCACGACGTCCCGACCACGGTGGTGGCCGTGGCAGCCAATGAGGAGAGAGACGCCATGAACGCTGACGCGCTGGAGACGACCGGTCAGAGCGGCGGTCAGACGACCGTCTTGATCGTCGACGACCACGACCTGATCCGCAAGGGCCTCCGGCATGCCTTCGACAGGGACCCCGAGTTCGAGGTGGTCGGCGAGGCCGACACGGCGGCCGACGCCCTGCGGCACGCCGCTTCGCTCATGCCGTCGGTGGTGATCATGGACCTGCGCCTGCCCGACGGGTCCGGTCTGGACGCGACGCGCAAGCTCCGCAAGGCCCACCCGAACATGGGGATCGTGGTGCTGACGATGTACGCCGGGGACGACCAGCTCTTCGGCGCGCTCGACGCGGGCGCCTCGGCGTTCGTGCCGAAGTCGGCCCCGGCGAACGACGTGGTGTCGGCGGCGCGGCACGCGGCGGCGAACCCGACGGCGTTCAGCGCCGCGGACCTGGCCGAGGCGATGCAGCGGCGCCTGACGCCGACCGGTCCGCAGTTGTCGCCGCGCGAGTCGCAGGTGCTCAAGCTGCTGGCGGACGGACTGTCGGTGGCCGGGATCGCGAAGCAGCTGTACGTGTCGGAGTCGACGGCGAAGACGCACATCTCGAAGCTGTACGAGAAGCTCGGGGCGGGCAACCGCGCGCAGGCGCTCATGACCGCTTTGAAGCTGGGCCTCCTGGAGGCCCCGGACCAGCCGAAGTTCTAGGCGGTCCACTCCCCCGCACGTCCCAGGGTCTGCCGGTCGCCTTCCGCGGCCGGGCAGGCCCTTTCCCTTTGCCGCCGCCGGCCGCTCAGACGGTCTCGCCGTAGAGCATGCCCTCGAGGCGCCCGGCCTGGCGCTCCCAGGTCCATTCGCTCAGGGCCCATTCGCGGCTGGCCGCGCCGAGCCGGCCCGCCAGTTCGGGGTCGCTGAGCACCTGGGTGAGCCGGTAGGTGAGTTCGCCGAGGTCGCGGCCGTCGACGACCCAGCCGGAGCGGTCGTGCAGGACCGTGTCGGGGGCCCCGCCGGAGTCCCCGGCGATGACCGGGAGGCCGCACGCGGCCGCTTCGAGGAAGACCGCGCCGAGCCCTTCGACGTCGAGGCCGGCGCGCCTGGTGCGGCAGGGCATCGCGAAGACGTCGCCGGCGGCGAAGTGCATGGCGAGCTCGTGCTCGGGGACGCCGCCGGTGAAGACCACGGCGTCCTCGACGCCGTGGCGGCGCGCGAGGTGGCGCAGGCGCGGCTCGTAGGGGCCCTGGCCGACGATGAGGAGGCGCACGTCCTCGCCGACCTGCGCGCGCACGTGCGGCAGGGCCGCGATGAGCTTGTCCTGGCCCTTGCGGGGCACGAGGCGCGAGACGCAGACGATCACCGGCAGGTCGCCCAGGCCGTGGCGCTCGCGCACGGGGGTGCCGTCGACGTCGGGGTGGAAGGTCTCGGCGTCGATGCCGAAGGTGAGCTGTTCGAGGCGGGTGAGCGGGGCGGCGACCGGCGCGATGCGCCGGTAGGTGTAGTCGCCGAGGTAGGTCATGACGTCCAGGCCCGCGGCGATGCGGCCGAGGAGGCGGCGCGTGCCGGGCATGGCGGCCCAGCCGACCTCGTGGCCGTGGGTGAGGGCGATGGCCCGCTCGATCCCGGTGTCGTGCTTGAGGCCCGCGGCGAGGAGGCCGAGCGGGGCGGCGGCGCCGAACCAGACGCGGTCGCAGCGGTGCTCGCGGGCGAGGTCGGTGACCGCGCGGGCGACGCGCGGGGTCGGCAGGAGCATGGCGGTGCGGTCGCGCACGACGTCGAAGGGCTGGGCGGCGTCGAACTCGGCCCATCCCGGGGAGGTCGAGGTGTAGACGACCAGGTCGTCCGAGGGCAGCCTGAGGGCCATACCGTGCACAAAGGTCTGAATGCCGCCCCGGCGGGGCGGGAAGTCGTTGGTCACCAGCAGCGTGCGGCTCATCATGACCCCCTTCATGATCGCTCCAGTCTGTCACGAAGAGGAGGCGAGGGAGGCGATCCGGGATGTCCGCGGGGTGAAGGGCAGCGGTCGCCAGTGCCGCGCTGTGACGGCGATGGCACACTGGTGCCTATGTTGAGCGGGGACGAGAGCGGCGACGAGGGCCCTGGCCTGGGGTCGGGCCCGGAGCGTGCGGGCGCCGCCGCGGAGGGCCGCGCCGAAGGGGGCGAGGCGGACCCCGCCGAACCCGAATCCGACACTCCGGGCCCTGCCGTAGAGGACCCCGCTGCTGAGGACGCTGCCCATGAGAATCTTCCCGCTGAGACTCCCGCGGCTGAGAACCTTCCCGCTGAGGGCTCTGCCCCTGAGAACCCTGACCCTGAGAATCTTCCCGCTGCGAACCCCGCGGCTGAGAGCACTGCCGCCGAGGAACCCGCCGACGAGGACCCCGCCGCCGGCGGTCCGGCCGACGCGGCGATGGTGGTGTTCCTGACCGAGCCGGTGCGGCGCAGGGCCGTGGAGATCGCCGCGGTCGCGATGCCGGGGCTGGCGCCCGGGCGCGTCCCGGCCCGGCTGCGCCGCTTCCTCAAGTTCAGCCCGGTCAAGCGCGCCAAGCTCGCCAGGGGCGACCTGGCCGCCGCGCTCGACGGGGACGCCGAGTTCCGCGCGGGCCTCGCCGAAGTGCTCGTCGCGACCGACTCGCCGCTGGTGCGGTCGGTCACCGGGCACGTCGCGGGCGAGACGGTCTCCCCCATGGCCGATCCGACCGAGGTCGCCGCGCTCACCTACCTGCTGCGCCCCGAAGGCTGGCGCGAACTGCTCGCCGCCGCGCTGGACGCGATCAGCGACCCGCCCGAGGCCCCGGCTTCCGAAGGGCCCGATCCTGCCAGCGCGAAGCGCCTGGCGGCCTTGGAGAAGGAGAACGGGAAGCTCCGGTCGGCGCTGGCCGACCAGCGCACCGCGGCCGCGACGCTCCAGGAGGAGGTGCGCCGGGTCCGCCGGGAGCTCAAGGAGGCCGAGGACCGTGCGGCGAAGGCCGTCGGGGACCTCGCGGCCGGGCGGGGGCGGCTCAAGCACCTCGACGCCGAGCGGCGCTCGGAGCGGCGCCGCCTCGAATCTGAGATGGAGTCGCTGCGGGCCGGGATCGAGCGGGCGCGCAAGGCCGACCGGGAGCACGAGCGGCTGGCGTCCTCGCGGCTGTGGCTGCTCATGGAGACGCTGTCGGGGACGGCCACGGGGCTGCGCCGCGAGCTGGGGCTCGAACCGGTCGACGAGCGTCCGGCCGACTATGTGGCCGAGCAGTACTGCGCCGAGCCCGAGGAGCGGCCCTTCGAGGGCTCGCGCGGTCTGGAGCAGACCGATCCGCAGCGACTCGATCATCTGCTGAAGCTGCCGAACCCGCATTTGATCGTGGACGGCTACAACGTGACGATCTCGGCGTGGGGCGAGACGCTCACGCTCGAGCAGCAGCGCAACCGGCTCGTGCAGGGCCTGGGCGCGGTCGCGGCGCAGACGAACGCGGAGATCACCGTGGTCTTCGACGGCGCCGACGCGGTGTTCGGGGCCAAGCCGTGGGCGCGGGGCGTGCGGGTGCTGTTCAGCGCCAAGGGGCAGATCGCCGACGACGTGGTGGTCGAGCTGGCCGAGGTCGAGCCGGAGGGCCGGCCGGTCATCGTGGTGTCCTCGGACCAGGAGGTGGCGATGCGGGTGCGCCGCGAGGGCGCCTACCCGGTGCCGTCGCCGCTGCTGGTGCGCTGGCTCCAGCGGTCCTAGGTCCTAGGACCGCTGGAGCATCACCGAGTCGGCCGCGAGGTCATGCAGGCCGCGGTGGTAGGGGTGGAACAGGGCGGTCAGGGCCGGGAGCACCAGCGAGAGCAGGACGGCACGCAGGATCGACCGCCACAGTCCGAGCGGGCCGCCGTGGGAGCCCGAGACGCAGGTGATGCGCATCAATCCCATGCCGAGGGTCTGGGTGCCGACGGCGAGGCTGAGGGCGTAGTAGAGCAGGAACAGGCCCAGGGGCACCTGGTTGACCTCTTGGAGGTCGGCGCGGAAGCCGGTGAGCCAGTCGAGGCCGTAGGACAGGAGCAGGCAGGCGGTCCAGTCGATGAGGAGGGCGACGAAGCGGGCGCTCAGGGGCGCGAGGTCCTGGCCGGATCCAGTGGTCTGGGGGGATTTCGCACCGCGTTCGCTCGTCATGGCGCGAGTCTACGACCCGCCTTCGGGGGCGGGTCCGGCCGCCGTAGGTGCGGGGGCCGTGTTCCGGTCGTGGTTCGTCCGTGATCGGATCGTGAACCGAACTTGCGTGCCCTCGCCCCGTTTGCACCTACCTGAGCTGTGGGTTCTGCGGTCGGTGAATCGGGACGCACTTTGCAAGTAACACGCACGAAACATTTGATTTACGATCAGGCAATTGATCACGGTTAGCGTTTCGCCTAATAAGCTTAGGCGTCGACAGCGAGGTCGGCCCGACTGGCAAGCGACTTTCGAGCCAGCCAGAGCCCGTCGGCGCGATCGCGCGGGCCGCGAGGTGGCACTCGCGGCGGCGTTCGCGCCCGACGGTCTGCCTAGTCGCCGGGGGCCGTATTCCGGAGTCCTCCTGGCACTCACCTACCGAGAGGAATCACTTCGTGTTCTCCAGCCCTGAAGAACTCCTCGGATACGTCCGCGACAACGACGTGAAGTTCATCGACGTCCGCTTCTGCGACCTGCCCGGCGTCATGCAGCACTTCAACATCCCGGCCGCGTCCTTCGACAACGACCTCCTCGAAGAGGGCCTCGCCTTCGACGGCTCGTCGATCCGCGGCTTCCAGCAGATCCACGAGTCGGACATGCTGCTGCTGCCCGACGTGGCGACCGCGTTCATCGACCCGTTCCGCGAGCAGAAGACCCTCGCGCTGAACTTCTTCATCCACGACCCGTTCACGCGCGAGGCCTACAGCCGCGACCCGCGCAACGTCGCGAAGAAGGCCGAGCAGTACCTCGCCGGCTCCGGCATCGCCGACACCGCCTACTTCGGGGCCGAGGCCGAGTTCTACATCTTCGACTCGATCCGCTTCGACCAGAACGCCCACGAGGGCTACTACCACATCGGGTCCGTCGAGGGCGCCTGGAACACCGGCGCCGAGGAAGAGGGCGGCAACCTCGGGTACAAGCCGCGCCACAAGGGCGGGTACTTCCCGGTCGGCCCGGTCGACCACTTCGCGGACCTGCGCGACCGCATGGTCACCAACCTCATCGACGGCGGCCTCACCATCGAGCGCGCCCACCACGAGGTCGGCACCGCGGGCCAGTCCGAGATCAACTACCGCTTCTCGACGCTGCTGCACTCGGGCGACGACGTCCAGAAGTTCAAGTACATCATCAAGAACACCGCGACCCAGGCCGGCAAGACGGTGACGTTCATGCCCAAGCCGCTGTTCGGCGACAACGGCTCCGGGATGCACACCCACCAGTCGCTGTGGGCGAACGGCGACCCGCTGTTCTACGACGAGACCGGTTACGCCGGCCTCTCGGACACCGCCCGCCACTACATCGGCGGCCTGCTCAAGCACGCCCCGAGCCTGCTGGCCTTCACCAACCCGTCGGTGAACTCCTACCGCCGCCTGGTGCCGGGCTTCGAGGCGCCGGTCAACCTGGTCTACTCCCAGCGCAACCGCTCCGCGTGCACCCGCATCCCGGTCACCGGTTCGAACGCGAAGGCCAAGCGCGTCGAGTTCCGCGTGCCGGACCCGTCGAGCAACCCGTACCTGGCGTTCTCGGCCATGCTCATGGCCGGCCTCGACGGCGTCAAGAACAAGATCGAGCCGCCGGCGCCGGTCGACAAGGACCTGTACGAGCTCGGCCCGGACGAGTACGGCGACATCCAGCAGGTCCCCGGCTCGCTCGACCAGGTCCTCGACCACCTGGAGACCGACCACGACTTCCTCACCGAGGGCGGCGTGTTCACCCCGGACCTCATCGAGACGTGGATCTCCTACAAGCGCGAGAACGAGATCGACCCGATCCGCCTGCGCCCGACCCCGCACGAGTTCGACCTCTACTACGAGGTCTAGACACGCCGCGCCGAGGGGCGCGTCCGGTGCTCTGCACCGGGCGCGCCCCTCGAACGTTTGGTCAGGCCCGCGAATCGGGGGCATACTCGCCCGGTGCCTCCCCGCTTCCTCCCCGAACGCGACCGCGACCTCTGGCGCGACGCGACCGCGATGTCGCTCGGCATCTGCATCGTCGGCGTCTCCTTCGGCGCCCTGGCCACCGCCGCAGGACTGCCGTGGTGGATCCCCGTCGGGATGTCCCTGCTGACCTACGCGGCCACCTCCCAGTTCGCGATGCTCGCCGTCGTCCTGGCCGGAGGCGGCCTCCTCGCCGGACTCGCCGCCGGCGTCCTCGTCCACCTGCGCCACATCCCCTACGGGCTGGCCGTGGGCGACCTCTACTGGAACAAGTGGTGGACGCGCCTCCTGGGCACCTTCATGCTCATCGACCAGTCCACCGCGTTCGCCCTCGCCGCGGGCGAGGACAAGCGGCGGGCCAAGGCCGCGTACTGGATCACCACCGCCGTCATGTTCGTCGCCTGGAACGCCGGCACCGTCATCGGCGTCCTCGCCGGCGGGTTCATCCCCGACCCGGACGTGTTCGGCCTCGACGCGGCCTTCCCGGCGCTCCTGCTCGCCCTCGTCATGCCCGCCCTGAAGGACCGCGCGACCCTCATCGCGGTCCTCGTCGGCGCGGGGATCGCCGCGGGCACCGCGCCGTTCCTGCCCACCGGCGTCCCGGTGCTGCTGGCGATCCTCGGCGTCCTCGCGGCCTGGCCGCGCGGCGGCAAGGAGGCCGCGGCATGACCATGGCAGCGGTGCTCGCCCTCGCCGTCGGCGTCTTCCTCGTCCGCCTCGCCGGCCCGGTCATGCGCAGCCGGATCAAGGTCACCGAGCGCAGCGAGACGCTGATGAAACGCGGCGCGACCGTGGTCCTCGCGGCCCTCGTCGTCACCGGCGCGCTCTTCACCGACGGCGCCTTCGCCGGCTGGGCACTCCCCGCCGGGGTCCTCGTCGGCGGGGTCCTCGCCTGGAGGCGGGCGCCGATCCTGGTCGTCGTCATCGCCGCCGCGGGCACGACCGCGCTGCTGCGCCTGGCCGGAATCGCCTAGCGGCGCAAGCAGTTCCGAGCACCGCCGGGCCCGGTGGGATTCGCCTTGCCCGCCGCCGGGCCGCGCGTCATACTTCGGCGATGCGCCACCTGATCCCCGACCGCCTCGGCAGCCTCGCCGCCCGCTTCGTCGACCGCGGCGTCCTGCGCGACAGCGCGGCCCTCATCGCCGGACTGTTCATCGTCGGCGTCTCCTTCGGCGCCGTCGCCACCGCCGAAGGCGTCCCCTGGTGGCAGGCCGCCGCGATGTCCCTGTTCGTGTTCGCCGGCGCCTCCCAGTTCGCGACCCTCGGCATCCTCGCCGGCGGCGGCGGACTGCTCGCCGGCGTCGCCGCCGGGCTCATCCTCAACCTGCGCCACGTCCCCTACGGCCTCGCCGTCGGCGACGTCTACTGGACCAGCCTGCGCGCCAAGCTCATCGGCACCCACCTCCTGGTCGACCACACCGCCGCGTTCGCCCTCGCCGCGGGAAGCGACCGCACGCGCGCCCGCAAGGCGTTCTGGACCGTCGGCATCGTCCTGTTCCTCATGTGGAACGCCGCCACCGTCATCGGGGCCTTCGCCGGGCAGCTCATAACCGACCCGAAGGCCTTCGGCCTCGACGCCACCCTCCCGGTCATCCTCCTCGCCCTCGTGCTGCCGAGCATGAGGGACGCCCGGACCCTCCTCGCCGCGCTCCTCGGCACCGCCGTCGCCCTCGCCACGAGCCTCTACCTGCCCGCCGGCATCCCCGTGCTGCTCGCGCTGATCGGCCTCGTCGTCATGTGGAGGGGCACCGGCCGGAACCGGACCGAACGGGCGGAGGCGACCGCGTGACCATGCTCGCCGCGATCCTCGCCCTGGCCGCCGGGACCTACCTCATCCGCCTCTCAGGGGCCGTCCTGCGCGACCGGATCACCCTCTCCCCGCGCGCCGAGGCGGTGATCCGCGCCGGAGCGGTCGTCGTGCTCCTCGCGCTGGCCGCGACCTCGACGCTCCTGGTCGACGGGGCCTGGGGCGGGTGGGCGCTCCCGGCGGGCGTCCTCGTCGGCGGGGTCCTCGCCTGGCGCAAGGCGCCGCTCGCCATAGTCGTCATCGCCGCCGCGGCCACGACCGCGGTCCTCAGACTGATCGGAGTCGCCTGAGCGGGTGCACCCCAGGGGAAGTGATGATTCGTGTCAAATGGTGTGAACGCGTAGTGCGGGGTAGTGGATCGACTCCGCTACCATGTTGATCATTGTCGGCATACCGCTTCCAATGCGGTGACCCCGTGCCGATCACACCCCTAACCCGCATATCGCCGCTCGCGTGACGCCGAGCGCAACGAGGACTCCCCTATGCCCCAAAGCAATGCGAGTAACAGTCGTCAACTCAACGTCAAAGGCCTCCTGGTCGCGGTCGGACTCCCCGTGGTGCTCGTGGGCGCCCTGGTCGCCACGCTGCTGGGGACGGGCGCGTTCAGCCGCGAGAACCAGGGCGAAGACGCGAGCCTGTGGCTGTGGACCACCCAGGCCGGCGAGATCGCCCGCGTCAACGGACTGACGGCCGCCACCGACGTGCGGTTCGAACTCACCGACGCGGCCGGGAACGCGGTGCAGATCGAGCAGACCGATTCCCATCTGCTGCTGCGCGAGATCGTCACCGGGAAGGTCTCCGCGATCGACCTGTCGACCCTGGAGCTGACCGGTTCGGCCGAGACCGCCCCGGGCGAAGGGGTGCGCATCGCGCTCTCAGACGAGGGCGCGTTCATCATCGACCAGACCCAGGGCCTGGTCAACCAGGTGCACCCGAGCACCCTCACCGCCATCGGCGAGCCGCTCCAGTTCCCCGCCGGACTCACCGGCGGCGCGTTCGACTCGGACGGGAAACTGTGGATCGGCGTGCCCCGCGAGGGCACCATCGTCCAGATCGAACCGAAGGACACCGGCGCCCAGACCCTCGCGACCGAGGTCGTCGCCGAACCGCGCCAGGAACTCGCCCTCACCGTCCTCGGCGACGGCGTGGCCGTGCTCAACTCGACGGCCAAGAAGATGACGACCATCCGCTCCGACGGGCGCCGCTCGGTCGCCGACATCGAACTGGCCGGCCCGGCGGAGACCGCCGACACCAGCCCCGGCACCATCGCCTCGGTGACGGTGACCGACCCGCCCTCGGTGCTGACGGTGAACGACGACCAGTCCAAGAGCTTCACCATCGGCGCGGCCACCTCGCCGCTGCTGGGCGCCTCGGTCGAGTTCCACCAGCGCATCTACGTGCCGGACGGGGCCGCGGGGATCGTGTGGGTCTACGACCTCGACGGGAAGGAGCTCGACCAGATCGAACTGGACTCGGGCAACGGCCCGATCGAGTTGTACCACACCGGGAACACGCTGTTCGCCAACGCGGTGAACTCGAACCAGGCGGTCGTGGTCTCCTCGGACGGCAACGCGCGCATCGCCGAGAAGAACCGCGACGACATCCTGGGCGGCAACGTGCCTCCCACCGAAGCGGGCAACGAAGGCGACGAAGGCGACGAATCGGGAAGGGACGAGGGCGACCTCGGCGGCGACACCCCGGTCGAACCCGAGGCGCCCGGCCGCGTCACCGACCTGACCGGAGTCGGCGGCGACGGCGTCGTCAACCTGTCCTGGAGCGCCGCACCGAACAACGGGTCCAACCTGTCCAAGTACGTGATCGAAGGTGCGGGCCGGACCTGGGAGATCGCGCCGAGCCAGCGCGTGCTGGAGATCGAAGGGCTGACCAACGGCGACGAGTACTCGTTCACGGTGACCGCCCACAACGCGATCGGCTCGGGACCGGCGGTCGCCTCCTCCCCCATCGTTCCCACTGCGTCCCTTCCGGAAGCGGTGACCTCGGTGACCGCGGTGGCGAACGCCGACGGCACCGTGGACCTGTCGTGGCCCGCGGCCGAGACCTTCGGTCCGGCGATCACGGGCTATCGGATCGAATCGGTGGACAGCGATGGCGGCAGCCAGGCACTCGCCGATGCCAGCGGGAACTCCCACACCTTCGCCGCCGGTGAACTGGGGTACGGAAGCAATTACGTCTTCACGGTGCGAACGCTCGCGGGCACGGCAGCGGCCGAGCCCTCGCCGCAGTCGGACACGGTGGTTCCGTTCACGAAAGCCGATGCGCCGGGCGGGTTGAGCGTCACCACGGTCACGACCGAGGCGGGAACCGTTCGGGCGTCATGGAACCAGCCGGCCTCCAACGGCAGGGTCGTCCAGAAGTACGTCGTGACGGCGAACGGAAGGTCGCAGGAGGTCACCGGGACCAGCGTGGTTCTGGACGGCTTCGGAAACGGCACCGAGGTGAACGTGTCGGTCACCGCGGTGAACGAGGCGGGTGAATCGGAGGCTGCGGCCGGTTCGGCGACCACGGTGGCGGTCCCGACGGTCACGGTCGAATTGGGCGGTATCGACGGTCTGAATGCGGACATCGTGGTCGCTCACACGAACGGCGGTGGTGACATCACCTGCGAGTACGTCGTCGAGAACAACGCCAGCGGTGGGGGGGTGAACTATCAGATCGCCAAGATGGACCCTTGTTCCATCAGCAACTTCAAGGGGAAAGAGGACACGACGTACACCGTCACGATGACGATCGAGAACCCCGCCGGGACCGATTCGGACAGCGTGACGTTCACGCTCTGAGCGCACGAAACGGGGGCCGCGCGATTGCGCGGCCCCCGTTCTTGTCCCGACTGCCTAAAGCGGCGGTCGTGGGCGGGTTCTTACCAGTCCTGCGCGGCGCGGCGGCGACGCATGAGCAGGAAGATGACCGCGGCGGCCAGGATCAGCGCGGCGGCCGAGCTGACCATGATCGTCAGCGAGCTACCGGTGGTCGGCAGCTGCGGCGTGGCGGACGGGGTCTCGGACTCGCTCGGCGCAGGCGACTCGCAGTCCTCGGGGGTCCACGGGATCTGGCCGGGGTAGGACTCCTTGCCCTGCTCGATCACGTAGTAGACGACCAGGTCCACGGCGCCTTCGAAGAACACGGGCACCTCGTCGCCGGGGGCGAGGACGTGGACGATGGGCTCGTCGGACTCGCTCGTGGTGAAGGTGAAGGTGGTCTCGACACCGTCTGCGGGGATGGCCAGGTTGAACTGGACGCCTTCACAGGTCTGCTCGTAGGTGCCCCAGTTGCAGTTGTTCTCCGGGGTCCACTCGATGGTCTCGACCAGCTCGCCGTCGATGGCGACTTCGACCGTCAGGCCGCCTTCCTCTGGGGCTTCGAAGTAGCCCTGGTAGCCGTTGCTGTCGGCCTCCGGGGTCTCCTCGACAGCATCGCCGAAGCTCGGAGTCAGCGTGAAGGTGGCGAGCTTGTCCGGGTTGCCGTTGCCGACCCACACGTACAGGGCGACACAGTCGCTCCAGGCCTCGATGTACGGCTCAGGCTTCGGCTCCTCAGGCTTCTCGCAGCCGCCAGCCGGCGGGTACGCGGTCTGCAGGTGCCCCTTGTTGTTGCCGGTCTCGTTGTCCGACCACTTGTTCTTCCACTTGGCGTCGATGATCAGGGTCGCCGATTCGACGGAGGCGTCGAACGTCTGCGTGGAGGTAAGCGGGGTGTCGTTGCTGCCCGGGTAGGGCAGCTTCTTGCCAACCTCGATGCCGCCTACGAGCGGCACATCGACGCTCGGGGTGACACCGGTGATCTCACCGGCCTCCTTGATATTGAAGTGGGGGTAGTTCTTCCACTCCCAGTCGGTGACCGACCATGTCACCTCCCAGCCGCCGTCGTCGAGGCACCTGGTCGTAGGGGTGGCCTCAGTGTGGTGGGCTTGGGCTGCGGAGGCGAAGGTGACCGCTCCGACGAGGCCGATGGCGACACTTGCGGTCAGACCCAGCACCCGCTTGAGGGTACGGTTCATAACTCTCCTAAGTAGATTAACGATGGTTTGGGGGGATTGGATGCCGGCGATCAGTGGCGAGGAATTCTGATCGGCTCCGGCACCGTACCAAACATGACACGTTCCAATGCGAAGAAGGGTCGCATAACAATTATGTAACGTAGCAGGTGAACACGCTTGTGGCCCATGAGGTGACGGAGCGTGTTCCGAAATGCGAAACGGCCGGGCAAATGCCCGGCCGTCGCTGTTGGACCCGACTTCAGTCGTCCTCGGGAGCGTCGTCGATCGTCCCCTGGGAGACGTATCCGGAGTCGACGACCTCCTCGACGTAGTTCTCCACGGTCACGTCGATCGGCGGGAGCAGGTAGGCGGGGACGAACTTGAAGCCGTTGTCGTAGCTGCCCAAGTCGTTCACGTCCGGCGTGCCGCCGTCGACGATCGACTTCACCATGTTCGCCGCGACCTCCGCGAGCTGGCGCGTGTCCTTGAAGACCGTCTCGGACTGGCCCGTGCCCTCCTGGATCGCCTTGAGCGACAGGGGTTCGGCGTCCTGACCGGTCACCACCGGGAAGTCGTCCGATCCCGGTTCGTAACCGGCGTCCGCCAGCGCCTCGACCACGCCGCGGCTGATGCCGTCGTACGGCGAGAGCACCGCGTGGAGCCGCCGCTCGCCGTAGTGCTCGTCCAGCAGCTCGGCCATGCGCTCGCGCGCGACCTCGCGGTCCCACCGCGCGGTCGCGGTCGGCACCTGCTCGGTCTGACCGGACGGGACCGCGACCGCGCCGGAGTAGAGGTAGCTCTCCAAGGTGTCGAGGCCGCCCATGAAGAAGTACTGGGAGTTGTTGTCGTCCAAGGCGCCCGAGAACAGTTCGACGTTGAACGGGCCGGAGCGCTCCTCGAGGCCGAGCCGGTCGATGATGTGCCGGGCCTGGAGCACGCCGACCTCGTAGTTGTCGAAGGAGGCGTAGTAGTCGACGTCGGGGGTCTCCAGGATCAGCCGGTCGTAGGCGATGACCGTGATCCCCGCGTTCTTGGCGTTCGCCAGGACCGGGCCGAGACTCGTGTTGTCGATGGCGCCGACGATGAGGAACTCCACTCCCTCGTCGACCATCGACTGGATCTGCTCGGTCTGCTGCTCGACGTCGTCCTCGCCGTAGGCCAGGATCGTCTTGTAGCCGAAGCCCTTCAGGCGGTCCTCGAGTTCCGCGCCCTCGGAGACCCAGCGGTCGGAGGTCGTGGTGGGCATGGCGATGCCGGTGAAGCCGGTGAGTTCTTCCGACCCCTCGCCCAAACCGCACCCGGCCAGGGTGGTGGCGGCGATGCCCGCCGATCCGTAGAGCAGGCGGCGGCGACTGACGTGCATGGGAGAGGACTCCTTCGTTCGCGATCGAGGTGCGTTGCATCCCGAAATGTACACGAGCCAAAATCACATAAAATAGGGCATTTCATGATCTAT
The DNA here is from genome assembly GCF_000719515.1 of Glycomyces sp. NRRL B-16210. Classification (GTDB taxonomy): domain Bacteria; phylum Actinomycetota; class Actinomycetes; order Mycobacteriales; family Micromonosporaceae; genus Glycomyces. The sequence continues at coordinate 305,669 of NZ_JOGR01000007.1, read as the reverse complement.
CCGCGTCCTGGAAGGGGCGTGCGACCGGAGCCGCTCGGCGGCTCGCGCTCGTGTCTGGGCTCGGCGCGGCATCGTCGGACCTGAACATAGGTCGTGTCGCGACCACGTTCCGACGCGGGCCCTCCGAGAGCGACCGAAATCGCTCACGATGCGTCACCGGCGTCCGTGGCGAGGGGCCTTCGCGCAGGCCGCATACCATTGCCGACATGAGTGACCGCTGGATCGAAGTCGCCGACAGAGTGTGGGTGCGCCGCCTCGAGGAGCTGGACCAGTCGCTGGGACTGGTCGTCGGCGACGACTGCTGCCTGGTCGTCGACACCGGGATCAGCGCCGACGCGGGCTTCGCGTTCGCCACGGCGATCCGCGAGCTGACCGACCTGCCCTGGCAGGTCGCCTACACGCACGACCACTTCGACCACTGGTTCGGGACCTCCGCCTTCGGCGAGTCCGCCATCTGGGCCGTGGCCGACGGCGCCCACTACATCAGCTTCGGCGACGAGCAGCGCCAGCGCCGCGTCGCCCAGTACCGGCGTGAGAACCGCGAGGACGAGGCCCGGAGCATCGCGCGGTCGCGGCTCATCCCGCCGAACTGCCGCGTCAGCGGCGCGGTCGGGTTGAACCTCGGCGGGCGCACCGTGGTCCTGCGCCAGGTCGGCCTGGCCCACAGCGACAACGACATGGTCATCGAGGTGCCCGACGCCGGGGTGCTGTTCGCCGGGGACCTGCTGGAGAACGGCGCGCCGCCCTCCTACAGCGCGGCGTTCCCGCTCGAGTGGCCCCAGGCCGTGGAGTACCTCCTCGGCTGGAAACCGAAGGTGGTCGTCCCCGGGCACGGCGAGCCGGCCGACTACTGGTGGGCGCGCGGCCAGGCGAGGGACCTCGCCGAGGTGGCGCGGCTGTGCGGCGAGGTCGCGCAGGGGTTCCTCACCGAGGAGGAGGCGGCCGCGCACAATCCCTTCGGTCCCGAGACGATGCGGGAGGCCCTGGGGCGCTGGCGGGAGCTGGCCCCTCCCCCGCCCGAGCCCGCGCCGGAGGCGTCGGGCGAGCCGGCCGTGCAGGGTCCGCCGCCGCCGGTGATCATCTACGACATCATCGACTACAACATCGACATGACCCAGAACTGAGGGTCAGTCGAAGGGCTCGTCCTCGAAGCCGCGGTGGAGTTTGCGCAGCAGCTCGCCGAGCTGGCGCCGTTCGTCCTCGCTGAGCACGTCCAGGGCCTCCTCCTGGACGTCGAGGCCGGTGCGCACGGCGGTCTCGATGACCTCGCGGCCGAGGTCGGTCATGCGGACCTTGAGGCCCCGCCGGTCGGCCGGGTCGGGGAGGCGTTCGATGTAGCCGGCGGCTTCGAGCTTGTCGAGCCGGCCGGTGAGGCCGCCGGAGCTGAGCATGAGGGTCGCGCTGATCTCCTTGGGCGAGAGGATGAACGGCGGGCCTGAGCGGCGGATCGAGGCGAGCACGTCGAATTCGTTGCGGCCCAGGCCCTGCTGGGAGCGCAGGCGGTGCAGGCGGGCGCCGAGTTTCCGGGAGACGCGGTGGAGGCGCCCGAAGAGCGCCATCGAGTCGAGTTCGAGATCGGGCAGCTCGCGGTGCCACTGCGCGATGATCCGGTCCACGGCGTCTTCGTCCATGGGTGACATTGTGCCAACCGCCTTTCCCGCGGGACGCGGCTCGTGGTGATACAGCTCAAGCCGAAGTATCTTGACAAAAAGTATCTTGAGTATAAGCTACTTCTATACAAGATACTTCTAGGAGTCGTCATGAACCGCAGTACCAAGGACCTCCTCCTGACCGCGCTCGCCCCGGTCATGTGGGGCACCACCTACATCGTGACCACCGAGTTCCTCCCGGCGGACCGGCCGTTCCTCACCGCCATGCTCCGGGCGCTCCCGGCGGGCCTCCTGCTGATACTCCTGTCACGAAGGCTCCCGAGGGGGTCGTGGTGGTGGAAGTCGGCGGTGATCGGGACCTTGAACATCGCCGCGTTCTTCGCGCTCCTGTTCATCGCGACCTACCGCCTGCCCGGAGGCGTCGCGGCCGTGGCCGCCGCCGTCGGGCCCCTCGCGACGGCCGGGGCGACGCTGCTGATCCTGCACCAGAAGGTGCGGCTGCGGACCTGGCTCCTGGGACTGACCGGGGTCGCGGGCGTGGCGATGGTGGTCCTCTCCGCCGAGGCGCGGCTCGACCCCGTAGGGGCCCTGGCGGGCATCGGCGGCGCGGTCTCGATGGCGATCGCGGTGGTCCTGACCAAGCGCTGGGGCATGCCGGACGGCGCGGGCCCGGCCGCATTGGCGGGCTGGCAGCTCACCGCGGGCGGACTCCTGCTCATCCCCCTCGCGTTCGCGGTCGAAGGCGCATTGCCCGCCTTCACCACCGGGAACCTCCTCGGCTACGTCTACCTGGGCCTGGTGAACACGGCGCTGGGCTACTGGCTGTGGTTCCGCGGCATCGGCCGGCTCTCGGTGGTCCCGTTGAGCTTCCTGGGCCTGCTCTCCCCGCTCACGGCGGCGACGGTCGGCTGGATCGTCCTCGGCGAGACCTTCACGCTCTGGCAGACCGCGGGCTTCGCAGTCGCCCTCGGCGCGACGGTCACGGCCCAACTCCAGAATCGCCCCAAGCCGCAGATCCCGACCGCCCCGAAGCAATCCGAACTCGCCCATGCCTGAAGCCCGAAGGAAACCCATGCGCATCATCGTCTTCGGAGCGGCCGGAAGCGTCGGCTCCCGCACCACCGCAGAGGCCCTGAGCCGCGGACACCAGGTGACCGCCGTAGTCCGAGGTCCCAACCACCGTGTCCCCGAGGGAGCCCGAGCAACGATCGGCGACGCCTCGGACACATCGCAAGTGGCAGCCCTGTCCCAGGGACACGACGCGGCAGTGAGCGCGATCCGCGCCCCGAACGGGCGAGAACAGGAACAGGTCGAAGCCACCGACGCCCTGCTCAAAGGCGTTGCGGCCAGCGGCGTCCGGCTGCTGATCGTAGGAGGCGCGGCCACACTGCGAGTCCCGGACAGTGGCGTCATGGTCCTGGAAGACCCGCGCTACATAGCCGAAGAATGGCGAACGGTAGCGAAAGCCAGCGCGGCCCAACACCACCGCTGCATAGAGGAGAAGGAAGCGGACTGGACCTACCTCAGCCCACCGGCGGTTTTGAAACCCGGTACTCGCACAGGGCAGTACCGCTCGGGAACCGATGACCTGCTGGTGGACAGAGAAGGACGATCGGCGATCTCGGTCGAGGATCTGGCAGTGGCGATCCTCGACGAGCTGGAAAACCCGAAGCACCACAACAGAAGATTCACCGTGGCGGCTGCCTGACGGCAACATCGGTCGATCGATACATAGTTCAAGCAGGCGACGACTGCGAGCAAGGTAGAAAACAGAGTGATCATCGGGCTGTCCGACCCGTGGATGGTCACAGTTCAAACAGGCAGCGACAACGAGGTGGGCAAGTGGCAGGGCGGTCATGGGACTTCCCGGTCCGCAGATGATCGCGGTTCAACCGGGCAGCGACAACGAGGTAGGCGCGAAGCAGGGCGGTCGTCGTGCTTCCCTGTTTCTCAATGGCCACGGTCCAAAGCGAGCAGCGACAACGGGGCTCGCTTATCGCAGGGCGGGAGTGCGGCCTTCTGGTCGGCGCTGGTCGCGGTTACTGCGGCAGCGACGAGAACGGAAGTAGTCAGAGCGAGGCGGGTTCATCGGCTGACCGGCGGCATCTGGGTCTCGGGCCCTCCGCATGGATGGCGCGGACCCCTGAACCGGCCCTGGGCATGACGGTGGGCCCGAACCCCTTGGGATTCAGGCTGGAAGGCTCTTATTGCCATTCCTCCCCCGCCCCAGCTGCCACCGGAACGGGCCTCCTAAAAATGGTGGGTCGCCCAGTTCGGTTGCGACCCTAACAGGTTCGGAGACCTTCACCGCATCAATGGCAGGCTCGACAGGTACCTCAGGCTTGCTGAACTTCTCTCGGCATTTGGCCCTGGCCGCCCGGATCTGCTCCAGGCACCTGGCCTGCTCTACCGCTTCGGCCCTGGCATCCAATTCAAGCTTCATGTTCTCGGCCCACTCCGACCGGTAGAGCCCGGTGGGAAAGACATCCCAGTCGCTGCCCCGGTTCTCGGCGTCCATGTCAGCGTCAGTGCGCCAATCGGAGCACCCGCACTCGCCTCTGGCCTCGGCAGAGGATTCATGATCGTGGTGGGTGATGAGCGCCTGCCCGGGACCGGTCTTCTCAACGGACCACCCACTGGTGTGGATGCGGCCGTGGTGGAACCGGCAAAGGAGGATCAGGTTCTCAGCGACCGTAGGCCCGCCATCGGCCCAATGGGTGATGTGGTGCGCCTCGGTCCAAGCGACAGGTCGGTCGCAGCCCTGCCAAGCGCAGCCTTCGGGCTGTTCGAGTTCCAGTTTGCGGCGGAGGGCCGTGTTGGGGAGTCGGAGGGCCCTGCCGAGTTCGATCGCTTCGCCGCTCTTGTAGTTGAAGACTGAGGGGATGACTCCGGCTTCGCAGGCGAGGAGGCGGGCCCTGGCGACTGAGATGGGGTCGCCTTCGAGGAGGGGCAGGCGTCCGGTGTCCTTGCCCTGCAAGGTCTCGATGTCCACTACGAGGTCGAGGGTGGCGGTGTGGCCGTGGCGGGTGACCGCTTCGGGGGAAGTGCCGTATCCGGCCAGCAGTTGGTGCATCGCCTCGGCATTGCGGTTCGCCTGGGCGGGGAGCGCCCCGTCGGTGTCCGTCTCGTCCTGGCGAGGAGGAGGGCAGGCGGTCTTCAGGTACTTGTCGAGCAGACGCCCGGTCTCCTCCGAGAGCTCTCCGGTGAGCGACCACAGGCCGTTGCTCTGCGCGGCCAGTTCGATCCACTGCAAGGAGTGCTCGCCCAGGCCTTCAAGCAGCTCCGATTCCTCGGCCAGGTCGGCGGCGAGTTCATCGAGGTGTCGCCGGAGGTCGGTGAAGGAGGCATGGGCGCAGTGCTCGGCGATCAGCGCTTCAGGAGTGGCGCATTCGACCGAGTCATCGAAGGGCGAGGGAACAGGAGTCCTGAAGGGAGTGCGGACGAACAGGCGCATCGCAGGGGTGCGGTCGAGCTGGCGGACGGCATAGGCGACCTGATCGATCCGGGCCTTCCCCGTCGTGGCCGCCTGCGCCAGAAGCCGGAACGTGCCGGAACGGCGGGCGATGGCCGCGATCGAACCGGCCGTGTTGAAAGTGAAGTCGAACTGCGAGAGCAACAGGTCCCTGAGAGCGGAGAAGCCGAACTCGGAGCGGTGGAGCCCGGACTCCTTCATCTCGATCATCGAGGCGAGGACCCGGGCGTGCTGGGCATTGATCAGGGAGGCGGCTTCATCGAGAGCGGAGCGGATGGCCTGGGCTTGGGTGCGGCGGTCGGACTGAGTCAGGTTCTCAGTGGTGGTGCTCATCGGGTTCACCTCCGTTCTCGAATGCTCTGTTGAATTTCGCTTTGTTGTTCGTAAGTCAATAGTGACATGTGGGGGTGGGGATGTCATCACTCAAAGGGGTGAATGTTCCATTGAGGATCATCGATGAGCGCCACCGGATACGTTGCAGCCCAAGGCGAACCCGAGCGACGCCATCCGCCCAGGGCCTAACTAGACCTCTTCGTCGCTGCCCGCTCTGACTCCGACCGAATCAAAGTGGAAAGCCAGAGGCGGGCCCCATCCGAAGAAGACCTCTTCGTCGCTGCCCGCCTTAACACCGATCAAGCGAAGCCTGAAGTCGCCAGCGCCCCTAGACCATCTTCTTCCGGTACGCGTGCATCGCCAGCGGCGCCGTCACCACCAGGATCGCAGCGGCCCACACGGCCGTCCACATCAGCGGCTGGGCGATCGGGCCCGCCGACAGCAATCCCCGCATCGCGTCCGCCAGGTGCGTCACCGGGTTCACGTTCGCCCAGTGGCGCAGCACGCCCGGCATCGTGTTCACGTTGACGAACGCGCTGGAGGTGAACGTCAGCGGCATGATCACCACGAAGGCGTAGATCTGGACCTTCTCCTCGGAGTCGGCCAGCACGCCCATCAGCACCGAGACCCACGAGATCGCCAGCGCGAACACCACGACCACCACCGTCGCCAGCAGCGCCCCGGCCACGTTCCGCAGCTCGAAGCCCATGAGCAGGCCGAGTCCGAGCATGATCGCGATCGACCAGACCTGCTTGAACAGGTCGGCGAAGATCTTCCCGGCGAGGGGCGCCGATCGGGCGATCGGCAGGGACCGGAACCGGTCGTAGACGCCTTTGCGCAGGTCTGCGTTGATGCCGGTGCCGGTGTACATGGTCAGGAAGATGGCGTTCTGGGCGATGAGGCCGCCGAGCACGTACTGGAGGTATTCGGAGGTGGATCCGGCCATCTGCCCGCCGAAGACGTAGACGAACAGCAGCAGGAACATGATCGGGCTCAGCGAGAGGTCGACAAGTTCGAACGGGTTGTGCTTGATGCGGACCATCTGGCGCCAGGCCATGGAGAGGGTCTGGCGGACGGTCTCGCCGGGGCCGGGTCGGCCGGCGGCGGGCGCTTCGATCGTCGCGGCGGTCATGTCGCGGGCTCCTCGGTGGCGTTCTCGGGTTCGTCGGTCTCGGTGCGGCGCCCGGTGAGGGTCAGGAAGACCTCGTCGAGGCTGGAGAGTCCGAGGTGGAATTCGGTGAGGGCGATGCCGCGGTCGCGCAGGTCGGCGGCGAGGGCGGGCATGACGTTGTCGTCGTTGACGCCGATGGTGATCGCTCCGGCCTCGACCATGGGTTCGAGGCCGGGGTGGCGCTGGGCGACGAGGTCGCGGAGGTCGTCGAGCCGGTCGTGGTCTTCGGGTTGGATGCGGAGGGTCTGGCCGCCGATCTTGGCTTTGAGCTGGGTGGGGGTGCCGGTGGCGATGACCTTGCCACGGTCGATGACGACGATCTCGTGGGCGAGCTGGTCGGCTTCTTCGAGGTACTGGGTGGTGAGGAGGACGGTGGTGCCGTCGGCGACGAGGTCGCGGACGAGTCCCCAGAGTTCGCCGCGGGCGCGCGGGTCGAGTCCGGTGGTGGGTTCGTCGAGGAAGAGGATGCGGGGGCGTCCGACGAGGCTGGCGGCGAGGTCGAGGCGGCGGCGCATGCCGCCGGAGTAGGCCTTGGCGGGTTTGTCGGCGGCGTCGGAGAGGTTGAACTGGGCGAGCAGTTCGTTCGCTCGGGCGCGGGCGTCCTTGGTGGGCATGCCGAGGAGGCGGCCGATGAAGCGGAGGTTCTCTTCTCCGGTGAGCAGTTCGTCGATGCCGGCGAACTGGCCGGTGAGGCCGATGAGGGATCGGACCTGGGGGGCGTGGCGGACGATGTCGTAGCCGCCGACGCGGGCGGTGCCGGCGGTGGGTTCGGAGAGGGTGGCGAGCATGCGGACGACGGTGGTCTTGCCGGCGCCGTTGGGGCCGAGGAGGCCGAGGACGGTGCCGGTGCGGGCGGTGAGGTCCACGTCGTCGACGGCCACGAGGTCGCCGAAGCGTTTGGTGAGGCCTTCGATTTCTATGGCGTTGCCGTTCGGATCGTGATGCGACACGTGGTCCTCCTTAGAGTGCGTTCGCGGGACCCTCTTCATGATGTCATAGGGACGCCAGAATGGCATCACCTTGATGCCGGGTTTTTCCGGCTCAGGGAATGATCATGCACCCGGGGTCCGACATGCGCGAACGATTTCGCCGGGGAGGCCGCGAAAGGGCGCGTCAGAGCGACTGGAGGAGTTTGCGGATGCGCTTCTCGCTGACCTGGTAGCGGGTCCCGAGCTGCTGGGCGAAGAAGCTGACGCGCAGTTCCTCGAGCATCCAGCGCACCTCGCGGCCCTCGCCGCTGCGCAGCGCGGCGGGGCGGGTGCGCGCGAGGGCGTCGCGTTCGGCTTCGAGGGCCTGGACGACGTCCATCTTGCCCTTGTCGCCGGCGACGTCGGCGCCGACGCGCGAGGCGCGGTAGGCGACGGCCTTGACGTAGCGGAGCACGTCGTCCAGGCGCCACCAGCCGGTGGCGCCGACGAACCCGTCGGCGCCGATGAGCGCTTCGAGCTGGCGGCGCATGTCGCTCATGGCCGGGAGCATCGCGAAGTCGAACTTGCCTTCGAGGCGGCGGGCGGCCTCGCGGCCCTCGGTGAGGATCGCCGCGGCCTTGCGGGCGACGGCCGGCGACTCGCCGGCGACCTCGGGCCGGGCGCGTTTGAGCAGGGCGTCGAAGCCCTCGCGGTCCCAGGCGGGGCCGCCGCCTTCGATGAGGACCTTGTCGAGGACGGTCCGCACGCAGTCGGCCAAGAGCGCGTCCACATTGGTGTAGGGGCCGGTCGCGAGAGCGAGTTGCTCGTTGCGCGTGAGCGCTTCCTTCAGGTGCGGGTCGGGGGTGTTCAGGCGCAGGAGGCGGCGAGTGCCGGCCCACATGTTCGCGGCCTGCGTCCCGAGGTCGGGGAAGGCCTTGACGCCGACCGAGCCGCCCTCGTCGACCAGGGCCGGGTAGGCCTTGGCGGTGTAGCCCTTGCGGGGGGTCTCGTGGAGCTTGGGGATCGCGTCGAAGTCCCAGGTCTTGAGGCCGGTGCGTTCGAGCTCGAAGGCCTCGGCGGCGGCCTCCTCGGTCTTGGGGGCGAGCTGGCGCTGGAGCGCGCCGAGTTCCTTGCCCTGGGCGAGGATCGTGCCGTCCTCGTCCTTCACCTGGAAGGTGACGAGGAGGTGCCCGGGGATCTTGGTGAGGTCGTAGGCGTCCTCGGGCACGTGCACGCCGGTCATGGCCTTGAGGGTGTCGGCCAGCGCGGCCATCATCGGGCGTCCGGCGACCGGCTCCATGCGGGCGACGGCGGCCCTGGCGAAGTCGGGGGCGGGCACGAAGCTGCGGCGAAGCGACTTGGGGAGGCTCTTGATGAGCGCTTCGGTGAACTCGGCGCGCAGGCCCGGGACCTGCCAGGTGAAGGCGTCCTGGTCGAGCTGCTGGAGCGCGGGGAGGGGGACGGCGACGGTCACGCCGTCGTTGGCCGAGCCGGGTTCGAACTCGTAGTCGAGGTCGAGGTCGACGCCTTCGGAGGTCCACACCTCGGGGTAGGCCTCGGCCTGGACGTCCTCGGCGCGGTCGCCCAGCAGGAGCGACTCGTCGAAGTCGAGGAGGGTCTTGTCGCGTTCCTTCTTCCACCAGGAGTCGAAGTGGCGGGAGGAGACGATGTCGGCGGGGAGGCGCTCGTCGTAGAAGTCGAAGAGGGTCTGCTCGTCGGCGAGGAGGCCGCGGCGGCGCACCCGGTTCTCCAGGTCCTCGACCTCGCTGATCTTCGCGAGGTTGCGGGAGAAGAACCGGTGGTGGGTCTCCCATTCGCCTTGGACGAGGGCGTGGCGGATGAACAGCTCGCGGCTGGTCTCGGCGTCGATGCGTCCGAAGTTGACCTTGCGGCGGGCCACGATCGGCACGCCGTAGAGCGTGATGCGCTCGTAGGCGAGGACCGCGCCGGACTTCTTGGACCAGTGCGGCTCGGAGTAGGTGCGCTTGCTGAGGTGCTCGGCGAGCGGTTCGACCCACTCGGGTTCGATCTTGGCGCACACGCGCCCCCACAGGCGGCTGGTCTCGACCAGTTCGCCGGCAACGACCCAGCGGGGCTGCTTCTTGTACAGGCCCGATCCGGGGAAGATCGCGAACTTGGCGCCGCGGCCGCCGAGGTACTCGCGGGTGTCGGCCTCTTTGACGCCGATGTGCGACAGGAGCCCGGCCAGGAGCGCGGTGTGGACCTTCTTGGGGTCGGCCGTGGCCTCGGGCGCCTCGACGGGGATCTTCAGGCTCTTGAGGACGCTGAGGATCTGGCGCACCAGGTCCTGCCACTCGCGGATGCGCAGGTAGTGCAGGTATTCCTGTTTGCACATGCGCCGGAACGCGCTCGATGAGCGCGAGCGCCGCTCGTCTTCGAGGTAGCGCCACAGGTTCAGGTAGGCCGAGAAGTCGGAGTCGGGGTCGTTGAAGCGCGCGTGCGACTGGTCGGCCTGGGCCCGCTTGTCGGAAGGGCGCTCCTTCGGGTCCTGGATGGACAGCGCGGCGGTGATGACGGCGACCGACCGGACGCAGCCCTCCTCGCGGGCCTGGAGGATCATCCGGGCCAGGCGCGGGTCGATCGGCAGCCGCGCGATGTCCCTCCCGGCCTTCGTCAAGCGCCGCTCACCGCTGCGGACGTCCTCGAGCGCGCCGAGCTCCACCAGGAGGTCCAGGCCGTCCTTGATGTTGCGCGAGTCGGGCGCGTCGACGAACGGGAACGTCTCGACCCGCCCGAGCTTCGCGGCGGTCATCTGGAGGATGACGCTGGCGAGGTTGGTGCGCAGGATCTCCGCGTCGGTGAACTCCGGGCGCGCGTTGAAGTCGTCCTCGGAGTACAGGCGGATGCAGATGCCCTCGGCGACGCGGCCGCAGCGCCCGGCCCGCTGGTTGGCGCTGGCCTGGCTGATCGCCTCGATCGGGAGGCGCTGGACCTTCGTGCGGGCCGAGTAGCGGGAGATGCGCGCGTACCCGGCGTCGACGACGTAGCGGATGCCCGGCACCGTCAAGGAGGTCTCGGCGACGTTGGTGGAGAGGATGATCCGCCGGCCGGTGTGGGAGGAGAAGACCCGGTGCTGCTCCTGGGCCGAGAGCCGCGCGTACAGCGGGACGACCTCGGTGTGGCGCAGCTTCGCCTTCTCCAGGGCCTCGGCGGTGTCGCGGATCTCCTGCTCGCCGGAGAGGAAGACGAGGATGTCGCCGTCGCCGACGCGGCCCAGTTCGTCGACCGCGTCGAGGATGCCGTCGATCTGGTCGCGGTCCCGCTCGCCGTCCTCGTCGCGCAGCGGCCGGTAGCGGACCTCGACCGGGTAGGTGCGCCCGGAGACCTCCAGGATCGGGGCGGGCCTGCCGTTGGCGGCGAAGTGGGTCGCGAACCGCTCGGGGTCGATGGTCGCGGAGGTGACGATGACCTTGAGGTCGGGGCGCTTGGGGAGGATCTGGCGCAGGCACCCGAGGATGAAGTCGATGTTGAGGCTGCGCTCGTGGGCCTCGTCGATGATGATCGTGTCGTAGGCGCTCAGGAGCCGGTCGTGCTGGATCTCGGTGAGCAGGATCCCGTCGGTCATGAGCTTGACGTGGCTGGCGTCGGAGACCTGGTCGGTGAAGCGGACCTTCCAGCCGACCGCCTCCCCGAGCGGGGACTGCAACTCCTCGGCGATGCGCTCGGCCACCGCGCGGGCGGCGATCCGGCGCGGCTGGGTGTGGCCGATCATGCCGCGCACCCCGCGGCCCAGTTCGAGGCAGATCTTCGGGATCTGCGTGGTCTTGCCCGAACCGGTCTCGCCGGCGATGATGACGACCTGGTTGTCGCGGATCGCCTCGAGGATGTCGTCCTTGCGCTGCGAGACCGGCAGTTCTTCGGGGTAGACGATCCTCGGCACCGACGCGGCCCGGGCCGCCAGCGCGGCCTCCTTGCGTTCGACCTCGGCTTCGAGCTTCGCGAAGGCCTCGGCGCGGGCGGGGCCCTCGCAGTCGCGGGCCTCGCGCAGGCGGCGCCGGAGCGCACGCTGATCGGCCGTGCGCAGCGCGAACACGCGCTCGTGCAGGCTGGGACGGGGTCTCGGGACGCTGTTGGGCATGACGATCGTCAAGGATACGCGGGCGGTCGCGGAGGGCGCCATGCATTAACGGCGGCAGTGACCGCGGCCGAGCGCTTCGGGAGCGTCTCCGCAAATCGGACACCTGGGGACCCCCCACTGCAATCCTGCCCGGAGGGTCCGACAGGACCGGTTGGAACGGGAGGCGAGTCCCCTTCAGGGTCAGCCTTCGGTGAGGTCGCCGCACAGGACGCGGTCGGAGTCGAGCCCCGCGTCTTCGACCGCCGCCTCCGGCGCGTGGACCACGACCGACTCGGAGCGGTCGTCGAGCATGAACGGGGCCGAGGCCGTGGACGAGGCGGTGCCGTCCTCGTCGGTCGTGAAGTGCAGCTCGACGATGTTCCCGGCGGCGTCCTCGCCGTCGGGGTCGGCGAGCCAGTGGCCGCCGCCGGGCGGGTCCTCGTCGCACGCGCCGTCGTGGACGTGCGCCATGTACTCGGTGGAGGGTTCGAGACCGACCAGCGAGAGCTGCACGGTGGTGCCGTCGGCCGAGGAGACCGCGGCGGTCCCGGACGCGTCCGGGTCGGCCTCGGCCCAGGCGTCGGTGACGGCGAGCTGCGCCGTCCAGGCCCCGCCGAGGTCGAGGGCGTCTTCGGCGTCACTGCCGCACGCGGCCAGCGCCCCGGTCAGCAGCAGTGCCGCGGCGGCGGCTCGGATCGGCGGCATCGGCGCTCCTCGGTCGATCGGTGCGTGAACGTCCAGTATCGTCGCGCCGACGCCGCCTGTCAGGGATTGCCCGACCGTGTCCGCGGGCCTCAGGCGGCGACGGGCTCGTCGACGGCGATCCCCTCCCCGCGGACCAGCTCGACGCGGCGGGTCAGGCCGAGCCCGTCGAGGAAGGCCTCGTCGTGGCTGACGACGACCAGGGCGCCTTCGAACGCGGTGAGCGCCTGCTGGAGCCGGCGGATCGAGGACATGTCGAGGTTGTTCGTCGGCTCGTCGAGCAGCAGCAGTTGCGGCGCGGGCTGGGCCGACAGGACCGTGGCGAGGGCCGCCCGCAGGCGCTGGCCGCCCGAGAGCGTGCCGATGGTCTGGAACACCGCTCGGCCGCGCATCCCGAAGCGGGCCAGGCGGGTCCGCAGGACCGACTGTTCGGCTTCGGGCGCTGCGGCGCGGACGCTGTCGAGCACGGTCGCGTCGTCGTCGAGCAGTTCGAGCCGCTGCGTGAGGAACCCGTGGGGGACGCGGGCGGCCTCGGCGATCGCGCGCAGGAGCGTGGTCTTGCCCGAGCCGTTGTCGCCGGTCACGGCGATGCGCTCGGGGCCGCGCACGTGCAGGCCGAGGCCTTCGCCGTAGAGGTCGCCGACGGTGAGGCCCTTGACGATGGCGATCTCGCGGTGCGAGGAGACGTTCGTCTCGGGGAGGTCGACGCTGATCGCCCCGTCGTCGCGCAGGGACTCCTCGGCGGCGTCGAGGCGCTCGCGGGCCTCGGCCACGTCCTCCTGCTTGGCGAGGAGGATCTTCGCCGAGGAGACCTCGCCGGCGTTCTTCTTGCCGTTGAGGAGGATCTTCGGGGTCCCGCCGCGGTCCCGTTCGCGCCGCCAGGCGGCGGCGCCCTTGTCGTTCTGCATGCGGGTGGCGATGAGCTCCTTCTTCTGCCGGGTGAGGTCCTGCTTCGCGTCGCGCACGGCGCGGGCGGCGGCCTCCTGCTCGGCCTCGACGGCCTGCTCGTAGGCGGTGTAGTCGCCTTCGAAGATGCGGATGCGGCCTTGGTAGAGCTCGGCGACGGCGTCGACGTGGTCGAGGAGCGCCCGGTCGTGGCTGACGACCACGAGGGTGCCGTTGAACCGCCGGATGGCCTGGTAGAGGCGTTTGCGGGCCGAGCCGTCGAGGTTGTTGGACGGTTCGTCGAGCAGCAGCACGTCGGGGCGGCGGGCGAGGCGCCCGGCGAGGCCGACGAGCATGGACTCCCCGCCCGAGAGGGTGCCGACGGTGCGGTCGAAGCCGACGTGGTCGAGGCCGAGTTCGTCGAGTGCGACCCGCGACCGGTCGATGAAGTCCCAGTCGTCGCCGATCACGGCGAAGTGGGCCTCGCTCGCGTCGCCCGCTTCGATCGCGGCCAGCGCGCGCCGTTTATCGGCGATGCCGAGCAGGTCCGCGACGGTGTCGCCCAGGCGCAGCGGGAGTTCCTGCGGCAGGTACTCGATGAGCCCGGAGGCGGTGATCGAGCCCGATTCGGGCCGCAGGAGTCCGGCGACGAGGCGCAGGAGCGTGGACTTGCCGGTGCCGTTGTCGCCGACGAGGGCGGTGCGGCCGTCGGAGAAGACGGCGTCGACGCCGTCGAAGACGCGGTCGCCTTCGGGCCAGGCGAAACGCAGTTGCTGGACGTTGATGTAGGTGGTCATGTGACCTCTCTCAGGGTCGATGCGGTGCGGGATCGAATGAGAGACATCGCGCCGGCCTGAAGGCGGCGGGACCTGGATGGTGGCCTTTGGGACGGTTCCCGGAAGCGGCACCCTCGGATCGCAGAGGCACCTCACGTGCGCAGAGACGTGATGGCGCGATGTCTACGACCTAGAGCTTCAAGTGAGTGCCTGACGTCGGGAACAAGGACGGGGACAACGGTAGCCGGGGCCGGGAGGGGGTGTCAAGCGAGTTGGGGCAGGGGCCGCCCGGCGTGCGCCGGGCGGCCCGTCACGGCGAGTGCGCGCCGTGGTTTCGATGGTTGGTGCGTCAGCAGGTGGTGACGGCGCGCCAGACGCCCCATTCGCCGGTGGTGCCGGGCTCTTCGCCGGTGGTCCACCAGGAGGCGCGGTAGGAGGTGCCGTTGTGGGTGACCTCGTCGCCGCCGTTGTAGACGGCCGAGGCGCTCCAGGCTCCGGCGTCGCAGGCCTCGCCGCCGCCACCGCCGGGGGTGGTGGGCGGGTCGGTCGGTTCGGGGCCGGGGCCGCTGCCTCCGCCGCCGAAGTCGACGTCGATGCACGAGTAGAAGGCGTTGGCGGTGTCGGCGATGACCCACACGCCGAAGATGAGCTGCTGGCCGCTGCGCTGGGGCAGAGTCACGGTGTGGGTCATGGAGTGGTCGGGCTGGGCCCCGCCCATCGCGAAGGACGCGAAGGGGGTGAGGTCGAGCTGGTCGCGGGTGAGCGGTCTGGTCGGGTCGTAGTTCGCGTTGGTGATGTAGTAGTCGAAGGTCGCCGTGGAGTGGGCGACGGTCATCGTCCAGGTGAAGGTGCGGGGGCCGGCGCTCACCGAGGTGGTGGGCCAGTTGCCGCCGCGCGGGTCGTCGAGTTCGGCGAAGGGGGCGTTGCCGCCGGCGCACAGTTCGCCATCGGCGGGTCCCGCGGCCGGGAAGCCCTTGGGGCCTTCGACGCTCTGGGGCTCATAGGAGATGGCCCCGCAGTCGGCGACCGCTCCGCTCGCGCACAGCGCGGAGCGGGAGGGCGGGTCGGAGTTGTAGCCGTGGCCCCAGGCGATGGCCGCCATGGTGCCCGAGACCGCGAGGACCGCGGCGCCGGCGATGGACAGGATGATCTTGCGCGTTCGGCGCATGGTCGTCTCCTATCGAGAGGGTGAGTCAGCTCGTCTTCGGTGCACCTAGGGGTGATGACCAGGTGCGACATCGAATTAGAAAGTAACCTAACAGTTAAGTGAGGGGTGACACAAGGGGAAGGGCGGGAGAAATCCGGCGCTCTTGTGAATTCCTTGTAAAGCGGGGCCGATCCACCGCGTCCGCACACGGAAGCGTCGCAAAATCGATCAATAATCTTCGATATATGAATCGATGGGAGGCGGACGGCGGTCACGTCCGGCTCGGGGACGAGACGAAGCGCCCTCGCGAGCGCTACGATTCTTCAGTTGCACCGCTTCTCGGCCGCAGCGACGCCCGGGTGCCTCGCACCGGCGCCTGCGGCACTCCGCGCAACGTCCGCGACTTCCAGAGCTTCCGTACCCGAGGAGAGCCGTGTCCGCCGCCACCACTCCGGCCGCCGCCCAGGCGGTCGCGCAAACGACCCGCGCCGAGCAGGCCCGCCTCGACGACCTCTACGCCCACCTCGACCGCCTCCGCGACGAGGCCGCCGCCCGGCTCGGCGAGTCCCGGCTCCGGCACGTCGAGAACGAGCAGGAGCGCTCGCAGCGCGACGCCGAAGCGCACCTGCACCGCCGCCGCATCGCCCAGCTCGACGCCGTCGAGGAGGGCCTGTGCTTCGGGCGGCTCGACTACACCGACGACGAGGCCCCGATGTACCTGGGCCGCATCGGGATGCACGCCGAAGGCGGCGAGCAGCTCCTGGTGGACTGGCGCTCGGAGGCCGGGCGCCGGTTCTACCTGGCCACGGCCGCCTCCCCCGCCGGGGTGCGCCGCCGCCGCCACCTGCACACCAAGGGCCGGCACCTGCGCTCGATCAACGACGAGGTGCTCGACCTCGACGCCGCCGCCGAGACCGGCTCGACGATCGGCTCCGAAGGCGCGCTCATGGCCGCCCTCGACGCGGCCCGCACCGGCGCGATGAAGGACATCGTCGCGACCATCCAGGCCGAGCAGGACCGCATCATCAGGGCGCCCCTGGAAGGGGTCATGATCGTCGACGGCGCGCCCGGCACCGGCAAGACCGCCGTGGCCCTCCACCGCGCCGCCTACCTGCTCTACGAGCACCGCGAGCGCCTCAAGCGCCGCGGCGTGCTCATCATCGGCCCCGGCAAGCAGTTCCTGCGCTACATCTCCGAGGTCCTGCCGGGCCTGGCCGAGACCGACGTGCTCCTGCGCACCCCCGCGCAGCTGTTCCCCGGCGTCGTCGCCGACCGGCCCGAGACCGAGGCCGTCGCCGCCGTCAAGGGCCGCGCCGTCATGGCCGGGGTCATCGCCAGCGCCGTGGCCGACCGCCAGGTCGTCCCGCGCGAGCCGGTCCTGGTCGACTACGAGGGCCACGAGCTGTACCTGCGGCCCGAGAAGATCACCGCGGCCAGGGACGCCGCGCGCGAGACGGGCCTGGCGCACAACGAGGCCCGTGAGACCTTCCACAAGCGGGTGATCGCCGACCTCGCGACGCAGTACGCCGACGTCATCGGCGAGGACCCGCTCGGCGGGGAGAACCTGCTGGGCCTCGACGACCGGGCGAAGCTCGCCGTCGAGATCGCCGCCGACCCGGTGATCCGGGGCCAGATCGAGGCGCTGTGGCCCGAGCTCAACGCGAAAGCACTGCTGGAGGACCTGTTCGCCTCGCCCGAGCGCATCGCCTCGGCGGCGGCGGTGCTCGGCAAGGCCGAGCGGGCGCTGCTGGTGCGCCGGCCCGGCGGCTGGAGCGAGGCCGACGTGGCGCTGCTGGACGAGGCGGCCGAGCACCTCGGCGAGATCGAGGCGCCCCGGCGCGCCGGCGGCTTGACGGCCGAGCAGATCGCCTACGCGCAGGACGTGCTGACGATCGCCGAGGGGTCGGCCTCGTTCGACTTCGAGGACGAGGAGTCGGAGATCCTCCAGGCCACCGACGTCATCGACGAGTTCTGGCTCGGCGAGCGGCAGGTGGACGAGGTGTTCGTCTCGGTCGCCGAGCGCGCCGCGGCCGACCGGCGCTGGATCTTCGGGCACGTCATCGTCGACGAAGCGCAGGAGCTGTCGCCCATGGAGTGGCGGGCGCTGCTGCGCCGGTGCGTGACGCGCTCGTTCACCGTGGCCGGGGACCTCGCGCAGGCCGCCGGACCGGCCGCGCAGGTCGGCGAGGCGCCGCGGAGCTGGGCCGAGGTCTTCGGCGACGCGGACCTGTCATGGCGGGCCGAGCAGTTGACGGTGTCGTACCGGACCCCGGCCGAGATCATGGAGGTCGCCACGCGGGTGCTCGACGCGATCGGCGTCGAGGCCGCCCGGCCGCGCCCGGTGCGCGAGTCGGGCCACCGGCCGTGGCTGGAGATCGGCGACGGCGACGGCGACGCCCGGATCGCCGAACTCGTCGCCGCCGAGCGGCGGATCGTCGGCGAGGGCAGCGTCGCGGTGGTCACGACGCCGGAGCGGGCCGCGGGGCTCGCGGGGGTCGACGGCGCCTCGGTGCTGACGGTCAAGCAGGCCAAGGGGCTCGAGTTCGACTCGGTCATCGTGGTCGACCCCGACGCGATCGCGGCCACGGGACTGCGGAACCTCTATGTGGCGCTGACGCGCGCGACCAAGCGCCTCGGCGTGGTCGCCCCCGACAAGCCGGGCTTCCCCGGCGCGGAGTTGCTGTAAGCGACGCCCCCTGTCGGCAAGCTGGCAAGCCGGAGTCGTACCGAACTCCTATGATCACAGGTGTAGGAGGTGCGGGTTGACAACGACGACTGGGGACCTTACGGGTGCGCGCGTCGACGGACGCTACCGTCTGGAGCGGCTCATCGCCCGGGGCGGCATGGCCGACGTCTACGAGGCCCGCGACGAGCGGCTCGACCGGACCGTCGCGGTGAAGATGATCACCGCCGCCGGAGCCGAGGGCTTCGACCTCAAGGCCTTCACGCACGAGGCGCGCACCATCGCCCGGCTCTCGCACCCCAATGTGGTCGCCGTGTTCGACCAAGGCGTCCACCAGGGACTGCCGTACGTCGTCATGGAATACGTGCCCGGCACGACCCTGCGCGACCTGCTCAACCGGCGCCGCCGCCTGCGGATCGAGGAGGCCGTGGAACTGTGCGGGCAGATCCTCGACGGGCTCCAGGCCGCCCACGACGCCGGGCTCGTCCACCGCGACGTCAAGCCCGAGAACATCCTGCTCAAGAACGGCGGGCGCGGCGACCGGGTCAAGGTCGTCGACTTCGGCCTGGCCGAGGCCGTCCACGGCGACCGCGACACCGGCGGGCCGCTCGTGGCCACCGCCGCGTACGTGGCCCCCGAGCTCGTCAGCGGCGAGCCCGCTCAAGCGGCCAGCGACGTGTACTCGACGGCGATCCTGCTGTACGAGCTGCTGACCGGGGAGGTGCCCTTCGACGGGCCCGACTCGGGCGCGGTCGCGCGGCGCCACGTCGAGGAGGACGTGCCCTCGCCGCGGATCAAGGCCCCCGACGTGCCCGAGAGCCTCGCCGAGCTGGTCACGGCCGCCGCCTCGCGCAGGCCCGGGGCGCGGCCGGTCGACGCCGGGGCGTTCCTGCGCCGGCTCCAGGCGATCGACGTCAAGCCCGTGCCGGGCACCACCGGCCAGGTGCCGCGCCCGACCAGGGCCGTGCGGACCACCATGGTCGTCGGCGGGCCGGACGCGAAGCGGTCGTGGAAGGCGCTGATTACGCTCGGGCTCATCGCGGCCCTGCTGGTCGGCGTCGCCGCCGCGGGCTGGTGGATCGGCATCGGCCGCTACACCTCCGCGCCGTCCCTGCTCGGCCAGACCGGCGATACCGTCGCGGCCTACGCCGAAGAGCAGGGCTTCGACGTGCGGATCGACGAGGTCTTCAGCGAGAGCGCGCCCGCCGGGAAGGTCATCTCGCAGGACCCTGAAGTGGGCGACCGCATCAGGCAGGGCGCGACCATCACCGTGGTCGTCTCGCTCGGCCCCGAGCGGTACACGGTGCCCGAACTCGCCGGGGAGAGCGAGGAGGCGGCCCGCGAGGCGCTGGCGCGGTTCACCGACCAGGTCACCGTCGAGCGCGACTACAGCACCGAGCACGACGAGGGCGCGGTCATCGGGACCCAGCCGCCCTCCGGCGAGGAGGTCAAGGCCGGGGCGCCGGTGACCCTGATCGTCTCCGAGGGGTTCCCGCCGCTCGAAGTGCCCGATCTGGTCGGCATGGACGAGGGCGACGCGGTGGCCGCACTGGAGGCCGAGGGCCTCGAAGTCGGCGAGGTCACCGAGCGCACCAGCGACACCATCGACAAGGGACGGGTCGTCGAGCAGAGCCCCGCGCCCGACGCGCACGCCGGACCGGGCGACGAGGTCGACCTCGTCATCAGCGCCGGGCCCGAGCTGATCGCGGTGCCCGACGTGGTCGGCGAGGACATCGCCGACGCCCGGAAGACCCTCGAAGACCTCGGCTTCACCGTCAAGACCGCGCAGATCTGGTTCACCGGCACCGTCTTCGACCAGTCCGTGGACGCCGGCGAGGAGGCCGAGAAGGGCTCCGAGATCTGGCTCTGGGCCAGGTAGGACACGCGGAAAGGGGGCCGGACGCATCCGCGTCCGGCCCCCTTGTCGATGTCGCTAGCGCGCTCCCGCGGCCTTGAGTTCGGTCATCGTGAACAGGGCCTCCAGTTCGATCCCCGCGTCGGCCAGGTGCTTGGCACCGCCCGACTCGCGGTCGATGACGCACACCGCCCGCTCCACGACCGCGCCGCGCTCGCGCAGCTCGGCCACCGAGTCCAGGATCGCGCCGCCCGAGGTCACCACGTCCTCGACGATGAACAGGCGCCGACCTTCGACCTCGCCGCCCTCGGCGAGGCGGCACGTGCCGTAGGTCTTGGCCTCCTTGCGCACGAACAGCGTCGGCAGACCCGTCAACTGCGACAGGACGGTCGCGATGGGGATGCCGCCGGTCTCCAGGCCCGCCAGGGCGTCGACCCCGTGCGCGGGCACCAGCGGCGCGAGCGCCTCGCCGATGCGCCGCAGCAGGACCGGATCGGACTCGAACAGGTACTTGTCGAAGTACTCGTGCGCCACCACACCCGAGCGGAGCGTGAACTCCCCCGTCAGGTGCGAGCGGTTGAAGATGTCGCGAGCGAGGCTGGCGTCGTGGCTCATGGGATCAGCCTGCCATCGGCGTCCGCTAGGGCCGCAGCGGCGGGTAGTCCGGGTCGAGGAGGTCACGCTCGGCCAGCCAGTTGTACAGCGGCGTCTCCTTCGGCCAGTGGCCCCAGCCGTGGTCGCCGGTGGCCGCGTGGCCGCCGAGCATCTGCTGCTGCACCGGGTCGAGGTCGTTCCACCAGGACTGGTTCGGCAGGTCCTCGACGAGGTCGCGGGCGCGGATCCAGCGCGGCGTGAACCCGAAGAACGCGACCTTGCGGGTCAGGTCCGAGTAGTTGTCGCTGCGGGCGTGCCAGATGCGGCGGTCGAAGAACATGACGTCGCCGGCGTTGCCGGTGACCTCGAGGGCGCCTTCGGGGTCGGGCCACTCCATGTCGCGCCGCGGCGGGCCGTCGATGCGGTTCCACTTGTGCGAGCCGGGGATGATCTTGGTGTTGCCGCGGCCCTCCTCGGAGAGGTCGGTGAAGAAGTACGCGAGCTTGACCGACAGGCGCGGGCGCGGGTCGGTCTCGGTCTCGCGGTTCTGCCGGCCGCCGTCCTGGTGCCATTCGAAGCGGAACGGGCGCTTGCCCTGAATGGGCGGGTGCTTGTCCACATGGGAATGGTAGACGTGGAAGTTCCAGCCCAGGATCGACCACACGTAGTGGAAGGTCCGGGGGTGGTTGAGCAGGAACGCGAGCTCCGGGCAGGAGGTCACGGCGTCGAGGCGGTGCATGGCCCCCTCGGGGCTGAGCCTGCCCGCGGCTTTTTCGATCTCGTACACGCGGTCCAGAGCGTCCGAGCAGCGTTGGATCTCGTCGGCGTCGAGCGCGCCGCGGATCATGAGGTAGCCGTCGCGATCGAAGGCTTCCCGCTGCTCGGGGGTGAGAGCTGCGGCACCGACCGATGTCAATGCGGTCATCTCAAGGCCTTTCCTGTATCCAGGGGGATCATGTCGTCCTCTAGACGCCGCATCCACCCGTGTCGGTTGCACCGCGGACTTTGGAAACTTAGGCAAGCCTTCCGCGGCGCGCGGTCCCCGAAAGCGTAGATCCCGACACTTCGGATGCGCCGGTGAAATTGCCGAACAATCGCGAGAAGCGCTTGAAAACCTGTGAAAAAGGGCGTTCCGGCGTCGCTATCCGAAGAGGTCGGTGATCCATTCGAACCAGCTGAAGTCGAGGCTCAGCCAGCTCCACTTGAGTTGTTCGAGATAGCTCAGGCCCACCAGGAACAGGAAGATCCCGGTGCCCAGGTGCGCCAGTCGGGCGGTGCGGCGCTTCGCGCCCAGCCACCGGCCCCAGAGCATCCCGCCGGCGATGCGGATGAGGAAGAACAGGCCGATGGCCACGGCGATGACGAACAGGTAGCTGAAGACCTGGCCGCGGAGCGTCTCCATGCCGTGCTCGATCGCCCATAGCAGCCACATGATCAGCGAGAACAGGCCGCCGATGACGGAGAGCTCGAAGCCCTTGGCGAGCGAGCCGGGCGGGCCGAGCAGCGGGGCGCGGTCCTCCTTGTGGTGGGCCTCGTGGGGCTCCTCGGGGTCGCCGGCCAGACGCAGGCGCGGGAGCGCCCCGCGGTTGGCCGGCGAGGGCTCGGAGGGCCCGGCCGAGCGGCCCGGATGGAAGCCGTCCTGCCGTTGGAAGGCGGACGGGTCCTGTTCGGGGACGCGGACGCGGCCGGTGATCGGCTTGTCCTGCCCCGACTTCGAGGGCACGATCTTCCTCGTCGCGGGCATCCCCGACTCCATGACGCGGGTGCCGGCCTGCGCCTGCGGAGGGGAGGCGACCACGGTCGGCGCGGCGCCGGGGAGGTCGAGGCGGCGCGTCGGGGCGTCGGCCGCCGACAATCCCGCCCCCGCGCCCCAGTCGACGCCGAGGTCGGGCACGTTCGAGCGGGCGACGGTGGCGCACAGCTCGTTGATCCAGCGCGGCAGCTCCTCGGTGCGGGGCCGCTTGTTCGGGTCGTCGTCGAGCGGCGCGGTCAGCAGCTCGCGCAGCCGCGGGTTCGCCTCCAGGACCGGGTGGCGGCGCAGCCGCGCCCACGGCACGGTCTGCTCGTGCCCGGGCGAGTCGGTGCGGGCGCTCGCGCCCGTCACCAGGTAGAACGCGATCGACCCGAAGCCGTGCACGTCGTAGGCCGGACCCACGGTCCCCTGGTGAGCCTCGGGACCGGCGGTCTCGCGGGTGTAGGCGATCGTCGTCAGGTGCGCCGGGGTGTAGTAGCGGGCCCCGGTGAAGTCGATGACCTTCGCCGAGCCGTCGGGGCCGACGATCACGTTGGCGGGCTTGAGGTCCATGTGCAGCACCGGGTGCGCGCCGATCGGCGGGTGGTGCATCGCGTTCATGACCTCGACGATCGAGCGGAGCGTCCGCGCGGCGTCCACGCGGGCCAGGCGCCGCTGGAGCAGTTGGCGCAGGTCGTGGCCGGGAAGGTACTCGAGGACCTGGAACGGCACCGGCTCGCCCTGCGGGGCCTGCCCGGGCGGGTGCGGGGCGCGGCCGTAGAACGCGTCGATGCGGCGGCAGATCGAGCCGATGTTGCGGCTGTGGAGGTCCATGAGGACCGCGTCGCCCTTGTCCCAGGAGCGGAACTGGTGCTCGCGGGTGTCCTGCGGGTTGGGGCGGAAGACCTTCACCGTCAGCGGCGTGGACGAGATCCCCGCCGACACGCGCACGGCCTGGTACACGTCGGCCTGGCCGCCCGAGCCGAGCAGACCGGTGAGCCGGTAGCTCTGCTCGGACCCCGGGAGGGGGTCGGCCGGTCCGCAGACGAGGTCAACGGTGGCGTTCGACATGAGTGGTCCTTCGCGATTCAGACTGAGCCCTCAGCCTATCGTCTGAAATCCACCTTCCACGGCCCCCGGAGGCGGCGCTGTACGCATCGTCTCAACAAGCGACGGTTTGCAGGCCCGCGGCCCGCGCGGCCTCAGCGGCCCGAACCCCAGGGGCTCTCGGCGGACGGGGGCGGGGAGGCGCCGGGGGGCGGGGAGGCGAAGCCGCCCGGGGCGCCCTGGCCGTAGGAGCTGGCCGGCGGGGCCGGCGCCTGGTTGGCGTTCACCGGCTCGAAGGCCCCGCCCGGCTGCGGCGACTGCTGCGGCGGCGCGGCGGGGGGCACGACGCGGTCGAAGCTGCCGGTCGAGGTCGCGGGGGCGGCCGCCCGGCCGGAGCGGGCGAGGGACCAGACCGCGGGCGAGAAGGCCACGGCGAGGACGCCGAAGCCGAGGGCCCACTGCTCGATCGGAGCGCCCGCGTCGAAACCGGTCACGTCGAGGTCGGCGATGTGGAGCAGGAGTGAGGAGGCCAGGAACAGGAGCGCCCCCAGCAGGCAGACCACTTGGAGGATCTGGAGGAGAACGCGAAAACCCTTAGACATGTGTCGACGCTACCAACGCGTGTCCAATAACTCCATAGTCGAGCTGCGAATTCCCCCGGTTTTCACGCGCGGAGAAGGCCCGGGCCGCAGCCCGGGCCTCGCTCGATCCGCTTGGGTGCTAAGGCAGTTCGGGAAGCTCGTGCGTGGTCTCCCACTCGGTGAGCATGTCGATGCGCCGCTGGTGGCGCTCGGCCCCGGAGAAGGGCTCGTCGACGAACGCGTCCGCGAAGGCGGTGGCCTCCTCGAGCGAGTGCATCCGCCCGCCGATGGCCACGACGTTCGCGTCGTTGTGCTGGCGGCCGAGCTTGGCCGTCTCCACGCTCCAGGCCAGGGCCGCGCGGCAGCCGGGGACCTTGTTCGCGGCGATCTGCTCGCCGTTGCCGGAGCCGCCGACGACGATGCCGAGGCTGCCGGGGTCGGCCACGACCCGCGCGGCCGCGTTCAGGCAGAACGGCGGGTAGTCGTCCTCGGCGTCGTACTGGTGCGGGCCCACGTCGACGACCTCGAGACCGCGGCCGGCGAGGTGCTTGACGAGGTGGTCCTTGAGTTCGAGGCCTGCGTGGTCGGAACCGAGATAGATGCGCACGGGACGACCCTAGCCTTTCGGGAGCTCGACGATGGCCAGACCGGCGCGCGCCTTGGGCACGAACCAGGTCGACTTGCGGGGCATCTTGAGCCGCTGGAGGTTCACGTCGATGAAGTCGGGGACGGTGACCGGGGCGATGAGGATCGCCAGGTCGGCCTTGCCCGCGTCGACCTGCGCGGCCAGCCAGGAGGCCGGGTAGTCGCCGCCGACGTAGGTGATGCGCTTGTCCCCCGCGTCCCAGCCGAGGAGGCCGTCGAAGACCTCCTGCTCGACGCGGGTGTGGTCGAGGCGGTCGACCACGGAGCCCTCCACGGGGGCGAAGGCGATCTCCCAGGTGCGGCCCTGGCCGTAGACGACGACGGTGCCGCCGGTCTCGGGCGTCTCGGGCGGCCCGTCGGTCTCGGTGACGCTCGCGCCGATCTGGGCGATCTGCTCCACCAGTTGCGAGGCCGAGCCCGGCAGGCCCTTGACGAGGCGGTGGTAGGGGCTGATCTGGATCGAGCGGGGCGTGGTGACGACCGCCAGGAAGCGGTCGAGCTCGCCGACCTGCGCCGCGAGGGAGCGGTGGTTGCCGTCGGCGACGATGAGGTCGCCGTCGCCGGCCAGCGCGGTCAGGGCCTCGCCGGCCTCGCCGCCGACGGCCCAGATCTCGTGGGCGCGACCGGACTCGTCGGTGTCGGCGGCGACCGGTTCGCCGGCCGCGGCGATGGCGGTCTCGATCGCGGCGTGCAGTTCGTCGCCGCGGGTGGACTGGAGCAGGAGCACGGGGCTGAGCAGGTGGCGCAGGCGCTGGTTGAGTTCGTTGCGCTGCTTGACCTTCTCGATGAAGACGTCCTCGTTGCGGATGACCTTGCCGGGCTCGTCGGCGGCGGAGGAGATCTCGGCGGTGTCGACGAGGCAGAACAGGCCGTAGGCGACCGGTTCGTCGCCGCCGGAGATGCGGTAGGCGACCGCGACGTCGCCGAAGGCGGCGAAGCGCCCGGCCTCCTTGAGGGCCGCGAGGCGCTCGGCGGCGGCGGGGAGGGCCTGCTCGAAGGTGAGTCCGGCGCTCACCGCCTCGGGGGTGTGCGCGGGCATCTCGACGCCCAGCATGCTCGCGGGGTTGGCCTCGATGATCCGGGTGATCTCGGTTTCGTCGGGGAACTCGTCGTAGTTCTTCGCGCCGGTCCCGCCACTCCCGCCGACGCCTGCGGAGGCGTCATTGTGCGTGGAGAGCCAGGCCTGGTCGATCGGGTGTGCAGCAGTCACGCCCCGAGAGTAATCGACCCCGTCCGCCGTAGCGGTGGCCGCTCGATGAACTCCCGAGATATGACACACTTCTTTCATAATCCGAACCCTTGAGGCTGGACCTCTGACGACAGGAGGCACTGTGGCGGCAACCCACATTCTGACCCGCGACGAGGCGAGGCGGCGCGCCGAGCTGCTCCACGTCGACTCCTACACCGTGGAGCTCGACCTGACCGGGCACGAGCGGGGCGACACCTTCGGCTCGCGCACCGCGGTCGCGTTCTCCTGCACCGAACCCGGCGCGGAGACCTTCATCGAGATCGCCGCCGAGCGGATCGAGGACGCCTTCCTCAACGGGGAGCCGGTGGACCTGACGGCCTTCGACCCGAAGGCCGGGCTGCGGCTCACGGGCCTGGCGGCGGAGAACGAGCTGGTCGTCAACGCCGTCTGCGCCTATTCGTCGGACGGGCAGGGCCTGCACCGGATGGTCGACCCGGTCGACAAGGAGACGTACCTGTACTCGCAGTTCGAGGTGGCCGACGCGCAGCGCGTGTACGCCTGCTTCGACCAGCCGGACCTCAAGGCGGCCTTCACGTTCCAGGTGCGCACCCCCGAGCACTGGACCGTGATCTCGAACATGCCGGCGGCCTCCGAGACGGTGGTGGAGGCGGTCGGGCTGAAGGTCACGCTGTTCGAGACCTCGGTTCGCATGAGCCCGTACATCACCGCGATCTGCGCGGGCCCGTACGTGGGCGTGCACGAGACCCACGACGGGATCGACCTGGGCCTGTACTGCCGCAAGTCCATGCGGGACTACCTCGACCCCGAGGGGGTCTTCGAGGTCACGCGCCAGGGCTTCGACCACTTCCACTCGCACTTCGGGGTCCGCTACCCGCTGCCGAAGTACGACCAGGTCTTCGCGCCCGAGTACAACTTCGGGGCGATGGAGAACTTCGGCTGCATCACGATCGCCGAGGCCTCGTTCCTGTTCCGCAGCCAGGTCACCGACTTCGAGCTGGAGCAGCGCGCCAACGTCGTGCTCCACGAGATGGCGCACATGTGGTTCGGCGACCTCGTGACGATGCGCTGGTGGGACGACCTGTGGCTCAACGAGTCCTTCGCGGAGTGGGCGAGCCACTGGGCGAACGTGGAGGCCACGCGGTTCGACGGGGCGTGGACGACGTTCCTGTCGGCGCGCAAGAACTGGGGCTACGGGGCCGACCAGCAGCCGACCACGCACCCGGTGTACACCGACGCGGCCGACACCGAGGAGATCCAGGCCAACTTCGACGGCATCACCTACTCCAAGGGCGCCTCGATCCTCAAGCAGCTGGTCGCGTACGTCGGGATCGACCCGTTCCTGGCCGGGCTGCGCTCCTACTTCCAGAAGCACCAGTTCGGCAACGCGGTCTTCTCGGACCTGCTCGGCGAGCTGGAGGCCGCGAGCGGCAAGGCGCTCAAGGACTTCGCGGACACGTGGCTGCGCACGGCCGGGGTCTCGACCCTGCGCCCGGAGGTCGGCGTGGACGCCGATGGGAACTACACCGAGGTCACGGTGCTGCAAGAGGTTCCGGCCGAGCACCCGACGCACCGCACGCACCGGATCGCGATCGGCCTGTACGACCTGGAGGGCGAGGCGCTGGTGCGCCGCGACCGGATCGAGGTCGACGTGGCCGGGGCGGCCACGGCGGTCCCGGCGCTCGCGGGCGTGAAGCAGCCGGACCTGCTGCTGCTCAACGACGACGACCTGACGTACGCGAAGCTGCGTCTGGACGAGCGGAGCCTCGCGACGGCGATCGGGCACACCTCGGCGCTGGAGGACTCGCTCGCGCGGGCGCTCATCTGGGCCGCGGCCTGGGACATGCTCCGCGACGCCGAGCTGCCGGCGACGCGGTTCGTCGAACTCGGCGCTTCGAGCCTGACCACCGAGGGCGACATCAACATCGTCACCGTCGCCCAGCGGCAGGTCGCCGGGGCGCTCGCCTACGCCGACCCGGCCAAGCGGGCGGCGCTGCGCGAGCGGTGGGCGCAGGCGGCGAAGGCCGCGATGGAGGCGGCGGCGCCGGGTTCGGACCCGCAGCGTTCGTGGGCGAAGGCCTACGCGTCGGCTTCGCGTTCGGAGGCCGATCTGGGTCGCATCGGCGGCTGGCTCGAGGGCCGGGACGTGCCGGAGGGCCTGGCGGTCGACGCGGACCTGCGGTGGGCGCTGCTCACGGGTCTGGTCGCCTCGGGCGCGGTCGGTGAAGAGGCGATCGACGCCGAGGTGGACCGCGACTCGACGGCCGACGGCAAGCGCCTGTCGTTCGTCGCCCGCGCGGTCGTGCCGACGGCCGAGGCCAAGGAGCGCGCCTGGGAGCGGATCACCGACCCGAACTCGGAGAACTGGGTCCGCCGGTCCTCGATGCTGGGCTTCGCCCCGCTCGACCAGGCGGAGCTGGTCCGCCCGTACCTGCGCCCGTATCTGGACGCGGTGCCGGAGCTGTGGGAGAAGCTCGGGGCCCAGCAGGCCGTGGAGTTCTCCAAGCTCGCGTTCCCGTCGAACCTGATCGAGACCGAGACGCTCGAGGTGCTCGACGCGTGGCTGGCCGAGGACCGGCCCGCGTCGGTCAAGCGCGGCGTGGCCGACGGCCGGGCGGACCTCGCCCGCGCCCTCGCCGGCCGGGAGCTGGACAAGTCCGCTTAATCGGTGCTCGGGGCTCCGGACCGCCTGTCGTGAAGGCGGTCCCGGAGCCCCGAGTCCTTTTCACGGCGTTGATAGGCTCCCCTTGTCCGTCGTTCGGTGGCCTCCCGGGCCATGAATGGAGAGAGCCGCCTTGTCCGCGCTTTTGCCGGTGGTCGTCCTCAGCGCCACCCTGGTCGCGTTGTTCGGGATCGTCCTGCCGCTGCTGCTGCTGGGGCCCGTGCTCGCCTCGCGCAGCCGCCCGCAGCCCCAGCAGTTGCTGTTCGCCGTCGTGCTGCTCATCCCGACCGTGGTGATCGGCTCGGTGTTCCTGTCGTGGTGGGCCGTCGCGTGGCTCGGCCGCTACGACGTGCCGGCGCCGAACCTCGTCGGCATCGCCCTGGTGGGCGCGGCCGTGGTCGGGCTGATGGCGCCGCTGCGCCTGCCGGGCGGTTCGGGACCGTTCTGGCTCAAGCCGCTCCTGGGTCTGGCTTCGGGCGTGCTCGTGCCGATGTCGATCATCTGGAGCATCCGGGCGGGCCTGCACGAGGTCGCGGCGGCCGGGATCGGCGTGCTCGTCCTCGTCGTGCTCGTGGTGGCCTTCCGGATCGTCGCGAAGCCGCTCGCGCAGCGGCGGCAGGTCAAGCAGGTGCGCACCGCCGTGCGCCGGTTCCAGGGGCAGCTGGTGGACGTCACCGACGAGTCGTGGAGCCTCGTCGGCGCCCGCGGCGACGCCGACCGGATCGTGCTGACCTACAACGGCGCCGTGGACGGCAAGCAGATCGGCGCGGTCGTCATGCTCAAGCGCGACATGGACTGGGTGCCGAAGGCCGCGGAGAACGAGGCGGCGGTGTTCGAGCTCGCGCGCGGCCTCAGCGGGCAGCCGACCGAGGCGGTGCTGGCGCAGAAGCAGCTCGGCACGCCCGCGACGTTGACGCTGCGCATCCCCGGCACGACGATCCTGTCGATCCGCGAGACCGTACCCGACTCGCTGTCGTGGGTCGAGTTCGTCGGGAAGCTCGAACTCACCGACGCCGACGACCTCATCGAGCGCCGGTACCCGAGCGCGACGCAGAGCTGAGAAACACGTGAACGGCGGCCGGGAATTCCCGGCCGCCGTTCACGTGTCGGTCTCAGGCGCTGCGCGCCTTCTCGGCGAGCATCCGCAGGCCGGTGATGATGCCCCCGGCGAGCTGGCCGACGCCGAAGGCGGCCTCCATCGAGAAGACCACGAGGGCCGCCGAGCGGTCCGGGATCTTCTCCTGGGCGAGCCTGCCGGTCACGACCTCCAGGCGCCGCTGCTCGGGCGAGACGGCGATGAGGACCGAGCGGTCCGGGTCGGCGAGGCGGTCGTGCAGGGCCTCGGCCGCGCCCCGCACCGGCTCGTAGAGCGGGCCGACGAAGACGCTGTAGTGCAGGCCGCCGCCGTCGCGCTCGGCCACGGCGAGGGCCTCGTCGAGGTGCAGGAGCTCCTTGACGTCGAAGGGGCCTTCGAGGACGGCCGGCTGGACCTCCTCGGGGCTCTTGTCGACGCCTTCGACGATCACGCCGCTGCCCGCGACGGTTTTGCCGCTGTCGCTGCCCGCGACGATCGCGATGTCGCTACCACTTGCCATGCGAGCCTCCCTTGGGTCCACTGGCGACCGGCTCGCCGTGCGCGCCGGATTCGAGCTCGGCGCCGTGCGCCTCGCCGGAGGCCTCGGCCACCGCGCCGTTGCGGGAGACGAACCAGACCGGCTTGAAGTTGTAGGGCTCACCCGCGCGGTAGCGGGACTGCGGCCTCGGGTGGCGCAGGAAGACCACGGCGAAGACCGCGACCACAACCAGGATCGGGGCGCCGAAGAGAATCAGCAGGTCCTGGAACGTCATGTTGCTCCCCTAAAGACAGGTACAGGGTGGCCGCGCCGCGGCCGGGCGCCACGGCGATCGGGCGCCGTGGCCAACCTTCAGCCTAATCCAATTACGCCCCTCACATCGCCGCCGGTGGTTACCGGGTGCGACCGGGAGCACGGTAGGCGGATGCGGTCGGCGAGAACGCCGTCGGGCGCCGGGCACGCGCCAGGGCCCGCCGTCCGGCCACTTGGAACGGTCACGCTGCGGCGCGGTCGACGGGCCCTGCGGGCCGATGGCGGTCTTGGCTAGGAGAGACGGGCGCGTTCGCGGCCGTGGCGGGGAAGCCAGGCCTCCCAGGCGGGATCGGGGCGCCGTTGCCCGCGGAAGCCGCGCAGCTGCCAGCCGGAGGGCGGCCTGGGAGCCCTCGGGAGGCGCCAGCCGAGTTCGGCGAGGGTCTTGTCGCTCTTGCGGTGATTGCACGGGGCGCACGCCGCGACGACGTTGTCCCACGTGTGCGTCCCGCCGCGCGAGCGGGGCACCACGTGGTCGATGGTCTCGGCCGCCGCGTTGCAGTAGACGCAGCGCCAGTCGTCCCGGGTGAACACGCCGCGCCGCGAAGGACTGGCGCCGACCTGCCGGGGGATCGGGACGTAGCGGTTGAGGCGGACCACCGAGGGGATCGGGATGTGCATGGTTTCAGAGCGCAGAAAACCGTCACCAGGAGTGACGGTTTCGGCTTTGCGAGTGAGCAGCAGCACTGCGGCTCGTTTCACCGGTATCACGCACAGCGGTTCGTAACTCTGGTTCAGGACGAGCGCCGAGCCCAGCGTGCCGACGGGATGCGTGAAAAGATGCGGATGCGTCCCTGGGGCGGGGTCATCGCTGTCGAGCGTGTTCCTATGTCGAGGACCTATCACGGTGACGTACCTCCAAGCCATCGGTCTCGTCAAGTTTGACCTAAATCTCAGAAAATTGCACCCTGGTTCTGTGGGATCTTCGGTGACGGGCGAATATCGTCTGTGCGAACCGGGGGCGACACCGGATCGGGCGGTCGCCTGAGGTCGACGCCGAAGGAACCACCGGCGCGGTCGGCGTCGACGACCCTGCGAAGGAAGAACGTGGAACTGCTTGCGGCCACCGGGGACGGATCCCCTTGCGGCGAAGGGCTGAGCACCTGCTCGCTGCTGTGGCGGATCACCGAGAGCGAGGCCTTCGCCGTGACCGGCGGGCAGGTCCTCGGCACGATCGGACAGATCCTGCTCATCGTCCTGGTGGCGTTCGTGCTGCGGTGGCTGGTCAACCGCTCGATCGACAAGATCATCATGCGCGTCACGGTCGTCAAGGGCCCGCAGCCGATCGCCGAGCTGGCCGAGAAGCTCAACGCGCACGCGAGCCGGCGCGACTCGATCGTCGGCAACCGCTCGGCGAAACGCGCCGAGACCCTCACCGGCGTGCTCCAGCACGTGACGACCATCGCGATCTTCTCGATCGCGTTCATGCTGGTGCTCAGCGTCTTCAACGTGAACCTGGCCCCGATCCTGGCCAGCGCGGGGATCGCCGGCATCGCGATCGGCTTCGGCGCGCAGAACCTGGTGCAGGACTACCTGGCGGGGATCTTCATCCTGCTGGAGGACCAGTACGGGGTCGGCGACATCGTCGACGTGGGCGACGCCTCGGGCACGGTGGTGGACATGGGGCTGCGCGTGACGACGCTCAGGTCGCTGGACGGGCGGCTGTGGTACGTGCGCAACGGGCAGATCCTGCGGGTCGGGAACGCGAGCCAGAGCTGGGCGTACGTGGTGGTGGAGACGCCGCTGTCGCCGAGCGTGGACGTGGACGAGGCCGGCGAGACGATCCTGGCGGCGGCGAATGCGTTCGCCGAGGACGAGGAGTGGAGCCGGCACGTGCTGGAGGCGCCGGAGTACGCCGGGCCGGTCGACATGACGATCGACGAGATCAAGCTGCGCGTGGGCGTCAAGACGACCTCGGACATGCAGTGGGCGGCCGAGCGGGAGCTGCGGCGGCGCATCAGCGAGGCGCTTCGTGAGCGAGGGATCACCAGTCCGACGGCGAACGGCCGGATCTACGTGCCGCGGGAGGCGAACGGCGGCGAGGCATAGGTGATGTTCGGCCCAATCGGTGTGACGCGTGCCGGATCGGCTTCCCAGTGGGGGCCGGGGTTGGCACGATTGGGAGATGCCTAGTGACAGCCCCCGGGCCGTCGTGCCGATGACTTCGAAAGTGCCGGCCCCGACGGGACAGACCGT
This sequence comes from Glycomyces sp. NRRL B-16210, assembly GCF_000719515.1. Taxonomy (GTDB): domain Bacteria; phylum Actinomycetota; class Actinomycetes; order Mycobacteriales; family Micromonosporaceae; genus Glycomyces. The sequence goes on along the minus strand of NZ_JOGR01000007.1, from coordinate 273,502 downwards.
GCCCACGACCTTCTACGAGGCCGTGGGCGGCGAGGCGACCTTCGACCGTCTCGTGACCGCCTTCTACGCGCAGGTCGCCGACGATCCGATCATGCGGCCGATGTACCCCGAGGAGGATCTGGCTCCGGCGGCGCGCCGGCTGAAGATGTTCCTGGAGCAGTACTGGGGCGGCCCGCACACCTACTCGGAGGAGCGGGGCCACCCGAGGCTGCGGATGCGCCACGCGCCGTTCACGATCGGCGTGCGCGAGAGGGACGCGTGGCTGCGGTGCATGCGCCACGCGATGGACGAGGTCGCACTCCCCGAGGAGTACGACAAGGCCATGTGGGAGTACATGGAACGGGCAGCGGACTTCATGCGCAACGCCTGAACCGAGAAGCACGACATGCGCGATGCCCGAATCAGGCGGCACCATTGGTGCGGCGCCTGAAACAGCAGGTGTGCCGGGACGCGAAAGCGCCTTTCCACATAAATCCATATTGGTCATGCTTTGCGCACAACCCTTGCCCGAGAACAGACCTCGATATTGCAAGGTGCTGCGGTGCGCTAGCCTGGACTGACGTTCGGTCCGACTCGCACTCCCCGCTGTCGGACCGGCTGTCGCAAGTGGTGCGCTCTGCATGGAGGTTGTCGTCAATGCCCCTAACGTCGACCCGTCTCCCATTGTTCTCGATTCTGGTGCTGCTCTTGGCGGCCGGCTGCAACGCGCCGTCGTCGGAAGAGCGGGGCATCGAACGGCAACGCGATCCGGAATACTCGAACAGCTGGGACACGGTATTCGAGGGGGTGACCTTCCCGAACGCGGAAGGCGAGAAGGTCAATTCGGGTGGAACGGCGCCGATCGGATACATCTCGTATCAACCGCCGATACTGCCCTTCAGCATCACGATCGACTCGAACTGGCAATTCAGCCTGTCGGCGTCGTACCAGTTCGTCAGCTCCCTGGGCACGGTGGAGGTCGGCAGCGAGCAGATCCTCAAGTCCGGGACCGATGAGAAGGTCGTCACCGAACACGGAACCTCCACCTTGATCGTCTGCAACGCCGAACCCGACGAGGAGGCCTGCGAGGCGTTCACGATTCATTCCGGGCGCAAACTGACCGTCTATTCGGACGGAGCGAGCAGCACGACCTTGGAGCACTCGCTCACGACGATTCAAGCGATGCCGGGCACCACGCTCGAGATCGTCGACGCCGGAGCCGCCGACGAACCGGTGCTGCGCGAGAACCGCATCGCGATCAACGAGTGGCACTTCCACGATCAGAGCGACTATGTCGAGATCGATCTGGAGCAGGAGCAGTCGGGCATCTATCCGGACCTCCGCTACGACCGGCTCGCTTCGGGCACACACAACATGCTGATTCCGATCAACGGCACGAAGGTCGCCACCTGGGCGAAGCATGTCGGCGAGGACAGCGATCCAAACTCCCCGCTGGTCCGCATCACCGACACACCGACCTATCCCGCTGACTTCCCCGCGCCCTCCGACTGCCTCGACAAGGACGCCGACGAGTGGTCGGAGTCGCTGGACGAGGAGGCCATGGCATGGGGCATGACCTTCCTGTGCGTGATCACCGCTGAAGGCGACGTCGGCTACCTGCTGGTCGCGCCGGTGGACACCAAACCGATCTCGTTCTACATCTACTCGTACATCTGGGTGTACTGAACCCGGTCGCCGCTCCCAGCGGTGCGAACGTGTTTGGGGGCGGGCCGCATTGCGGCCCGCCCCCAATCGTGTTCGCTTACAGCAGTTCGCCTTCGAGCCATTCGACGAAGGTGCCGGAGATGGCGGTGCCGCAGTCGATGAGTTCTTCGAGGAGGGCGGTGGTGATGCCGGGGCGGACGGGGACCTGGATCTCGCCGAAGACCGGGAGCGCGCCGGAGTCGGTCGGCTCGCCGAGGTAGGCCTTCAGGAAGCGGCGGGTGCGGTTCCATTCGTTCATGGCGGCGTAGCCGCGCTCGGCCCACTCGCGGGGGACGGTCTGGTAGGCGCGGGCGCGCAGCACCAGGATGTCGGCGTCGGGGCCTTCGGCGCGGACCTGGACGATGTGGCGTTCCCACAGGGCGACGATGCCGCCGTTCTCGTCCACGAGGTAGCGGATGTCGAGGTTCTTCAGGGCCGAGACGATGCGTTCGGCGCCGAGCGGCTCGGCCTCGTCGCGGGCGTCGGCCGCGATCTGCTCGAGGTCGTTAACGAACTCGGGGTCGATCTCGGCGAGGTCCTGCTTGATGAGGTGCCAGCGCTCGACCTCGGAGATCTGCTCTTCCTCGGGGCCGAGGAGGAGCTGCTCCGCGGTCAGCTCGTGGCGCAGCTCGCGGGAGGCGAGCTCGATCTCCACCTCGTGCTCGCCCGTGCCGCCGTCGAGGGCGGTGTCGAGCCGCTCGGTCCGCGGGTTCGGGACCGTGCTCGGCTGGTTGCCGCGCGCGTGCGCTCGCTCGGCGGATCCGCCGAGCTCGCTGTCGGTCTCCGCGATCGCCTCGGCGATCGCTTCGTCGTGTGCGTCGCGTTTTCTGTTGCGCCACCATGCCATGGTGTCGTCCGCCTTCCCACCCAAAATGCGAATCACTGGCAGTGCTTGGGTAATACGTTGGCATTCATGCCTGGCTGAACCATTGATTGTGATTGGTTGTGCTTCGCCGGGCAGTGCCAAGTTACGTCGCGTTGCAGTGAGCAGACTAGGGCTCGGCACCGACATGGCACAACCGTCAGCCAATCTTGTCCAAAAGTATGAGCTGTAGAGCGTTTGTTCGCAGGTACGCGCGGGGTACTGTCACCGGTTTCATAGGTAAAGGGCCGGCAAGTGCCGTCCCATCACCTGAACGTCGGATTCCTGTCAGAAGCGTAGTGCTCGTAAGGCTCCGGCGGGGGACGTTCAGAGCAGTGGCAGGCCGCGGTCGCGTTCCCAGACGGCGCCATAGGTCGCGGCGAGGCCGATCCGGCGGCCCGCCTTGAGGACCCGGACGGGGTCCTTGCCGAGGAATCCCATGCGGCACAAGGCGGTCACCAGGCGCAGCTCGACCAGGTGCTCGACCGGGCGGTCACCGGTCTCGGAGGCGACGCGCAGGGCCACGTGGTCGAGCAGGGCGTCGCGCAGGCGGCGGTCGCCGATGCCCTGGCCGCGCCGCTCGCGCAGGGCCTGGGCGGCCTTGCGGTCGAGGTCGGCGATGTCGGCGACGGGCACGGTCTCGACGGTGGTCCACGGTCCTTGTGGGAGCCGTCCGCGCCATGCGGCGCCCGCGCGGGCGAGGGCCTCGCCGGCGGCGAGGTCGCCGGCCCGGTAGACCCCGTCGGGGGGCGCGGTGCCGTCGGCGGCCTCGCGGACGGCGAGGACGCCGATGGGCAGGGCGGCCCAGAGGCGTCTCTCGCGGGCGAGGACGAGCGCGTCGGGGTCGAGCCGGGCGACGCGCGCGGCGAAGGCCGCAGCGTCGCCGGTGAGGGTCGCCATCGCGGTCAGTCGGTCCACTGCTGGAGGAACGCGCGTTCCTCGGCGGTGAGGCGGCGGGGCCGCTGCGTCCCGGTGTCGAACGGGACCATCACCGACCTCGCGCGCAGCGCGAGCTTGTCGTCCGCGGTCAGTTCGTACGCGAAGTCGAAGGAGGCGTTGCCGATCCGGTCGATCCACAGGTCGACGCGGGTCTGGGCGGGCACGGTGACCGGCAGCAGGTAGTCGACCTCGTGGCGGGCGACGACGACGCCTTCGCGGAAGCCGGTGAGCCCGGCCTCCGCGGCGGTCGTGAACATCATCGCCACCCGCGCCTCTTCGAGCAGGACCATGAACTGGTTGTTGTTCACGTGCCCGAACGTGTCCATGTCCGACCAGCGCAGGGCCACCTCGACTGAGAAGCGGGCCACGGCTAGTCCCGGGTGAGCTTCCGGTGGGTGACGCGGTGCGGGTTGGCGGCGTCGGGGCCGAGGCGCTCGATCTTGTTCTTCTCGTAGGAGTCGAAGTTGCCCTCGAACCAGAACCACTTGGGCCGGCCGTTCTCGTCCTCGCCCTCCCAGGCGAGGATGTGGGTGGCGACCTTGTCGAGGAAGGCCCGGTCGTGGCTGATGACCACGGCGCAGCCGGGGAACTCCAGGAGGGCGTTCTCGAGGCTGGAGAGCGTCTCGACGTCGAGGTCGTTGGTGGGCTCGTCGAGCAGGAGCACGTTGCCGCCCTGCTTGAGGGTGAGCGCGAGGTTGAGCCGGTTGCGCTCGCCGCCCGAGAGGACCTTGGTGGGCTTCTGCTGGTCGGGGCCCTTGAAGCCGAACGCGGCGATGTAGGCGCGGCTGGGCATCTCGACCTTGCCGACCATGAGGTAGTCGAGGCCGTCGGAGACGACCTGCCACACCGACTTGTCGCCGTCCAGGCCCGAGCGGTTCTGGTCGACGTAGGAGATGTCGACGGTGCCGCCGACGTTGACCTCGCCCGAGTCGGGCTTCTCGAGGCCGACGATGGTCTTGAACAGGGTGGTCTTGCCGACGCCGTTGGGGCCGATGATGCCGATGATGCCGTTGCGCGGGAGGTTGAAGTCCAGGCCGTCGATGAGCGTCACGCCGTCGAAGCCCTTGACGAGGTTCTTGACCTCGATGACGGTCGAGCCCAGGCGCGGGCCCGGCGGGATCTGGATCTCCTCGAAGTCGAGCTTGCGGGTCTTCTCGGCCTCGGCGGCCATCTCCTCGTAGCGGCCCAGGCGGGCCTTGGACTTGGTCTGGCGGCCCTTGGCGTTGGAGCGGACCCATTCGAGCTCGTCCTTGAGGCGCTTCTGGAGCTTGGAGTCCTTGCGGCCCTCCACCTTCATGCGCTCGGCCTTCTTCTCCAGGTAGGTGGAGTAGTTGCCCTCGTAGGGGTAGGTGCGGCCGCGGTCGAGCTCGAGGATCCACTCGGCGACGTTGTCGAGGAAGTACCGGTCGTGCGTGATGGCGACGACGGCGCCGGGGTAGGCGGCGAGGTGGCGCTCCAGCCACAGGACCGACTCGGCGTCGAGGTGGTTGGTGGGCTCGTCGAGCAGGAGCAGGTCGGGCTCCTCCAGCAGGAGCTTGCACAGGGCGACGCGGCGGCGCTCGCCGCCGGAGAGGTTGGTGACGGGCCAGTCGCCGGGCGGGCAGCGCAGGGCGTCCATGGCCTGTTCGAGCTTGGAGTCCAGTTCCCAGGCGCCCGAGGCGTCGAGCTCCTCCTGGAGGCGGCCCATCTCCTCCATGAGCTCGTCGGTGTAGTCGACGGCCATCTCGGCGGCGACCTCGTTGAACCGGTCGAGCTTCGCCTGGATCGGCGCGACGGCCTCCTGGACGTTCTCCATGACGGTCTTGGTCTCGCTCAGCGGCGGCTCCTGCGCGAGCATCCCGACCGTGGCGCCGTTGGCGAGCTTGGCCTCGCCGTTGGAGACCTGGTCCTGCCCGGCCATGATCCGCAGCAGGCTCGACTTGCCGGCGCCGTTGGGGCCGACCACGCCGATCTTGGCGCCCGGGTTGAAGTACAAGGTCACGTCGTCGAGCACGACCTTGTCCCCGTGAGCCTTGCGCGCCTTTTCCAAGGTGTAGATGAACTGCGCCACGATGATCCTTCGCTTTGCGACCGAGCGGTACGGAAATGACCGATACCAATGATGTCAAGCCCCTCCGGCGGGCGTCGATCGGGCCTTCACGCGGCCGTCTACGTCACCGCAACCAACCGGTCACGCTCCACGGCTAGGCTTGTGCAAAGGAGGGAATACGAATTGAGCAACGCATCCTTCATTGTCGTAGCCAACCGTCTCCCCGTCGACTCCGTGGTCGACGACGAGGGAAATAGAACCTGGCGCCGATCCCCTGGCGGCCTCGTTGCCGCCCTCGAACCGGTCCTTCAAGCGAACCAGGGCACGTGGATCGGCTGGGCCGGCGCCGCCGGCGCGGCCCCCGAGCCCTTCGAGGCCGACGGCGTGACGCTGCTGCCGGTCGAACTGAGCGAGACCGAGGTCCTGCGCTACTACGAGGGGTTCTCGAACGCCTCGCTGTGGCCGCTCTACCACGACGCGGTCGAGCCGCGCGTCTTCCGCCGGTCCTGGTGGAAGTCCTACTACGAGGTCAACGAGCGCTTCGCCGAGGTGTGCGCCCGCGAGGCCGCGCCCGGCGCGGTCGTGTGGGTCCAGGACTACCAGCTCCAACTGGTGCCCGGGATGCTCCGCGAGCGGCGCCCGGACCTGCGGATCGGGTTCTTCCTGCACATCCCGTTCCCGCCGGTCGAGCTGTTCATGCAGCTGCCGCACCGCATGGAGCTGCTCAAGGGGCTCCTGGGCGCCGACCTGGTCGGCTTCCAGCGCCCGCTCGCGGCCCAGAACTTCCTGGCGCTCACCCGGCACCTCCTCGGCTACCGCCCGAGGGGGCACTACGTCACCGTCGACGACCGGCTCGTGCGCGCCGACGCGTTCCCCATCTCCATCGACACCGCCGCCAACGAGGAGGTCGCCGGCACCGAACGGGTCCGCCAGCGGGCCAAGGAGATCCGCGCCGAACTCGGCGAGCCGGAGACGATCATCCTCGGCGTCGACCGGCTCGACTACACCAAGGGCATCGAGCAGCGCCTCAAGGCGTTCCGCGAACTGCTCGAAGACGGCCGGCTGCAAGTGCCCAAGGCCGTCATGGTGCAGGTCGCGACCCCCAGCCGCGAGAGGGTCGAGCAGTACAAGACCCTCAGGGACCGGGTCGAACGCGAGGTCGGGCGCATCAACGGCGAGTACGGTCAGGTCGGGCTCCCGGCCGTCCACTACCTGCACCAGTCCTTCGACCGGTACGAGCTCGCCGCGCTGTACCAGGCGGCCGACATCATGGCCGTCACGCCGCTGAGGGACGGTATGAACCTCGTCGCAAAGGAGTACGTGGCGAGCCAGACCGACAATCGCGGCGCCCTCGTTCTGAGCGAGTTCGCCGGTGCCGCAGGCGATCTGCGTCAAGCGTTCCTGGTGAATCCGCATGATTTGACCGATTTGAAAGACGGATTTGTGACAGCCGCCGACGCCTCGCTCGACGATAAGATGAAACGGATGCGCGCAATGAGGCGGTACCTTCGCAAACACGATGTGAGCCGCTGGGCTCGCAGCTTCCTCACCGCGCTCGGCGTTCCGGAACGCAGCGCGGCGTACAATCCGGGCAGCCCGCCAGCCGCCGACTGAAAAGCGGCAGGTGAAGGCGGGCGCACACAATTCACAACGACGGTGTTGGAGATACGCCACGATGACCGCACCACGCCCAGAGGGCCTCGCCTCGGAGAACTTGAGCTCCTCTGAGGATTTGCGCTCGGCCCTCATGCTGCTCGCGCGCGTTCCGCAACTGCTGATCGCGTGCGACTACGACGGCACGCTCGCCCCGATCGTCACCGACCCCTCGCAGGCCAAGCCGGTCCCCGAGTCCGTCTCAGCACTGCGGACGCTCGCGAACCTGCCGCAGACGAAGGTCGCGGTCATCTCCGGTCGCGCACTGCGCGACCTGGCGGCGCTCTCCCGCCTGCCTTCCGAGATCCACCTGGTCGGATCCCACGGATCCGAGTTCGACATCGGCTTCACCCGGGCGCTCTCCAGCGAAGACCAGCGACTGCGCGACAAGATCGTCGCAGAGCTGTCGGCGATCGCCGAACGCTACGAGGGCGCCCGGGTCGAGCCCAAGCCCGCCGGATGCGCGCTGCACGTGCGCGAGGCCACCGACAAGGACGCCCTCCAGGCCATCGAGGAGGTCCGCGAGGGCCCCTCGACCTGGAGCGGCGTGCAGACCACCGAGGGCAAGGCCGTCATCGACCTCTCGGTCGTCGCCACCCACAAAGGCGACGCGCTCGACCAGCTCCGGCACCAACTGGGGGCCTCCGCGGTCCTGTTCCTGGGCGACGACGTCACCGACGAGAATGCGTTTGCGCACCTCCACGGCCCCGACGTCGGCGTGCGCATCGGCCCGGGCCCCACCCGCGCCTCCTACCGCATCGGCGACCCCGAGGACGTCGCGAAGCTCCTGGCGAGCCTCGTCGACACCCGCCGCGCCTGGCTCCAGGGCGAGTCGGCCCAGCTCATCGAGCGGCACACGATGATCGCCGACGGCGCCAACCACGCGCTGCTGACCCCCGACGGCCGCGTCACCTGGATGTGCCACCCCAAGCCCGACTCCGGCTCGGTCTTCGCCGACCTCCTCGGCGGCGAGCACGCCGGGCACTTCACCGTGCAGCCGGTCCACGCCGGGCTCCCGCTCGGCCAGCGCTACGTGGCCGGGACCATGTCCGTCGAGACCCGCTGGGCGGGCCTGACGATCACCAATTGGCTCGACTCGACCCCCAGGCGGCGCGGCGACCTCAACGCCACCGTGCTCGTCCGCGAGATCACCGGCGAGATCCCCGTCAAGATCACCTTCGCGCCCCGGCCCGAGTTCGGGCTGCTGCCCGTGCAGCTCCAGCCCGTCGGCGATGAGGGCCTGAAGGTCCTCGGCGGCCGCGAGCCGATCAGCCTGCGGTCCCCCGGCGTCGAATGGCACATCGAGTACGACGGGCAGCACTCGCTGGCCGTCGCCGAGGTCGACCTCGCCGCGCGCGGCGGTTCGCTCGTGCTGGAGATGCGCTCGGGCATGGACGACCTCGCCGAATGGCGCCCGCCGGTCCACGTGCGCCGCCGCACCACCGAGGCGGGCTGGCGCAACTGGGCCGACTCGCTGCGCCTGCCGCGCGTCGAGCCGGAGATGGTCTCGCGCTCGGCCCTGACGCTCAAGGCGCTGTGCCAGCCGACCGGGGCGATCCTCGCCGCGGCCACCACGTCGCTGCCCGAGGAGCTGGGCGGGGTCCGCAACTGGGACTACCGGTTCTGTTGGATCCGCGACGCGGCGATGACCGCGAACGCCCTGGTGGACCTCGGTTCGCTCCAGGAGGCGGAGTCGTTCTTCGGCTGGATCGCCGGGATCCTGGAGCGCACCGCCGGGCACCCCGAGCGGCTCGCGCCGCTCTACGACATCGAGGGCCTCGCGCCTTCGCCCGAGGCGATCATCGACACGCTCCCCGGCTACGCCGGGGCGCGGCCGGTGCGCATCAACAACGCCGCGTCGAACCAGGTCCAGCTGGACGTGTTCGGCCCGGTGGCGATGCTCATCGAGGCCGTCGCGCAGCGCCGCGGGCACCTGTCGGAGTTCGAGGAGCGGGTGATGTCGAGCATGGTCGAGGCCGTCGCCAAGCGCTGGCACGAGCCCGACCACGGCATCTGGGAGGCCCGCCAGGCCCCGAGGCACCACGTGTACTCGAAGGTCATGTGCTGGGTGACGGTGGACCGGGCGCTGAAGGTCGCCGAGCAGTTCGGCATGGAGTACAAGCCCGAGTGGCCCGAGCTGCGCGACCAGATCGCCAAGAACGTGCTCGAACTGGGCTGGAACGAGGAGATCGGGGCGTACACGGCGGCGTACGGGGACGACGACCTCGACGCGGCCTCGCTGTGGATCGGCCTGTCGGGGCTGCTGCCGGCCGACGACCCGCGCTACCTCAAGACCGTCCTGCGGATCGAGGCCGGGCTGCGGTCGGGCCCGACGGTCTACCGCTACCACCGCGACGACGGCCTGCCGGGCACCGAGGGCGGGTTCATCATCTGCGCCGCGTGGCTCGCCGAGGCGTACCTCCAGGTGGGCCGCCGGACCGACGCCGAGGAGCTGTTCGAGCAGATCATCGCGTGCGCGGGACCGACCGGCCTGCTGCCCGAGCAGTGGGACCCGATCGCCGAGCGCGGCCTGGGCAACCACCCGCAGGCGTACTCGCACCTGGGCCTGATCCGGGTCGCGAACCTCCTCAACGGCGCGGTCGGACACATCTGAGCGTTCCTCAAGGCGGGGCGCTAATCTGTCATGGAAGCGGCCTCGGCTCGCGAGCCGAGGACCCGCACGGTCCTACGACAGGAAGCCCCCGCCTTGAGCTCCCCCACCGGCCCCGCCCCGGCCATCCCCGGCTACCGCGACTTCGAGATGGTCGCGCACGGGTCCACCGCGTTCGTCTACCGCGCCGTCCAGGAACGGCTCGACCGGACCGTGGCGGTCAAGGTCCTGCTCGTCGACGACGACATGACCACCGCCGACTCGGTCGAGAAGGAGCTCGAGGCGACCGTCGCGGTGTCGAACCACCCGCACATCGTCTCCATCATCGACACCGGGCACTCCGAGACCGGGCAGCCGTACATCGTCATGGAGTACTGCGAGGGCGGTTCGTACTCGGCGATCATGAAGGCGGGCGGGCCGCTGCCGGTCGAGGACGTCATCGAGGTCGGCGTCAAGATCGGGCAGGCCCTCCAGGCCGCCCACAACGCCGACATCCTGCATCGGGACGTCAAGCCCCAGAACATACTCCGCGGCCAGTACGGGCCCGCTCTGGCGGACTTCGGGATCGCGCGGACGCCGGCGGGGCTGGCGGCGACCTCGGCGATCGACAAGCTCACGCCGCTGCACGCCTCCCCTGAGGCGCTGCTGCGCCAGGCCCAGACGCCGCCGAGCGACCTGTTCAGCCTCGCTTCGAGCATGTGGCACCTGCTCGCCGGGTTCGCGCCGTTCGCCAACCCCGAGGGCGGGACCGACCCGGACACGCACCGCCAGCGGGTGACCTCCGACGCGCCGCCGCCGAAGCTGCCGCGCGAGGACGTGCCGGAGTGGCTGGAGCGCCTGCTCGTGTCGGCGCTGTCGCGCGACCCAGCGCGCCGCCCGGCCTCGTGCCAGGCGTTCGCCGACGAGTTGCAGCGCGGCATGTACGGCGGCGGGGTCGGCAAGGCGGCCGCGCCCGAGGTCATCGGGGACATCAGCAACGAGGAGACGGTGTACCGGCCGGAGGTCGCCTCGCGCGGGACCCGGATGCCGTTGGACCCGTTCGCGCCCGTGGGACACGGGCCGGGGCCCGAGCACGGGGGCACGGTCGGATCGGGGGTGACCGGCGGCGGGACGGGCGGGTACAGCTCGGCGCTGGGCCACGCGGTCGACCCGCGCTACGCGCAGTTGGACGGGTCCGCTCCGCCGGTCTCGGCCACGCCGTTCTCAGGGGCGCCGAACAGCGGCGTGCCGTTCTCGGGGGCGCCGCAGGGGGCCGTGCAGCACGCGCCGAACATCGCGCCGTACTCGGCGCCGCCGCAGGCGCCGGTGAGCATGCAGCCGCCGCCGGGCCCGTGGCACCCGCAGGCCGCGCAGGGGACGATGGCGGGGAGCCCGCAGTCGGCGGCGCCCGACCAGCAGGTGTTCGCGCCGCCGGTGATCGGGCGCGACGGGGCGAAGCAGCGCAAGACCAAGGCGTACAAGGCGCCCAAGCAGGTCCAGCCGCGTCCGAAGGACGAGCGGAGCCTGAAGTCGTACGTCGTTCTGGGCCTGGTGATCACGGTGGCGCTGGGCGCGGTGATGACGGTGTGGCTGTGGCTGCTCGCGCCGACCAAGGACCTCGACGACCTCGACCAGGCCAGGACGGACGGCGAGGGCGCCCCGGTGAACGTCGCCATCGAGTCGTGGAGCCAGGGCGAGGTGACCTTGACGTGGGAGGCGCCCGCGGCGGACTCGCAGCTGTCGTACATCGTCTTCGCGCAGCGGGTGGGCGACGACCGGGCCGAGCCGCTGAACCCGCAGGGCACCACCGACACCCGCTTCAGCGCGGGCGGGCTCATCCCGTCGGAGGAGTACTGCTTCAACGTCACCGCGATCTGGGCGGTGGACGAGACGCCGACCTCCGATCCGGTGTGCACCGCCGATCTCGCCGAATAGGCGCGCCTCAATGGGGATCGCCCGATCGGAGGAATCCCGCGTTGTCAGTGGCCTGATGCGAGTGGACTCGAAATAACGTTATCGAACAAATGATCGAGCAATTCGAGGGGCGCAAAAGAAAAGCGCCCCATACCCTCACGGGCATGGAGCGCGAACGTCGCGGGTGCGAAACCTAGGCGGCGACGGCCTCGGCGGCGAACACGTCCGCCTCTTCGAGGCCTTTGAGGGTGGTGTCCCAGCCCTGCTCGGCGGGGAGCTCGGCCGCGAGCGCCTCGAGTTCGGCTTTGATCTTGGCGCCGTGCCCGGCGGCGGCGAGGGCCTTGACGGCCTCGGTGAACGCCTCGGAACCGGTGGCCAGGTGCAGGGTCCTGCCATCGGTCAGGTTGCGCAGGTACACGTGCTTGCCGCTGTTGAGCGGGATCAGGTACTTGAACTCGCCGAGGACGTTGAGCCCTCCCGCAGCGCCCGACTTCTGTCCGGCCTTGACGGAAGCGCGTGCGGTTTTCGAAGTGTTGGCTGCCACGCCGGTCTCCTCACCATGTCGTGTAAGACGGATCTTCGGCCTGACGCAGGAAGAGCAGCCCGAATGGCGGGCACTGAACCTGGGTTGGACCACAAAAGAAAACCGACAGTCTGCCGGTCATGCGCAAGTGTAGCTCAGGTGTCTGCTGCGACGACTAGCACACGCACCCGGTGTGACGCATCGAATGATCGAAAAAGTGAGCGCCCGGAGCCGTTTAAGCCTAGCGCGATGCTTTCGAAGCTGTCAGTATGTAACTGAGCGGAATAGCGTGCCGGGTTCGACTTCATCCCCCTCTCGACCTGGCCGATACCCGTTGGGCGGCTTCAAGTCGTGACAAATTGACCACAAGGAGTGAGCCAGTACTCAGATACGCCGATTCCCAAGGAGGTGCGCGATGCAGACACGCGGCGTGATCTACATCCACTCCAGCCCGCTTGCGGTGTGCCCGCACGTCGAGTGGGCGATCGGCCGTGTCCTGGACGGCTCGGTGACCGTCAAGCTCGGATGGCACCAGCAGGACGCCGAGCGCGGCACCATGCGCGCCGAGCGCGCCTGGACCGGGTACGCGGGCATGGGCGCCGAGTTCGCGAAGGCGTTGGCGCAGTGGCCGATGCTGCGTTTCGAGATCACCGAGGACCCGAGCGCGGGCGTCGACGGCGAGCGGATCATGCACGTCCCCGGCCGCGGCGTCCACCGCGTCGCGATGAGCGCCGGAGGCGACATCATGATCGCCGAGGACCGCATCCGCGCCCTCCTGGCGACCACGACCAGCGCCGAGGCGCTCCGCGGCGGGCTGGACCAGCTGCTGGGCCTCGACTGGGACCGCGAGCTGGAGCCGTACCGGCAGGCCGCCGGCGGCACCGAGCAGTCCTGGCTGTCGCAGGTCAGCTAGTACTTCTGAACCGGAAACGAACGGACGGGCCCCGCGCATCGCGCGGGGCCCGTTCCGTATGCGCGGGAAGGGATCGGAGGAGCGGTCGATGCGGCGCGGTGCGATGTCGAACTTTGGAGACGTGCGTCCGAGAGGCGAATCACCTTGCGGGCGAAGCGGTACGGGGCCGGCGCCCGTGGGCGCCGGCCCCGTACCCGGGTTCGACTTAGAGGTCGAAGGTGAGGTTGTCGAAGCTGGGTCCGTCGGTGCGGGAGCGCTTAAGCTCGTAGAAGCCCGGCGTGGTGGTCACGGCGTAGACGCCGTCCCACAGCTTCGCGGCGGCCTCGCCCTGCGGCGCGGGCGTGACGACGGGGCCGAACAGGCCGACCTGCACGCCCTCGTCGTTCTCGACCGCGACGACGGGCGTGCCGACGTCGGTGCCGACCAGGCCGATGCCCCGCTGGTGGGAGGCGCGCAGGGCCTCGTCCCATTCCTCGCCCTTGCCGGCGTCGGCGAGTTCGGCGGGGAGGCCGACCGCTTCGAGCGCGGCCGGGATGTAGACCTCGGGGTCCTTCTCGCCGCCGAGGTGGATGCGGTTGCCGAGGGCGGTGTAGAGGCGCCCGAGGGTCTCGTTGTCGTACTGCTGGGCGACCGCGGTCGCCACGCGCACCGCAGGCAGGGTGCGCGGCATGAGATTGCGGTACTGCTCTGGCAATTCGTCGAGGTTGGGTTCGTTGAGCACGAAGAGGCTCATGACGTTCCAGCGCACGTCGAGATCGCGGTACTTGGCGGCCTCGATGATCCAGCGCGAGGTCATCCAGGCCCAAGGGCACGCGGGGTCGAACCAGAAGTCCACTGTCTTGCTTTCGGTCATGGCCGCAAGGGTACGTCGCGTCGGTGACGATGATCCGAATCATCGAAGTCGATCTTGAAAACCGCCTATAACGGGTAAACTCCCTGTCGATGCTGGTGAATACGCGACAAGATGACATAACGGGCCTCAGGTTCGGGGGCGATGGCGCCGAGCCCGGCGGCGGGCCCGGCCCGTTCGCGGGCGGCGCGGGCGCTCCCGCGGTGGAGATCCTGACGCTCGCGCGGCTGCGCGCGGGCGGGGGCAACCCGGCGCGGCCGGTGCGGCTCGACCGGCACTGCCTGATCACGCTCACGTCGGGGGCGCTGGCGCACCGCGTGGACTTCGCGGAGTACGCGCTCGCGCCGGGCCAGTGGCTGTGGGCCAGGCCGGGACAGGTGCAGCAGTGGGATGGTCTCGAAGGGGCCGAGGGGACGCTGATCCGCTTCGCGACCGGGAGCCTCGACCCGGACACGGCGATCGCGGTGTGCGTGGACGACCCGCACGCGCCGGTGGTGCGAGTCCCGGCGGCCGAGGATCACGCGCTGCTTCGGGCGGCGACCACTCAGCTCCAGTGGGAGCACTCGGCGGACCGGTTGGCGGCGGGCGTTCGATCGCAGGTGCTGCGGCATCTGCTCGCGGTGCTGGTGCTGCGGGTGGCGAGCCTGCCGGGGGCGGCGGCGGGGTCGGAGGCGGAGCCGAGCGAGGTGTATTTGGCGTTTCGGGATGCGGTGGAACGGGACTTCGCGAACACGCGCAGGCTCGGCGATTACGCGGCGGCGCTGGCGTACTCCCCCAGGACGCTGTCGCGGGCGACGATCGCGGCGGCGGGGATGCCGGCGAAGGAGTTCGTGGACAGGCGGGTGGTGCTGGAGGCCAAGCGGATGCTGGCGTGCTCGGGAGATTCGGCGGCGCGGGTCGGTGAGCGGCTGGGGTTCTCGAGCGCGACGAACTTCAACAAGTTCTTCACGCAGCGGACGGGAACGACCCCGATCGCTTTCCGCGACGAAGTGCGAACGCCAAAGCTCGGATGAGGATCGGCACGCACGCCGAAAGCACTGGGGACCTCCGGCGTTGGGCCCCCGGTTCGCAATGGTGCCCGTGGGGTGTGACATCCCTTTGGGGGCTGCTGTTCGAAAACGGCCCGGTGGCCGGTCGAAGCGTGGGCAGCATGAACGTCCATAGGACCCTTGGGGTTGGGCCCCCAGTTTTCAATGGTGCCCGTGGGGTGTGACATGACTTTGTGGCCGGTGTTCGAAAACGGCTCGGTGGGCAGTCGAAGCGTGGGCAGCGTGAACGTCCACAGGACCCTCGGGGTTGGGCCCCCAGTTTTCAATGGTGCCTGCGGGGTGTGACATTTTCTGCCGGCTTGAAGCGGCCGGCCGTTTACGAGGCCGCTGCGAAGACCGTTTCGGGTTTTGCGGTGTCGCCTTGTTCGGTCATGACCGCGAGGAGGTCCCCCGCTTCGTTCAGCACCGCGTAGCGCCCTTCGATGCCGGCCGCCTTCAGCGGCTTGCCGTACGAGAGGGCCTTCGCCTCGGCTTCGGTCGCGGTGCGCACCGGCATCAGCCGCGCGGCGGCCTCGCCCATCGTCAGCGCGCCCAGCGGCTCGCCCGCCTCCGAGCGCTCCGCCAGCGCCTCCAAGGTCGCGGCCACTTCGATGCCGAACCCACCGATCCTGGTGCGGCGCAGCACCGCCAGGTGCCCGCCGACGCCGAGTGCGGCCCCGAGGTCGCGGGCGATCGCGCGGATGTAGGTGCCGGAGGAGCACGAGACCTCGACGTTCACGTCGATGACCGGCCACACGTCGCCGTCGCCGTCGGCGACGGTGGTCTTCCAGATGTTGCCGACTTCGATCGAGGCGATCGTGATGCGGCGGGCCTTGAGTTCGACCTCTTCACCGTCGCGCACCCGCTTGTAGGCGCGCTTGCCGTCGATCTTCACGGCGCTCACGGAACTGGGGACCTGGTCGATCTCGCCGACCATCGCCGCCAGACCGGCCTGGATGGCCTCGTCGGTCGTCTCGTTGACCGCGTCGCCGCACCAGCCGTCGTAAGCGCCTTCGGCGTCGTCGGTGACGGTGCTCAGGCCGAGCCGGATCGTCGCGGCGTAGGACTTGTCGAGGCCCGACACATAGGTGAGCAGCTTCGTCGCCTTGCCCACGGCCACGATGAGCACGCCGGTCGCCATCGGATCGAGGGTCCCGCCGTGGCCGACCTTGCGGGTGCCGCAGATGCGGCGCATCCGGGACACGACCCCGTGCGAGGTGATGCCCTGGGGCTTGTCGACGACGATGAGGCCCGGCTGCGCCGGGTCGGCGGGCTGCGCTGTGGTCACGGTCGTACACGTTAATCGCGGCCCGAACCGCGTCCGGAGCGCGGGTGGCTCCGGAGTGTTCGCGGTACTGCGGTCTCGCGGCGCGATGCTGGACCGGACGGCCGTTACGGCATTCCGCGCCGCGTCTACTGGTGGCGGTCGAGGGACTCCTGGAGGGCGCGCAGTGCTTCCGCCTTCTCCTCGTCCCAATTATTGGGACGGGCGCGGCGCTTCCGTCGGGTCGATGAATCAGTCTTCATCCTCGACACCTTAACGAAGGTTCAGGTCCCATTCTCGCGTGAATCCACATGATGGGACGAAAGAATTCAGACGCGCTCGGCGCCGGTCACGGCCCAGCCGCCGGATCGCAAGCGCCACAGGATGAGTCCGAGCCGCACCAGCATGAAGACCGCGGTGCCCGCCCAGATGCCCGTCAGGCCCCAGCCGAAGAGGAGCGTGAGCCACGTGAACGGCAGGCCGCTCGCGATCGCGATCACCGTCATGTTCCGCATGAACTTGAGGTCCCCGGCGCCGATGAGCACCCCGTCGAGCGCGAAGACCACGCCCGCGACCGGCAGCAGGAGCACCAGCCAGGGCCAGACGTACCCGAGCTGCTCGTGGACGCCGGCGTCCTTGGTGAACAGGCCTGGGAGGACCGGCAGCGACACGAGCACGGTCAGCAGGAACACCCCGCCGTAGCCGAGGCCGACGACCGTCAGCCGCTTCGCCGAGGCCTTCGCGGCCTCGGGCCGACCGGCCCCGAGGTCGGCGCCGATGAGCGCCTGGCCGGCGATCGCCACCGCGTCCAGGGCCAGCGCGGCGAAGAACCACAGCTGCATGCCGATCTGGTGGGCGCCGAGGGCGGCGGTGCCGACGCGGGCGGCCACGGCCGCGGCCGAGAAGGAGCTCACTTGGAAGGCGACGCCGCGGACGATGAGGTCGCCGTTGGCGACCAGTTGCTTGGACATGAGCGGCCAGTCGACGGCGAGGCTCACGCGTTCGCGGCGCAGCGCGAGGAGGAACAGGGTGCCCGAGAGGGCCTGGGCGACGGCGTTGGCCCACGCGGAGCCGACCAGGCCGAGGCCGACGGGGTAGACGAGGATCGGGGCGAGGATCGCCGAGAGCACGAACGAGATCGACACGAACCACATGGGGCGCTTGACGTCCTGGACGGCGCGCATCCAGCCCTGTCCGGCCCCTGCGACGAGGAGGAACGGGGCGCCGAGGACCGCGACGCGCAGCCACTGCGCGGCGGCGGCCTCCACGGCGGGGTCGTCGCCCATGAGGCCGGCGATCGGTCCGGCGAGGAACTGGAAGGCGCCGATCATGACCAGGCCGGCGGCGAGGGCGAGCCAGGTGCCTTGGACGCCTTCGGCGACCGCGCCGGCCCGGTCCCCCGCGCCGAAGCGGCGGGAGGCCCGGGCGGTGGTGCCGTAGGCGAGGACCGCGCCGATGAGCGGCGCGAGCCCCATGATGACGCCGCCGAGGGCGAGGCCGGCGAGCGGCACCGCGCCGAGGTGGCCGACGACGGCGGTGTCGATGAGGAGGTAGATCGGCTCCGCCGCGAGGACCACCAGGGCGGGGATCGCCAGGGAGGCGATGCGCCGGTAGGAGGCCGGTCGCGGTGGGGCCGGGACCGGTTCGGCGGGGGCGGCCGGGCTCACCGGGTGGTTTCTTCCGCCGTCTCCTCGTCGTCCTCGTCGACCACGTAGGGGTTCGGGTCCCCCGCGTAGGCGGCGCCTTCGGCGATCTTGTGGACCTCGGCGTCGGCCGCGGCGGCCTTCGCGAGGAGTTCCTCGATCCGGTTGGCCTGCTCGGGGACGGTGTCCGCGACGAAGGCCAGGGACGGGGTGTGGCGCATGCCGAGGGCCCGGCCGATGACGGTGCGCAGGTGCCCGGTGGCGTGCTGGAGCCCGGCCGCGGAGTCCTTGACCTGGTCGTCGTCGCCCATGACGGTGTAGAAGACCGTGGCCTCGCGCAGGTCCGGGGTCATGCGCGCGTCGGTGATGGTGACCATGCCGACCCTGGGGTCCTTGAGTTTGCGCACCGCCTGGGCGGTCAGTTCCATGACCCGCTTGGACACCTGGGCCCGCTTCGCCGCGTCTGCCATCGCTCTTCTGCCTTCCACTTCTCGCGCACCGCTGGTCGGGTGCGCCGTCGTTGACGTGCGGCTCGCAAGCCTCGCCGAGGGTGTTCGTCCACGGCTCGGCCGCTTCGCCGCGGGTGACCGCCGGCTCGGCCGGGGCCGGTCATTCGTCTTCGGGACCGAAGACGCGCCGCCTGGCGCTGAGCAGTTCCACTTCGGGACGCCCGGCTATGTGGCGCTCGCACGTGTCGAGGAGGTCCTGCACGTGGCGCAGTTCCCCGGCGACGGCGGCGACGCCGATCGTAGTGCGTCCGTGAAGTTTCTGGCCGCCGACCTCCGCGACGGCCACTTCGTACTTCCGCAGCGAGGAGCAGATCGGGCGCACGTAGGAGCGCTTGGCCTTCAGGGAGCGGGAGTCTGAGGGGAGGAGCAGGTCGAATTCGACGCAACCGGTGTACACCGCTCCAGGTTACGCGCCGCCGCCGACAACCCCAAGAGCTTTTGGGGTCGCGGCGCGGTCGGGACTTTGAATCGACATGGCCCGAAAATACCGGTTTCGAGCGCTCCGTCACGGGTACTGTCACTGTGGGTCAGCGAGTCTGACCGTCCAGCGAGGTTCCGCGCGCGCTGCGCGCGGGCTCGCCGAAGGGATGGAGGAGCCATGTCGGCACCGCAGAACGGCTGGGACCGCAACTACCAGGAACCGACGCGGGAGTACCCGGCCGCGCCCGAGCCGCGTGCCTCGTCGCAGCCGTCGGTCGAGGCCGGGAAGCTGTGGGCGGGCGGGTTCGGCACCGCGGTGGTCGCCGCGCTCCTGGCGCTCGTGGGCATCCTGCTGGTCCGCGGCGTCCTCGGGGTCCACATCCTCTCGCCGTCGGACGCGGGCGCCTACGGCGACGCGACCACGACCACTTACGCGTTCGGGGCCTTCGGGGCCGCGATCCTCGCGACGGGCGTGCTGCACCTGCTCCTGATGCTCATGCCGCGTCCGATGAGCTTCTTCAACTGGATCATGCTGCTGGTCATCGCGGTGGGCGTGCTCATCCCGTTCACCGCCGCCGCCGAGCTCCAGTCGCAGATCGCCACCGCCGGGATCAACCTGGTCATCGGCATCTGCATCATGAGCCTGCTCAACTCCGTCGGCGGGATCGCCACGCGCGCGGCGCGCCGGCAGGGCGTCGGCCTGCGCTGAAGGTAGGGCTGTCCCTACCGCGAAGACACTGGACGGCCGGGTCGCGGGGGCGCTCGGGCCTTTCTAGGGTTGAGACATGCGTACAACCCTGCGGCAACTGGGCGTCGACACCGCCTACCTGCTCTCGATGTTCCCGATCGCCCTGCCCGCTTTCATCATCGGCCTCGTCGGCACCGTGCTCGGCGTCGGCACGGCCGTCATCTGGATCGGCGTGCCCATCGCCGCGGCGACCCTGTTCGCGATGCGCGGCATGGCCGCGGCCGGACGGTCGATGATCCCGGCGGTCCTCGACCGCGACCTGCCCCGGCCCCGCTACAAGCGGGCCAAGGAGGGCGCCTCGGGCCTGCGGCGGTACCTGACGATCCTCACCGACGGCCAGTCCTGGCTGAACGTGCTGTGGGCCGTCGCGATCCTGCCGGTCGCCATCGCGGGCTTCGTGGTCGCCATCGCGTGGTGGGCCGCGACCGCCGCCGCCCTGACGTACCCGCTGTACTCGTGGATCATCAGGGCCGCCACGGGCGACTCCGACGACGGCCTGGAGTACGCGACCCGCTGGCTCGGCTGGGGCGACTCGTACCTGGCCGTGTCGGTCCTCGCGGTCATCGGCGGGATCATCATGGCGCTCACGCTCGTGCCGGTCGTCCGCGGCATGGCGCTCGCCCAGGCGCTCATCGGCAAGGGGATGCTCACCTCCATCAGCGGCCTGCACGACCGCATCGACCAGTTGGAGGAGTCGCGCGACGCGGCGACCTCGGCCGAGGCGGACGCGCTGCGCCGCATCGAGCGCGACATCCACGACGGGCCGCAGCAGCGCCTGGTCGGGCTGGGCATGGAACTCGCCCGCGTCAAACGCCAGCTCGCGGTCAACCCCGAAGCGGCCCAGGAGACCCTCGAAGCGGCGATCACGCAGACGCGCGAGACCATCGACGAGCTGCGGTCGCTCTCACGCGGCATCGCCCCGCCGATCCTCACCGACCGGGGCCTGGACGCGGCCCTGGCGGCCCTCTCGGCGCGCTCGCTCGTGCCGGTCGAGCTGGAGACGGACCTCAACGGGCGCTACCGGGCCGCGGTCGAGAGCACCGTGTACTTCGTCACCGCCGAGTGCCTGACGAACATCGCGAAGCACTCCAGGGCCACCAAAGCGACCGTGTCGGTCGAGGACTGGGGCGATAGGCTGGTGCTCTCGGTCGGCGACAACGGCATCGGGGGCGCGCACGTCTCGAAGGGGCACGGGCTCTCGGGCCTCACCGACCGGGTCAAGGCCGTCGAGGGCCAGTGGACGATCGACTCCCCCGACGGCGGTCCGACCGTGATCGTCGTGGAGGTTCCGTGCACATGACCAGCGTTGGCCCCGGGAACGGCGCGGCGCGCGCCGGAAGGCGGGGCGACCGGTGCGGGTAGTGGTCGCCGATGACGCGGTGCTCATCCGGTCAGGACTGGTCAGGCTCCTGGAGGAGTTCGGCTGCGAGGTGGTCGCCGAGGTCGGCGACGGCGACGCGCTCGTCGAGGCCGTCGCCGAGCACCGGCCCGACGTGTCCGTGGTGGACGTGCGGATGCCGCCGTCCTTCACCGACGAGGGCCTCAAGGCCGCGACCCGCGCCCGGGCACTGGTCCCGGGCGCTCCCGTGCTGATCCTGAGCCAGTACGTGGAGGTCTCCTACGCCGACGACCTCCTCGCCGACGCCAGGGGCGCGGTCGGGTATCTGCTCAAGGAGCGGGTGATCGACGTGGACGACTTCATGGACTCGCTCAAGCGGGTCGCCGGCGGCGGGACCGTGTTCGACCCCGAGGTGGTCAGCCAACTGATGGTCCGGCGCCGCAGGAACGACCCGGTCGCGACCCTCACCCCGCGCGAGCGGGAGGTCCTGGGGCTCATGGCCGAAGGCCACTCGAACAAGGCGATCGGCAAGAAGCTCTTCATCTCCGACGGCGCGGTCGAGAAGCACATCCGCAACATCTTCACGAAACTGGCGCTCAGCAGCGAGGACGGCGACCACCACCGCCGCGTCAAGGCGGTCCTGGCCTACCTGCGGTCCTGAGCGGACCCCGGTCCCGCCAGGGCGAGCCCGCGGAGCGTCTGCGCCGCCTCCAGATCGATCACCTCGGGCGACCGACCGCATGAAGTTCGATCAATCGAGGGCGAGGAAGCCGCGTTCGACCAGGCGGCGGATCACCGGGTAGAGCTGGGCGTACAGCATCGCGGCCTCGGCGCCGTAGGTGTCGGCCAGGAGCTGGACCTGAAGGCGCACTTCGGCGGTGCCGTCGCACGCGCCCATGAACGCCACGACGAGGGGGTCGACCTCCTCGGCGTAGCGCATCCCGTTCGACTGCTGGAGCCATTGGCGGTCCACGTCCCAGCCTTCGGGGCCGGGCGCGGCGCTCTGCTGGAGCGCGACGCCGTCGGCGACGCGCAGCTTCGCGGTCCACAGCGTCTCGGGTCCGAGATCGGCCGCGCGCAGCGCGAACCAGTCCCGGACGCGGTCGGCCCAAGGGGTCTCGACGGCGTGGCGGACCGATTCGCAGACGACCTCGGTCGGGCCCTCGATCCGGCGGACGCCGACGAGGCCGAAGCCGACCCCTTCTGCGCCTCGGGCGTCGAACCAGTCGAGCCAGGCGGCGGCCTGATCGGCGTCGTCGCTCTCGCCGGAGTCGCGCTGCCAGGTGCGGACGTAGTCGAGCGGGTCGAGCACCTCGCGTTCGACCGCCCAGACCCGCAGGCCCGCATCGGGGAACCAGCCGGCCACGCGTTCGGCCCAGGGTTCGCCGTCGCGGTGGAGCCAGTTGGCGAGGAACAGCATCGTCCCGCCCGGATTCAGCAGTCCCGGCGCGGCCGCCGCGAGTTCGGCGGCGATCCCGTCGGCTTCGCGGCCCGCGTCGCGGTAGGTCCAGCCGCCGCCGGGCGTGGCGATCACGAACGGCGGGTTCGCGACGACGAGGTCGAAGCGGCAGCCGGCCACCGGCGCGAGCAGGTCGCCTTGCAGCAGTTCGAGTTCGGTGCCGTTCACGGCGGCGTTGAGCGCGGCGAAGGCGAGCGCACGCTCGCTGAGGTCGGTGGCGGTCACGCGCGCGGCGTGCCCGGCGAGGGCGAGCGCCTGGACGCCGCAGCCGGTGCCGAGGTCGAGGGCGCTGCCGACGCTCTCGCGCGAGGTCGCGTCGAGCAGGAGCTTCGAGGCGCCGCCGACGCCGACCACGTGGTCGCGGGTCCTGGCGCCGGTGGTGTTCGGCAGCTGGTCGGAGAACAGCAGCCGCTCGCCGTCGAACTGGGCGCCCCACCCGGCGGTGACCGCATCGCCGTGGGCGAGGAGCAGGCCGCAGGAGAGGGCCTCGTCGATCGTGAAGGGCGCGAAGGCCGCCGCGGCCGCGGCGGCGGGGACGGGCACGCCGATGACGAACAGGCGGGTCCACACCCCGAGCCGGTCCTCGCCGGCGCGGTGCAGCAGGGCCCGGAAGTCGCCGCGGTCGGCATCGGCGAGGGCTTCGGGCCCGTAGACGGCCGACAGCGCGGCCCGGCTGAAGCCCTTCCGGGCTTCGCCGAGCCGCGCCGCGGCTTCGGTCTCGATCAGACGCACGTCAGGAACCGGGTTCCTAGTCGCGCGGCTTCTCGCGCATCTCGAAGGCTTCGATGATGTCGCCCTCTTCGATGTTGTTGTAGTTCTTCAAGGTGATACCGCATTCGAAGCCCTCGCGGACCTCGGTCGCGTCGTCCTTGAACCGGCGCAGCGTCGAGATGGTCGTCTCGGTGACGACCGCGCCGTCGCGCATGAGGCGGACCTTCGCGTTGCGCTTGATGACGCCGCTGGTGACCAGCGTTCCGGCGATGTTGCCGAACTTCGAGGAGCGGAAGACCTCGCGGATCTCGGCCGAACCGAGCGCCGCTTCCTCGTACTCGGGCTTGAGCATGCCCTTGAGCGCGGTCTCGATCTCCTCGATCGCCTGGTAGATGACCGTGTAGTACCGGACGTCCACGCCTTCGCGGTCGGCCATGTCGCGCACGCGACCTTCGGCGCGGACGTTGAAGGCGATGATGGTCGCCGACTCGCCGTGCCCGGCCGCTGCCAGGTTGACGTCGTTCTCGGTGACCGGACCGACGCCGCGGTGGATGATCCGCAGCTGCACTTCCTCGGGGATGTCCAGCGCGACCAGGGCCTCTTCGAGGGCCTCGACCGAACCGGCGCCGTCGCCCTTGATGATGAGCGAGAGCGTGGTGCGCTCGCCCTCGGCGATCTTGTCCATGAGGTTCTCGAGCGTGGTGCGCGAGACGCGTGCGGCCTGCTGGGCCGCGCGGCGCCGGGCTTGGCGCTGCTCGGCGATCTGGCGGACCGTGCGGTCGTCGTCGGCGGCGAGGAACACGTCCCCGGCCATCGGGACGGACGCGAGGCCTTGGACCTGCACCGGGAACGACGGGGTCGCCTCGGAGACGCGGTTGCCGTCGGCGTCGAGCATCGCCCGGACGCGGCCGTGGGCCCCGCCGGCGACGATCGAGTCGCCCACGCGCAGCGTGCCCTTCTGGACCAGGACGCTCGCGACCGGGCCGCGGCCCTTGTCGAGGTGCGCCTCGATCGCGATGCCCTGCGCGTTGCCCGAAGCGGAGGCTTCGAGCTCGAGCGAGGCGTCGGCGGTCAGGAGCACCGCTTCGAGCAGGTCGGCGATGCCGATGCGCGGCTTGGCGGCCACGTCGACGAACATGGTCTGCCCGCCGTACTCCTCGGCGACCAGGCCGTACTCGGTCAGCTGCTGGCGGACCTTGCCGGGGTTCGCGTCGGGCAGGTCGGTCTTGTTGACCGCCACCACGACCGGGGCGCCGGCGGCGCTGGCGTGGTTGAGGGCCTCGACCGTCTGCGGCATGACGCCGTCGTCGGCCGCGACCACGAGGACCACGATGTCGGTCACGTTCGCGCCTCGGGCGCGCATGGCGGTGAACGCCTCGTGGCCCGGGGTGTCGATGAAGGTGATCGCGCGGTCTTCGCCCTCGTGCTCGACGTGCACCTGGTAGGCGCCGATGTGCTGGGTGATGCCGCCCGCCTCGCCGGCGACGACGTTGGTGTGCCGGATGGCGTCCAGCAGCTTCGTCTTACCGTGGTCGACGTGGCCCATGACCGTGACGACCGGCGGGCGCGGGACGAAGTCGTCCTTGTCCTCCTCGTCGAGGTCGATGCCGAACTGCGCGAGCAGTTCGCGGTCCTCCTCCTCGGGGGACACGATCTTGATGTCCCAGTCGAGGTGGGCGCCGAGCAGCTCGAAGGTCTCCTCGGAGACCGACTGCGTGGCCGTCACCATCTCGCCGAGGCCGAACAGCTCCTGGACGAGCGTGCCCGGCAGGGTGCCGATCTTGTCGGCGAAGTCGGCCAGGGACGCGCCGCGAGCGAGGCGAATGGTCTCGCCGTTGCCTCGGGGAGCGCCCGACTGCATCCTCGGCGCTGCGAGGTTGTCGAACTCCTGGCGCCGCTGACGACGCGACTTGCGGCTCTTGCCTCGGGGGCCGCCGCGGCCGAACGCGCCGGCCGCACCGCCGCCTCGGGCCTTGCCGCCGCCTCCGGCGCGACCGCCGCCGCCTCGGTACGGAGCCGGCGCACCGGTCGCGGGACCGGAACCGCCCGCACCGCCGGCGCCGCCGCCGGAACCGCCGAAGGTGCCGCGGTAGTTGCCGCCGCCTCCTCCGGGACGTCCGCCGCCGCCACCGGGGCGACCGCCGCCGGGACCGCCGCGACCGGCGCCGCGTGCCCCGCGGGCACCGCCGCCGTCACGACCGCCGCCGGCCGGGCGTCCGGGCATCATGCCCGGGTTCGGGCGCGGGGGCATCATGCGCGGGCTCGGGCGGGGACCGCCCGGGCGCTCGCCGCCGCCTTCGGCGGCCGGACGCGGCTTCGCGCCCGCCCCGCCGACGCCGAACGGGTTCTTGGGGCCGGGCTTGGGCGCGCCGGGACGCGCCGCCGGAGCGGGCTTGGGGCCGGGCTTGGGCGCCGCGGCCGCGACGCGCGCGGCGTCGGCCTGCTCCTGCTGGCGCTTGAGCAGCTCCTCGGCGCGCTTCTGCTCGGCGGCGACCTCGATGTCGCGGGCGCTCGCCGGCTTGATCTCGGGCTGCGGCGCGACCGGAGCGGGCTTGGGGCCCGGCTTCGGAGACGCCGAAGCGGCCGCACCCGGCTTGGGAGCGGCCTTCTTCGCGGCCTTCTTGGCTTCGGCCTCGGCTTTCGCCTCGGACTTGGCGTCCTTGGCGTCGACCTTGGCCTTGGCGATCTTGGACGGGCTCGGGGCCGCCGGGCGCGGCCTGCCGGCCGCCGCCTTCGTCGGCTTCGGCGTCGGGGATTCGCTGGACCCGGCCGACGCTGCCGGGGCGCCCTGGGCGTCGGCGTATTCCTGCCGCAGACGACGCGCCACCGGCGCCTCGACCGTGCTCGACGCTGACTTCACGAACTCGCCCATGTCGCCGAGCTTCGCGAGCAAGTCCTTGCTCGTCGTGCCCAGTTCCTTGGCAAGTTCATGTACGCGGGGCTTTGCTGCCACTGCACTCCTCACATTCGAGGTCGTACGGGCAGCGCCCGCCGACCTCAGCTTTCCACTAGCAACCAGTTCATCGGGAGAACTTCATCGCGTGGTCTTCATTCGGTCCATACCTGCTTCGTGTGCGGGAGTCGGCCTCTCGGCCGACTCCGACTCGACAAGGGTTCGCACCGCGGCGACGTCCACGGTTCCTTCGATCCTGAGGGCCCGAGCGAACGCACGCTTACGAACTGCCTGTTCAAGGCAGTTCGTGTCGTGGTGCACATGGGCTCCGCGGCCGCTGAGGCGGCGCTTCGGGTCCGGAACCAAGCGGTTCTGGGAATCCTCAGAGCGTTGAACGACGACGCGCAGCAGCTCAGAGGCCGATGCGCGTCTGCGGCATCCCACACAGGTGCGGACTACCGCTGCGTCACGTTGCGATCCGATGTTCAGTCTACCTCCCGGATCGACGGCCGCCACCGGCCGGGCCGGTCTCCTCCTTCGCGGCGCCCGCCACATGCGCGTCGGACTTGATGTCGATGCGCCACCCGGTGAGGCGCGCCGCGAGCCGCGCGTTCTGGCCCTCGCGGCCGATCGCCAGCGACAGCTGGTAGTCGGGGACGACCACCTCGGTGGAGCGCGTGGCCTCGTCGATCACCCGCACGGACAGGGTCTTCGCCGGGGAGAGGGCGTTCGCGACGAAGCGGGCCGGGTCGGCGTCCCAGTCGACGATGTCGATCTTCTCGCCGCCCAGTTCGCTCATGACCGCGCGCACGCGCGAGCCCATCGGGCCGATGCACGCGCCCTTGGCGTTGACGTCCTTCGTTGTGGCGCGCACCGCGATCTTGGAACGGTGACCGGCCTCACGCGCGATCGCCGGGATCTCCACGGCGCCCTCGTCGATCTCGGGCACTTCGAAGGCGAAGAGCTTCTTCACCAGGGCCGGGTGGGTGCGCGAGAGGGTGATCTGGGGGCCGCGGGCGGTGCGGTTCACTTGGATGACGATGGCCCGCAGGCGCTTGCCGTGCTCGTAGTTCTCGCCGGGGACCTGCTCGTTGAGCGGCAGGGTGGCCTCGATCTTGCCGAGGTCGACGGTGACGATCCCGCGCTCGTTGCGCTCGCCGTGGGCCTGGACGACGCCGGTGACGATGTCGCCCTCCTTGCCGGAGTACTCGCCGTAGTTGACCTCGTCGGCGGCCTCGCGCAGCCGCTGGAGGATGACCTGCTTGGCGGTCTGGGCGGCGATGCGGCCGAAGCCCTCGGGGGTGTCGTCCCGCTCGGAGACGACCTCTTCCTCTTCGTTCAACACTGGCACCAGGACGTTGGCGATGCCGCTGTCCCGATTGACCACCACGCGCGCGCGCTCATCGGCCCCGGGGGTGTGCTTGTAGGCGGTCAGCAGCGCCGTCTCGATAGCGCCGAGGATGGTCTCGAAAGGGATGTCGCGCTCGCGTTCCAGCGACCGCAGCGCGGCCAGGTCGATATGCACCCGTTCTCCTTAAGTCTTGAGTTGTCCTCACCGCGACCGTTCAAGGCGTGCGAGCTGCGTCGGCCATCGGCCGCTCATCTCAGCTCGATCTGCACCTTGCCGGGCCCCAGCTCGGCATAGGTGGCCGAGCGGCGCACGCCGTCGGCCTCTAGTTCAATCCCCCGTTTGTCGGCGGCCGTGACACGCCCGATGACGGGCTCCTCCCCGAATTGCACGGCCACCAAGCGCCCAATATTACGCCGCCAGTGCCGAGGCTCGGTCAGCGGACGGTCGACGCCGGGCGAGGACACCTCCAGTGTGTACGCGGCGTCCGCGAAGGGCCCGCCGGTCGCGTCGGCCCCGTCGAGGGCCTTCGAGCACGCTTTCGAGACCACCGCCACATCGTCGAGACTGATCCCGCCGTCCTTGTCCACCAGGACCCGCACGAGCAGGCGCCGCCCGGCCTTGGTGACCTGGAGTCCTTCCAGGTCGAACCCGATCTTCGCGACGGCCGGAGCCAGGATCGCTTCCACTTCAGATTGTCGCTCAGACCCCATGCGCACTCCTTCTGTCGGCCATTTCGCCGAGATTAACCGCCCGGAGTCAGAATGGAAAGGCAGCCTGCGAAACTTGGTGGGTGTTCACGACCCGACGCGTACTCCTGGTCGGGGCGGTCGCTCTCGCGGCCGCCGGATGCACCCGGGAGACGGCCACGATCATCATCGCCGACCCCGATCTGAGCGACGCGCTGCACACCGCGCGCACGCTCGCCCACAACGCCGAAGCGTTGGGATACAGCGACATCGCACAAGACCATCTGACACACGCCGCCACACTCGAACGACTCCTGCTGCCCAATGTGGTCGCCGAGGAGGCGGTCGCGACCTTCGCCGACGCCGCGGCGCTCGCCGAGGCCGAAGCCGAGGCGAGCATCGACGCGGTCTACGCGTGCCTGGGCACCGACACCGACTTCGCGGTGGTCTTCGGCGAGATCGCGGCCAGCCGCGCCGCGCACGCGGCGGTGCTCGCATGACGGCGGTGGACACCGGCCTCGCGGCCGAATACGCGGCGATCTACGCCTACGGCGCGGCGGCGGTGCACCTCGACGGCGACCCGCGCGCACTGGCCGAGGAACTCGAGGCCGAGCACCGCTCCCGGCGCGACGCGCTGCTGGACTACTACGACGCGAACGGGCTCGAAGCGCCCTCGGCCGAGGCCGGCTACGACATCGAGCCGATCACCGACGCCGAAGGGGCGCAGCGGTTGCTGCTGGCCGTCGAGGAGCGCGTGACCGCGACCTGGCGGGCGGGACTGGCCCCCGGGCCGCTCGGCGAGCGGGAGATCTGCCTCGACCGGTACACCGAGTCCGCGGTGTCGCTGGCGCGCTGGCGCCTCGCCGTCGGCGTCGCCGCGGCCGACCCGTGGCCGGGCAGGCCGCAGTAGGGCCGAGGGCCCGGTAACACCGCCGTTCACCTGCGCGACGACACGATGACCTACCCCGTATCCACTACGTGCATACCTGCTATGCCATACTCGGTATCTCAATGAGAGATACGAGGTTGCACATGAGTGTCAAGCACAGCCTCCTGGCCCTGCTCGAACGCGGACCCGCCTACGGCTACCAGTTGCGGGCCGCCTTCGAGAGCGCCACCGGCAACACCTGGCCGCTCAACATCGGCCAGGTCTACACGACCCTGAACCGGCTCGAACGCGACGAACTCGTCGAGGCCATGCCGGAGAACGACTCCGGCCAGCGCCCCTACCGGATCACCGAGGCGGGCCGCCGCCAGGTCGCGGGCTGGTTCTCCTCCCCCGTCCAGGCCGCCGACCGCCCCCGCGACGAGCTGACCATCAAACTGGCTTTGGCCGTGACCACCCCGGGCGTGGACGTCGCCGACGTCGTCCAGCGCCAGCGGTCGGCCACACTGCGCCTGCTCCAGGAGTTCACGCGGCTCAAAGCCGCCGAAGACCACGCCGAACTGGCCTGGCAGCTGGTCCTGGAGTCGATGATCTTCCGCGCCGAGGCGGAGATCCGCTGGCTCGACCACACCGAGGCGGTCGTCGCCCGCGCCGACCTGCCCGCCCCGTCCCCTTTCGGGACGGGCGACGTCCCGAACGCGGCGGACTCCGCGGACCGTGAGCGCACACCCGTCGAATTCCTCGAAGAGAAGCGGTGACCCCACCATGACCGTCCTGCACCTGCGAGGCGTCAGCCGCGTCCACGGCGCCGGCGAGAACGCCGTCCACGCCCTGATCGACGCCGAACTCCAGATCGCCGCCGGGGAACTCGTGGCCATCATGGGCCCCTCCGGCTCCGGCAAGTCCACCCTGCTCAACCTCGCCGGCGGCCTCGACGCCCCGACCTCGGGCGAAGTGCTCGTCGAAGGCACCGTCCTCGCCGGCCTCAACAAGAAGCTCCTCGCCAGGCTGCGCCGGCGCAGCGTCGGCTACGTGTTCCAGGACTACAACCTGGTGCCGAGCCTGACCGCGGCCGAGAACGCCGCGCTGCCGCTCGAACTCGACGGCATGTCCGCGGGCAAGGCCCGCAAGACCGCGATCAGCGCCCTCGAAGAGGTCGGGCTCGACGCCAAGCAGGCCGACCGCTTCCCCGACGAGCTCTCCGGCGGGCAGTCCCAGCGCGTCGCCATCGCCCGGGCCCTCATCGGGGAGCGGCGGCTCGTGCTCGCCGACGAACCGACCGGCGCCCTCGACTCCACCACCGGCGAGGAAGTGCTCAAGCTGCTGCGTCGCCGGTGCGACGCCGGCGCCGCGGGCCTCCTGGTCACCCACGACGCCCGCCACGCCGGCTGGGCCGACCGCGTGGTCTTCCTGCGCGACGGCCGCATCGTGGACTCCTCCGCGCCTTTGGCCGGGGCCGAGACGCTCCTCGAAGGGGCCCAGTGATGTTCGCGGGCCTGCGCCTGTCGATGCGCATCGCCCGACGCGAAGCGCTGCGCTACAAGGGCCGGTCGGCCCTGTCGATCGCGCTGCTGGGGCTGCCGCTGCTCGGCGTGTCCATCGGCGCGACCGCCTACGACACCATCGACTTGTCCGACGAGGAGGAGGCCGTCCTCTACCTCGGCGACAACGACGCCTTCGTCGAGTCGGCGGTGCCGGGGATCGCGCTGACCCAGTACGACTGGAACAGCAAATGGGTCGGCTACTCCACTGAGAAGGAGGTCGACGAGGAGACGCTCAACGAGGCGTACTCCAGCGTCCACACCGAAGCGGACCTCCTCGCCGAACTGCCCGCCGGCACGCAGATCGCCCCGTACAGCTTCTACAACGACAGCGGCGTCACCGTCACCGTCGAGACCCCGGACGGGATCGGCGAACTGGGGACGCTCGGCTACGACCTCGCCAACGGCGTGTACGAGGCCGCCGGATGGGCGTTCCTCGAAGGAGCGGCGCCCGGCGGCGGCGAAGTCGCCGTCACCGAAGCCGCGGCCGACTACCTGGACCTGGGCGTCGGCGACGATCTGGTCATCGAGGAGAACGGCGCCAGCGAGCGGCTGGCGATCAGCGGGATCGTCGAGATCCCCTGGAACCTCAGGGGCCAGTTCGCCATCGCCCCGGGGTTCGACGGCGGGGCCAACGGCTGGCTCGTCGACCTCCCCGGCGAGTTCACCTACGAGCAGTCGCTGGCGCTCAACGAGATCGGCGCGACCGTCTGGGCGACCGCGCTCGTCGTCGACCCGCCCCCGCCGCCGCCCGACGCGGGCATGTTCACCGACTCGTCCATCGACACCGCGATGCTCACGATCTACGCGCTCATCATCGTCGTCGTGGTCATGGAGGTCGTCCTCCTCGCCGGGCCCGCCTTCGCCATCAGCGCGCGGCGGCGCACCCGCGAGTTCGCGCTCATGAGCGCCAACGGCGCCTCCCCCGCGCAGATCCGCAACACCGTCCTCGCCGGCGGCCTGCTGTTCGGCCTCATCGCCGCGGTCGTCGCCGTGGCCCTGGGCATCGTGCTCGTCCTGGTCGGACTGCCGTTCCTCGAGCAGTTGTTCGGCTACCGGACCCCGGGCCTGCGGGTCCTACCGACCTTGCAGGCCGCGCTCGTGGCCGCGGCCATCGCCACCGGCCTGCTCTCGGCGCTCACGGCGGCGCTCAGCGCCTCCCGCGTCAACGTCGTCGCCGCCCTCATGGGCCGCACGCCCGGACGCAAGGGCTCCAAGCGGTGGCTGTTCATCGGCCTGGGCACGGTCGCCGCCGGGGTCGCCTCGGGACTGGGCGGCGTCGCCCTCTGGAACGTGCCGCTCATGGCGCTCGCGATCGTCCTCGCCCAGCTCGGCCTGGTCGCCTGCACCCCGGCGATCCTCGCCGGGACGGCGAGGCTGGGCCGCTGGCTGCCGCTCGCACCGCGCATGGCCCTGCGCGAGGCCGGGCGCAACCGCGGCTCGGCGGCGCCCGCGATCGCCGCCGTGCTCGGCGTCGTCGCCGCGGGCGTGGCCCTGTCGATGGTCGTCACCGCCGACCAGGTCCGGATGGAGCAGAACAACCCGCACGACCTGCGGCAGGACAGCCTGACGCTGACGATGTACAGCAACGCGGTCGACGAGTCGGTGTCCCCCGACTGGAACTCGGGCCTGGTCGCGGTCGAGCCGCTCCTGCGGCGCCACCTCACCGACCTCGAACTGGTCGAGATCCCGCTCTACACCGGCTGGGGCGGCTGCGGGACCGGCGACCTCCCCGTCGAGGACCGGCCCGAATGCAACTGGGAGCTGACGCGCCCCGAGGAGCACCGGTGCTCGTACTGGGACCAGGACCTCGAATTCGCCGGCGAAGAGGAGCGGCGCAAGGCGGCCGAGATCGCCCGCGAGGACCCCAACTGCAACGAGGGCGTCAACGACGCCAGCCTCTACTTCGACGACGTGCCCGGCTCGAGCGATCCGACGATCGTGTCCGCCTACACCGAACTCGAAGGCGACCGGCTCGACGAGGCGCTGGCGGTGCTGGACGAGGGCGGCGTGCTCGTGTCGGACGCCATGGCGATCACCGAGGCGGGCACCGTGGTGCTGGAGCGGACCCTCACCAGGTGGGACGAGGGGAGCGACCGGGCCGTCGAGGTCGGGGAGCCGGTCACGCTGGAGGTGCCGGCGATGGTCGTCGCCGACCATTTGCTGGCCGGCGAGGAGCTGTTCCTCAGCCCGGCGGCGGCCGAGCAGATGGATCTGGCGCGGTCGGGTTGGAGCCGGACCTACCTGCTGGAGACCTCCACGGAGGTCGACGGGTCGGTCATCGAGGCGGTCCGGGCCGACGTCCGCGGCGACGTGGACGAGGGCGCGTTCTGGGTGGACCTGCGCCAGACCGACTACTCGGACCTGTTCGCGTTCTACGTGGTGCTCCTGGTGACGGCGCTGTGCTCGCTCATCGCCCTGGGGGCGACCGCGGTCTCGACCGGGCTCATCATCGCCGAGCAGCGCCAGGACATGACCACGCTCGGCGCGGTCGGCGCGGCCCCGGGCCTGCGCAAGCGGTTCGCGATGTGGCAGACGGTGGTGATCGCGCTGTTCGGCGCGGGGCTCGGCACGGTCGCCGGTGTCCTGGGGTACACGCTCATCCGGCAGGCGCTGAACGACCCGCTGCGGTACGAGTACCCGTTCGCGGTCCTGTACGGCTGGGAGCTGCCGTGGGTGTCCATCGGGATCACGCTGGCGCATTCGCGCCGGCGGGCCGTTCGCGTGGTCAGATCTGGCCGGCGGGGGTTCCGGCGGGGACGCCGCTGGAGGGCAGGGTGAGGATCTCGAAGCCGTCGTCGGTGACCAGGAGGGTGTGCTCGAACTGGGCGGTCCACTTGCGGTCGCGGGTGACGGCGGTCCAGTCGTCGTCCCACATCTCGTGCTCGGCCGTGCCGAGGTTGATCATCGGCTCGATGGTGAAGGTCATGCCCGTCTCGATCACGACATCGAGCGAGGGCTTGTCGTAGTGCGGCACGTAGAGCCCGGAGTGGAAGGCCGTGCCGATGCCGTGGCCGGTGAACTGGCGGACCACGCCGTAGCCGAAGCGGTTGGCGTAGGCCTCGATGACCTTGCCGACCACGTTGAGCTGGCGGCCGGGCTTGACGGCCTTGATGCCGCGCCAGGTGGCCTTCCAGGTCCGCTCGACGAGGTCGCGGGCCTCCTGGGAGACGTCCCCGGCGAGGAAGGTGGCGTTGCAGTCGCCGTGGACGCCGCCGATGAAGGCGGTGATGTCGATGTTGACGATGTCGCCGTCCTCGACCACCGTGGAGTCGGGGATGCCGTGGCAGATGACCTCGTTGAGCGAGGTGCAGCAGGACTTGGGGTAGCCGCGGTAGCCGAGCGTCGACGGGTAGGCGCCGAGGTCGCACAGGTACTCGTGGACGAGGCGGTCGAGGTCGTCGGTGGTGGTGCCGGGGACGACGGCCTTGCCGGCCTCCACGAGGGCGTCGGCGGCGATGCGCCCGGCCAGGCGCATCCGCTCGATCGTCTCGGCGTCCTTGACCTCGCTGCCGTGGAAGGGCGAGGGCGCGGGCCTGCCGACGTACTCGGGACGCTCGATGGACTCGGGGACGCTCCGGCGGGGACTCTGCCGGCCTGGGCGCAGGGCGGGACGGGAATGCATCCGGCAAGCCTATCCGGAGCGGCGGGCGGGACCTGCGCGGCCGCTGTGGTTCCGTTACCGAGAAGACGCCGAAAAACCGCCGCGGCGGAAGGGAAAAGCTCTTGCGTTTCGGGTCCTCAAGCAGCATTCTGGGGTCACCGGAAAGCCGCCTTGAGCTCAGGTTCGACGCCGCGGCGGCGGCCCGGGACCCCGATGGCCCTCTCCTGCCGAGCCGGCGCGGGGCGCGGCTCCCGCGGTAGTGCCGTCCCCCCGGTTCCGACCGGGGCGGCGGTGTACGACACCTCCCGCGGTCGAGCGCCCCGCCCGTCCAACCCGGGCGGCGTGCAGCCGTCCCGCGCCGGCTCACCAGCGAAGGCCCGCGGCCCCGAGGGGTCCGCGGGCCCCGACGCGTCAGGCCGTCTCGAGTTCCTTCGTGGGCTCCTCGGGCTCGGCGGCCGCGGCCTTCGGGTCCTCGGCGGTGACCTCCTGCGCGAGCCGCTCCCAGAGCATCCCGCCCGAGTGCGCGAGCGCGCCGATGATCGAGGGCACGAACGGCAGGACCCAGTCGGCGAGGAAGCCGGTGTGGGGCATGTTGAGCACGAGCATTGCCGAGCCGGCGCACAGCAGGCCCTGGAGCGTGCCGCGCCAGGCCGCGCGGGTGCCGTCGATGACCGCCTCGCGGCGCTCGGTGCCCGGGTCGTGGAACTCCGAGAGCCCGGCGGCGTCGCGCCGGCCCAAGTAGGCGCCGACGACCGCTTGGACGGCGGTGCCGGCGATGACGGCGGCGAGCAGGCTGTTCTTGGTGACGACGATGGTCAGGGCGAACAGGAGGCCGCCGCCGAGGACCGTCAGAGCGCCCCGGATCCAGTCGGCCTTCTCGCCGGGGTACCAGTAGTACTTGGTGACACCCTCGGATACCTGTCGTTCGATCTTCCCCATGCCGGTGGCTCCCCTTTCGCGGGCGCAGACGCAGCGCCGATGTCCGGCTCGCAGGCGCCGTCGCCGGCACGCGGCGGAGGCGGCTCCGCCGGGAACGGATCGGGCCCTGCGGGCACGAAAGCCATTATGCGCGGACGTGTCCCGCGGGCAGGCGGAATCCCCTGAGTCACGCTTATGCAATTTCGCACAAGATGCGCTTAATGTCGGATTTGGTGTCGGTCGTGGGCGCCCTCAACTGCTGCTGCGTTCCAGCGTAGAGAAGCGAGGAGGCCTCGTGAGTCGCCGATCCGACAGTCGGGGTCAGTGAACCTGGACGACCGGGCCGGTGAGGCCCCGCAGCTCCTCGGGAAGCTCGGCGCCCATCTCCTCGGCGAGGCGCACCGCCTCCTCGATGAGGGTCTCCACGATCTGCGACTCGGGCACGGTGCGGATGACCTCGCCCTTGACGAAGATCTGGCCCTTGCCGTTGCCGCTGGCGACGCCCAGGTCGGCCTCGCGGGCCTCGCCGGGGCCGTTGACGACGCAGCCCATGACCGCCACGCGCAGCGGCACCGGCAGGCCCTCCAGGCCCGCGGTGACCTGCTCGGCGAGGGTGTAGACGTCCACCTGAGCGCGGCCGCAGGAGGGACAGGAGACGATCTCCAGGCCGCGCTCGCGCAGGCCGAGGGACTCCAGGATCTGGTTGCCGACCTTGACCTCCTCGACCGGCGGGGCCGAGAGGGAGACGCGGATGGTGTCGCCGATGCCCTCGGCGAGCAGCGCGCCGAAGGCCGCGGCGGACTTGATGGTGCCCTGGAAGGCGGGCCCGGCCTCGGTGACGCCCAGGTGCAGCGGGTAGTCGCACTGCTGCGAGAGCTGGCGGTAGGCCTTGATCATGACCACCGGGTCGTTGTGCTTGACCGAGATCTTGATGTCCCGGAAGTCGTGCTCCTCGAACAGCGACGCCTCCCACAGCGCCGACTCGACCAATGCTTCGGGAGTGGCCTTGCCGTACTTGGCGAGCAGGCGCTTGTCGAGCGAGCCGGCGTTGACGCCGATGCGGATCGGCGTGCCCGCGTCCTTGGCAGCCTTGGCGATCTCCCCCACGCGGTCGTCGAACTGCTTGATGTTCCCCGGGTTCACGCGCACCGCCGCGCACCCGGCGTCGATCGCCGCGAAGACGTACTTGGGCTGGAAGTGGATGTCGGCGATGACCGGGATCTGCGACTGCTTCGCGATGACCTTGAGCGCGTCCGCGTCGTCCTGGGTGGGACACGCGACGCGCACGATCTGGCAGCCGGTGGCGGTCAGCTCGGCGATCTGCTGGAGCGTCGCGCCGATGTCGGAGGTCCGCGTGGTCGTCATCGACTGGACCGAGACGGGGGCGCCGCCGCCGACGGGCACGCCGCCGACGTCGAGCCGGCGGGTGATCCGGCGCGGGGCGAGCGGCTCGGCCTCGTGCTCGTGGCGCTTGGTGGGGATACCGAGGTTCACAGCGGTCATGGGACTAGTTTTCACCTGGATTCATGGATCAGTTGAAAATGGTGATGGGATTGACGATGTCGGCGGTGATCGTCAGCAGCATGAAGCCGCCCAGGAGGACGATCACAGCGTAGGTCAGCGGCATGAGCTTGAGGTAGTCGACACGCCCCGGGTCGGGCCTGCCGCGCCTGGAGGCGATCCAGGACCGCAGCCGCTCGTACCAGGCGATCGCGATGTGCCCGCCGTCCATCGGCAGGAGCGGCAGCAGGTTGAAGATGCCGATGAAGTAGTTCAGGACCACCAGCAGCATGAAGAACATCGCCCACTGCTCGTACTGGACCATCTCGCCGCCCAGGCGCGAGGCGCCGACGACGCTCACCGGGGTGTCCTCGCCGCGCTCGCCGCCCATGATCGCGTCCCACAGCGGCGGGATCTTCGAGGGCAGCTTGCCGAGTGCGATGAAGGTCTCGCGGAACATGTCGCCGGTGTAGGTGACGGTCTCGCCGACGCCGGAGACGGGTCCGGTGCCCGCGGCCCCGTAGGGGATCGACTCGTCCATGTACACGTAGACGCCGAAGCGGGCGACGGTCTCGGTGCCGCCGTCCTCGGTCTCGGCCACGGCGGCGTACGGGGTGACCTCGACGGTGGACTCGGTCCCGGCGCGGTCGACCGTGACGGTGACCGGCTCGCCGGGGGTGAGCGCGGAGACGGTGGCGACCAGGGAGTCCCAGTCGCTGATGGCGGTGCCGTCGATCGCGGTGACCTCGTCGCCGTCCTCGATCCCGGCGGCGTGGGCCGGGCCCTCGATCTGGCCCTCGGGGCAGTCCCCGGCGGGCGCGTCGGCGTCGGTGGCGCTCACGCATTCGGCGACGGTGACCGCGGACCGCTGCTCGGCCTCGGCGGCGGCCTCGGCGTAGGCGGGGTTGACGCCGACGCCGACGAAGGAGACGAGGATCCACAGGGCCACGAAGCCGAGGAGGAAGTGGGTGACCGAGCCGGCGGCGAGCACCACGGTGCGCTGCCACAGGGGCTTGCGCCAGAAGACGCGCTTCTTGTCGGCCTCGGTGACCTCCTCCTCTTCCTCTTCGAGGGGGGTCATGCCGGTGATCTTGACGAAGCCGCCGAGGGGGATGCCCTTGACGCCGTACTCGGTCTCGCCTCTGCGGAACGACCACAGCGTGGGGCCGAAGCCCACGAAGTACCTGGTGACCTTCATGCCGAAGGCCTTGGCGGTGAGCATGTGCCCGAACTCGTGGAGGCTCACGGAGATGAGGATCGCGAGCGCGAACAGGACGATCCCGGTGGTGTAGGCGAGCAAGGCGGTCTCCTTCTAACGCTCGGACGCGTCCAAGACTAGCTTCCGGGCGCTCGACCTCGCCCACTTCTCCGCCTCGAGTACGTCTGCGACACTGGCGGGTTCCCCGCCGCGGCCCAGGAGGTCGGCGGGTGCGGCGGCGAGGACGGCCTCGACGGTGTCGACGATGCCGAGGAACGGCAGGCGCCCGTCGCGGAAGGCGGCGACGGCCTCCTCGTTGGCGGCGTTGTAGACGGCCGGGCCGAGGCCGCCGGCGCGGCCGGCGGCCTTGGCGAGGGCGACGGCGGGGAAGGCGGTCTCGTCGAGCGGCTCGAAGTGCCAGTCGGCGGCCCGGGACCAGTCCACGGGCTTCGCGGCGGCGGGGAGGCGGTCGGGCCAGGCGAGGGCGTGGCCGATGGGCAGGCGCATGTCGGGCGGGGAGGCCTGGGCGATGGTGGAGCCGTCGGTGAACTCGACCATGGAGTGGACCACCGACTGGGGGTGGACGACGGCGTGGAGGTCGTCGTAGTCGATGCCGAACAGCTCGTGGGCCTCGATGACCTCGAGGGCCTTGTTGACCATGGTGGCGGAGTTGATGGTGACGACCGGGCCCATGGCCCAGGTGGGGTGGGCGAGGGCCTGGTCGACGGTGACCTCGGCGAGCTGGTCGCGGGTGCGGCCGCGGAAGGGGCCGCCGGAGGCGGTGAGGACGAGCTTGGCGACGCGTTCGGCGGTGCCCGAGCGCAGGCACTGGGCGAGCGCGGAGTGCTCGGAGTCGACGGGCACGAGCTGGCCGGGCGCGGCGGCCCGGCGCACGAGCGCGCCCCCGGCGACGAGGGACTCCTTGTTGGCGAGGGCCACCTGGCGTCCGGCTTCGAGCGCGGCGAGGGTCGGTTCGAGGCCGATGGACCCGGTGATGCCGTTGAGGACGGTGTGGCAGGGCCAGGCGGCGAGTTCGGTCATGGCGCGGCGGCCGGCGATGAGCTTCGGGATCCGGGCGTCGCCGGAGGTCCAGCCCTGCTTGGTGGCCGCGGCGAACAGCCGCAGCTGGATGTCCTCGACGGATTTGGCGTCGGCGACCGCGACGACGTCGACGCCCAGTTCGATCGCCTGCTCGGCCAGGAGCGCCGGGTTGGCGCCGCCGGCGCCGATGCCGACGACCCGGAACCGGTCGGGATTGGCGCGGACGAGGTCGATGGCCTGCGTGCCGATGGAGCCGGTGGACCCCAGGAGCACGATCTCGCGTTGCTCTTCCTTCGCGTCTGTCACGCGGTCATTATCCGCTTAGCGGAAAACGACGGTGGAGTGGCCGTTGAGCAGGATGCGCTGATCGAGGTGGGCGGAGAGTCCGCGGGCGAGGCAGGTCGATTCGAGGTCGCGTCCGGCGGCCACGAAGTCCTCGGGGGTCATCGCGTGGTCGACGCGGGCGACCTCCTGGTCGATGATGGGGCCCTCGTCGAGGTCGGCGGTGACGTAGTGGCAGGTCGCGCCGATGAGCTTGACGCCGCGGGCGTGCGCCTGGTGGTAGGGCCGGGCGCCTTTGAAACTCGGCAGGAACGAGTGGTGGATGTTGAGGATGCGCCCGGGCAGCTTCGCGCAGAACTCCGAGGAGAGGATCTGCATGTAGCGGGCCAGGACGACCACGTCGATGCGTTCGGTCTCGATGAGGTCGAGGACCCGCTGCTCCTGGACGGCGCGGCCTTCGGGGCCGACGGGCAGGTGGTGGAAGGGCACGCCGGAGGAGGCGGCGAGGTCGGCCCAGTCGGGGTGGTTGGAGGCGACCGCGGCGGCCTCGCCGTGGAGGGCGCCGATGCGGAAGCGGTAGAGCAGGTCGTTGAGGCAGTGGCCCTGCTTGGAGGCCATGATGAGCACGCGCGGTTTGACGGCGCGGTCGTGGAGGTGCCAGTCCATGTCGAATTCGCGGGCGATCTCGGCGAAGCCGACGGCCAGTTCGTCGCGGGTGCCGTTGGTCTTGAACTCCACGCGCATGAAGAAGCGGCCCGAACCGTGCTCGGAGAACTGCTGGGAGTCCTCGATGTTGGCGTCGCGGCGGGTCAGGAAGCCCGAGACGGCGTACACGATGCCGAGGCGGTCGGGGCACGAGAGCGTGAGCACGAACTGGCTGGTCATCCCACCGATGATACGGAGTGGAACGGCACGGCGGCCATCGGCTTCCCGCACGGCAGGAAAGACCGGGGCGCGCGAGCGCCGCCGCCGGGGTCCGGTCCCCGGCGGCGGCGCCTGCGGTGAGGGCGGGCGCCCTCGCCTTGTGTTCGGTTCGCGTGCCGCTTCGGCTAGCCGATCTCGGCGCTGACCTGCTCGATGAACGAGGCGGAGGCCTCGGCGGGCGTGATCTGGTCGAACAGCAGGCTCTCGTAGATGCCCAGCATGACGTCGGCCACGGCGCCCGCGCCCACCGGCGGCACCGGCGGGGCCTCGGCCAGGTCGGGGGTGATCGCGGCGATGAAGTCCGCCCCGAGCTGCTGGTCGGCGGGCAGGTTCGGCAGGATCCGCTCGCGCTGGGCCAGGTTCGACGGCAGGCCCCGGTCGCCCAGGGTCAGGTCGATCGACTCGTCGCTGTTGAGCAGGAAGTCCACCAGCTTGCCGGCGGCCTCCTTGTCGGAGGTGGTCCGGGCGACCGACCAGTACATGGCCGACTTGAGGAACATGCCCGGCTGGACGCCCTCGGACTCGCCGGGGACGCGCAGCAGGGTCAGGTCCGAGCCGAGCGCGGCCTGGATGCCGCCGATCTGGTTGGTCCAGTAGAACTCGGTCACACCGGTGCCGGTAGAGAGCGGGGCCTGGTCCTGACCGGCGGCGTAGCCCTCGACGACCTTGCTGGCCTCGGGCGTCGCCCCGGAGTCGCGCGCTTCGAGGACGAGCTCCCACCACTCGGTCATGGTGGACTCGGAGAAGCCGAGCCCGCCTTCGGGGGTGTAGAGGTTCTCGCCCTTCTGGCGCGCGAAGACCGCGAACAGCGACTCGTTGTTGAACGAGACGCCGGAGTTGCCGATGGCGTCGCCGCCTGCGGACAGGTCCGCGGTGAACTGGAGGAAGTCCGCCCACGTCCAGGTGGTGTCGTCGGGGATGGTGAGGCCGGCGGCCTCCACCAGGCCCGGGTTCACCAGGAGCGCGATGGCGTTCACGCCGGTGGGGATGCCGTAGGTCTGGCCGTCGAGCTGCCCGGTCGCGAGAGTGCCCTCGTCCATGTTGGACAGGTCGATGTCGAGCTCCTCCAAGGGCAGGAGGGCGTTCTTGTCGGCGTAGTCGCGCAGGTACTTCTCGTCCTGCTGCATGACGTCGGGCGTGTTGTTGCCCGAGACCGAGACGTTCAGCGCGTCCCAGTAGCCGGCGAAGTCGGCCGGGCTCGGCTTGATGGTGATGCCCTCGTTCTGCGCGAGGAAGGCCTCGACGATCTGCTGGGTGTACTCGTGGCGGGCGTCCGAGCCCCACCACCACAGGTCCAGTTCGCCGTCGCCGGCGTCGCCGCCGCCGTTGTCGTCGGAGCCGCACGCGGCGAGCAGCGGTGCGGCGGCCGCGCCGAAGATCCCGGCCTTGGCGAGCGTCCTGCGTGAGACGCCGGAGGGGTTGTTCGACTTCATTGTCTTGGTCCTTTCGGGACTTCGTGAGGGTTGGTTGCCGTGTTACTTGATGCCGGTGGTGGCGATGCCTCTGACGAGGTAGCGCTGACCGACGAGGAAGAACCCGAAGATCGGGCCCAGGGCGACGATCGACATCGCGAACAGCGCGCCCCAAGAGGTCTGGCCCGTCGAGTCCATGAAGAGCCTCAGGGCCAGGGGCACGGTCTGGAGGTCGACGTCGCGCAGGTAGATGAGCTGCGAGTAGAAGTCGTTCCAGGTCCAGATGAACGTGAAGATGGCGGTGGTCGCCAGCGCGGGCATGCACAGCGGCATGATGATGCGCAGGTAGGTGCCCCAGTAGCCGCAGCCGTCGATCGAGGCGGCCTCGTCGAGTTCGCGCGGCAGGCCGCGGATGAACTGGACCATGAGGAAGATGAAGAACGCGTCGGTCGCCAGCAGCTTGGGGACGATGAGGGGCCAGAAGGTGTCGACCCAGCCGAGGTTGTTGAACAGGATGTACTGCGGGATGATCACGACGTGGATCGGCAGCATGATGGTGCCGAGCATGATCGCGAAGAAGGCGCCGCGCCCCGGGAAGCGGAGCCTGGCGAAGGCGTAGGCCGCCATGGAGCAGGACACGAGGTTCCCGACGATGGAGCCGGCCACGAGGATCATCGAGTTGAAGATGTACTTGTGGAACGGGTGGGGCAGGGTGGTCCAGCCCTCGGTGTAGTTGCTCCACTGGAAGCTGGAGGGGATCAGCCCGGGGTCGGAGAAGATCTCGTCGATCGGCTTGAAGCTCGCCGAGAGCATCCACAGCAGCGGGTAGATCATGATCATCGCCGCGATGGTGAGCAGGAGGTGGAAGACGAATCGGCGGGCGCCGACGGCGGCGGTGCCGCTCTGGGCCCGGCGCGCCGGGGCCGGGGCCTTCGTCTCAGTCATTGTCGCCATAGAACACCCAGAATTTCGACATGAGGAAGTTGAGCGCGGTGAAGATCGCGATGATGGCCAGGAGCAGCCAGGCGATGGCCGAGGCGTAGCCCATGTTGAACTTGGTGAAGCCCTGGTCGTAGAGGTAGAGCGTCAGGAACAGGGTGGAGTCGGCCGGGCCGCCCTTGCCGCTGGAGACGATGAACGCCTGGGTGAAGGACTGGAACGAGTTGATGATCTGGAGGACCAGGTTGAAGAAGATGATCGGGGTCAGCAGGGGCAGCGTGACGTTGACGAACCGGCGGATCACCCCGGCGCCGTCGACCTTGGCCGCCTCGTAGTACATGGCGGGGATCTGGCGCAGGCCCGCGAGGAAGATGATCATCGGTGAGCCGAAGGTCCACACGTTCAGGATGATCAGGGTCCCGAGGGCGTAGTCGGGGTGGGAGACCCAGCCTTGGCCCTGGATGCCGAAGAGG
Source organism: Glycomyces sp. NRRL B-16210 (assembly GCF_000719515.1). Taxonomy (GTDB): domain Bacteria; phylum Actinomycetota; class Actinomycetes; order Mycobacteriales; family Micromonosporaceae; genus Glycomyces. The sequence continues at coordinate 230,777 of NZ_JOGR01000007.1, read as the reverse complement.
GCGAGGACCTGGTTGACGAGGCCTTCGCTGCCGAAGACCTGCCGCCACATGATGGCGATTGCCACGGAGGCCCCCAGAAGCGAGGGCAGGTAGAACACGGACCGGTAGAAGGACATGCCCCGCAGGCCGCGGTCGAGCAGGAGCGCGAGTCCGAGGGCGGCGGCGAGCTGGAGCGGCACCGAGACGAACGTGTAGATCGCGGTGACCTTGACCGACTGCGCCAGGCGCGGGTCGTCGAGCATCCGCTCGTAGTTCTCCGTCCCGATCCACTCGCCGACGCCGAGGCTGTAGTCGGTGAAGGAGAGGTAGAACGAGGCGACCATAGGCCCGACGGTGATGGCCAGGAGGCCGAGGAACCACGGGGACATGAAGCTCAGGGCGGCCCATCGCTCGCGGGAGCGGATGGTCGTGCCGATGCCCCGCTTGGCCCGTTCGGGCTTCGGGGCGGGCGCGTCGGCGGCGGGCTCGGGAGGGGCACCCGAGCTGCGCGGCTTCGTGCGCACCACAGCGACATCGTTGTCGGTCATAAGGTATTGGGACCTTTCGGAGGGGGTTGGCTCCTAGATCACACCAGGCTATGCAACCGCTTGCCGGTTGTCAATGGCTCAAGTTAAATTCTTGGATATCTTTTGTAGCCGCGCCCAACAAAAATCTCAAGACCGAGCTTAGACCGCCCGGACGCTCCCGAAACACCGAGGAGGCCCGCTCGACGCGAGTCGAGCGGGCCTGGGAGATCACAGGGTCAGACCTTGACGGGCGTCCGATCCTCGACGGGGGCGACGGGCTCGTCGGACTCCTTGATGCCGTACTTGGAGTAGAGGCGGGCGAGCGGGCCGGGCACCCACCAGTTGGCGCGGCCCAGCAGCCGCATCGTCGCCGGGACCAGGAGCATCCGCACCACCGTGGCGTCGAGGAAGATCGCGATCGCCATGCCCAGGCCGATCATCTTCATGAAGGTGATGCCGCTGAAGGCGAACGCGCCGACCACCACGATGAGGATGAGCGCGGCGGCGGTGATGATCGAGCCGGTCGACTGCATCCCGCGCAGGACCGCGGTCCGGTTGTCGGCCCCCCGGTCCCACTCCTCGCGCACCCGCGAGAGCAGGAAGACCTCGTAGTCGGTGGCCAGGGCGAACAGCAGCGCGATCATGAGCAGCAGGTTCGACGGGTCGATGTAGCCCGAGGGCGTGAAGTCGAGCAGGCCCGACAGGTGGCCCTCCTGGAAGATCCACACCACCACGCCGAGCGCCGCGCCCAGGGACACGGCGTTCATCAGGACCGCCTTGACCGGCAGCAGGACCGAGCCGAAGGCCAGGAACAGGACCACCATGGTGACGATGACGATGTAGCCGAGCATGTACGGCAGGCCCTCGCCGATCGCCTCGAGCATGTCGGCCCGGTCGGCCGCGCCGCCGGTGATGTAGAGCTCGGCGCCCGAGTCGATGGCGCGGGCGTCCTCGATGAGGCCGCGGGCCTCGGCGCTGAACGGGTCGAGGTCGTAGAGGACCTCGAACAGCGCCGCGTCGGCGGTCGGCGCGGCGGCCGGCCGGACGTCGTCGACGTAGTCGAGGGCCGACAGCTGCGCGGCGGCCTCGGCCGCGGCGTCCGCTCCCCCGCCGACGACCATGACCTGGAAGGACTCCTCGTCGCCGCCGGGGAAGTCGGCGGCGAGGGTCTCGGTGACCTGGCGGGACTCGGAGTCCTTCGGCATGTCGCGCTCGTCCACGCCGCCGAACTGGATGCCGAGGATCGGGCTGGCGAGCAGGGCCATGAACGCGAGGACGGGGAGGAGCACGAGCACCGGGCGGCGCATGACCCCGCCGGCGACGGCGTGCCAGAAGCCGGTGTCGGCCTTCACCTCGGCGTTCCGCCGCCAAGGCAGACGGCCCTTGTCGACGCGGTGGCCGAGCAGGTAGAGCAGCGCGGGCAGGGCCACGAGCGCCGAGAGCATCGCGACGCCGACGGCGGACATGACGCCGTAGGCGATGCCGTGCAGGAACGGCACGTCGACCAGGAGCAGGCCGCCCATGGACAGGACGATGATCAGCCCCGAGACCATGACGGTGCGCCCGGCGGTGGCGACGGTGTTGAGGACCGCGGCGCGCTTGTCGCGCCCGTTCGCCAGCTCCTCGCGGAACCGGCGCAGCACGAACAGCGAGTAGTCGATGGACATGCCGAGGCCGATGATGGTGATGACGTTGGCGGCGAAGACCGAGACGTCGGTGAACTCGGTGATCACGCGCGTGACGGCGAAGCCGCCGAGGATGGCCATGCCGCCGATGAGCAGCGGCAGCGAGGCGGCGACGAGGGCGCCGAAGACCACGATCATGATGAGCAGCAGCAGCGGCAGCGAGATCAGCTCCGCGATCTCGAGGTCGTGCTGGATCTGCTCGTTGATGTCGGCGAAGGTGGCCGCGCCGCCGCCGAGGGCCACGTCGAGCCCTTCGGTGTCGCCGGCCTCGCGCAGGTCCTCCTCGATGTCGGTGAACACGCCGGCCGCCTCGTCCTCGGAGACGCCGCCGAAGGTGAGCGCGACGAAGGTCGCGTGCCGGTCCTCGGCGACGAAGCCCGGAGCGGCCGTGTCGTAGTAGGAGACGACGCTCGCGACCTGGTCGATCGCGGCGATGTCGACGAGGGCGCTCTGGACGGCGTCGGCGAACGCGGGGTCGTCGACGGTGAGGTCCTCGGAGGAGTACAGGACCACGACATCGGCCCCGGTGGAGCCGAACTCCGCCTCGATCGTCGCGGCGTCCTGGACCGAGCGGGCGTCGGGCGAGACGAACCCGCCGTCGGTGAACTCGTCGAAGACGCCCAGGCCCCAGGTCGCGCCGATGGCGAAGACCGCGGCGATGCCGGCGACGATGAACCACCGGGCCTTGATCGTCGCTCGTCCTAGCAGGGAATACATGTGGATCTCCTCAGGGATCTGCATGAGCGGAACGCCGCGACCGCTGGTGTTGGAGGTCGGCGCGGCGGTAGGATGGTGAGCGTTGATTAGAAAGCTAACGGTGTTCACTTTAATGAACGCCCCTCGTTGAGTCAACGCCGTTAACCGATTTGTAGCAAGAGGAGAGCAGTGACTTCCAACACCGCGGGCGGCCCGACCCGCCGCGAGCGGATGCGCGCCGAGACGGTCGCCGAGATCAAGGCGAGCGCCAGGAGGCAACTCCAGCAGCAGGGGCCCAGCGGCATCTCCCTGCGCGCGATCGCCCGCGAGGTGGGCGTGACGCCCGCGGCCCTCTACCGGTACTTCGACAGCCTCGACGCGCTCCTGATCGACCTCTGCTGCGACCTCTACGACGAACTTATCGCCGAGACCCGCGCGTCGATGGACGCAGCGCCGCCCGACGCCCACCTCGAACGGATGAAGGCCTGGATCTGGGCCTTCCGCAGCTGGGCGGTGACCAACCGCCGCCAGTTCGAGCTCATGATCAGCTTCCCGAACGGGCACGGCGCCATGCTCCTGGACGGCAGCCGCCTGGAGCAGCCCCTGGAGGAGGTCGACCCGGTGACGCTCAAGTCGCTGGAGCACGCGCAGCTGTGCGGGCACGAGCTGGCCGCGTTCTGGCGCCGGACCGAGGCCGAAGGCGGCGGCGCGCCCGCCGGGCCGCCGATGCCCGAGGTCTCCGAAGGGCTCGAGCGCGAACTCAAGGAGAAGTGCACGGCCTTCATCGTCGGCGAACCGGTCCCGCTCCCGTGGATCTTCTTCTTCACCTCGGGATGGGTCCGCGTGTTCGGCCTGGTCGTGATGGAGGCCTTCGGAAGCCTGCCGGTGCAAGAGCACGTGGACGAGTTCTACAAGACCCAGATCATGGCGATGCTGCGGGACTTCGGCATCGCCGAATGAGGAAGGGCCCGGCCAAGCGGCCGGGCCCACGCGCTACGCGTCGGCGGGGGCGCTGCGGATGTCGTGCCCCACGCTGGTCATGCACTTGCCGGACTTGAGGTTCCACTTCCAGCCGTGCATCTGGCAGGTGAGGACGCCCTCCTCGATCTTGCCGAAGACCGACAGGTCGGCCTTGAGGTGCGGGCAGCGGCGCTGGACCTCCCAGCCCTGCATGACGATGTCCTCGTCGTCGGGGCGCTGCTCGGCGTACCAGCCCTCGGCGTACTGGAGCCGCTCCTCGGAGAGGCACTTGAAGAACGCGTACACGTACTCGTTGTACTGGCCGATGCGGGCGGCCGTGAAGCGGCAGGACAGGAACAGCGAGTTGACCCAGTCGACCTCGCGGATGTGGAGCAGGTGCTCGATGAGGCGCCGCTCGGTGCGGAAGCGGTAGCGGACCTTCGCCCCGTCGTCGGGGTAGATCCTGCGCTCCAGGAAGTCGAAGACGATCGACTCGACGATCTCCTCGGAATCGGGCGCGGTCAGGTCGAACCGGACTGGGCCGCCGATGCCGGTGGCGATGTGCTCGGCCGAGGCCATGAGCGGCTCGATGCGCTCGCGCAGGGTGGCGAGGACGTCGATCTCGGGGTGGGACCAGGAGGCCTTCTCGGCGGCGATGCGCGGCTGCATCCGCTCCTTGAACTCGTCGAGGTGCTGCTTCTTGTTCGCGAACCACTCGCGCAGGTCCTCGACGGGGTGCTCGACCGAGGCGGTGCCGTCGGCGCCGACCTCGGCGACCGAGCCGGGCAGCAGGATGATGTTGTTGGCGTGCCCCTGCTCCTCGAGCCATTCGACATAGGACATCTGGTCGGGGAAGATGTTGCCCTCGTCGCCGAAGACGTCGTTGAACTGGTAGAGCGAGTCGTCCAGGAAGCAGGGCGGGCCGGCGATCGGGAAGACCCAGTCGCCCTTGACGTCGTCGATGTAGCGCAGCGAGCGGTCGAAGCCGCGCTCGCGCTTCTGCTTCCCGAAGGCGCGCTTGGCGTTGTCGGGCAGCTCGTAGACCATGGGGAACCAGATCGCGCCCGAGAACTGGAGCAGGTGGGCGTGGATATTCCCGTGCTGGAGGAACACGCTCATGTCGGTGGGCCGGGCGTCGTTCTGGTTGAGCAGGCGGGTGCCGTCGGCGTCCTCGACCCACAGCGAAGAGTCGCCGATCGGGCCGTCCGTGGGGCTGGTGAGCGCCTGGATCATGACCTTCGCGCCGCCGGGCAGCTCGACGATCTCCTCCGAGACGGTCTTGACGAACTTGTGGAAGCCCAGGGCCCGCAGCTCCGCCTCCAGCTCCGAAGTGGGGTACTCCGGCAGCAGGACCGTGGTGTCCTTGCTGATGTGCTTGGAGAGGTTCTCCTCGTCGAAGTGGTCGCGGTGCAGGTGCGAGACGTAGAGGTAGTCGGCCTGGCCGAGCGTGTCCCAGTCGAGCCGCGAGTTGTCGGGGAAGGGGAACCAGGACGCGAAGTACGCGGGGTTCACCCAGGGGTCGCACAGGATCGAACCCGAGGCGGTCTCGATGAACATGCTGGCGTGGCCGGTACCGGTGATGCGCACGGTGACCCTTCCGAAAGACGCGAGAACGACGACGGCTCAACTCTACAAGTCACAGCGGAGGCGGGGCCGGGACGTGCATGCATGTGGCGTGCGAGACTGTCTGCGGTCACCGGAGAGGTTGGAGGAACCCACATGGCTGCCGAAGAGCAGATTCTCTCGCCCGATCAGCGCAAGCCCACCAGCCGCAAGGCCCTGTACACCGCGCTGGGCGTCGCGATCGTCATCAACCTGGCGTACCTGTTCGGCAATCACCATGGCTGGGTCGAGGACGTCTTCATCCTCGTCACCATCGCGGTGCTCCTCGGCGTCATCGTCTCCGACGCATGGCTCCGCCGGACCGGACTGCGCTAGCCCGAGGGCGCGTCCACTCGTCTCGCACCGGCCGCGAAAGCGGCCGGTGTTCGCTTTATACGACGGGGGCGGGGCCGCTTTCGCGGCCCCGCCCCCGTTCTCGTCTGCTCAGTGCATCATGCCGCGGCGGGCGAACATCTCGCGCACCTCGCGCAGCGCCGAGTCCACTTCGGCCTCGAAGTAGCCGCCTTGGACCAGGGAGAACTGGCTGGTGTCGAGTTCGCGGTCCGACAGCGGGACCGGGTTGCGGCCGGTCATCGCCGCGGAGACGGCGTCGAACATCTGGTCCACCTGACCGGGGTCGTAGCCCGAGCCGAAGCGCCGCGGCTGGAAGGCCCGGCGCAGCTGCTCGAGGCGCTGCACGTCGTCGGGGGTGAACGGGGAGTCCGACGCCCGCATCTCGGTCGTCATCTCCTCGCGGCCGTGGCGGCCGGGGGCCTCGAACGCGCCGCGGCCCTCATAGGGGTTGCGGCGGCCGAAGTCCGGCGGGGAGGCCGCGCCGCGCGGGGCCCCTGGAGTGAAGCCGTTGTCGGCCGGAGCCGGGGGCACCGGCGAGGCGAAACCGTTGTCGGGAGGTCCCGCGGGAGCGCCAAAGCCGCCTGCGGGCGGCGCGCCGCGCTCGAAGCCGCCTTGCAGCGGCGGGCTCGGCGTGCCGCGGCGGCCGAAACCGGTGTCCTCCTGGGCCGGGGCGCCGAAGCCGCCTTGGCCGAACTCGCGGCCGCGCGGGGCGCCGTACGGGTCGGACTGCGGCGGTTCGGGGCGGCCCATCGGGCCCATGCCGGGCGCCAGGTTCTGCGGGATCGCCTGGGTCGGCGCCGCGGGCGGGATCGGCTCGGGCTCGGGCTGGCTGTAGCGCCCGACCTTCGGGATCGCGCCGGAGGGCGGGCCCTGCGAGGGCGGCGCCATCGGGTGCTGCGGCATCGGCGGCTGCGGCGGGGCCGCGCGGCGGCTGCCGGTGTCGGTGAACTCGTCGTCGTAGGCCGCGCCGAAACCGGGGGCCGGGTCCGGGCGCCGGCCCGGCGCCTGCCCGTAGACGCCCGGGGCGTCGTTCGGCGTGAAGCCGCCGCGCCGGGGGTCGGACTGGAGCGGCAGTTGCTCGGTGGCGCCGTGCGGGCCGGGGCCCGCCTGGGGGACGTCGTGCGTCGGCGCGCGCGGGGGCACGGGCGCGGGCGGCGCGAATTCGCCGCGCGCCGGCTCGGGCCCGCGGGGGCTGCCGTACGGGGACGGTTCGGGGGCGGCGCCGCGGGCGCCGAAGCCGTTGCCGCGGGGGGCCGCGAACTCGTCGCGGCCGAAGTCCTCGCGGCCGAAGTCGCCCTGGCCGGGACCGAAGTCGCCTTGGCCGAACTCGTCGCGGCCGAATTCGCCCGGTGCGGGGGCGAACTCGTCGCGCGGGGCGCCGAACTCGCCGGCGCCGCGTCCGAAATCGCCGCGGGGGTTGCTGAACTCCGGGCCCGCTCCGCGCGGTGCGCCGAAGTCCTGGGCCGCGCCGCTTCGCTGCGCGAACGGGTCGTCGTAGTCCTCGCCGGGCGGGCCGGCGAGGAAGCCGAAGCCCTCGTCGTCGTCGCCGCGGAGGTCGCTGAAGCCGTCGGGGTCGGGGGCGGCGGCAGCAGCGCGGGAGGCGCCGCGTCCGCGGCCGGCGGGCTCGGGGGGCGGCGGGGCCGCCTCGCGGGCGGCCATGAGGTCGTGGGCGGGGATCGCCTGCGTCGCGGCGGGGATGACCTGGGTCGCCTGGGCCTCGGGGGCACGGCGCGAACCGGCGGTCGCCTGCGTCGGCGGGGCGGGGGCCGCGGCGTCGGGTTTGCCGTAGTCGGGAGCGGGGGCGGTGCCGAGCACGCCGCGCTCCTCCAGCTCGGCGAGCTGGCGCGCGACCCGGTCGAGGTAGACGTCCACCTGCCACTCGTCGTAGCCGCCGAAGCGGACCCGGAAGACGACGTCGTCGACCTCGTCGGCCGACACGGGGCTGCCCACCGGCTCACCGGCGAGCGTCGCCTCCACGCGGTCCAGGAACGCGTCGACTTCGTCGACCTTGTAGCCCCGGCTCAACGCCCGGCGCCGAAACCGGTCACCATGACTCGCCACTACTACCAAGCCACCCTTCTCCGCCTAATCCGCGGCGCCGGCGGCGCCGACAGGCTTCGCACCGGCGCGGCCGGGGGTCGTCCCTGCCTCCCGGACCGAAGCCGCTAGCTGCCCGCAGGCGCCGTCGATCTCTTGGCCGCGCGTATCGCGCACCGTCGTGGACACTCCTGCGGCTCGCAGCCGCCGAACGAACTCCGCCTCGACCGGCTTGGGACTGGCGTCCCAGCGGCTTCCCGGGGTCGGGTTCAATGGAATCAGGTTGACGTGAACGAGCTTGCCCGCGAGGAGTCTCCCCAGCAGGTCGGCCCGCCAAGGCTGGTCGTTGACGTCCCTGATCATCGCGTACTCGATCGATACGCGACGTTTCGTCACCCGAGCGTACTCCCAGGCGGCGCCGAGGACCTCGGCGACCTTCCAGCGGGTGTTGATCGGGACGAGCTCGTCGCGCAGCTCGTCGTCGGGCGCGTGGAGCGAGACCGCCAGCGTCACCGGCAGGCCCTCCTCCATGAGCTTCTTGATCTGGGGCACCAGGCCGACGGTGGAGACGGTGACGTTGCGGGCCGACAGGCCCACGCCGTCGGGCACCGGTCCGGTGATGAGGCGCAGGGCGCTCTTGAGGCGGGCCCAGTTCGCCAGCGGCTCCCCCATGCCCATGAACACGATGTTCGACAAACGCCCGAGGCCGCGCTCCTGGGCGAGGCGGGCGGCGGCGACCACCTGGTCGACGATCTCGGCGGTGGTGAGGTTGCGGGTCAGGCCGCCCTGGCCGGTGGCGCAGAACGGGCAGGCCATGCCGCACCCCGCCTGCGAGGAGACGCAGGCGGTCACCCGATCGGGGTAGGCCATGATGACGCTCTCGACGAGCGCGCCGTCGTAGAGGCGCCACACGGCCTTGACCGTGCGGCCGTCGTCGCACGAGTCGACCCGCACGGGGTCGAGCAGTCGCGGGAGCAGGGCCTCGCCGATGGCCTCGCGGGCCGCGGCGGGCAGGTCGGTCATGAGGGAGGCGTCGCCCACGTGGCGGCCGAAGTACTGCTGGCGCAGCTGCTTGGCGCGGAAGGCGGGCTGCCCGATCTCGGAGAGGACGGACTGGCACCCGGCCAGATCGAGGTCGGCGAGGTGTCGGGGCGCTGCCTTGCGGGGGCGCGGTTCGGTCAACGTGAGTGCTACAGACATGTCACGACCTAGTCTCGCATGACAGGCCCGGCGGTCGCCAACCCCGGATCGCGGAATTCACCCCGGCCCCCTTTCGACGGATACACCAATCAGGACACATCACCCGAGCAGGTAACGGAACCATACATAGGCCACCGGCGCGACCATGAGGATCGAGTCGAGCCGGTCCATGACCCCGCCGTGGCCGGGGATGAGATTGCTCATGTCCTTGATGCCGAGGTCCCGTTTCAGCAACGAGACGGACAGGTCCCCCAACGTAGCGGCCAAGGCCACGCACACGCCGAACGCCACGCCCAGAGGGAACGAGACGCCGAAGAAGGCCCAAAGCGTCACCGAGCCGCCCACGGCGGCCGCGACGACCGATCCGGCCAGGCCCTCCCAGGACTTCTTGGGGCTGATCGTGGGGGTCATCTGGTGGCGCCCGAAGAGCACCCCGGCGGTGTAGCCGCCGGTGTCGGACAGGACCACGGTGAACAGCATGATGAGAACCTGGGCGGCCGAGCCGTCGATGAGGCGCGCGGCGTCGTTGCCGGAGGTGGCCAGGAGCATGACGAAGCCGGCCAGGAACGGCACCTGGACGAGGACGAGGGCGGCGGCGGGGACGTCGGTGCGGTAGTCGGTGGCGCCTTCGGAGAGGCGCCACACGAAGAGCGCGACGACGCCGACGGCGGTGCCGAGCAGGAGCCCGGTGGCGCCGCCGAACCAGGCGAGGACCACGATGAGCACGCCGGCGGCGGCCAGGGGGTAGACCGGCACGTTCTTGCCGCCCCTGCGCATCGCGGTGCCGGTCTCCCAGCAGGCGACGGCGATGGCGATGACGGCGAGGCCGAGGAAGGCCATGGGCTGGATCAGCAGGGAGGCCAGGACCACGGCGGCCATGCCGAGCCCGGCGCCGATGGCGACGGGCAGGTTCCGGCCGGCTTTGGGCCTTCGGCCCCCGGGGCCGGTCTCGGCGGTGCCGGGCCCCTCCTCGCCCGAGGGCGAGTGGGGGCGACTGCCGGGCGAACCGTCGGGAAGCGCGCTCATCAGATCTCGAGCAGCTCGGACTCTTTGGAGCCGACGAGCTCGTCCACGTGGCCGGTGAAGCGGCCGGTCAGGTCGTCGAGTTCCTTCTCACCGCCGCGGCCCTCGTCTTCGGAGACGTCGCCTTCCTTGACGGCCTTGCCGATCTCGTCCTTGGCCTTGCGGCGGACGTTGCGGATGGCGATCTTGGCGTCCTCGCCCTTGGTGCGGGCCACCTTGATCATCTCGCGGCGGCGCTCCTCGGTCATGGGGGGGAGGTTCAGGCGCAGCTGGGTGCCCTCGTTGGAGGGGTTGACGCCGAGGTTGGAGTTGCGGATCGCGTCTTCGATGTCCTTCATCTGGGAGGCGTCGAAGGGCTTGACGATGACCATGCGCGGTTCGGGGATCGCGATGGAGGCGACCTGGGGGATCGGGGTGGGGGCACCGTAGTAGTCGACGGTGATCCGGTTGAACATGGCGGAGGAGGCGCGGCCGGTGCGAATGGCGGCGAATTCCTCCTTGGCGTGCTCGATGGCGCGCTCCATCTTTTCCTCGGCTTCGAGGAGGGTGTCGTCAATCACGGCTTTCTCACATTCTCTCGCGGCCTGACAGCACTTCTGACCGTACCGTCCCGCTGTCGGTCCTCGGTGGTGTGGATGTCCTCGGATGCGGCCGATTCGGCGGCCGCCCCCGCGGGGTCAGTCCTCGGCGGCGTGGATGAGGGTGCCGAGCTGCTCGCCGACGAGGGCGCGGCGGAGGTTGCCCTCGTCGTCGGCGCCGAAGACGAGCATCGGCAGGGAGTTGTCCTTGCAGAGGCTGAAGGCGGCCTGGTCGACGACCATGAGCTCGCGTTTGAGGGCTTCGTCGAAGGTGATGTCGTCGAGCCGCTGCGCGGCGGGGTCGGTCTTGGGGTCGGCGGTGTAGACGGCGTCGACGCCGTTCTTGCTGACGAGGACGACCTGGGCGCCGATCTCGAGGGCGCGCTGGGCGGCGACGGTGTCGGTGGAGAAGTAGGGCATCCCGGCGCCGGCGCCGAAGATGACGACGCGGCCCTTCTCGAGGTGGCGGATGGCGCGCAGGGGGAGGTAGGCCTCGGCGACCTGGGCCATGGCGATGGCGGTCTGGACGCGGGTGTCGACGCCCTCCTTCTCCAGGAAGTCCTGGAGGGCGAGGCAGTTCATGACGGTGCCGAGCATGCCCATGTAGTCGGCGCGGGCGCGCTCCATGCCGCGGCGCTGGAGTTCGGCCCCGCGGAAGAAGTTGCCGCCGCCGACGACCACGGCCACCTGGACGCCCGCGGCGACGCCGGCCGCGATCTGGCGGGCGACGCCCTGGACCACATCGGGGTCGACGCCGATGGCGCCGCCTCCGAAGGACTCGCCGGACAGTTTCAGCACGACCCGGCGGTACGTGGCTTGACTCATGGCACTCCCCTGCTCTGTCGTTTCCCCGGTCGTTCGGCGGCGCGGCCGCCGGCGGTGCTCGTCGCGACCGCGGTGCTTCAGACGTGCTGTTCGGTTGTTCACCCGCCGCGGCCGCGACGAGCGGGCCGGCGACGGCCGCCGTGCTTGCCGCAGACATGGAACGAGGCGGCGGCCTGCGCCGCCGCCCCTTCCATGCTTACGGCTGGAGCCAGTGTAGTCCGCCGTGGCGGACCGCTCGCTACTCCTGGCCGACTTCGAAGCGGATGAAGCCGGTGACCTCGGTGCCGGCCTCGGCCAGCACCTGCTGCACGGTCTTCTTGCTCTCCAGGACGGAGTTCTGGGAGAGCAGCACGAAGTCGCGGTAGTAGGCCCCGACCTTGCCTTCGACGATCTTGTCCCAGGCGCGCTCGGGCTTGCCCTCTTCCTTGGCCGTCTCCAGTGCGACGCGCTTCTCGGCCTCGATGACCTCGGCCGGGACCTCGTCGGTGGTGAGGTACTTCGGGCGCATCGCGGCGGCCTGCATGCCGACCTGGCGGGCGGCTTCGGCGTCGCCGGTGTAGGAGACGATGATGCCGACCGCCGGCGGGAGGTCGGCGGACTTGCGGTGCATGTAGACGGCGATGTCGCCGTCGAGCGAGCCGATGCGGCCGACGACGAGCTTCTCGCCGAGCTTGACGGACTCGTCCTGGACGACCTCGGCGACGGACTTGCCGTTCAGCTCGGCCTTGGCGAAGGCGTCGGCGTCGGCGGGGCGGACCTCGTCGGCCAGTTCGGCCAGGGCCTGCGCGAGCTCGATGAAGGCGCCGTTCTTGGCGACGAAGTCGGTCTCGCACAGCAGCTCGAGCAGCGTGCCGCCGGCCTGGGCGACCAGGCCCTGGGCGGTGGTGCGCTCGGCGCGCTTGCCGACGTCCTTGGCGCCCTTGATCCGGAGCGCCTCAAGGGCGGCGTCGTAGTCGCCGTCCGCCTCTTCGAGGGCCTTCTTGACGTCCATCATCCCGGAGCCGGTGGCTTCCCGGAGCTTCTTGACGTCAGCCATCGTGAAGTTGGCCATTGCTCCCCTTCTTACTTGTCGGCTTCTTCGACGGTCTTCTCGCCCGACGGCTCGACGACCTTCTCGGTGTGCTCAGCTTCGCTGGCCTGAGGCTCAGCGGTCTTCTCGGCCGCGAGGAGGTCCTTCTCCCAGTCGGCGAGGGGCTCGCCCTCGCCCTTCTCGACCTGGCCGCCGGAGCGGGCCAGGAGGCCCTCGGCGGCGCCGTCGGCGATGATCTTGGTCAGCAGGGCGACGGAGCGGATCGCGTCGTCGTTGCCGGGGATCGGGAAGTCGACCTCGTCGGGGTCGCAGTTGGTGTCGAGGATCGCGACGACGGGGATCCCGAGCTTGCGGGCCTCGTCGACGGCGATGTGCTCCTTCTTGGTGTCCACGATCCAGATCGCGGCCGGGGTCTTCTCCATGTCGCGGAGGCCGCCGAGCGTGCGCTCGAGCTTGTCCTTCTCGCGCATGAGCTGGAGCATTTCCTTCTTGGTGCGGTTGGCCGCACCGTTGGCCTCGATGATCTCGAGTTCCTTGAGGCGCATGAGGCGCTTCTGGATGGTCTGGAAGTTGGTGAGCATGCCGCCGAGCCAGCGGTGGTTCACGAACGGCATCCCGACGCGCAGGGCCTGCTCGGACACGGCCTCCTGGGCCTGCTTCTTGGTGCCCACGAACAGGACCTCGCCGCCTTCGGCCACGACGTTCTTGACGAAGTCGTGGGCCTTGACCGCGTAGTCCACGGTCTGGCGCAGGTCGATGACGTAGATGCCGTTGCGGTCGGTGAGGATGAACCGCTTCATCTTCGGGTTCCAGCGGCGGGTCTGGTGACCGAAGTGCACGCCGCTCTCGAGCAACTGCCTCATGGTGACAACCGACACGGTTGTGTTCCTTTCGTTCCCTGGTTCATTCGCGGAGACCGTCCGAGGTCCGGACGTTCCGCGCCTGGCGCCCGCCCCTGACGATCCGCAACCGGGAGGACCCGGACCTGGGAGATCGCGAGGGCCTGACCGCGCCCATCGCACCGCACTCGGATGGAGTGGGCGATGGAGGTCGGGCCGCGGCGAGCGCGCGAAGTCGGTTCGGCGCGAAGAGGCGCCTTACCGCTCCGGTCAGTGTACTGGGACCCGCGGCCCGGCCACGAACGCGGTGGTCGGCAGTGACAGAGGCAATCGGCCGGAGCGTCTCGCTCGAGCCGCCGAAATGCTCATAGCACTCGATACGTCGGTTACCGTAAGTCGAGGTCGCAGCAGTGAGTAACAGGTTATCCACAGGCACAGAACTTTTTCTTGTCGATACCGGGCACCCGCGTCAGCATTGAGTCATGCAACGACTACACAACGCGATGGTCATCAGTCTCATCACCGCCTCGCTGCTGGCGGCGACGGCGATCCTGGCGCCGACGCTCGCGCGGGCCGCCCCGCCCGGGTCCACCGCTTGGCAGTCCCCGGTCGGCGCGCTCGACCTGCTCACCGGCTTTGATCCGCCGCCGCTGCGGTGGCTGCCCGGCCATCGCGGCGTCGACCTCGCGGCGGGCGACGCGCAGCAGGTCACGGCCGCGGGAGACGGCACGGTGGTCTTCGCCGGGGACCTGGCCGGGCGGGGCGTCGTCAGCGTCGCCCACGGCAACGGCCTGCGCACCACCTACGAGCCGGTCGAGCCGCTGGTGTCCGCCGGCGAGACGGTGGCGGCGGGGCAGCCCATCGGGACCCTCCAGGCCGGGCACGCCTCGTGCGCGGGGTCGGTGTGCCTCCACTTCGGCCTCAAACGCGGGCCGCTCTACCTCGACCCGATGCTGCTGTTCGGCTCCGGGAAGGTCCGGCTCCTCCCCCGCCCGGGCAAGGCCGGCGCGGCCGGGCGCTTCAGCGGCGAAACCGGCCGGGCCGCGACGATCCGCGAGCGGGAGGTGGGGCCGGAAGCGCCCCGCCTGACCGCCGTCCGAACACCGGCTCGCCCGAGCCTCGCAGCGGTACCGCTCAGCGAGCCGGATACCGGCAAGGCGGTGAAGGCCACGAGCGCGAGGGTGCCGAAGGCCATGAGCCGGGAGGGGTTCGCCAGAGCCGCCGAGCCGCGCTGGGACCGCCTGGGACGCGGCGGCGAAGGGCTCCGGCCATGAACGCGGCACCGACGCTGGACCGGCCGCGAGGGGAGCCGGGTGCGAGCCTCAGGCGTCTGAGCCCGCACGAACTCGGGAGGCTCGGCGAGCGGCTCGCCGCCGCGCACCTCCAGCGGCACCGGATGCAGATCCTCGCCCGGAACTGGCGCCACCGGCTCGGGGAGATCGACCTCGTGGCGCGGTCGGCCGACACCGTCGTCTTCTGCGAGGTGAAGACCCGCCGCTCCCGCAGGCACGGCGGCCCGCTCGGCGCCGTCGACGCCGAGAAGCTCCGCCGGGTCGAACGGCTCGCCCGCGAGTGGCTGCGCGCCTACTGCCGGCCCGACCAGCCCTGGCGGGTCGACCGGTTGGCGCTCACGGTCACCGGGGCCCGGCGCATCGCACTCGAACACCGATCGGGGGAACGCCATGGGTTACGCGCGCACCAACACCGTCTGCATGATCGGCGCGACCGCCGTCGCGGTCACCGTCGAGGCGTCCGTCTTCAAGTCCTCCTCGAAGGGCGTCGACTCCGTCCGCATGTCGGGCCTGCCCGACAGCGTGGTCAACCAGGCGCAGACCCGGGTCCGCTCCGCGATGGCGAACTCGGCGCTGCGCTTCCCCGACAAATCGGTGTCCGTCAACTTCGGTCCGGCATCGGTGCCCACCACCGGATCGGCCGCCGACCTCGCCTTGGCGGTGACCATCATGTGCGCGGACGAGACACTGCCGGTCGAGCGCCTCGCCGACACCGTGCTGCTGGCAGAACTCGGACTCGACGGGAGCCTCAGGGCCGTGCCCGGCACACTGCCGGCGCTCATGGAGGCCCGCAGGGCGGGCCTGCGGACCGCGATCGTCTCGCCGGAGAACGCCGCCGAGGCGGCGTTGGTCGGCGACCTCACCGTCCTCGCCCCGCGCGACCTGGCGACGCTCGTCGCCTGGCTGTTCGGGCAGACACCACTGGACCCGGTGACGCGGGAGGCCTCCGAGCCGCCGCCACCGCTGGCGGACCTGGCCGACGTGCGCGGCCAACCGGGAGCCAGGCGGGCTCTGGAGATCGCGGCGGCGGGGGGACACCACATGCTGATGGTCGGTCCGCCGGGAGCGGGGAAGACGATGCTCGCCGAGCGGCTGCCTTCGATCCTGCCGCCGCTGACGGACGCCGAAGCGGTCGAGGTGACGTCGCTGCATTCGCTGCGGGGCCGGTTCACCGGCGGCGCGGCCACGCTCCTCCAGCACGCGCCGTTCGAGGCCCCGCACCACTCCACGACCATGCAGGCGCTGGTGGGCGGCGGCCACGGCCACATAGGCCCGGGATCACTCGCGCTGGCGCACCGGGGCGTGCTGTTCATCGACGAAGCGCCCGAATGGAAGCGCACCGTCCTCGACGCGCTGCGCCAGCCCTTGGAGAGCGGCGAGGTCCGCATCCGCCGCGCCAACACCTCGATCCGGTACCCGGCCAACGTGATCCTGGTGCTCGCGGCCAATCCCTGCCCGTGCGCGCCGAACAAGCCGCAGGACTGCACCTGCACGCCGCAGATGAAGCGCACCTATCTGCCGCGGATCTCGCGGCCGCTCATGGACAGGATCGACCTGCGGGTGAACCTGCCGGCGGTGCCGCCCTCGGCGATCCTCGCCGAGGTCTCGGAGGCCGAGGCGTCGGAGACGGTCGCGAAGCGCGTCGCCAGGGCGAGAGAGGCGGCCGAGTCGAGATGGGCCTCGGCGGGCGAGCGATGGCGGCTCAACAGCGAGGTCCCGGGCCCGGCGCTGCGCTCGGCGCGGTGGCGGCTGCCGCCGGAGGCGCGCAGCAGCGTGGACCAGCTGCTGCTGAAGGAACGCATCACGGCCCGCGGATACGACCGGGTCCTCAAACTCGCCTGGACGATCGCCGACCTCCGCGAACACGAACGCCCGAACGGAGAGGACGTCACCGCCGCGAGCGAACTGCGGCTCGGCTACACGCTGAGCTGACGAAGACCAGTGCCGAGCGGCCACCGAACTCCCCCGTCAGCGACCCGAACCACGAGGAGGACCCGTGACCCGACTGCCGAAAGACCCCCGTCTCGCACTCATGCTGCTGTCCTCGATCGTCGAACCCGGCGACGCCGAACTCGACGACCTCGTCGACGAGGCCGGGCCGGTCGACGCGGTCCGCCGCGTATGGGAGGGAACGGTCCCCGACCGGTTGCGGCGCATCACCGGCGCCACCGTCGCGTGCACGCACGACCCGGCCGACCGGGCCGACCAGCTCGCCTCCGCCACGGCCGACTGCGGCGCCCGGTTCCTGGTGCCGGGCGACCCCGACTGGCCCGATCAACTCCGCGACCTGATGCTCGTCTGCGACGCGAACGAGCCGCACGTGCGACCGCCACGGGGCCTGTGGGTCCGAGGCGAGCACGACCTCGCGCAGCTGTGCCGGCGCTCGGTGGCGATCGTCGGGTCGAGGGCGGCGACCGAGTACGGCCAGCATCTGGCCGACGACCTGGCGGCGGACCTGACCGAGGCGGGCTGGACGGTCGTGTCGGGAGGCGCGTTCGGCATCGACCGGGCCGCGCACCTGGGCGCGCTGGCCCGCGGCGGCGCGACCGTGTCGGTGCTGGCGTCCGGTGTGGAGCTGCCGTATCCGAAGGCGAACCGGTCCATGTTCGACCTGATCGCGCAACGAGGGCTCTTGCTGAGCGAATGGCCGCCGGGAGCCTCGGCGATGAAGCACCGCTTCCTGACGCGAAACCGCGTGATCGCGGCGCTGACGGCGGGAACGGTGGTCATCGAAGCGGCGAACCGGTCGGGCGCCCGCAACACGGCCCGCCATGCGGCGGAACTGGGCCGGGTCCTGATGTTCACACCGGGGCTGGTGACCTCGTCGCAGTCGGCGGGCGTGCACCAACTGGCAAGAGAGCCATGGGAAGCGAGGCTGGTGACGAGAGCCGAGGAGGTGATCGAAGACCTGACGGGCATAGGCGGCCCGATGGCCCCGGCGCCGCCGCAGGAGCGCCGGCCGATCGATCGGTTGACGGAGACCGAAGCGCGGCTGGTGGAGGCGCTGCCGAGGGGATACGTGGTCGAAGCCGCACGGCTCGCAGCGGCGGCCGGAGTCCCGGCCGAGACGGCCACGGTGACGCTGGCGCGATTGAAGAAGATCGGCTGGGTGGACCAGATCGACAACCGCTGGCGCCTGTCGAGAGGAGGCGCCTACTGAACAGAACCCGAGCACCTCCGCACAAGGGCAGGTCGACGGCCCGGCGATTGCGGAGCACTGCGACCGCATAAGGAACGCCGAGCGAATCGCGCGAGAACGCGATCGGCGAACCAGGACCGCGCCGAGGCGTGGGAAGGAGGGAGGAAGGACGAACCGGCGAACCGGAGACTGGACTCGGCTCTCGATGGGTCGGAGATGCGGCCTAGCGGTCGGTCGGGTAGTCGGTGATGACCGTGTGGGGGTGTTCGAGTTCGGCCCGGGGGGCCCAGCACTCGTAGACGCCTCGCTCCACACAGGTCGCGTCGGTGGCCATGATCGCCTCGATGTCCGGTTGGCTCAGGCGCAGCCGCACCCAGTCCTCGTTGCGTCCCAGCGCGAGCACCTCGGTCTCGCGCCAGCGCGCGAGCGTGGCGTACCGCTGCGGGCGGGTCACCGGACTGCGGCTCTTGGCGCCGCGGGCGTAGACGTCGAACCCGTGGCCGGGGTCGGCGGTCACCGAGACCTGTTCGCCTTCATGGACGCCCATGAGTCCGGCGTGGACCGAGGGGTCGACGCGGAAGAGCGCCCTGCCGGTCTCCAGGCCGGGGATGCGGTTCACGAGGTCACGGTGACGGGCGCCGGCCATGCGGTTCCACACGTTCGTCTGCGGTTGGTACTGGAACAGTGCTATCTCCGCGCCGTCGGGGGTGTACGCGAGGATCTCGGCGCGCGCGGTCAGCGGCAGGTCGGCGAGTCCGGCGGTGGCGAACTCGGGGATGAGGTGCGTGCCGCTGGGGAGGAATCCGGTGCCGAGGATCATCGATCCGCGCCGTTCGCGCCCGGGCACGCTGAGCAGGCCGGGGAAGTGGGCGACTTCGGTGCTGGTGTAGTCGCTCGCGCCGATCGCCTTCCAGCGCAGGGCGAAGGCGGTGTCGCGCACGTCGTCGGGGTCGCCGGAGAGGACGATCCGGTCGTCGGGGACGCGCAGGTGGGCGACGTCGAATTCGCGGAAGCACACGCCGCCGACGAGGGGTGCGGAGGTGAGTTGGCGGGCGACCTGGTGGCGGCTGAGCGGTTTGACCATGCGGGTGCCGGGGGCGATGAACGCGGTGGCGCGCACCGCCGAGACCAGGGCGCGTTCGGCGGGGCCGATGCGCGGGTTCTGGCTGTAGCGGTGGACGGTCGCGGCGTCGACCCCGCGCATGACCGGGATCGACACGGGGGCGACGCCGGCGAGGAGGAGTTCGCCTCCGGGGCTTTCGACCTCGGAGGCGTGCACGTAGCGGTGGTAGGCGATGCCGCCGGGGTGGAAGCCTTCGTCGCGGGTGTCGGAGTAGAGCTCGAAGGCGGCGCCTCCGGTGATCGCGCGCGCCTGGTACCGCCTGTCGTTCCAGACGATCTCGGTGGTGCCGGTGGACGCGGCGGGTGGGGCGTGCATGACGCTGAGTTTACGGAGATCGGTGAACATCAGGGTGAACCGAAGGTGAACTCCCGTTTCCGGGAGGCCCGGGACCTGGGATCACACGGTCTCTGTGACCTTCTTGAGACCTCTTGGGGCGTCGGGGTTCTCGCCGCGCTCGATGGCGAGGTTCAGTGAGAGTTGTTGCAGGGGAAGGATGTCCAAAAGCGCGGCGAGGCGTTCGTCGACGGCGGGGGTGGCGAGGCGGGCGCTCTGGCCGGGGACGTCGGCGGCGCCGACGACGACCACGTCCGCGCGCTGCTTGCCCAGTTGGGTGAGGACGTTCCACATGGCGTGCCCGCCGGGGCCGGAGCCGACGACGGCGAGGACGGGGACGCCGGGGTCGGCCATGGCGAGCGGTCCGTGGAGGAGGTCGGCGCCGGAGAACGCCAGGGAGGGGAGGTAGGAGGTCTCCATGAGTTTGAGGGCGGTCTCGCGGGCGGTGGGGTAGGCGTAGCCGCGGCCGGTGGTCACGAAGCGGGAGGCGAAGCGGTAGCGGCCGGCGAGGTCGGCGGCGCCCGAGCGCTCCAGGACGCTCTGGGCGAGTTCGGGGAGCTTGTCGAGGGCGGCGGCCTCGGCGGCCTCGAGGCGGCCGGTGCCGGTGCGGATGCCTTCGACGAGGAGCAGGAGGGTGAGCAGTTCGGCGGTGTAGGTCTTGGTGGCGGCGACGGCCCGTTCGTGTCCGGCGCGGACGTCGAGGTGCAGTTCGGCTTCGGCGGCGAGGCGGGAGTCGGGGTTGTTGGTGACGGCGAGGGTGAGGGCGCCGCCGGCGCGGGCGGCGGCCACGACTTGGGCGAGGTCGGGTGAGCCGCCGGATTGGGAGACGGCGATGACGAGGCTGTCGGACCAGTCGGGGCGGGCGTCGTAGACGGTGACGACCGAGGGGCTGGCGAGGCTCGCGGGCAGGCCGAGACGGATCTCGGTGAGGTAGGCCGCGTACAGGGCCGCGTGGTCGGAGGTGCCGCGGGCGGTGAACACGATGGACCGGGGGCGGCGTTCGGCGATGATCGCGGCGATCTTGGCGATCTCCGGTGCGCCGTGTTCGAGCAGGCCGCTGTACACGTCGGGCTGCTCGGCGATGTCGGCGGCCATGCCCGCGCCGGGGCTCGCGGCGGCGATCTCGTCGGCGGCGCCGACCTGGGGCTCGTTCACGGGACGCTCCTTGTGCGACGGAAACTAAATATTAAATAAACCTTCATAATGAAGCGTAGTCGACCGTGTCCACGCTCGTCCACCGACGCTCGGTTTTCCGGGATTCGAGATTGTTTCGGGCCGCCCGCGCGGAGCGGGCCGGGCGTGAGCGGACCGGCCGCTGCGGCACCGCTCACTTCCACACTCCTCCGAGTTCACGCAGTCGTCAACGCCCTCGGGGCCAGCGCTCCGGGGCCGGTAAGGTTGACCCCTGCATTCCCGACCGACCCAGGAGGAGCCATGGCTAAGGCATCGCGCAAGCGCAAGTCGCGTAAGAAGAAGGCCGCGAACCACGGGAAGCGGCCGAACAGCTAGAGCGTGGCGGGGCAGGCGGCCCAGGCCGCGACTGCCCCGCGATCGCACTGGTCGATCCCGGACGAGAACGAGACTTGCGCACATGAGCGAAGCGCCGCGCGACGCGCGCGACCCGAATCAGCCGAGCACCCGCGAGCGGATCCAGCAGACCGCGATCGCGCTCTTCAGCGAGCACGGCTACGAACGCACCTCGCTGCGGGAGATCGCCGAGCAGCTCGGCGTCACCAAGGCCGCGCTGTACTACCACTTCAAGACCAAGGAAGACATCGCGGCGAGCTTCTTCGAGTCGTACGCGACCGATGTCGACCGGATCTGCGAATGGGGCGACACGCAGCCGCGCGGGTTGGAGACGCGCACGGAGCTGCTGCGCCGGTACGAGGAGACGATCCGCTCGCACGTGCCGGTGCTGAAGTTCATGCAGAGCAATCAGGCCGCGCTCACGCGGTTGGACCGCATGTCGGTGTTCCGGATGCGCCAGCGGCGGCTGCACGCGCTCTTGATCGAGACCGATGATCCGCTCATCCACCGCCTGCGGGCGTGGGACGCGATCACGACGCTCTACAGCGCGTGGATCACCTATCCACGGATCGACGACTCCGAGCAGGAGATCCGGGAGGCCTCGCTCCAGATCTCGATCAGCCTGCTCCAGGCGAACGCGGCGGAGTCGGCCGCGTAAGCGGTCAGCGGTCGCGTTCGGCGACTTCGCCGAAGAGCTCGCTGACCTGCTCGATGGCGCTGAGCTTGCGGCGCAGGCGCTCCTTGACCTCGTCGGGGGCCTTCTCCTGGCTGCAGCAGCGGTGGACGATGGCGCGCACCTCCTGCTCGATGCCGTACTCGGACAGGCACGGCGAGCATTCGTCGAGGTGGTCGCGGATGACCGTGCGCCGGACGTCGGAGCACTCCTGGTCGAGGTAGAGGTAGACCTCTTCGAGGACTTCCCGGCAGTCGAGCTTGGGCTTGTCCGATTCTGGACCGATCACTGCTGGACCTCCCGTGCGGGCGACAGGCCGCGGTCGGCGGCGTACGAGCTCAGCAACTGGCGCAACTGCCGCCGTCCGCGGTGGAGGCGGGACATGACGGTGCCGATCGGGGTGCCCATGATGTCGGCGATCTCCTTGTAGGAGAAGCCTTCGACGTCGGCGAGGTAGACCGTGAGGCGGAAGTCCTCGCCGAGGCGCTGGAGGGCGTCCTTGACGTCGGAGTCGGGCAGGTGGTCGAGCGCCTCGGTCTCGGCCGACCGCAGGCCGGTGGCCGAGTGGGACTCGGCGTCGGCGAGCTGCCAGTCGGTGATCTCGTCGGTCGGCGAGGTCAGGGGCTGGCGCTTCTTCTTGCGGTAGGTGTTGATGTAGGTGTTGGTGAGGATCCGGTACAGCCAGGCCTTGAGGTTGGTGCCCTCGCGGAACTGGTGGAACTTGGAGTAGGCCTTGAGGTAGGTCTCCTGGACGAGGTCCTCGGCGTCGGCGGGGTTGCGCGTCATGCGCAGCGCGGCGCCGTAGAGCTGGTCGATCAGGGGCATCGCGTCGCGTTCGAACCGCTCGCGCCGCTCCTGGGTGCTCTCGTTGGCCTCGGTCACCGTCTCCCTCTCGTCGCCCGCCGTCTCTGAGCCTACGGCAGCGGCGTCGGCGAAGTCGGGGGAAAGGCGGGCGGCGGTGACGCCGCCGACGGTGTCGGCACGGCTCTCGGCGGCGTCGCCGGCGCCGATGGGCGGGGACCATTCGGGTCCGCTCAGCAGCGCGGCCAGTCGCTGGTCCTCGCGTCCGCGGAGGGTGGTCGTCATATGCGGTGCGCTCCTTGCCTGAGAGGTTGCTTGCCTTGGAGGTTGCCTAGGCTGGCGGGCCTCTCGCCGGGGGCGGCGGTGTGCCGTTCCGGCGAGCCGATCGTGGAGACTCGACCCGTGCAACATCGCCTGGTGCGGGTTCATTCCGCGGCGGGCGGATCGGCGGGCGTCACTTTCACCACACCGCGTGTGCGGGCGGGGACGGCGCCGGTCGAGGGGCGGGGCGCCGGTTTGCCGTGAAATCACCCGGAATCATTACTTTGTGGATTGAAACGGTAACTTTCAGTGGGAGTGGTCGTTATCGTGGGTGGACCCGGAAGGGTCTTGATCGCGTCGGGAGACCGGCGCGTGAACTCCCAGTACCTGCCCCGGGCCGGTGGACCTGACACCGCCGCCGGTCCGGGGAGGCTGCGGCCTCCCCGCTCCGATCCCGACTCGGGCACCGTGAAGCCGCGACCTCGCTCGGGCGAGCGGTCGCGGCCGCCGGTTCATCGGCCCTCGCTACGCGCCGACGGCGAGGGGGTTGATGTCCTTCCAGACCTCGATCATGGCGCGGCGCTCGCGGGGCGCGGTGGCCCCCCAGACGCCGTGGCGGTCGCGGGCCTCCAGTGCGCGCACCAGGCAGGGCGTGCGCACGGGGCACGAGGCGCACATGGCGAGCGCCTCGTCGATGGGCTCGCGGGGCTCGGGGTACATGACGTCGGGCTCGACTTCGGCGCAGTTGCCTCGGCGGAGCCAGTCGTCCCCGCTCATCCGGTAGGCGCCTCTGATGATCTCGTTGCGGTATTCGGCGGCATCGAGCAGCCGGGGGTCCCGCCGGGCGCGGGCCACCTCTTCGGGGCGGATTCGCCGCATTGCTACCTCCCTGTTCCCTGCCGCCGCCGACCCTTCCTGCTCCGACGCCTCGAAGCGGGAAGCGATTCCCTTCAGTCGGCCGCGGCTTGTACACGAAAGACCGGTGACTTGGGGTACAGATACCGTTGGGCAATAGTGATTGAGTTCACAATCCTGGGAGCGTCGCGGCGTCGCCCTCGTCGCCGACCTGGCGGACGAGTTCGGGCCCGTCGTTCCCGGCGCGGCCCACCGCGCGGCCGACCTTGCGGATCTCCAGCTCGTCAGCGAGTGAGGGGGCGGGGCCGGCGAGCAGCTCGGCCGCCTCGGCGTCCTCCTCCCCCAGCCAGGCCGAGAACCGTTCGGGCGCAAGGACGTACGGCATGCGGTCGTGGACCGTGGCCATCGCCTCGCCCTGGGCCGGGCAGGTGAGCACGGTGAAGGTCATCAGGTTGAGGTCGCCTTGGTGCCAGGTGTCCCACAGGCCCGCGAAGACGACGCCACCCGGACGGGTGAAGAAATAGGGCTGCTTGCCGCCGCCGGGGAGCTTGCGCCACTCGTACCAGCCGTCGGCGGGGACGAGGGCGCGGCGCGAGGCGAACGGGCGCTTGTAGGCGCGCGAGGTCGCGACGGTCTCGATCCGGGCGTTGAACATGCGGACGCCGACACCGGGGTCGGAGGCCCACGGCGGGACCAGGCCCCAGCGGGCGAGTTCGATCACGCGCTCGTCGCGGGACTTCGAGCGGCGGACGAGGGGGGCGGTGGCCGTCGGCGCGATGTTGTAGCTCGGCCTCCACGCTCCCGCGACGAGGTCGGCGGCGTCGAAGAGGGCCGCCATGCTGGGGCTCGACTTGCTGTTGGCATACCTTCCGCACATGCCCACACCGTAACCCGCGGCACCGACATCGCGGCCCGTCGATGCCGCGGCGGCGCCGGAGCGGCCCTCCGGGCCTCGGGTCTCGGGCGGGTTCGGCCGCACCCGCAGGCGCCGGGGTGCGGCGACGCTCCGGTCCCCGGCCCGCCGGCCACTAGAATGGCGGCGTGAACGCAACCGCAGCACCCAAGAAGCGCCGCTGGACGACCACGTACGCCGAAGGCGAGCTCGACGCCGTCGTGCGCGTGCCCGGCTCGAAGTCGATGACCGCCCGCGCCCTCATCCTCGCCGCGCTCGCGTCCGGCCCCTCCACGATCCGCCGCCCCCTCGTCGCCCGCGACACGCTCCTCATGGTCGAAGGGCTGCGCGCGATCGGCGTCGCCGTCGACACCGCCGACGACGACCTGTGGACGGTCACCCCCGCGGCCTTCAAGGGCGGCACGGAGGTCGACTGCGGCCTCGCCGGCACCGTCATGCGGTTCCTGCCGCCGGTCGCGGCCCTCGCCGACGGCCCGGTGGCCTTCGACGGCGACCCCCACGCCCGCAAGCGCCCCAACGACGGCGTCATCAAGGCCCTGCGCGACCTCGGCGTCGACATCGACGACGGCGGCCGCCGCGCGCTGCCGTTCACCGTGGGCGGCACCGGCCGCGTCGAAGGCGGCGAACTCACCGTCGACGCCTCCAAGACCTCCCAGCTCGTCAGCGCCCTGCTCATGGCCGCGCCCCGCTTCGAGCAGGGCCTGGACCTGCGCCACGTCGGCGACCGGGCCGTCCCCAGCCGCCCCTACCTCGACATGGTCGTCCAGATGCTCCGCGAGGCCGGAGCCGAGGTCGACGACAGCGAACCGAACCGCTGGCGCGTCGCCCCCGGAGAGCTCGAAGGCCGCGAATGGGCCATCGAACCCGACCTCCAGAACGCCGCCCCGTTCCTCATCGCCGCCGTCGCCGTCGGCGGCCGCGTCACCGTCGAGGACTGGCCGACCGAGACGACCCAGGCCGGCGACCACATCCGCGGCCTGCTCACCCAGCTCGGCTCCCGCGTAGAACGCAGCCGCGGCGGCCTCACCGTGATCGGCTCCCCCAGCCCGATCCCGGCCGAACTCGACCTCACCGACGCCTCCGAGCTGACCCCGTCGCTCGCGGCGCTGTTCGGCGTCAACCGCGGCCCCTTCACCATCCGCGGCGTCGCCCACATCCGCGGCCACGAGACCGACCGCGTCGCGGCCCTGGTCACCGAGCTGCGCGGGATCGGCGCCGACGTCGAGGAGTTCGAGGACGGCTTCCGCGTCGACAAGGGCGGCAGCCTCACCGGCACCTGGAAGACCTACGCCGACCACCGCATGGCCCACGCCGGCGCCGTCGCCGGACTCGTGATCCCCGGCCTGGCCCTCGACGACGTCGCCTGCGTCTCCAAGACCTGGCCGGACTTCGCCCAGGTCTGGGAGCAGGCCGTCCTCCACGGCGGCAACGGCGCGAAGCGCGGCGAGGACCGGCGCGAAGCGGAGACCGAAGCCTAGTGCCAGGGCCGGACTGGGACGAGGACGAAGAGGACTGGGACGAGGACGACGTGCGCGTGCGCCCGACGCGGCGCTCGCGCCCCCGGACCAAGATCCGCCCCAAGCACGAGCACGCCCGCGAGGGCATCGTCACCGCCGTCGACCGCGGCCGCTACACCTGCCTGGTCGAAGGCGAGCCGGTCACCGCCATGAAGGCCCGCGAACTCGGCAAGCAGTCCATCGTGGTCGGCGACCGGGCCGCGCTCGTCGGCGACCTCTCGGGGGCCCCCGGAACCCTCGCCAGGATCGTCAGGATCGAGGAGCGCCACGGCGAGCTGCGCCGCTCGGCCGACGACGAGAACGCCACCGAACGCGTCGTCGTCGCCAACGTCGACCAGCTCGTGGTCGTCGCCAGCCTCGTCGACCCGCCCCTGCGCTACGGCTTCGTGGACCGGTGCCTCGTCGCCGCCTACGACGCGGCCGTCGCACCCGTGCTGTGCCTGACCAAGAACGACCTCGCCCCCGCGATGATCGACGAGGTCCGCGCCTACTACTCCCAACTCGACCTCACCATCGTCACCACCCGGCCCGACGAGCCGCTCGAGGGCCTCGTGGCGCTCCTGGCCGGCAAGGAGAACGTGTTCTTCGGCCACTCCGGCGTCGGCAAGTCCACTTTGATCAACCGGCTCGTGCCCGGGGCCGGGCGCGCGGTCGCCGAGGTCCGCGCCATCGGCAAGGGCAGCCACACCTCCACCAGCACCGTCGCGTTCGAACTGCCCGCCGGCGGCTGGGTCATCGACACCCCCGGCGTGCGCTCCTTCGGGCTCGCGCACGTCACCGCCGACTCGATCCTCAAGGCCTTCCCCGAACTCAAGGAGGTCGCCCAGGACTGCCCGAGGGGCTGCACGCACACGCCCGAGATCGGCGACTGCGCCTTGGACGCGGCCATCGGACCGGACGACCCCAGGGCCGGGCGGCTCGCCTCGTTCCGCCGCGTGCTCGCCTCGCTCCACGAGTCCGACGGCAAGAACTGACCCGCGAGGGCCCGGTCACCGCCCGCGGCCTCGGCGGGCGACCACCGTCGGGCGGCCTCGTTAGGATGAGGCCATGCCCACCTCCAGCTACAACGACGATCTCGGCCTCGCGCACCTGCTCGCGGACAGCGCCGCCCAGATCGGCAACAGCCGGTTCCGGTCCTCCGACCTGCGGGTCACCTCCAAACCGGACATGACCGAGGTCTCCGACGCCGACACCACCATCGAGGAGGTGCTGCGGTCCACCCTCGCTCGCGCGCGCCCCCGCGACGGCATCTTCGGCGAGGAGTACGGCGACAACCCCGGCGCCTCGGGCCGCAAATGGGTCATCGACCCGATCGACGCCACCCGCAACTACGTTCGCGGCGTGCCGATCTGGGCGACCCTCATCGCCCTGTTCGACCGCGGCGAACCGGTCGTCGGCGTCGTCAGCGCCCCCGCCCTGAACCGCCGCTGGTGGGCCATGAAGGGCGCGGGCGCCTACGCCGGACGGGACCAGCGCGCGGGCAAACGCATCCAGGTCTCCAAGATCGCGAAGCTCGCCGACGCCTCGGTGAGCATCTCCTCGATAACCGGATGGACCAAAGTGGACCGACAAGGCGCGATGCTCGGACTGCTCCACGAGGCCTGGCGCGAGCGGGGCTTCGGCGACTTCTACTCCTACTGCCTGCTCGCCGAGGGGGCCGTGGACATCGCCGCCGAACCCGAAGTGGCCCTGTGGGACCTGGCGCCGCTGGCGCTCATCGTCGAAGAGGCCGGCGGGACCTTCACCGACCTGAAGGGGCGCCCCGGCCCCGACGGCGGCTCGGCCCTGGCGAGCAACGGGCTCCTGCACGAGCAGGCGCTGGAGCGGTTGAAGATCCGCGAGCACTGATGCGCGAACCGCGGGGTGCGACCCTCTCGGGTCGCACCCCGCGGTTCGTTGGCGGGAGGCACGGCGTGGTGGAGATCTGAGAAGGCTCGTGAGGCGCGGCTCGGATTGCCGCCCGGCGGCTGCCCGTTAGCGCAGTTCGGCGAGGAACTTCAGGTGCTCGCCTCGTTGGTGGATGCCGCCGCCCTCGTGCTTGTTCCAGGGCCACACGGTGATCCGCTTCTCGCCCTGCCAGCGGTTGTACGCCGCGAAGACCGTCGACGGCGGGCAGATGTCGTCCATCAGGCCCACCGAGTACAGCGCCGGGGCCGTGCCGCGAGCGGCGAAGTTGACGCCGTCGAAGTAGTCGAGGGTCGCGAAGACCCGCTCCGAGCGCAGGCGCTGGCCCGCGAGGAACTCGACGAGCTCCTGGTACGGGAAGGCGTCGGTGATCGTCACCGCGCGGCGGAAGTAGGTCAGGAACGGCACGTCGACCATCGCGCCCGCGAGGTCGCCGCGCAGGCCGCCGACCGCCTGCGCGATGCCGCCGCCCTGGCTGCCGCCCGCCACCACGATCCGGTCCGGGTCGATCCCCTCAAGGCCCCGGGCGACGTCGACCGCGCGGTAGGCGTCGGTGAAGACGCGCCGGTAGTAGTAGTGCTCGGGGTCCTCGAGGCCCTGGGTCATCCAGCCCTTGTTGGTCGGCCCGGTCGTGCCGTACGGGTCGCCGGTGTCGCCGGGCTGCCAGTTGCCGTAGCCCTGGCCGCGGGTGTCCATGACCAGGTGCGCCCAGCCGGCGGCCGGGAAGGTCGTGTGCGCCCACGGGTAGGAGCGGCCGCCGGAGTAGCCGATGTACTCGACCACGCAGGGCAGGGGCCCCTCGACGCCCTTGGGCTTGACGAGCCAGGCCTTGATCGGGTGGCCGCCGAAGCCGGCGAAGACCAGGTCCTGGACTTCCGCGGTGACCAGGTCGGTCTCGTGCGGGGTGATCCGGACGTCGAGGTCGTGGGCGCCCGCCTCGGTGAGCGTGGACTTCCAGAACTCGTCGAAGTCGGCCGGTTCGGGTACGTCGGGCCGGTACTCGCGGAGCTGTTCCAGGGGGAGGTCGAAAAGAGCCATGGAGCGTTTGTAGCACCACGCGACGCAGAAGTCCACAACGGGGGAAGGCGTTTTCCAAGAGCGGCGGCGGGCGCTCCGAGAGCCGTTTCGGGCACCGGACGACTACGGAAAGTAGATATATGGCTTTCGCGCGTTATGTGGTAGACAGGGAGGCGATGACCCCTCCGAGATTCCCCGGAAATCATCACCGCAATCGGTTGCCATCCCGATTGAAGCCGGATACCATATCGATACATTTCAATGCATTCCCAACAAACTACGGGAATGCCGTCAATCCGACAATCGAGAGGAACGCAATCGTGAGCACCAACCCGGCAGTTCCGCGCATCAAGCGGCGCGTGCTCCTGGCCTCCGGCGCGGGCGCCGCGGCGGCCGCCAGCGGCCTCGGCGTCTGGGCCTCCCAGCACGCCAGCGCAGAGAACGCCGCCGACGCCGGCCAGGCCGCGTCCGACGTCGGCGCGGCCCAGTCCGTCATCGGCTGGGCGAGCCTGAACGGGGGCGTCTCCGGCGGCTCCGAGCAGGTCGACGTCTCCAGCGCCAGCGAGTTCCTGGCCGCGATCGGCGAAGGCGGCCTCGTCGTGCGCCTGACCGGCTCGATCAGCATCTCGGGGATGAACAACGTCGCCGCGAACACGACGGTGACCGGCGCCTCGGGCGCGAGGATCACCGGCGGCGGCCTGAACATCTCGGGCGACTCGAACATCATCATCACCAACCTGACCTTCGACGACTGGGACGACGACGCGATCAACGTCCAGGAGTCGGCGACGAACATCTGGATCCACCACAACACCTTCGGCGTCGGCTACGACGGCTGCGTGGACGTCAAGCGCGGCTCGGACTACGTGACGATCGACTGGAACCGGTTCGACGGGCACGACAAGAACATGCTCCTGGGGCACTCCGACGACAACGCGGGCCAGGACGTCGGTCACCTGCGGGTGACGTACCACCACAACTACTTCAACGGCACG
Source organism: Glycomyces sp. NRRL B-16210 (assembly GCF_000719515.1). Classification (GTDB taxonomy): domain Bacteria; phylum Actinomycetota; class Actinomycetes; order Mycobacteriales; family Micromonosporaceae; genus Glycomyces. The sequence continues at coordinate 201,091 of NZ_JOGR01000007.1, read as the reverse complement.
AACCAGCGCAACCCGCGGGTGCGCTTCGGCGAGCAGGTCCACGTGCTGAACAACTACTACCGGAACGTCGGCTCCTACGGGGTCGCGACCACGATGGACGCGGGCGTGATCGTGGAGGCGAACTACTTCGAGAACACCGAGGACCCGACGCACATCGGCGAGGGCTCCTCGGACCCGGGGCGCCTGGTCGAGTTCGACAACGTGCTCGACGGCTCCGGGCCGATCCTGACGAACGGCTCGGTGAACACCGATCTGCCGTACAGCTACTCGGCCGACCCCGCGGACCAGATCCCGGGGATCGTGAGCGACGGGGCCGGGGCCAGCTGACCTCACCCACCTCAATAGACACTTCCTGTCAGACGGGACCGGCGAGACATCGCCGGTCCCGTCTCTTTCTATTTTGGACTGAGGTCTTGCAAACGCTGTCCCTGGGGGTTTACCGTCAACATCGAGACCCTTCAATATGTTGGGACTCCCCCTCCATCGAAAGGAAGTCGCCGATGTCGACCCTGTCATCAGTCCGACCCGGACGCCTGTCCAGACGCGTGGTCTGGATGATCGCGGCCTTCTGCGCCGCAATGCTGGCGGCCCTGTCGATCAGCGTCCTCAAGCCCGCCGCGTCGAACGCCTTCGAGACCGGAACGTGGTACACGCTCGCCTCCCGGCACTCCGGTCTCAACCTGGACGTCCAGGGCGGCTCGACCTCCGGCGGCGCCCAGCTCGTCCAGAACTCGGCGAGCAGCGCCACCAGCCAGCAGTTCCGCTTCCTCGACGCCGGCGGCGGCTACTACAAGATCCAAGTGCGCCACTCCAACCTGGTCCTCGACATCTGGGAGTGGAACGCCGAGGACGGCGCCACCATCGCCCAGTACACCGACCTGGGCGGCACCAACCAGCAGTGGACGATCACCGAGAGCTCGGAGGGGTACCTCACGTTCGTGAACCGCTTCTCCGGCAAGGCGCTCGACGTCTGGGAGTGGTCGACCTCCTCGGGCGCGAGGATCTCGCAGTTCACCGCGACCGGCGGCTGGAACCAGCAGTGGCGCGCGACCCCGGCCGGCGGCGGGGGCACCCCGACGCCGCAGGGCCTCCAGGGCTGGGCGACCCAGAACGGCGGGACCACCGGCGGCGCCGGCGGCTCCTCCACGACCGTGTCCTCCGCCTCGGCCTTCACCTCGGCCGTCTCCGGCAACAGCGCCAAGACCGTCCGCGTCAGCGGCACCATCGCGCTCTCGGGGATGGTCAACGTCGGGTCCAACACCACGATCATCGGCAACTCCGGGGCCACGATCACCGGCGGCGGGCTCAACTTCGACTCCGTGCGCAACATCATCGTCCAGAACCTGACCTTCAACAACTGGTCCGACGACGCGATCAACGTCCAGGACGAGTCCACGAACATCTGGTTCGACCACAACACCTTCGGCACCGGGTACGACGGCGCGCTCGACATCAAGCGCGGCTCGGACTTCATCACGGTGTCGTGGAACCGGTTCAACGGCACCGACAAGACGATGCTGCTGGGCCACTCCGACTCCAACGGGAGCCAGGACATCGGGCACCTGCGGGTGACCTACCACCACAACTACTTCAACGGCACCAACCAGCGCACCCCGCGGGTCCGCTTCGCCGACCCCGTCCACGTCTACAACAACTTCTACGTCAACATCGGCTCCTACTGCGTGGCCACCACCGAGAACGCCGGGGTCCTGTTCGAGGGGAACTACCTGGAGAACGTCAACCGCGCCGTCGACATCGGACAGGCCGCCTCGGGCCCGGGCCGGGTCGTGTCCAGGAACAACCACCTGGTCGGCTCCCCCACGCCGGTCTCCAGCGGCTCGGTCGGGAACATCCCGTACAGCTACACGCTCGATACGCCCTCCCAGGTCAAATCGATCGTGACGGGAGGCGCCGGCGCCAGATGAACCGCCTGAGATGACGAAGGCCTCCGGGGCCGAGCCCCGGAGGCCTTCGCACTGCTCGGAGCGCCTACGGCTGCGGCGCGGGCCGGGAGGTGAGCCCGACCTTGAACGACAGGACGAGCGCCGTGGCGAGGTAGAGGGCGGCGATCGCGAAGTTGAGGACGCCGGGACCGGTGTCGCCCCCGGCGAGCCGCTCGAAGGCCGCCACCGTGATCACGCCGGATCCGAAGTAGAACCCGACGGTCAGCAGCGGCACGGCCGCGCGGCGCGGCAGGAACGCGGCCACGACCAGGAGCAGCGAGAAGGCGAGGTCGGGCAGCGCGAAGATGTTGTCGGAGCGGTAATCGGCGTCTGAGGCCAGCCACCAGATGAGGACGAGACTGACCGGCAGCGCCAGGATGCGCGCGAAGAGGACCAAAGTCCTTCACCCCCAAGGGAGATCGAGTTCGCTGAAGAGTCTGCCACCCTTGGCGGCCTCCTCCACGGCGCGGTCGGCCCCCTTCAGGATCGTCACGGTGTCGTCCTCGGCGCGTTCGAGGTGCTCCTCCCCCACCAGGCGCGGGACCGGGTCGTTCAGGACCCGCTCCAGGACCCCGGTGAAGGTCTTCGAGCGGCGCAGCCCCGAGATGAGGCCGATGCCGCGCTGGCGGTGCGCCAGGAGGTTGTCGAGCAGGTCGGTGCGCCCGTACTGCTTCGCCTCGGTCTCGCCGGGCAGGATCAGGCGGTCGGTGGTGTACTCCAGCCACGCCTCGCCCTCGGTGCCGCGCACGTAGATGTCGCCTTCGAGCTTGCGGTCCCCGCAGACGGTCACGGCCACGGTGATCCGCACGCCGTTCTTGTTCGTCGCGCGCCACACGGCCGTGTCGTCCACTTCGATGCTCTCGCGGCAGCGCAGCCGCTCCAGCTCGATCGGGCCCGCCAGCGGCCAGTCGCCCGCCAGCGCGATGGCCTGCTGGGAGGCGTGCGCGAAGGGGTTGGCGAGGGCGCCGTCGGCGACGAGGGTGCCGTCGACCTCGCGTTTGCCGGCCCATGGGGAGCGGCGGTAGTAGGCGTCGGGGCGGCGCCAGGATCCGGCGACGCCGACGGAGGTGATCTCGCCGAGGCGTCCGGCTTCGACGGCGTCTCTGAGGGCGTTGAAGGCGTGGGAGCCGAGGGCTTGGAATCCGACTTGGACGTTGCGTCCGGTCTCGACCATGGTGGAGTAGAGGGCGGCGTACTCCTCGAGGTTGGCGACGGGGGGTTTCTCGAGGTAGACGTCGCTGCCGTTGCGCATGGCGGCGCTGGCGATGGGCAGGTGCGTGGGCGGCGGGGTGGCGATGACGACCACGTGGGGGTCGGTCTCGTCGAGCATCGTCAGGTAATCGTCGTAGACGGGGAGGCCGGCGAGCGGGATCGTGTCGTCCTCGTAGATCTCGGCGGTGTCGCAGAGGCCGACGAAGGCGATCTCGCCGCTGCGGCGTCGCGGTTCGAGGTTGCGGCGGTGGTGGAGTCCGTATCCGTTGGCGCCGACGAGGGCGATGCGCGGGGTTTCCATTCAGAGGTGCTCCAGTGTGGTGGCGGCGCCGTGGCGGTCGAGTTCGCGCAGCCATTTGGCGGCGGCACGGCGAAGCTGGTGGTTGTCGGCGACGGGTTCGGGGACGACCTGTCGGATGCCGAGGATCGCGTCTATTCTCGCGGCCGGGTTGGTGCCGGCGGCGGCGAGGCTCTGGCGTATGACGTCTTTGAGGGGGTCGTCGAGGGGCAGTTCGGCGCCGGCGTCGCTGCGTCCGGCGCAGAAGCGGGTCCAGGCGGCGACCGGGAGTGCGATGAGGTCGAGGTCGACGGTGTTCCCGGCGGGGTCGGCTTGGGCGAGGTCGGCGATGGTGGCGAAGAGCCGCTGCGGGAGTTTCTGGCTGCCGTCCATGGCGATCTGGAGGCAGCGGTGGCGGATGGCGGGGTTGCGGAAGCGTTCGAGGACGCTTTCGCCGTAGGCGTGGGTGTCCTGGCCGTCGGGCGGGGTGAAGCTGGGTGCGATCTGTTCGCCGATGAGCCAGCGGGCGAAGTTCTCGGCGCCGGGGAGGGCGAGGGTGTCGCTGACGGTCTCGACGTCGGCGAGGGCGCCGAGGTAGGCGAGGGTGGAGTGGACGCCGTTGAGGGTGCGCAGTTTGAGCCGTTCCCAGCCGGCGACGTCGTTGGTGTAGGTGGCCTTCCAGTCGGGTCGGGGTCCGGCGAAGTCGTCTTCGATGACCCATTGGGTGAACGGTTCGGCCTCGACGGCGGCGAGGTCGGTGACGCCGAGTTCGAGGAGTGCGCGTTCGTAGGTCGCCGGGGTGGATGCCGGGACGATCCGGTCGACCATGCTGGAGGGGAAGGCGAGGTTGGTCTCGGCCCATTCGCGGGTCATGGGGTCGAAGAGCGGTTCGACGGCGTCGCGGGTGGTCTTGCCGTTGTCGGGGAGGTTGTCGCAGCACAGGACGGTGAGCGGGGGTCCGCTGCGGGCGGCGCGGCGGGCGATGCCGGCGGCGAGGAGGCCGGGGATGCCGTTGGGGTCGCGGTAGGCCTTCTCGGTGATGGTGAGGGTGATGACGTGGGTGGTGTCGGCGGCGATGAGGTCGAGGGCGCGTTCGCGTTCGGTGGCGATGTGGAGGGTGTCGACGATGGCGCCGACCACGCGCATGGAGGCGCCTTCGGGGCCGAGGGTGGCGACGGTGAACAGGCCGTCCTGGGCGGCGAGGGCGTCGATGACGCCGCGTGAGCGGGGTGCGGCGACGGTGATGCCCCAGTCGGTGTCGTCGGTGTAGACGGCCTGGTGGGCGCGGTGGAAGGCGCCGGCGCCGAGGTGGAGGACGCCGGAGGTCTGGGGGCGGTCCCCGGGGACGCGCACGTCCCCGGGGAGCCGCTTGGCGTTGGCGTTGCTCAGGCGCTCCATGCCGGTCCGTTCGGGAAGGAGTATTCGGCGATGGACTCGTCTTTGAGGGTGACGGAGTAGCCCGGCTGGGTGGGCAGCTGGTATTTGCCGTCGACGACGGTGACGGGGTCGGCGTAGTGCTCGTGCAGGTGGTCGACGTACTCGATCATGCGGCCCTCCAGGGTCTTCCCGATTCGAAGGTATTCGAACATGCCGAGGTGCTGCACGTATTCGCACAGTCCGACGCCGCCGGAGTGCGGGCAGACTTCGACGCCGTGCTTGGCGGCCATGAGGAGGGTGGCGAGGACTTCGGGGACGCCGCCGACCCGGCAGGCGTCGATCTGGCAGACGCGGATGGCCTCGGCTTGGAGGAGTTGTTTGAAGATGACGCGGTTGGCGGCGACTTCGCCGGTGGCGACGCGGATGGGGGCGACGGCCTTGGCGATCCTGGCGTGGCCGAGGATGTCGTCGGGGTGGGTGGGTTCTTCGATCCAGTAGGGGTCGAAGGCGGCGAGCTGCTTCATGTTGTCGATCGCCTCGGGGACCGACCAGATCTGGTTGGCGTCCATCATGAGGAGGCGGTCGGGGCCGAGGACGTCGCGGATGATGCCGGCGCGGCGGACGTCGTCGGCGACGTCGGGTGAGCCGACTTTCATCTTGGCGGCGCTCCAGCCGTCGGCGACGGCCTGTTCGGTGAGGGCGCGGACCTTGTCGTCGGAGTAGCCGAGCCAGCCGACGGAGGTGGTGTAGGAGGGGAAGCCGTCGGTCTGGAGGACTTTGAGGCGCTCGTCGTAGCCGTCGCGGCCGGCGTCGAGGATCGCTTCGGCCTCGGCGGGAGTGAGTTCGTCCTCGATGTGGCGGTAGTCGATCTGGGCGGCGAGTTCGGCGGAGTCCATTTCGGCGAGGAGCCGCCACATGGGTTTGCCCTCGAGTTTGGCGCGCAGGTCCCATACGGCGTTGACGATGGCGCCGACGGCCATGTGGGTGGCGCCTTTCTCGGGGCCGAGCCAGCGGATCTGCGGTTCCTGGACGATCGAGCGGGAGAACTCGACGGGGTTGGCGAAGATCTGCTCGATCGTCTTGCCGACCACGAGGTGCGCGAAGGCCTTGACGGCCTGGGCGACGATCTCGGTGCCGCGTCCGCCGGTGAAGGTGAAGCCGGTGCCGGTGGGGCCGCCGTCGGTGTGGAGTTCGACGTAGCAGGCGGAGTAGTCGGCGCGGTTGATCGAGTCCGAGCCGTCGCCGGCGGTCGCGGTCGGGAACCGGACGTCGTGGACTTCGAGGCGTTCGATTCTCGTGGTCACAGAAGAAGGCATGGTGTTTACTCCGATTCGGGGGAAGGCGAGCGCAGCGAGCCGGTTGGGCGGGGCGACGGGTGCGGGCCCAATCCGTAGATCTTGCGGGGCAGGTTGTAGGCGAGGTCGACGGCGACTTCTCCGGCTTCGTCCTCGGTCATGCGGTGTTCGGCGACGAGGCGGGCGAGGTAGGAGGCGTCGATGCGGCGGGCGAGGTCGTGGCGGGCGGGGATGGAGCAGAACGCGCGGGTGTCGTCGACGAATCCGGCGGTGTTGTAGAACCCGGCGGTCTCGTGGACGGCTTCGCGGAAGCGGCGCATCCCTTCGGGCGAGTCGAGGAACCACCAGGGTGCGCCGAGGAACACCGAGGCGTAGCCGCCGGCGAGCGGCGCGAGTTCGCGGCTGAAGACGGTCTCGTCGAGGGTGTAGAGGACGATCCGGAAGCGCGGGTTGTTCCCGAAGGCGTCCAGGAGCGGTTTGAGGGCCTGGGTGTACTCGGTCGGGGCCGGGATGTCGCCGCCGACGTCGCGGCCCCAGCCTTCGTGGAGCCACTTGTTGTGGTTGCGTTCGGACCCGGGGTGCAGTTGCATGACCAGGCCGTCGTCGACGCTCATGCGGGCGAACTCGACGAGCATGTGGGCGGGGAAGGCCGCCTGCTCCCGGGGGTCGGCCTGGCCGCTGAGGGCCTTGTGGAAGATCTCGGCGGCCCGCTTGGGGTCGTCGATGGTCGTCGCGGTCCGGTTGCCGTGGTCGGAGCAGGTGGCTCCGGCGGCGATGAAGTCCTGGCGGCGGGCCCGCAGCGCCCGCAGGAACCCGTCGAAGGTGGCGGTGTCCTCGCCGGTGGTCTTGCCGAGTTCGGCGACGCGTTCGGCCCAGCCGGGCCAGTCGGGTTCGATCAGGTTGTCGGGCCTGAAGGTGGTGACGACCTTGCCGCCCCTGCCGCCCCATCGGCGTCCGCCGCCGGCGGGGATCTGGGCGAGCGCGGCGTGGGGTTCGAGCGAGTCGACCGGGGATTCGGTGGTGGCGAGCACTTCGATGTTGAAGCGGTCGAACAGGGCGCGGGGCCGGTAGGCCGGTTCGGTGAGGCGCGCCGAGAGGTGGTCGTAGAACTCGTCGGCGGTGCCCGGTCCCAGTTCCTTGTAGATCCCGAAGACCTCCTGGAAGGTGTAGTCGAGCCACAGTTTCGAGGGGGTGCCGCGGAAGAGGTGGTAGTGCTCGGCGAAGCGGCGCCAGATGGTGCGGCCGTCGACTTCGGAGGGCTCGGCGCCGGTCGAGGGGACGCCGAGTTCGCCGGGGGTGACGCCCTGGCTGTAGAGCATCCGCGTGAGGTAGTGGTCGGGGACGACGAAGAGGCGGGCCGGGTCGGGGAACGGGCGGTTCTCGGCGATCAGGCGCGGGTCGACGTGTCCGTGGGGGCTCACCAGCGGCAGGTCGGTGGTGCGCTGGTGGATCTGGCGGGCGATGGCCCGGGTGCGTTCGTCGGCGGGGAAGAGCCGGTCGGGGTGCAGGGACATGGTTCCTACTTCTTGAAGAGGTCGGCGACGGCAATCGATTGCCCCGAGGCGATCGACGCGTTCGCGGCGAGACCGGCGGCCAGGGCGTTGACGCCGTCCTGGGCGGTGGCCGAGCGGGCGTGGGGGTCGGTGTCGCCGTCGAAGAGGACGCCGAGCATCCGCACGTCGCCGCCGCCGTGCCCGGACCGGTTGTACTCGCCGAGGTCGATGCTGGTGGGCTTGGTCCAGAACGGGTGGAGGGTCAGCTCGTAGCGGCCCTCCTCGGGTGCGGCGTGGGTGCCGTGGACGGAGGCGCCGTTGGGGCCCTTGAGGGCGGGGTTGACGTGGTCGTTCTCGACCACGAGCAGTTCGAGGCGGCCCTTGGTGCCGTTGAAGTGGACCCGGTAGCCCTCCCAGGGCGAGTACGCGGTGAGCCGGTAGGAGAGCGTGACGCCCGAGTCGTAGTCGACCAGGGCCATCATGTCGTCGTAGATGGTCACACCGGGGGCGAACACCGACTGGTCCCTGATGTACCCGTCCTCGGACTCGGCGTCGAGGTAGAGGTCCTTGAGCTGCGGGTTCTCGTCCATGTGGAGCGCGAACGGGTCGTCGGAGGCGAGCGGGGAGCCGTGGACGCGCTCGTAGCCGCGGTCGTGGCCGTGGCGCTTGCCGTTCTCGCCGTAGAAGGCGAGCCTGCCTTTGGCGAAGGCGCTGACGGGCGCGGCGTCGAGCCACCAGTTGACGAGGTCGAAGTGGTGGCCGGACTTGTGGACGAGGAGGCCGCCGGAGTGCTCGGACTCGCGGTGCCAGCGGCGGAAGTAGTCGGCGCCGTGGCGGGTGTCCAGGAGCCAGTCGAAGCCGACCGAGGTGATCTCGCCGATCGCGCCTTCGCGCAGGAGCTCGGCGACCTTCTCGTGGAGGGGGTTGTAGCGGTAGTTGAAGGTGACGGCGACCGTGCCGGCCGACTTCGCCTCGGCCTCGAGGATCGCGGCGGCGTGCTCGGCGGTGGTCGTCAGCGGCTTCTCGCAGATGACGTCCTTGTCGGCGGCGAGCGCGGCGAGCAGGTACTCGTGGTGGGTCGCGTCGACCGAGGTGACGATGACGGTGTCGGGTGCGGTCTCGGCGAGGAGCCGGTCGAAGTCCGCGGCGGCGTAGGCGGCCGGGGCGGGGAGGCCGGCGGCCTCGACGGCGGCGGCGTGGTGGGCGATCCGCTTCGGGTTCGGGTCCGCCAGCGCGACGAGCTGTGCTTTGTCACCTCGCTCGATGATCGCGTTGACGTACATCGTGGCGCGTGAGCCGGTCCCGACGATGGCATAGCGATGCGACGTGCCTGACATGTGACTCCTTCGTCTGCGAGGTTCTGGTAAACGCTATCTGAGAACCTCGCGGCAGGCAAGACCCGGTCCGGACCGCCGCGCGCCGAACCCGGTGCGGGGCGCGGCCGCGGACCTACTTGGGGGTGGCCTTCGTGAACGGCGGCTTGACGACCCGCACCGGCAGGCGCCGGCCCCGCACGTCGAGTTCGAGCTCGGCCCCCGGCTTGTACGCGGCGTCCAGGAGCGCCAGGGCGACGCCTCGCTTCAGCGACGGCGCGTGCGTGCCGGAGGTGGTCTCGCCGACCTGGACGTCGCCTTCGAGGACGCTCATGTGGGCGCGCGGGACGCCCCTGCCGGTGGCCTCCAGGCCCCACAGGCGCCGCTTCGGGCCCGAGGCCCGCTCCGCCTCCAGGGCGGCCTTGCCCCAGAACTCGGGCTTGTCCCAGCCGATCGCCCAGTTCAGGCGCGCCTGCACCGGCGTGATGTCGAGGCTCAGGTCCTGGCCGTGCAGCGGGTAGCCCATCTCCAGGCGCAGCGTGTCGCGCGCGCCGAGCCCGCAGGGGACGGCCCCGGCGGTGAGCAGCGCGTCCCACAGGTCCCCGGCGGCCTCGTTCGGCACGACCAGCTCGTACCCGGTCTCGCCGGTGTAGCCCGAGCGGCAGACGATGAGGTCGGCGTGGTCGACGAGGTGCTCGCGGAAGGTCATGTACCCGTGCTCGTGCGGCATGCCCAGATGCTCGAGGACGCGCGGCGAGTCGGGCCCCTGGACGGCGAGCACCGCGAAGGCCCGGTGCACGTCGCGCACCCCGATCCCTTCGGGGGCGGCCGCGGCGAGGCGGCGGGCCACCTCGGCGGTGTTGGCGGCGTTGGGGATCAAGAAGACCTCGTCGTCGGAGAACCGGTAGGCGATGAGGTCGTCCACGACGCCGCCGGTCTCGTCGAGGCACAGCGTGTACTGCGCGCCGCCGGGGCCGATCCGGTCGAGGTCGTTCGCCAGGCACCGGTTGACGAACGCCGCCGCGCCCGGCCCGGTGACCCAGATCTTGCCGAGGTGGGAGACGTCGAAGACGCCGACCGCGGTGCGCACCGCCTCGTGCTCGGCGAGCACGCCGCTCGCGTACTGGAGCGGCATGTCCCAGCCGGCGAACTCGGCGAACCTGGCGCCCAGGGCGAGGTGGCGGGAATGCAGCGGCGAGGTCAAAGGTGATGCGTCGGACATGGGACAGAGCTTAACGCCTGCGTCTCAGTGGTTAGGATCGGAGCATTTGGTCCCCGAGTTCCCGCACACCTAAGGATGGATCGTGACCGATCTGATCAGCGCCTCCGGCGACGCCGCCGCCGCGGAGGCGGCCGTGCTCGTCTTCGGCGTCTTCTCCGGCGAGGACGCCCCCGAGATCCCCGAGAGCCTCGCGGGCGTCGACGCCGCCTTCGGCGGACGCCTGGCCGAGCAGCTCGCCGCCCTCGGCAACACCGGCGCCGCCGCCTCCCTCACCCGCCTGCCCGCGCCCGAGGGCCTGACCGCCACGCTCGTGTACGCCGTCGGCCTCGGCGACGCCGAGGACCTCGACGACGAGACCCTGCGCCGCGCCGCCGGCACCGCCGTGCGCGCCGCGTTCGGCCAGGAGAGCGTCGCCATCGCCTTCGAGGGCGACCCCGAGGCCACCGCCGTCGGCGCGGCCCTGGGCGCCTACCGGTTCGAGGGCTACAAGACCGACGGCGGCGGCGACGCCGCACCGGAGACCGTCGGCGTCTACGGCGCCGGCGAGGCCGCGATCGACAGTGCCCGCGCGCTCGCCGAGAGCGTCGCGCTCGTCAAGGACTGGGCCGACACCCCCGCGAACCTGCTGCGCCCGCCGACGTTCGCGATCGAGATCCAGCAGGCCGCCGTAGAAGCGGGACTCGAAGTCGAGATCCTCGACGCCGAGGCGCTCTCGGCCGGCGGCTACGGCGGCGTGCTCGCCGTCGGCGGCGGCTCCTCGGCCGAGCCGCGCCTGGTGCGCCTGTCCTACCGGCCCGAAGGCGCGACCAGGCACGTCGCGCTCGTCGGCAAGGGCATCACCTTCGACTCCGGCGGCATCTCCATCAAGCCGGTCGCGGGCATGTGGGACATGAAGGGCGACATGGCCGGTGCCGCGGCCGTGGTCGGCGCGACCGTCGCCGCCGCGAAGCTGGGCCTGAACGTCAACGTCACGTGCACCGTGGCGCTGGCCGAGAACATGCTCTCGGGCTCCTCGTACCGTCCCTCCGATGTGATCACCATCCGCAACGGGAAGACCGTGGAGGTGCTCAACACCGACGCGGAGGGCCGCCTGGTGCTCGCCGACGCGATCTCGCGCGCCGTCGAGGACGAGCCGGACGCGCTCTACGACGTCGCGACGCTCACCGGCGGGCAGGTCGTGGCCCTCGGCAAGCGGACCATGGGGCTCATGGGGACCGACGATGAGACCGAGCGGATCCGGCGCATCGGCGAGGACACCGGCGAGCACGGCTGGCCGATGCCCTTCCCCGAGGACCTCGTCAAGCTCATGGAGTCCTCCATCGCGGACGTGTCACAGTGCGCGACCGGTCTCAAGCGCGACGGCCACATGATCCAGGGCGGGATCTTCCTGTCGAAGTTCGTGCCCGAGGAGCTCCCCTGGGCGCACCTGGACATCGCCGGGCCCGCCGACGCCGACTCGGCGTACGGGTACATCGCCAAGGGCGCGACGGGCTTCCCGGTGCGGACCCTCGTGGCGGCCCTGGAGGAGCACGCGTCGTAGCGGCGCACGTGGAACGGGGCCCGGCTTGAGCCGGGCCCCGTTCTCATGCCGGGTGGCGGGGCGTCGCTCGCAGCGCAGTGCGTCGAAGCAGCGCGCGACCGGCAGGGGCTACTGGTTGCGCTGGCGCTCCAGCTTCTTGCGAGCGTCGAAGTCGCGCTTGCGCTGGGGGTATCCGGTCTTGGCGACCTCGTACACCGGGATGCTCTGCTTGCGGCCCAAGGCGAAGGCCCCGGCCGGCCCGTCCACGCGGCGCCGGGTCCACTCGCCGTCGTGCGCGATGAGCATGACGGTGGTCGCGGTGACGGTGGTCTTGGGCTCTATGTAGGCCTCGACCCCGGTGCGCGTCTTGATGAACTCGATGAGATGACGCTGGTCGGCATTGTCCGATGCCCGGTCCAACGTCCCGCTATCCTGCTTCTTCTTCCTTCCGAACCAGCCCACAGCCGCTCCTTCCGCACCCGTCGAGGCGTCGATCTTCAAGCGTACACATGCACTACGGCGCCTGTGTCGAGCCGCACAGGGACAGGACTTTCCGAATGCTCGCGGCAAGCGGTTGAATGGTGTTGCACACTCCAACCATCGGGTCTGGGCGACCACGAGTCGCGTCCGGTGGAAGGATGGGCTCCGTACCTAAGGCAGTCACGGCGACGCTTGCGGAGCCGTACATGTGCAGAGACGAGTGGGGAGAGCAATGAGCGACCCGAACGCAGGATTCGACGTGGTCATCCTGGGCGGCGGCAGCGGCGGCTACGCCTGCGCGTTCCGCGCGGCCGAGCTGGGGCTGTCGGTGGCCTTGATCGAGAAGGACAAGGTCGGCGGCACCTGTCTGCACCGCGGCTGCATCCCCACCAAGGCCCTGCTCCACGCCGGCGAGGTCGCCGACACCGCCCGCGAATCCGAGCAGTTCGGCATCCTCGCCGAATTCAAGGGCGTGGACATGCCGGCGGTCAAGAAGTACAAGGACGACGTCGTCTCCAAGCTGTACAAGGGCCTCCAGGGCCTGGTGAAGGCCCACAAGGTCGAGTTCATCCAGGGCACCGGCAAGCTCGTCGGCCCGAACGCGGTCGAAGTCGACGGCCGCAAGGTCACCGGCAAGCACGTGGTGCTCGCCACCGGCTCCTACTCCAAGACCCTCCCGGGCCTGGAGATCGACGGCGAGAAGATCATCGCCTCCGAGCACGCGCTCGAACTCACCGAGCTGCCGAACAGGGCCATCGTCATCGGCGGCGGCGTCATCGGCGTCGAGTTCGCCTCCGCCTGGAAGTCCCTGGGCGTCGAGGTCGAGATCATCGAAGGCCTCCCCCGCCTCATCGCGGCCGAGGACGCCGACTCCTCCAAGCAGCTCGAACGCGCCTTCCGCAAGCGGGGCATCAAGTTCCACACCGGCAAGTTCTTCGAGAAGGTCGAGAAGACCGCCTCGGGCGTGCAGGTCACGATCCAGGGCGGCAAGGTCGTCGAAGGCGACCTCGTGCTCGTCGCGGTCGGGCGCGGCCCGGTCACCGACGGCCTCGGCTACGAGGAGCAGGGCATCACCCTCGACCGCGGCTTCGTGCCGACGAACGAGCACCTCCAGACCAGCGTCCCCAGCGTCTACGCCGTCGGCGACATCGTCCCCGGCATCCAGCTCGCGCACCGCGGCTTCCTCCAGGGCATCTTCGTCGCCGAGCACATCGCCGGGCTCGACCCGGCCCCGATCGACGAGACCGGCATCCCCCGCGTGACCTTCACCGAGCCCGAGGTGGCCTCCATGGGCCTCAACGAGGACAAGGCGAAGGAGCGGTACGGCGCCGACAAGATCAAGTCGGTCAACTACAACCTCGCGGGCAACGGCAAGTCCAACATCCTCAAGACCCAGGGCTTCGTCAAGCTCGTCGCGGTCGAGGACGGCCCGATCGTCGGCGTCCACATGGTCGGCGCCCGCATCTCCGAGCAGATCGGCGAAGCGGAGCTGATCTACAACTGGGAGGCCTACGCGACCGACGTCGCGAACCTCATCCACATGCACCCGACCCAGAACGAAGCGATCGGTGAAGCGGCGATGCTGCTGGCCGGCAAGCCGCTGCACGCCCACGACTAAGCACACGCAGGAGTTGAACGAACGATGCCGACATCGGTAACGATGCCCGCCCTCGGTGAGTCGGTCACCGAGGGGACCGTCACGCAGTGGCTCAAGCAGGAGGGCGACACCGTCGAGGTCGACGAGCCCCTTCTGGAGGTCTCGACCGACAAAGTGGACACCGAGGTGCCCTCGCCGGTCGCCGGGGTGCTGCTGAAGATCGTCGCGCCCGAGGACGCCGATGTCGAGGTCGGCGGCGAGCTGGCGATCATCGGCGACCCGTCCGAGGCCGGCGGCGACGACGCCCCCTCGAAGCCCGAGCAGGAACCGCTGCCCGAGCCCGAGGCCGAGGAGACCAAGGCCGAACCCGAACCTGAGCCCGAGCCCGCCGAGGCCTCGTCCGAGAAGGAGGCCCCGGCCTCCTCCGGTGCGGCCTCCGGCACCGACGTGGTCCTCCCCGAACTGGGCGAGTCGGTCACCGAGGGCACGGTCACGCAGTGGCTCAAGGCCGTCGGCGACACCGTCGAGGTGGACGAGCCGCTCCTGGAGATCTCGACCGACAAGGTCGACACGGAGATCCCCTCGCCGGCCGCCGGCACGCTGCTGGAGATCCGCGTGAACGAGGACGAGACCGCCGAGGTCGGTTCCGTGCTCGCGGTCATCGGCTCCGGCGACGCGGCCCCGGCCGCTTCGGAGCCCGAGTCCGAGCCGACCCCGTCGGTGAAGTCCGAACCCGAGCCGAAGGCCGAGGCGTCCCAGGCGGACTCCTCGCCGACGCACCCGACCCCGGCCGAGCCCGAAGTCGCCGAGGCACCGGTCGCCGCCGCGGCCCCGGTCGCCGCGCCGTCCGCGTCGAAGCCCTCGGGCTCCTACGTGACGCCGCTGGTGCGAAAGCTCGCCTCCGACAACGGCGTGGACCTCTCCGAGGTCACCGGCTCCGGTGTGGGCGGACGCGTCCGCAAGGAGGACGTCCAGGCCGTCATCGACGCCAAGAAGGCCCCGGCGCCCGCAGAGAAGGCCGCCCCGGCGAAGGCCGCACCGGCCCCGGCCGAGGTCAGCCCGCTGCGCGGACGCACCGAGAAGATGAGCCGCCTGCGCCAGTCCGCGGCCAAGGCCCTGCTCCAGTCGATGACCACCACCGCGCAGCTCACGACCGTGCGCGAAGTGGACGTCACGAAGGTGGCGAAGCTCCGCGCGGCCAAGAAGGACGAGTTCCTCGCCCGCCACGGCGTGAAGCTCTCCTTCCTGCCGTTCTTCTCGATCGCCGCGATCGAGGCGCTCCAGCAGTACCCGATCGTCAACGCCTCCATGAACCTGGAGGAGAAGACGATCACCTACCCCGACGCCGAGCACGTGGGCTTCGCGGTGGACACGCCGAAGGGCCTCATCGTCCCGGTCGTCAAGAACGCCGGCGACCTGAACATCCCGGGCCTGGCCAAGCGGATCGCCGAGATCGCCAAGAAGGCCCGCGAAGGCGGCCTGGCGCCCGACGACCTGTTCGGCGGGACCTTCACGATCACCAACACCGGCTCGGTGGGCGCCCTGTTCGACACGCCGATCGTGCCGCTGGGGCAGTCGGCGATCCTCGGCACGGCCGCGATCGTCAAGCGCCCCCGCGTGATCAACGACCCGGAGCTGGGCGAGGTCATCGCGGTGCGCTCGGTCATGCACCTCACGCTGAGCTACGACCACCGCCTCATCGACGGTGCCGACGCGGCCCGCTACCTCGAAGCGGTCACCAAGCGCATCGAAGAGGGCAACTTCGAGCACCAGCTGGGCCTGTAGCCCGGAAGCGAACGAGCGCAGGGGCGCGGCGGGATCGATCCCGCCGCGCCCCTGCGGCGTCTCTCGCGGCAGAACCGGCCGCGACAGAAGACATCGACGCACGCGTATGCCTGTGGCCTTCGCGCACCGGGGATCGCCCTGCGCCTCATACGAAACGCTGCATCGGCGATCTGCGTCCGCAATACGGGGCGGTAACCCGTAACCGGAAACTCGTGTCCTCGTTCTTCCTACAACCCACCGTTTGTGACCCCATGCGGAAGTTAGGAACTCGAATGCCGATCGAGTACAACGAACTCCTCGCCATGCTGATGGAGACGCGCCCCGAATTCGCCACCGAGCTGTACCACTGCACCGAAGGCCCCGCACTCCCCGACTACGACAGCATCACCGTCAGCCGCAGGACCCTCGCCGTCCCCGAACCCTCCAGCAGGCTCCGCGTCTGCGTCGCGGCGGCCTATTCCAAGGACGGCGAGCGCCTCGTGGCGATCCTGTTCGATGCCGTGCTCGAACCCGATCCGGCGCAAGCCGAGTCGTGGCTCCGCTTCCTCACCGACGCGCAGCGGGCGCTGAGCTGCATGGTGGCCTTCGTGGTGCTGTGCCGCGACGCCAGGACGGCGCGCTGGGCGCTCACCTACAGCGCGGTCGGCGATATCGGCTGCTATGTACTCCCAGTGGTGATTCCCTCTTTGCTCGCGAACGCCTAGAATGGAGCCGGCCCCTCGCCGCCGTCCCCACCACGGCGCCGAGGGGTCTCCATTGCGGCACGATGTCGGACCCTTAGGGCACCCTTGATTCGGGGGCGCCTGAGAACGCCCGATTCGCCCCGGAACCGCCGTTCACCTTCGCGGCCAAGCCGCGCCGGCCCCCTCGCCCCCTCGCCTAAAGCGATTGCACCCGAGCCACCACAACGGCGACACTCTCGTCATGTCCCGATTCGGACCCGCGATCCCGTACGACGCCACTGCCGTCCGCGACACCTGGGAGACCCTGCCTCCCCATGTGCGCGAACGCGTCACCGCCGAGCTCGGCGGCGCGCCCGCCGACATCCGCATGGCCGGAGGCGGCTTCAGCGGCGGCTTCGCCGCCCGGGTCCGCGCCGATTCGGGCGCCGAGCTGTTCGTCAAGGCCGCCGGCAGCGACAAGGCCTTCGCCCTCGCGGCCTACCGGCAGGAGGCCCGCGTCAACCCGGCGCTCCCCGAAGGGATCCCGGCCCCGCGCCTCGAATTCGCGGCGGACTTCGAGGACTGGACCGTCCTCGGCTTCGAGACCGTCGAGGGCCGCGCCCCGACCCTTCCCATGACGCCGCGCGACCTCGCCCTCATGCTCGACGCCTGGGCCGAGGCCGCCACGCATCTCACCCCGGCCCCGAAGCGGCTGCTCGACCTCGGCGTCAGCGCCGTCCCGATCGACCGGAACCTGCGCCGCTTCGCGGCCGTGGCCTCGGGCGAGGACGAGCCGTTCCCGGTGCCGCCGGCGCTCGAAGGCCGCGTCGACGAGCTGGCGGAACTCGAACGCGGCATCGACGCGGCCATGACCGCCGACGCCGTGATGCACTTCGACCTGCGCCCCGACAACATGATCCTGGGCGCCGACCGGGCCTGGATCTGCGACTGGAACTGGGTGCAGGTCCATTCGCCGTGGTTCGACACCGTGTGCCTCCTCGTCGCCGCCCACGGCGACGGGCACGACGCGGACGCGCTGTTCCGGGCCCACCCGACCGCCGAAGGCGTCAGTGGCGAGGAACTGGACACCGCGCTCACCTCGATCGCGGGCTACTACCTGGCCCAGGCGATCGATCCGCCGATCCCGGACGTGTCGCCGTACCTGCGCGCGCACCAGAGATGGAGCGGCCTGGCGGCGGCCGACTGGCTCGCCCTGCGCCGAGGCTGGTGACGTACCGGTATTCGGGAATGAGCTCCCACATTCTAGATACCGCTCGGTAGGGTCTTTCCATGGCGAAAGAGACTGCGACCTACATCCACGGCCACCACGAGTCGGTCCTGCGTTCGCACACTTGGCGAACGGCGGAGAACTCGGCGGCGTACCTGCTGCCGGAGCTGAAGGCCGAGGATCGAGTCCTCGACATCGGTTGCGGGCCCGGCACGATCTCGGCCGATCTCGCGGCGCTGGCGCCGGAGGGCCACGTGACGGCGGTCGACTACGCGCCGGGCATCGTGGAGCAGGCGGCGAAGGAGGCCCGGTCGCGGGGACTCGTGAACATGGACTTCGGGGTGGCGGACGTGCACCGGCTCGAATTCGAGGACGACACCTTCGACGTGGTGCACGCCCACCAGGTGCTCCAGCACGTCGGGGACCCGGTACAGGCGCTGCGGGAGATGCGGCGGGTCGCGAGGCCGGGCGGCGTGGTGGCGGTGCGCGACAGCGACTACCGGGCGTTCACGTGGTTCCCCGAGTCGACTGGTCTGACGAAGTGGTTGGAACTGTACGAAGAGGTCGCGCGGGCGGGAGGCGGCGAACCGGACGCGGGTCGGCGCTTGAAGGCGTGGGCGCTGCGAGCGGGATTCGCTGAAGCATCGGTCACGGCGACCACGTCGACCTGGACCTTCTCGACTGAGGCGGAACGGAACTGGTGGGGCGGCCTGTGGGCCGAAAGGAGCCTGCACTCGGACTTCGCGAAGCAGGCGGTCGCGGGCGGATTCGCGACTCAGCCCGAGTTGCAGGCGATCTCGGACGAATGGAAGCGCTGGGCCGCCGACCCTGAGGGCTGGTTGATGATCCCGCACGGAGAGATCCTCGCCAGGGCCTGAGTCGCCGGTCGCGTCACCAGAGCGTCTTCTTGTAGGCCTCGTCGAGACGTTGGTCGGTCTCGTCGGCCGTGTCGTCGACGGCGAGCTGGTCGCGGAAGATCCGGCCGAGCGTCGGCAGCGCGTCGCGGTCGGGCCAGCTTTCGGGCTTCCACAGCTTGGAGCGCATGAAGGCCTTGGCGCAGTGCATGTAGGCGGCCTTCACGGTCACCAGGACCACGCTGACCGCCGGCTTCCCCTCGACCGCCATGCGCTCGCGGAGCGAGGCGTCGATCGTGATCCTCGCATCGCCGTTCACCCGCAGCGTCTCGTTCATGCCGGGGATGAGGAAGAGCAGGCCGACCGCCGGATTGCGGACGATGTTCTCCAGCGTGTCGAGCCGGTTGTTGCCGGGCCGGTCCGGAACGGCGATGGTGCGGTCGTCGAGCACCGCCGCGAAGCCCGGCCTGTCGCCTCTGGGCGTCACGTCGGCGCTGCCGTCGCCGTCCGAGGAACCGATCAACATGAATGGGCTCCGCGCGATGAAGGACCGGCAGTGGCCGTCCAGGCGCCGCAGCTCCTTGCGAACCGCGACGTCCGCCGCATCCGGCGTCTTGTACACCGCGCGCAGCTCCTCGCGCGAACTGATGTAGTCCACCGTCTCCTCCGATTCCCCGCGCGGAACCGCCCATCGGCGCACGGCTGGACGAAAATACTCGTACAACAAGCATATTCGTTTCGGTCCATATGCACCAGACCCATTGGACGAAGAACCGACTCACGGAAATGTCGGTGGGCGGATCTACGCTTTCCATACCGAGGGTCACCACCTCGGCACAATTTCAGAGGAGGACTCATGGACGCACCCGAACTCGACCGACTCTCCGACGCGATCACCGCCCTCGCCGGGGCCCGGCACCGCACGCCGCTCCCGCAACTGCTGCGCGAGACGGCGCTGAACATCCTGATCCTCACGCGCATCGCCGCGAACCGGATCGACGACCACCTCAGCCGGGAGGAGATCGAGACCGCCGCGGACTACCTCGTCGGCCAACTGCGCCAAGCGGCCTGGAGGGCGGTGCCGCCCGAACCGTAGGCGTCGCCGCGGGCCCCTGGAAAAACCTTGGCCCGCGGCCGGTCCCGGTCGATACGATCCGCCGATGAGCGAACTCGTGGACCACTTCAGCGGCAGCGCGGCGGCCTCCTACGACCAGAGCTCCGCCGACATGTTCGTCCCGGAGAAGGTCGATCCGGTCGTCGCGGTGCTCGCCGAACTCGCGGGCGAGGGACGCGCGCTCGAATTCGCCTCGGGGACGGGCAGGATCGCGCTCCCGCTGGCGGCGCGCGGGGTCCCGGTGAGCGGCATCGACCTGTCGGCGGACATGACCGCGCAACTGCGCGCCAAACCGGGAGGGAGGGACATCGACGTCGCCATAGGCGACATCGCCTCGACCCGCGTCGAGGGCGAGTTCCGGGTGGTCTACCTGGTGTTCAACACGATCCTGAACCTCACCTCGCAGGAGGCGCAGGTCGCGTGCTTCCAGAACGCCGCCGCGCACCTCGAACCGGGCGGGCGCTTCGTCATCGAGACCGGCGTGCCGGACCTGCGGCTGCTCCCGCCCGGGCAGCGGGCCGTGCCGTTCACGACCGAGCCCGGCAGGGTCGCCTTCGACCTCTACGACTGCGCCACACAGCAGATGAGCTCGAACTACGTCACCGTCCTCGAGGACGGCACCGGCCGCTATCGGTCGGTCCCGTTCCGGTACGTGTGGCCGTCCGAGCTCGACCTGATGGCGCGCATCGCCGGGATGCGGCTGCGCCACCGCTGGGCCGACTGGTCGGGAGCGCCGTTCGCCCACGAGAGCCGAAGCCACGTCTCGGTCTGGGAGAAGCACGACTGAGCCTGCGCCACAACCGATCACGAGAACTTCAGAAAAAGATCCGCGCCGCGCGATGAATCGGCGGATCAGGCCTCGTCCGTACGTGAAAGCAGGAATCACGGTGCCTGCGGGCAGGACGAGGAGCCGGTATGGGCAAGGACATCGCAGCGATCCCGAATTCGACGGGCCTCCACGCCGGGGGCGCGCGATGAGCACCGACCCGCAGGAGCGCCTCGAAGCCCTCGCCCGGGACATCGTCGACGCCAACAAGTACATGACCCTGGCGACCGCCGACGAGGACGGTTCGCCATGGGCCTCACCGGTGTTCTTCACGCCGAAGGGCTACGGCGAGCTGTACTGGGTCTCCTCGCCCACGGCCCGGCACTCGCTCAACCTCGCCGAGCGGTCAGCGGTGGCTATCGTCGTCTTCGACTCGCAGGCCGCGATCGGGGAGGCCGGCGCGGTCTACATGCGCGGCGACGCGGCGGAGGTCCCCGAGGAGGAGATCCCGGCCGCGGCCGAGCGCTACGCCTCCCGGTACCCCGAGCTGAAGTACTTCGCGCCGGGCGAGCTGACCGGCGCCGCGCCCTACCGCCTCTACCGCGCCGAGGTCACCGAGCACTCGGTGCTCATCCGAGGAGGCGACCCCGAATTCGGCACAGGAGTGGACACCCGCCGAAAAGTCTCCCTCTGACCGCTCCGGAACCTCCAGTGCCGCATCGACCTGCGAACTCGCGGCCGCCCTGCATCGCGCCGCCGGCGCGGCCGACGCGACGTCGTTCTCCGGCCAGCGCCCGGTGCACGCAGCGGGTTGGCTTGAGCGGTTCAAGACGATCGCTTCGGAGGGCCCAATCGTGCATGTCAGTCCTGACCTCAAAGTGCTGTACTTCGGGACGCCCGTGGTGCTGATCAGCAGTCGGAACGCCGACGGGTCGGCGAATCTCGCGCCGATGTCCTCGGCGTGGTGGCTCCAGCAGTCGTGCATGCTCGGGATGGGGAACCGGTCGCAGACGACGGCGAACCTGTCGCGCGAGCGCGAATGCGTGCTCAACCTGGTGCCTTCGGACCTGGCCGGGGCCGTCGATCGGTTGGCGCCGTTGACCGGCGCCGATCCGGTCCCGGAACGCAAGGCCGCCAAGGGGTACCGGTTCGAGCCCGACAAGTTCGGGGCGGCCGGGCTCACGCCGCAGGCCTCCGAGGTCGTCGCCGCGCCGCGGGTGCGCGAGTGCCCCGTCCAGCTCGAGTGCCGGGTGGTGAGCGTGCACCCGTTCGCCGGTTCGGCCAGCGCCTTCGAGGTCGCGGTGGTCCGGTCGCATGTCGAGGAGCGGCTGCTGATCCCGGGGACCGACCATGTGGACCCGGTCGGGTGGGACCCGTTGATCATGAAGTTCTGCGAGTTCTTCGGCGGTGGCGCGAATGTGGGTCCGTCGGCGCTGGCGGCGGCGTGGGGGATGCCGCATGGTTCGGTGGGGCTCGCGACTGGTTGACGGCTGGTCCGGGTCCTGGTATATCTCCCCTACGCGCCGGTAGGCGCCGTATCTGCTGCTTGGGAAGGCGCGAGCCATGGACAGTGACGTCATCGTGGTGGGGGCCGGTCTGGCCGGGTTGACGGCCGCGGCCGAGCTGGTCCGGCTCGGGAGGTCGGTCACGCTCCTGGATCAGGAGGGCGAGCAGTCGTTCGGCGGGCAGGCGTTCTGGTCCTTCGGCGGGCTGTTCCTGGTCGACTCGCCCGAGCAGCGGCGCATGGGCGTCAAGGACTCGCGCGATCTGGCCTGGCAGGACTGGTCGGGCACGGCCGGGTTCGACCGTCCCGAGGACGAGTGGCCGCGCAAGTGGGCCGAGGCGTACGTGGACTTCGCCTCCGGTGAGAAGCGGGCCTGGCTGCACGGTCTGGGAGTGCGGTTCTTCCCGGTGGTCGGCTGGGCCGAGCGCGGGGGCTATACGGCGCAGGGGCACGGGAACTCGGTGCCGCGCTTTCACATCACGTGGGGCACGGGGCCGGGGATCGTCGAGCCGTTCGCGCGGCTGGTGCGCGCGGCGGCGGACGAGGGCAAGGTGCGGTTGCGGTTCCGCCATCGGGTCGATGCGCTCACGGTGACCGACGGGGCGGTGACGGGCGTGTCGGGCACGCTCCTGTCCCCCGACGGGTCCGCGAGGGGCGTCGCCACGAACCGGGAGCCGCTCGGCGAGTTCTCGTTGAGCGCGGGGGCCGTGGTGGTCACCTCCGGTGGGATCGGGGGCGACTTCGACCTGGTTCGCGAGCACTGGCCCGAGCGGCTCGGGAAGGCTCCGAAGCGGCTGCTGTCGGGGGTGCCGGCGCACGTGGACGGGCGGATGCTCGGGATCGCGGAGTCGGCCGGTGCGAACCTCATCAACCGCGACCGGATGTGGCATTACACCGAGGGCATCGAGAACTGGGACCCGATCTGGGCGCGGCACGGGATCCGGATCCTGCCGGGGCCGTCGTCGCTGTGGCTGGACGCGACGGGCAGGCGGCTGCCGGCGCCGCTGTTCCCGGGGTTCGACACGCTCGGGACGCTGGAGCACATCATGACGACCGGCCACGAGTACACGTGGTTCGTGCTGACGCAGAAGATCCTGGAGAAGGAGTTCGCGCTGTCGGGTTCGGAGCAGAACCCGGATCTGACCGGCAAGGACGTGAAGCTGCTGCTCAAGCGGATCACGCCGGGTGCGCCGGGGCCGGTGGAGGCGTTCAAGCGGCACGGCGCGGATTTCGCGGTGGCCGAGACGCTGCCGGAGCTGGTCGCGAAGATGAACGGGATCACCGGCGAGGGCCTGCTGGACTTCGCGACGGTGAAGGCGGCGGTGGAGGCGCGCGACGCCGAGATGGCGAACACGTTCACGAAGGATTTGCAGATCACGGCGCTGCGGGGGGCGCGGAACTACCGGGGGGACAAGCTCATCCGGGTGGCGACGCCGCATCGGCTCCTGGATCCGAAGGCCGGTCCGCTCATCGGCGTGCGGCTCAATCTTCTGACGCGCAAGACCTTGGGCGGCTTGCAGACCGACCTGGACGGGCGGGTGCTGCGGGCGGACGGGGCGCCGCTGCCGGGGCTGTTCGCGGCCGGTGAGGCGGCGGGGTTCGGCGGCGGCGGGATGCACGGCTACCGTTCGCTGGAGGGGACGTTCCTCGGGGGGTGCCTGTTCTCGGGGAGGCGGGCGGCTCGGGGTGTCGCCGAGCGCGCCTCGGGGTAACCCTCGTCACCTTCGGGGAAATCGTCGAAGTTTCATATGCCGTGTCCATGGCGCGCCTGCTCCGGTGTGGCGGTGGCGGTCTAAGGTGGGCGATAAGCGGCCTTCCTCACCCGCTGAACCGAGCACCCCTCGTTTACCGGGCGTGGTCCGCTAACATCCAAGATTCTGCGGGTGCCCGCCGGGCCCATCGGTTCCACGGCAACGCCCGTCGAAGTCGGTTCGAGGCTCCGCGCCGAGGAACGGCACCTCACAACTCGTGGATGGTTGAGCATGAGCGACTACTACCGCCCGAACTCGGAACCGCCGGCCGGTCCTCCGAACCCGGTTCCCGGCGGGCGCGCCGTTCCCGGCAGTCCCGGAGGCGGCGGTGGATTCGGGGCGCCCGGCGGACCCGCCGTCCCGGGGCGCTATGCGGTTCCCGGTTCGCCGGGAAGGCCGGCCGGTCAGGGAGTGCCGCCGGGTCCTGGTGGTCCGGCGGGTCCTGGTGGTCCGGCGGGTCCTGGAGGGCCGGCAGTGCCCGGTGCGCCGGTGAGCCCTGCGGGGCCAAGTGGTCCGGGAGGTCCGCCCGCTCGCGGCAGCGTCGGCCGCGCCTCGGTGGTGGCCGCCCGTCCCAAGCCCGGCACCGAAGGTCCCGGGCGCAAGGACAAGGGCAAGAAGAAGAAGCGCGTCTCGGCGCGCCGGCGCCGCGTCTACGCGGCCCTGATCATGGCCTGCCTGATGATCCTCGGCGCGATCACCGTCGCCGGGGCCTGGTTCTTCCAGAGCGTCCCCACGCCCCAGGACCTCGAGTACGGCGAGTCGACCACGTTCACGTACCAGGACGGCGAGACCACGGTCGCCGGGTACGGGGAGTTCACCCGCAAGCTCATCGACGACTACGAGCAGATCCCCGACTCGGTCGTGTGGTCGCTGCTCGCGCTGGAGGACAAGGACTTCTTCAAGCACGAGGGCGTCGACTACAAGGGCACCATGCGCGCCCTGGTCAACAACATCACCGGCGGCGACACCCAGGGCGCCTCGACGATCAGCCAGCAGTACGCGGGCATGGTCATGGACATCCGCGACGACGTCTCCTACGGCCGCAAGGCCCAGGAGGCGGTCATGGCGATGAAGCTGGAGCAGGAGAACTCCAAGCAGGACATCCTGCTGCACTACCTGAACCTCAACTTCTACGGCCGCGGCGCCTACGGGATCGCGGCCGCCTCCGAGACCTGGTTCGGCAAGAAGGTCGCCGACCTCACCTGGGGCGAGGCGATGGTCCTGGTCATGCAGGTCAAGGCCGGTGACGGCTCGTTCGACCCGCGCCTGGTCGCGGAGGAGGACACCGCCCCGCTGGACCGGTGGGAGCACGGCATGAAGTCGCTGCTGACGCTGGACGACCTGTCGGAGGAGGATCTGGCGGACGTCCAGGCGCAGTTGGACGCCGGAATGCCTGAGACCCTCGAAGCGCTCCAGAACCCCGGTTCGTGGGGCCACGCGACCCCGACCGGCTTCATCACCAACCCCACCGACGGCTACGTGTGGGAGGAGCTGGAGCGCCGCTGGGGCCTGACGCAGAACGACTTCTACGGCAAGGACAAGGGCACCGGCGGCTACACCGTGGTCCTCACCATCGACAAGGCGATCCAGACCGAGGCCCAGCTGACCGCCAGCCGCGGCGAGCTGCGGCGCGAGACGAACGAGGACGGCGAGTTCGTCGACGCCGACGGGAACCCCGTGGAGGAGCGCAACGCCGCGGCCGAGTACGTCAACGGGGACGGCTTCTTCGAGTTCGACAACGACAACGAGGACGCCGCGCTCTACGAGTACCACCCGTCGATGGCCGACGCGGTCGTGGCCGTCGAGCCCGGGACGGGCCGGGTCCTCGGCTACTACGGCGGCAACAACGGCCTGGGCATCGACAAGGCCGGCATCGAGAACCCGCACCCGCCCTCCTCGACGTTCAAGATGATCACCGCCGCGACGGCGATCACGAAGGGCGCCTCGATCGACTCGTGGTGGAACTCCGACTCGCCGCGCGAGTTCGAGGCCCGCGGCGAGGCCGGCGCGGTCAAGAACTCCGGGCGCACCGAGAACCTCGACCTGACCTTGACCGACGCGGTCCGCATGTCGCGCAACACCCCGATGTACGCGATCGCCGAGAAGTACGGCGCGACCTCGGTGCTGGAGACGGCGATCCGGATGGGCCTGCGGACCATGCAGGCCACCAGCTCGGGCGACATCTACCGCTTCTACGTCGAGGGCGACGGCACCATCACCTACTCGGTGCACAACATCGTGGAGAAGGACGACGGGACCTACGAGACCGACGTCAACGGCAACCTCGACCCGATGGCCTCGGTGAACGGCTACGACGAGGACCGCAATCCGATCCGGACCCCGCTCGACCTCGACAACCCGCGCAGCCCGTTCGACTACGAGATCGGCTTCGGCCAGTTCCCGACCTCGGTGCTGGACATGGCGACCGTGTACGCCACGATCGCCAACGACGGCACCTACGTCGAGACCCACTTCGTGGAGGCGGTCTACGACCGCGAGGGCGAGCCGGTCGAGCCGAACCGCGGTTTGCAGGAGACCTCCGCCCTCGATAAGGGCATCGCGCGCGACCTCCAGTGGGTCGGCTCCGAGATCGACGGCGACGGCGGCGCGCTCGAACGGGACTACACCGGCAAGACCGGGACCTGGGAGGCCGCGGAGAAGTACGGCGACGGCGCGAACGCGCACACCTGGTACGTCGGCGCGATCCCGCAGCTCAGCATCGCCGCGTGGGTCGGCAACGCCACGGCCGAGTCGGCGCCGCTGCTGAACAAGGACGGCGGCACCGACAACGTCTTCGGTGGCACCCTGAGCTATCCGGTGTGGAAGCAGTTCATGACCGGCGCGATCGAGGCGAAGGGGTACGAGGCGCACAACTGGGGGGAGCCGGTGCATTCGGGCTCGCCGATCCTCGACGACATCCTCAACTCCGACGGCACCATCGACACCGACAGCGCCTACTGCGCGGCGAACCGGCACGACTCGAAGTGCATCCCGGAGGCGCCGCCGGAGTCCGAGGACTGCGATCCGGTCTCGCAGTTCCTCGGCCTGTGCACGCCAGGTGAGGACGAGGACAACGGCCGCGATCGCGGCCGCGACGACGACTGAGGCACGACGAACAGGGGCCCGGAGGGAGGGTGACCGTCCCTCCGGGCCCTTGTTCGTGCAAATTCGCGCTCACTGTGGAAGGCGAAGGGCTGCTCGCGTTCTAGGCGAAGGCGCGGCCTTCGCCGCGGTAGGTCGGGACCTCGTCGACGACCTCGCCGCCGGCGACGAGGTGGAGCGAGTTGACGCGTTCGGCCAGTTCCCCGGCCTTGGCGTGGCGCATCCACACGCGGTCGCCGATCGCGAGGCCGTCGGCGGCCCGGCCGCGCAGCGGCGTCTGGACTTCACCGGCGCCTTCGGTCCTGGTGTAGCGCAGGCCGCCGGGGAAGGCCGGCTTCGGGAGCCGGTCGGGGCCGGGCGCGCCGGAGGCGATCCAGCCGCCGCCGAGGGCGGTGATCATGCCCGGCTTGGGGCGGCGGACCACCGGCAGCGCGAAGAACGCGGCCGGCAGCGGGCGGATCGACCGGTAGCCGTCGAACAGCGCCGGCGAGTACAGGCCCGAACCGGCGGCGATCTCGGTGACCGAGGGGTCGACGGCGGTCGAGGCGACCGAGCCGGTCCCGCCGCCGTTGACGAATTCGAGGTCGGCGACGCTGCGCACGGCCGCGACGGCCTCGGCGCGGCGCTCGGCCAGCTCGACCTTGGAGACGCGCTGGATGAACCGCACCACGGGGCTGAACGCGTCCTGGACGCCCGCGACCTGGCTCTCGTAGCCCATGACGCCGACGAGGCTCACGCCCGGGCGCTTGTCGATCTCGTGGGCCATCGCGATCGCCTGGTCGGCGGTGCGGACCGGCGAGCGGTGGGCGCCGATGTGGACGCGGCCGCCGAACAGCTCCAGGGAGAGGTCGATCTCCAGGCACAGCCGCAGCGGCCGGGAAGGGTTCGGCTCGACGTGGCGGCGCAGGAAGTCGAGGTGCTCGACCGAATCCACCATGAGGGTGACGCGGCGGGCGAGCGAGTCGTCGGAGGCGAGGCGGCGCAGGGCGTCCGAGTCGGCGGTCGGATAGGCGACGACCACGTCCTCGAACTCCTCGGCGAGCCACAGCGCCTCGGGGAGGGTGAAGCCGAGGACGCCTTTGAATCCGGGCTGGGAGAGGGCCCGGCGCATGAGCGGGCGACATCGCAGGGATTTGCTGGCCAGGCGCAGGGGTTTGCCGATCGCGTTGCGGCGCAGGATCGCCGCGTTGGTGTCGAAGGCGCCGAGGTCGACCGCGGCGAACGGCGGCTGGAGTCCGGCGGTCGCGCGGTCGAGCTCGGCGAAGCGGTGGTCGGGCGCGCCCGCCGCCGCGGCCGCGGGTGCACCTGAAACTCCCTGTGAGGCCATCCGACTTCCCTTCCGCAGGTCAAGTGAGGTTGAATGAAAGCTACCGTGAAGTACACCTCATATTCAACCGGTGCGGTCGCGGAAGCGGCGCCGCCGGACCGCAGTACCGTCGCAGCGGCGGCGACGCCGCCTCGAAGCACCTCGTACCGAAGAACCGCCGAAACCTAAGCACCGTCGCAACGGAAGCAGAGTCGTCATGGGAGCTGCCTCTATGGGAACCACCTCGCTCTGGCAGAACTGGTCGGGCACCGAGAGCGCCGATCCGGCCCGGGTCGTGAGGCCGGTGAGCGCCGGCGAGCTGGCGGCCGCGGTGGTGGCCGCGGCGAACGACGGCCTGCGGGTCAAGGCGGTCGGCACCGGCCACTCCTTCAGCGGCATCGCCGTGGCCGACGGCGTGCAGGTCGACATGGGCGGCCTCGACCAGGTGGTCGAGGTGGACTCGCGCACGGGGGTGGTGACCGTGGAGGCGGGCATGACGCTGGCGCGGTTGAACGAGGTCCTCGACGCGCACGGGCTGGCGCTGGAGAACATGGGCGACATCGACCGGCAGACGGTCTCGGGGGCGATCTCGACCGGGACGCACGGGACGGGCGACCGCTACCGGGGTTTCGCGTGGCAGGTCAAGGGTCTGCGGCTGGTCCAGGGCGACGGATCGATCGTACATTGTACGGAGTTCGTGCGGCCGGAGCTGTTCGCCGCCGCGCGGCTGGGCCTGGGGGCGATCGGGGTGATCGCCGAGGTGACGCTCCAGTGCGTCCCGGCGTTCCGGCTCAAGGCCGTGGAGCGGCCCGAGCGGCTCGGCGCGGTCCTGGAGGGCCTGGACGTGCTCGTGGCCGAGAACGACCATTTCGAGTTCTACTGGTTCCCGCACACCGACCGGACGCTGACCAAGTGCAACAACCGGTACGCGATGTCGGAGCCGAGCCGGGCCCCGGGCAGGCTCGCGAACTGGTGGACGCGGAAGTTCACCGAGAACACCCTGTTCGAGGCGAGCAACCGGGTCGGGACGCGGTTCCCGGGGATGGTGCGGGGCCTCAACCGCCTCGCCGGGCGGGTCTGGAGCGCCCGCGAGTACACCGACGTGTCGCACAAGGTCTTCACCTCGCCGCGATCGGTGGTGTTCCGGGAGATGGAGTACGCGGTGCCGCGCGAGGCGCTGCCGGAGGTCCTGGAGGATCTGAAGGCGATGGTCGAGCGCGAGGGGCACACGGTGTCGTTCCCGGTGGAGGTGCGGTTCGCGGCGGCCGACGACGTCTGGCTGTCGACCGCGCAAGGCCGCCGCACGGCGTACGTGGCGGTGCACCAGTACCACCGGCACGACCACGAGGCGTACTTCAAGGACTGCGCGGCGATCTTCGACGCGGCGGACGGGCGCCCGCACTGGGGGAAGATGCACGACCTGACCGCGAAGAAGCTCGCGGACCGCTACGACCGCTTCGAGGACTTCCTGAAGGTGCGCGACGCGGTCGACCCCGACCGCAGGTTCGCCAACGCCTACCTCGAAAGGGTCCTCGGCGACTGAAGGAAGCGCCCGTCAGGGGGCCGCATCGAACGGCAGGACCGCGAACGCGTCGAAGACCGGTCGCGCTCGCTCCGCGGTGCGCGGTGCGGTGTTGTCGGTGGGGTGGGCTACCTTGGCGCGGTGGCACAGGTGCTGTACCGAGAACTCGATGAACTGACCGATGACGAGGTCTACGCGGCGTACGCGCCGCCCGCTCCCGACTGGCTGCGGGTCAACTTCGTCTCCAGCGCCGACGGCGCGGCGACCCTCGGCGGGCTCTCCGGTCCACTTTCGGGTGAAGAGGACAAGCGGGTGTTCAAGGTCCTGCGGGCCCGCTGCGACGTGCTCCTCGCCGGGTCGGGGACCGTCCGCGCCGAGGGGTACGGGCCGCTGGTCCTCTCCCCCGAGCGGATGGCCTGGCGCCGGGCCCAGGGCCTGCCCGAGGTGCCGGTCATGGCGATCGTGTCCCACTCGGGGGAGCTCGACCCGGCCTCCGGGATCTTCGCGAAGGCGCCCAGGCGCCCGATCGTCGTCTGCCCCGCGGACCTGCCGGAGGCGAAGGTCGCGCCGCTGCGCGCGGTCGCCGACGTCATCGGCGCCGGCGCCGGCGCGGTGGACCTGGTCGCGGCCGTCGCCGCGCTGCGCGAGCGGGGCCTGCGCCAGATCCTGTGCGAAGGCGGGCCGCACGTCTTCGGCGACCTCGTCGCCGCCGACCTGGTGGACGAACTCGACCTGACGCTCTCGCCGCTGCTGGTGGGGGCCGGTCCGATCCGCATCGCCGAGGACCACGCGCTCGCCGCGGGCGGCCACCGCGAGGCGGGTCCGCCCCGCCCGCTCCAACTGCGACACGTCCTCGAAGCCGGGGGCAATCTCATCCTGAAGTATCTGCGAGGATCAAGCGATGAGTGAATCGGTGGGACGCGTGCTCGGCACGGAGGACGCGACGCCCCTGTCCTTCTGGGTCGGCGTCGGTCCCGAGGCGTACGCCCAGCTCGACGACGTGCTGACCACCGAGCGCCAGGTGCCCGGCGTCGGGGCCGTGCGCATCTCGGGCGTGGTCACCGCGGTCCGCAGCCGCCACGAGGGCGCCCAGTTCGACTCCGACGTGTTCGACATCGCCGGCGGCCTGCTCCCCGCGCAGGTCCAGGAGGCCGCCGAGGTCACCGTGACGCGGGTCGAACCGGAGGTGTTCGTGCCCCCGCGCCCCGGCGCCGAGGTCCAGCGCGCCTCCGGCGAGGACCGCGACCGGGCCCTGTACTTCGACGGCATGGCCCGCCAAGTGCCGCTCGGGTTCTCGCGCGACGGGCAGCCGGTGTTCCTCAACCCCGACTTCCTCGACGGCACCAGGGGCGCGCACGTGTCGATCTCGGGGATCTCCGGCGTCGCCACCAAGACCTCCTTCGCGACCTGGCTGCTGTACTCGCTGCTGCACTCCGGCGCGCTCGGGGCCGAGGCGTCGAACACGAAGGCGCTCATCTTCAACGTCAAGGGCGAGGACCTGCTGCTGCTCGACCACGACAACACGAAGATCGACGAGACCGTGCGCGACGCCTACCGGCGGCTCGGCATGGAACCGGGCGCGTTCAAGTCCGTCGAGGTGCTCGCTCCCCCACGCGAAGGGGACGCCAACGGCGTCCCCGACGTCGCCTGCCGGTCCACCGGCGTCGACGCGTTCTATTGGACGCTCGCGGAGTTCTGCCAGTTGAGCCTGCTGCCGTTCGTGTTCGCCGACGGCGACGACGACCGCCAGCAGTACACGATGGTCGTCCACCAGGTCGCCGCGCGGCTGCGCAAGGAGGCCCGCCCCAAGGACAACGGCGCGATCAGCGTCGACGGGCAGCTGCTCACCTCGTACCGCGACCTCGTGAACCTCATCTGCGAGCGCCTCGCCGACGACGAGACCCGCACCGAATGGGCCGGGTCGGCCATCGGCCTGGGCACCGTCAACGCGTTCATCCGCCGCCTCATCGCCTCCGGGCGCGACATCGGCCGCCTCATCCGCGGCGACCTGCCGCCGAAGGGCGCCGTCCTCACCTCCGAAGCGCAGGTCACCGTCGTGGACCTGCACAACCTGCCCGACCGGGCGCAGCGGTTCGTCGTCGGCGTGGTCCTGCGCTCGGAGTTCGAGCGCAAGGAGAAGGCCGGCACCGCCCGCCCGCTCCAGTTCGTGGTCCTCGACGAGCTCAACAAGTACGCGCCGCGCGAGGGCACCAGCCCGATCAAGGACATCCTGCTCGACATCGCCGAACGGGGCCGGTCCCTCGGGGTCATCCTCATCGGCGCCCAGCAGACCGCGTCCGAAGTGGAGCGCCGGATCGCCTCGAACTCGGCGATCCGCGTCGTCGGCCGCCTCGACGCCGCCGAGGCCACCCGGCCCGAGTACGGGTTCCTCACCCAGGCCCAGCGGATGCGGGTCCTCATGGCCAAACCCGGGACCATGTTCGTCGCCCAACCCGAACTGCCGGTCCCGCTGGTGGTGAACTTCCCGTTCCCCGCCTGGGCCACCCGGCCCGCCGAGGCCGGGTCCGCCCCGGCCGCCGCCACCCGGTCGGGCCGCGCCGTCTCCCCCACCGCGAAGGTCGACCCCTTCGACCTCGGCGACGACGAGGACGACATCCCCTTCTAGACCAGCACCACCGACAGCACCGGCACCACCCCAGAAGGAGCGAGCTTTGCGGATTCTCCACACCTCCGACTGGCACGTCGGCGTCACCATGAAGGGCCGCTCGCGCCTCGACGAGCAGCGCGCGGTCTTCAAGGAGATCGTCGACATCGCGCGCGCCGAATCGGTGGACCTGGTGATCGTCGCCGGGGACCTCTTCGACACCGCCTCGCCCTCCAGCGAGGCCCAGAAACTCCTGACCGCCGCGCTCTCGGCGCTGCACGGCACCGGCGCCGAAGTCGTCGTCATCGCCGGCAACCACGACAACGGCAAGGCGCTCGACGCCCTGCGGGACTGGGCCCACGCCGCCGGCATCCACCTGCGCGGCAGCCTCGGCAAGGCCGCCGACCACATCGTCACCGGCACCACCGAGGGCGGCGAGCGCTGGCGGATCGCCGCCCTGCCGTTCATCGCCCAGCGGCACGCGGTCCGGGCCGCCGAACTGTTCGAACTCGGCGCGGCCGGCGCCGAGGCCAACTACGCCGACCACCTCAGACGCCTCGTCGCCGCCCTCACGCAGGGCTTCACCGCCGACGAGGTCAACCTGTTCACCGGGCACCTCACCGTCGTCGGCGGCAAAGTGGGCGGCGGCGAGCGGGAAGTGCACACCGTCGCCGACTACGCGGTGCCCGCCGCGATCTTCCCGCCCACCACTTCATATGTGGCCCTTGGGCACCTGCATAAAGCCCAGTCGATCAACGGGCCCTGCCCGATCCGCTACTCCGGCGGACCCCTCGCGGTCGACTTCGGCGAGGAGGACCACACCCCGAGCGTCGCGATCGTGGACGTGGCCGCCGGGACCCCCGCCCACGCCCGCACCGTCCCGCTCACCGAGGCCGTCCCACTCCAGACCGTCCGCGGCAGCCTCGAACAACTCGCGAAGGCCGAAGTCGACGAACGGGCCTGGCTGCGCGTGTTCGTCACCGAACCGGTCCGCGCCGGACTCCGCGGCGAGGTCGCCGACCTGTTCCCGCGCGCCGTCCAGATCCACATCGACCCGGTCATGCGCGCCGACGCCACCGCGCCGCGCCAGCGGCGGTCCGGGCGCAGCCCCGGCGAGCTGTTCACCACCTACCTCACCGAGAACGGCCACGACGACCCGGCCGTCGCCGGCCTGTTCGCCGAGCTCTACACGGACACCCAGACCGTCGCCGAGGAGTCCTGATGCGCCCGATCCGACTCGACCTGCAAGGCTTCGCGTCCTACACCGGATCCGAGACCTTCGACTTCACCGACGTCGACTTCTTCGCGCTCACCGGCCCGACCGGCGCGGGCAAGTCCACAGTGCTCGACGCGATCTGCTTCGCGCTGTACGGGCGCACGCCCCGCTGGCGGGTCAACACCACGCAGAACGCGATCGCCCCTTCGGCGACCGAAGGGCGGGTGCGGCTCGTGTTCGCCGCGGCCGGGACCAACTACGTGGCCACCAGGATCCTGCGGCGCGACCGCAACGGCAAGGTCAAGACCACCACAGCCGCTCTGGAGCAGCTGCCGGACGGGGTGAACCCCGCCGACGACGGCGAACTCGTCGAAGGCCTCGGCAAGGCCCTCGCGGGCAGCCCCAGCGAGGTCTCAAACGCCGCCGAGCGGGTGATCGGGCTGCCGTTCGAGCAGTTCACCAAGTGCGTGCTCCTGCCGCAGGGCGAGTTCGCCGAGTTCCTCCACGCCTCCCCCGCCGACCGGCGCAAGATCCTCGAGAACCTGCTGGGCCACAGCGTCTACCGCCGCGTCCAGCAGCTCGCCGGCGCCAAGAGGGACACCGCGGCCACCGCCAAGAAGACCCTGGAGGCGCAGCTCGCGCGGGTCCCCGCGGTGAGCGACGAGGAACTGGCGGCCGCCGCCGAACGCGTCGAGCAACTGGAGAAACTCTCCGAACCCGTGCGGGACAAGGCGAACGCGCTCGACGGACTCGCCGCGGCCGTCGAGGCCGCCCGCAGGAGGCTCGGCGAGGCCGAGGCGAGCCTGGCGTCGCTGACGTACATCAAGCAGCCCGCCGGGATCGACGACATCGCCGCGCAGGTCGCCGCCGCGACCGCGGCCGTGGCCGCGAAGGCCGCCGAGGTCGAGGCGACCGAAGCCGAGGACGAGCGGCTCCGCGCCGACCTCGACGGGCTCGACCTGGCCCTCATCGAACGCCAGCTCAAGGCCTGGGCCGAACTCGCCGAGACCGAGACGAAGCTGCGGACCGGGCGCGAGCTGACCGAGGAGCTGCGCGACCAGCACGCCGAGGCCAAGGAGCTGGAGGAGGCCGCCGGCGAGGAGATCGAGATCCAGCACGCGGCCCTCCACAAGATCCGCATGGCCGAACTCGCCGGGACCCTCCGCGCGGGCATCGAGGTCGGCGACGAGTGCCCCGTCTGCGACCGCCCGGTGGAGACTGTTCCTGAGCACGACCTGTCGGAGACCATGCAGCAGGCCGAGGAGGCCTCCCGGACGGCCACGGCCGAGTACCGGGACGCGCAGGCCGCCGTGGTCGCCCTCCAGACGAAACTGGAGAACTACGAGGAGCGGCTCACCGAACTGCAACTGGCCGAGCGGCGGCTGAAGAAGAAGCTCGACGGCGTCGGCGAACCCGCCGCGCTCCAGGCGAAGCGCGCGGCCTCCGAGGAGACCCGCCAGCAGCTCGCGGGCACCGGCGCGGCGCTCAAGGCCGCCAGGCGCGCCCTGCGGGAGGCCGAGAAGCGCAAGGCCGCCGCCGACGAGCGCCAGCAGCGGGCCTGGAAGGAGTTCCAGCACGCCCGCGACCAGGTGGCCGTGCTCGGGCCGCCCGCGGCGGGCGACGACCTCGCCGCGAGCTGGGCCGTGCTGGTCGGCTGGGCCGCGTCCTCGCTTGAGAGGGCCACCGCCGAACGCGAGGCCGCGCGGACCGAACTCAACGCGCTCGACGGGCGAGCCGGGACGCTGCGGACCGAACTGCGCGTCGCCTTGGGCGAGTTCGACGTGGAGGTGCCGAGGACGGGCACCGGCGGCGACTACGTCGGCCGGCACGCGGCGGCGGTCGAATCGGCGCGGGCCGCATCGATCCGGCTGACCGAGGCGCGGCGCCAGCGCGTGGACCTGGAGGCCGAGACGCGGAAGTTCGCGCACGAGGCCGAGGTCGCGAAGGCGCTCGCCTCGCACCTGGAGGCGCGGCGGTTCATGGAGTGGCTGCTGAGCGAGGCGCTGGACGAGCTCGTGGCGGGCGCGACGGTGATGCTCAACCAGATCACGGGCGGGCAGTACGACCTGATCTACCGCGACCAGGACTTCTGGGTGGTCGATCACCACGATGCGGACATGGCGCGACCGGCGCGGAGCCTGTCGGGCGGCGAGACGTTCGCGGCCTCGCTGTCGCTGGCGCTGGCGTTGAGCGACCAGTTGGCGAGTCTGGCGCGGCACGGGGCGTGCCTGGAGTCGATCATCCTCGACGAGGGCTTCGGGACGCTGGACCCGGAGACGCTGGACGCGGTGGCGACGACGCTGGAGGCGCTGACGCTGTCGGCCGAGCGCACGGTGGGGCTGGTGACGCACGTGCCGGAACTGGCCGAGCGGGTGCCGGTGCGGTTCCGGATCACGAAGGACGCGAAGGGCTCCCACGTGGAGAAGTCCCTCAGCTAGGCGAATGCGGTCCGACACCGCCGTCGGGGCCGATGGGGCGGGGCGCGGGAATCGACCGACTAGTGTGGGGCGCAACGATCCTGAAAGCAGGTGCGACTTGCAGATCACCGTCGACGCTTGGGACCCGTCCTTCGCGGACAACCCCGAGTCGCCCTCGCGCTCCGACCGGGCCGTCGTCCGGGCCGACATCGAACTCGAACCCGCCGACTGGCGCCCCGTCGACGCGCCCGCCGCCGGGCCCCGGCGCCTCCTCGTCGTCGACGGCGTGCGCCGCATCGACGCCCGCGTGGAACTGCTCGAAGACGGCGACCGCTGGCCCGGCGTCTGCGTTTCCTGGGCCGCCGGCGCGGTCGCCTGCGACCTCGACGGCCGCACCGCGACCGGCGCCGAAGCCGCCGTCGTCGAAGTCGCCGTGGAACGCGGCCTGTTCGCCGCCGTCGACCCCGGCGCCGACTTCGGCCGCTACCCCTACCGCGAGACCGCCTCGGCCGACCCCGGCGAACTCATCGCCTCCGCCCAGTCGGCCATGGCCGAACTCGAGGCGAAGGTCGCCGCCCAGTGCGCGACCGACGCCGAGCTCTCGGTCCTCGACGGCCCCCTGCGCGGGCGCACCCGCCTGCCGAACTCCGTGGGCTACATCAAAAGCCACCACCGGTCCTACCTCCAAGGCGAGCTCAACGCCGTCGTCGAGAAGCTCGCGCCCGGCCAGCGCACCCCCGTCTTCCACCTCATGTCCGGCTGGCCGCGCTACACCTGGTACCTGCGCCTGCCCGGGACCTCCTCGCGCGGCTGGGCGGGCGTGGCGCGCCTTGAGGCCGCCGACGATCTGACCGAGAACGCGGCGATCGCGCTGGCCGACGCCACCGCCGCCGCGCTGCCGACTCTGGGCTCGGCCGCGCACAAGGACGCCCGCGCCCCGCAGAACCTCACCCCGATCGCGGGGCTGGAGCGGCGCCTGAAGCGGATGCTCGGGGACCCGAGGCTGCTGCTGCGGTCGGTCCGCGCGGCCTCCCTGGAGTCCGGGCGGTGACTGCGCCCCAGAGACCGGTCCACGGCACCGTGACCGTCTCCCGGACGCTCAAGGCCCCGCCGGAACGCGTCTGGGCGGCCTTCGCGGACTTGGACCTGCGGGACCGGTGGTTTCACATTCCAGGGGAGGACGCCCGGCACGAACTCGACTTCCGCATCGGCGGCGGCGAGATCGCCTCCGGCGTGTTCGCTCCGACGGGCGCCCCCGAGACCGTGGAGTGGCGTTCGCGGTTCCTCGAACTCGTCGAGCACCGCCACCTGGTCTTCTGCTATGAGTTGAGGGTCGACGACGTGCTCCGCAACCTCGCCTTGGTCACGGTCGTGCTCGAACCCGAGGGCGCCGGGACGCGGATCGACTACACCGAGCAGTACGTGATTGCCGCCTTCACCGGCGGGCCGGGCCCGGACGGGCGGACCGTGGACGAGAAGCACGTGCGCGGCTCGCTCCCGTTCCTGCTCAACCGCCTGGAGGCGGCCCTGGAGGACGGGCGAGAGGCCCCGACGCGGATCTAGATCGCGCGCCGAGGCCTCTCCTATTCGGTTGTGCCTGTGGTGGGGATTCCTAGTACCAGCCGACCGATTCGCTGTGCGACCAGGCGCCGCAGGGGCTGCCGTAGCGGTCGCTGATGTAGCCGAGGCCCCACTTGATCTGCGTGGCCGGGTTGGTCTGCCAGTCGCTGCCGGCGGAGGCCATCTTGTCGCCCGGGAGCGACTGCGGGATGCCGAAGGCGCCCGAGGAGGAGTTGTAGGCGGCCTCGTTCCAGTTGGACTCGCGCTCCCAGAGGCTGAGGAGGCAGGAGAACTCGCCCATGCCCCAGCCGCGGTCGAGGGTCATGGTGCAGCCGATGGCCTTGTTACCCGAGTAGTCCGAGCACTCGGCCGAGATGTCCACGCTGGTGCCCGAGGACTCGGAGGAGGTGCTGCCGGTGGTCTCCTCGACCGCCGGCTCCTCTTCCTCCTCGACTTCCTCTTCGGGGGTCTCGGCGGCCTCGGCCTTCTCCGATTCGGCGGCGGCCTCCTCGCGGACGGGGAGGATGCTCTCCATCGGCTCGACCTGGTCCCATTGGCGGTCGGCCTCGCCGGCTTCGGCGACGATCTGCGAGGCGAGCTGCTCCTCGGCGGTCTGGTCGTCGGTGTAGATGATCGCGGCGCTCGCGCTGCTCGCCGTCCCGAGGGCGACGAGGACGGCGACGGAGGACACGAACAGTCGATCGCGGATCACGTGGCGCAGGGCGGCGGTCCGCGGTTGGGCGGACCGGTGCTTCGCGCGGGAGGATTTCATGCGGGTCAACATCGGGGCAACCATAGGGGGTCGCCCTCGCCGGATCGTACCGCTCGGTAATCAGCCCAATACGGCACATTGCCGTATGGGAGCCGACCTATCGACCGCCCGTCTCGCCCGATAGCGCCGCTATCGTGCAGTCTGCGCCGGGCGCCCGGGGCCGTGAGGGTCCCGGTCCGCCGAACGGGCCATTGACACCCGACCGCCAGGCACTTCATCCCCCACTTAGGTCCACCGAGAGCAATGTCACACCTGGTCGGCGCCCGCTGCGGGGCGGAGCCCGGACGGTCGGGCGAACGTCATCGGCGCCGCGCCGGGGACCGTGCGGTCCCCGGCGCGGTCAGTTTCCTTCGGTCGGGCTCGGCTCGTCGGAAGCGGCCGCCTCGCTCGGGCCCTCCGTCGCGGTCGGCTCCTCGCTCGGCATCGCCTCGTCGGAGGGGCCGTCGGCGGGCTCGGGGAAGGCGGAGGGTTCGTCGGACTGGTCCTGGGCGCACAGCGGGTACTGGTAGCCGTAAGGGAACCGCTCGTCGAAGTCCACTTCCTCCTCGTAGCCCGGCGGTATCGTCGCGAACCCGTCAGCCGGGGCCGTTTCGCGCTCGAACGGGTCGATCGGCGCCGCGGCACACGAATGCGGATCGCCGATCCACAGCGGATTGCCGTTCTGGTCGAACAGGTACACGCCCGTCAGCGGGTTCCCGTCCTCGTCGTAGACCTGGATGTCGGTGACGTCGTCTTCGACGTAGTAGGACGACTCGGTGTAGCCGTAGTCCCCGTACCAGTAGTACGGCACCGCCACGACGACGAAGGCGTAGAAGGCGTAGAGGACCAGGCCCACGCCGAAGGCGGCGGTCAGCAGGCGCCGGCGCCGCCCCCATTCCCGGGACCGGGCGCCGACCCGCAGCGAGACCCAGGCGCAGAAGACCACCGCGGCGATCGTGAACAGCGTCCAGGGCAGCGAGCCGAACACGTGGTAACCGGCGGTGTTGTACTGGGAGGCCACGAGCAGGTACACGATCAGCACCGCCGTGAGGGCGCCCCGCGCCACCCACCAGCCGGGCCGCAGCCGCTCGACGAGCTCGGCCGCGTCGGCGTGGCCGGTGCTCGCCGCGTAGCGGTCGGACCAGGCCCGCAGCCGCCGCGCCGCCGGCGCCGCGGCCTCGCGCAGGCTCCGCCGCAGGCGGACCCCCGCGCCCTCCTTGGGGACCTCGGCGGTCTCGCGCAGTTCGCGGGCGTACGCCTCGGGACTGCCGAGCAGGTCCCGCAGGGTCGTGCCCGGCGCGAGGTCGGCGGCGACCTCGGCGAGGTGCGTGTCGAGATCGGACAGCAGGTCCTCGCGGATCGCCCCGGGCAGGTCGGCGAGGTGGCGTTCGACCGCGACCAGGTAGGCCGCGATCTCGGTGGTCCGATTGGGGGCGTCGGTCATGGTCAACCCTTCGTGGGTGCGTCGAGAAGCGTCCGCATCTTCGCGCTGACGTCCTCCCAGGCGTCGCGCATCTCGCGGAGACGCTTGCGGCCGGGCTCGGTCAGTGAGTAGTACTTGCGGTGGGGCCCTGATTCACTGGGCTGGACGTACGTGGACAGGAACCCCGCCCGGTACAGGCGCCGGAGCGTGCCGTAGACCGAGGCGTCGCCGAGTTCGTCGAACCCGGCCTTGCGCAGGCGGCCCAGGATCTCGTACCCGTAGCCGTCCTCGTCGTCCAGCACGCGCAGCACGATGATGTCGAGCAGTCCTTTGAGCAGTTGCGATCTGTCCACGCTATCGACAGTACCACGCAATGCACAGTAGTGGGAGGCCGAGACGCGGAGCGGCCCCGCCTTCCGGCGGGGCCGCTGCGAGCGTCGGGTTATTGGTTCATGTTGGCCAGGTAGACGATGCCGGCGATGACGATGAGCGCGGCGAGGATCGCGAAGACGATCTTCCACACGCTCCAGGGCCGCTCGCCCTGGACCTTCCCGGTCTGGCCGCTGACGAGGACCTGCCAGGTCTTGCCGCCGAACAGGTAGGCCAGGAGCCAGACGGGCAGCAGCAGGAGCTTGTAGGTGAGGTTCGCGTACCGGGTCTCCACGTGGTGGATGCGCTGCTCGTCGCCGCCGATGTGGTGCTTGACGTCCCGGCGGATGATCGCGGCCATCTTCTGCTTCGCCGCGTCGAGGCCCTGCTCGGGGCCGACCTCGTAGCGCTGCGTGAAGTGCCCCGAGAGGAACTGCGGCTGGAAGGCCACGGCCTTCCCGGTGTCCCAGTCGTCCGCGAGGCGGTCGAGGTAGTTGCCGCTGACGTGGGCGCTCGCCGGGACGACCACGTCGTCGAAGTGGCGCTGGACGGTGCCGCGCACGTGGTGCCAGCGGGTCTTGCGCTCGCGCTTGCCGTCGCGCTCCACGTAGTAGTGCTCGCCCCGCTCGCCGCGGTAATTGCTCGTGGTCTCGGCGTCCCAGGTCCAGTGCGGCAGGTAGGTGCTCTTCAGCGACTCGGCCTCGGAGACCTTCTTGAACGCGTTGGGGGCGAACCAGCGGCTCGAGACCCACTTCTTGAGCGCCTCGCGCGCGCCGCGCTTGTCGACCTGGAACGGGAGGACGCCCTCGGGGTCGACCAGGTCCGGGTCGAACCGGTCGGCGACGACCGGCGCGTCGCAGAACTGGCACACGTCCGACCAGGCGTCGGATTCGGTGTGCGCCCCGCATCCGGTGCACACGAACAGGTTCGGCGGCACCGACGCCGGGTCGCGGCGGGGCTTGGCCGCCAGCGCGTCGTAGGAGCGCTCGACGACCTGGCGCTGCGAGGGCACGATCTGCTGCTGCGCGCCGCAGTAGGGGCAGGCCAGGGCCGTGGTGCCGGGCGCGAACTGGAGCTGCGCGCCGCAGTCGGTGCACGGGTAGGTCTGATGACTGGAGGGGGCCGTGTCCGTCATGGATCGTTCCTGTTCGGGGAGGGCTTACTGCGGCGGCAGGGGCGGGGGGAGCATGCCGAACAGGCTCGACAGCTCGGGGATCTGCCCGGCGGCGGTCCAGGCGGCCTGGCCCTGCTTCCAGGCGAGGGTGTCGCGGGTGAGTTCGCCGGTGGCGACCTTCTGCTGGAGGGTGGGCGCGTCGAAGGGCCCGACCTGCTGGCCGCCGATGCCGAGGTACCAGGCGGGGGCGGCCGCGCCCGGGAGCGGCGGCGGGCCGGCGGGCGGTGCGGCCTGCTGGGGCTGCTGGGCGGCGGTGTTCGCGGCCATGTTGGCGGCCATCTGGTTGCCCATGGCCATGCCCGCGCCGAGGCTCATGGCGTCGGCGGCGCCGCCGCCGTTCTTGGCCGCGTCCTCCAGGGCGTTCGCCGCCTGGTACTGGGTGTAGGCGCCGAGGTCGCCGATCATGCCCATGGAGGAGCGCTTGTCGATGGCCTCCTCGACCTCCTTGGGCAGGGAGATGTTGGAGATGGTGAACGAGGGGACCTCGAGGCCGAGGGGGGCGAGCTGCTCGGAGATGGCCGACTTGAGCTTCTGGCCGATCTGGTCCTGGTGGATGGCCATGTCCAGCACCGGGATGCGGGCGGAGGCGATGGCCGGGGCGAAGGCGCCGATGACCTTCTCGCGCAGCCAGGACTCGATCTCCTCGGTGCGGAAGTGGGCGTCGGTGCCGGCGGACTCGCGCAGGAGGAGGGCGGGGTCGATCACGCGGATGGCGTAGGCGCCGAAGGCGCGGATGCGCACGGCGCCGAACTCGGGGTCGCGGACCAGGACGGGGTTCTTGGTGCCCCATTTGAAGTCGGTGAACTGGCGGGTGTTGACGAAGTAGACCTCGGCCTTGAACGGGGAGTCGAAGCCGTACTTCCAGCCTTTGAGGGTCGAGAGGATGGGGAGGTTGCGGGTCCCGAGGGTGTGGGTGCCGGGCTGGAACACGTCGGCGAGCTGGCCTTCGTTGATGAACACCGCGGTCTGGGACTCGCGGACGACGAGTTGCGCGCCCATCTTGATCTCGTTGTCGTGGCGGGGGAACCGCCAGACGAGGGTGTCGCGGGAATCGTCGGTCCATTCGACGATATCGATGAACTCCCCGCGGATTCCGTCGAACAAACCCATGCTCAGTCCTGTCCCTCGTTCGGTGCCGCCGTTCGCGAGCCGGGCTCGCGGTCGCGCGGTCTATCGGATCGGTGACTCCACCGTACAAGAACGCCGCAACCGCCGGGGTACGCGCATCTGCCCGCTGTACTGCGGGAACTCGTTCGGGTTCGGGGCGTTTCACGCCGATCGGTGGCGTTCTGCACCGTCGCTCGCCGCATGATCCATCGGGCACACAGGACATTCATCGGTCAATTCGAACAAAACGAGCGAGCCTCGTGCGAGGCTCGCTCGTTCGGCGGAACGGGCCGGTTCAGAAGGTCGCGCGGGCGGCGCGCAGGCGCGCGAGGCTCACCTCGCGCCCGAGCAGTTCCATGGACTCGTACAGCGGCGGCGAGACGGTCTTGCCGCTGATGGCGACCCGGACCGGGCCGAAGGCCTTGCGGGGCTTGAGGCCCAGGCCGTCCACGAGGGCGGCCTTGAGGGCCTCCTCGATGCCGGCGGTGGTCCACTCGGTCGCTTCGAGGGCGGCGATCGCGGCGTCGAGCACCTGGCCCGCGTCGTCCTTGAAGGTCTTCTTGGCGCTGACCTCGTCGAGTTCGACCTCGGTGCCGCAGAACAGGAAGCGGAGCATCTCCACGGCCTGGCCGAGGGTCGCACAACGCTCCTGCACGAGCGGGACGGCCACGTCGAGCACGTGCTGCTCCGCGGCGGTGACCTCGGGGCCGATCAGGCCCGCGGCCTGGAGCCTGGGGAGGAGCAGCCCGGTCAGCGCGGCGGGGTCGACGGCGCGGAAGTGCTCCGAGCAGATCGCGTCGAACTTCTTCTCGTCGAACCGCGCCGGGTTCGACTTCACGTCGTGCAGGTCGAAGGCGCCCAGGAACTCCGCGACCGAGAAGGTGTCGCGGTCGCCCGAGAGCGACCAGCCGAGCGTCGCCACGTAGTTGAGCACGCCCTCGGGGAGATACCCGGCCTCCTTGTACTGCAAGAGGTTCGAGCGGGGGTCGCGCTTGGACATCTTCTTGCCGCGCTCGTCGACGATGAGCGGCAGGTGCGCGTACTCCGGCTCGGCCTCGGCGATGCCGAGCGCGATGAGCGCGCGCCACATGACGATCTGGCGCGGCGTCGAGGGCATGAGGTCCTCGCCGCGGGTCACCATGGTGACCTTCATGATCGCGTCGTCCACCGGGTTGGTGAGCGTGTACAGCGGCGAGCCGTCGCCGCGGGCGATCACGTAGTCGGGCACGGTCCCGGCCGGGGTGCGCACCTCGCCGCGCACCGCGTCCCGGAAGACGATGTCCTCGTTGGGCATCCGCATCCGGTACACCGGCTTGCGGCCCTCGGCGCGGAAGGCGGCCCGCTGCTCCTCGGTGAGGTCGCGGTCGAAGTTGTCGTAGCCGAGCTTCGGGTCGCGCCCGGCGGCCCGGTGGCGGGCCTCGACCTCCTCGTTGGTGGAGAACGCCTCGTAGGCGTAGCCGCCGGCGAGCAGGCGGGCGATCACGTCGGCGTAGACGTCGAGACGCTCGGACTGCCGGTAGGGCGCGTAGGGGCCGCCGATCTCGGGGCCCTCGTCCCAGGTCATGCCGAGCCACGAGAGGGCTTCGAGCAGTTGCTGGTAGGACTCCTCGGTGTCGCGCGCCGCGTCGGTGTCC
Source organism: Glycomyces sp. NRRL B-16210 (assembly GCF_000719515.1). Lineage (GTDB taxonomy): Bacteria > Actinomycetota > Actinomycetes > Mycobacteriales > Micromonosporaceae > Glycomyces. The sequence goes on along the minus strand of NZ_JOGR01000007.1, from coordinate 157,513 downwards.
TCGATGCGGAAGACGAACTCCCCGCCCTTGGCGCGGGCGTAGCCCCACGAGAACAGGCAGGTGCGCACCAGGCCCACGTGCGGGGTCCCGGTGGGGCTGGGGCAAAAGCGCGTGCGGACGTTAGTCACTGGAGACCACCTTGTTGGTGAGAGTGCCGATGCCGGCGACCGAGACGGTGACGGTCTCGCCGGCCTGGAGCGGCCCGACCCCCGCCGGCGTGCCGGTGAGGACCACGTCGCCGGGCAGGAGCGTCATCACCTGGGAGACGTAGGCGACCAGCGTCGCCGGGTCGAAGACCATGTCCTTCGTCGAGCCGAGCTGGCGCACCTCGCCGTTCACCTCGCAGCGGACCTCGACGTCGTCCACGTCGGCGTCGGTCTCGATCCACGGCCCGAGCGGGCAGAACGAGTCGAAGCCCTTGGCGCGCGTGAACTGCACGTCCTGCTGCTGGAGGTCGCGGGCGGTGACGTCGTTGGCGCACGTGTAGCCGAAGATCGAGGCCTTGGCGGCCTCGCGGTCGAGGCCGCGGGCGCCGGGCAGGCCGATGACGACGGCGAGCTCGCCCTCGTGCTCGACCTGGTCGGAGACGGCCGGGAGGCGGATGGCCTCGCCGGGGCCGACGACCGAGGTCGAGGGCTTGAGGAAGATCAAGGGCTCCTTGGGCACCGCGTTGCCGAGCTCGGCGGCGTGGTCGGCGTAGTTGCGCCCCACGCAGACCACTTTGGACGGGAGGATGGGGGCGAGCAGCCGCACGTCCTCCAGCGCCCAGCGCTGGCCGGAAAGCGTGATCTGCGCGAACGGGTGCCCGTCGATCTCGGCGGCGGTGGCCCCGGGCCCCTCCCCTTCGAGTACCGCGAACGACATGCCGGTGGGGTGAGCGATCCGCGCGATCCGCACAGTCGGCCCCTCTCTGAGACTGGTTCGAATCCTTGCGGACCCAGCTTAGTTCGACCGCGGCGGCGATCGGAGGCGCTCCGTGCGGGGAGTGGCGCGGCGGTCAGCGCAGGAGCAGGAACAGGCCCGCGAGGACCGCCGTGCCGACCAGTGCGCCGACGACGATGCCCATGCCGAGGCGGCGGACCTTGCCGAACAGGCCGATGAAGAAGCCGAACGCGAACGTGAGGGGGGTGGCGATCAGGAGGGAGATGCCGGTCGCGCCGAGGCGCACTTTGAGGCTCTCGCCGAGGTCGCCGACGAGCACGAAGCCCAGCGCGAAGGCGAGGATCACGAGGATCACCAGGCCGAGGAAGAACCCGGAGGCGAACCGGCGGCGCCCGTACACGGCCGAATCCGCGGCCCTGGCGGCCGCGCGGGCGCGATCGGTCTTGTAGGAAGTCACCGCCCAACTCTAATACGCGCGGACCGGGCACGGGGTCACGGCTTCGGGCGCAAGGCGAGTCCGGGGACCGGACGTGGCGGTCCTCTCCTTTGGAGCGGGCCGGGGACGCGCCGTCGCAATACCGGGCGCGGCGCCCCGCGCGTGCGAGACTGCCCGGATGCGTCGTTTCATCACACTCTTCCTCCTGATCGGGGCCGTGCTCGTCGCGCAGACGCCGGCCGGGGCGATCGACTCCAGCACACCGCTGAAGACCGCGTCGTTCAACGACCAGGTGTACAAGGTCGCCTACGACGGCGACGTCGTCTACTCCGGCGGCCTGTTCACCAGGGCCCAGAAGCCCGACGGCACCTTCGAGCGCCGCCACTACCTGGCGGCGGTGGACTCGACGACCGGGGCGCTGCTGCCGTTCGCGCCGGTCCTCGACGGCCCGGTCCACGAGGTCAAGACCGGCGGCGGGTACCTCTACATCGGCGGGCAGTTCACGGAGGTCGACGGCGTCGCCCAGAAGCGCGTGGCCCGGTTCGACCTCGCCACCGGCGAGCTCGACACGACCTGGCAGGCCAAGCCCTCGGCGATGGTCTACGCGATCGAGCCGGCCGGCTCGACGGTCTACCTCGGCGGCAACTTCGCCTCGGTCGGCGGCTTCGGCCAGCGCGCGCTCGCCGCGGTGAGCGCCGCCGACGGCTCGCCGATCACCGGCTTCACGCCGGACATCCCCTCGGGCGCGGTCCGCGACCTGCAACCGGGGCACGGCCGCCTGTACGTGTCGGGGTCGTTCTCGACCCTCGGCGGCGAGAAGAAGTACGGGAAGCTCGGCGCGGTGGACCCGGACACGGGCGCGGTGGACCCGTCGTTCGAGTCGAAGGTGTTCGTGCTGACCCGGCAGGTCGTGGTCTCGGGCGACCGCGTGTACGCGGCCCTGGACGGGCGCGGCGGCGAGGTCCGGGCGTTCACGACCACCGGCGAGACCCTGTGGTACCAGGCCGCCGACGGCGGGATGCAGACGGTCGAGGTGTGGGGCGACGTGGTCATCGGCGGCGGCCACTTCGACGAGGCGTGCGTCACCAACCACGCCGGGCCGCGCGGCGAGTGCGTGGACGGGATCAAGGCCCATCGCGGGAAGCTCCTGGCCGTGGACCTCAACGGCACGCTGCTGCCGTGGAACCCGGGCGCCAACGGCGTGATCGGGGCCTGGGACGCCACGGCGCACCCGTCGGGGGCGAGCCTGACCGTGGGCGGCTCGTTCACGACCTTCGGGGGCGGCATGATCGAGCAGAAGCGCTTCGCGGTGTTCAACTGACGCGGATCGACTGTGAAAGGGGCCCGGCCACTTCGGTGGCCGGGCCCCTTTTCGTCGTCCGGCGGCGCGATCGGCGCTGTCGGGCTGGGACCTCGTCTCGTGGAGTCGGTCCTGTCGGTGCCGCTCGTGGCGGGCTCGGGAGGTCGGTTCGGGGGCGCTAGCGCCGGTTGAGGCCGTACGCCAGTGCGTCGGCGAGGGCGTTCCAGGAGGCCTCGATGAGGTTGGGGGCGACGCCGACGGTGGTCCACTCGGATTCGCCGTCGCTCATGGACACCAGGACGCGGGTGACGGCGTCGGTGCCGGTGGAGCCGGCGAGGATGCGGACTTTGAAGTCGGAGAGCGTCAGTTCGGCCAGGCGCGGGTGGCGGGCGGCGAGGGCGCTGCGCAGGGCCGCGTCGAGGGCGTTGACGGGGCCGTTGCCCTGGGCGGTGGCGATCCGGTGCTCCTCGGCCTCGCCCTGCTCGCCGTTGACGTAGAGGCGCACGGTGGCCTCGGCGACGGTGGCGCCGTTGGGGTCGTGGTCGACGATGACGCGGTAGGTGTCGAGGGTGAAGGGCCTGGGGAGGCCGCCTTCGACCTCGTCGCGCACGAGCAGTTCGAAGGAGGCGTCGGCGGCCTCGAAGGACCAGCCGCGCGATTCGAGCTCCTTGACGCGCTTGGTGATCCGGTCGAGGGCGGTCTTGTCGCCGGAGAGGTCGATGCCCAGTTCGCGGCCTTTGAGCTCGACGGAGGCGCGCCCGGCCATCTCGGTGACGAGGATGCGCATGTCGTTGCCGACGACCACGGGGTCGACGTGGTTGTACAGGGCCGGGTCGGCTTTGATCGCGGAGGCGTGGATGCCGGCCTTGTGGGCGAACGCGGCGTGCCCGGTGTAGGGGGCGTGCTCGTCGGGGGTCATGTTCGCGATCTCGGCGATGGCGTGGGAGATGCGGGTGAGTTTCGCGAGGCCGCCGTCGGGCAGGACTTTGCGCCCGAGCTTGGTCTCCAGGTTCGCGATGACGCTGAACAGGTTCGCGTTGCCGGGCCGCTCGCCGTAGCCGTTGGCGGTGCCCTGGACGTGCATGACGCCGGCCTGGACGGCCGCGAGGGTGTTGGCGACGGCGCAGCCGGTGTCGTTCTGGGCGTGCATGCCGAGGCGGACGCGTTCGGGCGGGAGCACTTCGAGCAGGCGTCGGCGCAGTTCGGTGACGGCGGCGGTGATGTCGGCGGGGATGCGCCCGCCGTTGGTGTCGCACAGTACGACCGCTTCGGCGCCGGCCTCGAGGGCGGTGCGCACGACGAGGGTGGCGTACTCGGGGTCGTAGCGGAAGCCGTCGAAGAAGTGCTCGCAGTCGATGAAGACCTGGCGTTCGAGTTCGCGGCCGGTGCGCACCGAGTCGGCGATCATCGCCAGGTTCTCCTCGGCGGTGGTGCGCAGGGCCTGCTCGACGTGGCGCATGTCGGACTTGGCGACCAGGCACAGGACGGGCGCGCGCGATTCGAGGAGGGCTTGGAAGCCGGGGTCCTCGGCCGCGCTGGTGGCGGCCCGGCGGGTCATGCCGAAGGCGACGAGCTTGGCGTGCTTGAAGTTCAGCTCCTCGGCGGCGCGCGAGAAGAACTCGGTGTCGGAGGGGATCGCGCCGGGCCAGCCGCCCTCGATGTAGTCGACGCCGAGCTCGTCGAGGAGTTCGGCGACGGCGAGCTTGTCGGCGACGGAGTAGCGGAGGCCCTCCATCTGCGCGCCGTCGCGGAGCGTGGTGTCGAAGACGTGGAAGTCCGCGCCAGGGTCTGCCTGCGGGTCTGGTTGCGTCACTTGGTGCTCCAGGTTGTGTGTGTCTCCGGTCCGGCCGCTGCGCAGCCGACCTGAACGTTCGTTTGCCCTGAACGAAAAAGACCCCCTGCGGGCGCAGGAGGTCTGGCGTTCGGCGGCGGCATCTATCGAAGGTGCTCCGCGGAACGCCCGCAGCTAATCATGAGCTGGAAGGTCACGGAAGGAAGTATGCCACCGAGCGTTCCCGCGAACCAGAATTTCCCGCATCGTGGGATTCAGTGTGTCGCGCTCCTCGGTCCCCGGCGCCTACCACTCCGCGCGCAGGGCCCTGCGCCGCTGCCACCACAGGAGCACGCCCGCGCCCGCGGCGAGCGCCACGGTCCCGGCGCCGAGCGCGGCCCCGAGGCCCGCTCCGGCCTGCGGCAGCTGCGGTGCCGCGACGGCGGACGGCGAGGGCTCCTCGGGCGGCGAGGAGACGGTCTGCTCGGGAGGGAACTGCTCGGTCGCGAGGCCGAAGCGCCACTCCTGGGCGTGCAGGCTGTTGCCGGACCTGATGCGCACGCCGAGGACCTCGGCGCCCTCGACGGCGTCGCCGTTGCCCTCCAGGCCCAGGTAGTAGTGCTCGTCGGCGACGAAGCGGTAGTCGACGTGGCTCGGGAGGCTGTCGAAGATGATCGTCCAGACGTCGGCCTCCTCGCAGTCGGCGAGCAGGATCGGCGCGGTCCTCGCGGCGGCGCTGGAGTCGACGGTCAGGCACTGGCCGGACTCCTCGTGCACGATCTGGTAGTTGCCGAGGTCGTCGAAGCGGTCCTCGGTCTCGATCTCCAGGAACGTCCACAGTTCAGGGTCGGTGCCGAGCTGCGCGCGGTCGTCGACGAGGTCGAGCGGCAGCTCGGGGTGGTCCTTGAGGTAGATCTGCGTCGGGCCCTCCGGCACGGGGCCGGCGTAGGCGGGCGCGCTCCAGAACGCGAGGACGGCTGCTGCGGCGGCAGCGCTGAGCAAGAGCGATTTCATCGCCAGATTACATCAAATGAGACATTTTCGCCTACATGCCGCCTATGGGCGGGCCGCTTCAGGCCGTGGCACCGGGCTCGGGGTTGGTGTGCTGCGGACCGAGCCGCCCGCGGATCTCGCTGGCCGCGTCCCCGGCCGCCCGGAGGCGGTCGGCCGCGTCGTTGAGCAGTTCCAGCGTCTCGTCGGCGCGGTGGTCCGACAGCGCCTGCTGCAACCCGATCGAGCCGGCCAGGCACTCCCCCGCGGCGCTGACCATGTCCTCATAGGCGCTCACGCCCGCTTCGAGGCGTTCGACCATGCGGGCCAGGTTCGCCTCCATGCCGGGACGCCGCGACTGCGGCGCGACCGCCATGGCCTGCTCGAAGTCCTTGACGCCCAAGGCGAGGCGGTACAGCTCCTGCCCGGCCTTGCCGGCGCCGGCGAGGATCGCGACGGCCTCGCTATCGCCTTCGAGGCGCTGGGCCATGCCCTCGGCCGCGATCGAGGCCTTCTCAAGGCGCTCGTAGGGGCGCAGGGCCTTGCTGCCGCGGAACTGGGCGCGAATGCGCCCGCGGCGGATCGCCCCGGCCGTCTCGCCGAACAGGCCGCGGGCCTCCTTGGCGAGCTGCGCCGGGCCGTGCAGTTCGAGCGAGACGCGCTCGGACACGGGCAGGGCCCGCGCGAGGCGACGGTAGTCGAGCCAGCGGACGACCGCCATCGCGGTGGAGAAGCCCGCGACGGTCACCCACACGCCGTCGGGCGCGCCGAGACCCATGTAGGGGATGAAAAAGGCGCTTCCTGCGATCGAGGCGCCGGCGGTGGTCGTCCAGGACTTCGCCGAGGACAGCCGGGACCGCAGGCGCTTGAACGCGCGCTTGCGGTCCTTGGCGTCCACAGGGGTGTCCTAGCTCGTGGTCTTGTCGGCCTCGGCGGCGCCCTCGTCGCCGAGGGAGGCGCGGATGTCGGCGAGGCGGGCGTTGGTGGTCGACTCCTTGGACTCGATCGCCGGACCGGCCTTGCTCCCAGAGAGCTGGTCGCCTTCGAGCGAGGCGCGGATCTGCTCCAGGCGGGAGGCCCCGGCCATGTCGCGGGTCGCGCGGTTGACTTCGAGGAGGCGGCCCTCGACTGAGTTCGAGGCGAGTTCGGCGCGGCCCATGGCGTTGGAGTAGCGGCCCTCGATCTTGTCGCGGATCTCGTCGAAGTTCGGCACGTTGCCGGGCGCGGCGGTCTGCGACATCGACTCCAGCGAGGAGGCGATCGTCTCCTGCATCTTGGCCTGCTCCAGTTGGCCGAGGAGCTTGGTGCGCTCCTGGAGCTTCTGCTGGAGGACCATCTGGTTGTTCTCGACGGCCTTCTTGGCCTGGTCGGCGGCGGTGAGCGCCTGGTCGTGCATCACCTTCATGTCCTCAAGGGACTGTTCGGTGGAGACCAGCTGGCCCGCGAGGATCTCGGCGGTCGACTCGAACTGCCGGGCCTTCTCCTCGTCGCCCTCGGCGCGGGCCTTGTCGGAGAGCACCAGCGCCTGGCGCGCCTGCGCCTGGAGCCGCTCCACTTCGGCCATCGAGCGGTTGAGCTTCATCTCCAACTGGCGCTGGTTCCCGATCACGGAGGCGGCCTGCCCCACCAGAGCCTGGTGTTGCTTCTGCGCTTCTTCGATCGCCTGCTGGATTTGAATCTTGGGGTCGGCGTACTCGTCGATCTTCGCACCGAAGAGCGCCATCATGTATTTCCAGCCCTTGACGAACGGATTGGCCATTATCGGGGTCCTTCCGGTGGAGCCTTGGCGAAGCTCGCGAGCCATAAATTAGCAGTGCAACGCCGACTTGCCTCTAGTGTCGGACATTCGCGCCACCTTTGCGGGACAGGGTGACGCCTCAGACGCCAAAACTACATCATCGGGCATGTCGTTCGAGTACGCAGTCAGGCTGCGGCGCGGACCACCGAATCGGTCACCTCGCCACGGCGGTGGCGAGAACGGACCTGGGCGATCGAGGTCGGCCCGGCCTTCGCCGCGCCGGCGGCGCCGTAGATCTGCATCGCCGAGGCCGCGTGGCGGCGGCGCCGCTGCGACTCCTCGGGGGCGTCCTTCTCGCGCGCCGGCTTCTCAGGCGGGCGCATCTCCGAAGGCCGCATCTCAGAAGGCAGCGGCGGCAGCACCGCGACGTGGCGGCCCTGCGCGTGCTCTTCGCCGCGCTCGTGGGTCGCGACCTCGCGCGAGACCTCGGCGAGCACCTCGGACAGGCGCACCTGGAGCGCCCCGCACACCGAGGCGAGCAGCTCGCTCGACGGCTCCTTATGGCCCCGTTCGATCTCCGAGAGGTATCCGAGACTCACGTTCGCCTGCTTCGAGACGTCCCGCAGCGTCCGCTTCTGCGCGCGGCGGCGTCGCCGCAGGGTCTCTCCCAGCAGTTCCCGCAACAACACCATAGGGTTCTCCTCCACGCCGCGTTCGCTCCCGCCTCGACCGATGCCGCGAGCTCTCACGCACCTGCCTACGGCGACGCCTGCGAGCCGTACTTCACATCGAGCCTAAGTGGGTCCTGCAAGCCTAGCGCGTCCGGTTCGGCTCGCTCTCCCTTGATTTGAATGCTTTCCAGAGGTAATCCATTCCCGTCAGCACCGTGAGGACGACCGCGGCGCCCATCAGCCACGGGCCCACCGCCTCCAGAGGCGCGGGCCACGGCCACAAGTACCAGGCCGCGGCGGTGATCTGGAGGACCGTCTTGAGCTTCCCGCCCCGGTCGGCGGCGATCACCGTCCGGCGCAGCACCGCCATCCGCCACGCGGTGATCCCCAGCTCCCGCACCAGGATGACGCCGGTCACCCACCACGACAGGTCGCCGTAGTAGCTCAGCAGCACCAGGGCGGTCCCGATGAGGGCCTTGTCGGCGATCGGGTCGGCGAGCTTGCCGAAATCGGTCACCAGGCCCCGCGAGCGCGCCAGCCAGCCGTCGACGAAGTCGGTCGCCGAGATGAACACGAACATCGCGCAGGCGAGCATCCGCAGACCCGAGTGCTCCATCTCCGACAGGACCACCACGACCGCGAAGACCGGCACCAGGAAGATCCTGGCGACCGTCACCACATTCGCGATGTTCCACGGGGAGACCGGACGCTCCTCGGGGTTCACCAGGCCTCCTCGACGATCTCCGCCACGAGGTCCACACCGTGCGAGTCGACCACCTTCGCGGTCACGAAGTCCCCCGCCTGGAGGCCCTCGACCTCGCCGACGAGGGCGATCGTGCCGTCGACCTCCGGGGCCTGGTGGGCGCCGCGGCCGTCGACGCCGTCATCTTCCACGGACTCGACCAGGACGGTCATGGTCTCGCCGACCCGCTCGGCCGCCCGCTGGCTGACCAGCTCGTCGACGAGCATCGAGACGCGGGTGTGCCGCTCGGAGACGGCGTCCTCGTCCACGTGCCCGTCGAGGCCGACCGCCTCGGTGCCGTCCTCGTCGGAGTAGGCGAACACGCCAGTGGAGTCGAGGCGGGCCTCCTCGAGGAAGCCCATGAGCTCCTCGACGTCCTCCTCGGTCTCGCCGGGGAAGCCGACGATGACGTTGGTGCGCGCCCCGGCCAGGGGCGCGCGCTCGCGGATCTGGGCCAGCAGGGCCAGGAAGTTCTCGGTGGAGCCGAAGCGGCGCATCCGCCGCAGCACCTTCGCCGAGGAGTGCTGGAAGGACAGGTCGAAGTAGGGCACGACCTTGTCGGTGCGCAGCATCGCCTCGATCAGGCTCGGGCGCAGCTCGGCGGGCTGGAGGTAGGACAGGCGGATCCACTCGATGCCGTCGATCGCGGCCATGCCTTCGAGCAGGTGCTCCAGGGCCTGGGAGTCGGCGAGGTCCTTGCCGTAGGAGGTGGTGTTCTCCGAGACGAGGTTGAGCTCCTTGACGCCCTCGGACGCGAGCCAGGCGGCCTCGGCGAGGATCTCCTCGGGGGTGCGCGAGACGAAGGAGCCGCGGAAGGACGGGATGGCGCAGAAGGTGCAGCGCCGGTCGCACCCGGAGGCGAGCTTCAGGTTCGCGACTGGGCCTTCGGTGAGGCGCTTGCGCAGCACCGCCAGGTGCTGCGGGGCGCCTTCGCCGGCGGCGGCGCCGTCGGCCTGGGCGGTGCGCGAGTGGCCGGGCACCACGGTCGCGGCGGCCTGGCGCGCGGCCGGGGCCAGCGGCAGGAGCTTGCGGCGGTCCGACGGCCGATGGGACTCGAGCTTGCGCCCGGCGAGGATGTCGTCGAGGCGGGCGGCCATGTCCGGGTAGTGGTCGAAGCCGAGGACGGCGTCGGCCTCGGGCAGGCTCTCGGCCAGCTCGTTGCCGTAGCGCTCGGCCATGCAGCCGGTGGCGACGACCTTCGCGCCCGTCGAGGACGCGTCCAACAGGACGTCGATCGACTCGGTCTTGGCCTGCTCGATGAATCCGCAGGTGTTGACCATGACGACGTCGGCGTTCTCGCCGTCGTCGCTGATCCGCCAACCCCCGGCGGCCAGACGTGCGGCCAGCTCCTCGGAGTCGGTCTCGTTGCGGGCGCAGCCGAGCGTCAGGAGTGCGACGCTCTTGCCTGCGCCGCTCTCGGCGCTGTCGATGGCGGTCGCTTCCTCGGATCGGGTCGAATGAGCTGGAGACACCAGGAAAGCGTACCTACCGGCGCCCCGCCCGCGCCCGCGCGGCGGGCAGGGCCACAGTGCGCCCTGGCGGTACAGTGGCGAACCTAACGCCCGAGTGGTCGCCGACGGCCCGGTTGCGCCGAATGCGCCGAATGGCACTGGGACGATTCGACCCATTCACGACCCGCCTGCGCAGGGACAACAGTGGTTCACGGGGCGTTGCGGGCATGGCCTAGGCTTGCCCCATGTCCCCCAAAGACATCGCCCCCGCCAGCCCCCGCGCCGCCCGACGCAGCGCCTGCGCCCTGCTCGTCGGCGCCGCCGCGCTGTCCGTCGCCGCCTGCGGCGAAGCCCCCGTCGGCACGCTCCACACCCGCGCCGGGTACACCGTCGCGAGCGAGGAGATCCCCGTCTCGGTCTGCCCGGCCGAAGGCGAGTCCCGCCTCGCCGACGACGAGGGCCTGCTCATCGGCCCGCACTTCGCGCTGCGCGTCGAGTGCGTGGTCTCCTTCGACGAGGTGCCCGAGGGCTACCAGCTCGACTACCTCCTCGGCGAGGACGTGGAGCTGTACTCGCCCGAGCCGGGCTACGAGTTCACCCTCGTCCAGTTCGCGATCGACCCCGGCGTCGAGGCGCCGTACAAGATCGACGACCTCACCGAGCTCTCGGCGACCTTCGCGATCGGCGACGAGCAGTGGGACTTCGACGGCTCGATCCCCGTGCCCGGCGCGGCCTACCTGACCGTGGCCGAGAAGGGCGCGCCGATCACCCTCGAAGTGGTCGACTCCGAGCGGACCCAGTCGATGGACCTGCGCGAACGCACCCGCGAGGGCCTCGTCGAGGCGCTGTACAACGCCTCGACCGACACGGTGACCACCGACGCGGTGGAGAACTCGGTCGACGGCTACACCACCAGCGGCAGCTACGAGTACTGGTTCGACGACTGGAAGTACTCGACCACGTTCACCGTCACCCGCGAGGTCTACCAGCCCGGCAAGGGCTGGGTGTCCGAACCGGACCGGGCCGTCCTCGGCGTGTCCTTCGGCTGGCTGCACTCGGGCCAGGGCCTGGAGTGGAGCATCGAGGCCGACGAGGCGCTGAAGGTCTCCGGGCCCGACGGCGACCTCACGCCGACCGCGGTGACCAACGTCGACGAGGAGTGGGGCGACGGCATCTGGCGGACGTTCTACCTCGAGTACGACATCCCGGCCGACGCGCTCGCCTTCGACCTGAAGTTCCACCCCAAGGGGCCGGTCGAATGGGCCGAAGAGGGCGTGACGCTGCCGATCACCGGCGACAAGGCCCACGACATCAGCGTCAGCTTCGAATAGGCGCACCACTGGGGCCGGGCCGCATCAGCGGCCCGGCCCCAGTGCCGTCTCAGCCTTACAGTGAGGCGATGACGCCGTCGAGGTCCTCGGGTTTGACGAGCACGTCCCGGGCCTTGGTGCCCTCGGAGGGGCCGACGACCCCGCGGGTCTCCATGAGGTCCATGAGCCGCCCGGCCTTGGCGAAGCCGACGCGGAGCTTGCGCTGGAGCATCGAGGTCGAACCGAACTGGGTGGTGACGACCTGCTCGATCGCCTGGATGAGCAGTTCGAGGTCGTCGCCGATGTCCGGGTCGATCTCCCTGGTCGAACCGGGCGTCGCGGTCACCTCGTCGATGTACTGCGGCTCCATCTGGCCCTTCACGTGCTCCACGACCGCGTCGATCTCCTCGTCGGAGACCCAGGCGCCCTGGATGCGCTCGGGCTTCGAGGCGCCCATCGGCAGGAACAGGCCGTCGCCGCGGCCCACGAGCTTCTCGGCGCCGGGCTGGTCGAGGATGACCCGCGAGTCGGCCAGCGACGAGGTCGAGAACGCCAGCCGCGAGGGCACGTTCGCCTTGATCAGGCCCGTCACGACGTCCACCGAGGGCCGCTGCGTCGCCAGCACCAGGTGGATGCCCGCGGCGCGGGCGAGCTGCGTGATCCGCACGATCGAGTCCTCGACGTCGCGAGCGGCGACCATCATGAGGTCGGCGAGCTCGTCGACGATCACCAGCAGGTACGGGTGCGGGCGCAGCTCCCGCTCCGAGCCCGGGTCGGCCTTGAGCTCGCCCGAGCGGACCTTGCGGTTGAAGTCCTCGATGTGCCGCACCCCGGCCTTGGCGAGGTCCTCATAGCGCATGTCCATCTCCTTGACCACCCACTGCAAGGCGTCCGAGGCCTTCTTCGGGTTGGTCACGATGGGGTGCACCAGGTGCGGGATGCCCTCGTAGTTCGTCAACTCGACCCGCTTGGGGTCGATGAGCAGCAACCGCACCTGCTCCGGCGTGGCCCTGATCAGCAGCGACGCCAGCAACGCATTGATACAGCTCGATTTGCCAGAGCCGGTCGCGCCGGCCACCAGGAGGTGCGGGGTCTTGGCGAGGTTGGTCAGGACGTAACCGCCCTCGATGTCCTTGCCGAGCCCCACCAGCAGCGGATGGTCGTCGGCGGCGGCCAGATTGGAGCGCAGCACGTCGCCGAGCGCGACGTCCTCGCGGTCGGTGTTGGGGATCTCGACGCCCACCGCGCTCTTGCCCGGGATCGGGTTGATGATCCGGATGTCGGAGCTCTTGACGGCGTAGGCGATGTTCTTCGACAGCTGGATGATCCGCTCGACCTTCACGGCCGGGCCGAGCTCGACCTCGTAGCGGGTCACGGTGGGGCCGCGCGTGAAACCGGTGACGGCCGCGTCCACCTGGAACTGCGCGAAGACCTCCTGGAGCGCGGCGATGACCGTGTCGTTCGCCTTCGAGCGGGCCTTCGCGGCCGGACCGGTGCCCAGGACCTTGAGCGAGGGGCGCTGGTAGTCGCCCTGCGCGGCCGAGCCGTCCGAGAGCGTCGGCTGCTCGATGCGCTTGGGCGGCGGCGAATGCTTCGGCGGCACCCGCACCGGCTCGGGCTCGGGGATCGGCGCCGAATCGCGCGCCGACACGTGCTCCGAGTTGAGCTCGGGGACCTCCTCGGGCGCCAGCCGCGGCAGGACCGTCGTCGGCCGGTGGACCCGGCGGGCCTCCTCCTCCTTGAGCCGCTTGGCCTCGCGGCTCTCGGCCCGCGTCATCCGCGGCGCGGGCTCGGACTCGTCGTCCTCATAGGTGTCGACCTTGCCGGTGGCGAGGTCCCACAGGCGGCCGAGCCTGGCGGGGATCTCCGCGACCGGCGTCGCCGTCGCCACCAGGACCCCGAAGAACAGCAGCAGGACCAGCAGCGGGAACGCCACATAGGGCGACACGCCCATCGCGAGCCCGCCGCCGACGAGCCAGCCGACCTGACCTCCCGCGACCATCCGCTCCCCCATGTCGGCGGGCAGACCCGAGATCAGGTGCAGCAGGCCGAGACTGGACAGCCAGATCGCACCCCAGCCGACCAGGGCCCGCCCGCGGGCGTCCTCCGGCGGCCGCTGGCGCATCACCCGCAGTCCCCACAGGACCAGCAGCACCGGCAGCGCGCGCGTCGCCAGGCCCAGCATCCAGTCGAGGATGAACGCCAACCGCTCCCCCACCGGCCCCGCCACGTCGAACCAGACGGCGCAGGCGAGGACGATCGCCACGGCCACGATGAGCAGCCCGAGCCCGTCGCGGCGGTGCGCCGGATCGATCTCGCGGGCCGTGGCCGCCTCCTTGCCGACCGAACGGGCCATCCAACCGGTCGTGCGGGCCGTGCCGACCCACAGGCCGCGCAGGCCCATCCCGAGCGCCTCGAGGGGCCCGGGAATGGCGTCGGAGCGGCGGCGCTTCGCGGCGGTCTGCTTCGCGCTCTTCTTGACCGCCCGCTTCGCGGTCTTGCGCGCTCCGGACTTCGCCGGCCGCTTCGCGGCCGACGGCTTGCGCCGCGCCGCGGGCGCGGACTGCTTGCGAGCGGGGCCGCCCTTGCGGGCGGTGCCGCCCGACCTGCCGCTCGTCTTGGCCATCATGGTGCATACGTTACCGCCCGCACGCACCCCGGCGGAGCCGCGAAGGCACTCACCAGAGCGGCTAATGTGGCGGCATGGTTGAAGCAGGCACGTCGAAAACGGTCCTGGTGACCGGCGCTGGACGCGGACTCGGGCGCACCCTGGCCCACGAGCTCGACGCCCGGGGCCACACCGTCATCGCCCACGCCCGCAGCGCCGCCGCCCTCGACGGCGTACCGTACGGGCGGGCGATCATCGCCGACCTGTCCGAGCCCGAAGGCCTCACCGAAGCCGTGGCCGGCATCGAACGGCTGGACGCGTTGGTCCACAACGCCGGGATCGCGCACATCGCACCGGTGGCCGAACAGACGCTCGAGTGGTGGCAGCGGACCCTCGCGATCAACGTGACCGCCCCGGCCGAGCTGACCCGGCTGCTGCTCCCGGCTCTGCGGGCCGCGGGCGGGCACGTGCTGTTCGTGAACTCCGGCGCGGGGATCACCGCGGGGGCGAAGTGGAGCTCCTACGCGGCGAGCAAGCACGCGGTGAAGGCGCTGGCGGACTCGCTGCGCGCCGAAGAGCAGGCGAACGGGGTTCGGGTGACGAGCGTGTACCCCTCGCATTTCGACACCGACATGCAGCGCAGTGTGCGCGAGCAGTACGGTTCGGACTACGACGCGGCGCGGGCGACCAGCGCGGCGTCGATCGCGAAGACCATCGTGGACGTGATGAGCACCCCGGCGGACATGGTGATCAACGAACTGCGCATCGAACCCCCGAACCCGCTCCCGATCAGAGCGAGAACCTGATCGGTGCATAACTAGCCCAATCCCTATTTATGCCGATAAATCCGGCCTAAGGGACCCCTGGCTCGACGATAGCGCGGGGGTGTGACATCCCGTTTCCGCGCCGCCACGGAACGCGATTCCAAATCGGAGCATTTCTCACGAATGGTGCCGGTCCCTTACGATGTAGGGCCCGACACGACCGTCCCGCACGACTCCTCACAGCAAAGGTGTGGTCCCTCCCTTGAGCGACAACGCAGCGCAGCAGCCCTACTACCAGCCCCAGCAGGCGCCGCCCGCATACAGCCGGCTCCTCCCGGGCGGCCCGGACCGCCCGAAGCCCCTCGGCCTCGCCCTCGCGGGCGCCGGCCTGCTCCTGCTCGCCGTCGGGTCCCTCATCCCCCAGATCTCCCTGGGCGGCAGCGACGCCGGCCGCATCGGCGGCTACGGCGTCGACACCGCCGGCGCGGGCCTCCCCGGCCTCGCCCCCGCGCTGATCCTCGTCGTCCTCGTCGGCTGGGCCGCCGCCGGCGTCAAGCCCGGCCTCCAATGGGCCGCGAAGCTCGGCGGCATCGGCCTCGCCGCGATCACCGCCGCGGCCGCCCTCCACCCCGTCATCGAGCTCAACAGCGCCTTCGGCCGCGAAGCCTGGGACGACTACAAGATCAAGGCCAGCGCCGGCGGCGGCATCTGGCTCTACATCCTCGCCGCCGCACTGCTCGCCGTGAGCATCTTCGTGATGCGCTGGTCCCCACCGACCCAGCCCGCGCCCGGGCCCCAGCAGGCCCCGGCGCAGCAGTTCCCGACCCAGCAGCAGCCCTACCAGCAACCGGCGCCGCAGCAGCAGCCCGGCAACGGCTGGCCGGGCCACCCGCAGCAGTAGGCGAACGGAGGGGCCGCGGCCCCTCCGTTCGCGGTCCCTTTGCGACGGCCGCGCGGCCGATCGAGGGACACGGTCGAGAGTGGCCGGCCGGTAGCATGACGTTGGTGACCTCCATGCCTCCCTTTGAGCCCTCCGCGCCTCCGGGACAGCCGCACATGGCGCCGCCCCCACAGCCGCCGCAGCAACCGTCGCAGCCGGGCCCGCCCACCGGATTCATCCCCCAGCCGCCGCCGCGGCCTTCGGACGCGCCCTCGCCGATCGGCCTGATCGTCGCCGGGATCGGCCTGGCGCTGCTGTGCGTCTCGGCGCTGCTCCCCCGCTTCAATGTCGACGACCTCGACGGCGGCTTCAGCTTCTACATGTACTCGGGGGTCTTCGGCAACGTGTCCACACTCGACGCGAGCACCGCGGTGCTCTCGTTGGCGCTGGTCACCGCGGTCGCGCTCAGCGCCCACCGGAACCCGGGGGTGCGCTGGCCGGCCCGTCTCGGCGCCATAGGCGCGGCCGCGCTGACGGCGACGTTCGCGTACTACCCGGTGGTCGCGATGCGCCAGTACGCGGAGAACTTCACGAACTATGACGAGTTCGGGCAAGAGGGTTGCGTACCGCGTCAACCCGGGCTCACGGTGATGGTCGGGTCGGCGCCGGGCCAGCCCGCCGGGGCCTGCTGCTGCGGCGGGTGGGGGACCCGGTGTCGGGGGTGGCCCACGCGGGGCGGGGCCCCCCCCGCCCGGGGCGCCCCCCCGCCGCGTTCGCTAGGCACTTGGCCGTCGCTGGTGTGCTCATGCCGAGAGGCTGAACCGCTTGCGCGCGTTCACACCGAAAGGCTGAGCCAGCTGCGTGCTCTCATACTTCGAGGCTGAGCTCCTTGCGTGCTCTCACACCTCAAGCACGTGCGGCACGATCATCGGGCGGCGGCGGTAGGTGTCGTTGACCCACTTGCCGACGGTCCGCCGGAGGATCTGCTGGAGCTGGTGCGGGTCGGCGATGCCGTCCTTGGCGGCGCGCTCGATCGCGTCGTTGATGAGCGGCAGGACCCCGTCGAAGGCCTTCGGGTCCTCGGAGAACCCGCGCGCCGAGACGGTGGGGCCGCCGACGACCTTGCCGTTCTCGGAGTCGATCACGACCGTGGCGGCGATGAAGCCGCCGTCGCCGAGGACGCGCCGCTCGTTGAGCACCGGCTCGCCGACGTCGCCCACGGAGAGCCCGTCGACGTAGACCAGGTTGTTCGGCACGTGCCCGACGATGCGGGCGCGGCCATCGATGAGGTCGACGACGTCGCCGTTCTCGATGACGATGACCTGGTCGGCCGGGACGCCGGACTCGATCGCGAGCCGCGCGTGCGCCTGGAGGTGCCGCGCCTCGCCGTGGACGGGGATCATGTTCGAGGGCTTGACGACGTTGAGCACGTACAGCAGCTCGCCGGCAGGCGCGTGGCCGGAGACGTGGACCTTCGCGACGTCCTTGTGGATCACGGTGGCGCCGGTGCGCGCGAGGCGGTTGATGACCCCGTACACGGCGGTCTCGTTGCCGGGCACCAGCGAGGAGGCGAGGATGACGGTGTCCTCGGGTTCGACGGCGATGTGCCGGTGGTCGCCGGAGGCCATGCGGCCGAGGGCGCTCATGGGCTCGCCCTGGGAGCCGGTGGACATGTAGACGATCTCGTCGCCCGGGAGGCGCACCGCCTCGTCCATGCTCACCAGGAGGCCGTCGGGGACCTGCATGAGGCCGAGGTCGCGGGCGATCGCCATGTTGCGGACCATGGAGCGGCCGACGAAGGCGACCTTGCGCCCGTGCGCGTAGGCGGCGTCCATGACCTGCTGGACACGGTGCACGTGGCTCGCGAACGAGGCGACGATGATGCGGCCCTTGACGTCTTCGAAGAGCTTGTCGAGGACCGGGCCGATCTGGCGCTCGGAGGTCACGAAGCCGGGGATCTCGGCGTTCGTGGAGTCCGAGAGCAGCAGGTCCACGCCCTGGTCGCCGAGGCGGGCGAAGCCGGCGAGGTCGGTGATGCGCCCGTCGAGCGGGAGCTGGTCCATCTTGAAGTCGCCGGTGTGGAGCACGAGCCCGGCCTCGGTGCGGATGGCCACGGCCAGCGCGTCGGGGATCGAGTGGTTGACGGCGAGGAACTCCAGGCCGAACGGGCCGAGCTGGAGGGTCTCGTTCTCGGCGACGACGATCCCGGCGGGTTTGATGCGCCGTTCGCGCAGCTTCGCCTCGACGAGGGCGACGGAGAAGCGGGAGCCGACGACGGGGATGTCGTTCTTGTGCTCCAGGAGGTAGGGGATCGCGCCGATGTGGTCCTCGTGGCCGTGGGTGACGACGATGGCCTCGATGTCGTCGAGGCGGTCGAGGATGGGCGTGAAGTCGGGCAGGATGAGGTCGACGCCGGGCTGGTCGACGTCGGGGAAGAGGACCCCGCAGTCGACGATGAGCAGGCGTCCCTCGTATTCGAAGAGGGTCATGTTGCGCCCGATGGCGCCGAGGCCGCCGAGCGGTATGACGCGCAGGGCCCCGTCGGGTAGCGGGCCGGGCTCGCTGAGGTTCTTGGGTCGGGTCAGGCCCATCAGGCCTCCTTCAGGTCGGCGATGCGGGCGGCTATGCGTTCGGCGTGTTCGGGTTCGACCGGGAGCAGCGGGAGGCGGGGCGCTCCGGCGGGCAGTCCCTGGGCGGCGAGTCCGGATTTGACGGCGGCGACGCCGGGGCCGTGGCCCATGAGGGCGTTGACGGCGGGGAGCATCCGGTCGTTGAGCGCGGAGGCGCGGGCGGTGTCGCCGGCGTCGTAGGCGTCGAACATGGTGTTGATCTGCTTGCCGAGGAGGTGGGCGACGACGGAGACGAGGCCGACCTGGCCGGTGGCGTAGGCGGCGAGGTTGAGTTCGTCGACGCCGCAGTAGTAGGCGAGGCCGGTGGCGAGGCGGACGCGGTGGGCCTTGGCGAGGTCGCCGGTGGCGTCTTTGACGGCGATGATGTGTTCGTGGCGGGCGATGCGCTCGTAGGTGGCGTCGTCGATGCCGATGACCGAGCGCGGGGGGATGTCGTAGAGCATCACGGGCAGGTCGGTGGCGTCGGCGATGGTCTCGAAGTGGGCGGCGATGCCGGCCTGGGTGGGTTTGGAGTAGTAGGGGGTGACGAGGAGGAGGCCGTGGGCGCCGGTCTTCTGGGCCTCTTGGGCGAGGCGCACGGAGTGGCGGGTGTCGTAGGTGGAGGCGCCGGCGATGATGTGGGCGCGGTCGCCGACGGCTTCGACGACGGCTTCGATGACCTGGGTCTTCTCGGCGTCGGTGGTGGTGGGGGATTCGCCGGTGGTGCCGTTGACGACGAGGCCGTCGAGGCCTTGGTCGTCGATGAGGTGGCGGGCGAGGGCGGCGGTGCCGGGGACGTCGAGTTCCCCGGAGGGCGTGAACGGCGTGATCATGGCCGCGAGTGTTCGCCCGAACGGGCGCGTTGCGTTGCGCATGTGCTTTCACCAATGCTGATTCCGGCGGCCGGGGCTGCTGCGCGCGGCCGCTCGCTGCGTTTAACTGTCTCAGGATTCTTCGCCGCGCCGCCGTGTTTCGGTCCGCGCGGTGTGCGGCGCGGACCGGTGCGGGGCGGCG
Source organism: Glycomyces sp. NRRL B-16210 (assembly GCF_000719515.1). Taxonomy (GTDB): domain Bacteria; phylum Actinomycetota; class Actinomycetes; order Mycobacteriales; family Micromonosporaceae; genus Glycomyces. The sequence continues at coordinate 138,347 of NZ_JOGR01000007.1, read as the reverse complement.
GTGTTCGGTGCCTGTGGCTCAGCCCTCGGTGACGTAGGGGCTGGAGGCGACCTCGGTGCCGTCGTCGAGCTTCGTGATCTGGAAGTCTGCGAAGACGTTGGCGGCCTTCTCCTTGAGCTGCTTGAGGCATTCGATGGCCAGCGCCCGGATCTCGACGTCGGCGTGCTCGGAGGCGCGCATGGCGATGAAGTGGCGCCAGGCGCGGTAGTTGCCGGTCACGACGATGCGGGTCTCGGTGGCGTTGGGCAGTACCGATCGCGCCGCTTGGCGCGCCTGCTTTCGGCGCAGGGTGGGGTTGGCGACGTCGGCGAACTGCTTCTCGAGGCCTTCGAGGAGGTCGTTGTAGGCGTTCTGGGCAGCTTCGGCCGCGGCGAGGAAGCGCTTGTGGAGTTCGGGGTCGGCGGCGATGGCGTCGGGTTCGACCATGGACGCGTCGCGTTCGGGGACGTAGCGCTGAGACAGCTGGGAGTAGGAGAAGTGGCGGTGGCGGATCAGCTCGTGGGTGAGGGAGCGGGAGATGCCGCTGAGGTAGAAGCTGACGGAGCCGTGTTCGAGGACGGAGAGGTGTCCGACTTGGAGGATGTGGTCGAGGTAGCCGGCGTTGGTGGCGGTCTTGGGGTTGGGCTTGGTCCAGGACTGGTAGCAGGCGCGTCCGGCGAATTCGGCGAGGCCTTGGCCGCCGTCGGCGTCGGTCTCCCAGGGGACGTCGGCCGGGGACTCGAAGTGCGTCCAGGCGATGAGTCGGACGTCCATCGGTACGATTTCGGGCATCCCCGCTCCCCCTCGTTCGTGTTCGGTGCCTGTTAGTGCTGGTTCTCGACTCCCTGAGGGTACTCGTGGGCGGAGTGTGGTCCGGCACGCGCCCGGTCACCGGGCGCGGTCGGCGTGTTCCGGGTGTGGCGGGGCGGGGTGGTCGTCCGGTTGCGCGCGGTTTGGTTCCAGAACGCCGCTTGACAGACGTCAGAAATGATGTCATCATGGTGTCATGGACTTGACGCCGTATATCGAATCGCTCCGCCGGAGCCTCACCGCCGCCGCCGCGCCCGGCGGCGAGGACGCCGCGCGGACTGCTGAACTGCTGTCGGAAGCACTCGACGCGGGGGCTCGCCTGGCGCTCATGGAGGCCCTCTCCGAAGCCGCCGCCGAGATCACCGCCGGGCTCGACCAGGCCGGCTCTTCGGCGTCGGTCGACCTTCGCGTGCGCGGCAAGGAGGTCGACCTGCGCGTCAGCGGCGGCGAGGCCGCCGAGGCCGCGCCGCCTCCGGCGCCGCCGGTGGACGACGATGTCGCCCGCATCACGCTGCGCCTGCCCGAGTCGTTGAAGGAGGACGTCGAGCGGGTCGCCTCGTCCGACGGCGCCTCGGTCAACGCCTGGCTGGTGCGCGCCATCAACAACGCCGTGCACGCCTCCCGCACCTCGGGTCCGGCGAGCGGCGCGAAGTACAGCCAGCGCATCACCGGCTACGCCAGGGCTTAGGAGCACGAGCGATGAACGAGTACACCGAATTCACCCACGATGGGCCGATCACGGCGGCGATCACGCTGGCCGACGGCTCGGTCACCGTCACCGCCCACGAGGCGGACACGGTGCTGGTGGAGATCAAGCCCGCGCAGCGCCGCTCCGAGAGCGACACCGACGCCGCCGACCTGGCGCGCGTCGAGTTCGAGAACGGGCACCTGCGCGTGGTGGCCCCCGAGAAGCCCGCGAACTGGTTCTTCCGCAAGGAGATCGGGGTGCACCTGGCGGTGAAGGTCCCGCTGCGCTCGGAGGTGTCGGTGAAGACCACCTCGGCGCCGATCAGCCTGCACGGCAAGCTCGGCCCGGTCTCGATCAACACCGTGGCCGGCTCGGCGACCGTGGAGAGCGCCTCCAGCGTGCGCGCCAACACCGTCTCCGGTTCGGTCCAGGTCATCGACGCGACCGACGAGTTCCGCGCCAACACCGCTTCGGGCGAGATCCGGGCCGATCACGTCGGCGGGGACTTCTCGGCCAAGACGGTGTCCGGGGCGATCACCGCCGAGCGGCTCGACTCCTCGGCGAACGTGAACACGCTCTCGGGCGGGATCGACCTGAGCGCGCTCAAGTCCGGCAGCGTCAAGGCCAACACCGTGTCGGGGCGCATCAGCATCGGGGTGCTCGCGGGCACCGACGTGTGGATGGACCTGGACGCGAAGGCCGGGACGGTCACCTCCGAGCTGGCGGCGGGCGACACCTCGCCGGCGCCGGCGAACGGCGGCACGAGCCTGGAGGTGCGGGCCCGCTCGGTCTCGGGCGACATCTACCTGCACCGCGCGAGCGCTTTCGCTTAAGCCTCTCTCAACACCCATGAAGAGCCCGGCCGCTGAAGCGGCCGGGCTTTTTCGCGCCTAGACGTAGAAGAACGTGAACGGGACCCACGGGAGGTTGCGGGCGACGGTGAAGGCGGCCCAGACGAGGAGGAAGCCGGTGAGCGCCCTCGGGGTGAGGTGGAAGGTCGGGAGCCGCCACAGGAGGCGCGGGAGGACGCGCGGGACGGCCCAGGCGAGGAACATCCAGATGAGGAACGGGGCAGCGAAGACGGCCAGCAGGTGGTGGCGGGCGGCCTCGGGGAAGTTGAGGGTCGCGAGGTAGTAGAGCGCGCGCGTGCCGCCGCAGCCGGGGCAGTCGAAGCCGGTGGCGAGCTTGAACAGGCACGTGGTCGGGCCGGTGTTGTCGGTGGGGTTCGTGGCGACGATCCCGGCGACGGCGCCCGCGACGCACACGAGGATGGCGACGGGCGCGACCCAGGGCCGGGAGAGCTGGTAGCCGATCCAGCGCCGAACGGCGGCGCGGCGGCGGGGCTCGGGAGGGTCGGCGACCGGCCGCGGGGCGGGGTCGGACTCATGGACTGCGCACACATGGCCTCCTCGCGCACAAGCCTAACGGCCCCGCGCCGAAGCGGCAGCGGCGGTTTGCGGGCACGGCAAGAGCGACAGGAACCGGTCCGCAGGGCCCCCGATACGAGGGTGCCTGAAGGGTCCGACAATTCGAGGAGGAGTCAAGGGTCCGGCATCCGCGAGGCCGTGTGCGGCCGATTCTCGGGCACGCCTAGAGCCACCGGGACCGGTCCCTTGGGCCCCGATACAAGGGTGCGTCGGGGGTCCGACAATCCGTTTCGGGGAGTCTTCGAAAACGCCGGGCCGCGCCTTTCGGGAGCTTAGGCTCGGTTCATGTTCGGTCTTTCGGTGGTCCGCCGCCACAAGGCGGCTCGTCGCGCGACGGCTAGCCACACCACGGCCCGTCCCGCCGCTCCCCGCCCGCGCCGCCTCGCCGTCCGCCGCGTGCTCGTCAGCCTCGCGGCCCTCGCACTGCTGGTCACCGCCACCGGCTGCCTGCGCCTGGACCTCGGCCTCGACATCCGCCCCGACGACACCGTCGGCGGCACCTTCACCGCCGCCTGGAGCGAGGAGTTCCTGGACCGCGCCGGCGAACTCGACCTCGACAAGCGCGAACTCGACGCGTTCCTCGACGCCCTCCTCGACGGCGTCCCCGGCACCCAGCGCACCCCCTACCGCGAGGACGGCTTCGTCGGCCAGACCGCGACCTTCACCGACCGGCCCCTCGCCGACTTCGCCGAGTTCGGCGGCGACGAATGGGGCTACCTGCGCATCGACCACACCGGCCGCCAATACGACCTCGAAGGCTACTGGGACCTGCGCGCCGCCGGCTTCCTCGACCCCGAGGCGTTCGCCGACGCCGAGATCCGCATCAGCGTCAACTTCCCCGCGAAGGTCACCGCCCACAACGGCGAACTCGACGGCCGCACCGTCACCTGGGTCATGACCCCCGGCGACGACTACGAACTCAACGCCACCGCCGTCGCCAACGACGTCCGGGCGTTCGCCCTCGCCGCCGTCGCCGCGGTCGTCGTGGTCCTCGCGCTGCTGTGGCTCGCGCAGTGGCGGGCGCTGCGGCGGCACTCGATCGGCACCGGCCGTTAACTCGAACACAAACCGTAGGCGGCACCTGCACGGCCCGTATCCTGGTGAGTCGACCGTCGTAACGGATCGATAACGCCAGTGAGGAGGGCCGTTGACGCAGTACCGCTCGAAGAGCAAGGGCCGCAAGCACCACGACTCCGGCCTGGAACTGAGCATCGGTCAAGTCCTCGCGGCCGCGGGCGCGACCACCATCGGCGCGCTCCTCGCGAAACTCCTCCACCTCTGGGGCACCGTCGCCGGCACCGCCATCCTGAGCATCTGCTCCTCCATCGGCGCCGTCCTCATCCTGCGGGCCATGCGCCGCACCGGCGACACGATCAAGGCCCAGATCGCGGCCCTGTCCCCCACCGCGCAAGGCGAGGGCACGGTCGTCATCCGCCCCGACAGCGTCACCGCGACCGCCCCGATCCCCGAGCCCGACCAGCTCCACTCCACGCAGGACGAGACCGTGGAGATGGACGTCCCCGACCTCGAACCCGAAGGGCACGTCACCGACACCGGATCGCGCAAGCGGACCCTGCTCGCCATCCTCGTCTCCAGCGTCCTCGTCTTCGGGCTCACCATCGGCACGCTGGCCCTCATCGGCACCTTCACCGGCGACCCCGGCAGATTCATCCAGGAGGGGGACACCACCACGATCATCCTGCCCTCGACCGAGACCGTCGAGCCGACCGAGACCACCGGCGAGGACCCCACGGGGACCGAGACGCCCAGCGAGGCCCCCACCGAGGACCCCGGCGGCAGCACCGCCCCCACCGAGACCTCCTCCCCCACCGGCGACGCCGAGACCCCCAGCGACTCCCCCACCGCCGAGACCGGCACCGGACAGGGCGGCACCGAGACCTCCTCGGCCCCCAGCCCCGAGACCGAGGACGACGCGCTCACCGAAAGCCCGACCGGCACCGGCTGAACCGCAGCCGAGGCTCCGACCGGCGCCGGGACGCGACTGCGCCCGCCGACCCAGAGGTCGGCGGGCGCAGTGCAGTTCAAAGCATTGCAGCTCAAATCAGTGTCGTTCAGAGCTCAGTCGTTCAGAGCGTTGTGGTCACGAGCGTTGCGTTCAGTCCAGCAGGTCGTCGATGCCGACGGTCAGGCCTCGGCGCTTGACGACCTCGCGGACTGCCAGCAGCACGCCGGGCATGAACGAGGCCCGGTCGAGCGAGTCGTGGCTGATCGCGAACCGCTCGCCGGGACCGCCGAAGCGGACCTCCTGGCTCGCGACGTAACCGGCCGAGCGGACCGCGTGGACGTGCACGCCGTCGATGTCGGCCCCGCGCGAACCCTGCGGGTCCGTCTCGGTCGCATCCGGCATCCCGTCGAGACCGGCCTCGGCGCGCGCCGCGGCGATGATCCGCGCCGTGTGCACCGCCGTGCCCGAAGGCGCGTCGACCTTCCGCGGGTGGTGCGACTCGATGACCTCGGCAGAGTCGAAGTGCTTCGCCGCCTTCGCGGCGAACTGCATCATCAGGACCGCGCCGATCCCGAAGTTCGGGGCGATCACCGACCCGAGCTCGGGGTCGGCCGCGATGATCCCGCGGGCGGCCTCCAAGCGCTTCTCGTCAAAGCCCGACGTGCCGACCACCGTGTGCAGGCCGCGGTCCACACACCACTCGAGGTGCTCCATGACCACATCCGGCAGCGTGAAGATCACGACCACGTCGGCCCCGGTCAGGGCCTCCAGGTCATCGTCGCGGTCGACCGCCGCCGCCAGCTCCAGGTCGTCGGCCGCGTCCACCGCCTCGCACACCGCCTGGCCCATCCGGCCGCGCGCGCCGAGCACACCCACTTTGATCATGCGAAGTCCTTCTGGTCGAACGGCCCCACGGCCACGGTCGTCATCGGCTGCGTCAGGATCTCGGCGGCCACGGACCGGATCTGGTCCACCGTCACCGCGTCGATGTCGGCCAGCTCCCGCTCCAGGCTCAAATGCTCCCCGTACAACAGCTCGGCCCGGCCCAGCGCGTTCATGCGCGAACCGGAGTCCTCCATCGACAGGACCATGCCGCCCTTGCTCATGCCCTTGCCCCGGCGCAGCTCCTCCTCGGAGACGCCCTCGCTCGCGATCCGCGCCAACTCGGCGAGCACCAGCGAGCGCACCTGGTGCACCCGGTCGGGGTTCGACCCGGCGTAGACGCCGAACATGCCGGTGTCGGCGTAGTACGAGGTGAACGAGTACACCGTGTACGCCAGGCCGCGCTGCTCGCGCACCGACTGGAACAGCCGCGAGGACATGCCCCCGCCCAGGACGTTGTTGAGCACCTCGAAGGCGTCCTTGCGCTCGTCGTGCCGCGAGAACGTGCGGCAGCCGACCACCAGGTGCGCCTGCTCGGTGTCGTGGCGCTCCACCAGGAGCGGCACCGGCACCGGCAGCGCGTCCTCGTCGTGGCGCCGCCCGCGCGGCACGTCGACGCCGCCCAGGATCGGCGCGAACGCCTCGGCGACGAGCTTCACGGTCTCGCCGTGCTCGACCCCGCCCGCGGCGCACACCGTCAGGTTCGGTGCCCGGTAGTGCTGCCGGTAGAAGTCGTGGATCTGCTCGCGCGTGAGCGTCCGCACCGTCGCCGGGTCGCCGGCGATGTCACGCCCGAGCGCGCCCGCGCCGAACAGCGCCTTCGCGAACAGCTCGTGCACGACGTCCGAGGGCTCGTCCGCCGAGGCGGCGATCTCCTCCAAGATCACGTCGCGCTCGACCTCCACGTCGGCGGGGGTCACCAGCGAGGAGCACATGGCGTCGCCGAGCACGTCCACCGCTATCGGCAGGTCGTCGTCGAGCACCCGCGCGTAGAAGCAGGTCAGCTCCCGCGCGGTGTAGGCGTTCGAGTCCCCGCCGACCGACTCGACGGCCTCGGCGATCTCGGTGGCCGTGCGCTTCGCGGTGCCCTTGAACAGCAGGTGCTCCAGGAAGTGCGAGACGCCGGCGAACTCGGGGGCCTCGTCGCGGGCCCCCACGCCGACCCACACGCCGACGGAGGCCGAGCGCATGGTCGGGACGGTCTCGGTGAGCACACGCAAACCGCCGGGCAGCACGGTCACGCGGACCGTGCCCCCCAGCGGATCGTCAATCAGTGTGCGAGTCTGGGAACGACTCATCTACTCTTCCGAGCCTCCACCGTCGTCGGAGCGGCGGGTGCGGCGGCGACGGCGCTCGCCGTCGCCGGAACCGCCACGGTCGCCACCGCGGTCGCCCGAGCGCTCGCCCGAACCGGAGCGCTCGCGGTCGCGGCGCGGGCCGCGGTCACCGCGGTCGCCCCGGTCCCCGCGGGACTCCTTGCGCTCGGCCGGACGGCCCTTCTTGTACCCCTCGGGCTCCTGGCCCTCCGGGTAGACCTTGTCGAGGTAGATCTTGCCGCGGTTGTCGATGTCGCCGATCTCGACCTCGATCTTGTCGCCGACGCCCAGCACGTCCTCGACCCGCTCGACGCGCTTGCCGTCGCCGACCTTCGAGATGTGCAGGAGGCCGTCGCGGCCCGGCGTCAGCGAGATGAACGCGCCGAAGTCGGTGGTCTTGACGACGGTGCCGAGGAACCGGTCGCCCACGTTCGGCAGGGTCGGGTTCGCGATCGCGTTGATCGTCTCGACCGCGGCCTGCGCGGCGTCGCCGTTCTCGGCCGACACGTAGATCGTGCCGTCGTCCTCGACGGTGATGTCCGCGCCCGTGTCGTCCTGGATCTGGTTGATCGTCTGGCCCTTCGGGCCGATGATCGCGCCGATCTTGTCCACCGGGATCTTCAGGGTCGTGATCCGCGGGGCGGTCGCGGCCAGCTCGCCCGGCTCGCTGATCGCCTCGAGCATGACGTCGAGGATCGCGTGGCGGGCGTCGTTGGCCTGCTGGAGCGCCTGCGCCAGCACGTCCGAGGGCAGACCGTCGAGCTTCGTGTCCAGCTGGAGGGCCGTGACGAACTCGGCGGTGCCGGCGACCTTGAAGTCCATGTCGCCGAAGGCGTCCTCGGCGCCGAGGATGTCGGTCAGCGTGACGTACTTGGTCTCGCCGTCGACCTCCTCGCTGATGAGGCCCATCGCGATGCCCGCGACCGGCGCCTTGATCGGCACGCCCGCGTTCATCAGCGACATCGTGGACGCGCAGACCGAGCCCATCGAGGTCGAGCCGTTCGACGCGAGCGCCTCGGAGACCTGGCGGATCGCGTAGGGGAACTCCTCGCGGCTCGGCAGCACCGGCACCAGGGCGCGCTCGGCGAGCGCGCCGTGGCCGATCTCGCGGCGCTTGGGCGAGCCCACGCGGCCGGTCTCACCGGTCGAGTACGGCGGGAAGTTGTAGTTGTGCATGTAGCGCTTCTTGCTGACCGGCGACAGCGTGTCGATGGCCTGCTCCATGCGCAGCATGTTCAGCGTGGTGACGCCCATGATCTGGGTCTCGCCGCGCTCGAACAGGGCCGAGCCGTGCACGCGCGGCAGGATCCCGGCCTCGGCGGCCAGCGGCCGGATGTAGGCCGGGGAGCGGCCGTCGATGCGGACGCCCTCGTTGATGACGCGCTTGCGGACCAGCTTCTTGGTGAGCGAGCGCAGCGAGGCGCTCAGTTCGCCCTCGCGGCCCTCGAAGTCCGCGCCGAGCTTCTCGAGCATGACCGACTTGACGCGGTCGAGCTCGTCCTGGCGGGCGGTCTTGTCGGCGATCTGGAGCGCCTGGTCGAGCTCCGCGGTGACCGCGGCCTCGACGGCGGCGAACGCGTCGTCCTGGTAGTCCAGGAAGCGCGGGTAGTCGGCGACGGGCTTGGCCGCGACGGCGGCCAGCTCGGCCTGGGCGCGGACCAGCTCGGCGATGACCGGCTTGACGGCCTCGAGGCCGCTCGCGACGATCTCCTCGGTCGGCTTGGTGCCGCCGGCGGCGATCAGGTTGATCGTGTTGTCGGTGGCCTCGGCCTCGACCATCATGATCGCGACGTCGCCCGAGTCGAGGACCCGGCCGGTGACGATCATGTCGAAGGTGGCCTTCTCGATCTGCTCCAGGGTCGGGAACGCGACCCAGGTGCCGTCGATGAGGACGACGCGGGTCGAGCCCAGCGGGCCCGAGAACGGCAGCCCGGAGAGCTGCGTGGACATGGAGGCGCCGTTCATGGCGACCACGTCGTACTCGTCGCGGGCGTCGACCGCGAGGATGGTGCCGATGACCTGGACCTCGTTGCGCAGGCCCGACACGAAGGACGGGCGCAGGCCGCGGTCGATCAGGCGGCAGGTGAGGATGGCGTTCTCGCTCGGGCGGCCCTCGCGGCGGAAGAACGATCCGGGGATGCGCCCGGCGGCGTACATCCGCTCCTCGATGTCGACGGTGAGCGGGAAGAAGTCGAAGTGGTCCTTCGGGTTCTTCGAGGCGGCGGTGGTCGAGAGGACCACGGTGTCGTCCATCTGGACGATCGCCGAGCCCTGGGCCAGCTTGGCCAGGCGGCCGGTGCTGAAGACGATCTTGCGGGTGCCGAAGGCGCCGTTGTCGATCACGGCGGTGGCGTGGTGCTCCCCGAGGTTGAAGGCCTCGGGTGTCCGTTCGGTATCGGACATAGAGTGTCGATCTCCTTGTGTAGTTCGGAACGCGATTCGGCGCCGCCAGCCCACACGCGTTCCGGTCTTCGATCGAAGCACTCGGAGAAAGGCCCCGCGTCTCGCGGGGCGTTCCGGATGCCACTACCGAGGACCGGGGCGGTCTCTGGCGTGCGGCGCCGCGCCTCGCTCGGAGGCGCTGCGGTCGAGCGTGGTGCTCGGACCCAACCCTACTTGACTTCCTCACCTCCTCGAAGGAAAGGTGATTCCCGACTTGCGGTCCGTTTTCGGCGGGCCGTTCACGGGCGGGTTCCTGGTTCAACGTCCGCTGCCCGAATTGCCGGGTCTGACGCAGGCTCCGCAGGCGTTTTAGGTGTCCGCGAGTCCCTCGGCCACCAGACGCTTCCCCTCGCGCCTGATATTGATCTCGGCGTTGACATCCCGTTCATGAACCGCACCGCACCCGCAGGCCCATCTGCGGACCTTCAGGCCTGCCAAGCCTTTCGGACCAGTCAGCGCCCCGCATACCGAGCACAACTGCGTGGACGGGAAGTATCGGTCGACCTTGACGAAAGTCCGACCGCTCCTGATGGCCTTCGAGCTGAGCCGGGTCAGGAACATGCCGAACGCCGCGTCGTGCACTGATTTGGCATGGCGACCTTGGACCAGAGCCTTGACATTGAGGTCTTCGACGTAGATGCCTTGGTTCTCGGCAACGATCGTCTTCACCTGCTTGTCGATCCAGTCCGACCGGGCGTGCTTGACCCTCTCATGCGCCTTCGCCAGCGCGACACGGGCCTTCACACGGTTCATCGAACCCTTCGCCTTCCGCGACAGAGCCCGCTGCGCCTTCCGAATTCTCCGTTCCATCCGTGCGAAGAATCTCGGATTCTCGATTACCCTCCCACCCCGCAGGACCGCAAAATCCTTCAGCCCCAAGTCGATCCCGGTTTCCGCCTCCGGGTCGGTCAACGCTTCCAGCGCCTCGGCGCCGTCATCGACGGTCACAACGAAACTCGCGTAGAACTTGCCCGTCGAAGTCTTCATCACCGTGACGCTCGACGGGTCCGACGGCAGGTCCCTGGACCAGGCGACCTTGAGATCGCCGACCTTCGCCACATACAACCGGCCGTTCGGGCGCAACGTAAAACCGTTACGGGTAAAGCGGGCGGACTGCGATCCGGTCCGGCATTTGAACCTCGGAGGACCTACCCGTCCGCCTGAGCGTTTGCCCGAGAGCGAATCGAAGAAGGACCGGTAGGCCGCATGGCAGTCCCGCAGTGACTGTTGCAGCGGCACATTCGAGACATCGGCAAGCCAGCAGCGCGCAGTGGTGCGCTTCGCTTCGGTTATCAGCGCTTTGTCCAAGACCGCCGCGGACGGATACGGCAGACCCTGCCGATAGGCGGTTCTTCGCGCCTCGACCGCGTCATTCCACACCGTGCGCACGCACCCGAACGTCCGCGCGAGCATCGCGCGCTGCGGATCAGTCGGGTAGATCCGGAATCGGTATCGAAGCAGCACACTTGTAGTAACGGCTACACCGCATTGCACGAAGCGGCCTCATCATCATGACCATTCTCACAATCCTGCCTCGACGTCGCAGGCTGCGTCAAAGTGCCGCTAAGCGGGTACGCGAAAGGGGGCGTCCCTGGCGGGGCGCCCCCTTTTGCGGAGTCCTTAGGCGTTGTCGCGGATGCCGAGGCGCTCGATGAGCCCGCGGTAGCGCGCGATGTCTTCCTTCTTCAGGTACTTGAGGAGGCGGCGGCGCTTGCCGACCAGGAGGAGCAGGCCACGACGCGAGTGGTGGTCGTGCTTGTGCACCTGGACGTGAGCGGTCAGCTCCTTGATGCGCGCGGTCAGGACCGCGACCTGGACGTCGGTCGAACCCGAGTCGCCCTCACTGGTCGCGTACTCCTTGATGATCGCGGTCTTCTTCTCAGCGTCGAGCGCCATGTTCGAACACCTTTCTGATCTACGGCCGGTCCGCGGTGTCGAGCAGACCGGTCAATGCGATGACCTGACGAGGCTACCAGGGGCGTTAGTCCAGCTCCAACGCCCGACGGGTGTCTGCGACGTCGGTCTCGATCTGCGCGATGAGCGGCTCGATCCCGTCGAAGGCGATCTGGCCGCGCAGCCGCGCGGTGAAGTCGAGGCGGACCCGCCGGCCGTAGAGGTCCCCCGAGAAGTCGAGGAGGAACGCCTCGACCGTGCGCTCGTCGCCTTCGAAGGTGGGGTTGGTGCCGACGCTGATCGCCGCCGGGAGGCGGCGCGAGTCCGCGTGGAACCATCCGGCGTACACGCCGTCGGCCGGGATCGCCCGCCCGGCGGGGATCTCCAGGTTCGCGGTCGGGAAGCCGAGACTGGTCCCCCCGCGCCCGGCGCCGTGGACCACGGTGCCCTCGACGCCGAAGTCGCGGCCGAGGACCTCCGCCGCGGCGGCCACGTCGCCTTCGGCGACGAGCCGGCGCACCCTGGTGGAGGAATACGCCTCGTCATCTGCGGTGAGGGTCTGCGCCAGGACCTCGAACCCGAACTCCTCGCCGAGCTCGGTGAGCTTGGCGACGTCCCCGGCGGCCTTGTGGCCGAACCGGAAGTTCTCGCCCACGCACACGGCCTTGGCGTGCAGGCCGCCGACGAGCACGTGGCGGACGAAGTAGTCGGGGCTCAGCTTGGAGAGCTCCTCGGTGAACGGCAGGACGCACACGCCGTCGACGCCGAGCGAGCCGAGCAGTTCGATCCGCCGGTCCAGACTGGTGAGCTGCGCGGGCACCGCGTGCGGTGCGACCACGGCGGTCGGGTGCGGATCGAAGGTGACCACGACGCAGCGGGCCTCGCGCTCGGCGGCGGCCTTGGCCGCGGTGCGGACGAGGGCGGCGTGTCCGCGGTGCACGCCGTCGAACACGCCGATCGCCAGGACGGATGCGGGCCAGCCCTCGGGGGTCGCGTCTATTCCACGCCAGGTTTCCACGGTCCGAATCCTCTCACTGCCGCGCCGCGGCGGCCAGTCGGACGGGCCCGCAGTGGCAGCGGACGCTCGCCCTCAGAGCATCATCGACTCGTTCGCGTTCCCTCCCGACGCGAAGATGAGCAGCATCAGCACGCCGACGGCGACCAGGAGCAGGATGCCGACCAGCAGCCAGCCCGTGCCGGCCGGCTCGACCAGCCGGGGCTGGTCCTCGGCGAGGACGCTCGGTTCGTCGCGTTCGGGATCCTGCGTGACCTGCTCGGTCAGGCTGAGGCGGAACTCCTCTGGCAGTTCTTCTGCCGCACTTGGGCTCATGGGCTTCTCCTGGTGACGGGTTCCGACCGGTGGGGATCTACCCATTGATTGTCGAGAGAAGGTCGGCAATCCGACCGTCGTTTCCCGGAATCCGCCTGACAACAGCGCGATTTCGCCCTTGTGGAAATTACAAGGCCGTCACCGCCTCGCGCTGCCGCCACCATGCGAAACGTCCCTTACCCGACCGAACACCCGCCGTGTCACCGAAGACGTGCGATCTTCATGTCCTCGGAAGCGGGCCTCCGGGCCCCGAGACGATCGGAGTGTCGTATGAGAGGGCTCCTTGCGATGGCCGCGGCGGGCGCGGTCCTGGTGGCGGTGGCCGTTCCGGCTCCGGCCTCCGCCGCCGCGACCGGCTGCACCCGCACCGGCGACTACACCGTCTGCCGCACCGATCCGAAGGGCGGCAAGGACACCTCGATCGTCGACGAGATCGTCCGCCAGGTCGACGCGACGGGGAAGGGCGACACGGTGCGGGCGGCGGTCTACCAGTGGAAGAACGACCCGCCGGTGGCGCCGCTGGCGAAGTCGCTGGTGAACGCCAAGAAGCGGGGCGTGGACGTGCGCGCGGTCGTCGGCAGCCGCAGCGATCTGCCGTCGATGAACGACGCGGTGATCAAGCAGCTCAAGGCCGCCGGCGTGAAGGTGAGCCAGTGCAAGGGCGGGTGCCTGCCGAACGCCGGCGGCACCCGCAAGGGCCCCGACCACAACCGGTTCTTCCTCATCAGCAAGGGCGGGACCCCGACGGTGCTGGTGACGAGCTTCAGCTTCACCGGCTCGCACGCGAAGCAGTCGCACAACCTGCTCGGCGTCCACGGCGACAAGCGCCTGTACGAGTTCTACACCGGATTCTGGAACCGGCTCGAAAGCGGCAAGTGGGACGGCTGGACCGAGAAGTCGAAGGCCGCCACCGGCGACAAGGCCCGCGCCTGGGTCTTCCCGCGCGGCAGCGACCCCGTGGCCGAGCAGCTCAAGGAGATCACCGGGTGCAAGAAGGGCGACCGGGTCCTGGTGGGCCACGCGAACTTCCAGTCCAACCGGCCCGCGGTGCGAACCCAGCTCGACCGGATCCAAGGGCTCGGATGCCAGGTGCGGGTGGTCGTGCTCGACGCGGCCACCAGCAGCCCCAAATGGATCGAGGACGCGCTGGGAAGCGCGAACGTGCGCGTCCACAAGACCAACCGCAACAAGTTCATCGTCGCCGAGGCGCAGTTCGACGGCACCCACCGCGCGGTGGTGTGGACCGGCACGCACAACCTCAGCGGGAACGCGATGAAGCACGTGGACGACAACATGCTCCGCGTCGCCGACCAGGGCGTCGCGGACCTGTACGCGGCGTACTTCCAGCGGCTCTGGAACGGCGGGCGCTGAGGGCGGGAAAGCGGAAGGGGAGGGGCGGCGCCCCTCCCCTTTCACGTGGTGCAGGTCAGCCCTTGACCGAGCCCGCCAGCAGCCCGCGCACGAAGTAGCGCTGGAGCAGCAGGAACACGATGAGCGGCACGAGGATCGCCACGAACGCCGCGGCCGGCAGCCGCGTCCATCCGAAGCCCCACGTGCCGGCCATGTCGCCGAGGACGGCCGTCAGCGGCCGCGTGGCCGCGCCGGGAGCGAAGGTGCGCCCGACCAGGAAGTCGTTCCACACCCACAGGAACTGGAAGATGCCGATGGAGGCCAGAGCGGGGGTCACCAGCGGCAGGACCACCTTGCGGAAGATCTGCGAGTGGCTGGCGCCGTCGATCCGGGCCGCCTCCATGACGTCCCCGGGGAGCTCGCGCATGAAGTTGTGCAGCAGGAAGATCGCCAGCGGCAGCCCGAAGATCGAGTGGGCGACCCACACTTGCACGATCGTGTTCACGCCGTTGAGCTCCCAGGCCGGCATGATCGTGAAGCTCCCGATCTGGAGCCCGTTGCTGAAGAAGGACAGCAGCGGGATGAGCGCCATCTGGAGCGGGACGACCTGGAGCGCGAAGATGCCGATGTACAGCAGGTTCCGGCCCTTGAAGTCGATCCAGGAGAGCGCGTACGCGGCCATCGCCGCGAAGGCCACCGGCACGACCACGCCCACGATCGTGATGACGATCGTGTTGACGAGGTTGACGATGAGCCCGCCGCCCTGCGAGTCCGAGTACAGGACGTAGTTGTACGTGTCGAGCGTGAACGACCCGGGATCGGTGAAGAAGTTCCACCAGCCGGAGGTGCGGATGTCGTTCTCGGGCCGGATCGAGGAGATGAACAGGCCGAAGGTCGGGATCGTCCACAGCGCGGCGATCACGATCGCGGCGATGCTCGCGATCCGGCTGGAGAGCACCCGTCGCAGGCGCTCGCCGCGGCTCTCGCCGATCCGCACGGGCTTCTCGGGGGCCTTGGCGTCGGGGTCCACGACGGTGCTCATCGGGCCTCCAGTTCCTGGCGGCGCATGTTGCGCACCTGGTAGATGACGACGGGGACGACGAGCAGGAACAGCACGACGGCCATGGTGGCGCCGCGTCCGTCGTTGTAGAGGCGGAAGGCCTGCTCGACCATGTTGTGGGCGAGGACGTCGGTGCTGTAATGGCCGCCGGTCATCGCGCGCACGATGTCGAACAGCTTGAGCGTGGCGATGAAGACGGTGACGGCGACGACGACCACGGCCGAGCGGATCGACGGGACGGTGACGTTCCAGAAGATCTGGGAGGGCTTGGCCCCGTCGATGCGGGCGGCCTCGACGATCTCCAGCGGCACGCCCTTGAGCGCGGCCGACAGGACGACCGTCGCGAAGCCGACCTCGATCCAGATGAGGACGACCATGAGCAGGAAGTTGTTCCCCGGGAACTGGGTGAGCCAGTTGACCGGCTGCAATCCGAGCCAGACCATGACCTGGTTGAGCAGGCCGATCTGCTCGCCCGAGCCCTTGTACTGGTAGATGAACTTCCAGATGATCGAAGCGCCGACGAAGGAGATGCCCATCGGCAGGAACACCAGGGCCTTGTAGACGCGCTCGCCGCGGCGCCCGTCGATGAGGACGGCGTAGACGAGGCCAAGCGCGGTGGACAGGGCCGGGACGACCACGATCCACAGCGCGGTGTTGATCAGGATCTGCAACGCGTCGGGGTCGCTGACGGCCCACACGTAGTTGTCGAGGCCGACGAATTCGGAGCCGTCCTTGTTGAAGAACGACATCGCGATCGTGCGCAGGGCCGGGTAGACGAGGCCGACCAGCAGGAACAGGACGGCGGGGGCCAGGAACACGAAAGCGACCGCGCGGGAGCGGTCGCGGCGGGAGGCGAGCTCGGCGAGGCCGTACAGGCCCAAGAGGATCGCGAAGAACGCGACCAGGCCGATGGCGAGCAGGCCGAACCGGTCGATGAGAGCGGAGATTTCCACGTATGTGACTCCAGTAGTCCGGGCAGTGAGCCGGGCGGGGCCTGGGCGGCCCCGTCCGGCTCATTGTCTAAGGCTCGGGCCGGGCCTACGGCCAGGACGCTTCGATTTCGTTGGCGACCTGCTCCGAGGACTTGTCGCCGCTCTGCCATTCGACGATGCCGGTCCAGAACGAGGAGGCGCCGACCTCACCGGGCATGAGGTCCGAGCCGTCGAAGCGGACGGTCACGGTCGGGTCGGTCAGGATCTCGGTGGCGAGCACGTTGATCGGCGTGGTGGCGTTGGACGGGTCCACGCCCTGGTGGGCGGTGCTCCACGGTCCGGTCTGGAGCCGGGCGTTGTGGTAGGCGGCGCTGGCGAGGTACTGGCGGGTGGCCTCGACCGCTTCGGCGTCGCTGAACGCGGCCACGAACTCGCCGCCGACCAGCATGGTGTTGTCGCCCTCGTTGTTCTCGGGGAACTGGAAGGCGAACACGTCGCCGTCCTCGGCGACGTTGGTGCCGCTGGGCCACATGGCGCCGTAGAAGGACGCCATCCGGTAGAAGGCGCACTCGCCCTCGACGATCGGCCAGCCGGCCTCCTGGAACGCCGTCGAGCTGACGGTGTCGGTGCCGTTGAGGATGTAGTCCTCGTTGAGCAGGACGGTGCCGGCCTTGTCGAAGGCGGCCACGATCTGCGGGTCGTTGAACGGAATGGTGTGGTCGACCCACTGGTCGTACACGTCGGTGCTCTCGCGCAGGACGATGTCCTCGATCCAGTCGGTGCCGGGCCAGCCGGTGGCGCCGCCGGACTCGATGCCGGCGCACCAGGGGGTGCCGCCGGCCTCGACGATGGTGTCGGACAGTGCGATCAGGTCGTCCCAGGTGGTCGGGACCTCGTAGCCGTTGTCGGCGAAGTACGCGGGCGAGTACCAGATGAAGGACTTCGCGTTGGACGAGTTGGGCGCCGCGTAGAGGGTGCCGTCGATCGTCCCGTAGTTGAGCCAGTCCTCGGTCCAGCCCTCGGTCGCCAGCGCGGTGACGGCGTCGGAGGCGGGGACGAGGTCGTCGGTGAAGGAGGACATGAGGCCGGGCTGCGGGAACAGCGCGATGTCGGGGGCGTTGCCGCCGTCGACGCGGACCTTCATGTCGGATTCGAATTCGCCGGTGCCCTCGTAGGCGATGTCGACGCCGGTGCAGTCCTCGAAGAACTGCCAGGCGGCCATCATCTCGTCGGCCTCCTGGTCGCGGATGGAGCCGAGGATGGTGACGGTCTCGCCGTCGAAGGAGCCGAACTCCTCGTAGTTGGCGCAGTCCTTGGCCTCTTCGGGGACTTCGCCGCGGGAGCTGTCGTCGTCATCCGGTGCGCCGCATGCCGCCGCGGCGAGCGCGATGGCACTGGCGGCAGCCGCAAGGCAGGAAATTCGTCTGGTCTTGCTCATCGGGGTTTCCCTCTCTTCGCAGGTGTTGTGCGCCCGGCGAGTCCGACTGCCTCCCTGTCCCTGCCGTTCGGGAACCGCTCTCACGGGTCCTTGCCCTGGTCGGGACTGCCTCACCCGCCGTTGGGCGACGCTGGCAATCGTGCTCTGAGTAACACTGGATGTCAAGTCTGCATTGCTGAATCGTTACCGGTTGGGATTGGATCGATATTCGCGCCGACCCAAATTGTGGGAGCGATACCAATGACGTATCATTCCGGGGCCCCGGCAACTCGTCCCTCACCCGTGCCACCGGTGCGGGCCCTAGGGGATGCTTGAAGAGCCCCTAGCAAGTGCACAGCCGAGAAAGGTGCCATCCGATGACGCAGCTCACCTTCCCCGAGGGCTTCTTGTGGGGAACCGCCACGGCCTCCTACCAAGTCGAGGGCGCGGTGGCCGAGGACGGGCGCGGGCCCTCCATCTGGGACACCTTCGCCGACACGCCGGGCAAGACCTGGCGCGGCCAGACCGGGCGGGTGGCGTGCGACCACTACCACCGGGTGGACGAGGACATCGCGCTCATGCGGTCGCTGGGCCTGGACACCTACCGGTTCTCGATCGCGTGGCCGCGGATCCAGCCCGACGGCACCGGCCCGGTGAACCTGGCGGGCCTGGACTTCTACGACCGGCTGGTCGACAAGCTCGTGGCGGCGGGCATCAAGCCGATGCCGACGCTGTACCACTGGGACCTGCCGCAGTCCTTCGAGGACCGCGGCGGCTGGCCCGAGCGCGAGACGGCCGAGCGCTTCGGCGACTACGCGGCCGTCGTCGCGGGCCGCCTGGCCGACCGCGTCCACACCTGGTGGACGCTCAACGAGCCGTGGTGCGCGGCGTTCCTCGGCTACGGCAACGGCCACCACGCCCCCGGGCGCACCGAGCCGGCGGCGGCCCTGGCCGCGGCCCACCACCTGAACCTCGCGCACGGACTCGCGGTGCAGGCGCTGCGGGCGGCCGGGGCCGGGCAGGTCTCGATCGCGCTCAACCCGACGCAGGTCCGCGGCGAGGAGGAGGCGATGCGGATCGTCGACGGGCTCGCCAACCGGGTCTTCTTCGACCCGCTGCTGCGCGGGGAGTATCCGGCCGAGATGCTGGAGCGGACGGCGCACCACACCGACTGGTCGTTCGTGCGCGAGGGCGACCTGGAGCAGATCAACCAGCCGATCGACCTGCTGGGCGTCAACTACTACAACCCGACCTGGGTGCGGTCGAACCCGGACGCGCCGGAGTCGGACGTGCAGCCCGGTTCGGCCGGAATCGAGAACTGGACCCCCGAGGGTCTGGAGTTCACCGACATGGGCTGGCCGATCGAGGCC
The DNA here is from genome assembly GCF_000719515.1 of Glycomyces sp. NRRL B-16210. Classification (GTDB taxonomy): domain Bacteria; phylum Actinomycetota; class Actinomycetes; order Mycobacteriales; family Micromonosporaceae; genus Glycomyces. Next base: position 119,485 of record NZ_JOGR01000007.1, on the reverse strand, counting down.
TCGGGCCTGACGGACCTGCTGGTGCGCCTCCACAAGGACTACGGCGTCCCGACGATGGTCACCGAGAACGGCGCGGCCTACCCGACCGGTCCGGGCGAGGACGGCGAGGTGGACGACGTCGAGCGCGTGGCCTACCTGCGGGCGCACATCGCCGCGGTCCACGACGCGATCGAGGCGGGCGCGGACGTGCGCGGGTACACCGCGTGGTCGCTCATGGACAACTTCGAGTGGGCCTTCGGCTACGACAAGCGCTTCGGGATCGTCCACGTCGACTACACGACGCAGAAGCGGACCCCGAAGTCGAGTGCGAAGTTCTACGCCGGCGTGATCGCCGCGCACGGCCTGGACCGGTAGCGGATCTCAGAGGACGGCCCGGAGTGCGCGCACCGCGCGCTCCGGGTCGTTCGCCTTCATCACCGCGCCCATGACCGCGACGCCGGCGGCGCCGGCCTCCCGGGCGGCGCGGGCCCGCTCGGGGCCGGTGACGCCGCCGAGGGCGTACACGGGCACCGCGTTGGCGGCGCAGCGCTCGGCGAGCCCGTCCAGGCCCGTGGCGGGGCCGTAGCCGGGCTTGGAGGCGGTGGCCCAGACCGGGGAGTAGGTGCAGTAGTCGAGGCCGGGGTCGACCTTCTCACCGGCGTGGACGGAGCGCCCCAGCAGCGCCGGGCGCGGCTCGGGCGCGGGGAAGCGGGCCGAGAGGTGCGCGGCGGGCGCCGGGACGGGCGGATCGGCGACGATGAGGGCGCCTCCGGCGGCTTCGAGGACGGGCCGCAGTCGTGCGGCGAGGGCCTCGCGTAGGGTCCACGGCAGGTGCTTGTCGCGCAGCACGAGGGCGAACGGGCCGCCGCGCAGGGCCAGGGCGACCTGTTCGGGGAGCGGGCGGGCGATGCCGAGGACGTCGGAGAGGACGAGGAGCCGGTGCTGCACGTTCCGACCCTATCGCCGCGTATCGCACCCCTGGTGGGGCCAGAGTTCCAGGATTCGATTCGTGCCCGACTCGCCAGTGCTACACCGGTTTAACGCTTCTGTATCGGTCCACGTCTCGAACTTGCGTAATTCACGACACAGGTGCGAAACTTCAGAGGATGAACATCGGCGATCAAATCAACGTGCTGCGGACCGAAGGGGAGCGGATCGCTGTCGCTGGTGGGGAACTCGCACTCAACGCCATCGTGCCCACTTGCCCGGGCTGGGTCGTGAAGGATCTGCTGACCCATATCGGGACCGTCCACCGCTGGGCGGCGACGATCGTGGGCGAGGCACTGCCCCACGATCCGCGGCGGCGCGACCTCCAGCGCGCCGTGGGGCCACTGCCCCACGACGACCTGCTGGTCGACTGGGTCCGCGAGGGACTCCTCCAGCTCGTGGCCACACTGGAGGCCGCCCCCAGCGGGCTCCAGTGCTGGCAGGTGTTCCCCTCCGAGTCCTCACGGCGCTTCTGGGTCCGCAGACAGGCCCACGAGACCACCATCCACCGAGTCGACGCCGAACAGGCGCGCGGCGACGAGATATCACCGGTCGGCCCCGAATTCGCGGCCGACGGCATCGACGAACTGCTGCTGGGCTTCCACGGCCGGCCTTCGAGCCGGGTGCGGGCGCTGCGCCCGTCGGTGCTCCACATCCATGCCACCGATCTGCCGCCCGGACGCGGCGACTGGTACATCCACCCCACCGACACGGGCCCGCTCGTGACGTTCAGCGAGGTCGAGTCCCCGCACTGCGTCATCGAGGGCCCGGTGGAGCTGCTGTACCTGGCGCTGTGGAACCGGCTGCCGTTCGACGACCTCTCGGTCCGCGGGGACCCGGCACTGCTCCACTTGTGGCGCAATTACTCCGCGGTCCGATGGGTCGATCCCGTCGACGTCTGAACACTGGAGCGCAACAGTGCGAAACCGCAGGTGATCGACTGATCACCGTCCGAGTTGTCCACCGGTTGCCGCGAACGGGCGCGCTGCTGCGCCCGTCCGGCCGGGCGGGATCGTAAGCTCACCGACGTGAACCACGACGACACCGCCCCGAACGACGCCGTGCCCCGCGCCGCGCTGTGGATCCTCGTCCCCGCCGCGGTCGCCACCGTCCTCGGCCTGATCCTGCTGTGGCCCGTCGGGGTCGAGGACACCGCGATCGAGGGCTTCGGCACCGAGGTCGACGGCCATGTGGTCTCGGTGCACGAGACCGAGTGCGAGGCGGTCGACGCCGAGCTCAACGAGCAGCTCCAGGCCACCGTCTGCGGCGACGTGCTCGTCCGCGTCGACAGCGGCGAGTTCGCCGGCGAACAGGTCATCCTCGGCATCCCCTCCGGGCCCGGCGCGCCCGTGGTCGCCGCCGGCGACGACGTCATCCTCATCCACACCCCCGGCTCGGTCTCCGGCCAGCAGTTCCACATCATCGACCACGACCGCTCCAGCGCCCTGTGGGCGCTCGGGATCGCCTTCGCGCTCGCCGTGGTCGCCTTCGGCCGCTGGAAGGGCCTGCGCTCGCTCGTGAGCCTCGCGCTGACCTTCGCGGTGGTCCTGGTGTTCATGGTCCCGGCCGTCCTCGACGGCTCCTCCCCCGTCCTCGTGGCGATCGTCGGCGCCGCCGCGATCATGCTCGTCTCGCTGTACCTCTCGCACGGATGGAACCGGACCACCACCGTCGCGGTGCTCGGGACCCTCGCCTCGCTCGTGCTCACCGTGGCGCTCGCCGAGGCCTCGGTGCGGCTCGCCAAGCTCAACGGCGTCCTCGACGAGAACACCACGAACCTCGCCATGCAGTACCCGATCGACATGTCCGGCCTGCTGCTCGCCGGCATCCTCATCGGCGCCCTCGGCGTCATCGACGACGTCACCGTCTCCCAGGCGGCCACCGTCGACGAGGTCGCCAAGGCCAACCCGCGCTGGGGGCCGGCACGGCTGTTCAAATCGGGGATGCGCGTCGGCCGCGACCACCTCACGTCGGTGGTCAACACCCTCGTCCTCGCCTACGCGGGCGCCTCGCTGCCGCTCCTGGTCCTCATCGCCGCCGCCAACCGGCCGCTGGAGCAGGTGATCACCAGCCAGACCATCGCCACCGAGATCGTCCGGTCGGTCGCGGGCACCCTCGGGCTCATCGCGGCCGTCCCGATCACCACCTGGCTCGCCGCCACCCTCGCGCGCCGCGACCCGAAACCGCGCGAACCGAAGGCCCCCAAGCCGAAACCGCCGAAACCGAAACCGCCGAAGCCCGATCAGGAGAGCTGGGACGCCGACGAGTCCCCCTACCCGCCTTCGCACCTGCGCTGAAGGATCAGAAGCGCTCGGCGGCGGCCATGAGCTTGCGCGAGGCCTGGTGCAGGGCCTGGAGCACCGTCATCACCGCCGGGCGGCCCGTCGAGGCCGTCCGGTGGACCACGTAGACCTCCCGGCCCCGCAGCGGCTCGGCGACCCGCCGCACCGCCACGTCCCGCCGCTCGGCCGCCGCCATCCACGGCGCCACCGTCACCCCCAGTCCCTTCGCGACCAAGGTCAGGATCGTGTCCAGGCCCTCGAACTCCGAGACCGGCGCGGTGATGCCCTCGGCGCGCCACAACCGGTCGAGCGCCATCCGCGACGGCTCCCCCTCCGGCGAGGCGATCCACGACTCCCCCGCCAGCGCGTGCGCCGACAGCACCGACTGCTCCGCGAGCGGATGACGGGTCGGCAGGACCACCACGAGCGGGTCGTTCACCAAGTGGTGGAAGGTGAGCGGCCCGGAAGTGGCCGGGCGGCGCTGGCCCGACCAGTCGTCGATGAGGGCCAGGTCGATCTCCCCTGAGCGCACGCGCGCGAGGGACTCGGAGACGGTGAGCTGCTGGCGCAGGACCATCTGGAGTTCGGGGTAGCGGCGCAGGCGGCGCACGATCGGCCCGGCCAGGGCGACGGCCACGGTGGGGAAGGCGGTGACGGTGACGCGCCCGCGCGGCGCGGCCGATTCGGCGGCGAGGTCGGTCTCGGCGGCGTCGATCGCCTCGAGGATGCGGCCGGTGTGCTCGACGAGTCGGCGCCCGGCGTCGGTCAATTGCGCGGAGCGGGCGGTGCGTTCGAGCAGGGACACGCCGGCCTCCTTCTCCAAGGCGGCCAACTGCTGTGAGACGGCCGAGGCGGTCTGACCGGTCGTTACGGCAGTGGCGGATATCGATCCCTGGGCGGCGAATTCGTAGAGAAGCCGCAGGCGGCGCACATCGAGCATAAGGAAATCTTACCCTCGGCGAAAGGAAGAAATACTTGCGTTGATGCTCCGTTCGGAGGAGTCTGGGTCCCGTCAGCGACTATCCACCGAGGAGTCACCTGTGACCGTCTCCGCCACCCTCGCCGCCAATGAGGCCATCGCCGAGCGCCGCGCCGCCGGGCTGGAGGTGCTCGCGCTCGGCTTCGGTGAAGCCGGCATCCCGGTGCACCCCTTGCTGAGCCAGCGCCTCGCGCAGGCCGCGGGCCGGACCTCCTACGGACCGGTGGGAGGGCTCGGGGCCGCCCGCGAGGCCGCCGCCGGGTACTGGACCCGCCGGGGCCTGCCGACCGAGGCCGGCCGGGTCCTGCTCGGTCCCGGCTCCAAACCGCTGCTGTACGCGCTGCTGCACGCCGTCGGGGGCGACGTGGTGCTCCCCAAGCCCGCGTGGGTGTCCTACGCGGCCCAGGCGCAGCTGATCGGCCGCGAGCCGATCCGGGTGCCGGTGTCCGAGGGCGAGGGCGGCGTCCCCGAGGCCGAGGCCATGGAGGCGGCGGTGAAGGCCGCGAGGGCGGCCGGGCGCGACCCGCGGGTCGTCGTGGTCACGCTGCCGGACAACCCGACGGGGCGATTGGCCTCGGAGCGGTCGGTGAAGGCCTTGTGCGAGACGGCGAGGGCGCTCGACCTGGTCATCATCGCCGACGAGATCTACCGCGACCTCGTGTTCGAGGAGGAGTCGTTCCCTTCGCCCGCTTCGTGGGCGCCGGAGCGGACGGTGACGACCACGTCCCTGTCGAAGAACTTCGCGCTCGGGGGCTGGCGCGTCGGTGCGGCGCGGTTCCCCGATTCGCCGCTGGGGAGTCGACTGCTCGGTTCGGTGCTCGGAATCGCCTCGGAGCTCTGGTCCTCCACGCCGATGCCGATGCAGCACGCCGCGGCCTACGCCTGGTCGGACCCGCAGGTGCTGGTCGACCGGGTCACCGCGGCCCGGCGCCTGCACGGGTCGGTCGCGAACGCGGTCGCCGAAGTCTTCACCGACGCCGGGTGCGCGGTGGCGGCGCCGCAGGGCGGGTTCTACGTGTGGCCCGATTTCGGTCCGCTGCGCGAGCGCCTCGCCGATCGTTGGGGCGCCTCGACGAGCCCGGAGCTGGCGCGGGTGCTGCTGGACGCGTTCGGGGTCGTGGTCCTGCCCGGGAGCGCTTTCGGCGACGATCCGTCCGCGCTGACGTTGCGCGTGGCCGTCCCGGGGATCTACGGGAGTTCGGACTCGGAGCGGCTGGCGGCGCTGGTCGCCGACGACCCGGTCGCGATGCCGTGGATCGCCGAGTCCTTGGACGCCTTGCGGGAGAAGCTCGCCGCGCTCGTCGCGGTGTAGAAGGAGCCGGGTGCTGCCGTGGCCGATGCGGCAGCACCCGGCTTACTCATTTCCAGGCCCCGTAGAGGCTCACGGCCGCGAAGACGCAGGCGGCCACGACGACGAGCGCGCCGATGAGGAACAGCGCCCCGACGAACCGCTGGATCTCGAGTTCGCGGCCCTCGCGGACGGGGCCGCGCCAGCGGCCGTACCGCCAGTGGTCCCGGCCGTGCCGATAGTCGCCGACGTCCTGCATGAGCGCCTGGAGGTCGGCGAGGCTCTCGGCCCTCCGGGCCATCTGGCGCCGCAGCCGGTACTCCGGCGCGTCGAGCTCTCCGCGCCGCCTGGCCCTGGCGAGTCGGTCGAGCGCGATGCGCTTGTCGGTCCTGGAGGCTCGTGTCGCGAATGCGTCCATGACGTGCTCCCACCTGTGCTGACTTCCATCATGACAGGTTCGAACGTCCCGCGCATTACTCGTTTTCCCAGGTCATGACCAATGTCGACACACGCGCACCACTGAGCGCTCCAGTCACACCCGAGGGTGCGAGACGAAGCGCCGCACCGGGATTCCGGTGCGGCGCCTCACGGAGCGGGGATACTAGTCGAGGAGGTCGGAGACGGCCTTCGCCAGGTCGGTGTCCTTGGCGGAGATCTTGTTCCCGGCCGAGTGCGTGGTGGTCGAGACCTTCAGTCGGTTGTAGCGGACGATCAAGTCGGCGTGGTGGTTGCGGCGCTCGTTGAGGAGCCCGACGCCGGTGGCGGCGGCGAGGGCCGGGAGGTGGCCGTCGAAGGTCCACTCCCGCTCCAGGCGGTCGTCGGCGTGGGTCCAGCCGGGGAGTTCCGAGAGCGCGAGTTCGATCTCGGCGTCGGTCAAGGGTCGGTCGCTCATGGCTCGATTCTCGCAGCCGCCGGCGCGGGCGTCTCGGCCTTGGTCGGGGTCGGGGTTCGCCCTAGTGCTCGTCGACGAGGGTGACCTGGCCGGTGTCGAGGTCGTAGACTGCGCCGACGATGAGGACCCCGTCGAGCGAGGCGCGGCGGTCGAGGTCGGCGACGGTGCGGCGCACCTGGAGGCGCATCGCGCGCGAGGCGGCCGCGTCGGGCTCGGCGGTCTCGGCCAGCGCCTGGGAGGCGGGCTGCCACAACTGCTCGACCAGGTAGCCCGAGCGGGGGTCGTGGGTGTCGGCCCGGACGGCGTTGAGCGCCGCGTCGACCGCGCCGCACCGTTCGTGGCCGAGCACGACCACCAGGGAGACGCCCATCTCCGCCGCGGCGAACTCCAGGGAGCCGACGGCGGCGCGGTCGGGCACGTGCCCGGCGGTGCGCACGACCAGCAGTTGGCCGAAGTCGCAGTCGAACACGCTCTCGGCGGTGACGCGCGAGTCGATGCAGGTGAAGACGACGGCGCCGGGCATCTGCTCGGGTGCGGCCCCGCGGGCGGCGACGATGTCGCGCCTGTAGCGGGGCGCTCCGGCGACGAAGCGGCCGTTGCCTTCGAGCAGGCCGGCGAGCGTGGCGGCGGCTTGATGGTGGTCCATCAGCGAGGAGGCGGTCAATTCTGGCACGCACTGAATGGTGCCGCATGTTCGGCGCCGGTGCAAGGACGACGGGCGTAGCGTCATCCACGTTTTACAGAGCTTTCGTTACCGCTTCGCGATCTTGAGGTCATTAAAGAGGACTGGATGATCGCCTGCGGGGACCTTATGATGAAGACCGACAACCGCAACGGTACTCACCAGCGGATTCACCTTTCTCGATTTGGAGGACCGGTGCGAACCTACGGCGACGGCTGCCCGGCCGCTCACGCGCTCGACCTCGTCGGCGAGCGGTGGTCGCTGCTCATCGTCCGCGAGCTGCTCCTGGGCCCGAAGCGGTTCACCGACCTGCGCGGCGGGCTCCACGGGGCGAGCGCGAACGTGCTCTCGCAGCGGCTGCGGGAGCTGGAGGCGCACGGCGTGGTCTCCAAGCGCCGGCTCCCGCCGCCGGCCGCCTCGAAGGTGTACGAGCTGACCGAGTGGGGCCGCGAGCTCGAAGGCGCGATCGTGCTGCTGCTGCGCTGGGGCGCGCGTTCGGCGGCGATCCCGCTCGACGCGCCGATGGGCGCCGACGCGCTCATCCTGGCGATGCGCAGCCTGTTCATCCCGGCCACGGCCCGGGGTTTCGACGCGGCCTTCGAGCTGTGGGTCGGCGACCGGCCGTTCATCGCCGAGATCATCGACGCCCAGCTGATCCTGGCCCCGGGCCGGCCCGAGCACCCGCACGCGGTCATCCGCACCGACGCCGAGACGCTCAAGCGGCTCACCTTGGGCGGGCGCAGCCTCGACGTGTCGCTGCACGCCGGCCGCGTCACCGTCCAGGGCGACCAGGCGATGGCCGAGCGGTTCCTGGGCATGTTCCGCCTGCCCGAGCCGGCCGCGGCCTCCGCCGGAGCGGTCGGCGCCGGCTAGGAAGTGCTCGCGAGCCTCGCGGTTGGGCCTTCGCATACCGGTGCGGTCTGCGAAGGCCCGACGGCGAAGCGGGCGGACAACGGCCGTAAGGGGTTCCTTCGGAACCCCTTAGGGTGTGCTCGCGAGCCCGGGGCGGTAGACCGGGATCTCGCCGCTGCCGCGGACGCGGCGGTCGGTGATGAGCATGTGCCCGGGCGCGTGCGTGATCGCGAACGGCAGCCGCGCCTTCGCCACCGCCTCCACGATCGTCACCCCGCAGGCCCAGAACACCGGGACGTCGCCGGGGGCGAACACCACCGGGTCGCCGAAGTCGGGGCGGGCGAGGTCGCGCACGCCGATCTCGCGGGGGTCGCCCACGTGGACCGGTTCGCCGTGCGCGTACGGCAGGTCGGCGGTGACCCTCGCGGCGCGCTCGGCCGCCTCGGCGGGCATCGGCCGCATCGAGACCACCTGCGGGCCGCGGAACCGCCCGGTGCGCAGGCACTGGAGGCGGCTGCGGTACATCGGCACGTTGCGGTCCTGCTCCAGGTGGCGCAGCGGCACGCCGGCCCGCTCCAGCAGCGGCTCGAACGTGAAGCTGCACCCGATGAGCAGCGTGACCAGGTCGCGGCTCCACAGGTCGACGACCTCGGTGCGGCGCGCGATGACCTTCCCCTTGCGCCACACCAGGTACGAGGGCAGGTCGCGGCGCAGGTCCGCGCCGGGGGCCAGGTCGGTGGTGTGGCGCCCGGCCCCCACGGTCCCCAGCAGCGGGCAGGGCCTGGGGTTGCGGACGGTGAACCGGCGCAGGTCGTCGCCGTACTCGCGGGGCACCGTGACGAGGTTGGCCTGCACGAAACCGTGCGACCATCCGCTGGTGGTGGTGACCAGCCCCTCCCGGAATCGGGCTCGGGCCTCGCGGGGAAGGGCCGTCGCCTCGGGGCACTGTTTCGTGAACATCTCTCCTCCTCGGTTCGTCGCTCTTGCGACCGAGTTTGGTCACGAATGCGACAAGACCTTCACGAGTCCTTCACGAGCCGCGGGATCGCATTCACTCGATCACTGAGTGAAAGCCCTTGCAAGCGTTCCCAAATGAGCAGGAATTGCCCATAGACTGGAAACGTCCCCGCATACGTACGGCTGCACCTCAACCCCGGGAGGTGGCCCTTGGACTTCGGCATCCTCGGACCTCTGCAGTTGGCAAGGGAAGGCCTGCCCGTGCCGCTGCCCGGCCGCACCCTGCCCCGACTCTTCGCCGTCCTGCTCCTGGAGGCGGGCAACGTGGTCACGCTGCCGCGCCTGATCGACGCCATCTGGGAGGACGCCCCGCCCGCCACCGCCCGCCGCCAGATCCAGAACACCGTCGCGACCGCCCGCGGCCTCCTGCTGGAGGCCGGCACCTCCGAACTGGAGACCGTCGGCGACGGCTACCGGCTGCGGGTGCGCGCCGAGAAGCTCGACTCGCTGCGGTTCCAGCGCGCCGCCCGCATCGCCCGCGAGCAGGTCGACGCCTCCGAACCCGAAGCGGCCCTGGCGACCCTGCGCGAGGCCCTCGCGCTGTGGCGGGGCCCGGCGCTCGCCGGCCTCGGCGGGCGCTTCATCGAATCGGGGGCGCTGCGCTGGAACGAGGAGCGCGCCGCCGCCGAAGAGGACCGCGCCGCGCTCGAACTCGCGCTCGCCACCGGCGCCGCCGTCGTCGCCGACCTGCGCCGCGTCCTCGAACAGCACCCCTACCGCCAGCGGGCCGCCGAACTGCTCATGACCGCCCTCTACCGGGAGGAGCGCACCGCCGAGGCCCTCGACGTGTACGCCTCGATCCGCCGCCAGCTCGCCGACGAGCTCGGCATCGACCCCGGACGGCGCCTCAAGGACCACCACACCGCGATCCTCCGCGAGGACCCCGCGCTGCGCGCGGCCCCCGCGCCCGCGCCGTACACGCTGCCCGCGCCCGCGCAACTGCCCGCCGACTCGATCCACTTCACCGGCCGCGCCGGCGAGCTCGCCGAACTCGACACGCTCCTGGAACCGGGCCCGCGGACCGCGGTGCTCTCGGGGATCGGCGGCGCCGGCAAGACCACCCTCGCCCTGCACTGGGCCCACCGCGTGCGCGAGCGGTTCCCCGACGGGCAGCTGTACGTGAACCTCCGCGGCTTCGACCGCGCCGCCCCGCTCACCCCGCTCGACGCGATCGCCGGATTCCTGCGGGCCCTCGGCGTCGACACCGGCGCCATCCCGTCGGACCCCGACGAGGCCGCCGCACTGCTGCGCTCGCGCCTGGCCGACACCCGCACGCTCCTGATCCTCGACAACGCCCGCAACTCCGCGCAGGTCGTGCCGCTGCTGCCGGCCACCGCCGGGAGCGTCGCGGTCGTCACCAGCCGCTCGCGCCTGCCCGATCTGGCCGCGCTGCACGACATCCGCCAGATCACCGTCGGCGCGCTCGGCCCCGACGAAACCGTCCGAATGCTCGCGAGCCTCATCGGCGAAGCACGCGTCGGACGCGAACCCGAAGCGGCCGAGCACATCGCCGGACTGTGCGGCGGCCTGCCGCTGGCGCTGCGCATCGTCGGCACCAACCTCGGCGGGCAGCCCGGCACCACGCTCGCCGAGACCGCCGCGGCCCTCGCCGGGCACGACCGGCTCGCCCACCTCGCCGTCGAAGGCGACCCCACGACCACCGTGGCCGCCGCGTTCGACCTGTCGTTCCAGGCGCTCGAACCCGAAGAGGAACTGCTGTACCTCAACCTCGCGTACCTGCCGGGGGCCGACTTCTCCAAGGGCCTGGCGGTGGCGCTCGCCGCGTGGGCGCCCGAAGCGGCCGAACGGCTCCTCGCGAGACTCGTCGCGGCCCACCGCATCGACGAGTACCGGCCCGGCCGGTACCGGTTCCACGACCTCGTCCGCGAATACGCCAGGCGCAAAGCCGTGTCCGGGTTCGACGAGGCCGCGCTGCAACGGCTCCGGGAGCAGACCGTCGCCTGGTACGCGAAGGGCTCGACCAGGCTGCCGGTCGAGGAGTACCGCAACATCGTCGCCACGTTCCTCGAATGGAACGGCCGCCCCACGGTCTCGCGGCTGCTGGCGCGCCTCATCGCCTTCGCCGACGCCGGTTACCGCGACGAGACCGCCCTCGCCGACTCCCTCTACGAACTGCCCGAACTCGCCCACGTGGCCGAACGCGGCATCGAGACCGGCGTGCGCTCGGCGGAGCCGATGGACGCGGTGCGCGCCTACGCCCTCGCCGACGCGGTCGCCTACGCCTCCGGCGAGCTGCACCAGTCCAAGGCCTTCGCCGAGAAGACCCTCGAATACCTCAAACGCACCCCGCACGGCGACGCCACCGGCAAGGCCCGCAACGACCTCGGGACCACCCTCACGCAACTGGGCCGCTACCGCGAGGCCGTGTCGCTCCTGCGGGAGGCGGTGCTCGCCGCCGAGCGCTCGGGCAAACGGCACGTGCTCGTCGAAGTGCTCACCTCACTGGGGACCGTGCTGCGGCGCATGGGGATCTTCGCCGAGGCCGAGACGCTGCTGCTGCGCGCCCGCGACCTCGACGCGGCCGGAGCGGAAGGACCCACGACGGTCTACCCGCTGCTGTCGCTCTCGGAGCTGTACGTCGACCAGGGCCGCATCTCCGCGGCCGAGGAGCAGTGCCGCGAGATCGCCGAGATGCTCCGCGACCACCCGTCGAAGTACTACCGGGCCCGGCTGTACTTCCGGCAGTCGGCCGTGCACCGCGCCGACCAGGACTACCCGCGCGCCGAGGCCGCGCTCCTGCACGGACTCGACCTGGTCGAGCAGGTCCACGGATGGCGCCACCAGCTCGTCTACTCCTATTCGCTGGCGGAGCTGTACGTCGACACCGAGCAGATCGACCTCGCCGCCGACGCGGTCGAACGGGTCGCGGGGCTCGACCGCTACGAGACCTCCGAGACCCTCGCGGTCAAGGCGCGGGTGCTGTGCAAGCTCCATGCGGCCGGAGGCGACCTGCGGCGGGCGGTGCGGATGGGACGCCAGGCGTGCGACGTGTTCGCGGCGATGCCCGACCCGCTGCGGGAGGCGCGCAGCCTGGTCGCGCTGGCGCAGGCCCACGCGAAGGCCGGGCAGGCGAAGGAGGCGGCGCAGTGCCGGGCGAGGGCCCGGATCCTGTTCGCAAGACTGGGCCTCGACCCCGAGACCTGAGGAGCCCGTGTCGGTAGACGCTCAGTCGCCGCCGCTTCCGCTGTCCGAGCCGCCGTCGGTGCTTCCGCCGCTGTCGGAGTGGCCTCCATGGTCGTTGCCGTGGTCGCGGGCGTGGTCGCGGTCGTGCCAGTCGGCGCCGCCGTCATGGTGGTGGTGCGTCGGTCCGGGCGGCGGCGGGTACCACTGTCCGGCCGGCGGATAGGTCGGACCCTGCGCCCGGTTGCCGGGCCGCATCACCACCCAGACCACCAGGCTCACCACGGCGCTCACCGCCAGCAGGCAGCAGAGCAGGGCCAGAACGTGCCAAGGCTGCAACGCGCCCAACGCGGGTCTCCGTTCCATGGGGGACCGCAATGGTCGCACGGCCTCCGGTCGGGCGGGGTCCAGTCGGTCGACGGATGCGGTCCCAGTCGGCGGTTCCCTACCGTTGGGGCACACCCACCGACATTGGAAAGCAGGTCGACATGCACGCCATCCGACAGCACGAGTTCGGCGGCCCCGAAGTCCTCGTCTACGAGGAGGTCCCCGACCCGGTGCCCGGCCCCGGCCAGGTCCGCATCGAGGCCCGCGCCGCCGGGGTGCACCTCCTCGACGCCACCTTCCGCTCCGGCGACCCGAACGGGCCCTACCCGCTGCCGGACCTGCCGATGATCCCCGGCCGCGAGAGCGCCGGGATCGTCGACGCCGTCGGCGAGGGCGTCGACGAGTCGTGGATCGGCAAGCGCGTGGTCGCGCACCTCGGCTTCGCGTCCGGCGGCTACGCCGAGAAGACCGTCCGCGAGGTCGAGTCCGTGCACGAACTGCCCGACGGCGCGGACTTCGCCGAGGCGGTCGCGATGATCGGCACCGGCCGCACCGCGCTCATGGTCCTCGGGGTCGGCCCGGTGAGCGGTGAGGACGTCGTGATCGTCCCGGCCGCCGCCGGCGGCCTCGGCACGCTCCTGGTGCAGGCCGCCAAGAACGCCGGAGCCTACGTCGTCGGCCTCGCCGGCGGGCCCGCCAAGGTGGCGCAGGTGGCCGCCAACGGGGCCGACGCCGCCGTCGACTACAGGGCCGAGGGCTGGACGGCCGTCCTGGACGCGGCGCTCGAAGGCCGCGAGGCCACGCTGCTGTTCGACTCGGTGGGCGGCGAGGTCGGCCGGGCCGCCTTCGACCGGCTCGGCTTCGGCGCCCGGATGGTCGTCTTCGGCTGGTCCGCGGGCAAGGCGACCGAGGCCACGGTGGAGGACATCGTCGGGCGCGGCCTGACCGTCTCAGGCGCGCTCGGCCCGAAGCTCCTCGCGAAGCTCGGGGGCCTCAGGGCGCTCGAAGAGCGCTCGCTCGCCGAACTCGCCGCCGGGCGGCTGCGCCCGGCCGTGCACACCTTCGGGCTCGCCGAGGCCGCCGAAGCCCATCGCGCCCTGGAGCACCGGGGCACGACGGGCAAGGTGGTGCTGGTGCCTTAAGAAGCGGTGACCAGCTCGGCGGGCTCCACGTTCGGCACGGCCGACTCGGCGTGCGCGCGGGCCAGCGGGACCGACAGGGCCAGCCCCGCCAGCGCCAGGACCACGCCGACGAGGATCGGCGCGGTCAGGCTCATCCCGAGCGAGAGCGCGAGCCCGCCGAGCCAGGCGCCGTTGGCGTTCGCGAGGTTGAACGCGGCGTGGTGCAGCGAGGACGCCAGTGACGGCGCCGCGTGCGCCCCGTCGAGCAGCAGCCGCTGCATGATGGGGCCGACCAGCGAGGAGGAGGTCGCCATGAGGAAGACCCCGCCGATCGCCAGGACCGGGTTCGACATCGAGAAGAACATCATGAGCAGCACCGCCGCGATGAGGGTGAACGCGCCGAACAGGCCCTGGATCGGGGCGCGGTCGGCGATCTGGCCGCCGACGACGTTGCCGAGGGTCAGGCCGATGCCGAAGACCGCGAGGGTGATCGCGATGGCGAGCGCGTTCAGGCCGGTGACCTCTTCGAGGATCGGCGTCAGGTAGGTGTAGGCGGCGAACATGCCGCCGAAGCCGACCGCGCCGGTCACCAGCGGGAGCAGGACCTTCCTGGAGCGGATCGCGCGGATCTCGTCGGCGGCCCTGGTCGCGACGACGACGCCGCGGGTGTCGGGCACGGTGGCCCAGATCGCGGCGGCGGCCAGGACGGCCAGGGCCGCGACGGCGGCGAAGATCCAGCGCCAGGAGATGTGGCCGACGAGCAGGGTGCTCACCGGGACGCCGACGATGGTGGCGACGGTCAGGCCGGACATGATGCCAGCGATCGCGCGGGCGCGGCGCTCGAAGGGGACCAGGCTCGCGCCGACCACCGCGGCGGCGCCGAAGAACGCGCCGTGCGGCAGGCCCGCGATGAACCGGGTGGCGAGCAGGAAACCGAAGTCGGGGGCCAGTGCGGTGGCGAGGTTGGCGAGCGCGAACCAGCCCATCAGGCCGATGAGCAGGGGCTTGCGCGGGATGCGGGTGGTGGCGACGGTGAGCAGCGGGGCGCCGAGGACGACGCCGATGGCGTAGGCGGAGACGGCGAGGCCGGCCTGGGCGAGCGAGACGCCCTGCGCGGCGGCGAGCTGGGGCAGGATCCCCATGATGACGAACTCGGCGGCGCCGATGCCGAACGCGCCGATGGACATGGCGAACAGAGGCATGCGCATGGAAAGCAGCTCCGGTGGAAGAGGAGGGAGGGTGGGACGCTGAGGCTGTCACCGGCTGCGTCCTTGCCGTACCGGTCGCTGTTCAAGAAGGGCTTGGTGCCTTCCGGGCAATCATAAGAACACTCGCCGGGCGAGTAAAAGGCTTGAGGGCCGATTCCCGGCGTGATGTCCGTCGCCGGGCGCCCGCAGGCGGCGCACGGGGGCCGCGATCGTGACCGGCGTCGCCTCCCGGAGCGAGGCGAAGGCGGCCGCTGTGGGCGAGTCCGGTTGCGGCACATAGACGATCAAGCGCACCGCGCTGCCGGGCACGTCGAGGACCTGGCAGTCGAACTCCAGGGGCCCGAAGTCGTGGTGGTGCACGCGCTTGGTCTGGACCTTGCGAACGGCGACCCGGTGGTCGGCCCACATCTGCCCGAACTCGGGGCTGGCGCGCAGCAGCTCCTCGACCAGGCCGCGGAGTTTCGCGTCCCCAGGGCTGCGGGCCAGCGAGGCGCGCAGGTCGGCGACGCAGTCCTGGAGGAACGCGGAGGTGTGCGGATCGGCCAGGACCGCCGAGGCGTGCGGGCCGGTGAAGTTGGTGCGCAGGATGTTCCGCTGCTCGCGGGTCAGGCGGGAGAGGTAGCCCATGAAGCGGTCGGCGAGGCCGTTCCAGGCGAGGATGTCGTAGCAGGCGTCGATGGCGTACGCCGGGAAGTCGTCGAGGCCGGCCAGGAGGTTCCGGACCGTCGGCGAGACCTCGCGGCTCGACTCGGACTCGGGCAGCTCGTCGACGAGGTGGAACAGGTGGGCGCGCTGGTCGCGGTCGAGGACCAGGGCGCGGGCGAGCGCGCCGAGGACCTGCCGGGAGGGCTTGGGGCCGCGGGCCTGCTCGAGGCGGATGTAGTACTCCACGGAGATCCCGGCGAGCTGGGCGACCTCCTGGCGGCGCAGGCCGGGGGTGCGGCGGCGCGGTCCTTCGGGCAGGCCGACGTCGCCGGGGCGGATGGCGGCGCGGCGCACCCGGAGGAAGTCGGCGAGCTGTCTGCGGTCCATGCGCCAATCCTGCCCCTTCGCGGGGCCGCGAACCAGGTACCGGGTGTACCACCATAAAGAGGTCTCTTTCCGGCCGGCCGAATCGGGCGCAGTCTCGGTGGCATGACCAAGAAGATCGCACTAGTGACCGGCGCCAACAAAGGCATCGGCATCGAAATCGCCCGCGGACTCGGCGAGGAGGGCCTGACGGTCCTGGTCGGGGCCCGCTCGCAGGAGCGCGGCGAGGCCGCCGCCGCGACGCTCAGAGAGGAGGGCCTGGACGCGCGGTTCCTGCGGGTCGACGTGACCGACGAGGACACCGTAGCCGCCGCGGCCAAGAGCGTCGAGGCCGAGCACGGACGCCTCGACGTCCTGGTGAACAACGCGGGGATCGCGCTGATCGAAGGCGAGGACTGGAACACCAGCGCGCAGACGGTGGCCACCGCGAAGAAGAACTTCGACGTGAACGTCTTCGGCGTGATCGCGGTGACGAACGCGTTCCTGCCGCTGGTCCGCAAGGCCGAGGCGGGCCGGATCGTGAACGTCTCCAGCGAGGTCGGCTCGATCGGGACGATGACGCGCACCGACTTCCCGTTCGCGGGGTTGCAGCCGGGCTCCTACGGCGCCTCGAAGTCGGCGCTGAACATGCTCACCGTCTCCTGGGCGCTGGAGCTCAAGCCCACCCCGATCAAGGTCAACGCGATGACTCCGGGATACACGAAGACCGACCTCAACGCGAACCAGGGCACCCGCGACCCGAAGGACGCCGCCAAGGAAGCGGTGCGACTGGCCCTATTGGACGATGGCGGGCCGACGGGAGGCTTCTTCCAGGAGGGGATCGACTACTTCGAGACTCGGGAAGTTCCCTGGTAGTGAGAGGAAAAGGCCGCTTTCAGCGGCGGCCGTGAGCACCGCGTACACGTCGAAGGCCCCGCAGCGCGGGGCCTTCGCTGTAGGGCAGGCAGGACTTGAACCCGCGACCCAGGGATTATGAGTCCCCTGCTCTAACCAGCTGAGCTACTGCCCCGAGCGGGAAGTATCCTCTCACACCCCGTCGCCGGACGGTGGCCCCAGGGGACTCGCGGGCCGGGGCCGCCCCGCCGAGCCGTTTCGGTAAGTTCACAGGGGTCGCATGATCCGGAAACGGACGAGTGGAATGCCGGCTCGGCCCGCGAGGGCCCGCCGGTAACATCTGAGCCACATTTGCAACGGTTCTATAACGAGGACTGCTCTTGTAAGTCAGGTCTCCCTAAGATGCGACTCACTCCCGCCGTTTCGTGTTTCTCGAACATTGCACGAGGCGGGTTCCAATGCCCGAAACCTCCCGAGGGGGCCCATTGAGACGAACAGTGTTGTTGTTGTCGGCTGCATTCGCCGGCCTGTTGCTGTGTCTGGGGGTGAGCAGCAGCGCTGTCGCCCAAGAGGCGCTCGGCGTCCACGGCCTGTTGAAGGACCAGCAGGACCGCCCGATATCGGGGGTCACGATCACCGTGACCGACGACGCCGGCAACGAGGTCGGCACCGTCGAGAGCGGTGAGGACGGCACCTGGTCCGTCGAACTCGAGTCCGAGGGCGCCTACGTGGTCACCCTCGACGAGTCGACACTGCCCGACGGCCTGCTGGTCCGCAGCGGCAGACCGCAACTCGAAATCGATGTCAGCTCCGACCGGACCGTTCTGTTCCCGCTCGACACCCAGCTGGCCGACGGGGTCGAACCCCAGGCGCCCGGCGACGACCCCTCCGAGGGCGAGTCGGACGGCGACGACCCCGGCGACGAGGGCACCAGTGCCGACGTTGCGGAGGACGGCGAGCAACTGGGCGAGCTCGAGAACGAGGCCGGCGCCACCCGCGCCGTCAGCCTCCTGTTCTCCGGGCTCCACTTCGGCCTCATGATCGCCCTCGCGGCGGTCGGCCTGTCCATGGTGTTCGGCACGACCGGGCTCACCAACTTCTCCCACGGCGACCTCGTCACCTTCGGCGGGATGATGGCCCTGCTGTTCAACATCAGCTTCGGCGTCCCGGTGTGGGTCGCCGCGATCGCCGCGGTCCTGCTGGGCGCGGCCTTCGGCTGGGTCCAGGACTGGGGGCTGTGGTCGCGACTGCGCCGCCGCGGCACCGGCCTGGTCTCGATGATGATCATCTCGATCGGCGTGGCCCTGCTGCTGCGCTTCGCCACCCTCTTCTTCGTGGGCGGCGAGCGCCAGCGCTACAACGAGTACGTCGGCCAGAAGCCCTGGGACTTCGGCTGGCTCATCATCACCCCGAAGGAGGTCGTGACCGGCGTGGTCGCGCTGGTCGTGTGCATCGCGGTCGGTCTGGCCCTGGTCTACACCAGGCTCGGCAAGGCCACCCGCGCGGTGGCCGACAACCCCTCGCTGGCCGCGTCCACGGGCATCAACGTGAACCAGGTCGTGCGCCTGGTGTGGACGATCGGCGGCGGCCTCGCGGCCATGGCCGGGGTGTTCCTGTCGATCAACGACGGCGTCAAGTTCGACATGGGCCAGCACCTGCTGCTGCTCATCTTCGCCGCCGTGGTCCTCGGCGGGCTCGGCACCGCGTTCGGCGCGTTCCTCGGGTCCATGATCATCGGCGTGTTCGTGCAGATGTCGACCCTCGTGGTCGCGCCCGAGCTGAAGTACGTCGGCGCTCTGGCGGTCCTCATCATCATCATGCTCACCCGTCCCCAGGGCATCCTGGGCCGTCGCGAGCGAATCGGCTAGGAGACCGGAATGGATTGGCAATTCGTCTTCAGCCAGGCGCTCACACAGGCCATCGGGCCGACCATGCTCGTGTACGCGCTCGGCGCCATCGGCCTGAACCTCCAGTTCGGATACACGGGCCTGCTCAACTTCGGTCAGGCCGCGTTCGTCGCCATGGGCGCGTACGGCCTGGCGATGACCGTGGTCGTCTTCGGCCTGCCGTTCTGGTGGGGCATCGTCGTCGGTCTCCTCGCCGCGGTGGTCATGGCCCTGCTGCTGGGCATACCGACACTGCGGCTCAGAGCCGACTACCTGGCGATCGTCACGATCGCCGCGGCCGAGATCGTGCGGCGGCTCGCGCGGGCGACCGTGTGGTCGGAGCACACCGGCGGCTCTGACGGCATGAGGGGCTTCTCGGAGCCGTTCTTCGCGATGAACCCGTACCCGCCGGACGGCAACTGGTCGTTCCTGATCTTCTCGATGGAGAACGGGCGCCTGTTCGTCGACTTCGGCGTGGCGACCCTCCAGTACTCGAGCCGGGACCTGTGGATCATGACCGTGGGCTGGGGCCTCGTGGCCTTCTTCCTCGTGGTCCTGGGCCTGCTCGTCCACAGCCCGTGGGGCCGGGTCCTCAAGGGCATCCGCGAGGACGAGGAGGCCGTGCGGAGCCTGGGCAAGAACGTGTTCGCCTACAAGATGCAGGCGCTGGTCATCGGCGGTCTCATCGGTGCGGTGGCCGGGTTCATCTTCGCGCTCAGCCGCGCGAACGTCCAGCCCGACACGTTCACCACCGACCTCACGTTCTACCTGTACGTGGTGCTCATCCTCGGCGGCGCGGCCCGGCTGTTCGGGCCCGTGCTCGGGGCGGCGCTGTTCTGGTTCCTGTACAACATCTTCTCGCAGGGGCTCAGCCAGGCGATCCGCGCCGACGTGATCCCCTCCAGCGTGATGCACCACACGCAGGTGGGGCCGCTGGTGTTCTTCCTGCTGGGCCTCGGCATGGTCCTGCTGCTGATCTTCCGGCCGCAGGGCATCCTCGGCAACCGAAGGGAGCTGATGCTCGATGTCAGATAAGCCGACGCCCGAAGAAGCGCAGTCCGAGGAGTCGCCGCCTGAGGCGGTGTCGTCCGAGGCTGCGTCGTCTGACGAAGTGCTGTCTGAGGACGGCTTCCTCGACGACGAGGTCGCCGCCCGCGAAGCCGCGGAGTCCGAAGCAACAGGGTCCGAAGAGGCCGAGTCCGAAGCGGACCTTCCCGCGGACGCGGTGAAGGCCGGGATCGCCGCCGCGCGCGCGGCCCTGGCCGACGTGCCGCCCGAACCGGGCGCGCCGAAGCTCGACCCGATCCTCAAGGCGGTCGGCGTCAAACGCGCGTTCGGCGGCCTCGTGGCCGTGGACGTCGAGCACCTGGAGATCCAGCGGGGCGCCATCACCGCGCTCATCGGACCGAACGGCGCGGGCAAGACCACGTTCTTCAACCTGCTCACCGGTTTCGACCGGCCGAGCCGGGGCGAATGGGTCTTCGACGGTCGCAGGGCCGACCGGATGCGCTCCTACCAGGTGGCGCGGGCGGGCATGGTCCGCACGTTCCAGCTGACGAAGGCGCTCACCCGCATGACGGTCATGGACAACATGCTCATCGGCGCGGCGAACCAGGTCGGCGAGAACTTCTGGGCCGGCCTGATCCCGCCGCTGTGGAAGGCCCAGGAGGCGGCCAACCGCCGCAAGGCCCTGGAGCTTTTGGAGCGGTTCAAGCTCATCGACAAGCGCGAGGACTACGCCGGCGAGCTCTCGGGCGGCCAGCGCAAGCTCCTGGAGATGGCGCGGGCGCTCATGCTCAATCCGAAGATGGTCATGCTCGACGAGCCGATGGCCGGGGTGAACCCGGCGCTGAAGCAGTCGCTGCTGGAGCACATCAAGGGCCTCCGCGAGGAGGGCATGACGGTGCTGTTCGTCGAGCACGACATGGACATGGTCCACGAGATCGCCGACTGGGTCGCGGTGATGGCGGCCGGGAAGCTCATCACGGAGGGCACGCCGGACTCGATCTCGGCGGACCGGCGGGTCATCGACGCGTACCTGGGCGCGCACCACGACGCGGCCCAGCGTTAGGAGTCATCGTGTCTGACAACGAAACGAGTGCAGGGATCGGGCCCACGGGGGTGCCGATCGAGGAGACGCCGGACTCGGACACCGAGGTGTGCAGCCGCGAGGGGCACCTGGGGGCCTCCGGGAA
Organism: Glycomyces sp. NRRL B-16210; assembly: GCF_000719515.1. Taxonomy (GTDB): domain Bacteria; phylum Actinomycetota; class Actinomycetes; order Mycobacteriales; family Micromonosporaceae; genus Glycomyces. The sequence goes on along the minus strand of NZ_JOGR01000007.1, from coordinate 98,786 downwards.
CGCGCTCCTGCGGGCCGACGAGGTCACCGCCGGGTACCTGCCGGGCGTGTCGATCCTCAACGGCACGGATCTGTACGCGAACGAGGGCGAGCTGGTCGGCATCATCGGTCCGAACGGGGCCGGGAAGTCGACGCTGCTCAAGGCCATGTTCGGGCTGGTCAAGATCACCTCGGGATCGGTGGTGCTGCGCGGGGAGGAGATCACGAACCGCAAGGCCCACGAGCTGGTGCCGCTGGGCGTGGGCTTCGTGCCGCAGACGAACAACGTGTTCGCCGCCCTGACCGTGGAGGAGAACCTCGAGATGGGGGTCTTCCTGCGGCCGCGCGCGTTCAAGGAGCGGTTCTCGTTCGTGACCGACCTGTTCCCGGTGCTGGGCGACCGGCGCGCGCAGCGGGCCGGGTCGCTCTCGGGCGGCGAGCGGCAGATGGTGGCGATGGGCCGGGCGCTCATGATGGAGCCGTCGGTGCTGCTGCTGGACGAGCCGTCGGCGGGGCTGTCCCCGGCGATGCAGGACGAGGTCTTCTTCAACACGAAGCAGATCAACCAGACCGGGGTGACGGTGGTGATGGTGGAGCAGAACGCCCGCCGCTGCCTCCAGATCTGCGACCGGGGCTACGTGCTCGACCAGGGCCGCAGCGCCTACACCGGTCCGGGTGCGGGCTTGATCGACGACCCGAAGGTCGTGGAGCTGTACCTCGGCACGCTCGGACGGGCAAGCCTCTAGCAGCGCAAAGCGACGCCCCCCAGGTCCTGTGGTCCTGGGGGGCGTCGCCTTTGACAGGTGTTTCCTACTCGAGGGACTGGAAGTTGTAGTCCACGTTCGTGTAGGTGTTGTCGCCGGCGTACTCGTAGATGCCGATGGTGGCGGCGGTGACGTCACCGACGTCGGAGAACTCGATCGGGCCGGAGTAGCCCTCGTAGTCGATGTCGGTCTCGCCGTCGGCGAGCAGTTCGGCGCACTCGGTGAAACCGGTGCACTTGGTGCCGCCGCGGCTGACGTCCACCAGGTTGTCCTTGATGGTCTCGGAGTCGAACGAGCCGCCGGCGATCGCCGCGAGGGCGATGAGCGCGGTGGCGTCGTAGGACTCGGGGCCGTAGGTGTAGTCCTTCAGGTTCGGGTCGACCTCGAGCATCCGCTCGCGGATCGGCTCGGGGTCGGCGCCGGGGAAGGTGCCTCGGGCGCCTTCCATGAAGCCCTCGGGCAGGTCCGCGCTGTAGTCGGAGAGGTTGCCGTCGACGAGGTACCAGCCGAGGTCCTGCGCGCTCAGGCCGCCTTCGGCGAGCGCCGGGCCGAGGTTGAGCAGCTCGTTGAAGGTGATGAGGACGACCGCGTCGGCGTCGGAGGACGCGACCTGGCTGACCTCGGCGTTGAACTCGGTGGCGTTGGGGTCGTAGATGGTCTTCAGGACCACTTCGCCGCCGAACGCGGTGAAGTTCTCCTCGACCGAGTCGGCCAGGCCGGTGCCGTAGGAGTCCTGGAGGGCCAGGATCGCGATCTTCTCGTAGCCGTCGGCGATGATCTGGTCGGCGAGCACGCGGCCCTGGAGGATGTCCGAGGGCGCGGTGCGGAAGTAGTAGTCGCCGCGCTCGTAGTCCGTGAAGTCCGGCGAGGTGTTCGCCGGGGAGACCTGGACGATGCCCTCTTCGTAGAGCTTGTCGATGAACTGGAAGGACACGCCGGAGGAGGCGGCGCCGACGATGGCGTGCACCCCCTGCGCGATGAGCGCGTCGGCGGCCTGGCTGGCGATGTCCGTGGTCGTGTCGCCGGAGTCCTCGTGGAGGACCTCGACGCAGGTGTCGAGCACGCCGCCGGCCTCGTTGATCTCTTCGATGGCGAGGTTGACGCCGGCGAACTCGGGCGGGCCGAGGAACGCGAGCGAGCCGGTCTCGGGAAGGATCGTGCCGATCTTCAGGCCGTCGCCTTCGGTGCAGTCACCGCCGGCGGACGATCCGGTGTCCTCATCGTCGCCGCACGCGACGAGTGCGAACGCGGTGACACCCGCTGTTGCGACAGCAAGCAGCGCTCGTGGAAAGCGAGCCATGGTTTCTCCTAGTTTCTGTTCGAGATGGATCCGCAGGTAACGGTGGAGGTTGACGTGATCCGAGTTACACCCTATGGCAGGGCGGGTACCGGCGCCAGACGCCGTGACCACACCCGATCCTGTTTGTGATGGGCCCGTGACCTTTTCGAGCGCGTATTGCAATTGCCTTTCATATCGGAGAAGCGTGCGTTTTCGAAGCGTTTCGCGGAGGCTTCGCAGGCCGCGGCGCCGCCGCCCGGAAGCGTCCGCTGAGGATCGAGTGCCGGAAGTGGCGTCAGGGGCATCCTAGGGCGCGGGGCGGCGCCGGGCCCGGATTGGCGGCGGACCGGCTCCCCCGGGGCCTTCCCCCGGCCGGGGGAGCCGCTTCGCCCGCTCGCGGGAGGGGCCGGAGCCGGCGATTCGCGAACCTGAAGGCATGACACAGCAACTCACCGGCGACCGCGCCCACGACGCCCGCCGCGGCCGGGTCGGGCGCTTCGCCGTCATCGCCGCGTTCCTCTGGTCGCTCACCGCGATCCCCATCGGACTCTGGCAGCTCCTCGACTCCGAGGGCGGCCCGTTCACCCACTACCTCTACGAGCCGCTCTTCACCCTCCCCGACCGCGTGCCCGCCGCCGTCGCGCCCGCCTCGCTCATCGGCGCGGGGGTCCTCGGGATGCTGATCGCCCGCGCCAGGCCCCGGCTGTGGCCGCTCACCGCGCTGTACGCGGTCGTCTTCGGGATGCTCATGAGCACCACGACGCCCATGTCGCTGGCCGGGTACCTGTGCGCGTTCCTCATCCCGGCCGTGATCGTGGCCGGACCGACCCTGCTGGCGCGGGGCCGGACCGGGAGGGCGGTCGCGGCGGGCGCCACGGCCGCGCTCCTCATCGGGCTCGGCGTCATCGGCGTCATCGATTACGGCGCCGTCGGCGAGTTCCTCGCCACGCTCGGGAGCGCCCTCGCCGAGATGCGCGGCTACGCGACCGTCCAGATCTGGATGGTCCTCGGCGGCGGCATCTGGGCCGCGCTCACCCTCCACCTGCTGCTGCTCGGCCGCGACGGCGAGCCGACGCCGAAGTGGCTGACCCGCGAGAGCGCCGCGAAGTGGGGCCGGGTCGCGAGCTGGACCGCGTTCGCCTGCGCGCTCCCCTACGGGCTCGTCAGGCTGACGTGGCTCACCCCGTGGACGGGCGTGACCGGCCCGGTCGGCGACGACTTCGAGCTGTCCGTCCGCGTGTGGGGCCTGATGCTCGGCTTCGCGGCGCTCGCCGGCGGCGTCCTGTGCCTGGGCATGACGCAGCGGTGGGGCACGCGCTGGCCGTTCTGGATGCCGGTGGTCAAGGGCCGCCCGGTGCCGCCGATGATCGCGATCATCCCCGCCTCGGTCATGTCGGTGATGTTCACCTTCATGGCGATCCCGTTCATAGCCCTGGCGATCCGCCAGGACGCGCTGGAGATGATCTGGTCCTTCCCGTTCTTCGTGTGGGGCCCCGCGCTCGGCGCGGCGACCCTCGCCTACGCGATCCGGCGCGGGGTGGTCACACCGCGAGCGCGGTGACGAAGACGCCCGCGCGGGCGGCGGTCGCGGTCGCGGCCGCCGCCCGCTTCGCCGCGGCCTCGTCGAGCGGGTCACCGCTGACGAGGAGCCGGTAGTACAGGGGCGCGGAGAGGAAGCGGATCGCCTCCGCCGGATCGGTCCCCTCGGGCGCCTCGCCGCGTTCGACCGCCAGGGCCACACAGGGGGCCCACTCGTCGATCCTGGTGCGGTAGAAGCGGTGCAGGGACGCGGCGGTGGCCGCATCGGTCGTGGCGGTGGCGATGACGGCCTTGAACAGCGGCCCCTGGCGCTCGTGGAGGAGCGTCTCGCGGATGAGCGAGGCGAGGGCCGCGAGGTCGCCTTCGAGGGAGCCGGTGTCGGCGCGCGGTTGCGAGGACTCGGCCATCTCGGCGAGCATGTCGGCCACGAGTCCGGGGACGGTGCCCCAGCGGCGGTAGACGGTGGTCTTGCCGACCTCGGCGCGCCGCGCGACCTCGGCGAGGTCCACGCCGCCGAATCCGCGTTCGATCAGGGCGTCCCCGGCGGCGCGGAGCACGGCCTCGCGGACTCGGGCGGTGCGCCCGCCGGGGCGGACGGTGCCGGGTTCGGCGCGGTCGCGGGGGGCATGGTCGTGGAGGGCACTGTCGTGGACCGCGCCGTCGTAGACGGCGTGGTGGTGGGCGACGCCGTCCTGAAAGGCACTGTCGTGGACGGCACTGTCCTGAAAGGCACTGTCGTGGACGGCGCCGCCTTGAACAGCACCGTCTTGAACTGCGCTGTCTTGACGAGCGCTGTCTTGACGAGCGCTGTCTTGACGAGCGCTGTCGGGTCGCGCGCCTTCGCGATCCGGTTCCGACCCGGAAGCGGCCTCGATCATAACGGGACTCCAGTTGCATTAACGGCTTCTCCGAGCTAGCTTAGACCTAGCCTTAACAGAACCGCAGTTCCCTTTAGAAAGGCGCAGTCATGGAGTTCAACCGCCTCGGCCGCTCCGGCCTCCACGTACCCGCCCTCGCCTTCGGCGCCGGGACCTTCGGCGGCTCCGGCCCGCTGTTCGGCGCCTGGGGCGACACCGGCGCCGATCAGGCCCGCCGCATGGTCGACATCGCCCTCGACGCCGGGGTGACCCTGTTCGACACCGCCGACGTCTACTCGGACGGCGCCTCGGAGGAGGTCCTCGGCGCGGCCCTCAAAGGCCGCCGCGACCGGGCGCTCGTCTCCACCAAGGCCGGGCTGCCTTCGGGCGAGGGCGCCAACGACGCCGGGGCCTCGCGATTCCATCTCGTCCGCGCCGTCGAAGCGGCCCTGCGCCGTCTCGGGACCGACTACCTCGACCTGTTCCAGCTGCACGCCTTCGACGCGCGGACACCGGTCGAGGAGACGCTGTCGGCCCTCGACGACCTGGTGCGCGACGGGAAGGTCCGCTACGTCGGCGCCTCGAACTTCGCCGGATGGCAGCTCCAGAAGACCCTCGACGCCGCCGACCGGGACGGCCGTCCGCGCTTCGTCGCCCACCAGGTCTACTACTCGCTCGTCGGCCGCGACTACGAGTGGGACCTCATGCCGCTGGGCCTGGACCAGGGCGTCGGCGCCCTCGTGTGGAGCCCGCTCGGATGGGGCCGCCTGACCGGGCGGATCAGGCGCGGGCAGCCGATCCCGGCGGGCAGCCGCCTGCACGAGACCGCGCGGTTCGGACCGCCGGTGGAGGACGAGGCGCTGTACGACGTGGTCGACGCGCTCGACGCGATCAGCGTCGAGACCGGCCGGACCGTGCCGCAGATCGCCATCAACTGGCTGCTGCGCCGCCCCACCGTCGCCTCGGTGATCATCGGCGCGAGGAATGAGGAGCAGTTGACGCAGAATCTCGGGGCGATCGGATGGGAACTCGAACCCGAACAGGTCGCACGGCTCGACGAGGCGAGCGCGCGGACGCCGCCGTATCCGCACTACCCGTATGTGCGACAGGAAGGTTTCCACCGGCTGAGCCCGCCAGTGGTGGCGGGCGCGGGATTCTGAGCGAGCGCGCGCCGTACCGGCACTACCGGTAGGTGCCGCAGGAAGGCTTCCACCGGCTGAGCCCACCGGCGGTGGCGGGCGCGGAGTTCTGAGAGGCGATCGAGGACCGGAGCTTTCGCTCCAGCCCTCGCTCGTTCCTCGAAAGCCGCTCAGCCGCCGCTGAGGCGTCCGGCGACCGCCACGACCCGCTTGGTCTGGATCGCCACCGCGACGCGGTTCTTCTCCCCCACCGGGCCCTTGCCGCCGATGTGGCTGGCGCCGTAGGGGTTGCCGATGTCGAGGTCGAACTGGAGGGGGTCGGTGTAGCCGGGGCTGACGATGATCGCGCCCCAGTGGTAGAAGGTGTTGTTCAGCGCCAGGATGGTCGACTCCTGGCCGCCGTGGCTCGTCTGCGTCGAGGTGAAGGTGGACATGACCTTGTCGATCAGCTTGCCCTGCTGCCACAGCGGTCCGGTGGTGTCGATGAACTGCTTGATCTGCGCGGTCGGCAGCCCGTACCGGGTCGGGGTCCCCCACAGCACCGCGTCGGCCCATTCGAGGTCGTCGAGCGTGGCCTCTTCGAGGTCGGCGCTGGCCTCGTGGTGGTTCGCCCAGGCCTCGTTCGAGGCGATCGCCTCCGGCGGCGCGAGTTCCTTGACCTTGCGCAGGCGCACCTCGGCTCCGGCGTCGCGGCCCTCCCGCTCGGCCGTCCGCGCCATCTCGTAGACGTTCCCCGTCTGCGAGTAGTGGATGATCGCCAGGTTCACCATGTCGGTCCCTCTCCCGTGGTTCAACGGTGGAAAGTGGTCGAGAATCGGTCTTGACCCTCGCACAGTCGCGGGCATAGTGTTGCCCGCGCAAGACATTCCAACCATCGGCAACACCTCGGCAAGGGGAGCAAGTTCATGCTCGACATCCTGGTGGTCGGCGGCGTCGGCGTCGACACGATCGTGCGCGTGCCCGAGATCGCGATCGGCGAGGGCGACTCGCTCGGCGTGGAGCCGATCCGCGACTACGTGGCGCACACCGGCAACGGCGTCGCGCTCGGCTGCCTCCACCTGGGGATGGCGACCCGCTTCATCGACTTCATCGGCGAGGACGAGCAGGGCGCGCTCATCAAGCGCCACTACGAGTCCCACGGGCTCGACTTCCGGTACCTCGTCTCGCCGGACGGCACGCCGCGGTCGGTGAACCTCGTCGACGCCGAGGGCCGCCGGTACTCCTTCTACGACGGTCGCCACCCCGCCGACCTGCGGCTGCCCGTCGAGTTCGCCGGCCCGCACCTGGCCGAGGCGAGGCGCGTGCACGTCTCGATCACCAACACCAACCGGGACCTGCTCGACGCGATCCCCGAGGGCGTCCCGGTCTCGACCGACCTGCACGCCTGGGACGGCGAGGCCGAGCACCACAAGGCGTACGCGACGCGGGCCGACATCGTGACGCTCTCGGCCGCCCGGCTCGGCGACCCCGAGAAGACGATGCGCTGGATCCTCGACCACGGCCGGGCCGAAGTGGTCGTCGCGACCGACGGCGAGCGCGGCGGCTACGTGATGGAGCGCGGCGGCGCCGTGGAGCGGTACGCGCCGGTCGACCCGGTGGCGCAGCTCGCCGAGGTCGCTCCGGCGTGGGCCGCGTGGCGGCCGGTGGACTCCAACGGCGCGGGCGACGCGTTCGTCGCGGGCTTCCTGTGGGCGCGGAGCAGGGGCGAGGGCCTCGACACCGCGATCGACGCGGGCCGCGTCTCGGGCGCTTATGCGTGCGCAGAGAAGGGCACCAGCACGGCCTTGATCACCGAGGCGCTGCTGGCCGCGAGCGTCGCCGCGCTGCGCGCCTGAGCTACTGCCCCTCGCCCTCCTGGCCGGCGGTCATGGCCTTCGCGCGGGCGATGACGTCGTCGAACGGGGAGGGCTCGGAGGGGATCGTGCGGATCTCGCGGCGCTGCTCGGGCTGGATCACCAGCATGAACAGGGCCCCGACGAGGCCTGCGACGACCGGCGTGCCGATGCCGATCTCGGTGGCGGGCCACTGCCCGGTGGAGGAGCCGGTGGTGATCAGGTAGGCGGCCCACACCGGGATCGACCAGGCGCCGGCGAGGATGATGAGGTCGCGGCGGCGGCGCAGTTCGGGGCGGATGAGCCAGACCAGGAAGTCGAGCCACGCGCCGGAGACCACGAAGATCCACACGTACTCGCCGTTGGCGAAGCCCGTCAGGGCGCCGGCCATGACGGCCGGGTAGGCGAAGGCGACGGTGAAGAAGCCCATGGGCAGCTTGAAGCGGCCGCTGGCCAGGACCACGACGGCGAGGACGAACACGGTCGTCGCGACCATGGCGGCGACCGGGGCGGCGTCGAAGTGGTGCGGGCCCGCGAGCGCGTCGGCCACGTCGGCGGGGATCTTCGTGAAGGGCACCAGGTAGTTGAGGAACAGCACGATCGCCGAGAGGGCGTAGCCGAGCGCGAGCGCCGGCGCGGCCATGCGGACTTCGAGCGGCACCGGCTCGGGGTCGACCGCGAGCGCCTCGCGCTTCCAGGCGGCGAGCCACGGCGCGGCGGCGATGAGGACCCCGCCGATGGCCAGGCCCAGGTGCGAGGGGCTGAAGAAGATCGCGAGGTCGACTTCGACGCCGTGCACCTGGTGCCAGATGAGGTCGGCGACGCCGGCGACGAGGAACAGCGGGGCGCCGACGATCGCGGGCCCGTAGCCGTACGGCACGGCGGACCTGCCGGTGCGCCCGTCGGCGCGGTGGGCGCGCACGAGGATCCAGGCGATCCAGGCGGCGGTGGCGGCGAACCCGGAGTAGAACACCAGGTGCCACCAGGTGAAGAAGGATTCGTTCCAGCCTCGCGCGTGGGCGTTGACGTCCAGGATAAGGCCGCCGAAGAACCAGGCCGAGAACGCGGCCGTGATCAGGTCCTGCCACCAGGTGGCGAAGATTCGGGGCTGCCGGGAGTCCGTCAAGAGGTGCATCTTGTACTCCAGCAATCGGTCCAGGGGGGTGATGGCCATGGACTCATCATGGCCCACCCGGACCAGCCGCGCAATTCCCGCTCCGTCACCGGACCGGCACGCTGAACAGCGGCGGCGTCCGCTCGACGGCGCTGCCGCGGGACTACGCCTGGGACGCTTCGGCTTCGGGGCGCTTGAGGGTGAGGACGCGGGTGACGGGCCCGTCCTCGTTGGGCTCATCGCGCACGTGGACGAAACCGAGCTTGGCGAGCAGGGCGAGCGAGACGGTGTTGGGCGCGGCCACGGTGGCGTGCACCTCGGTCAGGCCCAGTTCCCCGAAGCCGTAGTCGACGATCGCCTGCGCCAGTTCGGTGCCGAGCCCGCGACCCCAAGCGGAGACGGCCAGGGCGTAGATCAGCTCGTGGCCGCCGGAGACCTCGGTGGGCTTGATCTCGGCGTGGCCGATCAGGCGGCCCTGCTCCCGCACGGCCCACACGTCGAAGGCGTGCTTCTCGTAGACGTTGGGGAAGACCCGCCAGAACAGCGCCCGGTTCGCCTCCTCGGGCTCGGGGCCGTCGCCCATCCACTGCGCGACGCGCTCGTCGCCGAAGAGCGCGACGAAGTCCTCCTCGTCGGCGGGCACGTACGGTTCGAGCACCAGGCGCTCGGTGCGGATCACGGGAGTCACGCGAAGCGATGTTGCCACGGGCCGGAGCCCGTGGCAACGCGTTTTCAAAGCTCCGGGCTAGGGCACGAAGCGCACCAGGAACAGCTTCGGCCATTCCTTCCCGGTGATGTAGAACTCGCCTTCCTCTTCGGCGGCGGCGATGCCGTTGAGCACGTCGGCGCCCGCGGCCTCCTCGGGCGTGAGCAGCCCGGCCGCGTCCACGACCGCGCCGACCTCGCCGGTGGCCGGGTCGATGCGCACGATCCGGTCGGTGAGCCACAGGTTGGCCCAGACCTGGCCGTCGACGCATTCGAGCTCGTTGATCTGGAAGACCGGGACGTCGTCGAGGGTGACCTCCACCGAGCCGGTCTCCTCGAAGGTGACCGGGTCGCGGAAGGTGAGGGTCGCGGAGCCGTCGCTCATGACCAGGCGCTCGCCGTCATAGCAGATCCCCCAGCCCTCGCCTTCGTACTCGACGGTCTCCTTGACGTCGAGCGAGACCGGGTCGCGGCGGTGGGCGACGCCCTCCTTCCAGGTGATCTGCCACAGGTCGTCCTCGGTGAGGGTCAGGCCCTCGGCGAACTGGGTCGCGGGGAGGTCCTGGGAGAGGAGCACGTCGCCGGTGCCGGGGTCGGCGATGCGCACGTCCGAGGAGCCGTAGAGGCCGGCGCTCTCGTAGAGGACCGTGCCGAACTCGGGGTGCTCGGCCAGTTCGAGGCCCTGCGTGAACGAGGTCCCGTCGTGGTCGAAGGCCTCGATGACCTCGACGGTCAGCTCCTCCACGGCCTCGTCTTCGGGCGGGCTGGTGTGGCCGGCGGCCTCGGCGTCGGGCGTGGCGCAGCCTGCGAGCGCCAGGAGCCCGACCGCGCCCAACGCGGCGGCCCGGCGGGTCGTGTGCTTCTCATCGAACACTGAACTCATCTCCAGGTGGTACGGGGGTGATGCTTCGTACCGTACTGGTCAGGCCAAAAGAGGACAAGTGCTCGCAACAAGCCGATCGCGGCGCGGGGCGTTCAGGCCTTGGCGCGCCAGCGGGTCACGGTCGCCGAGACGGTGACGGTGACCGGTTCGGGCAGCGCGGCCACGGCCGCGGCCAGGGCGCCGGGGTCGAGGTGGCGGGCGCTGGGGCCCATGCCGACGAGCCGGTGGACGTCGGTGCGGGCCAGTTCGATCGGGTAACGGAGCTCGTCGGTCCGCTCGGCCTCGAAGGAGGCGCCGAGCTGGTCGGCGGTCCGCTGCGGTTTCGCGGGGTCGACGCTCAGCAAGTCCAAGGCGTCGACGAGTTCGCGCAGGTGGTCCTGACGGGGGGTCAGGACGACCAGCACGCCTCCGGGATGGAGGACGCGCGCGATCTCGTCGGCGTTGCGGGGGGCGAAGACGTTGAGGACCGCGGCGGCGGCGCCGTCGCGCATCGGCAGTCGCTGCCACGCGTCGGCGAGCACCGCGGCGAGTCGCCCCGGGGAACCGGGGTCTCGCCGCGGTGCGTCCGGGATCTCGCGGCGGGCGCAGCGGCGGAGCGCGTACTTGGAGGTGTCGAGGCCGACGCCGTACCGGTCGGGGTCGGCCGCGAGCGCGGCGGCGAGGTAGTGGCCGGTGCCGCAGCCGGGTTCGGCGAGGACGCCGGGAGCGTCGGTGCGCGCGGCGGCGGCCACGGCGGCCATGAGCGGGTCGTAGACGCCCGATTCGAGGAAGTCCTCGCGGGCGGCGACCTGGTCGGCGGTGTCGCCGGTGGTGGCGTTGGAGCCGGGGGCGAGCAGGGGCGCGTAGCCCTGCTTGGCGAGGTCGAAGGAGTGGCCTTCGGGGCACGAGAGGCGCCGGCCGTCCTGGGCGAGGGCGCCGCCGCAGTTGGGGCAGGCGAGCGCGTCGAGCGCGGGCAGTGGACCGTGGGTCAAGGTGCCGCTTTCGGATCGAGGAGGCGCACGAACGCGCGGAAGGCCGCGGGCATGTCGAACGTCTCGGGCTCGTGGAGCCACTGGAACTGGAGACCGTCCATGATCGCGATGACGAGCGGCGCGGCCTCCTCCGGGGTGAGCCCGGACGGGAGCCGGTCACCCCATTCCTGGCGCAGGGTCGCGGTGTGGGCGACGCGGATGCGGCGGTAGCGCAGCCGGAAGTACTCGGCGGCGGGGTGCTGCTCGGTGACCGACTCGCCGAGGAGCGCCGAGAAGGTGCGGACGATGGCCTCGCGGTGCGCGTTGGCGTCCACGACGCCCATGGTCGCGGCGATGGTCATCGGCTCGGCGATGGTGTCCCTCCCGCCGGTGTCGGTGCGCTCGCGGAACTGGAGGACGCCGATGAGGAGGTCCTCCTTGCTCGGGAAGTAGTGCAGGAGGCCCTGCTGGGTGAGGCCGACCTTCTCGGCCACGGCCGCGAGGCTCGCGCCCCGGTAGCCGCGTTCGGCTATGACCTCGATGGCGGCCCTTACGATCTCGTCGCGCCGGGCCTCGCCTCGGACGCTGTGTCGGGTGCCGCGCTGACTGGGCATGGGGGCCTCTCGTTCCGGACGGACGTCCTCGGTGCTCAAGCATAGAGTGTCACAATTCGGCAACGGAATCTACCTGTTGGTCGGTAACCGTGGCACACTCCAAGGCGTGACCCCCGCCGCGCCGGAGCGGAGCGGACCGCAAGCGGTGGATCGGCCGCCGCTCCGGCGCGGCGGGGGCTCCTGCGCGACACGGCGCCGCGAGGCGGCGCCCGAGCGCCGGAACCACCGACCCCCCAAGCGAAAGGAAGTGCCCGGCCATGAGCGATTGGACCGTCCCGGCCGACCGACCCGAGTACGCGAGCGCCGTCGAGGCGGCACTGGAGCGGCTCGACCTGGAGACGAAGGCCGAACTGCTCGCCGGCCGCGACATGTGGCGGACCGTCGCCGTCCCCGAGGCGGGCCTGCGCTCGATGACCGTCTCGGACGGCCCCATCGGCGTGCGCGGTCGCTTCTGGACCGTCGCCGACCCGTCGCTGGCGCTGCCGAGCCCGACCGCGCAGGCCGCGTCCTGGGACCCCGAGCTCGTGCGGCGCATCGGGCACCTGCTCGCGGCCGAGGCCCGCCGCAAGGACGTGGACGTGCTGCTCGCGCCCACCGTGAACCTCCACCGCTCGCCGCTGGGCGGGCGCCACTTCGAGACCTTCAGCGAGGACCCGTACCTGACCGGGCGCATCGGACAGGCCTATGTGGCCGGGCTCCAGGAGCGCGGCGTGGGCACGACCATGAAGCACTACGTGGCCAACGACGCCGAGACCGACCGGTTCACCGTCGACAACGTCATCGACGAGCGGACGCTGCGGGAGCTGTACCTGCTGCCGTTCGAGATGATCACCGAGGCCGTGCGCCCGTGGGGCGTCATGACCGCCTACAACTCCGTGAACGGCACGACGATGACCGCGCACAGCGCCCTCATGTCGGTCCTGCGCGACGAGTTCGGCTTCGACGGGTTCAACGTCTCCGACTGGGGCGCCGCGCGCCACACCGTCGAGGACGTCCGGGCCGGGCTCGACCTGGCGATGCCGGGGCCGTTCACGATCTACGGCGAGCACCTGGTCGAGGCGGTCTGGGACGGCCGCGCCAGTGAAGCGGACGTCGACGCCGCGGTGCGCCGGCTGCTCACGCTCGCCGCCCGCGTCGGCGCCCTCGAAGGCGTCAAACCCGCCGTCGAAGGCACCCCCGAGATGCCCGACCGGCCCGAGGAGCTGCTCCGCGAGATCGCCCGCCGGTCCTTCGTGCTCGCCAAGAACGACGCTCCCGCGGGCGGCGCCGCGGCGCTGCCGCTGCGCGCCGACGTCCGGTCCCTCGCGCTCATCGGCCCGGCCGCGCACGAGGCCCGCATCCTCGGCGGCGGCTCGGCGACGGTCTTCCCCGAGACCGTGGCCTCCCCGCTCGACGGGCTGCGCGGCGCGCTGGGCGACCGCGTCGTCTACGCCCAGGGCGTGGACCTGTTCGAGCAGATCACGGCCGCGAACCGCGGCTTCTCGTTGAAGGTCAGGCCCGTGAAGGAGGACGGGACCGAGCTGGAGGCCCAGCCGCTCGCGAACGGCGACGTCAAGTGGATGGGCTACGTGCCGGGCATGGAACCCGACGAGCTGCACCACGCGATCGTCGAGGGCGAGTACACCGTCCAGGTGACGGGCGAGCACGTCTTCGGCACCAGGGGCGCGGGCCGCCACAAACTGGTCCTCGACGGCGAGGTGCTCTTCGACGGCGCCCACGTCTTCGCCGGCGACGACCCGTTCGAGGCGTTCTTCGGACCCGGCGTCGAGCGGGCCGCGGTGCACCTCGAAGCGGGGCAGACAGTGACGGTGCGCCTGGAGTACACGCCGGACGCGTTCCCTCCCGGCTTCCCGCCGTCAGTCCTGTTCGGACTCATGCACGCCGAGCCGCGGCCCGACGAGGAGCGGCTCATCACCCAGGCCGTCGAAGCGGCCCGAGACGCCGAAGTGGCCGTGGTCGTGGTCTCCACGACCGCGCTGACCGAGTCCGAGGGCTCCGACCGGCGCGACCTGCGCCTGCCGGGACGCCAGGACGAACTCGTCGCGGCCGTCGCGCGGGCGAACCCGAACACGATCGTGGTCGTCAACACCGGCTCGCCGGTCGAGATGCCCTGGGCCGAGGACGTGGCGGCGATCCTGCTCACGTGGTTCCCGGGCCAGGAGGGCGGCAACGCGCTCGCCGAGGTCCTGCTCGGCGCCGAACCGGGCGGGCGACTGACGACGACCTGGCCGAAGACCCTCGCGGACGCGCCGGTCACGCAGGTCGCGCCGAACGAGGCGGGCGAGCTGCACTACGAGGAGGGCGTCTTCATCGGCTACCGCGCCTGGGAGCGGCGCGGCGGCGCGGCCCCGGCCTACTGGTTCGGGCACGGCCTGTCGTACACCGACTGGGCGTACGAGGAGCTCACCGTCGAGAACGACCGGGTCAAGGTCCGGGTGCGCAACACCGGGGACCGGGCCGGACGCGAAGTGGTGCAGGTCTACCTGGCGCCCGAGGAGGGCGTCGAGGTCGAGGGCGGCATCGAGGCCCACCGCCTGGCGGGCTTCGCGGCGATCAGCGCGGAGCCCGGTGAGGCGGTCGAGGTGACGGTGCCGCTGGAGGAGCGCTCGTTCCAGGTCTGGGACCACGGCTGGACCACGGTGCCCGGCGAGTGGACCGCGAAGGCGGGCCGCAGCGTCGCCGACCTGCGCCTCGAAGGCGTCGTCAAGCGCGCATGAGCAAAGGCGGGCGAGGACCGAAGTCCTCGCCCGCCTTCACGTCAAGGTATTCAGAAACCGGCGGAGTCCTCTCGGAGCGCGCGGTCGCTGCGGACCGGGGTGGCGACCCCGGCCGAGTCCCACGGCTCGGCCTTCGGAGGCTCATCGGCGCTGGCCGTGAACTTTTCGATGATGTCCCCGAACTTGGTGCCCTTGATCTTGTCCTGGGCCACGTTCGCGGCCTTCTCGCCCTGCGTGCGCACCGACGAGGCCACTTGCTGGACCCTGTCGTTGCCGGTCACGCGCCTGGCGTAGTCGGCGATCTGGTCGTAGCGTTCACGCCCGGCCTTCGCCCCCAGGACGTAGCCGATCGCGAGCCCGGCTACGAGATACCACTTCCGCATACTTGCCTCCCCCGGCCGACCCTTGGGCCGGACGCTGCCTCGGTTTACCTGTGCAGTTCACTGTGCGTTGCCGCATACAGCGGCCATTCTGCCCCATGAGGGGGTTCCCCCGGGGCCCATGCGTGAAACGCGTCGCGAGCCACCGAATCCCGGGGCGCGATCGGACCCGGACCACACCCACCCCGGTGGCGCGCGCCCGCGCCGGTCCTGTACTGTCGTATCCGGTTCGCAAGGCGGAAGCCGAGCTAGGACCCCTTCCCCAATAGCTCAATTGGCAGAGCAGCCGACTGTTAATCGGCAGGTTCTTGGTTCGAGTCCAAGTTGGGGAGCCACACCAGAGATATCCGAACCCCGGGCACGCGAAACCGCCCCGGGGTTCTTCTCGTCTCACCGGTCGGCGCGGAAGCGGGCGAGTTGGCGCGAGCGCCGGTAGCGGTCGATTGCAAGGGCTACGGCCGGTGGGCGGGGCGGGGTGTCCTTGCCGCTTCCCATCGATTGGAGCCTTCCGGTGATCGCGGCCTGCACTGCTGCGGCCCGGATCGGCTTGGAGCGGATCAGCGAGCGCGGCGGCCGGACCGGCGCGTCGTCACCGGCGAGCCACCGTTTCGGGGCCTCGGGTTGTTGTGCGAGGGCCGTCGCGGCGCCGGCGAGGGCGAAGCCGCGCTTGACGACGCGTTCGGCGGCCTCGCGGCGGCGGATGCCGCCGGTGAGCATGAGCGGCACGGGCGTCGCATCGACCAGTCGGCCGGCGAGGTCGATGAGGTAGGCCTCGCGGGCCAGCGTGCTGTGGTCGGGGGTCCGTTCTGAAGAGGTCAGCGACTCGATGTTGCCGCCGGAGAGCTCCACGAAGTCGACGGTGTCGCCGAGCCATTCGACGACGTGGCGCGCGTCGTCGATCGCGAAGCCGCCGCGCTGGAAGTCCGCGGAGTTGAGCTTGACCGCGATGCCGAAGCCGGGTGCGGTGCGGTCGCGGACGGCGTCGATGATCGCCAGCAGCAGGCGCGCCCGGTTCCGCAGCGACCCGCCCCATTCGTCGTCGCGGCGGTTGACGAGGGGCGAGAGGAACTGCGAGACGAGGTAGCCGTGGGCGGCGTGGATCTCGACGCCGGGGAATCCGGCCCGCTGGGCGAGTCGGGCGGTGGTCGCGAACCGGTCGATGACCGCATGGATGTCGCCGGTCGTCATCGGCGTCGGCGCGGGGTAGAGGCGCGAGAGCGAGCCGATGGCGACCGGCACGGCCGAGGGCGCCAGCGCGAGGGCGCCGGTGTCGCGCAGGACCAGGCGGCCGGGGTGGTTGATCTGCATCCACACCGGCGTGGTGCCCGCGGCCGCGGCCCATCGCCGGAACGGTTCGAGGTCGCTGGCCTCGTCGAGCACGACATCGCCTGGCTGGGCGACGGCCCGGCGGTCGACCATGACGTGTCCGGTGAGCAGGAGTCCTGCTCCTCCCCTGCCCCACCGCCGGTAGAGCCGCTCCAGGCGCTCATCGGGTTGCTGCCCGGGTCCCGCGAGCTGTTCTTCCATGGCGGCCTTGACGATGCGGTTTCGAATCGAGCTCCCGCTCCGCAGCGGCAGCGGGTTGTCGAGTGCGGACATGCAAACTCCTTCAAGCCTTGAACTACTTGAAAGAGTACTACAAGTCTTGAACTAAACCTGTGCCCGCCTGTCGAGCTCGGCGACCTCGTCGACCTTCGCCAGGACCTCGGAAAGAGCCCGCAGCTGCGCAGGCGCCAACGCGGCGAACGGCGTGATCGCCAGCGCGGCCTCGATGACCTCGCCGCGGACCCGCTCGCCTTCGGCGGTCAGCGCGAGCACGCTCGACCGGCCGTCCTGCGGGTCGCGCCGCCGCTCGACGTAGCCGCGGTCTTCGAGCTGCTTGGCGATGAACGTCAGGTTGGAGGCGTTGCAGTGCAGACGCTGCGCCATCACCCGCATGGGCGGCGCGGGCGATTCGGGATCGATGGCCCAGAGCGCCTGAGCGGTCTGGTACGTGAGCCGCAGCCGGCTGAGCACCGGCTCCAGTCGCGTGCTCGTGATCATCGAGATCTCATGAACGGCACGCACCACACCCAACAGATCATCCATGCCCCCATTGTGAACCAGGGCGATTTCAGGCGACCGGACTCAGCCCCATCCGCACCTTCGAACACGATTCGAACCTCAGCATACCTGGCTGTTCCTGCGAGGCTGCTCATGTTCCCCGACCTTCGACGGTCCTATCTCGGCGCTCACTCCTCGGGCTGTCGACGGGCTCGTTCCCAGGCCAGAGGCTCGGTTCCGAGGACCTCACGGGCGAGGCCCCGCGCGGTGTCGGTCTTCAGCGCGGCGAGACTGCTGTCGATCCAGCGCCCGACTGTGATGACGCCCTGATGGCCGTACTCCACCGCCTGGATCAGGCATTCCAGCTTGTCGGCGTCTTTGGCGCAGATCGCCTCTGGAGTCTTCCCCGACTCGAACTCGGCGATGGCGTCGCGAACCGTCGCGCTAAGGGACTCAAGGCATTCCGCGGTCTGATCGGCTACGACATCCAGCGCATCGGCGGCGGTGAGGTAGTCGCGCCCGATCTTCGGAATGTCGCCGATGCGGGTCTCGGGGGTGTCATGGAGGACGCACAGCATCGCGGTCCGGGCCGGATCTGCGCCTTCGAGACTGGCGATGACCATGCCGGTGACCGCGGCCCGCCAACTGTGCTCGGCGATGCTCTCGGGATCGCGGACGCCGGCGATCCACCACCCCGAACGCCGAGCCCGCTTCAGCATCCCCGCCTCGAACAAGTACCCGGCAACCCCGGCGAGCTCGGTCATGTCATGCCCCTTCGCTAGCGAATTCCGAGAGCGGAAAGCCCATCGGCGATCGAGCGTAGTTCCGACCGAGAGCGCTCGGAAACCCGCCCGCTGTCGGCCAACGCTTCGATACGCCCCGATAGAAGCGCCGAGGTCGCCGGATCATCGATGACGAGGCCGCGCTGCGATCGAAGCAGCAACCAGAGGTTGTGGATGTTGAGGTCGACGAGCGGATGCTCTGCCGCGAGACGCTCGACCAGATGCGGATACATCCGGGCCCCGCGCCACCGCAAGCCCCGACGGACCATGAAACCGTCATCGCCTTCCCTGTCGGCCAGGTCGCCGACCCAGTAAGCGGTGTAGTTGAGCGCGGCCGTCTCGCAGTCCTCGCTCGAATGAGTGTTGGCGATGAAAGTTCGAAGCGGCTCGGGGTCGCCTCGGTAGGCGCGGGAGACCGCGTAGGACCGGGCATCGGCCCATGAAGGGCTCCAGGATTCGCTGCGGACGAGATATCGAGAGGCCTGGGCCGAGAGTTTGGCGGGCGCGTCGAGCCCGGCGAGGCCCGCGGGAAAGCACGCCTGCCTGCGCAGCAGGACGCTCGCCTCCGTCCTGGGCCGGTATTCGCTCAACTCGAGCAGGTTCGATTGCAGGCGGCGGCGGTCGGCCGTGCCGAGTTCCGGCTTGTCGGGACTCGGTCCACGCCGCTTCGCCGGTTGCAACCGCTCAACGAAGCGAGGAGCGGTGCCGGTGAGCGCCCAAGCCACCAGCTCTGTGACCCGAAGATCAATGACAGTGCCGCTGAGCGGATGATGTTCGATCTTCGCTGCCAGCGGCGCTGACGCGCCGCTCACGATGAGATCGGCCTCGACGGCGACCGCGAGCAAAGCCACCAGTTCGGCGTCTGCGCCGAGTCGGAGCAGTGACCGACTGATGCGCCGAAATTGGGCCAGGGTCGCGACCGACAGTTGCCGACGGCCGATCACCCATCAGACCGACTTTCGGGTCCTCGGCGAGTGGGAGACCGTCAGCGGGAACCGGCTCATGCTCAAGACGCGCCTCAAGACCGGGTCCGCTTCGATCTGGCTGGACTACAACGGCAAACCGATCCGGATCGGCTATGCGCTTCATGCGGGCGGCGTCCTTCGCCAAGTCCGCTGGGAGGCGCCTTGGCGGGATCAAACCCGAGCATGGAAGACGCAGCAACGCAACCACATCGCCGCGCTCATCGCCGCCTGGCACGCCGAGAGCGCACAGCCGCCCCGTCCGGCCGTGCTGCCGCCCAGCGTCGTCGGCACCTTCGACCTCGACGGCTTTCGGTTCGCGGTCGAAGGCGCTTCGGCGCAAGAGCACTCGGTCCTCAGCGTGGTCAACGCCCAAGGATGCCTGACCCCGATCGCGGACCTCCTCCATGACAACGGCCGAGTCTGCGCCATGGTCACCCGGCCCGGCTGGTCTAGGGCGTGTTTGGGATTCCCCGGTGAGTCGGTATCCGAGTCCATTTGTTCGCTCGCAGTGCACATTTACGGCTCGCAAGCGTCGCCGAGTCCGCGGAAGGCCTTCCCGATACCGGTGTTGTATCGGGAAGGCCGACAACGAAGCGAGCGGGCAAATGGGCCGGATAACGGCCGCCTGGGATTCCCAAACACGCCCTAGCACCCCCGGCGAGCGCAAACGGCACTGGCGCCTCCAAGCCGAGGCGATTCTCGCTCGAGCGGCCGATGAAGGCCGTCTCTGAACCTTCCCCTTCAGCGGGGCCGCCGAGGTGGGCGGCGGCCCCGCCCCCACAACCGGGCTCCCGGCGCTGCGGACACGCGCCTCCGAGCCGCTACTTGTCGGGCGGCTAGGTGGGGGTTTAGGGTTCGGGGCACCGCTTTCGGAAGGGAACTCATGGGCGATCCTCAGTTGGCTGCGTTGGCGCAGCGGTATTTCGATCTTCACCTGGCCGACAATCCGGTCTCGGCGACCTTTTATGGGATTCCCGGGTACGACCACCTGCTGCCCGATCCCAGTCGGGACGGGGATGCGGTGCGGCTCGGGCACCTCTCGGAGGTTCGGGACGGGCTTGACGGCATCGATGTCTCTGCGCTCGTCGGGCAGGATCGGATCACGTTCTCGATGCTCGGGCGGCTTGTGGAGGACCAGTCCGCGAGCATCACGGCGGCGCTCGGGGAGGTCGGGCTCTCCAACACCATCAGCGGGCCGGTCTCCTCGATGCTCTCCGCGCTGCCTCGGGTCACGCTCGACTCCGAGCAGCGCAGCCGGGACTACCTCGTGCGGCTCGGTTCGCTCGGAGGCTATTTCGAGACGGTCCTGGAGCGGTACCGGCAGGCCGGTGCCGAAGGGCGCCACCAGACCCGGCACGGGGTCCTCGCCGTCATCGAGCAGATCGACGACTACCTGGCGACCGAGGTCGACTCCGACCCGCTCGTCGCGCTCGAGCCGACCGGCGTCGACGCCGCGGACTGGAAGGCCCAGGCGACTGCGTTCGTCGCCGAGCGGGTCCGGCCCGCGCTCGCGCTCTGGCGGGCCGCTCTGGAGACCGAGTTCCTGCCCGTGGCCCGCGATGACGAGCACGTCGGGGTGTGCCACGTGCCCGGCGGCGTTGAGGGTTATGCGGCCCTCTCTCGGCAGTTCACCACCACGGACCTGAGTCCTGAAGCGGTGCATCGGATCGGGCTCGACGCGGTCGAGCGGCTTCGCGGGGAGTTCTCCTCGATCGGGTTGCGGGCCTTGGGGACTTCTGAGGTTTCGGAGGTCATCGATCGGCTTCGCAACGACCTTTCGCTTCGGTACGAGAGCGCGGACGAGATCCTCGCCGATGTCACCTCGGCGCTCAAGCGGGCCGAGGCCGCTCTGCCTTCGGCGTTCCTCCCCTACGACATCGCCCCCTGCGACGTCCAGGTCATCCCCGAGGCCGCGGCCAAGGGTTCCACGCTCGCGTATTACACCGTCCCCGCCTCCGACGGGTCGCGGCCCGGCACGCACTGGGTCAACACGTACGAGCCCGAGACTCGGGCCCGGTACGAGTACGAGGCGCTCGCCTTCCACGAGAGCGTTCCCGGGCACCACCTCCAGTTCGCCCTCGGCCAGACCCTCGAAGACCTGCCGCAGTTCCGGCGGTTCGGCTACGTCACCGCGTTCGGCGAGGGCTGGGGCCTGTACACCGAGCGGCTCTGCGACGAGATCGGGCTCTACAGCGGCGATCTGGCGCGGCTCGGCATGGTCTCCTTCGACGCCTGGCGGGCCTGCCGCCTCGTGGTCGACACCGGGATGCACGCCTTCGGCTGGTCGCGGCAGCGCGCCATCGACTACATGCGCGACAACACCGCTCTGTCGGAAGTGAACATCGCCAACGAGGTCGACCGGTACATCGCGTGGCCGGGCCAGGCCTTGGCGTACATGATCGGGCGCAGGCACATCGGGGAGCTGCGCACGCGCGCCGAGCGGGAGCTCGGGGACGCGTTCGACCTGCGGCACTTCCACGACCGCATCCTCTCGAGCGGCTCGATTCCGCTGGCGACCATGACCGAGATCGTGGAGGCGTGGATAGCCGAGGCCTCGTTACCCGATCGGGGAGCGAAACCGCACCGGCGCCGGATTCCAGATCCGGCGCCGGTCTTTTTGCGCTGCAAGGTGATCGCATTGATCGCGGCGGCTTGAGCCGGCGTGACCACCGTGCGTTGTCAGATTGGCGACAGACAGTGCCGCAACAGTCCTGCACGATATGAACGCGGCGGTGGCTCCCCCCGGGCGCCGCCGCAACCTTCTTCCCGGCCGCCGGTCACGGCAGCGCCGGATGCGCCGACTGCCTGCGGCGCGGCGTCCCCTGAGGACTCGGTGACGCCGACAATCCATGGCAAATGCCGATTCAGTGCCTTCAGCGCAAGTATTCGTGGAGAACATCACCATTTGGGACGAGCCCTATTGCCTTCGGGTCACTTAGGTTAGGCTAACCTACACGTTCCCCGGCCCTCACGACAGTCCCTCCGCGAAAGGACCCCCCGTGCTGACCAGCGCCGATCTTCGTCCGACTCCCGTGCCTCCCAACCGGTCAGAGCCCTCCGCTCTACTGGGGCGCGACTCGGCGGCCGCGTACCGCGGCCTCATCGCCGACGTCGCCGGACGACTCGCCGAACGGTTCGCCGCCGTCGAACGACCCTGGACCGGCGCCGCCCCGGCGGACCTGGGACCGGCCGTCGCCGCCGTGGACCTCGACCGGCCCCTGGAGTCCTTCGAGGACGCGTTCGACGAGGTCGGCGAGCTGTACCTCAACGACGCCGTCTGGTTCCACCACCCGCGCTACCTCGCGCACCTCAACTGCCCCGTCGCGCTCCCGGCCGTCGCCGCCGAGACGGTGCTCGCCGCCGTCAACACCTCGGTCGACACCTGGGACCAGAGCGCCGGCGGCACCTTCATCGAGCAGCACCTCATCGAGTGGACGGCCGCGCGCATCGGGCTCGGCGCCGACGCCGACGGGGTGTTCACCTCCGGTGGGACGCAGTCGAACCTGCACGCGCTCCTGCTGGCGAGGGAGGAGGCGGTCGAAGGCGTCCTGCTCAAGCACCGCGTCGAGACCGGCACGCCGCTGCGCGGGGTCGAAGTGCTGCCGCGGCTGCGGATCTTCGCTTCCCCGCACTCGCACTTCTCGGTCGTCAAGGCCGCCAGGCTCCTCGGCCTCGGCGAGGACGCCGTGGTCACCGTGCCCTCCGACGACTGGTTCCGGATGAACCCGGCCGCGTTGGACGCCGCGATCGAGTCCTGCCGCGAGCAGGGCCTCGTGGCCGCCGCGGTGGTCGCCACCGCCGGGACCACCGACTTCGGATCGATCGACCCGCTCGGCCCGATCGCCGAAGTCGCCGCCGCGCACGGGGTCTGGCTCCACGTCGACGCCGCCTACGGCTGCGGCCTGCTCGTCTCGCCCGAGAACCGGGGCCTGCTCAACGGGATCGAGGCGGCGAACTCGGTCACCGTGGACTACCACAAGTCCTTCTTCCAGCCCGTCAGCTCCTCGGCGCTCCTCGTGCGCGACCGCGCCTCGCTGCGGCACGTCACCCACCACGCCGACTACCTCAACCCGGCCGAGGCCGCCACGCCGAACCAGGTCGACAAGAGCCTCCAGACCACACGGCGCTTCGACGCGCTGAAACTCTGGATGACCTTGCGCACCTTGGGACCCGAAGCGGTCGGCGCCATGTTCGACCGCGTCTGCGACCTCGCCGACCGCACCTGGGACTGGATCGCCTCCGACCCGCGCTTCGAGGTCGCCGCACCGCCCTCGCAACTGTCCACAGTGCTGTTCCGCCTCGCCGGAGCCGACGACGACACCCACCGCCGCGCCCGCGAGGCCCTCGCGGCCTCCGGCGAGGGCATGGTCGCCGCGACCCGCGTCGAAGGGCGCATCGCGCTCAAACTGACGCTGCTCAACCCCGAGACGGGGCTCTCGGACATCGTGCCGGTGCTCGAAGCGCTGGCCCGCCACGGCAAGAGCGTCCAGGAGGCCGCGTGAGCGTGCACGACTTCATCGGGATCGGCCTGGGGCCGTTCAACCTCGGCCTCGCCGCGCTCACCGCCCCGATCGAGGACCTCGACGGGATCTTCCTGGAGCGCAAGGCGGACGTCGACTGGCACCCGGGGATGCTCATCGAGGGCACCACCATGCAGGTGCCGTTCATGGCCGACCTCGCGACCCTCGCCGACCCGACCTCCGAGTTCTCGTTCCTCAACTACCTCAAGGCGAACGGCCGGATCTACCCGTTCTACATCCGCGAGTCGTTCTTCCAGCTCCGCGCCGAGTTCCAGGACTACCTCCGGTGGGCCGCCGGACGCATGACGAACCTGCGCTTCGAACGCGAGGTCACCGCCGTCGAATGGGAGGACGGCGCCTACGCCGTGCGCTCGGAGGGACCGGGCGGCGAACGCGTCGACCGCGCCCGCCGGATCGTCCTGGGCACCGGCACGCCCCCGTGGATCCCCCCGGCCTGCCGCGACCTCGAATCCGACACCGTCTGCCACGCCTCCTCGTACCTGGAGCACCGCGACCGCCTGAAGGCCTGCGGGTCGATCACCGTGGTCGGCAGCGGCCAGAGCGCCGCCGAGATCTACCGGGACCTCCTCGGCGACATCGACGCCGGCGGGTACGAGCTCAACTGGGTCACCCGCTCCCCCAGGTTCTTCCCGCTGGAGTACACCAAGCTCACCCTGGAGATGACCAGCCCGGAGTACGTGGACTACTTCCACGGCCTGCCGCGCGAGCGCCGCGACGAGCTCAACGCGGCGCACAAGGGCCTGTACAAGGGCATCAACGCCGAGCTCATCAACGAGATCTACGACGTGCTCTACGAGAAGCGGTTCCGCCTCGGCACCGTCCCGACCAGGCTGTTCACCAACAGCACGGTCGAGAAGGCCGCCGGATGCGGCAGCGTGCGCCTCGGGATCAGGCAGCACGAGCAGGACCGCAGCTTCGACCTGCTCACCGAGGGACTGGTGCTGGCGACCGGCTACAGTTACCGTGTCCCCCGCTTCCTCGATCCCGTGCGCGACCGCCTCCGCTTCGACCCGACCGGCCGCCTGGAGGCCCGCCGCGACTACAGTGTGGACGCCGCCGGCGCCGGCGAGGTCTTCGTCCAGAACGCCGAACTCGCCACCCACGGCTTCACCGCCCCCGACCTCGGCATGGCCGCCCACCGCAACTCCTGGATCATCCGGTCGATGACCGGCCGGGAGGTCTACCCGGTCGAGGAGCGTATCGGTTTCCAGGAGTTCGGAGCACCACCGTCGTGAGAAGGGCACAGGCATGACCGCCGCCATGAAGGCACCCGCCACGTTCTACCACCTGCACGACCGGCTCGGCGATTTCGGCCTGCGCCTGGTCGACCCGCCCACCGACTCGCCGCTGCTGCACGAGTGGGTGACGCACCCGAAGGCCAAGTACTGGATGATGCAGGACGCCTCGGTCGCCGACGTGCTCGCCGAGCACGAGGCCATCGAGATGAACCCCGGCCACTTCGCCTATATGGGCCTGTACCACTACCGCGCCCGGTTCCTCGTGGAGATCTACGACCCGGCCGGCTCCGAGCTCGCCGAGGTCTACAGCCCCGCCGAGGGCGACGTGGGTATGCACGTGCTCACCGCCCCCAGCGACCAGCCGATCCCCGGGTTCACCAAGGGCGTCATGGAGACGGTCATGCGGCTGCTGTTCGACGGCTTCGGCGCCAACCGCGTCGTGGTCGAACCCGATATCGGCAACGAGGCCATCCACCGCCTCAACGAGTTCGTCGGCTTCCGCCCCGAGCGGGCCGTGCGCCTCAAGGACAAGCAGGCGCTCCTGAGCTTCTGCACCCGAATCGATTTCGAGCGGTCCGCCGCGAGAGGAGTCCCCGCGTGAGCGCCATCGACCACCTGACCCCCGAACGGTGGCACCAGGCCACCAGGGCCCTGCTGGCCAAGGCGATCGGTGAATTCGCGCACGAGCGGCTGCTGGTGCCCGTCAAGGACGGCGAAGCCTACGCGCTCACCGCGCGAGGGGAGCGGTACCGCTTCGCGGCGGTGCGGCTCAAGCTCGACCACTGGGCCGTCGACCCCGCCTCGATCGTCCGCGAGGACGCGGACGGCGCCGAGCGCGAACTCGACGCGGCCGCGTTCTTCCTGGCGTTCAAGGGCGAACTGGGTCTGAGCGACGCGGTGCTGCCGGTGTACCTCGAAGAGGTCGCCGCCACCGTCAACCGCGGCGCCTACCAGGCCGGGGACGACCAGCCGAGCGCCGCCGAACTCGTCGACGCCGGCTTCCAGGCGATCGAGGCGGCCATGACCGGGGGGCACCCGTGCTTCGTCGCCGGATCGGGGCGGCTCGGCTTCACCGCCGAGGACTACCGGGCCTACGCGCCCGAGACCGGCTCGGGCGTGCGCCTGATGTGGCTGGCGGCCAAGCGCGAGCACGCGATGTTCGCCGCCTCGCCCGAACTCGACTTCACCTGGCTCCTGGAGACCCAGCTCGACGCCGACTCGCGCGAGTACTTCGCCTCCATGCTCACCGACCAGGGACTCTCCTATGAGGATGTCTACCTGATCCCGGTGCACCCGTGGCAGTGGCGCAACAAGATCGCGGTGACCTTCGCGCCCGAGATCGCCGCCGGAAGGCTCGTGCCCCTCGGCGAGGGCGACCACGAATTCCAAGCGCAGCAGTCGATCCGGACCTTCTTCAACCGCAGCGACCCGGCCGCCGACTACGTCAAGACCTCCCTGTCGGTGCTCAACATGGGCTTCATGCGGGGCCTGTCCACCGAGTACATGGAGGTCACCCCCGCCATCAGCGACTACGTGGCCGACCTCGTCCACGGCGACCCGACCCTCAAGCGCCACGGCGTCACCGTGCTGCGCGAGCGGGCCGCCGTCGGCTACCGCCACCCCGCCTACACCACCGGCGCGCCGAAGGGCTCCCCGTACAAGAAGATGCTCGCGGCCCTGTGGCGCGAGAGCCCCGTCCCGCGCCTGGCGAAGGGCGAGCACGCCGCGACCATGGCCTCGCTCCTGCACGTCGACGCCGACGGGACGCCGTTCGCCTCGGCGCTCATCCGCCGCTCCGGCATGCCCGCCGAGGACTGGCTCCGGCGCTACCTCGACGCCTACCTGGTGCCGCTCGCGCACTGCCTGTACCGCTACGGGCTCGCGTTCATGCCGCACGGCGAGAACGTGATCCTCGTCCTCAAGGACGGCGCGGTGGAACGGGTCTTCCTCAAGGACATCGGCGAGGAGTGCGCCATCATGGACACGGCCGTGCAGCTCCCCGAGGCGGTCAAGCGCATCCAGGGCCCGGTGCCCGACGAGGTGCGGGCGCTGGCGATCCTCGTGGACGTCGTGGACTGCTTCCTGCGGTTCCTCGCAGCGAACCTGCACCTCGACGGGATGCTCGACGAGGACGAGTTCTGGCGCGTGACCGCCGAGTCCCTGAAGGACTATCAGGCGGCGCACCCGGAGCTGGCCGAGGAGTTCGCGCGCTTCCCGATGTTCGAGGACGGCTTCAAACTCTCGTGTCTGAACCGCTTGCAGCTCAAGAACAACCAGCAGATGGTGGACATCGAGAACCAGGAGGAGAGCCTCATCTACGCCGGTGAGCTGGACAATCCGCTCGCGCCCTGGCGCTGAGCCGACCGGAGCCCGCGGGGCCGGTCGGCACGGGCCGGCCCCGCGACCGGACCCGGGTACGACTGCGGCGCAAGGGCTCTCGTACCGCCGCGTCTTCCGATCGCCTTCGCGTCGCTCGCCTTCGGGCCCGACGGGCCTGGCGGGGCGAGACGCGACAGGCCATCATGAAGCATGCCTTTGAACAGCCCTGTCCTCATCACCGGTGCCAGCCACGGCCTGGGTATGGCCACCGCCGCCGTCCTCGCCGCCGAGGGCGTCCCCTTGGCGCTGTGCGCCCGCGGCGCCGCGCCCTTGAACGAGTTCGCCGAGAAGCTCCGCGCCGAATATGAGGTCGCCGTCGTCACCCGGGTCCTGGATGTCAACGACGCCGAGGTGCTCGTCGAGTTCGTGCACGAGGCCGGGCGGCGCCTGGGCGACCTCGGGGGCCTGGTCGCCAACGTCGGCGGCGCCCGCGGCCGGAGCCTGGCCGACACCGAGGCCGACGACTGGGTCTACACGCTGGGCGTCAACGTGACCAGCGCGATGACCGCCCTGAAGTCGGCGCTGCCGCAACTGCGGCGCACCGGCGGCGCGGCGGTCCTGGTCTCCTCGATCTCGGGCACCAAGCCCTCCCCCGGGCTCGCGTACGGCTCGACGAAGGCCGCGCTCAACCACGCCGCGACGATCCTCGGGCGCGAGCTGGGCCCCAGCGGCGTGCGCGTCAACGCCGTCGCTCCCGGTTCGATGCTCATCCCCGACCGCAACTGGGACCGGCTGCGCGTGGCCGACCCGGGGCGCTACGAGACGTTCCTGGAGGAGTTCCCGAACCGGGCGCTGCTCGACCCGAAGGACGTGGCAGAGGTGATCGCCTTCCTCTTGTCGGACAAGGCGAAGGCGATCAACGGCGCGGTAGTCCCGGTCGACGGCGGCCAGAACGCCCCGAGCGCCTACGGGTACTAGGAAGCCTTGCGGCCCATGAGGGACGGGAAGACCAGGAGCGCCACGACCGCGCAGCACACGCACAGCATCCCGTAGCTCGCGTACTCGACGATGGGGCCCGAGGCGATCCCCGCGCCCATGGCGGACAGGCCCATCACGAGGTCGGAGAAGCCCTGCGTGGACGGCCGGTTCGCCGGGGTGACCGCGCCGGTGACGAGCGCGGCCGAGCCGACGGTCATCGCCGACCAGCCGAGGCCGAGCAGGACCAGGCCCAGGGAGACCCGCACGTGGTCGTCGGCCGGGGCCGACCCCGAGACGACGCAGGCGGCGACGAGGGTCGCGGTGCCCGCCATGAGGACCGGGCGGGCGCCGTATCGGTCGATGAGGCGCCCGAAGACCGGCGCGAAGGCGTACATCGCGCCGATGTGGAGCCCGAGGATGAGGCCGACGACGGTGAGCGCCCGCTCCGGATCGGCCATGCCGTGTCTGATGTGGAGGGCCGTCATCGCCATGACGCCGACCATGACGAAGTGGCCGAGCGCGGCGGCGATGACGCCGGTGCGCACGGCCGCGTTGGTCTTGGCGGTGCGGTAGCCGTCGGCGATCGAGCGGCGGGGCGCGTCGGTCTCGCCGCTGATCTCGCGGGCGGTCAGGAGCGGGTCGGGGCGCAGCACGAGCCCGATGATCGCGGCGGTGAGCAGGCACAGCAGTCCGATGGCGGCCATGGACCCGACGTAGGCCGGACCGCCGAACCAGCCGGTCCAGGCCCGCTCGGCGAGCGCGGCCGTCGACGGGCCCACGACCGAGCCGATCGTGGTGGCCCACACGACGATCGCCAGGTGCGAGCCGCGCCGCGCCGCCGGCGCGAGGTCGGCCGCGGCGTAGCGGGACTGGAGCCCGGCGAAGGAGGCCGAGCCGAGCAGGAAGTAGCCGACGACGGCGACCAGGGGGTTGTCGAGGTGGACCGCGGCGATGACGACGAGCGTGCCGAGGACGGCGCAGCCGTAGCCGAACGCGAGGCCGCCGCGGCGCCCGTAGCGCTCGGTGATGCGCACGGCGGGCACGACGACGAGCGCCGAGCCGCCGACGAAGAGGCTCTGCGCGAGCCCGGCGTAGGTGCTGGAGCCGGTCATGTCCTCGATGAGGAGGGCGCCCACGGCGATCCCGATGCCGACGGCGAGGCCGCCGAGGATCTGGGTGCAGAACAGGGTCCGCAGCACGCGCCGCTGGAGGGCGGTCGTGTCGAGCGGCAGCGTCGGCGGTGTGCGCGGTTCGGCGCCAGGGGGTTCGGTCTCGGTCACGGGGGTCCTTTCTGGAGTTGTCGGCCGGATCGGGTGCGGTCCGGCCGTGCGAGCGCCCCGGGGTGCGGGGGCGCCGCGGCGTCAGACCGGCGGTGCGGCCGGTCCTGAAGCGCGGGCGACGGCCTCGGCGACCGCGGGGGCGTGCGCGGGGTCGAGCCGGGCGGTGCTGATCCGGATGCCCTGGTCGCCGTGGAAGGAGAACGCGCGGCCGGGGGCGACGGCGTAGCCGGCGTCGCGCAGCGACACGACCGCGGCGGTCTCGTCGGCGACCGGGATCCACAGGTTCAGGCCCGAGCGCCCCCACACGTCGACCCCGCGCTCGGCCAGGGCTTCGCGAAGGGCCCCTTGGCGTTCGGCGTAGACGCGTCCGGCGTGCCCGATGCGCGCGGCGACGGTCTCGTCGGTCCAGGCGGCGATCACGAAGTGCTGGAGGATGCACGAGACCCAGCCGTGCCCCATGGCCATGCGGCCCTGGACGCGGGCCTTCGTGTCCGCGTCGGCGGCCACGAGCGCGCAGCGCAGGATCGGCCCGTAGGGCTTGGAGACCGAGCGGACGAACATCCAGTGCTCGGCCGCGTCGGCGACCGGGTGCAGCGGGATCTGCGACAGCTCGCCCCAGTGGTCGTCCTCGATGACGAGCACGCCCGGGTGCTTCGCCACGACCGCGCGGAGGGCGGCCGCGCGCTCGGCCGACACCGCCGCGCCCGTGGGGTTCTGGCCGCGCGAGGTGAGGATGAACGCGCGGGCCCCGGCGGCCAGGGCGGCGTCCAGTTCGGACGGCAGCGGGCCCTCGCCGTCGATGGCGACCGGGGTGACCTGGTAGCCCGCCGAGAGCAGCAGGTCGCGCCCGTTCGACCAGGTGGGCTCCTCGACCGCGACGGTGTCGCCGGGTTCGATCCGGGCGGCGAGGCCGCGCTCGAAGGCGTCGAGCGCGCCGGAGGTGACGGTGAGCTCGCCGCGCACGCCGTCGGCGGCGAAGCGGTCGCGGGCGAGGTCGAGCAGGTGCGGGCAGGGGCCGCCGTCGCGGTAGTTGCCGTGGGAGGTGTCGACGCGGGGCTTGAGGGCGTCGAGGTCGGGCAGGAGCGCGACGTCGGGCTCGCCCGAGACGAGGTCGACCATGCCGTCGGGCACGGTGAGCTCCCCGGCGGGCGTGAAGGCCGAGCGCTGGCGCACGAAGGTCCCGGCGCGGCCGCCGGTCTCGACGACGCCGCGTTCGCGCAGGCGGCGGTAGGCGGCGGCGACGGTGCCCGGGGCGACGCCGAGATCGGCGGCGAGCCTGCGGACGGGGGGCAGGGTGCGGCCGGGGGCGAGGTGTCCGGCGCGCACGCCGGACTCGACGCTGGCGGCGATCTCGTTTGCCGCCGAACCGGTGATCTGATACTGTACCGACATAACGAGCCGATTGTACCAGTACAAAATCAGGCGATGGGAGCCCCCCGATGACGACCCTCGACAGCCCCTCCGGCGGCCGGTTCGCCCCGACCGAGCGCACCACCCCCAACCGCTCCCGCGAGCGCGTCACCTACGAGAAGGCCGACGCGTACCGGATCCTCGACGAGGCGCTGCACTGCGACGTGGCCTTCGTCGGCCCCGACGGCGCGCCGCGGGTCCTGCCGACGTTCCATGTGCGCGTGGGCGACACGCTCTTCCTGCACGGCTCAACCGGGTCGAGCATGGGCCTGGGCGGGCGCGAGGGCTTCCCGGTGAGCGTCACGGCGACCATCGTGGACGGACTCGTGTTCTCGAAGTCGTGGTTCCACCACTCGATGAACTACCGCAGCGTCGTGGTCCACGCGAACGCGACGCTGGTGGAGGACACCGACGAGCGCTGGTCGGTGTTCAAGGCGCTCATCGACCGCATGGCCGAGGGCCGCTCCGACCGGTCGAGGGCCGCCAACCCCAAGGAGAACGCCATGTCGGCGCTGCTGGCGATCCCGCTCGAGGAGGTCTCGGTCAAGCAGCGCCAGGGGCCGCCGGTGGAGGAGCCCGAGGACGAGGACCTGCCGTACGTCAACGGCGTCGCCGAGGTGGCCACCTCGATCACCGGGCGGCTGTAGACCGCGGTCCGTCCCTCGCCCCGCGCCGCCGCGACAGGACCGCGGCGAGCGGGACGCGAGCGTCCCACGGGGCGGCACAAGTCCAAGGGGCGGAACGTGAAAGGACCGGGCGGGCCATACGGCCCGCCCGGTCTTCGCTCGCTCTGGTTCAGGCCGGGGCGTTCGCGGCCTTGGCGGCCTCGGCCCGGTCCAAGCGCCACACCGCGATCGAGCCGCCGCCGGCGACCGCGACGACGAACAGCACGAACGTCAGCGTGTAGGGCCACGACGGGGCCGCGTCCTCGGTGTTCTGGACCAGCGCGCCCCGCTCCCCCGCGGCCCACCAGATGCCCTGGCGCATGAGCTGGAGGAAGTCCCGGTCGCCCCAGGTGTCGCCCTCGCCGCCCGGCGAGGCGTAGAAGACCGCGTGCTCGTCGCTGCTCCAGGCGACCGGGTCCTCCGATTCGAGCCGCGCGAGGACGGTGAAGCCCTCCTCGTCGGGCTCGGGGTCGAAGTAGTACCAGCGCTCGGTCACTTCGAGGTCGTCGAGGCCGTCGGTGATCGGCGAGCCGGATTCGAAACCCACCGTCTGCTCGGTGCGCGGCTCGCTCGGCGGCGTGACCACGGTGGCGCCGAGCATCTCCTGGTAGAAGTCCCAGTCCGGTTCGCTCGCGGCCGCGGCGTTGGTGGCGACGAAACCGCCGCCGCCTTCGACGAACGCCCGCAGCGAGGCGCGCTGGGCCTCGTCGAGCAGGCCCTCGCCGGTGTTGAGGAAGACCACCGCGTCGTAGCCGGCGAGGTCGGCCAGGTCCTCGGGGTCGCCTTCGACGAGGGTGAAGTTCCAGCGGCGCGCCTCCATCTGGAGGCGCTCCACCGCGAAGTCCGCCACGTCCTGGCGCTCGTTCCCGGTCGTGAGGACCAGGACCTGAGGCCCCCCGGCGGCCAGGGCCGCCGAGGGGGCGAAGGCGGGCGCGCAGGCCAGCGCGACGATCATGCACAGTCGCAGCACGGTTCTCACGCGCCCAGCCTAACGGTTGGGCGATTCGGATCGGCTAGCCGCAGTGGCTCCAGCCGCTCGTCCAGGAGGTCGATCCGACCTTGCCGCCCCATTTGACGCATTGGCCGGCGGCGGCCTTCTTGACCGGCCCGGCGTAGTAGGAGAAGTTGCCCGAGTCGGTGGTGACCGCGCCGCCTTCGACCTGGAGGGTCGAGGCGACCGCGCTGGGCGTGCCGACGCTCGTGTGCTTCAGCGTGACGACGCAGTTCTGGCCGTTGGAGCTGTTGTACATCAGGACGATCGTGCCCGCCGTGCCGAGCGCGTGCTGGTTGATCTGGGTGAAGCCCGAGCCGCAGACCTGCCCGGCGGTGTAGGGGTTACCTCCGCCGCCGCCGCACCCGTTGGAGGAGGTGATGGCCTTCTTGGTGCCCAAGGGGACCGCGGTGCCCTCGACGGTGGGGCTGACGACGGTGCCGGAGGCGTTGCGCTGCTCGTAGTGCAGGTGCGGGCCGGTGGAGCCGCCAGTGGAGCCGACGGTGCCGATGACGGTCCCCTGGGAGACGGTCCGGGAGGAGCCGACGGCGCCGACCATGCTCGCCAAGTGGGCGTAGCGGGTGCGGGTGCCGTCGGAGTGGACGATCTGGACCCACTTGCCGTAGCTGGTGCTGCCTTCGTCGTAGAAGGTGGCGGTGCCGGCGGCGGTGGCGCGCACGTTCTCGCCGTTGATGGCGTCCGAGCCGTAGGTCTGCCAGTCGATGGAGTTGCTGGGGTTGTGGCCGCCGGTCCAGTTGTTGGCGTAGAAGGTCTTGTTGCAGTTGAAGGGGCTCTTGTGGTTCAGGGCCTGAATGGAGGCGTCCTCGGCGTTGGCGATCACGGTGGGGACCGCCGCGCCGGTGAGGGCGAGTGCGAGGGCGCTGATGAGGATGACGAGTCGGCGCGTGCGCCGGGAGATCGCGGGCCGGTGGGCCCGTCCTGTGTTCCGCATGAGGAACCTCCTTATAGCGAGTCGGGGTCGCGCTGGGGTGCGGAGCGCTGGCCTTCATGCGTAAACAGGACGATATCGGAGTTTTTCTTCATTAGATAGGTCAAGTTTGAAGAATTTCTTCTTACGGGGAGAAGACGGCCGCGCCGCCGGATCGGCTGGTGTTCAACCGGATCGGCGGCGCGGCCCGCTGCTTGACCTTCCTATTACTTGTACAAGGCCTTCGCCAGTCGGCGCTGGGCGATCCACATGCCGGCGACCGCGAGGGCGAGGAGGTAGGCGATGTTGAGGAGCATCATCGGGCCCGGCTGGCCGAGGCTGAGGCCGCGCACGAGCTCGATGCCGTGGTAGAGCGGCATGGCGTAGACGATCGGCTGCGCGAAGGCCGGGTAGGCCTCGACGGGCGTGAAAGTGCCGCCGAACAGGAACATGACGAAGACGACGGCCATCATCCAGTCGAAGTCGGGCCAGTCGCGAAAGAGCGTGGCGAGGGTCAGGCCGATCCCGGCGAAGGCGAGCGAGATGAACACGCACGCGGGGACGGCCAGGAGCGACCACCAGGAGTCGAGGAGTCCGAACAGGCCCATGACGACGACGAACGCGCCGATGTAGGTGCCGCCGCGGATGAGGGCCCACCAGACCTCGCCGAGGGCCACGTCCCAGGGCCGCAAGGGGGTGTTGAGGATGCCGTCGTAGACCTTCATCCACTTGAACTTGGCGAAGACGTTGATGGAGGTCTCCGAGAGCACGCCCATCATGGCGGCGTTGGCGAGGATCGCGGGGGCGACGTAGGCGGTGTAGCCGACGGTGGTGCCGTCGGGGAGCGTGATGTCGCCGACGAGGGCGCCGACGCCGAACCCGAAGGCGAACAGGAAGAGCAGGGATTCGACGGCGCCGGAGGCGACGAGGATCCAGGCGCGGCGCATGGCGACCCAGTTGCGGTTGAGCATGGCGCCGGAGGAGCGGAGATTCGCGCGGGCGGCGCTGTAGGCGATGACGGACACGCGGTCTCCTAGAAGTTCAGGCGGCGCTGGATGACGCGGCGGGCGGCGAACCACCCGGCGACGGCCAGCAGCACCAGGTAGGCGATGTGGGCGAGGGGAGGCAGCGCGGGCGCGACGTCGGCGGTGGCGGCGCGGGCGAGTTCGGTGCCGTGCCACAGCGGCGAGATCCACACCAGCGGTTGCAGGAAGCCGGGCATCTGGTCGGCGGGGAAGAACACCCCGGAGAACAGCGAGATGGGCATGACGGCGAACCGGAAGATCATGTTGAGGTTCGCGTCGTTCTTGATGCTGGAGGCCCAGAAGTGGAGCCAGGGCGCGAGAGCGGCGGAGGTGAGCACGGCGGCGACGATCGCCAGGGCGGCCCACGCAGAGCTGTAGACGCCGAAGAAGGCCAGGACGATGACGACGATGGTGCAGTTGGTGAGGGGCCGGAAGAGCACCGCGTAGGCGAGGTGTCCGTTGAGGATGTCGAGCGGGCGCAGCGGGGTGGCCCGCTGGGCGAGGTAGGCCCCGCCCCAGTCCTGGTAGCCGCCGAAGACGGGGAAGACCATGTCGTTGCCGAGCATCATGACCGCGACCGAGCAGATGAGGCCGGGGGCGATGAACGCGGCGTATTCGAGGCCGCCGAGGGAGGCGGGGTCGATGTAGGAGCCGACGCCGATGCCGACCGAGACCATGTAGAGGATCGGCAGGAGCATGGAGGTGAAGGCGGTGCCGTGCCAGACGTGCCGGTAGAGGGCGAGCTGGAGGTTGAAGGCCCGCCAGGCGCCGACGGTCGCGCTCGGGGCGGTGCGGTCGACGGTTGTGGTCGCGGTGACGGTCACGCTTCGTCCTCCACGAGGGCGCGGCCGGTCAGGCGCAGGAAGACGTCTTCGAGGGAGGCGCGGCGCGCGAGGGTGGAGGTGGGGCGGATCTCGCGGGCTTCGAGGGCGGCGGCGGTGTCGTCGGCGTCGTCGGTGTAGACGAGGATCTTGTCGGGCAGCGGCTCGATCTGGGCGCCGACGCCTTTGAGGGTGAGGGCGAGTTCGGCGAGCTCGGCGGTGTGGGCGGTGCCGAAGCGCAGTTCGACGACCTCTTTGGTGACGTGGGTGTCGATGAGTTCGCGCGGGGAGCCCGCGGCGATGACGCGGCCCTCGTCCATGACCACGAGCCGGTCGCAGAGCTGCTCGGCCTCGTCCATGTAGTGGGTGGTGAGCAGGATCGACACGCCGCGGTGCTTGAGCTGGAACAGCCGCTCCCACACCAGGTGCCGGGCCTGGGGGTCGAGTCCGGTGGTGGGTTCGTCGAGGATGACCAGGTCGGGGTCGTTGATGAGGGACCTGGCGATGGCCAGTCGCCGCTGCATCCCGCCGGAGAGCTCGTTGACCTGGTCTTTGGCGCGGGCGGTGAGCTGCACGAAGTCGAGGAGCTCGGCGGCCTTGGCGCGGGCCTCGCGCTTCCTGATGCCGAAGTAGCCGGCGTAGACGACGAGGTTCTCGAAGACGGTGAGCATCCCGTCGAGGGTGTTGTCCTGGGGGACGACGCCCAGGCGCGCGCGGATCGCGGCGCCTTCGGTGCGGGGGTCGCGTCCGAAGACCTCCAGGGTGCCTTCGGTGGGTTGTGAGACGCAGCCGATCATCCGCATGGTGGTGGATTTTCCCGCCCCGTTCGCGCCGAGGAAGCCGAAGGCCTCGCCGCGCAGGATCTCGAAGTCGACGCCGCGGACGGCCTCGTGCTCGCCGTAGCTCTTCCGCAGGTCACTGGCGCGAACCAGCATCTCGTTGTCATGTGGCATGGGTTCACCCTAGGCCGGGCGTCCGACATCCGACCAGTGATTTTTGAAAGGTTCGTTTCACACTATTGCCGAAAAGGTAGGGCAAGCACTACCCCCATTGAGGGGCCAGCAGTAGCGACAGCGGCCCCGAAAGGCGGGAGGCTAGAGGTGATCCAGATGAACGTCTAAAGATCGGAACAGCAGATGACGCTCCTCGCCGAGACACCCGCGACACCCCAGCCCAAGGAACGGGCGGGGAGCGACTTCGCGCAGTTGAGCCGACGGATCAACGACGCCGGGCTCATGAACCGCCGCCCGGCGTACTACGTGATCCGCTTCGCCCTCGTGACCGCGGTGTTCATCGGCGGCTGGGTGGCGTTCGCCTTCATCGGCAACTCCTGGTTCCAGATGATCACGGCCGTGTTCATGGCCCTGCTCAGCACCCAGGTCGCGTTCCTCGGCCACGACCTCGCGCACCGCCAGGTCATCCGCAGCCGCTCGACCTCCGAGAAGCTCGGCTGGTTCACCGGCAACCTCGCCAACGGCATGGGCTACGGCTGGTGGAACGACAAGCACAACCGCCACCACGCCAACCCCAACCACGAGGAGCACGACCCCGACGTCTCCCCGGGCCTGTTCGTGTGGTCCAAGCGCCAGGCGGGCTTCGCGCAGGGCATCTCGACCTGGTTCGGCAAGTACCAGGCGCAGTTGTTCTTCCCGATCCTCACCCTCGAGGGCCTCAACCTCAACGTCTCGGGCATCAAGTCGGTCGCCAAGCCCGGCCTGAAGCACCGCGGCTGGGAGGCCCTGTTCCTGGCCGTCCACTGGGCCGCCTACCTCGGCGCGCTGTTCATCGTCCTCTCCCCGGGCAAGGCCGTCGTGTTCCTCCTGGTGCACAAGGCCGTGTGGGGCGTGTACATGGGCTCGGTCTTCGCGCCCAACCACAAGGGCATGCCGACCCTCGTCGGCGAGACCGAACTGGACTTCCTGCGCAAGCAGGTGCTGACCTCCCGCAACGTCAAGGGCGGCTGGTTCACCAACTTCGCCCTCGGCGGCCTGAACTACCAGATCGAGCACCACCTCTTCCCGGCCATGCCCTCGGTGAACCTGAACCGGGCGCAGCCGATCGTGGAGCAGTTCTGCAAGGAGAAGGGCATCGACTACCACGCGACGGGCCTGATCCAGTCCTGGCGCGAGGTGCTCGCCGGACTCCACGCCCACGGCGAGCCGCTGCGCAACCCCGAGCCCGCCAAGGCCTGACACCCGCAAGCTCTGAAGCCGCCCGCGCCAGCGCGGGCGGCTTTCGCGCGCCCGAGGGATAGAGTCGGTCCATGCCCCGAACCGGACGCGGCCGCTCCCCCGCCGAGTCGCCCTGCCGCGCAAGCGCAATGGACACCCCATGACGCGGCTGCTGGACGTCGACCGCCGCGCGGTGGCGGCCCTGGTCGCCCTCTCGATCGCCGCGTTCTGCTACGTGACCGTCGAGACGCTGCCGATCGGACTGCTCGCCGAGATCGCCGAGGACCTCGGCGTCTCGCAGTCGCGGGTCGGCCTCCTCGTCACCGGGTACAGCGTCATCGTCGTGGTGACCACGCTGCCGCTGGTGCGCGTGGTCGCGCGGATGCCGCGCCGGCCGCTGCTGCTCGCGCTCCTGGCGGTCATGGTGGTCGCGACCGCGCTCTCGGCCGCGGCGACGAGCTACGGCCTGCTGCTGGCCGCCCGCGCCGCGATCGCGCTGAGCCAGGCGGTCTTCTGGGCGATCGTCGCGCCGCTGGCGGCCGGGATGTTCCCGATCGAGGTGCGCGGACGGGCGATGGCGGTGGTCTTCACCGGCGGGTCCATCGGCCCGATGCTCGGCGTCCCCGCCGGGACCTGGCTCGGGCAGCAGGCCGGCTGGCACGTCGCGTTCCTGGCCGTCGCGGGCCTCGGGCTGCTCGCGTTCCTCACGCTGGCCGCGGCGCTGCCGTCGGAGCCGACGCGCAACGCGCACGCCGGGCAGGGCACCTCGCCGGACGTGCGCCGGTACGTGCTGCTGCTCGCCACCTCCGTGTTCGCCGTCGGCGGGTTCTTCGCCGTGTTCACCTACACCGCGAGCTTCGTGACCATGGTCGCCGGGATGTCCGCGGCGCTGCTGGGGCCGCTGCTGCTGGCCCGCGGCGTGGCCGACTTCGGCGGGATCGCGGCGGGCGGGGTCCTGTCCGACCGGAACCAGCGCCTCTCGGTCATCCTGCCGATCGGGCTGCTCACGGCCGTCCTCGTCGTCATGTTCGCCCTCGGCACAAACCCGTGGGCGGCCTCGGCGGCCATCGTGGTCACCGGATTCGCCATGGGGGCGCTGATCCCGGCGTTGCAGAACCGCGTCATGGAGTTCGCTCCGGGAAGCACCGACACCGCCTCGGCGGGGAACTCGATCGCCTTCAACGTCGGCATCGCCCTGGGCTCCTCGCTGGGGAGCCTCACGCTGAGCCAAATCGGGCCCCGCTCGGTCGCGCTGACCGGTGCCGCACTGGCGGCGGTGGCCCTCGTGGTCGCGCTGGCGACCACGGCGACGGCCGGGGAGAAGGCCGGGAAGACGCTGTTACGGTGGGGCCGATCGCATCCGAGGTGAGACGAATGAGCGCGAAGGATCGCAGCACGTACCCGCTGGCAGTGCACCTGCTGCTCTACCGGGGCGGCGAACTCCTGTTCCTGCAACGGGCGAACACCGGGTACGCCGACGGCCAGTGGAGCGTCCCGGCGGGCCATGTGGAGTCGGGCGAGAGCGCGGTGGCGGCCGCGGTCCGCGAAGGCGCCGAGGAGGTGGGGGTCGCGGTCGAACCGGAGGATCTCGCCTTGGCCCTGGTCCAGCACAAGAGGGACCCGATCGACGGCGACGAACGAGTGGACCTGTTCTTCCGGACGGCGAAGTTCACCGGCGAGCCGAAGAACCGCGAACCGCACAAATGCGCGCAGCTCCAATGGGCGGCCCCAGGCGAGCTGACGCAGGTGATCGGCTACGTGGCGAACGCCCTGGAACGAATCGAAAAAGGTGCGGTGTACGCCGAATACGGCTGGTAACAACGCCACCGCACCGGCGGCCGACCCGGATCAGTCCTTGCGGGCCTCGAAGACGTCGGCGGCGGTCGTGGCGTAGGACGCCCGGTGAAGCCAGGTGCTGAGCAGCAGCTCGTCCTGGCACGCCTCGATCCGCGTACGCTCCTCAGAGGAGAGCGCCACGTTGTGATCGGTGAGGACCATCAGCAACGCCTGGGCAAGCCCCTCTGCACGGCCTTCGACACGGCCCTTCTGCATGAGCTCTTCACGAAGTTTCGAGGCGAACGGGTAGGTCATGGTCATGATTATGCCTTTCCAGTGGTCATACGCGCCACCTTCGCCGAGGCCGACTACGACGTAC
The DNA here is from genome assembly GCF_000719515.1 of Glycomyces sp. NRRL B-16210. GTDB lineage: Bacteria > Actinomycetota > Actinomycetes > Mycobacteriales > Micromonosporaceae > Glycomyces. The sequence goes on along the minus strand of NZ_JOGR01000007.1, from coordinate 59,723 downwards.
TCGGCGAAGAACTTGGCGGATTCGATGTCGATGGAGTGGAGCGCGCCCGCAAGTGCGTCGAGCGCGGTGTTGATGGCGGGGTTCAGCCGATGCGCGAGCGCCGCCAGGACCGCCAGCATCACGTCTTCCCCCGCGACGATCGAGTCGGTGATGAACGGTGCGTTGTCCGGGCCGATGATCAACGGGTGCACCGTGGCCGAGGGCCGACGTTCGGGGCCGAGCGTGATGGGCCTGCGGCAGGCCGCGGCGGCGGCCCGGTCCGCGGTAAGGATGATCAGCGTCGCGGGAGCCTTGTAGTACGCCTCCAGATAGGACAGGTACCAGTGCCACGCGCGCTTCTTATCCTGCGTGGGCGGCTTCGACTGCGGCTCGATGACGAGTATCTCGGGACCGAGATCGGTTTCGACCAGGAGCGCGGTATCCACCTCGCGGGTGATCGTCTTGATCTCGGTCAGGTCGGAGTCGATGACGACGACGCTGTTGAACTGCGGGAAGTCCTCGTCGAGGCAGACCTTGAGCGCACGGCGGACAAGGTCGGGGTCGTCGCGGAACAGATGATGCATGGCCTCATGGGGCGTTTTCGGCATAAAATGAGGCTATGCGCTGATTCGTACGAGTCCTCGGATTTCGGGTGCGTGTCGGATATGGCCGAGGCCACTCGGCTGCGTGTTACTCGACTGCGTTGGCGGCCTGGTCTCGTAGGGACCTGACGTGTTGTTCCAGGCCCATGAGTTGGCCGAAGAGGGTCATGTACTCGTCTTTGTCGGTGCTCGGGTTCACCCGCTGCAACCGGCGTTTGAGGTCGGCGACCTCGGTCTCGACCACGGGTCTTTGGATGCGCGCCAGGATCGTCCGCACATAGAGCGCGTCCGGTTCGCCCGCGATGCGCAGCTCCTCCACGGCCAGTTCGTTCACCAGGGCCCCCGCGGCGAGTTCGGTGCAGGCGCCTTGGACGGCGGCGATCCAGTTCGGGCCCGCCGCGGCCTTCGCGGCCCCTCCGGCGGCCTCGATGGCCTCGCGGACGGCGCGGTAGTTCGGGTCGGTGTACGGGGTGGCGTCCACCGCGTCGAAGTAGGGGCCGGCGACCTGGGGCTGCTGGAGCGCGACCTTGAGGACCTCCCGCTGGGCCCGCGACTGGGTCGAGTCGGCCCTGGCCTCGCGCTTGGGCCCCGCGGGGGCCTCGGGCGCCTGCCCGGTGGCCGCGCCCTGGACGGCGCGGCGCAGTTCGGCCTTGTCCTTGCCGAGGCGCCCGGCGTAGACGCCGAGGTACTCCTCGACCAGCCCGCGGTCCTTGACGCGGGCCAGCAGCGGCGCGATCGCGCGCGTGGCGTGCAGGCGGCCCTCGGCGGTGTCCAAGTCGTGCTTGGCGATCGCGCGTTCGAGCGCGAACTGGACCAGCGGCGTGTGCCGCTCGATGAGCTCGCGCACCGCCGTGTCCCCCTCGCTCTGGCGCAGCTCGCACGGGTCCTGGCCGCCGGGGGTGACGGCGATGTACGTCTGGGAGACGAAGCGCTGCTCCTCGTCGAAGGCCTTGAGCGCGGCCCGCTGGCCCGCCTCGTCGCCGTCGAAGGTGAAGATGATGCGCCCGTCCGCGGACTCGGAGTCGAACAGGAACCGCCGCAGGATGCGGATGTGCTCGGGCCCGAACGCGGTGCCGCAGGTCGCGACCGCCATCGGCACGCCGGCGAGGTGGCAGGCCATGACGTCGGTGTAGCCCTCGACGATCACGACCCGGCCGCTGCGCGCGATGTCCTTGCGGGCCAGGTCGATCCCGTAGAGCACCTGCGACTTCTTGTACAGGGGAGTCTCGGGGGTGTTCAGGTACTTGGGGCCCTGGTCGTCCTCGAAGAGCTTGCGGGCGCCGAAGCCGATCACCGAACCGGAGGAGTCGCGGATGGGCCAGACCAGGCGGCGGCGGAACCGGTCGATGAGGTTCCCGGTGCGCGAGGGCTTCGCGAGCCCGGCCTGGGTCAGCTCCTCGGCGGTGAAACCCTTGGCGCGCAGGTGCTTCGCGAGGGCGTCCCACGAGTCGGGGGCGTAGCCGCAGCCGAAGGTAGCGGCCGCGTCACGGTCGAAGCCGCGGGTGGTGAGGAACTGGCGGGCCGTCGCCGCATCGGGCGACAGGAGCTTGCCGGTGTAGAACTCGGCGGCGGCGGTGTGGGCGTCGAGCAGGCGCTGCTTGAGGCCCGGCTGGCCGGAGGGCCCGCGCTGGACGCGGCCGTCGACGTCCTCGTAGGTGAGCTTGAGACCGGCGCGGACGGCGAGGCGCTCGACCGCCTCCACGAAGGTGAGGCCGTCGAGTTCGGTGATGAAGGTGATGGCGTCGCCGCCGACGCCGCAGCCGAAGCAGTGGTAGACCCCGCGCGCGGGGGTGACGTTGAAGCTCGGGGAGCGCTCGTCGTGGAACGGGCACAGGCCCTTGAGGTTGCCGCCGCCGGCGTTGCGCAGGGTGACGCGCTCGCCGATGACATCGGCGATGTCCACGCGCTCGCGCACCAGCTGGATATCGGCGTCCCGGATTCGCCCTGCCACTGTTCACCTCTTCTCACTGCCGCACCCATTCTGCCCGGTGGGTCCGACGGCCCGGGACCGGACGCCGCCGGGTGTGAGCGGAGGAGTGGGCGGCGGCACGCCGAAGGCGGTCGCCGACTCGCCCCGGGCCCTATTACCATCCCTAACCCCCACCCTCCCTGGGGAAAGGTAGGTCCCACTCTCCCGCGCGGGTACGACAAGAACCGGGCCCGGCGGCCGTCGTGTCACCCGAAAGAGTGCGAGACGTGTGCGGCGTTCGCAGCACTCCAACTCGCCGAAGCCCTCCACGAGGAGCAGCGTCCGTGGCGGCACCGCGGCCGCGGCACTCCGACTCGCCGAAGCCCTCCACGTGGAGCGGCGCCGCGGCCGCACGGTCGGTGCGCGGGCTCCGCGACCGGCTCGGGGTAAGTCGGACATCGTGGACGGGTCGGCGCCGTCACGTCCGAAAATCGCTCACCGAACGTGTTGGCGCCGAAGAAGGTCCAGCGTGCGGGCGCGCTGTACCATGATCCTCGACGCCACCTTTCCCGACCACGCCTCATGGTTGCGCGGTCCGATCCGCTAGAGTCGCCTATCATGCCGGACCCAACGCCCGAGCAGCCGCCCTCCTGGCCTCCCACCAGCGAACCCGCGGCCACACCCACCAATCCGCCCCGCATCACAGCGCGCGGGGTGGGTCACATGCCTTCCGCGGTGCCGGAGGACGATTCGGCGTCCGACCAGCTCCCGCCCCCGCCGGCCCCCGCCGGTCCCTCCCTGTACGGCGAGACCGCGCAGGCCCCCGGACCGTACACGGAGCTCGACCCCGAGGCGCGCCGCGACGAGTGGGCCGCCGACCTCGGCGGGCCCTCCCCCGAGGTCCCGCGCCAGCAGGCCGGATCCCAAGAACCCCCGGGCCCGCAGGACCAAGGCCCGCAAGGCGAATGGGGCGAGTCCCCCGACTGGCCGCCGAAGTCGAGCCAGGACTGGATGAGCCAGCAGTCCCAGACCGGCTGGGGCCTGGCGAACGGCGGCGCCACCTGGCCCGTCCCGAGCCCGATGCCGACCCAGCCCGGCCCCGAAGCGAGCCCCGCGGCGGCCCCCGCCCCGCAACCCAACGTCGAACCCTCACCCGCCGAGGGCGGCCCCTTCGCCGCTCCCCCCGAGGGCGGCGCCCCCAACCGGCCGGCCCCGGAGCAGCAGGGCGGCCTGGAGTTCCCCGAACTACGAGCCGACCCGTACGAGGCCGACCTCTACGGGCAGGCCCAGTACCGCGGCGACTCCGGCGGCCAGGACCTCTACCAGTCCGACCCCTACCAGGCCGAACGGCTCCAAGCCGAGACGCAGCAGGCCGCCCAGGCGCCCCAGGCCCCGCCGTTCCCCCCGGCGCCCCAGCCGGGCTCCTATGGGGAGCAGCCCTCCGGGCAGTTCGACGCCGACCCCTTCGGCGGCGCGCTCCAAGAGGCACCGCCGCAGGCCCGCCCGCCCCAGCCCGAACCCCGAGTCCAGGACCAGCAGTCCTATGGGGACCAGCCGTTCGACGGGCGCCCCGGAGGCATCGAGACGCCCGCGACCGAAGCCGTCCCGGCGCAGCGCCGCCCCGAAGAGGCCCCCGCGCCCGAGGCCCCGGCCGAAACCTCCCCGCGCGAGACCCGCGTCTCCCCCCCGACCCACCGCGGCGTCCGCTACGCCTTCTACGGCATCGGCGGCCTCATCACCCTCGGCCTGATCATCGGCATCGTCCTCATGCTCGGCGCCTCGCCCCCGAGCGAACCGAGCCAGCAGGGCGGCGACACCGACAACGACGGACCGAACGAGGACCCCGCCGTCGATGGCGCCCTCACCGCCGAGCAGTACAGCGAACTGGCCGCGGCCGCCGGCTCCGACGCGTGGTTCGCGTGGCGCTACGGCGACGCGAGCGGCGGCAGCGACGCCGGCGAACTCCCGCAGGTCGAAGGCGACGCCCTCGCGACCGCACCGCTCCTCGGCGAGGCCGACCGGAGCATCCAGGGCCAGGTCGGCTACCTCACCGAGGAGTCGGGCCTGTCCGGGATCGACCACGTCACCGTCGTCGAGAGCACCGACGACCGCATCGGCCTCGACCCGCGCGCGGGCGGCCGGTTCTCCGAGCAGGGCGCGCCCGAACTCGAACTCGAAGAGGGCGCGACCGCCGACTGCGTCGCGGGCCTCGGCGGCGACCTCGGGCGGCCGGTGGCGCTGGCCCGGCCCGAGCAGAGCGCCGAGATCGACGCCCACTCGGTGATTGCCTTCTCCTCGGGGATCGTCGCGACCACCGGCATCAGCGGCGCCCAGGGCGGCACCTGCCTGCAACTGCCCGACGGCCAGGTCCCGACCGACGTGGCCCTCACCGACGGCAACGAGCTGGCGCTGGTGACCACCTGGAGCCCCGACACGCAGACCGGTTCGCTGGTCGTCATCGCCTTGGCCGACACGAGCGGCTCGTACCAGTCGAGCTGGTCGGAGTCCTACCCCGGCCTGCCGAACCCCGGCCACTTCGCGACCGCGTTGATCGTCGGGACGGTCGAGCTGCCGTTCGGCTCGCCGACCTCGGTCGACGCGTGGTCGAACTCCGGCGGCTCGCTCGGCCTGGGCCGCGGCGTCATCGAGGGCGACGCGCACCGCGACACCGTCGCGACCGCCGCCTACGCGATCGTCGGCGACCTGAGCTCGAGCCAGGTCGCGGTCGTGGACCTCGCCTCGACGCTGGCCGGCCTGGCCGAGCAGCACTACGACGGCGTGCAGTTCACCTTCGACGCGACCGCGGGCGAGGCGATGGTCCTCCCCGGCGGCGTCGCCGACGTGGCCGCCACCGAGGGCTCCTCGGCCGTGGCGACCCGCGACGGCGTGGTGCACGAACTCGACGGCGACCTGAACGAGACCGCCGCGACCGACGTCGGCGCGAACCCGACCTGCCTCGTGGTGGGCGCCCAGAGCGGCGCGTACATCGCCACGAGCCGGTCCGAGGCGACCATCAGCTGGGTATCGGGCGGGACGGTCGCCAAGGAGCTGGCCGACGCCCGCTTGAGCGACCCGCTGTGCGCCTCCGAGGCGCCCGCGCTGGACGTGAAGGGCTACTCGGGGACCGCCGCGGTGGTCCTGGTCTCGGACTTCGAGGGCGGGAAGCTGCACGCCTACCTGGACGGGCAGGCCACGATCCCCGGCGGCGCGACCGTCGGCGGCGAGGGCTTCTCCTACGGCGGCGCGTACGAGGTGGCCGGGAAGCCTTGGGACGCTTCGGTGACCGTGGACCTCGACTGAACGAACGACCTTCAAGCGGCGCGGGCCCTGCGGCCCGCGCCGCTTCGTCTTCCAGCGGTCCCCTGTGGATGAGAAGCCTTCGGGGCCAGACGGGTCGGCGGCCGTGCAAGTGACCGAGGCACCGGCCGGGCCGATAGGTTGTGCGGAACCGATCACGATGCCGGAGGCACTCGCAACATGGATGGTTACGGTCTCAATCTCGCACTCGTCGGCGTGCTGGTGCTGATGAACGCCCTGTTCGCGGGCAGCGAGATGGCGCTGGTGTCGCTGCGCGAGGGCCAGTTGCGGGCGCTGGAGCGCGAACCGGGCAAGGGCGCGCGGACGCTGGTGCGGCTCGCGCGGGACCCGAACCGGTTCCTCGCCACGATCCAGATCGGCATCACCCTCGCCGGGTTCCTGGCCTCGGCCACGGCCGCGGTCTCGCTCGCGGCGCCGCTGGTGCCGGCGCTGGAGTTCCTCGGCGGCGCGGCCGATGCGGTGGCGGTCGGGCTGGTCACCGTCGTGCTGACGTTCTTCACGCTCGTGCTCGGCGAGCTCGCGCCGAAGCGGATCGCGATGCAGAACGCGCTGCGGTGGGCGCTCATCGCCGCGAAACCGCTGAACTTCCTGTCGACGGTCTCGCGGCCGGTGGTGCTGGCGCTGAGCGCCTCGACGAACGTGGTGGTGCGGATCTTCGGCGGGAGCACCGAGCCCGACTCGGACCAGATGGACCCCGCCGAGCTGCGGGAACTGGTCTCGGGGCAGCGGACGCTGAACCCCGAGCAGCGCCAGATCATCGTGGGCGCCTTGGAGATCCACGCGCGCCGCCTGCGGGAGGTGCTGGTGCCGCGCCGCTCGGTGTTCACGCTCCCGGCGGACACGGACGTGCGCGAGGCGCGAATGCTGCTGGCGGCCTCGGGCCACTCGCGGGCGCCGGTGACGGGCCCGACGGGCCTGGACGACGTGCTCGGCGTGGTGAACCTGCGCAACCTCCTCGACGACGCGAGCGGCCTCACCGAGGCGATGCGCCAGCCGGTGGTCTTCCCCGAGTCGCTGCGGGTCACCGACGCGCTGCGCCGGTTCAAGACCGACCACGAGCAGTTCGCGGTGGTGGTGGACGAGCACGGCGGCATCGGCGGGATCGTGACGATCGAGGACCTGCTGGAGGAGTTCGTCGGGGAGATCTACGACGAGACCGACCGGGACGTCATGGGCGTGACGCACCTTGCCGACGGCACGATGTCGGTGCCGGGGGTGTTCCCGGTCCACGACCTGGAGGACCTCGGGGTCGAGCTGACCGACCCGCCCGAGGGCGGCTACACGACCGTCGCGGGCCTGGTCCTGGCGAAGCTGGGCCGCCTGCCGGAGACGCCGGGCGACCGGGCGCGGGTGTCGGGATGGGTGTTCGAGGTGGCCGCGATCGAGCAGCACGCGATCACGACGGTGCGGATCAAGCGTGCGACGGGCGGCGCGGAGGGCTGAGCGGCGAATCGCCGCCCGCCGGCGCGCGTCGCGGCCGAGTTCGCCCTTTCCTACCAGGTGGCGCACGCCCCGCCGCTGAAACGACCCGGCGGCCCCGGGGCTGAGGGCGGTGCGGCGCGTCACCGGGAAGGGCGGTCGCGCCGGTCCGCTGGAATACTGGAGCGGTGACACGACAGCTCTCGCTCGCAGGTCGGCCGGTCGTCCCGCCGGTGGTGCTGGCGCCCATGGCCGGGATCACGAACCTGCCCTTCCGCAAGCTCTGCCGCGAACTGAGCCGATTTACGGCTCGCAAGCAGCGCCGAGAGGGCGCGGGCATCTACGTGTGCGAGATGATCACGACGGTGGCGCTGACCGAGCGCAACCCCAAGACGATGCGCCTCATCGAGTTCGACCCCGAGGAGGAGGTCCGCAGCCTCCAGCTCTACGGCGTGGACCCGGCCGGGATGCGCGAAGCGGTGCGGATGGTCGTGGACGAGGACCTCGCCGACCACGTCGACCTCAACTTCGGGTGCCCGGTGCCGAAGGTCACCCGGCGCGGCGGCGGCTCGGCGCTGCCGTGGAAGCGCCGGCTGTTCCGCGAGATCGTGACGGCCGCGGTGGACGCCGCCGGGGACCTGCCGGTCACGGTCAAGATGCGCAAGGGGATCGACGACGACCACCTGACGTACCGCGAGGCGGGCCTGATCGCCCAGGACGCAGGGGTCGCGTGGGTGGCGCTGCACGGGCGCACCGCGGCCGAGCGGTACTCGGGGGTCGCCGACTGGGAGGCGATCGCGGACCTCAAGGGGCGCTTGGACGTGCCGGTGCTCGGCAACGGGGACGTGTGGGAGGCCGACGACGCGCTGCGCATGGTCGCCGAGACCGGCTGCGACGGGGTCGTGGTCGGGCGCGGGTGCCTGGGGCGCCCGTGGCTGTTCGGGGACTTGGAAGCGGGTTTCAACGGCCGGACCGAGCGGCGGATGCCGGCGCTCGGCGAGGTCGCGAAGGTCATGGGCCGCCACGCGGCGCTGCTGGTGGAGTGGCTCGCCGGGGCCGAGTCGTACGAGTCGCGCCGGAACATCTCGGCGGAGGAGCACGGCTGCAAGGAGTTCCGCAAGCACGTGGCCTGGTACCTCAAGGGTTTCCCGGTCGGCGGCGAGCTGCGGCGGGCGCTGTCGATGGTGTCCTCGCTGAACGAGCTGGAGGACCTGCTCGGGAAGCTCGACGCGGCGGCGCCGTTCCCGGAGTCGACGATCGGCAAGCCGCGCGGGCGCACGAACAGCCCCGGGAAGGTGACCCTCCCGGAGGGCTGGCTGGAGGACCGCGACGACCGCACGGTGCCCGTCGGCGCCGAGATCGACTCCTCGGGCGGCTGACGGCGGTCCGACGCGGAGGCGCGGCACGGTTTCGGCCGAGGTCCCGCCTCGGGAGCGGTTTCGGCGGTGCGGCCGGCACCGCGAACGGATTTTCGTCGCCGGGTCGCCGGGTCGCCGGGTCACCGAGTCACCGAGTCACCGAGTCACCGAGTCACCGAGTCGCCGGGTCACCGAGTCACCGAGTCACCGAGTCACCGAGTCACCGAGTCACCGAGTCACCGAGTCACCGAGTCACCGAACGATCATCATGGACGCGAAAAAGGGGCCTCCGGTGCCGGGAGGCCCCCTCCGCATATGCGGTCTTCTCGACTCAGGTCCCTACTGCGATGCCTTCGGTTCCTTGCCGTACTTCTTGTAGAACTTGGCGACCCGGCCCTCGTCGTCGAGGACGCGGCTCTTGCCGGTCCAGAACGGGTGGGACGCCGAGGAGATCTGGACGTCGATCACCGGGTAGGTGCGGCCGTCCTCCCACTCGACGGTCTCGGCCGAACCGGCCGTGGACCGGGTGAGGAAGGAGAAGTCCGCCCCGCGGTCCCGGAAGACCACGTAGTCGTACTTCGGGTGTATGCCCTGCTTCATGCTCAGTTCCTTTCCTTGCTCTCGAAACAACCGTCGAAGGGGTCGAGGTATTCCCGCCACGCGGCCCGGCCCTCGGCCCGTTCGGCGTCGGTGAGCAGGCAGCCGTCGAGGAGTTCGGCGATCTCGGCCGCGTCGAAGTGCAGGCCGACGAAGGCGAGCTGGATGCCGCGGTCGCCGTACTCCTCGTCCCAGTGCAGGTCGGCGTTGACCCGCCGCTCGGGGCTGGAGTCGGCCCACGCCTCGTCGGGGGTGGCCGCGAGCCAGGGCCCCATGTCCCCCATCGAGACCCCGCCGCCGCCGGACTCCCAGGCGACGATCCGGTCGGGCTGGGACGCGAGCCACAGGTGCCCGCGCCCGCGGAGGGTGCGCCCGGCCAGCGCCGAGAGGGCGCGGTGGAAGCGGTCGGGGTGGAAGGGTCCGCGGGCGCGGTAGACGGCGGCGACGACGCCGCAGTCGGGTTCGGGCTCGTGGCAGCCGATGGCGTATCCCTCGATGCCGCGGCCGAGGGTCTCGGGTGCGTCGGGGTCGTAGCGGGCGCTGCGGCGGATGCGGGCGGCGAAGGCGGCGGGGTCGGCGTCGAGGTGGCGGGCCCAGGGGTTGAGGCGCCGGAGGAGGACGTCGAGGCGGGTGCGTTCGAAGCCGTCGACGCCGGTGGGTTCGGGGTTCCAGAGGACGACGGTGTCGGCGTATTCGATCTGGCGGGCGGTGACGTCGGCGACGGTGCGGTCGTCGTCTTCGGCGGCTTGGAGGCGGCGATCGGCGAGGTCCTGGTCGGATTCGAGGTCGGTGAGGAGGGTGGTGGGGTCGCAGACGGCGACGACGGAGTCGATGCGGAGCGCTTCGGTGACGGGTGCGCCGTCGATGCGGCACCAGGAGCAGGCTGCGGCGACGGTCTCGGGTTCGATGGCGGGCGGTAGGACGAGGGCGAGGTCGCCGCCGGGTCTGGTGCGGGCGAGGCGGACGAGGGCGGGGAGGAGGTCTTCGCGGACGGTGCAGGCGATGCAGCCGTGTTCGAGGGTGAGGTGTTCGTCTTCGAGGAGGCCGCGGCCGTCGCGGACGGTGCGGCGGACGGTGCCGGTGGCGAGCAGTTCGGTGAGGTCGTGGGCGATGACGAGCAGGTCCGGGTCGGCGGCGAGGAGCAGGTCGGCGGCTTCTCGGGTGGCGTGCGGCGCGAACCCGGTCAGGATCGTCAGTGCGGGCCGTGTGTCGTCGGGCGGTCCGGGGGCCCGGGTCTGGGCGGCGGGGCCCGTGCGGTGCCTGCGGGCCGGTGGTCGGGGCGGTTGTGCGGGCGAGGACATGCGGACCTCCAGTCTAATCGAAAACGATTGTCATTATACTAAGACGATCGAGAGGAGGACGCCCGTGTCCAGAATTTGCGACGTGACCGGCGCCGGACCCGGCTTCGGCAACAACGTGCCGTGGTCGAAGCGCAAGACCCGGCGCCGATGGAACGTGAACTTGCAGCACAAGCGCTATTACCTGCCCAGTGAGGGGCGGCACGTGCGGCTGCGCGTGTCGGCCAAGGGCATCAAGATCATCGACCGCGACGGCATCGAAGCGGTCGTGCGGCGTATCAGGGCGAGAGGAGTGAAGGTCTGAGATGGCGGCGAAGAGCACCGACGTCCGGCCCGTGGTCAGGCTGCGTTCGACGGCGGGGACCGGCTACACGTACGTGACCCGCAAGAACCGGCGCAACGACCCCGACCGGTTGGTCCTGCGCAAGTACGACCCGATCGTGCGCAGGCATGTGGCGTTCAAGGAGGATCGGTAAATGGCGAAGAAGAGCGCCATCGCGAAGCAGCGGCGCCGGGCGGTCCTGGTGGACCGGTACCGGGAGCGCCGGGAGGCGCTCAAACGCGCCGTCTCGCACCCGGACACGGCCCCCGAGGCCCGCGCGGCGGCGGTGCGGGACTTGCAGCGCCTGCCGCGGGACTCCTCCCCCGCCCGGCTGCGCAACCGCGACGCCGTGGACGGGCGCCCGCGCGGGTTCAACCGCAAGTTCGGACTGTCGCGCATCCGACTCAGGGCCATGGCCCACCGCGGCGAATTGCCCGGTGTGACCAAATCGTCCTTGTAGGAGGATCACCTGAAAGGGGCATAGATCCTACCTGACCTGCGCCCCTTGCGACGTGTCGCCACAAAAGCGTTACACCCGCGTCGCAAGGGAGCGCTACCCTGGGCCTTGCGACAACGTTGTGAGGCTGCTCTCAAGTCCGGAACCATGTGAGGGCCTCCTGCGTTTCACATAGTGAACGAAGGAGCTATGTCAGCAATGGTCCAGCAATTGGAGACCGTCCAGGCCGAGGCGGGCGAACCCACGCCCTCGGCGACGCTCGCGAGCCGCGAATACGCGGTGCCGGCCGAGGCCCGGCCCACCGACGCCACCCCCGTCGACGCCGTCCCCGCCGAAGCCGAGACCGCCGTTCCCGCCAGCCCCGCGTCCCTTTGGGCGTCCGAGAGCCGGGTCCTCTACTCGATCACCCACACCGAACCGCGCGACGCCCGCGCCTGGATCGACTGCGAGTGCGTCATCCGCAACGACTGAGTCGTTCCAACGGGCCGCCTGGTTCAGGAGACCTCGGCCAAGGTGCGGCAGGACTCCTGCGTCGGGATCGGCCCCGGGCCGATCGTCGCGCCGCCTTCGAAGTCGAGCATCGCGTAGAGGCCGTCCGCCCAGAACAGGCAGCTCACCGTCGTCTCGCGCTCGCGGCCGCCCTCGGTGACCACCACCCGCGCCCGGGCCTCCCCGTACGTCGACGTGGCGAGTTCGAAGCCGCGCTCCTGCTCGTACCAGACCTCGCCGGCGTCGATGTCGGGGTAGGACTCGACCTGCCAGGACGCGCCGGGCGCGAACGCGAGTTCGCGCTCGGGGTCCTCGGGGAAATCGAACGGGCAGCGCTCGATCGCCGGATCCGCCGCGCAGGCGTCGTAGTAGTCGCGCATCGCCGCGTCCACGAGCGCCTCGCCCTCCTCAGAGAGGCGCGGCCAGGGCACCGGGAACCACACGTCGGAGCGCTCGGCGCCGAGCAGCTTGAACTGGTTGCCGAGCGCCAGCGCCGTCGCGGGCTCGGTGAACTCCATCGTGGACGGCAGGTCCGGGTAGAAGATGTACAGGCCCGGCAGCAGCGTCACCGTGGTCGTGCCCAGCTCGGGGTCCACGGGCACGCTGACCCGGTTGACGTCGATCCTGCCGAAGGCCGGATACGCGGCCGACCTGAAGAACCCGTTCTCGATCCGCGCGCGCCCGTCCTCGATCCCCACCTGGTACCGGTGGCCGAGCCGCGTGCCCTCGTACGCCTGGATCTCGGCGTACACCTGCGCGACGAACCGCCCCGGCGCCCCTTTGCTCTCCTTGTACTCGACCTGCGCGACCGTCACGACGCTCCAGCGCGGGTCCAGGGCCTCCCGGACGAGGAAGTCACCGGTGAGGTCGGGGTCCTCGGTGAAGGACAGGGCCAGGTCGACGTCGCCCGCGCGGACCGCTTCGAGGAAGGAGGTCACGGTCGTCTCGGCGAGCGTGCGGTGCAGCGGATCCCACTTCGCGACGGCCACGACCGCCGCCGCGAGGGCGATGAGGACCGCGGCATAGGCCAAGGGGGCGTTGGGCAGACGCGGGGCGCGGCGAGACGGCGGCGGATCCGGCGGGGTCGAGGGCAGATCGGCGCGGCCGAGGTCGATGGCGTGCTCGCCTCGCCCATCGGGCGCCTGCGCTGCGGACACTGTGGCTCCCGACGCTCGACTGCTACCGTTGACCGGCAAAGTCTAGCGTTCGCAGCGAGGACCCCTATGCCCACGACCTGGCGGAACAACCGAAGCGCGCAGGCGTTGCGGGAGAGCGCGGCACGGGCGCACCGCAGAGCGAACTCGCTGCCGCGGATGCCGTTCGCCATCGCGCTCGCGGTGGCGGCCGTCCTGCTCGCGGCGGCGATCGAGTCCGACCCGAACCCGGACGCGCGGATCACCGAGGTCGCGGAGCTGCCTTCGCCCTCCGACGTCTACGACTTCGGTTTCACGCCCGAACCGGCCGAGCCGGAGATCCTCGAATACGGCTTCAGCGAGATCACCGTCGACGGCCGGAAGTGGATCCTCGTGGGCGCGGTGGTGCGCAACCCGCACGAGCAGTCCCTGGAGTCGGCGTCATTCGCGGTCACGGCCGCCGAGGGCGGCGTCACGACGCAGCTGAGCTCCTTCTACGGCGGCGGCGTCCCGGCCGGGAGCACGGTGATGGTCGGTCACGTCGTGGACGGCGAGATGACCGAGGTTCCCTTCGAGGGACTGCGGATCGAGCCGATGGGGACCGCCTACCTGTGGCCCGACGCCGACGAGTTCGACCAGCAGGAGGCCGAGTACTGGTCCTCGCCCCCGCGGCTGCCCGAGATGGAACTGGCGGGAGTCGAGGCGCTGACGAGCCCCGACGGGCTGCGGTTCACCCTCCGAGTGGTCAAGGCCGAGGACCATGTCGTGGAAGGCTGGACGGTGCTGTTCCGCGACGGCGACGGGAACCTCGTCGGCGGACTGCCCGGCGTCGCCGACCCCTTCGCGATCAACGACCTGGGCAGAGTCGTGCGACTGCCGGAGGGCGAATCACTCCAGCACGTCGACGTGCTGGAGGCGTGGATACCCGAAGGCGCGGACCGCGATCGGATCGAGATCGGCCCCTCCGGCGCAGCGCTCGGCTAGAACGGAGCATTCGAGCGGTCCTTGAGTTCCGGCGAAAGTCGGTCCCGCCGTGCTGAAGCCGGCGTGAGAAAGACAGGGATTCTCGGCCTATGCTCATGTCGTGCAACGGTCTCAGGTTCGTTCAGACGCTCCTCACGTACTGCTGGCGGCGTTCCCAACGCGGCTCGCCTCAGACGTGCAGAGTGTTCTGGCGGTCGTACCTCGCACTCGGCCAGTATCGGCGGAGCGCTTCGAGGTCGAGGTTGAAGGCGCACTTGTGGCCATCCCCTACCGCATCGCCGGCGCCGAGCCCGACCCCGCCGCGGTACGAACGCTGACGGGTGTCGAGCAGGTGGTGCTGCATTGTCTGTACTCCCGGAACTGCGACGGTCGTGTCCGCGAACGTCATCTCGCTTCCCTGGTGGACCGGCTCGAGCCGTGGGTGATCCCGTTCGTGCTGCAATTGGCCGGCGAGTACGTGCTCGAAATCCTCGAAGCCCTTCGGCGGGGCCTCGGCGACCTCACCGTCCGCGGCTCGGCGCAGCGCCGACGATACGGGGAGTTCATCACGCGGAATCCCGCCTTCTTCGCCCGCACGGAACGGCGGGTGGTGAGCTACTGGTCCTGCTACTACCGCTTGGGTCACCCCGAGTTCGGGACGTATCCGGGCTGCGACCTGCTGGAGGTGTTCCGGGCGGCCGCCTTCGAATTCGGCGGCAGGAGGCCGCCGCGCAACACGCCGCCTCCGCTCCCGAGCGCTGCCGATTGACGGAGCTGTTCTGTTGCGGTGCGCCCGTTCGGTTCAGGCGACTTCGACCAGGGATCGGCACTGGTCTTCCAGGGCGCCGGCGTCCTGCGTGAGCCAGACGCGGCCTTCGAGGTCGAACTCTGCGTAGAGGCCTTCGGTCCAGATCGAGCAGCTCACGGTCGCCTCGCGCTCGCGTCCGTCTTCGGTGACGACCACCGGCGCGCGGGCCTCTCCTGGCACGGTCGTCAGGAGTTGGCTCCCGTCGATCTCCCCGTACCAGTTCCACTGCATCTCGACCTGCGGGTGGGACACGACCTCCCAGGTCGCGCCCGGTGCCAGCGCGAGGTCGCGGGCGGGGTCCTCGGGGAAGGCGAACGGGCACAGTTCGATGGACGGGTCCGCGGCGCACGCGTCGTAGTGGTCGGCGATGAGCTCGTCCACGAGCGCCCGTCCCTCATCGGAGGCGACCGGGTAGGAGATCGGCAGGCTGGTCTGCGACCAGTCGCTGCCGAGCTGGCGGAACTGGTCCCCGAGCGCGAGCGACAGGTTCGACTCCTCGAACTCCATCGTGGACGGCAGGTCGCGGTAGAGCTCGTAGAGCCCCGGCAGCAGGGCGAAGTTGGCCTCGGTCCCGTCGGGTGCCGCCGGCGCGCTGACGCCGTTGAGGCCGAGGTCGTCGAAGATCGAGTAGTTCGAGGTGAGGGTGAGCCCGTTGTCGATGACGGCTTCGCCGCCTTCGACGACGACCCGGTACCGGGCGCCGATCCTGGTGCCGTCGAAGGCCTCGATCTCGGCGTAGACCTGGGCGACGGCCTTGTCCGTGCCGCCCACTCGGTCCTTGAAGTCGACCTGCGCGACGGTGACGATGCTCCAGCGGTCGTCGAGGGCCTCGGGGACCAGGAAGTCCTCGGAGGGGGCGGTCTCGTCGGTGAGCGCGAGGGCCGCTTCGACGTCGCCTTCTTGGGCGGCTTCGAGGAAGGCGAGCACGGCGGCCTCGGCGGGCGGGCGTTGGAACGGGGCCCATCGCACGGCCGTCGCCACTGCGGCGGCGATCACCAGCGCGACGGCCGCGATCGCCATGGCCGTGTTGGCATGGCGGCGCAGGAAGGGGAACCGGCGGCGCTCGGGCGGCCGCGGCGCTTCGGGCGCCGGGACGCCGTCGGACTCGACGGCGCCGAGGTCGATGTGCCGACCGGTTCCTCGGTCCTCGGGCGGGGTCGCTTCGGCCACCATGGCTCCCGACACTCGACTGCTACCGTTGACCCGCAAAGTGTAGCGTTCGCAGCAAGGACCCCCATGCCCTCGATCACGTGGTTCGACCGCGGCGTAAAAACGTTGCGGGCCTTGGCATCACGCGCCGATCATCTGCCTCGGACGCCGTTCGCGATCGCGCTGGTCGCGGCCGCGGTGGTCCTCGCGTGGGCCCTCGACATGGACTTCGGGGCCGAGGAGCGGGTCAGGGAGGTCGAGGAGGTCCCGGCCGCGACGACCGACGGCGTGACCCTCGAGTACACGCTGGACACGGCGGATCTGGAGATCCTGGAGTACGGCTTCGGGCGGGTCGTCGTCGACGGCGGGGACTGGACCCTCCTCGGCCTGGTGGTCCGCAACCCGTACGCGCAGACGATGCACGCGGGAACGCTGTGGGTCACCGCGACGGCCGGGGAGGGCCCTGCGACCCGGGTCCACGACTTCTACATCGACGCGATCCCTCCGGAGTCGACCGTGCGGGTCGGCTACGTGCTGCCGCAAGGGGCGACCGACGCGCCGTTGGAGGAGCTGCGGGTGGAGTCGCTCGATCCGTCGTATCTGCTCCCGGCGCGCGAGGACGCCCCCGATGTGGCGATCGAGTACTTCGAGCCGCTGACGGCCCCGGCGGCGGTGACGGTGGCGGGCGTCGAGCCGCTGGCCAGTCCCGACGGGTTCCGGCTGCACTACGAGCTCTCGGCCGAGTCCGAGCGGCTGCGGCTGTCGGTGCTGTTCCGGGACGGCGAGGGGCGGCTGCTCGGTGGCCTGCCGGCGGGGCCCGACCCGTTCAGCGCGACCGGTTCGCAGGGGTGGCGCTCGTTCCCGATCGGGGAGTCGGCGCAGTACACGGACCTGCTGGACGCGTGGATACCCGAAGGGGCCGACCTCGATGCGATCGAGATCAGCCCCGCGGGCGCCACCGGTTGATCAGAGCCGTTCGAGGAGGAACCGCTCGACCTGGTCGATGGCGACGCGCTCCTGCTTCATGGAGTCGCGGTCGCGAATGGTCACCGCCTGGTCTTCGAGGGTGTCGAAGTCGACGGTGATGCAGTACGGCGTGCCGATCTCGTCGGCGCGGCGGTAGCGGCGCCCGATCGCGCCCGCGTCGTCGAAGTCCACGTTCCAGCGCTTGCGCAGCTTCGCGGCCAGGTCCTTCGCCTTCGGCGAGAGGTCCTCGTTGCGGCTCAGCGGCAGGACCGCGGCCTTGACGGGGGCCAGGCGCGGGTCGAAGCGGAGCACGGTGCGCTTGTCGACCCCGCCCTTGGTGTTGGGGGCCTCGTCCACGTCGTAGGCCTCCAGGAGGAAGGCCAGGACCGAGCGGGTCAGGCCCGCGGCGGGCTCGATGACGTACGGGGTCCACCGCTCGCCCTTGGCCTGGTCGAAGAACGACAGGTCGGCGCCCGAGTGCTTCGAGTGGGTCGAGAGGTCGAAGTCGGTGCGGTTGGCGACGCCTTCGAGCTCGCCGAACTCGCCGCCGGCGAAGTTGAACCGGTACTCGATGTCGACGGTGCGCTTGGAGTAGTGGGAGAGCTTCTCCTTCGGGTGCTCGTAGCGGCGCAGGTTCGCCTCCTTGAGCCCGAGGTCGACGTACCAGTCCCAGCGGGTCTGGAGCCAGTACTCGTGCCATTCCTCGTCGGTGCCCGGCTCGACGAAGAACTCCATCTCCATCTGCTCGAACTCGCGGGTGCGGAAGATGAAGTTCCCCGGCGTGATCTCGTTGCGGAAGGACTTGCCGGTCTGCGCGATGCCGAACGGGGGCTTGCGCCGCGAGGCGGTCATGACGTTGGTGAAGTTGGTGAAGATGCCCTGCGCGGTCTCGGGGCGCAGGTAGTGCACGTTCTCGGTGTCCTCGGTGGCGCCGAGGAAGGTCTTCATGAGGCCGTTGAACATGCGCGGCTCGGTGAAGGAGCCGCGGGCGCCGCAGTGCGGGCAGGCGAGGTCGGCCAGGCCGTGCTCGGGCTCGGCGCCGTGCTTCTCCTCGTAGGCCTCGACGAGGTGGTCGGCGCGGAAGCGCTTGTGGCAGGACTGGCACTCGGTGAGCGGGTCGGTGAACTCCTCGATGTGGCCGCTGGCGACCCACACCTGCGGGTTGAGGACCACCGCGGAGTCGAGGCCGACCACGTCGTCCCTCTCGCGGACCATCGCGTTCCACCACTCGCGGCGGATGTTCTCCTTCAGCTCCACACCGAGCGGACCGTAGTCCCAGGCGGAACGCGTGCCTCCGTAGATCTCCGAGCTGGGGAAGACGAAGCCGCGGCGTTTGCACAGGCTGATGAGCGCTTCGGTACGGTCCTGGGACACGATGATTCCTCTCGATCCGGCTGGCGGTCGGTGAGACTGCGGACGGGCTCGCACTGGTCGCGAGCCTCTTGTGCGATTCTCTGAACAGATTGTTCAGCCGGCGGAGATCCCGGTCAAACCGGTTCGCGCACCGGTCGATCCTCGGGATCGCGCGCGGGGCGCGGTCCGCCAGTGAGCAAGGGTACCCCGCACGGGCGGCCGCGCCGCTGCCGCCCCGTTCAGCGAGTCGCGCGCCTCAAGCGGCCCGGCCGGGCCGCTCAGGCCTGGCGCAGATCCGCCAGATGCTGCTCGAAACCCTCCCGGGCCTCGGTGTACTCCGGGCCCGCGAGCCAGGTCAGGGCCTCCTCCCCCACCTCGATCGCGCCCTTCCGGTCGCCGAGTTCGGACAGGAGCCACATGGTCTGGTGCGCGGTCAGGCTCGCCCGCTCCAGGATCAGAGGGCCCTCCCGGAACACCGTCAGCGCCCGCCGCTGGAGGTCGAGCACCGGCTCGGCCTCGTCGCGGCGCAGCCCCGGCTCCCCGGCCTGGCTCTCCAGGAACTGGAACGTCAACTGCGCGTGCTGGCGGTAGGTCTCGCCCAACTCGAACCGGGCGGCCTCGCGGGAGGCCACGCCCGCCTCCGGGTCGGCGCGGACCGCGTGCAGGCGCGCGGCGATCTGCGCCATCGTCTGAAGGCCCTCGCCGAACGCCGCGTCGCCCATGATCGTGCGCAGCAGCCAGGCGCGGGCGCGGCTCACCCGCGTCCACGCGGTGAGGTCGCCGACCTCGTCGGCCGCCTGCACCGCCCGCGTGTAGACCTCCAGGGCGTGGTCGTGCTCGCCGAGCTTCTCCAGCAGCTCCCCGGTGAGGAACAGTGTGTCGGCGTAGAGGCTCACGAGGTAGTCCTCCTGCGTGGACTCCATCAGGGCCAGGGCCGCGAGGCCGTGCTCGACGCCCTGACGGGTGTCGCCCTGCTTGTCGTAGGACTCCGCCAGGTTGAACCGCACATTGCACACCCGCCACAGCTCCTGGTCCGGCAGGTCCGCCAGCGCGGCCTCCAGCAGCGGCACGGCCTCGTCGCGGCGGTCCTGCTCGACCAGGGCCACCCCCATGAGGTGCCGGGCGACCGCGGCGGGGACGGTCAGTCCCCCGGCGTCGCAGTGGATCGAGGCGGCGAGGGCGTGCTCGTAGGTGGAGGGGTGGTCGCCGGCGCGCATGGTGAACTCGGCGGCCTGGAGGTGGAGCTTCGCGGCGATGGTGTGGGCGGGCTCGTCCCCGAGGGCCACGATCCCCTCCCGGGCGATGGCCAGGGCCCGCTGGTAGTCGCCGGTGAGGCCGACCTGGTCGGCGAGGTCGGCGCTGGCGCGGGCGACGGCCCATCCGGCGTCGGCGTCGCGGGCGACGTCGAGTCCGGCGGTGAGCAGGGCGGTCTTGGCGTTCGCGTCGGGTTCGAGGCGGGCGCGCAGGTCGAGGAGGTCGCAGCGGCGGATGAGGGCGTAGCGGCGCTCAGGGTGGGCGGCGAGTTCGGCTTCGAGGACGCGGGCGCGGTCGGCGAGGTCGGGGACGAGGGCGGTGGGGCCGCCGGTGGCGGTGGCGGCGAGGTATTCGGCTCTCATGGCGAGGACCTGGCTGGTGTGGAAGCTGCGGTCGTCGATGCGCTGCTCGCCGCGGAGGGTGCGGGCGGTGGCGGCGACGTGGGCGGCGCCGGCGAGGGCGGCGGCGGGGTCGGCGTCGGCGGTGTGGATGAGCGCGAACGCCTCGGCGACGAGGGCGCGGCCGGGCTGGCCGGCGAGGCCGAAGAGCTCGACGGCGCGGCGGAGCCCGTCGAGGATGGCGTCGGGGTCGTCGGCCTGGGCGGATTCGGCGTGGGCGATCTCGGCGCGGTGCTCGGCGATGAGTTCGACGCCGAGCGCTTCGGCGATGGCGGCGACTTTGAGCCAGGCCTTCCAGGTGTCGGGCGAGCAGTCGTCATAGGCGGCGTAGGCGGCGTCGATCGCGGCGTCGAGGGCGGGGCCGCCGTGTTCGGGGCCGGCCGCGAGGTCGGCGGTGAGGTCGGCGGCGCGCACGTCGAGCCGGGCTTTGGGCCGCAGTTCTTTGAGGCCGAGGTGGACCGGCTGGTCGTAGGGGGTGGATTCGGTGACGGCGCGGGACATGGCCGAGTGGTGGTCGTTGCCGTTGCGGGCGTCGAAGCGGGCGCAGATCGCGGCGCGTTCGGTCTCGGCCCAGTCGTGGAGTTCGGCGGCG
The DNA here is from genome assembly GCF_000719515.1 of Glycomyces sp. NRRL B-16210. Taxonomy (GTDB): domain Bacteria; phylum Actinomycetota; class Actinomycetes; order Mycobacteriales; family Micromonosporaceae; genus Glycomyces. The sequence goes on along the minus strand of NZ_JOGR01000007.1, from coordinate 39,359 downwards.
GTCCAGTCGCGTCCGCCGGGGCCGGGCATGGCGGTGTCGGCGAAGCCGAGGGCTTTGAGGCGCCGACAGGTGAGGACGGTGACTTCGAGCAGGCGCTGGCGGTCCCTGACGCCGAGGTCGAGGTCGAAGAAGCGGGCGTGGTCGGCGAGGATCTCGAGGGCGCGGTGCTCGTTGCCGGTGAGGGCGCAGAACTCGGCGTGGAGGGTCCACATGTGGACCATGTCCTCTTTGCCCTTGCACATCTGGTAGCCGCGGAGGTGGTTGGCGCGGGCCTGTTCGCCGCGGCCGAGTTCGACCAGGGGCAGCAGGGAGAGGGCGAGGGCGTAGTGGGGTTCGTGGGCGCAGGTGTGCTCGCCGCCGAGGACGGGTTCGAGCATCTCCATGGCGGCGTCGGCGGAGTCGTCCTCGGCGTAGAAGACGACGGTGGCGAGGGAGGTGTATTGGCAGGCGGTGCAGTCGGACATGTCGTCCTCCTCGGCTTCGCCGAGGGCTTCGATGGCGGCGGCGACGCGGTCGTAGTCGCCGACGTGGAAGGCCAGTTGCATCTCGTAGGCGGAGGGGGCGTGCATGGAGTAGCCGGCCTCGGCGTAGCGGCGGCGCATCTCCTCGAGCCAGTGCTCGATGGATTCGAGGGGGACGTCGGGCTGCTCGATCATCTTGTCGACGATCCATTTGAAGGTCCAGTACAGCGACCGGGTCAGGTAGGCGTCGAAGTGCTGGGGCTGGGAGTCGAAGCTGCGCAGGAGCCTTGCGAAGGGGATGAGGAGGCGGGTGGAGTCGCGGGAGAACTCGTAGGCGTCGACGAGGCCGCTGAGGGCGTAGTTGAGCAGTTCGGGGTCGCCGACGGCGTCGGCGGCCTCGACCGCCCGCTCCAGGGCCGCGACCTTCGCCTCGCTGGCCTCTTCGAAGCGGGCCTCGTTGAGCAGTCGCCAGATCTCGTCGGGGTCGGGAGTGGCCATACCAGTCCTTAACAGTCCTGAAGGGTGAGCCGGATGGGACATGGGCGGCTCATTCCTTCGTGATGTGTTCCAGCAGGTTCATGAAGGAACGGTTGAGGAGCGCGGTGTCGGCGCTGCGCAGCGGCCGTCGGCTCATGAGCAGGGCCTGCCCGTAGAGGGACTCGACGGCGGTGCCGGCGAGTTCGGGGTCGCCGATGGCCCCGACGCGGCGGACGGTGGGGTTGCGGTGGTTGAGGACGAGCTGGGCGCGGGGCGCGTGCTGCTTGATGGAGGCGAGGATGCCGCCCCACAGGTCGTCGGCGTCCGCTTCGGCTTCGGCCCTCTGGCGTTCGCGGCGGGCCTCGCGGTCGTCGAGGAGGAGCGCGGGGACCGAGACGGGGCTGAAGGCGCGCACGACCACGTCGACGTCGACGGCGTCGAGTCGGGCGCGGGCGGCGCTCAGGAAGCGCTGGAGGGCGAGTTCGTCGGCGGTGTCGACCGCATCGAGGCTCGCGGAGATGACGCCGGGCTGGAGGGCCTCGACTTTGACCTGCGGGTCCAGTCGCGGGAGGGCTTGGACGAGTTCGGCGTCGTAGGTGTAGCCGCCGTTGACGACGCCGATGCCCTGGGCGGCGGCGATCTGGGCGACCTGGCGGTACTCGTCAACGCTGTCGGCGAGGTAGATCGGCTGGTAGGCGCGGGCGAAGTCGGGGAGGCTGGTGTGACCGGCGGTGGTCTCGAACCGCAGCCACGGGAGCATGGAGGCGAGGAGGTCGAGGTCGTGGCGGGCGAGGGCCTTGACGCCGAGTTCGTGGACGGCGAGGAAGGCCTCCAGGCGGGTCGGGTCCTCGGCGGCGAGGCGGGAGATCCACTCGCGGATCTGCGCGCCGACGGCGTCGCGGGCGACGGCGAGGGCCTCGTCGTCGTAGAGGGACTCGCGGGAGGCGGTGGGGCGCAGGGAGTCGGTGTCGACCACGCAGCGCACGAAGAACGCCCATTCGGGGACGAGGTTGTCGGCGGTGTCGGTCAGGAGCATCCGCTTGAGGTGGACGCGGTGGGCCGGGCGCGCGGAGGGCGAGGTGGCGTGCGGGAGGACGAACGCGAGGCCTTTGAGCCCGGAGAGGGGCACGTCGAGGTCGATGACGTCGAGCGGCGGGAAGCCGAGGACCTGCTCGCAGTAGGCGTTGAGCGCGAGGCGGCGCGCGGTGGGGCTCGGGTGCTCCCGCTCCCAGGGCGGGGGCGTGTCGGTGACGGCGATCGGTGCGGCGCCGTCGGAGACGGTGACGTCCACCGGCAGGAGGGAGCCGTACTCGCGGGCGAGTTCGACCACTTTCTCGGCGCGGAGCCAGCCCTCGCCGGGGCGGGCGGCGAGTTCGACGGTAGTGCCGGGCTCGGGGTGCTCGGCGACCGGGACCTCGGTGACGGTGTAGGAGCCGTCGTCGCGGGCGGTCCAGCGCACGACCGGCGCGTCGGGGGTCTTGGCGGAACGGGAGGTCACGGTGATGACGGAGGCGACGGTGAAGCAGGCGAGGAGGCCGATCCCGAACTGGCCGAGGAAGTCCCGGCGGGCGCCTTCGATCTCTTCGTCCCGTTTGGAGGATCCGCCGATGGTCGCGAGGAGCTTGTGGACTTCCTGCAAGGTCAGTCCCACACCGGGATCGGTGATGCGCAGGCGCGAACCGTCGGTGACGATGCGGACCGGCGCGGGCGCATCCGCAAGGGCCACATCGAATTCAGGATCGAGGGAGCGGCGGGCGGTGACGGCGTCCACCGCGTTCTGGAGCAGCTCGCGGACGTAGACCTTGGGCGAGGAGTACAGGTGGTGGGACAAGAGGTCCACCAGGCCGCGCAGGTCCACTTGGAACGTATGGGAAGTGGGCTCGGTATCAGACACGGCGCGTCCTGCTTAGTTCGAAGGTCGATCAGCGTCAGTCAGACTAGCAAACCGCCGCACCCGCGGAACGCGTGAAAAGACCCGGCGGCGCGCCCCGCGCGGAGCCCTCGCGTCCGGAATGCGTCCCGGTCGGGCGGGGTGCGGGCGGTGACGGAAATGCGCTGGGTTCGGGGCGGGCCGCGGCGGGGCCGGAGGGGAGACGGCGGTGCCGTTGCGGTCGGCCCCACGGCGATGGGAGCGCCGCGGCTTCGGCGCGGTCGCGCTCGCGCGGACGGGCATCGCGTCGGCCGGAACGAAAGCGGCGCGCACCGACGCGTTGGGCGAGGTCCGGTAATGTGGCCGCTACCGATCTTCCGATGTGCGAGGTATGCGACCCCCATGACTTTCCCGCCCCCGCCCCCGGACCGGACGCACCTCCAGTACCAGCCCGCCCCCGTGCCGCAGCAGCAGCCGCCGCAGATGGGGCCGGGAGGCGCTTACGGGCCGATGCAGCAGTCCTCCGACCAGCCGATCCCCGGGCAGCTCCCGTCCGCGGGGATGATGATGACGAAACCCGGCACCGTCACCGGCATCCAGGTGATCCTGTGGATCTTCGTGGCCCTCGGCGCGATCGCGAACCTGTTCTCGATCATCAGCATGGTCGACTTCTTCCACCCGCTCCAACTGCTCGTGCTCGCCTACGCCGTCTACTCCACGATCCAGTCGCTCGTCAGCCCCGTGCAGATCGCCCGAGGCAAGCGCTGGGCGTGGATCTGGTCGCTCGTCAACGCGATCCTCGGCCTCCTCACCGCGATCGCCGCGCTCGTCTTCGGCATCCTCTACTTCGACAACGGCGGCGAGATCTCACTGCTCATCGGCGTCGCGCTCACCGGCCTCTACGGCACCCTCCTCGGGCTCCTCTGCTCGAAGTCGGCCCGGCAGTGGATCATCATGCACCGCATCCAAAGAGGCGAAGTGGCGATGCCCGGCGCGGCCGGCGGATTCGCCGGGCAACCCGGCATGGCGCCGGGCGGCCCCGGGGGCTTCGGCGCCGGCGCGGCCCCGCAGCGCCCGGAGACGCGGCCGACCTCGGTCGCCGTCACCGCCGTGGCGCTCGGCGCGTTCGCCGCACTCGCGATCTGGCAGATCATCGCGGGAGTGACGGCCCTGCAAGAGATGCTGAACTGGTTCAAAGAGCGGGACTTCCCAAGCTGGGAGGACCGCACCCTGGTCGACGAGATGTTCTCAGGGCAGTTCCCGCAACTGGGCCACCAGGTGGTCGCCTTGGCGGTGCTCGTGATCGGCGCCGCGATCATCGTCCCGCTGCTGCTCAAGGGCAGCCTCGGCGGCCGCGTCCTCGGCATCATCTGGTCGATCCCGGCGGTGCTCATCACCGGCTTCATCGCGTACGTCGTGATCAACGACTACAACCGGTACTACTCCGATCTGCCGCTGTTCGGCGGGCCCGCGCCGATGGGCCCCGGCATCCTTCGCACCACCGCGGTCGCGGTGGCGGCGCTGCTCGTGTTCATCCTCATGATGACCCCCGGCGTCCGCGCCTGGACGCCCGGGAACCCGTCCACCGCCGCGATCGTGATGGTCCCCATGGGACAGCCGCAGCAGACCGGGCCCTACGGACAGGCGCCGCAGGCGGGACCGTACGGCCAAACGCAGCAGACCGGGCCTTACGGCCAGCAGCAGTCCGGGCCCTACGGCTCGCAGTCCCCGCAACAGCAGTCGCCGTACCCGCCCCAGTACTGACACCGAAGGCAGCGATGTCCTACAACCAGCTTCCTCCGCCGCCGCCCGACCGGATGCACCTCCAGCACCAGCCCGCACCGCAGCTCGCGGGGCCCGGCGGCGCGTACGGGCCCATCGAGGTCCCCTCCGGCCAACCGATCCCCGGGCAGCTCCCGCCGCCCGAGATGACGATGGCCAAACCGGGCACCATCACCGGCATCCAGGTCATCCTGTGGATCTTCGCGGTCCTCGCCGCGCTGGCCGACCTCGGCTCGGTCGTGAGCATGGTGGAGTTCTTCAACCCGCTGAGCCTCATCGGCCTGGCCTTCGCGGTGTACTCCACGATCCAGTCGGTCATCACGCCCGTCCAGATCACGCGGGGCAAGCGCTGGGCGTGGATCTGGGCGGTGGTCAACGCGATCCTCGGCCTGGTGATCGCCTTGGGCGCCATCGTGCTCGGGGTGAGCGTCATCGACGCCACGCCGTTGCCGCTGCTCGTCGGCGTGGTGCTCGGCGGTCTCTACGGGACGCTGCTGGGCCTGCTGTGCTCGAAGTCGGCGCGCTCGTGGATCCTCATGCACCAGTTGCGGCGCGGCGAGTTCAGCTCGATCGGCACGCCCGGGCCGGGGGCCGTCGGGGTCCTGGTCGAACTCGACGCGGACCGCCCGGAGTTCAAGCCGGGGCGGGTCACCGCGGTGCAGGTGCTGCTGTGGCTGGCGGCGCTCTCGCCGCTGGTGATGGTGTACGTGTTCCTGACGTGGGCCTCGGACGAGTACCGCTACTACGAACGCAACCAGCGGGACCACGGTTCGAGCCTCGACTACTTCTTCAGCTCCGAGTGGGCGATCGGGGCGATGTGGCTCGTCATCGGCACATTGCTGCTGGCGGTGCTGGCGATCATCTCGGCGGTCGGCCTCCAGCGCGGCCGGTTCTGGGCGCGGGTGTACACGCCGATCTGGGCGGGGCTCTGCCTCATCGCGGCGGGGGTCTGGACGCTCATGGCCCTGGTGCTGTACCTCGACGCGGTCTTCAGTCCGAGTCGCAACACGTACGAGGACCCCGGGAACCTGCCGATGCTGATCGGCTCGGCTTTGGCGTTCCTGGCGCTCCTGATCGCGTTCATCATGGTGTTCACGCGGCCGGTGCGCGAATGGGCGCCCGGGAAGCAGTTGGCGATCTCGTACGAACCCGGTGCGCAGGGAATGCCGCTGCCGGGCCAGCCGGTCGCGGCATCGGGCCCGTACGCGCAGCAGGGATATGCGGGCCAACAGGGTCATCCTGGGCAACAGGGCCACTCGGGGCAGCAGAACTACGGAGGACCGCAGGGCAACGCGGGCGGGCAGGGCTACCCGGGGCCGCAAGGGAGCCAGGGGCCGCAGGGCGGGTACCCGGGCCAAGGGCCTTCAGGGCCGCAGGGTTACGGACCGCCACAGCAGCCGTATCAGCCCCCGCAGCAGTACCCGCCGCAGCCGCCGTACGGGCGCTGACCGGGGCCGGGACTCTAGAGCGAGCGCCAGCCGCAGACGTTCATTTCGAGGGTCTCGCTGCCCTCGTCGACTTCGATGATGAGCGCGATCCCGGTGCCGTCGGCGAATTCGACCTCGACCGCGGTGCCGTCGGAGCTGATCGGCCCCACGTCGGCGCCTTCGGCGTCCCAAGTCTCCCACTCGGGGATGTAGGTGCCGACCGGTTCGTTCCGGAGCTCGTCGCAGAGCATCGCGTGGGCCCCCGACCAGTCCTCGTCGGCGACCTCGGCGATGAAGTCCGCGGCGGTGGCCTCGACCTTGTCGGTGACCGAGTTCATGAAGACGAAGAACGCAACGACGATGGCGATGATGACGCCGCCGACGAGGAGGATGCCGCCGACCAGGCTGATCACGAGTTTCGCGGTGAAGCGGCCGGAGTTGCGCTCGGTGGGCGGGGCCGCGAACGGGACCGGGACGCCCGAGGGCGGCGGCGGGGCCGAGGGCACTGAGGGCGGCCCGACCTCCTTGGTAGTGGGCGGGAGCGCGAGGGTCTCCTCGGTGCCGGGTTCGAGTGCGACGGGGGCCGAGGCGGGGTCGGAGGCGGCAGAGTCAGCGGCGGCGGGGTCGGAAGTAGCGGGGTTGGAAGCAGCAGAGTCGGTCGTGGCGGGCGCGTCTGAGTCGATCGCGGGCGCGACGGCGGGCGGGGCCGCGCCGGGCTCGGGGGCGATCTGGGCGGGGGCGTGCGGTTCGGCGACGACTTCGACGGTCGTGCGCGGCTCGGCAACGACGGCTTCTTGCGGGGAGGATTCGGCCTCGGGAGCGGGTTCGGCAGGCGAGGAGGGATCGGCGGCGATCGGTGTGGGGGCGATCTGGGCGGGGGCCTCGGGCTGGGGAGGAGGGCCGGAGTACGGATCGTGAGCCCACCGGTCGGAGGCGGGAGCCCAGCTCGCCGGGGATTCGGGGGCGGCGGGCTCATGTGGGCTCTGCGCGGCTTCCGAGACCGGGCGGCCGGGAGCCTCGGGTTGTGCACCGGAGGGCGGCTCGTTCGCCGGAGGCTCGGGAGCGGCAGGACCCTGTGCGCCCTGCTCAGGTCCCGAGGCCCCGCTCGCGGGGGCCTCGGATTCGGGTTCTTCACCGATGGGCGGCTCGTTCTCCGGCGGTTCGGCGGCGGGGTTCGGCCGGTCGCTCATCGGGCGGCCTCCCGGCGGGCCTCGTCGGGGTCGTCAGTGCGGTCCGAACCTGCGCGGGTCGGGCGCTCGCCCGGCTCGCACTCGGCGAGGACCTCGAAACCGGAGGCCTCCGGCAGCGCGCGCGACAGCAGCGGAGTGGACATCTTCACCTGGAAGTTCGACAGCGCCCGGCGGTAGACGCCCACGCCGCTCCACTCGGTCCAGAGCATCCACACGCTGTCGTCCGCGTCGAAGTCGTCGAGGGCGCGGCCCAGCCCGCCCCGCAGGTAGCCCTCGCAGGAGGCGAGCGCGGCCAAGGCGTCCTCGGCGTCGCGCGAGAAGCTCTCCGTCTCGCCTTCGGTTACGGCGAAACGATATACAACCAGCACGGTCCCAACCCTACTGTGCGCAGCCGGCGCACAGGCCGTGGAGTTCGAGCGTGTGCCCGACCTCGGTGAATCCGTGCTCGGCCGCGACCTTGTTGGCCCAGCGCTCGACGGTGGGCCCGGCGACCTCGACGGTCTTGCCGCAGCTGCGGCACACGAGGTGGTGGTGGTGCTCCTCGGCGTTGCAGCGGCGATAGAGGTGGTCGCCGCCGGGCAGGCGCATGACGTCGACGATGTCGGCCTCGGCGAAGGCCTGGAGGGTGCGGTAGACGGTGGTCAGGCCGATCTTGGAGCCGGCCTCGCGGAGGATCGCGTGGAGGTCCTGGGCGCTCCGGAAGGCCTCGTCCTGTTCGAGCAGTTCGAGGATCGCGGTCCGCTGCTTGGTGGACCTGGCCATGTTCTCGGCCGGAGGCTTGGAGGCCACTAGCGTTCCTCTCGGGCGTGGTGGACGGCGTCGGTGACGATGTGCGCGATGTGGTCGTCGATGAGCGAGTAGGAGATCTCGCGGCCCGACCTGGTGCCGCGCACGATACCCGCTCCGCGCAGGACCCGCAAATGCTGCGAGACCAGGGGCTGGGTGACGGCGAGGGTCTCCACGATCTGGTGGACGTACTTGGGTCCCTCGGCCAGCTCCATCACGATGGCGATCCGCAGCGGAGCGGCCAGCGCGCGCAGCAGCTCCCCCGCCGCCTCGTAGTCGGCGGGCGGGGCATCGGATGGTTCGGTCTCGGTCCGCACCTTGCAAAAATATCGCGTCGCCGGTCCGTCGGGGGGTTCAGGTGCCTCGCGGCCGGTCGCGGTCATGCGCTGGAGGCGGGCAGTTCGACTTCGAGCGGCTCGCCTTCGGGGGGCAGGTGGCCTCGGCGGGTGCGGCGCACGCGGCCGACGACGGCGGCGACCGCGGCGGTGGCGACGAAGGCGGCGACGCCGAGGAGCACGATCGTGGAGCCGGGCGGGACGTCCTTGGCGGCGGAGGCGATGACGCCGGCGCCGGCGATGAGGAAGCCGGCGCCCATGGCGCTGAACATGGTGGCCTTGAAGGACCGGGTGAACTGCTGGACGGTGACGACCGGGATGACCAGGAGGGCGCTGACCAGGAGCAGGCCGACCGCGCGCATGGAGACCGAGACGGTGACGGCGGTGGTGATGAGCAGCAGGAGGTTGAGGGAGGCGACGGGGAGTCCGGAGACGCGGGCGTACTGCTCGTCGGCGCAGATGGCGGTGAGCCAGGGCCGGAGGACGAGCATGAGGGCGGCGACGACGGCGCCGCCGGCGACGATGGTCCAGACCTCGTTCCAGGAGGCGGTCAGGAGCGAGCCGAAGAGGTACTGCTGGAGGTTGGCGACGCCTTTGTCGGAGGCGATGCCGGTGAGGTAGACGCCGCCGGCGATGCCGCCGTAGAACATCATGGCGAGGGCGACGTCGCCGGAGGTCTTGGAGTGGCTGCGGAGCAGTTCCATGACGATGGAGGCGGCGACGGTGACCGCGAGGGTGGTCCACAGCGGCGCGGTGCCGGTGAGGAAGCCGATGGCGACGCCGGTGAGGGCGATGTGGCCGAGGCCGTCGCCGATGAGCGCGAGGCGCTTCTGGACGAGGAAGACGCCGACGGCGGGGGCGCAGAGTCCGACGACGAGGGCGCTGATGAGGGCGCGTTGGACGAATTCGAACTCGAAGTACTGGAGGAGGGTCGGGTCGTTCATTTGCCGCTCCAGAATTCGTCGGCGCCGTGGCCGCCTTTGTTGGTGCCGAAGGTGATGCGGGGTGCGGCGCCGTCGGGTCCGGGGTGCGGGTCGGGCGAGGGGTGGGGGTGGGCGTGCTGGTGGTCGGGGTCGGCGTGTTCGCCGACGGGGCGCGGGGGTTCGCCGTCGTGGACGACTCTGCCGTCGGCGAGGACGACGGCGCGGTCGAGGCGGTCGGTGAGGGGGCCGAGTTCGTGGGTGACGAGGAGGACGGCGCATCCGGCGTCGACGCGGGCGGCGACGACGGCGGCGAGGGCGGCCTGGGTCTCGGCGTCGACGCCGACGGTGGGTTCGTCCATGATGAGCAGTTCGGGGTCGGTGGCGAGGGCGCGGGCGATGAGGACGCGCTGCTGCTGGCCGCCGGAGAGGGTGTCGACGGCGCAGTGGGCGTGGTGCTGGAGGCCGACTTCGGCGAGGCTGCGGGTCACGGCGGTGCGGTCGGCGCGGCGGGCGGGCATGCCGAGGAGGCGGTGGGCGAGGCGGCCTTGGGAGACGACTTCGGCGGCGGTGGAGGGCACGCCGGAGGCGGCGCCGGTGCGTTGGGGGACGTAGCCGATGCGGCGCCATTGGCGGAAGCGCTTCTGCGGGGTGTCGAACAGTTCGATGGCGCCGCTGGCGAGGGGGACGAGGCCGGCGACGGCCTTGATGAGGGTGGATTTCCCGGAGCCGTTGGCGCCCATGAGGGCCACGGCTTCGCCGGGCGCGACGGCGAGGTCGACGCCGCGGACGACGGCGCGACCGCCGTAGGAGACGGTCGCGCCGTGGACGTTGAGTACGGGCATGGAGGCAATGCTGCCTTACGCCGCGCCGAGAGCGGTCTGCAACGCGGCGAGGTTCTCGCGCATCACACTGAAATAGTCGGCTCCGGCTTCGATGTCGGCGTCGGTGAGCCCTTCGAGGGGGTTGAGGACGGCGGTGCTCGCGCCGGTCTCGGCGGCGAGGGTCTCGGCGATGTCGGGCGAGACGAGGGTTTCGAAGAAGATGGTGGTGACGGCGTTGTCCTCGACGTAGTGGGCGACTTCGGCCATGCGCTGGGTGTCGGGTTCCTGGTCGGGGCTCAGGCCGGAGATGGCGACCTGGGTGAGGTCGTAGCGGTCGGCGAGGTAGCCGAAGGCGGCGTGGGAGGTGACGACGGCGCTGGAGGTGCGGGAGGCGAGGCCTTCGGTGAACTCGGTGTCGAGGGCGGTGAGTTCGGCGGTGAAGGCTTCGGCGGCGGCGGTGTAGTCGTCGGCGTTGGCTTCGTCGATGGAGGCCAGGGCGTCGGCGATGGCGTCGCCGATCTGGGCGTAGCGGGTGGGGTCGAGCCAGATGTGGGGGTCGGTGCCTTCGAGGGAGTCGTCGTGGGTGTGGCCGCCTTCGTCGGCGTGGTCTTCTTCGGTGGTGTCGTCGGCGTGGTCTTCTTCGGCGTGCTCGTCGTCGGCATGGTCGTCGTCGGCGTGGTCGTGGGAGTCCTCGCCGTGCTCGTCCTCGCCGTGCTCGTCGGTGTGGTCGTCTTCGAAGACCTCGGTGGAGTCGTAGCCGAGGGTGGTGACGGCGGTGGCGACGTCGAGGGACTTGTCGGCGGCGTACTGGTCGATCGCGGCGTCGAGTTCGGGGATGAAGTCGGCGAGGTAGACGACGTAGTCGGCCTGCTCGATGGCGGCGAGGTCGGAGGGGGAGAGTTCGAGGTCGTGGGGCTCCTGGCCGGCGGGGGTCAGGTTGGTGACGGTGATGTCCTCGCCGCCGACCTGCTCGGCGGCGTAGGCGAGGGGGTAGAAGGCCGCGACGATGTTGATCTCGCCGTCGTCGGCGGGGTCGGAACCGCAGGCGGCGAGGGCGCCGGCGGCGACGAGGCCGGCGATGGGCAGGAGGCTGAGGCTGGAACGACGCATGTGAGAACCTTGCCCAATCATGACAATCATTGTCAACAGCTAATATGAGCGTCCGGCGGCGGTGCGGGCCGAGGACCAGCGAGAATGCCCGGCGCAGGTGCGAGCGAACATGAAACTCATGATCGTCATCACGCTAAAGGATGAATTCGGGGCCGCGCGGGCCAGAATCCCCCGGACTTGTCACACCCCGGGAGCACAGTTGCAGACCGGGGGCCCAACCCGCCGGCTTCCGGAGCGCTGCGGTGTGCCCTCGGCACTCTCCCGGCGCCCCGCTACTGGTACTCGTTGTCGGGGGTCGCGATGCCCGTGATCGACTCGACCTCGATGTACGGCACCAGCGCGCCGTTGATCTCGTCGCGGCCCTGCCTCGGCGAGTACACGCCGATGATCTCCACCCACTGGTCCGGCTCCAGCCCCGCCGGAAGCGCGCCTTCGAGGCCGATCTTCACCGGCCGCGCGTCGGCCGCGCAGCACGAGACCACCATCCGCGCCAGCTGCGGCTCGTCCCCGCTGTAGAGGATGAACCCGCGCAGCTCGATGCGGTGCCCCTCAAGGCTGCGGCCCTCGTCGAAGATCGCCCGCGCCGCGTAGTCGAGCAGCGGCAGCGGCACCGGGTCCTCGCCGTCCGGCAGCTCCGGATACGACGAGCGGCCCTCCTCCGCGCCGATCGCCGAGCCGGTCCGCTCGGCCTCGTACGACCCGAGCGCGTCCGGCGCGACCAGCAGCATCCCGACGACCGGCACCAGCAGCAGCCACGCCACCTTCGGCTCGCCGTGGCCATGCCCGTCGTCGTGTTCGTCGGCGCCTTCCTTCGCGCGCCAGACGCTCCAGGCGGTGATCGCGGCGACCGCCACCAGGATCACGCCTGCCGGGAGGATCAGCCAGAGCGCGTACGGCTTCACATAGTTCAGGTAGTCCCCGGTCCAGGCCAGGCGGATCAGGCCGCCGCCCACCAGGAGCAGGACGATCGCCTGCGCGTCGCGCCTCACAGCAGCAGCACCCCCATCAGGACGCTCGCGACGACCGCGACCACGAACGCGGTGGGCGCGAAGCGGATCGCGAACCGGCGGCCGAAGGTCCCGGCCTGCATCGCCGCGAGCTTCACGTCGACGAACGGTCCCACCACCATGAACGCGAGCTTCGCGGTCGGCGAGAACTGGGTCAGGGAGGCGGCCACGAACGCGTCCGACTCCGAGCAGATCGACACGAGCACCGCGAGCACCGCCAGCGCGAGCACGCCGAGCACCGGGTCCTCGGCGATGGGCGCGAGCCAGGTCTCGGGCACGAGCGTGTTCAGGCTCGCGGCGATCGCGGCGCCGATGACGAGGTAGCCGCCGGCGTGGAGGAAGTCGTGGCGCAGCGCGGCCCAGAACGCGGCCCATCTGCCGTCCTCGTGGTGGCGGTGCTCGGGGAGCCTGAGCCATTCGGTCTTGCCGAGCCGGGCCCAGAGCCAGCCGATGGAGACGGCGGCGGCGAGCGAGGCGGCGACTCGGGCGACGACCATGCGGGGGTCGCCGGGGAAGGCGACGATCGTGGAGACCACGACGATCGGGTTGATCGCGGGCGAGGCGAGCATGAAGGTGAAGGCGGCGGCGGGGGCGACGCCGCGGCGGACCAGGGCTCCAGCGACGGGCACTGAGGCGCATTCGCAGCCGGGCAGGACGGCTCCGGCGACGCCGGCGACGGGGACGGCGAGCGCGGTGCGTTTGGGGACGGCTTTGTGGAAGAAGTCGGCGGGGACGAACGCGGCGATGGCGGCGGAGAGGGCGACGCCGAGGACGAGGAAGGGGAAGGCCTGGACGCAGACGGCGACGAAGCGGGCGGCCCAGGCCTGGGCGAGGGGTGCGGCGAAGAGTTCGGTGAGGCCGGGGCGGGCGGTGAGGCCGAAGACGAGCAGGAGGGCGAGGGCTTCGATGGAGGTGAGGCCGCGGCGGGGCGGCCGCGGAGGCGGTGTCGGGGAGGGCGGTGGGGCGGGGGTGTCGGTGCTGGCGAGGTCGGCGCTCACGGTCCCATTGTGCGCCATCGGTGCGGCCGGTGCGGACACGGCGCGCGGGGTGGAGCGGGCCGCCGCCGGGGTGTTCGTCCATGGTGGATCGATCGGGTGCGTCGGGGCCGGTTCCCGGATGGCGGGCCGAGTGTTACATGGTGATTTGTGACTGATCGTGTTCTCTTGGGGGCCTTCGGGTTCGCGGGTGCGCTGGGCCTGCGGGTACGGAGTGACTACGCTGTCTGGGTGCAAGCTCCACCCACTGCCGCCCCTGCCACCGCTCCGCCCGAAACGCCTCCGCCCGTGCGCCGCCGCGGCCTCGGCGCGGCCGAGGCGTGCCGTGCGCTGCTGGACCACCGGCGCTTCCAGATCCTGTCGATGGCCGTGATCCTCGTCAACGGGGCGATCCTCGGCGCGATGACGTTCCCGTCCGTCTCGGGTTCGGCGGGCGCCTTCCTGAGTTGGGCCGACCGGGTGTGCCTGGCGTTCTTCACGTTCGAGGTCGTCATCGGCCTCGTGTCGTTCGGGCGGCGGCCGTGGCGGTACTTCAAGTCGGGTTGGAACGTCTTCGACTTCGCGATCGTGGTGGGCTCGTTCGTGCCGGGCGTGCGCGAGAACGTGACGATCCTGCGGCTGCTGCGCCTGGCGCGGGTGGTGCGGATCTTCAAGTCGATGCCGTCGCTGCGGATCATCCTGGTCGCGGCCGGGAAGGCCCTGCCGAAGTCGGCGGGGGTGATGGCGCTGACGGGCGTGATCATGTACCTGTGGGCGATGATCGGCTGGATCGCGTTCAGCGAGTCCGACGAGGAGCACTTCAAGACCATCGGCCGGGCGCTGCTGAACCTGTTCCAACTGGTGGCCTTCGACGACATGGGGAACGTGCTGCGCGAGAGCGCGGCGAACGATCCCTGGACGATGCCGTACTACATTCTGTTCATCCTGTTCGGCGCGTTCATCCTGGTGAACATCATGATCGGCGTCGTGATCGCCTCGATGGAGGAGGCGCAGAAGCTCGACGACGAGGACGGGCAGGTCTCGGCGGACACGGCGCTGATCCTGGAGCGGATCGCGGCGCTCCAGGCGACGGTCGACCAGCTCGCGGCCGAGCGGGCGCCGGGGCAGCGGTTCACGCCGTTCCGTTGAGGCACAGGGCGTTAGGCGGCGGCCCCGGGTTCGGGAACCTGGTTGGGCACGGCGCCGCCGAAGCGGCGGTCGCGGCGGGCGTAGATCTCGCAGGCCTGCCACAGGTGGCGGCGGTCGAAGTCGGGCCAGAGCACGTCGAGGTACACCATCTCGGCGTAGGCCGACTGCCACGGCAGGAAGTTCGAGGTCCGCTGCTCCCCCGAGGGCCGCAGGAACAGGTCGACGTCCGGCAGGTCGGGGTTGTAGAGGTAGCGGGCGAAGGTTTTCTCGGTGACGCGGTCGGGGTTGACCCGCCCGGCCTTGACGTCGCGGGCGAGGGCCGCCGCGGCGTCGGCGATCTCGGCGCGGCCGCCGTAGTTCACGCAGAACTGGAGCGTGATCTTGTCGTTCTGCTTCGACATCTCCTCGGCCACTTCGAGCTCGGAGATGACGCTCTTCCACAGCCGCGGGCGGCGCCCGGCCCAGCGAATGCGCACGCCCATGGCGTGCAGCTCGTCGCGGCGGCGGTGGATGACGTCGCGGTTGAAGCCCATGAGCCAGCGGACCTCGTCGGGGCTGCGACGCCAGTTCTCGGTGGAGAACGCGTAGGCCGAGAGGGTGCCCACGCCCATCTCGATGGCGCCTTCGATGGTGTCGAACAGGGAGGCCTCGCCCATCGAGTGGCCTTCGGTGCGTTTGAGGCCGCGTTCCTTGGCCCAGCGGCCGTTGCCGTCCATGACGAGCGCAACGTGCCGCGGGACCAGCTCGCGGGGCAGCTCGGGCGGGGTGGCGCCCGAGGGGTGCGGTTTCGGCGGCTCGTACTTGCGGCTCACTGGACCTCCAAAGGCGACCGGTCGGCGGGGCCTCGATCGTAGTCGGTGCAGGGCCGGGGGCGCTGTCGGCGGCGGGGCCGGGGCTCGCGGTGCGGGGTTCGGGGCGGGACCGGCCCGGGCGTCATTGGTGGGGGACGTATTTGAGGGTGCGCAGGGGGCGTTCGGAGTGCCATTGGAAGTGGGCGGCGATGAGGCCGGCCGCTTCGGTGCGCTGGCGGCCGTCGGCGGCGGTCGCGTTCGTCCAGTCGCCGGCTTCGAGGGCGCGCATGAGCGCGAGCGAGGCCGGGGCGGGGACGGTGGCGCCGCCGGGACGGCAGTCGCCGCAGACGGCGCCGCCGGCGGCGACGGCGAAGGCGCGGTGCTCGCCGTCGCGGCCGCAGCTGGCGCATTCGCCGAGGGAGGGGGCCCACCCGGCGGTCTTCATGCCGCGCAGGAGGTAGGAGTCCATGATCAAAACCGGCGGCAGGTCGGTCTCGGCGAGGGCCCGGAAGGCGCCGAGCGTGAGCTGGAAGACGTCGAGGTCGGGCTGGTGGTCCTCGGGGACGAGCCGCTCGGCGGCCTCGGCGATGACGCAAGCGGCGGTGTAGGCGGCCCAGTCGGCGCTGATCGCGCCGCCGGAGAGGTGCAGGCCGACCGCCTGGGTGACGGTGTGCAGTTCGCTGCGGCCCTCGATGAGCTGGAGGTCGACGTGGCTGAAGGGGGCGAGGCGCGCGCCGAACTTGGAGGAGGTGCGGCGCAGGCCCTTGGCCATGGCCCGGTAGCGGCCCCTCTGGCGGCCCAGGAGCGAGACGATCGCGTCGGCCTCGCCGAGTTTGAAGGTGCGCAGGACCACCGCGTCGTCGCGGAACAGTTTTCGAGTGCCGACCCCCACTGCGCAAGCCTAACCTGCGGGTACGACGAGGCCACCGGTCCGGGATCGGTTCGGAGACGGGCGGAGGTGTCCGGTTGTCGCGGCGGCGCCGGCGACGGGCGTTGGGAGGCGCCCCGGCCCTCCTGCGGCCGGGGCGCCTCGGTCTCAGGCGGGCACGGGCGCGGGGCGCTTGGCGAAGTAGCGGTTGGCGGACTTGGAGAACATGAGGCCCGTCGCGAGCAGGACCGCAGCGAGATGCGCGAGCCGGGTGACGAAGAAGGCCAGCGCGAACTCGCCGTCGCCGCCGACAGCGGCGATGAGCGCTTCGCCGCCGGCCAGTTCCGCGGCGGACGGGACGACCATGGAGGCGAGGCCGATCACCGAGAGCAGGACGGCGAGGCTCGTGCGGGCCCAGCGGCGCCCGCCGGCGAAGGCGAAGACGAGCGCCATCGCTCCGGCGTAGACGAGGGCGCGGACGCCGATGTTGAGGTAGACGCCGTTGTCGAGGCCGGATTCGAGGGCGGCCTCGCTGACGGCGAGGACGGTCTCGATGATGCCGGCGGCGACGGCGACGGTCCACAACAGCGCGGATTGTCTGACAGAGTCCGGGGTTTCCATGGCTCAGACGTTAGTTTCGCCGCGGGCCGGGGACCATCCTGCGAGCGCCCCGTCCGGGGGTGGGGTTCGCCTTACCGCGGGGCGGTGCCGGCGTTCACGCGCAGGCGGCGAGTCGCTTGCGTCCCAACTGGTCGGCGGCCCGGATCGGTTCGGGCAGGCGGTACCGCGGGGCGAGTTCGAGCACGAGGCCGCGCGCGGTCTCGAGGGTGCTGCGGTGGCCGACGGAGACGTAGACGGGTTTGACGCCGTCCTGTGTGCGCAGTGCGCAGCCCACGGTCTCCTCCCCCGCGGTGATCGGGGACCACGCGCCGCGCAGCGGGCCGGGCGCGTCGACCGGGAGGTGCGGGGGGCTCTTGGCGACGCCGATCGCGGGCGCGTCGAGGACCACGCCGAGGTGGCAGGCGAGGCCGAGGCGACGCGGGTGGGTGAGCCCGTAGCCGTCGCAGACGTAGAGGTCGGGGGTGACCTGGAGTTCCTCGATCGCCTTGAGCAGCAGCGGGAGTTCGCGGAACGCGAGAAGGCCGGGGACGTACGGGAAGTCGGAGGTGCCGTGCACGACGGCCCGGTCGAGGACGGCGAGGTCGCCGCGGCGCAGTACGACCGCGGTGGCCACGGCGGCGTCGCCGTGCTTGTCGTAGGCGATGTCGAGTCCGGCGACGGTGGCGACGGGGCGCTCGTCGTCGGCGACGACGACGCATCCGGCGAGCTCGGTCTGCAACGCCACCGCTTCGGCCTCGTCGCTCGGCTGGCGGGCGTAGGCGGCGCGGGTCGGGCTCGCTGCGGAGTCGTCGCTCACGCAAGCAGCCTAACGAAAAAGCGGCGGCGGCAAGGCACCGGTTCTCGCTGGGCGGGACCGCCCGGATCGCCGGAGGCGGCCGGGTGCTCCGCTCTGGGTGAACGCGACTTGCCCGAACGCCTTCGACACACCATGCTCAGGGGATGACCTACGCATCGGCAGCAGCGCCCAAGCGCGTCCTCGTCCTCGGCGGGACCGTCTACCTGTCCCGGGCCCTCGCGCGGCTGGCGGTCGAGCGCGGCCACGACGTGACCGTCGCCGCTCGCGGCGCCAGCGGCGAGCCGCCCGAGGACGTCGAGTTCGTGCGCATCGACCGCGACACGCCGGAAGGGGTGGAGGCGTTGCGCGGCAGGGAGTTCGACGCGGTCTTCGACGTCGCGCGGATTCCCGCGCACGTCGGGCCGGTCCTGGACCTGCTGGCCGACCGGGTCGGGCACTGGTCGTTCGTGTCGACGATCTCGGTGTACGCCAGGCACGACGTGGTGGCGCCGGATCTGGAGGAGCCGACCGCCGCGGACTCGGCCGACCGGGCGGTCGAGCGGTACGGGGCGAGCAAGGTCGCGTGCGAGAACCTGGTGCGCGAGCGGCTCGGCGCGAAGGCGTTCATCACGCGGCCGGGGCTCATCGTGGGCGCCGGGGACGGCAACGACCGGCTCGGCTACTGGCCGCTGCGCCTCGCCGAGGGCGGCGAGGTGCTCGCGCCGGGCGAACCGGACCGGCCCGTGCAGTGGATCGACGTGGAGGACTACGCGGCCTGGCTGCTCGACGCCGCCGAGGCGGGCCTGACCGGGACGCTCGACGCGATCGGGGAGCCGATCGGCATGGGCGCGTTCCTGTACGGGATCGCCGAGGCGCTGCTGGAGGCGGGGATCATCGGCGAGCCGCCGCTGCTGACGTGGCTGCCGCAGGACTTCCTCGCCGAGCAGGGGGTCAACCCGTGGGCCGGGCCGGACTCGCTCGGCATGTGGCTGCCGTCGCCGGAGTACGACGGGCACCAGGGGCGGTCGGCGGGCCCGGCGGTCGCGGCGGGGCTGCGGCTGTCGCCGCTGGGCGACACGGTCAAGCGGTGGTGGCGGGCGAACGCCGAGGCGCCGCGGTTGAAGGCGGGGCTGTCGCGCGAGAAGGAGGGCGCGGTCCTGGGCGCCTGGCACGACCGGCGGCGCCGGTTCGACGTGCCGGGGCCGGAGGCCGAGGCGTGACGGCGGTGGCGTGAACGCGATGGGCTGAAGGCGGTACGCAGGCCGTGAGACGAGGACCGGCCCCGCCGGAAGTGGCGGGGCCGGTTCGTCGTGTGCGGCTTCGCGTCAGGCCTGGGGCGGGCCGGGCGGCGGAGGCGGCTGCTGCCCGTACGGGGGCTGCTGGCCGTGGGGAGGCTGGCCGGGCTGCTGCCCGTACGGCGACTGGCCGGGGTAGGGGCCGGCGGGCTCGCCCTTGCGGAAGAACTCGTTCGAGGCCGGGACGGCCAGCAGGATGATGATCACCAGCGAGCCGGCGATGAACGCGATGATGGTGATCCAGTCGAGCGCGCTGACCCAGGACGGGGTCGCGTCCTCGATCGCCTTCGTCATCTCGTCCTGGTACTGGGTGTCGTCGATGGTGGCGGTCATCGTGGAGCCGGCCTGGCCGATGAGGCCGCCGATCCCGCAGCAGGCCAGGGCGATGCCCGACAGGATCCAGCTGAGGATGCGCGCGGGCCGCGCGCCGCGGTTGTTGAGCAGGGCCAAGACGATGTAGAACACCGCGAAGACGAGGTAGACCCCCGCGATCAGCGCGAACGTGGCGGTGATGAACGTTTCGATCGTGTTCGCGGTGATCCCCGAGTTCTGGAGTTCGGGGTCGCTGAGGATCTCGTCGACCGCGACGTCCTTCACCGCCGACTGCACCGCGAACATGGCGATGCCGGTGACGATGAGCAGTACGGCGGTCAGGAGCTGCGTCACCACCACGGCGGTGACCGAGCCCGGCCTGACCTTCGGTTCGGACGGCTGCGGTTGCGGGTACTGCGGCGCCGGCGGGTAGGCCATGGCTGCCTCCGATTCGGGATCTGCGGGTTCGTCGTCTGCGGTCTCGGGCTCCCTCATCGTACGGAGTCGCCGCTGGGACTGCCACTGCTTCCTCAATGGAGCCGCCTCGTGCGGCGCGCGGACCGCTTCAGGGCGCAGCGCCGGTAGCCGCTTGAAGGGCGGCTTCAGGCAACCCCGCGGCCGACTACCGCTCGACCGAACGGTGGCCGCCTCGCGCGGACCGGCTTCGGGACGCCGGGGCGGAGCGCCGGCCGCGTCGGGCGCTGCGCCCCAGGACGACAGGCCCGAAGGTCCGTCGACTGTCGATCAGACCTCCAGGTTGAGCCGGTAGCCGCGCTTGATCACCGTCTCCACACAGGACCGCAGGTGGACCGCGTCCCGCAGGCGCGTCACGGCCATCTCCACCGCGTGCCCGTCCGCGCCGCGCGGCAGGTGGCCCAGCAGCTCGGCGCGGGAGAGGACCTTCCCGTCGGCGCTCGCGAGCGCCCGGATGACGGCCATCGGCGCCGGCGGCAGCTGGAACGGCTCGTCGTCGAGCAGGACCATGTGGCCGCGCAGCTCGATGCGGTGCCCGGTGGCGAGCTGGAGCTTGCGCGAGCGCTTCGGCAGCGCCGAGGCCACGGTCCGCACCAGCGAGCCCAGGCGCGCGCGCTGCGGCTGGACCGTCGCGACGCCGAGGCGCTCCAGCGGCGAGGCGGTGACCGGGCCGACCGCGACCGGGAGGACCCCGTTGTCCTCCGCGGAGGCCCGGAAGGCCTCCAGCAGGTCGGCGGCCTGGTCGCCGGCGATGCGCAGCAGCGCGTTCGCGGCGGGCGCCGACGTGAAGGTGACCGCGTCGATGCGCCTGGCGCAGATGGCGTCCACGAGGCGCTGCACCGGCGTGATGTCGGTCGGCAGCGTCCAGCGGTAGACCGGGACGGGCACGGCCGCGCCGCCCCCGTCGCGGACGGTGCGGATGAAGTCCTCGGCCGGGTCGCCGTGGAGCTGGATCGCGACGCGCTGGCCCGAGACGCCGCGCACGCGCAGGTACTCCACGACCTCGTCGCCGGTCTCGCTCGGCGCCGTCCACTCCTCGGTGAGCCCGGCGGCGCGCACCGCGCCGAGGGCCTTGGGGCCGCGGCAGAGGATGCGGGCCTGCTCGCACACGCGCAGCAGGTCGTCGCCCATGCCCCAGCCCTCGGCCGCTTCGAGCCAGCCGCGGAAGCCGATGCCGGTGGTCGCGACCACGAGGTCGGGGGCCTCACGGATGAGTTCGACGGTGGCCGCGCGCAGCGCCTCGTCGTCGGGCAGCGGCACGATCCGCAGGGTCGGGGCGACGACGGTGCGCGCGCCCCTGCGTTCGAGCAGAGTCGCCAGCTCGTCCGCCCGGCGCTGGGCGGTGACGGCGACGGTGTAACCGGTCAGCGGCGCCAGCGCCGACCGGGCCTCGGGCTCGCGGGGCGGTGCCCCGGCCCCGACCATTAGGCGGCCGCCCCGACGGCGACCTTCGCGCCCACGCGGACCTCGCCGTCGGCCACTTCGACGGCGTAGACCTCGAGGGACGCGGCCGGGTCGTCGAGGCACTCGCCGGTCTTGAGGGCGAAGGCCTGCTTGAGCAGGGGGCTGGTGACGACCGGCTCGCCGCCGCGGTCGCCGACGAGGCCGCGGCTCATGACGTTGGCGCCCATGAACGGGTCGCGGTTGGACAGGGCGTGGAGGCTGTCGTCGGCCAGGCGGAAGACGGCGACCTGGGCGCCGTCGGCCAGGAGGGCGGCGACGCCGCGGCCGGGGATGAGGCGGTCGAACGCGCAGACGGCCTCGAAACGTGCATCGGTCATGGTGATTACTTCCTTTCAGGAGTGCCGAGCAGGACCGGCCCGGAGTGGGAGCGGGCGGTGGTCCCCGCCGGGAACTTCTGGCCGCGGACGGTCTCGAACTCGATCGACGGGTCGGGGGTCTCGGGCGAGTTGACGAAGGAGACGAACCGCTGGAGCTTCTCGGGGTCGTCGATGACGCCCTTCCACTCGTCGGCGTAGTTCGCGACGTGCTCGGCCATGGCGGCGTCGAGTTCGGCGCAGATGCCGAGCCGGTCGTCGACGATCACCTCGCGGAGGTAGTCGATGCCGCCTTCGAGGGCCTCGACCCATTTGGAGGTGCGCTGGAGGCGGTCGGCGGTGGCGACGTAGAACATGAGGAACCGGTCGATGGTGCGCACGAGCGTCTCGGAGTCCACGTCGGAGACGAGGAGGTCGGCGTGGCGGGGCGTGAAGCCGCCGTTGCCGCCGACGTAGAGGTTCCAGCCGTCCTCGGTGGCGATGATCCCGAAGTCCTTGCCGCGGGCCTCGGCGCATTCCCGCGCGCACCCGGAGACGGCGGACTTGAGCTTGTGGGGGCTGCGCAGGCCCCGGTAGCGCAGTTCGAGGTCGATGGCCATCTTCACCGAGTCCTGGACGCCGTAGCGGCACCAGTCGGTGCCGACGCAGGACTTGACGGTGCGCAGGGCCTTGCCGTAGGCGTGGCCGGACTCGAAGCCGGCGTCGACGAGCTTGCGCCAGATCTTCGGGAGGTCCTCGACGCGGGCGCCGAACATGTCGATGCGCTGGCCGCCGGTGATCTTGGTGTAGAGGTCGAACTCCTTGGCGACCTCGCCGATGACGATGAGCTTGTCGGGGGTGATCTCGCCGCCGGGGATGCGCGGGACGACCGAGTAGGTGCCGTTGCGCTGCATGTTGGCGAGGAAGTGGTCGTTGGTGTCCTGGAGGGCGGCCTGCTCGCCGTCGAGGATGTGGCCGCCGCCGAGGCTCGCGAGGATCGAGGCGACGGTGGGCTTGCACAGGTCGCAGCCGGCGCCGGTGCCGTGGCGGGCGATGAGCTCGGAGAAGGTGGTGATGCCGGTGACCTTGACGATGTCGAACAGTTCGGCGCGCGACTGGGTGAAGTGCTCGCACACGGCCTTGGAGACCTCGACGCCGCCTTCGGCGAGGAGCTGCTTGAGCATCGGGACGCACGAACCGCAGGAGGTGCCGGCCTTGGTGCAGGCCTTGATCTCGGCGACGTCGCAGCAGCCTTCGCTGATGGCGCCCATGATCTGGCCCTTGGTGACCGCGTTGCAGGAGCACACTTGGGCGGCGTCGGGGAGGGTGCCCTCGACTTCGCCGGAGGAGAGGAGGTCGGCGAGGTTGCCGGGGACCTTGCCGCCGACGGAGGCGCGCAGGAGCGGGTAGGGCTCGGCGTTGCCGACGAGCATGCCGCCCAGAAGGGTCTGGGCGTCGTCGGAGAGGACGAGCTTGGCGTAGGTGCCGTTCGCGGGGTCGAGGTAGGTGGTCGCGAGGGGGCCGTCGAAGGCGCCGAACTGGGCGACGTCGACGCCGAGGAGCTTGAGCTTGGTGGAGAGGTCGGCGCCGGGGAAGGTGGCCTCGCCGCCGGCGAGGCGGTCGGCGACCACTTCGGCCATCGAGTAGCCGGGGGCGACGAGCCCGTAGCAGACCCCTTCCATGGCGGCGACCTCGCCGATGGCGTACACGTCGGGGTCGGAGGTGGCGCAGGACAGGTCGGTGGTGATGCCGCCCCGTTCGCCGACGGCGATGCCGCAGTCGCGGGCGAGCTGGTCGCGGGGGCGCACGCCGGCGGCGAAGACGATGAGGTCGGTGTCGAAGGCGAGGCCGTCGCGGTTGGTCGTCATGTGCAGGCGCCCGTCGCGGGCCTCGATGGCGGTGCCGCCGGTGCCGCAGTCGACCTTGATGCCGAGCTTCTCGATGTGCTGCTTGAGGACGCCGCCGCCGGCCTCGTCGAGTTGGCGGGCCATGAGCCAGGGGGCGAACTCGACGATCTGGGTCTCCAGGCCCAAAAGGGTGAGCGCGTTGGCCGCTTCGAGGCCGAGGAGGCCGCCGCCGATGACGACCCCGTGGCGGCGGCCGGCGGCGCGGGCCTTGATCGCCTCGAGGTCCTCGATGGTGCGGTAGACGAACACGCCGTCGAGGTCCGCGCCTTCCATGGGGGGCACGAAGGCGTAGGAGCCGGTGGCGAAGACGAGCTTGTCGTAGGGGTACTCGGCGGAGGCGGAGCGGACGACCTTGGCGTCGCGGTCGACGGCGACGGCCGCTTCGCCGAGCCGGACGGTGACGCCGTCGAGGTCCGAGGCGAGCGAGAGCTCCTCGGCGCTGACGCCGTCGAAGAAGGCCGACAGGCGCACCCGGTCGTAGGCGGGGCGGGGCTCCTCGCAGAGGACCGTGACGTCCCAGGACGGATCGCGCTGGGTGACCGCCTCCAGGAACCGGCGGCCGACCATGCCGTCGCCGATGACTACCAGACGCTTGCTCATGCTGCTGACACCTCATTCAATCGCGCCGCGTGCCCTGGGCTCGGCGGCCCGGACCGACCACAGTGCCGTCGGCCTCCGACAGGCCTCTAGATTTGCCCGGACCTGTTTCGCGATCGAGCGGTCAATGTTTCACGTGTGCTAAGTAGTCCGCACGCTCCCGGAGCCGTCGATGGACAGCTCGTGTGCGACACCCGACGGGGGGTAGCGGTCCGGTCGCGGAGGCCTTACAGTGAAACGCGCTGCAATCCGCCGGTTTGACCGCTAAGGAGCGCTATGTCAGAAAATCACCCGTTCGAGTTGCCGGTGTTCTATCTTCCGCATCCGGCCCGCCTCAATCCGCACGTCGAGACCGCGCGCGAGCACGCGCGGGTGTGGGCCAAGGAGATGGGGATGCTCGACGCCCCCTCCGAAGGCGGCGGCGTCATCTGGGACGAGGCCGAACTCGACCGCCACGACTACGGCCTGCTGTGCGCCTACACGCACCCCGACTGCGACGCCCCCGCGCTCGACCTCATCACCGACTGGTACGTGTGGGTGTTCTTCTTCGACGACCACTTCCTCGACGCGTTCAAGCGCACCCGCGATTCGAAGGGCGCCAAGGCCTACCTCGACCGCATCCCGCTGTTCATGCCGCTGGACTTGGGCCACGGCGACGCTCGCGGAGCTGTAAATGAGCACCTGACGCCCGAGCCGGAGAACCCGGTCGAGCTCGGGCTGGCCGACCTGTGGCGGCGCACCGCGCCGTCGATGTCGATGGAGTGGCGCGAGCGGTTCCTCGTGTCCACCGTGAACCTGCTGTTCGAGTCCCTGTGGGAGCTGACGAACATCACCACCGACCGGGTCGCCAACCCGATCGAGTACATCGCCATGCGCCGCAAGGTCGGCGGGGCCCCGTGGTCGGCGGGCCTGGTCGAATACGCCGTCGGCGCCGAAGTTCCGGCCTCGGTCGCGCACGAGCGGCCCCTGAAGGTCCTGCGCGACACCTTCTCCGACGCCGTGCATCTGCGCAACGACCTGTTCTCGTACGAAAGGGAGGTCACCGACGAAGGCGAGAACGCCAACGCGGTCCTCGTCTTCGAGCGGTTCCTCGGCTACGACACGCAGCGGTGCGCGAACCTCGTCAACGACCTGCTGACCTCCCGGCTCCACCAGTTCGAGAACAGCGCGCTCACCGAACTGCCGATCCTGTACGCCGACCGGGGCCTGGACCCGGCCGAGCAGCAGTCGGTCGCCCTGTACGCCAAGGGACTCCAGGACTGGCAGGCCGGCGGGCACGAATGGCACATGCGCTCCAGCCGGTACATGAACGACGCGGCCGACCGGGTCCTGCGCCGTCCCAACGGGATCGGGACCTCCGCCGGGCGCATCGCCGCCTCGGGCCTGCGCCAGCACGTGCGCACCCCGTACCGGCAGGTCGGCCCGACCGCGCTGCCGGACATCCACATGCCCTACGAGCTGCGGCTCAACCCGCACCTCGACGCGGCCCGGAAGCACTGCCTCGACTGGGGCGACCAGATGGGCTTCACGAGCGTCGACCCGATGCAGCCCGGAACGGGCGTGTGGACCGCGCGCCAGCTCGACGGCTTCGACTTCCCGCTGTGCGCGGCCGGCATCGACCCCGACGGGTCGCTGGAGGAGCTGTACGAGGCCTCCGACTGGCTCGCCTGGGGCACCTACGGCGACGACTACTACCCGGCGGCCTTCGGCGGCGGCCGCGACCTCGGCGCGGCCGTCGTCCAGCACCGGCGCCTGGAGCAGTGCATGCCGCTCGACCTCCAACCGGTCCTCGCCCCCGCCAACCCGTTCGAGCGCGGCCTCACCGACCTGTGGGCGCGGACCGGATCGAAGCTGGGCGAGACCGCCCGCGGCGAGTTCCGCGAGGCGGTCATGAAGATGCTCGAAGCGTGGCTGTGGGAGCTGCACCAGGCCGCGCAGAACCGCGTGCCCGACCCGGTCGACTACGTCGAGATGGTCCGGGGCACCTTCGGCTCGGACATGACGATGAGCCTGGCGCGCCTGCGCACCGGGCGGGTCGTGCCCGACGCGGTGTACGCCTCCAGGCCCGTGCGCGAGCTCGAGGACAGCGCCGTCGACTACGCGTGCCTGCTCAACGACCTCTTCTCCTACCAGAAGGAGATCGAGTACGAAGGCGAGCTCATCAACGGCATCGTCGTCGCCGAGGAGTTCCTGGGCTGCACCAAGGAGGAGGGCGTCGAAGTGGTCAACGACCTCATGACGACCCGGCTGGAGCAGTTCGAGTTCATCGCCGCGACCGAGCTGCCGGCCCTCGCCGATGACCTCGAACTCGACACCGGCGCCCGCGAGGGACTCGAGGCGTACGTGCAGGACCTGCGCAACTGGATGTGCGCGATCCTCCACTGGCACAGGGAGACCGACCGGTACGGCGAGGACGAGCTGCGACTGGCCCGGACCGAGCGCGCCGCGGGCCTGTTCGAGCCGGACGCCGCGCAGGCCCGGCCGCCGGCGGCGGCCGAGGTCCCGGCGCAGAGCCGGTACCTGCGGCCGCCGTCGTGGCGCGACTACCTGCCGCCGCGGCCCGAGAGCGCGGCCCCGGCGGAAGTCGCCATCCCGAACGCGAACACCGCGGCCATCATCCGCCGCTTAGTCGGCCCCGAGTCCTGATCGTTCCCGTCGCCGGCCGGGGCCGGTTCCTCGACCGCGAGGAACACCGGCAGCGGCCCCGGATCCGGCGGCGGCACGACGGAGGCGTCGGGAGACGGTTCCGCTGAGGGCGTTGCGGGAGCGGCCGGAGCGGTCGCGGGAGCGGGCGACGGTGCTGGCGGCTCAGGGGCCGGCGGTTCGGGAGCCGGGGGCGCGGGCGGTTCGGGAGCCGGAGGTGCGGGAGGCGCCGGCGGTGCCGGCGGTTCCGGGGCGGGAGGCGTCGGCGGTTCAGGAGCCGGAGGGGTGGGCGGCGCGGGAGGCGACGGCGGCGCAGGTGGGGACGGTGGCGCAGGTGGGGACGGTGGCGCCGGCGGGGAGGGCGGCGTCGGAGGTTCGGGCGGGTGCGGCGGCGTCGGGGGCTTCGGCGGATGCGGAGGGTGGGGCGGCTCCGGAGGCTGCGGCGGGTGCGGCGGTTCGGGCGGGGTCGGCACGCCGGGCGCAGGCGGCTCGGGAGGACCCGGATAGGTCGGATAGCCCGGGTAAGTCGGATAGCCCGGGTAGGTCGGGTAGGCGGTGCGGTGCTCGGCGGTCATGGACTCGTCGGGCCCGGCGTCGAAGGCGAGCGCCAGCGCCGGCAGCGCGGTGAGCGTCACGGCGGCGATGACCAAGGCGATCAGGCGGCGCATCGCGCCTCGTTCCCTGGGTGCGTTCCGGGAGTCATCGGGCGGTCCCGACTGTTTTAAGTCGTTCATTAGGATTCACGGTGATTATTCTGCTTCACGAAGTTTGGTGAAATCAATGGCCATTTGGTGGCAAGGGTTGCTTTTCTCCTTGATCGTCGTCGCCGCCGCCTGCGCGGTCGTGGCGCTGCTCCAGAAGTTCGCGCCGCCGACCGAGCGCGAGCACAACAACGAGATCGGCACGACGCTGTTCGAGCTGATCACGGTCCTGTACGCGATCGTGCTCGCGTTCGTGCTCATCACGGCGTGGGAGAACAAGCACGAGGCGGGGCAGGTGACCTTCAAGGAGGCGAACGAGCTGGTCGACGTGTACTGGGCGGCGTCGAGCCTGGAGCCGGAGGCGCGCGACGAGGTGCGCCGGGCGGTGCGCGACTACACCGAAGAGGTGATCGAGCGGGAGTGGATCGCGATGCGGGACCTGGAGCCGCCCTCGTCGCAGGGGCTGCTGTACATCGACGCGATGCAGGCGCCGGTCGCGGCGGCGGACGCGGGCGACAGCGAGGTGGTCCAGGCGCGGCTGGACACAGCGCGGGAGAGCATCGGGATGGTGACCGAGCTGCGGACCGAGCGGCTGTTCCAGGCCCAGCGGGGCCTGACGGGGGCGATGTGGACCGTGCTGGTGCCGGGGGCGCTGCTGGTGTTCGCGGTGATGCTCACGCTGGGGACGCCGACGCGGCGGTACCAGTTCGTGCTGGTGGGGCTGATCTCGGGAATGGTCGCGCTGATGCTGTTCGCGACGTACCAGTTGGAGTACCCGTTCAGCAGGGGCGGGGAGGCCGACCCGGTGGCTTACGAGACCGCCGTGGAGCGTTACGACGTCATCGATGCGCAGTATACACACGAATAAGTTTTCTGTAGGGCATTATGGAATTTCATCATTGATGTCCGATATGATGAGCAACGAGCCGTAACCGCCTCAACGTGAGGAAGTGTGAGCATGACCGATTCCGTCCTCGACAGCACGTCTGCCGTACCGCAGCAGACCGCGAACGGACAGCACCCCCAGACCAGCTTGAGCACCGCCGCGGCGCGCAACCTGGCCACGACCACCAAGTCCGTTCCGCAGATGCAGGAGATCACCTCCCGCTGGCTGCTGAAGGTCCTGCCGTGGGTCCAGACTCAGGGCGGCGCGTACCGGGTCAACCGGCGCCTGACGCACACCGTCGGCGACGGCCGGGTCGAGTTCACCAGCGAAGGCGACACCGTCCGCGTCATCCCCACCGAGCTCGGCGAGATCGCCCAGCTGCGCGGGGTCGAGGACGAGGGCGTGCTGGCCACGATCGCCGACCGCTTCGAGCAGCGCGAGATCGGCGCCGGCGAGCGCCTCGCGCAGGAGGGCGCCCCGGTCGACGGGATCCACCTGATCGCGCACGGGCGCGCCGAGCAGTTCGGCAACGGCCCGTACGGCGACCAGGCCTCGCTCGGGCGCCTGGTCGACGGCGACCACTTCGGCGAGGAGCTCCTCACCGAGGACGAGCCGACCTGGGACCACGACGTCATCGCCGCGACCCCGATCACGGCGCTCACGCTCCCGGCCGCCGCCGCGGCCGAGCTGATCGAGCGCATCCCGGCCCTCGCCGACCACCTGGAGCGCTTCAAGGCGGGCCGCTCGGCGAAGTCCAACAAGCACGGCGAGGCGGCCATCGACATCGCCTCGGGCCACACCGGCGAGCCGGACCTGCCGAACACGTTCGTGGACTACGACCTGGCCCCGCGCGAGTACGAGCTGTCGGTGGCGCAGACGGTGCTGCGCGTCCACACGCGCGTCGCCGACCTCTACAACAAGCCGATGAACCAGATGGAGCAGCAGCTGCGGCTCACCGTCGAGGCGCTCAAGGAGCAGCAGGAGGACCAGCTGCTCAACAACCGCGAGTTCGGGCTGCTGCACAACGCGGCGCTGAGCCAGCGCATCCCGACCCGCTCGGGCGCGCCGACGCCCGACGACCTCGACGAGCTGCTGAGCCGCCGCCGCGACACGCGGTACATGCTCGCGCACCCCAAGGCGATCGCCGCGTTCGGCCGGGAGTTGAACAAGCGGGGCCTGTACCCGACCCCGGCGATCGTGGACGGTCGCGAGGTCCCGGCGTGGCGGGGCGTCCCGCTCCTGCCGTGCAACAAGATCCCGATCAGCGCCGCGCGCACGACCTCGATCGTGGCGATGCGCGTCGGCGAGGACAACCAGGGCGTGGTGGGCTTGCGCCAGACCGGCCTGCCCGACGAGTACGAGCCGGGCCTGTCGGTGCGGTTCATGGGGATCGACGAGAAGGCCGTCATGTCCTACCTCGTCAGCGCCTACTTCTCGGTCGCGGTCCTGGTCCCGGACGCGCTCGGCGTGCTCGAGCACGTCGAGATCGGACGCTAGGAGGGCCGGGCGGCCGCGGATACCGCGGCCGCCCGCGCCTCCCCCCGTCGCATGCACCCGCAGACCCCGATGAACCCGCAGCCCCGCCCCGCGCGGCGTTCGCGCCGCCCCGACCGCCGTGCCGCCCAGGGAGGCCCCGCATGACCGTCCTGACCGACCGCTACACCGCCGAACGCGAGGCCATCGACGCCGGACTGCGCGCGGCGGCCGAGCGCCTGCCCGCCCCCGCCGCGAAGATCGCCGCCTACCACTTCGGATGGACCGACGCCGCGGGCGAGCCCACCGAGGCCAGCTCCGGCAAGGCCCTGCGGCCGCTGCTGACGCTGCTGGCCGCGAAGACCGTGGACGGGGACTGGCGCCAGGCCGTCCCGGCCGCGGTCGCGGTGGAGATGATCCACAACTTCTCCCTCATCCACGACGACATCATCGACCGCGACGGGCTGCGGCGACACCGCCCGACCGCGTGGAAGGTGTACGGGGTCAACGACGCGATCCTCGTGGGCGACGCGCTGCACGCGCTCGCGTTCGAGATCATCGCCGAGGCCGGCGGCGACCGGGCCTCGGCCGGCGCGGGGCTGCTCGCGCAGACCGTGCGGGCCCTCATCGAAGGCCAGCTCGCCGACACGCGTTTCGAGGAGCGCGACCGGGTCGAGCTCGCCGAGTGCGTGGCGATGTCCGAGGCCAAGACCGCCTCGCTCATGGGCTGCGCCACCGCGCTCGGGGCGCTGTTCGGCGGCGGCACGCGCGAGCAGGTGGAGGCGCTGGAGGCCTTCGGGTGCCGCCTGGGGCTCGCGTTCCAGCACGTGGACGACCTGCTCGGCATCTGGGGCGACCCGTCGGTGACGGGCAAGGCCGTGTTCTCGGACCTGCGCAACCGCAAGAAGTCCCTGCCGGTGACCGCCGCGCTCGGATCGGGGCACCGCGAGGCGGCCGAACTCGCGCGCCTCTACGGCGGCACCGCGCCGCTGACCGAGACCGAGCTGCACCGCGCCGCGGATCTGGTCGAGGCGTGCGGCGGCAGGCGGGCGAGCCAGCGCGCGGCCGAGTCGCTCACCGAGGCGGCGGCCGAGGGGCTCAGCGCGCCGCGGCTGCGCGAGGGCGCGGCCCGGCCGCTGCGCGGCGATGCGGTCGAGGAGCTGACGATCCTGGCCGCGAGCACGGTCGCCAGGACGAATTTATGGCTCGCGAGGTTCGCCGAGAAGGCCCGGCGCCCGCGGTGCGCCGGGTCCTGCTGCCCGCCCCCAGATCCTTCTGCGCGGGCGTGGAGCGGGCGATCGAGATCGTCGAGCGGCTGCTGGAGCAGCACGGTCCGCCGGTGTACGTGCGCAACCAGATCGTCCACAACACCCATGTGGTGGCCGATCTGGAGTCGCGCGGGGCGGTGTTCATCTCTGAGTTGGACGAGGTTCCCGAGCAGGCGCTGGTGGTCTTCAGCGCCCACGGGGTCGCGCCGGCGGTCGAGCGGGAGGCGGCCAGGCGGGGCCTGGACGCGGTGGACGCGACGTGCCCGCTGGTGGCGAAGGTCCACGCGGAGGCCAAGCGGGCGGCCGAGTCGGGCGACACGGTGATCCTCATCGGGCACGAGGGGCACGAGGAGGTCGTCGGCACGATGGGCGTCGCTCCGGAGCGGACGGTGCTCGTCGAGAGCGCCGAGGCCGTGGCGCGCCTGGAGGTCGCCGACCCCGGGAAGGTCACGTACCTGAGCCAGACGACGCTGTCGGTGACGGAGGTCGAGCAGATCGCGGCGGCGCTGAAGGAGCGTTTCCCGGGGATCAAGGGCCAAGGGGCCGAGGACATCTGCTACGCCACGAGCAACCGGCAGGCGGCCGTGGCCGCCGTGGTCGGCGAGGCGGACCTGGTGCTGGTCGTCGGATCGGCGAACTCGTCGAACTCGAACCGCCTGGTCGAGCTCTCGCGCGCGGCGGGGGTGGCCGCGCACCTCATCGAGGACGCCGGGCAGCTCGACCGGGCGTGGCTGGAGGACGCCGCGACGGTGGCGGTGACGGCGGGCGCTTCGGCGCCGCCACGTTTGGTGGACGACGTGGTCGCGGCCCTCGCGGCGGCGGGCCCGATCGAGATCGTCGAGCGGGCGGTGGCCGAGGAGACCCAGGAGTTCCTGCTGCCGCAGCGGCTCCGGGCCGGCGCGCGCCGGCCCTAGGACGCCCGAGGGCGCGCTCCGGTCGTCGGAGCGGCGCGCGACCGCGACCTGAAGGCGCATTTCGGAGGTCCGGAAATCTGCTGCGAAAGGACTGTCGCAGCGCTCCCATTCCTCGCTACGATCCGGGGATGACCGTGAACCTCTCCTCCCTGCCATTCGCGCTCGACTGGGACGGCGGCGTCGAGCCGCCCGTCTGGAGCGCCGCCGAGAACGGCCTCGAAGCGACCGCCGCGCCCCGCACCGACTGGTACGCCTACGCGGGCCTGCCGGCCCATGCGCCTTCGGACGCCGTCAAGCTCCTCGGGACGCCGCCCGACGGGGACTGGCGGTTCAGCGCCCGTTTCAAGGTCGGATTCAAGAGCACGTACGACGCCGGGGCGCTGCTGCTGGTGATCGACGACGACCACTGGGCGAAATTCGCGTTCGAGTACTCGCCCGAGGGCACGGGGATGATCGTCTCGGTGGTGACCCGGGGCGTCTCCGACGACGCGAACGGCTGGACCGTCGAGGGCGAGCACGTGTGGCTGCGGGCCAGCAGGATCGGCCCGGCCTTCGCGCTCCACGCCTCGGACGACGGCGAGCGGTGGGAGTTCGTGCGCTGCTTCGGGTTCGGCGTCGAAGGACCGGTGCGCGCGGGCTTGAGCGTGCAGTCGCCGATCGGCGAGGGCTGCGAGGCCGTCATCGACGAAGTGGCCTTCACGACCGAGACGCTCCGGGACCTGCGCGACGGGTCCTGAAAGGCACGGGCCTTTCGGTCTCCATTGCGATGGAAACCGAAAGGCCCGCGATCGTGGTGAACGATCGCGGGCCTGCGAGCGACACTGCTCGTGCGGCGGGTCGGCCTGTTCCGGGGCTCCTGTCGTCAGACCTTGGCGTAGGCGAGGCTGGGGGCCTTGGCGACCAGGACGGTGCGCTGGTAGCACCACCAGTTGATCGCGAGGAAGACCGCGTAGGCGCCGATGAAGACCCACATGGCCGGGACGACCGAGCCGGTCTGCTCGTTGGCGATGCGGAAGCCCTGGTTGATGAGGAAGCCGCCGAAGGCGCCGATCGCCGAGATCCAGCCGAGGGCCGCGGCGGTGACCTTCTTCGCCTTGAGGACCTGCGCCTCACTCGGCCGCCCGCCGGCCTCGGCGGCGGCCTCGGCCTGGAAGATCGCCGGGATCGACCGGTAAGTCGAGCCGTTGGCGACGCCGCTCATGGTGAACAGCAGCATGAACGAGACGAAGAACAGCGGGAACGAGGCGGCGTTGATGCCCCAGATCGCGCCCATCGCACCGACGCCCATGAGGACGAACGCGAGGCTGGTGATCGGCGCTCCGGCGAGGCGGTCGGCGAACCAGCCGCCGAGCGGACGGGCGAGCGAGCCGACCAGGGGCCCGAGCGCGGCGATCCACAAGGCGCTGAACTCCGGGAAGGACAACTTGATGACCAGCGGGAACGCGAACGAGTAGCCGATGAAGGACCCGAACGTGCCGATGTAGAGCACGCTCATGATCCAGGTGTGCTTGCGCGCCAGCGCGGGCGCCTGCTCGCGCAGCGGGGTGCGGGCGACCGAGAGGTTGTCCATGGCCCGCCAGGCCATGAACGCGGCGAACACCGACAGCACCAGCCACAGCAGCGGCACGTTGTGGAGGAAGAAGGCCTCGCCGGAGTCGGTCGTGCCCTGGGCGGAGCCCAGGACCGCGAGGCCGATGACGAGCGGGCCGACGAACTGCACGGCCGAGACGCCGATGTTGCCGCCGGCGGCGTTGATGCCGAGGGCCGCGCCGCGGTGGCGCTCGGGATAGAAGTAGGAGATGTTCGCCATCGAGGAGGCGAAGTTCCCGCCGCCGAACCCGGCGGCGACGCCCGCGACCACGAACAGCCAGTACGGGGTGCCGGGCGTCATGACGCAGTAGGCCAGGAGCGCGGTGGGCACGACCAGGAGGACCGCGGAGATGATCGTCCAGTTGCGGCCGCCGAACAGGGCCACGGCCGCGGTGTAGGGGATGCGCAGGAACGCGCCGACGAGGTTGGGGACGGCGGTGAGCCAGAACAGCTGGCTGGTCGTGAAGTCGTAGCCGGCGGCCGCGAGGTAGGGGGTGATGATGCTGAACATCGTCCACACCGAGAAGCCGAGGTGCTCGGCGAGGACGGACCAGACCAGGTTCCGGCGGGCGACCTTGCGGCCCTTGGACCGCCAGAAGGCTTCGTCGTCGGGTCGCCAGTCGGTGATCCAGCCCTTGCGGGTCGGGGGCGGCTTCGGGGCCGTCTGCGTCAGTGTCGCTGTCATGGGGCCACCTTCGGGCAGCGGCGTTGCCTGCAAGTGCGGCACCTGTGCCGGGGGGATGAAGTTCGCCTCACCGTCCTGTTACGCGGGGTGTGAAAGCCGAGCGTCAGCGCCCGCGGGCGGGCTCCAGTAGGGGCCCGGAGGCCGCCGCGCTGGCCGAGAACCCGGTCACATCACGCGATGGCCTAGCGTTAGCTGTTATGGACGCCGCCATCGAGGTCGCCGACCTCCGCAAGACCTACCGCGGCCGCAGGACCGGTGAGATCCGGGCAGTCGACGGCGTGAGCTTCCGCGTCGAGCGCGGCGAGTTCTTCGGCATCCTCGGCCCCAACGGGGCCGGGAAGACCACGACCCTGGAGATCGTCGAGGGCCTGCGCAAGCCCGACTCGGGCACCGTGCGCCTCCTCGGGCGCTCGCCGTGGCCGCACTCCCCCGAGCTGACCGGCCGGGTCGGCGTGCAGTTGCAGGCCTCGGCGTTCTTCGAGTTCCTCACCGCCCGGGAGCAGATCGAGACGTTCGCCGAGCTGTACGGGGCCGCGAAGGGCCGCGCCGCCGAGATGCTCGACCTCGTGGGCCTCGCCGAGCACGCGAACGTCCGCTGCGAGAAGCTCTCGGGCGGCCAGCAGCAGCGCCTGTCGATCGCGTGCACGCTCGTCGGCGACCCCGAGCTGGTGTTCCTCGACGAGCCGACCGCCGCGTTGGACCCGCAGGCGCGGCGCAACCTGTGGGACCTCATGCGCGCGATCAACGCCGAGGGCCGCACCGTGGTGCTCACGACGCATTACATGGAGGAGGCCGAGGCGCTGTGCGACCGGGTCGCCATCATGGACTCCGGCAAGATCAGGGCCGTCGACTCCCCCGCCGGGTTCGTCCGCGGGCTCGACGCGCCCACGCGGGTGACCGTCGCGGCCGGGCAGCTCACCGACGAGCGCGTCAAGGAGCTCGCGGCCGGCGAGCACGTCGCCGAGGGCCCGAACGCGATCGTGTTCGAGACCCGCGACCCGCGCAAGCTGCTGACGGCCCTGGCCTCCGACGGGGCGCTGGAGGGCCTCGCGGTGCGCACGGCGAATCTGGAGGATGTGTTCTTGCACGTGACCGGACGGGAGTGGCGCGAATGAGCCTCGGAGCGGTGCGCGAGCCGCGGCAGGCGCGGTCCAAGGCGTACGTGAGCCTGGTCAAGGCGCTCGGCCGCGGCTGGCTGCGCGACCGCAGCCAGGTGTTCTTCACGGTGCTGCTGCCGCTGATGTTCATGGTGCTGCTGGCGAGCGTGTTCGGTTCGACCGGAGACTCGGCCTCGCGGGTCCTCGCCGTCGGCGAGGTGCCGGTGCTCGACGACGCCGACCCGGAGGACTTCACCGTCACGGCGGTGGCGGACCTCGACGAGGCCATGCTGATGCTGCGCGAGGGCGACGCGGACGCCGCGGTGGTCCAGGAGGGCGACACGGTGCGGATCTACCCGTCGCCGACGAGCCAGACCTCGGGGTCGATCGCCGCGGGGAACCTCTCGGCGCTGGTCGACAACGTGAACGTCGAGGTGCTCTCGGCGGCGGCGCCGGGCGCGCCGGTGCTGGAGGCCGAGGTCGAGGAGGCCGACGGCGGCGGACTGCGTGCGATCCAGTACCTCGCGCCGGGAATCCTGGCGTGGGGCGTCGCGATCTCGGGCGTGTTCGGCGCGGCCGGGACGATCGTGGACTGGAAGCGCGACAAGCTGCTGCGGCGCCTGCGGTTGACGCCGGCTTCGGTGAAGACGTTCCTGGGCGCGAAGGTGTCGGTGAACCTGCTGGTCGCGGTGGGTCAGACGGTGGTGTTCCTGGCGGTCGCGGCGCTCGGGTTCGGCCTGGAGCTGTCGGGGTGGTCGTGGTTCGCGGTGCCGCTGGTGCTGCTGGGGACGCTCGCGTTCCTGGCGATCGGCGTGGTCATCGGCGGGATCGCGCAGACGAGTCCGGGCGCGGCGGGGCTGAGCAACCTGGTGACGATGCCGATGGCGTTCGTCTCGGGCGCGTTCTGGCCGCTGGCGCTGTCGCCGACGTGGGTGCAGTGGATCTCGTACCTGTCGCCGATGCGATACCTGAACGAGGCGCTGCAATCGGTGGTGGTCTACGGCAGCCCGCCGGTCACGGTCCTCCCGCAACTGGGCTTCCTCGCGGCATTCGCCGCGATCGTGGCCGTAGTCGCCTGGAAGACCTTCAAGTTCGACGAACTCTGAGGATTGCTCGTTTTCTTGGCTGGCAACGGATGTCGTACCCCAGGAGTACTTTTAAGCCAGGGGTCCCTTAGGGGGTATTTATCCGTTATTTCGGGAATATCCGCCTTTGGCGTTCGGGTGGTGTCGCTCAGTCCGATTTGAGGACTGCTTCGTAGACGTCTCTTCGGCTGACGCCGTATTTCACGGCTACTTCTTTCATCGCGGCCTTGCGGTCGGCGCCGGTCGCTTCCAGGGCCGCCACGGCCGCGGCCATCGCCTCCGGGGTCGCCTCGCTCGCGTCCGGGCCCGTCCAGCCCGAGACCACCAGGGTGATCTCACCGCGCGGCGGGTCGGCCTCCGCGCCTTCGGCGAGTTCGGCGAGGGTGCCGCGGCGGACCTCCTCGTGGGTCTTCGTCAGCTCCCGGCACAGGGCCGCGGGCCGGTCCGGGCCCAGCGCCGATGCCATGGCGCGCAACGTTTCCGAGACACGGCGGGGTGATTCGAAGAACACCATCGTGCGCCGCTCCTCGGCGAGGGAGCCGAACAGGCGCCGGCGCTCGCCGTCCTTGCGCGGCGCGAAGCCCTCGAAGCAGAACCGGTCGCAGGGCATCCCCGAGAGCGCCAGCGCGGTCGTCACCGCGCTCGCCCCCGGCGCGCACGTGACCGTGATCCCCGCGTCAATGGCGGCCTTGACCAGGCGAAACCCCGGGTCCGAGACCGAGGGCATACCGCCGTCGGTGATGACGGCGACCCGTTTTCCGTCGTACAATTGTTCGAGAAGCATCGGTGTCCTGCCGACCTCGTTCGCCTCGAAATACGAGGTGATCGCGGCGGTCGGGACGAGGTCCAGCTCGCTCAGGAGCCGGCGGAGCCGCCGGGTATCCTCTGCGGCGATGACATCGGCCCGGGCCAGCTCGGACCGCAGCCGAGACGAGGCGTCCTCTGGATTTCCCAGCGGCGCACCGAGAAGCACCAAAACGCCTGTTGAAGTAGTCGACACCCGGCCAGTATCCCCCACCGCTCGCGGCGGAGGCGGGGCCCGGTGAACGCGTCGCGACGGGCCGCACATGCAAGCTGCCGATCCATGCTGTCGGGTACCGGACATAGGCCTTACGCGTGAGCGAACGGTAACGGATACTCCTAGTCATGGCGAAGCTTGCGAGCCATAAATGTGTACAGCCGTGGCGAAGCTTGCGAGCCATAAGTGTGCACAGGCGTGGCGAAGCTTGCGAGCCATAAATGAACACCGCCATGGCGACGCTTGCGAGCCATGAACCTGCACTTCGACACTACAAGGCGACATACGCCAGCCGCACGCCCTCTGAACCCACTGGAGGCCGCCATGTCCGTGATCTTCAAGGTAGGAGCGGGAATCGCCGCTCTCGTCCTCGGCTACTTCATCATCGGATTCATAGCGGACCACTGGGCCTGGTTCCTGTCGGCGGCGATCCTGTTGGGCGGCACGGCACTCGCCGGCTGGATCCTGTTCCGCAGCCGCGGGCGCGAGCACCGCGACCGGGCCGTCTCCGCCGAGCGGCAGATCCTCATGCGCGGGGTCGACAAGATGAACCTGCCGGCCTTCGACCACCTGATCGGCCGCCTCCTGGTGGGCCTGGACGCCAAGCGCGTCAAGAAGTTCGGGCACCGCAAGAACGACCTGGGCTGCAACTTCGTGGTGACCTTCAACAACGGCAAGCGCATCATCGTGCGCGCCAAGAAGGACGACCGCGCCATGCGCAGCCGCAACGGCAACCGCCACGTCCAGATCCTCGGCGGCGAGATCAAGGCCCGCTGGGACTGCGACGCAGGCGTGCTCATCACGAACGCGAACCTGCACTGGATGCACCACGCCTCCCGCAACGAGGCCGTGGCCGCGCAACTGGGGGTGCTCATCGTCGACCGCGACCGCCTCGCGGAGTGGCTGGAGACCGGCGAGGCCCCCGTGGAGCTGCGGCCGGTCCGCGCCGCGCTGGAGGCGAGCGGGACGACCGCGCCGTTACAAGAGCGTTGACGGCGGCCCCGGGGAATCCGGGGCCGCCGTGCTGTCGTGAGCGGGACTCAGGTGCCGGCGAGGGTCGCCGTGGTCTCGGCCTCCTCCTCGTCCCTGGTGTAGGTGATGACCACTTCGGTGCCCGAGGCCTGGCCCTGCACGGCCGCGACCACTTCGGAGGCGCCGGTGATCGGCGCGCCGTCGATCCCGGTGATGATGTCGCCTTCCTGGAGCCCGGCCTCCTCAGCCGGGGAGCCGGGTTCGACGCCGAGGACCATGGCCCCGTTGCCGTCGGTGTCGGCCACCGAGACGCCGAGGTAGCCCTGCTCGACCGAGCCGTTCTCGATGAGCTGCTCGACGACGCTCTGCACAGTGTTCGAGGGGATCGCGAAGCCCAGGCCGATCGAGCCGGAGTCGGTGGTGGCGATCGCGGTGTTGATGCCGATGAGGTCGCCGTTGCCGTCGACGAGCGCGCCGCCGGAGTTGCCGGAGTTGATGGCCGCGTCGGTCTGGAGCAGGCCGGTGAGGGTCTGGCTGGAGGACTGGCCGAAGCCCTGTCCCTCCTCGCCGGCGACGGTCATCGAGCGGTCGAGGGCCGAGACGATCCCGGTGGTCACGGTCCCTTCGAGGCCGAGCGGGGAGCCGATCGCGACCGCCGCGTCGCCGACCTGGATCTTGTCGGAGTCGCCGAAGGTGATCGGCTGGAGGTCCTCCCCGTCCGAGACCTGGATGACCGCGAGGTCCTGGGTCGCGTCGGTGGCGACGATCGCGGCGTCGGCGGTGGAGCCGTTGGAGAAGCGGACCTGCACGGCCTGCGCGCCGTCCACGACGTGGTTGTTGGTGACGATGTAGCCGTCCTCGGAGTAGACCACGCCGGAGCCTTCGGCCGAATCGGTCACGATGGTGACGACCGAGGGCCGGGTCTTGTCGACGATCTCGGTGTAGGTCATGCCGGTGCCGGCGTCCATCGAGACGGATTCGACCACGGTGGTGCCGCTGCTGCCGTCGTTGAGGAACCAGCCCGCGACGCCGCCGGCGCCGCCGGCGATGAGGGCCAGCGCGAGCGCGCCGGCGACGAGCTTGCCGCGCCCGCGCGAGGGCGGGGGCGCGCCGGGGTGGCGGTACATCGGCGGGACGGGCGGTCCGGGCTGCCAGGCGGGGGCCTGGCCCGGGGCGGCCATCTGCGGTGCGCCGGTCGGGGCGGGGTGGAGGACGCGGGTCTGCTCGGTGGGCGGGACGTGCCCGGCCACCGGGTTCGCGGCGGTGTAGGCGGAGGCCGGGGGCGGCGGTGCGGCGCTGGGTCCGGCGGGGGGCAGGC
>NZ_JOGR01000006.1 GCF_000719515.1 Glycomyces sp. NRRL B-16210 | reverse complement strand
CACCCTCGACCTGGTCGTGGACATCGAGACGTTGCAGGGCAAGGACACCGGCCGCCTGCCCCTCCTCGAAGGCCGCCCCATCTCAGTCGCCGGGGCCCGCCTCCTCGCCTGCGAAGCCGGCATCATCCCCTCGGTCTTCAACTACGCCACCGGCGAAGCCGTGGAACTCGGCAGGGCCTTGCGCCTGCCCAACACCGCGCTTCGCCGCAAACTCGAACTGGAGCAACCCGGGGGTTGTGCCTGGCAGGGGTGTGACCGGCCTGTCGCTTGGACCGAGGCCCACCACCTCCAGCACTGGGCCGATGGCGGACCCACGGTCGCTGAGAACCTGATCCTGCTGTGCCGCTTCCACCACGGGCGCATCCACACCCCGGTTGGACGGTCGAGAAGACCGGCCCCGGACAGGCCCTGATCGTCCACCACGACCACGAAGGCCACGAGCACACCACCCTCGACGCACAGGACGGCCAGGGCGGCCAGGGCTCCAATAGCACCGGCTGCGGGTGCGCGGACTGGCGTACCGATGCGGACATGGATGCCGAACACGCCAGCGCGGACGACACCGCAGGCCTGTTCCCCACTGGTCTGTACCGGTCGGAGTGGTCGGAGATGCTGACTCCTGATCTCAATGACCGGGCCGAGGCCGCCGAAAGAGACCGGGTCCTCGCCGAGATCGCGGCAGCCCGTGCACGGCTGCGCGAGAAGTTCGCCACCACGAACCCTGAACCCGCCGAGCAGGCAGTTGATCCCACGCCCACCGAGGACGAGCAGCGAGCGGCTCTCGCTGCCAGCAGTTCCGCACGGCCCCAGGCGAAGACGCCCGTGCTGGCGGTACCCGTCGACTACGGTGAGCCGCCGTTCTTAGCCTGCCCGTCCCGGTGGCGATCGGGGCGGGGGGAAGGGAGCACACCGAGTGTCTTCCCGCCCGAAACCCAGACGGGTTCGGGCCCTTCGCCATGCCCGGAAACAGAACAGAGCGGTCACATACCCACACGCGCCGCAAAGCCGATGAACCCACCCCGGCCCGGCACACCGATCTCGTCGCCGCCGTCCTTGACCGCCACCCAACACAGCCGGGAAGCCGACAGACTCACTCAGACCCAGTGCCGCCGCACTCGTCGCTGCCATCCCTGACCGCAACCCTGATGCAGCCGGGAAGCCGATGAACCGACCCCGGCCCGGCACCACCGATCTCGTCGCCGCAGTCCCTGACCGCAACCCCGATGCAGCCGGAAAGCCGATGAACCCGCCCAGACCCAGCGCCACCGCTGTCGTCGCTGCCATCCCTGACCGCCACCCAGTACAGCCGGGAAGCCGATGACCCCGCCCCGACCCAGCACCACCGCATTCGTCGCTGCCGTCTTTGACCACGACCACCACCGACCGGACAGCCTCACTCCCACACCGAGTCATCGCAGCCCTTGGAGCTTGTCTCAGTCAGTGAGTTTCTTGTAACAGGTGACGGCGGCGGCGAGCGCCAGGAGCGCAGCGAACAGGTAGCCGTGGCACTAGTTCCGGAGAGTGAGGCGGCAGTATCCGAAGAGTCAGGCGATGGTGCGTTCGACGGCCCAGCGGTGGCGGGAGCCGCTTCGAGGATTCGGTGCCAATGCAGGCGATCCGGTCGCCGAGGTGCCGCTCGCGCAGCAGATGGTGGTTGACGAGGGTGCCATAAGCCTTGTCTGCGTGGATCTTCGCGGGTTTGTATCGGTGCGGCCCGCGTCGGAACCGGACTTTGGGGATGCCCTGAAGGCGAGGTTCGAAGGCTTGGGAGTCATGCAGGTTCGTACCCGAGACGCCAAGGGCGATGGGCAGGCCGTATCGGTCGGTCAGGACGTGGATTTTCGAGCCGGGCTTACTGCGATCGACAAGAAGGATTTGCTTCGAAACAGGGTCGCGACTGCCGTTGACGCCTGGGACGATGTTGCGGTGGATGATGTCGGGCAACGGCTCCAGGCGTGTGAGCTTCGCTGGGGTCTCGAGAACTCCCACGGCTTGGACGGCGGTTGCAGCGCGGACGTCTTCGCCGCTCAGAGGGTCGGCGGCGGCGCGGTCGTCGTCAAACTTGTGAACCCGCCGGAGCAGGCGCGAGCGGAAGCAGCGGCGCTGGTCGCCTTGGCGGGCACGCGGTCCGCGGTGCGTCTCATCGATGCGGACTTCCCTGTCGGAGCGTTGCTGCTGGAGCGGATACGACCGGGGACGCCACTGCCGAGGGGCGACGACGGGGAAGCTGCCAAGGTGGCGGCTGGCCTGTTGACGAGGCTGCATCGGGCCGCTCCCGGGTCGTTCCCGTTCGCCGCGCTGGCCGAGGTCTATCCCGCGCTTGAGCGGCAGGCACTCGCCGACATCGAATTCGAACGCCGGACCAGGGGCGAGCCCGAGCGGGGGAACGCCGGGCTCGTCCGGCTTGACGCCGCCAGGGCCACAGCGTTGGCGCTGTGCGCCAGCACCGACCGGCCAGTGTTGCTGCACGGAGACTTCGTCGACAAGAACATCCTCCGCGCCCGGGACGGCTATGTGGTGGTCGACCCGTCGCCGCAGCTCGGAGATCCGCACTCGGACATCGGATTCTTCGCGGCGTACCATCCGCCCGCGACCGCGATTCTCCAGCGCGCCGACGCGATCGCCGACCTGATGGGGCTGGACGGCCATCGCGCACGGCAGTGGGCGGCGGTCTGGACGGTTCATCAGAGCTGCCAGGCTTGGCGAGAGGATCAGGTGTCCCTGGACGCGGCGCTGGAGAGCGACCGCTTCGATGATCTCCTGACAGGATCCTGAGTCATGCATCGTGGCGGGTGGACCTTCGCAGTCCTCCCGAGAACTGCGGAAGACCCGACCCGGAAACGCACCAGCTGAGGCACGCTCTCTGTCGCTGCCCTTGCTGACCGAACCCCGGCAGTCGCCCGCCCGGGTGGCGGTTCAGGATGTGGCGGCGTCCTTGTTACGGGCGCCGACTCGTCCGCGCACCAGGAACAGGGCGGCGATTCCCAGGAGCGCGTACAGGAAGACCGAGGTTCCGGCGAGGGAGACGAGCGGGTCGGTCGTCCCGCTTTCGGCTTCGTCGATGCCGCCGGTGGCGAGGAAGGAGGAGGGGTCGGTGATCGCGTGCAGGAGCATGGGCCAGATCAGGAATCCGGTGACGCGCAGGGTGAGGTACATGGCGATGCCGAACACGAAGGTGAATCCCATGGTGACCAGAACGGTCGTCACCGGCTGTCCGGAGAACAGGTTCGTGGCGTGCATCAGGGAGAACAGCAGCGAGGAGAGCAGCATGACCGTCAGCTCGGAGTGTCCTGAGAGGCGAAGCATGTGGATGACGATGCCGCGGGCGAGGATCTCCTCGACGAAGCCGATGAGCAGGCCGCCGGCGTAGGTCAGGGCGACTACGCCCGCGGCGTACTGGCCGTAGTCGGTGCCGACCACGCGCGCGCCCGCGGCGAGCACGATGATGACCGGAGCGATCCACATCCAGCCCCGGCCTCGGATCGGCTGCCGATCGAACAGCGGTGGAAACCAGCGCAGGGCCGCGACGGCGGCCAGGAGCAGGAGGCCGCCGATCAGCAGGGGTAGCACGAGGGAGAGGAAGACGGTGCCGGTGTCGGCGAACTGGTCGTCGGGGTCGATCCGGTCGCCGAAGAGCGCCCCTATGAGCAGGCCGCCGGCGTTGTAGAGGACGAGGTAGACCGCGGTGACCAGGAGGGCGCGCCACCAGCCGCCGCGTTCCATGAAACGTCCGAACGCGTTCGAGGAGAGCTCGGGCACCGGCATCGGATCCCCTTCGCGATCGGTCCAGCGTGAAAACCCTGGTCGGACGGTATCGCAGTAGGGTCGGTTCCGTAGTGGGATCTCCGAATGGGCCGGAGGTTGAACCTGGTGCGTGGAGGCGGGTCGCGAGGCCGTGGCGCGGGCGGCCGTCCGGGCCGCCCGCGTCGGGCCCGGGGATCAGTCGTTGATCGCGCGCAGGACGGGTTTCTCGGTCAGGGCCTTCTGGAGTTCGGCGGAGGCGGCGATGGCTTCGCTGGTCACGGTGAAGGTGACTTGTTCGCCGGGGACGATGGTGATGAGGGCCTTGTCCACGGCCGCTTCGGGGTCGAGGCGGTCGGGGAACAGGCACAGGTCGCGCAGGACGGTCTCGGCGGTGACCGTGACCTTGACTTCGCCGCCCTCCACCGCGGTCTCGGTCGTGAACCGGGCCGTCGCCCAGTCCATGTCCTTGTCCTCCTTGGTGAACCAGGTCGCGCGGGGGAAGTCCTCGCGGCCGGTCACGAGGAACTGGCCGTCGGTGGGGATCGCGCCGGGTTCGAGTTCGAGGACGGCGGTGTCGCGCGCGTCGATCTCCATCTGGACGAGCGCCCGGCCGATGATGCGGCCCTCGGGGTTGCACTTCCAGAACCCGATGACGCCGTTCCAGGCCTCGGCGGAGTCGTTGACCACCACCATGTTCAGGCCCTCGCCATCGGGTTGGAAGGTGACGATGCGCTCGGCGAAGGCGTCCTTGAGGGCGTACCAGAGCGGCTTGAGCCGCTCCTCGCCGTCGATCGCGGCCCAGGAGGTCACGGGCCAGCAGTCGTTGAGCTGCCAGACGATCGCCCCGGTGCAGTAGGGCTGGAGGGCGCGGAAGCGCTCGAGGCCAAGGCGGATCGCGCGGGCCTGGTTCACCTGCGTGAAGTAGAGCCAGTCGTCGAAGTCGCGGACCGGCGGCAGGTGCGCGTCGAGGCCGCGCTGGAGCTTCGCCTGGCCGTCCTCGGCCTTCTGGTGCCACAGCATCGCGGGCGTCTCGGCGGCGAGCGGCTCGTCGGTGACCATGCGCCGCACCGTGGACCAGGTCGGCGGCGCCTGGTAGCCGAACTCGGCGACGAAGCGGGGCTTCCAGTCGCGGTAGCGGGTGTAGTCCTCGCGGTTCCACACGTCCCAGATGTGGACGCTCGCGTGGGCCTGCTCGTTGGGGTGCAGTTCGCGGGTGCCGGAGTAGGGGCTGCCGGGCCAGTACGGCCGGGTGCCGTCGACTTCGGCGACGAGCTTGGGCAGCAGGTCGTGGTAGTACCCGGCGCCCCAGGTCTTGTCGCCGAGCGGGGCCTGCCAGTCCCA
This sequence comes from Glycomyces sp. NRRL B-16210, assembly GCF_000719515.1. Classification (GTDB taxonomy): domain Bacteria; phylum Actinomycetota; class Actinomycetes; order Mycobacteriales; family Micromonosporaceae; genus Glycomyces. The sequence goes on along the minus strand of NZ_JOGR01000006.1, from coordinate 351,341 downwards.
GTCGTGCCAGCCCCAGAGGTTCTCGTTGTTGCCCGTCCAGGTGACCAGGCTCGGGTGCGGCGCGAGGCGGGCGAGGTTGTCGCGGGCCTCGGCTTCGACCTCGGACCAGAAGGGCTCTTCCTCGGGGTAGGCGGCGCAGGCGAACAGGAAGTCCTGGCCGACCAGGAGCCCGAGTTCGTCGCAGAGGCGGTAGAAGTCGGCGGACTCGTAGATCCCGCCGCCCCACACGCGCAGGTAGTTGACGCCGGCGGCCAGCGCCTGACGCAGGCGCCGTTCGATGCGGGCGGGGTCGACGCGGTGGGTGAGCGCCTCGTCGGGGATCCAGTTGACGCCCTTGATCCAGACGGTCTCGCCGTTGATCTTGAGGGTGTAGGGGCGGCCGTGGTCGTTCGGTTCGGTGTCGAGTTCGACGGTGCGGAAGCCGATGCGGGTGCTCCAGGCGTCGAGTTCGCCGCCGGCGGCGGTGAGGGTGACGTCGAGGGGGTGGAGGGTCTGGGCGCCGCGGCCGTGGGGGGACCAGAGGTCGGGGTCGGGGACTTCGAGGCGGACCTCGGCGGTGTCGGCGCCGGCGGGGAGGTGGGCGCGGGTCTCGTGTTCGCCGATGCGGCAGTGGAGTTCGAGGTCGGTGTCGGCGGCTTTCTGGACGGTGACGTGGAGGTCGACGATGCCGCGGCCGTCTTGGACGGTGGCGCGGGGGACGACGGTGTCGATGCGGGCGGTGCGCCAGGTTTCGAGTCGCACTTCGCGCCAGATGCCGGCGCCGGCGAGGTTCGGGCCCCAGTCCCAGCCGAAGTCGCAGGCGGCCTTGCGGATGAAGTTGCCGGGTTCGGGGTAGGCGTTGGGGCGGTCGCCGAGGCGGTCTCGTTGGGCTTCGGCGTAGGTGTAGGGGGCGGTGAAGGCGACTTCGAGTTCGTTGGGGCCTTGGGGGCGCAGGGCCGGGCGGGCGTCGAAGCGGTGGCGGCGGTGCATGTCGGCGGTCTCGCCGAGGACGGTGCCGTTGAGGGTGACGCGGGCGATGGTGTCGAGGCCGTCGAAGGCGAGGTCGATGCCGTCCCAGGTGCCTTCGGGGGTGTCGAAGGCGGTGCGGTAGGTCCAGTCGGTGCGGCCAATCCAGGCGAGGCCGCGTTCGGCGTCGTCGAGGTAGGGGTCGGCGATGAGCCCGGCGGCCAGGAGGTCGGTGTGGACGGCGCCGGGGACGGTCGCGGGGACGGCGTCGACGGCGACCGGTGCGGCGGGGTCGCCGGTGAGGGTCCAGCCTTCGTGCAGGGTTCGCTTGGCGCTCAAGGAGACTCCTATGCGTTGGGACGTTCGGTGGTCGCCCGCTGGGGGCGGCCCGGCCGGCGTTCGGCGTCGTCGGGTGCCGTACCGCTCTCATTGTGGGGTAGGGGCGCCCGTCGCGGGGGCGGCGGTCGCTCCGTGGTCGGATGATAGCTGAACCGGTTCGGTGACTTGGTGCGCTAGAGTCTGGAAACCGGTGGAGCGCGCAAGTGCGCCCCTGTGCCGCGTACCCCTGCCTTGAGAGGACCCCGATGACCAGGCGAGTGACCATCGCCGACATCGCCGCCGCCGCGGGCGTGTCGAAAGGCGCGGTCTCGTACGCGCTCAACGGAAGGCCCGGGGTCTCCGAGAACACGCGCAGGAAGATCCTGGGAATCGCCGCGGAGATGGGGTTCGTCCCCAATCGCGCGGCGCGGTCGCTGTCGGTCTCCTCGGCACAGGCGGTGGGCATCGCCTTGCGGCGGTCGGCCCGGACGCTGGGGATCGAGCCGTACTTCATGGAGCTCATCAGCGGGATCGAGGCGACGTTGTCGGCCGGGTCGCTCGGTCTGACGCTCCAGATCGTCGACACCGTCGAGGAGGAGCTGGAGGTCTACCGCCGCTGGTGGGCCGAGCGGCGGGTGGACGGAGTGCTGCTGTGCGACGTGGGCGCGAGCGATCCGCGGTTGGACTTCGTCGCCGATCTGGGACTGCCGGCCGTGGCGGTCGGCGGCCCGGTCGAGGGCGCGCGGCTTCCGGCGGTCTGGCACGACGACGCCGAGCCGTGCCGGGAGATCCTGGAGTACCTGTACGCCCTCGGGCACCGCAGAGTCGCCCGCATCGCGGGGCTGCCGCATCTGCTGCACACCGCGATCCGCGACGCCGCGCACACCGAGACGGCCGCGGCGCTCGGGCTGGAGTCGATGACGACCGTCCACAGCGACTACACCGGCGAGCAGGGCGCGCGGATCACGCGGCGGCTGCTGAGTTCGGCGAACCGGCCGACCGCGATCATCTACGACAACGACGTGATGGCCGTGGCGGGTCTGGGCGTCGCCCATGAACTGGGCCTGCATGTTTCGGAGCAGTTGTCCATCGTGGCCTGGGACGATTCGCCGCTGTGCCGCCTGACGCATCCGGCGCTCACCTCGCTGACGCGCGACATCAGCGCGTACGGATCCCATTGCGCCGAAGTGCTTCTCACGCTCATCGGGGCCGACGCCCCGAGCCCGGAGAAGCGGGCTTTCTCGGTTCAGTGCCGGCCCGCGCAGCTCTCGCCGCGCGGTTCGACGGGGCCGGCTCCGGCCTGAGCCGGGGGCCGCCGCGGCCTCGCCCCCATCGGGCGGAACGGGCAATCTCGGACCACGTCTTGTCCCCCATCGATATTTATGGTTCTCTATGTTGAGGTTGGGATTAACCGATTCACCTCACAACCCGAACCTACAGATGGGATCGACATGGTTATCGGCACTACCGACGCCGCCCCGGCACGGCGACGGCGGGTCCGCACCTGGCTCATGGCAGCCGTTGCGACACTCGCCATCGTCTTCGCCGGAGTCTGGCAGCTGCTACCCGCCGGCGCGCAGCAGGGCGGCTTCTCCGTCAACGGCACCCAGCTGCTCGACGCCAACGGCAACCCGTTCGTCATGCGCGGCTCCTCGCACCCGGACATCTGGTACGAAGGCGAGTTCGACAGCTACGCCGAGCTGAGCGACCTGGGCGCCAACACCGTCCGCGTCGTCCTCGGCTCCGGCCAGCGCGACTGGGGCGTCAGCAGCGCCTCGCGGGTCTCCCAGATCATCGCCGAATGCAAGGCGCAGCAGCTCATCTGCGTCCTGGAGGTGCACGACACGACCGGTTACGGCGAGGAGTCGGGCGCGGCGACGCTCGACCAGGCCGTGGACTACTGGGAGGGCCTCTACAGCGTCCTGGCGGGCGAAGAGGCGTACGTGCTCATCAACATCGGCAACGAGCCGTGGGGCAACCAGAACGCCTCGGCGTGGACCGGCGCCACCATCGACGCGATCGAGCGGATGCGCTCGATCGGCTTCGAGCACACCCTCGTGGTCGACGCCCCGAACTGGGGCCAGGACTGGGAGTTCAACATGCGCGACAACGCTCCGAGCGTGGCCGCGGCCGACCCCGACGGCAACACGGTGTTCTCGGTGCACATGTACGAGGTCTTCAGCTCCGCGCAGAACGTGATCAGCTACTTCGACGCCTTCGCTTCGATGGGCCTGCCGCTCATCGTCGGCGAGTACGGCGACGAGCACTTCGGCGGGGCGGTCGCGTGGGAGACCATCCAGTCGGAGGCGCAGGCCCGCGGCATCGGATGGATCGCCTGGTCCTACTCCGGCAACGGCGGCGGCGCGGAGAACCTCGACCAGGTGCTGAACTTCAACCCGAGCCAGATGACGGCCTGGGGCGAGCGCGTCTTCAACAGCCAGTACGGCATCGCGAACACCTCGGTACGCGCGACCGTCTTCGGCGGCGACCCGGGCCCGACGGACGAGCCGACCGATGAGCCGACCGACGAGCCCACTGATGAGCCCACGGACGAGCCGACTGACGAGCCGACGGATGAACCCACCGATGAGCCGACCGGTGAGCCGGGCGACGGCGACTGCTCGGCGGCCATCACCGTGGCCAGCGACTGGGGCTCGGGCTGGCAGGGCAACGTCTCGGTGACCGCCTCCGCGGGCGCGATCGACGGCTGGCGCCTCACCTGGACCTGGTCCGGCGGCACCGCGATCACCAGTTCGTGGAACGCCGACATCAGCGCCTCGGGTTCGAGCGTCACCGCCTCGGACGTGGGCTGGAACGGCTCGGTCGCGAGCGGCCAGACCATCGAGGCCTTCGGCTTCATCGCCTCGGGCCCGGTCGGCACGCCGACCGTGACCTGCGAAGCGGTGTAACCGGAATACGCGAAAGCGGGCGGTGGACCGAGAGGTCCGCCGCCCGCACGTCACTGGCCCGGTGGTGCCGGGATCAGCCGTTCTTGGTCGGGAGCTGGAACTTGCCGACCCCGCCGCCCGGCATCTGCGAGCGGACGTTCGACTTCTTGGAGCCGATCGGGTTCTTGGCGGGCTGGCCCGCCTTCTTGCCGCGGGCCTTCGCCCGGCGCTCCTCGCGATTGAGCGGCTCGGCGGTCTCCTCGGCCTCGGCTTCGGGGACGCGGTCTTCGGCGGCGCCGCCCTTCGAGGTGCTGCCGGCGGTGGTCTTCCGCGACTTGGGAGCTTCAGCGGTCATAGGGATCCCCTTCTCAGGTGGAGCATGAAGAGACGTGAGCGCGGGGCGGTGCCGGACCGGTGCGGCCCATCGGCTTCGCGACGGAAGCGGCTCGACGTCCCAGAGAACTTGCACGCTGTCGTATCGGCGGGCCCCGTCGCAGGGGCGCGGCCGCATCGCTTCTAAAGGATCATGCCGCAACTCTAGCGCTCCGCGGTGACGGGCACAACGGGGTTTGCCCCCGGCGTGGCGGCAACTACCCTCGAACCCATGGCCCGACCCTCTCAGCGCACCGCGAGCCCGCACGGTGCCTCCCAGCTCGCGCGCGTGCGCACGATCGCGCAGGACGCCATGCGCGGCGCCCGCTGGTGGACCCTCCTGGACCTGGAGCGGACCCTGCGCGCCGACACCGAGTTCTGGCGCGACCTCTGGGCGCCCTCGCTCGCCATCGCCGCCCACAAGGTCGGCCTGGCGGGGGCCCGCTCGCGCCTCGACGAGGCGATCGAGGCGGGCTTCCACCAGACGGACCTGTTCGAACCGGAGCTGTCGGCCGCGTTCGGCGCCGACCCGGACTGGGACAAGGCCCTGGAGCGGGCGCGGGCGAACGTGCCCGCGCCGCCGCTGCGCATCACCGCCTGGCCCGAGCCGGAGACGGCGGCGCCGCTGCGCCTCGACCGGATCGAGGCGCACCGCGAGTCGCAGCTGCTGGCGCGGCTGCCGCGCCCCGGCGAGGGCTCGTGGGCGACGGCGAAGGCGCTGCTGGCGTGGGCGTCGGGGCTGTGGCGGCACGCCAACGCCCGCATCAACGCCGGCGACGCGCTGGACGTGCTCGAGCAGGTGGCCCTGGGGGCGCGCTACTCGTGCGTGGAGTACTCGATCGTGCTGGCGCAGGGGCTCAACGCGCTGCGGATACCGGCGCGGCGGGTGTGGCTGCGGCGCGGGGACTACCACGACGGGGTCGGCCAGGGGCACGCCGTCGCGGAGGCCTGGATCGACGAGCTCGACCGGTGGGTGCTGCTCGACGGCCAGCACGGGGCCTACTGGGCCGGCGAGGACGGGCGGGCGCTGAACCTGCCGGAGCTCCAGGCGCGCAAGAGCCCGGCGCGGCCGGTGCACGTGGGGCCGCGCAACGCGATCCAGGACCCGGCGCTGTGGTCGGCGTACTTCGCGCACGCGTCGGTGAGCGGGGCGGCCTGGGCCCCGGAGGGGTACGTGCCGGTGTTCCAGGACGGGCAGGTGCTGCCGACCGAGCGGCTGCTGCGCAGCGCCGAGGACGCCTATCCGCGGCTCTCGGACCTCGCGGTGGGCGTCGTCGCGCTCGAAGGGAGCCCGGCGGCGCGGATCGAACCGGTGCACCCGTACGCGGTGGGCGGGGCCTGGAACGGCGAGCCGATCACCGCCGAGGCGGGCCCGCACGCGGCCGAGCTGCGCTTCACGCGGGCCTTCGACCGCGACCCGGGCGAGCACCGGGCGGACCTGGCCGTGCTGACCCCTTACGGGCCCTTGGCGTCCCGTGAACTGCGGTGGACGGCGGCCTGACGGTACGGGGCCGGAGGCCGCGGTCTTGCGCGGTGTCACGGCGGATGCCCTTGGTGCCCTTGGATTCTCGGCGTCGCGTCGGGGTGGCCTCGGGGTAATCCGGTACTGGTTCTGTCACCGCCTGGGGAACGGCCGCAGTCGTTTCCGTTAAGAATGACCAGTATTTCCTAGTATTCCCATAGGAATACCGCTACATTCGTTCCATGCAGTCCGCCAACGCTTTCGCACAGCGGCGCGAGGTCGACCAGATGCGCGTCGCCAGCGCCCTCTGTCGCTGAGGGCCGACCTCCACCGTCGCCCTTCTCACCGCGTCACCGCGTTCCCTCCCCGAGCGGCGGCGCGCGGCACCCGCATCGCGGGCCGCCGCCTCCGATCGCCCGGCGCGGGCGGCCACGATTCCCCGCTCGCGCCGGATTCCGCTCCCCGCCTTCCGTTCAGCACCGCACTGCAAGGAGCATCATGTCCTCCGACGAATCTCCGCACACCTCCCTGTCCCGGCGCGCGATCATCGCCGCCGCACCCGCGGCGGCCGCCGCCGGCCTCGCGGCCACCGCTTCGCCGGCCTCGGCCGCGCCTTCAGGCCCTCGGTCCGGGGCCGTCCTCTCCTGGTACGACACCACCGTCGACACGGTCGCCGCCGCGGGCGCGACGGCGCAGGTGACCAACAGCCGCACCTGGGCGATCGCCTGGCTCGCCGCGGCGCGAGCGGTCAAGCGGGTGCCCTTCGGCGTCGACGAGCGGCACTACCGGGAAGCCGCGCTCGCCGGGGCCGTGCACCGCACGCTCGTGACGATCGCGCCGACCCGGGTCGCCGAGCTCGACGCGGCCCTCGGCAAGGCGCTCAAGCGCATCCCGCTGGGCAAGGCCAGGCGCAAGGGCCTGTCGACCGGGGCGGCGAAGGCCGACGCGCTGCTGGCCGAGCGCGAAGGGGACGGGCTCGACCCGGCCTCGGTGAACCCGCCGTACACGCCGCCCGCGCCGGCGCCCGGCGTCTGGCAGCCGACGCCGCCGGCCTTCGGGCCCGGGCAGCAGGCCGGCACCCGGTTCGCGGTCCCGTTCGCGCTCGACAGCGCCGACCAGTTCCGGCTGGACCCGCCCCCGGCGCTCGGGAGCGAGGCGTACCGCGCCGACGTCGAGGAGCTGTACGTCTACGGCGGGCTGGCGAGCACCGAGCGGACCCAGGAGCAGACCGACGTCGCGCAGTTCTGGTACGGCAGCTCGTTCGTGCTGTACACGCCGGTGCTGCGGGCCGCGCTCGAGCACCACCGCGGGTCGCTGCGCGACCAGGTGGAGCTGGTGGCGCTGTTCCACGTCGCCTCGGTGGACACCCAGATCGCGACCTCGGACTCGAAGTACGCGCACCTGTGGTGGCGGCCGGTCACGGCGATCGCCGGGCCGGTCGACGACGGCGACCCGCAGACGGTGCCGGACCCGGACTGGGAGCCGCTGCACGTCACGCCCTCGCATCCGGACTACCCGAGCGGCCACAACACCTACTCGGGTTCGGCCGAGGAGGTGCTGACGCAGCTGGTCGGCGACGGCCCGGGGGCGGCGTTCACCATTCCGAGCCCGTCGGCGCCGGGCGTGACCCGCACGTACACGACGTGGCATCCGCTCACGACCGAGAACATCGACGCGCGCGTGTGGTCGGGCATCCACTCGCGGGCGGCCGACCTCGCGGGGGTGGAGCTGAGTCGGACGGTCGCGGCGTACGTGCTGACGCGGGCGGGCGACCTGATCGATTGAGACCGCTTCCACAAGGCCCCGCTCGGCGGGGCGGGGCGCCTCGGCCGCGACATGCGGGCGGCCGGGGCGCCCCGGCACGTGCTGCGGAGGTGCGGGGGCCCGGGTCGGCGGCGCCGGGAGGGTTTCGACTTGAATGTCGAGATGCTTTGTCCCGCAATGGAAGGGATCTCGGCGATGGGGCGGTTCTGCGATCGTGCGTTACATAATATTGACGTTTGCCAATGTATTGACAGGCAAACGCTAGCACGGTAGGTTTGCTGCTATTCCCTCATAATCCCATCGCGCAACCAAAGCCCGGCGCTCCCTCGAACAGACTCGGCAGCCCATCACTAGGCAGTCATTGGGAGCGCTCTACTGGGCGAAGACCCTCGGCTCCCGGCTCGTCGGCGGGTCTTCGCCCCATGCCGAACCCCACCCCCGCGCGCCCTCTCGGGTCAGCGCAGGGCCTCGTCCAGGATGTACCGCTCGGCGTCCAGCAGCCGCAGGTCGCGCGCGGGGCGGCGCAGGTGCCCCTTCTCCACGATCCGCTCGAATGCCGGGTCCCCGGCCTGGGCCATCCGACGGATGCCCTCGATGTGGTCCACGATGCGCTTGCGGATCACCTTGATGAAGCGCTGGCGGTCGCGGTCGGAGAGCCCGTAGGCGTCGGCGAACATCCGCAGCCGCCTCGGCCGGTCGGGCTTCTTCCAGCCCAGCGTGATCGAGTCCCGGTCGGTGAAGATCGGCACCCACGTCCAGGCCGCGTAGGCCACGTCGTAGATCCGCGCGCCCGGGCTCGCCAGGTCGAAGTCGATGAGCGAGAGCGTCCCGTCGGGCCGCCAGACCACGTTGTGCGGCGCGGCGTCGTGGTGGCAGATCACCTCGGTGTCCGGCGGCGGCGGCCCGAAGGACCGCCAGGTCGCGTTCGGCGCGGGCCGGAAGCCGTACTGCGCGTCGTGGAACATCCGCAGCATCTTCGCGACCGCGCTCATGGTCTCGTCGGTGGTCCAGTGCGGCGCCAGCGGGTACTTCCCCGGCTCGCCCTCCACGAACGAGAGCACCTCGCGCGCGTGCTCGTCGACGCCCAGGACCCGCGGCGCGCCCGTGAACCCGGCACCGTCGAGGTGCCGCAGCAGCGCGTGGACCGCGGGGGTCCAGGGCCCGGTGTTCCGGCGGACCGTGTCGCCGAGCCGGACCACCGTGCTCGTGTTGCCGCCAATGAGCGGAATCTCGTCTTGACTCACCGGTACCCGCTGTGCCCCTGGTCTGTGTCAGCCGTCGGCGCCGTCGACAAGCGCGTCGACGAACGCTCCGACCTCGAACGGGGCCAGGTCGTCCGGACCCTCGCCGAGTCCGACCAGCTTAACCGGTACCCCCAACTGCCGCTGAACCGCGACCACGATCCCGCCCTTGGCGCTGCCGTCGAGCTTGGTGAGCACGATCCCGGTCACCTGGCAGACCTCGCCGAAGACCTTCGCCTGCTGGAGGCCGTTCTGCCCGGTCGTCGCGTCGAGCACCAGGAGCGTCTCGGCCACCGGGCCCTGCTTCTCGACGACCCGCTTGACCTTCCCGAGCTCGTCCATGAGCCCGGCCTTGTTCTGGAGGCGCCCGGCCGTGTCCACCAGGACCACGTCGGCGCCCTCGTCGATCCCGGCCTTGACCGCGTCGAAGGCCACCGACGCCGGGTCGGCCCCCTCGCCGCGGCGGACCACCTTCGCGCCCACGCGGGCGCCCCAGGTCTCCAGCTGCTCGGCGGCGGCGGCGCGGAACGTGTCGGCCGCGCCCATGATCACCGTGCGGCCCTCGGCGATGAGGACCCGCGCGACCCGCCCGCAGGTGGTGGTCTTGCCCGAACCGTTCACGCCGACCATGAGGATCACCGCCGGGCCCTCCCCCGAGGGCGAGACCGTCGCGATCGAGCGGTCGAGCTCCGGTTCGAGGACGGCGGTCAGCTCGGCCTTCAGCAGGCGGCGCAGCTCCTCGGGATCCCTCGTGCCGAGGACCCTGACCTGCTCGCGCAGGCGCTCGACCACCTCGGTCGTGTCCGCCAGGCCCACATCGGCCGACAGGAGGGTCTCCTCGACCTCGTCCCACACGTCGTCGTCGAGCTTGTCGCTGGCGAGCAGGGCCAGCAGGCCCTTGCCGAGCGCGTTGTTGGAGCGGGCCAGGCGCGAACGCAGCCGCACCAGGCGGCCGGCGACCGGCTCGGGAGTCTCGATCGAGGGCTCGGCGACCTGCGGTTCCGCGGCCTGCGGCGCGGCCGGCTTCGGGGCCTCGACCTGCGGCTCCGCAGCGGGCGCCTCCACGGGCGCCGACTTCGACCGGGACGCGCGCACCGCCGCGACGACGCCGACGACGGCCGCGATCGCGACCACGGCCGCGACCAGCCAGATCCACAGGTTGTCCACGAAACTCCTCCAGCGAGCGGGTAGGTCTCACACTTGCGACCTGGCAGTCGCATCCGTGAGACCACTGTACTGGGGCGGCCTCAGTCCTCTTCGCGGGAGAACTTCTGGCTGATGACCTGCGTGACACCCGAGCGCATGGTGACCCCGTAGAGGGCGTCGCCGATCTCCATCGTCCGCTTCTGGTGGGTGATGATGAGCAGCTGCGAGTTCTCCTGGAGCTGGCGCAGCAGGTTGAGCAGGCGCCCCAGGTTCACGTCGTCCAGCGCCGCCTCCACCTCGTCCATCAGGTAGAACGGGCTGGGGCGGGCGCGGAAGATCGCGCACAGCAGCGCCAGCGCCGTCAGCGAGCGCTCGCCGCCCGACAGCAGCGACAGCCGCTTGACCTTCTTGCCGGGCGGGCGGGCCTCGACCTCGACGCCGCTGTGGAGCAGGTCCTCGGGGTCGGTCAGGAGGATGCGGCCCTCACCGCCGGGGAAGACGGTCTGGAAGACGTGCTCGAACTCGCGGGCGGTGTCGGCGAAGGCCTCGGCGAAGACCTGCTGGATGCGGTCGTCGACCTCCTTGACGACCGTGTGGAGGTCGGCGCGGGTCTGCTTGACGTCCTCGAGCTGCTCGTTGAGGAACTTGTAGCGCTCCTCGAGCGCGGCGAACTCCTCGAGCGCGAGCGGGTTGACCTTGCCGAGGAGCTTGAGTTCGCGCTCGCCGCGGCCGGCGCGCTTCTCCATGGCGGCGCGGTCGAACTCGGCCGGCTCGGGCGCGGGCCGGCCCTTGTCCTCGGCGGCGGCGATCTCCTCGGTCGTGGGCGGCACGGGCTGGTCGGGGCCGTACTCGGCCAGGAGCGTCTCGATGTCGACGCCGAACTCGGCGCCGGCCTTCTCCTCGAGCTGCTCGATGCGCAGGCGCTGCTCGGCGCGGGCGACCTCGTCGCGGTGCGCGGCGGAGGTGATGCGTTCGAGTTCGGCGGCCGTGGCGCCGGCGCGGGTGCGCAGTTCGGCGAGGGCGGCCTCGCGGCGGGCCTGCTCGGCGGCGATGCGGTCGCGTTCGATCGCGGCGGCCTCGAGGGAGTCGGTGAGCTGGACGCCGGCGTGCTCAGCGGCTTCGGCGACGAGCGCGGCGACGGCGGCGCCGCGGGCGCGGGCGGCGCGGCGGGCCTCGGCGCGGGCGCGGGAGGCGCGCTCGGACTGGGCCTGGCGGGCCAGGGCGTCGGCGCGGCCGGCGAGCGCGGAGGCGCGCTCCTCGGCGGTGCGCACGGCCAGGCGGGTCTCCATCTCGTTCTGGCGAGTAGCGTCGAGTTCGCGGGAGAGGACGTCGCGCTCGTCGGTGGAGGGCTCCTCGATCGCGGGGAGGGACTCGAGTTCGTCGAGGCGCGCTTCGAGGTCGGAGAGCCCGGCGGTGTCGGTCTCTCGGGCGGACTGGGCGCGGTCGCGGGCCTGGGCGAGGCGGGCGACCTCGGCTTCGGCGCTGCGGGCGGCGGCGCCGAGTTCGGCGAGTCGGCGGGCGACGACGCCGTGGGCGGCCTCGGCCTGGCGCTGGGCGGCGCGGACGCCTTCGGCGGCGCTCTCGGCCTCGGCGAGGGCGCCTCGGGCGGTGTCGAGCTGCTCGCCGAGCTGGGCGACGAGGGCTTCGGCGGCGATCTTGCGGTCGCGGGCCTCGTCGACGGCCGCCTGGATCTCGATATAGGACTGTCCTTTGGCGGAGCCGCCGTGGGCGGTGGCCGCGCCGAGCACGTCGCCGTCGCGGGTGACGGCGGTGAGGCGGGGGTCGGCGGCCACGATCGCCTGGGCCGCTGCGAGGTCGTCGGCGACGACCATCCCGGCGAGGACGGCGCGGACGGCGGGCGCGAGCTCGGCGGGGGCGGCGACGGTGTCGGCGACGGCCTTGTGGCCGGGCGGGACGGCGAGGGCCGGTTGCGTCCCCGCGATGACGAACGACGCCTGCCCGCCGTCCTCGCTGCGGAGCAGGCGGATGGCCTCGGCCGCACTCGCGGGGCCGGTGACGGCGATGGCGTCGGCGAGGCGGCCGAGCGCGGCGGCCAGGACGGCCTCGTAGCCGGGTTCGACGGTGAGGAGGGCGGCGACGGAGCCGAGGACGCCGGGGACGGGCTCGGAGCGGGCCAGGAGGGCCGCGGCTCCGTCCTTGCGGCGCAGGCCGACGGCGAGGGCCTCCTCGCGGGCGGCCCATTGGGAGGCCTCGCGGTCGGCTTCGCGTTCGGCGGCCTGGAGGCGGTCGGCCTCGGCCTTGGCGGCGGCGACGCGGGCCTTGGCCTGCTCGACGGCCTCGTCGAACTCGGTGTTCGCCGAGGCGGTCTCACTCTCGGCCTCGGCTTCGGCGTGCGCCTCGGCGGCGGCCTCGGCCCGCTCGCGGGCTTCGGCGAGAGCGGTGGCGGCGCGTTCGAGTTCCTCGGCGGCCGCGGCGGTGCGGGTCTGGAGGGCGTCGACGCGGCCGCGGAGGGTCGCGAGGGCCTCGCGGCGTTCGGCGGCGGCCTTGACGGCGGTGACGATGCGCTGCTCGGCCTCGGCCAGCGCGGTCTCGGTCTCCTCGCGGGCCTCCACGGCGGAGGCGAGGCGCTCGGAGTCCTCGGCGATCGACTCGCGCAGCTCGATCTCCTGCTCGCGGATGCGCTCGGCCTCGGTCTCGAGGACCTCGGGGTCGCGCCCGGCGCGGTCGTCCTGCTCCTCGGAGAGGTAGCGGCGGCGTTCGGCGGCGAGCTGCGCGGTCGAGCGCAGGCGCTCGGCGACCGCCTGGAGCCGGTACCAGGTCTCCTGGAGGCGGGCCAGGCGCGGCTTGTCGGCCGCGTGGGCGGCCTCGACCTCGTTGACCTGGCCGGAGAGGCGCTCGTGCTCGTCGGCGAGGACGGCCTTGCGCTCGTTGAGGGCCTCCTCGTCGGCGAGGTCCTTGGCGATGTTGCCGCGCAGGGAGGTGAGGTCGTCGGCGAGCAGGCGCAGGCGGGCCTCGCGCAGGTCCATCTGGATGGTCTGGGCGCGGCGGGCGAGCTCGGCCTGGCGTCCGAGCGGCTTGAGCTGGCGGCGCAGTTCGCCGGTGAGGTCGGCGAGGCGGTCGAGGTTGCCCTGCATGCCTTCGAGTTTGCGGAGGGCCTTCTCCTTGCGCTTGCGGTGCTTGAGGACGCCGGCGGCCTCCTCGATGAAGGCGCGGCGGTCCTCGGGGCGGGCGTGGAGGTAGGAGTCGAGTTTGCCCTGGCCGACCAGGACGTGCATCTCGCGGCCGATGCCGGCGTCCGACAGGAGGTCCTGGACGTCGAGCAGGCGGCAGCGGTCGCCGTTGATCTCGTACTCGCCCTCGCCGGAGCGGAACATGCGGCGGGTGATCGAGACCTCGGAGTAGTCGATGGGGATGGCGCCGTCGGCGTTGTCGATGGTCAGCGTGACCTCGGCGCGGCCGAGCGCGGGGCGGCCGGTGGTGCCGGCGAAGATGACGTCCTCCATCTTGCCGCCGCGCAGGGACTTCGCGCCCTGCTCGCCGAGAACCCAGGCGATCGCGTCGACGACATTGGACTTGCCGGAGCCGTTCGGTCCGACCACGCAGGTGATCCCCGGTTCGAAACGCAGGGTCGTGGCCGAGGCGAAGGACTTGAAGCCCTTCAGCGTGAGGCTCTTGAGGTACAACGGTCGCTCCGGGCTGGGTGTGCGTCGGCTGGGTCGGGACCGTCCCAGCCTACAAGGCCGGTGGGACCGAGCCGGGTACATCGAGGGCACTGGAGGGGCCGAACCGCTGCGTCGTTGGGGTGCAGGGTCTTCGGGAGGGGCGGCCGGGAGGAACGGTCGCGGAGGGGTCGGCGACGCGCGGGAGGCGAGCCCCCGAAAGGGCCCGTCGCGGAAGGGAGTCGGCGGGGCCGCACAGAAGACCGTGCCCCCGAAACGACAATGCGCGCCGGCTGTCGTGCAGCAGGCGCGCTGGTATTCCGTAGTCGCGGGTGATGTCTTAGGTCAACGCGGGCTCTTGCAGCCGCATCAACTCCTCGACATGATCGTGCTCGATCTCGTCCTCCCGGGACCGGAGCTCGGCGAGCTCGGTCTCGAGGTTACGTACTCGCGCGCGTAGCTGGACCACTTCTTCGAGCAGGCGCTTGTCGGTGGCCTGGCCGATGTGGCCGTAGAGGGCTTTCGCCATGGTTTCTCCTTGCGATCGCGTCGTTCGGTGGCGTTGGCGTACGCACCATGAATAACGTCGCATCTAGCTGAGTGAATTTTTTTAGCCGCTGGGGCCGATTGCCCCTCGCCGGACCAGTGGAGCACGGCTCGTGAACACTGGCCGTCTCTCAACATCATCCGCCTGAACGGCGGTCTTCGTCAAGCTTTGCACATGCTTTGTGCACCGGATTCGACGGGGGTCACACCTGCGGGGGTACATCACCGCCGCTGCACGCCTGTGCGCGATGCGCTCGGGCCCCGAACCTGGTAGGGTGCGCGGCAAATGCGAATTTCACACACGTAACTCCCCGTGACGAGGCGTACCCCCATGCGCAGACTCCAGGGCGGGCGCCACCGCGATCCCGCCGAGAGCCGCCGCCGGATGTTCCTGGCGATCCTGACGACCTTCGCTCTCGCCGCGGCCGCCATGTCACTGTGGGCGCTCGACTCGCCACTGGAGGGGGAGCCCGCGTCCGCCGAGCGCGAGACGCCCGCCGTCGAGGTCGCCACGCCGGTGCTCGCGGAGCTCCAGATCGACGAGGCCGCGATCCGCCCGCAGGAGCCCGAGGAGGCCCCCACCACCGAAGCGCCGGAGACCACTCCCCCGGCGCAGGACGACGACGAGGACTCGGGCGGTTCCGGAGGCGGGGACTCCGGCGGCGGGAACGGCGGTGGAGGCGGCGGCGATTCGGCCCCGTACGCGTCGGCCGAGGCCGCGGTGCTCGACATCGTGAACCGCAACCGCAGCGACGCCGGCTGCGGCGCGCTCTCGCGCGACGGGAAGCTCGACACCGCCGCGCGGCTGCACGCCGAGGACATGGCCGTGAACGACTACTTCTCGCACACCTCGCTGGACGGGCGCAGCCCGACCGAGCGCGCCTCGCAGCAGGGCTACCAGGGCGGCGTCGGCGAGAACATCGCGTACGGGTACCGGGACGCCGAGGCGGTCATGGAGGGCTGGATGAACTCCGAGGGCCACCGCGCGAACATCCTCAACTGCGGCTACGACGTCATCGGCATCGGCGTGGCCGACCGCAACGGGACCCTCTACTGGGTCCAGAACTTCGGCTAGTCCGCAATAGGCACCGCATTATCGCAGGTGAACCTCGCTTCTACCTCTTACTGTCGTCCATCCGACTCAACGCTGGACTGAATGATTACCAACAGTCATGCTGGGATGGCCGCCTGAACGGGCGCGCATCTGGGGAGGCGACCGAAAAACCTGAAGGACGAGGTGCCAACCGTGCGTGTCATGCTGTACGACCCGAATCAGGTCTTCTCCGCCAGCATCCGACCCCTGCTCCACCGACGCGGCGACCTCCCGGTCGAGGCCCGCAGCGCCCGCGCGCTCGCGGCCGCGGACGCGCAGATCGACTGCTGCCTGGTCGCTCTTGAGGCGGTCTCCCGGAACCGGGTCCTGACCGACTGCAAGCGACCGGTCTTCCTCATCACCGACCGCGAGGACGGCTCGGTCCTGCGCAAGGCCGTCTCGGTGGCCGCCGCGGGGATAGCCAACACCCACATCATGCCCGACGACCTGCTCGAGGCCATCGACTGCGGCCTGGCGAGCCCTCCGTACTACGACCCGCAGTTGCTGCGGGCGGCGCTCCAGCCGGCGCCGCTGCTGGGCGACCAGGACGCGCTCGAACTCGCGCACCACCTCACCCCACGCGAGGACGACGTGCTGCGGCGCATCGTGCGCGGCGAGCCGACCAGCCACATGGCCGTCCAGATGGGCGTCTCGGTCTCCACGGTCCGCTCGCACGTGCAGAACGTGCTCGGCAAGCTCGGCGTCAACTCCAGGCTCGCGGCCATCGCCTTCGCGATCAACTACGGGATCGACACGGTCCGTGAGAAGCATCCGCAGCTCAGCTGAGCCGCACTCCAGAGGGAGCGGCCCTCGGGCCCGCCGGCCCGAGGGCCCATAATCGAACGGTGCCAGAACTTCCCGAAGTAGAGACGGTCCGCCGCGGGGTCGACGCGGCCTTCCGCGGCGGACGCATCAGCGCCGTCGAGGTCTACAACCCGCGGACCGTGCGCCGCCACGCCCCCGGCATCGCCGACTTCCAGGCGAACCTCGCCGGGCTGGAGGTCACCGGCAGCGGGCGGCGCGGCAAGTTCATGTGGCTGGGCCTCGACGACGGCAGGGCGCTCGTGTGCCACCTGGGCATGAGCGGGCAACTGCACGTGGTGACGGACGGGCGCGAGGCGCACAAGCACCTGCGGGGCCGGATGCGGTTCGCCGACGAGCGCGAGCTGTGGTTCATCGACCAGCGCGGACCTTCGGGTTCTGGGAGCTGGCGGAGATGGACGGGGCGGCGCCGAAGACGCTGGGGCACATCGCCCCGGACGTGTTCGAGGCCGAGTTCGACGCGGCCGCGAGCGCCGCGCGGCTGCGCAGGAGGCGCATCGAGGTGAAGAAGGCCCTGCTCGACCAGGGCTGGATCAGCGGCGTCGGGAACATCTACGCCGACGAGGCGCTGTGGCGCGCGCGGCTGCGCGGCAGGCGCAGCGGCGACTCGATCTCGCAGCGCAAGGCGATGGAGCTGCTGGGGCATGTCACGGACGTGCTCACCGAGTCGCTCGCGGTCGGCGGGACCTCGTTCGACGAGCTGTACGTGGACGCGAGGGGCGAGGCGGGGTACTTCGCGAGGGAACTGGCGGTCTACGGCCGCGCGGGCCAGCCGTGCAAGCGGTGCGGGACCCCGATCGTGCGAGAGGTCATCGGCGACCGCTCGGCCCACTACTGCCCCAAATGCCAGAAGTAGCGAACCGCCCACTCACGCTTTCGGGTGACAAGCGCGTTCTGAGCCCGGTTTTCTGTCGTACCCCCGTGCCATGATCGCCACTAGGGTCGTTCCCCCGGGTGGGTGGGGGTTAGGGATGGCTTTACCTATGGGACCTGTACGCGCGCGCGAGACGCGGAGATGACCAGCCCGGAGCACGTGGGCTACTTCGAGGCTCTAGTACGCGCGAGGGGCGGCACCGGAGTTCCGGTGCCGCCCCTCGCGGAAGTCTCATCGCTGTTTGACGCCCAGGCGTTCTGACAGGACCTGCCAGGCGAGCTTGGCCGCTATCTGCTCGGCGTCCTTCTTCGAGCCTCCGGTGCCCTCACCGAACTCCTCGCCGGCCACGACCGCCCAGGCCGTGAACTCCTTGGCGTGGTCCGGGCCCGACTCGCTGATCCGGTACTCGGGCACACCGAGACCGGCATCGGCCGTCAGCTCCTGGAGACTGGTCTTCCAGTCGAGCGCCGCGCCCTGCCCCGCGGCGGCCTCCATGAGCGGATCGAAGAACTGGTGGACCACCCGCTTGGCGATCTCCACCCCGTACTGGAGGTAGACCGCGCCGAGCAGCGCCTCCACCGCGTCCGCGAGGATCGAGTTCTTGCCCCGGCCCCCTGAGCTCTCCTCGCCCTTGCCGAGCAGGAGATGCGGGCCGATCCCGTCCGCGCCCATGCGGCGCGCCACCCCGGCCAGCGCCTTCATGTTCACCACCGACGCCCGCAGGCGCGCGAGCTGCCCTTCGGGCAGGTCGGGGTGCTCCTGGTAGAGCGCGGTCGTGACCACCAGGCTGAGCACGGAGTCCCCGAGGAACTCCAGGCGCTCGTTGGTGGGCAGGCCGCCGTGCTCGTAGGCGTAGGACCGGTGGGTCAGGGCGAGACGCAGCAGTTCGGGGTCGAAATCTCGGACCCCGAACACCGCTTCGAAATGCAATACCGCCTTGTCGCCCATGCGCGAGAGGGCTTAGGCCTCGAGGACCTGGCGGCCCTTGTACGTGCCGCAGACCTCGCAGACCTGGTGGCCGCGCTTCTTGGCGTGGCACTGCGGGCACTCGACGAGCTGGATCGGCGCAGCCTTCCACTGCGACCGACGGTGCCGGGTGTTGCTACGCGACGTACGACGCTTCGGAACAGCCACTTCAGAACTCCATACCTATACGCTGTGCTATTTCGGTTCGCCGTCGGTGTCGGCGAGCCGAAGCTTCTCCAGACCCGCCCAACGGGGGTCCACGGTCTCGTGACCGTGGTCGTCGGGCAGATCGTCCCAGGGAACACCGCATTCGGCGCACAGTCCCGGGCAGTCGGGCCGGCACAGCGGGGTGACCGGCATTGCCAGCACCAGCGCGTCCCGTACCGCGGGCTCCAGATCGAGCAGGTCCCCATCGAGCCGCAAGATCTCGTCGGCATCGGTGGTCGCATCGGTGACGGAGCCTTCGTAAGCGTACAGCTCCTGCACGTGGACCCTGAGAGTGTCCCGCACCGGTGCGAGGCACCTCGCACACTCGCCTTCGGCGACCGCCTCGACCTCGCCGTCGGCGAGGACGCCCTCGCTGACCGCGGTGAAGCGGACGTCGAGGTCGATCGGTGCTGAGGAGGGGACGCCGTACACCGCGACGCCGTACGCCTCGGGAGCGGCGATCTCGCGCGCGACGTGCATCGTCGTGCCCGAGGTGCGTCCCAGCTCCGTGGTGTCGAACACCAGCGGAGCGCGGTCGTGTGCGGTCGTCATGGGTGTACTGCGGTCCTTCGTCAGGGAGATGCGCCTCGATCGAGGCCGACCGGTAATGCTACATCAAGGTCGAGGGCGCTCGAAACGCAGGTGGCCGCGGTGAGGACGCCGCCGAACGGTGTGAGTTCGGCGACGCGCCTCAGATCTGCGGCAGCGGTTTCTCCTCTTCGAACTGCTCCTGCTGCGGCGTGAAGCTGCCGATCTCGCGCAGGGTGTGCATCTTGTCGCGGCCGCGCTCGACCCCGGAGAGGGCGCGGTGCAGGAACTGCTCGAAGTTGGCGAGCGTGGTGTCGACGTACTCGTCGACCTCGTCGCGCAGACGCTGGGCCTCGCCGCGGGCCTCGGCGATGATGCGGTTGCCCTCGTGCTCGGCCGAGACGGTGATCTCGTGGCGCGAGACCAGGCGCGCGTGCTCGGCCTCGCCTTCGGTGATGATCCGCTCGGCCTCGCGTTCGCCGGCGTCGATGATCTTGTCGCGTTCCTGGAGCATCGCCTCGGCGCGGCGCAGGTCGCCGGGGAGGTCGCTCTGGAGTTCCTCCAGCATGGCGATCATCTCGGCCCGGTCGACTTTGCAGGCGCGGGACATGGGCACGGCCTTGGCCTGCTCCACGTAGGCGATGATCTCTTCTATACGGTCGAGCGCACCCACCGATTTGCTCCCGTCGATGTCATTCATTGGGACATTGTCCCGGATGAGGGTGGAAAACGTGGTTAATCCGGCGCGAGACGGTCCGTTCGGGCCGGAATTCAATCCCGCAATCGCTCGATCAGCCGGGATTGGACGATCTGCGGCACGTGGGGCGTGATGTCGCCGCCCCATTTCGCCACGTCCTTGACCATCGAGGACGACAGGAAGGAGTAGAGGGGGTTGGTCGGGATGAACACCGTCTCGATTCCCGCCAGCCCGTAGTTCATCTGGGCCATCTGTAGTTCGTAGTCGAAGTCAGAGGCCGCGCGGACGCCTCTGACGAGGACTCCGGCGCCGTGGTTCTGGCAGAAGTCGACCACCAGGCCTTGGAAGGACGCCACTCGTACGTTCGGCATGTCCGCGGTGGTCTCCCTGAGGAGCTCCACCCGTTCCTCGACGCTGAAGAGCGCGTTCTTGGAGGCGTTGTGGAAGACCGCGACCCAGACTTCATCGTACAACTGGGCGGCGCGTCCGAAGATGTCGAGATGACCGTACGTCACCGGATCGAATGACCCGGAGCAGGCGGCGATTCGGGCTTCAGGTTTCACAGGGCGTGACCGTAGCAAAGTGCGGTGGTGCCGTAGCGGCGGATGCGGTCTTCTGCGACCTGGGGCGGCCATGGGACGGAGGCGTCCTTGCCGCCGCGCTCGACCACCACGTCGGCGTCCGGGGCGAGCCACTTGTGTTCGACGAGCGCTTCGATCACGGCGGCGACTTCGGTGTCGGTGACCGCGTAGGGCGGGTCGGCGAAGACGATGTCGAAGGGTTCGGCCGGGGCGTGCTGGAGGGCCTTCTCGACCGGAGCGCAGACCACCTCGGCGCCAGTGACGCCCAGGTCGGCGAGGTTGCGGCGCAGGAGCTTCGCGGTCTGGGCGTGGGACTCGACGAACAGGGCCGCCGCGGCGCCGCGCGAGAGCGCCTCGATGCCGACCGCGCCGGAGCCGGCGTAGAGGTCGGCGAAGCGCAGGCCGTCGAGGTCGCCGCCGGGGGCGAGCGAGTTGAACAGGGCCTCGCGGACGCGGTCGGAGGTCGGTCGGGTGCGGTCCCCCGAGGGCGTGGCGAGGCGGCGGCCCTTGAGGCTGCCGGCGATGATCCTAGTCATTAGAGCACTACTGTAATCCGCGCTCGCCGGGGTCGAACACGCTCGGCGCGGGCGGGGACGGCGCCGGTGGCGCCGAGGCGGGTTTCTGACCCGGTCGGTCCCGGTTTGCGCGGCGCAACGGTGCGGCCGTCGCGGGCGGTCAGCCTTTTTCGAGGTATTCGCCGCGATCGGCGGCGAGGTCGTGGACGAGGGCGGCGAACGCCGGTTCGCCCTTGAGGTCCGGGTCGGCCTCGATGAGACCCGCGGCAGCGGACCTCGCGTCGGCGATGATGTCGGCGTCTTTGAGCAGCGACAGCAGTTTGACGTGCGATTTGACCCCGGACTGGGCCGCGCCGAGCACGTCGCCTTCGCGGCGCTGCTCCAGGTCGAGCTCGGCCAGGGCGAACCCGTCGGTGGTGGAGGCGACCGCGTCGAGCCGCTCACGGGAGGTGCTGCCTTCGGGGACTTCGGAGACGAGCAGGCAGAGCCCGGCGTGGTCGCCGCGGCCGACGCGGCCGCGGAGCTGGTGGAGCTGGGAAATGCCGAAGCGCTCGGCGTCGAGGACGACCATCGCGGTGGCGTTGGGGACGTTGACGCCGACCTCGATGACGGTGGTGGCGACGAGGACGTCGATGTCGCCGGCGGCGTAGGCGCGCATGGCGCGGTCCTTCTCGTCGGCGTCGAGGCGGCCGTGGAGCAGGCCCAGGCGCAGGCCGTGGAGGGGGCCCTCGCGCAGTTGCCCGATCACGTCGGTGACGGCGAGCGGCGGGCGCTTGTCGGCGTCGGCCCCGGTGTCCTCGCCTCCGGGCTTCTGGTCCTCGCCGCCGACGCGCGGGCACACGACGTAGGCCTGGCGTCCGGCGGCGACCTCTTCGCGGATGCGGTCCCAGGTCCGCCGCATCCAGCGCTGGTCGGTGTAGGGCACGACGTGGGTGGCGATGGGGACGCGCCCGGCGGGCAGTTCGGTGAGGCGGCTGGTCTCCAGGTCGCCGTAGACGGTCATGGCGACCGTGCGCGGGATCGGGGTGGCGGTCATGACGAGGGTGTGCGGAGGCCGCTGGGCCTTGGCGCGCAGGGCGTCGCGCTGCTCGACGCCGAAGCGGTGCTGCTCGTCGACGACGACGAGGCCGAGGTCGGCGAACTCGACGCCGTCGTAGAGGAGGGCGTGGGTGCCGATGACGATCCCGGCGGCGCCGGTCCTGACCTCTTCGAGGACGGTGCGCCGCTGCGCGGCGGTGGCCGAGCCGGTGAGGAGGGCGACGCGGGTGACCTCGTCGGGGGTGCCCTTCCCGGAGGAGTTCGCGAGTTCGGCGAGGAGGTCGTCCTCGCCGCGGGCGAGGTCGCCGAGCATCTCGGTGATCGACCGGTGGTGCTGGGCGGCGAGGACCTCGGTGGGGGCCAGGAGCGCGGCCTGGCCGCCGTGGGCGACGACCTGGAGCATGGCGCGGAGGGCGACGAGGGTCTTGCCGGAGCCCACGTCGCCTTGGAGGAGGCGGTGCATGGGGTGGGCCCGGGCGAGTTCGGCGGCGATCTCGGCGCCGACCTCGCGCTGCCCGGCGGTGAGGTCGAACGGCAGTCGGGCGTCGAAGGCGTCCAGGATCGCGCCGCCGGTCGGATACGGAGTCGCGGCTTCGGCGGCGGTCTCGGCCTTGCGGCGCACGAGGACGGCCTGAAGGACCAGCGCCTCCTGCCATTTGAGGCGTTTCTTGGCCGTGCCGAGGGAGGCGTGCGAGTCGGGCCGGTGGATCTGGCGCAGCGCCGTGCCGTAGTCGACCAGGTCGAGGCGCTGGCGCAGGTCGCCGGGGAACGGGTCGGGCGGCCTGGGCACGAGGTCGAGCACGGTGCGGACGGCTTTGGCGATGTTCCAGGTCGGGATCTCGGCGGTGGCGTGGTAGACGGGGATGAGGGACCCGGCGAACTCCTCGATGGCGCCGGAGGGGTCGGCGGCGTCCTCGGGCAGGAGCTGGTACTGCGGCGAGTTGAGCTGGAGGCGGCCTCGGAACTGGGCGACCTTGCCGGCGAACAGGCCCCAGCGTCCGGCGACGAGGTCCTTGGTGCGCCAGGTCTGGTTGAAATAAGTGAGCGTGAGCGTGCGCCCGGACTCGTCGGCGACGATGACCTCGAGCAGTTCGCGGGTGCGCTCGCGCTTGGCGGGGCCGGGCCTGCGGGCCTTGGCGGGCTTGGGCTCGAACTTCTTCACGACGGCGGCGCGGACCTGGGCGGCGACGGTGACGTCCTCGCCGATGCGGAGCGCGCCGAGGTCGGTGCGCTCGCCGCGCTGGGCGTAGCGGAACGGGTAGTGGCCGAGCAGGTCGCCGGCGGTGTCGAGGCCGAGGCCCTCGCCGAGCGCCTTCGCGGTCTTCTTGCCCAGGACCTCGCTCAGCGGGGTGTGCAACCCGGTGGTCATTCGGCTCCGATCAGCAGCAGCGGTTCGTCGTCTCCGGCGGGCAGCCGCTGGACCTCCACCAGCGGCCACGCCTGCTGGACATGATCGCTCAAGGCTGTGACAGTTTCGGGGTCCGACCCGGCGCCGGGCAGGACGGTGAGCAGTTCCGCGCCGCTCGCGCAGAGGCGGTCGACCAGGTGGCGGGCGGCTTCGGACGCGGAGTCGAAGATCCCGCGGTCGGCGACGCCGTCGACGGCCGCGAAGCCCTCGGGCTCGTCGCGGACCTCGCCGGAGCGGCACGCGGCGGCGGCCTCGGTCATGGCGGCGACGTCGGCGTCGAAGTCCCGGTCGGGATCGTGGACGGCCAGCGCGGCGATGCTCTGCACGACCGAGCCGGTGGGGACCACGGTGACGCGGTGGTCGTCGCCGTGAGTGGCCTGGGCCTGCCGGGCGGCCTCGCGGGCGGCGCGGGCCGCGTCAGCGGTGTCGGTGAGCACGACGGCGCCGGGGCCGCCCGCGGCTCGCAGGGTGGCGAGGGCGTCGGGGAGGCCGGCGGCGTCGGCGGTGAGGCGGCCGTCGCGTTCGAGGAACTCACGGACGCCGGCGGCGGCGGTGACGACGAGGACGGCCCGGTGCGGGTCCTCGGCGGCGGTCGGGGCGGCGAGCGGGACGGGCGCGTGGTGGGCGGCGGGGTGCTGCAAGGCGGAGTCGTCGAAGCGGGTCACCGAGATGCGGTGGACGCGGCCGCGTTCGATGCCGGCCTCGATGGCCGCGCCGATGTCGTTGACGTGCACGTGGACGTTGAAGGTGGTGACGTCGGCGGCGGCGCGGGAGCCGATGATGACCACGGAGTCGCCGAGGTCGGTGAGGCGCTGGCGCAGGTCGGCGGCGGCCGTGGCGTTCGATTCGAGGAGGTACTGGACCTCGTAGGCGAAGACCTCGGAGCCGGTCTCGCGCGGGACCTCCTCGACCTGTTCGACGGCGCGGACGCGGTGGCGTTCGAGGAGGTCGAGCGCGCCGGTGGAGACCGAGCCGGTGAGGGTCTCGACGAGTGCCTCCAGGAGGAGGGTGAGCGCGAGGCCCCCGGCGTCGACCACGCCGGCGCGGGCGAGCGCGGGCAGTTGGCCGGGGGTGGCGGCGACCGCTTCGGCGGCGGCTTCGGCGGCGGCGCGGGCGGCGGAGACGAGCCCGAACGGGGCGGCCTTGCCGGCGGCGGAGGCGGCGGATTCGGCGACGGTGAGGATCGTGCCGGCGGTCGGGACGGCCACGGCGGCCGTGGCGGCGTCGGTGGCGGAACGCAGGCCGGCCGCGAAGCCCTTGGCGCCGATCGCGTCGCGGTTCCAGGCGTCGGCGAGGCCGCGGAGCATCTGGGCGAGGATCACCCCGGAGTTGCCGCGCGCCGAGAGCAGGGCGCGGCCGGCGGCCTCGTCGAGGAGCGCTTGGAGCCCGAGCCCGGGGGTGGCGCCTTGGAAGGCGGCCTGGAGGGTCGCGAGCATGTTCGTCGCGGTGTCGGAGTCGGCGACGGGGAACACGTTGAGCTCGTCGACGCCGCGCCGGTGGCGGGTCAACGTGTCGATGCCGCGCCCGGCCCACTCGCGCATGATGTCGGCGTCGAGGGCCTGGCGTCCGGTCTCAGGGATTTCCACCACGGGCCATGAGGATACGCCTCCGCCGCGGCCGGCGGTAGCGCGCGGGCTCGGACCTGAGGAAACGGCGTCGGCCCGCACGCGGTGACGCGTGCGGGCCGACGGTTCGACTCGGTCGGTCAGGGACCGAAGGACAGGGTGGAGCGCATCGCGTCGACCGCGCCGGTCTGGTCGGCGCCGGCGATGCCGGCGAAGCCGACGACGCCGTCCGGGGTGTCGATGACGGCCGTGAACACGGTCTGGTCGCCGACGGGGAAGGTCCCGAACTCGGCCGCTCGCGCGTCCACCCGGTAGGAGGAGGTGGCGGGGTCGCCGGAGACCTCGCCGCCGAGGTGCTCGGCGATCTTCGCGCCGAGCGCCGCGTTGACGTCGCCCAGGCCGGCGCCGTCCTCGGTGCCGAGTTGGGCGACGTCGAGCAGCCCGAAGTAGGCGAAGGCCGCGCCGTCTTCGGCGGCGATACCGGTGGCGTCGGCGAAGGCCGCCGGAAGGTCGGTGTTCTCGGCCCAGTCGGCGGTCGAGAGCACGCTCAGGCCGGAGGCCTCGTTCGCGAAGAGCGTGTCGGCCGGAGGGAGGACCTCGACTTCGGGCTGTTCGATCGTGCCGGTCCGCTCGTCGGTCGGCTTGTCGTCGTTGCCGTTGAAGAGGACGAAGCCGCCGACGCCGAGGGCCGCGGCGATGACGACGATGCCCACGAGCAGGAGCCACATCGGGCCCTTGCCGCTCTTCTTCTTGCGCTGGATCGCGTCGGGGGCGCCCCAGGGCTGCGCGCCGCCGCCGGAGACGGGGACGAGCTGGCCGCCTTGGGGGCCGAACTGCCCGCCGCCGTAAGGCGGCTGCTGGCCGTAGGGCGGCTGGCCGTGCGGGCTGGAGACGGGCATCCCCGAGGCCGGGATCGAGGAGACCGGGGGCATGCCGGAGACCGGCATCCCCGAGACGGGCATGCCACCGCCGCCGCCGAACGGATCGGAGGCGGGCATGCCCGGGTGCTGGGGCTGGGCGGGGGTGTCGAACGGGGAGACCGGGACGCCGGGAGGCGGTCCGTACTGCGGCGACGAGGGCGCGCCGGGGCCGCCGACGTACTTGACGGTCCCGTCGTCTTCGACCGGGACCTGCTGGCTCGTCGGAGACATGCGCTGGCTCTCCGGCGACCACGGCGGAGGCTCCTCGGCGGGAGGCTGCTCCTGGGGTCGGTACACCGGAGGCTGTTGCTGCGAGGGCTGCCAGCCGTCGGCAGGCTGCTGCGGGGTGTTGCTCATGTTCGACTCACCAAAGAAGGTATGGGCATCGGCACATCACTTGTATGCGGCCAGCCTACGGGATTGCCGCTCATCCTAGAGTCACCGACCGTAGCCGCCGGCGGCAGCCGCCACAGTACAGAGCCGTCACGGAGCGTCCTGGGAGGACCGACAGAACGGTGCGATCCGGTCCCGGGTCCGCTTGCGGCGCACGCGCATCGCCTCTAGGGAATCCGGCAGGGGGCGGGAGCGGGTGGCCCGGATCCGCGGTGGGGGCGGCCGGGCCGGGCACGGACCGGGGCGGCGCTGTGGCGCAGGTCCCGCCACCTGGATGGCCGGGGGTCGGCGGGGTCCGTTAGAATTGCCGGGTTGCCCGCCGTCCGGGTGGGCCGATTGAGCGTCAATGCAGGAGTTATGGATTATGTCGAGCGTGTGTGAAGTCTGCGCCAAGCGCCCGGGCTTCGGCAACAACGTCCCGTGGTCCCACAAGAAGACCCGCCGTCGTTGGAACCCGAACCTGCAGACCATCCGCATCGCGACTGGCTCCGGTGACAACAAGCGCCGCGCCAAGGTCTGCACTTCGTGCATCAAGGCCGGCAAGGTCACCCGCTAAGGGCTGACGCCGCGAAGACTTACGCCGCCGGGATGCGAACCCCGGCGGCGCTTTGTCGTGCCCGGAATGCACCGCCTGAAACGAACAGATGTGATTGCGGCCATACTTCTGGCTCGGAGCCCCCGGAATTGTCGTACCCAGGCGGGATATTTGCGGACAGGCTAGGGCCTTCCCACCCAGGGCGGGAGAAGCCACCGGCTCCGGCCGTCCGCCCCTCCGCGCCGCTTCGAATGAACTCGCGGCCGCTCCCCCGCTGCCACTCGCGCGCGACCGCCCCGTCTTCCGTCTCGGGTTCCGAACGCGCTCGGCCGCGTTATTGCGGTTCTATGAAGTGGTCCCAGCCTGTCTGGCCTTTCCAGCGGCGGCCGTCCACGGTCACCCCTGTTCCTTCCTCCACCGCCCCTATCCGGCGCCAGCCCTCCGGCAGGATCACCTCTGCCGGGAACGTCGCCGCCAGCGCGTGGTCCTCGCCGCCGGTCAGGATCCAGCGGCGGGCGTCCGAGCCGAGGGCTTCGGCGGCGTTGCGCATCGGTTCGGGGACCGGCAGGGCCGCGGCGTCGACGTCGATCGCCACGCCCGAGGCCGCCGCGATGTGGCCGAGATCGGCCAGGAGCCCGTCGGAGACGTCGATCATCGCTCCGGCGCCCATGAGCGCGGCGTCGCGTCCGGCCGCGTACGGCGGCTGCGGCCTGCGGTAGGCGCCCACGAGCGCGCCCGGGGAGCGGAAGCCGCGCGAGAGGATGTTGAGCCCGGCGGCGGCCCAGCCGGTCCTGCCGGCGATGGCGAGCACGTCGCCGGGGCGGGCGCCGGCGCGGGTGACCGGTTCGCGGCCTTCGAGGTCGCCCAGGGCGGTGACGGTGACGGTGAGCTGGTCGCCTCGGGTGGTGTCGCCGCCGATGACGGCCGCGCCGACGGCGGCGGCCTCGGTGGCGAGTCCGGAGGCGAGCCCTTCGAGCCATTCGGCGGGCGTGTCCTGCGGGACGGCGACGGCGACGAGCAGCGCGGTGGGCCGGGCGCCCATGGCGGCGAGGTCGGCGAGGTTGGCGGCGGCGGCCTTGTGGCCGACGTCGGCCGCCGAGCACCAGTCGAGGCGGAAGTGGCGGCCTTCGACGAGCATGTCGGTGCAGGCGACGACCCGCCCGTCGGGGGCGGTGACGACCGCGGCGTCGTCGCCGGGGCCGAGCACGACGGCGGGCGTGGTCGTGAAATGGCGGGTGAAGCGCTCGATGAGGCGGAACTCGCCGACCTCGGCGACGGTCTCGCTCACGGTCGGATCAGTCCTCGGGCAGTTGAACGTCGGTGGATCACTCGGTAATCTTCGCTCAACGGCGATCGGGAAGCGGTCAGGCCCGCCCGTGTCGGGTGACGGCCTCCGGTCCCGTGAATGCCCGTTCTGTTGAGGAGGCCTGTCATGGTGCAGGCGTACATGCTGGTCCAGACCGAGGTCGGCAGGGCCGATCAGGTCGCGAAGGCCGTGTCCGAGATCGAGGGCGTGGTCCGGGTCGACACCGTCACCGGCCCGTACGACGTGGTGGTGCTCACCGAGGCCGCCTCCGTCGATCTGCTGGGCACGGCGGTGGTGGGTAGAGTCCAGCGGGTGGCGGGCATTACGCGCACGCTGACCTGTTCGATTCTCAAGATCTGAGGAGCGCCCGGTGGGCTCTGGGGGAAAGTCGCGGCTTCCGGCGGTCGTCGCGACCGTCGTCGCGGTGCCGGTGGCGGTCGTGGCGGGGTTCCTCGTGTTCAACGCGATCGCGCCGGCGGCCGACGAGTCGGACCTGGTGCAGGGGGACCTGTCGCCGGTGACGGTGGCGCCCGCGGAGCTGTCGGGCGAGGACGCGGTGGTGTGCCTGGCGCTCACGGCGACCGCCCCGCACACGGCGGGGGGCCTGGAGGCCCGCCCGGTCGAGGGCGGCGAGGGCGCGGCCGAATCGGTGCTGGCCTACGGTGATCCGCCGGTCGTGGCGACCTGCGGGGTCGCTCCGGTCGCGGTGGAGGACACCGAGGCGGTCTTCAAGCTCAACGGCGTGTGCTGGTTCTCCGACGCGGAGGGCCGGGACTGGGTCACGCTCGACCGGCAGGTGCCGGTGGGCGTGAGCGTGCCCGCGGAGGTCGAGCAGCCGGTGGACGTGCTCAACGAGCTGTCGACGGTCATCGCCGAGAAGGTCCCGGTGTCGCCGGACGCGCC
Organism: Glycomyces sp. NRRL B-16210; assembly: GCF_000719515.1. Taxonomy (GTDB): domain Bacteria; phylum Actinomycetota; class Actinomycetes; order Mycobacteriales; family Micromonosporaceae; genus Glycomyces. The sequence goes on along the minus strand of NZ_JOGR01000006.1, from coordinate 322,688 downwards.
GACCGGGTGCGCGTGAGCGAGGCGCTGGACCGCTCGTTCTTCGCGCGGGACCCGGTGGTCGTGGCCCCTGAGCTGCTGGGATGCACGGTGACCGCGAACGGGGTCACGGTCCGCTTGACGGAGGTCGAGGCCTACCGCGAGGACGACCCGGCCTCGCATTCCTTCCGCGGCCCGACCAAGCGCACGGCGGTCATGTTCGGTCCGGCGGGTTTCCTGTACGTCTACTTCACCTACGGGATGCACTACTGCGCGAACCTCGTCTGCGGCGCGCCCGGGGCGGGTGCGGCGGTGCTGCTGCGCGCCGGGGAGGTCGTGGCGGGCGAGGCGCGGGCGCGGGAGCGCCGCGGGGATCGGGCGGCGCGCGACCTCGCGAGGGGTCCGGCGCGGCTGGCGCAGGCGATGGGCTGGGACCGGTCCGACGACGGGCGCGACATGGTCGGCGCGGTGCGCCCGGGCGCGCGCGGCGTCGTGCTGGCGGGTCCGCGGACCGGGATCACGAAGGCCGCGGACACCGCCTGGCGGTTCTGGCTCGAAGGCGACCGGTTCGTGTCGCCGTACAAGCGCCACCCGAAGGCCCCGCCCGTCGTCTGAGGCTATTCGAGCTGGAGCCGGACGTCGAAGTACGGCGACTGCATGAGTTCGCGGAAGGCCTTGAGCGTGGACTCGTCCTTGTGGACCTCGGAGTCGCGCCCGCCGTTCGAGTCCTTGGGCGTCTCGAAGTAGACGATCGCCTTGAGCCTCGGGTAGTGCGCCATCTGGTACCGGGCGGCCTGGAACACCGCGGCCTGGTGGCCGGGGTACTGCGCCTCGTAGAACACGCCCCACTCGGCGAGCATCATCGGTTTGTCCGGGTGCTCGGTGGCGATCCAGTGGTAGAAGCCGGGCCAGGCGATCTCGCCCTTGGTCTGGTCCACGATCTCGCCGAAGTCGGAGTGCCCGTCGTCGTGGAGGGACTGGCCGTAACCGGACAGGCCGATCCAGTCGACCACGTCGGCGCCCGGGTACAGCTGGTCGTGCCAGGGCATCTGCACCCACTTGAGGTAGCCCATGTAGTTCATGACGGTCACGAGGTTGTCCACCCCGGCGTCGCGGAGGCGCTCGACGACGTAGCGGAACATCGCCGCGTAGTCGGCGGCCTCCATGCCCGAGCCCTCCTCCTGGATCACGTCGTTCTCCGGTTCGTGGTGCACGGTGAAGAAGAACGGCTTGTCGAAGTTCGCGACCATGTGCTCGGCGAGCCGGTCGAGGAACACGTCGATCTCCGGATCGCCCGCGGCGATCTCGCCCCAGGTGGCCATCTGCGGCTTCCAGTTGATGAACAGGGTCCGCGGGCGCTCGGGGTCCTCGGTGAGCGCGATCTGCTCCTCGGTCGGGAACAGCCGCCGGTCCGCGCGCTCGTAGGCGTGGTAGATCTGCTGCGTGTGCTCCACGCGCTCCTCGAACTCGAGGAGCGCCTGCTCCTTGGGCCGCGAGGTGTGCCCGGCCGGGGCCACCCCGACGAGCGCGCCGCAGGTGGGCACGAGCTTGTCCTCGGTCACGCAGGTCCCCAGGCGGTCCTCGGCCTGGCCGGCCTCGGTGGCGGGCAGCGGCAGCGTCGGGTCGGCGACCGGCAGGCCCGGGACGGTGTCCGGGTCCTCCGCCGGCGCGTCCGCCGGGCCGGTCGGCGGTCCCGAGACCGGGGCCTCGGTCGGGTCGACGGCGGGATCGGTCGTGGGATCGGCGGGCGGGTCGGAAATCGGGTCCTCGGACGGGTCGTCTGCGGGAACGCCCGACGGGTACGAGGTCGGGTCCTCGGAGGGCGTCTCGGACGGGTCGCCGCTCGGGCCCGGGTCGCCCGGCGGCGCGTCGGTGGGGCGGTCGCTCGGGTGCGGGGCCGGCGCGGTCGGCGGCTCGGGCCCGGTCGGCGGCACCGGGACCGAGACGGTCCGCAAGGCCGGGCCGATCCCGCCGTCGACGCCTTCGAGTTCGAAATAGGCGTTGCGGTCGGGCGTGGTCACGGCGAAGCCGTAGCGGCCCGGCGCGTCGATCGCGCCGGTCACGTCGAAGACGATCTCCTCGGTCGCGGCGTCGATCTCGACCACGTCCCAGACGGTGCCGTACGGCGGCGCGGTCGCGGCCGTCAGCGAGCACAGGCAGTCGACCGGGTGCACGGAGGCGACCTCGACGATCATGCCCTCGCTGTCGGGCGGCACGGCGACCGGAAGGCGCAGCTCGGCGGTGTGGTCGGGCAGCACCGTGGACTCGTCGAGGGAGAACTGGAGGTGCGCCACGGCGATCCCGAGGTCCTCGGAGTTGCCGACCGGCAGGACCGCGGGCGCGTCTGGGGCCGGGTCGTCCACGGCGGTGGCGACGAACGAGGCCGCCAGCGGCCGGTGGTCGACGATGCCGTCGCCGCCCTCCCAGACCCGCTCGACCTCGGTGCCCTCACGGTCGCCCGACCCGACGCCGTACCCGATCACGAACCCCGTGAGGACCAGCGGGAGGACCGCCAGGAGGGTCACGATCCCGCGTCCCGTCCGCAGCGGCAGTCGTCGCTGTAGCTCCGGCTCGCCCATCGTCCACCTTCTTCCGTCTACCATGACGCCGCCGGTTGTGACGCCGCCCTAGTCCCCCACCGACATGCGCGCCGCCGTCTCATGTGACGCGGTTGTACGTGATGCAGTCTCAAATGGCGCGAAGCATGATATTAGCGAACAAATTGCTTTCTACTGGTCGGCTCGCGCAAACGCAACCCCCGACTCGGAACGCGAGGTCGCCGCGCGCGGCGCGGCCGTCACCTTTCCGTGGCGTGACTCGTTAGCTCTTCGAGATCCAGAGCACTAGAAAGGCCTTCGCGTTGAGGACCCCTGCCGCCCGCACGCTCGCCGACTACGGCGTCATCGTCCGCCGATCCTGGTGGCTCGTCATCGGAACGGTGGCCGTGGCGCTGGCCGCCGGATTCGCCTACACCGCGATGAGCGAGCAGGTATTCGAGTCGACCGCCTCGGTGCTGGTGCTGCCGACCGCGGGCGACACCGCCGTGACGGGGGCCCGCACCGCGGGACAGGTCAATCTGGACACCGAGGCGCAATTGGTCAAGTCCACCGAGGTGGCCGAGGCCGCCGCGGAGGCCCTTAGCGCCGACTTCCCCGCCGAGCTGGTCTCGCGGGTGTCGGTCACCGTGCCGCCCAACACGGCGGTGCTGGAGATCGGCTTCCAGGCGAACGACCCCGAGTCGGCCCGGGCCGGGGCCGTGGCCTTCAGCGAGGCCTACCTCGCCCACCGCCTCGCGGGCGCGACCGCCTCGCTGGAGAACGCGATCGCCGCCTCCGCGGTCGGCCTCGAATCGGTCCGAGGCGACATCGACGCGGCCGAAAGCGAACTGTCGCGGATGGACCCGGAGGCGGGCGGGCGCGCCGCACTGGAGTCCACTCTGGATGGACTGCGCCGGCAGGCCGGCGAGATCGAGGCCGAGATCGCGGCCCTGGAGGCCGAGAAGAGCGCCGTCTCGCCCGGCCGGGTCATCAACCAGGCCTCCGTGCCCCAGTCGCCGATCAGCCCGAACGCGATGTTCAACCTGGCCGCGGCCCTCGGCCTGGGCCTGCCGCTGGGGCTCATGCTCGCGTGGGCGCGCCACCGGCTCGCGCGCAAGGTGGCCTACCCGACCGACCTGGTCGAGCGGTGCGAGCTCGACGTGCTCACCTCCGTGCCCCCGTCCGTGAAGTTCCAGCGCCGCGAGGTCTTCGGGGCCTACAGCCCCGGCGGGCGGGTGTTCTCGCAGTTGCGGAACATCGTCGCCTCGCAGCTGACCGACGGGCGGCGCGTCATCGTCGTCGCCGGGGTCGCCCCCGGCCCGGCCGCGAGCGTCGTCGCCGCCAACCTCGCCACCGCCATGGCCCGCGCCGGGGACCGCGTCACGGCCGTCGCGGCGAACCCGAGCACCACGGTGGGGCTGCCGGAGCTGTTCGGCACCGAGCCGGTCCCGGGACTGGCCGACGTGTGGTCCGGGCGCGTCGATCTGGCCGAGACCACCCAGGCCGCCCCGCGCCAGCCGAGCCTGTCGGTCATCGGCCCGGGCGCCGCCGCGCGCGCCACCGGCCCGACCAGCGAGGCCGCCGCCGAGACGTTCGCGAAGCTCGCCGAGGCCGGTCGGTTCGTCGTGGTCGACGCCCCGCCGCTGTCGTGTTCGGCCGACGCGCAACTGCTCGCCGGGCACGCCGACGCGGTCATCCTCGCCGTGCAGTCCCGGCGCGACGCGATCGCCGAGACCGCCGCCGCGGCCGTCTCGATGCGCCAGATCGACACGCCCCTGCTCGGCGCGGTGCTGCTGCCGAGCGCGCTGGGGCCGATGAACGTCGTGCCTTCGCCGCCGACCGCCCGCCGCGAGATCACCTCGGGGACCGTCTCGGCCGACGAGACGCCCACGGACGCCCTGGAGGCCGTGGAGGACGACCCGGCGGGGATGCGCGCGGCGACGCAGGTGCTGCCGGTGGTCGAGACAGGGCCGCTCGAGACGGGACCGATCGAGGCGGCGTCACTTGACGCGGCGTCGCTTGAGACCGCGGCCTTCAAGGCGCCGCTCGGGACGACGCAGACTGCCGAACCACGATGACGCTCATCGCGGCCGCGCGATCGGCCGGGGTGCGGCGAGGCGGCCCCGAGGAGGCCGGATCGCGCGAGGGCGCGTCGCTGACGTGGCTGCTCGCGGCATATCCGCTGTGGTGGGCGCTCGGACTCGGGGTCCTGGCGATCCCGTTCGTGGCCGCCGTCGCGGCCGTCAAGCTCGTGCGCAGGCGCTCCATCGCGGTGCCGCCCGCATTCGGCTGGTGGATGCTGTTCCTCCTCGCCGTCGTCCTGAGCCTCGCGAACCTCGGGGTCGACCCGCCGGGGACGGTCGCCGGAACGTGGCTGGGCAACCTGCCGGGCGCGACCTACCGGCTCGGGTTCTACTGCTGCTGCACGCTCATCGCCCTGTGGGCCTACAACCTCGTGCTCGAAGGGGTGCTGCGCCGCGAGCGGCTCGTGCGGCTGCTCGCGTGGCTGTTCGTCGTCACGGTCCTCGGCGGGCTCCTCGGGACCTTCGCCGGGCACTTCGAGTACACCTCGCCGGTGGAGGCCATGCTGCCCGACGCGGTCGCCAGGGACGGCTTCGTGCAGTCGCTGGTGCATCCGGCCGCCGCGCAGACCATGGACTTCCTCGGGTACGAGACGCCGCGACCGGCCGCGCCCTGGGGCTACACGAACACGTGGGGCAACAACTTCGCGATCACCGCGGTGTGGCTGGTCGTGGCCGCGTTCTGCTTCCCGGTCAAGGCGAAGTGGCGCGTCGGCGCGGCCGTGCTGCTCGCGGTCGCTCTGGTCCCGGCGGTGTACTCGATGAACCGCGGCCTGTGGCTGGGGCTCGCGGCCATCGCCGTCTTCGCGGCGCTGCGGCTGCTCGTCTCCGGCCGTCCGGCCGGGATGCTCGCGCTCGGCGGGGCCGGCTGCGCGGTCGTGCTGCTGGTGGTCCTCACGCCGCTGGGCACCGTCGTCCAGGCCCGCATGGACAACGGCCACTCCGACCAGGGCCGGGCGTTCTCGTCCGAGCGAGCCACCGAACTGGTCGTCGAGCACTCGCCGGTGCTCGGCTTCGGCTCCACCAGGAAGACCCTCGGCTCGGGCGACTCGATCGCCGTCGGGCCGACCCCCGAATGCCCCCGCTGCGGCGGGAGGACCCTCGGCGGGAACGGGCAGCTGTGGCAGCTGCTGTTCGCCCACGGCATCGCCGGGACGGCGACCTACCTCGGATTCGCCCTGGCGGTCCTGTGGCGCTTCCGCTCCGACCACAGCCCGGTCGGGATCGCCGGGAGCGCCGTCGTCGGCCTCTCGCTGCTGTCGATGTTCTACTACAACGCCCTCGTCACGCCGCTCCTGCTCACGCTCCTCTCCTATGTGCTCCTCGCCGCCAACCGGACGCCCGAGGCCGGGGCGCCCCTGCCCCGGCGCGGCGCCGAACCCCGGGCCGCCATTGATCCGCGAACCGATCTTCCAACCGGCACAGAGACGGAGAACCGATGAGCCGAGCCCTCAAGACCACCGACGACCTGCGCAGGCGCGCGACCTACCTCGCCGAGGTGGTCGAGCAGTTGTACCCGGGCGGCGGCCTGCGGGCGCCGGCGTCGAAGCGCGAGGCGGCGGCCCGGCCGTACATCGTGGTGCCCGGGCGGCGCAAACCGCGCGTGCTCATCCCCGCCGCCGACCGCAAGGTCGCCGCGGCCGCCCTCACGCGCTACGCCAGGCCCGCCGCGCGCGGCGCGCGCCTCAAGCGCGACGCCGCGGTGCTGGCGCTGCGGCTCGGGCTCGACCGGCTGCTGCTGCCGCACCGCGTCACCGTGGGCGGGGCCGAGGGCATCGACGACCACCTGGCCTCCGTGCTCGGCCACGAAGTGCACCTGAGCATCCACATCGGACCCGCGAGGGCGAACCGGAAACCGGTGCTCCAGATCCTCGACGGGGACGCGAACACCGTGGCGTTCGCCAAACTCGGGGTCAACCCGCTCACCCGCGAGCTCGTGGACGCCGAGACCGCCGCGACCCGGCGCCTGAGCGAGATGTGCGACCTGCGGCTGCTGCGCGTCCCGAAGCTCCTGCACGCGGGCGAGTGGAACGGCAACAACCTCATGGTCGCCTCCGCGCTCCCGGCGTGGACCGCGCCCGCCGACATCGGCCCCGCCCGCCGACTCGCGGCGATGCGCGAACTCGCCGGGGCCTGCGGCTCGAACCGCTCCCCGCTGGGCGAATCCGACTACGCCGCGCGGCTGCGCGCCCGGCTCAAGGCCCTCGCCGAACGCGCCGAACCCGACGCCGACACGCTCCTGAGCGCCGGGTCGACGCTCCTGGACCGATACGGGGCCACCGAGCTGCGCTTCGGCGCCTGGCACGGCGACTGGTCCCCGTGGAACACCCGCGAGACCGCCGAGGTCATCTACCTGTGGGACCTCGAACGCTTCGAGACCGGCGTGCCCTACGGCTTCGACGCCGCCCACCACCGGCTCCAGGACGACATCGTCACCAGAGGGGACGACCCGACCACCGCCGTCCTCGGACTCGTCGCCGACGCCCCGTCCGTGCTCGCCCCCATGGGCGTCGCGCCCTCCGAGGCCGAGCCCACCGCGCTGCTGTACCTCGTGGACCTCGCCGCCCGCTACATGGGCGACCAGGCCGAACGGGCCGGCGCCGCGCTCGGGGCGCTCGGACGCTGGCTGCTGCCGACCCTGCTGCGCCACATCGCGCGCCAGCGCACCACCGACGGCAGGCACTGAGACGAAGCGGTTGAGAATCGGTTGAGGAGCAACAGTTGAGCCAGCGAACCCTGCGGGAGCGCATCCCCAGTCAGCTCAAGGCCGCCGTCGGCCACTCGTCGCGCACGTTCGGACGCATGACGGCCGCGTCCCGGATCCTTCCGGGCCTGCTGATCTGCGGCGGCCAGCGCTGCGGCACCACGTCCCTGTACCGGGCCCTGGCGCAGCACCCGGCGATCCTGAAACCGGTGTTCCACAAGGGCGTGCACTACTTCGACACGAACTACGGACGCGGCCCGGCGTGGTACCGCGGGCACTTCCCGACGCGGGCGGGCGCGCGGCGCATCGCCGAGCACACCGGGCTCGCGCCGGTCGGGTTCGAGTCGAGCCCGTACTACCTGTACCACCCGCTGGCCGCCGAGCGCTTCGCGCGGGACCTGCCGGGGGTCAAGGTGATCGTGCTGGTCCGCGATCCGGTCGAGCGGGCCTGGTCGCACCACGCGCACGAGGTCGCACGCGGGTTCGAGCCGATCGCGGACTTCGAGGCGGCCGTGGAGGCCGAGGCCGAGCGGCTCGACGGGGTCGAGGAGCGGCTCCGGGCCGACCCGGAGCTGTACAGCTTCGACCACCAGCACCACGCGTACACCGCCCGCGGGCAGTACGCGGACTACCTGGAGCCGCTCGCGGCGCACGTGGGGCGCGACCGGGTGCTGGTGCTCGACTCCGGGGAGTTCTTCACGCGGCCCGAGGACGCGTTCGAGCGGGTCCTGAGGTTCCTGGGGCTGCCGTGGATCGGGGAGTTCGCGTTCGCGCGGCACAACGCGCGGGGGCGCCCCTCGCCGATGTCGGACTCGCTGCGGGCGCTGCTGACCGACCATTACCAGACGCACGACGAGCGGCTCGCGGACTGGCTCGGGAGCGTGCCGAGTTGGCGTCGCTGACCGCGCCGGCCGCGGTCGCCGAGGAACGCGAGGAGCTGCGCGGGACCGCCCGCGGGGGCCTGGCGAACCTCCTCGGCGCGGCGGTGTCGGGGATCGGGGGCCTGGCGGTCACGTGGCTGGCCGCGGTGGCGCTGTCGCCGGCGGAGGCGGGGGCGTTCTTCGCGGCGACCTCGGTGTTCCTGCTGGCGGCGGCGATCGCGCGGCTCGGGACGCCGACGGGGCTGGTGTACTGGGTGGCACGGCTGCACCACGGCGGCCGGGACGCGGCGGTCGGGTCGGTCCTGCGGCTGGGGCTGTGGCCCGCGGGTGTGGCGTCCCTGGTCGCGGCGCTGGCGCTGCTGGTGGCGGCGCCGATGTTCGCGCGTCCGGACCTGGTGCAGCTCATCGCGTTGTTCCTGCCGGCCTCGGTCGCGATGGAGGCGCTGCTGGCGGCCACGCGCGGGTACCGGATCATGGGCCCCTCGGTGGTCATCGACAAGCTGGGGCGCACGGTCGCGCAGCTCGTCGGGCTCGGGGCGATCGCGCTGCTGGGCGACGCTTCGGCGATGCTCATCACGTTCGCGTGGGTGCTGCCGTACCTGCCGGCGGCGGTGGCCGCGGGCTGGTACCTGCTGCGCAGGCACCGCGCGTCGCCGCCGGAGACGGGTTTCCCGGACCGGGTCTCGGCCCGGGCGTTCTGGGGGTTCACCGCGCCGCGGGCGGTCGCGGGGGTCGCCCAGCTCGGTCTCCAGCGGCTCGACATCATCATGGTCGCGGCGCTGGCCGGGCTCGGTCCGGCGGCGGTGTACACGGTGGCGACGCGGTTCGTGATCGTGGGGCAGATGGCCTCGGGCGCGGTGGGGCAGTCGGTGCAGCCGCGCGCGGCGGCGGCGATGGCGGCGGGCCAGCCGGCCTCGGCGCGGGCGCTCTACCAGGAGTCGACGGCGTGGATCGTGGCGCTGACGTGGCCGGTGTACATCGGCGTGGGGCTGCTCGCGGATTGGTACCTGCGGTTGTTCGGCGGCGAGTACGCCACGGCCGAGGCGCGCACGGTGGTGTGGATCCTGGTGCCCGCCATGATGTTCAGCGCCGCGTGCGGCGTGGTCGACTCGATGCTGTCGATGGCGGGGAAGACCTCGTGGCAGTTGATCGACGTCTCGATTTCACTCGTGGTCAACGTGGGGTTGAACCTCGCGTTGATCCCCACTATGGGTGTCGTCGGCGCGGCGATCGCGTGGTCGGCGGCCGTTCTGGTCAATAATTTGGTTCCACTCGCGCAATTGTGGCGCACGTTCGGCCTGCACCCGTTCGGGGCGTTGACGAGGCGGGCGCTGCTCGCGGCCGGCCTCGTGTTCGGGGTCCTGCCGCTGACGGCGGTGCCGCTCGGCCCGCTGTGGACGTCGGCCGCGCTCGCGGCCGCGGGCCTCGCGTGGGCGGTGGCGCTCCTGCGCTACCGGTCCGGAATCTGACTCGCCGAACTTTGAGGGGAACTTCGTGGCCAGCAACTACACCGAGGTCTTCCAGGACCCGACCGCGGTAGAGAAGTACGCCGAGCGCACGTATGCGCCCGGTACGTTCTCGTCGATCGTCTCCAACCGCCAGGCCGGCTGGCTGCGCGGTTTCGTGCCGAACGCCTTCGGGCGGCCGCCGACGCATCACGACTTCGCCTGCGGCACCGGGAGGGTCTCGCGGATGCTCGCGGGCCTGGTGGCGGTCTCGCACGGATACGACACCTCGGAGGCGATGCTCCGCAAGGGCCGCGAGCTGGGCACGCCCGGCCACGCGCACCTGGTCGAGCCGGGCCTGGCGGTGCCGGAGACCGACCCGGGCCGCCCGGCGCTGGTGACCGCGTTCCGGTTCGTACTCAACGTGGACGTGCACCTGCGGGACCAGCTCATGGACTTCGCGTCGATGGCGCTGCCGGACGCCGAGGCCGGGCTGCTGCTGGTGGAGAACCACGGCAACGCGACCTCGCTGCGGCACCTGCGGCGGACCTTCGGGCGCCTGGACACGAGCACGTGGTTCCAGGAGCTCTCGCACGAGGAGATGCGGGACCTGTTCGCGCGCCACGGGTTCGACCTGGTGGGCGTGCAGGGGTTCACGCTGTTCACGCAGGGCTGCTACCGCGGGCCGTGGGGTGTGCTTTCGAAGGCGGTCGACGGGGCGCTGGCCTCGCCGATGTCGAAGTGGGCCACCGACGTGGTCTACATTGCCCGGAGGCGTTGAGGGGTGAAGGCGGGGGCGGCTTCGGGGAGCCGTTCCCTTTCGGGCGTCATCGCCGCGCCCGGCGGTGCCGTGCGGCCTCGGCGAGGAGCCGGACGGCCTCGGGCACGTCGTCCCTGAGGTAGCGGCGGGCGAGGCGGCGCGGTTCGGAGAGCATCCGGAACAGCCATTCGGTGCCGGTGCGCTGCATCCACTTCGGTGCGCGGCGGCGGTATCCGGCGATGAAGTCGACGCTGGCGCCGCAGCCGAGGAACCAGGCGCGCGGGGCGACCGCGCGCAGGCGCGCCATGACGCGCTCCTGCTTCGGGAAGCCGAGGCCGACGTACACGAGGTCGGGGGCGGCGGTCTCGACGCGTTCGACGAGCGCGCGCCATTGCGACTCGTCGCGGTCGAAGCCCATGGGCGGGCACCAGGCGCCGACGACCTTGAGTCCGGGGTAGCGCGCTTCGAGGACGTCGGCGGCGCGCTCGGTCGGCCGCGCGGCGCCGTCGGGGGTGCCGCCGAGCAGGGCGACGCGCAGGCCGCGTTCGGAGGCCGCCGCCGAGAGGCTCCAGACCAGGTCGGAGCCGGCGACGCGTTCGGGCAGGGGGGTCCCGGCGGCCTTGGCGGCCCACACGAGGGGCGCGCCGTCGGCGACGACGAGGTCGGCGTCCAGCACGATCGCGCGCAGCTCCTCGCTGCGCCTGACGGCGGCGAGGATGTCGACGTTGGGGGTGACGATGAGGCCGCCGCGCCCGGATTCGAGCGCCTCGACGACCCGCCGTACCGCGCCCCGCTCGGTGACCGGGTCGATGCCGATGCCGCCCAGGCGCACCCGTCCGGCGTGCGGTGAGGGCGGGGAGGAGGGCGCGCCGCCGGCGCGGCTCTCGCACGAAGGACCCAAGCGCTCCATGCCATCAGACGCTAGAGGTCGGCGGGCGTTTTTCCGGGAATTTTCAGCGCAGGGCGTGTCCCCCACCCCACCCCGAGTCGTTATAGGGGCATCGGGGGCGAGCGCCCCTCCCGCACGGCCGCGCCGCCCCAGGGGCGCGGCCCCCGGTGCGGCGGCAGCAACGACAGTGCATGGGTGAGCGAGGGAACCAGTGAGCGTCAAGATCGCCGATACGGCCGAACGGTCCGAGAACCGCGTGAAGGTGGTCTTCATCGGAGGACTGGGCCGCAGCGGCACGACGCTCCTGGAGCGGCTGTTGGGCCAGTTGCCGGGGGTCGTCCCGCTCGGCGAGATCACCCACCTGTGGGAGCGGGACCTGGTCGGCAACGAGATGTGCGCGTGCGGGGCGACGTTCTCGCACTGCGAGTTCTGGCAGCGGATCGGGCAGCGGGCCTTCGGGTCCTGGGAGGAGGTGGACCTCCAGCGGCTCGGCGCGCTCAAGGCCACCGTGGACCGCACCAGGCACATCCCCGCGCTCGCGTCCAAGCGGCTCGCCCCGGCCCAGCACCAGCTCGTGACCGAGTACGCCGAGTACTTCGAGAAGATCTACACCGCCGCCGCGAAGGACACGCGCGCGCAGGTCGTGGTCGACTCCTCCAAGCACGCGTCGCTCGCGTACTGCCTGCGGTGGTCGCCCAAGATCGACCTGCGGATCCTGCACGTCGTGCGCGACTCGCGCGGGGTGGCCTACTCGTGGACCAAGCAGGTGCGCCGCCCCGAGTCGCCCACCGGCGACCAGATGACCCGCTACTCCCCCGCGAAGGCCGCGCTGCTGTGGAACGCGCAGAACGCCGCGTTCAGCCTCCTGGCGCGCCGCGGCGTCCCGGTGCGCCGGGTCCGCTACGAGCGGATCATCCAGCGCCCGCGCAAGGTGATCGCCTCGCTCGCGCGCTTCTGCGGGCTCGACCTGGTCGAGTCCGACCTGAACTTCCTCGGCGACGGCTGGGCCGACCTCGGCCCCAGCCACTCGGCGGCGGGGAACCCGATGCGCTTCACGGTGGGGCGCATCCCGATCCGGCCCGACGAGGCGTGGACCGAGGACCTGCCCGACGGGACCCGCCGGATGGTCTCGACCCTGACCCGGCCCCTGCTCGGCCGCTACGGCTACCTCGACGAGGAGGAGGCCGCGGCCGAGCCCGTTCGCGAAGAGGTGAGCGCCCGTGACTGACTGGCCTTCGGTCGGCGTCGTGATCCCGACCCACGACCGCCCCCAGCAGGTCCGCGCCGCGCTGCGGTCGGTGCTGACGCAGTTCTACCCCGGGCGCGTCGAAGTGGTCGTGGTCTTCGACCGGGCCAAGCCCGAGGAGTCGCTCGCGGCCGAGGGCTCGCGCCCGGTGCGGGTGGTCAAGAACCAGCGGACCCCCGGGCTCGCCGGCGCCCGCAACACCGGGATCAGCGCCTTGGAGACCGACCTGGTCGCGTTCCTCGACGACGACGACGAATGGCTCCCGGGCAAGCTCACCGCGCAGGTCGCGGCCCTGGGCACCGAGGCCGAGCTGTGCACCGCCGCGATCGAGGTGGACTACCGCGGGCGGCGCAACTCGCGGCTGGCGCAGCGGACCATGGTCCGCCACGCCGACCTGCTCAGGTCGCGGATGATGATGCTGCACTCCTCGACGTTCCTCTTCCGCCGCACCGCGCTCCTGGGCGGCCTGGGGCTGGTCGCGGAGGACGCTCCCGGGAGCCAGAACGAGGACTGGGACATGCTCCTGCGGGCCTCCAGGAGGCGCCCGATCGCTCATGTGGACGTGCCGTACGCGCTCGTCAACTGGGCCGGTTCGCACTTCGAGACCCGTTGGGACACCAAGATCTCCTCGCTGCGGTGGATCCTCGACCGCCACCCGGAGATCCACGGCAGCCCCGAGGGGGCCGCGCGCGTCTACGGCCAGATCGCGTGCTGGCACGCGGCCATCGGCGACCGCAAGGAGGCCCTGCGGTGGGCCGTGCGGGCGACGAAGGCGAACCCCGGGGAGCCCCGGGCGGCGGTGGCGGCCGCCGCGGCGGCGGGCATCGTCGGCGTCCCGGCGGTCATGGCGGCCCTCCACAGAAGAGGCCGCGGCATCTGAGGAGGCGGGCGAGACCGCGTTCATCGCTTGTCCGCCTTTTATTCACGGCTTATCGGCGCCTTAACCTCGGCGCGCCTACGGTTCTCCTCACGACCTGCGGACCCGCCCCCGGCGGCCCGCTCCCACCGAGGAGGAACCACGTTGAGTCTCGCGCTCGCACTCGCCCTGCCCGTCGACCTGTTCGCGATCACCGTGCTCGCCTGCGCGATCTATTACCGGCGCCACCACCGCACCGACCTCGCGCTCGCGTACGTGGCGCTGAACGTCGGCGTCTTCGCCGTCTCGGCGCTCATGCTCGCCCAGCAGGTGAGCCTCGGGCTCGCGTTCGGGCTGTTCGGGGTCCTGTCGATCCTGCGGCTGCGCTCCGACCAGATCTCCCAGCGCGACGTCGGCTACTACTTCACCTCGCTCGCACTGGGGCTGGTCAACGGGATCGGCTCCTCGCAGCCGGCGGTCATGATCGCGGTGAGCGTCCTGCTCGTCGCGACCATGTACGTCGCCGACCATCCGAAGCTGGCGAACCGGTCCCGCCAGCGCATGGTCGTGCTCGACACCGTCCACCGCGACGAGGAGCGGCTCAAGGAGGACCTGGAGTGGCGCCTGGGCGCGACCGTGCGCAAGGTCGAGGTGATCGACACCGACTACGTGCGCGAGACCATGACCGTCGACGTGCGGTTCCAGCCGCGGCCCGCCCCGGTGCGCGCGCCCGAGCGCACCGTCCCGCTGGCGAGGACCCGATGAGCGCCGGTCTGGAGGCCTTCGCGGGGATCGGGTTGGAAGCGGTGGTGGCCGCCGCCGACCTCCAGACCCGCGTGGACACCAAGTACCTGCTGCGGCCCGAGCAGTACCGGCGGTTCCGGGAGGTCCTGGCGGCCGAGGGGCACTGGTCGTGCCTCGACATCGGCGGCAGGCGCTGGTTCGCCTACGAGTCGGTCTACTTCGACACCCCGGACCTGCTGACGTACCGCCAGCACCGGCAGGGCCGCCGGCTGCGGTTCAAGGTCCGCACCCGCACCTACGCCGACTCCGGCGAGTGCGCCTTCGAGGTCAAGCTCAAGGGGGCGCGGCAGGACACGGTGAAGGAGCGGATCCCCTACCGGGCGGCGGACGCGGCGCGGATCGCCCCCGACGCGGCGGCGCACCTGGCGCGGACCCTCTGGGAGGCCTACGGGATGGCCGTCCCGGCGGGGATGGGCCCGCGGCTGCGGACGGACTACCGGCGGCACACGCTGGTGCACCCGGCCGGTCGCACGCGGGTCACGTGCGACGAGGAGTTGCGGTGCGTCGCGGCGGACGGGGTCGCGGTGGCCCGGCCGGTGTGCCTCGTCGAGGTGAAGTCGGCCCGGCCCGGGGGCCCGGCCGACCGGCTGCTGTGGGCGATGGGGGCGCGTCCGGTGTCGGTCAGCAAGTACTGCCTGGCGGTCGCGGCGCTGGAGCCGGGGGCGCGGGCGAACCCGTGGGCGCGCGCCATGCGCGAGTGCTTCGGGCCCGTCAGCCCAGTTCGAGCCTGATGAGCGCGCCGGACCCGTGCCCGCCGGTGCCGAAGGTGAGCCGGCCGCCCGAGGCGGCCGCGGCGCGGCGGGCGATGTCGAGCCCGAGCCCGGTCGAGCCGCCTTCGCTGCGGCCGCGGTCGAACACGGCCAGGTTCGGCAGGCCGGGGCCCTCGTCGGCGACGTCCACGACGGCCCCGCCTTCGTAGCGCGGGCTGAGGCGGACTTCGAACGCGGTGCCGTCGGGGGTGTGCGCGAAGACGTTGGCGAGCAGCGCGTCCATGGCGGCGGCGAGCTCGGCGGCCGACAGTCGCACCGGCAGCGGGCCGGGGGCCAGCCGCACCCGGCATTCGCGGGCGGTGTCCTCGGCCAGGGCCGACCAGAACTCGACGCGTTCGGCCACGACGGCGGACGCGTCGCAGGCGCCGGACGAGGCGGGTTTGCGGGCGTCGCGGATGGCCTCGTTGACGGCCCTTTCGACGTCGGCGACGGCCTGCTCCACGGTGGCGCGTTCGGCCGGGTCCGACAGGGCCTCGGTCTCCAGGCGCAGCACGGTCAGCGGGGTGCGCAGGCGGTGCGAGAGGTCGGCGACGCGTTCGCGTTCGCCTTCGAGGAGCTCCCTGATGCGCCCGGCGAGCGTGTTGAGCGCGGTGCCGACGTTGCGCAGCTCGGCCGGGCCGGTGGCGGCGGCCCGCGCCTCCAGGTCGCCGCCCGCGAGGCGGTGCGAGACGGCGGCCAGGTCGTGCAGGGGCACCAGCAGGAGCCGGGCGAAGCGGGCCGCCAGGAGCAGCCCGAACGCGAGGAGCGCCACGGCGATCGCGCCGAGCAGGAGCCAGGAGCGGGCGACGCCGGCGGTGAGGGCGCTGTCGGGCAGGTGGACGCGGATCACGGCGGTGCCTTCGGGCAGGCCGATCCCGTAGAGGATCTCGCGGCCGTCGGTGGTCGCGGCGGTCAGGGACCGGCCGTGGGCGGCGAGCGCCACCGCGTCGGAGCGGGGCGCTTCGACGCCGGTGAGCGTGCCGTCGGGCCAGAACACGGTGACCGGGTAGTCGGTGGAGGCGTTGAGGGTCTGCACGGCCGTCTCGGTCCGGGCGACGTCGCCGGAGCTGACGATCGGGGTGAGCAGTTGGCCTTCCTGTTCGGCCGCCGCGATGGCCTCCTGGGCGGCGCTGTTGCGCAGCAGGATCGCCATGGGGATCGAGAAGGCCAGCAGGATGAGGGCCGCGGTCGCGCCGACCAGGAGCGTCAGCCGGGCCCTCATCGACCCTCCTCGGTCGGGTCGACGAGTTTGACGCCGACGCCGCGCACGGTGTGGAGGAACCGCGGGGACTGCGCGGTCTCGCCGAGCTTGCGCCGCAGCCACGCGAGGTGGACGTCGACGGTCTTGTCCGCGCCGCCGAAGGGCAGGTCCCACACCTCGGTGAGGATCTGGCGCTTGGAGACGACCTCGCCGGCGCGGGAGGCGAGATGGTGCAGCAGGTCGAACTCCTTGGGGCTCAGTTCGAGCGCGCGCCCGTCGAGGTGGGCGGCGCGCCCGCGCAGGTCGATCCGCAGCGGCCCGACGGTGACCGCGGCGTCGTCCGCGGCGCGCGCGGCCCCGGCGCGGCGCAGCACGGCCTGGATGCGGGCGTCGAGCTGCTTGGCGGTGAACGGCTTGACCACGTAGTCGTCGGCGCCGCTGCCGAGGACGCGGACGATCTCGTCCTCGTCGTCGCGGGCGGTCGCCACGATCACCGGCACGTCCGAGACGCCCCGGAGCATCCGGAGCATCTGCGACCCGTCGAGGTCGGGCAGGCCGAGGTCGAGGACGACCAGGTCGGGGCGGTGGTCGATGGCCGCGCGCAGGCCGGTCATCGCGTCGGGCGCGGAGGCGACCTGGTGGTCGAGGTCGCGCAGGGACCGCAGCAGGGCGGAGCGGACGCGCTCGTCGTCCTCGATCAGCAGCAGTTGGGCCATGGCCGGAAGCCTATGCGGCGGGCGGCGCCGCATCCACCCTCGCGGGCGTGACGGACCGAGGCTTAGAGCCGCCTTATCGCGGTCTTAACCTCGGGCCGGGCACGCTGGTGTCATGCACAGGAGATGGGTAGTGGCCGGGTGGGCGGGCGCCGCCGCGGTGGCGGTGGCGGCCGGGATCGGGGCGGTGGCACTCGCGCAGGGCGGGAGCCTCCACCCGCCGACCGAGCCGATGTCGGACGACGACGTGCTGGCAGCGCTGGCGGAGGCCGAGTCGGCGACGCCGGAGGAGGTGGCGAGCGAGGCGCCGCCGGAGAGCGCCTCGGCAGAGCCGAGCGGTTCGCGGGAGGCGTCCCCGAGCGCGAGCGCCGGGACCGGCGAGCAGGTCTTCGGCGGCGACGGCGGCACCTTCCTGGCCAGTTGCGAGGGCTCGCTCGTGAGCATCGTGTGGTGGGCGCCCGCGCAGGGCTGGCATGTGAGCGACGTGGAGACCGGGCCGTCCCGGGACGCCGAGATCGAGTTCGAGAACGAGGCCGACGACGAGCGGGAGTACTCGGTCGTGTGCGTCGACGGCGCCCCGCAGCTCGGCTCCGAGGACGACTAGGAGAAACGACGGAAGCGGCCCCGAAACCATGGGTTTCGGGGCCGCTTCCGTTCGGAGCCGCAGGAGGGTCAGCCCTTCTTGCGGAGCTCCTCTTCGTTCTTGTGGAGGTCGTCCAGGCCGCCGCACATGAAGAAGGCCTGCTCGGGGAAGTGGTCGTACTCCCCTTCGGCGATCTTCTTGAAGGCCTCGACGGTCTCTTTGACGGGGACGAACGAGCCCTCGACACCGGTGAACTGCTTCGCCGCGAACGTGTTCTGCGACAGGAAGCGCTCGATGCGGCGGGCGCGGCCCACCACGAGCTTGTCCTCCTCCGAGAGCTCGTCCATGCCGAGGATCGCGATGATGTCCTGAAGCTCGTTGTACTTCTGGAGGATCTGCTTCACCTGGGAGGCGACCGCGTAGTGCTCGGCGCCGACGACCTCGGGCTCCAGAATGCGGGAGTTCGAGGCCAGCGGGTCGATCGCGGGGTAGATGCCCTTGTCGGAGATCTTCCGCTCCAGGTTCGTCGTCGCGTCGAGGTGCGTGAACGCGGTGAACGGCGCCGGGTCGGTGTAGTCGTCCGCGGGGACGTACACGGCCTGCATCGAGGTGATGGCCTTGCCGCGCAGCGAGGTGATCCGCTCCTGGAGCTCGCCCATCTCGTCGGCGAGGGTCGGCTGGTAGCCCACGGCCGATGGCATGCGGCCCAGCAGCGCGGAGGTCTCCGAACCGGCCTGCGTGAACCGGAAGATGTTGTCGATGAAGAGCAGCACCTCCTGGTTCTTGACGTCGCGGAAGTACTCGGCCATCGTCAGGGCCGACAGGGCGACGCGGAGGCGCACCCCCGGCGGCTCGTCCATCTGGCCGTAGACCAGCGAGGTCTTCTCCAGCACGCCCGCCTCGTCCATCTCGGCGATGAGGTCGTTGCCCTCACGGGTGCGCTCGCCGACGCCGGCGAACACCGAGGAGCCGCCGAAGTTCTGGGCCACGCGGATGATCATCTCCTGGATGAGCACCGTCTTGCCCACGCCGGCGCCGCCGAACAGGCCGATCTTGCCGCCCTTGACGTACGGCGCGAGCAGGTCGATCGCCTTGATGCCGGTCTCCAGCATCTCGGTCTTCGGCTCCAGCTGCGCGAACGCCGGGGCGTGGCGGTGGATCTCCCAGTGGTCGTCGGCTTCCAGCTCCTCGCCTTCGGCGAGGTTGAGGCACTCGCCGAGGACGTTGAAGACCTTCCCCTTGATGCCGTCGCCGACCGGGACCTTGATCTGCCCGCCGGTGTCGCGGACCTCGGTACCGCGGACCAGGCCGTCGGTCGGGGCCATGCAGATGCCGCGGATCTGGTTGTCGCCCAGGTGCTGGGCCACTTCCAGGGTCAGCGTCTTCGCCTCGCCGGTGTAGGTCACGTCAACATGCAGCGCGTTGAAGATCGCCGGGATGGCGTTTCGAGGGAATTCGACGTCGACGACCGGCCCGATGACCCGTACGACGCGCCCCACTCCTTGAGTGTCAGTCATCGTTACTCTCTTCCTGCGGCGGAAAGGGCACTGGCCCCACCCACGATTTCGCTGATCTCCTGCGTGATCGCCGCCTGCCGCGCCGCGTTCGCGCTCCGCCGCAGGGTCTTGATCATTTCATCGGCATTGTCCGTGGCCGCCTTCATGGCCCGGCGCTTGGCCGCCAACTCGCTCGCCGCCGCGTCGATCAACGACGCGTAGATGCGCGTCGTCAGATACTTCGGCAGCAGCGCGTCGAGCAGCGCCTCCGGGTTCGGCTCGAACTCGTAGTCCGGGAGCAGCACGTGCTCTTCGAGCTCGCTCTCCTCCACCTCTTCGACTTCGAGGGGAGCCAGTTGCCGCGGCTCGGGGGTCTGCGTCAGCAGCGAGACGAACCTGGTGTGGACGATGTGCAGTTCGTCGATACCGAGGATACCGTCCGCTCCCGCGTCGTCGCCCTCGTCGTCGGCGCCGGACATGAACGCCGCGAGCAGCGTCCGGGTGATCTCCTGCGCGTCGGTCACCTTCGGCTGCTGGGAGAAGCCGGTCCAGGACCGCTCGATCTCCCTGGAGCGGAACCGGTAGTACTCGACGCCCTTGCGGCCGGCGACGTACAGGACCGGGACCTTGCCCTCCTCGGCGAGGCGGGAGATCAACTGCTCGGCCGTGCGGATGGCGTTGGCGTTGTAGCCGCCGCACATCCCCTTGTCCGCCGTGATCACCAGGACCCCGGCGCGCCGGACCTGCGCCCGCGGCTGGAGCAGCGGGTGGTTGATCGACGCGTTCGAGGCCAGGGAGGTCATGACACCCGTCATGGCACGCGAGTACGGCAGCGAAGCCGCCACCCGCTCCTGCGCCTTGGCGATGCGGCTGGTCGCGACCAGTTCCTGCGCCTTGGTGATCTTCCGGATGGACTGGGTCGACTTCAGCCGCTTGCGCAAGGTACGAAGCTGCGCTGACATGGCTAACCCCTCTTGACGCGCTTGACGGTCTCGACGTCGACGTCGCCCTCGAGGGCGTCTTCGGCGGCGTCGGTCACGTTCAGGTCGTCGGCAGTGGCCTTGAACATCTGCTTGAACTTGGCGATGGCGCGCTTGAGGGAGTCCTCGATGTCGCCGGCGACCTTGTCCTTGCCCGCGGTGAGCTGGGCGACGACGTCCTTGTGGTTGGCCCTCATGTAGCTGAGGAACTCGACCTCGAAGCGGCGGATCTCGCCGACGGGGATGTCGTCGAGCTCGCCGGCGGTGCCGGCCCAGATCGAGATGGTCTCCTCGCCCATCGGGAGCGGCTCGGCCACACCCTGCTTGAGCAGTTCGACCATCCGCAGACCGCGGTCCAGCTGCGCCTTCGACGCGGCGTCCAGGTCGGACGCGAAGGCCGCGAAGGCCTCCAGGTCGCGGTACTGGGCCAGGTCCAGACGCAGCGAGCCCGCGACCGAGCGCATGCCCTTGGTCTGCGCGGCGCCGCCCACACGGGAGACGGAGGTGCCGACGTTGATCGCCGGGCGCACACCCGAGTTGAACAGGCCCTCTTCGAGGTAGACCTGCCCGTCGGTGATCGAGATGACGTTGGTCGGGATGAACTGCGAGATGTCGCCGGCCTTGGTCTCGATGATCGGCAGACCCGTCATCGAACCGCCGCCCAGCTCCTCCGAGAGCTTCGCGCAGCGCTCGAGCAGCCGCGAGTGGAGGTAGAAGACGTCACCGGGGAAGGCCTCGCGGCCCGGGGGACGGCGCAGCAGCAGCGACACGGTCCGGTAGGCCTCGGCCTGCTTCGAGAGGTCGTCGAAGACGATGAGGACGTGCTTGCCGCCGTACATCCAATGCTGCCCGATGGCCGAACCGGTGTAGGGCGCCAGGTACTTCAGACCCGCCGGCTCGTCCGCGTTCGCCGCGACGATGGTCGTGTACTCCATCGCGCCGTGCGCCTCGAGCATGCCCTTGATGCCGGCGACCGTCGAGCCCTTCTGGCCGACCGCGACGTAGATGCAGCGCAGCTGCTTGTTCGGGTCGCCGGACTCCCAGTTCGCCCGCTGGTTGATGATCGTGTCGATCGCGACCTGCGTCTTGCCGGTCTTGCGGTCGCCGATGATCAGCTGGCGCTGGCCGCGCCCGATGGGGGTCATCGAGTCGACGGCCTTGATGCCGGTCTCGACCGGCTCGAACACCGACTGGCGGCTGACGACGTTGGGGGCCTGGGCCTCCAGCTCGCGCTCGCCCTCGGCCTCGATCTCGCCGAGGTCGTCGATGGGGTTGCCCAGGGCGTCGACGACGCGGCCCAGGAACTTGTCGCCGACCGGCACGGAGAGGACCTTGCCGGTCCGCTTGACGGTCTGGCCCTCGCCGACCTTGACCGGGTCGCCCAGGAGGACGGCGCCGATCTCGCGGATGTCGAGGTTCAGGGCCAGGCCCATCACGCCGCCTTCGAACTCCAGGAGCTCGTTGGCCATGACGGAGGGCAGGCCCTCCACGACGGCGATGCCGTCGCCGGCGCTCGTGACGGTACCGACCTCTTCGCGGGTGATCTCCGGCCGGTAGGACGAGACGTAGGCGTCCAGCGCGCTACGGATCTCGTCTGAGGAGATGGTCAATTCAGCCATCTGGGCGTTTCCCTTTCTGTAATTACCGGCAGGATCAACGTCCGGCCAAGGCTTGGCGGGCTTCGTCGAGGCGGCGCGAGACGGTGCCGTCCCACAGGTCCGAGTCGACTTGCACCCGGATGCCCCCGACGATCGCGGGGTCGACGGTGACCTTGAGCGTCACCGGGCGGCCGTAGACGAGCGACAGCTTGGCGGCGAGCTGGCGCTCGCCGGACTCGTCGAGCGGGCTCGCCACGGTCACGTAGGCCACGGCCTCGTCGCGGGCCGCGGCGGCGGCCTCGACCAGGTGGGACAGGGAGGCGTGGAAGCTGCGCCCGCCGATGCCGAAGCACGCGGCGGCCGCGAGCGTCACCGTCGCCGGCTCGGCCTTGCCGTCGAGCAGTCGCTCGACCAGCGCGGCCCTGGCGTTCGGGTCGGTGCCCGAGGCGCCGAGGGCCGAGGCCAGCTCGGGGTCGCCGTCGACCAGTCGACCGAAGCGGAACAACTGGTCCTCGACGTTCGCCAGGGTGCCGTCCTTCGCGACGGCGAGCAGCAGCGCCTTGACGGCGAGCTGCTCGGTGCCGCCGACCAGTTCGGAAGGGCTGCCCCAGCGGCCCCGCACCAGCGCGGCCACCACATCGGCGGCGGTCGCGCCGACTTGTCCTGCGATGAGCCGGCGGACCAGCCCCTCCCGGTCGTCCGCCGCACGGGCGGGGTCGGACAGGGCGCGACGCAGCCGAGGCTGGTCGACGAGGAACCGCGTCACTTCCAGCAGCTCGACGCCGCACTCGGTGAGCTGCTCGGCCGACCCCGCGGAGGCCGAGGCCTCCAGCACGGCGCGGCCGGCCTCGATGCTTTCGCGTCCGGTCGTCGACATCAGCGCGCTCCGCTCGTCTCTGCGGTCTCGTCCGCGATCTGGGCCAAGAACTGGTCCACGGTCGCGGTCGTGTCGGCGTCTCCGGCGAGGCGCTGGCCGATGATCTTGCCGGCCAGGTCCACTGCCAGGTTGCCGACCTCGCCGCGCAGTTCGCGGACGAGCTGCTGGCGGGAGGCCTCGATCTGCGAGTGGCCGGCCGCGATGATGCGGTTGGCCTCTTCACGGGCGGAGACGAGGATCTCCTCCTTGGCGGCCACTGCGTCGGCGCGGGCCTCGTCGCGGATCGCGGCGGCCTCCTCCTGCGCGGTGGCGAGCTTGCGGCGGTACTCCTCGAGCGTCTGATTGGCCTCTTCCTGGGCCCGTTCAGCGCGCTCGATGCCTCCTTCGATCGCGTCCACTCGTGCTTCGAAGGTCTTCTCCATACGGGGGAAGACGAACTTCATGAGCACGAAGAGCAGCAGACCGAAGGCGACGGCACCGACGACCATCTCTTGCCAGATCGGGAAGAGGATCGCCGTGCCCCCCTCGGCGGCTTGAATCATGATCGCTCCAGAGGTCGATTAAGAGAGGGCGAAGGCGAGGACGAGGCCGAACAGGGCCAGCACCTCGACCAGGGCGAAGCCCATGAACAGCATCGGGCGGGTGATGCCGGCGGACTCAGGCTGCCGGGCGGTGGAGGTGATCCACGCGGCGAAGATCAGGGCGACACCGAGACCGGGGCCGAGTGCAGCAATGCCGTAACCGACGACGTTGAGAGAGCCTTCCATGGCGTTTTTCTCCTAGGTGTCAGCGTGGCGTGTCCATCACGCCACGTTGGTGTTCAGTTTGAAATCTGCGGGGGTGGTCCGATCAGTGTTCGTCGGCGAGCGAGCTTTGGACGTACATGGCCGTCAGCAGGGTGAACACGTACGCCTGGAGCACGATGACGATGAGCTCGAACGCGGTGATGGCGATGCCCATCGCGAACGAGAAGACCGACATGCTCTGGATGAAGATGTTCTCCGAGTTGAGCAGCTGGAAGCCGCCGAGGAAGAAGACCAGCAGGATGAGGTGGCCGGCGAACATGTTCGCGAACAGCCGCAGCGCCAGCGTCACGGGGCGCAGGATCAGGTTCTGAAGGAACTCGATGGGGATCACGACCGGGTAGATGAACACCGGGGTGCCCGCCGGGATGCACGTCGCTCGCAGGTAGCCGAGGAAGCCGTGCTTCTTGACGCCGACGTACACGTAGATGACCCACGACATCAGGCCCAGCACCAGCGGGAAGCCGATGTGGGAGTTCGGGGAGATCTGGATGCCCGGGACGATCGCCCACATGTTCGTGACCAGGATGAACAGGAACAGCGTCGCGAAGTACGGGGCGAAGCGCACGCCGGCCTTCTTGCCGAGCAGGTCGACGGAGACCGAGTTGCGGATGAATCCGTAGGCGGACTCGGCGAGCCACTGCCGCTTGGTGGGGACGATCTGCGGCTTGCGGTAGGCCCACAGGAAGAAGACGATGATGACGGCCACGGAGAGCCACACCGCGAAGGTGAGGGTCGTGAAGACGTTGGCGAGACCGGTCTCGCTCAGGCCCGTGAACCAGTCCCGGAAATTGAAGCTCTCAATGCCGGGCGGGAAGTGGAGGTCCCCTTCGGCCAGCACCATGGCTGAGTCGGTCACGCGAGCCACGCCTCTCAGTCAGTGTCGGTCAAATTTACGGCGACATCTGCTTGATCAGCAGGTACATTCCTGCTGCAGCACCGACAAGCATCCCTACCAGGAGCCCGACTTTGGGCAGTCCGAGCCACAGGTCGACGAGATATCCGAGACCGCCCCAGACGATGATCCCGGACATGAGATACCCCAGCGCACGCCAGCCCGTTTCCGAGCCGTCCGGCTGGGGCTTGCCATCAGGGGGGTGATTGTCGGCCATGTCGAGCTGAACTCTAACAGCTACTACACAGGAACTGCCCGGTGGGTTCGCAGAGGTGAGCGTCGTCCACGCGCCTTTGTCAACCGCAATGGCGGACGGTGTGTCATGCGGCGCATCGCGTTCAGGCGCGGTCGCTCAATTCGATGTACGGGATCTTCGCCTTGTAGGCCCAGACTGCCTGGGTGCCGAGCCAGGCGAGGGCGCCGCCGATGATGCCGTAGGCGAAGGGCGTCAATGCTTCGGGCGCATGCGACTTGACCGCGGCGAGGGCCGCGAAGACGATCATCAATTTAACGGCGTACGTGACCAATGCCATAACGAGAGTGAGACGCAGGTCAATTTTCTCGGCAGCCGCGACCGCCCAGACCGATCCCGCGAAGCCCAAGGCGACCAACGCTACTCCTGTCGGAGCGGCCCATGCGCCGGTCCCCCCCGCGAAGATCCCGCCGAGGACGGCGGCCAGCGCCGCCGCGATCCCGGCGACGGCGAAGCACGGCTTCAGGAAGCCCTTCGAGCGGCTCACAGCTCGGCCTCCAGCACGGCGGCGACGGGTTTGAGGGCGTCTTCGAGCTGGTCGGCGATGCTGCCGTAGACCGCGCGGCTCATCCCCCAGGGGTCGGAGAGGTTGATCGCGTCGTAGTCGCCGCGGCGCTCGTCGGCCGCGGCCACGAGGGCCTTGCCGCGCGTGGCGGTGTCGCCCGGGGGGAGGTCGGCGAGGAGGTCGGCGGCGGCGCGGCCGAGACTGCGCACCAGGAAGGTCCTGCCGACCGCCTCGGGGAAGCGCTCGGCGATGTATTCGAGGTGCCCGGTGGTCGCGACGAGGACGAGGTCGCTGGACTCGACGTGGGCGCGCACGAGCCGGCGGGCCCGGTGGCCCTGGAACTCGTAGCCGCGCGACTCGAGTTCGTCCATCGAGTTCGGCTGCATGTTCTCGCCCTCGTGGAAGGCCGAGATGCCCGCGCCGTGGTTGTACACGTCCTCGCCGGTGAGCCCGTCGAGGATGCGTTCGGACATGGGCGAGCGGCAGATGTTGCCGGTGCACACGTGCAGGACCGAGAACGGCGCGCTCAAGCCGGGGTCTCCTCGGAGGCCTCGGGGTCCGCTTCGGGTTCGCCGGCTTCGGGTTCTTGCTCTTCGGGGCGCTCGCCGGGGCCGTAGCCGTCGCGGTCGAGGGTGTCGGGCACGATCTTGCGGATCTGCTCCAGGCTCAGGGCGCCCTCGCGCAGGACCTGCGGCGGGTGCGCGACGCAGTCGACGATGGTCGAGGGCAGGTTGTCCTCGGAGGGCCCGGCTTCGAGGTAGACCGAGACGTCGGTGCCCAGCTGCTCCTTGGCCGCGGCGGCGGTCTCCGCCGGCGGCAGGCCGTGCTTGTTGGCCGAGGAGACGGCCATCGGGCCGGTCTCCTTGAGCAGTTCGAGCGCGAGCGGGTGCAGCGGCATCCGCACCGCGACCGTGCCGTCGGTGTCGCCCAGGTCCCAGGTCAGCGACGGCGTGAAGGGCACGACGACGGTGAGCGGTCCGGGCCAGAAGGCCTCGGTGAGCTCCTTGGCGGAGTCGGGGATGTCCGAGGCGATGCCGTCGAGGGCCCGTTTGGAGCCGATGAGCACCGGCGGGGCCATGTCGCGCCCGCGGCCCTTGGCGGCCAGGAGCGCCTTGACGGCGGCGTGGTTGAACGCGTCGCACCCGAGCCCGTAGACGGTGTCGGTCGGCAGCACGACGAGCCGGCCTCCGGACACGGCCCGGGCGGCGGACTTCAGCCCGGTGGCGCGGTCCTTGATCTTCCTGCAATTGAACAGCCTCACGGCGCCTAGCCTAGCCTTCCTGTGGCGAACCTCGGGCGGCCCGCCAGGTCGTCGTGGTCCGCCGCCTCGGTGAACCCGCTGACGCGCAGGATCTCGGGGGCGGCCTTGCGGTGGGTGTCGTCGTGCTCGAAGCCGAACCAGCCGCCGGGCCTGAGCCAGCGGGCGGCGCGGACGGCGAGCGGCTGGATGACCGCGAGCCCGGCTTCGGCGGCGTAGACGGCCCCGGAGGGGTCGAAGCTGACCTCGGGGGCGACCTCCATGTCGAAGGGCACGTACGGCGGGTTCGCGACGACGAGGTCGACGGTCCCGTCGAACTCGTTGAGCGTCGAGGCCGCGGTGGCGTCGGCGAGGACGGCGATGGCGCCGGTGCCGTGGAGGTTCCTGCGGGTCCACTCGAAGGCGTCAGGGTCGGACTCGACCGCCCACACCCGGCTGTCGGGGCGCTCGGTCGCGATCGCGTGGGCGATGGCCCCCGAGCCCGAGCAGGCGTCGACGACGAGCCCGCCGCGCGGCAGGTGTTCCAGGGCCCAGTCGACGAGGAGCTCGGTCTCGGGCCGGGGCACGAAGACGCCGGGCCCGACCTCGAGTTCGCCGTAGCGGAACGGGGCCGCCCCGGTCAGGTGCTGGAGCGGTTTGCGCCACGAGCGCTCGGCGACCAGGCGCATGTACTCGGTGCCCTGTTCGGAGGTCGGGTCGTCGGCGATGAGGAGCCGGGTCCGCGGGATGCCGGCCACGTGGGCGGCCAGGAGTTCGGCGTCGACGCGCGGGGAGTCGATGCCGCGCTGCCCCAGGAGCTTCGTCGCGGACTCGATCAGGAACCGCCAGTCGTCGGTCATTCGGAGCCGCGGGCCATGCGCTCGGCGCGGTCGGCCGCGGCGAGGGCGTCGAGGACCTCGTCGAGCGCGCCGTCCATGACCTGGTCGAGGTTGTAGGCGGTGAAGCCCACGCGGTGGTCGGTGAGGCGGTTCTGCGGGAAGTTGTAGGTGCGGATGCGCTCGGAGCGGTCGGCGGTGCGCACCTGGAGCAGGCGGGCGGCCCCGGCGGCGGCCGCGGCCTCCTCCTGCTGCTTGGCGAGCAGGCGGGCGCGCAGGACGCGGATGGCCGCCTCCTTGTTCTGGAGCTGGCTCTTCTCGTTCTGGCTGGTGACGACCACGCCGGTGGGCACGTGGGTGAGGCGCACGGCCGAGTCGGTGGTGTTGACCGACTGGCCGCCGGGGCCCGAGGAGCGGTACACGTCGACGCGGACGTCGTTCATGTTCAGCTCGAAGTCGACCTCTTCGGCCTCGGGCATGACGACGACGGCGGCCGCGGAGGTGTGCACGCGCCCTTGGGACTCGGTCACGGGCACCCGCTGCACGCGGTGGACCCCGCCCTCGAACTTCATGCGCGACCACACGCCGTTGCCGCCCTCGGGAGCGCCCTTGGTGCGCACCGCGATCGAGGAGTCCTTGATGCCGCCGAGGTCGGTGGGCACCATCTCGAGCGTCTCGACCGCCCAGCCCTGGTGCTCGAAGTAGCGCAGGTACATGCGCATGAGGTCCCCGGCGAACAGGCCGGACTCCTCGCCGCCGGCGCCGGCCTTGATCTCGATGATCACGTCCTTGGCGTCGTCGGGGTCGCGCGGGACGAGCAGCTCGGCGAGCTTCTCCTCCAGTTCGGGGATGCGCTTTCGGAGGCGCTCGGCCTCCTCGGCGAACTCCGCGTCCTCCTTGGCGAGCTCCTCGGCCGTCTCCAGGTCGTCCTTGGCCGAGTCGATGTCGGCGGCGGTCTTCGCGATCGGGGAGAGTTCGGCGTAGCGGCGGCCGACCCGCCGGGCCTGGGCCTGGTCGGCGTGGAGCGCCGGGTCGCCCATCTGGACCTCGAGGTCCCGGTACTCGGCGATCAGGGAGGCGAGGCGGTTGTCGGCGGCGGTCGTCATGTCGGTTCCTTAAGGAGAGCACTGCCTGGACGAGCGGAAGAAAAAACGCAGCGCCCGTGTCGGTGACACGAGCGCTGCGGAAAAATACTACTTGCCGGCCTGAGCCTTCTCCTGGGTCTTGGCGTAGCGGGCCTTGAACTTGGCCACGCGACCGCCGGTGTCGAGGATGCGCTGCTTGCCGGTGTAGAACGGGTGGCACTTGTTGCAGGTCGCAGCCTGGATCTTGCCACTGGTCACCGTCGAACGGGTGGTGAAGGCGTTCCCGCAGGAACAGGTCACCTCGGTGACGACGTACTCAGGGTGGATCCCGTCTTTCATGACTTCCCTTTCTCCGGGTCGCCGGGTCGGCTACGCGTAGCCGTGAACCGGAACCGCATCGGGCCCGTCTGGGCACATGGTGGGTGCGCGACCTGCGCACCGGCATCAATATTAAGGCGTGAGGCCGCTCTCAGACAGAGCGGCCTCGCGCTCGGCGGCTACTCGCCAGGAGTGCTCTTGACGATCGACATGAGGAACTCGGCGTTCGTCTGCGTCTTCTTGAGCCGGTCGATCAACAGATCGATGGCCTGCTGCGGCTCCAGCGAGGACAGGACCCGGCGGAGCTTGAGCATGACCGCCTGCTCCTCGGTGCTCATCATGAGCTCGTCCTTGCGGGTGCTCGACTGGTGCACGTCGATCGCCGGGTAGGTGCGCTTCTCGGCGATCTTGCGGTCGAGCTTGAGCTCGGCGTTGCCGGTGCCCTTGAACTCCTCGAAGATCACCGTGTCGCCCATCGAGCCGGTCTCGACCAGCGCGGTGGCGATGATGGTCAGCGAGCCGCCGTGCTCGATGTTGCGCGCCGCGCCCAGGAACCGCTTGGGCGGGTAGAGCGCGGTCGAGTCGATGCCGCCGGACAGGATGCGACCGGAGGCGGGCGACGAGTTGTTATACGCGCGGCCCAGGCGGGTGATCGAGTCGAGCAGCACGACCACGTCGTGGCCGAGTTCGACCAGGCGCTTGGCGCGCTCGATCGCGAGTTCGGCGACGGTGGTGTGGTCCGACGGCGGGCGGTCGAAGGTCGAGGCGATGACCTCGCCCTTGACCGAGCGCTGCATGTCGGTGACCTCTTCGGGCCGCTCGTCCGCGAGGACCACCATGAGGTGGCACTCGGGGTTGTTCGTGGTGATCGCGTTGGCGACCGCCTGGAGCACCATCGTCTTGCCCGCCTTGGGCGGGGAGACGATGAGGGCCCGCTGGCCCTTGCCGATCGGGGCCACGAGGTCTATCACCCGCGTGGTCAGCGCGTTCGGCTCGGTCTCCAGCCGCAGGCGCTCCTGCGGGTACAGCGGCGTGAGCCGGTAGAACTCGTCGCGCTTCTTGGCGTCCTCGGGGTTCATCCCGTTGACGGTGTCGAGGCGCACGAGCGGGTTGTACTTCTCGCGGCGCTGCTTGCCGTTGTTCTGGCCGCCGGGCTCCTCGGTGCGCGTGGGCTTGACGGCGCCGGTGATGGCGTCGCCGCGGCGCAGCCGGTACTTGCGGACCTGCGACATCGAGACGTAGACGTCGTCGGGGCCGGCGAGGTAGCCGGTGGTGCGGATGAACGCGTAGTTGTCGAGGATGTCGAGGATCCCCGCGACGGGCACGAGCTGCTCGTCGTTCTGGGCGTTGCCGCCCCCGCCGCCGCGCTCGGTCTCCTCGCGTCCGCCGCCGCTGCGGCGTCGGTCGGAGCGGTCGCGGCGCTTGCGGCGGCGTCCGTCGCCGTCGCCCTGCTGGCCGCGGTCGTCGTAGCCGTCGTCGCTCTGGCGTTCGGCGCGGTTGTCGCCGCGGGACTCGGACTGCTCCGAGCGCTCGCCGCGGTTGTCGCCGCGGCCGTTGCCGTCGCGGTTGTCGCGGCCGTTGCCGTCACGGCCGTTCTCGCCGCGGTTGCGGCGACGGCGCTGCGGACGGTCCTCATCGGACTCGACGGCGTGGGCGGAGCCCTGCCCCTCGGACTCGGCGGATTCGGAGCGGCGCTCGTTCTCGGAGCCCTCGCGGGACGAGAACTGGTCCTGGCGACGACGCGGCTGCGGCGGGCCGGCCGGGCGGGTGGCCCGGCGGGCGGCGCTGCCGCCCTTGGCTTCGGCGCTCTCGGAGCCGCCGCCGTCGCCGTTGTCGCCCTGGCCCGAGTCGACTGTGGTCGACTGGACCTCGGCGATCGGCGCTTCGACGATCGGTGTGTGTTCAGAGTCAGGCACTGGCGGGGCCTCCCGTTCTGCGCTGGCACCGCCGGGCTGCGAGCCCGCATCCTGCCGTTCCTGGATGGCGGCGATCAGCTCGCTCTTGCGCATCCGGCCAACGCCGGTGATGCCGAGCGATTGGGCCATCTGCTGGAGCTCGGGCATCAGCATGGAGGCCAGACCGGTTCCTGCCCGGCGGCGCTTCTTGGCCTCGGGGAGTTCACCCGAAGCAGGCGCCGCATCGCTCATCCGGTCCGACGTCGTGCCGGTGGTGTCGCTCAATGGATTCCTTCCCTGGCGGAACTTCGAAGTGAATTCGAGGAGTTTCCGCGTCTTTCAAATAGCCGCAATGCCGATGTTCTGGTCGGTGTCCCGCCATCGCCTCGGCCGCCTTGGGCCAGATGGCCGCGGCGGTTGGAAGACGACGGTTGGCACTGGGTGCAACACCCCTGGGCTGTCCGCTGAGCAGACGGTCCTGATCGTGATGACAGCCTCTGGGCCTGCGACTGGACGGTTCGCGATGAATGATCGTGCACGATGAGACACGTGATGGCGATCTGTGCTGAATGCGATCCTCGCCTTTGCGTTCCCCGAGCGGAAGCTCGGTGCCACAAGCGGACAGCGACTGTTCCTTGGTCGAAACCGTGCCATGCCACGCTGGAGCTATGCAAAGTCACAAATCCATGGTTGAGGGTGATGACCCAAACAAGAGATCAGGCGTGCGCTGGATGCGCCGCAGCAGTTGTGACTACAAGCATAAGCAAGGCTTCGAGCAGTCACGACACCGGGTGGTCGTCTAACTGGAATAGTAGCGCACTCTTCCCATTGACAACAACGGACCCGAGGATCACTCGTTCGGGGAGGTCGCGACCTGAGCGGCGCCTTCGGCGACGTCCAGGCGCAGTGCCGCGAAGCCGGGGGCTTCGGGTACCGGCGCGTCGTCCACCGCGAGGGCGAGGACCGAAGGGCCCGCGCCCGAGATGGCCGCGGCGATGCCGACGGCGCGCAACCGTTCCAACAGCTCCGCGCTCTCGGGCATTCCCTCGGCGCGATATCCCTGGTGGAGGCGGTCGTCGGTGGCCTCGAACAGCCGCGAGGGCTGGCGCGAGATCGCGGCGACCAGCAGCGCGGATCGGGAGAGATTGAACACCGCGTCGGCGTGCGGGACCCGCTCGGGCAGGGCCGTGCGGGCGACCGCGGTCAGGCCCCGGGTCCGGGGCACGAAGACCCACGGGTGGACGCGCGGCGAGGGGTCGAGGCTGAGGGCCCTCGCACCGTCCGCAGTGGAGTACGCGATGGTGAAGCCGCCGAGGAGGCAGGGGGCCACATTGTCCGGATGCCCTTCGATCTCGCCGGCTATGACGAGTTTCTCCGAGCGGGTCAGGCTCGCGCCGGCGAGGGCGTCGGCGAGCATGACGCCGGCGACGATCGCCGCGGAGGAGGAGCCGAGGCCCCTCGCGTGCGGGATCCGGTTGCGGCACTTGAGCCGCAGGCCCGGAGGCGCGAGGTCGAGGTGCTTGAAGGTGCGCAGCATCGAGGAGGCCACGAGGTGGCGCTCGTCGGCGGCGACGGTGCCGGCCCCCTCGCCTTCGACCTCGACGGTGACGGCGGTGCCGCTGGTGGTCTCGGCGGTGACCTCGTCGCACAGGTCGAGGGCGAGGCCGAGCGAGTCGAAGCCGGGCCCGAGGTTGGCGGAGGTGGCGGGCACGCGCACGGTGGCGCGCGGGCCGGTCCTGAAGGCGCCCAAGTCAGCGGCCCTTCCGAGGCTGGTCGGCGCCGTGCGCTCCGGTGCCCATCACAGGCCCAGCGCGGCGGCGGTCTTGAGCACGTCGACCGGGAGGGTCTGCGGCTGCGGGGCGGTGGAGACGGCCCAGTCGGGGTCCTTGAGGCCGTTGCCGGTCACGGTGCACACGATCGTCTGCCCCTTCTCGACCCAGCCGGCCTCGGCCTGCTTGAGCAGGCCCGCGACCGAGGCGGCGGAGGCGAGTTCGACGAAGACGCCTTCGCTGCGGGCGAGCAGCATGTAGGCGGCGTGGATCTCGCGGTCGGTCGCGGCGATGATCTTGCCGCCGGACTCCTTCTCGGCGTCGAGCGCCTTCGTCCACGAGGCCGGGTTGCCGATGCGGATCGCCGTGGCGATGGTCTGCGGGTGCTCCACGACCCTGCCGTTGACGATCGGCGCGGCGCCCGCGGCCTGGACGCCGAGCATCCGCGGCAGCTTCCCGGCCGCGCCCGCCGCGAAGTCCTCGTTGTAGCCGAGCCAGTAGGCGGTGATGTTGCCGGCGTTGCCGACCGGCAGGCAGTGCACGTCCGGGGCGTCGCCGAGGACGGACACGATCTCGTACGCGGCGGTCTTCTGCCCCAGGATGCGGTTGACGTTCAGGTGGTTGACCAGCGTCACCGGGTAGTCCTGCGAGAGCTTGTCGGCGACCATGAGGCAGTCGTCGAAGTTCCCTTCGAGCTGGATGAGCTTGGCGCCGTGGACGAGCGCCTGGGCGAGCTTGCCGAGGGCGATCTTCCCGGCGGGCACGAGCACGGCGCAGGTGATCCCCGCGCGCGCGGCGTAGGCGGCGGCCGAGGCCGAGGTGTTGCCGGTGGAGGCGCAGATGACGGCTTTGGAGCCGTCCTCGACGGCCTTGGACACGGCCATGGTCATGCCGCGGTCCTTGAACGAGCCGGTCGGGTTGAGGCCCTCGACCTTGAGGTAGACGTCGCAGCCGGTCCGGGCCGAGAGCGTCGGCGCGGGCAGCAGGGGGGTGCCGCCCTCCTGGAGGGTGACGACGGGAGTGGCGTCCGAGACCGGCAGGCGGTCGCGGAACTCCTCGATGAGGCCGCGCCATCCGGGGCGCGTCGGGCGGGCGTTGGCGGGCATGGCGGCGTCCTACTCTCCTTCGACGCGCATGACGGAGGTGACCTGGTGCACCGACGTCAGTCGCGACAGTTCCTCGACGGTGTCCGACAACTGCTTGTCGGCGGCCGTGTGGGTGACGACCACGAGCTGGGCGTCGTCGCTGCGGCCGGACTGGTGGACGGTGGCGAGGCTGACGCCGTGGTGGGCGAAGGTGGCCGCCACGCGGGCGAGCACGCCGGGCTCGTCGACGACGTCGAGGCTGACGTGGTAGCGGGTGCGGGCCTCGCCGATGGGTTTCACCGGCAGGTCCTGGTAGGCGGCCTCGGGCGGGAAGGCGGTGATCCCGCCGCGCTTGTTGCGCGCCACGGCCACGATATCGCCGAGCACCGCCGAGGCGGTCTCGGTGCCGCCGGCTCCCGCTCCGTAGAACATGAGCCGCCCGGCCGACTCCGCCTCGACGAACACGGCGTTGTAGGCGCCGTTGACGTTCGCGAGCGGATGGGAGGCCGGGATCATGGCCGGGTGGACGCGCACGGACACGCCGTCGGCCTCGCGGGTGGCGATGCACAGCGGCTTGACCACGCGGCCCTCGGCGGCGGCCGAGGCGATGTCGGCGGCCGAGACGCCCCTGGTCGACTCGCCGGTGGAGGCGTTGCCGGGGCGCAGGCCCTCGCGGTGGACGTCCTCGAGGTTCACGTGGGTGTGGAAGGCGAGCGAGGCGATGAGCGCGGCCTTGGCGGCGGCGTCGAAGTTGTCGACGTCGGCGCTCGGGTCGGCCTCTGCGTAGCCGAGTTCGGTGGCCTCGGCGAGGGCCTCCTCGAAGGAGGCGCCGGTCTGCGTCATCTTGCTGAGGATGTAGTTGGTGGTGCCGTTGACGATGCCGAGCACGCGGTTGATCGTGTCGCCGTGGAGCGACTCGCGCAGCGGGCGCATGAGCGGGATCGCGGCGGCCGCGGCGGCCTCGTAGTACAGGTCCGCGCCGCCGGACTTCGCGGCGGCGGCCAGGGTCGGGCCGTCCTCGGCGAGCAGGGCCTTGTTCGCGGTGACCACGGACTTGCCCTGGCCGAGGGCGGTGGTGATCCAGGTGCGGGCCGGCTCGATGCCGCCGGCGACCTCCACGACGATGTCCACGTCGTCGCGCTTGACCAGGCCGAGCGCGTCTGTGGTGAACATGGAGCGGTCCACCGGCAGGTGCGAGCGGTCGCGGTCGATGCGGCGGACGGCGATCCCGACGATCTCGACCGGCTCGCCCACCCGGGCGGCCAGCTCCTCCCCGCGCGTTCGCATGAGGCGCACGACTTCACTGCCGACGGTGCCGCATCCGAGTAGCGCGAGTTTCATCGCTGGATTACCTCTTCCTCAAGGGTTTGACTAGCCGATGTCGAGTCGCAGCAGATCGTCGACCGTTTCACGGGCCAGGATCACCCGGGCCTGGCCGCCGCGGACGGCCACGACCGGCGGGCGGGGCACGTGGTTGTAGTTCGATCCCATGGAGCGGCAGTAGGCGCCGGTCCCCGGGACCGCGATCAGGTCCCCCGGCGCGATGTCGGCCGGGAGGAACTCATCTTTAACAACAATGTCGCCCGATTCGCAATGCTTTCCCACTACTCGGGCCAGCGCGGGGATCGCAGTGGACGAACGCGAGGCGAGCGTCGCCGAGTAGGTCGCGTCGTAGAGCGCGGTGCGGATGTTGTCGCTGATGCCGCCGTCGACCGAGACGTAGAGGCGGGAGGCGCCGGCCGAGAGTGTGACGGGTTTGACGGTGCCGACCTCGTAGAGGGTGAACACGGCCGGGCCGATGAGGGCGCGGCCGGGCTCGAAGGACAGGCGCGGGACCTCGATCCCGGCGGCGGCGCACTCGTGCTCGACGATGCCGCGCAGGGCGGCGGCGATCACGGCGGGCTCCTGCGGGTCGTCCTGGGTGGTGTAGGCCATGCCGAAGCCGCCGCCGAGGTCGAGTTCGGGTAGGACGGTGTCGTGGTCGGTCTGGAGCTTGGCGTGGAGGCGGACGACGCGGGCGGCGGAGACCTCGAAGGCGGCGGTGTCGAAGATCTGGGAGCCGATGTGGGAGTGGAGGCCCACGAGGTCGAGGTGCTCGGCGGCGAGGACGCGGCGGGCGGCCTCGTAGGCGTCGCCGCCGGCGAGGGAGAAGCCGAACTTCTGGTCCTCGTGGGCGGTGGCGATGTACTCGTGGGTGTGGGCTTCGACGCCGACGTTGACGCGGACCATGACCTTGGGGCGCTTGCCGAGTTCGGCGGCGATGGCCTCGAGTCGCTCGATCTCGGTGAAGGAGTCGGCGACGATGCGCCCGACCCCGAGGTCGATCGCCTGGTGGAGTTCGGCGAGGGACTTGTTGTTGCCGTGCAGGCCCAGGCGGGAGGGTTCGAGTCCGGCGGCGAGGGCGACGGCGAGTTCGCCGGCGGTGCAGACGTCGACGTAGAGGCCCTCTTCGGCGGCGGCGCGCAGGACGGCCTTGGAGCAGAAGGCCTTGGAGGCGTAGTAGACGTCGGCGCCTTCGAAGGCGTCGTTCCAGGCGCGGCAGCGGGCGCGGAAGTCGTCCTCGTCGAGGACGTAGGCGGGGGTGCCGAACTCGGCGGCGAGCTTCTCGACCGAGAGGCCGCCGAGGTGGAGCACGCCGCCGGAGCGCTCCACGTTGGCGGACCACAGTTCGGGGAGGATCGCGTTGACGTCCTGGGGCACGCTGAGCCAGCCGGGGCGCAGCGCGGAGAAGTCGAAGTCGCCGTGCAGTGCGCCGGCCTCGTGGGTGCGCATTACATCCGCTCCGGGGCCGAGACGCCGAGCAGGCCGAGCGCGTTGGCGAGGACGACGCGGGTGGCGTCGACGAGCCACAGGCGGGCCCGGTTGACCGGGGTGGTCTCCTCGTCGGGGAACGGCAGGACGCGGCAGTCGTGCTGGAAGCGGTGGTAGGAGGCGGCGAGTTCCTCGGCGTAGCGGGCGACCCGGTGGGGTTCGCGCAGCTCGGCGGCCGAGGCGACCTGGGCCGGGAACTCGGCGAGGGCCTTGAGCAGGTCCGATTCGCGCTGGTGGGTCAGGAGGGCGGCGTCGTAGGTGTCGCCGCGGTCGACGCCGCGTTCGGCGGCGTTGCGCAGGACGCCGGAGACGCGCGCGTGGGCGTACTGCACGTAGTAGACCGGGTTGTCGCTCGAATGGCGGGTGAGCAGGTCGACGTCGAGGTCGATCGGGGAGTCGGAGGAGTAGCGCGCGAGCGTGTAGCGGGCGGCGTCCACGCCGACGGCCTCGACGATGTCGTTGAGGGAGATGACGGTGCCGTTGCGCTTGGACATCCGCACGGGCTTGCCCTCGCGCACGAGGTTGACCATCTGGCCGATGAGGATCTCCATGGTGTCCGGCTCGTCGCCGAAAGCCCGGCTCATCGCCCGCATCCGGCCGACGTAGCCGTGGTGGTCGGCGCCGAGCATGAACACGAGCTTGTCGAAGCCGCGCTCGCGCTTGTCGAGGTAGTAGGCGCAGTCGGCGGCGAAGTAGGTCCAGTCGCCGTCGGACTTCTTGAGCGGGCGGTCCTTGTCGTCGCCGAAGGTGGTGGTGCGCAGCCACAGCGCCCCGTCGGCCTCGTAGATGTGGCCGAGGGAGGACAGGCGCTCGACGGCGGCGTCGAGTTCGCCCTTGTCGTGCAGTTCCTTCTCGTTGAAGTACACGTCGAAGTGGGTGCCGAACCCTTCGAGGTCGGCCTTGATCTCGTCGAACATGAGCGCGACGCCGACCTGCCGGAAGACCTCCTGCGGGTCGTCGGCCTCGAGCGCGTCGGGGCGCCGCTCGAGGACCTCGGCGGCGATCTCGCCGATGTAGGCGCCGCCGTAGCCGTTCTCCGGGGCGGGCTCGCCCTTGACGGCGGCCAGCAGCGAGGCGCTGAAGTTGTCGATCTGGGAGCCGGCGTCGTTGAAGTAGTACTCGGAGGTGACCTTCGCGCCGGAGGCGCGCATGAGGCGGGCCAGCGCGTCGCCGACCGCGGCCCAGCGGGTGCCGCCGACGTGGACGGGCCCGGTCGGGTTGGCGGAGACGAACTCGAGGTTCACGTGGTGGCCGGCCATGGCGTCGTTGTCGCCGTAGGAGGGCCCGGCGGCGACGATCTTCCCGGCGATCTCGCCCGCGGCGGCGGCGTCGAGGGTGATGTTGAGGAAGCCCGGTCCGGCGATGTCGGCCTTGGCGACGCCGTCGGTCTCGGAGAGGATGCCGGCGATGGCCTCGGCGAGCGCGCGCGGGTTCGTCCCGGCCTTCTTGGCCGTCTGGAGCGCGATGTTGGAGGCGTAGTCGCCGTGGCTGGGGTCCCTGGGTCGCTCTACCGCCGTTCGGGCGGGGAGCACGGCGGCGTCGAGGCCGAGGGCCTCGAAGGCGGCGCGCGTAGCGGACAGCACTTTCTCTGCGAGCGTCTCAGGAGTCACCCGGTAATCGTAGACGCCCTGCTTCGGCGCCTGCGAGTGATAAACGCCGTTGTGGCCTGCGAGTGCGGTGCGCGGGCGACCCGCGGTGAGCGTGCGGACGGCGCGGGCGCCGTGCCCGGTAGGTTGCTTGTGAGCAACTTTGACGAAAGGCCCTTATCATGCGCCGGCTGCACGGATGGATCGCGATCGCCCCGACCCTCGCCCTCGCCGCCCTGGCCGGGTGCGGGGCCGTTCCAGGGCTGCCCGGGGGTGAGCGTTCGGCCGAGCCGACCCGTGCGGCGCCGGCCGAGGTGGAGGGCGTGGAGAACTTCTACGGCGAGTACGGGGACTTCGCGACGCTCATCGGCGCGATCCAGTCGAGCCAGGTGACGGCCGAGGAGCTGGAGCACCCGTGGGTGGCCGAGCAGGGGCACGTGGACGTGAACGCGGCCTGGGACGGGACGCCGCCGGTGTACGACCTGACCCCTCCGGCGGGCGGGAACCACTTGAGCCAGTGGCAGACGTGCAACGGCTCGGTGTACGACGCGCCGATCGTCGACGGCAACGCCGTCCACTCGCTGGAGCACGGCGCGGTGTGGCTGACCTACGACCCGGCGCTGGTGGACGAGGCGGCGGTGGAGGCACTGGCGGCCTTGATCGTGGGCCGGGACTACAGCCTGATGAGCCCGTACCCCGGTCAAGGGGTCGCGGTGTCGCTCCAGTCGTGGGGGAACCGGCTCCAGACCGAGGACCCGGCCGATCCGCGGATCGCGGCCTACCTGGACGCGTACATCCTCAACGAGCGGTACAACCCCGAGGTGATGGCGACCTGCGGCGGCGGGGTGTCGACGACCGCCGGCGACCTGGAGTAGGCGCGTCCGGGGCCGGGTCGCGGACGGGCGGGTGAATGCGCCCGCGACCAGCGCACCGGGTTCGGAGGGTCGGAGCAGCCGGATGGCGCGCTGCGGCGGCCTGCAAGGTAAGGTGGCCTACGCGAGTGGCAATCACACCGGGCCCTCCCCGGCGCCGCTCCGGCTTCAACCGTCGTCGAGGAATAAGGCACGCCCCGCGAAATGGCATCAAAGAAGCAGACCGCATCGAAGACCGCCCCCAAGGGCGCGGTCAAGAGCGCCGGCAAAGCGCAGAACGCCTCGGCCGCCCGCAAGGGCCGCGCCGTCCAGGTGAAGCAGCCCAAGCCGTGGGGTCTCATCCTCACGTTCTCCGCCGTGGGCGTCGTCGCGCTCGGCCTGATCGGGGCCGCGGTGTTCGTCGTCTGGGACCGCAGCCAGCCGCCGGAGGGCGTCACCGACTTCTACGGCGAGTACGCGAACTACTCGGAGGTCCGCAACGCGCTGACCGACGGCGAGATCACCGAGGACGACCTCGAGCACCCGTGGGTCATGCAGCAGACGCACGTCGACAACGAGGACCCGAGCGCGGTCCCGGAGTACGAGATCTCCCCGCCCGCGGGCGGGAACCACCTCGGCGCCTGGCAGACGTGCACCGGCTCGGTGTACGACGCGCCGATCGTCGACGGCAACGCCGTCCACTCCCTCGAGCACGGCGCGGTGTGGCTGACGTATGACCCGGCGCTGGTCGACGGCAACGGCATCGAGCAGCTCTCGGAGAAGATCCAGGGCCGCGACTACACCCTGATGAGCCCCTACCAGGACCAGGGCGTGGCCGTCTCGGTGCAGGCCTGGGGCGTGCAGTACCAGACCGACGACATCGACGACCCGCTCGTCGACGAGTTCCTGAGCTTCTACATCCTCAACGGCAACAACACGGCCGAGTCGAACGCGACCTGCTCCGGCGGCGTGGCGACCACGATCGCGGACGCCGCCCCGACCGGCTGACGGGCGCGAACCTTTCGGGGCCGCACTCGTTAGATGTAGGGAAGTCGCGGGCGCTCCGGTGAGCGCCCGCCGAGGGAGGACACGGATGAGCCGCTTGTGGCGCAGGCCCGCGGTGCTGATCGCCGTCACCGCGGTGCTCATGCTCGTGGCGGGCTTCGCGGTCGGATGGGTCGCGGGCACGAGCGCTCCGGGCAATGACTCGGTCGAGGCCGGTTTCGCCCGGGACATGCAGACGCACCACCAGCAGGCGGTCGACATGGCGATGTACGAGTGGCAGAACGGCGGCGACGAGACGCTCAAGGCCGTCGCCTACGACATCGCGACCTCGCAGAGCTCTGAGATCGGCATGTACCGGTCGTGGCTGCGCGAGTGGGGCGTCCAGCTCTCCAGCGGCGAGCGGATGGCGTGGGCGGGCGAGGAGCACGCGCACGACGGCGACGCGCCGGGGCTGATGCCCGGCATGGCGACCGACGAGGAGATGGCCGAGTTCAAGACCCTCTCCGGGACCGAGGCCGACGTCATGTTCGTGGAGCTGATGATCGCGCACCACATCGGCGGGGTCGACATGGCCAAGATCGCGCTGGACCTGAGCGACGACGACCGGGTCGTGGACGCGGCCAGGCGCACGATCACCGTGCAGCAGGCCGAGATCGAGAGCCTCGAACTCCACTTGGACCGGATCCTTTCCAGCGTCGAGGAGTAGGGAACCCGCCGTGAGCTACAGCAACTGGGGGCCGAGCTACGGCGACCCGTCGCACCCGACCACCGGTGAGCTGCCGCGCGTGGGCGACGGCCGGGGCACCGACGAGCTGCGGACGGTCCAGGTCGACACGGTCGCCGAGGAGCCGGAACCGGAGCCCGCGAGGCACCGCTACAGCTGGGAAGCCTCGGCGCCGAGGGCGGGGGCGCATTCGGAGCCGGGGAGCTGGTCGGTCCCGCGCGTGGGCCGGGAGGGCGCGGCGAGTTTCACGGGGCCGCAGCAGCGGGTCCGCGCCGAGGAGGCGGTCCGCCCTGACGACACGACGCAGTTCGCGAGGGTGGGCGACGGGCTGCGAGGCTCGGTCGGTCCGGTCACCGTGCAGGTGGACCGGGTCCGCACGGGCGGGGGCGTGCACGGGGACACGCAGTTGTTGCCGACGGCGGCGTTCATGCGCCCGCGGCAGGAGGAGATGCCCGAGGCGGTCGAGTCGCCGCAGCAGGAGCCGGGCACCGGTTCGATGCCGGCGATGCGGCGCCAGATGGGCCCGGACTGGACCCAGACGCCGCTGAGGCTCCTCGCAGCGGCGGCAGTGGCGACAGCGGTCCTGGGCCTGTCGGCAGCAAGCCTGATCTCCATAGGAGCCTGGATCAACCCCTGACAACAACAAAGGCCCGAAGCGCACCGCGCCCCGGGCCCCGCTGGTCATACGGCATGAACCGAGTCAGTCGAAGAGGTCCTCGACCCGGGAGGCGCTGAAGGCAGTGGTGAACCAGCGGTCCGCCTGATCCGAATCGGTGCAGGCCAGAATCCGCACACGAGCGGCATCCGGAACCTCGATACCTCTCATTCTCAGCAGGTCGAGCACCGACTTGGCCTTCCCGCGCGCTTCGCCACGCGCTTCGCCACGTGCTTCACCGCGCGCTTCGCCTTTGAGTTCCAGCTTGCCGGCCGGGCTCTCCAGGTACTCCTGGTACGTCATGCTCATGTATTCCTCCAGTACGTTGCATGCTTCGGTCGAGAGAAGTTGCATCGCCCATCCAGCATACTGCTGGCGGTCGGCCTCGGAAAGCTCGTTGAGCCTCCGGCCGAGCGTGTGGGCGATCGGCACGGCCTGTGGGCCCTTGCCGCAAGCCGCCTTGAGGATCAGGATCTCCACGGCGTCCATGGGGTCCTCATCCGTGTCCGCCTCCATGAAGTCCTCCGGGTCGATGACATCCGCGAAGAGCGTGAAACCCGGTGGTCCGACCTCGATCGGGCCCCTCGCCCAGGCGGCCGTCGCCGTATCGGTGCAGAACACCAGCAGTCGCACCGGGCACTTGAGACGGGCCCGGAGAATCGTCAGGTACATCGGCCAGCTGTACTGCTTCCGATTGTCCTGGCTCCGTTGGACCTCGGTGATGACCGCGAAGACGGGCACCCCCGCCTCGTCGCGGAACACGGCCGCGTTGTCGCAGTTGAGTTCGAGCGGATCGTTGTTGGTGAGCGCCTCGGACTCGGAGAGGGCGCCTGCGTACGGCGGCAGTGCCGCCCCGAGCGTTTTGACGAGCAGCTTCGCGGCCAGTTCCGGACGGGCCTGGAACAAGCGGATGGGGACTTCATGGGAATGGGTGACCATGACATGAAACGGTATTGAAGCTCAACACGCGATTCGTGTTTCGACACTCCGACTCGAACCCGCGCGCGGATATGACTCCTGTCACTAAGCAGGACAATGCATCTGGGCCCGGACCGCCAAGCGGTCCGGGCCCAGATGCGTTGTCCTGTCTAGACGATGATGCCTGCGGCCACGGTTCGGTTGTCGGCTTCGTCTATGACTATGAAGCCTCCTGTGGAACGGTTGCGGCGGTAGTCGTCGCACAGCAGCGGCTTGGTCGTGCGGAAGGTGACCCGCCCGATCTCGTTGAGCCGCAGCTCGTTCGCCGACTCGTCGCGGTGGAGCGTGTTCACGTCGAGCTGGTACTGCACGTCCTTGACGATCGCGCGCACGTCCGCGGTGGTGTGCTTGATGGCGTACTTGCCCCGCACCCGCAGCGGCCTCGCCTCGTCCATCCAGCACACCATCGCCTCGATGTCCTGCGAGACCCGCGGCTGGTTCCCCGGACGGCACAGCATGTCGCCGCGCGAGACGTCGAGCTCGTCCTCCAGGCGCACCGTCACGCTCAACGGCGGGAAGGCCTCGTCCAGAGGTCCGTCGGCGGTCTCGATCGAGGCGATCTTCGAGGTGAACCCGCTCGGGAGCACCGTGACGTCGTCGCCGGGCTTCATGACGCCCGAGGCGATCTGGCCCGCGTAGCCGCGGTAGTCGTGGTTGTCGCTCGAATGCGGCCGGATCACGTGCTGGACGGGGAAGCGCACGTCCACGAGGTTCCGGTCCGAGGCGATGTGGACCTTCTCCAGGTGGTGCAGCAGGCTCGGGCCCTGGAACCACGGCATGTGCTCGGAGCGGTTGACCACGTTGTCGCCCTTGAGCGCCGAGATCGGGATGACGGTGAGGTCAGGGACCTCGAGCTTGGTCGCGAACGCCTTGAACTCGTTCTCGATCTGCTTGAAGACCGCCTCGTCGTAGTCCACCAGGTCCATCTTGTTGACGCACAGGACCATGTGCGGCACGCGCAGCAGCGAGCACAGGAACGCGTGGCGCCTTGACTGCTCCACCAGGCCCTTACGGGCGTCGACCAGGATCAGCGCCAGGTCGGCGGT
This sequence comes from Glycomyces sp. NRRL B-16210, assembly GCF_000719515.1. Taxonomy (GTDB): domain Bacteria; phylum Actinomycetota; class Actinomycetes; order Mycobacteriales; family Micromonosporaceae; genus Glycomyces. The sequence continues at coordinate 279,975 of NZ_JOGR01000006.1, read as the reverse complement.
CGAGGCGCCGGTGACCATGTTGCGCGTGTACTGGATGTGCCCGGGCGTGTCCGCGATGATGAACTTGCGCTCGGGCGTGGAGAAGTAGCGGTAGGCCACGTCGATCGTGATGCCCTGCTCGCGTTCGGAGCGCAGGCCGTCGGTCAGGAGCGCGAGGTCGGTGTACTCGTCGCCGCGCCCGGCGCTGACGGCCTCGACGGCGTCCCACTGGTCGTCGAAGAGCGCCTTCGAGTCGTACAGGAGCCGCCCGATGAGGGTCGACTTGCCGTCGTCCACCGAACCGGCCGTGGCGAAGCGCAGCAGCTCGTGCGTGTCCTCGCGCGAGACCCTGCTGTCCTCGGGGGGCGACATGGTGTCCGTCATCAGAAGTAGCCTTCCCGTTTCCGGTCTTCCATCGCGGCCTCGGAGGTCTTGTCGTCCCCGCGGGTCGCGCCGCGCTCGGTCACGCGCGTGGCCGCGACCTCGGCGATGATCTCGTCGATCGTGGTCGCGTGCGAGCGCACGCCCGCGGTCAGGTTCGCGTCGCCCACGGTGCGGTAGCGGACGGTCTCCTTGAAGACCGTCTCGCCCTCGCGGAGCTTGATGAACTCGTTGACGGCGTAGAGCATCCCGCCGCGGTCGACCACTTCGCGCTCGGAGGCGAAGTACACCTCGGGCAGCGGGATCGACTCCGAGCCGATGTAGCGCCACACGTCGAGTTCGGTCCAGTTCGACAGCGGGAAGACGCGGATCTGCTCGCCGGGGTGCACCCGGCCGTTGTACAGGTTCCACAGCTCGGGCCGCTGGTTCTTGGGGTCCCACTGGCCGAAGTCGTCGCGGAAGGAGAACACGCGCTCCTTGGCGCGGGCCTTCTCCTCGTCGCGGCGGGCCCCGCCGAACAGGGCGTCGAACTGGTACTTCTCGGCCGCTTCGAGCAGGACCGGCGTCTGGATGCGGTTGCGGGTCCCGTCCGGCGGCTCGGTGACCATGCCGCGGTCGATCGCGTCCTGCACGGAGGCGACGAGCAGTTGCACGCCCGTCTCGGCCACCCGGCGGTCGCGGTAGTCGATGACCTCGGCGAAGTTCTGCCCGGTGTCGACGTGCATAACCGGGAACGGCACCGGCGCGGGCGCGAACGCCTTCTGCGCCAGGTGCAGCATCACGATCGAGTCCTTGCCCCCGGAGAAGAGCAGCACAGGGCGCTGACAGGTGGCCGCGACCTCACGGAAGATGAAGATCGCCTCGGCCTCCAGCGCGGCGATGTGGCTGATGCGGTAGTCGCTCACCGGCGCAGTGCTCCTCTCAGCTCGACCCCGTACGGGGTTGCGTGTCGTTCTCGGTGACCCGGCCCTGAAGGCCGGGTTGGTCAGTGCGATCCTGCGACGGCCTTGAGCACGGGCTCGGCCAGGTCGGGGCGACAGACCAGCAGGTCCGGCAGGTACGGATCGGGGTTGTTGTACCGCAGCGGATCGCCGTCGATCCGCGAGGCGTGCCAGCCAGAGGCGAGCGCCACGGCCACGGGGGCGGCGGAGTCCCACTCGAACTGCCCGCCGGAGTGCACGTAGGCGTCCACGGCGCCGGTGACGACGGCCATGGCCTTCGCCCCGGCCGAGCCCATGGGGACGAGTTCGGCGCCGAGCGCCTCGGCCGAGGCGTGGGCCTCGGCGGGCGGGCGGGTGCGGGAGACGGCGATGCGCGGCCTGCCGGAGCGGGCCGCGGGGACCTCGTGGCGGACGTCGGTGCGCAGGAGGGTCCCCTGCGCGGGGAGCGCGACGGCGGCCGCGGTGAGGCCGAGGCCCCGCTGCCACAGGGCGACGTGCACGGCCCAGTCGTCGCGGCCTTCCTCGGCGTACTCGCGGGTGCCGTCGAGCGGGTCGATGATCCACACCCGGTCGGCCTCGAGTCGCGCGGTGCCGACGCGGCCCTGCTCGCCCTTGCCCTCTTCGGAGAGCACGGCGTCGCCGGGGCGCTCGGCGGCGAGGCGCCCGAGCAGGTAGGCGTCGGCCTCGCGGTCGCCGGCGGCCTTGAGCGCGCGCGGGTCGTCGAAGCCGAGTTCGGACCGGAGCGCCAGCAGCAGCTCCCCCGCGCCGGCGGCGAGGTCGGCGGCGAAGCCCACGTCGGCGGCAGCGGCGGCCTCGGACGTGGCTGTCGGGACTCCGGTCGCTGACGCGGAGTCGGGGGCTTCGTGCATGCCGGAAAGTCTACGCTGCGGCCCTTCCCCGTCCAAATGTTGGGCGAGGTGGTCCCGGTATACGGGAGACATTTTTCGCTTTCTGACGAGCAGGGTCCGGAACGTGCGAAAGGCTCGCGCCGGTCTCAGTAGGCGCCCTGGGGGCGCAGGATCGCGGTGACGGTGCGCAGCAGGATCACGAAGTCGAGCGTGAGGTTCCAGTGCTCGACATAGCGCAGGTCGAGGCGCACGGCCTCCTCCCACGGCAGGTCCGAGCGGCCCGAGACCTGCCACAGGCCGGTCATGCCGGGCTTGACGGCCAGGCGGCGGCGCATGTCGGCCTCGTAGGCGGCGACCTCGGTGGCCAGCGGCGGGCGCGGCCCGACCAGGCTCATGTCGCCGCGCAGCACGTTCACCAACTGCGGGAACTCGTCGATCGAGAAGCGGCGCAGGTACTTCCCGACGGCGGTGATGCGCGGGTCGTCCTTCATCTTGAACAGGACGGCGTCGCACTCGTTGCGGTCGGACAGGTGCGCCAGGCGCCGCTCGGCGTCGGTGTACATGGTGCGGAACTTCCAGATGGTGAACGGCTGCCCGTCCTTGCCGATGCGCTCCTGCTTGAACAGGGCCGGCCCCGGCGAGGTGCAGCGGATGAGGAAGGCCGTGGCGAGCAGCAGCGGCGAGAGCGCCAGGAGCAGTCCGGCGGCGCCGATGCGGTCGACGGTGCCCTTGGCCCAGCGGCGGACCCCGGTGAGACGCGCGTGGTCGAGGTGGAGCATCGGCAGGCCGTCGACGGGGCGGACGGTGGTGCGGTCCCCCGCCACGTCCACGAGCGCGGAGGCGACTATGAGGTCGACCTCGCTGCGTTCGAGCTTCCAGGCCAGGCGCCGCAGCGCGGTGCCGTCGATCTCGGGGCAGGACAGGACGATCACGGTGTCGGCGCGCTCGGCGGACACGGCCTCGGCGATGCGGTCGAAGCTGCCGCGCACGCGGGTGTCGAAGTCCAGCAGCGCCCCCCGCGGCCGTTCGGTCGGCAGGCACGCGGCGACGACGTTGAGGCCGTGGTAGTGCTCGCGGCGCAACTGCACGATGAGCGCGGCCACCGAGGACTCGTGCCCGACCAGGACCACCCGCTTCATACATCGCCCGCCGCGGCGCATCCGGTGCAGCCATTTGCGCCAGCCGAAGCGGGCGAGGATGGAGACCGCCGCGGCCGTGGGGATCGCGATGAGGACGAACACGCGCGAGGTCGGCACTTCGAGTCCGTAGGAGACGATGGCGACCGCGGCGGTCAGGGCCACCGCGGCGTGGACGACGCGCTGGTACTCCTCGGTGCCGACGAACAGGTACCGCTTCTCGAAGGCCCGCGAGAGGCCGAGGACGGCGACCCACACGGCGGGCAGCGCGATGAGCGCCAGCGCGTACACGCGGCTGTGCTGGTCGAGATGGCCGAAGCGGGCGAGGAAGGCGAGGCCGGCGCCGAGGAGCCCGGCGGCGATGTCGGAGCCGATGATCCCGGCGAAGTACTTGCGCTGCCAGGCGGGCGGGCCGCCGTAGGGGCGGGTCCCCTGGGGACCGATGGAGTAGACGCGCCCCCGCGCCTGCGTGTCCTGCGCGCTCCCGTGCGCCTCTGCAACCGTCACAACCGAACTAACGACTCAGTGGACGAAGAGTGACGGTGATGTCACGCTAAGGAGTACATGAGGATGCGTCCACTGAGGGCGGCGTATTCGGCAGGTTGAAAAGGGCGGGCCTAGGTGGGCGCGTTGAAGGCGTTCTGCGCCATGACGAAGCCCTTTTCGACGATGGCCTCGACGGCGTCGGCGGCGAGCTCGATCTGGAGGTCCACTTCGGGGCGTTCGGCCTTGGCGAAGTCCTTGAGGACGTAGTCGGCCGCGTCCTGGCGGCCGGGCGGGCGGCCGATGCCGAAGCGCACCCGGGCGTAGTCCTTGGTGCCCAGGACCTTCGAGAGCGAGCGCAGGCCGTTGTGGCCGCCTTCGCCGCCGCCGCGCTTGATCCGCAGCTGCCCGAAGGGGATGTCGAGCTCGTCGTGGACGGCGATGACCGATTCCGGTGCGACGCCGAAGTACTGGGCGAGCGGCCCGACGGCCTCGCCCGAGAGGTTCATGTAGGTCAGGGGTTTGACGAGGATGAAGCGAGGCCCGCCTACCCCCAGGCGGGCCTCGCAGACTTCGGCGCGGGCCTTGCGGGCCACGGCGAATCGGCCGCCGACGCGTCGGGCGAGCGCGTCGGCGACCATGAAGCCGACATTGTGACGGTTCGCGGCGTACTTCGGTCCGGGGTTGCCCAGGCCGGCCACGAGCGTCGGGGTGTCGGTCATCGTCGTCTCGACTACTCGGCGGCTTCGCCCTCGGCGGCCTCGTCCTCGGCGTCGGCTTCGCCGCGGGGCTCGCTGACGGAGGCGACGACCTGGTCGCCGTCGGTGAGGATGACGATGCCCTCGGGCACGGTGATCTCACGGACGTAGCGCTGCGAGCCGATCGCGAGGCCCTCGATGCTGACCTCGATGGTCTCGGGGATCGCGGTGGCGGCGACCTCGACGGTCAGGGTGTTGAGCTCGTGCACCACGAGCCCGCCCTTCTCGCCCTCGCCGACGTAGTTGATCGGGATGTCGGTGGTGATGGTCTCGCCCTGGCGCACGATCAGGAGGTCGGCGTGGACGATGTCGTCGCGGAGCGCGTCGCGCTGGATGTCCTTGGGGATCACCAGGACGCGGGAGCCGTCGGAGACCTCGACGCTGATGAGCTGGTTGGCGCCGCCCTTGCGGATGGCGGCGGCGAACTCGAGCCCGGGAAGGGAGATGTGGGTCGGCTTCTCGCCGTGGCCGTAGACCACCGCGGGAACCTTTCCAGCCCGGCGCGTACGGCGGGCACCGCCCTTCCCGAAGTCAGTGCGAGGCTCGGCGCTGATACGAACTTCGGACACGGAAATACTCCCCTGTTTTTCAAGCAACATTTCATGCGGCGCTCGACGCTCACGTCGGCATTCAGAAGGGCGGTCAGCCCTGAAAGAGACCTACGCCTCGCGTCGATTACGGCGCCCTCTGGAGGACACCCTCGCCGTCGGCAACCCCACCAGAGTACTACGCGCGTCGGATCGGGCTTGACACGGGCGTCGCGGTGTGACCTACGAAAGACCGCCGAAGAGGGTCGTGACCGAGCCGTCGTTGAAGACCTCCCAGATGGCCTTGGCGACCAGCGGGGCGATGGAGAGGACGGTGAGCTTCTCGAGGTCGGCGGCTTCTTTGGGCAGCGGCAGCGTGTTGGTCACGATGACCTCGCTGACGGGGGCGGCGGCGAGGCGCTCGGCGGCGGGGCCGGACATGATCGGGTGGGTGGAGGCGATCACGATGTCCTCGACGCCGGACTGGTGGAGCATCTCGGCGGCCGAGCAGATGGTGCCGGCGGTGTCGATCATGTCGTCGATGAGCAGGCAGGTGCGGCCCTCGACGTCGCCGACCACCTTGTGGGCGACGACCTGGTTGGGCTTGAGCGGGTCGCGGGTCTTGTGCACGAACGCGATGGGGCAGCCGCCGAGGCGGTCGGACCAGCGCTCGGCGAGGCGCACGCGGCCGGTGTCGGGCGAGACGATCGCCATCTGGCGGTCGGCGTACTTCTCTTCCACGTAGCGCGCGAGGATGCCCATGGCGAAGAGGTGGTCCACGGGGCCGTCGAAGAAGCCCTGGATCTGGGCGGTGTGGAGGTCGACGGTGAGGATGCGGTCAGCGCCGGCGGTCTTGAGCAGGTCGGCCATGAGGCGCGCGGAGATCGGCTCGCGGCCGCGGTGCTTCTTGTCCTGGCGTGCATAGGGGTAGAACGGCAGCACGACGGTGATGCGTTTGGCCGAGCCGCGCTTGAGCGCGTCGATCATGATGAGGGTCTCCATGACCCATTCGTTGATCGGCGCGGGCATAGACTGGACGACGAAGGCGTCGCATCCGCGTACGGACTCCTGGTAGCGCACGAACAGTTCGCCGTTCGCGAACGAGTAGGCGCTCATCGGGGTCGGCGCGACCCCGAGGTGCTTGCCGATCTCCTCAGCCAGCTCCGGGTAGGCGCGCCCGGAGAACAGCATGAGCATCTTGGAGTTGGAAGCGGACATGCTCGCCATTGGGCTCCCCCATAGGTCGTCTCACCTGAACCTGTGACGGCTCCAGTGTCCCCTGCCCGGTCCGCAGGCGCGAGGGGACCGGGTCTTTAAGTGTCGCGTCACCCTCCGGACACTCCCTTGGCGCGCTTCGCGGCCTTGTCGGAGACCGTGCCGGGGCGCTTCATGGCGACCCAGCCGGGGAGGGAGGCCTGGCGGGCGCGGGCGACGCCGAGGTCGCCGGGCTCGACGTCCTTGACGATGGTGGAGCCGGCGGCGACGTAGGCGCCGTCGCCGACCGAGACGGGGGCGACCAGGACGCTGTCGCAGCCGATGAAGGCGGCCTCGCCGATCTCGGTGCGGTGCTTGTTGACCCCGTCGTAGTTGGCGGTGATGACCCCGCAGCCGATGTTGGCCTTGGCGCCGACGGTGGCGTCGCCGAGGTAGGCGAGGTGGTTGGCCTTCGCGCCGGGGCCGATCTCGACGTTCTTGGTCTCGACGAACGCGCCGACCTTGGCGTCCTCGGCGAGTTTGGAGGCCGGGCGCAGGTGCGCGAAGGGGCCGACGTGGGCGCCTTCGCCGACGGTGGCCTGGTCGGCGTGGCTGCGCACCACGACCGCGCCGGCGCCGACGATGGTGTCGGTCAGGGTCGTGTCGGGGCCGATCTCGGCGCCGGTGTCGACGGCGCTGGCGCCCTTGAGCTGCACGCCGGGGTGGATCAGGACGTCGGGGGCGACCTTGGCGGTGGCGTCGATCCAGGTGGTCTCGGGGTCCTCCATGGTGACGCCGGACTTCATCAGCTCGGTGTTGATGCGGCCCTGGAGGATGCGGCGCAGGGCGGCGAGCTGGGCGCGGTCGTTGCAGCCGAGGACCTCGGTGGGGTCGTCGACGACGACCGCGCCGATGGCGTGCCCGGCCTCGCGGGCGAGTTCGAGCACGTCGGTGAGGTATTCCTCGCCCTGGTCGTTGGCGGTGTCGAGGCGGGCGAGCTGGGCGCGCAGGACCTCGGCGTCGAAGGCGTAGATCGCGGAGTTGACCTCGTCGATGGCCAGTTCCTCGGGGTCGGCGTCGCGGTGCTCGACGATGCGCAGCACGCTGCCGTCGCCGTCGCGCACGATGCGGCCGAGGCCGTGCGGGTCCTCGACCACGGCGGTCAGGACGGTGGCGGCGTTGCGGTTCTTCTCGTGGACGGCGAGGAGTTCGGCGAGGGTCTCGGCGCGCAGCAGCGGGGTGTCGCCGGCGGCGACGAGGACGGTGCCGGTCAGGTCCGGGTTCGCCTCCATGGCGACGCGCACGGCGTGGCCGGTGCCGAGCTGCTTGTCCTGGAAGACGGTCGCGGCCTCGGGGGCGTGCTCGGCGAGGTGGGCGCGGACCTGGTCGGCGGCGGCGCCGACAACCACGATCTGGCGCTCGGGCCCGGCGGCCTTGACGCTGCGCAGGACGTGCCCCAGCAGCGAGCGGCCGAGCAGCTCGTGGAGGACTTTGGGACGGGTCGACTTCATGCGGGTGCCCAGGCCAGCGGCCAGGATGATCGCCGAACGCTCACTGCTCATGATGGGCCATGGTAGTCGGTTGCGGGGAGGTGTACGGGCCCGGTCGACCGACGCGCCCCGAAGGGGTTCATTACCGAATCGTTACGCATGGAACACGTTCTCCACACCGCTGAGACTTGTGCGATCTGCATCACGCGTCATATGTTGCAGTCAACAACAAATACTGGAGGCACCTCTCATGCACTTTCTGAGAACGCACAGTCCGAAAGCCGGCCGCTCCTTCGGCCGGGCCGCGATGGGCACGGCCGCCGCCGCGGCGCTCGCCCTGACCCTGACCGCCTGCGGCGGTGGGGACGACGACGCCGACGGCGGCGGCGACGGCGACACCCCGTTCATCGGCGTCATCCTCCCCGACTCGGCCTCGTCCGACCGCTGGGAGACCGCCGACCGCAAGTACCTCGAAGCGGCCTTCGAGGCGGCGGGGGTCGACTACGACATCCAGAACGCCCAGGGCAGCCGCGAGGACTTCCAGACCATCGCCGACCAGATGCTCACCAAGGGCGTCAACGTCCTGGTCACCGTCAACCTCGACTCCGGCACCGGGGCCACCGTCATCGAGAAGGCCAGGTCCCAGGGCGTGGCCACCATCGACTACGACCGCCTCACCGAGGGCGGCGGCGCCGACTACTACGTGAGCTTCGACAACGAGCAGGTCGGCGTGCTCCAGGGCCAGGGCCTGGTCGACTGCCTCGAAGGGGTCGAGAACCCGCTCATCGCCGAACTCAACGGCTCCCCCACCGACAACAACGCCACGCTGTTCAAGAACGGCTACGACTCGGTCCTCGACCCGCTCTACGAGGACGGCACCTTCACCAAGGGCCCCGACGAGTGGGTCCCCGACTGGGACAACGCCCAGGGCGGCACCCTCTTCGAGCAGATGCTCACCGACACCGGCACTGAGATCGACGGGGTCCTGGCGGCCAACGACGGCCTCGCGCACGCGGTCATCACCGTCCTGGAGCGCAACAGCCTCAACGGCACCGTGCCCGTCACCGGGCAGGACGCGACCGTCCAGGGCCTCCAGAACATCCTGCTGGGCGACCAGTGCATGACCGTCTACAAGGCCGTCGAGAAGGAGGCCAACGCGGCCGCCGAGCTGGCCGTGGCCCTCGCCAACGGCGAGAAGCCGGAGACCGACGCCAGCGTCGTCGACCCCGTCTCGGGCGACGAGGTCGCCTCGGTGCTCCTCGACCCGGTCGCCGTCACCGCCCACAACATCCAGGCGGTGGTCGACGACGGCTACGTCGACGCGGCCGAGCTGTGCGCCGACGACTTCGCCGCGCTGTGCGACGAGCACGGGATCGGTTAGGGGCTGCACGTGCTGCTCGAACTCACCGGACTCTCGAAACGCTTCGGACCGGTGGAGGTCCTCTCCGACGTCGATCTGTCGATCGACGCCGGAGAGGTCTGCGCCCTCGTCGGCGACAACGGCGCCGGCAAGTCCACCCTCGTCAAGTGCGTGGCCGGCATCCACGGCATCGACGGCGGCACCATCAGCGTCAACGACGAGGTGCGCACCATCTCCGATCCGCGCGACGCCGCCGCGCTCGGCATCGAGGTCGTCTACCAGGACCTCGCCCTGTGCGACAACCTCGACGTGGTCGAGAACCTCTTCCTCGGCCGCGAGAAGCGCCGGGGCCTGGTCCTCGACGACGACGCCATGGAGCAGCTCGCCGCCGAGACGCTCAAGTCGCTCGCCGTGCGGACCATCCGCAACCTCCGCCAGCCGGTCGCCAGCCTTTCGGGCGGCCAGCGCCAGACCGTCGCCATCGCCAAGGCGGTCCTGTGGAACTCGCAGCTGGTCATCCTCGACGAGCCGACCGCCGCGCTCGGCGTGGCCCAGACCCGCCAGGTGCTCGAACTCATCCGGCGCCTGGCCGACCAGGGCCTGGCCGTCCTCTACATCTCCCACAACCTCAACGACGTCTTCGCGGTGGCCGACCGGATCGCCGCGCTGTACCTGGGGCGCATGGCGGCCGTGATCGACGCGGCCGACGCGACCCAGTCGCAGGTGGTCGAGCTGATCACCAGCGGACGGTCCGGAACGTCGGGTCTCATCGACACCAACGGCACGAACGGAGCCCGGCAGTGAGCGCGCCTGTGCAAGCGGAAGACGCCGAGGCCCCGCCGGGGGCCGGCACCGAGCCGGGCGCGGTCCGCGCCGTGCTCGACCACGTCAAGGGCTACTGGTCCGAGGTCCGCTCGGGCGAGGTCGGGGCGCTTCCGGCCGTGGCCGGGATCATCGCGCTGTGCGCGTTCTTCGGGGCCTCGCAGCCGGTGTTCCTGTCGGTGGGGAACCTCGCGAACCTCTTCGGGCAGGGCGCGGCCGTGGCGTGCATCGCCATGGGCCTGGTGTTCGTGCTCGTCATCGGCGAGATCGACCTGTCGGCGGGGTTCGCCTCGGGCGTGTGCGCCTCGATCATGGCGGTGGTCCTCACCAACTGGGGGATGCCGTGGCCGGTGGCCATCGGCGCGGCCATCGCCACCGGGGTGGTGATCGGGCTGGTGCTGGGCACGCTCGTGGTCAAGCTCGGCATCCCCTCGTTCGTGGTGACGCTCGCGGCGTTCCTGGCCTTCCAGGGGATCGTGCTCATGATCCTCAAGGAGGGCACGAACATCACGATCCACAACGACACGGTCAAGGCCGTCGCCGGCGGGAACCTGGAGCGGTGGCAGGGCTGGGTGCTCCTGGTCCTGGCGGTCGCCGGTTACGCGGCGCTGCAACTGAACCGGTGGCGCCGGCGGGTGGGCCGCTCGCTCGTGCACGAGCCGCTCGCGGTGGTGCTGGCGCGGATCGCGTCGCTGACGGCCCTGCTGACGGCGACGGTGTTCCTGCTCAACCTGGAGCGCTCGGCGAACCCGCAGATCATCTCGCTCACGGGCGTGCCCGTGGTGGTCGTGATCCTGGGCGGGCTGTTCGCGGTGTGGACGTTCGTGCTGCACCGCACCAGGTTCGGGCGACACCTCTACGCGGTGGGCGGCAACGCCGAGGCCGCGGTGCGCGCGGGCGTCAACGTCGACCGGGTGCGGATCGCCGCGTTCGTGATCTGCTCGGCCATGGCCGCGGTCGGCGGCATCGTCGCGGCCTCGCGGGCGGCGTCGGTGGACCCGAACACCGGCGGCTCCAACGTGCTGCTCTTGTCGGTGGGGGCGGCCGTCATCGGCGGCGCGAGCCTCTTCGGCGGCAAGGGCACCGTCCGGGCCGCGCTGCTGGGCGGAGCGGTCGTGGCGATCATCAACAACGGCATGGGCTTGATGGGATTGAGCTCCGGCGTGCGCTTCGGCGTGACCGGGGCGGTGCTGCTGCTCGCCGCGGGCGTCGACGCCATGTCCCGGGGCCGGGGCAAGCTGTTCGGCAGGCACTGAGCGGTGGCTCGGCCAGGGACCGAGGAGCTGCGCAGGCGCAACCGGGCGGCACTGCTCGAACAGCTCCACCGGCATGGTCCCCAGACGCGCGCCGAACTCACCGAGGCCTTGGGGCTCAACAGGTCCACGATCGCCACGATCGCCGCGGACCTGGCGGAGTCGGGCCACATCCAGGAGACGACGGGCCGGTCGACCGGTTCGGCCGGCCGGCCTTCGACCCTGGTCGCCTGCGTTCCCAAGGCCGAATCGGTGGCGGCGGTGGAGATCCGCGCCGACCGGGTCCGGTTCGCGCTGTACGGACTGGGCGGGGAGGTGCTGGAGCGGGCCGAGACGCCTCTGCTGACGGGGGTGGAGGCGTCTGCGGCCGCCGCCGCGGCGGCCGCGCTGGTGGAGGGCGCGGGGGCCGAGGCGGTCGCGGCGGTGCCGGGGCTGGTCGACGCGGGCGAGGTGGCGCATTCGACGGAGCTGGGTTGGGCCGGCAGCGATGTAGCGGCGGACCTGGCGGACGCGACCGGCCGGGAGTGGCTGGTGGTGGACACGGCGACGGCCGCGGCGGTCGGCGAGTGGACTCGGGGCGACGCCTTCGAGGCGACGAAGCTGCTGTACCTGCACGGGGGCCGGGGCGTGACCGCTGGGCTGGTGGTGGAGGGCCGGTCGCAGCGCGGCGGGTCGATCCAGTTGGGGCACATAGTGGTGGAGCCGAACGGTCAGGAGTGCGCGTGCGGGCTGCGGGGGTGCCTGGAGGCGGAGATGGAGGCCTTCGGGTACGCCGAGGACATCGAGCGCGCCACGATGGCGGCGGGCATGGGCGACGCGTCGGCGAAGGACGGGCTGCGCAGGTCCGGTCAGGACCTGGGGCGGGCGCTGGGCGCGGTGGTGACCGCGACGGGCCCGGACGAGATCCTGTTCGGCGGCTGGCTGCGGGAGCTGTACCTGTCGGCGGCGGCGCCGGTGCGGTCGGCGCTGGCGGAGACGACGCTGCCGCATCTGCGTTCGCGGCTGCGGCTGCGCACGCCGGTGCTGGGCCAGGAGGGCCCGCTGATCGGTGCGGCGGAGACGGGCTTCGCGGCCCTGTTCGACCGGATGCGGTGAGCGCGAATGCGACCGGAGCTCGGGACTTGTTCGAGACCGGCACTGTCGGACCCGCCGGGGATGTTTGAAATGGGGCCCCCAGGTGTCCGTTTTGAAGGCTGATGCCCTGGTTCGCGAAGGGGTGTGGATGGCTGGCCCGCCAGGACTCGAACCTGAAATGACTGAACCAAAATCAGTAGTGTTGCCAATTACACCACGGGCCACCGCGGGCGGCGTCGATCGAATCGACCGTCCCGCGCGGAGCCATTCTAGCAGCAGGGCGACACCGGCCCGTTCCCGTCCGTACCCGGCCGCCGCGCCATAGGGTGGGCCCATGCCTCGATCCGTCTCCAGGAGCCGTTGGGCGGCAACCGTCCTCAGTGCCGCCGCCCTCGCTCTCGCCGGCGCCTGCCAAGGCCCGCCGGAGTCCTCGGAGGAGACCGGCGCGGTCGACGCGCCGCCGAGCCTGGCGGTGATCGTCGCCCGCGACTCCACGGTGGTCGCGGTGTGGGACGGCGAGGCCCGCCCGCTCGAAGGCTCCTTCGCGACCCCGGGCCAGCGCGTGCTGTGGTCCCCCGGCGGCGGCCTCATGACCGTCAACGTCGGCGGCGGCTTCTGGCAGTGGGCCGGTCCGGACGGGCCCGCGCTGCACCACGAGTGCGGCCCGGGCTGCCAGGGCGTCTACCTCGGCGACGACCAGTTGTTCGCGTACGGCGACGGCGAGATCCGGTGGCTCCCGGCCGACGGCTCGGACGGGACCGAACCGGTGCCGGTCGAGGCCGAGCAGGCCCGCGGCGGCAGCGTGTGGGGCGCGGTCGAGGGCCGCATCCTGGTCGGCGAGGAGGGCCCGCAGTCGCGCACCGACACCGAGGACCTGTGGCTCCTCGACCCGGGCACCGGCGAGGCGGCCGCAGTCGGCGACCTCCCGTCAGGGCAGGGGCAGTGGACGCAGCGGACGGCGCTGAGCGCCGGCGGCGGCGCCCTCGCGGTCGAGTACGAGGGCGACGGCCAGGACGGGTGCCCGGTCAACGAAGGCGTGGTCGTGGTCGACACCGCCTCGCTGGAGGCGGGGCCGGTCGTGGCGCCGCCCGAGGCGAGCCGCGGCGGGCAGGTGCTGACCTGGGACCTGTTCTTCAACGGCGGCAAGCTGTACGCGGTCTTCGCCGAGCTGTACGACGGGTGCCTCGAAGACGAGCCGATGGGCCTGTGGCGCCTCGACGGCGACTCCTGGGATCGGGTGAGCGAGGGCGGTTTCTACGCCGTGCGCCCGCTGGAGGGGCTCGACGGCGGCGCGGCCGCTCTCGTGGTCGACGCCGACTTCACCTGCAAGGTCGTGGCGCTGCCGGGCGGCGAGGTGCGCACCGACCTGGGCGCGTGCGGGCCCGAGGTCTGGTCGACCCCCACGTTCGGCGAAGTGGACTTGTCGGGGCTTTCAGCGCGCTGAGGGGTTCGGGTCCGACCACACGTGCGCGGGCACCTGCCCGAGGACGGCGTGGAGGAAGTCCGCGTAGTGGAAGACCTGGTCGAGGTCGTGCCCGCCGGTCCGGAAGGTCATGAGCCAGGAGCCCTCGAAACGCCACTGGTAGGAGCGGGCGCGCTGGTCGGCGAGCATCCACTCCATAGTGCGCGGGTGGATCACGTCGTAGGCGAACCGCGGACTGTCCGACTCGATGCGGTACTCGTCGTTGAACGCCTGGTTCTCGAAGTCGAGGTCCTTCTCGAAGCGCCTGGACAGGGCGTTCTCGTGGCGGATGTCGAGGTACGGGCGGCTCTTGGGGAGGCTGATCGCGTAGACCTGGTAGGTGTGCGTGGTCCGGCTCCGGCCGCCGCCGGTGACGAACACGTACTGGAAGCAGTGCAGGTGCGCGTCGCGGTAGCGCCCGCGCAGGACGTCGTACGCGCGGCGGGAGTGGCCGAGGTCGAACGGGTTGTGCCCCGAGATCCCCAGCGCCGTGGGGTCGTCGGGCCAGTACTGGAATCCGTGCCGGGCCGCCCAGGCCGCGCACTGGGCGATCCGGGCGTTGCGGGCGCGGCGCGTGTAGAGGACGAGCAGGACGGTCCCGCCGACGAGGGCGACGCAGCACGCGAGCGGTATCGCGAGCGCGGCGGCGGCGCCGGTGATCGACATGGGACTCCCGTGTGCACGGCGACGGGCCGCGCCCTCCGGCGCGGCCCGTGCCCGTCGCTAGTTGTTGGACCAGACGTGCCGGGGCACCTGGGCGAAGACGTCGATGAGGAAGTCCGCGTAGAAGAAGACCTCTTCGAGCTTGAGCGCGCCGGAGCGGAACGTCATGAGCCAGGGGCCCTCGAAGCGCCACTGGTAGGAGCGGGCGCGCTGGTCGGCGAGCATCCACTCCATGGTCCGGGCGTGGATGACGTCGAACGCGAAGCGGCGGTTCGGCGAGTTGATCTTGAACGTGTCGTTGAACGTCTGGTTCTCGAAGTCGATGTCCTTGGAGAACCGCTTGGACAGGAAGTTCTCGTGCCCGATGTCCAGCAGCGGCCGCGGCGTCGGCAGGCCGATCGCGACGACCTGGTGGACGTGCGTCTGCGACTCCTTGCCGCTGCCGGTCGTGTACTGGTACTGGAAGAACACGATGTGCATGTTCTTGTACATGCCGCGGAAGACGTCGATGCCCTTGCGGGAGTGGCCCTCGTTGAACGGGGACTCGGTCGACAGCCCGGCCACCGAGTTGTCGGTCGGCTCGTAGTGGAAGCCGTACTGGGCCGCCCAGGCCCGGTACATCGCGATCTTCTTCTGGCGGGCGCGCCAGGCGAAATAGGCGCCGACGCCGACGACCACCAGGCAGAGGACATAACCCCACCACGGAAGGCCGTCGCTACTCGTATTGCTCACTGGGGTGAATCCTTCTTACGGGCGTTGGGGATCGTGCGCGCGGCTACCGGCCGTAGGGCTGCTGTCCGTATCCGGGCTGCTGCGGCTGCTGCGGCTGCTGGGGCTGCTGCGGGTAACCGGGCTGGGGAGCGCCGTAGCCGGGCTGCGGGGCGCCGTAACCGGGCTGCGGCGCCTGCGGCTGCCCGTAGCCGGGCTGCTGGGGCTGCTGGCCGTAGCCGGGCTGCGGGGGCTGGTAGCCGACCTGCTGGGGCTGGCCGTAGCCGGGCGGGACCTGGCCGGGCGCCGCCTGCGGCGGCAACTGCTGCTGCTGAGGCTGGGGCTGCTGCATGAAGCCGGGCCCGCCCATGTCGCGCATCTTCGGCGCGGTGCGAGCGGCCGGGTTGTCGAGCTCGAAGTACTCCTCGGGCTGGAACCCGCCCATCCGCGCCGAGATCGACCCGGGGAAGACCTGGAGCGCGGTGTTGTACTCGCGCACGTTCGCGTTGTAGAACCGGCGCGGGGCCGCGATGCGGTTCTCGGTCTCGGCGATCTCGGTCTGGAGCTGGAGGAAGTTCTGGTTCGTCTGCAAGGCCGGGTAGGACTCCTGCATGTGGATGACGCCGCGCACCGCCTGCGTCAGCTGGCCCTCGGCGGCGCCCTGGCCGCCGTGGCCCACGTTCGGGTCCTGCCGCGCCTGCATCGCCCTGGACCGGGCGTCGGCGACCTGGCGCAGCGTGGCGTTCTCGGCGCCGGCGGCCTGCTGGACGACGTACATCAGGTTGTCGAGGAGGTCGTACCGGCGCTGGAGCTCGACATCGATCTGCGCCCACGACTCCTGAGTGATGTTCCGCAATCGCACCAGTTTGTTGCGCCCGCCCAGGGCGGTGAACACCAGGATGAGGGCGATCACCAGAACGACTACGAGGATCACGATGACAGTGGTCATGGAATGAGAGCTTAGTGCATCTATGCCAACCGGAGGTCCCAGCCTTGCCCCAGCTCGGGGCGGTGAACGGTCCCCCATCGGCGCAGCGCGGACGACGCATTCGCGCAAGCGCGCGACGCGGCTCGCAAGCGCTGGAGGCGTACGGAATCGGCGCCGATAGGAAGCGGTGAATGGGGCGAGTCCCGGCGCGGTCCGCCGGCCACAAGCGAGTCCGGCCGGGCCGTCCGGGCCGGCCTACGCCAGAGCGTGCTCGACGACGGCCGCGAGTTCGGCCGCGACCGACTGGGCGACCGGCTCCTCGGAGGCCTCGACCATGACGCGCACGAGCGGTTCGGTCCCCGAGGGCCGCAAAAGGACCCGTCCGTCGGTGCCGAGCTTCGCCTGCCACAGCGCGACGGCGTCGCGCACCGACTCGTGGTGGATGACGGACTTGTCGGCGACCCGCACGTTGAGCAGCACCTGCGGGGCCGGGGTGAAGACCGAGGCGAGCTCGCCGAGGGTCTTGCCGGTGGCGGCCATGCGCGCGAGCACCATGATGGCGGTGAGCGTGCCGTCGCCGGTGGTGGCGTGGTCGGACAGGATGATGTGCCCCGACTGCTCGCCGCCGAGCGAGAAGTCGCCCTCGCCGAGGCGTTCGAGCACGTAGCGGTCGCCGACGCCGGTGACCACGAGGTTGATCCCGGCCGCGCCCATGGCCTGGTGGAGGCCGAGGTTCGACATGACGGTGGCGACGAGGGTGTCGCCGCGCAGCGTCCCGGCCTCGCGCATCGCGAGCGCGAGGATCGCCATGATGGCGTCCCCGTCCACGTAGTTGCCCTCGGCGTCCACGGCCAGGCAGCGGTCGGCGTCGCCGTCGAGGGCGATCCCGGCGTCCGCGCCGTGGGCGAGGACGGCCGCGCGCAGCCCCTCCATGTGGGTCGAGCCGCAGTTCTCGTTGATGTTGAGGCCGTCGGGGTCGTCGTTGATGGTGACGACCTCGGCCCCGGCGCGCCGCAGCGCCTCGGGGGCCGCGCCGGTGGCCGCGCCGTTGGCGGGGTCGAGCACGACCTTGAGGCCGTTCAGGGGATTGGGGCAGACCTCGACGAGGTGCTCGATGTACGCCTCGACGGGGTCGACCGAGCGGGCGATGCGCCCGACGCCCTCGGCCTGCGGCAGCGGGGCCGGGCGGGCCATGGCCGCCTCGATGGCGTCCTCGACCTCGTCGGGGAGCTTGCGGCCGCCGGCCGCGAAGAACTTGATGCCGTTGTCGGGCATGGGATTGTGGGAGGCGGAGACCATGACGCCGAAGTCGGCGCCGGTCAGGGCCGTCAGGTGCGCGACCGCGGGGGTGGGAAGGACGCCCAGGTCGATGACCTCGGCTCCGGCGGCGGCGAGCCCGGCGGCGCTGGCCGCGGCGAGCATCTCGCCGGAGGCGCGGGGGTCGCGGCCGATGACGGCGACGGTGCGCCGGTCGGCGGCGCCGAGCACCCGGGTCGCGGCGATGCTGAGGCGGAGCGCCAGGTCGGGCGTGAGGTCGGCGTTCGCCCGCCCCCGTACGCCGTCGGTGCCGAACAGTCGTGACACGGTGTGGTTTCCCATCTTGGCGGTGCCGGTGCGGGTCAGGCCCTGCTCGGCGACGCTTGCGAGCCGTGTGGGGGCTCTGTCGCGGCGTGCTGTACCCGGGACCGGTCCTGTGGCTGTTTGACGATGCCGTGCGGTTTACCGGACTGCGAAAGGAGTCGGGGCCGCCGAAGATGTCCTCCTCGGCAGCCCCGTCGCCTGTGCAGACTAGCGCGTTTCCCCGCGGGCGGGGAAGGCGTGCTAGCGCTTCGAGTACTGCGGCGCCTTGCGCGCCTTCTTGAGACCGTACTTCTTGCTTTCCTTCTCGCGGGCGTCGCGGGTCAGGAAGCCGGCGGCCTTGAGGGCCGGGCGCATGTTCGGGTCGACCTCGAGCAGCGCGCGGGCGATGCCGAGGCGCAGCGCGCCGGCCTGGCCGGTGGCGCCGCCGCCGTGGATGTTGACCAGGACGTCGAAGTTGTCGCCGGCCTCGACGGTCACGAAGGGCTCGGCCACGGTCTGCTGGTGGACCTTGCTCGGGAAGTAGTCCTCGAGGCTCTTGCCGTTGACGACGTACTTGCCGGTGCCGGCCACGAGGCGGACGCGGGCGATGGCGCGCTTGCGCCGGCCCACGGTCTGGATCGGGCGGTCGGCCGGCACCGCGGGGATGCTCGGCACGGACGGCGCGGCGGCGACGTCGGCGGGGACCTCGACCGGCACCTCGACGGGCGCTTCGGCGGGGGTCTCGACGGCTTCGGCGACTTCGGCCACCTCGACGGGGGCCTCCGCGGCCGCGGTCTCGGGGGTCTCGGTCTCGGCGGCCTCGTTGGCCTGGATCTCGTCACTCATATGGTTGCTCCTGTTCCGCCCGCGCCTACTGCGCGATCTTCTTGATCTCGTACGGCTTCGGCTGCTGGGCGGCGTGCGGGTGGCCCGGACCCGGGTAGACCTTCAGCTTCTTGGACACGGCTCGGCCGAGCTTGTTCTTCGGCAGCATGCCGAACACGGCCTTCTCGACCACCTTGTGGGGGGCCTTCTCCATCAGGTCGGCGTAGGACTTCTCCTTGAGACCGCCCGGGTAGCCGGAGTGGCGGTAGGCCTTCTTGGTCTGGAGCTTGTTCCGGGTGAGCACGACCTTCTCGGCGTTGACGACGATGACGTAGTCGCCGCCGTCGGTGTTCGGCGCGAAGGTGGGCTTGTGCTTGCCGCGGAGCAGATCGGCTGCGTGCGTCGCGAGACGACCCAACACCACGTCGGTCGCGTCGATCACGAGCCACTGCGGGTCGAGGTCGCCCGCTTTGGGGCTGTACGTCGGCACAGTGTTACCTAGCTTTCGTTGTCGGTGTGGAACGAATCCCGCAGATGTGGGCGGGACCGCCTGAATCCCCGCGGCCCGACACGGGCGCGCGCCCGGCGGTGCGGCTCTCGGTGAAGACCTCGGGCCGCGGACCGATCGGGCGTGGGATTCGTTGGACAGCGCCTCCGCGGTGATGCTCGCGGGCCGGGAATCGGCCCTGGTGCGGAGGTACTCGAACAACAGCCGCTAAGTCTACGCGGTCACGGCGGCCCCCCTGACGGCGGCCGCCGTGACCTCGGATACAGCATCGGAACTGATTTCGTACGCAGTACATTGTACTAAGTGCGGCGTGCGAGGCACTTCGTACGGCGAACAATGTGCGTTGTACGACCTAGAACGCACGGGACACGTTCTACATCGTACAACGTACGTTGTACGGCTTATTTGGCGTCGACGACCGGGAGGTAGACCTTCCCGCCGGAGCCGAGGAACTCCTCGCTCTTGTCGGCCATGCCCCGCTCGGCGTACTCCTTCAGCTCCTGGCTGATCTTCATGGAGCAGAACTTGGGGCCGCACATGGAGCAGAAGTGCGCGGTCTTCGCCGGTTCGGCAGGGAGGGTCTCGTCGTGGTACTCGCGGGCCCGGTCGGGGTCGAGCGAGAGGTTGAACTGGTCCTGCCAGCGGAACTCGAAGCGGGCCTTGGAGAGCGCGTCGTCCCATTCCTGCGCCTTGGGGTGGCCTTTGGCGAGGTCGGAGGCGTGGGCGGCGATCTTGTAGGCGATGACGCCCTCCTTGACGTCCTCGCGGTTGGGCAGGCCGAGGTGCTCCTTGGGGGTGACGTAGCAGAGCATCGCGGTGCCGAACCAGCCGATCATGGCGGCGCCGATCGCGGAGGTGATGTGGTCGTAGGCGGGCGCGACGTCGGTGGTGAGCGGGCCGAGGGTGTAGAACGGGGCCTCGCCGCAGATCTCCTGCTGGAGGTCGACGTTCTCCTTGATCTTGTGCATGGGCACGTGGCCGGGGCCCTCGACCATGACCTGCACGTCGTACTCCCAGGCGATGTGGGTGAGCTCGCCGAGGGTGCGCAGTTCGGCGAACTGGGCCTCGTCGTTGGCGTCGG
This sequence comes from Glycomyces sp. NRRL B-16210, assembly GCF_000719515.1. Taxonomy (GTDB): domain Bacteria; phylum Actinomycetota; class Actinomycetes; order Mycobacteriales; family Micromonosporaceae; genus Glycomyces. The sequence continues at coordinate 259,994 of NZ_JOGR01000006.1, read as the reverse complement.
CGATGGAGCCGGGGCGCAGGCCGTCGCCGAGGGAGAAGGCGATGTCGTACTCGGCGAAGATCTCGCACAGCTCGCGGTAGTGGGTGTAGAGGAAGTTCTCCTGGTGGTGGGCGAGGCACCAGGCGGCCATGATCGAGCCGCCGCGCGAGACGATGCCGGTGACGCGCCGGGCGGCGAGGGGCACGTGGCGCAGGAGGACCCCGGCGTGCACGGTCATGTAGTCGACGCCCTGCTCGGCCTGCTCGATGATGGTGTCGCGGTAGACCTCCCAGCTGAGCTTCACCGGGTCGCCGTTGACCTTCTCGAGTGCCTGGTAGAGCGGGACGGTGCCGATCGGGACGGGCGAGTTGCGCATGATGTGCTCGCGGGTCTCGTGGATGTGCTTGCCGGTGGAGAGGTCCATGACGGTGTCGGCGCCCCATTTGGCGGCCCAGGTGAGCTTCTCGACCTCGGCGGCGATGGAGTCGGAGACGGCGGAGGTGCCGATGTTGGCGTTGATCTTGGTGAGGAAGTTCTTGCCGATGATCATCGGCTCGGTCTCGGGGTGGTTGACGTTGGCGGGGATGATGGCGCGGCCGGAGGCGATCTCGGAGCGCACGAACTCGGCGGAAAGGCCCTCGCGGACGGCGACGAACTCCATCTCGGCGGTGACGATGCCCTGCTTGGCGTAGTGGAGCTGCGTGGCGCAGGGGAGGTCGGCGCCGTCACGGGAGAGGCGACTGGCAGGGAGCGGGCGGCGCTCGGCGATCCAGGCCTCGCGGAGCTTGGGGAGCCCGACCTCGGGGTCGGAGCCGGGCCCGGAGGTGTCGTAGAGGCGCACGGGCGCTTCGCCGCCGTCGAGGGCGACCTCGGTGAAGGGGACCTGGATGTCGGCCCGGGGCCCTTCGACGTAGACCTTGCTTCTAGCGTTCATGTTGTCTCCTGAGAATCACTCGAAGGCGCGGCGGAACCGCCGCGCCGAAACCCGGTCGCGAATAAGGGCCGCACCAGAAACCGAAGCGTCGAACACCGGCCGAAAAGCGATGTCGGACCCGGCGGGCACAGTTGATTCGGGGGCGCTCCAGATCGCGCAAACCTTCGCGCCATGTCCAAAAGCCGCCGCTTCGAACAACCCCCGCGAAGCCATGTCACACCCGGCAGGCACAGTTGAATCGGGGGCGCTCCAGATCGCGCAAACCTTCGCGCTATGCCCGAAAACCGCCGCATCGAACAACCGCCCCGAAGCGATGTCGGACCCCGCAGGCATCGTTGATTCGGGGGCGCCTCGATTCGCGCAAACCTTCCCGGCATGCCCGAAAGTCGCCCCATCGAACAACCGCCCCAAAGCGATGTCGGACCCCTCGGGCACTGTTGATTCGGGGGCGCCCGGAATCACGCAAACCTTCTCCGCATGCCCGAAAACCGCCACCGCTCCCCCGCCTCCCCTCACAGCGCCGCGCTCTTGCGGCCGTGATGGTGGTGGACCGGTCCGGGCCCGGTGCCCAGCCGCCATTCGGCGGCCGCCCGCAGCGCCTCGGTCACATACGCCTTCGCGCCCGCCACCGCCTGCGTCAGCGGATGCTCCAGCGCCAGCCGCGCCGCGATCGCCGAAGCGAGCGTGCAACCGGTCCCGTGGTCGTTGCGGGTCGCGACCCGCGGCGCGGCGAGGTCGAGCATCTGGCCGTCGCACCACAGCACGTCCACCACCGCCGCCGAACGCGTATCGGCGCCGTGCCCGCCCTTCACCAGGACCGCCCGCGGCCCATAGGTCGCCAGCGCCCGCGCGGCCTCCCTCATGTCGTCGAGCCCGTCGACGTCGCGGCCGAGGAGTTGCCGCGCCTCGACCAGGTTCGGCGTCAGGACCGTCGCGAGCGGCCCGAGCTCACCGAGGTACGCCGCCGGGTCGCCGGCGAACAGCGAGTCTCCGGTGGTGGTGACCATGACCGGGTCGACCACGAGGTTCGGCAGCCGGTCGGCCTGCCCGTAGGCGGCGACTACCGCGAGCAGTTCGTCCCCGCCGAGCATCCCGGTCTTGACGGCCGCCACAGGGAAGTCGGTGAGCACCGCGTCGAGTTGGGCGCGGACGAGGTCCGCGCCGATCGACTGCGCGGCGGTGACGCCGCGCGTGTTCTGGGCCGTGATCGCGGTGACGACGCTGGTGCCGTGCACCCGGTGCGCGGCGAAGGTGTGCAGGTCGGCCTGGATGCCGGCGCCGCCGCCGGAGTCGGAGCCGGCGATGGTGAGCGCGACCGGCGGTTGCGGCCATTCACGACGTGCGCGGTTCACAGTTCGGCCAGCCCTTCGAACGTGGAGGAGGCTTTCGCCAAGTGGCGCTTGGGGATGCGTCCGGCGAGGCGCGCGGCGCGCCCGGCGTTGACGGCGTCGCGCATCGCGGCGGCCATGAGCGCGGGGTCGGCGGCGCGGGTGACGGCGGTGGCGAGGAGCACCGCCGAGCAGCCCAGCTCCATCGCCAGCGCGGCGTCGGAGGCGGTGCCGATCCCGGCGTCGCAGATGACGGGGACCCCGGCGTGCTCGCAGATGAGGGCGAGGTTGTGCGGGTTGCGGACGCCGAGGCCGGTGCCGATGGGGGCGGCGAGCGGCATGACGGCGGCGCATCCGGCGTCTTCGAGTCGGCGGGCGAGGACGGGGTCGTCGCTGGTGTAGGGCAGGACGGTGAAGCCGTCGGCGACGAGCGCGTCGGCGGCGTCGAGGAGTTCGACGGGGTCGGGCAGGAGCGTGTCCTCGTCGCCGATCACCTCGAGTTTGATCCAGTCGGTGCCGAAGGCCTCGCGGGCGAGTTTCGCGGTGCGCACGGCCTGCTCGGCGGTGAAGCAGCCGGCGGTGTTGGGGAGGAGGTCGACGCCGCAGGCCTCGATGACGTCGAGGAGGGAGCCGGGCGCGCCGGGGTCGACGCGGCGGAGGGCGACGGTGACGAGTTCGGTGCCGGAGGCGGTGATCGCGTCGGCGAGTTGGGCGTGGTTGGCGGCGCCGCCGGTGCCGAGGATGAGCCGGGAGGTGAAGGTCTTGTCGGCGATCTTGAGGTCGGCGAGGCCGGGCGCGGGTCCGGGGGCCTGTCGCGGGTCGTGGTGCGGGTCCATGGCTAGCCTCCTTGGGTCGCGGTGAGCACTTCGACGGCGTCGCCGTCGGTGAGCGGCCGGTCCCATTCGGCGCGGGGCACGACTTCGCCGTTGAGGGCGACGGCGATGCCGCGCCGGGCTTCGGTGACGGCCGCGACGGCGTCGGTGATGGTGGCGATGCCTTCGCGCGCTTCGCCGTTGATGTGGATCTTCACGAGTCCGCCTCCTCAGTGGTGGGTTCGGGAACGGGGCGTGTGGTGGTGTTCGGTGCGGCAGTGAGAGTTCGCGTCCTGGCCTCACTTCGGTTGAAGCGCAGGGGATCGAAGGCCGCGAGCGAGTCGGGCTCCTCCCCCGCGATCAGGGCCGCGACCGCTGTCGCGGTCGCGGGGATGAGCGCGATGCCGTTGCGGTAGTGGCCGGTCGCGGCCACGGTCCGCTCGTCGAGCCGGCCGATGAGCGGCAGGTTGTCGGGGGTGCCGGGCCGGAAGCCGACGCTGACCTCTTCGAGGTGGTACTCGGCGATCTCGGGGACCAGTTCCACGGACCAGCGCAGCAGGTCGTGGACGGCGCCGGCGGTGCCGGTCCGGCGGTCGAAGCCGCGTTCGTCGCTCGTCGCGCCGACCACGACTTCGCCGCTGTCGCGCGTGACGATGTAGACCGAGTGGCCTTTCACATAGCCGCGCACGGTGGTTCGCGGCACCGGCTGGTCGCCGACCGCGCGCAGGCGCAGGACCGCACCGCGGACGGGGCGCACCGGGATGCTCCATTTCGGACTGAAGTTCGCCGAGCCGCATCCGGCGGCGAGCACCACCTGGTCGGCCTCGATCGCGTCGAGGTCGTCGACGCGGTCGCTCCGCAGTTCGACGCCGGCGTCCTCGACGGCCGCCAGCAGCGCGGTGTGGACGGCGCGCGGGTCCACCGCGCGGTCCTCGGTCGCGAGGACGGCGGCGCGGACGCGGTGGCTGAGCAGCGGCTCCGCCTTGCGGGCGGCCCGCGCGGTGAGCGTCTCGACGTGCCTTGCGGTGCGGCGGTAGAGGTCGACCTGCCGCTGGAGTTCGGCGCGGTCGCCGTCCTCGACGCAGGCGACGACGGTCGGCACGTCCCGGAACCCGACCCCGAGCCCGGAGGCCGCCTCGAGCTCGCGGGCGAAGGCGGGCCAGGCGTCGGCGGACGCGGCAATGAACGGCGTCAGGGCCTCTTCGCCGTAGTGGGCTTCGGTGACGGGAGCGATCATGCCCGCGGCCACGCGCGAGGCGCCCGAGCCGGGTTCGGGGTCGTGCACGACGACCTTGGCCCCGGCCTCAGCGGCCCGCCACGCGACGGCGAGTCCGATGGAACCGGCGCCGACGACGGCGACGCGCATCAGTGCCCGCCCGTCCCTCGCAGGGCCTCCGGTGGTTCGTGCGGGTCCTCGCCCACGGCGGCGAGGAGTTCGGCGGTGGCCCGCTTCGGGTCGGCCGCGGCGGCGACCGCGCCGACGACGGCCACGCCGTGCGCCCCGGCCTCGCGGCACCGCGCGGCGCGTTCGGCGTCGATGCCGCCGATGGCGATCACGGGAAGGTCGACGGCCTCGCACACGGCGGCCAGGCCGTCGAGTCCGATCGGTTGCGGCAGACCGGTCTTGGTCGCGGTCCCCCAGACGGGTCCGACGCCGAGGTAGGTGGCCCCGGCGCGGCGCGCGGCGCGCGCCCCTTCGGGCTCGCGGCAGGTCCCGCCGATCACGGCGCCCGCGGGGAGGATCCGGCGCGCGGCGTCGACCGGAAGGTCTTCGGCCCCAAGGTGAACGCCATGGGCGCCGATCGCTTGGGCGATGTGGACGCGGTCGTTGACGAGGCACACCGCGTCGTACGCCTCGCACAGCGTTCTGACGGCGACGGCGAGGTCGAACGCGGCGCGGTCGCTGTAGTGGTCCTCGGGCCGGATCTGGACCAGCCGCGCCCCGGCGGCCAGCGCCGCGGTGACGACGGCGAGCGGATCGTGAAGCGGGGCAGTCGATTCGGGGGTCACGCGGCGCGTGTCGGTGATGACGTGGAGTCGCGGTAGACGAGTAGCGTTCATGGCTCCTTCTCCCTGCGCCAGCATGACCTGGATCAGGTTCGACGGTCGGGACTACCAAGTCCCCTCTCAGCCCGATGCATCGGACTCCCGTGGGTTTCGTTCGCTTACGGCCGTCACGCTACGCCATCGCGGGGCTCCGCGACAAGTGCGTGTCAGCATCCGGACACCGCCCGGTCAGTCGGCGCGGCGCTGGCCCTCCTCGGCGCGGTGCTCGCCGCGCTGCCGCATTCCCTTGGCGGCCAAGTGGACGCCGATGCCGGCGAAGACGACGCCGGGGATCATCGTGAGCACCATCGCACCGTTGGCGCGGGCGCGCTGCTCGTCGGCGCTCAGCCTGGTCTCGCCGCGGCTGACCCCGTCGACCACGACGACGCAGCGGATCGTGGCGCTCGGTTCGCAGATGTCGGCGCTCACGCGCGCGCCGATCGCGGAGGCGAGGAACGCGAGGCCGACGACCAGCAGGAGCACGCCGGCCCAGAGGGTCGCGGAGCCGCGTTCCCTCGCGGCGCGGACCGTTTCGGGGGCGGCCGGGCGGATCGCGCGGAATTCGACGAGGAGGTCGCCGCGTTCGTCGGACCCGCGGGAGACGGGCAGGCCGAGGCCGATCAAGCGCAGTTCCGCGCCGTCCGGGGTGCCTTGCGGGACACGGAGTTCCACCTCGCCGTCGAGGGTGTCCACGTCGAGGACGTCGCCGCGTTCGAGGGTCTCGGGTTCGACGTCGATGACGGTGCGCAGGTCCGAGCCGTCCCGGGTGAGGGTCGGGTCGCGCCGTTCACGCACAATGGCGAGCACGCCGCCTTCGGGGCCTTCGACGGGGACGGTCACCGTGTCGCCGTCGGCGAGTCCGGGTTCGAGGCGCACGGTGGCCTCGCGTTCGGTCACCATCGAGCCGCCGCCGTCGCAGAAGGCGCAGGTCTCGCCCTCGTCGAGGCCCGAGCCTTCGCAATTGACGCAGGGCCCCGAGGCGTCGACCCGCACGGTCCGCTCGCCGCCGAAGGCGAGCGCCTCCAGGTCCAGGGGCAGGTCGACTGCGCCGTTCCGGTCGCCGGTCATGGGGACCTCCGAGGGTTCGCTCGAACACGGGATCGCGAACCCATCGTAGGGCGAGCGAGTCGGAGAGGCCAGGGCGCGAAGGCGGGCTCAGTCGGCGGCGCGGTCGATCCGCAGGACCCGGTAGCCCTTGGCGCTCGCGTGCTTGTCGACGGTCCAGCCGCGCTCGGTCAGCCAGCGCGCCAACGAGTCCGCGCCGAGGTGCTTGGAGACGACCAGCCACGCGACGCCGTCGTCCTTGAGTCGCGGCAGCCAGGTGTCGAGCAGTCCGTGGAGGGCCTCCTTGCCGATCTTGATCGGCGGGTTGGACCAGATCTCGTCGAACCGTACGTCCTCGGGCACGTCGTCGGGCGCGGCGACATGCACGGTCCCGGGCGCCTTCTCGGTGTTGCGGCGGGTCAGGTCGAGGGCGCGCCGGTTGACGTCGACGGCCCAGACCTCGGCGTCCGCGCGCTGGGCGAGCACCGCGCTGATCGGGCCGTAGCCGCAGCCGAGGTCGAGGAAGGTCCCGGCGGCCTCGGGCGGGACGACCTTGTGCAGCAGCACGCTCGTCCCCGGGTCGAGCCGGTTGCCGGAGAAGACCCCGGTGGAGGTCGTCAACTCGTACTCGACGCCGTCGAGTTCGAACCCGATGGTGCGCTCGCGGTCGTCGACGGCGGGCTGCTCGCTGAAGTAGTGCTCTGGCTGGTCGGACACATCCGCTATTGTCACCCGGCCCGCCGGCCGGAGATACCCGGATCGGCCGGGAGAGACCTGGGCGGCGGGGCCGCAACTCGGGGCACTTGGACCACTTGCGTCACTGTCGCCTCGCTGGCGTCGCCCGGGAGGGGAAACCGGACCCGGGGCGTCCATCTCCCGAGGGAACATTTCCCGGTTTCGCTCTGTCACGGGTCTAAGCTGCCTCCATGGCACATGGCCCGTCCCCTTTCGGGGTCCCCCAGCAGACGCAGGGGCGCCGCGACCAGACCGATCCGGGCATCGACTGGCCGGAGTACGACGAGCGCGCGCGGATGCACGCCACGACGGCGCGGCTCGGCCCGGAGTCGCTCGCTCCGGCCTCGACCGGGCACACGCCCGAGGCGGATCTGGAGGCGCAGCTGGAGCACCTCCACGCCTCGCGGCCGCTGCGCCGCGCCGCGCAGAAGGCCCGGCGGCGCACCAAGTGGTGGCTTGTCGCGCTCGCGATCGTCAGCGCCCTGGCGGTCGCCGCGGCCTGCGCGGCGGGGGCGTTCATCGTCATGCGCGGCGGCGATCCGGACGCGGGGGCCGACATCGCGCCAACCGAAGGCGAACAGCAGTCCTCAGTGGAGGATGCTTCGGGCGCGCCAGAGGTGGTCGACCCGATCGCCGCGAGGGAGACCGACGCCGAGCCGATCTCGGTCGCCGAGCTGTTCGGCGCAGAGGCGATTACACCGGCGGGGGCCGCGGGGCCGTACGCGGTGCTGGATTCGGAGGAGCTGGCCGACTGCGCCGAGGCGGGGCTGGACGAGCTCGCCGATCTGCTCGCCGACTCCGGCTGCACGCAGACCGTCCGCGCGACGGTGGTGAGCCCGGACGGCGAGTTCGCGGCCACCGCGGGCGTGCTCAACCTCGCCGATGCCGATGAGGCCGAGGCGATGCGCGAGGCGATCGACGCCGGACTCGAAGGCGGCTTCGCGGCTCTACGGACCGACGGCGAGGCCGCGGAGCTGGGCCGGGCCGCGACCATGGTCGGCTACAACACCTACGGGCACTACCTGATGTACGTGGTCATCGGCCGCACCGACGGCGAGGCCATAGAGGACGCGGGCGACGAGGTCCGAACCATCGTCGGGGACCTCGTGGACGTGTGGTTCGTGGACCAGCTCAAGCCCCGCCGCGACGTCCAGTAGCGCGAGCCGCGGTTCGTCAAGGCCTACAACGGCACACCGCCGGCGAGACGCCGAGGGCGCTCGCCGGGGCGGTCGTGTCCGGAAATTGTGCGGCCCTTCCTCGGGTCGGCACTGGCGTTGCGCCGCTCGGGTTTTCGGCGAATACCGTGCCGATTCCGGTCTTACGGTTCATGTCAGGCTTATGAACAATCCTTCGCATCTCTTGCCATAACCGATCATCCCATGTTTTGATCGATGCAGGTCGATGACCCGATCCCCCGTCGGCCACTCCCCACGACCGGTGACCCCGGTTCCCCGAATACCTCGCTCAGGAGCTGCGCATGTCTTCCTGGACCCTCAACCTCCGCCGCGCCATGGCCGCGCTCGCCGCGACCGCACTGGCCCTCGTCCTCGTCCTCGCCGTCGATGCGGCTCCGGCCCAAGCGGTCCGGCCGCCGGGCATCCCGACCACCGCCGCCGCGCAGACGCAACTCAACGCGCTCACCGTCGCGGCCGAGTCCAACGGCTCGAGCTACGACCGGAGCCTGTTCCCGCACTGGTCGAGCGTCGGCGGCGGCTGCACCGCCCGCCAGCACGTCCTCCACCGCGACGGCAGCAACGTCGTCAACGGCTCGGGATGCCAGCCCGCCTCGGGCAACTGGCAGTCCGATTTCGACAACACCTGGACGACGAACGTCTCCAACGCCACGATCGACCACGTCGTCGCGCTCTCCGAGGCCTGGGCCTCGGGCGCCTGGTCCTGGTCCACCGCGCAGCGGCAGGCCTTCGCCAACGACATCAACTCGCCGCAGCTGTGGGTGGCCACGAGCTCGGTGAACAGCTCCAAAGGCGACAAGGACCCCGCCGAGTGGATGCCGCCGAACACGGGCGTGCGCTGCGACTACACGAAGGCGTGGATCCGCGTGAAGTACCTGTACAACCTGAGCGTGGACTCGGCGGAGAAGAGCGCGCTCCAGTCGCACCTGAACAACTACTGCTGACCGGCTCCCGATGACGCGCGGAGGGCCGGGTGACGACGCACCCGGCCCTCCCTTCATCCACCGCAGGATCCACTATGGCCTACGCCGTCCACTTTCGATGCGTCGGCTCCAGTGGGCCGCCCGGCCCGCCGGGACGCCCGCCTCGTTCCATTGCGGCGACTGGGTCAGGTAGAGCAGGTACCCAAGGGCCGGAACGACGACGAGCGCCGCGATCGCGACCGCCACGAGCAGACCCTGCAAGGTGGCGCTCGCTCCGGCGCCCTCGTGCACGGTGACCTGGTCGACCAGGACCCACGGGTACTGCCCGAGACCCCAGCCGGCCATCACCGCCGCCACCGCGGTCACCGCGGTGACGCGTGCGAAGCCGAACCGCCTGCGCCACAACAGGACGAGCGTGGCGATGCCGCCGAGGGCCGACAGCGCCATGACGGGCGCGGCCCGGCTCATCAGGCCCTCCCACAGGGTCGGCGCGTCGCGCTCGATCGGGATGAGCGCGGCGAAGACCACCGCGCCGGTGACCGCGCCGACGATTAGTGATCGGATTCGGAGTTCGGCGGCGAGCGCGTCCTGGCCGCGGCGGGCGGCGTCGGCGGTCAGGAACACTCCGGCGAGGAACGCGCAGGTGCCCACCGAGATCGCGCCGGTGAACAGCGGTGTCGGTGCGAGCCAAGAGGACCAGGGGTCGCCGTTCCCGGCGGCGGGCACGCGCCCGGAGGCGAGGGACCCGGCGATCGTGCCGAGGAAGAACGGGGCGAGGACCGAGGAGGTCGCGAAGACGATCCCGAACAGCTTCGCCTGGGCGAGGGTCTCGCTGTACTTGCGGAAGGCGAAGCTCGCACCGCGCAGGACGATGCCGACGAGCGCGAGCACCAACGGCACATGGAGAGTCGTCATCGTGGCGGCGAAGGACTTCGGGAACCCGGTCCACCACATGACGAGCACGTAGATGAGCCAGACGTGGTTGGCCTCCCAGACCGGGCCGATGCTGTGGTCGATGAGCGTCCGCAGTGGAGCGCCGCGGCGGCTGCCGCCGGCGGTGAGGTCGTGGAAGCCCGAGCCGAAGTCGGCCCCGCCGAGCACGGCGTAGCACAGGACCCCGGCGAACAGCGCTGCGGCGACGGCGAACTCGAGGCTCATCGGGCCGCCTCCTTCGCGTGGTCCCGCTCGTCGCCGCACTCACGCACGGTCGCGGCGTCCGCGAGCGGCGAGCGCGGCCCGTAGGGGCTCGGAAGGTCGGCGGCGCCTTCGCGCCAGCGCCGGGCCATCGACCGGAGCACCACGGCCGCACCGACGGTCATGGCTCCATAGAGGAGCACCGAGGCGCCGTAGACGCCCCAGAGCCCGGCCGAGTGGTCGGCGGCGGCCTCGGTGGTGCGCATGACGCCGAAGACGATCCACGGCTGGCGTCCGACCTCGGTGGCGATCCAGCCCGCCTCCATCGCGGCGACGGCGAGGACCCCGGTGGTCGCCATGAACCGCAGGAACCAGCGGTTGTGCAGCAGGTCGCGTTTGCGCCAGCGCAGGAACCAGTACAGGACCACCGCGCCCATGAGCAGCAGGCCGAGACCGATCATGGCCTGGAACGCCAAGTGGGTGAAGTTGACCGGAGGGTGGTCCTCCTCGGGGATCTGGTCGAGCCCGGGGACGGGCTCGGTGAGCGATCCGAGCGCGATCATCGAACCGAGGTAGGGGATCTCGAGGGCGCCCTTGACCTCGCCGTCGATGAGCACGCCGCCGATGCGCAGCGGCGAGGCGCCCTCGTCGGTGGTCGCGGCGAGTTCGAACGCGGCGAGCTTCGAGGGCTGGCGCTCGTCCAGGCCCTCGCCGAGGAGGTGGCCGACGAAGGGCTGGGCGAGGGCGGCGACGGTGGCGAAGGCGAAGGGCACCATGAAGCCGAGGCGGTGGTGGCGGTCGCGGCGGCCCTTGAGCATCCCGGCGGCGTAGACGGCGGCGATGGAGAACCCGGCGACCATGTAGGCGGCGACCCACATGTGCGCGAACTGCATGAAGGTGTGGGTGTTGAACAGGACCGCCCACGGTTCGATGTTGGTGATCGCGCCGTCGATGACGTCGAAGCCGACCGGGTGGTTCATCCAGGCGTTGACGGCGATGACGCAGTAGGTGCCGATGATGCCGGTGATCGCCATGGGCACCACCATCATCAGGTGGAGTCTGGGCGGCATCCGGCCCCAGCCGTAGAGGTAGATGCCGAGGAAGATCGCCTCGAGGAAGAACGCGAGGCCCTCGAAGGCGAAGGGCAGGCCGAGGACGTCGCCGTAGGTGCCCATGAGGCCGGGCCACAGCAGGCCCATCTCGAAGCTGAGGACGGTGCCGGAGACCGCGCCGATGGCGAAGAGCACGGCCGAGACCTTGCCCCAGCGCTTGGCGAGGTCGAGGGAGACGGGGTCCTTCTTGAGGAGGCCCCGCAGGTGCATCGCGAAGATGATGGCCGGGAAGGCCACGCCGAAGCAGGCGAGGATGATGTGCCAGCCGAGCGAGAGCGCCATCTGCTGGCGCGCGGGCATGAGGCCCGCGGGGTCGGCGGCGGCCACCGCGTCGGCGGCCTGGGCGAGGAGCTGGGTTGCGTCCATGCGTTGAAGGTACGTGCCGGAACGTCCGGATCAACGTTCTTGTGAATGCTTTCACAAGGCGTGTCGAGGCCAGACCGAACGTGTTCAAAAACGCCGGGACCAGGTATCGAGCACCGGAACCTGCGAAGACGCCGACCGGGGTCGGCCCCAAGGCGGCGAGCGCTCAAATCCGAAATTCCCGTCCCGCCGCACTCGAACGACCGGCGAAAGACCGTCCGCACCGGCGCCTGACGCCGCGGGGCCCGGCGCGTGCGCGCCGGGCCCCGCGGACATGCCCTACGCGCCCAGATCCGAGGCCCAGGCGACCAGCTCGGCGAGCTCCTGGACGTCCGGGTCGTCCGAGTCCTCGGCGACCGACTGCGCCGCAGGGAGGATCGCCGCGCAGTCGAAGCCTGCCGCGCTGCCGCGCAGGACCTCGGCGAACGCCGCCGCGACCATGTCCACCTGGAGGCTCGGCAGGGCGCTCTCACCGAACGCGCCGGCCTCGAACTCGCCCGAGGCCGTGTCGATCTCACCGGTCTCGGGGTCCTGCCAGCGCACGTCCACCTGCGCCAGCTCCCCCGCTTCGCCGGTCAGCGAGAGCGCGTACAGGGCCGTGACGCTGTGGCCGGGGCCGACCTCGCCGCCGTCCACGCTGTCGTTCTCGAAGTCCTCGTCGGCGATGGCGCGGTTCTCGAAGCCGATGAGCCGGTACTCCGCGACGGTGTCCGCGCTGAAGGTGACCTGGATCTTCGCGTCCCGGGCGGTGACGCCGAGCGTCGAGGTCAGGCGGTCGCCGAAGACCCGCTGGGCCTCCTTCTCGGTCGCGAAGTAGACGGCCCAGCCGTTCCCGTTGTCGGCCAGTTGCTCCAGGAGCGCCTGGTTGTAGGAGTCGCCGACGCCGACGGTGAGCAGGGTGATGCCGTCGGCGATGTGGCCTTCGAGCCGGTCCAGCATCGCGTCGTGCTCGGTGAGGCCCACGTTCGCGGCGCCGTCGGAGAGGAGGATGACCCGGTTGTCCTTCCCGGTCTCGAAGGCCTCGGCGGCGAGTTCGTAGCCGTCCTCCAGGCCCGCCTGCATGTTGGTGGAGCCGCGGGCGGAGAGGTCGTCGATCGCCGCGTGCAGGTCTTCGCCGTCGCCGACGTCGGTCATGCCCTTGAGCACCTCCGAGTCGGTCTCGTAGGTCACGATCGCGACCGAGTCGGTGGGGCGCAACCGGTCGACGAGGGTGTGCAGCGAGTCGCGGACGATCTGGATGCGTTCGCCACTCATCGAGCCGGAGACGTCGATGACGAACGTCAGGTTCACGTCCGAGCGCTCGGAGTCGGGCACGGTGCGGGTCTGGAGCCCCACGCGCATGATGTGGGTGGCGTCGCCCGAGTCGTACCATTCGGGCAGCTCGGCGCCGTCGACGCTGACGGCGAAGCCGTTGCCTTCGGGCTCGGCGTAGCCCTGGTCGAAGTAGTTGACGAACTCCTCGGGCCGGACCTGGTCGGCCGGGGGCAGCGACCCTTCGCCGATGGCGCGGCGGGCGTAGTCGTACGAGGCGGTGTCCACGTCGACCGCGAAGGTGGACTCGGGGTCGTCGGCCGGGGAGGTCGGTTCGTTGAAGGCGTAGGCCTCGCCGTCCTGGTCCTGGAGTGGGGCGGGCTCGGCCTGGCCGTAGTCCCCGGCCTCGGCGGAGGCGCCGGTCTCGCCGTTGTCGGAGCAGGCGGCGAGCGGCAGGAGGAGCACGGCGACCGGTATCGTGGCTTGCAGCAGGCGTCTCATGGGGGGTCCCTTCTCACTTGGCGGTAGCGGGGATTGCCTCCATGAGACTGCCTTTTCAGCGCCGTGGTTCCCGTCGTGTCCGAACCGTGATGGGCCGGTGAGCAATCAGGTCCGGCCCGTGACCGATCCGTCATAAAGTAACGATTCGGTCACTCCGGCCCGGAACGGCTTATCGCAGCTCTGCCTGGACGCGGTCGAGGGCGGTTCGACCGCGCCGTTGACGACGAACTCTCCGCCGTCCATCACCGACACGACGTCTCCCGGCATTCCCCCGATCCGCAGCCTGAAGTCCCCAGTGGCCTCCGGAACCCATGCTGTCGCGTCGAGGACGACCACGTCTCCGACCGCGTACTTCATCGCCGTCATTCCCTTCTCATGTCCTCAGAGCGGAGGTTCGGGCCGACGATCAGCGCCGCGGCGATCGCTACGACTGCGGCCGTGGCGACATAGGGCGTCAAAGCCGGGGCCAGTCTCCATGCGATCGTCTCTCTCGCGTCGCCGAGCTTGATGAGCACGCTTCCGAAGAGTATTGCGCAGGCGTACATCAGCCCGACCGCGCCCGCGATGCCGAGTCCGACTTCCACGACCTGCGACGCGCGCAACTGCGAGGGACGCACCCCAAGCACCATCAGCGCAGTCGAGTCCCTGCGCCGGAACGCGATTCGGTCCGCGAGTGCCATGGTGAAGGTCAGTGTCGCGAAGCCGAACGCGGTCCACAGCGCGAATCCGAGAGCGGTCGTCGCCTGCCTCGCCCATTGGTCCTGGTTGAGATCCGCCCGACTGGTCGCCAGATCGAGACCGGGCGCCAGCTCGTACAGCAGCGCCCGGTATTCGAGGGCCGAGCCCGCGCCCGCGTCGAGCACGGCGGACACGCGTGTCCATGCCCCCCAACCGAACGGCGGTGCATCGCCGGTGAAGATCACCGTGTTGCAGTCGAAGTGCGGGTCGTCGACCGACAGCTCCGCATCGGGAACGGTGACGACGATCGGCGCGCCGCTCTCCGAGTCGAAGGCGTGCTCGCTGCCCGCGGGCAACCGCGGCGCTGGTCCCAGATGGCAGCGATCGGCCCGTGCCGCATAGTATTCGCCCTCGGCGCAGTCCTGCCCGCGGATCCCGAGCGACTCCAGCGTCGTGCACGAGGCGGTCACCAGAACCGCGCCCTGGCCCGCGCCGGAGAGTTGGTCGACCCATTTCGGCTCCGGGGTCCGCTCCCAGAGCAGCTCCCGTGTGGCGACATCGGGGATCTGCGCCGGGTCGAACGAGGCGACGACCGCACCGCCGTCTTGGGAGTACAGCTTTGCGAACGTCTCCTCGGCTCCCTCGTTCGCTCCCGCCACCAGTACCAGCAAGGCGATCGCCGCGATCGATCGCAGATGGGCTCCCGGCGCGTCACCGACACGCCGGGCCGCGAGCCGCACCGGCAGCGCGACCTGGGGCCGATCGAGCATTCTGGCCAGGCCCCAGGTGATCGGCCGAGCGGCCCAGAGCAGACCGATCAAGCACACGGCGACTCCACCGACGAGCATCCAGCTGAAGGTCGAGCCGGCCGTCACGTCCTGCCCCGCTTCGGCGGGCGGACGGGTGAGGAGCGGAGGAAGCACTATGCCGATCCCAGCGGCCAGCGGAAGCAGGTGCCACCAGCGGGGACTCGGCTCACGGTGGTCCTGCCTGCCCCTGACCGGGTTCGCCAGAGCGCGGCGGGTGCCGCCGGCTCCGAAGCACGCTCCGATGAGGGTCATGAGCGCGCAGAAGCCGAGCGAGTACTCCCACCCGAAACCGGCGCGGCCGTGGAACCAGGTGAACCCGAGCAGATCCGAGACCGCGAGCCGGCTCAGCACCACCCCTGCGAGCAGTGCCGCTCCGAGCGACCCGAGGAGGCACGGCAATGCCGACTCGATCGCCGCGCCGGTCAGCACCTGCGAACGCCGCACTCCGAGGATTCGCAGCGCCGACCAGCGTTTGACGGTCGAACGCGCGGCGAGTCGCAGACACAGCCACATCGCCCCCAGGGCCGCGGGCAGGACCAGCAACATCACTGCCGGGGCCGTGCCCCGATCGCGTTGCGCCAGGTCGTCGGCCCATCCCGATCCCCACCCGACCCCGGGCGCGCCTTCGGGAAGGCGACTCGACGACACACCCACATAGGCGATGCGCTCGTCCGGCCCCAGCAGGCCCTCCTCAGTGATCTCCCCGATCGGGGCTCCCGGCAGCAGGCCCGCCACGGACCGATCCGACTCGGAGAGGGTTGCGAGTGCGGGCGACACGAAGTATTCGCCCGGTTCGGGCATTCGCTCGATTCCGGGCGGAGCCGTGGCGAACGGGCTGACTTCGGCGAGGTACACCACCGTGATCGGTCGGTCCTGCCAGAGTTCCTGAATGGTGCTGTGCTGGAACACGCTCGCGGCGCCCGGCGGCGGCAGGCTCGCCTGCCGGTCGTCGAACACCCGTTCCCGATCGGCCAACACGGCGGGGACCGCGAAAGCGGTGAGGATGCCGAGTGAGACTAGCAGCAGCACGAACACGATGCCGGCGGATCTGAGCCGGCCGGTCGGTCCGGACCCAAGAAGCAGTCGGCCAATGAGACGCATCGGCATAACGAGCGGGTCTCCCCGTCGCGCACGGCGACCACGCGATCGGCCCGCGCCGCCACTAGATCGCTATGGGTGACCAGCACGACCGCCGCTCCGTCCTCTTCGGCGTGGGCGAGCATCGCGCCGAGGACCACTTCACCGGACTCGCCGTCGAGCGCGCCGGTCGGCTCGTCCCCGAACACGACCGCCGGGCGATGCGCCATCGCCCGCGCGACCGCGGCCCGCTGCGCCTGCCCTCCGGACACGGTGGCGGGCCGGCGGTCGGCGCAGTCCTCCAACCCGAACCGGGAAACCAGATCGGCGACCCGCGACTTTCGGGACCGGTGGCTGACCTTGTTGAGCGACAACGGAAGTTCGACGTTCTCGCGCAAGGTGAGTTCGGGGACCAGCTCGGCGAACTGGAACACGAATCCGAACCTCGACCGCCGGAGGTCCGAACGCTCCCAGTCGGTCAACCGGTGGACATCGATCACCCCATCGAGCAGGACGCTCCCCGAATCGGGGACGACGAGCCCCGAGAGGCAGTACAGCAGGCTGGTCTTGCCCGACCCGCTCGGGCCGGTGATCGCGAGGGTCTCGCCCGGCGCGACGGTGACACTGGCAGATCGCAGTGCCACCGTCGATCCATACCTGAGCGCAAGACCGGAAGCGCTGAGCATGGTCGCCGATCAGCTCCGGTATTCGGTCGAGGAGGTGTTGCAGGGGTCAGCCAGGATCGGGACGTCGACCTTGCCCTGGCCGTAGGCGGTGCCGCCGTCCTCGCCCGTATCGCAGATCTGGCCGTTCACCACGAAGCCGCCATTGCCGACAGTGGAGACGTTGAAGCGCCACGTCCCGTTCCTGAACTCGGCGCCCTGGCTCACCGTCTTGATTCGATTCCGATTCACGAGAGGAGTGGCTTCCTTCCAAGATCGAGTTGCATCCGCCGCAGCCACAGATGATCTCATGGACATCCGCATCAGATCGATGTATTCCCATATCTTGGTATATCTGCGGCCATGGAGCACGACATGGGGTGTGCGAACGCAATGTCATCGCATTTCCGAAAGGAGTTCAAGCGGCTCCGGGAGAAGCATGGACTTCCGACGAATTTGCAGTTGGCCGTCTTCGCATCAGCCTGTGGAGCCGTGGATTTCCGAAAGGTCTTCCCTGTGCAAGAGGTGCGGCGGTTAGAGGGTGCGGACTCTGCGGGTGAGGTCGATTCGGGACTGCCAGTCGGTCGGGTCGTCCGAATAGGAGACTTCCTGGAGCGTCAGGCCGTGCGGGCCGACCACGTGGACGTCGTTGGCTCTTTCTCCTATGTGGAGGATCGAGGCGAGCCAGGCCTCGTCGCGGCGGCCGTCGCCCACCGCGAGCGCGGCCCCTACGAGGCTGCGGACCATCGAGTGGCAGAACGCGTCCGCGCGGACGGTCGCGACGGCGATGCCGTCCTCGTCGCGGGCCCAGTCGTACTGCTGGAGCTCGCGGATGGTCGTCGCGCCCTCGCGCTGCTTGCAGAAGCCCACGAAATCGTGCTCGCCGAGCAGGCGCTGGCACGCCTCGTGCATCCGCTCGACGTCGAGAGGCCGGGGCCAGGCGAGGGTGTCGAGTCGCCGCAGCGGGTTCACGCCCCAGGTCGCGTCCGCGACCCGGTAGCGGTAGCGGCGCCACTGGGCCGCGAAGCGCGCGTTGAAGGACGGGTCGACCGCCTCGGCGGCGGTCACGCGCACGTCCGGCGGGAGAATCCCGCGCAGGCGCCACAGGAGCCGGTCGCTCAGGGCCTCCCACTTCGCGGTCGGCACGTCGAGGTGCACGACCTGCCCGGTGGCGTGGACCCCCGCGTCGGTCCGCCCGGCGACGGTGAAACCGCCGATCTCGCCGAAGAGGATCTCCAAGGCGCGGATCACTTCGGAGGCGACGGTCCGGCGGCCCGGTTGGAGGGCCCAGCCGGAGAACTCGGCCCCGTCGTAGGCGACCCCGAGCCGGAGCCTGGTCGTGCCTTCCACCTGTTCCTCCTCGTCGCCGCTTCCGAATGCGGCCGGAAATGCGAAACCGCGCGCAGGGCCGGGGCCTTGCGCGCGGTTCACGCGGTGCTAGTCGACCAGCTCGATGATGGCCATCGGCGCGTTGTCGCCCTTGCGGTTCCCGGCCTTGATGATCCGGGTGTAGCCGCCCTCGCGGGCGGCGAAGCGCGGGGCGACCTGCTCGAACAGGTCGTGCGTCGCGTCCTTGTTGCGCAGCTTGGCCAGCGCCAGGCGGCGGTGGTGCAGCGTGCCCTTCTTGCCGTACGTGATGAGACGCTCGGCGTAGGGGCGCAGGCGGCGGGCCTTGGTCAGCGTCGTGGTGATGCTGCCGTGCTCGAACAGGGAGGCCGCCAGGCCCGAGAGCATGAGCTTCTCGTGCGCGGGCGAACCGCCCAGACGCGGGCCCTTGGTGGGCTTAGGCATTTCTTACTCCTCTTGGGTTGACGCGGCCGGCCGTCTGACGGAACCGACCGCCGTATTCGCGCAGCTAGAGCTGCTCGGTCTCGCGGAGGTCCTCGCCGTCGTCCTCGTACTCGTCGGACTCGGCGACCGGCGACCCGCCGTAGGCCACTGCGGCCTCGCTGGGGTCGAAGGTGCCGGGCGAGTCCTTCAGGCTCAGGCCCATGCCGGCGAGCTTCATCTTGACCTCGTCGATCGACTTCTGCCCGAAGTTGCGGATGTCGAGCAGGTCCGCCTCGGTGCGGTTGATGAGTTCGCCGACGGTGTTGACGCCCTCGCGCTTGAGGCAGTTGTAGGAGCGGACGGTCATGTCCAGGTCCTCGATCGGCAGGGCCAGATCGGCGGCCAGCTGCTGGTCGGCCGGGCTGGGCCCGACGTCGATGCCCTCGGCCTCGGTGTCGAGCTCGCGGTACAGGCCGAACAGCTCCACCAGGGTGGAGCCGGCCGAGGCCAGCGCGGTGCGCGGCGTAGTGGACGGCTTGGACTCGACGTCGACGGTCAGCTTGTCGAAGTCGGTGCGCTGCTCGACGCGCGTGGCGTCGACGGAGTAGGCCACCTTGAGCACGGGCGAGTAGATCGAGTCGACCGGGATGCGGCCGATCTCGTTGGTCTCGCCCTTGTTGGCCGGCGACGAGACGTAGCCTCGGCCGCGCTCGACCACGAACTCCATGTCGATGCGGCCCTTGGAGTTCAGGGTCGCGAGCTTGAGTTCGGGGTTGTGGACCTGCACGCCGGCGGGCGGCTGGATGTCGCCGGCGAGGACCTCGCCGGGGCCTTCCTTGCGCAGGTACATGGTGGCCGGCTCGTCGCTCTCGGAGGAGACGCAGATCTGCTTGACGTTCAGCACCAGTTCGACGACGTCCTCTTTCACGCCGGGAATGGTGGAGAACTCGTGCAGGACGCCGTCGATCTTGATCGACGTGACCGCCGCGCCCGGGATGGACGACAGCAGGGTGCGCCGCAGCGAGTTGCCGAGGGTGTAGCCGAAACCGGGCTCCAGGGGTTCGATCGTGAACTTGGAGCGGGTCGGGCTGATCTGCTGCTCGGTGAGCGTGGGCCGCTGAGTGATAAGCACTTTGCGATGTTTCCTTTGTTCGGGGCGCCCGCTATTTGACGCCTGAAACTCATGGACTCGGTGAGGCCTTCGCCGAGGCGGGCTGTGGGAGCCCCGCCTCGGCTGCGCTTCGGTGGCGCGTCGCTAGACGCGGCGGCGCTTGGGCGGACGGCAGCCGTTGTGGGGCTGCGGGGTCACGTCGTTGATCGAGCCGACCTCGAGGCCGACGGCCTGGAGGGAGCGGATCGCGGTCTCGCGGCCGGAGCCGGGGCCCTTGACGTAGACGTCGACCTTGCGCACCCCGTTGTCCATCGCGCGGCGGGCGGCCGACTCGGCGGCCATCTGCGCGGCGTACGGGGTCGACTTGCGCGAGCCCTTGAAACCGACCTGGCCGGAGGAGGCCCAGGCGATCACGGCACCGGTCGGGTCGGTGATCGACACGATGGTGTTGTTGAAGGTGCTCTTGATGTGCGCGTGCCCGTGGGGCACGTTCTTCTTCTTGGCGCGCGGGTTCTTGGAACCGCCGCGAGTCTTCGGTGGCATCTGCTGCTCTCCTAACGTGCCTTCTTCTTACCCGCGACGGTCTTCTTCGGACCCTTGCGAGTTCGGGCGTTGGTCTTGGTCCGCTGACCGTGGACCGGGAGACCGTACCGGTGACGAAGACCCTGGTAGCAGTTGATCTCGATCTTGCGGCGAATGTCGGCCTGCACCTCGCGGCGCAGGTCGCCCTCGACCTGGAAGTGCTCCTCGATGTAGTCGCGGAGCTGCACCATCGCTTCGTCGGTGAGGTCCTTGACCCGCGTGTTGCGGTCGAGGCCGGTCGCCGCGATCGTCTCGAGCGAGCGCGTGCGGCCGATGCCGTAAATGTAGGTGAGTGCGATCTCCAGGCGCTTGTCGCGCGGGAGGTCGACTCCGACCAGGCGTGCCATGCAGGCATACTCCTAGCGTTGTCGGAGGTCTGACCACTGCCTTCTCGTCGGGGTCTGATCCCCCTGCCCTGATGGGCGATGCGAGCCTCGGCCTCCGAGCCGAGGGTTGTGCGTGAGCACTGGCGGCGGTTTCCCCTTCTGGGGCCTTACTTGGGCGTATGTGGTCTGCTTAACCCTGACGCTGCTTGTGTCGCGGGTCGGACGAGCAGATGACCATCACTCGTCCGTGCCTGCGGATCACGCGGCAGTTCTTGCAGATCACTTTGACGCTCGGCTTGACTTTCACGAGTCCTACTTACGTGTAGTCGTCAGGTCAGCGGTAACGGTAGACAATCCGCCCGCGCGACAGGTCGTACGGCGAGAGCTCCACCACGACCCGGTCCTCGGGGAGGATTCGGATGTAGTTCTGTCGCATCTTGCCGCTGATGTGAGCGAGTACTTTGTGGCCGTTGGTGAGCTCCACCCGGAACATTGCGTTCGGGAGGGACTCGACGACCTTGCCTTCAATCTCGATGGCACCGTCTTTTTTCGGCATGTCCTCCGCTACCGTGACACCTCGGTCTGAAAACCCCGCACCCTCGACGGGCCGGAGCTACTGGCACACCGACCCGAGGTTTCGGGCGGCGTAAGAATGGTGCGGCGCTTCGCCGGATGCGTCCTGGCGCGCCTATCGGCGACGTTCGGACCGCATGGCGCCCACGAGGGGCGCACTGCACCACTGAGCGAGTCTACTCGCGTCCCAATACCGCCTACCAGGGGGTTGACCGTGACAGAGGGCACTGTGCGGACGCGGGCGCCGGGTGCCGCCGCCGCGGATCGGTCCGGGGACCGGCGGGCGGCGGCATCCGGCGATGCTCGCTCAGGCTTTACTTCGAGTAGTACTCGACGATGAGCTGCTCGTCGCAGATCACGGGGATCTGCTTGCGCTCGGGCACCGCCAGGAAGCGGGCGATGAGGCCCTCGAGGTGCGACTCGATGTAGGCCGGGGTCGTCTCGCCCGCCCACGCGCCGGCGGCGGCGAGCTGGAACGGCGTGGTGGCGCGGGACTTCTTGCGCACCTGCACGAAGTCGCCGGCCTTGAGCCGGTAGGAGGCGATGTCGACCTTGCGGCCGTTCACGGTGAAGTGGCCGTGGTTGACGAACTGCCGGGCCTGGTAGATCGTGCGGGCGAAGCCGGCGCGGAGCACGAAGGCGTCCAGGCGGGATTCGAGCAGCGAGACCAGGTTCTCACCGGTCTTGCCGGTGCGGCGCACGGCCTCGGCGTAGGCGTTGCGCAGCTGGCGCTCAGAGATGTTGTACTGCGCGCGCAGACGCTGCTTCTCGACGAGCTGGTTCTTGTAGTCCGATTCCTTCTTGCGGCCGCGGCCGTGCTGCCCCGGAGGGTAGGGACGGCGCTCCATGTACTTGGCGGCCTTCGGCGTCAGAGCGATGCCGAGGGATCGGGAAAGCTTGACTTTCGCCTTAGCTTGCAATGATCTCTCCAGTAATTCATGCGTCGCCTCGAAGGAGATCCGAGGCAGAGTACGTCTCCGACCTGCGGAAACGCGTGAGTGTAGCGCGCTCAGGATTGCACCCGCATGGCTGCGGGGCCTGGCGCGCACACGGTGATGCGGTCGCTTCGCCTCCCGAACCGGGGGGCAAAGCTCACGACCAGGTTACGCGGCGTCCTTCGCGTCGCCCACCCGGGCCGCCGCGAGAGTGACCAGGCGCTCCACGAGCTCGCCGTAGGAGGTCCCCGCCGCGGCGAAGGCCTGCGGGACGCCGCTCATCGGCGTCATGCCCGGCATGGTGTTCACCTCGTTGAGGTAGACCACGCCGTCCTCGCCGAGGAAGCAGTCCACGCGGGCGAGGTCGCGGCAGTCCAGGAGCCGGAAGACCTTGCGGGCGAGGGCCTGCGCCTGCTCGGCGACGCCCTCGGGGTAGTCGGGGCGCAGGTTGAACGGCTCGGGGTTGTCGAGGTACTTCGCCTCGAAGTCGAACCAGCCGTCCTCGCCCTTGGCGAGCACCTCGAGCGGGAAGGTCACCTCGAGGTCGCCCTCGGGGGTCTCCAGGACGCCCATCTCGATCTCGCGGGCGTTCTCGAACGCCGCCTCGAAGACGACCTTGTCGTCGACCTGGCGGGCCTTCGCGACCGCCTCGGCGAGTTCGGCGCCGGAGTCGACCTTGCTGATGCCGAGACTGGAGCCGGCGCGGGCGGGCTTGACGAAGATCGGCAGGCCGAGCTTCGCGATGACGGCCTCGGTGTCGAGCTCCTCGCCGGGCTTGAGGACCGCGAACGCGCCCTGCGGGACGAGCTCGGCGGCGAGGAGGCGCTTCGAGAACTCCTTGTCCATGCACAGGGAGCTGGAGAGCACGCCCGAGCCCACGTACGGGGTCCCGGCCATCTCGAACAGGCCCTGGATGGTGCCGTCCTCGCCGAAGGGGCCGTGGAGGACCGGGAAGAGGACGTCGGCGATCGGTCGCGCGCCCGGGCCGAGGTCCACGGCGACGGCCTTGCCGGCCTCGGCGGTGATCTCGGGCAGGGCCTCGGCGGACTCGATGGCGAACGCGGCGTCCGGGTCGAGCTCCACCCACTCGCCCGAGCGCGTGATGCCGATGGTGGCGACCTCGTACCCGCGCTCGCGGAGTGCTTTGGCGACACCGGAACCGGACGCGCACGAGACGGGCTGCTCCACGCTGCGCCCGCCGAAGAACACGGCGACGGTCGGTTTAATCATTCTCGGACCTCAAACTGTCGGTTTCTGGTTTGGTCTCGCGCCCCATGAGTTCGGCGACCGCGGCTCTGGGGTCGAGTCCTTCGTGGCAGACCCGCTCGACGGCGTCGCAGATGGGCATCTCGACGCCGACCTTGCGGGCGAGGTCGGTGATCGACCGGCAGCTCTTGACGCCCTCGGCGGTCTGCCTGGTGACCCGGGCGGCCTCTTCGAGGGTCGCGCCCAGGCCCAGCTGCTCGCCGAAGGTGTGGTTGCGCGACAGGGGTGAGGAGCAGGTGGCGACCAGGTCGCCGAGGCCGGCGAGGCCGGCGAAGGTGGTCGGGTCGGCGCCCAGGCGCAGCCCCAGGCGGGTGGTCTCGGCCAGGCCGCGGGTGATGATGGTGGCCTTGGTGTTGTCGCCCATGCCCATCCCGGCGGCCATGCCGTAGGCGAGGGCGATGACGTTCTTGACCGCGCCGCCGAGTTCGCAGCCGACCACGTCGGTGTTCGTGTACGGGCGGAAGTAGGCGGTGGTGACGGCCTTCTGGACGTCCACGGCCCGGCCGTGGTCGATGCACGCGACGACCGAGGCGGTGGGCTGCTCCTCGGCGATCTCGCGGGCGAGGTTGGGGCCCGACAGGACCGCGATGCGCGACTGGGGCGCGCCGGTGGCGCTCGCGATGACCTCGGTCATGCGCTCGGTGGTGCCCAGTTCGATGCCCTTCATGAGGCTCAGGAGGGTCGCGGTGGGCTCCAGGCGCCCGGACCAGTCGGCGAGGTTGCCGCGCAGGGTCTGGCTGGGGACCGACAGGACCACGAGGTCGGCCCCGCGCAGGGCCTCGGCGGCGTCGGCGGTGGCCGAGACGAGCGCGGGCAGCTCGATGTCGGGGAAGTAGTCGGGGTTGCGGTGGCGGTCGTTGACGGCCTCGGCCACCGACGCCCGCCGGGCCCACAGGACGGTGGGCGTCCCGGCGTCGGCGAGGATCTTGGCGAACACGGTCCCCCAGGAACCGGCCCCCATGACGGCTGCTCTCACTCGCTCGGCTCGCTTTCTTCGCGGCGGTCCTGGTCGGCGGGGCGCGGGGCGCTGTCAGAGGCAGTGCCGTCCGAGGCAACGCTGTCCGAGGCGGTGCCGTCCGGCGTCTCGGCGCGCTGCTTGCGGAGGTCGAACAGGCCCGGCGGCGGCTCCTCGCCGCGGATCTGGGCGAGGCCGTCGCGCAGGGTCTCCATGATGCGGTCGGTCGCGGCGATGAGGTCCGCGCGGGTGGCCTCCCCTCCGCGCCATTCGGAGAGGTCCACGGCCGGGAGGGCCCTGACGGTCACAGGTTTGCGGCCGAGCTTGAACTTGGGGCTGCGGCGGCGGTCGTGGATGCCGAGCGCTCCCCATTGGACGATGGGCACGACGGGGGCCCCGGTCTCCAGGGCGAGGCGGGCCACGCCGGTCTTGCCGCGCATGGGCCAGTGGTCGGGCTCCTTGGTGACCGTGCCCTCGGGGGACATGACGACGGTGCGGCCCTGTTCGAGCTGCTCGGACATCACCCGGAGGGCGTCGGCGGCGTCGGCGCTGCCGCGCTTGACCGGGATCTGCCCGGTGGACTTGATGATCGGGCCCAGCACGGGGATCTTGACGAGCGACTCCTTGAGGAGGAAGCGGGGGTGGCGTCCGGCGTTGAGCACGTAGTGGACGACCACGAGCGGGTCGATGTCCGAGTAGTGGTTCCACACCAGGATCACCGGGCCGGAGAGCGGGATGTGCTCCATGCCGCCCCAGTCGCGTTTGGAGAGCGCGAGGATCACGCCTTTCGCGAGGTTGCCGCAGACGTGGATGAACGGGGACATGGGTTCGCCACCGCGGCGGCGGCCGGTGTACTGCGCCACGGGCGTCGGCTCGGTCACCTGATGACTCTCTTTCTCGGCGGGGCCGTCCGGGGCCGCGGGGCGGTCCCGGCGCGCCTGCGGGCCGTGGGCCGGCCCTGTTCTGCGACGCGCGCGAGCCGTCCGTCGGCTCGGCCCGTGCCGTTGTGTACGGATCGTCAGTGCATTGCACTCTAACGCCCGGCCCGGGCCGCGCCCGCGACGGGAAGCCGGAGGTGGGGTTCGACCCATCGGCGCCGGTGAGGCGATACGCCAAGTGAACTCCCAGGTACACGCCGCGCGCGCGGCGAGCCCCGACCGGCGGCCCGCGGCGCCCGAGGGTTGCGCCCCTTCCACTATGATGTCATCATAGAGTCACAATGACATCTAACGCGCCGACGGAGTGTCGGCTCGAACTTTCGACCCGACTCGGAGTGAGTGACATGAACTGGCGTCTCTTCGGCTGGCTCGCGGCCCTGTTCGGCGGGGCGGTCCTGGCCCTCATCATCGTCGTGAACGTGGTCCAGTTCGCCCTCGGCGCGATCAGCGGCGTGCTTTCCTTCGCCTTCGGCCTCGCGGTGTTCGTCGGCGTCGTCGGCGGCCTGATCTGGCTCGGGGTCAAGGCCAAGAAGGCGCTGGGCGGCGGCAACCGCCCCGAGATCCGCCGCTGACGGCCCGTCCCCCTGGCGTTCGGGCCGGTCTTGGTCCAAGCTGGGACCATGCAGGGCACCGTCGCGACATTCAACGAGGACCGCTCCGGCGAGATCGTCCTCGACGGCACTGACAATGCGGGCCGCCGCGTCGCCTTCGACGCGGCGGCCTTCGACGTCTCCGGGCTGCGCTTCCTGCGCCCGGGGCAGCGGGTCGCATTCGACTGCGACGCCGGGGGAAAGGTGGTCGCCGTCCGCATCCTCACGATGCACTCCTAAGCGGCCGCGGGGGTTTCGTCGCGGTTCGGACCGGAATGGGGTTTCCCGCCACCGCATCGGAGTCCTTCGCACGAGTGGCGCGGTTCCCGCTATTGGGTGCGCCACAGTACCGTATGAGGCGTGGGCGGGACGGGTCTTGAACGGAGCGCTGTCGTGGAACGAGGCACTGTCGTGAACGGGGCGCGGTCGTGAGTGGGCGGCGGGTGGCCGCGGCGGGCGGCCTGTTGTGGCGCAACGGCGAACGCGGACTGATCGAACTGGTCGCGGTGTGGCGGCCCCTGGTGGGGAACTGGTCGCTGCCCAAGGGCAAGCTCGACCCCGGCGAGCACGCGCTCACCGCGGCGTGCCGCGAGGTCGAGGAGGAGACCGGCATCCCGGTCATCCCGCAGATGTGGCTGTGCCGGCCCTCGTACGTCCTGTCGAACCCGGCCGGGGACGTGTTCAAGTACGTCGACTACTGGTCGATGCGCACCGAGAAGCCCGACGCGGCGTTCACGGCGGACGACGAGATCGGCGCGCGGCGGTGGCTGACGCTGGCCGAGGCCCGGGAGGCGCTGACGCGCCCGCGGGACCAGGAGGTGCTCAAGACGTTCGCCGCGCTGCCGGCGGTGACGGCGACGGTGCTGCTGGTCGCTCCGGCGGAGGTCGAGCGGTCCTGGGGCGGGCCCGAGGTGACGCGGCCGCTGAGCGCGCGCGGGCAGGACCAGGCGGTGCGGTTGGCGGCCTTGGCCTCGCTGTACCAGCCGGACCGGGCCTACAGCGCCACGGGGCGGGCGAGCGTGCAGACGGTGGAGCCGATCGCGCAGGCGGTGCGGTGCGGGGTCACCGGGGACTCGGCGTTCGACGCCGAGGCGCACGAACGCAATCCGGTGCGCTCCAGCGCGCAGGTGCGCGAGCTGGCTGGGGGCGGCGGTGCGGCGATCGTCTGCGCCGAGCCCGAGGTCATCTGCGACACGGTGGCGATCCTGGCCGACGAGGACGGGCTGGAGACCCCGGACGTGTCGACGCGTCCCGGTGAGGCGTGGGTGCTGTCGCTGTCGGGCCAGAAGCTCGTGGGCGTCGAACGGCTCTGAGATCGGTCGGCGATTCGGCGTGAGCGATGGCGGAGCGCGGTCTCGCGGCCGCGAGACCCGCGGCGCCCGCGGTGATCGAGGCGGCGCGGATCGGGCCCTTCGCAGCGTGCGGGGCCGTCCGACCCTCTGAACACGCTTTCGCGCGCTAGTGTTGCGTCCGCCATCGGATTCGAGCGCCGTCGTGCGCGTACAAGGAGGTAGGCACCAGTGCCGGACCGCGCCCCCACCGACCTTCACAACTGGGCCGGGAACATCCGCTTCTCCCCCAGCCGCTTCGAGCAGCCCGCCACGCTCGACGAGGCGCGGGCCGTCGTGGCCGCCGCCCCGAGCCTGCGGGTGCTCGGCTCGGGCCACTCGTTCAACACGATCGCGGCCACCGATGCGGTCATGCTCTCGCTCACCGGCATCCAGCCCGAGGCCCAGATCGACGCGCTCAACGGGACCGTGCGCGCCTCCGGCTGGCTCACCTACGCGGCCTTGGGCGCGGCGGTGCACCGGGCCGGCTTCGGCCTCCACAACATGGCGTCGCTGCCGCACATCTCGGTCGCCGGGTCGATCGCGACCGGCACGCACGGCTCGGGGAACGCCAACGGGAACCTCGCCACGGCCGTCGCCGCGATCGAGTTCATCGGCCCCGACGGCGAACTGCGGACCGTCGCCCGCGGCGACGAGGACTTCCCCGGCTCGGTGGTCCACCTGGGGTCCTTGGGCGTCGTCCACGCGGTAACCCTGGACCTGGTGGCGGGCTTCGAGATGCGCCAGTACGTCTACGACGGCCTGGGCTTGGAAGCGGTCACGGCGCACTTCGACGAGCTCACCTCGGCGGCCTACTCCACGAGCCTGTTCACGCCGTGGGGCGCCGATCCGGCCTTCCAGTTCTGGGTCAAGCAGCGCACCGCCGACCAGACCCACCCGTTCCCGCAGGCGAACTGGTACGGGGCGCCGCTGGCCGACGGGCCGCGCCACCCCGTGCCGGGCATGGACCCGGCCGCGTGCACGGTCCAGCAGGGCCAGACGGGCCCTTGGAACGAGCGCCTGGCGCACTTCAAGGCCGAGTTCACTCCGAGCGCCGGCGACGAGCTCCAGTCGGAGTACCTGATCGACCGCGCCGACGCTCCGGCGGCCATCGCGGCGCTCGCGTCCATCGGCGAGCGGCTCGGCCCGGTCACGCAGATCAGCGAGATCCGCACCATGGCGGCGGACGAACTGTGGCTCTCCCCGTCATACGGGCGCGACACGGTGGGGCTGCATTTCACTTGGGTGAGCGACTTCGCGGCGGTGCGACCGGTCATGCTCGCGCTTGAGGAGACACTGGCGCCGTTCGACGCAAGGCCGCATTGGGGCAAATTGTTTTCAATGCCGATTGGCGAAGTCCGTTCGCGTTATCCGCGAATGGGCGACTTCGAGAAACTACGCGAACGCGTCGATCCAGAGGGGAAGTTCGCCAATCGCTTCTCCTCAGCCGTCTTCGGCGGCGCGGCGCTTTAGGCATCGGCGCCGGCGCTTCGGCGGCGGCCCGGCCGAGCCTTCCCGGGAATGCAACGAGGGCATTCAGGCGGCCCCTGAATGCCCTCTCCCCGTGCGTGTCGGACGGGTGCTCCACCGTGCCCCGAACCGTTCGGGGCACGGCATCAGCTGCGTCCGCGCTTCGTGGTCTTCTTCGCCGCCGTCTTCTTCGCGGCCGGCTTCGCCGTGGTCTTGCGCACGGCCTTCTTCGCCGCGGCCGTCTTCTTGGCCGTGGTCTTCTTCGCCGTGCTCTTCTTGGCCGCCACGCGACCTGTGGCGACCGAGCGGCTGCCGGTGGAGGCGGCGCGCGTGGTCTTCTTGGCGGCCGACTTCTTCGCAGTGGTCTTCTTGGCCGCCGTCTTCTTCGCGGCCGCGGCCTTCTTGGCGGCCGAAGCCGACTTCGCGGCCTTGCGCTTGCCGGTGACGAGCTCCTTGAAGCCCGTGCCGGGTCGGAACGCCGGGACCACGGTCTTCTTGACCTTCACCGCTTCTCCGGTGCGCGGGTTGCGCGCCATGCGAGCGGCGCGTTGGCGCTTCTCGAAGACGCCGAAACCGGCGAAGGAGACTTTCTCCCCTTTCACCACCGCGCGCTGTATCTCGTCGATCGCCACATCGACGACTTCTTTCGCAGCGGTCCGGTCGCCAGTGCGAGCGGCGATCCGATCAACGAACTCTGCCTTGTTCACGAGTCCTACCCTCCCGATAAGTTCTGGAGCCATACCAGCTTGTTAAGCGCACGTTATGACGTTTCGAAAGCGAACGCAACTGTTTCCGCGAAAATAGACCCGTTGTGTCGCAGGGAATTTTTATTCGGGTGCCCGAAATCGACGCTCGCAACCCCGTTGGGAGGGACCCGAACACGCCTGGAGCCGGTGGCGACGCCACCGGCTCCGTACGTGAGGGCTAACTGGATCGGAATGCGGACGCTAGACCGCCGCGGGGAGAGTCCTAGGCCGCCAAGCATCCCGGTTCGATTCGAAGGCCGCGATCTTGTCCTCGTCGCGCAGGGTCAGCGCCACGTCGTCGAGGCCCTCCATCATCCGCCAGCGCAGGAACTCGTCGAACTCGAAGCCCCAGGTGCGGTCCCCCGCACGGACTTCGCAGGCGACGAGGTCCACGGTGACCTCCGCGTCGGGGCGGACCTCGGCGAGGAGCCACAGCTCCTCGACGGCCGCCTCGGGCAGCTCCACAGTCAACAGACCGTTCTTGAGCGAGTTGCCGCGGAAGATGTCGCCGAATCGCGGTGCGATGACGGCCTTGAACCCGTAGTCCTTCAGGGCCCAGACGGCGTGCTCGCGAGAGGAGCCGGTGCCGAACTCGGTGCCGGTGACCAGGATCGTGGCGTCGCGGTACTCGGGCTGGTTGAGCAGGAACTTCTCGTCCTCGCGCCATTCGGCGAACAGCCCGTCCTCGAAGCCGGTCTTGGTGACGCGCTTGAGGTAGACGGCCGGGATGATCTGGTCGGTGTCGACGTTCGAGCGGCGCAGCGGCGCGGCGGTCCCGGTGTGGGTCGTGAACTTGTCCATGTTCCTTGGCCTTCCTTACAGGTCCGCCGGGCTGGCGAGGCGTCCGGTGACGGCGGTGGCCGCGGCGACGGCCGGGCTGACCAGGTGCGTGCGCCCGCCCTTGCCTTGGCGGCCCTCGAAGTTGCGGTTCGAGGTGGAGGCGGCCCGCTGGCCGGGCGTGAGCTGGTCGGGGTTCATGCCCAGGCACATCGAACAGCCCGCGAAGCGCCAGTCGGCGCCGGCGTCGATGAAGACCCGGTCGAGGCCTTCGGCGATCGCCTGCTCGCGGACCTTCGCCGAGCCGGGGACGACCATCATGTTGACGCCGTCGGCGACCTTGCGGCCCTTGATGACCTCGGCGGCGGTGCGCAGGTCCTCGATGCGGCCGTTGGTGCACGAGCCGAGGAAGACCACGTCGACGCCGATCTGGCGCATCGGCGTGCCCGCTTCGAGGCCCATGTAGGTCAGGGCGTTCGCGGCGGTGGTGCGCTCGACCGGGTCCTCGAAGTCCTCGGGGGCGGGGACGGCGCCGGAGAGCTCGATGCCCTGGCCGGGGTTGGTGCCCCAGGTGACGAACGGGCTCAGGGAGGCCGCGTCGATGACGATCTCCTTGTCGAAGACGGCGCCCTCGTCGGTCTTGAGGCCGCGCCAGTACTCGACGGCGGCGTCCCAGTCCTCGCCCTGGGGCGCGTGCGCGCGGCCCTGGACGTAGTCGAAGGTGGCCTGGTCGGGCGCGATGAGGCCGGCCTTGGCGCCCCACTCGATCGACATGTTGCACACCGTCATGCGCCCTTCCATCGAGAGCTCCTCGATGGCCTGGCCGCGGTACTCGACGATGTGGCCCTTGCCGCCGCCGGTGCCGGTGATGGAGATGATCTTGAGGATGAGGTCCTTGGCGGACACGCCTTCGGGCAGGGAGCCGTTGACGGTGACGGCCATGTACTTCGGCTTCGCCTGCGGCAGGGTCTGCGTGGCGAGCACGTGCTCGACCTCGCTGGTGCCGATGCCGAACGCGATCGAGCCGAACGCGCCGTGCGTGGAGGTGTGGGAGTCGCCGCAGACGACGGTCATGCCCGGCTGGGTGAGTCCCAGCTGGGGTCCCACGACGTGGACCACGCCCTGCTCGGCGTCGCCGAGGGAGTGGATGCGGACGCCGAACTCCTCGCAGTTGGCGCGGAGGGTCTCGATCTGCTTGCGGCTGGTCGGGTCCGCGATGGTGAAGAGGTTGTCGGTGGGCGTGTTGTGGTCCTCGGTCGCGATGGTCAGATCGGTCCGGCGGACCTTGCGCCCGGCCTGCCGCAGGCCGTCGAAGGCCTGGGGGCTGGTCACCTCGTGGAGGAGGTGGAGGTCGATGTAGAGCAGGTCCGGCTGCTGGCCGCCCGTGCGTACCACGTGGGCGTCCCAGACCTTTTCGGCGAGGGTGCGCGGTCGCGTTTCCTCAGCTTCTTGTGGTGTACGTGACATCTCTGTTCCCAGTCGTTGGACTTCTCGAAATATGGGAGGTAGTGTTCAGCTCGTGAGAACGAATACTATCAGCGGAGTCGGCGTCCTTGACAAGGCGGTGCTCATCCTCACGGCTTGCACCAATGGCGCCAGCCTGGCTGAACTCGTGCACGAGACGGGATTGCCCCGGGCCACGGCCCACCGGCTCGCGCAAGCGCTCGAAGCCCACGAGATGCTGCAACGCGACCACGAAGGGCGATGGCGTCCCGGCCCCAAACTCGGCGAACTCGCCGGGTCCACCGCCGACGTACTCCTCAGCGCCGCCGAACCGGTCCTCAACCTCCTGCGGGACCAGACCGGCGAGTCGACGCAGTTGTACCGCAGGCGAGCCGATGAACGCGTGTGCGTCGCCGCCGCCGAACGCGCGTCAGGTCTTCGCGACACGGTCCCGGTCGGCGCCGCCCTGCCGATGACGGCCGGTTCCGGCGCCCAGGTGCTGCTCGCCTGGGAGCCGCCCGAAGGCATACTTCCACTATTGCCCAAGTGCCGCTTCTCGTCCAAGACGCTGGCCGAGGTCCGCAGACGCGGCTTCGCGCAGTCGGTCGCCGAGCGCGAGCCCGGCGTGGTCAGCGTCTCGGCCCCGGTGCGGGACAAGACCGGCCGCGTGGTCGCCGCGATATCGGTGTCCGGTCCCATAGAGCGCCTGGGAAGGCGCCCGGGAGACCGGCTCGGCATGGCCGTGATCCGAGCGGGCCAGAAACTCTCCGGCCTGTAACCCCGAACGACACCCGGCCCGACGGACCATCCCGTCGGGCCGCTTCCATGTCTGCGATGCGGAGCACCCGCCTGAGCGTCATGACGATCGGGGAGTTCCGGCTCGCGCGGCCGCGCCGGGGCGCAACGTCAAAAACTTCCGGCGGACGGGCGCGCGCCTGCTCGATCCGTTCGACCGAACCGGGCGGGGTGCCGCGGCGTCGTCCGGAACCGCCGCGCCCCGCCTGCGCTCGAACGAGCTTCGAAGCGGATCACATGAGCGGGCCGACCGCGCTCTCGATGTCGGATCGGAGGCTCGGGCCTTCGATGAGGTGCTTGACCTGTTCGATGACCGGGGCGAGGAACTGGTCCGGGCCGGGCTTGCCCGCTATCGGGGCCACCGCCGCGATCGCGGCGCGCGCGGCCGGGCTCGGGATGAGCGGTTGCCGCAACTGGAGGCCCTGCACGCCCGCGAGGAGTTCCACCGCCAGCAGCGTGCCGAGGTTGTCGAGGACCGTGCGGAGCTTGCAGCCCGCCGCCCAGCCCATCGACACGTGGTCCTCCTGCATCCCCGAGGTCGGCACCGAGTCCACCGACGCCGGGGCCGCGAGCCTGCGGTTCTCCGCCACGATCCCCGCGGCCGTGTACTGGGCGATCATCAACCCCGAGTTGACGCCCGGGTCCGGACTGAGGAACGCCGGCAGACCCCGGTTGCGGGTCACGTCGAGCAGGCGGTCCACCCGGCGCTCGGCGATCGAGCCGACGTCGGCCGCCGCGATCGCGAGGAAGTCCGCCGCGTAGCCGAGCGGCGCACCGTGGAAGTTCCCCGTCGACTCGACCCGCCCGTCCGGCAGGACCACCGGGTTGTCGACCACCGACAGGAGTTCCTGCGCGGCCACGGTCTCGGCGTACCCGAGCACGTCCCTCGCCGCGCCCGCCACCTGCGGGGCGCACCGCATCGAGTACGCGTCCTGCACCGCGTGCGCGAGGTCGTTGCGGTGCGAGTCCATGACCTCGGAGTCCTGGAGCAGCCGGTGGATGTTCGCGGCGCTCGCCGCCTGGCCCGGCTGCGGCCGGATCTCGTGCAGCTCGGGCTGGAAGGGCCGGTCCGAACCGAGCATCGCCTCGTTGGACAGCGCCGCGCACACGTCGGCCATCACCAGCAGGTGCCGCAGGTCGGCGACGGCGAGCAGGAGCATCCCGAGCATCCCGTCGGTGCCGTTGATGAGCGCCAGGCCCTCCTTGGACGACAACGCGATCGGCGCGAGGCCGGCGCTTTCGAGCACGGGCGCGGCCTCGGCGCGCGAGCCGTCCTCGGCGAGGACCCAGCCCTCCCCGAGCAGGACCATCGCGCAGTGCGCGAGCGGGGCCAGGTCGCCTGAGGCGCCGAGAGAGCCGTGGCGCGGGACCCAAGGGGTGACGTCCGCGTTGAGCAGCGCCGCCAGAGCGTCCGCGACCTCCGGGCGGACGCCGGAGCGGCCCATCGCGAGCGAGCGCAGCCGCAGCAGCATCATCGCCCGCACCACCTCCCGCGGCATCGGGTCGCCGACCCCGGCCGCGTGCGAGCGGATGAGCGCGTGCTGGAGTTCGGCGCGCCGCTCAGGGGCGACGAAGGTGTTGGCGAGCGCGCCGAACCCGGTCGAGACCCCGTACACCGGGCGGCCTTCGCGCTCGATGTCGTCGATGAAGGCGCGGCTGCGGGCCATCGCCTCGCGAGTGGCGGGATCGATCGCGACCCGGGCGCGGTCGCGGGCCACCGCGATCACCTCGGCGGGGGTGACCGGAACCGGTTTGACGTTGACTGTGGACATCGTTGCTCCTCAACTCACCACGGCGCCGCCGCGTACGACGGTCTCGATCAGGGGCGTCCCGGGCCGGTAGGCCAGGTGGACGTGCGAGGGGGCGTCGAGCACGGCCAGGTCGGCGCGCGCGCCGACCGCGATGCGGCCGATGTCGCCGCGCCGCAGGGCGGCCGCGCCGCCGGCGGTGGCGGCGGTGAGCGCTTCGGCGGGGGTCATGCCCATCTCGCGCACGGCGAGCGCGATGCAGAAGGCCATGCTGCTGGTGTACGACGAGCCGGGGTTGCAGTCGGTCGCGAGCGCGACGGTGGCGCCGGCGTCGATGAGGCGCCGCGCGTCCGGGTAGGGCGAGCGGGTGGAGAACTCCGCGCCGGGAAGCAGGGTGGCCACTGTGGACCCGGTTGCGAGGGCGTCGACATCGGCGTCGGCGAGGTGGGTGCAGTGGTCGGCCGAGGCCGCGCCGAGTTCGACGGCGAGGCGCACGCCGGGACCGGCGGTGAGCTGGTTGGCGTGCACGCGCAGGGCGAGCCCCGCCTTCGCCCCGGCGGTGAGGACCGCGCGGGCCTGGTCGCCGTCGAAGGCGCCCCGCTCGCAGAACACGTCGACCCATCGGGCGTACGGCGCGCACGCGTCGAGCATGGGCCCGCAGACGAGCGCGGTGTATTCATCAGGCTTAGCGCCGGTAGGGACGGTGTGCGCGCCGAGGTAGGTGGTCTCGGTCGTGAACTCGCCGGCGATGCGCAAGGAACGGGCCTCGTCGGCGACGTTGAGCCCGTAACCGGATTTGATCTCCACTGTGGTCGTTCCCTGGCGGAGCATCTCGGCGGTGAGGCGCGCGGCCGTGGCGCGCAGCTCCTCGTCGCCGGCGGCGCGGGTGGCGGCGACGGTGGTGCGGATGCCGCCGCCGGTGTACGGCTCGCCGCTCATGCGGGCGGCGAACTCGGCGGAGCGGTCCCCGGCGAACACGAGGTGGGCGTGGCTGTCGACGAAGCCTGGGATGACGGCCTTGTCCGAAGCGTCAAGTCGCTGATCCGCTTCGGGTGCTTGGGAACTCGGCCCGATCCACGCGATGCGGTCGCCGTCGATGACGATCGCCGCATCGCGGAGGATTCCGGCGTGGGCGCCTGCGCGCTCGGGCACGCCTCGCGCGGCGACCGAGCGCGGCGCGGCGGTGCCGGCTTCAGCACCGCCGCCGTCCGCACTTTCGTCCACGGCGGTGAAGAGTTCGCCGATGCGATCCACCAGGAGACTCATCGCGGCCGCCCTTCCATTCGCGCCGCTCGGCGCGGCTGCGCCGTGTACGCCAGCGCCGCAGCCCGATCATCCTCGGATACCGGCCCGAGCGCGCCCGGTCCTGCCGCGCCTTCGCATCCCACGGTCATACCCACAACTCCTCTATCGCGGCGGCCAGTTCCGCGCCCGCGTCGATGGTCGCGTGCCTGCCGCGGTGCACGATCCGGCGCCCGTCGGCGATCACGTCGGTGATGTCGGCGGCCGTTGCGGCGTAACCGATGCCGGACGGGTCGATCCCGGCGGTCCTGGGGGTGTCGAGCGCGGCGGCGACCAGGTCGGCCCGGGCGCCGACCTCGATGCGGCCCGCGTCGGCCCAGCCGAGGCTGTCGTGGCGGGTCTTGGCGGCGAGGAGTTCCTCGGCGGTGAACCGGCCGCGTTCCTCGGAGACGAGGCGCTCGTGCATCTCGAGGGCGCGGGCCTCCTCGAACATGTCCACAATGGCGTTGCTGTCGGTGCCGAGGGCGAGCCGCACGCCCGCGTCGGCGAGCGCCCGCGCGGGGCCGATGCCGTCGGCGAGGTCCCGTTCCGTTGTGGGGCAGAAGCACGCGGTGGTGCCCGAGCGGTGGAGCAGTTCGATGTCCCGGCCGGTGAGGTGGGTCGCGTGCACGGCGGTGAGGTCGGGTCCGAGGAGCCCGCACCGCTCCAGCAGTTCGGTCGGGCTGCAACCGTGGGCGGCGCGGCAGGCCTCGTTCTCGGCGCGCTGCTCGGAGAGGTGGACGTGCACGGGCCTGCCTTCAGTGGAGCACGCGAACGCGGCGATGGCCTCTTCGGGCACGGCCCGCACCGAGTGGACCGCGCCGCCGATGATCGCGTGCGGCGGGGCGTGGAGGCGGTCGACCCGGTCGAGCCAGGACTCCAGGCCGCCGTCGCCGAAGCGGCGCTGCGCGTCTTCGAGCGGCCGGTCGAAACCGCCTGCGAGATAGAGCGTGTCGAGCAGGGTGATCCGCAGCCCGGCGTCGGCGGCGGCCTGGATCAGGGCCTCCCCCATGGCGTTCGGGTCGGCGTACGGCCGCCCGTCCGGGGCGTGGTGCAGGTAGTGGAACTCCCCCACGCTCGTGATCCCGGCCAGGGCCATCTCGGCGTAGACGGCCCGCGCGAGCCGGTGGTACGAGTCGGGTTCGAGCCGCCCGGCGAGGCGGTACATGCCCTGCCGCCAGGTCCAGAACGTGCCTTTGCCCGCGTGGGTGCGCCCGCGCAGGGCGCGGTGGAAGGCGTGCGAGTGGGCGTTCGCGAAGCCGGGGAGGGTGATGCCGCCGAGGACTTCGCCCTGCGGGCGGGTGCTCGGCCGGATCGCGGTGATGCGGCCGCCCGCGACATCGATCGCGACTCCGGAGGCGATCCCGCTCGGCAGCCAGGCGTGCTCGGCCCAGTAGGTCGACGCCTCATGGTTGGAGCGGCGCTGCTCAGAACGGCGCTGGGCGGCAGAGTCGTCCGAACCGGGTCGGTCTGACCCGCGCTGGTCGGGGCCGCGCCGACCGGACGCGCTTTGGTCCGCCGCGTCCCGATGTTCCCCGCCTTCGTTCAACGTGCCCCCGTTCCACCGATCCCGACTCGACTTCCTTTGGTGCGACTCACCTGCTCGACGGACGCTGGTTCAACATGCGAGGTCTCGCAGTACCGCCGCGAGCGCGTCGACGCCCGCGGCGCAGTCCTCGTCGCTCGCCGCTTCGCGGGGCGCGTGCGAGACGCCGGTGGGGTTGCGCACGAACAGCATCGCGGTCGGCACGTGCGCGGCGAGCACGCCCGCGTCGTGTCCGGCGCCGGTGGGCAGGATCGGCGCGCCGCCCCCTCGGCGATGCTTGCGAGCCGTAAATGTGCTCAGCAGGGCCGCGATGCGGTCGCGGAGCCCTGCGTCGAATTCGACCACCGGGGTCTCGGATTCGGGTCGGATCGCGAAGCCGGTGCCGTCGCGGCCCGCGCGTTCGGTCACTTTGGACTCGAAGCCGGTGAGGATCGCGGAGAGGACCGCCTCGTCGGGGGCGCGGGCGTCGAGCCAGGCGGTCACGGTCGCGGCGATGGCGTTGGTGGCGTTGGGTTCGGCTTCCACCCGGCCGATGGTGGCGAGGCCGCCGGCGAGGCGGGCCTCCTTGCGGGCGGCGAGCACGGCGAACGCGAAGGTGAGCATCGGGTCGCGCCGGTCGGGCAGGCGCGTGGTCCCGGCGTGGTCGGCGGCGCCGGTGAAGTCCAGGCGCCAGCGCCCGTGGGGCCAGATCGCGTTGGCGACCCCGACCGGGGCGTCCTCGCCGTCGAGGCGCCGGCCCTGTTCGACGTGGAGTTCGACGAACGCGCCGATCGAGGCGAGCCGTTCGGGGTCGGGCCCGAGCTGTTCGGGGTCGGCTCCGGTCTCGCGCATGGCCTCGGCGAGCGTGGTGCCGCCGGCGTCGGTGAGGGCGCGGGCCCGGTCGGGGTCGATCGCGCCGGTCATGAGTCGTGAACCGAGGCAGGGGATGCCGAAGCGTCCGCCTTCCTCTTCGGTGAACGCGGCGATCGCGATGGGCCGCCGGGGCCGGTCTCCGGCCTCGCGCAGGGCGTCGATCGCGAGGAACGCGGAGACGATGCCGAGCGGGCCGTCGTAGGCGCCGCCGTGCGGGACGGAGTCGAAGTGGCTGCCGGTGAGGACCGCCTCCCCTGATCCGGGTTCGCCCCACCAGGCGTAGAGGTTGCCGTTGCGGTCGCTCTCGCAGGTCAGGTCGCGGGCGCGGGCCTGCTCCTGGAACCAGGCGCGGCAGGCGAGGTCGGCTTCGCTCCAGGAGAACCGGAGGTAGCCGCCGCCGGGCAGGCGCCCGATGGGGTCGAGTTCGTCCCAGAGGCGTCGGAACTCTTCGGTGTCCATGCGTTCCCCGTTCTCAGCGTCTTCGAAGTGTCCCAGGCGGTCCCGGCCCCGGTCCGGGATTCCCGGCGAATGCCCGCCGCAAGGCTCCGGCAAGGAGTCCCGGTGCGGGCCCGCGGTCAGGATTCGCGGTTCGGGATCCGGATGCCGTGGTCCTCGGCGACGTACTCGGCCTCGGCGTATCCGGCGTCGACGTGGCGGATGACGCCCATGGCCGGGTCGTTGGCGAGCACGCGTTCGAGTTTCTGCGCGGCGAGCGGGGTGCCGTCGGCGACGGTGACCTGGCCGGCGTGGAGGGACCGCCCCATGCCGACGCCGCCGCCGTGGTGGATCGAGACCCAGCTGGCGCCCGAGGCGGTGTTGACGAGGGCGTTGAGCAGGGGCCAGTCGGCGATCGCGTCCGAACCGTCCTTCATGGACTCCGTTTCGCGGTAGGGGCTGGCGACCGATCCGCAGTCGAGGTGGTCGCGGCCGATGACGATGGGGGCCTTGAGGGTCCCGTCGGCGACCATCTCGTTGAAGCGGACGCCGGCGAGGTCCCGTTCGCCGTGGCCGAGCCAGCAGATGCGGGCAGGGAGGCCCTGGAAGGCCACGCGTTCGCGGGCCAGGGCGATCCACCGGTTCAGGGAGCGGTTCTCGGGGAACAGGTCGAGCACGGCCTGGTCGGTGGCGGCGATGTCGGCCGGGTCGCCCGAGAGGGCGGCCCATCGGAAGGGGCCCTTGCCTTCGCAGAACAGGGGCCGGATGTAGGCGGGCACGAACCCGGGGAAGGCGAAGGCGCGTTTGAAGCCGCCTTCGAGGGCTTCGCCGCGGATCGAGTTGCCGTAGTCGAAGACCTCGGCGCCCGCGTCGAGGAAGCCGACCATGGCTTCGACGTGCCGGGCCATGGAGGCGCGGGCGCGGTCGGTGAAGTCCTCGGCGTCGTTCTTGGCGAGTTCGGCCGCGTCGCGGTAGTACACGCCTTCGGGCACATAGGACAGCGGGTCGTGCGCGGAGGTCTGGTCGGTGACGATGTCGACCTCGACGCCGCGGGAGAGGATTTCGGGCAGGATCTCGGCGGCGTTGCCGACCAGGCCGATCGACTTGGCCTCGCCGGAACGCTTGGCCGCCAGCGCCTGCGCGAGGGCGTCGTCGAGGTCGGCGGCGACCGTGTCGAGGTAGCGGGTGCGCAGGCGCCGTTCGAGCCGTTCGGGGTCGACCTCGACGATGAGGCAGACGCCGTCGTTCATGGTGACCGCGAGCGGCTGGGCCCCGCCCATGCCGCCGCACCCGGCCGTGAGCGTCAGCGTCCCTTTGAGCGTGCCGCCGAAGCGCTTGGCGGCGACGGCCGCGAAGGTCTCGTAGGTGCCCTGGAGGATGCCCTGGGTGCCGATGTAGATCCACGAGCCGGCCGTCATCTGCCCGTACATGGTCAGGCCGAGCGATTCGAGGCGGCGGAACTCGGGCCAGGTGGCCCAGTCGGGCACCAGGTTCGAGTTGGCGATGAGCACCCGCGGGGCCCATTCGTGGGTGCGCATGACGCCGACGGCCCGGCCCGACTGGACGAGCAGGGTCTCGTCGGGCGCGAGCGTCTCGAGGGTCCGCAGGATCGACTTGAGGTCCTCCGGGCTGCGCGCGGCCTTCCCGGTGCCGCCGTAGACGACCAGGTCCTCGGGTCGCTCGGCGACCTCGGGGTCGAGGTTGTTCTGGAGCATCCGGTAGGCCGCCTCCGCCTGCCAGGTGCGGCAGTGCAGGTCGGTCCCGTGTGGTGCGTGCATCGACTCCGCCTTCGTCACAGGTTGCCGCGCTTGGCCTGCTCCTTCTCCAACGCCTCGAACAGGGCCTTGAAGTTGCCCTTGCCGAAGCTGAGCGAGCCGTGGCGCTCGATGATCTCGTAGAACATGGTGGGCCGGTCCTGTTGCGGCTTGGTGAAGATCTGGAGCATATAGCCGTCCTCGTCGCGGTCGACCAGGACGCGCCGCTTCTGGAGCTCCTCGATGGGGACGCGGACCTCGCCGATGCGCTCGCGCATCTCGGGGTCCTCGTAGTAGGCGTCGGGGGCCTCCAGGAACTCCACGCCCCGCTCGCGCATGGCGTCGACGGCCGCGAGGATGTCATTGGTGGCGAGGGCGATGTGCTGGACGCCGGGGCCTCCGTAGAACTCCAGGTACTCGTCGATCTGGGACTTCTTCTTGCCTTCGGCGGGCTCGTTGATCGGGAACTTGATCTTGCGGCTGCCGTTGGCGACGACCTTGCTCATGAGCGCGGAGTACTCGGTGGCGATGGCGTCGTCGACGAACTCGACGATGTTGGTGAAGCCCATGACGCGCTCGTAGTACTCGACCCATTCGCGCATCCGGCCGATCTCGACGTTGCCGACGACGTGGTCGATGGCCTGGAAGAAGCGCTTCTGCGGCGGGGCGGTCATGGGTTCGGCGGCGACGAAGCCGGGCAGGAACGGGCCGGTGTACCGGGAGCGGTCGATGAGGACGTTCCGGGTCTCGCCGTAGGTGCCGATCACGGCGCGGCGGACGGTGCCGTGCTCGTCGGTGAGGTCGCGGGGCTCCTCGATCGCGATGGCGCCCTGCTTGATCGCGTGCTCGTAATTGGCGTCCACATCGGGCACTTCGAGGGCGACTTCGATGACGCCGTCGCCGTGGGCGGCGTAGTGGCGGGTGGCCTCGGCGTCGGCGGTGACGCCGCCGGCGAGGACGAAGGTGACGCCGCCGGACTTGAGCGCGAACTCGGCGTGCTCGCGGTGGCCCTGCTCGGGGCCGCGGTAGGCGAAGAGGGTCATGCCGAAGGCCGTGGAGTAGTAGTGGGCGGCCTGGCGGGCGTTGCCGACGTAGTAGCGGACGTGGTCCCAGCCCTTGATGGGGAAGGCGTCCTCGCGGATGTCGTGCTCGACCGCGCCCACGAGCTGGGCGTCGGAACTGCGGTTGGCGGTGTCGACCATGGCGGCCTCCTCGGGTCGCTGACCTGTGCGCGGCTCGCGGGTCTCGCCGAGCCTCGGGCTGTGGTGTCGATCATTGTGCAGAACACTGGACTGGGCAAGCAGCGGAGTTTTCGGTGGGCAACTTGCGCAAATCTAGCAGCGTAGAAGCGGTTACACTGGTCAATATGAGCAATGAGATCGGTATCGATGCGCTCGACGCGAAGCTCATCGAGTTGCTGGAGGCCGAGCCGCGGATCGGCGTGCTGGAGTGCTCGCGGCGGCTGGGAGTCGCGCGCGGGACGGTGCAGGCGCGGATGGACAAGCTGGCGGCGCGCGGCGTGGTGCGCGACTTCGGGCCGAGGGTGGACCCGGCGGCACTGGGGTACCCGGTCACGGCGTTCGTGACTCTGGAGCTGCGCCAGGCGGTGGGCCACGAGCCGATGGCCGAGCGGCTCGGCCGGATTCCCGAAGTGCTTGAGGCGCATACGGTCACGGGGGCGGGCGACATGCTGTGCCGGATCGTGGCGCGCTCGAACGCGGCGCTCCAGGACGTGATCGACCGGGTCCTGGCGAGCGAGGGCGTACTGCGGGCGACCACGGTGATCGCCCTGGTGGAGCAGATCCCGCACCGGACGCTCCCGTTGGTGAAGCAGGCCGCGAAACCCTGACGGCGAAGGCCTCGCTAAGCGGCGGCCGGGGCGTCGGTTCTGCGGGCGACCACGGTGATTTCGTGGCGGTTGTGGCGCAGTTGGCGGGCGTGCAGGACTTCGTAGGGCCCGGTGAGGAGGGCCAGGCAGGCCTGGACGGTCGTGAGGACCTCGCGGGAGCCGGTCTTGAGCGTCACGATCGCGAGTGCCCCGGGGGCGAGGTGCTCGGCGGCGCGGACCATGAGTTCGGTGCTGAGCTTCGGGTCCATGCGCATGTCGTTGACCGCCACGTCGAATACGGTCCGGTTGCTGCGCAGGAAGCGGCCCGCGGTGAGCTTGAGGTGCTTGATCTGGCCGTCGCGGGAGAGCCGCTCGTCGAGGTCGCCGGGGTCGACGGCCCAGACGCGCAGGCCGCGGCCGCGCAGGATCCGGGTCCAGCCGCCAGGGGCGGCCCCGAGGTCGAGGGCGTTGCCGCCCTTGGGGAGGTCGAGCCCGAACTCGCCGAGGGCCTCTTCGAGCTTGAACTCGGCGCGGGAGATCTGGTCGCGGCCTTTGGAGAGGCGCACGCCGCCGCCGGGCCAGTCGCTGAGGCTGTCGCGGGTCTCGTTGAGGCCCAGGAGGACGCCGCGCGGGGTGAGGCAGCAGGAGAGGACGTGGTCGCGGCGGGACTTGGCGACGGTGTACCCGGCCGCGTCGAGTTCGCCGGCGATCGCGCCGAATGCGGCGGCGGGGCCGAACTCGTAGGAGGAGCGGCCGCTCACCCAGACCTGGAGGGCAAAGGATTTCGGAAGGTCGGCCTGCCGGACGGCGGCGAGGGCCGCTTCGGCGATCCGGTCGAGGTCGGCGTCGGCGTCGAGGAGCGCGGTCTCGACGGTGAGGTGGCGGGGGAAGACGAGCGGGGCGGCCTCGCAGCGGTCGGCGACCTCCTGGGCGGTGAGGCCGGGGGCGGTGATGACGGCCATCTCGGGACCGATCGGCTCCACCTTGGCTTCGGGACCGAAATCGAGTTCGAGTTCTCGGATGGCGAGGGGAAGGGACTCTTCGGCCGCCGATACGACGATGCGCTGCTCATGGAACACGCGGCAATTCTCCCACAGCAGGTGCCCACGACCGACCGCGAACAGCACGGAGGTGAACTGGCGGTATCCGAGCACGCCTTCGCCGCATTTCCACGGCGGCATGCGGCGCGGCCGGTCGGGCCCGAATGAAAGCGCCAGATCTTCTGTCCGATAGTCGACAGTCGGTTCGCCGGGGAGCCGCCAAAGTTGCACTGGGAGGTGCGGCTCCCCGGTTCTCCATTCGCGCGAGCAGCTTCCGCGATCCGCGCTATTGCCATCCTAGAGGGTGTTTTCCCTGATCAGTAGCCTTGTTGCCCTTCCCGTTTCGTCTCGCCGAAACGGGCCTCCGTTCGCAACGCTCAATACCGGGGCTCCGTAATGGAAACCCATTACGGAGCGCCGACATTACCGGGGAGTCGTGACGAATGGGCCCGGCGGGATCCATGCGATCATCGCTACTAGCAGTAGTCAGAGCAGCATAGGGAGGCCCCCATGGCGGGAACGGTGCTCTACGAGAAGTTCATCCGGGCCTATTTGCAGGCCGAGGTCAGGATCATCGCAGAGGAGGCCGGTTGGTCGGTCAGCAAGTTCGGGGACATCATGTGCAAGAGCTCCGCGACGATCAAAGCCTGGTTGGGGGAGGAACGGCTCCCTGATCTGGGCAACATGTCGCTCATCTGCGACCGGGGAAGGGTCGATCCGGATCGTAAGAAGTTCATTATGCATGTGAGGGAGCAGCTCCTGACCGGCTCGGAGATGGTCTCCAACCTCGATGAGCGCGCGATGTACATCGTGGAGGCATCCGAGCGGAACTACAAGACCTTCGTCAAGTGGGACCCTGTCCTGCTCCCAGCGCTGGTTCAGACCGAAGCGTTCCACATGGCGCTGCCTCTCAATCCGAAGGAGGACCCGGCTAACAAGGTCAAGAACTGGAAGCGCAAGGAAAAGCGGCAAAAGACGTTCTTCGGTCGGATCGGCTCGAAGCACTCCCCGACCGCGGAGTTCTTCCTACCTTCGAGCATCTTCGGCATCATCGACCGTCTCCCCTCAGGGGACCGCGAAGCGCAGCTCACGCGGCTCCTCGAAGTCGATGCGATGCCCGGCTGCGAGGTGCTGGTGGTACGAACGCCACAGGTAGTGCAGTATGCCTTCGACTCATTCAAGGGGGAGGGCTTGCCTGGTGCGGGGCCGGATTTCGTCTACGTGGAGACCTGGGACCAGAGCCGCCACGTAGTCGAACCCGACAACCTCGCCTTGTATGATCGAGGCCGCAGCCTGCTCAGGGCTGATTCGCAGGAAATCGGAAGGTGGCTTGATGGTGGAGTACACCAACTGGCGGAAGAGCACACGGAGCAACAGCACAGCTGACAACAACTGCGTCGAGTGCCGCCAGTCATGGAGAAAGAGCACCCGGAGCAACAACTCGGCTGACACCAACTGCGTCGAGGCCCGGAACATCTGCTCCGGCTTCCAGGTGCGGGACTCCAAGCTCGGCCAGGACTCCCCGGTCTTCGACCTGAACGCCGCAGACTTCAAGGGCCTACTCCGCAGCACCCACAACTGACGTTATAGCGCCCATCCTCCCCGCGTTCATTCAAGCGCGGGGAGGGTAGCTGCACTCCCCTACACGAACCCCCAAGCCACGCCCACGGTCTCAGGCCACCCGCTCAGGCAATCCCCTTCCAGTACCCGCTGGGCTTCAGCCTTCCCTCGCACAGTTCTCAGGCTCGCCCTCTTCGCGGGCCTCATCACCTTGGGCTCGGCACTGACCTCGACCGGTCGACGCGGCTCGGTCTCATCAGTCATGCCTG
Organism: Glycomyces sp. NRRL B-16210; assembly: GCF_000719515.1. GTDB lineage: Bacteria > Actinomycetota > Actinomycetes > Mycobacteriales > Micromonosporaceae > Glycomyces. The sequence goes on along the minus strand of NZ_JOGR01000006.1, from coordinate 215,495 downwards.
ATTTCATTGTCAGGTTCGATCACGCTGTAGAGCGTTCGTGTCCACACCAAGCGTGGTTCGCCGTTGTACCCGGGCGGGTAGTCCACGATCACGTACCAGCCGGGCGCGTCGTCGGGCGGATTGAGTCCGAGCGCTTTCACGTACGCGGCCGCTTCCTCGACCGAGGCCGTCTCCAGTTTCGCGACCGCCGCTGCGTACTGCTCGCTATTCATCACCTTGCACCCCTTTGCCGTTGCCGACGAACACGGTCGGCGTCGCCCCGCGCTGCGGGCAATAGATCGTCATGCGGTAGCCCTCAGGTAGGACATCTGAGAGTATCCAGCGGCATCCGTCGGGCACGTAGTCGCAGGGTGGTCGATTGGTGTAGACCACGACATCACGGATCTGCTCGATCCGCATCTTTGCCGCTAGGTGCCCTTCGACGTGGATCGTTGCGACCTCCTTTCGCCGATACTCCTCAGTAAGGCCGGGGCCGCCGTTGCCGGGGCCTTGGAGTCCGGACCATATGGGTTCTCCCAATGCTTTGCCGTCGGCAGTGTAGGCCTGTCCTATCGTCTTGGCGCGTCCTTGAAAGGGGCGCACCTTCGCCGCATGCTCGGGATTGAACCGAGGCGGCCGACCCGACGGGATCGAGGTAACGGCCGGTTCGCTGGTACTCCGTGGCGCGGCCGTTGGTCGAGCATCGCGGGTAACGCCAGTGGTCGTTGTGAGTAGACCCGCTTGCTCTATCGCAAGAACTTGGTCTTGGGCTTCGCCGATCCGTTCGGCGAGTCCGGCCGCTTCAGCCATCAGACCTTCGATGGTCTGCACAGCGGCGCTCGCGCGGTTCGCCGCACCCTCCGCACCGACTGCCGCGATCTCGCCTTGCAGCTCCTCGGTCTGCTGCTTGCTCGCCGAGAGTTGTCCGGCGAGCCCCTCGGCTTCGCTCTTGTTCGCGCCCAGGGAGACCGCAACCTCGGCCACGCTCGCCATTGCCGGTTCCTTCCCGAGTGGGTCGGTTGGTCATGTTATCTGGCGAATGCAGCGTGTAGTAGCCCCGACGATCAACCGCACCGATCAGTCCAGGGCGGGGAGGATCGTGCCGGTCACCTCGCCGAGGCCGATCGTGCCGCCGTCCGCGCCCCTCGCGGTCGCGCCGATCGTCACCGTGTCGCCGTCCTCCAGGAAGCTCCGCGTCTCGCCCTCGCCCAGCACGATCGGCTCGCGCCCCGACCACGTCAGCTCCAGGAACGAACCGCGCTGGTCCGCCTCCGGCCCTGAGACCGTCCCCGAAGCGAAGAGGTCACCCGTGCGCAGGCTCGCGCCGTTCACCGTCATGTGCGCCAGCATCTGCGCGGGCGTCCAGTACATCCCCGCGAACGGCGGCCGCGACACCTCCGTCCCGTTCCAGCGCACCGACATCGACAAGTCGTAGGCGAACCGCTCGGTCTCCTTGAGATACCCGAGCGGCTCGGGGTCCTGCGCCGGCGCGGCGGCCTTCGCGCCGGCGAGCGCGTCAAGCGGCGTCACCCAGTGGCCCACCGAAGTCGCGAAGGACTTCCCCAGGAACGGCCCGAGCGGCACATACTCCCAAGCCTGGATGTCGCGCGCCGACCAGTCGTTGACGAGCACAACGCCGAACACGTGCTCGGCGAAGTCGTCCGGGTTCACCGGCGCGCCGAGTTCGGTGCCGACGCCGACCACGAAACCGACCTCCGCCTCGATGTCAAGGCGCGCACTGGGACCGAACTCGATCGGTCCGTCAGGCGTCTTGCCCTGGCCGCGCGGCCGGACGATCGGGGTGCCGGAGGGCACCACGGTCCCGGCGCGACCGTGGTAGCCGACCGGCAGGTGCTTCCAGTTGGGCAGCAGCGGCTCCGCGTCCGGGCGGAACAGGCGACCGAGGTTGGTGGCGTGGTGCTCTGAAGCGTAGAAGTCCACATAGTCCGCGACCTGGAACGGCAGGTGCATGCGCGCCTTGGCTGCCGGGACCAGCAGGGTCGCGGACTGGTCGCGGTAGCGAGCGTCGCTGAGCAGTTCGGTCAGTTGGTGGCGCACGAGCCGCCACGCGGGCGGGCCCATGGCCATGAAGCCGTTGAGGTCGTGCTCGTGGAACGCCGGGCGGATCCACGGCAGGAAGAACTGCCCGGTCGCGAGGCCGCGCAGGTCGAGGATCTGGTCCCCGATGCGCACGCCGAGACGCGGAGCGGGGTCCTTCGCTGTGGAGAAGACGCCGTACGGCAGGTGCCCGAGTCCGAAGGGCCCGTCCTCGGCGCCCTCGATCCAGCTGGTGGCGGTCATGCGCGGTCCTCTCGGCTCAGAAGTCGGAGTTTGAGCAGGTCGGTGAGGGGTTCGTCGATGCTGCACGAGCCGAAGCCGGTCCACAGGGTGCGCGGCTCGTGCAAGACGCGGCGGGCACGGTCGGCGAGGTCGGCCTCGTCGGTGGAGGCGAGGGTCGCGGTGAGGTCCTCGACCGGCGCGTTCTGCTCGGCGTCGGCGGCCGCGACCAGCACGTTCAGGAAGCCGTGGTGGGTGAAGCCGGTCTCGGGGTCGCGGTGGCGCACGGCCCGGTGGAGACCCGCTGTGAGCTTGAAGGCGAGGCCGCGGCGGCGGCACGCGGCCATCGCGGCGGCGAGGGTCGCGGGCGCCGGGAAGTGCTCTGCGGTGAGTCCGCCGGTGCGGAACTTGGGGGTAAAGCCGGTAGGGCGGAGGGCGTCGAGGCCGTCTTCGAGGGCCTCGTCCAGGGGAAGCTCGGCGAACACGGGCTTGCCCCACGCGGGGGCGAGCGCCGCGAGCCGTTCGACGCTCTGGCGCGATTCGTAGTGCGTGACGGTGATCCGCGGGTCGAGGGCGGTGACGGCCTCGGGGACCCCCTCAAGGTCGCCGTCGACGATGACGCCGACGCGGAGGTCGCCGCGTCCGCGATCATGGGCGCGGTCGAGGTCGCCGAGCCTGGTCTGCGGGACCAGGAGCGGGCCGACCAGGGCCTCGTACCAGGACTGCCGGTAACCGCGGTGGGCGGGGACGGCGGTTTCGAGCGGCGCGTTTCCTGGTGGGAAGAGCGCCGCGTCGTCGATCAGGCCCCGCAGCATCGCGGGCATCGGTCCAACCATGCCCAGAGCCTAGAGCCCGGGAGCGCCCGTGGTCCACCGGTCCGCGCAGCGGGTGCGCGAACGGGTGCGGGCCGTGCGCGCCGGTGCGCGGACCGGTCGAAATCGAGCGGCGCGGCGGCTATCCTCAGGGGCATAGCCACCGCGGCGGAGGCCACACCCTCGGCCTCCGTGCGAACCGACAAAGGAGTCGTCGTGCCGTTCTACCGTTCGGTCGGGCAGATCCCCGACAAGCGACACACGCAGTTCCGCCAGAGCGACGGGAGCCTCTACCACGAGGAGCTGATGGGCCAGGAGGGCTTCTCCTCGGACTCGTCGCTGCTCTACCACCGCTTCCGTCCGACCGCGATCAGCTCGGCGGCCGAGCACCGGCCCGAGAAGGCCGAGCCGGCCGCGAACCACCCGCTCAAGCCGCGCCATTTCCGCACGCACAAGCTCGACGCGGCGGGGGACGCGATCCTCGGTCGCGAGCACCTGCTGTCCAATGCAGACGTTCGAATCTCCTATGCGGTCGCCGACCGGCCGTCGCCGCTGTACCGCAACGCGATCGGCGACGAGTGCCTCTACGTCGAGTCGGGATCGGCGCATGTGGAGACCTCGTTCGGAGCGATCGACATTGGCGAGGGTGACTACCTCGTCATGCCGATGTCCACGATCTACCGGGTGATCCCGCAGGGCGAGGAGCCGTTGCGCACGTTGGTGATCGAGTCGACCGGGCACATCACGCCCGCCAAGCGGTACCTGTCGGTGCGGGGCCAGTTCCTGGAGCACTCCCCGTACTGCGAGCGGGACCTGCGAAGCCCCGAGGAGCCGCTGCTGGTCGACGGCGAGGACGTGGACGTGTACGTCCAGCACCGCGGCCGCGGCTCGGCGACACTGTGGACGAAGTTCACGTACGCGCACCACCCGTTCGACGTGGCCGGGTGGGACGGGTGCCTGTACCCGTGGGTGTTCTCGATCCACGACTTCGAGCCGATCACCGGCCGCATCCACCAGCCCCCGCCCGCGCACCAGGTCTTCCAGGGCCCCAACTTCGTCATCTGCAACTTCGTGCCGCGCAAGGTGGACTACCACCCGGACGCGATCCCGGTGCCGTACAACCACCACAACGTCGACTCCGACGAGGTGATGTTCTACTGCGGCGGGAACTACGAGGCCAGGCGCGGCTCGGGGATCGAGCAGGGCTCGATCTCGCTGCACCCCTCGGGCTTCACGCACGGCCCGCAGCCGGGAGCGCCCGAGCGCTCCATCGGCGCCGAGTACTTCGACGAGCTCGCGGTCATGGTCGACACGTTCCGCCCGCTCGAACTGTGCGAGCCGGCCCTGGACGTCGAGGACACGAACTACGCGTGGACCTGGAACAGGGAGCCGTCCTAGAAGGACTGACCGGCCGCCATCGCTTCGGACGGTGAGCGGTCAGGTGGAAGCGATGACCCGCTTCACGAGTTCGGGGCTGTCGAGGTCGGTCGCGGGGCGCCACTGCGCGGCGTGGACCTCCTCGATCCTCGGGTCGAGGTCGTCCGAGGTGCTGCGGAAGAGGTAGCGCACGTCGAAGTGGCGGTGCGCGCCTTCGCCTTTGCGGGGGTTCGCCGGGATCGGGTGCACGTCCACGTGGATCGGAACGGACTCGACGAGTTCGAGCCCTTCGATGCCGGTCTCCTCCACGGCTTCACGCATCGCGGCGGCGGGCAGCGACTCGTCGTCCGGTTCGAGATGCCCGCCGGGCTGGAACCAGCGGCCGATGGTCCGGTGGTGGATGAGCAGCACCTCGCCGCTCCCGTTGACCACGATCGCCGAAGCGGTGACGTGGCCGGACATGGTCTTGCGGTCGAAGCCGTCCGGGCCGTCGAGCGCCAGCAGCGGGGCCACGTCCTCTGCGTCGCCGGGCCAGTGTTCGAGGTAGGCGTCGAGCTGGGCTCGCAGATGCGTGATCGTGATGGGCACCGCCGTATTCTGCCAGCGCCCGGAACGGGGCCGGACGGGTGCGGCGGCGTACCTCGACCGCAGCGCTCAGCGGTTGCCGGAGCAATGCCTGCGCATCATCCCCGGTGGCGCGGCGGGCCGGGGACCCCTAGGATCGACGGCCATGCGCCCCTTGACACTGCCCGGTGATCGCCCGACCGGAAGCGCCCGGTGGGTGGTCCCGGTCGCGGTGCCGATCCTCGCCGTCTTCGCCGCCCATGTGCTGATCTCGCCGGAGCGCACCGGCTCTGTGCTGCGCAGCGTCGGTGCCGCCGCAGCGTGGGGCACCATGCTGATCGCGGGGCTGGTCGTGACGGTGCTGGCGGCCCGGGCGGTCACGGCGCTCCGATCGAGGAGCGGTCGCGCACGCGATCTGGCTTCCTCCCCCGCCACGTGGATCGCGGTGGCGGTCGTCGCGTACTTCATCCTCCTGACCTCGGTGGCCGGGCGGATCACGCCGCTGCCGTTTTTCGACGTGTTCGAACGGCATTGGCAGGGCAAGGTTCTCGACCTGGTCTGGCTCGCGATCTTGTTCGCGATGTTCCGCCGCTGGGCGAAAACCGAAGCGGGCCTTCGGTGGCGGATCCGCTCGGGTTCGGCCGCGCCGGCGTGGATCGCGATCGGCGGCGTCTTCGTCCTCTTCATCGCCTTGACCGCGTTGGCGGTCGCGACCGACCCATCCGCTTCGACACCGGTGGGCTTCGAGCAGGTCGCCTTCAACGCGACGATCCCGAACCTCACCGAGGAGCTGATCTGGCGCGGGGCGATGCTCGCGGTCCTCGACCGGGTCTTCGGCACGCCGAGGTCGGTGCTCGGCGCGAAGATCGGCTGGGGCGCGGTCGTCACGGCCGTGGTCTTCGGCCTCGGCCACGCGATCCTGCTCGACCAGTCCGGTGCCTGGAGCCTGAACATCGCCGGAGGCCTCTTCGCACTGGTCATGGGCTTGGCGCTGGCTTGGATCTGGGCCCGCACCGGCAGCGTCTGGCCCGCGTTCCTCCTGCACTGCGCACCGGAACTGGGCGTCGACGTGGGGATGATGGTCGTGTCCTGAGCCTGACTGGCTCGGGTCCCGACGCGCGGTCGCGAATACGGGCTAGAGGTGGGGTCTGCCCCCGGGCGAACAGGCGGGCTCGCAGGATTCCGATCGCGAGTGCCGGTGCCTACGTTGAGGTTCACCGGAATTTTCCGTTTGGAAGGACACCCCGACATGGCATCCCTCAGATCGGCGCCGACGCGGTTCGGCGTCTTGACGGCCGCGGCGCTCGCCGCCCTCGTCCTCATAGCCCAGCCTCCGCCACCGGCCGCAGCCCAGGAGGCGAACGGCCTGGTGGAGACCGAAATCAGCTTCAGCGGTGCCGACCGCACGATCGGCGGGACCGTGATCGCCCCGGAGGGCGAGGACGGCCTGCCGGGTCTGGTGCTCGTGTCCGGCTCCGGTCCGGGCCCGGAGCGGGACCGGTACCGCGCCCACGCGGAGGCCTTCGCAGAGGCGGGCATCGCCGTCCTGCTCTATGACAAGCGCGGCGCCGATGAGGGCTACTCTCTCACCTCGGCATCCATTGAGGACCTCGCTGATGACGCGATCGCGGCAGTCGAGGCGCTCCGCGCGCGGCCCGAGGCGGACGCGGATCTGGTCGGCCTGCACGGGCACAGCGAGGGCGCATGGGTCGTGATCGAGGCCGCCGCGCGGTCGGCCGCGCCGGCCTTCGTGGTCACCTCGGGCGGCAGCGCCCTGCCGCCCGAGGCCACGCAGGCATGGATGAACCGCGATCAGCTCCGCCGCCAAGGCGTCGCCGACCCGCTTCTGGAACCGTTGGGCGACAAGCTGATCGGAGCGCTCGTCGCCGATGGCCTGTTCAGGCTCGCAGGGTACGACCCGCTTCCCGCGCTCGCTGAGCTCCAGCGCCCGTTCCTGGGCGTGTTCGCCGAGCACGACCTGAACACCCCGCCCGCGCGATCGCTTGAACTGTACGAGGAGACGCTGCGCGCCTCAGGCAATCCGAATTACTCGCTCCGCGTCGTGCCCGGGGTCGACCACGAGATGGTGCCCAGCGAGGACGGCACGCAGGGCGCCGACCACGACAGGACCGCGATCGACCTGAGCCCCGGCGGCTATGTCGACACGGTCGCCGAATGGGTCCGCGGGATCGCCGCGGGCGCGGTCGGCATCGAGGTCGACCCGGTTCCAGAGCAGGCGCTGGGGGCGACCGCGCTGTCCGAGGCGCCCTGGTTCGGGACGGCGGAGACGCTGCTGGCGGCGCTCGGCCTCTTCACGCTGCTCTTCGGCGCTTACCCTGTCGCGGCACTGGTGCGGCGCCTGCGCCGGCGCGGGCCGCTGGAGGCGAGTTGGGCGTCCCGGACCGTCTCAGTGGTGGGACTGCTGCTGCCACCGCTCGTGTTCCTTTACGTCGCTTGGGTGTTGATGAGCGGCGGCATGGAGGTGCTCGGTCCGGTGATCGCTGGGCGGCCGCTGCCGTGGCTGCTGCTCGAAGTCGCCGCGGTCGCGCTCGTGGTGTCGGGTCTCGCGCTTGCCGTCCAGGCCTGGCGTCGCCGGGCCCGGCTCGACCGCGCCTCGCGGCTACGGTTCGCGGCACTGTTCACCGGCCTCGTGGTGCTGATCCCTTGGGGCGCTTACTGGGGCCTTCTGGCCTTAGGAATCTCCGCGGGCGCGGCCCTCACCGGCCGTGCTCGCGGGACCGGGCGATCGAAAGGCGGATGCCGACGGCGACGAGTCCGAGCAGCGCCGCGAGCGGAAGCCGCCGAGCAGCCGCGGAAGGGGTCCGAGAGGCATGGTCCGGCTGTGGCGAGCCCCTGTATCCCCGGTCTGCTGTGGAAGCGATCAAATTGGCGCGCAACGTACTCGGTCTCCCGCACAAAACGCCGCTTATCTCCAGCAGCGAGGCCTAGGGGGTCATCGGGCGGTGATCTTCCAGAGGTGGCCGTCCGGGTCGGCGAAGTGGGCGGCGTCGACAGCGCCGCCGCCCGCCGCTGCGGCGGCCGCCAGGACCTCGGCCGCCTCGTCCGAGGTCGCGGTCCGGTGTTCGAGGACGAGCCCGCCGGGCTCCTCCCCCGCCGCGTCCACGCCCGCGTCCTTGGCGAGGTCCGCGATCCTCATGAGGCCGAGCCGGGTGGCGCCGGGCACGAGTGCGAAGTCCACGAACTTGTCGCCGTAGTCACGGTCCACGACAAGGCCGAGCTTCTCGTAGAACGCCTTGGAGGCCTTGGGATCCGCGACGGCGAGTAGGAGCACCGTCTCGGTCGGGATTGGCGGCTCCCCGGCCGGGCCGGTGTCCTTGCGCTTGGGAGAAGCGACCTTCCAGATCGCGCCGTCCGGCGCGCGGAACACCGCGGTGAACCCGGCGAACATCGACTTCGTCGCGGGCTTGAGCACGGTCGCCCCGCCGCGCTCGGCCGCGTCGAGCACCGCCTTGACCTCGGCGGGCTGCTCGACGATGAAGTTCAGCGTCCAGCCGCCGAAACCCGCGGGCTCCGGAGCCCCCGAGCCCCACTCGGTGAGGACGATCTCGCCGTTCCCGCCGAGGTCGAGCACGGTCGCACCGCCGCGCTCGGCGGTCTTGGGCGCGAACACCTCGGAGTAGAAGTCCGCCGCGGCGCGGACCTGCGGGACCTCCAACGTGATGGCGTCGAGTGCGAGCGTCATGGCGGTTCCCTTCGGAGGTCGGTTCGGCATCACGACGCGATCCACCTGGGCATACGCGTCGAATCAAGCCCTTGGGAACAAACCTAGGCGAGGCTCGGGGCGCCCGCTTCTCGATTCCTGATCGATCGCGGTTCTCAGGCCGATTCGCGGACGATCAGCTCGGGGTCGAAGATCACCGACGTGGGCCCCGCGCCGGGGTCGTCGATCCGCTCCAGCAGCAGCCGCACCATCTCCGCGGCCATTGCTTCGAGCGGCTGGCGGATGGTCGTGATCGCGGGCCGGCTCAGCCTGGCCGGGGCGCTGTCGTCGAAGCCGACCACGGCCACGTCTTCGGGGACGCGGCGACCGGCGTCGTGCAGGGCGTGGATCGCGCCCTGGGCCATGAGGTCGCTCGCGGCGAACACCGCGTCGAGCTCGGGCACCCGGTCGAGCAGTTCCTTCATGGCGCGTTCGCCGCTGTCGTAGGTGAAGCCGCCCTCGGCGGCGGGGACGAACGCGCAGCCGGCGCGGGCCCAGCCCTCCTCGTAGCCGGCCTGGCGTTCCTGGGCGGCAGGAATCTCCAATGGACCGGATATCGCGACGGGGCGGCGTCTCCCCAAGGACGCCAGGTGGTTCGCCGCGACCCGTCCGCCCTCGCGATGCGCGAGGTCCACATAGCTCACCGGTGCGGGCCGGGCGGGACGCGCGAAGCGCACTGCTGGGCGGCCGACCGCGTCGAGCAGCGCCGGGAGCCGTTCCTCGGGGTGCGTGGAGATCAGGAGCGCGCCGTCGGCGTTGCCCTGCTTGAAGTACGCGGTGATCGCCGCGTCGTCGGCCTCGTTCTCGGCCAGCATCAGCGCCGGGAAGATGCCGCGCGGTTTGAGCGCGCCGATGATGCCGGTGAGGAGCCGCCCGAAGAACGGGTCGGTCAGGAACTGCCCGGCAGAAAGGCTGTCGCTCAGATCCGTGCCGGCCACGACCACGCCGACCGCGTCGCTGCGGCGCGTCACGAGCGAGCGGGCGGCCCGGTTCGGGACGTAGCCGGTCGCGATCACGGCCCGCCGCACCACTTCCTGGATCTCGGGCGCAACGTTTCGGGTCTCGTTGATGACCCGCGAGACGGTCGCACGAGAGACCCCGGCGACGCGGGCGACGTCCTCAAGGGTCGGCGAGGGATCAGCGCTCATCGACCAGTTATAGCACAACACGGGAAATCGCTCTCCAAGCATTGGGCTGCGAAGATGTGCGAACCTGCCCGAAACGCACTCCGTTTTGCGGACTTCGTGGCTGCGACCGGGGCGGTTCTGGGCGCGTTCTTCGCGGGGTTCTCCGAGGGCTTGGATCGCTGCTTATTGGCCATTGCTTCGAATAGCATTGCAGCGCAGGCGTTTTCATTTGAGAATCGATCGTGTCTCGATTCGGTCGGAGTCTGAGATATCGAAAGACTTGACAATCTCGAAATGTCGGGTTTAGCATGGCAAAACGGGAGAGCGCTCTCCCATCGTTTCCCGTCCAGACCCTCCCTGGAGGCTCACATGCAGGAGCAAACCCCGACTTCCCGCGGTGTCTTCGGACGCCGCGCAGCCCTGGGCGGCGCCGCCGCTCTCGCCGTCGCCGCAGGCGTCGGCACCGCGGTCAGCCGCGCCCAAGCGCAGTCCGAAGACAACGTGTCGGAGGCCTACGCGCCGACCGACGCCTACGACCCCGACTTCGGCCCCAACACCCTCGTCTTCGACGAGTCCACCCCCGCCTCCGAGATCCAGAGCGCGGTCGACGCCATCACCGACCAGATGCGCACCAACCAGTTCGGGCGCGAGCGCCACGCCGTGCTCTTCAAGCCCGGCACCTACAACGCCGACATTGACCTGCGGTTCTACACCCAGATCGCCGGGCTCGGGCTCCTGCCCGGGGACGTGGTGCTCAACGGCCACGTCCGCGTCGAGGCCGACTGGCTCGGCCAGGGCGACGACCCGAACTACAAGGGCAACGCGACCCAGAACTTCTGGCGCTCGGTCGAGAACCTCCGCATCCAGAACCCCGACGGGCAGATCGCCCGCTGGGCCGTCTCCCAAGCGGCCCCGTTCCGCCGCATCGACCTCCAGACCCTGGAGATGCAGCTGTGGGACGGCTACGAGGGCTGGGCCTCCGGCGGGTACTTCGCCGACTCCCGCGTCTCCGGCACCGTCGTCTCCGGCTCCCAGCAGCAGTTCTTTACCCGCAACAGCGATCTGGTCGGCGGCTGGGCCGGCTCGGTGTGGAACATGGTGTTCGTCGGCGTGAACGGCGCGCCCGCCCACCACTTCCCCGAGCCCTCGCACACCGTGGTCGGCGCGGCGCCGGTGATCCGCGAGAAGCCGTTCCTCTACATCGCCGCCGACGGCGAGTACCGGGTCTTCAAACCCGCACTGCGCCACGACGCCTCGGGCACCTCCTGGGCGGGAGGGAACCCCGAGGGCACCTCGATCTCGCTCTCGGAGTTCCTCGTCGTCGTCCCCGGGACCTCCGCGGCGACGGTCAACCAGGCCCTCGCCGAGGGCAGGCACCTGCTCTTCACCGCCGGGGTCTACGAGTTCGACCAGACCCTCCAGGTCAGCGAACCGGGGACGATCGTGCTCGGTCTCGGCCTCGCGACCATCATCCCCACGGCCGGGCAGACCGCCATCGCCGTGGCCGATGTGGACGGTGTCGTGCTCGCCGGGCTCCTCATCGACGCCGGTGAGACCGAGTCGGCGGTGCTGGTGCAGGTCGGGCCTCCCGGTTCCTCGGCCGACCACGCCGGCGACCCGACCTCGCTGCACGACCTGTTCGCGCGCATCGGCGGCGCCCACCCCGGCAAGGCCGAGACGAGCCTGGAGATCAACAGCGGCAACGTCATCACCGACCACCTGTGGCTGTGGCGCGGCGACCACGGCGACGGCATCGGCTGGACGGTGAACACCGCCGCGCACGGCCTGGTCGTGCACGGCGACGACGTGACCGCGTACGGGCTCTTCGCCGAGCACTACCAAGAGCACCAGGTGATCTGGGCCGGGGAGCGCGGGCGCACGTACTTCTTCCAGAACGAGCTGCCGTACGACCCGCCCGACCAGGGCACCTGGCGAGAGGCCCCCGCACTCGGCTGGGCGGCGTACAAAGTGGACGACGGCGTCGCCGAGCACGAGCTGTGGGGCGGGGGCGGCTACTCGTTCTTCAACGTCAACCCGGGCGTGGTCTGCGACCGCGTCTTCGAAGTGCCCGAGCGGCCCGGCGTCCGCTTCACCAGCATCGTCTCGGTCTCCCTCGGCGGCGTCGGCACGATCCGGCGCGTCATCAACGAGACCGGCGACCAGGTCGACGAATCGGTCTTCACCAGCTACGTGGTGACCTACCCGTGAACATCCGCAAAGGAGCGAAGATGCGAGGACCGCTGACGCGCAGGGCCCGCCGGGCCGCCGCGATCGCCACCGCCGCGCTCTGCGCGGCCGCCGCCTGGACGGTGGCGCTCAACCCCGCGCAGGCCGAAGAGGACGGAGCCGGCGCCGCCCAGGCGTCCAAGGTCGAAGTGACCGGCTCGCAAGGCGACTGGCAGCTCACCGTGGACGGGCAGCCGTTCACCGTCAAGGGCCTCACCTGGGGCCCCTCCCCCGCCGAGGCCGCCGGCTACATGCCCGAACTCGCGGCGATGGGCGTGAACACCCTGCGCACCTGGGGCACCGACGACTCGTCGCTGGCGCTGCTCGACGCGGCCGAAGCGCACGACGTCAAGGTCATGCTCGGATTCTGGCTGCTGCCCGGCGGCGGCCCCGGTTCAGGCGGCTGCATCGACTACACGAGCGACGACGCCTACAAGTCCGAGGCGCTCGCCGACATCGTCGGCTGGGTCGAGACCTACCGCGACCACCCCGCGGTGTTGATGTGGAACGTGGGCAACGAATCCGTGCTCGGGCTCCAGAACTGCTACGGACCGGACGAAGTGGACGCCCAGCGCAACGCGTACACCGCGTTCGTCAACGACGTCGCCGTCGCCATTCACGCCGTGGACGCCGACCACCCGGTGACGTCGACGGACGCGTGGACCGGCGCCTGGCCGTACTACGAGGCGAACTCGCCCGACCTCGACCTGCTGGCCGTCAACGCCTACGGCGACGTATGCGGCGTCCAGGACGACTGGGCCGCAGGCGGTTACGACCGCCCGTACATCATCACCGAGGCCGGACCCGCGGGCGAGTGGGAGGTGCCCGACGACGCCAACGGCGTGCCGGACGAGCCGAGCGACGTCGAGAAGGCCGAGGCCTACACGCAGGCGTGGGAGTGCGTCACCGAGCACGAGGGCGTCGCCTTGGGCGCCACGCTCTTCCACTTCGGCACCGAGGGCGACTTCGGCGGCGTGTGGTTCAACCTCATCCCCGGCGACAACCGCCGCCTGTCCTACTACTCGGTCGCCGAGGCCTACGGCGGTACGGCGCAGGCGAACACGCCGCCGGTCATCCACGACCTCGACCTCGTCTTCAGCGGTCCGATCGTCGGCGGCGAGGAATTCACGGTGACCGTGGACGTGACCGATTCCGACGGGGACGCGCTCGAGTTCATCCCGATGGTCAACAGCGCCTACATCAACGGCTCGTGGGACATGCTGCTCGCCGACTACACCGTGAACGGCGACGGCACGATCACCATCACCGCGCCCGAGATCCTCGGCGTCTGGAAGCTCTACGTGTGGGTCGAGGACGGCAACGGCAACGTCGGCGTCGAGAGCCGGTCCCTCACCGTGACCCTGCCCGATGTGGAGGGCGAGAACCTCGCCCTGGGCAGGCCCGCCGAGGCGTCCACGTTCCAGGAATGGGGCGGCCACACCCCCGCGATGGCAACCGACGGCGACCTCGCGACCCGTTGGGCCAGTGAATGGGGCGACGACCAGTGGCTCTCGGTCGACCTGGGCCGGACCACCGATTTCGGCACGGTGCAACTGGTCTGGGAGACCGCCTATGCGACCGGCTACGAGATCCAGGTGTCCGAGGACGGCGACCAGTGGTCGACGATCCACACCGTGACCGACGGGAACGGCGGGGCGGACACCATCGCGCTCGCCGGCTCCGGCCGCTACGTGCGGGTGCTGTGCACCCAGCGCGCCACCGAATGGGGCGTGTCGCTGTTCGAGTTCGGCGTCTACGCCTGAAGTCCCACCCCGGGCGGGCCGCGATCGCGGCCCGCCCCAACCGAAAGGAGTCCGACATGAGAGCGAGACTCGCCGCGCTCGCCGCAGTGGCCCTCGCGGCGGCGACGACGGCCATGATCGTCGCGCCGAACGCCTCGGCCGACGAGGTGACCCACCACGAGTTCCAGGCCAACTGCACCGTGAGCCACGCGGCCGAGAACGACCCGATCGTCTACCCCGGGCGGCCCGGCGCCTCCCACGACCACACCTTCATCGGCAACACCACCACCGACGCGTACACGACCACCGAGTCTCTGCTGGAGGGCGACACGACCTGCCTGGTGCCCGACGACAAGTCGGCGTACTGGTTCCCGACGCTGTTCGACGGCGACGAGCCGATCCTGACCGAATGGCAGCTCGTCGTCTACTACAAGTCGGGCGTGGAGGACTACACCACTGTGGAGCCGTTCCCGCAGGGGCTGCGGTTCGTCGCCGGCGACATGCTGGCGACCCCGGGCGAGTTCGAGGACGCGCCGGGCACGGTCGAGGGCTACGAGTGCGGGGAGAGCTACTTCAACTGGGACATCCCCGAGTGGTGCCCGGAGGACTCGTGGCTGAACATCCGCTACCAGTCGCCGAGCTGCTGGGACGGGGTGAACCTCGACTCGGAGAACCACAAGAGCCACATGGCCTACCCCGTCGAGGGCTCGTGCCCGGACACGCACCCGGTCGCGGTGCCGATGATCGAGTTCAAGATCCACTGGCCGGTGAGCGGCGATCTGTCGCAAGTGGAGCTTTCTAGCGGGCAGGGGTCGTCGTGGCACTACGACTTCTTCAACGCCTGGGAGCCCGAGACGCTCGCGGCGATGGTCGAGCACTGCATCAACGGCGGCCTCCAGTGCGATTCGCGCGGGTTCGACCTGTACAAGCCCGACCGCGGATCGGTCCTGGACGAGAACTACGAGCTGATCCGGTAACCCGGGCCGCTGCGTCTGCCGGCGCGGCCCGGAACGACGGGCGGGACCGGGGAGGGTTCGAGAACCCCGGTCCCGCCCGGTTCAGCGCGCGTAGAGCGGGTTCGCGCCCGGCGGGCGCTCCTCGGCCGCGACGGGCCCGGGGGCGGTGCCCGCGCCGAAGGGCGAGCCGCCGAGGCGCTCGCGGCCGTGGTCGGAGAGCCAGTTCTCGAGCGCGGGCCCGCTGGGGACGATCCGGGTGGGGTTGAGATCCTCGTGCACGACGTAGTAGTGGCGTTTGATCTGGTCGAAGTCCACAGTGTCGCCGAAGCCGGGGGTCTGGAACAGGTCGCGGGCGTAGGCCCACAGGGCCGGCATCTCGGTGAGCTTGTTGCGGTTGCATTTGAAGTGGCCGTGGTAGACCGGGTCGAAGCGGACCAGGGTGGTGAAGAGCCTGACGTCGGCTTCGGTGAGGTGGTCGCCCATGAGGTACCGCTGCCCGGAGAGGCGCTCCTCCAGCCAGTCGAGGGCGGTGAAGAGCCGCTCGTAGGCCTCCTCGTAGGCGCGTTGCGACCCGGCGAAGCCGGCGCGGTAGACCCCGTTGTTGACCTCGGTGAAGATCCGCTTGACGACCGGCATCATGTCGTCGATCGAGTCCTCGGGGAGCAGGTCGGGGGCGCCTTCGCGGTGGAACGCGGCCCACTGGGTCGACAGGTCGAGGCTCAGCTGCGGGTAGTTGTTGGTGACGAGCCTCCCCGAGGGCACGTCGACGAGGGCGGGCACGGTGATGCCCCGCGGGTAGTCGGGGAAGCGCTTGAAGTAGTGCTCCTGGAGGCGTTCGGTGCCGAGCACGGGGTCGCGCCCGCCCGGGCCCAGGTCGAAGGTCCAGGAGCGCACGTCGTGGACCGGCCCGGGGGTGGCGAGCGAGAGGACCGGTTCGAGGCCGAGGAGCCGGCGGATGATGATCGACCGGTGGGCCCAGGGGCAGGCCCGCGCGGCGACGAGGCGGTAGCGGCCGGCCTCGACCGGCCAGGCCTCGGCCCCTTCGGTGAGGCCCGCCATGCGGGGGTCGCCGATGGTCGAGGAGGGCTCGACCGGCGCGGCCCGGACGGCCTCGACGTCGGCGACCACGCGGTCCTCGATGTAGTTGGTGTCCCGGGTGAACTCCTCGCCGGAGACGTACGCGCCCTTGGTGGAGTAGGTCTGCTCGGTTTCGCTCGGTGCCATGGGTTCAGCGTACGCATTTTCGGCCGCCGAGAAGGCGAGAGCGTGCGGTTCGCACTGCGGGTGGCCCGTCGGGTCGTCGGGGTCGACAGCGGCCGAAAAATATAGAAACATATCAATTGATATTACTTGCCCGGCTCGTCCCCTAGGGGCGTCGGTCGGGCTTCGCCCCGTTCAGGGCCGGAGCGCGATGGAAAGCGCTTCGGCCTCGACGCGAGGCGGGTTCGGGCTCGCTATGATCAGCGGGCTCGGCGGGTTCGCCGCAGCGAGGCGGGAGGAGCACCGCCGCGGTTCCGCGTCCGGGGAGAGGGGTGGCATGGGCGAGAAAGACCGATCGACGCCGAAAGGCAAGGGCCCGGCCACGATCTACGACGTCGCCAGGGCCACCGGGGTCAGCCCCTCCACGGTCTCCCGCGCCCTGAACAAGCCGGGCCGGCTGAGCGCCAACACCGAGCGACGCATCCGCGAGGCCGCCGCTGAGCTGGGATACCGCATCAACCCGATGGCGCGCGCGCTGCCCACCGGCAAGACCGGCACGCTCGCGCTGCTGGTCTCCGACCTCACCAACCCCGTGTACTTCGACCTGGTCCGCGGCGCCGAGCGCATCGCCAGGGAGAACGGCGCGACCCTGATCTTCGCCGACTCGCAGGAGTCCTCCGAGCTCGAACGCGAAACCGCCGAGCGCCTCCAGGTGGCCGTGGACGGGCTGCTCCTGGTCGCCTCGCGACTCGACGACGGCCAGATCCAGGAACTGGCCTCGGTCAAACCGCTGGTGGCCGTGAACCGGCTGGTCCCGGGGGTGTCCGCGGTCGTCCCGGACGTGCGCCCGGGGATCACCGAGGCGGTCGAGCTGCTGCACCGCCACGGACACCGGCGCATCGCCTACCTGGCGGGGCCCGAGGCCTCGTGGATGAACGGGATGCGCTGGCTCACCGCGTTCGACCTGGCCGCGGACAAGGATCTCTCCATAGTGGAGATCCAGTCGTCGGCGCCGACCCGCGAGGGCGGCGTGGACGCCTTCCCCCTGATCAAGGCCTCTGGCGTGACCGCGGTACTGGCCTATAACGACCTCGTCGCGCTCGGACTGCTGCGCGCGTGCCGCGAGCACGGGGTGGACGTGCCCGGGGACCTGAGCATCGTGGGCTTCGACGACATCTTCGGCGCCGACCTGCCGACCCCGGCGCTCACGACCGTCCGAAGCCCCATGTCGGACATGGGGATGCGAGCGGTCAGGATGCTCCTCGACGTCATAGAGGGCGACGCCGAGAACACCGAGCTCATCCTCCCCACAGAATTCGTCAACAGAGAATCCATAGCCGACCCCCGCCCCTGAACCCCACGCGCGCAACGGTACCGGCTTGGCGGCGGCGATTCCGCTGGACAGCGCGACACGGTGCGAACCGCTACTGTGAGGACCATGCTCACCTCAGCCGCGGTCCTCGCCACAGTCCTCCTCGCCGCGCTCGTCGTCTTCCAGGCGATGCTGGCGCTCGGCGCGCCCATCGGCCACTTCTCCTGGGGCGGAGCCCACAGGGTGCTCCCGACCAGGTTCCGCATCGGCAGCGCGCTCGCCATCCCGATCTACGTGTTCATCATCCTGCTGATGCTCGACAAGGCCGCAGTGGTCAGCCCTTTCGGTCAGGCCGGATGGGCCACGGTCGCCTTCTGGGTGGTGACGGTCTTCTTCATCCTCAACATCCCCCTGAACGCCCTCTCCCGAAGCAAGCACGAACGCGCCCTCGTGACCCCCACGGTCGCGGTGCTGGCCATCCTGTTTCTCTACGTGGGCCTGACCGCCTGAACCCGTCGATCGGGGGCGTCACCGAAGCGCTCCGACTCGGGCCATGAGCGTGCCGCGGTTCGGACAACGCATCCGGTCGCCCCGCTGTGGGCGTTCAATCGAGCACCGGGAATAGAGCGGGAAGAGGGCAAAACAAAAGGCCCGCATGGCGGGCCCGTTTGTTTTGATAAAGCAAATTTGGCTGGGGTACCTGGACTCGAACCAAGAACAACTGAACCAGAATCAGCCGTGTTGCCAATTACACCATACCCCAATGGTGTCCAGGCGCTTTGGAGCTAGTGGCGCCGACGGGATGTAACTGTACCGGATGCGCCCGTGCCCCTACAAACGGGTTCCCGTGATCGGAACCACCCGGCGGCGGGGCACGGGGCGTCGCGGGTCAGGCGGTTTCCGGTGCGGCCCGGCGCAGGTCGGTGCGCAGGTAGACGAGGGCCAGCGCGACGAAGGACGCCAGGATGAGCAGGTCGGCGACGTGCGCGATCGCCTCGGTGCGGGTGATGCGGCTCAGCGGGAAGGCCACGGCGGAGAGGACGAGGAGGCCGCCGAGCCACCACGGGGCGAGCCGCGTCCAGGTCAGCGAAACGCCGAGCGCGGCGAGGCAGAGCGGGAAGGCCGGCCCGGGGAGCCAGAGCACGAGCGCGGCCGCGACGGGGTGTTCGGCGGCGGCGTCGAGGGAGGCGGTCCCGGAGATGTCGAAGATCGCCTCGAAGAAGCCCTGGAGGCTGAAGGCCATGCCGCCGGTGAAGCCGGCGAGGGCCAGGACGATGCCGGTGCCGCCGAGCCAGGGCTTGTGTTCGGCGACGCGTTCCCAGACGCCGAGGAGGCCGTAGATCCAGGCGACGGTGCTGAACATGAGGAGGACGCTGGCGGTGACGCCGTAGCGGTCGCCGGTCCAGTAGAAGGTCGCGATCGCGCCGAGCAGGGGCCCGGCGATCAGTGAGGTGAGGTGGAGGTTTCTCTTCATGTAGACAGGCTATATGTAGTCTCGCTACATATCAAGGCCGTCTACCTATGGGGGCGTAGGCTGGGGCCATGGACGCTGACGGCATTCACGGCCAGCTCGACACCTTGATCCTGGCGACCCTCAAACGCGGTGAGGCCCACGGCTACGCGATCATCGCCGCGCTGCGCGAGACCAGCGGCGAGCAGCTCGACCTGCCCAGCGGCACGGTCTATCCGGCCTTGCGCCGCCTGGAGCGGTCCGGGTACGTGGAGGGGAAGTGGACGCAGGCGGGCGGGCGGCGCCGGCGGGTCTACGCGATCACCGCCGAAGGGCTCATCGCCCTGGCCAAGGGCCGGGCGGACTGGCTCGCCCTGAGGGAGGTCATGGCCTCCGTCCTGGGCGCATGAGCGATTACGTCGCCTCGGTGGCCGCGCCGCTGCGCGGCCCCAGGCGGCTGCGCGCCGACATGGTCGCCGAGCTCGGCGACGGCTTCGAGGAGGCGGTCGCCGAACGCGAGGCGGCGGGGCTGGGCCGGGACCGGGCGCTCGCCGAGGCGGCCGCGGAGTTCGGGGAGCCGCGGCTGGTCGCCGCCGAGATCCAGCGCGAGCTCGCGGCCGCCCAGGCCCGCCGCACCGCGTGGACCCTCTTGATCGCCTTGCCCGCCTTGACGATCATGTGGGACCTGTTCGGCGGCGACGGCGAACCGGCCCTCGCAGTAGTGCTGCTCGCGAGGCTCACCGATCTCGCCACGGCCTCGGCGTTCACCGTCGCCGCGCTCGTGGTCGCCGGTCGCCTGGAGCGGCGGGCCGCCGCCCTGTGCGGGGCGGCCGGGCTCGTCCAGATCACGGTGGCCCTGGGCTGCTCGGCGGCCATCTCGGCCATCGGCGCTTCGGGTCCGCCCGGGCTCGACCCGGCGTCGTGGTGGTGGCTCTCGGCGGGCTCGGCGGTCGGCGCGGCCTGGATCGCGGTCTCGGCGGTCAGGGCGCTGCGCGTGGGCCGCACCGCGATCTGAACGTTTCGCTCCCGCGGACAACCCCGGGCCACGCGGCGGGCGTAATAAGCGTGTCGGGCCTCCCCTGCGCGGGGCGGGCCCGCCCCGACCCGTCATCTGAAAGAGGCCAAGTGAAGCCAAAGGAGCAGCAGGAAGCCGAGTTCCGGTCCTTCGCACTCGCACAGCGAGACAGCCTGCGCCGCTACGCGTACCTGCTGTGCGGGGACTGGTACGAGGCCGACGACATCGTGCAGAAGTCGCTGACGAAGCTGTTCGCCGCCTGGGCTCGCGTCGAACCGGGCGGCGTCTCGCCGTACTCGCGCAAGATCGTCACGAACGTCTACCTCTCCCACCGCCGCCTCAGCTGGGTGCGCCGCGAGCGCACCGCCGCCGAGCCGCCGACCGTGGCGATCGACCGCCCGCAGGAGGCGGTGGACGCGCGCCTCGAACTGGTCGCCGCCTTGAACCGGCTGCCGCCCAGGCAACGCGCGACCCTCGTATTGCGGTACTGGGAGCAACTGTCCGTTGACGAGACCGCCACCGCCATGGGCTGCTCGACGGGAACGGTGAAGAGCCAGTCGGCGAAGGCGCTGCACAAGCTCAAGCAGTTCCTCACCGATCCCGTCGTCCCCGCCCGGGCCTAGCGGAAGAAAGCGACCATCATGCATACGCAAGACGATCCTGGGGCGATGTTCCAGAAGGCCATGTCGGCCGAGGCGCCGCCGCCCGCGGCGCTCGACCTCGACCGCATCGTGCAAGACGGCTACCGCGCGCGCCGCCGCCACCGCGCCGTGCTCGGCGGGGCCGCGACGGCCGGTGTGGCCGCCGTGGCCGCGGTCCTGGCCCTGTCCATCGGCGGCGCGCCCGTCACCGCTCCCGACCCCGCCGACCCGACCGCCGCCGAGGAGGGCCCGGGCCCCGCCGAGGAGTTCCTCGGGGAACCCTCGATGGCCGGCTACCGGTACCAGGACGGTTGGGCGTCCGAGTACTACGCGCCCGAGGAGGCGATGGTCTCCGAGGCCGTCGAGGAGGCGTTCGCGCCGCTCCTGGCCGAATCGGGCGTGCTGAACGCGCTCGGTGAGGAGTTCATGATCAGGCCGCTCCAGCGGCCCGGCAACTACGGGCAGACCTGGCTGCGCAGCTACGCGGGCGTGGCCGCCGACGAGGTCGGGTCGCAGCTGCGGCCGGTCTTCAGCGTCGAGGCGCTGCTCCCCGGCGGGTGGACGGCCGAGCCGGGGCCGGTGACCGAGCAGTTGTTCCCCCAGCACCTCATCGGGGACGTCCCGCACTACACCGACCAGGCGCCGGCGTTCGAGAGCACCGAGCTCGACGACGGCCGGACGCTGTTCGTCGCCGACCACGGCTGCGCCTACGACCTCGCCGTCCTCTATCCGAACGGCACGGGCCTGCGGGTGAGCTGGGACGTCGACTGCTCCGGCGAGACCCACGCGGTCGACCTGGACGACCTCACCGACGCGGTGGTCGCGATGCCGGAGTTCGAGTTCGACACGACCGGCCTCACCCCGGTCGGGGAGCTCCGGGACATCCCGACGAGCTGGGTCTGGGACCCGGCCGACGCCTGGGTGTACTCGGGCGAGGCGCGGTCGGCGGCCTCCGACACCTACGCGGCCGCCGCGGACGCGCTCCAGTCGGTCCTCCCCGGGTCCACGCTCAGCGGCGGCGCGCCCGTCACCTTGGGCCTCATGGACCGCGGGGCGGTCGCGATCCGCTCGTATTCGGCCAACGGGACGCTGCCGTTCGAGACGATCGACGACGGCGCGGTCTCGGACGTGTACTTCGACCTGCGGTACTACCTGCCGGGCGGCTGGGTGCCGGGGGCCTCGGACTTCAACGACCGGGGCCCTGAGATCCACGTGTGCAAGGAGGAGTTCCAGTGCGACATCTGGGGCGACGACAACGGCACGCAGTGGGGCTTCGAGGAGCGGGTGGTGGACCATGAGCCCGGTCCGGAGGAGGACTGGGAGGCGTACACCGAGCACGAGTTCTACGCGACCCTGTACGCGCCCGAGGGCTGGGCGGTCGGCATCTGGGTCCACTGGCTGGGCGACGCGCCGATCGACGCCGACCAGCTCGCCGAGATCCTGCGCGCCATGCCCGCCCCGGAGTACGACCCCGAGGACCTGCCGGTGATCCCCGGGTCCTGATCGGGCAGGCCTTCGGCCGCAAGGAGACCAGGCGCGGGCCCGGCTCGTAAGAGCCGGGCCCGCGCCCCCGTTCCCGCGCCCCTCTAGAGGACCTGCCAGTCACGCGAGCCCAGGTATTCGGGCCGCGGCTTCTCAGCCGCGAACGGGTCCTCCAGCGCGTTCTCCACGCTGTTGAAGACCACGAACAGGTTCGAGCGCGGGAACGGCGTGATGTTCCCGTTCGAACCGTGCATGCAGTTCGAGTCGAACCACACCGCCGAGCCGGACTTGCCGGTCAGCTGGTGGATGCCGTGCTTGTCGGCGAGGAGGCGCAGCGACCCGTGGTCGGGCGTGCCGGCCTCCTGGCGCACCAGCGAGGCCTTGTGGTTGTCCTCGGGCGTGGCGCCCACGCAGGAGACGAACGTCTGGTGCGAGCCGGGCATGATCATCAGCGAGCCGTTGAAGTGGTAGTTCTCCGTCAGCGCCAGCGAGAGGCTGACAGCCCGCATCCGCGGCATCCCGTCCTCCGCGTGCCAGGTCTCGAAGTCGGAGTGCCATTCGAAGGGCGCGCCGCCGAAGCCGGGCTTGTAGTTGACGCGGCTCTGGTGGACGTACACGTCCGAGCCGAGAATCTGCCTGGCCACGCCCACGATGCGCTCGTCGCGCAGCAGCGCGGCGAAGAACGGCGAGAGCCGGTGCACGTCGAAGACCGAGCGGACCTCGTCGGTGCCGCGTTCGCGGACGACGCGCTCGTCGCCGTCGAGCCGCGGGTCGTGCAGGAGGCTCGCCAGCTCGGTCTCGGCGTCGTGCAGCTCCGCGCCTTCGAGGAGCTGCGGCACGGCCGTGAAGCCGTTGCTCTGGTGCCCGTCGAGCTGCGCCTCGGAGAGCGGCCCGTCCTCGGGCGCGCCCCACACGGCGGGGTCGTCGGTGCGGTAGATCAGTCGCGGCTCGCGGAAGCGCCGCGTGGGGTAGCGATCGGTGGTGGCGGTTGACGGTGACGACATGATGGTTCTCTCCTCACTGCGCCGCAAGTGAAGTGGCGCGATCGTCGCTAGTCGTCGTGGAGGAGGGGGTAGGTGCCCTCGCTGTCGTGGACCTCCCTGCCGGTGACGGGCGGGTTGAACACGCACACGCAGCGCAGGTCGCGGTCGACCTCCAGCGTGTGCCGCTCGCCGCCGTTGAGGAGGTACATGGTGCCGGGGGCGAGGAGGTGGACCTCGCCGGTCTCGTGGTCGTGGAGCTTGCCGGCCCCTTCGATGACGTAGACGGCCTCGACGTGGTTGGCGTAGCGCATAGTCGTGGAGGTGCCGGCGAACAGGACGGTGTCGTGCAGCGAGAAGCCGACGCCGTCGCGGGCCAGCAGGAGGCGCCGGGAGCGCCAAGTGCCCTGGGCCTGGTCGCGGTCGTGGCCCTCGACGTCGGCGTCGGTCCCGACGAGGTCTTCGAGGCGGCGGACGATCATGCGCGCTCCTCCCCCGCGTCGCCCCGCAGTTCGGGGTCTTTGGCGACGGTGGCGACCGCTTCGCGCACGATGGCGGTGCCCTCTTCGAACTCTTCGCGCGTGGTCGTCAGCGGCGGCAGGAACTTGACCACCTCGTCCTCGGCGCCGGAGGTCTCCATGAGCAGGCCGTTCGCGAAGGCCTCCTGGCAGACCAGGGCGGCGTGGCGGGGCTCGTCGAAGACCAGGCCGCGGGCGAGGCCCCGGCCGCGGGTCGAGATGCCGAGGTCGCCGTGTGTCTCGGCGATGCCGCGCAGCTCGCCGTCGAGCCAGTCGGCGCTGTCGGCGACCTGGTCGGTGAGGGTGTCGTTGCGCCAGAAGGTCTCCAGCGCGGCGGTGGCGGTGACGAACGCGGGCGCGTAGCCGCGGAAGGTGCCGTTGTGCTCGCCGGGCTCCCACACGTCCAGGTGCGGTTTCATGAGCGTGAGCGCGAACGGCAGGCCCATGCCCGACAGGGACTTCGAGAGCGTCACGATGTCGGGGCTGATCCCGGAGCGCTCGAAGGAGAAGAACGGTCCCGTACGGCCGCAGCCCATCTGGATGTCGTCCACGATGAACAGCAGGTCGTGCTCGCGGCAGACCGATTCGAGTCCGCGCAGCCAGGCGTCGGAGGCGACGTTGATGCCGCCCTCGCCCTGGACGGTCTCGACGATGACCGCGGCGGGCTTGTCGAGGCCCGAGCCGGGGTCCTCCAGAAGGCTTCGCAGCCAGAGGAAGTCGGGGGTGCGACCGTCCATGTAGTTGTCGAACGGCATGGTCGCGGTGTTGTTGAGCGCGACGCCTGCACCGCCGCGCTTCATCGAGTTCCCGGTGACGGCGAGCGCCCCGAGGGTCATGCCGTGGAAGCCGTTGGTGAAGGACACGACGGTCTCGCGGCCGGTGACCTTGCGCGCCAGCTTGAGCGCGGCCTCGACGGCGTTGTTGCCCGCGGGCCCGGGGAACTGGACCTTGTAGTCGAGGTTCCGCGGCGCGAGCACGAGGTCGCGGAACGCCTCCAGGAAGCGGGTCTTGGCCCCGGAGTAGGTGTCGAGCGTGTGCACGACGTTGTCCTCGGTGAGGTAGGCCAGCAGGGCCTCCTTGATCACCGGGTGGTTGTGCCCGTAGTTGAGGGCGCCGGCCCCGGCGAAGAAGTCCAGAAAGGACCTGCCGTCCTCGTCGGTGATGCGACTGCCCCTGGCGGTGGCGAACACCGTGGGCCAGTTGCGGCAGTAGGAGCGGACTTGTGATTCGACCTGTTCGAATACCTGCATAAGTCTCTTCCGGTCGGCCTGTCGAGCGGTTCTCCGCTTCCCGGCGGCGCATCGGGCGCGACGCAGGGCGCATACCCGGGCCGGCACATGTCGGTGCCCGGGTAGGGCGGGGCTCAGTCCGGTTCCGGACCGCGCTCGTCCTTCGGCCCTGCGGGCCGGGACGGGTGCGGTTCGAACGACCCGGAGAACGGATCGGCGCTGCCGGGACGCTCTAGGAGCGGCCCGATCCTTTGCAGCACTTCAGGTCCGTGTTCGGAGCCGAGCTCGTGCTCGGAGAACAGCACGTCGCGCGTCAGTGTCGCGCCCCTCGCCTCGGCGAAGGACGCGAACAGTTGCAGCGACGCTTTGTTGTCGGGGGTGACGGTGGCTTCGACGAAGCGGACCCCCTTGGGACGCAGGGACTCGACCAGGTGGTCGAGCATGCGCGATGCCAGCCCGCGGCGGCGGAAGTCGGGACCGACCGCGACCTGCCACACGAAGAGCGTGTCGGGTGCGTCCGGGCGCCGGTATCCGGTGATGAAGCCCGCCGGTCGCTCCCCGGCGCGGGCGACGACGCTGGTGCCGGCGAAATCGCGGCACCACAGCAGGTAGGCGTACCTGCTGTTGACGTCGAGTCCGCCCGCTTCGCGGGCGAGGGTCCACAGGGACGCCCCTTCCGCGGGGGTGGGAACGCCCAGTTCGAGCGGTTCCGTAGGGTCGGCGGTTCCTTGGACCTGGGTGCCGGGCCGTTTCAGGCTCGCGGCACTTGCGTCTGCGGATGGCATGAGGTCGACCGTAACAAAGATCCGGGCGATTGTTAAGGCTGACAGCACATTATTGTGAAGTTCTGATTGAACAACGAGGTCAGGCGATCGGCTCGTGCCCCTCTTCGTCGGCCTCCTGGAGGTCGAGGCGTTCGAGCCCGGCCCGCTCGGTGATCGCCCGGCGCAGCGCGAGCTCGGGGTCGACCCCGGCGGCCCTCGCGGCGGCCGCGGCGGCGAGCAGGAAGTCGCCCACCGCGTCCGGCTCGATCTTGACGCCTTCGGGCAGTTCGGGCAGGTCGAGCGGCTCGCCCTGGTCGTCGAAGCGCTCGATCACCTTGGCGGCCAAGGCCAGTGAAGGGAGCTGGCGGGAGACGCCGTCGGCCGGGTGGTCCCGGTCGGGCTTCTCGGCGGCCTTGGCCTCGTTCCAGTTCTCGTACAGGTCCTCGGGATCGGCGTCGCCCCACACGTGCGGGTGGCGGCGGACGATCTTCTCCACGAGGTCCCCCGCGACGTCGTCGATGTCGAAGTCCTCGGCGAGCGAGGCGTGCAGCAGTGGCTGGAACAGGAGGTCGCCCAGCTCCTCGCGCAGCTCCTCGGCGTCGCCGCCGGCGATGGCGTCGAGGACCTCGTAGGACTCCTCCAGCAGGTAGGGGCCGAGGGTCGCGTGCGTCTGCCCGCGGTGCCACGGGCACCCGTCCTCGGCGTGGAGGCGCGCGACGGCCTCGACGAGGTCGAGCAGGCGCGCGCCGGGCGGATCCCAGGACCCGTAGACGACCTCCAGGTCGATCTCGCCGCCGGCGACGTACTCGGCGAGGGCCTCGCGCAGGTCCTCGTCACCTTCCTCGCCGACGATCCAGACGCCGCCCTCCTCCAGGAATTCGGCGGCGTCCTCCACGAGGTCGACCTCGACGCCGGCGTCGCGGATCGCCTCGACCGTGGGCGAGGCGAAGAACGCGGCGACGGCCTCGGCTTCGTGGAGCGCGTCCCACGCCTCGACGCTGAGGAGTCCGGCGGGGATGCGAGGGGAGGTCAGGAGCCAGGTGACGGTGCTCAACGCTGCGGGACCTCGACGGGGAAGACGCTGGGGAGGGGGCCCAGATCCAGCTTGCCGTAACGCGGGTTGACCGAGATGTCGTACTCCTCGACGTACTCGTTGAGGTCGTCGGTGTAGCCCGCGAGCTGCTGGAGGTCCTCCAGCGAGGCGTTGGCGAGGTTCTCGTTGGTGGCGGCGGCCGCGACGGCGGCCTCCATCTCGGCCTGGGTGAGCTCGCGCGGCTCGGCCTGCTCGAAGAACTCGCCGGTGTAGGTGTTGTACTCGTTGATGAGCGTCTGGAGACCGTCGTCCCCGGGTACCGGGTCCAGGCCGACGGCGTGTCCGAGCTCGGAGAAGATCATGATGAGCACGACGCTGTTCCGGTTGCCGGAGAGGTCGTAGGTGTACAGCTCCTGGTCCGGGTCGCCCCAGCGTTCGACCGACTCGTCCACGTAGCCGTCGACGGTGGTCTCGGTGATCCGCTCGCCGCCGATGAACAGGGCCGTGCCCTGTTCGTTCCCGCACGCGCCCAGCGCGAGGAGCCCGACCGCGGCGGCCGCCGCCATTCTCAAGATGCGCACAGCACTTCCCTTCCACTCAATTGCATCTGTGACCTTAGCCTCGATACCTGAACGCGCGCGATCCCCCCACCCCGGTGCTGCCGGCTCGTCCGGATTCGGACGGCGCGGGCCGGCCGGTCGGGGTTTCCAACGGCGGACGCCCGCCCCCGGTTGGGGGCGGGCGTCCTCTCTTCTAGTTGATGACGATCTCGAAGGTGGTGGTCGTGTTCTTGATGTCCTGGTGGTTGTCGGTCAGCTGGAGGTTGTTGAAGACGGCGATGCCCACGGCCGGGCCTTGGCCGGATTCGGGCATCTCGTTGACCCAGATGCCGAAGCCGGACTTGGACTCGAACTCGTCCCCGCTGAGCCGCGCCCCGGAGATGGTCACGTCGGTGAACACGGTGTCGGTGACCGGGTTCTCGGGCTGGCCGCCGACGTAGTTGGTCTGGAACATGATCCCCGCGTAGGTCGGGTCGACGATGTCGACGTCGGTCACGCGGATGCCCTGGAAGGTCTCGCTGGCCGAGAAGATCCAGATCCCCGGGAAGGTCTGCGAGCCCCAGAAGTGGCCGCCGGCGCGGACGATCGAGATGTTCTCGAAGCGGGTGGGCGGGTCGGATTCGAAGCCGTCCATCGGGTAGCCGAAGTTCAGCGAGCTGATGGTGATGCCCGAGTAGACGAGCGTGTCGGCGATGTGGATGTTGCGGAAGGTGTTGCCGTACCCGCCGTAGACCGCCAGCCCGGCGGCGCGCCAGGTGAGGATCGAGGTGAGGTTCTCGTAGACGTTGCCGGTCTGGTGCCCGCCGCCCGAGTCGGTGGCGGCGAACAGCGCGAAGCTGTCGTCGCCCGAGGCGCGGGACTCGATGTTCTGCAACAGGTTCCCGTTGCTGCCGTTGGTCATGTTGATCGCGTCCGCGAAGAGGTTCCGCGCCCGCGAGTTCGTGATCTGCGAGTCGCTGATGCTCGAGCCCCAGAACATGCAGACCTGGTGCTCGACCCACGTGTCGTCGATGGTCATGTCCGCGACGTTCTGCCAGTCGAAGACCTTGCCGGGCCCGTCGATGCGGCTGGTGTAGTTCCCGAAGTAGGCGAACCCGGCGAAGGTGGAGCCGTTCGCGGTGGCCTCGGTGCGGAACCCGACGTCGGTGTTCTCCTGGTCCTGCGGCGCGTAGAAGCGGGTGTACCAGGGCCCGGCGCCGAGGATCTCGACGGCCTGGCCGTAGACCTGGAACTTCTGCGCGGTCGTGTAGTCCCCCGCCGGCAGGTACACGCCGAGCAGGTCGCCCGAAGTGTCCATCCTGAAGGCGTCCAACGCGTTCTGGACGTCCTGGTGGGTGAACCCGTCGGGTTCGACGTAGCGCGCCGGGTCGGGGTTGGCGATCGGCGCGACCTGTTCGAGGCTGATGAAGTCGATCGCGTAGAAGTCGGCGGTGTTGGCCGCGTCCTTCTGGAGCCGGATGGTGCTCCCGGCCGGGATCGTCTCGTCGAGCAGCACGTTGGCCTCGTCGTAGACGTGGCGCGCCGGGCCCGAGCTCGGCGAGTTGTTCGGGCTCGCCTCGGCTCCGTAGAGCCAGGCGAACTTCGAGGTCAGCTCGATCGGCTGGAGCAGTTCACCGTCCACATAGATGTTCAGGGTGGCGTCGATGCCGCCGCCTCCCGGAGCGTCCGGAATGGAGAATCGCGTGACAAGCGTGTTGGTGCTGTTCGCGGTCGTGAACTCGACGTATTCGCCGGTGGCGTCGAGCACCACGGCCTGGCGCCCGGAGGCCTCGCCCGCGAGGTCGCCGACGGCGCGGTTGGGTTCGAGGATCTGCGCGCCGCCGCCGACGGTGCCGTGTTCGGCCTCCTCGATCGTGAAGGGCAGGTTCGCCCCTCGGCCGATCGAGAGCGTGCGGGTAGCGGTGTTGTTGTCCTGCTTGACGGGCAGTTCGTTCGCGTCGGGTTCGATGACGACGGTGACGGTGTAGTCCCCGTCGGCCGCCGTCCAGGTGCCGAGGGCGATGGGGCTCGTGGTCGTGCCCGAGGCGATCGCTCCGTCGTGCGCGCCGGTGGCGGAGTGCACGGCCTGGCCGGTGTCGTTGTCGGTCAGGGTGAGCGTCACTTCATGGGCGCCGGTCGCGGCGTCGATGCTGCCCTGGTTCTCGACGGTGACGGCGAAGGCGACGTCGTCGCCGGAGGTCGGGTTGCTCGGCGACCAGGTGATCGCGGCGGCGACGAGGTCGGAGGTCGCGACCGCGCTCACGGCGAGCGGGTCGGGTGCGGCGTAGTCGTTGTTGCCCTCGTCGCTCTCGGCGACCAGCGCGCCGGGGTCCACTGTGGCGCTGACTTCGTGCTCGCCCGCGTTGAGCGATCCGATTGCGGCCGAGACGGTCTCGCCGTCCCCGGCGGCGAGGCCGCCGACGGGCACGGTGCCGAGCAGGACGCCGTCGAGGAAGAGGTCCACGGCGGTCGGGCCCGAGGCCACCGCGCCGATGTTCTCGACGCTCGCGGTGAGGGTCACCTCGTCGGTCTCGATGGGCGCGGCCGGGGTCCAGGAGAGGTCGGTGACGACCAGGTCGGCGGCGGCCGCGGGGACGCCGAACACCTGGAGTTCGGCGACCTGGCCGTTGGGCGCGCCGGTGTTGGCGGTGAAGGAGAGTCGGACCTCGCCCGCGGTGCCGGTGACGGGGACGGTCACCGTGTTGCCGCTCGCGGGGTCGAATTCGTATGCGGCCGAATCCACCAGCGTGGTGAACGAGCCGCCGTTGAGGTCGCGTCCGAGCACCGAGAACGTCTGGGTGCGCGAGGCCCAGATCGGGTCGGGGTTGAGGCTGACGACGATGCTTTCGAGTTCGGCGTTCGCGCCGAGCGAGACGGTGAGGTCGCTCGGGTAGGCCCCGGACTGGCCCTCCCAGTAGGTGGTGAGGTCGCCGTCGTTGGCGTTCTCGGCGGCGAATTCGAACTCCTGGGAGGAGGCGCTGATCGGGCGGTCCGCCGCCAGATCAGCGGCGGCGGCGGTGCCGTTGGCCGCTTGTGCCGGCGCGACCGGCACGAGCGCTGCCACCACGGCGACGACCGAGGTCGTCGCCGCGAGAGCGAGGCGCGAGAGTTTCATGATCGACTCCTTGTAAGGGGGAATTGGCGATCGACCCTCCACAGGGCAGCACGAATACCGCCGAGCGGGCGGACGCGATCGCACTCGATCCAGACTCGCCATCGGGCGGTCCGGGGGTCGGCGCACAGCACAGCCAGGGTGATCGGCGGTGCTCCGCGCACGATTATTAGGATCGATGAGCATCGATCTTAGGGAAGGTTTGAGAGTATGAAGTGGCTGATGATCGAAGGTTTAGCGCTATACCTAAGAAAGGATTCTAATCCCGCCCAATTACACTTGTCAATACTTTGTTTCCGCGCGATCACGCAAGCGTGTCGACGACCCGAGTGGGAGCGATCGGCAAAGTCGAGTCGTCAAACTAAGAGAGCACTGAAAAGCGGGCCGCGGCATTCGCGGAGGCTGGGCTCGCCCGGTCGCGGTGGTCGTGGAGCCCGACCGACCGGTCTCATACGCCGCCCAAAGATCGGGGCCGCTCCACCCTCATGCCCGGGGGTTCACGGTCTCGGCCAAATCTGGTCCGGTCGCAGCGCGAGCAACCGGTCAGCCTTCCACGAGATCCCATGTCACGCCTTCGGCCTCCGGTCGCTCGCCCGTTTCGAGATACGCGCGTGCCAGCGCGCGCGCCGCCGCGAAGCTGAGCCTTCCGAGTTCGGCCGGTAGGTCTGCAAGCTCCTCATCCGAGGACTCGCACACCCGCAGCGCTTTCGGTTCACGGCCGGCCTCTGCCGCCTTGAGGCCGGACGGCAGCCAGCGGGCCGCCGCCGTGCCGGTCACCTCCGGATCGGCCTTGAGCCTGGCGCTCGCCTCTGCTTCGGTCGTCACCGGCGGCGATCCCGGATCGGCGTCGAAGTCGAGGCGCAGCGGCATGTCCTCGATGGCAGACCCGGAAGGGCCGATGAGCAGCGACCACGCTCGAACCCCTTGCGGGGCGATCATCGCGTTGTGCTCGCGGATGAACTCATCCAGTTCCTCGGCCGAGGACAACTCGGCATCCGAGATGTCCCACCAGACGCGTACGCTCATGCGATCCCTCTTCCAATGCCCTCACTCGGTGCCGCTGCGGAGCGCAGACTCGCTTCCGTCTTCTTCCGAATACGCGAAGGCGCGCGGGCTCGCCGCACCCTCTGCTCGCAGCTCCTCGATCTGCTGCTTGCTCGCCACGAGCTGTGCGGCGAGTTCTTCGGCCAAGGCAATGCGCGGCGATCCCTAAGATCGGCAGGTTGGATCGGTGTGCTGAAGGGGCCGCGGCCGGCACATCACCGCTTCGGCCGCGGCCCCACTTTTGGTCCCGAACTCCGCCCGGGGGTGCGGCGGGACCAAGCCGAGCCCTCCACCCTGAACTCGACTATTGCGGTCCCCGGTGCGAACCGATAACACCGGGGACACTCATCGGGCAGGGGCGCGGTCCTGGGAAGACACGCCCCGCCCAAGCCTCAAACGTCGCCGCGCAAACGCGCGCACGCCTCGTCAGCCTTCACCGCGATCGCCTTGCGCAACAACGGATCATCCTTGCCGTAGCCAGCGGTCCAGAACAGCTCGGCGGCTTCATCGATCTTGCGCGTCATGACCGTGAAGCCGGTGGCGAGATCCCTGACGGCGAACTGCCGCCCGGTCAGGGTGTTCACGAACGTCTCCGCGACAAACGCCCGCCCTTCAGCGTTGAACCCGCACACCGGACGATTCGTCATCAACGCTCATCCATCCGGGCCCACCGACGCCCCGTCCGCACCTGCCGCACCGCGATGTCGAACCAATCGCGATCGGTAAGACGGCCACCCTGTGGCGCGCCGGTCACCTCGGCCGGGTCTGCGGCCTCCCGCTCGGGCTCCGGAGTCCTGTCCCGCTCATCCATTGCAGACCCTCACCGGACGGGGCTCCTCGGGACCTCCGTTGTAGAAGACCATGAAGCCCTGGTCCTTCACCCAGGACTTCCACTCCTCGCTCGCGGTCCTCCACCCGTCTCCCCAAGTGGCCCTGAGGCTTCCGGAAGCCAGGCCGGAGACGACCACGACGATGTCCACCCGGTTGTCGCCCGAGTAGACCTGGAACGAGTCCGGTGCCTGGGCGCTCGAAGCCCGGACCTTGAAATAGCGCCGGCCGTCGCTGAACCCTCCCCGCTCCAACGGGTCCGGCGCGGCGTATCGCTTGGTCGTTTCGTGTCGCATCTCTGGTGCTCCTCCCATTCGCTCCAGCGGCGTGAAGTCGAGAGTAGGGAGAGATGCGCCGCAATCTCAAGCCGAAACACCTGGTAGGACGGTTGGCGATAGGACCAGCGATCGATCTCGGGTCGTAAGGAAAAGGCAGTATGGCCAACCAAACTGCCATACGGTTCGGCGCGCGGGTGGCGGTTGCGCAATGTGTAGTTGTTGCGATACTGAGAAGATGTCGACAGTTTCTGAACTTCGCAGGCAGGTCGGTCGCGAGCTTGCGGCGCAGCGTGAATTGGCGGGTAAGAAGGTCACTGATCCTGAGGCTGCGGCAATCGCGGGATCGACGCGAACGCTCAAACGCCTCGAGAACGGCGTCCCCACCAGACTCACCTACGCGGTCATCGGCAGGCTCGCCAGGTACTACGGAGCCCCGGACCAGATTCAGTTCGAACTGGAGCGCATCTGGCGCTACGTGAACGATGACATGTGGGCCCAGCCCAGCCACGCAGTCGAGAACTCAGGCTGGGACGCATACATGGAATTCGAGCGACTGGCGGCAGGACTCGACCAGTTCGAGACGATGTATGTGCCGGGCCCAGTCCAGACCGAGTTTTATATGCGCCGGCTCTTCGAACGGAGTGAAGTGTCGCGCGAGCGCATCCCGGTGCTGATCGAGCATCGTCTCGCAAGACAAACCGAGCTTCTTCAGAAGCTCGGCTCCATCAGACTGCGGTACCTTCTCACAGAGGCCGTGCTCAAGAACGGCTGCGACGACGAGCAACTCAGTCGCATGTTGGAGCTCGACGAACACCCAAATGTGACCATCAAGGTCTTGGAGCTGGCAGACGGACCATATCCGTTGATGGATGTGCCCTACTCCGTACTATCCTTCAGGAATACCGAGGAGCCCAGCATCGTATATCTGGAAAGCCCCTACGAGCGGCGGTTCTACGAGAACAGTGACGCCGTAGGCAAGTACCACCAGATCTTCGAGGGAGGGCTCCGACAAGCCAAGTCTCTGAAGGAGTTCCAGCGATGAGCCAGGATGGGTGGCGCAAGTCGAGCCGGAGCCAAGGCACCGCGAACAGCGACTGCGTTGAGGTGCGAGTCGCCCCTTGGCGCAAGTCGAGCCGGAGCAACGGCGCCGAGAACAGCAACTGCGTGGAGGCCCGGCCCGCTGGCGCTGGCTTCCAGGTGCGGGACAGCAAGCTTGGCGATGACTCCCCGATCTTCGATCTGAAGACCGTCGACTTCACCGCATTGCTCCAGCAAACCGACCGATAGCCCGGTTCGACCCCCGAACGGCCCCGCCTTCGGCGGGGCCGTTCGCGTTCCCACCACCGGATCTTGTGCCATCAGATGAACTGGGTATTGACTCTGGGTTCGCGATCGACTATTCCTATAGGAAAAGTCTGCTTTCGTGAAAGGAAGTGCCCCGTGAGCAGTGAGACCCCCTCCGACAACGCCTCCACCCCAGAGAAGGCGGGCCGAACAGCCATCAACGAGGACTGGGCCGCCGTCATCGTCGGCCTCGCCCTGCTGGCCCTCGTCCTGATCGGTGTCATCCCCGAAGGAGTGATCCCGTAATGGCCGCCGAACCCACCAGCCCCGCCGAAGCCGAAGGGTCCGAAGCGACCACGGCCACCGCCTCCCCCGTCGAAGACGCCGCGCCCGACGCCCTCGACGCCCCCGATGCCTCCACCGCCCCGGAATCCGCTGATCCCACAACCGATTCCACCGACTCCACGCCACCCGAGGAAGACGCCCCGCGTTCGCACTGGGCGCTGATCGGCCTCGGCGTGCTGATCGTGCTCGTGCTGGGCGCGATCACCCGCTTCCTGGAGCAGTCCGTCCCCGAGTGGGCCGCGGACACCTCGTTCGGCGACTTCGCCGCGGCGGTCGAGTACCCCGTCTACGCGATCATCCTCGGCCTCCTCGGCGGCCTGGTCATCTCGCTGACGGGCATCCGCGACAAGGTGTCTGACGGCTTCCGGACCGAGTTCTTCATCAAGACCGGTCTGGTGCTGCTGGGCGCGTCGATCAACCTGTCCGTCATCGCGCGCGCCGCCGCCCCGGCGATCGCCCAGGCGCTCATCGTCGTTCCCCTGGTGTTCTTCTTCACCTGGTGGCTGGCCGGTCGCCTCGGCGTGGACGACAAGCTGCGGGCGCTGCTGTCCTCGGCCGTCTCCATCTGCGGCGTCAGCGCCGCGATCGCCGCCGCGGGCGCCGTCCGCGCCCGCAAGGAGCAGCTCGCCTACACCGCGAGCCTGGTCATCTTGATCGCGCTGCCCTCGATCTTCCTGCTGCCGTGGCTGGCCGGTCTGCTCGACCTGTCCGCGCCGGTGGCCGGCGCCTGGATCGGCGGCAACATCGACACCACGGCCGCGGTCGCGGCCGCCGGTGCGATCGTCGGCGAAGAGGCGTTGCAGATCGCCGCGGTCGTCAAGAGCACCCAGAACGTGCTCATGGGCCTCGTGGCGGTCGCGCTCACCGCGTACTTCACCTTCAAGGTGGACCGCACGCCGGGCGCGAAGCGTCCGGGCCTGGGCGCGGTGTGGACCCGGTTCCCGAAGTTCGTGCTCGGGTTCATCCTCGCGTCGGTGGTCGCCACCTGGTACCTCAACTCCGCCGGTGACGCCGGGAAGGACACCATCGCGGTGGTCAACGACCTGCGCACCTGGTTCCTGATCCTGGCGTTCGTCTCGATCGGGCTGGAGTTCCGCCTGACGCGGCTGCGCGAGGCCGGTTGGCGTCCCATCGCCGTGTTCACCGGTGCGGCCGTGTTCAACCTGATCGTCGCGCTGATCGTGGCGTCGATCCTGTTCCGCGGCTTCGTGGTCTAGAGTCGCGCCTTCTGACCGCCGGTTCCGGGACCCAGCCCGGGGCCGGCGGTCGTGTTGTGTCCGCCTTGCTGTTCACTCGGGATGCGTTGCGTCCCAGTCGGAACGGGCCTGCTCCATCTCGTCCAGGTGGTCGCGGGACCAGTCGGCGATGGCCACGACCAGGCCCGAGAGGCTCCGGCCCAGGGCGGTGAGCCGGTACTCGACCTGCGGCGGGTTGGTGGGGAAGACGGTGCGGTCGACCAGGCCGTCGCGGCCGAGCCGCCGCAGCGTCAAGGTCAGCATCCGCTGCGAGACACCGGGAATCGCCCGCTGGAGTTCCTTGAATCGGCGCTCGCCCTTGGTCAGCTCGACCACGGCGAGGACGGACCACTTGTCGCCGATGCGGTCGAGCACCTCGCGGATGCCGCAGTGGTCCTCACCACAAGGCCCGTTCGCGTCGGCCTTGTCGGCCTGGAGGGTTACCGCCGTGTGCCCAGGTGACATTCCTGTGCCTCCTTCCGCCGGAGTCGAATGCTACCCACCATTGGGCGTGGCAGCAGGTTCCAACAGGAAGGACACCGCGAGATGATCATGGTCACCGGGGCTTCGGGAGCGCTCGGCTCCCTCGTACACGCCGGGCTCGTCAAGGCCGGCGCGAACGTCGTGGCGGGCAGTCGCGACACGTCGGCGTTCGAACGCGAGGGCATGCCGGTCCGGCGAGTCGATTTCGATGATGCCGCCTCGTTGTCCCAGGCGTTCAACGGGATCGGCGTGCTGGTGATGGTCTCGGCGGGTTACGCCGAGGACGACGTGGTGCGGGCGCGCCATGCCGCCGCGATCGGGGCGGCGCGGGAGGCCGGGGTGCGGCACGTCGTCTACACGAGCCTGGCCGGAGCGGGCGATCACCTGAGCATCGCGTTGGCGCACCGGGCGACCGAGCGTCTGCTGGCCGAGTCCGGGTTGCGGTTCACGGTGCTGCGCAACGGTCTCTATGCCGAGCTGCTGGTCCCGTCGGCGCTCGCGGCGGCGGCGAGCGGTGTGCTCGACCTGCCGATGGGAGAGGGTGCGGTCGCCTTGGTGGCGCGGGAGGATCTGGCCGAGGCGGCGGTTCGCGTCGCGCTGGAGTCGATGGAGGACGACCGGTACGCGGGGCGCGTCTTCGAGCTGGTGGGCGAGCGCGCGCTGAGCGGGGCCGAGATTGCGGCGGCGATCGTCCGCGAGGCAGGGGCGGTGCGTTATGCGCCGGTCTCGTTGGGGGCGTTCAGGAAAGCGCTCGGGGATGCGGGGCTGCTCGAGTACCAGGTGGCGCACTCGGTGTCGATCTACTCGAACATCTCGGCGGGGTTCCTCGCCGGGACCGGCACGGACTTGGCCGGGCTCCTGGGGCGGGCTCCGCGGGAGACGCTGGGGATCGTCGCGGGGCGATCGTCGCGATGACGTTGCGGGAGAAGGGGTGTCTCGGGGTTGACCGGGGTCAGTAGGGGAGGTCGAAGAGGGAGACGAGGGCGCGGTTGAGGTGCTCCATGGTGCGGCCGGAGAGGGTGCAGGCGCAGTCGGCGAGACTGCCGACCGTGGCCTGGCCGAGTTCGGCGATGTGGACGAAGCCCGAGACCGGGTCCTGTTCCCCGCAGGGGACGGAGGCGGGGCCGGGTTGTCGGCCGAGCGGGGCGACGAGGACTCTGCCGGTGTGGGAGTCGGCGTTGAACCGGTCGTCCGACAGCACGACCACGCGCTTGCCGGTAGGGGTGTGCATGTAGACCTCGCCGCGCTTCAGCGCCATCCGCTCCGGCATTGCTTAACTCCTTGGCGTCCCCGGTCCACAACTCGCTGGACTCGTGTTCGGTGGCTTCGAGCCAGTCCTGATTCTCGAGTGCTTGCGTCCGGTTCCATTCCCGCAGTTCGGCGGCGAGGGCGGCCCTGCGCGCCTCGCGGGCGAGCCAGGCGGCCGGCTCCGTGCCCTGTGCGGCGGCGACCGCGGCGATGACCTGCCAGTCGTGCTCTTCCAGGCGAACGGTGATCGCTCGTTTCGGCATGGTGGCCAACCTGCTTTCATGCGGCGAGGCGATGCTGCAACTCTTGAAGGTGCAGTGCGAGTCTCGTCGAGGATGGCACGAAGCGCCCTTGGCGACCAGGAAGACCACTGGGAAGTGAGCCCTGTTATCTTTTCGTTATATTGCACATGCATATGCACGGTCACTTCATTTATCAGTGCAGCTTACCCGCTCGCGGCACCGGTCGGCGTTTCCACATCGCGGTCTGTCGGATAGCCGACAGAACTGGTTCGCCTTGGGCCGCTGGGCGATCAAGATGATCAAGTCCGCTGGTAGGCCGCCCGCCCAGAGCGGCGAGCCTCGATCGCCAACGCGATGCGGTCGCGCTCGCGCGCAGGCCTCGTGCGCCGATTCGCCCCGGTCGATCATGCCGCCCGCAACTTCCATGAGTCGCGGAAGTTCGGCTTGACGATGAGCACCCGGCCCTCGGGAACGCGCAGGCGACGGCGAAGCGGTCGAGGACGTGCTGCGGCGGGCGTGCAGGGTCGGTCATGCGGCAGACCCTATCGGCCGCAAGGGCCGCGGCGCACTCCCGCTAGATGCCGAACCAGTGGTCGGCGAGCTCGTCGAAGGTCCGCAGCCCGGGGGCGGGGATCGTCTGGAGGTACCAGGGCAGGTTGGCAAAGCGGTGCAGGAGCGTGAACGCCATGGTCCTGCGGGCGAGATCGGGACCGTCTCCGGGCGCGTAGCCGTACCCGAGCACGAACTCGCGCCAGACGGCCCTGTCGCCCCTGCCGATGAAAACGCCGGGCGCGACGAGGTCGTATTCGGGATGGCCGCGCAGCGCCGGCTCGAAGTCGAACAGTCCGGTCAGCTCGTAGCGGCCCTCGCGATGGTCGGCGAGGAGGTGCACGTCCATGAACTCGGTGTGCAGCAGGACGTTCGCGGCAGGCAGGAGTTCGACCGAGGCGAGGAACCCGGGGATCTGCTCGACCCAGAGCCGGTCGAGCTTCCGGTGGATCTGCTTGGCGGCGGCCGCCTCGACCTGGGACGCCAGAAAGGCGTCCCAGCTCTCCGGGCCGATCTCCGGTGGAGGAACGGTGTGGAACTCGGCGAGGGCTTCGCCTGCGGCCCTTGCGAGGCGGCGCTTGGTGTCGTGGTCGAGGCTCGGCCAGATCGCTTTGAGGTCCTGGCCGGGCAGGCGGGTCATCAGGAGGTAGCCCCAGCCGTCGAAGCGGCCCGTCGCCACCACGGTCGGGGTGGGCACCGGGAGGCTTCCTTCGAGAGCGCGCATCACCGGTTCCTCGGTGGCGAGGTCGGCCAGGTCGGCGGCGGGGTAGAGCTTCAGTACGTGAGCGCCGTCGATGTCGTAGACCGGCAGCGATCCTTCGGGGAACTTCGCGATCCGCTCGGTCGCGAGGCCCAGTTTCGCGCACAGCGCCCGCACCCCCGGCCGAAGAAGCTCGTCGGTGATGCGCTCGCACTGCTCGTCGGTCTCTGAAAGCGGGAGCAGGGTCATGCGCCGATCGTAGAAAGTCGTCCGTGCGCCGGTCCAGCGGTTTAGCGGACCCGCGACCGCGCGTGCATCACCGGTCGGATCCGGCGCCTTCCGATCGGCGTCCCTGCCGCCAGGTCTCCAGCAGGTGCATCGCTTGCAGGTTGATGAGCACCGCGAATCCGTAGATCAGCGCTGCGGCG
Source organism: Glycomyces sp. NRRL B-16210 (assembly GCF_000719515.1). GTDB lineage: Bacteria > Actinomycetota > Actinomycetes > Mycobacteriales > Micromonosporaceae > Glycomyces. Next base: position 176,775 of record NZ_JOGR01000006.1, on the reverse strand, counting down.
ACCAACGCGCCGAAAAGCAGGCCGACCCCTACGGCGAATGCGCTCACGATGCCGGAGACCAGCATCAGGACCGACACGATGGTCAGCGCCCCGGCGGCCTTTCCGGCCCGGTTGACCGCACGTTCGATCTCATTGTCGAATTCACTCATCGGCTCAGCGTAAACGCGGTACGGGCTCGGCAGGGGCCGCGATCGCGTACTCCGCCCTCCCCCGCCGATCAACAGGCCGAAGGCATGGCGTCGCGGGCGGCGTGGTGGGACGCTGGAGGTCCACGGAAGGAGGGCGCCATGCGGTTGCACGGGTATCGCGCCGTCATCACCGGCGCGGGGCGCGGGTTCGGGCGGAGTCTTTCGATCTCGCTCGCCCGCGAAGGCGCCGAGGTGTTCCTCTCGGCGCGCGAGTTCGCCGCGGCCGAGCGGGTCGCCGAAGAGGTCCGTCACGTCGGCGGCCGGGCGCACGCGTTCGAATGCGACCTGGGTGATCCCGACTCCATCCGGGAATTCGCCGAAGCCGCCGCCGAGGTCACCGACCGGATCGACCTGCTCGTCAACAACGGCGCGCCCTACCTCGACGCCGGGGGCTTCCTCGAAGCCGACGACGAGGACATCGCCGCCGTGATCGCCGCCGGTGCGGCCGGGACCGTGCTCACCACCAAGCGCTTCCTGCCCCTGCTCCTCGCCTCCGACCGGCCCGACATCGTGACCATGGTGTCCGGGTGCGGCGAGTACGGGAACCACCGGTCGGCGGCGCACGAGGCGTTCTACGCCGCCAAAAGCGCTCAGGCCGGGTTCACCGAGGTGCTCTCGAAGCGACTGCGGCCCAAGGGTGTTCGTGTCATCTCGCTCTACCCGCCCGACTTCGACAACCCGGACCCGCTCTCCCCCGAATGGGACGCGCCACACGGCGAGGCCCTGAGCGCGCGCTCACTTGTGGACTGCGTGCTGTTCGCGATCGGTCAGCCCCGCGACTGCTTCATCAAGTCGTTCTACTTCGAGCAGGCCTGAGCGCCTCTCGCGGGATACGGCCTGCGGCGTAGGTCGAATACGGTCGTGCGCGGATGCGCGATTCGGCCCGCTGCAACGAATGTGGACCGCATGACCAGATCACTCACCATCAAGATCCTCACCGCGGCACTGGCCGCCGCAGTCGCGCTCGTCGCGGCCGGCAGCCCGTCGTACGCGCAGGATCCCGCATTCGTCGAAATCGACGACGGTCGGCTCCACGGCACGGTCGGGGACGGCACCCGCGCGTTCCTCGGCGTGCCCTACGCCGCCCCGCCCACGGGCGACCTCCGTTGGGCCGCAACGGCACCGGCCGAGCCATGGGACGGGGTGCGCGAGGCCGTCGAGCCGGGCGCGGCCTGCGCGCAGCCGCGCGAGAATCCCGACGCACCCGTGTACGGCAGCGAGGACTGCCTGTTCCTCAACGTCCACGCTCCGATCGCGACCACCGGGCCCGCGCCGGTCATGGTGTTCTTCCACGGCGGCGGCCTCAACTCCGGCGAGGGCGCCGCTCACGACCCGACTCGGATCGTGGAGCGCTCCGGCGTTGTTGTCGTGACGGTCAACTACCGGCTCGGCGCGCTCGGCTTCCTCGCCCACCCCGACCTGACCGACCCGTATGCGGGGAACTTCGGCCTCGCCGACCAGCAGGCCGCGCTCCGGTGGGTCGGCGACAACATCGACGCGTTCGGCGGCGACCCGGGCAACGTGACCCTCTGGGGGCAGTCCGCGGGCGCTCGCACCGCTTGCGCGCAGCTCGCCGCTCCGGGTGCGAAGGGCCTGTTCCACAAGGCGATCGTGCAGAGCGCTCCGTGCGGCAACGCCACGGTCACCCTGGCTGAGGCCGAGCGCCGCGGCGTCGAGCACGCCGCCGCGGTCGGATGCGCGGACGGGGATGTTCAGGAGTGCCTGCGGGAGGCGGATTTGGCCGACCTGGTGGCGCTCGGACTCGACGGGCCCGCGGTGGTGCGGCGCGTGGCCGAGCTGCCGTGGTCGCCGGTCGCCGGGACCGAAGCGCTGCCGCTGCAACCGCTCACGGCGATGCGCCTGGGCTTGGCGGCCGAAGTGCCGCTGGTGCACGGCGGTACGAGCGACGAGATGCGCTCGTTCGTCTTCCGCGACTTCGACGGCGCAGGGGCGCCGGTGACCGCCGAGGGCTACGCCGGAGCCGTCGCTGACCTGTTCGGCGGCAAGGCGTCCGAGGCGATCGTCGACCGGTACCCGGCGGAGGACTTCGAGTCGCCGAGCATCGCTTTGGCGACGCTGCTGACCGACTACGGCGGCATGATCGGGATCTGCTCGCAGTTGCCCGCGCTCGACGCGGCTCGGCGGGGCGCGCCGGTGTACGCCTACGAGTTCGCCGAGCCCTCACCGCAGGTGATCGGCGACTTCCCGATGGGCGCGCGCCACAGCGTGGACCTCGACTACCTGTTCGAGTTCGACAACGGATACAACGAGCCGGTGCCGCCCACCGGGGACCAGAAGGTGTTGGCGGACACGATGATCGACCATTGGACGGCATTCGCGGCCACCGGAGACCCGGGCGGCGACTGGAGTCCGTACCGGCATGGCGAGGGACTGTCGCTCGCGGTCGGGGCGGTCGAGATGGTGGATGTGGCCGAGGGGCACCACTGCGGCTTCTGGAAGCGCTACAAGTGAAAGGCGGCCGGGCCCCGGATATCGGGGCCCGGCTCTCAAGTTCTCGTGAGCGGGTCAGCCCAACGGGCTGCCCGCCTTCACGCCTTCCGCACCCTGGACCCCGAGCTTCGGCCCGGCTGTCTCGAGTCCCCTACACGGGTCTCCTTGCGGGATCCCCGCATCACACCTTCTGGACCTCGGGCACAATGTCGGTGATGAGGTCGGCGCACCACTGGAGCAGCGCGAGGCCGTCCACCGGTTTGCCGCCGATCTTGGACGTGGTCGGGCGCGGGACGCTGATCAGGCCCGCAGCAGCCTTATAGTGCGCGTCCGGGTAGTGACGGCCCAGCCTCATCTGCTTCGAATCCGGAAGCTCCACTGTGGAGAATCTGAGGTTCTTGCCCTGCAAGGCCACATCGGTCAGGCCGTGCTCGCGGGCGAGCAGCCGGAAGCGCGCCAGGTGGAACAGGGTCTGAACCTGGTCCGGCGCAGGACCGTAGCGGTCCTCCATCTCCTCGCGGACCTCGTCCAGCTCCGCGTCGGAGTGGACCTCGGAGACCTTGCGGTACATCTCCAGCCGCAACCGCTCGACCTCGATGTAGTCGAACGGAATGTTCGCGTCCAGCGGAAGCTCCACTTTGACCGGAGCGGGCGGCTCCTCGCCGCCGCCCTTGAACGAGGTCACCGCCTCCCCCACCATCCGCAGGTACAGGTCGAAGCCCACGTCGGCGATGTGCCCGGACTGCTCGGCCCCCAACAGGTTCCCCGCCCCGCGGATCTCCAAGTCCTTCATGGCCACGTACATGCCCGCGCCGAGCTCGGAGTGCTGCGCGATCGTCGCGAGGCGCTCATGCGCGGTCTCGGACAACGGCTGCTCCGGCGGGTACAGGAAGTACGCGTACGCCCGCTCGCGGCTGCGCCCGACGCGGCCGCGGATCTGGTGCAGCTGCGAGAGGCCGAGGAGGTCGGCGCGCTCGACGATGAGCGTGTTCGCGTTCGGGATGTCGATGCCGGACTCGATGATGGTGGTCGAGACGAGCACGTCGAACTCGCCCTCCCAGAAGCCCTGCATGATCTTCTCCAGCTCGGACTCGCCCATCTTGCCGTGGGCGACCGCCACGCGGGCCTCGGGCACGAGCTCGCGCAGGCGCGTCGCGGCCCGGTCGATCGACTCGACCCGGTTGTGCAGGTAGAAGACCTGTCCGTCGCGCAGCAGTTCACGGCGGATCGTCGCGGCGACCTGCTTGGCCTCCCAAGCGCCCACATAGGTGAGCACCGGGTGGCGCTCCTCGGGCGGGGTGGCGATGGTGGACATCTCGCGGATGCCGGTCACCGCCATCTCCAGGGTGCGCGGGATCGGCGTGGCGGACATGGTGAGCACGTCCACGGCCGTGCGCAGGGCCTTGAGCTTCTCCTTGTGCTCCACGCCGAAACGCTGCTCTTCGTCCACAATGATGAGACCGAGGTCCTTGAACCGCGTCTCGGCCTGGAGGAGGCGGTGGGTGCCGACGAGAATGTCGACCTCGCCCGCGGCGATGCCGCGCTGGATCTCGGCGGCCTCGCGCGTGGTCTGGAACCGCGAGAGCTGCTTGATCTGCACGGGGAACTGGCCCATGCGCTCGACGAAGGTGCCGTAATGCTGGCTCGCCAGCAGCGTGGTCGGCACGAGGACGGCGACCTGCTTGCCGTCCTGCACGGCCTTGAACGCCGCCCGGACGGCGACCTCGGTCTTGCCGTAGCCGACATCGCCCATGACGAGCCGGTCCATCGGGACCCGCGCCTCCATATCGGACTTCGTGTCGATGATCGCCGACATCTGGTCGGGCGTCTCGATGTAGGGGAAGGCGTCCTCGAGTTCACGCTGCCAGGGCGTGTCCGCGCCGAACGCGTGCCCTTCGGCCGCTTGGCGAGCCGCGTAAAGCTGGATGAGTTCGGCGGCGATCTCGCGCACGGCCTTGCGGGCGCGGCGCTTGGTCTTCTGCCAGTCGGTCCCGCCGAGCTTGTGGACGGTCGGCTGCTCGCCGCCGACGTAGCGGGTGATCTGGTCGAGCGCGTCGGTCGGCATGAACAGCACGTCCGGGCCCTGACCGCGTTTCGAAGGGGCGTACTCGATGACGAGGTATTCGCGGTCGGCCCCGGCGATGGTGCGCCGGACCATCTCGACGTACTTGCCGACGCCGTGCGCGTCGTGGACCACGAAGTCGCCGGGTGAGAGTTCGAGCGGGTTGACCGCGCCCCTGCGCTTGGCGGCCTTGCCTTTACGGGGCTTCTGGGCGGCGAGGGCCTTCCCGCCGGCGATGTCGGCGGCGGTGACGACCACGAGTCCCGAAGCCTCGTCGGCGAAACCGAGCGCGAGCGTGCCGGTGCAGGCGACCACCTCGCCGGGGCGGAACGCCTCGGGGGCGGCCTCCAGGTGTGCGCCGATGCCTTCGGCGCGCAGTTGCGCGGCGGCCCGCTCGGCGCCGCCGAGGGCCGGGTAGACGACCGCGATCGTGCGGCCAGTGCGCGTCCAGCCCTGCATGTCGGCCACGAGCTGCTCGGTGTTGCCGTGGTAGCGGGGCGTTTCGGCGATGCCGAGGTCCACGGTGACCGCGTCGTCGTGCACGCCGCCGTAATGGAGCGGCTCGCCGGTGATGGCCGCGAGTTCGGCGGCGGCCGCGTCGAGTTCGGCCTCTTCGGGGACGGCCGCGAACGGCGAGATCGTCCACCAGCGCTGGCCGCCGGCGAGGGCGGCGGTGCGGGCCTCGGCGAGGTCGTGGAAGGTGCCCGCCCCGAGGTCGACGGGGGCGTCGCCGCCGGCCGCGGCGGCGGCCCAGGAGGCGTCGAGGAACTCGTTCGAGGTGGCCACGAGGTCGAGGGCGCGGGTGCGGATGCGCTCGGGCTCGATCGCGACGACGAGGGTCCCGCGCGGCAAGACCTGCTGGAACAGTTCGAGCTGGTCGGGTCCGGCGAGAGCCGGGAGCAGGGACTCCATGCCCTCGACCGGGATGCCTTGGGAAAGTTTGGCGCACATCTCGGCCAGGCCCGGGTAGGTCTCGCCGAGGGCGGCGGCGCGGTCCTGGACCTCCTCGGTGAGGAGCAGTTCGCGGCAGGCGACGGCGCGCAGTTCGGGGGCCGGGTCGAGCGAGCGCTGGTCGGCGACGGAGAACTCGCGGATGGAGTCGACCTCGTCGCCGAAGAACTCCAGGCGCACCGGGTGCTGGGCGGTCGGCGGGAAGACGTCGAGGATGCCGCCGCGCACGGCGAACTCGCCGCGCTTCTCCACGAGGTCGACGCGTTCGTAGGCGAGGTCGACCAGGTGCGCGGCGAGTTCGGTGAGATCGGTCTCATCGCCGCGGCGCAGGTGCACCGGTTCGAGGGAGCCGAGGCCCTTGAGTTGGGGCTGGAGGGCGCCGCGGACGGGCGTGACGATGACGCGCGGCACGTCGCCGGCGTGGAGGCGGTGGAGCAGTTCGAGGCGGGCGCCGACGGTGTCCGAGCGCGGCGAGAGGCGCTCGTGCGGGAGGGTCTCCCAGGCCGGGTACAGCGCGATCTCGTCCTCGGCGATGAAGGAGGCGAGCGACTCGGCGAGCTCCTCGGCCTCGCGGGAGGTCGCGGTGATCGCGAGCACGGGGCCGGGGCTGTGCTTCGCGGCCTGGGCGAGCGCGAGCGGGCGCGCGCCGGGCACGGCGACGAGGTCCACCGGGCGGTCGGCGGAGGCTGCCAGCTCGGCGACGCGGGCGAGCTTGGGCGAGGCGGCTGCGGCCTGGAGGAGGCTCGCGAGCTTGGGTGCGGTTCGGCCTTCGGACATGCGGGCTCCCTGCGCGGTGTTGCGGTCACGGCTGGAATTCGTTCAAGACCGTGCGTCGAGCACGACGATCGACCGGAGACAGGCACCATGGCGCTCTGGGAGAGAGCCAAGAATTTCGGAGGGGCCTGTTCCGGCGACCGGTCGAGTCTACCTCGCGCGGGGCGGCGGACCGCTCCCGACGATCGGCGGTTACTGCGCGGCGCCCTGCCCGCCGCGGTCGAAGAGGAACTCCTGGACCTCGGGCAGGTTGTAGAACATGCCGACGACGACGAGGACGGTGAGGATCGGCAGGAGGATGCGGTTCTCCTCCTTGCCGCCCGCGCGCAGGGCGATGTTCTTGGGCAGGCCGATGTCGTGCCAGCGCTTCTGCTTGATCGGGATGGGGAACAGCATCGGCGAGCCCATCTTGGTGATCATGTCGCCGAGGATGTGGATGAAGCAGCCGATGCCCATGGCCAGGCCGAGGATCCAGTAGTCGCGGCCCTCTGGGAGGAGCCGGTACATGCCGTAGGAGGCGGCCAGGGCGATGGCGGTGGTGACCATCCAGCCCTTCTTGGCGACCGCTTCGGCGAGGAGTCCGCGTACCGCCAGACCGGTGAGGACGAAGAGGATCGCGATGACCGCGGGCTTGCCGAACCTGGCGCACAGAAGGCCGGTGCCGGTGCCGATGATGGCGGCGTGGAGGAGGGTGTGGGTGAACAGGCGGTGCCCGTTCTTCCGCTTCTTGTCCTTTTTAGACTTGGTGATGAGGTAGAACCAGTAGCACAGCCGCTCGACCACCTCGGCGACCATCAGGGAGGCGACACCGAACGAGCGGGCCACTGTGGACCCGCCCTTGTTCTCGGTGACCTTGCCGGCGCAGTCGATGTCGGGGTACAGCGAGGCGCCGGCGCAGGCGATGGTGCCGACGACGAGTTCGGCGGAGGACTGGTCGATGCCGAAGGCGATGTCGGCGACGGCCGAGCCCGCCAACCACAGGGCGGCACCGGACATGGCGTGGGTTGGGCCCATGACCATAGCGGGGGGACTCCTTCTAGGGCGGTGTTCTGCGTGCTGGGGCGATGTTCATCGGGGCGGAGTTCTGCGCGAGCGCGCCGCCGAGGAGGCGCTCCTCGAAGGCGGCGTTCCTCTGGGGCACGCGTGCACTGGACCACGGTTCTCCAGAGGCGAAGGTCGGCAGAATGGTGAGACTATCCCACACCTACAAGGGCACCGCGGTACCAGGCGCGACAATTGTCCAGGCCCGCAACAGGGTTCGCATATCGGTCCGATCACGAGCCGTGACCTCGGCTTTCGCCCGCGCTATGGTCTAGGGGTGTTCGACTCCGCCAGGCTGGCCGCCTACCTCAAGCGCATCGGGATCAGCGCGCCGCGGCGCCCGACGCTGCACGCGCTGCGCCGCATCCACCGCGCCCACATCGACGCGGTGCCGTACGAGAACCTCGACATCCAACTGGGCAGACCGATCCGGATCGACGAGGACTCGCTGTTCGCGAAGCTCGTCGAGGGCGGGCGCGGCGGGTACTGCTACGAGCAGAACGGCGTCCTCGCCCACGCGCTGGAGGCCATGGGCTTCGACGTGCGCCGGGTGCGCGGGGCCGTGGGGCGCGAGACCGAGGGCGACGCGAACTGGTGGAACCACATGCCGCTGGTGGTGCGCTTCGGCGGGGGCGACGAGTACCTTGTGGACGCGGGCCTGGGCAACGGGTTCAGGGACCCGCTGCCGATGCGCAGCGGCAGCCACCGCGTCGGCGCGTTCAATTACGGGCTCTGGACGCTGGAGGACGACCTCTGGCGCTGCTCGTTCGACGCCCGGGTCGCGAACCAGACCTTCGACTTCGCCTTGGGCGCGCAGCGGATCGAGGACTTCGCCGAGAAGTGCCTGGAACTGGCGACCTCCCCGGAGTCGCCGTTCGTCAAGACCCTCACCGTGCAGCGCAGTGGCGAGGCCCGGATGACGGTGCTGCGGGCCCGCACCTTCACCGTGTACGACCCGACCCTGCCCGATGACAAGGAGGTCAGGACGGTCGAGCGCGACGAGGACTTCGCCGAGATCCTGACCGGCCACTTCGGCTTGAACCTGACCGGCGAGGAGATCGCCGCGCTGTGGGGCAAGGCGGACGAGCAGCACCGCCGCAGGCTCGCCGAGGAAGCCGACCAGACGGCCCCAGCGGGTAGGACCTAGAAGGCAAGCCTCCGAGGGCCCGCAGGCTCGGGACCCTCAGCGCTATTCGAGAGAACGGGGAACATCTCGGATCGGCGGCCCCGCAGATGCGGGCCCTCAGGAGGAGCCCGCCGCGCCTCCTGCCCGGAGGCACGGGCGAATCCGCAGGGGCCCTCAGGCCTCGCCAAGCGTGCGTTGACGGACGGCCTCGTAGAGGGCGACCGACCCCGCATTGGCGGCGTTCAGGGACGAGGCGGCCTTGGGCGACATGGGGATGCGCGCGGTCGCGTCGACCAGTTCGAACCAGGACTTGGACATGCCCGCGGTCTCGTTGCCGACCACGATGAGCGCCGGGCCGCCGAGGTCGTGCTCGGACAGGGCGCGCTCGCCCCGCTCATCCGTGCCGACGATCAACGGCTGGTCGGGCTGCTTCCGGGCCCACTCGGCGACCTCGTGCGCGGAGGCGGCATTGACCACCGGGATCGCGAAGAGGCTCCCGGTGGAGGCCCGCACGGCCTTGGGGTCGTACGGATCGGCGGCATTGCGCCCGGTGATGATCACCGCGTCGACGCCGAACGCGTCGGCCGAGCGGATCAGGGTCCCGAGGTTCCCCGGGCTCGTGGGCCGGTCGGCGACCAAGCCGAGCCAGTCCGGGCCCGTCGCGAGGTCGGCCAGGCGCCGCTGCGGGATGGCGACCTGGGCGAGCAGTTCGGGCACGTCCTCGTCCTTGCCGCCGAGTTCGGCCATGAGCGGGCCGGCGACGGCGGCCTGCTCGATGTCGGGTGTGGCGAGAAGGCCGCGGGCCCAGTCGGACAGGCGCGGACGGTCGGTGTCGTACAGGAAGGCCTCGACCTTCCAGCCGTGCTCGACGGCAATGGAGATCGGGCGGACCCCCTGGACCAGGATCGAACCGGCGCGGTGGCGCTTGGTGCGGTTGTGCAGCAAGGTCTCCCACTGCTGGAACCTGCTGTTCCGAACGCTCACTCGCAGGGGTTTCGCCATGGTCTTCGCACTCCCGGGCCGGTCGGCTGAATCGGCCGAACCTACCACTTGTTGTGGCGGAGCGGCCGGGCTGGTTTGCCCGGCCGCCCCGCGCTCCTCCGCGGAGCGGTAGTAGCGGGGACCGGGGCGCGGGTGGCTCCCGCGCCCCGACCTCGGTATGGCGACGTTCGCGAATCCCCCTCTGTCGCCGCCATCCCGCTACTACCGGAATGGCTTCTTTCTTCTTTTTTGCTATCTACTAAACCCGGTGTCACCCTCTACTGCAACAAAAGTTTTCCGCCTGTGGATAACTTCGCGAGACATGCTTATTTTGCCTGTTCAAGTGGCTGTGGATAACGCGCGAGCGAGGACCAGAAAGGGGCCGCGCGATCGACAGCGCGGATGGGGCTGCACGAACCACGGCGCGAAAGGGACCGCGAGCGAGAGCGTGGATGAGGCTGCGCGAGCGAGAGCGTGAAAGGGGCCGCTCGAACCACAGCACGAAGTGGGGCCACACAAACCTCGGCTCGAAAGGGCTGCGCGAGCGGGAACGCGAAAGGGGCCGCTCGAACCACAGCACGAAGTGGGGCCACACAAACCTCGGCTCGAAAGGGCTGCGCGAGCGGGAACGCGAAAGAGGCCACGCGGACCACAACGCGAAGGGGGCCGCAGCGGCTTCGCCGCTGCGGCCCCCTTTCTCTTCGTCTCACATCAGCCGGTGTTGCGCAGGCCCGCTGCGATGCCGTTCACGGTGATGAGCAGGGCCCGCTTGAGCTGCGGGTCGCCGTCGCCGTCCGCGCCGCCCTCGGAGCGGTAGCGCTTGAGCAGCGAGATCTGGAGGTGGTGCAGCGGCGCCAGGTAGCGGTCGCGGACTTCGAGGGTCCGAGCCAACTGCGGGTTCGCGTCCAACAGGCGCTCGCCGCCGGTCAGGGTCAGGATCTCGCTGACGGTCTTCTCGTGCTCGGCCTGAATCAGGTCGAAGATCGGGCGCAGCTCCGCCGGGGCCAGAGTGGAGACGTACTGGCCCGCGATCGACAGGTCGGTCTTCGCCAGGGTCATCTCCACATTGGAGACGAAGTTGCGGAAGAAGTGCCACTTCTCGTACATCTCGGCGATCTCCTCGCCCAGCCCCGCCGCGCGGGCCGCGGCAAAGCCCGAGCCGACGCCGTACCAGCCGGGGACGATCTGGCGCGACTGCGTCCAGCCGAAGACCCACGGGATCGCCCGCAGCCCTTCGAGTCCCGCGTCCGTGTTCGGCCGCTTCGACGGGCGCGAGCCGATGTTCAACGCGCCCAGCAGCTCCGTGGGGCTCACCGCCCAGAAGTACTCGGCCAGGCCCGACTGACCGGTCAGCTCCCGGTAGGCGGCCTTGGAGGCGTCCGAGGTCTGGTCCATGACCTCGTACCAGCGCTTGAGGACCTCGGGCTGGTGCCGCGGCTCGGTGTGCAGCAGCGTCGCCTTCAGCGACGCGGCCACCGTCAGCTCCAGGTTCTCGCGCGCCAGCGCCGGCAGCGTGTACTTGTCCGACAGGACCTCGCCCTGCTCGGTGATCTTGATGGCGCCGTCGAGCGTGCCCGAGGGCTGGGCCAGGATCGCCTCGTGGGTGGGGCCGCCGCCGCGGCCGATGGTGCCGCCGCGGCCGTGGAACAGGCGCAGGCGCACCCCGTGTTTGGCGGCGATGTCGCGCAGTTGGCGCTGGGCGCTCTGGATGTTCCACTGGCTGGCGGTGATCCCGGCGTCCTTGTTGGAGTCGGAGTAGCCGAGCATGACCTCCTGGACGTCGCCGCGGGCGGCGACGATCGCGCGGTAGGCGGGCAGGCTCAGGAGCCGGTCGAGGAGGGCGTCGGCGCCGGCGAGCTCCTCGACCTCTTCGAGGAGGGGCACGAAGCCGATGTCGGCGCGGCCGCGCGCGACGTCGATGAGGCCGGCGTCGCGGGCGAGGATCGCGGGGGCGAGGACGTCGGCGGGCTCGTGGGTCATCGAGATGATGTAGGACTCGATGATCTCCGCGCCGAACTGCTCCTGGGCGTCGAGGATCGCGTGGAAGACGTCGAAGGTCTTGCGGTTGGCGTCGGTGAGCGCGACGTTCGCGGGGGCGAGGGGGCGCTGCCCGGACAGTTCGCCCGAGAGGAGGGCGTCGCGCTCCTCGGAGGTGAGGTCGGCGTAGGGCTTGTCGAGTTCGCCGGTGGCGTCGTAGAGCTCGGCGAGGACGGCGTGGTGCGCCTCGGAGTGCTCGCGGACGTCCATGGTGGCCAGTTGGAGGCCGAAGGCGGCGACGGTGCGGATGACGCGGTCGAGGACGCCCTTGGCGGGGAGCTGGCCCCTTTGGCGGGCGAGGGAGTCGCGCATGACCTGGAGGTCGGCGAGGAGTTCGCGGCCGTCGGCGTATTCGACGCCGGGCCTGTGGGGCAGGCCCTCGGCGTGGCGGGTGCGGGTGTTGGCGAGTTTCGCCTCGATCGCGCGGGCCTTGAGCCGGTAGGGCTCTTCGGCGTGGATGCGCTGGTAGCGGGCGGGGATGTCGTCGCCGAGGCTCGCGAGGTCGGCGGTGACGGAGTCGAGGAGTTCCTGGGAGGCGGGGCGGACGGTCTGGGAGACCGAGAGCTCGTTGATGAGCCCGGCGACGGCGCCTTCGGCGGCGGCGATGCCGTGCTCGTGCTGCATGAGGAGCACCTGCTTGGTCACTTCGGGGGTGACGAAGGGGTTGCCGTCGCGGTCGCCGCCGATCCAGGTGCCGAACTTGAGGGGGGCGGTGCCGGGGCGGGGGGAGCCGCCGAGGTCGGTGAGGGTGGCGTTGAGGTCGGTGAGGACGCGCTGGGCGGCGTCGCGGTAGAGATCGGTGAGGTAGTAGATCGCGTTGCGGGCCTCGTCGGTGGGCTCGGGCTTCTCGACACGCAGTTCGTCGGTCTGCCAGAGCAGGTCGATGATCTCGGCGAGGCGGGAGTTGACGGCGTCGACGTCGGCGGAGCCGAGGACGGCGCGCTCGGCGGTCTCGGCGTCGAGGAGGTCGGCGATGTTGCGCAGCTTGATGAGGATGGAGCGGCGGGCGGCCTCGGTGGGGTGGGCGGTGAAGACCGGGCGCACTTCGAGGCGGTCGGCGGCGGCGGCGATCTGGTCGGCGGGGATGTCCTCGGCGGTGATGTCGGCGCGGGCCTGGGAGAGCCAGCCGCCGTTCTCGGCGCGGGAGCGTCGCATGTCGCGGGCGCGGTGGACCTGCTCGGTGATGTTGGCGAGGTGGAAGTAGGTGGCGAAGGCGCGGGCGAGGTCGACTTCCTCGTTGACGTCGAGGCGGGCGAGGCGGGAGGCGACCGCTTCGGGCTGGTGGCGGACGAGGCCGCGGACCTCTTCGACGAGTTCGAGCAGCTGGGGGCCCTCTTGGCGTACGAGTGCCTGGCCGAGGAGGTTGCCGAGCCTTCGGATGTCGCGGCGGAGCTGCTTGTCGTCGGTTCCGCTGGAGGAGTCGAAGTAGTCCATGGAGGTCTCCACTGGTGGTCGGGCCTGGGCAAATTTACGGCTCCACAAGTGTTCGCCGTGGGCCCCGGGGGCCGCTCGCGCCGACGTCCTTGTCCGCGGTCAGTCACTGCACTCATGCTGTTGGGCACTCTCGGCGCGCGCTGGCGCGGCCGTGAGCAGGTGCTCGACGGCCGACTCGCGAGTCCGTGGTGAGCGTTCCCAGCGCTTGCTCGCGTAGCCGTCGAAGAGCGTCTTCGATGGCCACTCGCGTGGTCGTCGATGAGCACCTTCGGCGACCGCTTGCATGGCCGTCAATGAGCAGAGTCAGCGTAACTTACCGGTAATGGGTGCGCCACTTTCTCTGTCCGCCATGCGGGACAATCGCCGCTCGTTGCGCCCGCCTCGGGTGAGCCGCGTGACGGACCCGTGGCATACCCTGGTGCGACCGATACCGATGACGCCCCGATGGTTCCACCGCGAAGGGATCCCGACCGCCGATGTCTGACTGGGTACTGCCCGACGAGATCCTCGCCGAGGCGCCGAGCCACACCCCGCTGCCGCATGAGCTGGCGGACCTGGAGCTGCTGCTCTACGGGGCGTACGCGCCGCTGCGCGGGTTCATGAGCGAGTCCGAGGCCCGGTCGGTGACGCGGACCGGGACGCTGCCGGACGGCACCGCGTGGCCGGTGCCGGTGACGCTGGACGTGCCGATCGAGATCGCCCAGCGCCTGGACAACCCCGACCCGAAGCGGCGTGTGCTTCGCATCACCGACCCGGAGGGGGCGCCGGTCGCGGCGGTCGAGTGCCACAGCCTGGACGCGCTGGGCCCCGACATGGTGCGCGTGTCCGGTCCGGTGCGGCGCATCGCCGACGCGGCGCACGGCGTGTTCATAGGGCTGAGAGCCACCCCCGAGCAGGCGAAGTCGACGTACACGAAGCCGCGGGTGCTGGCCCTGGTGGCCGAGCGGCCGCTGCACCGCCCGCAGTTGGCGCAGCTCGCGCGCGCGGCGCGGAACCTCGCGGCGCACGTGCTGGTGATGATCCCGACCGGGGACGAGACGAACGGCGACCGGGACCTGCGGCTGCCGACCGCGGCGCTGGTGCGCTCGGTGCTGGCCGCGAAGGACCGGCTGCCGACCGCGACCGTGCTGACGGTGCCGCTGTCCAAGCGCGGGGACCGGCTGCGGGACGGGCTGCTGACGGCGAAGGTCGCGGCCGCTTACGGGGCCACGCACCTCATGACCGGCTCCGACGGGCTCGGCGGCGGCGACGGCGTGCGTTCGATGGTGCCGCGCGAACTGGCCTACGACACGCGCGACGGGCAGTGGCGGCCCATCGAGGACATCGAGCCGCCGTTCCGGCGGACGGCGCTCACCGACGCCGAGATCGCCGACATGCTCGACCGCGGCTTCGGGTTGCCCGAATGGCACACGCCGCCGAGCGTGGCCGCGGAGCTGCGCAAGGCGCGCCCGCCACGGCGCCAGCGCGGCCTGGTCGTGTTCTTCACGGGCCTTTCGGGTTCGGGGAAGTCGACGATCTCGCGCGGAGTGTACGAGGCGCTGCTGGAGGACGGGACGCGCACGGTGTCGCTGTTCGACGGCGACGTGGTGCGCCGGTTGCTGTCGCGGGGGTTGGGGTTCTCGCGGTCGGACCGGTCGGTGAACGTGCGCCGGATCGGGTTCGTCGCGGCCGAGGTCGCCCGGCACGGGGGCATCGGCATGGCCGCCCCGATCGCGCCGTATGAGGCGGATCGGGCCGAGGCGCGGCGCATGGCCGAGGCCGCCGGCGGGGACTTCGTGCTGGTGCACGTCTCGACGCCGCTCGAAGTGTGCGAGGCGCGGGACCGCAAGGGGCTGTACGCGAAGGCCCGGTCGGGTCAGATCCCGGAGTTCACGGGCATCTCGGACCCGTACGAGGCGCCGCCTTCCGCGGAGCTGGAGATCGACACGAGTTCGATCACCGTCGGCGAAGGGGTCGAGCAGGTGCTGGAGTATCTCTCCGAAGGCGGCTGGCTGGAGCCCATCGGGCTGCGGTTGGCGTAAGCGCGCGAGGCGGGTTGGCACTCCCTGCGATCGGGTGGGTCAGCACGAGGCGGGTTGGCGCATGCTCCGATCGGGTGCGTAGGCGCGAGGCGGGTTGGTGCCGCCCTCTCCGGTCGGGTGTGCCGGCGCGGAGGCCGCCGATCGCTGCGGCCGGATGCGTCGGCGCGAGGCGGGTCGCCGCGCCCTAAGGTCGCTTGTGTCGGTGCGGAAGTCGCCGCGCTCTGCGGTCCGGTGTGTCGGCGCGAGGCGGATTGCCGCATTCTCCGATCGGGTGCGTAGGCGCGAGTCGGATCGGCGCGCTCTCTGGTCGGGTGTGTCGGCACGGAAGTCGCCGCGCTCTGCGGTCCGGTGTGTCGGCGCGAGGCGGATCGCCGCACGCTCCGATCGGGTACGTAGGCGCGAGGCGGGTTGGCGTTCCCTGCGATCGGGCGGGTCGGCACGGGAATCACCGCGCCCTGCGGTCGGGTGTGTCGGCGCGAGGCGGATCGCCGCACGCTCCGAACGGGTACATAGGCGCGAGGCTGGTCTCCGCGCCTTGCGGTTGGTTGTGTCGGTCCGGAAGTCGCCGCACCCTGCGGTCGGGTGTGTCGGCGCGGAGGGCCCCCCGATTCAAGAGTGCCGCGGGGGTACGACATGGGTAGCGCGGGCAGCGCGGGCAGCGCGGGCAGCGCGGGCAGCGCGGGCAGCGCGGGCAGCGCGGGCAGCGCGGGCAGCGCGGGCAGCGCGGGCAGCGGGGATGGTACTTACACGACATGAACTCGCGGGAGGGGTCCGGCGGCCCTTGGCCTCCGGACCCCTCCTTGAGTTCGCTGATCGGTTGGTTCGCTCCTCGGTCTACAGCAGCGTGGACCAGTAGTCCCAGAAGCCGGTGCCCACCACCGTGAGCACCGTGAGGTACAGCAGGGTCAGGCCGATCCAGTGGTAGCGCAGCAGGTCGTCCACCGCGTCGCGCCAGTCCGCGCCCACCGGGATCGCGCCGGTGCGCAGGTTCCGCACCGTCGTGAACCAGAAGATCGGCAGCACCACCGTCCACACCGCCATGCACCACGGGCACAGCACGCCGATCTTGTACACCGACTGGAAGATCAGCCAGGACACGAACGCCAGGCCCGCGAGCGCGCCGAGGTTGAACCCCAGCGCGATCCAGCGCGGCAGCGAGACGCGCGCAAGCAGCAGCACGCCCGTGAACACCACCAGCGGGAAGCTCGCGAGGCCGATGATCGGGTTCGGGAACCCGAACACCGAGGCCTGCCAGGTGCTCATGACGGTGCCGCACGACAGCACCGGGTTGAAGTCGCAGGAGATGACGTGGTCGGGGTCGATGAGCGAGGCGATGCGCTCGTACGTGAGGTCGAACGCCGCCGCCAGGCCCACGAGCCCGCCCAGCAGCAGGACCAGCCCGGTGACGGTGCGCCCCCGGGCCTCCCGCGCGTTCTCCCCGAACGCCTCGTCCATGTGCGCTCCTCGCACCGCGGTGGTGGTTGCCGTCGAAGTCATGATCACGCAAGGGTAACGACCGCGGTGCGGTCGAGGATGCGGACCAAAGTCCCCTATGTGCCGGTTCAGACGCGCAGCGAGGTGCCGCCGTCGACCACGAGGGTCTGACCGGTGACGTACGACGCCGAAGGCGCGCAGAAGAACACGGCCGCCGCCGCGACCTCTTCGGGGCTGCCGGGGCGGCCCATCGGGCCGTCGAGGCCCTTCTGGAGTTCGGGGACGGTCGAGGAGCCGGTGCGGATGAGGCCCGGCGCGATCGCGTTGACGGTGACGCCGTCGGCCACGACCTCGGTCGCGAGGGCCTTGGTCAGGCCCGTGACGCCGGCCTTCGCCGCGGCGTAGGCGGCCTCGGCCGGGACGGCGTTGACGACTCCGGCGGTGGCCGCGACGTTGACGATCCGGCCCCAGCCGCGCTCGGCCATCGACTGGACGAACGCGCGCGAGACCAGGAACGCGGTGTCGAGATTGCGGGCCAGCTCCGACTGCCAGTCCGCATAGGACAGTTGCGCGACCGGTTTGACCACGGCCGGATCGGACTTCGAGGTGAGTCCCGCGTTGTTGACGAGGATGTCGACCTCGCCGACCGAGTCGACCACCGCGTCGGCCAGGCCGCCCACCTCGGCCTCGTCGGCTAGATCGGCGACGAAGCCGATCGCGTCGATCTCCCCGGCGCGCTCGTGGATCCGCTTGGTCGTGGAGACGATCGCGACCGTCGCACCCGCGAGGCGCAGGCGCGTCGCGATCGCGTACCCGATCCCGTCCGGCGCGCCCGCGCCGGTCACCAGGGCGATCTTCCCGGCGAGCGAGTCGAGCTCCTGGAGGCGGCCCCGCTGCGGGGCCGTCAGCGGCGCCTGACCGGTCGAGGGCAGGTCGATGACCTCGGCGAGGCCCTGATCGAATGACGAGTCGAATGAGTCGGTGCTCGAGCGCGGTTCATTCATGGTCGCAGTCTCTCACGACGGTCTGATCAAACACACCGCCGCCGGGCCGAACGGCCGCAAACCGCCTCATAGGGGCAACGTTCGCGCGCACGGCCGCGCGGCGAGGGCCGGTGCGTGGCACCATCGGAGGATGGAGCCCGAGACCGGCGAGGCCGCGGTCGCACTGGCGCGCACCGCGGTGGCGACCTCGTTCGACCCGCTGCCGCCGACCCCGGCCGAGCTGCTCGCCGCGGTCGCGGACCTGCCGGCGCTGGCGCGGCGCGCGGCGACCTTCGTGACGCTGGAACGGGACGGGACCCTGCGCGGCTGCATCGGGACGCTGACCGCGTTGCGGCCCTTGGGACTCGACGTGATCCGCAACGCGCGGCTGGCCGCCCGGGACCCACGGCTGCCGCCGGTGCGGGCCGAGGAGGTCCCCGCGCTGCGGGTGGAGGTGACCGTCCTGTCGCCCTCGGAGGCGCTGCCGGTGCGGGGCTTCGCGTCGCTGCTGGACCGGCTGCGGCCGGGCGAGGACGGCCTGACGTTGAAGGACGCCGCGGGCAGGCGGGCGACGTTCCTGCCGTCGGTGTGGTCGGGGCTGCCCGAACCCGAGCGGTTCGTGGCGGCGCTGCTGCGCAAGGGCGGCTGGCCGCGGGAGCTGTGGACCGGGGACCTGCGGACGGCCGCCTGGCCCGAAGGCCTGGCGGCCGAGCACTACCGCGGCGAATCCTTCAGCGGCTGAACCGCCGAACGAATGAGCCGCCGGAGGCCGCGCCGCCGTTCTCGGCGGCGGACCCGTGAGACAGGGACTCTAGAAAGACGCGAGTCGATTCACTCCGGAAGGGCGACCAGGGTGCCCTCGGCGACCTTGACCGCCGCGCCGGTCACCGCGACCGACACCGCCGCGCCGCCTTTCACGACGACCTCGCCGTGCAGCGTCGAAGGCCGCCCGATCTCCGCGCCCTGCGCGATCGTGAACTCGTGCACCCCGTCGCCCTCGACCAGGCCCGCCGACACCAGGTAGACCCCCAGGGCCAGCGCCGCCGAACCGGTCGCCGGGTCCTCCCCCACGCCGTCGTGGAACAGCCGCGCGTGGACCGCGCCGGTGTCGGGGTCGAAGCTGAACAGGTAGATCTTCTCCAGGTCGTCGTAGTGCGCGGTCGCCGCCGCCACGTCCTCGTCGGCCACGCGCACGAAGTTGTGACCGTATCCGGCGCTCGCCGCCTGCGGGCGGCCGAGGACCCGCGAGGAGTCCAGGCCGATCGCCGCGGCCGCGACGGCCGGGTCCAGGTGGTCGCCGGTGTCGATCACCGTCGAGGTGAGCTTCGCGGCGGCGCCGTCGATCGCCACGGTCATGTGGCCGGCCGCGCATTCCTGGACCACAGTGCCGGTCTCGGGTTCGACCCGGCCCGACTGCACGACCGCGAGCGCGGCCCCGATCGTGGGGTGGCCGGCGAAGGGAAGTTCCTCCGCAGGGGTGAAGATGCGCGCCCGGTAATCGGCTTCCGCAGTGGTGGGCGGGAGGACGAAGACGGTCTCGGAGAAGCCGAACTCCTGGGCGATCGCCTGCATCTGCGCGGTGTCGAGTGCCTGGCCGTCGTAGACGACGGCGAGCTGGTTGCCGGCGTACGCGCGGTCGGAGAAGACGTCGTAGATCGCGAAGGGGAGCATGACGGTAAGGCTACGCTCACATTGGCGTTCCGAATTGCCTCGTTACGATTGGGTCATGTCTGACACCGCTGCCGTCGTCGAGGCCGTGCACGAAGCGCTCTCGCACGTCAACGACCCCGAGATCCGCCGCCCCATCACCGAGCTGGGCATGGTCGATTCCGTCGAGGTCGACAGAGGCCGGCTGACCGTGACGATCCTGCTCACCATCGCCGCCTGTCCGCTGCGCGACACGCTCCAGAAGGACGTGACCGACGCCGCACTCACCGTCGAGGGGATCGACTCGGTCGACCTCACCTTCGGGGTGATGAGCGAGGAGCAGCGCGCCGATCTCCAGGTGAAGCTGCGCGGCGGGCGGCAGAGCGCCGAACCGGTGATCCCGTTCAACCTGCCCGAGTCGCGCACGCGCGTGTTCGCGATCGCCTCGGGCAAGGGCGGGGTCGGCAAGTCCTCGATGACGGTGAACCTGGCGGCCGCTCTGGCGCAGAAGGGCCTGTCGGTGGGTGTGGCCGACGCCGACATCTACGGCCACTCGATCCCGCGGATGCTGGGCGTCGAGGGTGCGCCGACGCAGGTCGAGGACATGATCATGCCGCCGCAGGCGCATGGGATGAAGGTCATCTCGATCGGGATGTTCACGCCGGGGAACACGGCGGTGGTGTGGCGCGGTCCGATGCTGCACCGGGCGCTTCAGCAGTTCCTCGCCGACGTGTACTGGGGCGAGCTGGACGTGCTGCTGCTCGACCTGCCGCCGGGGACCGGGGACATCGCGATCTCGGTGGCGCAGTTGCTGCCGACCGCCGAGCTCGTGGTCGTGACGACCCCGCAGCAGGCGGCCGCGGAGGTCGCCGAGCGCGCGGGCGCGATCGTCACGCAGACGCATCAGAAGCTCGCGGGCGTGGTCGAGAACATGTCGTGGATGGCGCTGCCGGACGGGTCGCACATCGAGCCGTTCGGTTCGGGCGGCGGCAAGACCGTCGCGGAGGCGTTGACGCGGGACGTGGGCGCGGAGGTGCCGCTGCTGGGCCAGATCCCGCTCGACCCGAAGCTGCGCGAGGGCGGGGACGCGGGGGTGCCGCTGGTGCTGTCGGACCCCGATTGCGAGGCGTCGCGGGCGATCCGGGCGATCGCGGACCAGTTGGCGGTGCGGAAGGTGTCGCTCGCCGGGAAGCAGCTGGGGCTGACGCCCGCTTAAGCGAACGTACGAATTTCGGCGGCGGTCCGCGCAAGCGGGCCGCCGCCGAAGTCGTGTGCGCTCTGGCCGAAGGTTGGTCCGGCCATGTGGCCTTGGAGGTCCGGTCCGGCGATTGCGAACGGCGCGGTGTGGGCGCTCGCGTCGCAAAGCGACCATGCCACGTGCTCTGGTTCGGGTCGGGCCTCGCCGCCGCCGGACGGGGGCCTGGCGGCGGCGAGGGGCGCGGGGCTACGTGAACGTGCAGCCGATGAAGTCGAGCGACTCGGCCTGCCCGTTCGCGATGAAGCCGAACTCGACGCTGCCGCCCATGGCGATGGTGCCGTTCCAGCCGACGTCGGAGGCGGTCACCGTTGACCCGGACTGGCTCCAGTCGGCGTTCCACAGGCTCGTGATCTGCTGCGAGCCGCTCCAGGGCCAGTCGACCGTCCACGAGCTGATGTCGGAGTTGCCGTAGTTGCGGACCACGACCTTGCCCTGGAAGCCCGAGCCCCAGTCGCCGACGATCTCGACGGTGCCCTGGCATTCGCCCTCGTCGGGGCCGAACTCGGTCGTGACGGTCACCGAGGCGCCGAAGGCGCCCCAGCCGGGCTCGGGCACGCCGGTCACGGTGTAGGTGTACTCGGTGCCCCAACTCAGGCCGGTGTCGGTGTAGGCGGTGCTGCCGCCGGGGAGGGTGGCGACGACCGTGCCGTCGCGGGCGATGCTGACCTCGTTGTCCCAGGGCTGGGCGTCCCAGGTCAGCTCCACGGTGTCCCAGTCGGCCCAGGCGGTGAGGCCGCTGACGGGGACGAGGTCGCCGACCGGGTCGGTCGGGGTGGGCGTCGGGTCGGGGTCGCCCGGGTCCTCGGCGTCGCCGGCCTGGTCGGACAGGAAGGCCGCCACCCACGCCAGCGAGGCGTTCCAGTTGATGGTGACCTCGTTGGTGGAGTAGGACTCGATGTCGTCGATGTAGCACTTGGGGCCGCTGCATCCGGTCAGGTGCTCGCGGGCGACCTCGTCCTGGAGGGCCGAGTTGGGTCCGCCCGCAAGGGTTCCGGGCGGCGGGTTCGGCAGGGTCGGGTCGGCCTGGTTGGCCCAGAACCGGTGGTGCTGGTTGCGGGCGTCCTTCTCCCCGTAACCGGTCACATAGGACTGTCCGAGGGCGTTGCGGCCCAGGATGTAGTCCATCGCCTCGGTGACGGTGTCGAGGTAGACCTCCCCCCCGGTGAAGTCGTAGGCGTAGGCGACCACGGTGGCGTTGTTGAGGACCTGGCTGTTGGAGCCCCACACGTAGTTCCAGTTCTGGGGCGCGTACGGGACCGGGTAGCCCTGGGACTGCGCGGCCTGGACGTAGGTGTCGGCCCCGGCCACGACGGCGTCGCGGAGGGTCTGGGCGCGGTCGGTGCCGATGTCGGGCCGGACCAGCGCCATCGTGAGGTCGGCCAGCGGCGCGGTCGAGGGCCACGCGAAGCCGTGGCTGGTGAAGCCCTCGCCGAACCACCACTCCGAGGCCCGGACGTCGTCGAGGAAGTCCTCCTCGCCGGTGGTGACGTACAGTTCCGCGGCGGCCCAGTAGAACTCGTCACTGGCGTCGTTGTCGCCGTAGGCGCCGCCGCCGGTGCCGTCGCTGCCGCTGGGGTAGCGGGTCGGGTTGGCCAGCGCCGCGTCGTAGGCGGTGCGAGCGGCTTCGAGCGCTTCGGCTGCGAACTGGGGGTCGAGGTCGGTCCACAGTCGGGCGGCCTGTGCGGCGGCCGCGGCGAGGTTGAGGGTGGCGGTGACGCTGGGCGGGCTCAGGCGCCGGACTTCGGGGTCCTCGTGGGGCCACATGGGCAGTGCGGTCCAGTTCATGTCGTGGACCTTGTGGTGGGCCATGCCGGCGAGCGGCCGGCCTTCGGGGACCTGCATGGCGATCATGAATTCGAGGTTCCAGCGGGCCTCGTCGAGCAGGTCGGGGATGCCGTTGTCGGCTTCGGGGATGGCGAGGGCGCCGTCGTCGAAGACCGACGGGTCGGCGCCGGGGACGTGGAGGGCGCGTTCGTAGGCGTTCTGGAGCTGCCAGACGGAGATGCCGCTGTTGACGACGTATTTGCCGTGGTCGCCGGCGTCGTACCAGCCGCCGGTGACGTCGAGGGTGTAGTCGCAGGCGTTGTTGAGGCAGCCGACGTTCCCGTCGCCTTGGTTGGGGGCGGCGTCGAGGTGTCCGGCGGGGCGGGCGTATTCCTCGCCGACGTATTGGGCTTCGATGTCGATGCCGCTGCGCTGGTGGTAGTAGAAGGCGAGCGAGTCCTCACGGAGCCGGTCCCAGGGGTCGGCGGTGATGTCGAAGGGGTGGGATTGGGCGCCGTCGATCTGGAGGCGCAGGTCGGTGCCGGGGGTGGTGTGGGCGGTGAAGTCGATGTCGTGGACGTTGTCGCCCGAGGCGGGGTCGGTGCCGGAGGCGGTGGTGGTGCCTGAGGCGAGGACGGTGCCGGTGGCGTCGACGAGTTCCCAGGGCTGGGGGCCGGTGGCGTCGGTGACGTAGGTGGCGCCCTTGGCGCCGTCGAGGGCGTAGGCGTGCTGGTTGACGCGGATGTCGGGTCCGGGTTCGGTGTGGTCGGCCAGGGCGGTCGGCAGTGCCAGGGAGCCGATCGTCAGGGCCGCGGCCGCTGCGGCGGCGATGGCGAGGTGGCGGACGGGTCTGGTGCGTGCGGGTCTGGTGTGTGCGGTTGCGGTGTGGTGCATGGCTCTGCCTCTCGGTCAAGCGCAGGGTCAGAGTTGGAACGCTCCCACATCAAAATAGACGGTCTTCGATATATTGACAAGAGGGCCCGCCCGGGGAGCGGTTGGAACTCCCCGGGCGGGCCCCGCGTCTGCGGCCCCGGCTACTGGGCGCTGTGGAGGGCGGCGTTGAGCTCGCCCCAGGTGCCCGAGCGCGGGCGCACTTCGAGCACGCCGGTCTGGGTGTTCGTCCAGAACTGGAGGTCGTCGCGGCCCGACAGGCTCGCGGCCTTGACCACGCTGCCGTCCGGGAGGGTCACCTTCGAGCCGGCCGTGACGTAGCAGCCGGCGGCCACGACGCAGTTGTCGCCCAAGGAGATCCCGATACCGGCGTTCGCGCCGAGGAGGCAGCGCGCGCCGATCGAGATGACCTCTTTGCCGCCGCCGGAGAGCGTGCCCATGATCGAGGAGCCGCCGCCGATGTCCGAGCCGTCGCCGACCACGACCCCGGCCGAGATGCGGCCCTCGACCATCGAGTTGCCCAGCGTCCCGGCGTTGAAGTTCACGAAGCCCTCGTGCATGACCGTGGTGCCCTCGGCGAGGTGCGCGCCCAATCGCACCCGCGAGGCGTCGGCGATCCGAACGCCCTTCGGGGTCACGTAGTCGGCCATCGGCGGGAACTTGTCGAGGGACTTCACCTCGAGGTACTGGCCCTCGGCGCGCAGGCGCAGGCGGGCGTCGTTGACGTCCTCGGCGGGGATCGGGCCGTGGTTGGTCCACGCGTTGTTCGGCAGGAGACCGAAGATGCCGGAGAGGTTGACCGTGTGGGGCTTGACGATCCGGTGCGAGAGCAGGTGCAGTCGCAGGTACACGTCGGCGGTGTCCACCGGCTCGTCGGCGAGGGTCTTGACGACCACCGAGACGCCCTTGGAGGTGGTGCCGGCCGGGCCGACCCGGTCGGTCTCGGGGGCGGCCGCGCCGGCCGGCGCCTCGCCGAGGCCCAGGCGGGTGAACCACACGTCGAGGACCGTGCCGTCGGGGGCGACCGTGGCCACCCCGACACCCCAGGCTGCGTCTGTCAGGAATTCACTCATGCACAGAGCCTAACCAGGGGGCGGGTATCGTCTGGCAATGTGACAGTTTTGAGTGAGGCAGTCCTCGCCGACCCGGTCGCGCTGACCCGGGCCCTGTGCGACGTCCAGTCGGTCTCCTGGAACGAGGCCGAGCTCTGCGACGAGGTCGAGGCGGCCCTGAAGCCGCTGGGGCACTTGCGGACCGAGCGGATCGGGAACACCATCGTGGCCCGCACCGAGCTGGGCCGGCAGCGGCGCGTCATGCTCGCCGGGCACCTCGACACGGTGCCGGTGAACGACAACTTCCCCACCCGCCTCGACGGCGACGTGCTGTGGGGGCTGGGGACCTCGGACATGAAGTCCGGCACCGCACTCGCACTGTGGATCGCCGCCACCGTGGCGAACCCGAAGTTCGATTTGAGCTTCGCGTTCTACGACTGCGAGGAGATCGAGGCCGAGCACAACGGGCTCAACAAGCTCGCGAAGTCGCGGCCCGAACTGCTCGCGGCCGACTTCGCGATCCTCCTGGAGCCGACCTACGGCCTGGTCGAGGCCGGATGCCAGGGGACCATGCGCGCGCGCGTGACCACCCGCGGCAGGAGGGCCCACTCGGCGCGGTCGTGGAAGGGCGAGAACGCCATCCACAGGATCGCCCCCGTGCTGGAGCGCCTGAACGCTCACGAGGCAAGGGAAGTCGAAGTCGACGGCTGCACCTACCGGGAGGGCCTGAACGCGGTGTACCTCGGCGGCGGCGTCGCCGGGAACGTCATCCCCGACGAAGCCTGGGTCCAGGTGAACTACCGCTTCGCGCCCGACCGCGACGAGGCCGCCGCCGAAGCCCACGTGCGGGAGGTGTTCGCGGGCTTCGAAGTCGAGGTCACCGACTCGGCCCCCTCGTGCCGGCCCGGCCTCGACCGGCCCGAGGCCGCCGAGTTCGTCGCCGCCGCCGGAGGCGAGTTCCGCGCCAAACTCGGCTGGACCGACGTGGCGCGCTTCGCGACCCTGGGCATCCCCGCCGTCAACTACGGGCCGGGCGACCCGAACCTCGCCCACAAGCAGGACGAACGCGTTGAAATCCCGCGCATCCGCACCTGCGCGGAGGCGCTGCGAGCCTATGTGGAGGAATCATGACGTCCAAACGCCGTGTCACCGCCGACGAGCACCTGCTCGACACCCGCCACTCCGAGGAATGGAAGCAGAAGGCCTCCTGGCGGGTCATGAAGATCCAGGCCGAGTTCGTCGAGGGCTTCGACACGCTCGAAGCGGCCGAACTGGGCGACGCCATCGGCGTGTACGGATCGGCGCGCACCCCGGTCGACTCCGAGGAGTACAAGCTCGGCGTCGAACTGGGCCGCAGACTCGGCGAGGCCGGGTTCTCGGTCATCACCGGCGGCGGCCCCGGCGCGATGGAGGCCGCCAACCGCGGCGCGGCCGACGCCCGCGTCAAATCCGTCGGCCTGGGCATCGAGCTGCCGTTCGAGCAGGGCATCAACCCGTACGTGGACATCCAGCTGGACTTCCACTACTTCTTCGTGCGCAAGGTGATGTTCCTGAAGTACTCGTGCGGGTTCTGCGCGCTGCCGGGCGGCTTCGGCACCCTCGACGAGCTGTTCGAGTCGCTCACGCTGGTCCAGACGCAGAAGGTCGGCAAGTTCCCCATCGCGCTCATCGGCACCGACTACTGGGGCGGCCTGGTCGACTGGCTGCGCAAGTCGATGCTCGGCGAGGGCAAGATCAACCCCGACGACGTGGACCTCCTCCTGGTCACCGACGACCTCGACGAAGCCGTCGAGCACATGAAGATCGCCGAGTTACAGGCTGCGGTGGGGGGCCTTCGGCGGGCGGTCGCCCTTGATGGAGGCCACCATGTCGAGGACCTCGCGGGTCGCGGCCACGTCGTGGGCGCGGAAGACCCTCGCGCCGTTCCAGGCCGAGACCGCCGTCGCCGCCAGCGTGCCGTTCAGGCGCCGGTCCACCGGCAGGTCGAGGGTCTCCCCCACGAAGTCCTTGCGGGACAAGGCGACCAGGACCGGCCAGCCGGTCGCCGTGAGCTCGTCGAGGCGGCGGGTCAGGTCGAGTGAGTGGAACGTGGTCTTCCCGAAGTCGTGGGTCGGGTCGATGAGGATCCCGTCGGCGCGCACCCCCGCCGCCACCGCCGCCTCGGCGCGCTCGGCGAGCTCGGCCCGCACCTCGGCCACCACGTCCCCGTAGACGGCCCGCTCGGCGACCGTGCGCGGCTCCAGGCCGCCGGTGTGCGAGACCACAAGCCCCGCGCCGGTGTCGGCGGCGACCTCGATCACCGCCGGGTCCCACCCGGCCCACGTGTCGTTGATGAGCTCGGCCCCGGCCGCGACCGCCTCCCGGGCGACCGCCCCACGCCACGTGTCCACCGAGACCACCAGGTGCGGATGCTTGTCGTGGACGGCGGCGATGAACGGCACCACCCGGTCGATCTCCTCGGCCACCGACACCTCCGGGCCGTCGCCGGCCTTCACCCCGCCGACGTCCACGATGTCGGCGCCGGCGGCGACCGCGTTGTCCACGGCCGCGACCGCCGCCTCGAACGCGAAGGTCGCCCCCGAATCGAAGAAGGAATCGGGCGTGCGGTTGACGATCGCCATCACCGCGAAGTCGCCCGCCTCGAACACCCGTCGGCCCAGTTTCAACGCTCGCATCCGTCTATGCTGACAGCCGCAACAGCCACCCGCCAGCCGCACCGCCACCCGCGATGCGAAACCGAAGGAGCACCCGATGCCCCGGTTCGACCGGTCGCACACCGACGACCTCGCCGCCTTCATCCAGGCCTCCCCCACGCCCCACCACGCGTGCGCCGAAGCGGGGCGCCTGCTCGAAGCGGCCGGGTTCCGGCGACTGGACGAGACCGACGCATGGCCGACCGGGCCCGGCGGCCACTACGCGGTGCGCGACGGCTCGATCATCGCCTGGCGCCAGCGTGCCGACTTCGACGCGTTCCGGATCTTCGGCGCCCACACCGACACCCCCACCTTCAAGGTCAAACCCAACCCCGACACCGGCTCGGCCGGCTGGAAGCAGATCGCCGTCGAGGTCTACGGCGGCGTGCCCCACCAGACCTGGCTCGACCGCGACCTCTCCGTGGCCGGCCGCCTGGTCATGCGCGACGGCACCGAAGTGCTCGTGCACGTCGACCGGCCGCTGCTGCGCATCCCGCGCCTGGCCATCCACCTCGACCGCGGCGTCAACGAGGGCCAGAAGCTCAACGCCCAGTCCCAACTCACCCCGATCTGGGGCCTGGGCCAGCCGCGCGAAGGCGAGTTCCTGGAGTTCATCGCCGCCGAAGCGGGCGTCGACGCCGACGACGTGCTCGGACACGACCTGTTCGCCGCCGCCCTCGACGAGCCCGCCTACCTCGGCAAGGACGAGGAGCTGTTCGCCGCCTGGCGCCTCGACAACCTCACCAGCACCCACGCCGGCGTCGCCGCCCTCATCGCCGCCGAGGACACCGGGACCCGCGTCCCCGTCCTCGCCGCCTTCAACTACGAGGAGGTCGGCTCGATGACCTACTCGGGCGCGCAGAGCCCCTTCCTCGAATCGGTGCTGCGCAGAATCGTCGGCGACGAGGCCGAACGGTACGAGCGCGTGATCGCGGCCTCGGCCATGATGTCCTCCGACACCGGCAACGCCGTCCACCCCAACTACCCCGAGAAGCACGAGCCCGGCCACCGCCCGATCCCCGACGGCGGCCCCATGATCAAGGTCAGCGCCAACCAGCGCTACGCGAGCGGCGCCGAAGAGCAGGCCCTGTTCCGGCGCTCGGCCGAAGCCGCCGGAATCCCGTGGCAGACCTACGTGAACCGCAACGACATCCCCGGCGGGACCACCATCGGCCCCATCTCCGGGACGCAACTGGGCATCCTCACCGTCGACGTCGGACTGCCGATCCTGTCGATGCACTCGGCGCGGGAACTGTGCGGCGCCGAAGACCCCGGCCGCCTCGCCGACCTCGCGCTCGGCCTGTTCACCCACTGATGGCGACCCTGCTGCACCTGGACGCCTCGGCCGAACCGGAGGACTCGCGCTCGCGGGCCCTCACCGCGGCCCTCGCCTCGGCGTTCGCCCCCGGCAACACGGTCGTCCACCGCGACCTCCACACCGACCCGCCGCCGCACCTGCCGCACCCGGGCCTGCACTGGGCCCCGCCGCTGCGGACCGGCGGCGCGCCCGGACCCGCCGCGGAGGCGACGCAGCGGCGGCTCATCGGCGAACTGCTCGACGCGGACGCACTGGTCGTGGGGTACCCGCTCTACAACTACTCGCTGCCCTCGCCCCTCAAGGCCTGGATCGACCACGTGCACGTGCCCGGCCTCACCGCGCCCTCGCCGATCTCGGGGTCCCCGCTCGCGGGCCGCCCCGCGGTCCTGGTCACCACCCGCGGCGGCGACTACGGGCCCGGCGCGCCCAACGCGGGCCGCGACCACGCGACCCCCGTCCTCGAACTGATCCTCGGCGAAGAGATGGGCATGGACGTCACCGTCGTCGGCGTCGGCATGACGCTCGCCGGACGCGAATCGCCCGAACGGGCCCGCAGCGAAGCCGAACACGAGGAGGCGCTGCGGCACCTGCGAGAACTGGGCTCGCGCCTCGGTCGGACACCCGAGTGACGCACGGTGCTCGTGTGGCTAATTCACGTTGGGGCGCAGCGGTTTCGGGCCCCGCTCCGGTGACGGTGCCGCGACGCACGCACCGGTAAGGTTGGGAGCGGCCCCGGGCCGCGACGCCCGCGAGCCGTGACGTGGTCCAGACCCCCAGGAGGCGGCATTGACTTGGCGGACCGAACTGGAGCGAGTCGCCGCGCGGCTGCGCGAGGCCGCCGGGGCCGCTGACCGGGCCGAACGCCTGCTCACCGAGTCCGCCGCCGAACTGGCCGCCGACGACACCGAACGGCGCCGCCTCGACCTGGCCGAGCGCCTGCGCGCCGCCGCCGCGAGCGCGGCGACCGGATGGCTCGGCGACGACCTCGCCGCGATCGGGGCGGACACGCCACCGTGGACGCGGGAGCCGGCCACCGCGGCGATCCGCATCGGCACCGCCGAGATCGAGGACGCCCCCGCCTTCCCCGCGCTCGCCGGACTCCTCGGCAAGGGCCACCTCGTGTGCGACGGCGACGGCGCCGACCCGCGCGTGGCCGGGATGCTCCAGTCGCTCCTGCTGCGCGCCACCGCCGCCTACCCGAACCTCGAACTGAGCCTGGTCGACGGCGTGACCCTCGGCCAGGTCTTCGCTCCCGCGACGGCACTGGTCGACGCCGGGATCGCCGCGCCGGTCGCCACCGACCACCTCGCCCTCGGGCGCACCCTCACCGCCGCCGAGAAGCGGCTCACCGAACTGCGCGACATCGCCGCCCGCGGCCAGTCGATCGCCGACCGGCCCTACCACCTCATCGTCATCGCCGGGCTCCCTCCCGAGATCGGCAAGTCCACGCGCGAACGCCTCGCGGCCCTCGCCCACGCCGGGCCCGCCGCCCGCTGCCACCTGGTGCTGTGCGGCTGGAAGCAGCTCCCGCACCGCGAGCAGCTGCCCGCGATCGAGCACGCCCTGTACCTGACGGTGAGCGGCCAGGAGCCGCGGCTCGGAAACCTCCCGCTGCCGGTCCGGCTGGACGCGCCGCCGCCCCCGGCCCTCGCCCGGGCCGTCTTCGGCTCCCGCGCGCAGCAGCGCCGCGAGGCCGGGGAGCTCTCGGTCGCCGACCTCGTGCCCGCCGAGCTGTGGGCCGAGTCCAGCCGCGACGGACTGACCACCGTCATCGGCCGCGACCAGGCCGGAAGCGCCACCGGCGGCGAAGTCGAGGTCTCCTTCGACGACGCCACCCCGCACTGGCTCATCGGCGGGCGCACCGGCGGCGGCAAGACCGTGTTCCTCCTCGACGTGCTCTACGGCCTCGCCACCCGCTACTCCCCCGACGAATTGGAGCTGTACCTCCTCGACTTCAAGGAGGGCGTCTCGTTCACCGAGTTCACCCCCTCCGGGCTCGACCCCTCCTGGATCCCGCACGTCAGGGCCGTCGGCGTCGAGTCCGACCGCGAATACGGCGTCGCCGTCCTCGGGGCGCTGCGCGCCGAACTGAGCCGCCGGGCCGGACTCATGAAGCGCGCCGGGGCGACCCGGCTGGCGCGGCTGCGCGAACTGCGGCCCGAAGTGCGCCTGCCGCGCATCGTCGCGGTCGTCGACGAGTTCCACGTGCTCTTCGCCGGCAACGACCGCCTCGCGGGCGAGGCGGTAGCCCACCTCGAAGAACTCGCCCGCAAGGGCCGCTCCTACGGCGTGCACCTCGTCCTCGCCAGCCAGACCATCTCCGGCATCGAGGCCCTGTACTCCAAGAAGGACTCGATCTTCGGTCAGTTCCCGCTGCGCGTGGCGCTCCCGGGCGCCAAACACCTCCTCGACGAGGGCAACGACGCCGCCGACGGCATCGGCGTCGGGCAGGCCGTGCTCAACGACGCCGGAGGCATCAAGGGCCGCAACCGGACCTGCCGCTTCCCCGACGCCTCGAGCGCCGAGGACCTGCTCGCCGACCTGCGACACCGGCTGTGGGGCCGGCGCGGCTCCGACGAGGAGCCGGTGGTCTTCCGCGGCTTCGACGAGCAGCACCTCGAAGACGACCCGAGCTTCGCCCGGCTCGGGCCCACCCACGCGCCCCGGGCGCTGCTGGGCCGGGCCGTGGACGTGCGGATGTCCACCGTCGGCTACCAGTTCGACCGCTCCCCCGGCCGCCACCTCGCCGTCGTCGGCACCTCGGTCGTGGCCGCCGACGTGCTCGCCGCCGCGACCGCCTCGCTGGGCAGGCAGCACGAACCCGGCAGCGTCGAGTTCCACGTGGCCGCCACCGCCGCGGGCGTGGAAGACCTCGCCGCCGCCGTCATCGAAGGACTCAAGGCCGACGGGCACGACTGCCGCGAACTCGAACCCGGCTCGATCCTCGCCGGCCCGCGCGAGAAGCCGACGTACCTGGTGTGGTTCGGCGCCGACGGCGCCGACGGCCAGCCCGCGACGCTGCGGCGGATGCTGCTGCACGGCCCGGCCGACGGGGTGCACCTGCTCGGCTGGTGGCGCGGCGCGCGGCGGTTCCTCGACGACATCGGCGGCTCCTCCGGGCGCGAGCACTGCGCCGGCGTCGTGGCGCTCAACATCGCCGCCAACGACCTCGCCGCCATCACCGGCGGCTACGAGCGGTCCTGGGAGGCGCGCGCGAACCGCTGCCTGGTCATCGACCGGCACGCCGGGACCGAGACCCTCACCGTGCCCTACGTGCAGCCCGGACGCCTCGACGAGGCCGAGCACCACTACGGCACGCAGGCCTCGCCCCGAGACCCCCGCGACGATCCCCGAGCCGAAGGAGGGGCGGGCCGATGAGCCTGAGCGCCTATGAGGACCTCGTGCACGAACTGGCGCGCCTCGACGCCGACTCGGCCGCGAGCAACGCCCAGGCAACCAAGCGGCTGTCGCGGCGGCACGAGGCACTCAGCGCCCTCCGCTCCGATCTGGACGAGCAGACCGGGTCCCTCGCCGAACTGTGCGCCGCGCTGCGCCACACCGCGCCCGACCTCACGCCCGAGCCCGGCGAGGGCGAGGAGGTGGACGCGGTGCTCTCGCGGGCCCGTGTGGCCCTGCGGGAGGCCGAGTCGGCGCGGATCGCGACGGTGCGGGCGGCCCAGCGGCCGACCATGCTGCCGAAGGCGCACCACGTCCTGCGCGAACTGCTCCTGTACGGCGCGTGCATGGCCGCCTGCTTCGGCGCCCAGATGCTCTACCTGGCGGTCACCGGCGGCGGCGAGTCCACCTGGTGGGTCATGTTCCTGCCGCCGGTGGCGGCCGCTCTCGTCGGGTACATGCTGGTGGGAGCCGCGAACAAGCCCCGGCTGCCGCTCCTGGACCGCAACGGGAAGCCCGTCAAGACGGTCGTCCCCCACAACCCGCGTCTGGGAGTGACCCTCGCGGTCTGCACAATGGCGCTGTTCGCCTATTTCGCGTTCTTCGCCTAGGACTGCTTGGAGGGACCCCGTGGGTTTCGTGCTGCCGATCGCCGTCGCCGCCATCGGCGTCTGGATCGCCTTCTCGATCGTCGTGTGGGCCACCGGCCGCGACACGCTGCTCGACCTCTCTCCGACCGGGGCCCCTCCCGGCCTCGGCGAGGGGGAGCCGGTGAGCGAGGCCGCGATCGCGTCGGTCAAGTTCGACACCGGGCTGCGCGGCTACCGCACCGGCCAGGTCGACGCCGCCCTCACCCGCCTCGCCTGGGAGATCGGCCGCAAGGACGAGCAGATCGCGGTGCTCCAGTCCAAACTCGACGGCACCTATGCCGAGCCCGCCTCACCGGTCGAGGATCGCGAAGCGCCCGCGACCGAGCCGATCGCGGCGCCTTCGGACGAGGACGCGACCATTGGCGAGACCACTCCCGAGGCCCTTCTCGAGACCGATCCCGAAGCGGCCGGGAGTGAGGCAGAGCGCGAGGAATCAGGTGAGGCGACGCCGCGCGGCGAGGCGTGATGGGATAAGCCCATGCGTTATTGGCTGCTGGTGTTGAACGACGACGAATTCACTGAGCAACAGGCCTACGAGGTCGAGGCGGTGGAGCCGGCCGCGGCCCTGCCCGAGAGCGCCGAGGACGGCGACGAGGTGGCCCTGGCCGGGGCCGAGGGCGTCTTCGCGCTCGGCGAGGTCGACGGCGGGGCCGTCGCCTACCGCCGCCGCCTGCAGGAGCCGGTCAAGACCGCCGGGACGGCGCGCGCCGATGGTCAGGACGGCGCCGAGGAGGAGGCCGCGGGCTGGATCGCGCTCCTGCCGGACGCGTGGGAGGACCTGATCCGGACCCTGCCGGCGCCCGAGCGCCGCAGCGACTGGCTCGTGACGCTCTCGATGCCGATCGAGGCGGTCGACAAGGCCGAGGCGGTGCGCCAGTTCTGGTCCTACATCAGGTCGCTGGGTCCTAAGGAGTTGCCGACATTCGTCTCCCCGTACGGACGCGAACTTGAGGGCACTTCGTTCCTTTTGGGAGTCGAGCACGAGCAGGACCCGGAGGAGTAGTCAGCGTCCGTCACTCGCGTTGAAGACAAATCACGCAAGTCACAAAAGCCCTTTTTGGTCGTTTTCTCCGCAACTTTGTCACATACCCGGAGGGGCGAGTTGGCCTTCGCCCACGTCATCGGGGAAACTTGATCTAGAACGTCGAGTCGCAACCTGCGACCCTGGATCGAGGGGAGACCAAAATGGCGGCCATGAAACCGCGGACTGGCGACGGCCCACTTGAGGTGACGCAGGAGGGCCGCGGCATCATCATGCGAGTTCCGCTCGAAGGCGGTGGGCGACTGGTCGTGGAGATGACTCCGGAAGAAGCCGAAACGCTCAACAAAGAGCTCCAGGGCGCGCTGGAGTAGACCCTCCTCAGTCAAGCCACCCCACGGCGGTCACCCCCACTGCCGAATTGACCTGGGAGTTCGCCTCGGGCCCGGCCCGAGGCGAACTCTCCTTCGCATCCCCGGGCCCTTCGTGCTGCCCCGGACCGGCCTGGACCGCCCTGGACCGTGCGGCACCCGACGGAATCGCGGGGCACGTGAAGGGGCGGCGAAACCGGCATAGACTCATCGAATGACATCCGGCACCCAGCCGCCCCAGGCAGATCCGGGCAACCAGCAACCGCAGCGGCCGCAGTGGCACGCGCCCGTGACGGCGCCGACCCACGTCCAGCCCACCGGCGCCCAGTGGTGGAACCCCGCCGCGGGCACCGACCCCTGGCGCGACCCGGCCAGCCACGCGGTCATCGAGACGCGCCCGGCCCCGCTCGTGCCGCCGGTCGAACCGCTCCCGGCGCCTCCCCCGGCCCCGGGCCGGGTCGGCCTCGGACTCGTCGTCGCCGTCTCGGCGATCACCTCACTCATCGCCGGGACCCTCGGCGCGGCCGTCGGGATCTGGGCCACCCGCTCCGACTCGGTCGGCGGCCTCGTCTCCGGCGCGCAGCCGCAGAACGAACGGGCCGTCGAATCGGTCGCCGGGGTCGTCGAGCAGATCATGCCCTCGGTGGTCACCGTCCTCACCCCCAACGGCGGCAACGGATCGGGCTTCATCGTCTCCGACGACGGCTACATCATGACCAACCACCACGTGGTCGTCGGCGGCGGCAGCGTGCCCGCCGAGAGCCTCCAGGTGCTGTTCAGCGACGGCGACGTGACCACCGCCGAGGTGATCGGCTCCGACGCCGACTCGGACGTGGCCGTGCTCCGGATCGAGGGCGACGACCACCCCGCGATGGTCCTCGCCGACTCCGACATGGTCGCCGTGGGCGACCCGGTGCTCGCCGTCGGCGCCCCGCTCGGCCTGTCCTCGACGGTGACCGAGGGGATCGTCTCGGCGATCGACCGGCCGGTGCTGACCGAGAACAACCAGGGCGAGGTCGAGTCGGTCATGGCCGCGATCCAGACCGACGCGGCCATCAACCCCGGCAACTCCGGCGGACCGCTCACCGACATCGCCGGGCAGGTCATCGGCATCAACACCGCGATCGCGACCACCGCCGCCGAAGGCGAGGCCGGGAACATCGGCATCGGCTTCGCGATCCCGATCAACCAGGCCAAGCGCATCGCCGACGAGATCGTCACGACCGGATCGGCCACGCACACCGTGCTCGGCGCCGAACTCGGCGACTCGGGACTCGGCATCGGCGTCACGCTCAGCCGGATCGTCCCCGGCTCCCCCGCCGACGACGCCGGGCTGGAGGACGGCGACGTCCTGACCGGCTTCAACGGCAAGACCGTCACCCAGAACACCGAGCTGATCGCGCTCATCCGCAAGCTCGCCCCGGGCACGGTCGTCACCGTGGTCTACGAACGCGATGGCGAGGAGCACAGTGCCCAGGTCACGCTGGCAGCCGCCGCGGACTGACGTGGGAGTACGCTAGGCGGAGGTTTTTCAGGTATCAGCGGTCACAAGCGGGCATTAGGAGGGTCAGCGTGTTCGGAGGCTTGGGTGGAACCGAGTTCCTGGTCATCATCCTCATCGCGCTCTTCCTGTGGGGTCCCGACAAGCTGCCCAAGGCGCTCGCGAACCTGCGCAAGTTCATCTCCAAGGCCCGGAACATGGCCTCGAACGCCGCCGCCGACCTCAGCCGCGAGATCGGCACCGACATCAAGCCCGAGGACCTGAACCCGAAGACCTTCGTCCGCAAGCACATCCTGTCCGAGGAGGACCAGGAGCTGCTGACGAGCCCGCTCAAGTCGACCATGCGCGACCTCCAGGACACCGCCAAACCGCTCCAGGACGGCCTCACCGACGCCACCCGCGACATCGAGAGCACCCGCCGCAGCGTCAACCGCGGCTCCCTCACGAGCGGGGCGAACGGCTCCAACGGAGCGAACGGCTCGAACGGGGCCAACGGCTCGGGGAAGCCCGCCTCCGACGAGGAGCAGCCGCCGGACCGGACCCGCGGCCGCAGCGCCAGCTTCGACGACGTGACCTGAGCGAGGCCCGCGCGTCGGACCCCTGTGCCACACTGCCTGGATGATCGGCAAATGGCACGGAACCATCATCGACTGCCCCGACCCGTCGGCGCTCGCCGACTTCTACCAGGAACTGCTCGGCATGATCCGGGTCCAGGAAGAGGACGACTGGATCGTCATCGGCGACGCCGCCGACCGGCCCGGCGTGGCCTTCCAGAGGGTCGCCGACTACCGGGCGCCGACCTGGCCCGACCAGGAGGCCCCGCAGCAGATGCACTTCGACGTGCGCGTCGAGGACTTCGAGACGGCCGAGGCGGCGGTGCTCGCGCTCGGCGCGAGGCGCCTGGAGGGCGGCGGCGAGGCCTTCCGCGTCTACGCCGACCCCGCCGGGCACCCGTTCTGCCTCGTCCTGTTCTGAACCCGGGAACGCGAAAGCGGCGCGGGCCGGAGCCCGCGCCGCTTCAGATGCCGCGTTGACGCGTCACACGGTCAGAAGCCGCTGGTGCCGGCCGACATCGAGGCGACACCACTGATCCAGAGGATGATCCACAGGGCGAACCAGCTGCACACGATGATGCCGAGGACCAGGCCGGCGACGGCCATGCCCTTGCCGCCGCCTTGGCCGGTGTTCGCCTTCTTCAGGCCGACGCCGCCCATGATCGCGGCGAGGATGCCGCAGATGAAGTTGACGTAGGGGACGCAGAAGAGCGCCGCCGCGATGATGCCGAGCACCATCGACGCGACGGCCAGCCCCTTGGGCGGCTGCGGTGCGTAGGGACCCGGGGCGCCGTACGGCGGCGGGTAGCCGGGGGCGGCCGGGGGAAGCTGCGGGGCCGCGCCGTAGGCGGGCGGCTGCGAGGAGGGCTGGCCGTAGCCGGGCTGCTGCGGCTGGGGGCTGCCGCCCGGGATCGGGGGCTGGGATCCGGGCTGGCTGCCGTACGGGTCGTACTGGAAGCCGCCCTGTCCGGACTGGTCCGGGTTCGGAGGATAAGTCATCTACGCTTGCTCTCTGCTCGGGCGGAATCGGCGTAAGGACGTTCACGATAGCCGACTCGTGCCAACGGAATGTGACGAGGCCGGTTCGCAAATGCCGCGTATTGCGCGGGTAATCGAACATTCTGAATACGGCCTCTGAGGATGATGAGTGCGGGCTCGCGGGCCGCGCCGAGGTCGGCGCGCGGATCGCGGTCGTAGACGACCACGTCCCCGAGGTCGTCGGGGAGGCCGAGCCATTCGCGGGCCCTCCATGAGGCCGCCGCGACCACTTCGGAGGCGGGGATGCCGGCCTTCTCGTGGAGCAGCCGCATCTCCTCGGCGGCCAGACCGTGGTCGATCCCGCCGCCCGCGTCGGTGCCGAGGTAGACGTGCACGCCTGCGTCCCAGGCGGCGCGCACGACCTCGGGGAAGCCCGCTTTGAGGCGCCGCATGTGGTCGGCGTAGCGGGGGAACTTCGCGTCGGCGCCGGCCGCGATGTCCTCGAAGGTCTCGATGTTGATCATGGTGGGCACCAGGGCGATGCCGCGCTCGGCCATGCGGTCGAGGAGGTCGGGGGCGAGGCCGGTGCCGTGCTCGATCGAGTCGGCCCCCGCTTCCACGACGCAGGCGACGGCCTCCTCGGAGAAGGTGTGGACGGCGACCTTCGCGCCCTCGGCCTGGGCGGCGTGGATGGCGGCGGTGAGGACCTCGGGTTCGAAGGAGGGAGCGAGGTCGCCGCGGTCGCGGTCGATCCAGTCGCCCACGAGCTTCACCCAGCCGTCCCCGAGCTTCGCCTGGCGCGCCAGCGCGCCCGCGGCCTCCTCGGGTGAGCATTCGAGGCCGATGCCGCGCAGATAGCGCCTGGAGGCGGCGACGTGGTGTCCGGCGCGGATGAGGCGCGGGAGGCCGTCCTCGCCGACGAGTTCGGGGTAGGGGTAGGGCGATCCGGCGTCGCGGATGGCGAGGACGCCGGCGTCGCGGTCGGTGCGGGCGAGCGCGCGGGCCTCGTCGAGGCTCTCGATGGGGGCGGCGCCGCGGCGGATGCCGATGTGGCAGTGGGCGTCGACGAGTCCGGGGAGGGCGTAGCCGGAGGTGGCGACGGTGCGGGCGCCGGGGACGGGGTCGAAGGTGAGGCGGTCGCCGTCGACGTAGAGGTCGCGGGCGGTGTCGTCGGGCAGCCAGACGACCCGGAGGTGGAGCGGCGGGTGCGGGTGGAGCGGCTCGTGTGGTGCGAGTGGAGTCATCGCCTCGCAGTATGGCCCGGAAGGGAGGCGTTGTCCAGCGCCAGAGCGGAGATTCGCCGTGCCGGGAGGCGTGAGGCGGATTCGCGGCCGCGAACCGGCGGGAACCGGAGGACCGGGCGTGGGCGGCGAGGGCGGCGAGGGCGGCGAGGGCGGCGAGGGCGGCGAGGGCGGCGAGGGCGGCGAGGGCGGCGAGCGGATCGTGGCGGGCGGTGGGCGGTCCTCCCACCCAGGGTGGGAGTAAAGCGAAAGGGTCGCCGCCACTTTCTCTCTGCGGTCCGACAGGATTGCGCTTTCCCGACCGACTACGTGTCGACGATCACATCGAAATCGCTCTGTTGTGGAGGTACGCCGGCCCGAACCCGTTCCGATTCGTACGGCCCCGGTTCGGGTTGGAACCGGGGCGCCGCGGTCGCCTACTTGTCCTTGTCGGGGTCGTAGCCCTGCTGCTTGAGGAACTGCTCGAGGTCGATGTCGGGCAGGTCCGCCGGGTTGAGGTTCGAGAGGTCGGGCAGCCCGGCCGGGTTGCCGCCCGCCGGCAGTTGCGGCGCGCGCTTGGCGGCGGGGCCGCCCCGGCGAACGGTCTTCTTCTTGTTGACCTTCTTGCCCTTGCGCTTGTTGTAGGGCGACTTGGTGGCCTTGGTGCCGCTGGGCAGGCCCATGGCGCCGGACATCTGGCGCATCATCTTCTGCGCGTCCTTGAACCGCGTCAGGAGCTGGTTGACCTCGGAGACGGTGACGCCGGAGCCGTTGGCGATGCGCAGGCGGCGGGAGCCGTTGATGAGCGCGGAGTCGCGCCGTTCGGCGGGGGTCATCGAGCGGATGATCGCGGTGGTGCGGTCGATCTGCTTGTCGTCGATGGAGTCGATCTGCTGGCGCATCTGGCCCATGCCCGGCATCATCTTGAGCACGTTGCCGATCGGGCCCATCTTGCGGATGGCCTGCATCTGCTCCAGGAAGTCCTCGAGGGTGAAGTCCTCACCCTGGAGGAGCTTCTGGGTCATCTCCTCCTTCTGCTCCTCCTCGAAGACGGCCTCGGCCTGCTCGATGAGGGTGAGCATGTCGCCCATGCCGAGGATGCGCGAGGCCATCCGGTCGGGGTGGAAGACGTCGAAGTCCTCCAGCTTCTCGCCGGTGGACGCGAAGAGGATCGGCTGGCCGGTGACGTGGCGGACCGAGAGCGCGGCGCCGCCGCGGGCGTCGCCGTCGAGCTTGGAGAGGACCACGCCGGTGATGCCGACGCCGTCGCGGAAGGCCTCGGCGGTGTTGACGGCGTCCTGGCCGATCATCGCGTCGATGACGAAGAGGACCTCGTCGGGCTCGACGGCGTCGCGGATGTCGCGGGCCTGGGCCATCATCTCCTCGTCGACGCCGAGGCGGCCGGCGGTGTCGACGATGACGATGTCGTGGCCCTTCTGGCGGGCCTCCTCGATGGAGTCGGTGGCGACCTTGACGGGGTCGCCGACGCCGGAGCCGGGCTCGGGGGCGTAGACGGCCACGCCTGCGCGCTCGGCGAGGACCTGGAGCTGCCCGACCGCGTTGGGGCGCTGGAGGTCGGCGGCGACCAGCAGCGGCGAGTGGCTCTCGCTCCTGAGGTGCTTGGCGAGCTTGCCGGCCAGGGTCGTCTTGCCGGCGCCCTGGAGGCCGGCGAGCATGATGACGGTGGGGGCCTGCTTGGCGTAGTTGAGGCGCCTGGTCTCGCCGCCGAGGATGCCGACCAGTTCCTCGTTGACGACCTTGATGATCTGCTGGGCGGGGTTGAGGGCCTTGGAGACCTCGGCGCCCTTGCACCGTTCCTTGATCTGGGCGATGAAGGTCTTGACCACCGGGAGGGCGACGTCGGCTTCGAGCAGGGCGAGGCGGATCTCGCGGGCGGTGGCGTCGATGTCGGCATCGGTCAGGCGGCCTTTGCCGCGGATCGACTCGAAGATTCCAGACAGTCGATCTGACAGAGCGTCGAACACGGGCGAACCTCTCGGTGGTGAATCGGTGAAGGTGTACCTACGAGCTTAACGGGGTCGCCCGGCGGCAGCGAAAAAGGACGGCCGCCCGGTGATGGGCGGCCGTCCCCAGCGGTGAGGAGAAGATCGGTGCTAGGCGTTGACCGTCTCGGTGTCGCCCGCGGGCACGGGCACGTCCACGCTGGTGTTGCCGTTGACGGGGAGGTCGTAGCCGGCCTCGCCGTGCTGGGCGGCGTCGATGCCGGCGAGTTCCTCTTCCTCGCTGATCCGGACACCGATGGTGAACTTGAGGATCAGGCCGATGATGAGGGCGACGACGAACGAGTAGACGACCACGGCCAGGACCGCGATGGTCTGGTTGAACAGGAACCCGAAGGTGCCGCCGTAGAACAGGCCGTCGGTGCCGGCGATGCCCTCGACCGCGAACAGGCCGACGGCGATGGAGCCCCAGATGCCGGCGACCATGTGCAGGCCGACCACGTCGAGCGAGTCGTCGTAGCCGAGCTTGTGCTTGAGGCCGATGGCGAGCGGGCAGATGATGCCCGCGACGGCGCCGAGCGCGATCGCGCCGAGCGGCTCGACCAGGCCCGCGGCCGGGGTGATGGCGACCAGGCCGGCGATGACGCCGGAGCAGGCGCCGAGCACCGAGGGCTTGATGCCGCGGATGCGGTCGATCAGGAGCCAGCCGAGGATGGCGGCGGCGGTGGCGACCTGGGTGTTGAGCAGGGCCAGGCCGGCGATGCCGTCCGAGGCGAAGGCGGAGCCGGCGTTGAAGCCGAACCAGCCGAACCACAGCAGGCCGGCGCCGATGACGACGAGCGGCAGGTTGTGCGGGGCGAAGTTCCCGTCCTTCCAGCCGATGCGGCGTCCGACGACGAGTGCGAGCGCCAGGGCCGCGGCCCCTGCGTTGGCGTGGACGGCCGCGCCGCCGGCGAAGTCGAGGACGCCGAGCTCGGCGATCCAGCCGTCGCCCCACACCCAGTAGGCGACGGGGGCGTAGACGAGGACGACCCACGCGGTGGCGAAGATGACCCAGGCGCTGAACTTCATGCGGTCGGCCACGGCGCCGGCGATGAGCGCGACGGTGATGATCGCGAACATCATGCCGAAGCCGGACATCGCGGCGGTGGAGACGCCGGCGTCGTCGAAGGTGAGGTCGTTGACGTAGCGCAGGCCGAAGGCCGAGCTGAAGTCCATGCTGAGCAGCGCGTTGCCGTTGCCGTCGCCCACGGCGATGGACTCGCCGACGAGCGTCCAGACGATCGAGACGATGCCGATGGCGACGAGACACTTCATCATCATGTTGATGACGCTCTTGGCCCGGGTCAGACCGCCGTAGAACAGGGCGAGTCCGGGGGTCATGAGCAGGACAAGGGCGGCTGAGGTCAGGATCCACGCATTGTTGCCGGTATCGAGCTCGGGCATGGCCGCCTCCTCTCTCCAGAGATAGGTAAGTACTGAAGGGCTGGGTCTTGAATTCCGGCGTCGAGGGGAGCGTCACTGCTCGGATGGGTGTCACGCGCCGACCGCCGGACCCGGGGGCCCGTCGCCCACCGTTGCGGGTGGGATGCGGCCGGCGCGTGATTCTCCTACCTACCGGAGTGAAGCCAGCTTCACGAAGACGTGTTACGCGGCCCGGGCCTGCGTGTTAAGAAGCTGTCGCGAAAGATTTCGAGCGTGTGAACTCCCGCTCACAGCGGTGCCTATGACCCTCACCACTGAAACGAATGGGACCCATGCGGCTTTTACGCCTTTTGAGACTGTCCTATGCGCCGTTACCTTCTCATGACTCCGCCGTTACGGAATCGTGCCCTGATGTGGTTGCGGGGGCGAAATAGTGATCGCTAACATCACGCGGCGTATCGTCGTACGGGACCACGGCCACACTGTCTCCTGGGAATGGCACGTCTCGAGCGGCCCGTCCCGGGGTCGGCCTGTCCTGGGAACGGCCTGCGACGAAACATAGAAAGAGACCGACTGCGATGGCGCAACCGAAGAAGGCAGCCAGTATCTGGGACGTGGCGCGGCTGGCCGGCGTTTCCCATCAGACCGTCTCCCGGGTAGTGAACGGCTCGCCCCGCGTGGCAGCGGCCACCCGCGACAAGGTCCTCGAGGCCATCGCCGAGCTGGGCTACCGCCCGAACCGGCTGGCGCGCAGCCTCGCCGGCGGGGCCGCCGAGTCGGTCACCGTCCTCACCGCCGACACCTCCCTCTACGGGGCCGAGGCCGCGCTGCGGGGCATCGAGCGGGCCGCGCGCTCGCTCGACTGGAGCGTCCAGATCTCCGTGCTCGACCCCGCCGAGACCCACTCCGACGCCGACATCATCGCCCGGCTCCCCCGCGCCGGCGAGCCGACGATCATCATGGCCCACGACGAGCCCGGCATGCGGGCCAAGCAGACCCTGCTCGACACCCAGCCGCACGCGATGGTCGCGATCGGCTCCTACACCGCCGAGGAGCTGGCCGCCTCCCCGTGGCTGGTCGGCATGGACGACGGCAAGGCCGCCGCCGAGGCGACCCGGTACCTCCTCGCCCTCGGCCACGACACCGTCCACCACGTCGCCATCCCCACCTCCACCGGGACCTTCGGCGGCGGCAGGGCCCACCGCGCCGACGGCTGGGCCCGCGTCCTGCGCGAGGCCGGGCGCGAGGTGCCCAACCTCGTGCCCTCGGGCTGGACCATCGCCGAGGCGTTCAAGGCGGTGCAGCCGCTCGTGGCCGACCCCGAGGTCACCGCGATCCTGTGCGGCAACGACCACCTCGCCCTCGCGACGCTGCGCGCCGCGCACCTGGCCGGGCGCTCGGTCCCCGGCGACCTCTCGATCGTCGGGTTCGACAACACCCCGTTCTCGGCGTTCACCACCCCCGCCCTGACCACCGTGAACCAGGACTTCGAGAGCGTCGGGCGCGGCGCCTTCGAGCTGCTGCGCCACCGCGTCGACGGCTCGATCCCCCGCCCCAAGCCCGGCTGGCCCGAGCCCGAGCTCATCGTCCGCGAGACCTCGGGCCCGCCCCAGGTCCGACCCTGAACCGCGAAAGGCCCCGCCCTTAGGCGCTGTCCTCGAAAGGCCCCCCATGCCCCTCGACACCAACTCCTCCGAGGCCCGGCCGGCCCGCATCCGCGTGGACTTCACCGCGACGGCCGGACCGGTCCTGCACGGCGCGGCCGGCTCGCTCTACGGCGTCTCCGAGGACGGCGTGCCCGGCGACGAACTGCTCGACGCCCTCGACATCACCACCCTCGCGGTGAAGCCCGACGGCGGCGCGCAGCACCCCAACGGCGACGCCTCCCCGGCGGTGGCGGCCCTGCGCCGCAACGGCCCCGGCCTGGCGTTCGTGTACCTCCAGGACCTCTTCGCCGCCTGGCCGTACGAGGACGTGGGCATCGACGTCTACCACGAGCGGCTGTTCGCGGTGGTCCCGCCGATGCTCACCGAGGCCAACGCCGGGCGGCTCGTGTTCGTGCCGTTCAACGAGCCCGACTGGATCTGGTACGCCCTCAGCGAGAACGACCCGTCGAAGTTCGACCGGTTCCTCGCCGACTGGATCACCACCGTCCAGCTCCTGCGCGGGCTCGCCCCCGGCGTGCCGATCGCCGGCCCCAACGAGGCGAAGTACCACCCCGAGTTCCTGCCGCACTTCCTGCGCCGCGCCCGCGACACCGGGACCCTGCCGGAGTGGATGGCCTGGCACGAGCTCTCGCCCGACTCGCTCGCCGAGCACCGCGGGCACCACCGGGCCTACCGGGAGCTGGAGCGGTCCCTGGGGATCGAGCCGCTGCCGGTCAACATCGACGAGTACGGCGGCAA
Source organism: Glycomyces sp. NRRL B-16210 (assembly GCF_000719515.1). Lineage (GTDB taxonomy): Bacteria > Actinomycetota > Actinomycetes > Mycobacteriales > Micromonosporaceae > Glycomyces. The sequence goes on along the minus strand of NZ_JOGR01000006.1, from coordinate 133,229 downwards.
CCGGGACCTGTCGGTGCCCGGGCGGCTCGCCCAGTGGGCGGCGGCGTTCGAGGACACCGGGGTCCACGCCGACATGGCGTACTGGACGGCCGCCGGCAGCTACTCGGGGGCCGCGCCGCAGCCGAACATCCCCAACGGCGCGTGGTGGTTCCTCAAGGCGTACTCGGGGATGACCGGCGACCTCGCGCGGGTCACGCCGCCCGAGCCGGACACCGTGGACTCTTTGCAAGGACTCGCGACCGTCGACGCCGATCGCATGGACGCGAGGATCCTCGTGGGCGGGGCGGACGGGGACTTCACGATCGAGGCGGTCGGGCTCGACCCGCGGGTCTGGGGCGAGGTCGCGACCGCGACCGTGCACCGCATCGACTGGTCGGGCTACGAGGGCGCCGCGGGCCCGCCCCTGCCGCTCGCGCAGGTCACCGGGCCTGCGGCGAAGCTGGAGATCCCGGTCGCCGATCCCGACCCGATGGCCGCGTACTGGGTGACCGTGGCGCCGGGCACGGCGAAGGCGATCGAGCCCGCGCCGTGGAAGGGCCGCTGGGAGGCCGAGGCGGCCCGGATCACCTCGGGCACCGTGCACCGCCAGGGGCGCACCGCCGACGGCAACGGCTTCGCCGCCTCGGGCGACTACGACGTGACCGAGCTGAACACCAACGACTCGGCCGTCGAATTCGCCGTCGAGGTCCCCGAGGCGGGCGAGTACGACCTGGCGATCTTCTACGCCCACATGTACGGGCGCGGGCACGAGCCGATCGACCCGCAGCCGGCCGAGCAGGTCCTCACCGTCAACGGCGCCGAGCGCTTCGTGCGGTACCCGACCACGATGAACTGGCAGCACCGGTCGGTCGCCACCGAACCGGTGCGGCTGCGGGCGGGGGCGAACACGATCCGGCTCTCGAAGTCGGGGGCGATCGGCACCGCGAGCGGTGAGGCGACCCTCGACAAGATCGAGCTCACCGAGCGCCGCCCCGACCGCACGGTCTACGAGGGCGCGCTCGCGCGGCCCGTCGAGGGCGGGAGGGTCTTCGACCTGTACGCGGGCGTCGACGGGTACCACCGCATTGAGGGGGCCGCGTCCGCGGTGCTGGCCGGGCCGCAGAACCAGCACGTGCCGGTGGACCTGACGCGCCCGGTGTTCCTCCACCGCGGCGTCAACCGGCTGCGGACCGGGCCCGACGCCGAGCGCCTGACCGTCACGCCCGCGGAGGGCCCCGAACCGGTCGAGGTCCTCGCCCAGGAGGCGACCCGGTCGGGCGGGTCCTGCCTGGTCGTCAACGACTTCGCCGTCGGCGGCCACGTCATCGGCTGGAACGGCCGCGGGGCCGCCGCGAGCATCGCCGTCGAGGCGGCGGGCGGGCCGCACGCGCTGCTCGTCCACTACGCGAACGACGAGCGCGGCAAGTCCCACGAGTACAACATCGACGTCGTCACGCTCCACTGCGACCTGACGGTGAACGGCGCGAAGACCGGCCGCCACCCGATGCGCGGCACCTGGACCTGGAACGACTTCTGGACCTACCCGGTGATCGTGGAGCTGCGGAAGGGCGCGAACACGATCGTCTTCGACAACCCCGACGGCCCCACCGCCGACCTCGAACGGTTCCGCATCGCCCCGCTCAATCCCTGACTGGCACGAAAAACGGGCCCCGCGCCTTTCGGTGCGGGGCCCGTGCGGTGCTCGGGCTAAGCGGCGGCGAGGTCGGTCAGGGCCTCGAACTGGGCGTCGGTGAGCTCGACCTGCAACGCGCCGTAGTTCTCCTCCAGGTGGGCGAGCGAGCTGGTGCCCGGGATCGGGAGGATGTTCGCGGAGCGGCGCAGCAGCCAGGCGAGCGCGGTCTGGGCCGGGGTCGCGCCGACCTCGGCGGCGATCTTGCCGACCGGGCCGTCCGGGCGGGCGTGCTCGCCGGCCGCGATCGGCAGCCACGGGATGAACGCGACGCCCTGCTCGGCGGTGTACTCCAGCACGGCCTCGCTCTGGCGGTTGACCACGTTGTAGAGGTTCTGGACGCTCGCGATCGGGGCGACCGCCTGCGCCTCCTGCAACTGCTCGACGGTGACCTCGGAGAGGCCGATGTGGCGGATCTTGCCCTGCCGCTGGAGGTCGGCGACCGTCTCGATCTGGTCGGCGATCGGGAGGGTCAGGTCGAGGCGGTGGATCTGGTAGAGGTCGATCGCCTCGGTCCTGAGGCGGCGCAGACTCAGCTCGACCTGCTGGCGGATGTAGGCGGGCTGCCCGACGGCCACCCATTCGCCGGCGGCCGGGCGGGTGTTGCCGCCCTTGGTGGCGATGACGAGGCCGTCCTGGTAGGGATGCAGCGCCTCGGCGATGAGGGACTCGTTGTCGCCCAAGGCGTAGGCGTCGGCGGTGTCGATGAAGTCGACGCCGAGCTCGACGGCGCGCCGCAGGACGGCGATGGCGGCGGCGCGGTCCTTCGGCGGCGTGAACATGCCCGGGTCCCCGGTCAGGCGCATGGCGCCGTAACCGAGCCGGTTCACGGTGAGGTCGCCGCCGATGACGATGTCGCTCATGGGAATGCCCTTCTTGCGTCGGCCCGGCGGGATACGGCCGGGTGCTTCGGTCCGGCGGCTCGGCCGCCACCGGTCACAACCGCGCGGCGACCGGGCTTGTTCCCGAGCGGGTGAGATCGGCCCTTTCGCCGCGACACCGAACGCACGACGCCCGTTCGAAAGCGCGGGGATGCGAAGATCGTCGTCATGATCAAAGGGTTCAAAGAGTTCTTGATGCGCGGCAACGTGGTCGAACTGGCCGTCGCGGTGGTCATGGGCGCGGCGATGACCGCGCTGGTGGCGTCGTTCGGCGAGGCGTTCCTCAATCCGCTCATCACACTGGTCACCGGCGGCGGCGAGGTCGGCGGCAGCTTCACCGTCAACGGCGTCGAGTTCCCGTACGGGAACTTCATCAACGGGATCCTGGTGTTCTTCCTGACCTCGGCGGCGGTGTACTTCGTCATCGTGCTGCCGATGAACAAGCTCCGCGACAAGTTCATGTCCTCCGACGAGGAGGCCGAAGTGGTCCGCGAGGAGCAGGTGGTCCTGCTGGAGGAGATCCGGGACCTGCTGCGCGAGCAGCGCCGCGTCTGACGCCCCCGCCCGCTCTCGGCGGCCCGCCGCGCCCCGAGCGCGGCGGGCCGCCCCGTCACCCGGCGTTTCCCCTCCCTACCCGCGGGTATCCGCCGCCGCAGTGGCCTCACCGAGGTATTGCCTGCGGCGCAACCGCGTGGGACGGTGAGGAGTCACTGCCGACCCGACCCGCTAAGGACCTGCCACATGCCGACGTCGATTCCCCTCGGCTCCCCGATCTGGGCCGATTCGAACACCCCCGATCTCGCCGTTGACCTGGACTTCTACACGCGCCTGTTCAACTGGACGACCTTCGACAGCGGTGAGCAGTTCGGGCACTACACCGAGCTGTGCCTGGGCACGACCGTCTCGACGGCCCGCGCTGTCGCCGGGATCGCCGCGAACCCGCACAGCGAACCGGACCGGCCCGCCGGCTGGGGCGTGTCCTTCCACGTCGACGACTGCGTGCAGACCGCCGCCGAGGCCGAGAAGCTCGGCGCGGCCATGGTCAGCACCCCGATGCGCATCGGCGACGACCTGGTCTACGCGGCGATGCGCGACCCCGACGGCGGCGCGTTCGGCCTGTTCGAGCCGTTGAACGACCACGTGGGCTTCACCGCCAGGGACGAGCCGGGCGCGATCATCTGGTTCGAGTACGTCTACGACGGCGCGCCCGTGGAGGCCATGCAGTTCTACTCCGAGCTGCTGAACTGGACGCTCAAGGTCCCCGACACGGACGAGCCGGCGCACGACGCGCCCTACGTGGGCCTGTGGACGCACCACCCGGGCCTGCTGCCCGGCGGCGCGTTCGAGTTCGGCGGCGCGCGCATGGCGCTCGGCCCGGAACTGGAGATGCGCCCGCACTGGCTGCCGTGCTTCGGGACCGACGCGGTGGACCTGACGGCCTCGAAGGCGGTCGACCTCGGCGCCTCGATGGTGGTCGCGCCCGTGAACGACCCGGGCGGGCGCATGGCCGTCCTGGCCTCGCCGACCGGGGCGCACTTCTCGCTCATGGCCTCCCGGGACTGATTCGCCGTGAAGCCCTGCGACCGCGCCGGACCCGTGCGACGGTGGGCGGGTACCTCTGTGCGAAGGAGCTGCGCGCCATGACCTCGATCCCGACGGGGGCGCCGATCTGGTCGGACTCCCTGACCTCGGCCCTGGAGGCCGACACCCGGTACTACGAGCGGCTGTTCGGCTGGGTGTCCGCCGACGCGGGCGAGGAGCTGGGCCACTACACGACCTTCGGCATCGACGACGGCTCCCCCGCGCCGGGCAGGCCGGTCATGGGCATCGCGCCGTGCCCGCCGGGGATCGCGCCCTCGCGGACCTGGAACCTCCACTTCAAGGTCGAGAACTGCGACGCGGCGGCCGAGAAGGCCGTGGCGCTCGGGGCCGCGCTCAACGCCGAGCCGCAGGGCGTGGGCGGCAGGTTCCGGTTCGCGATGCTCACCGACCCGAACGGCGCGTCGTTCGGCCTGGTCCAGGCGCTCGCCCAGGACACGGGCTTCGGCGCGTACGGCGAGCCGAACAGCGTCGCGTGGGCGGAGTACCACTACGACGGGGTGCCGCAGGAGGCCATGCGGTTCTACGCGGCGCTGCTGGACTGGGACGTGGTGACGCCCCCTTGGGAGGACGCGGCGAACCCGAAGCCGTACGCGGCGCTGAGCCCGGCCGGGACCGAGCGCGAGTTCGGCGGCTGCCACGCGGCCGAGGGCTTCGAGCTGAACCTGCCGCCGCAGTGGAGCGTGATGGTCGCGGTCGAGGACGCCGACGAGACCTGCGAGCGGTCGGCGGAACTGGGAGGGTCGGTCGCGGCCCCGCCGATGGACGTGCCGGGCCTGCGGGTGGCGGGCGTGGCCGCGCCGAGCGGGACCATGGTGGGCATCATGGCCAACCGCGCCTGGGAGTGAACGAAGCTTGGTGCCCGCCGCGTGCGCTGCGGGCCCGCAATGCGTCAACCAGTCTCAGGGGGCGCGCTGCTTCGACGCCGCGAGCTTTGAGCCCGCAGCGCCGCACCGAACCGCTGGGACGGTCAGGTCGTCGGGACGCCGATTCTGAGGCGGTTGCCGTCCGGGTCGCGCAGTTCCACCTCGCGCGTGCCCCATTCGGTGTCGGCCGCCTCCCGCCCGAACTCGGCCGCGATCGCGTCGACGTCTCGCAGCCGCAGGTAGACCACGCCGTCCGGGTGGGCGTCGCCCTCGTGCTCGGAGAGGAAGAGCCGCACTCCGCCGCGGGCCACCTCGACGAACAGCGGGAACCCCGGTTCGAACCGGTGCTCCCACTGCTTGAGGAAGCCCAGCCGCTCGTACCAGGGCAGGGCCGCGGTCGCGTCCGCGACGCGGAGGATCGGAATCGCCTGTTCGTCCATCGCTCCATGGTCGCATCGGGGTCCGACAGCGCCGCCGGATCGGGCGGGAGGCCCGAGGGGCGAGGGGCCGCCCCGGCGGCAGGGCGGCCCCTCGTTCTTGCGAATTTCGCTGAGCGGATCAGCAGTCGCGGGCGGCGACCGCCTGGTCCGGGTAGTCGCTGAAGACCGCGTCCACGCCGAGGTCGTAGAACAGCCGGTACTCGGCCTCGAAATCGCCCCAGGCCGCCTCGTCGGTGCCGATGCGCAGGTCGGCGGGCAGGAACGCGTTCTCGTTGCGGAAGGTCCACACGTGGACGTCCAGGCCGCGGGCGTGCGCGCGCTCGACCACGTCGGTCGGCTCCAGGAGGCTCCCGTCCGCGGCGCGCGGGAAGATCCGGTTCTTGTTGAGGCTCACCGTGTCCAGCGTCGCGGCGTACTCGTCGAGCTCGGCGTCCGGGATCTCGCCCTGGCCGTCGATGTTGAGGCCGATCCGGTTGTCGACGCGCTCGGCGATGTTGAGCAGGCTCTGGTACTCGAAGGACTGAACCCACACCGGCGAGCGCTTGCGGTCGAGGCCCCGCTCCTCCAGCAGGTCGGCCAGCGCGTCCTCGATGCTCGTGCCCTGGTCCTCGTAATAGGACGGGTGCTTCATCTCGGGGTAGGTGATCACCTTGCCGCGCAGGGTGTCGACGTAGTCGAGGATCTCGTCGTAGGTGACGAGCTGGAACTGCCCGTCGTAGGCGGCGCTCTGGGGGCGCAGCTGCGGCAGGCGCTCCTTGGCGCGGAGGGTCTTGAGTTCGGCGAGGGTGAAGTCGTCGGCGAAGAAGCCGGTGACGGGGGTGCCGTCGATGAGCTTGGTGGCCTTGCGGTCGGCGAACTCGGGGTGGTCGGCGACGTCGGTGGTCTCGTCGAGGACCGGTTCGTGGCGGGCGAGGAGCTCGCCGTCTGCGGTGAGCACGAGGTCGGGTTCGATGACGTCGGCGCCGAGTTCGACTGCGAGCGCGTAGGCCTCCAGTGTGTGCTCGGGGAGGTGGCCGCTGGCGCCGCGGTGGGCGATGACGATCGGTTCGGCGTGGCGGCCGCGGTGCTCGTGGTGGTGGTCCTCGTGGTGGCTCGGCCCGGCGGCGGCCGGGGCGGCGAGGAGGCCGATGAGGGTTCCGGCGGCGGCGAGCACGGTCACCGCGTACGCGGTCGCGCCGCGCAGGAGTGCGCCCTTGCTGGTCATGAGGGTCCTCTTCCTGTCGGGGGGGACGGGTGCCCTCAGCCAACCGGGCGCGCCCGTATTCGGGCGGGACCGCGGTTGAACGGCGCTTGAAAGGTGCCTGAAGAAATATGGTGCACTCCGGGCGGATCGGACGATCGTCGGCGAGGGTCCGGTCCGGCGGCGGGCGCGCTCGGGGGTCTACTTGGGAGTTTCGGTGCCGTCGGGGAACACGGCTGCGCTGGCGGCTTCGGGGCCTTGAGCGGGCGCCCCGGAGCCGAACCGGCTTCGGGGCGCCCGATGCTCAAGCGGCCGTGAGGAGCTGGGACGCGGCGAGGCCCCGGTACAGGTCGTCCTTCTCGACCAGTTCGGCGTGGGTGCCGACCGCGCGCACCACGCCGGTGTCGAAGACGACGATCTGGTCGGCGCTGGTGACCGTCGAGAGCCGGTGGGCGACGACGAGCACGTTGGTTCGTTCGGCCGCGTCGAGCATGACCTGCTTGAGCGCGGCCTCGTTCGCGGCGTCGAGCTGCGAGGTGGCCTCGTCGAGCAGCAGCAGCCGCGGTCGGCGCAGCAGCGCCCGGGCGATGGCGACCCGCTGGCGCTCGCCGCCGGAGAGGGTGGTGCCGCGGTAGCCCACGCGGGAGTCGAGTCCCTCGGGGAGTTTGCCGACCAGTTCGGTGAGCCGGGCGACCTCGACGACGTCGAGGAGGTCCGCTTCGGTGGCGTTCGGCGCGGCCATGACGAGGTTCTCGCGGAGCGTACCGTCGAGGACGGGGGCGTCCTGCTCCACGTAGCCGATGACGCCGCGCAGCTCCTCCAGGGGCCATTCGGTGACGTCGACGCCGTCGACGAGGACCTGCCCGGTGGTGGCCGGGTAGAACCGCTCGATGAGGGAGAACACGGTGGTCTTGCCGGCGCCGGAGGGGCCGACCAGGGCGGTGAGGCCGCGTCCGCTGGAGGCGAAGGTGACTCCGTGGTGGACGAACGGGAGGTCCTCGCCGTAGCGGAAGGTCACGTCGTTGAAGGCGACCTGCGCGGGCCCGGTGCGGTCGCTGCGGCGCGGGGCGGTCTCGGGCTCCTCGGAGTCGAGGCTCGCGACCTCCTCGATCCGGTGGACCGCGGCGAGGCCGGTCTGGAGCTGCGAGAGCGAGGCGACCAGGCCGCCGATCGGGCCCATGAGGTAGAAGAGCAGCAGGAGGAAGCCGATGAGCGTGCCGATGGCCATCGCCCCGGAGGCGACGCGGGCGCCGCCGACGCCGAGGACCATCAGGAAGGCGATGTTCACCGGCATGAACGCCGCGACGCCCGCGAGGGCCTCCCAGAAGGAGGCCTTGACGCCCTTGTCGCGGGCGGTGGTGGCCGCCCCGTCGAGGCGCCCGATCTCGTGCGCCTCGGCTCCGGAGGCCTTGACGGTGCGGAAGGCGCTGAAGACGCGTTCGAGGAGCGAGCCCATGTCGCCCAGGGCCTTCTGGGAGTCCACGGTCGCGTTCTGGATGCGCGGCATGATGAACAGCATCATCACGGTGACCATGAGGACCATGGCCATGGTGGTGCCGAACAGGACCGGGTCGAGCCAGGCCATGAGGCCGATGCCGCCGAGGATCATGAAGGCGTCGGTGACGCCGCCGATGACGGTGGTGCTGGCGACGGTGCGCAGGAGGTTCGTGTCGGAGGTGAGCCGGGAGACGAGGTCGCCGGGTTTGAGGCGGTCGACTTCGGCGACCTGGAGGCGCACGAGGCGGCCGATGAGCTGGCGGCGGACGGTCAGGACGACGTCCTGGCCGGCGATCTGCATCAGGTAGGGGCCGAGGGCGCTGAGGGCGCCGCCGACGATGACGACCGCCGTCAGGTAGACGAGCGGCCTGGTGAGGGACTCGTTCGCGGCGAGGGTGTCGATGATGTCCATCGCGATGAGCGGCTGGACGAGGCCGACGAGGCCGCCGGCGAAGGAGAGGGCGCCGCCGATGAGCAGCAGGCGCAGGTGTCGGCGGGCGTAGGCCCACAATCGGGTGATCGGCGCTTTCGGCGCGGTCGCGTCGGTTTCGGCGGCGGTCGTCGCCGTCGTGGTGTCGGTCATTGGTCGCTCTTTACGGTCGGTCTCCGACGGGTGTTGTGGAGGAGGTCGACGCTACCCGCGGCGGCCGACATCGGCGTCGGCCCACAGTCGCACGGGGTCCTCATCCGATGGTCGTAGGACCTCGCGCCGGGGTCAGTCCTCGGCGAGGACGATGATCTTGTCCTCGGGCTGGACCATGAACTGCGCGGACTTGTCGGGGTTGAGGTGCACGCCGTAGCCGGGGGCCTGCTGGGCCTGGGCGACCTGGCGGTAGCCGATGGCGGTCTCGCCGCGCCTGCGGGCGGATTCGGCGACGGTGTAGAAGTTGACCGGCACGCGCGGTCGCACGTAGTGGTCGGCGGGCTTGAGGTAGATCTCGGAGCCCTCGGGGCTGAACAGGTGCGCGAAGACCTGCGACAGGTGCGGGTTCTCGGCGGTCTGGGTGAGCAGCAGGCTGATGAGCTTGGCGCTGACGATGAAGTCGTCGGCCTGGGTGACTTGGGCGAGCGCCCGGTTGCGGTCGTCGGCCATCTCCGAGACGACCTTGAAGCGGGTGCTGGTGCGCTGGGCCATGTCCCGCAGGTGGAGCAGGGTCACGAGGGTCCTGGAGTCGGCCAGCTGCGCGTCCACGTCGTCGGCGCACAGCGCGATGATGTGGTGGTAGGCGCCGGGGTTGAGCGATTCGAGCAGGCGGCGGTCGGTGGTGTCGTCCTCTTTGAAGTTGAGGGCCTGGACGCGCATCTGCGGGCCGATGCGGCGGATCGCGTCGGCCGCGTCGGGGTGGTCGGTCACGACGTCGGTGACCGATCCGGGGGCCACGTATTGGTCGAGCTGTTCGAGGATCGTGCGCGAGCGGGCGTTCCAGCCGAGGATGAGGGTGCGCTCGGGGCGGTTGCCGGCGTCGCCGCGGACGACGATGGCGCTCTCGTCGATGGCGGGGCGCGAGCCGTCGAGGCGGATCGCGGAGTCGTCGGCGGCGATGAGGATGAGCCGGTCGCCGGGCTGGAGCACGGCGCTGGAGGGCGGGTTGACGATGCAGCGGCCCTCCTTGGTGAGCACGCCGATGAACGAGGAGGTCCGGTAGGCGTGGAGGGCCTGGCCGAGCGGGCGTCCGAAGAGGGTGGGCTCCTCGACCATGTAGATCTCGTCGCCGTCGAAGTCGAGCAGGTCGGTGTAGACGACCGAGAGCCCGGACTGGCGGCAGGTCTGGACCATCAGGCGGGCCATGAGGTCGTTGGCGTCGACGACGTGGGCGGCGCGCCCGCCCGCCAGGCGGGCGGCGGGGAGGTTGCGGCCGTCGGCGACGGCGCCGACCACGTGGCAGTTGAGGTTCCCCTCGCCGCCTTGGGTGACGGCGAGGAGGCTGCGCACGAGCTGGGCGTCGGGGTCGTCCTCGCCTTCGGTGAGGACGATGACGCTCTTGGCCTGCCCGGGGTTGACGAGGCCGATGTCGGCGGGGTCGGCCGGGTCGCCGGTGCGGCAGACGACGTGCGTGGTCTTGAGGTCGGCGATCTTCGTGCGGATCTCGTCCTCCATCTCGACTTTGTCGCGGTCGGCGAGAATGGCGACGCACGCGCGCTTCTCGCTCTCATTGGCCTCGACCAATTCGGAGATGATGATGAAGACCTGATCGGACCATCCGAGAATGACGGTGTGGCCCTTCTCGACCACGAGCGAGCGGCCTTTCCGGAGGTCTTCGAGTTTCGCGTCCAGGCCGGTGGTGAGAATGCCGACGAGTGAGGAGATGATCACGATGCCGCCGATGGTGGTGGCGAACATGATGACCATGTAGACGAACTGGTCCTCGTCGCCCGAGATGTTCCCCGGGTCCATGACGTGCAGGAACGAGGTCCACAGGACGCTGCCGAGGCCGGCCGACCCGCCGTCGGAGCCGCGCGCGAAGAGCAGCACCAGTATCGCGCATACGGCGGTGAGCGCCAGTGTGATCACGGTGAGCCAGCCGATGAGCGCTTTCGTGCCCTTCGACATGGTGTTGTCGAACCAATAGCGCATCCGCTGCTTGTACGTGGGGTCGGACATTAGGCGTCCCTTCTGAGGATCGGCTTCGATCCGGCCGACTCGGGGCGTGGGCGAGTGGGCCGGGAGGGTGCGACGGGGTGCGGTCCATTGATACCGCATTGCGTCCACTGCGACCGGTCGCGATGGCGCTGCCACACAGGGTCACCCGGGGGGTCCGGGGAGGTCGGCGGCGGGCGTGGGGCGCCCCGGGGATCACCCTAGAACGGTCGCGAAGGCGCCGGTACGGGCCCCTCGGAGAGGGTCTTCGAGTGCCGGAAGTGCTCGTCCCTCAACGGGGTTCGGCGTCGACAGGGGTGACGCGGATCGCGAGCTTGGTGTGGCGCTTGGGAACCGTGAAGCGGGCGTTCGGCGCCGGAGGTTCGCCGGCGTCCATGCGGTAGGCCGCGATCTGGAGGCTCACGCCGTCGCGGCACGCGCGGTCCCACACGCGGGCCTGCTCGGCGACGCGCACCGCGAGCGCCGCGCCGCTGGGTCCGTGACCGCGCACGCCGATCTCGTTGCCCTCACCCACGCGCCGGGAGACGACGTACGCGAAGTCGCCGCCCTCCACGACCGCGGGGTTGGCCCAGCGCATGAGCAGGCGCTGCGGCCCGTGGTCGCCGAAGGGCGCGCTCATGCGCCCGTAGCCGACGAACGCGCACGCGAGCCACAGCGACAACTGGGAGGCGTCCTCGTTCACCTTGAGGCGCACCGGGGTCCACACGGTGGTGCCGCTGCCGTCGAGCGCGCCGCGCACGCCTTCGGCGGCGACCTCGCCTTCGACGTGGAAGGTGAGGACCCGGCCCTCGGAGAGCTCCACGTCCTGGCCCTCGTGGCTGCCGAGGCCCCGCATCGGCATGAAGCCGCAGCCGACGATCGACCGGCTCCGCAGGACCCCGCCGACGTACTCGAACGCGACCGAGTGCTCGCAGCCGCGGATGCTCAGCGGCGCGACGAGCCGGCCGCCCTCGGCGAGCTGCTCCCACCAGGCCGGGGGCAGGTCCCAGGTGCCGACGGTGACGATGACGCGGTCGTAGGGCGCGCCGTGCGCCCAGCCCAGCTCCCCGTCGCCCTGGACGACCCGGACGCGGTCGCAGCCGAGGTCGTCGAGCGCCTCGCGCGCGCGGCGCACCGCGTCGGCATCGATGTCCACAGTGGTGACCGAGCCTTCGGGGCCGACGAGCGCGTCGAGCAGGGCCGCGTTGTAGCCGGTGCCGGCGCCGATCTCCAGCACCCGGTGGCCGGGGCGCACGTCGAGCTGTTCGAGCATCTCGGCGACGATCGAGGGCTGCGAGGCCGAGCTGATCGCGTCGCCGTGCCCGTTGCGCTTGGTCACGTACACCTCGTCGGCGTAGGCGGTGCGCAGGGAGGCCTCGGGGATGAAGCGGTGCCGGGGCACCGCGAGCATCGCGGCCTCGACCGACGCGCTCCGGATCGACCCGCCCGCCCGCAGGTTCCTCACCAGGCGGGTCCGCAACTGATGCGCCTCGTTACCGGAAGTATCGACGTGATCACCCACACGCCTAAGCGTACGTCCGATGTGCCGGGTTCGCCTCCTCCAGTTTCGACCTTTGGAACCTCGATCGCGTTTTCTCGGAGCGGCCCAGGTCAGCGCCCTGTGATCCGCATCAGTCCGCGTGGGCGCAACGGACTTCGAGCATCGCCCAGAGCGCCTCGCGCTGCGCCGGGCCGACCTCGATCGGGGCGGCCAGCGGCTCGCCGCCGTCGATCGCGAGCCACACGGTGAACGCGAACGGCTGCTTCGCGTCCCCGACCGCGTGGCCCTCGCAGCGGTGCGCGTCGAAGGCGAGCGCGATCGCGCCCTCCGCGGGCAGGCCTTCGGCGGCCGCGACGGTGAACAGGGCGCTGCCGCGCACCTCGGTCGCCGCCAGGTCGGCACCGGACTGCGGAGTGAGGGTCAACGCCCCCGTCAGGGTCCCGTCCTCGGCCGCGACGAGCGGGCCCAGTTCGATCCGCGCCGCGGCGGCGACCGCCTCGGCCGCGCAGGCCTCCCGCAGCAGCCGGTCGAGGGTGCCGTTCGGGTGCGGCAAGGCGGCGGCGACCTCGTGCTCCGCGCCGTCCTCGGTCGCCACCCGGAGCACCGCCGTGGCGGGCGCGGCGGTCGAGTCGACGCCGTCGGGACACCGCGCGGCCCCGTGCTCGACGGTGAGGTCGCGAGGGGTCTCGCCCGGCGGCACGGTCACGTCGGTCTCCTGCATGCCCAAGGGCGCGAAGGAGTCCGAGACGAGCTCGACGCCGAGCACCCGCACCGGGGCCGTGCCGCGGTTGGTCACGGCGACGGTCACGATCCCGGGCGCGGCGAAGGAGCGGCGGATCTCTGCGGTGGCGCTCAGATTGGGGGGCGCGGACGGCTCGACTCGGGGCGCGGCGCGGTTCCCGGCGACCGCCGCGGCGAAGGCGGCCAGGAGGAACACCGCGATGATGCCGGCGCGGGCCCGACGCATGTCGCCTCCTAGGCGGGCAGGGACGGCCCGCGCCCCCCAGTTTCTCAGGCGGGGACGACGGCGGTCGTCAGGAGGTGGTTGCCGGCGCCGAGGAGGGACGGCTCGGTCTCGATGAGCCGCAGGCCCTCCATGAGGTGGCCGCGGACCTCGGGGTCGTCGATGAGCCGCTCGAGTTCGGGGATGAGACCCGGGAAGCCCTGCACGGAGTACTGGGCGGGGTCTTCGAGCCCGGCGTCGGCGAACTCGGCGGCGACCTCGCCGGGGTGGGCGAGGTAGGCGGTGGTGAACAGGCCCTGGTCGAAGTGCCGCAGGACGCCCTCGCGGATGACGCGCAGGCTCGCTTCGGCGCTGAGCCCTTTGTCGCTGCCGCCGGCCTTGAACAGCAGGTAGTCGCCCCACCCGGCGGTGCGGTTGATGGTCACGGCCGCGACGAGCCCGCCGGGGCGGGCGCAGCGCCGGGCCTCGGCGAGGGCGCGGACGCGCTGCCCGCGGTCGGTCAGGTGGTAGAGCGGTCCCATGAGGAGCACCGCGTCGAAAACAGCGTCCTCGCAAGGCAGTTCGCGCGCGTCGCCGACGACCGCCCGGACGCCGGGGAGCCTCGCGGCGACGGCGACCTGGCTCTCGACGGGGTCGACGAGGGTCACATCGTGCCCGTCGGCGGCCATCCACGCCGAATGGACGCCGGTGGCCCCGCCCACGTCGAGCACCTTGAGGCCCTCACCCGGCAGGAGTCGGCGCAGCAGGTCCTGCATACGGGCGAACTCCAAGCGGCCGCGGGCGTTGCGCGTCAGGCGCTCGCGCTCGTCGCCGCGCCGGTAGTACGCCTCGATCTCGTCTTCGAGTCTCCATTCGCTCATCGGTCGATCCTGCGGGACGCGCCCGGAAGCCGCCACCGATTAACGGAGCATGGGACGGCGGCCGGTCGGCCGGCACGGCGCACTCCCGCAAGCGCGCAGAGCCGGTCGGCCGTCCGCCGCACTGCCATCGAACCCCATGCCACCGACAATTCGGCGCGCGGCTCCCGCGAGGGTGGTCAGTTCGCGGCCACGCGCAGTCCGAAGGCGACCATGACCGCGCCGGTGACGCCGTTGAGCCAGGCGCGCACGCGGGGCCGGTCCAGCAGGGAGCGCATGAACCCGATGAGGCCGGCCAGCAGCAGGTACCAGCCCGCGCACACCGACATCCCGACGGCCGCGAGCTCGAAGACGAGCGCGCTCCCGGCGCCGTCCCCTGCGATGAACTGCGGCATGAGCGCGGTGAAGAGCACGACCGCCTTGGGGTTGAGGAGATTGCACAGCAGGCCCGAGCGGAACGCGGCCCAGCGGCTCATCGCCCGCCCGAGGTCGAGCGCCGCGGCGGGAGCGCGCCTTTCCTTGACGGCCACCCGGATCGAGCGGATGCCGAGGTAGACGAGGTAGACGGCGCCGGCGAGCTTGACGGCGGAGAAGGCGAACGCCGAGGCGGCCAGCAGCGCGGCGAGCCCGAACGAGGTGGCGACCACCCAGACCGAGACCCCCAGGCCGATCCCGACGGCCGTCCACATGCCGCTGGCGCGCCCCGAAAGGACGGTGTTGCGCACGACCATCGCGAAGTCCGGTCCCGGCACGATGGCGGCGATCAGGATCGCCAGCGCGAAGATCAGCAGTACGGTCATGGCGGCTCCCCCGGTGTCGAGCGTCGATGTTCGCACCGGGCGGGCCCGGCCGCATCGGTACATTGACGGGGTCGGGCGACCGGGTCCGGTCAGGCGGGGTCGGCGGGGCGCCAGTACTGCTTCTTGTCCTTGTCGCGGACGACCACGTCGAGTCCGGCGAGCTCATCGCGCAGCTCCCGCAGGTCGTCGTCCTTGGACTTCTCCAGGGCGCGCTGGCGGGCCTTGAGGAGGGCGTCGGCGCCCGGCGGCAGGCCTTCGCCTTCGGGGACCCAGCGGCGCAGCTGGGAGCCGTAGGGGTCGCCCTCGGGCCGCCAGGTGTAGCCGTGGCGGCGGAGCGCGGCGGCGAGCTTGTCGCGGTCGAGGTCGAACGCGACCTGGGCGAGTTCCTGGCGGCGGTGGCCGAGGAGGACGAGTCGCTTGTCCTCCACGAAGACCGAGGCGATCTCGGCCCGGTCGACCGACTGCTCGAAGTCGCCGCGTTTGAGGCTGATGCGGTCGGAGTCGACGGTCACCGTGAGCATTTCGTGGACGGCCGTCAGGCCGAGGAGGACGCCGACGACGAGGCCGAGGGGGATCGCGATGACCAGTTGGACGGTCTGGGAGAGTTCGGTGAAGCGTTCGATCAGGCCTTGGAAGGGGAACCAGGCGAGTCCGGTGAACCATTCGGCGGCGAAGGTCAGGCCCCACCCGAGTGCGGCGCCGAGGACCGGCAGGACCGTGAGGAAGGCCGGGGCGACCCAGGCGGGCTCGGCGACGACGGTGCGATTGCCGTGGGGGCGGTCAGCGGACATGGGGAACCTTTCGGTAGGGCTCGAACGGCCCCACTGTAACCACACCCTCTGATCAGCCGAAACGTCGTACCTGAGTACTACTGCCGCAGTCGGACCCCCCGATCCCCACCCGGTACCAGGGGTCGCTGTGGAGGGGCCGGGGGCGGCGCGGCGGTGTCCGAGTTCATCGAGGAACTGTCGCGTTTCAGGTTGAGGGCGCCTTCGGGGGCCGGCGGCGGCATAGGCTCGGGGGATGGCGATCCGATGGACTACCGCGTTCTGGGACTTCCCCGCCGAGGGCTTCGAGGAGGGTACGGCCTTCTGGCTCAAGGTGACGGCGTCGACGCTCTCGCCCCGGCGCGGCCCCGACGGGGCGTTCGCGACGCTGCGTCCCGCCGAGGGCGACCCGTATCTGCGCGTCCAGCGCGTGCGAGAGGGCAAGGGCGGCAACCATCTCGACTTGCACGTGGACGATGTGGAGGCCGAGGCCGAGCGCGCCCAGGTGCTCGGCGCGAGCCTCGTCCACCGCGAGCCGGGCCTGGTGGTCCTGCACTCGCCCAGCGGCTTCGCGTTCTGCGTGGTCGAGCACCTCGGGGAAGTGAAGGTCCCGGCCTCGATCGCGTGGGCCGGCGGGCGCACCCGCACCGATCAGTTGTGCGTGGACGTTCCGCCGCAGGACTTCGACCACGAGCTGTCGTTCTGGCAGTCGATGACCGGCTGGCCGAGGGCGGGCACGAACGACCCGGCGTACCGCCGTCTCCTCACGCCCCCTGAGCTGCCGCTGCGGTTTCTGCTTCAGCGACTCGACGAGGCCGAGGAGGGCCGGGCCGCCGCGGCGCACATCGACCTGTCCTGCTCGGACGTCGCGGCCGAGACCGAGCGGCACGTGGGTTTCGGTGCAGTGCCGGTGCGCACGCACCGGCACTGGCAGGTCATGCGCGACCCGGCGGGGTTCGCGTACTGCCTCACCGACCGGGACCCCGATTCGCTCCCGCGCCCTTTACGGCGTTGACACCGGGCGTTTCGCCTTGCGGCCGTTCGCGGGAGCGTGGGGTGTCCGCGATCTTTGAAATCTGTCGCTTCTGGAGTCTTGTGCCGTTGCGCCGTGAAAGTTACCTTTATCTATAAGTAAAGCTTCCTTATGGATTAGAGGTGAACCCATGTCCCGACGACCTCACCGCCGACTCATGGCACTGCTCGGCTCCCTCGCCCTCGCGCTGGCGCTCGCCACCGGCGTGTCCGCATCGGCCGCCAGCGCCCAAACCGCCTGCGCCGCACCGTGGAACGCCGGTGCCGTCTACACCCAGGGCAATGTCGCGTCCCACAACGGCCAGAACTGGACCGCCCAGTGGTGGACCCAGGGCGAGACCCCCGGCACCACCGGCGAGTGGGGCGTATGGCGCGACCCGGTCGCCTGCGGCGGCGGCTCGGGCCCCGGCGACCCCGGCCCCGACCCGTCCGGCGCCGTCGTCTCCGAGGCCCAGTTCAACCAGATGTTCCCGAACCGGAACTCCTTCTACACCTACCAGGGCTTCATCAACGCGACCGCCTCGTTCCCGGCCTTCGGCAACACCGGCGGCGACACCGTCGCCCGCCAGGAGGTCGCGGCGTTCCTCGCGAACGCCTCGCACGAGACCGGCGGCCTGGTCCACATCGTGGAGCAGAACCAGGCGAACTACCCGCACTACTGCGACTCGGGCCAGCCCTACGGCTGCCCGGCGGGCAACGACGCCTATTACGGTCGCGGCCCGGTCCAGTTGAGCTGGAACTTCAACTACAACGCCGCCGGCGCCGCGCTCGGCCTGCCGCTGCTGACCAACCCGTGGCTGGTCGAGCAGGACCCGACGGTCGCCTGGCAGACCGCGCTCTGGTACTGGAACACCCAGAGCGGCCCCGGCTCCATGTCGGGCCACACGGCGATGACGACCGGCGCCGGGTTCGGCGAGTCCATTCGCTCCATCAACGGCGCCATCGAATGCGACGGCGGCAACCCCGCGCAGGTCCAGAGCCGCGTGACCCTCTACCAGGGCTTCACCGGCATCCTGGGCGTCGCCCCCGGCGGCAACCTCTACTGCTGAGGACGCGAAGCGGGCCGGTCGATGCGGCCGGCCCGCTTCGCCTTGCGGCTCAGGCCTCGCGGTCCTTGCGGCGGGCGCCGAGGACGGGGACCAGGATCGCGGCCACGACCACGTGCATCAGCAGCAAGGCGGCCTTGGTGCCGGTCGAGGCCTCGGTGACCAGCGGCGGGAAGAGCTGGACGAGGAAGACGACCGCGGCGCCGACGAGCCAGACCACCGCGGCCCTGCGGGGCGCGAACCGGTCGAGGAGGGCCCGGGCGAGCCAGCCGAGGCCGCCCGCGATCAGCGCGGCGACGAGCGCGACCACCGGTCCGATCGCCATCGGGTCCTGGCCGGGGTTGGCCGCCACCATCTCGGCGCCGCTCAGCGAGGCGATCACGCCGACCGCGGCGGCGCCGACGGCGGCCGCGATCAGCGCGAGGAGCCGGGTGCGCCAGACCGGTGCGGCGTTGCGGGTCTTGGCATCTGCTTCGGACATGTGGTGTCTCCACTGTGGTGAGTCGGGATCGGGGGTTCTGCCCCGAACCTACGGGAGCGCGGGCGCTCCGCCCATCGGCGAGCGTCCTCGGTTCATACGCGATCGTCCTGCACCCGTTAGGCTCGCGGCATGGACGTGCTCAGCGATGTACTCACCGTGCTGCGGACCGGCCGCCCGTTCGCGGCCCGGTTCCCCTCGGTCGCACCATGGTCGAGCCACCGCCGCGACCGCTCCGGCGGGTTCGGGATCCAGATCCTGGTGCGCGGCGAGGCGGTCCTGACCGCGCCTTCGGGCGAGACGATCGCGTTGGCCGAGGGCGACGCGGTCGTGGTGCCCCGCGGCGCCGAGCACACCGTCGCCGACGCGCCGGGCACGCCGCCGGGGCCGCCCTGCGCCGGCGAGGGCGGGCCGGCCGGGACGGTGATCCGGTCCGACGATCCGGCGGCCTCGCACGTGCTGCTGTGCGTGGCCTACGAGCTCGCGCCCGGCCGCACGCACCCGCTGATCGGCTCGCTGCCCGAGTTCGTGCACGTCAGGTCCGATCCGCGGGCGCGGCCGGAGCTGGCCGGGGCGATCGCCATGCTGGACAACGAATTGCGCGCCGAGCGCAGCGGCGGCGACACGCTGGTGCGAGCGCTGCTCGACGCGGTGCTGATGTACCTGCTGCGGGCGACGCTCGACCCGGGAACGCGCGACTGCGGGTTCGGCGGGTGGGCCGCGGCGCTCGCGGACCGGCCGGTCACGGCGGCGCTGGAGGCGATCCACGCCGATCCGGCGAGGCAGTGGACGGTCGCTTCGCTGGGCGAGGTCGCGGGCCTGTCGCGTTCGGCGTTCTCGCGCCGGTTCACCGGGCTGGTCGGCAGGCCGCCGCTGAACTACCTGACCTCGTGGCGCCTGACGCTCGCGGCGCGGCTGCTCGCCGACACCGACCTGCCGCTGGCCGCGGTGGCCCGGCAGGTCGGGTACGCCTCCGAGTTCGCCTTCGCCGCCGCGTTCAAACGCGACTTCGGCAGGCCGCCGGGGCGGTTCCGCAGGGAGGCGCCCACGTGCGAGCCCTCCGAGCTCCCGGCTCTGCTCCGGCCCGAACCCGCCTTGGTCGCCTGAGCCGTTGCCGCCCAAGGCGTGCCGGGCTCCCTCGGGCGGGGGATCGCTTCGGCCCCTACGGGGGAGGCCGTTGCGATCGCCGGGACGGGAGCATCGGGTTGCAGGGCGCGGAGCCCTGATGAGCCGGAGGAGACCGAGCTGATGCAGTCCCGGATAGTGCAGGCCCAATGGACCGATGATCGCACCGCGGGCCCGGAGTCGAGAGTCCGGGCCGCGGGCGTGGCGATGGCGGCGGGCGCGGTCGTGTTCGCCGCCGCCGGATACGTCGCGGACGCGCCGCCCGGCACCATTGGGTACCTGGTGTCCAATGCGGCCGGTCTGGCGGCGGTGGCGTGCGTGCTGGTCGGGATGAACGCGTTCGTGCGCGGGGAGTCCTTGGGCCGCCTCGGTTCCTGGGGCACGGGGCTGATCAGGATCGGACTGGTCGCGACGATCGTCGGGTACCTGGTGAACCTCATCGGGCCGGCGCTTCCCGAAGCGGCCGAAGGGATCGTGGCGATCGCGGGCATCCCCGCGTGGTCGCTGGCGCACCTGATGTACGCGGGCGCGACCGTGCTCGGCCTGGCGTGCCTGCGGGCGGGCAGCGTGCCGCGAATCGTCGCGGTCCCGCTGGCCGCGGGCCTGCCGGTCCTGCTCATCGGCGTCGGCCTCGGACTGGCCCTGGGCGAGCCGTCCGCGCCGGTCCTCACGTGGGCGGCGACCGAGGGCCAGGCGGGCCTCGCGTGGCTCCTGGTCGGGCTGCGCCTCAGCGCCCGGGGTTAGGCCCTGCGCGAACGCATCCCCTTGGCGGCGATGAGGACCACCGGGACGAGCAGGGCGGCGCCGATCCACAGGACCCCCCTCGGGGCGGTCGCGTCCACGACGAAGCCCCCGGCGAAGGACCCCGCCGCGATCGACAGGTTGAACATGACCGTGTTCAGCGAGGTCGCGACCTCGACCTCGCCGGGGTCGACGGCCTTCATGAACCAGGTCTGCACCGCCGGGGAGACCAGGCCGTAGCCCGCGCCCCACAGCAGGAGCACCGCGGTCGCCGAGAACAGGTCGCCGACGGCGAAGGCCATGAGCGCCATGCCGACCGCCATGGCGATGCCGAGCCCGGCGAGCGTGGCGCGCAGGTGGCCGCCGATGAGCGAGCCCGAGGCGACCGTGGCGACCAGCGCCGCCGCACCGAAGGCCAGGAGCAAGAGGCTCACCTGCGAGGCGGCGATCCCGTTGCCCTGGAGAATCGGGCTGATGAACGTGTAGGCGATGAAGTGCCCGGTGACGATGAAGAACGTCAGGGCCAGGCCGGTGCGCACGGTCTTGTTGCGCCGCACCAGCCTCGGCAGCGAGGCGAAGGAGACCGAGGTGTTCGACGGGAGCCGGGGCACCAGGAGCGTGAGCGCGACCATGACGAGGACGGCGAGCCCGGCGAGGGCCCACAGGGCCGCGCGCCAGCCGAAGTGGTCGCCGATGAGCGTCCCGGCGGGGACGCCGAGGACGGTGGCCGCGCCGATGCCGCCGTAGACGGCCGCGGTCGCGCGCGGCACGTCCCGCGCGGGCACCAGGCGCAGCGCGATGCCGCCGGCGACGGCCCAGAACGCGCCGATCGAGAGCCCGACGAGGACGCGGGCGGCCAGGAGCTGCTCGAAGGTGCCGGCGGTGGCCGCGCCGATGTTCGCCCCGGCGACGAGCACGGCCAGGCCGATGAGCACCAGGCGCCGGTCGAGCCGGCGGGTGACGACGATGCTGACGGGCGCGGCGACGGCGGCCACGAGCCCGGGGACGGTGACCATGAGGCCGGCGGTGCCGGCGCTGACGCCCAGCGCCGAGCCGATCGGGGTGAGCAGCCCCACGGGCAGGACTTCGGAGGTCATGACGGCGAAGACGCCGAGGGCGACGGCCGCGACGGCCAGCCACTGCCTGGGCGTGGCGCGCTCGGGCGCGGCGTCGGTGGAGGGAAGGGCGCTCGGCGAAGGGGCGAGCGAATGGTCGAGGGCGGTCACGGCGGCACTCCAAGTGGTTCGAAGCGTTCGGTTCTCGGCAAGACCCGGACGGGTCTTCAGCCGGAACCGGTCCACCACTCGGTCCGTGCTCGGTGACGCGGGGCGCCGCGTGCACAGGGGCCGAGCGCCTCGGTGAGGCCTCCGGCCGGGGAGCGGGCTCCCCTTGGCGGTGTACGCGCGTGCGCCCTGACCGGAGGCGGTGCCTCCGGGGCGTCAACTTGCCTCCAACGGTACCAGCGCCCGCGGCCCTCGCGGAAGCGCGAAGACCTGTCTCGTGCGTTACCGCCGGCCCGGCGGCCTCGTCGAAGCAGGGGGGTTGCGCAGGCGTGACACACTCAGTCAGCGTCGCACGCACCGGGCGCGCGCCAACGGAAGGAACGACGGGCCGATGTCAGCAGAAGGCGGCACCAAGGCGATCGTCGCGGCTCTGGCCGCGAACACGGGCATCGCGATCAGCAAGTTCATCGCGGCCGGGATCACCGGTTCGGCGTCGATGCTCGCCGAGGGCGTCCACTCGGTGGCCGACGCGGCCAACCAGGTCCTGCTCCTCATCGGCGGCAAGGCCTCCCGCAAGGCCGCCAGTCCGGCCCACCCGTTCGGCTACGGGCGCGAACGCTACATCTACGCGTTCATCGTCTCGATCGTCCTGTTCTCCATCGGCGGCGTCTACGCCCTCTACGAGGGCTACCACAAGCTCTCCGACCAGGGGCACGGCCTGGAGACGCCCATCGTGGCCGTCATCGTCCTGGTCGTGGCGATCATCCTGGAGTCGTTCTCGCTGCGCACGGCCGTCAAGGAGTCCAACGCGGTGCGCGGCAACCAGTCCTGGGTGCGGTTCATCAAGGGCTCGCGCTCGCCCGAGCTGCCGGTGATCCTCTTGGAGGACATCGGCGCGCTCGTCGGCCTCGTCGCCGCGCTCCTGGGCGTGGGACTGTCGATGATCACCGGGAACGTCGTGTGGGACGCGATCGGCACGCTCGTCATCGGCCTGCTGCTGGTGTGCATCGCCGTCGTCCTGGCCATCGAGATCCGCTCGATGCTCATCGGCGAGTCGGCCACCCACGAGGACATCGCCGCGATCGAGGCGGCCATCAACGAGGACGACGCGAACACCCTCATCCACCTCAAGACCCTGCACATCGGCCCCGACGAGCTGCTGGTGGCCGCGAAGATCGGCATCGGCACCTCCGAGACCGGCGAGCAGGTCGCCGCCGAGATCGACGCCGCCGAGGCGCGCATCCGCGCCGCCGTCCCCACCGCGAAGCTCATCTACATCGAGCCGGACATCCCCCGCACCGGGGCATAGGGTCGGGCCATGGCGAAACTGGTGCTGGACCTGCACGACATCTACAACAAGGGCGGGCTGATCGAGAAGGCCCTGCGGGAGGTCATCGACGAGGCGGTCGCCAAGAAGATCGACCTCGTGGAGATCATCCCCGGCAAGGGCTCGGGCCAGCTCAAGAAGAAGGTGCTCAGGTTCCTCGACCAGAAGGAGGTCAAGGCCCTGTACCACCGGGTGGACAAGGACTCGAAGAACTTCGGGCGGCTCTTCGTGCACTTCCGCCACCAGAGCAAGGACAAGCGCAGGAAGCGCTGAGAAGCACGACAGCGGCGGCGCACCCCTCCCCCTGGGTCGCGCCGCCGCCTCGCGTTCGCTAGTTGATCATCCGGTCGCGCTCGTTCGTCGATTCGGGCGCCCCGAGCAGCTCGAGCAGCCGCAGCACCGGTACCCGGTAACTGTGGCCGATCCGAAGGACCTGGACGGGAAAGTCGCCGTCCTTCGCCAGCCGGTAAGCGACCGTCCGGCCGATCCCCAGGATCTGCGCGGCCGTCTCGACATTCGTCATCACGCCGAGCGACTTGACGCGCTCGACCGTCCAGATCTCGTCGATGACGACACTCGAAGGCCCCACCTTCGCATTCGGTGTCATGTTCGTCCTCTCTGGCGCCCCGCGCCGACACGGGGTGCATCGGCAGGACGGCGCCTAGGACCAGTCGACCCCACCCGGCACGGTCAAGTCCAGAGTGCCGCGCGGGAATTCACTCTTACGCGTGGTGTGCGCGTCCTCACCGGCGAGTGATCCATTTGGGCGCGAACGGAATTCACCGCCTCGAAACCGCACGTCGAGGCCGCATCGCGGGACGCTGACCAGCCGAGATGCCGTCGAAAACCAGATAGGTTAGCCTTGCCTACATGCCAGATGACGCCGGACTGAGCGGCCGCGCCCTCCGCCTCGCCTACTTCGGCACCACCGTGGTGCACGACGCCGACATCGACCTGCCCCCCGGCGCCGTCACCGCCCTCCTCGGCCCCAACGGCTCGGGCAAGTCCACCCTCCTGCGGTCCCTCGCGCGCCTCCACAAGCCCGACCAGGGCAGCGTCGAATTCCCCGACGGCGCCGACGCGACCGCCCTCAGCCCCAAGGACTTCGCCCGCCGCGTCTCCCTCCTTGCCCAGTCCCGGCCCACCCCCGGCGGCATCCGCGTCGTCGACGTCGTCGGCTACGGCCGCCACCCCCACCGCGGGCGCTGGCGCCACGGCGACGCCGAAGGCCCCGCGAAGATCCGGCGCGCCATGGAGATCTGCGGCGTCGAACACATGGCCGACCGCGGCGTCGAAGCCCTCTCCGGCGGCGAACGCCAGCGCGTCTGGCTCGCCTCCTGCCTCGCCCAGGACACCGCCGTGCTCCTGCTCGACGAGCCCACCACCTACCTGGACCTGCGCTACCAGGTCGAGATCCTCGACCTCATCCGCGACCTCGCCGACGACCACGGCACCGCCGTCGGCGTGGTCCTGCACGACCTCGACCAGGCCGCCGCGGTCGCCGACCGCGCCGTCCTCCTCCACGACGGCCGCGTCAAAGCGGCCGGCACCCCGGCGGAGGTCCTCACCGCAGAGAACCTCACCGCCGCCTACGGCATCGACATCCGCGTCGACGCCGATCCCAACACCGGACTGCTCTCCGCGCGACCGATCGGCCGACACAGCCACCGGTTCGCGGGCAGCACCGCCGACTGACGAAGGAACCCGATGCAGCATCCCCACCTCAAGCGATTCGCCGTGCCCGCGGCACTCGCAGCCGTGATCGCCATGTCCGCGTGCGGCACCACCGAGGAGGCCGGCGACGGCGACAAGGCCGCCTCCGAGGCCGGCCCGGTCTCGGTCACCGACTTCCTCGGGCGCACCGTCGAACTCGACGCCCCCGCCGAGAAGGTCGTCACGCTCGAATGGGCCGAGGTCGAGATCGTCGCCAGCCTCGGCGTCACGCCCGTGGGCGTGGCCGACCTCGAGGGCTACAACCTCTGGGTGGGCGGCTCGGTGCCGGTCGACGACACCGCCACCGACGTCGGCACCCGCCAGGAGCCCTCCATCGACGCCATCGCCGGGCTCGGCGCCGACCTCGTGATCATGGAGACCGACGACGAGGCCCACATCGCCGCGATCGAGGAGTTCGTGCCCGTCCTGGTCGTCGAGGGCTCCAGCGAGAACGACAACCTCGCCCGCATGAAGCGCGACGTCGACATGATCGCCGAACTGCTCGGCAAGACCCCCGAGGCCGCCGCGCTCTGGGGCGAGCTCGAGGCCAAGATCGCCGAGACCGCCGCGACCATCGAGGCCGCCGGCACCGGCGACCTCCCGTTCCTGTTCGCCGACGGCTGGGTCGAGGGCGACGCGGTCTCCGTGCGGCCCTTCGGCACCGGTTCCCTCGTCGGCTCGCTCGCGGACGCGGCGGGCCTCGAGAACGCCTGGACCGGCGAGACCGACGGCGTGTGGGGCCTGGGCGGCACCGACGTCGAGGGCCTGGCCCAGTACACCGACACCGAGATGCGGTTCATCTTCAACAACGCCGACGGCAGCGACATCTTCACCGAGGTCCTCGCCGGCAACGCGATCTGGGAGGGCCTGAGCTTCGTCCAGAACGGCGACGTCTACGAGATGCCGCAGGGCATCTGGATGTTCGGCGGCCCCAAGTCCTCCGAGGCGATCCTCGACGCCATCGCCGAGGTCTACGCGAGTTGAGCACGCTGAGCCCGCCGGCGCGACCGGAGGCTCCGACCCGGAAGGCCCCGCGGCTGCTCACAGCCGCGGCGGTCTTCGCCATCGGGATCGGTGCCCTGGTCGCTCTGGCGGCCCTCCACCTGACCCAGGGCACCTCCGCGGTCGACGCGGGCGACCTGGTGCGGCTGCTCACCGGTTCGGCCGACGCGAGCGTGTGGAACGTGCTCCAGGGGGCGCGGCTGCCGCGGCTGACCGGGGCGGTCCTGGTCGGCATCGCCCTCGGCGCCTCCGGCGTGCTGCTCCAGTCGGTGGCGCGCAACGCGCTGGCGAGTCCGGACACGCTCGCGGTGAACGCCGGGGCGTACCTGGCCGTGACCGCCGTGGCGGCGTTCGGGATCTCGCTCCCGTTCCTGTCGAGCATCGGCGTGGCCTTCACCGGGGCGCTGCTGACGGCGGGTCTGGTGATGGCGCTGTCGGCGGGCGGCGGCGAGTCGAGCACGACGCGGCTGATCCTCGCCGGCTCGGCGACCGCGATGGCCGGGAACTCCCTGGTGTCGCTGCTGATCCTGCTGTTCCAGGAGCAGACGACGGGTCTGTTCGCCTGGGGCTCGGGCAGTCTCAACCTCGCCGGGTTCGGCACGGCGGCCCAGGCGGCCCCGCTCGTGCTGCTGGCGGTCGTCACGGCCGTGCTCGCGGCCCCGCGCCTGGACCTGCTGCGTCTGGGCGACGACACGGCGGCGAGTCTCGGCGTGCACGTGCGGCGCACGCGCCTGGTCGCGGTGGTCTGCTCGCTGCTGCTGGCCGCGTGCGCGGTGACGGTGGCCGGGCCGATCGGCTTCGTGGGCCTGGCGGCCCCGGTGATCGCGCGCCAGATCGCGAAGAAGCTCCCGGTGCTGCTCGCGCACCGGTTCCTGATCCCGTTCAGCGCCTTGTGCGGCGCTCTGGTGATCGTGGGCGCCGACCTGGCCGTCCGCGCCGTGTTCGGGGCCGACAAGAGCATCGAGATCCCCGTGGGCGTCACGACCACGCTCCTGGGCGCGGGCGTCATGGTCTGGCTGGCGCGCTCGGTGACCAGTGCGGGCTCGGGCGACCGGCCCGCGATCCTGCACGGGGCGGCGGCGCGCGGCCGGCCGGCCTTCACCCTGATCGTGGGCGGCCTGGCCGCCGCCTCGTTCACGGCGCTCGTGGTCGGGATGCTCTCGGGGGACACGATGCTCCTGAGCGGCGACCTGATCAACTATCTCGCGGGCAAGACCGGCGCGAGCTACACGTGGATCATCGACCAGCGCTTCCCGCGGGTGTTCGCGGCGATTCTGGCCGGGGCGGCGCTCGCGTGCGCGGGCACGGTGACGCAGGGGGTGCTGCGCAATCCGCTCGCGGAGCCGGGGCTGCTCGGCGTCACCGCCGGGGCCGGGATCGGGGCGGTCACGCTCATCACCTGGGTGCCCTCGGCGGGGCCGTGGGCGATCACGGGCTTCGCGGCCGCCGGCGGGCTGGGCGCGTTCGCGCTGGTCTACGCGATCTCTTGGCGGGGCGGGCTGGACACGGCGCGGCTGGTCCTGGTGGGCATCGGGGTCTGGTCGCTGGGGATGGCGCTGATCACGCTGATCATCCTGGCCTCGGACCCGTGGAACACCCCGAAGGCGATGACGTGGCTGTCGGGCACCACGTACGGCAGGACCGCCGACAGGCTCCTCCCGCTGGTCGTGGCATTGGTGCTGGTGCTGCCGTTGGTGTTGGTGCACCGCAAGGAGATCGACCTGTTGTCGCTGGAC
The DNA here is from genome assembly GCF_000719515.1 of Glycomyces sp. NRRL B-16210. Lineage (GTDB taxonomy): Bacteria > Actinomycetota > Actinomycetes > Mycobacteriales > Micromonosporaceae > Glycomyces. The sequence continues at coordinate 106,207 of NZ_JOGR01000006.1, read as the reverse complement.
GACGACACGCCCCGCGTGCTCGGCGTCCGCTTGGAGCGCACCAGGCTGCTCCTGTTGTGCTCGGCCGCGGTGCTCACCGCCGCCGCTGTGGCGGTGGTGGGGGTGATCGGCTTCGTGGGCCTGGTGGCCCCGCACCTGGCGAGGGGCCTCGTGGGAAGCCGGAGCCACAGGACGCTCCCGGTGGCGATCCTGATCGGCGTGCTCCTGGTGAGCGTCGCCGACACCTTGGGCCGCACGGTGATAGCCCCGGCCCAGATCCCCGCGGGCCTGGTATGCGCCCTCATCGGAACCCCGTACTTCCTCTGGCTCCTATGGAGAACGAGAACCCGAACCGCCTGACGGTGAACGCGGAAGGCCGCCGAGCATCGCTCGGCGGCCCTTCGCCAGTGGTGGGCAGGGTCATCGACGCCTTCGGGTCAAGCGGTTCGCTTCCAGGAGGTCGCAGTGGTCGAGGCGCCAGCCGTTCATGGTGGCGCGGAAGGTGAACGTCATCGCCTGGCGGGCGCAGCCGTTCTCGACCATCGCGACCACTTCGGTGGAGTCGCGGGTCGGACTGGCGGCGCGGACCACGCGCACCCGGCTGAAGCGGGTCGGGACCCGCCGCCGGACCCTGTTGAACGCCAACCAACCCGCCTCCGTCGCGAGCAGGCGGGCGTCGCCGGCGGCCTTGCGCCCGGCGAGGACGTTGAGGAAGTAGTTGGAGTAGTCCACGGCCTCGCGCTGCGAAGGTCGGCCGGCGGTGGGGGCGAAAACCTTGGGGCAGTTCATATTTCCTCCATACGATCGGTGGGGATCGGTTCGGAAGGAAATTTAAGGCTCACTGCTCGTGAAGTCAAACACACCATGGGTAATCAGTCCTCGTCGAATGCGGTCCCGTTGTGCGAATCCGACGGTCCGCGGAGGGCCGACATGGCGACGTATGCGACACGAGCGAAGACGTAAGCATCCCGCCTTGCGGAACCCTACAAAAATCAGACATTTCGCCACGACGCGCCGAAAACACCGAATGCGGCGGCCCGCGATCGTGGCCGATGCCTCAATCGCGAACACCGCCTACGATGAGTGACTTGAAGAATTATTCAATTACTCAAGTTGTCGAGTGATGGGGAGTGCGCGATGCCGGTTCCGCTGTACCAGGTCAAGGCCGAGTTCTTCCGGATGCTCGGCCACCCGGTCCGGATCCGGGTGCTCGAACTCCTCGGCGAGGGCCCCAAGCCCGTGCGGGAACTGCTGGCCGACACCGGCGTCGAGGCCTCCAGCCTCTCCCAGCAGCTCGCGGTGCTGCGCCGCGCCGGGATCGTCACCTCCGAACGGGAAGGCTCGACGGTCACCTACGCGCTCGCCGGCCCCGACGTCGCCGACCTGATGCGGGCCGCCCGGCGCATCCTCACCGAGATGCTCGCCGGGCAGGCCGAACTCCTCGACGAGCTCCGCGAATCCGACACCGCGGCGGCCGGGAAGTGAACAGCCGCAACGCGGTTCGCGCCTCATGGCGCCGACTGCGGGACCTGCTGCCGGGCAGGGCCGACCTCGCGACGGTCCGCCGCTCGCCCGGACGCGACCTGCTCGCCGGACTCACCGTCGCGGTCGTCGCGCTGCCGCTCGCACTCGGCTTCGGCGTCGCCTCCGGCCTCGGCGCCGCGGCCGGGCTCGCCACCGCCGTCGTCGCCGGCGCGGTCGCCGCGATCTTCGGCGGCTCGAACCTCCAGGTGTCCGGGCCGACCGGCGCGATGACCGTCGTCCTGGTCCCCATCGTCGCCCAGTACGGGCCGGGCGGCGTCCTCACCGTCGGGCTCATGGCCGGGCTCCTGCTCATCGCACTCGCGCTCGCCAAGGCCGGCAGGTACGTGCGCCTCATCCCAGCGCCGGTGGTCGAAGGCTTCACCGTCGGCATCGCGGCGGTGATCTTCCTCCAGCAGATCCCCGCCGCGCTCGGCGTGCCCGCGCCCGAAGGCGAGAAGGTCGCCCTCATCGCGTGGAGCGCCGTGCTCGACTACGCCGCGGCCCCGACCTGGCCGGCGGTCGCGCTCGCCGTCGGCGTCGCGGCCGTGATGCTCCTCGGCGCCAAATGGCGACCGCAGATCCCGTTCTCGCTCTTGGCGGTCGTCGTCGCCACGGCCGCGACCGTCTTGGCGCACTTGGAGACACCGCGCATCGGCGCACTGCCCGCCACACTGCCGGCGCCGTCGCTGTCGTTCCTCGAACCGTCCGCGATCCCCGGGCTCGCCGGGGCGGCGGTCGCGGTCGCCGCGCTCGCGGCACTGGAGTCGCTGCTGTCGGCGACCGTGGCCGACGGCATGACCGTCGGGTCCCGGCACGATCCCGACCGCGAGCTCTTCGGCCAGGGCCTGGCCAACATCGCCGCGCCGATGTTCGGCGGCGTCCCGGCCACGGCCGCGATCGCCCGCACCGCCGTGAACGTCCGCTCCGGCGCCTCCTCGCGCCTCGCCGCGCTCACGCACGCGATCGTGCTGGCGCTCATCATGCTCGCCGCCGCGCCGCTGGTCGCCCACGTCCCGCTGGCGGCGCTCGCCGGGGTCCTGCTGGCGACCGCCGTCCGCATGATCGAGGTCGGCTCGGTCCGGGTGCTGGCGAGGGCCTCGCGCTCCGACGCGGTGATCCTCGTGCTCACCGCCGCGGTGACGATCGCGGTGGACCTGGTCTGGGCGGTCATCTGCGGCCTGGTCGTGGCCGGGGCGTTCGCGCTGCGCAAGATCGCCGCCTCCGCGAGCATCGAGACCGTGCCGCTGCAAGAGGGCGACCACCACCTCGCCGAGCACGAGCTGCTGGCCGAGCACATCGTGGCCTACCGCATCGACGGACCGCTGTTCTTCGCCGCGGCACACCGGTTCCTGCTCACCCTGTCCGAGACGGCCGACGTCCGGGTCGTGATCATCCGGCTCTCGCGCATCAGCGCGATCGACGCCACCGGCGCGCTCGTGCTGCGCGACGCCGTCGAGCGGCTCGAACACCGCGGCATCGAGGTCTACCTGTCGGGGATGCGGCCCGAGCACGGGAAGGCGCTCGCCGCCGTCGACCTGCTCGACCGGCTCCGCAAGGAGGGCAAGGTCTTCGAGGCAACGCCCGGGGCGATCGCGGCGGCGCGCGGCCACCTCGCCGAGATCGGGGTGGTGCCGGGGCAGCGGGCCGAGACGCGCGGACGCGCGGCGTGAAGTTCGGCTCACCGCCGCGCGGGTCCTGACCTCCGCAAACGCGCTAGGATCGGTGGCGGACCGACGGTCCCCATCATTCGCAAAGCGGCACAACAGGACTATAATGCAGCAAGGAACCCGGAACCCGGAACCCGGAACCCGGAACCCGGAACCCGGAACCCGGAACCCGGTAACGCGTTGGCCGCTTGACGGCCCCACCGCTCCGTTCCAGCGCCGCATCGTCCTCGCCGGCAGCACCGTCCAAGCCCTCAACCGGCTCTTCTACGACGTCGAACCGCTCCTAGCCGCCGACCGCCGACTCCTCGTGCGGTACTCGCTCTTCCACGCCGAACGCCAGCGCAGCGGCCGCCACTTCGCCCGCCGACACGACATCGACCTGCTCGACTGGGCCACCGTCACCGCCGACCCGCCCGACCTCATCGTCGCCTCCGGCGCGACCCGCACCCTCCACGAACCCGGCCGCGATGTCGCCCTGATCCCCCACGGCGCCGGGCACAACCGCTTCACCCCCTACTTCGACGGCGTCGCCGGACTCGCCCGCGGCCAACTCCGCAGCGACACCGGCCGCCTCCCCGCCTACCTCGCCCTGCCCGGGCCCGCAGCCGCCGAACGCCTCGCCGTCGACTGCCCGGAAGCCCTGCCGTGCAGCGAGATCACCGGCGACCTCTGCTTCGAACGACTCCGGCTCAGCGCCAGAATGCGCCGCGAATACCGCCGCTCCCTCGGCATCGGGCCGCGAAAGCGCCTGATCGCGGTCTCCTCGACGTGGCTGGCGCACTCACTGTTCGGGCAGCACCCCCGCCTGCCCGAGCGACTCCTCGAAGCCCTGCCGATGGACGACTACGCCGTCGCCTTCATCCCCCACCCGAACATCCTGTCCGTGCACGGCAGCATCGAGAGCCTCTTCCGGCGCCAACTGGAGAACGGCCTCATCATGGTCGACCCGGGCGAGGGATGGCGGGCCGCGCTGCTCGCCGCCGACGCGGTCATCGGCGACCACGGCTCAGTCGGCTTCTACGCCGCCGCGCTCGGCATACCGACCGCTGTGGCGGCCTTCGGGTTCGACGAGATGCCGGCCGAGTCCCCGCTGGCCGCCTTCGGCTCGCTGGCACCGAGGTTCGACCCGTCCGGGGACCTGCTCGCCCAGGTCGAGGCGCTGTGCGAGGTGCGGCCGCTCCAGAGCGAGTGCTTCGGACGGGCGCTGGCAGAGCCCGATCCGGGCCCGTCGCAACGCGTCCGCTCGGGCCTGTACCGAACCCTGAATCTCGACGCGGCCGAAGGCCCCGGCCCGCGCATGTTCGATCCTCCAGGGCCGGTGGAGCACTGGCGCCGGACCTCGGCGTGGCGCTGCGAGGTCGACTTCGACGGCGACACGGCGCGGTGGCTCCGGTTCCCTGCGGACGACGGACGCCGCCGCGCGGGTCATCTTGTGGCTGAGGTCCGCTGCCTGGACGTGGACGCGCGGGACCGGGCCGACATCGTGATCCGCCACCACGGTTCGCTTCCTGAGGCCGAGGCCCGCATAGAAGCGCGCAAGCTGCTGCGGGAGCATCCACTTGCGACTCTGGCAAGCGTGCGCACCGGGCCGGGTGCCTTGGTCTGGGAGTGCGCGGATGGCCGTGCGTTTCACGCGACTTGCCCGCCCGAATCAGCCGACGCGGCGGTCTCGGTGTGGTTCGCCGCCGGACGACCCGACTCCGGCGACTGGCGGCTCTCCGGTCCGGAAGGAACGCTCAGCGTTCGGAGGCTTCGCTGACGCCCAGGGCGTTGCGGATCCGGTCGGCGTCGAGCGGGGCGCCATGGGCCTCGTACAGGTGGAGGGCGCGCTCGAGTCGCTCCTCAGGCCTCGCGATCAGGTCCTCGTTCGAATGCGGGACCAGCACTTCGGCGACACGCTCGTGGGTCTCGGCGGCGAGCTGCCACAGCCCCTTGCGGATCGCGGTGGCGACGAACTGGTCCACTTCGGCCAGACTCGCGGCGTCGCGGAGTTGCGAGAAGTGCAGCATGGCGAGGTCGAGGCGCGTACCGATGAGGTTCCGGTCGTCCTTCTCGCCTTGGAAGATCACTGCGGCCCGTCGCCATTCCCGTTCGGCCCCTAGGTGGTCGCCTCGGGCGAGGAGGATCTCGGCCCGCACCCGCAGGCGGATGCCCACGGCCCGAGGCCGTTCGATCTCCTCGGCGCAGGCGATCGCGGTGTCGGTGTACGCGTCGGCCTCGTCGAGACGTCGTTCGCGCAGGCGCAGCCGCCCGAGCTGTTCGGCGACGATGCCCATCAGCTCGGTCCAGCGCCGCGCGTGCCGGCCGAGGCCGGGACCGCCCCGCGCCTCGGCAGCGGCGGCGAGGCCCCGGTCGAGCACCTGCCCGGCCTCGACGTACTCCTCGCAGCCGATGAGGCTGAGCCCCAGCAGAGCCGACAACTGCGCTTCGACCGCCGGGCCGTCGGCGACGGCGAGCGCGCTCCGGTAGCACTTGACCGCCTCGCGGTACCGGTTGGCGTTGGAGAAATAGGCCCACAGCGCCTCAGCGAGGGCCCAGGCCTCGTCCGTCCAAAGTCGATCGGCGGCGATCTCGACTGAGACCGACAGGGCCGCATAGAGGGTGCGCAGCCATTCCATGGCCTCGGCGGGGCCGCTGAACCCGGGAGGGCGCACGCGGCGGCCGAAGTCGGGGGCGAAACGCGCCCGGTCGCCCATGACGGCGAGGTCCGCGAGTTGGGCCCGCCGGACGTGCCAGGTCAGGGAATCCCTTCGGGCGCTGAAGATCTCGACGGGAACGGGGTCGCGAGGATCGAAGCGGCCCTCGGCGGCGTGCTCGACCCGGTACCAGCCCGGCCGGTGCTCGACGACCAGTTCGGCGTCGAGGAGTTCGGCGAGCGGCGCGGGGACCGCTTCGAGTCCCCAGCCCTTCGCGCCGGTGAAGATCCCTGTCAAGGCGCGCTCGAACTCGCGGTTCGGCAAGGCGGCGAGCAGGCGGTACAGCCATTTCGCCGATTCGCTGAGGCTCGCTTCGACCGTTTCGAGGAGGCTCTTGCCGTCCACGGCGTCCTGGACCTCGAGGAGGCCGGTGAGGGAACGGAGGCGGATGAGGCCGGCGAGCTTGCTCAGGTCGGAGGGGCGCGCACCGAACTCCGCGATCAGGCGCGGCGCGACCCCGTCGGGAAGGTTCGGGCAGGCGCACCGCAGGTACTCGGCGGCGATGTCCGGTTCGAGGGGGCCCAAATCGTGCACGAGGTACGGCTGGTCGTCCAGGGCGACGCTCGTGACCGCGAGGAACCCGGCGGTCGCCGAGGCGGGGCGGAACAGCGGGGCCTCGCGGCTGCGCGTGATGCGGTCGACGACCACCAGCAGCGACCGGTTCCGCGTCACCGACCGGAACACGGCGACGCGGCCTTCGAGGCTCGGGGGGATCTGGGCGGGCGCGACGCCGAGCCGGATGAGGACCGACTGCATGGCCTCCGAGGCTTCGTCCTTGTCGAGGTCGATGTAGACCTGCCCGTCGGGGTACCGGCCCCGATTGCGATCGATCGCCATCAACGCGACGGCCGTAGTGCCGGATCCGGCCTCGCCGTGCAGCGCCACAGGCCGGCCGTGTCGCAGCGCCTCGTCGATGGCGTCGAGGTCGCCGTCGCGACCGATCCAATCGGTCCGGACCGGGGAGCCTTCTTGCGGCACAACCACTTCGGGGCCGTTGTGCAGATGGAGGGCGTCGATTCGTCCGGCCTGCACCACGTTCGGGTTGTCACCGTTGAACGTGTTGTGGGCGGCGAACGGTTCCTCTGTCATGCGGGCTCCCGAAATGTGCGTTGCGCTCAGACCATGTTCCCACAGAAGTCCCGGAGCCTGAGGATTCGCTGCGCCCGCCGAGAGCCTCACCGTGCCGGCGACCGCTCATTCGCAGCCGACGCCGTCTCCGTCGCGGTCGAGGTGCTTGCCGTAGCCGGGATCGCCGCGGTAAACGGGCGCGGCTCCCGCCGCGCGCGCCGCGTCGCAGTTCTTGTAGTGGACATCCGAGCTGTCGCCACTGCCGCCGCTGTCGCCGCCGCCACCGCCATTCCCGCCGCCTCCGTTGCCTCCGCCACCGGAGGAGGAGTCCTCGCAACCCACGCCGTCGCCATCGCCGTCGAGGCCGGGCCGATAGCCGGGTTGGCCTTCGAGGACGGGTGCGGCGCCCGCAGCTCGGGCGGCGGCGCAGTTCTCGTAGTAGACCTCCTGCGACTTGGTCGTCTCCTCGACCCGGGCCGCGGCCTCCGTCGTGGGCTCGGGTTCGGGCTCGGTAGTTGAGGCCGCCTCGGTCGGCGCGGGACGGGTGGTCGGCGCGGACTTGGAAGGAGAAGAAGTGACCCTCTCGGACGTCTCGACCTCGGTCGCGACTTCGACGGGTGCCTCCGGATCGTCGTCGCCGCCCATGGCGTTGATGACGCCGCCGCAGCAGAGCACGAGGCCGGCCAAGACCGAGATGGCAAGCGTCTTCCCGAGATTCGTGAGTCGGGACCAGGCTTTGGCGATGGCCTGCTTCGGGTCTGTGTTCAAGGGATCGGTGGTCACGGGAACTCCAATGGACTATGTGGAGGAGTGCGGGGTAGATGCAGGCTATGCCTGTTGTAGACCCCGGAGAATCCTCCTCGCGGTTGACCGCCCACCAACCGTTAGGCCTCCCCCGTTCGTGTCACCCCGGAACTCACCCGAGCAGAAAGCAACCGACCGCCGCTCCAGGGCCGACACACCCAGGCAGGCGGCCGCGGCCCCGACCCGACGCACTGGTGAATACTGTGGAATGCCGACCTCAGTCCGAATGGCCCCACCAGCGCCGCACCTAAGAATCCGATTCCCTATCGTGACTGTCGCCACTCTTAGTTGCAACCGGGAAGTCGTCTCCCCAGATCACCGCAATCGGCGAGTGCGACAAAGCGCGATACGACAAAGAAAGACCCGGTCTCCTCTTTCGAGAAAACCGGGTCTCACTTGATATTCCGTGGTAGCGGGAGGCGGATTTGAACCACCGACCTCCAGGTTATGAGCCCGGTCCTGTCGTAATTGCGACGACCCTGTCCGGGCAGCGAGTTCAACTGAAAACTGGTTCTTGACCAGGGAAAACATAGGTTTTCAACGTACCTGTGCGTACCCCTAGGTCCTTGTCGATCGCGAGTGGTCTGACAAGCGAAAAACAAGCGAGAACCGGAGCTCCCCCATGGGCTACTGCAACAAGAAGACGAACAGGTTCGGCCAGGAACGCTGGACGGCCATGTTCCTCGACCGCCACGGCATCGCGAGGTCCGCCGGGACCTACGACTCCGAGGAGGAGGGCAACGACGCCTGGAGGGAAGCCGAGAAGAAGGTCCAGGCTGGCAAGGGCGACGTCTTGGTCCGCGGCAGGACTCTCTTCCGGGAGTACGTCGAAGAGACCTGGCTCCCCCACCTGACGGTCGAGGTCAAGACCCGCGAGGTCTACACGTACCAGCTCTACGCGCACCTCATGGCCTTCTTCGGCGACAGGCCGATGCTCGACATCTACACCACCGACATCAAGGAATGGCTCTCCGAGCTCAAGGACCAAGGCGTCTCGGCCACCACGAGGAAGCGTCTCAAGCAGCTCCTGAGCTCTATCCTCGGCAGTGCCGTCAGCGACCGATACCTCGCCGAGAACCCGTGTCTTCTGGTGAAGACCGACCCGGTTCCCAAGAAGCCGCTCACCATCATCACCCCCGCTCAGTTCGACGTCTTCTATGTGGCGCTCCCCGACGCCATGTCGAAGCTGCTCGTGGAGACCGCGATCGAAACCGGAACGCGGTGGGGCGAACTCACCGAACTGCGCGTGTCGGACTGGGACCCCGAACACAAGGCGTTCACGGTCTGCCGCGCCGTCGTTCAGATCAGGCCCGAGTTCCATCCCGAAAGCAAGCGGTTCTTCGTCAAGGACTACCCCAAGGACGGCGAGTACCGCCTCATCAAGGTCGCCGGCCACCTCGCCGAGAAGATCGACGCCCACATCGAAGCCAACAACCTGAAGGAGAACAACCTCCTTTTCTGGTACGAGCCCCAAGCCCGTCTCACCTCCACCTGCGCCAAGGTCGAGCTCGGGAAGCCCTCGGGTCGCACCAAGCGGAATCGACGCGGTCAGACCTTCGCCCACGGCACTATGAGCGCGTACACCGCTGGGCGCTGCCGCTGCGCCTATTGCAGGGAGGCGATGGCCGCCTACCGCCGCAAGCGTCGCGCCAGCGGCAAGGACAACCCGCGGAAGCCCCGGGTCTGGGACACGGACGGCCACATACCCAACCGATGGTTCCGCGAACAGATCATCAAGCCCGCATTGAGATCAGCGGGTATCAAGGTCGACATTCGGATGCACCTGCTTCGGCATGCACATGCGTCCTGGCTGCTCAACGGCGGCGCCGACCTCATGGTTGTTAAGGAACGACTCGGGCACGCCAGCATCACGACTACCGAGCGATACCTGCACACCGTTGCGAACGCAGACGAGACCGCACTCGCAGCGCTCGACAAGGTTCGCCAGCACCAACGACGAGAGATACCGTCCGAGCCGGACAATCGCAACAGTCACCACCGATCAGAGCCGATGTCGAACGAGCAGCTGCTTGCTCAGATGGCATCGCTTCAGGCCGAGCTCACGAAGCGCCTCGGAGGGAGCAACGGAGGGGCGGCGGCTGCATGAAGCGCTTTCAAAGAAGGAAGCGAGCTTCCAAGGCGGAAGAGCAGGGTGCTCAAGCGAGGGCGGACACCGCTGCCAATGCTTCACCACTGATGATCGACGCCGTCCCGATCGGCCCCGGCCTGCTGTATCCGGACATGCTGCCCGCGAACGTGTGGGGATCGAACCTTCGAGGAATTCTCTCCAGTGGCGACTGGGATCGGATTCGCATCCCCGTCTGCGAACGAGCCGGAAATCGCTGCGAGGTCTGCGGGCAACCCGGATTTGATCCTGAATCCGGCAGGCCGAGACGGCCCGACTGCCACGAGCTCTGGCACTTCGAGGTGGCCTCAACCTCGGCGGTACAGCGACTCGCTGGGCTCATCGCACTGTGCCCGGACTGCCACCGCGTTCAACATGCGGGGCGTGCGGCGGTCAAGGGTGAACTCTCGCTGGTCGTCGAACAGCTCAGGGCCATCAACGGCTGGACCGACCCCGAGATTCGACTAGCACTCGAAAACGCCGACGAACGTTTTCAGTGGCGGCGACGATACAGATGGGATCTGAATCTAGGTCTTCTAGCTCCTGAGATCCACATCCCTGGCAGTACAAACCTGATCATTCCTGCGTCCCAACGGATGAGACTCGGGAATTCGTACCTCGGTAAGTAGCAGACATCGCGGGCGGTGCAGAGTCCCTGCATCGCCCGCTGACCCGCTCGGCGGCGCAAGCTCTGTAACGCCAGACACCGCACGAAACGGGTATGGAGGTCGTGCAGCCAGCTTGACTTCACGCTACGTTGAGGCCAATGGCTGAAAATCTTACCCGCAAGTCCCACAACGAGACACGAGAGCGCTCGACAATCTGGCGGTCTCCGGAGTTCTGGGGAACGATTGCTCTCTGGACAACCCTTGCGGTTGCCGCGACCGTCGGAATGTACTTCTGGTTGATGGCTGACATCGCCGCGCTTGATCACAGCAATCCAGCCGAACGCGTCGACTCGGTAATCCAAGGTGTGCAGGCCAAACACGTCGCTGTGCTCGCAGGGCTAGGAAGCGCCACGATCGGCGTCCTCCTTCTGCGATTTCGCAAGCAGCTCCATGACGAACGAGAGTCCGAGCGGGCACACAAGGCCCGAGAGCGCCAGCTCGCGAATGCTGAGCGTCAGCTCGAACACTCTGAGCGGCAACTCGCGCTGCGCGACGAGGAGATGAGAGATGCCCGTCTAGATTCAGAGCGGCAGCTCGCATTGCGCGACGAGGAGATGCGAAACACTCGTGCGGATGCCGAACAGCGCAGAATCCTGGACCACTGGGCTAGGGCAATCGACAAGCTCGGCAGTGAAAGCTCCATGGTCAGGATTGCCGGTCTGCATCTGCTCGAAGAACTCGCACGGCAATATGAAGACAAGCGACAGGCAATCATCGACCATATATGCGCCTACCTACGCCAGCATTATCAACCTCCACAGCACGAAGCGACCGGTTGGCCAGGTGTCTCGGGACCACTGCCTGACTTGTTTGGACCACTCCCACCGGCACCAAATCATGAGGTGGATCAGGAACGTCAGGTTCGCCTTGAAGCGCAGCGAATCCTCCAACGGCACTTGAATCGGGTTGAGCACGCCGAAGAATATTGGGAGCACGATCGCATCATTCTCGCTGGAGCGTTCCTAGAGAACATAATCTTCGATGACTGCGAGCTTCACGGCGCCGACTTCTCCAGCGCGGTCTTCGTAGACTTCGCCGAGTTCTCCCACGCAAAGTTCCCGACCGGGGCAACCTTCCGTGCGGCTCGATTCGAAAGCACTGCCAATTTCATCGAAGCCGAATTCGATTGCGATCTGGAATACCTCGCACGCCGCAAGCCCGGTCAGGTTCAATTCAGCGAGCAATTCTGTGCCGATTTTCGAGACACCATTTTCCGTGGTGACTCCGAGTGGACCGTTACGAAGTTCCATGCCGATGTCACGTTCTCCAATGCCCGCTTCTCAAAATGTGGATTCTCGGCGGCTTCATTCAATAAGAGCGCATTCTTCCAGAATGTCACATTCGATGACATGCTCTTCTTCGACGTTCGCAGATGTTACATGGCGCATTTCAACGGCGCAAAAGCGACATCCAAACAGCCACACCAACTCCATGACGCAATGATGCTCGAACTTGATCCGAATTCGAACTTTTACCGCATGAGTTGGTCACTTGATCTCGCCTATCACTCAACTGATAACGAAACCCGGCCTCCACGCCAGGACTGACCTAGGACCTCCCTGATACCGGATGCCATGTGTCCTTTATTGTCAGACCAGCTTCTTTTGAAGCTCTGAGAGGGCGATGGCCGCTCGTTTCTGGGTGGCTTCGTAGAGGTCGATGGCTTTGGGGTCGGTGGCGCGGACCCAGGCGTCGGTGCCGTCGAGGTTCCACCAGTGGCCGGCGTATTTGACGGTCATGTCGAGGATCGGGGAGAGCGGGGTGACCTCGCGGTCGAGCCAGTGGCGGCGCATCTCGGTGGCGGTCATGACCTTCGGGAGGCGGTGGGCGGGGAGCTCGGTCTGGGAGGGGCGGCGGTTCATCGCGCACCACCCGCGGGCCCCTGCGTGGGTCCTTGGTGGTGTTGGGGTTCGGGTGGGGCGTGGGGGTCGATCTGGTTGGCGTGGTGGAAGACCGAGGCCGAGCTGACGGTCCGGTCCAGCAAGTGCGACTCACGCTGCTCGGTGAGGCTGGCCTTGATGTCTTCAGTGAGGAGAGTCTTGGCGGTGTCGATACCGGTCTTGTGGTCGGTGTCGGTGCGGGCGAGGCGGGCGACGAAAGCAGCGTCGGGCTCGCTGTAGTTCGGCGTGGTGTCGCCAAGGCCGATGGCGATCTCGCGAGCTTTGGCGATCTGCCAGACCAGGCTGATGTCACTGGTGTGGTCGCCGTCCCAGCCTGCGGAGGCGACGGCTTCGTAGGCGACGCGGCAGCGGAAGTCCTGAACAGCTTCGGGCGGGACGATGCCGACGAGGGTCCGGGCTTGTTCGGGGTAGGCCATGAGCGCGGCGACGAGGAGTTCTTCGTGGCCGGTGCGGGTGGCGGTCTCGGGGGCGATGGCGGCGACGGCCTGGTCGGGCCAGGGGGTGTCGAAGAGCCGCTGGTAGTGCTCGGCGTGGCGGGAGTTGAGCCGGGGCGTGTCTGGGTCCGGGTGTTCGCCGTCGGCGAGGGCGGTGGCTGCGTAGACCGCGAGGTCGCGTTGCGCGCTGCCGCCGAGGACCATGCTCACGTAGTGAGGCGCCTCGGTCTCGGTGGGGGCGTCGGCGCGGAGGCGTTCGAGTCGTTCGGCGTCGAGGCCGGGGGCGTCTGCGCGTTCGGCGGCGGCGCGGGTGAGGTCGGGGCCGTGGAGGTCGGGGTGTTCGCGGTGGAGGTCTTGGACAGCTTGGTAGACCGCGGCGTAGCCCGGGTGGGCAAGGTCGCGGGCTTCGATGGCACCGACGGCGAGTTCGGGCCGGTCAAGGACCAGGGCGAGATAGCGCCGCTCGGCTTCGGTGATGAGGGTCGACATCAGTTGCGCTCCCTAGTTCCCGGGCTCGGTGGCGGCGAGGTTGTCAAGGCGGCGGTGCATCTCAGGGTCGGTGATCTTGACCCAGTCCCCGGTCTCGAGGTCGCGGGTCCACCAGTCGCCGAGGGAGTGGACATGGTCGCTGTCGGGTCCGTCGAGTCCGCGCGCGGAACCGAGTTCCAAGCGGCGGTGCATCTCCGCGGCGTCGAGGCGTGGTGCCCGGCTGGGCGATGTGCCTGTACTCGTACTCGGTGCGTCGATGCCGCATCGAGGGTCGGCTGCAAGCCACGCCGTCTTGAGGTCGGTTTTCGACCGGTCTGAGAGGCGCCGGCCGCTGCCGTGTTCGGCGGCGCAGCGTTCGGCGTAGAAGGTGATCTGGGTGAAGAGGTTGCGCAGGTCGGTATGCCAGTAGCGGGCGTGCTGGGCGAGGCCGCCGGCTTCGTGGCCGGTGAGGACGCCGGTGTCGGTGTCGGTGGTGTAGAGGGCTTCGCGCCACATCTTCAGCGTCCAGAGCTCTTCGATGATGCCGGGGTGCTGGGGCCAGCATTCGGGCAGGCGCGATTGGATGGAGAGCTCGTAGCGGTCGTGGAGCCAGGCGACCCATTCGACCAAGCCCGCCCAGGCGGCGCTGCGCTGCTCGTCGCTCATCGCGTGCCACTCGGTCAAGCGTCCTTTGATCGCGAGGACGCCGGAGCCGCTTCCCTGCGAGCCGCCGCCCTCATTTTTTGCGGGAGTTCGGCCGCGGCGCACGCTCGGTGTCGTGGGTCGTTGCGGCTGCTGTGCCTGTGTCATCGCCAGTCCCTTCGTTCGACAGCGTGGTCAGGGCGTTCCCAGACCGCGCCGATCGGTTCGGCGACGGCCGCGCCGCGGCCGAGCATCTGCTTCGTCTCCGCGGCCGACCGCTCGTAGTCCTTCGCTTCTCGCGATTGGTAGTGGCGCCGCATGTAGGTCTTGATCGCGGGGGTGGAGGCGTGGACGATGAGGGCTTCGCCGCGTTCAGCGTCGAGGGTGCGGACTTCGGCGGCGGTGATCGTGGAGCGTTCGTGCTCGGCCCGGGACCTGGAGGTGCCGTTCGGGCCGTGCTGTTCGTTGACGACCTGTTCGCGCCAGGTTCCGGCGAGGTCGGCGAACCACTTCGACTCCTCCCCCGCGAGGCCCGCGAGGGCGACCTTGACCGTGGAGGCGCCCCAGAGCATGTCGGCGCCGTCCCTGCCCCAGCGCTTGCGGGCGGCGGCAATCTCTTGGAGGACCGCGACGATGAAGATCCCCGAGCCGGCCGAGTAGGACATGAGGGCGGGGAGGTTCTCGAGGGCGACGACGTTGCCGACCTCGTCGAGGAATTCGCCCAGGGGCGGGTCGAGGCGCTCGGACTCAGATTGGTCGGCGAGGTGGAGGGCGACTTCGTTGACTTCGTCGACCAGGGCGTTGATGATCGGGGCGAGTTCGCTGGTCTGCATTGCGGGGGCGAGGAGATACATGGTGCCGCAGTCGCGCAGGAACTGCTCGATGTCGATCGATTCATTGGGGTGGCAGGAGAACAGGCGGCGGGCCTTGGCGGACAGGAGCGGAGTGATGGCCGTCTGGACGGTGTTGAACAGGTCGCCTTTGGAGTCAGAGTCGCCGGTGTAGAGGGAGAAGAGGTTGCCCGCCACGCCGCTTACGGCGCTCGGGTTGGCGCGCAGCAGGGTGATCGGCTCGTCGTCGCGAGGATCGAGCGCCCAGCGCACCACGTCGTCCATCGTGCGGCCTTCGAGAGCCGCGATGTGGAGCCAGGCCGAAAGGAGGTTCACGGCGTTGTTGCGAAAATACCCGGCGTTTGTGGAGTCGCCGTCGCTGCCGACGGTGACCATGACGTTCGCCCTTCGCCGGGCCCGGTCGTAGTCCTCGCATCCGGCGACCGGGCTCCACCTGAGCGGGTAGGGCCACTCGGTGTCGGAAACGTCCAGGACCGCGACGGGCCCGATCTTGCGGCGGATCTCGTGGGTGGCGAGGACCACATCGCGGCGGATCGAGGTGGTCAGCGCCGGGCCGGGCCAGCGCCGCAGCCACGGGATGATGACTTGCGAGGTCTTGCCTTGGCGGGGTGCGGCGAGGACGAGGATGGAGTTCTCGATGCTGGCGGCGAGACGCTTGGCGCCCACGCCGACCGTCCTCCCGAGGTCAACGGCGACCTCATAGACCGCGACGCGGCCACTCAACCCGGGTCGCAGGCGCTTCGCCTTCTTCAAAGCGGCGCGGTGGGTGAGGGCGCGTTCGAGTTGGACACTGGTGGCAAAGCCCTTAGTGCCGCCGAAACCCGCGAACACCTTGACCAAGCCGATCCCGGCGACCGTGATCGCGGCGAACGCGAGAACGGCGGCGAGCGTGAAGCCGACCGGGCCGGGCAGATGGCCGCGGACACCAGCGGGCCAGGCTCCAGCCGGGTCGGCGATCGAGCCGGGCAGCGCGAACGCAACCTGCACCGTCTCCTCAATCCCCACGTCGATCCAAGTCCAGGAGAAGAGCACGGCCGCAAGCTGGCCGGTCAGCCACACTCCAGCCAAGAGGCCGATGACGATGTAGGCGCAGGCAAGGAAGATCATGTCGCTGCCGAAGCTGCTGGTTCCTGAACTGCTGCTCATGACACTCCTATAGGGACATGCGTTCGTTGGTCCAAGTGAGTTCCTGCTCGATGGGGGTGAGCATCATCTGGACGACGTGGGAGGAGGAGCGGCCGATCTTCCAGATGGCACGGCCCTTGTGCTGGCCGGTCCAGGAGGCGATGTGCTGGCATTCGGTGTCGGTCAACCCGATCGCGTCGCGGGTCATCGCCAACGGGGCGGTGTCTTGGGCAAGGCAGATCCGCACGTCGCAGGAGCTGATGAGGCCCTTGGCGATCGAGACCTCCTCGCTGCCGGCCGCGCCGACGGCCTCGAAGTCGGAGAGCCGGTGCGTGGAGAGGATTTCGATGGTGCCGTTGGAGCGGGAGAGCCGCAGGTCGGCGTCGAGCTTGCGCACCATCGCGGGGATGCGCATCGCGCGCCACAGCTCGTCGCGGATGACGAGACGCACTGGGCCGTTCGGGTCGTCGATGGCGGTCTGGCCCCAGCTCGAGGCACAGGCAAGCGTCATGGCGACCGTCTCGTCCCCGCGGCCCTTCATGCGCTCGAGGTTCACCGTCTGGATCGGAGCGTCGAAGTCGAGCCGGACGGTGGTCGGGCCGTCGAACAGGCCCGACAGGCTGCCTTGGACCATGTTGCCGAGCGCGTCCGCGGCGGGCCGGATGCGCTCGCGCAGCTCCTTCACCGAGTCGGCGCGCAGCTCCTCGACCATCACCGGGTGCGGGTCGCGGAGCACGGCCCACACATCCGGGATGGTCGGGTCGACGAGTTCAGAGTTGCCGTCGTGCTCGCCGGAGATGTCCTTGATCGCGTATGCGAGCGCCGCTTCCTCGGTCGGGTCGAGCTTGCGATCGAGCCGGACTTCCAAGAGGGAGGAGAGGAGGGTGACGCGGCGGCGGTGGATCTCGGCAAGCCGGTCGCGCAGCTCGATGGGGTCGGTCGGCAGGTGCCGACCTAGGGGCCCGGAGTCGAGCGGGTTGAGCCGGGTAGGGAGCCCGGGGCCGAGCTCGACCGGTTCGACGCCGAGTGCGCGGGCGACCTTGGCGTACTCGTTCTTGATGTCGCCCAACACGAACGTCTTCACGCCGTAAGTCAGCAGCCGAAGGGCCAGGCCCTTGATGGTCGCGGACTTCCCCGAGCCGGGAACCCCGGTGATCAAGAGGTTCGGGTTCGAGGTGAGGCCGCGGTGGAGCCATTCGACAGGGTGGCAGGAGAACGCCCCGCCAGTGAGGCAGTCCACGCCCATGTACGCCCCGACCGGCGGCAAGGACTTCCCATACAGCCACGGGTAGAGTCCCTGGACCTGCCCGGTCGAGGACCGGAATGCGGGCAGGTTCGGGATGCGAGGGGCACGGCCGGAGAACGGCTTGGCGACACCGCGCCGCGACGGGATCGGCTCCGGGCGCTCGCGGCGCTCCCTTTCCCGCACGGGCGCTTCGGCCGCTTCGGTTGGGGCGAGCACATCGGCGAGGTCAGCGTGCGGGAGGTGCTGGGCGGCCTTGGCCGCGCGGCGGCGTTCGAGTGCCTGCTTCACTGGGACCACCGTGCCTTCGGCAGGCCGAACCCCAAGGGGAGGGCGGACATGGCGAAGCCGATGTCCTGGGTGTTCCACATCCGGTCGACCTCGATCCGGGCCGCCGCGGCGTCGGCTTCGAGCGCGGCGGCGGCGTCTTCGAGTTCCCGGTGCGAGGCGTCGCTGGTGTCGTCGAAGTCGGTGACCGTGATGGTGATGAGTCCGGTGAACCGGACGAGCCCGTGACCGTTGGCGCGCTCGACGTCCTGCTGGGCCGCGCGGTCAAGGGCGGCCTGCTCGTGCTCGGGCACAATCTGCCCAGTGCGCTGGCGCATCCGCACGGCGACCGACCGGGCCGTCCGTTCCTTCATGACCTCCTTCTCGGCCTTGCGAGGACCGAGCGGTTCATGGTGCATGGAGAAGGTCCGGCGGTGCTGGCCCTCGCCGAGTAGCGGCGCGAGCACCGTGGAGTAAGTGCGCGAGCGCGGCCAGTCGTACACCCAGTAGGTGATCGAGGCGGACCCGTCATGGAGGTAGTAGCCGGGGCGGGCCTCGGCCGAGGCCGGCCGGGCAAGGACCGGATCGATGCCAGCGGGCAGGCCGCCCCGGTCGGCGGCTTCGCGACGCTCGGCCAGCGAGCGCACCATGTTCGGGGTGAACGCCGAGCGGACGACTTCGGCGAGCTCACGCGGTTGCAGCCAGGACTGGACGGCCAGGTCGGCGCCGCCGATGGACGCGGTCAGCGAGATGACGTGGCGGGCGAGCACGGCGGACGCGGCTCGGGAGCCGCCGCCGGCCGATCGGATCGCCGAGGCTGCACGGCGGGCGTCCATGGTGAAGGCCAGGAACGACTCCCGGCTGGAGGTTGCCAGCGTCGCGGTCGACAGCAGCCCCTCGGTGATCGCCTGTGTGACCTCGGGCGCTTGCGGGTCGGCGTGGTCGAGGTGCCAGCGCCGCAGGGCCGCACCGGATTCGGGCAGGAGGCGCTGGAACGCTTGGACGCGGATGATCGGGTTGCCCTCGGTGCAGAGCCCGGCGAGCAGGCCGCCCCAGCCCGCGACTCGCTGTTCGCGCCGGTCGGTGTCGACGAGCCCGAGGCCGGGGTAGGTAATGCGGGCGACCGCGGTGAAGGTCTTGTCGATGCGGTGATGGACGATCGCGATCGGCGTCCCATCGGGGAACTCGTCCTCCAGGATCTCGATCGGCGCCAAAACCCCCGGAAGGTCAGCGCGCTGGCGCTTCCGACCTCGTCTAACGCCGTGTCCGTGGTCGTGTCCGTGCCGTTTCCGGGCGGTGATGGAATCTGCCTCCGGCTCGGCTTCCTCTTCTGTCGCTTCGGGTTCGAGGTCGGTGGTGTCGATGACTGGGCTGGCGTCGGGGGCGAGGGCGCCGGAGGCGAACTTGTGGAAGTCGCGCCGCTTGCCGAGGTGATAGGAGACCCATCCGGTAATCCACTCGTCAGCGGTCCGCCCGCGGACTCGGAAGAAAACAAGCCCGACGGTGAGGGCGGCGATCGGCCAGACGATGACTCCGAACAGGAGGTCGGCGACGGTGAAGGGCCACACGGCCAGGAGTGAGGCGGCGCCGAGCATGAGCACACGCGGGCCGGACATGCCGAACATGAACGCGACGCGCTCGACCTGCCAGCCGAAGTAGCTGCGCGCTTCGGGCTTGGTCGGGTTGCTCATCGGTTACCTCCTTGGTCGGTGTGGCTGGGGGGCGGGGGCTGGATCGGCGGTGGTGGCGTCGGATTGCTTGCACTTCCGTGGTCCGGGGGAGGCGAAGCCGCCTGTGGGGCACCATGACCGGGGCGCGGCTCGCCGTTCGTGTCCGGACCGGGCGGTCGGGGTACCGGCTGGTGGTAGCCGGGGTAGCCGCCGGGGAGCGCATAGGGGTTAGCTCCTTCGATGCCGGCGCGGGCCGCGGTCTGCTCCATGCGTTGGGTGAGGGAGTTGGCGCCTCGCTGGACTCCGCGCAGTGCCATCGCCGCACCAGCGATCCACGGTCCTGCCGCGCCAGCGGCCTTCATGGCGCCGCCGCCGATCGCGCCGCTCTTGTTGCCCGCCATCGTCATGCGGCCACCGACGGCCGCCATTGTGCGGGCTTCGGCGGCCTGACCGAACTGGAAGGAGTTGGGGCTGCCGCCCATCGCGGGGGCTGATTGCGCGCTGAGAAACCCGGCTCCGGCCCCGGCGACCGCCGCGAGCCCCGAACCGCCGCCGACATGGGTGGAAGTGAAGGTCATGAATCTCGCCAGCGCGGGCCAGGCGAGCGCCGCGAGCAGGATGATGAGCATGCCGCTCAGGAGTGTGGCGACGTCAGTCGCGCCGGTGCCGTCCTCGGTTTCAGTCTCGCCGATCAGCCCGAACCCGATCGCGAAGATGATCGCGATCAACGGCTTCATGATGATGAGCTGAATCGTGGCGCTGACGAGTTTCGACCACCATTGCTTGGTGGTGTGGGACATCTGGCCGACCGCGGCGATCGGGCTGGTGGCAATCAATACCGCTATCGCGGCGTTGCGAAGGATCAGCTCACCCCAGAGCACGAAGAGCAAAGCGATGCCGGCCAGCGAGATCAGAAGGACCAGGGTGGCCGCGAGTTCGGGGCTGGCGCCGAAAGCGAGCAGTGAGGCGAGTTTGTCGCGGAGTCCGGCGTCGCCGTCTTCGAAGGTGAGGTCGATGATGCCACCGGCGAGTTCGTCCGAGGCGATGAGCGCCATCGAGCCGATGGTCAGCGTCGTCACGACCGCCAGGAGTGCTTTACCTAGGCCTACAACGGCTTCGACGACGGGTCGGCCTTCAGCGGTCATGACCGTTCGGATGATCTGGGTGAACATGATGAAGACCGAGACGATGGCGGCGATGCCCATGCTGATGGCGTAGACCTTGGAGATGCCGCCGCCGGCGAGGTCGATGTTCGGGAATGCGACGAAGGCTTCCGCGAACCACTCCATCATCTGCATCATCCCGGCCGCGGCGTCGAGCGCAAGGTCTCCCATCACGGTGCTGCCGATCGAGCTGCCGACGGTATCGCTGGCCTCATCTGCGGCGCCGGAGATCAGTTGGTCGATCGCCCACTTGTTGACGGGGCTGCAAAAGACGTAGTCAGAGACGGAAGTGGGGTCGAAGTCATCGCACATGGGCGGGCTCCTGGAGATGGGGATCAGGTTCGGGGCAGGGCGGGATCAGCGGGTGAGCCGGGACCAGCCGAGTTCGGTGGCTTCAAGTGAGCCGGGGTCGGCCAAGAGCGACTGGTAGTCCAACTCGCCGAACGGGAAGCCGTCGATCTTCCAGTCGCCCGATTCCCAGACCATGACGAGAGGGTTGAGCACTGGGGAGGTCTGCGGGAGGCCGTCATCGGTGTAGACGGTGGCCTCGCCCAGCAGCAGGAGGTTCACGCGGTCGGCCTCGTACCCGTAGGTCTGGTAGTTCGAGAAGGCCACGTTCAAGTCGATGCCCTCGGGCACCTCGCCTTCGGCGGGAACGCCGATCGATTCGCGCGAGTCGAGCGCCTTGGCCCGCAGGCCCTCGGTGTCGAGGTCGGCGAGCATCGACTCGGAGAAGATCGCTGCGCCGAGCGCTTCGCCCCGGTCGGGGTCGAGGTTCGCAGAGTAGGTCGACCAGTACTCCACACCCGCGGAGATCGCCCCGGTCAGGTCATGGTCGAACCCGACCCACATGCCCGAGACCAGCTCGGTGCCAACCGTGTCCAGCACCAACACTTCGGGCACATCTTGGTCGGGTACGACCGGACTCGCTTCGGCGCTGGGGCCGGTCGATGGCGAGGGTTGGTTTGCTGCCGCAGAGGCGTCGTCGTCTCCGGACTGGAGCGCGGCGATGGTGAGGATGCCGCCGAGTCCCAGCACCAGCACCACAACGAGCGGCACGACGAGTCGGCCCGATCGCGAACGCGCAAGGAAGTTGTTGCGTCCCATCGTCTCTCCCCCGCCTACGCGACGAAGGTCCAGGTCGTGTTCGTGACGACGATCCAAACCCCCGCCACGACGATGCCGACGAAGGAGCACAGGAGCGCCTTCTTACCGAGGTCGGCTGTGTCGGGGCGCTTGCTCGCGCCGCCGATGGCGATCAACGCACCCGCCACCACTCCGACGATGCCGCAGACGATGAGCACGATGTATTTCGCGGACGAGATCAGGAAGCTGACACCCTCTGATCCCCCGGTGGGGTCAACTGGCGCGGGATTCGGGACGAGGGCGAGAACGTCAACCGTTCTACTGGCAACCACGATTGCGGAATTAGCATCCATAGAGGGCACTCCTGAATGAGGTGGTTCATTTCCTGGGGGGAGACGATCAGACGTCCCTTCGGGGGCCGAAAGTGCACCTGCGGTCATCCGTTCGGCTCAATCGGTCGGCCTAACGTAGCGGCCATCACGGCCCTGCTGCAACTCCACGAAGAACTTCGTTACCATTTTGAGACATCAAACTTGCAGGTCAAGTGCCACTCACAATAGACACGTTACGTTGTGCTCGTACCTGAATACGACACGAAATGTCCGATCACGCCTGCTTGTCCCGTTCACGGTTTACTCGAACTCGGAGTCACCGAAACGACTTCGCGCGCGCTCAGAGCATCCCAAGTACCTACCAGTAACTTCTGAGTTCTATTTTCGTTGACTAAGAGCGATTTCAGGTAACAGATTTACAAAGTGGCACCCGCCGGTATTGACGATCAGTGTTGGGTGCCGCCTATATTGGAGCGCCGCATCGCGCGTTCCTCCTTCGATTTCCGCGCGATGCGCTCCCCGTCCCCGACGATCCTGGTACTCGACATGAACGCACGCGCCCCGATCGCCGCCTTGCTGGCGCTGCCGCTCGTTGCAGTTCTCGGCGCTGTCGTCCTAACGGCGGCAGCGAGCACCCCCGAACTGACAGACGGTATGTTCTACACCTGCCGGACTCAAGCCGAAGGTGCGGCGACCTTGATCGAGGAGACCGAGCTCTCCGACGAGCAGATCCAGAACGCCATCACGATCTACACCGTGGGCGCCGAACGCGGCCTGCCCGACCAGGCGATGGTCATCGCGCTCGCAACCGCGATGCAGGAATCCACACTTCGCAACCTCGGCCATCTCGGCGAGGCCAACGATCATGATTCGCTCGGCCTTTTCCAACAACGCCCGTCTTCGGGGTGGGGGACTCCCGAGCAGATCCAGGACCCGGTCTACGCCTCCACCAAGTTCTACGACAAGTTGGAGACCATCTCCGGTTGGGAGTCCATGCCGGTCACCGAGGCCGCCCAGAGCGTCCAGATCAGTGCGTTCGGCGACGCTTACGCGAAGTGGGAACCGCTCGCGCGACTCGCCGTCGGCCTGCTCGCGGCCATCGTCAACTGCGAGACCGCCGACCTCCCCAAAGGCGCCTGGACCAACCCGCTGCCAGGCGCCCCGATCGTCTCCGGCTACCGCACCGGCGAGCGCCCCGATCACGACGGCCTCGACCTGTGGGCCGACAAGGGCACCACCATCTACGCCGCCAGCGACGGCACCGTCAACCGAGTCCGCTGCAACGCGACCCTCTACGGCGCCGGCTACTCGTGCGACATCGACGGTTCCCCCGAGGTGCGAGGCTGCGGCTGGTACATGCAGATTGCCCACCCCGACGGAACCTTGACCAGGTACTGCCACATGGTGAGCGAACCGCTCCCCGAGGTCGGCGACACCGTCGAGGCCGGCGACATCATCGGCTACGTCGGCAGCTCTGGCAACTCGTCCGGCCCACACCTCCATCTGGAAGCGCACACCAGCCACGACGCTTCCAGCGCCGACGCAACCGACCCGCTTTCGTATTTTGCCGACCGCGGGATCAGCTTCTCCTCCTGACACGGCCCCGTGTAGGTTCTCACTTCCGTTTGCAATTTCTCACCGGAATGGCCAACGGTTCGTCCAACTGGCTAGACTCGTGAGAAGCGATGCCGTTGACCTGCGGCGCAACTGTCGGCTCCCAGTTTGTCTGTCGCAGGTCCCATTTCATCTTGCGAGAACTGGCGAGTTTTCGGCAAAGACAAGTTCGAGAGACTGGGGCAGTTGCGGCATAAAGGTGAACGAATTCGTACAGTTCGTTACCCGGACGGCACACTTTGGCCGTTCCCCGCGCCTCGCGGTACCCCTATCCTGGGACAATGCACCAGCAGCCTGCCCCGGGTAACACCCCCGCGATCCAGCCTCGGAGCAGCGCTTGGACGTGGACCGCGTTGATCGCCGCCCCCCTCATCATTGCTGCAATCTTCATCAGCTATTTCTTCTTCTCCGCGCCCATCCCCGACCGACCGCCCGCCACCACAGGCCTAAGCCCGCAGGAAGCCGCAAGCCAGAACGCAGCCGCGGAACTCGAACTCGCGCGCCTGCGCACCGAAGCCCGCCGCAACACCCTCGCTGCTGGCGGTGGCTTCGTGGCGATCGCCGCCCTCATCCTGGCGCTGCGCCGTCAACACCACCACGAGAAATCCACCTCTTTCGCCGAGGACGACGCCCTCCAGCGCCGGATCACCGATGCTCGTATCAGGGCAGTCGAGCAGCTCGGCTCTGACAACCCGGCCGTACGGATCGGTGGAATCCATAATCTCGAGCGAATCGGGCAGCAACACACCGAGCTTCGACAGGTTGTCCTCGACGAGATCTGCTCCTACCTCCGCCTCCCCTACACGCCACCAGCACCGGAGACGAAGAAACCAATCTCGGCAGCACTGTTCGAGCCAACCGGCCCTCCGCCCGCCGAAACCCACAGCGACCAAGCCGAACGCGAAGTGCGCCTGATCGCCCAAGAAGTCCTGCAACGCCACCTCACCCTCTACAATCAGGACCTGTACTGGCAGCATTCCCGCCTGAATCTCCGCAATGCCCACCTCGACGCCATCCAACTCGCTGGCGCCCACCTGTCCTGGGCCGACTTCACCAACGCGACCTTCACCGACACCGCGCAGTTCATGCGCGTGACCTTCACCGGCGACGCACGGTTTGTGTCCGTGACCTTCACCGGCAACGCGCATTTCGACAGAGCAACCTTCACCGGCAACGCGCATTTCGGTGGCGCAACCTTCTCCAGAACCACGCGGTTTACGGGCATGACCTTCACCGGGAACGCGTTGTTCATCGGCGCGACCTTCGCCGAGGACGCGTTGTTCAGAACCGCGATCTTCACCCGCGCGGCGAAGTTCGAGAGCGCGTCCTTCGGCGGATACGCGGACTTCAAAGGCACAACCTTCGGCGGTCCCATCGAGTTCGGAGGGGTGCGGGTTCAAGGCGCTCTCTGTGCGACCAGTCCAGCTTCGCTCGAGGTGCTACGACGGCAAGGCGTTTGCTTGCGTATCGAAGCCCATCACCAGCTGCCCAAAGAATGGGATTTGAATCCGGACCCAACCAACCCCGGGTGGGGACACCTCACCAACCAGACTGCGACAACCCCGGGTTGATCGGACGCGTGAAATGGGTCGTGCAACAGACAACCTGAGGCTCGATATGCAACCACGGCGATGAACGAACCGCGGGAAGGCTGCCTGAGGGAATGGTCACTCCCGTGAGAATCATGCCTGGCCAAACCAATGAGAGATCGAGTGGCACCGCTGGTCGCCGCGGGGAGGGCGGCCAAGCTCAATGAGAACCTACACCCCGACCCCGCAGCGGTCGACGGCCAGGACACTGGCACTAATCATCGTGGTTCCAGCTCCCCCAGCGCGGCGCGAGCTCCTTGAGGAAGCCCGCGATCGTCTGCTCTGTCAGGCGCTCGCCGAGTCCGGCATTGAGGCACTTCGCGCGGAGCTGCGCCGCGTGCTCGCCGAGCTGCATCCATCTCCCGGTGAACTCGGCCAGCGCGACACGGTCCCCGAGCTCACCGAGTTCCTCCCAGACGGCCATGAACTCCTCCGGGTCACCCACGGCCTCTTCGAGCGTGATTTCCTCAGGCTCGAAGGAGGACCCGGGCGCCAGCCCTTCCCAGATGTCTCGTCGGCAGCTCACCGCTCGCCCTCCGATTCCGACTTCGCGCCGTAGAGCAGTTCAAGGAGTTCTTCCACGACCACCCGGCATCGATTGCCGAGCTTGAGGACCTTCACCGGGAAGGTTCCGGCGCTCGCGTGCTCGTAGGCGGTGTTCCGGCTGATGCTCAGGATGTCGGCGGCCGTCATCAGCGGGCACGTGGTGCCCAGCGCTTCGATGTCCGCGCGCCGCCACATCCGATTCGCACTGAAGCGCGGGGGCTTGCTCGTCAGAGTCCGGTTCGGCATGACGCCTCCTATCTCGCAGTTTCGACAGGATCGATCTTGATCCTTTCGCTTTCCTGCATCGATGGTGCGCGAGTGGCTATCGTGACGGACAGAGGATTCGCAAAAACGACAGGAGCGAGATGGCACGCCCGAGATCGAGAGCCACTGGCGCCAGGGTGCTCACCCCCGCCGAACTCGTCCTGAACCGTATTCGCGCGATCCGCGAAGCCCAAGGACTCTCCATCACCGCGCTCGCCGAACGTCTCGCCGAGCACGGCTACGTGATCAGCGACAACCGCCTCTGGAACCTCGAATCGGGCCGGACCAAACTCCACGTCGACACGCTCTTCGCCATCGCCGCAGCCCTCGGCGTCTCCCCGCTCACCCTCCAAACCACACCTACCGACGACGAGGACGAGGAAATCCAGCCGGCACCTGGCGTGCGCGTCTCCACAGCTCGGTTCAACGCCTGGATGACCGGCACCAGCCCACTCCCCGGGGCGAACACATCGACGTACGCCGAATACCATCCACATGGGACGCAACTCGGCCGCTTCCGAGGCGACCTCGACCAACGCGCCCAAGCCCTGGCGCTCCGCCTCGCCTCCCGCGCCGACGAAACCTCCGCAGCAGCCGAGGCACTACGGGAACAGGCCCTCGCGTATGCCGCGAGCCTCCTCGAAGGCGAACCCTCCGAGGACGTGATCCGCTCAGCCGAGGCGCTGTCGAAGCGACTGGGCGTCGACTTGTCAAACCTCGAAGCTCGGCGTGACAAAGCGTAGAGTCACTTCCCAGCCGTCTTCCGCCGAATGAACACGTAGACACAGCAGACTGTGCTCAGTACCTCGCCCACCTCGGCGCTTCCCATACCGCCCAGGACATGGGAATCTAGAGCCATGGGTATCGAGTCCGGAAAGCCGCTGGAAGAAAACGACGACCTACATCATCAGCGCTTCTTGGAAGTCCTTGAGGTCGAAAAGCTGACGCCTGACGGCCGTTCCGCTCAACAAGAGACCTCGGGCGAGACAGCGGAACCCGCCTTCACCGACAGCGAAGATAGTGGGGACGACGACGGCCAATCGGCAATCGAAGTTCGCCGAACGGACGAGAACCGCCCGGATGGAGTTCGCAAACAAGACCTCGACGACGGTGTGCCTCCAGGCCAAAACCTTGAGACCTTCATTGCCGGAGGCGAGACTTCGGCTGAGCTGGAACCACCATCGGATCAGGTCGAGACGGATATCAGTAAGACGACGATCGAGGAGATCGAACCGCCGGAGGAGCTGGAGGCGGACCCGCCGGAAGCCCAATCCATGGCTGGCAAGGTCACCGGAGGGGAACGGCCAGAGGAATTCGATGATGCCGAGGTACCCGACACCAGCCACGACGACTCTGGAAGACCAGCCAGGTTGGAGTTGGGTACCACATCGCACGTGCCCGAACCGGTCGATGAGCTTCCCAACGAATCGTCAGTCGAGTCCGAAGGCTCGGATTCCAACCGCAGCGACGAGTCGCGCGGCTCAATCAAAGAAACTTCGATGGAGAGCGATCCCGGCCAGGAGCGCCGCGTCGAATCCTTTGCGGGGGAGGCTGTTTCTGAATCCGAAACGGAACCCATCGCCGAGAAGAGCGAGGCCCCTGCCAACGAGGCCCCTGGTGAACTAGACGGGGATGTGGAGGAACTCGGCGAGACCGGCGACGAGATCACCGGAGACCCCAAGCAGGCCCCGGAGAAGGATGCCAAGGCCGAACCCAAGCCCGCACCCAAACCAACCAAGAAGGCCAACAAGGAACCCGGGGCGAGCGAGGCGTCAGAAGATACGGTGGAGCAGCCGGGGCAGCCGGCCGAAATGACGGAAACAGAGAAGCTGGAGCAGTTGAAGGTCGCGCTCAAGTGCGGCTTGCAACTGATCTACATCGCCAGAGCCGAGCGCGCCCAAGCTATTGATCTCGATGTCCCGCACACGTTCTTGTCCGAGGGCATAGGGATCGGTGCAGCTTCCAATCCGGTCGTCGGGATCATATGCAGAGGCGTCGAGGTGATTGCCACGTCGGTGGGTGCGGAACCGTTCACGGCCAAGGTTCTCGCTGTGGGGACGAAGTTCTTCCTGGAACCGCTGCTCTCCGATTTCAGGACCCGCATCGACTCGATGCGGTCAGAGGTCTTCCACTTCATCCGGGTCGTCGAAGTCTGCTACCACCACCAAGCGGGAATCGACTTCGCATCGAACCCGGCCGTTGACTCGCTCCTATCGCAGTTGGCCTCGCGCGACATCGAAGCCGCGATCGACCGGTTTGCCGACGCCGTTCGGGACCAACTCAGCCGCTCGAATATCGATGCACCTCCAGACCTGGACGTGCGGCCACAACGGACGGATCATCGTCTGCACTTCGAGCCACCTCGAAGTCCTGAGTGGCCGTCGCAACCGGGCGTTGCAGGTGAGCCGATGGGGCCGCGCAGGAAAGAGGCGGAGGGCACCGGTGAGGGACTGTCCCCTGTCATTCCGTCCGAGGTTGCCGCCCTTCCGCCTGACTTCTTCGAGAAGTTCACCGCAGCCTTCGACGAGTATCTGGGCAGGCCCGAGATCGTCCAAGCTCTGAACGCGAACGAACCGGTTGAGAAGGCAACGGACCAAGGCAACTCCACCGGCCCCGCGGCCGGCGGCACGGCCACCGACAAGCCGAAGCCCAATGAGGCCCCGGAACACCATGAGGGTGCTGAGCGGGTCCAAGGCGGCTGGGGGGACGGTGAGCCGCGCGCGAATCTGGACCTGTCGTTCGGGGACGAAGCAGCGTCATGGTCGCGTCCGCGTGGGCTGGTGACCATCGCTACCGTCGCGGGAGCCGGGCTTGCCTGCGTGCTCGGCTGGCTAGCCTGGCGCTCGCGCCGCAACTAAGCGGAACGACCGTGTCCATATACTCCGATTTGCGGGGCTATGTTGCCATTTTGCACCAAATGATACGAGGCGGCGGACGTGTTGGTCCGCCACCTCCAGTAGGTTGAAGCTTGAGCAATCTCGCTTGGGCACGGCCCGCTGTTTCGCCGCGGCCGGCCATGGGCTCACTCTTGCCCGTGCTGCTTCACCCAGGACAACAAGGCGTAGTAGCTGCTAGACGAGATCGGCAAGATCGGGCGGTCGTCCGGGAGCTTGCTGTCTGAAATCTCTGGAACACCAGCATTTAGACGAACTTCAACACAGTTGTCGTTCTGATTCCCCTGGCTGCGGGAGGACTTGCGCCAAGGGCCGGGGTTACTCATGCCAGAAACTCCTCTGCTGCGATTGACTTCACGGACGCCCGCTTGTAGGCGTCGATGAAGAACTTACCTTGAGTCGAGCCCGCTGCGATCAGGCCGGAACCCCGAGGAGATTCCACCTGCAAGATGCTCTCCTCCCCACCCTCGAACTCCAAGAGCCGCAACGTATAGCCCATGAGGTCATAGCGGCCAACTTTGAACGGGATCACCCGCACATCCGCGAAGGGAAGTGCAACCATCTTTCGGAGATCAGCAAGGATCTCATCCGCTTTAGGCCCCAGGTCGATGGTTAGTGCCGCCTCGTGGATGAGCAACTGGGCAGGTCGCTCTGATGCGATCCAGCGACGCCGTCGTTCCATGCGAAAGCTCGCGTCCTGGTTGCTGTCGACCTCGGCCACACGCACTTCACTCGTGTCAACGATCCGCTCGTAGTACGCCTCACCCTGAATCAATGACGGCAGCGCGAAGCACGAATGAAAGAACAGGTCGGTTGCAGCGTCTTCGCGCTGCTGGTAGAACCAACCCTTGTCATCGGCGACATCACTGTAGACACTGCACCAGTCGTCCGCTTTGGCCGCCTTGACCAGGCGTTTGATCTGCTCGATTCTCCGGTGCTCTGTGCCATAGAAGTCGAGGAGTTCCAGGATCTTTCCCAGGCTCATACCCCGGTAGGTCCCCGACTCGATGCGATCAAGAGTGCGCGCCGAACAGATGTTGCCAGGGATCTCGCTCTTCTTGAAGCCGTTGGGCTTGCGAGACCGAGGCCTGGTGCGTTCGTAGACCATCTGCTGGGCAAGCTCAGTGAGCGGAGGTGAGCTTACGAAGTCGTCACCGTCTGTCATAACGGTTGATTCTATGGTTCCGCGTCCTCCTTCTTCAAGGGGGCTTCCCACGTCCGTATGACTGAAGTCCCCAGAGAAGAATCGCGGAAGAGCAACTGGTGGTGCCCGGAAAGGATCACCTGCCGGGCACCACCAGGATTGTCGAAGGCACCGCGTTCACCCGTTCGCCCGGCCGACACCGCTTGCAGAATCGCGGTAATCTCAGGGCGGGAAAATGCCCAGAACATTCATGTGATTCCTGAATGGGCATTGAAGATGGGGATAACCAGGTGGTGAGCGCATCCGCCGGAGGTATAGCGTGCAACGCCGACCGATCCAGGGCGTACGTTGTTTCCTGCCTAATATAGCCGTTGAAGGAGTCGCATGCAGAACTCTCGAACCTCGGGAGGGTTCGAGATGTTCATCGCCCCGTGGAGCAGTAGCTCCCGCGCGGCCGAATGGCCCAATTCGGCAAGCCGCCCAGTGGCGGGAACCCTGTCGAGCAGGTCGATCGACCGAGCGGTGGTCAGGAACCAGTAGGCCTCGATCATGGTCTCTCGCTTGTAGATCCCGGTGCGCTCAGCGGCAAAATACCGGTCTTCGACCGCGAACGAGCTGTCGGTGACGATCCGGTATAGCGCCGAAGCCGCCCGGTTGACATCCGTGCGTGCCAACCGCTCGGCGGCCATGATCCGCTCGCGCGCACCGAACTCGGGTGAGTCCGCGATCACCTCGTACGCCAGAGCGGCCATGCCCGGATCCCAGACGTGCATCTCGTCTACCGCGAGGATACGGATCTCACTAGGCTGTTCGGCGTCGGTGAACAGGCGCCCGAGCAGATCGACTCCACGCGAGCGATCACGCCGCGCGATGCACGTCGCGATGAGTACCCTCGTCCACGGCTGGGTACCATCGTGAAAGAACTGTGTCTCCAGAGACTTCCGCTCGCGCTCCCAGATCTCAACCGGGGCCAGGAGTGCCGCCTGCATCCGAAACAGCAAGCCGTTGATCGCCCCGTCAGTCCCGGCGTGCAGGCCAATGATGTTGGTGATCGGCGAGCATTCCATGTCACGGCCGAGAATCTGATCGAACCTCGACGCGGCCCCGGGGGGCGGCAGTTCGAGCTGTCGCTGTTGGCGCCGCATCGTTTCGAAACGGCGCCACCACCATCGGGAATGCCGTCCGGTAAGGGCGACCCATGCCTTCTCAACGTACGTGGCCAAACCCCCCATCACCGGCCGAAGATGGGTCTCAACTTGTTGGTGCGCAGTTCGAATCCTCTCCATTACCAGGGTGCCGAGAACCGCGAGCGCAGGTCCAACGACCGGAAGATACTCAATCGCCACCCAACCCACGAGCGTGAGCCCGGGGGCGATGAGCGCGATGATTATGAACGTGATGACCAGTGGGTGGCGACGCCACCACGGCCGTTTGTCCCCATGCGACTCATGGGACATAGGGGTCAACTCCTCTGTTGATTCTTACGCCTCAGTGAGGTCGGTCCACTACGTTCGGCAACCTCTTGCCGGGAATCGTAGCGGCTCAACTCTATGCGGTGGTTTTCCCCCCTGACGCACAACGAGTCCGATAGTCGCCCTTGAAAGCCTTTACAAGACGGATGTCCTGTACGGTGTCATCACGCATATCGATATGATGCAAGCGCATCGGTACTGGTACCGCATGTTTGTTGTTGTCTCGCTTGTGCTTTGATATCCGGACGATGTCGATAATGCACATTTGAGCGAGATCACATTCCGAGTGTCAGTTTTCTGACAACTTCGAACTTCGTGCGTTCATCGAGATCAGGATCACGTTGGAACGCTTGCAGTGTGAGCCGCCCGTCAGATTCGTCGATCTCGCCGAGCCGGACGGCCGCATCCAGGCGAACTGCCCATGTCAGGCTCGGGTCGTACGCCATCGCCTTATAGCAGTGCAGTGCCTGCGACGCATCATGCTGCGTCAGAAGCGCGATCGCCGCGAAGCGCTGGTCGGAGTCGACCTGTGGATCGTTGGCCAAAGTCCACAACGCGCGCGCGGCACGTGCCGGGTTGCTTCGCCCGAGCAGTTCGGCAGCCTCGATGCGAATGTCCGCGTCGAGGGTGGACTCGCCTACGAGGTACGCCAGCAAGGCAGCCGAATCTGCGGATGGCACGCTCTCGGGTTCGCCTTCGGTGTAGGAGATCGCGGCCTTCAGCCGGAGGGCGTCGGGGGTGTCGGAGGACTTGACGATGGACTGGAGGTAGGGCTCCCCGGCCTGCCGTGAGTGCGCGTACAGCAGTTCTGCGGCCGTCAACCGTGTCACGATGGGGGCGTGCTCGTCGTCCGTGACCATGCGATAGGTCCGCGTCGCCAAGATGTGGTCCCGCGGAGCCAGCGCCGCGGCGATCCGCAACCGCACGTCTGGAGCGACCTCAGGATCGGTGGCGAGAGGACGGAGGTCGGCAAGCGTCTCTGCGTCGGCGTCCCGCATCAGCAAAGTGACCATCTCAAGTTGCGTCGGCAACGACAACGTCGACTCGGTCAAGGTTCTCGTGAGCGCTCGACGCCAGTTTCGCGCACGCCATCGGTCGAACAAGGTCGAAGGGGAAGGCAGCGCGGCGACTGGGCCTTGACGGTCGATGCGTCGGGAGACATCCGCAGTGCCGGGCGGCAGGAACCAGGCGAGGATCAGCCACAGTCCCAGGGCGACCGCGGCGCTCAAGGCTGCGTCGAGCCAAGAATCGAGCATCCCGACCAGCGTCACGACCGCCGCCGCGAGAGCGGCTGTCGTCCACAAGACCGCGCGACGGTGGTCGGCGAACCACCTGTGCACGGCCCGAAGGCGGTGCCGCTGCTTCATGGTCTCACCCCGACGTTGGTGGATGCGTGCGTAGCGAGGAGATGACACGCCCGCACATGAGGCCGGTTCGGCTTCGACTGCGTTCGCGCAAGCATATCCATGCGTCTCCACGATGCGACCGGACTAGCTGTCCGTTGCGGCCGATGAGAATCCGGCAGACCGGTCATCATGTTTCTCTCCTTCCCCATGAAGCAGTGCAAGCAAACCGTTTCCGAATGTCCTCAGCAGTTGGCGAGCCACCGGGAGAGCTGCGCGGTGGCAGTCTCCGTGATCGACTTCAACCGATCGAGCAGAGTCGGGTCGGAGTCACTACCGATGCGGCGAGCGCGGGTTCGCTGCGGCGAAGGCGGGTCCGCGCTATGGTCAAGGCCGGATTGTTGCAACATTGTGGCGAGGTGGGCCGCGGTTTCCGGGTCGATCTCGCTCCGGAAACTCGCACTCGCAAGGAGGTCACGCGCGGCATAGGCGTCGCCTATATCTTGAGTGACTTGCCCCATTATGATCGCAATTTCTTTCGAATCTCGGCCGGACATGCGTGTGAGATCGAGTGCGCTCAAGCCGAGTCGGATATGGAACAGACGTTGCTCAGTCGGCAGCTCCAGGCGCGTGACGCGGTCGGTGAGATCCGTGAGAGCGGTCGTGTTCGCACGGCCGCGCGCATGGTCAGCGACTGCCTGGAAGTACCTGGCGAGTGCTTGTTCCCACAGGTCTGTGACCGCCGTGTCGGCAATGAGCGCTTGCGCGGTATCGAATGCGCCCGCCGCCAAGTTGGCGATGATCGCGGTCTGCCGACCGTCGAGGAGGCGGTCACCGATGCCCTTGTGCCGCAAGACGGACCGTTGCGCCTCTGCCCATCGTCCGGCACGAGTGAGCGCTCGAGTGCCGTCGGAGAGGAGTGCAACCCACACGCGCTCGCGCATCTCTTGTCGTCCTGCCCAATCTGCGGCCAAGGAGGCCATGCTGACTCGGTGTTCGTCGATAGCGGTGTCTGTGCCTTCGGTTGCCGCGGTGAAGGTCTGGTCGAGAATTCGGTAGGCGCGGTCTCCGTCCCCGTTGCGGATGGCGAGCCTGGCGAGGTTGATGAGCGGTTCCACGGCCATGCCCGCGCTCCGGTGGTCGAGTGGCGCGTGATCGGAGAAGATCCAGAACTGGCCCCAGCACATCCGCCGTGCGAGTTCGCCTGCGCCGATGTCACTGGCGACGAGTGCGGTCAAGTTAAGCGCGGCAGCGGCTTCGGTGGTGGTGTGCGCCTGTTGCGTCATGGTGGCAAGAGCATCGATGCGCTCGTCGAGGGAAGCGCAGAGCGGTCGTGCCCGCGGTACAAGCGGGAACCACTTCGCAAGCGCTGACGGCAGGTCAGGCATCGGGTTGATTCCTTCCAGAGCGGGCTTGACGGGCTGGTGGTTGGATTCGGGGGCTGGTGAAGACGGCGTCGCGGGCTGCCCTCGCGAGGGTCTGCTGATCGGGGATCGAGAGCCCGATCCGGTTCCAGGCGAACAGGATGTGGTGAGCTAGCACATCCCTGAGTCCTCGCTGGAGTTGGCCTCGGTCGGCCAATCCGCGAAGGGCGATGCCGGCGGTGCGGTACTCGGTGAGCGCTCCGGCGGCCCGGTGGGAGAGGTCGTCGGGGAGACGACGAGCGAAGGTCGCATCGGGGTCGGCGGTGAGCAGGTGCCAGGCGGCTTCGGCGGCCGTGTCGGGGTCGGTGGGGAGGCGCGGGTTGTTGCCGCGGACGGCCGCGATGCGGGCCCAGATGTCGCCGTGCTCGTACCATTCCTGGCCGGCGGCACGGGTCATCGCCGTGCACAACAGTAGGGAGAGTTCCTTTCGCTGGTCGAGGACCGGCCTGCGATGGAGGTGGCCGAGGTACTCGCTGACGAATGCCGAGTCGTGGTTGAAGAAGCGGTGCGCGATGTCCATCGCCTGCGGTCCGCCGAAGGCGGTGCACTCGGGTTCGTAGATCTGGTGGTTGAACTCGGCCAGATACGGTCGGGACTGGAGTCCGGTGAGGATTTCGGTGATGCGGGAACGGGCCTGCTCCGGTTCTATGCCGGGTGCGGGCCGGTAGCGCAGCCGCCACCAGGGAGTCTTGCGGACGAAGAACCAGCCGCCGAGCACGTGGTCCTGCATGCACGACCAGATGGCCGGCCACAGGATCCCGGCGAAGTAGCGTTCGGCGCGGCTGGGATCGGTCAGGCGCACCGCGGCCTGGAGCCAGGTGTCGGCTGTGAGCTGACCGTCCATCAGACAACCGCCTTCGGTGCGATGAGCCCGAGCGCGGCGTCCCAGACGCTCGCGTCGGCGATCCGTGGGCCGGTGCTGAGCAGGGTGAGCCCGAGCCCGGCTTCACCGTCGAGGAATCCGGCCTCCGGCACCGCATTGCTGGTCAGGATCGCTTCGAGGCCGGTGAGCGCCGAGGTGAACCGGTCGTCTCGGGCGTCTTCGGCGACGCGTTGCGTGATGCGGTAGAGCCCGGCGGTCCCGTGGCACAGACCGCCTTCGGCTAGACGCCCCGTCTGCTCAGGGTCGGCAAGACAGCGAACGAAGGCATCCTCGGCGGCGCTCTGCCGGGCGGAGTCGTCAAGGGCGATTGCGGCCAGTTGCAGCGCACGGGCGATCCCGGGGGTGCCGTAGCACCAGCTGGGCCGCCCCGGACCTGGCTGGGAAGCCCGGCCGACGGCGAAGTCGACACGGGTGAGCCATTGGGGCCACCAGCCGGACTCGTCCTGCCAGGTGTCGTAGAACTGGCAGATCCACTCGATCGCCTCACGCTGGCCGGGGACGCGCAGGCCGGCGGCGTAGGCGAAGGCGAGCACGGTCAGGGGTCCGGGGATGCCGTGCGCGGCACCGAGATTGAGGTGCCCGCCGGAGAACTCCGGGGACTGTTTCAGGAAGGGGTCGTGGCCCGACCACCATCCGGGCACCCAAACGCCGTCGATGCTGATCGGCTTGATCAGGGCAACCAGGTAGGCGAGAATCTCACCGGTCAGATCGCTATCGGTCTCGGTCGCGAGCAGATAGGTCCCCAGGCCGCTCAGTCCTGAGAGCTGGCTGTACTCGGCGAAGCCCGTGGGCAAATGCTCGGTGAGGCGTTCGCGAGCGAGTCCGAGCCGCCTCACCGTGATGGCCCGGACCTGTTCGTGCAGTCGGGAGCGAAGTTCGTCATAGCGGGGCGGGGCGTCGGTGGCGTGGAGGACGAACGCGAGGGCGGGGGCGCCGTTAAAGAGGTTGGTCGCGGCGGCGCTGTTGACGTGCGGGTGGGCAACCGCTCGCAGCCAGGCGCGGGCCGTGACATCGTCGCTCAAGCCGAGACGGAGGCGTTCGAAGTGCAGTAGCACCGCGCCGAGGCCGCCCGCGCCGAGCGATTGCGCTGCGACTCCCGGACGGAACCCGCCAGCGTCGGGCGCGGTCAAGCGGTGGGCGAGCCGGTCGGCCGCGGCGACGCCCGCGACACTGGTGCGATTCATGATGAGCCCCTTCGATTGCGGGATTGCCAAGCGAGCGCCGCAGCCCGGGCGAGCTTCAGCGTGGCCTGCTCACTGCCGGGGTCGATGCCGGCCACCCGGATGTGATGGAGGTGCAGCAGCGCGGAAAGGACCGGATCTGCCGGATGCTCGGCCGTGGTAAGGGCGAACCGATATCGTCCGACGACACGCGCCCGTTGCCCCCAGGCGTCAACCACCGCCGAACCCGAAGGCGATGCGGACAGATGCTGTCCGCCTGACGCGTGGGGGTCCAGCAGTTCGGCAAGCCTGGTGTGGGCGGTGCGATCCAGGGGTGGCCCGCTGCGGTCGACGTGTTCTAGGAGCCAGCGCATCCCATGGTCCACGGACCCAGTGAAGGCGATGGTCAAGTCGATGAGGCTTGCCGCGCGAAGCACCAGCCCAAGGCCGGGCGCTGGGGCGGCGTGACGGATCTGGGCGAGAGCGGCGATCGAGTCGACGGTGAAGACCTCCTCGGCGGCGGTCAACGCCGGGCCGGGCCCGTACCGGCCGATCTCGGGGGTGTACGTGTCGAGCTGGAGACCGGCTATCAGCCCTCGCTGTCGCAGCTCCCCGGCCCAAGCTCCAAGCCGCTCAGCGAGAGACCCGTATCCGGTGGCCGCGGTCAGTCGGAAGCGCACGCGCAGATGCGGGAGCGGGTCAAGGTAGCGGATGAACCACCAGTCGAGTCCGGTTTCGGCGGCGAACCGGGCAAGATGCTCGGTCAGCAGCTCATCGGCTCGGGCGGGGTGGACGTGGATCTTGGCGTAGAGCCAGGTCCCGGAACCGGGTAGGTGCTCGTCCTCCGCGGTGGTGAGTCGCGGGGGGCCGGGCGGGCGCAGGCGTTGCGGTGCAGGTGGGGCGGTCGCGGCAAGCGGGAGGGTGATCTCGTGGGCGCGTCCGCCGATCCAGCCGAAGTCGGCGCGGCTCGGGGCTTCGCGTAGGACGACCGTTCGGTGCCGGTCGAGTTCGCGGCGCAGCAAGACCAGGTGCGCCCGGTCTCCGAGGTCGATGCAGATGCGGACGTCGTTCTCGCCCAAGTACAGGCGGCTGGGGAGCTGGTGGTCGTCGCGGAGACTGCCCCATGCCGACGCCCATTCGCTCCATGGACGGTCTTTGCCGGGGAGTTGCTCGGCGTGCAGCCTCCACCGCACGGGCGCGAGAAGGGTGCGGCCCAGCCGCACACTGGGGAGTACCGGGAGCGCCGCCGCGGCGCCCCAGTCGAACTTCGCGTATACCGAAGTGCGAGCGCGCGGCAGTTCGGCCAGGAACCGTTGGAGCGGGTGCATCCGGATGATCGGTTCGACCGCGTTGGGGACCATAGGCTCTACGACCGTCCCGTCAGTGAGATCGACGAGGAAGAGATG
The DNA here is from genome assembly GCF_000719515.1 of Glycomyces sp. NRRL B-16210. Classification (GTDB taxonomy): domain Bacteria; phylum Actinomycetota; class Actinomycetes; order Mycobacteriales; family Micromonosporaceae; genus Glycomyces. The sequence goes on along the minus strand of NZ_JOGR01000006.1, from coordinate 68,755 downwards.
TTCGGCATCGGCCGAGACGGCGAGATCGGCGAGGCTGATCAGGTTCGCATCTGGGGGAGGGAATTCGCCGAGTGCCAAGAAGTCGCCGATCGCCTGCGGTACCCGGCTGACGTTCGCGGTCGAGGTGAACAAGGGCGGCGCTGAAACCTGCACCCGCCTCGCGCCGTCCATCGTGGTCGGCAGATGGTCCCACACCTGCTGTATTCGGGCGCGGTCGCCCGGGTCGAGCAGGTGCAGGAACCGGCCCTCGGTCGTGCCGACCGCACGGCCGGCTCCTTCGACGCCGAGCGTGAATTGCCCGGAGGCGACCGCGTCGAGGTCGGTTGCGCGTAGGTGGAAGGCGATGCCGACGTGGGGCGGTGTGGTGACCGCTTCGGCTGCGATCTCGTCAAGGCCGTGCGTGTCCAGCTCGATCTCGCGCTGCTCGTGCCGGATCGCCTCGTGCGCGAGCGCGATCAGCGCCCGGTCTCGGGCGGTGATTGCGGTTGTCGGCGAGGAGAGGAGGGAGTCGCGGAAACCCGCGGGAAAACCGAGTCCTGCGATCGGGTCGACCAGTTCCCCCACCCGCACGACTGCGCCAAGGCCATACCGTTCAAGGAACTGAAGGTGGTAGGCCGCCCACGGCCCGAACCCTCTCGGAAGTGGGGTCAGGCGCAGAAGCGCAGTCGCCGCGCGTTCTGCTTCGGCGACCACCTTCGACGGCAGGGTCACATCCAAGTCCAAGGCGAGGTCGACCGCCAGCGCCGGGCGGTCGCCCTCCCGCCCGAGGACACGGGCGGCTTCGCGCAGTGCCGCGCGCTGCTCGTCGTGCCCAGGGGCCGCACCGACTGCTCGAAGCGCCTGATGCGATTCCTGGAACATAGGTTGCGGCACTGTCTGAGGGGCGTGTCCCAGTCCGTGCGCGATGGACCCGAGTGGGTCGGGTTCGCTCATGGGCGGTTCAAGTCGCGTCAGGAGCACCCCTTGATCGACCAGCGCACGCAGCATCGCCTCGACCGTGGATGCCGACGTACCGGCAAACTCGGTGGTGAGCTTCGCCGCCAGATCAGCGAACCGGATTGGACCGGCGGCAAGTCGCTGCACTGCTGCGGTCGCCGGGGTGTGCCGCAACGTGGCTGCGATCGGGCCGGGCTCGTTGCGTCCGGCCGGGGACAGCACGATCAATCGCCCACCTTGGACCGACGCCAGATTGTTGAACAGAACCGTCAGATCGGCGAGAGGTCCTTGCACGATCGGGGCGGTGAGTCGTCGCAGCCGCAGTGCCTCCGGCCGCGCGACCGCACGGTGCTTCGATCCGATCAATACCTTTGGCGTATCGGCGAGACGAACGGGAGCAATTCCGGCGAAGAGACCGAACGGTGTCGCGCGCGATTCGAAACGCAGGTCGTAGCGCAAGAGAGCGAACGCGACCCGTCGTATCTGCTCAGGGTCTACCACAACGCCGGTGAGAATCGCTTCGATCCGCTCCGCGAGCGCCGGCGAGGCAACTTCGACTGCCGCAGCGAAACCGACGTCGCGCCAAGCCAGTCTGATCCACTCGCGCTGAGCCCGAGCAGCATCGGCGTCGGCTCGTTCGGGCGAGGGCAGGGACGGCAGAGTTGCGGCGGTCGCGCGGGCGGTCGCGCGGACCAATCCGGCGTCGACGGCACGGAACATGGTGATCCTCCAGAAGTGTGACGGGGGCCGGTACCGACCGTGCAGGTCGGTACCGGCGCCGCGGATTATCCGCAGCTGTTGCAGGCGCTCTCGCAGGTCTGCCCGCATCCGTCGGAGGTGTCGTAGAGGATCCGTCCGAGGTCAGGTCCCGACTCCACGAACTGGATGTCCAACTCGAACGCGTCGTCGGGTTCGGTCTCGGTGAGCTGCTGGGTCTGGGTACTCATGTCACTCCCTGTTGTCGGTTTACGGATTACTGCACCTGGCCCGCTCGACCGGTGGTCGAGGGCCAGGAGACGGTGACGCGGTTGTGTCGCTTCTCGACGACCAGACCTTGCGGCAGGTCGCCGTCCAGTGCGGTCTTCGGGTGGACCTCGAAATGGGGCCGGTTCCCGCGGCGCTGGTCGCGGCCCCAACTGCGGGTGTGCCGCACGATCCGGTCAGCAAGCTCGATGGCGTTAGGGCCGTGGGCGAACGCGCCGAACTCGTATTCGGTGCGCGCCTCATCGACCGGGCGCAGCGTCAGGTAGGCGAGCGAGTCACGGTCCCAGATCGCGGCCATACCCCATCGCCGCGACAACGTCACCAGACCTGAATCCCAGCCGGCGTCGGTGGCGGTGAGGTACCCGAACGCGGAAGCGACGGTGGCGAGCCACATGTCCAGGTCGTCCCACGGTTCCATCCCACCGACCCGCACTCCCGACCACGCTTCGATCCGGGGCTGCGTGAGGGCCTGGCGCAGCGGTCCGGCTTCGACCGGCTGGCGGTCGTCGACCCGCAGCGCGATGTCCTCGCCGTGGAGGGCGACCATGCGCTCGCGGTTCTCCCCGACTCCCTGCATCGGCACGAACCCGCATAGCTCGAACTCAGTGCAGGTCAGGTGTCCCCCTTCGCGTTCGAACACGAAGGATCGCTCCAGTCCGCGGATGCGCAGTGGGAGGACCAGGCGCCCGTCCTCGGCGAGTTGATCGACCCACGCCGGGGGGATGTCGGGGGCGCTGACGGTGACCAAGATGCGGTCGAACGGCCCGTACTCCGGAGCACCGAACTCGCCGTCGCCGCGCACGACGGTGACCACGTCCCCATAGCCCGCGTCGGTCAGGCCCTGATCGGCGCGCGCGATGACGTCGGGATCGATGTCTAGCGTGACCACCGAGCCGGTGGGGCCCACGAGTTCGGCGATCAGCGCCGCGTTGTAGCCGCCGCTACCGATCTCCAGCACTCGCATTCCCCGCCGGAGCTGCGCCTGCTGAAGCATCATCGCCTGGAGCCACGGTGCCGAGACCGAACTGATCGGCACTCCGTCGGCGTCGTACAGCATGATCGCGACCGCGTTGGCGTAGCCCTCCTCCAAGCTCAGGCCCGGCGTGAACAAGTGCCGAGGGACCGCACGCACTGCGTCCAGGATCGTCTCGTCGACCGACTGGCCGATGTCACCGCGGTTCTTGACGATCGCTTCAGCCAGTTCACGGCGCAGCCGCCCCGCGGTAGCTTCCTCATCGGTCATCGTGGATTCGCTGCTCACATTTTCCTCCTGTTGCTGGTGTTCTTCGGTTGGTGTCGAATGCCCGCGCACGCCGAGACTTCATGGCCGCCTACTGCCATCTCGTCCTCGGGGCACACCGCTCGACCAGGTCGGCAGGGACTTCCTCCTGTCTCACCCCCCGTTCACCGCGACCACCCTGCAGACAAGGCAGTGGCGATCGGCGCAGGGTTGAACGAGATGCGCTGCACCGCAGTCCATTCAGTGAGCGAACCGGCAGAGATCGACACCAACAGCTCCGCGAGGTCGAATCGTGCGCGGAAACCGCTCAGAAGGACAAGAGCGCGTTTCAGCGCCGCAGGGCCACAGTGGTGCGCGATGGTTACGTGCGCATGGAAGGGATAGGTCGGTCGAACGGTGACGGGGCCCGATCCCAGCCCTGCCGCCAGCCCGGCGCACTCGTCCGCCCCAGATGTGAGCCGTGCGTAGACCACATCGGAGTCCGGGAGGAAGGTCTCGACGCCGTCGAGCTCGACCGTGATCGGTGCCCATGCGGCCGCGACAGACCGGGCATGGCGGACAAGCCCCGGCAGTTGCGCGGGGCGAACCCAGGTGGGCGGAAGGACGGTGACGTGGGCGGGGACGACCTCGCCGAGCGGGTCGCCCAAGGCGCATCGGACTGAACCGAGCAGTGCCCGCCACGGGTCGGGAACCGGTAGAGCGATCCCGACAAGGATCTGCTCAGCCATGCCCTGACTCCTCCTCGATCCAGGCCGCTACCTTGGCCGCGACCTCGGCGGGCAGAACCAGACGCACCGGGCCCTCAGGGGCCGCCAGGCGCAGCTCGACTGCATCGGGCATTGTCCTCGTCCTGCCTGGGATGAGCCTCCTGTCGGTCAGTACCGTCAGGCTCTGGTGGATCACGAACGGTGGCAACGGCAGCGGGCCGAGATGGTGCCAGCGCAACTTGTCGCCGACCACTGCGACCATGCCGAGTCGAAACCGACTCCTTGGCGTCTCCAGGAATCCGGTGCTCGACAGCGCCGAGCGCTGCGCGATAAGTGCGGTGTGGGCCGCGCTGGTCGCCACCGCGGCGAGGAGCCCGGCCGCGGCACCCAACAGGGCCGGAACAAAATGCGGTCCGACGCGCGCCTTCTCAAGTTGCAGCACTGTCCAGCCCTTCGCTCCCAGATTGAAGACTGCGGCGCCGTCGCTTGTCCTCAGCACGCCAGCGCCGGATCGCACACCGGCGGATGATCGTCCGTGCCCGTGTGTCCCCGAACAGGCCGGTCCAGGCAGAGTGGAGCCGGAATTGAGTGGTCGTGCCATCGAGATGGGCGTCCCGGAGTCGGCCCACGAGCAGTGGCACCCGGTCCGCTGTGGTCACGACGACCCGCGCTTGGTCGAGGTCACACGCGAACGCCAGTTCAACTCCACGGAGCGTCATCGTCGTTGACAAGTCCTCGGTTTCGGGCGGTGCCGTAGCCAATCCGAGCCGGAACGAGGAGTACAGGGCAACGGATTCATCGGACAAGACTTCTTCGAGTTCCCCGAGTAGGTCGGCAAAGTCCTCGGTGAACCCGCACCTGACACTGCCCGTGTGCCAGTCGATCAGCGCTACCGGCTCGGGCGGCCAGACAGCCGTGGTGACACCGACCATCGAATCGCCGAGATACGCGGTCATGCGCAGCGTGGTGCCCTCATCAAGGCGCAGCACCACCGATGGGCAGACCAGTTCGTCGCCTCGCTTCACGCTCCCTCCACCCGCGCCACACCCACGGCCCGGCCAGGAGCCTGACCGAGGCGGACCGCCAACAAATCATCTTGAGCGCCTTGATCTTGGACGCTGCTGAGCTCACTGGATACGATATTCGCAACCACGGAAGTCCTAACCTTTCGTGTGCCAGCGGCCCCACGCCAGGACTGACTCTCGCCAAAGATCCCGGTTCCGACGTGGGCCGCGACTCCTAATGGGAAGTGGAGTGGTGTAATGCCCACCCTTCTCTGACGACTCCATACCGCGACGCTCTCTGCGTTCGCACCGCCTAGCCTCAATCCATCTCGATGAATCAAAGGAAGGGGCCGCAAGCGAGAGCCCTGCCCTGAAAGGGCCACAACGTGGTTCTCAATGGCCCCCGCGCACGGGACTTCGAGCTGAGGCAGCGCCGAGTCCACTCGTACTTCGTGGCGCTGCCCCAGCAGGGCAACCGATTCGCCTGGGGTCATCGGTTCTCCCGGGTGTGACGACATTGCGGGCACCGGGTTTCCCGCAGGGTGCCGCCAGGTCCAAAAACCCAGCCCACCGATTTGATCGCGCTTCGCACTTCGTTCCAGCCGCGAACCGGAAGCAACTCATCCGTGCCGCATCCGCTGCAATAGATGCGCGCCGTCTTCGGCCTCGGAACCGTAGGAGCGCCCGTTCCGAGGTGGTCCAGTTCGTACACGACCGCCCGGTACCGATCCTGTGTCTCCGCAACCTTGCCCTGGCCCAATCCGTAACGAGCGAGCACTTCATCCAAGGAGAGAAGAGCCGATCGGTCCGTGCCCGAAGTGACCCGAGTCCGGGCGCCCCCACCAAGGCGCCCGGATTCCCTCGGGCCAGGTTCCTGTACGTCGATCTCCTGCCAGTACGACTCGCCTCTCATGACGGTGGGGCCATCCTGTTCAACAGGCGCTGCGAGGTTTCGCGAACCTCTCGCCGCAGTTGCCGGCCGTCCTGGCAGTCGCGCTTCCATCGATGCGCGATGGCGGAGCGGCACGGGTCGCAGTCAAGCAGGTGATGAACGTGTCGCGTCCGGGCAGCGTCAACGCCGCCATCGGGTCGGCTTGCGATCGACATGCTCTTCCTTTCGCTCTGATCGTTCAAGTCATCAGTGAGTGAGGGGCAAGCTCACTCCTTCTCGCGCCCATCGATTCCAGGTGTCACCTCGGAGTCGGCAGCGATGACACCGTCGAGTACCGCCGACGCCGAGACGGCGACGGAGTCCTTCCAACGACGGTGGTTGCGCTGCCACAGCGGGCGGAACCGGACGGCCCTGCCAACCGGGTCGACAGGGTTGAGGATCTCAGCGACGACCGGCCCCTCGGAGTGGTTGAGTAGAACGTGGGCACGGACTCCATGCTTGGTTGCCTTCACCACCATCTGATGTCCTTCAGGTGAGTCGAATACGCCGTACACACGGTCGCGATCGAGTCTGAGTCCCTGTCTTGCCGGCATTCGAGTCACCTCCCGCGCCTAGTTGAGCAGTCCCTTGTGACCAGTTCTGGAGCACCACTTCTATAACCACGATAGGACGGCAACAGACCGGCCTCAAGCTGGAGTTTTGCGTGCATGTCGCGCCTTGCCGCCTTGCAGGGACACGAGGTTGCGCCAAAATGGCGGCTCCTGCTGTCGGAGTCTCGTTCGCAGAATCCGCGCTACCGAAACACCGGGAGTCAAGGCTCGTCCACTTGCTACGTTCATCGCAACCGGACTCTTCGCGTTGACATTGCGCGCGGTGGCCTGGCCGACCGAGTCGGCCAGTCGACGTTTGCGCCAGAGGCGCCCCGACACGGGGCGTGCGTACTTGACTGCCATGTATGTAGCCTGGAACACGAGCCGGAGCACGGACAAGCATCTGAATCGGACATGATGACGGGACCCGATCTGTCCGATTCAAATCGAGGAGACGGTCATGCCGCGCCCCCTGAAACCGCTGGACCCCACGAAGGGTCCTGTCGAGTGGTTCGGTGCCGAACTTCGCCACCATCGCCTGGCCAAAGGCCTTTCTCAAGGCGACCTCGGCGAACGAGTCTTCGTGTCCGGCTCGGAGATCGGCAAGATCGAGACCGCCGCTCGACGATGCCCGCTCGACCTTGCTCGCAATCTCGACCAGGTCCTCGAAACCGGCGGCGTCCTCGAACGTTGCTGGCCCCTCCTGAAGGCGGAATCAGACAAGCCGTCCAGGGAATCGGACAGTCCAGCGAAGAGCAGCTTCAGCATTGACGACCATCCCCTTCTCGGGGAGATGCTTGAGCCTCAACCGTCAGCCGCCCCAGGAGCTTCATTGGACCGACGCAAGTTCCTCGTAACAAGCACCGGCGTGTTCGCTGGTGTCGCCGTCCCGAACGGAGTCGAATCGCTGCTGCCGATCGATCTGATGACCCAAGTCGACCAGATCGCCGCAACCTGCGTCCAGATGTCCAATCAACGGAGCATCGGGCGTGCCGATTTGACTCGTCTCGGTGCCGTCCATGACCTCTACCAGTCCATCGACTATCAATACGGCGGCGGGCTGGTCTTCGAGAAACTCAACCTGATCGCGGACGCCTCGGCCGCGATGCTCGACGGTTCCTGCCCCGATCGACTCCGCCCCACGCTCATCAACACCGTGGCGAAACTGCGTCTCTTGGCCGGCTGGACCGGCTTCGACATGTGCGACCATTCAAGCGGCCAGCGGCACTTCGCGGCGGCCGAAAGGCTTGCGGTCCTCGCCGAGAACACCAGCCTGGCTGCGTACGTGCACTACTGCCAGGCCCGTCAACTCCAACACCTGCGGCACAACCGCGACGCCGTGGAGGTGCTCCGGCTCGCCCAGCAACGCCTCGATCGGCAATCCACACCGGGCACCAGAGCGGTCCTCGATGCCACGATCGCGCCTTCGTTGGCCGCTCTGGGAGATCGCGACGGTGCCGACGCCGCGCTGTCGAGAGCCACCGACGCGTTCGAGCGCATGAGCCACGGCGACGAGCCCAGTTGGATCAGTTGGATCGATCAGGCCGAACTCGCCGCCCAGTTCGGCCGGGTCTACCGCGACTTCGCAAGGCAGGATCGATCATTCGCCGAGCAGGCCGCCGACTGGACCCGGCGAGCGATCGACGGCTTCGACGAAGGGATGCAACGCAGCAGCGTGCTCAACCAGGTCGGCCTGTGCTCGGCATGGTTCCTGGCCGGTGAGGCGGACGCGGCGCTGGAGATCGGCGCCGGGTTGCTGGAGAACGCCGGTCAAGTACATTCGGCGAGGATCAAGGAGCGAATCGTGAACCTCGGCCGTGACGCGCAGGCCTGCGCCGGGCGCTCGGATGTCGACGACTTCATCAACGAGATCACGACCATCTGACGAGGGGTGCGAGGTGTCCAACGGCCGGTTCACCGAGGAGCGGATGCGCGCCGCCATGAGCGCGATCGGCGACCGACTCGGCATCGAGGTCGAAGACGCCGAGACCCTCCACATGGCGAACAACGCCGTCTACGCCCTCCCCAGCGCTGGAGTCGTACTCCGGATCACCCGATCGAACCGGCTGCACGATCGCATTCGCAAAGGCGCCCGCCTCGGCCGTTGGTTCGCCGAGGTCGACGCGCCGACCATCCGCCTCGCCGCGATTTCGGACCAGCCGCTGATCTATGAGGATCTTTTGGCAACGGTCTGGGAGTATGTCCTTCCGTCTCCGAATGCTCCAAGTACCGACGACCTGGGGCGGGTCCTCCGCGAGTTCCACAACCTGCCGACCCCCACCATCGCGCTCCCCGATTGGGACCCGGTCGGCACTGCGAGGAAGCGGATTGCCGACGCCGAGGCCCTTCGAGCGGCCGATCGGCAGGCACTCCTCGAATGGTGCGACCGCCTCGAACCTGAAGTCGAAGCCCTCGTCGCCGATGCCACCCGCACCCTGGTGCACGGGGACGCCCACGTGGGCAACCTGCTGCGCCGGCCGGATGATCGCGTGGTCCTCTGCGATTTCGACTCCACCTGCCTGGGCCCCGCCGGTGTCGACCTCGCAGCGGTGGCCGCGGCCGAGATCTGGTTCGGCTCCACCGGTGAACACGAGCGCCTCGCCGCAGCCTACGGACACGACATCACCACCGATCCCGCGTGGCCGGTCTTGCGCCAGGCTCGCGAGCTCACGTTCGTGGTCGGTGGCGTGCCGCTCCTGGCGAGTACCCCCGGCGTAGCCGAACAGTTCAGGCTCCGGCTCGACTCGGTGATGGCGAACGACACCGGCGTGACCTGGACGCCCTACGCCGCATACGCCAAGATGAGCTGAAATCTACGGTTCCGAGACCGTCCTGATTGCGGCGCAACCGTATAGTCGCCGGAACTGATGAACCCCGTATCAGAGGAGTCCTGTGACCAGCATCGATGAGGCATCCGGTGCCGTCGGCGGCAACGCCGAGCACGCGAGGGAACTCGCCGGTGGCATTCTCGCGTCCAAGGAGGCCCTCGACTCCGTGGTCGCGCAGACGAGCGCCCTCGGGTTGGAGGCCAAGACCGAGCAGGCACAGGCCGCCAGCGACCGCGCCGAGGAGCTTGCGGGCCATGCCAACACGCTCGCCGGCGCGCTCGATGCGCTCCGCGCCCAGGTTGAGGCGCTGAAGGGATTACTGGCCGGTGCCGCCGGCAAGGCCGCGGCTTCTGCCTCAGCTTCGGGGGCGGTTTCCCCTACCGTAGACGCACCAGCTTCCGCTTCGCTCAAACCCAAGGGACCGGCGGCTTCCACAGTGCCTACACGGGTGGGCAAGCGTCACCTGTTTGACCAGGTGCGCCTGAACAGTCCGGCGAAGGAGAAGAACACCGTGGTCCTGCCGCATGTCGATACCGGGGCCGACGTTGCCGCCATCAAGTCCGGGCAGGCCGAGCACCTCCGCGACAATCTCTACGCGGTGCGCGGCCGCGTCTACGGACTCGAAACCCCATCGGGCACGGTCTACCCTGTCAGGGGCGAGGGCTTCGTCGCGATGGACAAGTTGCAGTTCACCGCGTTCAAGGGCTTGACGGCATACGGTGGTGACCGGGCCGCGGCCGAACGCGACCCGAAGATCGCCCGGTTCCGTCGGCATATGACCGACGAGACCTGGACCTACGCCCAAAGCGTGTACGAGCAGGGGAAGGGCAGCGCCTGATGCGCGACTACACCGTCACCTTCATCGAGTCAGTGGACCTCGAAGCCTTGGCTGGGGCCGCCGCCGAGGCGTTCACGATGCCGCGTGAGCAGATCGAGGTCTGGGACGGGCAGGGCTTCGCGGGCGCCGTCGCAGAGCCGGTCCTCGCACAGGTCGCCGCCGGATCGGGGCCGGGTGCCTTTGCCGAGTTCGTCGGCTTCGACGCCTTCGCCCACCACACCGGCGCACCCGACCACCTGACCGTCGCCATCGCACTCGCCACCCGCGTGCAGAAGCGCGCGATCTTTCCACCCGAATCCCTTGAGGACTACCAGTGGACGCTGGTGGCCGCCGACGGCAGCCACGGCCAGGTCGTCCTCGACAGCGATCTGCTCGACGAGGGCACCATATCGATCGTCGGTGCCGTCGAGCCGATCGCCGGGGCCTCTGACCTGCGAGTCATTGGAGCCGAAGGCCTGTAGACGGACTTCAGCGGGCGGGGCCGGGGTTCAGTGTTTCGTCTCCGCACCGATGCGCTTGATTGCAATGGCGACCGCACCGAGCGCCCGTTTCTCAGGCGTATAGAGAGCCTCGATGCCCGCGAGCTGCTCGGCTCGGTTGCGGTGCGGGTTGATCGCGGCAGCGTCCTCGCTTGCGTAGAGCGCTGCGAAGGTGTCGTAGCGAGCGACCCGGACGACCACCACGGTCAGCATCCGGCCGCCACTGGTGAACCGGATATGCGAACCAGGTTGAACAGCAAGGCGTTTGACGTCGGCGCACCGGACTTCGACCGTCTTCTGACCTGAGGCGATGAGGTCGAAGTACTCCTCGTGCAGGTGCATCGCGATCGGTTCCGGCCCGGCCGCCGGCCAGGTGACGCGGATGCGCGAGTGTTGCTTGTCGAGCACCACCGGCCCGAGATCCGCTCGGTCGGTCTCTGGGGTGCGCGGGTAAACGGTAAAGACCGGGTCGAGTTCACGGAGGCGTTCCCAGGAGCGAACGTCATCGGCGAGAAGGGTGGCGACGCTGGCGGCTTCGGGTCCGTAGGCGAGCACACCGACCTCGTGGTGGTCGGCGGCCGCTGATGGCCGAAGGGCCAGGTGCGCGATCGTGCCTTCGTACTCGATCGCATAGATGACGTTCCATGCGCGCAGCGCACCAGGCAGGAAGTCGCGTGGTGCGGTCAGGGTGAACATGCCCTGGTGGTGCAGCGCCAGGAAGATGAGCAGCCGATCGAACCGTCCTGGTGGAGGTAGCACTACTCCGGTCCACACCGGCACCGGCTCACCCGCAAGCCGGTCAAGGATTGTGCGCGCTTCCTGGCCGAGACCGTGCGGTGATTCGATGCTGATCGTCTCGTCGACCACTTCGATGGTGCGGGGCCTGGCGTCGCGGCCCCTTTGGGCCAAGAATCCGCCCGCCAGCACAGTGACCGAACGCAGTCCATAGTCGGTGAGTGCAAAGGCGACGATCCGCTGCACCGCTCCGAGGCTCAGCGGCATGACCAGTTTCCCGCCGGGGGCGAGTTGGGCGATCCACTCAGGAGCAGGCTCCCAGGAGCCGACAGAGACGATGATGCGATCCCAGGGTGCCCCCTCCGGATCGCCGAGGGCGCCGTCGGCGCAGGTGACGGTGACGCGGCTGTACCCGGTGGCATCGAGGTTGCGGTGGGCTTCGTCGGTGATCTCGGGGTCGAGGTCGATGGTGGTAACCGCCCCGGAGGGGCCGACGAGTTCGGCGATGAGCGCGGCGCAATATCCGGTCCCGGCGCCGATCTCCAGTACGCGGTGTCCGGGTGCGAGGTCGAGCAGGTCGAGCATTTGGGCGACCATTGAGGGCTGTGAGATCGAAGAGAGCGCCCGGCCGTGTTCGTCGCGGCGGGTGACCACCGCATCGTCGACGTAGGCCGCCTCAAGATCGACGTCAGGGACGAAGGCGTGGCGGGGAACCTGCCGGACGACCTCGAGCGTCTCGGCGTTCAGGTGCGGGAAGTCGCGCTCGACCCGGTCGGCCAGGGTCGCTCGCAGCGCGGCGGCGTTCGTTTCGTCGTTGGTCACGCCCGCCACGATCGCATACGACCCCGACACTCCCCGTAGCGGCGAGACGGGCGGGTCGCGGGCTCGGATTGCCGCCGCCAGGGTACCCGGCGGCCGAGCAGGGGCCGCTGCGCCTGCACCGGTCGCTCCTGCGTCGCTGTTCCGGTGCGCCCCTGCGCTTTCCCGCCGGGTGGGCGGACGGGTCAATCCGGCCGCGACCGATCAACAGTCCGCGGCCCCGACCCGAGGAGGACTCGATGTCCAACTACACCATTGACGAGCTGCGACAACTCGCGATCGATCACGCCGATGCGCTCTGCGACGAGCTCGCGGGCGGCTGGCGCTGGATGAATCACCCACCGGCTCCGGCCGCCCTTCACCGCGGCGACTGCGTCCTTCATTTCCTATGCTCCGAGCAGGACGGCACCGCACTTCTCACGATCGAGGCCCACCTTCCCGACACGTGGGGCGAGGTGGAAGGGTTCACGGCACCTGAAATCACCGTCCGCGCCGAGCGCTCCGCCGAGTCGATCGCCACCGACATCGCCCGGCAGCTCCTGCCCGCCCACGCCGAGCAGACAGCCCGGGTCCGCGAAGCACTGGAGCGAGTGGAGCGGCCCGAGGCCGTGACCGCCTCGATCGTGGACTACTTCCTGGACACGATGCCCGGGGGCGTGCCCGATGCCCACCACCCCTCCACCGCCGCCAGCAGCAGGGGCGCGAGGGCTTTCAGCGCAAGCCTGCGCCTCAGCCATGATGCGCAGACCACCGACCTGCACTTGCGGGGCCTCCCACTCGATCTCGCCCGCAGCATCGTCCATCGCACCGGCCGCCGCCTCGGCAACGGCGAACCGGCGGAAGGGTCTCCCGAACGGGTGCTTAACACGCTCGCTGACGCCATCACCGAGCTCGCAGGCACCCGCACCACGATCCCGACCGCGACGCTCCTGCGCGAGACCGCGCTGAACATCCTCGTCCTCTCGCGCATCGCTTCGAACCGGCTGGAAGACCGCGCCGCCCGCGACCAGATCGAGGATCTGGCCGACCAGCTCATCACCGCGATCCGTCACCGCACCCGGGCACTGCCTGGCGAACCCACTGCGGACGCGCACCCCACCGTCCAGGAGCAGACGCCTTCGGAGGCGACCGATGAGTGAGATCCCCTCCTGGCGTGAAGAACAGCGCCTTCGCGCCTCCATCGCCGCATCGTGCGCTGCGGGACTGGCCGAGCACCTGCCTGGTGATTGGGTCCGGTGCGATCCGCACGAGCACCTGGTCGCCCTCCGATCGGGCCAGCGGTGCTTGACGATCCGCCCCGAGCAGAAGGATCCGCTCTGGCGGGTGGTCATCACCGCCGACCTACCCCAGGGCTACCAGTCGCATACACGCCTTGAGGTCGAGCAGACCAGTGCCGCCGCCGACCGCCCAGCCGACCAGATCGCCCGCCAAGTCGAGCGGCGACTCCTCACCGCCGCCTACAACGCGGCCATCGCCGAAGCCCGCACCGCGCTCGATGCCGCGCGCGACCGCAAGGCAGTCCTCGCGGCCACCGTCGCCGAACTCCAGGCCCTCGTTCCCGGCACGCACCAGTACCAGCATGACCCTGACGGCTCAATGCGGTTCAGCGGACCGAACTACTTCCGAGGCTCGCTGCGCGTCCACTACGGCGCCACCGAGGTCACCATCGAGCTCGACAGCGTCCCGATCGGACTCGCCCGCAGCCTCGCCGCCCTCATCGGCCAGCACCTCAGCACCAACGCGCCCGCCGAGCCCGAGGAGTGACCGCAGGCACCAACTACATCCCACTACCGCACCTTCGGGCCGGCCAGCCTCGCGCTGGTCGGCCCGTCCTCGTTCCCTCCCACCTCCGAATGGAGCACACGTCATGTCCATCCACCGCTTCGCTGAAGGCGAGATCGTCAAGGCCCGCCCGCACCTGCTGGCTCCGCGCACCCCTTCGGACTCGCGGCCGTTCGCCTGGCCGTTCTACTACCCCGCCCGCATCACCAGCCTGATCGGCGAGGACGGTGCGATCGTCGAGTTCCTCGAACACCAGCACCCGGCTGGCGCCTGGGAGCAGGTCATCACCCCCTGGTCCAGGGAGCAGGGCTTCTCGATCAAGTCGTTGCACGCCCTCGACTGCGACTGCGGCACGTGCGATCCCAACGAGATGCTGCGCGACCCCCGCGCCCTCATCGACCGGCTCAGGGCCGACCTCAACGGCCTCGGCGAGCGCCGCGCCGAGCACACCGCCCGCACCCTCCACGCGAAGCGCTTTCCCGGCAGCCTCCGCCTCATCTCCGCCGCTGACCTTGAGCGCGGGGACTTCCTGCTGTTCCCACAGCAGCATGTGCACGCCGCCGCCGAGGTCCGCGGTGACGTCCGGCTCGCCTTCTGCCACGGCGCGCTCGTCACCGGGCCCGGAACCCGGTACCTGATCCACCGACCAGCCACGTCCGCGCCGGTCTGCGATCCGCGCTCGAACGCCTTCGACCCTCGCTACACCGCGGCCCTCGAACCGTCGGGCCAGACGCTACTGGAGCAAGCCGCCCTCGACTGCCTCGCCGACCTCGGCCTCACCGAGCCCGCAGGCCGCGAGGCCACCGGGCTCATCGCGGCTGGAACGGAGACCGGTCATGGCAAGTGACCAGCAGTGCCCTGTACCTGAGTGCGGGAAGCCGATCGTCATCAAGGCAGAAGCCAGCGGCTCTATCTATCCCCGACACAGCGCGATCATCGACGGCCCGTGCATCGGCTTCGTCGCCCGCGCCTGCGCCGATCACGAGTTCGAACTGCTGACCGGTCTGGGCGATGCCGTTGACTGGGCCACCGTGACCCGGCTCGGCCCGCCCAAGACCGTGGTCGTCGGAAAGAAGGTCCGCTCATGACACGCCCCTCCCTGATCGACATCGGGTTCGACCTCGCGACCCTGCGCGTCAACGCCACCAGCACCGTCCGGCGCAGTCCGAGCGGTTCGAGTCCGAACACGCGGCCAGCCTCAGCCTGCTTCTCGACAGCGCAGAGTTCTTGCAACGCACCGTCATCGGCCCGCCCGAAGCCGATCCCAGGCCCCACCTCGCCGGGCTCGCCCCGGTCCTGCCCGAGGACTGCATCGAGCTGTCCGGCTTCGAAGCGGTCACCGACCTGGCCGCTCGGCTCTCCGAACTCGGCTGGCCGACAGCCGTCGCCGAAGTCTGGGACGACACAGACAAGGACACCTTGTCTGTGATCAGTCGGTGGTGTTCTCGTAGGTCAAATAGGGCTTGGCGCTTTCGTAGGTTCCGAGTGCCCGCGCGAACTGCCCGATGAGCCGGTTGGCAACCTTGCGTGGTCGATCCTCGATCTCGAAGTTTGTGGCAGTCGTTGATTTGCGGTACTCATCGCGGCTGTAGCGAGGGCCGCCTTCGCCCCATTCGTCCTGGATGCTTGGGTGACCATGCAGGCCGGTAGCTGCCACGCCGAACTGCCAGGAACCGCGATAGGCGAAGGCGTCTGCAAAGAGCCGTGTCCAGTGGACGAGTCTGAGTGTCCAAGCGACTGCGAGTGAGTCAAAGATGCGGATCGGGCTGTCGTCCCCGCGCCCGAGCGGCCGGGACAGGCCGCCAACGAGCACCCGGATTTGACCGGAGACGCGAAATTCGATGTCGGCCATCAATATCTCGGATGCGTCAGACATGGGTTGGAAGATCCGGCCTCCTGACAGGCTTTCTGAACATCGGGCGTAGCCGTCTGCGCGTCGTGACGGCGAGGTTGCTGTTACTGCCGACGGCCTGACACCACGGATCGCGTGGGGCACTTCCCGCTCGCCGTGGTCGACCAGCCACCAAAGCACATCGTTGTCGCCATACACAATGTCGTGCACGACGTCGCGCGGAGCATCGACCGGGTGGGCGACGAGGTACAGATGCCCGCTGCTCCGATCTGCTGGCGCTACGGGGTCTCGTGCGATCTCCTCATCCAGGAGCCGGTCGATGACGGCCTCCTGGTCTGCGCGAGCCGCGTGGAAGCGGCGGACTTGCGCGTCTCCGAGGCGTACACGAGTTTTCTCTCCACGCTGGTAGTACACACCGTCGACCATGTGGGGGGCTTCGAGCGACGCCGAAACCTCTACAGCCAAGTAACCGTGGCCCGGCTTGCCTGCCGCAGGAATCTCGGTGATGCGGAGTATCAACGGCGGATCTACCAGATTGAAAGCGACCTGTTCCACCCGTTCGGCATACCCGGAAAGGTCGACCGGCTCAGGGTCCCATCGTTTGTTGACCTTGTCCTCATGGACACCAATGATGAAGATCCCGCCGTCGACCGCGAACGAGGCGAGATCCCGAGCGGTTTCCTTCCGCTCGCCCTTCGTGTCCCCCACACTGCTCTTGGCCTCGAAGAAATGGCCCTCGTCGAAGATGCCGTCCTCGATGGCCTTCAACAGCGCCGCCTCAGTCGACGGCACCCAGCGTTTCGCGTTCATACGGCGACGCTACGCCTATTCGCGCCAGACCGCGTGCCACGCAAGCCCGGACGGTCGGCCCTTGCCTTCTTCTTGCGCCTTCCAGACGCGCTTCCTTGCCCTGAGCCAGGGCACGGCAGGTGGCTGCCGCTCGCGGGCGCGGACGCTACCCGACGGCCGGGGCGACCGGGCTGCGCCCTGGAACTGCGTTCCTCGCCCCTTCCCCGCCGGGTAATGGCGCCGCACCGCGCGGCAGCCACCCCGGCAGCCGCGCCCGGCCCTGGAAGGCGCACCGCCATGACACCACAGACATCGTTCGACACCCTCCTAGAGCAGGCGACCGGTCCGGCCGAGTTCGCCGCCGCATTCATGGATCACCTCGGCCTAGCCGGGATCTTCGAGCGCATGGACATCGCCGAAGACGAGATCACCCGCGCCCAGCAGCGGCATCCGGACGCGAGCGACCGGCTCTACCACTCCTTCAAGCTCCTGATCCCCACCCATGAGCGCATGGAGTACGAGCCGGTCTACCGCTCGCACTGCCGCGAACTCCTCGACCGCGTCGCCGCCAGAGGCGACACACGGATCGGGACGGCCGCCGAGGTCTGTTGCGCCCTCCACGACACCAGCCTCATCGCACCACTCCGATCCGCCGCCGCCGGCCTGTACTTCAGGATGTGGCGAGCCGCCGGTCTCCCCGACTTCCCCGAACTCGTCCCCGCCAGCGAAAACCATGAGGCCCTGGAGGGATCGCGGATCGACGACCACGAATCCGAGACCCGCCGCAAGCTCACCGACCCCACCCGGACCCTCAACAAGGTCCAATGCCGCGGGCTCCACCACGGCGAGCGCGTCACCTGCTCCCTAGCTCCCGCCTCGACCCTGTTCGACGCCGTGGACGCGGGAGCGGCGTCATGAACGGCGATGGCTTGATCGCCCTCATGTGCGGCCGTCTCGACGTCCCGCGCGACGAGCGCGAGCGCCAGCGCCTTCGCCGCCTCGGAGCGCTCGGCCTATTCCCAATCGGCGTCTGCCCCGACTGCCGGGGCACGATCATCCGATCCGAGCCCGAACAGCCTGCGCGCGAGGCCATCGCCTCGCATCAGGTTGATGCCAGCGGGTGCACTGCCCGGATCGCGGCCCGCCTGGTCGCCGCGCACGTCAACGCCGCCCGCCCGGCCGCGGCCGTGGCGACCATGCAGTACCTCCGCCTCAAGGTCGAGGCCGACGACGTCACCTCCGCTGAGCGGCATCGCCTGCGCGATCGCATCACCGAAGGCATCCCGCACTTCGAGGAGCCGACCTGGACGCTCGTCTACGACCTGTTCGGCGGCCCCTACGAGTCTGAGTCTGAACAGGACTGACCGTCCAGCAGGGCCCTGCGCGCCCAAGACATGGTGCGGCCCGTCCGAGTATCCGCTCGGGCGGGCCGCGCCGTATTCTTCCCTGCCCGCAGACGCTTCGCAGCCGGCGATCATGTTCAGTCGCGTCGGTGCCGCACGCTTGCTAGGTCGCGGCGTTCTCCGGCCTTCTGAGCTCGGGCTCGACAGCAGGAGTGTCGTCCTCGCTGGTCTGGTGTTCCTCGGGTGCGGTCGCGGCTTTGCCGTCTCTGTCGCGCTGGTCGCGGCGGGGCCTGGCGCGGGCGGTGAGGTGCAGGGCTGTGGCGGTGATGAGCAGGACCCACACGCCTGCGGTCAGCCAGCCCCAGGTGATCGGGCCGATGCCGAGCAGGGTTCCCGGTGCGCCGATGGCGAGAGCGAACAAAGCGAGGATCAACAGGCCCTTGGTCGAGGCGATGTTCGCCGAGTGGGCGGCCGAGCGCAGCGAGACATTGAGCGGCTGGCCGCTGAGTGCGATCCAGATCAGTGTCAACGCGATCGCCGCGGCCACGATGCCCGCGCCGATCCACGCCAGAGTCAACCACTGGCCTTCGGCCAGGTAGCGGCGTACCGCCTCCGACCACCACGCGATGGTCACCGCCGCGCAGGAGGCGAAGGCGAACGGTATCAACACCACCCGCACCGCTCGGAGTGTCGCAGCCCTGAACACGCGCCACCCATCCCAGCCCACCAAGCTCGCCGCGACGATCGATCCGAGAATTCTCCTGGAGGCCTCGACGCCGATCCGCACCAGCCAGTTGACCAGCGCGGCGGAGGCGACCAGGAGGCCGTACCCGAGCAGGCGCAGGGCGCTCAGCAGCCGGGTGCCACCGAGCGCCGAGCCGGCCACGACCACGTGGACGAAGGCGATGACCCCGCGGGCGAGCCGATCGATCGGTCCTGCCGGTCGCCCTGGACGCGCGCGGGCAACCTGGACCCGCCATCGCAGCGCCAGCGGTCTGGAGAGATACGGGATCTGCGGGGGCCGGGCGTGGTCGAGGTGCCTGCCGCCGCGCAGCACCCCGATGATGGCCGCGACCAGCAGCGCGCCGGTGACACCGCCGATAGCCAGAATCAAAGCGAGATCGCGCCATTGCTCGCCCACGACAGCGGCCCCGAGCGCGGGGAGGGTGACGGTCAAGGTCACCGCGACCAGCTGTGCGCCGCGGTCGAACCCGGCAGCCCCGGCGCGGCCACCGCCACCGGAATTGGCGACCAGCGCGGTGAAGACCCACCAGGCGGCCAGGCCCACATAGGCGGTCCAGGTGAGCAGTCCGGTGCGGGTGGTGAAGGCCCCGAACCAGAACTCCAGGCCGAGGGCGGCGGCGACGAGCCAGAACAGGGCGGCGGCATTTCGGCCGAGCCCGTACAGCCGCAGCGGCAGCGCCGCGATCGCCAGGCCGCTGAGGAGTGCGACGCCCCAGACCGGGAGCATCGAGTCCAGCAGGGCGGTGAAGACGAACCCTGCGGCGATGACGACCCGTAGCGCGCCGATCGCCACGTAGTGCAGTGGGTGCGGCTTGCGCGGCCCCCAGCCGAGGAAAGCCTCATGGGTGCGGCAGTACGCGTCGGTGGCCGCGATCGGGCCGCGATCGCAATCGGGCTGGACGCATCCGTGGACGCGACCGGGGGTTTCGGCGCCCAACCGCATCCACCACGAGTCCTGGCCTGACGGGGTGACGAGCGGAGGGTCTTCGAGGGTGTGAGGCATAGGCGCTCCCAGGGCGGGCGGGAGGACCGCCGAGCCAAACCGGGCTGGCGCGCTCGGCGACGGAACCATATTTTATCAATCCCAAGTCGACAAAACGGTCCGCGACAACCCTATTGAGCAGGTCAAACAGCTACTCACCGCTGTCGGATTCGCGACAGCAGACGGTGTCCGAAGCCAAGGCGGTATCGTCCCGAACGCGCCTCTCCGCGTGCTCGGGTTCGGAGCAGACCCCTCCCGGCGGCGCTTGCTGGGCCGAACCAGTGTAGCCGCTGCGCGGCTGGGATCGGCCCATCAGCAAGCGCCGCCTGCAATCTCATGCAGGCGGCCTGACCCGAATGGAGTCCCTGATGGAGCTCACCCAGATCCCGGCCACACAACTTGTTCCGCACGAGAACAACGCGCACTCCGAGCTGCGCGGCATCGACGCGCTCGCCAAGACCGTCGCCTACCTCGGCATCATCGAACCGCTCATCGTCCTCCCCGCCGACGAGGACGGCCGCCACACGATCGTGGCCGGGCACCGTCGCCACGCCGCCGCCACCCAAGTCGGCCTCGATACCGTGCCGTGCATCGTGGTCGATGACCCCGGCGCGGCCAATCAACTCGTCACGATGCTGGCCGAGAACCTCCACCGCGACGACCTCACCGTCCTCGAAGAAGCCCAGACCTACCAGCAACTCACCCTCCTGGACTGGGAACCCGAACGCATCGCCCAAGCCACCGGCAGCGACCTCGACCGCGTCCAACAGTCCCTCACCCTCCACAAGCTCCCCGAGCAGGTCCAGCAGGCCGCGCACGCCGGTCAGGTAGACCTGGTCTCCGCTGCGGCACTGGCGGAGTTCACGCACGACCCGAA
The DNA here is from genome assembly GCF_000719515.1 of Glycomyces sp. NRRL B-16210. Taxonomy (GTDB): domain Bacteria; phylum Actinomycetota; class Actinomycetes; order Mycobacteriales; family Micromonosporaceae; genus Glycomyces. The sequence continues at coordinate 48,334 of NZ_JOGR01000006.1, read as the reverse complement.
GGTGATCGAGCGGATCATGAAGAAGGCCGGCGGGCACTGGAGCGTCCAGCACCTCATCGCCGAGGAACGCCACCGCCAAGGCGCCAAGGACACGATCGAACGGCTCAAGGCCGAACTCGTCCTTGCCGGTGTGAAGGTCACCCCCCGGCCAGACTTCCACAGCGAGGGCTGCACCGCGGTCCGCCTGGAGCACCTCGTCGACGCCGACGGGCACCCCGTGGACGCGGAGACGGTCAAGAGCGAGCCGGGGTTCGCGGCCTACATCAACCGCGACTACGGCGCCAAGGCCGAGTACTACTGCCCTGACCCCGCCGCGGTCGGCCTGCGCCCGGCCCCGAACTCCTCAGCGGCACACCGGGCCGAGCGCGACGCCCGCGACGCCGAATCCGAGGCGCGTCGTGCAGCGTGGGAGGCCGCAACCGGCGTCCGCACCGACTTCCTGCTCTCCCGGTTCGGCACCGCGAAGGGCGCGAAGATCCTCTTCCGGCCCGCGCTGCGCGAACTGGCCGCCACCTCGATGCGGCTGCCCTACAACGAGTACGCCCACCTCGCCGACGCCCTGTGCGGATGCGAGATCCGCGAGCTGCCTGAGAACGCCGGGATGGACCGCCTCACCCGCGCCACCGTCGCCCGATGGCTCGCGCGGTGCGAGGAGAACCTGTCCGGGCTCGTCCTCGGCCGCTGGGGCGACCTCGACCACGCCCTGGCCTACCTCGACCTCCTCGTGACCGAGGGATACGAGCTGGCCGAAGTCGAGGCCGAGGTCCGCCAGTCGATCACCGACCGCCTCGCCGAGAAGGAGGAAGAGGAAGTGGAAGAGGAGGACACCGAGGAAGACGAGGGTGACGGCGACGCCTCGGAGACGGACGCCGACGTCGAGACCGAGGCGGTTGCGGAGGACGAGGCCGACGTCGTGCCGAACTCGGCCGATCTCGGCGACGCCGACGCCGAGCGCAAGCTCGAAGCGGTCTTATCTCCATCGGGGTGGCACCGCAAACACGGTGCCGCCCCGATGCGCTCGTGCTCCTCCGAGACCTGCCGGTTCGCGCCATGCCGACGGATGCGCCTCCCCCGCTTGCACCTACAGAATCGTTAGGGTCGGTGCGTGCGGCCGGGAGTTCCAGTCGACCGGTGGGGTTGAAAAGCGGACCCGGCCGCGCACCACCGTCACACGACGCGCATCCACCCCGCTCTCAAGCGCCCCTCCTGCGGCACCGTGTCGGGAAGATCAATGCCTTCAGCAGCGGTTTCGCTGGCATTTCAATTGGTCCGCAACCAATGTGACAACCCTTTGATCCCTGGCTAACCTAATCAATTGAAACAAGTGTTCGATATAATAAGGGCGGGGCATGTCAGGAAGTGCAGCGCGGTTGAGCCCGGCCGAGTTGGCCGAATCGATGGGGATGCGGTTGGGCGCCGAGCTGCGCCCCGGCGCTGTCCTCGCCGTCCCGGGGCTGCCCCCGACGCGGGCGGTGCATCCGGTGGCTGATGCGCTCGCGCTGCTCCTGCCCACCGGTGGCCCCTCGGATCAGCTCGGTATCGACGCCCGGAGGCGCGGCGCCACCACGTTCCTGTTCGCGCTCCTCGCCGCCGCCACCGCCAAGGGGCTGTGGAGCGCGATCGTGGACGAGCCGCGCCTCTACCCGCTCTCAGCGGTCGCTGCGCGGGCGTCAACCTCGAACGCCTCGCCCTGGTCGAAACCCCAGGCGTCGAGGGTCGGCTTGCCGCGATCGGCGCGCTCTGCGAGGGCATCCCGGTTCTGGTCGCCTCGACACGGGGGTTCACCGCTCGCCAACTTCAGCGCGCGGCCTCGCGCGCTTCCCGGTCCGGTACCGCAATCATCTGGTTGGAGGACCAGTCCACACCGCGACTCAAAGCCCGGATGGCCGTCACCTCTTGCCAGTGGCTCGGCCTGCGGCAGAATGAGAACCGTCGGTGGGGCTCAGGGAGATTCGATTCGTGCAGGCTCCACGTCACTGCCGCCTGGCGCGGGGGCAGGCGCGCGAGTGCGGAGCTGTGGCCCTACGGCCGTGGATCTTCATCGGGATTCTTGGCGGGCTTACTCTCGATCGAAGTCCCGTCGGCAATTCGGAGAACGTCGCCGGCCGTCAAGTACGTCCACATGATGCAGGTCTCCGCTTCGGAGCGGGAGACTACCCCGTGTACCCCTTTCGACGCGAGCTCGTTGAGCCGCTTGAGACGCATCCCGAGGCTGCGGAACGTCTCCTTGAGCAGGTCAGTGTGAGTGCTCTTCCCGAGTTCTTCCACCGCGAACTGAAGCAAGCGGTTCTGGTAGGAGCTGTCGTCCATCTTCCGGTCACGGCCGTCCACACCGGTGATGACCTCGTTGCTCGCGGGGTACACGGCGTCCGCAATCGCTTTGATCATGCGACGGCAGCTCGTCAGCGCATGAGCGAGGTCCTCGGGACCACCCCGTTCAAGCGCCCCTTCGGCGCCGTGGAAGACGGCAAGCGCCTCCGGAGCTCGCTGTTTGAGCGACTGTTCGATGTACTCCCGGCCGCGGTCGAAGACGGTCGGCCGCTGTTGACCCGATCGGAGTTGATGCTCAGTCTCGACGAGGAAGCCGTGCACCGCGTCCTTGACCCGTTGGATGGTCTGCTTCAGCGAAGTCCGCGGTTGCAACAGCTTCGCGATGTTCTTGTCGTTCTCCTTGAGCACGAAGAAGGTGTCGGTCGGGGTCAAGTTTGTCGGCGTCGTCTGGAACGATCGGTGTTGCTCATCCAACTCCGCGAGCATCGATTCCAGGTGCCCGATGCTTCCGCCTTGAATATTGCTTTTTGGGTCGGCGCTGATCCGACGTCTGGTCATGTACCGCATCACGGCGGCGATGGACTGCTCCTCGGCCTTTTTCTTGCCCAGCAGCGCGGTCAGGTTTTCACGGGCTTCGGCCATCACGGGATGGTCGGCCTGTCCTCCCGTGAAGTCCAGCGTCTCAGGGATGAACTCGATCAAGCCGATGAAGTCCTGACGCTGCGAGGCGATCCGCACGGCCCGTCGTACGTGACCTGCGACCGAAGCAGTCTCGTCGTCAAATGCCTCGATCGCCTTGTCGACGAGATGCTCCACGGATGTCGTTGCCAAGTTCCACTCCTTCTCCCAGGTAGCCAGCTAGGTCCCGTCAAGTATTCCTTGCAGGGGTGACGATGCGCTCGACAGTTTTCCGCCGATGGCCCTTGCCCCTGGATCTCGCGGATTGAAGTTGGCCGGTCTCGGCATGGTGAAGCTCCCGCACTCTTCGCCGGATCGCTGGCGCAGTCGGGTTCGCCTGCCCGGGTGTGCAGCTGTGGTGTGAGCACGCTACCCGACGGCCGCGAGCGCACCGCTCCTCCTTCGTCGTCGCTCGCAAGGGCGCCTGCGCACTTTCTTCGCCGGGCCGCTCCTTCGTCGCTGCGAAGAAAGCACTTGGTGCCCTTGACGTCCCTCGCTTCCCCGCCGGGATGGACGCGGGCTCACCACAGCGGCACACCACCCGGGGCGAATCCCCGGCAACCGCGTCAGCCGCCCTCCAGAAGGAGTCACGCAATGGAGTTCCACTTCGCCGTCGAAGGCCAGATCGTCCGCCGCGACCCCGAGGTCTTCGCGACCCCCAACGGCAACGCCGGGGTCCGCTTCGAGCTCGCCCACAAACCGACCTACCGCGACGCCGCTGGCAAGTGGGTCGAGGGCAAGACCCAGTTCTTCGACATCACCTGCTGGGGCGCCCTGGCCGACAACGTCCTGGCCTCCTTCGAGCGCTACGACACCGTCATCGTCACCGCCCGGTCCCTCTTCGCCCAGGAGTCGGGCGGGTTCGCCCACCTCAAGGTCACCGCCGAGAACGTCGCCGCCTCGCTCCGGTTCGGCACGGTGACGCCAGCCCGCAAGGAGCGGGTAGCGAACGCCTCGGTCCGCACCGCCGACGGCGAGACCCGCTCGGTCACCGTCGAGGACGCCTGGGCCACCGCGACCCCCGCGCCGCAGCCGACCGCGGCCTGAACCTCTCCCGCGGGGCGGCCCATGGGCCGCCCCGCACCCGCTCCGCATCTGCTTCCCTCAACTGCCTCTTTGGAGACGTCATGAACGACACCGCCAAGCTCTCGGTCAACGGCCCGACCGACCTCATCGCCGCCGTCCCGTATCTCCTCGGGTTCGTGCCCGAGCACTCCCTGGTCGCCGTCGGCCTCAAGGACCGCGGGCTTGAATGCACCTTCCGCGTCGACCTGCCCGGCTCGCTCGATCACCTCGACCTGCTCAACACCCTCGTCGACCCCGTCCGCACGAACGACTGCACCGCGGTGGTCCTCATCGCCTACGGCGAGGACGAGATCGCGACCGCCTGCCTCAGCCAAGCCCTCATCGACTACGCCCTGGCCGACATCAACGTCCTCGACGCCCTCCGGGTCACCGACGGGCGCTTCTTCAACTCGACCTACACCGACTCCTGCTGCCCGCCCGAAGGGCTCCCGCTCCCCGAGGACTCCGCGATCGGCGCCGCGCTCGTGGCCGCCGGCGCGAACCGCCACCCCGACCGCGACGCCATTACCGCGCTGCTGGCCCCCGTCGCACCCGGTCGCCGGGCGGTCGTCTCGACCGCGATCGATGACGCGATCGTGCAGGAGGCGACGCTCTCATGGGGCGAGCAGCGCCGCATGGACTTGGCCGCGGTCGACCAGTGGCTGGCTGCCGCGGACCTCCCCGACTCCTCCACCGACATCGCGATCCTCGGCCTCGCGGTCGGGGACCTCGACGTCCGCGACCACGCCCTCATCGCCTCCGACACCGACCCCGAGAAGGCTGTGGAGTTGTGGCTGTGGGTGGCGCGACACCTCGACGAGGAACTGGCTGCCCCGGCGTTCACCATCGCCGGGTGGTGCGCCTACCGCACTGGCAACGGCGTCCTCGCCCTCGAAGCCTTCAACGCCGCACTCAAGTCGAGCCCCTCCTACCGGCTGGCCCACATGCTCATGGCCGCCCTCCAGGCCGGCATCCCCCCGAAGGCACTGGGCAACATGGCGTGCCTTGACGCCGAGCCCGCCAGCGCCTGACCCCGAACTGAATGGCCCCGCCCGCGCTCTCGCGCGGGCGGGGCCCTCCTCATTCCGATGGGAGGTTCCCGTGAACGCCACCGACACCCGCACTCACCCGCTCGACGCACTTGCGATCGCCGAAGACGCCTTCCAGCAAGCACGGGCCCGGCTCAAGGAAGCCGAGGCCGACCGGTACGCCTCGATCTGGGCCGCCCTCACCAAAGCGAACGACTTGGCCGAGCTGCGCGCGATGCTCCCTCCTACCGTCACCGCCCAGTCCCTCCGGGCCGCGGTCCGCCGCCACGCCACCGGCGATACCGGCTACATCCAGCCCGAGCTGTTCGACGGCGACTGCCAGTCCGCCACGATGCCGTAGCCGCAGCACAGACGGGACCATCATGCGGGCCGAGGCGCGATCGCACTCGCCTCCCCATTCGCTTTCCTCGCTGCTGCCAGAGCGGTACGAACATCGGTGACGCGCATGCCGCACAGCTCCGCGATACTCTCAGGTGTCTCACCAAACGCCCGCAGCTTCATGACACCGCCGCTGATCGCTACGTTCGCTTCCTCGATCGCGAGATGGGCAGTGATCACCCCGACCGCGGTGTCCTCGATCTGTGCTTCTCGTTCGCGCGCCACCGCGATACGGCGACGCCGGATCTCGCCCGCGCGCCGGACCGCGAGGATCTTCTTACTCGGCTGCTTCGCATTTCCTGAATCGTTCATACCGGCGACAATAAACGCGAGATACGACCCTCGACAAGTGCGAGATTTCGCGAATACAGGACCCTTCGGTACCCCTCGGAACTCCCCATGACTCTCCATGACAAAAATAGTCACCCACTGGTACAACCACGCTCTCACCAGCATCAACATCCGGATACACAGCCTCAGCCACATATGGAGGACACACCTCTTGCACGTTTCGTGAATCAGGACCATTCGGTATTGGAACCCGCTCCGCGAATGGCTAGCGTTGGCCATCCGGAATTGTCGTGTCGGCGGGGCGGGGGTGGCGTGCGGTGATGACCGTCCACAAGCTGACGGTCGGCGACGGCTACACCTACCTCACCCGCCAGACCGCCGGCGGCGATGTCCCGCGGGCGCCGGGGCAGTCGGCGGCGGGCTACTACACGCAAGCGGGTAACCCACCGGGCCGGTGGACCGGGTCCGGAATCGAAGCGCTCGGGCTGGAACCGGGTCAACAGGTCGTTGAAGCCCAGATGCGGAACCTGTTCGGCGAGGGCCTGCACCCCGACGCCGAAGCAATCCAAGACGCCTACCTCGCCGAGCACCTGCGACCCGGACTCACCGCCGCACAGGAGCACCGTGTGCAGGCAGCAGCCGAGAGGGCAGGGAAACTCGGTCAGCGTTTCCCTGCATACAAGATCCTCGAACCGTTCCAGCAGCGCGTCGCAGAGCGCCTGCGCGACGTCGCCGCCGAGACCGGCCGCGCGCCGACACCGGCAGAGGTCGCGAAAGTCAAGCGCGAGGAAGCGACCCGGCAACGCGCGGGCGTCGCGGGGTACGACCTGGTCTTCACCCCAGTGAAGTCGGTGTCGGTGCTCTGGGCGCTCCACCCCGACGAGGCAGTGCGATCCGAGGTGAAGGCCGCGCACGACGCCGCCGTGAAGCAGGCGGTCGCGATGCTGGAGGAGCATGCGGCGTTCACGCGCTCGGGCGCGGGCGGGGCGGCGCAGATCGAGACCAACGGCCTCGTCGCCACGGCATTCGACCACCACGACTCCCGGTCCGGGGACCCCGACCTTCACACCCACCTCGCGGTCGCGAACAAGATCCAAGGCCGCGACGGGAAGTGGAGATCCCTCGACGGCACCGCGTTGTACGCGGTCGGGGTGGCGGCCTCGGAGACCTACAACGCGGCCATCGAAGCCGAACTCACGGCGCGGCTGGGCGTCTCGTTCGTCGACCGGCCGGGGCCGGCGAGGTCGAACCGGCCCGTCCGCGAGATCGAAGGCATCGACCCCGCCATGTTGAAGCACTTCTCGGCCCGCCGCACTGCAATCGAGGCCCGCTACAGCATCCTCCGCTCGGAGTTCCGTGCCCGGCACGGGCGTGATCCGGACCCGCAGGCCGCCTACGAGCTCGCCCAGCAGGCGACGTTGGAGACCCGCGAGGGCAAGGCCGCGCCGCGCAGCCTCGACCAGATGCGCACCGAGTGGACTGCTCAGGCTTTCGCCCAATTCGGTCCCGATGCCGTCCGCGACATCCAGGCCGCCGTCCCCGGCGTGCAGCAGCCGCAGGCACGGACACGGCTCGAACCCGAGGAGGTCGAGCGGCTCGCACAGGCCGTGATCGCTCGTGTCGGGGAGGAGCGGGCGACCTGGGGCCGGTGGAATCTCCACGCCGAAGCCGCCAGGGTCATCCGCGGGATCGATGCCGTGCTCGGGCCCGAGGACCAGCGCGAGGCGGTGGATCGGATCGTCGCTGCCGCGACAGGGGAAGGGCATTCGATCCAGCTCGGCCAGAATGCGCCGGTGAGTGAGCCGGTGTTGTTGCAGCGCAGCGACGGCACGAGTGTGTTCAAGCGACACGAGTCCGACCGGTTCACCTCGCAGGCCGTCCTCGACGCCGAACAGCGACTCGTCAAGGCAGCGCAGACGCCCACCGTGTGGTCAGCGAGCGCCAATGTTGTCGCGGAGCGGATCACCGGATTCGAGGCCCGGCACGGTCGGACTCTCGATGCGGGGCAGCGGGCACTGGTCACCGCGTTCACCACCGACGACCGGCTCCTCGCCGTCGGGATCGGGCCAGCGGGTTCGGGGAAGACCACCGCGATGCGCGCCTTCAAGGAAGCCCTGGCAACCGAAGGCCGGCGCCTGATCGGCCTCGCGCCCTCCGCCCAGGCCGCGAACGTCCTCGCCGCCGACCTCGGCATCACCTGCTCCACGGTCGACAAGTTCCTCTGGCAGGTCAACCCCGGCAACCTCCTCAACGGTCCCGAACTGGTCGAGGCGATCCGCTCCATCGAAACCGCCCAAGCCGACCGGAAGGCCGAGGGTGACGTCGACGGGCTCATGGCCCCGGTCGGTGACCTTCGGCCCGGGGACGTCCTGCTGGTCGACGAGGCGTCGATGGCCGGGACGTTCAATCTCGACCGCATCACCGCCCTCGCCCAACACGCCGGAGCCCAAGTGCGGCTATTGGGCGATGACTGCCAGCTCGGCGCCGTCGCCTCCGGCGGCGTCCTCCGCCTCATCGCCGCCGAGGCCGGCGCGACCGAACTGCGCGACCTCCACCGCTTCACCGACCCCGCCTTCGCAACCGCTTCACTGCGCCTGCGGGAGGGCGATACGGCCGGGCTCGACTACTTCCAAGACCGCGAACGCCTCCGCGGCGGCTCACGGGACGCCATGCTCCAAGCGGCCTACGCCGGATGGAAGGCCGATACCGCGGCCGGACGAACCAGTCTGATGATGGCCTATGCCAACACCGACGTCACGACGCTCTCGACATGGGCGAGGGACGACCGGATCGCCGCCGGGCAAGTCGCCGAGACCGGAGTGCTGCTCGGGAACGGTCAGGTTGCGGGGCGCGGAGACTGGGTCGTCACCCGCCACAACCAGTACGGCCTGAAGTACTGCGGCGGGAAGGACTTCGTCCGCAACGGCGCCACCTGGGACGTCATCGACACCCGCGCGGACGGTTCCTTGAAGGTGAAGTCTCGCGAGTCCGGCGGCACCTTGGTACTCCCCTCGGAATACGTGGCTGAGCATGTCGAGCTCGCCTACGCCGCCACCGTCCACCGCTGCCAGGGCATGACCGTCGACACCGCCCACCCCGTCCTCACCGACCAGATGACCCGCGACGCCCTCTACGTCGCCGCCACCCGCGCCGCCGAAACGACCACCCTCTACGCGGTCACCCACACCGAGATCCCGGCCGACACCGACCACCAGTTCGACCGCCCCAAGTGGGACCCCGACGCAACCGCCGCCCGCGAAATCGCCGAACAGATCCTCGCCAGAGAACCCGACAACCTCTCCGCGACCGAGACCGGCCAGCGCCTCACCGCACGATCCGGCGACCTCCACGAACTCGTCGCCCGCTACCGCACCGCCACCGACATGGCCGCCGACCACCACTACAACGACCTCATCACCCGCGTCCTGACCCCCGTCTTCACAGCCGAGTACCTGGCCGACATCGAAGCCAACGGCCGCGGTGCACTCGCCGGGACCCTCGCCAAAGCCGAAACCAAGGGGTGGAACCCCGAGCAGATCCTCACCCTCGCCATCGCCCGCGGACCCGTGGATGACGCAGGCTCCGTCGCCGCCGTCCTGATCGGCCGCATCAACGGCCACATGGAAGACCACACCCCGCCCCCAGCAGGCGCCCAACCCACACCAGAAGACCTCGACCGCTACCGCGAACTCCTCCGCACCCACTACCCCGACGCCCACCTGAAGGACGAGAGCGCGATCCACCCTCGGCCGGTAGGGTTTCCGGCCAACGCCGCGCATGAGGCCGAACCGACCCGGGCCGCCAACCGCTACCGCGCTGAACTCGTCGAAGTCCTCGGTGTGGAGCTCGCGGACCAAGTCACTGCCGAGCGGGCCTGGCCCGCCGTCATCGGGTCCCTCCGCCGCGCCGAAGAAGCCGGCCAGTACTCCACCGAAGCCCTCCAGCGCGCTGCCGCGCAACGCGACTTCGACGGCCTCGACACCATCTCTCCTAACTTGGCCTGGAGGATCGAACGCCAGACCCGCCTGATCGAACTCGACCCCACCCACACCGGCCAAGCCTGGCCCGCCCTCGCCTGGACCGTCAAAGCCTGGGAGAACGCCGGAGGCGACGCCACCGAACTCATTGACGACCTCGCCCCAGACCGGACCCTCACCGGCCTCGCGCTCGAAGCCGGCCACGAACTCACCTGGCACCAGCTCCTCGAAACAATCGAGCACGCACCCCATCCGCTTCCCTGGGCCACCGCACACGCCGCGCTCCACCACAGCGACGCCGTCCCCGCCGAACTGCGCGACTACCTCGACCACGTCGCAGGCGCCATCACCACCCGCGTCGACCTCCTCACCGACCACGCCATCACCGAACGACCCGCCTGGACCGAAGCCTTCGGCGAAACCCCCACCGACGAAGGAACCCTCGAGCGCTGGCACACCGCCATCGCCCTCGCTGCCGCCCACCGCGACCAGATGCGCACTGAAACCGACGACTCCGCACACCCCTTCGGCCCCTACCCGGAAGAAGGCCGCGCAGGACACCACTCCTGGTGGGCCGCAGCAAGCGCCGCCCTCACTATCGACCAACCAAACGAACCCATCACCAATACCGGCCTCGCCGAATCTGCAGCGCACCAGCTCACCATTGCCGTCGCACAAGCCGTCTACACCGCCCTGCCCGCTGCGGATCGTGCAGCAGTTCATGACCTGATCGCATCAACCCGGGGACCGAGCTGGCATATGATCGCACATGCCCCATCGGACGCTGTGACTCAAAGTCCTTTGGCAAGAGACCTGGTCGATGCGCTTTCCATGCAGGGATTGTTGACTCCGGAACTCGCGGGTGAACTGCGAATGACAGCCCGACATGTTCGAGACGGTAACAGTCCAGAACCTATTGAGAACGGTGTGATAGATCAACCGCTCGAAAGCGCTTTTGACTCACAATCTGACTGTGAACAAACAAGGACACATCGAATCTGATGGAGCTCTGGAACAGCGTAAGCTACGAATCAGGATCTCGCTCTTCATGAAGCAATCGATCTGCCACCTCGGCAAGCGTTGTTCCGTCGTCAAGTACCCAGAAGCGTGGACCGAATACTGAAGTCGGGTTTATGCCCGAGTCTTGCAATATTTTCAAAGCCAGTCCGGCCACTGAGTAGAGCTTCCCGTCGACCTGCCATCTCAACGGCTTTTGGCCGCCATTGTTGTCCCACTCCGCTACCCCGCGATTCGGGTCATCCGCGATCCATTGACTAGCCGCTTCACGATATGAACTGTTTGCTGAAATGAACTTCAGTTCAGTTCCATCGCTAATTGCGTGCTTTGAGATCAGAGTCTTCGTAATGTCTTGCCTTCGCCTACGCGCCCAAGTAGCCGGTGAAACGCGCTGACGCGGATTCATGAACGGGAGTCCCGAGAATCTGCCTTCCCAGGAGGAGTAAGCATTGACGATTTTCTGAATGGAGCCAGCACCCTGATCGGCGGTATCACAAACTCGAACTTGCACCCTGGCCTGCGTAAGGTCTCCACGAGTGGAGCGGAGCGCACGTGAGATCGCAAGAATTGTGGACGCACCACTAATTACCGATGGAGTACTTACATCTACACTGCCGCCAATATTCCATGCCCCGCCTTGCGCCAAAAGTGTCACACCATTGGTGGTATGCCAGAGCAATTCGGGGTTGTGATGGATGACCTCCTCAAGGTAGTGAGATTCAGATCTCTCACCCAGAAAGCTTCTGATGTTCTCCTGGAACAGGGCTTCACCATAGGTTTCGTACCAATCTAGGATATCCATCGCCGTTACGGTTCCTGTAAAAGTTCGCAGCGGACCCTGAACCAGCTGAAAATCCTCGAACCTCACCCGCAGACTGAATTCCGCACCCCAAACCGCGCGTCGGAGCTCATCCATCCTGTCGACAGTCATCTCTGTTGTCTTCTCCTTCGACGAAACGGATTGACCTTCTTCACCCTGACTGCTTTTCAGGGCCTCGCGCATTCGAATCTGCGGGACCATGCGAGGAAGATTGATAACGAACCCGAGGGCAGCCCCAAGCTGTGACAACTTGCCGGGAATCTCGTTGAGTTCTGCGTGCCATTCCGACTCATAGCGAGAGACTGACTCGGCTTTGCCCAGTCGTCGAGCAGCCCACGACGCGATTCTGCGCGCAGCCCACGGCGCCCAGTCCCCGGCCTCTGCGAGAACCAAAGGAAGTGCGATGGCGGTGAGCAGGAAGATCCAAACACTTGCCCCCACTACGCCTCCCCAAGGGTAGGACGCAGCGCTCTGCTAGGCGCATGAGGCTGAACCCTTCGAGATTGCACCAAAGCACGCGCAGCCCCTAGGACTTCGGGATCAAGCTCGTAGAAGCGACGCCTTGGACCGCGATCTTCCTTCGAGGAATCCTCCCAACGGCTCTGGACCCACCCGCAGTTCTCCAACCTCATCAGGATCGGCGCAACGCTGCCGGTCGCCCGGCCAATCTCTCTCGCGATCTTCAACCCGTACAACTTGTCTTGACCGCTGAGCAGGACCGTCAGCACATCAAGCGTCGCTGGCGTGATCCGGAACGGATAACTCATGCCGCTAACTCTACTTAGGTAGATTTGACAGAACGCGACGGGCCCGTGCGGGACCTACGGGAGTAGGTTTGCCCTCCAACAAGGCTGACTCGCAACGACCTGCTTCGCAGCCCCGTCGTCTGAGTCGAGAGATTCGTGACGCCTCTGGGGTCGTGTTCGCCTGCGATCAGGCGGCGTCGGAAGCCGGTCGTTCACTGGGGAGGTACTTCTCGTGAGTGCGGTGGAGGTAGTCCATGCCACCTTCAGTGGTGGCGGCGTAGTCCAGCGAGTGTTTGACGAAGTTCAGCCGGTGCCGTGCGGCCTGGATGATGCTCGCCCAGGTGACGACGCGAACCACCGTGTTGTTGTAGTCCACAGCGACCCCTGGTTCACGGTTGGCCTGGTTGATCATCATATTGAGTTCGTCCTTGATGACGTCGCCGACGATCCAGAACTCCCAGCGGGTGTCGGTGGCTGCAAATCGGGGGTCGTTGGCGACGGTGTTGGCGTACTTCGTGATCTGCGCAAGTTCGTCATTACCGATGTGCACCGAGGGGCGCTTCAGCTCGATCACCACATGTTCGCGGTGGTCAGCGTGGTGTTCGATCACACGGCTGAGCATGAGGTCAACGACGGCGCGGTTGCCGTCGAGGTCGAGAACTTCGCCGGCCTCGAGTTCTTCGGGGGCGAGGTCTTCGCGGCCGAGGAGACCGGTGTGGGCCTTGAGCGCGGTGGTGAGGGTGTTGTCGTCGGCGGTCAGGGCGTACTCCTCGCGGAAGATCCATGTCTCTTTCGCGAGGATGCGATGGAGCTGGCTGCGCTCCTTCGTCTTCTTCTTCAGGACCGGGTCAAAGACGATCGCTTCGAGGCCGGCGAGGAAATCAAGTCGGTCGGTGATAGCCCGCGCTGAGGCGATGACGGCCCCGAAGCTGGTCCGCTCCAGCAGCTGACGCAGTTCCTCGCGCTGGGTCTCGGGGAGGACAAGAACCTCGGCCAGGACGCTGTGCAGGCTTTCAGGGCTGGTCTCAAGCGTCTCACGCAGCAGCCGCAGCGACAGCTTCCGCGACCGACGATCCACGTTCTCGACCGCCGGTGCCGCAGCAAGCGCAACGACATTGAACAGCTCCCGTTCGGAACGTTCGAACTGGCCCGTCGGCTCGCCTTCGTACGGGTAGGTGCGGTCATCCTTCCAAGACTGCACCAGCTCATTACCTCTTTGGTCTGTGCGCTCCTTGAAGTGGGTGCGCATCGCGTCCTTGGCGGCACTCATGATCTGCGGCAGCGGTGCCTCAGCATGCGACAGGGGCGCCGAGCCGTAGTGCTCCCGGAAGCCCGTCCATTTCAGGTAAGCGGTGAACGAAAAGCCGGGGGCCTGGATGCCGGGAGGCATCTGATTGAGCGAGACCCCAGTCTCGTCACAAATGTGAAGTGCGCGCTCGACAGTCATCTTCCACTCGATGATCGTCAACGTGACCTCGTCGCTGACTCCCTCGACCTCAAGAGGGATCTCGGCGCGGTGCTGCTGCGCGGCTTCAGGGTCGATTGCGGTCCCCAGGATACCCACAGTGGCTGGGTACTTCGAGAGATACAGCGCGAACACGGAGGTGAGGTCGTTGATGACGTCGTCCCTGGACAAGAACGCATCAGCCTTGGCATGGACGTTTCGCACCGTCACTACAGTCCCCGGCGTCGCTCCCGGCTCGGCGCCGAGCGGCTCGGAGGTCTGGAACTCCTTGAGCGCACTCTGGCGGCCAGAGATCACCAGTTCTGTCAAGGTCCCGTCATCGGATTCTGTGATGGAGGTCCAGTCGACCAGACTGCCGAGGCCATAGGCGGCCCACCGGCCGCGACCGAACCGCCCATGCAACACCCGTCCCTCCTGGGTCTTGAGGACCGTCTTCTTCCAGGAACCACCCAGATTCCCGAACTCGCGATCGGCCTGCTCAGGCGAAATGCCAGAACCGTTGTCAGCAATCACGACGGACTCGGTCCCACCCAGACTGTTGGACTCGGTCGTAACCAACACTTCGGTCGCGTCCGCGTCGAGCGCGTTCCATATCAACTCGGACACCGCGGCGAGCGGACCCTTCACCAAGCCGTCAAGGTGGTCATCCTGGACAGATACCGTCAGTCGCGACATCGCTCCAGTGTTCCACTCCAGGCAATCGCACGCAATGCCCCGAACAGCTTTATCACGCAAATGAGAAAGGAGCTCGAAGGGTATCACGGCAGTCCGTCGATTATTTCGAAGGAGTCGGAGTGGTTGCCAAGTTCAGCGGACTTCGGGCGGGATCATGATGTGGACCTGGGTGAGAAGCACCGTGATACCGAACTGGAGATCCATGAAGCACTACTGCGTCGACGAAAAACTGGTTGGTCCGCATCCTGGAACCAGTGATGACTCCTCCAAATCAACACGTTGGAGCGCTTTGATTCAAGGGAGCCTCGATGCCCGGACCGGCTGGGAGAAGCATCCAACTTCGGACCTTTGGACCTACAGCCCCTCAATCCCTCGTGTCGAGGGTACGGCAGTTCCTCCGCCGTCCTGCCGTCTGCTCGGCACCACATTCTCAGCCGCCTGCGGTGTGCTCTTCCCTCCCTCGGTGAAGTTCATCTTCGACGAAGAAGATTGCGAAGGCGAAGCCGAAGAGGCCAGCTTGATCACCGGCACGGACAACCCCCTGCTCCGAACCACAGGAGTCGTCACCGCGATCTACCTGCCCTCGCCGTTCGACCTTGATTCACGACTGCCTGAGATCGAATCCTGGCGCTGGCCCGCGAGGCTTCCCCGGACGGGCTTCGGAGCAGGAGAAGAGTGGTATCGACCGCTGCCTCCCGATTTCGAGCAACTCGCCGAGGTAATCGGCACCCGTCGGGGGTGGAGTTTCACCGCCGAACCGAACGACTGGGAGCCGCTCGCGTACCCGTTCCAGAAGCTAGAGCACTGGAAGGGAGACGAACTCAGTTGCAGCATCACGACCTGGGATCGCACCGACGATCACCGCTACCTGATACGTCCTCGCGACGGAATCCACGGACTCCTGGTCCCAAACGTCCACACCATCATCAAGAACATCGCCTACATCGAATCCTGGGGCACGACCGATCTTCCACGGTGGTACCTCGAATCCGACCAAACGTGGAGACACCGCCAATGCCCCTCCTGCAAGGTGCCACCACACGAACGATGCGATGCCGATGGGACGCTTGTCATGCTTCATGTCGAACGCCTTTCACCGGGAGCCCTTGAACTTTCCGACGCTTGATAATCAGTTCGTAAGTGATGCAACAGGACAGGTCTTCGCAGAAGATTACGTGACTCAATAGCAGCCTGCCAGCCGTCCTTACGGCACGCCCTGCCTCCGAACGCCGGATCACGACGCCGCACTTTACGGCAAAGAGCGTGGCTCACCATACGCAGCATAAGACTGACTTTCGCCAAGGGCTTGCGCCGAGATCCGCCCGTATCGTTCCTACTTTACGGCCGGGATGCTACATCCCGCTTCTTCTTCCTTCGCGTGCTTCGATCTCCACTTCAACGTCAGTTCTCACTTACAAGCGCCGGTGGATCGACCACCAGGCGCTGGCCGGAGTAGACGGAGCGCCCGTCATCTGAGAGTTTCCGGTTAGGCCCCGCTAGGTTGCCGACAGTGGAGAGTGCAGCGTTGATCGCAGGAATCAGCTCGGAGCGGCCCGCCACAGCTCTTGCCCAGACTTGAGCACGAGTCCACGTCTGCCAGGCGACTCCAGCGACAATCACTAGAAGAAGCAGGCTCCACAACGTAACAGTGAAGGTCAGCACCACGGTAAGGACCAGTAGGGGCAGAAGGAGTTCCGCCCTGAGATCAGCTTCATGTCCGAGCCGGTCGAGGCGTTCGTACGGCACACCGTCCTCTTGCAAGAGCGTCACTTCAACCTGCGTGGCCTCTGCTCGGGCGTCCCCTTCGTAGGCGTGAAGAATTCTCGAACGGTCGGCATCAGAGACGCTTGACCGGTCGCAGCGAGCGGTGACCTCGCCCCGAAGCTCGCGAACGATCGTCTCGCGACGGATGATCCAGGTTAGCGGGTGACTGATGCTTCGCGCGGCGATGCCGACGAGCACTGCCACCACTGCGATGGAGCCGAGCGTGGCGAATATTCCCGCCCAATCGCTGAGGGCCGCGACCTTCCCGCCAAATGCCGCGAGCTCGCCGGACCAGGTCTGAGAAACTGCAAACACCCAAGCAGCGGCCACCCAGACAAGACCTGCCATGAACGAGTTGCGAGGCTCTCGTAGGCCCGGTATCAGTTGCGTCAGGATCTGCACAGTCCCTATTGTCCTTCATGTCCTGAGTTCAGACCTCCCCGACATACTGAACGGGCAGATCCCGCTGATCGATCAGAGTAGTGATCGAAGTCACGCTCACAGAGAGTTCCGTACTCGCGAATGCCGAGGCATCCTGGGGAGTCACAACAAGCGAACGACAAGCGAGAACCAAAAGAGCCGGTCCCCTTATTCAAGGAAACCGGCTCTCAGCTGGACTTTCTTTGTAGCGGGAGGCGGATTTGAACCACCGACCTCCAGGTTATGAGCCTGGCGAGCTACCGAGCTGCTCTATCCCGCGTCGTTGAGATAACTGTACATCATGCTGGAATGGACCCGCAAAGTGGGGCTCGGTGAGTGCGGTCACCGCGCAATCCCGCGCCTATTCGCGCATACGGTGCGCACGGCCGTCGCATGTCACGGCCGCGGTTCGCTGAGGCCGTGTTCGGCCGTGTACCAGCGGCGGAGGCGCTCCAGGATCGCCGTGAAGACGCCGTCTCGCAGGGCTGCCTCGATGGTGCCCTCACTGAAGCGCTCGCCGCGGAGGACCGCCGTGGCCGCCCGCGCCGCGGTCGCCGGGCCGGCGGCGGCGATGGCCTCGGGGCTGAGCGCCTCAGGGTGGGCACTGAGCCAGGCCGGCCAGTCGAACGGCGTGACCGCGACTTCGCCGAGCAGGTTGCGGATCTCCTGGACGGTGTCGCCGTACATCGGGAACGGCATCGTGATCGCGCCGCTCGGGGTCCTCTGGCCGCCGCCCCAGGGCACGTCGAAGTCGGCCTCGGTGAGCGCGTCCGCGAGGGCGAACAGGCGCTCCCAGGCCGCGGCCGGAGCCGCGGCCATGCGCGCCACGATGTCGGCGTCAGCGACCTCGGACACGGCCGGCTAGAAGCCCAGGCGTTCGAGCAGCTTGGGGTCCCGCTGCCAGTCCTTGGCGACCCGCACGTGCAGGTCGAGGTAGACGCGACCCCCGATGAGCTGGGCGATGCCCTTGCGGGCCTTGGTGCCCACCCGCTTGAGCCGCTCGCCGCCCTTGCCGATGACGATGCCCTTCTGGCTGTCGCGCTCGACGAAGATCTCGGCCCAGATCTTCTTGCGCGGGCCGCCGTCGGAGTCCTCGTCCTCGATGTCCTCGATGACGACGGCGAGGGAGTGCGGCAGCTCGTCGCGGACGCCTTCGAGGGCGGCCTCGCGGATGAGCTCGGCCATCATGACCCGCTCGGGCTCCTCGGTGATCATCCCGTCCGGGTACAGCTGCGGCGACTCGGGCAGGTGGCCCGAGAGGACCTCCACGAGCGTCTCCAGGTTCTCGCCGGTCTTGGCCGAGACCGGCACGATGTCGGCGAAGTCCGCGAGGGCCTCGACGTTGGTGAGGTGGCGGACGAGCGTGTCCTTCGAGACGAGGTCGATCTTGGTGACGACCGCGACCACCTTCGCGTGGAGCTTGCTGATCTCGCTGGAGATGAACTTGTCGCCGGGGCCGGGCTTCTCGTTGGCGGGCAGGCACAGCCCGATGACGTCCACTTCGGACCACGTCTGGCGCACGAGGTCGTTGAGGCGCTCGCCGAGCAGGGTGCGCGGGCGGTGCAGGCCCGGCGTGTCGACGAGGATGAGCTGGGAGTCGGGGCGGTGCAGGATCGCTCGGACCACGTGACGGGTCGTCTGCGGCCGCTTCGAGGTGATCGCGATCTTCTGGCCCATGATCGCGTTGGTCAGCGTGGACTTGCCCGCATTCGGGCGGCCTACGAAGCAGGCGAAGCCTGCATGGAAGTCATTGCTAGGCAAGACGGTTCACCTCTTTGCGGATCACCGTGTAGGCGACCAGGTCGGCACTGATCTCTTGAGCGGCCCGGAGGCCGTCCGCGTCGGCGTTCGCGCCGAAGACGACCGCCGCTTCGAGTTTGTCGGCGCCCGCCGCGAAGGCCTGGGCGACCGCGGCTTGGAGGGCGGTGAGCTTGAGGGAGGGCAGGTCGACCGCCGCCGAGGCGTAGGTGCGGCCGATGCCGTCGCGCACGGCGGCGCCGGTGGTCTGATGGACCCGTCCGGCGGCGCCTCGGGCGAGGGTGGCGAGCTTCGCGTCCTCGGCGTCCAGGTCTTCCAGTGTCAGGTCGCCTGCGGTCAGGTCAGACATTGATCTCGTGCCTCTCGTCGTTCGCGCCGGACGCCTTCGCGGCATCGGCGTCGATCCCGGGTTCGGGCAGGCGCGCGACGCGCACCGTCTCGATGCGGTTGCGGCGGCCAACGGTACCTTCGGCGGTCAGCTCGAGTCCGGCCAGGCGCGCCCGGTCGCCCGCGAGCGGGACCTTGCCGAGCTCGGCGGCGAGCAATCCGGCGACGGTGTCGACGTCGAGTTCGGGCAGGTCCACGTCGAACAGCTCGGCGAGGTCCTGCACCGAGAGGCGGGCGGTGACCCGGGCGGTGCGGTCGTCGAGCCAGGCGACCGGCGGCAGCTCGTTGTCGTACTCGTCGGTGATCTCGCCGACGATCTCCTCCAGGATGTCCTCGATGGTCACGAGCCCGGCGGTGCCGCCGTACTCGTCGACGACCGTGGCGATGTGGATGCGCGCGGTCTGCATGTCCCGCAGCAGGTCGTCCACGGGTTTGGAGTCGGGGACGAACGAGACGGCCCGCATGACCTCGCTGACGGGCGGGTTCGCGCCGTCCTCGAGGCGCACGAGGTCCTTGAGGTAGACCACGCCGCGCACGTCGTCGAGATCCTCCCCCACCACGGGGATGCGGGAGAAGCCCGAGCGCAGCGCGACCTGCTTCGCCTCGTCGGCGAGGGTGTCGGCCGGGAGCCACACCATCGCGGTGCGCGGCACCATGACCTCGCGGGCCACGGTGTCGCCCAGGGCGAACACGGAGGCGATCATGTCGCGCTCCTCGTGGTCGACGGTGCCCTGGGCCTCGGCGGCGTCGACCATCTCGCGGATCTCGATCTCGGAGGTCGCGAACGGCCCCTCGCGGAAACCGCGGCCGGGGGTGACGGCGTTGCCGATGAGGATGAGCAGCTTCGCGAACGGCCCGAGGGCCTTGCTGAGCAGCGCGACGGGCCCGGCCACGGCCAGCGCGATCGGGTAGGCGTGCTGGCGTCCGAGCGTGCGCGGGCCGACGCCGATGGCGACGAAGGACACGATGGTCATGACCACCGCGGACAGGCCCACGGCCAGCCACGAGTCGTTCCAGGTGTCGAAGGCGACGACGGCGACGATCGCGATGGCGGCGGCCTCGCAGGCGAGGCGCAGGAGGATGAGGAGGTTGAGGTGCCGCGGCAGGTCGGCGGTGATCTTCACCAGCGACTCGGCGCCGCGGCGGCGCTGCTCGGCGAGTTCGGCGGCGCGGGCGGGCGAGACGGCGATGAGGGCCGAGTCGACCATGGCGGCGGCCCCGGCCACGGCGGTCAGTGCGACAGCCGTGGCCAGGAGCGTATACGGGAGCATCGGTACCTAACTCTCCGCTGCGGCGGCGCGCTGGGCGCGCCAGGAGTCGAGCAGCCGGTTCTGCAGGCCGAACATCTCCTTGGCCTGCTCGGGTTCGGCGTGGTCGTAGCCGAGGATGTGGAGCACGCCGTGGACGGAGAGCATGTGCAGTTCGTCGGCGGTGGTGTGTCCGGCGTCCTTGGCCTGGGCCTCGGCCACTTCAGGGGAGAGGACGAGGTCGCCGAGGACGGGCATGACCGGTTCGACCGAGTCGGGGCGGCCGGGCATGGCGTCGTCCATCGGGAACGAGAGGACGTCGGTGGGTCCGGTGCCGCCCATCCAGCGGCGGTTGAGCTCGGTCATGTGCTCGACGTCGACGATGAGGATCGAGAGTTCGGCGAGCGGGTTGACCCCCATCTCGTGGAGGGCGAAGTCGGAGACGGCGCGGATGCCCGCCTCGTCGACCTCGCGCCCGGACTCATTGATGATCTCGATGCCCACGGTTTCCTCGTTGCCCCTTCTTCGGGTCGCCCCGTTTGGCGTCCCACTTCTCGTAGGCGTTCACGATATCGCTGACCAACTGGTGGCGGACCACATCATCGGCCGAGAGGGAGGCGAAGTGCACGTCGTCCAGGTCTTCGAGGATGTCGCGGATGATGCGCAGGCCCGAGGTGGCGTGGTTCGGGAGGTCGACCTGGGTGATGTCGCCGGTGACGACGATCTTGGAGCCGAAGCCGAGCCGGGTCAGGAACATCTTCATCTGCTCGGGCGTGGTGTTCTGCGCCTCGTCGAGAATGATGAACGCATCATTCAGCGTGTTGTGCGTGACCAGGTAGTCCTCGGTGACGTACAGCGAGTCTGCGGCTGCGACTTGGATGCAGACCGCTTCCTCTTCACCGGCGTGCTCGATGGAGTCGATGTACCGCATGGGGCGGCCTCCGCCTCCGGACTCGCGGTACTTGTCCGCCTTCCGCTTGAGTCGGAAGGGCTCGATGCCTTCGGGGAGCCTGATGTCGATGACATGGGCGTCCTGGCGGTAGTGGACTTCCCGGCCTTTCGCCAGACCCGGTTTCCGGCCTTCTGCGGGACGCCTGCGGCTGTAGGCGATGCCGCCGAGCGATTGCACGAGCTCGATCACGTGGTCGTGGAGGATGATCGAGGTCGTGGTGTATTGGATTCGGCAGGTGCGGTCTTTTTGTGCGACCGGGCCGCCGTCCGAGTCAAGCAGTCCTTGGAGCAGTGCTAGGCGCGCTTCAGGCGTGTTGAAGCGGTAGTCCTCTGGGATGAATTTGTTGTGCGACTTCGCGCCGATCAGTTCGAGTTCACGGAGGATCGCCGTCACAGGGTTGGTGATGGTCACCGTGTCACCCAGAGACTTGACACGGTTGAGCACGTAATCGGGGCCGGACGTGTGGCGCAGTTCGATGCCGGGAAGCGCGTCTTCGAGAGCCGTGGCGAGCTCAGGGTCCGCCGTGCTGAACGACGGCGTGGTGGTACCGGTGAGGCATCCGTCGCCGAGCAGCAGTCCGAGCGCGTACGGGTCCATCGAGAGGTCTCGCTCGGGAAACTCCACCGGCTTGGAGATGAGCGGAAGCTCGTATTTCCGCTGGTGGAAGACGCGGAGGTCGTCGATCATCTCCTGGGTTTCGAGGATCCGATAGGGCTTGCCGCGGCGCTTGTCGGAAGCGGTCTTGACCGCCCACAGGTGTTCGGCCGTGGCATGCACGAACGCGTCGTCCTGTGTCGTTACCCGGAAGATCTCCTTCTTCCCCTGTGGGAAGACACCGAGGACTGGAGTCGGTTCACCGTTCGATCCGACCACCAGGTCCCCGACCTCCAGGTCCCCGATCTCACGCCAGCCGTCGGGTGTCAGGACATTGGTGGACACCGGGTGCGCCCGGCCGCGCATGAAGGCCAGGGGGGCGACTTCGATGGTGCCGGACTCCATGAGCTTGGGGATGGAGCCGGGGTCGATCATGTCGTGCAGCGCGTCGTAGAGCGGGCGCAGGTAGGGGTCGATCTTCTCGAACAGCGTGCCGGGGAGGAAGCCGAGCTTCTCGCCGGCCTCGACGGCGGGGCGGGTGAGGATGATCCGGGTGATCTCCTTGGCCTGGAGCGCCTGCACGGCCTTGGCCATGGCGAGGTAGGTCTTGCCGGTGCCGGCGGGGCCGATCCCGAAGACGATGGTGTTCTCGTCGATGGCCTCGACGTAGCGCTTCTGACCGAGGGTCTTGGGCCGGATGGCCTTGCCTCGCTTGGAGATGATGTCCTGCGTGAGCACGTCCACGGGTCGCTCGCCGGGAGCGGCCTTGAGCATGTTCTCGGTGCGCCGGATGATGTCGGGGTCGACGTTCTCGCCGTTCTCGATCAAGGCGAGCAGCTCCTTCACGAGTCGTTCGGCGGCGTGCAGCGCGCCGTTGAGTCCGGTGAGGGTGATGGTGTCCCCGCGCACGTGGAGGTCGACGCCGGGATTGCGGCGTTCGATGTAGCGCAGGTTCTCGTCGGCTTGGCCGAGCAGCGCCATCAGTGAGCGCTGGTCGCCGACGGTGATCGTGGACGTGATCGTCGAAGTGTGCTGGCCGTTGTCAGAGCGGTCGGTCATAGGCTTCGCCCTTGCGGGCTGTTCGCCACCTGCTTCCAGTTGCGATCCTCAGCGGCCTTCGGGCCGCTGCTTGCGAGGTCTCAATGGTAGTTCCCGGCACCGACGGCGGACAACGAGTAATCGCGGTGCCGGTGTGATTTCACGCGGCGACCATCGGTCCGAGCGGTTTGCCGCCGACCACGTGGAAATGGACGTGGAAGACGTCCTGGCCGCCGTCTGCGCCGGTGTTGGCGAACAGGCGCCAGCCGGGCCCGTCGACCCCTTCGGCGGCCGCGACCTCGGCGGCGACGGCGAGGACCTCGCCGGCCAGCGCGGGGTCGGCGGCGGCGAGCTCGGCGACGTTCGCGTAGTGGTCCTTGGGGATGACCAGGACGTGCGTGGGGGCCTTGGGGTAGAGGTCGCGGAAGGCGATGACCCGCTCGGTCTCGCGGACCTGCGTCGAGGGGATGTCCCCGGCGACGATCTTGCAGAAAATGCAGTCGGCATCCGTCATGGGGACATTCTAGGAGCGGGCAGGACTACGAGAACCGGACCTCGGCCCATGAGGCGGTGGCGGTGTTGTCGGTGAGGTCGCCGTACACCTGGGTGTCGATCACCTCGACTTGGAATCGGACCCTGCCGTGCTCGGTGACATCGAGGTCGAATTCCTCGACCTCGCCGTATTTCAGGGTCTGGGAGAACAGCGGTTCGCCCGTTTCGGGCACAGGGTGGACGACGAATTCGACGATCATGGAGGTGTCGGCCGAATCGTCGGCGATTCCGGCCAGCCCGGTGAGCCGCTCGGCGCCGGCGGGTACGGCGAAGTCGACGTATCCGACGGACTGGCGTTGATTGGCGGGCGTCGAGTTGGTGCTGTAGGGCACACAGGAGAAGGCGTGCACGTACTCCTCGCCCGCCAGTCGCACCGGCCTGGAGTTCCAATGGCCGCCACTGCTGCTGTAGTTCGTGCAGTTGTCGAGCGCGAGGTTGTCGTCGAAATCGAGGGTGACGGCGGTCGAGGCGGTCTCCCCAGTGATGGGTTGCTCCAGTTGCGATTCGAGGGCGACGATCTCCTCCGAAAGCTGGTCGCGCTCGGCGCGCAGCGATTCCACGTCGTCTCGCAGGGTGCCGGCCTCGTCTTCGGACTGCTGGGCCTGTCCGTTGAAGAAGAAGGCGGCGAGGGTCGCCGCGACGGTGGCGAGGCTGGCGATGATGCCGAAGATGAGCGAGGCTCGATTGAGGCGGTGATCGGTGCGATTGGACGCTTCCATGCGAGGTCCCTAGGGGCGGAGGGGAATCGGGCGGCCCTGATCGTATCGGGGTCGCCTTCGGGGTGTCAGTCCTCCGTTCGGGTACTACCAGCGGCCGAGTCGGGCCTGGAGGACCGCCGTTGCGGCGGGGCCGGCGGTGGAGGTCCGCAGGACGGTCTCGCCGAGGCGCACAGGTTCGCCGAATTCGCTCAGGGCGGCGAGTTCGTCGGGGCTGATGGAGCCTTCGGGGCCGATGACGAGGGCGATCTCGCCGGCCTCGGGGAGTGCGGCCTTCGAGAGCGGCAGGTCGGCCTCCTCGTGGAGGACGAGGACCGCCGCGGCTTCGCGGAGGCGCTGGACGAGCTGCTTGGTGGTGTGGAGTTCGGCGACCTGGGCGAGGCGGGCGCGGCGGGCCTGCTTGGAGGCTTCGCGGGCGGTGGCGGTCCATTTGGCGCGGGCCTTGTCGCCGCGCTGGCCCTTCCACTGGACGATGGAGCGGGAGGCGGCCCAGGGGATGACCTCGTCGACGCCGATCTCGGTGAGCATCTGGACGGCGCGTTCGCCGCGGTCGCCTTTGGGGAGGGCCTGGACGACGGTGAGTTTCGGGTCGGGAGCCGGGAGGGTGCGGCGCTCGATGATGTCGAGGCGCAGGGATCCGCGTTCGGCGTGTGCGACGCGGGCGGCGGCGAGGCCGCCGGCGCCGTCGGTCAGGAGCAGGGTCTCGCCCGGTTGGAGGCGCTGCACGTCGGCGGCGTGGTGGCCTTCGGGGCCGTCGAGGGTGAAGTCGTCGGCGGCCGGGAGGGCGTCGACGAGGAAGACCGGATCGCTCACCTGTGTCCTGTTCCGTTGCGCGGTGCTGGCCGGGATGAGTGTAGTCAGGCGGTGAAGTCCCAGGCGCGTTCCCAGCGCACGCGGCCCTCGATCTCGCGCTGCGTCTTGGCGCTGCCGAGGATGCCGAGGCGGCGTTCGAAGCGGCCCTTGGGGAGGTGGAAGGGCACGAGGTCGACGTAGCCGTCCTTGTCGGAGGCCGGCTGCCAGCGGGAGGCGCCCACGGGGACGCGCCAGTGGGCCTCGCGCGGCGCCTGGGTGGTGCATTTGAGGACCCAATAGCCGGTGCCGGAGTGGCCGAGGACGAGGCAGGGGCGGGCTTTGGAGGTGGTGGGGTCGTCCTGGTGCGGGAAGTCGACCCACCAGCGTTCACGGGGCTGCGGGCCGCCGGCCGGGGCTGGTTTGAACCGCTTGGGGCGGGCCGGGGCGGTCGAGTCGGTCCGGCCGCGCGGGCCGGTGCCGCGGCCTCCGGAGCGGAGCGCCCGGAATCTGAGGACGACGCCGATGATCAGGGCGAAGACCGCGAGCACGATCAGCACGGCGCGGAGCGATTCGGTGTCCATGCAGCCCTCCTCGGGATGCGCGAAGTGTTGCGGGGCGACGGGACGGAGCGGGTCGGGACCGGGGCGCGGCGGCCTCGGTGGCCCTTTGCCGCCGTACAGGGTACGACGTTAAGAGATTTACCGTACGCAGTACGATGTACTGCGTACGATAACGGGAAGCTTTGCCGTACCGAGTACGACGTACTGCGTACGGTTCGGGACTATGCGTGTCCGTTGAACGCGTCCCTCATGCGACTAAAAAAACCGGAACCGCCTTTGACCTCTTTGATCTCCTCGTCGCGCAGGCTCGCGAGCTTCTTGAGGATCTCTTCCTGCTCGGTGTCGATCTTGGTGGGGGTGCGCACGTCGAGTTCGATGTACAGGTCGCCGCGCGCGCCGGCGCCGCGGAGCTTGGGGACGCCGTGGCCGCGGACCTTCTTGACGGTGCCGGGCTGCGTGCCGGGGACGACCTCGATCTCGACCTGGTCGTCGAGGGTGTGGATGTTCAGCTTGGTGCCCAGGGCCGCCTGCGTCATCGGCACGCGGATGCGGCAGCGCAGGTCCGAGCCCTCGCGGGTGAAGACCTCGTGGGGCTTCTCGTGGACCTCGACGTACAGGTCGCCGGCCGGGCCGCCGCCGGGGCCGACCTCGCCTTCGCCGGAGAGGCGGATGCGCATCCCGTCCTCGACGCCCGAGGGCACCTTGACGGTGATGCGGCGGCGGGAGCGGACGCGGCCTTCCTCGCCGCACTTGCGGCACGGCTCGGTGATGATCGTGCCGTAGCCCGAGCAGGCCGAGCAGGGCCGCGCGGTGCGAACCTGGCCGAGAATCGTACGCTGTACGACCTGCACTTCGCCGGAGCCGCCGCAGGTCGTGCAGGTCTGGGGCTCGGCGTTCCCTTCGGTGCAGGAGCCGTTGCACGCGTCGCAGAGGATCGCCGTGTCCACCGTCAGGGTGGACTCGGTGCCGAAGGCGACCTCTTCGAGGTCGAGGTCCAAGCGCAGGAGCGCGTCGTTGCCCGGGCGGGTGCGCGAGCGCGGGCCGCGGCGGCCGAAGCCGCCCATGGAGCCGCCGAAGAAGGCGTCCATGATGTCCTCGAAGCCCATGAACGGCGCCCCGCCGGCGCCCCCGGCGGTGCGGGAGAACGGGTCGCCGCCGGCGTCGACGACCGCGCGCTTCTGCGGGTCCATGAGGACCTCGAAGGCGGCGTTGATCTCCTGGAGGCGCTCCTGGGCGTCGGGCTCGCTGCTGATGTCCGGGTGGTACTTGCGCGCCAGCTTCCGGTACGCCTTCTTGAGCTCGTCGTCGGTGGCGTTCCGGTCGACGCCGAGAATGCCGTAGTAGTCCTTAGCCACGTGCGCTCTGTCCTGTCAGCGGTTCTGTTCCAAAATCTCGGACACGTACCGGGCCACGGCGCGTACCGCCGCGATGGTGCCCGGGTAGTCCATGCGGGTGGGTCCGAGGACGCCCATGTGGCCGACCACCGAGCCCGGCCCGTATCCGGCGGTGACCACGGTGGTCTCGCGGAAGTCGTCGAGGTGGTTCTCGTCGCCGATGCGCACCGTCAGGAGCGCGTTCGAGTCGGCCCGGCCCAGCAGCTGCATGAGCACGACCTCCTCTTCGAGGGCTTCGAGGATGGGCCGCATGGACCCGGCGAAGAAGTTGCCCGCGCGCGTGAGGTTCGCCGCGCCGGCGACGACCACGCGCTCCTCGGTGCGGGCGACCACGGTCTCCAAAAGCACCCGCGCCAGCGCCGAGGCGGTGGCGTGGAGCTCGGGGCGGACCAGGTCGACGAGGTCGGCGATCGCGCGGGGCGCGTCGGCGAGCGGTTTGCCCTGGAGCTGCTCGTTGGCGAGGCGGCGCAGTTCGAGCACGTCGTCCTCGCTGAGTTCGGCGGGCAGCTCGACGTAGCGCTGCTCGACGCGGCCGGTGTCGGTGATCATGACGAGCATGAGCCGGGTCGGGGTGAGCGAGACGAGTTCGAGGTGGCGCACGGAGGAGCGGTTGAGGCTCGGGTACTGGACGACCGCGACCTGGTGCGTGAGCTGGGCGAGGAGGCGCACGGTGCGGGTGACGACGTCGTCGAGGTCGATGGCCTCGGAGAGGAAGCGGTGCACGGCGCGCCGCTCGGCGGCCGAGAGCGGCTTGATCTTGCCGAGGCGGTCGACGAACAGCCGGTAGCCCTTGGCGGTCGGGATGCGCCCGGCCGAGGTGTGGGGCTGCTGGATGTAGCCGGCCTCTTCGAGGTAGGCCATGTCGTTGCGGACGGTCGCGGCCGAGACGCCGAGGGTGTGGCGCTGCGCGACGGCCTTGGAGCCCACCGGCTCCTGGGTCGAGACGTAGTCCTCGACGATGGCGCGCAGCACTTCCAGCTTGCGATCGTCCATCGCTGCCACGTCCCTTCGCTCTCGGTGCCGCTCGGCTGCGCCCGCGTCGTGGACGGCGCCCACCGCTGGCATGTGTCCGCGGCGGGCCGATGCCTGCCGCGGCCGGACTCAAGTTTGGCACTCCCGGTCCGCGAGTGCCAGTCTACGGTGGGCCTCACACCCCCGGGATGATGAGCGCGCCGTCGTCGGCGACGGTCACTCCCGCGTCCCCGAAATCGCCCGCGAGCTCGTTGAGGTCGGCGTAGGCGCCGTTGTCGGCGTCGAGCTGCGGGTACCCGGCGTCGTCCATGCGGGTGGCCAGGGCCTGCCCGGCGAGGATCGTGCCGTCCTCGCGGACGGTGACGGTCAGGACGGCCGAGCGCCCCAGGGGGCCGGCGGTGGCGAACAGGTTCTGGCCGCCGCCGAAGTTCCCCAGGGAGTAGGCGATGAGCTTGCCGTTGTAGACCTCCATGCCGCGCAGCACGTGCGGGCCGTGGCCGAAGACCAGGTCGGCGCCGTTGTCGACGCAGGTGCGGGCGAAGGCGCGGGTGTCGCCGCGGTCCTCGCCGAGATAGGTCTCGACGCCTTCGGGCACGTGGCGGTGGTCGGTGCCCTCGGCGCCGAGGTGCGCGGTGGCGATGACGATGTCGGCCTGCTGCTTGGCGGAGGCGACCAGCGAGGCGACCGCGTCGAGGTCGCGGTTGTCGGTGTAGAACGTGTACGGCGCGAAGCCGACCAGGCCCACGGTGAGGCCGTTCTCGGTCTCGACGAGGGCCACCTCGTCCTTGATCCCGCAGACCTCCATGCCGGCGGCGCGGATGGCGTCCTGGGTCTCGGCGGCGCCGTCGGGCCCGGCGTCCCAGCCGTGGTTGTTCGCCTGGTTGAGCACGTCGAAGCCCGCGTCGGCGAAGACCTGCGCGTAGTCGGCGGGCAGGCGGAAGTAGGTGCACTGTCCGCCGCCGCACTTGTCGAAGTCGTAGGTCGAGAGCGCGCCCTCGAGGTTGGCGATGACCACGTCGCCGTGGAGGGACTCGCGCACGCCGTCGAAGAAGCTCGCGCCCTCGTCGGCGGCCATCTGGTTGGGGTAGGAGCCGGGCATGGTGTCGCCCACGTGCGTGATGGTGATCTCGCGGGGAGGCTCGGGCGAGGGGGCCTCGGAGGTGGGCTCCTCCGCGGCGCCGATGCCGCCGTCGTCCACGACCGGAGGCGGTTCCTCCTCGGAGCACGCGGCCGCCGCGGCGATGCCGGCGACGGAGGCCAGGAGGAGGCCCCGGCGAGCCAATGGCGTGCTCCGCAGGCTGGACCCGGACTGAATCGACCGCGCGGCGGGGAGTGGCGTGTGCATGGGTGGTGGGCTCCGGTGGTGGGGAAAGGGGGGCGGGGCCGGCTGCGGACCGCACGCGGGGCGCGTGCCGAGGGTGGACGCTGCGGTGTCGGGCCCGTTGGGGACGGGCGCCGACTCGGCCCTTCTGGCTGTTCAGATGTGCGTGCGACCGCGAGTCCGAGCAGGTCTTCGACCGTGGGTTCGACTCGCGGGCGTTTACGGTTCGCAAGCGTAACCGTGATGGTGTCGAATGTACGGCCCGCCGGAGCGGGGGCGGTCAGCCGGTGAGGTCTCTCACGACCGCGTCGGCGAGGAGTCGCCCGCGCAGCGTGAGTTTGAGGTGTTCGTCCTCGACGACGGCCAGGCCGTCGGCGGTCACCTGCGCGACCGCCGCCGCCCCGGCGGCACGCAGCAACGATAGCGGCAGGCCGCTCGCGAGCCGGGTCCGCAGCAGGATCTGCTCCAGGTGGTGGTCGTCCTCGCTGAGGTGCTCGTGGCCGGCCGCGGGCAGGTCCTGCGCCAGGGCCGTCGCGTACGTCGAGGGGTGCTTGTGGTTCCACCAGCGCACCCCCGGCAGGTGCGAATGGGAGCCGGGACCGGCCCCCCACCAGTGGCCGCCCTCCCAGTACAGGAGGTTGTGGCGGCAACGCGCCTCGGGCGACCTGGCCCAGTTGGAGACCTCGTACCAGTCGAACCCGGCGGCGGCCAGCGCGGCGTCGGCGGCCAGGTACCGGTCGGCGGCCACGTCGTCGGAGGGCTGGGGCACCTGGCCGGAGCGGATGCGCCGGGCCAGGGCGGTCCCGTCCTCGACGATGAGCGCATAGGCGGAGACGTGGTCGACGCCGCTGTCGACGGCCGCGGCGAGGCTGTCGGTGAAGTCGGCGGCGCTCTCGCCGGGCGTGCCGTAGATGAGGTCGAGGCTGACGTGCTCGAAACCGGCCCGGTGGGCGTGGGCGACCGCGGCGAGGGCTTTAGCCGGGGAGTGCTCGCGGTCGAGGATCTTCAGCACGTGCGAGGCGGTGGACTGCATCCCGACCGACAAGCGGGTGAACCCGCCGTCGTGGAGGCGCGCGAGGTAGTCGGCGTCGACGGACTCGGGGTTCGCCTCGGTGGTGGCCTCGTAGTCGCCTGCGAGGCCGAATTCGCGGTCGATCTCGGCGAGGATCGCGGCGAGGTCGGCCGCGGGCAGCAGCGTGGGAGTGCCGCCGCCGAAGAAGACGGTGTCGACCTTCGGCGGGGTGTCGAAGCGGGCCGCGGCGGCGCGGATCTCTGCGCGCACGACGCCCGCATAAGTGTCGCGGGAGACGCCGGCGCCGAGCTCGGCGGCGGTGTAGGTGTTGAAGTCGCAGTAGCCGCAGCGTGAGACGCAGAACGGCACGTGCACGTAGAACCCGAACCCGGTCGCGCCCGTGGCGGGGTCGGCGGCGGCGGCTTCGATGGCGGCAGTGGGCGAACTCACGGCGGCGGTCGCGGGACTGGTGGACACCTTGACTACCGTACTTGCATGACTGGCAACGACGCACCGATCGCCTACGAGGCCAAGGACGCAGTGGCGACCATTACGCTCGACGACCCCGCGCGGCGCAACGCGCTGTCGACCCGCCTCATCGCCGCGATGCGCGAGGCGCTGGCCGCGGCGGTCGCCGACCCCGAGGTGCGGGTGATCGTGGTCGACCACACCGGCCCGGTGTTCTGCGCGGGCGGGGACCTCAAGGAGTCGGCGGCGGCCGAGCGGGCCGAGGATCTTCCGGCCGTGCACCTCGCCGACCTGCTGTGGGAGCTGTGCGAGGCGCCGAAGCCGGTGGTCGCGGTCGCCCGCGGGGCCGCGCGGGGCGGCGGCCTGGGGCTGCTGGCCGCGGCGGACATCACGATCTGCCTCGACGAGGCGGAGATGGCGTTCAGCGAGGTGCGCCTGGGCGTGGTCCCGGCGGTGATCGCTCCGGTGGTGGCCCGCAAGATCGGGGCGGCACGGATGCGGGCGCTGTTCCTGACCGGCTACCAGTTCCAGGCGGGCGAGGCCGAGCCGTGGGGTTTGGTGACCTTCTCCACGTACGACGGCATCGACGCGGCGGTCGCCGAGACCGTCTCCGAACTGCTGGCGGGCGGCCCGCAGGCCCAGGCGGGCATCAAAGCGCTTACGGCCACACCGGAACTGCGCGAGCAATTGCAGGCCGAGGCGGTCCGAACGGCCGAGTACTTCCTCTCTTCGGAGGGGCGCGAGGGGGTCCGTTCGTTCCTTGAGAAACGGACCCCTTCCTGGGTAGGCTGATCAGCCGCTCACCGACCTGATCGGAGTCCCACTTGCGCGTGCTCCCTGCGCTGACCTCGCTGTTCCTGGCCGCCGCCGTCGCCGGCTGCACCGGGACGACCGACGAGCTGCTGCGTCCCAAGCCGACCGGCTGCTACTTCGAGACCGGTGACGACACGGTGCATCTGACGGCGGAGCAGACCGCGAACGCGGCCACGATCGCGGCGGTCGGGATACGCGACGGCATGGACGAGCACGCGGTGCAGGTGGCCATCACCACCGTGATGCAGGAGTCCGAGTTGATCAACGTCGACTACGGGCACGACGATTCGCTGGGGCTGTTCCAGCAGCGCCCGAGCATGGGCTGGGGCACCGAGGAGGAGCTCCTCGACCCGGTGTACGCCTCGTTCAAGTTCTACGAGAAGCTCCGGCGCACCGACGGCTGGCAGGAGATGCGCCTCGCCGAGGCCGCGCAGGCGGTCCAGGTCAGCGCCTACCCCGAGCTGTACGAGAAGTGGGAGGACGAGGCCGTGGTCATCGCGGCGGTGCTCGCCGGCGGCCAGGGGTCGGGCCTGCGGTGCGTCAGCGACAGCCCCGAGGACGTGGTCACGGAGGCCGAGGCCCTCGCGGACGCGTACGCCTACCACTGGGGCGGTTCGGTGTCCGGCGTGGACGGACCGGTGGTCACGATCGCTCCCGAGGACGACGCGGCGGGCTGGAACCGGGCGGCGTGGGCCGTCTCACGCGCCTACGACCACGGGATCGCGAGCGTCGAATACGGCGGACTCGTCTGGGTCCCAGGGGAGAACGGCTGGGAGGCCCCGCAGGCCGAGGAGGGCGAGGCCGTGACCGCTTCCGTGGAGGCCGACCCGGCGATCGTGACGGTCACCTTCGCGACCGAGTAGCGCAACGCTTTCGATTCGGGCGCAGGCGTTCTCACTGAGGCAGGCGGCGGTGACCGGCGCCCTCCGGCGTGGCCGATCGCGACGTTGAACGAATCTGGCTCGGGCGCAACGGTTTTCACTTCGAGGAACATCGCCTGCCGTCACCGCCGTTCACCGGCGTTGCGGCCGTGCGCTCACTGATGCGGCTGCGGCGTATCAGAGTTCCGCGGCGGTTCACCGCCGTGTCGCCGGAAGGTTCCGGCGCATCCACGCTCGCTTGTTGGGCTGAAGGGGTCAAACCCACGCAACCCCCATCAAAGCGAGGTCCACATGCGCGTTTCGCGCCGTATCCTGCTCGCGTCCTCCGCCGCCGCCACCGCCACCGCGATGCCCGCCGCCGCATGGGCCCAGTCCCGAATCCACCAGACCCTCGACGCCGACCCCTTCACCCTCGGCGTCGCCTCCGGCGACCCCGAGCCCGACGGCGTGGTCCTGTGGACCCGCCTGGCGGTGAACCCGCTCGCCGAGGACGGCTTCGGCGGGATGCCCGACGGCTCCTTCGACGTCCACTGGGAGGTGGCGCGCGACGAGCGGTTCCGCCGCCGCGTCGCCGCCGGCACCGTCGAGACCGCCGCCGCGGTCGGCTACAGCGTCCACGTCGAGGTGAGCGGCCTCGACGCGGGCCGGGAGTACTTCTACCGCTTCAGGACCGGCCAGTGGATCTCGCCGACCGGGCGCACGCTCACGGCCCCCTCGCCCGAGTCGATGCCCGCCGAGCTGCGGATGGCCTTCGCCTCGTGCTCGCAGTACGAGCACGGCTACTTCACCGCCTACCGCCACCTCGCCGAGTCCCGGCCCGACCTGGTCCTGCACCTGGGCGACTACCAGTACGAGTACCGGGCCGGGGCGTACGTCTCCCCCGACGGGAACGTCCGCGACCACGAAGGGCCCGAGACGGTCACGCTCGCGACCTACCGCCAGCGCCACGCCCAGTACAAGGCCGACCCCGACCTCCAGGCCGCGCATCACGCCGCGCCGTGGCTGGTGGTGTGGGACGACCACGAGCTGGAGAACAACTGGGCCGACGAGGTCCCCGAATCGGGCTCGGACACCCCCGACCCGGCGGACTTCCTGCTGCGGAGGGCCGCGGCGTTCCAGGCGTACTGGGAGAACATGCCGCTGCGCACCAGCTCGGTGCCGCAGGGGATCGACATGCAGCTGTATCGGCGGGTGCGGTGGGGGCGGCTGGCGAACTTCCACATGCTCGACACCCGCCAGTACCGCGACGACCAGGCGTGCGGGGACGGGACCCAGACCGACTGCGCCGAGGCGTGGGACGAGTCGCGCACGATCACCGGTGCGGCGCAGGAGGAGTGGCTCATCGACGGCTTCCACGCCTCGGAGTCGCGGTGGGACGTGATCGGCCAGCAGGTGTTCTTCACGCAGCGCGACGCCGACGCGGGCGGGCCGCTGCGCACGAGCATGGACGGCTGGGACGGGTACGCCGCCTCGCGCCAGCGCGTCATCGACGGCTGGGTCGAGGCGCAGGTGCGCAACCCGGTGGTGCTCACCGGGGACGTGCACACGCACTGGGCCGGGGAGATCCTGCCGGACTTCCCTGAGGCCCAAGGGCCTTCGGTGGGCGTGGAGCTGGTGGCCACCTCGATCACCTCGGGCGGGAACGGCGCCGACTCGGTGCCCGAGGACAACGAGGCGCTGGTGATCAACCCGCACATCAAGTTCCGTAACGCGCAGCGCGGCTATGTGGAAACGGTGATCACTCCCGACCAGATGGACGTGAGCTTCCAGGTGGTGCCGCAGGTGACGGTGCAGGACGCGCCGGTGTACACCCGGCGGTCGTACACGATCGCCGACGGGGACCGGTCGCTGCACCAGACGTACGACCGGCCGGTCGACCCGGCGACGGTCTCGACGGACACGAGCGTGTTCGCCGACTCGGACGAGCGCGCCGACGACTACCTGAATTGACAGGTGCGGCAAGGGAAAGGGCGGTCTGGTGGCCGGGCCGCCCATTCTTCGGGACGCATTCCCCTCGGTTCCGGAATTGCGGGGATTGCCATATCCCCCACTGCATTGCGCAGAAACGCCGTATCCCCGCAAGTCGCACTCCCGGGCTACAGTGATCAGTGTCAGTGCACCCTTCTCTTTGCCCGGAGCAGCCAATATGACGTATCCACCGCAATCGCCCGAACCGAATCCGTACGGCGCGGCCCCCGGCCAGCCCGGTCCCGGACCCCAGCCCGGCGCCTCTTCGGACTTCGCGACCGAATGGGGTGTCAAGGAGAACCCGAACCGCCCCAAGAAGGTCAACCAGCTGACGCAGGTGCTGTGGGGATACGCCGCCGCGACAGCGGTCATGGCGCTGCTCACGATCGTCGCGGTCGCGACGGTGCCGTGGTTCGGCGGTTTCATCATCGGCTCGACGATCATCGGGCTGATCTTCCACGGCCTGTCGGTCGTGATCATCTGGTTCATCGCCAAGGAGAAGCTGGGCGTCTTCAACGCGGTCGACCCGCGCAACCCGCTGTACATCCTGCTGGGCGTCCTCGGGTTCTTCGCGCTCACCGGTTTCTTCGGCGGCTGGTCCCTGGGCTGGTTCGCGGCGCTGAGCGCGCTGCTGGGCCTCGCCCGCCTCGCGGCCGTGGGCGCCGCGTTCTACCTGGTGACCCAGCCGGAGGTCGAGCACTGGCTGAAGTCGCGGCCGGGCAACCAGCGGAAGACGCCGCTCCCGCCGCAGGCGGGCTACCAGCAGCCCCCGCCCCCGGGTTACCCGCAGCAGCAGCCTCCCGGGCAGCCCCCGCAGCCGCCGGTGCAGTAGCGCCGCGAGCGTATCGACGTGAAAGGGCCCGGCCGCGATTCGCGGCCGGGCCCTTTCACGTGCTCGGTCGATGTCCGGGCGGTCTGCCTTCGGTGATCAGTTCTCGTCGGTGCGGAGGGCGGCGATGAACGCCTCCTGCGGGACCTCGACGCGGCCGATGTTCTTCATCCGCTTCTTGCCCTCCTTCTGCTTCTCGAGCAGCTTGCGCTTGCGGGAGATGTCGCCGCCGTAGCACTTGGCGAGGACGTCCTTGCGCAGCGCGCGGATGGTCTCGCGGGCGATGATCCGGCTGCCGATGGCGGCCTGGATGGGCACCTCGAACTGCTGGCGCGGGATGAGCTTCTTGAGCCGCTCGGACAGTCGCACGCCGTAGGCGTAGGCCTGGTCCTTGTGGACGATGGCGGCGAAGGCGTCGACGCGCTCGCTCTGGAGGAGGATGTCGACCTTCACCAGGTCGGACTCCTGGGTGCCCTCGATGTCGTAGTCGAGCGAGGCGTAGCCCTTGGTGCGGGACTTGAGGTTGTCGAAGAAGTCGAACACGATCTCGGCCAGGGGCATCGTGTACCGGATCTCGACCCGGTCGGTCGAGAGGTAGTCCATGCCGATCTGGACGCCGCGCTTGGTCTGGCACAGTTCCATGACGGTGCCGATGTACTCGGTGGGGGTCAGGATGGTGGCCTTGACGATCGGCTCGGTGATCGAGTGGATCTTCCCTTCGGGGAACTCCGAGGGGTTGGTGACCTCGATCTGCTCGCCGTCCTCCTTGACCACCTCGTAGACCACGTTGGGCGCGGTCGAGATGAGGTCGAGGTTGAACTCGCGCTCCAGGCGCTCCTGGATGATCTCCAGGTGCAGCAGGCCGAGGAAGCCGACGCGGAAGCCGAAGCCGAGCGCGGCGGAGGTCTCGGGCTCGTACTGGAGCGCGGCGTCGTTGAGCTGGAGCTTGTCGAGCGCTTCGCGCAGGTTGCCGTAGTCGGAGCCGTCGATCGGGTAGAGCCCGGAGAAGACCATGGGCTTGGCGATCGTGTAGCCGGGCAGCGCTTGGGTGGCCGGGGTTCGATTGAGCGTGACGGTGTCGCCGACCTTCGACTGGCGCACGTCCTTGACGCCGGTGATGAGGTAGCCGACCTCGCCGACGCCGAGGGCCTTGGAGACGACCGGTTCGGGACTGATGACGCCGATCTCCAGCAGCTCGTGGTCGGCCTTGGTCGACATCATGCGGATGCGGTCGCGGGCGCTGAGCTTGCCGTCGATGACACGGATGTAGGTGACCACGCCGCGGTAGACGTCGTAGACGGAGTCGAAGATGAGGGCGCGGGCGGGCGCGTCGGCGTCGCCGGTGGGCGCCGGGACCTGCTCGACGACCGCGTCGAGGAGCTCGGCCACGCCGGCGCCGGTCTTGCCGGAGACGCGGAAGACGTCCTCGGGCTCGCAGCCGATGAGGTTCGCGATCTCCTGGGCGTAGCGGTCCGGGTCGGCCGAGGGGAGGTCGATCTTGTTGAGTACGGGGATGATCGTCAGGTCGTTGGCCATCGCCAGGTAGAGGTTGGCGAGGGTCTGCGCCTCGATGCCCTGCGCGGCGTCGACCAGGAGGATCGCGCCCTCGCAGGCGGCGAGCGACCGGGAGACCTCGTAGGTGAAGTCGACGTGCCCGGGGGTGTCGATCATGTTGAGCACGAAGCCCTGTCCCTCGACCGGGCCGGAGCGGGCGGTCCAGGGCATGCGGACGGCCTGGGACTTGACGGTGATGCCGCGTTCCCGCTCGATGTCCATCCGGTCGAGGTACTGCGCGCGCATCTGGCGGGCGTCGACGACCTCGGTGATCTGCAACATGCGGTCGGCCAGGGTGGACTTGCCGTGGTCGATGTGCGCGATGATGCAGAAGTTCCGGATCGTCTCCGGAGCGGTCGAGCCTGGCGCGTTGGTCACGTTGACCTTCCTTGATCGGATGGGTGGGCTTGACAATTCTGCCTTACGGGCCCGGCGAACCCCGCACAGCCAGCGAGAAAAGGCGATCGGCTCACCACCGCCGGTCGCAAGCCCCGATTCCCGCGCACCGCCGAGCCGCATTCGGGTGCCGCAGAGATGTCACACCCGCCAGGCACCATAGAAACCGGGGGCGCCGCAGAACTCCCCCGATCGAAGGACCCCGAGGTCGGCGTGCCCGCCAAACGCCTCACCCTGCCCCATCCCTTCCCTTCCCTCCCAGCCCAGCCCAGCCCAGCCCCGAAATGTCACACCCACCGGGCACCATCGAAACCGGGGGCGGCACGAAACTCCCCTGATCGAAGGACTCCCAGGTCGGCGTGCCCACCGAACACCCCAGCACCCAGCACCCAGCACCCAGCACCCAATGTCACACCCGCCAGGCACCATCGAGACCGGGGGCGATCCAGAACTCCCCCATCCGCAGGACCCTCGCTTTGCGCTGCCCAGACGGCCCCGGCGCGCATCAAGGCACGCCGGGGCCGCCGGGCCGTCTCACTCAGGCGGGGACCGGAACCGCTTCCGACTTCTCCGCGCTCACGCCCTCGCCCTTCGCGCGGATCGCGCCGACCGCGAACAGCACCGCGCCGACCGCCGCCCACGCCGCGAGCGTCCACACCGCGGCCTGGCCGCCGTGCCCCTCGAAGTAGGCAGTCGAGCGCAGCAGCGTCGCGCCAGCGCCCGGCGGCAGCAACTGGCCGAACGCGCCCCACGGCGCCGGCAGCAGCTCCGGCGCGCCCGTCATGCCCGACAGCGGGTTCCCGACGAGCATCACGATGATCGCCCCGACCGCGATCCCCGGATTGCCGAGCAGCTTGCGCAGCCCGAGGATCAGCCAGCCCGCGCCGGCCGTCGCCAGCGCGATCGCGCCGGAGATCGCCAGGTAATCACCATCGAGCGATTCGAGCACGAACAGCAGGACCGCAGCGACGCCCGCGCCGATGGCGAGCGGCGCGAGGATCGCCGCCGCGATCTGCCGGCCCGAACCGCGCACGGCCGAGCCGATGAGCACGGCCATGATGATGCCGCCCGCGGCGAGCGGCAGACCCGCGGCGGCGAGGCCGGCGCCGTTTGGGTCGTCGGCGGGCAGCGGCACGAGGTCTTCGACGGCGACCCGGACGCTGCCGGGCTCGCCGGCGGCCTGTCCGGCCTGGGCCGCCATCTGCTCGGCCATGCCGGTGATGAGGCGCGCGACCGTCGGCGAGGCGGCCGTCGCGGTGTACACCGTGACTCCGTCGGGGGCGATCTGGAGCGCGGCGTAGGCCTCGCGTTCCTCGATGAGGGTCCGGGCCCCGTCGGCATCGGCGGCGGTGCTGACCTCGAAGCCGTCGGGTTCGACGGCGTCGAGCTGGTCCTGCACCTGTTCGGCGGCCTGGTCCGGGCCGATGACGGCGATCGGGATCCCGTTCGGGCCCATCCCGGCCGAGGGCCAGGCGAAGGCCAAGGTGATGATGCCGACGATGAGCGCGAGGCCCGCGCTGAGCGCGATCACCCGGCCGACCGGGGTGCGCTCCGGGGTGGTGGTTTCCATGATGGTTTCCAATCATCCGCAAGATACGGTCCGTATCTTGATGACCTCAAGCTAACATAAGAAACGGCCAGTATCTAGAGAGGGTTGATCTTGGAGCGCAAGGTGACGCAGCGACGCCGCGGCGAGGAACTGGAGCAGGCGATCCTCGACGCGACCTGGGAGGAGTTCGGGGAGGTCGGGTTCGCCAAACTCACGATCGAAGGCGTCGCGCGGCGGGCGGGCACGAGCAAGCCGGTGATCTACCGGCGGTGGCCGAGCATGCTGGAGCTGATGGTCGACTGCGCCACGAGCCGCATGCCCACGGTCGACTCGATCCCCGAGACCGGCGCGCTGCGGGAGGACACGATCGCCGTGCTCAAGCTCCTGCGCGAGCGGATGGTGATGATAGGGCCCGCCGCGATGCACGGGATGCTCAGCCTCGTCAGCCTCGACCCCGAGGCGCTGCGGGTCCTCGTCACCCGGTTCATCAGCCACGTGCTCTCGCTCATGGACACGGTCGTCGACCGCGCCGCCGCGCGCGGCGAGCTCGACCCCACGCCCCTCACCGAGCGGCTGCGGCGACTGCCGATCGACCTCGCCCGCAACGAGTTCCTCATCACCGGCCGGGTCGAGGACGAGGCGATCGACGCGATCGTCGACGAGGTGTTCCTCCCTGCGCTGCAAGGCAGCGGCGCGTTCGCGACCGAATGAGCGCGCCGCGCTGCTCGCGGCGCGGAACCCGGTTCGGGTAACGCGGGATACAGCCGGGGACCGGGGCGGGAGCGTGCCCTTCGACCTGGTGTAATCTGGCTCGCGGTCATGCTCCCAGGGCGTGTGCGATGCTCGGCTCCTGGTAACGTTGACAGGCGCTCGGAGTGCCCTCTGCCTCCGTCGCGATCAATTAAGGAACCAGCAATCACGAAACTGAGGCTTCACGCGTGGCGAACATTAAGTCCAAGGAAAAGCGCATTCTGACGAACGAGAAGCGCCGCATCCGCAACAAGTCCGTGAAGTCGTCGCTGAAGACCGCCGTCCGGAAGTTCCGTGAGGCGTCTGCCACCGGCGACGTCACCGCTGCGGAGACGCACCTGCGCGCCGCCAGCCGCGAGCTGGACAAGGCCGCCACCAAGGGCGTCATCCACAAGAACCAGGCCGCGCAGCGCAAGTCCAAGCTCGCCGCGGCGTACAACAAGCTGTCCGCGGCCGCCTGAGCGCAGCCTGCGAGGAGCGAAAAGCTTCAGAAGGCCCAGGGGTTTCACCCCTGGGCCTTCGGCGTTTCTGACCGCGTTGCCGGCCGCGCTGCTCACGATGCGCGGAGATCCGCGGGATGCGAGGTCCGGAGGCATCGACCTTCATGGGAGCGGTCATCCGCTTCGAACGTTCAGCTGCGCTGGTCGAAGGCTCCGGCGATGACGTCGTTGAGCTTC
The DNA here is from genome assembly GCF_000719515.1 of Glycomyces sp. NRRL B-16210. Lineage (GTDB taxonomy): Bacteria > Actinomycetota > Actinomycetes > Mycobacteriales > Micromonosporaceae > Glycomyces. The sequence goes on along the minus strand of NZ_JOGR01000006.1, from coordinate 8,538 downwards.
ACCATGGCGGCGACGCCGAGCGGCAGGACGAGCACGACCCACCAGGTCACCAGCTCGGTCAGCGCCATGAGCATCGCCAGCGCGATCGATCCCTCGAAGAGCACCACGCACCACAGGTTCGACAGGTGCAGGTGCTTGAGGCGCAGCGTCCGCGCGTACCAGGGGCGGCGGGGTCGGGCCACTCGCCCGTGGCGGTACTCAGACACGGCCGGCCTTCCCTGCGGCGCTCAGGCTGGTGATCTCGAGGATCGCGTGTTCGAGGGCCCAGCCGCGGTCGTCGGCGCCGCCTTTGACCTCGCCGTTGAGGCGGGCGCAGATCCGCATCGCCTCGGCGAGGGCGTCGGCGGTCCAGTTGCGGGACTGCTTGCGGGCCTTCTCGATCTGCCAGGGGGCCATGCCGAGCTGGCCGGCGAGCTGGGCCGCGCCGCCGCGTTCGGCGGCGACCCGCGAGAGGTTGCGGACGGCCATGGCCAGGGCGTCGGCGATCGGCACGGCGTCGACGCCGACCTGCATGGCCCAGCGGAGGGTGCCGAGGGCTTCGCCCGCGTCGCCGGCGATGGTGGCGTCTGCGACGGCGAAGCCGGAGACCTCGGCGCGGCCGGAGTAGTAGCGGGCCACGTTGTCGTGGGTGATGTTGCCGTCGGTGTCGGCGACGAGCTGGGCGCAGGCTGAGGCGAGTTCGCGCAGGTCGGAGCCGACGGCTTGGATGATGGTGTCGGCGATCTCGGCCGAGGCGGAGCGCGGGGAGGCGCCGGCGGCGCGCAGTTCGCCGCGGACGAAGGCGACCCGGTCGGGCTGGCGCTTGATCTTGGAGACGCGCACGGTCTCGACGTCGAGCTTCTTGAGGCCCTCGGAGAGTGCCTTGCCCTTGTTGCCGCCGTTGTGGCAGACGGCTAGGTAGATCTCGGGTGCGGGCTGCTTCGCGTAGGCGAGGACGGCGGCGATGGTGTCCTTGTCGACGTCCTGGCCCGATTCGATGACGGCGATGACCGCGCCGCCGAACAGGGTCGGGCTGGTCAGGGTGGAGAGGGCGCCGGCGGTGAGGTCGGCGCCGGGGATGCGGTTGACGGCGGGGGCCGGGTCGTGCTCGGGCATCTCGGCGCGGACCGCCTTGACGTAGTCGGCGGCGGCGCGCTCGGCGAGGAATTCGTCGTCGCCCAGGATCAGGCGGATGGGTTGGAGTGCTGCCACCGGACCATCCTCCCATGCCGGAGGGACCGGCACGGGTTTCGACCGGGCCATCGTCTCCCACGCGACGGTGGGGCGATGCCGGAAGGTGTTGTGAAGCATCGGAGGGGCCCTGCGCCCTGCGCCCTGCGCCCTGCGCCCTGCGCCCTGCGCCCTGCGCCCTGCGCCCTGCGCCCTGCGCCCTGCGCCCTGCGCCCTGCGCCCACGGATTGTCGTACCCCCGAGCCACTCTTGAACCGGGGGGACCTGCGATCCGACACGCCCGACCCCGGGGGCGCCGAAGCACCCTCAACCCGCACAGCACCCACCGTCCTCTGCGAACTGTCGTACCCCCGAGGCACCTTTGAAACCGGGGGAACCTCCGTCCCGACACACCCGACCCCGGGGACCGGACCCCGCTCAACCGTCCGTCGTCACCTCGAACCCTTCCTCGCCGCGCACCACCGTGATCCGCCCCGACAGATCCGTCCGGAACACCAGCGCCCCGCCTTCCTCCAGCACCCCGATCGGTCCCGGATCCGGATGCCCGTACTCGTTCCCCGAGCCCACCCCGACCAGCGCCACCACCGGATCCGCCGCCTCCAGAAACTCCCGCACCTGAAACGCCGACCCGTGGTGCGGCACCTTCAGCACCTCCACGTCCAGAGCGCCCCCGTTCCGCAGCAGCGCCCGTTGCCCCTCCAGTTCCACGTCCCCCGCCAGCAGCACACTCGTCCCCGCGACCTCCGCGCGCAGCGCCACCGAGTTGTTGTTCGGGTCGGACCTCGTGCCGCGCAGCAGCTCCGACGGCGGCCCCAGCACCTCGAGCCGCGTCTCCCCGAAGACGAACGCCTCCCCCGGCACCGCCTCCAGCACCGGCACGGCACCGGCCGCCTCCTCGACCAGCTCGTACCCGTACTTCGCCTCCCCCGGCGGCGGCGCCAGGATCGCCGCGACCTCCCTCCCCTCCATCGCCCCGCTGATCCCGGCCGTGTGATCGATGTGGAAGTGCGACAAGACGAGCAGCGCGATCCGGTCGACTCCGAGATCGTCCAGGCACGCGTCCATCGCCGCCGGGTCCGGTCCCACGTCGACCACCACCACCGCGTCCCCTGCCGGCAGCACCAGCGCATCGCCTTGGCCCACATCACACATCGTGACCACCCAGCCCGACGGGACGCCGCCGGTCAACAGGCAGGCCGGAACCGAACCCACGCCAACCGCCGCGAGCACCGCCAACACTGGGCGCCGCAACCGGCGCAGATGGAGCGCCCAGATCAACGCCGCCAGCACGGCCCCCGAACCCAGGCCCCACCACAAGCCTCCGGGCACCGGCAGCAGCGCGTTGGGCACTTCGGCTCCCGTGCGCGCCAACCAGATCAGCCAGCGGGCCGGAATCGCCGCGAGTTGCGCGACGAACTCGCCGGCCGGGACCCACACGGCCGCCGCGGCCGCGGCGGCGACCGACAGCATCACCACCGGGGCCGCGACCAGCGCCGCCAACAGGTTCACCGGGACGGACACCAGGCTCACGCCGCCGCCGATCCCGACCAGCAGCGGCGTCACCGCGACCTGCGTCGCCAGAGGGATCGTGACCGCCAGCGCCACCGGCTGCGGCCATCCCCGGTGCTCCAGCGGCTTCGCCCACCGGAACGCCAAGAGCAGCAGCCCGACGCACGCCGCCACCGACAGCGCGAATCCCACCTGCGCCGCCATGTCCGGGTCGGCCAGGATGAGCACCAGCACGGCGGTCGACAGCGCCGGCATCGCCGCGCGCGGCCGCCCCGCGGCCAGGGCCAGCAACGTCATCCCCGCCATGACGGCCGCCCTCAGGACGCTCGGCTGCGGTCCGGCGACGACCACGATCGCCGCCGCCGCGACGGCACCCGCCAGTACGCGGGCGCGCGGTCCGGCGCGGCAGGCCATCGCCACCGCGAGCACCACACCGACGACCAGGCTCAAGTGGTAGCCGGACACGACTACGAGGTGCACGAGTCCGGTCGTCTTGAAGTCGGCGGCGGTCTCCGGTTCCATCATGGAGGCGTCGCCGACCGCGAGCGCCGGGATCAATCCCGATTCGGGTTGCGGCACGGATTCGACCGCGACCGCCAACCGTTCGCGCACATGCGCGGCGAACCGGTGCGCGAACGCCGGTCGCCCGTCGAGTTCGGGCGGACCTCGGGCGCTGACGATCGCGGCGGTGAGCCGACCCGGATCGGCTTCGCGGAGCACCGCGGGCACCGTCAACCGCTGCCCGGAGGTCGCCTCGCGCCATTCGTCGCCGCTGGCGACCAGGAGCACCTGCCAGTTCCCTTCGAGAGTCGCGTCTTCGGTGGTGAACGTGCGCAGCCGGGCGGTCGCGGTGACCAGTTCCGGGCGTCGCGTCGAGGCTTTCGGGACGGTGTGCAGCACGAGTTCTGCCTCGCCGTGGGCCTCGGCGGCGGTCATCGAAGTGAGGCCTTCGTGATCGCGGGCGGCGACGTGCACGGTGGTGACGCCCGCGGCGAGCATGGCGCCGAAGGCGACCGTGGCCGTCGCGGCGGCGACGCCGCTGCGCCAACGCAGCCCGGCCAATACCAGTGCCAGGCACACGATCGCGGTGACGAGGCCGCTGGTGACCGTGCCGTAGAGGCCCGCCAGGGCCGCGGCCCATACTCCTGCGGCGGCCAGCGGCAGGCGCCAGTCCCGTCGCACCACTTCCGTAGGCGAGGGCCGGAGATTGAATTCTGCGCTCACCGCACCGACCTCCCACAGCGTCGGGAACCGTCCCGTTCGGAGTTCACACGGTCACCTGCTCTCGGAGCTGCTCCAAGAGTGCGGCTCCGATGCCGGAGACCTCGGCTAGCTCGTCGATCGACTGGAAACTGCCGTTCGCCTCCCGGTAGGCGATGATCCGATCGGCGAGCACCGGGCCGATGCCGTTGAGGGCGACCAGTTCGGCGGCTCCGGCGATATTGACGTTCACCAGGCCGCCCACGCTCGCTCCTGCGCCCGGAGCCGCGACGGTGTCCGGGTTCGCGGCGTCCGGGACCGCAACCAGGTCGCCGTCGGCGACCACCCGGGCGAGGTTGAGGAATCCCGGGTCCGCGCCTTCGGCGAGGCCCCCGGCCGCTTCGATGGCGTCGGCGACCCGCGCGCCGGCCTCCAGTTCCACGATCCCGGGCGCGTTCACCGCACCGGCCACCGACACCACGATCGTCTGCGGCGCCGCGTCGACCGCCGCCGGAGGCCCGGTGGGCACGGTGGCGGCGGGTTCCGAATCGGGCCAGGACAGCAAGGTCACCGACAACCCGACCGCGGCGACCACGAGCGCGACGATCAAGAGGACCCACCGGTTCAGGTGCGAGAGGCCGAGCCGGGTCTGGAGACGCTCCAGGCGCTCGTCGAAGCGCCCGATCGGGCGCTGGTCGACAGCGGGTTCGGTGCGGGCCTCGCCGGTCTCGGTGTCGACGGTCTCGTTGCAGGCCCGGTCGGCCTCGGACTCGTTGAGACGCAGTCGGAGCCTCGCGGCGACGGCGGCCGGGTCGTGTGGGAGTTCGCGTTCCATACCGGACTCAACGAGCGAAGGTCACGGCCGTGATCCAAGAATTTTCGCGCCTGTGGACAACCGAATCGACCCTGTGGACAACGGCGATCGGTGTGGACGGGACCGTTCGAGCCGAGTCATAATGCGCCGAACGCAGAATCTACTGATTAACAGTTAGCTGGAATGTAAATTGAGCGGCTCATGCCAGGCGGCGGGTGATCACGCCGACCAGGCCGGGGCCGCAGTGGGCTCCGATCGCCGCACCGACCTCGGTCACGTCGATCCTGCGCAGCCGCTCCTCGAAGTGCTCGGCGAGCCAGCCCGCCAGGGCTTCGGCGCGCCGCTCCGCTCCCAGGTGGTGCACGGTCATCTCGACCTCGGCGCCGCCGGCATCGGCGACGGCGAGCGCCGCCAGCCGCTGGAGGCCGCGGGTGGGCGTGCGCACCTTCTCGACCACGTCGATGCGCCCGTCCTCAACGCCCAGAATGGGTTTGACCGACAACGCGGTGCCGACGATCGCGCGCGCCGTGCTGATCCGGCCCCCGCGCCTCAGGTACTCCAAGGTGTCCAGGTAGAAGTACGTAGTGGTCCGGGCGAGTACCTCCTGCGCCGCTGCGGCGACCGCCAGCAGGTCCGCGCCCTTCTCGGCCGCGTCCAGCGCGGCGAGCGCCGGATACCCGACGCCCATGCCGGCTCCGAGCGAGTCGACGACTGCGACCCGGCCCTCGAAACCGCTGGCCGCGGCCTCTGCGGCGGCGACCGTCCCCGAGAGCCTTCCGGAGAGGTGCACCGAGACGACACCGCTCGCGCCCTCGTCGAGCAGCCGCTGATAGGTGGCGCGCAGTTCTTCGGGCGGCAGGCCCGAGGTCGTCACGGTCCGGCCTTCGCGAAGCGCCCGCAGGATCTCGTCGCCTGTGACGTCCTCGCCTTCTCGGAACTCGGCCCCGCCGATCAGCACCGGTATCCCCAGCACCGTCAGGCCGCCGTGCGTGGCGCGCAGCGGCTCGGACAGGGCAGAGGTGGAATCGGTAACAACGACGACGGTCACGCGGCCACACTACCTAACCCGCGGATTCGGCGTTCTCCACCACGAAAGGGGTCCCCTGCTGACAGGTCGTCATCATGCCGGTGTCGACCTTGCCGTGGAGCGTCACCTTGGCGCCGGCAAATACCACTGACGAGTCGAAGCGGCCGTAGATGCCGTAGACGGTGCCCTCGTGTTCGAGGACCAGGCAGCCGGCTTCCACGCCCGACTCGACCGTCCCGGTGATGGTCGTCTGCGAACTCGACCCGGACTTGGACGGTTCGCCGAGCGACGGGTCCAGGTACGGGGTGGTCTCGTCTGGCACTGGGCTCTCCTCCGTGGGGTCCGACGTCTCGGGGGCGGAGACCGTCTCGGTCACCGCCGGTGCCGTCGGCGTCTCGACCTCGTCGTCCTGGCCGCTCCCGCAGGCGGCGATGGAAGCCAGCAGCAGCGCACCGGCGAGCAGGCCGGTCAGGTTCGCCGACCGCCTGGCGCGGGATGTATGCGTGTCCATGCCGGTTTGACGCCTCCGATCCCGGCGCGGTTGCACCTCGACCGAAGCCTACGACCGCGACCGACCCCAGTCCAGGCCGCGCCGGGATCCGACGTCAACGACCGGCCTGCTGGCCCTTCGCGAGCGGGCTCTTCCCGATGGTGTGCGCGGCCGGGACGCCCAGGTTGTAGCCGAACATCCGCCACTTGCCCGAGCGCATCCGCCGCAGATCGGCCCAGTGCGCGTTGTCCATGCCGGAGAGGCCGCTGGTCGAGCCCTGGTCCCAGCCGAGGATGCCGCCGACGATCTGACGCGCGGAGCCGCCGTGGCAGACCACGATCGCGGTCCCTTCGGCGTCCGAAGCGGTGATGTCCTTGACCGCGTCGGCGGTCCGGCGGTGCAGATCGGCCCAGGTCTCGATCTCGGGGTGCTGCAAGGGCTCCTGCGATCGCCAACGCCGGTGGTCCTCCGGGAACCGCTCGGCGATGTCCACGTGCGTCAGGCCCTCCCAGGGCCCGTAAGCGCGCTCCCTGAGCCGCTTGTCCAGCTCGATCTCGACCCCGGTGAGGTCGGCGATCGGCCGGGCGGTGTCGACCGCGCGGCGAAGGTCCGAGGAGATGATCCGGACCGGGCCGTACTCGGCCAGCTCCGGCGCGGCCTCGAACGCCTGGGCCTTCCCGACCTCGTCGAGGTCGATGTCCGAGGAGCCCTGGATGCGCCCGGCGATGTTCCACTCGGTCCGCCCGTGGCGGACGACGAGCAGCCGGTTCATCGCGCTTCTCCCGAATCGGTGTCGGCCACCTCGGCTCGGCGCTCCCGCTCCGCGTCGGCCTCGTCCACGAACTCGATCTCGGGGCAGTCTTTCCAGAGCCCGTCGAGCCCGAAGTACTCGCGAGCCTCCTGGTGGAAGACGTGGACCACGATGTCGTTGTAGTCCAGCAGCACCCATTGCTCGCCGCCCTTGCCTTCGCGGCGCAGCGGACGCGTGTCGTGCTCCTTGATCAACCGCTCCTCGACCGCGTCGACGACCGCATGGACCTGCCGCTCGTTCGAGGCCGAAACGATCACGAAGACATCGGTAAGCGCGATCTTCGAAGTGACGTCCCGAAGGTTGATGGCAAAGGCCTTCTTGTCAGCCGCCGCCTGGGCTGCGGAAAAAGCCAGGGTCTTGGCGGTTTCACTTGCGGTCACGAACGCTCCTGACGACGAGATTCCCACCGGTGCTCCACCGGCTCAGCTCTAGTCTTACACGTCGGGTACGACGGAGCCCTCCCAGTTTCATGCCCGTCGCTGTGCGCCGCGTCCCAACCCTCAAGCGGCGTAAAGACCGTGCTCGGCGATGTACGCGGCGACCGGATCGGGGACGAGATACCGAAGGGGCTGCCCGTCGCGGACCCGCTGCCGGCATTCGGTCGAGGAGAGGTCCACAGCGGGCATGTCGATGAACTCGACCTCGACGCCGAACGAGGTGTCCACCTCGCTGCGTGAGTGCCCGGGCCGGTTGAGCGCGATGAACTTCACGGACTTGCAGAGCTCTTCGACCCGATGCCACGTGTGGAGGTTCTCCAGCGAATCGGCACCGATGACGAAGTGCAGGTCGACTTCGCCTTCGTACTCCGCCGCGACATCCGAGACCGTGTCGACCGCGTAGGTGGGGCCGTCCCGGTCGATATCGCAGGTGCTGATGCGAAACAGGGGGTTTTCGCCGATCGCGAGAGCCGTCATCGCAAGCCGCGCAGGGGCTTTGGTGACGTTGAGATGGTGCTTCTGCCAGGGGTCGCCGGCCGGCACGAAGACCACCTCGTCGAGCCGGCACTCGAACGCGGCCTCACTGGCTGCCACGAGGTGACCCAGGTGGGGAGGATCGAAGGTCCCACCGAAGACCCCGACGCGACGAACAGGCAGGTCGAACACAGTCCGAATCCTATCGCGCGTTCCTGGGCCCAGGGCATGCAAAAGGCCCGACGCATTGGCGTCGGGCTCTTTCAATTTCGGGTTCGGAATGGGACCGGGTGTGACACTTCCGCTTTCACCACCAAACAAACCTGCAAGCAACACGCCCCCGGCGATCAGCACCCACCCGCCCCGATAGAGGCAATGGTGTGTGGATCGAGCCTGGGACACGAATGGTGTGTGGATCGAGCCTGGGACACGTGTTGTCTCAGAATCGCATAGCGTGCGTGAATGTCTCGTTCTACCCTGCACTCCCCCGGTAAAGGGAAATATAGTGTTAAGTTCTCGGCGGTTAGTACCCGTCCACTCCACACCTCGCAGTGCTTCCATGTCGAGCCTATCAACCCAGTCATCTTCTGGGCGCCTCACCAAACT
>NZ_JOGR01000005.1 GCF_000719515.1 Glycomyces sp. NRRL B-16210 | reverse complement strand
CAAGCGGGCCTTTCCGTTCGACTTGCATGTGTGAAGCACGCCGCCAGCGTTCGTCCTGAGCCAGGATCAAACTCTCCAACAGGAGACAGCGACTTCAGTTGTGTCGAAGCATGCCCTGACCGATTTTCTACGGGACACCAAGCAAGTGCCCCAAGGAAAAGACAGTCAAAAACAGTACCAATCAAAACCAACCCGATACCTAGACCGAGCCAATCCGACCAGCCCGCACGCTGACCATCCAAACACCCTGTTGAGTTCTCAAACAACACGCCACGGCAAAGAGTCAATCCAATTGAGGATTTCGTTCTCCGCCGGAGCAACCCGAACAACATTACTAGTCTCGAATCGCGCTGTCCAACTCAGGGTCTTTGACCCTGGTCACATGCGATTGAGCCTCTATGGAGTCTCAGGTGATCCCCGCGCTTCGATCTCGGGCCGCGCCAGCGCTTGAAGCCTGTCGCGTGCCTCCGTGATCTCCGGACCTGCCTCGTTTTCCTCGGCTGTTCCGTTCCCCCGCGGGCAGAGACAAATATACACACCCTCGAAGGGGCCGAAACCAGGGGGGTCTCCCAAGGTCCGACGATACGCTTGACCTGGGGCGACGGCAAGTCCTTCGGGAGATCCGGCGGCAGCGCGGCGCGCCCGGGCGCCCTCGCGGACCGTCTACCGGTGCCAGCTCCGGCTGTTAGCCTGCGAGCGAAGGAACTCCGAGCAAAGGAGAAGGCATGTCAGTCACTCGCAACGCACGCACTCGCTGGACCGGCGGGCTCCAGGACGGCGGCGGCGTCACCAGCTTCGTCTCCTCCGGGCTGTCGGACGCACCGGTCACCTGGGCCTCGCGCGCCAACGACCCCGAAGGCAAGACCAGCCCCGAAGAGCTCATCGCGGCGGCTCACGCCTCCTGCTACTCGATGGCGCTCTCGGCCGGGCTGGGCAAGGCCGGCTACACGGCCGACGAGATCGTCACCGAGGCGGGCGTGGACTTCAAGCCGGGCACCGGGATCACCGGGATCGCCCTGTCGGTCCGGGCCGTGGTGCCGGGCATCGACAAGGACGAGTTCGACCAGATCGCGGCGGCGACCAAGGACGGCTGCCCGGTGAGCCAGGCGCTCAAGTCGGTCCCGATCTCCCTTGAGGCGACCCTGGGTTAGGGTCGTCACACTCGACTGAAAATTTCATATTCACGCACAGTGTGCGCGAAAGCATCGGGTGCACCATCCACGGCGGAAACGTCGCGGCGCGAACGCGGATCGAAGGTCCGCGGAAGCACGGTGAGCGTTGGTTTCGCGCACTTGTCTGTAACCAGGCCTGCCTGCCCAGTTGCATTCCGACAACGCTATGAGGAGGGAGTTCTCGTGACTGCTCCTGAAGACACCGGTAGGCGGTTCCAGGCCTACACCATCCGACATCTGGACAAGCTGCTCCAGCGAGCGCCGCTGACGGAGGAACAGCGGCTCCGTACGAGGGCCGTGGCGTCGGTCCTGCCGTTCCGGACGAACGCCTACGTGGTCGACGAGCTCATCGACTGGGACCGTCCGTTCGAGGACCCGATGTTCCGGCTGGTCTTCCCGCAGGAGGACATGCTGCCGGCCGAGGACGTCGACCACATCGCGGGCCTGCTCAAGGCCGAGGCCTCGAAGCAGGAGGTCACGGCCGCCGCGAATCAGATCCGGTTCAAGCTCAATCCGCATCCGGCCGGGCAGTTGCTGCTCAACATCCCCAAGGCCGGAGAGGAGTCCATCCCCGGTCTCCAGCACAAGTACCGCGAGACGGTGCTCTTCTTCCCGCAGCAGGGGCAGACCTGCCACGCGTACTGCACCTACTGCTTCCGGTGGGCGCAGTTCGTGGGGATCGCCGACCTCAAGATGGCGAACAACGACGTGGAGCAGTTGACCGGGTACGTGCGGGACCACCCGGAGGTGAGCAGCGTGCTGCTGACCGGCGGGGACCCGATGATCATGGGCGAGCCGGTGCTGCGGCGGTACATCGATCCGCTGCTGGAGATGGACCATGTGGAGTCGATCCGAATCGGGTCGAAGGCGCTGGCGTACTGGCCGCAGCGGTTCGTGTCGGACCCCGACGCGGACGACACGCTGCGGCTGTTCGAGCGGGTCGTGGACTCCGGGAGGAACCTGGCGTTCATGGCGCACTTCTCGCACCACAAGGAGCTCGACTCCGACATCGTGCGCGAGGCGGTGCGCCGCATCCGGTCCACGGGTGCGGTGATCCGGACCCAGGCGCCGATCATCCGCTCGATCAACGACGACGCGGACCAGTGGGCGGGGATGTGGCGGACCCAGCACAAGCTGGGGATGGTCCCGTACTACATGTTCGTGGAGCGCGACACCGGTCCGCAGGACTACTTCTCGGTCCCGCTGTGGCGGGCCTGGGAGATCTTCCGGGACGCGTTCAGCCGGGTTTCCGGCCTGTGCCGGACGGTGCGGGGTCCGTCGATGTCGGCCACGCCGGGCAAGGTCTCGGTGGACGGCGTCGTGCAGATCGGCGAGGAGAAGGTGTTCGCGCTGCGGATGCTCCAGGCGCGGGACCCCGCGATCGTGGGGCGCCCGTTCTACGCGAAGTTCGACGAGAACGCGGTGTGGATCGATGATCTGAAGCCGGCGTTCGCAGACAAGTTCCCGTTCGAGTAGGCACGGACCCGAGTCGGCCCGGGTTCCGTCCGTGACAGTTTCGAGCCGGAGTGGCGCAACGCCGCTCCGGCTCTTCGCGTCTCAGGCGGTGTGCAGCGCGAATCCGGTGGTGCCCTCGGGTTCGCGGCCGGGCAGGAGGCGTTTGCTCTCGTCGTAGTGCTCGGTCTGGGCGCGGTAGGCGATCGGCGGGGTCTCGGCGAGGGTTTCGAGGCGTTCGCGCAGGTGCTTGACGGTGTCGGTGTAGCCGGTCTCGCCGAGGACGTGGGCGCCGGTGACGACCACGGGCGGGAGGACCGCCATGCCGGTGTAGAAGAGGACGCCGTGCTGGACGGGGAAGAGCAGGTCGTTGATGTCGCCGTTGATGCCGCGGTCGGAGAGGTGGGAGTCGGCGGCGCCGGCGGTGACGACGACCATGGCGCGCTTGCCGGCGAGGGCGCCGTCGCCGTAGCGCTTCCAGGCGCGGGAGGTGCCGTAGCCGAAGCCGTTGGTGAGGACCCGGTCCATCCAGCCCTTCATGATGGCGGGCACCGTGAACCACCAGAGGGGGAACTGGAGGATGACGGTGTCGGCGGCGAGGAGGCGTTCGTGTTCGGCCTTGATGTCGGGGGCGAGCGAGTCGTTCTCCCAGGCCTCCCCCGCGGCGGCGATGAACGTCCCGCTCTCGGTGGGGCCGAAGTCGTCGTAGTCGGCGACGGCCTTCCATTCCATGGCGTAGAGGTCGGAGACGGTGACGGTGTGGCCGAGGCCTTCGAGGGCGCTGACGGCCTCGTCGCGCAGTGCGGCGTTGAGGGAGGCGCGGTGCGGGTGGGCGTAGACGATGTGGGTTCTCATGGGGACCATCGTGCGGGGGTTTCGCGGGGGCTACCAGACGTCTGTTCGACCTGGGGTCGTTCAACCCTAGGACTGACAGACCTGGGCACCGGGCCGCCGGCGCGGCGATACTTGCCGCGGAGGTTTGAGTGATGTCATCTGATGCGACCGGTGTGCACAAGCTCGACGACGTGGCGGACCTGGGGAAGTTCCTACAGGCGCGGCGCGCCAGGGTGAATCCGGCCGAGGTGGGGCTCCCCGAGGACGCGCGGCGGCGGGTGCCGGGGCTGCGACGGGAGGAGCTGGCGCTGCTGGCCGGGGTGAGCGTGGACTACTACACGCGCCTGGAGCAGGGCCGGGCGAAGCGGCCGTCCGATCAGGTGCTCGACGCCGTGGCGCGGGCGCTCAGGCTGGACGAGACGACGCGCGCCCACCTGCACCGGCTGGCGGGGAACTCGCGGCTGAGCCCGGTGCAGGCCGGCGCGGGCGTGCGGCCCTCGCTCCAGACGATGCTGGCGGCGATCGACGCGTTCCCGGCCTTGATCTTGAACCACCGGCAGGACGTGCTGGCGTCGAACCGGCTCGCGCGGCTGCTGTACGGGGGCTTCGGGTGGGACCTGGATTCGGGTCCGAACTTCGTGCGGCTGCTGTTCGACGACGACTCGCGGCCGCACTTCCCGGACTGGGAGCAGGTGTGCACCGGGGACTCGGTGGCGCAGCTGCGGAAGATGGCGGCGCTGTTCCCCGAGGACGGCGAGCTGACCTCGCTGATCGGGGAGCTGACGGTGCGGCACCGGTACTTCGCGGAGCTGTGGGCGCGGGCCGAGGTGCAGGACTGCAACATCGGCACGGTGCGGTTCGACCATCCGATGGTGGGCGTGCTGCAACTGGAGAAGGACCAGTTCCGGGTGGCGGACGGGTCGGGGCAGATGCTGGTGACGCTGACGGCCTCGCCGGGGACGGACGGGTACGAGAAGCTGGCGCTGCTGGGGGCGGACGGGTAGGCCCCGCCCGCCCCAGAGCGGCGGTCAGCGGATCGTGAGCCGGTCGATCACGCTGATCCAGTCGGCGGCGCCTCGGCCGGTCGCGGCGAGCTCGTCGAGGAGCCGCTTGGCCGGTTCGAGGAAGGCGGCACTGACGCCCTGCTCGCGGCTGGCCGTGATGAGCGAGGCGAGCGCCAGCCGGGTGAAGTCCACGTCCTGGCCGGGGGCCGGGTCGTAGTCGCCGCCGTCGATGACGGGGGCGAACTCCGCGGTGTGCGGGAGGACGGCGCCGAGCCAGGCGGTGACGTCCTTCGCGGTCTGGACGGCCGGGACGCCGACGGTGCGCATCATGGCGACGGCTTGGAGGAAGCCGCCGAACATCTGGTACATCGCCGTCAGGAGCGCCATGTCCTTGAGCGAGGCGAGCCCGGCGTCGGTGCCTTCGTATGAGGCGGTGCCGAGGGTTTCGAGCGCGGGCCTGGCGATCGCGTAGGCGTTCTCGTCCCCGGAGTAGAGCAGGAGCGACTCGGGGCCGCCGATCATCTCGGGGACGGCCATGATCGCGCCGTCGAGGTAAGTGAGGCCCTGCCCGGCGGCCCAGGCGGCGGTGTCGCGGGCCTCATTCGGCGTGGTGGTGGTCAGGTTGACGACGACCTTGCCTTCGAGGTCGGCGGCGACCGGTTCGAGGCGTTCGCGGACGCTGGCGTGGTCGAGCAGGACGACCAGGACGAGGTCGCTCGCGGCGGCCTCGCGGACGGTGGCGGCGACGGCCGAACCCGCGGCGCGGTGGGGTTCGGCCTTGGCGGCGGTGCGGTTCCAGACGGTGGTGGCGTAGCCGGACTCGCGGAGGCGGGCGGCGATGGCCGAGCCCATCGCGCCGAGTCCGAGGATGCTGACGGTGCCCTTGGGCATGGCGGTCTCCTTCATGGAGCGGTGGTCGGTGGAAGCGGACTAGGCGGTCTCGCCGCGGAAGATCCGGTAGACGGGGACGGGACGGCCGGTCTGCTCGCTCGCGTCGAGGGCACGCCGGTAGTAGCGCTGGACGGCGCGGGTGAGGTCGGCGTCGACGCCGACCTCCTCGGCCGTGTCGATGACGTGCTGGGCCCCGGCGTGCATCATCTCGAGGTTCGCCACGTCGCCCCAGCCGCCCTGCTTGACGGCCTCGGCGAAGTACCGCATGAAGTCGACGTCGCTCTCGGGGGACTCGGTCGCGAAGGCGACGAACCGGTCGATGTCGGCGCCGGAGGCCTCCACGATCGCCAGCGCCTGCTCGAAGGAGGCCAGGAACGCGTGGAACCGGGCGAGTGCGGCCTGGTAGTAGACCTGGGCGAGGCCGTGGTCCTCGCCGAGGTGGTGGGTGGCGGGGACGAGGGTCTCGAGGAGGTCGCGGTGGGCGTCGAAGAGCGGTTCGGGTCCGCTGACGTAGAGGCGGGAGGCGGTGTGCTGGAGGTCGTCGCTCTGGGTCATGTAGGCGCCGGTGAGGAAGTCGCCGCCTCGGGCGGTGACCCATGCGGCGCCTTTGCGGGTCTGTTCCGGGGAGTCCGAGGAGAGGTTGACGATGGTCTTGCCGGTGAGGTCGGCCGGTCCTTGTTCGAGGACGCCGTACATGGCGTCGTAGTGGATGAGGGAGAGCAGGATCGTGTCGCTCGCGGCGAGGGCCTCGGCGACGGTGTCGGCGGGTCGGGCGCCGAGTTCGGCGATGGCGTCGAGTTTGGGTCTGGTGCGGTTCCAGGCGGTGACGGGGTGTCCGGCGTCGAGGAGGACTTTGACGGTCGCTCGGCCCATGGGGCCGAGGCCGATGACGGTCACCGAAGGCTTGGTTTTCTCAGACATGTTGTGCCCCTTGCGAAGTGGTGGATTCTCGGTGGTGTTGACGAGGTCCATGTTCGCCGGGCCGGATAGGCTCTGCAAGACCGCACTTTCGGGTGGGGTTGCTTACTTCGAGGTTCGGAATATGGCCGGGAGGGGTCCGATGCGGGCGGTGGGTGACGCAGATCAAACGTGCGGGATGACGATCGCGATCGACGTGGTCGGCGGCAAGTGGAAGCTGCACCTGATGTGGGTGCTCGCCGAGGGGCCGGTCCGGTTCGGGCAGATCCGGCGCAAGCTGGACGGGGTGAGCGAGAAGGTGCTCGCGGAGAACCTGCGGCAGTTGGAGGCGAGCGGGGTGGTGCACCGCGAGCTGTTCCCGGAGGTGCCCCCGCGCGTGGAGTACTCGTTGACGGCGCTGGGGGTGTCGTTGAACGAGGCGCTGGCGCCGTTGGAGGCGTGGGGCGACGAGCACCGTGCGGCGTTGTCGCCGCGGCCGGGTGTGGCCGCCCGCTGAGTGCGCGTCTTAGATCGGCGGGGCCTCGCGGCGGCGGTATTCGCGGCCGTCGTCGGTGCGTTCGAGCAGGAGTTCGTCGATGAGGTCGCGGCGCAGTTGGAGCGGGTCGTCGTATTCGGTCGCCAGGGCGTCGGTGATCTCGCGTTCGGTGTAGACGCGGTCGAAGGCGAAGTGCCTGGCGGCGAGGTCGCGCAGGAGGGCGACTCTGGTGCGGCGGTTGACGGGGCGGGCGCTGATGCGGCCGTTGGCGTAGAGCGGGGCGATTTCGGGGGCGACGCCGGGCGGGGCGTCGGGCCTGGCGTCGCGGGCGGCCGCGGCGGCGTCGCGGAAGGCGTTCGGCGCGGCGCGGACCTTGCCGTCGTCGCGGATCACGAGGCCGGCTTCGAAGAGGCGGGTGAGGGCCCGTTCGGCGCGGGGGTGGCGCTCGTTGAGCTCGCCGACGGCGATGCCGGGTTCGGCGAGGACGATCTCGGCGAAGACCCGGAGGCGTTCGGGGTCGGCGAGGGCCTTGACGATGGTGTGGCTCGGTTCCGCGGATTGCACAGGCATGGGTTCAGAGTGGTGCACCCCTGTGGGGGCGGTCAACGGTTTTTGCGCTTCAGCGGCCCGGCTGGAGGGCGCGGAGGTAGGCGAGGTCGACGCCTTCGAGGGTCTGGAGGGGGCGGACGGGGAGGTCGTCGGGGAGGGCGACCTCGCTGGGGACGGCGAGGGTGACGGCGCCGGCGGCGAGGGCGGACATGACGCCGGAGGCGGAGTCCTCGATGACGACGCAGCGGGTGATGTCGACGCCGAGTTTCGCGGCGGTGGCGCGGTAGGGCTCGGGGTCGGGTTTGCGGTGGTCGACCTCGTCGCCGCAGACGGTGAGGTCGAAGTTGTGGCCGCCGATCTGGTCGATGATGACGTCGGCGAGTTCGCGCGGGGTGGAGGTGACCAGCGCGGTGGGCACGCCCGCGGCGCGGGATTCGAGGAGGAGTTCGCGCGCGCCGGGCTTCCAGTCGACGCCGTGGGCGAAGAGCTCCTTCATGCGGCGGCGCAGCCAGGCTTGGCGGTCGGGGGCTTCGGCGAGGGGGCGGCCGAGGCTTTCGAGGAGCATGAGGACCGAGGCGTCCTCGTTGGTGCCGACCATGCGGGCGCGCACGTCGGGGTCGAGGGCGCCGCCGAGGAGGGCGGCGAGTTCTTCGATGCCGGTGTCCCAGACGCGCTCGCTGTCGACGAGGGTGCCGTCCATGTCGAAGAGGACGGCTTGGGGGAACGCGGCTTCGGGCAGATCGGTCACGCGGTCAACAGTACGGGCGTCTCGGGTGCGGGGGCCGGTTTGCCGGGTCGTCGGCGAGCAGGCTCACACGGGTGGTGTCAGGCGAGGCCGGCGCGGTGGTGGCGGCGGCACAGGACGGTGTAGGAGTCCATGTCGCCGACTTCGACGAGGTCGCCGGAGAAGACCATGACGCCGTCGCGGACGCGGGCGTTGTGGGTGCCGCGGCGCCCGCACCAGCAGTTGACGGGGACAGGGAGCTCTTCGACGCGGTCGGCGAGTTCGATGAGGCGCTGGGAGGCGGGGAAGAGGCGGCCGAGGAAGTCGGTCTTGAGGCCGAAGGCGTAGACGTCGAGTTCGAGGCCGTCGACGGCGTCGGCGAGATGGTTGATCTGCTTGGGCGCTTCGAGGAACTGGACTTCGTCGACGATGACGTACGGGGGTTTTATGGCGGCGAGGTCGTCGTAGATGTCGAACCCGGGTTTGACCTCGCGGGCCTCGTGGCTGAGGCCGATGCGGCTGGAGACGACGCCTTCGCCGCCGCGGTCCATCGAGGTGTAGACGAGGCCCTCGCCGCCCAGGGAGTGGTGGTACTGGAGGGCGAGCGTGGACTTTCCCGCGTCCATGACGCCGAGGTAGGCGACGAGTTCGTGCGACATGGTCCTATCGTGCCGCCTCGGGCGGGCGCGCGTGTAGTCAGCTCGGGTCGCGGTGCCCGGCACCGCACCGGTGCCGGGCCACTGCCGCGGCTACTTGGCGTTGAAGTAGCTCGCTTCTGGGTGGTGGAGGACGATCGCGTCGGTGGACTGCTCCGGGTGGAGCTGGTCCCCTTCGGACAGTTCGACGCCGATGCGGTCGGCGCCGAGGAGGTCGACGAGGGTCGCGCGGTCGGCCAGCTCGGGGCAGGCGGGGTAGCCGAAGGAGTAGCGGCAGCCGCGGAAGTCGACGTCGAGGATGCCTGAGAGGTCGCCGGGGTCGGCGTCGCCGACGGTGCCGCCGCCGGGCAGGACCCATTCGCGCCGGATGCGGCGGTGCCAGTACTCGGCGAGCGATTCGGTCAGCTGCACGGTGAGCCCGTGGACTTCGAGGTAGTCGCGGTAGGCGTTGGCCTGGAAGAGCTCGTTGGTGTACTCGGAGACCTTGGAGCCCAAGGTGACCAGTTGCATGCCGAGCACGTCGAGCTGCTCGCCGTCCTTGGCGCGGAAGAAGTCCGCCAGGCACAGGCGCCGGCCTTGGCGCTGGCGCGGGAAGGTGAAGCGGGCCCGCTCGGAATGGCCGTTCTCGTCGAGGACGACGAGGGTGTTGCCCTCGGAGTAGACCGGCAGGTACCCGTAGACGACCTTCGCCTCGATGACGTTGTCGGTGGCGAGGCGGTCGAGCCAGTACCGCAGGCGGGGGCGGCCCTCGGTCTCGACCAGCTCCTCGTAGGAGGGGCCGTCGCCGCGGGCGGGCTTGAGGCCCCACTGGCCGAGGAAGGTGGCGCGCTCGTCGAGCATCGAGGCGTACTCGGCCAGCGCGATGCCCTTGACGACGCGGGAGCCGTGGAAGGGCGGGACCGGGATCGCCACGTCGGTGGCGACGTCGGAGCGCACGGAGGTGTCATCGAGGTCGGGGAGGGTCTCGGCGACGAGGGTGGCCTGCTTGGCGCGGCGCTCGCGGCGTTTGGCGATCTTGGCCTCGCGCTCGGGGTCGACGAGGGTGACGCCGGTGCGGCGGGCGGTCATGACGCGGTCCATGAGGGCGAGGCCCTCGAAGGCGTCGCGGGCGTAGTGGACCTGGCCGCCTTCGAACATCTCGCGGAGGTCGTCCTCGACGTAGGCGCGGGTGAGGGCGGCGCCGCCGAGGAGGACCGGCCAGCGCCGGTGGAGGCTGCGGGCCATCATCTCGGCGAGGTTGTCCTTCATGATGACCGTGGACTTGACCAGGAGGCCGCTCATGCCGATGACGTCGGCGTCGTGCTGCTCGGCGGCGTCGAGGATGGCGTTGATGGGCTGCTTGATGCCGAGGTTGACGACGGTGTAGCCGTTGTTGGACAGGATGATGTCGACGAGGTTCTTGCCGATGTCGTGAACGTCGCCGCGGACGGTGGCGAGGACGATGGTGCCCTTGTCGGTGGTGTCGGCCTTGTCCATGTGGGGTTCGAGGTGGGCGACGGCGAACTTCATGGCCTCGGCGGACTGGAGGACGAAGGGGAGCTGCATCTGGCCGGCGCCGAAGCGGTCGCCGACGACCTTCATGCCTTCGAGGAGGTGGTCGTTGATGATCTCCAGGGGGCGCTTGCCGCCGCCGAGGGCCTCGTCGAGGTCGGTGTCGAGGCCGTTCTTGTCGCCGTCGATGATGCGCTGGGCGAGGCGTTCGCCGAGCGGGAGGGCGGCGAGGGCTTCGGCGCGGGCCTCCTTGGTGCCGGCGAGGCTGACGCCGTCGAAGATCTCGATGAGCTTCTGGAGCGGGTCGTAGTCCTCGCCGCGGCGGTCGTAGACCATGTCGAGGGCGACCTGCTTGTGCTCCTCGGGGATGGAGGCCATGGGCAGGATCTTGGTGGCGTGGACGATGGCGCTGGTCAGGCCCGCTTCGACGCATTCGTGGAGGAACACGGAGTTGAGGACCTGGCGGGCGGCGGGGTTGAGGCCGAAGGAGATGTTGGAGACGCCGAGGGTGAAGTTGACGCCGGGGTAGAGGCGGGCGATCTCGCCGATGGCGGCGATGGTCTCCAGGCCGTCACGGCGGGTCTCCTCCTGGCCGGTGGAGATGGGGAAGGTGAGGGCGTCGACGAAGATGTCCTCGACCTTCATGCCCCAGGTGCCGGTGAGGTCGTCGATGAGGCGCGCGGCGACGCGGACCTTCCAGTCGCGGTCGCGAGCCTGGCCCTCCTCGTCGATGCAGAGGGCGACGACGCCGGCGCCGTGCTCGGCGACGAGGGGCATCATGCGCTGGTAGCGGGAGTTGGGGCCGTCGCCGTCCTCGAAGTTGACGGAGTTGACGATGCATTTGCCGCCGAGAGCGTCGAGGCCGGCTTCGACCACGTTCGGCTCGGTGGAGTCGAGCATGATCGGGAGCGTGGAGGCGGTGGCGAAGCGGGAGGCGAGGACCCTCATGTCCTCGGCGCCGTCGCGGCCGACGTAGTCGACGCACAGGTCGAGCAGGTGGGAGCCGCCGCCGGCCTGCTCGCGGGCGATCTCGACGCAGCGGTCGTAGTCGGCGGCGAGCATGGCGTCGCGGAAGGCCTTGGAGCCGTTGGCGTTGGTGCGCTCGCCGACGTTGAGGATCGAGGCGTCCTGGAGGTAGGGCACGTGGTGGTAGGAGGAGGAGACGCCCGGTTCGAGGACGGGGGTGCGCTCCTTCGGTCTGGCCATGTTCTCGGGGGCGCCGCCGAGGCGTTCGCGGACGGCGCGGATGTGCTCGGGGGTGGTGCCGCAGCAGCCGCCGACGAGGCCGACGCCGTAGTTCTCGACGAAGTCCTGGTGGGCGTCGGCGAGTTCTTCGGGGGTGAGCGGGTAGAGCGCGCCGTTGGGGCCGAGCGTGGGGAGTCCGGCGTTGGGCATGACGGAGATGGGGACCGGGGAGTGGCGCGAGAGGTAGCGCAGGTGCTCGCTCATCTCGGCGGGGCCGGTGGCGCAGTTGAGGCCGATGACGTCGATGCCGAGGGCCGCGAGGCTGGTCAGGGCCGCGCCGATCTCGCCGCCGACGAGCATGGTGCCGGTGGTCTCGACGGTGACCTGGGCGATGATCGGCACGTTCGTGCCGAGGGCGGCGTTGGCGCGTTTGGCGCCGATGACGGCGGCCTTGGCCTGGAGGAGGTCCTGGGCGGTCTCGACCAGGAGCGCGTCGGCGCCGCCTTCGATGAGCCCGGCCGAACACGCCTCGTAGTGGTCCCTCAAGAGCGCGAAGGGCGCGTGGCCGAGGGTGGGCAGGCGGGTGCCGCCGCCCATGGAGCCGAGGACGAAGCGGGGCCACTCGGGGGTGGCGTACTCGTCGGCCTTCTGGCGGGCGAGCGCGGCGGCGGCGCGGGCGAGTTCGCGGGCGCGCTCGGCGATGCCGTATTCGACGAGGCCGCCGTAGTTGGCGTTGAAGCTGTTGGTTTCGACGCAGTCGGCCCCGGCCGCGAGGTAGGCGTCGTGGATGCCCAGGACGATGTCGGGGCGGGTCAGGCAGAGGATGTCGGAGAGGCCCTCGTGGCCGTCGTAGTCCTCCATGGTCGGGTCGTAGGCCTGGAGCATCGTGCCCATGCCCCCGTCGGCGATCACGACGCGGCGGCTGAGGACATCGAGGAACAGGCTCTGCGTAGACACGCGATCCAGGGTACTTCCGAGTGCCGCGAAGTGGGAAGCTCGTTTCACAGGTTGGGCACCGTGTCAGGCGAAGATCACACCGGGACGAATAGGATGCCGGCATGGAAGCACTCCTCGTACCGGTCGTCGTCGCCGTGGCCGTCTACGTCCTGTACTGGACGATCCGCTACGCGGTGCGCCACGCGTTGAAAGACGCCGACGAAAGGCGTTCGAAGGGAGACGGCGGCGGGCGTAGCATCGAACCGTAAGCCCTCCCCGCGAAAGGACCTCCTCGATGGACACCGCCGACGCTCGCACGTGGACCGAAGTGACCGACCCCGCGAAGCTGCGCGAGATCGTCGGCGAGCCGATGTCCCGTGCGGCCGAGAAGGAGCGGTTCCGGCTCCACCCCAGAGACCGTGAGTGGCTGGCGGCCTCCCCGTACGTGGTCGTGGCGACCACCGACGCCGAGGGGAACTGCGACGCCTCCCCCAAGGGCGACCCGCCCGGGATCGTGCACGTGCTCGACGACACCACGATCGCCATTCCCGAGCGCAAGGGCAACCGGCGCGTCGACGGCTACATGAACGTGCTCGCGAACCCGCACGTGGGCCTGCTGTCGGTCCTCCCCGGACGCCGCGAGACGCTGCGGATCAACGGGCGCGCCCGAGTGGTCTCGGACGCGCCCTTCTTCGAGGACATGATCGTCAAGGGCCACAAGCCGATCCTCGCGCTCGTGGTCGAGATCGACACGATCTTCTACCACTGCGGCAAGGCCGCGATGCGCTCCGGCATCTGGAGCCCGGAGACGTGGAGGCCCGACACGCTGCCCTCGCAGGCGCAGCTGGTCAAGGAGACCCAGGTGGTCGCGGAGACCGTGGAGCAGCTTGAGCAGCACTACGGCACGACCTACGAGAAAGGCCTCTACTGAGCCTTGCCCGCGTCGGCCTTGAGCCGTTCGATCGACTCGTCGTCGCAGTTGGTCCAGAACTCCCCCACCACGTCCTCGAGGCGCTCCATGGAGCCGGCGTCGAAAAGCTTGTCCTGGTAGTGGGTGATGTCGTAGTCGATGGTGCCCATGGTGACCAGGTCGAGCGGCAGGATCGTCATGTCGCGGAACTCGTCGATCTCCCCGTATGAGGAGAGGATGCCCGCGCCGTAGGCCTTGAGGCCGTCGCTCTCGCTCATGACCCCGAATTCGAGGGTGAACCAGAAGACACGGGAGACGAACTCGAGCGCCTCCTCAGAGTGCACGCGGCGGGCCGCCTCCCCCGCGGCCCGGTACAGCGCGGCGAAGCGCGGGGCCGCGAGGGCGTTGGCGTGGCCGATCACCTCATGGATCACGTCGGGTTCGGGCGTGTACAGCGGCACCGAGTGGTGGCGGATGTACTGCGTCGCGTGGAACTTCCCGTCCGAGAGCACCCCGTAGAACTCGCGCAGCGGCACGAGCCCGGCCGCGGGCAGATAGCTGAAGCCGGTGAGCGGGGCGAGGGCCTCGGAGACCTCGGCGAGCTGCGGGATGTGGTCGGCGGGGAGCTTCAGCCGCTCGGCGCCCTCCAGATACTCGGCGGTGGCCAGGGCCTGGTGCTTGACCGCGAGTTCGGCACTGACCAGCCGCCAGATCTCGTGCTCGGTGTCGGTGTAGGCGACGCTCGGCATGGGTCGGCCGGGCTCCCACTCCAGTGCGAGGGCCGCGATGGCGTTGCGCCGCTCGCGGTACTCGGGGTCGGCGAAGCCCGGGTGGTTCTCACCCAGTTCGACGACGACCGCGCCGTCCGCGTCGGTGTTGACCGGCGCGAAGTACTGTCCTTCTTCAAACATGCCTCCAGTCCACCAGGTGGGACGCGGCCTGTCAACGAGGTCGGGACATCAGTGGAAGCGGAGTTTCGCGGGCGTCTCGGCGGGGGCGGATTTGCCCAGGAAGGCGCGCCTTTTCGCGTCGAAGCCGTGGCGGTCGTCGAAGAAGTCGCGGGCCATCTCGGCCAGCTCGATCGTCCGGTAGTACGACAGCGGGCGGGCCTCGGCGCGGCGGCGGGCCTTGGCGGCGAACATGCGCCCGCGCACGGCCGGGTCGCTGTAGCCGATGGCGACCGCGCGCAGCCAGCGCTGGAACTCGTCCCAGTCGCGGGGCCCGACCGCGCCGATGAGGCCCAGGTCCGCGGCCTCGGCGGCGGAGATCGGGAGCTTCTCGCCCAGGAGGCGGGCCGCGACGGAGGCGCCGACGCGGTCGGCGACGGTCCAGGTGTGCAGCTCGGAGCCGAAGATGCCCATGTCGTAGTAGGGGTTGAGGACGGTGCCGTGGCGGGCGACGGTGACGTCGGCGCACAGGGCGGCCATGACGCCGCCGGCGCCGGCGTTGGCCGAGAACGCGGCGACGGTGAGCTGATCGGCGCGGGCGAGGGCCGTGCAGAGGTCGTCGATCGCGTTGATGTTGGCCCAGGCCTCGGCGGCGGGGTCGGGCGAGGCGTCGATGACGCCGAGGTGGATGCCGTTGGAGAAGGCGTGCTCGGTGCCGGTGACGACGAGGATGCGGGTGTCCTCGGTGAGGGCCTTCTCGACCGCGGCGGTGAGGCGGCGGCACTGCTCGGTGTGCATGGCGCCGTTGTAGGAGCGGATCGAGAGGTAGCCGATGTCGCCTTCGCGGCGGTAGACCGACTCGGCGATGGCCTCGGGGGCGGGCATGAAGGGGACGCCTTCGGCGTCGATGACCATCGTGGCCGGGAGTTTGGGGCCCCGCCGCTTGTCGAGGCGGGCGGCGTAACCGACCCACAGGAGGCCTTCGCCGGTGGCGAAGGCGATCTGGTCGCCGTCGCGGCCGACGATCGCGCCGGGTTCGGCGCCTTCGTGCGCGGCGCCGGGGACGGCGGTGGCGTCGAAGAGGCAGTAGGTCCGCCCGTGCAGTTCGGCGGGGGCGCCCGGGGCGCCGTCGGCGGCGGCGATGCGGCGGGCCAGGTCGGCGGCCGGGGCGTGCCAGTCGAGCGCGAACGCCGCGCGGCGCAGCAGCGGCAGCTCCCCGGTGCCGGCGATGGTGCGCGGGTGGTGCTCGACGGGGGTCGGGGCCTCGCCGGCGGCGACCTTGCGGACGGTGGCCTCGACGCACGCCATCGCGGCGTCGGCGACGCGGCCGTTGTAGAGGGCGCTCTTCGTGATCCCGGCCGGGACCTCGAATTCGGCGGTGGCCCAGACGGGTCCGGCGTCCATCTCCTCGACCGCCGAGAGGGCGGTGACGCCCCAGCGGGGGCTCTGGCCGAGCAGGGCGTGGTCGAGTGAGGAGGGCCCGCGGTCGCCGACCGGTCCGGGGTGGACGATGACGGTGGTCCAGCGTTGCCAGACCGCTTCGGGGACCCGGTGCTTGAGGAACGGGCAGAGGATCAGGTCGGGGTCGACCCGTTCGACCGCTTCGGTCAGCGACTGCGGGGCGCTGTGGGCCGGGGCCAGCTCGACGCCGACCTCGTGCCCCTGCTCGCGCAGGGCGCACCAGACTCGCTGGGTGAGGCCGTTGAATGCGGACACCAGCAGCAGGATCTTCAATTCGACTCCAGGGGAATGGGGAGTCGGCCACGCTCGGTGATGAGCGTACCGAAACTCGGCAATTCGCACAATCAGCGCGTGCAGTCTATGCCGAGGATTCCTCCGATCGTGTCGCGGGCGAGGGTCGGCGCCGAGGGGTCCTCGCCGCCGTGGGCGAGGGTTTCGTTGGCCCAGGCATCAACTGCCGCAAGGGCACCGGGAGTATCAAGATCATCGGCGAGGCGCTCGCGGACGGCGGTGAGGACCGCCCCGGCGGGCACGGCGAGTTCGCGCTCGACCGCGGCGCGCCACCGGCCCAGGCGCAGTTCGGCCTCGGCCAGCGCGGCGGCGCTCCACTGGCGGTCGGCGCGGTAGTGCTGGGCGAGGAGGGCGAGGCGGACGGCGGCGGGGTCGACGCCTTCGGCGCGGAGTTTGGAGACGAACACGAGGTTGCCGAGGGACTTGGACATCTTCTCGCCGTCGAGGCCGATCATGCCGGTGTGGACGTAGGCGCGGGCGAACGGGTGCTCGCCGGTGAGGGACTCGGCGTGGGCCGCCGAGAGCTCGTGGTGGGGGTAGATGAGGTCGTTGCCGCCGCCTTGGACGTCGATGGCGGCCCCGAGGTGGTCGAGGGCGATGCAGGCGCACTCGATGTGCCAGCCGGGGCGGCCGGGGCCGACCGGGGACTCCCACGCGGGCTCGCCGTCGCGGGGGGCGTTCCACAGGATCGGGTCGAGCGGGTCGCGCTTGCCTTCGCGGTCGGGGTCGCCGCCGCGTTCGCGGGCGTAGCGGAGCATGGTCTCGCGGTCGTAGCGCGAGGCGGAGCCGAAGTTCGGGTCGGCCTCGACGGCGTAGTAGACGTCGCCCGACTCATGGCGGTAGGCCGCGCCCTTGTCGAGCAGTTCGGCGACGGCCTTGCCGACCGAGGGGATGGACTCGACGGCGCCGACGTAGTGGCGCGGCGGCAGCACCCGCAGGGCGACCATGTCCTCGCGGTAGAGCGCGGTCTCGCGCAGGCCCAGGACCTGCCAGTCGGTGCCGTCGCGTTCGGCCCTTTCGAAGAGCGGCTCGTCAACGTCGGTGACGTTCTGGACGTAGTGGACGTCCAGGCCCTGGTCGAGCCAGTAGCGGTGGACGAGGTCGAAGGTGACCATCGTGGCCGCGTGGCCCAGATGCGTGGCGTCGTAGGGGGTGATGCCGCACACGTACATCGTGGCGCGCTCGGCGCCGGGCCGGACCGTCTCGCGCAGCCCCGCAGAGGCGGTGTCGTGCAGGCGGAGGGCCGGGCCGTGGCCGGGCAGGGCGGGTACCGAAGGTGCGGTCCAGGATTCCATGCCCGCGATCATATTTCGAATTCCGGCCGTCCGGCCAGCACCGCGAAAGCGGGCCCGCATCGCGTTGGGGCGCACCTGAGGCTCCTACACGAGGGTCGCTCGATGTACCTTGTGTGCTCATGGAACGCCGACCACTTGGACGCAGCGGCATCGAAGTCTCCTCTCTGGGCCTGGGAACGATGACGTGGACCACCGACGAGGCCGGCCTGGAGGATGCCGCCGCGCAGCTCCAGACCTTCGTCGAGGCCGGCGGCACGCTCGTCGACACCGCCGACGTCTTCGGGCAGGGCGCGGCCGAAGCGGTGATCGGCCAGCTCATCGGGAAGATCGCCGCGCGCTCGGAGCTGCACATCGCCACGAAGGCGGGCGTGCGCACCGACGGGGCGCCGCGCAAGCGGGACACCTCGCGCGGGTGGCTGATGCGCTCGCTCGAGGGATCGCTGCGGCGGCTGGGAACCGACTACATCGACCTGTGGATCCTGCACGTCTACGACCCGGACACGCCGCTGGAGGAGACCATGTCGGTCCTCGACGGCGCGGTGTCGAGCGGGAAGGTCCGGTACGTGGGCCTCTCCAACCACACCGGGTGGCAGACCGCGCGCGCGTACGCGTGGCAGGCCGCCTGGCCCGGGCGGACCCCGATCGTGGCGAGCCAGGTGGAGTACTCGCTGCTCCAGCGGGGCGTCGAGCGGGAGGTGCTGCCCGCGTGCCTGGCGATGGAGCTGGGGATGCTCGCATGGTCGCCGCTGGGCCGGGGGGTGCTGACGGGCAAGTACCGGTTCGGGCGGCCCGCCGACTCGCGCGCGGCCTCGGCGCAGTGGTCGCGATTCGCGGCGGCGTACTTGGACGAGCGGTCGGCGGGGATCGTGGAGGCGTGCGCGACGGCAGCCGAAGGGCTCGGGGTGAGTCCCCTGGAGGTGGCGCTGGCGTGGGTGCGGGACCAGCCGGGGGTGGCCTCGGCGATCGTGGGAGCGCGCAACGCGACGCAGTTGCGGGCCTCGCTGGCGACCGAGCAGCTGTTTCTGCCGCCGGAGATCCGGCTGGCGCTCGACGACGTGTCGGCGCCGACGGTGGGGTACCCGGAGAGCTATTGAGGGGGCGGGCCATAGGCCCGCCCCGTAATCGCAGTGGTCAGCCTTCGCTCTCGCCCATCTTGGCGATCCACTCGTCGACGCGGCGCTCGCCTTCCTTGAGAGGGATGTCCTCGACACGGGTCATGATGGCCCAGCGCCGACCGAACGGGTCGGCGATCGAGCCGTACAGGTCGCCGGTGAGGAAGACGGACGGCTCCTCGCGCACGGTCGCCCCCGCTTCGACCGCTTTCGCGAAGACCGCGTTGCAGTCGGGTACGTAGAGGACGAGCGAGGAGGTGATCCGCTCGGGATCGGGCACCTCCATGCCGAAGCCCTCGTTCGGGTCGCCGAGTTGGAGGATCGAGTCGCCGATCTGGATCTCGGCGTGCCAGACCGTGCCGTCCGGGCCGGTGTTGCGGGTGCGTTCGACGGCGCCGAAGACCTGGGTGTACCAGTCGATGGCCTTGGCGGCCTCCTTGACGACGATGAACGGCGTGATCGAGTGATAGCCGTCGGGAATCGGGTTGACGCTGGTTTCGCTCATGGGCCCAGTCTCGTCGGCCCGCCGCCGCTGCGCTTGTAAAAAAGCGACGTACCCCCGATCTACGATCGTGGGCATGACGGGACCGACCGCGAGCGACAAGGGCATGCTGCGGCCGCAGGAGGCGGCGCGGCACATCGACCTGCGGCGATACCCGGTCGGCGGGCCGCTGGGGACGTACGTCGAGCGGTACTGGTCGGTGCACTGGGACCTGCCGGAGGGGGCCTCGTACGAGTCGGTGGTGATCCCGCACCCGTGCGTGAACCTGAGCTTCATGCCAGGACTGGGCCCGGAGGTGCACGGGCCAGGGATGGCGGTCTCGCGACATCCGCTGACAGGCGCGGGGCGGGTGTTCGGGGCGAAGTTCCGCCCGGGCGGGTTCACGGCGTTCACGGGGATCGACGCGGCCGCGTTCGCCGACTGGGTCGCGGGAGCGGCGACGGTGTTCGGGAGCCCGGTCGAGGAACTGAACGCGGTCGTGATGGGCGGCGGCGACGAAGCGGTGGCAGCGGCCGTGACACGGTTCCTGAGCGCGCGGATGCCCGAGCGGGTGGACGAGCGCTACGAGGAGCTGCTGCGGATCGTGGCGGCGATGCTGGAGGATCGCGGCATCACACGGGTGGACCAAGTCACCGCGCGGTTCTTCACGACCCCCAAGCGCTTGCAGCGGTTGTTCCAGGCGTACATCGGGCTCGGCCCGAAGACGCTGCTGAGCCGGTACCGGCTCCACGACGCGGCCGACCGCCTCGCGGCCGACGCGGAAGTGGACCTGGCCGGACTGGCCGCCGAGCTCGGATGGTCCGACCAGGCCCACTTCACGCACGACTTCAAGAACGTCATCGGTTACCCGCCGTCCGAGTACGCTGTCCAATGCGCCTCGGCCGCAAGGGAACTGGTCATCGCCCGCCGGTGACGGCGCCATCGATCGAGTCCGCCGAGACGGTGTAGTGCCGCCCTGCCCGCCGGGGAAGGGCCGCTCGATGTGATCGGCGCGGACGGCGGCTCTCTCGCTGACCGGGTGGCCGTTGCGTTCGCCGTAGTCGCACTCCCGCAGACGCGGGTCCTGCCGTTGCGGGCCTGGATTGCGGTGCTCTTGCCGGTCCACCGGCCCGCGACGCCGTCCCCTTGGGCGACCGGGTATGTCGGTGTGACTTTCAGGACCTGTTCGGCGGTGGTTGGGAGGGAACGGGCGGCTGAGATACAGAAATGTCCGCGGGTGCCGCTGCCCCGAGGTCGAGGCCGTGTACGAGTCGGAGTGCAAGGGCCGTGCGGTCGCGGGCGCCGAACTTGCGCAGCAGCGCGGAGACGGTGTTCTTCACGGTGCCATGGGCAAACTTCAGGCGTTCGGCGATCTGCGCGTTGGGGAGCCCGAGCGCGACGAGTTCGGCCACGGCGAGTTCGGTCGCCGACAAGTGCGGCATCGCGGGATCGGGGGCGGGGGAGCGGAACGCCGCGCGGGCGACACGCGGGTCGATGACGAGTCCGCCCCGCACGACCTGCCTGATGGCTTCGCTCAGCGCCTCGGTCGAGATGTCCTTGAGCAGGAAGCCCGCGGCGCCCGCCTCGAGGATCGCGCGCACCAGACGCGCGTCGTCGAAGGTGGTGAGCACCAGCACCGGCAGACCCGGATGGTCCCTCCCGCACCGCTCGACGAGCCCCATGCCGTCGAGCTCCGGCATCCGCGCATCGGCGAGCACGACATCGGGTGCCAGCGCGGGAATCGCGGCGAGCGCGCGCAGTCCGTGCTCGGCCTCGCCGACCACTTCGATGTCCTCTTCGGTCTCTAGGAGCATGCGCAGTCCGCGGCGCAGTAGCTCCTGGTCGTCAACGACGAGAACGCGGATGCCGTTCATGCCGCGACGGTCCGCTCGCAGT
Organism: Glycomyces sp. NRRL B-16210; assembly: GCF_000719515.1. Taxonomy (GTDB): domain Bacteria; phylum Actinomycetota; class Actinomycetes; order Mycobacteriales; family Micromonosporaceae; genus Glycomyces. Next base: position 200,245 of record NZ_JOGR01000005.1, on the reverse strand, counting down.
GCGCGGGCAGCGCGATCTTCAGGAGAAACCCTGTGGGGGCGGGCGCGGCGTGGAGGGAGCCGCCGAGCGATTCGGCTCGCGCCCGGAGGGACCGCAGCCCGAAGCCGTCCGAGGCGGGCGCCGCCGGGAGCCTGCCGAGGTCTTCGATCGAGGCTTCGATGCCGTCCTGTTGAACGGCGACATTGAGGTCCACGCGGCCGGCGTCCGCGTGCCTGACGACGTTCGTCAGTCCTTCTTGGATGAAACGTACGAGGAGCACGGAGTGTTCGTGCGAGAGCTCGCGCACGCCGTCGACGGTGACGCGGATGTCGAGACCGCTGGAGCGGAAGGCGTCGGCGATCGCGCTGAAGGCGTCGGTGCCGCGGAGAGTGGCCAGCTCGACAGGGTGCATGGCGCGCACGACGGTGCGCATGGCTTCGAGCGCTTCGCTCACCGAGGCTCGTGCCCGCGCCAGCTCCGACCAGGCGCGTTCAGGATCGCGGTCGCGCATGCGCTGCATGTATTCGAGCGACAGTCCGATGGCCGTCAACCGATGGCCGAGTCCATCGTGGAGGTCGCGGGCGGTGCGGGCGCGTTCTTCGGCGAGCGCGAGATCCTGTTCGGTGCCGAGCCGGCGCTGGAGCTCGTCGTTCGCGTGTTTCAGGCTCGCAAGTGTCGCTTCGCGTTCGGCGCTGAGCAGTGCGCGTTCGCGTTCGACACGGTCGGCATCGTCCAGCACGAGTGCGAAGGCGGTGCCGAAGCCGGCGAGCACGCCGGTGAAGACGCTCTCGATCAGGCTCGTCTGCCAAGAGCTGCCCGTCGCGGCGTGGAGCGCGAAGGCTGTGAGGCTGAGGGCCGCCGTGTAGTAGAGCGCCACCCTCCCCCCGAAGCTGCGAGCGAGCGCCAGGCACGCCACCCAGGCGGCGCCGAACGCGAGCGGACCGCCGCCGAGGATGAGCACGACCGACGCGAAGACGGCGAACGCGATCGCCGCGGCACTCTGGAGCCGCGGCGCCCGCCGCCACACGATCCATGCCGCGACGGTCGCGGCGATCGCGGCGGACATGGTCCAGGTGAACAACTCGGGCTGCGGTTCCGCGACTATCGCGAGGACGGGCCCGGTGAGCCCGATCCCGACGGTGCCGTCCAGGAACGCGGAGCGGCGCGAGGTGGGCTCAGACATTGATCCAGGGTAGGCAGGTCGCAGGTCGTGCGGCGATGACCGGAGTCACGAATTCCCGCTGTCCGGTCGTAACTCCGGTAATCACTCCCGATGACCTTGGGGCCCAGGACGATCGAATTCTTCGGCTTAGCGTTCCAGGTATGAACCACACTCAAGTACAGTCCCGGCCGGTCCTCGAAACGCCGCCGCCCGAGCCGCGGCTCGGACTCGGCCCGGTGGGCATCGCCGTGCGCGCCGTCGTCGCGGTGGGCGTCCTCTTCGGTGCGAACTTCCTCGTCGCGGGTCTGTTCGCGCTCCTCATGGCCGTACCGGGGCTTGAGGGGTCGCTGACGGAGAACCCTCTGGCGGCGACGGTCGCGTCAGTGCTCCTGCACGCGTGCGTGCTCACCGTCACGGTGGTCGCAGTGCGGACGTGGATGCGGCTCGTCGAACGGCGCGACCTGCGCGACGCGGGCTGGCGGTGGACGCGGCACTCGGCCGGGTGGCTGCTGCTCGCGATCCTCGTCGCGGGCGGCCTGGTCGTCGCGGCGATCGCCGTGCTCCCCGCGACGGGGCCAGTCTCGACGGAGGCGGACGTCAACTCCGCTTCGATACTCGCCTTCGGGCTTATCGGGATCGTCTCGCAGGCGTTCCTGTTGCAGGCGATCCCCGAGGAACTGCTCTACCGCGGCTGGCTGCTCTCGACCATGCGCACGCGCCCTGTTCTCGCGATCGCGGTGACGACGCTGACGTTCACCGTCATCCACCTCGCCTCCAACGGCGGCCAGACCTCCTTCGCGGAACAGCTGATTTACCTCGCCCTGCCGTTCGGCTTCTCCCTGCTGGCGGTCGGCATGCAACTGTGGACCGGCTCGCTTTGGGCCGCGATCGGGGTACACGGTGGCTTCCACCTCGGCAACACCGCGGCGATGCTGCTCCTTCCGCAAGTGGACCCAGTGCGGTCCTGGATCGTGATCGGCGCCCTCCACTCCATCGTCGGCACCGTCCTCATCGTCACGGCGCTACGCCGCGGCCGGCACGTCGGCCCGGGCCGTTGAAGCCTGATCCGTGAACCCTGACTGCTTCTGCCCGGGTGCCGGCGCGCTCTACGGGGCTCTTATGCGGTGATCGATCCCGAGTGCATTTGCAGGTGGCGGCCCTCGAAGGAGCCACGGAGGCGGCGGTCGTGGCTTACCAGGACCACTGTTCCGGTGTAGATCGCCAGGGCTTGCTGGAGTTCTTCGGCGAGTACCGGGGACAGGTGGTTGGTCGGTTCGTCCAACAGCAGTACATCGACCGGCCTCGACACGAGCCTTGCGAGTTCCAGGCGGCGGCGCTGGCCTGTGGACAACGCCGAGACCGGAACCCCGAACTGCTCGGGGTCGAAGAGTCCCAGCGCGAACAGGGCTTCGGCGTGTTCCTCCAAGGTGCCGACTCGTCCTTCCGCGAAGGCCCGCAGCACCGAGGCTCGGGCCGAGCCGGGGCCGGCGATCTGGCGCAGGTGGCCTACCGCTCCACGGCGCTCGACCTCGCCTTCGTCGGGTTCCAGTTCTCCGGCCAGGACCCGCATCAGCGTGGTCTTGCCCGCGCCGTTCGGTCCGGTCACCAGGACCCTTTCGCCTTGGGCCACCTTGAGTTCCGGGATATTGAGACGGTCGCCGACTCTGACTTCCCTGAGGTGCAGCGCGGGTCCCTCCGCACTCGCTTCCTCGCCCGCGCTCGCGGTGGCGAGATTCGGCTCGAAACGGAGCGGTTCTGGCGGCGGCGCGACCGGGTTGGCATGGAGGCGTTCGAGCTGCTGCTTGGCCACTTTGATCCGGCTCTGCGCGCCGTGGCTGCGGCTGCGGGTTCGGAAGGCTCCGGTGGACATGTTCGCCATCGGGAGCTTGCGCGGGATCGCGCTCGCTCGGGCGGCGTTGTGGTCCAGGATGCCCTCTTGGCGCTCGACTTCAGCGTGCCACCGCTCATAGGCCGCCTGGGCCTGCTGGCGTTCGGTCGCCTTCGCGGCCAGGTAGCCCGCGTAGCCGTTGCCGTAGCGGCGGGCCTTGCGGTCCGCCACTTCGATCATGGTGGTGGTGACCGCTTCGAGGAACGCCCGGTCGTGGGTGACCGCAACGACCGTGCCCGACCAGTCGCGGAGTTCGGCTTCGAGCCAGGCCACCGCTTCGTCGTCGAGGTCGTTGGACGGCTCGTCGAGCAGCAGGAGCGCCGGCCGCGAAGCGAGGGTCGCGGCGAGCATGAGCCGCGAGCGCTCGCCTCCTGAGAGGGTCCCCAGAAGGCGGGAGCGGTCGAGTCCGGGCAGGCCGAGGGCGGACAGGGCCAGGTCGACGCGGTGGTCGGCGTCCCAGCCTTCACGGGCTTCGAAGCGGGCGGTGAGATCGGCATAGGCCTCGGCGGCCTTCGGGTCGTCGGTCAGCGCGTGCTCGGCCTCGCGCATGGCGGCCTCGATCTCGCGGAGGTCGGCCAGCGCGAGGTCGATCGCGTCGGCGACGGTCCGGTCCTCGGGCAGGTCGAGCTGCTGCGGCAGGTACCCGACGCCGCCGGGTGAGGCGACGGTGAGTTCGCCGTTGTCGGGTTCCTCGACCTTCGCGAGGAGCCTGAGCAGGGTGGACTTGCCGGAGCCGTTGTCGCCGACGACGCCGAGGCGTTCGCCGGGTTTGAGGGCGAAGGTGATGCGGTCGAGGACGAGGTTGGCGCCGTAGCGCTTGGTGACGTCCACTAGGGAGAGTTGGGCGTGGCGGAGCACTGGCGCCTCCAGAGAGCAGTCGTGACGAGGGTATTGCGGGGCGGCGGCGCGCATGGCGGGAAGTGCGGACTTCGTGGTTCGCGATGCGCGCCCTGTGGGTCGGTGCGGAGCGGTGCTCGACGCGGGGACCCGGCTGCTTCTAGAGGAAGATCAACATCGCTGTCGATGGTAGCGGCGGCGGCAGTGCGGTGTCCAGGGCGGATGCGGGCCCTCGCGCGGTGAGGGTGCTCACCGCGCGAGGGCCCGCCTGGTGCTCGTAAGGACCGCGCGATGAAGCGGTCCATGGCGTCGACGCCGAACTGGAGGCCTGAGAGCGGGACGCGCTCGTCGATGCCGTGGAAGAGGGCGGTGAAGTCGAGGTCGGCGGGGAGTTTGAGCGGGGCGAAGCCGAAGCAGCGGATGCCGAGGGTCGCGAAGGCCTTGGCGTCGGTGCCGCCCGAGAGCATGTACGGGACGGTGACGGCGCCGGGGTCGGCGAGGCGGACGGCTTCGGCCATGGCGTCGACCAGGGGCCCGTCGAAGGAGGTCTCGTATCCGGGCTGGCGGATCTCGTACTCGAAGTCGATGCCGGCGCCGGCGAGGTCTTTGAGGATCGCCTCGAGTTCGTCGTTGCGGCCCGGCAGGGACCGGCAGTCGATGACCGCTTCGGCGGTGGAGGGGATGACGTTGGTCTTGTATCCGGCGTTGAGGCGGGTCGGGTTGGCGGTGTTGCGGAGGGTCGCTCCGACCAGGCGCGCGATGGGGCCGAGTTTGGCGACCGTCTCGTCGGGGTTCTCGGGGTCGAATTCGACGCCGGTGAGTTCGGAGACCGATTCGAGGAACTGGCGGACCGTGGGGGTCATCTCGACGGGGAACTTGTGCTGGCCGATGTTGGCGACGGCGCGGCTGAGTCGGGTGACGGCGTTGTCGTCGTGGAGCATCGAGCCGTGGCCGGGTCGGCCGGTGGCGCGCAGGCGGAGCCAGTCGAGGCCCTTCTCGGCGGTCTGGACCACGTAGACGCGCAGGTCGTTCGGGAGGGTCATGGAGAAGCCGCCGACCTCGCCGACCGCTTCGGTGACGCCTTCGAAGACCTCGGGGTGCTGCTCGACCATGAAGCGGGCGCCGTAGTCGGAGCCGGCCTCTTCGTCGGCGGTGAAGAGCAGGACCAGGTCGCGCGGGGGGACCTTGTCTTCGCGCCGCCAGGAGCGGACGAGGGCGATGAGCATGGCGTCGAAGTCCTTCATGTCGACCGCGCCGCGGCCCCAGAGGTAGCCGTCCTTGATCTCGCCGCCGAAGGGGTGGACGGACCATTCGTCGGCCTCGGCGGGGACGACGTCGAGGTGGCCGTGGAGGAGCAGGGCCCCGCGGGCGGGGTCGGCGCCGGGGAAGCGGCAGGCGACGGAGGCGCGGCCGGGCGCGGACTCGTAGATCTTCGGTTCGAGGCCGACCTCGGCGAGCTTCTCGGCCACGTATTCGGCCGCGGCGCGTTCGCCCTTGGCGGTCGCGTTGTCACCGGTGTTGGTGGTGTCGATGCGGATGAGGTCGCGGGCGATGTCGACGACCTCGTCTGCGGGGCGGGGCTCTTTCGCGGTTTCAGCCATCGTTGAGTTCTATCAAGCCGCGATAACGGATCGCGCCGTGCGGTGGCGGCTGTCGCAGTCTTCACTCCGGGGGCCGGATCTCGGCCTCGGCGAGTCGCCTCGCGCGGGCCTGCTTGCGCCGCTTGGCGACGATCGGGCCCGCCAGGCGCGGGCCGAGCGGGCCGATGGCGGCCAGGATGAGCACGTACGCCGCCGCGACCGAGCCCATCTCGGGGTTGAGCCCGGCGGTGACGCCGAGCCCGGCTATGACGATCGAGAACTCGCCTCGCGGCAGCAGCACGAGCCCGGCTCTGAGCCTGCCGGTGAAGGCCGACCCGCCCTGCCCGGCCGCCCACCAGCCGGTGGCGAACTTCGTCGCGATCGTCACGACCGCGAGCGTGACCGCGACCGGCAGCACCGGTGGCAGCGCGGTCGGATCGGTCGCGAGCCCGAAGTTGACGAAGAAGATCGCCGCGAACAGGTTCTTGAGCGGTTCGAGGGTCTCCTCGGCCTGTCGTGAGACCTCGCCGGAGAGGGCGATGCCGACGAAGAACGCGCCGACCGCGGCCGAGACGTGGACCTGCTCGGCGAGGCCGGCGACGACCAGGACGATGCCGAGGATCTTGAGCAGCAGGATCTCGTCGGAGGGCGAGGCGAGGAAGCGCGAGAGCAGCCCGCCGCAGCGGGAGGCGACCACGAAGGCCCCGGCGACGGCCAGCAGCGCGATCGCCAGGCCCCAGGCGGCCTGCGCGAAGGCGAGGCCGGCGAGGATCGTGGTGAGGATCGGCAGGTAGAGGGCCATGATCAGGTCTTCTGCGACGAGCAGCGAGAGGATCGTGGGGGTCTCGCGGTTGCCGAGCCAGCCGAGGTCGGAGAGGACCTTCGCGATGATGCCCGAGGAGGACACGTAGGTGACGCCGCCGAAGACGACGGCGGCGACCGGGCCCCAGCCGAGCAGGAGCGCGCAGGCCACGCCGGGCGCGGCGTTGAGGACCAGGTCCACCACGGCCCCGGTCCACGAGGTCTTCATGGTGCCGAGGAGTTCGCGCGGGGTGTATTCGAGGCCGAGGGTGAACAGCAGCAGGACCACGCCGATCTCGGCGCCGACGTCGAGGAAGCCGGTGATCGAGTGGAGCTCGTAGAGGCCGCCGTGGCCGAACGCGAGCCCGGCGAGGAGGTAGAGCGGGATGGCCGAGATCCCGATCCTGCCTGCGAACGCCCCGAGCAGACCCAGGACGCCGACGAGGACGCCCAGTTCGAGGAGGAGTTCGACGGTCTCGTGCATTATTCGATACCGCGCAGGATCCGGTCGACGGCATCGACGGCCTCCTGCGTTCCGATCGTCACGAGGCGGTCGCCGACGTGCAGGGTCGAGGAGGGGGCGGGGCCGGTCTCGACGCCGTCGGTGCGGACCACGGCGACGATGGAGGCGCCGGTGCGGGTGCGGGCGCGGGTGTCGCCGAGGGGCCGTTCGGCGTAGGGGCTGGTGGCGTCCACGAGCAGTTGGCGCGAGACGAGGTTGTCGATCTCGTGGTGGAGCCGGTTGAGCTTCTCGACGATGCGGGCGCCGCCGAGCAGTTCGCCGATCGCGGCGGACTCGTCGGCCGAGAAGACGATGCAGTCGAGCATCGAGTCCGGATCGTCGGGATCGTAGATGACGAAATCGCGACGGCCCTCGCGATGGGCGACGATACCAAGGCGCACATGGCGTTTGGTCTCGAACTCGAACCGCACTCCGATTCCGGGCAGCTCGGTGCGCTCCACGTCCACGCTTGATCACTCCTTCAGGTGTGGGATAACCAGAGAACCGTACTCCCGCGCGCCCAGCCGCCGACCGGGACACGAGCCTGGAATGTGGCGCGCGGAACGCCGCGATCCCCGGCGGCGCCGGCCGCCGCCGGGGACCGCGTGCCTGGTTACCCGGCGAGTCCGGCGGTGCCGGCCTGCTCGGCGTCGAGGGTGACCGCGTCGGTCGCGGCGAGCCCGGCGGTGTTCACGATGTCGAACATCTGCCGGCCCATGGCCGCGTGGGCCTGGACGGCCGGGTGGGTGGCGCCGTAGTTGCCCCAGTGGTCGTCGAACTGGGACATGAAGGCGTAGACGAGCGCGGGCGCTCCTGCGGCGTTGTAGACCACGCCGGCCTCGTTGCGGTTGGCGTCGTCGGCGCCGTACTTCATGGCGACGCGGGCGCGCTCGACCGAGGACATGTTGCGGCGGAACCCGTCGTGGTAGCCGCTGAGGCCCTTGAGGACGTTGAGGAAGAAGCTCGTGCGGCCCGCGGAGAGCAGCTCGCCCTTGGCGAGGCGGGTGAGCAGGTCGTTGGTCTCCCAGGCGGTGGTGTCGCCGAGCCACATGCGGGTCGGGTTGTCCGGGTTGGGGACGACGCGGGTGTCGGTGAAGCCCTTCGCCGCGAGCGTCTCGTTGATCTCGGCGGGCGAGCAGACGAGCCCGCACAGTCGCACCGAGGTGTTGTCCGAGGTCAGGAGCATGGCGACCAGGATGTTGGCGACGGTGATCTCGTCGCCGTAGGCGGTCTGGTGGAAGTAGAAGCCCGAGCCGGTGAGGATGATGTCGGAGGTGAGGGTGACCCGGTCGTCCAGGGCGAGTTCGCCGCGGTCGATCTTGTCGAGGACGCCGAGGGCGATGCCGAGCTTGTTGGTGCTGGCGGCGGTCTTGACGCTGTTCGAGCTGTGGTCGACGGCCGTCACGGGCGCGCCGGTGCCGTTGAGGAGGGTGACCTTGCCCTGCCAGGTGCCGCCGGCCTTGGCGATCTCGGTGTCGTAGACGGCCTTGATCTGCTGGGCGGTCGTGAGGGACTGCGAGGTCGACTGCTCCGCGTGAGCGGCGGAGGTGGTCCCGAGGACGGCGCCCCCGGCGGTGAGACCGGCACCGAGTTTGATTACACCACGTCGTTCCATGATCGCCTTTCGTTGGCTTACAACGGCTTTAGGGGTGTGCAAGAGCTAATACGCCGTTCGGGGCCGGAGCGGTTGCACCGGTTTCAGGCGATCGCGGGCCATTCGGCGAGCAGGCGCGCGGCGAGGTCGCGGTGCCCGTTGGCGGCGAGGAGCCCGGCGGGGGCCAGCCGGTAGTCGGCGTCGACGGCGAACCGCGAGTCCTTCGGCGGCCGGACCCCGCCGGAGGTGTCGCCGCCGACCGCTTCGCGCAGCCGCTCGGCGGCCTCGGGGTCGCGGCGGAGCACGCCGCCGGAGCCGACGACGAGGCCGACCGCGGCGAGGTCCTTGCCGCCGCGCAGCGGCTCGGTCGGCCCGCCGATGCGTTCGCCCCGGGCGTGGCGGCGCACCGCGATGCGGGCGGCGAGCGCGCTGAGTTCGGCGTCGTCGGCGAGGTCGTCGGTGCGCAGGCCGGGGTCCTCGCCGCGGCGGCGGGCCGCTTCGGCGAGGCCCGCGGGGACCGGGAGGTCTTCTTCGGCGGCGGCTTCGACGATGCCGACGGCGGTGTGGCGGACGCCGAGGTCGCCTTCGACGGTGCGCGAGCGCCAGGCGGTGCCGGCGACCTCGGCGCGGGGCCCCTGGAGTTCGGCGTCGGGGGTGAGCACGGAGTAGACGTCGGTGGTCGCGCCGCCCACGTCGACCACGAGGAGGTCCGACAGGTCGGTGCCGGCAAGGAGGTCGGCGAGGACTTCGACGCCGGTGAGCACGGCGTCGGGGGTGGCGGCCTTGACGAGGCGGGTGAAGTCGGCGCTGGCCGAGAGGTGCTTGCCGGCGATGACGTGGCGCAGGAAGACCTCGCGGAGGGCGCCTCGGGCGGGCGCGGGGTTGAGGTCGCCGATGCGCGGCAGGACGTTGTCGACGGCGGTGACGCCGATCCCGGCGGCGGTGAGGAGGGCGGTGAGGTCGGCGGCGGCGTTCGCGTTGCCCGCGAGGACGACCGGGGTGCGCAGGCCGGAGGCGGCGAGGTCTTCGGCGTGGGTGCGCAGGGCGGTCTCGTCGCCGCCGTCGGTGCCGCCGGCGAGGAGGACCACGTCGGGCCGGGCCGCGGCGAGGCCGGTGAAGTCGCCGGGGGTGAGGTGCCCGGCGCGGACGTCCACGACGCGGGCGCCGGCGCTGAGACCGGCTCGGTAGGCCGCGCGGGCGGTGACCAGCGGTTCGTTGCCGATGACGGCGAGGCGCAGGCCGCCGCCGGCGGAGGAGCAGACGAGGGTGTCGGTGATCTCGGCGCCGCTCGGGCTCGCTTCGACGGCGGCGGCGAGGAGGCCGTCCATGACGTCGGTGTCGAGGGTGGTCGGGTGGGAGGCGGTGCCGCGGAGCGCGCCGGTGGCGGCGTCGATGGCGGCGGCCTTGGTGTAGGTCGAGCCCACGTCGACGCACAGGACGACCGGTGCGGCGCTGTGCCGGTTCACAGGACCGTGCCCGTTCACGGCACCACGACGGTGCCGGTCGCGGTGGTGGCGGTGATCGGCGGGTCGAGGACCACTGCGGCGGAGTCGGCGCGGTCGGGGTCGGCGCGGCAGACGACGGTGAGGGTGAACTCGACGGTGCGGCTGCGGGTGCCGGTGCGGACCACTGTGGCGGTGGCCTCCACGATGTCGCCGGTGCGCACGGGCGCGAGGAACTGCACGTCGCTGTAGGAGGCGAAGAGCCCTTCGTCGCCGTCGGTGCGGATGCACAGCTCGGTGGCGACGTCGCCGAACATGCCGAGGCCGTAGGCGCCGTCGACGAGGTTCCCGCCGTAGTGGGCGTGGCTGTAGGGGATGTAGCGGCGGTGGGTCACCGAAGTGCCGTCGTGGCCGGTCATGCGGTCTCCTCTTGCAGCTCGGTGTCGGAGGGGCCCGGTTCGGAGTGGTCCCGGCGGGCGGTGACGAGGCGGTGGACGAGGTAGGAGGCCACGTCGGAGGGCGTGGTGCCGCGGGTGAAGATGCGGTCGACGCCGAGTTCGGCGGCGGCGCCCTCGTCGAAGCGGGGCCCGCCGACCACGAGCAGGGGGCGCTTCCCGGGCGGCAGGGCCTCGCGGAAGGCGGCGGCCATCTCGCGGGTGTTGTGCAGGTGGGCGTCCTTCTGGGTCACGACCTGGCTGACCAGGACCGCGTCGGCGCCTTCGTCCACGGCGCGGTTGACGAGATCGGGGACGGCGACCTGCGCGCCGAGGTTGACCACGCGCAGCTCGCGGTAGTACTCCAGGCCCTTCTCCCCCGCGACGCCCTTGATGTTGAGGATGGCGTCGATGCCGACGGTGTGCGCGTCGGTGCCGATGCAGGCGCCCACGACGCAGAGCTTGCGGCCGAGGCGTTCGCGGATGGCGTCGTTGACTTCTTTGGGGCTCAGGTGCGGGTAGTCGCGTTCGACCACTTTGACCTCGTCGAGGTTGACGAGGTGCGTGGCCGCGCCGTAGACGACGAAGAAGGTGAAGCCCTCGCCGATGGGCTTGGCGTGCACGAGCATCGCGCCGTCGAGGCCCATCTTGGCGGCGAGTTGGAGGGCGGCGCCCTCGGCGCGCTTGTCGTGCGGGATCGGCAGCGTGAAGGAGAGCTGCACCATGCCGTCGCCGGTGGTGTCCCCGTAGGGCCTGACGATGCGGCTCATCGGTCCTCGCCTCCGCGTCGTTCGAAGATCGGAGTCTGGTCCGCATCGAGGATTTCCGAGGCCGGGTTCCAGTAGTCCTCGGCGCGCTTCGCGACGCCCTCCAGGCCGCGGCCGCCGTCGGCGGGGCGCTTCATGATGCCGAAGGTGCCGTCGGCGATGGCGTTGAGCAGGCCGTCGTCCACGATGCGGCCGAGGAGGTCCACGGCCTCGCCGAGGACTTCGTTGGCGCGCTTGGCGATGAAGCCGTCTGCGGGCGGGTGGAAGTCCTCGGCGAGCCCGGCGCAGGAGGAGAGCACGTAGCGCACGTTCTGGAGGGCGATGTCGCGGTCGGAGATCCAGGGGGTGACGACCGCTTCGGTCATCATGCCCACCAGCAGGATCGACTGCCCGGTCATGACCCCGGCGAGGTTGAAGAACCCGTCGAGGAGGTTCCCGCGGAAGACGTCGCCGGTCATGTGCTTGGTCGGCGGCATCCATTTCAGCGGTGCGTCCGGGAAGAGCTGGCGGGCCAGGAGCGCGTGGGCGAGTTCGAGCCGGAACGACTCGGGCACTTCGGGGTTGATCTCGAAGGCGTGGCCGAGCCCCAGGAGCGGGTCGGGCAGGCCCGCCTCGTGGGCGAAGCGCTCGTTGAGGAGCTGGGAGACGGTGACGGTGTGGGCGGCCTCGACCGCGTCGGCGGTGGTGAGGTAGTTGTCCTCGCCGGTGTTGATGATGATCCCGGCGCGGGCGTGGACCTGGCGACTGAAGCGCTGGTCAACGAAGGTGCGGATCGGGTTGATGTCGCGGAAGAGGATGCCGTACATGCAGTCGTTGAGCATCATGTCGAGCCGGTGCATCCCCGCCAGCGCCGCGATCTCGGGCATGCAGAGCCCGGAGGCGTAGTTGGTGAGGCGGATGTAGCGGCCGACCTCGCGGGAGGTCTCGTCGAGGGCGGCGCGCATGAGCCGGAAGTTCTCCCCGGTGGCGTAGGTGCCGGCGAAGCCTTCGCGGGTGGCGCCTTCGGGGACGTAGTCGAGGAGGGACTGGCCGGTGGAGCGGATGACGGCGATGACGTCGGCCCCGGCCTTGGCGGCGGCCTGGGCTTGGGGGATGTCCTCGTAGATGTCGCCGGTGGCGACGATGAGGTAGATCCAGGGGCGTTGGGGCGGGTCGCCGACCTCGGTGACGAGGGCGTCGCGGCGGCGCCGGGAGCGGTCGATGCGGTCGAAGCCGGTGGTGACGGCGGCGGTGGCGCGTTCGCGGGCTTCGTCTGCGGCGTTGTCGGTGGGGAGGGTGAAGCGGGCGGCGCCTGCGGCGGCGGCGTGGGCGAGGCGGGTGAGGTCGGGGAAGTCCTTGAGGGCGTGGAAGACGGGGAGGGCGATGCCGTGTTCGATGCCGACCTGGCCGGCGACGGCGTCGGCGAGGCGGTTGACCCAGGGGATGCCGTCGGGGTCGGCGCCGGTGAGTCCGGCGATGCGGAGCATGGCGCGTTCGACCGAGACGGTGGTGTGGGTGCGGGCGAGGTCCACGACGGGTTGGGCCGCGCGGGCGGCGAGGGCGCGGGCCTCGTTCACGAGGGCGGGGTCGAGCGGCAGGAGCGGCTTCGCGGTCATCGTGCCTCCCCGACTCGGGCGGTGAAGAGGTCTTTGAGGTGGGGGTTCTCGCGCACGAGGTGGAGGGCGTAGTCGGCGTGGCCGGGGACGTAGCCGTTGCCGATGAGCATCTCGACGTCGGCGGCGAGGCCTTCGGCTCCGAGGGCGGCGGCGGGGAAGGAGGTTGCCATGGAGAAGAAGACGACGGTGCCGCCGGTGTTAGTGGCGAGGACGGCGCCGTGTTCGCAGCCGGGGACGTCGACGCAGACGACGGTGACGTCGGCGCCGCCTCCGAGTTCGGCGGTGACGGCCTGGGCGAGGCCGAGGGGGTCGGTGGCGTCGGCGACGGCGATGCGGTCGGCGAGGCCGGTGCCGCGCAGTTGGGCGGCTTCGATCTGGTCGCGGACGACGGCGAGGACGGTGGCGGCTCCGGCGTCGCGTGCGGCGGCGAGGGCGAGGGAGCCGGATTTGCCGGCGGCGCCGAGGACGGCGACCGTGCCGTGGGCGCGGCGGGCGACGACGCGTCTGACGAGGGCGGGCGCGCCGCAGACGTCGAGGACGGCGAGCGCGAGGTGTTCGGGGAGGTCTTCAGGGAGGACCGCGGCGATGGACCGTCCGAAGAGGATGGCGTGTCCGGCGGCGGGGACCTGTTCGGTGCGGCCGTCCCAGCGGGCGAGGCCGTCGGTGATGCGCAAGGGGGTGAGGGTGAGCGAGACGAGGGTGGCGACCTTCTGGCCGGTTTTGAGGCCGAGCGGGGAGCGGGGGCCGACGGCTTCGACGGTGCCGATGAGCATCCCGCCGGAGCCGGTGACGGGGTTGTGCATCTTGCCGCGCCGCTCGATGATGTCGAGGACCGCGGCGCGGACGGCGTCGCCGTCGCCGCCGTGGGAGGTGCGCAGTTGCCGGAAGGAGGCGGCGTCGAGGTTGAGGCGCTCGACGCCGATCCGGACTTCGTCCTCGGCGATCTCGGGGTGCGGGTCCAGCCGGTCGGCCGCTTGTGGCAGCGCTCCGGCGGGGCTGACGACTCGGTGCGAACCGACCGGTGAGGCTGTCGACATCGTTGCCGCCCTTCCAGTTAAAGGGATGTTACGGAGTCTCAATATGCGGGACCTAGCGCACAACAGTAACGGAAGGTTATCCTCGTCACAAGGCGGCTATCCTCCGTCTGCGAGGTTTCTCCGGGCGAACATCCCGGGCATGGAGGTGCGAAGGTGTCGGATCGACCGTTCGGTGCGAATGAACCCAGACTGATCGAGCAGCCCTACCAGTACCGGCGGCGCGAACTCGTCGAACCGGACTGGACGCGGTTCCCCGGCTGGGGTGCCGTGACCGCCGAGGACTGGGTTTCGGCCCAGTGGCAGCGGGCGCACTGCGTCAAGAACGTCAAGCAGTTGCGGGAGGTGGTCGGCGACCGGCTCGGCGAGGCGTTCTTCGAGGACCTGGCCGCGGACATGGCGGATTCGGCGACGATGTCGATGCTGCTGCCGCCGCAGATGCTCAACACGATGGTCCCTCGGATCGAGGCGACCGGGGCGGGTTCGTGGACCGAGGCGTTCCTGGCCGATCCGATACGCCGGTACATGCTCCCGGTGGCCTCGGACCGGCGCACGGACTGGCCCTCGCATCCGTTCTCGGGCCGCGATTCGCTGCACGAGCACGACATGTGGGCCGCCGAGGGGCTGACCCACCGGTATCCGACGAAGGTGCTCGCCGAGCTGCTGTCCACGTGCCCGCAGTACTGCGGGCACTGCACGAGGATGGACCTGGTCGGCAACTCGACGCCCACAGTGGACAAGCGGCGGCTCGCGCTCAAGCCGGTGGACCGCCAGACGGCGATCCTGGAGTACCTGGAGGCGCACCCGGGAGTGCGGGACGTGGTCGTCTCCGGCGGCGACGTCGCGAACCTGCCGTGGCGCCAGTTGGAGCGGTTCCTGGAGCGGCTGCTCGAAGTCGAGACGATCCGCGACATCCGCCTGGCGACCAAGGCGCTCATGGGGCTGCCGCAGCACTGGCTCCAGCCCGAGATCGTCGACGGCATGGGCCGCATCGCCAAGACCGCGGCCGACCGGGGCGTGAACCTGGCGATCCACACGCACATCAACCACGTCAACTCGGTGACGCCGGGCGTGGCGAAGGCGGCGGCGGCGATGCTCGACGCGGGCGTGCGGGACGTGCGCAACCAGGGCGTGCTCATGCGCGGCATCAACGACACCCAGGCCGACCTGCTCGACCTGTGCTTCGCGATGCAGGGCGAGGCGAACATCCTGCCGTACTACTTCTACATGTGCGACATGATCCCCAACGCCGAGCACTGGCGGACCTCGGTGGCGCAGGCGCAGGACCTCCAGACGGCGATCATGGGCTACCTGCCGGGGTACGCGACGCCGCGGATCATCTGCGACGTGCCGATGGTCGGCAAGCGCTGGGTCCACCAGCTGTCGGAGTACGACCGCGAGCTGGGCATCTCGTACTGGACGAAGAACTACCGGACCTCGATCGAGGCCGACGACGCCGACGCGCTGACGCGGCGGTACCCGTTCTACGACCCGATCGACACGCTCTCCAAGGCGGGGCAGCAGTGGTGGGGGAACATGCACCCGCCCGGGCCCGTCCGGGAGGCCGGGAACGCGGCCGCGGCGGTCTCGCGACGGGCCGCCGCCGCCCAACACGACGCTGCGGAGGTCTTATGACGGGAACCCTGATCACGGTGGCCCCCACGGGGGCCGAGGTCGACAAGGCCGAGGTCCCGGCCCTGCCGGTGACGCTGGACGAACTGGTCGACACGGCCGTGCACTGCGAGCGGGCCGGGGCGTCGATCATCCACGTGCACCTGCGCGACGACGCGGCGCGCCCGACCCTGGACCCGGTGCGGCTGCGCGACGCGGTCGCGGCCCTGCGCGACACGACCGACCTCATCGTGCAGTTGTCGACGGGCGGGTCGGTGCGCGACGAGGAGGCGGCGCGCCTGGCCGTGCTCGACGCCGAACCGGACATGGCCTCGTGCACGATGGGCACGGTGAACTTCGGCGGCGACGTGTTCATGAACCGCTGGGACTTCATCGTGGAGCTGCACGAGCGGATGCTGGAGCGGGCGGTGGTGCCCGAATACGAGCTGTTCGACCTCGGGCACGTGGCGGCCCTGGAGCGGCTGCTCGAACGGCACGGGCTGCCGTTCGGCGAGCACGTGCACGTGGACTTCGTGCTGGGGGTGCCGGGCGGGGCGGCCGGGGACGCGTCAACCGTGACCGCGTTCGCCGAGGCCGTGCGCCGGTACCTGCCGGAGGGGACCACGTTCTCCGCCACCGGGATCGGGAAGACGAGTCTGCCGGTCATGTTCGCCTCGCTCGCCCACGGCGGGCACCTGCGGGTGGGCATGGAGGACACCGTCTCGTTCGCGCGCCGGCAGCCGGTCACCGGGAACGACCAGCTCGTGGCGCGGGCGGCCTACGCGGCGTCGCTGGCGGAGCGGCCGGTCATATCCACTGTGGAGGCGAGGAAGCTGCTGCGGATGCGCGACGCCGACTGATCGGCACGAGAGGGGCCCGGACGCCGAGCGTCCGGGCCCCTCTCGTGCTTGCAGCGGGTCTTACCTGCGGAAACGGCGTCCCGCTCCCGTGATGATCCCGCCGATGGCGAGGTAGACGAGGGCCGCGAGGCCGTAGTTGGCCACGGCCCTGGCCTTGTCGTCCTCGACGGTGAACATGTCGCGGAACAACCAGGAGAACCAGTTGGCGAGGTCGCCGATGAAGTTCACCAGAGGATTGCCGGGGTTGGCCTCCAGTAGGACGAACGCGAGGTGCAGCAGGATGATCAGGGCGATGAGCCCGAACACCGCCGCGATGATGTGCAGCACCGGATTGCTTCGTGTGCCGGCGTAAGGCATTGACCGCTCCTTCCACAACATCGTTTCTGTCGACGTTGGACATCGTGGATGCCCGTTCCGGGCCCGCCCAAACGGGTTTCGCGCGGATTGGTGCGCAGCGGGCCCACTGCCCGATTCGCAGGAGCCGCAGATACCGGTCGGCAGGTAAGCTTCGGTCCCATGCCTCCCGCTCCCCCGCCGACGGCGTCGCGCCTGCTGCTCGACCTCGCGCGGCCCCATGCGCGCCGCCTCGCCGTCGGCGCGCTGTTCTACCTCGCGGCGGGCGCGACCTCGATGACGCAGCTGTGGATGGTCGGCCGGATCGTCGACGAGGGCTTCATCGCCCGCGACGCGTCGGCCCTGCTGTTCTGGCTCGCGCTCATGCTCGCGGCCGTGACCGCCCAGCCGTTCTTCTGGTCGATGGGCTTCCGCCGCTTCATCGGCGCCGAGGCCGCCAACCAGCGCGCGATCGTCCAGCGCCTCACCGACCACCTCAACGCGGCCGGGACCGGCGTGCGCGGGCGCGTCTCGGGCGGCGAGCTGGTGAACCTGCCCAGCGAGGACGCCCGCCGGGCCGCGCGCTCGGTCTCCGACCTCGGGTTCTTCTGCAACAACTTCGCCATGTTCACCATCGGCACCACGCTGGTGTGGCACATCCACCCGCTGCTCGGCGTCGTGATCCTCGCCGGGAGCGCGGTCACCGCGCTCATCACCGGGCCGCTGCTGGGGCGCTTCCAGCGCCGCCAGTCCGACTACCGGGAGATGATCGGCGACCTCACCGCGCACGCCGCCGACATCGTCGGCGGACTGCGCGTGCTGCGCGGCATCGGCGGCGACCTCCTGTTCGCCGAGCGGTACCGCGAGCAGTCGGCCGCGCTGCGGGACACCGGATACCGGGTGGCGAACTCGAGTTCGTGGATCCACGCGCTGCGCCACTCGATGCCGATCGTGTTCGTCGCCGCGATCACCTGGACCGGCGCGGTCCTCGCCGCCACCGGCGCGATCACCATCGGCGGCCTCGCCTCGGCGTTCAGCTTCGCCACGGTGTTCATCGCCGTCTCCGGCAACTTCATCGGCTTCGCGAACTTCCTGGTCACCGCCTGGGTCGCGGCCGGGCGCATCACGCGGTTCCTGGCCGTGGGCACCGACGTCGAGGACCGCGGGACGGTGCGCGGCGCCGGCGGCGAACTGCGCGACCCCGACTCGGGGCTCGTCGTGCCCGCCGGCGGGCTCACCGTCGTGGTCACCGCCGAGACCGGACCGGCGCAGGCCGCGTGCGAACGCTTGGCCCGCTACCGCGACTCCGAGGCGATGTGGGGCGCGAAGGCGCTGGACGAGTACGCGCTCGAGGAGGTGCGCGAGCGGATCATGCTGCTGACCGACGAGGACTACCTCTTCGCCGACACGCTCGGCGAGACGCTCGGCGTCCCACCGGAAGCGGCGATGAACGCGATCGCGACCGCCTGCGCCGCGGACGTGCACACCGGACTCGGCGGCACGCTCGAGGCGCAGGTCGCCGAGGGCGGGCGGAACCTCTCGGGCGGGCAGCGCCAGCGACTGCGCCTGGCCCGGGCGCTCGCGGCCGCACCGGAGACGCTGCTCGCGGTCGAGCCGACCTCGGCGGTGGACTCGCACACCGAGTCGATCATCGCCGAACGCGTCGCCGAGGCGAGGGCGCTCACCTCGACGCTGGTCGTCACGGCCTCACCGCTGTGGCTGGCCCGGGCCGACCTCGTGGTGTGGATGGTCGAAGGCAAGGTGCACGCGGTCGGATCGCACGCCGAACTGTCGCGGGACCCCTCGTACCGGGCCCTGACGTCGCATGAGGAGGACGCATGAGCGTCACGGAACACGGCGCGGCGACCGACTCGCGGCTGCCGGTCGCGAGCCCGGCCGAGGTGCGGCGCGCGTTCGCGCGGCTGCTCGCGGCCGACAAGGGCCGGGCCGTGCAAGTACTGGTGCTGTACACGCTCGCGGCCGCCTTCAGCGTCTCGGTGCCGATCCTGCTGGGCCGGGTGGTCGACGGGATCGGCGCGGGCTGGGACCTCCCGCGCATCAACCTGGTGTGCGGGCTCATCGTCGCCTGCGTGGCGGTGCAGTTCGTGCTCAGCCGCCTGGGGCGGCGCGCGGGCTACCGGTTCGGGGAGCGGGCCGCGGCGCGGCTGCGGGAAGGGGTCGTGGGCCGGGTGCTCGGGCTGCCGCTCGACCGGGTCGAGCAGGCCGGGCGCGGGGACCTCGGCACGCGCACGGCCGCGGACGTCAACGTCGTGGCGGACCTGCTGCGCGACAACGGACCCACCGTCGCGACCGCCCTGATCGAAGTAATGGTGCTGTACGTCGCTTTGACGGTGGTCCATCCGCTGCTGGGTCTGTGCGCGCTGGTCACGCTGCCTCCGGTGCTGCTGGCCGCGCGGCGGTACCTGCGCCGGGCGGGCGGGGCGTTCCTGGCGCAGCGCGCCGCGATGAGCGAGGCGGCCGAGACGCTCTCGGCCTCCGGCGCGGGCGCGCGGACCGTGGCGGCGCTCGCGCTCCAGCAGAAGCGGCGCGAGGTCGGGTACGAGCGCGGGGAGACGATGTACCGGCGGTTCATGCGGGTGCTGAAACTCCAGATCGAGTTCTTCCTGCTCCTGCTGTGGCTCAACCGGTTGCAGCTGGTGCTCGTGGTCGCGGCGGCGGGATTCTGGTACTACGAGGGCGGGCTGAGCCTGGGCACCGCGGTCGCGGGGATCACCGTGGCCGTGCGCATCGCGAATCCGACGAACACGGTCATGGTGCAGCTCAACGAGTTCCAGCAGGGATCGGCGGCGCTGGCTCGGATTGAGGGCGTGAACCTGGTCGAACCGTCGCCGCGCGAGGCGGTGCCGGACGGCACGGACCTGCGGCTGGACTCGGTGACGTTCGGGTACGGCGACGGGCCGGACGTGCTGCACGGGTTGAGCCTCCGGCCGGTGCCGGGCGAACGGCTGGTGGTGGTCGGGCCCTCGGGGGCGGGGAAGTCGACGATCGCGCGGCTGCTGGCGGGCATCGACCGGCCGCGGACGGGGACGGCGACGCTCGGCGGGGTCCCGGTGTGCGACATCGGGGTCGAGGAGCTGCGCAAGCACGTGGTGCTGGTGACGCAGGAGCATTACGTGTTCACCGCGACCTTGCGGGACAACCTGATCCTGGCGCTGCCGTTCTACAGCTCGCAAGCCCGCCCGGAGGCCGGGGACGACCGGTTGATGGAGGCGCTGCGGCGCGTGGACGCCGGTTGGGCCCTCGCTGAAGGGCTCGACGCGATGCTCGGCGACGAGCACCGCAAGCTGACGACGGCCGAGGCCCAGCAGATCGCG
This sequence comes from Glycomyces sp. NRRL B-16210, assembly GCF_000719515.1. Classification (GTDB taxonomy): domain Bacteria; phylum Actinomycetota; class Actinomycetes; order Mycobacteriales; family Micromonosporaceae; genus Glycomyces. The sequence continues at coordinate 180,491 of NZ_JOGR01000005.1, read as the reverse complement.
CTGGCGCGCGTGGTGATCGCCGACCCCGACATCGTGATCCTGGACGAGGCCACGGCGGGGATCGACCCGGCGAGCGCGGGCCGCGTGGAGGCGGCGCTCGGTGCGGCGCTGGCGGGCCGGACGGTGATCGCGATCGCGCACCAGTTGCAGGCGGCGAGCTCGGCCGATCGGATCGCGGTCGTGGAGGCCGGGCGGATCGCCGAGGCGGGGACGCACGAGGAGTTGCTGGCGGCGGAGGGGATCTACGCGGGGCTCTGGCACGCGTGGCGCGGTGAGTGAACCGGGTTGCCGGGGGCCGGTGCGGCGTTTAGGGTCCGGGTATGTCGAGAATGCGCGTGACCGGAGCCGATGTCGAGCGGGCGGTGGCCCTCACTGCGGAGGCGCTGCGCGCCGCGCCGGTGGAGGCCTGGGGGAATCGGGCCGGGCCGATGGACTGCGATTGCTGGGACGCCTTGGACCACTTGAACAACGGACTGTTCTCGTACGCGGTGCGGTTGGCGCCGCCGGTGCCGTATGTGAAGGGGCGGCACACGATCCAGTGGGAGCGGCCCGGGGAGCGGCAGTTGCCGGTGATCTTCGACAGGGAGGCGGGGCCGGAGGCCGGGATCGAGGTCCTGTTGGCGATGGGAGGCCTGGTGGCGGCGGTGACGGAGGCGAAGCCGGAGTCGGCGCGGGCGTGGCACGTGTGGGGCACGGCCGATCCGGAGGGCTTCGCGGCGATGGGCGTGGTCGAGACGCTGGCGCACGCGTTCGACCTGACGCAGGGGCTGGGAGTGGATTTCGAGGCGCCCGGGGATCTGGTGAGGAGGGCGCTGGCACGGCTGTTCCCGGAGGCACCGGTGGAGACCGATCCATGGCAGACCCTGCTGTGGGCCACGGGAAGAGGCGAGCTGGAGGGTGTCGAAAGAAGAGGCCCGGACTGGACCTGGCACGGAGCACCGCTGAGAGAGTAAACCGAGTGATACGCGGACCGATCCGACGAAGGCTGAGGACTTCGGATTGCGCCTAGTTATTCGGCTCGGTCGGGTTCGGTTACCCAGCCTCCTGCTAGGACCAGGCCCGTGGGGCGGTGGCGGGCGAGGTAGGCGAAGGGGCGGTCGAAGGTGACCGTGGCCCGCACATGCCGGTGGCGGTCCTGCGGCGGGAGGGCGCCGGCCATGGCCATGCCGAACGCCGTCACGGCCGCGGCCTCGAAACCGGTGGCGCTGAAGACGGCCGTGCAGCTCTGCCTCGCCTGACTCACCACGAGCGGCTGCGCGGCCAGCCGGTCGAATCGGGCGCGGTCCCCATCGGATGCCAGAACGAGACCGAGCGCGGCTGCATCCTTGATGAGGTCGAGGTCCGCGTCGACGGTGAAGGGGACCGTCTGGGCGGCGACCTCGGGGGCGGTCTGCGGATAGGCGTGGAGGTATTCGGTGACCTCGACGCCGACGGCCCGCTCCCCCACCGCGAGCTCGGTCGACGAGCGGCCCCAGGCAGGGTCAGTCGCGGCGTCGAGGAGTCGGGAGAAGACCTCGCGGGGTTCGAGGTCGTCACGGCCGAGTGCCAGGAGCACGTCGATGTCGCGGTCGCCGCGGACGGTGAGCACCGAGGCGTCCTCGCCGACGCGGAGCACGTCCTGGCTGTAGGTGGCGGTGAGGACGCGGTGGTCCAGATTGGACCAGGGACCGGCGGGGAACGGCGAGCGCAGCTCGTCGAACGGCGTGGTCCAGGTGGTGCGCACCAGCAGGGCGCTGGCGAGGACGAGGAGGATCTCGTCCTTGAGTTCGATCGGCATCTTGTCGATGAGGCCGTCGGTGTTGTCCGAGGCCCAGGCGTCGAGGGCGGCCTTGTCGGCGACCAGGTCGCCGGTGAGGGAGCCGATGACGCTGCCCGGGAGGCCGGCGGTCCAGTCCGGGTCGAGGGTGACACGCGAGCCCGCCCACACGCCGAGAGCGATCCGCAGCGCGGGGGCGGTCCGGGCGGTTTCGAGCAGGAGCGCGGGAACGGCGGCGGCGCGTTCGGCGTCGAGGCCCGCGGCGGCGAGCAGTTCGTCGCGGGTGTCGGCGACCGCGCCGGTGGCGAGGACGGCGAGGAGCGGCCAGATGCCGAGACCCGATCCGGCGGCCGGGACCTCGGGGCGGGCGGCGAACCAGCGCCGGGTGAGGTCGTTGGCGGCCGCCACATCGGCGGCGGTCAGCGTGGACTGGTACGTGCCTTCATCGGTGCCCATGGAGCGGATGCTAACGCGGCGGCGCTCGCCGAGCCCGTCTCGGGCTCGCTACGGAGTATCTCCCGGCGGGTCGGTATCCGAGTTCATCTGTTCGCTCACCGGGCGCATTGTTCACTCGTACGCTTCACCGAGTTCGCCGGAGGGTATTCGGATGCTCCACAATAGATCGAGCGGGCACATGGGCCACCTGTCCGGAGTTCATACCCCCTAGGCGCGTTCCGGTTCGGCGACCCAGCCTCCTATGAGAACCAGTCCGGTCGGGCGGTGGCGGGCGAGGTAGGCGAAGGGGCGGTCGAAGCGGATCGAGGTCTTGACGCGGCGGTGTTTGGGCTTGGACGCCATACTGGCGGCGCGGACCATCGCGATCGCGGTGACCGCGGCGGCCTCGAAGCCGGTGGCGCTGAAGACCGCCGTGCACGCCTGCTTGGCCTGGCTGACGTACACCGGTTGCGCCGCAAGGCGGTCGAAGCGGGCGCGGTCGGCGTCGCAGGCGTCGACGAGGCCGAGCGCGGCGGCGTCCTCGGTGAGGTCGAGGTCGGCGTCCAGCCGGAAGCGAACGGTCTGCACGTCGAGTTCCGGGCCGGTCTGGGGCCGCGCCCCCAGATACTCGGTGACTTCGACGCCGACGGCCCGCTCCCCTACCGCGAGCTCGGTGGACGAGCGGCCCCAGGCCGGGTCGCTCGCGGCGTCGAGGAGGGCGTCCATGACGGCGTGCGGGGTCAGGTCCTCGCGGCCGAGCGCCAGGAGGACGTCGATGTCGCCGTCGCCGGGGACGGTGAGCACCGAGGCGTCCTCACCGACGCGCAGGAGGTCCTCACCGAGGGTCGTAGTGAGGGTGCGGCAGCGGCGGAGGCCGGACCAGGGGCCGGAGCGGAACGCCGTCTCAAGGTCCCGGAAGGGGGTGTTCCAGGTGGTGCGCACCGACAGGGCGCTGGCGAGGACGAGATCGATCGGCTGCGAGAAGTCCAGGGGCATCGTGTCGATGAGGCCGCCGGTGTGCTCGGCGGCCCAGGCGTCGAGGGCGGCCTTGTCGGCGGCCCGGTCGCCGGTCAGGGAGCCGACAGCGCCGCCGGGCAGGCCCGCGGTCCAGTCCGGGTCGAGCGTGAGGTGCCCGCCCGCCCAGACGGCGAGGGCGAAGCCGAGTGCGGGGGCGTTCGCGGCGGCGGCCAAGAGGGCGCCGGTGATCGAGGCGGCCCGGGTCTCGTCGACTCCGGCCGCGGCGAGCAGTTCGTCTCGTGTCGCTCCGTCCGCGCCGGTGGCGAGCACGGCGAGGAGCGGCCAGACGCCGAGCCCGGAGGCGACCGCGGGCAGTTCGGTGCGGGAGGTGAGCCAGCGCCGTGTGAGGTCGCCCGCGGCGGCGACCTCGGCGGGGGTGAGTGCTTCGCGCAGCGGTGCCTTCGCAGGCGGCGTCTCGTCGGTGCCCATGGGCGGATGCTATCGCGCGGGGGCGGCCGGAAATTCGGTTGCGCGGCCCCGGGGGCGGGTCTAGCCTCGGCCGCATCGTCGCCACGACGTGTCCGTCCCGGTCGAAAGGGAGATCACCATGCGCCAGACCTCGGAGTACGCCATCCGAATCCAGCCGATCTCTTCTCCGAGGACTGTCATTGTCGTATCTCAATCTGGGGATTCTCGCCCATGTCGACGCCGGTAAGACCAGCCTGACCGAGCGGCTGCTGTACAACGCGGGGATCATCGACCGCGTCGGCAGCGTCGACTCCGGCAGCACGCAGACCGACTCGATGGATCTGGAGCGCCGCCGCGGCATCACCATCCAGTCGGCGGTGGTCGCGTTCCGCCTGGGCGGGCGCACCGTCAATCTCATCGACACCCCTGGGCACACCGACTTCATCGCCGAGGTGGAGCGCGCTTTGCGCGTGCTCGACGGCGCGGTCCTGGTCGTCTCCGCCGTGGAGGGCGTCCAGGCGCAGACGAGGGTCCTGTTCCGGACGTTGGAGCGGCTCGGCGTGCCGACGCTCCTGTTCGTCAACAAGGTCGACCGCCGCGGGGCGCGCGAGGCGGGCCTGCTCGAAGACCTCGCGTCGAAGCTCGGCCCGCGGATGCTGCCGATGGGCGCCGTCGAGCGGATCGGCACGCGCGAGGCGTCGGTGGAAGGGTTCTCGTTCGCGGACGCGCGGTTCACCGATCAGGCGGTCGAGCTGCTCACGGCCGGTTCGGACGCTTTTTTGGCCGCTTATCTGGACGATCCCGAGGGACTCGACTGCGCGGGCGAGTTGGCCGCGCAGGTGCGCACCGGTGCGGTGCACCCGGTGTACTTCGGCTCGGCCGTCACGGGTGCAGGCGTGGCGGCGCTGACGGAGGGCATCCGGCGGTACCTGCCGGCGCCCGAGCGCGACGCGGAGGGGGAACCGCGCGGCACGGTGTTCAAAGTGGAGCATCAGGGTCAGAAGGTCGCTTACGTCAGGCTCCACAGCGGCCGGATCGAGGCGCGGGATCACTTGCGGACGTTCCGCAGGGGTGAGCGCGGCGTCGTGGAGTCGTTCGAGGGCAAGGTGACCGGCGTCGAGGTCTTCGACACCGGCACGACCACCGTGGCCGGGGCCGCGGGCCCGGGCAGCATCGCGAAGGTCAAGGGGCTGAGCGAGGTCCGCATCGGCGACGCGATCGGCTCGCCGGAGGCGCTGGCGACCGGCGGGTTCTTCACCCCGCCGACGCTGGAGACGGTGGTACGGCCGGTGCGGGCGAGCGAGCGGATCCCGCTCAATCGGGCCCTGCTGAGCCTGGCCGAGCGCGATCCGCTGGTGGACCCGCATCTGGACGAGTTGTCCGAGGAGATGGCGGTGCGCCTCTACGGCGAGGTCCAGAAGGAGGTCGTGGCCTCGCTCCTGTTGGAGGAGTTCGGCATCGACGTCGAGTTCGAGGAGACGCGGGCGATCCACGTCGAGCGGCCGCAGCGGGCCGCTGCGGCGCTGCACGAGATGGGGCCGTGGCAGCAGACGCCGCATCCCGCGACCGTGGGGCTGCGGCTGGAGCCGGGCGAGCCGGGTTCGGGCGTGGCCTACGCGCTGGAGGTGGAGCGGGGCTCGCTGACGCGGGCGCTGCGCAACGCGGTGGAGGAGACCGTGCATGAGGTGCTGCGGCGCGGCCTGTACGGCTGGGTCGTGACCGACTGCCGGGTGCTGCTGACCGCCACGGGCTACATCGGCCGGGCGAGCACCGCAGGGGACTTCCGGGAGGTGACGAAGTTCCTGCTGGACGGGATGCTGAAGGAGTCGGGCACGGCGGTCTGCGAGCCGGTCAACCGCTTCGACGTGGAGTTCCCGGCCGGGACGGGCAACGCCGTCCTCAAGGCGCTCGGCGAGGCCCGGTCGGACATCAAGGGGCAGTTCTCGACCGAGACGACCGGGTACGTGTCGGGGACGATGCCGACCGAGGCCGTGCACGGCTTCGAGCGGCGGCTCCCCTCGCTCACCGAGGGCCTGGCCCTGTTCACCACCGAGTTCGCCGAGTACCGGCCCGTCTACGGCACGCCGCCGCGCCGCGGTTGAGGAGCACACGCATGGCATTGCAGGTCAGGAAGATCGACGGCCGGTGGGAGGCGCGCTCGGGCGGTGTCCTCGCTGGGCGGGCGCACTGCTGGGTGCGTCCGGACGGGAAGCGCTTCGCGGCCTTCATGTCCGAGGACGCCGAGGTGATCGCCGCGCTCGGCGCGGCGATCACCGGCGAGGACGGGCGGGCGCTGCGCGCGACGGTCGACGCCGGCGACCACGCGGGACTGCTGCGCCTGGGCGAGGCGGGGTTCGTCGGCGAGCGGTACGAGCACCGGTGGGAGCTGCCGGTGTCGGTCGCGGCCGGTTGGAGCGATGAAGCGTTGGCGCCGTTCGAGGTCCGCTCCCCCGAGAAGGTCGACGCGGGTGGGCTGCGGCGGTTCGACGACGCGCTGCGGGCGGACATCCCGGGCCTGTGGGGCTGGCGTTGGGCCCGTGAGGGATGGGAGGCCGAGCACGCCGGGCCGGCCTACGACCCGGAGCTGTATCCGGTCCTGTGGGATCCGGTGGGGCGCCGGTTCGCGGGCATGGCGCGGATCTGGTCCAATCCGGAGGGTCCGAGGCTGGGACTGGTCGCGCTCGCGCGGCCGTACCGGCGGCGCGGGCTCGGCGCCGCGCTGATGGCGCGGGTGTTCAAGGCGGTGCGCGAACGCGGGCACGAGACGGTGGCGACCGAGTGCGACGCGTCGAACCTCGCTTCGTACGCGTTGCTGGCCAAGGCGGGAGGAAGGCTGGTCGGCGGGGAGGTCGAGATGGTCAGGCGCGCGTGAACGCCGCTGGGCCGGTCTTCGTATCTGCGGGCGAGGCGTTCGACCAGGGCCGCTTCGGTTTCGGGCCGTTCCTCGCGCACGACCGAGTACATGGCCGAGTCGCGGAGCCGGCCGTCCTCGCCGGGGGTCTAGGAGCGCGACCAGTTGCGCAGGACGCCTTCGAGTTTCGCGCCGGCCGCTTCGATGGCGGCGCGGGAGTGGACGTTGCGGGCGTCGGTCTTGAGGTCGACCCGGTCGACGCAGAGGGCACCGAAGGCGTGGCGGAACAGCAGGAGCTTGGCCTCGGTGTTGACGCCGGTGCTTTGAGCGGAGGCGGCGAGCCAGGTGAAGCCGATGAAGCCGATCTCGATCGCGTACAGGCCCCGGCCCGGAAGGCGCCGCGGGTCCCAGAGCGCGGTCGCGCCTTCCAGTACCGGGCTGGGCAGTGTCGTCATCGGCGTCTCGGTCCCTCGCTGCCAGGCTAGGGGCGGGAGCGGCGGAGGCGTACGGGGTTTTCAGGATGCGAGACAGGGTCCAGGGCCAGCGAAATCGCGACGGAAGTGCTTGCATGGAGCCGTGAACACGAACGAACCGCGGCGGGTGACCCTGCGATCCGAGAGGACCCCGACCTCCTCGCATTCCATGTGGGCCTATGTGGACGATGATGGGGCGCTGCACGTCGACGGGCACGACCTCGACCCCGCGCTGGAGTCCTTCGTCGGCAAGGACGAGGCGGAGACCTTCAAGACAGTCAAGGCCGAGCACCTCGGCGCCCTCGTCGAACTCCTCGGCGGCGAACCGGGGGCCGACGTGCTCGACCTGCTCGCCGAGCGGTACACCGGCCCCGGATCCTACGAGCTGAACCGGATCCTGGGCAGCGGCGCGGTCCCCGTCGAGCGCCTCGTGCTCTGAATCCGGCCCGGTCCCGGATTCGAGCCGTTTCGGTCGGGCATACTGTCGGCTGTCCTGCCGGACGCGGGGAGGTGCGGGGTGAGTCGGATCGGGTCGGCCGACGCGGTCGTGATCGGGGCCGGGATCATCGGCGCCGCCTGCGCCGAAGCGCTCAGCGCCGCGGGCCTGCGCGTCCTGGTCCTCGACCGCGGCGCCGCGGCGACGGGGACGACCGCTTCCGGTGAGGGCAACGTGCTCCTCTCCGACAAGGCGCCCGGACCCGAACTCGAACTGGCGATCGCCTCGCGCAGGCGCTGGCCGGAGCTGCTGACGTCCCTGCGGGAGGAGATCGGCGAGGCCGCGGAGGCCGAATGGGAACCGAAGGGCGGCTTGGTGGTCGCCACCGACGAGGCCGCCGCCGCACCGCTCGCGGCGCTCACCGCGGCGCAGCGCGCCGCGGGCGTCGAGGCGATCGACTTGGAGCCCGACGAGGCGCGGAACTTGGAACCGCATCTGACGGAGGCGGTGCGGGCCGCCGCGAGCTATCCCGGTGACGCGCAGTTGCAGCCGGTGCTGGCCGCGACCGCGCTCCTGGCGGCGGTCCGGGCCAGGGGCGGCGAGGTGCGCGGGGGCACCGAGGCGCACGGCCTGGTGCTCTCGCGTGGCGCGGTCGCCGGTGTGCGCGTCGAAGGCGGCACGATCCCCTGCGGCGCGGCGGTGAACGCGTGCGGACCCTGGGCCGGGCATTTCGGCATCGCCGCGGGCGCGCCCATCACCGTGATGCCGAGGCGCGGCATGGTGCTCGTGACTGCGCCGCTGCCGCCGGTGGTGCGGCGCAAGGTGTATGCGGCGGACTACGTCGCGGCCGTGGCGAGTTCGGACGTGGACCTCCAGGTGTCGGCTGTGGTCGAGGCGACGGCAACCGGGACCGTCCTCATCGGATCGAGCCGGCAGCGGGTCGGGTTCGACGACGCGCTCGAAGTCGCGGTGCTGCGGCGCCTGGCGCGCGAGGCGATCAGGCTGTTCCCGGTGCTGGCGGGAGTGCCGGTGATGCGGACCTATGGGGGCTTCCGGCCCTACACGCCCGACCACCTGCCGGTGGTCGGCGAGGACCCTCGCGTGCCGGGCCTGTGGCACGCGACCGGCCATGAAGGCGCGGGGATCGGCCTCGCCCCGGCCACGGGCAAGCTGCTCGCCGACCTGTTGTGCGGGAACGGGACCGAGGTGGACCCCGCGCCGTTCAGAGTGGACCGGCCGGGACTGCTGGAGGAGGCGCGCGCATGAGGATCACCGTGGACGGCGAGGAGGTCGAGGCCCGGCCGGGCCAGACCGTCGCAGGTGTCCTGCTCGGCAAGGGCGTCAAGGCGTGGCGGACCACTCGGGGCGCGGGCAGGCCGCGGGGGCTGTTCTGCGGGATCGGGGTCTGCTTCGACTGCCTGGTGCGGGTCAACGGCGTCCCGGATGTGCGGGCCTGCCAGCGCCTGGTCGCCGAGGGGGACGACATCCGGTCGCAGGCGGGCGCGGAGCTGCCGTCATGAGGCGTGCCGGTGTGGTGGTGGTCGGCGGTGGCCCGGCGGGGATGGCCGCAGCGCGGGCGGCGGCCGGGTGCGGGGTCGCGGTGGTGCTCGTGGACGCTGGTCCGAAGCTCGGCGGGCAGTACCACCGGCAGTACGGGCCCGCCGACGGCGACCGGTTCGCGGAGGCGCTTCCGGAGGCGGTGGAGCACTTGGCGAACGCGACGGTGTGGGCGGTCGAGCCGGTCGCCGGGGCGCATCGGGTGCATGTGCGGGTGGGCGCGGTGGACGATCCGTCGCGGGTCGGCCGGGTGCTGGAGACGCGGGCGCTGGTGCTCGCCACCGGTGCCTACGATCGGGCGCTGCCGTTTCCGGGTTGGGACCTGCCGGGGGTGTTCACCGCCGGCGCGGCGCAGGCGCTCGCGAAGGGCCAAGGCGTCGCGGTCGGGGACCGGGTGGTGGTGGCCGGGACGGGGCCGTTCCTGCTGCCGGTGGCGTCCTCGCTGGTCGCGGTGGGGGCGCGGGTGGTCGAGGTGGCGGAGGCGAATGCGGCGGTGTCGGGTTGGGCGGCGAGGCCGGCGGGGGCGCTGGCGGGCTGGTCGAAGACCGGTGAGCTGGTCCGGTACGCGGGGGTGATGGCGCGGCACGGGGTGCCGTACCGGTCGCGGAACGCGGTGGTCGCGGCGCACGGCTCGGAGTGGGTGGAGTCGGTGACCGTGGCGAGGTTGGACCGCGATTGGGTGCCGGTGCCGGGCAGTGCGCGGCGGGTGGAGGTGGACGCGGTGGCAATCGGGTTCGGGTTCACGCCGCAGATGGAGACGGCGGTGGCGGCGCGGTGCCGCATTGTGGACGGGTTCGTGGAAGTGGATGCGGCGCAGGGGACTTCGGTGGCGGGGGTGTTCGCGGCCGGGGAGCTGACGGGGATCGGCGGGGCGGACCTGGCGGCGGCCGAAGGTGAGATCGCCGGGTTGGCGGCGGCGAAACGCGTTGGGGCGGTGGTCGATCCGCCGTTGCGGGCGATGGCGCAGGTGCGGTCGGGTCGGCGGTTCGCGGCCGCGTTGGCGGCGGCGTATCCGGTGCGCGCGGGGTGGCGGGGCTGGTCGCGGGACGACACGGTGGTGTGCCGGTGCGAGGAGGTCACGAAGGGGGCGCTGCTGCGGGCGGTGGAGCGGCGGGAGGTGGGCGCGGTGCGGTCGTTGAAGCTGGTGAGCGGGGCGGGGTTGGGATTGTGCCAGGGGCGGGTCTGCGGGCGGAACGTCGCGGAGCTGGCGGGTGTGGAGGATGCGGCGGCGTTTGCGAGGCGGCCGATAGCGAGTCCGATACGCCTGAGCGAGCTCGCCGAGGAGTGAAGGGAAAGCGGTCCGAGAAGAGCGCCGCGCGGCGTCCCGACGTCGCAGGGAGCCCTCCGAACCGATCGGCTCAAGGCCCGATGACGGCTGTCTGCCGCCGGCAGAGAACGGCCGAAAGGAGCGCAGCGTGGCACCTCGGCGCACCGAGGTGCCCTCCGAACCGATCGGCTCAAGGCCCGATGGCGGCCGCCTGCCGCCGCAACGGTGAGCGGACCGAGAGGTGCGCGGCGAGGCGTCCCGACGCGGCCGGGCGAGCCGATCGGCTCACAGCCCGACGACGGCCACCTGCCGCCGCGGCAGTGAGCGACCGGGAAGAGCGCGCCACAGCGCCACGGTGCAGCCGAGCGCCCTCCGAACCAACGGCTCACGGCCCGACGACAGCCACCTGCCACGGCGGCAGGGAACGGCCCAACGGAGCGCGCCACAGCGCCCCGGCCCGGCGAAGTGCCCACCGAGCCGATCGGCTCACGGCCCGACGACAGCCACCTGCCACGGCGGCTTAAAGGAGCGCAGCGCGGCACCTCGGCACGCCGAGGTGCCCTCCGAACCGATCTACTCACGACCCGACGGGTCATCTGCCGCCGCAGTGAACGGCCCGAAAGGTGCACGGCCCGACGACGACCGCCTGCCACCGTGGCAGGGAACGACTCAAAGGAGCACAGCGCGGGACCTCGGCGCGCCGAGGCGCCCTCCGAACCGGTCGGCGCGACCCGATGGCGGCTGCCTGCCGCCGCAACGGTGAGCGACCGGGAAGAGCGCCGCGCGGCGCCCCGACGCCGCGGGGAGCCCTCCGAATCGGTCGGCGCGACCCGATAGCGGCCGCGAGCCCTCCGAGCCGATCCACTCGCGACCCAAAGACGGCCGCCTGCCGCCGCAACGGTGAGCGGCCGGGAAGAGCGCAGTGCGGCATCCCGGCGCCGCGGGGAGCCCTCCGAACCGGTCAACTCACGGCCAGATGACAGCCACCTGTCGGCGCGGCAGTAAGCGGCCGAAAGGAGCGCGGCGCGGCGGCACGGCGCGCCGAGGCGCCCTCCGAACCGGTCAGCGCGACCCGATGGCGGGCGCCTACCGCCGCAACGATGAGCGGTCCGAGAAGTCGCGGCGTCCCGGCGCGGCCGGTGTCCCGTGAGTCGATCGGCGCGGCCCGACGGCGGCCGCCGGCCGCCGCGGCAGTGAGCGGACGGGAAGAGCACGCCACAGCGCCCAAGCGCGGCCGAGTGCCCTCCGAACCGATCCGCTCGCGGCCCAAAAGACGGCCGCCTGCCACGGCGGCTTAAAGGAGCGCAGCGCGGCACCTCGGCGCGCCTAGGTGCCCTCCGAACCGGTCGGCGCGACCCGATGGCGGCTGCCTGCCACCGCACCAGTGAGCGACCGGGAGGAGCTCCCCGCGGCATCCCAACGCCGCGGGGAGCTCTCCGTCGCAGCGCCCCGGCCCGGCCGAGTGCCCTCCGATCCGGTCGGCTCGCGGCGCGACGGGTCATCTGCCGCCGCAGTGAGCGGACCGAGAGGTGCGCGGCGAGGCGTCCCGGCGCGGCCGGGTGCCCGCGAGCCGATCGGCTCACGACCCGACGACGACCGCCTGCCACCGTGGCAGGGAACGACCCAAAGGAGCAGCGTGGCACCTCGGCGCGCCGAGGTGCCCTCCGAACCGGTCAGCGCGAACCAATGGCGGCCGCCTGCCACCGCACCAGTGAGCGACCGGGAAGAGCTCCCCGCGGCGTCCCGACGCCACGGGGAGCTCTCCGAACCGATCGGCTCACGGCCCGACGACGGTCACCTGCCGGCGCGACAGTAAGCGACCCAAAGTCGCACAGCGTGGCGCCTCGGCGCGCCGAGGTGCCCTCCGAACCGGTCAACGCGAACCGATGGCAGCCGCCTGGCGCCGCAACGGTGAGCGGTCCGAGAAGAGCGGGCCAAGCGGCGTCCCGGCGCGGCCGGTGCCCCGCGAGCCGATCGGCACGGCCCGGCGACGGCCGCCTGCCACCGCGGCAGGGAACGGCCCAAAGGCGCGCAGCGCGGCAGTGAGCGGCCCTAGAGGCGCGCCGCAGCGGCGTCCGTACGTGGCCGTCAGCGCGGGCCGGAGGTTCCGGGCGGCCTCGACTCCGGCGGGGGCTCAGCTCTCAAAGGTCTCCAGTTCGAGGGTCGCGATGGTCTCGGGGTCGTTCGTGATGGCGATCCCCGCGATGCGGCCTTCGGCGATCGTGAACGCCAGGACTGACCTCGGCTTGCCGCCCGGCGCCCACATTGCCCCTGCGGAACCGTCGATGAGGACCGGGACGGCCGCGGCGGCCTTGCCGTTGAAGAGTTCGGCGACCGCCTTGGCGCCCAGCACCTCGCGTCCGCCGAAGCCGGTGGCGACGGCGGCCTCGTCGGCGACCACGACGATGTCGGGGTCGAGCACCTCGAGGAGGTCTTCGAAGCGGCCCTCGCGCGCGGCGGCGAGGAAGGCCTCGACGACGGTCTTCTGCTGCCTCGAGTCCGTGCCGCCTTCGCGTTTGCGGCCTTCCCGCACGTGGCGGCGGGCGCGGCTGGCGAGTTGGCGGGTGGCCTCGGGCGTGCGGTCGAGGACCTGCGCGATCCGGTCGAAGGGCACGCCGAAGAGGTCGTGCAGCACGAACGCCAGGCGCTCGGCGGGGTTGAGCGAGTCGAGGACCACCTGGAGGGCGAGGCCGACCGAGTCGGCCATGACCGCGTCGGCCTCCGGGTCGCTCGCCGCGATCTGCGGCGGTTCGGCGTCGAGGGCGTCCTCGCGGCGGGTCCGGCGCGAGCGCAGCAGGTTCAGGCAGATGCGGGAGACGACGGTGGTGAGCCAGCCGCGCAGGTTCTCCACGTCGGCGGTGTCGGTGCGGGCGAAGCGCATCCAGGTCTCCTGCACGGCGTCGTCGGCCTCGCTGGAGCTGCCGAGCATCCGGTAGGCCACGGCCCGCAAGTGCTCGCGGTGCTCCTCGAAGCGCTGCACGGTGAATTCGTCGCTCATGGGTCCTCCGTCGGGGTCGGTTCGCTCTCTTGACCCGCGGGAGGCGGGAAAGGTGACAGGCCGGTGATCATCTTCCTGTGAAGCGCCGCACCAGGATCGCCAGGCGCTCGGCGCGCAGGTCCGGGCGCAGGCGGCCGCCGCGGTCGAGGGCGGTGAGGCCGTGGACGGCGGCCCAACCGGTCTCGGTGAGGGCCTCCGGGTCGTCCTCCTCCCCCGCGAGCGGCGCGAACACCGCGTGCAGCTCGTCGAACCCGGCCTTGAGGGACGCGGGCGCGTCGGGTCCGAACGGCAGGCCTTCGGCGAGGGTGAACATGGCCTCGAACAGCGCCGGGTTCGCGGCGGCGAAGTCGAGGTAGGCCCGCGCGACCGCTTCGAGCTCGGTCCCCGGGGCCGCCGAGGTCCTGGCGAGGCGCAGCGCCTCGGCGATCTCGACGAAGCCCTGGAGGGCGACCGCGTCGATGATCGCGCCGCGGCCGGCGAAGTGGCTGTAGAGGACCGGCTGGCTGTACTCGATCCGCTCGGCGAGCTTGCGGACGGTCACCGACGGCCAGCCGTCGGCCTCGGCCATGGCGCGGGCGGCGCTGACGATGAGCGCTTCGCGTTGGGACCGTTCGCGTTCGCGGCGCTGCTGCATGACCATGCTCGTTATTCTAGCAGCGCTAGAAATTCGAGCGCGGCTATGGTAGTTTCGAACTCGTTCTAGCAATGCTAGTTTTTCTAGCTTGAATAAGGAGACCCCCGTGGCCCGCAAGATCACCGCCAACGTCCTCACCTTCATCGTCGCCCTCGGCATCATCTACGTCGGCCTGTCCTACGTCTTCGCACCCGCCGCCACCGGCGCGGGCTTCGGCTTCGCGGCCTGGCCCACCGGAGAAGAGGCCCAGATCCTCACCGTCAAGGGCGTCCGCGACATCGTCACCGGCATCCTGCCGCTGACGCTCTTGGCCCTCGGCCAGCGCCGGGCGCTCGGCTGGGCCCTGCTGTGCGAGGCGCTCATCCCCCTCGGCGACGGCACGCTCATCCTCGCCCACGGCGGCGACGCCGCCATCGCCTTCGGCGTCCACTACGCGACGGCGGTGCTGGTGGTCGCCGCCGGGCTGCTCCAGATCCAGGTCGCCCGCCGCGCGGAGGCGGCGCCGGTCCCGGCGTGAGGGAAGGGTCCGCCCGGCGGCCGCAGGCGCCGACGAGGCATCGATCGGCATTGCCGCCGGGCGGACCCGGTCTGGGGCGGCCTCAGGCCGCCGCGGGTTCGGGTTCGGGCTGCGGGAGGTCGCGCATGTTCCGCAGCGGGGAGAGGAAGACCGGCAGGAACACCAGGCAGAGCCCCGCCGCGGTGATCCACAGCGTGGCTCTCGCGCCGAGGAACTGGCCGAGTCCGCCGCCGAGGAACGCGCCGATCGCGCTGGCCCCGAACACGAGGAAGCGGACGGTGGCGTTCATGCGCCCGAGCATCCGGTCGGGCGTCAGGCGCTGGCGGAAGCTCACCTGCGTGACGTTGTAGACCACGCCGCCGAGGCTGACCATCGCCATGCCGAAGGCGGCCAGGACGATCCTCCAGCCGGGTTCGGCCGCCGGGACCAGCAGGAGCCACGGCGAGGTGCAGACCACGGAGAGCCAGATCGCGCGGCCCTCGCCCACGAGGGCGGTGACCCGGCGGACCAGGAACGCCCCGACGAGGCCGCCCGCGCCGAAGGCCGCGAACAGCAGTCCGATCTGTCCGGGCGTCAGGCCCAGTTCGCGCGGCAGGAACACGACGAGCATCGCCATGAACGCGCCCATGAGGAGGTTCCAGGAGGCGGTGCAGGCCACGATCGCGGACAGGAGTCGGTGGCGAAAAACGAACGCGAGCCCTTCCTTGATGTCGGTGGTGATCCGCGCGCCTTGGATCGCTTCGGGCTTCGGTTCGCGGCGGCGGATGCGCACGAGGAACAGCGCCGAGGCGCCGAGGGCGGCGGCGTCCACCGCGATCGCGACGGGCGCGGTGAGCCACTGGATGAGCTGCCCGGCGAGCGCGGGGCCGCCGAGGTGCGCGGTCGCGCGCACGGTCTCGAGCTTCGCGTTGCCTTCGACCAGGCCTTCGCGGCCGACGAGGTGCGGCAGGTAGCTCTGGTAGGAGACGTCGAAGAACACGGTGAAGACGCCGATGGTGAAGGCGACCGCGTAGAGCTGCCAGATGGTGAGCGTGTCGGTCCACCAGGCGATCGGGACGGTGAAGAGCACGGCGGCGCGCACGAGGTCGCTGACGATGAGGACCCGGCGGCGGCGCATCCGGTCGATCCACGCGCCCGCGGGGAGGCCGATGAGCAGGAAGGCGGCCATCGTCATCGAGGAGAGGACGCCGACTTCGAATTCGCTGACGTCGAGGGCGATGACCGCCGCGAGCGGGAGGGCGAGCGAGGTGATCTGGGTGCCGATCTGGGCGACGGTGGTGGAGAAGAAGAGGTCGCGGAAGTCGCGGTCGCGCAGGAGGCCGAGGCGGTCCCGGGTCGCGTCCGGGGCGGGGTCGCCGATGGTGATCACGCGATTGAGTATTCCCAATCAGTTGGGAAAAGTCAATCGGTTATGCCGTTAGGATGACCGCATGGCAGAGGGCATGAAGGATGACCGGCCGCTGGCCACCGAGGCCGAGGCGAAGGCGGTGGCCTCGGCGGTGCGGCTGCGGATCCTGCGGCTGTGCCTGGACCATGCGCTGACGAACAAGGAGATCGCCCAGCGGCTCGGGGCGAACCCGGCCACGGTGCTCCACCACGTGCGCAAACTCGTGGACACGGGGTTCCTCGCGCCGCAGGAGGAGCGCGTCGGCGCCCGCGGCGCGCGCGAGATCCCGTACCTGGCGACCCGCAAGTCCTGGTCGCTGCGGCTCGGGGACGAGTTCCAGTCGGACCTGGCCACGGCGATGCTGGAGGTCTTCCGCACCGAGATCGCGCAGGTCCCCGATCCGAAGCAGGTCTACACGGCGCGGCTGGGGCCGCGGCTCAACGAGGAGCAGTACGAGGAGCTGATACGGCGGCTCAAGGTGCTGTTCGACGAGCTGACGACCTGGGAGCCCGGGCCCGGGGCCAAGCCGTACTCGATGTTCACGGCGATCCACCCCGACACCGGGCGGGAATGAGCGGTCACCTGCGGTCGAGCAGCGCCTGGACCTGCGCGCGGATCTCGGGCGTGTCGAGGCCGCGGATCTTCAGGGTGGTGCGGCGGCGCAGCACGTCCTCGGGCGTCTGGGCCCACTCCATGTCGCGCGCGTAGACCACCTGCGCCCAGATCTCGGGCGCGTCGGGGTGGACGCGCTCGGCCAGCTCCGGGTGCTCCCCCGCGAGGCGGGCGACGTCGAAGGCGATCGAGCCGTAGTGGGTCGCGAGGTGGCGCGCGGTGTCCTCCCCCAGGTCCGCGATCGGCGCGCCGCCGTCCGAGAGCAGCCGGTGCGCGACGGCGTGCGGGTTCGCGATGCCCGGCAGCGGCAGGTGCCGCGGCAGGTTCGCCATCGGCTCCATCTCGGCGCCGAGCGCGTACCCGGTCAGGTCCGCGAGCTTGCGCATCACGGTCCGTCCGATGTGGCGGAACGTGGTCCACTTGCCGCCCGCGACCGAGAGCATCCCGCCGCGGCCCTCGCTGACGACGGTCTCGCGCTTGGCCTTCGCGGTGTCGCCGGGCCCGCCCGGCAGGACCCGGAGCCCGGCGAAGGCGTACGTGATGAGGTCGGGGCGCAGCTGCGCCGAGCGCACCGACACGCCCGCCTCGTCGAGGATCTGCGCGATGTCCTTGCGGTTCGGCGACACCTCTCCCGGGTCGCCCTCGTACGGCTCGTCGGTGGTGCCGAGCAGGAGCATCCCCTCCCAAGGGAGCGCGAACGTGATGCGGTACCGGTCGATCGGGGTCGCCAGCGCGGCCTTCCAGTGCGAGGTGCGCTTGAGGACCAGGTGCGCGCCCTTGGAGAGGCGGATGGACGGGTCCGATCCGGTGTCCTCCATGCGCCGCAGGTGGTCGACCCAGGGGCCGGTGGCGTTGAGGACCACGTGGGCGTTCACGCCGAACTCGTCGCCGTCCACGAGGTCGCGCACGTCGGCGCCGCTGACCCGGCCCCGGGTGAAGCGCAGCCCGGTGACCTGGGCGTGGTTGAGCACGGCCGCACCGGATTCGGCGGCGGCGCGGACGGTCATGAGGGCCATGCGGGCGTCGTTCATCTGGCTGTCGCCGTAGACGGCGACGGCCTTGAGGCCCTCGGTGCGCAGCTCGGGCACGGCCGTGCGGGCCTTGGCGGGGTTGAGCAGGTGCCCGACGCCGTCGCCGAAGCCCGAGAGGGCGGAGTAGGCGAAGACGCCGGCGCCGAGCTTCGCGGCCCCGTGGGGGCCGCCCTTGTAGATCGGCAGGTAGAAGGTGAGCGGGCGCGACAGGTGCGGGGCGACCTGGCGGGTGAGGGCGCGGCGTTCGAAGTGGTTCTCGGCCACGAGGCGCACCGCGCCGGTCTGGAGGTAGCGCAGGCCGCCGTGGAGAAGCTTCGAGGAGGCCGAGGAGGTGGCGCCGGCGAAGTCCCCGGCGTCGAGGAGGGCCACGCGCAGTCCGGACTGGGCGGCGTGCCAGGCGGTGGAGATGCCGACGATGCCGCCGCCGATGACGAGGAGGTCGAAGGTGGCGCCGGTCAGCTCCTCGCGCTGCTCGGCTCGGGTGCGGCGCTCGGTGAAGCGCACGCCGCCGAAGCGGTCGGCGGTCGGGTCGGTCCCCGCGAGGGGGTCGCGCTGCAAAGTCGTCATGGCCGCACTCCTCTTTACTCCATGATGCTATTCGTTCTGCCAGCCGAGGGTCCGCTCAACGGCTTTGCGCCAGTTGCGGTATTCGCGGTCGCGGAGGCCGGGGTCCATGTCGGGGGTCCATTCGGCGTCTTTGCGCCAGTTGGCGCGCAGGTCGTCGGTGCCGTTCCAGAAGCCGACGGCGAGCCCGGCGGCGTAGGCGGCGCCGAGGCAGGTGGTCTCGGCGACCACGGGCCGCACGACGGGGGCGTCGAGGACGTCGGCGAGGAACTGCATGAGCAGCTCGTTCGCGGTCATGCCGCCGTCCACTTTGAGCGCGGTGAGCGCGACGCCGGAGTCCTTCGTCATGGCGTCGGTGATCTCGCGGGTCTGCCAGGCGGTGGCTTCGAGCACGGCGCGGGCGATGTGGGCCTTGGTGACGTAGCGGGTGAGGCCGGCGATGACGCCGCGCGCGTCCGAGCGCCAGTAGGGGGCGAAGAGCCCGGAGAAGGCGGGCACGAAATAGGCGCCGCCGTTGTCGTCGACGGTGCGGGCGAGGGTCTCGATCTCGGCGGCGTTCCTGATGAGTCCCATCTGGTCGCGCATCCACTGGACGAGGGAGCCGGTGACGGCGATCGAGCCTTCGAGGGCGTAGACCGGGTCGGCCTCGCCGATGCGGTAGCCGACGGTGGTGAGCAGGCCCGACTCGGAGTGGATGGGTGC
The DNA here is from genome assembly GCF_000719515.1 of Glycomyces sp. NRRL B-16210. Lineage (GTDB taxonomy): Bacteria > Actinomycetota > Actinomycetes > Mycobacteriales > Micromonosporaceae > Glycomyces. The sequence continues at coordinate 161,846 of NZ_JOGR01000005.1, read as the reverse complement.
CTCGCCGGTGTTCATGAGCATGAAGGTGCCGGTGCCGTAGGTGGACTTGGCCTCGCCGACCGCGAAGCAGGTCTGCCCGAACAGGGCGGCCTGCTGGTCGCCGAGGGCGGAGGCGACGGGCACGCCCGCGAGGAGGTCGCCGAGGGGGCCGCCGGTGACGTGGCCGTAGACCTCGGCGGAGGAGCGGATCTCGGGGAGCACGTTGAGGGGCACGCGCATCTCGGCGGCGATGGCCTCGTTCCACTGAAGGGACTCGAGGTCCATCAGGAGGGTGCGGGAGGCGTTGGTGACGTCGGTGACGTGCACGCCGCCACGCGGGCCGCCGGTGAGGTTCCAGACGACCCAGGAGTCCATGGTGCCGAACAGGAGGTCGCCGGCCTCGGCCCGGTCGCGCAGGCCCGGGACGTTGTCGAGGAGCCAGGCGATCTTGGGCCCGGCGAAGTAGGCGGCGAGCGGCAGGCCGGTCTCGCGGCGGAAGCGGTCCTGGCCGAGGTCGCCGCCGAGGTCGCGGCAGGTGGCGTCAGTGCGGGTGTCCTGCCAGACCACGGCGTTGTGGACCGGGCGCCCGGTGCGCCTGTCCCACAGGAGGGTGGTCTCGCGCTGGTTGGTGATGCCGATGGCGAGGATGTCGTCGTGGCCGGCCCCGGCCTTGACCATCGCGCCGGCCACGACCTCCTGGACGTTCCGCCAGATCTCGGCCGCGTCGTGCTCGACCCAGCCGGGTCGGGGCAGGATCTGGGCGTGCTCCTTCTGGTCGACCGCGACGGTCCGCCCGTCGCGGTCGAAGACGATGCAGCGCGAGGAGGTGGTGCCCTGGTCGATCGCGGCGATGAACGGGCCGGTGTGCGTGTCGGTCATGATGCGCTCCAAATCGTCAAAGCGGTTCGGGTCGATTGTCGCGGTAGGGCCGGGCGCGGGCGGCGTCGGACACGGAAAAGGCGGCGGGCGCTCGGCCCGCCGCCTTCCTGTCGCTTTGGTCAGTAGCCGTAGCGGGACTTGAGGTGGCGCCACCAGTCGCGGAGCATCCACTCGTCGAACTCGGTGATGGTCGAGGAGGAGCCCGCGTTCATGATGAAGCAGCACTGGCCCGAGGGGGTCCAGTCGTAGAAGTCGTCGAGCCCGAAGGTGTGCCCGAGTTCATGCAGGTAGATGGTGATCTGGCTGGAGTTCAAGGAGTTCACGAAGTACTCCTGGCCCATGCGCTGGCCCCAGTCGCCGCCCGCGCCGCCGCCCATGCCCTGGGTCAGCCACAGGCTCTGGTCGTAGTGGCGCGCGTCGCCGCCGGGGCATTGGGAGTAGTTCCCGTCCTGATGGAAGAAGCGCCCGCAGGCCTCGGCGCACTGCGGCGCGTCCTCGCGGATGTCGCCGATGTAGACGTCGACCGAGTCGTCGCTCCACTGTAGGAGGTCGCGGTCGTAGGCGGCCCAGCCGACCACGTTGACCTCGATCTTGTCGTAGGGCCAGTCGTTCCAGCCGGCCATCTGGTCGAACCAGAGGTCGTACTGCTCCTGGAGCTTGGAGGCGATCGCGTCGCGGGTCTGGGCGCTCACCGGGTTCTGGGAGTCCCAGCGGACGCAGTAGTTGATGGAGCCGCCGGTGGCGATCACCTGGTCCCAGCCGAAGTTGCGGAAGTTCAGGTTGTAGGTGTCCTCGACGTGGGCCCAGACCTCGTTGAGGGGCTGGACCAGGTTCGAGGGCGGGTTCCACTCGTCCTGGCCGGGGTTGCCGGTCGGGTCCTCGGTGGGTTCTTCGGTGGGTTCCTCGGTCGGGGGCTCGGTGACGTCGGTGGGCGGGTCGGTCGGCACCGGGCTGGTCTCACCGGTGCACTCGACCCCGTTGAGGCGGAAGGCCTCCGGGGCCGGGTTCTGGTCGCCGGTGAACGTGCCGGAGAAGCCGAAGCCCACCGTCGCCGAGGCGGCCAGGGTCCGGTTGTAGTCGGCGGCGTCGGCGCTCACGCGCGCGCCGGACTGGGTCGCGGCGGCGCTCCAGGCGTGCTGGAGCTGCTGGCCGTCGGTGAAGTCCCAGGTGAGCCGCCAGGAGTCGAGCTGCTCGTCGCCGAGGTTGGTGATGTCGACGTTGGCGTTGAAGCCGCCGGGCCACTGCGCGGTGACCTGGTAGTCCACGGCGCAGCCGGCGGTTTCGGCCGCCGCGGAGGTCAAGGTGAGCATCGCGGTGCCCGCGGCGACCACCGTAGCCGCGGCCGCGGCGACGATCGCTCGGGTTCGTCTGCGTCGCTTGGGGAGTGCCGGTCCCATATTGGATTCCCGTCTGTCGGGCGGGGCCGAGTCGTGAGGGGCCCCTCGGTGATTTGTACGACCGAAATCGATTTCGGTCGATATCGACAGCGTAGGGGCCGATCGCCTCCGGCACAATGGCCGGAGCGTCACCGGTTGCGCACGTTCACATGGCGGGGTTGGACGACACGGTCGGCAGGCCGCTCCTCCCACGGCGACGCGTGGAGTCCGAACTCGGCGGCGAAGGCGGAGAGGTAGTCGTCGGCGGCCATGAACGTGCCGGTGAACGCCTGGTCGACGCCGAAGGCGTCCACCATCACGGCGGCGCGGGGCAGCAACCGGTCGCAGGCCTCGTGGGCGATCCTCTCGGCGGTGTCGAGATCGGTCGGGCCGATCAGTCCGCAGCGCAGGAGGGCGCCGGCGCGGCGCCGCAGCCACGAGACGCCGTGGAGGAGCAGCAGATCCGGGTCCGCGCCGACCGCGAAGCGCTCCATCAGCAGCCGCTCGGCGTAGACGCCGGCGGTGTCCAGGGCGAGCTCGGACCGGTCGTTCCAGGCGGTGAACTCGTCCTCGCCTCCCTCGCGGGCCGCCGCGAGCCGGTCGCGCAGAAGCGCATGGAGCCGGTGCTCGCAGGAGCGGGCGAGGTCGAGGAAGTCCTCGCCGGTGTCCAGCGCGGGCGGCGGGTCGTCGGCGGGCGGTTCGTAGCCGGCGTTCGCGGCCATGTTGCGGGCGGTGTCGAGGCGGATCAGGGTGTTGTCGCCTCCGGCGGACCGGTAGGCGTGCGCGGCGGAGAGGTAGGACATGAGCAGCGGCGTGCCCACATAGGCCGGCGCGCCGCAGCGCTCGCGGCAGGAGGCCGCGACGCGTTCGGCCGTGTCCACCGCGACCGCTTTGAACAGCGGCAGCAGCGGGTCGACCGCGGACCAGGGGGCCCAGACGGCGGTGGGACGGGACGGTTCCGTGGTGTCGGTTGCGGTGGGGCTCGTCGGAGCACTGCCGTCGGAGGCGCTGCCTTTCGAAGCGCTGTCGGTGAGGGTGGTGAGGGCGAGGGCGTCGGCGAGGGCGCCGAGCAGCTCGACGTGCTGGTTGCGGCAGTCGAGTACCGGCCGGGCGGCGGCGAGGGCGTCGGAAGTCGTGCGGGTGAGCGAGTAGCGGATCGCGATGGCGGAGGCGGCGCGGGCCATGCCCGCGGAGGCGGCGGTGAGGGCGAGCCAGGTCTCGGCGCCGGGGCTCATGGAGCGGCGCAGCCGCGCTTCGGGCGAGCCGAGCGGGTCGGTGCAGCGCCCGGCCTCGTCGATGGTCGCGCCGTCGCTGAGCCAGGCGGTGAAGGGGAGCCGCACATGGTCGAAGGCGACGGCGGCGTAGTCCGATGGCAGCGTCGCGACCTCGGGGGCCGGGCTGATCACGAGGCCCGGCGGGATGCCGTGGCCGCCGCCGAGCGGCACGGCGAAGCAGAAGACGCCGCAGTCGACGCCGCCGGTGATGAGGCGCGCGTGGACGAGGGCGGTCTTCGGGGAGTCGGCGGCCGTGGCGGTCGGGAACTTGACGGCGTCCACGCTCGGGGTGTGGAGGACGAATTCGCCGGTGGCGGGGTCGAAGCGGGCCTCAGTGCGGATCGTGCGGTGGCTGCCGCTGCGGCCGGCCTCGGTGAGGAGGAGGACACCGGTGTCGCCGTCGCGTTCGAGGCGGGCCAGTGCGGCGGCGGGGTCGGCGGCGAACTTGGCGATCCCGTTGAGGCACAGGGTGTAGTGGACGAGGAGGGCGTGGAAGAGGGCGGGGTCGCGGATCGCGGTCCAGGAGGCGAGGTCGCAGAGGCGGGCGCGGTCGGCCAGGAGGTCGGCGGCGGGGCCGACTGCGGAGCGCAGGCGCCGCAGCCGCCGGTAGGTGTCCCGGTGGAGCTGCTCGGCGGTGAGCCCGGAAGGGCGGTCGTAGGCGGGGTGGGCGAGGAGTTCGCGGAAGTCGTCGGTGCTGTCGTCAGTGGTCATGCTCGGGCCTTTCTCGGGTTCGCCGCGGTCCAGTGGATCAAGGTCGCGCCCCAGGTGAGTCCGGCGCCGATCGCGATGAGGAGCACGCGGTCGCCGGGTTGGAGGCGGCCTTCGGCGTCGGCGGCGGCGAGCGCGGTGGGGATCGAGGCCGCGCCGATGTTGCCGAGGCGTTCGCCGATGACGGCGAACTTGGCGAACGGGATCGCGGCGTGCTCGGCGAAGATCCGCAGGGTCCGCGGGTTCGGCTGGTGGGGTACGACGAGGTCGATGTCGTCGAGGGTGATCCGGTGCTCGGCGAGGATCTCGGCGAGCATCCGGTCGAACAGCTCGGGGAGGGCGCGGCGGATGGCGGGGGCGTCCATGCGGATGTGGTGGGCGCCTTCGGCGAGGGTGCCGGGGCCGGCGGGGAGGCGGCTGCCTCCGGCGGGGATGAGGACGGTGTCGGCGCGCGTGCCGTCGGAGCCGAGGCGCACCGATGCGAGGCCGCCTTCGGGGACGGCGCCGAGGACGCTCGCTCCGGCGCCGTCGCCGAACAGGACGGCCGTGGAGCGGTCGGCGGGGTCGAGGAAGCGGGAGTAGACCTCGACGCCGATGACGAGGGCGTCGCCGGAGCCGGGGTGGGCGGCGAGCCAGTCGCGGGCGAGGCCGAGGCCGAAGAGGTAGCCGGCGCAGGCGGCGCCCACGTCGAAGGCGACCGCGCGGCCCGCGCCGAGGTGCGCCTGGACGCGGCAGGCGGTGGAGGGGCCGAGTTCGTCCGGTGTGGAGGTGCCGACGACGATGAGGCCGAGGTCGTCCACGGTGCGCCCGGCGTTGTAGAGGGCGGCCCTGGCGGCGTGGGCGGCGAGGTCGGAGGCGGCCTGGTCGGGTGCGGCGCGGCGCCGTTCGCGGATGCCGGTGGCGTCGAGGATCCACTGCGGGTCGGCGCCGAGCGGCGCGGCCACGGCAGTGTTGTCGGCGATGTGCTCGGGCGCGTAGGCGCCGGTGCCGAGGAGGCCCCAGGAGGTCACGTTCAGGTCCTTCCGATGAGGCAGCAGGCGAGGCCGCGGCGGTCGATGGTGGTCGCGGCGAACGCTTCGCCGCTCGGGCGGCGTTCGGCGGCGGCGGTCTCCAGGAGGGCGAGGAGCGCGAATCCGGCGGTGGCGGCGGAGGTGTCGCCGAGGTGGGCGTGGGCGGTCAGGCGGCGGGCGCTGGGGCCGAAGACCGCTTGGAGGGCTTCGGTCTCGGCTTCGGCGTGGCCGTCGAGGTCGGCGCCGGTGGCGATGGCGCGCACGACTTCGGGTCCGGTGCGGGCGGCGGCGAGGGCGCGGCGCAGGGCGGTTTCGAGGGCGGCGGCCGGGTCGGTGCCCGGGAGGGCGAGTTCGGTGGTGACGGCGGTGATGCGGGGTCCGGGCACGCCGTTGGCGGCGACGAGGCGGAGCATGACGCAGCCTTCGCCGATCGGGGACGCGGGGGCGGCCGGTGGCCGGGCCCGGTGTTCGAGCCAGGCGCGGGCGGGGGTGGCCTCTTCGCTCGCGCCGCAGAGGACCTGGTCGACGCGGCCGGAGGCGAGCAGCCGCTGCGAGAAGCGGAGGGCGAGGGCCATGGCGCTGCGTCCGCCGGGGATGGTGACGTTGGGTCCGGTGAGGCGGTGATGGATGGCGCATTGCCCGGCGGCGTAGTTCATGACGCCGACGGGGATGCGGCCCGGGTCGATCTGGTGGGGTTTGGCCTTGGTGAGGGAGTCGGTGCCGAGGTCGAGCATGGTCTGGAGGCTGCCGGCGGTGGTGGCGAGGACGAGTCCGGTGCGGGCGCGGTCGGCGGGTTCGGAACGGTGGAGGAGTCGTCCGGCGGTGGCGACGGCGAAGGCGGTGGCGCGGTCCATGGAGCGGATGCCCTTGGGCCCGATCTCGACGGCGGGGTCGAAACCGGGGACGGTGCGGGCGCCGGTGGGAGGGAAGGCGGCGTCGTGGGAGGTCGGTGGCGGGTCGGCAGGGGTGAAGGCCGCGGAGTCGGGGCCGAGGGCGGACCAGGAGGCGAAATCGGCGATGCGGACGCTCATGCGGTGCTCCTCGAAGGAGGGGAACCGAGCGCAAAGCGCCCGGGGCCGGAAGTGAGATAGAAGCGGAAAGCGAGTTCGGGGCCGCACAAGGCAGCGCTGAGGGTGGCCGAGCCGAGACCGGCCGGGAAGGGCCGGTTCGGCAGGACACCGCCCGGTTGACTGCGAAGGCCGGAGTCCGGAGGATCGGCAACGGGTGCCCCGCCAGTTTCGGCGCGCCCTGCGGAGCGGGGGCAGTTCCGCGAGACGCGGCCAGTCTGACCACGCGGGCCGGAAACCGAACAGTCCGCCGCGAGAGCTCCGCCGCAGTTGGCGCAAGCAGAAGCACCCCGGGCGACCGGCTCGGGGAACGCGGCGCCGGGCAGACTCAAGGGGACACCGCCCAGGCCGGAAACCCGGCAATCGGCGCCGAACGCCCCGCCGATTCCGGTGCGCCCAACGGAGCCAGGGCGGTTCCGTGGGACACCACCGGTCTGACCATGTAGGCCGGAAATCGAACGGTCCCCAGCGAGCGCCCCGCCATCACCGGCGCAAGCAGCGGCACCGAGGGAAACCGACTCGGGGAAGACCGGGCGAGGAAGGCTCGGCTGGCGCGTCGAGACACCGTCTGGCTGACTGCGCACACCGGCGGCCTGAGGGCCCGCGGCGAACGAGCCACGGCCGCCGCCAGTGCGCACATCGGCACCGCGGGTGGTCGACTCGGGACCGGTGGGGCCAAACCGAATTGGCAGTTTTGTCATCGCTCTGCCTGTCCGATGAGGACTACCGCGTTGGAGCCGCCGAAGCCGAAGCCGTGGTTCTCCACCACGCGGAGCTTCGCCGCACGGCCCGTTCCCGGCACGCAGTCGACGCCGCACGCCGGATCGGTGCGGCGGTGGTTGACCGTCGGCGGCAGGAACTGCGCGTCGAGCGCCACCGCCGCCGCGATCGCTCCGAGCGCCGACGAAGCGCCCATCGCGTGCCCGAGCATCGGCTTCACCGCGACCACGGGCGGCAGGGACTCGCCGAAGACGCTCCGGATCGACCGGGCCTCGTTGACGTCGTTGACAGGCGTTCCGGTGCCGTGGGCGCAGATCGCGTCCACATCAGAAGGTTCCAAACCGGCGTCCTTGAGTGCCAGGCGGATGCACTCGGCCACTGAGGCGCTGTCGGGGGCGACTGGATGGAGGCCGTCGCAGTTAGAGGCCGCGCCGATCAGTTCACCGATGACGCGCGCGCCGCGCGCCTCGGCGTGGTCGAGCGCTTCGAGGACCAGCACCCCCGCGCCTTCACCGACCACCGTGCCCGCGCGGTCGGTGTCGAACGGGCGGCAGGCGTCCGGCGCCAGCGTCCCGACCCGGTGGAACGAGGCGAACATGCGCCGGGAGAACGAGTCGGCCCCGCCGCACAGCGCGATGTCGGCGTGCCCGAGCCGGATCGCATCGAGCCCGTAAGCGATGGCGTGGTTCCCGGCGGCGCAGGCGGCGGCCACGTCGAGCGGTTCGGCGCTCGACAACGCCAGGTCGCGGGCGACCTGCACGGCGAGGCCGCCGGTGTAGCGCAGCGCGGTGGCCGCCTCGATGCCGGAAGGTCCGGCTACGGCGGACTCAACAGCGAGGCGGTCCTCTTCCCGGGCCTCGGTGTCGCTGGTGCCCAAGGCGATGAGGACCGCCTCGTCACGCAGGTCGGCCGGGTCGAGGCCCGCGTCCGCCAGAGCGAGGCGGGCCGCGGCGATCGCGAAGGCGGCGGCGCGGCCGGTCTCGGCGGGGTCGAGGCGTTCGAGCCATGTTTCGGGATCGAAGTCCTGGACCTCGCAGCCGTGGTGAATCTGGAAGCCCGTGGTGTCGAAGGCGGTCACGGGCCGCAGTCCCCCGCGCCCGGCGAGCAGCGCCTCGGCGAAGGCGGCGCGGCCGGTGCCGATGGGGCTGACCGGCCCGAGCCCGGTGACCGCGACGCGGCGCGCGCTCACGGCCGGTCCTCGGTGCCGAGCCGGTCGCGGACGTCGGAGAAGCGGGCGGGCGGCGCGTCGGGGTCGGGCTCCAGGCCGAAGTCGTCTTCGAGGACGGCGCTGATCTCGGCGATCTGAAGCGAGTCGGCTTCGAGGTCCTCGCGGAAGTCGGCCTCGTCGGTGAGTTCGGCGGCGGCGACTTCGAGGATCAGGGCGATCCGGTCCCGGGCGGCGGCGACGGGGTCGGTGGCGTTCATGCGGGCTCCGTTCAGCGGTGGGAGGTTCGGAGTTCGAGGTCCTCGGAGGTGGGAAGTTCGCGGTTCAAGGTTTTCGGGAGCGGAGGTTTCGGCGAGGCCTTGGCGGCGGCGCTTTCGGAGGCGGTGCTCTGGAAACCACCGCCTCCGAAAGCGGCGCTTTCGGGCCGCTCGCTCCGGTTCAGGCCGCGAGGCGGCCGAGGTGGAGCAGGTCGCGGGCGACGGAGGACAACTGGCTGGTGAGCCCGCCGTCGAGGACGAGAACGGCGCCGGTGACCATGCGGGCCCCGTCGCCGCTGAGGTAGACGGCCGCGTCGACCACATCCTCGGGCGTGCCCCAGCGGTCCTGCGGGACCTCGTTCTGGAGGGCCTGCTTGACCGCGGGGACGCCGGTGAACCCGCCGGTGAGCTCGGTGTCGATCCAGCCGGGGGCGACGGCGTTGATCCGGACGCCGTCGCGGGCCCATTCGACGGCGAGGGTCTGGGTCAGCGAGACCAGGGCGGCCTTGCAGAGGGCGTAGAGCGCGAGGCGAGGCGCGCCGCCGAGCCCGGCGACGGAGGTGACGTTGAGGACCGAGCCGCCGCCGTTCGCGGTGAGGTGGGTCCCGGCGAGCCGCAGGAGCCGCACCGTGGGGTCGAGGTTGAGGCCCCGGGTCCGTTCCCAGTCCCCGTCGGTGAGGGAGAGGAACGGTCCGGAGTGGAAGAAGCCGCCGGCGTTGTTGACGACGATGTCGAGGCCGCCGAGGCCCTCGACCGCTTCGCCGAACGCTTCGGTGAGGCGGTCGGGATCGGTGACGTCGCAGGTGAGGGCCACGGCGTCGCGGCCGCGTTCCTTGATCTCGGCGGCGACGGCGTCGAGCGCCTCGGTGCCGCGGGCGAGGATCGCGACGTCCGCTCCGGCGTCGGCGAGGCCGAGGGCGATGGCGCGGCCGATGCCGCGGGAGGCCCCGGTGACGAGGGCGCGGCGGCCGGCGAGAGGCGGATTGCTCATCGGTGCTCCAAAGTGGTGGTTTCGGTGGTCCGGGCCGCGGCGCGGGCCCGGTCGCGTTCGAGGCGGTCGAAGAGGGCGCGCCCGTAGGCGCGGGAGCGGAACCGCATGGTCGCGATCTCGTTGCCGCTCTGGTGGATCGTGACGGTGGCCTCGAGTTCGAGGATCTCGGGCGCGGGGTGGCCGACGCGGTCGGCGCGGAGCTCGACGTGGGCGGGCAGCGGGAACAGGAAGGCCGCGAAGGCGAGGTCGAGGCCGCTGGTGGTGAAGACGAACTCCCCCGGGCTCGGCAGCAGGTAGCGCTCGGTGACGCCCATGGCCATCTGGACGCCGGCTTCGACCTCGACCATGCCGGGCAGGTGGCCGGTGCCGTTGTCGCGGTCGGCGAAGGGGGCGGCGTCGGGGTGGAGGACGAGTTCGGCGCGCCAGTGGAAGGTGGCGCTCTCGCGCAGGTCGGCGATGAGGACGTTGCGCGGGTCGCGTTTGTGCAGTCCGGCCGCGACGGGTTCGCGGTGCGGGTAGGGGGCGGCGGTGAGGTTCGCGGCCGCGAGGGCGGCGGTTTCGACTTCGGCCCATTCGGTCTCGGTGACGCCGAGCGCGGGGACGAGCGCGACGGCGCCCGTCGGGTCGAGGGCGCCCGAGCGGAGGGCGTCGAGGGCCTGGTCCACGGTGAGGGCGCCCGTGTGGGCGGCGAAGCGCGCGAACGGGCGGCCGACGATCCGAAGCGGGGTTGGGCGCATGGAACGAAGGTAGGGGCGGTGAGGCCGATGTGGACCGGGTTCGGTCCGGGTGTTCCGGGGCCTGGAACGAAACCGTTCCGGAGTGCGGAACGGACCGTTCAGTGCATAGGAGGCGTTACGGCTCGCGTACGTCGCCGGGCGCGGTGGCGGAGCGTGCGGGAGAGGACTCGCCGAGGGTCGGGTCGGGTCGGGTCGGGTCAGGTCGGGTCGGGTCGGGTCGCCGATCATGCGACCGATCCGATGCCGCCCGAACCGCTCACCGCCCGAACTCCCCGCCGCGCGGCGGGCGGCGGCGTGCGGCGACAGAGCGGGCGGTCAGATCGCGGGCCTCAGTGCTGGAGTGCTTCTGAGGCCCGCTTGGCTATGTGGCGCAGTTGCGCCAGGTGCTCGGCGGGCTGGAAGCCGCGCACCGGTCCGGCGAGGCCGATCGCGGCGACGGCCTGGCCGTTCACGCCGGTGACCGGCGCGGCCGCGCCCCAGAAGCCGAGGAGGTGCTCCTCGCGTTCGAGGGCGATGCCGCGCAGTCGGGTTTCGGCGATGGCGGCGTCGAGCGCGCTCCGGCTGCCGATGCTGTGCCGGGTGAGCCGCACCAGGGCGGCCTCGCGCAGGTAGCGCTCGGCCGCGGCCGGGTCGAACGCGAGCAGCGCCTTGCCCGCGGCGGTGCAGTGCAGCGGGACGGAGCCGCCGATGCGGTGCAGCACGTCGGTGTAGCGGTGCGGGTGGAGCAGTTCGAGGAACCGGGCCGTGTCGCCGTCGGCGGTCGCGAGGGCGACCACGTGCCCGACCCGGCCGTACAGCTCCAGTGCGAAGGGCTTGAGCACCTGGCGCAGCCGCGCCGCTCCCGGGGCGTCGGGCTCCTCCCAGCCGCCTGCGGCCGCGAGCTGGTAGCGGCGCTCGGCCCGGTGGACGATCCCGTGGACCTCCAGGTCCGAGAGCAGCCGGTGGACGGTGGTCTTGGGGAGCCGGGTGCGGCGTGAGAGCTGCGAGACGCCGACCGGTTCGCGGTGCAGCGCGAGTTCGCGGAGCAGGACGATGAGTTTCGCGGTGACGCCGCGCGGGGACGACTCGGGATCGCTCACAGTGGAACCTCTTGGGGTGAAGCCGGTGACGGCGGGGTCGCAGACTGTGTTCATTCTCCGCGAAGGCCGCGGGCCCGCCATGCGACTGCCGGATTCCCGACAATGAGTGTCACTCTTCGGAAGGAGGCGCCGCGGGCGGGCAGGTCGCGCGGGGAATCGGGACGAAAGCGGCGCGTCCGGATGCGGTCGAGCGCGGCGGGTCCCGCCGGTAGGGACATCCGCGCATACTGCGGCAATGAAAACTTTCTTCACATCGTTGACAACTTGAGAAGACTTCCGTCATTCTGTTCGGTACATCGAGGACCCGCGGCCATCCAGATCTTCGGCCCGCGGGCCTCGCCGAGACCTGCCGCGAACCACGTGAGCCCAACGCCCGGAACCGAATGCGAGGATCTGCGCTCCATGAATCCCCACTCCCTCACCCGGCGCCTGCTCTGCGCCGCGGCCTCGCTGACGCTGTCGGCGGGAGCCCTCGCGGTCGCCGCTCCCGGCGCCGCGGCCCAGGACAGCGAGGTCGACACGCTCCTGGTCGCCACCGACCAGGAGGTCGACACCTTCAACCCGTTCAAGCGGCGCTTCATCATCACCTACAACACCAGCATCATGACGTACGAGACGCTCGTCAGGATGGGCGCGGACGACTACGAGCCGGTCCCGGGCCTGGCGACCGAGTGGTCGGAGTCCGAGGACGGTCTGACGTGGACCTTCGCGATCCGCGAGGGCGTCGAATGGTCCGACGGCGAGGCGCTGACGGCCCACGACGTGGCCTACACGTACGGGCTGCTCATCGAGAACCAGGCGATCCACGACTGGAACATCGACTTCGCCGGGAACCTGGTGAGCGCCGAGGCGACCGACGACGCCACGTTCGTGCTCACCCTCGCCGAGCCGGCCCCCGCCGAGGTGCTCAGCCGCGAGGTGTTCATCGTCCCCGAGCACGTCTGGTCGACCTACGAGGACCCGTCCGCCGACGACGCGAACGAGCTGCCGCTGGTCGGCTCCGGGCCGTTCCAGGTCACCGAGTACCAGGCCGGCGAGTACCTGCGCCTCGAGGCCAACGAGAGCTACTGGGACGGCGCCCCGGGCTTCGACGAGATCGTCTACGACTACTACGCCGAGACCGACGCGGCCGTGGCCGCGCTCGAAGCGGGCGAGGTGGACATCGTCAACGGGCTCAACCCGGCCCAGATCGGGGCCCTGGAGTCCCAGGACCACGTGACGGTCAACAACGCGCAGGGCCGCCGGTACGTGTCGCTCACCCTCAACCACGGCGCCGTCACGCAGGACGGCACCGAGTTCGGCGACGGGCACCCCGCGCTCCAGGACCCGGTGGTGCGCAACGCGATGCACGCCGCGATCGACAAGCAGGCCCTGGTGGACACCGTCCTCGACGGCAACGGCGACCCCGCGACCTCGCTCATCCCGAAGATCTTCGGCCAGTGGCACTGGGACGGCGGAGGCGACCTGGTCGAGTTCGACCTGGAGGCGGCGAACGCGATGCTCGACGACGCCGGGTACGAGCGCGGCGACGACGGCGTCCGCACGATGCCCGGCGGCGGGGAACGGCTGAGCTTCCGGTTCTTCCACCACGCCGACAACACCGACTACGCCACGATCGTGGACTTCCTGGTCGAGTGGTGGGCCGAGCTGGGCCTGGAGATCGAGGCCGAGCCGATCGAGCAGGCAACGCTGAACGACCTGGCCTACCTGGGCGAGTTCGACATCGCCTTCTCCGGATGGGGCGTGGGCCCGAACCCGACCGAGCAGCTCGGGATGCACACCTGCGCAGTGCTGCCGACCCTCACCGACGGCTCGGAGCGCTCCAGCGAGAACTCCTACTGCAACCCCGACTTCGACGCGCTCCACGAGCAGCAGAAGGTCGAGTCCGACCCCGACGCGCGGGCCGAGCTGGTCAAGGAGCAGCAGCGGCTGCTCTATACCGACGCGCCCGTGATCTGGCTGTACTACCAGAACGTGCTGGAGGCCTACAACCACGACAAGGTCACCGGGCTGCGCACGCAGCCGGCCGACGGCGGCATGATCACCGGCCAGCAGGGCTTCGCGTGGGCGTACCTGGAGGCGCGGCCGGTCGACTCGGACGACGCCGGCGGGACCTCCGTGTGGGTCTGGGTCGCCGTCGCCGGGGCGATCGTCGTCGTCGCCGCGGCCGGACTCGCGTTCACCTTGCGACGCAGGAAGACCGCGGACGAACGCGAATGACCGAGAGCACGCCGTCCGAGGGTGATCCCGCCGAGGGGCCCGAGGACGCCACGACCGCGAACGGACCCGCGACCCGGCCGTCCGATCTCGCCACGCCCGCGGACGGGGCCTCGACCGAGGCTCCGTCCGCGCGGCGGCCCGCGGGCCGCAGGGGCCGCGTCTCCAGCGGGTTCGGCCGCTACGTCGCCAAGCACGTCGGCGGCGCGGCCGTGTCGCTCCTGCTGGTGCTGTTCTCCTCGTTCTTCATCTTCCGGCTCATCGCCGGGGACCCGATCGACCAGCTCACGAGGGAGCGCCCGGTCTCGCCGGAGGAGCGCGCCGCGATGCGGGCCGAACTCGGGCTCGACGAGCCGATGTGGCGCCAGTTCTGGGACTACATCACCGGCACGCTCACGATGGACCTCGGCGACTCGTTCCAGTACCGCAGGCCCATCTTCGACCTCATCGTGGAGCGGCTCCCGGCGACGCTCCTGCTCTCGGGCACCGGCATGGTGCTCGCGGTCCTGCTCGGGTTCTGGATCGGGGCGCGCACCGGCTGGCGGCAGGGCAGCCGGTTCGACCGGGGCCACGTCGCGACCGGGCTCGTGCTGTACTCGGCGCCGACGTTCTGGCTCGGCATGATCGTGATCCTGGTCTTCGCCCGGTACCTGGGGCTGTTCCCGGTCAACGGGATGCGCTCGCCGAGCACCCCGCCAGACTTCTGGTCGCAGGCGGTCGACATCGGCCACCACCTGGTGCTGCCGGTGCTCACCTACACGGCGGTGGTCTACGCCGGGTACCTCATGATCATGCGCTCGTCCATCCTGGACGAACTGGGCGGCGACTACCTGACCACCGCGCGGGCCAAGGGCCTGCGCGACGACGAGGTGCGGCGCAGGCACGCGGTGCCGAACGCGCTGCTGCCGACGGTCACGCTCGTGTTCCTGGCGCTCGGCTCGGTCGTCAACGGCTCCATCATCACCGAGACCGTCTTCAGCTGGCCCGGCCTCGGACGGCTGTTCGTGCAGTCGATCTTCTACCCCGACCGGCCGGTCCTCCAGGCGCTGTTCGTGCTGTTCTCCAGCTCCACCATCCTCGCGGTGCTGTGCGCGGAGATCCTCTACTGGTTCATCGACCCGCGGATGCGAAGGTCGGGTTAGGGAACATGACGAGCACAGTCACTTCGCGGAGCCTGCGATGGGCCCGCAGGCGCCAGTCCTTCGCCAGGTCTTGGGCGGCCTACCGGAGCCAGCGGGCCGGCATGGTCGGCCTGGTGCTCCTGGGCGCGGTCGTGGTCCTGGCGCTCGCCGCGCCGGTCCTGGTCGACCAGTCGCAGCTGAGCGTCACGCAGGCCACCGGCGGGCGCATGGCCCCGCCCTCGGCCGAGTTCCCGCTCGGCACCGACGAGACGGGCCGGTCGATCCTGGCCCTCACGCTCTGGGGCTCGCGCCTGTCGCTCCTCATCGGCCTCACCGCGACCGTGGTCGCGATCCTCATCGGCACCACCGTGGGCGTCACGAGCGGCCACGTCGGCGGCTGGTACGGCTGGATCGCGCTGCGGATCTCGGACTGGTTCATGGTCCTGCCGAGCCTGGTCGTGGCGATCGCGCTGCTGGCCGTGCTCGGCCGGAGCATGGGCACCACCGTCGCCGTGATCGCGCTCGTCTCGTGGCCGGGCACGACCCGGCTCGTGCGGGCCCAGACGCTCACCGTGCAGGCGCGGCCGTACCTGGAGCGGGCCAGGGCGCTCGGCGCCGGGCACTGGCACCAGATGACCCGCCACGTGCTGCCGAACGTGCTGCCGCTCGTGCTCGCCAGCGCGACGCTGCTCGTGCCCTCGGCGATCCTCATGGAGTCCTCGCTGGCGTGGCTGGGCCTGGGCGACCCGGGGGTGGTCTCGTGGGGCTCGATCCTCAACCGGGCCTCCTCGAGCGGGGCGGTGTCGGCGCACGCGTGGTGGTACCTGCTGCCGCCGGGCCTGGCGATCCTGGTCGTGGTGCTCGCGTTCATGATGTGCGGCCGGGCGCTGGAGGCCGTGTTCAATCCGAGGCTGCGAGGTGAGCGGTGACGCTGCTGGAGTTCAGGGACCTGTGGGTCACGTACACCGGTTCGCGGGGGCGGATCCCGGCGGTGCGGGGCGTGGACCTGTCGGTCGGGGCCGGTCGGATCGTGGGGATCGCGGGCGAGTCCGGTTGCGGCAAGTCAACGCTCGCGATGGCGGTGCTGCGGCTGCTGCCGAAGAGCGCGGAGGTCTCGGGCGAGATCCTGCTCGACGGTGAGGATCTGCTCCGGATGGGCTGGGGGCGTCTGCGGGCGGTGCGGTGGACGGGCGCTTCGATCGTGTTCCAGGGGGCGATGCACTCGCTCAACGCGGTGCAGCGGATCGGGCGGCAGGTGGCCGAGCCGATCCTGGTGCACGAGCGGACGACGCCGGCGAAGGCCGCCGCGCGTGCGGAGGCGCTGCTGGAGCGGGTCGGGTTGCCGTCTTCGCGGATGCGGAGCTACCCGCATGAGCTGTCGGGGGGTCAGCGGCAGCGGGTGATGATCGCGATGGCGCTCGCGTGCGATCCGGAGCTGATCATCGCCGACGAGGCGACCACGGCGTTGGACGTGATGGTGCAGGCCCAGGTGCTGCAATTGATGACGGGGCTGGTGAAGGAGCGGGGCGTGGGGTTGGTGATGATCAGCCACGACCTGTCGGTGCTGTCGGCGGTGTGCGACACGGCGGTGGTGATGTACGCGGGGCGGATCGTCGAGCGGGGTCCGGCGCGCGAGGTGTTCGCGGACGCGCGGCATCCGTATTCGGCGGCGCTGGGGGCCGCGTTCCCGGTGATCGGGGACCCGGCGTCGCGGGGGCGGCCGGGTGGGCTGGCGGGCGATCCGCCGGATCCGGCGCGGCTGCCGGAGGGCTGCTCGTTCCGGCCGCGGTGCGCGGTGGCGGTGGAGCGGTGCGGCGAGGAGTCGCCGGAGCTGCTGCGGGTGCCGGGGATCGGGACGGTCCGGTCGAGCGCGTGCTTCGTGGCGCAGGAGGGGGAGTCCGTTGTCTTCGGTTGAGGGTGCGAAGGTGTTGCGCGCCAGGGGTCTGCGGGTGGAGTTCGGGTTGCCGGGCGGGCGGGTGGCGCGGGCGGTGGACGGGGTTGACCTGGACGTGGCTCCGGGTGAGATCGTGGCGCTGGCGGGCGAGTCGGGTTGCGGCAAGACGACGTTGGCGCGGACGCTGATGGGTCTGGAGCGGCCTTCGGGTGGGACGGTGTCGTTCGGGGACGTGCCGCTGCGGTTCTCGTCGCGGGCGTTGAAGGCGTACCGGAGGCAGGTGCAGTTGGTGCTCCAGGACCCTACGGGGGCGTTGAACCCGCGGCACACGGTGTACGAGGCGGTGGCCGAGGGGCTGCGGATCCACGGGATCGGCGAGGACGAGCCGGGGCGGGTGGCCGAGGCGCTGGCGCGGGCGGGTCTGCGGCCGCCGGAGCGGTTCTTCCTGGCGTATCCGCACGAGCTGTCGGGCGGGCAGCGGCAGCGGGTGGTGATCGCCGGGGCGCTGGTGCTGGAGCCGAGCATCCTGGTCGCGGACGAGCCGGTGGCCTCGCTGGACGCCTCGGTGCGCGGGGAGATCCTCTCGCTGCTGCTGCGGCTCAAGGAGGACGCGGGGCTGGGGGCGCTGGTGATCACGCACGATCTGGGTCTGGCGTGGAGCATCGCGGACCGGATCGCGATCATGTACCTGGGGCGGATCGTGGAGCAGGGCCCGGTCGAGCGGGTGCTGACGGCGCCGCGGCACCCGTACACGCGGGCGCTGGTGTCGGTGCTCCCCGACTCGCCGGTTCGCGAGCCGATCGTGCTGGCCGGGGAGCTGCCGGATGCCGCGGAGGTCCCGGCGGGGTGCCGGTTCCGGCCGCGCTGCCAGGAGGTGGCGTCGGGTCGGGCGGCGGCGGTGCTGGACCGGTGCGAGGGCGAGGACCCGGCGCGGCTGGGACCGGAGTCGGCGCATCTGGTCGCCTGCCACCTGGACGCGGCGATGCCTGCGAGGATGGCCGGATGAGGATCCTCATCAGTGCCGACATGGAGGGCGCGACGGGCGTGACGTGCCCGGGCGACGTGCTGCCGGGGACGCCCGGCTGGGAGCGGATGCGGCCGCTGTTCACCGACGACGTGAACGCGGTCGTGGTCGGGCTCGGGGCCGAGGGCGTGGTGCCGGTGGTCAACGAGGCGCATTGGACGATGCGGAACCTGCTGCCGGAGCGGTTGGAGGCCTACGCGGAGGTCATCACCGGGCGGCACAAGGAGCTGTCCATGATGGAGGGCGTGCGGGACGGGGAGGTCGCGGGCGTGGTGTTCCTCGGCTACCACGCGGGGGCCGGCAGTGAAGGGGTGCTCGCGCACACGTATCTGGCGAACACGGTCACCTCGGTGTGGCTCAACGGGGTCCGCGCCTCGGAGGGGCGGCTCAACGCGGCCGTGGCGGCCGAGTTCGGGGTGCCGGTGATCATGGTGACCGGCGACGACAAGACCATCGAGGACGCCCGCTCCTACGCGCCGGAGGCGGTCGGCGTGGTCGTCAAGCACTGCGTCTCGCGGTACGCGGCCCGGTGCCTGCCGCCCGAGACGGCCGCGCGGCTCATCCGCGAGGGCGCGCGGGAGGCGAGGCGGCTGGCGGTGCGGCACGAGCCGGTGAAGGGCGGGCCGTACCGGATCGACGTGGAGTTCGACGCCGATCACCTGGTCGGCGCGGCTTCGGTGATCCCGGGCGTGGAGCGGTGCGGCGAGCGCCGGGTGTCGTTCACGCTCCCGACGATGTACGAGGCCATCCGGTGCTTCAAGGCCGTCACGACGGTCGCCTCGGCGGCGATGGAGGAGCAGTATGGCTGACGCGCGAGCGCTCGAGGAGGTCGTGGCGTTCACCTCGGAGCTGATCCGGATCGACACCACGAACCGCGGCGACGGAGACGGGGACGAGCGCGCCGCGGCGGAGTACGCGGCCGGGAAGCTCGCCGAGGCCGGGATCGAGCCGCGGATCCTGGAGAAGGCCCCGAACCGGTCCAATGTGGTCGCACGGATCGAGGGGACGGACCCGGACGCCGAAGCGCTGCTGGTCCACGGGCACCTCGACGTGGTCCCGGCCGAGGCCGCGGACTGGAGCGTCCACCCGTTCTCCGGGGAGGTCACCGACGACGGGAACGGCGGGATGCTCTGGGGCCGAGGGGCGCTCGACATGAAGAGCATGGACGCGATGGTCCTCGCGACCGTGCGGTCCTGGGCGCGCGAAGGCGTGCGGCCGCGGCGACCGGTCGTCATCGCGTTCACCGCCGACGAGGAGGCCAGCGCCGAGTACGGGGCCGGGTACCTCGCCGAGGCGCACGCAGACCTGTTCGCGGGCTGCACGGAGGGGATCTCGGAGTCGGGCGGGTTCACCTTCCACAGCGGCGGCCTGCGGGTCTATCCGATCGGGGCGGGCGAGCGGGGCACGGCGTGGCTGGAGCTGACCGCGGAGGGCACGGCCGGGCACGGCTCGAAGGCCAACCCCGACAACGCCGTCGGCAAGATCGCGGCGGCCGTCGCGCGGATCGACGCGCACCAGTGGCCGGTGCGACTGACCCCGACCGTGCGAGCGGCGCTCACCGAACTGGCTGCGCTGCACGGGATCGAAGCGGATCTGGACGATGTGGACGGCCTGCTCGCGAGGCTCGGCCCGGCCGCGCAGCTCGTGGAGTCGACGGTGCGCAGCAGCGCGAACCCGACGGTGCTCGAAGCGGGCTACAAGGTCAACGTCATCCCCGGACACGCACGGGCCGAAGTGGACGGCAGGGTGCTGCCGGGCGGCGAGGCCGAGTTCGAGGCGACCATGGACGCGCTGTGCGGGCCCGAGGTGCGCTGGCGCTACCGGCACCGCACGCAGCCACTCGGCGCGCCGGTGGACTCGCCGGCCTTCGCGGCGATGCGCGCGGCGGTCCGGAAGTTCGACCCCGAGGGGCACCCGGTGCCGTTCTGCATGTCGGGAGGAACCGACGCGAAGCAGTTCGCCCGGTTGGGGATCACCGGTTACGGGTTCTCGCCCCTGGGGTTGCCTCCGGAGTTCGGATACGGGAGGCTGGCCCACGGCGTGGACGAACGGGTCCCGGTCGAAGGGCTCCGATTCGGCCTGCGAGTGTTGGACGAGTTCCTGCGGAACGCCTAGCGAGGAGACCACATGGTTGCACAGGCGGTCGAACCGGCCCCTTACGGCGCTTGGAAGTCCCCGATCACGGTCGAGACGGTCGCGGCCTCGGACGGCAGGCCCGCCCACCTGGGCGCGGTCGGCGACGAGCTGTGGTGGACCGAGCCGCGCCCTGGCGAGGGCGGGCGGCGGGCGCTCGTCCGCCGCCGTGAGGGCGGGGCGACCGAGTCGGTCCTGCCCGCGCCTTGGAACGTGCGCAACCGCGTCCACGAGTACGGCGGCCACCCGTGGGCGGGCGTCGTCGGCGCGAACGGCCCGCTCGTGGTGTTCACCGACTTCGCCGACCAGCGGCTCTACCGGTTCGAACCCGACCGCGGTGGCGAGCCGGTGCCGCTCACCCCGCCCGGGTCGGTGCCGAGCGGCCTGCGCTGGTGCGAGCCGGTGATCGTCGAGGAGTTCGGCGAGGTCTGGGCGGTCATGGAGGAGTTCACCGGCGAGCGGCCCACGGAGGTGCGGCGCTCGCTCGCGGCGGTGCCGCTCGACGGGTCCGCCGCGGGCGACCGCGCCGCGATCCGGGAGCTGACCGACGGCTCGCACCGGTTCGTGACCGGCCCCAAGCTCCTCCCCACCGGTTCGGCGGTCGCGTGGCTGGCGTGGGACCACCCGCACATGCCTTGGGACGAGACGCAGCTGTGGTGGGCCACGGTGACCGAGGACGGCGCGCTCGAACACGCGCGCAAGGTCGCCGGGGGCGACGGCGAGTCGATCGCGCAGGCCGAATGGGCCGCCGACGCCTCGCTGCTGTTCGTGAGCGACCGCTCCGGCTGGTGGAACCTGCACTGGGTCGACGTGTACGACAACGAGACCGGGCCCGTCCACGCCACCGAGCAGGAGTTCGCCGGACCGATGTGGACGCTCGGGTCGCGGTGGTTCCAGCCGCTCGCGGGCGGCGACATCGCCGCCGTCCACGGGAAGGGCGAGAGCCGCCTGGGGATCTTCGACGCCTGGGAGCGGCGGATGAACCCCGTCGCGGGGCCGTGGACCGACTGGGCCTCGGGCCTGTGCGCGATCGGCGACCGCGTCTACGGCATCGCCGCGAGCGCGGGTTCGGGCTACGAGGTGGTCGAGGTCGACACCGGTTCCGGCACGGCCCGGGTCGTCGCCGCGGCGCACGCCGACGAGGTCGACCCCGCGTACTACCCGGTGCCCGAGCACCGGACCTTCCCGGGGCCGGGCGGGCGCGAGGTGCACGCGCACGTCTATCCGCCGCGCAACCCCGAGTACGAAGGGCCCGAAGGGGAGCTGCCGCCGTACGCGGTGTGGGTCCACGGCGGGCCGACGAGTAACGTGCGGGCGGTGCTCGACATGGAGCTGGCCTATTTCACCTCGCGCGGCATCGGCGTGGTCGAGGTGAACTACGGCGGGTCGACCGGGTACGGGCGCGAGTACCGCGAGCGGCTGCGCGAGCAGTGGGGCGTGGTCGACGTCGAGGACTGCGCGGCCGTGGCCCGGGCGCTGGCGGCCGAGGGGAGCGCCGACCCGGCGCGGATCGCGATCCGCGGCGGCAGCGCGGGCGGCTGGACGGCGGCGGCGTCGCTGACTTCGCCCGCGGCCGAAGGGGTCTACGCGTGCGCGACGATCAAGTACCCGATCCTGGACCTGGTGGGCTGGACCGGCGACGAGACGCACGACTTCGAATCGCAGTACATCACCGGACTCGTCGGGCCTCCCGAGGTCCTGCACGAGCGCAATCGGGAGCGGTCGCCGGTCGCGAACGCGGACCGGATCGCGGCCCCGTTCCTGCTCCTGCAAGGACTCGAGGACGTCATCTGCCTTCCGGCGCAGTGCGAGGCGCTGCTGGAGCACGTCGCCGGCAGCGGCGTCCCGCACGCCTACCGGACCTATGCGGGCGAGCAGCACGGGTTCCGGCAGGCCTCGACCATCATGGACGCGGTGCTCGCCGAGCACGCCCTGTACGCGCGGGTCTTCGGTTTCGAAGGCCCCGACCACGAACTGGAGCTGACAACGTGAGCCTCGAACCGCTGGGACGCCCGCGCCGACTCGTGCCCGGAGACCGGGTGGCGATCGTGTCCCCGGCGAGCCCCTCCCCCGGGCCGGCCTTCGACGCGGGCCTGGAAGTGCTGCGAAGCTGGGGACTCGAACCGGTCGTGATGCCGCACGCGGCGGACGAGGACGGGTTCCTCGCCGGGAGCGACCGCGATCGGGCGGCCGACTTCACCGCGGCGTGGGCCGATCCGTCCATCGCGGCGGTCGTGGCCGCGCGCGGCGGCTACGGCGCGCAGCGCATGATCGACCAGGTGCGCTGGGGGCGGCTCCAGGAGATCGGCCCGAAGGCGTTCGTGGGCTTCAGCGACGTGACGGCCCTGCACGAGGCGGTCGCGCTGCGGGTGGAGGCCTCGACCCTGCACGGCCCCATGCCGTCGTGGTCGACGTTCATCGAAAGCGCCGAGACGCGGGAGCACCTGCGCCAGACCCTGTTCGAACCCGAGCGGGTCCAGAAGCTGGTCTCCCCCACCGCGCGGACGCTCGTGGGCGGCAAGGCCACCGGCGTCACCTTCGGCGGCACGCTGACGCTGCTGGCGGCGGGCATCGGCACCGCCGAGCACCGCCAGGACGTCGAGGGCGGGCTGCTGCTGCTGGAGGACACGGGCGAGGAGCCGTACCGGATCGACCGGGCGCTGACGCAGTTGCGCAGGGCCGGCTGGTTCGAGGGCCTGGCCGGGGTGGTGCTCGGGTCGTGGGCCGACTGCGGCCCCGAGGAGGAGGTCCGGGCGGTGCTCGGGGAACGGCTCGGGATGCTCGGCGTGCCGGTGGTGGAGGACTTCGGGTTCGGCCACTGCTCCCCCGCGCTGACGGTGCCGTTGGGCCTGGAGGCGACCCTGGATGCCGACGAGGGGACGCTCCATTTCGCGGAGCCCGCGCTGCGCTGAGCCGGGAGAAGCGCCGAATCCTGAGGCTAGGCGGCGCGGTCCTGAGAACTCCGCGTCACCGCCAAGCCGCGATCCGGCACCACCGATCAATCACCGCACGCTGCACGCACCGACCATGCCGAATGCTGACGCTCGACGACGCGGCCCTGAGAACTCCGCGCCACCGCCAAGCCGCGATCCGGCACCACCGATCGATCACCGCACACCGCACACCGCACACCGCACACCGCACACCGCACACCGCACACCGCACACCGACCATCATGTGACCCTCGCCACTACTCCCTCACCAGCCGGCCCGAAATGTCGTACCCACCGGGCACGGTAGTTGAACCGGGGGCCCATCGTTTCCGGCCGAACCGGTGTTCGTCGTGCCCGGAAACCGCGTCCCGCGCCCGCGAAATCGACCGGACCAGCCGCCTGAAGCAAGGGCCGGAAACCCGACTCCGAAAATTCTCTTCGTAGCCTTGCGCTCACTTGAAACTTTCTGCCAGGATGAGCGGATCGGGTGATACCCGGGCACAGTGCGGCAATTCCCAACCTCGCCGCACCGCGAGACCGCCGCACTGTGCACGGGGACCCGCCCCACCCCGCACAGACTGGAGTCCGCCCCATGGAGACGCATCCCCGCCGGACCGTGCTCGCCGCCGCGCTCGGAGCCGCCGCGGCGGCCGCCGCCTCCGGCACCGCCCAGGCCCAAGGCGACCGCGGCGCCTTCGTCAAGCGCCGCCTCAAAGCGATGAGCTTGGAGGAGAAGGTCGGCCAGCTCTTCACCACCTACGCGTACGGGCAGAGCGCCGACTCCACCGATCCGACCGACGTGGCGAACAACCAAGCGGCGCACGGGGTCGACAACGCCGCCGAACTCATCGCGACCTACCACCTCGGCGGGATCATCTACTTCGCCTGGTCGAACAACGTCGCAGACCCCGACCAGATCACCGCGCTCTCCAACGGCCTCCAGGACGCGGCGCTCGGCAGCGGCTGCACGCCGCTGTTCATCGCCACCGACCAGGAGCACGGCCTGGTCACCCGCATCGGCCCGCCCGCGACGCAGCTACCCGGCGCCATGGCCCTCGGGGCGACCCACGACCCCGAGGCGGCCCGAGCCGCCGCCGTCGTCAGCGGGACCGAGCTGCGCGCCATGGGCCTGAACCAGAACTTCGCGCCCGACGCCGACGTGAACGTCAACCCGGCGAACCCGGTGATCGGGGTGCGGTCCTTCGGCTCCGAGCCCGAGCACGTCGCCGCCATGGTCGCGGCTCAGGTCGAGGGCTACCAGGCGCGCGGCGACCTCGCCGCCACCGTCAAGCACTTCCCCGGGCACGGCGACACCGAGGACGACAGCCACGCCTCGCTGCCGCGCATCGACCACACCTACGAGGAGTGGCTCGCGATCGACGCCCCGCCGTTCCGCGCCGCCGTCGAGGCGGGCGTGGACGTGGTCATGACCGCCCACCTCCAGTTCCCGGCGCTCGACGAGTCGCTGCGCCCGGCCACGCTCTCCGAGCCGGTCCTCACCGGGCTCCTGCGCGGCGAGCTCGGCTACGACGGGCTCGTGGTCACCGACTCGCTCCAGATGGCGGGCGTACGCGACGGCTACGGCGACGACCGCGTGCCGGTGCTCGCGCTCCAGGCCGGGGCCGACGTGCTGCTCATGCCGATGGACATCGACCTGGCGTACAACGCGGTCCTCACCGCCGTCGCCGAAGGCGAGCTCACCGAGGCGCGCATCGACGCCTCGGTCACCCGGATCCTGGAGCTGAAGCAGCGCCTCGGGCTGTTCGAGGACCCGTACGCCGACCCCGGACTCGTCGACTCGATCGTCGGGACCGAGGCGAACCTCGAAGCGGCGCAGGCGCTCAGCGACCGCACCACCACCCTGGTCGTGAACGACGGGTCGCTGCCGACGCCCACCGACGGCGGGTCCGCGCTCGTCACCGGATGGGGCGAGGCCACGACCGCGGGACTCGCCGCCGAGTTCGGCCGGCGCGGCTGGTCGGCGACGACGGTGGTCACCGGGATCGCCCCGACGCGGGAGCAGATCGACGAAGCGGTCGCGGCGGTCGAGGGCGCGGGCCTGATCGTCGTGTCCACCAACGGGGTCGCGGGCAACCCGACGCAGATCGAACTCGTGGAGGCCCTCGCGGCCACCGGGGTGCCGGTCGTCGCGGTCGGCGTCGCGAACCCCTACGACATCGCGCATTTCCCGGACGTGGTCAACGCGTACCTGGCAACCTACTCGTACGCCGCGGGCGGGCTCGAATCCGCCGTCAGGACCATCGTCGGCGCGGTCCACCCGCAGGGACGGCTCCCGGTCGACATCCCCGGCACGGAAGAGTCCGGCGCGATCCTGTTCGAATTCGGCCACGGCCTGTCCTACTGAGGAACCGCCATGCAGCGCAGGAAGCTTCTCGGAGGCGCCGTCGCCGGCGCCGCCCTCGCGGCCACTAACGCCGCGCCCGCACAGGCGAAGCCGCGGCGGGTCGTCACCGGTATCGAGGTGCTGGCGGAGGACGACTTCGCCTGCCTCGCGGGCCGACGCGTCGGGATCATCTCCAATCCCACCGGCGTGCTCCCGGACCTCACCCACGAGGTCGACCTCATGCACGGGAGCGGGAAGGTCGACATCGCGGCCGTGTTCGGGCCCGAGCACGGCTTCCGCGGGGTCTCGCAGGCTGGCGAAGGCGAGGACTTCTTCCTCGACCCGAAGACCGGCATCCCGGTCTACAACGCGTACAACGACAAGGACCGGATGGCCGAACTCCTGGTCGAGGCCGGGGTCGAGACGGTGGTCTTCGACATCCAGGACGTCGGGTCGCGGTTCTACACCTACATCTGGACGATGTACCTGGCGCTGGAGGCGGCCGGACAGCTCGGGCTGCGGTTCGTGGTGCTCGACCGGCCCAACCCGGTGTCGGGCACCGAGGCGAGCGGGCCGGTGCTCCACCCCGAGCACGCCACGTTCGTCGGGCTGAAGCCGATCGCGCAGCGCCACGGCATGACCGTCGGCGAGCTCGCGGGGCTGTTCAACGGTGAGTTCGTGCAGACCCCCGCGGACTTGACCGTGGTGCGGATGCGCGGCTGGCGCCGCGGCATGTACTTCGAGGAGACGGGGCTGCCGTGGGTGGCGCCCTCCCCCAACATGCCCACGGTCGACACCGCGGTGGCCTATCCGGGGACCTGCCTGTTCGAGGCCAGCGCCTTGTCGGAGGGGCGCGGCACTACCAAGCCGTTCGAGCTGCTCGGCGCGCCGGGGATCGACCATGTCTGGGCGGAGTCGATTCGGGGACTGCCGGGGACGCGGGTGCGGGAGGCGTATTTCTCGCCGACCTTCTCGAAATGGTCGGGAACGGTGTGCGGCGGGGTGGAGATCCAGGTGGCGGATCGGAGCGAGTTCGATCCAATCAGGACGGCGCTTTCGATGCTGGTGGCGCAGCGGCGGGCCTTCCCCGAGTACGGGTGGCGCGAGCAGGACGGGGCGTCGTTCTGGCTGGACAAACTGACAGGGAACGAGGCGATCCGGCACGCGATCGAGGCCGGCGCGGACGCCGAGGACCTGCCCGGACTCTGGGCCGGGGAATTGGATGCGTTTTCCGAGCAACGAGAGTCGTATTTGCTCTATCGCGACACCGCTCAGTAGTGGCACGATAACGAGGAGACATCATGCAGCGTCGAACCGTACTCGGGGGCGCGGTGGGGGCGGTATGTTCTGCGCTCGCGCTCGCCTCCCGTGCCAATGCCGAGGAGCGCCCCTCAATGCCCGAACTGACCGGCCCGCCGACAGCCGGACCCTACGATGTGACCTTTCCCGAGACACCGCTGCGGCTGCGACACGGCACCTGTTCACAAGCGCGATTGACCACCGCTCACATCGAGCGCATCGTCCCCGAACTCCAGTCCCATATGGAAGGTCCGGAGCCGTCCTTCCCCGGTTACGCGGTGCTCGCCGCCAGGGACGGGGTCGTGGCCCTGCACGAGGCCGGGGGGCACCGGCTGCGGTACTCCGGCTGGGACGAGGAGGGCGCGAGCCCGGTCGAGCTGCCGTCGCGGGAGTGGCTCGCGGCGGAGAAGGACACCGTCTACGACCTCGCCTCGATCTCGAAGCTCTTCACCGCCGCGGTCACCGGCGTCCTCATCGACGACGGCCTCATCGACCTGAAGGCCCCGGTGGTGGAGTACCTGACCGACTTCGACGCCTTCGACGCCGAGAAGACCCCGATCACCTTGGGGCAGCTGCTGTCGCACACCTCGGGGATGGTCGCGGTCGTCAACCTCTACGACCTGCCGGACGAGCGTTCGCGCATGGAGGCGATCTACGCGCATCCGCTGCGGCGCGAGCCCGGCAGCGGCTACGAGTACTCCGACCTCAACCTGATCGTGCTCGGCAAGGTCCTGGAGCACGTCGCCGGGCAGCCGCTGGACGCCCTGGTGGCGGAGCTGATCTGCGAGCCGCTGGGCCTGGAGGACACCGGGTACGACCCGGTCGACCCCGTTCGCACGGCGGCGACGGAGTACCAGCCGTGGACGGGCCGGGGCCTGGTGCACGGCGAGGTGCACGACGAGAACGCGTGGGTCTTCGGCGGCGTCGCCGGGCACGCGGGCGTGTTCGCGACCGCCTGGGACCTCGCGGTCTTCGGGCAGATGATCCTCAACGGCGGGCGGTACGGCGGCGCGGAGATCCTCAGCGAGGCCACCGCGCGGCTGATCTTCACCGACCAGAACGCCGGGTTCGGCGAGAGCGCCGCGCGCGGGCTCGGCTGGCAGCTGGGCCAGCGCTGGTACATGGACGCGATGAGCTCGCCGGTGACGGTGGGCCACACCGGGTACACGGGCACCTCGATCGTGCTGGACCCGCTCGCGGGGACGCTGCTGGTCCTGCTGACCAACCGCGTGCACCCGACGCGGGAGCGGGGCACCGAGTCGGTGTACCGGCGCGCGGCGAGCCGGCCGCTCGGCCGGGCGGTGCCGGTAGAACCGAAGGCCGGGAAGCAGGCGTGGTTCGCGGGGACGGCGGACGGTACGGTGGCGACACTGACGGCGGCGCTGCCGGGCCCGGTATCGGAGGGGACGGCCGCGTTCGCGCTCTGGTACGACACCGAGGCGACCGACACGGCGGCGCTGGAGGCGAGCGCGGACGGCGAGACGTGGGCGGCGGTGCCGCTAGACCTGCGCACCGAGGACCACCACTGGGGCACCGAGGGCGCGTTCTCCGGTTTCTCGGGGCGGCAGTGGATCGACGCGGCGGCGGTCTTGCCGGAGGGCACGGCCCGGCTGCGGTGGGTCTACGCGAGCGACCCGCTGTACCAGGGCCGGGGCGTGTACGTCGACGCGATCGAGGTCCGGGAGGGCCGCGCGGTCGTGTTCGAGGGGGACGGTCTCGAAGCGGACGGCTGGGAGCTCGTGCGGGACTTACTGCGGGAGCACGGAGCGGTGCGGCGCCCTTCCGGGCGCCGCACCGCTGTCGCGTCCGGGTCTACATGGGGCGGGGCGCGTAGCGCTCGGCGAGCCAGTCCATCACCGCGTCGGCCTTCGCGTCCACGGTCTGGTGCTCGGGGTTGGCGTCGTGCCAGGCGACGACCTCGCGGGCGCCGAGCCTGAACGGGGTGGCATCGATCCCGAACTCGGGCACGAGGCGCTTGAGCTTGGTGTTGTCGAAGACCATCGTGTTCGACTTGTCGCCGAGGAGGCCGGCGCCCCAGTTCGGGTCGGCGGCGGCGATGGCCTCGGAGGCGACGTGCACGAGGTTGAGTTCGCCGACCCCGGCGGCCTCGGCGACGTGCTCGAAGATCTGGTTCCAGGTGGGGGCCTCGTCGCCGGTGATGTGGAAGGCCTCGCCGATGGCGGCCTCGCGGGCGAGGAGCCCGACGAAGCCGACGGCGAAGTCGCGGCTGTGGGTGATGGTCCACAGGGAGGTGCCGTCGCCGTGGACGATGACGGGCTTGCCCGCGCGCATCCGGTCCACGACGGTCCAGCCGCCGTCGAAGGGCAGGAGAGTCTCGTCGTAGGTGTGCGAGGGCCGGATGATCGTCATCGGGAAGTCGTCGTCGCGGTAGGCCTTGACGAGCAGCTCCTCGCAGGCGATCTTGTCGCGGGAGTACTGCCAGTAGGGGTTCTTGAGCGGCGTGGACTCGGTGACGGGCATGTGCGTCGGCGGGGTCTGGTAGGCGCTCGCGGAGCTGATGAACAGGTACTGGCCGGTGCGGCCGGTGAACAGGTCGATGTCGCGCCGGACCTGCTCGGGGGTGAAGTTGACCCAGTTGACGACCGCGTCGAAGGAGCGGTCGCCGAGGGCCTCGCGCACCGACTGCGGGTCGTTCACGTCGGCGGTGAGGAGCGAGACCTCGGGAGGCAGTAGCCGCTCGGCGGTCTTGCCGCGGTTGAGGACGGTGACGTCGAGCCCTTGGCGGACCGCCTCGTGCACGCAGGAGGTGGAGATCCGGCCGGTACCGCCGATGAACAGCACGCTGACACTCATGTGTGACCCACTTTCAGATCGAAGTCAGGCCCACCCTACTCGGCCGTAGGCGCCCGAACGCCCGGTTGCCGCACGGTCACGGGCGCCGGGCCCGGGGCCGCTTCGGGGACCCCGGAGGTGGACCGGGTCCTGCACAATGGGCCGATGGGCACCTTCCTTCCCGGCCACCTGCCGTGGGGTTCGCGCGGGTCCGGGGCCGTCCCGCTGCCGCCGTTCGCGACCGCGGCCGAGCACGACCGGTTCACGCGGCTCCTCCAACTGCACGTGGCCCTCGTCGACGACGGCGGGCCCTCGCTGGCGGCGAAGGTGCTGAGCGCGGCGCTGACCCCGAGCGGGGAGCGGTCGTCGCTGCCGACCGCGCTCGAACTCCAAGCGGCCCTGGGGACCTGTTTTCCCGTGCCGTGGACGCCGGCCGCGCTGGCCGGGTCGCTGAGCGGGGTCGGGCGGCACGCGCCGCGGCCGCTGTCGGGCGGGCGCTGGAGCTGGGACTTCGATCCGGAGTTCACGGCCGTGCCGCGCGAGGGCGGCGGCTGGGTGGTCGAGCGGCACGAGCGCGGCAGCGTGACCGAGGAGACGCTCGAACACGACGGCGACCTGGTGCTGGTGTGGATGGACCACTTCTCGGAGCGCCACTCGTACCCGTACGGATGGCGGGTGGAGGACGCCGACGCCGCGGCTCTGGCCGAGGGCGCGAGGGCGGCGCGCGAGCGCCATGCGGCCGACACCCGGTACCCGTACCTGGCGCGGTGGCGCGCTGAACGCGAGGACTACCTGGGCGGGTAAGCGCCGGTCGAGCAGGCGCCGCAGGACCGTCGGGGTGTGCCCGTAGTGGCGCTTGACGGTGCGCCCGAGATGGGCCTGGTCGGCGAAGCCGAGTTCGGCCGCCACCTGGGCCAGGTTCGTGGCGCCGGATTCGATCAGGTCGAGGGCCCGGCCGACGCGCACCCGGTTGCGGTAGTGGGTGAGCGAGACGCCGAGGCGGCGGGTGAACGCCCGGCTGAGCCGGTAGGGCGAGACGTCGAGCAGCGCCGCGAGGGGCATCAGGGCGCGGGAGTCGGGATGCGCGGCGCCGATGGCCTCGCAGGCGGTGGCGACGAGGCGGCGGTCGGCGCTCGCGTCGGCGTCCGAAGGCAGCGGGCCGGTCACCGCTTGGCGCATCGCGCCGGCGAGCAGGGCCAGGAGCCGTTCGGTCATGGCGAAGTCCACGTCGGGTCCGGAGGCGAGCATCCGGCGGTGGGCCAGGTCGAGGCGGGCGTCCACGTACACGCCGCTGCGGATCGGCACCGCGCCGTCGCCGGCCATGGCGGTCCACAGCGCCTCACTGATGCGGATCGAGGTGCATCCGTCGCCGCCGCTGGGGTGCGCGAACTCCTCGCACTCCCCCGGGGTCGCGAGGTAGCCCATGGTCGGGTCGGCGTAGCCGGCGACGCCGTCGGCGCGGCGGCGGAACCTGCCCCGGCGCACCAGCACGATCCGGTGGTGCGCCGACTCGGTCTCGGCCGTCCAGCCGCGGTGCTCGTCGCGGCAGGTCACGGCCGCGACCGAGAAGTCCTTGCGCCGGGCCACGGTGTGCGAGGAGAGCATGGGGCGCACGCTACCGGCCGGGTCCGACGGCCCGCAAGGATGTTCAAGCCGCGGCCGCCGCGGCGCGGGCAGACTCGTCGTCGTCACGAACCACCGAGGTACAGGAGCACCCGACATGTCCGCGATCGCGACCCTCACCACCGTCGTCATCGACTGCGCCGACCCCGCCGCGCTCGCCGCGTTCTACGAGCGGGTCTCCGGCTGGCCGGTCACCTACCGCGACGAGGAGGCCGTCCACCTCAGCGAGGGGCCCGTGAGCCTGGGCTTCCAGCGCATCGAGGGCTACCGGGGCCCGGGCTGGCCCGACGCCGCCAAGCACTGCCACCTCGACTTCACGGTGGACGACGTCGACCGCGCGGTGAAGGAGCTGCTGGCCGCCGGGGCCACGAAGCCGGAGTTCCAGCCCGGCGGCGGGGACTGGACGGTGCTCGCCGACCCCGAAGGCCACCTGTTCTGCGTCTCCGCGGGGTGAGCGCGGGGCGCCGGCCGCAGTGGCCGGCGCCCTCGTGCTCAGTGGACGCGGGGTGTCTTGCGGGAGCCGGGCCGGCGCGGCGCGTCGACGAGGACGCGGACGGTCACCTGGCCGTCGGGGAACGCCTCGGCGACCGAGGCGGCGATGCCGTCGGCGGCCTTGACGAGCGATTCGCCGTCGGCGCGCGGGTCGACGCTGGCGCGCAGTTCCACCAGTTGGCCCGCGTCGGAGGGCGTCCGGGCGCTGCTGACGTGGTCGACCGGGGCGTTGCGCTCCAGTTCCTCGCGCAGTCGCGGCAGGATCGACTTGACGTCGACCTCGATGCGGTCGGCCCCGTCCGAGCCGAGCCGCACCTTGCCTTCCACCGGGCGGGGGATGCGCGCGAGGAGCCACCACAGCGCGAGCAGGGCGAACACGACCGTCGCGGCGCCCGCCGCCCACGGGAACCAGTCGGCGTCGACCGCGTCGGTGATCGCGCCGGTGTCGAGCCGGGCCCAGGCGCCGACGAGGTCGAAGCGCCAGTCGAGGACCATCGCGCCTCCGGCGATGAGCAGGAGGCCGAACAGGATCGCGGCGGTGCGGTCGATCGCGAGCGGCCTCATCGGGTCCCCTCCTTCGCCTGCACGGACACTTCGAGGTCGGCGAGGCCCGAGAGCCGGTCGCCGACGGTCTGCACGATGCCCGCGACGCCCGCGTGGTCGCCGGGGGCGAGCAGGGCCTCCACGCGCAGGCGCCTGCGGCGGATCTCGCCGCGGCCGTGGAGCACGCCCGGCGAGCGTTCGGCGGCGTCGGCGGCGAGCGCTTCGAGCGCGCGCGGCGAGACCCACAGGTCGTCGCGGCCGTCGACGCGCAGGTGGCTGCGCCGGGCGGGGATGCACGCGGCGATGAGGAACCACAGGCCGAGCAGGACGGCGGCCACGGCGACGGCGAGCACGGCGTTCGACGGCCGCGGGTCCTCGACGAAGCCGAGCGCCCCGCGCAGCCAGGAGTCGCCGGTCCAGCCGCGTTCGGCGGCGAAGTGCTGGCCGAACAGGACCGCCAGCCCGGCCAGGAGCAGCGCGCCGACGAGCCCGAACCAGGTCGCGGCGGGCAGTCGCCTCGGGTCGCGGGCCTTCATCGGACCCTCCGCTGCGGGCTGTCGGCGGCGTCGACGAGGTGGACGGCCACGTCGAGCGCGACGACGTCGAGCCCGGTGATCCGGGAGGCCTCCTCGCGGACGCGCTGGGCGAGGCCGCTCGCGGTCGCGGAGGTCGGTCCGGGCCAGCGGACGGCCACGTCCAGGTGCGCCCAGACCCGCCCGTGCTTGACGGTGGCGCGCACGCGCGGGTAGCCGCGCACGAGCAGCCCCGAGCGCTCGGCCGAACCGGGCGCGCCTCGGGCGGCGCCTTCGAACACGCGGGTCACGGCGGTGTCGGTGATGCGCAGCGAGCCGCGCTCCTCGGGCGCCCGGTCGGCTCCGCCGGGCAGGTCGGCGATCGCGAAAGCGTCAGCCACGGCGGCCTCGGACCTTCTCGACCACGTCGTACTCGCCGCTCAGGTGGCCGGCGATCGCGAAGCCGATCCCGCCGAGGACGATGGCGAGCAGGAAACCGGTGAAGCCGCCGGTGATGACGGCCAGGGCCAGCAGCAGGCCGACCGTCAGGCCGGCGAAGGATGCCTTCATGTTCGATCCTCGTCTCTAAATGCGCCGCGGCTCGGTTCACCGATGTCCTCGACGGTCACGGCGACCGTCCGGCCGCCTGTCAGCGGAAGCAGCGCGGCCCTGATGGCGGCGGCGGTCTCGCGCATGTCGCGGTCCCACCCGACGGCCACGTGGACCGCGCACGCGTCCGCATCGAGCCGCAGGCCCGCGATGCGCCGCCCCGGCAGGGCCGTGGCGATCTCGCCGCGTGCGCCGCCGTGGAGTCCCTCGACGCCGGGCACCGCCAGGACCGCGGCGGCGATCGCGTCGGCGGTGGCGGCGAAGCGGCCGTTCGCGGTGGGCACGGGCGTCACTCCACTCGCGAGTCGTCTTCGGAGTCGGAGTCCGAATCGCCTTCGAGGTGCACGTCGTGGACGACGATGTTGACCTCGGTGACCTCCAGGCCCGTCATCCGCTCGACCGCGTCGATGACGTTGCGGCGCACGCCCGCGGCGAGGTCGGCGATGGCGATGCCGTAGTCGGCGACCACGTCGAGGTCGACGGCGGCCTGGCGTTCGCCGACCTCCACCGAGACGCCCTGGCCGAAGTTGGTGCGCGAGCCGGGGATGCGCTCGCGGATCGCGCCGACGGTGCGGCTGACGCCGCCGCCGAGGCTGAAGACCCCGGAGACCTCCCTGGTGGCGATGCCGGCGATCTTGGCGACCACCTGGTCGGCGATCGTGGTCTTGCCCTGCTCGCTCACGAGTGCGCTGCTGCCCTGCGGCTTGTCAGCGGTCGACTTCTCCGTCATCGCTTGCCCCTTCAGTCTCGCCCGTTACCGGTCTCAACGATCACACACAAGTGAGGTCCATGTCACCGAAAGTGACCATGTGGAGCGGCTTTCGTCAGATGATCGCGCAGGGAGTGCCGTTGAGGGCGAAGTCGGCGGGGGTGTCCGCGGCGAAACCGCCGACGGATTTGACGGTGACCGTCTGGATGACGTTGCTGCCCGCCGCGTTGATCGGGCCCATCCAGTCGGCGGCGTTGTAGACCACCGACCGGCCGTCCTGGGAGATCGTGCCGCCGTTGGGGCTCAAGGATGCGACCTGAT
Organism: Glycomyces sp. NRRL B-16210; assembly: GCF_000719515.1. Taxonomy (GTDB): domain Bacteria; phylum Actinomycetota; class Actinomycetes; order Mycobacteriales; family Micromonosporaceae; genus Glycomyces. Next base: position 128,037 of record NZ_JOGR01000005.1, on the reverse strand, counting down.
CCTCGGTGAAGGTCCATCGCAGCTCCCACAGGGGCTCGGCGCGCGTGTCCGAGTCGTTGTAGACGGTGATGGTCCCGCCGGCCTGGGTCGGGCCGCCGAGGCTCCACCTGACGCGGCACGCGGCGGCGGGCTCCTCCCAGGTTCCCGCCGCCCAGGTCGAACCCGTGTCAGTGCCGGCCGTGAAGTCGGCGTTCCCCGAACCGGTGCCGCGCAGGAAGACGAGGTAGCCGCCGACGAGGATCACGATGGTGGCCGTGGCGATCTCGGCGGCGCGGCGCATGCGGGTCCCGGGGCGGCCGAGCCCGATCGGGAGCGGGACGGCGCCGCGGATGAGCACGGCCGAGACGGCCGCGAAGAGCCCGAACGCGAACAGGTCGCCGTCGTGGAGCCAGACCACGGGCTTGCCGATGCCGGGCGTGAGGATGCGGCCGATGCCGATCACGTTCTCGGGCGGGACCGGCGTCGAGTCGGCGTCGGCGTTGGCATCGCCCTTGGTGGTGAAGGTGCCGTCGTCGTTGACCTCAACGATCCGGTGCAGGATCGGCTCCTTCGAGAAGCCCGCAGGGTCCTCGAAGCTGATCACCTGGCCGGCGACGAGTTCATCGGGGTCGATCGGGCTGGTCAGGGCGATGTCGCCGACGCTGATCTTCGGTTCCATCGAGCCGGACACGACGGTGGTGCCGTTCCAGCCCAGCAGCCTCGGCGCGAGCGCGGCCACGGCGAGGAACGCGCCGATCGACAGGAGCCCGACGCAGACCGCCACGCGGACGACCGTGGACCACGGAAGCTCGTCGAAGCGGCGACGGCGCTTCGCTGATGCGTCCGCCATGGCGTCAGCCCGTGCGCGCTTCCCACACGAACGTCGTCGCCGCCGAGGCCCCCTGCGCCGAGTTCGGCGCGTTCGAGTTGAGCGTGAAGGCGATCGTGTAGGTGATGGTGTCCTCGTCGGACATCGAGTGCTCCAGCAGGCCCGAGCCGAAGTCGGTGGAGCCCTGGAGTTCGGCGAGCGTGCCGTTCCAGGTGCCGCCGGCGTCGTCGGTGATCACCATGTCGAGGTGGGCGGCGAGACCGGAGTCGTCGTTGTCGGTGGTGTACATCCGCACCGCCGCGTCGGCGCCGCCGGTGTAGGTCACCGCGACCGCGCCGGAGTCGGAGTCGCCGGGGACGAGGTCGCCCGCGGTGAAGACCGAGGACCCGCTCCGGTCGTTGGTGAGGTCGATCGAGGTGGCCGAGAAGGTGCTCGAACCGGTCTCGGTGTCGGCGGTGAAGGCCGACCTCGACACCTGGTAGATGAGGATGACCGCGAGCAGCAGCGCGACCAGAATGATGCCGACGACCAGCCAGACCTTCGCGCGGCTCCGATTGCCGTCGTCCGCCGTTCCCGTTTGATCCACCATGACGTGATCCCCCCGATTCGCGTGGATGGCTACGGTCGAGAAGTACCACCGCCGGGGCCGGTGCGCAGGATTCCGGAGAAATCGCGCACCGGCCCCGTGGAACCGGGTTCGGGAGGGAACGGCGCCGTCAGGCGCGGTTGTACTGCTCCCACCAGGTGAAGGCGCTCCTGTAGGCGGCGGGGGTGTTGTCGGCGGCGTGGCTGGCAAGGCCGTTCTTGCCGAAGTAGTAGTCGTGGACCTGCGCTTGGGCGACCCCGGCCATGTCGGTGTCGGCCACCGCGTTCGCGTGGATGTGGTAGGCGAAGCCCTGCTCAGGGGTGCGCAGCCAGGCCGCGAAACCGACGTCGCGCAGGGCCTTGACGGTCTGCCAGCGCTCGGTGGCGCTCATCGAGGAGACGCTGATGTCCACGACGCCGCCGCCGTCGTGGGTGCCGGCCGAGTCGGGGTTGCCGGGGCTGTAGGAGCCCTGGGTGAGGGCGAGGCTCCAGGAGAGCTTGGCGTCGGCGGCGGCCAGCATGTTGCGGGTGCGGGTGTTGACGCGCCTGCCGCCGTAGGCGTCGGTGGCGGAGCCGATGTTGATAGTTCGGGTGACGGTGAAGCCGCCGTCCTGGCCGAGGCGGGTGAGCGAGGTCGGTCCGGGGAGTCCGTTGGCGTCGAGGCCGGTGTAGCCGAGGGACCGCTGCCAGGCGGCATAGGCGGCCACGGTCGTGGTGCCGTAGTGGCCGTCCACGTAGGTGCCGCTGAGGAGGCCCTTGGCGGCGAGGGCCTGTTCGACGGCGGTGACGCTGGGGCCGGCCCCGGGCGTGACGGCGGAGCCGGTGCGCGGCGGGTCGACCATGGCGGCGACGACGGTGAGTTCCATGTCGACGGTGGTCGCTGCCGCGGCCTGCCGGGCGAGCAGCAGGGAGGGCGCCGCCGCGGCGCCGGCGGCGATGAGGCCGCGGGTGAGCACCCAGCGGCGCGAGCGGGCACTGGACGATTCGGAGGGTCGGCGGGTCATGTCCTTGTCTCCCTTCCAGGGACGCCGCGCCGAGGAGTGTCCGGAGCGGCTTTCGGAGTCATGCCACGGAACGATATCGGAGAAATCTTTCGTTGAGAAGTCCCGACATGAAACAAATCTTCAACTTTGGTCCCATGTCGGAAGGACCGCGGGATCGGCTCAGGTGGTGCCGGATTGGGTGAGGTGCATCTGGGCGTAGCGGCCGGCGGCTTTCAGCAGGTCGGCGTGGGTGCCCTGCTCGACGATGCGGCCCCGGTCGAGGACGACGATGCGGTCGGCGCTGCGGATGGTCGAGAGGCGGTGGGCCACCACGAGGGTGGTCCTGCCTTCCATGAGGCGGGCAAGGGCCTGTTTCACCAGTTCCTCGGCTTCGGGGTCGAGCGCCGAGGTCGCCTCGTCGAGCAGCAGGACGCGCGGGTCGCGCAGCAGGGCCCGGGCGATCGCGAGCCGCTGGCGCTGGCCGCCGGAGAGGCGCGCGCCCCGTTCGCCCACCACGGTGTCGAGGCCGTCCGGCAGGTCGCGCACGAACTCCCAGGCGTTGGCGTCGCGCAGGGCCTGCGTGACGCGCTCCTCCCCCGCCTCGGGCATCCCGTAGGCGATGTTCTCGCGGATGGTGCCCTCGAACAGGACCGACTCCTGCGGCACCACGGAGGTGAAGCGGCGGGCCGTGCGCAGGTCGAGTTCCTGCATGTCGACGCCGTCGAGGAGGATGCGGCCCGAGGTGGGCCGCACGAAGCCGAGCACGAGGTTGAGCAGGGTCGATTTGCCCGAGCCTGAGGAGCCGACGAAGGCCACTGTGGTCCCGGCCTCGACGTCGAGCGAGACCTCCTGCACCGCTTCGGTGTCCGATCCGGCGTAGCGGTGTGAGACGTGTTCGAGCGTGAGGCGGCCTTCGACGGCGTCCACTTCACGCTTGCCCTCGTTCTGCTCCACGTCCGGCTCCTGGAGGACCTCGGCGATGGACCGCACGGACTCCAGGCCCCTCGCGCCCACCGGGATGAGCATGAGCAGTTGCGTGAGCCCTTGGGTCAGCAGCGCGAAGTAGGTCGAGAGCAGCACGACCTCGCCGGGTGAGATCGGCAGGAACCCGGTGATCGCGAAGACCGCCGCGAGGCCGAGGCAGCCGACGCCGAGGATCTGCATGGTGACCCACGAGATGGAGGCGACGTGGCCGTTGAGCATGTCCAGGTGGAGCCCGGCGCGGCGCACGCCGTCGGCGCCGGTGGCCACGCGCGAGACGGCGGTCTGCTCCAGGCCGTGCGCGCGCGTGACGGGGATGAGCGAGGCCATCTCGCCAACGCGCGCGGCGAAGCCCTCCATCTCGCGGCGGAAGACCTCGTTGCGGGCGCGCGAGCGGCGTTTGAGGGCCGCGCGCAGCCCGATCGCGATGGGCACGGTGAGGGCGTAGACGGGCAGGAACTGCGGGACGGCGATCCCGGTCATTGTGATCGCTCCGGTGAGGACCATCGCGGAGGACAGCAGCGGGTGGGTCATCTGCTGGAGCATCATCTCGACGTTCTCGACGTCGCGCACGACCTTGTTCTGGACGATCGAGGCGCTCGTGCGCGTGTAGTAGCCGATCGAGAGGCTCTGGAGGCGCGCGGCGAGCGCGTTGCGCAGGTCGGCGCCGGTGTCGCGCACGACGGTCATGAAGTTGCGGGTGTAGACGATGTGGTTAGGGTAGTTCTGCACGAGCAGGACCAGGGCGATGGCGAGCCAGCCGAGCACGGCGCGGACGGAGCCGCCGGAGGAGACGAGGTCGATGATCGCGGCGGTGACGACCGGGAGGAACCACAGCGGGACCTCCTTGACCGCGAAGGCGAGGAAGGCCAGCAGCATCCGCCAGGGGCGGCGGGCGAGGAGGCGGAGCACCGAGCGCGCCGGGTGGGCGCCGTCGAGCAGGTCCTGTCGACGTGCAAGCGCTTGCAAAGACATGGGCTCGATCGTATCCGAGTCTTCGCCGAACGTGTACCGATAAAATCGCGGGTCCGGCTTGAGGGCCGGACCCGCGATCGGTGCGTGCTACCAGGCGTAGGCCTCGGGGGCGGCGCCGCCGGGGCCGGGGAAGATCTCGTCGAGGGTCTTGAGCTCGTCCTCGTCGAGTCCGACCTCCAGGGCCGCGACGGCGTCTTCGAGCTGCTCGACGGTGCGCGGGCCGATGATCGGGCCGGTGACGCCGGGCTGGCGCAGGACCCAGGCGAGGCCCAGGACCGCCGGGGCGACGCCCTTCTCGGCCGCGAAGGCCTCGTACTGCTCCAGTTGCGGGCGGTGCTTCTCAATCGCCTCGATCAGGCGCGGCTCGGCGCGGCGGCCGGTCTCGGCGGTCTTGCCGAGCACGCCGCCGAGGAGGCCGCGGCCGAGCGGCGACCACGGGATGACGCCGAGCCCGTAGTGCTGGGCCGCGGGGATCACTTCGAGTTCGATCTTGCGGTTGACGAGGCTGTAGATCGACTGCTCCGAGACCAGGCCGAGGCCGCCGCGCTTCGCGGCCCGCTCGTTGGCGCGCGCGATCGCCCAGCCGGCGAAGTTCGAGGAGCCGGTGTAGACGACCTTGCCTTGGGCGACGAGCACGTCGATCGCCTGCCAGATCTCCTCCCACTCGACCGTCCGGTCGAGGTGGTGGAACTGGTAGAGGTCGATCCGGTCGGTCTGGAGGCGGCGCAGGGACGCCTCTATCTGCGACCGGATGTGGTAGGCGGACAGGCCGCGGTCGTTGGGGCCCTCGCCGACGGCGCCGTAGACCTTGGTGGCGAGCACGACCTGGTCGCGGGCCTCGGGCCGCGAGGCGAACCAGCGGCCGATGATCTCCTCGGTCCAGCCCTTCCTCGTGCGGCCGTAGACGTTGGCGGTGTCGAAGAAGTTGACGCCGAGTTCGAGCGCGCGGTCCAGGATGCGGTGCGCGTCGGCCTCCTCGGTGTGGGGGCCGAAGTTCATGGTGCCGAGGACGATTCGCGAGACCTTGACGCCGGCGCGCCCGAGCTGCGTGTACTCCATGGTTCCTCCAAACGGTGCGGGACCTTAATCCTAGTATTTTTGTAGGAATCAGCGTCCGTCGATCCCGTTCAGTGGACGCGGCGTACGGCGACGACGGTGTCGACGATGGTGCCCCGCTCGCCGTTCGGGCCGGTGGACTCGCGCTCGGGGGCGTCGAGGCGCGCCGGTTCGAAGCGGTCGGCGTCGAGGTCGAGGCTCGCGAAGAGCGCCGCCGGGCTGAGGAAGTCGAGGTGGTGGCCCTGGCCCTCGCTCCAGGAGGGGGCCGAGCCGTGGTCGACCACCAGGAGGAGGCCGCCGAGGGCGAGGGCCTCGGCCGCGCGCCGCAGCGCCAGGGGCCGCGGGAACTCGATCGGCGTCTGGAGGAACTGGGCCGAGACCAGGTCGAACGGGCCTTCGGGGACGTATTCGGAGAGGTCGTGCCGCTCGGTCGTGACCGATCCTGCGACCCCGGCGGCCTCGGCGCGGGCGCGGGTGCGGGCCAGCGCGGTGGCCGAGACGTCGACGGCGGTGACGTGCCAGCCGGCGGCGGCGAGGTGGACGGCGTCGCCGCCTTCGCCGCAGCCGAGGTCGAGGGCGCGGCCGGGCGGCAGGCCTGCGGCGGTCTCGGCGAGGACCGCGTTGGCGCGGCCGCTCCAGACCTGGTCGCGGGCGGCGTAGTGCTGCTCCCAGAACTGCGCGAGATCAGTGGTGTCGGACTGGTGGTGCACGGTCGGCCTCCGGTGTTCGTCGGTGGTTCCAGGGTTCATCGTAGGTCGCGAATCCGCAAGTTTTGTTGCCGTTTCGGCAATCGGCGTCGCGGCGGGTTCGCCGGAGGGCGCAGGTTCGGGCGGGCGGCCTCCCCCAAAGGTCGCAAGCGGATTTCCGCCTTGCGCCAGTCGTCGCCGGTACCCGTTTCCGGACAGGATTCAGTGGTGCGAACGCAAGGGAATCTCGCACCGATCGCGAACGCGGTCAAATCGTTCCCCACAGGACCGACACCCATTGGAGCTGACATGCCCGTTGCACAGACCGCCCGGCGCGGCCTCGCGATCCGGATCGGCGCCGCGCTCGGCGCGGCCCTGGTCCTCGCGACCGCCGCCTGCGGCCAGGCCGACCCCGACCTTCCCGAGGTTGACGCGGCGCCCGTGGGCGCCGCCGAGGAGCTGACCCGCGCCAACGTGGACGCGTGGTTGGACGAGACCCTTCCGGCGCTGCTGGAGCGCGACGGCATCGCCGGCGCCTCGGTCGCGGTCGTCGGCGGCGGCGAGGTCGTCACGACCCGCGGCTTCGGCTACGCCGACACCGGCGAGGGCGGCGGCGCGCCGGTCGAGGTCGACCCGGCCGACACGCTGTTCCGGGCCGGATCGGTCGCCAAGGTCTTCACCGCCACCGCGGTGATGCAGCTGGTGGCCTCGGGTGATCTCGACCTCGACACCGACGTCTCGGCCTACCTCGACTTCGAGATCGAGCGGAACTTCGACGACGACCTGACCCTGCGCCACCTGCTCAGCCACACCCCGGGCTTCGAGGAGCGCATCACCGGCCTCATCGCGACCGAAGGTGAGGTCGACCTGCGCGAGGTGCTCGCGACCGACCCGCCCGAGCAGGTCTACCGGCCGGGCACGACGCCCTCGTACTCCAACTACGGCAACTCGCTGGCGGGGTACATCGTCGAGCGCGTCAGCGGCGTGCCGTTCGAGCAGTACGTGGAGGAGCACCTGTTCGCGCCGCTGGGCATGGACTCGTCCTCGTTCCGCCAGCCGCTGCCCGAGGCGCTGCGCGAGCGCGTCTCGAACGGCTACCTCGACGGCGACGGGCCCGCGCAGCCCTTCGAGATCGTGGGCACCCCGCCCGCCGGTTCGCTGTCCATCACCGCCGACGACATGGCGCAGTTCATGCTCGCGCAGCTCGGCACGCACCCCGACGGGACCGAGCTGCTGGACGCGGCCACCCGGGAACTGATGTACTCCCCAGCGCTGACCGAGGAGACCCTCGGCGCGTTCGCCGGGGCGCAGCGGATGACCTTGGGCTGGTTCGAGGAGGACCAGAACGGGCACCGCATCGTCGGCCACGGCGGCGACACGAACTTCTTCCACACGCACCTCAACCTCTACCTCGAGGACGGCGCGGGGATCTACCTGTCGCTCAACAGCTCCGGGAACGCGGAGGCGCGGACCCTCGCGCTGCGCTCGGCGATCATGAGCGGCTTCGCCGACCGGTTCTTCCCGGGCGAGAGCCCCGCCGGGGACGGCACTGACGCCAGTGTGGACGCCGAGGCCATCGCCGGGACCTACTACTCCTCGCGGGGCTTCCACAGCAACTTCCTGAACGTGATCGACTTGATCGGCACCGTGAAGATCGAGGCGCTGGACGACGGGCGCCTGTACTTCCCGCTCGACCCGGTCGCCGAGGGCCCGAACGTGTACGAGCACATCGGCGCCGACGTGTGGCGCGAGATCGACGGCGAGCGCGCCATCGCGGTGCGCACCGAGAACGGCGAGGTCACCGGCATCGTCCAGGACGCGGTGATCACGTACCTGCCGATGGAGGCCGACCGCGAACTGGGGCTGCCGCTGCTGCTCGGCGCCGTCGCGGTGCTCGTCCTCGGACTCCTCGCGTGGCCGGTCGCCGCGGTCTACCGCCGGCTGCGCCACCGCCCGGGCCCGGGCCGCGAAGGCCGCCTCTGGCGGGCGCTGGTCCGCGTCGGCGCGGTCGCGACGCTCCTCGCGCTCGTCGGATGGGCGATGATCATCATGCAGATCCTGACGCTCCAGGACCCGGCGACGGCCGCGATCCGGGCCGTCCAGGCGCTCCAGGTCATCGGCGCGCTCGGCCTGGTGCCGGCGGTGCTCGGGCTGGTCGGCGAGATCCGCCGCAAGGCCGGATGGCGGGCCGTGACCGGCACCGCGCTCACGCTGCTGGCCCTCTCGGCGGTCATGAACGTCGCGATCCAGTTCCAGTTGCTCTCACCGAACATCACCTACTGACCGGAGCGGTCGCCGCGAAGCGGTACGGCTGCGTGAGGATGGTCCGCATGAACACGCCAATCGACCGCACCGCGTCGGCCGAGCGCACCTCGCCGGCCCCGACCCCGGGAGAACGCCTCGACGGCCTCCTCTCCCGGCTCGGGGCCGGCGGGCCCTTCGCCCGCGACTGCGTGTTCGCGCTGGTCGCCGCCGTGCTCACCTTCGCCCTGTTCGGGGCGATGGCGAAGCTGGTGCCCACCGAGCCCACGCTCGAACTCAGCGCGGACGCCGCGTGGGCCGTCACCGGGATCGCGACCGGGCAGGCGCTGCTGCTGTGCCTGCGCCGCGTGCGGCCGGTCTGGGGCTTCGCGGGGGTCACCGCGCTCCAGGCGGTGATCGTCCTGGTCGCGCCCCCGGTGATGGCCAACGGCTTCGCCCCGCCGATCGCGGCCTACACCCTCGGGACCCTCGCGGCCGTGCGGTTCACGATCGGCGCCATGGCCGCGGCGGTCGCGGCCACCGCGCTCGCGGCCGCGGCGGGCACCTGGGGCCAGGACGGGGCGTTGACGACCGTGGGCAACCACGTCGTCGCGAGCGCCCTGCTCTATGCCACGGCGGCCTTCATCGGCGTGCACGTGGCCGCGCGCCGCCGCGGCGCGGCGCTGGCGAGCGAACGCGCCGCCGAGGCGATCCGGGCCCAGCGCCGGCGGGCCGAGGCCGCGATCACCGCCGAACGCACGCGCCTGGCCCGCGAACTCCACGACGTCGCCGCGCACCACCTGTCGGGCATGGTGATCCAGGCCGCGGCGGTCGAGCGGCTCATCGACCGCGACACCGCCGCGGCGAAGTCCGGGGCGGCGTGGATCCGCTCGCAGGGCAAGGAGACCCTCGCGAACCTGCGGCAGGTCGTCGGGCTGCTGCGCGAGAGGGACGGCGAGGACGGCGGCGCGCCCGTGCCGGGCCTGTCCGCGCTCGACGCGTTGATCGAGGAGTCGCGGCGGCTCGGGGACGACGTGGTATTCGAACGCGAGGGCGAGACGCTGGTCCTGCCGCCGATCGCGGACATCTCGATGTACCGGATCGCCCAACAGGCCCTGACGAACGCCCGCCAGCACGCGCCCGGGGCGCCGGTGGCGGTGCGGCTCGCCTACGGTGGGCACCGCGTGGTCCTGGAGGTCGCCAACGGCGCTTCGACGCGAGGGGCGCTCGCCGAGATCGGCTCCGGCGGCACCGGCCTGATCGGGATGCGCGAACGCGCCGACCTGGTCGGGGCCACGTTCGAAGCAGGTCCGGTCGAGGCCGGGCCGGAAGGCGGCGGCTGGCGCGTGCTGGTGCGGCTGCCGGTGCGCGACGCCGACAGGGAACGGCCGAAAGGCGCCGACGACGAGAATGGAGATGCCGCGTGATCAAGGTGCTGCTCGTGGACGACCAGGCGGTGGTCCGCGCCGGATACCGGGTGCTGCTCGAGGACGCCGGGGACATCGAGGTCGTCGGCGAGGCCTCCGACGGACCGGCGGCGGTCAAGGCCGCCGAACGGCTCGCGCCCGACGTGGTCTGCATGGACGTGCGGATGCCCGGCGGCGACGGCCTCGCCGCGACCAGGGCGATCACCGCCGAGGACGAGGCGCCCGCGATCCTCGTGGTCACCACCTTCGACCTCGACGAATACGTGTTCGGCGCGCTCGAGGCGGGCGCGAGCGGCTTCATCCTCAAGGACTGCGAACCCGAGGACCTCATCGACGCGATCCGCAAGCTCGCCGCCGGGGAGGGCCTGGTCGACCAGGCCGTGACGCGCCGCGTCATCACCGAGTTCGCCAAGCGCCGCAAGCGGGCCCAGGACCCCGAGGCGGCCGCGGTGCTCACCGCTCGGGAGGGCGAGATCGTGCTGCTGCTGGCGCGGGGCATGTCGAACGCCGAGATCGCGCAGGAGCTGTTCGTGGAGACCAGCACCGTCAAATCGCACCTGGGCCGGGCCATGGCGAAGATCGGGGCCCGCGACCGCGTGCAGACGGTCGTGTGGGCCTACCGCAACGGGCTCGTCGAGGACCGGTGAACGGATCGGTGCAATAGGGGCCGCTTCTGCCGGGGCGGAGCGAGCCGGGCGAGACCCCGGATGGCAGCATTGCACCCGTGAGCGCCCGTCCGACAACCATCGACCCGCCGCTCGGTGCCGCGACCGAGACCGAGCAGTCGCCGACCGCTACGCCGAACGCGGTCGCCGAGCCGGACTTCCCGTGGATCACGGTCGTCCACAACGACCCGGTCAACCTCATGAGCTACGTGTCGTACGTCTTCCAGACCTACTTCGGGTTCTCGCCCGAGAAGGCGAACCGGCTCATGCTCGACGTGCACCACGAGGGCCGCGCGGTCGTCTCCAGCGGCACCCGGGAGGCGATGGAGCGCGACGTGCAGGCCATGCACGGCTACGGGCTCTGGGCGACGCTGCGGCAGGACCGCTGATGGCGCGCCACTTCAAACCGCTGCGCGGCGGCGGCGCCGCGATCGTCTTCCAGCCGTACGAGATCACCCTCCTGCGCGGCTACGCCTCGCAGATGCTCGAACTCGTCGGCTCCGCCCGACCCGAGGCGCCCGAGCGGCCCGACGCGGCCGACCTCATCGCCTCGGCGTTCAGCGACGGCCCGAGCGAGCCGCCCGCCGACCCGGCGCTGGCGCGGCTGTTCCCGGACGCGTACACCGACGCGGGCCCGGACGGCGACGCCCGCGCCGCCTCCGCGGAGTTCCGCCGCTACACCGAGGAGGACCTGCGGGGCCGCAAACGCGAGGACGCGCAGGCACTGGTGCGCTCGCTCGACGCGCTGGCCCCGAGCGAGCGCCGCGCGGTGCTGCACCTCAAGCCGGACGAGTGCCGCCAGTGGCTCGGCGCCCTCAACGACCTGCGGCTGGTCATCGCCAGCAGGCTCGGCGTCACCGACGAGGAGAGCTACGACGAGCTGCGGGAACTGCCCGAGGAGGACCCGCGCGAACCGCTGGTGATGGTCTACGAATGGCTGACGATGCTGCAAGACAGCCTGGTCGAGGCCCTGATGCGTTGAGCGGCCGCTCCGTCCGCGATAGGCTGGGCACCCGTGGCAGCCGCGAGACAGGAGCCCCTCATGCGCGCCGCCCTCCAAGACCGCTACGGCACCCCTGAGGTCGTCCGCGTCGGCGACCTGCCCGATCCGGTGCCCGCGGCGGACCAGATCCTCATCGAGGTCAAGGCCGCGTCCCTCAACGGATCGGACCGCGAGAACCTCTCCGGCCGGCCCTTCTACTCCCGCGTGGGCGGCCTCCGGCGGCCCCGCGATCCGGTGCCCGGATCCGATGTCGCGGGCGTCGTGGCCGCGGTCGGGAACGCGGTGAGCGAGTACGCGCCCGGCGACGAGGTGTTCGGCGAGCTCGCCGGATACCGCGGCGGGCTCGCCGAACTCGTCGCGACCTCGCCGAAGCTGCTGGCCCGCAAGCCGCCCGGACTGTCATTCACCGAAGCGGCGGCAATTCCGCAGGCGGGCAGCATCGCGTACCGGTCCACGCGGGGTGTGCGCCCCGGCGACCGCGTGCTGGTCAACGGCGCCGGCGGGGCCGGCGGCGCGTTCGTGGTCGGACTCGCCAAGCACCTGGGCGCCGACGTGACGGCGGTCGACCGCGCCGACAAGGCGGACTACCTCGCGGGGCTCGGCGCCGACGACACGGTCGACTTCGCGACCGAGGACTGGTCCGACCACCGCGACCGCTATGACCTGATCGTGGACCTCGTGGCCCACCGCTCGCCGTACCGCGTCCACCGGGCACTGCGGAAGGGCGGCTCGTACCTGCTGCTCGGAGGGCACACGCGAATCCTGCTGGCCACACTGACGGCGGGACCCGCGATCCGGGCGGCCACCGGAAAACAGGTGAAGGTCCAGGTGGTGCCGCAGTCGAGAGAGGACCTGGAGGCGGTGACGGCACTGGTGACCGAAGGCGCGGTGGCACCGGTCATCGACCGGATCTACCCACTGGAGGAGACCCCGGAGGCGTACGCAAGGCTCGCCGCCGGAGACAACCAAGGCAAGATCGTGATCAAGCTCCCCTGAACCGGTCGGAGGGGTCAGGTGGCTTTGGCGGCGATGGTCACGGTGTCGGATTGGCGGTCGCGGGAGCGCATGAAATCTTCGGGGCGGTCGGTGTAGCCGTCGATGTCCTCGATGCCGTGCGTCTGGTCGAACACCGTGATGTCGAAGCCGTCCGCCTGGCCGTGCAGGGTCAGGGTGAACCCTTCGGCGGGGACGTTGTAGAACCAGATCCGGCTCGGCGCACCGGCTTCGGTCGGAGGCTCGATCGCGAACTCGGCGAAGGTCCCGTCGGCGAGCGCGACTTCGGCGCGTTCGGGGTCGCCGTAGACGGCGAGCCACATCGTGTCGGCGCCGCGCGGCGAGGTGACCTCCAGGGTCTCGGCGTCGGCCGAGCGGGACGTGGACACGGCGCTGGGCGGGGCGAGGTCGATCGGTTCGGCCGGACCGAATCCGGGGCTTCCCCAGGCCGAGTCGACGTAGGCCGCGGGGAGGCCGGCGTCCGCGAGGTCGTCCTCGGTGATGTAGCGGCCGGTCCATTCGGAGCGGTCGAGGTCCGTCGAGACCCAGGCGGCGGCGCCGGTGTCGGCGTCGAGCACGTACGCCAGGTAAGCCTGGCGCGGGTGCTCGGCGTCGAAGCGGTCGACCGCCAGCCCGACGCCGACGAGCGCGAGAGCGGCCACAGCGGCCGTGACCGGGACGAGACGGAGGCCGCGGCCGTCGAAGCGGCGGGTCATCGTCAGCAGCGGCAGCGCCGGTGCGGCGAAGAGGACGATGAGGACCGCCGGGACGGCCGCAAGTTCCATGCCGAACGCCTCGATGAGGTTCGAGGTCCAGCTCAGTTGCACGACGGCCGGGACGAGGGCGAGCGCGAAGAGCCCGTAGCCGAGCAGGCGCAGGGGCCGTGAGCGCCGTTCGAGCAGCATCGCGGCGAGGACGCCGACTGCGGCGAGCGCGGGCACGGCGAACACATAGGAGAGGCCCGGGACGGTGAGGGCGGTGGCCGTGCCGAGAAGAGCGAGCCAGGCGAGGGGCGCGAGTGCGGCGGCGGCCTCGCCGAGGCGGCGGCGCACGGCCGCGTACCAGGCGGTGAGCGCGGCGAGGCTGAAGACCAGGAGCGCCAGGTAGTACCAGGTGCGGTCGAACAGCAGCCCGTAAGTGTCGGCGTAGCCCGGCCGCAGGGCCTGGAGCGCGGGCCACAGTCCCACGGCGGCGGCACCGGCGAGTGCGATCGGCACGATGAAGGCGATGAAGGCGAGGGCGAGGCGCGGCGGGCTCAGGCGGCGTCTGGTGCGGGCGATGGCCGCTGCGGCGGTGACGGCGGCGAGGCCGAGCAGCGCGATCGGGAGGTTCCAGGCTTCGCCGTAGTGGACGAGCAGGCCGAAGAAGCCGAAGAAGGTCTGGTCGCCGTCGGCTTCGAGGTCCGCGAGGTCCATCCGTGCAAGGGCGCGGGCGATGCCGAGGGTGTTCTCGCCGTGGTGCTGGAGGCTGGCCGGGTCGAGGTGGTCGGTGTCGTCGTGGGGCGTGTGGTACCAGGAGGCGCCGCCGATGAACGCGTTGTTGAGTCCGATGTAGCCGGCCTCGTGGAAGCGGGTGAAGTCGGTGTCGTTGGGGAGCTGGCGGTAGGCCTCGATCGCGGAGGAGTCGCCGTGCGGGTGCGGCGCGGCCTCGGCGAACATTTCGATGAGGGCGGCGTTGTCCCTTGAGGTCTCGAACATGAGCGAGGGTCCGGAGACGCCGCGGGCCTCGAGGTTGATCACCACGGTCGGCTCCTCCCCCGCCGGGTGGGACCGGGCGTAGGCCTCGGCGCCGAACAGGCCCATCTCCTCGCCGTCGGTGAGGAGGACGACGAGGTCGTTGCGGTGCGGCCCTTCGAGTTGGAGCGCCCGGGCGGTCTCGACGACGGCGGCGACCCCGGAGGCGGCGTCGGCGGCGCCGGGTCCGGAGGGGACGGAGTCGTAGTGCGAGACGAGCAGGACCGTGCCGGTGGCGTCGGTGCCGGGGAGGGTGGCGACGATGTTCTCCACGAGCCCGAAGTAGGCCGTGCCGGCGCCGCCGTCGCGGGCGAGTTCGGTCTGGACCTCGACGTCGAAGCCGAGGGCGGCGAGTTCGGCGACCAAGTGGTCGCGGACCCGTTCCTTGGCAGGGGTGCCCATGGGGTGGGGTTCGGCCGCGACGGCCTCGACGGTGTCCCAGGCGCGTCCGGCGCTGAACTCGGAGGCGGGCGCGTCGGCCGGCGCGGGCGAGGGCGGGCTCGCGTCGACCGCCCAGTTGGCGACGCCGAGCGCCGTCAGCACCACCAGCAGCGCGAGCGCGGCCCAGGGTCGGTCGGGCAAGGTGAGAATGCGGCCGCGCATGTTCGATCCTCGGGACTCGGGGCGGGTGGGCGCCCTCACTGTACTGCCGGGTAACGGGTGCGGCGAGGTGCGGTCGGGCTCACCAGAGGTCGGCCGGCCAGGCGCTCAGGACGGGAGCGTCGTCGCCGCCGGTGGTGGTGACGATCTCGCCGGGCCCGAAGTAGGCGGCGGCGCCGGGCAGGACGACGCCCTCGCCGGTGTCCAGGTCGTAGGCGTACACGTCGGTGGAGCTCCAGCCCCACATGCTGGAGGAGCCGTAGAGCCACAGGGTCGATTCGACCGTCCAGGCCCGGTCGCCGGGCCCGAAGCGCGCGGTCGCCCGCCAGCGCTCCTCGCCGGTGGCGGTGTCGTAGGCGACGAGGTTGTCGGTCTCCGACTCCCAGTCGAGGGCGACGAGCGTGTCGGGGCCGAGGGCGATGGCCTGGCCTTGGGCGGGGGCCTCCCAGAGGGTCTCGCCGGTGGTCGCGTCCACGATCGACGGTGTGCCGTCGATGGTCAGGGGCAGTCGCCCGTCCAGGGCCCGGCCGGTCGGCAGGCCGCCGCAGTAGGCGAGGTCGGCGGTCTTGCGGGTCGTGGCCTCGATCTGCCAGGCTGGCGCGGATTCGCCGAACCGGTGGCCGGCGAGGGTCGCGCTGCACCCGTCGGCGGGGTTGTCGTCGTAGTCGTCGTAGACGATGAGGGTGTCGCCGGCGAGCGAGGCCGCGCCGTGGGTCGCGGCGCTGACGAGGCTCCGGCCGTCCTCGTAGACGGTCACGGTCCGGCTCTCGTGGCCGGTCGGGAAGGAGCGGACCAGGAGCCGGTCGGGCAGGGGTTCGCCGGTCCAGTGGTTGGAGGAGTCGACCTGGGCGCTGGCGTAGGTCGGGGCCGACCACCGCAGGGAGCGGTCGAGGGGGTCGCGGACGTAGAGCGTGCAGTCGCCGATGTGGTCCTCCTGCTTCCCGGTGCACTCGGTCATGACCACCGCGTCGGCGAACACCGAGACGAAGGAGGCGTCGCGGTCGCGCCAGACCTCCTCACCGGTGCCGATGTCGAGCGCGACGGTGTCCTGGCGGCCGGGCCATTCGTAGGCCTCGTCGTCGAGGCCGGCGAGGCGCTCGGAGATGACGACGACCTCGCCGGCCACGCCGATCTCGGCGCCGTACTCGTCCCATTCGCGGGACCAGACGGTGCGGCCGTCGCGTTCGAGTTCGATGCGTTTGTCGGAGAGGTGCAGGACGCCCTGGTCGATCCGGGCGGCCTGGTCGCCTTGGGACGCGATCTCGATGGTCCAGAGCGGGTCGCCGCGGTAGTCGGCGACGCCTTCGGGGCGTCCCGTCCCGGAGGCGTCGTCCGGCTCCTCGACGGCGCCGACCGCGAGCCGCTCGGGGAGGGAGCCTTCGGGCCACTCGGACCGGTCGGGGAAGTCGTGGGCGGCGAGCGGCGCGATCACGAAGGAGGAGCCGAGGATCGCCGCGGCCAGGGCCGCGCCGCCGACCTGGACGTACCAGGGCCAGCTGCGCAGCTCCCGCCACAGGGTCGCGCGGTCGGTCTCCGGCGGCATGGGGCCTCCAACGGGCGGGCGGGTGCTCGACTCGCACCATAGCGGCATGTCGCAAGCCGGGACCGGGCCGCGCTGGCATCCGGTCGCTATCCTCGGTCCGACCGAGCCCCGATCCACCGGAAGCGCCCATGCCCTCAAACGAGCCCGTCGCCTCCCGCACCCGCCGCGAAGGCCTGCGGGTCGGCTGGATCATGGTGCTCTCGGCGTTGAGCCTCGTGCCGATCGCGGTGTGGAACGACGTGCGCGAGCCGGACACGGCCGTCGAGGTCGTCACGGCGTTCATGGAGGCCGTGCGCGACAGGGACCTCGACCGGGCGTACGGCTTCATCGGCACCTCGGTCCCCTCGGGTCCGGACGCGGTGTTCCTCCACCCGGACGCGATCAGCGACTGGGACCTATTGGCGGTCGAGCCGGCCGACACCGCCTCGGGGAAGCAGATGGTGCGGGTCGTCATCGGCACGGAGGAGGGCACGGCCGCGGGCGCGTTCGCCGTGAGCGAGTCCAAGGGCCGCTACCTCGTCGAGGACCCGTTCCAGACGGTCGCGCTGTCGGCTGGCTCGTACCTGTCGTTGCAGGTGAACGACCGGGTCGTGCCGCGGCCGCCCGAGACGACCTGGCAGTACTGGTACGGGGAGCAGGCGCAGCGCAAGGTCGAGCTGCTGCCGGGGGTCTACCGGTTCTTCGGGGGCGAGGCGGTCGCGCTGCTGGGCGACGAGGACGCGAAGACGATCGGCGTGCCGCTGCCGGACCCCGCCGCGTACGCGGACTCGTTGCAGCACGCCGTGAACGAGCATATCGACGCGTGCGTCGAGTACCGGCGGGTCGCGACGCCGGGCTGCCCGTTCGCGACGGACGGGCAGGTGGACACCCTCGACCTGCGCCGCGTCAACGCGATCCGCGATCCGGTGTGGACGGTCGAGGCCTACCCGGTGGTGACCGCCGTAGTCGACACCGGGCTGTTCGAGGAGCCGGTGCTGACGGTCGCGTTCACCGATCCGGGACGCATCACGTTGCAGGGCGAGGGCACCGAGGGCTCGGACGTGTGGGAGGCGTTCACCGCGGCCTGCCGCTTCGGCGGGAGCGCGCTGCGCGTCCTCGTCGACCTCGACGGCACGACCCTGGTCGCACCGCTGGGGCCGGACGTGGAGGACACCTGCCGGGGCACGCAGAGCGAAGGGGCGTAGGGGATGCGACTGCTGCGATGGGCGCGGCCGCGCCGCTGGTCGATCCTCGCCGAGGCGGTGCTGGCGGCCTCGGTCGCGCTGGTGTTCTGGCCGATCCTCGCGATCGGCGGGGAGGCCGAGCAGGTCGAGGTCGTCACCGCCTACCTCGAGGCGCTGCGCGAGGGCGACGTCGAGCGCGCCGAGACCTTCACCGCCGCCGAGCGCGTGAAGGAAGCGGACCGGTCGTGGCTGACGCCCGAGGCGATGTCGGCGGACTGGGAGATCGAGTCGGTCGCGCTCAAGTCGGCCTCCACGATCACCGTCCACGCCGCCATCACCTCCGGCGGGACCCGCGTCGAGGGCGCGTTCCGGTTGGAGACCACCGAGGACGGGCCGAGGATCGCCAACCCGTACCTGTACTTGGTGAACGTGCGGCCGATGTTCGCCGCGCTGGAGGTCAACGGCTTCCGCGACCAGGTCGAGACCGAGGAGGACGTGACGCTCCCGGTGGCACTGTACCCGGGTTCCTACCTGCTGTTCGAGAGCGCGGACGGCCTGGGCGGCGGCGTCCCGCTGCTGGCCGTGCCCGGCGCGGGCACGGCCTGGTACGACGGCGACTCGACCGACCTCGACACGATCATGACCGACCCGGTCTTCGGCAGCGAGGCCGTCGAGGCCCAGATCAACGCGGACCTCGCCGCCTGGCTGGACGAATGCGCCACGAGCGGGGAACTCGCGCCCGAGGGCTGCCCGTTCAGCGCCGCCTATGAATACGGCCTCGCCTACGACGGCCGCGAGGAGTTCGCCTCGGTCGAGTCCGTCGCGTGGACCGTCGAGGCCTACCCGCACATCCGCTTCAACCGCCAACTGCTGCTGGAGACCGTCGATCAAGGATGGATCGCCTTGAGCGGCAACGGGACCCTCCAGTTCGGCAGCCGCGACGAGGCGGCTCTGGACGGACACTGCGGCGTGGGCGTCGGGAACATGCAACCGGTCATCGGCGAGGACGGCGCGTTCACGCTGGAACTGCGGTCCGAACAGGGGAACACCTCCGTCTGACAGTCGGTGCCGCGCGGGCCGATGCGTCGGCGGCCGTGCCGTGTTAGAACTGGGCATGCCCGTACACGAGTCATACGACGCCGTCATCGTCGGCGGCGGCCACAACGGCCTGGTCGCCGCCGCCTACCTCGCCCGAGCCGGGAAGCGGGTGCTCGTCCTGGAGCGGCTGGGGCGCACCGGCGGGGCGGCGGTCTCGGCGCAGGCGTTCCCGGGCGTCGACGCCCGGCTGTCGCGGTACTCGTACCTGGTGAGCCTGCTGCCGCGCAAGATCATCGATGATTTGGGCCTCGAATTCGCGGTGCGCAAGCGGGGCGTCTCCTCGTACACGCCGGTCGAGCGCGGCGGGCGGGCGACCGGGCTCCTGGTCACGCGCGACCGGGACCGGACCCGGGAGTCGTTCGCGCGCCTCACCGGTTCGGACGCCGAGTTCGACGCGTGGCAGGGGTTCTACGGCTCGGCGGCGCGCCTGGCCGAGCGGGTCTTCCCGACCCTCACCGAGCCGCTGCCGACGCGGAGCGAACTGCGAGAGCGCGTCGGCGACGACGAGGCCTGGGACATGGGCTTCGAGCGGCCGCTCGGGGAGACGATCGAGCGGGTCTTCGCCGACGACCTCGTTCGCGGAGTCGTGCTCACCGACGGCCTCATCGGCACCTTCACCTCGGCGTGGGCCGAGGACCTGCGGCAGAACCGGACCTTCCTGTACCACGTGGTCGGCGGGGGCACCGGGGACTGGGACGTGCCGGTCGGCGGCATGGGGGCGTTGACGGACGCGCTCGCCGCGGCGGCGCGCTCGGCGGGCGCGGAGATCCTCACCGGCCATGAGGTCACGGCGATCGAGACGGACGGCGTTCGGGCCGAGGTGCGTTTCGCGGCGGAGCACGGCGCCGGCGCCGTGGAGGCCCGGCACGTGCTGGTCAACGCCTCGCCGGAGGCGCTGGCGGGGTTCCTCGGCGAGGCTGGCCCCGAGCCCGCCGAGGGGGCGCAGTTGAAGGTGAACATGCTCCTCAAGCGGCTGCCGCGCCTGCGGGACGCGGCGGTCGATCCCCGCGAGGCGTTCGCCGGGACGTTCCACGTCTCGGAGTCCTTCGAGCAGCTCGAAGCGGCCTATGCGGAGGCGGCCTCCGGGCGGCTCCCGTCGAGCCCGCCCTCGGAGATCTACTGCCACTCGCTGTCGGACCCGTCCATTCTGGGCGATGAGCTGGTGCGCGAGGGGTATCAGACGCTGACGCTGTTCGGCCTCCACACGCCCGCGCGGCTGTTCGAGGACGGGGCGAAGGCGCGGCTCCTGGAGGCGACGATCGGGCAGCTCGACGGGTATCTCGCCGAGCCGCTGGAGGACTGCCTCGCGACAGACGCGAACGGCGAGCCGTGCATCGAGGCGAAGTCTCCGCTGGACTTGGAACGCGACCTCCGGCTGCCCGGCGGCAACATCTTCCACCGGGACCTGGCGTGGCCGTTCCGGACCGAGGAGGCTCCGGGCCGGTGGGGCGTGGAGACCGGCCACGCCAACGTGTACCTGTGCGGGGCCGGAGCGGCGCGCGGCGGCGGGGTGAGCGGCATCCCCGGCCACAACGCGGCCATGGCGGTCCTGGAGGCGTAGCGGGCCCGGCCTCGCGGCCGGGCCCTTCACCTCAGTCCGAGGTTCCGGCGTCCGCCTTCGGCGGCTCGGCCATCGGTTCTGCCTCTTCCAGGGCCCGGATCAGGGACTTCGCGTCGTAGGGGCCGACGTGCCTGCGGCCGTTGATGAACAGCGTCGGCGCGGCGGTGATGTCCATGACCTCGGCGTCGAGCATGTCCTCGCGGACCCGGGCGGCGACCTCGGCTGAGCCGAGGTCCTTCTCGAAGCGGTCCATGTCGAGCCCGAGCTCCTCGGCGCGGCGCAGGATGTCGGTGGGGAGCTGGTGCTCCTGGTCCACGAACAGGGCCCGCTCGTACTCGAAGAACTTCCCTTGGAGGGACGCGGCCTCGGAGGCCTCGGCCGCCGCGAGCGCGTTCGGGTGGTACTGGGTGAGCGGGGCGTGTCGCCACACGTAGCGCAGCCGGTCCCCCAGTTCGCGGTGGACCTCCTGGATGGAGCCCGAGGCCTTCAGGCAGAAGCCGCACTGGAAGTCGCCGTACTCCACGATCGTGTAAGGCGCGTCGTCGGCGCCGAAGACGTGGTCGCGCTCGGGGTCGATCGGCCGCGCCAGCGTCGCGCCGGTCTCCTCGGCCGGGTGGCGCGCGTCGGAGATCCGGAACAGGATCGTGGCCAGCAGGAACGCGAGCAGGGAGGCGGCGATGACGCCGACGCGGGCCTCGTTCTGCGCGGCCGGGTCGTCGATCGCGATGTCCACGATGAACAGCGAGATCGTGAAGCCGATGCCGCACAGCAGGCTGCCGCCGGCGATCCGGTCGAGCGAGAGGCCCGGGCCGAAGTGGCCGATGCGCAGGATCTTCAGCACGACCGCGGACCCGAAGATGCCGAGGAACTTGCCGACGAGGAGGCCGACGATGACGCCCCAGGTGATCGGCGAGCGCAGCGCCGCGGCGATGATGTCGCCGCCCAGCTCCACACCGGCGTTGGCCAGCGCGAACACCGGCAGGATCACGAACGCGACGTAGGGGGCGTAGGCGGTCTGGAGCCGCTCGTTGATCGAGATGGACTCGCGGAGGCTGTTCGCCGCGGCGCGGGCGTACTCGGTGTTCGGCGACTGCCGGAAGGTGCGGGCGAGCTGGAGCGCGTGCTCGACGTCGCGGCGGCTCGGCCGGTAGACGGGGACGAGCAGGGCGATCGCGACGCCCGCGAGGGTCGGGTGGACGCCCGAGGCGAGGAAGGCGAGCCAGACGACGACCGAGAGCGAGGCGTAGACGGGGCCGCGGCCGCCGGGCATGTAGCGCACGTAGTAGATGCCGACGAGTCCGACGGCGGCGATTAGCAGCGGCGCGAACGAGAAGTCGTCGGTGTAGACGAGCGCGAGGATGCTCAGGGCGCCGATGTCGTCGATGACGGCGAGGGCGAGCAGGAACACGCGCAGGCGCCCGTTGGCGTGCGGGCCGATGAGCGCGAGGGCGCCGACGAGGAAGGCGGTGTCGGTGGAGATGACGATGCCCCAGGCGTGCTCCTGGCCCGAGCCGGAGCTGACGAGCACGTAGAGCAGCGCGGGCACGGCCAGGCCGGCGATCGCCGCGAGGGTCGGGACCAGGGCTCGGGACCAGCTCGTGAGTTCGCCGATGACGAACTCGCGCCGGACCTCGAGGCCGACGGTGAAGAAGAAGATGGCCATGAGGGCGTCGTTGACGAGGGCGTGCAGTGTGAACTCGAGCTGGAGGTCGCTCACGCCGATGTTGAACCGGGTCTCCCAGAAGTCGTGGTAGGAGCCGAGTCCGACGTTGGCCCAGACGATGGCGGCGACGGTGGCGAGGAGGAGCAGGAGCGCGCCTTTGCGGCTCTGGTCCATGGCCTGGATGTGCGCGGCGATCGAGGGGCGGCGCTCGCTCCGGGCGGGAGGGCGCTCTGGGTCGGGCGATCGTTCGATGGTCGTCAGCTCTGACATACGGTCTCCCGTCGGTGTCATGGACGCCCGCGTGCGGACGGCTGCGACCGAGCGGCGGGGTCGGACGTTGACCGCGCGGCGCTCGGTGTCGACAAGTGTGGATGGGCGGAGACGGAGCCGCCTCGGCGGTGGCGGCTGCGAACAGGACGACTCTACCGCAACATCGGCCGGCCGCCTCGGGATCGAAACGAGCCCCTGCGCACAGTGCGGCGGCCGCGCCGATGTCGTCGGGCCCTTCGGCGGACGACGGCGGCGGCCCCCGGACCGGGGGCCGCCGCCGAGGGTGCGTCGGGTCAGATATGCGTCCACAGTGCCGGGACGTTCGGCGGCTCCCATCCGGTCAGCGCGGTGTGCGACTGGAGGCAGCGGTAGGTCGCGCCGCCGTAGGCGACTTGGCTGCCGGCGGCGTAGTACTCGCCGGCCTGCCAGGTCCCGGAGTCGTTCGTGGGCTCCTCGGTCGGGTCGTCGGTGGGTGCTTCCGTGGGCTCGTCAGTGGGTTCCTCGGTGGGCGGGGCGCCGGGGACGCCGCCGGCGCGGATCTGGTCGCGGATCCACTGTCCGGCCTCCTTGAGGTTCCCGCCGTCTCCGGTGAACGGGCCGCCGGGGCAGGTGCCGGTCTGGAAGACCGCGCCGGAGCGGTGGTCGTCGGAGTAGTTCCAGTTGACCCAGCTGACGGACTCGCGCTCCATGAGGTCGAGGTAGCGCTGCGACATCGTGAAGTCGTTCGGGCCCTCGCCGGCGTGGTCCTGGGTGCCGAACTCGGTGACGAAGACCGGGAGGGCGGCGGTCGCCCGTTCGAGGCCGTTCAGGTAGTAGTCGTCGTGCGAGGCGGCGTAGAAGTGGAAGGTGTACATGATGTTCGAGGCGTTCACCGGGTTGTCGATGACCTCCTGCTCGCTGGAGCTGCCGGAGAGCCCGAACGAGGACCAGGCGGCGGTGCCCAGGAGGATCACGCTGTCGGGGTCGTGCTGGCGGATCACCGGGATGATCGCCTCGTGGTAGGACTTGATGCTCGGCCACGCGACGCCGTTGGGTTCATTCGCGACCTCGTAGAAGATGTTGTCCTTGTCGCCGTGCACCTGGGCGATCTCGGTGAAGAAGGTCTTGGCGCGGTCGAGGTTGTAGTTCGGGTCGCCGGGGGTGAGCTGGTGCCAGTCCACGATGACGTACTGGCCGCGGGAGGTGACCTCCTCGATGAGCTCGTGCATCCGGGCGGTGAAGCCAGCGGGGTCGGTTTCGTAGCCGTCCTCCTGGATGTACATCGACAGGCGCACGACGTCGGCGCCCCAGTCGTAGGCGAGGGCGTCCAAGGAGGCGTCGTTCACGCATTGGGAGTACCACTGGAGGCCGTGCGTGCTCATGCCGCGCAGCTGCACCGGTTCGCCGGAGGCGTCGCAGAGCTTGGTGCCGCAGACGGTGAGCTTGCCGTGCTCGGCGACGGCGGTGTCCGCGACGGCGAAGGTCTCGGGCGCGTCGGCCTCCTCTGCGGCGGGATCGCCGGAGGCGGCGTTGATGCCGAGCGGGGCGAGGATCGCGAAGGCGGCGAGGACGGCCAGCAGGCCGAGCATCCGTTTGCGGCGGGGTGGGAACGTCATGAACTCCTCCTCAATAGTTAGACAGTATTACTATCTATTGGTCACCTTACTTCGACGGCCGTTTCGAGTCAATAGATCCATTAAGATCAATATTGTCGGTTCGGGGGCACGGTTCGGGGGCACGGTTCAGCCGCTTCGGTGCAGCTTCGGCACGTCGGCCAGGAGCGACCTCGTGTACTCGTGCTCGGGGGAGGCCACCACGCGCTCGGCCGGACCCGACTCGACGATCGCGCCCCGGTGCATCACCGCGATGCGGTCGGCCAGGTAGTACGCCTGCCCCAGGTCGTGCGTCACGAACAGCACGGTCATCCCCTGCTCGTCGCGCAGGTCGGCCAGGAGGTTCAGGACCGTGACCCGCACCGAGGCGTCCAGCATGGACGTGGCCTCGTCCGCGATCAGCAGGCGCGGCCGCAGCATCAGCGCCCGCGCGAGCATCACCCGCTGCCGCTGCCCGCCCGAGAGCTCGTGCGGGCGCTTGGCGAGCGTCTCGGCCGCGTCGAGCCCGACCGCCGCCAGGGCGGCCTCCATGAGCGGACGGCCGTCGGCCCTGGTGGCGGCAGGCAGCAGCCGCAGCGCGGTCGCCAAGGTCGCCTCGACGCGCCGGTACTGGTGGAAGGCGGCGAACGGGTCCTGGAAGACCGCCTGCACCTCGCGCCAGTAGTCGCGGCGGGCGGAGCCGCGCACCGCCGTCACGTCCTGGCCGTCGAAGAGGACGCGGCCCTCGGTGGGGTCCAGGAGCCGCAGCAGCAGTCGGCCCAGGGTGCTCTTGCCCGAACCGCTCTGCCCGACCAGGGCGGTGATCTCGCCGCGGCGCAGGGCGAGATCGACGCCCGCGACGGCGCGGACCTCCTCGCACCCGCGCCCGAAGGTCTTCGCGAGGCCCTCGGTGCGCAGCAGTTCGGTGTCAGCCGACATGGGCCGCCTCCTCGGTCTCGGCGCTGCGCCAGCAGGAGTCGTCGCGCGAGCCGGTGACCACGCGCGGCGGCCGGTCCGTGGCGCACACGTCCATCGCGTGCTCGCAGCGCGGCGCGAACGCGCAGCCCGCCAGCGGGGCGCGCAGGTCCGGCGGCGAACCGGGGATGCCGGTGAGGCGCCGCCCGCGCGTGCCCGGCTCGGGCACCAGCACCGAGGCGAGCAGCGCCTGCGAATAGGGATGCCGCGGGGAACTCACGAGTTCGCGGGCGGGCGCCTCCTCGACGACCCGGCCCGCGTACATGACCGCGATGCGGTCGGCCAGTTCGGACAGCAGCGCCACGTCGTGGGTGATGAACACGATGCCCTCCACCAGGCCCTCGGCGATCAGGCGCCGCAGCAGGTCCACCAGCAGCCGCTGGGAGGACACGTCCAGGGCCGAGGACGGCTCGTCGGCCACCAGCAGGCGCGGGTTGCGCAGGGTCGCCAGCGCGGTGACCACGCGCTGGCGCATACCGCCGGAGAGCTGGTGCGGGTAGGCGCGCAGCGCCCGTGGCGGCAGGTCGAGGGCTTCGAGGCGGGCGGCGGCGCGCTCGTAGGAGACGGCGCGCTTGATGCGCCGGTCCCCCGCGGCGAGGATGTCGTGGGCCTGGGCGCCGACGCGCCGGGTCGGGTTGAGCGCGTTGAGCGCGCCCTGCGGGAGGAGGGCGACGGTGCCGCCGCGCAGCGCGCGGTGGGAGGCGCTGGCGCCGCGGGTCGCGTCGGTGAGGTCGATGTCGGTGCCGGCGACCGAGAGGGTCCCGGCGGTGACGCGCAGGGAGGGGCCGGGGTTGAGCGACAGGACGGAGGCCATCGTGGACTTGCCGCAGCCGGATTCGCCGACGACGCCGAGGATCTGGCCGGAGCGGACGTCGAGGGCGACCTCGTCGAGGGCGTGGAACCGGGTGCCGCCCGCGCTGTAGTGGGCGGAGAGGTCGCGGATGCTCGCGAGGGTCATCGGGCCGCCTTTCGTGCCCGCAGCCGCGGGTTGAAGACCGAGTCGAGGCTGGACTGGACGAGCAGGAGGGAGAAGGTGATCGCGGTGATGAACACGGTCGGGGTGAGGAAGACCCACCATTGGCCGCCGCGGATGGACTCCCAGGCGATGGCCCAGTGGAGCATGACGCCGAGCGAGGGGGTGCCGGAGGGGCCGAGGCCGAGGAGGCTCAGGGCCGCTTCGGCGAGGATGGCGCCGTAGAGCTGGATCACGAAGGCCATGACGATATAGGACATCATGTACGGCAGCAGTTCGACGGTGATGATGCGCCAGGTGCCGGAGCCGGAGAGGCGGGCGATGTCCACGTGCTCCCGTTCGCGCAGGCTGGCGATCTGGGAGCGTACCGCGCGGGCCGTCCAGGGCCAGGAGACCGCGCCGATGCACAGGCCCATGACGGTGACCGAGCGGGTGTCGAGGCTGATGGACAGCAGCAGGAGCACGATGATCGCCGGGACGGTGATCATGATGTTGGTGAAGCCCATGAGGATCTCGTCGAGGAGGCCGCCGCGGTAGCCGGCGAGGGTGCCGACGACGACGCCGACCACGGTCCCGGTGACCCCGGCCAGGAGGCCGATGTAGAGGGAGGTGCGGATGCCGTGGACGAGCTGGATCGCGACGGACCGGCCGAGGTGGTCGGTGCCGAGGAGGTATTCGGCGCCGGGCGGGGTGAAGGGACCGCCGAGGAGCTCGCCGGGGCCGGCGGGGGCGGCGAGGGGTCCGACGAGGCCGGCGGCCGCGATCGCGAGGAAGACCGCGGCGGCGGCGAGGCAGTGCGGCGGGAGTGCTCTGAGGCGGTTCACCGGTCGCCCCTCTCGGCGGCGCGGATGCGCGGGTCGATGAGGCCGTAGAGGACGTCGACCAGGAAGTTCGCGACGAGCACCACGATGAGGACGAGGAGGGTGACGGCCTGGATCACGGGATAGTCCTTGTTGAGGATGGCGTCGTACAGGAGGGTGCCGATCCCGGGGTAGGAGTAGACGATCTCGGTCAGGAGCGCGCCGCCGACGAGGGTGCCGATGGCCAGGGCGAGTCCGGTGATCTGCGGGAGCATCCCGTTGCGGAAGATGTAGCCGACGATCTTGCGGTCGGGGAGTCCGAAGCTCTCGGCGAAGCGCACGTAGTCGGCGTCCACCTCGTACACGGCCATCGAGCGCATCCCGATCGCCTGCCCGCCGATGAAGACCAGCAGGAGCGACAGGAACGGCAGGAACCAGTGTGAGAGGGCGTCGGCTGCGAACGGGGCCGACCACTCGGGGCTGAGGCCGAAGGACCAGCCGCCGCCGGTGGGGAACAGCGGGAGCACCACGGCGAAGCCGTAGAGCAGCAGGATCGCGAGGCAGTAGTAGGGGGCGGCGGTCAGGAAGAGGCTGGAGAGGTAGATCCCGCGGTCGAGGCCGCCGCGCCGGTAGGCGGCGACGGCGCCGACGAGGTTCCCGATGATCCAGCCGAGCAGGACGGCGGGCAGTTGGAGCGCGATCGTCCACGGCAGGGCGTCGGCGATCATCGCCGAGACTTCGGCGGGGTGGCGGCTGAAGGAGGTGCCGAAGTCGCCTTGCAGGACGTTGCCGACGTAGGTGAGGAACTGGGCCCCGAGGTTCTGGTCGAGTCCGAACTCCTGGATGTAGGTCTCGTAGACGCGCTGCTTGGTCTCGCTGGAGGCGCCGCCGCGGAGCGCCTGGGCGACGAGGGTGTCGACGGGGTTGCCCGGGAGCAGGCGCGGCAGGAAGAAATTGAGCCCGAGGGCCGCGGCGAACGCCGCGGCGTACCAGCCCAGCTTGGAGAGGAGGTGGCGGAGGAAGCCCATGTACTACTGCTCGACGGGCTTGATCTTGGAGAGGATCTGGATGCCGGTCATGCCCTGCATCGGGGCGCAGTAGGGGTCCTCGCTGGTGGGGAAGCCGGTCCAGTTCTTCTCGCTGAACTGGAAGAACTCCAGCGGGCGGTACATGAGCGGGATGGCGGGGGCCTCGGCGCGGATGATGTCGTCGAGCTGCGTGTAGGCGGCGGTGGCGCTCTCGGCGTCGGGCGCGGTGGCGGCCTCGTCGAGGAGGGCGGGAACGGCGTCGTGGTGGAAGCGGCCGAAGTTCCAGAAGGCCATCTCGCCGGCGGGCGGCACGTCGCGGTCGTCCAGGAGGTCGCGGATGCGCGACCAGGGGCTGGAGGGGGCGACGTCGGAGACGTACCACAGGACCATGTCGAACGCGCCGTTGCCGAGGTTGTCGTTGACCTCGGACCAGTCGCTGAACTCGGTGACGACCTCGATGCCGGCCTCGGTGGCGGTGGTGGCGACGATGTCGAGGGCGGCGTTCCAGTCGGTCCAGCCCTGCGGGGTGGCGGCGACGAACGGGCCGAGGCGGGTGCCGTCGGGCAGGACGTAGACGCCGTCGCCGCCTTTGGCGGCGCCGACCTCCTCTTCGAGGATGCGGGCGGTCTCGGCGGGGTCGTAGGACCAGCCCGCGGCGGCGGCCTCGGCGTTGAAGTGGACGCTCTCGGCGCCCTGCGGGAGGATGACGCTGGCGTGGGCGGGCTCGCTCATGCCGGCCATGGCGCTCTCGGCGATCTTGGCGTAGTCGATGGCGTGGGCGAGCGCGCGACGCACGCGCGCGTCGGCGAGCGGGCCCTCGACAGTGTTGATGATGAGCATCGGGATGGAGCCGGGCAGGTGGTAGGGGGCGGCGGTGTCCCAGGTCTTGACCGGCAGGCCGCGGTCCTCCCACAGTTCGTTGACGCGGGGCAGGAAGTGCGCCGAGACATCCGTGTCGCCGTTCTGGAACGAGAGGTTCGCGGCGTCGTTGCCCTCGTAGATGGCGTGGACGACCTTCTCGGGGACGGGCTTGCCGTGGACCTCGTTGCCCCAGTAGTCGTCGTGGCGTTCGAGGGTGACGTCCTGGTGGGTGTGGGAGGCGACCTTGTAGGGGCCCGAGCCGAGCGGTTCGAGGTTGGGGTCCTCGGTCAGGGCGTCGTCGGCGACCTGGTCCCAGACGTGGGCGGGGAGGATGTAGGTGAAGCAGAGCAGGTCGGTCAGGCGCAGGCGCTGGGGGCTCTGGGGGTCGAGGGTGAACACGACGGTGCGGTCGTCGGGGGCCTCGATCGACTCGATGTAGGTCCAGATGTCGCCGTAGCCGATGCCGGGGTTGCGGTCGGCGAGGCGGAAGGTGGCGACGACGTCGGCGCTGGTGAGGGGCGTGCCGTCCTGCCAGGTGGTGCCTTCGTGGAGGGTCGCGGTGCCGACGTTGTCGGCCCATTCGAGGCCGGAGGCGAGGAAGGGTTCGGCCTCGCCGGTGAGCAGGTTGAAGTTGAGCAGGGTCTCGTACAGGTAGACGGCGAAGTTGCCTACGGGCCACGCGGCGGTCCAGCCGAGGGGGTTGAAGTTCGTCGGAGCGCCGTCCTGGAGCCCGGTGGTGTAGAGGGTGGTGGCGCGGCCCTCGCCGCCTCCGGTGCCGGTGCAGGCGGCGAGGAGTCCGCCGGTGCCGACGGCGGCCGAGGTCTGGAGGAGGGTGCGGCGGCTCGCGGTGAAGGCGCTCGGGAGATGACGGCTCGGGTTGCCGGAACTCGGACGCGCGGAGCGGTCGATCATGGTCGTGTCCCTTGTTCGGGGCGACGAGGGGTCGCCGTCGGGGTAAGACGCCAGTTAATAGTTAGATAACATTACTAACTGATAAGCGCCGATAGTATACTCGTCGAGCGTCCGAGTCAATGACGGCGCGAATAAACTTCCCGCACGCCCGGTCACCTGCGCACACTCGAGAAGGACGCCAATGCGAACCAACAGTTCACCGGCTTCACCGGTCCCCTCCGGCTCCTCCCACCTGCTGCGCACCATCAACGAGCGCGCCGCGCTGCACCACCTGCTGGAGAACGACACGCTCACCCGGGTGGAGCTGCGCAAGCTCACCGGGCTCGCGAAGCCCACGGCCTCGCAGGTGATGCTGCGGCTGTTCGAGTCCGGTCTCGCCGTCACGCTGGGGCGCACCACCGCAAAGCAGGTGGGACCCAAGGCGGAGGTTTACTCGGTCAACGCCGACTACGCGTTCGCCGCCGCAGTGACGCTCCGCGAGCCGGACGGCGTCACCGTCGCCATTCGCGACCTCAAGGGGAACGAGCGCGCCTCGTTCACCAGGAGGACCGACTTCACGGCCGTGCCGATCGACCGGGCGGCGCTCGGGATGCTGCGGCACACGGCAGAAGACGCCGGGATCGACCGTGACCGGATCGCGGTGGTCCACATGGCGGTGCCGGGCGCGTACGACGCCGAGACCGACACGATCGGTTATGCGGACATCCCAGGGGCTCAAGACGTTCGGATGCGCGCGGCGATCGAGGCAGTGATGGACTGCTCGGTGACGATCCACAACGACGTGAACGCGGCGACGGTCGCCGAGCGGCGCAATCCGGCGGTAGACGGCGGCCTGGTGTTGCTGTGGCTTGGCAGGGAGGGCATCGGCTCGGGGATCGACCTGCGTCAGGGTTTGGTCGTGGGGGCGAAGGGGGCGGCCGGGGAGCTCGGATACGTTCCGGTGTTCCCGGACCGGACCGGCCCGGATGCGCCGACCTATCAGGACTGGATCGGGGCGCCGGCGGTGATGGAGATCGGGCGGGGGCACGGGATCGAGGGCGCGGATGCGGCGGCGGTGCTGGCGGAGGCGGTCAAGCGCGGCGCGGCAGGGTTCATGGACGCGTACGCGGAGAGGGTCGCGGGAGCGCTGCACCTGCTGACCTGCCTGTTCGACCCGCCGAGCCTGGTGCTGGGAGGGGAGATCGCGAGGGCGGGTGGAGAGACCCTGGTGAACCACGTGCGCGGCAAGGCCGGACCGCTGGCCGACAGGATTTTGCCCTCGGCGGTGTACGGCGACGCGGTGGCGATAGGCGTCCTGGACCTCGCGTACGAAGACCTCAAGAACCGAGTACTGGAGGCGGCACTAGGAGACGGCGGCTGAGAACGCCTCGCCTGCCTGAACCGCGACTGAAATCAGCCGCTCTCCGGCAACGCACCGCGATTTTCCGGGCGGCCGTCCCGTCGCTGATGGTTTGCACCGCAACCCGAAACGTACCCGGCCTCGCCAGCGCATCACTGCTCGACCGCATACCGCACGGTCGTTGCGCCACTGCGCCATCGACAACCGCCACGGACCACCGCGCCGCCGCTGTCTCTCAACTCCATTGCCTCGCAACACCGTTGACAACCGGCCCGCGACCCTAGGAGACCCGCAAAGGCTCCCTTCCCTCGAGTTCAGCGGCCAGTCGTCTATGCGCAGGGCCGCCGACCTCGCCGGTGAGAGCATCAAGCGCCGACCAGGCCGCTCCGAGCACCGGCGGTCGCTTCAGCGCCGTGTACGCGGCCAGCGGAAACTCCTCCGCCAGCCTCGGCTCCAAATGCCGTCGCAGCGCTTCCGGTTCGGACCCGAGCACTCCCCCGCCGCCTACGATCGTGAACGGCGCCTTGCTCAGACCCAATCTCCGCACCGAGACCCGCACCATCGCGGTAATTTCCTCCGCCTGCCGCTCCACGACCTGCTCGGCGCACTCGTCGCCCGCGTCGGCCGCCGCGAACAGCAGCGGCACCAAGCCGTGGACCCGCTCGCGCCCGAACGTCCCGAGGTGCAGGCCCAGAGCGGCCTCCTCGGCCGAGGCGGTCCCGAAGTGCGTCCGCACCGCGTCGCACAGGGCGGTTTCCGGTCCGCGGCCGTCCTCGGCCCGTGCGGCGTGGAAGAACACCGCGTCGCCAAGGTCCTCTCCCCCGCCCCAGTCGCCGGTGATCGGCCCGAGTGCCGGGAAGCGCGACCACTCGCCGCTCTCGTTGCGCCCGATGCAGTTCATGCCCGCGCCGCAGATCACGGCGACCGCGTTCCGGTCGTCGGTTCCGGCGCGCAGCAGCGCGAAGGTGTCGTTGTCGACGCGCACTTGCTCGGCCCAGTCCCGTGAGCGCGCGTCGGTGTTGAGGCGCTCCACTTCGACCGGCAGGTCAGCGCCGGCGAGTAGGGCGTCGACTCGCGCGAGCGGCGTCTCGCTCCCCCACCCGGCCTCGGCGCGTGCGATTTCGATCAGCTTGCCCAGCAGGTCGATCGATTCGCGGTAGCCGAGCCGGTGGGGTGACGAGGTGCCGGTGCGCAAGTAGGCGTGCAGGCGGCCGTCGGCGGTCGCGGCCACGACATCGGTCTTCGAGTTGCCGCCGTCGACGGCGATGAACCGGTCTCCGTTCACGCCCAAGGCAGGTGTTCCCGCCCGGTCGCGATGAGGCGGCGGGTCAGGCCCTCGGCCAGATCGTGCTGGCCCACGAGCGGATGCGCCAGCAGCGCCTCGTAGACGCGGCGCTCGCCGCCGTGCACGGCGGCCGCGACGCCGAGTTCCTCATAGGCGGCGACGGCGGACACGAGTCCGCGCTGCCGCGCGTTGAGCGGCGTCGTCACGGCGGGCTCGATCTCGGCGCCCACGGTGGCCGAGACTTCGATGACGGCCTCGTCGGGCAGGTAAGGCAGGAAGCCCCGGTTGCGGAGGTTCACCGCGTGCACCGCGCCGTCCTCGGTGAGCAGTGAGCGCATCAGGTCCACCGCGGCTTGCGAGTAGTAGGCCCCGCCGCGCCGCGACAGGGGTTCGGGCTTCTCGTCGAGGGTGTCGTCCTGGTAGAGGTCCCAGAGTTCGGCTTCGATCCGGGCCACCTCCTGTCCGCGGGAGGGCGCGGTGCGGAGCCGTTCGACCTCCGCGTCGTGGCCGTAGAAGTAGCGCAGGTAATAGGAGGGAACGAGCCCGTCGGCGAAGACCTCCGGAGGCAGGTCGACCTCCTCGGCGAGCGCTTCGCGGTGCTGTTCGAGCAGGTCGGGTAGCGCGTCGCGGCCGTCGAGGCGCACCACGGTCTCCCAGGTCAGGTGGTTGAGGCCGATGTGGTCGAGGGTGACCTCCTCGGGGGCGCGGTCGAGGAGCGCGGCGAAGCGCCGCTGGAAGCCGATGGCCACGTTGCACAGGCCGACGGCGCGGTGGCCTTGGTCGAGCAGCGCCCTGGTGACCATGCCGACGGGGTTGGTGAAGTCCACGATCCACGCGTTCGGGGCGGCGATGCGCCGCACCCGTTCGGCGATGTCGAGGACGACCGGGATGGTGCGCAGGGCCTTGGCGAGGCCGCCGGCGCCGGTGGTCTCCTGGCCGACGCAGCCGCATTCGAGCGGGAAGGCCTCGTCCTGGATGCGGGCGTCCTGG
This sequence comes from Glycomyces sp. NRRL B-16210, assembly GCF_000719515.1. GTDB lineage: Bacteria > Actinomycetota > Actinomycetes > Mycobacteriales > Micromonosporaceae > Glycomyces. Next base: position 95,269 of record NZ_JOGR01000005.1, on the reverse strand, counting down.
CCGCCGACGCGCAGTTGGAGGAGCACGACGGCGGCGCCGTCCACGCCGCGGTCGAGGTCGGAGGTCCAGGTCACGCGCGCGTCGCTGCCTTGGCGGCGCATGATGCGTCGCGTCAGGGGGCCGATGACCTCGAGCTTGTCCGCGGCCGGATCCACCAGCACGACCTCGTCGATGCCGAGGGCTTTGGCATTGGCGCCGAAGCCCTCCGCGAGTTCAGGGGTGTAGGTGGAACCGCCACCGACCACGGCGATCTTCATGCAGGTCCTCTCGATCAGTTCGGTCGGGGAAGGCGACCGTCATAAATAGTCAGGTTAACTAACTAACTGAATGGTGTCAATGCACGGGAAATCACGGACCGGTGAACGGCGACACCTCTGAGACGCGGTTCCCCCGTCTCGGTGACGGCGGCCGCGGGATCGCCGGTCCTGACGATCAGGTCACAACTTTAGGCTAGCCTCACCTAAATTCGCAGGTCATCGACTGCTCGGAAACCCGGGGTCCCGGACTGTCGGCGGTGCGCGCTACGATTCGCCACGGAACTAGATCTAGTGATCTGAAGAAACCGTACTCACTATATCTTGGGTTTCAGGTAGGGTTCGGCAGATCGAGACGAGGGGGCGCGCATGTATCCGAGCGACGTGGTCGGCGAACGGGTTCCGCGGCAGTATCGCGTGCTGCCGGATTCCGAGTCGACGGATCTGGTGTTCTTCTCCAGCGTCTCGGAGAACACCCGGCGGTTCGTCGAGCGGCTCGACCGGCCTGCGGTCCGCATCCCGCTGCGACCGAGGCGCGAGGGGCAGATCCAGGTCGCGCGCCCGTTCGTGCTGGTGGTCCCGACCTACGGCGGCGGCATCCGCGGGGGCGCGGTGCCCAAGCAGGTCGTCGACTTCCTCAACCACCCGGTCAACCGGGGACTCCTTCGCGGCGTCATCGCCGCGGGGAACACGAACTTCGGCGAGTACTACTGCCTGGCGGGGCCGGTCATCTCGGCCAAGTGCGGGGTGCCGGAGCTGTACCGGTTCGAGCTGCTGGGGACCGAGCGCGACGTGGAACGAGTGAACGAGGGGCTGGCCCGGTTCTGGGCCGGCGCGAACGAGAGGGAGATGGTCAGCGCATGAGCACGACCGCAATGGACTTCACGACCGCCGAGCGGGTCGGCATCGGAGCGCGCCTGGACTACCACGCGCTCAACGCCCAGTTGAACCTGTTCGCCCCCGACGGGTCCATCCAGTTCGACAAGGACCGCGAGGCTGCGCAGGCGTACTTCCGCCAGCACGTGGTCCCCAACTCGATCCGCTTCGAGAGCCTCGAGGAGAAGATCGCGTACCTGATCGACAACGACTACTACGAGGAGGCGTTCCTGCGCGCCTACGAGTGGACGTTCGTCAAGGACCTGTACCGGCGCGCGTACGCGGCCGACCACCGGTTCGCCTCGTTCCTGGGCGCGTTCAAGTACTACACCTCGTACACCCTCAAGACCTTCGACGGCACCCGCTACCTGGAGACCTATACGGACCGGGTGGTGGCGACGGCGCTGTTCCTGGGCCGCGGCGACGAGAAGCTCGCGACGGGCCTGGTCGACGAGATCATCTCGGGGCGCTTCCAGCCGGCGACGCCGACGTTCCTCAACGCCGGCAAGAAGCAGCGCGGCGAACTCGTCTCGTGCTTCCTGCTGCGCGTGGAGGACAACCTCGAGTCGATCGGCCGCAGCGTCAACTCCGCGCTGCAACTGTCCAAACGGGGCGGCGGCGTGGCGCTGCTGCTGACGAACCTGCGCGAGACCGGCGCGCCGATCAAGCAGATCGAGAACCAGGCCTCCGGGGTCGTCCCGGTCATGAAGATCCTCGAGGACTCCTTCTCCTACGCCAACCAGCTCGGGGCGCGGCAGGGCGCCGGCGCGGTGTACCTGCACGCCCACCACCCCGACATCCTGCGGTTCCTCGACACCAAGCGCGAGAACGCCGACGAGAAGATCCGCATCAAGACGCTCTCCCTCGGCGTGGTCATCCCGGACGTGACCTTCGAGCTCGCCCGCGACAACCGCGAGATGCACCTGTTCAGCCCCTACGACGTCGAGCGCGTCTACGGCGTCCCGCTCTCCGACCTCGGCGTGACCGAGCACTACGACGAGCTGGTGGCGAACCCGAAGATCCGCAGGACCACCATCAGCGCCCGCGAGTTCTTCAAGACCCTCGCCGAGCTCCAGTTCGAGTCCGGCTACCCGTACGTGCTGTTCGAGGACACCGTCAACCGCGACAACCCGCTGCCGGGCTGGGTCAACATGTCGAACCTGTGCTCGGAGATCCTCCAGGTCAACACGCCGTCCACGTTCGACGAGGCGATCGGGTACGAGCAGGTCGGGCGCGACATCTCCTGCAACCTCGGCTCGCTGAACATCTTCGAGGCCATGGCCTCGGCCGACTTCGGCGCGACCGTCGAGACCGCGGTGCGCGGCCTGACGAGCGTCTCGGACCAGTCGCACATCCGGGCCGTCCCGTCGGTGGAGGCGGGCAACGACGCGAGCCACGCGATCGGCCTGGGCCAGATGAACCTGCACGGCTACCTCGCGTCCCAGCGCATCCACTACGGCAGCGCCGAAGGCGTCGACTTCACCGACATGTACTTCTACGCCGTCGTCTACCACGCGATCAGGGCCTCGAACCGGCTCGCGATCGAGCGGGGCACGACGTTCGAGGGCTTCGCGGGCTCGGCCTACGCCGACGGGACGTACTTCGCGAAGTACACCGAGCGGGCGTGGGAGCCGGCGACCGAACGGGTCCGCGGGCTCTTCGCCGACGCCGGGATCGCGCTGCCGACCCAGCAGGACTGGCGCGAGCTCCAGGCGTCGGTCCAGGAGCACGGCATCTACAACGCCTACCTCCAGGCCGTCCCGCCGACCGGGTCGATCTCCTACATCAACAACGCGACCGCCTCGATCCACCCGGTCGCCTCGAAGATCGAGATCCGCAAGGAGGGCAAGCTCGGCCGCGTCTACTTCCCCGCCCCGCACCTGGACAACGACAACCTCGAGTACTTCGAGGACGCCTACCAGGTCGGCTACGAGAAGATCATCGACACCTACGCCGCCGCGACCCAGCACGTCGACCAGGGGCTGTCGTGCACCCTGTTCTTCCTCGACACCGCGACCACCCGCGACATCAACAAGGCCCAGATCTACGCGTGGCGCAAGGGGATCAAGACCCTCTACTACATCCGGCTGCGCCAGCCCGCCCTCGAAGGCACCGAGATCGACGCGTGCGTCGGCGCCTGCACGCTCTAGCCCCCGTTCGAGGAAGAAGGACTCCGCAATGACCGACACGATCCCCGGCCGACCGATCACCGAGATCTCGGTGACCCCGCCGTCGTACCGGCACGACCCGGCCGCCCGGCTGCGCCCGATCAACTGGAACCGCATCACCGACGAGAAGGACCTCGAGGTCTGGAACCGGCTGACGGCGAACTTCTGGCTCCCCGAGAAGGTCCCGCTGTCCAACGACATCCAGGCGTGGCAGCGCATGACGCCCGAGGAGCGCACGCTGACCATGCGGGTGTTCACCGGGCTGACCATGCTCGACACCGTGCAGGCCACCGTCGGGGAGATCTGCCAGATCCAGGACGCGCGCACCGACCACGAGGAGGCGGTGTACACGAACATCGCCTTCATGCAGTCGGTGCACGCGCGCTCGTACTCCAGCGTGTTCTCCACGTTGACCTCGACCGCGGAGATCGACGACGCCTACCGGTGGGCGGTGGGCAACGAACTGCTCCAGGAGCGCTGCAAGAAGGTCCTGGCGCACTACTACGGCGACGAGCCGCTCAAGCGCAAGGTCGCCTCGACCCTGCTGTCCTCGCTGCTGCTGTACGCCGGTTTCTATCTGCCGCTGCACTTCTCGGTCCACGCCACGCTCACGAACACCGCGGACATGATCCGGCTCATCCTGCGCGACAAGGCCGTCCACGGCTACTACTCGGGCTACAAGTACCAGCGGGGCCTGGAGAAGCTCGACGCCGCAGGCAGGCAGGAGATGCAGGACTTCACGTTCGCGCTCCTCGAAGAGCTGTACGAGCTCGAACTGGCGTACTCCGGGGAGCTGTACGAACCGCTCGGACTCATGGAGGACGTCGCGGTCTTCGTGCGCTACAACGCGAACAAGGCCCTGATGAACCTCGGCTACCCGACCCGGTTCACCGCCGAGGAGACCGAGGTGAACCCGGAGATCCTCGCGGCGCTCTCACCGGGGGCCGACGAGAACCACGACTTCTTCTCCGGCTCGGGCTCCTCCTACGTCATCGGCAAGGCCGAGGACACCAGCGACGACGACTGGGCGTTCTGAGTAGCAGGGCGGCACTGCCGTACGGCGGTGCCGCCCTGCTACTCGGCCAGGCGGAACGCGGGGACCGTGAACGCGAACGGGTCGAACTCGTACGTGGACGGATCGCCCTCGATGCCGAAGCCGAAACACGCGCCCAGGGCCGCCTCGCCGAACTCCAGAGGGTGGAATGGCAGCGGGTAGCCCTCGTCCATCGGGTGCTTCCCGTCCCAGAACGGCGCTTCGAAGGAAAGACGGTCCCCCAGGTCCTCCATGACGCCCGAGTCCGGTGCGAGACTGACGGACCGGCGCAGTTCGCCGCCCTCCCACACCGCGAACGCGCAGTAGTCGACCACGCTGTGCATGAAGACCCCGTGGGCGCCGCCGGTCGGCGAGACCGCGTCGATCCACCCGGAGATGTCGCTGGGCCGATCGGGGCCGAGCCTGTCGTAGCCGACGAGCGCGAAGCCGTCGTAGGCGCCGACGCAGACCGTCCCGCGCTCGGGCCAGACGCCGCCTTCGCCGAGCACCCGCGTCCCGGCGCTCGCCACAGCCCCACCGAGAATCGTGTCGGCGAGCGCGGCCGAGCGCTCCGGGTCAGGCTCGGGAAGCGTCTTCAGCACCTCGGCGGGACGTCCCTCACCGAGAAAGACGAGTCCGGACTTCGCTCCCATCACGGGCCTCTCTGGAGTCGTTGCGATACCCGAGCCACGATAGTGCGCGAGTACGACACCAGAAGCCGCCCGACCGTTCGGTCAGTGAGCACTGTGGCCGATGACCGCGCCGAATGGCTCGTGAATCGGCACTTTCCGGCACGGGCGGTTATTCAGCCGAGGGCACGAAAAAGGCCCCGTTGCCGGGGCCTTTTGTTCTGTGCGCGAGGGGGGACTTGAACCCCCACGTCCATTAGTAGGACACTAGCACCTCAAGCTAGCGCGTCTGCCATTCCGCCACTCGCGCGTGCACACTGAAGAGTGTATATGGAGTTTGTTTTGCCTGCCAGGCGGGCCTTTTCGGGTCGCTCCGGCACGAGACGAAACTTTACACGACGGTTCGGGGAGCGGCGCAAGGGGGGTTCGCGGTCGCCCGCGCGGTCGGGCGACGGCTACGCTTGGGGGCATGACCGTGACCGCGCCTCGACTCCCCGACGCGGCGCTGGCACATTGGGATCTGGGCCAGGTCTTCCAGATGCAACGCGTCCAGACCGGGCTGATGAACCGCTCCTGGCGGGTCGACACTTCGTCCGGTTCGTACCTGTTGAAGATGTTCCGCGATGTGACCGGGCCCGAACTCCAGTTCCAGTTTCATGTGCTTCAGACGTTGGGGGCCTCAGGAGTGCCGGTCGTGCTGCCGGTGTTCAGCCGGGACGGCAGGGCCATCATCCTGCTGGAGGGCGAGGAGTTCGGGGTCTTCCCGTGGGTCGGCGGACGGCACCGCTCGGGCCTGTCGATGTCGCGTGACGCCTGCCGGGACCTCGGCTCGGTGATCGGGCGCCTCCACCGGACGCTGCACGCCTCGATTCCCGCCGACCGTGCCCCGAAGGCGGAGAACCCGCCGACAACGGAAGCGGCATTGCAGAAGGTCGACCGGCTCTTGGAGCTGGTCGCGGCCGGGCGCGGGGACAAGACCGGGTTCGAGGCCACCGCCGAGCAGACGCTCAGGTTGAAGCGGGGCCTGCTGGTGCGCCTCGGCGACCGCCGGCCGCCGGACCTCGCGCCGCAGTACACCGGCTACACGCACGGCGACCTGCACCCGCACAACGTCCTGCACGGACCCGACGACCGGGTCTCGGCGATCCTCGACTGGGACCGGTTGACGATCTCCTCGTACGCGAGGGAGATGGCCCGCGCGGCGGTGTTCTATTTCACGTACGGCGACGAGCGCGGGCTCGACTGCGACCGCATCCGGGCCTTCGCCGGCGGGTACCGGTCGGTGTTCGACGTCGGCGAGCCGGAGATCGGCCTCGCGACGCACCAGCTGTGGTGGGACCGGCTCACCGACAACTGGGTCATCGAGTGGCACTACGTGCGGCACAACTCCGCCTGCGACCACCTGCTGCCGGGCCAGACGGGCCTGGTGAAGTGGTGGACCATCCACTACTCGCAGGTCGAGCAGTCGCTCATGGGGCGGTAGTAAAGCAGGTGGCGGACCCATATCGGCTCTGTCACAATGGCCCTCATGACTGAACTGCCCCTCCTCCACCTCCAGGGGAGCCCCTACCGGCAAGGCATGCAGCACGGCCGGCAGTTGCGGGACCAGATCGCGGGCAACATCGCGGTCTACCGCTCCCGGATGCTCACCGCGGGCCTGAGCGAGGCCGACCTCGCCGAGCGCTCGCAGCGCTACCTCGGACTCTTCACGCGCGAGGACGCGCTCTACCGGGCGATCATGGACGGCATCGCGGACGGCTCGGGGCAGAGCCTGCTCGACATCGCGCTGCTCAACGCCAGGTACGAGCTGCTGTACAGCGCCTGGAGCGAGTTCGGGCGGCCCACGGCCGAGGGCCTGCGGTCCGAGTGCACCTCCTTCGGCGGGTCCGACGGGGTGTTCGCCTCCGGCGGGACCCAGATCGGACAGAACTGGGACTGGTTCACCGGCGTCGAAGGCGCACTGCTGCAATGGAAGCACGGCGACACCACGGTGATCGGATTCACCGAGGCGGGCGTGGCTGGGGCGAAGATCGGCGTCAACAGCGCTGGGATCGGCCTGTGCGTCAACGGACTCGGCGCGAGCGTCGACGACTGGAAGCTCGACTCGGTGCCGTTCCACCTGCGCACCTGGCGGATCCTCCAGTCCGCGACCCTGGCCGAGGCCGTGGGCCACGCCGCGGCCCCGCGGCCCGCGTGCTCGGCGAACTTCTTCGTCGGCAGCGCCGACTCGGGGGTCGTCACGGTCGAGACCTCGCCGATCGGCTCGCGCGTGATCTACCAGGAGGGCACTGCTCCCCTGTTGCACGCCAACCACTTCCGCGACCCCGAGGCGCTCGGGGTGCACCAGAGCTGGCTGGAGACGGGGCGGGTGTCGACCTACCACCGCTGCGAGCGGATGGAGACGCTGCTGGCCAAGGAGTCGCCGGTGACCGTCGAGCACCTCTACGCGTCCATGCGCGACCACGAGGGCGGCCCGATCGCCGTGTGCCGCCACCCCGTCGAGACCGACCCGGAGGAGCTGCGGACGCACACCGCGCTCGCGGTGCACCTCGAACTCGACGCGAGGCGGTTCTCCTACACGTGGGGCCCGCCGTGCGAGTCCGAGTTCACCGCCGTCAGCCTCTAGGGCGCGGCTGGGACAGCTCCCAGCAGGCCACCGCGGTCGCGGCGGCGACGTTGAGCGAGTCGACGCCCGCGTGCATGGGGATGACCACCGTGCGGTCGCAGGCGTCCAGGGCGGCCTCGGTGAGCCCGGGGCCTTCGGCGCCGAACATGAGGGCCGGGCGCTCGCGCTCGGCGGCGCCGACGGCGCCGATGTCGACCGCGCCACGCGAAGGGCTCAGCCCGTGCAGGGTGAACCCGGCCTCGCGCACCTGGTAGAGCCCGCCGGGCCACGGGTCGAGGTAGGCGTACGGCACCGCGAACACCTCCCCCATGCTCACCCGCACGCTCCGGCGGTACAGCGGGTCGGCGCAGTCGGGGGCCAGCAGGACGCCGTCGAAGCCGAGCCCGGCCGCGACCCTGAAGATCGCCCCGATGTTGGTGTGGTTGTTGATGCCTTCCAGGACGACGAGGCGCCCGACGGCGGCGAGGAGCGCGGCCGGTTCGGGGAGTTCCTTGCGGTGGAAGGAGGCGAGGGCCCCGCGGTGGACGTGGAAGCCGGTGACCGATTCGAGCACGTCCGGCCCGGCCGTGTAGCAGGGGGCGTCCTCGGCGAGGCCGGCGAGCTGGTCGGCGCGCTTGGCGTCGATGAGCATCGACCGCATCCGGTACCCGGCCCGCAGGGCGCGGGCGATGACCTGGTGGCCTTCGGCGATGAACAAGCCGTGCGGCTGCTCGAAGCGGGTCCGCAGGGCGAGGTCGGTGAGGGCGCGGTAGTCGCCGAGGCGCTCGTCGTCGGGGTCGTCGATGCGGGTCACTGGTTCGGGCACCCGCTGATTGTGCCGCAGGCGCGCGAAACGCCCCGGGGCGGCCGCAGGGCCGCTCCGGGGCGTCACGTCGTGCTCGGTCGCGGCGCCTTACGCGGGCGCGGGCGGGAGCTCGTTGGTCGTCTTGCCCTCGCCGAAGTTCTGCACCTCGCGGGCGGCCTGCTGGGCCGCTTCGAGGGCCTTCTTCGCCTCGTCGTCGAGTTCGAGGGCGCTGGTGTCGACCTCGACCTCTTCCTCCTCGGCGTCCGGGGTGGCGTTGTCGCCGCCGCCGAAGGCGTTGCCGATGCCGCCGAGGGCCCGGGTGAGCTCGGCGGGGACGACCCAGACCTTGTTGGCGGTGCCCTGGGCGATCGACGGGAGCGTCTGGAGGTACTGGTAGGTCAGGAGGCGGTCGGTGGGCTTGGCGGTGTGGATGGCCGTGAAGACCGTCTGGATCGCCTTCGCCTCACCGTCGGCGCGCAGGACGGCCGCGTCCCTCTGGCCCTTGGCGCGCAGGACCTGCGCCTGCTGCTCGCCTTCGGCGTTGAGGATCGCCGAGCGCTTGGTGCCCTCGGCGTTCAGGATCGCGGCGCGGCGGTCGCGCTCGGCGCGCATCTGCTTCTCCATGGCGTCGCGGATGCTCAGCGGCGGCTCGATCGAACGCAGCTCGACGCGGGTGACCTTGAGGCCCCACTTGTCGGTGGCCTTGTCGAGCTCGGCGGCGAGGCGGGCGTTGATCTCCTCGCGGCTGGTGAGCGTCTTCTCCAGGTCCATGGAGCCGACCACGTTGCGGAGCGTGGTGGTCGTGAGCTGCTCGACGCCGGCGAGGTAGTCGTCGATGTTGTACACGGCCGCGGTGGGCTGGGTGATGATGTAGTACAGGACCGTGTCGATCTGGACGCCGAGGTTGTCGGCGGTGATGACCGGCTGCGGCGGGAAGTTCACGACGCGCTCGCGAAGGTCCACTTTGGCGCGGACGGAGTCCACGAAGGGCACGAGCAGTCGCGGCCCCGGTTCGAGGGTCCGGCGGTAGCGGCCGAGGCGCTCGATGATGTAGTTCCACTGCTGCGGCACGATCTTGATCGAGCGGAAGAGCACGATGATGAAGAAGAACGCGACGATGAGCAGGAGTATGCCTACGGCATCCATGGTGTTCTAGCCTCCAGTTGTCTGGCGGATCGGCGGGCGTTTCATGGTCTTGCGTCGGTGTCCGGCCCGAGGGGCGGGCCGGCGGAGGGGCGGCTTCAGGTCTGCTTCCAGACGATCACGGTGGCCCCCTTGATTTCTACCACCGTGACGCTGTCGCCGGGTTCGAGCACCTGGTCGGGTTCGAGGGGGTAGGCGGTCCAGTTGTCGCCGGCGATCTCGACGAGGCCGCCGGAGACGTCCACGGTCTCGAGGACGTGGGCTTCGGCGCCCTCGATCGCGCGGGTGCCGAAGGCGTGGCCTCCCTCGTTCCTCCGCTCGGATTCGAGGGCCTGCTTGAGGAACGGGCGGAGCCCGAAGATCGAGGCGACCGAGCCGACCCCGAAGAGGACGGCCTGGAGCCAGAAGGGCGCGCCGAAGGCGGCGGCGATGCCGGCGAGCGCGGCACCGCCGGCGACCATGGCGAGGACGAAAGTGCCGGTGAAGAGTTCGGCCACGCCGAGGATCACTGCGGCGATGATCCAGATGAATACGGAGTCCACCCCCCAAGCATGTCATGCGAGTGCTACCTGCGGGGACGACGGTGCCGGGCCCGCTCGGCCGAAGGCCGCGGAACGGCTCGGCGGGCGGGCCCGGCGATGTCAGCGGCGGTGCTTCTCGGGGGCCGGGGGGCGGCGGGCGGGGCAGCAGCCCTCGACCGTCGGGTCCCAGACCGGGAGCTTGCCCAGGCGCTTGAGCGGTTCGCCCTTGACGCGCTCGGCGACCAGGTCGCGGAACATGCCGACGAGGTCGGCCCCGACCCGGGGCGTGCCGGCCCGCAGGTAGCGCAGGCCGAGTTCGGCGGCGGTCTCGGCGGCCTCGTTGTCGAGGTCCCAGAGGACCTCGATGTGGTCGGAGAGGAACCCGACGGGGCTGACCACGACGGTGTCGACGCCTTCGGCGGCGAGGACCTTGAGGTGGTCGTTGACGTCGGGGGCGAGCCACGGCATCGACGGCGGGCCCGAGCGGGACTGCCAGACGACGTCGATCGGTCCGTTCCAGCCGGCGCCGTCGGCGACGAGTCCGGCGGCTTCGGCGACCTGGTCGGAGTAGCGGGCGCCTTCGGGGCCGGAGCACTCCTCCATGACGGTGGGGATGGAGTGGGCGGTGAAGACCACGCGGGTCTTCGACTGGTCCTCGATGCGGTCGAGGCTCTCGCGCAGCTGCGCGGCGAAGCCGCCGACGAAGCCGGGGTGGTCGAAGAAGTGCCGGATCTTGTCGATCGCGGGCGCGGTCTCGCCGACGGCGGCGCGGGCGGCGTTGATGTCCTCCACGTACTGGCGGCACGAGGAGTACGAGCCGTAGGCGCTGGTGCACAGCGCGAGGGCGCGTTTGACGCCGTCGCCGGTCATCTGGGTGACCGCGTCCACGAGCATCGGCGGCCAGTTGCGGTTGCCCCAGTAGATGGGCAGGTCGATGCCGCTGATGCGGAACTCGTGGCGCAGCGCCTCGATGACCTCGCGGCACCACTGGTTGATCGGCGAGACGCCGCCGAAGTGGTAGTAGTGCTCGGCGACCTCGGCGAGGCGCTCGTCGGGGATCCCGCGGCCTCGGGTGACGTTGCGCAGGAACGGCAGGACGTCGCCGGGGCCCTCCGGTCCGCCGAAGGAGACGAGCAGGACCGCGTCGTATCCGTTCAAGGCTGCTTCGTTCATGGATGGACCGTTCGTGACTGGCCGTTCGCGGCCGGGCGGTTGCTGGCTGGACTGCTCATGGTCGGGGAACCGGCGGCTCCGCTACGACTCGGTGCGCTCGACCCCGACGGCGTGGAAGCCGCCGTCGACGTGGAGGATCTCGCCGCTGGTCGCGGGGAACAGGTCGGACAGGAGCGCGGCGACGGCCTTGGCGACCGGCTCGGAGTCGGTGAGCGACCAGCCGAGCGGGGCGCGCTTGGTCCAGGCCTCCTCGAAGGCCTCGAAGCCGGGGATGGACTTCGCGGCCATGGTGCGCTGCGGGCCCGCCGAGACGAGGTTGACGCGGATGCCCTTGGGGCCGAAGTCGCGCGCGAGGTAGCGGTTGGCGGACTCCAGGGCGGCCTTGGCCACGCCCATCCAGTCGTAGACCGGCCAGGCCTGGCTCGCGTCGAAGGTGAGGCCGACGATGGAGCCGCCGTTGCCCATGAGCGGCAGGGCGGCCATGGCCAGGGACTTGTAGGAGAAGGCCGAGACCTGGACGGCGGTGGCGACGTCGTCCCAGGGGGTGTTCAGGAAGTTCCCGCCGAGCGCCGAGGGCGGGGCGTAGGCGATGGAGTGCAGCACGCCGTCGATGCCGTCGACGTGCTCGCGGACCTTGGCGGCGAGGCCGTCGAGGTGCTCGGCGTCGGTCACGTCCAGTTCGATGACCGGGGCGGGCTTCGGCAGCTTGCCGGCGATGCGGTTGACCAGGGAGAGGCGTCCGAAGCCGGTGAGGACCACTTCGGCGCCCTGCTCCTGCGCGTACTTGGCCACGCCGAACCCGAGGGACTGCTCGGTGATCACCCCGGTGATGAGCAGCCGCTTGCCGTCCAAGATTCCAGACATGTCTTCCTCCGTCGTCACTGTTCGTTCTCGAAAACTGTTGAGGCCCAGGGGCTTTCGCGGGGCCTAGTGGCCCATGCCCAGGCCGCCGTCGACGGGGATGACCGCGCCGTTGACGTAGGCCGCGGCGTCGCCGGCGAGCCAGGTGACGGCTCCGGCGACCTCCTCGGGGGTGGCGAAGCGCTTCGCCGGGATGTTCGCGAAGTAGGCGTTGCGCTGCGCCTCGGGCAGGGCGTCGGTCATGTCGGTCTCCACGAAGCCGGGCGCGACGACGTTCGCGGTGATGTTCCGCGAGCCGAGTTCGCGGGTGATGGACCGCGCGAGGCCGACCAGGCCCGCCTTCGAGGCGGCGTAGTTGGTCTGACCGGCGTTGCCGTAGAGGCCGACGACCGAGGAGATGAAGATCATGCGCCCGTGCTTGGCGCGGAGCATCTTCGAGGAGGCGCGCTTGGCGACCCGCCAGGCGCCTTTGAGGTTGGTGTCGACGACGCGTTCGAACTGCTCCTCGCTCATGCGCAGCAGGAGCGTGTCGTCGGTGATCCCGGCGTTGGCGACGAGGGTCTCGACGGGGCCGAACTTGGCCTCGACGTCGGTGAAGGCGGCGTCGACCGAGGCGGCGTCGGTGATGTCGCACTGGACGCCGTAGAGGCCGTCGGGGGCGCCGGAGCCGCGGTGGGTGACGGCGACGTTGTCGCCCTGGGCCGCGAAGGCCCGGGCGATCGCGAGGCCGATCCCGCGGTTGCCTCCGGTGACGAGGACCGTGCGCGCCATTGTTCGAACTCCCTCATGTTCTTTGTACGAAGCCACCGACGATCGTAGCGACGGGCCGCCGCGGCGGCGAAGGGGCCTTCACGCACCGTGTGGTATCCGCCTCAGACGATCAGGTGAGCCGGGAGGTCCAGGCGAGGCTGAGGCCGGCCGCGGTGAACAGCAGGACCATGGCCGAGCCGACGAACCACTGCGAGACGTCCTCGGCGATGGTGCGGTAGCCGAGGGAGGAGCCCATGTCCTCGTAGACGGCCCGGAGCTGCTCGACGGTGACCGCCTCGTAGTACTCCCCGCCGGTGGCGTCGGCGAGCCCGGCGAGGGCCTCGCGGTCGACCGGGACCGAGACGAGGTCGCCGTCGAGTTCGATGATGCCCTCGTCGGTGCCGAAGGCGACGGTGGAGACGGGGATCTCAGCGGCGGCGGCCGCGTCGGCGGCCTCCTCGACGGTGCGCCCGGCCGTGCGGTAGCCGTCGGAGAGCAGGAGGATGCGCGCGGGGGCGAGCTCGCCGGTGGCGTCGGCCAGGACCTGCTGGACGGCCTGGAGCGAGGCGAAGACCGCGTCGCCGGTGGCGGTGGCCTCGGCGAGGGTGAGGCCGTTGATCGCGGAGGTGACCTCGGCGCGGTTCTTGGTGGGGGGCACCACGACCGAGGCGTAGCCGGCGAAGGAGACGAGCCCGACGTTGTACTGCTCGGGCAGTTCGGCCACGAAGTCGGCGGCGGCGGACTTGGCCGCGTCGATGCGGGTGGGGTCCACGTCGGTCGCCATCATCGACAGCGACACGTCGATGGCGAGGATGACCGTGGCCCGCTCCTGGGGCTCCTCGACGTCCACCGCGGGGCGGGCCATGCCGCCGACCAGGAGGGCCAGCGCGATGACGAGGAGGCCGGCCGGGAGGTGGCGGCGCCAGCCGGGCAGGCGCGGCACGAGTTTGGCCAGCAGGGCGGCGTTGGCGAACCTGACGGCGACCCGCTTGCGGGCGAACTGGGCCCAGACGTAGACGGCGGCGAGCGCGGCGACGGGGATGAGCGCCAGGAGCCACATCGGGTCGAGCAGGCGGATCAAGGGTGCTCCTTCGGAGGTCGGTGTCGGACCGGGTCAGCGGTAGGCGGCGAGGTGGCGGCGTTCGGCGACGAAGGCGGCGATGTCGCGCAGCCAGTCCGAGCCGGTGGACAGGCGCAGGTGGGCGGCGCCGCCGGAGCGGATGCCGGCGGCGATGCGGGCCCTCTGGGCGGCGGCGGCCTCGGCGTAGCGGGCGCGGAAGCGGGCGTTGCCGGTCTGGACTTCGACGGAGGCGCCGGTCTCGGGGTCCATGAGGTCGACGACGCCGACGTCGGGGAGGGCGAGTTCGGCCGGGTCGAGGATCTCGACGCAGAGGACCTGCTGGCGGACGGCGAGGCGGCGCAGTTCGCGGACCCAGCGGGCTTCGCCCGCCGGGCCGTACTCGTCTCCGAGACCGTGCTGCTGTTCTTTCCGGACTTCGTCCTCCAAGAAGTCGGAGATGACGATGGCGAGGCCGCGGCGGCGGGCGTGGCGGCGGGTCTTGTCGATGAGGTCGGCGAGGCTGTGGCCCGGTGCCTCGGCGATCGGGCCGGAGGCGCGGGGCAGGCTCGTGATGGCGCGCAGGAGCGAGCGGGCCCCGCCGCGGCCGGGGCGCGGGGGGATGGCTTTGGGCGGGCCGCCATCGGTGACGACGGCGCCGATGCGGTTGCCGCCGCGTCCGGCGAGGTAGGCGAAGGCGGCGACGGCGCCTTCGGCGAGTTCGCGTTTGAGCATGCCGACGGTGCCGAAGTCGAGGCTCGGGGAGAGGTCGATGGCGAGCCAGGTCTCGAGTTCGCGGTCGGCGACGGTGGTGCGCACGTGCGGGACGGTGGTGCGGGCGGTGACGGGCCAGTCCATGCGGCGGACGTCGTCGCCGGCGCGGTATTCGCGGGCCTCGCCGGCTTCGGAGCCGGGTCCGGGCAGCAGGCCGAGGTAGTCGCCGTGGAGGAGCCCGTCGAGGCGGCGGGTGACGAGCAGTTGCAGGCGGTCGAGGGCGCGCAGGTCGGCGAGGTTCACGCGGTTACCAGGCGCCCGGCTGCTGCGGGCTGACGGCGGCGCGGGGCGCGGCGTCCTGGCGGGGGGTGACGGTGGGGGCGGGGACGGCCGCGAGGAGTTGGGCGACGAGGCGGTCGGCGCCGATGCCGTCGGCCATGGCGTCGTAGGAGAGGACGAGGCGGTGGCGCAGCACGTCGGGTGCGATGTCGTCGAGGTCCTGCGGGAGGGCGTAGTCCCTGCCGCGCAGGAGGGCGATGGCGCGGGTGGCGCGGATGAGGCCGAGGGAGGCGCGGGGGCTGGCGCCGTACTGGATGTGGTGGCTGATGGCGCCGAGTCCGGCGGCGGCGGGGTTGCGGGTGGCCATGACGATGCGCACGGCGTAGTCGACGAGCGCGTTGTGGATGAACACGCCGTCGGCGGCCTGCTGGAGGCGCAGGAGGTCGTCGGTGTCGAGGATGCGGTCGGGGACGGGGGTGTCCACGCCCATGCGGAAGACGATCTCGCGTTCTTCGGCGTCGGTGGGGTAGCCGACGTTGATCTTGAACAGGAAGCGGTCCCGCTGGGCTTCGGGCAGGGGGTAGACGCCTTCCTGCTCGATGGGGTTCTGGGTGGCCATGACGAGGAAGGGCTTGGGGAGGCGGTGGGTCTGGCCGCCGATGGAGATGCGGCCTTCGGCCATGACCTCGAGCATGGCGGACTGGACCTTCGCGGGGGCGCGGTTGATCTCGTCGGCGAGGACGAAGTTGGTGTAGACGGGGCCGAGTTCGACGTCGAAGGTCTCGGTGGACTGGCGGTAGATGCGGGTGCCGACGATGTCGGCGGGCACGAGGTCGGGGGTGAACTGGATGCGCTGGAACTCGGCGCCGACGACGCCGGCCATGGTCTCGACGGCGAGGGTCTTGGCGACGCCGGGGACGCCTTCGATGAGGCAGTGGCCGCGGGCGAGGAGGGCGGCGAACATGCGCTCCACCAGGGCGTCTTGACCGACGATGACCTTCTTGATCTCGAAGAGCGCCTTCTCCAGCAGGGCGGCGTTCTCCGCGGGAGTGGGCACGCCGCCGGGGCGGTCCTTCGAACGGTCGTCCTCGGGTGATGCCATGAGGGCTCCTTCACGCGCTTCGGTCTGGTGCTGTCGATACTAATTCGCCCGTTCCCCACTCGCAGGGGCCCGCGGGGACCGGTGTGGCGCGCCCGCACCGGGTTTTGTCAGGAACCCGACAATTGCGGCCGAACCCCTTGCGGCACAGCAGGTCTAGACTGCCTCATGGCCGTTTCGAGGTTTCGGGAAGGGCCTTTCGCCCCAAGGATGGCACGCCGCGCCGATTCAATCCGTTGCTGCGAAATGTCGGAGCGCTATGCTTTCTGCAAGCCGCACGACTTCCCCCGTGGTCGTGCGGCTCTCCTGTACCTCCAGTCGGCAGGCCCGCGATCGCGGCCCGCCGGCACTAGAATTCCACTCATGCCCCGTCGCCGCCAGGCCCTGCTGCTTCCCGGACGCAACTACAGCGTCCAGGGCCCGCTGTTGATGTACACGCACGTGGCGTTGCAATCGCGTGGCGCCCATACGTATCCGATCGTGTGGAACGACGTGGACCGGCTCGCGGCGGACGCGCAGACGCTCATCGAGGGCGTGTGCGAGCAGACCGAGGCGGTGCTCGACCGGGTCCACAACGACGACCCGCCGCTGCTGGTCGGCAAGTCCATCGGGACCGCCGCCTCCGTGCTGGCGGCCCACCACGGGCTCCCGGCGATCTGGTTCACCCCGCTCCTCCAGCACTATCCGATCGTGCAGGCCCTGCGCCGCTCGACCGCGCCGTTCCTGCTCATCGGGGGCACGGCCGACCCGGCCTGGAACAACGCGCTGGCGAAGGAGCTGCCCGGGGAGGTCTGCGAGATCCCCGGCGCCGACCACGGCCTGTTCATCCGCGGCAGGCCGCTGGTGGAGTCCGCGCACGCGCTCGCGGACGTGATCGAGGTGGTCGAGGCGTTCATCGACACCGCGGTGTGGCCGCGCCACGGGTGAGGACCGCTCTACGGCGCCTGCGAAGGAATGCGCCACTTTTCGCGCTCGCGGGCGGCGCGGGCGCGCGGCGGGGACGACAATCGCACTTGTGACCGCTGATGCCGATACCCCCGTCTGCTCCGCCAGGGGCTGCCGCCTGGACGCGGCGTGGATGCTGCTGTGGCGCAACCCGCGCCTGCACGACGCCGACCGCGTCAAGCGCTGGGCGGCCTGCGAGGAGCACCTGGAGACCCTGCGCGGGTTCCTGACCGCGCGCGGGTTTCCCTGCGAGACCGAGAAGGTGGAATGATCGAGTCATGAGCCCGAGAGCGACCCCGATCTGGGACCTGTGGCCCGCCGGCCTGCGTTGGCAGCCGATGTCGCGGCAACTGCGCACGGTGTGGGTGCTGCGGAGCCTGCTGAACCTGTTCATACTCGCGGTGCTCGCGTCGGTGCCGCTGACGATCTGGCTCGGCTGGGAGGGTCCGCTGTGGGCCCTCGGCGGCTACGTGGTGATCGCGGGGCTGCGGGCGTTCACGGTGGTCCGCGTCGTCGCCTCCTGGGGCTACGCCGAACGCGAAGAGGACTTCCTGGTGCGCCACGGGCTGCTGACGCGGCGGCTCAACATCGTCCCTTACGGACGGATCCAGCTCATCGACCTCTCGGCGGGGCCCATCGAGCGGATGTTCGGCCTCACCACCGTCAAGGTCCGCACCGCGGCGCTCGGATCGACCGTCGAGGTGCCCGGGCTCGACCCGCACGTGGCGGCGGCGCTGCGCGACCGCCTGGCCGTCCGCGCCGCCGAGGTCCGGGAGGGCCTGTGAGCGGGGACCGCCCGGAGGACGCCGCGCCCGAGGACGGGACGCACGCCACTCCCCCGCAGTGGGAGGAACCGGCCACAGTGGCCGAGGGAGCCTTCGAGGGCCCGGGCGAGAACGGTGCCGCCGCAGCGGATCACGTGCAGTTCCAGCAGGAAGCGCCGCCGACCGGGACCGTCCGCCAGCGCCTGCACCCGCTCACGCCGCTGCTGGAGAGCTTCCGGTTCTTCATCGCCGCGGCGGCCGCGGCGGGCATCAACGTGTTCACGACCGGGAACTTCCTGTTCGCGGTGTACATCTCGGTGTTCGCGGCGGTCGCGGGCGGGATCGCGAGCCTCATCGCGATCCAGTACCGGGGCTTCGTGATCTGGGGCCGGGAGCTGCACATCTACGCGGGCGTGTTCACCCGCAGCCACCGGACGGTCCCGCTGGACCGGCTCCAGTCGGTGGACCTGGTGCGCCCGATCCGGGCGCGGCTGTTCGGGTTGGCGCAGTTGAACATCGAGGTCGCCGGGGGCGACGGGACGGACGCGCGCCTGGCTTACCTGAAGGTGGACCGGGCGCTGGCGTTGCGCGCGGAGCTGCTGGCGATCGCGGGCAGGCCGGTGGCCCCTGAGGCGCCCGCTGCGGACGAGGCATTGCCGGAAGGAGCGGAGCCGGCGGCGACGGGTGCGGCGCTCGACGAGGTCGTGCCGACGGTGACGGCGCGGCGGCTCGCGTTCGCCTCGCTGCTGGAGGCGCTGCCGGTGCAGGTCACCGCGTTGGCGGTGATCGGTTCGGCGTTCGCGATCAGCGGGGCGATCTTCGGGTTCGGCAACGTGGTGACGACGGTGTGGGTCGGGTTCTTCGCGCCCGCGCTGCTGGGGTACCTCCAGAGCACGATCTCGACGGTGAACAAGTTCCTGCGCAACTGCCGGTTCCGGCTCAGCCGCGACGGCGGGAACCTGCTGGTCGAGCGGGGCTTGACGGACACGAGCCACGGGACGGTGCCGGTCGACCGGGTCACCGCGGTCTCGTTCGACGAGCCGGTGCTGTGGCGTTCGCGCGGCTGGCGGCGCGTGCAGGTGTGGACGGCGGCGGTGGCGCAGCAGGGCGGCTCGGGCACGTCCGAGTCGACGATGCTGCTGCCGGTCGGCG
Source organism: Glycomyces sp. NRRL B-16210 (assembly GCF_000719515.1). Classification (GTDB taxonomy): domain Bacteria; phylum Actinomycetota; class Actinomycetes; order Mycobacteriales; family Micromonosporaceae; genus Glycomyces. Next base: position 76,441 of record NZ_JOGR01000005.1, on the reverse strand, counting down.
GGGCCGAGCTGGTGGCCCGGGTCGCGGTGGAGGCGGTGCCGGAGCTGGACGTGGCCTCGACGCTCGATCCTGAAGCGGTGGCGCGTCCGCCGCGGCGGGCGCGGTGGCGGATGCCGTTGCGGTGGAAGCGGACCGGTGCGGCCCTTCAGGAGCGGGCGTTCGTGGTGCGCGGCGGGCTGCTGGTCAACACGTACACGGCGGTGCCGTACGCGCGGATTCAGGCGGTGGACGTGGTGCAGGGCCGCGTCCAGCGGATGCAGGGTCTGGCGACGGTGCGGGCGATGACGGCCGGGAACCTGTGGCACGACGCGGTGGCGGCCCATCGCGATGTGCGCGAGGCGGTCGCGATGGCCGCGGAGCTGCGGGAGCGGGCCGACGCGGCCGCCGCGCTGGAGCGGCCGCGTCTGTCCTGAGCGCTACAGGCGGCAGGCGTCGATGTTCGAGGCGAGGATGCCGCGGGCGCCGATCTCGTAGAGGGCGTCCATGACGCGGTGGAGGTCGGCGCGCTCGGTCATGGACTGGACGGCGACCCAGCCTTCGCGGTGCAGCGGGGAGATCGTGGGCGATTCGATGCCGGGGGTGAGTTCGACCGCGGTCTCGAGGATCTCGGCGCGCACGTCGTAGGCGAGCATGACGTAGGAGCGGGCGACGAGCACGCCGCGCAGGCGGCGCAGGAGCTGGTCGACCGAGGAGGGCGCGCCGTTGCCGGTCTTGCGGAGCAGGACGGCCTCGGAGCGCATGATCGGGTCGCCGAAGACGGCGAGTCCGGCCTGCTTGAGGGTCGTGCCGGTCTCGACCACGTCGGCGATGGCGTCGGCGACGCCGAGGGCGATGGCGTTCTCGACCGCGCCGGCGAGTTCGACGATGGCGGTGGTGACCCCGTGGGCGGCGAGGTCGCGCTCGACCACGCCGGGGTAGGAGGTCGCGATGCGCTTGCCGTCGAGTCCGGCGACCGAGTCGACGGTGCCGGGGCGGGCGGCGTAGTGGAAGGTCGAGCGGCCGAAGCCGAGCGAGAGGACCTCTTCGACCTCGGCGCCGGAGTTGACGGCGAGGTCGCGGCCGGTGATGCCGAGGTCGAGGTCGCCGGAGGCGACGTAGGTGGCGATGTCGCCGGGGCGCAGGTAGAAGAACTCGACGCCGTTGTCGGCGTCGACGGACTGGAGGTCGCGGCTGGAGCGGCGCTGGCGGTAGCCGGCCTCGGTGAGCATGTCGGTGGCGCCCTGGGAGAGCGCGCCCTTGTTGGGCACGGCGATGCGGAGCATGCGGATGGGCCTTTCGGGGATCAGAGGTACCGGTAGACGTCGTCGATGCTGATGCCGCGGGCGACCATCATCACCTGGAGGTGGTAGAGGAGCTGGGAGATCTCCTCGGCCGCGGCCTCGTCCGACTCGTACTCGGCGGCCATCCAGACCTCGGCCGCCTCTTCGACGATCTTCTTGCCGATGGCATGGACGCCCGCGTCGAGGGCGGCGACGGTGCCGGAGCCCTCGGGTCGGGTCTGTGCTTTCTCGGCGAGTTCGGCGTAGAGCTGCTCGAAGGTCTTCACGACCGGGAATTCTACGCCGCGAGGGAGCGCGGGCCGACGCCGACGCGGCCCGGCTACCGCAGTGCGGGACGGCCGAGACCGGGATCACGCTGGGGTACAGGTGGGGCAAACCGGGACTAGACATTAATTTGGGCGTGTGGTCTAATTAATATATCGACATTCGTCAACATGAATGCCGGTGACTGAAACCGCAACTGAGAGAAAGGCGTGCTCGTCATGCGACGCAGATCGCTCCTCACCGCCGCTCTGGCCGCCCCCTTGGCCACCGCCGGCGCCGTCGGCGCACTCCAGTCCCCCGCGCAGGCCCAGACCTGGTCCTCGGACGACCAGTGGGGCAACTGGACGACCGGGCCCTACACGCTCTACAACAACATCTGGGGCTCGGGCGCGGGCTACCAGTCCATCTGGGCGAACTCGCAGTCCGACTGGGGCGTATGGGCCGACCACCCGAACACCGGCGGCATCAAGTCCTACCCGAACGTCTCGTACACGCTCGGGCGCAACGTCTCCAACATGGGGAGCGTCTCCAGCTCCCACAGCATCACCGTGCCCACCAGCGGCTCGGGGCTGGCCTACAACAGCGCCTACGACGTGTGGGGCAACGGCCACGACCACGAGATCATGATCTGGACCCAGTGGCACGGGCCGGTCGGCCCGCTCGGGTCCCACGAGGGCCAGTTCAACCTCGGCGGGCGCAACTGGGACTACTTCCAGGGCAGCAACGGCGCCAACCCGGTCTACAGCTTCCTGGCGACCTCGCAGTCGACGAGCGGGTCGGTGGACATCACCGCGATCTGCCAGTGGCTGGTGAACCAGGGCCGGATGCCGAACGTGCGGATCGACCAGATCCAGTTCGGCTGGGAGATCACCTCGGCCGCGGGCGGCTACGACTTCCGGGTGAACAGCTACTCGCTGTCGACCTAGGAGAAAGGCGGGGGCCGCAGGGCCCTCCGCTCTAGGGTTCGCGGGCGCCGGCTTTGCCGGGTCGGGGTTCGCGGGCCTCACGGGCGGAGGGCCCCGCGGTTCTCCGCTTGTCGCGGAACGCCTTCTGGCGGCACGCCGACGAGCAGTACGTGGCGGGGCGGCCGGTCGGCGAGAGCGACAGGGCGCCGCCGCACACCGGGCAGTTCCGTTCCGTTTCGTTACGGGAGCCGAGTGCGGTCGCGGTTTCGTTATGCATCCCGGGGTTTCGTTTCGGACCGGGACGGAGGCCGTCGAACAGGATCTCGGTGAGCACCCAGGCCCGCTCGGGCGACTCGAGGGTCTGGGCCATGGCCACGAAGCCGAGCATCAGGGCCCGCGCGTCCTCCACGTCCAGGTCGTCGCGCACCTCGCCGGCCTCCTGGGCGCTCGCGAGCAGCGAGGCCAGGGGCGAGTCGATGACGCAGCGGCCCTCGGTCGGCAGCGGCCGGCGCCACTCCCCCCGCGAGGCCAGGGCCTCGCAGATCGCGCGGTTCGCCAGCGCCTGGTCGGAGACGTGCCGCAGGAACGCGAAGAATGCCGCGCCGGGCGCGCACTCCTCGCGCAGGGCCCGGCCGCGGGCGGTGAGCTGCTCGGTGCGCAGGTCGAGGACGGTGGCCATGAGCGCGTCCTTGGTCGGGAAGTGCCGGTAGACGGTGCCCGCGCCGACGCCGGCGGCGGCGGCGATCTCCCCCAGGGAGACCGCGGTGCCGCGCTCGCCGAACAGGCGGTCGGCCGTCTCCAGGACCTTCTGGCGGTTGCGCTGGGCGTCGACGCGTTCGGCGCGTTTGGCCGCGGTGTGCAACGGGTGCCCCTCTCGCGATCGAAAATAAACGGGTGTACTGTTCCGTTTCAGGAACCGGGTCGTCGACTCCGATACTAGTCGGCGGCCCCAGGAACGGAAAGGAGCCGCGCATGGCAGCCGGCAGCACCGAATCCACCGCGAAGACCGTCCTCGTCACCGGCGCGACCGGACGCCAGGGCGGGGCCGTCGCCGCTCGCCTGCTCGCCGACGGCTGGAAGGTCAGGGCCCTCACCCGGGACGCCTCCGCAGCGAAGGCGCGGGCGCTCGCCGAGGCGGGCGCCGAGGTCGTGACCGGCGACCTGGACGACCGGGCCTCGCTGGACCGGGCCGCCGAGGGCGCCTGGGGCGTCTTCAGCGTCCACGCCGGCTCGTACGAGGGCGGGCCGTACGGCGACGACCTGGAGCACGAGGCGCGCGCGGCCGCGAAGCTCGGCGCGGCGGCGAAGGACGCCGGGGTGCGCCACGTCGTGCACTCCTCGGCGATCGGGGTCGGGATGCCGCTCGAGGGCGAGATGGACATGCTGGGACGCAAGGCCGCCGCCGAGGCGGCGCTGCGGGAGACGGGGCTGGCGCTGACGGTCCTGCGGCCCACCGCTTTCATGGAGAACACCTTCGACTCGCCGCGCGAACTCCAGAACGGCGCGCTCGTCTCCACCCTGTGGGCCGACACGTACGAGCCGCTCATCGCCGCCGACGACATCGCGGCGTTCGCCGCGATCGCGCTCGCCGATCCCGTCGCGCACGCCGGGAAGGCCTACGAGCTGGCCGGGGACGACCTGACGCAGGTCGAGAAGGCCGCCTTGATCGGCCGCGTCGTCGGGCGCGAGGTGCCGTACACCGCCGTCCCGATCGAGGTGGTCCGCGAGTCGAGCCCGTCGACGGCGAAGATGCTCACGGCGATCAACGAGACCCGGTTCGCGGTCGACATCGCGGCGCTGCGGCGGATCCACCCGGGCCTGCTCACGTTCGAGCAGTGGATGACCGGGGTCGGGAAGCCGCTGGTGGACGCGTACTTCGCGCGCGTCGACGCCAGGGGGTGATGACGAACCCCGGCGAGTCGGTGTCCGAGTCCATTCGTTCGCTCACCGTGCGCATCGCACGGCTTGCAAGCGTCGCCGAAGCCGCGGCGGGGCCTTCGAGTACTGGGGTTCTTTCGAAAGCCCGGCAGCAAAGCGAGCGCAGATGGGCCGCACGACGCCCTAGGTGAGGCGCTGGGACAGGTGGACGGTCACCTCGGCGCCGGCCTCGCCCTTGCCGATGGCCTTGCACAGGGCCGCGCGCACCGGCAGCCAGTGCGGGCCCTGCCCTGAGGGCATGAGGGTCGCGGCGAACTCGTGGCCGTCCAGCGTCCCGGTCACCTTCACCGCTTTGCGGGTGCCGAGCAGCTCGGCCGAGCCGGGCACGGTCAGGTAGGTCGGGAAGGAGCCGTCCTTCTCGATCCGCGCGGTGAAGGTGTAGTCGATGGCCTGCGGCTTCGGGTCGCTCATGTCGTCTCCTCTGTCGGTCTCCCCGGTGCAGACGAGCCGGGGCCCGCGAAATCATCGCGGCTCACACCGGGGCGGTCTCGCGCGCGAACGCGAACTGGATCCGCTCCATGATCGTCCTGCGTTTCGTGTTGTGGAACGCGGCGATCCGCCATTCGCCGTCGTCCTCGCGCACGACGGTGTAGGTCTGGACCTTCGTGAGCTTGGCGTCCTCGGGCCGCCTGCCGTGCTTGTAGACGTCGCCGCGGCTGGTGACGACCGCGGCGCCGGGTCCGGCGGGGCGGATGTCGACGATCCGGTCGGCGAGTTCGGTGCCCAGGAGGAACTTCTCGAACAGGGCCCGGTGGGCGCGGACGATCTCCTCGCGGCCGCGGTAGAGGGTGCCGACGAAGGTGACGTAGGTGGCGTCGGCGGTGAAGCTCGCGCCGTAGGCCTCGGCGTCCCCCTGGCCCCAGGCGGCGACCGTGCGGTCGATGAGCGCGGTGACGGCTTCGGTGTCCATCGGCTCCCTTTCTGGTAGCTTGAGCAATGGTTGCATCAGTTCATTCTCTGCATTGATGCAGATATTAGCTTAAGGAAGGGAATCAGTCGTGTCAAGTCCCGACTTCGCGAAGCTCGGCGCCGTCTACCCGCGCTACCTCAACGCGATCGTCCTCCACGGCCTCGCCACCGCGCAGGCCGTCGGCATGGGCCCGACCGACCTCTACGCCGTCGGCACGCTCTCCTTCTACGGGCGCATGACCTCCGGCGAACTCGCCGCCAAGACCGGCCTCACCACCGGCGCCACCACCCGCCTCATCGACCGCCTGGAGGAGCGCGGCCTGGTGCGCCGCGTCCCCGACCCGACCGACCGCAGGCGGGTCCTCGTCGAAGCGGTCGAGGCCGAGGCGATCGAACTCGACACCGTTCTGGCCCCCGCCCGCGAACGCCTCGCCGAAGTCTTCGCCTCCTGCTCCCCCGACGAGATCGCCTTCCTCACCGACCACTTCGAGCGGGCCGCGCCCGCCTTCCACGAGGCGATCGAGACGATCCGGGACGCCCGATGAGCTTGCGCGGCACCGCACCCTGCGGGATGCTCTGAGGACACCGGGGACTCCCGTGCCCCTCGATCCCGAAAGGCCCCGCATGCGACCCCTCTTCCGCCTCCACCCGGCGCTCGCGAGCCTGGTCCTCACCGCGGTCCTCGCCGCGACGAACGCCGGATACGACTACCACCGCGACGAGCTGTACTTCCGGATGCTCGAACCGGCCTGGGGACACGTCGACCAGCCGCCGCTCACCCCGCTGATCGGGAAGGCGGCGATCGCGCTCTTCGGCGACACCGTGTGGGCCATGCGCGTCCCGGCCGTCCTGTGCATGGTCGCGGTCCTGTGGCTGGCGGTGCTCACCGTCCGCGAACTCGGCGGCGGCAAGGCCGCGCAGGCGCTCTGCGCGTGGGGCCTGGCGTTCGCGGGCGTGGCCCTCGCCTTCGGGCACCTGCTCTCGACGGCCACCGTGGACCTCGTGGTGTGGGCGGCCGTGCTGCTCTTCGCGATCCGGGCCCTCACGCGCGATGCGCGCTGGTGGCTCGCCGTCGGCGCGGTCACCGGGGTCGGCCTCTACAACAAGCACCTGGTGGTCCTGCTGCTGCTCAGCGTCGCGGTCGCGCTCCTCGCGGTGGGCCCGCGCCGGGCGCTGGCCTCGAAGTGGCTGTGGGCCGGGGTCGCCCTGGCGCTGGTCGTCGGCTCGCCGAACCTGATTTACCAGGCGGTCAACGGCTGGCCGCAACTGGAGATGGCCTCGGCGATCAACGAGACCGACGGCGCCGAGAACCGGATCCTGCTGCTGCCGTTCCAGTTCGTGCTGCTGGGGACCTTCCTCGTGCCGGTCTGGATCGCCGGGATCGTCGCGCTGCTGCGCAGGCCCCAGTGGCGCCCGGTCCGCGCTCTCGCCGTGGCCTATCCGATCCTGCTGGTGGTCACGTTGGCGACCGGCGGGCAGTTCTACTACCCGATGGGCCTGCTCATCGCCCTGTACGCGGCCGGGTGCGTGCCGGTGGCCGCCTGGGCGGCCTCCAGGGGGCGCCGGGTCCTCCTGGTGGCCGCGGTCGGCCTGAACACCGCCGTCTCCGCGGTGGTCGCGCTGCCGCTGATCCCCGCCGAGTCGGTGGGCGAGACGCCGGTCCCGGCGATGAACTCCTCGGTGCCCGACCAGATCGGCTGGCAGGCGTACACCGACCAGGTGCAGGCGGTGTACGACGGTCTCCCGGCCGGGACGGAGGCGATCGTCATCACCGCGAACTACGGCGAGGCCGGGGCCCTGGACCGCTTCGGCGAGGATCTGCCGCCGGTCTACAGCGGGCACAACCAGTTGCACGAGTACGGGCCGCCGACCGAGGCGGCGGACACGGTGATCACGGTCGGGCTGCCGCTGGCGCGGGTGAGCCGATACTTCGATTCCTGCGAAGCGGTCGCGGTGCTGGACAACGGGATCGGCGTCGAGAACGAGGAGCAGGGCCGGACCGTCGGTGTCTGCCAGGGGCCGAACGGGACCTGGGAGGAGCTGTGGCCGGCGTTCCAGCACTACAGCTGAGCGCGGCTACGCGTCCGGGGCATGCCCCGGGGCGTACTGCTCGGCGTAGTCCCCGGTCGCCGGGACGACCGTGATGACGTCGATCATGACGCCGTCGGGGGCCTCGACGATGAAGTGGCGCTGACCGAACTCCTCGGTGCGCAGCGGCAGGAGCTCGCGCAGGCCCGCCTCGCCGACGAGGCGGCGGTGCTCGGCGTCCACGTCGTCCACCTCGAAGTTGAGGATCAGACCGCCGCTGAGGGCGGTGCGATGGCCTTCGGGCACGGTCGGGTGCGCGGCGTCGAGGAGCGCGAGCTCGTAGTGCGGCGCGTCGGGCCGGTGCAGGCTCACGTACCAGTCGGCGGTGAACGTGGCCGCGAAGCCGAAGTGGCGGACGTAGAACTCGTGCGCGGCGGCGACGTCGCCGGTGGCGATCACCGGATAGAAACTGCTGAGGCTGGTGCCCATGGCGGATCTCCTGCTGAGTGGGTCGGTTTCACATACCTTCGGTATGTGAGTCTCGATGTTAACATACTCCGGGTATGTGAAAAAGGAGGGCGAGGCGTGGCAGTCACGAGGACCGAGCAGCGGGCCGCGACGCGGCGGGCATTGCTGGCGGAGGGGCGCCGCAGGTTCGGCGCCGAGGGGTACCACGAGGTGGTGCTCGCCGAGGTCGCGCAGGCCGCCGGGGTCACCAAGGGCGCGGCCTACCACCACTTCGGGAGCAAGCTCGGGCTGTTCAGGGCCGTGGCCGCCGAGGCGCAGGAGGAGCTGGGCGAGCGCGTGGCCGCCGAGGCCGACCGGCACGAGGACCCGTGGGAGCGGCTGCGGGCGGGGTGCCGGGCCTTCCTCGCGGCCGGGTCGGACCCGGACGTGCGGCGCATCCTCCTGGTGGACGCGCCGACCGTGCTCGGCTGGGACGAGTGGCGGGCCATGGACGAGGAGTCCTCGGCGCGGCACCTGGCCGAGGCCCTCGCCTCGCTCGTCGAGGCCGGCGTCATCGCGGACGAGCCGGTCGAGCCGCTCGCGCGGCTGCTGTCGGGGGCGATGAACGAGGCGGCGCTGTGGCTGGCGCGCACCGACCGCGAGCGGGCGCGCGAGGACACCGAACGGGCGCTGGACCGGCTGCTGGACGGACTGCGGACCGGGGAATGAGCAGCCGCACCCGTTGCGGGGCAACGGGTGCGGCAGGAGTGCGGAGTCGGCCTACTCGCGAGCGTCGAGCGAGCGGATCGCCAGGGCCGCGCCGAGCGCGGCCACGACCGCCTCGTAGCCCTTGTCCTCGGTGGAGTCGGGGAAGCCGGCGCGGGCGAGCGCCTGCTCCTGGTCGTCCACGGTGAGCACGCCGTGGGCCACCGGCGTCGACTCGTCGAGCGCGACGCGCGTGAGCCCTTCGGTGACGGACTTGCACACGTAGTCGAAGTGGGCGGTGCCGCCGCGGATGACGGTGCCGAGCGCGGCCACGGCGTCGTACCTGCGGGCCAGCGCCTGAGCGGCGACCGGCAGTTCGACCGCGCCGGCCACATGCAGGACCTTCACCTCGGCGACTCCGGCGTCGGCCGCGGCTTCGAGGGCCCGCTTGAGCAGCTGGCCCACCACCGACTCGTTCCAGTCCGTGGCGACGATGCCGAGGGTGAGCCCGGACGCGTCGGGCGCGTGGACCTCGGGTGCCCCGTGTCCGGCCATGTCAGGCCGCCTTGCAGGAGGAGACGGGCGCTTTCGCGGCGGGCTCGATCGGGACCGGCGCGGCCGTGACCGGCGCGGTGACGACCGGCTCGGCCAGGGGCAGGTCCGCGAGGAGGTGCCCCATGCGGTCGCGCTTGGTCGTCAGGTACGCGAGGTTGTCGGGCGTGGCGTAGGTCGGCAGGGCGACCCGGTCGAGCACTTCGAGGCCGTGGCCCTCGATCCCGGCGCGCTTCTCCGGGTTGTTCGTCAGCAGCCGCATCGACTTGATGCCGAGGTCCTCGAGGATCTGCGCGCCGATGGCCCAGTCGCGGGCGTCGGCGGGCAGGCCCAGTTCGAGGTTCGCGTCCACCGTGTCGCGCCCCTGGTCCTGGAGCTGGTAGGCCTGGAGCTTGTGGACCAGGCCGATGCCGCGGCCCTCGTGGCCCCGCATGTACAGGACCACGCCACGGCCCTCGGCCTCGATCGCGCGCAGCGCGGCCTGGAGCTGCGGGCCGCAGTCGCAGCGCAGCGAGCCGAACGCGTCGCCGGTGAGGCACTCGGAGTGGACCCGCACGAGCACGTCCCGGCCGTCGCCGATGTCGCCCTTGACGAGGGCGACGTGCTCGTTGCCGTCGTACACCGCGCGGTAGCCCACGGCCGTGAACTGCCCGGCCTCCAGAGGCAGGCGGGCCTCGGCGAGGCGCTTGACGTGCACCTCGTTGCGCTGGCGCCAGGCGGCGAGGTCGGCGACGGTGATGAGCGCCAGGCCGTGCTCGTCGGCGAAGGCGCGCAGCTCGGGCAGGCGCATCATCGAGCCGTCGTCGTTCATCATCTCCGAGATGGCCCCGATCGGGGCCTTCCCGGCGAGGCGGGTGAGGTCCACGGCCGCCTCGGTGTGGCCGCGGCGCACGAGCACCCCGCCGTCCTTGGCGCGCAGCGGGACGACGTGGCCGGGCCGGTTGAGGTCGGTCGCGAGCGTGTCCGGGTCGGCGAGGACCCGGATGGTCTGGGCGCGGTCGGCGGCCGAGATGCCGGTGGTGACGTTCTTGCGGGCGTCGACCGAGACGGCGAAGGCGGTGCCCTTGTTGTCCTGGTTCGTGTGGTGGGCCGGGGGCAGGTCGAGCCGGTCGGCGGTCGCCGAGGGCATGGCGACGCAGATGTAGCCGCCGGTGTGGCGGATGGTCAGCGCGACCAGCTCGGTGGTGGCGTCCTCGGCGGCGAAGACGAGGTCGCCCTCGTTCTCGCGGTCGGCGTCGTCGGCGACGATGACGGGCCTGCCCGCGGCGATCGCCGCGATGGCGTCCTCCACGGCGTCCAAATGGATGTCGTTCATCGGGGGCCTCTCTCGTCGGACGCCTGCGCGGGCGCGAATGCGGTTGAGCCTTGAAGGAGTTTCTCGACGTGCTTGGCGACGACGTCTGTCTCGATGTGGACCTGGTCGCCGACCTGCTTGCGGCCCAAGGTGGTCGCTTCCAGGGTGGTGGGGATCAGGCCGACGGTGAACTCGTCGCCTTCGATCGCGGCCACGGTGAGGGAGGTGCCGTCGACGGTGATCGACCCCTTCTCGACCACGTACTTCGCCAGGCCGGCGGGGAGGCGGAAGGAGACTTCCTCCCACTCGGCGGCCGGGGTGCGCTTGACGATCTCGGCGACGCCGTCGACGTGGCCCTGCACGAGGTGCCCGCCGAGGCGGGTGGTGGGGGTGGCGGCGCGCTCGAGGTTGACCCGGTCGCCTTCGCGGAGTTTGCCGATCGCGGTGCGGCGGTAGGTCTCCTCCATGACGTCGGCGGTGAAGACCTCGTCTTCGACGGCCACGACGGTGAGACAGACGCCGTTGACGCTGATGGAGTCCCCGAGGGCGGCGTCCGAGGTGACGAGCGGCCCGCGGACGGCCAGGAACGCTTCACTGGCCTTGACGACTTCGCCGAGTTCTTCGACGATTCCGGTGAACACGGATGGAACTCCCTACCTTGCGAGGCGGTGCGCACGCAGGCGGGGGCAAGAGGATTCCGCGCAGAGCGCCCACGGGTGGACTCCTGCGCTGCGTCTGCTCCCATCCGGACTTTGACCGTCGGTCCTGGAATCTCACCAGGTCAACCGTCCGCTGGTTGCGGACGGGTCGCGGACTCGCGGCTTGTCGCCGCTCACCGCCGGCTCGGAGTTTCACCGACCCCGCTGACGCGCGTTTGCTACTAGGAATTGTGCCACGGTCGGATCGAGGTGTCCCTATTCCGTGAGTGTCGTCTCACTGTCACCCGTCGTTCGTCCAGAATACGGGCCTTCTGCCCGTTTTGCCCGGGGAACGGCCCTCGGGGAAGGCCACGAAGTTCCCGGTGTGGGACTTCGCGACGCTCTTGAGGGTGGTGGCCTCGGCGACCGCCTCGTAGGCGTCGGCGAAGCGGCGGACGGTGGAGAGGGCGACGCCGGTGGAGAGGGTGGGCAGGCGCGAGCGGGTCATGCGGCGGCTGCGGTCGGCGTGCTCGATGTAGCCGCGCTCGACGTCGCGGGGGTCGCACAGCTGCTTGACGCGGCGGGCGAAGTGCTCGTTGAGGAAGCCGGTGACGGCCTCGGCGTGCTCGGGGGCGCACAGGATCGTGAAGTCGTCGCCGCCGACGTGGCCGAGGAAGACCGGGGCGGCCCCGGCGTCGCCGGCGGCGGCGTAGACGCACTCGGCTAGGCCCTTGATGAACTCGTCGCCGCGCACGAAGCCGTACACGTCGTTGACGGCCTTGAAGTGGTCGATGTCGATGTAGCACAGGGCGAACGGGTCGCCGCGTTTGATCCAGGCCTGGAGTTCGCGCAGGATGCGGTCGTTGCCGGGCATCCCGGTGAGCGGGGAGGACTCGCGGATCTCGCGGTGGCGGCGGATCGCCGAGCCGATGCGGGCGGAGACCTCGGCGGGGTCGAAGGGCTTGGCGATGTAGTCGTCGGCCCCGGCCTTGAGGCCGGCGATCTTGTCGGCCGAGGAGGCCTGCGCGCACAGCAGGATGATCGGCAGGCTCGCGGTGGCCGGGTCGGCGCGCAGCTGCCGGGTGAGGGCGAGGCCGTCGATGAACGGCAGGTCGGCTTCGAGCAGGACGATGCCGGGGCGGCGCAGGGCGATCCCGGCGAGGGCCTGGTAGCCGTCGCGGGCGAGCGCGGTGTCGAAGCCGTCGGCTCTCAGGCGTGCGGCGAGGAATTCGGCGATCTCGGGATCGGCGTCGGCGATGAGGACCAGATCAGGGGTGGCTGGCATGGCCGGCTCATCCGGATGATCGCGCCGCGTCGGCGCGGGCGCGAAGGCGCCGTGCCGCATCGGCGGGGTCGGCCGCGCCGTAGACCGCGGTGCCGGCGACGAACGCGTCGGCCCCCGCCTCGGCCGCGGCGGCGATGGTGTCCTCGGCGATGCCGCCGTCGACTTCGATGCGCAGCTCCAAATGGCCGCTGCGGGCGTGGGATCGGGCGGTGCGGACCTTGTCGAGGAGTTCGGGCAGGAACGACTGGCCGCCGAAGCCCGCCTTGATCGTCATGATCAGGAGGGTGTCGAACTCGGGGAGGAGGTCGAGGTAGTCCTCGACGGCGGTGTCGCGGTCGATGGCGAGCCCGGCCTTGGAGCCGGCCGCGCGCAACCGCTTGGCGAGCGTGACGGGGTCGGCGGCGGCCTCGGCGTGGAAGGTGACGTTGTAGGCGCCGAGTTCGGCGTAGCCCACGGCCCACCGGTCGGGGTCCTCGATCATGAGGTGGCAGTCGAGCGGGATGTCAGTGGCGGCCTTGAGCGCCTTGACGACCGGGGGTCCGAGCGTCAGGTTCGGAACGAAGTGGTTGTCCATGACGTCGACGTGGAGCCAGTCGACGGCCCCCTCGACGGCGTCGGCCGCCTCGGCGAGGCGGGCGAAGTCGGCCGCCAGCAGACTCGGGGCGATGACGGTGTCGGCCTGCGCCGCTTGGAACTGTGCCACACGGACAGTGTAGGTCGCGAAACCGCGACGCAGGCCGGACGTCTCAACGCTTGTGAGACTCAGGTCGAGTTTCGACCCGTCAGCACGCGAATTCGAGGTCGGCCGCGGGGCCGGAGGCCACGAACCCGAACACCTCCTGGGTCTGGCCGGCGGCGATGGTGCCGTTCCAGCCGACGTCGGAGGCGGTCACGGTCGAGCCGCTCGAGGAGAGCTGGACGTTCCAGCTGCTCTCGATCGACTGCGAGCCGGGCCAGGTCCACGAGAGGGTCCAGCCGTTGACGGCCTGCTCGGTGGTGATGAAGACGTTGCCCTGCCAGCCGGTGCCCCAGTCGCTGACGACCTGGATGCGGGCGGTGCAGTCCCCTTCGGCCGGTCCACCGGTGGTGGGGTCGTCCGTCGGCTCGTCGGTCGGGTCGTCGGTGGGCTCGTCGGTCGGCTCGTCCGTGGGCTCCTCGGTGGGGCCGTCGGTCGGGTCGACGTCGCCGGGCCAGTCGGAACCGGCGTTGTTGGCGAGCTCGTAGGCGATGTCGGCGACGAACTGCCCGGCGCTGCCGGCGCAGCCGTCGGCCTCACCGGGGAGCTTGACCCACAGGAAGGCGTCGACGCCCGCGACGCCGGTCGAGGTGGTCGGGAAGGCGCCGATCGCGCGACCGGCCGGGTCGCACCACTCGGCTCCCAAGGGGCCGTTGCCGTTGCGGCTGGTGTCGATGACCGCGCCCTTGTCGGATCCGATGATGTTCTGGATCTCCTGGGCGTAGCCGGCGGACTCCTCGCTGGTGCGGTAGTTCGAGGTGTTGAGCGCGAAGCCGTCGGCGTACTGGACGCCGGCGTCCTGGAGGCGCTGGGCCGCGACGGAGGGCGCGAGCCAGTCCGAGTGGCCGATGTCGATGTAGACGTGGGCCTGCGGCGAGGCGGCCTTGAACGCCTGGATCGCGTAGGTCAGGGACTGGTTGATCTCCTGGCGCTCGGCGTCGTTGGAGCAGTTGTGCGGGAGCGTGTCCGGCTCCAGCACGAGGTACGCCGGGCCCGAGAGGCCGGACGCGAACGCGTCCACCCACTGGCGGTAGGACTGGTGGTCGGGGGCGCCGCCGCCGGAGTGGCCGCCGCAGTCGCGGTTGGGGATGTTGTAGACGACCATGACCGGCGCCGCGCCGTCGGCGGCCGCGCCCGCGACCACCTCCGCGACCTGGCTCTGGATCGTGGCGGGGTTGTGCTGGGTGAACCAGTTGCCCGCCGGGGTCTGCGCGATGCGGTCGTTGATCAGGCTCGCGCGGGAGTCGCCGGAGTTCAGGGAGACCCAGCGGGCCGCCTGCGTGTCCGGGTTCGTCCACAGTGCCTGCGCCTGTGCTGCCTCTGCGTCCTGCGCGCCCGCGTTGGGGCTCAGCAGGAATGCCGCGCCCAGCGCGGTGGCCGCCGCTGTCGCCGCGCCCGCGACGATGGCCGCGAGTCGTTGTCGTCGTTGCATGTCGGTGCTCCTTGGGGTCTTTTCATGCCGGAAACCCGGAGAACATTTACCTTTGTCAATGTATGGTAGCGCTACCAATCTGGCAAGGGGCAAGGCCCCGCCGGATATTCCCGACGAGGCCCTATCGACCGTTGTGCGCCTGTTTACCCGGTTTTGCGCAGTAGTGCCAGGAACATCGCGTCGGTGCCGTGGCGGTGGGGCCACAGTTGCGAGGCTTCGCCGCGCGCGGAGTCGGGCACGCGGGAGGCGAGCCATTCGGAGCGGACCGGCTCCGCTCCCCCGGCCTTGAGGACCGCGGCGACGACCTCTTCGGTCTCGGCGATGACCGGCGAGCACGTCACGTACGCGACGATGCCGCCGGGGCGGGCCAGGCGCAGGCCCGCGGCGAGCAGTTCGCGCTGGAGCACCGCGAGGTCGTCGATGTCGGAGCGCTGCTTGCGCCAGCGCGCCTCGGGGCGGCGGCGCAGCGCGCCGAGCCCGGAGCAGGGGGCGTCGACCAGGACGCGGTCGAAGGCGCCGGGTTCGCCGAAGGTGCGGCCGTCGCCGGTGTGGACGGTGACGGGCAGTCCTCGGGCGGCCTTGGCGACCAGTTCGGCGCGGTGCGGCTGGATCTCGACGGCGTCGAGGGCTGCTTCCCGCTGGGCGGCGAGGGCGCCGAGGAGGCCGGTCTTGCCGCCGGGTCCGGCGCACAGGTCGATCCAGGCGCGGTCGGGGCCTTCGAGCGGGGCCTCGGCGAGGGCGAGGGCGACGAGCTGGCTGCCTTCGTCCTGGACGTGGGCGAGGCCGGTGGCGACGGCTTTGAGGCGGCCGGGGTCGCCGCCGGGGAGGTAGACCGCGTAGGGCGACCACTGCCCGTGGACGCCGCCGCGCGATTCGCGGGAGAGGTCGCCTTTGGTGATGCGGCCGGGCTTGGCGCACAGGTGGACCGGGGGCGCGACGTTGTCGGCGGCGAGCGCGGCGGGGAGTTCGTCGGGGCCGAGGACGGCCTCGATTTCGGCGGTGATCCATTTCGGATGGGCGTGGCGCAGGGAGAGGTCGGCGAGGCGGTCGCCGGTGGCGAGTTCCTCGGCCCACTCGTCGAGGTCTTTGGCGGCGACTTTGCGCAGGACGGCGTTGGCGAGTCCGGAGACGCGCGGTGAGACGGCGGCCTTGACGAGGCTGACGGTGGTGGCGACGGCCGCGTGCGCGGGGATGCGCATGTAGAGCAGTTGGTAGGCGCCGAGGCAGAGGGCGTCGACGAGGTCCTGCTGGAGGGCGCGGACGTCGCGTCCGGAGGCGGCGGCGAGGATCGCTTCGAGGGTGCCGAGGCTGCGGAGGGTGCCGTAGGTGAGTTCGGTGGCGAGGCCGGCGTCGCGTCCGGTGTTGTCGGTCTCGGCGAGCATCCGGGGCAGGACGAGGTTGGCGTAGGCGTTGTCGGCGGTGACGGCGCGGATCGCGTCGAAGGCGACGCGGCGCGGGTTGACGTTCGGGCGGTCGTTGGCCTCTTCGCGGCGGGCGCGCTTGCGTCGGTCGCTCATGTGAACACCGGGCTCTCGGTTTGGAGGCCGCGGCCCCAGGCGGCGGCGTCCATGGGTTGCTTCCCGGCGGGTTGGACCCGGTCGAGTCGGACGGGTTCGGTGGCGGTGCCGACGTGGACGGCGCGCTTGGCGAGGGCGACCTCGCCGGGGGCGAGGCTCGGGCCTTCGGGGTCGATCGCGACCGGGCCCAGGCGCAGGCGCCTGCCTTCGAATTCGGTCCAGGCGCCGGGGGCGGGGGTGACGGCGCGGACGCGTCGGTCGACGGCGAAGGCGGGGTGGTCCCAGCGGACGCGGGCGTCCTCGACGGTGATCTTGGGGGCGTAGGTGACGCCGTCCTCGGGCTGCGGTTCGGGCACGAGCGCGCCGGCTTCGAGGGCGCTCACGACGTCGACGGTGAGTCGGGCTCCGGCGACCGCGAGGCGGCCGAGGAGGTCGCCCGAGGTGTCGGTGGGGGCGATGGGCTCGGTGAGGCGGCCGTAGACGGGGCCGGTGTCGAGTCCGGCTTCGAGTTGGAAGACGCAGGCGCCGGTCATGGCGTCGCCGGCGAGCACGGCGTGCTGGACGGGGGCGGCGCCGCGCCAGGCGGGCAGGAGGGAGAAGTGCAGGTTGATCCAGCCGAGGCGGGGGACGGCGAGGGCGGCGGGCGGGACGAGCGCGCCGTAGGCGACGACGGGGACGAGGTCGGCGTCGAGTTCGCGGAGGCGTTCGAGGAAGGCCGGTTCGCGCGGTCTGGCGGGGGTGAGCGCTTCGACGCCGTGCTCGTCGGCCCAGGCGGCGACGGGTGAGCGGGAGACCTTGCGGCCGCGGCCGGTGCGGGCGTCGGGTCGGGTCAGGACGGCGACGACCTCGTGGTCGGAGCCGTGGAGGGCCTCGAGGGTCGGCAGTGCGACCTCCGGGGTCCCGGCGAAGACGATCCTCATCGTTTGAAGAACACACCCTTGGCGTCGTGGGGGGTGACTTTGACCTTGACGTCTTCGTTGTACCAGTCCTGGGCCTGGATCTCGGTCAAGGCGGCCTTGCGGCGGTCCGCGTCGAGGCGGTCGATGAAGATGATGCCGTCGAGGTGGTCGGTCTCGTGCTGGAGGCAGCGGGCCATGAGGCCGGTGCCGACGATCTGGAGGGGGTCGCCGTATTCGTTGAAGCCCTTGGCGACGACGTTCTGGCGGCGGATGGTGTCGAAGTAGAGCCCGGGGAGGGAGAGGCACCCTTCGGGGCCGTCCTGCTCCTCCTCGTCGGGGAATTCGAGGACGGGGTTGACGATGTGGCCGATGACGTCGTCGACGTCGAAGGAGAAGACCCGTTTGCCGATGCCCAGCTGGGGTGCGGCGAGCCCGGCGCCGCCTTCGTCGCGCATGGTGTCGAGCAGGTCCTTCACGAGGCCCCGCAGTTCCTTGTCAAAGGTGTCGACTTCCTCGGCGGCCGTGCGCAGGACCGGGTCGCCGAAGATGCGGATGGGCTGGATCGACAATGTGCTGACCTTCCGAAGCGTGTACTGGCCGTTCTCCAGTGTCGCACTCGCCGGGCGTAGGGCGTGAGGGGTCGGCGGGGGGTGTGGTGCGGGCCGGTGCCCCCGCGGCCCGCCCGGGGCGCTCGCGCGGGCCGGGCGGGGCGACGGGGCCGGTGGTGAGCAGGAGCCCGGCGACGACGCCGGCCGCGATGCAGGCGGCGAGCACCAGCACCGGGAAGGGGACTTGCGCGCCGATGAGGCCCATGGCTCATCCCTTCTTGTGCGGCATGGGCGCCCGTGCGAGGGCGGCCCAGGCGACGAGTGCGAGCAGGAGGGCGAGGATCGCGTCGAGCGGGGCGAGCAGGTCGGGGTTGGAGGGGTACTCCAGGAAGACGATCGTGCGCTCGCCGGCGTATCCGGCCTTCGCCAGTTCGAGCGGGATCTGGCGCAACAGGAGGACGGCGACGACGACGCCGGCCAGGGCGCCGCCGAGTCGCTGCGCGCCGAAGCGGGACATGAGCGCTCCGGCGGCGAGGCCGGCGGCGACGAAGACCGCCGAGCGGGTCAGGGACTCGATGGGGGCGAGGCCGTAGGCGTCCACGTCGCCGAGGTCGCCGGGGACGAGGAGGTCCTGGAGGAGCACGATCAGTTGCGACAGGGCGAACCCTCCGGCGGTGACGAGCGCGCCGAAGACCGCGAAGGCGGTCAGGAGCTCCTTGCGGGTCATGCCGCCGGCGATGCCGGCCGGGAAGGCCCGCAGGAGGTGGACCCAGCACACGGCGGTGAGGATCAGCGGCAGGGCCGGGAAGAGGTAGAAGCTGAAGTCCCCGTCGAAGGGGGTGAGCGCCCGCAGTCCGATCATGACGGCGTGGACGGCCGCGAGCGACATCAGGAACCACAGGCCGAAGGTGGTGGCGACCTCGGCCGACAGCCGCATGCCGAGCCGGTATCTGCGTCCGGCGAGGGTGGCGTTCATGTCATGCCCGCTTCGCTCTGACGGGGATGGACCGCAGGGCCAGGGCCGTGGCGACGCACAGGGCCGCGGTGGCGCCGATGCCTCCGGCGAGGAAGGCCGCGAGGCGGCCGGAGCCGTCGAGGTCGCCGAACTCCAGGGCGAGCAGGCCCACGTAGAGGGCGCCGGAACCGACGAGGACGGCCACGGTGAACCAGCCCTTGTCGCCGAAGCGCGCGGCCGCGGCGCCGATGAACGCCCCGGCGAAGAAGTAGACCGGGGTGACCAGCAGGTAGCGCAGGCCGATGGTGAGGGTCTCGCCCCAGGTGCCGAGGGGCTCGCTGGTCAGGGCGAGCAGGGCGTGCTCGGCGGCGAAGCCGCCGATGGTGATCGCGACGCTCGCGATCGAGGCGAGGAGCCCGAACAGGAGGTAGGCGACGGTGATCTCGCGGCGGGTGATGCCGCGGGCGAGGAGGGTCGGCAGGTTCGAGGCGAGCCAGATCCCCGCCGTGGCGGCGACGAACCACTGGAACACGCTGGCGGCGATCCTCCACAGCCCCTGGTCGACGGCGTCGATGAAGACCGCCGAGGCGATCGGGGTGAGGACGATCCAGCACAGCAGCGGCCAGCGGAGCCAGCGGGCGGACCCGAGGAAGAGGCTGAGGCCGAGGCGGTAGCGACGGCGCGCGAGTGCGGTGGTCATGATCAGGCCTTCTTGGAGCGCAGCGGAATGTCGATGAGGATGCGGTAGGCGCTCGCCGCGAGCGCGGCGATCACCAGGACGATCGCGGCGAGGACGAGCCCGCGGCCCGCCTCGTCGACGAACCGGCCGAGGAAGCCCAGCCAGCCCGGACCGAAGGGCTTGGTGTTGTACAGGGCGTTGTCGAGGCTGAACAGCACCGGCAGGATCGGGACGACCAGCAGCCAGCCGGTGCCGTCCCAGCGGTAGGAGGCGACGCCGATGACGGTGCCGGCGGTGAAGTAGGCGAGGTACAGCAGCGGGTAGACCGCCGCGAAGCCGAGGGTCTCGCCCCAGGTGCCGATCGGAGCGGTCGCTTCGTTGAGTTCGACCGCCTGGGTCCAGCCCATCGCGCCGTAGTAGAAGCGCTCGGTGAGGAGCCCGCCGATGGCGGCGGCGCCGATGCCGGCGGACCAGACGGTCCCGAAGACCCCCAAGGAGACGGCGAGTTCGCGGCGGGTCACGCCCGCGGCGATCAGGCTGGGCACGAGCACGTACACGAAGCCGCCGCCGACGAACGCGGAGAACCACTTGGCGACGTTCGCGGTGTAGAACCAGGCCGAGAGGTCGATGTCGGTGTAGCGCGAGAGCGCGAGCGGCCCGAGGAACGAGAGGATCAGGACCGCGATGATCCAGTACTTGAAGTACCGCAGGACTTCCCAGCTGAGGCCGAGGCCGAGGGAGTAGCGGCGCCGGGGCAGTTGGCTGCTGGCGAGGGCGGGCATGGTCAGGCTCCGTTCTTGCCGGGTTCGGTCAGGTGGATGAAGAGGTCCTGGAGGCCGACGGGGCCGATCTCGATGCCTGCGGCGGCGGCGCGCTCGCGGGTCGGGGCGTCCGGGGCGGCGGCGACGGTGATGCTCTTGGTGGCGCCGAGCCGCTGCTCGGCGAGGACCTCGAGGCCGGAGGCGACGGCGTCGACCGATTCGGCGGGGCCGGTGAGGGTGGCGCCCATGCCTTGGAAGGCCTCGACCTCCTCGTGGCGCAGGATGCGTCCCCTGTCGACGATGATGACCTCTTCGAGGTAGTTGGCGACCTCGTCGATGAGGTGGGTGGAGAGGACGACGGTGTGCGGGCGGTCCATGTACTCGGCGAGCAGCTCCTTGTAGAACGCGTCCCGGGTGGGGGCGTCCATGCCGAGGTGGACCTCGTCGAACATGGTCAGTTCGGCGCGTGCAGCCAGGCCGGTGACGGCGGCCAGGACCGAGCGCTTGCCGCGGGAGAGCTCGCGGACCCGCTTGGTGAGCGGCAGCTCGAACTTGTCGGCGAGCTTGTAGGCGTAGTCGGCGTCGAAGCCCAGGCGGACGTGCCCGGTCTCGATGGTGGCCTTGACGGTGTCGGAGTCGTCGAAGTCGCCGCCTTCGCGGATGAGGGCGACGCGGGAGACGATCGGGGCGTTCTCCCAGACCGGCTCGCCGCCGACGAGGATCTGGCCGGTGGTGGGCTTGCGGAACGCGGCGATGAGGCTCAGCAGGCTGGTCTTGCCGGCGCCGTTGCGTCCGAGCAGCCCGTAGATCTTGCCCGCCTCGAGGGTGAGGTCCACGTCGGCGAGGGCGTCTTCCTTGCCGTACTTGAGGGTGACGTCGCGGAGGTTGACGGAGAAGCTCATTTGAGGGCGCCTTCCTGTGCACGGAGGTAGTCGATGATGTCGGTCAGGGGGATGCCGGCCTGGCGGGCCTCGCGGACCAGCGGGGCCAGGACCCGCTCGAAGAAGCGCTCGCGGAAGTCCGCGGCGAGCTTGTCGCGGGCGTCGTCGGCGACGTACATGCCGACGCCGCGCTGCTTGTAGAGGATGCCTTCGTCGACCAGCTCCCGGAACGCCTTCTGCGCCGTGGCCGGGTTGATCTGGTAGAACGCGGCGTACTGATTGGTCGACATGACCTTGCCTCCCGGTTCGAGCGAGCCGTTCATGATCTCGGCCTTGATCTGGTCGGCGATCTGTCGGTAGATCGGCGTGCCGTCATCGAACATCTCGCCTCCTTAGGTTTCGTGGTTCGGTTCCTCGGTTCAGAGGTTCATTACTTGACTAATGAACCATAGCACGAACGAACCCACGACTGTCAACACTGATGCCGGGGTTCGACGGATCACAGGGCGGCACGAGGCGCCGGGCAGCGCTCTTCCAGGCGGAAGAGGGCTCGGTCGTTAAAGGGGGTCGACTTGTCTTGAGGAGACTCGGGCGGACCTACACGAGGCCGCCTTCGTAGGCGGCGATGACGGCCTGGGTGCGGTCGCGGACGCCGAGTTTGGTGTAGACGCTGCTCAGGTGGGTCTTGACGGTCTCGCGCCCGAGGAACAGCTCGGCGGCGATCTCGGCGTTGGACAGCCCGCGCGCGGCGAGCGTGAGCACTTCCTTCTCCCGGTCGCTGAGATCGGCGATCCCCTTGGGGGGCTTGCGGGTCGGTGCGGCCGCGGCGAGGCGGCGCACGGCCTCGGGGAACAGGAGCGCGTCGGTGCGGGCCACCAGGCGCACCGCGGCGAGCAGGTCCTCCAGGCGGGTGCGCTTGAGCAGGAACCCGTCGGCGCCGGCGCGCAGCGCCTGCCACACGTAGTCGTCGTTGTCGAAGGTGGTGACCACCAGGATCTTCGGCGGCGAGTCGAGTTCGGACACGATCCGCTCGGTCGCCTCGATCCCGTCGACCTTCGGCATCCGCACGTCCATGAGCAGCACGTCCGCCCGGCCGGAGCGGGCGATGGCGACCGCGTCGATGCCGTCGGCCCCTTCGGCGACGACGTCGAGGTCCGGTTCGGCGCCGATGACGGCGGCGAAGCCGGAGCGGATCAGGGCCTCGTCATCGATCAGCGCGATGCGCAGCGGAGCGGTCATCCTCGGCCTTTCTGGTGTCGATGGGAACGGCGGCGCGGACGGTCCAGGCCCCCGCGGTCCAGTCGGCGTCGGCGGTCCCGCCGAGGACGGCGGCGCGCTCGGCCATGCCGATGAGGCCGCGACCGCCTCGGCGAGGGCGCGGCCTGCGCGTCGCGGGGCTGGTCACCGCCACGGTCGCTTCGCGGGCGCCGACGTCGACGGCCACGCTCGCCCGGGGTTCGTCGGCGTGGCGGAGCACGTTCGTCAGCGACTCCTGGACGATCCGGTAGATCTCGCGGGAGGCGAGGCGGCTGAGCGCGCCGCGGTCGCCGCTCTGGCGCAGCTCCACGTCGACGCCGGACTCGGCGATCAGGGACTCGAGGTCGGCGAGGTCGCGTTGCGGGCCGCGCGAGTGGTCCCGGTCCTCGCGGAGGGCCCCGATGACGGCGTCGAGGTCGGCCAGGGCGCCGCGGGCGGTCTCGCCGACTGCGGCCATGGCCTGCGCGGCGAAGGCGGGGTCGGCGGTGATGACGCGGGCGGCGGCCTCGGACTGGACCACGACCACCGACAGGGCGTGGCCGACCGCGTCGTGCAGTTCGCGGGCGATGCGGTTGCGGGCCGCGAGGCGCGCGGCCTCGGCGCGGGAGGCGGCGAGGCGGTCGGCCGAGCCCTGCCCGAGCAGGCGCGGGGCGAGGGCCTTCATCGCGGCGGTGAGGAGCGCGACCGAGGCGGTGAGCCCGATGAAGACGAGCGGGCCGGTGAGCAGGCCCCACGTGGTGAGATGGCCGGTGTAGAGCTCGGGCGGCTCGTCGATGACGCCGAAGGCGAGCAGGGCGCCGTTGTAGAGCAGGTACGCCGCGAACGGCACCATGGCGAGCGTCAGGCCGCTGAGCAGGCCGCCCGCGGCCGCGTGGAGGGTGAACCAGCAGCCGGTGCGCCAGCGCGAGTTCCAGGAGCCGTCGTCGGCCGGGGAGGCGAACTCGGCGCCGAGGAGCCGGCGGGCGGCCGTCCGCTCGATCTCGCGGTCGGGCAGGAGCAGCGAGGCGGCCGCGACCAGCGGGAGGACGCCGACGTAGACGAGCGGGTGGAGGATGCCGTTGAAGCCGCTCTCGGGGACGAGCCAGTTGTGGACCAGCGCGCCGACCATCATGAACGGCATCATGAGGGCGCCGCCGAGGATGACCCACACCCAGCCGCGGTAGGTGGCGCGGGACCAGAGCGGGGCGATCAGGCGCATGGCGCCATTGTGCCAGCGGCGCGGTGGGCTCATGGCTCCAGTTTGGCCGGGCGCGGGCGCGGGGGCCTCCCCCCGGGGCAGGGCGCCGGTCCCCCGCGCGGGGGACCGGCCCGCGCCGCGTCCGCTACTTCCCCTCGTAGGCGTCCTTGAGGCCCTGGAGGTCGATCTTCTTCATGCCGTACATGGCCTTGACGGCCCGCAGGGCGGCCTCCTTGTCGGGGCCGCCGACGTAGGCGTCGGCCTCGGGCGACCAGATCTGCCAGTTGACGCCCCACTTGTCGGCGATCCAGCCGCACTCGATCTCCTTGCCGCCGCCTTCGAGGATCGCGCTCCAGAGGCGGTCGATCTCGGCCTGGTCCTCGCAGTTGACGAGCAGGGACATGGCGTGGTCGTGCTTGGCGGAGCCGTCGCCGTTGATGGCGGTGAAGGCCTGCCCGGCGAGGTCGAAGTTGACGACCATCGGCTCGCCGACCTTGCCGTGCGCGTCCTCGACGAAGGGGATGGTGCCGGTGACCTTGCCGTCGGCGAACAGTGTGAGGTAGAAGTCGACGGCCGCTTCGGCGTCGCCGTCGTACCAGAGGTTGGTGACGATCTTCTGCTGCATGGTGGGTTTCCTTTCCCGGTGGCGTGAGAAGCCGATTGCATCAGTTGAGACGAGCCGCGGGGTCGAAACTCGTCGCTCCGGGAACCGTTCGGGCTAGGTTTCTGGAATGGTGCGGAGCGATGCCGAGAACGTGGACGCCTACCTGGCCGCGCTGCCGGAGGAGCGCAGGGAGGCGATGGCCGCGATCCGCGAGGTCTGCCGCGAGGAGCTGGCGGGTTTCGCGGAGGTCATGGCGTACGGGATGCCCGGTTTCTCGCGCGACGGCACCGTCGAGGCGATCGAGATCGCGTTCGCGTCGCAGAAGCGGTACCTCTCGTTCTACCTGCTGCGCACCGATGTGCGGGAGGCGTTCGCCGAGCGGCTGGCGGATCAGGACATGGGCAAGGGCTGCCTGCGGTTCAGCGGTCCGGAACGGGTGGACCTGGCGTTGATCAGGGACCTGGCGAGGGCGACGGCCGCGACCGGCGGCCCGATCTGCTGAGCGGTGAGCCGGGGAGGCGGCGGACCGCGCTCGCCGCGGTCCTGGACCGACCGAACCGGTGGGCGGACGCCCGGGCGCCGCCTCGCGGACCGATGGCGCACCTCCTGGCCCGTGCGCCGCTGGTATACAGGAGCGGTGACCGAACGACGGGAGAGCCGCATCCGCACCACGCTCGCGGCGCTCGTGTGCCGCATGCAGGCGCTCACCGTCTTCGGGTACATGGGCGTGGCCTCGCTCATCGGCGTCGAGACCCTCATCGTGGTCCTTGGGTTCACCACGGTGCTGCCGATCGCGATTCCCTTCGTGCTCATCGTCTTCGCCGCCGTCTACTTCTTTCGCGAGCGCGTGCGCGGCCTGTGGCGCGCGACCCGCGCGCGTTTCGCCGGCTCGGGCCGCTGACGGCGCCGCTATGTCGCCGGGGCCGAGAGCGCCACTGCCGCAATGGAACTCCACACGGCGCTCACGCCTGCCTGCGGCATTGCCGTCCCGCTGAGCGCTACTGGCCCTTGACCTCGAAACATCTCCGTGCGCACCGGTGGCGCGCCCCGGGCCGCTTCCGGACCCGTGCGGCGGCCTCCGCAGGAAGACCGGCCGTCGTCGGGCCCCGGTACGACCGAGGGCGACGCTACCGGTGGCTCAGGCGATTTCGCGCGGGTCGATCTGCACGCGCACCGGTTCGGCCTTCGCGCCCGAGCGCGCGGCCGTCGCCTTCGCGAGCACGCTCGCCAGCGCCGCCCCGTCCCTGCGCCGCACCCGCACCAGCAGCCGCTCCGAATGCTCGTCCACCGGGATCGGACCGATCGCCTCCGTGCCGAGTTCGGCGGGCAGATCGGCGGCGAGCTTCTCGGGTTCGCCGTTCGGGCCGGTCAGGGCCGCGAACTTCATCACCGGCGGGAAGCCGAGTTCGGCGCGCTCCTCCAATTCCCGCACCGCGAACCACGCGGGGTCCCAGCGCATCAGGGCCTGCACCACCGCCAGTCCCCCGTCGGCCACCACCACCGCCGTGGCGTCCGGGCGCGCGAGCGCCACCGCGTTCATCCAGCGGCGCAAGGCCTCTTCGCTCGCGGTCAGCTCCGCGCGGGTCAGCAGCGCCCACGTGTCCAGCAGCAGCACCGCGCCGTAGCCGCCGGGGGCCGCGGGCTCCACGCCGGGCGTCGCCACCACCACCGAGGCGCCGGCCGGGGCCGATTCGAGGCGGTCCAGGCCGGTCGACTCCGCGATCGGGACGTCCGGGAAGGCCTGCGCCAGTTCCTCGGCGGTGCGTTCGGCGCCGATGATCAGGGCGCGGACCCGGTTCGATCCGCATTCGGAGCAGCGGAAGTCCTCGGCGACCGTGCCGCACCAGCCGCACACGGGGGCGCGGCGGGCGCCTAGGAGCCGCAGCGGCCCCGAGCAGTTCGGGCAGGCCGCGCGGGTGCGGCAGCGCTGGCAGGACACCGCGGGCACGTACCCGCGCCTGGGGACCTGCACGAGGACGGGCCGGTCCTTCGCGAGCGCGCCTCGGGCGGCCTCCCAGGCGATCGTGGGCAGTCGGGCGGCGCCGCCGGACGGGTCGCGCTCCAGGTCGGACTCGTCGCCGACAGGCACGATCCTCGGTGCGGCCGAGCGGATCTCGTCTCGGGAGGCGACCATGGAGACCGCCCATTTAGTCTCGACCAGCAGCTGCGCCTGGGGGGTGCGGCCGTGGCCGCCGACGAGGCAGGCGGCCTCGGCGAGGCCGGCGCGGGTGAGCAGGACCTCCCGGGCGTGCGGGTAGGGGGCGTGGCGGTCCACGTGGGACTGGTCGCCGTCGTCCCAGATCGCGACGAGGCCGAGGTCGGCGACGGGCGCGAACGCGGCGGCGCGGGTGCCGGCCACGATCCGCACCTGGCCTCGGGCGGCCTTCAGGAACGCCCGGTAGCGCTTGGTCGGGCCCATCTGGGCCGAGAGCGTGACGTGCCGGTCGGGGCCGAGCACGGCGTCGAGCGCGGCGTCGAGGCGGTCGAGGTCGGCCTGGTCGGGGACGACGAGGACCGCGCCGCGTCCGGCGGAGGCGGTGGCCGCGGCGGCCTCGGCGAGGCGGGCGGGCCAGTCCTCGCCGGGGAGGGCGCTCCATACCGCCTTCGGTGACTTGGTCTCGCGCAGTGCGCGCAGGAATGCCTCGCCCGCGATATATCTCTTCCAGTGAGTCGGGACGGGTGCGGCCACCGGCAGCGTCTCTCCTGGAGCCTCGGCCTCGACGCGGACACGGCGTTCGGGGACGGCCAGGCGCAGTACGTCGGCGAGGGTCCCGGCGTAGCGGTCGGCCACGGCGCGGGCGAGGCGGGCGGTCTCGGGGCTGATCACGGGCTCGGGCGAGACGAGGTCGGAGAGCCACAGGAGCTTGCCGGTGAAGTCGCTGGCGTCCTTGAGGGCGATGACGTAACCGCCGACCTTGCGCCGTCCGAAGCGGACCTTGACGCGGCACCCGGGCCTGACCTGGCCGGCGAGGTCCTCGGGAATGCGGTAGTCGAAGAGCCGGTCGAGCTGCGGCAGCGGCTGGTCGACGCAGACCGCTGCGATCGCCGGTGACTCGTCCATCCGATAAACGTACCGGGCGGCCCCGACGCCGGGCCGCCGCACGGCGAAGCGGCGCGGACCGTCTCCCTCAGCGGCGGCGCCGGGCGCGGACCGCGGGAGGCTCGGGGACGGCAGCGGCGGCGGACAACGCCGGAACGGCCTCGCACGGCGGGTCCCAGCCCGGCGGCATCACGGAGCCGCAGGTGGTGCCGAGCGCGATGTTGTCGTGGAAGACGGCGCGCTTGTCGACGCCGCTGGACGCCCCGCCGTTCCAGCCGGGCTTGTAGAGGCCCCATTTGATGTAGCCGCTGTCGTGGGCGTCGTTGTAGGTGTTCGGACCCTCCCAGTGGGTGTGGGCCCAGTCGGGGTCGGCGCCGGTGCGCTGCCACACCTCGACGACGCCGGAGTCGTCGTAGGCCCAGTCGAAGCGGAACACGAAGTCGGTCCACTCGCCGAGCGCGATCGGCCCGAGTCCGAGGTGGAGCTTGTCGATCGTCTCCGGCGTGGTGCAGGGATTCGGGTCCGAGTTGAGGCGCAGGCGCCACTCGCCGCCGTCGTGGGGGTGGACCTGGAGGAAGGCGCTCGGCGCCTTCCTGGTCTCGCAGGGCTCGGCGGGCGAGGGCGCGTTGTGCCACTGGAAGACGATGTCCCCGCTCCGGTCGTCGTGCTCCCAGGTGCTGGGGAGGTAGACGCTGAAGGCGTAGTAGCGGGTGTCGCCGAGGCCGTACCGCGCCTCGGGCACGCGCATCGCGTCGCTCTCGGCGCGCATCCCGCCGGCCTGCGGCGGGTCGCCCTGCCGCAGCTCGTGGCGGACGGAGGCGTCGCTGTCGCGGCCGAAGCCGGCGACCTGCACCGAGCTCGAGCAACACTCGTTGTGGCCGATGTCGGGGTAGCCGGACTTGACGTCCCCGTCCTCGAAGTCGGCGAACACGATCGCTTCGGGCTCGTCGGCGAGGTCGGCGACGACGCCGTGCGCGGTCGAGCAGGCGGCCAGGAGGCCGAGGGCGGCGGTCGCGGCGGCCAGGACGGTGCGAGGTGGCAACAGAGGTCGCGGCCCTTCCGGAATCGGGGCGGGACGGTCCCGCATCGCAGTGGCGCCGTCGCCGGCTCCGGCTGCGACGTTACCGGGTCGTATGCGCGCCCGAGCCCCCGACCGCCTCGGCGGTCGGGGGCTCGGGGAGGTCTTAGTTGACGGCTTCCTTCAGGGCGGCGGCGCGGTCGGTCGCCTCCCAGGTGAACTCCGGCAGTTCGCGGCCGAAGTGGCCGTACGCGGCGGTCTTGGAGTAGATCGGCCGGATCAGGTTGAGGTCGCGGATGATCGCGGCCGGGCGCAGGTCGAAGACCTCCAGGACCGCGCGCTCGATCCGCGCGGGGTCGACCGTGCCGGTCCCCATCGGGTCCACCGCGATGCTCACCGGCTTCGCCTTGCCGATCGCGTAGGCCACCTGGACCTCGCAGCGTTCGGCGAGCCCGGCGGCGACCACGTTCTTGGCGACCCAGCGGGCCGCGTACGCGGCCGAGCGGTCGACCTTCGAGGGGTCCTTGCCGCTGAAGGCGCCGCCGCCGTGGCGGGCGTAGCCGCCGTAGGTGTCGACGATGATCTTGCGGCCGGTCAGGCCCGCGTCGCCCATCGGCCCGCCGATCTCGAAGCGGCCGGTCGGGTTGACCAGCAGCTTGTAGTCGGCGATGTCGAGGTCGAGACCGGAGACGACCGGCGCGATCACGTGCTCGGCGACGTCGGGCGACAGCAGCGAGTCCAGCGAGATGTCCGGGGCGTGCTGGCTGGAGACGACCACGGTGTCCAGTCGCACCGGACGGTCGCCTTCGTACTCGATGGTGACCTGGGTCTTGCCGTCCGGGCGCAGGTAGGGCACCGTGCCGTCCTTGCGGACCTCGGTGAGGCGCTGGGAGAGCCGGTGCGCCAAGGCGATCGGCAGCGGCATGAGCTCGGGGGTCTCGCGGCAGGCGAAGCCGAACATGAGGCCCTGGTCGCCCGCGCCCTGGAGGTCGAGCTCGTCGAGCTCGCCGGAGTCCACTCGCGACTCCCAGGCTTTGTCGACGCCCTGGGCGATGTCGGGGCTCTGGCCGCCGATCGAGACGTTCACGCCGCACGAGGCGCCGTCGAAGCCCTTCTTGGAGGAGTCGTAGCCGATCCGCAGGATCGTGTCGCGCACTATCCGGGGGATGTCGGCGTAGGCATGGGTCGTGACCTCCCCCGCCACGTGCACCTGCCCGGTGGTGATGAGGGTTTCGACCGCGACCCGGCTCCCGGGGTCCTCGCCCAGCAGGGCGTCCAGGATCCCGTCGGAGATCTGGTCGGCGATCTTGTCCGGGTGGCCCTCAGTGACCGACTCGGAGGTGAACAGGCGACGTGCCACGGCACTCCTCAACACACATCCACGCCGCCAAGCGGCGCTCTTCGACTGACTTCGCAGCTCACAAGTCTATGCGCTCACGATCCTGCCACCAAGTCGGCACGCGGAGCCGAGGCGGTGTCAGTCGCGTCCACTCACCGGGAGTCGCGCGGCGGCAGCGCTGCTGAGACCGCGTCCCAGACCGCGTCGGCCACCGATTCCTTCGAGGCGTCGACCATCGCGTCGACTTCGCCACGTTCGTCGAAGATCGTGACCGAATTCTCCGCCGAGCCGAACACGGCGCCGCCGGAGACGTCGTTGAGCACCACCAGATTAGCGCCCTTGGCCTCGCGCTTGGCCCGGGCGTGCTCGGGGCCGTCGTGGGTCTCGGCCGCGAAGACGACGAGGACCTGGCCGGGGCGCTTGGCCCGGCCGACCGCGGCGGCGATGTCGGGCGTGGCGGTGAGCGCCAGGTCGAGGTCGCCCTTGCGCTTGAGCTTGCGGTCCGAGGAGGACTTGGGGGTGAAGTCGGCCGGGGCCGCGGCCAGGACCGCGGCGTCGGCGTCGCGGGCGGCGGCCACGGTCGCGTCGTACAGCTCGGCGGTGGTCGCGACGCGGTCGACGCGAAGGCCCGCCGGCAGCGGCGCTTCGACGTGGGCGGCGATGAGGTGGACCTCGGCGCCGCGCGCGGCGGCGGCCGCGGCGATCGCGATGCCCTGGCGGCCCGAGGAGTGGTTCCCGATGAAGCGGACCGGGTCGATCGGCTCGCGGGTGCCGCCGGCGGTGACGAGGACCTTGCGGCCGACGAGGTCGCGGGCCGGAGACGTGAGGAAGCCCTTGAGCAGGGCGAAGAGCGATTCGGGCTCGGGCAGGCGCCCGGGGCCGGTGTCGGCGCCGGTGAGGCGGCCCGAGTCGGGTTCGACGACGTGCGCGCCGCGCTCGCGCAAGGTCGCGACGTTCGCCCGCGTGGCGGCGTGCTCCCACATCTCGGTGTGCATCGCCGGGGCGAAGACCACCGGGCACGTCGCGGTGAGCAGCGTGCCGGTCAGCAGGTCGTCGGCGCGGCCGTGGGCCGCGCGCGCGAGGAGGTCGGCGGTGGCCGGGACGACGGCCACGAGGTCAGCGGCGCGGCCGAGGCGCACGTGCTTGACCTCGGACACCTCGGAGAACACGCCGGAAGCCACCGGGCGGCCCGACAGGGCCTCCCAGGTGGCTTCACCGACGAACTTGAGCGCCGCCTCGGTGGGGACCACGGTCACGTCGTGACCGGACTCCTTGAGGAGGCGGAGCAGTATGGACGCCTTGTAGGCGGCGATGCCGCCCGACACGCCCAGGACGACGTTCAACGCGGCCTACGCCTCGGGGTCGTCGAAGGCCTTCGTCTCGAGGAGGCCCTTGTCGAGCTCGCGCATGGCGATCGAGAGCGGCTTCTCCTCGGGCGTGGTCTCGACGAGCGGTCCGACGTACTCCAGCAGGCCTTCGCCGAGCTGGGAGTAGTAGGCGTTGATCTGACGGGCCCGCTTGGCGGAGTAGATGACCAGCTGGTACTTCGACTGGGCCTTCTCCAGCAGATCGTCGATCGGCGGGTTGGTGATGCCGACGGGGTCGGCGACAGTCCCTGACACGTGTAATCCTTCGTGTGCGACTCGTGGTGCTCAGTGGCTCCGGACTTGCTGAGCGGAAGTGCGGCTCGCGGGCTTCGCCGAGGCGAGGCTATTTGCGGCTCGTCAGCGATGCCGACGCGAGAGCCGGAGAACTGAGCAACTCTACCAGCTCGGCGGCCGCCTGCTCGATCGACACGTTGGTGACTGTGTGATCGAACTCGGCCTCCGAGGCCAGTTCGGAACGGGCGGCGTCCAGGCGGCGCGCGATCGTGGCCTCGTCCTCGGTCCCCCGCCCGGTGAGGCGGCGGACGAGTTCGTCCCACGACGGCGGCGCCAGGAACACCAGTTGGGCGTCTGCCATGGCCCGGCGGACCTGTCGGGCGCCCTGCAGTTCGATCTCCAGCAGCGCCGGGAGTCCGGCGCGCAGGCGCTCCTCGACCGGGCCGCGGGGGGTTCCGTAGAGGTTCCCCGCGTAGGAGGCCCATTCAAGGAACTCCCCCGCGGCGATCATCGACTCGAACTGCTCGGTCGACACGAAGTGGTAGTCGGCGCCGTCGACCTCACCCGGGCGCGGCTTGCGGGTCGTGCAGCTCACGGAGAGCCAGACCCACGGGTAGTACTCCTGGATGAGGGCCTTGACGCTGCCCTTGCCCACTCCGGACGGGCCGGAGAGCACTGTCAGGCGCTGGGCGAAGGCGGCGTGGTGACGATCGATGCTCACGCGACTACTACTACCCGAACTTAGGCCTGGTCGCCCTTGAATTCATCCAAAAGCGCGGCGCGCTGGTGCTCGCCGAGGCCGCGCAGCCGACGGGAGTCGGCGATCTTGAGCTTCTCCATGATCTGGGTGGCGCGCTTGTCGCCGATGCCCGGGAGTGCCTTGAGCACGGCCGAGACCTTCATCTTCCCGGAGATGTCGTCGGTGGCAGCGGACTTGAGGACCGCTTCCAGGGTGGTCTCGCCCGACTTCAGCTTCTCCTTGAGCTCGGCGCGGGCCTTGCGGGCCGCGGCGGCCTTCTCAAGGGCTGCGGCGCGCTGTTCCGGTGTCAGTTTAGGGAGCGGCACGGGGTCTCCTTGCAGTCGATGGTTTCGTCCCTGTGGACCTTCGCGTGCGGGTATCGCCAAAGCATACCCAGCTCGGGAACGGTAACCCCAGGGTCCGACACGCCTGCGACCGGGGGTGGGGCATTTCCCGGACCCTGAATTCGGCGGTTTATTCCCCCATCGCGGCGCGGCATTCGTCCTGCAACGCCTCGGCGGCGGCGCGAATGCTCGCCACGGCGGGCCCCGGCTGTGCGATTTGTCGGGAATAGGACGGGATTGCGAAGTTCACGGCGGGTCCGAGGACGCGCGGAAGATCACTCGGCCTCCCGCCCTGCGCGCCCATGCCCGGGACCAGCAGCGGGCCGTTGAACTGGGACAAGTCGTGAGCGGAGTCACGTTGGCTCGCGGTGGTGTGGGTGATTCCGTAAGTCGACTCACGCAGGCGGGCCTCGCCCTCGGTGGCGCAGGCGCCGATCGTGGCGCCGACGACGAGCCCGAAGGAGCCCATCGGCTCGGCCCCGAGGTTGCGCTCGTTGACCTCGTCGATGACGCCCTGGGCGACGGACCTGCCGTCGCGGCGGCGGGCGAGCTGGACCTGCTTGCCCTCGGGGTTGGAGGTGCGGGCGAGCACGAACACGCCCTTGCCGTGGGCGGCGGCGAGGTCGAAGGCGGGCTGGAGCGAGCCGGTGCCCAGGAACGGGCTGAGGGTGACCGCGTCGACCGCGAGCGGCGAGGCCGGGTCGAGGTAGGCCTGGGCGTAGGCGGCCATCGTGGAGCCGATGTCGCCGCGCTTGACGTCGAGGATGACGAGCGCCCCGGCGCGGCGGGACTCGGCGATCACCCGTTCGAGCAAGGCGATGCCGCCCGAGCCGAAGCGCTCGAAGAACGCCGACTGCGGTTTGAGGAAGGCGACGGTGCCGGCGAGGGCCTCCACGAGGGTCAGGCAGAACCGCTCGGCCCCGGCGAGGTCGTCGTCGAGGCCCCAGTCCAGCAGCTGCGCCCCGTGGGGGTCGACGCCGGCGCACAGCGGGCCGCGCGCGGCCGAGAGGTGGTGGGCGCGGGCGCCGAAGTCCTTGCTGGTCGACATGGTGTGGTCTCTTTCCGGTGGGCGCGGTCTTCGGGTCGGGTCTAGGCCTTGGCGCGGTGGCGGCGTCGGGCGGCGCTCTTGTAGCGGCGCACGCTGCCGCGGACGACGCCGGGGCCGTTGTAGACGAGTCCGGAGTAGATCTGGACGAGGCTCGCCCCGGCGTCGAACATGGCCTGGGCGTCGTCGGGGGTCATGATGCCGCCCGAGCCGATGATCGGCAGGTTCCCGCCGGTCTCGCGGTGGACGAAGCGGACGATTTCGCGGGCGAACTCGGTCAGCGGCCGGCCGGACATGCCGCCGGCCTCGACGGCGACGGCGTCGTCGGCCGGGTCGACCCGGTCGCGCCCGAGGGTGGTGTTGGTGGCGATGACGCCCGCGACCCCGGCGTCGAGGCAGACCTCCAGGAGCTGCGCCATCGCCGACTCGGTGAGGTCGGGGGCGATCTTGACGAGGATCGGGCGCTCGGCGCGCCCGGCCGCGAGGCGCTCGCCTTCGGCGCGCAGGGCCCCGAGCAGGTCGCGCAGGGCCCCGGAGTCCTGGAGCTTGCGCAGGCCCGGGGTGTTGGGCGAGGAGACGTTGATCGCGATGTAGTCGGCGAAGGGGTAGAGGAAGCGCATCGACTGGAGGTAGTCCTCGATGGCGTCCTCGATGGCGACGGCCTTGGACTTGCCGATGCTGATGCCGAGGGGGCAGTCGACGGCCGGGGCGGCGCTGAGCCGCGCGGCCAGCGCCTGGGCGCCGTCGTTGTTGAAGCCCATGCGGTTGACGATGCCCTGGGAGCGGGTCATGCGGAACATGCGGGGGGCGGGGTTGCCGGGCTGGGGCTGGGCGGTGACGGTGCCGATCTCGGCGAAGCCGAAGCCGAGCGCGGGCCAGGCGCCGACGGCGACGCCGTTCTTGTCCATGCCGGCGGCGAGGCCGATGGGGTTGGGGAAGGGGATGCCGCAGACGGTGACGGGGGCGCTGGGGCGGTTGAGTCGGATGAGCGCGTTGCGGGCCTGGCGTTGACCGGACAGGCGGGCGAGCCAGCGCAGGGTGGTCTCGTGCGCTCGCTCGGCGTCGCCGCGTCCGATCCGGAACAGGACCGGGCGGGCCAGTTTCTGATACAGCATGGTCGTTCCTGTATACGTCAGTCCACCGGGCGGGCGGCACGGGCACCGGGCCCGCCCGGTGGGTCGGTCTCGGCGGTCAGGCCGCGGCCGTTTCGGCGCCGCGGAGGCGGCGGTGGAGTTCCTGGAGCGAGGCGACGCGGATCTCGCCGCGGGAGGCCGATTCGATCGCCTGGACGGCGGCGGCGGCGCCTTGGATGGTGGTGACGCAGCTGACGTCGGCGACGACGGTGGCCGAGCGGATCTCCCAGCCGTCGGTGCGCGGTCCGGAGGAGGCCGAGGGGGTGGTGATGACCAGGTCGATCTCGCCGGAGGCGATGAGGCTGACGGCGTCTTGGCGGCCTTCTCCCCTGCCGTCGCTGTCGCTGTGGCGGGCGACGGGGGTGAAGTCGATGCCGTGGCGTTTGAGGACCAGGCCGGTGCCTTCGGTGGCGTAGACCGTGAAGCCGAGGTCGACGAGGCGGCGGACGGGGAAGACGATCGAGCGCTTGTCGCGGTCGGCGACGGAGACGAAGATCTTCCCGGAGGTGGGGAGTTTGCCGTAGACGGCGAGGGTGGCCTTGGCGAAGGCGAGGCCGAAGGTGGCGTCGATGCCCATGACCTCGCCGGTGGACTTCATCTCCGGGCCGAGGACGGCGTCGATGCCCGATCCCTCGACGGTGCGGAAGCGCTTGAAGGGCAGGAGGACCTCCTTGACGCTGATGGGGTCGTCGGGTCCGGCGTCGGAGCCGTCGCCTTCGGGCAGGAGCATCCCTTCGGCGCGCAGTTCGGCGATGGTCGCGCCGAGGGCGATGCGGGCGGCGGCCTTGGCGAGCGGGACGGCGGTGGCCTTGGAGACGAAGGGGACGGTGCGGGAGGCGCGCGGGTTGGCCTCGAGGACGTAGAGCTGCTCGTCCTTGAGGGCGTATTGGACGTTCATGAGGCCGCGGACGCCGATGCCGAAGGCGAGTTTGGCGGTGTAGTCGCGGATCTGCTCGATGACGGCGGCGCCGAGGGTGATGGGCGGCAGGGCGCAGGAGGAGTCGCCGGAGTGGACGCCGGCCTCCTCGATGTGCTCCATGATGCCGCCGAGGTAGAACTCGGTGCCGTCGCAGAGGCAGTCGACGTCGATCTCGACGGCGTCGTCGAGGAAGCGGTCGATGAGGACGGGGTGCTCGGGGCTGGCCTCGGTGGCGCGGGAGATGTATCCGGCGAGGGTGTCCTCGTCGTAGACGATCTCCATGCCGCGGCCGCCGAGGACGTAGGAGGGCCGCACGAGCACGGGGTAGCCGATCTGGTCGGCGACGGCGCGGGCCTCCTCGTAGGAGGTGGCGGTGCCGCCGGCGGGGGCGACGAGGCCGAGTTCGTCGAGGAGGCGTCCGAAGACGCCGCGGTCCTCGGCGTTGTCGATGGCCTTGGGGCTGGTGCCGACGATGGGGAGCCCGGCCTGTTCGAGGCGTTCGGCGAGGCCGAGGGGGGTCTGGCCGCCGAGTTGGACGACGACGCCGATGACGCCGGGGCCGCCGGCGGCCTTGCCGGTGGTGTCCTCGGCGTGGAAGACCTCGGTGACGTCCTCGAAGGTGAGCGGTTCGAAGTAGAGCCGGTCGGCGGTGTCGTAGTCGGTGGAGACGGTCTCGGGGTTGCAGTTGACCATGATGGTCTCGTAGCCGACCGCGCGCAGGGCCTGGACGGCGTGGACGCAGGAGTAGTCGAACTCGATGCCCTGGCCGATGCGGTTGGGCCCGGAGCCGAGGATCATGACCTTGGGGCGGTCGGAGGGCGCGACCTCGGTCTCGTCCTCGTAGGTGGAGTAGTGGTAGGGGGTGTGGGCCTCGAACTCGGCGGCGCAGGTGTCGACGGTCTTGAAGACCGGGCGCAGGCCGAGGCGGTGGCGCAGGCGCCGGACGCCGGCCTCGCCGGCGAGTTCGGGGCGCAGGGCCGCGATCTGGGCGTCGGAGCATCCGGCGCGCTTGGCGCGGCGCAGGAGGGCCGCGTCGACGACGGCGGCGGCCTCGATCTCGTCGCGCAGGTCGATGAGCTGGGCGACCTGGTCGAGGAACCACGGGTCGATCTTGCAGGCCTCGTGGACTTCGGCGACGGAGGCGCCCAGGCGCAGGGCCCGCTCGGCGGTGTAGAGGGTGCCGTCGTGGGCGGTGCGGAGGGCTTCGAGGGTGTTCTCGAGGGTGGCGCCCTCGGGGTCGGGGCGGGTCCAGAACCCGGCGGCCTTGGTCTCGGTGGAGCGCAGGGCCTTCTGGAGGGCCTGCTGGAAGGTGCGGCCGAGGCTCATGGCCTCGCCGACGGACTTCATGGTGGTGGTCAGGGTGGGGTCGGCGCCGGGGAACTTCTCGAAGGTGAAGCGCGGGACCTTGACGACGACGTAGTCCAGGGCGGGCTCGAACGCGGCGGGCGTGGCCTTGGTGATGTCGTTGGGGATCTCGTCGAGGGTGTAGCCGATGGCGAGCTTGGCGGCGATCTTGGCGATCGGGAAGCCGGTGGCCTTGGAGGCGAGGGCGGAGGAGCGGGAGACGCGCGGGTTCATCTCGATGACGATGATGCGCCCGGTCTCGGGGTCGATGGCGAACTGGATGTTGCAGCCGCCGGTGTCGACGCCGACCTCGCGCAGGACGGCGATGCCGATGTCGCGCAGGTGCTGGTACTCGCGGTCGGTGAGGGTCATCGAGGGGGCGACGGTTACCGAGTCGCCGGTGTGGACGCCCATGGGGTCGACGTTCTCGATGGAGCAGACCACGACGACGTTGTCATTGCGGTCGCGCATGAGTTCGAGTTCGTACTCCTTCCAGCCGAGCACGGACTCCTCGATGAGGACTTCGGTGGTCGGGGACTCGGCGAGGCCGCCTCCGGCGATGCGGTCGACGTCCTCCCAGGTGTGGGCCATGCCCGAGCCGAGGCCGCCCATGGTGAAGGAGGGGCGGATGACCACGGGCAGGCCGAGCTCCTTGACGGTGGCCCGGACCTCGTCCATGGTGTGGCAGACCGCGGAGGCGGGGACTTCGCCGCCGGCCTTGAGGACGACCTGCTTGAACTGCTGGCGGTCCTCGCCGCGCTGGATGGCGTCCATGTCGGCGCCGATGAGTTCGACGCCGTGCTTCTCGAGGATGCCGGCCTCGTGGAGGGCGACGGCGGCGTTGAGGGCGGTCTGGCCGCCGAGGGTCGGCAGGAGCGCGTCGGGCTTCTCCTTGGCGATGACCTGCTCGATGACCTCGGTGGTGATCGGCTCGACGTAGGTGGCGTCGGCGAACTCGGGGTCGGTCATGATGGTGGCGGGGTTGGAGTTGACGAGGGTGACGCGCAGGCCCTCCTCGCGCAGGACCCGGCAGGCCTGGGTGCCGGAGTAGTCGAATTCGCAGGCCTGGCCGATCTGGATGGGGCCGGACCCGATGACCAGGACGTGCTTGAGGTCTTCGCGCTTAGGCATTGGTGTTGGCCCCTTCGGTCTTCTCGATCAGCTCGATCAGGCGGTCGAACAGGTAGTCGGCGTCGTGCGGCCCGCCGGCGGCCTCGGGGTGGTACTGCACGGAGTAGGCGGGCACGTCGAGGCAGGTGAGGCCTTCGACGACGTCGTCGTTGAGGCAGACGTGGCTGACTTGGACGCGGCCGAACTCGGTGTCGAAGAACTCGCCCGATTCGGGGGCGGCCAGGGCGAACCCGTGGTTGTGGGCGGTGACCTCGACCTTGCCGGTGTGGCGGTCGAGCACGGGCTGGTTGATGCCGCGGTGGCCGTATTTGAGCTTGTAGGTGCCCAGGCCGAGGGCGCGTCCGAGGATCTGGTTGCCGAAGCAGATGCCGAAGACGGGTACGCCGCGGCGCAGGAGTTCGCGGGTGAGGGCGATCTGGTGGTCGGCGGTGGCGGGGTCGCCGGGGCCGTTGGAGAGGAAGACCGCGTCGGGTCCGGCCGCGAGGAGGTCCTCGACGGTGGCGTGCGCGGGGTGGACGGTGGTGGTGACGCCGCGTTCGGCGAGGCGGCGCGGGGTGTTGCGCTTGATGCCGAGGTCGAGCGCGGCGACGGTGTACTTCGCGGCGCCCTTGGCCTCGTAGGTGTAGGGCTCGGCGGTGGTGACGGCGCCGACGTGGTTGGCGCCGGCCATCTGCGGCGAGGCGAGGACCTTGGCGAGCAGTTCCTCGGCGTCGGTGGTGCGCGAGGAGATGCCGACGCGCATGGCGCCGGACTCGCGCAGGTGGCGGGTGAGCGCGCGGGTGTCGACCTCGCAGATGCCGACGACGCCCTGGGCGGCGAGTTCGTCCTCGAGGCCGCGCTTGGCGCGCCAGTTGGAGGCCGTGCGGGAGGGCTCGCGCACGACGTAGCCGGAGACCCAGATGCGGCGGGACTCGTCGTCCTCGTCGTTCCAGCCGGTGTTGCCGATCTGCGGGGCGGTCTGGGCGACGACCTGCCCGTAGTAGGACGGGTCGGTGAGGGTCTCCTGGTAGCCGGTCATGCCGGTGTTGAAGACGGCCTCGCCGAAGGTCTCGCCGACCGAGCCGAAGGCCTCGCCGCGGAAGACGCGGCCGTCCTCGAGAACGAGGATCGCTGGTGCTCGACTCATTGGATCTCCTCTGCGATGGTGCCGTTCAGCACGGTGGCGCGTCCGCGGAGGAACGTCGCCTGGACGGTGACCGGGAGCTTCCTCCCGGCGTAGGGGGTGTTGCGCGACAGGGACGCGAGTCCTTCGGGGACGACGGTCCAGGACGCGGCGGGGTCGACGAGGGTGAAGTTGGCCTCGGCGCCCGGCTGCGGGTCGCGGCCGTGGGCTTCGAGTCCGGCGATGCGGGCGGGGGTGCGGGAGGTCCGCTCGGCGAGCAGGTCCCAGTCCACGTCGTCGGGTCCGCCGAGGGCGAGGACGGCGATGGACAGCGCGGTCTCCAGGCCGAGCATCCCGGGGCGCGCGGCGGCCCATTCGCAGTCCTTGTCCTGCGGGGCGTGCGGGGCGTGGTCGGTGGCGACGGCGTCGATGACGCCTTCGGCGAGCGCGGCGCGCAGGACGGCGACGTCGGCGTCGCGCCGCAGCGGCGGGTTGACCTTGTAGACGGGGTCGTAGGTGCGGGCGGCCTCGTCGGTGAGCAGCAGGTGGTGGGGGCAGACCTCGGCGGTGACCTGCGCGCCGCGGGCCTTGGCCTCGCGGATGATGTCGACCGAGCGGGCGGTGGAGACGTGGCAGAAGTGGACGCGCGCGCCGGTGTACTCGGCGAGGAGCACGTCGCGGGCGATGATGGCCTCTTCGGCGACCGAGGGCCAGCCGGGCAGGCCGAGTTCGGCCGAGACGGGGCCCTCGTTCATCTGGGCGCCTTCGGTCAGGCGCGGCTCCTCGGCGTGCTGGGCGATGAGGCCGCCGAAGGTCTTGACGTATTCGAGGGCGCGCCGCATGAGGACCGGGTCGGACACGCAGTGGCCGTCGTCGGAGAAGACGCGGACGTTCGCCGCCGACCCGGCCATGGCGCCGATCTCGGCGAGCTGCTTGCCTTCGAGGCCGATCGAGACGGCGCCGATGGGCTGGACGTCGGCGTAGCCGGCGGCCTTGCCGAGGGCCGCGACCTGCTCGACGACGCCGGCGGTGTCGGCGACGGGGTAGGAGTTCGCCATGGCGCACACGGCGGTGTAGCCGCCCTTGGCGGCGGCGCGGGTGCCGGAGCGGACGGTCTCGGCGTCCTCGCGGCCGGGTTCGCGCAGGTGGGTGTGGAGGTCGACGAGGCCGGGCAGGAGCACCAGGCCGTCGGCGTCGACGACTTCGGCTCCAGCGGCGGTCAGCGAGCCGATCTCGGCGACGCGGCCGTCGCGGATGAGGACGTCCCGGCGTCCCTTGCCGACGAGGTCGGCCCCTTTGATCAGTCTGTCGGTCATCGCGCTTCACCGTTCGTCAGCAGGAGGTACAGGACGGCCATGCGGACCCAGACGCCGTTGGTCACCTGCTCGGTGATGGTGGCGCGGGGCGAGTCGGCGACGGTCGCGGCGATCTCCATGCCGCGGTTCATCGGGCCGGGGTGCATGACGATCGCGTGGTCGGGCAGGAGGGCCAG
Source organism: Glycomyces sp. NRRL B-16210 (assembly GCF_000719515.1). Taxonomy (GTDB): domain Bacteria; phylum Actinomycetota; class Actinomycetes; order Mycobacteriales; family Micromonosporaceae; genus Glycomyces. The sequence goes on along the minus strand of NZ_JOGR01000005.1, from coordinate 36,503 downwards.
GCGGCGCTCGTCGAGGCCGTAGAGGCGGGCGTACTCGTTCGCGGTCGGGAAGAACGCGGCGTTCTGGCGTTCGCGCTGGACGCGGAGCATCATGACCGCGTCGGCGCCCTTGAGGCTCGCGTCGAGGTCGTAGCCGATCTCCACGGGCCAGTCGTCGATGCCCTTGGGCAGCAGGGTGGGCGGTCCGACCAGGCGCACGTTCGCGCCGAGTTTGGACAGCAGCCAGATGTTGGAGCGGGCCACGCGCGAGTGGAGGATGTCGCCGACGATGGCGACGGTGCGCCCCTCGATGCCGCCGAGGCGGCGCTTCATCGTGTAGGCGTCGAGGAGGGCCTGCGTGGGGTGGGCGTGGGTGCCGTCCCCGGCGTTGAGGACCGCGCCGTCGAGCCATTCGGTGAGCCGCTGCGGGGCCCCGGCCGCGGGGTGGCGGATGACCACCGCGTCGGCGCCCATGGCCTGGAGGGTCAGCGCCGTGTCGCGCAGGCTCTCGCCCTTGTTGATCGAGCTGGTCTTGGCCGCGAAGTTCACGACGTCGGCGCTGAGGCGCTTGGCGGCGGTCTCGAAGGAGGTGCGGGTGCGCGTGGAGTCCTCGTAGAAGAGGTTCACGACGGTGCGCCCGCGCAGCGCCGGGAGTTTGGGGACCTCGCGCCCGGTGACGGCGTCGGCCATCTGCCCGGAGAGGTCGAGGATGAGCTCGGCCTCCTCGCGGGTGAGCTCCTTGGTGGTGAGCAGGTGTCTCATCGCTCCCGGCCTCCGGTCAGGACCACCGCGTCGAACCCGTCGTACTCCGTCAGGCGCACGGCCACGTTCTCGTCGCGGGCGGTGGGGATGTTCTTGCCGACGTAGTCGGCGCGGATGGGCAGCTCGCGGTGGCCGCGGTCGACCAGGATGGCGAGCTGGACGCTGGCGGGGCGGCCGAGGTCGTGGACGGCGTTGAGCGCGGCGCGCACGGTCCGCCCGGAGTAGAGCACGTCGTCGACGAGGATGACCCGCTGGTCGTCGACGCCGCCGGCGGGCAGCTCGGTCGGGCCGAGCGCCCGCAGCGCGTTGCGGCGCAGGTCGTCGCGGTAGAGGGTGATGTCGAGGGTGCCGGCCGGGACGTCGATGTCGGCGAAGCGGCGGATGCGCTCGGCGAGGCGCCCGGCGAGGGCGACCCCGCGGGTGGGGATGCCCAGGAGCATCGTGTCGGGGGCGCCCTTGGTCTTCTCGAGGATCTGGTGCGCGATGCGGTCGAGGATGCGGCCGATGTCGTCGACGGCGAGGATGTGCTTGCCCGAGGGGTCGTCCTCGTGCTGCCTGAGGGCAGGGGAAACCACGCGAACCTCCTTCTCCGCCTCACTGGACGGTCTGTTAAAGAACGGTTTCGTCGGGGGCCAGCATACGTCGCCGGTGACGGAGCGTAAAGGCCGATCCCAAACGCGCCGCGTCGATACGGGTCTCGATGACGGATTTAGTAAGGTTTGCACGGCGGTTGCGAGGGGTTCACGCGACGAAGAACACTGTTTGGGGGCACCCCAACGGCCGATGGTCACCGACCGTAGTCAACAATAGGATTCCTCTCATACCGAAATAGGAGTTGATCCCAGCATGGCGACATCTGACTACGCCAAGGCGCTCGGCAACCGGCTGCGGGACATCCGCATGCAGCAGGGCCTGTCGCTCCAAGGCGTCGAGGACAAGTCCGGCGGCAAGTGGAAGGCCGTCGTCATCGGTTCCTACGAGCGGGGCGACCGGTCGATCACCGTCAGCCGCCTCGCGGAGTTGGCCGACTTCTACCGGATCCCCGTCTCGGAGCTGCTCCCCGAGGGCGTCCCGCTCCCGGTCGAGCAGGCCGAGAAGATCGTCCTCAACCTCGAGGCGCTCTACGACCACCCCGACTCGGACCTGGAGCACGTGGCGAAGCTCGCCCGGTCGATCCAGCAGCGTCGCGGCGACTACAACGGCCGGATCCTCTCGATCCGCGCCGACGACCTCTACACGCTCGCGGTGGTCTACTCGACCACGCCGTCGGGCCTCATCGAGAAGCTCGAGGACTTCGGCGTCCTCGTGCACGACCTCCAGGCCTTCTTCGCCTCGGAGGAGTAGGCCCGAGGGGCCGTGAGCGGCCGGGTCTCGACAGCGCTTCCCACTGCCGAGGCGAGGCCGCCCTCACGACCCTCGCGGAACTGTACGTCGAACGGCCGGGCCTTGGATCGGAAGGCTTGGCCGTTCTCCGTTCGCGCAGCAACGCGAAGCGGCCGTGCCTCTCCAGGCACGGCCGCTTCGCGTTCGCTCGTCAGTCCCGGTCCTCGTCGATGACGACCTGGTTCCAGCCGGGCACGTCGTCGTCGGGTTTCGGGGCGGACTTGGCCGCCGCGTCGAGGACGGCGTTGACGAACGAGGTGTCGTCGGAGGAGCCGATCTGCTCGGCGACCCGCAGCGCCTCCTTGATGGCGACGGGCGTGTCCACGTCGGCGACGTGGCGGATCTCGTAGAGGCCCACCCGCAGCACGTTCCGGTCCACCGCGGGCAGCCGCTCGACCGACCAGCCCGAGGCGGCGCGGCCGATGAGGTCGTCGAGTTCGTCCAGGTGCGTGGCCACGCCGCGCACGAGCTGCTCCGAATAGGCCGGCAGGCGCGGCGCCTCGGGATCGGCGAACGCGCGGTCGGCGCGCTCGACGAGCACCTTCGAGGGCTCGATGTCGCGGCTCTCGGCCTCGTACAGAATCTCGACGGCCCGCATCCGCCACTTGGTGCGGGCGGTGAGCCGGTCGGGTCCGCTGCGCTGCTGGTTCGCCACGCCTATGCCCGCGAGAGGTATTTGCCGTCGCGGGTGTCGACCTTGATCTTCTCGCCGTTGTCGATGAACAGCGGCACCAGCACCTGCGCGCCGGTCTCGACCGTGGCGGGCTTGGTGCCGCCCGAGGAGCGGTCGCCCTGGAGGCCCGGCTCGGTGTAGGTGATGACCAGCTCGACCGAGGCGGGGAGCTCCACGTACAGGGCCTTGCCGTCGTGCCAGGCGACGGTCACGTCGGAGTTCTCCAGCATGAACTTGGCCGCGTCGCCGACCAGGGCGGGGCCGAGCGGGAACTGCTCGTAGGTCTCCATGTCCATGAACACGAAGTCCTCGCCCTCTTTGTAGAGGTACTGCATGTTGCGGCGGTCGACGTTGGCCGTCTCGACCTTGGTGCCGGCGTTGAAGGTCTTGTCGACGATCTTCCCCGACGGGATCTGCTTGAGGGTGGTGCGCACGAACGCCGGGCCCTTACCGGGCTTGACGTGCTGGAACTCCTGCACCTGCCAGAGCTGGCCCTCCAGGTTGAGCACCAGGCCGTTCTTGAGATCGTTCGTGGATGCCACGGGCGTCCGTCTCTTTCGGTAGAGGTATCTGTCTTAACCGACCGTCAATGGTAGCGGGCGGGCCCGCAGGTCAGCGTTCCGCCCGCCGCCGCTGTGGCCGACGGCGCAGCCCCTCCCCCGATCGGACGGGCCCCGTTTCAGGAGACGACCGCCCCGAGCACGAGGAATCCGCAGATGAGGACGAACAGCAGGCCCAGCAGCGGGCCCACGAAGCGCAGGTAGCGGTCGTAGCGGACCTTCGCCAGCGCGAGGCCGCCCATGACGACGGCGGTGGTCGGCGCGATGAGGTTCATCCAGCCGCTGGCCGACTGCCAGGCGGTGATGACCAGCGAGCGCGGGATGCCGGCGAAGTCGGCGAGCGGGGCCATGATCGGCATGGCGAGCGTGGCGTGGCCCGAGGTCGAGGGGATGAGAAAGGCCAGCGGGATGTTCACGACGAACACGGCGACGGCGAAGACGCCCGAGGAGGTCCCGGAGACCACGCCTTCGAGGGAGTGCAGGACCGTGTCGGTGATGTGGGCGTTGTTCATGATGACGGTGATGCCGCGGGCGAGGACGATGACGAGTCCGGCGCCGACGAAGTCGCCGAAGCCGGCGACGATCTTGCCGGTCACGCCCTCCTCGCCGAGGCCGCCGACGACGCCGGTGATGACGGCGGCGACGAGGAACATGGCGGTGAGCTCGGGGAAGTACCAGTCGAGCTGCCAGGGGTAGGAGTCGGCGTCGGGGCCTTCGATGACCGAGGCCCAGGGGATGATCGCGAAGATCATGAACAGGAACGTGAAGGCGACGAACCAGAGGGCGAACTGCTGGCGGCCGGTGAGCGGGTCGGGCACGGGCGCTTCGGAGGCGGCGGCTTCGCGGTCGCCTCGCTGCCAGCCGGAGAGGGACTTCGACGGGTCGGCCTTGACGCGGCGGGCGTACCAGAGGACGTAGAGGATCGTGACGCCGGTGAGGACGACGAGCATGGCCAGGCGCAGGCCGATGCCGTCGCCGATGGCGACGCCCGCGGCCGAGGAGGCGGTGCCGGTCGCGAAGGGGTTGACCGTGGAGCACAGGACGCCGACGCCGGCGCCGAGGATGATGGCGCCGACGGCGGTCATGCGGTCGTAGCCGAGGGCGAGGGTGAGCGGCACGATGAGGGCGTAGAAGCCGAGGGTCTCCTCGGCGAAGCCCTCGACGGTGCCGGCGATCGCGAAGACGACCATGATGCCGATGATGAGGAGGATGCCGCGGTCGCGCAGGCGGTGGGCGAGGCGGCCGATGCCGCGGTCGAGGGCGCCGGTGGCGAAGGTGACGGTGATGAACGCGCCGACGGCGAGGACGAAGAGGAACACCGAGACGGCGCCGTAGAGGTCGCCGGTGTTGCCGGGGGCGACCAGGCCGGTGGCGGGGTCCTGGATGCCGTAGAGGCCGTTGACCGGGGAGACGAACAGGTCGTAGAGGCGGTCGCCGAAGGACTGGTCGCCGTCGATCTGGGCGTAGGAGCCCTGGACGGGTCGACCGTCGTCGTCGAGGTCGTACTGTCCGGGCGGGATGACGAAGGTCAGGATCCACACCGCGAGGGTGACGACGGCGAGGACGGTGTAGGCGGTGGGGAACTTCCACTGCTTGACGGTGGGCTCCTCCGCCGCGTCCTCGGCCTGGGCCTCGGCGGTGGGGTTGTCGTCGGTGGGGGCGTTCATTTCCCGGCCTCCTTGGCGTACTCGTCGAAGAAGCGGGCTTCGGCGAGGACGGTCTTCTCGATCTCGTCGATGAGGACGCGTTCGTTGGGGCCGTGGAGGCCGCATTCGCCGTCCTCGGCGCCGAACATGAGGATCTCGGCGTCCGGTTGGGCCTTGGCGAGGGCGTTGACGAGCGGGATCGAGCCGCCGGAGGCCATCTCGGCGACCTCGGCGCCCCAGGCGGAGGCCATGGACCGCTGCATGGCGCGGTAGGCGGGGCCGCCGAGGCGTGCGGCGTAGCCGGCTCCGGCGTCGCCGCCGGTGACCTTGAGTTCGTTGCCGAAGGGCCGCAGGGCTTCGAGGTGTCGGATGACGGCCGCCTGGCCTTCCTTGACGTCCTGTTCGGGGTGGACGCGGACGTTGAGGTAGGCGCGGGCGTAGGGCACGACCGCGGAGGCGGCGGTGTCGACGGCGGGCGCGTCGAGGCCGATCACGGTGATGGCGGGGCCGTGCCAGAGGCGTTCGCCGATGGGCCCGGTGCCGAGTTGGGCGGTGCCGGGGAGCATCCCGGTGATCCGGGAGAACTCCTCCGGGGAGTAGGCGGTGCCGTCCCAGGCGTCGCGGCGCAGGCCCGGGACGGCCACGTCGCCTTCGGCGTCGTGGAGCGAGCCGAGCGCGGCGATGAGGGTGAGGAGGGCGTCGGGGGCGGCGCCGCCGAACTCTCCGGAGTGGACGGGCCGCTTGAGGGTGCGGACCTCGACGAAGACGTCGGCGGCGCCGCGGAGGGCGACGGTGAGGGTGGGCAAGCCGGGCCGGACGTTGCCCATGTCGCAGATGAGCATGGCGTCGGCGGCGAAGCGGTCGGGGTCGGTGGGCGGGTAGTCGTCGAAGGCCGAGCCGTATTCCTCCTGGCCTTCGAAGACGATGCGGACGCCGACGGGCGGCCTGCCGCCGTGGGCGCGGATCGCGCCGATGTGGGCGATGAGGTTGGCCTTGCAGTCGGCGGCGCCCCTGCCGTAGATCGCGCCGTCCTTGCGGGTGGGGGTGAACGGGGGCGTGTCCCAGGCGCTCTCGTCGCCGGGCGGCTGGACGTCGTAGTGGCCGTACAGGAGCACGGTGGGCGCGCCGGGCGGGGCGGGGATCTCGCCGGTGATGACCGGCGAGGTGTCGGGCAGTTCGAGCGCGGCGACGTTGCGGACCCCGGCGTCGCGCAGGAGGTCGGCGACGTGGTCGTGGGCCTCGGCGACGCGCTCGCGCGGGTAGTTCGGGAAGGCGATGGACGGGATGGCGACGAGGCGTTCGAGTTCGTCGCACAGCCGCGGCATCAGCGCGGCGACGGTGTCTTTGAGTTCCACTCGGACATTCGATCACCGCCGTACCAGGGAGGGCGGGGGTTTGCCGAATTCCACCGTGCACGCGTTCGCGCTCCGAAGTGGGCGCTTCGGGGCTCGCCATGCCGACCCGATGACGCTATATTGACATGAATAGATGCCTTGGTGACGTCCGCGCAGCGCCGTCGCCGCTCCTTGAGGAGGCGCCCATGCCGCCCGTCGCCCGCCGCACCCTGCTCGCCTCCGGCGCCGTCGCCGCCGCGGCGCCGCTGCTCGCCTCCTGCGCCGAAGAGGAACCGCCGACGCTGGTCGACCGCCACGACTACGGCTCGGCGGGCGGGGACGTCCTGGTCACCGACGTGGTGGTCTTCGACGGCGAGCGGTTCACCGAGCACGACGCCGTGGCCGTGCGCGGCGGGCTCGTCGACGAGGTCGGCAGCGGCCTCGCGGCCGAGGACCTGCCGGTGTTCGAAGGCGGGGGCCGGGTCCTCATCCCGGGCCTCATCGACGCCCACGCGCACCAGTCGGGCTGGAACGCGCGCGGTGGTCTGCGGTTCGGGATCACGGCGATGCTCGACATGTACGGCGGGATCGACACCCGCCTCGACGGGCGGGCCGACCTCGGCGAGCACCGGTATGCCGATGTCTGGTGGGCCGGTTGGGGACTCACCGTCCCCGGAGGCCACCCGACGCAGTGGTTCCCGGACGCGCCGACGGTCGCGGTCACCGCGGAGGTCGAGGGATTCGTGGCCGACCGCGTGTCCGAGGGGTCGGACTTCTTGAAGATCGTGGTGCAGCGCAGAGACTTCGCTTCGACGTTGAGCCAGGGCGAGGCGAGCGCGGGCGTCGAGGCGGCGCACGCGCACGGGATGCTCGCCGTCGCCCACGCCGGCGGGTGGGACGACGCCCTCGTGGCCGCGAAGGCGGGCGCGGACGTGCTCGTGCACCTGCCGGTCGGTGAGAAACCGGACCCGGAGGCGCTCGACCTGCTCGCCGAGCGCGGCACGCCGGTGGTGGCCACGCTGACGGTGACCTCGGGCGCGCGGTGCGAGCACGATGCGGGTGTGTTCCTGGAGGATCCCGCCATCGCCGACCGGCTCGACAAGTACCAGCGGGCCGAGGCGGACCGCTATCCCGACGCCTGCGACCGGCGCGACCACGACTGGTGGCGCGAGGCGTCCGAGGCGTCGTTCCAGGCGGTCCGCAACGCCGGGCTGCCGCTCTTGATCGGCACCGACAGCGGCAACGCGCCGGTCGTGACCGGGGTGAGCGTGTTCCACGAGCTGGAGCTGTTCGCCGAGCGCGGCGTCCCGGTGGAGGCGGCGCTGGCCGGGGCCACGTCGCTGACGGCGGACGCGTTCGGGCTCGGCGAGAGGGGCCGGATCGCCCCGGGCAAGCGCGGGGACCTGGTGCTGCTGGAGGCATCGTCGCCTGAAGCGGTCATCGGGACCTACGGGATCGCGGCGGTGTGGAAGAACGGCCACGCGGTGGACCTGGAGGTCCCGGAGGCGGCGCGGTGAGCAGTCGGCGCGATCAGTGCTCGGCGAGGTGGCGCAGGGCCGCGACGTAGCCGCCGGAGCCGAGCCCGGCGATGACCCCGACGGCGTGGGCCGAGACGTACGAGTGGTGGCGGAACGCCTCGCGCCGATGGACGTTCGAGAGGTGGACCTCGATGAGCGGGGCCGTGAGCTGCGCGCACGCGTCGCCGACCGCCACCGAGGTGTGGGTCCAGGCGGCGGCGTTGAGGACCACGGGAAAATCGCCGTCGGCGGCCTCGTGGAGCCACTCCAGGAGTTCGCCTTCATGGTTGGTCTGGCGGAAGTCCACGTCGAGGCCGAGTTCGGCGCCGGTCTTCACGCAGAGCGCCTCAAGGTCGGCGAGGGTCTGGGAGCCGTAGATCGCGGGCTCGCGCTTGCCGAGCCGGTTGAGGTTGGGGCCGTTCAGCACCAGGACCTTCGAGGCGTCGCTCATGCCGTCAGCCTCTCATACGCCTCGCGCTGCTGCTCGGGAGTCACGTCGTCCACGACCACGGGCTTCGCCAGCGCGTCGAGGAGCACGAACCGCTGGGTCGCGCCGACGTTCTTCTTGTCGATCTTCATGACCGCCGAGAGCTCGTCCCACAGGCCCGCCTCGTAGGTCGTGGGCAGGCCGAGGGCTTCGAGCACCGCCTTCGTGCGCTCGACCAGGTCGGCGCGGCCGGTGATCGCGCCGAGGTGGGCGGCGTAGACCATGCCGACGGCGACGGCGTCGCCGTGGCGCCAGCGGTACTGCTCGCGCTTCTCGACGGCGTGGGCGAAGGTGTGCCCGTAGTTGAGGACGGCCCGCAGGCCCCCTTCTTTGAGGTCGGAGGCGACGACGTCGGCCTTCATGGCGATGGCGCGTTCGACGAGTTCGGCGAGCACGGGGTTGGCGGCGTCCAGCGCGGCTTCGGGGTCGGCCTCAATGAGGTCGAGGATCACCGGGTCGGCGATGAATCCGGCCTTGACGACCTCGGCGAGGCCCGCGGCGAGGTCGCGCCTGGGGAGGGTCGCGAAGTTGTCGAGGTCGACCAGGACCGCGCGGGGCGGGTGGAAGGCGCCGACGAGGTTCTTCCCGGCGGCGGTGTTCACACCGGTCTTGCCGCCGACGGCGGCGTCGACCGCGCCGAGCAGCGAGGTGGGGACGTGGACGACGGCGACGCCGCGCAGCCAGCAGGCGGCGACGAACCCGGCGAGGTCGGTCACCGCTCCCCCGCCGACGCCGACGACGAGGTCGGTGCGGGTGAAGCCTTCGGCGCCGAGCGCCTCCCAGCACTGCTCGGCGACGGCGACGGTCTTGCCGTCCTCGGCGTCGGGCAGTTCCATGAGGGTCGCCTCGACCCCTTCGGGCAGGAGCGATCCGACGCGTTCGGCGAGGGCGGCGGTGCTGGCGGTGTGGAGGACGGCGACGCGGGCGGCCTTGCCGAGGTATTCGGGCAGGCGGTCGACGGTGCCGCGTCCGATGAGGACGTCGTAGGGGGCCTCGGCGTCGCCGACCACGACGGTGCGCACGGCCAGGCGGGAGGCGATCTCCTCGGTCAACTCGCTCACTTCCCTTGCGGTGGTGTCGATCTCGATGTCGGCGACCTCGCGGTAGAGCGGCAGGCGCTCGTCCATGAGCCGGCGGAGCTGGGCGCGCGGGTTGACCTGGAGGAGCGGGCGGCCGCGGTCGAGTTCGGTGCGCTTGACCGCTTCGGCGAGGTCCACGCGGAGGTGGACGACGGTGACGCCGGCGAGGATCTTGCGGGTCTCCTCGGCCATGACGGCCCCGCCGCCGAGGGCCAGGACGCCGTCGTGCTCGTCCACGGCGCGGCGGACCGCTTCGCGTTCGAGCGCGCGGAAGCGGTCCTCGCCCTCGTCCACGAAGAGGTCCGGGATGGACTTGCCCGCGGCGGCGGCGATGTCGGCGTCGGTGTCGCGGAAGGGCGCGCCGCGGGCCTCGGCGAGGGCGCGGCCGATCGTGGTCTTGCCCGAGCCGGGGGGCCCGACGATGACGACCAGACTCATCAGTTTCACTCCGGTTCGATGGCGGGCCCGGCGGGCGCGATCGCCCGCCGGGTGGGAAGCCGGGCTACTTCACCCGCAGGTTCTCGACGTAGTGCTCGAAGTTGCGGCGCGATTCGCCGATGGAGTCGCCGCCGAACTTCTCCAGGGCGGCTTCGGCGAGGACGTAGGCGACCATGTGCTCGGCGACGACGGCCCCGGCTGGGACGGCGCAGACGTCGGAGCGCTGGTTGATGGCCTCGGTGGCCTCGCCGGTGACGGTGTCGATGGTGCGCAGCGGGCGGGTGAGCGAGGAGATGGGCTTGAGCATGGCCGAGACGCGCAGCGGCTGGCCGGTGGTGATGCCGCCTTCGAGGCCGCCGGCGCGGTCTGTGAGGCGTTCGACGCCGTCGGGTCCGGGCACGATCTCGTCGTGGGCCGAGGAGCCGCGGACGGCGGCCTGCATGAGGCCGTCGCCGATCTCGACGGCCTTGACCGACTGGATCGACATGAGCGCGGTGGCGAGGCGGGCGTCGAGCTTGCGGTCCCACTGGACGTGGGAGCCGAGGCCGGGCGGGAGGTGGTAGGCGAGGACCTCGACGACGCCGCCGAGGGTGTCGGCGTCCTTCTTGGCGGCGTCGACTTCGGCGACCATGCGGGCCGAGGCCTCGGGGTCCATGCAGCGCAGCGGGTCGGCGTCCACGGCGGCGGCGTCGGCGGGGGTGGGCACGAGGCCGTCCTTGGCGCGGACGGGGCCGAGGGCCTTGACGTGGGAGACGATGTCGATGCCGAAGGCCTGCTTGAGGAAGGCCTTGGCGGCGGTGCCGCCGGCGACGCGCGCGGCGGTCTCGCGGGCGGAGGCGCGCTCGAGGATCGGGCGGGCGTCGTCGTGGTCGTACTTCTGCATCCCGGCGAGGTCGGCGTGGCCGGGGCGGGGGCGGGTGAGGGGGGCGTTGCGGGCGATCCCGGCGAGTTCGTCGGGGTCGACCGGGTCGGCGGCCATGACCGTCTCCCACTTGGGCCACTCGGAGTTGCCGATGCGGACGGCGACGGGCGAGCCGAGGGTGCGGCCGTGGCGGACGCCGCCGATGAAGTTGACGACGTCGGCCTCGAACTTCATGCGGGCGCCGCGGCCGTAGCCGAGGCGCCTGCGGGCGAGTTCGGCGGCCACGGCTTCGGTGGTCAGCTCAATGCCGGCGGGCAGGCCGTCGAGCGTGACCACGAGTTCGGGCCCGTGTGATTCTCCAGCAGTCATCCATCGCAACACGCCGTCAAGTCTGCCACTGGGACGGGTGTGATTCGGCACCTGGTGGACGTGGTGTCCCAGCGTTTGGGCCGCGGCGCCCGCAGCGGGCCGCGGGGCCGCAGCCGTGAGGGCCGCAAAGGCGGCTTCGAAGCCGCTGGGGCGCTTGGAATCGGGTGATTGATCACGATTCGCGGGGACGCTCCGACAGGGCGCGGCCGGTTAGACTCGGTCGATCGTGTTCGCAGGTCAGGCAATGGATAGTGCAAATTTCAAGGAAGCTCCAACGGAAAGGACGACGGTGCGATGAGTCCCCGACGCGCACGGAGATCCGCAGACCGCTCCCCGGCACCGCGGTCGCGCAAACCGACGATGGCGGACGTGGCGGCCGAGGTCGGCGTCTCGCGGGCGCTGGTGTCGCTGGTGTTCCGCGGCCAGCCCGGGGCGAGCCCGGAGACGCGCGAGCGGGTCTTCGCGGCGGCCTCGCGGCTGGGGTACAAGCCCGACATGGCCGCGCGGCTGCTCGCGCGCGGGCGCAGCAAGGTGCTGGGGGTGCTGTTCACGGCGCGGAACCCCTACCACGTGGACCTCGTGGAGGCGATCTACCCGGCGGCCGAGGAGCTCGGCTACGACCTGGTGCTCAGCGCGGCGGTGCCGACGCGGGACGAGCACAAGGCGATCGAGGCGCTGATCGGGCACCGCAGCGAGGCGCTGCTGCTGTGCGGGCCGACGATCCCGGACGAGGCGGTGCGGTCGCTGGGAGCGCGGCTGCCGACGGTGCTGATCGGGCGCCAGGTCAAGGACGCCGGGGTGGACGCGGTGACCTCGTACGATCGCCCGGGCGCCCGCGAGGTGATCGATTACCTTGTGGAGCTTGGGCATCGGGACATCGTGCACGTCGACGGGGGGAACAAGCCCGGCGGACCGGAGCGGCGGCGGGCCTACCGGGACGCGATGCGCTCCCACGGCCTGGAGGACCGGATGCGGATCCTGCCGGGCAACCACTTCGAAGAAGGCGGCGTCGAGGCGGCGCAGTTGCTCTTGAAAGAGGAGAATCCGCTGCCCACGGCCGTGTTCGCGGCGAACGACCTGTGCGCGATCGGGGTGCTCGACGTGCTCACGCGGGCGGGGGTGAAGGTCCCCGAGCAGGTCTCGATCGTCGGCTACGACGACAGCCACGTCGCGGGTCTGAGCCATATCGATCTGACGACGGTGCGCCAGGACGTGCCGCGTCTGGCGCAGTCGGCGGTGGCCGCCGCGGACGAGCAGCTGCGGGGCGAAAGGGAGTCGGGCGCGATACTCAAACTGGAGTCCAAGCTGGTCGTGAGGGGTACGAGCGGTCCGCCCTCGCGGTGAGTCCGCCGATTCCGGTGCGCGGGAGGGGCACTGCGAAGGGGTGTCGAACGGGAAATCGAAAAGACTTATTGACATTCATGAATTTCGATGACAAGATGGTCGTGGTATCGCTCCCAAACCCTTGGAGGAGAGCACCCCCATGCCGCGACCAGCTCTATCAAGCGCGATTCGGCCCCTGCGCCGACGTCGCAGCCTCGCGATCGCCACGGCGTCCGCCTTCGCGGTGGGCCTGGCACTCGCCGTGCCGACCGCGATGGCCCAAGACGACGAGGAACCGACCAACCTGGTGGTCAACGGCGACTTCGCCGACGGCGACACCGGCTGGTGGGTCACCGAGAACCTCACCGGCGAAGTGGCCGACGGCGAATGGTGCATCGACGTACCCGGTGACACCTTGAACCCCTGGGACGCCATCGTCGGCCAGGACGACCTGCCGCTGGTCACCGGCGAGTCCTACGAACTCCAGTTCACCGCCCGGGCCTCGACCGAGGTCAGCGTCCGCGCGCTCGTCCAGCAGCCGGTCGACCCGTGGCTGACCGCCCTGGAGGAGTTCCCGGCGTTCACCACCGAGGCGCAGCAGTTCAGCTACGCCTTCACCGCCAGCGCCGACTGGCCGGACGCGCAGCTCGCGTTCCAGATCGGCCGCAACGCCGAGCCCTGGCAGTTCTGTCTCTCGGAGGTGGCCTTGCTCACCGGCGCCGAACCGCCCGTCTACGACCCCGACACCGGCCCGCGCGTGCGGGTCAACCAGGTCGGTTACGTGCTCGACGCCCCCAAGCGGGCCACGCTCGTGACCGAGTCCGAGGAAGCCGTCGCGTGGGAGCTCCACGACGCCGACGGCGCGCTCGTCGCCGAGGGCGAGACGGTCCCGCACGGCCCCGAGTCCACCTCGGGCGAGTCGGTGCACGTCATCGACTTCTCGGGCGTCGACACCGCCGGCGAGGGCTTCACGCTCACCGCCGACGAGGAGACTTCTTACCCGTTCGCGATCGGCGGCACCGAGGCGTACGCCGACCTGGCCGTCGACGCGCTGTCGTTCTACTACCCGCAGCGCTCGGGCATCGCCATCGAGGAGGAGATCGCCCCCGGTTACGGCCGCGAGGCCGGGCACCTGGACGTCGCCCCGAACCTCGGCGACGGCGCGGTCACCTGCTACGGCGGGGCCTGCGACTACACGCTCGACGTGCGCGGCGGCTGGTACGACGCGGGCGACCACGGCAAGTACGTGGTCAACGGCGGCATCTCGGTCGCGCAGCTCCTGTCGATCTACGAGCGGGCGCTCCACGCCCCGACCGGCGACGCCGAGCGGCTCGCGGACGGCACCCTGCGCATCCCCGAGCACGGCGACGGCGTCCCCGACGTCCTCGACGAGGCCCGCTGGGAGCTGGAGTTCCTGCTGTCGATGCAGGTTCCGGCCGGCCAGGAGCTGGCGGGCATGGCCCACCACAAGATCCACGACGAGAACTGGACCGGACTGCCGCTCATGCCGGCCGACGACCCGGAAGAGCGGTTCCTGGAGCCGCCTTCGACGGCGGCGACGCTGAACCTGGCCGCCACCGCGGCCCAGGCCGCGCGGCTGTTCGAGCCGTTCGACGCCGAGTTCGCGGCGCAGGCCCTGGAGGCGGCCGAGACCGCTTACGCGGCGGCGCTGGCCAACCCCGAGGTCTACGCGATCGACCGGGGCGCGGGCGGCGGTCCCTACGGGGACGACGACGTCACCGACGAGTTCTACTGGGCCGCGACGGAGCTGTTCCTGACCACCGGCGAGCAGGCCTACGCCGACGACGTGCTCGCCTCTGAGCACCACGAGGCGGACGTCTTCAGCGACGGCGGCTTCTGGTGGGGCTCGGTCGCGCAGCTCGCGAAGCTCGACCTCGCGCTGGTGCCGAACGAGCTGCCGGGCCGCGACGACGTGATCGCCCAGGTGGTGGCCGGTGCCGACGTGTACCTGGCCGCGCAGGACGCGAGCCCGTGGGACCTCGGCTACGGGGCCGACGGCTTCGAGTGGGGTTCGACGAGCGTGGTGCTCAACCAGCTCGTGGTGGTCGGGGCGGCGTTCGACCTGACCGGCGACACGAGCTACCGCGACGGCGTGTTCTCGGGTCTGGACTACATCCTGGGCCGCAACGCGCTCGGGAACTCGTACGTGACCGGTTACGGCTCGCACTACTCGAAGAACCAGCACAGCCGCTGGTACGCCAACCAGCTCGACCCGAGCCTGCCGAACCCGCCGGCCGGGACGCTCTCGGGCGGTCCGAACTCCGACACCTTCTCGTGGGACCCGGTCGCGCAGCGCTGGCTGACCGGCTGCGCGCCGCAGGCCTGCTACATCGACGACATCGGGTCGTGGGCGACGAACGAGCTGACGATCAACTGGAACGCCTCGCTGTCGCAGGTCGCGAGCTTCGCGGCCGACCAGAGCGGGGTCCCGGAGCCGTCGGCGCCGAACTGCGACGTCCAGTACCTCATCAACGGGCAGTGGGCCACCGGGTTCACCGCGCAGGTGATCGTCACGAACACCGGCGACGCCCCGCTCGACGGGCTGGCGCTGCGGTGGGAGCTTCCCGCCGGGCAGACGGTGACGCAGTTCTGGAGCGCCGACCTGAGCCAGGACGGGCAGATCGTGTCCGTCTCGGCGGTCGGCGGCGGCCACACGCTGCAATCGGGCCGGACGTTCACGTTCGGGTTCATCGGGACGAAGGGCGAGGGCGAGACGGTCGCACCCGCGTCGGTCGTCTGCACGGTGAGTTGAGAAGGGCCCGGCCTCCGGGCCGGGAAGGCTTGATTGGCCGCGACCGGGAAGGGTGAGCCCGGGGACGGCATCGGGGCGGCCACCGCGAGGTGGCCGCCCCGAAGTTCGTCGCCGCTACTCGCTCGCGGCGGCCAGTTCCTCGGACGTCCAGTTGCAGACGTTGTCGACGTCGGAGACGCCGAGCAGGCCCAGGCTCGCGGCGTTGCTCCAGTCCCAGTTCAGCGCGCAGATGTTCGAGGCGACGTTGACGCCGTTCGGGTTCTGGTCCCAACCGTTGCAGAGGTTGGTGACGTCGCTCTTGGCGACGTTGAGCAGGCTGATGACGTCGCCGCTCCAGTTGCCGATGCACAGGTTCGACAGGAAGTTGACGCCGCCGAAGTCGGACGGGTCGTAGCCGGCCCCTTCGGTCGGAGCCGAACCCGCGGCGAAGGCGGGTGCGGCCGCACCCGCGGCCAGGACACCGGCGGCGGCTGCCGCGACGGCGGTTTTGGCGATAAGACGAATCACTGTCACCTCTCAGCGTAGATGTCTCCATGTGACCCATTTGTGCCAGGTCGGCCATGAATATAACGTCGCGTGAGTGTCGAGAAGAGAGAATCAGAAAAACGGTCGTCGGGCCGCTGAAGGTGGTGAGGCCTGAAGCCAGGACGTGGCGGCGAGTGCGACGGCGGCACCAGCCGGCATCGCCGGGCCGAATGGGAAGTGCTTGCGGCCCGAAGCGATCACGATCGCCGCCGGTCCCCCACGATCCGGCCGTCGACGGTGGTCAGGTCTGAAGCCAAGGCGTCACCGCGAGCGCTGCGGCAGCACCGGCCGGCATTGCCGGACCGTACGGGAAGTGCCTGCGGCCCGTAGCGATCACGATCGCCGATTGCCCCGGTCCGGCCGTCTGCGGTGCTCAGTTCCGGATCCACGGCGTGACCGCCAACGCGGCGGCCGCCCCGGCCAGCATCGCGGGTCCATACGGGAAGTGCCTGCGGCCCATCGCCATCACCACCGCCGCCTGTCCCCCGCCTATCAGCACCGTCGCCGCCAGTGCGACCACCGCCGCCTGCCAGCTCGCCCAGCCCAGCACCAGGCCGAGCAGTCCCGCGAGCTTCACGTCGCCGAAGCCGACCTGCCCTGCCGCGCAACCGATCCCGTACAGCGCCATCCCCGCCGCCGCGCAAGCGGCGGCCCTCAGCATCGCGTCCGCGTCGCCGGTCCCCAGCAGCAGCGCCGCGACCACCGGGTAGACCGGCAGCACCAGCACGTCCGGCAGTCGCCGCTCGTAGGCGTCGATCCAGCCCGCCGCGATGCCCGTCGCCCCCACCGCCGCCAGCGCGAGCGCGTGCAGCGCTCCCTCTGCGCGCCAGGCGATCAGCAACGCCACGGCGACACTCACCGCCGCGATGGGGAGCGCGTCGGGTCGCCGGGCGGTCGCCGCTTCGACCGTGCGCCGCAGTCCCGGAGCGGCCAGCAGCGCGGCGGCCGCGCTCGCGAGCAGCAGCCCAGCGAATTGCGCGCCTTCGTACACCGCTCCCCCGATACCCGTGCCGCCCTTGGACCTCCGGGCATGGTCGCATCGCCACGGGACCGAAAACGGGAGCGACGCGGCCGGAATCGGCCGCGTCGCTCCCGTTCGTTCGTCTCGCTCAGCGCTTCGCGGCGGCCTTGCGGCCGTTGCCGGACCGGGCCCTGCGGGCCGCGGCGCCGTCGCCCTTGCCGGGGCCGTCGAGGCCCAGCAGCGGGCGCAGGTACGCGCCGGTGTGGCTCGCCGCGATCGCGGCCACCTCCTCGGGGGTGCCGGCCGCCACGAGGGTGCCGCCCTTGTCGCCGCCCTCGGGGCCGAGGTCGACGACCCAGTCCGAGCACTTGATCACTTCGAGGTTGTGCTCGATGGTGATCACCGTGTTGCCCTTGTCGACCAGGCCGTCGAGCACGCCGAGGAGCTTGCGCACGTCCTCGAAGTGGAGGCCGGTGGTCGGCTCGTCGAGGATGTAGACGGTCTTGCCGGTCGAGCGCTTCTGGAGCTCGGAGGCGAGCTTGACGCGCTGGGCCTCGCCGCCCGAGAGGGTCGGCGCGGGCTGGCCGAGCCGCACGTAGCCGAGCCCGACGTCCACGAGCGTCTTGAGGTGGCGGTGGATCGACTGGATCGGCTCGAAGAAGTCCGAGGCCTCCTCGATCGGCATGTCGAGCACATCCGAGATGGTCTTGCCGCGGTAGTGGACCTTGAGCGTGTCGCGGTTGTACCGCGCGCCGCCGCACTCCTCGCAGGGCACGTACACGTCCGGCAGGAAGTTCATCTCGATCTTGAGCGTGCCGTCGCCGCTGCACGCTTCGCAGCGCCCGCCCTTGACGTTGAAGGAGAAGCGGCCGGGGCCCCAGCCGCGGACCTTCGCCTCGGGCGTGCCCGCGAAGAGTTTGCGGACCTTGTCGAACACGCCGGTGTAGGTGGCCGGGTTGGACCGGGGCGTGCGCCCGATCGGGGACTGGTCGACGCCGACGACCTTGTCGACCCCGTCGAGGCCGGTGATGGTGCGGTGCTTGCCGGCGACCACCTTGGCGCCGTTGATCTCCGCGGCGAGCGTGTTGTACAGGATCTCGTTGACGAGCGTGGACTTGCCGGAGCCGGACACGCCGGTCACCGAGACCATGCAGCCCATCGGGAAGACCGCGTCGATGCTCTTGAGGTTGTTCTCCCTGGCGCCCTTGACGACCAGTTCGCGGTCCGGGTCGGTGGGGCGGCGTTTGTCGGGCACGGGGATCTGGCGGCGGCCGGCGAAGTAGTCGCCGGTGATCGAGCCCTTCGCCTCGGACAGGCCGGAGACGGGCCCGGAGTAGATCACCGAGCCGCCGTGCTCGCCGGCGCCGGGGCCGATGTCGACGATGTGGTCGGCGACGCGGATAGTGTCCTCGTCGTGCTCGACGACGATGAGGGTGTTGCCGAGGTCGCGGAGGCGTTCGAGCGTGGCGATGAGCCGGTTGTTGTCCCTTTGATGCAGGCCGATCGAGGGCTCGTCGAGGACGTAGAGGACGCCGACGAGGCCCGCGCCGATCTGGGTCGCAAGGCGGATGCGCTGGGCCTCGCCGCCGGAGAGGCTGCCGGAGGCGCGCGCGAGCGTCAGGTAGTCGAGGCCGACGTCGAGCAGGAACCGGAGCCTCGCGGTGACCTCCTTGACGATCGGCGTGGCGATCATCGTGTCGCGGTCGGAGAGTTCGAGCGCGTTGAAGAACGCGGAGCAGTCGGCGACCGAGAGGGTGCAGACCTCGTGGATCGAGAGCCCTTCGACGGTGACGGCGAGGACTTCGGGCTTGAGGCGGGCCCCGGCGCAGGTCGAGCACGGGATCTCCCGCATGAACTGCTCGTACTTCTCGCGGGTCCACTCGGAGTCGGTCTCCATGTGGCGGCGCTCGACCCAGGGGACCGCGCCTTCGAAGCGGGTCTCGTAGGAGCGCTTCTGGCCGCGCTTGTTGCGGTAGGCCACCTGGAGGGTCTCGTCGTAGCCGTAGAGGACGGCCTTCTGGGCCCGCGCGGGCAGGTCGGCCCACGGGGTGTCGACGTCGAAGCCGACGGCCTCGCCGAGCGCGACGATCTGGTACAGGAAGTAGTCGCCCATGCCGACCGAGGACCACGGGGCGAGCGCGCCGCCGCGGATGGTCGACTCCAGGTCGCGGATGACCAGTTCGGGGTCGACCTCCTTGCGCACGCCGAGGCCGTGGCAGACCGGGCAGGCGCCGAAGGGGGCGTTGAAGGAGAAGGTGCGCGGTTCGAGCTCGTCGAGGGCGAGCGGGTGGTCGTTGGGGCAGGCGAGCTTCTCGGAGAAGCGGCGCGTGCGGCCCGGGTCGCCTTCGGGGACGTCCACGAAGTCGAGTTCGACCACGCCGTCGGCGAGGCCGAGCGCGGACTCGACTGAGTCGGTCACGCGCTGCACGGAGGAGGGCTTGACGGCGAGGCGGTCGATGACCACGTCGATGTCGTGCTTCTCCTGCTTCTTGAGCTTGGGCGCGTCGGTGAGGGCGTAGACCTCGCCGTCGATGCGGGCGCGGGCGTAGCCCTGCTGCTGGAGGTCGGCGAAGAGGTCGACGAACTCGCCCTTGCGCTTGCGGACGACCGGCGCGAGGACCTGGAAGCGGGTGCCCTCGGGCATGGCCATGATCTGGTCGGTGATCTGCTGCGGCGACTGGCGGCCGATCTCCTCGCCGCACTGCGGGCAGTGCGGGACGCCGATGCGCGCGTACAGCAGCCGCATGTAGTCGTAGATCTCAGTGATGGTGCCGACGGTCGAGCGGGGGTTGCGCGAGGTGGACTTCTGGTCGATCGAGACGGCGGGGGAAAGGCCCTCGATGAAGTCGACGTCCGGTTTGTCCATCTGGCCGAGGAACTGGCGGGCGTAGGCCGAGAGCGATTCGACGTAGCGGCGCTGCCCCTCGGCGAAGATCGTGTCGAACGCCAGGGAGGACTTGCCGGAGCCGGACAGGCCGGTGAAGACGATCAGCGAGTCGCGGGGCAGGTCGAGATCGACGTCCTTGAGGTTGTGCTCCCGCGCGCCGCGCACGACGATGGTGCCGGAGGAAGGCTGCTTTTCGGTCAACTGCGCTCTTGAAAGACGCTGCTCGTTCGCCACGGTGGAAATCTAACGTTAGGGTCCGACAGTTCCGGGAGGCCCGCTGTTCGACAGTGCCGCTGCACCGGGCCGCCTGTCGAGGCTACCCCGCCGTGTACTGCGGATTCCGAGGCGACTGTGACCTTTAACTCAACTTTCACGCAGACGGGACGCGGGCCGAGACGGTCGTCTCGGCGCGCGTCCCGCCCGCATGCCGGCCGCAGGAGTGGCGCGGTCGGTGCGACTAGTCGTACTGGTACAGGTTGTACTGGTCCATGATCCCGATGAGCTTGTCGGCGTACTTCGGGTCGGTCGCGTAGCCGGCCTTCTGGATCTCCTTGGCGAAGCGCTTGGGATCGTCGGCGTGCTTCATCGCCGTGGCGTAGCGCGACCAGTTCGCGAGCAGGTCCCCGTGGTCGCGGTAGGAGTCGGCGACGCTGCCGTAGGCGCGGAAGGTGGCCTTGATGTCGAAGCACCCGGCGGTGGGGCTGCACTCGAACGTGGCGTAGTCGCGGCAGCCGACCGCGTGGGCGCCGGGCGAGCCGAAGCACTTCATGCCGAACAGGTTGTGGTCCTCGCGCGCCAGCGCGCCCCGGCCCCAGCCGGTCTCGAGGATCGCCTGCGCGAGGGTCACCGAGGCGGGGACGCCGGTGGCCTTGTCGCTGGCCTTGGCGGCGGGCGCCTGGGCCTTGATGAACCCGGCGTTGCCGCCGCGCGGGATGGTGGGCGGGTCCTGGCCGCACCACGGCAGCCACGGCTGGCCCTTGCTCCACTTGATGTAGGCGGCCGAGACGTAGCGCTTGTCGCCGATCTTGTACCAGACGCCGGTCTTGCCGGCGGTGCCGTCGACCTGCTGGCCCCAGACCTGGCATTCGACGGCGACGGCGGTGCCGTTGGGGTAGGCGCCCCTGCGGTCGCTGGAGGACTTCGCGGCGGCGCGGACGTTGAGCTCGCCGCCGGCGGTGGCGACCTTCGCGCCGGTGGCCTCCTTGCCGGAGGCGGTGCACCAGGGGACGTTCCTGGCGGGGCTCCAGGCGACGTAGGCGTCGGCGATCCAGCGGTCGGCGCCGAGGCGCAGCCACGTCGAGGAATTGCGCACGTGGCCGCTGACGTGCTCGCCGCGGACCTTGCAGACGACCGAGACGGCGGCGCCCCGATTGAGACTG
The DNA here is from genome assembly GCF_000719515.1 of Glycomyces sp. NRRL B-16210. GTDB lineage: Bacteria > Actinomycetota > Actinomycetes > Mycobacteriales > Micromonosporaceae > Glycomyces. The sequence goes on along the minus strand of NZ_JOGR01000005.1, from coordinate 15,566 downwards.
GCGACGACCTTCTGGTCGGTGGCGGGCCCGGACCGGACGTTGAGCGGTCCTGAGGCGGTGCTCACGGTCGCGCCGGTGACGGCGGCCTGAGCGGGGAGCGCGACGACGAGAACGGCTCCGGCGGCGAGCGCGAGAACCATTACGAATCGGATGAATACACGGAATACGCCCATAACACGGCAGTTTATGCACTGCCGGATAATCCTTCATGGAAAGCCGTAATGTGAGCATTCTTCCCCAGTTCGTGGAGGCCGGCCGCGGCGAACGCCCGCGGAGCCGTATGGGCGAGGTGTCGGCGATCACCGGGGTTGACTTCGGGCCCGACATCTGCTTAAGCGACAATGGTCGTCGTGTCTATACGCTCTGATCTGCGAAACATCGCCATCGTCGCCCACGTCGACCACGGCAAGACCACGCTCGTCGACGCCATGCTCAAACAGGCCGGCGCCTTCCGCGAAGGCGCGGCGGTCGACGACCGCGTCATGGACTCGGGGGATCTGGAGCGCGAGAAGGGCATCACGATCCTCGCGAAGAACACCGCGGTCCACTACACCAACCCCGCCGACGGCTCCGCGATGGTCATCAACATCATCGATACCCCCGGCCACGCCGACTTCGGCGGCGAGGTCGAGCGCGGCCTGTCCATGGTGGACGCCGTGGTCCTCCTCGTGGACGCCTCCGAGGGCCCGCTGCCCCAGACCCGCTTCGTGCTGCGCAAGGCGCTCACCGCGAGGCTCCCGGTCATCTTGTGCATCAACAAGACCGACCGCCCCGACGCCCGCATCGACGAGGTCGTCAACGAGACGTACGACCTGTTCCTGGACCTCGACGCCGACGAGGAGCAGATCGAGTTCCCGATCGTCTACGCCTGCGCCCGCGACGGGGTCGCCTCGCTGACCAAGCCCAAGGACGGGACGGTCCCCGAGGACTCCGACAGCCTCAAGCCGTTCTTCGACACCATCATCGAGCACGTGCCCGCGCCCGAGTACACCCCGGGCGCGCCGCTCCAGGCGCACGTGACGAACCTCGACGCCGACAACTTCCTCGGCCGCATCGCGCTGTGCCGCGTGGAGGAGGGCGAGCTGCGCAAGGGCCAGACCGTCACGTGGATCAAGCGCGACGGGTCGATGTCGAACGTGCGCATCACCGAGCTGATGATGACCGAGGCGCTCACCCGCAAGCCCGCCGAGATGGCCGGCCCCGGCGACATCTGCGCCATCGCGGGCATCCCCGACATCATGATCGGCGAGACCCTGGCCGACCCGGAGAACCCGGTGGCGCTGCCGCTGATCACCGTGGACGAGCCGGCGATCTCGATGACCATCGGCACCAACACCTCGCCGCTGGTCGGCAAGGGCGGCAAGGGCCACAAGGTCACCGCGCGCCTGGTGAAGGACCGCCTCGACCGCGAGCTGGTCGGCAACGTGTCGCTGCGGGTGCTCCCGACCGAGCGCCCCGACGCCTGGGAGGTGCAGGGCCGCGGCGAGTTGGCCCTGGCGATCCTGGTCGAGCAGATGCGCCGCGAGGGCTTCGAGCTGACCGTGGGCAAGCCCGAGGTCGTGACCAAGCAGATCGACGGCAAGACCCACGAGCCGGTGGAGCGGTTGACCATCGACTCCCCCGAGGAGCACCTGGGCGCGATCACGCAGCTCATGGCGACCCGCAAGGGCCGCATGGAGACCATGACGAACCACGGTTCGGGCTGGATCCGCATGGAGTGGCTCGTGCCCTCCCGCGGCCTCATCGGCTTCCGCACCGAGTTCCTGACGCAGACGCGGGGCACGGGCATCGCCCACTCGATCTACGAGAAGCACGAGCCGTGGTTCGGCGAGCTGCGCACCCGCAACAACGGGTCCCTGGTGGCCGACCGGGCCGGGGCGGTCACCGCGTTCGCGATGATCAACCTCCAGGAGCGCGGCACGCTGTTCGTGGGGCCGACCACCGAGGTGTACGAGGGCATGATCGTCGGCGAGAACTCGCGCTCGGACGACATGGACGTCAACATCACCAAGGAGAAGAAGCTCACCAACATGCGCGCGGCCTCGGCCGACTCGACCGAGAACGTGGTCCCGCCGCGGGCGCTGTCGCTGGAGCAGTCGCTGGAGTTCTGCCGCGAGGACGAGTGCGTGGAGATCACCCCCGAGACCGTCCGCATCCGCAAAGTGGTGCTCGACCAGAAGGAGCGCGGCCGCAGCGCTTCGAAGGCGAAGCACAACAAGTAGCGCCGCAAGGGAAAAGCGGGCCCGGCCGATGGCCGGGCCCGCTTTTCGGTCGGTTTACTTGTCGTCCTCGCCTCGTTGGCGCTCGGCCAGGAAGGTCTCGAAGGCCGCGCCGAGTTCGTCGGCGGTGGGCATCCGTCCGTCCTGGAGCATCTCGTCGGCCTCGGCGGCCTCGGCGAACGAGTCGTACTGCTCCTCAAGGGTCTTCACCACGTCGGCGACCTCGTCGGACTCGGCGACCTGCTCGGCGATGTCCGAGTCCACCTGTCCGCGTTCGAGTTCGAGTTCCTCGTCGGAGGGCAGGTCGAGGCCGGTGGCCTCGCGGATGCCGTCGAGCAGCCTGATCGTGGCGGCCGGGTAGGTCATCTGCATGACGTAGTGCGGCACGTGGACCGACAGGCCGATCGCGTCGCGCCCGGACTCCCCGAGGCGGTACTCCAGCAGTCCGGCGGCGTTGCCGGGCACGGTGACCTCGTTGAACACCGGGCGGTTGTCGAAGACGAGTTCGGGGCGGGTGGCGTGCACGGTCATGCCGAGCGAGCGGGTGTGCGGGACGCCCATGGGGATGCCCTGGAAGCCCAGGGTGAGCGGGACGTGCCAGTGCTCGATGAGGTCCTCGACCGAGTCCACGAACCGCTCCCAGGCGAAGTCGGGCTCGGGTCCGGTCATGAGCAGGAACGGCCGCTCGGAGGCGTCGCGCATGAGGTAGACCACCAGTTGCGGGGCTTCGAAGTCGGACCAGCGGTCGATCGAGAAGGTCAGGTTCGGCCGCCGGGACCGGTAGTCGATGAGCTGATCGACGTCGAAGGACGCGATCGGCGTGTGCTCGCAGGTCTTGAACAGGTGGTCGACGACCCCGCGCCCTGCCTGGCCCGCGTCCATGAACCCGTCGAGGAAGTGCAGCAGCACCGCACCCCGCGCCTCCGGGGGCTCGGCGAGGACTTCACACAGTGCCCAAGGGTCAACGTTCAAAACAATCGGCTCCTTCTTCCTTGACGCCTTCGATGCTAACGCCCGGGGCCGACCCCCGATTCCCCCTCGGGGAGAACTTCGGAGAAGCGTCACGCCCGCGCCGGACACCCCCTAGCCCCACACGTCGAAGACCGGGGGCGGCTCGGCCGCGGGGCGAACCCCGAAGTACCCCAACGCGAACTCGTTGATCTCCTTGAACGCCTGGCCGGTGGTCGAGCCGCCGCCGCCCCCGTCGGGGACGTACACGCTCACCGCCACCACGTACTGCGGGTCCTCCGCCGGGGCGAATCCCACGAACGAGGTCACGTTGCCCGGCGCGTACTCGCCGTCGACGACCAGTCCGCCCGTGCCGGTCTTCCCGGCGAGGTGGTAGTTCTCCAACTGGGCGCCCCGTCCGGTGCCGGTCTCGTCGACGATGGGCGCCTGGAGGAGGTACTGGAGGTCCTGGGCGGTCTCGGTGGAGACCACGCGGCGCGTCTCCTGCTCCTGATCGTTCGCGACCACCTCGCCGTCGGCGTCGATCTTGTGGGAGACGAGGGAGGGCTGGACGTACACGCCGTCGTTGGCGATCGCCGCGTAGACGGCGGCCATCTGCATGATCGTCGCGGTGCCCTCGTGGCCGATCGGGACCGAACCGTACGAGGTGCCCGACCACTGCTCCGGCGGCTGGAGGATGCCCGCGGCCTCGCCGGCGATGCCGACGCCCGAGGGCTCGCCGAGCCCGAAGGCCAGCTGGTACTCGTAGAGCTTCTCCTTGCCGATGCAGTCGGCGAGCTGGATGGTGCCCACGTTCGAGGACTGCGCGATGATCCCGGCCAGGCTCAGGACCGCGTCGCCGTGGTGGTAGCCGTCGGTGTACTGCTCGCCGCCCTTGTTGATCGACTGCGACACCGCCATCGTGCCGTCGGCCTCGATGCAGCCCTCTTCGAGCGCCGCAGCGAAGACGATCGCCTTGTGGATCGAGCCGGGGTCCACTGTGGCCTGCGTGGCGTAGTCGCGGTAGGCCTCCTCGTCGTCCACCGCGAACGGGTTGGCCGCGTCGTAGGTCGGGGTGGAGGCCATCGCGAGCATCTCGCCCGAGCCGACCTCCATCACCAGCGCCGAGCCGAACTCGGCGTCGTGCTCGGTGACGGTGGCCTCCAGGATCCGCTGCACCTGGTACTGGACGTCGGCGTCGAGGGTGAGCTGGATGTCCTTGCCCGGGATAGCCTCCTCCTCGCGGTAGAAGGCGCCGGGGATCGGCAGGCCGGACTGCTGGCTGCGCTCGTAGGAGACCTCGCCGTCGGTGCCGCGCAGCCAGTCGTCGTAGGCGGCCTCCAGGCCGCCGAGGCCGGTGCCCTCCTGGCCGGTGAAGCCGATGACGTTGGCGGCCAGGTCGTGTCCGGGGACCACGCGGCGCTCGTCGTTGCCGATGATGAGGCCCGGGTCCTCCATCTCGCGGATCTGGTCGCCGATCGAGAGGTTCACGCCCCGCTGGAGGTACGCGAAGCGGATGGGGTCGCCCTGCGCGGTCTCGTCGGTCGCCAGGAGCGGCTCCAGTTCGGAGGCCGTGCGGCCCAGCAGGGAGGCCAGGCGGGCGGCGAGCTCGGCGGGGTCCCCTTTGAGCAGGACGGGGTCGACGGCGATGTAGTTGGACTCGACGGAGTAGGCGAGCCGGTTCCCGTTGCGGTCGAGGATCGCCCCGCGCTCGGCCGGGAGCGGCTCGGTGGTCAGGCGCTGGTTCATCGCCTCGGCGGCGTAGACGGCCGAATCGGTGACCTGCAACTGGATCAGGCGCGTCCCCGAGACCACCAGCAGGATCATGACGAAGGCCGAGGCCATGCGCAGCCGCCGCGCGGGGCGGCCGAGCTTGGGCAGGCGCGGCAGCGGGCGGACCGGGACCGGTCCGGTGGGCTTGGCGCCGCGGCGCTGCGCGCCGACGGTGCCGGTGCGTCTCGGCGCGGTCGGGCGCGCGGTGCCGTTGCGGCGCAGCGGTTCGGACTTGGCGGCGCCGCGGCGGGTCGCGGCGGCGCGGGAGGCCGGTCGCGGGGTGCGGGGCTCGTCGGGGACCGTGCCGGTGTCCCGCTGGCGGCGCTCGCGGGAGCGGGCCGCCGCCTCGCGGCGTCGCTTCGCCGCGAGGTCGGCGGCCTCGTCCTGCTGCGCGGGGCCGGTCTCGGCCGCGCGGTTGCGCTCGCGGCGCGCGGCCTCGCGGTCGCGCGCCCCGTTCTCCCTGGCCCGGTTGTCCTCCGACGAGGCCGAAGCCGCCTCGCGGACGGTGCGTCCGCGAGGCGTGTAGCGACGGGCCCGGCTGATCGAGGAGGGGTCACGCCGTCGACGGGGATCCGATTCGGTCATCGACGTCCTCTAATCGTTGCTCCAGGGCATCTCGACGGTCTCGCCGCCGGGCAGGTACAGGTAGGTCACCGTGTCGGGCCGCTCCATGCCGAACCGCTCGGCCTCGGCCGCGAGGCTGTTGGGCGAGTTGAGGTTCGTCAGCTCGTCGGCCAGCGCCTGCTCGGTCTGGTCGAGTTCGGACGCGTTGCCCCGCAGTTCCTGGAGGTGGTACGCGTCCTCGTTGATGACCGTGTTGAGCAGCAGGAGTCCGACGATCCCGGCGACGACCAGGGCCGCGATCCCGCCGACGAAGGCGGGGCGCGGCACGTCGACCGGCTCGGGGGCCGGCTTCGCGGTCGGCCGGGTGCGCGGGAGCACGACGGTCTCGCGCTGCGGCGAGGCCGGGCTCTCGACCGGGGTCTCGACGGGCGCTTCGACCGGGGCGGGCTGCATCGCGAGGTTCCCGTCGAACACGGGAGCCTCGGACGCCTCGCCGACCAGGGACCGTCGCCGCGAGGACGCGGCGCGGGCCCGGCGGCGGGCGGCCTTGATGATCTCCTCGGGGTCGGCCTGCGGCCGGCGGTAGGGCTGGTCGCTCATGGTGCGCCTCCTGCTCCTGTGGACGGTCTGATGCGTTCGGCCGCACGGAGCCGGGCGGGCGCCGATCGCGGATTCCGGTCGAGTTCGGTCTGAGTCGGTTGCTGGGCCTTCTTCGTGAGGAGTCGAAAGGTCGGTTCGGTTCCGGGGAGGTCGACGGGGAGGCCGGCCGGGCTGGTGGAGACGGCCCTGCGGGCCAGCTCCTGCTTGGTGATGCGGTCTTCGAGCGAGTGGTAGGACATGACGACCACGCGCCCGCCTTGGGAGAGGCGGTCGAGGGCGGCGGGCAGGGCCCGCTCCCAGGTGACGAGTTCGCCGTTGACCTCGATGCGCAGGGCCTGGAAGGTCCGCTTGGCGGGGTTGCCGCCGGTGCGGCGGGCCGCGGCCGGGATCGCGTTGCGGACCAGGTCGGCCAGGGCGCTGCTGGAGGTGATCGGGGCCTTGGCGCGGGCGTCGACGATGGCGCTGACGACGCGGGTGGCGAACTTCTCCTCGCCGTACTCGCGCAGGAGGCGCACCAGCGCTCCCGGCTCGTAGGTGTTGACGACGGTCTCGGCGGTGAGGTCGTCGTCGGGGTTCATCCGCATGTCGAGGCGGGCGTCCTGGCTGTAGGCGAAGCCGCGGTCGGCCTGGTCGAGCTGCATCGAGGAGACGCCGAGGTCGAACAGGACGGCGTCCATCGACTCGAACCCGTTGTCCGCCAGCACCTGGGGAAGCGCGTCGTAGACGGCGCGGGCCGGGATGAAGCGGCCGCCGAAGCCGGCGAGGCGCTTGGAGGCGAGTTCGAGGGCGCTGGGGTCGCGGTCGACGCCGATGACGGTGAGGTCGGGGTGAGCGTTCAGGAGGGCCTCGGTGTGGCCTCCGGCGCCGAGGGTGGCGTCGACCGCCACGGCGCCGGGCCGGGACGCGGCGGGCGCGAGGTGGTCGAGGACCTCGTCGAGCATGACGGGGACGTGCGGTGCATTCGGTGCGTTCATGTCGCTCACCTCCTTCTCTACAGTCCTTCGGGCAGGTCGCCCTCTTCGATGTCGGCGAAGGCCTCCTCGGAGGCCTCCAGGTATTCGTCCCAGGTAGCGCTGTTCCAGATCTCGACCCGGTTCGAGGCGCCGATGACGACCAGGTCGCGGTCGAGGCCGGCGTATTCGCGCAGTCGGGGCGGGATGGTGACGCGGCCCTGCTTGTCGGGGGTCTCGTCGTGTGCGGAGGCGAAGAACACCCGGCTGTAGGCGCGGGCGGTCTTGCTGGACATGGGGGCCTGCTGGAGTGCTTCGGCGATGCGCGTGAACTCCCCTTCGGGGAACACGTACAGGCACCGCTCCTGGCCCTTGGTGATCACGACCCCTTCCGCCAGCCCTTCCCTGAACTTCGCGGGAAGGATGACGCGGCCCTTGTCGTCCAGGCGCGGGGTATGGGTGCCGAGGAACATCGGCGCCACCCCCCGTGACTCTCAGGCTGCGCGGCCTCCCCGACCGCGCTGACGGGCCACCAGTCCCGCCATTGCGCCCCACCTTACTCCACTCCGCACCACCCGTGGGGGTTGTTTCGGCGCGACTTCCGTGGTGGGCATGGCGAAAAGGCTGGTCAGTGTCGGTGGAGGAAGGTGGAGTGCCGAGTGCGCAACAGCGGCACCACGAGGCGAGGTTTCCTCATTGTTCACTCCTTCGGGTGGCAAGGGCCCCAATCGGATCGGTCCTGCGGGGTCGCTTGCGCACGCAAAGCGACCGGTCGCGGGCACGGTGCGCGGCCGGGCGGTCACTGTGGAGCGTCGGCCCCGCCGGCGGTGGAGGAAGGTGGGGGAAGCGGTCCGGCGGGGTCCCGGGGCGGCCTTTGGCGGGGGCCGCGGGGCGGAGTGCCAGGCAGGCGCGTGAGGCGCATTCGCGTCCGTGACTGCCTCCGGTCCCGGGGCCGCCGGGGAGGGGCGGGCGGCCTCACGCTCCCATGCCACTCATCACGGGTTCCGGTGGCCGTGTGACAAACTCTTGTGCATAACCGTTGGTCCCGATCAAGCCGAAAGCGAGCCCGCATGAGCGCGAATCTGACCCCACGCGCGAAATTCGCCACCGCGCTCCTGCGGACCGCCGCCGCGCTCTCGCGCGCGACCGGCCGCGGGGACGGCTCGGTGATCGGCGGTCGCGTCGGGTTGATCGTCGAGCCGCGGCTTCTGGAGCTGCTGGCCGACGGGCGCCACGTCGTGCTCATCTCGGGCACCAACGGCAAGACCACGACCACCCGGTTCACCACCGCCGCCCTGGAGGCGATCGGGAAGGTCGCGACGAACTCCTTCGGCGCGAACATGCCGACCGGGCACACGACCGCCCTGGCGAAGGCCCCGAAGGCCGAGTACGCGGCGCTCGAATGCGACGAGCACTACCTGGGGCAGCTGCTGGACGCGGCGAGCCCGAAGGTCGTGGCGCTGCTCAACCTCTCGCGCGACCAGCTCGACCGGGCCATGGAGGTCACGGCGCTGGCCGCGAAGTGGCGCCAGACGCTCCAGGCCTCGGCGGGCCAGAGCACGATCGTGGCCAACGCCGACGACCCGCTCATCGTGTGGGCCGCCTCGGTGTGCCAGCGCGTGGTGTGGGTCTCGGCGGGCCAGAGCTGGACGGCCGACTCGGCGATCTGCCCGAACTGCGGCTCGCACCTGGACCGGTTCGGCGAGTTCTGGCGGTGCACGAACTGCGGTCTGAACCGGCCGAGCCCGCAGTGGTCGGTGGCGCACCAGGGCGAGGCCGTGGTGGGCCCCGACGGGCGCCGGTACGAGCTGAACCTGCAACTGCCGGGCCGGGTGAACCGCGCGAACGCGGCCACGGCGCTGGCGATCGCGAGCCTGTTCGGGGTGGACCCGGCGCAGGCGGCGCCGAAGCTGTCGGAGGTCGCCTCGGTGGCGGGCCGGTACGCGAGGGTCGAGCGCGACGGGCGGCAGCTGCGGCTGCTGCTGGCGAAGAACCCGGCCGGCTGGCTGGAGTCGTTCGACATGATCGAGCAGGGCCCGCCGGTGGTCCTGTCGCTGAACGCCCGCGAGGTCGACGGCTTCGACACCTCGTGGATCTACGACGTGGACTTCACGTCCCTGGCGGGCCGGAAGGTGGTCGTGACCGGCGACCGCCGCACGGACCTGGCGGTGCGCCTGGAGGTCGACGGGGTCGACTTCGTGGTGGTCGACGACATCAGGGCGGCGATCGCGGCGGTGCCGCCGGGGCGGGTGGAGGTCGTGGCGAACTACACGGCGTTCCAGGACGTCCGCGCCGAATTCAACCGGGTCAACTAGAGAGCGAGCGTTCTACCGTGGCACTGAGCACCCTGCGCATCGTCTGGCTCTACCCCGACCTCCTGTCGACGTACGGCGACCGGGGGAACCTGCTGGTGCTGGCCCATCGGGCCCGCGCCCGCGGGATCGACGTGGAGCCGATGCAGGTCCGCAGCGACCAGCGCGTCCCGGCGACCGCCGACATGTACCTCATCGGCGGCGGCGAGGACGGGCCGCAGGCGGTCGCGGCCGAGCGGCTGCTCGACGACGGCGCGGTGATCCGGGCCGCCGAGGCCGGGAAGCCGATCCTGGCGATCTGCGCCGGGTACCAGCTGCTCGGCGAGTCGTTCTACGCGAACGGGCGCGCCTACGCGGGCCTGAACATCCTCGACCTGCGCTCGGACCGGGGCCCGTCGCGGGCCGTGGGCGAGATCGCCGGGGAGTCGGCGCCGCAGCTGGGCATCGGCCCGATCACGGGGTTCGAGAACCACGGCGGGCGCACGCACCTGGGCCAGGCGGTGCAGCCGCTGGCGCGGGTGACTGCGGGGGTCGGCAACGACGGGGCGACCGAGGGGGCCTGGGCGGGGCACGTGGTCGGCACGTACATGCACGGTCCGGCGCTGGCGCGGAACCCGAAGCTGGCGGACCTGCTGCTGTCGTGGGCGGTCGGGGTGGACCCGGCCTCGCTCCCGCCGGTGGACGACACGTGGCCCGAGCGGCTGCGCCGCGAGCGTTTCGAGGCGCTGTCGGCGGCCCAGTAGGGAAATCCGAACCGGGGTCGCATTAGGCTGGGCAAATCACCCCAGAGGCAGTTAGTTTTGTCTTGCAACTAACTGACCGCATCCCCCGGAGGACCCCATGGACTGGCCCAAAGGCGTCGACGGCCTCGCCTACGGCGGCGACTACAACCCCGAGCAGTGGCCCGAGGAGATCTGGGACGACGACGTCCACCTCATGCGCGAAGCCGGGGTCAACCTCGTCAGCGTCGGCGTCTTCTCCTGGTCGCGCCTGGAGCCGCGCGAGGGCGAGTACGACTTCGACTGGCTCGACCGCGTCCTCGACAAGCTCCACACCGGAGGCGTCGGCGTCAACCTCGCCACCCCGACCGCCTCCCCGCCGCCGTGGTTCACCCTCGCGCACCCGGACGCGCTCAACACCCGCCCCGACGGGGTGCGGCAGGTCCACGGCTCGCGCGACACCTACGACGTCTGCGCGCCCGCCTACCAGGAGGCGTCCCTGCGGATCGCCGGGAAGCTCGCCGAGCGCTACGCCGAGCACCCGGCGCTGGCGATGTGGCACGTCCACAACGAGTACGGCTCGGCGACCTACTCCGCGCACGCCGAGCGGGCCTTCCGGATCTGGCTCCAGGAGAAGTACGAGACGATCGAGGCGCTCAACGACGCGTGGTGGGGCTCGTTCTGGAGCCAGCACTACGGCGAGTGGGACCAGATCCTCGCCCCCAGGGCGACCCAGTACCTGTCGAACCCGGCGCACGAGCTCGACTTCAAGCGCTTCACCTCCGACGCGATGCTCGAGCACTACAAGAGCCAGCGGGACGTGCTGCGGGCGGCGAACCCCGAGATCCCGATCACCACGAACTTCGTGTTCGGGCAGTGGGTCCCGGTCGACCCGTGGCAGTGGGCCTCCGAAGTGGACCTCGTCGCGTTCGACTCCTACCCTTCGGCGCCCGACGAGCGGGCCGAGCAGCAGAGCGCCCTCCACGCCGACCTCTCGCGCTCGTGGGCCGGCGGCGGGGACTGGATCCTCATGGAGCAGGCCGCGGCCACGATCCACTCCAAGGACGGCGCGGTCGCCAAAGCTCCGGGCCGCATGGCCCGCCACTCGATGATCCACATCAGCCGCGGCTCCAAGGGCGCCATGTTCTTCCAGTGGCGCGCCGGGAGGGGCGGGGCCGAGCAGTGGCACTCCGCGCTGCTCCCCCACGCCGGCAAGCACACCCGCATGTTCGCCGAGGTCGCCGCGTTCGGGAACACCCTGCCGGGCATCGCCCACACCGTCGAGGCCCCGGTCAAGACCGACGTGGCGATCCTGTGGAGCCCCGAGTCCTGGTGGGCCTCCTCGGGCCCGCACCTGCCGGCCCCGGTGGACTACCTGGAGAACGTCGCCCAGATCCACCGCGTCCTGCGCGACCGCGGCGTCGTCGTCGACTTCGTCGCCCCCGAGGGCGACCTGTCGCGGTACACCACCGTGATCGCCCCGAGCACCTACGTCCTCAGCGAGGCCGCCGCCGAGAACCTCCGCTGGTTCACCGCCGGCGGCGGGCGGCTCGTCGCCTCCTACCTCACCGGGGCGGTGGACGAGCACTGCCAGGTGTGGCTCGACGGGTTCCTCGGCGGCCTCACCGACCTGTTCGGCATCCGCGTCACCGAGCACCTCCCCCAGCCCTCGGGCGAGCTGCGGGCCCTGTGGAACTTCGGCGCGGCCGAGCGCTTCTGCGAACTCGTGGAGCTGCGCGGCGCCCAGTGCGTCACCCAGTACGCCACCGGCGACGTCATCGAGAACCAGCCCGCGGTCACGGTGAACCCCTTCGGCGAGGGCGAGGCCTGGTACGTCTCGTGCAAGCTCGTCGACGAGGCCTGGGACCGCCTGTTCGAGGAGCTCAAGCTCGACGGGCCCGGCACCCGCGGCGTCGACGTGGTCGACCGCGGCCCGTGGCGGTTCGTCGTGAACCACACCGAGAAGGAGGCCCAGGTCGGGAACGTCATCGTCCCCGCCGGGTCCTGGGCGGTCAACAAGAGATGAGCCGTTTCGGCCCGCCTCCGCGGAGGCGGGCCATACGCTCGCACCTATGAGCGCACCGAGCGCGGCGAACATGAGCCGCAGAGAGCTGTACACGCTCTTCGGCGCCCTCATGCTCACGATGCTCCTCGCCTCGCTCGACCAGACCATCGTCGGCACCGCGCTGCCCACCATCGTGGGCGACCTCCAGGGCATGGACGACTACACGTGGGTCGTGACCGCCTACCTCATCGCCACGACCGCCTCGGTCCCGCTGTACGGCAAGCTCAGCGACCTGTACGGGCGCCGGCCGGTGATCCTGACGGCGATCGTGATCTTCCTGGTCGCCTCCGCGCTCGCCGGGCTCGCGCAGAACATGCTGCAACTGGTGCTGTTCCGCGGCCTCCAGGGCCTGGGCGGCGGCGGGCTCATCACGCTCGCTTTCACCGTCGTCTCCGACGTCGTCTCCCCACGGGAGAGAGGCCGCTACCAGGGGTTCTTCGGTGCGGTCTTCGGGATCTCCTCGGTGGCCGGGCCGGTGCTGGGCGGCTGGCTCGCCGAGGTCGACTGGCGGTGGATCTTCTACATCAACCTGCCGCTCGGCTTCGCCGCGATGATCGCGGTGAACCAGATCCTGCGCCGCCACCACTTCCCGACCCGGCCGCACCGCATCGACTGGCTCGGCGCGAGCTGCCTCGTCCCGGCCGTCGTGAGCCTCCTGCTGGCCGTCACGTGGGGCGGGAACAGCTACGCGTGGGACTCGGCGGTGATCATCGGGCTGTTCGGCGCCGCGGCGGCCCTGACGGTCGCGTTCCTCGTCGTCGAGGCCCGCGCAGAGGAGCCGATCCTGCCGCTGCGGATGTTCAAGCAGGGCACGTTCGCGCTCGCGAGCGTCATCGCGCTCATCTTCGGCGTCGGCATGTTCTCGGGGATCGTCTACATCCCGCTGTTCTTCCAGATGGTCCGCGGCTACTCCCCCACCGAGTCGGGGCTGCTCATGCTGCCGATGATGTGCGGGATGGTCCTCACCTCGGTCTCCTCGGGCTTCGTCATCTCCCGGCTCGGGCGCTACAAGTGGTTCCTGGTCGCCGGGGCGGTCGTGATCACCGCCGGGCTGTGGCTGTTCACGAACCTCCACGTCGACACGCCGCTGTGGCTCTCCAGCATGTACCTGCTGGTCCTGGGTATCGGCATGGGCATGTTCATGCAGCCGCTGGTGCTCGCCATGCAGAACATCGTCAAGCTCGAGGACCTCGGCGCTGGCACGAGCACGAACAACTTCGCCCGGTCCCTCGGCGGCGCGGTCGGCACCGCCGTGCTCGGCGCGGTCATGACCGCCAGGCTCAGCGGCGAACTCGACGCGAACCTGCCGGCGGCCGTCTCCGAGCTCGACGCCGACCAGGCCGCGGCGTTCGACGAGTCCGACCTGAACGCGGTCATGGAGTCCCCCACCGTGGTCGCGCACCTGCCCGAACCGGTGCGGATCGTCGTCCAGCAGGCCTTCACCGACGGCCTCGACCGGGTGTTCCTGGTCGCGGCCTGCATCGCCGGGGTCACCATCGTGCTCACCCTGTTCATGCCGAACCTGACGCTGCGCAGCACGCAGGCCTCGGTGAACGACGACCCCGACGCCAAGGCCGCCGAGATCAAGGCCGAGACCTCCCCCTGAGGCCCCGCGAACGTCTGAACAAGGAGGAACAAACATGGAGATCCTGATCGTTGGCGCGGGCAACATGGCCCGCGGCATCGGACTGCGCCTGGTGCGCGGCGGGCACCGGGTCCGCATCGCGGCCCGCAATCCCGACAAGGCCGCCGACCTGGCCGCCGAACTCGGCGACAGCGCGGTGGGCGAGCCGCTCGACAGCTCGGCCGGGTCCGAGGTGATCGTGCTGGCGACGCCGTATGACGGAAGCAAGGAGATCGCGCGGCTGTGGGCCGACCAGCTCGGCGGCAAGACCGTGGTCGACATCAGCAACCCGGTGGACTTCACGACCTTCGACGGGCTGGTGACGCCGGTCGGGAAGTCCGCGGCAGAGGAGATCGCCGAGGCGGCGCCGGGGGCGAAGGTGGTCAAGGCCTTCAACACCACGTTCGCGTCGAGGCTGGTGAACTCCACGCCGCTGGACCTGTTCGTGGCGGGCGACGACCCGGACGCGAAGAAGACCGTGGTCGGGCTCGGTCTGGACGCGGACCTGCGCCCGATCGACGTGGGAGGCCTGAAGCACGCGGGAGCGCTGGAGGCGTTCCAGTTGCTGCACATGAAGGTGCAAGACCAGATCAACGGAGGCTGGTCCACAGCAATAACCCTCGCCGAAGCCTGAGACGAGGAGGGCCGCCCCGAAAACCGGGGCGGCCTTTCCGCGTCAGGCGCGCATAATGGAGCGATGCGCACCATGGGGTTGATCGGCGGGATGTCCTGGGAGTCGTCGGCGGAGTACTACCGCCTCGTCAACGAGTCGGTCCGGGCGGCGCTGGGCGGCCAGCACAACGCGAAGAGCCTCATGGCGACCGTGGACTTCGCCGAGATCGAGGCCTTGCAGCGCAAGGGCGACTGGGAGGCGAGCGCGCGGATCCTGGCCGAGGCGGCCGCCGCGCTCGAAAGAGGCGGTGCGGACTTCATCGCCTTGTGCACCAACACGATGCACGTGGTCGCCGAGGCGATCGAAGACGCGATCGAGGTGCCGTTCGTGCATCTGGTGGACGCGGTGGCCGAGAGCGTGAAAGCCGCCGGTTCGACCAGGGTCGGGCTGCTCGGCACCCGATTCACCATGGAGATGGGCTTCTATGCCGACAGGATGGCAATGCACGGTGTCGAGGTGCTGGTCCCGACTGCGGAGGAACGCGAGGCGGTGCACGAGATCATCTACGGCGAGTTGACGCTCGGGAAGGTCCGCGAGGAGTCGCGGGAGGTGTACCGGGAGGTGATGGCGGCGCTGGCCGCACGAGGGAGCGAGGGAATCGTCTTCGGCTGCACTGAGATCACGCTGCTGGTGGACGCCTCTGATAGCCCGGTCCCGGTCTTCGACTCCACCCGGATCCACACCGAGAGGCTGGTCGAACTCGCACTCCGGCCCTGACCTCATGGTGTGGGGTGAGTGCCGGGTGCGGGGAGTCGTGGGATGTCAAGGCGCCGAGAAACTAGGCGTCAAGTCAAAGGCGGCAGCGACGAAGAGAGGGCGTGGGTGGGACCCGGTGGCGGGATGCGGGGCCGGTGGTGGGCCAAAGTCAAAAGCGGCAGCGACGGAGTGGCGGGTGGGCGGCCGGGGTCGGTTGGCGGGATGCGGGGCCGGTGTTGGGTGCGGGTGGCGGCGGCGTGAGTTGGGTGCGGGTTTGCTTGCGGTGCAGGGTGTTCGGTCCGAAACATGAGGGCTTTGTCTTCGTGTGGGTGATGCGGTTGGTGCCAGTTCGGGGGATGATTGAGGTACGCACAGGGACAGGGAATCTGTACGGGTGTCGGGTAGGTGTAGCGCAGACTAAGA
>NZ_JOGR01000004.1 GCF_000719515.1 Glycomyces sp. NRRL B-16210 | reverse complement strand
GGTCTGGATCACCTGGGCCGGGAGGCAGTGTCCTGAACGAGACACACGGTGCGCGCCACGCGCAATGATGAGCGCGGTTGGGCACGAGACACCCACACAGGGCAACACACGAGGGCCAGGTGCGGGGGGTCTCTATAAGGCGCAGTGCGCACG
This sequence comes from Glycomyces sp. NRRL B-16210, assembly GCF_000719515.1. GTDB lineage: Bacteria > Actinomycetota > Actinomycetes > Mycobacteriales > Micromonosporaceae > Glycomyces. Next base: position 333,917 of record NZ_JOGR01000004.1, on the reverse strand, counting down.
AACCGTCAGACATGCACGGCACCAGAGGGCCACGCCCACGCCACACGCGCGGGAACGAGCCGGAGAAAGCATGCCGACCGGGTGCAAGGGCACGACTGTGGCCAAAAGGGGATGGACCCCGGGCCGGTAGACCGATGCCCCTTGGACCAGCCACAGCGGCCGCACGACCGCACCGGCTGCACCGGCTGCACCGGCTGCACCCAGCACACTGCCCGACAGCGCAGCATGAGCGCCGAAGGGCAGAAGCCGGGTGCCCGAGAGCACCAGCCCGCAAGCCCGATGGCAGCGAACCACAGCCGGGAGGCGGAGGGCGGGAGCCCGGAACCGGAGGACGAAGGTCCGAAGGTAGCGAGCCAGCGCCGGAGGGTGCCAGCCTGAAGGTGAAAAACAACGAGTGAATGCCCCGGGGCCGGAAGGCGAGGGGCGATGAGTGCTTGCCCTGAGCTGGGAGGCGAAGGGTACGGCGTTCATGCCCGGGGCCGGAAGGCGACAGCCTGAAGGCGAAGGGCAACGTGGCAATGCCCGGTACTGGAAGGTGCGGGGGTGGGAAGCGGAAGGGAGTGTGGAGGCGATGCAGGACATGACCGAGCCCTCTGCGCTCTCCGCATCGTTGGGTTGGGCGGCGGCCGCAGGCCGGTTTGCGGCGCGATCCGCCGGATCGGGTCCCGCGCCGGTACCGGACACGGCCCCGCCTCGGCAACGCACCCCCGACTCGACACCGGCACTGCCTCGGTGACGACTCGAACCATGATCGAAGTCGCCCTAAGCCCGGCAACCGGCCACGGCCCTCTCGGCAGCTGCTCCGTCGCTGCCCGGTGGTACCGCGACCGACACCATCCTGGCCTCAACACCACCACACCGGCCCACCACCGACACCGGCTCCCGCCTAGCACCAGCACCAGCACCAGCACCGAAGACGACCGCACTGCGGACACAAACCTTCGGCTTCGCGCCGCCGCTTCGCCGCCGCCCGCCTGGGCTTCGACCGAAACTGGCCCCGGCCCGGCAGCGCACCGCAGGCCGTCCCCGCGCCGCTCCCGTCGCTGATGGGTTGTACCGCTATTCGCACACGGCCCGGCCCCGGCAGCACACCACGACCTTTCCGGCGGCCGCTCCGTCGCTGCCTGCTTGCACCGCAACCGAACACCAAACCGGCCACGGCAGCGCGGAACGGTCGCTCCGGTCCGATCGGCTCACGCGGGTGAGCCGGACCGACCAGACCGACCGCAGTAGGCGGCCGGTCGCGACGGGTGCGGTTCTCATTGGCGGGCATGATGAGGCTGGTTTGTATTCTTGCTTTCGGTTTGCTGGGAGTGGCGATACTTATCCGGTTGAAGTGCGGAGTTGTTTTTCCATGCGTCTTTCTCGGCTTACTCCGTCTGGCATCGAGTCGCCGATTCCTCCAGTGTCCTGGAAGCCGTTTCGTCGGTAGAGTTCGGCGGCGGCCGGGTTGCCTTCTGCTACTCCTAGCCGCAGGATCTTCGCTCCGATCTTTTCGGCCCAGGTCGCGATTTCGTTCACCAGCCGGTCGCCGACGCCTTTTCCCCGAGCCTTCGGGTTCACCCACATGGCGATCAATTCTATGGTGGCGGGTTCGTCGGTCGGTACGCCGCTGGCCATGCCGATTGGGTGACCGTCGATCATCGCGGCGAGGTTGTACGAGCCCGCCATCTCCAAGCGTGCCCGCCAGCGCTGTTCGTTGTCATGTTCGCCCTGCCAGTCGGACAATCGCGATGCGAAGGCGTAGGGCGCCTCGGTGAGTGCCGCGAGGCGGAGCTCTCGCCACAGGGCCCAGTCATCAGCGGTCAGTACGCGCAACTCGATCACAGCGAGCATTCTGCCTTCGTTCGTCCACGGCGACAACAGAGATGGGGGTATGGGTGTCGGGCGTTCCTCGGTGCTGCTTGGGGCCGATGATTCTCGGCTTCGTATCTCGTCTATATGACTGCGGCCGTCAGGCTGCCCGATCGGGGGAGTTGCTCATGTCTGAGAAGGTCACGCTCGGGGTCGAGCATTTCGGTGACGCGTCGGCGCCTCTTGTGCTGCTCGCGGGCGGCACGACCATGCTTTCCTGGCCCGACGCGCTCTGCGAGGCGCTCGCGCGCGGGGGACGTCATGTGGTGCGGTACGACCTGCGCGACGCGGGTGCATCGACGACCGTTGAACCTGAAGCGCCTGCATATACGCTGCGCGACCTCGCCGCCGACGCAGCTGAACTCGCGCGTGGACTTGACGCTCGGCCTGCGCATCTGGCGGGCATCGGGGTTGGGGGCATGGTCGCCCAGGTTGCGGCACTTGACCACCCGGAGGCGTTCTCGGCCCTCACTCTTGTTGGGACGCGGCCCGTCGCGCCGGGCCCGGTTGACGACGACCTGCCCGACCACGACGCCGAGACCATGCACCGGCAGTTCTCGCTCCCGATGCCCGACTGGTCCGACCGGGCGGCCGTGGCCCGGTACGCGGCGGCCGGAGCCGAAATCCTCGGCGACGATCCCGCCGAGGCCAGCGCGCGTGCCGAACGCATCTTCGACCGCACCCCGAGCACCGAACCGGCGGTCCAGATGGCCAACCAGTTGGGCATGGTCTTCGCCAGGCTCGACTGCACGCCGCGCTGGCGCGAGCGGCTAGCCGGGCTTGCAATACCGACTCTGGTGGTCCACGGTCAGCACGACCGCTTCTTCCCGGTGGGAAATGGAGAGGCACTCGCTCGGGAGATTCCCGGCGCACGACTGCTCGTGCTCGAACAGGCTGCGAGCGCCCTCCCTGACGCGGCCGCCGGAGAGGTCGCCGCGGCGATGCTCGCGCTGTAGGCAGTCAGTGGGCGGCCCGGTCGAATGCTGAGCGCGTCACCGGGGGGCGTTCCTCATTCCGGTGCGCCGACCCGCGTGTCCGCGCTCATCCCCATCTGCGGGCTACGATCACAGGGTTTCGAATACCAGAGGGGAACCGATGTCCGCAGAGAGCGATCCCGCGCAGCAACTCGCCGAGGCCCGCGCGGCCCTGGCGAAAGCGACCGCCTCCCCGGAGGACGGCCAGGCCAAACCTGTCACCGCCGCGTCCGCCAACGGGCTCGTCAGCGTCACCCTCGGAGTCGACGGCCGCGTCTCGGCGATCAACGTCGAACCCAAGGCGGTCAAGGAAGGCACCGACTACATCGCCGAACACGTCCTGACCGCCCTCAACGACGCGCTCGACCAGCGCTCCGCCATGGTCGGCTCCGACGAGCGCGTCCCCGACCTCCAGGCCATCGGCGAGTCCCTCGCCGAGGTCCAGGACGCGGGAGTCCGCCAGCTCCAGGCCATGAGCGCCTCGATCGGCCAGGTCCTGGGCAAGCTCAACAAGAGCGCCTGACGGCGGCGCGTCGCAGGCGCCCTCCGAACCATTTCCGGCGACGCCCTTGTGTGATCGGTTGCGGCGGTGCGAAGTGCCGCCAGCTTATGTCCAGGTTTCCTCCGGTACTGTCCGGCGGCGGGAGGTCCGAATGTTCGGAGAAGACCAGCTCGCACAGCAGCTCGCGCAGACGCGCGAGACGCTGTCGCACGGCCCTGATTCGCCTGGCGGCCAATCGGAGCCGATACTGACCGAGGCCGCCGACGGCCGCATCAAGGTCACCCTCGGCACCGACGGGCGCTTCGAGCGGATCAAGATGACCCTCAGCGCCCTCAAAGACGGCCCCGAGGCGCTCGTCGAGCAGCTCACGCTGGCGGTCAACACCGCGCTCGACCAGCGGTCCGAACTGACGGCCACCGACGCCCCCGCCCCCGACATGCAGGCGGTCAACGCGCAGATGGCCCGCCTCCAGGACGCCTCGCTCCAGCAGTTCAAGGACATGCACGCCGCGGTCGGCGAACTCATGTCCAAAGTCCACGGAGGTCGATGACCATGGCGGGCATGGACGTCGACCCCGAGACGATGCGGCGGTCCGCCGACGAGCTCGACGGTGCGAAGGACGAGGTGCAGGCGCTCCTCGACCAGTTCATCGCGTCGGTCGGCCAGTACGCGAGCGCCTTCGGCGGCGACACGATCGGCACCGCGGGCGGCATCGCCCACGAGGCGTGCGTGGAGGCCGTCTCCGAGTGCTTCGGCGGCGTGGTCGAGGATCTGACCGGCCTCTCCGCAGCGCTGCGGGACATGGCCGACGACCACCAGGCCACCGACGACGAGATCGCGCAGATTTTCACCCAGCTCGAAGGCGACCTGCGGACCTGACCGCCAAGCCCGATCTCCAGTCCTGATCGCGAAGTCTGGTCTGCGGGCGGCGGCCCGACCGCCGTTCGGTCGCTTCGCCGGCCCCTCACCCAGATCATCGGCCGGACCACCGTGCGGGTCTCCAACCCGCAACCGATTCCCCCCAAGGAGTGCGCATTCGTGGGTATGCAACTGCCCTCTGAACTGATCGGCCTGCTCGGCATGTTGGGCTACGACTGGCCCGAGTCCGATGAGGAGTCCCTGTTCAACCTCGCGGGGGAGTGGACCGGCATGGCCGACCAGCTCGCCGGGCGGGTCGAATCGCTCCAGTCCGCGGCCCGGACGCTCCTGGAGAACAACCAGGGCGCCCAGGTCGACGCGTTCCAGCGCGAGTGGGAGGCCGAGGAGTCGTCCCCCGCGAGCCTCGCGGAGGCCGGCGACCCGGCCAACGTGCTCAACATCGGCCTGACTGTCATGGCCGGCATCGTCCTGACGTTGAAGATCCAGGTGATCGTGCAGTTGGCGATCCTCGCGTTCCAGATCGCGCAGGCGATCGCGTTCGCGGCGGTCACGTTCGGCGCCTCGCTGGCGCAGATACCGATTTTCAAGACCATCACCGGGATCATCATCGACCAGCTGATGGGCCTGGCAATCGACAAGGTGCTCAATGGTTAACGGCGGCAGAAGCAGAAGCGGCAGCAGGGATCGTTCCCCCGGGAACGGCGCCAAGCTCCTGGGCAAGGTCCTCGACGACGGCGCCTGGACGCCGCCGACGCCCAAGCAGCGCGACAAGGGCAACGCGGGCGGCGGCGACCCGGGCGGCCCGAGCGGCAGCGGCGGCAACGGCAACGGCAGCAACAACAGTGACGACGCGATCCGCCGCTACACGACCGGCAGCGACGAGCTGAACCGGTACTTGCGCACGACGAACAAGTCCTCGTACAGCGAAAAGGACCGGAAGCGGCTCGACAAGGAGGCGGCCGACATCTCGGCCGCGCTGAACGAACGCCCCGCGGACCCGGGCAAGACCTGGCGCGGTGCCCCCGGAGGCGACTGGGTCGACAAGGTCCAGAAGGGTGGGCTGTACTCCGACCCCGCGTTCATGAGCACCTCGACGAGCGAATCGGCGGCCCAACGCTTCAAGTTCATCTCCACCGGCGGCTTCTCCGGCAACAAGAGCAACGGCGTGATCTTCTCCGTCGACGGCAAGAACGGTCGCAACATCACCGACTCCTCGAGCCTTTCCCACCAGAAGGAAGTCCTCTTCGACCGAGGAACGCTCTTCCGAGTCAAAGACAAGACCAAGGACGGCGACACGACCTACCTCGACCTGGAAGAACTGACCTGACGACGCGGGCGGGGGAGCGACGGTCCCCCGTTCTATCGACGGCGCACCGGGCGGGGCCTCTGGCCCCGCCCGGTTTCGCATTTCGGCGCATGGTTCGAGTGCGGTCTTTGCGGTCCGTTGTGGCGCCCCGTTTCGGAGCGGCGCAATTGACCGCCCGCAATGGCCCCTCGAAATTGACAGGGGGACATGAGGGTTGCGCATTGGACAAGCCGTGCGATCATGCCTACAACGGGTAATGGGCGACACCGCATGGGAGGCGGCATGGCATCGGCGGGACTGCACACGGAACTCCTCAAGGCCTATCTGTGGTCGGAGATCAACCGACTTGTGGAGGCGAAGAGGTGGACGAACCGACAGTTCGCGAAGGCGGTCGGCAAGAGTCCCAACTCCACTAAGGAATGGCTGGAGGGGAACCGGCTGCCGGACAAGGGGAACCTCGCCTTCATATGCGCCAAAGCCGGGGCCGATCCGGACCGGTCGGCGTTCATGGACATGGTGTGGGACCAACTGTTCAGCGGAAGCGAGTTCATCGCCGACCTCGATCAGCGCGCGCTTTACATCGTTGAGAGCGTCGAGCGGAACTACGGAGGCTTCGTGAAGTGGGACCCAAGCCTGTTGCTCGGCGTGCTCCAGACCGAAGCCACCTTCATGAACCTCATCGCGAAAAAACGAGACCCCGCAAGCAGGATGAAGCTGTGGAAACAACGAGAACTTCGAGCTGAGGCGTTCTTCGCTCGTTTCACCGACGAGGACGGTCCAGGGGCCGAACTCTATGTGCCAGCCAGTGCCATCGCGGACCTCGATGTGTTGACGGCCGCCGACAAAGCGAGGCAGATTGAGCACTTGCGCTGGGTGGACTCACTGCCGGGATGCGAGGTGTTGGTGGTTCCGCCGCGGCATCTCGCCGTGTATCCGTTCGACATGTTCCTTGGTGAGGGTCGGCCCGCCACTGGGCCCGATTTCGTCTACGTGGAGAACCGCGACCAGAGCCGCCACATCGTTCAGCCCGAAAAGATCGCCTTGTATGATCAGGACCGCAGACACCTGCGAGCAATCGCGCAAGGGATTGGAAGGTTCCTCGATGGCGGGTTACACCGGCTGGCGGAAGAGCACCCGGAGCAGCGACTCCGCGAACGACAACTGCGTTGAGTGCCGCCAGTCCTGGCGGAAGAGCACCCGTAGCAACAACAGCGGGAACGACCAGTGTGTCGAGGCGCGCAGCATCTGCACCGGGTACCAGGTGCGTGACTCTAAGCTCGGCGACGACTCCCCGGTCTTCGACCTCGCCGCCACCGACTTCGCCGGTCTGCTGAGAGCGACCCGGTTAGCTCCAAGAACTGAAGGCCAAGGGCGTCTCCTGAACGGGGGACGCCCTTCGTCATGCTTCCCGTATCGCCACTGCCGCGCTCGCAGCAGGCGCGGGAGCTGCCAGATCCGGTCGGCGGCGAGGCGGCCGGTGCGGATGAGGGTGCCGTCGAGGATCACGAAGCTCCTCCCCGAGCGTCTGGCTTTTCGCAGGCCGGCCGGGAGCTTCGGTGCCTGGGCGCTGAGCAGGTCGATGGTCTCGTGCACCCGGCGGGCGGCCGTGGCTCGCGAGATCCCGAAGCCGGAGGCGAGCTGGTCATAGGGAGCTCCTGGGAGACAACGAGTTTGGCGACTGTTGTTGTATCAGGAGCTTCTTCGTTGCTGCGCAATGGAACTCACTCACGATGAGAGAGGTTCAGTGCATCTTCCCGATCTTCAATGCTCGCGCCCGCTCTCCGGTGTTGTCTGGGCGGATTCGCTTGGCCAAGCAGTGCCGGTGGGAGATGAGGGTGTGGCTTCCTGGGCCGTCGTTGCTCCGCGAATCCAAGACGAGGGCGTCTCCACCTGGGCCCACCGTGATCCGTTCACCACAGAAGTCGCAGCTCCAGGTCAGCGACTCAAGGTCGGCAGGTCGGATGCTGAGCCGCACCGATACCGGCGGATGCCAACGGCGGATTTGCTCGATCACTGCATCGATCTGCGAACCGATGGTCGGAAAGAGCGCGAGCAGTTCGTCATGGCTGCTCGTGGTTCGGGAGAACTGCTGGATCATATCGATAGATGCCGACAGACCGGCGTTCTCGTAACCGACGATCTCAACGACCACACCCCATGGATGATGGCTGAGGACCGTGGCCTGAACCTTCTGACCAGGCATGAGCGCCAGACTCTCCGTCTCGAACCTTTCCATGAGCAGTTTCTCCATCCTCTGGTCCAGCAGGCCGCGCCTGTAGCGCTCATGCGCGTGCGTCGCCGATGTCGGAGCCGATAACCGCGCTCAGGGCCCGCAAGGCGTCATCGTATTGGTGTCGGTCGAACTGGAACGGACCGAACGCCACATAATCGCGGGTCTTGCGGTGCGGTTGCTCGAAGGCGTCCCAGGTCACGAGGTCGGTTGTCGCGGTGATGCGGGCCAGGAGAGGCCAACATCCCCACTCGCCGCATTCACAACCGAGAACAGGTGTCTTCGGCCCCATTGCGGATGCCCACCCCGATCGATTCCCACAACGCGGCGGTCGTGCCGCCGTCGTCTGCCTCGTACAAGTCCTCCGGCTGCGGCTACCACAGGCCGACACTCCAGACCGGCAACGGCGGCCCGTCGTGGCCGGGTGGCCCAATAGTGCGTGATGCTGTGGCCCTGCCGCCCCACTTCGTAGCTAGTACGGCGGCGGAAGATCGTGATCCCGTGACGGTTGGCTCGCCTTCTCTCTGGTGGCGGGAGCGGCGCGGCGCAGCTGTCCATAATCTCGCGGCTGCGCTCTTTGGTCGGCGGCGACTCGCAGCACCACCTGGCTCGGTGACCTACTGGGCGAAGTACGTCCGCGGTCGATCGGCATAGATTTGGCGCTCTGCGAACGTGGCCCACCCGGGTTGGGGTCGCGACCGGTAGAGGTTGTCGCCCTCGAAGCGGGGGAACACGTGGATGTGCAGGTGCCAGACATCCTGGTTGCCAGCCGGTTCATTGTGTTGGCGGGTGGAGACGCCGTCGCATCCGTAGGTTTCGCGGATCGCGATGGCGACCTCGCGCACCAGGTCTCCCACGGCTCGATACGCCTCAGCGGGTATGGAGTACAGGTTCTCGTGATGTGCGGTCGGGACGACGAGCACATGTCCGAAGTTGTTCGGCTACCACCGCGGCGAGATAAAGGCCGCCGCGTCGTCCGTGCGCCGAACGATGTTCTCTGGACCGGAGACCTCGTCTGCCTTGCCTGCCAGGCGATCGCAGAACGGACACCGGTAGCCGGTCGGCTCGTGGGCTATTCGCATGGGGCGACCATAGCTGAACGACACCGGGCCAGGATGCTGGTCGCGAACCCTGGGCACGGAGCAGTCAATCCGTCCTGACGGGACGGTCTGGACACCACCGCTCCGACCCACCACACCCCCAGGAGGCGAGTGACCTTTAGGGTCTGGTGGTGGACATGAACGAATACCAGCAGGCGGCGCTGCGCACGGCCGCGCCGCGAGACAAGCACAACGAGCTGTTCCATCTCCTGCTCGGGCTGGTCGGTGAGACCGGTGAGATCGCCGAGAAGGCCAAGAAGATCGTGCGCGACAAGGGCAGCGACTTCGCCAACTGGGACATCGAGGATCTCAAGAAGGAGCTGGGGGACACGCTGTGGTACCTCGCGGTCCTTGCGGACCACTTCGACATCGAGCTGGAGGACGTCGCCAAACTCAACATCGCCAAGCTTGCCGACCGGCAGCAGCGCGCGGCGCTCGGCGGCAGCGGCGACAATCGTTGACGCGGCGGCGAACGTTCGCTGTCTGACTGTCGGTGACGGCTGAGACCGGTGTCCGACTGGTTGGGACACAACAGGTTCGAGCGTGACGCAATGCGGCCGCCGATCGATGATTCCTGGTGTGTGCCAAGAGAATCAAGACACAGCGGCCGCTGCGGTGAGCAAAGTTCGTGAGGTGACCGCCGAGCTGGTGGGCTCATGCGCGGGGCCCGGGTCACTGCGGGCACCGGCCATGTGGTCTAGGCGGGTGGGGGAGCTGCGGTTTCTCGTTCTACGAGGCGGACTTGGAGGGTTGTCGCCTGTTCTGGGCGGTCTTTTCCTGCCAGGCGGTCCATCATCAGGCGTACCGCTTCCGCGGCTTTTCCCGGCAGGTCCTGCGCCACCGTCGTCAGCTTCGGGGTCACATACACCGCTATGTCGGCGTTGTCGTAGCCGATCACCGAGACCTCTTGGGGGACTGCTCTTCCCGCGTTCGCCAGGCCTTCCACCACTCCTATCGCCAGCAGGTCCGCCGTTGTGAAGACCGCTGTCACATCGGGCCTCTCGGCCGCGAGCCATCTTCCGTGGGCCTCGCCCTCCTGGTGGGAGATGTCCACCGTGGAGACCAAGCTCTCATCGAATTCGATCTTGTTCTCTGCCAGGACTTTTCGATAGCCCTCGAAGCGTTCTCTCACCACGCCCGTCTTCGAGAAGGCCGGGCCCGCGAAGGCGATTCGCCTGTGGCCCAGGGATACCAGGTGGCGCACTGCCAGTTCAGCTCCTCCGAAGTCGTCCGAGCGGACCTCTAGCGCCAGGGGGTTCTCCGAATACGAGTCCATCGCCACCATCGCCACTTTGCCCACCGCGTCGGGCTTCAGGCGGTCTATTTCGGCGTCTTGGAAGCCCAGGAGGACCGCTCCATCCAGGTTCCACGAGCGGAGGGCTTCCGTTATCTCCGCTCTCCGGGCGATGCCCCTCAGCATCAGGTGGTAGTCGAGTCTGCGGAGTTCGCGTTCCAACATGCCGACCACCTCCACGGTGTGCGGGTCGATCGTCAGGCTCGCCTCGTCCTTGGCCGGGACCAGCAGGCCCACCAGGCGCGAGGACCGCGCCGCGAGGCTCCTCGCCGAAGCGCTCGGCACGTAACCGCGGTCTTTGACGATCCGCATGATGCGCTCGCGCGTGGCCGCGGAGACCCTGGACTGCTTGCCGTTGACCACATTCGACACGGTCATGAGGCTGACACCGGCCTCGGCGGCGATGTCCTTCAGCGTGACGCCCAACGGGGCTCCTCTCGGGGCTTGGCGAGAACGGGCAAACGCTCTCGCTGGGGATGTCTGAAATCCGCCGTTGACAAGTCTGACACCTTGAGTCTAAAATTCCGAGCTAGGTATAGCGCTAAACCTATCATGTGCTGCGGTTCCGCTGTACCCAGGACCCGTGTACAGGACCAACTTCCGCGCGTCAGCGACGAAACGGAGCGACATTGCAATCGGCACAGCGAGCCCGTCCCGGCACCGAGTGGTGGCGGAACGCGGTGATCTACCAGGTCTACCCGCGCAGCTTCGCGGACGCCGACGGCGACGGCACCGGCGACCTCGCGGGCGTGCGCCGCCGCCTCCCGCACCTGGCCGAACTCGGCGTCGACGCCCTCTGGTTCACCCCCTGGTACCGCTCACCGCAGGCCGACGGCGGCTACGACGTGGCCGACTACCGCCAGATCGACCCCGCCTTCGGCACCCTCGAAGACGCCGAAGCCCTCATCACCGAGGCGCTGGAGCTGGGGATTCGGACTATTGTGGATATCGTTCCCAATCATGTCTCCGACCAGCACGCCTGGTTCCAGGAGGCGCTGGCGGCGGCCCCCGGCGATCCCGCCCGGGACCGGTTCTGGTTCCACGACGGGCGCGGCCCCGGCGGCGACGAGATCCCCACCAACTGGACCTCCAGCTTCGGCGGCAACACCTGGACCCGCACCACCGGCCCGGACGGGAAGCCCGGCCAGTGGTACCTGCACATGTTCGCCCCCCAGCAGCCCGACCTCAACTGGTCCCACCCCGACGTTGCCGCCGAACACGAAGCGGTGCTTCGCTTCTGGTACGACCGCGGCGTCGCCGGCGTCCGCATCGACTCCGCCTCGATGCTCGCCAAGGACCCCGAGCTGCCCGAGGTGGGGGAGCACCACGCCCCCGGCGCGCACCCGCACTTCGACCGCGACGAGGTCCACGAGGTCTACCGGCGCTGGCGCAAGATCGCCGACTCCTACGACGAGCCCCGGCTCCTCGTCGGCGAGGTCTGGCTGGAGGACAACGACCGGTTCGTCCGCTACCTGCGCGACGACGAGATGCACATGGCCTTCAACTTCGACTTCATGACCCGCCCCTGGGACGCCGAGGCCCTCGCCGAGTCGATCCGGGCGACCTTCGCCTCCCACGCGGCGGTCTCGGCCCCGCCGACCTGGGTCCTGTCCAATCACGACATCACGCGCCCGGTCACCCGGTACGGGCGCGAAGACTCCTCGTTCGCCTTCAGCGCCAAGCGCTTCGGCACGCCCACCGACCTCGCTCTGGGCGCCCGCCGGGCCCGCGCCGCCGCGCTGCTCACCGCCGCGCTCCCCGGCGTCCTCTACGTCTACCAAGGCGACGAACTCGGCCTGCCCGAAGTGGAGGACTTCCCCGAGGGCGTCCGCGAGGACCCCATGCACTTCCGCTCCGGCGGCGTCGACCCCGGCCGCGACGGCTGCCGCGTGCCGCTGCCCTGGAGCGCGGACGGGCCGACCTTCGGGTTCAACGACACCGGCACCTCCACCTGGCTTCCTCAGCCTTCGGGTTGGGGCTCGTTTGCCGCCGAGTCCCAGGCCTCGGATTCTGATTCCTTCCTCTCGCTCTACCGCGAGGCGATCCGCCTGCGCCGCAGCGAACCCGCGCTGCGCGGCGAGGCCTTCGCCTGGACCGAGACCGCACCCGGAGTGCTCGCCTTCCGGCGGGGCGAGGACTTCACCTGCGTCGTCAACCTCGGCGACGCCCTCGCGGACCTGCCCGCCCACACCGGCGCGCTGCTCGCCAGCGCCCCATTGGAAGGCGGCCGCCTTCCAGCGGACGCCGCCGTGTGGCTGCGGACGTGACCGCGCAATCCCTCACCGCAACACCTGCATAACCGACAAGGAGCAACCATGAAAACCTCTCGCACCGCCGCCGCGGTCGCGGCCGCCGCGCTCACCGCGGTCGGCCTCGCCGCCTGCTCGGACGACGAACCGGACGACGGACGCACCCACATCACCGTCACCATCGACGCCGGGCTGGAGCAGGACGCGATCGACGCGTTCGAGAAGCGCATCGCGCAGTTCGAGGACGCCAACCCCGACATCGCCGTCGAGACCCAGGAGTACACCTGGACCGCCGGCACCTTCACCGCGCAGCTCGCCGGCGGCACCCTGCCGGACGTGTTCGTGGTGCCCTTCACCGACGGGCGCGGCCTCATCGAGCGCGGCCAGATCGCCGACATCGGCGACCTCACCGCCGACCTGCCCTACCGCGAGGACTACAACCCGAACATCGCCGCCGCCGGAGAAGACCCCGAAGGCGACATGTGGGCCATCCCGATCGCCGCCTACGGCCAAGGGCTGCACTACAACCGGACCCTGTTCACCGAGGCCGGGCTCGACCCCGACGCCCCGCCGACCACCTGGGACGAGGTCCGCGCCGCCGCCGACCAGATCGCCGAGGAGACCGGCGAGGCCGGCTACGCGGTGATGACCAACGACAACACCGGCGGCTGGATCCTCACCACCGTCGTCAACGCCCTCGGCGGGCGCACCGACGACGGCGGCGGCAACGCCACCATCGACACGCCCGCGATGCGCCGGGCCCTGGACGACCTCCAGACCATGCGCTGGGCCGACGACTCGATGGGGGACAACTTCCTCTACGACTGGGGCACCATCAACCAGGAGTTCGCCTCCGGCCGCATCGGCATGTACGTCTCCGGCGGCGGCAACTACGGCAACCTGTTCACCCAGAACGCGCTCGACCCCGACGACTACGGCCTGACCGTGCTCCCGCTCGCCGACGACCCGAACGCGGGCGTCCTCGGCGGCGGCACCCTCGCGGCCGTCAGCCCGAACGCCTCCGCCGAAGGGCAGGCCGCCGCGGTCAAGTGGATCGACTTCTACTACATGGAGAAGCTCACCGTCGAGGAGGCCGCGGTCGCCGACGCCGAAGTGAAGTTCGAGACCGGCCAGCCCGTCGGCGCGCCCGAGCTCCCGGTGTTCGACAAGGACACCTACGACCAGGTCCAGACCTGGATCGCCGAGTACGTGAACGTGCCCGTCGACCAGATGGCCCCCTACACCGACCAGGTCTTCGACCAGCAACTGCTCAACGAGCCCGTCACCGCCACCCAGGAGGTCTACGGCATCCTCGACACCGTCGTGCAGACCGTCCTCACCGACGAGAACGCCGACGTCGACGCCCTGCTTGAGACGGCCCAGACCCAGGCCCAGGCCGCGCTCGACGCCGCGTAACGAAAGCAGCAGATGACCACCCACGACACTCGCCCCGCCGGTGTCACCGGCACCCGGGCCCGGCCGCTCCCCGCGGCCCGGCCCGGGCGCCCGGGCGGACTCCTCGCCCGCGCCCGCGGCGGCCTCCCCACCCTGGTGTTCCTGGCGCCCATGCTCGTCATCTTCGGCGTGTTCTCATGGCTGCCCATCGGCCGTGCCGTCGTCATGAGCTTCCAGCGCACCAACCTCGTCACCGACCCCCAATGGGTCGGGCTGGCGAACTTCCAGCAGGTCTTCGCCGACCCGCTCTTGTGGACCGCCGTCCAGAACACCGCCTACTTCGCGGTGCTCGCCCTGCTCTTCGGCTACCCGATCCCGCTCGTGGCCGCGATCCTCATGAGCGAGGTCCGCAAGATGCGCGGCCTGTTCAGCGCCCTCGCCTACCTGCCTGTGGTCGTGCCCCCGGTCGTCGCCGTGCTGCTGTGGAAGCTGTTCTACGACGCCGGCGAGGACGGCGTGTTCAACACGATCCTCGGCTGGGTCGGCATCGGACCGGTCGCCTGGCTCCAAGGCGCCGACATCGTCATGCCCGCGCTCGTGCTCGAGGCGACCTGGGCCGCCGCCGGCGGCACCGTCATCATCTACCTCGCCGCCCTCACCGGCGTCGACCCGAGCCTCTACGAGGCCGCCGAGATCGACGGCGCGGGCGTGTGGCACAAGCTCTGGCACATCACCCTCCCGCAACTGCGCGGCATCCTCCTCATCACCTTCATCCTCCAGATCATCGGCACCGCCCAGGTCTTCCTCGAACCGTTCCTGTTCACCGACGGCGGACCGGCCAACCGGACCCTGACGCTGCTGCTGCTGATCTACCGCTACGCGTTCACCAACTCGCTCGGCGGCGACTACGGCGCGGCCGCGGCCCTGAGCCTCCTGCTCGCGGGCGTCCTGTCGGTCTTCTCGGCGCTGTACTTCCGACTCACCCGATCCTGGAGCAGCTCATGAGCGCCACGCGGCAGAAGGGCGCCGCCGACCGGGGCCTGATCGCCCCCACCGACTGGAAGCGGCCCAGCGTCCGCTGGTCCACCCGCATCGCCCACGGCCTCCTCCTGGCCTGCCTCGCGATCGCCGGCCTCGGGCCCATGCTCTGGCTCCTCAAGGCCGCCACCACGCCCACGCAGGACACGCTGCGCCAACCCATGGCGCTGTGGCCCAACGGCTTCGACTTCGCCAACCTGGTCGAGGCCTGGACGCGCGTGGAGATCGACAAGTACTTCTTCAACACCGTGGCCCTCGCCGCCGGGTCCTGGGCCGTGCAGCTCCTCGTGGCCGCCACCGGCGGCTTCGCGCTCGCGGTCCTGCGCCCCCGCATCGGCAAGGTGCTCTCCGGCGCGGTCCTGGCGACCCTGTTCGTGCCCAGCGTGGTCCTGCTCGTCCCGCTCTACCTCACCGTCCTCGACCCGCCGCTGCTGGGCACTTCGCTGCTCAACACCTTCTGGGCGGTGTGGCTGCCCGCCGGGGCCAGCGCGTTCAACGTGCTGCTCATGCAGCGGTTCTTCGCGAACCTCCCCAGGGAGATCTTCGAGGCCGCCAAAGTGGACGGGGCCGGGCCCTACCGGCTGTTCTGGTCCATCGTGCTGCCGATGTCGCGCCCGATCATCGGTGTGGTCTCGGTCTTCGCCGTCATCGCCTCCTGGAAGGACTTCCTCTGGCCGATGCTGGTGCTGCCCGACCCGAACCTCCAGCCATTGTCGGTGCGGCTGCCGATCCTCCAGCAGTACGTCGAACTCGACGTGTTCCTCGCGGCGCTGGCGATCTCCTCGCTCATCCCGATCGCGCTGTTCCTGGTGTTCCAGCGCATGTTCCTGGGCGGCGCGAGCCTCGGCGGCGCGATCAAGGGCTGACCCGGACTCGGCGGGGCCGGAGGAGCGCACCCCCTCCGGCCCCGCCGTCACGCTACGGGTTCGACTTGTCCTATTGACAGTGTTCTATCCCCAATGGTAAAAAGATAGGAATGTTTAGAGAGAGCGCTCTCTCGGAGTTCCCATCCGACCGCGGACAGTGCTCTCTCCCACGGAACGAGAGGACCACTCCGTGAGACCATTCACCGACTCCACCCCGACCTGGCTGCGCCGCAGACGCACCCGCCTCCTCGCGCTGGCCACCGCCGCGATCGCGGCCGCCACCGCCGTCACCGTCAGCCTCTCCGCCAACGCCGAGGAGCCCGCCTTCGAAGCGCAGCAGACCCTGACCTGGAGCGACGAGTTCAACGGGGCCGCGGGCACCGCCCCCGACTCCGGCAAATGGCGCCACGAGACCGGCGGCGGAGGCTGGGGCAACAACGAGCACCAGTACTACACCAACAGCACGAGCAACGCCGCGCACGACGGCGAGGGCAACATGGTCATCACCGCCCGCCGCGAGAACCCCAACAACTACCAGTGCTGGTACGGCACCTGCGAGTACACCTCGGCCCGGCTGCTCACCGCCGAGACCTTCACCCAGGCGTACGGGCGCTTCGAGGCGCGCATCCAGATCCCGCGCGGGCAGGGCATCTGGCCCGCGTTCTGGATGCTCGGCGACAACTTCGGCGACGTCGGCTGGCCGCAGAGCGGCGAGATCGACATCATGGAGAACGTCGGCCACATCCCCAACACCGTCCACGGCACCGTCCACGGCCCCGGCTACTCGGGCGGCGGCGGGGTCGGCAGCAGCTACACCATCGGCGAGCCCTTCGCGAACGGCTTCCACGTCTTCGCGGTGGACTGGAGCCCGAACTCCATCACCTGGTCGGTGGACGGCAACGCCTTCCAGACCCTGACGCCCGCCAACGTCGGCGGCCAGTGGGTCTTCGACCACCCGTTCTTCATGATCATGAACGTCGCGGTCGGCGGCGACTGGCCCGGCTACCCCGACGGCTCCACCCAGTTCCCGCAGCAGATGAAGATCGACTACGTGCGCGTCTACTCGGGAGCCTCGGCCTCGGGCGGCACGATCACCGGCCTCGCCGGCAAGTGCCTCGACGTCGAGGGCTCGGGCACCGCCGACGGCACGCCCGTGCAGATCTACACCTGCAACGGCACGGCCGCCCAGCAGTGGACGACCCCCGGCGACGGGACCCTGCGCGCCTTCGGCAAGTGCCTCGACGTCGCGAACGGCTCCACGGCCGACGGCACGCCGGTCCGGCTGTGGAACTGCAACGGATCGGCGGCGCAGCAATGGGCCTTCTCCGGCGCCAACGACATCGTGAACCCGCAGGCCGACAAGTGCCTGGACGTGCCGTGGGCGAACCCCGCAGACGGCACGAACCTCCAGATCGCCACGTGCAGCGGCAACCCCGCGCAGAAGTGGTTCCGAGCCTGAGCCGGGGGCTCGGACGGGGGCCGGAGGGGCGCACGCCCCTCCGGCCCCCGCGCGCGGAGCCGGGCCCGGCTCCGATCCGGCCGGGTTCCCGGCTCCGCGCGCTGATCCACCCCATGTACTGAAAATCGCCTGAAATCCCGACTAATCGGAATCCGCGGTCGTATAGTGCCTTCATCACCCGGGTTCGGCGCGGCACGCTTCGCGGCGCTCCCGGCGGTGGACCAGTTCGCGTTCCTGCCATCGATTCGATCTGGTCCCCGGCGGCGCCGGACCCGCGACCCGGGCCGGCGCCGCCCGACGACCACACGGCCCGCTCCCCGCCGACGAAGCCGGTCCCGGCGCCCCACCCGCCTATGAGGACCATCACCGCATTCCTTGGGGCACAGTCACATCGACCATTTCGTCACCGCACGTCCTCGCGTCCTCGCCGTCCGGCGGGGACGGTCTGACCGAGTCGCTCCGAAGCGCCCCGCACCGTCCTATTCGCCCCTCTGACGCGGCTCACTCGCGAGTGCGTGTGCCGGACGGTCACTGGAAAGGGTCTGGCAAGATGGCCCAGTCGCGCCGGGCGCCGAGAGCAGGCGGAAGCGACTCCTGACCGTCGATGTGACGAAAGAAGCGCAAATGCACACTTCCCCCAGTCTGTCCCGTGCACGGACGGAGGTGGCCCTGTGGTCGACATGACCTGGTTCGAGGCCATCGTGCTCGGGGTCGTCCAGGGCCTGACCGAGATGCTGCCGATCTCCTCCTCGGCGCACCTGCGGCTGACCTCGGCCCTGTTCTTCGAGGAGGACGCGGGCGCGTCCTTCACAGCGGTGACGCAGCTGGGCACCGAGACGGCCGTCCTCCTCTACTTCTGGAAGGACATCGTCCGCATCCTCGTCGCCTGGTGGAAGGGCCTGTTCGACAAGGAGCTGCGCGGCGAGACGGACTACCGGCTCGGCTGGTACGTCATCATCGGGACGCTGCCGATCGTGTTCTTCGGCCTGGTCTTCCAGGACCAGATCCGCGAGAGCGCCCGCAACCTCTGGCTGGTCTCCTTCAGCCTCATCTTCTTCGGCCTGCTCCTGGGGCTGGCCGAACTCGTCGGCAGGAAGACCCGCACCTGGGAGGACTTCCGCCTCAAGGACGGCCTCATCCTCGGCTTCGCGCAGGCGGCCGCGCTCATCCCCGGCATCTCCCGCTCGGGCGGCACCATCACCGCGGGCCTGTTCATCGGACTCGACCGGTCGGTCGCGGCCCGGTACTCCTTCCTCCTGGCGATCCCGGCCGTGTTCGGCGCGGGCATCCTGAGCCTCGGCGACGTGTTCGACCCGGTCGCCGAAGGCTCGGTGCCCAGCGGCGCGCAGATGCTCGTGGCCACGATCGTCGCGTTCTTCGTCGGCCTCGCGGCCGTGCACTGGATGCTCAAGTGGGTCGCGAAGCACAGCGTGTTCATCTTCGTCTGGTACCGCTGCATCCTCGGCGCGTTCGTGATCATCCTGCTGGAGACGGGCTACCTCTCGGCCACCTGAGCCGCGAGAACGCCACAGGGCCGGTCGAATGACCGGCCCTTCGCGTTTTCCGCTCCCGGATTGTCGGGGGCCGGCGGTAGCGTCGGAGGCCAGGTCCCGACTCGCAGAGGAGCGCCCATGCGACCCGACACGGCCACGTTCGTCCTCATCCACGGCGGCGGCAGCAGCTCATGGGACTGGCACCTGGTCGCCCCGCGACTGCGCGAACGCGGCCACGAGGTCATCGCCGTGGACCTCCCGATCGAGGACGACGCGAACGGCCTCCCCGAATACGCCGACGCCGTGGCCGCCGTGATCGGCGACCGCGAGAACATCGTCCTCGTCGCCCACTCCCTCGGCGGGTTCACCGCCCCGCTCGTGTGCGAACGGGTCCCCGTCGACCTCCTGATCCTCCTGACCGCGATGATCCCGCTCCCCGGAGAGTCCATGGGCGCCTGGTGGTCCGGCGCCGAATACGAGAAGGTCGGCGTCGGCATCGACACCGAGGAGCAGATGATCGACGCCTTCCTCCACGACGTGCCGGTCGCCTTCGCGAAGGAGGCGCTGGCGCACGGGCGCGAGCAGTCCGGCGCGAGATGGGACGAGCCCTCGCCGCTCGAAGCCTGGCCCGACGTGCCGACCCGGTTCCTGCTGTGCCGCGACGACCGGTTCTTCCCGCCCGAGTTCATGCGCCCGCTCGTGCGCGAGCGCCTCGGCATCGAACCCGACGAGATCGACGGCAGCCACAGCGTGATGCTCAGCCGCCCCGACGAACTCGCCGACCGGCTCCACCGCTACTGGACTGCGTTACCACCAGACCGGGCCGGCCGGCGGAGAGCGAACTCATCGCCGCGACTCGGCCACCGCCAGCGCCGCGATCGAACCCAGCAGGACCAGCGACCCGGCCACCGTCGCGACCGTGAGCGGCTCGCCGAGGACCGACACGGCCAGGGCCGCGGCGGTGACCGGTTCGAGCAGCATCATCACCGCGACCGTGGCAGCCCGGACGCGGGCCGCGCCCGCGAAGTACAGCGGGTACGCCAGAGCGGTCGCGAACGCCGCGAGGTAGGCGATGACCGCGAAGGTCCGCAGCGCGTCCTCGGGCTGCGGGAGCAGGCCCTCGAACCAGGCCGGGACGGCCAGGAGCACCGCGCCGATCCCGAAGGACCACAAGGTGAGCGTGAACGGGTGCTCGGCGTCGGCCCGGCGCCCGGTCAGGCGGCCCAGGAGGGTGACGACGGCGTACCCGGCCGCAGACAGGAGCGACAGGCCGATCCCGGCGGGATCGACCAGGCTCAGGCCGTTCCCGCCGACGAGCACGCCGAGCCCGGCGAGTGCCCCGGCGACCGCGAAGGTACCGCCGCGGCCGACGCGCTCGCCGAGGAGCAGCCGCGCGCCGACCGCGGTGAGGATCGGCCCGGACCCGAGCGTCAGCAGGGTCGCCACGGCCACGCCGGTGGCCTCGACGGCGGCGAAGTACGCGGTCTGGAAGACCGCCATGCCGAGGCCGACGCCGCCCAGCAGCGCGGCCCGGCCGCGGAGCGGCCTCCGGGTCGCGGGCCTGGCCCGGACGGGCCGGACCGCGGTGAAGGCCAGCAGCAGCGCGAGGCCGCCGAGGTTGCGCCAGAACGAGACGGCCACCGGGCCGAGGTCGCCGACGCGGTAGACGATCGCCGCCGCGGCGCCGGTGGTGCCCCAGGCGAGGCCGGTGACGGCGAGGAAGAACAGGCCCCGGCGCGGGCCCGAGGCATCGGGTTCGGCGGGAAGGACCGCATCGCTTTCCGCGGTGCTTTTTACGAGATTCTTGACGACGGTGCTGTCGAAGGACATGCCACTCCAGATGAGAGTCGTTGCGATTGCTCTCGTCTGCGGGCACGTTCGACAGCGCACCGGGCTCAAAGCCGGTGCGCGGCAAGGAATCAGGTGCCCGCGTTAAGCGGCGGGCGGCGACAGTCGTCCGAGGCGCATGAACGCCACCCTACTGCCCCCGCAGGCCCTTGCGCAGTCGAGCCAGGCCCTCTTCGAGCACCGGCTCGGGCTTGCAGAAGGTGAAGCGGACCTCCGGGCGCGGCACGTCCCCGTCGGCGTAGAAGACCTGGGTGGGGATGGCCACGACCCCGCACCGCTCGGGCAGCTCCAGGCAGAACGCCATGCCGTCCTCGACGCCGAACGACTCGATCCCGGTGGTCACGAAATAGGTCCCCTCCGGTTCGCGCACGGTGAAACCGAGGTCGGCCAGGCCCGCCACCATGAGGTCCCGGCGCCGCTCGTAACTCGCGGCGAACCCGCGGTAGTACTTCTCGCCGGAGGCCAGCGCCTCCACGATCCCGTGCTGGAACGGGGTCCCCGAGGCGAACGACAGGTACTGCTTGACCGCCGCGACCCGGCCGACCAGGGCCGCGGGCCCGGTGGCCCAGCCGATCTTCCAGCCGGTCAGCGAGAACGTCTTGCCCGCCGAGCTGATCGTCACCGTCCGGTCCCACATGCCGTCCAGGCCCGCGAGCGGCACGTGCTCGCGCCCCGCGAAGACCAGGTGCTCGTACACCTCGTCGGTCACCACCAGCAGGTCCCGCTCGACCGCCAGGGCCGCGATCGCCTCCAGCTCGGCCCGGTCGAACACGGTGCCGGTGGGGTTGTGCGGGGTGTTGACCAGCAGCAACCGGGTGCGGTCGGTGACCGCCGAGCGCAGCCGCTCCAGGTCCGGCCGGTAGTCCGGGGCCTCCAGGCGCACCGGCACGAGGACGCCGCCGGCCATCTCGACGCCCGCCTTGTAGGAGTCGTAGAACGGCTCGAACGCGATCACCTCGTCGCCCGGCTCGACCAGCGCCAGCAGCGCGGCGGCGATCGCCTCGGTCGCCCCGGCGGTGACGACCACGCCCTCGCCGGGGTCGGGTTCGAGCCCGTACCAGTGCCGCTGGTGCTCGCTGATCGCCTGGCGCAGTTGAGGAATGCCCGCCAGCGGCGGGTACTGGTTGTGGCCCGCGCGCATGGCCGCCGCGGCGGCCTCGACGATCCGGGCGGGCCCGGACTCGTCGGGGAAGCCCTGGCCGAGGTTCACCGCCGCGTGGCGCTGCGCGAGCGCCGACATCCGCGTGAAGATGGTCGTCTGGGGCCGCCGGGCCGGGCCGGATCCGTTCATGGTTCCTCCTCTGCGAACCCGGCCATCATCGCCGCCCGCCGCGCCCGGCCCGCAACCGGGCGGCGGCGGTTCCACAGGGCAGTCGCGCCGTGCGGCCTCAACCGGACGCGAGCCGCTCGGCGATCCGCGCCGCCGTCCGCTCCCTGCTCGAAGGCGTGCGGGCCTTGAGGATCCGAAGGATCAACGTGTACCGCTCGGACCTGCTGAGTTCTTCGAACGCCGCGTTCGCGGCCGGGTTCGCGGCGAGTACGGCGACCAGCTCGGGCGGCACCTCGGCGTCCCGCTGCGAGGCGTAGGCGGCCTCCCAGCGGCCGTCGGCCCGCGCGGCCTCGACCTCGGCGAGCCCGGCCGGGCGCATCCGGCCGGACTCGATGAGCGACTCGACGATCGTCCGGTTCCGCCGCGACCACGAGCTGCCCTTCGCCCGCGGCGAGAACCGCTGGAGGAAGGACACCTCGTCGAGTGCGTTGCGCCGGCCGTCGATCCACCCGAAGCACAGCGCGGCTTCGAGAGCCGGCTCGATCCGGAGGCGACCGGCGGGGGAGGAGCGCTTCCCGATGCGCAACACCGCCTCGCGTTCGGCGCCGTTGGCCTCCAGCCAGGACTCCCACGCCGCGAGGTCGGCGAAATCGAGCATGTGCACGGTCAGGCTCCTTTCGCGGCGAGCACGTCGAGGTAGTGCCGGTTGTACATGACGCCGAGGACGTTCCCGAACGGATCGAGGAAGGCGGCGGTCACGAAACCCGGGCCCCGCTCGGTCTTCGGCTCGTACGCCGTCGCGCCCATGGCCAGCAGCCGCTCGATCGCGGCGTCGATCTCGTCCACGTGCCAGTTCATGATCGCGCCGCCGGGCGCGGCGGTGGTGTCGTGCGGCGCCCAGCCGGACTGGACGATGCCGAGTTCGTGCTGGTAGTCGCCCACCCGGAACTCGACGTACCCGCCGGGCACCTCGAAGTACGGCTCGATGCCCAGCAGCTCGGTGTACCAGGCCTTCGCGGCCTCCAGATCCTCGGCGAAATAGCTGATGGTGGTGAATCCCCGCAGCATTGGCGTCTCCTTCGTCGTTTCGTCCAAGGTAGGACCGATTGCGGAAGATGAGCTTCCGCAATGCGTGGGAGAATCGGGGAATGTTGGCGACTTCCGCGCGGCTGCTGCGCGTGCTCTCACTGCTCCAGGCTCAGCGGGAGTGGACCGGCGCGGCGCTGGCCGAGCGCCTGGAGGTGACGACGCGGACGGTGCGCAGCGACATCGACCGGCTGCGGCGGCTCGGGTACCGGGTGCGGTCCACGACCGGCAGCGCCGGCGGCTACCGGCTGGAGGCGGGGAACGCGATGCCGCCGCTGCTGCTGGACGACGAGGAGGCGGTCGCGGTGGCGGTGGGCCTGCGGGCCGCGGCGTCGGGTTCGGTGTCGGGGATCGAGGAGACCTCGCTGCGGGCGTTGACGAAGCTGGAGCAGACGATGCCCTCGCGGCTGCGCCGGCGCATCGACGTGCTGCGGTCGGCGACGGTCTCGGCGGCGGCCGCGGGGCCGACCGTGGATGCGGCGACGCTGACGCAGATCGCCGAGGCGGCGCACCGGCACGAGCAGTTGCGGTTCGACTACGTGGACCGGGCGGGGGAGGCGACGCGGCGGCGGGCCGAGCCGCACCGGCTGGTCTACACGGGTCGGCGCTGGTACCTGCTGGCGTGGGACGTGGACCGAGGGGACTGGCGGACCTTCCGGGCCGACCGGGTGCGGCCGCGGACGCCGAACGGGCCGCGGTTCGCGCCGAAGGAGCCGCCGGAGGAGGCGGTGGACCACGTGCTGCGGGGCCTGGGGCAGACGGCGTGGCGGCACCGGGCCCGGATTCGGCTGCACGCCTCGGCGGAGGCGGTGGCCGAGGTGCTGCCGCCGGGCAGCGGCCTTGTGGAGGCGGCGGGGGAGGGCGAGTGCGTGCTGGAGACGGGCACGGACTCGATCCCGGACCTGGCGAGCTACCTCGGGTCGCTGCACCTGCCGTTCACGGTGGAGCATCCGGAGGAGCTGAAGGCCCACCTGCGCACCCTCGCAAAGCGATACGTGGATGCGGCCGGACCGGAATCGGATTAGCGGCGTCTCCTGCGAGCGCGGAGACGATCTGTCGCCCGTAGACGATCTCGCATTCATTGTGGCGTCGTGACGATGGGCTTTCCTCCCCTTCCCGACTTGACTGGGGTGCATGAGCAACGACACCGCATACACCATCCTCGTCACCGGCGGCACCGGCAAGGTCGGGCGCCGCCTCGTCTCCCGCCTGACCGAAGCCGGGCACGACGTCCGCGCCGTCTCGCGCGGCACCGCCCTCCCGTTCGACTGGCACGACGACGCGACCTGGGCCCCGGCCCTCGACGGCGTCGCCGCCGCCTACCTCATCCCGCCCGACGAGCCCTTCCCCGCCGCCGCATTCGCCGCCGCGGCCGCGAACGCGGGCGTGCGCCGCCTCGTCGCCCAGTCCGGCCGGAACATCCACGTCCTCGCCGAAGCGGCCGGCGTCGGCCCCGACGCGATCGGCATGTACGCCGCGCAGGTCGCGGTCCAGAACTCCGGTCTCGAATGGACCGTCCTGCAACCCAACAACTTCAACCAGAACTTCAGCGAAGGCGAGTACCACGAGGCGCTCCGCGCCGGCGAACTCGCACTGCCGCTCGAAGGCACCTCCGAACCGTTCATCGACGTCGAGGACATCGCCGCCGTCGCCGCCGCCGTCCTCACCGAGGACGGCCACCACGGCCGGATCTACCAGCTGAGCGGACCCGAGTCGCTCACCTTCGCCGAGGCCGTCGCGCTCATCGCCAAGGCCTCCGGGACCACCATCGAATTCCGGTCCGAGACCCCCGAGGAGCACGACGCCGCCCTGCGGTCCGCAGACCTGCCCGAACCGCTCGTCGCGTTCCTCAACGTGATGTACCAGGTCATGCGCGAAGGCAAGATCGCCGACCCGGCCGACGGGGTCTCCCGCGTCCTCGGCCGCGAACCGGTCGCCTTCGCCGACTGGGCCGCCCGCGCCGCCACTGAAGGCGCCTGGGCCGACTAGCGACGCCCGGTGCCGAACGGGCCTCCCGCGAGAACGCCGTGTGACAATGCCGTGTGACCTCGACACCCGTGTGCCTGTGCTTCCTGACCCGCCCCGCCCCCGATGGGAACCGAGAGGTCCTGCTCGGGCGCAAGAAGACCGGCTTCGGTACCGGCAAGATCGTCGGCCCCGGCGGACACGTCGAACCCGGCGAGACCGCGGCCCAGGCCGCGGCCCGCGAGACCGCCGAGGAGTCGGGCCTCGTCGTGAACGTCGGCGACCTCCGCGAGGCCGCGAGCGTGACGTTCCGGTTCCCGGCGAAACCCGCCTGGGACATGCAGGTGGCCGTGTTCGTCGCCGATCGGTTCACCGGCGAGGCGCGCGAGACCGCGGAACTCGCCCCGCGCTGGTATCCGATCGACGACCTGCCGGGCCGGGACATGTGGGACGACAACCGGTACTGGCTTCCCCAGGTCCTGGCCGGGCAGCGGATTCGCGCGGAGTTCGTGTTCGCCGACGACTGCGAGACCGTCGCCGAGCGCCGGGTGGTCGCCGTGGCCGACGCTCGGTAGGGTGGCGACCATCGGCGATCGGTGATCGCCCCGGCGTCGAAGGGGACCGCTCGTGACACCGCTGCCGCGCCAGTTGTCGCAGCTCCTGCTGATCGGCGCCGTGCCGGCCGCGATGGTCGCCGTCATCGGCGCCCTGGTCGCCTTCAACGCCTACGCGTTCACCGTCTCCCCCTGGGACGCCGCCAAGATCGCGATCGGGGTGCTTCCGACGGTCCTGGTGCTCGGCCGCGGCCTGTGGCTCCTCGTCGCCGAGCGCGGCGGCCCGATCCGCGGCGTGCCGGTGCCCGAACGCGAGCAGCCCGAACTGTGGGCCCTGGTCCGCACCCTCGCGCAGGCCGCGGGCACCGCGCCGCCCGACGAGATCCGCGTGACCGCCGAGGCCAACGCCGCCGTCTCCGAGGACACCCGGCTGCTCGGCCTCATCGCCACCCGGCGGCGCATGTACCTCGGCGCCCCGCTCATCGCCTCACTGAGCGCGCCCCGGCTCGCGGCCGTGATCACCCACGAGCTCGCGCACTACGGCAACCGCGACACCCGCCTCTCCGCCATCGCCTACCGCAGCCGACTCGCCTTCGCCCGCACCATGACCGCGATGAACCGCCACGACCTGCTCCAACGCGCCCTGCACTTCCTGCTGCGCCGCTACGGCGCCCTCGTGCTGCGCTCCTCCGCCCGGCTCAGCAGGCGCCAGGAACTCGCCGCCGACGAGGCGGCGGCCTCGGCGGTCGGCTCGGCCGACACCGCCGCGGCCTTCGGCGAGCTGGCGCCGATCACCCGGTCCTGGGCGGTGTTCACCGGCGACCACCTCGTCCACGCCTGGGACGCCGGGCACCTCCCGGCCGACGTCTTCTACGGCTACCGCGCCTACCGCGCCGCACTCGGTGAACAAGATTACGAACACCCGCAAGCGGACCCGTACGACACGCACCCGCCCATGGGCGAGCGGATCGCGGCCGTCACCGCCCTGAACGCCGCCGCGACCGTGCCCGTGCCGACCGGGGACGCGCTCGACCTCCTGCGCGATCCGGCCGCGCTGCTCGACGCGGCGGTACTGGAGGCCCTGCCGCCGCAGGCGCGCGAGATGCGCCGCGTCGACTGGCCGACCCTCGCCCGCGTCGGCGACCTCGCCGCGCTGCGGGACGACGCCGAGCGCGTGCCGGCCGCCGCCGCCCGCCTCACCGGGCGGGCGCCCTCGCCCGAAGCGGTGCTCGACGCCCTCGACGCGGGCCTCCTCGCCGACCTCGGTGCGGGACTAGGCGACGGGATCGGCGCGGCCGACCCTCCGCGGGTGCGCCTGGAACGGACCCGGCTGCGGGTGCAGAAAGGACTTTACGGGGCAGTGGTCGAAACCCTTACCGGTAGTGGCGCTGTACACTGGCGCGAATCGTGGCCGTCGGTCGGCACCGCCCAACTCGACGAGCGGTACCGGCAGTCACTGCCGGAGCTGGTCGACGCCGCGGTCTCCGAACGGCCGGACACCGCGCCCCTGCGCGCACTCCTCGAGTCGGCGAGCCGATCTCTCGAAAGGCGAGTACCCCGTGGCACTGCTCCTGGCGACTAAGACCCGCGTCCTCAAGGCCCTCCGCAAGGAGGCCAAGGGCCGGGGCCTGTCGGTGACGCAATACCTGGAAGTCGCACCCCACGGTGACCTGATCGCTTTGATCGCGCAGGTCGACCCCAACGTCAACCCGGCCGAGATCATCCCCGGCCTGCCCGACATCCCTCCCGTCGACGTCACCCGCTGGGGCCTGCCGCCCAAGGCCGCGCTGAGCACCGACCTGAGCCGACCCGTCCCGGTGATCGCCGCGGCCGTGGACGCCGCGCGCGCCGGCGACTGGCGGCCCGCCGCCGACCTGCTCGGCCGCAGCTACGGCGACTGGGCGATGCGATCGGCCGCCGTCCACGCCCTCGGCGAGGCCGCCGCCGACGACGCCACCTGGATCCAGGCGTGGCGCGCCGCCGCCGGAGAGCACCGCGACCTCGCGGCCGTCGACGCCCACGGCCTGTTCTGGCTCGCATGGAAACTGCGCGGCAACCAGCCGCCCGAGGCGACCGCGCCCCAGCAGCACGAGGCGTTCTACCAGACCGTGCAGCGCTCCGAGGCCGCCGCGCACCGCGCGGCCGAACTCGCGCCCGAGGACCCGACCCCGTGGTCGACGCTCATCATCCTCTCGCGCGGGCGCGGCTACGACGGCAACGCGTTCGGCGCCGTCTGGCGCGAACTCCAGGCCCGCGACCCGCTGCACCGCACCGGACACGAGTTCGCCCTCATGTACATGACCCCCGAAGGGCCTGGCGGCTACGACCAGGTGTTCGCGTTCGCCGAACGCGCCGCCGCCTCGCCCTCGCTCGCGTTCCTGGTGCTCCAGGCCGCGTTCGGCTACGAGGACCACGACGAGAAGATCTGGAGGGACCCCCGAGTCCACCGCGCGATCGACGCGGTCCTCGCCCGCCTGGCCACGCCTGCCGGAGGCGGCGTCGACGCCGGCGGCGACCGGCGGTGGGCGGCGCACGCCCTGGTGAGCGCCGGCCGCGGCGCCGAGGCCGTGCCGCTGTTCGCGCAGCTGGGCACCGACGCGTCTTCCCGATACAACACCGGTATCGGGAAGGCCTTCCGCCTCGCGAGCGAACAAATGGACTCGGATACCGACTCACCGGGGATTCCCAAACACGCCCTAGCTCAGGAGAACAGCGGCGCCTGGCGCTTCGCCCACCGCGCGTACGTCCCGGCCGGGCGGCCGGTGATCGCCGCGATGTCGGCCGCCTCGGCCGGCTCCTCCGCTTGCGACCCGGCGTGCCAGTCCAGGAAGAAGTCGGCGCTGTCGGCGTCCAGGCCCGCCCCGATCATGCGCTCGCGGGCGGCGGCCCGGCTCAGCTCCTCGTAGCGGATCGCGCGGCCGCTCGCCCGCGCGAGCGCCGCGACCCGCTCGGGAACGGTCAGCGCCTCGGCGCCGGTGAGCGCGTACGTCCGGCCGACGTGGCCGTCCTCGGTGAGCGCGGCGACGGCCACCGCCGCGATGTCGGCCTCGTCGACGAGGCGATGCGCCGCCTCGGGGAACGGCTCGCGCACGACGCCCTCGGACCGAACCGCCTCGGCCCAGCCCAGATCGTTCGACATGAACCCGCCCGGCCGCAGGTGCGTCCACTCCAGACCGCTGCGCTCCACGGCCGCCTCGACCGGGCCCGGCTGCCCGTTCCACAGCACCGTCACCCGCCGCACCCCCGCCTCGACGGCGAGCGCGACCAGCTCCTCGGGCGCTTCGAGCGGCACGGTCGCGAACCCGCTGCCCTGGGCGGCGATGAGGTGCACCGCGGTGACCCCGTCGAGGGCGGCGCCGAAACCCGCCGGATCGGCCAGGTCGCCGACCGCGACCTCGACGCCGCCGGGGAACCGGGCGCCCGGGCGCCGCGTGAACGCGCGGACCCGGCGGCCGGCCCCGGCGAGGCCCGCGACGACGTGGCGGCCGACATTGCCCGTGGCACCGGTGACCAGAATGGACATCGCCGCTCCTCGCTTCGCTGGGGGGTCCGACTACGCCCGACGCTATCGGCGCCGCAGCGACCGGGCATCCGACCGCGGTCGCGGTTCCCTTCGGCCGCAAGTCCTAAGACCCGGCCGGGCTCGTCCGCCGCGCCGCTGCGCACCCGGTCGAGGTACTCGGCGATCGCGTCGCGGTTCTTCAGCACGCACTCGGCCTTGCGGGTCATGCGGTCGCGTTGCTCCTCGAGCAGGGCCAGCATCTCCGGTTCGGGATCGGGGAAGTAGATGTCCGCGGGCCCGCCCAGGCACGGCAGGATCTGCCTGATGATCTTCACCGGGATACCGGCGTCCAAGAGGCCCCGGATCTGCCCGACCCGCGCCACGTTGTGCTCGCCGAAGTCCCGGTAGCCGTTCGGGGAGCGCTCGGCGGCGATGAGCCCGCCCGCCTCGTAGTAGCGCAGCAGCCGCGGCGAGACGCCCGTGCGCTCCGCCAACTCGCCGATCCTCATGTGGGCCACCTCACCCCGAAAATCGTGGACCTTGACATTAGTGTCAAGGTTCGACACTACTGCACATGAGCGAAACGACGACGCGGGACACCGCGGACACCCCCGCGGCCGCACCCGACCGCCTGCCCGTGCCAGGGCTGCTGGCGCTGGCCACCGCCGTGGTCATCACCGTCATCACCGAGGCCCTCCCGGCCGGGCTCCTCCCGGGGATGCGCGCCTCCCTTGACGTCAGCGAATCGGCCATGGGCCAGGCGGTGACCGTCTACGCCGTCGGCACCGCCCTCACCGTGATCCCGCTGGCGACCCTCACCGCCGGGTGGAACCGCAGACCGGTCCTGCTGCTCGCCATGGGCGGCTTCGTCGTCGCCAACACCGTCACCGCGGTCTCCGCCGACTACGCGCTGACGATGGCCGCGCGGTTCGTCGCGGGCATGGCCGCCGGGCTCTCCTGGGCACTCATGGTCGGCTACGCCCGGCGCATGGCCCCGCCCGCGTTGCAGGGCAAAGCGATCGCCATCGTCATGGCCGGCATCCCGCTCGCCCTCGCGCTCGGCGTGCCCGTGGGCGCCTTCATCGGCGGCGCGGTCGGCTGGCGGGAGGCCTTCGGCCTCATGTCCGCCCTCGCGGTCGCCGCGATCGTCTGGATCGCCCTCATCGTCCCCGACTTCCCCGGACAGCGCCCCGAGCACCGCGTCCCGGTCCTGCGCGCGGTCGCCCTCCCGGGCGTGCCCGCGATCATGGCCGTCATCGTCCTCTACGTCGTCGCCTACAACGTGCTCTACACCTACATCGCGACCTACCTCGAACGCTTCGGCATGGGCGGGGACATCGACAAGGCCCTGCTCGTCTTCGGGCTCGCCTCGATCCTCGGCATCGGGATCGTCGGGGCCCGCATCGACCGGCGGCTGCGGCACCTGACGATCGGCGCGGCCGTCCTGGTCGCCCTCGCCACCGCGGGCCTGGCGGTGCTCGCCGAGAGCCCCGCGCTGGTCTACGTCGCGATCGGGGTGTGGGGCCTGGGGCACGGCGGCGTGCCGACGCTGCTCCAGACCGCGGCCGGGCTCGCCGGGCGCAAGGCCGCCGACAACGTGCAGGCCGTCGTCGTGACACTGTGGAACCTCGCCACGGCCGCCGGCGGCGCGGTCGGCGGGATCCTGCTGGCGCACCGCGGCCCGATCGCGCTGCCGTGGAGCGTCGTGATCCTCAGCGTCCCGGTGCTGCTCATCGTGGCCGCGGCGCGCCACCGCGCCTTCCCCCGCGTCTACGGGACCGACTGACCGTCAGGCCGGCGTCCGCTGCGGGCCGACCGGCCTGCCGGGCTCCTTCGCGGCCATGGCCAGGACGCCCTCGGTCCCGATCTTTCGGCCGCGGTCGAACGCCTCGGCGAACGCCGCGGGGCCGATCGATGCGACGATCCGCGCCTCGACGCGGTCCACGTCGAACCGCTCGCCGTCCGGCAGCGGCGCCCCGGCCCGCTCGCGCAGCGCCGCCGCGCCTCCCAGGAGGACCGCGGCGGCCTCGGGCGCCTCCAGCAGCGACCAGGCCCCGGCCACGCCCTCGGCGCCGGGGGCGGCCGTGCGGTCGCCGAACTCCCCGCCCGCCAGGACCGCGAGCGCCTCCCGGTGCAGGCGCAGCGCCTCCTCGCCGTCACCGCGCTGCTCGGCGATGAAGCCGAGTTCGCCCAAGAGCATCGCCTGGGCGTCCCTGAGCGCGGGCGGCCCGGACACCCACGCGAGCCATTCGCGGGCGATCCGCTCGGCCTCGTCGAGGCGGCCGCTGCGCCGCTCCAGCAGCATCAGACCGGTCGCGGCGAACATCTCGCAGAAGCCCACCGAATGCTCGACGGCCATCGCGAGCGCGCGCCGGTGGAGGGTCCGCGACAGGTCGAACTCGCCGCGGAGCATCTCGACGCGGCCCAGGCGCGAGAGCCGGTAGGACTCCTCCATGCGCAGCTCCAGGTCTTCGGTGATCGCGAGGCCCTCCAGGTTGATCCGCCGCGCCAGGTCGTAGTCGCCGGTGCCCTCGGCGTGGACGGCGAGGCACTCGAGGGCCTGGAGCTCGCCCCAGCCGTCGCCCAGCGCCCGGAACGCGGCCCGGCCGCGGGAGGCCAGCTCCCAGGCCAGGTCCAGCTCGCCGCGCAGGAGCGCGAACCAGGCCTTGGCGCTGTCGGCCGCCGCCCCGCCCCACCGGTCGCCCTCGGCCGCGAAGTACGCCGCGCTCTCCTCGGCGAAGCCCTCGGCCTCGCGGTTCTCGCTGACGCCGATCTGGGTGAGCGCGAGGAACAACTGGGCGCGGGCGCGGTCCCCGGGGTCGGCGAAGGCCGCGATGTGCCCGGGCGCCTCGGCGAGGTCGTGCCCGGTCGCGCTGGTGGTCATCGTCTCGAAGCACGACAGCCAGAACCGGGCCCTGCCGATCAGCTCGGCCGGGGCCGCGCCCTCGACGGCGAGGGCCGCCTGGAGCGACCGCGTGCCCTCGCGGACGCCCCCGCGCAGGAACCGGAACCAGACGAGGCCCACCGCGAGCCGCAGCGCCCGCTCGGCCTCGCCGAGGCGCACGGCGGCGTCGAGCGCGGCGTGGAGGTTCGCGGTGTCGGCGTCGAGCCGCTTGAGCCACCGGCGCTGCTCCCTCCCGCGCAGGGCCGTCGCGGAGCGCTCGGCGAGCTCGGTGAAGTGGCGCCCGTGCAGATCGGCGACGCGCCCGTGCTCGCCCGCCTCGCGCAGCCGCTCGCGGCCGTAGGCCGCCACGGTGTCCAGCAACCGGTACCGGCGCTCCGACTCGCCCGCGACCTGGGCCAGCGAGCGGTCGACGAGGTTCGCCAGCGCCGTCGTCGTCTCGGTCTCGGTCAGGTCCCCGGCGCACAGCGCCTGCACCGTGTCGAGCGCGGCGGAGGCGGGGACCGACAGGCGCCTGAGCACGAGCTGCTCGGCCGGGCCCAGCAGCCGCCAGCTCCAGTCGATGACGGCCCGCAGGGTGCGCTGGCGCTCGTGCAGGCCCCGGGCCTCGACCCCGAGCACGAGGTCGGTGATCTGCCGGGCGAGCGCCTCGATGCCGAGCGAGGGCACGCGGGTGGCCGCGAGTTCGAGCGCCAGCGGCAGGCCGTCGAGCCGGGCGCAGACGGCGGCCACGGCCGCCGCGTTCGCCTCGGTGACCGCGAACCCGGGCTGCGCGTCGCCCGCGCGGGCGACGAAGAGCCGCACGGCGCTGTCGGCGTCGAGCGGCTCGACCGGCACGACCCGTTCGCCGGGGATGCGCAGCGGCTCGCGGCTGGTGGCGAGGACGCGGGCGGCGGGCGCCTCGGCGAGCAGGCGCGCGCACAGCTCGGCGGCGGCGCCGATGAGGTGCTCGCAGTTGTCCATGACCACCAGCGTCCGCTTCCGGTCCAGCGCCGAACGCAGGAGCGCGAACGGGTCGGCGGCGTCCACGCGGCGCCCGGCGCCGACCAGGCCCATGGTCTCGGCGATGCCCGCGGCGATCTCCTCGGCGTTCGCCGAATCCTCGTAGCAGGCCAGTTCGATCAGCCAGACCCCGTCGGGGGCCGCCGCCGCTGCCGCGGCGCCGGAGGCGAGCCGGGTCTTGCCGACCCCGCCGGGGCCCGTCAGCGTCACCAGCCGCGAGCCCTCCAGGAACCCTTGGAGCCGTTGGAGGTCGCCGTCGCGGCCGATGAGCGCCGTCAACTGCGCGGGCAGGTTCCCCGGCGCGGTCTCGGGCGGCGGGGCCAGCGCCGGGTCGTGCCGGAGCATCGCCCGGTGCAGCTCCTGCGCCTCCCGGCCCGGCTCGGTCCCGAGCTGCGACGAGAGCCGTTCGCGCAGTTCACGATAGGCGTCGAGCGCTTCACTGTGGCGGCCCGAGCAGTACAGCGCCCGCATGTGGACCCACCAGAGCCCCTCGCGCAGCGGGTGCCGCTCGATCAGCCCCGCCGACTCGGCCAGCACACTGTCGTAGCGCCCCAGTTCGATCCGGGCCCTGAGCAGGTCTTCGAGGGCCGTCAGCCGCAGCCCCTCCAGTCGAGCGGCCGTCGAGGCGAGCGCGTCGTACTCCGCGAGCGCCGCACCGCGCCACAGCGCCAGGGCCGACTCCAGCAGGTTCGCCCGCTCGGCCGCCCCGCTCCGGGACGCCTCGCGCACCAGCGACTCGAACACCTCGGCGTCGATCGCGTCGGCCGCGACCGCGAGCCGGTAGCTGTCGTCGAGCCGCTCGATCCGCGCCTCGCCGCCCGCGAGCACGCGCCGCAGCTGCGAGACCTTCGTCTGGAGCGCCGCCTTCGCCTCCGCGGGCGGGCGATCGCCCCACAGGTCGTCGACGAGCCGGCCCACCGGCACGGCACGGCCCGGTTCGGTCAGCAGGCGCGCGAGCAGCGCCCGGACCTTCCGCTCGGGCACCGGCAGCGGCTCACCGGAGGCGGCTCGCACCTCGAGCGGCCCGAGAATCCCGAAGCGCACCGCTCAACTCTAACGGGGGAGGGGCGAAGACCGAAAGTTTTCCGTGAGCGAACCGTGAGCGCCACCCGGACCCTTGCTCCAGCAAGGGAAACGACGAGGAGGACTCGATGACCGCCACAGAAGTGGACACGCCCCCGGCGCGGGCCGGAGCGAAGGAGTGGACCGGACTGGCGGTGCTGGCGCTGCCGGTGCTGCTGCTCGCCCTCGACCTGAACGTGCTGCACCTGGCCGCACCCGCGCTCAGCGCCGACCTGGGGACCGGGAGCACGCAACTGCTGTGGGTGCTCGACATCTACGGCTTCATGGTCGCCGGATTCCTCATGACCATGGGCACGCTCGGCGACCGGATCGGCCGCAGGCGCCTGCTGCTCATCGGCGCCGCCGCATTCGGCGCGGCCTCGGTGCTCGCCGCCTACGCGCCCACCGCCGAACTGCTCATCGCCGCCCGGGCGCTCCTCGGGATCGCCGGGGCGACCCTCATGCCCTCGACCCTCGGGCTCATCGGCAACATGTTCGCCGACGCGAAGCAGCGGTCGATGGCCATTGGCATGTGGATGCTCGCGTTCATCATCGGCAGCGCGATCGGCCCGATCGTCGGCGGCCTCATGCTCGAGCGGTTCTGGTGGGGATCGGTGTTCCTGCTGGGCGTGCCCGTCATGGCGCTGCTGCTCATCGCCGGACCGGTGCTGCTGCCCGAGCACCGCGAGCGCTCGGCCGGGCGCATCGACCTGCTCAGCGTCTTCCAGTCGCTCGCCATGATGCTCCTGGGCGTCTACGCGCTCAAGGAGTTCGCCAAAGACGGCCTCAGCGCGGTCACCGTGGGGACCTTCATCGCGGGAGTCGCCTTCGGCGCCTGGTTCCTGCGCCGCCAGCGCCGCCTGCCCGACCCGCTGGTGGACCTGCGCCTGTTCCGCAGCCCCGGCTTCGCCGCCGCGCTCGGCGTGCTGCTGCTGGCCATGCTCTCCATCGGCGGCGTGTTCATGCTCTTCGTGCAGTTCTCCCAGATGGTCAAGGACCGCTCCCCATTGGAGACGGGCCTGCTGATGCTCCCGGGCGTGGCCGCCAGCATCGTCGCCTCGGTGCTCGCCCCCGCCCTGGCGAGCCGCATCCGCCCCGCGCTCGTCATCGGCGTCGGCATCGTGTTCTCGATCGCCGGAATGGTCGTGTTCACGCAACTGGAGGCCTCCGGCGGCGTCGCGACGCTCATCGTCGGCGTGGTCCTGCTGTACATCGGCCTGATGCCCGCGGCCGTCCTCGGCACCGACCTCGTGGTCGGCTCCGCCCCGAAGGAGCGGGCCTCCTCGGCGGCGTCGCTGTCGGAGACCGCCTCCGAACTCGGCTCGGCACTGAGCATCGCGGTGGTCGGCGCGGTGTCCACTGCCGTCTACACCGGACGGATGGCGGAGGTGCCGCTCGCGGCGGGCGTGCCCGAGGCGGCCCGCGACAACCTCCCGGCGGCGCTCGCGAGCGCCGAGCACCTGCCCGCCGCCGAAGCCGCGGCGCTGGTGGAGGCGGGCCGGGCGGCGTTCACCGACGCGGTGAACCTCGGCGCCGCGGCGGCGATCGGCGTCTTGGTGGCGGCGCTGGCGATCACGGTGTTCGCGCTGCGGCGGCTGCGCCCGCTCGGCCAGTAGGACCCGAAGCGGCGCCTCGCAGGAGGCGCCGCTTCAGGCACTACTCTCTCGAAGTCTTGGGCCGCCTTGCGCACCAGGCGATCTGCGCCAGCGTGCCGATCAGGGGGATGCCGACGAACACGGCCGCCACGAGCAGGTCGTCGTTGAAGGGGACGTCGGGGTGCTGCCCGGTCTCCGACCACAGCAGCACCTCTCCGAAGACCGCTACGATCGCGGAGGCGAGCGCCGCCGCGCCGTAGGCGATCCGCCGCGTCGGCACCGGGAACGCCGAGGCGACGAACACCGCGGCGAGGAAGGCGAACCAGACCGTGTTCGCGACCGGCACCCCGTCCGCGCTCGAGTCGTAGGAGAAGGAGAACATCACGATCCACGTCGCGACGGCCGTGCCGACGAGCAGCCCGATCTCGGCCGCGATCGCGTCGCCGCGCCCGCGCTCCAGCCGCCAGGAGGCCGCCACGAGCGCCAGCGGCGGGAGCGCCAGGTGCGCGCACGCGACCGCCGCGGCGAAACCGGACTCCCAGAAGTTCCCGCCGACGCAGACCGCGACGAGCCAGCACGCGTACACCACCGCCCACCCGATCGCGCCGGCCGCGACGCGCTTCGCGGTCAGCGCGAAGACGGCCGCGCCGTAGGCGGCGAGGACGAGGACCAGGCGCGCCACGGGCGGGCTCGCGAACATCGCATCGGTGAACTCCATGAGGACAGTCTGCTCATCTTCCACCGTGGACGGGTACCGGAACCGTGCCAATGTCCGCGGGCCGCCGCCGAATCGGCCGCCGATTCGCCCGTTTCGCCGGAAAGGCCGCCGCGAATCCACCCGATCGTGTCGCAGACCCGTGACTCGGTGTACCGTGCGCGCCGCGATTCCCGCGTAGCCTGAGCTGAGGGTCGTCCTCCACCGCCCTTACAGGACGGCCACCTTTGTGGAAGAAGGCTGCAATGTCCAAACTCCTCGTGACCCTGCGGGGCGCCGAAGACCGCGCGGCGGTCGGCGAATCCGGCGTCGAAGTCCTCGCCGAGTACCCCGACACGCTCCTGGTCTCCGGCACCGCCGGCCAGACCCGCGCCCTCGCCGAGCGCGGCCTGGAGACCGCCCCGCTCCCCGAGCAGCCCGTCCGGACCGCCGGGGCGACCTTCGCGTTCGCCTCCGCCGTCTCCGCGCAGGAATCGGTCGAACTCGCCCCCGAACCCGGCCGCACCGCCTACTACCTCGTGAAGCTCGTCGGCCCGCCCGCCGCGCCGTGGCTCGCCGAACTCACCGACGCCGGCGCCGAGATCCACGGCAGCCTCTCGGGCTTCACCCTCCTCATCGGACTCCTCCCCGAACGCGTCGAGGCCGTCCGCGCCCTCCCGCGCGTCGAAGAGGTCACCCCCTACCGCCCGGCCATGAAGGTCTCGCCGAAGTTCCAGCCCGCCCGCCCCCGCGACCTCGACGCCGCCTCGCTCGCGGCCGTCGACGCCGACGCGTTCGCCGACGACGGCCTCCAGATGGTCGAGATCGCCGTCTTCCCCGGCGAGGACACCGCCGCCCTCGTGCAACGCATCGAGGCCGCCCGCGGCATGGTCCTCACCAACCTCCCCAAGTCCCTCGTCGCCAGCGTCCCGCGCTCCTTCATCGCCGAACTCGCCGACCTCCAGGGCATCCAGGCGATCGTGCCGTACGCGTTCTCCCAGACCAGCAACGACCGCGCGAGCGCCATCATGGGCGTGCCCGCCGACCACCGGTTCGCCGCGACCGCCCTGACCGGCACCGGCCAGATCGTCGCCGTCGCCGACTCCGGGCTCGACAGCGGCGACCCCGACACCATCCACCCCGACGTGCGCGGCCGCATCGCCGGGATCTCCTCCTGGCCGACCCGGGACGTCCTGGCGCCCTTCACCAACGACCCGCCCGCGCACGACGACGGCCCCGCCGACGTCGAATCCGGGCACGGCACCCACGTCACCGGCTCGGTCCTCGGCTCCGGCGCCGCCGCCCGCCACGCGGGCGCCGGAACCGTACCCGCCGGAGTCGCGCCCGAAGCCCAGGTGTTCTTCCAGGCCATTTCGCAACGCGTGCGCTGGAAGACCCGCGCCGAACTCGCGGCCGCCGGCCTCCAACCGTTCACCTTCCCCTGGCCCCCGCCCGCCTCGGGCCTCTACGGCATCCCCGGCGACATCAGCGCGCTCTTCGCCGAGGCCTACGCCGCCGGCGCCCGCGTCCACACCAACTCCTGGGGCGCGCCCCTCGCGGGGGAGTACAGCCAGAACGCCCGGTCCGTGGACGAGTTCACCTGGCACCACCCGGACATGCTCGTGCTCTTCGCGGCCGGGAACGACGGCGAGGACGCCGACGCCGACGGCCAGATCGACCCCGACTCCATGGGCTCGCCCGGCACCGCCAAGAACTGCCTCACCGTGGGCGCCACCGAGAACGACCGCCCCAGCGGGTCCGAGCCCGCGCCGGGCCTGGACCGCGACTGGAGCCAGTGGTCGGCCTACCCCAAGCTCGGCGACGCCGGGCACGTCTCGGACGACCCCGAGGGCATGGCCGCGTTCTCCTCCCGCGGACCCACCGACGACCTGCGCCTCAAACCCGACGTGGTCGCCCCCGGCACCAACGTCCTCTCACTCCTGTCCTCGGCCTACGACGGCGACGGCGAACCCCTGTGGGGCCGCCTGCCAGACGGCCACCCGCTGCGCGAGCGCTACTGCTGGAGCGGCGGCACGAGCATGGCCACCCCGCTCGTCGCCGGCGCCGCGGCCCTGGTCCGCCAGCACCTCCTCGCACACGGCCACAAGGAGGACGGACGCCGCCCCTCCGGCGCGCTCCTCAAAGCGCTCCTGGTCAACGGCGCGGTCGCGATCGCCGGCCAGTACGAGGGCGAGGTCCCGCCCGGCCCCAACAACGTCAGCGGCTTCGGCCGCGTGGACGTGGCCCGCGCGATCGGCTCCGAACCGGCGCAGCGCACCCGGTACGCCGACGCGCCCGAGGACGCGGTCGCCACCGGCGAGATCCGCACCTACCGCGTCGAGGCCGCCGACCCCGACGAGCCGCTGAAGCTCACGCTGGCGTGGACCGACGCGCCCTCGCTCGAAGGCCTCGGCGGCCTGGTCAACCAGCTGTACCTCCAACTGGAGACGCCCGACGGCACCATCGTGAACTGGGACGCGGGCCCCTACACCCGCGTGTCCAACAACGTCCAGCAGATCACCGTCGACGCACCGCAGGACGGGGTCTACACCATCCGGGTGCGCGGCGTCTCGGTCACCGAGCACTCGCCGGGGGCGGCCCCGACCGGGGACCTGCGCCAGGACTTCGCGCTGGCGGTGTCGAACGCGATGGCCGAGGGCCTGGCGGACGGCCCGATCGCCGCGATGCGCCCGGCCGACTGAAGAGCGCCCTCGGCGGAAGCCGGCTGTTAAGCGATTGCGGTGCGCGCCCGCGGCTCCTACGCTCGCGACATGGAATGGGCCGAGGAGTTCTACAGCCGCACCGGCGGCTGGTGGGTCGAGGCCGAATCGGGCGTCGGCGACCGCGACAGGGGCAGAGTCGCAGGGCTGCACCGCGTCTGCGGCCCCGAGCCCAAGCGCGTGCTCGAACTCGGCTGCGGCTACGGGAACACGGCCGCGGCCTTCGCCGAGGCCGGGCACGAGGTCGTCGGCGTCGAACTCTCCTCCCGCGCCGAGCGGGCCCTCGCCCACGCCGAGCGCTTCGGGCCCGAGCGGATGCGGATCGTCCACGGCGACTTCTACACCGCCGCGGTCGAAGGCCCCTTCGACGCGGTCGTCTACTGGAACGGCTTCGGCATCGGATCGGACGCCGACCAGCGGCGGCTACTGCGGCGGATCGCCGCATGGCTCGCGCCGGGCGGCACGGCCCTCGTGGACGTGTTCAACCCGCTGGTCTGGGCCGGCTGGGACGGCGACCTCGAACTGCTGAAGGCCGACCCCGAACGCGGCTACCACCACGAGCTGCGCCAGTCGACCGCCTACGACCCGGTCACCGCCACCGCCGTCGACACCTGGTGGGACACCGCCGAACCCGACCGCCGGATCACCCAGCGGATCCGCTGCTACAGCCCCGCCGACCTGCGCCTGCTGCTCGAAGGCACCGGCCTGGCCCTCGAAGGGCTCCTCGTCGGCGACGACCCGCTCGACCCGGCCGCCGACCACGCCGGGAACGCCGCGCTGCTGCGCGAGCGCCACGAGTACCTCGCCGTGCTCGGGACCGACGGGGCCTGAACCCTCAGAGGCGCTTCATCGGGGCCCGGAAGAGGACCTCGATGTACACGATCCGCTCGTCGACCACGTCGAGGATGAGCATCCCTTCCTCGGGATCGAGCATGACATTGCGGTGGCCCGGACCGTAAGGGGCGCCGGGCTCGTGCTCGGCGGTGCGGATGCTCTGGCAGAAGCCGTCGCCGCACTCGCAGGGGGCGATCATCCGCGCCTGCCGCACGCTGACCGAGAGGTACCGCTCGCCGATGCCCTCCAGGAGCCGGGAGAGCTCCTCGACGAGCTCGGGGTACACCTCGCGCACGAACGGGTGGTCGTCCTCCATGGTGGTCGAGCATAGCGGCGGGCGGCCGCCTCCGGGCCGCG
Source organism: Glycomyces sp. NRRL B-16210 (assembly GCF_000719515.1). GTDB lineage: Bacteria > Actinomycetota > Actinomycetes > Mycobacteriales > Micromonosporaceae > Glycomyces. The sequence goes on along the minus strand of NZ_JOGR01000004.1, from coordinate 293,887 downwards.
GTCCGCAGCTCAGAGGTCCGATGCGTCGGCCGCCCGCCGTGCTTTTCAATCCACTATGGAACGAGTTCGCCCGCCGGGTCGACGGCGGTGATCGCGGCCGCCGTCTCCGCGGCGACCGTGCCGCCCTCGACCCCCGCTCCCGCGCTCCAGCGCTCGAAATCGCGCCAGGCGGAGCGGCGGACCGACACCAGCGCGTTGCGGTACCGCTGCCCTTCCACCGTGAACGTGTTCCACCGGTGCACGGTCGCGCCCGCCGGCAGCTCGGCCGGCGCCTCGGGCGTCCGCACCGGGAATTGCAGTGCGACACGGGGTTCGGCGAGGTCCGGCGCAGGGGGCGCCCAGGTGCCGAGCGCCATGCGGGCCAGCTCGTAGTAGGTGTTCACCCCCGAGGCCGCGATCGAGATGCCCGTCGAGCCCGACACCCGCGGATTGACCTCGATGCAGTGGAACGCCCCGTCGTAGACGAACTCGAACTCGACCGCGCCCTCGACGCCCGGTTCGGCGCACAAGGAATCGACCGCCGCCCGCAGCTCGGCCAGCCCGGGCAGATCCGGCGCCGTGGCCGTGTGCCTGACCTGCGTGAACGCGAACGAAGGCGGCCCGCCCGCCGGTCCCTTCCACACAATCGGCTGCATGAAGGCCCGGCCGCCCTCCGACAGGACCTCGACCGAGCACAGGGTCCCGGTGACGCACTGCTCGACGAGGACGTTGCCGGGCGCGGGAGCGGCCAGGAACGCCTGGAGCGCCTCGTCGTCGGCCAGGAACGCGACGCCGTTGCCCAGGCAGTCCCACAGCGGCTTGACCAGCACCGGGTACCCGATCCGCCGGACCTGGTCGCGGACGACGCTGTGGTACTCCACGTAGTGCGGCCCGCGCCCGTTGAGCAGGTCGCCGTCCACGAACACCGCCGGCGGCACGGTGAACCCGTGCTCGCCCAGCAGCGGCTTGGTCTCCCACTTGTTCGCGAAGGTCTGGGCCACCTCGGCGTCGCACGCGACGAGCCGCCCGCCGTTCGCCTCGATGCGGGCCTTGACGAAGCCGTCGCGGACGGCGTTCTCGTCCGGGATCGACAGGGAGGCGCCGAGCGTCGCCGCGTCCTCGGCGAGCGCCTCCCAGATCCCCGCGGCGTTCACGTCCGCGTCGAGTTTGCGGCTGCGGCCGGGGAAGTCGGCCGGAGTGCACGCGCCGTCGGTGTAGTAGAGCAGCGGTTCGACCGATTCGGACCGGAGCCGCTCGACGCTCTGCGCCAGGAACGGCGCGGCCTGCGCGACCTCGATCGAGCGGACGAAGGCGACCGCGCGGCTCATTCGACGTCGACCTGGACGCTCTTGACGGCCGCGTCGAGCCGCCCGTCCAGCTCCGCGCGGTCGCTCCCGGTCGCGATCACGTACGCGAGCCGCGAGATGTTGTCGGCCGCGCCGCCGACCGCGTCGCCCTCGGACACGAGGATCTCGCCCTCCACGACGCCCTCGCCCGCCTCGAACGCGGGCACGGCGGCCACCTTCCCGGCGCGTTCGGGGAAGACGAAGCGCACGCCCGCGTGCCGCTGCGCGGCATCGACTTCCGGCAGGCCGCCGCCGGTCGCGGCCCGCACGTAGGCCCGCGGGTAGTCCGTCCCGGTGGCGAGCGTGACGAGCTTGACGATGTGGTCGCCCGCCGGTCGCAGGCCGCTCTCGATGATCCACGGGCGGCCGTTCCAGAGCTTGACCTCGGTGTGCGCCGCGCCGTTGCGAAAGCCCAAGGCCCGCAGCGCCTTCGTGGTCTCCTCCAGGATGCGCCCGCGACCGGGCTCCTCCAGCGGGGCGGGCACGGTGTGCCCGGTCTCGGCGCGGAACGCCCCCTGCGTGGTGGCCTTCTCGGTGACCGCGACGTGGCGGATCTCCCCGTCCGACGCCAGGCTCTCCACCGAGTACTCCCGCCCGCCCACATAGGACTGGGCGATCACGGTGGTGTCGAGCGGGACGTCGTGCGGGAACTCCAGGGGCCAGTTCTGGGCCTCGGCGACCGCCGGCCGCAGCTCGAACGGGTCCTCGACCACGCGGACCCCGATCGAGCCGGCGTTCTCGACGGGCTTGACCACCACCGGGTAGTCGAGGCCGTTCGACTCGATCTGGCGGGTCAGGGCGTCGAGGTCGGCGCCGTGCACGGTCACCGCGTGGCTGACGCCCGCCCCGTGCAGCGCCTTCGCCATGTGCCACTTGTGCCGCGCCGCCAGGCCCAGGTCCGGGTCGTTGCCCGGCAGTGCGAGGTCGGCGGCGACCTCCGCGGCGAGGGGCGTGAAGAACTCCCAGCCGGTCACCACGCCCGCGATCGGGTGCGGGCGGGCGGCGTCGACCAGGTCGGCGCGGATCGTCGCGGAGGCGTAGTCCACGAACAGCGTGGTGTCGATCTTGCCGCGCAGGCGCTCGGAGTAGCCCTCGAACAGGGCGCGGTGCGTCGCCACGACCACGCCGAAGCCTTCGGCCAGGATGGCGTCGACGAGGACTTCACCGGAGTTTCCGTACGCTTCGAGGAGGAGCACTGACTGCTTCGTCATCTTGGGGTGCCTTTCTTGACGCCGATGGGCGGAGACGGGTGTCGCTTCGAAGGATCAGGGCGCGGCGAAGCGCCGCGCGAGCGGAATGACGAGGACGGAGACCGCCCCCAGGAACAGCCACGGCAGCAGCGCGCCGTAGGTGATCAGCGCCGCGAACAGCGCCGGCGCGGTCGCCATGCCCAGGCTCCACGAGAGCTGGAACGCCGCGTGGTACCGGCCCGCGCCCGTGGCCGGGGCGAGGGTGACGGTCAGTTCGTTGATGTAGGGGGTCCCCACGACCTCCCCGAGCGTGTACACGAGCATCGCGACCACCAGGGCCGCGACCGCCGCCGCCTCCGGCAGCCCGAGCGCGAGCGCGAACAGGGCGAACGAGGCCGCGTTGAGCGCCGAGGCGAACTGCACGAGCCGATGCGGGCGCCGGTGCTCGGTCCGGCTGACGATCACGGTGCTCAGCAGCGCCACGATCGCGGTGTTCAGCACCACCAGGGCGCCCGCCCACCAGGCCCCGACGCCCACGTGGTCGATCGTCCAGATGGCGATCAGGAGCGGCAGGACCATGGCCGCCAGCACGAACGAGAAGTTCACCCCCAGCAGCGCCATGTAGCGCCGGTCGCGGAACACGTCGAGATAGGACACCGCCTCCGGGGCCGCCTCCTCGCCGTCCTCGCTCTCGGCCTCCGGAGCGGACCCGTCGCCGGTGCGCCACGCCAGCAGGAGCGCACCGGCGACGAGGAACGAGACCGCGCTGACGACGATCACGCCGCGCAGGCCGCCGTCGCCGAGCACGGCCAGAGCGCCGGCCGTGGCCGCCGCGCCGAAGCCGGCGCCGATGTTGCGCAGGGCGTTCTGCAATCCGAACCACCGCGAGCGCTGCTCGCCGCGGGAGGCGATGCCGACCAGATCGCGCGAGCAGGTCCAGTACGCGTTGGTCCCGGTCTGGACGAGCAGTTGCGCGAGGGCGATGTGCCACGCGTCCGCCGCGACGGCGCAGACGACCATGCCCGCGCTCGACGCGACGTTCCCGGCGACCACGATCGTCTTGGAGCCGAACCGGTCCATGAGCGGGCCGATGAGGGCCGGGACCGGGAGGGCCGCGAGCCTGCCGGCGGACAGGGCGAGGCCGATCGTCCCCAGGCCGACGTCGGTGACGCGGTCGAAGTAGACCAGGAGGAACGCGAACACCAGGCCGTGGGCGAGGCTGTCGATGACGGTGGAGGCGACGTAGTTGCCGCGCCCGCCGGTGTCGGGCAGCCCGAGGCGTCGGCCCAGGGACGGCGGTCTGCGCTCGGAGACGGGCGTGGACATGGATTCCCTTCCGTGGGTTGCGGTTGCGGTGGGGTCAGACGGGTTCGGCGACCGCGGCGGCCTTCTCGGGCGCCGGGTCGTTCGCGCGGTCCTTCGCGAGGGCCGCCTCGGCCTTGAAGTGGTGTTCGAGGAAGGCCCGCTCCTGCGCGAGCAGCGGCAGCTCGTAGGAGAAGTCGGCGCCGCGCTTGCGCGCGAGGTACTCGATGGCCGCGACGCGGAAGTCGCTCGGCGGGAGTCCCGCGAGAGCGTCGAGCACGGCGTCGGCGGGCTCGTCGTTGCGGACCATGTTGTAGATCTGGAGCATCCGGGTGCACGCGGCGAAGAAGGGGTCGGTGAGTCCGGCGACCCTGGGGACGTACTCGCCGTCGCGGGCGAGTCGCTCGGCTTTCAGGACCGAGTCCAATTGCCGATCAAGTTCCTCCACTGTAGTGGTGATGGCGAGGCTCGGGACGCCGTAGTGATACGGGCTCACCGGTGCGCTGTTGCGGCGGATGCGCTCGGCCGTGGCGTAGTGCCGTTCATATACGTGCATCGATCCGACGAACCAGTTGAGGTCGCCGGGCCTCGCGCCGACCGACACCGCGACGATCTCCTGGAGCACGCTCCATTCGAAGAAGTTGATGCCGCTGAATCCCCAGATCGCGTCGTTCGCGCGCACTGCGACACTGAGATTGAGCGAGTCGTCCCTGCGCAGGAAATGCAGCCAGTTGTTGCACGGGACGTCTTTGGAGTCGCCGTAGTCGGAGGCGGGGTCGAAGATCGACATGACCGCGCGCTTGGAGTTCGGGTCCTCTTTCAGTCGGTGCACGACGCCGGCCAGCTGGTCGGTGCCCGGGCCCCAGTCGCGCAGTCGCGGTCCGTATCCGGCGCGCCAGGTGAGGCCGTCGTCGGAGAACTCCGCGGCGCGCGGCAGGTAGCGGCCGAGGAAGTCGATGTCGCTGCGTCCGGCCAGGACCCAGACGGTCTCGGCGATCTGGGCGAAGATGTTGTTGCGCCGGGCCGGCAGGACCAGGACCCGTTCGGTGGGCCGCTCGACGGTGAGCAGGTGCGCGCGGACTTCGAGCTGGTTCTGCCCGCGGGCGTGGACCTCGACGCCGCGGTCGAGCACGTCGTCGAGCACGCCGGTCAGCGCGTCGGTGAGGTTCCTAGCCACTGATGCCCTCCAGGAGGTGGTCGAGGCGCGCGAGCGCGTCGTCGAGGTCGGTGTATTCGATGACGGTCACGTTGCGGCAGCCCGCGATCATCGCCGACAGCGAGGACTCCTCGGAGCGGTGGAGCGCGAAGATCGGGATCTGGTAGACCGTGGCCATGGCCAGCTCGTAGCCGACGCCCAGGCTCGGCCGGGTGGTCTCGGCGACCACGACGTTCGCGCTGCGCAGCCATGCGAGGTCGCGGTCGTGGATGTACTTGTCGTCGAATTGGGTCTGGCCCGAGAGCGAGAGGGAGTAGTCGCCCACGTGTTCGGTCCGGACCGGTCCGGACTTTTTGAGGTGCGCGATGATCCGGTTGTAATGGGGTACGTCGTCACGGCCGGCGCGAATGGATCCGGCGAAATAGTAGACGGGTTCGGTGAGCGGCACGGACATCCTCCAGGTAGGTCATGGAGACAGGTGGATTCCCCGGTGAATAGCCAGTAGCCGAAGTGGGTGGGACATCGGCATTCACTGGCCGAATCAATACTGTGTCCGTGGCAATTCAGAGTCAAGCGACCTGCTTTGTGACGCTGATCTCTGTTGCAATTCCGTGTCTTCATTTAACATCGGTGAATTATGCGTTCCGCGGAGTTCACCGAATGGTCTCGCAATTGTCGATGCCATTGCATTGGAGTGGGGCGGGCGGCGAAAGGGGACGGTTGTTCCGCATGGTGCGACAGGGGCCGGCATCGCGTTCCGGGGCGCATCGAGGCGCGACGGGCCGGTGTCGGTTGCGGCCCTGTGCATCGGGATCGTCTAGCGCAGCCCGCCGGATTCCTCGACGCGGTCGAGCCATTCGCCGAGCAGGGCCGCCACCAGCGCGGGCTGCTCGATCTGGGCGTTGTGGCCGGCGCGGTCGAGGACGGCGAAGGTCGCCCTCGGGTAGTGGTCGAGCAGGGCGTAGGCGTCGGCGTAGCCGGTCGCGTTGTCCTGGCGGCCGGTGAGGATCACCGCCGGATGCGCGTACGGCGCACCGGATTCGGGCGCCTCGTCCAGTTCCCAGTCGCGCTGGATGCGCTCCAGCGCAGGGAAGTCCGCGACGCGGAGCCCCGGTGCGATCGATTCGCGGAACCGGCGCAGGGTCTCAGGGCTCTGCACGACCGCGAGCGAGCCGAACGCCTCGGCCTCGGCCTCGTCGAGGCCCGCCATGAGATCGGGGTCGGGCGCGATCACCGAGCGTTCGGGCAGCGTCCGCGCCGCGTGGCGCACCTGGGTGCCGATGGGGCACACCAGGGCCAGGCCGCGCACCCGGTCCGGTCGCACGTTGGCGAGCGCCCGCGCGAGATAGCCGCCGTAGGACTCGCCGACGAGGAGGAACGGCCGGTCGCCGATGCGCTCGTCCGCGAACCGCGAGACGGCGGCCAGTATGTCCCGGGAGGAGGCGACGGCCCCGGTCGCGGGGGTTCGGCCCATCCCGGGCAGGTCCGGGTAGATCCGGCGCCAGCCGGGCCGGGCGGCGAACAGCGGTTCGAGGAACCCGGTCATGAGCCGGTGGTCGGGGGACCAGCCGTGGAGGGCGAGCACCGGGACGCCCTCGCCGTGCTCGACGAAGTGCAGCGGCGGGATCGAGTTCTGCGACACGAGGGACTTCATACCACCGGGACCGGGTCGAGTCCAGGAGCCGCACCGGTGCCGGTCCCCTCTCGCGGGGGCCGGCACCGGCCGCGCGAGCCGGTAGAGTCGGTTTCGAGGACGTTTGACAGCCGTTGCACCATCGACGGTAATAGTCCACTTTGAACACTCATCGGCTTGCTTGAAAATGCCTCAAGAGTATGGTGTGAAGCTCTGTCCGAGTTGTTCGGACGATCCTCTGAAGCTTTGCGAAAGTCGGGCATCATAGCAGCTCAGCGGTGAGTCCACAGTTCACTGAATGGCCCGTACGGTCAATTGCGCGCACCGTGCACGGCGCTTACGCTCCCTTATCAGGCACCCACCCGAGTGCCCTTCCCCTCATCCCGTCGTAAGGGAGCCGCGACCGTGGACGCAGTTCGTGGTGGCACCGACGGCCGCTCGCCCCGGCCCGGACCGCTCGGCGCTCCGGACGCGGCGCACGAGGGCGCCTCGGACGCCGTGCCCGGACTCCCCACCGTCGGCAACCCGCCCGCCCGGCTCGGCGAGACCTTCCAGACCAACCCCGTCACCGGCTCGGCGTCCCTGTCGATCCCCTTGCCGTTCAGCGCCGGGCGCGGCGCGCCCGCGATGGCCGTCGCCTACGATTCCTCCGGGCGCACGGGTCCGTTCGGTTACGGCTGGGACCTGCCGGTGCCGCAGATCAGCCGCCGCACCGACCGGGGCCTGCCGCGCTACCGCGACGACACCGACGTCTTCGTCGCCTCAGGCGCCGAGGATCTGGTGCCCGACGCCGGGCCCGCGGCGGTGCGCACGGTCGCGGGCGTCGAGTACCGCATCGAGCGCTTCCGGCCCCGCATCGACGACGGCCTCACCCGCATCGAACGCTGGACGAGCACCGCCGACCGCGCCGACTGCAAATGGCGCACCCTCTCGGGCGACAACACCACCGCCTGGTTCGGCGAAGGGCCCGAGAGTCGCGTCTTCGACCCGGCCGACCCCACGCGGATCTTCGCCTGGCTGCTCAGCTCCACCCACGACGGTCTGGGCAACGCGGCCTCCTACGAGTACGCCGCCGAGGACTCGACCGGCATCGCCCCCGCCGCGAGCGAAGCCGGGCGCACCGAGCAGTCCCGTTCGGCCGCAAGGCATCTCAAACGCGTCCGCTACGGCAACGCCGTGCCGCACCTGCCGGCGCACGATCCGGTGGAGCCCGACGCCCGCCCCGAGGCCTGGCTGTTCACCCTCGTCCTCGACTACGGCGACCACGACCCCGAGGCGCCCGGACCCGAACCCGACCGGCCCTGGACCGTCCGGCCCGACCCCTACACGACCTGCCGCCCCGGCTTCGAGGTCCGCGCCTACCGCCGCTGCCGGCGCGCCCTGATGTTCCACGACCTCCCCGAACTGGGAGCCGAGCCCACGCTCGTGCGCTCGGTCGACTTCGACTACGAGCAGGACCCGCGCAGCGGCGACTCGCGCCTCACCGCCGTGCGCACCGTCGGTTACGTGCGCGAAGGCGACGGGTACGCGCGCGCCGAGACCCCGCCCATGACCTTCCACTACGCGCCCGCCGCGATCGACCCCGCCGTGCGCGACGTGCGCGCCGAGCACCTTCCGGCAGGACTCGACCTCGTGGACTACACCTGGGTCGACCTCGACGGCGACGGCGTCGCCGGGGTCCTCGCCTCCCGTCGCGGTGCCTGGTACTACCTGCGCAACCGCAGCCCCCTGCACGGCACCGAAGCGGACGGCGTCGCCTTTACCGCGGCCCGGCCGGTGCCCGAACGCCCCTCCGACGGCGCGCCCGACCCCGGCGGCGAACTCCTCCTCGACCTCGACGGCTCGGGCAAGCCCGATCTGGTGCGCCTCGGCGCCGCCGTCCCCGGCTTCGCCGGCCGCGACGAAGACGGCCGCTGGCGGGCCCTCACTCCCTTCGCCTCCCGCCCCAACGTCGACGCCTTGCGCGTCCGCCTCGCCGACCTCACCGGCGACGGCCTCGCCGACCTCGTGCTGACCGACCCCGCGGGGGAGCGCTGGTGCGAAGGCCTCGGCGCCGACGGCTTCGGCGGGCCCCTGCCCTTCGACGCGGCGGACGGACCCGGGCGCCCCAGCCTCCTCGAGTCCTCCGCGACCGTCGCCGTCCAACTCGCCGACATGACCGGCGACGGCCTGCCCGACCTCGTGCGCATCGCCAACGGCACGATCGCTTACCGGCCCAACCTCGGCTACGGCCGCTTCGGCCCCACCGTCGTCATGGACCACGCGCCCCGGTTCGACACCGCCGACCGTTTCGACCCCCGGCGGGTGCTCCTGGGCGACCTCGACGGCAACGGCCGCAACGACCTCGTCTACCTCGCCGCCGACGGCGCTCACCTCTACGCCAACCGCGGCGGCGACGCCTGGTCCGAGGCGCGCGTCCTCACCGGCGTGCCCGCGAGCGACGACCGCCGCATGGCCGCCATAGTGGACCTGCGCGGCAACGGCGCCGGCTGCCTCGTCTGGTCCACCGGCCTGCCCCACGGCACCGCCGCGGCCATGCGCTACCTCGACCTGGCGAGCGCCGGGCGCCCGCACCTGCTCACCGCCTTCGCGAACGGCACCGGCGGCGAGACCCGCATCGAGTACCTGCCCTCCACCCACTTCGCGCTGGCCGACGAGCAGGCCGGGCGGCCCTGGCCCGGCACGCTCCCCTTCCCGGTCTCCTGCGCCCACCGCGTGACCCGCATCGACCACGTCCGCGAAACCGCGTTCACCGCCACCACCAGCTACCACGACGGCTACTTCGACCCCCACGAGCGCGAGTTCCGCGGCTTCGGCCGCGTCGAGACCCTCGACACCGAGGCCTACACGGTGCCGCCCCCGGGCATCGATCCCGACCCGGACCTGCACCAGCCGCCCGCGCTCACCCGCACCTGGTTCCACACCGGAGCGGCCGCGGCGACGGGGGAGCGGATGCTCCACACCCGCCGCGCCCAGTACTGGGAGAACCCGGTCCTGCCCGAACCCCCGATGCCCGAACCGGCCCTGCCGCCGGGCATGAGCGGCGAGGAGTACCGGCAGGCGTGCCGCGCGCTCAAAGGCCTCACGCTCCGCACCGAGGTCTACGGGCTCGACGACGGCCCCGACACCGCGAACCCCTACTCCGTCAGCGAATCCGCTTACACGATCGCGCTGCGCCGACCGCTCGGGGAGCGGCGGCACGCGGTCTTCCAGGTGCTCCCCACCGAGGCGGTGAGCTACGCGTACGACCGCCGCCCCGAGGACCCGCGCGTGGTCCAGTCGATGGTCCTGGAGACCGACGACCGGGGCCTGCCGCTGCGCTCGGCCTCCGTCGCGTACCGGCGGTCGGTCGTCGACCCCGCGCTGCCGCAGCGGGTCCGCGAGGCCCAGGCCCGAACCTGCGGCGGCTACCGCGAAGTGGACTACACCGAGGACGTGCTCGGGCCCGACACCCGGCGCCTGCGCCAGGTCTGCGAGACCCGCGACTACGAACTGGCCGGACTCCCCGGCGACCGCTCGACGGCCGCAGCGGTCGACGCCGCCGTCGCGGACGCCGAACGCGTTCCCTACGAGACGGTGCGAGCCGACGGGACGGTGCCGACCCCCGACGGCCCGGTCCTGCGCCTCATCGAACGCGCCCAGGCGTTCTTCCTCGCCGACGACCTCACCGGGCCGCTGCCGCTCGGCACGCACGGGCGACTGGGCCTGGGCCACCACAGCCGGAGCCTGACGCTCACCGACGGCCTCGTCGCGGGCGGCTTCGACGGCTCGGTCACCGCCGCCGAACTCGCCGCCGCCGGATACGAGCACTTCGACGGCGGCTGGTGGACCCCTTCGGGAACCGACCTGTACGGCCCCGACGCCGCCGACCACTTCCACCTGCCGGTCGGGTCCGCCGACCCGCTCGGCGTCACCACCACCGTCACGCGCGACGCGCACGACCTCGCGGTCGTCACCGCGACCGACCCGCTCGGCAACGAGACGCACCTCGAACACGACTACCGGCTGCTGGCCCCGCGCGCGATCACCGACGCCAACGGCAACCGCGCCGAAGTCGCCTTCGACACCCTCGGCGCCGCCGTCGCCACCGCCCTGCTCGGCAAGCCCGGCGAGGCGAACATGGACACCCTCGCCGATCCGACCGCCACCATGGAGTACGACCTCTTCGCCTGGGCGGACGAGGGCCGCCCCGTGTCGGTGCGGACCCGCCGCCGCGAGCGCCACGGCCCCGAGAACACCGCCTGGCAGGAGACCTTCGCCTACTTCGACGGGGCCGGGACGCCCGTCATGGCCAAGAACCGGGTCGCACCCGGTCCGGCCCCCGCCTGGGACCCGGCCACCGCCTCGGTGTCCGAAGTCGAGGCCGACCCCCGCTGGGTCGGCAACGGCCGCACCGTCCTCAACAACAAGGGCCTGCCCGTCAAGCGGTACGAGCCGTACTTCTCGGCCACGCACGAATACGAGTCCGAGGCCGCCCTGGTCGAGATCGGGGTCACCGACGTCCCGCGCTACGACGCGCTCGGGCGGGTCTTCCGCGTCGACCACCCCGACGGCACCTTCACCCGCACCGAGTTCGGCCCGTGGCGGTCGGTCGGCCACGACGCGGCCGACACCGTGCTCGACAGCGCCTGGTACGCCGAGCGCGGCAGTCCCGACCCGCTCGGCCCCGAACCGGCCGACCCCCGGGAGCGCGCCGCGTGGATCAGCGCCCGGCACGCGGGCACCCCCGGCGTCGCGCACCTCGACGTCCTGGGCCGCACCGTCCTCACCGTCGCCGACAACGGGGACGGCGACCTGCGCTACGGACGCACTGAAGCCGACGCCACCGGCGGCCACCTCCGCGGTTTCGACACCCGCGACCGGATCGTCACCGCCGCGGTGCGCGACCTGTCCGGGGCGCCGGTGCGCGCCGACAGCGCCGAACGCGGCCGCCGATGGAGCCTCACCGACATCGTCGGGCGGCTGGTCCGCACCTGGGACGAGCACGGCAGGGCCTTCCGGGTCGCCTACGACGCCGCGCACCGCCCGGTCGCGACCTTCGCGTCCGAACCCGGCGGACCCGAGCGGCAGTCGACGCGGATCGTGTACGGCGACGCACATCCCGAAGCGGCCGAACGGAACCTGCTCGGCCAGACCCTCCTGCTCCTCGACGCCTCCGGCGCCGCCGTCTTCGACCGCTTCGACCACCAGGGCAACCCGCTGCGCGTGCTGCGCCGCCTCACCACCGACCCCGAGACCGACCCGGACTGGTCGGCGACGGCCGGGATCGAGGACCCGGCCCTGGTGCTGGCCGCCGCCGACGCGCTCCTGGAACCGCTCGCCGACCAGGCCGAGTCCACCGCCGCGTTCGACGCGCTCGGCCGCCTGACCGCCGCCGTCCTCCCCGACGGCACCGAGCTCGACCCGGCCTACGACGAGGGCAACCGGCTCGCCGAACTGCGGGCGCGGATCGGCGGCTCGGGGCCAATGCGGACCTTCATGTCCGGGCAGGAGTACGACGCGCTCGGCCGGCGCGCCCTCGCCAGCTACGGCAACGGTCTCACCACCGCCTGCACCTACGACCCGTTGAGCCGCAGGGTGGAGCGGATCAGGACCGCCGCCGGAGCGGCCGAGGCCGTGCAGGACCTCCGCTACGTCTACGAGGCCCAGGGCCGCCTGGTCGAGGCCGACGACGCCGCGCAGCAGTCGCTGTTCTTCGCCGGCGCGTTCGTGCCCGCCCGGATGCGGTTCCACCACGACGCCCTCGGCCAGCTCGTCCACGCCGAGGGGCGCGAGCACGCCGGCATCCCCGCCGGGCAGCAGACCGGGCCCGGCGACGCGGTGGGCGCGAGCCTGCCCCACCCCGACGACACCGCCGCCGTCCGCCGCTACCGCCAGCGGTACGAGTACGACGACCTTGGCAACCTCACGCTGATGCGCCACATCGCGAACGGCGGCGGCTGGACCCGCCGCTACCGCTACGCGCACGAGGCCGACCCGTCCGACCCGCGCAACCGCCTCACCGCCACCAGCCTCCCCGGCGACGACCCCGAGGGCCCCTACAGCCACCAGTACGCCTACGACCACTACGGCAACCTCACCAGCGCGCCGCATCTGGCCTCGCTCGCGTGGAACCACGCCGACCAATTGCGCGAGGCCGACCTCGGCGGCGGCGGCACCGCCTGGTACGGCTACACCGCCTCCGGCAACCGCTCGCGCAAGGTGATCCAGCGCCAAGGGGGCCTGCGCACCGAGCGGCGCTACCTCGGATCGGTCGAGGTCTACCGGGAGTGGATGAACGGCACCCTGCGCCTGGAGCGGCGCACCGTGCACCTCGGCGACGACGCCGGGCGCTTCGCCCAGGTCGACACGCTCGTGCTCGACACCGCCGGGACCGACGGCGCGACGGTGGGCGAGCCGGTCGTGCGCTACCAGTACGGCAACCACATCGGATCGGCCACCTTGGAGACCGATGAGGACGGATCGGTCATCTCCTACGAGGAGTACCACCCGTACGGCTCGACCGCCTACCGCTCCTCGCGTCCGGGCGCGAACCTGAGCTTGAAGCGCTACCGGTTCCACGGCAAGGAGAGGGACGAGGAGACCGGCCTCTACCACTACGGGGCGCGGTACTACGCCCCCTGGCTCGGCCGGTGGGCCAGCGCCGACCCGGCGGGCGCGGCGGCGGGTCCGAACCTGTACGCCTACTGCGGCAACGACCCTTCGGGGAGGATCGACCCGAACGGCACCCAGGACGGCCCGGCTTCGCCCGAGACCAGGGTCATCAGGGTCAGGGACGTGCCGGCGACCGGCGAGATGACGTTCGCGCAGCTCCGCGAGCTCGCCGCGGGCATTCCCGGCTGGGAGTGGGACCCGGCCGTCACCCCCGAGAACTACCAGAGCTTCTTCCGCGACGGCATCTGGGTGGTGCTGCGGCAGGTCGCCCCAGGGAGCGCCGCCGAAGGCGGGGACGCGGGCGCCGGAGCCGACGGCGGCGGCGACGCGCCGGGCGCGGGCGACGGCGCGGCCGAGTCCGGCGCCGCGGGGTCCGGGTCGGGAGGCGCCGACGAGGGCGACGGCGGCGACAGCGACGGCGACGGCGACGGCGGGGGAGACGACGAAGCGGGCGACTCGGACGGCGGCGGTTCCGGCGGCGGCCCCGCCCTGGTGCCGCGCCCCGGCCCCGTCACCGGGCCGCTCGCGCCGACCCGCGGGGTCGCACCCGTCGACCTGCCGCAGGCCCGGCCGGGCACCGACTTCCGGGCCGCCGAGCGGGCCGGGCGGGCCCGCGCGCGAGCGGGCGGCGGCTACGGCATCGGCGACCAGGCCCAGCACTACCTCAAGTGGCGGGAGGGCCGCCGCACCAACCTCGACCCTCGGATCACCAACGACCCCAGGTACATGGGGCCGCTCCAGTCGCGCAACGCGCTCGCCGGGCCCGGCTACCCGAGGCTCGCGCCCGACGGCAACCGCTACGGGAACCCGCACACGTACGCCGACCGCGGCCTGTACCCCTCGCATCTGCGGAACGTGGCGCGGAGCTGGTGGAGCGGCCTGGCCACCGAGCGGGTCCGCGCGGTGGAGGCCGGGCGCCGGACCATGCAGAGCATGACCGGCTCGCGCGGCCCCATCCCGCCCTACATCTTCGGCCCGACGCTGGCGACCGCGGGGGGCAACCTCGGCGTCGGGGTCGCGCGCGGCCTGCTCCCCGGCGTGGCCGAGGCCGAGACCGCGTTCATCGGCGGGTCCATGTACGCCGGCATGTACGGCTACGCCGCGGTCAGCCGCGGCCTGTTCCTCGCCGGGGCCTACACGCCGGTCGCCGCGGTGGGGCTCGTCTCGGGCGCGGTCGTCGGCGGCGGCGTCGGCGGCGCGGTCCGCGCCGCGGGGGGCAGCCGGGAGGACGCGATCGTGGCGGGGTTCGTCGCCGGGGCCGCGACCGGCGCGCTCATCGGCGCGATCTGCGGGACGGTCCTGCCCGGCGTCGGCAACCTCGCCGGCTACGCCGTGGGCGCGATCATCGGGGGGATCGCCGGCGGCATCGGCGGCATCCTCGCGAACTGGTGACCGGCGCATCGCTTTGACACAGAAGGGCAAGACCATGAACCAGTCCAAGCGGCCGTTCGGCCCCGAGGCGATTCGCAAGCTCGCGCTGCCGGTGGAGACGGCCGCGGCGCCGCCCGGGACCGACCCGGACCGGACCATGGCGATCCAGTTGCCCCGCGGCCCCGCCGACGGCGCCTTCGCGGCCCCGACCGGCAAGTCCGTGGCCGCGCTCCAGGCCTCCCTCGCGAAGCTGCGGCACCCGATCGACCCCGCCGAGGTCGCCGAGTCGCGCCTGGGACCCTCCACCCGGGAGGCCGTGCGCCGCCTCCAGGCCTCGGCCGGGCTCACCCGGACCGGCGTGGTCACCCCCGAGACCGCCGGGCAGATCAAACGCGAACTCGAACACCGCTACTTCACCGACGCGCCCCACCGGGCCGCGAAGCTCCAGGGCCTGCTCACCGCGCTCGGCCACCGCATCGACGCCGACGAGCTCGACGGACGCAAGGTCGGCGCGAGCACCGCCGCCGCGCTCCAGCAGTTCCGACAGCGCACCAAGGCCCCCGGTGTCTCCTGGTGGGTCGACGAGCACCTGGTGGAGCGGCTGCGGGCCGAAGAGCTCCAGGCGCGCCTGTCCTCGCGCACCCAGTTCGGCAAGGCCCAGAAGACCCTCCTGCGCGCCATGAAGGTCGCCAAGCTCGACGTCCCCATCGGACCCGACGAGGTGCGCTCGCGCCAGGCCGGCCCCGGCACCCAGGCGGCCCTGCGCGCCTTCCAGGCGAAGTACCGGCTCCCGGCCACGGGCCGGTTCGACCTCGCCACCATGGACAAGCTCGAAGCCGTCGCCGCCTCCCGGCCCGCCCCCGTCAAGACCCTCAAGGTCAAGTCCGCTCAGGGCCTGGCACCGCTCAAACGCCAGGCGAAGCTGAACATGCGCGGCGGCCACGTCGCCGCCGCCCAGAAGGCCCTCGCCCACTTCGGCCACCCGATCCCGATGACCGAGCACGGCGAGGCCCGCTACGGCAAGGCCACCCGCAAGGCCGTGCTCGCCTTCCAGTCCGACAAGGGCCTGCCCGGCACCGGGCAGCTGGACGGCCCGACCCTCAAGGCCCTCAACGGGACCATCGCCGCCGCGCTCCCCGCCGGCGAGCGGGCGCACCCGCACTACCGCCTGCGCGGGTCCGTCCGCGACGAGCTGTGGCGCCCGATCGAGGGCGCCCGGGTGCGCCTGTCCTTCCGCTCCCTCGAAGGCGAGGGCGACCTCATCGCCGCGCGCGCCACGAGCGCCTCGGGCTTCTACGACCTCGCCTACGACCCGCCGCGCGACCCGGACACCGGGCAGGTCGCCAAGCCCCTCCACCTCATCGTCACCTTCACCGGACCCGACCAGGCCCCCCTGGGCTCGCGCGTCCTGTTCAACCCCACCCCGATCCAGTGGACCAACCAGACCGCCGGCGACCGCCCCTACCGCGGCCCCTCCCTCTACGAGCGCCAGCGGGCCGCCCTCGACGGCGTGCTCGGCGGTCTCGCCGTCACCGACCTCGTGGAGGACGGCGACCGCAACGACATCACCGTCGCCGCCCTGGAGGCCGGGCTCACCCAGTACGAGGTCATGCGCCTGGTCCTGGCCGTCCGCGCCGCGGCGCACGTGGGCGACCCCGCGCTCGGGGCGGCCCTCTACTTCGGATGCCTCGCCCAGGGGCTGCCCGGCGCGCTGCCCGAGGAACTGCTCACCGCCACCGACGAGTGGACCCGCATCGAGGAGCTGACCGCCGCCACCGCCTCCGGCATCCTCCTGCTCGGCCCCGAACGGCAGGCCGAGGCCTTCGCCCGCGCGGCCGAGGACAACCTCGTCCCCATCGCCCTCGTCCGCGAGGAGGAGACCGTCCTGGCCGCCCTCGCCGAGCGCTCGGTCGGCGCCGTCCTCGACGCCCCGCCGGTCGGCGGCGACGCCTCCCTCAGGTTCCTCCTGGACACCTCGACGCTCGGGGCGTCCCGATACGACGCGGTCGCCTCCATGCTGCTGCGGCACGGCGAGGCGAACGAGGCCTTCTGGACCGAGCTCACCGCATCGGCCGAGGACCTCGGCGGCGCGGCCGTCGTCGCCGACGTCGCCGCCGCGATCGAGACCGCCGCCATCGCCGTCGGCCACGCCCCCGCCGCCGCCCACCTCAAGCAGCGGCTCGACGACGCCGACACTCCCGACCTGGCGAGCCCCCGCCACCTCGCCGGACTCTCCTCCGCGGAGTGGGACGAGGTGGTCGCCGCCGCCGGCTTCCCCGCGGACGCCCCCGGCGACACCCCCGCCGAGCAGGCCGAGGCCTTCGCGCGGCGGCTGGAGGCCACCGCCGCCGACCACTACCCGACCACCGCGCTCGTCGCCGAACTCGCCCGCACCGACGGCCACGGCCTCGTCCTGCTCGACCGGGCCAGGGCCTTCCTGGACGAGCACCCCGACCTCGAACTCAAGACCACCGGCCTCGACGCCTACCTCAACGCCCACGACCTCGAACTGGACGAGGCCCTGCGCGGCGAACTGCGCGTCGAGCAGCGCGCCGTGCGCCTCGCCCCCGACCACAAGGCCGCCACCGCGCTCCTGTCCGAGAAGCTCCACAGCGCCGCCCAGATCGCCGCCCTCGACCGCGCCGAACTCACCGCCCGCCTCAGCGGCCACGAAGGCGTCGGCGAGGCGCAGATCGCCGCCGTCCACGCCAACGCCCAGCTCTCCTACGCCCACGTGCTCTCCCAGCTCGCCACCTTCCGGTCCGACCTCGCCCCCGGCCAGTTCCAGGTCTTCTCGGGCCAGGCCGTCACCCTCGCCGACGCCACCGGCGTCCTCGGCGACGTGCCCGACCTCGCCCTCCTCTTCGGCGGCCTCGACCACTGCGATTGCAGCCACTGCGAATCGGTCTACGGGCCCGCCGCCTACCTCGCCGACCTCCTGCGGTTCCTCTCTACCCGGCCCGCCCTCCCCGGACCCGGCGCGCCCAGCGTCCTGCGCGTGCTCCAAGACCGCCGCCCCGACATCGACGACCTCCTCCTCAACTGCCCCAACACCAACACCTCCCTGCCCTATATCGACCTCGTCAACGAGCTCCTCGAACGCGCCGTCCCCGCCGCGGCCCCCGCCGCCCAGCCGCAGACCACCCGCACCACCGCCGAACTGCGCGCCGTCCCCGAGCACCTCCACGCGAGCGCCTACGAGACCGTCAAGGCCGCGCACTTCCCCCTCCGCGGGGCGTTCAACGCCTGGCAGGAAGAGGCCCGCGTCCTCCTCGACCACCTCGGCGTCCCCCGGCACGAACTCATGCGCCTCCTCGGCCCCGCCACCCCCGCCGCCCACACCTCCGCCGCCGGGGAGTACTTCGGACTGTCCACACTAGATGTCCAGCTCGTCACCGAACCCGCTCCGACGCAGGCGGCCCTGGACGAGGCGTGGGGCCTCGACACCACCGAGCGCGAAGTCGGCGTCCTGCCCTTCATGCGCCACGCCGGCGTCGACTACACCGAACTGCTCGCCCTCCTCGACACCGCCTGGATCCACGCCGACGGCCCGATCACCCTCGCCCGCCCCGAAGGCACCTGCCGGCTCGACGAGCAGTCCCTCACCGACCTCGGCCCCGCCCACTACGACCGCCTCCACCGCTTCATCCGCCTGTGGCGCCACACCGACTGGACCCCCGCCCAGCTCGACCGGCTCCTGCGCGCGCCCGGCCTCGCCGCGGGCACCCTCGACGCCCGGGCACTGCGCCGCCTCGCCGCCTTCGCCGAACTCACCGCCCGGCTGCGCCTCACCCCCGACCAGGCCCTCGTCCTCTACGCGCCCTTGAGCACCGAACCGGGACCCGGCGGCGCCCGCTCGCCCTACGCCGACCTGTTCCGCAACCCCAACCTCCTCGACCCCCTCGACCCCGCCTTCGCGCTCCCGCTGCCGGGCACCGAGCCCATGGCCGCGCACCTGCCCGCGCTCGCCGCCGCCTGGCAGGTCGGCGAGGCCGACCTCGGGCTGCTGCTGGAGCGCACCGGACCGAACCTCACCGTCGCCGACCTCACCGCGCCCCTGCGGCACATCACCCTCGCGAACGCCCTCCGGTTGCCCATCGCCGAACTCCTCGCCCTCGCCGACCTCGCCGCGGACCTGCCCGACCCGTTCGCCGAACCCGCCGCCACCGCGGCACTCGCCGACCGCCACGCCGAGGTCAAGGCCGCCGGACTCACCGTCGGCGAACTCGACTGGCTGCTCAACGACCGGCCCGGCTCCCCGCTCGGGCAGCGCGCCGAGGCCATCGCCGAGCAGCTCGGCGCCCTGCGCGAGAGCCTGCGGACCACCCCCGCCGACGAGGTGGACGGCCAGATCGCCGCCACCGTGGCCGCCACGTTCTCCCTCCCCGACGAGCAGGCGGTCACCCTCCTCGACCTGCTGCGCCCCGACCGGGCCCTGCGGACGGTCTTCGCCGACCCCGACCTCATGGCCGCGAACGAAGCGGGCGAGTACCTCCACCCGCTCACCGAAGCGCGCTTCGGCGACCTCTACGAATCCTGGAGACTGCTGCACAAAGCCGCCCACCTGGTGCGGCGCATGAGGATCGACGCCCGCGACCTGCCGTGGCTGATGGAACGGGCCGAGGATTTCGGCTGGCTCCACCCCGGGGCGCTCCCGGTGCGGGCCGCCGACCCGGCCGTCCCGCTGGAGCGCTGGCGGGCCCTGGCCGCCTGGCTCGGCCTGCGGCACCGGTACCCCCGGCCCGAGGAGACCGGCTGGCCGGAGGTCTTCGACGCCGCCGCGGCGGGCGACCCGGTCGAGGACGTGCGCGCCGCCGTAGCGGCCCTGACCGGCTGGAACGAGGCCGACCTCGCCGCCCTCGACGGCGGCGCCGGCGCCTACTACGCCGACGTCGACAACGTCTCGCGCACCCGCGTCGCCGCCGAGGCCCTGCGCCGCCTGGGCGTGCCGGCCGCCGAGGCGGTCGCATGGGTCGACCGCGACGCGGACGCCGGCGGCGCCCAGCGGCTCACCGCCGAGCACCTGCGCCAGACCATGAAGTCCAAATACGACACCGGGACGTGGCTCGACCTCATGCCCGCCCTCCAGGACCCGCTGCGCGAGGCGCGCCGCGACGCCCTCACCGCCTACCTCGTGGAGCACTCCCTGCGCACCACGCCCGCGACGATCACCGCCGAGGGCCGGCAGTGGGCGAACCCCGAGCACTGGAAGGACGCCGCCGACCTCCAGCGCTGGTTCCTGCTCGACACCGAGATGACGGCCGTCCAGCAGACCTCGCGCCTCAAGCAGGCCATCAGCGCCGTGCAGCTGTTCGCCCAGCGGTGCCTGCTCAACCTCGAACTGCCGCTGGTGCGCATCACCGCCGACCAGTCGGCCGACACCGCCTCGCTCGACTCGTGGCGCCACTGGGAGTGGATGAGCGGCTATCGCCTCTGGGAGGCCAACCGGAAGGTCTTCCTCTACCCCGAGAACTGGATCGAGGCGGAGCTGCGCGACGACAAGACCCCCTTCTTCGAGGAGCTGGAGGAGCAGCTCGCCCAAGGGGAGCTGACGGACGCCAACGCCGAGAAGGCCTACCGCGACTACCTGCGCAAGCTCACCGAGGTCGCGCACATGCAGACCCTCGGGATCTACCACGAGCGGACCGCCGCCGGCTACGGCGCGGCGGGGGCGAACCGCCTCCACGTGGTCGCCCGCTCGGCGTCGCGGCCGAGCCACGTCTACTACCGCGCCCTCGACCTCGACTTCGGCGAATGGACCGGCTGGGAGCGCATCGACGTCGACATCGCCTCCGAGCAGGTCCAACCCGTGGTCTACCGCGGCCGCCTGCACCTGTTCTGGCTCCAGTTCGAGGAGAAGACCCAGCAGCCCAAGCGCCAGCCGCCCGCGAAGCCGAGCGACTCGCCCGGCACCACCGCCGACCCGGCCCGCACCCTGGAGATCGAGCTGTGCTGGTCCGAGCGCACGCCCGACGGGTGGACCGCGCGGCGCACCAGCGGCGAGCGGCTCATCCACCCCTGGCAGCGGCCCCGCTCCTCGTACACGCTCAAGCCGCGCCAGCGCGGCGGCCAGCTCTGGATGGACCTCTACCTCTCCTCGTCGCCGGAGTTCAACGACGGGCGCTTCTACGACGAGTTCGCCGACGCCCACGTCCGGATGACCAAGCGCCAGTACTCGCCCCTGCACTGGCCGTGGCACTCCTCGTCCTTCGTCTTCACCGGCGAGGTCGTCGACCTGAAAATGAAGCCCATGTACGGCACCTACACCCGCCGCTCGGACGGGACGCGGGTCTGGGCCGACTCGCACTGGCACGTGCGGACCAACTTCGGCGAGCAGGGCCGCGGCATCAAGGCGCTCCTGCCCGCCGAGCGCGGCCCGAAGCTGCGCAAGCCCGCCACCATGCGCTTCGCCAGCGGCCGCCTGGCCGCCCACGGCTCGGCGGTGGAGGTCATGATCGGCTTCGAGGACACGCGCAAGCTCGTCGGATCGGCCCGGACCCCTGCCGAACTCGTCATGGCCCCGCACGCCCGCCAGTACAACGAGGACGCCGCCGCCCCGCTGATCTACCAGGACCGCCAGAGGGCCTACTGGCTCAAGCGCACCTCGGTCACCCACACGATCTCGCTATGGATGGGCGGCACGGTGGTGCACGCCCCGACGACCACCGTCGGGCACCGCTGGTACCCGTTCTGGCACCCGCACGCCTCGGACTTCCTGGCGACCCTGGACACCCGGGGCGTCGAGGGCCTGGTGACCCGCCGGCAGCAGAGCATCGCGCCCTCGGCCGAGACCGCCTTCGCCTACGGCCCCCAGCCGGGCAACGCGATCGACCCGACCGCGCAGGGCGGGGTCGACTTCACCCGCGGCGGCGCGTACGCCGCCTACAACTGGGAGCTGTTCTTCCACGCGCCCATGCTCATCGCCGCGAAACTCACCGCCGAGCACCGCTTCGAGGAGGCGATGCGCTGGTACCACCGGATCTTCGACCCCACCAGCACCGACGGACCCGAAGCGCCGCAGCGCTACTGGGTGACCCGCCCGTTCTTCGAGCACTCCGGCGAGGACTACCGGCGCCAGCGCATCGAGTCGATCCTCGGCGACATCGGCGACCACCTCGACGAGCTGCGGGCCTGGAAGCACCACCCGTTCTCCCCGCACACGGTGGCCCGCCACCGCCCGGTCGCCTACCAGAAGGCGATCGTCATGAAGTACCTCGACAACCTCATCGGCTGGGCCGACCAGCTCTTCCGCCGCGACACCCTGGAGTCGATCAACCAAGCGGTGCTGCTGTACACCCTCGCCGCCGAGATCCTGGGCCGGCGCCCCGAGAAGGTCCCGCCCGCCGAGCGCGCCGACAAGAGCTACGCGCAGCTCACCGCCGAGAGCGACCTCGACCCGTTCGGCAACCAGGACGTGGCCGCGATCGTGGAGGGCTTCGGCCCGCCGCTCGACTTCGCCCCCGGGCCCGGCGAAGCCGGCGAACCGCTGCCGCAGCTCCAGGTCAAGTACTTCGGCATCCCCACGAACGACAAGCTCACCGGCTACTGGGACACCGTCGCCGACCGCCTGTTCAAGGTCCGCCACGGCATGAACATCGAAGGGGTGGTGCGCCAACTGCCGCTGTTCGAGCCGCCGCTGGACCCGGGGATGCTCGTCAAGGCCGCGGCCGCCGGCGCCGACCTCTCCAGCGTCCTGGGCCTGTTCACCGCCGTCGACACCCGCTACCGCTTCCCGGTGCTCGCCGCCCGCGCGGCCGAGCTGTGCGCGGAGCTGCGCGTCCTCGGCGAGAAGCTGCTGCGCGTCCTGGAGACCCGCGACGCCGAAGAGCTGTCGCTGCTGCGGTCGAGCCAGGAGGTGGTCCTCAACCAGGCGATCCTGGCCGTCCGCGAGCTCCAGGAGAGCGAGGCGACCGCCTCCCGCGCCGCGCTCGAAGCCGGGCAGGAGGCCATGAACACGCGGATCGCCTACCACGGGAACGTGCCGCGCATGAACGGCTGGGAGATCGCCGGGCTCATGATGGACACCGCCGGCCTGTCCGGCAACGCCGTCAGCGCGGTGATGACCGGCATGGCGGGCGCGGCGAACCTCATCCCCGACTTCAGCATCGGCATCGCCGGCTTCGGCGGCTCCCCGACGGTGAGCATGTCCATCGGCGGCTCGAACGCGGCCGGCTACCTGTCCAACACCGGGGCGATGCTCAACGGCTTCGCCGGG
This sequence comes from Glycomyces sp. NRRL B-16210, assembly GCF_000719515.1. Classification (GTDB taxonomy): domain Bacteria; phylum Actinomycetota; class Actinomycetes; order Mycobacteriales; family Micromonosporaceae; genus Glycomyces. The sequence continues at coordinate 271,041 of NZ_JOGR01000004.1, read as the reverse complement.
ATGCTCCACATCGGGGCCTCGATGGCCGAGGCCCAGGGCCGCTACTCCCGCCAGTTCGAGGACCACCAGTTCAACCGCGACCTGGCCACCGACGAACTCGCCCAGCTGGGGGCGCAGATCGTCGCCGCGCAGATCCGCGAGCAGATCGCCGCCGGGGAGGTCGCCAGCCACCTCCAGGCCGTCGCCGACGCCGAGGCGGTCGAGGAGTTCCTGCGCACCAAGTACACCAACCGGCAGCTCTACGACTGGATGCTGGCCCGGGTGTCCACAGTGTATTTCCAGGCCTACCAGATCGCCTTCGACACCGCGATGCTCGCCCAGCAGTCCTATCAGTTCGAGCTGGCCGAGCCGGACGCCTCCTTCATCCAATTCGGATATTGGGACTCACTGCGCAAGGGACTGCTCGCCCCGGAGCGGCTCACCAACGACCTCCGTCGCATGGAATCGTCCTATATGGAGAAAAACCGGCGGAACCTCGAGATCACCAAGCACGTCTCGCTCGCCCAGGTCGACCCGCTGGCCCTGCTCGCCCTCAAGCTCACCGGTCAGGCGCGGATCCGGCTCCCGGAGTGGCTGTTCGACCTCGACTACCCCGGCCACTACCGCCGCCGCGTCAAGTCGGTGGCCCTGTCGATCCCGTGCGTCACCGGCCCCTACACCTCGGTGAACTGCACGCTCTCGGTGACCGACAACGGCGTGCGCCTCACCGACGCGGTCGCCGGCGGCTACGGCGACCCGCTCGCGGGCGGGGACGCGCGCTTCTGGAAGAGCCCCGTGCCGACCCAGGCGATCGCCACCAGCCACGCCGCGAACGACCGCGGCCTGTTCGAGCTGCGCTTCGAGGACGACCGCTTCCTGCCCTTCGAGGGCGCCGGGGCCGTCAGCGAGTGGACGATCTCCCTCCCCAAGGCGCGCAACCAGTTCGACCTCGGATCGATCACCGACGTGGTGCTCCACCTCGACTACACCGCCCGCGCGGGCGGCCCCGCGCTGGCCGACCTCGCGGTCGCGAACCTGGACGCGGTCCTGCCCACCTCCGGCGCGGCCCTGTTCACCCTCGAAGAGCAGTTCGGCACCGACTGGCACCGGATGCTCTTCCCCGGCGAGGGGGAGGACCAGGAGCTCGCCTTCACCCTCGCCCCCGAGCACCTGCCGTACTGGGCCAGGGTCCGCGCCGCGACCGAGCCGGTCAAGGTCTCGGCCGCCGACCTGGTGCTCGACACGGTGCACACCGACGCCTTCACCGCGAGCTGGCAGCTCCCGGGCCAGACCGACGCCGCGGAGGTCCCGGCCGCGAACGACCCCGCCTTCGGCGGGGCGCCGCACTCGGGCGTCGCCCCGGCGCCCAAGCCGGCGATGCTCGGCCGGTGGCGCCTGCGGCTCAAGCGGGCGGGCGCGGGCGACTACCGGTCGCTGCTGCCCGAGGACGTGCGCCGCGCCTACCTGATGGTGCAATTCGACATCGGCTGAACAGGTGATAATCGAATTCGAGGGCCCGGGCGCCTTGACTTGAATGGCGCCCGGGCCCTAAACTGTGGGGGTCTCGGTGATACTTAAAGTTAGTGTATGGTGTGGACAAATAGTCTGTGGAAAGAAAAAGCGGTAGCATAAGAAGGTCATCGTTTCATCTTTAAGGCTTACGTCGTTTCTGTTCGTTGCGTCGGGGCCTTTTTTCTTGCCCTCGAACCGTCTCGGGTCCGCCGAGACCCCGCCCGCCCTCGAATGACTGCCCTCCAGTGCAGCTCCGGCGCCCGCTCCCCAGATCCGGGGGAGCGGGCACCGGCCTTCCCGGGACGCCTGCGCCCGCCGGTACATTGCCCCCATGAATGATTTCGACGAGCAGGGCCGCCCCGAGCCGCCCGTCTCCGGGGACGAGGCCGCCACCCTCCTGGGCTTCCTCGACTTCCAGCGCGCCACCCTCGCCTGGAAGGTCGCCGGGCTCGACGCCGAGGCCTACCGGCGGACCGTCGGCGCCTCGACCATGACGCTCGGCGGGATGCTCAAGCACCTCGCCCTCGTCGAGACCAGCTGGTTCTCCGAGTTCCTGTTCGACAGGCCCCTCGGGGAGCCGTGGGCCTCGGTGGACTGGAAGGCCGACCACGACTGGGACTGGCACTCGGCGGCCGAGGACTCGCCCGAGGAGCTGCTGGCCCTGTGGCACGCCGCCGTCGAGTCCGCCCGCGCGCACGTCACCGAGGCGCTGGAGGACGGCGACCTCGGCCGCCCCGCCGCCCGCGCCTGGGCCGACGGCCGCCGCCCGACGCTGCGCTGGATCCTGGTCCACATGATCGAGGAGTACGCGCGCCACAACGGCCACGCCGACCTGATCCGCGAATCGATCGACGGCGCGACCGGCGAATAGGACGGCACCAATTGGACTAATCCGATGGAAGGACTCGGAAATACAGCTCACAACCGTTCGGACCGCCCATAAGTGATAAAGGCATACGCGAGGCCTTCTCGCAGAGAGACAACTGCGCTACGGTACGTGTGAATCCCCGCCCCCAATGGCCCCCATGCCAACGGAGAGAGGACACTCCATGCGCCGCACCACCCCCCGGCTGCGAATCGCCAACGCGTTGACCGCACCGGCCTCCCGCGCCCGCCGCAACCCCGACAAGGTGTTCGACAGGTTCCTCGCCGCGGAGCGGTCCGATTTGGATGGTGCGGTGATCGACGAGGGCGACGAGCGCTTCCTGGAGGACTTGCGGACCTTCCTGCGAATGATCGCCGCGGTCGACGACCTGAGCGGGGTCGGCTGGCTCTCGGTGCACGGCATGGTGCGCAACCGCATCCACAACCTCTTCCACGTCCGCCGCCTCCAGGCGCGGTATCCGGAGATACGCAAGGAGCGGATCGAGGCGCCGGTCTTCGTGATCGGCCTGCCGCGCACCGCGACCACGCTGACCCACAAGATCCTCGCGAACGCCCAGGGCGGGCGCGGACCGTACATGTGGGAGATGGACAACATCGGCCTGGCGCGTCCGGAGGACGAGGAGGCGCGGCTGCGCCGCGAGACCCAGAAGCGCCTCGACCAGATCCTGACGCTCAGCCCCTCGTGGGGGCGCATCCACCCCGTGCGCGCCGACTGGGTCGAGGAGGTCTACTTCCTGCTCAACCAGAGCCGCCTGCACAACACCATGGCGCCCATGCCGGAGTACGTCGCTTTCCTGCGCGAGTACGACGCCCGGGCCGACTACCGCTTCGTGCGCGACGCGCTCCAGGTCCTCCAGTTCCAGCGCCCGACCCCGCGGTGGATGCTCAAGCACCCCGACTGCCTGGGCGAGACCGCCGCGATCCACGACGTGTTCCCCGACGCGAAGTTCGTGTGGACCCACCGCGACCCGCACACCGTCATGGGCTCGATGTGCTCGATGGCCGAGTCGCTGGCCTACCTGCACCTCAAGCCGAAGGCCGTCGACCCGCACGCGATCGGCCGGATCTGGCTCGACATCCTGCCGGAGATGGTCGAGCGGGCCCGGCGCCACCGCACCGCGATGCCCCGCGAGGCCACGGTGGACGTCGCCTACCACGCGATGATGGCCGACCCGTTCAGGCACGTGCCCGAGCTGTTCGAGCAGCTCGACCTCAAGTGGACCGACCGCGACGAGCGCAACCTCGAAGAGGCCCTCAACCGGCCCCGCGACCAGCGCGGCCACGAGTACTCGATGGTCCACTACGGCCTGGAGCCGGGCATGATCGACAAGGCGTTCGGCGACTACGGCATGTTCGTGGACAACCTCAACGTGACCTCGAGGCGCTGAGCCCGCGTGCCTCAGCCGGCGAAGTCGAGGCCCGTGAGCGCGACGCCGCGGAACGCCGCGAGGCGCTCGGCCTCGGCTTCGACGGCCTTGCGTTCGGCGGCGGCGAGCGGGCGCCAGGGCTCGACGGCGACGGTGAACCGCTTCCCGGACTTGCGCGGGCGCCACAGCGCGGCGATGTCGCCGTCGACGAGGACCGCGCCGGGGCGCCCGAGGACCGGCCACAGCCGCTTCCTCCGCTCGGGGTCCTCCACCAGGACCGCCCGGTCGCGGGCCTGGAGGAACAGGTCGTAGGGGCCGAGCAGCCTGGTCCCGGCCGCATCCGCCCCGCGCAGTGCGGCCTCGTCTCCGGCGAGGATCCAGCGGGCGCCGGCCTCGGTCGCCACCTCGATCGCGTCGCCCGGCCAGTGGGCCTTGAGCTCCTTGACCGGCGTGTCGAGGTATTCGGCGACCTCCTTGACCGTCGCGGGGCCGCACAGGTGCAGGTAGGCCCGGACCGGGTCGAGCCGGTCCTCAAACGTTTCGGCGGGGGAGAGGCCGGGAACCGGGCGCAGCACCGGCGGTGAGGTGCGCGGCTCGAGTTCGAGTCCGGCCCGCACCGCCGCGAGACGGAACGGCTGCTCGTAGAGGTGCACCGTGTCGCAGGGCCGGCAGAAGCGCTGGTAGGGCTCGGGCATGACCTCGTGCAGGCGGCCCGAGACCTCGCCTTTGGCCATCGGCTCGGTCACGATCGCCCGCATCCGGGCGGCGACGGCGTCGAGCGCTTCGAGGATCGGGATGCCCGCGGCCTTGAGGGGCTTGGCGGCGTCGAAGATCCGCTTGGCCGCGTCGGCGTCCGACCACGGGGCGACCGCCGCCGCCACCTGCGGCAGGTCCGAGCGCCGGTAGCAGTGCGGCGCGCCGCGCAGCGTCCACAGCCACACCAGTTCCCGCTCCACGGCCGGGTCCGCTCCGGCCTTTGCGGCCTCGACGCCGCGGATGGCCAGCGCCCACAGCGCCCCGTCGGGCCCGGTCTCCTGCGCGCCGAGGTCGAGGACCGACGTGTCGCCGAGGTCCCCGCGTTCGCGGTCGAGCTGCTGGACGTGCGTGCGGTACCGGGCGATGCGGCGGCGGTCGATCATGCCCTCACGGTAGCTCCGGCGGCCGACATCCGGGCCCGCGCGGCGGATCGGGGCCCGGCGGGAGGAGGTCCGGGAGACGATGAATCCGGGGCCGCGGCCTCGTCTGAAGGGCATGAGTCCGATACTCCCGGAAGGCACGACGACATGACCACCGACGAACGCACCGCGCCCGCCGAAGCCCGGCCCGGCCGCGCCTTGAACATCATCCTCTGGATCATCCAGGTCTTCCTCGGCGTGTTCATGATCGCCGCCTCGGCGGGGCCGAAGCTGATCGGCCACGAGTCGGCCGCCGAGGGCTTCGACCTCATCGGCTGGGGCGACTGGTTCATGTACGCGATCGGCGTCGTGGAGCTGCTCGGCGGGGTCGGCCTGCTGGTGGCCCGTCTGTCGGGCCTGGCGGCGATCGGCCTGAGCCTGCTCATGGTCGGCGCGGCGATCTTCAACGCCACGGTCCTCGACTACCCGGTGGCGACCCCGCTGGTCCTGCTGGTGTTCTTCCTGTTCATCGCCTGGGGCCGCCGGTACCAGACGCTGCGGTTCTTCGAGCGCGGGTTCAGCCGCTAGTAGCTGAACGAGAAAGGGGCCGGTGGCATCGCCACCGGCCCCTTTGGCGTGGAAGAAGGGGCCGCCCCAGGTTGCAGGCTTGGGCGGCCCCTTCAATGGGAGTGCTGTCTAGGCGCCGGCCTGGAGGGCGCGGCGGCGGGTGAGGACCATGACGGCGACGCCCGCGATCAGGAGCGCCGCGGCCGCGGCCAGGACGATCGTGAGCGGGGAGCCGGTGGTCGGGAGCTTCGGCGAACCGGCGCCGGCGGGCTTGGTCGGGTTGTCGGCGTTGCCGCCGGGGTTCCCGCCCGGGTTGCCGGTGGGCTCGCAGGTGGTGTCGGGGGCGCCCGCGAGTTCGACCGTGAAGCTCACGGCGTCGAGGTCGCTGCCCTCGGGGTAGAAGCCGCCGAAGAAGTCGACGCCCGCGGCGGCGACGGTGGCGGGGGCGCCGTCGACGGTGATCGCGCCGCCGGTCACGGCGAGCTCGTCCACCGAGACGTTCGCGATGAGGTCGGCGCCGGAGTACACGGCCAGGCCGCCGTCGACGCTCTTGACGCTCAGGTCGGCCAGGTCGAGGTCGAGTTCGCCGTCGTGGCCGTAGAAGTTCACGCCGCCTTCGAAGGAGGCGTCGAGCGCGCAGGTCTCGGCGGTGAAGGCGCCCGAGGCGTTCGGGAAGCGGTAGGTCCCGTCGGCGTTCTCGGTGGCCGGGGCGAGCAGGGTGATCTCGCCGTGCGCGATCGGGCCGGTGATGTAGTTGCGGAAGGACTCCTTGACGCCCCAGTCGGCTTCGCCGCCGGTCACGTCGTAGACGGTGGCCGGCGTGCCGGTCGGCTCGTCGGTGGTGGGCTCGTCCGTGGTGTCGTCGTCGGTGGGCGTGTCCGTGGTCGGCGGGTCGACCGGGACCTCCTCAAGGCCGGCGACGATCGAGACGGGGTCGAGTTCCGTTCCGGCCGAGTAGAACCCGGCGAACGCCGTGGCGCCGTCCTCGGTGAGGACGGCCGGGGCGCCGTCGAGCTGCGCGACGCCGCCCGACACCTGCCACGGCGAGGCGCTGTAGTCGAAGGTGGCGAACTCGACGCCCTCGGCGAGGACGCCCGAGGTGGTCACGTCCACGTAGATCGTGCCGGTCTGGCTCGCGTCGTCGGCGGTGAACGCGAAGTTCTCGAACAGCAGGTCGAGTTCGCCGTCGTGGCCGTAGAAGTAGACGCTGCCGTCGGTCTCGGCCGCGTAGGTCCCGGCGTCCAGGTCGGCCGCGCCCTCGGCGCCGCCGAAGGTGAAGCTGCCGTCGCCGTTCTGCGTCGCGCCGCCGCCGAGGGTGATCGAGCCGTGCGCGATCGGGCTGACGATGTAGTTGCGGAACGACTGCTTGATGCCCCAGGAGAGGGAGCCGTCGACGATGTCGTGCTGGCCGGTCTCCTGGGCGTGGGCCGGGGAGGCGGCGAGGCCGACGGCGACGCCGGCGCCGACCGCGAGGGCGGCGAGCCCCGCGAGGCGTTTGCGGGTGGAGGACTTCATGGGTGCTATTTCTCCTTGTCTGCTTCCGTGTCCTCGGGCGAGGACTCGGCGGGCGGGGCGGTGGGGCCGTCCTGCCCGTTCTCCGCGGGGGTGGCGGTCTCGGAGGGGGTGGGCTCCGAAGTCGGTGCCGAAGCGGCCGGTTCCGAGGCCTCGTCGGCGTCGGGGTCGGTCCGCTTGCGGCGCTTGAGTGCGATGACCGCGGCGGCGGCGCCCATGACGAGCACCAGCGCGGCCGGGACGATCCAGATCAGCGGGTTCGCGCCGTCCTCGTCGGCCGCGGCGGCCGGGGCCGGCTCGGTCGAGGCGGCGGGCGTCGGCTCGTCGGGGTCCGAGCCGAGGTCCGGCAGGACCGGGAGCGCGGCGTCCTCGGTGAGCGGGACGGCGATGGTGAGCGGGTCCATCGGGTCGCCGGCCTGGTAGTAGCCGCCGAACACGGGCACGGCCGCTTCGGTGAGCGTGGTCGGGACCGCTTCGGCGAGCAGGAGGTCGTCGGCCTCGGTCAGTTCGGCCTCGAAGGACACCAGGTCGATCCGTTCGCCGTCGATCTCGGCGGAGAGGACTCCGGCGCCGCCGGTCGCGGTGACGGCCGGGTCGGTGATCGCGAGGTCCACATTCGTCCCGGTGAAGGCGACCGTGCCCTTGTAGGACAGTTCGTAGTCGGTGGTCGTGGCGGTGCCGGCGCCTTCGGGGAAGCGGAAGACCGCGCCGCCGTCGGCCGCGCCGTCCGCGACGGTCCACGAGCCTTCGGCGATGTTCCCCGAGACGTACTCGCGCCAGGAGGTGCGCACGCCCCAGTCGAGGATCGCGCCGCCGACCGTGTCGTCTTCGGCCTCGGGGGCTTCGGTGGCCGCTTCGGTCGTCTGCTCCGGTTCGGGCTGGGAGGCGACCACGTCGGCGGAGAAGGACACGGGGTTGAGCGCCTGGCCCGCCTCGTAGTAGCCGGCGAACGCGGTGGCGCCGTTGGCGGTCAGGGTCGCGGAGGCGCCGCTGACCGAGACGGTGCCGCCCGAGGCGCTGAGCGAGGCGCCGCTGAGCGAGGCCATGTCGGTCCGCGAGCCGTTGACGTACACGTACAGCGTTCCCGAGGAGCCGGAGTACTCGACCGAGGGGTTGGCGAAGGTCACGTCGAGTTCGCCGTCGTGGCCCCAGAAGTAGACCCAGCCGCGGTAGTCGATCGTCGCGGTGCCGCCGTCGTAGGAGCCCGAGGCCGAGTGGAACCGGTAGGCGCCGTTCGCGGTGGAGGCCCCGTCGCCGGTCTGCACCGAGCCCTGGGCGATGGGCCCGGTGATGTAGTTGCGGAAGGACTCCTTGACGCCCCAGTCGAGTCGGCCGCCCGAGAGGTCCTCGGCGCCGGCGGGCGAGGCCCACAGCAGGAGCGAGGCGACCATCGCGGTCGCCACGAACAGCGCTCGTGTGACGCGGGCGGTGGCGTGGGGCATGGCGGGGGACCTCCGTATTCAGGTTCGGTGGAGGCAAGGCTAACCTAAGTTGAGGCACACTCGCAAAGGGGGTGCTAAGAATTGTTAGCGAAGCCTAACCTAGGCTCGATCGGCATCCCCGAGGAACGAACTGGAGACCGCCGTGCGCAGACGCCGCCCCCGTCGGATCACCCGCGCCACCGCCGCGCTGCTGGGCACCACCGTGCTCCTCGCGCTCTCCGCTTGCGGCGGAGCCGAAGCCGACGGAGCCGACGCCGCCGAGGCGGCCGTCGACCGGATCGAGCCGATCGCCGAGGACGTCGACCCGGTCCTGCCGTCCTCCGTCACCGACGCCACCGGCGCGGTGATCGACATCGCCTCGGCCGAGTCGATCGTGCCGCTGTCGGGCGCGCTCTCGGAGATCGTGTTCACCCTCGGCCTGGGCGACCGCGTCGTCGCCCGCGACATCACCGCCACCTTCGAGCAGGCCGCCGACCTCCCCGTCGTCAGCCACGGCCACGACATCTCCGCCGAAGGCGTCCTGTCGCTCCAGCCCGACCTCATCCTCGCCGAGACCAGCTCGGGCCCCCAGACCGCGCTCGACCAGATCACCGCCGCCGGCGTGCCCATCGTCGTGTTCGAACCGGCCTCCGGCATCGACTCGGCGGCCCAGCGCATCGCCGCCGTCGCGGCGGTGCTCGGCGTCCCCGACCTCGGCGAGCAGCTCATCGACCAGACCATGGCGAGCATCGCGGCGGCCACCGAGGGCATCGACCTCTCCGACCCGCCCGAAGTCGCCTTCCTCTACCTGCGCGGCTCGGCCTCGGTCTACATGATCGGCGGGAGCGAATCCGGAGCGACCTCGCTCATCGAGGCCGCCGGCGGCATCGACGCCGGGGCCGCGGCCCTCGAAGGCTCCTTCATCGAACTCACCCCCGAAGCGCTCGCGGCCGCCGCGCCCGACGTGATCCTGGTGATGGACAAGGGACTCGAATCCGTCGGCGGCATCGAGGGCCTCCTGGAGATCCCCGGCGTCGCCCAGACCCCGGCGGGGGAGAACGAGCGGATCGCCCACCTGCCCGACGGCATCATGCTCAACTACGGGCCCCGCACCGGCGACGTCGTCGCCGATCTCGCCCAGCAGCTCCACGGCACCGCCGAATGACGGCCGTCGCGCAGCGGCGCACCGCCGCGGACCGATCCGAGCCGTCCGAGGAGGAGCCCCGGCCGCGCCGGCGCTGGGCCGTGCCCACCCTGGTCGGCTTCGGCCTCGCCGCCGTCCTCGCCCTCGGCGTGCTCGTCTCGGCCTCCAACGGCGCCTTCGCGATCACCCTGGGCGACATCCTCTCCTCGATCGGCCACCGGATCGGCCTCGGCGGCGCCCCGGTCGAGGGCACCGGCGAGAGCGTCCTGTGGAACATCCGCTTCCCGCGGGTCGTCCTCGGCGTGCTCGTCGGCGGCTGCCTCGCCTGCGCCGGCGCGCTCATGCAGGGCATGTTCGGCAACCCGCTCGCCGAGCCCGGCGTCATCGGCGTCAGCTCCGGCGCGGCCGTGGGCGCGGTCGCCGCGATCGCCTTCGGCCTCACCTTCGCCGGGAACTGGACGATCCCGCTGTGCGCCTTCGTCGCCGGGCTCTTCACCGTCTCGGTCGTCTACCTGCTCTCCCGCTCGGGCGGGCGCACCGAAGTGGTGACGCTCGTGCTCACCGGCGTCGCCGTCAACGGCCTCGCCGGGGCCCTGATCGGCATCTTCATCTTCTACGCCGACAACGACGAGATCACCGCGATCACCTTCTGGCAGATGGGCAGTCTCTCGCAGGCGACCTGGCCGAAGATCCTCGCCGTCGCCCCGCTCGCGGCCCTGGGCCTGTTCGCCGCGCCCGCCTTCGCCCGCCGCCTCGACCTGCTCGCCCTGGGCGAGAGACCCGCCCGCCACCTCGGCGTCGACGTCGAGCGGATGCGCCTGCAACTGGTCGTCATCGTCGCGCTCCTCACCGCGGCCGCCGTCGCGGTCTCCGGCGTCGTCGGCTTCATCGGACTGGTGGTGCCCCACCTCATCCGCATGGCCACCGGTCCAGGGCACCGGACCCTCCTGCCGCTGTCCACCATGGCCGGCGCCGCGGCGATCGTCTGGGCCGACCTGGCCTCGCGCACCATCGCCGCCCCCGCCGAGATCCCCCTCGGCATCCTCACCGCGCTCGTCGGCAGCCCGTTCTTCTTCTGGCTGCTGCGCCGCACCCGACGCCGCCAAGGAGGCTGGGCCTGATGCGACTGCGCTCCCTCCTCCCGCGACCCCGCTCGCTCGCCCCGCGCCCGCCCGACCACGCCGACCCCGGCCCCGTCCCGGCCGTCCCCGCCGCCGTCACCGGACTCGGCGTCACCCTCGGCGGCAAGCAGGTCCTGCGCGGCATCGACCTCGACGTGCGCGCCGGCGAGGTCCTCAGCCTCGTGGGCCCCAACGGCGCCGGCAAGTCCACACTGCTCGCCGCGCTCTCAGGCGACCTCGACGCCCGAGACGGCGAGGTCGCCCTCTGGGACCGCCCCATCGACGACTGGACCCCGCTCGACATCGCACGCCGCCGCGCCGTGCTCCCGCAGGCCCACCGCGTCTCCTTCCCGTTCAACGTCCGCGACGTCGTCGAGATGGGCCGCGCCCCCTGGACCGGCACCGGCCGCGGCGCCGAAGACGAGGAACGCGTCGCCGACGCCCTCGCCCTCACCGAGGCCGACGAGTTCGCCGACCGCGCCTTCACCTCCCTCTCCGGCGGCGAGCAGGCCCGCGTCATGCTCGCCCGCGTCGTCGCCCAGGACGCCGGACTGGTCCTGCTCGACGAGCCCACCGCCGCACTCGACCTGCGCCACCAGGAACTGGTCGGCAGGCTGTGCCGCGAACTCGCCGCCGAAGGCCGCGCCGTCGTGATCGTCCTCCACGACCTCGACCTCGCCGCCGCCTACTCCGACCGCAGCGCCATCCTCGCCGAGGGCCGCATCGCCGCCTGCGGCACACCCGCCCAGGTCTACACCGCCGAACGCCTCGGCGAGGTCTACCGCCAACCGGTCACCGTGGAGCACGACCCCGGCACCGGCGCCCCCAAGGTCACCCCCGTCCGATGAACCCGCCCCGAACCCCCGGAGGCGTGCCGGGCCACGGACCCCGCGCCGGTCTGCTAGACATCTTCCATGGCTGACAAACCCGGACTGCCCTTCGGCAGAAGTCTCGCGCAGAGCCCGCCCCTGACCGCCGGGATCCTCCTGGGACTGGGCCTGGCGGTCGCCTACGCCCTCATCTGGTCCATCCAGGAGCTGAGCACCTTCCTCACGGCCCTCATCGTCGCGTCGTTCCTCGCCGTGGGGCTCCAACGGGTCATCGCCACGATGACCAACCGCGGCATGCCGCGCTGGCTCGCCATGACGATCCTGTTCACCGGCCTCGCCCTGGTCTTCTGCGGCGGCATCGCCGCCATCATCCCCGCCCTGGTCAAGGAGACCACCGAGTTCGTCGAGAACGTGCCCGGCTACTACCAGTCGCTCATGGACTCCGACCTCGCCGCGCGCTTCGGCGGCGAATCGGGACTCCTCGAACGGCTCCAGAACGCCATGACCTCCGAGAACATCACCACGGCCCTCGGCGGCGTCGCCGGCGGCGCCGCCTCGGCCGCGACCGGCGTCGTCTGGACCATCACCACGGCCCTGCTCACCGTGTTCATCCTCGCCTCCTACAACCAGCTGCGCCAGGGCGTCATCCGCCTCATCGCCGCCTCCAAGCGCGAGAAGGCCGACCGCATCCTCAGCGGCATCCTCCGCCAGATCGGCGCCTACCTCATCGGCGCGCTCGCCATCGGCGCCCTCGCCGGCATCTCCGCCTGGATCTTCATGGCCATCGCCGGCATCCCCTACGGCGCGCTCCTGGCCATCCTCGTCGCGCTCCTCGACCTCATCCCGCAGATCGGCGCGACCATCGGCGCGGTCATCGTCACCCTCGTGGCGCTCGCCGTCTCGCCCATGACCGCCGTCGCCTCGGTCATCTTCTTCATCGCCTACCAGCAGGTCGAGAACTGGGTCATCTACCCCACGGTCATGCGCAGCGCCGTCAAGGTCTCCAACCTCGCCGCGATCGTGGCGGTCCTGGTGGGCGGCACCCTCTTCGGCGTCGTCGGCATCGTCCTGTCCGTCCCGATCTACGCCGCGATCCGCCTCATCGGCAAGGAACTCGTGCAACCGCGCCTCGACAACTCCTGACGCCCGAGACGACCACCGCATACGCACGCGAAGAGGCCGGCGGCGCATACCCGCGCGCGCCACCGGCCTCGGCTCACCGCCAGCATAGAGACCCCGCACCATCGCCTCCGCACGCGCCCGAACCGACCGCGAAAGCCGCCCGGACGGCGGTTGCCGAAGCGCTTTCGGCGGCCGTAAGCTTGGGCGGTTTCGCCACCCCAGCGCCCCGAGAGGACCCGCCCGTGTTCGGCACCGTCGACCTGTGGACCTACGTCGTCGCCACCGTGCTCATCATCCTGCTGCCCGGACCCAACTCCCTCTACGTGCTCTCGGTCGCCTCGCGCCGCGGCAAACGCGACGGGTTCAAAGCCGCCGCGGCGGTGTTCTGCGGCGACTCGGTCCTCATGGTCGCCTCCGCCGCCGGACTCGCCTCCATGTTCGCCGCCTCGCCCTTCCTGTACGGGCTCATCCGCTGGGCCGGCGTCGTCTACCTCGCCTACCTCGCCTTCGGCCTCATCCGCGGCGGCCTCAAAGGCTGGCGCGCGGCCCGCCGCGGCGAGCCGGTCCCCGAGCCCGCCGCCACCGCGTCCGTCTCGAACGAGCGGCCCTTCACCAGGGCCCTCATCGCGAGCCTGCTCAACCCCAAGGCGATCTTGTTCTTCGTGGCCTTCTTCGTCCAGTTCGTCGACCCCTCGTACGCCTGGCCGGTCCTCAGCTACGGCGTGCTCTTCGTGATCCTCCAGAGCATCTCGATGGTCTACCTGACCACCCTCATCCTCGCCGGCGACGGCCTCGCCCAGGTGTTCCGCCGCCGCCGCAGGCTCGCCGCCGCCGGCAACGGCCTCGTCGGCGCGGTCATGATCGGCTTCGCCGCCAAACTCGCCACCGGCTGAACTCAGCCCGCCGTCCGGCGCTGGCGGACCATGCCCCGCAGCAGCCGCTGCGGGGGCGGGGCGGGAGCCAGCGCCTCGGCGGGCCCGACCGCGAAGCCGCGGATCATCTGGCCCACCAGCCGCCGCGAGGCCTCCGGCGCCGCGTCCCCGGCCACCGCCAGCACGCCCGCGTTGGCCATCAAGAGGATCGGCAGGTCCTCGCCCACGAAGTCCGGTTGCAGCCGCCCTTCGGCCTTGGCCCGGGCGACGAGCTCGGTGAACGCCTCGAAGGCCTCCTGGCGCGCCCGCTCCATGCCCTTGGCCGTCCCGAAGCTCATGGCGAGCACCTCGGCGAACCCGCGGTTGTCGGCCTGGAGCGCGCACACGGTCTCGACGTAGGCGCGGAAGCCGTCCCAGGCGCACGGCTCCTCGCGCGCGGCCAGCGCCGCCTTCCGGTTCGCCTCCATGGCGTCCTCGAAGACGGCGGCCACCAGGTCCGAGGCGGTGGGGAAGCGGCGGAAGAGCGTGGCGATGCCGACCCCGGCGGCCCGGGCGATCGAGGCCATCGAGGCGCTGAGGCCCTCTCGCCGGTAGACGGTCCGGGCGGCCTCGATGATGCGGGCGCGGTTGCGCTCGGCGTCGCTGCGCAGGCGGGCGCGGTCGCAGCCGGCCTCCTCCGGGCTCGGTTCCATCAGCACATCCTATCCAAGTGGAATGTCTTATCCGCTTGTGTTGTTGGCATCAGTGTCCGCAACCGGATAGGGCGCTCCGTTTCCTGTGCGCCCGCCCTTCGATCGGTCATGGAGATCGCCCTGATGAACGTCTTCCTCTGGATCCTGCAAATCCTGCTCGCCGCCGCCTTCCTCATGGCGGGCCTGCTGAAGTCGACCCAGCCCAAGGAGAAGCTCGCCCCGAAGATGCCGTGGGTGAACGACTTCTCGCCCGGGGTCGTCAAGCTCGTCGGCGTCACCGAACTCGCCGCCGCCCTGGGCCTGGTCCTGCCCGCGCTCACCGGCATCGCCGTGGTCCTGACCCCGCTCGCGGCCCTCGGCCTCGCGGTCATCATGGTCCTCGCCGGGATCTACCACTTCCGCAAGGGCGAGTACTCCGGGATCGTCGTCAACGCGGCGTTCCTCGTGATCGCACTGGTCATCGCCTGGGGCCGCTTCGGCCCGTACGCGTTCTAGGGGATGTCGGCGGAGGCTCCGGCCTCCGCCGTTCAGCGCCCGGCCCGCAGGCGCCGCAGCATCCGCGCGTCGGCGAACCCGACCGCGCGCGCCGCCGACTCCACCGTCGCGCCCTGCCCGATGAGGTGCTCGGCCCGCTCCAGGCGCAGCAGCGACTGGTACCGCAGCGGCGTCAGCCCGGTCGCCTCGCCGAACTGCCGCGTGAGGGTCCGCTGCGACAATCCCGACCGCGCCGCGAGGTCCGCCAGCCGCAGCGGCTCGGCGAACTCCGCGTCGATGCGGTCCTGCACGCGGTGGACCGCGTCCGACAGGTGCGAGCGGTGCCGCAGCATCGCGCTCGCCTGCGGCTCCTGCCCGTTGCGCCGCGCGAAGACGACCATCTCGCGGGCGACCCGGGCCGCGGCGGCGGGCCCGTGCCGCACCGCCACCAGGTGCAGCGCGAGGTCGATCCCGCTGGCGATCCCCGCCGAGGTCACCACCCGCTCGTCCTCGGTATAGAGCACGTCGCGGACCACGCTCGCGCGCGGGAAGCGCCGCGCGAGTTCGTCCTGGAGCGCGTGGTGGGTCGTGCACCGGCGCCCGTCGAGCAGCCCGGCCTGCCCGAGCGCGAACGCGCCCGAGCAGACGCTCGCGACGGTGCCGCCGTCCTCATGGTGCTCGCGCAGCCGACGCTCCTGCGCCCGCGAGAGCCGCGGCCCGCCCGCCGTCCCCGGCGAGCGCCAGCCCGGCACCATCACCAGGTCGCCGGGCCCCAGGCGCGGCCAATCGGTCTCGGCCCGGAGCGCGACCCCTTGCGCGGTCGGCACTTCGAGCGCTTCGGCGACGTACCGCAGCCGGTAGGCCCCCTCGGGCAGAACGTCGGCCGCGGTCGAGAACACCTGCGCCGCGCCGGCCAGGTCGAGCAGGTGCAGGCGGGGGAGCAGCACGAAGACGACTTCGGTCACGGCGCACCCTCCTCGCGGTTCACTCCCGCCAGTCTCGCACCGCCGAGGCGACGTCGGTCACCGCGGCGAAGCGCCCCGAGAGCGCGTACTCGGTCCGTTCGATGATCGCGTCGGTGCCGAGCGTGCGCGGGTCGGCCAGGATCTCGTCCAGACCGCGCCCCGGCGGCGCGTCGCGGTGCTCGATCGGGTTGGTCGCCGTCGCGTCGGTGACGAACACCGTCGCGTAGCCCAGGTCCGAGGCGACGCGGGCGTTCGTCTCGCAGCACTGCTCGGTGCGGATGCCGGTGACCACGACCTCCCGGACGCCGCGCTGCGTCAGCGTCTGCTGGAGCCCGGTGGTCGTGAACGCGTTGTGCGCGGTCTTGAGGAACTCGGGTTCGCCCTCGGCGGGCTTGAGGCCGGGCAGGTACTCCACGAAGCCCCGGGCCGGGTCGAACACGTTCCCGGTCCCCGGCTCGATGTGGCGGATCCAGACGACGAGGTCGCCGTTCTCGCGGGCGGCCTCCACGAGCGGGTCGATCCGGTCGGCGATCCCGGGGTCGCTGATCGCCTCCCACATCGGGCGCTGACGGAAGGACTCTTGGACGTCGATGACGAGCAGTGCGGTTCTCATGGCCCCAATGCTGCCCCCGCGAACCCCTCCCGCTCAGGCACGATCGCGTCCCGAACCGGAACGATCCGGCCACATGGAACCGCCGCGCCGCCCGACCGGTCCTCCCGGCGCCTGGACGGCGCCGGGGGAACTCGCGCCGGACGGCGCGGCCGCCCGTGAGGGTCGGTGAGGCCTCAGAGGCTCCCGAGGGTCTGCAACCCCGGGAGCGCCTTCCCGTCGAAGTCGAACAGCGCCTGGTTCTCCCAGCCGTTCCCGCTGGAGGGGTCGGCCGGGTCCCAGCCGGCGCCCTCGACGCCCGTCCAGGTCGCCTCCCACCAGAACACGCCCCGGCCGAGGCCGTTCGGCACGGCCTTGACGACCGCGGCGATCTCCTCCAGCCAGTACGACTGGGACTCCGGGCTCGCCGGGGACCCGGCCACCGGCTCGGCGTCGGAGATGATGTTCGGGAACCCGTCGGAGTCGCCGGTGGTGAACGGGTACGCCGTCTCGACCACGTACAGCGGCTTGCCGTACCGGGTCGCGAGGTCGTCGAGGTTCGCGGCCAGGCCCGAGAGCGGGCCGTGCCAGTACGGGTAGTACGAGGCGCCGATCGCGTCGAACGGCACCCCGTGCGACACGGCGTTGTCGAAGAACCACTGGAACGCGCCGTTGTCGCCGCCCTCGGCGAGGTGCAGGATCGCCTGCGCCGACGGCACGGCGTCGTCCACCGCCTCGCATCCGGCCGCGAGCAGCTCGGCCATCTGCTCCAGCTGGTCCCAGCGGCCGTCGGGCCACAGGAGGCCGCCGTTGGTCTCGTTGCCGACCTGCACGAGCGTCGGCGTGACCCCGGCGTCGGTGAGCGCGCCGAGCACCTCGGCGGTGTGGTCGTAGACGGCGCCCTTGAGGTCGGCGAAGCTCAGGTCCTCCCACGCGGCGGGCTTGAACTGCTTGCCCGGGTCGGCCCAGGTGTCGGAGTAGTGGAAGTCGACCAGGACGTCCATCCCGGCGGCTTTGGCCCGCTGGCCGAGTTCGACGAGCTGCGTCTTGGTGTTGTAGCCGTCGGCGGGGTCGACCCACACCTTGACGCGGATGCAGTCGAGGCCGCTTTCGGCGAGGATGTCGACGGCGTCGGCCTGGGTGCCGTCGGCGCGGCGGTAGACCGCGCCGTAGTCCTCGTTCTTGACGAGCCCGGAGATGTCGGCGCCGCGGACGAAGCCGCCCTGGGCGGGTCCGGGACTGCAATTGCGGGCCGCGTGGGCCAGTGCCGGGGTGCCGGCCGCCGCGGCGGCGACGCCGAGGGCGCCGGCGGCGGTGAGTGCGGTTCTGCGCTTCATGAGGTCGCGCTCCTTTGTGAGAGAGAGGGTTTTCGGCGGTCCCGCTGGGGCGGGACCGCCCACCAGGGGAAGTCGGGTCGCGGCGGCGCCGCTACAGGGTGCCGAGGGTCCGCAGCGCGGGCGTGACCCTCCATGAGAAGTCGAACAGCGCCTGGTTCTCCCAGGCGTTGCCGCTGTTCGGGTCGGTCGGGTCCCAGCCGTTGCCGTCCACGGCGATCCAGGTGGCCTCCCACCAGAACACGCCGCGGCCCATGCCGTTCGGGACGTTCTTGACGACGTTGGCGATCGCGGTGAGCATGTTCGACTGCCCGGCCGGGCTCGCCGGGTATCCCGACACCGGGGTCGAGGAGCTGACGATGTTCGGGTGCCCGTCGCGGTCGCCGGTGCTGAACGGGTAGGCCGTCTCCACGACGTAGACCGGCTTGCCGTACCGGGAGGCCATGTCGTTCAGGTTCGACTGGAGCCCCGAGAGCGAGCCGTGCCAGTACGGGTAGTACGAGGCGCCGATGGCGTCGAAGGGCACCCCGCGGTCCCTGGCGGCGTCGAAGAACCACCGGAACAGGGAGTTGTTGCCGCCCTCGGCGAGGTGCAGCATGACCTTGGAGGCCGGGGAGGTGTCGTACACGGCGTGGGCGCCCGCGGTGAGCAGCTGCGCCAGCTGGTCGAGCCGGTCGTAGCGCCCGTCCGGCCACAGCATCCCGCCGTTGAGCTCGTTGCCGACCTGCACCATGCCGGGGGTGACCCCGGCCGAGCGCAGGCCGCCGAGCACGTCGGCGGTGTGGTCGTAGACGGCGTCCCTGAGCGCGTTGAAGCCCAGGGAGTTCCAGGCCGCGGGCTTGGCCTGCTGGCCCGGGTCGGTCCAGAAGTCGGAGTAGTGGAAGTCGACCAGGACGTCCATCCCGGCGGCCTTCGCTCGCGAGGCGAGGTCGACGACCTGCGACTTGGTGTTGTAGCCGTCGGCGGGGTCGACCCACACCTTGAGCCGGATCCAGTTGACCCCGCTCTTGGAGAGGATCCAGATGGCGTCCTCGCGCCAGCCGTCGGACCACATGTACTCCCCGCCGTAGTCCTCGGACTTGGCGAGGCTGGAGATGTCGGCGCCGCGCGCGAACGCGGTCTGCGCCTGCGCGGCGGGCGCGGCGCCTGCGAGTGCGGCCGCGGCGCCGAGGGCGCCGGCCGCGGTGAGGGCGGTTCGTCTCTTCATTGAAACTTCGCTCGCTTTCAGTCGGTGAGGATGACGACCTCTCCGGCGGGTACCGGGACGCTGCGCTGGTGAGCGACGCCGGTGAGGACATCGGTGCCCCGGAGACCGGGGACGGTGACGTCCTGATCGCTGTGGTTGATCAGGAAACTCATGGGGCCGCGCCGCACGAACTCGACGCCGCCGGGGATGCCGGCGGGTCGTTCGACCCCGGCGGCGTCCAAGGCGGTGGCGAGCAGCTCGTCCAGGCCGGTCGCCTCGTCGAGGGCGGTCGCGGCGTACCAGGCGGTGCCGCGGCCCAGGTCGTGGCGGGTGAGGGCGGGGCGGCCCGCGTCGGGACCGGAGGCGAAGCGGGCGACGGCGCGGGCGCCGTCGAGGCGCACGTGCTCGGACCAGATCCGGCCCCTGGCGCCGGTCTCGAGGCACGGCCTGCCGCTGGCTGCGGACTCGACCCCGGCGCCGGGGTCGGCTTCGATCGCGAGGCCCTCGCCCTCGCGGAGCGGGTGGAACTCCTCGATCCACAGTCCGAGGGTCTCGCGCAGCGCCCCCGGGTGCGGTCCGGCGTGGACGGTGTCGTGCTCGTTCACGATCCCCGAGAAGTAGGAGACGACGAGGTGCCCGCCGTGCTCGACGTAGCCGCGCAGGTTCTTGGAGGCGGCGTCGCTGAGCGCGTAGGAGGAGGGCGCGACGACGAGCCGGTAGGCCGACAGGTCCGCTTCGGGGTGGGCGAAGTCGACGGTGACGTGCTGCTTCCACAGGCTCGCGTAGTAGGCCTCGACGCGCTCGCGGAAGCGCAGATCCACCGAGGGGCGCCACTCGAGTTCGAGGGCCCACCAGGCCTCCCAGTCCCACAGGACCGCGACGTCGGCGCCCACCTCGGTGCCGACCACCGCCGACAGCGCCTTGAGGTCGCCGCCGAGCGCGACCACGTCGCGCCACAGCTCGGTGTCGGTGCCGCCGTGGGGGACCATCGCGGAGTGGAACTTCTCGGCCCCGGCGCGGGAGGCCCGCCACTGGAAGAACATGAGGCCGTCGGCCCCGCGCGCGACGTGGGCGAGGGAGTTGCGGCGCAGCTCGCCGGGGGTCTTGGCGATGTTGCGCGGCTGCCAGTTCACCGCGGAGGTGGAGTGCTCCATGATCATCCACGGGCCGCCGGCGACCGCGCGGGTCAGGTCGGCGCTCATGGACAGCTCGATCTGGTGGTCCTCGCGCTCGGCGATGAGGTAGTGGTTGTTGGAGACGACGTCCACCTCGCCCGCCCAGCGCCAGTAGTCCATGCCCTCGCAGTTGGGGATCATGAAGTTCGTGGTCGCCGGCGCCTTCGAGTGCTTCGCGATGACGTCCCGCTGGAGCCGGTAGTTGGCGATGTGCTGGTCGTTCGAGAAGCGCTTCCAGTCGAGCCGGAGCGCGGGGTTGACCCCGGGAGGCGCGGCCGAAGGCGCCTCGACCTGGTCGAAGGACCGGTAGACCAGCCCCCAGAAGGCGGTGCCCCAGGCCTCGTTGAGGCGGTCGACGTCCTCGTACTTGTCGGCGAGCCAGGCCTGGAACGCCAGGGCCGAGACCTCGCAGTAGCATTCGACGTTGGCCCAGCCGTACTCGTTGTGCACGTGCCACAGCTCGACGCCCGGGTGGGCGCCGTAGCGGACCGCGAGCTGCTCGACGATCGCGGCGCAGGCCTCGCGGTAGACGGGGGAGGAGGGGCACACGCCGTGGCGCGAGCCCCCGGCGAGGGTGCGGCCCTCGAAGTCCACGAGGCGGATCTCGGGGTGGGCCTTGCGCAGCCACGCGGGCGGCGAGGAGGTGGGGGTGCCCAGGTTGATCCCGATGCCGTGCTCGTGCAGGAGCGCCACGATCCGGTCGAGGTCGGTCCAGTCGTACTCGCCGCGGGCGGGCTCGATGAGGCCCCAGTTGAACACGCCGAGGCTGACGAGGTCGACGCCCGCCTCGCGCATGAGCCGCACGTCCTCCCTCCAGGTCGCCTCGGGCCACTGTTCGGGGTTGTAGTCGCCTCCGTAGCGAATGGTCTGCACCGCGTCTCCTGTGAGGTTCCTTGCACAAATGCCTGTGAACGTGCACAGTACTCCATGTTCGAATCTCCCGCAACCTGCGATGCACTCGGGATTCGTGTCAAAATTGTGATCGTTCTATGAAGAATTTATGCCGCGTAAACGACCATTGGGTGCAAAACTTGGTTGCCAAGTGAGGCCTAGATCGCTAGATTCGTGTAAACGTTCACAGTCTGGTGGCGCACATCAGTTGGACCGGCACGGTATACGGCCCAGCACGACGCCGGACTCCCTCACCTGAGACAAGGACTAGACATGCGCAGCAAAGGTGCTCACGCAGGACCCTCGATCAACCGGCGGAACCTCCTCGCCCTCGGCGGCGGCGTCGCGGCGGCGGGGACCCTCGCGGCCTGCGGCGGCCCGGAAGAGGAAGAGGAGCGCGGCGACCTCGAATGGGACGCCGACGCCCAGCAGTACGTCATCGAGGAGGAGATCGCCTCGGGTGAGGTGCCCCTCAAGCTCTGGTTCGAGAACGAGGACCTCGCGAACGCGCAGATCGCCGCGTTCAAGGAGGCCTTCAAGGACGTCTACCCCGACATCGAGTTCACCTACGAGCTCGTGGCCCAGAACGACGCGGTCCCCGAGATGTCCCTCGCCGGCGAGGCCGGCAACGGCGGCGACGTCTTCATGACCTTCTACGACCAGGTCGCCCGCTCCATCGAGGAGGGCACCGCCGCGCCCCTCGGCGAGTACGAGAACGTCCTCAAGAGCCGCATGAGCGACACCTTCACCGGCGTCGTGACCGGCTCGGACGGCCGGATGTACGCCGTCCCGGTCACCACCGAGTCCATCGCCCTGATGTACAACAAGACCCTCCTCAAGGAGATCACCGGCTCCGAGGAGCCCGCGACCACCTGGGAGGAGATCCGGGCCGTCGCCGAGCAGTACAACGACTCGGCGAAGAACCAGTGGACCGTCCGCTGGGTCCCCGGCGAGATCTACTACTCCTACTCGGTCCTGTCCTCCATGGGCTGGCAGGTCTACCCCGGCGGCGACGTCGCCGAGCCCGGCTTCGACGACCCCTCGCTGATCCCGGCCCTGGAGTACTACGCGAGCCTGCGCGACCTGTGGAACGTCCCCAGCGCCGACGCGACCCCCGAGACCGTCGAGGCCGAGTTCGCCGCGGGCGTCACCCCGTACATCATCACCGGCCCGTGGGCCTTCTCCGCCTTCGACGCCGGCGCCGAGGAGCACGGCTTCGAGTACGGGGTCACCACCATCCCCGCCAGCGAGTCCGGCGACCCGGCCAGCTCCTTCGCGGGGATGCACGTCATCGCCGTCTCCGCGTACACGAAGTACCCGGCCGCCGCGCGCGTGTTCGCCAACTTCCTGGCCTCCGACGCGGGCGCCGCCGCGCTCTACGCCACCACCGGGCAGATCCCGGCGCTCAACACCGACCTGCTCGCCCACATCGAGGGCCTCGAAGAGGACCCGCACGTGGCCGGCATCGTCGCCCAGTCCGCGCAGGCCGACCTGCTCCCGCAGCTGCCCGAGTACTTCTGGTCCACCGCCAACGAGATGACCGTGGCCGTCTGGGACAACCTGACCTCGGCCGACGACGCCGCGGCCGCCGCCGTCGCCGGCTACGACGAACTCGCCGGGCTGTAGGGCGACACCGCAGATGAGCACCGCTCAGCAACGCCTCCCCGCATCAGTGCCGGGCATCGCCTCGGCACTGGTGTGGGGGTCGGGCCAACTGCTCAACCGCCAGGCGGGCAAGGCCGCCTTCTTCTTCGTCTTCTTCGCCGCCCTGATCGGCTGGGAGATCGGTTCCGGCAACTACTACGCCGGGATGGACTACACGCCGCGCTCCAACGGCGGGTTCTTCGTCAAGGGCCTGTGGGGCCTGATCACCCTCGGCACCAAGCCGCGCGAGATGACCCTCACCGGCCTCACCGAGGGCGACAACTCGATCGTCCTCATGGCCAACGGCCTCATCAGCCTGCTCACCCTCGCGCTCCTGGCGATCGTCTGGATCTGGGGCGTCCGCGACGCCGCCGGGTACCGGCGCCGCCTCAACGACGGCGGCCCCCGCCAGTCCTCCCTCGCCTACTTCAAGCGCCTGTGGGAGCACTCCTTCGCGTACATCGTGCTCTCCCCGGGCATGCTCCTGATCGTCTTCATGTCGGTCCTGCCGGTGCTGTTCGGCATCCTCGTCGCCTTCACCGACTACAACCGCGACAACCTCCCGCCGAAGAACCTCGTCCACTGGGTCGGCTTCGAGAACTTCGCGACGATCTTCGCCGTCCCCTCCTGGACTGCGACCTTCCTCGGCGTCCTCGGCTGGACCCTCGTGTGGGCCGTCGTCGCCACCGCCACCACCTACGCGGCCGGATTCCTCCAGGCCGTGCTGCTGGCCAACCGCAAGGTCCGGTTCCCGCGCGTGTGGCGCTCGATCTTCCTACTGCCGTGGGCCGTCCCCGGCATCGTCTCCGCCCTGGTCTTCCGCTCGATGTTCAACGGCCAGTTCGGACCCATCAGCCAGTGGCTGGTCGACGTCGGCATCACCGACGAGCGCGTCTACTGGTTCACCGACCCCTCCCACCCCAACCTCGCCCGCGGCATCGCCCTCCTGGTGAACCTGTGGCTCGGCTTCCCGTTCTTCATGGCCCTCGTCGGCGGCGTCCTGACCAACATCCCCGACAGCTACTACGAGGCCGCCCGCATGGACGGGGCCGGACCGCTCCAGCAGCTGCGGCACATCACCCTCCCGGTGGTCCACCGGACCGTCTCGCCGCTGCTCATCCTCGCGTTCGTCTCCAACTTCAACAACTTCGGTGTCATCTACTTCCTCACCCAAGGCGGGCCCGACAACGCCGGCTACCGCTTCGCCGGCAGCACCGACCTGCTCATCACCTGGCTGTTCACCCTCACCCTGGACAACCGCCTCTACAACATCGGCGCGGTCATGAGCATGCTGATCTTCGTCATCGTCGGCACCATCTCGGTGTGGAACCTCAACCGCTCCAAAGCGATCCGGGAGCTGTGAACCCATGACCGCACCTCAGCCGCTCATCGCGCCCGAACCGGGCCCCGCCCCCGACCCCGCCCTGCGGGCCCGCAACGCCCGCCGGCGCCGCCGCACCGCGCCCCGGTCCGAACGCGTCGCCAGCGCCTTCCTCCACCTGGAACTGCTGGTCGTCGCCGTCATCGTGATCTTCCCGCTCCTGTGGATCGTCGGCGCCTCCTTCAGCCCCGGCACCGGCCTGGCCAACGCCAGCCCCATCCCCGAGAACGCCACCGTCGAGCACTACGTCAACCTGTTCACCAACACCTCGTACGGGCGCTGGTACCTCAACTCGCTGTACGTCGCGACCTTGAACATGGTCGGCTCGGTCGTCCTGTCGGCCCTGTGCGGCTACGTGTTCTCCCGCATCAGGTTCCGCGGCCGCAAGGCCGGACTCCTGGGGATCCTCATCCTCCAGATGTTCCCGACCTTCCTGACCGCGATCGCCGTCTACATGCTCTTCCTCAACTTCGGCCTGCT
Source organism: Glycomyces sp. NRRL B-16210 (assembly GCF_000719515.1). GTDB lineage: Bacteria > Actinomycetota > Actinomycetes > Mycobacteriales > Micromonosporaceae > Glycomyces. The sequence continues at coordinate 246,783 of NZ_JOGR01000004.1, read as the reverse complement.
CGACTCCCTCACCGGCCTCGCGCTGGTGAGCATCGCCGCGGCCCTGCCGTACAACACGTGGCTGATGAAGGGCTACACCGACAACCTGCCCTCGAGCCTCGACGAGGCCGCCGCGATCGACGGCGCGAGCCGGTGGACGATCTTCGTGCGGATCGTCCTGCCGCTCATGCGGCCCATGCTCACCTTCGTGGCGATCACGCAGTTCACCATGCCGTGGATGGACTTCATCCTGCCGCGGCTGCTGCTCCAGAGCCCCGACAAGCAGACCGTCGCGCTCGGCCTGTTCGCCATGATCGAGGACGTCTACCAGAACGCGTTCACGACCTTCGCGGCCGGCGCGGTGATCCTGGCCGTCCCGATCACCATCCTCTACATCGTCCTCCAGCGATACCTGGTCACCGGCGCGAGCGCCGGCGCCGAGAAGGGATAACGGAGCCATGACGAATCGAGAACCGACGCCGAGGAAGGCCCTGCCGGTGCGGGGCGCCGACGTCTCCATGACCGCCGAGATCGAGGAGCGCGGCGCGGTCTTCCGCGCAGGCGGCGTCGAACGCGACCTGTTCGAGCTCCTCGCCGAGAACGGCGTCAACTGGACCCGCCTGCGCCTGTGGGTGAACCCGCGCGACGAGTCCGGCGAGCCCTACATGGGCGGCACCAACGACCTGGAGCGGACCATCGCGCTCGCGCTCCGCGCCAAGGCCGCCGGGCAGGCGCTCCTGCTCGACCTGCACTACTCGGACTTCTGGACCGACCCGAAGAAGCAGACCACGCCGAAGTCCTGGCGCGGTCTGACCGGGACCGACCTGCAAGAGCGCGTGCACGACTGGACCGCGGAGGTGCTGGCCTCGCTCGCCGAGGCCGGCGCGGCCCCCGACATGGTCCAGGTCGGCAACGAGATCACCAACGGGATGCTGTGGCCCGAGGGCCGCACGCCCCGCTTCGACGACCGCGAGCGCCGCTTCGAGGGCAGCGGCGACGACCGCGAGGACGAGGCGGCCTACGACCGGCTCACCGGGCTCCTGAAGGCCGGCGTGCGGGCGGTGCGCGAGGCCGGGGACGCGAAGATCATGATCCACCTCGACTTCGGCGGCGCGAACGAGCTGTACCGCGGCTGGTTCGACCGGATGGTCGTGCGCGACCTCGACTTCGACATCATCGGGCTCTCGTACTACCCGTACTGGCACGGGACCCTCAAGGACCTGGCCGCGAACCTGAACGACCTCGCCGGGCGCTACGGGCGCGACCTGGTCGTGGTCGAGACCGCCTACGCCTGGACCAAGGCCCATCCCGAAGGGCACCACCAGGTCTTCAGCGGCGAGATGGCCGAGACCGGCGGCTACCCGGCCTCCCCGGAGGGCCAGATCGCGTTCCTGCGGGACCTGTACGACACCGTCGCCGACGTCCCCGGCGGGCGTGGTCTCGGGATCGTCTACTGGGAGCCGGCGTGGCTGCCGGTGCACGGCACGACCTGGGCCTCGCGCGCGGGCATGGAGTACGGCGACGACGTCGTGGAGGAGGCCGGGAACTCGTGGGCCAACCAGGGCCTGTTCGATTTCGAGGGCAACGCGCTGCCGTCGCTGCGGGCCCTCGGCGGCGGGTGAGCCCCGCGCGGTAGAGCGAGACGGTGCGGCCGTCGTCCCCTTGGGCGGCCCACCGCTGCGCCCCCGCCGCCGCGGCGGCCGGTCCTTCGCCCCTCGGCGGGACCGGCCCCGCGGCGGGCGGGGGCGATAATGAGTGCGACACAAGGGAGAGCTGAGCAACTTGGCACGGAAACGACCGACGATCCACGACGTGGCCGATGCCGCGGGGGTCTCGCGCGGCACGGTATCGCGGGTCCTCAACGGCAAGTCGAACGTCTCGCTCTCGGCCGAGACGGCGGTGCGGCGCGCGGTCGCCGAGACCGGCTACGTCGTGAACCGGGCCGCCCGGAGCCTGGTGACCAGCCGGACCGGTTCGATCGTGATGGTCCTGTCCGAGCCGCAGGAGCGACTGTTCGAGGACCCGAACTTCTCGGTCCTCATGCGCGTGGCGACGAACCAGCTGGCCGACCTCGACATGTCCCTGGTGCTCATGATCGCCGGGGACGACGGCGGCCGCGATCGGGTCGCCCGGTACCTGCGCGGCGGCCACGCCGACGGGGCGCTGCTGGTGTCGACCCACGCGGGGGACCCGCTGCTGGAGGAGATCGAGCGCGCCGGGGTCCCGGCCGTTGCCTGCGGCGCGGTGCTCGGCCGCGAGTCGGTCATCCCGTACGCCGCCGCCGACGACCGCGGGGGCGCCCGCGCCATGACCGAGTACCTCGTCGGCCAGGGCCGCAAGAAGATCGGGATGATCACCGGCCCGCTCGACACGCCCGGCGGTTCGCTGCGGCTGGAGGGGTTCACGAGCGTGCTCGGCCGCAAGGCCGGCAAGCAGATGATCGTCCACGGCGACTACACGCAGGCCGGCGGCGAGGCCGCGATGGAGCGGCTGCTGGCGACGGTGCCCGACCTCGACGCGGTGTTCGTCGCCTCCGACCTCATGGCCGCCGGGGCGCTCCAAGCGCTGCACGCGGCCGGTCGCCGGGTCCCGGGCGACGTGGCGGTCGGCGGCTTCGACGACTCGGCGATCGCCTCGGCGACCCGCCCGGCCCTGACCACGGTCCGCCAGCCGCTCGCGCTCGTGGCGGAGGAGACGGTCCGCCTCCTCATCGCCCTGCTGGACGAACAGGAGGCGGACCCGGTGGTCCTGCCGACCGAACTCGTGGTCAGAGGCAGCGCCTAAGCGAAGGCGTCCACCCCGGTCAGCTCCGCGGAGTACGCCCACAGCCGCTCGGCCTCGGCCGGGTCGATCGCGTAGGCCCGCACGCCCTCGCCCTCGGTGACGATCTCGGCCACGTCGCAGTCCTGGAGGTACACCCCGCCCTCGCCTTCGAGCGAAGGCGAGGTCACGGCCCAGGTCTGGGTCGCGGCCCCCTGCTCGGTGTTCTTGAAGTAGTCGGCGACGGCGTTGCCGTCCTCGTCGATCCATCCCGCCTCGACCTGCTCGGCGATCGAGAGGTGCCGCTGGAGCGGCGTGACGATCGAGCCGGGGTGCAGCGCGAACGCCCGCACCCCCGAGTCGCGGGCGAGGCGGTCGAGCTGGACGGCGAACAGCACGTTCGCGGTCTTGGACTGCCCGTAGGCCAGCCACCGGTCGTAGCCGTTCGCGAAGTGCACGTCGTCCCAGCGGATCGGGGAGTTCCCATGCCCGCCCGAGGACACCGAGGCCACGCGCGCGCCTTCGGCGAGGAGCGGCATCAGGCGGTTGACGAGCGCGAAGTGCCCGAGGTGGTTCACGGCGAACTGGAGCTCCCAGCCGGGGCCGACCCGCGTCTCGGGGCAGGCCATGACCCCCGCGGAGTCGATGACGAAGTCGAACGGCCTGCCTTCGGCCAGCAGCCGGTCGGCGAGGGCCTTGACGCTGCCCAGGTCCGCGAGGTCGAGTTCGGCGGCGGCGACGCCCTCGATCCCGGCGAGGGCCTTCTCGGCCACGTCGAGGCGGCGGGCGGGCACCAGGACCTCGGCCCCGGCGGCCGCCAGCGCCCGGACCGACTCGACGCCGATCCCGGAGTAGCCGCCGGTGACGAGCGCGTACCGGCCCGACAGGTCGATGCCGGCGAGGACCTCGGCCGCGGTCGAGCGGGCGCCGAATCCGGACTGGAGCGGTTGCTGCGGTGTTGTCATGGAGGGGACTCTAAAACCTGGAGTGCACTCCAACGCAAATCCGAAGCTCAGCGCACCGAGCCGCTCGCGGGCTCCTGCGCTAGGCCGCGCTGAGCGCCCGCGGCTCGGCGATGTTGGCCGCGAGCGCCAGCACGCACCCGGCCGCCAGGACCAGCAGGCCCGCCACGGCGACCGGCTCCCCGATCCCGGCCGCGTTCACCGGCAGGTCCGCGCTCAGGCGCAGGTCCCCGCCGTACAGCAGCATCGCGCCGGCGAGCCCGCCGAACGCCCAGACCATCCGCGTCTCGTGGCGACGCCACACGAAGAACAGCGCGCACCACACCGCCAGCAGCGGCACCAGCGCCACCGACACCCCGTAGGCGCGGTCGGCCCGCACGGCCTCCACGGCCGTCAGATGCAGGTAGTCCACGCCCGCGCCGCCGCGGTAGACCCACGGCAGGAACATCGAGGCGACCACCAGGATCGAACCGCCGAGGGCCGCCAGGCCGCCCGCACGGGAACTCCAGGTCGAGGGCGTGCGCTCCATCTTCCACCTCCGCTAGTGAACGTTCAGGTTCAAGCGGACCACCGCGCAGGGCCCGCGTCAACCGCCATGCCTGCATCGTCACACCGGGATCGGGGATCGGTTCAGCACTTGCGGCAGCCGTCGAAGCCCTTGTCGTGAATGCGGCCCCAGCTCACCCGCGCCGACTTCAGGAGGCCGTCCAGTGAGTCCGTCCCGTGCTCGCGCTGCTCGGCCATCAGCACCAGCGCCGCGGCCCGCGCGTCGGCCTCGGCCCGGTGGTGGTCCCCGAACGCGATCCCGGCCGCCCGCGCCACCCGCGGCAGCGTGTACGAGTCCAACTGCCAGGTCTGTCGGGCGATGACGAGCGTGCACGCGTACTTCAGGGTTGGCGGGGCGAGGCCGACCGCGCCGTTGGCCCCGCGGATCACCGAGGTGTCGAAGGCCGCGTTGTGGGCCACGACGGGGGCGTCGCCGATGAAGTCCCGCAACTGCGACCACACCGTCGGCCACCGCGGGGCGCCGACCACGTCGGTGCGGCGGATGCCGTGGATCGCGGTGTTGCGCGGCTCGAACCGGTCATGGCCCTCGGGCGGGCGGATGAGGGTCGCGAACGACTCCTCGACCGCGCCGCCGCGGACGCGGACCACCGCGACCGAGCAGGCGCTGGCGCGGCTGCCGTTCGCCGTCTCGAAGTCGATCGCCACCCAGGAGTCCACCGGCCGCCCCTTCACCGCGCATGTGGAGGCCGACGTTAGCAGAGGCCGGACCTTATGCGCCCCTTGCCGCGAGGCGCACCAGGTGCGCGTGGGCGTACTCGCAGACCACGGCGTGCCGGTAGACCGCGCGCGGCACGTCGGTGTTCGAGTCGGCCCGCACCGAGAGGTCGCCGCACAGCCAGCGCAGGAACGTCGGATCGCCGGTGAGCTCGGACAACAGGACGAGGATCGAGTCGTCGAACCGCATCGAGTGCACGGCCCGGCGGTACTCGTCGGGGGTCAGGCACGCGGCGAACGGCAGGTTCATGAGGCACAGCGCGGTCTGGATGTCCAGGCGCATGAGCCGGCGCCGGCCCGGTTCGGGGTCGAGCGGCGGCATGTCCAGGCCCGCGTAGTCGAGGGGACCGGTGCGGGTCATGTCGAGCGCGGCGAGCACCTGGTAGACGTTGATATCGTGCTCGATCACCGCCCGGTCGCCGAGCCCGGCGAGGGTGGTGGGGCGCAGGGCCACCGGCGCGATGGGGGTGGCGGTGTTGCGGACGATGAAGTTGAGCAGGTTCGTCTCGATCACGAAGTGGCGGATGAGCAGTTCCACCGCGAGCGGGTCGACGAAGCGGCGCAGGAACCACAGGCACAGCCGGTCCATGAGCCGGTGCGCGGTCCACCGGATCGGCGTCAGGCGCTTGAGCGCGACGATGACCAGCGCGAGGACCCGCGAGAGCGGCCGGGCGACCGGGTAGAGCCAGGTGCGCGTCCACCGCCGCTGGTCCTCGGCGATCTTCTCGGCGACCTCGCGTTCGAGCGGCATCGCCGGGTCGGCCACCACCGCGTCCCACAGCGGCGGGTCCGCCGCGGCCTCAGACATTGTCGAGCTCTTCGAGCTGGAGCGCGTACAGCCGCGCGACCACCTTGGCGGTCTTGACGATCGCCTCGGTCGCGGCCGCGTCGATCCACGGCAGGGCGAGGATCGCCTGGAGCTTCGCGAAGTGGTCGTCGTCGGCGTCGCCGTGGTAGGCCAGGAAGCTCACCTGGTCGTCGCGCAGCCCGAGGACCTCCTTGAACCGCGCGGCCCAACCGGAGGCCTTGCCGGTGCCGAGCCCTTCGATGATGAACATCGCCCCGAGCAGCCCGATCGGGTCGGGCTGGCTCGCGGTGTGGAACATATACGCCGACAGCGCCTCCGAACCGATGTTCTTGACCCCGCCCCTGATGTCCTCAATAGAGCCGCCGCAGGCGACGTAGTCGCGTTCGATCATCATGAAGTCGCGGTGCTCCTCGGCGGCGTGGCCGATCGCGGCGCTGCGCAGGTCGAACAGGTCGACCGAGAAGTTCGACGCGGCCCGGGAGATCCACCGGGCGCCGTCGGCGACCTGCTGGCGCAGGTTGAACAGCAGCCGCCGGTAGTCCTCCAGGGTGACCGTGCCCTCGGCGAGGCGGTGCATGACCGGCACCGCGTCCAGGCGCGCCTCGAACTCGCGCCACACCGCCTCCAGCCGGGCGTGCACGTCCCCGGCGGGCTCGGCGCTGAGCGGCGCGGTCCTCGGCGCGGGCTGCGGCGCGGCGGCCGCGGGCTCCGTAGGCGCGGCGGTCTCGGCGCCCACGCACGTCAGGTGCACGAAGCCGAACGTGAACCGGCCCGATTCGGGCACGGCCAGCAGCACGGTCTGGCCCGGCTCGAACCGGCCGGTGCGCCAGCACTCCTCCAGGGCGATGAAGATCGAGGCGGCCCCGGTGTTGCCCTTGGTCTCCAGGTTCGAGAACCACCGGTCGGTGTCGATCGCCGCGCCCGCGGCCGAGGCGAGCCGGTCGAAGACGATGTCGCGGAACGCGTTCGTCGAGTAGTGGCACAGCACGTGGTCGAGCTTCTTGAGGTCCACGAGGCCCTCGCGGGTGAGCGCGGCGAACTCGCGCAGCCCGGCCTCGGCGAGGCCCGCGAGCGCGCTCGTGTCCTGGCGCAGCAGCATCATCCCGGCCTGCTCGGCGGCCGCGGCGCCGCCGAGGTCCTGCCAGGTGCGGCCCGCCCGCGGCTCGGTGCCCTCGTCCATGCCGGCCCGCATGCACACCGGGTGCTCGTGGGCGAGGGAGACGGTGCGGACCCAGTCGACGCGCAGCGAGGGCCGGTCGGGCCGCGGCTCGGCCTCCACCAGCACGGCCCCGGCCCCGTCGGAGAGCATCCACCGCAGGAAGTGCGCGTCCCCGTCGCCGCCCGATCCGCTGAACCGCGTGCCGCGCAGCCACCGGCTCGACAGCTCGCTGCCGACCACGGCGGCCCGCCGCCGGTCGCCCAGGCGCACCTTCGCCACGGCCGCGTCGAGCGCGGCGATGCTGGAGGCGCAGACCCCCGCGGCCGAGAGCAGCTGCATCGGGCCGCCGCCGAGCCGCCCGTGCACCATCGAGGCGAACCCGGGGACGAGCAGGTCGCCCTGCGTGGTGGCGGTGGCGAGCATGTCCAGGTCCGCGGCCCGCAGCCCCCGGTCGTCGAGGGCCGCGCCGAGCGCGGCCGCCGCGAGCTCCTCGTTCAGCTCGGTGGTCCGGCCGCGCTCGTCGATCGCGTAGTGGCGCTTGGCGATGCCGTTCGCCGCCAGGACGCGCCGGCGCAGCCGGTCCCCGCGCTCGTCGACCCCGCCGAGGCGGGCGGCGATCTCGTCGTTGCCGACCGGGTCGCCGGGAAGGTAGGCGCCGGCCGCGGTGATGTAGGCGTTCATGGCTTCATTCGACCACCTGCCGAGGGGGCCCGCAATGGTACGACCATGCAGACCCGCGCGGACCGCCCGCGCCCGCCGCGGAAGGCCGCGCCGCCTCGGCCCGGACTCACCTGTGGCCTGCGCCTTGGAAACCGGAAACTACAGTGGCCCCATGTCCTTCAGCAACCCCCGACCCGCCTCGATCAGCATCGACTTCGGCACCTCGCACACCGTCGCGACGATCCGCCGCGCGGACGGTCGGGTGCATCAGCAGCTCTTCGACGGCTCGCCGCAACTGCCCTCCGCGGTCTTCATGAACGACGAAGGCGGGCCCGTCGTCGGCGCCGACGCCGTCCACTCCGGCCGCCGCAGGCCCGAGCGGTACGAGCCGAACCCGAAACGGCGCATCGACGACGCCGCGATCCTCCTCGGCGAGACCGAGATCCCCGTGACCAGCGTCTTCGCCGCGGTGCTCAGCCGCGTCGCCCGCGAATGCACGCAGACCCTCGGCGCGCTCGGCCCGGTCACGGTGACCGTGCCCGCCGCCTGGGGGCCGACCCGCCGCCACGTGATCGCCGACGCGGCCACCGCCGCCGGACTCGGCGCCGTGGACCTCGTCGCCGAACCGGTCGCCGCCGCGAGCTACTTCGTGCAGAGCCTCGGCACCGACGTGCCGCCCGGCAGCGGCGTCGTCGTCTACGACCTCGGCGGCGGCACCTTCGACGCCACGGTCCTGCGCCAGGGCCCGAACGGCTTCGACGTCATCGCCGTGGACGGCGCCGACGACCTCGGCGGCCTCGACTTCGACCAGGCCCTCGCCGAGCACCTCGCCGCCACCGTGCAACCCGACGACGAGCGCTGGACGCGCCTGACGAACCCGGTCGCGAACGCCGACCGGCGCCACCGCACCGCCTTCATGGACGAGGTCCGCCAGGCCAAGGAGCGGCTCTCGCGCAGCGCCTCGACCGAGCTGACGATCCCGCTGCTCGACGTCGACGCCCACCTCACCCGCGAAGAGGTCGAGCAGGTCTGCGCACCGCTGGTGGAGCGCACCATCCGCGTCACCCAGGGCGTCATCCGCGAATCGGGCCTGCCGAAGGAGCAGGTCGCCGCGATCTTCCTCGTCGGCGCGGCCAGCCGGATGCCTCTGGTCGCCACCCTGCTCCACCGCGAACTCGGCATCGCCCCGGCCGCGATCGAGCAGCCCGAACTGGCCGTCTCCGAAGGCGGCCTCGTCGCCCAGCACACCGTGAGCACCCCCGTCTCGGTCCCGAGCCCGGCCCTGCCGCCCCAGACCGCGCAGGCCCCCACGCCCGCCACCGGCCAGACGCTCCCGCTGCCGAGCCCGTCCGCGCCGCCCACCTCGCAGCCGACGCCCCAGGCCGTGCACGGCCTCCCCGCCGGCCCGGTCACGCAGCCGCAGCCGCACACGACCTCCCCGGTCCCGCAAAGCCACCTGACCGGACCGGTCCACCCCGGCCCGGTCCAAGCCGCCCACCTCACCGGCCCGCAGCCGGCGCCGCCCGGCGGCTCCTGGTTCAAGTCGAAGCAAGGACTCCTCGCGCTCGGCGCCGCGGCCGTCGTCGTTCTCGCCCTCGTCGGCCTCCTGGCCGTCCAGTTCCTGCCCGGCGACGACAAGGACGACGACCTCAGGGCCGGCGGCGAAATCGACCAGGCCGAACCCGGCGGCGCCGAATCGCCGAGCCTCGGCGAGGAGGACGACGCCGAGAGCGGCTCCGCCGCGACCGGCGACGACGACGGCCTCGTGCCCCTCGCCGAAGCCGAGACCGGCGACCGCGTCGCCGCCATCGCCAACGCGCACGTCGGCGAGGTCACCCAGGTCCGCACCGGCCAGATCGACGGCGCCCCCGTCATCGTCACCAGCGGCGACGACAAACTGGTCCGCGTCTGGGACCTCGCCACCGGCGAACCGGTCGCCACCTTCCGCGGGCACCAGAGCGCCGTCGAGCACCTCTCGGTCTTCGAGTTCGACGGCCGCTCCGTGGTCTTCTCCCGCGACTCCTCCATCGAGGCGGCCTGGTACCTCGACGACCCGGGCAACCCCATCGACACCCGCGACGCGGGCTGGGACACCGTCTACTGGGCCGGCGTCCTCGACGGCATCCCCGTCTACATCACCGGCTCCGACGTGGTGCAGCTGTTCAACGGCGAGGAGATCGACGACGTCAGGCTCGCCTACAGCACCTACACCGCCCTGACCGAACTCGACGGGACCCTCAGCCAGGTCGGCGTCTACGAGAACCGCGTGTTCGTCGCGGACCTGGAGACCGGCGACCCGGTCGGCAGCACCTTCGACCAGCTCGCCTACGAGGTCAACGCCTTCAACGCCGGCACCGCCGCCGGAAAGCCCCTCGCCGTGACCGTCACCAGCGAGGGCTCCGTGCAGGCCTGGAACCTCGACGCCGCCGAACGCTACGGCGCCGCCGGAAGCGAACTGTTTCAGGTGGTCGGCGCGGTGCAGCTGATCGAACTCGACGGCAAGGCCGTCGCGCTCCTGCGCGGCGACAAGGGCCTGACCATGTTCGACCTCGAATCGGGCGCGCAGATCGGCGCCACCATCGCCCCGCACAGCGGCGACGACGCCCTCCTGACCGCGGCCGTCACCGTCGTCGACGGCCACACGGTCACCGTGACCGGCACCGCCGACGGCACCGTCGAGGTCTGGAGCCTGTAAGGCCGCGACCGGGCCCGGGCCGCTCCACCGGGCCCGGTCCCGGCTCGTCCCCTCCAATCGCACGCGCCACAATGTGCACGTGAACGAAACGCGGACCGCCGCCGCATCGGGCCGCACCTCCAAACGCGCCCAATGGATCGCCGTCGCCTCCCTGCTCGGGGCGACCCTGTTCTGGGCCGGGAACTACATCGTCGGCAAGACCGCCGTCGAGACCCTCGACCCGCTCGGACTCGTCCTCCTGCGCTGGGCGATCGCGCTCGTCCCGCTCCTGGTCATCGCCCAGCTCACCGAACGGCCCGACTGGCGCCGGCTCCTGGCCGCCTGGCGGTGGCTGGCCGTCCTCAGCGTGTTCGGAATGCTCGGCTACAACCTGTTCCTCTACGCGGCCCTGGAGCACACCGACGCGTTCAGCGCCTCGCTCGTCAACGCCTTCAACCCCGCCCTGATCACCCTCGCCGCCGCGGTCTTCCTGCGCGAGCGACTCACCCCGCTGGCGATCGCCGGCGTGGCCCTCGCCCTCGCCGGGGTCCTCATCGTCCTCGGCGGCGGCGACCCGCGCTCGCTCCTCGACACCGGCTTCGGCACCGGCGAACTGCTCATGATCGGCGCCATCGCGGCCTGGACCGCCTACACGGTCATCGGGCGGCGCGCCCCGAAGCTGCCGCCGGTGACCGCCACGGCCGCGCAGGCCGCGATCGCCGTCGCCGTGCTCGCGCCGATCAGCTTCGCCACCGGGGGACCGGCCCTGCCCGGCACCGGGCCGGCGCTGGCCTCGCTGCTGTTCATCGCGGTCTTCCCCTCGGTCCTGTCGTACGTGCTGTGGAACCGGGCGCTGACGGTGATCCCGCCGGGCCGCGCCGGCGTGTTCCTCAACCTGATCACCGTGTTCACCGCGGCGTTCACGATCCTGGCCGGGCAGCACTACAGCGCGGCCCAGATCGTGGGCGGCCTGATCGTGATCACCGGCGTCGTCCTGGCGAACGCCAGGGCCCTGCGCCCGGGCCGGCCGCCGCAGTGACGGCGACCGGTCCGAACGCGGTCCCGCTAGCCCTGCGACTCCTCGTACGCCTTGCGGACGCGCACCGGCGCCTTCAGAAACCAGGCGTCCTCGATCAGTTCGGCGAGGCGCCGCTCGTCGATCCGCTCGAGGTGGACCAGGATCATCGGGTAGCCCTCGTAGTGCGGGGTGGTGAAGAACGCCGGGTCCTTCGAGGCCAGCAGCGCCGCCTTCTCGCCCGGGTCGCAAACGATCGCCAGGCCGCCCTCGGCCTCGGTGCGCAGCCGCGCGAAGAACTTCCCCTTGACCTTCAGCGAGGGCGTCTGCCAGCTCGTGGTCTCCTCGACCTCCGGAAACCGCTCTGCGATCGACACGACGTCGTCCCATGTTGGCATCTGGACTCCTTCCGACCCTCCAATCGTCCCGCGCGGGTACGACATTCCGGGCCGTTTCGACCCGCCGCGGGCCCGGGTATTATCGCCATAGATTTGCAATAGCGGCGGCCATGGGCCGCAGCGGGAACGATGACGCCGCACCATCGACGGGGGAGAGCGAGTGACGGACGAGCAGACGCCGGAGGCACCCGGATCGAAAGGCCGGGCGCGCCCGATCGTCCACTACGGCGACCCGCTGCTGCACCTGCCGTGCGCCCCGGTCGAGCGCTTCGACGGGGAACTCGCCGAGCTGATCGAGGACATGTTCGCGAGCATGTACGCCGCCGACGGCGTGGGCCTGGCGGCCAACCAGATCGGCGTCGGCTCCCGCGTGTTCGTGCTCGACTGCGAGGACGCCGCCGGCGAGCGCACCGTCGCCGCGGTCGTGAACCCGGTCCTGATCCTGCCCGAGCCGCCGAGAGAGCTCATGGTCGACGACGAAGGCTGCCTGTCGGTGCCCGGCTCCTTCGCCGAGACCGCGCGCGCGAGGACCGCCGCGGTCGAGGGCTTCGACGCCGCCGGGCAACCGGTGCGGATCGAGGGCACCGGCACGCTCGCCCGCTGCCTCCAGCACGAGACCGACCACCTCGACGGCACGGTCTACGTCGACCGCCTGCCGCGCAAGGCCCGCAACAAGGCCCTGGCCGAAGCGGGCCTCCGCTAGAGGCCGCGCCCCGCAGCGCCGGTGAAACCTTTTCAGGCCCGGGTCTGGGCAAACCGCCGCCGCGGTCATATCCTCGCTTCAGGCCGCCTCACCGGCCGCTCCTCGTCCGGAAATGGGGGATCAGCCATGTCGGCGGAACAGCAGCAGATCGCCGAACTCATCGCGATCGGCAACGACGGCCGCATGTACGCGACCGAGCCGGACAAACTGCGCCGGCTCGTGCACTTCTCGCTGGCCCGCGAGCCCCGCCTCACCCAGCCCGAGCTGCGGCAGGCCGGGGTGGGCCTCATCGCGGTGGGGGACTACGCGCACGCCCAGCGGGTCCTCGCCGACGCCGTCGAGCGCGCCTCGACCCCGCACCAGCAGGTCGCCGCGTTCGTCAACCTCGGCGACGCCCACCGCTACGCCGGCGACCTCGCCGCGGCCGAACCGCTCTACCAGCGGGCGATCGCCACCGCGCGGGCCGAATGCCCCGGCACGCTTCACTTCGCGTTGCAGCACTACGGAAAGCACCTCATCGACGCCCGCAAGCCGCGCCTCGCCGTGGACGTGCTCAACGAGGTCCTCGAAATGCGCCGGCTCATCGGCGACCCCTCGCTCATCGCCTCGACCCGGCAGGCGCTCAACGCCGCCCGCGCGGCGGTCGGGCAGCGCACGATCTGAACTCCCGCGTACGATCTGACCTCCGTCGAGCGAAGGAGTCCCCTATGGCGCCGAACCGGCCCGCGGAACGCGGCACCGTCTCCGGCCAGAGCGCGGCCGTCGGCCTCGCCCGGCTCGCAGGGATGCTCCGCGCCGAGGCCGCGAACGGCCTGTACTGGGGCGCCGATCCCGAGGAGGAGGCCCGGCTGCATCGCCTGCGCGAGCACGCCGCGGCGCTCACCGCCCAGATCGACCCCCGCCCGCTCGACCGGATCCGCGCGATCTACGCGGCCGACACCGGCCTGCGGACCCCCATGCCGGGCACCGAACTGCGCGTGACCTGCGCCGACGGCACGCGGCTCGTGCGCCGCAGCCGCCTCGACTCGGGCACGCTCGGGCAGCGCCTCGAAACGGTCGCCGCCGCGCTCGGCGCGGCCGTCCCGCGCGACCCGGTCGGCATCGCCGACACCGACCTGTCCGACCTCCCGTGCCCCCACACGTACCTGCTCGTCTACGAACTCGCGACCGGCCTCGACGGCGAGGCCGCCGAAGCCGTGCTGGAGCCGGGCGACGCGGACCTCGACGGCCACCTGCTGACCCTCGCGCCCGAGGCCGGCGCGTTCCAGCGCGACCGCAAGCCGCTGCCGGTCGCCCCGGCCGCCCGCGCGATCCTCGACGCCGTCGCGGCGCTCGCCGAGGAGTCCCTGTCAGCGGTGACCAATCCCTACGAACGCGAACGGCAGCACCGCATCGCGGCCTGGTGCGAGGACGCGTACGAGGCGGACCTGGCCTACCCGGAGGTCCACTGCGGCGACCTGGCCGCCGCGTGCGTCGCGACCGGCGCCGACGCGGCGATCTTCGACGAGGCCGGGCGGCTGCTGGTCATCCGCCGCACCGACACCGGCCAGTGGGCCGTGCCCGGCGGCGCCGCCGAAGTGGGCGAACCCGTGGGCCTGGCGGCCGTCCGGGAGGCCGCCGAGGAGACCGGCCTCGACGTCGAGCTGACGGGCCTGGCCTGGGCCTTCGACAAGCGCGACACGAGTCTCGGCGACAGCCGCATGCCGATGATCATGAGCTTCACGGCGCGCATGGCCCGACCGGACCAGCCGATCAGGCTCGCCGAACTCGAAGCCTCCGACTCCCGCTGGATCACCCGCGAGGAGTCCGAGGAACTCGACCTGTTCCGCGGCCACGAACTGCGCATCCCGTTCGCGTTCGCCCGGCACGGCGGGGAACGCTGACCCGAATCGCTCCGGGCCCACCCGCTCCTACCGGGCCGTCACAGCCATCCGATGCACGACACCAGCACCGCCGCCTCCGCATCGGCCTCCTCGTCCGAGTCCGGATCGGTCGAGTAGAACCAGCTGAGGTCGTCGAGGCAGGCCCGCATGGACTCGGCCTCGGGGTCGCCCGCGCCCACCGCGGCCTCGAGATCGGCGACCTGCGCCTCCAGATCGCTGACCTGCCCTTCGAGATCGGCGACCTGCCCTTCGAGTTCGAGGGTCAGCGCGTCGGCGGTCTCGATCTCGTCCCTGAGCCCGGCGATCTCGTCGTCCTTGTCCTCGACCTGCCCGGAGGCCTCGTCGAGGTCGCTGCGGGCGCCCATCCACAGCGTCAGCATCACGACCGCGCCCCCCAGGCAGACCACGGCCGCGGCGAGGAGGCCGGGGACGAGCGGCGAACGCCGCGGACCGGTCGGGTGCGCCGGCACCTGCGGCGGCCCGAAATCGGTCGGCTGGTACCCCGTCGGCGGTCCCGGCTGCTGCGGCGCGTATCCCGCTCCCGCGGGCTGCTGCGGCGGCTGCGGTGAGTACGCGGGCGGGCCGCTCTGCGGCTGCTGCTGGTCGCCGGGCTCGCCGAAGCTGTAATGCGGGGGCGGGTTGTAGGACATGATGGGCTCCTTCGACGGGAGGTGTCGCCCACCAAGGTAGGAGGGCGGTGCGAATCGGCTCGGGCACGTCCGGTCTGACGACGCGCTCGGCGTCCCGGTTGCACGCGTGACGCAACCGTGACACACGGGACCG
Source organism: Glycomyces sp. NRRL B-16210 (assembly GCF_000719515.1). GTDB lineage: Bacteria > Actinomycetota > Actinomycetes > Mycobacteriales > Micromonosporaceae > Glycomyces. The sequence goes on along the minus strand of NZ_JOGR01000004.1, from coordinate 231,718 downwards.
ACAAACGACCGGCAGCCGCAGGTCAACGAGGATTCCGATCCGATCGCTTCCGTTGCGGCGCACCGCGACCGGAAATCCGATCGCGTTCGGTGACGGCACCGCGACGGCGATACTTGCCCCACGTGGCAGACAGAGGCGATACTTGAGCGGTGCTCAAGCCCCGCGTCATCGCCTCCGACCTGGACGGGACCCTCCTCGCCCCCAGCGGAGAACTGTCCGTGCGAACCCGAGAAGCCCTCGCCGCCGCCCGCGCCGAGGGCTTCGCAGTCGTCGCCGTCACCGCCCGCACCTCCTACGGCGTCGACATGCTGCCCGACCTCATCCCGCTCCTCGACGGCGCCGTCTGCGCCAACGGGGCGATCCTCTACCAGCCGGCCACCGGCCGCACGCGCATCCTGCGCTCGATCCGGCCCTCCTACGCGCGCAAGATCGCCGCGCTGATCGCCGAGCGCCTGCCCGACGCGGTGTTCGCCGTCGAGACCGGCACCGGCATCGTCGGCGACCGCCAGTACCAGGCCCTCGTGGGCGCCTCGAACTGGGAGTTCGTGGACGGCCTCGACACGGTCTTCCGCCGCGTCAAACGCGCCGTCAAGATCAAGGTCTACTGCGCCGGCCGCACCGGCGAGGAGATGGCCGCCGCCGTCGCGGACACCGACCTCGGCGGCCTCGCCATGTGCCACTGGGGCGATTTCGGGATGCTCGACCTCAACGCGCGCGGCGCCGACAAGGCCTTCGGCCTCGCCTACTGGTGCAAGGAGCGCCGCCTCGGCCCCGACTCGGTGGTCGCCTTCGGCGACATGCCGAACGACGCCCCCATGCTCGCCTGGGCCGGCCGCTCCTACGCGATGGGCGACGCCCACCCCGAGGCGGTCGAGGCCGCCACCGACCAGACCGCCACCAACGCCGAGGACGGCGTCGCCCAGGTCGTCGAGGCGCTCCTCGCCGGCGGCACCACCGACGGCGCCGCCGTGGACGACACCGCGGCCGCCGCCTGACCCCGAGAAAACCATTTGCACCGCCCTCTGGTGTCTGCTGGACTGGCCCCTTCACGTCAGTCCGACAGGCGAAGGGGCCACCATGCGCAAGCAGTTCATGTCCAACGAGAAAGGCAACCGCGACCTGAAGGACATGACCGCCATTGCGCACCCTCAACCTCGGCATCCTCGCCCACGTCGACGCCGGTAAGACCAGCCTGACCGAGCGGCTGCTCCAAGCCGCCGGCGTCATCGAGGAGGTCGGCAGCGTCGACGCGGGCAGCACCCGCACCGACTCGCTCGACCTCGAACGCCGCCGCGGCATCACCATCAAATCCGCCGTGGTCGCCTTCGACCTCGACGGCGCCGCGGTCAACCTCATCGACACGCCCGGGCACCCGGACTTCATCGCCGAGGTCGAACGGGTCCTCGCCCTCCTCGACGGGGCGATCCTCGTCGTCTCCGCGGTCGAGGGCGTCCAGGCCCAGACCCGCGTCCTGCACCGGGCGCTGCGCCGCCTCGGCGTCCCGACCCTGGTCTTCGTCAACAAGATCGACCGCACCGGCGCCCGCCGCGAATCGCTCCTGCGCGACCTCGCCTCCCGGCTCGACCGGGCCGTGGTCCCCATGGACGCCGTGACCGGCCTCGGCACCCCCGCCGCGGCGAGCGCGCCCCGGCCCCGCGACGCCGCGTTCGCAGAGGACGCCGCAGAGGCGCTGGCCGATCTCGACGACGCGCTGCTGGCCGCCTACCTCGACGCCCCCGAACGGCTGTCGCCCGCGGCGGTCGAGGCGGCGCTCGCCGCGCAGGTCGCCCGCGCGGCCGCCCACCCGGTCCACTTCGGCTCGGCCATCACCGGCGCCGGCGTCGAAGGCCTCGTCGCGAGCATCCGCCGGTACCTCCCCGGAACCGAGGGCGACGCCTCCGCGCCGCTGTCGGGCACCGTCTTCAAGGTCGAGCGCGGCCCGGCCGGCGAGCGGATCGCCTACGGGCGCCTGTTCGCAGGCGCCGCCGCCGTCCGCGACCGGGTCCGCGTCGGCGGGCGCGAAGCCAAGGTGACCGCCCTCAGCGTCTTCGCCGACGGCGGCGAGCACCAGGTCCGCCGCGTTGAGGCGGGCCGGATCGCCAGGTTCTGGGGCCTGGGGGAGGTCCGCATCGGCGACGCCATCGGGCAGGGGCCCGCGCGGTGCACCGAGCGGTTCGCGCCGCCCACGCTGGAGACCGTCGTCGAGCCCGGGTCCGACCGCGACCGGCCCGCGCTGCACACCGCGCTCACCCGCCTCGCCGAACAGGACCCGCTCATCGGCCTGCGCCACGACGAGGAGCGCCGCGAACTCTCGCTCTCGCTCTACGGCGAGGTCCAGAAGGAGGTCATCGGGTCGACCCTCGCCGAGGAGCACGGCCTCGACGTGACCTTCCGCGAGTCCACCGTCATCTGCGTCGAACGCCCCCTCGGCACCGGCGCCTCGGCCGAGTTCATCGCGAAGGACCCCAACCCGTTCCTCGCCACCGTCGGCCTGCGGGTCGAACCCGCCGACCTCCCCGGCGTCGACTTCCGCCTCGGCGTGGAACTGGGCTCGATGCCGATCGCGTTCTTCAGAGCCGTCGAAGGCGCCGTTCAGGACACTTTGAGGCAGGGACTGCATGGCTGGCAGGTCGAGGGCTGCGCGGTCACCATGACCCACTCGGATTACTGGGCCCGCCAGTCCAGCGCCCACGGCGGCTTCGACAAGTCCATGTCGAGCACCGCGGGGGACTTCGCGAACCTCGTCCCGCTCGTGCTCGCCGCGGCGCTGCGCCGAGCCGGGACCGTCGTATGCGAACCCCTGCACCGCTTCAGGATCGAACTGCCCGCGCCCGCCCTCAGCAGGGTCCTCGCCGCCCTCGCGAAGCGCCGCGCCGTGCCCGAACCGCCGGACCTGCGCGGCTCCCGGTGCACGCTCGAAGGCACCGTGCCCGCCGCCGAACTCCACGGACTCGGCCGCCGGCTCCCCGGCCTGACCAGCGGCGAAGGCGTCCTCGAAAGCGCCTTCGAACGCCAAGAGCCGGTGAGCGGCATCGTGCCCTCCCGGGCCCGCACCGGCCCGGACCCGCTCGACCGGGACGCGTACCTCCTCGCCCTCAGCCGCCGCGTCCCCGACCGCTCCTGACCCGCCCGCTAATCCACTGTGTCCTGAAACGTTGACAAAACCAGCGTTTGATGGGCAAATGTAGATTTAGCATCACTTTGGCCATCCCTTCGCCCGCCGCATCCAAGGCGGGCCGAGAAAGGAACGGACACATGCACATGAAGCGAAGGCTCGCCACCGCGGGCATCGCGATCGGGTTCGTGGCGGCGTCGACCGGCGCCACCGCCCTCACCGCCCAAGCCGAACCGTCCACCCCCGACGACACCACCGTCACCTGGAGCGTCGAAGACCTCACCGCCGCCGAACTCGCCGAACTCGAACGCCTCGGCTTCGACGTCGCGAACCGCCACGGCGACCGGGCCCACGTCCTCGGCGACGGCGCCGTGGCCGAGGAGCTGCGCGCCCTCGGGCACGAACCGCGCTTCCACGACACCGTCTACAAGGAGGTCGACGCCTCCGTCCAGCAGCAGGGCACCTACTACGGCGGGTACCTCACCGTCGACGCCGTCGAGGCCCGCCTCGACGAGGTCGCCGCCGCCAACCCCGACCTGACGGTCCTCCACGACATCGGCGACTCGTGGCTCAAGACCCAGGGCCAAGGCGGCCACGACGTCTACGCCCTGTGCGTCACCAAGCTCGCCGACGGCGACTGCGCGACCGAGCCCGACTCGGCCAAGCCCCGGTTCTCCGTCATCGCCCAGATCCACGCCCGCGAGATCGCCACCGGCGAGATCGCCCTGCGCTGGATCGACAAGCTCGTCGAGGGCTACGGCACCGACGCCGAGGTCACCGAACTGCTCGACACCACCGAACTGTGGGTCGTGCCCATCGCCAACCCCGACGGCGTCGACATCGTCGCCTCCGGAGGGAACAACCCGATCCTCCAGCGCAAGAACGCGAACGACTCGAACGGGAACTGCGGCACCGGCCTCGGCATCGACCTCAACCGCAACTCCTCCTTCGAATGGGGCGCCGACTCCACCAACCCCTGCTCCGAGACCTACCAGGGCCCCTCGGCCGCATCCGAACCCGAGACGCAGGCCCTCGAGGACTGGCTGCGGGCCCTGCACCCCGACCAGCGCGGCGACGCCCCCGACGACCCGGCGCCCGTCGACGCCCGCGACGTCTTCATCTCCCTGCACTCCTACGGCGAGTACATCATCGTCCCCTACGGCTACACCGACCAGCCGGCCCCGAACGACACCGCGCTGCGCGACCTCGGCGCGGCCATGGCCGCCTCCAACGGCTACTTCGTCGGCACCAACGACGACACCGTCGGCTACGACACCAGCGGCACCACCGACGACTTCGCGTACGGCGAACTCGGCGTCGCCGCCTTCACCTTCGAGATCGGACCCGGCTTCGGCACCTGCGGCGGCTTCCTCCCCGCCTACTCCTGCGTGGACGACACGCTCTGGCCCGAGAACGAAGGCGCACTGCTGACCGCGGCCCAGGCCGCGGCCGCACCGTACGCCGACTGACCGCGCGACCGGCCCCGGCGGCGACCGCCGCCGGGGCCGCAATAGAGGTTGCCACGGCGCGACCGGTCCCCGATACTCGTGACGTGCCCGCTCCCAAGGTGATCGCCACCGACCTCGATGGAACCCTGCTCGACCCGAACGGACTCCTGTCCGAACGCAACCAGAAGGCCCTCCAAGCCGCCCGCGAACACGGCCTCCTCACCATCGCCGTCACCGCCAGGCCGCCCCGCGCGGTCTACCGCGTCCCCGAACTCGCCGCCGTCCTCGACGCCGCGATCTGCTGCAACGGCGCCCTCCACTACGACATGGCCGCCCGCAGCGCCGACCTGCGCCACCCGATCCCCCTCCCGACCGCCCGAGTCCTCTACGACCGCCTCCGCGAGGCCCTCCCCGGCGCGGTCTTCGCCGTCGAGACCGGCGAACGCCACCTCGCCCAGTCCGAGGCCCTGCGCGAAGGCGTCCACTTCAACGAGCCCTGGACCTTCCTCGACCCCGAGGAGGACCCCACCGGCGAGGCCGAGGCGATCGCCGAGCTCATCGTGCGCCTCCCCGGCTCCACCGGCGCCGCGATGCACGAGCGCACCCGCCACATCGACCTGCCCGGCGTGCGCCTGTGGCACTGGGGGAGCTTCCCCGAGATCGAATGCACCGCCCTCGAAGCGACCAAGGGCGATGCGCTGGCCGCCTGGTGCGCCGAGCGGGGCGTGGCCGCCGATGAGGTGGTCGCCTTCGGGGACATGCCGAACGACGTGTCCATGCTCGCCTGGGCCGGGCGCTCCTTCGCGATGGCGACGGCGCACCCCGATGCGGTCGCGGCGGCCACCGACCGCGCCGGCGCCTCCGCCGAAGACGGTGTGGCCCAGGCGATCGAGGCGATCCTGGGCCTCGGTCGGCCCTGAACGCGGCCCCCGCTCCGGCCTCCCGGAACTCCCCGCAGTGTTTGCGCCGGTGGCGGATCGGGTACCACCAGGGCGTCCACCCCCTTGAGGAGTCCATAATGGCAGTGTTCCAAGCCCTGTTCTATCTGATCGCGATCGTGCTGCTGGTCATCGCAGCGCTGCCGACCACCTCCCGCCGCACCCGAGGCGTCGGCCTCGCGCTGCTGGCCGCCGCCTTCGCCCTCACGGCGTTCGCGGCACCGACATTCGAAGCGGCGTTCTCCTGACGCGCAGCCGCTTAACGCACTTCGGCCCCGGCGGGCCTCGCCCGCCGGGGCCTTCGCGTGCGCATCAAAGATCGAGGGCGGCCAGGAGGTCGCGGTACGTCGCCTCCACGTCCCCCGGGACGCTCACGACCGTGACCGCCCCGGGCCGCCGCCCGATGAGCGCGGTGACCTTCGCGTGCATCGCCCGCAGCGCCTCCTCGCCGCCGACCAGCGTCGCGGCGGCGTCCACGTGGGTCGGGTCGGCGGCGGCGCGCGTCCGCTCCTCGAAGCGCCGCAGCGCCTCCTCCTCGCCGGCGTGCACATAGACCTCGACGAACCGCGCCGCGGCTTCGGCCGCGGTCGCGGCAATCCGCTCGATGAACTCGACCCGCGCCGTGAGCTGCGGGATCACCACGTCATGCCCCGATTCGAGATGCGCGCGGGCCGCGGCGAGCGCGATCGACCTGGCGAGCAGGCCCGAAGCCGAAAGGTCCTCGCGCCAGCGGCCGAGCATCCGCCGCACCTGGTCGATGTCGAGGACGAGGGCGAACGGGTGGTCCTCGGCGTACCGCCGCGCGAGCGTGGACTTGCCGACCGCGGGAGCGCCGTTGAGGAGGATCAGTCGAGTCACCGTGCGATGCTACGGAATCGACGCGGCCGCTCGGGCAGGGCCTCAACGGCAGCGGTAGAACACCGCTGACGGCCATGGGCTTCGATCCTCTCGGCGTGCACCGCGGCGGGAGCCCCGCCGCGAATGGAGCCGCCCACGCCAGCGCAGCGGTCCGAGAGCGTCAAGGCATGGCCTTCCGTGTCCATCGGCCCGAGCATGCTTCGCCGCACGGTCCTCTGTGCGCAAGCGGCCCGCCGCCGCCCTCGCCGGGCTAGGGTGGGCCGTATGCATGTCGTCATCGCCGGAGGGCACGGGCAGATCGCGCTGCGCCTGACCGAGATCCTGGCGGCCGAGGGGCATTCGGTCACCGGGCTCATCCGCAATCCCGACCACGCGGAGGACCTGACCGCGATCGGCGGGCGTCCGATCGTCCTCGACCTCGAACAGGCCGACGCCGAGCACCTCGGCGGGCTGCTCGCCTCCGAGACCGACGGCGGGGTGGACGCGGTCGTGTTCGCCGCCGGGGCCGGTCCCGGCAGCGGCGCGGCCAGGAAGGACACCGTGGACCGGGCGGCCTCGGTCCTGCTCGCCGACGCGGCCGAGCGCGCGGGCGTCCGCCGCTTCCTCCAGGTCTCCAGCATGGGCGTCGACGAGGAGCCCGACCCGAGCCGCGACGAGGTGTGGGCCGCCTACATCGCCGCCAAGGCCGGCGCCGAGGAGGACCTGCGCAACCGCGACCTCGACTGGGTCATCCTGCGCCCGGGCCGCCTCACCGACGATCCGCCCGCGGACGCGGTCCTGCTGTCCGAGCCGCCCGCCGGGCGCGGCCCGATCCCGCGCGCCGACGTGGCCGCGGTGCTCGCCGAGCTGCTGCGCAATCCCGACGTCTCCGGGCGCGTCCTCGAACTGCGCGAAGGGGACACGGCCGTCACGGCCGCGGTCGCGGCCCTCCGCTGACGCCTCCGGCGCGGACCGCTTGCCGCCCATGCGTATGCGGCTGGAACGCCCGAAGCGCGGTGCTCGATACTAAAGGGATGCGATTTGGTGTGGTCCCTTCCTCCGTGCGGCGCGACGTCCTCTCCTGGTTCGGCCCCGCCGGGCAGGAATGGCTGGACGGACTTCCGAAGACGGTCTGGAGCCTGACGAGGCAGTGGTCGCTGCGGCTCGACGGCCCGCCCTACGGCGGCGGCTCCCACTCCTATGTGGTCCCGGTGCGGCGCCGCAACGGCGAGCGGGCGGTGCTGAAGGTGCCCGTGCGCGACGCCGAGAACGCGGCCGAGCCCACCGCGCTGCACTGCTACCGGGGCGAGGGCGCGGTGCTCCTGCACGAGTACGACCCGGCGACCGGCGCGATGCTCATGGAGCAGGCCGTGCCCGGCAACCGGCTCAAGTCCACGCGCTTCTTCGGGCACAAGACCCCCGAGGCGGCCTGGCGGCGCATCGACATCGCCTGCGGGCTCTACCGCCGGCTGTGGCGCCCCGCCGACCTCCCCGAGGGCTACCCGGAGCTGCCCAAGGCCACCGACATGATCGACCGCTGGCGCCGCGCCTACACCGAAGCGGACGCCGAGACGCGGCGCCGCGTCGGCGAAGCGCGCCTGAAGGCCGCGCTGGAGCGGTGCGACGCCCTCGAAGACCAGCCCGAACTCGGCATCGGCAACCGCGACACGCACCTGGGCAACATCGTCTCGGCCGAAAGGGAGCCGTGGCTGGTCATCGACCCCAAGCCCTGCCTCGCCGAACGCGCCTTCGACGGCGGCTACCTCCTGTTCACGCACCAGCTCCACGGCCCGCACAGCGGCGCCGAGCTGCTCGCCGCCGTCGCCGACGGCCTCGGCGCCGACGCGCGGCGCGTCAAGGACTGGGCGCTGCTGCGCTTCACCGAGCACCTCGCGGGCACCGCCGAGGACCGCCACCTCGATCTCGCCTCCGAGGCGATGCGCCACCTCGAAGAGGCCTGACGCCACGCCCGGCCGCGTCGGATCGCCGACTCCACCCGGAGTCGGCGACCGGTCGAACGGTCCCCTCCGGACTCAGCCCGCGCGGCGCGCGGCGAGCAGCCCCCGGACGCCGATGACGCCGATGGCCGTGCCGAGCCCGAACGAGACCACCGCGAGCGTCAGATGGATCCAGAAATAGGTCGTCGGATCCCCCGCGTCCTCGAACGCCAGGCCGCTGGCGTCGGCGAACAGGTTCTTCACGAACGAGATCCACACGAACCACGACCATACGCCGAACGCGAGCAGGAACACCGATACGGGGCGGCTGAGCTTCATGCCACCAGTATCGGGCGCACCCGCCGCCGCGCCCCCGCGGCCGCGCCCGCGGCGGTCCCCGGTCACGCCGCCACGCGGACGGCCCGCCCTCCGGTGGCCGAACCGCCGGGTCCGCCTACTATCCTGGGCATTGCAGACGCGGTGTCACACGGTGGGGCAGTTGCGCGCTAACCGTGTTCTGCGATGATGGAGACCGGAATGTCATCAATGCAGGGAATGGCTGGCCCGGAAATGAGCGGAACCGACGAACACCCGCTGCCCGGCGGGTACCCCGACGCCGCCGCCGTGGGCTGGGTCCGCACCGAGGACACCGAGTTCGCCGGAATCCACATCAGAATGACGATCAGCCCCGGCGACCGCATCGTCGAAGTCTGGGAGACCGAGGACGGCCACCCCGTCCGCTGGCTCGGCAACGTCTTCCGCATCGACGCCGAACCGCCCGGCCTCTACCTCAACCACCGCTACGAGCGCCTGCTCAGCCGCGCCCAGCGCGACCTCCTCGCCCGCGCCGGCGCCAAGTTCTGGAAGTCCTGAGCCCCGACCCTCCACCGCGCCCGATCCGACCGGACCTTGTAGAGGTACCTTCGAAACCGGTGCAGCGGAGACGGGGTGCGAACATGGCGGCCAAGCAGGCGCGAGGACGCGAGACCGTCGAACGCCTCCTGGAGACCGCCCTCGACGTCTACACCCGCAGCGGCCCCGAGGGCTACACCATGACCGCCGTGATCGCCGCCAGCGGCATCAGCGTCGGCAGCCTCTACCACCACTTCGGATCATTCAACGGCCTCACCGCCGCCCTCTACTCGCGCCTCAGCGCCGAACTGCTCGACCGCCTGGTCGAGGCCGTCGAGTCCCGCCGCACCGCCCGGACCGGCATCCGCGCCTTCGTGACCGCCTACCTGCGCTGGTGCGTCGACAACCGGGCCAAGGCCCACTTCCTGCTCGGGATGCCCTACCAGGCGCACCTGATCACGCCGACCGAGGCGATGCTCGCCGAGACCGCGCCGCAGCTGCGCCGCATCCTCGCCTGGGTCGCCCCGCACATGGAGGCCGGACGCATCGTCGCCGTCCCCGACAGCCTCCTGGGCTGCCTCATCATCGGGCCGATCACCGAGTCGGTGACGCGCTGGCTCATCGGGATGCCCGGGGCCGACGACATCGCCGAGGCGTTCAAGCACCTGCCCGACCGCATCTGGGCCTCCGTCAAGGGCCCCGCGGACTGAGTCCCCTCAGGACCCTCCGGCCCCGCTACGCGAAGGCGTGGGAGAGCAGTCTCTCAATAAGGTCCTCCAGCGGCGCGTCGGTGTCGAGGACGGCCGTCGCGCCCGCGCGCAGCAGCGGCTCGACCTCGGCCTGGTCGCGCAGCGCGGCCTCCAGTTCGCCCGGGGCCTTCCCGTAGTCGTTCCCGGTGCGCTCGATCAGCCTGCGCCGCACGACCTCCGGCGCGGCCGTGAGCAGCACGATCCGGTCGAAGTCGCCGTAGAAGCGGCCCTGGTTCGGCACGCAGCCGCTGACGAACAGCGCCTCGCCCGAGGCCTCGTCCAGCAGCCGCCGGATGCGCGGCTCGTACCAGACCCAGCCCGGTCGCGCGGTCGGACCCGGAGGCGCCGTCTCGGCCTCGGGGGAGCAGTAGCCGCCGTAGTCGGTGTCGACCGCGTGCAGCCCGCGCGCGGCGAGCGCCGCGATCGCGGTCGACTTGCCCACGCCCGACACGCCCGTGATGAGCACTCGCCGCGTCCCGGCCATGCGCTCAGCGCTCGCCGATGCGTTCGAGCGCTTCGACCAGCGGTTTGAACTCGGGGTTCTCGCGGGCCTCGTCCAGGGCCTCGTGGAGCGCGCCGTCGTGGGTGGGGCGGGCCTCGGCGAGCAGCCGGTGGCCCGCTTCGGTGACGTCGGTGTAGATGCCGCGCCGGTCGTTCTTGCAGATCGTGCGCGCGAGCAGACCGCGGTCCTCCAACCGGGTGACCAGGCGCGTGGTGGCGCTCTGGCTGAGGACGATCGCCTCGGCGACCTGCCGCATCTGCAAGTGGCGGTCCTCGTCCTGGCGGCTGAGCACGGTCAGCAGCGAGAACTCGCGGGCGCTCAGGTCGTGCCCGGCCTCGAGCCGCCGCTGGACGCGGTCGGCGATGCGCTCGTGGAGCACCGACAGGGCGCACCAGTGCTGCGCCAACGCGGTGCCGTTCTCCGGTGCGGTGGTCACGGTGCTCCTCCTCGCTCGGGTACGGGCGATTCTAATGTACAACGATATACCTACCTGCACAATTATCGTCGGTTGCAATTAGCCCGCGTTTGCAAGTAATATCGGCTGTGTGGCCACAACGCCGTGACCGCCGCCCGAACGCATCGGGCAGCAGTACCCTTGGGACCGCCCGGCGGGCCCGTCCCGCCGTCACCACCGCCCGCGGCGCCCGCCCCGCGCCGCCACCGCAAAGGAACCACCGTGACCAGCAACCTGTTCAACCCGCTCACCCTGCGGGGGACCACCATCCCCAACCGGATCTGGATGGCCCCGATGTGCCAGTACAGCGCCGACGTCGCGGGACCCGCGACCGGCGTCCCCAACGACTGGCACCTCCAGCACTACGGCTCGCGCGCCGCCGGCGGCGCGGGGCTCATCCTCGTCGAGGCCACCGCGGTGACCGCCGAGGGCCGCATCAGCGCCGCCGACCTCGGCATCTGGAACGACGCCCAGGTCGAGGGCCACCGGCGCGCGGCCGCGCTCATGCGCGAGTACGGCGCCGTCCCGGGCATCCAGATCGCCCACGCCGGGCGCAAGGCCAGCACCGATCCGGGCTTCGCGATCGAGCGGACCCGCGGCGCCGGGGACGTGAACTGGAAGCCGGTCGCGCCCAGCGCGGTCGCCTTCAGCGAGGACTCGCAGGTCCCGCACGAGCTGTCGCTGGAGGAGGTCCGCGGGGTCGTGGACGCCTTCGCCGCGGCCGCCCGCCGGTCGATCGAGGCCGGCTACGAGGTCGTCGAGATCCACGGCGCCCACGGCTACCTGCTCCACGAGTTCCTCTCGCCGGTCTCGAACCGCCGCGAGGACGCCTACGGCGGCTCCTTCGAGGGCCGCACCCGTCTGGCCGTCGAGATCGCCGACGCGGTGCGCGCGGCCGTCGGCGAGGAGGTCCCGGTGCTCTTCCGGGTTTCGGCCACCGACTGGATCGAGCCGGAGGGCTGGACCGCCGACGAGACGGTCCGCCTCGCGGCCCTGCTGCGCGCCCACGGCGTGGACCTGCTCGACGTGTCCTCCGGCGGCAGCGTGCCGCGCGCCTCGATCCCGACCGGCCCGGGCTACCAGGTGCGGTTCGCCGCGCGGGTGCGCCGCGAGACCGGGCTGCCGACCGCCGCGGTCGGGCTCATCACCGAGATCCGGCAGGCCGAGAAGATCCTCGCCGACGGCGAGGCCGACGCGGTCGCGCTCGGCCGCGAGCTGCTGCGCAACCCGTACTGGCCGCACCAGGCCGCCCGCGAGCTCGGCGAGACGCCCCGCGTCCCGCCGCAGTACGCCCGCGCCTGAACCTTTTCTGACGAGCGCCGGACCCGAGCCCGGGTCCGGCGCTTTCGCGCTCTCAGGGCCGCGCCCACTTGCCCCTGACGTGGCCCAGGTGCCGCCCCATGACCTCGCGGACGCGCTCGGTGTCGCGGTCGAGCAGGCACCGCAGGATCTCCAGGTGCTCGACGGCCGACTCCTCCAACCTCCCGGCCTCCAGCAGCGCGGTCAGGCCGTACAGGCGCGAGCGCCGTCGCAGGTCGCGGACGGTCGCGACGAGGGTCCGGTTGCCCGACAGCGACAGCAGCGCGAGGTGGAAGCGGGTGTCGGCCTCGACGTAGGCGATGAGGTCCTGCGCGGCGGCGGCGTCCACGATGGCCTGCGCGAGCGGCCGCAGCCCTTCGATGTCGGCGGGGTCGGCGGTGGTCGCCAGCGCCGCGGTCACGGGGACCTCGATGAGTTCGCGCAGCTGCGTGCACTCGTCCAGTTGCGACGCCTCGACGGTGGTGACCCGGAAGCCCTTGTTGGGAACGGGTTCGACGAGTTCCTCTTTGACGAGGTCGAGCATGGCCTCGCGCACCGGGGTGGCGGAGACGCCGAACTGCTCGGCCAGGGCCGGCACCGAGTAGACCCGGCCGGGGGCGAGTTCGCCGGCGATGACGGCGGCGCGCAGCGCCTCGCCGATGCGCTCGCGGTAGCTGGAGCGGCCCGTGCCGGTCTCCGGCATGGACAACCGGGCGGTTCGCGCGGCCATCGGCTCCTCCTCGGATGGAACGTCGGTGCTCAGAGCTCGAAACCGCTCGGATAGGGGTCGTCGGGGTCGAGCATGTGCTGGGCGGTACCGGTGATCCAGGCGCGGCCGGTGACCGTGGGGACGACGGCGGGCGCGCCCGCCACTTCGGTGCGGCCGATGAGGCGGCCGGTGAAGCGCGAGCCGATGAAGGACTCGTTCACGAAGTCCTGCTCGAGCCCCAGTTCGCCCCTGGCGTGGAGCTGGGCCATGCGCGCGGAGGTGCCGGTGCCGCAGGGGGAGCGGTCGAACCAGCCGGGGTGGATGACCATGGCGTGGCGCGAGAGCGACGCGTCCGAGCCGGGCGCGGCCAGGTACACGTGGTGCAGGCCCCGGATGGACGGTTCCAGCGGGTGCACCGGCGCCGCTTCGGCGTTGACGGCGTCCATGATCGCCAGTCCCGCCGCGAGCAGGTCGCCCTTGACGGCCCGGTCGAACGGCAGCCCGAGGTCGGCCAATTCGACGATGGCGTAGAAGTTCCCGCCGAAGGCGAGGTCGTAGCGCACCTCGCGCCCGTCGGCGAGCGTGACGGCGCGGTCGAGCCCGACGGCGAAGGCGGGGACGTTGACGAGCGTGACCGACTTCGCGGCCCCGTCCTCGACCCGCACGTCGACGGTGACGAGCCCGGCGGGCGTGTCGAGGCGGACGGTGGTGACCGGCTCGGTCACCGCCACCATCCCGGTCTCGACCAGGACCGTGGCGACGCCGATGGTCCCGTGCCCGCACATCGGCAGGCAGCCGGAGACCTCGATGAACAGCACGCCCCAGTCGGCGTCGGGGCGGGTCGGCGGCTGGAGGATCGCGCCGCTCATCGCCGCGTGCCCGCGCGGCTCGCGCATCAGGAGCAGCCGCAGGTGGTCGAGGTGCTCCACGAAGTGGTCGCGGCGCTCCATCATGGTCGATCCGGGCACGGTCCCGACGCCGCCGGTGACGACCCTCGTGGGCATCCCCTCGGTGTGCGACTCCACGGTGTGGAGCACGAGCCTGCTGCGCATCCGCCCCCCCTATGCGAGTCCGGCCGCGATCGCCCGCTCGGTCGCGGCGGTGACCTCGGCGTCCTGCTCGGGCAGCAGCGGCATCCTTGGCGGGCGGCACGGGCCGCCGTTGCGGCCCGCGAGGTCCATGGAGCGCTTGATGGCCTGCACGAACTCGACCTTCGAGTCCCAGCGCAGCAGCGGGTGGAGGCTCCGGTACAGCGGCAGCGCGGTCGCGAGGTCCCCGGCGACGGCCGCCCGGTAGAGCGCCACGGTGGACTCCGGGAGGGCGTTGGGGTAACCGGAGACCCAGCCCTTGGCCCCGGCGAGGGCGAGTTCGAGGAGCACGTCGTCGGCGCCGACCAGCACGTCCAGGTCAGGGGCGAGTTCATTGATGCGGAAGCTGCGGCGCACGTCCCCGGAGAACTCCTTGACCGCCTGGATCAGGCCCTCGCGGTGGAGCGTCGCGAGCAGCTTCGGCGTGAGGTCCACCTTGGTGTCGATCGGGTTGTTGTAGGCCACGATCGGCAGGCCCGCCTCGGCGACCTCCCGGTAGTGCGCGAGCACCGAGCGCTCGTCGGCCCGGTAGGCGTTGGGCGGCAGCAGCATCACCGCGCCGCAGCCGGCCTCGCGGGCCTGCTCGGCCCAGCGGCGCGCCTCGCGCGAACCGTAGGCCGCGACCCCGGGCATGACCCGCTCCCCGCCGACCGCCGCGACCGCGGTCTCGACCACGCGGGCGCGTTCGGCCTCGGTGAGCACCTGGTACTCGCCGAGCGAGCCGTTCGGCACGACCCCGTCGCAGCCGCTCGCGACGAGCCAGGCGCAGTGCTCGGCGTACGCGTCGAAGTCCACCGAGAGGTCCTCGCGGAACGGCAGTGCGGTGGCGACGAGAACGCCGCGCCAGGGACGCGGTTCGAGTGCCGTCATAGGGCTTCCCTTCTCGAAGGCGGTTGCGGAGGCGCGGCTTCACCGGCGCGAACGCGCCAGAGGCAAGCCGCTCCGGCGACCGCCGCCTCCCGGCACCGCGCCTTCGGCGCGGTCACCGCAATCAGTAATATGTCACATACTACTGATCGTCCAAGCGACCATCGTGCCGGGCCGACCGGCCCCGAGCCGCACACGGCTCCCGGCCCGGCCCGCCGACCGAACGGAGCAGCACCCATGCCCGACGCGCTGCGCAGCGTCAACCCGGCCACCGGCACCGCGTTCGGCGAACCGATCCCCGCCACCGACACAGCCGCCCGCCGCACCGAGGCCGCCCGCGCCGCCGCGCCCGCGCTCGCCGCGATGCGCCCCGCCGAACGCGCGAGCCTGCTGCGCGCCGTCGCCGCCGCCCTCACCGCCCGCGAAGACGCGATCGTCGCCCTCGCCGACGCCGAATCGGGCCTCGGCGAAGCCCGCCTCCGCGGCGAACTCGCCCGCACCACCGGCCAGTTCGAGCAGTACGGCGCCCACGCCGAGACCGGCGCGCCCCTCGACATCGTCATCGACCACGCCGCACCGAGGACCACCCCGCCCCGGCCCGACCTGCGACGGTGGAACGTCCCGCTCGGACCGGTCGCCGTCTACGCCGCCTCGAACTTCCCGCTCGGCTTCGGCGTCGCCGGGACCGACACCGCCGCCGCGCTGGCCGCCGGGTGCCCCGTCGTCGCCAAGGCCCACGACTCCCAGCCCGCCACCGCCGCCCTCCTCGCCGAGACCGTCACGGCCGCCATCGAGCAGCACGGCGCCGACCCGCGCGCGTTCGCCGTCGTCACCGGCTTCCAGGCCGGACTCGACCTCATCCGCGACCCCGCCATCAAGGCCGCCGCCTTCACCGGCTCGATCAGCGGCGGCCGCGCCCTCGCCGCGGAGGCCGCCGCCCGCCCCGAACCGATCCCGTTCTTCGGCGAACTCGGCAGCCTCAACCCGGTCGTGGCCACCCCCGAGGCCCTCGCCCAGCGCGGCGGGGCGCTGGCCGAGGAGTTCGCGACCTCGATGACCCTCGGCTCGGGCCAGTTCTGCACCAAACCGGGCCTGCTGTTCCTCCCCGAAGGCCACGGCCTGGAGGAGGCGCTCGCGGAGGCGGTGCGCGCCAAACAGGTCCACCCGATGCTCAACCGGCGGATCCGCGAGGCGTACCTCGCCGAGACCGCGGGCCTCGCCGCGCACCCGGCCGCGCGATCCCTCCTGGAACCGGTCCCCGGCGGCGAAGCCCATGCGGTGACACCGGCACTCATCGCGGCCCCGGCCGCCGCGATCGACGGCGACCGGACGCTGCTGCGCGAGTGCTTCGGGCCCGCCGCACTGGTGCTCACCTACGCCGACATCGCCGAGCTGGAACGGGTCCTGCCGCAACTGCCCGGCGGCCTGACCGGCGCGGTGCACCTGGCGACCTCCGCCGATCCCGTCGCCCGTGCCGTGCTGCCGCTGCTGGCCGAACGCTCGGGCCGCGTCATCGTCAACGGCTGGCCGACCGGAGTGGCGGTCACGCACGCGCAGCACCACGGCGGGCCGTGGCCGGCGACCACGAACGCCCGGCACACCTCGGTCGGCCCCGCCTCAATCGACCGCTTCCTGCGCCCGGTCGCCTACCAGTCCACGCCCGAAGCGCTACTGCCCGAAGCCCTCCACGAGGACAACCCGCTCAGCCTCCAACGACGCGTCGACGGCGCCCTGGAGCGCTAACGCAGGTCCGCGAGGAGGTCGTCGAGGGCCTTCTCCAGGGCCGCGACGTTGGCCGGGCCGAACCACGTGGTGCGGATGCGCTCGTTGCTGCCGCCCGGGGTCTCGTGGTCGGCCGCGAGCCGCTCCAGCGGGCGTTCCCGGTCGCCCAGCGCGCGGCCGACGCCCTGGAAGAGGCCGCGCACGTAGCGGTCGGCGGCCTCGGCCGGGACGCCCTGGTCCACGGCCCACGACGTGATCGCCGTCAGATACGCGTAGTTGGTGCTGATCGTACTCGCCAGCGCCGAGAAGACGTCGAACGCCGCCGGGTCCGCGACCGGCTGCGCCCCGCCGAGCAGGTCGAACAGCGCGTCCGTCTCCGGGTGGGACGGGTGCACCACCGTGACCCCGCGGCGCTCGCGGACCGCCGGCAGCGGGATTGCCTGCACGAGCACGGCATCGGTGCCGAGGATCTCGCGCAGCTCGTCGTTGGGGACGCCCGCCATCACGTTGACCACGATCGCGCGCCCGTCCACGCGCACCCCATCGAGGGCCTCGTGCCGGTCGCGGCGGCGCAGGGCGACGACGAGAAGGTCGGCGCGGTCGGCCACCTCCCGGTTGTCGGCGCAGACCCGCACGTTCGCGTAGCGCGAGGCCAGGTCCGCGGCCGTGGCCGCGCCCCGAGGGGAGAGGAGCACCTCCGGCGCCTTCTCGTCGCCCGCGCAGATGCCCTCCACCATCGCTCTGCCGATCTCGCCCACGCCGATGATGCCGATGCGATTCACCTGGTCCGCCTCCGTAATGCTCTCGTGTCGTCGAAGGCGATTGTCGCTCGCGGAGGCCGCGGGCCGCCACCGAACCACCGTTCCGCGACCGCGGGTCTCGGCACCGATCCTCGATGGACTCCCGCCCCGCGATGGCGCGGCGCACACGTACCGCGACCCGGTCGAGCACCGTCCGCCGCACCCCGACCGCACTCGCACACCGCCGCAAAAAGGACGAACAGCGGCGGAGTGCGCCTCGCACCGGCCCCGCCGCGCGTAGTATGGCCGGGTCATTGAGGACAGACCCCGCGCCGAGACTCGGAGACCCCATGGAACTGGTGGCGATCCTGTTCGCCCTCCTCGTCGGCGGACTGCTGCTCACCGCCGCCGCCGAATGGATGCGCATCCCCGCGCCCGTGCTCATCTGCCTCTACGGCCTCGCGCTCGGGCTCATCCCCGGGATGCCCGCGCTCGACATCGACCCCGAGCACCTGCTGCCGGTCCTCCTGCCGCCCCTGCTGTGGTCGGCCGCCCGCAAATCCTCCTGGCGGCACTTCGCCGCCAACTGGCGCCCGATCCTCTTCCTCGCGGTCGTCCTCGTCTTCGTGACCACCGCCGCGGTCGCCGTCCTCGCCGCCGCCATCAGCCCGGCCCTGCCGGTCATCGCCGCGGTCGTCCTCGGCGCCATCTGCGCCCCGCCCGACGCCGCCGCCGTCACCGCCGTCGCGAGCCGCCTCGGCCTGCCCCGCCGCCTCGTCACCATCCTCGAAGGCGAGGGCCTGTTCAACGACGTCACCGCCCTCACCCTCTACAACGTCGCCGTCCTCGGCGTCGTCACCGGATCGGTCTCCGTCCTCTGGTCGGCGGGCCTGTTCGCCTACTCGGCCCTCGCCGCGGCCGGGATCGGCCTGGGCGTCGGCTGGATCCTGGTCAAGCTCGGGTCCTTCGTGAACGACACCCGCGTCACCACCGCCCTGGGCCTCACCGCCCCCTACATCGCCTACCTCCTCGCCGAGGGCGCCAAGGCCTCCGGCGTCCTCGCCGTCATCGTCGCCGCGTTCTACATGGTCGCCCGTTCGATCGACCCCGACGACTTCGAGGGCCGCATCGTCCAGGGCTCGGTGTGGGAGGTGCTGGAGACGGGCCTGAACGCCCTCACCTTCGGCCTCGTCGGCATGGAGCTCATCGACATCATCGACGCCGTCGGCCCCGGCGTCGGCGACCTCCTGTGGAAGGCCCTCGCCGTCGCCGGCGCCGTGATCCTCATCCGGGCGATCTGGCTCGGACTCGCGATCCTTTTGGGACGCATGGGCATCGGCTGGAAGGAGCTGGGCAACCACCCGCGCCTGGCGATCGTCACCGCCTGGGCCGGGATGCGCGGGGTCGTCACCGTCGTGACCGCGCTGGCCCTGCCCGAGTTCACCGCCGACGGCTCGCCGTTCCCCGGCCGCGAGCAGATCCAGTTCCTCGCGGTCGTCGTCGTCCTGGCCACCCTCGTGGCCCAGGGCCTGACCCTGCCGGGCCTCATCGCGTTCCTCGGCGTCCGCGAGGACACCGAGAAGGAGACCGCGGCGCTGCGGGCGATCATGAGCACCGCGGGCGAGGCCGCCACCGACCGGCTGCGGGAGCTGCGCGGCAGGGGCGAGCTCGACGAGGAGGTGGCCGCCTCCATGGAGCGCTGGTTCGACAAGCGCGCCCAGCAGGTCACCGCCATGGTCGAGGACCGGCAGGACCCCGAGACCGAGCGGCTCGCCGAGAAGATGGACACCATGCAGCGCATCGAGGGGGAGATGCTCTCGGCCGCCACGGCCCGCATCCTCCAGATGCGCTCCTCCCCGGGCTACGACCCGGCGCTCATCGACCGGGTGCTCGGCGCCCTCGACCACCGGGCCGTGGGCCGCCGCAGGCCCGGCTGACCGCGCGAGACGCGTCGCGCCGGTATGTCGCGGCCCGGCCCGGGGCCGCCGCGCGCTTAGGGTTGCGCTTGTGGAGAGACGAGACGCGAGCGCGGCGGCGAGCCGCACCTTGGTGGAGCGCACGGCCGTGAAGGACCGGCGGCGGTCGAGGGCCCGCCTGGCCGCCGCCGCGGCCCTGCTGCTGGCCCTGACCGGCTGCGGCGCGGGCCAGCGGGCCGCGACGAGCGAGATGAAGCCGGCGATCTCCGGAGTGGACGCGGACGCCGGGTCGCTGGCCCTGCGCGACCTCGCGGTCGACTTCGGCGAGTCGGGCTCCTACCCGGCGGGCGGCGCCGCCCCGCTGCGGGTGTGGATCGCCAACGACGGCGAGACGGCCGTGGTGCTGGAGTCGGTGACGAGCCCGATCGCCGAGGCGGTCACGCTGGCGACCGACCCGGAAGCAGAGGACACGCCGTCCGAGGCCGCCCCCGAGGACGCCGAGTCCGGCGCGTCGCCGACCGGCGAGCGCGATTTCGCGGTGGAGATCGGCCCGAGCTCGTACACGCGGCTGTCGCCGAAGACCGGATCGTTCCTGCAACTGGAGGGCCTGACAGAGGACGTGTCGATGGGCTCGACGGTCGAGGTCGCCTTCGCGTTCTCGAACGGGGAGACGGTGACGGCGCACCTGCCGGTGGCCATGCCCGAGGTGGTCGAGTCGCGCTCGTACTACGAAGAGGGCCACGAGTAGCGCGATCATCGACGGGCGGCGGCGCCTCGCCGCCGCCTTTCGTCGCGCTCAGGGGATCTGGATGACCATCGCGGTGAGGTCGTCGTTGCGGGAGTAGCCGCCGGTGATGAAGTCCGAGCGCAGCCGGGTGCGCAGGTCGGCCGGTTCGCGCACGCCGGCGGCGACGTGGGCGTTGAGCAGCGAGTACAGCGGGAAGGTCTGCCCCACGGGGTTGCGCGCCTCCACGAGCCCGTCGGTGTAGGCGATGATGAGGTCGCCGTGGGCGAGCTCCACGTCGCGGACCTGCACGGGCGAGTCGATCCCGAAGTCGGCCAGGCCCAGTGGCGGCAGCGGCTTCCCGCCGATCGGGTAGGTGACCGAGCGAACCAGGAGCGGGGCCGGATGCCCGCACAGCAGGGTGCGGAGCCGGTCCCTGGCGGGGCTGATCTCGAAGATGACGGCCGTGGCGAACGTCTGGCCCCACTCGTCGCGGTCGCGGTTGTGCAGGCGCACCCGCCGCTCCAGGTGCGCGGCGAGCGTGGTCAGGTCGGGGTCGTCGAGGGCCCGCTCGCGGAACGTCCCGAGCAGCGCCTCGGTGAGGTGGACGGTGCTCAGGTCGTGGCCCTGGACGTCGCCGACGACCGCGCGCAGGCCGAAGTCGGTGTCCTGCACGTCGTAGAAGTCGCCGCCGATGAGGCCCGGGCTGCCGTGCGCGGTGCGGTAGACCGAGCTGATCTTCATGCCCGCGATCCGGCTGGGCAGGTCGGGCATGATGGCCTGCTGCGCGGTCTCGGCGACCAGCGTCATGTCGAGCAGGCGCTTGATGATCCGGTTCCTGGCCCAGGCCAGGACGATGCACAGGACGCCGACCACGGCGACCGGCGGCAGGTCGGACCAGAGGTTGTCCGGGAACGGCAGGAGGCCGAGCGTGTTGGCCCCGGCGCTGCCGAACGCGAGGACGCCGAGGGTGGCCGCGGTGGTCGCGACGGGCCCGTTGACCAGGGCGGTGAAGGCCGGCAGGAGGATGAGCGAGTAGTTGGCGTAGGGGACCATGATCGGGGTCATGAACGCGAGCGGCACGGTCGCGGCGAGCAGGATGAACGGCAGCAGCCGCAGGGTCAGGACCGAACCGGGGTGGCCCGAGGTGATGCGGTTCCAGGCGCTGGAGGGCACCGCGTAGGACCGCAGCTGCTCCTGCGTCTCCCCGCTCGACCGCCCCGTCCTGCTCACGCAGCGAGCGTAAACGTGCACAGGGGACTCGGGCCCGGAAACGGCGAAAGCGGACGGGGGCCGCTCCCGTCCGCCCTCGGCTCGTCGTGCGCGGGCCTCAGCCCTGGCCGGTGTGCGCGTCGATGCTCTCGCGCAGTCGCTGCTCGTCCTCGGCCGACAGGTTCGTCTGGAGGAGTTTGCCCTGGTACTGGCCGCCGAGCTCTTCGAGGACCTTGTCCTCGGTCGCGGAGAGGACCAGGAGCACGAGGGCCGCGCTGCCCGGGCTCAGCTCGGTGCCCAGCTCCTTCATGAAGGAGTCGTCCACCCCGATGTCGGTCATCGCCCCGCCCGCGGCCCCCGCGGCCGCGCCGACGGCCATGCCGAGCAGGGGAGCGAAGAACAGGAGGCCGATGAGGCCGCCCCAGATGGCGCCGCCGGCGGCGCTCACGCCGACCAGCGACGTGGACTGGTGGAGCTTGACCTTGCCGTCCTCGCGCCGCTCGACCACGACCGCGTCGCCGAGCTTGATGAGCTCGCGCTTCTGCATGCCGGCGAGTTTCTCGAGGACCGTCTGCGCCGTGGAGACGTCCGGGTAGGCCACGGCGATGAGTTGGCTCATGCGCGTCTTCCTCTCTTCGGGGCCGCCGACGGCGGCCTCTCGCCCGATTGTGGTCCCCGGCGCGTCCCCGCGGAGGGGAATCGCGCGCAATCGCGGGCCGCGCGGCGTCCCGCTTCGCGGGAGCGCGGTTGACGGAAACGCCCAGGCAATCTATATTTCCCATAGATTTGGTAGAGATCTTGCTCCCGTTTCCGACCCGGAAGGCCCCCAGTGCGCACCCTCGTCCTCCTCGGCCTGGTCGGCCTGGTCGCCCAGCTCGTCGACGGCAGCCTCGGCATGGCGTACGGCGTCACGTCCACGACGCTGCTGCTGGCCATCGGCACCAACCCCGCCTCGGCCTCGGCCACCGTGCACCTGGCCGAGATCGGGACCACCCTGGCCTCGGGCGCCTCGCACTGGAAGTTCGGCAACGTCGACTGGAAGGTCGTCGTCAAGATCGGCATCCCCGGCGCGATCGGCGCCTTCGCGGGCGCCACCTTCCTGTCGTGGCTCTCGACCGAGCTGGCCGGCCCGATCATGTCGATCATCCTGCTCTCGCTCGGCCTCTACCTCCTCATCCGCTTCACCGTTCGCGGCCTGGACCGGCGCAATCTCGGCAAGCCGCTGCGCAAGCGGTTCCTCACCCCGCTGGGCCTGGTCGGCGGCTTCCTCGACGCCACCGGCGGCGGCGGTTGGGGCCCGGTCGGCACGCCCGCGCTCCTCGCGAGCGGGCGCATCGAACCGCGCAAGGTCATCGGCTCGATCGACACCTCGGAGTTCCTGGTCGCCCTGGCCGCCTCGATCGGCTTCCTCGTCGGCATCGGCAGCGCGGGCATCAACTTCGCGTGGGTCGGCGTCCTGCTCGCCGGCGGCCTCATCGCCGCGCCGATCGCCGCCTGGCTGGTCCGCCACATCCCGCCGCGCGTCCTCGGCTCGGCCGTCGGCGGCGTCATCATCCTCACCAACTCCCGCACGCTCCTCAACAGCGACTGGGTCGGCGCCCCGACCTCGATCGCCATCGGCGTGTACATCGCCCTCGCGATCGTGTGGATCGCGGCCGTGGCCTACTCGGTCCGCCGCCACCTCGCCGAGCGCGACGTGGGCGAACCGGTCCTCGACAAGGCGAACAACGCCGCCGACGGCTCAGCCTCCGACACTGCCGCCGTCGAAGCGCCCGAGGCCGACGCCCCGGCCGGCGAACGGACCGCCGAGACCCCCTGAACCTCAGCTTCCCCAAGGGCCCGTTCCGTTCCCGGTGCGGGCCCGCTGCGTCTCCGCCGCCGCCTCCAAACCCATCATCCCTATTGGATTTGGATGACCTCATCCAAGTGAACTTCCAGTAGCATGTGGGCTCAACGTGGCCCTGTGCAGGACGGTTGGAGGCGCTGTGACGCAGTTCTACCAGGCAATGATCCGCGACGGAGGGCCACGGCTCGGACCCCGTCTGCGACGCTGCTTCGCGGCCTGGGCCGGCGCCGACGACGACGGCTCGCCCCGCCTCGAACACACCCGCGGCCGCACCCGCACCCTCCTCGCCGACAGCGCCGTCTGCGGGCGCTACACCCTCGACGCCCCCACCGGGGCCGGGCGGCTGCGCACCACCGCCACCTGGGCCGAAGGCCGCACGCCCGCGCAGAGCTGGGTCCGCGTCACCGTCGAAGGCGAGCTTTCCGAGGGCGCCGACCCCGTGCGCGCCCCCGGGTTCATGCCCGCCTTCCTCGCGACCGGCCGCGCCACCGACGGCGCCGTGCCCCTCGAATCGGGGCCGCACCTCGTCGGGCCCGAAGAGGTCCGGGAGCTGACCGGCTGGCTCTCCGACCCCGCCCGGAGCGTCCCTTGCATCGTCATGTCCGTGGACCGCACCGAACCGGGCCTCGTCGCCGCGTGCGCCGAACACCTCGCGGCCGAACTCGCCGGAGTCGCGATCGTCGCGCGCCTCTACGACAACCGGACCCAAGAGGACCTCAACAAGTGGCTCGGCCCCGACCTGAGCGTTTTCGGCGGCGGCCTGCGCACCTACCTGCCGGGGCTGCGCCCCGGAGAGGAGACCTACGCGATGCGCCACCAGCCCCGCGGCGGCGGCGCGATACGCGACCACGGCATACGCGCCCTCGGCGTCGTCATCTCCGGGGTCGTCGACGCCACGGTGCACCGGCCCCTGCCCACCGACATACGCCGGACCGAACCGCGGGTCGGCCGCGTCATCGCAGGGACCCTCGACGCGGACGCGCTCCACGCCGCGCCGCCGAGCCCCGCGGCGATACCCGTCCCCAGGCCGCCCAAGTCAATTGAGAAGACCGCCCGGCCGGCCGCGCCGCCGCCTCCAGCACCCGAGCCGGCCCCCGAGCCTGAACTCACCGCGCCCGAGCCGGTCGAACCAGAAGCCGTCGAACCAGAACCCGTCGAACCCGCGCCCGTCACCTCGGCCACGCCACCGCAACCCCCGGCGGCCCCCGCCGAATCATCCGGGGAACTCGCCGAGGCCATCGCCGAACGCCTCGCCGACCACCTCGACGACAGCGTCCTGGAAGCGCTCGTGGACATGGCCCGCGGCGGCGACTCCGAGACCACCGCCCTCATCAAGACCATGTCCGCCCACCTCGAAGCGCTCACCCGCGCCGTCGAGGCCGCCGGGCTCCTCGGCAGGCGCCGCCAAGGCGGCGGCCAGGAACTCGAACGCCTCCGCCTCCAATACGACCAGCTCGAATCGGACTACGTCGAACTCCAAGAGCACGAGCGCAAGGCCCAGGACCGCATCCGCTGGCTCGAGAGCCGCCTCGCCGAGCACGCCGACCCCGTCTACGGCGTCCAGAGCGCCGACTCCGACGGCCCCTGGGAGGCCGAGAGCCTCATGGACGTCGTCCAGAAGGCCCGCAAGCACCTACGGCACCTCGACCTCCCCGACACCCTCGACACCGAGGTCTCCAGGCTCGACGTCATGTACCCGCGCCACCGCAGGCGCTGGACCGGCAGGGCCTGGGACGCCCTGCGCGCCCTCGACGCCTACGCCGAGGCCCGCGCCGAGGAGCGCTTCACCGGCGGCTTCTACGACTGGTGCGCCCGGCCCCTGCCGGGCGCGCCGATCATCACCCCCAACATGGTGTCCATGAAGGAGTCCGACTCGGTCTCGGGGAACCCCAAGTTCTATCGGGCCCGGATCTTCCGCGTCCCCGCCGAGATCGACCCGTCCGGGCGCGTCTACATGCCCTCCCACATCAAACTCCAGCAGATCGGCTCGCCCGCGCCGCGGATGCACTTCCTCGACGACGCCGGCGGCGCCACGGGCAAGATCTGGATCGGCTACCTCGGCGGCCACCTGCCCAACACCCGCACCAACTGACCCCGGGACCGAAGCGCCACGCCCGCACCGCAGCGCTTGCGGCCGTGGACGACTCCGCCCGACACACCCGAACCGCCGAGGAACCCGCCCGCCCCGAACGGCCGACCGCTCCCGTAGGCTCGGGGAGAACCCGGGAGGAGCGTCGATGGACTTCATGCGCCGCAACGCGCGCTGGATCGCCCTGGCGGCGGTGCTCGCGATGACGGCACCGTTCCTCGCGCAGGGCTTCAACGCCCTGTTCGCGGTCGACACCTTCCTCGTGGCCGTGATCCTCCTGATCGCCATGGTGCTCGCCGTCGTCCTCCTGGCCCGGTCGCAGAACGACGAGGAGTGAACATGGGACGAAGGAGCCACCGCCTCTTCGCCCGCTGGTACCCGCAGGCCGCAGCCTCCCTTGAGGACCGCGGCCTCGGCGAGCAGCGGGCGCGGCTCCTGGCGGGCGCCGCCGGCCGCGTACTGGAGATCGGATGCGGGCACGGGGCGAACTTCGCGCACTACCCCGAGGCCGTGACCGAACTGGTCGCGGTCGAACCCGAGGAGCGAATGAGGGACCTCGCCCGCGCCAAGGCCGAGGAACTCGGCCGCGAGGCGACGGTGATCGACGGGCAGGCCGAGAAGCTGCCGCTGGAGAACGACTCGTTCGACGCGGTCGTGGCCACGCTGGTCTTGTGCTCGGTCGAGGACCAGGACCGGGCTCTGGCCGAGATCCACCGGGTGCTCAAGCCCGGCGGGGCGCTGATCTGCCTGGAGCACGTCGGCTCCGCGAACCGCGCGATCCGCACGGGCGAGGCCGTGTTCGACGCGGTCCTGTGGTCGCACGTGTTCGGCGGCTGCCACACCGGGCGCGACACCGGAGCGGCGATCGACCGGGCCGGATTCGACACCGGAGCGCTGTCGCCGCAGCGCTTCCCGGGGCTGCCGTTCCCGTTGAAGGTGAGCCCCCACCTGGTCGGCACCGCGCGCAAGCCCGCATAGCGACCGGGGCCGCTCGGGTCGGGCCCGATCAGTCGGTGACCGTCACGGTCAGCTCGACCGGTTCCTCGCGCTCGGGATCGGCGACGCACTCTTCGAGGTCGGTGCGGAAGCAGTACTGGAACACGAGCGTGGTCTCGCCCGGTCCGACGGCCTCGAAGTCCCAGGCCAGTTCGATGCCGCACCCGTCGCCGTCGCAGTCGGGGTCGTCGCGGGTCTCCCGGCCGACCTCGGTCAGGACCGCCGCGTCCGGCTCCTCCACGAGGTACCAGGAGTCGCCGACCGAGGGGTTGACCTTCCCGAAGTCGATCCGCAGGGTCTCGCCGGCGCTCACCGACGCGCTTTCGGCGTCGAGCGGGACGGTCGAATCTGGACCGGAACAGCCCGAGAGGGCAAGGACCAGTGCGAAGACCGGTGTCAAGAGCTTCGGTGCCGCCATGCGGGCCAGATTAGCGCCCCGGCCCCACTGATCCCGTGGACTCCTGGGGCGGAGGTGACCGCGGATGCCGAGAGGGGCGAGGTCACGGCACTGCGCGAGTCGGTCTTGAGGGTGCGCACCGCAATTTGGAAGGTCGCCTCACGAGCATCGTCCGCCTCGGCGCCGCCCGCCGCGTTGCGCGAGCGGGCTCGTGCCGGTCTTATGCGATGCGGCCGTAGGCGTTCAGCGTTCGCAAGGTGCTGTAGGTGAGGTGGCCGCCCCATTCGTGGACGACGGCAGGGGTCCACATCTCGAAGTTCGGCGCCCAGCCGCCGTCCTCGTTCTGCGCGTCGATGGCGAAGTCGAGGTGCAGGTCGATCTCCTCGCCGCTGAACAGCCGCCGCGCCAGCGAGTCGGGGCGCGGGGCGAGGTCGAGCGGGGAGTGGGTGTGGCCCGGCTCGTTCGGGTCGAGCGCCGCCGAGGCCCTGAGCGAGGGGGCGAGCCGCTCGAACTCGGCCTCGGCCCGCTCGCGGTCGGGGACGCGTTCGAGGAACGCGAGCACGCACATCGCGTCGTAGGCGCCGACCTCGGTGAGTCCGGCGATGGCGCGCCAGCAGAACTCGGTCGCCGGTGCCAGCCACGGGTGCCCGACGCCGTGCGTATGGAGGAGTCCGGCGAGCGGCGCGGTCGGGTTCAGCGCCGCGGGCGGCTTCTCGCCCTCCGGCTGCCACCAGGGGGCGCGTTCGTCGTCGAGGACGCTCGGCAGCACCCACGGCACGCCGCCGTCCTCAGTGGTGTTCGCTTCGAGCCACGCGCAGGCGCCGCGCACCGTCGCCGCCTCGAACACGCCGGCGTCGTCAAGGGCCCAGAACGCGATCTCGACGCCCTGCGGCTGGCCGCTCGCGCCGCGCAGGTCCGGCTCGATCGCGTGGCCGAAGCCGCCGTCAGGGTTCTGGTAGGCGCGCACCGCGTGCACCACCTGGCCGACGGGGCCGCCGCGGAACCGGTGCGCGAACCGGACCCGGTCGACGACCCTGGCGTTGAGGACCAGGTACCGCTCCGCCGCGGCGAATGCGTCCTTGCTGAGCTGCTTCATCGTTGAACCCCCTCGTTCGAAGACACGTGGCCCGTCGACCGTACCGGCGGGGTGCGACAGGTTCAGCCGATCGCGCGCTGAAAGGCCTCCAGGACCTCGTCGTTGAACAGGACGAAGCGGAGGTCCTCGATGTCGGTGCCGGCCTCCCGGACCGCGGCGACGGCGATTTCGGCGGCCGACGCGGCAGGCCAGCGGTAGACCCCGGCCGACACGGCGGGGAAGGCGATCGAGGCGGCGCCGAGTTCGCCGGCGACGCGCAGTGACTCGCGGTAGCAGGAGGTGAGGAGCGCGCTGCGGTCCTCGGTCTCGGAGTAGACCGGGCCGACGGTGTGGACGACCCAGCGGGCGTGAAGGCGCCCGGCGGTGGTTGCGACGGCCTGTCCCGTCGGCAGGCCGCGGCCGTATCTGGAGGCCCGCAGCGCCCGGCACTCCTCCAGGATCGCGGGGCCGCCCGCGCGGTGGATCGCGCCGTCGACGCCGCCTCCGCCGAGCAGCGAGGAGTTCGCGGCGTTGACGATCGCGTCGACGCGCTGGTGGGTGATGTCGCCCTTGAGAATCGAGATCGCCATGCCCGCATTCAAACACGATCCGAGCGGCGACGCTCCGAGGGAATCGGATCGGGTCAGTTCGCGCCGGCGGCACCGGGTCCGCACCACATGCGCGAAGCCCCGCAACCCGAACCCGATTCCCGCACCCGAATTCGAGGGTCCGCCGTACGCGCGCAGCCACGGTGAACCGGAACCGTTTGATCTACGTGAGTGCGCCGTCCACGCCAAACGCGCGAAGCCGCGGCCCGGACGCCTTCTGGTTCGCAGCACTGCCGCTTGACCGACGTGTTCGCGCTGCCGCAGTAGGTACCGCTCGCTGCCGGGCCCGTGAACGACGAACGCGGCCCGCGTATCGCGGGCCGCGTTCTCGTCCGGTCTTACCAGCGGTCGTGGACCTGCGGGCGGATCAGTTCGTCGTAGACCCGGGCGACCTCGGCGTGCACGTCCTCGCCGAGCGGCGCCAGATCGGCCGCCGCGGCGTTCGCCTCGGCCTGCTCGGCGTTGCGCGCCCCCGGGATGACGACCGAGACCGCCGGCTGGTCGAGAATCCACCGGAGCGCGAACTGCGCCATCGTGGCGCCCTCGGGCACGAGCGGCCGCAGCCGCTCCACCGCCGCCAGGCCCGTCTCGAAGTCCACGCCCGCGAAGGTCTCGCCCACGTCGAACGCCTCGCCTCGGCGGTTGAAGTTGCGGTGGTCGTCCTCGCCGAACTTCGTGTCGGCGGTGTACCTGCCCGACAGCAGCCCCGAAGCGAGCGGCACCCGCGCGATGATGCCCACGCCGGCCTTCTCGGCCGCCGGGAGCACCGCTTCGAGCGGCTTCTGCCGGAACGGGTTCAGGATGATCTGCACGGTCGCCACGTTCGGGCGGGCGATCGCCGCGAGCGCCTCCTCGCAGGTCTCGACGCTCACCCCGTAGCTGCGGAGGCGGCCTTCGGCGACCATGGCGTCGAGCGCGTCGAAGACCGCGTCGTCGGCGTACACCGCGGGCGGCGGGCAGTGCAGCTGCACCAGGTCGAGCGCGGGCACGTCCAGGTTCGCCCTCGAGTCGTCGTTCCACGCCTGGAAGTTCGCGGCGCTGTAGTGCTCGGGAAGTTGCTCGACCCTGCGGCCCATCTTGGTGGCGACGAAGACCTCGGGGTGGCGGGCGCGGAAGGCGCCGACGAAGCGCTCGGAGCGGCCGTCGCCGTACACGTCGGCGGTGTCGTAGAAGGTCACGCCCGAGCGGTGAGCAGCCTCAAGGGCCGCCTCGGCGTCGGCTTCGCTCACCTCGCCCCACGCCGAGCCGATCTGCCAGGCGCCGAAACCGACCACGCCCACCTCGATACCGGTCCTGCCGAGAATGCGTTGCTCCATGAGGTCCACTCCTTGCCAGCGTCGTCGCGGTCGCGGCGAGCATATCGAGCCCGCCTCCCCGCCGCGGGGGCCTCGCCCCGTCGGGTGACCCACGACTTCGACTAACCCATTTACAAAGGCGGGCGGGCGTCGTAGCATTCAGCCATGAAGTCCACCTCGCGCGACATCCGGCTCCGCAACTGCTTCGCGGTGCTGCGGCACCTCATCGCGGACGCGCCCACCTCCCGGCAGATCCTCGCCCGGGCGACCGACCTCAGCGTCGCCACCGTCTCGAACCTGGTGACCGACCTGATCGAGCTGGGCGTGGTGATGGAGGTGGGGCGCGAGGACTCCGGCGGCGGGCGGCCCCGGGCGCTCCTGGCGCCCAACGTCGGCGGCGGCGTCATGATCGGCGTCGACGTCGCCGAGACCTACGTGCACCTGGAGGCCTACGACCTCGCCCTGACGGTGGTCGACCGGGTCGAAGAGCGCATGGAGATCAGCGAGAACAGCCCCGAGCAGGTCATCGGCCACATCGCCTCCGCGCTCGACCGGGTCCGCGAGCGCCTCGGCGACCGCGCGGTCCTCGGCCTCGGCGTGAGCCTCCCCGGCCAGGTCGACGTCACCTGGGGCGTGTCGGGGTTCGCCCCCAACTGGAACTGGCACGACGTGCCCTTCCGCCAGATGCTCGCCGACCGGCTCGACCTCGACGTGCCGATCTACCTCGACAACCCCCTCAAGACCATCACCGTGGGCGAGCTGTGGTTCGGCGACGGCCGCGGCGTGGAGCGCTTCGCCGTCCTCATCCTCGGCACCGGCGTCGGCGCCGGGCTCGCCTTCTCCGGCGAGCTGTACCGCGGCGCGACCAACTCGGCGGGGGAGTGGGGCCACACCACCATCAACCCCGCGGGGCCCCAGTGCCGCTGCGGCGCCAAGGGCTGCATCGAGGCGTACGTGGGCGCGCCCGCGATCCTGTGGCAGTGGGCCCAGTTCGACGGGCGGGCCGGAGCCGTGTCCCAGACCGAGGCGATGGCCGCGCTGGCGGCGGCCTGGAGGGCCGGGGAGCCCGCGGCGGTGCGCACGGTCGAGACCGTGGCCGAGTACCTGGCGGCGGGGGTGTCGAACCTCGTCAACCTCGTCAACCCCGATCTGGTGGTCTTCGACGGCTGGGTCACCGGCGTCCTCGGCGACGCCCTCATCCCCGAGGTCGAGCGCCGCCTGCCCGCGCACGCCATGGAGGCCCCGCTCAAGGCCGTGCGGCTCAAGCGCAACCAGCAGGAGCGGAACATGGTCTCCCTCGGGGCGGCCGCGCTCGCGCTGGAGGGCCACCTCAGCCGCCTGAACACGGTCGGCTCCCGCACCCGCCGCTGAACGCGCCCGCCGGCGCGCTGCGCCGATCGAGGTGAGCGCTCCCACCCGTCGTCCCCGGAAAAGTTTCGAGGCCACTTACTTCAACCCATTGACAAAGTGCGCGGGAATGGCAAGACTGAGAGACGAATCGACACTTGTTGATTCTCTGCGCGACCTCCGGCCCTCACCCGGAACCGCGCGGGAACCCTTCCCACCTCTCACTCAGCGAGGAGCTACGAATGGTTGCCTTCCGCAACGACCGTCCTTCCAAGCAAGCGCTCGCAGGCCTGGCCCTCAACCGCCGCCGGATGCTCGCGCTCGGCGGCCTCGCCGCCGGCGCCGGCGCCCTCGGCGCCTGCGGCTCCGACACCGGCCGCGGCTCGGGCGACGGCGTCAACCTCTCCCAGTGGTACCACCAGTACGGCGAGGCCGGCACCCAGCAGGCCGCCGAAAGATACGCCGCCGCATACGAAGAGGCCGAGGTGACCATCAACTGGGTCCCCGGCGACTACGACACCGCCCTCTCCACCGGCCTGCTCGCCGACCGCGCCGGGGAGAGCCCCGACGTCTTCGAGAGCCACCTCAACCGCTCCATGGTCGACTCCGGCCAGGTCGTCCCCCTCGACGAGCTCTTCGAAGGCGTCCTCGACGACTTCACCGACATCGACATCAAGCGCAACTCGATCGACGGCAAGATCTACGGCATTCAGATGATCGACGACCCGCAGTTCCTCTACTACCGGCCCTCACACCTCGCCGCCAAGGGCATCTCCGAGCCCGAGACCTTCGACGACCTCATGGCCGCCGCGGCCGAACTCACCACCAGCGACGTCAAGGGCCTCTTCCTCGGCAACGACGACTCGGCCACCAAGCTCTTCCAGCCCATCGTCTTCTCCGCCGGGCAGAGCCTGCTCACCGACGACTTCCAGATCGGCTTCGACAAGGACACCGTCGTCGCCGGCGCCCTCCAGGTCAAGGCCCTCCACGACTCGAGCTCGCTCCTCATCGGAGCCCCGACCGAGGCCTGGGACCCCTCCTCGATCATCCAGGAGCTGTGCTCGATCCAGTGGTGCGGCCTGTGGGCCCTGCCCCAGATCGTCGAGGCCCACGGCGACGACCTCGCCGTCATGCCCTTCCCCGGCTTCGGCGGCGGCACGCCCACGGTCTTCAACGGCGGCTGGGCCACCTTCGTCAACGCCCGGTCCCCGCACGTCGAGGAGGCCAAGGCCTTCGCCAAGTGGCTGTGGATCGACCACGAGGAGTTCATCCAGGACTGGTGCCTGTCCTACGGCTTCCACATCCCGCCGCGCAAGTCCATGGCCGCCGACGCCGACGCCCTCACCACCGGTCCCGCCGCCACCGCCGTCCAGATCTCCCAGGACCACGGCTGGGGCGAGGACCCCAACTGGACCCCGGTCATGGAGACCGCCGTGGACGACATGATGACCCACATCGTCCTCGAAGGCGCCGACCCCGAGGCCGAGTTCGACACGGCCGTCGGGACCATCCAGGCCGAACTCGACTCGATCTTCGGCTGATCGGAGCACCCGTGGCCGTCTCCGAAGAGACCGCCGCGCCCGAAGCGAAGGCGAGGCCCGGGGAGCGCACCCCCCGGGCCCGCCGCAAGGGCAGCTGGCGGACCGCACTCACCTTCTGGTACTTCGTCGGGCCGTTCGCGGTCGGCCTGTTCGTCTTCTCCTACGTCCCGGTGATCTGGAGCGCCTACCTCTCGTTCTTCGACGCGCGCAACACCGTCACCCCCGAGCCCGAGAACTTCGTGGGCTTCGGCAACTACGTGACCATGATCAAGGACCGGGCCTTCCAGGACAGCCTGGTCACCTTCACCGTCTTCGCGCTGCTCATGGTCCCCTTGACCTTCGGGTTCTCGCTCGCGCTGGCGCTGCTGCTCAACAAGGTGCGGACGGCGCGCGCGTTCTTCCGCTCGGTGTTCTTCCTGCCGTTCGCCTGCTCCTACGTGGTCGCCTCCCTGGTGTGGAAGATGTCGATCTTCAACGGCGTGCGCTACGGCCTGATGAACTCGATCCTCGACCTGTTCGGCATCGACGACGTGGCCTGGCTCTTCGACCCCACCCCGCCCTGGTACTGGCTCGTCATCGTGTCGCTGCGGCTGTGGATCCAGAGCGGCTTCTACATGATCCTGTTCATCGCCGCGCTCCAGCAGATCCCCGAGCAGCTCTACGAGGCCGCCTATGTGGACGGCGCGAAACCGGGCTGGAAGACCTTCTGGCACATCACGCTGCCGCAACTGCGCGCCACCTCCGTGGCCGTGCTCATGCTCTGCCTCATCGCCGCCTACCAGGCGTTCGACGAGTTCTACAACCTCATCGGCAACCAGGCCTACGCCAGACCGCCGCTGATGTACCTGTACACCACGGCACTCGGCATCACCCAGGACCTCGGGCGCGGCTCGGCGGGGGCGCTCATCCTCGCGCTCCTCATCGCGATCGTGACCCTGCTGCAAGGCAAGATCCTCGGTTTCGGCAACGCGGAGGGGAAGTAGCATGGCACTCGGCTCGCAACGCAAGACCCCGGTCGGATACCGACCGGGCCGCGGCGGGAAGGCCTCGCGGGCGGCGGTGTTCGCCGTCCTGTGCGTCCTCGCCGTGATCTTCCTGATCCCCTTCTACCTGATCGTGCGCAACGCGCTCGCCACCGACGCGGAGATCACCGCGCCCGGCTGGCTGTGGTTCTCGCCCGATCCGGCGTGGGAGAACGTCTCGCGGCTGTTCAACGACGAGAACGTGCCGATGGCCCGATCGCTCCTCAACTCCGCGGTCGTCGCCGTCATGACCACGGTCGGGACGCTGTTCCTGTGCGCCACAGCCGGATACGGCCTCGCGCGCATCCCGTACCGGCACGCGGACAAGGTCTTCTACATGACGCTGGCGACGCTCATGATCCCCGGGGCGATCGTGTTCGTGCCGAACTTCGTGATGGTCTCCAGCCTCGGCTGGCTCTCGGACTACCGGGGGCTGATCATCCCGACCCTGTTCAGCGGCTTCGCGACCTTCCTGTGCCGCCAGTACTTCCTGGGCTTCCCCCGGGAGCTGGAGGAGGCCGCGCGGGTGGACGGCCTGGGCTACTGGGGCGCGTTCTGGCGCATCGTGGTCCCCAACTCCGGGAGCTTCCTGGCCGCGATCGCGGTGATCACCTTCGTCGGCGCCTGGAACGCGTTCCTGTGGCCCCTCGTGATCGGCAGGTCCCAGGACTCGTGGACGGTGCAGGTGGCCCTGTCGACGTTCCTCACCGCGCAGACGATCAGCATCTCGCAGCTGTTCATGGCCGCCGCCGTGGCGATCCTGCCGCTCATATTCGTCTTCCTGTTCCTACAGCGGTTCCTCGTCCAGGGGGTGGCGCAGACCGGCCTGAAGGGCTGACCGCGAGCGTCGGTGCCTCGGCTCGGCCGAGGCACCGACGCGAACTCCGGACCCCTCGCCGCGCCCGCCCGCTAGTCTTGCCGCTGTGGATCTGACCGAATACGTGCCCGTCGTGCCCGACTTCCCCGAACCGGGCGTCGGCTTCCGGGACATCACGCCCCTGCTGGCCGCCCCCGAGGCGTTCGGCGAGTCCGTCGACCGGCTCCAAGAGGCCTGCTCGGCCCACCCGTACGACACCATCGCCGCCTTCGACGCCCGCGGCTTCCTGTGGGCCGCGCCGCTGGCCGACCGCACCCGCACGCCGCTGGTCCCGATCCGCAAGGCCGGGAAGCTCCCGCGCGCCGCCGCCGTCGAGACCTACCGCGGCGAGTACGCCGACGTGCGCGTGGAACTGCACGCCGACGCGATCCGCCCCGGCGACCGGGTCCTGCTCGTGGACGACGTCATCGCCACCGGCGAGTCCATGGCCGCCGGCGTGCGCCTCGTCGAGGGCCTCGGCGGCACCGTGGCCGCGTGCGCCGCCCTGCTGGAGATCGCCGCCCTCTCCGGCCGCGACCGCCTCGACGGCTACCCGGTCGTCTCGCTCCTCGGCAAACTCTGACCCCCGGGATTTCCCAGCAACGCAACGAAAGACGCGCGGAACACCGCCGTTCCGCGCGTCATATCGAATTCAGCCGACGAGCTTCGCCAGGTTCGCAGGGTCGGCCAGCGCCGAGCCCATGCCGATCACCGAGGCGCCCGCCCGCAGGTACGCGTCGACCTCGTCGGGGCCGACCCCGCCGGTCGCCACGAAGCGCACGTCCGGGAACGGCCCGGCCATCGCCTTGAACCAGTCCTGGCCCAGCGAGGAGGCCGGGAAGACCTTCACCCACCGGCAGCCGAGGTCCCGCGCGAGCGCGACCTCGCTGGCGGTCGCCACGCCCGGCAGGTGCGGCAGGCCGGCCTCGTGCGAGGCCTCCACGACCGCCGGGTTCAGGCCCGGCGCGATCGTGTAGGCCGCTCCCGCCGCGGCGGCCCGCTCGACGTGGGCGACCGAGACGACGGTGCCCGCGCCGACGGCGTGCCCGCGCGGCTCGGCGGCCTTGACCGCCGCGGCCAGCGACACCTCTTGGCCCGGCTGCCCGATCGGGACCTCCACGAGGTCGATCTCGGCGTCCCAGACGCGCTCGGACAGGGCCACGGTCTCGTCGGCGGGCAGGCCCCGCCAGATCGCCATGACGCGCTGGCCTTCGAAGAGGCGGTCGAAGTAGTCGCCTTGGTCTAGGGTCACTGGTCCTCCAGGAGGGTTCGGACGGTCTCGGGCGGCGGCGGGGGCGCGAGGTCCCCGACGGTCTGGAGGGCCCCGGCGGCGAGCCGGTGGCCCAGGCGCATCGACGCCTCGACGGAGGCGCGGCGCAGGCGGCCGTAGAGGAAGCCGGCCGCGAAGGCGTCGCCGGCGCCGACGGGTTCGACGACCTCGACGGGTTCGGCGGGGGAGTAGTGGACCGCGTCGCCTTCGAAGGCGGTGACGCCATTGCCGCCGTCCTTGACGACGAGCACGCCCGCGCCCGGCAGCAGCGCCCGCACGTCCTCGGCGGTCTGCGAGCCCCACAGGGTCTGCGCTTCGTCGAGTCCGACGAACGCGATGTCGGCCGCGCCGGCGAGGCGCGCGAGGACCGGTCCGGCCTCGGCGACCGGCCACAGCGCGGGCCGGTAGTTCACGTCGAAGCTCACCTGGGCCGGGGCGAGCGCCCTGCCCTCGACGAGTTCGTCGATGAGCGCGGCGCACGAGTCCGACAGGGCCGCGGTGATGCCCGACAGGTGCAGGATCTGCGGCGGCTCGGTGCGCGCGAGGTGGCCGGGCGCCATCGTGGAGGCCGCCGATCCGCGCCGGTAGTAGTGGACGGTGGTTCCTTCGGGACCGGGGTCCTTGAAGTAGACGCCGGTGGGGCGGCCGGGGTCGGTCGCGATGCCGGAGGTGTCCACGCCGGCGTCGGCGAGGACGTCGCGGATGCGGTGCCCGAACGGATCGTCGCCGACCTTGCCGCACCAGGCGGCGTCGGCGCCGAGGCGCGCGAGGGCCACGGCCACATTGGATTCGGCTCCGGCGACCCCGGCGTGCAGGTCGACGGCGGTGCGGAGGGGGCCGGCTGCCGCGGGGGCGAGGACGATCATCGACTCGCCCAGGCACAGGACGTCCATGTGGCTCCTGATCCATTGCTCTGCCGCGATTCGCGCTGGACTAATGTAGGCGGCGCGGACCGCGGTCGGGGGTGGGGACGCCCCAGCCTACCGGTTGGAAAGCGCATTCACAAGATTCATGTGTCCGGCGTTGCGCGTAGCATTGGCAGACCGGGCTCGAACCGAAGGGGGCGACCATGACCAATACGCTCCTGTTCAAGATCTTCGCCTGGACCATCGGCGTCCTCGTGCTTCTGTGGATGCTCGCCGAGTGCCTCGGCGGGGTCGATCCGGCCGACCCCGGGGACCTGGAGACCGGCCGCACCAACGACCAGTACCGGGCCGACTGCGACCACGCCTGGGAAGCGCTCGAACTGGCCTCGGGGGCCGATGTGGACACCCTCGACTCGGTGCTCGACCGGCTGGACGCGCTCGACGCGCAGATCGCCGACGGGGACCTCAAGGCGCGCGCGGCCGGGTACGGGCGCGAGGCCGAGTCGATCCTGACCTCGATCCAGGACGAGGGCGAACGCCGCGAAGCGCTCATGGAGTTCCGCCAGTCGGAGGGCTTCGACCTTTCGTTGCAGTGCCCCGTCACCTGACCGGCGTTTTGCCCCGAAGATGCCCCGACGTGGCCGACCCTCCCGATCGAGGATTGACAGTGGTCCACATTACCGGTAAATTCGACACGTTCGAACATCCTTGCCTTTGAAGGATGTCGAGTCGACCTCGATGTGGAGTGGCGCGCCGCGCCGCGGGCCGGTTTCCGGCCCGCCTTGGCAGCGCCCGCGAGCCGCCGACCGGCCCCGATACCGGGCCGCGGCGGCGCTCCTCCGCCTAGACCTTGCTCTGGGGTTGACGGGGCGGGCCCGCCCGAGGCCGCTTCGGCCGCGCCTGCGCGGTGCGGAGGCGGCACCTGTCGAGCCCGCCCCGTTTCTATGACGAACGACGCGAAACCGCACAGATCCTCGGTCCGATTCGCGGTCCCGCAAGCGTTCGCGGCGATCCTCGCGTTTGGGTTCGGGGCCGCGCTTGTGGCAAAATGGCACGTCTGCCTCAGATCAGTAGGAGCCTCGTTGCCACCCAGCGAACTGCACGCCACCTTCCTGCCCGACCACGCCTCACCGGCGGACGGTCGGCTGCTGTTCTACGGCGGCGCGCACCCCGGGGCCGCGGTGGCCGAACTCGGCCTGCCGCCCGGGGACCCGGTGGACGCCGAGCTCTACCTCGACGGTGAGCTCCGCTACGTCGACGGCGTGACCATGCCGGTGCGCCCGGTCCTGCCGGCGCTGACGCGCATCGCCTCGCGCCCGGACATCACCGAGTCGGTGGCGATCTGGGCGCGGATCGCGAACGCGGTGGACGACGACAAATTCGACGACCTCGACCGCATCGCGGCCGAACTGCCCGCCGAGGGCCACTCGGTGCCGCACTCCGAAGGCCACGTGTGGACCTCGAAAGCGCTGGTCAGCGCTTTTGTGGAGTCCTATACCGAACTGCTGCGGTCCGACTCGGGGCTCAACCTGCGGCTCATCACCGCCCAGCACTCCGACCCCGGCGAGATCCGCGTCAACGCCGAGCTGCGCCGCTACCAGGCGCACGGCATCGCCTGGCTCGAAGCGGCCGCCGAGAGCGGCGCGGGCGTGATCCTCGCCGACGACATGGGCCTGGGCAAGACCCTCCAGTCGATCGGGCTGCTGGTGCGCCGCGCCGGGAACGCGCCGCACCTGGTGGTCTGCCCGACCTCGCTGGTCGGCAACTGGCAGCGCGAGATCGCCCGGTTCGCCCCGCAGTTGTCGGTGCACCTGCACCACGGGCCCTCCCGCAGCCGCACCCCGGGACCGCTGACCGAGGCCGACGTGGTCGTGACCTCGTACTCCATCGCGCTGCGGGACCTGCGGCTGCTGCGGTCGATCACCTTCGACACGATCGTGATCGACGAGGCGCAGGCGATCAAGAACCACCGGTCGCGCACCGCCGGTGCCGTCCGCGACCTCACCGGCCGCGTCCGCGTGGCCCTGACCGGCACGCCGGTGGAGAACCACCTGGCCGAGCTGTGGTCGATCTCCGAGTTCGTCAACCCGGGGCTGCTGGGCGGCCAGGCCGA
Organism: Glycomyces sp. NRRL B-16210; assembly: GCF_000719515.1. Lineage (GTDB taxonomy): Bacteria > Actinomycetota > Actinomycetes > Mycobacteriales > Micromonosporaceae > Glycomyces. Next base: position 193,288 of record NZ_JOGR01000004.1, on the reverse strand, counting down.
CTTCAAGCGCCGCTTCGCCGACCCGATCGAGATCGGCCGCGACCCGGTCTCGGCGGCGACCCTGCGGGCGCGGATCGACCCGGTCGTGCTGCGCCGCATGAAAGAGGACGTCGCCGCCGACCTGCCGCCGAAGATCGAGGCGGTCGTGGCCTGCACCATGACCGACGAGCAGTCCGGGCTGTACAAGGAGGCGATCCGCGAGGCCTTCGACGAGGGCCTGGGCGACGGCATCACCCGCCGCGGCCGCGTGCTGAAGCTCTTGACGCGCCTCAAGCAGATCTGCAACCACCCCGCGCAGTACGTCGGCGCCGGCGACAGCGCCTCGGCGGACCGGGGCCTCGCCGAGCGGTCGGGGAAGCTCGACCGGGTCACCGAGATGCTCGCCGAGGTCGTCGACGAGGGCGACAAGACCCTCATCTTCACCCAGTACCGGCAGATGGGGGAGCTGCTGTCGCGCCACCTGGAAGCCGAGCTCGGCGTCGCCGCGCCGTTCCTCCACGGCGGGCTCGACCAGCCGGCCCGCGACCGGCTCGTGGACGAGTTCCAGACCGTCGAGGGCCCGGCGATCCTCCTGGTGTCGCTGCGCGCGGGAGGCACGGGCCTGAACCTGACCGGCGCCTCGCACGTCGTGCACTACGACCGCTGGTGGAACCCGGCCGTCGAAGACCAGGCCACCGACCGGGCGCACCGCATCGGCCAGACCCGGACGGTGCACGTCCACAAGCTGGTCACGGCCGGCAGCCTCGAGGAGCGGGTGGACGAGCTGCTCGCCCGCAAGCGGGCCATCGCCGACGCGGTGGTCGGCTCCGGCGAGGACTGGTTGGGCGAACTGGACGACTCCCAACTGCGCAAGCTCATCGAACTCGACGACGGAGGCCCCCTGTGAGCGACCCGTACGGCCGGACCTGGTGGGGCCGCAAGTGGTGGCGGGCCCTGGAGACCATCGGCCTGAACTACCCCGACCAGCGGATCGTCAAGGGACGCACGCTCGCCGGGCACGCCGCGGTCGCCGGGCTGGAGATCGCGCCGGGCTCGGTGACCGGGCGCGTCACCGACGCCAACGGCGTCTTCCCCGCCGAGATCCGCATCCCGGTCTACAACGCCTCGGCGTGGGCCGCGGGGATGACGGCGCTGTCGCTCTCGCCCTCGTGCGTGGCCGGGCTCCTGGCCGGGCGGCTGCCCAAGCGCATCGACGACGTGCTGGCGGACACCGGGATGCGGCTGCTGCCGAAGAAGTTCGTGGCCGAGGAGCACAACCGGATCACCACCGACTGCCCGTGCGCGGACAACCGGGAGGTGTGCGCCCACATCATGGCCCTCGCGCTGGTGAGCGCCGCGAAGATGGACGACGACCCGTGGCTGGTCCTGCTCCTGCGAGGCGGCCCCACCAGAGACCTGGCAGGCCGCCTGAGAGCCGCCCGCCTGGCGAGCATGGAAGCAGCCCAACCGGTCTGACCGAAACGCACGAGCCAGGCCGCGAAGCGGCCCGGCGATGTCCAAGTCGACTCAGCCCTTGGCTGTCCGGATGTGCTCGGTGATCCAGGCATCGAGTCGCGTCAAGTCAGAGCAGGACTCGATCTGTTCACGCCGCTCGTCGCTCACCGGACCCTCGGCTTCGAGCACCCGAAGGAGTATTGCCCGCGAATGGCGGAGTGCGCCCTCGTCGATCCCCAGCTCGCGGCCCTTCGCGAGCAGTTGTTCGGTGTACTCCGAGTGGTAGAGACGGGCGTCGGTCTTCATGAGTGCCTCCAGCAAGATCGCAGGCTCCTTCGCCAAGGTGGTGAGCAGGTACATCGCGTAATCGGCGGCTCGACCTGGTTCCAGGGTACCGAGCCACGCATCGAGAGTCGAGACGAACAGGTCGTTGGGGACGCCCTTCGGCTCTCGGCTCATGACCGCGGCGGCGACCGCCGCGGCCGCGGTCGGCACGTTGGCACCGGGCGTCAGGTCGGGCATGTCGGCGGGGCCGACCACGGCCACGGCCATGGTGCTGCCGGGCCCGACCTCGACGCCGCGACCGAACCGCTTCGCAAGCGAATCGGACGGGCACAGCATCAGCAGCACGACCGGAACGCGGTAGTCCTCGAAGGCCCGCGCCATGTAGCCGGGCAGCCGAAAGTACTTGTCCTCGCTCCAGGCGTTCTGCACTTCGCAGATGACGATCTGCTCGGTGTCGTCATCGAAGCGAAGACGGACCACGCCGTCGGCGCGGCGCTCGGTCAGGCCGGGCGAGCCGACTGCGCCGCTCCGCGATTCGGCGGTGACGCACCGCGCGTCGCTGCGCCCGCCCGCGAGGCCGAGCATCCACGCCACAGACTCCGGCTCGTCCTGGATCAGCTTCACGAGAATCTCGTGGAACTCTCCTGGCATTGATTCCTCTTTCCAATTGGGGGATTCACCCGATAGAACGAGGAGTCCTACGAACGGAAACGGCCGTGCGAGAAATGTGACGGTAGCGACTTCGGGACTGTGGAAGCGGCCCAACCGGTCTGAGTGGCGCTCTGCCGTCGCGGGCGTCGGGCGGGGCGGTTATCGGTTCAGGGTTGTTCGCATGGCGGCGTGGTAGGTGCGGGTTCCTGAACCTATCGCCGCTCGCAGCAACTGCGCCTGTTCCTCGGCGAGCAGTTGCAGCAGGCCCTCCGCGTACGACACGGCCTGCGCAGGGTCGAGGCCGTCCAGCCAGCGGTCGAGTGCGGCCGCCAGGTCTTCTGCCTGTGCTGCCGTCGACTCCTCGCCGAGCGCCGCCGACACCACCGCCATCCAGTCGCACCACGGACTCGCCTCGGCTACCAGGCCGGGCACCTCGGCGGGCCCGACCGCCGTGACCGCCGTGAAACTGTCCGGGCCCACGTCCACGCCCTGTCGGTAGCGCCTCGCGAGCGCGTCCGTGGCGCACACCAGCAGCGCGGAGACCGGGAGCCGGTGCTCCTCGAACGCGAAGCCCGTGATCGCCGGCAGGCTGTAGCGGATCTGCTCGTCCCAGTCCGCCAGGACCTTGCACACGACGATCCGCGCCGAACCGTCCGCGAACTCCAGGCGGACCTGCGCGTCCGCGTCATGCGGATCGGGCCACCGCGGCCAACCCGGACGCAGCAGCGTCCTCGCCGTAGTACAGCGCCTCTCGCGGGTCAGCCCCAGCATCCACGCTGCGGCGTGCGGCTCGTCCGCGATGAGCGGCGCGAGAACGTCATAGAAGGCCGGCGGCATGGGCTCCTCCTCGGAAATCGGGGCTTTCACCCTGAGAACGAGGATCCGATCGACCGGACACGGCACAGTCCGAAAGCCGACAATCCGCCGGCTCAGGCGAGCGTCACCGTCAGACCGGAGCCGTCGGCCCCCACCTGGACTGACTGCATGTCCGGAATCCGCGGCAGCCCCTCGGTCACCGCGCCCTTGTACGCGCCCACCACCACCGGCGTCGCCCCCGCCGCCTTCGCCGACTCCAGACCCGCCGGAGCGTCCTCGAACACCACCGCCTCCGACGCGTCGAACCCCAGCGCCCGCGCCGCCTTCAGATACGGCTGCGGATGCGGCTTGCCCTTCGTCACGTCATCGGCCGCCACCAGGAGCTTCGGCAGCGGAATCCCCACCGCCTCCAGCCGGCGCAGCGTCAGCGCCCGCGTCGCCGAGGTCACCACCGCCCACCGGCTCGGGTCCAGCCCGCCCAAGAGCGCCGCCGACCCCGGGACCTCGCTGATCCCGTCCGTCCGGTCGATCTCCTCGGCCTCGATCCGATCGGTCTCCGCCACCACGTCCACCCCCTTCGGCGCGAACTCGGCCACCACCTCGATCGTCGGGCGACCGTGCGCCACCGCCAGGATCGCCGCCGCCTCCAGCCCGTGCCGGTCGGCGAACCGCCCCCACGCGCGCTCCACCGACGCCGTCGAATCCACCAGCGTCCCGTCCATGTCGAACAACAGCACCCCGGCCTTCAGCACCGAACCGTCCATGCGTAACCTCCTCGAACCGATCCGCAACGGTAGCAACGGGAGATGTCCACCGCGCTACGATTCCCAGGCTTCGGAGAGAACGCGGCCCGATTCCAGTTGCACCGCCCCGGGCCCTCGCCTACCGTCGGAGCCGTGCCCGAACTCATCGACCCCACCGAACGCCTCACCGAGTCCTTCGCCGCCGCCATCGAGGAGTTCATCGCCGAAGGCCGCGGCGGACCCGAAGACCGCTCCCTGCTCGGCGCGATGATCCGCGACAACCCCGGCGACCCCCGCGACTGGATCCCCGCCCACCTCGCGCGCGAACGGCGCTGGCGGACCGAGGCCCCCGAGGACTTCGTGACCATGACGATGCTCTGGTGGGTCGAAGGCGACACCTACCTGGGGCGCATCAGCATCCGCCACGAACTGAACGAGCACCTGCGCGAGTTCGGCGGCCACATCGGCTACGACGTCCGCCCCAGCGCCCGCAGGCGGGGCCACGCCACCGCCATGCTCGCCGCCGCCCTGCCCCGCGCCGCCGCCCTCGGCATCGACCAGGCCCTCATCACCTGCGACACCGACAACACCGGCTCCCGCAAGGCCATCGAACGCAACGGCGGGCGCTTCGAAGACCAGCGCGGGGACAAACTCCGGTACTGGGTCCCCACCGCGTAACGACGCGTCGGGGGAGACGAGGCCGGTGTTGTAGGCGAAGATCACCGCCTGCACCCGGTCCCGGGCGCCGATCTTCGCGAGGATGCGCCCCACGTGCGTCTTCACCGTCGACTCGGCCAGATGGAATCGCTCGGCGATCTCGGCATTGTTCCAACCCCGCCCGATCGCCGTCAGCACCTCCCGCTCGCGCTCGGTCAGCACCTCCAACTGCTCGGCCGCCGCGGCCCCGTCCGGCTCCCCCTCGACCGGGAACTGGTCGGCGAACCGGTCCAGCAGCCGGCGCGTCAGCTTCGGCGCCACCACCGCGTCCCCGTTCGCCACCACCCTGATCCCCGCCAGCAGCTCCTCGGGCTGGGCGTCCTTCACCAGGAACCCGCTCGCCCCCGCACGCAGCGCCGCGTACGCGTACTCGTCCAGATCGAACGTGGTCAGCACCAGCACCCGGCTGCGCCCGCCCGCCGCGATGATCCGGCGCGTCGCCTCGATCCCGTCCACCCCCGGCATCCGCACGTCCATGAGCACCACGTCGGGACCCAACTCGGTGGCACGGCGCACCGCGTCCGCCCCGTTGTCGGCCTCACCGAGCACCACCAGATCCGGCTGGCTCTCCACCAGCATCCGAAACCCCATGCGCTGCAACGGATGATCATCGACGATGAGCAGAGTGGTCACCGGCGCCCCTTCCCTTCCCGAGGAAGCCGGAGCACGACCCGCCAACCGCCGCCCGCCTCTGGCCCGGCCACCATTGTGCCGCCGAACGCCGCCGCCCGCTCGCCCAGCCCCGCCAGACCCCGCTGCGTCCCCGCCGCCTCCACCCGGTCCCCGGTGTTCGACACCACCACGTCCAGACCCTCGTCCCCGTAGTCCAACCGCACCTCGGCCCACCGCGGACCCGTCGCGTGCTTGAGCACGTTCGTCAACGACTCCTGCACCGTCCGGTACACCGCCAGTTGCAGGTTCTCCGACAGCTCCCCGCGCTCGCCCGAGGTCCGCACCGTCACCGGCAGCCCCGCTTCCCGCACCCGCTCCACCAGAGCCTCCAGATCGGCCAGACCCGGCTGCGGCGCCATCGCCACCTCGTCGCCGTCCTCGGCCTTGAGCACCGACAGCACCCGCCGCAACTCGCCCAGCGCCTCCCGGCTCGTCTTCCCGATCACCTCAAGCGCCTCCTTGGCGCGCTCCGGCGCCGCCGCGGCCGCATACGCGCCCCCGTCCGCCAGCGCGTTGATCACCGCCAGGTTGTGCCCGATGATGTCGTGCATCTCCCGCGCGATCCGCGTCCGCTCCTCCGCGACCGCCTCCCGCGCCGCCTGCTCCCGCTCCGAACGCTGGAAGTCCCGCCGCGTGCGCACCAGCAGCGCCACCGCCACCACGAACCCGAAGTAGAACGCCGTCGGCGCGAACAGCGCCACGAAGCCCATCACCGAGTGCTCGTAGCGCAGCCACCAGTCGAAGCCGGCCGTCGCCGCCGAGATCAGCGCCGCCCACCAGATGAACCGCAGCGGACGGCGCAGCACCAGGTTGTACAGCACCACCGTGAACGCGATCGCCCCCGCCGAATCGGCGAACTCCGCACCCGCGCCCGTCAGCCCCAGCGGCGTCGTGATCGCCACCGGCACCAACTGGCTCAACGTCACCGCGAACGGGTACCGGCGCCGCCAGACCGTCGGCACCAGCAGCAGCACCACCACGAGCGCCTGCATCGCCGGATACCGCTGCTGGAAGGCGCCCGCGGCGCTCGCGACCGTCGCCGTCGCCGCGGGCACCGCGTACAGGACGATCGGGAACAGATCCCAAAGCAGCGGATGCCGGGAGTCGAACTCCCACATCCGCTGCCACAGCCCGCGTTTGCGGGAGAAGGTCACGGCCTCGGCCATGCAGGCACGCTACACGTCCCGGCGCTTGAGCAGCACCGCCGCCAGCCCGTAGAAGACCACCAGCCAGATGCCCATCCACAGCCACGACTCGCCCAGGCCCAGCGTCCCGTTCGCGGTGTCCACCAGCGTCGTCGTCATCGGCACGTCGCCCGGCGCGTACGGCGTCACATCGCTCACCCACTCCCACGGCAGCAGGGTCGCCAGCTGCGGCAGGATCATGATCACGCCGATGTAGAACCCGATCGAACCGGCCGAGTTGCGCAGGATCGCCCCCAGGGCGATCGCCAGCAGCGCCAGGTACACGATCATCGCGACGTACCCGAGCAGGGCCCGCAGGACCCCGTCGTCGCTCAGCGACACCCCGCCCATCCCGGTGCCCTCGAGCAGCGCCTGCGACAGGAAGAACGTCGCGAACACCATGACGGCGAACAGGGCCGCCACCACCGCGCCGAACACCGCGGCCTTCGCCCACAGCACCCCAAGGCGCTTCGGGGCCGCCGAGATCGTCGACCGGATCGAACCGGTCGAGTACTCGCCGGTGATCACCAGGATGCCCAGCACCGCGATGAAGATCGAACTGAGCGCCACCCCGCTCATCGAGAAGTCGATCGCCATGCCGGCGCCGCTCAGCTCCTCCATGTCGGAGGGCACGGTCCCCGAGATCAGCGCCCCGAGCCCGGCGGCGAACACCACCGCGCACAGCAGCACGATCCACGTCGAGCGCAGCGACCAGAGCTTGGTCCACTCAGAGCGCAGCAGACCGGCCGCGCTCAACTTGTAGTTCCCCGCGGGCGCGTAGGCCGCCGGGCGGTCGGTCATCACAGCGGCGGTCATCGGTTCGCCCCTTCCGTGGTCTGGCGGTACTCGACCGCGTCGGCGGTCAACTGCATGAAGGCGTCCTCAAGGGACCCGTTCTCGGTCCGCAGCTCGTGCAGGACCAGCCCGTGCGCGGCGGCCGCCTGGCCCACCACGGCGGCCTCGGTCCCCGAGACCTCCAGGACGCCCTTCTCCGGGCTCGCGATGGAGATCCCCGGACCGGCCAGGTGCTCGGCCAGCCGCGCCGCGTCGGGCGAGACCACCCGCACGCGCGACTTGCCGTCGCCGGCGATGAAGTCCTCCACCGTCGTGTCGGCCAGCAGCCGCCCCTGCCCGATCACCACGAGGTGCTCGGCGGTCTGCGCCAGCTCGCTCATCAGGTGCGAGGACAGGAAGACCGTCCGGCCCTCCGCCGCCAAGCCCTTGAGCAGCAGGCGGATCCACTTGACGCCGTCGGGGTCGAGGCCGTTGACCGGCTCGTCCAGAATGAGCACCGCCGGGTCGCCCAGCAGCGCCACCGCGATGCCCAGGCGCTGGCCCATGCCGAGGCTGAAGCCGCCGACGCGCTTGCCCGCGACCTCGTGCAGGCCCACGAGGTCGATGACCTCCTGGACGCGGGTCTTGGGGATGCCGTGGGTGCGGGCCAGGGCGAGCAGGTGCTTGTAGGCGCTGCGCCCGGCGTGCACCGACTTGGCCTCCAGGAGCGCCCCCACCTCGGTCAGCGGGGAGCGGAACTCGGAGTAGTGCTTGCCGTTGACGCGGGCGAGGCCCTGGGTCGGCGCGTCGAGGCCGACGATGGCGCGCATGGTGGTGGACTTCCCGGCGCCGTTGGGGCCGAGGAAGCCGGTGACGACACCGGGCTTGACGGTGAACGTCAGGTCGTCCACGGCGGTCTTCTTGCCGTAGCGCTTCGTCAGGTGTTCGATCTCGATCATGTCCACCAAGCTACGGCGCGTCCGAAGGCCGTTCATCGGTTTCCAGGGCGAACTTCGGGGGCGCCTGTGGTACCTGAGTACTACTACCTGCGATCGGCATCGGCGCCGCCGGGGACGCCGCGGTGCTACTTCGCCTCGGCGTAGCTGTCGACGGTCTTGGGGCGCAGCGGGATGCGCACGGGCACGTCCCCGAAGAGCGTCCTCGTCGCGCCGTCCGCCGCGCGGACGATCGCCGCGCCGACCTCCTCGGCCCGGTCGGCCGGGCAGTGGACCATCACCTCGTCGTGCAGGAAGAACACCAGCTCGCCGAGCCCGCCTTCGTGGAGCTCGCGCCGCAGCAGCGCCAGGACCACCAGCGCCCATTCGGCGGCGGTGCCCTGGACGATGAAGTTCCTGGTGAAGCGGCCGCGCGCGGTGGACACCTTGGTGCCGTCCTCGGAGTTGAGCGAGCGCCACCAGCCTTCGCCGGGCGCCGGGGCGGTCCGGCCGAGCCAGGTGCGGACGAGGCCGCCGCGCTCGCCGGTGCGCGCGGCCGACTCGACCCGCTCGAAGGCCGCGGGGAAGCGGTCGCGCATGAGCTGCACGAGTTGGGCCGCGTCGCCGGAGGTGCCGCCGTACATCGCGGAGATGAGCGCGATCTTGGCCTTCGAGCGCTCGCCGCCCAGGCGCGGGGCCAGCTCGGTGTACAGGTCGTCGGCGGCGGTGGCCGCGATCATGGCCTGGTCGCCGCTGATGGCGGCCAGGAGCCGCGGTTCGAGTTGGGCGGCGTCGGCGGCGACGAGCTTCCAGCCCGGCTCGGCCCGGATCGCCTCGCGGACGGCGTGTGGCATTTGCAGGGCCCCGCCGCCGTCGGTGCCCCAGCGGCCGGTGTCGGCCCCGCCGACGGTGTAGACGGGCCGGAACCGCCCGGTGCCGGAGCCGACCGCGGAGAACGCCTCAGCGCTTCGGCCGGTGCCGTTCGCGGTGGGGACGACCCAGGCGTCGGCCCAGTTCCAGCCGAACGCCGACCAGACGCGGGCGTGCTCGCGGTAGGTCTTGAGCGCTTCGACGGCCGGGTGGTCGATCGAGGCGAGCTCCCAGGCGTGGGTGGTCTTCACGTCCATGCCGGCGGCGTGGAAGGCCGCCAGGATCTGCTTGGTCGAGTCGGGGTTGAGGTGGTGGCCGAACGCCGCGACGACCTTGTCGGCGAGCGCCTGGAGCTTCCTGGGGCGCATCCCCTTCGCCGGGCGCGGTCCGAGCAGGTCGCGCAGGAGCCGGTCGTGCACGCCGAGGTCGAACGGGACGCCGGCGCGGCTCATCTCGGCGGCCACGAGACCGCCGGCCGACTCGGCGGCGAGCAGCGTCCCCAGGCCCGGCAGGTCGGCGGCGCCCGTGCGTCGGCGCTGGTCGAGCCATGTGGCCTGGAGCCAGGTGAGGAGGCCGGGCCCGTCGACCGGTTCGGGCTCGCGTTCGAAGAGCGTCCCGGCGTCGGGGTCGGTCTCGACGACGTGTGCGGGCGCCTCGTGTCCTTCGACGCGCGAGAGGATCCGCTCGGCCAGGCGCAGGTCGCGGCAGCGGTCGAGGCGCACCCCGGCGTCCATGAGCGGCGGATAGTCCCGCGCGGCGTCGGCCAGGACCCACCGCGGCCGGTCGTTCGGGCCGCCGCACTCGGAACGGGAGGAACCGGACAGATCAGTGGGAACGGCTTCGGAGGCCGCATCGGCGCTGCCGTGAGCGCCCGTTTCGATCGCCTTGACCGCCGCGGCGAGGTCCTCGTGGTGCGCGACGGCGCCGCCGGGCAGGGGCATCGTCCACCCCTCGCGGCCCCTGCCGAGCACCAGCGCTACCTCCACACGACAAGTGGATCACGCGCCTGTGACAATTCGGCCGCTCCTGCGCCGCGGCCGGGCCGGGGAGCGGCCCGAATCGGTTTCTCACGCGTGGCGGCCGAGGAGTTTTTGGAATGTGGACATATTTATGCGGCACTCGGGTACACCCGTTGCATGGCATTGATTCTTTGGATCCTCGCGGTCATCCTGGTCGTCTACGGCATCTGGATGATCTTCCGAGGACAGCTCCTGCTCGGTATCGTCGTCATCATCGTCGGCCTCCTGGTCGGCCCCGGTGGGGTGAGCATCTTCACCTAGCAAGACCGCTGCCGGACGCGCGCAGAGGCGCACCCGGACAGCGGTCTCATCCGAATTCTCAGGCCTCAGGGCCATTAACGAGCGGGCTCGGGCGACCGGGCCCGCTCCCGCGAGTCCGCAGAAGGTCAGGCGGACTCGCGGATCACCAGCTCCGTGGGCAGGATCGTGAGCGGCTCGACCGCCTCGCCCTCCAGCAGCCGCAGCATGATCCGGGCCAGATGCCGGCCGATCTCCACGATCGGCTGGCGCACCGTCGTCAACGGCGGGTCGCAGAACGAGGCGAGGGCGATGTCGTCGAAGCCGACCACCGCCACGTCCTCGGGCACGCGCCGCCCGGCCTCGCGCAGCGCCTGGAGCGCGCCGTGCGCCATGAGGTCGGAGGCGACGAACACCGCGTCGAGGTCGGGCTCGTCGGCGAGCAGCTGCCGCATCCCCGCGTGGCCCGACTCGGCCGTGAAGTCGCCGACCGCCACGATCGCGCGCCGGTCGGCCGCCGCGAGCGCGTCCCTGTAGCCGCCCAGTCTCGCCCGCCCCGCGACCATGTCCTGCGGTCCGGCGACCGTGGCGATGCGCCTGCGGCCCTTGGCCAGCAGGTGCTCGACCGCGGCGCGCACCCCGCCCTCGTGGTCGACGTCGATGCACGGGGCCTCCACCTGCGGGAGCCCGTTGCACACCACCGGGACCCCGCGCCGCAGCATCAGCTCCGGCAGCAGGTCCGCGTCGTGGAGCGAGGCGAACATGACCCCGTCGACGTGCCCGCCGACCGCGTACCGCTCGGCGCGCGAGCGCGCCTCGGCCGATCCGGTCGTCAGCAGCACCAGGAGCTTCCCGGCCGCGTCGAGCTCGCCGGCGACGCCGCGGATGACGCTGGGGAAGAACTGGTCGTCGGAGAAGACCCGGTTGGGCGACTCGGGGAGGATGAGCGCGACCGAGTCGGTCCGGTGGGTCACCAGCGACCGCGCCGCGGCGTGCGGCACGTAGCCGAGTTCGGCCGCGGCCGCCTCGACCGCCTCCCGCAGGTCCTCGGCGACCGTGGTCTGCCCGTTGACGACCCGGGAGACCGTCGCGCGCGACACGCCCGCCCGCTCGGCGACCTCTTCCAGGGTCGGCCGGCCCTGGCGGGGCCCCCGCACCGGTCCGCCCGGCCCCGCTTCCGTTTGCCGCATTCCGTCCGCCTCCGTCTCAGCCTTTGACCGCGCCTTGCATGATCCCGCTGATCATGTACCTGCCCAAGAGCGCGAACACCGCCAGCAGAGGAAGCGTAGCCAGCATCGTCCCGGTGAGCACCAACGACTGGTCGGTGACGTACCCGCCGCTGAGGGTCGACAGCGCGACCTGGACGGTGTACTGCTTCGGGCTGGAGAGCACGATGAGCGGCCAGAAGTAGTCGTTCCAGGCGGTCAGGAACGTCAGGACCCCGAGCACCACGGCGGCGGGCCGCGCGGCGGGCATGACGATCTGCCAGAAGATCCGGAACGTCGAGGCCCCGTCCACCCGGGCCGACTCGATGAGGGAGCCGGGCAGCGCGCCGCGCAGGTACTGGGTCATGAAGAAGACCCCGAACGCGTTGACCAGGCCCGGGGCGATGACCGCCCACAGCGTGTCCGTCCACTCCAGCTCGATCATGAGCATGTACAGCGGGATCACGCCGAGTTGCATCGGCACCATCATCGTCGCCACCACCGCGACCAGGAGCACCTTGGTGCCCTTGAACTTCAGCTTCGCGAACGCGAACCCGGCGAGCGTGGAGAAGAACACCACCGAGACGGTGACGGTGGCGCTCACGATGACCGAGTTGACCAGCGCGGTGCCGAACGGCACGGTCGCGAAGACCCGCTGGACGTTCTCGACGAGGTTCGCGCCCGGCAGCACCGGCGGCGGGATCGACGCGAGCGCCGAGTTGTCGCGGGAGGCGACCACGAAGCTGTAGTACAGCGGGAACCCCGAGAAGAACAGCACCGCGACGAGGGTGAGGTAGGCGAGCCGGCCGGGCTGCTCGCGCAGGAGCCGCAGGCGGGCCCGGGACCGGCGGCCCTGGCGCGGGGTCGGCGCGGTCGGGGCGTCTGCCGCCTCGGCGCGGCCCGGGGCCGCGGGCTCGGCGGTCGCTTGCGTGGTTCGGGGGCTCATGAAGCGCTCCTGATGCGGCGGAGGAACAGGTAGTTGAGCAGGGCGATGAGGACGATCACGGCGAACATCGTCCAGGCCACGGCCGAGGCGTAGCCGAACTGGAAGCCGCGGTTGAACCCGTGCTCGTACAGGTAGAGGGTGAGGGTCTGGAACTGGCGGGAGGCGCCGCCGGTGACCCCGTTGGGCCCGCCGCCGCCGAACAGCTGCGGTTCGGCGAAGATCTGGAGCCCGTAGATGGTCGAGACGATCACGGTGAAGACGATGGTCGGGCGGATCATCGGCACGGTGATGAGGAAGAGCTGCTGGAGCCGCGAGGCGCCGTCGAGGTGGGCGGCCTCGTAGACCTCGCGGGGGACCGCCTGCATCGCGGCGAGGTAGATGAGGGCGTTGTAGCCGGTCCACTTCCACGCCACCATGACCGCGATGGCGACGTGCGAGGAGGCGGTGCCGGCCTGCCAGTCGATCCGCCCGGCCCCGAGGGAGTCGAGGACCCAGTTGATGAGGCCGAAGTCGCGGCCGAACAACTGGCTGAAGATGACCGCGACGGCGACCACGGAGGCGACGTTCGGCAGGAGCATCCCCATGCGCCAGAACGTTTGGCCGCGCAGGCGCTGGGTGAGCACGTGGGCGAGCAGGAGCGCGGCGAGCAGTTGCGGGACGGTGGCGAGCAGCAGGATCGAGAGGGTGTTGCCGAGCGCGTTCCAGAAGTACGGGTCGGTCAGGAGGGTCTCGTAGTTGCCGACGCCGACGAAGACGTGCTCGTCGGAGAGCAGGCTCCACTCGTGGGTGGAGACCCACGCGGTGAAGCCGAGCGGGAAGAGCCCGAACACGGCGAACAGCACGAAGAACGGGGCGATGTACAGGTACGGGGAGGCGTGGAGGTCGAGGCGGTAGCGCCGGTGCTGGCGGCGTTCCCGACCGGTGGGGGCGGGCGGGGCGGTGCTCCCGGCGGTTCCCTTGTCGGCGACGGTCATCGGTTCGCTTTCACGGTTCGGTGGACGGGTGGGGCGTGCGGACCCGCGGGGCCTGCCGGTTTCGAGCAGCTGGTCCGGGCCGGCCCCGCGGGTCCGGCCGCTCGGCGCTCAGAGGCGCCGAGCGACCGGGGCTAGAACGATTCGAGGTCGTTCAGAACCTGGGCCCAGGCCTCCTCAGGGGACTGGGCGCCCTCCTCGATCCGGCCGAGGCCCTGGCCGATGGTCGCCAGCACGTCGCCCTGGAGCGGGCCCTGGTACTGCGGCTGCACGTTCTGGGCGGCCTCGGTGAAGATCTGGCCGACCGGCGCGTCGTTGAAGTAGGCCTTGCTCAGCCCGGTCAGCGCCTCGTCCTCGTACAGCGCGGGCGTGGACGGGAAGTTCCCGGTCGACTCGAACACCTTCTGCTGCTGCTCGGGGGCGGTGAGCCACTCGATGAAGGCGTAGGCCTCCTCGGGGTGCTCGCCCTGGGCGGGCAGGACCAGGTGCGAGCCGCCCATGTTGCCGGCCCCGCCGGGGACCGTGGCGATGTCCCACAGGCCGGAGGCGTCGGGCGCGTTCGTCTCGATGTAGGAGGTCATCCAGGCCGGGCAGATGATGGTCGCGAAGGTGCCCTCGTTGAACCCGGCGTTCCATTCGGGGGTCCAGGCCTGGAGGCGGTTGGACATGCCCGCCTCGATGGCCTCCACGGTCAGCTCCCAGGCCTCGCCGATCGCCGGGTTGGACTCGACGATGAGATTATTCTCGCGGTCGTACACGCCTTCGGGGGCCTGCTCGACCATGGCGCGGAACATGTTCCCCGAGGACTCGAAGAAGAAGCCGCCGTCGGTGGCCGCCGAGTACTGGTGGCCCACGGCCACGTAGTCCTCCCAGGACTCCTCCCACAGGGCCGAGACCTCGTCGCGGTCGACCGGGAGCCCGGCGGCCTCGAACAGGTCGGTGCGGTAGCACATGGCCATGCCGCCCACGTCGGTGCCGAGGCCGATGAGGGCCCCGCCGTCGGACGAGAGTGCCTGCTGCCACTTCCAGTCCAGCCACTGGCCCTCGAGCTCGTCGGCGCCGAGGTCGAGGAGGTTGTGGAAGCGGTCGGGCTGGGCGGTGTACTGCGAGATGTAGCCGACCTCGACCGCCTCGATGTCGGAGGCGCCCGAGCCGGTCGCCAGGTGGGTGGTGAGCCCGGTGTGGTGGTCGGCGAACTCGGCGATGCGCTCCTCGAACTTGATCTCCGGGTGGAGCGCGGTGTACTCCTCGTAGAGCGGGCCGAAGCCGAAGTCGCCGAACAGGCCCACGCTCAGGGTGATCGTGCCGTCGTCCTCGCCGGAGCACGCGGCGGTCCCGGCGGCGACCATCGCCGCGGCGGCGACGGCCGCGAGGGCGGCGCGGGTCGGTCTGTTGCTCATCAATCTGTCTCCTAATCGGTGGATGAGGGATCCGCTGCGCCGCACGGGACGCGGGGCCGCGGGGGAGTGCCGGGCCGGCCGCCGCCGGAAGCGGTCGGACCCGGCTTACGTGACTGGGAAGGAGAGAGCGCTCTCTGGACGGAAGGGGAAGCCGCCCGGCGCTCTTTCCTCCGGCAGGGCCGCCGCGCTTGCGGGCGCGGCGGCCCCACCGGCCGGTCGATCAGTGCCGGAACAGGAACTGATCGACCGACACGAAGGCCTCCGGCTGGCCGGAGGTGAACGTGAGGAACACGTCGTGGACCCCGGTCACGGCGTCGACGTTGCCGGGGACGTCCTGCCAGGAGGTCCACCCGCCGGTGTTCGCGACGGCGAACGAGCCGATCGGGCTCGCCGTGGCCGAGTCGATCCGGACCTCGACCAGGCCGCTCACGCCGCCGCCGGCGCCGGAGGCGACCGTGGCGACGAAGTCGAGCGGACTGCTCGATCCGAAGTCGACGCCGTCGTAGCGGACCCAGTCGCCGTCGCCGAGCGGGCCGATCGCGCCGCCGCTCGTCGCCACGCCCGAGGACGCGTCGAAGGAGGTCGTCTCGATCGCGGTGTACGCGTCGCGCACGCCGACGCCCGGGGTGGTCGGCTCGTCGGTCGTGGGCTCGTCGGTCGGCTCTCCCGAACCGCCCGAGGTGTAGACGCGGACGTAGTCCACGAGCATCGAGTGGCCCGGCTCGGTGGCCGCGGTCGGCGTCACCTGCCCGGAGACGCCGTCGGGGAAGGCCCCGCCCATCGCCAGGTTCAGCAGGACGAAGTAGCCGGCGTGCTCGGTCATCTCGGCCCACGTGTCGGCGGGGAGGTCCGTCTCGTCGATGGTGTGGAACAGCTGGTCGTCGGCGTACCAGCGCAACTGGCCGGCCGAACCCGACTCGTCCCACTCGAACGCGTAGGTGTGGAAGCCGTCGTGGCAGGAGCCGCCGCACTGGGTGGTCGCGCCGAGGCCGTTGAACTCGTCGCACGGGCCGCCGGGGGCGACGCCGCAGTGCAGCACGGCGTGGACGGTGTCCTCGCCGTTGACGTTCTCCATGATGTCGAACTCGCCGACGCCCGGCCAGTTCCAGTAGTTCCCGGCGTACGGCGAGCCGAGGGCCCAGAACGCGGGCCAGTAGCCGAGCGCGGCCTCCCCGGTCACCTGCGGGACCTGGAGGCGCCCCTCGATGCGCAGCGCGCCGCCCTCGGGGGCCTTGAAGTCGGTCTTCTTGGTCTCGATCCGCGCGGAGGTCCACTGCCCGGACCCGTCGCGCAGCGCGGTGATCTTGAGGTTCCCCGACCCGTCCAGGGACAGGTTCGCGGGGTCGTCGGTGTGGGCGGCGATCTCGCCGGTGCCCCAGTTGTCGGGCCCGCCGGGGTAGGAGTGCCCGAGGTCGATCTGCCAGTTCGCCGAGGAGGGCAGCTGCCCCGCCGGCCCGTCGAACTCGTCGGCCCACACCAGGTCCCAGGCCTGCGCGGCCTCGGCGTCGGTCTGGGCGCTGGCGTTGGTGACGGCGAGGCCCGCCGCCGCGACGAGCGCGGCGCCCGCGACGGCGGCGGTCACGATGCGCGCGAGCCGCCGCCTCGGGCGGCTGCGAGGTTGGTCGGAGGTCTGAACTTCAGCCATGACGGCTCCTTTGCCGGGTCATTGAGAAACCGCTCTCTCGATGCTGATCAGGATCAGGTTCGAGAAGAGAGAGCGCTCTCTCATTTGGTCCAGGGCTCATTCATACCGAAAGGATCGGCGCATGTCAATGGATCGTGGCCGAAACGTTATCGACCCAGGCAGGCCCGCGACCAGGTGAACCCTTGCGCGCCAAGGTCATCGCCCGCTCCCGGCGGCGGCCTTCACCGGGTCTCGCCCTCTTCCTCGGTCGGCGGCCGCTGCGTTTCGCGGGCGCGCCGCTGGAGTTCGCCTATCCGCGCCTGGCGCTCCTCGCGGAGCGCTTCGAGGCGCTTGGACCGGACCCGGATCTCCTCGGGCGACTCGGTGCCGCCGAGCATCCGCTTCTCCAGCCACTCCACGTGCTCGGCGTGCGCGGCCGCGTTGATCGCTCGCACGTCCTGGTAGGTGCCCCGCAGCGACTCCATCCGCTTGAGCGCGTCGTGGCACTGCGCCAGCAGGATCTCGATGTCGGCGTTCTCGGCCGGGTTCGCGCCCTCGCGCCGCGCCTCCAGCCACGCGATCCCCTCCCGCAGCTTCTCGCGGGCCTTGAGGTTGTGCATCGCCAGGTCCTCGACGATCTGGTCGGTCAGTTCGAGGAAGCTCAGATGCGGATCGGGGCGGTCGTCGGTGCCCATTGGGCGGTCCTTCCACGAGGAGGTGCCTCTGCCCCCTCTACCATACGGGCGCGGCTACGATCATCCTTCACCGCGCGTCCGATTCACCCCGAAGCCGAGGTTCAGTGGCACCCTTCGCGACCGTCATCGACACTCTGACCCAGACGCAGAGCGCCCCTCCCGCCGGCGTCATGCTCGCCTGCCTGGCGGTCGCCGCCGGCGCGGTACTGTACGCGCCGGTGTGGCGCTGGAGCCGCGGCCTGGTCACCATCGCCCACGAGGGTGGGCACGCGTTCATGGCCGTGCTCATGCGCCGTCGCCTCACCGGCATCCGCCTCCACGCCGACACCTCGGGCCTGACCTTCTCGCGCGGCAAGCCCACCGGCTTCGGCGCGGCGATGACCCTCGTCGCCGGATACACGTTCCCGGCCGCGCTCGGGCTCGGCGCGGCGGCTTTGACCGGCGCGGGCCTGATCACGCTGCTCCTGTGGATCACGCTGGTGCTCTTGGCGGTGATGCTCGTGTTCATCCGCAACTGGTACGGCGCTCTGGCGCTGCTCGTGACGGGCGCGGGCGTGTTCGCCGCGACCTGGTACGGCAACGCGATCGTGCAGACCGTCGCGGCCTACGCGGGGGCCTGGCTGCTGCTGTTCGGCGCGGTCAAGCCGGTGCTGGAGCTGGGCGCGCGCCGCCGCCGCGGGCGCCGCTCGGGCCAGTCGGACGCCGACCAGCTCGCGGGGATCACGCCGGTCCCGGCCGGGGGCTGGATCTTCCTGTTCTCGATCGCCACGATCGCCGCGGCCCTGTGGGGCACCTGGATGCTCCTGCCTTTTGAAAGCTGGCTGGCCTAAGCGCGGCCGCCGCTTGACCCTCGCGGTCGGCGCCTCCGCGTACGGGTCCTCCGGCCACGGGTGCTTCGGGTACCGCCCGCGCATCTCCTTGCGCACCTCCCGGTACGGCCCCTCCCAGAACGACTTGAGGTCGGCGGTGACCGCCAGCGGCCGCCCGGCCGGGCTGAGCAGGTGCAGCAGGACCGGCACGCCGGCGATCCGCGGGGTGTCGCGCGCGCCGAACATCTCCTGGAGCTTGACGGCGAGCACGGGGGTCTCGCCCGAGTAGTCCACGCGCGCTTCGCGTCCGCTCGGCACCGCGAGCGACTCGGGGGCGGTCTCGTCGATGCCCGCACGCCATGGAAGTAGGTTGCGAAGCGCCTGCCCGACTGGGAGCCGCTCGACGTCGGAGCGGCGTCGCGCCCGCGACCACCACGGCTCCAGCCAGTCGGTGCTCGCGGTCAGGGCGGCGTCGGACACGTCCGCCCACGGCTCGCCGAGCCGCTCGTGGCAGAACGCCATCCGCTCCCGCAGCCGCTTCGCGTCGGTCGACCACCGCAACAGGCCGAGCCCTTCGCGCCGCAGCCCTTCGGCGAGCGCCGCGGCCACCAGAGCGCGATCGGGCTCGCGCAGCGGCTCGGAGGCGACCTCGATCGCCCCGAGCGTGCGCACCTTCCGTGCGACCACGTCGCGGCGGTCCGCGTCCCACTCGACCCGCTCGCTCCGTTCGTCGCCGACCAGTTCGCACGCCAGCTCCCCGTCGATGGGCACGGCCGCCCGGATGAGGGCGGCGGCCCGCCCGGGGGAGCGGTCGGCGTCGGCGATCGCGAGCCACTCGCTCCCGGCCAGCGAGGAGCCCTCACTGGACACCGCGCCGGTCCCGGCGACCGTGAGCCATTGGCCCCCTTGGCGTCTGCCGACCCTTTCGGGGAACGCCAGGGCGATCACCGTGGCTGCGGCCTCGTCGTCGCTCACCGACCGGTCGCGGCTGGGCACATTGCGGGCGAGCCGCGCGACCTCCGCGCGCCACGGGCGGTCCCTGGCGGCGCGCAACTGCCGCCACTGCGCCAGCAGATCGTCTCCCTTGCCGCGGCGGTCCAATCCCAGGAGCGCGGCCACTTCGGTGGCCTTGACCGAGCCGACCCTCTCGGCGCCGTCCAGAAGTGCCCGCGCCAAGCGCGGATGCAGCCCCACCTTCGCCAAGGTTCTGCCGCGCTCGGTCGCGTTCCCGTCTGCGTCGATCGCGCCGAGCGACACGAGGGTCGCCTCGGCCGCTTCGATCGCCCCCGCCGGCGGCCTGCCCGGCAGCGCCAGCTCCTCCACCGGCGTGCCCCAGCACGCGGCCTGGAGCCGGAACGCGGTGAGGTCCGAACAGGCGATGTCGGGGGCGGGCTGGGCGCTGCGGAGGCCGTGCTCGGCCTCGCTCCAGCACCGCCAGACCTCGCCGGGCCCTTCGCGCCCGGCGCGGCCCGCGCGCTGGGCGGTCGAGGCGCGGGAGGCGTTGGTGGTCGTTAGCCCCGGCAGGCCCCGGGCGTGGTCCACGATCGGCCGGCGCGCGAGTCCGGCGTCCACGACGATCCGGACCCCGGGGACGGTCAGGCTCGACTCGGCGATGTCGGTGGCGAGGACTACCCTGCGGCGCTCGCCGGCCCGCATCGCGCGGTCCTGCTCGGCGGGCGAGACCGAGCCGTGCAATGGATATACATCGGAGTCGAGGTAAGCAAGCTGCTCGGCCACGCGCCGGATCTCGGCCGCTCCCGGCAGAAAGACAAGCACGTCGCCTACGGCGCCTCCCTCCGCAGCGGTGTCGATCCCCGTGTCGAGGGCCTGGCCGATCACGTGCGCGACGTGGCTGAGGAACCGCGGGTCGACCCGCAGCCCGTCAGGCGGGTTCAGGCGCGTTCGCGGCGGGGCCCAGTGCATCCGCACCGGGTGGCGCATCGGCTCGGAGCTGACGGCGGGCGCGGGCGCGCCGGCCAAGCCCAGGAGCGCGGTCCAGAGCCCGATGTCGGCGGTCGCCGAGGCGGCGACGATCGCGAGGTCGGGCCGGAGGACCTGGCGGGCCTCGGCGAGGAAGGCGCTGGCGGTGTCGGTCTCCAGGTGCCGCTCGTGGCACTCGTCGAGCATGACGAGGTCCACGCCGGGCAGCTCGGGGTCGGCCAGGAGCCGGTTGAGGAGCACCCCGGTCGTCACGACCTCGACCCGCGTGGCCGCCGACCGGCGCGTATCGCCCCTGATCTGGTAGCCGACCCGTTCGCCGACCTTCTCGCCGAGGATCGCGGCCATGCGGGAGGCGGCGGCCCGCGTGGCGAGGCGGCGCGGTTCGGCGACGAGCACCCGGCGCGGGACCGCCGTCGCGCCGGCGTCGATGAGCCCCGCGAGGGCCAGCGGGGCGAGGGTGGTCTTGCCGGTGCCCGGCGGCGCGGCGAGTACCGCGGTCCCGGTCCGGGCGACCGCGTCGAGGAGGTCGGGAAGCGCTTCGCGGATCGGCAGTTCGGGCAGCGCTGGCGGTTGCGGCATGGCACTCATTCTCGCCGAGCCCGCCGCGAGGCGGACGGCGGACGGTCCGGAGACGGCGAGGGGCGCGGCCCTCAAGGCCGCGCCCCTCTCACGGTTCCGGCGCTAGCCCCGGTTCTCGGGGAGGCACGAGTCGTCGGTGTTCACGTACGTGAAGGTGAGCTGGGTGTGCTCGCTGATCTCGCGGCCCTCCGGGACGCTCTGGCTGATGATCTCGCAGGACACGAACTCGCCCTCAGGGGTCACGACGTTCCAGAAGAGGTTGGTGAGTCCGTCGCCCTGGAGCTCGGCGATGACCTCGTTGAGGTTCTCGCCGATGTAGTCGTCGAGCTCGTACAGCTCGGGTCCCTCGTCGGTGTCGTCGTTGCCGCCGTTCGACCCGTTGTTCTGGTCGTCGTTCCCGCCGCCGTCGTCGGTGTTCGCGTCCTGCTCGGCGGTCTGCTCCTGCTCCGCGGTGGTCTCCTCCGGAGCCTCGTCGGTGGTCGCCTCGGCCGTGGCCGAGTTCTCGTCGGCCAGGTCCTTGTCGTCGTCGCCGCCCCACGGCCCCCAGATGACGAGCGCGGCGACGAGCACCGCGATCCCGGCCACGACCACGAGGATCGGCCCGGTCGGGTTGCGCTTGGCCTCCTCGGCCTCGCGCGGGGGCGGCAGCGGCGGGTCGTCGGGCCCGGCGCCGAACTGGCCGGTGGCCGCGCCGTACTCGTCCTGGTAGGCCGGCTGCGGCGAGGTGTGCGCCTGCGCGACCCCGGCCGCCATCGCCGGCGCGGCGCCCGGGGACATGACGCGCGTGGCCTGCGAGTTCGGCGGGGAGGACTGCATGGGGGAGAGGATCGCGGTCGTGCCGCCGCCCATGCCGCCGGCGCGGCACACGCGGGCGAGCTCGGCGGCCGAGGCGAACCGCTGGCTCGGGTCCTTCGCCAGGCAGCGCATGATGATCTGGCCCACCGGACCGGGGATGTCGGGCGGCAGCGGCGCGGGCTGGCCGGTCATGTGGCCGGTGATGATCGCCGCCGGGTCGCTGCCGCTGAACGGCGGGCGGCCCGAGAGGCACTCGTAGGCGACGATCCCGAGCGAGTAGACGTCGGTCGCGCCGGTGAGCTCGCGACCGGCCAACTGCTCGGGCGAGGCGTAGGCGAGCGTCCCCATGACGGTGCCGGTCTCGGTGAGCCCGGCCTGGCCGCGCGCGGACGCGATGCCGAAGTCGACGATCTTGGCCCCGCCCTCGGGGTCGATGAGCAGGTTCCCCGGCTTGATGTCGCGGTGGATGATGTGGGCGCGGTGGGCGACGTCGAGCGCGTCGGCGGCCGCGGCCACGATCCGCAGGGTCTCGGCGGGGGAGAGGCGCCCGCGCTGGCGCAGGACGTTGTCGAGCGCCTGGCCGCGGACGAGCTCCATGATGAGGTAGGAGACCAGGCCCTCGGGGCCGTGCTCCTCGCCGTAGTCGTAGAGGGCGACGATGCCGGGGGACTGGAGCGCGGCGACCGCCTGGGCCTCCTGGTGGAAGCGGGCGCGGAAGCGGTCGTTCCCCGAGAGTCCGGCGTGGAGGAGTTTGATGGCGACGACGCGGTTGAGCCGGGTGTCGGTGCCGCGCCACACCTCGCCCATGCCGCCGGCGGCGAGGCGTTGCTCAAGGCGGTAGCGGCCAGCGATCAGGTTCCCGGGTTCCACCCTCGGCCTCTCTTCACTTTCGGGGAGCAGGGGACGAAGGTGAGCTTAGTCGGGCACCGCGCGAGCGCCTGCGGCCGTCCGGGATGCCCGCGAGGAGGCGGTCACCGGGCGGCGGACTCGCCGAGTCGAGGTCGGCGCGGGTTCGCGCCGCCGGCCAGAATCCGTCGGTTTCGGGCGATGCCGCCCCGCGTCGGGCCCGCCGCGCCCGGGAGGCACCGTCACGTGTGGAGGATCACCGCCGCGAAGGCGCGCTCAGGCTCAGGCCTCGTCAGGGACCGGCTCCAGCGTGAGGCTGATCGAGTTGATGCAGAAGCGGGCGTCGTCGGGGTTGTCCCAGCCCTCGCCGTAGAACACGTGGCCCAGGTGCGAGTCGCAGTTCGCGCAGCGCACCTCGGTGCGGCGCATCCCCAGGCTGTCGTCCTCCAGCAGCTTCACCCGCTCGCCCGCCATCGGCGTCCAGAACGAGGGCCACCCGCAGTGCGAGTCGAACTTGGTGTCGGAGGCGAACAGCTCGGAACCGCATGCCCTGCACCGGTACACGCCGCGGCGCTTCTCGTCGACGTACTCGCCCGTCCACGGCGCCTCGGTGCCGCCCTCGCGCAGCACCCGGTACTCGTCGCGGCTGAGCCGCTCCCGCCACTGCTCGTCACTCCTGCTATCCGAACCCATACCCCAAGTGTAGGCACGAGGTCGCGTCCTTCCGTGCTCGTGCGGCTAGGATCGGCCACATGCGGTACCTCCTAGGCGATTACACGACTGAAGGCGGCCCCGGTCTGGTCGTCGCCGGCCCGGACGGGCTCGGCACCCCGGCGCCCGTGGTCAACCCCTCGTGGGTCCACGTCGGCCCCGAGGCGGTCTACACCCTCACCGAGACCGAGCCGGGCTTCGCCGGGGCCTGGCGCCTCGGCGAGGACTTCGCCCTCGAACGCCTGGGACAGGGCCAGTCCACGGGGGGCAACAACCCCTGCCACGCCACGGTCGACCCGAGCGGGCGCTGGCTGCTGGTCGCCAACTACGGCGACGGGGACGGCGGCGGCGCCTCCGTCGCGGTCCTGCCGATCGGCGAGGACGGCCAGCTCGCCCCGGCCGTCGAGGTGTTCAAGCTGACCGGTTCCGGTCCGGACCCCGACCGCCAGTCCGGTCCGCACGCGCACCAGGTCGTGTGCCGCGAGGGCCGCGTCCTCGTGGTCGACCTCGGCTCCGACCGCATCCACGCCTTCGACCTCGGCGAGGAGGGCAAGCTCACGCCCGCCGCGACCACCGCGCTCGAACCGGGCTTCGGCCCGCGGCACCTCGCCTTCTCCGGCAACCGCGCCGTCATCGCGGGGGAGCTGGCGAACGCGGTCGTCACCGGCACCTTCGACGAGCGCTCGGCCACCTTCTTCCTCGGCCCGGTCGTGCCCCTGCCGAGCGGCGAGGTCGCCGACCTGGCGGCGCTGCCCGACATCGGATTGGACGAGCCGTCCCCCGCGCCGGCCCCGGCGGCCGTCGTCGCCGACCCCGAGCGCGGCCTGGTGTACATCACCGTCCGCGGCACCGACCAGCTCGTCGCCGTCGAACCCGGGGACGGCGAGCTCGTGCGGGCCGTCCCGGTCGGCGCGGCCTGGCCCCGGGACGCGGTGCTCACCGGCGACGGGACGCTCCTGGTGGCCTGCCAGCACACCGGCGTGGTCACCCGCGTGGACCCGACCGGCGAGAACGCGCCCACC
Source organism: Glycomyces sp. NRRL B-16210 (assembly GCF_000719515.1). GTDB lineage: Bacteria > Actinomycetota > Actinomycetes > Mycobacteriales > Micromonosporaceae > Glycomyces. The sequence goes on along the minus strand of NZ_JOGR01000004.1, from coordinate 169,407 downwards.
GTCGAGTGGACCGTGCCCGGCGTGACCTGTGTGGCCCCGATCGCTTGAGGCCACCCCGAACCGGCGAACTTGCACTCTCTGCAAAATTTCCTTCTGAGCATCTTGTGAACACCGGCAACCTCCGGTTAGGGTTGCCGGCATGGCCGACTCCACGGGACTGCGCGATCCAGGGCTGCGCGAACGCAAGAAGGCCGCCACCAAGGCGGCCCTCAGCGAAGCCACCCTGCGCCTGGCGATGGAGAAGGGCGGGATCGAGGCCGTCACGGCCGACGAGATCGCCGCGAAGGCCGGCGTGTCGACGCGCACCTTCCACAACTACTTCCCGAACAAGGAAGCGGCGCTCCTCCACGACTTCCACGACATGACACTGCAACTCGTGGCGAACCTCCGCGAGCGCGTCAAGGACCAGCCGGTCTGGGACGCGCTGCGCGACGCGTGCATCGACATGCGCATCGGCGAGCGCTTCGACCTCGTCGAACTCCAATGCCGCGAACAGCTCATCCACGCCTCGCCCGCGCTCATCAAGGAGCAGTCGGGCCAGTTCATGGAGCTGTTCGCCGAGGCCCTCGGGATCGTCGCCGAAGCCACCGGCACCCGGCCCGAGGACCTCTACCCGCGCCTGCTCCTCGGCGCCGCGCTCGTCGCCATGAAGACCTCCAACGAGCAGTGGCTCACCGACCCCGGCGACCGCAGCCTGACCGAGGCGATCACCGAGGGCTTCGCCGTCTTCGAGCGGGGCATCACCCGACCGCCCGCGGCCTGAACCGGCCCGGACCCACGACGCACAACTGAACAGACGCGAACCAGGAAACCCAGCGCCGTCAACGTCGACGGCGAACACCACCCGACCGGTTCCGCCGCACACCCACTGCGCACACGCTGCTCAGGCAGGCGGGACCGGCCAATCATCCGATTGGAGCACCCGACCGTGGCCACCTTCCTCTACCGTCTCGGCAGAGGATCCTACCGGCTGCGATGGCTCGTCCTCGCAGTCTGGGTCCTCATCGTAGGCGGCGTCGGCGCCGCAGCCGCCACCTTGCAGCAGGAGACGAACCCCGAGTTCGTCCTCCCCGGCACCGAATCCCAGGAGGCCTTCGACCTCCTCGAAGACCGCTTCCCCGAGATGAACGCCGACGGCGGCAGCGCCCAGATCGTGTTCGAATCCGAGAACGGCGAACCGCTGACCGCCGAGTCCAACGCCGCCGTCATCGACGACCTCACCGCGGTCATGGAGGCCTCCCCGCAGCTCGCGGGCGTCACCAGCCCGCTCGCGACCGACCCCGACGGCAACCCGATCGGGATGCTCTCGGCCGAGGACGAGACCATCGGCGTCATGCAGGTCGCCTACACCGAGCCCGGCATGGAGCTCTCCGAGTCGACCGTCCACTACCTCGAGGACGCCATCGCCGACGCCGAAGGGCAGGGCGTGCGCATCGTCGTCACCGGCGACATGCTCCAGGGCATCCCCGAGACCAGCGCCACCGAGCTCATCGGCATCGGCGTGGCCCTCATCGTCCTGGTCGTCACCTTCGGCGCCCTGCTGGCCGCGGGCCTGCCGATCGTCACCGCGGTGCTCGGCGTCGCCCTCACCACCGCCGGAATCCTCGCCGCCACCTCGTTCATGAACGTCAGCGAGTCGACCGGCACGCTCGCCTCCATGATCGGCCTCGCCGTCGGCATCGACTACGCGCTGTTCATCCTCTCGCGCTACCGCAACGAACTCGCCGCCGACGGCCGCGTCGAGGACAGGAGCGCCCGCGCCGAGGCCATGGGCCGCGCCGTCGGCACCGCCGGCTCGGCGGTGTTCTTCGCCGGGCTGACGGTCATCATCGCGCTGCTGGGCCTGTCGGTCGTGAACATCCCGTTCCTCACCGAGATGGCCGTGGCCGCCGCCATCACCGTCCTCATCGCGGTGCTCATCGCCGTGACCCTGCTCCCGGCCTTCGCCGGATTCGCCGGCAAGCGCATCTTCACCGCCCGCCAGCGGCGCCGCATCGCCTCGGGCGCCCACGACTCCAAGCCCAACGGCGGCAAGCGCTGGGCCGGATTCATCACCCGCCACCCGATCCTGGTCGCCGCGGTCGGCGTCGTCGGCCTCGGCGCCCTCGCCTACCCGGCCATGGACCTCGAACTCGGCCTGCCCGACGGCGGCGCGATGTCCGAGGAGTCCTCCCAGCGCCAGGCGTACGACCTCATCAGCGAAGGCTTCGGGCCGGGCTTCAACGGCCAGCTCATGATCGTCGGCGACCTCGCCGACGGCGTGGACGCGACCGTCGCGGCCGAGAACATCACCGCCGAACTGGGCGACATCGACGGCATCGCCGTGGTCGGCGCGGCCTTCCCCAACGAGGCGGGCGACACCGTGATGGCCACGGTGATCCCCGAGACCGCCCCGGCCGACGAGGCCACGAACGAACTCGTCCACGCCATCCGCGGCGTCCTCGCCGACGACACCGACGCGAACTGGGCGGTGACCGGCGCGACCGCGCTGAACATCGACATCTCCGACAACCTCAACGACGCGCTGCTGCCGTACATGCTCATCGTGGTCGGCCTCGCCGCGCTCATCCTGCTGCTGGTGTTCCGCTCGATCCTGGTGCCCGTCCTGGCCACGCTCGGGTTCATGCTCAGCGTCTTCGCCGCCCTCGGCGCGCTCGTGGCGGTCTTCCAGTGGGGCTGGGGCGCGGAGCTGTTCAACGTGGACCAGCCCGGCCCGATCATGTCGATGATGCCGATCCTCATGATCGGCCTCGTGTTCGGCCTCGCCATGGACTACCAGATCTTCCTGGTGACGCGCGTGCGCGAGGCCTACGTGCACGGCGCCGACCCCAAGCGCGCGATCGTGGAGGGCTACGGCCACTCCTCGCGCGTGGTGGTCGCCGCCGCGCTCATCATGATCAGCGTGTTCGCCGCGTTCATCTTCAGCGCCGAGTCGCTCATCGCCTCGATGGGCTTCGGCCTGGCCGCCGCGGTGGTCTTCGACGCGTTCGTCGTCCGCATGGCCGTCATCCCCGCGGTGATGGCGCTCGTCGGCCGCGGCGCGTGGTGGATCCCCAAGTGGCTCGACCGCATTTTGCCGAACGTCGACGTCGAGGGGGAGAAGCTCCAGCGGCGACTCGCCCAGGACGCGAACGAGGACGAGCGCGAGCTCGTCGGAGCGTCCAAGTAGCCGGCGTCTCCGTGCGGTCCGGGCCGGATGCCGCATCCGGCCCGGACCGCACGGGCGGCCGGTGAACGGGGGAACCCATGATCATCTTCTGGGCGATGCTCATCCTGGTGGGGATGATCGTCGCGGACTTCTTCATACCGATGCTGCCGAGCGCGACGCTGGTGACCGCGATGGTCGGCCTCGTGTTCGGCAGCCCCCTGCTGGTCGTGCTGCTCCTGGTCTGCGCGGCCGGTTCGTCGTGGCTGGGGGAGTTCCTCGGCTACCGGCTCTTCCGCGCGGTCCGCGCGGGCATCCGCCGACGCGGACCGCGCGTGGTCACCGGCGCGACCAACCGCCTGGTCACCCGCACGGTCCTCAAACTCGAAGGGCTCATCCAGCGCACCGTCGTCGACCACCCCTACCGGACGACCATGGTGGCCCGGTTCCTGCCGGCCGGGCGCACCACGCTCGCGTGGGTCGCCGCCGGCGCGGGCCGCACCCCCTACGCGCGCATGGCCGCCCTCGGCGGGGTGCTGTGGGCGCTGTACACGGTCGGCCTGGGCCTGATCATCGTGTCGATCGCCGGACCGGGCTGGGAGTCGCTGATCGGCTCGGTCGTCACGGTCCTGGCGGTCGGCTTCGTGCTGAGCTGGTTCGCCAAGCGCTGGCAGCGCAACCGCGCGGCCGAGGCCGCCCTGGCGGCCGCAGCGCCCCTTGAAGTGGCCTCGTCCGAACCGGACGCCGCGGCGCTCGCCTCCGAAGTGGAGACGCAAGGGCCGGGCGGCGCGCCCCAGGCGGCCTGACCACGACCGGCCGCGGGGCCCCGACACAAAGCAAGGCCCTCCAGACACCGGCATCTGGAGGGCCTTTCGCGTCGGTCAGAGCTGCTCGCAGCCGCCCGCGGCCTCGGGCTCCCACGGCTCCTCCGGGTCGGGGGCGAAGGCGCGGCCCTCGCGCCCGGCCGGGATCTGGCCCATGCGGCCGGCCTGGAAATCCTCGACCGCCTGCATGATCTCGGCCCGGGTGTTCATCACGAACGGCCCGTACCTGGCGACGGGCTCGTTGATGGGCTCGCCGCCGAGGAGGAGGACCTCCATGGCGCCGGTCGTGTGGTGCTGCTCGGGCCCGGCCCCGACGGTGACGTAGTCCCCGCCGGGCGTGAATTGCACGAGCTGCGACTCCTTGAACGGACGGCGCTCGTCCCCGGCGCAGCCGTCGCCGTGGAGGCTGAAGGCCATCGCCGAATGCGTGCGCGGCCAGGGAATCCGCGCCTCCGCGCCGGGCGAGAGCGAGGCGTGGACGAGCGTGATCGGCGTGTAGGTGCGGCCCGGTCCGTCGTGGCCGCCCACGGTCCCGGCGATGACGCGCACGAGGGCGCCGCCGTCGGTCGAGGCGACCAGCTTCAGGCCGGGGCCCTTGATGTCCTGGTAGCCCGGCGGGCTCCACTTGGCGCGCTTGGGCAGGTTCACCCACAGCTGGACCCCGTCGAAGACCCCGCCGGTCATGACCAGCTTCTCCGAGGGCAGCTCGTCGTGCAGCAGCCCCGATCCGGCGGTCATCCACTGCGTGTCCCCGCCGCGGATCACGCCGCCTCCGCCTTGGGAGTCGGTGTGCACGAAGGTGCCGTCCATGAGGTAGGTGACGGTCTCGAAGCCGCGGTGCGGGTGCCAGGGCGCGCCCTTGGCCTCGTGCGGCTCGTAGGCGGCGACCATGTGGTCGAGCAGGAGGAACGGGTCGCCCGCATCGGGCAGCTCCGGCGTGGGGAAGGGCCTGCGGACGGGGAAGCCGCCGCCTTCGAGGGTGTGCTGCGAGCCGGCGACGTTCGCGACCGCGCGCGGCCTCGATTCGAGCCCGGGGGCGTCGAGGCGCGGCAGCGCGAGGATGTCGGGCGCGGTCACTGCTGGCATGTGGGGCCTCCTCCGGTCGTCCAGCCGGGTCCTCCGCTGGAATGGTGGTCGGCCAACAATACCATTGGCCGACCAACTATTGCTACGCTCGTCGGTATGGACGCCAGCGGCAGCGACACCCAGGTACCCGGCACCGACGTGTGCGACACGTCCGAGCGCGTCGGCGGGATCGGCCACGCCCTGTTCCGGGTCGGCAGGGCCCACCGCGTGGCCGCGGGGCGGCTCCTGCGCGAGATCGGCCTCTACCCCGGCCAGGAGATCATGCTCGGCCACCTCGCCGACCACGGCGAGGCCCGCCAGTCGCGCCTGGTCGCCGAACTCGGCCTCGACCCCTCGACCGTCACCAAGATGCTCCAGCGGCTCGAACGCCAGGGCCTGGTCGAGCGCCGCCCCGACCCCGGCGACCGCCGCGCCTCCGTCGTCGCCGTCACCGCGGCCGGCCGCGACCTCCAGGGCCGCATCGACGAGTCCTGGCGGCGCCTCGACGCCCTCACCTGCGAAGGCTTCGACGAGGCCGACCGCCGCCGGCTCACCGAACTCCTCGACCGCCTCGAACGCAACCTCGCCGCCTGCGAGGAGGACTGAACCTCAGCGCTCCAGCCAGCGGCGGACGGCGTCCACCGAGTCCTCCGGGGCGGTGTTGAAGCTCAACCGCACCCCCGGGCCCAGATCGGCCACGGTGTTGACGATGCGCTCGAACAGGACGGTGTGCTCCGGCAGCATCCTGATGCCCGCGCCGACCAGCACGACCCCGAAGGCCCCCGCGGCGAAGCGCTCGCGGATCGCGGCCTCGGCAGCGTCGGGCTCGACGCCGATGAGGCACAGCTCGCCCTCGATGCCCTGCGCGACGCTCGCCGCCCAACCGCCCTCGATCCTGGCGGTCAGCTCCGCGACGGTCATCCCCTCCGGAATGGCGCCCGGCGCGAACGCCTCGGGATGGATGCCGAGGTAGAGCGTCCGCGAGTTGACCGGACCGGGAACCTGAGAACCCTTGTGCGACATGAACACGCCTCCTCTGCGACAGCCGCGCCGCCCGGCGCGGCGGGGTGATGACGCGAAGCCTAGCGCAAAACAATTGGCCGACCAAGTAATACTCGCCGCACCGCCCGGCCCGCGCCATCGCGAGGCATCCGATCCGGCAAGCCCTGTCAACGGCTGGAGGGTTGCCGAACGACCAGGTGGTTGATAGCGTGTGCCAGCGTGACTTCTCCGCTTCGCACGTTCGGACCGCTGGAACAGAGCTACACCGGCTGGGCCTCGGCCGCGCTGTCGATCGGGCGGCCCGCCGTCGATCTGGCCGTGCAGGGCCCCGAGTCCCTACCGGTGACCCTCTCGAACCACTCGCACGCCGAGAACTGGTTCGAGCTGCTCACCCGCCCGCTCTGGGGCCTGGCCGCAACCAAGGACACCGTCCCCGACGACACCTGGGCCGCCCTCGCCGCGACCCTCGCGAGGGCCCTCGACCCCGACGACCCCTGGTACGTCGGCGACCTCGCCCCGCGCGGGCAGCGCTGCGTCGAGGCCGCCGCGGTCGGCTGGGCCCTGGCGCTCGCCCCCGACAAGCTCTGGGACCCCCTGGCGCCGGCCGCCAAGGACAAGGCCGCCGCCTGGCTCTCGGCGGCCTACGAGACCGAGGTCTGCGACAACAACTGGCACTACTTCCCGGTCTTCGCCGGACACGGCCTCACCAGGCTCAGCATCGAACACGACGCCTCGGTGGCCGAGGCGCACCTCAAGCGCCTGGGCGAGTTCCTCCTCGACGACGGCGCCGAGCCGAGCGTCTTCGAGGACAGCGCCGGCGGGAGGGTCGACTACTACAACCCGTTCGCCTTCCACACCTACGCGCTGCTGCACTTCAAGCTCGGCGGCGACGACCGGTACGTGGCCACCGCCGCCGCGTTCGCCAAGCGGTTCCGCTCCTGGTTCGGCGCCGACGGCGCCGCCGTCCCCTACGGCCGCAGCCTCGGCTACCGGTTCGCCCAGGGCTCCATGTGGGGCGCACTGGCCGCCGCCGACGTGGAGGCCGTGCCGTGGGCCGAGGCCGCCGGATTCGCGCGGCGGCACCTCCAGTGGTGGTGGGACAAGCCGATCCTCGATCCCGAGGGGCGCCTGACCGTCGGTTACGGCTACCCGAACGACGCCGTGGTCGAGCAGTACCTCACGGCCGGATCGCCCTGGTGGGCCTCGAAGGTCTTCACCGGTCTCCTCGCGGGCGCCGAGCATCCCTTCTGGACCGCCGAGGCGGCCGTCCCCGGCCCGGTGGTCGAGCCGCACCAGGCGGCCCGCGCGGTCCACATCCGCGACCGCGCCGGGAACGTGACGCGTCTCAACGGCCAGGCCTGGCACCCTTGGGCGCGCGGGGGACAGGCCTCCTACGGGAAGCTCGCGTACTCCTCGGTCGCGGGCTTCTCGCACGCCGTCGCCGGTCCCGGCCTGGAGTTCGCGGCGCCGGACGGGGCGCTCATGCTCTCCGAGGACGGTCGCCACTGGCGCGGCCGCGAGGACTCCGATGAAGGGGTCATCGACGAGAACGGGGTGCTCACCATCGCGTGGCAGCCGTGGGACGACGTCACGATCACCACGTCGCTCGAGGCCGCCGTGGACGGCTGGCACGCCCGCGTCCACGTGATCGAGACCGAGCGGACGCTGCACACCGCCGAGGGCGGCTGGTGCGTGCCGAAGACCGGTCACCGCTCGGCGGTGGGGGAGTCGGACGCGGTGGCCACGAGCCAGGGCCTGCGCTCGGAGATCATCGACAGCGGGACCGGCCGCGAGGCAGCGCTCATCGAGCCGCTGCCCGGGACGCACCTGTACTGGCCCAGCACGGTCCTGCCGGTACTCAAGGGCGTCCTCGAACCCGGCCGTTATGCGTTGAAATCTTTGATATATATCGGCCCCGAGGCTTAACGCCTCTCCTTCAGAACACCTGAAAAGACTGAAACGCGCACGGCTGCGCCGCGCACTCATCGAATGAACGACTGCTTGGCCTCTCGGAGGTGTCCTATGCGGGTTCGGTCCTGGAGCGCGACCGGCTCCGGCAAGGGCAATGAGGACCTGGCGGCCTCGGGGGACCGGTGGGCGGTGGTGCTCGACGGGGCGGGTCCCCCCGCCGGCATGGACGTGGGGTGCGAGCACGGCGCCGCGTGGGTGGTCGCCAGGCTCGGCGCGCACCTGCGTGAACGCCTGGACCTCGGCCTCGCTCCGGCCGAGGCGCTTCGGGAGTCGATCGGCCGGACCGTCGCCGACCACGGCCCGGCCTGCGACACCGCCCATCCGAGGGCCATCGGGGCGACCGCGGCCGTGGTGCGCGTGGCCGGAGCGGACGTGGAGTGGCTGGTCGTCGGGGACGCCGCCGTCGTCATTGAGCGTTCAAGCGGGGGCGTCGCGGTCACGACGGACGACCGGCTCGCGCGGCTGCCCGATCCGCCGAGTGATGAGGCCGGGGTGCGAACGTACGTGGCGCGGTACCGGAACCGTCCGGGCGGGTTCTGGGTCGCGGGCGCGGTCCCCGAGGCCGCCGACCACGCCCTCACCGGGAGGCTCCCTCGCACCGAAGTGCGCCGGGTCCTGTTGTGCACGAACGGCGTCACGCGCCTGGTCGAGCGGTACGGCTACGCGTGGGCCGACCTGGTGCGCATCGCCTCGACCGGGCGCGGGCCCGCCGCGCTGGTCGACGCCGTGCGCGGCGCCGAGTGCACCGACCCGGAGGTGCGGAGCGGGCGGCGGCACGACGACGCCACCGCCGTCCTCGTCGAGTTCGGCGACTGACGGCCGCTATTCGCCGCGGCGCTCGTGGTGGTCGAGCAGCCGGGAGAGCAGTTCGGTCAACTGCCCGCGCTCCTCGGGCCCGAGCGGTGCCAGCAGTTCGTCCTGGGTCTCGGCGAGCCGCCGTTCCAGGCGCCGCAGCTGCCCTTCGCCCGCAGCCGTCAACGAGATGACGTTGCGCCGCCGGTCGACCGGGTCGGGGGCGCGTTCGACCAGCTCCCGATCGGCGAGTTCGTTGATCGCCGCGACCAGGTCGCTGACGTGTATGCCGCTGCGGCGGCTCAGATCGGCCTGGCTGGCCGGGCCGAACTCCTCCAGCGTCGCCAGCAGGCGGTAGTGGTAGCCGCGGGAACCGGCGGCCGAGAATCCCTCGGTGACCAGGCGGTGCGCATGGCCGGCGGTCTGAGTGAGCAGCCAACTGGGCAGGCGCTTCCACCTCGCGGTCGGCTCCTCGGTCGTGCTCTTCATGTGGCAAGTCTAACGAATCGTTGGCAACCCGAACGATTCTGATATCGTTCGAACCATAAACGTTTGTCAAGTAAACGTTTATGATTCCAACGAACACGTCTGGAGCGAACCCCATGATCACGCCCTTCCGCATCGACATCCCCCAGGCCGACCTCGACGACCTGCACGACCGGCTCGCCCGCACCCGCTGGCCCAACGAGGTCGAAGGCGCCGGTTGGGACTACGGCTTCCCGCTCGCGCGCCTCAAGGAACTCGCCGAGCACTGGCGCACCGGCTACGACTGGCGCGCGCAGGAGGCCGCGCTCAACGAGCTGCCGCACTTCACCACCGAGATCGACGGCCAGAACATCCACTTCGTGCACGTGCGCTCCGCGAACCCGGACGCGCTCGCGCTGGTCCTCACCCACGGGTGGCCGGGCTCGTTCCTGGAGTTCCTCGACGTGATCGAGCCGCTGTCGCGCGACTTCCATCTGGTCGTCCCGTCGATGCCCGGCTACGGCTTCTCCGGGCCGACCCGCGAGCGCGGCTGGGACCTGACCCGGATCGCTCGTGCCTGGGCCGAGCTCATGCGTCGTCTCGGATACGAGCGGTACGGCGCCCAGGGCGGGGACTTCGGGTCGGGCGTCTCGACCGCGCTCGGCGTCGTCGAGCCCGAGCGGGTCGTCGGCGTGCACGTGAACTACCTGCCGACGCGGCCCGATCCCGAGGTGGCGCTCTCCGCGGCCGACGAGGCCCGGCTCGACAAGGTCCGCAGCCTCATGGCGAACCGTCCGCCGTACCAGGCGCTCCAGGCCTCGACGCCGCAGACGGTCGGCTACGCGCTCACCGACTCGCCGGTCGGCCAGCTCGCCTGGATCGCCGAGCGCTTCGCGCAGTGGACCGATCCGCGCACGCCGGTCGGGGACGACCGGATGCTCACCGACGTCTCCTTGTACTGGTTCACGGCCACCGCGGCCTCTTCGGCGCGGCTGCACCGCGACACGCGGCGCGGGACCTCGCCGTGCCCGGTGCCGCTCGGGGTCGCGGTGTTCGCGCACGACATCACGCAGTCGGTGCGGCCGCTCGCCGAGAGGCTGTACGACGTCAGGCACTGGTCGGAGTTCGACCGCGGCGGCCATTTCGCGGCGATGGAGGTGCCCGACCTCCTGGCCGCCGACGTCAGGGAGTTCTTCCTCGGTCTCGCGCCGGGGTGATGAGCCGTTCGGCGACGGCGAGTCGCGGCCTTCGGGTCCGGCCCGGGTCCGAGCGGTGAGTGCGGGGTCGGCGGGGGCGTGAGCGCCTCCGCCGATCCTCTTGCGCCGGACCCGGGGTCAGGCGCTTTACCCGGGCTGTTGGGCAGTTGCGCTCGCGTTTCGTTCGAGGGCGCTGTCCAGGAGGGTCACCGCGGCCGCGCGGGCCTGGGCCGCGGCCTCGGGGCCGCCGAGGATCGCGGCGGTGGTCTGCGCGCCTTCGGCGAGGATCGCGATCTGCGGCCCCAGTTCCTCAGGGGCCCCTGCGTCTTCGACCAGCTGCGCCACGTAGTCGACGAACGCCTGCTTCTGTTTTCGGGCCTGCTGCCGTACCTGCTCCGAGCCGCCGCTCAGTTCGCCGAAGACGTTGATGAAGGCGCAGCCGTGGAAGTCGGGTTCGCGGAACCAGGCGTCGAGGAAGTCGAATATCGCGAGCAGTTTCTCGCGCGCGGTCTCGGCGTTCTCGGCGCTCGCGGCGATGCCGGCGTTCCACTGGTCTCGGCGGCGGTGCAGCACGGCGACGGTGAGGTCGTCCTTCGAAGGGAACAGCGAGTAGATGCGTTTGAGCGAGACGCCGGCCTCGCCGCGGATGGCGTCCATGCCCACGGCTTGGACGCCGCGGGCGTAGAAGAGCCGGTCAGCGGCTTCGACGATGCGGTTCGCGGTAAGTGTGTCGTCAATCATGGTCTGGCTCCTTTGCCAAGAGAACGTTCGTTCTCTATCGTAGTCTACGTACCGAGAGAACGAACGTTCTCCAGTTGGAAGGGACCACGACCATGGCAACGATCACCGTCGGCACCGAGAACAGCACCCCGATCGAGCTCTACTACGAGGACCACGGCGCGGGTCAGCCGATCGTCCTCATCCACGGCTACCCGCTCAACGGGCACAGCTGGGAGCTCCAGTCCCGCGAGCTCATCGACGCCGGCTACCGCGTCATCACCTACGACCGCCGCGGCTTCGGCCAGTCGAGCAAGGTCGGCGAGGGCTACGACTACGACACCTTCGCCGCCGACCTGAACACGCTGCTCGACCACCTCGACCTGCGCGAGGTCATCCTCGTCGGCTTCTCGATGGGCACCGGCGAACTCGCCCGCTACGTCAAGAACCACGGCCACGAGCGCGTCGCCAAGCTCGCCTTCCTCGCCTCGCTGGAGCCGTTCCTCGTCAAGCGCGACGACAACCCCGAGGGCGTCCCGCAGGAGGTCTTCGACGGCATCGCCAAGGCCGCCCGCGAGGACCGCTACGCCTGGTTCACCCAGTTCTACAAGGACTTCTACAACCTCGACGACAACCTCGGCAGCAAGATCAGCCAAGAGGTCGTCACCGCCAACTGGAACACCGCCACGACCTCGGCCCCCGTGGCCGCCTACGCGGTCGTCGACTCCTGGATCGAGGACTTCCGCGAGGACGTCGAGGCCGTCCGCGCCGCCGCCAAGCCCACGCTGATCCTCCACGGCACCGAGGACAACATCCTGCCGATCGACGTCACCGGACGCCGCTTCCACCAGGCCGTCCCCGACGCCGAGTACGTCGAGGTCGAAGGCGCCCCGCACGGCCTGCTGTGGACGCACGCGGCCGAGGTCAACGAGGCCCTCCTCGGCTTCGTCAAGGCTTAATCAGAACTTCGACCCTGTGGGGCGCGGCCTACGCCGCGCCCCACAGGCGTGTCCGGGCCCGGCGACAGCCGAACCCGACCGCCATGCGCCCGTACGGCTCCGGCCGTGCGGGCTTTTTAACGTCCCCGCAACCACAGTTCATACGGCTGTGCTCGACGTGCACGGCGGGGAAACATCGCGAACCTAATTTGAATCCAGAGCGGATACGACGTTGTATACGCACCTGTACACCGCCGCGACCTGCGGCGGCGTTCCCTTGCAGACCCGGCGCCCCTCTATCGCCGGGGCGCTCCTCTGCGGAAGGTCAACTGCACATGCCATTGCGTCCCAAGCTCGAAGCCCGAGATATCGCCCGCACCCTCGCCGCCACCGCCGCGATCACCGGCCTCATCGCCACCGCCGCCTGCGGCTCCCGCGCCGGCGAAGAGACCGTCGCCGCCGAGTCCTGCGTGGACACCTCCGGCGACACCGTCAAGGTCGGCGCCCTCAACTCCCTGTCCGGCACCATGTCCATCTCCGAGACCACCGTCCGCGACGCCATCTACCTCGCCGTCGCCGAGATCAACGCCGCAGGCGGCGTCCAGGGCAAGGAGATCGAGATCGTCGCCGAGGACGGGGCCTCCGAGCCCACCGTCTTCGCCGAGAAGGCCGAGAAGCTCATCCGCGAGGACTGCGTGGCCGCGGTCTTCGGCGGCTGGACCTCGGCCTCGCGCAAGGCCATGCTCCCGGTCTTCGAGGACAACGACTCGCTCCTGTACTACCCCGTCCAGTACGAGGGCCTCGAAGCCTCCCCGAACATCTTCTACACCGGAGCGACCACCAACCAGCAGATCATCCCCGCCCTCGACTACCTCGCCGAGACCGGCGTCGAATCGCTCTACCTGGTCGGGTCCGACTACGTCTTCCCCCGCACCGCCAACGCCATCATCAACGCCTACGCGGCCGACCACGGCATCGAAGTGCTCGGCGAGGACTACGCCCAACTCGGCTCGGTCGAGTTCTCCACCATCGTCAACCAGGTCAGCGCCTCCGGCGCCGACGCGGTCTTCAACACCCTCAACGGCGACTCGAACGTCGCGTTCTTCCGCGAGTACGCCAACGTCGGCCTCACCCCCGAGGAGATGCCCGTCATGAGCGTCTCCATCGCCGAAGAAGAGGTCGGCGGCATCGGCATCGAGAACATCGAAGGCCAGCTCGCGGCCTGGAACTACTACCAGACCGTCGAATCGCCCGAGAACGCCGCGTTCGTCGAGGCCTTCAAGACCGAGTACGGCGACGAGCGCGTCACCTCCGACCCCATGGAGGCCGCCTACAACTCCGTCTACCTGTGGGCCGCGACCGTGGAGAAGGCCGGCTCGTTCGCCGTCGCCGACATCCAGGCCAACGCCGACGGCGTCTCCTTCGCCAGCCCCGAAGGGACCGTCGTCATCAACGGCGACAACCACCACGTCGCCAAGACCGCCCGCATCGGCGAGATCCGATCCGACGGCCTGCTCTACACCGTGTGGGAGTCCGACGGACCGATCGAACCCGACCCGTTCCTCGAAGGCTACGACTGGGCCGCCGAACTCACGGTGACCGAGTAGCCGGCGCGGAACGGAAGGGAGACACCGTGGACCTCTTCGTGGGGCAACTGTTCACCGGCTTGAGCACAGGGTCGATCCTGCTGCTGGCCGCGCTGGGCCTGTCGCTGACCTTCGGGCAGATGGGCGTGATCAACATGGCGCACGGCGAGTTCATCATGGCCGGCTGCTACACGGCGTACGTCACGCAGCAGGTGGTCGGTGACGCCGGTGTCTCCCTTCTCATCGCCCTGCCGATCGGGTTCCTGGTCGGCGGGGCCATGGGCCTGGTGCTGGAGTCGCTGCTCCTCCGGCGCCTGTACCACCGGCCCCTGGACACCCTCCTGGTGACCTTCGGGGTCGGCCTGGTACTCCAGCAGGTCGCCCGCGACGTGTTCGGCGCTCCGGCGGTCAACGTGACCGTCCCCGAGCCCCTGCGCGGCGGGGTCGACCTGCTGGGGACCACCGTCCCCAAGACGCGGCTGTTCATCATGGCGCTGGCGGTCGTCGCGGTCGCGGCGGTGACGCTGGTCCTGCGGTTCACCCCCGCCGGGCGGCGCATCCGCGCGGTGGTCGGCAACCGCGACCTCGCCGAGACCGCTGGCGTGTCCTCGCGCCGGGTCGACGCCGGCACGTTCTTCATCGGCTCGGGCCTCGCCGGGGTCGCCGGGGTCGCCCTGACCCTCATCGGCTCCACGAGCCCGACCACCGGCCAGTCCTACCTGGTCGACGCATTCCTCGTGGTCGTCGCCGGCGGCATGGGCCGCATCAAGGGCGCGGTGGTCGCCGCGGTCGCGCTCGGCACCTTCCAGGCGGTGTTCGAGACCTACTCGACCGCCTCGCTGGCGAAGGTCGGCGTGTTCGTCGTCATCGTCGTCTTCCTCCAACTGCGCCCCCAGGGCCTGTTCACGCTGCGCACCAGGAGCCTCGCATGAAGTTCTTCTCCACCCGGGCGGGCACCTGGACCGGGTTCGCCGCCGCCGCGCTCGTCCTGTTCGGGCTCGCCCCGCTCGTGCTCTCGGGGTTCCGCCTCGGCCTGCTCGCCCAGTTCCTGTGCTACGCGATCGTCGCCGTCGGCATCGGCCTGGCCTGGGGGAGGGGCGGGATGCTCACCCTCGGGCAGGGCGTGTTCTTCGGCATGGGCGCCTACCTCATGGCCATGCACCTGAAGATGGCCGACGCCGAGTTCCGCGGCGGCCCCGGCGCCGTCCCCGACTTCATGGAGCTCGCCGGCATCCGCGAACTGCCCGGCTACTGGGTGCCGTTCACCTCCCCGGTCTTCACGATCGCCGCGATCCTGCTGCTGCCCACCGGCTTCGCGGTGCTCCTGGGTTTCGCGGTGTTCAAGCGGCGCGTCAAGGGCGCCTACTTCGCGATCCTGTCCCAGGCGCTCGCCGGGGCGTTCGCGATCCTCCTCATCGGCCAGCAGACCCTCGGCGGGTTCAACGGCCTCTCGCGGTTCCGGTACTTCTTCGGGTTCAACCTGGCCGACCCGGTGAACCAGCAGATGCTGTACTTCATCGCCGCGGGCGCGCTGCTCGTGGTCATGGCGGTGGCGCTGCAACTGCGCCGCAGCCGATACGGCGAACTGCTCGTGGCCGTGCGCGACGGCGAGGAGCGCGTGCGCTTCCTCGGCTACGACGCGGCGAACATCAAGGTCGTCGCCTACGCCGCCGCCGCGCTGTTCGCCTCGATCGCCGGGGCGATCTTCGTGCCCGTGGTCGGCATCATCTCCCCGGCCAGCATCGGGATCATCCCCTCCATCATGTTCATCCTCGGCGTCGCCATCGGCGGCCGCGCGAGCCTGGCCGGGCCGGTCATCGGCGCCCTCGCCGTCGCCTGGGCCCAGACCGCCCTGTCCGAGCAGTTCCCCTCCGCCTGGACCTACGCCCAAGGACTCCTGTTCATCGCCGTCATCGCCCTGCTCCCCGGAGGGATCGCCTCGGTCGGCGCCCTCGCCCGACGGCTCCCGTCCAAACCCACCGCAGTGGAGGCCGCCGCATGAGCACCGCATTGACCTGCAAGGACATCCGCGTCGACTTTGACGGCTTCACCGCCGTCGACGGCGTGGACCTCGAACTCGACCGCGGGGAGGTGCACTTCCTCATCGGCCCCAACGGCGCCGGGAAGACCACCCTCGTCGACGCGATCACCGGCCTGGCCAAGTACACCGGGTCGGTCGTCAAGGACGGCGAGGAGCTGCGCGGCAAGAAGGTCCACCACATCGCCCGCCGAGGCATCGGCCGGACCTTCCAGACCGCCACGGTCTTCGAGAGCCTCACCGTCGCCCAGAACCTCGACATCGCCGCCGGAGCCGGGCGCTCGCCCTGGTCGCTGCTGCGCCGCCGAAAGCACCTGCCCGAGAACGTGGTCGCCACCATGGAGCGCATCGGACTCGGCGACGCCGCCGAGACCCCCGCGGGCATCCTCGCCCACGGCCAGAAGCAGTGGCTGGAGATCGGGATGCTCCTGGTCGGCGACGCCGACGTGCTCCTGCTCGACGAGCCCATCGCCGGCATGGGCCACGACGAGCGCGAGACCACCGGCCGCCTCCTCCACGACATCGCCGCCGACCGCGCCGTCGCCGTGGTCGAGCACGACATGGACTTCATGCGCGCCTTCGCCTCCCGCGTCACCGTCCTCCACGCCGGGGCCGTCCTCGCCTCCGGCTCGGTCGACGAGGTCTCGGGCGATCCGCGCGTCCAGGAGGTCTACCTCGGCACCGCCCACGAACCGGAGGCCCTCGATGCTGCGACTGCGTGAACTCTCCTGCGGCTACGGCCGCTCCGCCGTCGTGCACGGCGTGAACCTCCACATCGGCCCCGACGAGGTCGTGTCCGTCATGGGCCACAACGGGGCCGGCAAGACCACGCTCCTGCGGGCCGTGGTCGGCCTCATCCCGGCCATGTCCGGCGGCGTCGAACTCGACGGCGCCGACGTCACCCGCCGACCCGCCAACCGCCGCGTCAAGGCCGGCATGGCCTACGTCCCCCAAGGCCAGCAGTGCTTCGCGCACCTGACCGCCGGGGAGAACCTGCGCCTGGTCGCCGACGGCCGCAAGAAGGGCAAGGCCCTCATCGACGCCCAGCTCGACCTGTTCCCCGCCCTGCGCCCGCTCCTGGGCCGCCAGGCCGGACTCCTCTCCGGCGGCCAGCGCCAGCAGTTGGCGATCGCGAGGGCGTTGATCACCGAGCCGCGGCTGTTGATCTTGGATGAGCCGACTGAGGGGATTCAGCCGAACGTGGTGGCGGAGATCGAGTCGACGATCGTGGATCTGGCGCGGCGGGGCGGGTTGTCGGTGTTGTTGGTGGAGCAGCATTTGGGGTTCGCGTTGCAGGCGGCGGATCGGTATTACGTGTTGCGTTCGGGTCGGGTGGCGTCGGAGGGTGCGACGGGTGTCGGGGCGGAGCCGCGGGTGCGGGAGGCGATGTCGATATGAGTTTCTCGTCGTTGCCGGAGTCGGGTGAGCCGCTTGCCGAGCGCGTCTATGTGGCGCTGCGTGCTGACCTCATGGCGGGGAAGTATGAGCCGGGGAAGCGTTTGGGTGAGGAGCGTTTGGCCGGGAATTACGGGGTGTCGCGGACGCCGGTGCGTGAGGCGTTGTCGCGGTTGTCGGCTGATGGTCTGGTGTCGCGTGAGGTGGATGGGCTGTATCCATATCGGCCGCGGATCGATCAGCTCAATGATCTCTATGAGGTCCGGTTGACCCTTGAGTTGCGCGGTCTCGCCCGTGCGGCGACCGATCCTGATATCCGGCATGACCGGGACCTGCTGGGTCCGGAGTTGGATCGGTGGTATCGGTTGCGGGCGGCGCCGCCGGATCCGAGTGCGGGTTTCGTGGAGTGGGATGAGCGTTATCATCTGACGCTTTTGGCCGCTTCGGGGAATGTGCAGTTGGCGGAGTCGCTGCGGGTGGTGAACAACCGGATTCGGCCGGCGCGGATGTTCGATTATTTCACTGAGGAGCGGATGGCGGCGACGATCGGTGAGCATATCGCGATCGCCGAGGGTGCGCTTGAGGGTCGTTATGCGGAGGCGACGGCGATCCTCACCCGTCATATCGAGACTTCTCGTTCCATTGTGGTCGGTCGTGCTGAGGCGGCGTTGACCTGGGCGCATCTGGCGAATGCCGTCCGTCCCTGATTCCCTTTCCTTGAGAGCGAGGCCTGTCGTGTTCGAGCGCATTCTGATCGCCAATCGCGGGGAGATCTCCCGGCGGATCACCCGGACCGCCCATCGTCTGGGCATCGAGACCGTGGCCGTGTATTCGGAGGCGGATGCGGGGTCGTTGCATGTGCGGGATGCGGATGTGGCGGTGTGCGTGGGTCCGGCGGCGCCGGCGGAGTCGTATTTGAACGTCGATGCGATCTTGTCGGCGGCGAAGGACACCGGTGCGCAGGCGGTGCATCCGGGGTACGGGTTCTTGGCCGAGAACGCGGAGTTCGCGCGTCGTGTGGCCGAGGCGGGTCTGGTGTTCATCGGGCCGCGTCCGGAGCATTTGGAGTTGTTCGGGGACAAGGTGACCGCTCGCGCCGCTGCCACGCGGGCGGGAGTGCCGCTCGCGGCGGGTACTGCGGCGCTGGCTTCGGTGGAGGAGGCGGTGGCGGCGGGGGCGTCGGTGGGGTTCCCGGTGATCGTGAAGGCCTCGGCCGGTGGCGGCGGCATCGGGATGCGGGTGGCGAGTGACGCGGGCGAGTTGGCCGAGGTGTTCGCGACGGTGAAGCGTCTGGCGGCCGACAATTTCGGTGACGACGCGGTCTATCTCGAACGCTATGTTCGCAGAGCCCGGCATGTGGAGGTGCAGGTCTTCGGTGACGGTGCGGGTCGGGTCGTGAGTCTGTCGGATCGGGACTGCACGTTGCAGCGGCGCCATCAGAAGGTCCTGGAGGAGGCTCCGGCTCCGAATCTTCCCGATGCGGTGCGGGAGGGGATGCATGCGGCGGCGCGGGCGCTGGCGGCGTCGGCGTCGTATCTGTCGGCGGGGACGGTGGAGTTCATCTACGACGCCGAGCGCGAGGAGGCTTCGTTCCTGGAGTTCAATACGCGTTTGCAGGTGGAGCATCCGGTGACCGAGCGGATTCTCGGGATCGACTTGGTGGCGTGGATGATTCGCGCGGCCGCGGGGGATGTCGAGTTCCTCGAGGGGCTTCCCGAGTCCGGTCCGGCCGTCCAGGGCGCGGCGGTGGAGGCCCGGGTGTACGCCGAGGACCCCGCCCGCGACCACCTGCCTTCGGCAGGACTGCTGACCGCCGTCGAGTTTCCCGAAGAAGCGCGGGTGGACACGTGGATCGAGCGTGGCCTGGACGTGCCGGCCTCCTATGATCCGATGCTCGCGAAGGTCGTGACCGCGGGTGCGGACCGCGCGTCGGCTTGGGCCGCGCTCGCGGAGGCGCTGGCGGGGACGCGGATCGAGGGGGTGCACACGAATCTGGGGCAGTTGCGGGCGGCGGCGGTCGATGCGAGGGTCGCGGCGGTGCAGCACGATACGGGCACGGTGGCCTCGATCGTGGACGCTTCGCCGCGTATCGACGTGGTCGGTGCCGGGGTGTTGACCACGGTGCAGGACTTCCCGGGTCGGGTCGGGTACTGGCAGGTCGGGGTGCCGCCGTCGGGGCCGATGGACGACCTGTCGTTCCGCCTGGGGAACCGGGCTCTGGGCAACGATGAGGGCGTGCCGGGTCTGGAGTGCACGATCGCGGGCCCGACCCTGCGGTTCGGGACTGCGGTCACGGTGTGCGTCACGGGCGCTCCGGCGTCGGTCGTTTTGGACGGGGTGGCGGTGGAGCAGTGGGTGCCGTTCGAGGTGCCGGCCGGCGGGGTGCTCGCGGTCGGCCAGATCATCGACGCCGGTGCGCGCACGTACGTGCTCTTCCAAGGGGGCCTTGACGTGCCGACGTTCCTGGGGTCGGCGTCGACGTTCCCGCCCGGGCGCATCGGCGGCTACACCGGCGACCAGTTGCGCGCCGGCGACCGGCTCCTGCCGTCCGCTCCGATGGCGCCGGTGGCCGGTCCGGTGCCGGTGGCCGAGCGGCCCGGGTTCGGCCACGACTGGACGCTGTCGGTGACGCCGGGCCCGCAGCCGGCGCCGCACTACTTCACGGTCGCGGACATGGAACGCCTCTACGGGGCCGAATGGTCGGTGCAGGTGCACGCCGGGCGCTCAGGAGTGCGCCTGGACGGGCCGCGACCCGAATGGGCGCGCACCGACGGGGGCGAGGCCGGTCTGCACCCGTCGAACCTGCACGACAACCCGTACTCGGTCGGCACGGTCAACTTCACCGGGGACACGCCCGCGCTGCTGGGCCCGGACGGGCCGAGCCTGGGCGGGTTCGCGTGCCCGTTCACCGTCACCTCCGCCGACCGGTGGAAGCTCGGGCAGTTGCGCCCCGGGGACACCGTGCGGTTCCTGCCGGTCGCCGAGGACGAGGCCGACCGCTTGCGGCGCAACCCGGTCGCGGCGCCGGTGCCGCTGGTCGGCGCCGCCGCCGACACCGCCACGCTCGCGGCGATCGAAGCCGGAGGCGACCGGCCGGCCGTGGCCTACCGGCGCGCCGGCGACGACGCGCTGCTGCTCGAATACGGGCCGATGCACCTGGACTTGGGCCTGCGGATGCGCGTCGGCGCGCTCATGGACGCCCTCGCCGAGGCGGCCCCGGCCGGCATCATCGACACCACGCCCGGCGTGCGATCCCTCCACCTGCACGTCGACCCCGACGTGCTGCCGGTGCGGCACCTGACCGGGCTCCTGGTCGAACTCGAAGGCGACCTGCCCGACGTGGCCGACATGGTCGTGCCCTCCCGCGAAGTGCGCCTGCCGATCTCGTGGAACGACGCGGTCGTGGACGAGGCGATCGCCCGCTACGCGACCAACGTCCGCGACGACGCCTTGTTCAACCCCTCCAACATCGAGTTCATCCGCCGCATCAACGGCCTCGACTCGGTCGAGGACGTGGCCGCCATCGCCACGGCCGCCCAATGGCTGGTCCTGGGCCTGGGCGACGTCTACCTCGGCGCGCCCGCGGCCGTCCCCGTCGACCCGAGGCACCGCCTGGTCACCACCAAGTACAACCCGGCCCGGACCTGGACGGCCGAAGGGACCGTCGGCATCGGCGGGTCCTACATGTGCATCTACGGCATGGACTCGCCCGGCGGCTACCAGCTGGTCGGGCGCACCGCGCCGATCTGGGCGGGCCTGCGGGACCTCGCGTCCTTCCACGACGGCCTGCCCTGGCTCCTGCGGTTCTTCGACCGCGTCGTGTTCGAACGCGTCAGCGAGGAGGAACTGGCCCACACCCGCCGCGAACTGGCGGCCGGCCGCGCCCAGATCCCCATCACCGACGGCACCTTCGCCTTCGCCGACTACCGGCGCCTCCTGGCCGACAACGCCACCGGCATCGCCGCCTTCCAGACCCGCCAGGCCGCCGCGTTCGAAGCCGAACGCCGCCGCTGGGCCGCCGCCGGCGAATTCGACCGCGACCTGACCGAACCGGTCCCCGACACCGCCGCCAACGTCGACCTCGCCCCCGGCGAGACCCTGGTCGAGGCCCCCATGGCCGCGAGCGTCTGGCGCGTCGACACCGCCCCGGGCGACCGCGTCACCGCCGGGGAGACCGTCGTGGTCCTCGAAGCGATGAAACTGGAGATGCCCGTGACCGCACCGGTCTCCGGTACCGTCGCCAGGGTGCTCACCGCACCGGGCGACCAAGCCGGACCGGGCGCGCCGCTGCTGGTCATCGCCGAGGCCTAGGCACCGTGGACAACCAGATAGGGGACTTCGTGAGCACTCTCGTTCCGTCCGACGCCGTGCCCGGCGCGGCCCGACGCGTCCAGGCCGCCTACGAGCGCCTCGCCGAAGCCGACCGGCCCGAAGCCTGGATCACCCTGCGCGAGCGGGCCGACGTCCTCGCCGAAGCCGCCGCGATCGACGCCGCCGCATCGGACCTGCCGCTGGCCGGACTCGTCTACGCGGTCAAGGACAACATCGACGTCGCCGGCCTGCCCACCACCGCGGCTTGCCCGTCCTTCGCGTACACGCCCGAACGCGACGCCACCGCCGTCGCCCGCCTGCGCGCGGCCGGAGCGATCTGCCTGGGCAAGACCAACCTCGACCAGTTCGCCACCGGCCTGGTCGGCACCCGCAGCCCCTACGGGGCCGTACGCTCCGCGCACGAGGACGCGCGCATCTCCGGCGGCTCCTCCTCCGGATCGGCCGTCGTCGTCGCCCTCGGCATCGCCGACTTCGCCCTGGGCACCGACACCGCCGGATCCGGCCGCGTCCCGGCCGCTCTCAACGGCATCGTCGGCCTCAAAGCCACCCTCGGCCTCATCCCCGTCGACGGCGTCGTCCCCGCCTGCCCCTCCTACGACTGCCTCACCGTCTTCGCCCCCGACCTCGCCGGCGCCGCCGAAGCGATGCGCATCATGGCCGGACCCGCCGAGGCCGACCCCGCCTCCCGCGCGTGGCCCGCCGACCACCGCTGCGCCGCACCGCCGGCGCCGCGCATCGCGATCCCCGAGGCGCCCGGCCTCGCCCCGCTCGACCCCGAACTGGCGCCGCTGTGGGAAGCGGCGCTGGCGCGCTTCGCCGCGGCCGGCGCCGAACTGGTCCCCATCGACGTCCAGCCGCTCCTCGAAGCCGCACTGCTGCTCTACGAAGGCGCGCTCATCGCCGAACGCCACGCCGCCTTCGGCGCCCACATCGACGCCTGGCCTGCCGACGCCGACCCGACCGTCGCCGAGATCGTCAACGGCGCCGGCAAATTCACTGCCGCCGACCTCGTCACCGACCAGCAGCGGCTGCGCCAGGCCCGCAACACCGCCGAAGCGCTCCTTGACGGCTTCGACGCCCTCCTACTGCCGACCGCGCCGCAGCATCCGACCATCGAGGAAGTGGCCGCCGACCCGATCGGCCGCAACGCCGCCATGGGCACCTACACCAACTTCGTGAACCTCCTCGACATGGCCGCCGTCGCGATCCCGGCCGGAGCGGCCGGCACGAAACGGTTCGGCGTCAGCGTCATCGTCCCGGCCTTCGACGACCAAGTGGCCATCGACCTCGCCGCCCGCGCCCAAGCGGTCCCCTCGCCGCTGTTCGCCCCCGCCGGAGCCGAACTGGTCGTCTTCGGCGCGCACCTGACCGGCATGGCCCTCAACCACCAGCTCACCGACCTCGGCGCCCGCTACGCCGGCGAGACGGCGACCGCACCGGCCTACCGGATGTACGCCCTCGACACCGACCCGCCCAAACCCCTCGTAGTCCGCTCCAATGCAGGCGCGAGCCTGCCAGGGGAGCGCTGGCTGCTCAGCGAGGCCGCCCTGGGCCGGTTCCTGACCGCCCTGCCCGAACCGATGACCCTCGGCAAAGTCGAACTCGACGACGGCACCTGGACAACCGGCTTCGTCGCCAACGAACCCGCAGGCCGCGACATCACCACCACAGGAGGCTGGCGCGCCCACCTCGACGAGACCCGTTGACCCGCACCTGGTCCCGCGCCGGGTATCCGCAGATGCGACCAGCGCCGCAGGTAGTGCTCCGCGCCTTCGGCGCGGGCAGCCCGCCGCAGCCGCTCGATGGCGGCCAGGGCCAGACCTGGCGCGCCGGGCCGATCGCCCTCACTCCCACGCCCGACGCCGCCCAGACTCGCCGACGCGCCCGACGACACCGGGCCGATCACCGTCGCCCGGCCCGCCCGCGCCCGCGAAGACGACTTGATCCACGACCGCTAGGAGGCCTGGGAAGTCCTCCCGGGCCGCCGGGGCGAGGCGATCGACGCCGGGACCGCCTTCCACGGCGACCTCCGCTACGCCCCGGGACCGCCCCGGCCCTCATCGACCGGTCGCCCTTTTGGTGCCCGCCTGGGCCAGTGCTGTCGCTGCCGTCGACACCGTGTGCCGGCACGGAGCCGACCCCTCGCTGCTCGAACGCCGCGCCGTGGGCGCCGAGTGGCCGCAGATGCTCCTGCGCGCCCGGCTGTTTCGCATGGGCACCCCGGCCCCGCACGCGTGGCGGCCTCACCCCGGCCTACCGGCCCGCCGCCGACGCCGTGGCCCGACCGGTGCCTGGTCCCGCAACGACCACTCGCCTCTCCTAAAAACGCGGAGGACGTTGCGCCCGAACAGAAGCGCCAAGGCGAACCCTGTACCGCCCGTGGCGTGTCGGTCGGTCCTGGCAAGATCGGCGCATGGAATTTCCTGCCCTTCAGGCCCACCTCATCGCCGAAGCCGCCGCGCTCAAGGCCGCCTACGCCGCTGCCGACCCGGACGCGCCGGTGCCCACGTGTCCCGAGTGGACCGCCACCGACCTTCTCGACCACGTCACCGAGACCTACGACCACAAGATCCAGTCGATGCGGCTGCTGCGATCGCCCGAAGCGGCCGACATGCCCCAGCGGACCGGGACCGCGGTCGAGCGGTTCGACGCGTCGCTGGCCGAACTGCTCGCCGAGTTCGACGACCGCGGCCCCGAAAGCCTCGCCTACACCTGGTACGGGCTCGACCAGACCGTCGGCTTCTGGATCCGCCGCCTCGCCCACGAGACCGTCGTCCACCGCGCCGACGCCGAACTCGCCGCCGGCCGCCCCATCGGCCCGGTCGATCCGGCGCTCGCCCTCGACGGGGCCTGGGAGATGCTCGAAGTCATGGTCGACTGGGGCAGCCGCGCCATGCGCCGCCACGTCGCCGCGACCCTCACCGCCCACGCCGGGCTCGCCGTGGCCATCAGCGCCGCAGACCGGTCATGGACGCTGCGCATCAGCGAGGCGCAAGCGGCCGTCACCGCCGGGATCGACGGCGACGTGCAGGCCGAAGTGCACGGCAGCGCCCACGAGGTACTGCTGTGGCTGTGGCGGCGCCTGCCGCTCGAAGCGCTCACCGTCAAAGGCGACCGGTCCAAGGCCGCCGACCTCTACACCCTCATCGGCGACTTCGCGCAGTGACCCGACCGGGGCGGTCCCCGCTGCGGATCCGCGGGTCCACGCAGCATCCGGCGCACATAGACCGCCCCGGCACCCACATGCAACGCCGCCCCGGCCGCCAGAGTTACCTGACCGACCGGCAGCAGCGGCTCCAGACCCGGTGCGAGACCGGCCATCACGGCGAACAGGCCGACCATCGCCGCGGCCGTGCGGACCTTCCCGATCCGCGCGACCGCCAAGCGGCGGCCCCGCCCGCGCACCGCGTACACCCCGGCCACGACCACATCGACTGCGGGGAACACCGCCAGCACCCACCACGGCGCCGCCCCGGCCACCGCCAACGCCACCGCAATGGCCCCGATCCCCACCCGGTCGGCCACCGGATCGAGCCGCTCACCCAGGCGACTGACCTGGTCGAGCCGGCGCGCGAGGAACCCGTCCACCCAGTCCGTGGCGGCGAACACCGCCGCGAGCGCCGCCGCGACCAGCGGCGGCCCGCCCCGCACCAGCAGCACCACGATCGGCGCGACCAGCGCCAACCGGACCACCGTGACCAGATTCGGCACCGTCCACCACACCGCGACCGTCCTCACGCGACGGTCCCGTCGACGCGCTCGGGCCGCGACCCGGCATACCACCAGCCCAGGACCACACTCACCGCGGCGACCGACGTCGCCGCCGCGGCCGCCGACATCAACCCCGCACCGAACACCCGGCCGATGAGCAGACCCACCCCGACGGTGCCGCACGCCCACACCACGGCCCCCAACGCCGACATCCGCGCGTGGCGATAGTCCGGTGCGGCCACGGCCGCCCACGCGAGGGCGGTCCTGCCGGCGGGCAGGAACCGGGCCAGGACGGTCGTCGCGCACGGGCGCTTCATGAGCGTGGCGCGCAGTCGCCGTTCGAGTCGTGCGGCCTTCGATGAAGGGCGGATCGGGCGGTGTGTTCTGGCGCGGCGCAGTACCTGGTAGCCGAGGAGGTCGCCGAGCCAGGAGGCGGCCGCGGCCCAGGCGATGAGTGCGGCGATGAGGAGCAGGTCGCCGGCGAGGAGTCCGGCGAGGGTGGCGAGGGTGGTGGCGCTGGGGAGCACCGGCACGTAGAAGTCGGCGATGACGAGTGCGGCGAGGATGAGGGCCGCGACCGGCAGGCTCATCGTGTGGCCGTCCGGTCGGTGCGGCGGCGCCGGGCGCGTACGGCGAGGGCCGCCGCGATGAGGAGTGCGGCCGCGGCGAGGACTGGGACGGTGGATCGGGCGGCGAGGTCGAGGAAGGCGGTGCCGAGCGCGGCGCCGCCGAGGATCCACAGGAGCGCCCAGGCGAGGGAGGCGCAGGCCGTGGCGGTCGCGAAGCGGCGGTAGCGCATTCGTGAGGCGCCGGCTGCGGCGGCGATGAGGGTGCGGACGGCGGGCAGGAGTCGGGCGGCGACGATGACGGCGATGCCGCGGCGTTCGACGAAGCCGGTCGCCGCGTGCCACCGGTCGGTGCCGATGCGGCGGACGGCGCGGGTGTGGGCGAGGCGCGGTCCGAGGCGTCTGCCGAGGGCGAAGCCGAGGTGATCGCCGGTGAAGGCGCCCGCGGCGGCGGCCGCGACGGCGCCGATCAGCAGCGGGCTGCCGGCCAGGGCGATCGCGGCGAGGACGAGTGCGGTCTCGGCCGGTATCAGGGCGCCGATGCCGAAGGCCGCTTCGAGGGCGGCGGCGGCGAAGACGCAGGCGAGTACGGCGGGGCCGTATTCGCCTGCGGCGTCGAGGAAGCGGGTGAGCTGGTCGAGCATGGGGCCAACGCTAGGGGCGCGGGGGCGGTGCCCGTCAGTGCGCAAAGCGAGGGCCGGGACTGACGAAAGCGAGTGTCGGCGCCGATCGGCCCTCCCTATGTTGGAGGGGTGATCGACAACGAGGCGCCTGTCTGGGTCAGGCGGGCCGGTGCGGCGGTGGCGGCCGTGGTGGCCGGTGCGGTGTTCTCGGTGGTGATGTACGGGCTCGAGCGGATCGGGTCGGTGGAAGTGCGCGGGCTGATGATGTTCGACGCGGGGCAGTTGGCGGTCACGGTGGCCGCGACGGCGACGGGTCTGGTGATCGGGTGGCGCAGGGTCGCGCTGCCGCTGGTGGCCGCCGGGACCGGTGCGGTGCTCGTGACCGCGGCGCTGCTCGGTCAGTGGGTGCGTGCGGACGCGGTGGTGGGTCTGCTCATCGGTGTCGCCTACACCGCCTGTCTGCTGCTGGCCATGCTCGCGGTCGCGGTGGTGCGGGCGCGGCGCAGTTATGTGCGCCGCGGCTGGGATCTGGCCTTCGCCGAGGCGCGCGAGCACGAGGTGCGCGTGGAGCAGGCGGTGACGCGCGAGCGGGAGGCGATGGCGGGGGAGATCCACGACGGGTTGGGGCACCGGTTGACGCTCATCGCCGTCCAGGCCGCCCGGCTCTCGCTCGACCGGTCGCTGCCCGAGGGGGCCCGGGCCGAGTTGGCGCGCATTCGCGCGAACGCGGCGGCCGCGTCCGAGGAGCTCGGTGAGACCGTCGCTTTGCTGGCCGAGCGCGAGAGCGGGGCGACCGCCTCGCTCAGCGGCCTGGACCTGGGTGAGGTGATCGAGCGGGCCCGCGCCTCGGGGGTCATCGTGCACGGGGCCGTCCCGCCGGAGGTGGCCGGGCGCACCAACGACTACACGCACGCCGCGCTCATGCGCGCCCTCCAGGAGGGGCTGACCAACGCCGCCAAGCACGCGCCGGGCGCGGCGGTGCACCTCGCGATCGGCCTCGACGGCGACGAAGCGGTCCTGGAGTTGCGCAACGAGGCGGCGCCGGCGCCCTCGCCCGAGCGCGGCGGGCACGGCATCGTGGCCTTGCGCCACCGCGTCGAGATCCTCGGCGGCACCCTCGAGACGGACGCGGGCGAGGCGTTCACGCTCACCGTCAGGCTCCCGGTCGCGGCGGTGCCGTCCACGGCCGGCGCCGACCTGGGGCCGTCTCGGCTGCGCGTGCTCACCGCCGAGGCCGCCAGCGCCGAGCGGCGGCGACGGCGCGTCACGCGGTTCGCCTGGCTCGCGCCGCTGGCGGTGTGCGGGGTGCTCGTGGTGGTCGTGGCCGGGTATTTCGTGTACGGGAATGTCGCCTCGGTGCTGTCCGCGGAGCGGTTCGCGGCCATCGAGGTCGGTGACAGTCGCGACGAGACCGATCCGCTGCTGCCGCCGACGCAGATGCTCGACGCCCCCCGTACGGCTCTGCCCGATCCGGCGGGTGCGACCTGCCATTTCTATGAGGCGTCGGTCAGTTTCTTCGAGCGCGTGGAGGTCTATCGGATCTGCTTCGCCGATGGGCGGGTGGTCGCCGCTGATACGATCGCGCCCGATGACTGACCCGCTGCCCGCATCGGCTGCGCCGGGCCGCGATGGCGTGGTGCGGGTGCTGCTGGCCGACGACGACCTGCTTGTGCGCGCCGGGATCGCCGGGATCCTCGCGACCGCCGAGGGCATCGCGGTGACCGCCCAGGCCGGGGACGGGAACGAGGCGCTGGAGGCGGCCCGGACCCGGCTGCTGGACGTGGTGCTGCTGGACATCCAGATGCCGCGCCTGGACGGCATCGCCGTCCTCGAACGGCTTCAGCGGGAGGGGGTGTCGGTGCCGGTGGCGATGCTGACGACGTTCTCCGACGAGCGCTACATCGCCGAGGCGATCCGGCTCGGGGCGCTGGGGTTCTTCCTCAAGTCCGACGACCCGCACCATCTCATCGCGGGGGTGCGGGCGCTGGCCGCCGGTGGGGCGGCGTTCTCTCCTCGGGTGGGCCGCTGGCTCGTGCGCCGCCAGTCCCGCACCCGGCTCGACCGGTCGTTGCGGGCCCAGGCGCTCGTGGAGGGCCTGACCGACCGCCAGCGCGACCTGCTGGCCGGTGTCGGGCAGGGACTGTCGAACGCGCAGATCGCGGCGTCGCTGCACTTGGCCGAGGGCACGGTGAAGCAGTATCTGAGTGCGCTGTTCACCGCTTTGGGCGCGGAGAACCGGGTGCAGGCGGCGCTGGTGGCGTTCGAGGCGGGGCTGGGCCCGGACCAGTGACCGGTGGGTTTCGGGTCGGGGCGGGTCTTGTGCTACGGTTCGGCGCATGTTCACGGCACGTCGCTATCAGCGCTTTACGTCGGCTCCGGGTGGGGCCGCCGGTCGCCTGCGCTGACTCGACGTACACCCGGAGCCACCGAGCCAGAGACGGATGTCTCTGGCTTTCGCCGTTGCGGCGGGCCGGTTCCGGAGGCACGAGTGGACGCCGACCCGCCTTCGCTAGAGATGGGATCGCGATGACCTCGACTGCCGACCACCATATTGCCCCGCAGACTTCCGACCTGCGCGTCTCGGGCTTCCAGCCGCTCATCGCCCCGGCGGCGCTGCGGGAGGCGCTGCCGCTGGGCGCCGAGCGGGCCGCGCTGGTCGAACGCAGCCGCCGCGAGGTCCAGCGGGTCCTCGCCGGCGAGGACGACCGGCTCCTGGTCGTCGTCGGGCCCTGCTCGGTCCATGACGCGGCCGCGGCGCGGGACTACGCGCGGCGCCTGGCCGCTGCCGCGGCCCCGCTCGCCGCCGATTTGTGCATCGTCATGCGCGTGTACTTCGAGAAGCCCCGCACCACTTTGGGTTGGAAGGGCTTGATCAACGACCCGCATCTGAACGGGACGCACGATGTCGAGGCGGGTCTGCGGTTGGCGCGCGGGGTCCTGCTCGACGTGCTCGACGCCGGGCTGCCGGTCGGCTGCGAATTCCTGGAACCTTTGAGTCCGCATCACATCGCCGACGCGGTCTCGTGGGGTGCGATCGGGGCGCGCACGACCGAGAGCCAGGTGCATCGCCAGCTCGCTTCGGGGCTGTCGATGCCGGTGGGGTTCAAGAACACCACCGACGGGGACGTGGCCTCGGCGATCGACGGGTGCCGGGCCGCGGCCGGGGACCACGTGTTCTTCGGCGTCGACGAGGACGGGCGCGCCTCGATCGTGTCCACCAGCGGCAACCCCGACTGCCACGTGATCTTGCGCGGGGGCCGCTCGGGCCCCAACTACAGCACCGGCGACGTGCGCGACGCTCTGGCGCTGCTGGCCAAGCACGGGCGGGCCGAACGGCTCGTGGTGGACGCGAGCCACGCCAACAGCGGCAAGGACCATGTGCGCCAGGCCGAGGTCGTCGGTGAGATCGCCCGGCGTCTGGCCGCGGGCGAGAGCGGGATCGCCGGGCTGATGATCGAGAGTTTCATCGAGCCGGGCCGTCAAGAGCCCGGACCGCTCGAGACCCTCGTGTACGGGCAGTCGGTGACCGACGCGTGCGTCGGCTGGGACGAGACCGAGCGGCTGCTGGGCGACCTGGCCGCCGCCGTCCGCACCCGCCGCGCCTAACGACAACGCCCCTGACGACACGGGGCCTAACAACAAAGGGCGGCACCCGTTCGGGTGCCGCCCTTCACCGTGTCTCAAGGCGTGATGCGGAGGGTGTTCCAGCTCATCGCCGGCAGTTCGACGCTGATGCGCCCGCCGTCGACGGCGACGGTCGCGTTCGCGGCCGGGGCGACCCTTTCCTGGTCCTGGAGGGTGTTCTTCGCGTCCGGATCGGCGTCGGTCAGCGTCGAGCAGGTCACCTGCCCGAGGCTCGGCAGCGAGGACGCGTCGATCTCGACCGTCAGCGGGTGGTCGAGGTCGCGGTTGACGGCGAAGACGGTCACCGAGCCGTCCTCGTTCGCCACCGCCACCGAGTGGAGCGCGGCGACCTCGCCGAACTTCGCGGTCGTGAACGTCGGCGCCTCGGCGCTCACCTCCAAGACCGTGCCCCGTCCCCACTTGGAGGCCTCGGCGAAGGGGAAGAACGTCGTCTGGCGCCAGGCCGGCCCGCCCGGCTCGGTCATGATCGGCGCGATCACGTTCACCAGCTGCGCCAGGCACGCGGCGGTCACGCGGTCGCAGCGGCGCAGCAGCGTGATCAACAGCGACCCGAACACGACCGCGTCCATCGCCGAGTAGGCGTCCTCGAGCTGGCGCGGGGCCACCGCCCACGGCTCGGGCCGCTCATCGGTCTCCCCGGCCGCCCACGCGTCCTGGTACCACACGTTCCACTCGTCGAAGGCGATGTCGATCTTCTTGTCGCTCTTGAGCTTCGCGCCGACCGCGTCGGCGGTGGCGATGACGCCGTCGATGAACAGCTCCATGTCCTCGGCGCTGGCCATGAAACTCGCGACGTCCCCGCCCTGGGGCTGGTAGTAGGCGTGCGCCGAGATGTAGTCGACCGACTCGTACGACTGGGCGAGCACCTCGGCCTCCCAGGCGCCGAAGGTCGGCATCGCCCGTGAGGACGAGCCGCACGCGACCAGGTCGAGGCCGGGGTCGATCATGCGCATCGCCCGGCCGGTCTGGTCGGCGACGCGCCCGTACTCGGCGGCGGTGCGCTGGCCGATCTGCCAGGGCCCGTCCATCTCGTTGCCCAGGCACCACAGCTTGATGCCGTACGGCTCCTCGTCGCCGTGGGAGCGGCGCAGGTCCGACCAGTACGTGCCGGAGGGGTGGTTGGCGTATTCGAGGAGGTCCAGGGCCTCCTGGAGGCCGCGGGTGCCGAGGTTGACGGCCATGTTCGGCTCGACGCCGACGGTGCGGCAGAACTTCATGAACTCGCCGAGCCCGAACTGGTTGGTCTCGGTGACCCCCCAGGCCAGGTCCAGGCGCCGGGGCCGGTCGGCCTTGGGGCCGACGCCGTCCTCCCAGCGGTAGCCGGAGACGAAGTTCCCGCCCGGGTAGCGGATCATCGTCGGCCCCAGCTCGCCGATGAGGTCCAGGACGTCCTGGCGCAGCCCGTCGGCGTTCGCCCGCGGATGGTCCGGCTCGTAGATGCCGGTGTAGACGCACCGGCCGAGGTGCTCCACGAACGACCCGAACAGCCGCTCGGGCACCTCGGCGACGGTGAAGCGCGGATCGAAGTCAATGCGCGCGCGGTGGTGTTCGGCCATGATCGCCTCCCGGAAGGGTTGGTCTCTGTCGCTCGCCGGCGACCCTCGCGGGTCGGTGCCCGCGACGCTATCAGACGCCGCCACTCCCGCAACCAGGGGACTTTACCGTTACATACACTGTGGGCCACACGGTGGGCCACACGGTGGCGGAACTACGCGGCAGGGCTAGGACGCATCGACACTGGTCGAGGCGCGGGCGATGAGCTCGGGCTGGAAGACCACATTGCGGTGCGTGTGGCCCTCGCCCTCGGCGATCTCGTCGAACAGCAGCTGCGCGGCCGTGCGGCCGAGCTGCGAGCGCGGCTGGCGCACCGACGACAGCGGCACCGCCGCCGCGGCGGCGAAATCGATGTCGTCGTAGCCGACGATCGCGCACTCGTGGGGGACCTTCACCCCGTGCATCGTCAACGCCTGCAACGCCCCCAGCGCGACCAGGTCGTTCGCGCAGAACAGCGCCGTGGGCCGGTCCTCGCGCCCGAGCATCTGCTCGACCGCCTCCCTCCCGGCCGCGAAATTGAGCCCCGCGGTGGTGTAGACCTCCAGGTGCGTGCCCGACTCCTCGCAGACCTGGCGGCACCCGGCCAGGCGATCGGCGACCTGCGGGATCGAGGTCGGTCCGCCGATGAAGGCGATCCGCTCGTGCCCGGCTTCGACCAGGTGCCCGGCCGCCAGGCGCCCGCCGTGCACGTCGTCGACGGCCACCGAGCAGTGCGGGTGGCGCCCGGCCCCCCGGTCGACCAGGACCAGGGGGATGTCGTGGCCCGAGAGCCGCTCGATCCACGAGGCCGACGAATCGTCCACCGGCGTGATGAGCAGACCCAGGACCCGCTGCTCCTCGAGGATCTCCAGGTGGCGCCTTTCGCGGCGCACGTCCTCGCCGGAGTCGCAGACGGTGACCACGCCGCCGGCCGACTCGATGAGCGGCTCGGCCCCGCGCACCACGTCGGTGAAGAACGGGTTGGCCACGTCGAGCACGACCACCGCGACCGTGCGGCTGCGCCCGGCCCGCAACTGGCGGGCCGAGTCGTTGCGGACGTACCCGAGCTCGCCGATCGCGGCCAGGACCCGCGTGCGCGTCTCCTCGGCCACGGCCTCGGGCCGGTTGAGCACATTGGAGACCGTGCCGACCGACACGCCCGCGGCCCGCGCGACGTCCTTCATGCTGGTTGTGGCCATGGTCACCTCAAGGAGTCTATCGGGGGTCCGGTGCGCGGCCGGGGACGCGACACTGCAAACCATGGTCCCTCGCGGCCGGATCGACGTCCATCACCGCACCGATCTTTTGAAACGGTTCAACAACGTACGCCGAGCGTGAGGAGCATATACCGAACCGTGTTCGAATTACTTCCCGGTCGTGCCTTGACAAGCCTGGCCTCGGCGTTCTAACTTATCGACACCCCCTCATGAAACGATTCAATAATGTGGCGGTAACCCGCCGGCCCCGTCCTCTAGGAGAGGAACCCCCGTGACACAACGTGTGTGCTTCACCCTCCGGGTCAGGCCCGATCGCCTGGCCGAGTACCGCGAGCGCCACGCCGCCGTGTGGCCCGACATGCTCCGGGCCCTCGCCGAAGCCGGCTGGACGAACTACTCGCTGTTCCTCGACCCCAGCGGCCTCCTCGTCGGCTACCTGGAGACCGAGGACTTCGCCGCCGCCCAGGCGGCCATGGCCGCCACCGAGGTCAACACCCGCTGGCAGGCGGACATGGCCCCGTTCTTCGAAGGCGACGCCAAAGCCGACGACTCGTTCAACGTCCTCTCCGAAGTCTTCAACCTCGAAACCCAACTCGCGGCCGCCGCGGGCGAAGGAGCCGGCAATGAGTGACCCCATCACCCGCGCCAAGACGGTACTGGCCGCCCAGAACATCGAACTGCCCTCCTGGGCCTTCGGCAACTCCGGCACCCGCTTCAAGGTCTTCACCCAAGAGGGCGTCCCCCGCGACCCCTTCGAGAAGATCGCCGACGCCGCCCAGGTCAACGCGTACACCGGCGCCGCCGGATCGGTCGCGCTCCACATCCCCTGGGACAAGGTCGAGGACTACGGCGCCCTCGCCGCCCACGCCGCGAACGAGGGCGTGCGCATCGGCACCATCAACTCCAACACCTTCCAAGACGACGACTACATGCTCGGCTCGGTGTGTCACCCCGACCCGAAGGTCCGCCGCAAGGCCACCGCGCACCTGCTCGAATGCGTCGACATCATGGACGCCACCGGATCGTCCGACCTCAAACTCTGGTTCGCCGACGGCACCAACTACCCCGGCCAGGACACCATCGCCGGCCGCCAGGCCCGCCTGGTCGAAGTCCTCGCCGAAGTCTACGAACGCCTCGGCGAGGGCCAGCGCCTGCTGCTGGAGTACAAGCTGTTCGAGCCCTCGTTCTACACCACCGACGTCCCCGACTGGGGGACGGCGTACGCGCACTGCCTCAAACTCGGTCCCAAGGCCCAGGTCGTCATCGACACCGGCCACCACGCCCCGGGCACCAACATCGAGTTCATCGTCGCGATCCTGCTGCGCGAGGGCAAGCTCGGCGGCTTCGACTTCAACTCCCGGTTCTACGCCGACGACGACCTCATGGTCGGCTCGGCCGACCCGTTCCAGCTGTTCCGCATCATGCACGAACTGGTCTCCCAGGAGGTCGTGGGCCCCGATTCGGGGATCGCGTACATGCTCGACCAGTGCCACAACATCGAAGCGAAGATCCCCGGGCAGATCCGCTCGGTCATGAACGTCCAGGAGGCCACGGCGAAGGCGCTGCTGGTCGACGCCGAAGCGCTCGCCAAGGCGCAGGCCGCCGGCGACGTGCTGGAGGCCAACGCGGTGCTCATGGACGCCTACAACACCGACGTGCGCCCGCTTTTGGCGGAGCTTCGCGAGGAGCAGGGACTGGCCGCCGATCCGATGCGCGCGTACGCTGCCTCGGGTTATGCCGAGCGGATCACGAGCGAGCGCGTGGGCGGCGCCCAGGCCGGATGGGGAGCGTAGCAATGGGTCGTAGCAAGGAGTTGCAGTTGCTGATCGAGCGGTCTAACCGCCTCGGCTCCGACAAGCGCAACACGAACTTCGCCGGGGGCAACACCTCGGCTAAGGGGCAGGCCCACGACCCGGTCACCGGTGGCTTCGCCGAGGTCTTGTGGGTGAAGGGTTCCGGTGGGGACCTCGGCACGCTCACATACGACGGGCTCGCGGTTTTGCGCATGGACCGGATTCGGTCCCTGGCGGACAACTACCTCGGAGAAGAGCTCGAAGACTTCATGGTCGACGGGTTCGACTACTGCCTGCACGGGCGCGGCGGGGCCGCGCCGAGCATCGACACGGCCATGCACGGCCTGGTCGAGGCCGCACACGTCGACCACCTGCACCCCGATTCGGGGATCGCGTTCGCCACGGCCGCCGACGGCCCGGCGCTGACGAAGGCGTGCTTCGGCGACCGGGTCGCCTGGGTCGACTGGCGCCGTCCCGGTTTCCAGCTCGGTCTCGACATCGCCGCCATCAAGGAGGCGAATCCGCAGGCCATCGGGTGCATCCTCGGCGGGCACGGCATCACCGCGTGGGGTCAGACCTCCGAGGAGTGCGAGGCGAACTCGCTTGCGATCATCCGCGGCTGCGAGGCGTACATCGCCGAGCACGGCGCGCCGGAGCCCTTCGGGGCCCGCGTGGCCTCCCGTGAGCCGCTCGCGGCGGCCGAGCGCCGCTCCAGGGCCGCCGCGCTCGCCCCGGTGATCCGAGGCCTGGCCTCGACCGACCGGCGCCAGGTCGGGCACTTCACCGACGAGGCGGTCGTCCTCGACTTCCTCGCCTCCGAGCGCCTGGCCGACCTCGCGGCCCTGGGCACCTCCTGCCCCGACCACTTCCTGCGCACCAAGGTCCGCCCGCTCGTGCTCGACACGGACGCCGACGCGCCGCTGGAGGAGGTCATCGCCCGCCTCAAGGAACGCCACGAGGCCTACCGTGAGTCCTATAAGGACTACTATGAGCGGTATGCGTCTGCCGACAGCCCCGCGATGCGCGGCGCCGACCCCGCGATCGTCCTCGTCCCCGGCGTAGGCATGTTCTCCTTCGGGCCCGACAAGAAGACCGCGCGCGTGGCCGGGGAGTTCTACGTCAACGCGATCAACGTCATGCGCGGCGCAGAGGCGATCTCGACCTACCGGCCCATCGACGAGTCCGAGAAGTTCCGCATCGAGTACTGGGACCTCGAAGAGGCCAAACTCAAGCGCCAGCCCGCGCCCAAGCCCCTCGCCGGCAGGGTCGCGTTCGTGACCGGCGCGGCCGGCGGCATCGGCAAGGCCACCGCCCGGCGCCTGGCCGCCGAAGGCGCCTGCGTCGTCATCGCCGACCTCGACCAGGCCAAAGCGGCAGCGGCGGCCGCCGACATCGGCGGGACCGACACCGCCGTCGGCGTCGCCGTGGACGTGACCGACGAGCACGCCGTCGCCGCCGCCCTCCAGGCCGCCGCCCTCGCCTTCGGCGGGGTCGACCTGGTGGTCAACAACGCCGGCCTGTCGCTGTCCAAACCGCTGGTCGAGACCACCGCCGCCGACTGGGACCTCCAGCACGACGTCATGGCCAAAGGCTCCTTCCTCGTCTCCCGCGAGGCCGCCAAGATCATGATCGCCCAGCGCGTCGGCGGCGACATCGTCTACATCGCCTCCAAGAACGCCGTCTTCGCCGGCCCCAAGAACATCGCCTACTCCGCGGCCAAGGCCGACCAGGCCCACCAGGTGCGCCTCCTCGCGGCCGAACTGGGGGAGTGGGGCATCCGCGTCAACGGCGTCAACCCCGACGGGGTCGTGCGCGGCTCGGGGATCTTCGCCGGCGGCTGGGGTGCCGAGCGAGCCGCCGTCTACGGCGTGGACGAATCCGAACTCGGCAAGTACTACGCCGGGCGGACCCTGCTCAAGAAAGAGGTGCTGCCCTCCTCGGTCGCCGACGCCGTCTACGCCCTCGTCGGCCCCGACCTCGGCCTGACCACCGGCGTCCACCTGCCCGTCGACTCGGGCAACCCGCAAGGATTCCTGCGATGAGCGTCCTGGCGGCAGTCGACCTCGGCGCGTCCTCAGGGCGCGTCATGGCCGCCCGCGTCGAAGGCAACCGGATCGACCTCACCGAGGCCGCGCGGTTCCCCAACCGGGCCGTGGCCGTGCGCGGCCGCCTCTACTGGGAGATCCTCGGCCTGTGGTCGGGCCTGCTCGAAGGCCTGCGCACCCTCGGCGGCGAGGCCGAATCGGTCGCCGTCGACGCCTGGGCGGTCGACTACGGCCTCCTCGACCCCGAAGGCCACCTGATCGCCAACCCCGTCTGCTACCGCGACGCCAGGAACGCCCCCGCCCGCGACGCCCTCCTGGCCCGCATCGACGCGCAGGAAGTGTTCGCGCGCACCGGCATCCAGCCGCAGCCGTTCAACACCCTCTTCCAGCTCGCGGCCGAATCGCCCGCCGCCCTGGCCGCGGCCGACCGGCTCCTGCTCGTCCCCGACCTGCTCTCCTACTGGCTCGGCGGCCAGACCTCATGCGAGGCGACCAACGCCTCCACAACCGGCCTGGTCGACCTCGCCACCGGTACCTGGCGCACCGAACTGTGCGCCGCGGCCGGATTCGACCCCGCCCTGCTCGGCGCGATCACCCCCACCGGGACGGTCCTCGGCGGCCTGCTCCCCGACGTCGCCGAAGCCACCGGCCTCGTCGGCGGAACCAAGGTGGTCGCCACCGCCAGCCACGACACGGCCGCCGCCGTCGCCGCCGTCCCCTACGAGAGCGACGACGCCGCCTACATCTCCTGCGGCACCTGGTCGCTCGTCGGCGTCGAACGCGCCGACGCCATTACCGGGCCCGAGGCCCTCGAAGCCGGGTTCACCAACGAGCGCGGCGCCGACGGCCGGATCCGGTTCCTGCGCAACGTCGCCGGCCTGTGGCTGCTGAGCGAGTCGATCCACACCTGGCGCCGCCAAGGCCTGGAGACCGACCTGCCCGCGCTGCTCGCCGCGGCCGCCGACGTCGACGTGCTGCGCTCGGTCGTCGACCCCGACGATCCGCGCTTCACCGAACCCGGCGACATGCCCCAGCGCCTGCGCGACTACTGCGCCGAGACCGGCCAGCCGGTGCCCCAGAGCCCGGCCGAGATCACCGCGTGCGTCATCGACTCGCTCGCCCTCGCCCACCGCCGCGCCCTCGCCTCCCTCCAAGGCCTCACCGGCACACCGATCGAGGCCGTCCACATCGTCGGCGGCGGCTCGAACAACGCCCTGCTGTGCCAGCGGACGGCCGACGCGACCGGCCTGACCGTCCTGGCCGGACCCGACGAGGCCACCGCCCTGGGCAACGCCCTCATCCAAGCCCAGGCCCTCGGCCTCATACCCCCCGGCACCGAGGCCCGCCGCGAAGCCGCCCGCGCCTCGGCCCGACCCCGACGACACACGCCCCAAGGGCCCCAAGGCCCCTGGGAACGCGCTGCCTCGCGAATCGCCGAGCAGCGCCGCGAACCCTCCGCAGCCGCCCCGACCGGGCGGCGGAGCAACTGAATAGATCCTGACGGCCCGCCACCGGCGGGACCCCTCATGCAAGAAGGAGAAGATCGACGATGATCAACAATTCCCACCGCGCCAAGCGCCGGACCCTGCTCACCGGCGCCGCGGCCACCGCGGCGCTCGGCGCCGCCGCCGCGTGCGGCGACGACGGGCCGGCCGGGACGGCCGACGACCCGATCCAGATCAGCTTCGAATGGTGGGGCGACGAGGCCCGCGCCGACATCACCCAGCAGGCGGTCGACCTGTTCCAGGAGAAGAACGAGGGCATCAAGGTCCGCACCAACTTCTCCGACTTCCCCACCTACTGGGAGTCGATGACCACCCGCATGGCCGGCAGGGACCTGCCCGACGTGCTCAACATGGACTACTCGCGGCTGCTCCAGTTCGGCAGCAACGGCATGCTCCTGCCGCTCGAAGGCCTGGTCGACACCTCCCAGTTCATCGAAGGCTTCCTCGACACCGGCTACGTCAACGACGAGCTGGTCGCCGTGCCGATCGCCGGGAACACCCTCGGCCTGATCTACCGCTCCGACTGGTACGAGGCCGCCGGCGTCGAACTCGAACCCGGCTACACCTGGGACGACTACCACCAGGCCATCGCCTCGGTCACCGCCGAACTGGGCTCGGGCAGCCAATGGGGCGGCGGCGACTACGCCGGCCAGTACCACTTCATGGAGCTGTGGCTGCGCCAGCAGGGCGGCAGCTTCTACACCGAGGACGGCACCGCGCTCAACTTCGACAAGAGCGAACTCACCGCCTGGTGGTCGCGCAACGCCGGCCTCCACACCGACGGCGCGGTCCCGCCGATCGACGTGACCACCCAGTGGGCGCCCGAGAACGGCTTCGTGCTCGACCAGCTCGGCGCCGACCTCGGCTGGGACAACTTCCTGGCCTGGTACGCGCCCACCGTCGCCGAGAACGGCGGCTCGCTCGCCCTCGCGGCGCCGCCGACCGACGACCCCTCCAGCATCGGCCTGTACCTCAAGCCCTCGATGCAGCTGTGCATCTCGGCGACCACCGACCACGCCGAGCAGTCCGCCCAGCTCATCGACTTCCTGCTCACCGACCCCGAGGCCATCGCCATCCTCGGCACCAACCGCGGCATCCCCGCCACCAGCGTGGGCCGCGAGAACGTCGTGGTCGACGAGATCTCCCAGCAGGTCCTCGACTACGAGGCGAGCGTCGAGCAGTACCTGACCACGCCCCCGCCCCCGCCGCCCTCGGCGACCGGAGCGATCGAGGCGAAGTTCGGCGAGATCTACGAGCAGGTCCTCTACGAGACGATGACGCCGGCCGACGCGGCCGACACCTTCTTCACCGAAGCAGAGACCCTGCTCGCGGCCGAGCAGTAGGAACGGATAGGAAACCAGCCGTGTCAGCGTCTCCCTCCACCGCCGCCGAGCCCCGAGCGGGCTCCGGCGGTACACCCGGAGCGCCACCGGTCCGTGCGACCCGAGGAGCGGCCAAGCGCCGCTCCTCGGCGATCCGCGGAGGTGAGCGCCTCGCCGGCTACGCCTTCATGATCCCCTGGATCATCGGCACCGCGATCTTGACCATCGGACCGATGGCCTGGTCGCTGTACCTGTCGTTCACCGACTACCACCTCATCCGCGGCGGCGAGTGGATCGGCCTGGACAACTACACGGCCGTCTTCAACGACCCGATGTTCTACCGCGCCGTCCGCGTCACCCTCCTGTACGTAGTGCTGGCCGTCCCGGTCAAACTCGTCGCCTCCCTCGCCGTGGCCATGCTGCTGTCCCAGCGCCGCCGAGGCATGTCCTTCTACCGCGCCGCCTTCTACATGCCCTCCCTGATCGCCATGAGCGTCGGCGTCGCCCTCATCTGGAAGGCCCTGTTCGCCAACGGCGGCGTCCAGGACCGGTTCATGGGCGTCTTCGGATGGGACGGCGGCGGCTTCCTCGGCAACCCCTCGGTCTCCATCCTCATGCTCGTCCTGCTCGCGGTCTGGAGCTTCGGCGCGCCGATGGTCATCTTCCTCGCCGGCCTCATGCAGGTCCCCCAGGAGCTCTATGAGGCCGCCGACGTCGACGGCGCCGGCAAATGGCACAAGTTCGTCCGCATCACGTTGCCGATGCTCTCGCCGGTCATCTTCTTCAACGTCCTCATGGAGACCGTCGGCGCCTTCCAGGTCTTCGGCTCGGCCTACATCATCGGCGGCGAATCCGGATCACCCGCCTGGTCGACCCTGTTCTACACCGTGCGGATCTACACGCTGGCGTTCACCGACTTCCGCATGGGCTACGCCTCGGCGTACGCCTGGCTGCTGGTCCTGGCCGTCGGCCTGGTCACCGCCGTCATGTTCCGCGCGGCCAAACGGCTCGTGTTCTACGCAGGGGAGGACAAGTGACCGTCCAGACCGAAAGCGGACGCACCCTCGTCCGCAACCGCAGGCCCGCCTCCGACCGCGCCAAGGACGCCCTGTGGCACGTGACCATGCTCGCGGTCCTGGCCGTCGTGCTCTACCCGCTGCTGTGGGTCGTCACCGCCTCACTCAAAGGCAACCGCGACATCATCACCGACACCGCGCTATGGCCGGCGACCATCACCTGGGAGCACTTCGCGAACGCCTTCGACGGCCTCGCGGGCATCCCGCTGTGGCAGTTCTTCTGGAACTCCTTCGCCATCGCCGGACTGTCGGTCATCGGCGTCGTCATCTCCTGCTCGATGACCGCCTACGCCCTGGGACGCCTCCGCTTCCCCGGCCGCGCCGCCATGCTCGGCATCGTCATCGCCACACTGCTGCTGCCCTCCCAGGTCATGCTCATCCCGCAGTACCTGATCTTCTCCGAACTGGAACTGACCAACACCTACGTGCCCCTGGTCATCGGCAAGTTCCTCGCCCTGGACTCGTTCTTCGTGTTCCTCTACATCCAGTTCATCCGCGGCATCCCCAGAGAACTCGACCAGGCCGCGACCCTCGACGGGGCCGGGCACTTCCGGGTCTTCTTCTCGATCCTGCTGCCGCTGCTGCGCCCGGCGGTCGTCACCTCCTCGATCTTCACGTTCATCTGGTCGTGGAACGACTTCCTCGGCCCGCTGATCTACCTTTACGACATGGAGAAATTCCCGATCCCGAGGCTGCTCCAGTCCTACTCCAACAGCGAAGGCGTCTCCAACTACGGCGGCATGATGGCCATGACGCTCCTGTCGCTGGTGCCGGTCGTACTGTTCTTCCTGGTCTTCCAGAAGTTCCTCATCAGAGGCATCGCGACCTCCGGCGTCAAGGGCTGACCGTGGCCCGCGCACCGCGAGGACGGGCATTCGGCGAAGGGTTCGCGCTCTTCGCCGAATGCCTGCTCACCGGCGTCTGGATCGCCCTCGCCGCACTAGGGATCGTCACCATCCCGGCGGCGCTGGCGGCCGGATCGCGCCACCTCGCCGCCCACACCGAAGGCGAGAGCGCCTCCTGGGGCCGGTTCTGGTCTGACTTCGCCGCCGCCTGGCGCACCTCCTGGCCCGTCGGACTGGCCATGGTCGGCGCCGCGCTCCTGTTGGGGCTCAACCTCGTCGTCCTCGCCCAAGAAGGCGTGCCCTACCGGCCCGGATTCGCCCTGGCCACCTTCCTCGTCGCCGGCCTCGCCGCGACCGTCCTGCTGCGCGCCGCCTCGCTCTGGGAACCCGGGTCCCGCTGGAAGGACCTGTTCGCCGCCGCTCTGGCCCAGACCCGCTCGGACCCGGGCGGCACCGGCATCCTCCTGGGCGGCCTGCTCGTGACCGCGGTGTCCACGTGGGCCCTGTGGCTGCTGGTCGTCCCGATGGCCGGGTGCCTGGTGGGCGCGGCGGTGGCCGTGCGCCGCAGGAGCCTCGCCCGAGAGGAGTAGCCCCCGGGCCCGCCCAGTCGTGCTCAAGGAGGACCGGTGTTCCTTCCAGCGACGGTCTTCGATGCTTGCTAGCGTTGGGGGAGGAGCACACCCCCAGTCTGCGAACAGGCACCGTGGCCCGTCCGCTCCTGCGGGCGACCGTGAACCCGCACGGAGGCACCCATGTCCATTCCGCCCGAGACCCCGACCGAGCCGGCCGCCGCCAAGACCCGCCCCGGGGCGGTGACGGTCGCGGTGTGGCTCCAGATCCTGCTCGCCGTGTTCGTGATCGCCCAGGCCGTCACCGGCCTGCTCTACGGCGCCGACGCCCAGGCCGCCGCCGAAGCCGAACTCGACGCCCAGGGCTACTCCCTGTCCGACCTGCCCGAGGGCACCACCTTCGAATTCGGCGGCATCGCGCTCATCGGCCCGGTCGTCGCCGCCCTCCTCCTGATCGTCCTGGCCCTGCTCAACGGCGCCGGCAAGCGCCCGGCGCGCGTCATCACCTGGATCGTGCAGCCGCTGGTGCTGCTGTGCGGCGGCTTCCTGGCCTTCTCGCAACTGCTCGCCGCCGACCTCCTCCAGGCCGGCATCGAGGCCACCGGCGGCCCCGAGGACCTCGACGCCGCGGCCCTGTTCGACGCCGTCTTCGGCGCCTACCCCGCGTGGGCGGGCATCGTCGACTACGGACTGTTCGCCCTGGCGACCGTCGGCTCGCTCCTGGTCATCGTCCTGCTGGCCGTCCCGGCCTCGAACGCGTTCTTCCGCAAGGAGACCCCGCAGACGTTCATCCCCGGCGCCCCCGCCGCCTGAGCGCCGCACGACGCACCGAGCCGGCCCGCGCGGGCCGGCTCGGGTTGTTTCCCGTCACGTTTTCCCACCGCCGCCGTCACCGCCCGACTCCCCACAGGAGCGACCGGCCCCGGCCCCAGCTCGCGAAACCGCCCCCGCGCCCGCACGCTCCGCGATGCGACCGCGCATTTCCGCGACACAGGCGTCGGACCCTGCGGCTAGAATCGCGGTACACCCACCGAACCGACCGATCCGCCCACCGCACCGCACCGTGCGCCGGCGGATCGACGCACCGCACGGACCGCCCGCCGCACCGGCTGGCGAGAGGAGACCGACCCAGGGCCGACGGCCGTCGCACGACGCCGAAGCCCGCCGAGAGGACCGACTTGAGCAAGTCAGCAGCAGCGCCGCCCGGCTGGGGCGTATGGACGTGGCCCAACCTGGTCACCGCCATCCGGCTGCTCGGCATCCCCCTGTTCTGCTACCTCCTCCTGGCCACCGAGTACTACTGGCAGGCCGCCCTCGTCCTCGCCGTGGGCGGCGGCACCGACTGGGTCGACGGCCAGATGGCCCGCCACATGAACCAGGTCTCCAAGCTCGGACGCCTCCTCGACCCCTTCGTCGACCGGCTCTACATCCTCTCCTCGCTGCTCGTGCTCACCTTCATCGGACTGCTGCCGTGGCTGTTCACCGTCGCCGTCCTCGTGCGCGAGGCGGTCCTGGTCTCCATCGTGATCGTCCTGCGCTGGCACGGCTTCGCCCCGCCCCAGGTGCACTTCCTCGGCAAGGCCGCCACGACCGTGGTGTTCATGTCCTTCCCGGTGCTCGTCATCGCCGGCCTGGTCGAGGACGCCTCGGCGTGGGCCGCCCCGCTGGGCTGGGCCCTGGCGTGGTGGGGCCTGGGCCTGTACTGGCTCGCCGCCCTCGTCTACCTGCGCCAGGCCGCCGGACTGCTGCGCGAGCGCAGCCCCCAGGCCGGCGCCCTGGCCTGAGCGGGGAGTCGGTCACGCCCCGCCGCCCCGCCGCAGACGGCCCCGCGCCGGGCGATACCGTCATGGGCGTCCGACCCGCCGCCGCGCGGGTTTCCTCAGAGGGGAGCGCCAGGTGATTCCGGAGCAACTGCGTTACACCGCGGAGCACGAGTGGGTCGAGGAGCGCGGGCAGGCCCGCGTCGTCCGCGTCGGCATCACCGACTTCGCCCAGAGCGCGCTCGGCGACGTCGTGTACGTCCAGCTTCCGGAGGCGGGCACCGAGGTTCGGGCCGGCGACGTGGTCGGCGAAGTCGAGTCGACCAAGAGCGTCTCCGACGTGTACGCTCCGTTGACCGGTAAGATCGTTGCTTGCAATCCAGAATTGTCGCAATCCCCGGAATTGGTGAACGGCGACCCCTATGCGGCGGGCTGGATGTTCGACATCGAAGTCGAGGATGCAAGCTCGCTCAGCGCTTTGCTCGACGCCGGAGCGTATGCGAAGCTTACGGAGTGACCAGAGGGTCCAGACTTGTAGAAGGTGGCAATCCATGACGCGTTCGAATGACGAGTTCCCTCCGCCGGATGTGACGGCCACGATGAACCTGTCCGCTCTCCAGGAGAGCGGCGAGGTCGACGCGGAACTCAATTCCGCCCGCTTGGCGGACTCCCTTCCGGCGGGCACCGCGCTGCTGATCGTCCGCCGCGGACCGAACGCCGGCGCGCGCTTTCTGCTCAACCAAGAAGTGACGACCTCCGGGCGCCACCCCGACTCCGACATCTTCCTCGACGACGTGACCGTCTCCCGGCGCCACGCCGAGTTCCACCGCGACGCGGCCGGGTTCACCGTCCGCGACGTCGGCAGCCTCAACGGCACCTATGTCAACCGCGAGCGCGTGGAGACCGCCGGCCTCGGCAACGGCGACGAAGTCCAGATCGGCAAGTTCCGCCTGGTGTTCATCTCCGGGCCCAAGCCCGCCGCCGCCTGAGGACCGGGTCCCCGCCCGAGTGCGCCCCGCGCGCATCACGACGAGCAGGACCGTCGG
The DNA here is from genome assembly GCF_000719515.1 of Glycomyces sp. NRRL B-16210. Taxonomy (GTDB): domain Bacteria; phylum Actinomycetota; class Actinomycetes; order Mycobacteriales; family Micromonosporaceae; genus Glycomyces. The sequence goes on along the minus strand of NZ_JOGR01000004.1, from coordinate 124,685 downwards.
GCAGCGCCCGCAGCGCGCCCCGTCGAGTAGGATTTGAGCTTCGAGGCCGAGAGTTTCAAGGACCCGCCCGGGACCTCCCGCGGCGGGTCCGCAGGCAGTGGACGCAACCCGTTGGAGGCGAACCGGTGCGGATGATGACCGTAGTCGGGGTCCGCGTGGAACTCCCGAGCAACCAACCGGTGGTCCTGCTCAAGGAGACCGAGGGCAACCGCTACCTGCCGATCTGGATCGGCACGGTCGAGGCCGCGGCGATCGCCTACCAGCAGCAGGACGTGCAGTTGTCGCGCCCGCTCACCCACGACCTCATGCGGGACGTCCTCGAAGCCCTCGACACCACCCTCACCTCCGTGGAGATCACCGAGCTGCGCGACACGGTGTACTTCGCCGAGCTCGTCCTCGACGGGCGCACCCGCGTCTCCTCGCGCTCCTCCGACGCCATCGCGCTCGCCCTGCGCACCGAGGCCCCGATCTGGTGCGCCGACGCCGTGCTGGACGAGGCCGGCGTGGTCCTTCCCGACACCCAGGAGGACGAAGTGGAGAAGTTCCGCGAGTTCCTCGAAGAGGTCACGCCCGAGGACTTCGACGAGGGCCACTGACCCTCCGACCTGCCCGAGCATTTCTCTCGTTCGGCCCATGGTGGAGGGTCCGGCGGTTACGCTCACCTTCGAAGACGCCTGGTGATCTTGCGGAGGGACGCGATGGACGCCCACAGTGAACCGACCGGACGGCCCGCCGTCCACCCCAGCCAGATCCGCGGCTGGAGAGGCGCCGCCGCGTGCCGCGTCGTCGGCATCACCTACCGCCAGCTCGACTACTGGGCCCGCACCGGCCTGGTCGAGCCGAGCATCCGCCCCGCCACCGGCTCGGGCTCCAACCGCCTCTACTCCTTCCGCGACATCATCGTCCTCAAGGTCATCAAGCGGCTCCTGGACGCCGGCGTCTCGCTCCAGAACATCCGCAAGGCCGTCGAGGCCCTGCGCAGCCGCGGGGTCAAGGACCTCGCCGAGATCACCCTCATGTCCGACGGCACCACCGTCTACGAGTGCCGCTCGGCCGGCGAGGTCATCGACCTGCTGCGCGGCGGCCAGGGCGTCTTCGGCATCGCCGTGCGCACCACCGTCACCGAGGTCATGGGCCGCCTGTCGACCCTCCCGGGCGAGGCCCCGGTCAAGGCCCCCACGCAGCTGCACCCGCCCGGGCGGTCGGCCGACCGCCACACCGGCACCGTGCCCGGTGGCCGACGCACCGCCTCCTGACCTACCATGGCCGCAGAGCCGGAAAGACTGGTGGGAGAGCCCGCGCGGCCTCGCGAAGCGAGCCGAGGCCCGGCGCGGCACCGAAGGGGCAAGTTTTCCTCCGAACCTCTCAGGTAACAGGACCGCCCGTCATTGGCCGCTCTGGAGCCGGGCACCGGTGACAGATGAGGGAGATGCGTTCACGCACCGCCTGTCACCGGAGGAAACCCGAGTTGTCTTTTCCCGAACGCCACATCGGCACCAGCGCCGCCGACCAGGACGCCATGCTCAAAGCGGTCGGCCTTTCGAGCATCGAGGCGCTCATGGACGCCGCCATGCCCGAACTCATCCGCTCCGCGGACGGCCTCGGGCTGCCCCCGGCCGTCTCCGAGACCGAGGCCCAGGCCGAACTGCGGGCCCTGGCCGACCGCAACCGGCCCAAGCGCTCCATGATCGGCCTGGGCTACCACGGCACCCACACGCCCGCCGTCCTGCGCCGCAACCTCCTGGAGAACCCCTCCTGGTACACCGCGTACACCCCTTACCAGGCCGAGATCTCCCAAGGCCGCCTCGAAGCGCTCCTGAACTTCCAGACCATGTGCGCCGACCTCACCGGCCTGCCCGTGGCCGGGGCGAGCCTGCTCGACGAGGCCACCGCCGCGGCCGAGGCGATGCTCCTGGCCCGCCGCGCGGCACCCTCGGCGACGCTCGCGAGCCGTCAATCAGCGCAGCCCGGCACGGGGGACGTCTTCGCCGTCGACCGCCAGGTGCTGCCCCAGACCCTCGCGGTCCTGCGGACCCGGGCCGAACCGGTCGGCATCGACCTCGTCGTCGCCGACCTCACCGACCCCGCGGCGATCCCCGAGGGGGCCTTCGGCGTCCTCGTCCAGTACCCGGGCGCCGACGGCGCCGTCCGCGACTGGAGCGACCTGACCGAGGCCGCGCACCGCGCGGGCGCCACCGTCACCGTCGCCGCCGACCTCCTCGCCCTCACCCTCCTGACCGCCCCCGGCGAGTTCGGCGCCGACATCGCCGTCGGCTCCACCCAGCGCTTCGGGATGCCCATGGGCTTCGGCGGCCCCCACGCCGGCTACATGGCCGTGCGCGAATCGCTCCAGCGGCAACTGCCCGGGCGGCTGGTCGGCGTCTCCCGCGACGGCGCCGGCCGGCCCGCGCTGCGCCTGGCGCTCCAGGCCCGCGAGCAGCACATCCGCCGCGAGAAGGCCACCAGCAACATCTGCACCGCCCAGGTGCTCCCGGCCGTCATCGCCTCCTCCTTCGCCGTCTGGCACGGCCCCGCGGGCCTCAAGGCGATCGCCGAGCACGCCGCGGGCGCCGCCGCGCGCCTGGCCGCCTCGCTGACCGCCGGCGGCGTCGCCACCGCCGGAGCCGCGTACTTCGACACCGTCACCGCGCACGTGCCCGGCCGTGCCGAAGCCGTCGTCGCCGGCGCGGCCGAAGCGGGCGTGAACCTGCGCCTGGTCGACCCCGACACCGTCGCCGCCGCCTGCGACGAGACGACCACCGAGACCGACCTGCGCGCCGTCTGCGAAGCGTTCGGCGTCGACCTGCGCGAACCGGTCGCGGCCGCGATCCCCGCCGATCTGCGGCGCACCTCGGCGTACCTGACGCACCCGGTGTTCACCGCCCACCACTCCGAGACGGCCATGATGCGCTACCTCAAGCGCCTCGCCGACCAGGACTACGGCCTCGACCGCGGCATGATCCCGCTCGGCTCGTGCACCATGAAGCTCAACGCCGCCGCCGAGATGGAACCGATCTCCTGGCCCGCGTTCGCCGACGTGCACCCCCTCGCCCCCGCCGACCAGACCGAGGGCTGGCGGGACCTCATCGACCAGCTCGAAGGCTGGCTCGCCGACGTGTGCGGCTACGCCGCCGTCTCCGTCCAGCCCAACGCCGGCTCCCAAGGCGAACTCGCCGGACTCCTGGCCATCCGCGCCTGGCAGGCCGACCGCGGCCAGGCCGGGCGCGACGTCTGCCTCATCCCCGCCAGCGCCCACGGCACCAACGCCGCCTCGGCGGTGCTCGCCGGGATGCGGGTGGTCGTGGTCGCGTGCGACGAGGCCGGGAACGTCGACCTGGAGGACCTGGACGCGAAGATCGCGGCCCACGCCGACCGGCTCGCGGCGCTGATGATCACGTATCCGTCGACGCACGGGGTGTACGAGGCGACCGTGGTGGAGGTGTGCGCGCGGGTCCACGACGCGGGCGGGCAGGTGTACGTGGACGGGGCGAACCTGAACGCGCTGCTGGGGTGGGCGAAGCCGGGCCGGTTCGGCGCGGACGTGTCGCACCTGAACCTGCACAAGACGTTCTGCATCCCGCACGGCGGGGGCGGTCCGGGCGTGGGGCCGGTGGCGGTGGCCGAGCACCTGGTGCCGTTCCTGCCTTCGGACCCGTCGGGCGAGGCCGGTCCGGTGGGGCCGGTGTCGCAGGCGCGGTGGGGTTCGGCGGGGATCTTGCAGATCCCGTGGATGTACCTGCGGATGATGGGCTCGGAGGGGGTCACGGCGGCGACGGCTTCGGCGGTGCTGGCGGCGAACTACGTGGCCGCGCGTCTTCGGGAGCACTTCCCGGTGCTGTACGCGGGGGAGCAGGGCCTGGTGGCGCACGAGTGCATCCTGGATCTGCGGGAGTTGACGAAGCGGTCGGGGGTGACGGTGGAGGACGTGGCGAAGCGGTTGATCGACTACGGGTTCCACGCGCCGACGATGTCGTTCCCGGTGGCGGGGACGCTGATGGTGGAGCCGACCGAGTCGGAGGACCTGGCCGAGCTGGACCGGTTCTGCGAGGCGATGATCGCGATCCGGGCCGAGATCGAGGCGGTCGCCGAAGGCGCGGTGGCGGTGGGGGACTCGGCGCTGCGCGCGGCCCCGCACACCGCGGCGGCGGCGACCGGCGACGTGTGGGACCGGGCGTACTCGCGCACTGAGGCGGCCTGGCCGGCGGGGCATTCGACGGCGAAGTACTGGCCGCCGGTGGGGCGGATCGACAACGCGTGGGGCGACCGGAACCTGGCGTGCACCTGCCCGCCGATCGAGGCGTTCGGCGAATAGGCGGAGGTTCGCGGAGCGGGCCCGCTCGCACGGCGGGCGGGCCTATCCCGGCGAAGCTTCGGGGCCGTGATTGTGCACCTCCTCGGTGACGCTCCCCGGCCGTAAATATGCACCTCCTCGGCGACGCTTGCGAGCCGTAATTGTGTAGAGCCTCGGCGACGCTTGCGAGCCGTAATTGTGTAGAGCCTCGGCGACGCTTGCGAGCCGTAAATATGAACAGCCTCGGTGAAGCGTGCGAGCGGTAAAGGCGCTCGGTGCCGTGGGCTCTAGACTGGCTGCCGACGGTTCCCCCCAGGAGTGAAGCTGATGGTTTTCGGTACTGCGCGTGCGGTGAAGTCGCACCGGACAGGGCGGCGGCGCAAGAAGGGCGGCTCGCGGCTGCCGGTGGCGCCGTGGATCGTGATCACGCTCGTGTGCGTACTGATCGCCTCCGGGTTGACCTGGGGTTTCATGGCGTTGCTGCGGTCGGGCTGCTCGGGTTCGGTGTTCCGGGTGACGGTGGCGGCGGCGCCGACCATCGCCGGGGCGGTTGAGGACGCCGCGCAGGACTGGGAGGCGACGCAGCCGGAGGTCGACGGCGAGTGCGTGGGCATCTCGGTGACCGAGGTGTCGGCGGCCGAGGCCTCGCGGGGGATCACCGGGATCTGGGACCAGAAGTCGCTGGGCGCGCCGCCGATCGCGTGGGTGCCCGACTCGCAGGCGTGGGCCTCGTGGGTGACCTCCAGTGAGGCCACGGCCGGGTACGTCTCCTCGGAGCCGGTGGTGCTGGGCCAGGCCACGTCGGTGATCGCCTTGGCGGAGTCGAAGGCCGAGGAGCTGGGCTGGCTGGGGGGCCAGCCGCCCTCGTGGCCGGAGATCCTCGACGCGGCCTCGGAAGGCCAGGTCACGTTGGCGGCGGCGAACCCGCGGACTTCGACCGAGGGCCTGGTGGCGATGCTCAACGCGTCCTCTGACGGCGAGGGCGGGTTCTCCGAGGAGGCGATGGCCGCCTATGCGGCCGCGATCGAGTCGGGGTCGGTGCTCGACCACGCTCCCGAGCAGTTCGCCGGCTACGCCGAGACCGGCGACACGACGCAGGTGTTCACGGCCCTGGGCTACCAGGTGGAGGACTTCAACGCGATCAGCGGCGTCGAGGACCCGCTGGTGCCGGTCAGTCCGGCGGGCACCTCGCTGGGCGCGGTCGCGGCGTACCTGGTGCTGGGCGGGGCCGGGTGGGTCTCGGATTCGGACGCGGGCATCGCGGCGCGGTTCGGGGAGTTCCTGGCCGGGGCGGTCGCCTCGGGGGACTTCACCGATCCTGAGCTGACGCCGGTCGAGGACGCGGCGACGGCGCTGGCGATGGCCACACCGGAGGCGGTGGGCCTGGCGGTGCGGTCGTGGCAGTCGGGCAGTCGGGACTTGAACGTGCTGTTCCTGGTCGACCGGTCGATCGCGACCGAGGAGGAGACGGTCGACTACGGCGGGGAGTCGATGCCGGCGGCGACGGCGGCGATCCGGTTGGCGATCGGCATGGTCGAGGACATGGAGTCGACCTATCGGGTCGGGTTGTGGGAGTTCGGGGTCGGGGCCGGGGGCGATCAGAACTGGCGGTCGGTGACCGATGTGGCCGAGCTGTCGGACGACAATCGGGCGAACCTCGTCGACGACCTGTACGGGGTGTGGGAGGACGAGCCGTATCAGGGCGGTTCGCCCCTGTACGACTCGCTGGTGGCCGCGTACGGCCACATGGGCGCCAATTCGGTCGCCGACGCGGTGAACCTGGTGGTGGTGCTGACGAACGTCGGCGTGGACGTGGAGAGCCAGCCGACGGTGGAGCAGACGGCGCAGGCGATCGCGGACATGGACGGGTCGGTGACGGTCTACACGATCGGGTTCGGTTCGGCGAACGGGGACAATCTGCGGGTGCTGGCCGAGGCCGGCGGCGGTTCGTATCTGGAGTCGCCGGACGCGGCCTCGGTGCTGGCGTCCATCGGCGGCTGAGGCGCCGGTGAGGTGGGCCACTCGCGCTTCAGTCGCCGGCTCGCCCTGGGCGACACTTGAGCGGTGTCGGTGTTCGCTGCGGTCCCGCCCGCCCCTCCGGGGGTCCCTGCGGCGTGCCGCGAGCGGCTCGTCGAGGTCGACCGGTGCGAGTGGCGTCTGGGCGAGGGCGGCGATCCGGCCGCGATAGCGGCCGCGTTCACCGCCCGGTACGCGGCCGATCATGTGGTCTCGGAGGGGTCGGTCTGCGGCGTCGCGGTCCTGGTCTCTGCGGCGGCCGGGGCGGTGATGGCCGGCGGCGCGACCGGTGCGCCCTCGCCGGTCCCGGCGGTTCCCGATCTCGTGCTCGTGGCCTTCGCGCACGGCCCGCACCGCGACCGCGAAACCTCGGGGTCGTTCGCGGTGGGGCCGTGGGCGCCGTCGTGGACCGGTGCCGACCACGCGAAGGCGGTCGTGTCCGTCCAGGAGGCGATCGGGCGCGGGCAGGTGTACGTCGCCAACGTCGTGGGGCACCGCAGCGCGCCGTGGTCGGGCGATCCGGCCGGGATCGCCGCGGCGGTCGCGGGGGTGGGCGGCGCCTCCTGGGGCGGGGTCCTGTCCGGTCGCGACTGGCTGGTGGCCTCCGGCTCCCCCGAGTGCTTCTTCACCGTCGAGGGCCGCACCGCGGCGGCGCGCCCGGTCAAGGGCACGGCCCCGGCGACCGAGGAGGGCCGGGCCGAGCTGCTCGGCTCGGTCAAGGAACGCGCCGAGCACGTCATGATCGTCGACCTCGAACGCAACGACCTGGCCCGCGTCGCCGTGCCGGGCAGCGTCCGCGTGCCCGAGCTGCTGCGCCTGCACCGGTGGGCCGACCTGTGGCAGGCCGAGTCCACCGTCGAGTGCGAGCTCGCCGAGGGCGCGGACCTGGCCGAGGTGCTGCGGGCGATGTGCCCGCCCGGGTCGGTGACCGGCACGCCGAAACTGGCGGTGCTCGACCTCGTCGGCGGCCTCGAACCGGTCGGGCGCGGCCCGGCGATGGGCGCGTTCGGGTACGTCTGCGGCACCTCGGTGCGCCTGGGCGTCACGATCCGCACCGTCGCCCTCGACGCCGACCGGGCCCACCTGTGGGCCGGCGGCGGCATCACGTGGCGATCGGCGCCCGAAGCCGAAGTGGCCGAAGCCGAGGCGAAGGCCGCGGCCGTGACCGCCGCGCTCACCGCCGGCGCATGACCGAGACCCCCCTCAGCCCCGGGCGGACCTCCAGATCGCGAGCGTCTGCTCCTTGGCGCGGTCCCTGAGCTCCTCCGGCCACTCGGCGCGGTAGAGGCGCAGGCGCGGCGTGGGGGAGTCGAGCTCGACCACGCACCCGAGCGCCATGGGCGGGTCGGGATGGACGCGTCTGAGCCAGACGGTGCCGACGTTGCCGTCGTCCCCGCTGACCTGAATGGTGCGATGCTCCAATTGGAACTGCCCCAGGATCTTCGGCTCGCCCATGATCGAGTCCTCACCGTCCTTGTCCCACCGATAAAGGCCCGCGGTGGTTCGTGTCAGCGACGCCGCCGCGCAGGCCCGCATCAATCTTTCCCACCCTTATGCAGCCGTGTCAATACCCGATCCGACACCTGGCCGGGTGAAACGCGATCGGTCCGGTCCATTGCGGAGGACCGCGCGGGCCCCGTAAGGGTGTGTCAAGCTGGTGTGCGTGAGCGATGACGAGGAATTCCGCAGTATTGCCGAGGCCGCGTTCGACCTGGCCCGGGCCGGCGAGACCGAGCGCCTGCTCAGGTTCGTGGCGACCGGGCTGCCGGTCGACCTGGTCAACGGATCGGGCGACACGCTGCTCATGCTCGCGGCCTACCACGGCCACGCCGCCACGGTGCGGGCCCTGATCGAGGCGGGTGCGGCGGTCGACCGGCGCAACGACCGCGACCAGTCGCCGCTGGCCGGCGCGGTCTTCAAAGACTACGGCGAAGTCGTGACCGCACTGCTGGAGGCGGGAGCCGACCCGGACGCCGGTACGCCCTCGGCGAGGCAGATCGCCGCGATGTTCGACCGGAACGTCTTCAGTTGAATATCCGACACTCCTAAACCGACCGCATTCCCTCCGGGAGGCGCCCCCAGGCGTGCAGATCCGTCAAATGGGCCTCCAAACAGGACGCGAACGCCCCCGCGGCCTTCGTCAAAGGCGCCTCCCGCCGCGAGGCCAGGGCGATGATGCGGCTGGCCCCCGGCGGCGCCAGCGGCGTGGACCGCAGCCCCGGGCGGCCCGCGGCGATCATCGCCGGCAGCAGCGCGATCCCCAGCCCGGCCTCCACGAGGCTCGCGACCGCGTCGGTCGCGCCCCCGTCCACGCCGGTGCGCGGGGTGAAACCGGACCGCTCGCACGTCGTGATCGTCAGATCCCGAAGGTCGTAGCCGTGCGCGGGGAGCACGAACGCCTGCTCGCGCAGCTGCGGCAGTCCGATGAAGGCCTGGCGCGTCAACGGCGGCAGGTGCGCGGCCGAGGCGACCACGAGCGCCTCGGACAAAAGCGGGCGCACCGACAAGCCGCCGTCGCCGGCCGCGTCGCCGATGGTGAACGCCAGGTCGAGGTCCCCGGCCGCGAGCCGCTCCGAGAGCGGCCCCGACCCGTCCTCGGTGAGCGTCACCGTCACCCCCGGGTGCGCCTCGAGATAGCGGGTCAGCAGCGGGGCGATGAGCCACGAGCACAGGCTCGGGGTCGCCCCCAGCCGCAGGTGCCCGGCGCGCACGGCCAGCACGTCGTCGATGTCGGTGCGGGCCGCGCCGATCGCGGCGGTGATGCGCCGCGCGTGCGGCAGCAGGGTCTGCCCGGCGTCGGTCAGCTCGATCCGCCCGCGCGAGCGCGTGAGCAGCGGCGCGCCCAACTCGGCCTCGAGCGCCTGGATCTGCTTGCTCAATGACGGTTGTGTCACACCGAGTTGATCGGCCGCCTGGGTGAAATGCCGGGTTTGTGCGACAGCGAGGAAGGCCTGGAGTTGCTGCGGACGCATCTTCATAACCTATCGGCATCGAACACGCCCCGGCCATGAATTGGACCCGTGAGGCGTATCGCGTCTACCGTGTGGCCGTGTCTACGGAATTGCAATCGCGCACTGCGGCGCACCCGGTGAAACGGGCCCGCGCGCCCTGGAAGCCGTGGCGTTCCACCATCGGGCTGAAGGTCGCCATGGGCGTCTCCGGCATCCTGCTGGTGCTGTTCCTCGTCGCCCACATGGCCGGGAACCTCCACGTCTTCGAAGGCCGCGAGTCCATGAACGACTACGCGGCGGGGCTGCGCTCGTTCGGCGAGCCCCTGCTGCCCCACGAGAGCCTGCTGTGGGTGATGCGACTGGGCCTCATCGCCGCCGTCGCCGTCCACATCGTCTCGGCGGTCGTGCTCACCCGCCGCGCCATGCAGGCCCGCCCGGTCCGCTACGCCTCGAAGAAGCCCGCCAAGGGCGAGTCGCGCCACGCGGTCGCCACGATGCGATGGGGCGCGATCGTCATCGTCCTGTTCGTCGCCTGGCACCTGATGGACCTGACCTGGCGGACGGTCAACCCCGTCAAGGACCTCCACGACGCCTACGGCGCCGTGGTCGCCACCTTCGACCCCGAGCGCTGGCCCGTGACGGTCTTCTACCTCCTGGCACTGGTCGCCCTCGGGTTCCACCTGCGCCACGGGATCTGGTCGGCCGTGCAGACCATCGCCGGGCCGAACACCAGGTGGCGCAAGCGGACCCAGGCGGTCAGCCTGGCCGTGGCCGTCCTCCTCGTCGCGGGTTTCGCGATCGTGCCCTTGGCCGTCACTTTCGGACTGGTGAGCTGATATGAGCACTGACTTCTACCGCGACGGCGAACCCGTCGCCGACGCCAAGGCCCCCACGGGGCCCATCGCCGAGCGCTGGGAGCGCCGGCGCTTCTCCGGGCGGCTGGTCAACCCCGCCAACCGTCGCAAGCTCCGCGTCATCGTCGTCGGCACCGGCCTGGCCGGCGCCAGCGCGGCGGCCACGCTCGGCGAGCTGGGCTACCGGGTGGCGAACTACTGCTTCCAGGACTCGGCGCGGCGGGCGCACTCGATCGCCGCGCAGGGCGGGATCAACGCGGCGAAGAACTACCGCAACGACGGCGACTCGGTGCACCGGCTGTTCTACGACACCGTCAAGGGCGGGGACTTCCGCTCCCGGGAGTCGAACGTGCACCGCCTGGCGGAGGTCTCGACCGAGATCATCGACCAGTGCGTGGCCCAGGGCGTGCCGTTCGCCCGCGAGTACGGGGGCCTGCTCGACAACCGCTCGTTCGGCGGCGCTCAGGTGTCGCGGACGTTCTACGCGCGGGGCCAGACCGGTCAGCAACTGCTCCTAGGCGCCTACCAGGCGCTCCAGCGGCAGGTCGCGGCCGGGACGGTGGACCTGCACACCCGCCACGAGATGCTGGAGCTGGTGATCGTCGAGGGCAAGGCCCGCGGGATCATCGTGCGCGACCTGGTGACCGGGGAGATCTCCACGGAGCTGGCCGACGCGGTCGTGCTCGCCACCGGCGGGTACGGGAACGTGTTCTTCCTGTCGACGAACGCCAAGGGCTGCAACGTGACCGCCTCGTGGCGGGCGCACCGCAAGGGCGCGTACTTCGCGAACCCGTGCTACACGCAGATCCACCCGACGTGCATTCCGCAGTCGGGGGACCACCAGTCGAAGCTGACGCTCATGTCCGAGTCGCTGCGCAACGACGGGCGGGTGTGGGTGCCTAAGAAGCGCGGGGACCACCGCCACCCGGCGGAGATCCCCGAGGACGAGCGGGACTACTACCTGGAGCGGCGCTACCCGGCGTTCGGGAACCTGGTGCCGCGCGACATCGCCTCGCGCGCCGCGAAGATCGTGTGCGACGAGGGGCACGGGGTCGGCCCCGGCGGACTCGGGGTGTACCTCGACTTCGCCGACGCCATCGACCGCCTCGGGCAGAAGGCCGTCGAGGCCCGCTACGGCAACCTGTTCGACATGTACGAGCGGATCACCGGGGAGAACCCGTACGAGCGGCCGATGCGGATCTACCCGGCCGTGCACTACACGATGGGCGGCCTGTGGGTCGACTACGACCTGTCGTCGAACATCCCGGGCCTGTTCGTGACCGGCGAGGCGAACTTCTCCGACCACGGCGCGAACCGCCTGGGCGCCTCGGCGCTCATGCAGGGATTGTCCGACGGGTACTTCGTGCTGCCGAACACGATCTCGGACTACCTCGCCGACGGGCCGTTCGAGGCGCTCGGCGAGGACCACGAGGCGGTGGTGGCCGCCCGCAAGGAGGTCGACGACCGGATCGAGTTCTTCCTCCACAACGACGGCGACCGCACGGTGGACTCCTTCCACCGCGAGCTGGGCAAGATCATGTGGGAATACTGCGGGATGGAGCGCAGCGACGAGGGCCTGCGCAAGGCCATCGGGCTCATCCGCGACCTCAAGGCCGAGTTCTACAAGCGCGTCAAGGTCACCGGGAAGGCCGAGCAGCTCAACCAGGAGCTGGAGAAGGCCGGCCGGGTGGCCGACTTCTTCGAGCTGGGCGAGCTGATGTGCATCGACGCCCTGCACCGCACCGAGTCGTGCGGCGGGCACTTCCGGGCCGAGTCCCAGACCGAGGAGGGCGAGGCCAAGCGCGACGACGAGCACTTCTCCTACGTCGCGGCCTGGGAGTTCGGGGAGGACGAGCCGGTCCTCCACAAGGAAGCGCTCGAGTTCGAATACGTCAAGCCCACCCAACGGAGCTACAAGTGAAGCTGTCTCTGCGAATCTGGCGCCAGCCCGACGCCGACACCAAGGGCGAGATGGTGCCCTACGAGATCGACGGGGTCTCCGAGGACGCGTCGTTCCTGGAGATGCTCGACGTGCTCAACGAGCACCTCATCTCCGAGGGCAAGGACCCGGTCGCGTTCGACCACGACTGCCGCGAGGGCATCTGCGGGGCGTGCTCGCTCGTCATCGACGGGCAGGCGCACGGCCCGCAGGCGGCGACGACGACCTGCCAACTGCACATGCGCAAGTTCTCCGACGGCGACTCGATCGACATCGAGCCGTGGCGGGCCGGGGCGTTCCCGGTGATCAAGGACCTCGTGGTCGACCGGAGCGCGTTCGACCGGATCATCCAGGCCGGCGGGTACATCTCGGCGCCGACCGGGACCGCGCCGGACGCGCACGCGGTGCCGATCCCGAAGCAGGACGCCGATGCGGCGTTCAACGCGGCGGCGTGCATCGGCTGCGGCGCGTGCGTGGCGGCCTGCCCGAACGGGTCGGGGATGCTGTTCATGGCCGCCAAGGTCGCCCACCTCGGTCTGACCCCGCAGGGGCAGCCGGAGCGGCAGACGCGCGTGCTCGGCATGGTCGCGGCCCACGACGAGGCCGGCTTCGGCGGGTGCACCAACGTCGGCGAGTGCAGTGCGGCCTGCCCCAAGGAGATCGGGCTCGACGTGATCGGGCGCCTGAACAAGGACTTCCGCAAGGCCGCCATCCGCGCCGCCTGAGGAACGACTGCGAGCGGTGGGCTCTGGCGAAGAGCCCACCGCTCTTCACATTCCACGCGTCAGCGGGGCTCATATGTCGCGAAGCCGCCGTGCGGCTCGGTCCCGTGGGGATAGCGAGAAGGGGCCTCCGGCCGATGCCGGAGGCCCCTCGTTTCTCCTGCCCCGCGTGAGCGGGGAGACCCCATGGGCGGATCCGGGCCCACCTGGATGGGCGAGGCCGCCCTATGTGAACAACGACCCGCGCCGCGCTTGGTCGCGGTGACCCGCGTCTCTCCTGCGGATCCGTGCCGGGCCGGGCTCGATAGGATCGCGCCATGCGCGCACCCCGATGGCTCTACCGGCTGTACGCGAACCGCCTGCGGCGCGGGCTCGACCGCTCGCGGCTGCCGCGCCACGTGGCCGTGGCGATGGACGGGAACCGGCGCTGGGCCCGCCGGCAGGGCTTCGACGACGCCGGGATCGGGCACCGCTACGGCGCCGAGCACCTGGAGACCCTCCTGGACTGGTGCGCCGGGATCGGCATCGACCACGTCACCGTCTACGTCGCCTCCACCGACAACCTGACCAAACGCGACGGCGGCGAGATCGCGCACCTCATGGACATGATCGAGGCGATCATCGCCGAACGCCTCGTGCGGCCGGGCAACCCCTGGCGCCTGCACCTCGCCGGGCGGCTCGACGCCCTCCCCGACACCACCGCCCGCGCGCTCAAGACCGCCGTCGAGGCCACCGCCGACCGCACGGGCGGGCACCTCACCATCGCCATCGGCTACGACGGGCAGGCCGAGATCGTCGACGCGGTCCGCTCGCTCCTGGAGACCGAAGCGGCCCGAGGCGCCGACCTCCCCTCGCTCGCCGCCCGCCTGACCGCGGCCGACATCGGCCGGCACCGGTACACCCCCGACCTGCCCGCGGCCGACCTCATCATCCGCACCAGCGGCGAGCGGCGCCTGTCGAGCTTCCTGCTGTGGCAGTCGGCGGGCGCGGAACTGCACTTCTGCGAGGTCTACTGGCCAGGGTTCCGCCACATCGACTTCCTTCGGGCCCTGCGGGACTACACCCGCCGCCGCGCCTGAACCGCGCTCACGCGCACTCGCGCACCAGCGCCTCCACCGCTTCGGCCACGCCGTCCTCGCGGTTGGACCCGCACCGGTCCGAAGCCGCCTCGGCCGCTTCGGGATGCGCGTTCGCCACCGCGAACGACCGGCCCGCCCACGCCAGCATCGGCACGTCGTTCGGCGCGTCCCCGAACGCCGCCACCGCTTCGGGGCCGATGCCGCGGGCCTCGCACCACCGCGCCAGCGCGGTGGCCTTGCTGACCCCGGCCGGCCCGATCTCCAGCAGCCCCAGCCCGCCCGAGTGCGCGACCGCGACTCCGGGCAGTTCGAGCGCCCTGGCGGCGCGGAGTGCGGTGTCGGTCCGCTCGTTCGGCACCTGCGCCAGCAGCTTCACGATCGCGGCCGCGCTCGCGAAGACCGCGGCGAGGGTGCCGCGGAAGGCCCGGCGGTCGCCAACGGAGTCGACGCGGCTGTAGCCGGCCTCGGCGACGACCTCGAAGCCGGTCTCGACGGCGAAGCGGACTTCGGGCATCGCCGCGCGCAGCGTCTTCGCCGCCAGGGCGGCGGTCTCGGCGTGGAGGGTCGTCGTGGCGAGCACCTCCCGTTCGGCGGGGGCGTAGACGATCGCGCCGTTGGCGCAGATCGCGGCGTCCAGGGAGGCGGCGAGCGGGGTCCATTCGTCGAAGACCCGCGGCGGCCGGGCCGTCACGGCGACCACGGCGATGCCCTGCTCGCGGGCCGCGGCGAGCGCGGACTGGGCCCGTTCGGTGAACCGGCCGCCGGGGGCGAGGAGGGTGCCGTCGAGGTCGGTGGCTATCACTCGTGACGCGGACATCCCGGGAGGATACCGATACCGGCGGGACGGGAGTGGCCAGGCCGCCGAAAGTGGCCCGTGCGGGAAGCCGCAGCCTTGAACCTCTAGTGCCCCAAGCACTTCGCGACGGTCCGCTGTGGCGGATGCCCGCTAGGCTGTGCCGTGCCCCACTTCGCGAACGCTAGGAGTCCGCCATGGACGCACCCCCCGGTCCCGCAGTCCCCAAGCCGGGGACCGTCGTCGCCGCGCAGACGATGGTCTGGTTCCAGTTCGGCACGTCGGTGGCGGCTCTGGTCGTCTCCTGCGCCGCGCTCGCGGTGTTTCCCAACGACATCGCGGATCTGGTGACCGACGCGGCGAGTTCCGGCGAACCGGTCGGGGCCCAGATCATGCTCGCCGCGGTCCCCGCGCTCGGGCTGTTCCTCGTCACCGCCGCCGTGTTCGGCGTCCTCGGCCCGAAGCTCGGCGGCGGCCGCCGCTGGGCCCGGACTGCGACGTTGGTCTTCACACCGATATTCGCCTTGACCGCCCTGGCCTTCTTCGCGGCGCTGGTGACGGCGCAGCAGGAGCCCATGGCCGCGTTCGGACTGCTCATCGCGACCGCGTTCGTCCTCGCCTTTCCGGTGGTGGCGTTCTTCTGCCTGCTCTCCGGCTCGGCACGCCGCTGGTTCGCCCGCCCCGCCGCCCCGGCGCAACCGCCCTACTAGCGGACCGCCGTCAGCGGCGGAGCTTGTCGCGGTTGGCTTCGACGAAGCGGTTCGCGGCGATCACCAGCGGCTCGTGCTCGCTCGCGGCGTGGCGCGTGTGGAGGCGCTCGCACAGGTCGGCCAGGGCCGTGGCCAGGTCGGTCATGATCGGGCCCTGCTTGCCGGTCTCGGTCAGCGCCATGAGCATCGCCAGCCAGGCCGGCCCGTGGTCGCGGAAGTTCAGGTGCAGGTTCCGTTCGGTGCTGCGGTCGGCGGCCATGAGCAGGTAGTGCACTTCGGAGGCGATGCGCCAGGCGAGGTTGGGGTGGACGCGGGCGAGGGTGACCACGGCCGGTTCGGCCGCGTGCAGGGCCACGGCGGCGAACGCCGGGTCGCAGCGCGCCGAGATCGTGACCGGCGCGCGCCGCCCAGCCGGGTCGGGGCACAGCCGGGCGATGAGGCCCCGGTCGAGGAACGCGCCCATGCCCGCGGCCGCCTCCAAAGCGGCGCGGAGGGTCAGCGTGGTCGGCGGCGCGAGCGGTTCGGCCTCGGGGAAGCGCGCGGCCAGCAAAGAGGCGGCGCCGCGGGCGTGGCCGGGCCGGCCCGCGGCGGTGTGCAGGGCCGCGGCCAGGCGCAGGCAGTCGCGCAGCAGGTCGGTGTCGGTGCCGGCGGCGATGAGCATCCGGGCGGCCTGGTCGGCCGCGCCGACGGCCAGGTCCGGGTCGGCCGCGCGGTAGTAGACGCGGGCGGCGCGCGCCAGAGCGGCGGCGAGGCCGGCGAAGCCCGGGCCCGCGGGGTCGGTCGGGTCGGTGTCCTCCAGCAGGCTCAGGCCTGCGTCGGCCTCGGAGGCGGCCGTCAGCAGGCGCCCGGACCTGGCGGCGGCTTCGGCCAGGTCGATCCGGGCGGCGGCCCGGTCGGTCCGGGCGATGTCGAGACCGGTGGTGAGTTCGAGGCGTTCACGTTGGGCCACATACGCTTCGATGATCTCCCCGACGGCGGTGTGGGCGGCGGCGCGGTCGGCGAGGAGGTCGGCGAAGTCGATCCTGGTGGCCCTGTCGTCGGGGCTGACGGCCAGGCAGCCGCGGTATTCGGCCGCGGCGCTGGCGTAGACGGCGAGGGCGCCGCGATGGTTGCCCGCGGCGGCCAGTTTCTGAGCGTCGCGGTGGGTCCGCCGGGCGTGACGCCGGTTGGGCATACGGACTCCTCAATGAGGGGATCGAGGCTGTCAGGCACGGGCCGGGACGGGCCTGTGCCTGCGTCAGGCACTTCATCCTAGACGGTGGGCGGGCGGCGGCGGATCCGCCGATCAGACGATGACGACCTGTTCGGGGCGGGGGTGGCCGAGGAAGCGGTCGTGTGAGATCTCCCAGCCGTAGGCGCCGGCGTTCGCGAAGACGAGCCGGTCGCCGACCGCGATCGATCGGACCTGCCGGCCGGCGTGGAGCACGTCCCTGGGCGTGCACAGTTCACCGCAGACGCGGACTTCCACGTCGGACCATACTGTGCCCTCCCGCGGGCCGGGCACGACGGTGAAGGGGTGGGAGTATCCCCAGGCCGCGGGCAGGCGGAAGTGGTGGGTGCCGCCGCGCACGATCGCGAAGGCCCGGCCGCGGACGGTCTTGAGGTCGAGGACTTCGGCGACGTACCAGCCGGCGGGGGCGGCGAGGTAGCGGCCGGGTTCGAAGACGAGTTCGACGCCGGCGGCGTCGGTCGCTTCGAGCGCGGCGGCGAGGGCGTCGAGGTCGATGGCCGGGCCGCGGGGGTCGGCGCCGAGGCCGCCGCCGACGTTGACCGAGCGCAGTTCGAAGCGGCGGGCGGCGCGGCGGGCCCAGTCGAGGGCGGTTTCGACGTGGTGGGCGTAGGCGGCGGCGTCGAGGCAGTTGGAGACGGCGTGGAGGTGGAATCCGGCCAGGTCGAGGCCGAGGTCCAGGGCGCGGTCGATCGCGGCGTCGACCTCGTGCTCGTCGATGCCGAAGGGGGTGGCCTCGCCGGTCATGCGGTGGGTGCCGGGCAGGGCCGGGCCGCGGTTGACCCGCAGGGCGACCGGGCCGCGGTGGCCGGCCTCGGCGAGGCCGTCGAGTTCGCGGGGGCTTTCGGCGTGGACGGTCAGGGGCCGGTCGCAGGCCGCGGCGGCGGCGAGGTCGGCGGGGGTCTTGGCGGGTCCGGAGAAGGCCAGGCGGGCCGCGCCCGCGGCGGCGGCGTCGGCGAGTTCGCCGCCGGAGGCGCATTCGACGCCGTCGGCCAGGCGGACGGCGGCGTCGAGGATCGCGGGGTTCGCGCAGGCCTTCATGGCGTACAGGATCGTGTGGCCGGGCAGAGCCTGGCGCAGGCGCGCCATGCGGGCGGCGAAGGCGGCGGGGTCGTAGATCCAGGCGCTGGACGGCGAGGGCAGGGCGCGGACGGCGGCCTCCAGGGCGCTCATCGGCGGCCTCGGGCGAGCGGGTTGTCCACGAGCGTCTCGATCTCCTTGCCGGGGTGCAGGCGCATCGTCAGCAGCGCCTTGGTGGGCTGGCGGGGGGCGAGGTAGGCGTCGACGTCGGCCGCGGGCAGGTCGAGGCCGGCGATGTGGTCGGCGAGGTCGGCCCAGAACGCGGCGGTGTCGAGGCCGAGGTCGCGTTCGAGGACGGCCGCGAGGGCCGCGAAATGGTTCTGGAACAGCGTGTAGGCCACTTTGGAGCGGACCTGGTCGAGGCCGGCGGCGTTGACGGGGCTGTCGGGCGGCAGGTCGAGCGCGAAGGGCACGCTGGGGACGTGGATGCGGGCGCCGCCGAGGTCGCGGGTGACCGGGGCGACCGGTTCGGTGCCGCGCATGGCGACCAGGCTGTTCTGGAGGTGCGCTTCGAGGCCGATGCCGTCGCGGGCCTTGGCCAGGACCGGGCCGGTGAACGCGATCGCGTAGGCGCGCAGCCATGCGGCCGCGTCGCCGTGCCAGTCGGCGTATTCGGCCGCGAGGCTCACGCCGGTGACCGGTGAGGTGGCGGCCAGGGCGGTGGCGGGAACGCAGACGGCGCCGCTGGGGGTGTGGGCGGCGAGTGGTTCGCGGGCGAGGGCGGTCAGTTCGCGCGAGCCGGGGAGCCAGGCGCCGGCGATGTCGGCGACGATGCGGTGGCCGGAGTCGTCGCCGGCGGCGCGGAGCGCGGCCGAGAGGTAGGGGCCGAGGGCGGCGGTGGCGGGGGAGATGTCGCGGCGGGTGGAGGTGATCTGGATGCCGAGGGCGAGTTTGAGGAAGCCGGGGGCGGTGTGTCCGGCGAGGGTGCGGATGGCGGCGGTGGGCCAGGCGGGGACGGTGGCCTCGAGCAGGCGCAGGCGGCCGGTCGCGAAGAGGTCGCCGTAGGCGGGGAGGATGCGGTGCTCGAGCTGCCAGGGGTGGGCCGGCAGGACCGGGTGGGGCAGGTCGAGTCCGACGAGCATGGGGTGGTCGCGCAGGTCGGTGCCGGAGCGGGCGAGGACGCCTCCGGGGTCGGCGATGAGGCGGACGCGGACGGGCCGGGGGGTTTCGAGGTCGTAGCGTTCGAGGTCGGTGCGGGTCCAGCCGAGGCGGGTGCGTGCGCACGGGTGGAGTTGGTGGCCTTCGGTGGCGAGGGTTTCGAGGCGGCGGGCGGTGGTGTCGGGGTCGCGGGTGCAGCGGGCGATGAGGCGGGCGAGGCTCGCGTCGCCGGATCGGTGGGCGAGGCCGGCGAGGTGGCGGGCGCGGGCGGCGGCGCGGTCGGTGGCGAGGGCGAGTCCGGTGCGGGCGGAGTCGAGTTCGGCGGCGAGGTGGGCGGGGGCGGGCTCGCCGAGGATCGCTTCGAGGGTGCCGACGGGGTCGTCGGCGGTCTGGTCGGTGCCGGTGAGGTCGAGTTGGTTGAAGGCGCCTTCGCGGGCGTCTTCGGGTGCGGGCCGGTCGCGGCGGTCGGCGAGGTTCTCGCGCCAGGCGGCGGCGGTGACGTGCGCCGAGACGCTCACGCGCCCGCCAAGGGGTTGTCGAGGCGGGCCCAGAGGTCGTCGGTGGGGTTGTCGGCCAGGCGCATCGCGGTGGTGGCCTTGACCGGCCACGGCTCGCGCAGGACCGCGCGGCGGACCCGCGGTTCGAGGTCGAGGTCGCGCACGGCGTCGGCGAGGGTGCGCCACCATGCGCCGGGGTCGGTGCCGGTCCAGGTCGCGAGCGCTTCGACGAGCGCGGTGAGCGTGGTGGGGAACAGGGCGGCGAGGAGTTTGCGCAAGCGGGCCTCGGGGTCGGGTTCGGGCAGGTCGCCGATGAGGCCGGGCCATTCTCGGGGCGGGACGCGGACGCCGCCGAAGTCCCGGTAGACCAGGCTCGTGGGCACCTCGCCGGTGAAGGAGGCGAGGGTGTTCTGCCCGTGCGCTTCGAGGGCGACCCCGGTGGCGGCGAACAGGCGCAAAGGCGCCAGCGCCACCGGTGCGAAGGCGGCCCACCAGGAGTCGAGGTCGGACCCGGCGAGGGCGGCGGCGATGGGCCGTCCGGTGGCCGGGCAGGGTTCGGCCAGGGCCGCGAGCGGGACGGCGCGGGGGTGGCCGGCGGTGTGCGGGGCGGGGCGGAGGATCGCGGCCAGGTGCGGCCGGGGCTCGCCCGAGTCGGTGCGGCTGATGGCGGCGTGTTCGGCAAGCACGGTGATCCCGGCCGCCGCCGCAGGAGTTTTCAGCCGCCGGGCGATCGAGGGTCCGTTGTGGACCGCCGCGGGGGAGACGTGGCGGACCGCGGAGGTCAGTTGGAGGTCTACGGCGGTCTTGACGTGGAGGTCGCCGGTCGAGAGGGTCCGCAGGCTCATCAGGGGGGCGACGCCGGTCCAGGTCGCGGACGGTTCGGTCAGGCCGTGGCGGGCGGCCTGCCACGGGTGCACCGGGAGGTCGCCGGCCGCGAGGGCGGTCCAGGAGTCGGTGGCGTCCAGGTGCGGCATCGGGTAGCGGCCCAGGTCGAGTCGGGCCCGGTGTTCGGGGGCCCAGGCGCGGATCTGAGCGTCGGTGAGCGTCCCGCGCGACCGGGCGAGGGGGTGGGTGGGGTGTCCGAGGAGGACGGCCTGCTCGAACCAGACCGAGGGGTCGGCGTGGGCGGCCGCGGCGGTGGTCCACAGGTCGGCCGGGTGGGGCCGGGCGGCTTCGAGGGCGAGGGCGGTGCCGCGGACGGCGGCGGCGATCTCGGCGGTGAAGCGCTCGGCGTGCGCCGAACCGGCGGCGAGGGAGGCGGCCAGCTCGGTCGCGTCTCGGCCTTCGGCCGGTCCGGGGAGCGGTTCGCGTGCCGCGGCGGCCCGCAGGCGTTCGGCGACGATCGCGTCGGCTCGGGCGGTGGCGTCCATATGAGTGCACTGTACTGGGGGAACAACCTCATGTGGAGGGTGCGTTTGCTCACCGTCGGGTGCGGCCGCGTTGCGGCGGGGGCGGTCTCAGGCGCGGACGACGGGGGTGAGGTCGTCGGTGCGCGGGCCGGGGATGGTGGCCAGGAGCATCCGCAGGGTCTGGAGGACCGGCAGGTCGTAGACGGCGCCGCCGGCGGCGAGCCACATGCCGATGTCGGCGGCGGCCTGGCCGACGGCGACGTCGTGGACGGCGGCGGCCTCGCCTTCGCGGGCGGTCTCGGGCAGGGTCGGCCACAGGACCCAGCCTTGGACGTGCGCGTGCGGTACGGCCGCGGCGAGGGCGGCGACGGCTTCGGGGAGGTTGACGGAGTCGACGTCGGCGCTGTCGCGGCCGACCGGTGCGCACAGCAGCGCGACCCGGTCGCCGCAGACGATCGCGTGGGGCACGCGCGTGTCCGCTTCGGCCGGGAGGGCGACGAACAGGCGCGAGGCCGGGAGGTTCGTGAGGACTTCCCGCAGGAGTTTGCCGGTGGGCCGGTCGGCTTTGGGGCTGGTGCCGATGGGGCCGAAGGCGTTGAACTGGCGCAGGGCGCCGCCGACGGCGCGGCGCAGGGCGAGGGTCCAGCGCAGGCGCCGGACCGTCCACGCCAGACTCGCGCCGGTGAGGACGAACACGCCGAGGTACCAGCCCCACAGGTTGCCCGGTCCCGGCAGCCACACGGCGGCGGCCGCGAACAGGAACGCGAGGATCAATCGCCCGGTGGGGCGGGTCGGGGCGGCGGTGGGGCGGTGGCGCAGGGCCCGGCTGGTCTGGACGAACACGATGAAGACGATGGCGAGGGCGGCCGGGATCGACAGGGCGCGCACGAACAGCGAGGCGCCGGTGGCGAGCGCGGCGGCGCAGAACGCGAATCCGGCGATGGTCCACAGGGTCGCGACGGCGGCGGTCACGGCCCCGGCGATCCACGCGGAGGGCCGGTGGACGGGCCGGGTGCGGCGGATCCTGGCGTGCCAGGGGACGGCCACGAGCGCGCCTTCGGTCGACAGGGACTGCTCCTGCGGCTGCGGTGCGGGGGCGACGTTCCAGCCGCGGACCTTGCGGTGGGAGGGCTTGGCGGCGGCGCGGCCGTAGCGGCGGGCGGCGCGGCGGCCGAAGCGCAGCAGGTCGTACTCGCGGCG
This sequence comes from Glycomyces sp. NRRL B-16210, assembly GCF_000719515.1. Lineage (GTDB taxonomy): Bacteria > Actinomycetota > Actinomycetes > Mycobacteriales > Micromonosporaceae > Glycomyces. Next base: position 102,878 of record NZ_JOGR01000004.1, on the reverse strand, counting down.
GTGCCCGGGGTGGGAGAGGATCTCCCAGGCGCTCTGGACGAGATGGAACTCGGCTTCGTCACCGCCGCGGTCGGGGTGGGTGTCGCGCAGGCGACGGCGGTAGGCGGCCTGGATCTCGGATCTGGGTGCCTCCGGGCTCACCCCGAGTACGCGGTAGTGGTCTGGTTCGTTCACCACGCGGCTCCCGGTCGGTCGTACGGGGACGGGCCAGCGGCCCGGCGAGGGGGAATCGGTCGTCGGTCTCGACGGTAATGCTGTCAATCTACCGCCGCATCGCCGCTTCCGGTGTCGCCAGGTCCGAGAATTTCACTCGAATGCTTCGCGGACGCGTGCGGTCGCGCGTCTCAATCGACGGTGACGGTGACACTGTGGAGTCCGGTGGCGCCGTCGGGGACGACGCCGGCGACCGCGCTGGTCTGCGGGTTCCCTTCGCCGTCGGTGGCGCGGACGGTGAGCGTGTGCTCGCCTTCCGGAGCGTCCCATTCGATCCGCCATTGCCGCCAGGTGTCGCCGGTGGCGACATCGGACAGTGCGCACTCGCGCCATTCACCATTGTCGATCCTCAGGTCGACGGCGCTGATGCCGCGGTGCTGGGCCCAGGCGACGCCGGCGACGGTGACGGTCCCGGCCCGGGCGCGGCGGGCGGGGGTATCGATGCGCGAGGCGGTCTTGATGGGGCGCGGGGTGGACCAGCCGCGGGTGATCCAGTAGGCGTCGTAGGCGTCGAAGGTGGTCAGTTCGAGTTCGGTGAGCCACTTGGTGGCCGAGACGTACCCGTAGAGGCCGGGGATGACCAGTCGGGCGGGCCAGCCGTGGTCGACCGGGAGCGGATGGCCGTTCATGCCGACGGCGATCAGCGCGTCGCGGCCGTCGAAGACCAGTTCGGTGGGGGTCCCGGCGGTCCAGCCGTCGGAGGAGCGGGAGACGAGCTGGTCGGCGGCGGGGTCGGGTCCGGCCTCGGCGAGGAGGTCGGCGAGCGGGACGCCGAGCCAGCGGGCGTTGCCGACCAGGTCGCCGCCGACGGGGTTGGAGACGCAGGCGAGGGTGATGTCGCGTTCGACCAGTTCGCGCCCGAGCAGGTCGGCGAAGGTGAACTGGAGTTCGCGGTCGACCATGCCGTGGACGCGCAGCGACCAGGTGTCGACGTCGACGCGGGGGGCGGTGATCGCGGTGTCGATGCGGTAGAAGTCGCCGTTGGGGGTCCGGTAGGGCGACAGGCCTTCGACGTCGAGGTCGGCGTTCGGTCCCGGGTCGGGCGCGGGGACGTCGGCCTCGGGCAGGTCGAGGGCGGCTCGGTCGGCTTCGACGGCGGCGGGTCCGACCCGTCCGGCCCAACGCGCCCCGACTAGGGCTGCGGCGCCGACGCCGGCGAGGACGCCGAGGAAGACCCGGCGTCCGGCCGGGGTCCCTTCGCGGCCGGTGCGGTGCCACCATGTCAGTGCCGCGGCTGCCGCGGCCGCGCCCAGCAGCGCCGGTATCGCCGCGGCGAGCGAGAGGCCGGGGCGCGAGACGGCCGCGGCGCCCGCGAGGGCGGCGCAGGCGGCGATGAGGAGCGCGCCGAGGCGCGGTCGGGTGCGCCAGGCCAGGCCCGCCAGGGCGCCGACGCCGGCCAGTCCAGCGGCGAGGGCGGCGATGAGCAGCGGTTTGTCGGCGGTGCCGAACGTGTCGATGGCCCACCGGGTGAACCAGGTGGGGGAGGCGGCGACGACGAGGTCGCTGGTCGCCGACAGCGGTGCGGCCCGGGGCGCGAAGGCGGCGGCCACGGCGTGGGCGAGTGCCAGTCCGGCGAAGGCGGCGAGGGCGCCGGCGGCGGCCCAGGCCCTGGGCCCGGCGGGTCGGTCGGCGTTCATGCGTCCATCATCGCTCGCCTAAGCGCAAGCGGCGACAGGCCCGAGGCGTGGTTCGCGGGCGGCGTGCCGGGGCGGGCCCGCGGGAGACGATCAGTGCTGCCAGAACCGGGCGAGCGCGGAGGCGGCGGGGTCGTCGATGTCGGCGAGGGCGTACTCGGAGGCGTCCACGGGGCTGGCCGAGGCGCCGTTGACCCACGGCTCGGACTCGGCGGTGCCCATCACGTCGAGGTCGACCCACGGGTAGCCGTCGACCGGTTCGGGCACGTCCAAGTCCAGTTCGGGCGGGAAGCCCGGCGGGTTGTCGGCCTCGGACAGCAGCAGGTCCTCGTACGTGGCGGCGTAGGCGGTCTCGTCGCCGGCCGCGTCCTCGCCGTCGTACTCGGCCTCGACCTCGCCTGCGTCGCCGGCTTCGTCCATGAAGCCCTCGTCGAGGTCGTCGAGGTCCTCGCCCTCGTCGAAGTCGAACGCGTCCAGGTCGTCGCCGCCGGGAACCTCCGCTTCGTCGAAGGCGTCCAAGTCGGGGGCGTCCGCGCCGGAGGCGAAATCGCCGTGGAAGTCGCCCCCGTCGAGGTCGTCGCCGTGTTCATCGGAGTCGAACGGACCGAAATCATCCATCGGAGTCCCCCTCTCCCGGGACGAGGGTGCGGGCCTTGGCCAGCACCTCGTCGAGCTGTTTGACCTTGGTGGCCATGGAGTCGCGGCGCTGCTTGAGCGCGGCCTGCTTCTTGGCGCGGGCGGCCTGGTCGGCCTTGGCGGCGTTCTCGGCCGCCGAAATGCGCGCGTCGAACTCCGCCGCGCGCCGCTCCAGGGCGTCGTCGAGGGTGGAGTTGAAGACGAACTCGACCTCGGTGAACCGGAAGCTGATCTCCTCGTTGAGGTTCGCCCGCGCCTCGGCGATGATCCGCTGGACCCAGCCCTTGGCGGCCTGGCGGTTGCCCTGGATCTTGCGTCGGTACAGCAAGAACGCGGCGGCGGCCAGGCCGACGCCGATACCGGAGGCCGACAGGGCGATCGCGCCGGCGGTGCCGGCGACGGCGGTCAGGCCGACCGCGCCGGCGCCCATGGAGACCACGCGCCCGGCCATCATCGCCACGCCCGCCGAGGAGGCGACCAGGAGCGCGCCGTCGTTGGCCGCGTCGCGGCGGGTCCGCCCCGAGGCGGCCGTGCGCAGGCCCGCGGAGATCGCGTTGGTCGCCTGGCGCAGTTCGTCGTCGTTGAACACCTGCCGCAGGACGCGCTCGGCCAGGAGCACGAACCGCTGGTGCAGCTCGCCGGACAAGCGCGCGGCGATGCCCTGCAACGCGATGTCCACGCGCTGAGGGAGCGATTCAAGCGCGGCCTTGTTGGCCTTCTCGACCTCGTCGAGCAGCGCTTCTTCAAGTTCCTGCAAGTGGGTGCGCAACCGGCCCTGGACCTCGATCTTGGCCCGCTGGGTCTCCACGCGCAAGGCGAGGTTCGCCTTCTTCGTCTCGGTGCGCCGCAGCGCCAGGGCCTGCTTCTTCTCCTCCTTCAACCGGTTGGCGGCCTCAGGGTCGGGGTCGTAGGCCTTCATGTCCTCGGCGGCCGACAGCGCCAGGCGCTGGAACTCGGTGCGCACCGCGCGCACCACGTTCGCGGCCACCAGGGCCTTCCCGGCCGAGGCGACGCGCACCAGGGCCCGCTGCATCTTCCCGATGCCCGATTCGCGGGCCAGCGCCTGGCGCGTGGGTCCCTGCGAGGCGAGGGCGTGCTCGGCGAGCATCGCCGAGACCGGGAAGTGCGGGGCGTTGCGAAAACGCGGGGCGTGGGCCTCGATGAGGGAGCGGTTCTCCTCCATGACCGTGCGCCAGCCCGGGTAGGTGTCGGTCTTGGTCAGGGCGAAGACGACGAAGTTGACGCGTTTGGACGCCTCGGTGAGGAAGTCCAGTTCGGTCTTGGCCATCGGGCTGGAGGCGTCGGTGACCATGATCAGGCACGTGGCGCGGGCGACCGCCTCGAGGGCGATCTGGGCGTGGTCGGGGTCGAGGCCGCCGGTGCCGGGGGTGTCGACGATCGACATGTGCTTGAGCAGCGCCGAGGGGTGGCCCACGAGCATCCGGCGGGGCGGGACCATCCCGGGGGGCATGGTGCCCAGCCGCGTGGCCCAGTTGCGCAGGTCGCCCACGCCCAGGAGCATCGGGTCGGAGGCGCCCGGCTGCCAGGCGCGCACCGAGGCCTGGTCGGCCCAGGCGAACTCGAGGTAGGCGGTGGTGGCCACCTGCGCGTCGACCGGCGACAGACCCGGCATCCCCAACAAAGCGTTGACCAGGGAGGACTTGCCGCGTTTGGTCTCGCCGACGATGACGGCCACGGGCTTGTCGGGCTGCCAGCGGGAGACCTCGTCGACCTCGGCGGCGGCCTTGGCGTCGACGGTGCGCAGCGAGGCGTTGCCGGCCTTGGCGGCCTTGGCGCACAGCTTGTGGATCTGCGCGGCCGGGTTCGGCTTCGGGGCGGCCTTCTTGGCGGGGGCCTCGGCGGCGGTGTCGGTCATGCCCGCACCTGCCCGCGGTAGACGGTGACGATCGGGTGGCGCAGCAGCCGTCCGCGGTCGGTGTAACCGGGCGTCTCGGTGCGGGCGATGATGCCGTCCTCGGCGGGGCTGGCGGCCGCGACCGTCGCGCCGACCTCGTGGACGGCCGGGTCGAACCGCTGGCCGGTGGCGTCGACCTGGGACACGCCCACGCGCGCGAACGCGCCGTCGAGGTGCTGGGCCAGCGCCGGGGAGGTGGCGCGGTCGCGCATCCAGATGCACGCGTCGACCAGGACGGTGCGGTCGGCGCCGGCCTGGGCGTCGGCGGCCGGCTCGGCGGCCTGCGGCGCGACGTAGGCCTCAGCGGCGGGGGCTTCTGGCGTCGGCGGCGCGATCGACCGCCCGGAGAGGACGGCGACGACGGCGGTGACGACGACCGACCCGGCCCCGACGGCCAGGGTCACCGGATCGAACCCGCCGGTGAGGAACACCGCGCCGAGGGCGGCGGCGGCGAGTCCCACGAGGGCCCCCACCAGCGGTCCGCCGATTCGATTCGTCACTTTGCTCTCCTTATGTCAGTGTGTCTCAGCCGAGCCGCTGGGCCAGCAGATGGAACCCACGATGCACCACGTTCGCCACCCGGGCCTGCGAGGGCGTGGCGCCGCCGTTGGCGAACGCGCGCCAGCGCGCGGCCGCTTCGATGGCGGCGCGGCGCAGTTGGGGGCGCGCCTCGCCGGGCAGGCCGAGGACGACCCCGGCATCGTCGGTCAGAGCCAGTCGGGCGACCTCGGCCTCCATGGCCTCGGGCAGGGCGACCTGCCCGGTGGTCACCTGCGCGGCCGCCTCCAGCAGCGGCAGCCGGTGGTATTCGGGGCGGGCGACGATCGACTCGACCGCCCCGCGCAGCAGGTCGCGGTCGGCAGCTGGCCCGGACGCGGCGGCGGCGTCGAGGCGCGCGAGGGCCCAGCCGGCCTTGATGACGTCGGCGCGGACGCCGAAGATCTGGTGCAGGGTCGTGCGCAGCCGCGGGAAGCCCGAGGCGGCGAACAGCAGCCGCACGAGCTCGCCGGTCGCCATGTGCGGGTTGGCGTCCAGGTGCGCCATGGCGAAGTGGATGCCGTACAGGTCGAGCCGTTCGAGCAGGCGCTGGCGCTGGTGCTTGTCGACCGGGCCCTCGGTGGACAGGAACAGCCCGGCGGAGGCGAGCATGAGGGTCCGCTTGCCCTCGTCGAGGCCCGCGAGGGTCCGCAGCGCCTCGCAGTCGGCGGCCGTCAACAGCCCGGCCTCGGCCGTCTCGGCCAACAGCCCGACGACGGGCACGACGTCGCAGACGCTGCGGCGCAGGACCGCGGCCTGGTCGGCGGCGATCGGCCCGGCCACCGGCCAGGGGTCCTGGCCGGGCCCGGGGGCGAGCTTGTCGGCCTTGTTGTACAGGCCCAGGGCGTTCATCGGCGAGGACGACATCTGCTGGGAGGCCTTGGCGAACGCCTCGAGCGCCTCGACGTCGTCGGCGCGGACCTGCTGGGTGAACACGTAGATGATCGCCTCGGCCGACTCGACGGCCGCGCGCGAGTCGTCGTCGACGTCCTCGGCGATCGGGGCGGCGAAAAGCATCTCGCGGGCGGCCTCGGAGATGTCGGTGTTGACCGACTGGAGGCCGGGCGTGTCGACCACGGTGAGGTCCCGCAGCCGGTCCGAGGAGAGCTGGACGTCGATCATCGCGGCCTCGTCGGCCGGGATCGGCAGCGTCGTGGGGATCATCCCCGAGGCGTCCAACGGGACGGCGTGCTTGACGCCGTTGCGGGCGACGACGTCGACCCGGTCGGCCGGGCCGTACCTGAACTGGGTGACCACGCGCGTGCACTCCCCGGCGGCGGTGGGGGCCACCCGGCGGCCGATCAAGGCGTTGACGAGTGTCGACTTTCCGGCTTTGAGGCGCCCGGCGACGGCCACGCGCAGCGGCTGCCCCAGACGGGAGGCCACGTCCTCGACCACGGGGCGAGAGGCGCTGCTGACCTTGCCGGCCAGTTCTTCGCACATGCCCGCCACACTTGTGGTGAGTTGCCCTGCCACCATGCCTCCGTGTCCGCCCTCTCCGTCAGTCTCGGCGCTGCGGCCGCCGACGCCGGTCTGCGGCATCGAACTTTCCGCAATATCATGAGAGGCGTCGGCCACCGTCGACATCACGACCATACAAACCGCGACCGCCCGGCCGCCTCCCCCATTCGTGCCACAGCGTTAGGAGCCCCCTTGGCAGCCCCGCCGCCCACCCCCGGTCTGGCCCGGTCCCGCGCCGCCCAGGCGGACCCCGCGGGGCCCGCGGACCGCGACGACGCGCTGCGCGCCATGGCCGGGGCGCTCGCGGGCCCGGGCCTGGTCGTGATCACCGGCCCGCCCGGGTGCGGCCGCACCCGCCTGCTGGAGCGCCTCGCCCGCGCCTCCAAGCGGCCCGTGCACGCCGGCGGCGGCCTGGCCACGCTCTCGGGCGCCCCGGCGCTGGCGCTGGAGCGGGCCACGCGGGCGCGGATGCCCGCCGACGACCTGCCGCTGCTGGCCGAAGCGGTCTACTCGCGCACCCGCGGGGGACTGCTGGTCATCGACGACCTCCAATGGTGCGACGCGGCGACGCTCGCGGCCCTGCCGGTCCTGGCCGAGCGCCTGCCGGTGGCCGCGGCCCTGCGCGTGCCCAACCGCCTCGGCGACGAGGCCCTGACGCGGCTGCTGGCGGCCGCCACCGTGATTGCGGTGCCGGCGCTGACCGACGCCGAAGCGGTGCGCCTGGTCGCCGAGGCGGCCCCGGCGCTGGCGCCCTCGCGGGTGGCGGCGCTGAGCGTGCGCGCCGGCGGCAATCCGCTCGCGCTGACCGCTCTGGCGCGGCGCGCGGCCCAGCACGACAGCGTCGAGTTCGACTTCGACGCGCCCACCGACCCGGCCTCGGCCGCGGCGGCGGCGATCAGCGACCTGCCCCGCGCCGGGCGCACCGCCCTGGCCGCGCTCGGCCTGCTGGGCCGCCCGGCGCACCCGAGCCTGCTCGGCGAGGGCGCCGCGGTCTTGACCGAGGCGGGCCTGGCCGTCCCCGAAGGCGTCCACCTGCGCCCGGCCAGCCCCTGGCTGGCCGAGATCGCCGCGGGCATCCTCGAACCTGAAGCGCGCCGGTCCATGCACGAGCGCCTCGCCGAGGCGACCTCGGGCGTGGAGTCGGCCCGCCACGCCCACGCCGCCGGCGCGACCGGCACGGCCCTGGCCACCGCGCTCGAGGCCGCGGCGGGAGCGCGCCCGCAGACGCGGGCCGAAGCGCTCCTGCTGGCCGCCGACATCGACCCGGCCCACGCCGTGGCCGCCGCCCGCGCCGCCCTGGAGGCCGGTCGCACCGGCGCGGCCCTGGCCGTCCTCGACGCGGCGGGCGACCGGGCCGGATCCGAGGCGGCGGTCGTGCGCGCCTGGGCGCTGCTGGCCATCGGCGAGACCCCCCGGGCCCGCGAAGCGCTCCAAGCGGCGCCGCCGGGGCCCGAGACCGATCAGTTGCGGCTGCTGTGCGCCCCGGCCCACGAACGACCGGTCCTGGCCGCGGCGATCCGCGCCGCCCACCCCAGGATCGGCCACCCGGGACTGGCCGCGGCCCTGGCCGGCGACGACCCCGACGCGCTCGCCGCCGCCGAGACGCTCGCGCGGGCGGCCGGGGACGCCACGACCGCCGCCTGGTGCGCCTGGTCGCGGGTGATCGCCCTGGCCGACGCCGCGCGCCTGGTCGAGGCCGAAGCGGTCGCCCACGAAGCGGCCGACCGCGCCGGACTTGACGGTGCCTACTCGTGGCAGACCCGGTTCCTGGCCGCCGCCGCCTGGTGCCTGGTCCTGTCCGGCACCGGCCTGGACAACGTGATCGCCGCGGCCCAGTCCCTGGCCGACCACGCCCTGCCGGCGGTCGCCGACACGCTCATCGCCGCGGCCATCGCCCTCGCCGAAGCCGACACCGGCGCGCTCGGCGCCGCCCGGGCGCGACTGGCGCGCCTGCACGACGCCCCCGCGGCGCTCGACGGCCTCGTCGCCTGGCTCGAACACGAGACCGCCTGGCTCGACGGCCAGCCCGGACCCGAAGCGCCCGAGGCCCGACCGGGCCTGGTCGGCGGCCTCGCGCACATCACCGGCCGCTGGATCGCCTACGACACCGGCACCGACCCCGTCCCGGCCGACCCGACGCCGTGGCCGGCGCCGGTCGCCTCGACCCTCAACGCCTGGGACAAGGCCGCACCCGGCCCGTTCGCCCAGGCCGCGACCGCCTGGGACGGCCTGGCCGCACGCGAACAGGTCCGGTGCCTGCTGGCCCTCGCCGCCCATGCGGCCGACCCGCGCTCGGCCGTCAACGCCCTCGAAGCGGCCGAAAGGATCGCCGACGAACACGGCCTCATCGTCCTGGCCGGGAGGGCCCGCCGCGGCCTGCGCAAGCACGACGTGCGCCGCGACCGCCGCTCAGCCCGCGGCGGCGGCGGCCTGACCGACCGCGAATCGGAGGTGCTGCGCCACGTCGCCTCCGGCCACCCCTCGCGGCGGATCGCCGAGATCCTCGGGATCACCGCCGAGACCGTGGAGACCCACATCCGCTCGGGCATGCGCAAACTCGGCGCGAAGACCCGCACCGAAGCGGCGGTGCTGCTGGAAGCGGCCCTGGTCGAAGGCGGTGAGGCGTGATGGGCGAACAAGTGCCGCTGCACGTGGTCACCGCCGCGGGCGACGCCGAGGCGCTGGTGCGCCGGTGCGCCTCGGCCGGCTGGTCGGCCCACCGCGGGTTCGCGCTCCTGGAGCCGGCCTGGGACCTGGCCGAACGCCGGCTCGTCTGCCACGGGACGGTCGCCGACGAGCACACCGCCTCCCAAGCGGTGCTCGCCGCCGCCCGCGGGGCCGGGATCGTCGCGGTCGCGGCCGGGCCGCTCGCGCTGACCCTCGCCTCGGACCTGCGCCGCGTCGGCCCCCTCGGGCTGACCCCCGGCAAAGCCGAAGCCGCCGACGGCCTCGACCTCGACACCGAGCAGCGCGCCCTCCTGGCACGGCTCGCGGCCGGATCGACCATCGCCGCCGCCGCCGAAGCCGAATTCGTGTCACTGCGCACCGCCAACCGCCGCATCGCCGCCGCACGGCAGGCACTGGGCGTCAAGACCACCCGCGAGGCGGTCATGATCTACATCAAACACGGCCGCGACTGACACACCCCGCGGAGACGACGACGGGCCGCCACCACCGCACAACGGTAGTGACGGCCCGAACACGACCTAATTCAACTCGGCCAGGCGCGCTTCGGCCTCGTCGAGCTGGCGGCGCAGCCGCGAGGCCTCCTCGGCGGCCTCGGAGCGGATCTTCTCGACCACCTCGGACACCACCTCGCCCACCTCGGGCGAACCCGAGGCCTGGCACATCGCCAGCGCCGCCGGGTGGGCGACCTTGGCGCCCTTGACGACGGTGCGGGCACCGCGCGCGGCGGCCACGGCCCACTCACCGTCCTCATAGGTCAAGGTGATGGTCAGCTCGGGCTGCTTGGACTGCGCCGAGCGCGCCCTGGCGGCCTTCTTCTTGACCGGGGCCGGGGCCGGTTCGGCTCCCGGTGCGGGCGCCTCGGATGTGCTCACGGTCTTCCTCTCACTCGCAGATGGCGTGGCGGGCTTGGACTTCGGCGCCGGCTCCTCCGGCAGCAGGCCCGGACCGGAAGGTCCGGCAGGCCCGGCGGGCTCGGCGGCGCGCTGGCGGGGCGGGGTGCGGCGGGTGCCCTCGCCGCGGGCGGGCAGGCGCAGTTCGCCGGCGGAGAAGGGCAGTTCGTCCGATCCGAAGGCGACGGTCACGAAGTCGTCGACGCCGGCGGGGTCGAGGGCGACGACCTTGCCTGAGCGGCCGGCGATCTGGCCGGCGGCGTCGGTGAACACGACCTTCGGTTTCTTCCCTTGCGCCAGCACCGCTTCCAGATGAGCGATGTCGGCACTCGACAGTGACATCGGGGGCTCCTTCACATGTGTGGCAGGCGCGGTCGCGGGCGAGCGCGCTCGGCGGGTCTGGACTGGCGGGGCCAGTGCGTGCATCCTCCAATATCTATCGCACGGGTACGACACCACCCCGAGTCGAAGTCGCGCACCTCGCCGGGCGCCGATGTCGGACCGGGGCGCTACGGTCGGGCCATGCGGGAGTGCGGCACGTACACCGAACGCGCGGTCGAGGGCGCGCTCGGCGCCTGGTCGCCGTGCCGATGGGTCCACACCGCCGGCGAAGGCGCCCAAGTGCGCGTGGTCCCCGACGGCTGCGTGGACCTGCTGTGGCTCGGCGACCGGCTCGAAGTGGCCGGTCCCGACGCCGCGCCCCGGCTCGTCGACCTCGCACCGGGCGCGACGGTCGCGGGCGTGCGACTGCGCCCGGGCGCGGCGCGCCTGCTGCTGGGGCCGGTCCCGGCCACGGCCGTGCGCGACGCCCAACCGCACCTGGACCGGCTGTGGGACAACGCCGCCGCGCTGGCCGACCGGGCCGCGGCGGCCCCCGACGCCTGGGCCGCCACCGAAATCCTCGCCGCCGCTCTAGAAGAGCGCCTGGTACGCCACGCCCCCGACCCGGTGGCCGTCGCCGTCGCCGCCGCGCTCGACCGGCCCCGGCCGCCCAGCGTCACCGCCCTGGCCCGCGCCCTCGGGTACTCCGAGCGGCACCTGCGCCGCCGCGTGCGGGCCGCGGCCGGGTACGGGCCCAAGACCCTGGAGCAGATCCTGCGGTTTCGCCGCGCGGCCGCCGCCGCGGGCGACGGCCGGAACTGGACGCGGGTGGCCGCCGAAGCCGGATACGCCGACCAGGCGCACCTGAGCCGTCAAGTGCGGCGCTGGTCGGGCGGGCCCCCGAGCGCCCTATGAGTCCCAGGCGCGCAGCACGCGCAGCGCCGCGAGGGTGAACCCGGGCCGGGCCTGCTGCTCGATCGCCGGCGACCAGCGCCGGTAATGGATCGGCCAGCCCCCGTCGGCGGCCTGCTCGCCCGCGCGGTGATCGAGCGCGGCCCCGATCTCGGCGTCGGTGAACCAGCCGGCCGCCAGACTCCGCGGGTTCGGCGCGAAGTCGCACGCCAAGTGATGCTCGTCCTCGGCGTACCCCGGCGGGCTCGCCTGCCCCCGATCGGCCGGGTCCAACAGCACCAGGCCCGTCTCGCGCACGATCGCACCGATCCGCGCCGCGGCCGCCGCCGCCCAGTCCCGGTCGGGCACATGGTCGAGGTAGGCCACGACGCTGAACACCTCATACGGGTGCGTGGCCTCCAACGCATCGATCGCGGCGCGGCAGAAACGATCCGCCCCCGCGAGCCACGCGTCCGCGACCCCGTGGCGGTGCAGAAGACCGGCGATGCGCGCGGTCGTCAGCAACCCGCCCCGGTCCTGCGCGGGAGCGGCCACCCACGGCGGGCGCGGATACGCCTCGATCGACGCCAGCAGATCCGGCACACCCCCGTCCGGCGCGCTCCGGGCCGCCAACCAGCCCAGCAGCCGCTCATCGCGACCGACCTCGCCGACCTGGTCGAGAATCTCCAACGCCGCCATCACCGACAGCGGCTGCGCCGCCGGACCCTTCACATCCGGCTCCAACGCGTACGCGTACCCGCCGTCGGCGGTGCGATGGGCCGCCAAAGCGGCCACCACCCCCGCCGCCTCCCCCTCACCGGTGAAATGCGCCATCCGACGCTGATCGAGCACACTCCCGGTGAGCAGGAGGAACTCCACGGACCGATCGATCATCGCGCTGCTGATACGTGCCATGCCCCGAGACTATGACCGCCGCCGGCCGCGGGCCTTGAACCGAACGGACACGGCCGCCGCGAATATCGGCTGCGGTTCAAACGCCCGCCATGTCGGGTTCCCTCCACCGCCCACCTGGGCTCCTACGCTCCGACCATGAGAGTCGCACTCGTCACCGAATCGTTCCCGCCTCAGGTCAACGGGGTCGCCCGCTCCGTCGCCCGCGCCGCCGCGCACCTGGCCTTCCGCGGGCTCGAACCGGTCGTGGTCGCCCCCGCGCCCGGACCCGGCCCGATCCCGGACTTCGACTGGCCCGTCGTCCACGTCCCCTCCGTCCGGCTCCCCGCCTACCGCCACTTCCGCGCCGGACTCGCCACCCGCGCCCTCGACGAGGCCCTCGACGCCCACGCCCCCGACATCGTCCACCTCGCCAGCCCCTTCGGCTACACCGCGCGCGCCGCGGTCTGGGCCGAACGCCGCGGCGTCCCCTCGGTCGCCGTCTGGCAGACCGACCTGCCCGCCTACACCCGCGCCTACCACCTCACCGCCTTCGAACAGCTCGTATGGCACCGCCTGCGGTCGATCCACTCCCGAGCGGCGGTCAACCTCGCCCTGTCCGAATGCACCGCCAAATCCCTCACCGACCAAGGCATCGGCTCGGTCGCGGTCCTGCCCCACGGCGTCGACACCGACCGCTTCGACCCGCGCCTGCGCGACCAGACCCTCCACGACGCCCTCGCCCCCGACGGCGACCTCCTCGTCGGCTACGTCGGACGACTCGCCCGCGAGAAGCAACTCCACTGGCTCGCCGACCTCGCCGACGTCCCCGGCGTCCGCCTGGTCGTCGTCGGCGACGGACCCCGCCGCCGCGCCCTCGAACGCCTCCTGCCCCAAGCGGCCTTCCTCGGCGCCCTCCACGGCGCCGACCTCTCCCGCCTGTACGCCTCCCTCGACCTGTTCGTCCACACCGGACCGTTCGAGACCTTCGGCCAGACCATCCAAGAAGCCCACGCCTCCGGCGTCCCCGTCGTCGCCGTCGACGCCGGCGGCGCCGCCGAACTCGTCGACCCCGGCGTCGACGGCACCCACTTCCCACCCGGCGACCCCGCCGCCCTCGCCGCCACCGTCGAAACCCTCGCCGGACGCCGCGACCTGCTGCGCCAATGGGGCGCACGCGGCCGCGCCAAAGTCACCGGCCGCACCTGGGAAGCCGAAGGCGACGCCCTCATCGCCCACTACGAGCGGGCACTCGCCCTCGGCCCCGCACGCCCCCGCCCAGTCGCCCCCATCGCCTGACCAACGACAACACCGAAACCCCCTCGGCACCACCACATCCCCACCCGCGGGGCCTAACCCCACCCCCGACCGGGGGACCAAACACACTACCGACCAGTAACCGCCGGACGTAGGCTCGAACCATGGCAACGGCAACCACCCTCCCCGACACCAAACCCCACCTCCGCGGCTGGCTCCACCTCGGCGCCTTCCCCACCGCCGTCCTCGCCGGCCTCATCCTCCTCACCACCGCACCCACCCCCGCCGCACGCCTCGCCACCGCCGTCTACGTCACCGCCTCCGCCGCCCTCTTCGGCGTCTCCGCCCTCTACCACCGCACCAACCTCAGCCCCCGCGCCACCATGCGACTCAAACGCCTCGACCACGCCAACATCTACCTCATCATCGCCGGCACCTACACGCCCATCGCCGTCCTCGCCCTCGAAGGCACCGCCCGCACCGCACTGCTGACCGTCATCTGGACCGGCGCGGCCGCCGGCATCGCCTTCCGGACCCTGTGGATCGGCGCCCCGCGCTGGCTGTACACGCCGCTGTACATCGTCTTGGGCTGGGCCGCGGTGTTCGTGCTGCCGCAGCTGGTGGAGGGGGCCGGGGTCGCGGCGACGGTGCTGATCTTCACCGGCGGCGTGCTCTACACGGCCGGGGGCGTGGTCTACGCGCTCAAGCGCCCGAACCCGTCGGCGCGGTGGTTCGGCTTCCACGAGGTGTTCCACGCGTTCACGCTGGCCGCCTACGCCGTCCAGTTCGCGGCGGTCGCGATCGTGGTCCACGCGGCGCAGTCGTTAGCATTGGTCCCCAGCGAGAGGGGGACTGCATGAGCGACAGGCAGGCGCGCGGGGTCGACCGCCAGATCCAGGAGGCCGAGGCCCGCGGCGAGTTCAAGAACCTTCCCGGGGCCGGCAAGCCGCTTCCGGGCATCGGGCGGCCGCTGGCCGAGGACTGGTGGCTCCACCAGCAGGCGACGCGCGAGAACATGGGGCTGGACGCGCTCCCTCCGGCGCTGAAGCTCGGCCGCGAGCGCGAGCTGCTGCCCGAGCGGCTGGACGCCCTGGGGGACGAGGCCGCCGTGCGCGCGGCGATCGAGGAGCTCAACGTGCGCATCAGGAAGGCCCTCATCGGCCCGATCGAGGGCCCGCCGCTGCGGTTCGGCCTCATCGACGCCGACGAGGCGGTCGCGGCATGGCGCGAACAGCGCCGCTAACGCCACAAGGCCCCGAACCATTACCGGTCCGGGGCCTTCACGCCGTTCAGGCGACGGGTCTGAGGAGCGTCAGGTAGGCGAAGCCGAGGAGGCCGCGGTGGCCGCGCAGCCACCAGTCGCGGTGGGCGTCGGCCTGTTCGCGGACGGCCTGGGCCTCGGGGTGGTCGGGGTTGGCCTGGAGCCAGACCTCCTTGTCGGCCAGGAACTGCGATTCGAAGTCGTCCCATTCGTGCTGCTCGACCGCTTCGACGCGCAGGGGGCGCAGTCCGGCCCGGACGGCGTCGTCGACGAGGTCGGGCAGGAGGCGCCATTCGTCGGCGACGGTCCCGGGCCACATGTCGGCGAGGTCGGCTTCGGTCGGTTCGCGCTGCCAGAAGCATTCGCCGAACAGGAGTCGCCCGCCGGGGTTGACGAGCGGGTGGAGGGCGCGCAGCGCTTCGGCGCCGGTGCCGAAGACGTGGGCGGCGCCGATGCAGATCACGAGGTCGGCCGGTTCGGTCCAGGATTCGCCTTGGTATTCGACGAAGGTGAGCCGGTCGTCGATGCCGCGGCGGCGGGCTGCGGCGCGGCCGCGTTCGAGCAGTTCGAGGTCTGAGTCGATGCCGTGGGCCCGGGCGGCGGGGACGCGTTCGGTGATGCGCTGGAGCAGTTCGCCCCAGCCGCAGCCGATGTCGACGATGGTCCGCGGCTCGGCCGCGGCGCTTTCGGCGACCTGGCGGTCGAGCCGCCACGGCGCGATGGGGGAGTTGCAGTCGAGGAAGCCGAAGCGCGTCGGCGCGTCATGGGTTGTCATCGCGCGTCACGCTAACACCGGTGCGGGGCGCCCGCAATCGCATTGGCGGGCGCCTCAGGCGTGCCCTTCGGCCTCTGATGTCACACCCGGGTGGCACACTCGCGCCCATGACCGACATCAAGACCGACCTGCACCGCTACCTCAGATCGGCCCATGAGGCCGTCGTGTGGAAACTCGAGGGCCTGGGGGAGTACGACCTGCGCCGCCCGCTCACGCCGACGGGGACGAACCTGCTCGGCCTGGTCAAGCACCTCGCGTGCGTGGAGGCCGACTACTTCGGGATCGTCTTCGACCGCCCGTTCCCCGACCCGCAGCCGTGGTTCGACCCCGAGGCGGAGGCCAACGCCGACATGTGGGCGGTCCCCGAGGAGTCGACGGCGTTCATCACCGATCTCTACCGGCGCGTGGGCGAACATGCGGACGCGACCATCGCGGCGCTGGACTTGGACGCGCGGGGGCGCGTGCCGTGGTGGCCCGAGGAGCGCGCCGCGGTGACGCTGGGCCAGATCCTGGTGCACATGATCGCCGAGACGAACCGCCACGCCGGGCACGCCGACATCGTGCGCGAGACGATCGACGGGGCCGCGGGGCTGCGCTCGGGCAACGACAACATGCCCGAGGGCGACGCGGCCTGGTGGGCGGCCTACCGCGAGAAGGTCGAGCGGGCGGCCCGCGAGGCCGCCGGCATGTGAGGCGGCGGGGGCGCTGCGCCGCTTCGCGAACGGCGGGACTTGCGCGCGCAAGGCAGTGTCAGCGCTCCCACCATCCGGGAATACGCATCGATAGGTATAGATGTATATGGAATGTCGGGTTTAGAATGTTCACGTGGAGTTCAATTTCAAGACACCACGGCTGAGCGGTTCTGACTCCACCCTCACTAGGATCCTCACAGCCGACCCGGACCCGAACGTCCGAGGATTGCTCAACTTGGCGTTCAGACTCGAAGGCTGGCACGCGATACCCGCCGACGACGGCGCGACCGCCCTCGCGCATATGCGCGCGCAGCGGCCCGAGCTCGTGGTCACCGAGCTGGCGATGCCCGACATCGACGGCCTGGTGCTGCTGGGCCGGATGCGCTCGGAGTTCCCCGACACGCCCGTGCTGGTGCTCGCCGGCGAGGACGGCGCGCGGCGGCGGATCGGGTGCCTGGCCGTCGGGGCCGACGACTACGTCGCCAAGCCCTTCAACCTCGAGGAGGTCATGCTCCGGCTCAAGGGCATACGCCGGCGCAGCGCCGAGGCGCCGGGCCTGCCGCCGCCGCGGCTGGTCGTCGGCGACCTGGAGCTGGACGAGGAGACCCGCGAGGTCAACCGCAGGGGAGTGACGGTCGACCTGACCGACACGGAGTTCCGCCTGCTGCGGTACCTCATGCGCAACCCCCGGCGGGTCCTGAGCAAGAACCAGATCCTCCACCAGGTCTGGAGCTACGACTTCCGGGGCCGTTCGAGCATCGTCGAGCTGTACATCTCCTATCTGCGCCGCAAGATCGGCAACGGCGACGCGCCCATGATCCACACCGTCCGCGGCGTGGGTTACGTCCTCAAGCCGAACTGAGCGGCCGCCAGCGCCGGGGCGTCGGGCTGCCCCGGCCGCCAGCCGAAGTGGTGGCGCAGGGTGCGGTTCCACTTGTTCGCGGGCAGGTCGGGGCGCAGGAAGGCCATGCCGGTGCCGAACTTGGAGATCGGCGCGGGCCGGTACCCGGCCTTCCACAGGCGCCGGTCCAGGGGCACGGTGCGGCCGGGGCTCTTGACCTCGACGACGGCCATCTGCGGTCCGAGGGAGCCCGAGCGGCCCTGGAAGTCCTCGATGCGCAGTTGGGAGTCGCAGGTCATGCGCGAGCCGGTGGGCCGGTGCAGGATGGTCGCCCGCATGTAGCGGGTGACCAGGACCGGCACGAGGTCGGCGGCGGCGACGGGGACGTCGCCGGACTCCTCGATCCACCGGGCGCCTTCGTCGGTGATGCGGTGGCGGTCGGCGGCGGGGTAGTCGATGCGGCGTTTGACGGTGCTCTCGCCGGCGCGGGTCTTGATCTCCAGCATGCACTGGCCCGAGTCGAGGTAGGTGCGGGTGCGGACCTTGAAGCGGCGGCGTCTGGAGCGGGCGGTGCCGAGGAAGCTCGACAGGTCGGGGGTGTCGAAGTAGACCGACTCGTACTCGAAGCGGCGGCGGCGTTCGATCTCCAGGACGGCCAGTTCGCCGTCGGGGTCGTGCAGCAGCGGGGCGAGGTCCTCCATGAGGACGAGGTACTTGCGGTCCACGCGGGTCTGGAGCTCGGCGATCGCGAGCAGGTCGGCGAGGCCGATCGGTGACAGTGCGGTGTACATGGCGGCCTCCCGGTCTATTGCGCGAAGGCCGGCCGGCGGCCGGCGCGGTCCCTGTCGGTGGGGACGCGGAAGGAGACCTCCACGGTCTGCGAGTCGCGGACCAGGTCGGTCTCCAGGGTCTCGACCCGGGTGATGGACTCGGCGTCGAGCAGGTCCATCAGCCGCGCCTCGAGTTCGTCGCGGGAGTAGTAGATCCGTTCGAGGACCACGCGCTCCTGGCGGTGGCGGCGGTGCAGGAAGGGCTGGTCGATGGCGGCCATGACGAGGACGACGAACAGGCCCAGGAGCGGGCCGGTCCAGGCCGATTCGAGCGGCATGGCGCAGACCAGTCCAATGGAGAGCGAGGAGAAGTAGTAGCAGACGTCGCCGTGGCTGATCTCGGATGATCGCAGTCGGATGATCGAGAGGACCCCGAACAGGCCGAAGCCCACCCCTACGCCGACGTCGGTGCCCAGCAGTGCCGAGACCACCGCGAACACGCCGACGTTGAGGCCGATATAGGGGACGACCATGTCCCGCCTGCGGTGGCGGCGGTAGTAGACCCCGAAGACCAAGAGGCTGATGAGCGCCAGGTCGGCGCCCAGTCCTGTCCATCCGAATGCATCCATACGGAATTTATAGAACCCGAACCTATGAGTACCTCATGAGTCGGCTATGCGAATCCTATGCGGAGCCTATGAAACAGCAAGCGCTTCCATAGGTTTTCCATAGGACCCGTTGCTACGGTCCGACCATCCAAGTAGAGCGGAACGCGTTTCCGCGCCCAAGGAGGTGCCACCGATGAAACCGATCAAGCGGATCCTCGGGGCCGTCGCAATCACCCTCGCACTAGCGATCGGCCTCATAGGAATCCCCGCCGCCACCGCGCAGACTGACGACCCGGTGGCCGAACCACAGCAGACCAGTACGGTCTGGGACAAGACCCAGATCCACGACTTCTCCTTCACGCTCGACCAGGGCGAGTTCGTCGCCATGGTCCAGGACTTCCTGGCCACCGGCACCAAGGGCTGGCTCTCCGCCGACGTCACCATCGACGGCCAGACCTACCCCGATGCCGGCGTCCGCCTCAAGGGCAACTCGAGCCTGTTCGGCGTCACGCCCCAGTCCGACCCGAGCACCCTGCCCTGGCTCATCCGCCTCAACCGGAACGTCGAGCAGGACCACGAGGGCTACAAGCGGTTCATCATCCGCACCAACTACACCGCCTCCTCCCTCAACGAGGCGCTCGCCCTCGAACTGCTCGACCGGGCCGGACTCGCCACCACCAAGCACGTCCCGGCCCACTTCAGCGTCAACGGCGGCAACCCCGAGCTGCGCCTGGTCATCCAGGAGCTCGACAAGACCTTCGACCAGGAGTACTTCGGGATCAACGGCGAGAAGGACGGCGGGACGCTCTACAAGAAGGACTTCGAGCGCGACTTCTCCTACTTCGGCCCCAGCCCCGACGACTACGACGACGCCTGGGAGCCCAGCGGCGGCGACGAGGACAACTGGGAGCCGCTGATCGACTGGCTCGACTGGCTCAACAACTCCAGCGACGCCGAGTTCGCCGCCCAACTCGAGTCCCGGATCGACGTCGAGACGTTCGCGGCCTACCTCTCGGTCCAGGACCTCATCCTCAACTGGGACGACATCGACGGGCCCGGTCAGAACGGCTTCTTCCGCTGGACGCCGGCGACCGACCGGTTCACCATCGTCCCCTGGGACCACAACCTGTCCTTCGGGATCCTCCCGGCACCCCCGAAGCCCGGTCCGTTCGCCACCTTCGACAACCTCCCGGGGCCGCTCCAGGAGGTCGAACCCATGCAGCGCACCACCTGGGGCTGCCCGTGCGTCGAGCGCGCACTCGAGGTCCCGGCGTTCCGGGCCCTGTACGACCAGACGTTCTTCGACCTCAAGGCCGAACTCTACGACTCCGGGCTCGCCCAGTCCCTGCTCGACCAGCTCTCGGCGACCCTCGCCGGCTCGCCGCTGATCAGCCAGGCCAGCATCGACCAGGACCGCGCCCAGATCCAGAGCGTGTTCACCCGCAACACCCTCCCGCGCACCGGCAGCACCGGCCCCGGCGACCCGGGGGACCCGGGCGACCCCGGGGATCCCGGGGATCCCGGGGATCCCGGTGACCCTGGAGACCCCGGCGACCCGGGGAACCCCGGTGACGCCGCCTGCACCGCCGTGATCGCCGTGACCAGCGACTGGGGCAGCGGCTGGCAGGGCAACCTCCAGATCACCGCCGGCAACGGCGGCGTGGACGGCTGGACGCTCACCTGGACCTGGCCCGGCGGCCAGAGCATCGACAGCCACTGGAACGCCGAAGTGACCTCGTCCGGCTCGTCGGTCACCGCCAGCGACGTCGGCTGGAACGCGGCCGTCGGCTCCGGCCAGACGGTCGACGCCTGGGGCTTCGTCGCCTCCGGCCCGGTCGCCACCCCCACCGTCACCTGCACCGCAGGCTGACACCCTGAAAAAGATCGGGCCCCGGCGCTGCACTGCCGGGGCCCGACCCATGTAACCGGACAAAACACGCACACCGTGGCGGGGGAGTACTACTCCGCTTCGCGGCCGCGCTCGGCCAATCGCGCCTCGGCCGCCAGAGCGCGCTCACGCCAGGACACCGACTCCGCCCGGCCCTCCGAGGCCGCCGCCTCAGCGGCGGCCAACCGCGAGGCGAGCACTCGCTGATCGGCGAGGGCACCGGCGGCCTCGGCCTGACTCGACGCCAACGCCGCCGCCCGCTCGGCCGCCAGGACCCCCGCCTGCTCGGCGTCACGACGCGCCACCGCGAGATCGGCCAGGAGCGACTCCACCCGCGACCGCTCGGCGTCGCGCTCACCGATGAACCCCAGCGCCCGCGCCTCGGCCCGCTCCAACGCCGCCTCGCCGGCCCGCAACGCCTCAGCCGCTTCGGCCGCGACCTGATCGGCCCGCACCCGAGCCGACTCGGCCTCACCACGAGCGGCGACAGCGACCCGCTCGGCCTCCGCACCGGCCGCGACCGCCGCATCCCGCTGCGACACCGCCGAAGCCGCCTCCGCCCGCGCCGCCTCAGCGGTGGCCGCAGCCTCACTGCGCAAACGCTCCGCCTCTACCGCCTCCGCACGCGCCTCGACCGCCGCCGCCTCCGCACCCTCAGCGGCACGGACGGCCTCCAACCGCGCCGACACCGCGTCCTTCGCCCGCCCCTCAGCGGCCGTGAGCGCCGCGGCAGCCCGCTCGGCCTCGGCGTGCGCCGCAGCGAGCTCCTCCCGCAGCGACTCGACGCGCACCGCCGCCTCGTCACGCTCGGCCCGCGCCGCGGCCACCGCGGCGGCCGCATCCGAACGCACCTCGGCGAGCCGCGCCTCGACCTCGGCCGGATCGGTCTCGGCCCGCAAGGCTTCGGCGAGCGGCGCGAGCGCCGAGGACATCGACTGCTCAATCTGCTCGTACAGCTCCTCGGCCCGCGCGAGGGCGCCTTCGAGCCCGGGCGTGGCCCGGCGCAGCTCGCGCTGGCGTTTGGCCTGCGAAGCACAATCGCCCTCGGCGCAGTACAGCCGCGGGCGCCCGCGCCCGGGCTGCTGCGGAATCGGCGTGCCGCACCGCTTGCACAGCGTCGCGGTCTTCACGGTCGTACCAGTTTTCGTCATGAGTACAACCTATCATTTTTAATTTCCGTTTTTAATATTTAAATAACCAAAAAACAAGCGAGTCCCGCCCAGATACATAACTCACGAGAAGTGCCGTTCCCGCAAGTTATAACTAAAAAGCCCCTGACACGACCTCGGGCGAATCAAGGCCTCAGAACCTATCCACGGGCTCTCTCGCCGCTTGGGACGCGTGCGGCGGGTTCGGGGTTGTGGGATGGCTGGCGGATGCTGGCGGAGATGTTCGTGGGCGGGTCGGTTGGCACGGCCGGATCTGTGAATCCTCGGTCGTCGCCGGTGGGCGCTGGCAGGATGGCGCGTATCACGGCTCTATCGCGAAGGAGCGAATCATGACGGCAGCTTTGGATCCGTATCTGAGTTTCGACGGGAACGCGCGCGAAGCCCTCGAGTTCTACCGCGAGGCCCTCGGCGGCGAGGTCTCCTCGATGACGTACGGCGAGATGGGCGACGACGGCCCGGACAAAGACAAGCTCATGCACGGCCACCTCAAGACCGACGCCGGCCTCACCCTCATGGCCGCCGACACGCCTCCGGGCACCGAGCACCGGCCCGGCCAGAACATCGCGATCTGCCTCAGCGGCTTCACCGCCGACGCCGAGGAACTGCGCGGCTACTGGGAGCGCCTCACCGCGGGCGCCGAGATCACCGTCCCGCTGGCGAAGCAGATGTGGGGCGACGAGTACGGGGCCTTCACCGACCGGTTCGGCATCCCCTGGATGGTCGACTTCGGCGACCCGCCGTCATAGGGCGCATCGTTGCGGGGCCGTGGGCGCGATGCCTGCGGCCCCGCGTTGCGTTGCGGCCGTGAAGGTTGCGCTGCTCCCCCGGTTTGTTTTGTCCATTATGTTCACGGCGGTGCCGGGGCCTATGCTCGGATGCATGCGGGTGCTCATCATCGGGGCCAGCGGGTATCTCGGCGGCGAACTGCGACGCCGGGCCCGCGCGGCCGGTCACGAGGTCGTCGGGACCGCTTGGTCCTCCCGGCGCGACGACCTGTCCCGACTCGATGTCCGCGACCGTGCGGCGGTCGACCGGTTCGTCGGCGCGGTCGCGCCCGAGGTGGTCGTCAACGCGGCGTACGTGCAGTCGGACTGGGCGACCACGGCGGTCGGCCCGGTCAATGTCGCCACCGTCTGCGCGGCCCGTGCGGTCAGGTTCGTCCATGTCTCCTCCGACGCGGTGTTCATCGGCGGGGATCGCGAGGTCTACGACGAGACGTGTGCGCCGGCGCCGAGTACGCCTTACGGTGCGGCGAAGGCCGCGGCCGAGGTCGGTGTCGCCGCTGCACACGCCTCGGCGTTGATCGTGCGGACCTCGTGGATCCTCGGGGACGGGCGCTCGCCGTTCGAGTCGTTCGTGCGGGCGCTCGCCGGCGGGGCTGCGGGGGCGCTGTTCGACGACGATGTCCGCTCGCCGGTCCATGTCGGTGATCTGGCGGCGGCGCTGGTGGCATCGTGCGCGAGCGGTGCGGCCGGCGTGCTGCATGTGGCGGGCCCGGAGTCGTTGAGCCGGTACGAGTTGGGTCGCCTGGTCGCCGAGCGCGACGGGCTCGATCCCGGTACGTTGCCGAAGGCCGCCAAGGCTTCGGTGACCGGGAGCGCGGGTGCGATAGTGCGGCTGGATTCGGCGAAGGCCGCTGGAGTGCTCGCCGTTCGGCTTCGCGGAGCGCGGGAGTTCCTGCGCAAAAGGTGACGGTGTTTTCGGGCCGTACTCCCCCGGTGGTCGTGGGTGCCGGGTCCCGGCACCCACGATGTGTTCAGATCGCGGTCCAGCGGCTTTCGTCGGCGGCGCTGGTGGCGACGGCTTCGAGGACGCGTTGGACTTGGAGGGCTTCGGCGAAGGACGGGCTCGGCGCCTGGCCCTGGGCGATCGCTTCGATGAAGTCCACGGCCTGGTGGGTGAAGGCGTGTTCGTAGCCGAGGCCGTGGCCGACCGGCCACCAGTTGCCGGTGTAGGGGTGTTCGGGTTCGGTGGCCTGGATGCGGCGGAAGCCCGCGTTGGGCTCGTCGGCCGCGTCGTAGAACCACAGCGCGTTCATGTCCTCGAAGTCGAACGCGAGGGAGGCTTTGGAGCCGTTGAGTTCCAGGCGCATCGCGTTCTTGCGGCCGAG
Source organism: Glycomyces sp. NRRL B-16210 (assembly GCF_000719515.1). Lineage (GTDB taxonomy): Bacteria > Actinomycetota > Actinomycetes > Mycobacteriales > Micromonosporaceae > Glycomyces. The sequence continues at coordinate 79,430 of NZ_JOGR01000004.1, read as the reverse complement.
GGCGAAGCGGGTCGCTTCGAACACGCCGACCGCGCCGTCCGCGAAGCGGGCGGTGAACATCGCCGCGTCGTCGACGGTGACTGGGCCGCGGGGTCCGTCCGTGCCGCCGGTGCCGCCCAGACCGACGAAGTCGCCGCCGATGGGGCGGTCGGCGACGAAGGTGGTCAGGAGCGCCGAGACGCCGGTGAGGTCGGAGCCGGCGATCCACTGCGCGGCGTCGATGATGTGCGCGCCGATGTCGCCGAGGGAGCCTGAGCCGGATTTGTCCTTGTCGAGCCGCCAGGTCAGCGGGGTGTTCTCGTCGGTGAGCCAGTCCTGGAGGTACTGGGCGCGGACGTGGCGGATCGGTCCGAGCGCGCCGGAGTCGACCAGGCGTTTGGCGAGCGTGAGCGCCGGAGTGCGGCGGTAGCTGAAGCCGCACATGGCGAAGACGCCGCGGGCCTGGGCGGCTTCGGCGGCGGCGACCATGCGTTCGGCTTCGGCGACGGTGTTCGCGAGGGGTTTCTCGCAGAGCACGTGCTTGCCCGCTTCGAGTGCGGCGGTGGCGATCTCGGCGTGGAGGTCGCCGGGGACGCAGATGTCGACCAGGTCGACGTCCTCGCGTTCGATCAGGCGGCGCCAGTCGGTCTCGGTGCTCTCCCAGCCGAGTGTGGCGGCCGCGGCGCCGACGCGGCCGGCGTCGCGGCCGGCGAGGGCGGTCATGCGCGGGGTGAGCGGGAGGTCGAAGAACCTCGGCGCGGTGCGCCAGGCGTGGGAGTGGGCCTTGCCCATGAAGTTGTGGCCGACCATGCCGATGTTGATGGTGTTCAAGGGGTGTCCTTCCGGGTGAGGGCTTCGCGTGCGGAAGGCCAGGATTTCATGGTCGCGAGGACGCCGGGGTCGGCTTCGGCCGCCAGCGCGGTTCTGTGGGACTGGTCGAGGACGTCGTCGATGGCGATGCGGGTGCCGAGTGCGGCGCTGCGGATGGCGGCTTCGACCATGGCGAGGCTCATGATGTTGGTGCGGACGCTGCCGGAGGGTTCGGTGCCGGTGCGCAGGGCGGTGGTGAATTCGCGGAGGGCTCCGGCGATGCCGTTGCCGGGGTCGGGTGTGGTGGGTGCGGGTCGGTCGGGGTCGGTGGTGGGTGGGGTTTCGCCGTCCCAGAGGACGGTGCCGTGTTGGGCGGAGAGTCGCCAGGAGCCGTTCCAGGAGGTTTCGGCGCCGGGGCTGCACCAGCTGCCGTTGAAGGTGAAGCGGGCGCCGCTGTCCATGGTGAAGGTGGCGGTGGCGGCGGCGTCTCCGGTGTACCAGCTCCATGGGGGGTTGTATTCCTCGCAGGTGACGGCGATGGGGTCGGCGTCGAGGAGGAATCGGGCCATGTCGAATTGGTGGATGGCCATGTCGAGGAGGAGTGGGCTGTTCATCTGGTCGCGGAAGCCGCCGAAGTGGGGGGCTTTGAAGAAGTCGACGGCGCAGATGCCGACCGGTCCGAGGTCGGTGAGGTGTTGGCGGGTTTGGTGGAGTGCGTGGTGGTAGCGGCGGGATTGGCTGACCATGAACAGTTCGCCGGTGTGTTCGGCCGCGGCGGCGAGGGCGAGGGCCTCGGTGACGGTGGCGGCTGCGGGTTTCTCTCCGAGGACGGGGAGGCCTGCGGTGAGGGCGGCGATGGTGACGGGGTGGTGGGCTTCGGGGATGGTGGCGTTGACGATGGCGTCGGCGTCGGTGTGTCGGGCGAGGTGGAGGGCGTCGGTGCCGGTGGGGAGGTCGGGTAGGCCGGTTTCGGTGGCGGCGTTGTGGGCGGCGGTGGGGTCGAGGTCGGCGATGGCGACGAGTTCGGTGGCGGGGTCGGTGTGGATGGTGTGGGCCCAGTCGCGGCCCATGCCGCCGGCGCCGACGAGGGCGAGGCGGAGGGGTCGTTCGGCGGTGATGGTGCGGAAGGTCATCGTTCGAAGGCTCCTTGGTAGCCGTGGCCGTTGAAGAAGTCGTCGGTGTCGTAGCGCAGCAGGGTGGGGGTCTGGCGTTCGCGGTCGGGGCGGGCCCATTCGATGCCGTTGGCGATGACGTGGTTGACGTCGGGGTGGTGGTAGACGGGGAAGTCCTGGTCGCCGGGGCTGAAGTAGAAGATGCGGCCGAAGCCGCGGCGGTAGGTCATGCCGCTGCGGAAGACTTCGCCGCCGGTGAAGCCGGAGATGAAGACGAGTTCGTCGGGGGTGGGGACGTCGAAGTATTCGCCGTACATCTCCTGTTCGGGGATGACGATGGGGTTGGGGATGTCGCGGGCGATGGGGTGTTGGGGGTTGACGGTCCAGACGAGTTCGCGGTCGTGTTGGCTGCGCCAGCGGAGGGTGCAGGTGGTGCCCATGAGTTTGGTGAAGATCTTGGACCAGTGTCCGGAGTGGAGGACGATGAGGCCCATGCCGGCGAGGACGTGGCGGTGGACGCGTTCGACGATGGCGTCGTCGACTTCGTGGTGGGCGGCGTGGCCCCACCAGACGAGGACGTCGGTGTCGTCGAGGACGTCGGAGGTGAGGCCGTGTTCGGGTTCGTCGAGGGTGTGGGTGGTGATGCGGGCGCGGTCGCCGAGCCAGGCGGCGGTGCCTTGGGCGATGGCGCCGTGCATGCCGTCGGGGTAGCGTTCGGCGACTGCGGGTTCGCGTTGTTCGTGGCGGTTCTCGCCCCAGATGACGACGCGGATGGGCTGGTCGGTCATGGTGTGCTCCTGGTTTCGGTTGGTTGTGAGCTTAAAATGCCGCGGTCACGGGGGTGTTCGGTTGCGGCTCATGCGTGTGGGTCGGTGCTGGTGCGGGTGATGAGGGTGGGTGGGAGGAGGTGGTGTTCGGGTTGTGGTGGCGGGTCGATGACGAGGCGGACGAGTTCGGTGGCGATGCGGTGTGAGGCTTGGCGGACTGAGGTGATGCCGACGGTGCCGAAGGAGGTCAGGGGGGTGTCGTCGTAGCCGGTGACGGCGATGTCGCGGCCGGGGGTGAGGCCGCGGGCTTGGAGGGTGATGAGGGTGCCGGCGGCGAGGAGGTCGGAAACGCAGACGATCGCGGTGGGCGGGGTGGGGGTGTCGAGGAGTCGGGCGGCGGTGCGGACGCCGGATTCGAGGTCGCCGGGGCAGTGGAGGATGCGGTCTGCTCGGGTGGATCGGTGGAGGCCGTGTCGGGTGCAGGCGTCGCGGTAGCCGGTTTCGCGTTCGGTCATGGTGATGCTGGCGGTGTCGGCTCCGGTGAGGGCGAGTTCGCGGTGGCCGAGGTCGACGAGGTGGTCGACGGCGATCTGGATGCCTTGGGCGGCGTCGCCTTCGGCCCAGCTCCAATCGCTGTCGTAGGCGGTGGCGCTGCGGCCGTATGCGGCGAAGGGGATACCGCGGCGGTGGAGTTCGGCGGGGCGGGGGTCGTCGCGGCCGATGTTGGAGAGGATAAAGCCGGCGACGGATCGGCCGAGGTAAAGGTTCTCGCAGGCGGTCAGGAGCGCGTCGGTGTCGTGTTCGGTGACGAGGGTGAGGTTGCGGTCGGCGGCTTGGCAGGCGGCGGCGAGGTCGTGGAGGAAGGCGTCCATGTACTGGTTGGCGTCTTGGGCGGGGAGGACGTAGCCGATCTGGCGGGGTTGGGTGAGGCGGAGGCTGCGGGCGACGAGGTTGTTGCGGTAGCGCAGTCGCCGCATGGCGGTGTGGACTTTTTCGCGGGTGGCCTCGGCGACGACGTCGGGGCGGTTGATGACGTTGGAGACGGTCATGACCGAGACGCCGGCGAGGGCGGCGACGTCGGTCATGGTGGGTTTGCGGCCGGTGTTCGCCTCGTCGGTCATGTCGGTCCTCCTCTCGGGTGCGCGGAGCAGATTTTAAGCTTAAACACGAGCGGGCGTCAAATCGTGCTCGGTGCCGATGCTGGTGTTCGGCTGCTCCCCTGCCGGGGTCAGCGGCGCTGGTTGCGGGGGTGGTTCTTGCCCATGCGTTCATTGCCGATCTTGTAGGCGCCGGTCCAGCGGGCCATGGTGAGCTGGTCGTCCGCGTCTTCGACCTCGGTGAGGAACTTCGCGGCGCGGGCGCCGCGGAGGGTGGCGGCGGCGCGGCCGCGGTGGAGGATGACGACGGTGCCGTCGCTGCGGGTCTTGTAGGAGAAGCCGGTCGGCTCGCTCATGCCGCTCCCCCGGTCTGGGCGGCGGCGATGCGGCGGGCGCGGGCGGTGAAGAAGGCCGCGGCGATGCCGCCGAGGAAGCCGAACAGGTGGGCCTGCCAGGAGATGTGCGGTTGGCTCGGGAAGATGCCCCAGATCATGGAGCCGTAGACGATGACCAGGAGCACGGCGATGAGGATGTCGCCGATCTTGCGCATGAACACGCCGCGGGCGAGCAGGTAGCCGAAGAGGCCGAAGACGACTCCCGAGGCGCCGACGGTGATCGAGTGGGTCGGGGAGGTCAGCCACACCCCGAGCCCGGAGACGACCAGGGAGAGGGCCAGCGCGGTCCACATGCCGCGCCAGTCGCGCAGGGCGGCGACGGTGCCCATGACGGCGAGTGGGAGGGAGTTGGCGGCCAGGTGTGCGGCGCCGCCGTGGAGGAAGGGTGCGGCGAGGATGCCGGGGAGGAGGCCGTCGAGGGTGCGCGGGGTGATGCCCCAGGCGATGAAGTGGCCCGGGAGGATCCAATCTGCGATGAGGATGAGCCACAGGAGGGCCAGGAGGGCGCCCCAGAGGGTGAGGGCGCGTCGCAGCGGGTGGAGTGGGGTGCGTTGGCTGGGGACGGTCACTGGGGCTCCTTGCGCGGGTGTGGCTTTGAGGTGAAGGGTAGTCGGCGCCGTCGCGGTTCGCGGTGCGCGGCGGTGGTGGGCGGGGGCTGGGAGCGGTGATTCGGGCGTCCGGGGGGTGGTAGGTTCCCTCGGTGGCCTTTAGCCTGGCGAGTCGAGTGTGTGGGTCGGTGGTCGCCGCGTGTGCGAGCGTGGCGCTGCTGGCCGGGTGCGGTGCCGAGGGTGCCGCCGATCAGGGTACGGACGAAGGGGATGCGCACGTGGTGCAGATCAGTGAGGGCGTCGAGGTGTCGGTCTCGGCGGACACGGAGGCGAAGCCGGTCGTGACGGTGCCGGACGCCGAGCCGCCCGCGGGGCTGTTCGTGCAGGACGTGGTCGAGGGTTCGGGCACCGAGGTGCGGGCCGGGGACGCGGTCGCGGTCCAGTACGCGGGGTTCAACTGGTCGAACGGCAAGGAGTTCGACGCGTCGTGGAACCGCGGGGCGCAGCCGTTCGAGGTGACGCCGGTGGGTTCGGCGCCGGTGATCCAGGGTTGGAACGACGGTCTGATCGGGGCGCAGGTCGGCGACCGGCGCCTGATCGTGATTCCGCCGCACCTCGGTTACGGCGCTTCGGGCGCCGGCGGGGTGATCGGGCCGAACGAGACGCTCGTGTTCGTCGTCGACGTCGTGTCGGTCAACGGCGAGTCGTAGGACGCAACGCAAGTAGGGCGCCGCGCTCTCGCGCGGCGCCCTTCGTGTGTGTTCAGGCGCCTCCGGCGATGGAGGGCAGGATCTGGACGGGGCGGCCTTCGACGGGGGTGTCGAGGCCTTGGAGGCGGCGGGACTCTTCGTCGCCGATGTAGACGTTGACGTAGCGGCGCAGCCGTCCGGCCTCGTCGCGCAGTCGGCGGCCCAGGCGGGGGTGGGCGCCTTCGACCGCGTCGAGGACGTCGCGGAGGGTCGCTTCGGCGGGCAGGTCGAGGTTCAGGTGGCGCCGGCCCTCGCATTCGGAGGCGAGGGCGGCGGGCAGTTTGACGTCGATGGCGTTCATGCGGGGGTCTCCATGGCGCGCACGCACAGCACGTCGGGCAGGTGGGCGGCGACGAGGTGCCATCGGGCGCCGGTGTCGGTGGCGGCCCAGACGTCGCCGCAGCGGGTGCCGAAGTACCAGCCGGGGTCGGTGGCGGCGTCGGTGCAGGCGCCGTCGCGCATGACGTTGCCGAAGTAGGGGTCGGTGGGCAGGCCGGTGCCCCAGGGGTGCCAGGTGTCGCCGTGGTCGGTGGTGCGCCAGGCGGCGATGCGGCGGTCGGGCGGGAAGCGGTCCATGGCGGCTTGGACGGGCCAGACCATGGCGGTGCCCGGTTCGGTGGGGTGGGCGACGACGGCGAAGCCGAAGTCGGAAGGGAGGGTGGCCGAGACGTTGGTCCAGCCGCTGCCGGGTTCGGTGGTGCGCCAGACCGGTCCGTGGCTCTGGGCGATCCAGGTGCCGTCGGCGGTGCGGGCGACTTTGTGGATGCAGTGGCCGGATTCGGGTTCGGGGTCGGGGCCGTAGTCGACGGTGATGCCTTTGGTGACGCCGTTCCAGGTGTCGCCGTCGTCGTGGGTCTCGTAGATGCCGCCGGAGGACATGGCGATCATGAGGTGGTCGGGGTCGGCGGGGTCGGTGACGATGGTGTGGACGGCCGGTCCGGCGCCGCCGGAGGCCCAGGTGGTGTGCTGGGGGTGGTCCCACAGGGCCCGGTTGAAGGCGAAGGTGCGGCCGCCGTCGTCGGAGCGCCAGAGGCTGGTGGGTTCGACGCCGGCCCACACGCGGCCGTCTTGGGGGCCGAAGGCGAGCTGCCAGACGCGTTTGACGGTGTTGGCCCGGTCGGATTCGGGCTGGTCGACGCCGGCGGTCTCGGAGTAGTCCAGGGGCCGGTAGGGCAGGTCCTGGGGGAAGGCCATGGGTGCGGCGTCGGGTTCGTGCCAGGTGGCGGCGAGGTCGTCGGAGCGCCAGACGGAGGGGCCGAAGTGGGGCGATTCGGCGGCGACGAGGATCTGGCCGGTGGCGGGGTCGGCGGCGGTCGCGAAGATCTCGGAGACGGCGGTGAAGCCGTCGGTGTCGAGGCTGTGGGGGCCTTTGAGGGCCCAGTGTTCGCGGTCGTCGCTGGTGGCGGTGAACAGGCCTTTGCGGGTGCCGATGAGGACGAGGTAGGCCATGACGGGCTCCTTTGCCGTTCGTTGTGGCTCTGCTCCCCCATCGTCGCGCTCGGGTGTGACGTTTTCAGGCGCTTGGGCGCTTTCAGGGTGCCGTTTCGCCGGTGACGAGGGCCTTGATGCGCTCGGCGACCTGCTCGGGGGTGCGGTCGGTGGTGTCGATGACGGTGGTGGCCTCGCGCATCCACTCATCGAGGGCGGTCTCGTAGGCGCTGCGGTGGTCCAGGCGCCATTGGAGGGCGCCGGATTCGAAGGCGTCGGCCCTGACGCGCTCCTCGAAGACCGCGCGGTCGGCGTGGAGGGTGAAGGCGCGCACGGGAACGGCGGCTTCGGCGAAGCCGTCCATGAGTTCGGTCCAGTAGGGGCGCTGAAGGACCGATTGCGGGATGAGGAGGGTGCCGCCGACGAAGTCGAGGACTTGCCGGGCGGTCTCGATCGTCAACCCGCGCCAGGGGGCCCATTCCTTGAAGTCGGTGCAGGGGACGTCGCCGATGATGGGCCGCAGGAGGAATCCGATGTGCTCGGCGTCGAAGACGCGGGCCGGGAGGGCGTCTTCGAGCAGGGCCGCGGTGGTGGTCTTGCCGGCGCCGAAGGTGCCGTTGAGCCATACGATCATTCGAGGGAATCTAGCAGGGGCGGGCGTGCCGCGGGGGCGCGGTTCGTGTTACGTTGCGAACACCCCGGGCGCTCATGCGTCCGTTATGCCCCGTCCGTTCCCTGTCCCGTTAGGACGTCGTCGATGCGCGCCTCCCGTCTCGCCCTGCTGTTCCCGTTGGTCCTGGCCGCCGGCTGCCAGGATCTGTCCGATCTGATCGATGACGCGGCCGGCGACCCGGCCCCGTCCGGTTCGCAGATCTCGGCGGAGTTCAGCGACACCGCCCCGTTCACCGTCACCGTCGACCCGGCCGAGCTGACCGCCGCGATCGAGGCCCTGGAGGTGGCCGAGGAGGCCGACGAGGGCTACGACCGGTCGCTGTTCCCGCACTGGCGCGACGGCGACGGCAACGGCTGCGACGCGCGCGACGACGTGCTGGTCGCCCAGGACCGGTCGGGGAACCTCACCGAGGCCGACTGCGACGGGGCGATGACCGGCGAGTGGATCTCGATGTACGACGGCGAGACCGTCACCGCCTCGGGCGACATCGACATCGACCACTTCGTGCCGCTCAAGGAGGCCTGGGGGTCGGGCGCGCACGCCTGGACCCAGGAGGACCGCCAGGCGTACGCGAACTCGATCGACAACCAGTGGCACCTCATCGCGGTGACGGCGGCCTCGAACCGCTCGAAGTCCGACAAGGACCCCGCCGACTGGATGCCGAGCGACGAGTCGGTGTGGTGCGTGTACACCTGGGCGTGGGTCGAGGTCAAGACCGAGTGGAACCTGAGCGTCGACGAGGCCGAGAAGGCCGCGCTGCTCGAATACGCCGGGACCTGCTAGCCGAGCGCGAGCCACCGCACGCCGAGGGCCTCGGCCCGGGCCCGTTCGGCCGCGGGCAAGGGGTCGCGGCCGGTCGCCTTGGCGATGAACGCGACCGGGTCCCAGCCGAGGCCCGCCAGTGCGGCTTCGACGCCGGGGCCCAAGAGCAGTTCGCTGACGTGCGCTGATGCTTCGGGTGTGGTCCAGCGGGGCCGGTCGAGGGCGTCGGCGAGGTCGATGCCGTGGACGGCGACCTCCACGACGCGGGTGGTCAGGAAGTCCGCGAGGGTCATCGGGTCGCCGTGGCGGGTGGTCACGAGCCGGCCCGGCGGCTGGTGCCCGCAGCCGGCCAGGACGTTGCGGCGGATGAGGTCGAAGGTCGCGGCCAGCGCCGGTCCCCCGGCCCCGGCGGCGGCGCCGAGGGCGTCGTCCAGGCGCGTGGTGTTGACCGCCTCGGAGTATCGGGCGTCGGGCCGGAAGTACCCGGCGGCGTCTACTGTGGCCGCCGGCGGTGCGGGGGCGTCGAGCATGGGGACGAGGCGGGACAGCCCGATGGTGAGGTGGGCGCACAGCGCCGAAACGTCCCATGGGGCGCAGCGGGTCGGGCGCGACCATGCGCGCGGTGCGAGTCCTGCCAGTATGGCGCTCAGGCGGTCGGTTTCGGCGTTGAGCGCCTCCAGTGGCGCGGATAGGGTCATGAGGTCGCATCATATGTCCTGGAAGGGATCGCTCATGTCCTATGCCGCTTTGATCCGGCCGGTCGTCGACCGGGTGTACCTGTCGGTGCGCGTCGCCGCCCGCCCCGCGCTGCGCGAGGCCTACGCGCGGTTCGGGGTCGGGCGCGGGTTCGAGTCGAGCTTCTACTTCGGGCTGCTGGCGCGGCCATTGTCGGCGGCGGCGTTCGCCGCGGCCACGACCTATTCGGGTTCGGACATGACCGTCGAGGTCGAGCAGGGCACCGCGTGGCGGGACGAGGCCGGCGACTGGCATCTGACCGAACGGGGCCGCCAGGTCGCCGCCGCGGTGCAGCGCGTACTCGGGGAGACCGCCGAGCGACTGTGGTCGCACCGGCCGATCCCGACGATGCCGGGCCTGGCGGGATTGGACCGGTTGAACGATCTGACCGCGATCCTCCTCGAAGCCGGGCGCTCCAGCGGCGGCCCGGCGTTCCTGGGTCTGACGCCGGTGTTCGAACCCGAGGACGCGAGCGCGGCGACGCGGTTGACGACCCGGCTCGGGGCGCTTCGCCATCACCGGGGCGACGCGCACCGGGCGGCATGGCGCGCCGAAGGCCTCACCGTCGAGCAAGTGGAAGCCCTTGAAGACGGTCCGGTGCGCGAGCGGATCGAGGCCGAGACGAACCGGCTCGATGCGCCGATCTACACCGCGCTCACCGACGACCAGCGGTGGGCGCTGCTGGCGGGCCTGGGGGCGCTGCCCGACCGTTTCGCCTGACCGGTCCCCGATCGCGGCGAGCGCTCGCGTAGGTTGCGCGCATGGCAACGCGAGAGTGGGAACAACGGGCCGCGGCCCTGTGGGAGCGGCTCGACGACATGGACCGCGACGCGTTCGTCGCGGCGATGCGGGAACTGGCGGCCGAATGCGCCGAGGACGACCCGGTGGCGCTGTTCGAGGTCGGCGGCGCGCACGACTCGACCGGGTACACCGAGGCGGCCGTCGGCTACTACGAGCGGGCGGTCGCGGCCGGGCTCGGCGGGGTGCGCCGCCGGCGGGTGTCGATCCAGATGGCCTCCTCGCTGCGCGAGACCGGCCGGCCCGAGGAGGCGCTTGAGGTCTTGGCCGAGGAGCGCGAGCGCGGCTCGGACGACTACGACGACGCGCTGGCGATGTGCGAGGCGCTCACGCTCGCGAAGCTCGGTCGCGAGCGGGAGGGCCTGTCGGTGGCGCTGCTGGCGTTGGCCCCGCATCTGCCGCGGTATCGGCGCTCGACCGTCGACTACGCGCGCGGTCTGGTCGGGCAGGGCCCGGTCGCGTAGTCAGTCGGTGAGCGGGTCGGTGAGGATCTCGGTGAGGATGCGGGTCTGGGCGCCGTCGGTGTCGGCGCCGGGGACGCGGGCGATGAGGATCAGGGCCTTCCACAGGGCCCAGCCGCGGGCGCGGCGCCAGGCGCCCTCGTCCAGGCCGGCCGCTTCGCGGAAGATCCGGCGTTCGTCGCCGTCGAAGTAGGTCCAGGCGATGACCAGGTCGCAGGCGGGGTCGCCGACGCCGCAGGTGCCGAAGTCGATGAGCGCCGACAGCCGCCCGTTCGCGGCCAGGAGGTTGCCTGCGGCGATGTCGCCGTGGAACCACACCGGTGACTGTTCCCAGACCGAGGTGAGGGCCGCGGCCCAGACCGCCTCGCACGCGGCGGTGTCGACCCGCGCCTCCAGTTCGCGCAGGGCCGCCTGGACCTGGTCGGCGTAGGCCGAGGGGTGGCAGCCGCGGTAGAACGAGTGCTGTCCGGCGGCCGGTCCGTCCGCGGCGGGGGCCGATCGCAGGATCGTCAGGAGTCGCCCGAGGTCGTTGGCGAGCCGGTCGCGGTCCAGGCCCGTGGCGACGTCGATCGTCTCGCCTTCGAGCCAGCGCCGGATCGACCAAGGGTGGGGGAAGTCGCCGGTGGGGGCGCCGAGGGCGACCGGTTCGGGGACGGGGATCGGCAGGTGGGCCGCGAGTGCGGGCAGGTGGCGGTGTTCTTTGTCGACCGCGGGGGTGTAGGCCGCGGCGCTGGGCAGGCGCACGGTCAGGTCGGTGCCGAGGCGGAAGGTCCGGTTGTCCCAGCCTTGGCGTTCGACGCCGGTGACCTCCAGGTGGGCCCAGGCGGGGAACTGCTCGGCGACGAGGCGGCGGGCGAGGTCGGCGGTGAGGTCGTCCACTACGGCTCCGTGAGGTCGGTGAGGAGGGCGGCGCGTTCGGCCGGGGCGGCGGCGGGGAGGCGTTCGATCGTGAAGCCCAGTTCGGTGTAGGCCTCGAGGTGGAGCTGTTCGAAGCTTTTGGCCGCGTCGAGGTCGATGCGGCGGGCGGGTGTCGGGGTGATGAAGCCGAGCAGGTCGAAGCAGTACACGCGGCGCTGGTAGGGGCCTTCGGTGCGGATGCGGTCGAGTTCGGCGGTCAGGATCGGGCCGGGGGCCTGTCCGAGGAAGCGGGCCAGCGCGAGGGTGCAGACCGGGGAGCGGTCGAAGTACTGGTCGGGGCCGGGGAGGGCGTCGGCGGCGGCCTGGCGGTCGCGTTGGGCCTTGGCGACGGTCTCGCAGAAGCCGGGGTCGTTCCACGGCTGCGGGGTGCCGGCGGCTTGGGCGGCGGCGATGCGGTCGGTGGCGGCTTCGGCGACGACGGTGCGTCCGGCCGCGGCGAGGAGGTTCGCGACGGTGGTCTTGCCCGATCCGGGGGCGCCGGTGAGGATGTGGCGGCGCATCAGGTCCTTTCGGTGAGGTCGCCGGCGGCGGTGACGATGGCGAGGTCGGCGTCGTCGAGGTGGGGTGCGAGGCGGTCGGCGGCGAGTCGGTACAGGCGCAGGGCGGCGCGGCAGCCCGCTTCGTGGCCGGCGTGGTGCACGCCGGCGGCGGTGTCCCAGGCCTGGGCCCAGGTGGGGCCTTCGGCGGCGGCGAGGGCGTCCCACAGGTCGTTCTCGGAGTCGTAGAGGAGCCGGTGCGCGGCGGCGAGGGGGACGGTGAGGCCGAGGGTGAGGATGAGGCGGTTGGCCGCGGCCGCGCGGGGCCGGTCGAGGGCGAGCATGCCGCTGATTTTGTGGGCTTCTTCGGCGAGGCCGACCAGTTCGCTTGCGGCCCAGCGGTCGGCTGCGGCGGCGAGGCTCGCCCATCGCCAGGCGCGCGCTTCGGCCTGGAGTGCGGCGAGGGTGCCGTGGGGGTCGTGCAGGAGGCGCGCGGCGCGCCAGGCGGGGACGGCGGCGCCGGCTTCTCGGGGGCTGGTGAAGGCCGATCGCAGCTGGTGGAGGCCGGCGCGGGTGAGGGTCACCAGGCGGCCGTCGACCTGCCGGGTCTCCACGCCCGGATCGCGGTCGGTGGCGAGGATGAGGTCGATGTCGGAGTGGGGGTGGTCGGTGCCGTTGGCGACCGATCCGACCAGGGCGATCCCCTCGGTTCCGGCGGCGAGGTCGGCCGCGAGGCGGTCGGCGATCGCCCGGGCCTGGTCGCTGTGGTGCACGGGCCGAGTATCGCCGCGGCGGCTCGGCGGTGTCGAGCGGTTTTAGCGCACCGACCGGTAGTAGTCGATCTTGCCGAGCAGGTAGTCCCTTTTGGCGACCAGGTCGGCCATGCGGGCGTCGACGGCGACGCGGTGGTCTTCGAGGAGTGCGATGCGCTCGTCGATGGTGCCGTCGCCGGATCGGGCGAGGTCGGCGAAGCGGCACATCTGCTCGACGGGCATGCCGGTGTCGCGCAGGCATTTGAGGGTGCCGAGCCATTCGAGGTGCTCGTCGGTGAAGCGCCGCTGGCCGGTGGGGGTGCGGGCGACGTCGTCGATGAGGCCGATGCGTTCGTAGTAGCGCAGGGTGTCCATGCTGAAGCCGGATCGGCGGGCGCATTCGCCGATCGTGTAGGCGCCGTGAGCGGTCGTGTCCACGTTCACCGAGGATACGCTGCCCGCTGGCGCGGTGTGCGGGCCTGGCGGCCTGCGGGTTCGGTGGCGGCGTTCAGCCGAGGAAGGTGAGGCGGACGGTCCGGTCGGGGTTGTCGCGGTTGGTGTCGACCAGCAGGATCGACTGCCAGGTGCCCAGGGCGATGCGGCCGGCAACGACCGGGAGCGTGGCGTGGGGGGCGACCAGTGCGGGCAGGACGTGGTCCCTGCCGTGTCCGGTCGAGCCGTGCTGGTGGCGCCACCGGTCGGTGCGCGGCAGCAGGTCGCCGAGGGCGTCGAGGAGGTCCTCGTCGGAGCCGGCGCCGGTCTCGATGACGGCGATGCCAGCGGTCGCGTGCGGGACGAACACGTTGAGCAGGCCTTCTCTGGCGCCGGCGGCCTCCAGGAAGGCCTCGCAGTCGCCGGTGAGGTTGTGGACGGTCTCGCGGCGTCCGGTGTGGACGTCGATGGTGGTGGTGTGGAACGCCATGGTCGCTGATCTTGCCATGGATCGGTCTCCAGTGCTGTCATGCCATGGCCGTATTCGGGTCCGTGGCCGCGCCGGCCGTCCGGTTGCGCGGCTTGGACTATCGTGGCAGGCATGTCCGCTGAGATCGCCGGCCGCGCATGGCACGAGTACACGCCCGTCCCGCGGCCCGGCGCCGACCCGTACGTCGCCTATCTCGACTCGCTCGGGTCGGCCGAGTCGCGGCGGACCATGCGCGGGTGCCTCGACCGCATCGCGCAGCTGCTGTCGGGCGACCCTGAGGCCGCCGGCGCGGGCCAGCCGTGGCATCTGCTGCGCTACGAGCACACCTCCAGGCTGCGGGCGGTGATGATCGACTCGGGCTGGTCGGGCGCCTACGTCAACAAGCACCTCGCGGCCCTGCGGCGGGTCCTCAAGGAGGCGTGGCGGCTCGACCTCATGGCCGCCGAGGACTACCAGCGGGCCTGCGACCTGCCGCCGGTCAAGGCCCAGCGGCTGCCGGTCGGGCAGCAGGTCGACGCCGAGGCGCTCGGCGCGGCCCTGTACGCGTGCGACGCCGACCCCGGGCCGGCCGGCGCCCGCGACGCGGCGGTGCTCGCCACGCTCTACTCCACCGGCTGCCGGAGATCGGAGATCGCCTCGATGCGCCTGGTCGACTACGACGGGGCCGAACGCTCGATCCGCATCGTCGGCAAGGGCAACAAGGAACGGGCCGTCTACGTCACCGAAGCGGCCCAGGCGCGCCTGGAGCGGTGGATGGCCGTGCGCGGCAACACCCCCGGGGCCCTGTTCTGCCCGATCAACAAGGCCGGGCGGCTGCGCCGCACCGGCAACCGCCTCCCCGCCATGACCGGGCAGGCGATCGCCGACCTGCTCACCAAGCGCCTGGTCGAGGCCGGGCAGCGCCGCCACACCCCGCACGACTTCCGCCGCACCTTCATCGGCGAGCTGCTCGACGCCGGCGTGGACCTGGCGATCACGCAGTCCCTGGTCGGGCACGCCTCACCGGCCACGACCGCCCGCTACGACCGGCGCCCGGCCCGCCGCTCCCGGGAGGCGGTCGACCGCCTCCAGCTGCCCGAAGCGTGATGTCGCATTCCGGCTAGCCGTTGTCGCACCCGGCGGGCACCCTTGGGGCATGACCCTTGGAGCGCTGACGTTCAACGAGACCCAGTTGCAGGCGGCCGTCGCCGGGCGCGACGCCCGCTTCGACGGTTGGGTGTTCCTGGCCGTGACCTCCACGCGCATCTACTGCCGCCCCTCGTGCCCGGCGGTCAAACCCAAACGCGAGCACCAGCGGTTCTATCCCTCGGCCGCGGCCGCCCAAGAGGCCGGGTACCGGGCGTGCAAACGCTGCCGGCCCGACGCCTCCCCCGGCTCGCCGGCGTGGGACTGGCGCACCGACACGTGCGCCCGGGCGATGCGCCTCATCGGCGAAGGCGTGGTCGACCGCGAAGGCGCCGCGGGCCTCGCCAAGCGCCTGGGCTACTCGCTGCGGCAGCTCGAACGGCTCCTCATCGGCGAAGTCGGCGCCGGACCGGCCGCGCTGGCCCGCGCCCAGCGCGCCCAATGCGCGCGCACGCTCATCGAGAGCACCGACCTGCCGATGGGCCAGGTGGCCTTCGCGGCCGGTTTCACCTCGATCAGGGCGTTCAACCGCACCGTCGCCGAGGTCTACGCCTGCTCCCCCACCGAACTGCGCCGAAAAAGCCGCCGCACCGCACAGGCCGCGGCCGGGGCGATCGCGTTGCGCCTGGCCTACCGGGAGCCGTTCGAGCCCTCGAACCTGTTCGGGCACCTCGCCGCCGCCGCGGCCCCCGGCGTCGAGGAATGGCGCGAGGGCGCCTACCGGCGCACGCTGCGCCTGCCGCACGGTCCCGGGATCGCCGCGCTGCGCCCGGGCCCGGGCTTCGTCGAATGCCGGCTGCGCGTCGCCGACCTGCGGGACGTGACCGCCGCGGTCGCCCGCTGCCGGCGGGCTTTGGACCTGGACGCCGACCCGCACGCGCCGATGGAGGCCCTCGCGGCCGACCCGGTGCTGGCGCCGCTGGTCGCCAAGACCCCGGGGCGGCGCGTGCCGCGCAAGGCCGACGGCCCCGAGTACGCGATCCGGGCCGTCATCGGCCAGCAGATCGCGACCGCCTCGGCCGCCACGGTCGCCGCGCGGCTGGCCGAACGCTACGGCGAGGCCGTCGAGGACCCCGAAGGGGCCCTGACGCGCCTGTTCCCCGCCCCTGCGGCGCTCGCCGAGGCCGACCCCGACCACCTGCCGATGCCCAACGCCCGCAAACGGACCGTGCTCGCCCTGGCCAAGGCCCTCGCCGACGGCACGGTGGAGGTCGGTCCAGGCGCGGACTGGGCCCGGTCGCGCCGGGCCCTGGCGCAGGTGCCGGGCGTCGGCCCGTGGACGGTAGAGATGATCGCGATGCGGGCCCTGGGCGACCCCGACGCGTTCCCGGTCAAGGACCTCGGGGTGGTCAAGGGCGCCGAGCGCCTGGGACTGGGCGCGGGGCGGGCGCTGGAGGCCCGCTCGCTCCCGTGGCGGCCGTGGCGCTCCTACGCGGTGCAGTACCTGTGGGCCTCCAGTGAGCATCCGACGAACAAGCTGCCGACGAACTAGGAGAAGCGATGAAGGTGCGAGTGCGGCCGCAGGCGGCCGAGGCGAGGCATGTGACGTTCGAGTCGCCGCTGGGACTGATGGCGGTCGTAGCGGTCGAGGCGGGCGTGACGCTGGTGCACATGGGCGTCGAGGAGATCCCCCCCGACTGGGGACCCCACGAGGCGACCCCGGTCCTGGAGGCCGCCGAGGAACAGTTGACCGCGTATTTCGCCGGGGACCTCAAGGAGTTCGACCTGCCCCTGGCCGCGACCGGCACGCCCTTCCAACGCCGCGTGTGGTCCGAGCTGGTCCGGATCCCCTACGGCCAGACCTGGTCCTACATGGACGTGGCCGAGCGGATCGGCGACCGCAAAGCAGTGCGCGCGGTCGGGCTCGCCAACGGGCGCAACCCGATCGCGATCGTCGTCCCCTGCCACCGGGTGATCGGGGCGAACGGGAAGCTCACCGGCTACGCCGGGGGCCTGTGGCGCAAGGAGCGGCTGCTGTCGCTCGAGCGCGGCGAGCCGGCCCTGTTCGCCTGAGCCGCCTCAGATGAGGGTGACGTGGAGGGTCACGGTGACCGCCTCGTCCTTGACGATGATGGTCGCCGCCCAGCACGACTCGTGCCCGCATCCGGCCGGGATGATCCCCGAGGCCCATCCGGCCGGGGTCGTCCCGGCCAGCAGGGGCGCCTCCATGGCGTTGGCGTCGAGGAAGTCGCCGAACGCCTCCGAGGGGATGTCGACGGTGACCTCGGCGCGCGAGCCCGGCGTCGGCGACTGCATCTGCGCCAGGTCGGCCTCGACGACCTCGGTGCCCTCGGGGAAGGCCATGTGGGTCGCCTCGGCGACCGTGGCCGTGCTCGGGACCGGCCCGCCCTCCAGGGCCCAGGCGACGGCCCAGACCGCGGCGAGGAGCCCGGCGAGGGTCGCGGCGAGCCAGGCGAGGGCGATCCACGCGCGGCGGACGCTGGGGGTCGGCGGGGAGACCATGGCGGCGACCCTACCCCAGCCGGTGCGGTGACGAGACCGGCTACAGGCCGCTGATCGAGGCCGGGGCCCGCTCGGCCCTAGCCAGGGCCCGCACCACGTTCGCCTGGCCGTGGCGGTGGGCCGCCAAGCGAGTCAGCACGGCCGCGGCGGTGTCGAAGGCGTCCTGGTCGAACTCGGGCGTGTCCACCGCGACCGAGCAGGCCAGGTCGTCGGCGTGGACGACCAGCTCCATGATGCGCGTGACGAGGAACTCGTCGAAGGTCGTCGCATACGCCCACGACGCGTTGCCGCCCGGCGCATCGGCGGCCACGCCCGGCAGCCGCTCACGCAAGGTCGCCAGCGCCGCTGCGGCGGCGGCGTGGACGCCGGCGGGGCCGGTCTCGGCCAGTCGCTCGCCGCCGCCGCGGATCGCCACGTTCGCCGCCGCCTCAGGTCCCGCCGCGAGCCAGGGCGCGCCGAAGAAGTGCTCGTACAGGCTGCGGCGGGGCCGCCCGGTGTAGTCGGTGTCGATGGCCTGGACCGCCGAGAGGATCTGGTTGGCCAGGTGCGCGGCCAGTCCGCCGACGCTGAAGTCCTCCAGCGCCGAAGGCCCGCCCCACTGGTCGGCCACCTCCGGGCGGGCGAGGAGGTCCAGGCCCGTCTGGGCGGCGGCGAGGTACTGGCTGCGGACGTCGGTCACGGCGAGGCTCCCTTTAGCGGACGGAGACGTGGACATGGTTGGTGTGGTCGGCCGCGGGCGTGCCGTTGGCCCCCGAGTAGGAGCGCCAACCCGAACCGGGCGACCAGAACTGGCGGTACCAGATGACGTATTCGACGCCCAGGGCGCTGGCGTTGTTGACGTACCAGGCGGCGAGGCGGTCGCCGTAGTCCTTATCCGATCCGGAGGCGTCGGCGTCTTGGAATCCCGAGGGGTTGGCGGCCCAGTCGCAGGCGCGGCCCAGCGGGTGCTCGCCGCCGCCGCCGGAGCGGTAGCAGGAGACGTAGTGGCTGAACCCGGCGGCCTTGGTCTCGTTGTAGACGTGGAGGGTCCGCGGGGTCAGGCACCCGGAGGTGGTGGGGTCGGACTCGGTGCAGCCTTCGCCGCCGGAGCCGTTGTAGCCTCCGGCCGCGGGGGCGCCGCCGTCCGAGCCGGGCCCGGCGGCGAGTTCGGCGCGCAGTTCCTCCAGTTCCTCTTCGAGGTCCTCTTGGGCTTTCTCGGCGGCTTTGAGCGCTTCGGCGGCGTCTTCGACCTGGTCGGCGTGGGCGGCCTGCTCGGCTTCGAGCTGGGCCAGCAGGGCCCCGGCGTCGGCCAGGAGCGCGGCGCGCTCCTCGGCGAGGAACCCGGTGTAGGTGAGCGCGTCGACCAGGTCGCGGCTGTTGCGCGAGGACAGGATCGCGTTCGTCGTCTGGAGGTCGCCTTCGGTGTAGAGGTAGAGGGCGTACTCGTTGAGGTCGGTCGACAGTTCGTCGAACAGGGCTTCGGTGGCCTCGATCTGCTCGGCGAGTTCGGCCGCTCTGGCGTCGGCGGCGTCGACCTGCTCTTGGGCGTCGTTGACCGCGGTGATGGCCTCGGCGAGGTCGGCCTCGAGGGTCTCCTCGTCGGGTTCGGCGGCCGCGGGCGCCGGCAGGAGCGCGATGAGCAGGGCCAGTACGGCGGCGGTGAGGATCTTGTTGCGCACGGGTGGAGGTCCGGCCTTCCAGGCGGTCGTCGCGGGCGGCGCTGAGGGGCGCCGTCGCCGGTGGGTTTACAGGTCGAGGTCGATCACGAGCGGGGCGTGGTCGGAGGCGCCTTTGCCTTTGCGTTCGTTGCGGTCGACATAGGCGTCGGTGGCCGCCTTCGCGAAGGCGGGATTGGCCAGCGCCAGGTCGATGCGCATGCCCCGGTTCTTGGGGAAGTCGAGGTTGCGGTAGTCCCAGAACGTGAACGGCCGGTCGTATTTGAGCGCGCGCGGGTACACGTCGGCCAGGCCGGCCGCTTCGACCGCGGCCAGGGCGGCCCGTTCGGGTGCGGTCACGTGCGTGGTGCCGGGCCATTCGTCGACGTCCCAGATGTCGGCGTCGGTCGGGCAGATGTTGTAGTCGCCCAGGGCCGCGAACGGGAGGTCGCCGGCGGCGTCGGCGGCGACGTCGGCCGCGAGCGCTTCGAGGAACGCGAGCTTATAAGGAAAATGCGGGTCGTCCACATCGCGGCCGTTGGGCAGGTACAGCGACTGGACGCGCACGGGCCCGCAGGTGGCGCTGATCGCCCTCGGTTCGATCGCTTCGGCGAACGCGGGCTGGCCGGCGATGCCGGTGCGCACGTCCTCCAATCCCACGCGCGAGAGGATCGCGACGCCGTTCCACCGCCCGGTGCCCCAGGCGGCGGTCGCGTATCCGGCTTCGGCGAGCGCTTCGGTGGGGACGTCGGCGGTGGCGCATTTGAGCTCTTGGAGGCAGACCACGTCGGGTGCGGCCGTCTCGAGCCAGGCCAGGAGCCTCTCGAGGCGGGCTTTGAGCGAGTTGATGTTCCACGTGGCCACGCGCATGGGCCTCACGATACCCGCACCCGCGCCCGGGCCCGCGAGACCGGGCCCGTGCCGTTCAGGTCGCGGCGGCGGCCGAGGCCGGGGCGCGGTCGGGCGCCGGCTCGGGCCGGGGTCCGACGGTGACCGCCAGCAGGCCGAAGCCGACGGCGGTGGTGAAACCGGGGATGGCGATGCCTGAGTCGTTGACGAGCGCGCCGACGACGGCGACGGCCGTCAGGCCGATGACGGCCGCGGCGGTGCGGTCGGAGCGGATCGGGGCCCGGCGCCGCCAGATGTAGATCGCGCCGATCAGCGCCGCCAGGCAGATCCACGTCAGCGGTTTGCCGATGGTGGACAGGGAGGCGTCGGCCTTGCGGATGACGATCTGGGTGGCGGTGCCGTCCAGGACCGAGCCGACGAAGCGGCCCAGGTGCGTCTGGTCCTCGACCGGACGCAGGTAGTCGAGGATGCCGCCGACGGCGAACGCGGCGACGGCGAGTCCGCCGGCCAGCGCCAGAGCCCCGATCGACAATCGCCGCCCCCACAGTTTCAGGCACGTGAGGATCACCGCGGCCACGAGTGTGAGCGTCCCGCCCATATCCCGCCCGAGCGTGGGCGCGCCGACGATCACCACCGCGCACACCCCCAGCAGCACCGGACCCCACCACCGGGCCCTCCCTCGCCACGGCAGGTAGGCGATCAGGAGGATCACGGCGGCGGCGAAGACGCTGAAGGCGTAGTTGCCCAGCCCGGTGAACCGCGCCCCCACCTGAGCGGTGTAGCCCATCGGGGTGTGCAGAGGCCAGGTGGCCCCCGAGACCTGGTCGACGACGATGAGCGCCGCGGCCGCACCGGCAACGACCAGCGCCGGGCGCACCCTGGTGCGGGTGAACGGCAGGCTCGCGGCGACGGTCAGGACCGCGACGCCGGCGGCGATGACCGCCCAGAACGCCAGCGGCGCGTTCTCGGCCCGCCACCACGGCGGGATACCGGCCGCGACCCCCGCCACGGGCACGGCCGCGACGGCGATGCACACCGTCCGCGCGAGGGTCCGGTGCCGGTCGGCCCCGCACACCAGCCACACGCCCGCCCCCACCGCGATGCAGCCCAGGGCCGAGAGGATCGCGTAGAACCACCAGTCGACCGTGGCGACGGCCGTGGCCGCGGCCGTCTCGTCGACGCCGGAGGCGACCGCGCTCGCGCTGGTGTGCTCGGGGTCGGGGAGGACGGACACGGGGGCGCCGGCGACGGTGGCGGGCCGGTCGGCCCCGACCACCGCCAGTGCCGTCGCGGTCAGGTCCACCAACTGCACGTACCCGTCGCGGCCGGTCGTCGACGAGGTCAGGTCGCCCGCCTCGACGCCGGCGCCGGAGTAGAGCACCGGGTGGAGCGAGGAGGGGGCGCTGGCGTCGGCGATGCCGGCGACCAGGAGCCGCCAGTCGGCCGGCAGGTCTTCGGCGATGTCGCCCACGGCCGCGTCGGCGGCTTTGGCCGCGGCCAGGCGCACCGGGTCGGCGTCGGGGGTGATCTCGCCGGGGTGGTCGTCGGCCGATTCGCCTTCGTCGCCGACCTCGGTGTCGTCGGAGCCGAGCTGGTCGTAGTCGGTGGTGGTGTCGGGGGCGCGGTTGTCGCTGTCGCCGACGATCACGCCGGGGTCGACCACGACGATGTCGCACGCGGCCATGGCCGCGCCGAGCGATTCCAGGCCCGGGGCCCAGAACGCGATGTGCCCTTCGGTGTCGGCCGCCGCCAGGCTCGCGCCGGCGCCGATCCCGGCCACGCACGAGCCCGGTTCGACCTCGGGGACCGGTTCGCCGGCTGCCTCGGCCGCCTCGGCGAGTTCGGCCTGCTCGGCCGCGGAGACGGCGATCGCGTCGGCGAGCGAACCCAGCCGGGCGCCGTAGTTGTACGCCGAGTTCGCCTCGATGAGCGAGTCCCACGCCGCCACCGTCCAGCCCGGCCCTTCGCCGGCGTCGGGCTCGGGGATCTGGGACTGCGCCATGCACTGGGCGTCGCGGGGGGCCGCGCCGCCGGCGCGCTCGCCCGCGCCCAGGCTCACCCATGCCGCCTCCGGGCACGTCCACGACCCGATGGTGCGCACGCTCATCGCCGCTGAAGCGCCCGAGCCGGCCAGTTCCCACAGGTTCGGCGTCGACTCCGGGTCGATGTCGGACCACGCCAGGCCCGGCACGCCCACGATGATGATCCCGGCGGCCTCCCGCTCGGCCGCGGCCGCGCTCGAGGGCGGCAGCGCCAGCAGCGCCAGCGCCCCGGCCAGCGCGGCCGCCGCCCAGCGCACCCATGTACGGCCCCAGGCCGCTCGCTCGTCCGCCACCGATGTCATGCCCCGTAGTGTATGGGGTCGGGCCTTTCGGCCACGGTCGCTCCCGCGCCGCTGCGCCCCACCGTCCCCATGCCGCGTTAGGGTGGGCCGATGCGCACCATCGCCACCGTCAACGTCAACGGGATCCGGGCCGCCGCCAAGAAGGGCCTGGTCCCCTGGCTCGCCAACACCACCGCCGACGTGGTGCTCCTCCAAGAGGTCCGCGCCGCCGAAGACCAGATCCCCGCCGAGGCCCGCGAGGCCGGCGACTGGCATTGGACCGTCGCCCCCTCCCTCGCCGCCAAGGGCCGCGCCGGCGTCGCCGTCCTCACCCGCACCCCGCCAGAAGCCGTCCGCATCGGCTTCAGCGCCCCCATCGACGAGCGCGTCATCGACGGCGCCGCCGAATTCGACACCGCCGGCCGCTACGCCGAAGTCGACCTCCCCGGCCTCACCGTCGCCAGCCTCTACCTGCCCTCAGGGGAGACCGACACGCCCCGCCAGGTCGAGAAGGAGCGGTTCATGGCCGCCTTCGCCGACTACCTCGAGGCCGCCGCGGCCCGCTCGGCCGCGACCGGACGCGAACTGGTCGTGTGCGGCGACTGGAACATCGCCCACGCCGAAGCCGACCTCAAGAACTGGAAGGCCAACAAGAAGACCGCCGGGTTCCTCCCGGGCGAACGCGCCTGGCTCACCGACCTGTACGACAACCGCGGCTTCGTCGACGTCGTCCGCGCCCTCCACCCCGGCGTCGAGGGCCCCTACTCCTGGTGGTCCTACCGCGGCCGCGCCTTCGACAACGACGCCGGCTGGCGGATCGACCTCCACGTCGCCACCCCCGCACTCGCCGCCAAAGCCGTCAAGGCCTGGGTCGACCGCGCCGCCACCCACGACACCCGCTGGTCCGACCACGCCCCCGTCCAGGTCACCTACGACCACTAGCGGACCATTCCGGCGATCCGGGCCCCCGCTGGCCGACCGCCCCACCGAGCGGGCACCATTGAACCTCGTGAGCCTCATCGACTACCTGCCCGACACCGAAGCACCCGAACCGGACGACGTCTACACCGCCTTCGCCCAATGGGCCGAGGACTCCGGCATCGTCCTGTACGACCACCAGGAGGAGGCGCTCCTGGCCATCTGCACCGGACAGAACACCATCGTCGCCACCCCCACCGGGTCGGGCAAGTCGCTCATCGCCGCCGCCGCGCACTTCAATGCCCTCGCCAACCAGCGCACCTCCTTCTACACCGCCCCCATCAAAGCCCTCGTCTCCGAGAAGTTCTTCGAACTGTGCGCCCAGTTCGGCCACGAGAACGTCGGCATGCTCACCGGCGACGCCGCCGTCAACCCCGACGCCCCCCTCATCTGCTGCACCGCAGAGATCCTCGCCAACCTCGCCCTCCGCGAAGGCGCCGACCTCGACTGCGACTCCGTCGTCGCCGACGAGTTCCACTTCTACACCGAACCCGACCGCGGCTGGGCCTGGCAGGTGCCCCTCCTTGAACTCCACCGCGCCCAGTTCACCCTCATGTCCGCCACCCTCGGCGACACCGCCTTCTTCGAAGCCGACCTCACCCGCCGCACCGGCCGCGAAACCGCCCTCATCGCCTCGGCCACCCGCCCCGTGCCCCTCCACTACGAATACCGCAAGACCCCGCTGCACGAGACGGTCGAAACCCTCGTCAAAGCCGACCGGGCACCGGCGTACATCGTCCACTTCACCCAGGCCGCCGCCCTGGAGACCGCGCAGGCCCTCGCGAGCCTCAACCTGGTCAACAAAGACGCGAAGACCGCCATCAGCGCCGCCCTGGGGGGCTTTCGCTTCACCACCAAGTTCGGCCAGACCCTCGCCCGGCTCGTCCGCTCGGGCATCGGCGTCCACCACGCCGGCATGCTCCCCAAATACCGCCGCCTGGTCGAACGCCTCGCCCAGCAGGGCCTGCTCAAGATCATCTGCGGCACCGACACCCTCGGCGTCGGCATCAACGTCCCCATCCGCACCGTCGTCTTCACCGGCCTGACCAAATACGACGGCCGCCGCACCCGCCGCCTGCGCGCCCGCGAATTCCACCAGATCGCCGGCCGCGCCGGCAGAGCCGGATTCGACGTCGAGGGCTTCGTCGTCTGCCAAGCCCCCGAACACGTCATCGAGAACGAGAAGGCCATGGCCAAATTCGGGCTCGACCCGAAAAAACGCAAGAAGATGGCCAAGAAGAAACCCCCCGAAGGCTTCGTCGGCTGGTCCGAGGAGACCTTCACCGGCCTGTCCGAAGCCGCACCTGAGGCCCTGCACTCGCGCATGCGCATGACCCACGCGATGCTCATCAACCTCCTCGCCCGGCCCGGCAACACCTTCGACCACGTCCGCACCCTCATCGAAGACTCGCACGCCGACCGCGCCACGCAACTGAAGATGGCCCGCACCGCCCTCACCATCGCCCGCACCCTCCGCGATGCCGGCATCATCGTCTTCGAAGGCGACACCGTCCGCCTCACCGTCGACATGCCCGACCACTTCGCCCTCAACCAGCCCCTCGCCCCGTTCGCGCTGGCGGCGTTGGAGTTGCTGGATCCGGACTCGGAGACGTACCCGATGGACGTGGTCTCGATCGTGGAGTCGACCCTGGAGGGGCCGGGGCAGATCCTCGCGGCGCAGCGCTCGAAGGCCAAGGGCGCGGCCATCGAGGCGATGAAGGCCGAGGGCCTGGACTACTACGACCGGATGAACCAGCTCGACGACACCGAAGTGGACTATCCCAAGCCGCTGGCCGAGCTGCTGGAGGAGGCCTTCGAGGCCTACAGGACCAGTCACCCGTGGGCCGCCGACTACGGCCTGGAGCCCAAGTCGATCCTCCGCGAGATCTGGGAGGGGCGCATGACCTTCGGGGAGTACATCGGCCTCTACAGCCTCCCTAGGGCCGAGGGCCTGCTGCTGCGGTACCTCTCGAGCGCGTACAAGGCGCTGATCCAGACGCTGCCGGAGGACACCGGCGGCGAGGAGCTCGACGACCTCACCGCGTGGCTGGGCGAGACGATCCGCCAGACCGACTCCTCGCTCATCAACGAGTGGGAGCAGTTGACCAACCCCGGCGAGGAGGAGGACATCGACACCGGCCGCCCGGCGCGGGCCTTCACCGACAACGAGCGGGCGTTCACGATCGCGGTGCGCAACGCCGCGTTCCGGCACGTCGAGCTCGCCGCGGCCGACCGCGTCGAGGCCCTCGCGGCGCTGGACACCGGCTGGACGGCCTCCCGTTGGGACGCCGCGTTGGAGGCCTATTTCGCCGTCCACGACGACATCGGGACCGCCGGGCCGGCCCGCGGCGCGGCGTTCCTCGACATCGCCAAGGAGGGCCGCACCTGGACGGTGCGCCAGACCGTCGACGACCCGGCCGGCGACAAGGACTGGTCGATCCGCTTCACCGTCGACCTCGACGCCTCCGACGAGACCGGCACGGTGGTCATGGCCGTGCAGGACTTCTCCGACCAGCGCTGAGACACAGCCGGGCGGTGCGCGTCGCCGCTCGCCGCTTAACGGCTCGCCCGCGCCGGGCCCGGATGGCACAATCGGCCGATGCTCACCGACCCGCGCCACTCCCCCATCGGGAGCCCGCTGCGCACAGTCGAGGAGTTGCGCCACAACACCGGCAACCAGGCCACCGGCGGCATCTGGAGCCTCACCGGGCCCGGCGGCGAAGCGATCCTCAAACACCTCACCCCCGCAGGCGGCGGATCGGCCCACTGGGCCGCCTCCGACGAGCCGCGCCACTGGAACCACTGGAGGCGCGAATACCTCGCCTACACCACCGGCTTCGCCGCCGACTACGGCCGCGACGCCGGCATCGGCGCCCCCGCACTCCTCGCCGCCGGACCCCGACCCGACGGCAGCCTCGAACTGTGGCTCGAACACCTCCACGGCACCACCGGCGGCCACTGGACCACCCCCGACCTCGCCGGCTTCGCCCGCCGCCTCGGCAACGCCCAGGCCCGCCACACCGCCACGGCCGAACAGCCCTGGCACTCCCACCGGTTCCTGCGCCGATACGCCGGACGCCGCGACTTCTCGGGCACCCCATGGGACCAGCCCACCGCCGCCGCCCACTGGGACGAAGACCTCAGAGCGGGCCTGCGCATGATCTGGGAACGGCGCACCGACCTGTTCGACCTCGCCGAAGCCCTCCCCCAGACCCTCTGCCACCTCGACGTCTGGCCCCACAACCTCACCGAACGCGACGGCGAGCCGGTCCTCATCGACTGGTCCTTCACCGGCCGCGGCGCCCTCGGCGAGGACCTCGCCAACCTCATCGCCGACACCTTCTTCGACGGCCTCCACAACGTCGACCGCCTCGCCGAGACCGAGACCCTCCTCACCGACGCCTACCTCGAAGGCCTCGCCGAAGCCGGCCACCGCGACACCGACACCACCCGACGAGCCATCGCCGCCACCGGCGCCGCCAAGTACTGTTGGCTCGCCCCCGCGATGCTCACCGGCCTCGCCCAAGGCCGACCCATCGCCAGCGCGAACTACGACGCCGACGGCGAAGCCGCCGACATCGCCGTCCTCCAGCGGCGCCGACCGATCTTCGCGATGCTCGTCCGCTGGGCGCGATCGGCCCTCGACACCTGACACCGCCTGCGAGAAGAGCCCGCCATGCCAGTCACGATCACCGCCGACTACACCGTCCCCGACGCCGAACTGCACTGGCGGTTCTCGCGCTCCTCCGGGCCCGGCGGCCAAGGCGTCAACACCACCGACTCGCGCGTGGAACTGGTCTTCGACCTCGCAGGCACGAAAGTGCTGCCGCAGGCGCTGGTGGACCGGGCCCTGGCGCGCCTGGGCGAGCGGGTCGTGGAGGGGACGGTGGTCGTGGCCGCCTCGGAGTTCCGTTCGCAACTGCGCAACCGGGAGGCGGCCGCCGAGCGGCTCGGCGAGCTGCTGCGGCGGGCGATCGCCGCGCCCCCGCCCAAGCGGCGGGCCACCAAGCCGTCCAAGGGCGCGAAGCGGCGGCGCCTGGAGGACAAGCGCCGCCGCTCCGAGGTCAAGCGCGGACGCCGGTCCACCGGGGACTTACCGTTCGGGCAGGGGCCGCCCGAGGTCGGGGATGCCGTCCTCGTGCCAGCCGAAGGGCTGGACGCGGCAGTGCCGGTCGGGGTTGTCCAGGGGATCGCCTTCGATCCGCTCGTAGGAGCGGGCGTGGAAGACCAGGAGGTCGTTGCCGTCCTCGTCGACGGTGAAGGCGTTGTGCCCGGGCCCGTACACGCCCGCCTCGGCGTCGGTGGTGAAGACCGGCTCGGGGTGCTTGGTCCAGGAGGCGGCGTCGAGGAGGTCGGCGTCGTCGTCGGCGCTGAGGAGCCCGACGCAGTACTCGGCGCCGGTGGCCGAGGCGGAGTAGGTGAGGAAGACCTTGCCGTTGCGCACGAGCGCGTAGGGGCCTTCGTTGACGGCGAAGCCGACGGTCTCCCAGTCGTGTTCGGGACGGGCGATCTCGACCGGCTCGCCCTCGATGGTCCAGGGGTCGGCGAGAGCGGCGAGGTAGAGGCTGGTGTTGGTCGCCGGCAGGTCGGGGTTGTGCTGGGCCCAGCACAGGTAGCGGCGCCCGCGGTGGGCGAACGTGGTCGCGTCGAGGGCGAAGGAGTCGACCGGCGTGCGGATCTGCCCCTTCTCAGTCCAAGTGCCTTCGAGGGGGTCGGGGCCGCGGTTCTCCAAGACGTACATGCGGATGCGCCAGACGTCGGCGGTGGCCGAGGCGGCCTCGCCGGCGGCGAAGTAGAGGTACCAGGCGCCGTCGATCCAGTGCAGTTCCGGGGCCCAGATGTGCGAGCCCATGGCGCCTTCGGCGTGGCGGACCCACACGGTGGTCTCCTCGGCCTCGCGCAACCCGGCGAGCGTGTCCGCCCCGCGCAGGACGATCCGGTCGTAGGCGGGCACGGTCGCGGTGAAGTAGTAGCGCCCGTCGGTATGCCGGAGGATCTGCGGGTCGGCCCGCTCAAGGATGAACGGGTTCGCAAAACGCTTGTTATCGCTCACAATATGCTGGGTCATCGCCGTGCCTCTCTCCGATCGGGGAACAGCACGAACTCTACAACTCCACCCGCAACACCCCGGCCGGTTCGACCTCAGCCCCACCCGCCGTCTGCGACGCCAACCACGCCACCAGGATCTCCGCATCCGTACACGCCAACTCGAACGCCACCTCAGCACCGAAATCCACGCCGATCAGACGCACATCCTCACGAAGCCGCAACAACCCCTCCAGACTCCCCGCCGCACCGTAATCGACCCGCACAAGCAACCGCGGCCAATACGCCAACTCCACCGTCCCCGCCGCATCCACCGCCGCCGACACCGCAGCACCGTACGCACGCACCAGACCACCAGCGCCCAGCTTGACACCGCCGAAATAACGCGTCACGACCGCCAGCACATCCGTCAAGCCCCGACCCCGCAACACCTCCAGCATCGGCACCCCCGCCGTACCCGCCGGCTCCCCATCGTCACTCGAACGCCCCGACTGCCCGTCATCGAGCACATACGCCGTGCAATTGTGCGTCGCCTCCCAATGCGCCTTACGATGCGCATTGATCCGCTCCCTCGCCTCACCATCAGAACCAACCCGGTACAACGTGCACACGAACCGCGACCGACTCACCTCAGTCGCAGTCCGCGACTGCGCGACCGCGATCGTCCGCACCGGTCAGCCCACCACCCCGTGCTCCCACGCCCACGCCGCGATCTCCACCCGATTGCGCGCCGGCAACTTCGCCCGAACCGCCTCCAAATGCGTCTTCACCGTCGACACCGACACGAACAACGCCTCAGCGATCTCCGCATTCGTCCGCCCCCGCGCCACGAGCTCGACCACATCCAACTCCCGCTCGGTCAACACCTTCACCGCCCTCGGAGCCTCCGCCACCGGATCGGTCAACCGCTCCAACAGGCGCACCGTCACCGAAGGCGACACCAGCGACTCACCACTCGCCGCCGCCCGCACCGCCTCCACCAACAACGCAGGACCCGAATCCTTCAACAGAAAACCCGTCGCACCCGAACGCAACGCCCCGTACACGTACTCATCGGTGTCGAACGTCGTCACCACCACGATCCGCGGACCAGCACCGTTCGCACCCGCCAACAGCGTCCGCGTCGCCTCCAAACCGTCCAACCGCGGCATCCGAATGTCGAACAGACACACGTCCGGCTTCAACCGACGCGCCTGCGCCACCGCCACCACCCCGTCAGGAGCGTCCGCCACCACCTCCATGTCCGCCTGCGCGTCGATGATCGCCCGGAAACCGGCCCGCACCATCTCCTGGTCGTCTGCGATGAGCACTCGGATAGCCACGCCCCGAGCCTAACCGGCCCACTCGGCCGCCCCCGCGACCCACCGACGCCTACGCCGCCGCACCCGCCAACTCACGCTCACGAACGACCGGCTCACGCACCGCGGCGACCGGAGCAGGGGCCGCGGTACGGGTCGAGGCGACCGCCGAGACCAGCGCCTCCCGCTCCAAGACCGCGCGACGGGACGCGGCGCGCTGGCGGATGGCCATCGTCACCGACACCATGATCAGCCAGGTGCCCTCCAGGAGGATCAGGCCCCAGTCGTGGCCGATGATCGCCGCCGACAGCAGGATCGCGCACGCCGAGATGACCAGACCCAGCGACGCCGGCTTCGTCGCGTGGATGCGGTGGGTCTGGATGAGCAGGTAGTTGGTGATGTACAGGACCGCCCCGCACAGCTGGAGCATGATGCGGACGTCGAAGTCGTGCATGGTGAATCCTCGGAAGGTCAAGAAGGCAGGCAGGAAACGGCCGCGCGCCGCTGCGCGCGGTCGGAAAAGGGAGGAGGGGAGTGCGGGTTACACGGTGGTGGCCGGATGGCCGGCCGGTCTGCTCCGCGCGCAGACCTCCAGGACCGCCCCGCGGCGCACCCGCGTCTGGAGCGAGCCGCAGATGCACCGGGTCCACACCGTCGCACCCGACGCGCTCCGGTGTGCGGACACGGTCGTCACAGGATCATCGTCGGGCCAACCGCAGTACGGGCAGCATCGCATAACGCGTCCTCCTCACGAGGGCATCGGGAACCATAGGGACGAGCGCCCGCCGATTTCGCTCCAGGCGAAACTCGAGCACTTCTTCACGCTCACGATCGAGGTTAAGGTCCCATTCGCGCGGGCTACAACACCCCGGTGACGCTAGTTTGCGAAACTCATCGTGAAGCAATCACTAAAGCGATTGGGGACACACGGTTGATCGACCTCAGACGCCTGCACGTCCTGCGGGCGATCGCCCACCACGGCACCGTCTCCGGCGCCGCGAAAGCCCTGCACATGTCCACCTCCGCGGCCTCCCAGCAGATCCGTCTGCTCGCCAAGGACCTCGGCGTCCCCCTCCTCGAACCGGTCGGGCGCGGCGTGCGGCTCTCCTCGGCCGCGCAGGTCCTCATCGCCCACATCGACGCCATCGAGGCCATGTGGCGCCTCGCCGAGGCCGAGATCCAGGCCACCGAAGGCGAACCCTCCGGCATGCTGCGCCTGTGCGGCTTCCCCACCGCCATCGCCACCCTCCTCGCCCCCCTCGTCGAGGCCGCCCGCGAACGCCACCCCGCGCTCGAACTGCGCCTGCGCGAGGCCGAGGCCACCGAGAGCTTCGACCTGCTGTTCGCCGGCGACGCCGACCTCGCCCTCGTCGAGGCCACCCCCGACAACCCGCCGCCCGAGGACATCCGCTTCGACGCCCAGACGGTCTTCAACGACCCGTTCGACCTCGTCGTGCCCGGCGGCCACCGCTTCGCCGACGCCGAACAGGTCGACCTGCGCGACCTCGAACGCGAACCGTGGGTCCTCGGCGTCCCCGGATCGATGCACCGCCGCCACGTCCTCACCGCCTGCTCCAACGCCGGCTTCCGGCCCACCGTCACCGGCGAGGCCCGCGAATGGCTCGTCATCGCCGTCATGGTCGCCCACCGGATGGGCGTAGCGCTCATCCCCCGCCTGGTCGACCTGCCCCACCACCTCGACCTCGTCCGCGTGCCCGTCAGCGGCCCCTTCACCCCGTTCCGCCACTTCCAGGCCGTCACCCTCCGCGGCGGGGCCCGCCGGCCCGCCGTCGCGGCCGTCATGGCGCTGCTCGACGAGCAGGTCCACGCCGCCGAAGGCATCGGCCCCATCGCCGAGACCCTGCCCTGAGCCCGACCGCTGAGCTGCGCGGACCGTTGAACGCGATTGCCCCAACAGGACAATGAACTCCGTTACGCTGACCGCATGTTCGATTACGGCGGCGAGACCGGCGTCCCGGCCTCGGAACCCAGGCACCTGCGGGTGCGCGGCGGCACCGTGCTCTCGGGGTCGATCGACGTCAAGACCTCCAAGAACGCCGGCGTCGCACTCCTGTGCGCGAGCCTGCTCAACCGCGGCACCACCACACTGCGCCGCGTCGCCCGCATCGAAGAGGTCAACCGGATCCTGCGCGTCCTCGGCTCCATGGGCGTCGACTACGAATGGATCGGCGACGACGGCGACCTGCGCCTGACCCCGCCCGAACGCCTCGACCTCACCCGCATCGACGCCGACGCCGCCCGCCGCACCCGCTCGATCATCATGTTCCTCGGCCCGCTCCTGCACGACTACGCCGAATTCGAACTGCCCTTCGCCGGCGGCTGCGAACTCGGCGACCGCACCGTCGAACCCCACATGGTCGCCCTGCGCCGCTTCGGACTCTCCGTCGAATCCTCCCGCAGCGCCTACCGCGCCACCGTCAAAGACCAGGTCGACCCGCCCGGCACCATCGTCCTGACCGAACGCGGCGACACCGTCACCGAGAACGCCGTCATGGCCGCCGCCCGCTACCCCGCCCCCACCGTCATCCGCAACGCCTCCTGCAACTACATGGTCCAGGACCTGTGCTTCTTCCTCGAACGCCTCGGCGTCCGCATCGACGGCGTCGGCACCACCACCCTCACCGTCCACGGCCGCGAGGACATCGACGTGCCCGTCGACTACGCCCCCTCCGAGGACCCCATCGAGGCCTGGAGCCTCGTCTCGGCCGCCATCGTCACCGAATCCGAGATCACCGTCCGCCGCGTCCCCATCGAGTTCGTCGAGATCGAACTGGCCCTCACCGAGGAGATGGGCCTGGTCTACTGCCGCAGCGACGAATACCTCGCCGCCAACGGCCGCACCCGCCTGCTGGACCTCACCGTCCACCCCTCGCCGCTGCGCGCGCCCCTCGACAAGATCCACCCGATGCCCTTCCCCGGCCTCAACATCGACAACCTGCCGTTCTTCGCCCTCATCGCCTCCTGCGCCGAGGGGACGACCATGATCCACGACTGGGTCTACGAGAACCGCGCGATCTACCTCACCGAACTCAACCGGCTCGGTGCCCGCGTCCGCCTGCTCGACCCCCACCGCATCGGCGTGGAGGGACCGGTCAAATGGAGCGGCGCCGAAGTGGTCTGCCCGCCCGCGCTGCGCCCGGCCGTGGTGCTCCTGCTCGCCATGCTCCGCGCCCCCGGCACCTCGGAACTGCGCCACATCAACGTCATCCACCGCGGCTACGAGCAGCTCGCCGAACGCCTCCAACTCCTCGGCGCCGAGATCGAACCCTTCTGACCCATGGAGACGGGCGCGACAGGCGACCGTATGTGACACTTCAGTTCATGAACTTGCCCTCGGACGTGCCCCCGCAGGCCTACGCGCTCCTCAGCCTCCTCCAGGCGCACCTCAAGCACCTCGACAAGGTCGAGGGCCAGGCGCTGCCGAGCCCGCAGTGGGAGGCGACCGTGGAGTCGTCCAGGACCGTCGCGGCCGTCAAGGCGCCCGGACTGGAGGTCACGGCCGCGGACGTGCCGATGATCGTCGGGACCGGCTCCCCCGACCGCAGAAGGCGCCTGTACACCTCGATGCCCGTCGCGCCCGAGGTCGCCGCGCTCGCGGACGAGTCCGAAGTGGCCGTGTTCGCCTACAACCGCAGGGGGCGGCTCCAGCCGGTGAACCGCACCGCGGCGGCGGCCCAGTCGCGGGCGTGGTACCCGCCGGCGAAGGCGATCGCCCCGATGCGCATCCTCGACGACACCGCCTGGGAGTCGGTCGCCGCAGCCACAGGGGACACCGGCCGCCCGAGCATCGTCGAAGCCGCCGCGGGCTGGCTGGTCCTGCTCATCCTCATAGCCTTCCTAGGAGGCCTCGCCTACCTGGCCCTCTGGTACTTCAACCTCATCTGAAATCCCGCAATCGCGCGAAAGCATTTCAGAACGGCGCATTGCATATCCATTCACCCCATTCGAAGAATGGCGCGATCGCGCTGTCACCTGTTCGGAGGACCCCCGCGGTATTGCCTGCCCGCATTCCGGTCGATACGCTCGCCACACAAGGCGTCTCGATCACGCCCTCCCCTCACCATGACTTTGCAAAGGAGCGGGACATGGACTTCAATCAGCAGGTCGCAGCCCTCATTACAAAAGTCCGAAATCAACGCGATCTCATCCAGACCGAAGAGGCCGCCAAGAACGCCTTCATCATGCCCTTCATTTCCACGGTGCTCGGATACGACGTCTTCGACCCGCGCGAGGTCGTCCCCGAGTTCACCGCCGACGTGGGGCTGAAGAAGGGCGAGAAGATCGACTACGCGATCATGCACGGCGGCGAGGTCCAGATCCTCATCGAATGCAAGCGCCCGCAGGACGCCCTCTCCGTCGAGCACGCTTCCCAGCTCTACCGGTACTTCGCGGTCACCAACGCCCGCATCGCCGTCCTGACCAACGGCGTCGCCTATCAGTTCTTCACCGACCTCGACGCCCCGAACCGCATGGACGCGAAGCCGTTCCTGGTGCTCGACTTCGACGATCTCGACGAGACGCTCCTGCCGGAATTGCGCAAACTGACCAAGGAGTCCTTCGACCTCGACTCGATCATCAGCGCGGCCGAAGAGCTGAAGTACATCGGGCAGATCAAACGCGCGCTCACGGCGCTGTTCAAAGAACCCGAACCCGAATGGACCAAATTCCTCACCATGCGCGTCTACGAGGGCTCCTTCACCCAACGCGTGCGCGATCAGTTCACGCCATTGGTCGCCAAGGCCGCGGCGCAGTTCCTCAACGACCAGGTCAACAGCCGGCTCCAATCCGCATTGGGCTCGAGTTTCCCCGCACCCGCCGAATCGGATCCCGTGGAGTCCGCGGTCGAACAATCGGAGCCCGAACCCGACACCGACCGCAGGTCCGAGGTCGAGACCACCTTGGAGGAGATCGGCGGCTACCAGATCGTCAAGGCCATCGCGTGCAGTGAGATCAAACCGCACCGGATCGTCCAGCGGGACGCCAAGAGCTACTTCGCGATCCTCCTCGACGACAACAACCGCAAGCCGATCGCACGGCTGCACTTCAACGGCAAGTCCAAGAAGTACCTTGGGACCTTCGACTCGACGAAGACCGAG
The DNA here is from genome assembly GCF_000719515.1 of Glycomyces sp. NRRL B-16210. Lineage (GTDB taxonomy): Bacteria > Actinomycetota > Actinomycetes > Mycobacteriales > Micromonosporaceae > Glycomyces. Next base: position 45,215 of record NZ_JOGR01000004.1, on the reverse strand, counting down.
ACCCGACACCTCCTCGGCTCGCTCGACGACATCTACCTGCACGCCGACGCCATCCGCGACGTCGTCCGCGGGTACGCCGAGAACGACGACTGAGTTCGGCTCGACCGAGACTCCGATTCGGACCGAAAGCCCTGGTGAGGACACACTTCTCGTGTTCATTCACCAGGGCTTTCTCTTTAGGTGAGTGCGCGGGCGGAGCCCGTGCTCGTGCTTTGAGGGGGCCGGATTTGTTGACTGACAAGGAGGTTCTTTACCTCGGGGGCGATATATCTTGAATATGCTGCCATAATGGACGCATGTTGAAGATGGCCATACTCGGATTCCTGCGGGACTTCCCGCTGCACGGCTACGACCTCAAGAACCGGGTCGCGAGCCTCGCCGGCCACGTCCGGCCCGTCGCCGACGGCACCCTCTACCCGACGATCAGGAAACTCGAAGACGCCCAATGCCTCACGCGGCGCACCGCGCCCGGCTCGGTCGCCGCCCCGCGGCACATGCTCGAGATCACCCAGACCGGCACCGACCAGTTGCGGCGGTGGCTCAGGGACCCCGAACCGGGCTTCATCACCGACGACAACAAGTGGTACGTGCTCCTGGCGTTCCTCCACCACCTGGAGAACCCGCGCGAGCAGGCGCTCGTGCTCGCCAGGAGGCGCGAGTTCCTCGACAAGCCGGCGCAGCTGTTCTTCGACGAGCACGGCGCACCGATCCCGCCCGAACGGCTCGAATCACCGTTCCGCAAGGGCCTCATGCAGATCCACCGGTCGACCAATCTCACCGAGATCGACTGGCTCGACCGCGAGACCGCCGAGCTCAACCGCCGCGCCGGGTTCACCGTCCAGCAGCGCAGCGGGGGCTGAACCTCAGCTGTTGAGGATCGTCACCAGCAGCACGACGAAGACGACGCACAGGATGATCACGGCCGCGCCGGTCACCAGCACCGCCGGCTCCTGGTGCAGCGGCCGCTTCGCGACCGGGCTCGCCTGGTAGGACGGCTGCGGGGCCGGAGCGGCCTGGTAGTTCGTCTGCGGCGGCAGCATCTGCGGAGCGGCCGGCGCCGACACCGGCGGGCGCGGCCCCGACATCGCCCCCGAAGGCGAGACGGGCCCGCCCGAGGTCGGGCGCGTCTGCGGCGCGTCCGCGGGCGCCGGGCCCGAAGCGGCCCGCACCGCGCCCTCGACCACGACGGTCTCGGGCTGCTCGAACGTCTGCGGCGGCACCCCGAGCTTGGAGTGGATGAGCTGCGAGATCGCCGGGATGCGCGAAGAGCCGCCGACGAGGAAGATCCCCACCAGGTCGGCCGGGTTCATGCGCGCCGAACCGATCGCCCGCTGAAGGCAGTCGACCGTGCGCTCCAAGGGCGGTCGTGCGATCTCCTCGAACTCGGCGCGGGTCAGGTGGGCGTCGACCTCCAGGGCCGGCAGGTGGATGTCGGCGCTCGCGGTCCGCGAGAGCGTCTCCTTGGCGCCGCGCACGTCCTCGTAGAGCATCCGCCGGTAGCGGCGGTCGCGGTCGTCGGTGGGGTTGAGCAGGCGGCGCCAGTCCTCGGGGTGGGAGGCCCCGTAGGTCTTGCCGAGGTGCTCGACGATGCCGTGGTCGAAGTCGAGGCCGCCGATGTCGCCTATGCCCTCCTCGGCGAGCACCTCGAACCCGGTCTGCGTGCGGCGCACGACCGTGGCGTCGAAGGTGCCGCCGCCGAGGTCGTAGATCGCGAGGGAGCGCCCCGGCGGCACGGCGGTGCCGAGGACGGAGGTGAAGTAGGAGGCCGCGGCCACCGGCTCGGGGATGAGCTGCGGGGCCGGGAGCCCGGCGAGGCGGGCGGAATCGACCAGGATCGAGCGGCGCCGCTCGCCCCAGCGCGCCGGGTGCGTCAACCGCACCTGGCTCGGCATCTGGCCCGCCTGGCGCTGCGCCTCCAGGGCCACCTGCTGGAGCACGTACGCGAACACCTGCGGGACGGGGATCTCGGAGGTGCCCAGGAACAGCGACCCGTCGTCGATGCGGCGCTTGGGGTTCGGCTCGAACCGGGCGGGGTCCATGCGGGCGTTGCGCTCGGCGTCGCGGCCGACGAGCATCCGCCCGTCGGAGTTGTAGTAGACCGCCGAGGGCAGGATCGGAGCACCGTCGAACAGCAGCGGCCGTACGCGTCCGTCGGCCGAACGCAGCACGGCGACGGTGTTCGAGGTTCCGAAGTCGATTCCAAGCACGTGCATGTGAGTACTCCCTCTCGGCGAAGCTTGCGAGTCGTAAAAGTGCCGAGTCCGTTCCACACCTTACTGGGCTCGCCCCGGCAGCGTGCGACCCGATCGGTGTTCACCCGTCGCTCACGCAACGTTCGCCCCGCACTGCCAGGCTGACCGCAGCGCCCCTCCTCCCCTGCCCCGCAGCGTGTCCCGAAAGCGAGTGCCCCCATGTCCGTGACCCTGGACGCCCCGCCGCGCTCGACGCGGCGCGAACGCCTCGGCTGGTACGCCTACGACTGGGCCAGCCAGCCGTTCGTGACCACCGTCATGACGGTGCTGGGCACCGTCTTCCTCACTCAGCTCGCCTCGACCGCCGCCGGGTGCGCCGAGAACTGCTCGGACGTCCGCGTGGAGGTCTTCGGCGCCACGGTCCCGATCGGCTCCCTGTGGGGCTACACGACCTCGGCGTCGGTCCTGCTCAACGTGGCGCTCATGCCGGTCGTGGGCGCCTGGGCCGACCGCTCGGCCCGCAAGCGGTGGATCCTCGGCGGTTTCGCCTACACCGGCGCGGCGCTCGTGTTCGCCCTCGTGTTCCTCAGCGCCGCATCGGGACCGTACCTCACCGCCGCGCTCCTGGTGCTCGGCGCGAACGTCTGCTTCGGATGCTCCATCGTGGTCTACGACTCGTTCCTGCCGCAACTGGCCGCACCCGACGAGCGCGACGGCATGTCCTCGACCGGCTGGGCCCTGGCGTACCTGGCCGGGGCGGTGTTCCTGGCGCTGAACCTCGCCTCGATCAGCCTCGCCGGGCCGCTGGGCATCGGCGAGTTGACGGCCGTGCAGTGGGGCATCGCGGCCACAGGGCTGTGGTGGGCGGGCTGGACCCTGTTCGTCCTCGCGCGCCTGCCCGACCGCGAGCCCGAGGCCGACGTGTCAGTGCCGCTGCTGCGCCAGCTCGCCTCGACCTTCGCCGAGCTGCGCCGCTACCCCAAGACCCTGCTGTTCCTGGCGGCGTTCCTGCTCTACTCCGACGGGATCTCCACGGTCCTGGCGATGGTCGGCACCTACGCCGACCAGGAGCTGGGGCTCGCCTCGAGCCAGCTGGTGCTGGCGATCCTGCTGGTCCAGTTCGTGAACGTCGCCGGGGTCTACGCCATGCGGGCCCTGGCCGCGCGCATCGGCGCCTACAAGACGATCCTGGCCGGGGTCGCCGGCTGGGGCGGCGTCGTCCTGGCCGCCTATTGGATGCCGAAGGAGAACTTCGCGGCGTTCCTGGGCCTCGGGGCGGCGCTGGGCCTGGTCCTGGGCGGCACGCAGGCGCTCTCGCGGTCGCTGTTCAGCCAGATGATCCCCGAGGGCAAGGAGGCGGCGTACTTCGGGATCTACCAGATCGCCGACCGCGGCACCTCCTGGATGGGACCGCTCATGTTCGCCCTGGTCGTGCAGTTCACCGGGTCGATGCGCCTGGGCGTGCTGGGCCTGATGGCCTTCTTCGCCGCCGGGTTCGCCGTGCTCGCCATGGTGCCGGTCCGGGCGGCGATCGCGGCCGCGGGGAACACCCCCGCGCGCCGGCTGTGAGTCCGAGCGGCATCTCACGTGCTCGCCGGAGCGGATCGGGTCCGGTGTTGTGTCACACTTCAAGGGGACGTCCGTGGGCCGCGGCGACCGCGCCGGGCCACACTTGGGGGTCCGCGTCGGTTCGGACGTGCCGGGAAGGTTCCGGTCCCGCCCCGGCGTTGTACGAAGCGAAACCCAGGAAATCGGCGTGATCGGCTGGGGATGCACGCGGCCGGCCTCAGGGCTGACCCGGTCGGCGGCGTGGTTCAGGGCAAGTGCTCAAAGGAAGTGCAGGGGAACATGAGCGACAGAATGCTGAGGGGTTCGCGTCTCGGCGCCGTCAGCTATGAATCGGACCGCAACACGGAGCTGGCCCCCCGCCAGACCCGTGATTACGTGTGCCCGCAGGGGCACCGTTTCGAGGTGCCCTTCGCGGTCGAAGCGGAGATCCCGCTGACCTGGGAGTGCCGTCTCGACGGCACGACGGCCAAGCTGGTGGACGGCGAGGAGCCCGAGACCAAGAAGGTCAAGCCGCCGCGCACCCACTGGGACATGCTGCTGGAGCGCCGCTCGATGGAGGAGCTCGAGGAGATCCTCGACGAGCGCCTTCAGGAGATGCGCGCCCGCCGCGGCGAACGCTGACGGCGCACCGACGCCGCTAGCGGCACGAACTCACGGACCCTGGTCGATCGACCGGGGTCCGTCGCCGTTCCCGGAGCCGTCGCGCCCGGGCGCGTCCGCGTCGCGCTCGTCGATGACCTCGCCGTCGATGACGCCCGAGCCGCCGAAGCGGACCGGGGGCACCCGCGCGGCGAGCCACCGGCCCAGGCCCCGGAAGACGAACCGGGTGGGCGGGAACAGCAGCAACAGGCCGACGAGGTCGGTCACGAACCCCGGGGCGATGAGGCAGGCGGCCCCGGCGAGGGCGTAGCCGTTCGGCAGCTCCCGCGAGGGGTCGCCGCCGGAGTTGAGGTAGTCGCGCGCGGCCCGGAAGGACTTGGCGCCCACGTACCGCACGAGCAGGACGCCCAGGACGGTCGTGCCGACGAACACGAGGACCGTGTAGAACAGGCCGATGAGGTAGACGAGCCCGAAGAAGGCGGCGGCCTCACTGACGACCCACACCGCCAGCGCGAGCCGGAGGGCGAACGGCGCCCGTTTGGGGGCCGTGGGCGGTTGCTGGTAGGTCACCGTTCGATTCTGCCACGCTTGAAGGCCCGGCGCAGTTGGCGCAGGCGGTGGGATACGCCCCATCTGGTCACGTTCCGCAGTGCCTCGACGGTGATGGCGCCGTTCATCTTGGAGGCGCCGGCGCGGCGCTCGGTGAAGACGATGGGGACTTCGCGGATGTCGAGTCCGGCTTTGACCGCGCGCCAGGTGAGGTCGATCTGGAAACAGTAGCCGACGGAGTTGACGGTGTCGAGCTGGAGTTTCTGGAGCGCGTCGAGGCGGTAGGCGCGGTAGCCGGCGGTGACGTCCTGGACGCCGAGGCCGAGGAGGGCGCGGGTGTAGGTGCCGGCGCCTCGGGAGAGGGCGAGGCGGTGGAGTGGCCAGTTGCGGACCGAGCCGCCGGGGATGTATCGGGAGCCGATGGCGAGGTCGGCGCCGTCTTCGAGGGCTTCGATGAGGCGGGGCAGGTCGGCGGGGTCGTGGGAGCCGTCGGCGTCCATTTCGACGACGGTGCGGTAGCCGCGTTCGGCGGCCCAGGCGAAGGCGGCGAGGTAGGCGGCGCCGAGGCCTTGCTTCTCGGGTCGGTGGAGGACGTGGACGCGGTCGTGGGCTTCGGCGAGGGCGTCGGCGAGGTCGCCGGTGCCGTCGGGCGAGGTGTCGTCGACGATGAGGAGGTCGATGTGCTCGCAGCCGCGCAGGGCGGCGGCGACGGTGTCCTCGATGTTGTCGCGTTCGTTGTAGGTGGGTATGGCCACTATGGCCGGACTCGTTTCGCTGCCGGTTGCGGGCCGGTCCGGGGTTGGGCTCATGGGTTCGGCTTTCTAGGTCTGGCTGCGGCGGTGCCGGATATTCAGACTGATCGCGCAGGCCAGGGCCACCAGTGCCGCGCCGGTGAGGACCGCTTCAGGCAGGATACCCACTGCGGTCGCGGGAGTCGAGCGGTCCGAGAGTGTCAGGTCGGTCTGGATGACGGCGGCGGTGTTGAACTCGGTGGCCTGGGAGACCGCTCCGGTGTGGTCGGTGAAGGCGGAGACGCCGACGGTGGAGGCCATGAGGCCGTCGCGGCCGTGCTCGATGGAGCGGATCCTGACCATGGCGAGCTGCTGCTCGGCTTCGTTGACGTCGAAGGTGGCGTTGTTGGTCTGGACGGCCATGAGCTGGGCGCCGTCGCGGACGGAGGCGGCGGTCTCGGCGTCGAAGGCGATCTCGAAGCAGATGAGGCCGGTGATCTCGATGTCGCCGACGGGGACGACGCCGGGGCCGGTGCCGAATTCGAATCCGGCGACGTTGTCGATGCCCTCGGCCATGCGCGGGTCGATCCATCCGGCGACGGTGCGGAAGAAGTCCTTGTAGGGGACGTATTCGGCGAAGGGCACGGGGTGGCGCTTGGAGTACATGTGGACCGGTCCGGTGTGCGGTTCCCAGACGATGCTCATGTTGGCGACGGTGCCGTCGTCGCCTCGGACGATGCCGCCGAGGACGATGGGGGCGCCGATGGCGTCGGCGGCGAGGGTGATGCGGTCGTAGGCGTCCTGGTTCTGGATGGGGTCGATGTCGGAGGCGTTCTCGGGCCAGACGACGAGGTCGGGTCGTTCGGCTTGGCCGGCGGCGACGGCGTCGGCGAGGTCGAGGGTGGCCTGGACGTGGTTGTCGAGGACGGCGCGGCGCTGCTCGTTGAAGTCGAGGCCGAGGCGGGGGACGTTGCCTTGGACGACGGCGACGTTGACGGTGGCGCCGGCGGGCGCGGTGGCGCCGAGGGGGACGGCGAGCGGGGCGAGGGCGCAGAGAGCGGCCGCGGCGGTGAGGGCGGCGGCCTTGCGCAGGCTCGCGGTCTTGGGGGTGGCGGGGGTGCCCGTCGGCGGCGTCCGCGGGCCGCGAAGGTGCGCTGCGGCGGCGAGGAGGAGGCCGCCGGTGAGGGCGACGAGGAAGCTGACGAGGGGGGCGCCGCCGAGCCAGGCGGCGGCGGCGGTGGGGGCGTCGGCCTGGCTGAAGGCGAGGCGGCCCCAGGGGAAGCCGCCGAAGGGCTGGCGTGAGCGCAGGGCTTCTTGGGCGACCCAGGCGAGGGCGGTGAGGGGGGCCCAGGTCCAGCGGTGGGCGTCGATGAGGCGGGAGGAGGCGGCGAGGGCGGCGCCGAGGAGGCCGGTGGCGAGGGCTTCGAGGGCGCACAGGAACAGCCAGGGCCATTGGCCGACCTGGGTGGAGGACCAGGCGAGGAGCGGCAGGAAGAACGCGGCGCCGTAGACGAAGCCGATGCCCAGGCCGCCGCGGGGGCGGCGGCGGTGGACGGCGGCGCCGAGTCCGGCGACGGAGACGGCGGCGAGGGGCCAGATGCCGTAGGGCGGGAAGGCGAGGACGGCGAGGAGGCCGGAGGCGGCGGCGAGGAGGAGCGCGGCGGGCAGGCTGAGTCGGCGGCCGAGGGGGCCGGGGACGAGGAGGCCGCGGCGGGCGGGCGGGGTCTCGGTCGCCGTGTCGTCGATCGCGTCGTCGATCGGTGCGGTGCCGTCGGTCATTGCGCCGTCGTCGGTCACGGTGCTCAAGAAGGGTGCTCCTCGCTGGTACGCGGTGCACGCTCGGGGTGCGATCCCGCCGAGGTGCCTCCCGGGGCGAGTGCGGCTCGCCGTCGCGGGTGGGGCTCTAGCGTACTGCGGGGTACGGCAAAGGGGCGTAGCTGTGTCCGGCTACGCCCCTCGCACGGGTTTCTCCCAGTCCCTGTACGGCCGGTGTCCCCTGCCGCGTCCGCTGGTGATCTTCGGACCAACTCGCACCCGTCTGGCTGAGCGACTACGAGTTGTTGTCTAGGGATCACTGGCGTCCGCCGCGGGTCCACCACCGGCGACCGGCTCGCCTTCCTCCGCCGACCCCCGCGATCTGGACCTGGCCGCCGGTAGCGGTGCGGCCGCGCCGCCACCTTGTCCAGTCTGCGTGGGAGCAAAGCAAGTCGAGTCGCCCCCGACGTTCGGCGGTCTTCCGTTTCCGGTCGTCCGCCGAGGACCAGACCACCGTAAGCCAATCAGCGGCGGGGGTGTCGACCGGGTCGGAATTTTGGCCCAGCAATTTTTCTCGCGTCAGGGCCGCTTCGGGCGCGGGCTCGGGCGGCGTGCCTGGTCAGGGGGCTTCGTAGATGCGGTGTCCGCGGGCGATGGTCATGGCGGCCTTCGGATCGGGTGTGCGGGGATCACTCAGGTCGGGGAGCCCGGGGGCGGTGAGGTCCCACACGGTGAAGTCGGCGCGGTGGCCGGGGGCGAGCGCGCCGGCGTCGTCGATGCCCAGGGCCCTCCAGCCGCCTCTGGTGGCCGCCGAGAAGGCGGCGGCCGTCGAGAGGCTGGAGAAGGGGTTGCGGTGCGCCACGGCGGCTCTGACGCCGCCCCAGGGGTCGATCGGGGTGACCGGGGCGTCGGAGCCGAAGGCGAGCGGGACGCCGACGCCGGCGAGTTTCGAGAAGGGGTTGGCCGCGAGGGCGCGTTCGCGGCCGAGGCGGTCGGCGTACATGCGGTCGCGCCCGCCCCAGGCGGCGTCGAAGGCGGGTTGGACGGAGGCGTGGACGCCGTGGTGGACCATGCGGGCGATGAGGGCGGCGTCGAGCAGTTCGGCGTGCTCGATGCGGTGGCGGGCGTGGCGGATCGCGTCGAGGCCCAGGCGGGGTTCGACGAGGTCGAGGCCGTCGAGGACGGCTTCGATGGCGCCGTCGCCGATGGCGTGGAAGGCCGCGGGCAGGCCGTGGTCGTGGCAGTCGAGGAGGTGGGCGGCGATCTGGTCGGCGGTGAGGTACTGGGAGCCGGTGCCGTCGGTGCCTTTGTAGGGGGTGCGCAGGTAGGCGGTCCGGGAGCCGAGGGAGCCGTCGACGGAGAGGTCGCCGCCGCAGCCGTGGGCGCCGAGGTCGCGGGCCTTCTCGGCGGCGGTCAGCTCGCCCCACCAGCCGAAGACGGCGGGGTTGCCCGGTTCGTCGCCGAGGGCGATCAGGCCTTGGAACTCGGGTTCGATGCGGTCGTCGAACCGGTTGGGGATCGAGTGCTCGACCAGGGCGGTGATCCCGAGTGCGGCGGCGCGGGCGAGGGCGGCGCGGGCCCGGTCGAGGCGCAGGTGGACGGGGATGGAGCGGGCGACAGCGGCGCGGGCGCCGCGGTGGGCCATGCGCCGGTAGGGGGGCTTGTGGAGCCCGTGTTCGAGGAGGCCGACCTCGGGGTGGTCGCGTTCGAGCCGGGTGCCGGGAATGCCGGCGTGTCCGCAGGCGCGCGAGAGGTAGGCGAGGCGCCCGCCGGCGGCGCGGTCGACCTCGTCGAACGTCGGGAGGGTCGGGTCGTGCCAGGTGGTCTCGTCCCAGCCGCCGGCGAGGACGACCGCGTCGTCGGGGAGGGTCGCGGCGTAGGCGGCGACGCGGTCGAGGAGGTCGGTCGCGGAGACCGTCCCGGCGAGGTCGAGTTCGGTGAGGGCGGTGCCGGTGCCGGTGAGGTGGAGGTGGGAGTCGACGAACGCGGGGGTGGTGAGGCGTCCGCCGAGGTCGACGGTCCGGTCGGCGGCGGGGGCGTCGGCGTCGCGGCCGACCCAGGCGATGCGGTCGCCCTCGGTGAGCAGGGCGGTGGCGGCCGGGCTGGAGGGGCTCAGGACGTGCCCGCCGCGCCACAGTGTGCGCGGGCCCGGAGACTCTTGGTGGTGGCTCATGCCCCCAATGATGTCAGTCGGCGGGGTGGAGGACGCGGTGGAGGAATTCGCGGGCCCGTTCGGTCCGGGGGTTGGCGAGGACTTCGGCGGGCGGCCCGGACTCGACGATGACGCCGCCGTCGAGGAAGAGGACCCGGTCGGCGACTTCGCGGGCGAAACCCATCTCGTGGGTGACCACGAGCATCGTCATGCCCTCGGCGGCAAGGCCTTTCATGACGGCGAGGACCTCGCCGACGAGTTCGGGGTCGAGGGCGCTGGTGGGTTCGTCGAAGAGCATGAGGCGGGGTTTCATCGCCAGCGCCCGGGCGATGGCGACGCGCTGCTGCTGGCCGCCGGAGAGCTGGGCGGGCCGGGCGCGTTCCTTGCCTTCGATGCCGACTTCGGCCAGGCGTCTGCGGGCCTCGGCTTCGGCTTCGGCCCTGGGGGTCTTGCAGACGCGGCGCGGGGCGATGGCGACGTTGTCGAGGATGGACAGGTGGCTGAAGAGGTTGAACTGCTGGAAGACCATGCCGATGTCGCGGCGGGCGGCGTCGAGGTCGGCGTCGGGGCCGGTCATGTCGTGCCCGGCGGCGGTGATGGTCCCTTCGGTGGGGGTCTCCAAGAGGTTGACGCAGCGCAGGAGGGTGGACTTGCCCGAGCCGGAGGGGCCGATGAGGCACACGACCTCGCCTTCGGTGATGTCGAGGTCGATGCCGCGCAGGACCTCGTTGTCGCCGAAGCGCTTGTGCAGGTCCCTGATGCGCACCAGCGGCGGTGCCTCGGCGGGCGGCGTCGGTTCGGTCGTCGGGGGTTCGGTCATCGGGCTTCTCCTCGGTGTTCGAGGCGGCGGGCCAGCGCCGAGAGCGGCACGGTCAGCAGCAGGTAGAGCAGGCCGCCGAGCAGGAGCGGGGTGGCGTTGGCGGTGGAGGTGAGCTCGTTGCGGGCGAACTTGGACAGTTCCATGGTGGCGGTGGTGACGCCGAGGACGAACACGAGGCTGGAGTCCTTGGTGAGCATGACCAGTTCGTTCGTGAGCGGGGGGATGACGATGCGCAGCGCCTGGGGCAGGACGACGGTGATCATGGTGCGGGTGGGGCTCATGCCGAGGGACCGGGCCGCCTCGATCTGTCCTTTGGGGACGGCTTGGATGCCGGCGCGGACGCTTTCGGCGATGTAGGCCGAGGAGGTCAGGCCCAGGCCGAGGGCGACCTGGCCGTAGACGCCGCCGGGGTACTGGATGCCGGGGAAGGCCTGGGGGACGCCGAAGCCGACGAGGAAGAGCACGAGCAGGGCGGGCAGGCCGCGGAAGATCTCGACGTAGGCGGTGGCGAACCAGCGGTAGGGGCCGAACTCGGAGACACGCATCAGTGCGATGAGGACGCCGACGACCATGCCGAAGGCGAACGCGAGGAGGGTGTAGACGATGGTGTTCGCGAAGGCGGTCCACACGTCGGGGAACATCGCGGCGGCGATGTCGAACCGGAAGAAGGAGTCGGCGATCCGGCCCCAGTCGGCGACCACCGCGAGGGCGGTCGCGACGGCGGCGAGGACGGCGTACTGGAGGGCGCGCGAGAGCCCGCGCCGCCGGCGCGGCGTCATCCTGGGCCGCGCCGGGGCGGCGGTCGGGGCGTCCACTACTGGCCGGGTTCGCCGGTGTAGGGCTCGCCGATCCACTCTTCGTAGAGTTCGGCGTAGGTGCCGTCCTCGAACGCGGCGTCGAGCATGGCGTTGACCTCGTCGAGCAGCTCGGTGTCGTCCTTCTGGACGGCGAAGCCGTAGTGCTCCTCGGTCTCGATGGTCTGCACGAGCCGGAGGTCGGTGGCGGACTCGACCATGTGGCTCCAGGTGGCGAGGTCGGCGATGGAGGCGTCGACGGTCCCGGCGGTGAGCGCGGAGGCGATGTCGCCCATGGACTCGAAGGCGACGACCTCGTAGCCGTACTCGGCGGCGTTGTCCTTGGCGAAGGACTCGCCGGTGCTGCCGGACTGGACGGCCACGCGCAGGCCGTCGAGGTCGTCGAGGGAGGCGGCGTCGGCGTCGGCGGCGACGACGAGGGCCTGGTCGGCGCGGTAGTAGGCCTGGGACATGCCCATGGCCGCCTGGCGCTCCTCGGTGATGCTGAGGCCGGCCGCGGCGATGTCGCAGGTGCCGGCGTTCAGGGCCGAGCCCGAGCTGATGGAGTCGAAGTCGATCTCGACGACCTCGACGGTCTGGTCGAGGCGCTCGGCCAGTTGGTGCATGAGGTCGATGTCGAAGCCGACGTACTCGCCGTCGCGCTGGAACTCGAAGGGTTCGAAGGGGATGTTGGTGCAGACGGTCAGGGTGGCCTCGTCGTCGCCGGACGAGCATGCTGCGGCGCCCGTCCCGATCCCGATCAGGGCCAGTGCGGCGACGGCGCGGCGGACGTTGGTGTTCACCTGAGGGCTCCTCGTACGTAGCGGACGGCCCGATCATTCCGGTCGGACCTTCTCATCGTTGTGGCACCTGGTCGTCAATGTGGCAGGTTTCGCACTATGGGACGGGTGAAATCCGGTCGCCTCGCGCGGGGGCGGACTCGTGGGCTTCGCGTGCGGCGCTTGGGGGCCGTTTGTCGGCGCTGCGTGAGAGAGTGGTCGCCATGCTGATGCTCATCGATGCCGCTTCGCTGTGGTACCGCGCGTATTACGGTCTGCCCTCCTCGATCAAGGCCCCGGACGGCAGGCGGGCGGGGGCGGTGCGGGGGTTCTTCGACGGCCTGGCGGTGCTGGCGCGGCGCTTCTCCCCCACCGGGCTGGTGTGCTGCCTGGAGGGGAACTGGCGCCCGCAGTGGCGCTTGGACCTGCTGGAGCAGTACAAGAGCGCGCGGGCGCTGCCGGACGGGTCGGAGGACGCTCCGGAGGGCCTGGAGGCGCAGGTGGCGGCCATCGAGGCGCTGCTGCCGGCGCTGGGGGTCGCGACGGCGGCGCACCCGCGGTTCGAGGCCGACGACGTGATCGCGACGCTCGCGGCGCGCACGGCCGAGCCGGTGCTGGTGGTCACCGGCGACCGGGACCTGTTCCAGCTCGTCGACGACGAGCGGGACCGGAAGGTCGTATACCTCGCGCGCGGGATATCTAAAGCGGAATTGTTCGACGGTGCGGCGGTGGTGGCGAAGTTCGGCGTCGGTCCGGAGCACTATGTGGATTTCGCGGTGCTGCGCGGCGATCCTTCGGACGGGTTGGCCGGGGTCAAGGGCATCGGCGCGAAGACCGCGGTGACGCTGGTGAACACGTACGGGGGCGTCGCGGGGCTGCGGGCCGCGGCGGCGGATGCGGAGTCGGATCTGCCCGAGCGCCAGAAGCGGGCGATCGGCGAGGCGGGCGACTACCTCGACCGGGCGGTGAAGGTCTCGACGGTGGTCGCGGACGTGGAGGTCCCGGTGGTGGACGCGACGCTGCCGGCGGCACCGAAGGACCCCGAGGCGGTCGAGGCCCTCGCGACCGAATGGGGCGTGGCCTCGGCGATCCAACGCTTCCACGAGGCGATAGCACCAAAAGCGACATAAGTCACGCCCAGTCGCATTCGCGGCTGGCGAAGCCGGCCGCGAATCCTTGTTCGTCTACACGTCGGCGACGACGCCTCGGCGAATGGCGTCGACCGCGTTGAAGGCGGCGTCGGCGAGCTTATGGGATGACTCGGTGTCGAGATATCGCGCAGCGGTTCCCATCTGGTGCAACAGGTCCGCGGTGCGCCGAGCCCACCGCACGAAGTCGCCGCCGGGCATCGGCCACGGGCCGTCGGCCGCCGCGAGCGCCTTCGACAGCTCCTCGCCGTTCGTCCACCGGTAGATCGGCCACGCCAGACCCTGCTGCGGGCGCGAGATCAGCGACAGGCCCCGCTGGTTCTCCGCGCGCCGGATCGCCTCCCAGCGCCGCCCGGTCTTCGCGACCGCCTCGGTGATCTGCCCCGGCACCGCCACGAAGAACTCGTCCTCCTCGAACCGCGACTCGTAGATCACCGTCGAGGCGATCGCCGCCAGCGCGGGCGCCTCCAGGCCCTCCCAGATCCCGTCGCGCAGGCACTGGGCCACCAGGAGGTCGGTCTCGACGAAGAGGTTGCGCAGCAGGCGCCCGTCGCTGGTGACGGTCTCGCCTTCGAGGTAGCCGAACTCGGTGAGGACCTCCCGCACGGCGGTGAACTGGCGGGCCAGCGAGTGCTCGCGGCGCTCGGATCGGCTGCGCAGCAGCTCCTCCTCGCGTTTGAGCCGCGACCAGCGCGAGGCGTGCACGGTGTGCTGCCCGGCGTCGGGGCACTGCCGGCACGGGTGGGCCTTGACCTCCTCGCGCAGGCGCGCGATCTCGGGGGTCTCGGCGGCGCCGCCGCGGCGGGTGGGCCTGGAGCGGTTCCGGGTCGCCTCGCGCAGGCTCGAGGCGAGGTCGCCTCGCGCTTTGGAGTCCCGGCGGTCGAAGCGCTTGGGCATGCGGATGCGGTCGACGACCTCGACGCCGCCGTCGAAGGCGTTGGTCTCCAGCGTGCCGGCCCAGCCGTCGGCGGTGAGCACCGACCAGCGCGAGTCGTGGTGGCGCGAGCCGCCGGTGGGGCGCAGGAACACGGCCCAGCCGGTGCGTTTGCCGCGGGAGATCCAGATGACGTCGCCGCCGCGCAGCTTCTCCAGGTTGGTGCGGGCCTCGTCGCGCAGGGTCCCGCGGCGGCGCTTCTGGGCGCCGCGCTCGGCGTGGGCGAGTTGCTGGGTGAGGTCGTAGTAGGCGAGGAAGTCGCCCTTGTCGCAGGCGGCGCCCTTGGCCGACTCGGCGGCGCGGCGGCCGAGCGAGCGGGCCTGCTCGGCGATGTGCACCGCTTCGGAGTCGGATTGGAACTGGGCGAAGGAGGAGGCCAGGACCTCTTGGGCGCGTTCGACTCCGGCGGCGCCGATGAGGTTCACGGCCATGTTGTAGGAGGGCGCGAAGCTCGAGTTGAGCGGGTAGGTGCGCTTGGAGGCGAGGCCGGCGAGCTCCTTGGGGCGCACGTCCTCGGCCCAGACGGTGACCGCGTGGCCCTCGACGTCGATGCCGCGCCGCCCGGCCCGGCCGGTGAGCTGGGTGTACTGGCCGGGGGTGAGCATGACGTGGTCAGAGCCGTCGTATTTGATGAGCCGTTCGAGGACGACCGAGCGGGCGGGCATGTTGATGCCGAGCGCGAGGGTCTCGGTGGCGAAGACGGCTTTGAGCAGGCCGCGTTCGAAGAGCTTCTCGACGACCTCCTTGAACACCGGAAGGAGTCCGGCATGGTGGGCGGCGATGCCGGCGGCCAGGCCGGCGAGCCACCGCTCGAAGCCGACCGCGTCGAGGTCGGCGGCGTCGATGTGGGCGACGGCGGCGGTGGCGTAGTCGATGATCTGGTCGCGTTCGGCGCCGCCGGTCAGGCGCAGGCCGGCGCGGACGCATTCGTCGACGGCCGCATCGCAGCCGGCGCGGGAGAAGATGAAGTAGATGGCCGGGAGCAGCGCGGCCTGGTCGAGGCGGGAGACGACCTTGCCGCGGTCGACGTAGGGCCTGCCGCGGCGGCGCCCGCCGGCGCGGCTCTCGCCGCGCTCGCGGGCGCGGGCGTCCTTTTTGAGCAGTTCCTTGGAGACGTAGTCGCCGTCGGGTTCGAACAGGTCGAGGAGGGTCCCGCCGATCATCATGTGCTGCCACAGCGGGACCGGGCGGGTCTCGGAGACCACGACCTCGGTGGAGCCGCGGACGCTCTTGAGCCAGTCGCCGAACTCCTCGGCGTTGGAGACGGTCGCGGAGAGGGAGACGACGTGGACCTCTTGGGGGAGTTCGATGATGATCTCCTCCCACACCGCGCCGCGGAAGCGGTCGGCGAGGTAGTGGACCTCGTCCATGACCACGTAGCGCAGGCCGCCGAGGGTGGAGGAGCCCGCGTAGATCATGTTCCGCAGGACCTCGGTGGTCATGACCACGATCGGGGCCTCGCCGTTGATCACGGTGTCGCCGGTCAGGAGGCCGACGTTCTCGGCGCCGTGGGCGGCGGCGAGGTCGTTGAACTTCTGGTTCGACAGTGCCTTGATCGGGGTGGTGTAGAAGCACTTCGCGCCCTCGGCCAGGGCCAGGTGCACGGCGAACTCCCCCACGACGGTCTTGCCGGCGCCGGTGGGCGCGCACACGAGCACGCCTTGTCCGCCTTCGAGGATGCGGCAGGCCTGGACTTGGAAGTCGTCCAGTTCGAACGGGTAGTCCCCTGCGAATGCCGCCAACTGGGGCCATTGCCGACGCGCCGTTGCGGCGGCGTGGCGTTGGGCCGGGGAGCGGTCGTCGGCGTCAGGCACGTCGGTGTTGACCATGGCCCCAACACTAGTCCGCCCCACCGACGAGAGCACTCCGGTTACACGCGTCCGCACCCGGCTGTGACGACGCCTACACGGCCGGGTATCGTCCGGATGTGCACCGGGATTCCTCACCAGGAGATGACGATGCGGGACGCGGAGGGGTCGACGCGGTCCTGTTCGACTTCCACGGCACCTTGGCGCAGCTCGAACCGCTGACCCGGTCGGTCTCGCTCGCGGCCGAGGCCTGCGGCAGGCCGCTGGCGCCGCTCGCGGTGACGGCCCTGGCCGACGCCATCGGCGCGCAGGGCTGGCTCGGTTCGGGCATGGAGCCGCGGGTGCGCCCCGACTTCGCCGACGCCTGGGCCGACCGCGACCTCGACGAGGACGCCCACCGCGAGGCGTTCACCGCTCTGGCGGCGCAGGCCCACGGGGTGTTCGAGGGTCTCGCCGAGGCGCTGTACGACCGCATGGCCTCGCCCGAGGGCTGGGTCGCGTTCGCCGACACCATCGCCACGCTCGTCTCGCTCAAGGCGCAGGGGTATCCGATCGCGCTGGTGTCGAACATCGGTTTCGACGCGCGCCCGATCCTGCGGAGCCTGGGCATCGACCGGTTCATCGACGCGTGGGTCCTGTCCTACGAGGTCGGCTACACCAAGCCCGACGAGAAGATCTTCTACGCCGCCTGCCACGCGCTCGACGTCGAGCCGAGCCGGGTGCTCATGGTCGGCGACACGATGGCCGACGCCGGCGCCGCGCGCGTGGGCGCCCGCTGCTACCTGGTCCCCCACGCCGAGGCGGGCCGCTCGGTCGGCCTCGACGCGGTGCTGCGGCTGGTGCGCGCCGGCTGCTGACACGAAGGCAAAGCGAAAGGGCCCCACCTTTGCGGTGGGGCCCTTCCTCATGGACTGCGTGTTCGCCGGACTCAGGTCACGTCGTCGAAGCCGTCGACGCGGCGGCCGAGGCGGTTGCGCCGCTCGGGCTCGCTCGGGTAGTCCTCGTCCTCGAGACGGCTGGAGGCGACCGCGGAGGCCGTGGCCACGTCGTCGGAGGCGCCGATGTCGCTGGCCTCCTCGTCGTCCCATTCGTCGGTTTCGTGGACGCCGCGCCGCTTGTCGTTGAGGGTGGCGACGATGAGCGCCACCCCGTACAGCAGCAGCATGCAGATCGCCAGCGCGGTCATGCCGAACGGGTCGGGCGTGGGGGTGAAGATCGCGGTGAAGGTGAAGCTGACGAGGACCACGATTCGCCACCAGCCGCGCATCCGCTTCGCCGAGACGATGCCCATCACGTTGAGCATGAGCATGATCAGCGGGAACTCGAAGCCGATCCCGAAGACCATCATCACGGCTATGTAGAAGTTGATGTACTGCTCGAGGTCGAGGGCGATGTCCAGCCCGGTGCCCTCTTGCAGCAGCATGATGAATTCGAGGCCGTGGCTGACCACGAAGTACGCGAGGGTCGCGCCGCCGAGGAACAGCGGCGCGGCGATCCCGATGAACATGTAGGCGTAGCGCCGCTCACTGCGGTGCAGGCCGGGGGCGATGAAGGCCCACAGCTGGTAGAGCCAGACCGGCGCGGTGGCGACCAGTCCCATGTACAGCGAGATCTTCAGGTAGAGGCCGACGTGGGAGATCGGCGACTGCAACGTGAAGTTGCAGCCGACCTGTTCGCCGCTGGTCTCGGTGACCGCGTGCGCCGAGGCGCAGTAGGGCTCGGTCAGGAAGACGATGACCTGTTTGGAGACCACGAGCGAGACCGCGGTGCCCACGAGGATCACGACCACGGCGATGAGCAGCCTCGATCGCAGGTCCTGCAAGTGCTCCATGAGCGTCATGGAGCCGTCGGCGGCGCGCTGGAACTTGGTCTTGCGTTTCTTCCTGGCGCGCCACGAAGGTTTGTCAGCCATGTGCGTAACGGCCGAGTCCGGGTCAGTGGGTCTTCTTGTGGTCGACCGATTCGCCGTCGATCACGGTCTCGTTGACCGGCGTGGGCGGTTCGAGCGGTTCGCGGGAGTGCTTGGGTTCGGCGTGCGCGTCGGTCTCGGTGTCCGGCTTGTTCGACTCGGCCTTCATGGCCTCGGTCTCGGACTTGAGGATGCGCATGGAGCGACCCAGACCGCGGGCCATGTCCGGAAGCTTCCGGGAGCCGAACACCAGCAAGATGACAATGACGAGGACGATGATGTGCCAGGGCTTCAATGCACCCATTGTTCGGTCCCTCCGGATATATGTCGGTGACGTTAACCATCGTATGCCGTGCCGAAGGCGGCTGCCACGGAGCCTGGGACTGATTCACCCCGAGGTCGCCTGCGGTAGGCGTGGCTACGACTTGGTCGAGCCGGACAAGCATGACCGACGTTCGACACTTCCGTCAACACTGGAGCCTTCGGGAACGCCGATCTTTATCAGAATGTGGCGGCGGGGGCGGGGTGCGTCACCGCTTTTCGAGCGCGGCGGCGCTCTTCTGGGCCTCGGCGAGGGTCGCGTTCAGGCGTTCTTGCAGTTCCTGAAGCTCGGCGGTGCGTTCTTGGACACGGTCGAGCCCGGATTTGAGGGTGGCGATGCCGCCGCGGAGCCTTGTGGCCGCCACGGCCAGGAGCACCAGCCCGGCGAGTGCCAGCACGACCGATATCGCCCAGATCATCGCTTCAGTGTAGCGGTGCGAGCGCCCTGGGGTCAGGCGGCCGCGGCGTAGCGCGCCAGCGCGGCGCGGGCGCTCTGTCGGACCGATTCGCGCAGTTCGGCGGGGGCGAGGACTTCGGCTTCGCCGCCGAGGCCGAGGACGAACCGGCGGGCCCAGTCGAGGTCCCGCACGCGCATGGTGACGCGGCGGCGCCCGTCGGGTTCGCCGGTGACGCTTTCGCACGGGTAGGAGTCGGTGACGCTCTTGGCGCCGGGGCCGAGGAGCAGTTCGATGCGGGGCAGTTCGGATTCGAGGAACGCGGTCGGCGCGGGCTGGTTGGTCAGGCGCAGGGGTTCGGAGGGTTCGTCGAGTTCGGCGCAGGCGTCGATGCGGTCGATGCGGAACTGGCGGATCTCCCCGGCGGTGCGGCACCAGGCGCGCAGGTAGGCGTGGCCGTCGGCGGCGACGACCTCGATGGGGTCGACGACGCGTTCGGAGGTGGTGTCGCGGCTGGCGGAGTAGTAGGTGATGCGGGCGGCGTGGCCGGAGGCGACGAGGTCGGCGTAGCGCTCGGCGCCGGGGTCGGCGACGGAGTCGCGGACGGTGACGTCGGCGGGGGCCTCGCCCGCGGCGGCGGCGAGCTTGTCGAGCGCGGAGGCGATCGCGGCCCGGTCGCCGACGCCGGGGGTGTCGGCGAGGACGCGCAGGGCGACCGAGAGGGCGAGGGCCTCGTGGGCGGCGAGGCGGACGGGGCGGTCCATGCCGGCGGCGAAGAGGACGCGGACGGTGTCGGCGTCGAAGGCGAGGTCGATGAGGTCGCCGGGGCCGTAGCCGGGCAGGCCGCACATCCACAGCATGGTCAGGTCGTCCTGGATCTGCTCGACCGAGACGCCGAAGTCGGCCGCGAGTTCGGCGAGGGGGACGCCCTCGGGCCGCGAGACGAGGTACGGGACGAGGTTGAGCAGGCGGGCGAGTCTACTGGTCACGGCGGTGCCTCCGGTCCTGGTGCGGGTGGGCCGCGGTCACGGGCGCTCCTCGTCGGCGAGGGCCTGGAGGCAGGCGACGGTCTCCTTGACCAGTTCGGGCGGCTCCAGCACGAGCACGTCGGGTCCGAAGGAGGCGAGCCAGGCGGCGGTCTGGGTCGTGTCGGTGTAGGAGAAGCGGGCCTCGTCGCCTTCAGGGGTGCGGGGGCCGATCTGGTCGACGCGGCGGCGCACGCCCCAGGCGCGGCGCGGGCGCACGACGATGCGGGCCCGGGAGGGCGGCTGGTGGGCCTCGGAGGCGGAGGCGAAGGCGAGCACGTCGACCCCGTCGGGGATCGTGTAGGCGCCTTCGGGTCCGGTGAGGCGAACCTTCCCGGGGATGCGCGAGAGCCGGAAGCAGCGTTGGGCGCCGCGGTCGAGGTCGTATCCGGCGACGTACCAGCGCCCGCGCCAGGCCGCGCAGCCCCACGGCTGGAGGCGCCGCTGCTGGGGGGACTCGTCGCGGGCGCCGAGGTAGTCGAAGACGACCGCGCGGCGGGAGGCGACCGCCTCGAGGAACGGCGCGAGCGCGGACTCGGCGCCAGGCAGGGCCTTGACCGGGGAGGCGGCGGCGTGGGACTCGACGTCGATCCCGGCGGCGCGGAGCTTGCGCAGCGCCTCGGCGGACCCGGACTGGAGTTCGGGCTGCTGCCACAGGCGCGCGGCGGCTGCCACGGCGGCGGCCTCGGCGTCGGTGAACTCGATCTGCGGCAGCTCGAAGTCGGAGCGGGCGATCCGGTAGCCCGGCTCGGCGTCGCCGAGGAGGTCGGTGCCGGACTGGAGCGGGATGCCGATGCGCCGCAGTTCGGCCTTGTCGCGTTCGAACTTGCGCTGGAAGGCGTCGTGGGACTTCTTGTCCTCGTAGTCGTGCTCGTATCCGGGGACGATCCGGGCGATCCGCCCGGCGGTCTGGAAACGCCGCGTGGACAGCAGGCAGAGCACCAGGTTCACCAGTCGTTCAGTGCGATCGTTGGACACCCGCCCAGCCTATGCCCTGTCGCCCGGGGGCCGCCATCACGTCCGCCGCGTGGCGCGCGTCCTCGCGAGGCGTCCACGGATCCGGGTGGGCCGCTTTGATACTGTCCGGGCGTGATCAGATGGCGATACGGGACCGTCACCGGGGTGCGCGGCGGCTGGCGCGGATGCACCGAGCTCGAGGTCGACGTCGAGGCCCGCGAGGGCGAGGACGCGTTCGCGTGCCGGGGCCTGGCCTACGACGAGCTGGTCGGCGTCCCCGAAGTCGGCGACCGGGTGCTCCTCAACTGCAACGCCATCGCGAAGGGCCTGGGCACGGGCGGGTACGCGCTGGTCGTGGCGGTGCCCGAGCGGCTCCCGGCGGACGTGGAGGGGCCTGGGCACATCGTCAAGGCCCGCTACACGCCGATGCAGGCGATGCGCCTGGCCGTGGACGAGGACGACTCGCCGCACCGGGCGGCCGTGGAGGCCTGCGAGGACCTCGGCGGGATGCCGGTGGTCGTGGCAGACCTGCACTCGGCGCTGGCGCCGGTGCTCGCCGGGATCCACGCGACGGCGCCGGGCGCGAAGGTCGCCTATGTGATGACCGACGGCGGGGCGCTGCCGTCGTGGTTCTCGCGCCAGCTCGACCAGTTGTCGGACCGGCTGTGCACGGTGGTGACGGCCGGGCAGTGCTTCGGCGGGGACCTGGAGGCCACGAACGTGCACAACGCGCTCATCGCGGCGCGGGTGGTCGGCGGCGCCGACATCGCGATCGTCGCGCAGGGCCCGGGGAACCTGGGGACGGGCACGGTGTGGGGCTTCTCGGGGACGGCCGCGGGCGAGGCGGTCAACGCCGCCTCGGTGCTCGGCGGGCGGCCGGTGGCGTCGCTGCGGATCTCCGAGGGCGACGCGCGCGAGCGCCACCGCGGGATCTCGCACCACTCGATGACCGCGTACGGCAAGGTCGCTCTGGCGGCGGCGGACGTGCCGGTGCCCGACGAGCTGCCGGCCGACCTCGAAGGCAAGATCCGCGAGCAGCTCGCGGCCCTGCCCGAGCGGCACCGGCAGATCGAGGTCGACGGTTCGGGCCTGGTCGAGGCGATGGAGGCCCTGCCGGTGAAGCTGTCGACGATGGGCCGGGGGCTCGATCGCGACCGGGTGTACTTCGTGGCCGCGGCGGCAGCGGGCCGCCACGCGGCGCAGATCGCGAAGCTCGCGGCCTGAAGCGGGCGCGCCGGAAGGCGGACGCTGCGGAGGGGCCGCATTCGGTGACTCCTCCTTTCGCGCAAGACACGGTTCGGCGCGGTCCGACCCCGACGTCATGTCGCTCGGGCAGGGCGCGCCCGCGAGATTTGAAGCTTCCAGTTCGCGCACTGCACATGCGCTGCCGCCGCACACTTGCCAGCGCAAGCGGGGCGCGCCTGCGGGATTCGAGGCTTCCAGTTCACGCACTGCCCGGGCACGCCGGCGGCCTCGCGGCGGCCCTGCCGCACGATTGCCGACGCGAAGCGCCCCGCCGGCGCTTTCGCGCGGGCGGGGCGTCGCTTGCTGTGTTCTCGCGGTTCGCTAGAGCACGAACAGGATCAGGACCCAGACGCCGACCACGGCCGCCAGCGCGAGTGCCAGGACCCAGGTCGGGACCGTGTACTCGCCGCGGCGGTTGCGGGCGATCTCCTCGCGGATGCGGGCGGTGCGCCGCTCGTAGGCCGCGACCGGGTCGAGGGCGCCGAGCCCGCCGGAGCGGGCGGTCCGCGCCTCACGAGTCCGTTCGTCGCCTGGTTCGCGCTGCGTCTCGGTCATCACCGCATTCTCACATGCTGGCGATGAGCTTGTCGACGCGCTCGTCCCTGGAGCGGAACGGGTCCTTGCACAGGACGGTGCGCTGGGCCTGGTCGTTGAGCTTCAGGTGGACCCAGTCGACGGTGAAGTCGCGGCGCTTCTCCTGGGCCTTGCGGATGAACTCGCCGCGCAGCCGCGCCCGGGTGGTCTGCGGCGGGACCTCCTTGGCCTCGAAGACCTCGACGTCGTGGGTGATCCGCTCGGCCTCGCCGCGCTTCTCCATGAGGTGGTGCAGGCCGCGGCCGCGGCGGATGTCGTGGTAGGCGAGGTCGAGCTGGGCGACGCGCGGGCTCGACAGCGCCAGGCCGCGCTTCTCGCGGTAGCGCTCGATGAGCTTGTGCTTGGCGACCCAGTCGATCTCGCGCGAGACCGAGTCGAGGTCGTCGGACTCGACGGCCTGGAGGACCCGGCCCCACAGGTCGATGACGCGCTTGGTGTTCGCGTCGGCGCCGCGCTGGTCGACGAAGTCGATGGCCTTCTCGAGGTATTCGCGCTGGATGTCCAATGCGGAGGCTTCGCGGCCGCTCGCCAGGCGCACCAGGCGCTTGCCGGTCGTGTCGTGGCTGATCTCGCGGATGGCCCGGATGGGGTTCTCCAGGGTCAGGTCGCGCATGGTCACGCCGGTCTCGATCATCCGCAGCACCAGGTCGGCCGAGCCGACCTTGAGCATGGTGGTGACCTCGTTGATGTTGGAGTCGCCGACGATGACGTGCAGGCGCCGGTAGCGCTCGGCGTCGGCGTGCGGCTCGTCGCGGGTGTTGATGATCGGGCGCGAGCGGGTGGTGGCCGAGGAGACGCCCTCCCAGATGTGCTCGGCGCGCTGGGAGAGGCAGAATCGGGCCCCGCGGGGGGTCTGGAGGACCTTGCCGGCCCCGCAGATGAGCTGGCGGGTGACCAGGAACGGGATGAGGACCTCGGCGAGGCGCCCGAATTCGCCGTGGCGGCTGACGAGGTAGTTCTCGTGGCAGCCGTAGGAGTTCCCGGCCGAGTCGGTGTTGTTCTTGAACAGGTAGATGTCCCCGGCGATGCCCTCGTCGTGGAGGCGCTTCTCGGCGTCGATCATGAGGCCTTCGAGGATGCGCTCACCGGCCCGGTCGTGCTTGACGAGGTCCTCGACCGAGTCGCATTCGGGGGTGGCGTACTCGGGGTGGGAGCCCACGTCGAGGTAGAGGCGGGCGCCGTTGCGGAGGAACACGTTGGAGGAGCGGCCCCAGGAGACCACTCGCCTGAAGAGGTATCGGGCCACTTCGTCCGGAGACAGGCGGCGCTGTCCCCTGAAGGTGCAAGTGACCCCGTATTCGGTCTCCAGTCCGAAAATGCGCCTGTCCATGTCGAAACCCTACCCCGATTCGATTGAGGAGAACACCCCTCGCGGTCGAACGGTTCCGTACCGCTACGGGCGTTGTGGATGTCTTGGCGTTCGCACCGGGGCCGCGGGGCCCCGGTGACCGTCCATTTGCGTGGTACGAATGCGCGTTCGCGGTGTCGGCGGCCGGCTGCCGCCTTCGGTGTCCGCGCATCTGCTGGACGGTCGCTCTCGTCGGTCGGCGAAGTTCGGTTCGGTGCTCGTCCGCGGCGCGGGGCCGCGGGTTCCGCAGCGGCGGCGATGGCGCCGCCGCTGCGGACTGGTCGTCAGGACTCGTCGGCCTCGGGCGTCTCGCCCTCGGCCTCGTCGTCCGCTTCGGCTTCTTCGGTCTCGGCGGCCGGCATGAGCGCGTCGAGGGCGAGGCCCTCGATGCGCCTGAAGGCCCGGCCGGGCCGGGCCCGCTCCAGGACCGCGACCTCCAAGACGTCGGTGGTCAGCTCCCTGCGGGTGCCGTTGCCGCCGTCCGAGGAGAGCGCCCGCAGCGCCAGCGCGAACGCGTCGGCGAGCGGTGCCTCGAAGTCGTGGCCCTCGGCGAGGACCTCTTTGAGCTGGTCGGCGGCCCCGCCCATGGCGAGGTAGCCCGGTTCGTCGTTGATCGATCCGTCGAAGGTGAGCCGGTAGAGCTCGTCGGCCTCGGGCGCGGTGCCGACGCCGGCGACGCAGATCTCGACCTCGAAGGGCTTGGTCTGCTCCGAGAAGATCGCGCCGAGCGTCTGCGCGAAGGCCTTGGCGAGGCTGGCGGCGGTGACGTCGCGGCGGTCGTAGGAGTAGCCGCGCAGGTCGGCCATCCGGACCCCGGCGGTGCGGAGGTTCTCGAACTCGTTGTACTTGCCGACCGCGGCGAAGCCGATGCGGTCGTAGAGCTCGTAGACCTTGTGGAGGGCCGAGGAGACGTTCTCGGCGACGAGCAGGACGCCGTCGGCGCAGGAGAGCACCACGACGTTGCGGCCCCGGGAGATGTTCTTGCGTGCGAACTCGGCCCGGTCCCGCATGATCTGTTCGGGACTGGTGTAGAACTGCATGGCCATGTCCGGCTCCTCTCCTTATCCGTAGGGGTTCTCGGTGCGGGCCGCGATCACCGCTCGGGCGACTTCGGCCACGGTGGACTCGTCGATCCGCTTGGCACCGTCCACCGTGGCGGTCATGACCACCGGGTAGAGGTCGCGGGTCGGGTCGGGCCCGCCGGTGGCGGAGTCGTCGTCGGCGGCGTCGTAGAGGGACTCGACGGCGATCTTGACCGCGTCGTCGGTGGCGATGTCCCGGTGGTAGCGCTTCTTGAGCGAGCTCTTGGCGAAGATCGAGCCCGAGCCGATCGAGTCGAAGTCGCGTTCGGCGTAGATGCCGCCGACGACGTCGAAGCTGTAGATCTTGCCGGCTTCGGCGACCGAGGCCGCGTCGAGGTCGAATCCGGCGAACAGGGGCACGACCGCGAGGCCCTGGAGGGCGATGCCGAGGTTGCCGCGCAGCATGGTGGCGAGGCGGTTGGCCTTGCCGCTCAAGGTGAGCGGGGCGCCCTCGATCTTCTCGTAGTGCTCGAGTTCGAGCTGGTA
Organism: Glycomyces sp. NRRL B-16210; assembly: GCF_000719515.1. Taxonomy (GTDB): domain Bacteria; phylum Actinomycetota; class Actinomycetes; order Mycobacteriales; family Micromonosporaceae; genus Glycomyces. The sequence goes on along the minus strand of NZ_JOGR01000004.1, from coordinate 20,022 downwards.
GAGCTTGACCAGTTCGAGGCCGAGACCGGCGGTGCCCGCGATGCCGACGAGCGAGTAGCCGTCGGCGGGGAACACCTTCTCGATGTCGCGGCTGGAGATGTAGTTGCCCATGGTGGCGCGCCTGTCGCCGGCCATGACCACGCCTTCGGCGGTGCGCAGGGCCACGATCGTGGTGGCGTGGGCGCTGACCTCGGCGAAGTCGCCGGGGGGCAGCGGCCTTCGCCCGGGCACCAGTTCCGGTGCCACCTGCGTGAGGAACTCCGAGAATGAGGAGGTTCCGGCCGTCATATACGCGTTGGGCAGTTTGCCTGGGAATCCTTGACCTGTCACGACATGACCTCCCTATTTCTCACTATTCAGAAAGCGCGGCTCGCCGCTGGGGGCCCTGGCACCGCTCGGTGGGGGTGCGGGGGCGCCACGTATGGGGCAAGGCCCCCGATGCGCCTGCGCGTCGCACCAGGTGGCCCTGTCACTGGCAGGGAGGCGCTACTGGCCGCCCTTTTGCACGAACGAGCGGACGAATTCCTCGGAGTTGGTCTCCAGGACCTCGTCGATCTCGTCGAGCAGGTCGTCTACTTCTTCGGTGATCGCTTCGTGGCGTTCGGCAATCTCGGGGTCTACAGCGGCCTCGGTGGCCTCGGCGTCTGCTTCCTGCCGCGACCGCTGTGACTGCGACTGCCCGCCGGAGTCCTTCGCTGCCATAGCTGTTCCCTTCTACCTCGATCGTGCGTAAACCGTACCGCGAGAGTACGACAGCACGCCAGATACGACGCTGTACCGCTGTGTAATATTCCCGCGGCCGAATCGGTCCGCCTAGTCGGCGGTGATGACGTCGAGGAGGTCCTTGGCCGCGGCGCAGCGTTCGAACAGCTCCCCCACATGGGCTTTGGTGCCCTTCTCGGGCTCCATCATGGGCACTCGCACGAGCGAGTCGGCGCCGACGTCGAAGATGACCGAGTCCCACGAGGCCGCGACGACCTCGGAGGGGTAGCGGGCCAGGCACCGCCCGCGGAAGAACGCGCGCGTGTCGGCCGGCGGCTCGGTCATCGCGTCGATGATCTCGGTGTCGGTCAGCAGGCGCTTCATCTTGCCGCGGGCGACCAGGCGGTGGTAGAGGCCCTTCTCGGGGCGCACGTCGTGGTACTGGAGGTCGATCGCCTGGAGCTTGGCCGAGCCCCAGTCGAGGTTCTCGCGTTCGCGGTAGCGGTCCAGCAGCGAGAGCTTCGCGGGCCAGTCGAGCATGTCGGCCAGCTCCATCGGGTCGCGCGCCAGGGCGTCGAGCACGTAGGCCCACTGGTCGAGGACCTCGCGGGTGTCGGGGTCGGCGTCCTCGCCGCAGTAGGCCTCGGCCTGCTCCAGAATCGACTGCTGGAGCTCGACGGCGGTGAGGCGCTTGCCGTTGCGCAGTTCGATCTTGTGCTGGAGGGTCGGGTCGTGGCTGACGGCGCGCAGTTCGGCGACGGGCTCGGCGATGGCCAGGGAGCCGTCGAAGGCCCCGGACTCGATCATGGCGAGCACGATCGAGGCGGTGCCGACCTTGAGGAAGGTGGCGTACTCGGCGAGGTTCGCGTCGCCGATGATGACGTGCAGGCGCCGGTAGCGCTCGGCGTCGGCGTGCGGCTCGTCGCGGGTGTTGATGATCGGGCGCTTGAGCGTGGTCTCCAGTCCCACCTCGACTTCGAAGAAGTCGGCGCGCTGGGAGATCTGGAAGCGGTGCTCGGAGGCGTCCTGGCCGATGCCTATGCGCCCGGCCCCGGCGAAGACCTGGCGGGTGACCAGGAACGGCGTGAAGTGGGCGACGATGTCGGCGAAGGGGGTCTGGCGCGACATGAGGTAGTTCTCGTGCGCGCCGTAGGAGGCGCCCTTGTTGTCGGTGTTGTTCTTGTACAGGTTGATCGGTCCGATGCCGGGCGTGTGGGCCGCGCGGAGGGCGGCCTCGGCCATGGTCATCTCGCCGGCCTTGTCGAACAGGACGATCTCGCGCGGGTTGGTGACCTCGGGCGTGGAGTACTCGGGGTGCGCGTGGTCGACGTAGAGGCGCGCGCCGTTGGTGAGGATGACGTTGGCGAGCCCGGAGTCCTCGTCGGCGAGGTTCTCGGCGGGGTCGTACAGCGCGCCGGTGTAGGTGAAACCGCGCGCGTCGCGAAGGGGGGTCTCCTCCTCGTAGTCCCACCTGGCGCGGCCGCCCTTGGAGAGCTCGGGGCGGGCGGCGTAGGCGTTGACGATCTGCGAGGAGGTCACCATCGGGTTGGCCCCCGGCTGGCCGGGCACGGAGATCCCGTATTCGATCTCGGTGCCCATGATGCGGCGTACGGTCATGGTTTCGAGCCTAGTCCCTTCAGGTGCGGCACCGCCCCCTCCGAACGCAGACGTTCGGATTTCCGTGCTCACTGTCCGCAGTTTCGTCATGGGCCCCGGCTACCCCGCGGGGGCGGTGGTGACACGTGCCGGGAGGAACGGGACCGGCCGACGGGAAGTCTCCCCCGTCGGCCGGTCGACGAATTGCCACAGGCTGCGTTTGCGGTGCCTTCAGCTTCGCTACGGGCTCAGCTTCCGGTACCTTCCGCTACAGGTACTGGCCGGTGTTCGACACGGTGTCGATGCTGCGGCCGGAGTCGGAGCCCTTGCCGGAGACGAGCGTGCGGATGTAGACGATCCGCTCGCCCTTCTTGCCGGAGATCCGGGCCCAGTCGTCCGGGTTGGTGGTGTTGGGCAGGTCCTCGTTCTCGCGGAACTCGTCGACCGTGGAGTCGATGAGGTGGCTCAGCCGGATGCCCTTGGACTGGTGGGTCAGGAAGTCCTTGATGGCCATCTTCTTCGCCCGGGCGACGATGTTCTCGATCATCGCGCCGGAGTTGAAGTCCTTGAAGTACAGGACCTCCTTGTCGCCGTCGGCGTAGGTGACCTCCAGGAACCGGTTCTCGTCCACTTCGGAGTACATGCGCTCGACGACCGCCTGGATCATCGAGTTCACGGTCGAGTCGCGGTCCTTGTCGTGCTCGCGGAGGTCGTCGTCGTGCAGCGGCAGCGTGGTGGTGATGTACTTCGAGAAGATGTCCTTCGCCGACTCGGCGTCGGGCCGCTCGATCTTGATCTTGACGTCCAGGCGGCCGGGCCGCAGGATCGCCGGGTCGATCATGTCCTCGCGGTTCGAGGCGCCGATGACGATGACGTTCTCCAGGCCCTCCACGCCGTCGATCTCCGACAGCAGCTGGGGGACGATCGTGTTCTCCACGTCCGAGGAGACGCCCGACCCGCGGGTGCGGAAGATGGAGTCCATCTCGTCGAAGAACACGATGACGGGCATGCCCTCGCTGGCCTTCTCACGGGCCCGCTGGAAGACCAGGCGGATGTGCCGCTCGGTCTCGCCGACGTACTTGTTCAGCAGCTCGGGACCCTTGATGTTGAGGAAGTAGCTCCGGCCGGAGGCCTCCTCGCCGCGCATCTCGGCGACCTTCTTGGCCAGCGAGTTGGCGACCGCCTTGGCGATGAGCGTCTTGCCGCAGCCGGGAGGGCCGTAGAGCAGGATGCCCTTGGGCGGGCGCAGCTCGTGCTCGCGGAAGAGGTCCGCGTGCAGGAACGGCAGCTCCACGGCGTCGCGGATCATCTCGATCTGGCCGTCGAGCCCGCCGATGTCGTAGTAGTCGACGTCAGGGACCTCTTCGAGGACGAGCTCTTCGACCTCGCTCTTCTGGATCCGCTCGTAGGCGTAGCCGGCGCGCGGCTCGATCATGACCGAGTCGCCGGCCCGCAGCGGGCCGTTGATGAGCGCGTCCGAGAGCAGCACGACCCGCTCCTCGTCGGCGTGGCTGGTCACCAGCGCCCGGTCGGGCGGACCGCCACCGGGAGGATTCTCGATGAGCTCCTTGAGCGTCACCACCTCCCCGATGCGCTCGTAGTCGAGCACCTCGACCACGTTCATCGCGTCGTTGAGCAGGACCTCCTGACCGCGTTCGAGCTCTTCGGCGTCGATGGACGGCGCGAGCGAGACGCGGAACTTCCTACCAGAGGTGAAGACGTCGACGGTGCCGTCCTCACGGGCCCCCAGGAACACGCCGTATCCGGACGGCGGTTGTGCGAGCCGGTCGATCTCCTCTTTCAGCGAGACGATCTGCTCGCGGGCCTCCTTCAAGGTGGCCACGAGCCGCTCGTTCTGCTCCGACAGGCGATCGACCTGGGATTGGGCGGCGGCGAGCCGCTCTTCCAGAATGTGCATGTGTCGGGGCGTTTCGGTGAGACGGCGCCTGGCAGCGGCCAGTTCTTCCTGAAGCTCTTCGACCTGTCCTGACAGTTCGTCGTCTTCTGGGCCCTGGCCCAGACCCTGTCGACGGTCATCGTTGCTACGTGCCACGGGTCACACCTCCCGAGTGAGGGTTGTCCTACTCCAACCGTAGCTGGCTGGGGAGGCCAATAGTAAGACTCGACACCGACATTGCGCCAGCTTCTTCGCGGCAATTAATCTGGGGGGCATGGCTGAGGAACGTGAACTGGAAGTGTCGATCGACCAGGACGCCTGCACCGGGGACGGGCTGTGCGTGCAGTACGCGCCTACGATTTTCGAGTTCGACATCGACGGTCTTGCCTACGTCAAGGACACGGAAGGCGAGCTGTTGACTACGGCCGGTTCGCAAGTGAACGTGCCCGCACACCTGCGACTGGACATTGTGAACGCCGCTCACGACTGCCCCGGCGAGTGCATCTACGTCCGCGACCGCGCCGACAAGGCGCCCGTCGCCGGCCCCGGAGCGGACGACTGACGCGAGGAGACGGGGCGGGGCGCTGTGACGCGCCCCGCCCTGTCTCGTTTCTGCGCTTGGAAAGTCGTGAATCCGACTCAGTATGTGACCGAACTGTTACGCTTCGCCGTCGCCGTTCGGAGTGGACGCGGCCTCCTCGGCGCGCCGGGCCTCGACCGTCGCCTCCGCTTCGGCGGCGATCCGCTCCTTGCGCTCGCGCAGTGCCTGCTGGCCCTTGGACGGCTTGAGCTTGCGCATCGGCGCCACCGTGCCGGGGGCGAGCTTGCGGGCGGTGATGAGGAACGCGGTGTGGGCGATCATGCGGTGGTCGGGACGCACCGCCAGGCCCTCCAGGTGCCAGCCGCGGATGAGCGACTCCCAGGCCTCGGGCTCGGTGAAGGTCCGGCGCTCGCGCAGGGCCTCGACCAGTTCCGACATCTGCGTGGTGGTGGCGACGTAGCCGATGAAGACCCCGCCGGGGCGAAGGATCCGCTCGACGGTGTCGAGCACCTCCCACGGCGAAAGCATGTCGAGCACGACCCGGTCGACCGGCTCGAGGTCGGCCTCGGCCACGTCCCCGACGGTGAGGGTCCAGTTGTCGGGGACCTCGCCGTAGTAGCCGGCGACGTTCTCCCGGGCGATCTGGGCGAAGTCCTCGCGCAGCTCCCAGGAGTGGACGTGCCCGGTCGAGCCGGTGGCGCGCAGCAGCCAGTTCGTCAGCGCGCCCGACCCGGCCCCGGCCTCCACGACCCGCGAGCCGGGGTAGATGTCACCGAAGGTGAGGATCTGCGCGATGTCCTTGGGGTAGATGACCTGGGCGCCGCGGCGCATCGACAGCCCGTAGTCGGGCAGGAGCGGGCGCAGCGCCAGATAGGCCGTGCCGCCCTCGGTGGTGACGGTGACGCCGTCGGGCCGGCCGATGAGGTCGTCGTGGAAGAGCCTGCCGCGGTGCGTGTGGAACGCGCCGCCCTCGGCGAGCGTGACGGTGGCCTTGCGGCCCTTCGCGTCGGTCAACTGGACGCGATCGCCCGGCTCCAGCAGGTCAGATGCCACTTCGGTGCACTCCTTCGATAGGTCCGAAGCATCTTAACGGAGGGCCTTGACCACGTCGGCGGTGTAGAGCAGCCCTGTCGGGTGGCGCTCGTCCCCCAGCAGGAAGTAGTCGGCGCCGACGCGGCCGATCGCGTCGATGAGCGCCTGCCCGCGGAGGTCGGCGGGGATCTGGGCGATCCGGCCGCGCACGAGCCCCGACAGCGGCATCGCCTCGATCCGCTCGGGCGGCACCGCGGCGACGGCCTCCCGGTCGAGCACACCGACCGGGTCCTCCTCGCGCACCACGACCTCGCGGCCCTCGGCGCGCGCCAGGGCCTCGCCGAGGCGCTCGGTGCGCTGCGCGAACACGAACGGGCGGGCCAGCGCGGCGGCGTCGAGGGCCTTGATCTTCGGTCCCATGCGGGCGGCGCGGATGGCGGAGGTGGCGCCGCGCCACAGTTCGAACGCGACGAAGATGAGCAGGATGAGCCCGAACGGGGAGAACCAGTCGGCGGCGAACAGCCACAGGCCGCCGGCGAGGGTCGCGACGGCGACCGCGCGGCCGGCCCAGCCGGCGAGGCGGTAGCCGGTCCACCGGTCGCCGGTGACGGCCCAGATGCCCGCCTGGAGGGCCTTGCCGCCGTCGAGCGGCAGTCCCGGCAGGAGGTTGTAGACGGCGACGAGGAGGTTCGCGACGCAGATCTGGAAGGACAGCTGCCAGGGCAGGGAGCCGGGGTCGGTCACGAAGAGGCCGGCGAGGCCGAGGGCGCCGAGGGCCGCCGAGACGGCCGGTCCCGCGAGCGCGATCGCGGCGGCGGTCCCGGGTTTGGGGGCCTCGCGGTCCATCTCGGTGAAGCCGCCGAGGGCGTCGAGGTTGATGCGGCGGACGCCGATGCCGGCGCGCAGGCTCACCAGGGCGTGGCCGAGTTCGTGGAGGAAGACCGAGAGCAGGAGGGTGAGGGCGAACAGGGCGGCGACGGCGAGGGAGGCGCCGGCGCCGATGCCGGGGACCGAGCGCTGCACGATCGGGGCGTAGACGGCCACGACGACGGCCGCGAGCAGGAGCCAGGTGTAGCCGAGGGTGATGGGGATGCCCTTGAAGCGCGCGAGGGTGAAGCCGCTGCGGCGGAAGGCCTGGACGTTTGTGGTCGACATCGGCGGCAATGCTACGCGCCCGCCGGGATCGGTGGCCGAGCGGTGACGATCAAACATAACGCGTGTACTGTTTAGGAATGACCATCGACGCGAACGCCGCCCGCTCCTTCGGCCCCGCCGCCGACCTCTACGACTCCATCCGCCCCACCTATCCGGCCGAGGCCCTGCGCTGGCTGACCGGTGACGGACCGGCTGACGACGCCGCCGACGCCGCCAAGGACGTCGTCGACCTCGGCGCCGGCACCGGACTGCTCACCCGCGGGCTCATCGCCCTGGGCCACCGCGTGACCGCCGTCGAACCCGACGAGCGGATGCTCGCGAAGCTCACCGCCTCCAGTCCCGGTCTCACCGCATCGCAGGTCGGGGCCGCGGAGGCCCTGCCGCTCCCTGACGCGAGCGCCGACGTGGTCACCGCCGGCCAGGCCTTCCACTGGTTCGACCGCGGCCGGGCCCTGCCCGAGATCCGCCGCGTCCTGCGCCCCGGGGGCGTGCTCGCGCCGATCTGGAACGTCCGCGACGAATCGGTGGACTGGGTCCACGCGCTCACCGAGGCCATCGGCGTCTCCCAGGGCGAGCGGGACGCGCTCGCCGCAGCCGCGCCGGGCTACTTCGGCTCCGAGTTCGCAGAGGCGGAGCACCGCGTCTTCCGCCACACGTGGCCCATGGACCGCGCCCGCCTCGTGCGCCTGGTGCAGTCGCGCTCCTATTACCTCACCGCCGACGAGGCGCGGCGCTCGCAGATCGTCGCCGTCGTCAACGACGTGGTCGACACGCATCCCGACCTGCGCGGCGAGGAGACCTTCGCGATGCCGTACAACACCTACGCGTTCAGGGTCCGCCGGGACTGAGGGCGGGGAGGCCCGGAGCCGTTGTCGGTGCCCCGTCCTATGCTCGGGGGATGCCGCACGCCACCCGTCCGACCCAGCTCTCCCCTTCGCGCGCGGGGGATTTCAAGCAGTGCCCGCTGCTGTACCGCTTCCGGGCGGTCGACCGCCTGCCCGAGCCGTCCTCGCGCGCGCAGGTGCAGGGCACGCTGGTGCACTCGGTGCTCGAACGGCTCTACGAGCTGGACGCGGGCAGGCGCACGCCGACCGAGGCGCTCGCCCTGATCGAGCCGGAGTGGACGAAGCTCCAGTCCTCGCAGGAGTACTCGTCGCTGTTCGACGACCTCGAGGACGAGTCGGGCTGGCTGCGGGGGGTGCGGCGGCTGGTCGAGACCTACTTCGCGATGGAGGACCCCCAGCGCCTCCAGCCGCACCGCACCGAGTGCCTGGTGACGACCACGCTCGACGACGGGACGCAGCTCAAGGGCTTCATCGACCGCGCCGACGTGAACGCCGACGGGCTGGTGCGGCTGGTGGACTACAAGACCGGGAAGCGCCCGCCGGACCGCTTCGCCGACAAGGCGCTGTTCCAGATGAAGTTCTACGCCCTGGTGTGGTGGCGCACCCGCGGGAAGGTGCCGACGCTGCTGCGGCTGATGTACCTCGGCGACGGCCAGGTCCTGGACTACTCCCCCGACGAGCGGGAGCTGGAGGGCTTCGAGCGCACGCTGAAGGCGCTGTGGGCGACGATGCGCGAGGCGATCGCCACCGGCGAGTTCCGGCCGCAGAAGTCGAAGCTGTGCGGCTGGTGCGCGCATCAGCGGCACTGCCCGGAGTTCGGGGGCGAGCCGCCGGCGTATCCGCTGCCGACGGTCCTTCCAGGACTTGAGATGCCTCCTACCTGAGGCGGACGCGCGGATCATTCTCGCGCTCGATGAATCGGGTGGGGGCCCCGGTTACGGTGTAGAGCGTGCAAGCCGCCTCTTCGCTCCAGCGTCTCCGCCGCTGGTTCCATGATCGCCCGTTCCAGTCCGACTGCGTGTTGGCGGTCGCTTTGGCGGTCGCCTTCGTCGGGTTCTTCGCCGCGACGATCCAGCTGATCCCCGAGTTCAGCCTCTCCTGGTCCGAAGTGGGCCTGATGGCGGTGCCGTACACGGTCATCTGCCTGCGCCGGGTCCTGCTGTGGGGCGGCATCGTCCTGGGGCTGGCGATCTTCACCGTCGCGCTCTTCACCCCGCCGGTGCAGACGATGACCGCCGACGGCGGCGTCGGCTTCTACGTGCTGACCTACACCGCGGCGGCGTACCTGCCGCTGACGCGGGCGCTCGTGGCGGCGACGGCGATCTGGGTCCCGGTGACGATCGCGGTGTATTTGATCCCGCTGATCACCGACACCGAGGTGGACCATTCGGCCTCCTCGCTGGTGGCCATGCTCAACCTGGTCCTGGCGGTGACGGTGTTCTGGATCGGTTGGGTCGTGCGCAACCGGCGCGAGAAGGTCGAGGAATTGTCGGACCGGGCCCGGTTCGCCGAGGAGCGCCAGGACGCCCTCGCGGCGCAGGCGGTCGCCGACGAGCAGCGGCGCATCGCCCGGGAGCTGCACGACGTGGTCGCCCACCACATCTCGGTCATCGGGGTCATGTCCGAGGGCGCCAAGCGGGTGCTGCGGTCCGACCCGGACGCGGCCGAGGAGGCGCTGACGACGGTGAACCAGACCGCGCGCACCGCGCTGCGGGAGATGCGCGACATCCTCACGGTGCTGCGCCACGGCGGCGACGACGTCGGCGCCGCCGACCTCGAGCCGCAGCCTACAGTGGACTCGCTGCGGGCGCTGGTGGCGCAGACCAAGGACGCCGGGCTGCCGGTGCGCTACACCGTCCGCGGCGAGGAGTACCCGCTGCCGACGGGCGTGAGCCTGGCGGTCTTCCGCATCGCCCAGGAGGCGCTGACGAACACCATCAAGCACGCCGGACCGCAGGCCAGGGCCGGAGTCGTGGTCGACTACGGCGAGACCGAGTTCCGCATCTCCGTCGGCGACTCGGGCCACGGCGCGCCGATCGTCGCCGGGTTCTCCGGCGGGCACGGCCTCATCGGCATGCGCGAGCGCGCGACGCTCTACGGCGGCACACTCGAGGCCGGGCCGCGGCCCGGCGGCGGCTACCTCGTCGAGGCCCGCTTCCCCAAGAACGCGCACCTCCAAGGAGTCGACCGATGACCACCGAACGCCCGATCCGGCTGCTCCTCGCCGACGACCAGCAACTGCTGCGCGCGGGATTCAAGATGGTCCTCGGCGCCGAGACCGACATCGACATCGTCGGCGAGGCGAGCGACGGCGTCGAGGCCTTCGAACTCACCCGCCGCCTCGTGCCCGACGTGGTCCTCATGGACATCCGCATGCCCCGCCGCGACGGCGTCGCGGCCACCGCCGACATCGTCGGCGCCTCGCTGCCGAGCCGGGTGCTCGTGCTGACCACCTTCGACCTGGACGAGTACGTGGTCGGCGCACTGCGCGCCGGCGCGGCCGGGTTCCTCACCAAGGACGCGCCAGCCGCCGACCTGGTCGAGGCGATCCGCACCGTCCACGGCGGCGGCGCGGTCGTCGCCCCGCACATCCTCTCGACCCTACTGGGGCGCTTCGCGGCCAACCGCGCCGCCGACGGCGAGGGCAGAGCGGTCATCCTCGACGTCCTCACCGCCCGCGAGCGCGAAGTGCTGCTGCTGCTGGCCAAGGGGCTGACGAACGCCGAGATCGCCGACTCGCTCACCGTCGGCGAGACCACCGTCAAAACCCACGTCGGGCACCTGCTCACCAAGCTCGGCGTGCGCGACCGGGTCCAGGCCGTGGTCCTGGCCTACGAGAGCGGCCTGGTCAAGCCCGGCGGCGACGCGGGCCAATAGCGAAGGCGTGCGGGACTCCTGCCCGGGTAGGGCCCGATCCACCAGAAGGTAGTACCCCGGTACCGCCTTCTCCGCCTTGGGACGTAGAAGAAGACCGTTCTCCAAGCGGATGCGCCCCGACTCGGGCGACAATATCGTCGAATAAGGTGCTGCGGCCCACGACGTCATGTGACATCATGTATGATGTCACAATCGGGCGTCCCGACGTCAGATTGTGCACCACACCGACCACCAGCGTTCCGCGGGCGCCGTCCCGCGGAATCCGGAACACCGAAACCCTCGGCACACCGACACCTTCATCGAAAGCGAGAGCGTCGTGTCCACCGCATCCCCCGTCAAGACCACTGCCGTAGCGGCCCAAGGCGTATGGAAGGCGTACGGCTCGGGTGAGGCCCAAGTCGTGGCCCTGCGCGACGTCTCCGTCGAGTTCGCCTCCGGCGCCTTCACCGCCATCATGGGCCCCTCGGGCTCGGGCAAGTCCACCCTCATGCACTGCCTCGCCGGGCTCGACACCACCGACCGCGGCACCGTCATCATCGGCGACAGCACCGTCACCGGCCTCGGCGACAAGGCCCTCACGAAACTGCGCCGCGACAAGATCGGCTTCATCTTCCAGCAGTTCAACCTCCTGCCGACCCTCACGGCCGAAGAGAACATCACCCTCCCGGCGGCCATCGCCGGCACCAAGGCCGACCCCGACTGGGTCAAGCGGATCATCCACACCCTCGACCTCACCGACCGGCTCTCGCACAAGCCGACCGAGCTGTCGGGCGGCCAACAGCAGCGCGTCGCCTGCGCCCGGGCCCTCGCCACCAGGCCCGACGTGGTCTTCGCCGACGAGCCGACCGGCAACCTCGACACCCGCTCGGGCACCGAAGTCCTCAACTTCCTGCGCACCAGCGTCGACGACTTCGGGCAGACCATCGTCATGGTCACCCACGACCCGACCGCCGCCGCCTACGCCGACCGCGTCGTCTTCCTCGCCGACGGCCAGATCGTCGAGGACATGGCCGACCCGACCGCCGACTCGGTCATCGACAAGATGAAGCACTTCGAGGAACTGGTCGCGGCCGCACAGGAAGAGGCCGCATAGCCATGCTGCGCGCCACCCTCAAGGGCATGGCCAGCCGCAAGGCCCGCCTCGTCCTCACCAGTCTCGCCATCGTCCTCGGCACGATGTTCGTCGCCGCCGCGATGGTGCTCACCTCCACCATGGACAAGTCTCTGAGCGGCCTCGTCGCCGACGCCTACGAGGGCGTCGACGGGGTCGTGACGCCCACCTCGGCCGACGCCCAGTTCGAAGAGGGCTTCGGCTCCGCCTCGAACCTGATCCCGGCCGAGGCCCTCGACACCATCACCGCCGTCGACGGCGTCGACGCGGCCGACGGCGCCGTCGAAGGCCAGATCAACGCCATCGGCCCCAACGGCAAACTCGTCGGCACCTTCGCGCCCACCATCGGATTCAACTGGGAGTCGAACGCCAACCAGGAGTTCTACGGATTCCAGGAGGGCACCGAGCCCGCGGCCGACGACGAGATCGCCGTCTCCACGAAGTTCCTCGCCGACTCCGGGTTCGACATCGGCGACCGGGTCACGGTGTACTCCTACACCGCCGACCGCGCCGAGTTCACCATCGTCGGCGTCTTCAACCTCCCCGGCGACCGCGACTCGATGGCCGGCGAGACCATGATCGCCTTCACCACGCCGGCGGCCCAGCAGCTCATGACCAAGGGCGAGGACGTCTACTCGGCCGTCTACCTCTACGGCGACTTCTCCACCGACGAGGTCGACCAGGCCCTCGGCGCCGGCGAGTACAAGGTCCAGACCGGCCAGGAGGCCAGCGACGAGCTCGCCCAGGGCCTGTCGGTCATCTCCAGCGTCATGGGCTACATCTTCCTCGGCTTCGGCCTCATCGCCGTGTTCGTGTCGGTCTTCCTCATCATCAACACCTTCACCATCATCGTGGCCCAGCGCCAACGCGAACTGGCCGTCCTGCGCGCCATGGGCGCCGGACGCGACCAGGTGGTCCGGTCGGTCCTCGCCGAAGCGCTCATCGTCGGCACCATCGCCTCGATCCTCGGACTCGGCCTGGGCCTCTTGCTCGGCTGGGGCCTGTCGCTCGCGGTCGGCGAGTTCATGTTCAGCGGCCTCGCCGTCCAGTTCACCGTCCCGGCCACCACGCTGTGGGCGCTCGTCGTCGGCATCGGCGTCACGATCCTGTCGGCGGTCGTGCCGGCGGTCCGGGCCTCGCGCGTGCCGCCGGTCGCGGCGATGCGCGAAGCGGCCAACCCGCCGAAACCGCTGCGCACCATCACCATCGCGGGCGCGGTGGTGACGCTCGTCGGCACCGCCCTCATCGCCCTCGGACTCAGCGACAACCTCGGCGGCGAGGAGCTCCTCGGGATCCTGTCCGGGGTCGGCATCGCCTTCGTCGGCATCACCCTGCTCACCCCGATCATCTCCAAGCCGCTGGTCTCGTTCCTCGGCCTGCTGATGTCGTGGTCGTTCACCGGCAAGCTCGGCAAGCTCAACGCCGGGCGCAACCCGCGCCGGACCGCCATCACCGCCTCGGCCTTGATGATCGCCGTCGCCCTCATCACCGGCATCGCCACGATCGTCTCGAGCCTCAAGGCGACCACGGCCGAAGCGCTCGAACTGAACCTCGACTCCGACCTCATCGTCAGCGGCCTCCAGACCGGCGCGAACATCCCGACGTTCGCGTCCGAGCGGATCGACGAGCTCAAGGCCCTCGACGGCGTCGAGAGCGTCGGCGACGTCTACGTCGACTTCATGGGCGCCGAGGTCGACGGCGAAGGCGAGATCCTGTCCTCCAGCCAGGACCTGGATGCGACCCTGAAGGTCTTCGGCGGCACCGTCTCCGAAGGCTCGGTCACCGACCTCGCGGCGGACTCGGTCGTCATCGACGAGGGCACCGCCGAGAAGAACGACCTCGCCCTGGGCGACACGGTCGAGGTGACCTTCAGCGACGGCACCACGACGCCGCTGCGGATCACCGCGATCCTCGACGGCTACGACCTCACCGACGGCTGGTGGGTCTCGCCCGAGCAGATCGAGCACTTCGCGATCCCCAAACCGATGCAGGCCTACATCGCCGTCACCGACGGCGCCGACCTCCTCGCGGTCCAAGCCGACGTCGAGGACGTCCTCGCCGACGAGCCCGAGGTCGGGGTCACCAACAACGCCGAGTTCGTCGAGCAGCAGACCAGCGGACTCGACACGCTCGTCAACGCCGTGCAGATCCTGCTCGCGCTGGCGATCATCATCGCCATCATCGGCGTGGTCAACACCCTGGTCCTGTCGGTCCTCGAACGCACCAGGGAGCTGGGGCTGCTGCGGGCGGTCGGCATGACACGGGGGCAGGCCTGGCGGATGATCACCGTCGAGAGCATCATCATCTGCCTGTTCGGCGCGGTGCTCGGCATCGGCGTGGGCATCGGCCTGGGCTGGACGGTGCAGCAGGCGCTCGAATCGGAGGGGCTGACGAACTTCGCCCTGCCGTGGGGCCTGATCGTGACCTACCTGCTCGTGTCGGTCGTCGTCGGACTGCTGGCGGCGCTCGCCCCGGCCGCCCGGGCCGCGAAGCTCAACGTGCTCGGAGCCATCGCCTACGAATAGCTTTTCTCCTGAAAGACTTCACTCCTGAAAGGAAACCAGGTTGAGGGGCGGCGCCCGAAGGCGCCGCCCCTCCCGTCTGCGTGAGCGGCCGCGAACGCGACTGTCCTGAAGGCCCACCCGCGCCGCTGCGGCCCTCGGCCGTTCGACCGAGGCGCGGGCCGCAAGTCCGGTCCGCGGACCGAAGCCGGCGGGCGTATTTCTCAATAGCGTTGCGGCAACAGGAAAACAGCTCGAACGAAAGGCGTTCCCGTGCCACTCGCGAATCCCCCCGCTCCCACCGGCGTCCTGACGCGCACCCGCGCCGCGGTCACCGCCACCGGCCTGTGGCGGGCCTACGGCTCCGGCGAGGCCCAGGTCGTGGCCCTGCGCGACGTCTCGGTCCAGTTCACCGCCGGTGCGTTCACCGCCATCATGGGCCCCTCGGGCTCGGGCAAGTCGACGCTCATGCACTGCCTCGCCGGGCTCGACACCACCGACCGCGGCACCGTGAACATCGGCGAGACGGTCCTGACGGGCCTGGGCGACAAGGCCTTGACGCGGCTGCGCCGCGACAAGATCGGCTTCATCTTCCAGCAGTTCAACCTCCTGCCGACCCTCACGGCCGAGGAGAACATCCTGCTGCCGGCCTCGATCGCCGGGGCCAGGACCGACCCCGACTGGCTCCGCCGGGTCATCGACACGCTCGACCTGCGCGACCGGCTCTCGCACAAGCCGACCGAGCTGTCGGGCGGCCAGCAGCAGCGCGTCGCCTGCGCCCGGGCGCTCGCGACCCGGCCCGAGGTGGTGTTCGCCGACGAGCCGACCGGCAACCTCGACACCCGCGCGGGCACCGAGGTGCTGCGGTTCCTGCGCAGGTCCGTTGACGACTTCGGACAGACCATCGTCATGGTCACCCACGACCCGAGCGCCGCCGCCTACGCCGACCGGGTGGTCTTCCTCGCCGACGGCCAGATCGTGGACGAGCTGCGCCGACCCACCGCCGACTCGGTCATCGACAAGATGCGCGGCTTCGAGCAGCGCGCCCCGATCGCCGAGCGGACCGCCCGATGACCCGCCTTCGCCCCCAGAGCCTCCTGCGCACCACCGTGAAGGGCATGGCCGCCCGCAAGGCCCGCCTGGCGCTCACCGGCCTCGCCGTCGTCCTCGGCGCGGCGTTCATCGCCGCCGCGCTGGTCCTGACCGCCTCCATCCGGTCCACCGTCGACGACCTCAACGGCGCCGCCTACGCGGGCGTCGACCTCCTCGTCAGGCCCGTCGAACCCGAGACCTACGGCGAGCGGCTCGTCCGCGAGGGCGTCTCGGCCGAGACGCTGGCCGCGGTCGAGGCGAGCGACGGCGTCGAACGGGTCTCCACCACCGTCTCGTGGATGATCAACGCGCTCGACGACAACGGCAAGGTCGTCGGCGGCTTCGCCCCGACCAGCGCCGTCAACTGGGGCGACGAGTCGACCGACCGCGAACTGCGCGAAGGGCGGGCGCCCGAGACCGACGGCGAGGTCGCGGTCTCGGCCAAGTTCGCGACCGATTCCGGGCTCGGGCTCGGCGACACCGTCACCGCCTACTCGATGACCTCGGACAAGACCGAGTACGCGATCGTCGGCGTCTACGGCTATCCGGGCGGGCGCGACTCGCTCTCGGGCGGCACCGAACTCGCTTTCACGACCGAGGAGGCCCAGTACCTGGTCTTCGACGGCCGAGACGTCTACTCGATGGTCGCCGTGCACGCCGCGGACGGCACGAGCGGCGCCGAGCTGCTCGACGCGCTCGCGCCGGCGGTCGGCGCCGAGGCCGAGACGGTGACCATCGAGGACTACAGCGCCGAGATGAGCGCCGAGACCGCCGAGATCACGGGCGTCATCGGGAACTTCCTCCTCGGGTTCGGCCTGGTCGCGGTGTTCGTGTCGGTCTTCCTCATCGCCAACACGTTCTCGATCGTCATCGCCGGGCGCCTCAAGGAGATCGCGATGATGCGCGCCATCGGCGCCGGACGCGGGCAGATCGTCCGCTCGGTCCTCGCCGAGGCGCTCATCCTCGGCGCGCTGGCCGCGCTCGCCGGCACGATCGTCGGCGTCGCCGGCGGCGCCGGCCTGACCTCGGCGGTCGCGGGGAGGCTCCTGGACTCGGCGCAGGTGAGCGTCGCGATCCCGCCGTCGGCGGTGATCGCCGCCCTCGCGGTCGGCATCGGCGTCACCGTCGTGTCCGCGCTCGTCCCGGCCCTCAGGGCCTCCAAGACCCCGCCGGTCGAGGCGATGCGCGCGGCCGTCAAGGCCGACAAGCCGATCACGGGCGTCACCGTCACCGGAGCGGTCGTGACCGCCGCCGGGGCCGCGGCAATGGCCTTGGGCCTCACCGGAAGCCTCGGCGACAGGGCCGACCTCGCGGGCGTGGGGATCGGCGCGGGCCTGGTCTTCGTCGGCGTCACGCTCCTGACCGCGTGGCTGTCCCGGCCGCTCGTGGCGGCTCTGGGCGCGCTGTGGTCGTGGAGCTTCGCCGGGAAGCTCGGGCGCCGCAACGCCGCCCGCAACCCCAGGCGCACCGCGGGCACCGCGGCCGCGCTCATGATCGGCGTGACTCTGGTGACCGCGACCGCCACGTTGCTGACCAGCGTCAAAGCGAGCCTCACGGACTACTTCCAGGACAACGTGAAGGCCGAGCTGTTCGTGACCGGCCCGCTCACCGCCGCCGTGTCCCCGTCGTTCGACCCCGCGGTCATGGACGGCATCCGCGAGGTCGAAGGCGTCGACCACGCTGTGGAGATGTACTACGACCTCGCCGACATCGACGGCACCGAGCAGTACGTCAATGCCACGACCGACTTCGCCGGCATCGTCGGGCTGTTCGGCGGCACGGTCGCCGAAGGCGACGACGGCGCCCTGGCCGACGACGAGATCGCCGTCAACGCCTGGGCCGCCGAGGACCTCGGCGTCGGCATGGGCGACACTGTGACCGCGACGTTCAGCCGCGGCACCGAGGCCCGCGAGTTCACCGTGGCCGCGATCCTGGACGACAACGAGAACACCGACGGCTGGTACGTCGCCGCGACCTACACCGACGAGTTCTACACGACCAAGCCGACCATGGCCCTGATCGACGTGGCCGACGGCGGCGACGTCGCGGCCGTGACCGCCGCCGTCGACGGCCTCCTCGCCAACGAACCAGAAGTCAGCGTCCAGAACCACGAGGACTTCGTCGCGGAGATGACGGTCTTCTACGACTTCGCCATCATCGCGATCCAGCTCCTGCTGGGCCTGGCGATGGTCGTGGCCGTCATCGGCGTGGTCAACACGCTGGTCCTGTCGGTCCTGGAGCGCACCCGGGAGCTCGGGATGCTCCGCGCGATCGGCATGACCCGGGGCCAGACCACCAGGATGGTCACCGTCGAGAGCGTCACCATCGCCCTGTTCGGAGCGATCCTCGGCATCGCCGTGGGCGTGGCGCTGGGGTGGGCGATCCAGAGCGCCCTGGTCGAGACCGGCATCGAGGTCTTCGCCGTCCCGACCGCGCTCATCGCCGGCTACCTCGGCGCGGCGGTCCTCGTCGGGCTCCTCGCGGCCATCGCCCCGGCGGTGCGCGCCTCGAAGGTCGACATCCTCGCCGCGATCGCCTACGAGTAGCACGCAGCGGAGCGGGGGCGGACCGTATCGGTCCGCCCCCGCTCCGCTCGTTCAGCTCGCGGTGCCGAGCTTGCCGCTCTTGAGGCTCTCCATGTCCTCCAGTTCGACGCCCTTGGTCTCCTTGACCATCTTGAGCACGAAGAAGAACGAGATGAGCGCGAACATGGCGTAGAGCCCGTACGCCAGGAACAGGCCCGTGCTGGCCAGCTGCGGGAACGTGACGGTGATGAGCCAGTTGCTGGTCCACTGGGCCGCGGCCGCGACGCCGAGCGCGGAGGCGCGGATGCGGTTGGAGAACATCTCCCCCAGCAGCACCCAGACGACCGGGCCCCAGGTGAAGGCGAACCCGAACACGAACACGTTCGCGGCCAGGAGCGCGATCACGCCGGCGGCATCGCTGAGCAGCGGGTTGTTCTCGGCGTCGACGGGCGAGGAGGCGAAGATCGCGGCCATGGTCCCGAGGGCGACGAACATGATCGCCGAACCGCACAGCAGCAGCTTCTTGCGCCCGGCGCGGTCGACGAGGAAGATCGCGAGGATCGTACCGGCGATGTTCACCACCGAGTTGATCACGGAGGTCAAGAACGCGTCGTTCTCGCTGAACCCGACCGACTGCCACAGCGAGGTCGAGTAGTAGAAGATCACGTTGATGCCCACGAACTGCTGGAACATCGACAGGAAGATGCCGACCCAGACGATCGGCAGGAGGCCGAAGCGCGGCCCGCGCACATCGGAGATCCGCGGCGGGTGGTCGCTGCTGAGGGTCCGCTGGATCTCGGAGATCCGGTTGTCCACGTCGCCGCCGACGTACTTCGCCAGCACGCTCCTGGCCTTGTCGACCTGGTTCTTCGCGACGAGGTAGCGGGGCGATTCGGGGATGTTCAGCGAGAACATGAAGTAGACGAACGCCGGAATAGCCTCTGCGGCGAACATCCACCGCCAGGCCGTGCCGCCCCAGGGGACCTCGCCGCTCGCGCCGCCGGCCGCGGCCTGGATCCCGTAGTTCACCACGAGTGCCGCGAAGATGCCGAGCACGATCGCGAACTGCTGCAACGAACCGAGACGGCCGCGCAGGTGCGCCGGCGCGATCTCGGCGATGTAGGCGGGGGCGATGACGCTGGCGGCGCCGATCGCCAGACCGCCGCTGACCCGCCAGGCGGTCAGGTCCACCGGGCCGGTCGCGAGGGCGCTGCCCAGTGAGGTGACGAAGAAGAGGACCGCCGCGATCATCATGACCTTCGGGCGGCCGATCCGGTTGGCGAGCGAACCGGCGAACCAGGCGCCGACGACGCAGCCGAGCAGGGCCGAGGACACCACCACGCCGGTCTGGAACGAGTTGATCCCCCACTGGTTCTCCAGTGCGCCCACGGTCCCGTTGATGACGGCCGTGTCGTACCCGAACAGGAACCCGCCCAGAGCGGCGGCGATCGACACGAACACTGCCGAGGAAGTGCCCTTGTGCGTCTCGCCCCGCAGCAGACCATCGTTGTCTGAAGTCATCACTCACTCCCGTAGGCGACTCGGCGCCGGTAGCACACGTGTGGAAATCCTAAGCCGCAATCGACGCGATCATCGCGAATCGCCGCAATCCGTAGCACTACCCCGAAGTCGCCGAAGCGAACCGGAAATCACCCCGGCGTACTCCGCAGGCCCGCTCGAACTCCCAAGGGGCGCAAGAGAAAGCTGAAAATCGAAGCCGGGTCCATCGAATGTGACTTACTTAACCTGTGACGCATGATACGTACGTTCCATCGATGTGAAACAATATTGGGAGGGCATAACCCAGTAAACGAGCCTGCAACGGAGGAGGCCACGTGAGCACATTCTTCAGTGTCGTTGGAGCTATCGGGATCGCGTTCGTACTCGTGACCGTGTCGCTGCTGACTTTCCTGGTGACAGGCGCGATCTTCGGGATCGGAGTCGGTGTGTCCAAGCTCAGGGATGCGCTCTCGACGTCGTCCTAGGCATACGAAGGGGCCCCCGCCGGCAGGCGGGGGCCCCTTCGCGTACAGGAAAGGCCCGACACGATGTGTCGGGCCTTTCCTTCAAGAACATGTTTGGCGGTGTCCTGCTCTCCCACACCCCCTCGGGTGCAGTACCATCGGCGCTGGAAGCCGTAACGACCGG
>NZ_JOGR01000003.1 GCF_000719515.1 Glycomyces sp. NRRL B-16210 | reverse complement strand
ATTATTTCGAGCGGGGTATCGAGCTGGCGATCGGTAAGGACGGGGTGCGGTTCGAGGCGGTCGACATCTCGCAGCACAACGTCATCGAAATCGACTTCGGGGGCGACCTCGACAAGGTGAACGAGACCTTCAAGTAGCGGCCCGGGGACGCGCGGCGCTCGCAACGGGGCGCGCCGAGACCCCTGAGATCGACCCTGACTCCGGGAACCGGTCAGGCGAGTACAGAGCGAGGCGTAATGGTGCAACTTTCAGTCGTCATCCCGTATTACAACGTCGAGGCCTACTTCGAAGAGGCGCTCCAGTCCCTGGCGCGGCAGAGCCTGCGGGACCTCGAAGTGATCATGGTCGACGACGGCTCGCCCGACGCCAGCATCGAGATCGCGAAGCGCTTCGCCGCGGAGGACCCCCGCTTCAAGCTCGTGGTCCAGGAGAACGGCGGCCTCGGCCACGCCCGCAACACCGGCGCCCGCCACGCCACCGGCAAGTACCTCGCCTTCGTCGACTCCGACGACGTCATCCCGCACTTCGCCTACCGGCTCATGGTCGACACCATGGAGCGCACCGGCTCCCAGATCGGCGCCGGCAACGTGCGCCGCATCAAGTCCACCGGCGCCAGCGGCTCGCCCATGCACGCCAAGGCCTTCGCCTCCACGAAGCTGCGCACCACCCTCAAGGAGCACCGCGCCCTCCTGCGCGACATGACCGCCTGGAACAAGGTCTACCGGCGCGACTTCTGGGAGGCCAACGAACTCCGGTTCCCCGAAGGGGTCCTGTTCGAGGACGCCCCGGCGACCATCCCCGCCTACGCCCTCGCCGAGTCCATCGACGTCCTGGAGACCTCGATCTACTACTGGCGCGTCCGCGAAGGCGGGATGCCCTCGATCACCCAGCGCGCCACCGACGGCAAGAACATCGCCGACCGCATCGCCACCACCCGCATGGTCTCGGAGTTCTTCGAGCGCCAAGGCGAGCGCGAGCTCAAAGACGGCTACGACGACATGGCGATCCGCCACCACCTGGCGCTCATCCTCAAGTCGATCTCCCAGGCCGAGCCGGACGTGCAGCAGGCCTTCGGCACCGACGCCAAGGCCTACCTCGGCACCGTCAGCGACGAGGTCCTGCGCAAGCTCCCCCGCCACCTGCGCCTGTCGTGCCGCATCCTGCGCGACGGCGCGGTCG
Source organism: Glycomyces sp. NRRL B-16210 (assembly GCF_000719515.1). GTDB lineage: Bacteria > Actinomycetota > Actinomycetes > Mycobacteriales > Micromonosporaceae > Glycomyces. Next base: position 437,997 of record NZ_JOGR01000003.1, on the reverse strand, counting down.
ACGAACTCCTCACCGGCCTCGACGCCCCGATCTCGGCCTCCAAGCTCCCCTCCCCGCGCAGCCTCCTGCGCAAGATCACCGAACTGCCGGTGCGCGCCGACCTCCAGGCCGTCGTCTGGGAGGACGGTCGCCTCGCCATCCGCGGCAGCGTCGCCCCCACCTCGCCGTCGCACCCGGCCACCTGGAACCCCTCCAGCCGCGTCATGTGGATGCGCAACTCCAAGACCCGCGCGTTCCAGCGCCTCCCCTCCACCACCACCGCGCGCGTGCGCCCCCGCCGCCTCGACGGCAAGCCCGACCGCCACATCGTCTCCACCGAGTTCGAGGCGCTCCTCGACCCGGCCAAGCTCCAGCAGGACGGCACCTGGGAGGAGGGCGTCTGGCACGTCGCCCTCGGCGTGATCGACCAGCTCGGCGTCCACAAGGGCGGCATGGCCGCCGGCTCGGGCCTGGGCACCCTCGACCTCGAACCGCGCTGGCTCGACGACCGGTTCCGGATGGTCCCCGTCCTCAGCGGCGGGCGCCTCCTGGTCAAGATCGACCGGCCCACCGTCGTGCTCCTCGGCTGCGAGTTCGCGAACGGCGAGCTCGTCCTGCGCGGCGAGATCCACGACAAGGTCGCCGCCGAGACCGCCCAGCTCACCTTCGGGCGCACCCGCGGCAACCCCGCGCACCGCGTCGAAGTGGCGCTCGAGGGCTCCGGCGACGCGCGCTCGTTCACGGCCGCGATCGGCGCCCGCGACCTCGCGGACGCCTTCGGCGGCGTCGCGATCGCCCCCATCGGCGGCATCACCGACCGCATGTACATCGAACTGTCCTACGACGACGAATGCCGCGAACTGCTGGTGGGCAACGACGTCACCGGCGCGCACGCGACCCTCGACGACGCGACCCTCGCCGTCGACGTCACCCCGACGCGCTACGTGCGCCTGTCGGCCCGCCCGCCGCTGCCGTTCGTCACCGACCTGCGCCTGACCGAGAACGGCACGGTCGTCCTCACCGGCGAGGGCGCCCTCGCCCCCCACGACCGGATCCTCCTGCAACTGCGCGGCCAGCAGGAGCAGCACCCGTTCGAGGTCGAGGCCGACGGCAGCGGCTGGTCCGGCGAGCTGTCCGCCAACGCCGTCACCTCCCTGGCCGGCACCGTCGCGCTCATCCCCGGCGTGTGGGACCTGCTGCTGGAGACCCGCGACGCGTACGGCGAGACCCGCACCACCAACCTCGCCCTGACCTCGCAGACCGAGGCCCGCCTGCCGCTCAAGGTCACCGTGGACGGGCGCGACATCACCGCCTGCCGCCACGGCATCGACCAGGGCTTCGTCCGCACCGGCCCGTTCACCGAGGCCGCCGAGCGCCCGCCGGCGGGGCCCGAGTGGCTCCAGCGGTTCTTCTACCCGCAGGTGCGCCGCCGGGAGCCGCTGCGCGAGGCGGTCTTCTACGACTGCTTCTACGGCCGCCAGTACTCCGACTCCCCGCGCGCGGTCTACGAGCGCCTCGTCGAGCGCGACCTGCCGCTGGAGCACTACTGGTCGGTCCAGAACCGCCAGTTCGAGGTCCCCGCGCCCGCCAAGAGCGTCACCTACGGCTCCCGTGCCTGGTACGAGGCCCTGGGAACCGCCAAGTACGTCATCACCAACACGCACCTGCCGAACTGGTTCCAGCGCCGCGAGGGCCAGATCGTGGTCCAGACCTGGCACGGCACGCCGCTGAAGAAGATCGCCTTCGACGTCCCCGACCTCAAGACCGCCGACCCCGACTACCTCAAGAAGATCGCCCTCGAGATCCCGAACTGGTCCTACCTGGTCTCGCCCAACGAGTTCTGCACCGAGCGGCTCCCGAAGGCCTTCGCCTACGACGGACCGGTCCTGGAGACCGGCTACCCGCGCAACGACGTGTTCTACCAGGGCGACACCGAGGCGCTGCGGTCGCGACTGGTCAAGCTCCTCGGCCTGCCCGCGGACAAGAAGCTCGTGCTGTACGCGCCGACCTGGCGCGACAACGAGTTCTACGGCCGGGGCCGCTACAAGTTCACCTCGCCGTTCGACTTCGACGCGGCCAAGCGCGACCTCGGCGACGAGTACGTGATGCTCGTGCGCCGCCACCCCAACATCGTCGACCCGGTCCCCGGCGCCGGCGAGGGCTTCGTCTGGGACGTCTCCCTGTACCCCGACGTGGCCGAACTCCTCGCGATCAGCGACGCGCTCATCACCGACTACTCCTCGCTGATGTTCGACTTCGCCAACACCGGCCGCCCGATGCTCTTCTACGCCTACGACCTCGAGGACTACCGCGACAACCTGCGCGGTTTCTACTTCGATTTCGAGAGCACCGTCCCCGGCCCGATCCTCACCACCACCGAGGCCACCGTGGAGGCCCTGCGGGACCTCCCGGCGGTGGCCGCCGAGTACGCCGAGCGCTACGGCGAGTTCCAGCGTCGGTTCTGCGGGCCCGAGGACGGCAACGCCTCGGACCGGCTCATCGACGAGGTGTTCGGCAAGTGAACCTCCCCCCTCCTGCCCGCTTACGATGGAGCGCGATTGCCATGAACATGAACCTGAGCCCGGTCTGGGCCCGAATCGGAGGCCTGTGCGACCGGTTCGAGCGCTGGGGCATGGCCGGACGCTATTACGGGAAAGCCGCGGCCGCCCAGCCGCGCAACGCCGACTACGCCTTCCGGCTCGGCCGCGTCCGCGAGCGCCTGAGCGACTTCCACGGCGCCGTCGAGGCCTACACCGCGGCGATCGAGGCCGGCGGCCGCCACCTCGCCGACTCCCACAACCGGCGCGCGATCGCCCGCGGCCAGCTCGGCGAGTGGTCCGAGGCCGTCGCCGACCTCGGCAAGGCCCTCGACCTCCAGCCGGGCAACCGCAAGTACCTCTCCACCCTCGCCAAGGCCGAGTCCGAGACCGACAACACCAGGGGCGCGGCCGAGGCCCTCGCCGCGCTCGTCGAGGCCGGCGACACCAGCACCGCCTCGCTCGTCTGCCTCGCCAAGGCCTACGCCGACCTGGCCCGCTGGGACGAGGCCGCCGACCTGTACCGGACCCTCATCGAGGCCGACCCGAAGGACTCCGACCTCAACAACGCCTACACCGGGGTGCTCGAATCGGCCTTCCGGATGCCCTTCGGCATCGGCCACGACGACGAGGTCGTCCCGGCCCCCGCCGAAGGCCGCGACGCCCGCGGGGCCCTCGCGGTCGAGCAGATCCAGGCCGTCGTCGACTCCTCCGAGAAGCGCGTCTGGGCCGCCTTCCGCCTCGCCGCCGTCCAAGAGGCCCTCGGGGACACCGCGAGCGCCCGGGCGAACTACCGCGAGGCCGTGCGCCGCGCCGAGATCGCCAACCAGTCCTGGGTCCACCAGTCGATCACCTCCTGGACCTTCCGGGAGCAGTACCTCGCCCACGAGGCCGGCGAGTTCACCCCCGAGGAGCCCGACGAGCGCCTGGCCCGCACCATCGCGCCCGGACCCGCCCGGCCGGTCGGCGAGGACGCCGCCGGCTACGTCGAGGCCCAGATCTCCAACCACGGCCTCTCCGTCAGCGGCGTGCTCCGCCACGGCCTCGGCAACGAGCTCACCATCCTCCTCGACGGCGCGCCCATCCAGAAGATCACCGCCGACCCCGGCCAGTGGATGCCGAAGTTCCGCTCGGTCATCACCCACCGCACCGCGGCGCACTTCCCGCCCGAGTCGGTCCTGTCGATCACCTGCGGCGACCGCCCGGTCGTCGCGCCCAACGGCGCCGCCGACTTCGCCGTGGGCGTCCCCGACGGCGACGGCAGCCTCATGAAGCGCCTCGCCGACGGCCACTCGATCAACAAGAAGGGCCGCCTCTCCAAGCCCGCCAAGGCCAACCCCAAGCGCGAGAAGGACCTCGTCGCCGGGTACGTCAAGCTCAAGGACTACCTCGAGCGCGAGATGGGCGTCAAGGCGTTCCTGTGCTACGGCACGCTCCTCGGGTGCGTCCGCGGCGGCGCGATCATCCCCGGCGACGACGACTTCGACGTCTCGTTCCTCACCGGCGCCGAAGACCCCAAGGCCATGAAGCGCGAGGGCATCGAGATCGTCAAGGCCCTCGTGCGCGGCGGCTTCCACGTCCGCGTCACCGTCGACGGGCGCCTCATGCACGTCAAGGTCGACAACGTCACCCTCGACGTCAACCCCGTCTGGTTCTACCAGGGCAAGGCCTGGGCGTTCACCTCCCACAAGCTCGGCCGCGAGTCCTTCGAGCCCGTGGTCACCGCCCAGATGGGCGGCCAGGAGGTCTACATCCCCGAGCGCGCCGAGGACTTCCTGGTCGAGAACTACGGCGCCGACTGGCGCACCCCCCGCTCCGACTTCAAGTACTTCCGACCCGCCTCGGACATGACCGTCCTGCGCCAGGCCCAGCTCAACCCCACCGAGGTGCAGGAGCTGCTGGACTACTCCGAGAAGGCGCAGGTCGACAACCCCGAGGCCGGGCGCTTCCACGGCTACGGCGACCCGTCCCGACCCGAGTTCCGCTGACCGGTACCGCACCGAATCGCCCTTTAACAACCCTTCCTCACCCCTCTGTACCCTGAAGGCCCTCATATGAAGAACCCGATGACCTGGTGCCTGCTTCGCGCCGGCGGCCTGCTGCACCGAGCCGGGCGCTGGCGCCTGGCCGGACGCGCGTACGCCGGCGCCCTGCACCGCTCGCCGTCCGATCCGGTCGCCGCCTTCCGACTCGGCGTGGTGCTCCACCACGCCGGGGACATCGCGGGCGCCCGCGACGCCTACTCGGCCGCGCTCGCGGCCGGGACCGCCGACCGGCGCTCGTGCCTGCGCCGCCGCGCCCGCACCCACCAACTGCTCGGCGACCGCGACGCCCGGCTCGCCGACATGGAGACGCTGCTCGAAGACGGCGTGGGCGATGCGGAGTTCCTCAAGGGACTCGCCGACCTCTACGCGCAGCTCGACCGCGTGCCCGAGGCGATCGCCCTGCTCGAACGCCCAGCCGCGATCGAGGACCCCGCCCTCAAGCGGCGCCTCGCCGAACTCAAGTGCAGTCTCGGCGCCTGGCCCGAGGCCCTGCTGCTCTACGAGGCCCTGCTCGAAGGCCCCGACGTCGACGGCGCGCTGCTCTACGACGCGGCGCTGACGGCCGAGCGCATCCACACGGTGCCGTTCCACGTCGACGGCGACCCCGAGGGCGCGGTCTTCACCGCGACCGATCCGGCCGCGCGCCGCGAGGCCTTCGACACCGGGGTCGAACTGATGCGCCGGGTCGCCGAGGACCCCGAGCGGGTCTGGGGCCCCTACCGGCTCGGCCGCTTCTTCGAGGCCGCGGGCCGCGGCGAGGAGGCCGCGGCGGCCTACCAGTCCGCGTGCGACCGCGCCGAGGCCGCCGACCGCTCCTGGTCGGAGCACCGGATGGCCCTGTGGGGGTTCCGCCGCGACTACGTCTCCCGCACCGGCGAGGAGGCCGACGACCGCCTGGCCCTGACCGTGCGCCCCGGCCCGGGCCGCGTGGCGCTCGCCGACATCGCCGGCCACTGCACCGTCGGCGTCTCGAACTTCGGCCTCGCCGTCGCCGGCTTCACCTTCCACGGCCGGGAGCGGACCGTGACGCTCCACGTCGACGGCGAGCCGATCGTGAGCGCCGCCGTGAAGTCCTCCGGCTGGCGCCCGGAGTTCCAGATCGCCTTCAAGCACCCGGTGGTCCAGACGCTGGGACCGACCACGGTCCTCACCGTCACCTGCGGTGGCGTCCCCCTGGCGATGGGGGACATGGCCGACTCGGTCCTCCTCGACAACCCGCGCGGCACCGGCGAGTTCGCGCGGCTGCGCGCCGAGGGCCAGACGGTGAACAAGAAGGGCCACTGGTCCCCGCCCGCGCACGCCACGACCGACTACGAGGCCGGGGTCGTCAAGGCCTACGGGCGCTTCCGCGACTTCCTCGAGTCCGAGTTCGGCCGCGAGGCCTTCCTCATCTACGGCACGCTGCTGGGCTGCCACCGCAACGGCGCGCTCATCCCCGGCGACGACGATTTCGACATCGCCCTGGTCTCGCGCGGCGACGGCCCGGAGGAGGCCAAGGCCGACAGCATCGCGATCATGAAGTCCTGCCTCGCGCACGGCTTCGACGTGGGCGTGGGCTTCGAGGGCCGCCCGTTCAACCTGCGCATCGACGGGTACGTCATCGACGTCAACCCCGTCTGGTTCCACCGCGGCCGCGCCTGGGCCTTCAACACCCACGACCTGCGACCCGAGCATTTCGCGCCGGCCCGCCGGGCGGTCCTGGCGGGGTCTGAGGTGTACGTCCCGGCCGACCCGGACGCGTTCCTGGCCGAGAACTACGGCCCCGACTGGCGCCGGCCCCGCTCGGACTTCAAGTACTACCGCTCCAAGGAGACCCTGCACACCGTCCGCCGGACCCAGCTGGTGCTCAGCGAGGTCCGCGCGATCCGCGCCTACGCCGAGGCTCTGCGGCGCGAGTCCCCTTCGGCCGGCACCTTCTACGGCTGGGTCGAACGGCCCGGCAGAGCCGTCTGAGGCACCGCCCGACACGCCGCCGACGAATTGCGAAACGGCCGCGTCCCCGCTTCGGGGGCGCGGCCGTCGCACGATCGGTCAGTCGAGGGCCCGCAGCAGCAGCGCCAGCTCCTCGGCCGTGTAAGCCACCGGGTTGTTCCCGAGGCGTTCGACGTTCACGCCCGCCGCCAAAGCCGCGCGCGCCTGCGGCGTGTCGGCCCCCGCGGCGGTCAGGCCGGTCTTCAGCCCCACGCGCCGCATGAGGTCGTCGAACCGCTCCCGCGCCTCGGCGCCGTCCCCCGCGCCGAACGCGCCGAGGATCTCGCCCATGACCGCGCGGTGGACCCCCGCGTCGATCCCGGGCTGCAACCGCGCGTCGGCCGCCTCGGCGTGGGACTCGATGAACGCGCCCAGCGTCACGCCCACGGCGTGGCCGTGGCTGAGCCCGTAGCCCTTCGTGATCCCGTACGACAGCGCGTGCGCCGCGGTCGTCTTCGACACGTCGATCGCCCGGCCCGCGAGGTGCGCGCCGAGCGCCATCGGCCGCGCCGAGCCGAGCCCGGGCTCGTTGACGAACCCCTCGATCGCGGGCACGAGCAGCTCCAGGGCCGCCCGCGCGTAATCGCGGCTCGCCTCGCTCGCCCCCTGCGCCCACAGGCTCTCGACGGCCTGCGCGATCGCGTCGACCCCCGAGGTGGCCCGCTGGTAGGGCGAGCCGGAGACCGTCAGCGCCGGGTCCAGGACCACCGCGTCCGGGAGCATCCCCGGGCCGGCGATCGAGAACTTCGCGTCGCCGATGTAGACGACCGCGAAATGCGTCGCCTCGCTGCCCGAACCGCTCGTCGTCGGCGCGAGCACCAGACGCGTCCCGCGCTCGGCCACCGCCGCTCCGGCCCGGATCCTCGCGTGCAGCTCCTCGGCGTCGGTGACGCCCCGGTAGGCGCACAGCAGCTTCGCCATGTCCATGGCCGAACCGCCGCCGACGGCGACGATCAGGTCGGGGTCGAACCGCTCCACCAGGCGCAGGCCGACCACCAGGTCGGCCGCGTCGGTGTTCGGCGCGAAATCGCTCCACTGCTCGACCTCGGCGACCCGCTCCAGGCCCGGCAGCAGCCGGTCGGCGCCCGAGTCGGCGAACGAGCGCTTGCCGCGCACCAGCAGGACCCGGCGGGCGCCGAGCCCGCCGGCGACGGCGCCGACGAGCTCGATCGCGTGCGCGCCGAACCGGACGTCCCGGTCGGCGAAGACTGAAGTCGACATCGCTACTTCGCCAGGGCGCCCATGAACGCGGCCTTGGCCTCGGCCGGCGTCCGCGTGGGCCTGCCGATGTCCTTCCGGTTGCCCGGCTTGACCTTCAACTCCAGCAGCGCCGGACCGCCGGCCGCGCGCAGCGCCGCGATCTGCTCCGGCAGCGAACTCAAGTCCTCGGTCGAGGCGGCGTAGCGGTAGCCCAGGGCCTTCGCCGCCGCCGCCACGTCCACGACGCCGACCGAGGTCGGCTGCCCGCCGACCGAGTCGTGCACGCCGTTGTTGAACACGATGTGGAAGTACGTCGACGGCGCGTGGTCGGCGATCACCGCGAGCGAGCCCAAGTGCATGAGCAGGGCCCCGTCGCCGTCGAAGCACCACACCTCGCGGTCGGGCTCGGCCATCGCCACGCCCAGGGCGATCGACGAGGCGTGCCCCATCCCGCCCACCGTCAGGAAGTCCCGGTCGCCGTCGCCGCCGACCCGCTCGCGGTACTCGAACAGCTCGCGGCTGAGCATCCCCGTGGTCGACACGATCGCGGCCTCGGACCCGACGGCCTCGGCCGCGGCGATGAGCGCCTCCTCGCGGCTGGCGAGCGCCGGCTTCGGCGAGGCCACCTTCTCCCCGTCCGCGAACGTGCCCTTCTCGACCAGCAGGAAGAACGGCGAGGACTGCTCGGTCGCGGTCGCCAGGGCCTCGGCGACGGCCTTGTCGGCCGCGTCCGGGTCCTTCGGCAGGACCGCCCACGGCAGCCCGGCCGCGTCCAGCAGCGCCTCCTGCACCCGGCCCTGCTTGACGTGCTGCGGCTCGTCCTTCACGCCCGGCTGGCCCCGCCAGCCGACGACCACGAGCATCGGAATGCCGTACACGTCGGGGTCGGCCAGCGACAGCACCGGGTTCACCAGGTTCCCGAAACCGGAGTTCTGGAGGTACACGACCGCGGGCTTCGCGGTGCGCATGTAGTGCCCGATCGCCAGGCCCACGGCGGCGCCCTCGTTCGCGGCGATGACGTGCCGCTCGCGCGGCAGCGTCGCCATGATGTGGCTGCCCAGCTGCTTGAGCAGGCTGTCGGGCACGCCCGTGTAGAACTCGACGCCCAGCTCCGTGAGCTGGTCGATGAAGCGTCCGGGCTCGATCACGACTCGTTCTCCGGGATGATCGCCAGGGCTTCCTTGATGTTCGCGATCTGCGAGTCCACCTCGGCCGAGCGGGCGTTCTCCAGGATCGACTTCGCGACGCCCGACATGGCCTTGTAGGAGGCGCGCATCAGCTGGTTCGCGTAGATCACGACGTTGACGCCGCGCTCGATGAACTCCTCTTCGGTCACCTGGTTGTAGCTGGTGGGGACCACGACCAGCGGCACCTTCGTCTCGAAGGCCGCGAAGCGCTCGCAGAACTCGAAGATCTCGTCGGGGCTCTTCTGCCGTGAGTGGATCATGATGCCGTCCGCGCCGCCCTCGATGTAGGCCTTCGCGCGCGTGACCGCGTCCTCCATGCCCATCTCGAGGATGAGGCTCTCGATGCGGGCGATGATCATGAAGTCATCGGTGACCTGGGCCTTCTTGCCCACCTGGATGCGGTGGACGAAGTCCTCGATCGTCGACTGCGTCTGCGCCACCTCGGTGCCGAACAGGGAGTTGCGCTTGAGCCCCTCCTTGTCCTCGATGATGACCGCCGAGACGCCCAGGCGCTCGAGCGAGCGCACCGTGTACGAGAAGTGCTCCGGCTTGCCGCCGGTGTCCCCGTCGTAGATGAGCGGCTTGGTGGTGACCTCGAACAGGTCGTTGATCGTCTGGAGGCGCGAGTTCAGGTCCACCAGCTCGATGTCCGGCTTGCCCCGTGCGGTCGAGTCGGTCAGCGACGAGGACCACATGGCGTCGAACTCGACCTTCAGACCGCCCCGCTCCGCCTGGGCGGTCTCGATGATGAGCCCGGTCAGACCCGAGTGGGCCTCCAGGACGCGCACGATCGGCTTGGCGTCGATCAGGCGGCGCAGCCGCGTGAGCCGCACGTCGGGGGTCGTGCCGACCTCTTTGACCGAGGCGTTCAGCTGCGTGGAGGAGATGCCCTGCGTGTAGGGGACCTCGACGAGTTCGCCGCCCCATTCGGCGAGGGCGTCGACCACGCGCTGGCGGGTCTCGCGCTGCACGCCGGTCTGCCAGTCGTCGCCGTGGACGACGAAGTCGGGCTTGACCGAGCGGAGGTTCGGGACGTAGTCCAGCGTCTCCTGGGGGATCACCGCGGTGACGCCCTTCAGGTTCGCGACGACGGCTTTGCGCTGCTCGAACGTCATGTGGGGCAGACGCTTGTAGCTGGCGATGGCCGCGTCGGTCAGCAGGCCGATGGTGACGTCACCGAGCTCTGCCGCGCGGTTCAGGATGTTGATGTGGCCGGGGTGGATGAGGTCGGCGCTCATCCCCACATACACGGTCGGACGTGTTGACAACGTATCTCCTCGATAGGCGCTGGAATTCGCCCTGAGCTGCCCTTGGTCGGACTCGGATGCGGCTACCAGGCGGCGTCGGCTCGTGCCGCAAGCGGGGCGTGCTGCCAGTCTAGCGACGCGTTCGCCAAGCGGTCATCTGCCCGTTGGTTCGCCTTCACTTCGCCGTCGCCTCCGCGTCTCCCGCAGTCCCGCTCCGGTACACCTCGCGCGCGGCGTCGAGGAACACCTCGACGCACCGTTCCGGCGGGAAACCGCCCAGATAATAGGTGCGCGTGCGATCCCGCTGCTTCTCCAGCGGGTCCTCGCCGAGCATCGCGTCCAGCGCCTCGCCGATCCGCTCGCCCGCCGCGTCGATCCGGTACGCCGCCCGGGCCAGCGGCAGCCGCTCTCCGAACGCCTCGCCCAGGTCCTGCATGTCGGTGAGCGCGAACGGCTTCCCCGAGTACAGCCAGTCCGAGGCCGCCCCGCTGACGTCGGTCACCGCGAAGTCCGCCGCGTCGATGCACGCTGAGAGCGACATGCCCTCGGCGGTCGCCGCGCCCCACAGGTGCCGCCGCCCCGAGGACTCCGCGTCGGCCGCGAGCAGCCGCTCCAGCTCCGCCACGCGTGCGGCGGCGGACCGGTCGTGCCGCGTGTACGGGTGCGACCGCAGCAGCACGGTCGCGCCGCGGTCGAGCAGCGCCCGCACGATCGCCCGCCCGATGCGCAGCGAGGAGTAGTCGACCTCGCTCGAAGTGCCCGTCCACGTCGGCGTGTACAGCACCACCGGCGCGCCCTCGTCGCTCGGACGCGGCCCGACCCTCGTGGCCTGCAACTGCGGGCGCCCCACGATCCGGAACCGCTCGTCGGGGATGTCCACCCCGTGGTCGCGGTACCGGTCGATCCCGGCCTGCCCGGCGACGAAGACCCGGTCGTACATCGCCGCGACCGGGTTGCGGCTCGCGAGCTTGTCGCTGTCGCCGTGCATGAGCTGCACGTGCGTGAGCCTGCCGGTCCGCACCAGCTGCGTGTTCTCCATGCTGTTGTTCATGTAGAACACCCCGCGCACCGAGTCGGCGAGCAGGCCCTCGACATCGGTGATGCGCGGTGCGACCACGATCGGCGTCTTCGTCCGCCCGACCAGGGGCCCCAGCAGTTCGCGCTGGCGCAGCACGATCACGTACGGGTCGCCGAGCGCGTCGAAGTACGGCAGCCACATGAGGAGGTGGAAGTACGACTCGGCCGGCCCGGCGAGGTGCACCAGGAACTGCGGGCGCAGCCGCTCGACCGCCTCCCGCGTCGCCCGGTCGCCCGACCGCGCCGGCACGCTGCGCACGCGCACGACCGTGAACGCCGCGAACCCGATCCCCGCCGTGATAGCCGCGGCGATGCCCGCACCGGCCCAGGCGATCGCGAGGGCCCAGGCGGCCTGGGACGCGACGAGCGCCGCGCCGCCGGCCACCACGGCGGCCGTCAGCGCCGAGACGGCCCCGGCGACGCGCTTCGGGGTGAACCAGCGGTCCGGCAGCGGCCGGCGCACCGGCAGGTGCACCGATTCAAGATATGAGGAGGCGATGACCTTGGCCAGGAGCGGCTCGCCTGACACGAGCACGAGCAGGGCGAGTCCCGACAGCAGCAGCGGCAGCGCCGCGGCGAGGTTCGACGCGCCGGCCGACACCGTCCCGGCGACGACGACGGCCGCGACGGCCAGCGCCCGAGGGACGGTCCGCTTCGCGAGTCCGCCGCCGCGCGAGCAGACGAGGAGCGCGATCGCGGCCGCCGCGACGGCGACCCCTCCGATCCGCGGCAGCGGGGCGGCGGCGACGGCGAGCACCGCGAGGCCGCTCCCGGCGGCGTGGTTCCAGAGCTTCCGGAGCAAGTCGAGACGCATGGTGTGAGAAGGTCCTTCGCTGGCGGTGGCCGCCGTGTCGAGTGACGATGCACCGGCCTGGTTTCCGATAGCATCGTAACCGAGCGACGTCCGCCGCCCGAGTTCGCGGCGGAGCGTTCGCATCGCCGGATCGGTTGCACGACGTCACGCGTCGCACCTCCGCGCTTTTCCCGGTCGGGGCCGCCAGACGGCACGGTTACGCTCGATCGGTTCGATATTCAGTCCACATGGGTAGTCACAAGGCACGCGTCCGGTCCGGGCGCGAGACGGTGGGAGTTTCACATGGGAGTCCGTTCGTACCTTGCGAACCGCGTTCGCAAAGGGAGCGCGAAGACGCAGCTGCTCCGGGAGATCCGGGGGGAGCTGTCGCGTATGCGCGCGTCGAACGCCGCGATGGAGGGCCAGCTCAAGAGCGTCAACCGGCACCTCGCGCGGACCCGGCAGGTCGAGGAGGTCATCCGCTTCTCCCTGTCGGAGCGGGTGCTCCACGAGGTGACCCGGTTCTCCGAGGACCGGGTGCTCGACTTCGAGACCACGCTCCAGCGCATCGCGAAGGAGCGCATGAGCTTCGCGCGCTTCGGCGACGGCGAGCTGCGGCTGATGCTGAACCCGGACTACAACCTCAACTTCCAGGCCGGTTCGGCACCGCTGCGGCGCGACCTGCGTTCGGTCCTGACCTATGAGGGCTACGACCAGGGCCGGCTCCTGGTCGGCTTCCCGTTCCTGTTCCGCAGCCCGCACTGGCAGAAGGTGTGGAGCGACTCGTGGCCCCGCCTGCGCGAGATCTTGCCCGGGGACGTGGAGTACGGCGTCGCGCACGTCTCGCGTCCGATCTTCTTCGGCCAGGTCGGTCTCGCCGGGGTGGACCTGTGGCGGGACGTGTGGGAGGGCCAGCGCGTGTGCGTGGTCACCGGGCGCGGCTCGCGCTTCGCGATGGTCGACGAGCTGTTCGACAACGTCGTCTCGGTCGACTTCCTGCACTCGGCGCCGAAGAACGCCTACGACGACCTGGAGCGGGTGCTGGAGGAGGCGGTGGCGGCGCGGGGCGTGGACCTCTTCCTGGTCTCGCTGGGTCCGGCCGGGACGGTGCTCGCGGCCGAACTGTCGCGGCGCGGGCTGTGGGCGATCGACATCGGGCACCTCTCGGCGAGCTACGAGCAGGCGTTCAAGGGCGCCGGCGAGCCGGAGGACCGCCCGGTCAGCCAGGAATGACCCGCCGCACGGGCATCGGGATCGGGGTGGCGGCGGTCGCCGGGTGGGGGGCGACCATGCCGCGCTCGTCGCGTTCGGCGCACAGGTCGGCGAGCCGCTCGTAGGCGGCGGCGCCGAGCAGTTCGGTCAGTTCGACCGCGTACGAGAGGTAGACCGGTTCGGCGGCGGTGTGCGCGAGCGGGGAGCCGGTGCACCACCAGTCGAAGTCGTGGCCGCCGGGGCCCCATGAGGGCCGGTCGAACTCGGTGATGAGGGTGACCGACACGTCGGTGCCGTCGGCGCGGTGCTCGGTCTTGAAGTCGCGCTTGACCGGCAGTTGCCAGCACACTTCGGGCTTGTACTCCATGGGGTGGACGCCGTCGCGCATGGCCTGCTGGTGGAGGGCGCAGCCCGATCCGGTGGGGAAGCCCTCGCGGTTGTGGAAGACGCACGCGCCGTCGACGACGGCGGTCTTCTTGGCCGGCTCCTCCTCGCCCTCGTCGTTCTCGAGGGTGTCGTCGACGATGGTGTCCTTCCACTTGCGGTGGAGCTGCCAGGTCTCGGGGGTGAGCTTCTTGACGATCTGTTTAGTGCGGCGGATGTCGTCCTCGTCGGTGTAGAACGCCCCGTGCAGGCAGCACCCGTCGGCGGGCCGCTCGGCGTCGATGCCGGGGCAGCCGCCCTCGTCGGGGTGCTTGCCGAAGATGCATCCCCAGCGGGAGAGCAGCCAGGTCAGGTCGGCGCGGACCATCGTGTCAGGGTCTTCGGGATCGAGGAACTCCACCCACTCGCGGTCGAATCCCGCGGCCACCTCGTCGGTCATCGGTCAACCGTACCCGCAGCCCCCGCCCGGGCAGGTGAGGCGGCGCGCGCGGCGAACGCTGCGGGGCCCGCGCCGGGGCGGCGTACCCTTGTCCCCGTGACCCAGTCCGTCCCGGTTCTGCTGTCGACCACCTCCGTCTACCCGGAGCCCACCGCCGTGGGCTTCGAGCTCGCCGCCGAGCTCGGCTACGACGGGGTCGAGCTCATGGTCTTCACCGACCGCGTCTCGCAGGACCCGTCGGCCGCCGCGAGCCTCGCGAAGCACTACGGCGTCAAGATCGGCGCCGTCCACGCCCCGTGCCTGCTGGTGACCCAGCGGGTGTGGAGCGCCGACCCCTGGACGCGCCTGCGCCGCTCGGTCCAGGCCGCCGAGTATCTCGACTCGCCGACGGTGGTGATCCACCCGCCGTTCTCGTGGCAGCGCGACTACGCCGCGAAGTTCTCCACGGTGCTGGCGGGGCTGCGCTCCCGGTACCCGTCGGTGACGATCGCGGTCGAGAACATGTTCCCGCTCAAGCTCGGCAAGCGCAACCTGGTGCCGTACCGCCCGCACTGGGACCCGACGCGCCACGGCTACGACGCCTACACGCTCGACCTGTCGCATTGCGCGGCCTCGGGCGCGAACGCGCTCGACATGGCCGAGCGGATGGGCGAGGGCCTGCGGCACATCCACCTGTGCGACGGCACCGCTCCGGGCGCCGACCAGCACCTGGTGCCCGGGCGCGGCACGCAGCCGTGCGCCGAGCTCCTCTCCAACCTCGCCGCCGCCGACTGGAGCGGCTCGATCACGTTGGAAGTGTCGACGCGTAAGAGCGGCAACCGTACCCGCCGCTCCGAGGACCTCCACGAGTCCCTGAAGTTCGCAAGGGACGCCTTCCCCGCCTGAACCGCCTCCGTCCTCAAGGGAATTGAACGTTCGTCGTGCCCGGAACTCGCGGGCACGCAGTCCTCTCCTGGCGTTCGCGAGGTGTTCACTCCTGATTCGGTCGTCATTCCCGACTCGTCGTTAGCGTGAGGTCCCGACTGACCGATTCGGGGAGACGCATGCCAGACGACAAGCGCGACGACGCACCGCCGGCGATTCCGGCGGCCAGGCCGCACCTGGGCGAAGCGGAGATCGCGGCGGCCGTCGCGGTGCTCCGCAGCGGGATGGTCGTGCAGGGGCCCGAGGTCGCGGCCTTCGAGGAGGAGTTCACGAAGGTCTCCGGCACCGCGCACTGCGTCGCGGTGAACTCGGGGACCTCGGCCCTCCAGCTCGCCCTCCTCGCCATGGGCATCGGCCCCGGCGACGAGGTCATCGTGCCCTCGTTCTCCTTCGCCGCCAGCGCGAACGCGGTCCGCCTCGTCGGCGCCGACCCGGTCTTCGCCGACATCGAGCCCGGCTCGTTCTGCGTCGACCCCGACGCGGTCGCCGCGCTCGTCGGCCCCCGCACCGCCGCGGTCATGCCCGTCCACCTCTACGGCCATCCCGCCGACATGGACCGGATCGGCGCCCTCGCCGAGCGCCACTCCCTGGCGGTCCTGGAGGACGCCTGCCAGGCGCACGGCGCGCAGCTCGCCGGGCGTCCCGTCGGCTCCTTCGGCGCCGCGGGCGCCTTCAGCTTCTACCCGACGAAGAACATGCACGCCCTCGAAGGCGGCATGGTCACCACCGACGACCCGCAGCTCGCCCGGACCCTGCGCCTGCTGCGCAACCAGGGCATGGAGCAGCGCTACGCCAACGAGATCGTCGGCGCGAACATGCGGTTGACCGATGTGGCCGCCGCGATCGGCCGCGTCCAGCTCGGCCGCCTCGACGAGTGGACCGAGGCCCGCCGCGCCAACGCCGCCCGCCTCGACGCGGGGATCGACGCAGTCACCGTCCCGCCGGTCGCCCCCGAGGCCCGCCACGTCTACCACCAGTACACCGTTCGCGTTCCCGCCCAGCGCGACCGCGCGCTGGAGCGCCTGCGCGAGGCCGGGGTCGGCGCGGCCGTCTACTACCCGACGCCGATCCACCGCCTCACCCCCTACGCCCACAGCGGCGCCGAACTGCCCGAGACCGACCGCGCGGCGGCGGAGGTCCTCTCGCTGCCCGTCCACCCGTCGCTGTCCGCGGGCGACCTCGACCGCATCGTTGATGCCGTGAACGCTTTGGAGCCCAAGTGAGCCAGACCGCGCTGCGCGCCGGACTCGTCGGCCTGGGCGCCATGGGCCGCAACCACGCCCGGGTCCTCGACGCCCTCGAAGGGGTCGACCTGGTCGCCGTCGCCGACCCGCTCGCCGACGCGAGCGCGATCCCCACCGGGGTCCGCCTCGTCGAGACGGCCGAGCAGCTCATCGACCTTGGCATCGACTACGCCGTCGTCGCCTGCCCCACCGCCTATCACGAAGGCGTGGGCCTCGCCCTCGCCGAGGCGGGGGTGCACGCGCTCATCGAGAAGCCGCTCGCGCACACGCTCGAAGCCTCCGAGCGCCTCGCGAAGGCCTTCGAGGCCAAGGGACTGGTGGCCGGGGTCGGCCACATCGAGCGGTTCAACCCGGCGATCATGAGCCTGCGCGAGCGGCTCGAAGCCGGCGAGCTGGGGGAGATCCTCCAGCTCGTCACCCGCCGCCAGGGGCCCTTCCCGGGCCGCATCGCCGACGTCGGGGTCGTCAAGGACCTCGCCACGCACGACATCGACCTGACGGGTTTCGTGACCGGCCAGTCGTACCGGTCGGTCACCGCGCGGACGGTCTCGCGCTCGGGCCGCCCCCACGAGGACATGCTCTCGGCGATCGGGCAGCTCTCCGGCGGGGCCATCGCGAACCACTCGGTGAACTGGCTGAGCCCGTTCAAGGAGCGCACCGCCGTCGTCACCGGCGACCGCGGCTGCTTCGTCGCCGACACGCTCACCGCCGACCTCACCTTCTACGCCAACGGCGTCGAGGACACCGAGTGGGAGGCCCTGTCGAACTTCCGCGGCGTGTCCGAAGGGGACATGGTCCGCTTCGCCCTCCGCAAGCGCGAGCCGCTGCGCGTCGAGCACGAGCACTTCAGGGACGCGGTCCTCGGCAAGGGCGGGGTCATCGTGGACCTGCGCCAGGGCGCGGCCACCGTCGCCGTCTCCGAGATGATGCTCCGATCGGCGCTCACCGGCGAGACCGTCGCCCTGGACGGGGCCGGCACCCGCTGAGCGCCCGAAGGCCTCGCCTCCCAACGCCATCCGGCATCCGAGCCGGCCGAGACTGTAGGACTGGAAGTACGGGTATGGACATCTGCGTGGTCGCGCTGGGCAAGATCGGGCTGCCGCTGGCGGTCCAGTTCGCCTCCAAGGGGCACCGCGTCGTCGGCGCCGACGTGAACGAACGCGTCGTCGCGGCTGTCAACGACGGGCTCGAGCCCTTCCCCGGCGAGCACCGCCTCGCCGAACTGCTCAAGGAGACCGTCGCCGCCGGGAACCTCAAGGCCACCACCGACACCGCCGCGGCCGTCGCCGAGGCCGACGCGGTCGTGGTCGTCGTGCCGCTGTTCGTCGACGCCGAGGGCGTCCCGGACTTCGGCTGGATGGACGCGGCCACCGAGGCGATCGCCAAGGGCCTCAAGCCGGGCACGCTCGTCTCGTACGAGACGACCCTCCCGGTCGGCACCACCCGCGAGCGCTGGGCGCCGATGCTCGAAGCCGGCTCCGGCCTCACCGCCGGCGAGGACTTCCACCTCGTCTTCAGCCCCGAACGGGTCCTCACCGGCCGCGTCTTCGCCGACCTGCGCCGCTATCCGAAGCTCGTCGGCGGCATCGACGCGGCCTCCGCCGCTGCCGGGGTCGCCTTCTACGAGGCGGTGCTCGACTTCGACGAGCGCGCGGACCTGCCGCGCCCCAACGGCGTGTGGGACCTCGGCTCGGCCGAGGCCTCCGAGATGGCCAAGCTCGCCGAGACCACCTACCGGGACGTCAACATCGGCCTCGCGAACCAGTTCGCGCGCTTCGCCGATCGGCGGGGCCTCGATGTCGTGAAGGTCATCGAGGCCTGCAACTCCCAGCCCTACAGCCACATCCACCGGCCCGGCATCGCCGTCGGCGGCCACTGCATCCCGATCTACCCGCAGATGTACCTGTGGAACGACCCCGAGGCCACCGTGGTCCGCTCGGCGCGGGCCGCGAACGCCGCGATGCCCGCCTACGCCGCCGACGTGCTCGCCGCCGCCTACGGCGACCTCGCGGGCGCGAACGTGCTCGTGCTCGGCGCGGCCTACCGCGGCGGCGTCAAGGAGACCGCCTTCTCCGGGGTCTTCCCGCTCGTGGAGTCCCTGCGCGCCAAGGGCGCCGTGCCGTACGTGAGCGACCCGATGTACACCGACGCCGAAATCGAGGCCGAGGGCCTCGTTCCCCACCGCGGCGAGACGGTCACGGCCGCGGTGGTCCAGGCCGACCACGACGAGTACCGCACCCTGAGCCCGGCCGACCTCCCCGAGGTCGCCGTGCTCCTCGACGGGCGCCGCGTCACCGACCCGGCCGCCTGGGAGGGCCGCCGCCACCTCGTGCTGGGCGGCTGAGTTCAGGCGGCTGAGCCGCAACTGCTGAGCCGCAACGGAAAGCGCCCCGGGCCGCGGCCCGGGGCGCTTTCGTCTCGCTATCGTCGCGAGTGGACCCTCCGGTACACCCCGTCGAGCACTTCGGCCTGGCGCTCCCAGGTCCACGCGGTCAGATCGGCCGCGCCCTCGTAGGCCCTGCGGTACCGCTCGGGATCGGCGAGCACCCGCTGCGCGGCGCGCACGAAGTCGGCGGTGTCCTCGGCGGTGAAGACCTCGCCCTGCCCGGTGGCCCGCACGGCCTCGCTCATCGCCTTGACGTCGCTGACGACGATCGGCAGCCGCGCGTGCGAGTACTCGAAGAACTTCGTGATGAGCGCGATCTCGTGGTTGGGCCAGTGGTGGATCGGGATGACGCCGAGGTCGGCCTCCGAGAGGTGCTCGACCACCTGGAAGTACTCGACGTACGGCAGGAAGTGGAGCCGGTCGTACACGCCGATCTCCTTGCCGAGGGCCTTCAGCTCCGTCGAGTACCGGCCCTCGGGGTTGCCGACCACGAAGGCGCAGTGGACGTCCGGCAGCGACGGGAGCGCCTCGATCATGGTGGCGAGGCCGCGCTGCGGGGCGTCGCCGCCGCTGTAGACCATGAGCGGGACCTCGGGTCCGATGCCGCAGCGCCCGCGCAGGCTCGGCACGCCCGCGGGCCGCTCCGGCTCGCCGGCCGCCGGGGCCCACAGCCGCTCGCCGGTCTTGGCGGCGAACAGCATGAGCTCCCGGTCGCGGTCGATCGCCGCGCCGTCGACGGCCATGGGGGCGTTGAGGACCACGGCCGGGTCCTCCTTCAGCCCGAAGTCGCGGCGCAGCAGGTCGCCCAGTGCGGCCGAAACGGTCACGACCGCGTCGGCGTACGGCGCGAACTCCCGCTCGTGCGCCATCTGCGCGGGCCTCCAGCGCGGGTGGGCGTTCCACGGCGTGATGCCCGGCAGGTACTCGTGGGCGTCCCACACGAGCTTCACCTGCCGGCCCCTCGCCAGGGCGCGGAGCTTCGCCCGCGCGCCGACGCCGAGCATCGAGAAGTCGTTGGCGTGGATCACGTCGGGGTCGAACTGGTCGATCGCGTGGCCGAGGGCCAGCTCGTAGCGCCAGAGCCCCGGTTCGAGCCGCCGCCAGGCCCGGTCGCCCATGACCGCCTGCCAGAACCCGGTGGTGAAGCGGTCGAGCGGCGAGGTCATCGCCTTGCGCCGCTCCCGCAGCGCGTCGGTGCGGCGGCACCGCAGCTCGACCCACCGGGACCAGAGCTTGAACCGGACCCGCTTGGCCTGCAAGGAGGCCCACGCGAACGCGCGCGGCACCGGCGCGAGACCGGAGCCGAGCGCGGCGTACTCGGCCTTCGCCGCGCCGACCTCGGCGCGCTGCGCGCGCAGGTACAGCCGCTTCCACGCGGCGGTGACGCCCGGCGGGTAGGCGAGCGGCTCGCGCAGCCGGGCGCGCCGGAAGTCGTGGGGCCGCCGGTTCAGGTTGGTCGGCATCGGCCGCAGCTCCACCCGGGCCTTCCCGATGGTGCCCTCGTAGAGGCTCGTGTCGGGGGACATGCCGAACAGGGTCACGTCCCAGCCGAGTTCGGCGATCGAACGCGCCTGCTTCTGTACCCGGGAGTCGCCCTTGACATTGTTGTGGACCAACATGGCGATCCTCGGCCGCGGTTCGTTCACGCCTGGTTCTCCTTGGCTAGCAGTGGGGTCCGGAGGCCTTGCGGCGCAAGGCGACCGGACCGGTGATGCGGGAGTGCGCCTCCCGTGCCGAGGTGCTCGGCGAGGACCTCGACGACCGCGGCCCCGGCCCGGCCGCGGCCGTAGGGCCGAGCGGTCGGCGCGGACGGGGCCGGTCGTGCGGCGAGGGCGTGCCATTCGCCGGCCGGGAGCCGGTCGGGGTGGGGTACGAGGGCGTTCCAGCCGTCTTCGAGGGTCTCGACCCATTCGGTCTCGGTGCGCAGCGTCGTGCACGGCCGCTCCAGGAGGTACGCCTCCTTTTGCAGCCCACCCGAATCGGTCACGACGCCGCTGGAGGCCAGCACCGCCGCGACGAGCTCGGAGTACGGCAGCGGTGCACAAGGGACGATCGCGCCGCGTTCGATCGCGATCCCGTGCGCCGCGGCCTTGGCCCGCAGTCGCGGGTGGACGGCGAGCAGCACGGGCACCGGCAGCGCGGCGAGGCTCTGGAGGAGCGCGGCGAGCCGTTCGGGGTCGTCGGTGTTCTCGGCCCGATGGAGCGTCGCCACCAGGAACGGGGCCCCCGGGTCGATCCCCTCCGGCAGCGCCGGTCGCTCCTCCCGCGCCAGCACGGCGTCGCGGGTCGCGAAGCACACGTCGGTCATGACGTCCCCGACGAGCACGGCCCGATCGCCGAGACCTTCGGTCTCCAAGTGCCGCACGGCCGTCGCGGTCGGTGCCAGCAGCAGGTCCGCGCAGTGGTCGGTGAGGACCCGGTTGTGCTCCTCGGGCATCCGCCGGTTGAACGAGCGCAGCCCCGCCTCCAGGTGCGCGACCTTCAAATGCAGTTTGACGGCCGCGAGCGCTCCGGCGATCGTGGAGTTCGTGTCGCCGTAGACGAGCACCCAGTCCGGCCGCTCGCGTTCGAGGACCGGGTCGATCGCGGCGAGCATCGCGCCGGTCTGCTCCCCGTGCCCGCCCGAGCCGACGCCGAGGTGGAAGTCCGGCCAGGGGATCGCGAACTCGGTGAAGAAGACCTCCGACAGGGCCGGGTCGTAGTGCTGTCCCGTGTGGAGCACCAGGTGCTCGTGCCCGGTGCCCTTGAACGCCTTGGCGACCGCGCCGAGCTTCACCAGCTGCGGCCGCGCTCCGACGATGCTGAGGACCTTCACGCCTCCTCCAGTCGCCCTTCGCGCTCGATGAAGACCGCGCCCTCGACCGGGCACTCCCAGCGCCCGTCGCCGAGGTCCTTCAGCCGCTCGCCGGAGCGCCCGACCCACCCGGTCCGCTTCGCCGGGACGCCCATGACGAGCGCGTGGTCGGGCACGTCGCGGGTGACGACCGCCCCGGCCGCGACCATGGCCCACCGCCCGATCCGCAAGGGCGCCACGCAGACCGCGCGGGCCCCGATCGAGGCCCCTTCGGCGATGTCGACGCCGACGGCCTCCCAGTCGGCGGCGCCCTTGCGCTCGCCCTCGGGGGTGACCGCGCGCGGGTTGCGGTCGTTGGTGAGCACCGCGGCCGGGCCGATGAACACGCCGTCGGCCAGCCGGGCCGGCTCGTAGACGAGCGCGTAGTTCTGGATCTTCACCCTGTCGCCGATCTGGACGCCGGTGCCGATGTAGACCCCGCGGCCGACGACGCAGTCGGCGCCCAAACGGGCGCCCTCGCGGATCTGAGCGAGCTCCCAGACGCCGGTGCCGGGGCCGATCTCGGCACTGCCGTGCACTTGCGCGGATTCCTGGACCCTGTGTCCCATTCCCAGCCTTCGCGTGAGTCGAGTGAGTGGTGCGCCAGCGATTATACGAGTCGGAAAGAATGGTGAATACGCGGCAATATGAAGCGAACGAAAACTGAATCCACTGTTCACACGGTGCGAAATTTAGGGAAACACCAGTTGAACGAGACCATTGCGTACGATGTGGTCCGTGAAGTACCCCGGCGGTGGACCACCGCGACAATCGGAGGAACGATGAACGCCAGACCACGGCGGATGGTGATGCTGGTGCAGAACGGCGTGGTCGGCGACTCGCGTGTCCAGAAGGAGGCCGAGGCGGCGGCCGCTGCCGGTTGGGAGGTGTTCCTCCTCGGCCGCTCCCGCGGCGGCGCCGAGGAGTGGGAGCTCGGCGGCGCGCACGTCCGGCTCGTCCCGGCCAAGCGCGTGTTCGAGGTCCGCCGCCACGAGGTCCGCCGCTCCTGGCTCCGCTCGCCCCTGGCGTACCCGCCCGGACCCCTGAAGTCCTACCGGCGCACGCAGATCCGCGCCCGCGGCGCGGACCTGGAGACCGCCCGGGCCGCCCGCGCCTTCGCGGGCCGCGGCGAGGCGGGACTCCTGCCGCGCCGGGCCGCGCTCGCGCTCGCGCGCCGCTGGGTCGACCTGCGCGTGCGCGCCACCGACCGCTTGAGCGCCAAGCGCGCCGACGCCTCCGGGCTCCCCGAGCGGGCCGCCAAGGCCTTCTGGCTCCGCGTCCTCGGCGACCGCGCCTGGCGGCGGCTCGACCCGGCCCTGTGGGACCTCGAACTCGCCTTCGGCCCGGTCGTCGACGAGCTCGCACCGGACCTCATCCACGCCAACGACTTCCAGATGCTCGGCGTCGGCGCCCGCGCGAAGCTCCGCGCCGCCGCGTCCGGCCGCGACGTCAAGCTCGTGTGGGACGTCCACGAGTTCCTGCCCGGGATGCACCCGTGGAAGCGCCACCCGTGGTGGCACCCCGCCCAGTCGGGCCACGAGCGGGAGTTCGCCCCCTACGCCGACGCGGTCGTCACCGTCTCGGACACCATGGCGCGCCTGGTGAAGGAGCGCCACGGCCTCGCCGAGACCCCCGCGGTGGTCATGAACGTCCCCGACGCCGCCGAGGCCGAGACCCCCGCGCCGGGCCTGCGCGAGCGCTGCGGCGTCGACGCGGCCGCGCCGCTCATCGTCTACAGCGGCGCGCCCCTCGAACAGCGCGGCCTGCACATCATGGTCGAGGCGCTGCCGCGCCTGCCCGAGGTCCACGCCGCGTTCGTCGTCTCCAAACCGCACTGGAAGTACGTGCGCGGCCTGGAGGAGCGCGCCCGCGAACTCGGCGTCGACAAGCGCGTGCACGTGCTCTCCTATGTGCCGCACCGACAGGTGGTCCCGTTCGTCGCCGAGGCCGACGCAGGGATCATCCCGCTCCACCACTGGGGCAACCACGAGATCTCCCTCATCACGAAGTTCTTCGAGTACTCGCACGCGCGGCTGCCGATCGTCGTCAGCGACGTCGAGACCATGTCGGACCTGGTGCGCCGCACCGGCCAAGGCGAGGTGTTCGAAGCCGAGGACCTCGACGGCTTCACCGCCGCGGTCGAGCGCGTCCTCGCCGATCCGGCCCGCTACAGGGCGGCCTACGAGGACCGTGTGCCCCTCGCGGACTGGACCTGGCCGAGCCAGGCCCGGCGCCTCACCGAGGTCTACGAGGGACTCGTCGGCGCCCCGAGGCACCGGGACGCCGCGTGAGCCCGGGCCGCCGCGTCGCCGTCGTCACCCCCTGGTACCCCGAACCGCAGGTGCCCTTCGGCGGCTCCTTCGTGCGCGCCATGGTCGAGGCGGTCGCCCCCGGCTGCGACCGCCTGGACGTCTACCACCTGAACATCTGGACCGTGCTGCGCCCGGCAGAGCGCCGCCGGCGCATCTGGCGCGCCCAGCGGCGGCTCCTGCCCCGCTCGGTGCCGGCATCGGCGACCGTCGCCGGGGCGGCGCTCCACCGCATCCCGGTCCTCGCCCCGCCCACCGAGGACTGGCGCGCCAAGTCCGACGCCTTCGCCGAATGGCTCGCCGTCGCACTCGGCGGCGAGCGGATCGAGGCGCCGATCGTGCACGCCCACGTGCCCTTCACCGCCGGCTGGGCCGCCCTCGAACACGCCGCGCCCGGCGCGAGGGTCTACGCGACCGAGCACGCCTCGTTCCTCGCCGAGGTCCTCGCGCAGCCGCGCGCCCGCGACCGCTACGACGCGGTCCTCGACCGCCTCGACGGCTACTTCGTGGTCGGCGAGCCCCTCCGCGACCTCGTCGCCGCCGCCTTCCCCCACCACGCCGAGAAGATCCGATTCATCGCGAACCCCGTCGACTTCCGCGCCAGCCCCGCCGGGGTCCCGCGGGACCTGCGCCGCTGGCTCTCGGTCGCCACGCTCACCGAACGCAAGCGCATCGACCACCTCCTGCGCGGCTTCGCCCTGTGCCGCAACGAGGACCCCGACCTGACGCTCACGCTCGTCGGCGACGGCAAGGAGCGCCCGGCCCTCGAAGCCCTCGCGGCCGAACTCGGCGTCGCCGCCGCGGTGGACTTCCGCGGCGCGGTCGAACCCGACGCGGTCGCCGCGATCATGGCCGACCACGACCTGCTCGTCCACACCAGCCGCCACGAGACCTTCGGCATGGTCGTCGTGGAGGCCGTCGCCGCCGGGCTCCCGGTCCTGGTCACCCGCAGCGGCGGCCCCGAGCACGCCCTCGAAGGGATTGAGGCCGCCTGCGGGGCGTTCATCGAGGTCGACGACGACCCGGCGGTCCTCGCCGAGGGCTACGCCGACCTGCGCGGGCGCTTTCCTTCCGGGCTCGACCTCGCCCGCGCCCGCACCCGCCTCGCGGCCCGCTACGGCCACGAGGCGGTCGCGCGCCAGCACTTCGCGGCCTGGGACGCCCCCGCGCCCGAGGCGGTGCGGCCGTGAAGATCCTCTACGCCGCGCCCGTCGCCAAGCGCTACCGCGCGATCGAGTCCGAGACCCGCCGGGCCGCCGCGGACGGCCACGAGGTCCACCTCGCCGCCGCCCGCAGGCCCCACTGGGACGAGCACCCGCTCGACGCCCGCGTCACCGCCCACTGGCTCCACCCCGCCGGCCGCCGCGCCCCGGAGTCGGCGCTCGCGACCGCCCTGCTGTACCGGCTCCCGCGCGGCCTCCTGCGCCGCCTCGGTCGCGGTCCGCTCGCCGGGCCCGCCGCCGGGGCGCTGCGAGCGTGGAACCGCCGGGTCACCGGCCCGCTCGACCGCCGCCGCAAGCGCCGCACCGCCGAGGTCCACTTCGCCTACCGCCGCGCCGCGGTCCTGGCCCTGATCGAGGAGCACCGCTACGACTGGCTCGTCCTGAGCGAGCCGGGCGCGATCGACCTGCTCGCCGACGACCTGCCCGCGCTCCTGGACCGGCGCCCGGAACTGCGCACCACCTACACCTACGAGGACTTCGCCGAGGCCCGCGATGCCCGCTGACCGCCCCCGCCTGCTCTACCTCGCGTTCTACTTCCCGCCCTCGCGCGCCTCCGGCGTCTACCGGGCCCGCGCCACGGCCGAGCACTTCGCCGAGGACGGCTGGGACGTCACCGTCATGCGAGCCCCCGACCGCTTCTACCGCGAGGTCACCGGCTCCACCGACGAGGCCCTCGCCGACGCCGTCCGCCCCGAGATCACCCAGCTCGCCCCCGACATGGACTTCTTCCCCTGGGAGACCGACCTCGCCCGCTACGGGCGCTTCCGCGGCAACGCCCCCCGCGCGGCCCGGCGCCTCCACGAGTGGAAGCAGCGGCGGATCTTCCCCGAGCAGTACCACTCGTGGGCGCGCCGCAGCGTCATCGAGGCCCGCGGCCTCCACCGCCGCCGGCCCTTCGACCTCGTGCTCGCCACCGGCAACCCGTTCGCCTCCTTCGCCGCGGCCTGGGCCCTCTCCCGCATCACCGGCGTGCCGTACGTCGTGGACTACCGCGACTCCTGGACGCTCGACCTGTTCGCCAACGCCGAGGCCTTCCCGCCCGGGCACCCGGCCTGGAAGTGGGAGCGGCGCGTCATGGCCCGCGCGAGCGCCGCCGTGTTCGTCAACGACGCCCTCCGCGACTGGCACGCCGGCCGCTACCCGGGCACCGCCGACCGCATGATGGTGGTCCCCAACGGCTGGGACTCCGACGTCCTCGACCCCGCGGCCACCGACGGCGCCCCCGGCGGCCCCCTCTCCTACGCCTACGTCGGCACCCTCACCGCGAACCAGCCGGTGCGCGAGATGATCGACGGCTTCCGCGCCATGACCGGCCGCGGCGACCACGCGGGCGCGACCTTGGACCTGTACGGGCACCTCGGCTTCTTCGCGCACAGCCCCGAGAAGCTCCGCGCCGACCTCGGCCTCGAACTGGGCGGCGAGGGCGACGTGCGCTACCGCGGCCCGGTCTCCAAGACCGCCCTCGGCGGCGTGTACGCCGACAGCGACGTCCTGGTCTTCCTCGCCGGCGGCTCCAAATACGTCACCTCGGGGAAGATCTTCGAGTACATGGCCGTCGGCAAGCCCATCGTCTCGGTGCACGAACCCGGCAGCGCCGCCGAGGCGATGCTCCGCCGCTATCCGCTGTGGTTTCGCCCCGAGAGCCTCGACGCCGACCACCTCGCCCGCGCCATGGCCGAGGCCGGCGACGCGGCCGTGCGCGCCGACCCCCGGATCCGCGGGGCCGCACGCGAGTACGGCGCGGCCTTCACCCGCGACAAGGCCCTGGCCCCGCTTTTGGAGCGCGCCCGCGCGATCGCCGGGGGCCGCCGATGAGCCGCAGTGTCGTCGTGGTCGTCTTCTCCGGCGGCCCGGTCGGGCGCGTCAACCGCTTCATCGAGTCCGCCGCCGCCGAAGGCGTGGCCGTCACCGTCCTCACCGCCGAAGGCGGCCAGGCTTGGACGCGCGCCGAGGCGCTCCACCCCGCCGCCCGGTCCGTGTCGATCGGCCCCGGCGAGAACCGCCGTCCCTTCGTGCGGCTGAGTCTCGCGCTCGAACGCGGCCCCGGAGCGCTCCTGCGCCGCGCGGGAGCGCGCCTCCCGGGCGCGCCGGGCAAGGCCCTCGGCAAGGCCGCCTCCGCGCACGCCAAGGCCGCCCGCCTCTGCCGCAGGCGCCTGTTCTGGCCCGTCTACCGGGTCTTCCGCGGCCGGGCGCTGCGCCGCCTCGCCCTGCGCCGCGTCGGCGACCTCGGGCTCGACCGCGCCGAGCGGGTCGTCATCGTCGACGACGCGGCCGTCCCCTTCGGATGGACGCTCGCCCGCCGCCGCCCCGACCTCGAGGTGACCCGCCGCCTGCCCGCCTGAACCCGCCGCATCACCGAGTCCGATCCCGCCGCCGCCTTGGAAGGCGAGCATTGCTCGGTGAATCGGGCTTGGTTTCGAATGCCTCATGCCATCTGTTATCCCACCGTGACCTGATCGCCGGAAGCGGGCGGCTACGCTGCAACCATGCTGCGTTCTGTCATTCTCGCCGCCGCACGGTCATCGAAGATCGAGCGCCTGGTCGGCACCGCTCCGGTCTCCCGCTCGCTCGTCCGCCGCTACGTCGCCGGCGAGACCACCGCCGAAGCGGTCGCCACGACCCGGGCCCTGGCCGCCGACGGACTGCTCGCCAGCCTCGACTACCTCGGGGAGGACACGGTCGTCGTCGAGCAGGCCGACGCCACCCGCGACGAGTACCGGCGCCTCCTCGCCGCGCTGGACGAGGCCGGCCTCGCCGCCTCCGCCGAGATCAGCGTCAAGCTCTCGGCCCTCGGCCAGCGCATCGACGCCGAACTCGCCTACGACCGCGCCCGCGACATCTGCGAGGCCGCCGCCGACGCCGGGACCACGGTCACCGTCGACATGGAGGACCACACGGTCACCGACTCGACCCTGGAGATCGTCCAGCGCCTGCGCGAGGAGTTCGACGACACCGGCGCGGTCCTCCAGGCCTACCTGCGCCGCACCGAGGACGACTGCAAGTCCCAGGCCGTCCCCAAATCGCGCATCCGCCTGTGCAAGGGTGCCTACAAGGAGCCCGAGACCGTCGCCTACCAGCGCAGCCTCGACGTCGACCGCTCCTACGTGCGCTGCATCAACGCCCTCATGGCCGGCGAGGGCTACCCGATGCTCGCCACGCACGACCCGCGCCTCATCGAGATCGGCATCGACCGCGCCCGCTGGTACGACCGCGACAAGGACTCCTTCGAGTTCCAGATGCTCTACGGCATCCGCCCCGCCGAGCAGCTCCGCCTCGCCGGCGAGGGCTACCGCGTCCGCGTCTACGTGCCCTACGGCGACCAGTGGTACGGCTACCTCATGCGCCGCATGGCCGAGCGCCCCGCGAACCTCGCCGTCTTCGCCCGCTCCCTGTGGACCAAGTCCTAGCGCTGTGAGACGGCCGCGGGCTCCCCGCGGCCGTTTCCGTGAGCCCCCTCTCGCGGGGGCGGACCTCCAGCGCACAAGCACCGCTCGCGTCTCGCGCAGGTAGCGATCGGCGACTACAGTTGCGAGCGTGACTCAAGCCCCCGAGGACTTCACCCCGGACACTCCCGAGCACGGCCGCCCCGGCGAATCCGGGCCCGGACCGCTCGGTCCGGCTCCTCACGTGCCCGGCCAGCGCCCCGCCTCCGACACCCCCCACGGCGCCTCCCCGGGACCGGTGCTGCCGCAGGCCGGCGACGGGGCCCTCCCGTACGCGTCCGCGGCCCCGCCGCTCCCCGAGCCGACCGCCCCGCCCTCGGCGATGCCGGTCGACATGGCCCCGCCCGGCTCCATGCCCCCCGGCGCCCCTCACGGGCCCGGCCACCCCGCCGCGATGCCGCCCGGGGTCCCTCACGGAACCGTCCCGCCCGGCCCGATCCCGCTCAGCGCCATGCCCCCCTGGCCCGGCGGCCCCGCCCCGATCTACGCGCCGCGGCCCGAGCCCAAGCGCTCGCGCATCGGCACGGTCCTGGTCGTCATCCTCCTGGTCGGCGCCTCCGTCTTCGGCGGCGCGCTCGCCAACGGCTGGCGCCCCGGCCCCCTGTCCGCCGACACCGGCGACCTCGAAGGCCTCGCCGTCCAGCCCGGCGAGGGCACCGTCCCCAGCCCCGGCCCGGACGCCGACCAGTCGGAGATCCTCGCCTACCTCAAGGACCAGGCCCAGCTCGTCCTCGACGCCCAGGCCGAGTCGCTGCTCAACGGCAGCCTCGAAGGCTGGCTCGCCGCCTTCGACCCGACCTTGCACGACCAGATGACCCGCCGGTACGAGTCGCTCACGTCCATGCAGGTCTCCCGCTTCGACTACAAGATCGCCTCGGGCCCGCTGGAGGACGCCTCGGGCGCGGTCCCGCTGTACGACGTCGCCGTCGCCGTCTCCTACTGCTTCGTGGAGCCGGCCGACGTCTGCAAGGCCGCCGACATCGTCTTCGACACGCGTTGGCGCGCCGGCGACAACGGCATGGTCATGATCGAGGTGTCCGACTCCGAGTTCGGCGAGGGCCCGCACCCGTGGGAGGTCACCGACCTGGTCGCGGCCGTCGGCGACCGCACCGTCACGGCCGTGCCGGTCTCGATGGCCGACCGCTTGGACGAGGCGCTGGCGATCTCGGAGGCCGCCGCGGTGAACGCGGACGAGTGGGCCTACTGGGAGCGGCCGGACCGGTACGTCATCTACATCGCCAGCGACGAGGAGTTCGACACCTGGTTCGGCGGGATGTGGGACTCCGAGGACGTGCTCGGGTTCGCCCTGCCGCTGTCGGGCACGGTGGACGGTTCGCGCCAGCCCTCGACGTACGCCACGGTCATGGGCGTGGACCGGACCGGCTGGGGCGCGGGCCTCACGAGCGTGATCCGGCACGAGCTGGGGCACGCGGTGACGCTGTGGGCCGCGCCGTCGGAGCGCTACGCCGACGACACCTGGTGGATGGTCGAGGGGATCGCCGAGTACATCGACCACGGCGACAAGGACCTCGCCGACTACGACCGGATGTGGGACGTGCGCGACTACGTGGCCAAGGGCGGCTGCGAGAGCGACATCCTCCCGCCCGACCAGGACGACGACACGCTCGCGGGCTCGGGCAAGTACGGCTGCGGGTTCCTCGCGGTCCACTACGTCATCGACACCTACGGGGTCGACGAGTTCGCCGAGTTCTTCGGATCGACCGCGCGCGAGGGCACGCGGGCGTCCGATGCGGCCGAGGCCGTCTACGGGAAGAGCTACGCGGCGCTGATGGAGGAGATTACGGCCTTCATTGCCCAGACCGTGTGAGATCGGGTGTTGCCGGGTGGCCCGGACTGCCGTAACATGAGCAACATCCCAATCGAAATACATCAACGTCACGCTTCGTGACGACCGACTTGTTTCGGTTCATATGGGCATTCGCGTCCACCGCACCTCTAATACATCACACAACCCCACGTCCTTGCAGCAGTGCTCGCAACAGCCCTCGACAGAACGGTGAGACACATGAGCGAACCCGGGGACCTCCTCGACGAGGTCAAGTTCTTGACGGTGACGGAGGTGGCCGAGTTGATGCGCGTCTCGAAGATGACGGTGTACCGGCTCGTCCACAACGGTGAGATCGCGGCGGTGCGGGTGGGGCGCTCCTTCCGCGTCCCCGAGAGCGCGGTCAAGACCTACCTCTCCGAAGCGCTCCAGACCGACGACTGACCCCTGGATCCGACAGGTCCCGCCACGCGCGAGCTGTGACGGGGCCTGCGGTCCGACTCGCCCGGCGCGGGGGCTGCGGGGGGTGCGGGTTAGGCTGGTCGGACTCGAATCATCGTCTAGTGAACATCTGTGAGGAAGCTCTATGGGCTCGGTCATCAAGAAGCGGCGCAAGCGCATGGCGAAGAAGAAGCACCGCAAGCTGCTCCGCAAGACCCGCGTTCAGCGTCGCAAGCTCGGCAAGTAGCCGAGCCGACCGGCTTCCGAAACCCTGCGGGTAGGCTGGGCCACATGCCAGAGTTCGATGCCGTTTTCGCCCTCGAAGTCCGGGGCGTGGTCTCGCAGATCATCCGCTACGGGGCCGTGCTGCTGTGCCTGCTCGCGTGCATTCACTGCGCGGCGCAGAAGGCCGACGCGTTCAGTGTCGTCGGCACCCTCTCGAAGGGGGCCTGGATCGGCATCCTGATCCTGGGGGCGGTCTTCGCGCTGGTCTTCGGCGCTTACGGTCGACCGAGCTTCTTCGTGCTCATCGCCCTGGCGGCATCACTGGTGTACCTCCTGGACATACGCACGGGCCTCAAGGACATCGGCGGCAGCGCCTACTGAGGCCGGGCCGCGGCGGCGCTCCGGCGCCGAGGCGGCTCCTGACTTGACGCCAAGCCGCACCGGCAGCGCCGGTGCGGCTTTCGGCGTGCCCGGATCAGGTGCGCCCCAACCGGTCCAGGAACTCGTCGAGCGCCGCTTCGAGATGCCCGCTGTCGCCTGTGGACCGCAGGACGTGCACGCCGCCCTGCACCCCCGCGATGAGCGCGGCCGCGGCCCGCTCGGCGTCCACGCCCGGGTCGGCCGTCCCCGCCGCCTGCGCCGCGCGCACGCCGTCGCGCAGATGGTCCTGCCACTGCCGCAGCATCGCCGACACCACCGCCGCGACCCCGGCCGTGGACCGCACCTGGCCCATGAGCGAGCCGAGCGGGCAGTTCTCGCCCTGCGCCCCGTAGCGCGCCACCAGGGCGTCCCTCCAGGCCCGCCACGACTCCGGCGAGCCGAGTTCGCTCAGATACGGCTCCTGCTCGGCCAGCACCCGGTCGGCCTCGCGCCCGGCCACGACGAGCAGCAGCTCCTCCTTGCCGCCGGGGAAGTAGTGGAACAGCTGGCCCTTGCTGGTGCCGGTGTCGGCCAGCAGGTCGTCCAGCCGCATCTCTCCCGGCTCCTCGCTGCGCAGCCGCCGCGACGCGGCCTCGATGATCCGCTCCCGGGTCGCCCGGCCCTTCACCGTCAGACTCATCCCTCGAAACTAGCATTTCTGGACTGGCGGGTCCAGAAATACGGATCTAGCTTCGATGCCATGAGCCAACGACTGCAAGGAAAGACCGCACTGATCACCGGCGCGACGGGCAACATCGGCCGCGCCATCGCCGAGGCCTACGCCGCCGAAGGCGCCCACGTCGTCGCCTCCGGACGCGACAAGGACCGAGGGAACGCCCTCACCGCCGCCCTGCGCGAGCAGGGGCTGCGCGCCGACTTCGCCGCCGCCGACCTCGACGGCGGCCCCGAGGCCAGCCACGGTCTCGCCGACGCGGCCCGCGAACTCCTCGGCGGCCGCATCGACGTCCTCGTCAACAACGCCGGCGTCTTCCCCGGGGACACCACCGAAGGCACCGACGGCCCGACCTTCGACCAGGTCTTCGGCGTCAACGTCAAGGCCCCGTTCTTCCTCACCCAGGCCGTCGTCCCGGGCATGATCGCCGCCGGCGGCGGCGCCGTCGTCAACCTCGGCTCCTGGGTCGCCCGCCTCGGCATCCCCGTCGGCGCCCTCTACGCCTCCACCAAGGGCGCACTGGAGACCCTGACGCGGGCCTGGGCCGCAGAGTTCGGACCGCAGGGCGTGCGCGTCAACGCCGTCTCCCCGGGCGTCATCCGCCCGCGCGAGAGCGCCTCACCCGGGGACCTGTTCACCCGAGGCACCCCCGCGGGCGGCCCCGGCGAACCCGAGGCCATTGCCGCCGCGGCCGTCTACCTCGCCTCCGAGGAGGCCGCGTTCGTCCACGGCGCCGTGCTCGACGTCGACGGCGGCCGCATCGGCGTCGCCGTCACGCAGCCTTAGGCCGTGTTCACGAACCCCTCGCCGGCGGTTCGTGAACACGCCCTAGCGCACGACGCCGCGGGCCATATCCCGCAGGCGCTTCACGCGGTCGGCGGTCGGCGGGTGGGTCGAGAACAGGCTCGTCAGACCGCCGCCGCGCAGCGGCGACTCGATCATCAGGTGCGACTGCTCGGCGATCGGGCCATCGGCGCGCGCGGGCATCCTGTCCACTCCGGCGGAGATCTTCTCCAGGGCGCTGGCGAGCGCGAGCGGGTCGCCGGTCAGGCGCGCGCCGGAGGCGTCGGCCTCGTATTCGCGCGAGCGCGAGACGGCCATCTGGATGAGCCCGGCCGCGATCGGTCCGAGGAGCATCGTCAGCAGCAGGACCAGCGGGTTCGGCCGGTCGCGGCCGCCCCCGCCGAAGATCGGCAGGAAGACCGCGAGGTTGGCGAGCATCGTGATGATGCTCGCGAGGGCCCCGGCGACCGAGGAGATGAGGATGTCGCGGTTGTAGACGTGCGAGAGCTCGTGCCCGAGCACCGCCCGCAGTTCGGCGGGGGTGAGCAGCCGCAGGATGCCCTCGGTGACGGCCACGGCCGCGTGCTCGGGGTTGCGGCCGGTGGCGAACGCGTTCGGCTGCATGGTCGGCGAGACGTACAGGCGCGGCATGGGCTGCCCGGCGCGCTGGGCGAGTTCGCGGACGGTGGCGTACAGCTGCGGGGCCTGCGCCTCGGTGACGGGGCGGGCCTGCATCGCGCGCAGGGCGATCTTGTCGGAGTTGAAGTAGGCGTACGCGTTCATGCCGACGGCGACGGCCGCGGCGATGAGGATGCCGGTGGAGCCGCCGAGCGCGTAGCCCACGGCGATCACCAGGGCCGACATCGCGCCGAGCAGCACCGCCGTCTTGAGGCCGTTGTGATGCTTCATGGTGGCTGGTTTCCCTTTCTCGTAGGGAATGCAACGTCGTGGCTACACCCAGTATTTCGCCATGAGCTGGGAGTTCACCGAGAAAACGACGTGAACTCCAGCACGAGCTGCGGGGCGAGGGACACCGCGGCGATCGCGAGGCCGACGACGGCGACGCCGATCGCGAAGCGGCCCTTGCCGGTCGCGGAGGCGCGGCCGAGGAGGACGGCGCGCGCGAGCGGCAGGTAGTACGCGAGCCCGAGGACGGCGCCGGCCGCGACGACCACGGCGAGCCACACGGCCGAGGAGGCGAGCACTTCGAGGACGGCGATCTTCGCGAAGGTCCCGGCGAGCGCGGGCGGGAGCCCGGCGAGACCGATGACCGCGAGGAGGAACACCGAGGCGGGCAGCGGGGCCGAACGCCAGAGCCCGGAGAGCTCCTCGATCGAGCCGCCTTCACTGGAATCATGAACCCCCGCATCCGCGGCGGTTCCCCGCACGACGGTGCGCATCGACGCCTCGCGAGCGTCGCCGAACTCGGGAGAACCCTCCGACACCGCCTCAGTCGTCTGGAGCTCCCCGGCGATCGAGTCGACATTTCCGGCTCTAGCCTTCAAAACGGACCCCTGGGGACCCCCCGATTGCAATGCTGCCTCGGGGGTACGACGCTCTCCGTCCGCGAGCGATCCTCTGGTTTCGGTCGAGGACGCTCGACCGTCGCGCCCCGTCCCGCGCTCGTCGGGGCCCGCGCCCAGGAGCGCCCCGCTTCCGGGGCGCACCGCCGTCAGCGCCGCGAAGGCTCCCGCCTCCAGAAGCACGAAGAACACCGCGTACGCGAACGCCGCCGAAGCGGCCGTCGCCGCCTCCGCCCGTCCGGCCGCGGTCATGACCACCGCGAGCGGCGCGAGCACGTACCCGGCATGGGCCACCCCCGACCACGCCAGCAGCGGCACCGTCCGCCGCTGCGCCAGCGCCCCGAGGTTCCCGACCGCGATCGAGGCGACGCTCAAGACCGCCAGCACGATCCCCGCGCCCGCCTCCCCGGCGAGACCGAAGTGGACCACCCATATGATCGCCACCGCGCCGCCGAGCTTCGAGGCGCTCGCCAGATACGTCGCCACCGGCAGCGGCGCGCGTTCGAGCACCAATGGCGCCCACGCGTGCAGCGGCGCGGCCGCGAGCTTGAACGCCAGCCCGCCCAGCAGCAGCGCGATCCCGGCCGCGACCAGCCCGTGGTGCGCCCCGTCGAGCCCCGCCGCGAGCCCGCCCAGGTGCACCGTGCCGCCCGCGGCGTACAGCAGCGCCGCGCCCATGAGCGCCGTCGCCGAGGAGGTCACCGAGGCGATCAGGAACGTCACCCCGGCCTCGGCCCCGGCCCGGCCCGGTTTCGTCACGAGCACGTACAGCGGCAAGGTCAGCGTCTCCACCGCCACGACGAGCGTGATCAGGTCCCGCGACCCCGCGAGCGCGACGCCGCCGGCCGCCGAGACCGCCAGCAGGAACCAGTACTCGCCCGTCTGTCTGCCGCTCAATGCCGCGACCAGCACCGCGAGCGCGACGAACAGTGCCGCCGCGCCCATCGCCGCGTCGTCGGCCACATAGGAGTGCCACTCACCCACCGCGAACGTCGCCCGGTCCGCGCCGACCCCGACCCACACCGCCGCGGCCCCGGACGCGGCGAGCCCGATCATCGTGGCGGCCTTCGCGAACCGGCCGCCGAACAGGCCCAGGACCGCCGCCCCCGCCGCGAGGTACAGCGGCAGCAGCGCCACGTGGTCGATCGTCTGCGCCCGCATCTAGAGCAGTCCTTCCGCGAACAGGTTCAGCAGCGGACCGGGCACCAGGCCGAGCAGCAGCGTCCCCGCGACCAGCGGCGCCCACACGGCCGCCTCGACCGCCGAGACGTCGCCGATCCCCGAGACCGCGGGCGCGACCGGCCCGTGGCTGACGCGCTTGAGCATCCGCAGCAGGTACGCCGCGGCCAGGAACGCCCCGAAGGCCGCCGCCGCGGCCGGCGCGAGCCAGACCCCGCCGCGCTCGGCCGCCGCGTACACGGTGAACGCCTCGCCCCAGAAGCCCGCCAGGCCCGGCAGCCCTAGCGAGGCGAGCGCGGCGAAGCCGAGCAGGCCCGCGAACTGCGGCGCGGCCAGCCGCAGACCGCCGAGGGAGCCGAACTCCCCGGTGCGGGTGCGGGCCTTGAGCGCCCCGGCGAGGAAGAACAGGAGCGGCGTGATCAGCCCGTGCGCGAGGTTCCCGAACAGGGCCGCGCGGATGCCCGCCTCCGTTCCGGTCGCGAACGCGAGGACCACGAATCCCATGTGCCCCACCGAGGAGTACGCGATGAGCCGTTTGAGTTCGGGCAGACTCAGGCACACGAGCCCGGCGACGAGGATGCCGACCGCGGCGAGCGCCGCCAGGACGGGCGCGGCGCTGGCGGCCCCGTCGGGGGCGAGGCCCCCGGCGACGCGGATGAGCCCGTAGGTGCCGAGCTTGAGCAGGACGCCGGCGAGGAGGACCGACCCGACTGTGGGCGCGGCGGTGTGCGCGTCGGGCAGCCACGAGTGGAGCGGCCACAGCGGTGCTTTGACGGCGAACCCGATGGCCAGCAGTGCGAACACGAGCAGCGACACCGGTTCGCTCACGCCGCCCGACGCGATGATCTCCCCGAGTCCGGCGGTGCCGGTGTCGGCGACGGCGACGAACAGGCCGGTCGCCATGAGGAGCGATCCGGCGACGGTGAACAGCGCGAACTTCGCCGCCGCGCGGCGGCGCGTGGCCGCGTCGCCGTAGCGGTGGATGATCGCCCACATCGGCAGCAGGACCGCTTCGAAGGCGATGAAGAACAGGATCAGGTTGTCCGACAGGAACACCAGGGTCGAGGCGGCCTGGACGGCGAGCAGGAGCGAGGTGAGCGTCGGCGACGCGCGGACCGTGGAGCCGAGTGCGTTGTGGACGCAGCACAGCAGCCCGAGCAGAGCTGTCAGCAGCGCGAGCGGCCACGAGATGCCGTCGACCGCGAGCGAGAAGTCCAGATGGAGCGAAGGGGCCCAGGCGAGGTCGAGTCGGTGCCACCAGCCGCCGGTCGCTGTGCCCCCAGCACCGCGCCCGATCGGCAGCACCGCGACCGCCACCAGCGCGAGCGCCGCCGCCCCGACGCCGACCCAGTGCGCGGAAGGACTGCGCCGCAACGCATAAGCGAGGACGGCTCCTACCGAAGGCAGCGCCACGGAGGCGACGAGCAGCCAACTCACGGGCGCACCTCGTTCCCGGGGAGCGCCGATGCGACCCGGCAGTTCGAACCGGGTCGGTGAAGTCCCGCCGGGAATCGGCCGTCCGCAACGCGGTGCCGCGCCCGGTCGGGCGCGTCATCCCTCCCGTGCAAGCGACCCGCAGCGGCCGTAGCGCAGCGTGTCGCCATGCCGTGCCCGCCGGAGGCGGACCGGCTGGTCACTGTGGTCTTCGAGGCCGCCGAGCCGGAATCCGGGTTCGGCAGCTGGGAGTCGTCCATCGCGGCGCTCGCCGGACCGGCGTCATGTCCGGCGGCGCACTTGGCGGCCGCGGACCGTCTCGCCCGCCTGGTCCTCCCTGCCGCGGTACCGTCTCGGTCCGGGCACCGCCCCGATCCGCCAGGTTCGGGCCGCACGGCTCCGATCGCCCCGCCGCGTCGCACCGCGTGCCCCGTCAGCCGTTCCACAGGCTCACCCCGATCGCCGCGATCGCGATCACCAGCGTGCCCGCCGCGCTCAACCGCAGGTACTTGACCAGCCCGCCCCGGTGCCCGGCCGCCGTCTCCCGGGCCGCCGTGAGCGTTGCCCGCGCCGAACCCTCGACCGCCGTCCGGTCCACCAGCCGCTCGTCGAGCGCCCGCGCCGCGCCGCTGGCGACCGCCGCCCCCGCGCGAGTCGCCTTGGCCGCCAAGCTTTCGGCGTACAACCCCGCCGCGAGCGCCGGTCGTGCTCTGCCGAGGATCCGGGCCGGATCGAACCGGTCGTCCAGCACCGGCCCCTCGGCCCGGCACGAGCGGTCGCGCCACCACGAGTCGGCGACCACGGCGAGACCGCCGAGCGTCGCGAGCAGCAGCAGCGCCATCAAGTCCAGATGCAGCGACGGCACCGAGAACGGCCCCTTGTAGTACAGGCCTCCGACGAGGACCGTCGCGATCGTCAACGCCCACAGGCTGAACGATTCCGGCCCGCTTACTCGCAGCCGCTCGCGTCCGCGCCCGGCGCCGCGCCAGAACAGCAGCAGCCACAGCCGGGCCGCGTACGCCGCGGTCAGGATGCTCGCGCCGACCCCCGCCCAGAACACGACCACGCCCGCCGGCGTCCCGGCCTCGTACGCCGCGCCCAGGACCGTCTCCTTGCTGTAGAACCCGCCAAGCGGCGGCAGGCCCGCCATCGACGCGAGCCCGATCGTCATGGCCCAGAACGCCAGCGGCGACTCGCTCGGGCGCAGCCGCGTCGACCGCAGCGACCCGTCCGTCCCCGCCAGAGCGATCACCACGCCCGCCGTCAGGAACAGCAGCCCCTTGAACGCCGCGTGCGAGACCAGGTGGAACAGTGCCGCGTCGCCGGCCGCGACCGCGACGGCCGCGAACATGAACCCGACCTGGCTCACCGTCGACCACGCCAGCACGCCCTTGACGTCCGCCGCGGCCAGGGCGCAGAGTCCCGCGCCGACCATCGTCACCGCCGCCACGACCGCCACCGCCAAGAGCAGCTCCCGCGGCCACAGCGGCAGCAGCCTGGTGAGCACGTACGCGCCGGCCGCGACCATCGTCGCGGCGTGGATGAGCGCGCTCACCGGCGTCGGCCCGGCCATCGCCGGCGGCAGCCAGATCTGCAACGGGAACTGCGCCGACTTCCCGATGCAGCCGAACAGGATCAGCAGCATCGCCGCCGCCGCGGCGCCCTCGGGCACCTCCTGCATCTCGCTGATGCGGAAGGTCCCGGCCGCCGCGCCGAGGATCATCACGCCGAGCACGAACGCCACGTCGCCGAACCGCGTCACCAAGAACGCCTTCGCCGCGGCCCCCGGCGCCTTCGGCAGCTTCGCGTAGTGGGCGATGAGCAGGTACGAGCAGGCGCCCATGACCTCCCACCCGACCAGCAGCAGCACCAGGTCGTCCGCGGCGACCACGAGGAGCATCGCGGCGAGGAACAGGTTCACCTGGGCCGCGAACGGCGCGTACCGCGGATCGTCGCGCAGGTACGCGGCCGAGTAGGCCTGGACCAGCACGGTCACGAACGCCGCCGCGACCGCCACCGCGCTCGCGGTGGGGGAGACGTCGAACGCGGCGCTCACCTTGACCGACCCGAAGTCGGCGAGCGTGAACGCCGACACCGGATTCACTACGGCGCACGCCAGCGCGAACGCGAGCGCCGCGGCCGGAGCGGCCACCGCGAGTAGTCGGGCGAGCGCCCGGTCCCGCACGAGGAGCCCGGCGAGACCGGCCAGTGCGGGGCAGCCGACCAGCAGCAGCGCGAACGTCATGGAGTCCTCCGCGCGTCGGCCTCGGCGGGCGATTCCTCGGGCAGGGCGTCGGTGTCGACGCTCGCCCGCTCCCGCCACAGGTTGAGGATCAGCGCGAGTCCCACGCCGACCTCGGCGGCGGCGATGACCACGATGAACATGGCGAAGCTCTGGCCGGTGAGCGAGCCGTGGACCAGGTCGGTGGCGACCAGCGTCAGGTGGACCCCGCCGAGCATGAGCTCCGCCGAGGCCAACTGGAGCACGGCGTTGCGGCGGGTCAGGACTCCGAACAGGCCGATGGCGAACAGCCCCACGGCGATGAGATACCCGATCAGCGGATGCACGCAGCCTCCCCGAGACTCCGTTGACACGCGGCCGATCGATGGCACATGGCCTCATCTTGGCCCACCGGGGTCCCCAAAGTCCAGCCCTGAGGCCGTGTC
Source organism: Glycomyces sp. NRRL B-16210 (assembly GCF_000719515.1). GTDB lineage: Bacteria > Actinomycetota > Actinomycetes > Mycobacteriales > Micromonosporaceae > Glycomyces. The sequence goes on along the minus strand of NZ_JOGR01000003.1, from coordinate 398,433 downwards.
GAGACCGCCGCGTCACGACCGCCGTGCGAGGGGCCTGCGCGAACGGCGTCCGCCATGCGGCCTTCCCCGGTCCTGAGGGGAACGAGGCCGCGTTCGGCGGCGCGCCTATGAACCGATCACGGGGGCCGGGGACGGGCGGCTTCGGTCAGCTGGCCGGGTCGTAGTGGAACTGCCGGAGCTCCTGCGGGCAGCGGCAGGCGGCGGCGATCTTCGCGGCCCATTCGAGCGCGGCCTCGCGCGAGGGCAGTTCGAGGACGGTGTAGCCGCCGTTGGGCACCTTGTGGCCCGGGTACGCGCCTTCGGCGACGGTGCCGTCGGCGGCCACGCGCACCGGGTCGACGCCCTCGTCGAGCCCGCCGCCGAAGACGTACACGCCCGCGGCCTTGGCCTCCTCGATCACGGCGTGGGAGTCCTCGACCACCGCCGCGAACTCCCCTTCGGGGACCACCATGGCCTCACCCGGGAACGAGATCAGATACTTCGTCATCGCGGTCTCCTCTGGCCGGCGCCTGTTCGGACCCCGTCATTATGCTCCGGTTCAGCGCAGGAGCAGGTCCGCCAGCGCGAACGCGAACAGCGCGACCGCCACGAAGCCGTTCGCGGTGAAGAAGGCCCGGTTCACCTTCGACAGGTCGCCGGGCTTGACCACCGCGTGCTCGTAGACGAGCGCGGCGGCCACGACCGCGAGGCCGATCCAGTACAGGAGGCCGTAGCCGGTCATCAGGCCGAATCCCAGGAACGCCAGCCACGCGAGGACGTGCGCGGCGCTGGAGGCGTGCAGCGAGGCCCTCACGCCCCAGCGCGCCGGGGTGGAGTGGACGCCGATCTCGCGGTCGACCTCCACGTCCTGGCAGGCGTAGATGAGGTCGAACCCACCGATCCAGAGCCCGACGGCCGCGCCGAGGACGATGGCCGGTCCCGATCCCTCGAAGGTCCCGGTGACGGCGAGCCACGCGCCGACGGGGGCGACCATCTGGGCGAGGCCGAGGATCGCGTGCGGGTAGTTCGTGAAGCGCTTCGCGTACGGGTAGAGGATGAGCGGGGCGACCGCCAGGGGGCTGAGCGCGAGGCAGAGCCAGTTGAGCAGGCCGGCCGAGACCAGGAGCACGACGAGGCTCACCGCGCAGCCGATGTAGGCCGTGCGCAACGAGACCTTGCCGGTGACCAGTTCGCGCTGGGCGGTGCGCGGGTTCTGGGCGTCGATCCTGCGGTCGATGATCCGGTTGGCGGCCATGGCGAGCGTGCGGGCGGCGACCATCGCGACGGTGACCAGGACCAGGACTCGCCAACTGAAGGCGTCCTCCAGGGCCATCACCGTGAGCGTCGCGAGGTAGGCGAACGGCAGGGCGAAGACCGAGTGCTCGAAGGCGACGAGCTTCAGGAAGTCCTTGACGTGGTTCGGGCGGGCGATGGTGGACACAGTGGACACTCCGGTTCGGGGCGGCGGGCGGGCGGCGGGGGAGGGGCTCAGTCGAGCCCGTACTCCCGCCAGCGTCGGTCGACGGTGGCCTTGACCGCCGAGCTCATGCGCATCGCCTCGGGCCAGCCGCGGGTGTAGCCCTCCTGGGGGGTCTTCGCGGTCGCGTCGATGCCGGCCTTGCCGCCCCAGAACTGGTGGTAGGAGGCGTGGTCGAGGTGGTCGACGGGGCCCTCGGTGAGCAGCAGGTCCCGCGAGTAGTCCACATTGCCCAGTGCGCGCCAGGCCACCTCGCGGTAGTCGTGGACGTCGCAGTCGGCGTCGACGACCACGATGAGCTTCGTCAGGCTCATCATCTGGAGGCCCCAGATGGCGCTCATGACCTTCTGCGCCTGCTTGGGGAACTTCTTGTCGATCGAGATGATGACGCAGTTGTGGAAGACCCCGGCCGCGGGCATGTCGTAGTCCACGATCTCGGGGATCATGATCTTGATGAGTGGCAGGAAGATCCGCTCGGTCGCCTTGCCGAGGCCGTGGTCCTCCTGGGGCGGGGCCGAGGTGATGATGGTGTGGTAGATCGGGTTCTGGCGCATGGTGATCGCCTCGATCCGCATGACCGGGAACGGCTCCACGGGGGTGTAGAACCCGGTGTGGTCGCCGAAGGGCCCCTCGTCGACGCGCTCGCCGGGCTCGGCCCAGCCTTCGAGGACGATCTGCGAGTTGGCCGGGACCTGGAGCGGCACGGTCAGGCAGTCGACCATCTCGACGCGCTCTCCGCGCAGGAACCCGGCGAAGAGGTATTCGTCGATGTCCGGGGGCAGCGGGGCGGTCGCGGCGTAGGCCATGACCGGGTCGGGGCCGATCGCGATGGCGACCGGGAGCCGCTCGCCGCGCCGCTCGGCCTCGGCGTAGTGGCTGGTGGAGTTCTTGTGGATCTGCCAGTGCAGGCCCACCGACCGCTCGTCGTGCTGCTGGAGGCGGTAGAGGCCGACGTTGCGCTTGCCGGACTCGGGGTGCTTGGTGTGCACGAGCCCGAAGTTGTGGAAGATCCCGCCGTCGCCGGGCCAGACCTGGAGGCCAGGCAGCATGTCGAGGTCCACGTCCTCGCCGGTGAAGACCACCTCCTGGCAGGGGGCCTTGCGGATCTTCTTGGGGGGCACCGATTTGAGCTGCATGAGCTTGCCGAGCCCGTCGCGGATGCCGGCCCAGCCGATCGGCAGCTCGGGCTTGGCGAGCTCCCCGATCCGGTCGCCGATCTCGTTGAGGCTCGCGACGCCGAGCGCCTTGGCCATGCGCGCCTCGGTGCCGAAGAGGTTGATCGCCACGGGCATCGTGCTCCCGGAGGGGCGCTCGAACAGCAGCGCCGGGCCGTCCTCGCGGATCACCCGCTGGGTGATCTCGGAGATCTCCAGGTGCGGGTCGACCTCGACGGGGATGCGCTTGAGGTCGCCGTCTGCTTCGAGGGCCGCGAGGAACGACTGTAGGTCGTCGTACGGGAATCTGGGTGCCACGAAGCCATTCAACCACCTGGGGCGGCAGCGTCCCGCCACACCCGAAGCGGAGTGAACACGGTCCTTCGCCCGCCGTTCACGGGCCGGAGACGCCGAGGACACGGGGGAGCGGGAAGGTCGAAAGGACCGCCGCGGCAGGCGGCGGTGGAGCGGCGCCGCGAGCCCGGAGCCGGTGTCGGACCCGGCCGGTACGATTTCCTGTGACCTGTATTACGATACGGTACCGTATCGTTTCGGAACGTCGTAGTCTGGCTTCCAACACCACAACACGCATGGACGCCGCAGGCTCCCGCGTTCGAACACCTTCGCGCCCCGGGCCCGCGTCACCTCGCCCGCCCGCCGCGCGTCATCACCTACAACACCGTCCGCGGTCGGCGCCGCGGACCCTTCCAGGCACCGCCGCGAGGCGCACCCCCGCGGCGACGCCCTCTTACAGAAACGGAAACCCTGTGAGCGAAACCCGTTCCGCCCCGGTCCCCGAAACCGGGCCGACCGCGACCGAAGACGACCTCGGCCACCCGCGCCGGTGGGCGATCCTCAGCGTCCTGGTCGTCAGCCTCATCGTCGTCGTCCTCGACAACACGGTGCTCAACGTCGCCATGAAGACCCTCGCCGACCCCACCGAAGGCGTCGGCGCCGCCCAGAGCGACCTGGCCTGGATGATCAACTCCTACACGCTCGTCTTCGCGGGCCTCCTGTTCGCCTCCGGCGTCATCGGCGACCGGATCGGCCGCAAGCGCATGCTCCTGGCCGGCCTCGTCGTCTTCGGCGTCGCCTCGCTCCTGTCGGCCTACTCCACCACCCCCGACCAGCTCATCTGGTACCGCGCCCTCATGGGCGCCGGCGCGGCGATCATGATGCCCTCGACCCTGTCGCTGCTGCGCAACGTCTTCTCCTCCAAGGAGTTCCCGAAGGCCCTCGGCATCTGGACCGGCGCGGTCGGCATCGGCGGGGCCATCGGCCCCATCGTCGGCGGCGTCCTCCTCGACCACTTCTGGTGGGGCTCGGTCTTCCTCATCAACGTCCCGATCGTCGTCTTCGGCATCATCGCCGTCGCCGTCCTCGCCCCCGAGTCCAAGGGCGGCAAGACCCGCGCCGACTTCCTCGGCATGGCCCTGTCCATGATCGGCCTCGTCAGCCTCACCTACGGCATCATCGAAGCCGGCGACGCCGGCTCGTGGGCCGGCGTCGAAGTCTGGGGCACCATCGCCCTCGGCGTGATCGTCCTGGTCGGCTTCGTCCTGTGGGAGCGGCGCATCCCGCACGCCTCCCTCGACATGAAGCTGTTCAAGAGCACCCGCTTCTCGGCCTCCTCGGCCATCATCACCCTCACCTTCTTCGGGATGATGGGCCTGATGTTCTTCATGACCTTCTACCTCCAGCTGCTCAAGGGCTACTCGCCGCTGGAGACCGGTCTGCTGTTCCTGCCGTTCGGCGCCTCGATGCTCGTCTTCGCGCCCATGTCGAACACCCTGGTCCAGCGCTTCGGCGCCAAGGCCGTCGGCATCGTCGCGATGCTCCTGGTGATCACCAACTTCGCCGTCACCGCGTTCGTGTTCGAGGCCGACACCCCCGTCTGGGTCGTCATCGTCCTGTTCGCCATCACCGGCGCCGGCATGGCCAACCTCATGCCGCCTGCGATGAACACCCTCATGTCCTCGGTCCCGAAGGAGAAGGCCGGCGTCGGCTCGGCCCTGGCCAACACCCTGCGCCAGGTCGGCGGCGCGCTCGGCGTCGCCGTGCTCGGCACGATCATGGCCCAGTCCTACCAAGGCGAGATCGCCGACACCGCGCCCGGACTGCCGGACGCCGCCCGCGAGTCCTACGCCTCCACCTACGGAGCGCTCGAATCCGGGCTCGTGCCGACCGAAGCGGCCGGACAGGTCGTCCAGGCCGCCGACGCCGCGTTCATCTCCGCGCTCCACACCACCGCGCTGGCCGCGGTCGCGGTGGGCGTGGTCGGACTGGTCGTCATCGCCGGGTTCTTCCCCGGCAAGCGCCGCCGCGAGGACGGGGGCGAGCGGGCCGAACCGGCCTCCGAGCCCGAGTACGTCGAGGTCTAGGAGAGAATCGAGCCATGCCACCCGAGCTCAGCGATGCAATGACCATCGGCCCCCTCGACGCCGATCTCCGCGCCGCGGCGCCCGGCCCCGCCAAGGGCCGGCCCCGCAGCGAGGCGGTCAGCCAGTCGATCCTGGAGGCCGCGCTGGACCTCATCGCCGAGCACGGGAGCGTGGCCGACGTCAGCGTCGAAGGCGTCGCCGACCGCTCGGGCGTCTCGAAGGCCACGATCTACCGGCGCTGGTCCTCCAAGGAGGAGCTCATCGCCGCGGCGATCGAGAGCGTCAAGGCCCCGCTGCCGGTCTCGATGCCGCGCACCTCGCTGCGCGACGACCTCGTCCACCTCGGCAACAGCATGCGCCGCACCTTCGGCCCCAGGGACAAGAAGATCGTCAGGTGCATGATGCTGGCGGTCAAGGACCCCGAGTACCAGCGCCACCACGACCGGCTCGTGGACCGCCGCCGGCGGTTCGTGCTCGACACCTTCGCGTACTGGGCCGAGCGCGGCGAGCTGAGCGAGCGGGTCGACCTCGACCTGGCGGTGGCGATGTTCATCAGCCCGATGCTGACGATCTACATCTACGGCCAGTACACCGAACTCCAGGGTCCCGACACCGTCGAGCGCTTCGTGGAGCACCTGCTCCAGGGCATCGGCGCCCCGGCCCGGACCGCCTGAGGACCGGCGAGGCTGAGCAGGCGAGGCAGAGCTGAGCCGGCGAGCCCGAGCCGGAGAGACGAAGGGAGCGGCCCGGCGGATCAGAATCTGATCCGCCGGGCCGCTCGCATGTCCTGACCCGCCGCGTGTGCGGTGGGAGGGGACGGCACCGGTGTGCACCGGGAAGTGTTACGACCGGGCCCCGCCGTCCCGCGGGGCCCGGTCACCGGAAGGAACCGAGGATCTGGTCGGAAGGCGGGGCCCGGCGATCGCCTCCCGGATCGCCGGGCCCCGCTTGACTAACTCACGCTTGCCGCGCCCCTAGTTGATGGGCGGCCAGGCGTTCTGGAGGAGCTCCTGGAACTGCTCCGAGGACCAGTGACCGGAGACCGGCATGTCGCCGCGGGCACCGGACAGGTTGTTGCCGTTGCGCGGGTTGCCGCCGTAGGTCGGGTCGCACATCTCGTCGAAGCCCTTGCCCTCGTCGTTGTCGATCAGTTCCGAGGAACCGTCCGACTCGCCGGGGGGCTTGATCCACACGTAGGCGTCGATCCAAGGCTCAGGCTGGACCTGCGGGCGCTCGCCCAGACCGGCACCGGCCTGGTTGCACCAGTTGCCCTTCTGGATGCGCTGGTCGATACGGGACTCGTCGACGAAGGTGACCGGGTCGTTCGAGGTCGACGGACCGGTCGGACGGTAGCTGCCGCCCCAGCCGTTGCGGCTGGTGTCGATCAGCATGCCGATGTCGGAGTTGAAGCCGTTCGCGATGAGCTCGGTGCGAAGCGCCTCAGTGAAGTCCTTCTCGTTGTTGTAGTCGTTCCAGTCGACCCAGGGCAGGTCCGGGTTCTGGTTCAGCGCCTGGCCGCCGACGTTCTGGTCGACGTCCCAGTAGGGCTCTTCGAGCACCGAGTAGTTCGCGGTGTTCGAGATGAAGCCGTGGACGTCGTCGGCGGTCATGCCGTTCTGCCCGATGAGCGAGCCGAACAGGGCCGCGGAGGCACGGAAGTTGTCGTACTCCGGGTTGTCGTCGCCCCAGCCGATCCAGCCGTGGTGGCCGGCGTCGATGTAGTTGTAGGTGTTCGGCAGGGCGCCGAGCTCGGCGGCGGCGTACGAGACGCCGTCGACGTAGCCGCCGTTGGCGAGCATCGTGTCGCAGGTGTCGGTCGCGGTCTCGCGGGGCGAGACGTTGGTGATCAGGTTCGGCAGCGAGTCGATCTCGATCACGTTGACGATCCGCAGGTCCGCGTAAGCGGGGTCCGACATGATGTCGACGATCTCGTCGATGTACTCCGTCTTGTACCGGTTGATCTCGTTCGGCGCGAGCTGGCCGTTCGAGGCCAGGGCGGCGCAGTCGCGGCCGGGCAGGTTGTAGATGACGACCTGGATCAGGTCGGCGCCCTGGGAGACCGCCTCGTCGAGGTGGTCGGCCAGACCGTAGGAGCCCGTGGTGGGCGAACCGTTGCCGTAGATGGCGCTGGTCTGGTCGAGCCACACGCCGGTGGGCTCGTTGGCGATGGCGGATCCGCCCGGCTCGGCGGCCGCGTTGGCCGACCAGATCGGGTTGACGTAGACCTGCGCGCCGACGTACGGGTTGTCGACCTTGTCACCGGGGTTGCCCGGGTCCGGGTCGGGGTCGGTCGGGTCCGGGTCCGTGGGGTCCGGGTCGGTCGGGTCGGGGTCGACCTGGCCGTTGCAGACGTCCCCGTTGATGGAGAACTGCGCCGGGGCGGTGGAGGAGCCCGAGCCGATGAAGCCGAAGACCTCAGTGGTCTGGCCCGAGGCGATCGAGGCGTTCCAGCCGACGTCGCTGCCGGTGAAGGTGGTGCCGCTCTGGCTCCAGTCGACGTTCCACGCGCTGGAGACGGTGGTGCCGGACGGGAAGTTCCACTGGAGGTTCCAGCCGTTGATCGCTTCACCGGCGGTGATGGAGACGTTGGCCTGGAAGCCGTCCCCCCACGTGCTGATGACGTTGTAGTCGACCTGACAACCCTCTTCGGCGAGTGCCTGGTTCGCCGAAACGAAGGTCAGACCGCCCGCGGCCAGCGCGCCGACGGCGACACCGGTGAGGGCGAGTCTCCTTCTCCTACGAGGTGCTTGCATTATCGAGTCCTTCGGGGTCTATGGGTCGCATGTGGGCGGCCCGGAACGGATGTCCACCGAGGGAAGCGCTCCCAAGATGTGCATTGATAATCTCCGATATATTGATGGACTGTCAAGAGGTTCGCCAGGATATTTCGTCCGTGTGACGGATCGGGACAACGGTTTCGAAGGTTGCCGGTCGCCCAGCAAGCGCTTGAATCAGTGAAAACGCTCCCGCGCCAACCGAAGTGGTCGGTCAAAAAAACTTCGCGTTGGCCTTCCCGCGCCCCAGGGCGCACCCCTCGCCGCACCCCGCTCAGTTGTCCCCGTATTACCTGTAAATACCTCTTGCCCCGAACATTCATGTGGTGACCTTTTTGGAGGCATAGGCCGGATTGATAGGGGTTCGCGCACACGACGGCGGCACGGACCCCGACCCCGGGGACCCGTGCCGCCGTATCCTCTTCTCGATCCGCCCCGCTCGGGCGCTCGCTCGCCGTTCCTCGAGCGGTGCGCCGTCCCGCGGTGCGGACGACGGCGGGGCCGCGCCTGCACGCGACCCCGCCGTCCTCGTCCGGGCGAAGTGCCGGTTCGCCCTCGTGCTTGGAATCTCTCCTCGAGACCCTCCGGCGCGGCGGTGGCGGTGAGCCGCGCCGCCGCGCCTTCGGGTCATGAGCCTTGAGGACCCTTCGGGTGCTCAGCCCCTAGAGGGGCGGGTAGGCGTTCTGGAGGAGCTCCTGGAACTGCTCGGAGGACCAGTGGCCGGAGATCGGCATGTTGTCCCGGGCGCCGGACGGGTTGTTGCCGTTCCGGGGGTTGCCGCCGTAGCTCGGGTCGCACATCTCGTCGAAGCCCTTGCCCTCGTCGTTGTCGATCAGCTCGGAGGAGCCGTCCGACTCGCCGGGGGGCTTGATCCAGACGTAGGCGTCGATCCAGGCCTCGGGGGAGGCCTGCGGGCGCTCGCCCAGACCGGCACCGGCCTGGTTGCACCAGTTGCCCTTCTGGATGCGCTGGTCGATGCGGGACTCGTCGACGAAGGTCACCGGGTCGTCCGAGGACGAGGGGCCGGTGGGCCGGTAGTCGCCGCCCCAGCCGTTGCGGCTGGTGTCGATGAGCATGCCGATGTCCGAGGCGAAGCCGTTGCTGACCAGCTCGTCGCGGAAGGCCTCGGAGAAGTCCTTCTCGTTGTTGAAGTCGTTCCAGTCGACCCAGGGCAGGTCCGGGTTGAGGTTGAGCGGCTGGCCGCCGACTTCCTCGTCCACGGCCCAGTAGGGCTCTTCGAGCACCGAGTAGTTCGCGGTGTTGGTGATGAAGCCGGCCACGTGGTCGGCGGTCAGGCCGTTCTGCCCGAGGAGCGAGCCGAACATGGCCGCCGAGGCGCGGAAGTTGTCGTACTCGGCGTTGTCGTCCGCCCAGCCGATCCAGCCGTGGTGCGCCGCGTCGATGTAGTTGTAGGTGTTCGGCAGCGCGCCGAGCTCGGCGGCGGCGTAGGAGATGCCGTCCGCGTAGTTGCCGTTGGCGAGCATTTCGTCGCACTCGGGCGTCGCGGTCTCGCGCGGCGAGACGTTGGTGACGAGGTTCGGCAGCGAGTCGATCTCGATCACGTTGACGATCTTGAGGTCGGCGTAGGCCGGGTCGCCCTGGATCGCGACGATCTCGTCGATGTACTCGGTCTTGTACGCGTCGATCTCGTCCGGGCCGAGCTGGCCGTTGGAGGCCAGGGCGGCGCAGTCGCGGCCGGGGAGGTTGTAGATGACGATCTGGATCAGGTCCGCGCCTTGGGCGACCGCCTCGTCGAGGTGCTCGGCCAGGCCCATCGAGCCGGTCGTCGGGGAGTCGTTGCCCCAGATGGCGCTGGTCTGGTCGAGCCAGACGCCGGTGGGCTCGTTCGCGATGGCCTCGCCGCCCGGCTCGGCGGCCGCGTTGGCCGACCAGATCGGGTTGACGTAGACCTGCGCGCCCTCATAGGGGTTGTCGACCTTCTGCGCGATGTCGATCCCGCCGGGTTCGTCCGCGGGGGCCTCCTCGGCGCCGGCGCTGGTCATCGTGACCGCACCGACCGAGGTCGCCGCGAGCGCCGCTGCGGCGAGCACGCCCACCTGCTTTTTTCTGCTTCGACTGAGTGTCATGTGCCTTCCCTTGTAAGTCGGCTCGTGGAGCGGTTCCGCGCGTACCGGGTGGAGGCGGAAGCGCTCCCAATCTCATATCGAAGTGTGCCTATGTCTCACTGCGATGTCAAGGGCTTCTGACATAGAGAATCCAGAAATTTCCGATTGGTCGCATGTGTAACGACTCAGGGTATTCACCCGACTTCGGAGGGTAGACAATTGCCCTTTTTGGAACAAATCGACTCCGAAATGGAGTGATCATCGCCCACGGCGCCCATCGGTGCAAGCCGAGAGGCGAGGGTGTCCGGGAGGGACGAATGAGGTCGAATCGGGTCCGAATGCGAGCCGGAGGCGCCCCGAATCGAGGCACGGGAAGGGCCCGGCCGGGGCCGGGAGAAGGTCGCTGCGGGTGACCGCCGGGTCACGGCCGTCAAGGTGCGGCTCAGAAGCGGCTCAGAAGAGGCGGCGCGGAGGAGGCCCGAAGCAGGCGACGCCGGCGAGGCGTCGGACTCCGGGCACACGAAAAGCCGGTCCACTGCGCCCCTGCCGAATACGGCCGAGGTGTCTCGCGGGACCGGCTTGTGCCAGGTGAATCTGCGGCCTGCGGCCGCTGCTCGGGCTTCTACGGCCTGAGAAGGCGGCCGTAGCGGGCGGATTCACGGCTCGTGAGCGAGGCCGTGACGGGCTGGATCGTCGTTCGGGCGTTCGCGGTCGCGGGCACGACCTGGTGTCTCACTGCTGGGCGTTGCCGGTCTCGAAAGCGGCCTGGGCTCCGGCGTCGCCTTCCAGCAGGGCCCGGACCTCCGACTCGCGGAACCGGCGGTGACCGCCCGGTGTGCGGATGCTCCCGATTCGGCCCGCGGCGGCCCAGCGTGTCACGGTCTTGGGATCCACGCGGAACAGCGAGGCCACTTCGCCGGGTGTGAGTAGGCGGTCCTCGGTCTCCATGATTTCTTCCTCCCCGTGATGAAGACTCACTTCGTGCGTTAAACCCATTACACCACTATTCAGTCAAACCTGCCATGAGTTCTTGGACATACTTTCGGTCGGTAGGTTTTGCCTGAAAGTACCACGCGTATGTCAACGGCGCTCTGAGCTGATTCCGACGCTCTAGGCGTACCCGGGTATGAGGTAGGCACAGGGCGCAAGTGGCAACTCTGGTTATCCTCAACGGGTGGACGAGATCGACCAGACCATCGTGAACCTCCTGCGCACCGACGGGCGTACTTCGTACGCCGAGCTCGCGCGCCGGGTCGGTCTCACCGCGCCGTCCGTTCAGGACCGCGTCACCAAGCTCGAGAAGAACGGCGTCATCACCGGCTACAAGGCCGTGATCGACTCCGAGGCGATCGGCCTCGGCATCACCGCTCTCATCGGCATCATCCCCGACAATGCCGCCGACCACCTGGATATCTGCGAACGGCTCCGCGCCATTCCGCAGATCGAGTCCTGCTATTTCCTCGCCGGCGTCGAGTGCTACCAACTCAAGGTCCGCGTGCCGAAGATGGGCGACCTCGAAAGCCTCATCCATCGCGTCGGGGCGATCCCGGGCGTGGCCCAGACCCGCACCACCATCACCCTGTCGACCAAATGGGAGGACCGGCCGCAGCCGGTCCCTCCCGTCCAGGCGGAGTGACGACCGACGAGCGCGAGGGGGGACCATGCAGTCGATCGACCGCACCAAGGACCGGCTCTGGGTGAACTGGGCGATCACCACAGTGGAGGCCGACGCGAACCGCTCGACCGACACCCACCTGCTGCCGTTCCCACTCCCTCCGCAATGGGGAGTCGACCTCTACCTCAAGGACGAGTCGGCCCATCCGACCGGCTCGCTCAAGCACCGCCTCGCCCGATCGCTGTTCCTCTACGCGATCTGCAACGGCTGGATCGACGAGGGCACGCCCGTCATCGAGGCCTCCAGCGGCTCGACCGCCGTGAGCGAGGCCTATTTCGCGCGGATGCTCGGACTGCCGTTCACCGCCGTCATGCCCGAGTCGACCAGCGCCGCCAAGATCGCCCAGATCGAGTTCTACGGCGGCAAGGCCCACCTCGTGCGCGACCCCGCGGCCGTCTGCGCCGAGGCCGAACGCCTCGCCGCAGAGACCGGCGGGCACTTCATGGACCAGTTCACGTACGCCGAGCGGGCCACCGACTGGCGCGGGAACAACAACATCGCCGAGAGCGTGTTCGAGCAGATGCGGCTCGAACGCCACCCGGTCCCGGCCTGGGTCGTGGTCGGCGCGGGCACCGGCGGCACCTCGGCGACCATCGGCCGCTACGTGCGGTATCGCAGGCACGCGACGAACCTGTGCGTGGTCGACCCCGAGCACTCGGCGTTCTTCGACGGGTGGCGCGAGGGCGACCCCGAGGCCCGGGCCGGGCGCGGCTCGCGCATCGAGGGGATCGGGCGGCCGAAGGTCGAGCCGTCGTTCATCCCCGGTCTGGTCGACCGGATGGTGAAAGTGGACGACGCCGAGTCGATCGCGTGCCTGCGATGGGCTTCGGAGCGGCTGGGGAGGCGCCTGGGCGGGTCGACGGGCACGAATCTGGTGGCGGCGCTGGCGATCATCGCGGAGATGCGCGAGTGCGGTCAGAGCGGGAGCATCGTGACGCTGCTGTGCGACTCGGGAGGGCGCTACGGCGCGACGTACTTCGACGACGGATGGGTGGCCGAGCAGGGCCTGGATCTGGAAGCGGCGGCAGAAAGACTCGCCCCGCTCCTCCCGGCCTGACCCGGGCCCGACCGGATGCCGCCTCACTCCTTCGAGTGACAAGGCGGCTCCGCGCCCCGGTTTTTGTCGTACCCGCGCGGGAGAGTGGGACCTACCTTTCCCCAGGGAGGGTGGGGGTTAGGGACGGTATATACCCCGACCTCGATCGACCCCGACTGCGACCCCAACCCCGATCGCGATCCCGCTTTCCCGCGATCGCATCGCACGGAACTCCCCGAGAACCGACCCCTGTGCCGCAAGTATCGACATGTATTGACTTTTGCGGAAGCGCTCGGTACCGTCCTCTCAGCAGTAAACGCTTGCCCGCATCGGCCCCCGAATTGAAACGATTCATACCCGCGTGCGCGGCGAGTTCCCTCCTCTCACTACGGAAGTGAACATGAGGTCCATGACTCCTCCACCCTCTCGACGGCGCCGCGGCCTCGCGGTCCTCGCGGCCGGGGCGACCGCCCTCGCGGGCGCCCTCCACGCCGCCCCCGCGAGCGCGCAAGAGGACGACGGCATCACCGTCTACCTCGCCTCCGACTCCACCGTCCAGACCTACGACGCCTACTACGAGCCCCAGGCCGGCTGGGGCCAGGTGATCGACCGCTTCTTCGACGACGAGGTCACCATCGCCAACCACGCGATCGGCGGCCGCTCCTCGCGCTCCTTCATCGAGCAGGGCCGCCTCGACGCGATCCTCGACGAGATCCAGCCCGGCGACTACCTGTTCGTCCAGTTCGGACACAACGACGCCACCGTCTCGGTCCCCGAGCGCTACACCCCGCCCGAGGACTACAAGACCTACCTGCGCGACGACTACATCGCCGGCGCCCTCGAGAAGGGCGCGATCCCGGTCCTCGTCACCCCCGTCTCGCGCCGCAGCTTCGACGCCAGGACCGGCGAGTTCCACGTCTCCTTCCCCGAGTACGTGGAGAAGGTCCACGAGCTCCACGAGGAGACCGGCGTCGCGGTCGTCGACCTCTCGGCCTCCTCTCGCGACTACCTCAACGGGATCGGCGCCGAAGAGGCGAAGTCGGTCTTCCTGCACGTCCCGGCCGGGGTCTACCCGAACCGGCCCACCGGCACCGTCGACGACACCCACTTCCAGGAGTACGGCGCCATCCAGATGGCCCGCCTGGTCGCCGAGGAGACCGCCGAGCTCGGCCTGCCGCTCTCGGAGCACGTGGTCGACGTCGCCCCGCCGGACGCCGTGCCCGCCGTGCCGACCGGTCTGACCGCCGCCACGGTCGCCAACGCGAGCGTCACTCTCAACTGGACCGACGCCGGCGACGCCGACATCTACCGCGTCTACGTCCGCGAGCCGGGCGGCGACTGGCGGCTGGGCACCACCGCCACCGTGGGCGTCGGCCGCGTCGCCGGCCTCGCCGAGGAGACCGCGTACGAGTTCGCGGTCGCGGCCGTCAACGGCAAGGGCGAATCGGACCGCTCCGCGGCCTTGGCGGTCACCACCGCCAGCGCCGGCTGGAAGTTCGACTTCGGCCCCGCCTCCCAGGTCGTCGCCGACGGCTACACCGAGGTCAACCGCGCCACCGCCTACTCCGAGGCCGCCGGCTTCGGGTTCGTGACCGACATGGCCGAGGCGATCGACCGCGACCGCGGCAACGAGGAGGACCCGGTGGGCCGCGACTTCGTGGCCTGGTTCGGCGGCTCGTACGAATTCGCGGTGGACGTGGCCGACGGCCTGTACACCGCGCGCGTGAGCGTCGGCGACTACGCCGGTTCGGCGCGTTCGAACCTCGCGTTCGAGGGGATCGACCACGGGGCGGCCAATGCCGGCTCGAACTCGGTGCTCGTGAAGGACTTCGAGGGCATCATCGTCGAGGACGGGCAGTTGAACGTCACCGTCACGGGCCAGACCGGGCACCTCAACGGCCTGGAGCTGACGCGGGTCGGGGACGTGCCCGGCCAGGGCGGCAACGAGCCCGACGAGCCGTGCGCGGACTGCGCGGCGCAGATCGAGGACCTCGACCGGGCGCCGGTCGCGGTCGCCGTGGACGAGGCCGACCGCAGCGGCGTGTACCTGAGCTGGCGGCGCCTGGTGACCGACGCCGAGGGCCTGGCCTTCAACGTCTACCGCGACGGCGCGCTGGTCAACGACGAGCCGCTGGCGGCCACGAACCTCGCCGACGCGGACGGGACGGCGAACGCGACGTACTGGATCGCCACGGTCGAGGACGGCGTCGAGACCGGTTTCACGGACGCGTTCACCGTGCTCGCCGATCAGTACATCGACGTGGACATGGACCGCCCGGCGGGCGGGACGACCCCCGACGGGGTCGCGTACACCTACAACCCGAACGACGCGACCGTGGCCGATCTGGACGGCGACGGCGTGTACGAGCTGATCCAGAAGTGGGACCCGTCGAACGCGAAGGACAACTCGCAGGCGGGCTACACCGGGAACGTGTACGTGGACGCGTACACCCTGACCGGCGACCTGCTGTGGCGCATCGACCTGGGCGTGAACATCCGCGCCGGGGCGCACTACACGTTCCTGATGGCCTACGACCTCGACGGCGACGGACGGGCCGAGGTGGCGCTCAAGACCGCCGACGGGACCGTGGACGGCGCGGGCGCGGTGATCGGCGACGCCGAGGCCGACTACCGCAACGACGGCGGGTACATCCTGGAGGGACCGGAGTTCCTGACGGTGTTCGACGGGCTCACTGGCGCGGCGCTGGAGACGGTCGACTTCGAGCCCGACCGCGGCGACGTGGGGGACTGGGGCGACACGTACGGCAACCGGGTCGACCGCCTCATGGCGACGATCGCCTACCTCGACGGGAGCACCCCGTCGCTGGTGACCACCCGCGGGATCTACACGAAGATGGAGCTCACCGCCTGGGACTGGGACGGGTCGGCGCTCGACGAGCGCTGGGCGTTCCGCTCGCAGGAGTGGGGCGCGCAGTACGCGGGCCAGGGCAACCACAACCTGTCGGTGGCCGATGTGGACGCCGACGGGCGCGACGAGATCGTCTACGGCTCGCTGACGCTCAACGACGACGGGACGATCCTCCAGTCGGCGGGCCTGGGCCACGGCGACGCGCTGCACGTGTCGGACTTCGACCCGTCCCGCGAGGGTCTGGAGGTCTTCAGCCCGTTCGAGTGCATGGGCTGCTCGGGGGACCGGGCGGCGGCGATGCGCGACGCCGAGACCGGCGAGGTGCTCTGGTCGATCCCGGGCACCCGCGACACCGGCCGCGGCACCTGCGGCGACATCGACCCGGCCTATCCGGGCGCGGAGTGCTGGGCGGCGAGCACCACGGGCGCGTGGGACTCGCGCGAGGGCGAGCTGCGGGCGGCCGACGGCACGCTCATCGGCGAGACGATCCCGTCGGCGAACGGCATGGTCTGGTGGGACGGCGACCTCGGTCGCGAGATCTTCGACCACGAGTTCGACGAGCCGGACTACGTGCCGCTCTACCCGTTCATCGCCGAGTGGGACCCGGCGACGGGCGAGCAGGTGGAGATCTTCACCCCCGAAGGGGTGCAGACGAACAACGGCACGAAGGGCAACCCGGTGCTGACCGCCGACCTGCTGGGGGACTGGCGCGAGGAGGTCGTCCTGCGCAAGGAGTCGAACGACGGGGTGCGGATCTTCACCACGACGATCGCGACCGAGCACTCGTTCCCGACGCTCATGCAGGACCCGCAGTACCGCCTGGCGATCGCCTGGCAGAACATCTCGTACAACCAGCCGCCGTGGCCGAGCTTCTTCCTCGGCTACGACATGGACGAGCCGCAGTGGCGTCCGGTCTCGGTCGAGTCGACGCGCGACGGCGCGGCGGCGCCGTACGCGGCCGCCTCGTGCACGGTGGACTACGACGTGGTCGCCGACTGGGGCTTCGGTTTCGTGGTGCAGGTCAAGGTGACCAACACCGGTGACGAGGCGTTCGGCGAGTGGGATCTGGTGTGGAAGTCCGGGGGCGTGGAGTCGGTGCTCTACGTCTGGGGCGGGGAGGTCGGCGCGGACGGCGCGGCGATGGTCGTCGAACCGGCCTTCTGGCACTTCCCGCTGGCACCGGGCGGCACCGCCCAGGTCGGCTTCCAAGGCACCGGGAACCCGCACGACCCGGGCATGTTCCTGCTGAACGGGAAGGTCTGCGCGATCGCGTGACGACCATCTGACGACCGTTTGGTGAAGCGGCCCGGGCACCTCGTGCCCGGGCCGCTTCGTCCTCAGTCCTCGGGTTTGGCCTTCATGCCGAACAGGCGGCCGTGGCCGTTGGGGATCGCGGCCCGCTTGTAGAGGTCGATGGCCCTGCCGCGCAGGGAGGTCGCCGTCCAGGCGGCGGCGAGCAGCAGCATCACGTCGAACAGGTAGAGGAACACCAGGAGGCCGACCGCGGTGGTCACCGCCTGGTAGGCGGGCCGGTCGGAGACCTGGAGGACGTACAGGCGCCCCACGGTCTTGAGCAGCTCCATGCCGACCGCCACCGCCAGCGAGGCCCACACGACCCGCCTCGGCGGCATGACGACCCGCGGCAGCGCCTGGAGCAGCACCGCGGCGAGGACCGCGTTCGCGATGAGGCCCACCACGACCGAGACGCCGCGCACGAGCAGCGCGGCGTTCCCGGTGACCTCGTCGAGGTCGAACCAGGCGAGCACCACCTCGGCCCCGGCGGTCGCGCCGATGGTGATGAGCAGGAGCACGCTCACGCCGATGAGGATCGCCAGGTCGATGAGCCAGCGCAGGATCGGGTTGCCCGGCTGCGCCTCGAGGTCCCACACCAGGCGGATCGCCGAGCGCACCGACTGCACCCACGCGACCCCGGCGACGACGAGGGCCACGGCCGCGAAGATCGTCACGGACGTGAGCGAGGACTCCAGGACCCCGATGTCGATCACCGGCAGGTTCTCCGAGAGCCACGTCTCGACCGAGTCGTAGATCTCGGGCACGTTGAGCAGGTACCCGAAGATCGCCAGCGCCAGCAGCGACATGGAGAACGCCGCGAAGAACGCGTAGTAGGAGATCGCGGCGGCGAGCTGACCGCCGTGGACCTCGAAGAACCGCTCCTGGGCGCGCCAGGAGTGGTCCACGAGATTGGAGCGCTTGCGGGCCCCCAGGAGCACGCGGTCCCACCAGGCCCCCAGATCAGGGAACTTCACGCACCGATTCTGGCAGAGCCGCCCGCGCCCCGAGGTCCCGACGCGTCAGTCACGGATGACCCAGGCGTCGGGGTCTTCGAGGAGCTTGGTCACCGAGGTCGGCAGGTCGTCGCCCGCGACGGCCGCGAGGGACACCGATTCGAGGATGTTGCGCTCGGAGACGCGCAGGGCGATCCACACGTTCGTCAGCGCGGTCGCGGTCCCGGAGTAGGGGACCTCCTCGGGACGTTCGCCGCGGACGCCGACGAGCGGGCCGTCGACGGCGCGGATGACGTCGGCGAGGCTGATCGTGTCGCCGGGGCGCGCGAGCTGGTGGCCGCCTTCGGAGCCGCGCTTGGAGGCGGCGATGCCGCCGCGGCGCAGCTGGAGGAGGATCGACTCGAGGAACTTGCGGGGGATGCCCTGGTCCTCGGCGATCTGCTCGGCCGATACCCACCGCTCTCCGTAGCCGGCGAGGGCCACCGCGGCTCGCAGTGCGTAGTCGACGCGGGCGGACAGGCGCATGAGGACTCCATTCGGGTTGACGCCGTTCGAGGCGGCTGCCTCGACTCTATCTCCCGAAAGCGGCTTCCAACTCGCCTCGGGGCCGCCGGTGCGGTGCGCGGCTCGGTCGCGGGCGCCGGGCGGCGCGGTCTCAGTCGTCGATGAGCAGGCGCAGGTACGCGGCGGTCTCGGCGGCGGCGAGGTCGGCGTCCCCGGCGATGATCGCCTCGACCGCGCGCGTGTGGTCGATGTGGGGGTCCTCGGCGAGGTCCTCGCCGATCGCGGCGCGCACGGTCTCGCGCAGCGAGTCGGCCAGCTCGGTGTACAGCTCGGCGAGGAGCTTGTTGTGGCTGGCCTCGGCGATGGCCTGGTGGAGGGCGATGTCGGCGGCGATGAACGATTCGGTGTCGCCGACCTCGTGGGTCGCCTCGCGCTCGGCCAGGAGGATCCGCAGGCGGGTGATGTCGGCCTCGTCGCGGCGCTGCGCGGCCAGGCGGGAGGCCTCGACCTCGAGGCCGCGGCGGACCTCCATGGCGTCGGAGGCGGGGCTGGCGGCGATGCGGCGGCGCACGGCGGCGGTGACCTCGCTGCGGCCGACGACGAAGGTCCCGGCGCCCTGGCGGATCTCCAGGAGCCCGGCGTGGGCGAGCGCGCGGACGCCTTCGCGGATGGTGTTGCGGCCGACGCCGAGGAGCTCGGCCAGTTCGCTCTCGGTGGGGATGCGCGAGCCGAGGCCCCATTCGCCGTCGCTGATCTGCTGGCGCAGTTGTTCGATCACCTGATCGACGAGGGCGGATTTGCGTGTCGACTGCAGTGCCACTGTGCGGACCTGACCTCTCCGGAGCGCTTTCACGGCCGGCCGGGGCCCGCCAGGGGTGTGCGTGTTTCCCAACACTAGAAGGATTAAAGCAGACAGCCGCCGCGATACCGTTGACAGGCCGCCAATTCATCCCATGAATTGACACGATCCTATCCCGGCACACCCGGCACGGTCCGCGAGCCACTGCGGCGCGCGGCCGACCGCACACGTGTGCGGGCCGCACGGCGGTCGCCCACCGCGCCGCCGGCCGCCTCCCGAGCCCGTAAGGAGCCGTCCGCGTGACGACCGAAGCCGCCCAGGCCGAAGACGACGCCACACGGACCGCGGCGGCACGACCGACCGAACCCCACCCCGGCGAGACCCCCGAACCCACCCCGCACGCCGAGACCGCCGAACCGCGCGAAGGCGTCCGCGCCGCGGCCGCCATGGGCTGGATGCTCGTCGCCGGAGTCGTCCTCGCCGCCTTCAACTTCCGCACCGCCGTCACCAGCGTCGGCGCGATCCTCGCCGAAGTGCGCACCGGCCTCGGCATGTCCGAGACCGTCGCCGGACTCCTCACCACCCTCCCCGTCCTCGCCTTCGCCGGCCTCGGCGCGCTCGCCCCGCGCCTGGCCCGCCGCTTCGGCCCCCGCGCCCTCCTCACCGGCGCGCTCCTGGCCATGGGCGTCGGCCTCGTCGCCCGCGCCTGGGCCCCGAGCACCGCGCTCTTCCTGCTGTTCAGCCTCCTGGCCCTCGCCGCCGGAGCTATCGGCAACGTCGCGATCCCGGTCATCGTCAAGCGCTACTTCCCCGGCCGCATCGGGGTCATGACCACCCTGTACTCCACCACCCTCGCCGTGGGCACGGCCGTCGCCGCCGGGGCCACCGCGCCCATCGAGCACCTCCTCGACGACTGGCGGATCGCTCTGGCGGTCTGGGCGCTCCCGGCGCTCGTCGCGATCGTCCCGTGGCTGCTGTGGCACCCGGGTGCGGCCGCCGCAGGGGTCCTGCCGATCACCCGCCTGCGCGGGGTCCGGCACTCGCGCCTGGCCTGGATGATGCTGCTGGCCTTCGGGGCGCAGTCGGCCATCGCCTACATCCTCATGGGCTGGACGACCACGATCCTCGCCTTCGACGGGATGGACGCGGCCGCCGCCGGGGCCATGCTGGGACTGCTCACGGTCGTGCAGATCCCCGTCTCGGTGGTCGTCCCGATGCTCACCGTCCGGTGGGGCCCGCGCCCGGTGTTCCTCATCCTCATGGCCTGCTACCCGCCGGCGATCGCGGGCCTCTGGCTCGACGGCGGCGGGCCGCTCACCTGGCTGTGGATGGCGCTGCTGGGCATCGGCACCTCGGTGTTCCCGCTGATCCTGACCCTGTTCGGGCTGCGGGCGCGCACCCCCGGCGGCACGAGCGCGCTCTCCTCGTTCGCGCAGTCCGGCGGCTACCTCATCGCGGGGACGGGCCCGCTGGCCGTCGGCTGGGTCTTCGGCCTCACCGGCTCCTGGTCGGTCCCGTTCGGCCTCCTCGCGGCCCTGGCGGTCGCCCTGTTCGCCGCGGGCCTGTACGTCACCCGCGAGCGGTACATCGAGGACGAGCTGACGGCCGCGTAGCGACCTTCGTCACGGACCGTCCGCCGCAATCGGGCGAAACCGCTGAAACCGGTCCGTCCGGGGTTCCCCCGAGGCGGGCACCGAACCCGAGTCGTGCCACGATAGTGCTGTGGGCCACAAAGTTGTGGAAATCGGGAGGCGATCGTGACCAACGAGGTGCTTTGGCTGCCGCGGCCGGACGCGGTGGAGACGACCAACATCGGGCGCTTCAGCCAGTGGCTGTCGCGCCGGGAGGAGCGCGACCTCACCTCCTACCCCGCTCTGTGGCAGTACTCGGTCGAGCATCTGCGCCCGTTCTGGGGCGCCCTCTGGGAGTACTTCGGCCTGGGCGAGACCGTCCCCGAGCACCGGGTCCTCGCCGACGAGTCGATGCCCGACACCGTCTGGTTCCCCGACGAGACCTTCAACTACGCGCGCGCCGTGCTCACCGCCCCGGGCGTGGCCGAGGACGACGTGCTCGTGCGCGCCTACTCCGACACCCGCGAGACGGTCGAGTGGACCCTCGGCGACCTGCGCGAGGCCGTCGCCCGTGCCCGCGCCGGGCTCGTCGCCCACGGCGTCCACCGCGGCGACCGCGTCGCGGCGTGGATGCCGAACATCCCCGAGACCTTCGCGCTCATGCTCGCCACCGCCAGCCTCGGCGCGGTCTTCTCCAGCTGCGCCCCCGAGTTCGGCGCCAAGGCCGTCCTCGACCGCTTCGCGCAGATCGAGCCGAAGGTGCTCGTCGCCGTCGACGGCTACAAGTACGGCCCCAAGTCCATCGACCGCACCGCCGACCTCAAGCGCGTCGTGCGCGGCCTCGAAGGCCTCAGCGCGGTCGTCACCGTTCCCTACCTGGGGACCGGCGAGGCCGAAGGCGAGACCTGGGACCGGTTCTGCGCCTACGACGAAGGGGTCGACTTCGAGCGGCTCACCTTCGACCACCCGCTCTACATCCTCTACTCCTCGGGCACCACGGGCCTGCCGAAGGCCATCGTCCACTCCCACGGCGGCATGGGGATCGAGCACGCCAAGATGCACGCCCTCCACCACGACCTCGGCGTCGGCGACCGGTTCTTCTGGTACTCCACCACCGGCTGGATGATGTGGAACTACCTCGTGTCCGCGCCGATCGTCGGCGCCGGCGTGATCCTGTTCGACGGGATGCCCGACCCGGCCGGCATGTGGCGCCTCGCCGAGGAGTCCGGCGCCACCTACTTCGGCACCAGCGCCCCCTTCCTCATGGCCTGCCGCGCCCGCGGCGTCAAACCCAAGGAGGAGGCGGACCTCTCGAGGCTGCGCGGCATCGGATCGACCGGCGCGCCGCTCCCGGCGGTCGGCTTCGACTACGTGTACGAGCAGATCAGCCCCACCGCGCAGCTTCAGTCGCTTTCGGGCGGCACCGACCTGTGCACCGGCTTCATCGGCGGCGTCCCCACCGTCCCGGTCTGGCGCGGCGAGCTGTCGTGCCGGTGCCTGGGCGCCGACGTGCAGTCCTTCGACCCCGAGGGCCGCCCCGGGATCGGCCGCGAGGGCGAACTCGTCATCGCCTCCCCGATGCCCTCGATGCCCGTCGGGCTGTGGGGCGACCCGCTCAAGCACCGCTACCGGGACACCTACCTCACCGACTTCCCCGGGATCTGGCGCCACGGCGACTGGATCACCATCACCGACCGCGGCTCGGCGGTCATCTCCGGCCGCAGCGACGCGACCCTCAACCGCGGCGGGGTGCGCATGGGCACCTCCGAGTTCTACGCCGTGGTCGAAGCCGTCGAAGGCGTCGCCGACTCCCTCGTGGTCCACCTCGACGATCCCGGCCAGGACCGCCTGCTGCTCTACGTCGCCTGCGTCGAGGGCGCCGACCTCGACGATGACCTGCGGCGGCGGATCACCGCGGCCCTGCGCGAGCAGCTCTCGCCGCGGCACGTGCCCGACGAGGTGCGGCAGGTCCCCGCGATCCCGCGCACGCTCAGCGGCAAGAAGGTCGAGGTCCCGGTCAAGAAGATCCTCAAAGGCGCCGAGCCCGACGAGGCCATCGCCAAGGACGCCCTCGCCGACCCCGCCGCCCTCAAGGCCTTCCTGCGCGCGTGAGCCCGCCGCCGCCGGGGGCGAAGGCCTCGGGGTAGTGGGCAAGGCCTCCCTGCGCGCGTGACCGCCCGGCCCTGCGTCGACCGACGGGCGCCCACGCCGCCTTTCCGCACGTGTGATCGGAGCTCGCAACGCCGCTCCCTCGCCCGCGCGCGAGTGTCTCCAAAGCAGTGCGAGGCCTGAGTGACACGGGGCGCCTAAAGACCCGATTTCCTTATGCGGCAAGGGAATTCAGTCGGGTGTGTGCCCGATCGCAGACGACCGGTGGCTAATATGTTCCGAGTCGCCCCGGTCGGTTTCCCCCGTAGCCGCCGGGGCGGCGCCATGCCCGGCGGTGTCCTGCGAGGACGGTGCGCGCGCCCGGCCGCCGAGCCCGGTGGCGGCGTCGGGACCTGTGCTCCAATAGTCGGCGTGACTGACGAGAACGCCTTCGCCGAGGACGCGCGCCCGGACGAGGTCGAGGACGCCGCGCACACCGGCGAGACCGTCGGCGTCGGCCCCTGGGAGGGCCCGCCGCCCGACGACGAGCGCTACGACCCCGAGCTGCTGCGCCTGGGGGACCGGCGCAACGTGGTCGACCGGTACCGCTACTGGCGCCGCGAGGCCGTCGTGGCCGACCTCGACGCCCGCCGCCACGACTTCCACGTGGCCATCGAGAACTGGCAGCACGACTTCAACATCGGCACCGTCGTGCGCAACGCCAACGCCTTCCTCGCCAAGTCCGTCCACATCGTCGGCAAGCGCCGCTGGAACCGCCGCGGCGCGATGGTCACCGACCGCTACCAGCACGTCGAGCACCACGCGAGCGTCGAGGCGTTCGTGGCCTGGGCCGCCGCCGAGGGCCTGGCGGTCGTCGGCATCGACAACCTGCCCGGATCGGTCCCGATCGAGACCACCTCGCTGCCGCGGCACGCGGTCCTGGTCTTCGGCCAGGAGGGCCCGGGACTGTCCGAACCGGTGCGCGAGGCCTGCGCGATGGTCTGCTCGATCACCCAATTCGGATCGACCCGCTCGATCAACGCGGGCGTGGCCAGCGGGATCGCCTTGCACGCCTGGGTGAGGGAACACGTGTTCGGGCAGCGCCCGACCGCCTGAGGCGCCCGCGTCCGAAATCCGACCCGGGGCGGGCCCCCGAACGTCGCACCCGAGTGGCACTCTAGAAGCCGGCGGTCGGCGTGGATCGCTTGCCGAATCGGCGAGTGTCGGATACCGGACGCTTCCATGGGGTCGAGGTGGGCGTTGCGCCTACATTGAGCCAATGGTGGGTGACTTGGGGTAAGCTCCCCGGAGGCATAAGCGAATAGGTTGTTCCGCTGGTGAACAGGCGGAGTCGGGCCACGGCGGAACCGCGAGGCGACGCCCCGTCCCGGGGCGGCCGCTCGGTTCACACCGAAGGGGCCCATACAAAACTGAAAGCCGAGTCATGCTCGTACGGTAGACTCGTGCAAGCCTGCGCCAGACGAACGATCGGCCAGGACCCTTGACGGGAGGGGTGAGGAAGTTGAAGAAGTTTCTGACTTGGGGCGGACTTGCGTTCCTGGTGTTCTTTGTAGCCTTCAGGCCGAGTGAAGCCAGCGATGTGGTCGGAAACCTCGCCGGTGGAATCCTCGATGCCGCCAACGGTTTCGCGGCGTTCTTCACGAACCTCGTGACCTGACGACGGCGGCACCATGACCGATTCCGGTGCAGGCGGCTCGGGGGACAACAAGGACACCGAGCCGCTGGAACCCCCCAGTCCCCGCGCCCCGTCCGACGGCCCCGCCCCGGGCGCCGAATCCCCCACGCGCGAGTTCCGGTTCTCCTCGGGAACGGCCGGCGCCGCCCCCGCGACCGCCGCGAGCGACATCGACGGCGTCCGCTTCGACGACGGCCTCACCGGAGGCCTGCTCTCGGGCGCACGCGCCCCGTCGATCCCGGACGTGCCGTCCCCCATCTCCGCCCGCTACCTCTTCCCGACCGAGAAGTACCGCGGCGAATGGCGCCGCCACTGGGTCCACCTCATGCCCTGGTTCGTCATCGGGACGCTCGCGACCTTCATCATGGGCCTCGCCTCCGGGCTGCTCACGCGGTGGGACAACGACAGCCGGGACACCGCCCTGTGGATCACGGTCCTGGCCTGGCTGGTCATCCTCGGGTTCGTGGGCTGGAAGCTCATCGACTGGTACATGGACCGGTTCATCCTGACCAACAAGCGGATCATGCTCATCCAGGGGGTCATCACCCGCTCGGTCGCCATGATGCCGCTCGGGCGCGTCACCGACATGAAGTACGCCCAGACGCCGATGGGCCGGATGCTCAACTACGGCGAGTTCATCATCGAGTCCGCGGGCCAGGACCAGGCCCTGCGGAACGTCCCGCACCTGCCGAACCCCAACGAGCTCTACCTCCAGATGTGCGAGGAGATGTACGAGCCCGAGGCGGTCGACGAGCGCGAGGCCGAGCCCGAGGAGGACCTCATCCCCGAGGACGACCTCGCCAAGGGCGCCGACGCCTGAGCCGCACCGGCTCGATCCGACACGTGTGCTGACGCACCCGCCGGCACCGCCCGGCGGGTGTTTCGCGTGCGCGTCCATGGTGTGCGCCGCGTCCCCGGGTGCCGGGACCCACCTGATTGCAGATACTTCGTATACTCACCTTCTACCGACCCTCGGTTGCCGACGACACCCAACTTTTGGCAGAATTCCGCCCTGCGGGGCAACCGTCCACCGGGGGTATGTCGTCTGTTGTTCGACCCCCCCAGGGAGACGCGTGAGCGAGGCCAAATCGTCCCAGGACGAGGAGTTCCGCGAGTACGTGGCGGCGCGCTCGGCCGCGCTGCACCGTGCGGCGTATCTCCTGACGGGGAACTGGGCGACAGCGGAGGACCTGGTGCAGACGACCTTGACGAAGACCTACCTGGCGTGGGGCCGGATCAGGACCACTGATTCGGTCGACGCCTATGCCCGTCGGATCCTCTACAACACCAACGCCTCCTGGTGGCGCAAGCGCTCCAACCGCGAGAAGCCCACCGAGGTCTTCGAGGACCGCCCCGACCTCTCCCGCGACTTCACCGAGCACACCGCGATGCGCGACGCCATGTGGCGCCACATCGCCGCCCTCCCCAAGCGCCAGCGCGCGGTCCTCGTCCTCCGCTACTACGAGCACCGCACGGACCCGCAGATCGCCGAACTCCTCGGCATCTCGGTCGGCACCGTCAAGAGCCAGGCCTCCCGGGCGCTCGCGGGCCTGCGCAAGCGCCTCGGGACCCCGTCGGCCGCGCTGGGACTGTCGATGGAAACGCGGGAGGCCGCGTGAGCGGGGACATCGAATCCCTTCTGCGCCGCGGCCTCTCCGACATCGCCGACGCCGCCCCCGTCTACGACGAGCCGGGCCTGGCCGACGCGGCCATCGCCGGGGCCGGGCGCATCCGCCGCCGCAGGCGCGCGGGCGCAGCCGCGAGCGGCGCGAGCCTGGTCGTCCTGGGCGCCGCGGCCTTCGTGTGGCAGCCCTGGTTCGCGACCGGGGCCGATGACGGCCCGGTCGCGGGCGACACGAGCGTGGTCGAGGCCCGCGACGAGTTCGCGATGGAGTTCGTGGTCCAGGACGACGGCGAGTACGTGATCCTCAACGAGCAGGGGAACGGCGTGCCGATCGGGTACGAGGAGCCGATCAACGTGTCGCGCCTGGAGATGGGCTACCTCGTCGAGACCGACACGGCGGTGAACGTCGTGGAGTTCGACGGCACCGAGGTCACCGGCTACGAGAAGCCCGAACCGTGGTTGAACGTGCCGGTCAACCGGGACGGCGACGGGTTCGCGGTCTTCTGGCCGGACGTGGACTTCCTGACGCAGGAGACCGAGCTGGTGCGGCCCGCCACCGACGGCAGCGGCGCTTCGGTCTCGTTCACGACCAGCACCGAGCTGGAGCTGGTCGACTGGAACCGGTCCACCTTGGTCTTCCGGGCCGACCTGTGGTCGGTCTCGGGCGGCGACACCGGCGGCTACATGTTCAACGACGACCACGACTGGGGACTGGAGGAGGTCGCCAGCCTCGGTTTCGAGGCCGCGGTGGTGACCGATATGACCGACCCGGGCTACGTGTGCGTGTCCGACCTCGATCCGATGACGGGGACCGCCAGCGTCAGGGAGTCCTGCGGCAGGGCCGACAGCGAGGAGATCCGGCAGATGCTCGCGGCCGACTCCGGGGACGAGGACGCGCCCGACCTGCTCGCGCACGTGGTCGAGCGGGAGTTCATGGAGTTCGGCGAGTTCGTGATGGACGGCGAGAGGAACGCCGAGGAGGGCGACCTCTACAGCCAGTTCTTCGACGAGGGCAGGGTCTGGTCGGACCCGCAGGGCCGCTGGCAGGTGTCGGGCCTGGCCGGGGACGAGTCGTGGCGGCTCATGGACCTGACGCGGGACCAGCCGGAGCTGACTGAGCTGGCGCTCCCGCCCGGGGCGGTCATGCCGGTGCTGCGGTACGGCTGAGCCGCACCTAACACGAGCGGGTGATTCCGGGGCTGTGACCTGGTGAACTTGCCATACTCGCAGCGTGGGTGGACTCGAGTACTTTCTGACCGTGTCGGTGACGCTGTTCGTCATCATGGATCCCCCGGGCATCGTGCCGATCTATCTGGCGCTGACGGGGACCATGGACAAGCGCCAGCGCAATCGCGCGGCGCTCCAGGCGACGTGCCTGTCGCTGGGGGTGATCACGCTCTTCGCCCTGCTCGGGCAGCAGATCATCAACTACCTCCACATCGACCTCGCGGCGTTGCAGGGCGCGGGCGGGCTGCTGCTGCTCCTGGTCAGCCTCCAGTTGCTGACCGGCAAGGCCGACGAGCCCTCGGAGTCGTCCACCTCGAACATCGCGCTGGTGCCCCTGGGTACGCCGCTGCTGGCCGGGCCGGGCGCGATCGTGGCGGTGATCCTGTTCGTGCAGCAGGCCGACTCCAATATGGACTTCCTGTGGGTCGCGATGTCGATCGTCATCATCCACGTGCTGATCTTCCTGGTGATGCGCTTCTCCGGGTTCCTGGTGAAGGTCCTGCGGCGCGGCGGCATCGAGGTCCTCACCCGGATCGCCGGCGTGCTGCTGGCCGCGATCGCGGTGCAGCTCATCGCAGATGCGGTGATGGGGTACGTCGCGGTCTTCGAAAGTTCGACCGGAGCTTCCGTCTGGTAGATCCTTTAGGGTTCAATGAACGTCATGACGACGATTCTGGATCTGCCCCTCCACCCTCTCGTAGTGCACGCCCCGATCGTGCTCATCGCGCTCCTGATCCTGTTCGGCCTCCTGTACCTACTGGTGCCGCCGGTGCGCCAGCGCATCGGCTGGGTCGCGGCGGCGCTCGTGCTGGCCGGCCCGGCGAGCGCGTACGGGGCGATCTGGAGCGGTGAGCAGCTCGCGGACTACGTGTCGCCGAACGGCTGGTCGGCGGCGATCGAGCAGCACCAGAACTACGGCTGGTGGCTGCTGTGGACGCTGGTGGCGCTGGTGCCGCTGTGGGGCCTGTTCGCCGGGCTCGACCGGGGGCGCAGGGCCGCGCTGAGGCGCAACGGCGACGCGCCCGCGCCGGTGGCGACCGAGGACGGCGAGAAGGTGTCGAGCGGCTCGGACGACCCGGCGGCGGCCGGGCGGAAGGTCGTCATGTTCGTGGTCGGCCTGATCGTGCTGGCGCTGCTGCTGCTGGCGGGATGGTGGCTGTTCCAGGCGGGGCACTCGGGGTCCGAGATGAAGTGGGGCGGGACGGTCCAGTAGGACGCCGCGCAGGACGGATGCGGACGACCCCGGCCGGGAGGCCGGGGTCGTCGGCGTTCAGCCGTTGATGAGGCCGATGACGAGCACGATGAACATGAGCGCCACCGCGACGAGGGTGATCCAATGCGTCACGAGGCGGGCGCGCTGCTCGGCGGTGTCGATAGCGGCGTGGTCCTGCGGAGGCAGGCGCCGGGGCTCGCCGGTGAGCGCGACGGTCTCGACGCGCCAGCCGGGCGGAGGAGGCACGTTCACAGGCGGGCCGTCGTAAGAGGCGGAATCGCTCATACAGAAAGCCTAACGCCGCCCAGGAGGAGCAGGCGAGAGTCGGTCGCCGAGCACGGGCGGGGGGCGTTTCGCGGGCAGGGGGAGAGGCTTGGGCGCCGGTGTTGAAGCGCCCCCGGTTTCGAGCGTGCCCGGCGGGTGTGACAAGACGACCGGGTTCGGTGTCACTCGAATGGGGAAGGCCCGTTCGCGTCCGGGGGTCGTTTGGATCCAATTGGATCCAAACGACCCCGCCGTTTTCCTTGCTTCTAGCCTTCGCTGACCTGGCGGTCGCTGCCGCCGGTCGGCCTGCGGCGGCGCCTGCGCCTGCGTGCGGGCGCGTCGCCTTCGGCGCCGCCCTCCGCGCGCGGGGCGCTCTCGGCCGCCGGCCGCGACTCGCGCGGCGCCGCCTTGGCCTCGCCGCCCTCGCCCTCGGTCCGAACGCGTCGGCGTTGTCGGTTGCGCGGGGCCGTGGCCTCGCCGCCTTCGCCACCGCTCTCGCCTCCGGAGGCGGCCCGGCCGCCCCCGCGGTTGCCGCCTTCACTGCGGCCCCTGCCGTCGCCTCCGCGACCCCTGCCGCGGTCGCCGCCGCCGCGCTGGCTCTTGCCGCGCCCTCGGGGCTTGCGGCTGTCGCCCTCGACGTTCTCCTCGCGCTCGGCGCTCAGGCCGTCCCGCTTGCGCAGCTCGCTCGGCAGCGCCGACGGCGCGCCCTCGGGGATGTCGAGGTCGGTGTAGAGGTGGTCGGAGGTGTGGTACGTCTCCACCGGGTCGCCGATGTCGAGGTTGTTGACCTTGACGATGATCTTCCACCGCGGCAGGTCCTCCCAGGTCAGGAAGGTCACCGCGATGCCGGTCGCGCCTGCGCGGCCGGTGCGGCCGATGCGGTGGATGTACGTCTCGGCCTCTTCGGGCGAGTCGTAGTTGATCACGTGGGTGATGTCGGGGACGTCGATGCCGCGGGCGGCCACGTCGGTCGCCACCAGCACGTCGATCTTCCCCGAGCGGAAGGCCCGCAGGGCCCGCTCGCGCGCGTTCTGGCCCAGGTCGCCGTGGACCGAGCCGACCGCGAAACCGCGGAAGTCGAGCTCGTCGGCGAGCTTCTGCGCCGCGCGCTTGGTGCGGCAGAACAGGATCGTCAGGCCGCGCTCGCGGGCCTGGAGGATCCTGGCCGTGACCTCGACCTTGTTGAGCGCGTGGGTCATGTAGACCAGCTGGCGGGTGTTGTTGGCCGCCTCCTGGTCGGGACCGGTCACGTCGGCGGCCACCGTCATCGGACGGTGCATGTGGCGGCGCGAGAGCGACATGATCGTGTCGGGCATGGTCGCCGAGAACAGCATCGTCTGCCGCTGCTCGGGCAGGAGCTTGAGGATCTTCTCGACGTCCTCGGAGAAGCCGAGGTCGAGCATCCGGTCGGCCTCGTCCAGCACGCAGTGCGCGATCTTGTCGAGCTTGATGTGCTTGGACTTGTAGAGGTCGAGCAGGCGCCCGGGGGTGCCGACGATGATGTCGACGCCGGACTTGAGCGCGTCGACCTGGGGCTCGTACGCGCGGCCGCCGTAGATCGGCAGGACCCGGATCGAGCGGGTCTTGCCCGCGTCCTCGAGGTCCCGCGCCACCTGGAGGCCCAGTTCGCGGGTGGGGACCAGGATCAGCGCCTGCGGCTTGCCGTCGGCGCCCTCCTCGGCGGAGGTTATCTGGTCGATGATCGGCAGGCCGAACCCGAAGGTCTTGCCGGTGCCGGTGGGGGCGCGCCCGATGATGTCGGATCCGCGGAGCGCGATCGGGATCGCGTACTCCTGGATGGCGAATGCCCGCTCGATACCAAGGGCCGCAAGGGCTTCGATGGTCTCTTCGCGGACACCCAGCTGGGCGAAAGTCGGCCCGTCGTTCTTGGGCCGGTCATTGTTCACTTCGTTCACTCTGTTCACCTCGTGGCGGAGGACGTCACCAGATCCGGGGAACTCGGCGCCACATCATGTCTCGTTACACAGCGGCGACGACCGCCGGATTCGGGAAGTCGCCGCTTCGCAGGAGCGGCACAGCGCCTGGCGCTGGTGCCGCATCGAGGACCGCTCGCGCAATCGCCGAAGACTCGTTCTCGCGAGCTTCGTCAAGGGGACTGCCACCTCAGTGGCCGCGGTCGCTCCTGTCCATCCTACGCTCCCCGGACCCGATCGTCTCGGCGCGCCGTTCCCGACCCGCCTCGAACGTGGCCGGACTCACCCCTCGGTGAACCCGCTGGCCTGCGAAGACGCCTGGAACGGTCGGGTAGGCGACGAACCGCGAAGGCGAAGGCCCCTCCGGGCCAGTGGTAACCTGCCCCGGTGTCCGAGACAACTGATCCCGTCGCAGGCCCCGACGCGCCGGCCCCCGCGGCCCCGGCCCCCGGCCGCGAATCCGTCATCGACCTCCTTGGCCTGCTTGCCCTCGGCGAACTGCTCGCCTTCGAGCGCATGGTCTTCGACGCCCGCCTGGCCCCCGACCTCGGACGCCGCGCCGCCCTCTCCGAGGCCGCCGTGGGTGAGATTCGCAACTACCGCCTCCTCGCCGACCGCCTCGCCGAGCTCGGCGCCGACCCCGCCGAGGCCATGGCCCCGTTCAAAGAGGCCTTCCGCTCCTTCGACGCCTCCACCTCGCCGCGCGACTGGCTCGAAGCGCTCGTGAAGGTCTACCTCGGCGACGCCGTCGCCGACGACTTCTTCCGCGCCGTCTCCACCGGACTGGAGGAGGGCGACCGCGCCCTCATCGAGTCCGTGCTCGCCGAGACCGGCGCCGCCGACCTGGCCGCCGAGGAGCTGCGCGCGGCCGTGGAGGCCGACCCGGCCGTCACCGGACGGCTCTCGCTGTGGGCCCGGCGCCTCGTCGGCGAGGGCATCAACCGCGCCCAGGGCGTCGCGGCGGCCAACGAACGGCTCACCGGGCTCATCGTCGGCGACGGCGGCACCCTCGACGCGCTCCTGCGCCGCCTCACCAGGGCCCACCAGGACCGCATGAAGTCCGTCGGCCTGAACAACTGAGCCCCAACGGGATTCGAACCCCCGGATCCGAGACGGCCCGAACCGCCGCCGAAGGAGTCGAAATCGGCGCCACCGCAAGGGCCGTTACCGAATCGAGACCGGCGGGCCGCAACTGCGCCCTTTGTCTCCCGCGTCTTGGGGGCGGAGGAGGACACAAACATGCGGCTCACGAAAAGCCATGTCGTCAGCGGGGTGCTCGCTGTCGCGCTGCTCGGCGCGACGGCCACTGCCTGGTACTTCGCGGCACAGGCCCGGACCCCGGCGCAGCGCGCCGAGGAGACGAGCGAACCGGACGACAGCGTGATCACGGTCCGGGTCGACCAAGATCAGTTGATCGACACGCTCGAATTCGACGCGGTGCTCGACCGGACCGGGGACTACGGCGTACCCGCCCCGTCGGCGCCCGAGGGGGTCGAGACCGCGCTGGCCTCGAAGATCCCGCTGAAGGTGGGCGACGAGGTCAGGGCCGGGACGGTCCTCTTGGAGGTCTCCGGCCGCCCCATGATCGCGCTCAAGGGCGCCGTCCCGGCTTACCGGGACCTCGTCGAGGGCGACACCGGCCCCGACGTCGAGCAGCTCCAGAAGGCGCTCGCGCAGATCTACGGCACCCCGGTCACCGGGACCTTCGACTGGCGCACCGCCTCGGACCTGGAGAAGCTCTACAAGAACGCCGGCTACGACCGCGCGGTCTTCAAAGAGGAGGTCGTCGACGACGATCCGCCGCCCGGCGACGACGAGCTCGGAGGCGACGAGGAAGGCGGCGACGAGGGCAACACCGGCGGCGCGCAGACCACCACGGTCACGCGCGGCAAGCTGCCCGCCTCCGAGGTCGTCTTCCTGCCCGAGCTGCCGATGCAGGTCAGCAAGATCAACGTGCAGCAGTCCGCGCCGATCGGCGAGACCGAATCGGTGATGGTCCTCGCCTCGGGCGACTGGAAGCTGGAGGCCGAACTCGACGACCAGACCTCGGCGGAGCTGTCCAAGCTCGGCGACAAGGCCGAGCTCGAATACGGCTACGGGCCCCTCGAAGGACAGGACGTCGGCACCTTCGAACTGGTCACCCGCGAGGAGGAGGGCGCGACCAACGACTGGGGCGAGCAGTCCGGCCCGGTCGAGAAGACCTACGCGGTCTTCGAGTTCGAGGCCGACAAGATCGAAGGGCTCGACGACCTCGCCCCCGGCGAGAAGCAGGAGCTGACGCTCGTGCGGGCCCGCTCGGCCGAGGACGCCCTCATCGTGCCGCTCTCGGCACTGTGGACGGACGCCGAGGAGCGCACCATGATCACCGTCCTCGACGGCGAGGCCGCGACCGAGCGGCACGTCGAGGTCAAGGTGACCCTGCGCCACGAGGGCCGCGGCGTGGTCGAGGCGGTCGAAGGCGAGCTCGGGAAGGGCGACAAGGTCGTGATCGCCTGGCGCGACCGGGGCAACGGCTGATGGCCCGCAAGCGGCGCGAGCCCGAGACCGACACCGAGCTGCTCAACTACGTCGAGGCGGGGGTCCAGCCCGAGGCCGCCGATCCCGAGCCGCAGGGCCGCAGGGCCGCCCGAAAGGCGGCCCGGGCCGAGCGGAAGGCGGCGAAGGCCGAGGAGCGGGAGCTGCCAGGACCCAAGGGCCGCTTCGGCATCCGCAGCATGGGCATCGCCTACGAGGCGTTCCAGTCCCTGCGCGGGCGCTCCATGCGCACCTGGATGACCGCGATCGGCATCGCCCTGGGCATCGCCGCCACCGTCGCCACCGTGGGCCTGTCGTCCACCTCGGCCGCCGCGATCGCCGAGCGCTTCGACGCCACCGAGGCCACCCAGGTCACCGTCTCGTTCTCCAACAACATGCGCGACGCCGGGTACGCCCCGACCCTGGAGTCGGCCGAGCGCGTGCGCGGCATCAACGGCGTCGTCGACGCGGGCATCCTCTGCGCCTCGGGCGACGAGCTGGCCGCCTCGCGCACTGCGACCCGGGACTACTCGCGCGACGTGCCGGTCTTCGGCATGGAACCGGGCGCGATGGAGGCCTACGGCTTCGTCTTCACCAAGGGCGCGTCCTTCGACGACGGCCACGTCGCGCGCGACGACCGCGTCGCCGTCATCGACGAGTCCGCCGCCCGCGACCTCGGCTACTCCTCGCTCGAAGGCGGGCCGATGATCTACATCGACGGCGAGGGCTACGCGCTCGTCGGCGTGTACAAGGCGCCCCAAGGCGAAGCGAAGCTCACCGGCGCGGTGGTCATCCCGCCGACCCCGTGCACTGCCGCCGACCCGACCTACGGCTCGGCGCAGGTGTTCATCCGCACCGACCTCGGCGCGGCCGACAAGGTCGCCGACACCGCCCCCACCGCGGTCTTCCCCGAAGGCGCCGAGAACCTCTCGGTCTCCAAGCCCTCGGACCTGCGCAGCTTCCGCAAGGGCGTCGAGAACGAGATGCAGGCCCTCCTGCTCGGCCTCGCCGCGGTCTCGCTCGTGATCGGCGCGGTCTCGGTCTCCAACACTGCGCTCGTCTCGGTCATGGAGCGCCGGAGCGAGATCGGCCTGCGCCGCGCCGTCGGCGCGGCCAGGCGCGCGGTGGCGATGCAGTTCGTCTGGGAGTCCACGCTCATCGGCCTCATCGGCGGGCTCTTCGGGACCGTCCTGGGCGTCAACGTCACCGCGCTCGTCTCGCTGGTGCGCGACTGGCAGATCGTGTTCGACCCGATGCTGTTCGCCGCCGGGCCCGTCATCGGCGCCGTCGTCGGCGTCGTGGCCGGGGTCTACCCGGCCTGGCGCGCCAGCCGCATCCCCCCGGCGGTGACCCTCCGGGCCTGACGATCGTTACACCCGTGTGCCGCTCGCCGAGAACGCCCGGGAACTGTTCCTGCCCGCCGCCTGCGCCTCCTGCCGGAGCGCGCCGGCGGCGGGCGGCGGTCTGTGCCCCGACTGCGCCGCCGACCTCGCCTCCCTGCGCCCGGTCCTGGCGACCCCCGCGGTGCGCGGTGCCCCGCCGGCGGTCGCGGCCGGGCCCTACGCCGGGACGCTCGCCGAGGCCTTGAACGAGTACAAGGAGCGGGCCCGGCGCGAGCTCGCGCCGGTCCTCGGCGGCCTCCTCGGCCGCGCCCTGGCCGTCGTCGCGGCCGAAGTCCCCGGGGCCGTGCTCGTCCCGGTCCCGGCCACCCGCGCCGCCCGCCGCGCCCGCGGCTTCGACCACGTCGCCGCCGCCTGCGCCCGCATCCCAGGCCCCGTGCCGGTGCACCCGTGCCTGCGGGCCCTGCCGCGGCCCGACTCGGTCGGCCTGAGCCCGCGCCAGCGCTCGCTCGCGGCCCGGCGGAGCCTGCGGACCACCGGCCGCGCCGCCGCCCTCGCGGCCACCGGGCGGCCCGCGATCCTCGTCGACGACATCGTCACCACCGGGGCGACCCTGCACGCCGCCGCCGAGGCGCTCCGGGCCGCGGGCGTGGTCGCGGCGGCGGCGATAACGGTCGCCGCGGCCTGACCGGGAACGACGCGATCGAGTGACCCCTGATGCGTACGGGACGGCCTGACGGGGTACTCCCACGGACATCGGCGCCCCGACCTGCCGATGTCCGACGGTTCGCCCGAGAATGCGAGGAGTTGTCTCAAGTACGTCGAAACCCGCGCGAGCGGGCCGCGGCCCGTTGGAGAATTCGTGTAGCCGAAGGGTCGACTTTCGGTGATCGAGGGGATAGTCTCAAAATCTCAGATCGGTAACGAGACGGCTGAGGTCAGGTGGACTATCACTGGACCGGAAGTGAACTCTCCCATGGAGTTCGAGCGGGACTCGCAAGAG
Organism: Glycomyces sp. NRRL B-16210; assembly: GCF_000719515.1. Classification (GTDB taxonomy): domain Bacteria; phylum Actinomycetota; class Actinomycetes; order Mycobacteriales; family Micromonosporaceae; genus Glycomyces. The sequence goes on along the minus strand of NZ_JOGR01000003.1, from coordinate 362,999 downwards.
TCCCGGCCGCCATGGGGAAGCTCCCGCCGCACGCCGTCCCATCCGTGAGAGGAGGTCGAACCTTCCGCCGTACCGGAACACCGGCTCCGGACCCAGCACGCACAACTTCGTCAGCATCCGCGAAGAGCGGGATGCACCTGGGAGGTTCAGAGGTGGACATCGTCGTCAAGGGCCGCAATGTGGAAGTACCCGACCACTACCGCGAGCTCGTCGAGGAGAAGATCGAATCCAAGATCGCCAAGTACCTCGCCCGGTACGACGGGGAGGCGATCCAAGTCGACGTCGAGCTCTATCACGAGCCCAACCCCCGCCAGGCCGACCACGCCCAGCGCGTCGAGATCACCTGCCGCCCCAAGGGGACGGTCATCCGCGCCGAGGCGTGCGCCGGTGACTTCAGGTCCGCGTTCGAACTGGCCGTGACCAAGCTCGGGCACCAGCTCCGCAAGACCTCCGACCGCAAGCGGATCCACCGCGGCGGCACCAAGGCGCCGATCTCGGTCGCCGAGGCGACCTCGAACGGCAACGGCTCCGTGTCGGCCTCGACGCTGCTCGCCGAACCCGATACGAAGGCCGCGCTCGCCGAGGCCCGCTTCATCTCCGAGGACGTCGACCACTTCGAGGGCCTGGTCGAGGACCAGGTGCCCGGCCGCATCGTCCGCGAGAAGATCCACCCGGGCGAGCCGATGAGCGTCGACGACGCCCTCGAGAACATGGAGCTGGTCGGCCACGACTTCTACCTGTTCCACGACAAGGAGAGCGGACGCCCGTCCGTGGTGTACCGCCGCCGGGCCTTCGACTACGGCCTGCTGCGACTCGACCTCTGACCGAGAGGCGCCGGCGGCGCGGCCGAGGTTCCCTCGCGGGACTCGGCCGCGCCGCCGGCGCCGACGCACGGCCCGGATGCACGGCGCGCGAGCGCCGGGGGTGGCATCCGGACCGACCGAGGCCCCGGGCGAAAGCCCGGGGCCTCGATCTGCGTCGATATGCGGTTTTCGGTATGCGGTTTAGAGCGCCGAGCCTTCGCGCCACTCGTCCCAGGACATGATCCAGTAGCCCCAGCCGTTGTTCCACGGCATCTCGCGCGGGGAGCCGACCACGTCGACCGGGTCGCCGCGCTGGGCGAGGTGGTAGAACCACTCCGCGTCCGAGTCGCTGGCGTTGACGCAGCCGTGCGAGAGGTTCGCCGATCCCAGGCTGTAGTTCCACGGCGCGCCGTGCACGAACTCGCCCGAGGAGTTGATGCGGGTGGCCCACTTGACGGGGGTCGAGTAGTAGCCCTCGTCGCCTTCTTCCCGGCCGGGGGAGACCATCGTCTTGTTCGCGAACTTCTCCATCACCAGGTGCACGCCGGTGGCCGTGTAGTACTCCCACTCGGCGCCCGAGCCGCCGCTGATCGGGATCGTGCGGACGACCTCGCCGTCGACCTCGACGGTCATGGTGTGCGCGTCCAGGTCCACCAGGGAGATCTGCGCCTCGCCGATCACCAGCTGCGCGGTGTAGTCCTCGCCGCCCCAGGTGTCGTTGCCGAGGTACTCGCCCTCGAAGTCGGCGGTGAAGGTCACCGTCTGGTGCGCCTCCCAGTACTCCTTGGTGCGGTAGATGACCTGGTTGTCGCTGATCCAGCGCCACGCGCCCTCGTGGCCCTTCTCGGACTCGACGATCAGGTGGCGCTCGACCTCGGCCCGGTCGGGCGCGTTCTCGGTGAAGGTCACGATGATCGGCGCGCCCACGCCGACCTCCTCGCCGTCGAGGACGGGCGTGACGTCGAGGACCGCGAAGCCCGAGCTCTCACGCGCCTCGGTCGTGAACTGGTGCTCGAACTCGGTCACCGTGCCGTCGGAGCTGACGGCCTTCGCCACGACCGTGTGCGTGGAGCCCGCGTTCATGATGCCGTCGGAGGTCCAGGAGGTGAGGTCCTCGGAGAACTCGCCGTCGACGGTCTCGGAGCGGTCGGAGGTGACGTTGACCTCCTCGAGGATGCCGTCGACCACCGTCAGGGTGAACGGAGTGAGCGGGTCCTGCTCCTCGACGACGTCGACGGAGACGACGGGGACGATCGGAGCGGGTATGAACGTCCCGGTCTGGGGCGCGGCGCAGGCCCCCGCCAGAAGCAGCAGGGACAGCACCGCTGAGGCGCGCACGGGCATGAGCTTCAAAGGGGGTTCCTCCACAAAGCGAAGTGACGACATCACTATATCTTCGACGCGCGGCAGGGCCCCTCCGGTTGCACGTCAATCGCTGCTGAGCAACGCCCACAGCAGCGTGTCGCGGCGCGGCCCGCTGATCGTGGGCAATCCGCCCCTTTCGACCCCTTCGAGCCGGAAGCCCGCGCGCCGCAGGACCGCCTGCGAGGCCGCGTTGTGGACGTCGGTCCCGGCCCAGAGCCGGTCGAGCCCGACCTCCCGGAAGGCCCAGCTCCGCACCAGGCGCACCGCCCGCGTCGCGTACCCGCGGCCGCGCACCGCCGCACTCAAGTCATAGCCGATCATCCCCGTGCCGACCACCCGCGCCACGTCGTAGAGCCCGATCGTTCCCTGGTATCCGGTGCCGTCGTCGATGACCATGAGGGCGCTGCGCCCCCGCAGCCAGTCGACCGCCGCCCGCCACTCGCAGATCTCCCGGGCCTCCTGGGCGCTCGGCGGCAGCGGCAGCGCCGCCCCCGCGTACACGTCCGGACTCGACCGGTGGCGCAGATGCGCCTCGAAGTCGCCCGGGACGAGCGGGCGCAGCGAGACGGTGTCGTCGCTGAGCATCCCGCCGGGTAGATCAGGCAGGACCCGCGGCGTCGGCCCTGGGCCGTCGTTCGGCAGCAGGCCCAGCACCATCGCCTCGGTGCCGTCCCAGGCCGCCCCGCGCGAGACCCCGCCGTCCGGCCGGAACCCGGCCCGCAGCGCCGCGCGGATCGCCGCCTGGTCGCGCACCGGCGGGCGCACCTCGAACCGCTTCGCGCCCGCGGCGAACAGGCCCGGCGCGGCCGCCTTGAGCATCCGCGCCGCCAACCGCGCGCCGCGCCGCTCGGGGGCGACCCAGTAGCGGGCGGTCGCGATGCCCTCGTCGCCGCCGAAGGCCAGCGCGCCCCAGACCGCCTCGCCGGCGGGGTCCACCGCGACCGCGTCGGGCCGGAACGGGGCGCCGTCGGGGCCGCAGTCGACCTTGAAGTCCTCGGGAGCCGGACGCAGCGTGAACGCCGTCGTCGCGACGGGTTCGAAGAAATGCACGCACCCAGACAAGCAGTCCCGGGAAGGCGCGTCAACCGTTTGCGCGGTTCGAATCGCCTCGGCGCCACCGCGGCGCGGCCCGCGATCCGGTCAGGCCAGGTCCTCCGGGAACAGGCTGCCGACCCACGAGTCGACCCGGCCGTCCGCGCCGTGGCGCATCCGCCGGCGCACCCCTTCGACGGTGAACCCGGTCTTCTCGGCCACGCGCCGCGAGGCCTCGTTGCCGACCACGGCCCGCCACACGATCCGCTCCAGACCCAGCTCGTCGAAGCCCAAGCGGCACAGGCGCCTGGCGGCGGCGGTCGTCCAGCCCCGCCCGCGCGCCCACGGCGACGCGAAGTAGCCGAGCTCGGCCTCGCCGGTCTCGTCGAGGGTCAGCTCGATCGAGCCGCAGTACCGGTCGGCGTCGTCGGCGAGGACGTAGAGGACGCTGCGCCCGCGTTCCCAGCGCGAGCGGCACACGGCGAACCAGTCGTCGGCGTCGGCCCTCGTGTACGGGCGCGGGAGCGGGACCCACCGCTGCGTCTGCGGATCGGCGCAGCTCGCCGCCAGATCGTCGAGGTCGCCCTCGCGCAGGCCCCGCAGCCGCAGGCCGGCCGCGCCGGTGTCGAGCTCAGGTCTGTCGCCCATGAAGAAGGCGGCCTGGCGCTTCAGAGCCGCGTAGTGCTCGGGCGGGTCGCCCGGCCCGCGCAGCTCGCCGGGGAGGATGCCGCCGACCCAGCAGTCGCGCGAGGTTCCGCGCTGGCTGACGCCGCTGCGGGCGACGCCTTCGACGGTGAAGCCGGTGCGCAGGGCCGCGAGGCGCGAGGCGTGGTTGCCGACGATGGCGTCCCAGGCGATGCGCTTGGCGCCCAGGCGTTCGAAGCCGAAGGCGACGGCGGCGCGGATCGCGCGCTGGGCGACGCCGCGCCCGCGCGCCCACGGCGCGGTCACGTAGGTGATCGTCAGTTCCGACGGGAAGGACTTGGTGAGCGCCATCGAGCCGACGAGGACGCCCTCCTCCTCGACGGCCCACCGCGGATTGCCGCCCTGCCAGTGCCGCACCTGGAGCGAGACGAACCGGTCGCGGGCGGGCCCGCCCCACGGCAGGGGCATGACCAGGTACCGCTCGATGAGCGGGTCGGCGTAGATCCGGGCCAGGTCGGCCAGGTGCCGCTGCTCCCAGGCGACGAGCCGCAGGCCGTCGGCGTCGAGGGTGACGGGTTCCATAGGCACCGATTGTGCCGCACCGGCGGCCATCGGGGCCAGCCGCTTCCTACGCGTAGTATTGACCGGGAAATCCACCCGATCCGGTCAAGTCGTTTGCTGGGAGCTGATCCTCCGTGTCGTTGTTCGAGAAGGTATTGCGGGCCGGCGAGGGCCGCGCGCTCAAGCGGCTCAAGGCGATCGCCGACGCGGTCGACTCCATCGAAGACGAGTACGAGTCGTTGACCGACGCGGAGCTGCGCGCGCTCACCGACGAGTACAAGGAGCGCCTCAAAGACGGCGAGACCACCGACGACCTGATGCCCGAGGCCTTCGCCACGGTCCGCGAGGCGGCCAAGCGCGTGCGCGGGATGCGCCACTACCACGTGCAGATCATGGGCGGCGCGGCATTGCACCAGGGCAACATCGCCGAGATGAAGACCGGTGAGGGCAAGACGCTCGTCTCCACGCTCCCGGTCTACCTGAACGCGCTGACCGGCAACGGCGTCCACCAGGTCACCGTCAACGACTACCTGGTGCGACGCGACGCGGAGTGGATGGGCGAGATCCACCGCTTCCTGGGACTGAGCGTCGGCGTCGTGCTCCCCGGCGAGGGCTCGGAGAAGCACCGCGAGGCCTACGCCGCCGACATCACCTACTCCACGAACAACGAGCTCGCGTTCGACTACCTGCGCGACAACATGACCAGTTCGGCCGCGAACCTGGTCCAGCGCGGCCACAACTTCGCGCTCGTCGACGAGGTGGACTCGATCCTCATCGACGAGGCGCGCACCCCGATCATCATCTCGGGCCCCGCCGAGCACTCCAAGCGCTGGTACACCGAGTTCGCGAAGATCGTCGGCTCGATGAAGCGCGACGAGCACTACGAGGTCGACGAGGGCAAGCGCACCATCGCGATCACCGAGTCGGGCGTGGCCCGCGTCGAGGACCGCCTGGGCATCGAGAACCTCTACGACTCGGTGAACACGCCGCTGGTCGGCTACCTCAACAACGCCATCAAGGCCGAGGAGCTGTTCGAGCGCAACCGCGAGTACATCGTCTCGGAGTCCGACGAGGTCCTCATCGTCGACGAGTTCACCGGCCGCGTCCTGCCGGGCCGGCGCTTCAACGAGGGCATCCACCAGGCCATCGAGGCCAAGGAGAAGGTGGAGATCAAGCAGGAGAACCAGACCTTCGCGACCACCACCCTCCAGAACTACTTCCGCATGTACGACAAGATCGCGGGGATCACCGGCACGGCCCAGACCGAGGCCTCGGAGTTCCACCGCGTCTACGGCATGGGCGTCATCCCGATCCCCACGAACAAGCCGATGATCCGCGCCGACCAGTCGGACGTGATCTACAAGACCGAAGAGGCGAAGTTCCAGGCGGTCGTGGACGACATCGCCGAGCGCCACGAGACCGGCCAGCCGGTCCTGGTCGGCACCGTCTCGGTCGAGAACTCCGAGATGCTCGCGCGCTTCCTGAAGAAGCGCGGCATCCCGCACAACGTGCTCAACGCGAAGAACCACGCGCGCGAGGCCGACATCATCGCCCAGGCCGGCCAGAAGGGCGCGGTCACCGTCGCCACGAACATGGCCGGTCGCGGCACCGACATCATGCTCGGCGGCAACCCCGAGTACCTCGCCGCCGCCGACCTGCGCGCCCGCGGCGTGGACGAGGCCGACGAGGAGACCTACTCGGCGGCCTGGCAGGAGGCGCTGGAGAAGTTCGAGGAGACCACCAAGGCCGAGGCCGAGGAGGTCAAGGACGCGGGCGGGCTCTACGTGCTCGGCACCGAGCGGCACGAGTCGCGGCGCATCGACAACCAGCTGCGCGGTCGCGCCGGGCGCCAGGGCGACCCGGGCGAGTCGCGGTTCTACCTGTCGCTGTCGGACGACCTGATGAAGCGGTTCAACGCCGAGGCGGTGCGCGCCATGATGAACCGGCTGCGCGTGCCCGACGACGTCCCGATCGTCTCCAAGCTCGTGTCCCGCCAGATCGAGTCGGCGCAGTCGCAGATCGAGGGCCACAACGGCGAGATCCGCAAGAACGTCCTCAAATACGACGAGGTCATGAACCGCCAGCGCACCGTCATCTACGACGAGCGGCTCAAGGTGCTCAACGGCGAGGACGTGTCCGAGCAGATCGGGCACTTCATCGACGACGTCCTGGAGGCCTACGTCGCCGGGGCGACCTCGGACGGCTACGCCGAGGACTGGGACCTCGACGAGCTGTGGCGGGCCTTCAAGCAGCTCTACCCGATCCAGCTGACCAGCAAGGAACTGCTCAAGAGCGTCGACGGGATCGACAACCTCGACCCCGAGAAGCTCCTCGAAGCGGTGCGCAAGGACGCCCACGCGTACTACGCCTCGCGCGAGGAGGCCTTCGGCGAGGAGATCCTGCGCAAGCTCGAACGCCAGGTGCTGCTCCAGACGATCGACCGCAAATGGCGCGAGCACCTCTACGAGGTCGACTACCTCAAGCAGGGCATCAGCCTGCGGGCCTACGCCCAGCGCGACCCGGTGATCGAGTACCAGCGCGAGGCGTTCGACATGTTCCAGACGATGCTCGACGGCATCAAGGAGGACTGCGTCCGCTTCCTGCTCAACGCCGAGCTCAAGTCCAAGACCAACGAGGAGGGCGCCGCCGAGCCGGTGGCCGAGATCCGCGGTCTGGAGCCGTTGCGCAAGCCCGAGCGGCTGCTCCAGTCGGCGCCGTCGATCGACGGCGAGGGCGGGGTCCAGCGGGAGACCACGACCGAGGACGGCACGGTGTTCAAGCGCCCGCCCAAGCCCGTCCCGGGCCAGAAGCGCGCGGTCAAGCGCACGCCGGGCGCCGGTTCGAAGGGCGCGGCGAAGGTCGCCCCGAAGTCGGCCCGCTCGGCCGGGCCGCGCAAGGCCTCGACCGCGCCGCCCTCGCAGCAGGCCAACCCCGGTCAGCGCCACTCCGAGAAGGTCGGCCCGAACGAGCAGTGCCCGTGCGGGTCGGGCAAGAAGTACAAGCGCTGCCACGGCGCCCCCGGCGGTGCCGCAAACTAAGGGCATGACGCGCGTATACGTTCCCGCCAACGCCGCGATGCTGGCGCGCCTCGCCGAGACCGGCGAGGTGCGCCCGGCCTCGCCGGTGCACACGGTCACCGCCTGGCTCGGCCGCGAGGCCCCCGGCGCCGACGTCGAGGACCTGGAGTACACGGCCTTCGACGACGCCGCGACGGCCTCGCTCGCGCTGCTGCCGGGAGAGGTCCCCAGGCGGGTGGTGATCTCGGCGGACGTGCCGGACGATCGGGTGCGCGAGCACGCCGAGGGGACCGGCGCGGACTTCGAGGGCAGCGTCAAGCTCAAGAAGGTGGCGGCCGTCCACGTGGACGACGCCGAGGCGGCCGCGGCGATCGCCGCGGCCTTCGCCGCAGGCGAGGTCGACCCGGAGGCGATCGGGGCGAACGTCCTCGACTGGTACGCCCCGACCGAGCTTCAGGACCTCTTGGCGGGCTTGGGGAGCAGCAGGCCGTAGGCGAGGACCGCGCAGAACGCCCCGGCGAACATCGCGGTCATCGAGCCGTTGTACTGCCATTGGAAGCTCAGTGCCAGGAACGCGGTGTCGAGCGGGGAGATCTCGTCGAGTCCGACCGCGAGCAGGACTTCCACGCCGATCTGGGTGATGACGGTGGACACGAGCCAGATCGCCCCGGGGATCGCCCCGGCGAGCAGGTGCCCGAGCAGTTTCACGCCGGCCTTCTTCTGGCGCAGGTACAGGAACGCGCACAGGCCGCAGGCGAGCCCGGCGAGGAACGGGAGGGTCCGGCCGAGGGCGCCGTACTGGTCGAGCGGGTCGGAGAACAGGCTCACCGAGGTGGCCGATTCGAACAGGCCGCGCGCGAACATGAGGACCAGGAGCAGCAGGGCGGCGCCGAGGCCGGCGACGACGGTGACGGCGCGTCCCGGCAGCGAGAACAGGCCGCCGAAGAGCGCTGAGCCGAACAGTACGAGCGCGAGCGTCAAGGCGATGGCGGGGTCGACGCTGAAGCTCGCGTAGCCGATGGCGCCGACGGCGAGTCCGACGACGGTGAACCCGAGCGCGCTGAGGACTTTCGCGGGGCCTTTGACCAGGCGCGGGGTGACGACGCCGGCGACGGTTCCGGCGAAGGCCGCGACGATGACGGGGCTGAACAGGCTGTGCGCCAGGAGCATGATGCCGGTGTCGTCGAGGCCGTCGGCCATGCCGGTGAGCGCGTAGAGGGAGTAGATGACGCCGCCGAGCGAGAGGACGGCGGCGGTCCCGAGCACCCAGAGTGCGACGCGGCCCGGTACTGGTGCGGGCGGCGCGGCGGTTTCGGCCTGCGTTTCCTGCGTCTTGGTCACCCGCCCAGGGTACGTACAGCCCCGCGGGTGCCCGCGTCACACCTGACCGCTGCGCGCGGTGCCGGATTTGTTCGCTTCGCGGCGGGTCGCAGGCGTGGAACTGTGCGAGGATGGCGTGGAGGAACACCGTCTTGTAGCCTGAGTATCAAAGATCTGAAATCACAGTGGCCATTGAATCAATGGGAGGGTCCGATGGAAGCCTTGTTTACGGTACCTAAGCCGGAGAACGAACCGATCAACTCGTACGCGCCGGGGACCCCGGAGCGCGAGAGCCTCCAGAAGAAGCTCACCGAGTTGGCCGGCACCCGGCTCGACCTGGACCTGAACATCTCCGGCGAGTGGCGCAGAGGCGCGGGCGAGGCGATCGAGGTCGTCCAGCCGCACAACCGCGCGCACGTCCTCGGCGTCACCCGCGAGGCCACCGAGGCCGAATGGGGCGAGGCGGTGGCCGCGGCCAAGGCCGCCCGGCACGACTGGATCCGCACCGACTTCGCCGACCGCGCCGCGATCTTCCTGCGCGCGGCCGAGCTCATCGCCGGGCCCTACCGCGACGTGCTCAACGGCGCGACGATGCTCGGCCAGTCCAAGACCGCGGCGCAGGCCGAGATCGACGCGGCGTGCGAGCTCATCGACTTCCTGCGCTTCAACGTCGGCTTCGCCGAGGGCCTGTACCGGCAGCAGCCGAACTCGTCCAAGGGCCTGTGGAACCGCACCGACCACCGGCCGCTCGACGGGTTCGTCCTGGCGATAACCCCGTTCAACTTCACCGCGATCGCCGGGAACCTTCCGACCGCCCCGGCGCTCATGGGCAACACGGTGGTGTGGAAGCCCTCGCCGACCCAGCAGTTCGCGGCGCACTTCGTCATGACGGTGCTGCTCGAGGCGGGGCTGCCGCCGGGCGTGATCAACATGGTCACCGGCGTGGGCCATGCCAGCGAGGTGGCCCTGCTCGACCCGGACCTGGGCGGCATCCACTTCACCGGTTCGACCAGGACGTTCCAGCACCTGTGGAAGACGGTGGGGCAGAACATCGCCGGGTACCGCAGCTACCCGCGCCTGGTGGGGGAGACCGGCGGCAAGGACTTCATCATCGCCCACCCGAGCGCGGACCTGGAGTCCCTCGCGGTGGCGATGGTGCGCGGCGCGTACGAGTACCAGGGCCAGAAGTGCTCGGCGCTCTCGCGGACCTATGTGCCCGCCTCGCTGTGGAAGCACGGCCTCAAGGACGCCGTGGTCGGGATGACCGAGGACATCACCTACGGGGACGTCACCGACTTCGCCAACTTCGGCGGCGCGGTGATCGACGAGCGGGCGTTCGCCAAGCACGTCGCGCTGTTCGACCGCCTCAAGGGGGACGCGAAGGCCACCGTGGTCACCGGCGGGACCGCCGACGACGCGGAGGGCTTCTTCGTGCAGCCCACCCTGATCGAGGCGACCGACCCGACGCACGAGCTGTTCTCCGAGGAGTACTTCGGGCCGATCAACGGCGTGTACGTCTACGAGGACGCCGAGTTCGACGCGGTGGTCCGCCAGGCGGCGGACATCGCCCCGTACGCGCTCACCGGGGCGGTCTTCGCGACCGACCGTGCCGCGATCGCCAGGGCCAGTGAGGAACTGCGCTTCGCGGCGGGGAACTACTACATCAACGACAAGCCCACGGGGGCCGTGGTCGGCCAGCAGCCGTTCGGCGGCTCGCGCGGCTCGGGCACGAACGACAAGGCCGGGTCGTGGCAGAACCTGGTCCGGTGGATCAGCCCGCGCTCGATCAAGGAGAACTTCGTCCCGCCGACGGACTACCGCTACCCGCACCAGGGCTGAGGCGAAGCGGCGCACCCCATCGGGTGATCCCGACAAGCGAGGGGGCCCGGACCGCGCGGTCCGGGCCCTTTTATGCTTGGGCGATGACGAAGCGTGAGCACCCGCTCAAAGGCGAGTTCGACACCGCCACGGCCCGTTGGGAACGCACGACGCACGAGGACGGCACGCCCGCCGCGCTCGAGATCGGTTACGCGGACAACGGCATGGTGGCACTGCGGATGGCCGAGGACCCCGAGGGCGACATCCTCATCTACACCCCGTCGGAGTGGGAGGCCTTCGTCGAAGGCGTCCGCGACGGCGAGTTCGACATCGAGACCTGGGACGACGAACCGATCGTCGAGGTCATCGAAGACGAGGACCCGGCCGAGGACGGCACTGCGAGCGCCGCTGAAGACGACACCACGGCGGACGCGAAGCAGTAGCCCACAACCGCATCCGAGACCGCGCGACCGCGCCGGCCCTAGGGCCGGCGCGGTCGTTCACGTCCGGAACCTCCCCAGGACGTGCCAACTTCAAAATCCCGCAAGAACCGTGTATCCCGCCGAAGGTAACGAACTCTTGCCTAATGAATGACGCGAAACCCGCCCAGTCAATGGTGTTCGCGGCATTCCGGGCTTGAGTGCCTTCCGACTATCGGTGTCGACGTGTACCCCACGATCGGCGGAGAATGAGGAGAATCGATTGAGAAGGATCCCCCTCCTCACCTGACAACCGCATAGACCCCTAGAGAAGCAGAGGAGCTCCCATGCGATTGGTGTTCGCGGACAACGAACCCCATTTGAAGCCCAATCCTCGCCGCGACCATATGAGCGGCGTGCCCGAACTGTCCTACTCGACGCTGGACCGCCACGGCGGCCGCGTCCTGGCCCCCGGCCAGGTCGTCCGCACCGCGGGCCGCTCGGCCCCGGTCGGCACCATCTACCGCTACGACCGCCTCCTGGTGGACGAGTCGGTCATCCAGAACAGCGAGACCCGCGAAAAGCTCGAAGGAGCGATCCGCCCGACGGGCATGTCCCTGGAGAGCCGGTCGGCGAGCTCGATCGTCCCGGGCCAGGGCTCGTACCGGGTCCCGGTGATCAGCGCCCACGGCGACCAAGCGGCGGTGGACGCCTGGTCCCTGCTCCAGCGCCTGCGCACCGACACCAGCGACGACGGCCTCCCGGGCGAACTCATCGACAAGGTGCGCCTGGAGCACCTGATGATCTGCTCGAAGAGCGGATCCGGCATCGGTGGTGGTGAACCGCCTGCCGGAGACTCGCGGGTGTTCACCCTCGGACGCATCCCCGTCGACATGGTGAACCCGATGCCCAGCCGCAAGAAGCTCGACCGGCGAATGCGTGTGGCCATCCTCGACACCGGCGTGCCGACGAAGCACCCGGCGTTCGACGTATCGGACCGATCCGAGAACGAGGACACGTTCGTCGTCGTCGACCACGCCTTCCAGGCGAAGATCGGCGAGCACTCCGATTCGCCTGCGATTCCGTTGGACGACCCCTGGGAGGGGCCGGTTCACGAGCCGACGCTCCTCGGTGAGGTCGCCAGCCACTTCGGCCACGGGACCTTCATGACCGGCCTGCTCCGTCAGATGTCGCCCGACGTACAGATCTACTCCCTTCGAGTGATCCACAACGACGGGCTTGCATACGAGCACGAGGTCATCGCCGCGCTCAACCATCTGGCCGACCAAGTGGAAGCGGCTCGAAGGGGGGACGCCGAGGCGTACAACGTCGATGTGGTCGTTCTTGCCATGGGCTATGTGGACGAGAACCCGAACGACGAGCCCGGCGGCTGGATCGGCAACGCGGTTCAGCGTCTGGCGCTGCTCGGCATTCCGGTGATCGCCGCCGCGGGCAATCAGTCCTCGGACCGGCCGTTCTACCCCGCGGCGTTCTCCGCGTACCCGCAGTCGGACAACGCGGCACCGATCCTGAGCGTCGGAGCGCTGAACCCCAACCGCCACGTCGCGATGTTCTCGAACGAGGGGCCGTGGGTTTCGTGCTACGCCACCGGGGCCGGGTTGGTCAGCACGTATCCCTGCGAGGCGAAGGGCTCGCGAATGCCCGATCGCCGAGCCAAGTCTTCGATCCTCGACCGTCACCGGGAGAGCCACGACCCCGACGACTTCTCGTCCGGCTTCGCGGTCTGGAGTGGAACTTCCTTCGCTGCGCCGATTGCGGCGGGATTCCTCGTGAACGCGATGGCCGAGGCCGGAGCGACCGAGGTAGACGACGCGATCCAAGCGTCGGCACGTGCGCACGAAGCGTTGAAGCGATTGAAAAGCCGCTAGCCTGAAGCAATGAACGCGACTTCAGCTCACTCGGTGGCTGCCGTGGACTACGACCGGCGCGCGCGGCTCTATCTTGCCGCGCGCGCCGGCGACGGCAATGCGCAGCAGGCCCTCGTCGAGGAGCTCAACGAGCTCCTCTGGCGTGCGGCTCGCCGCACCGGCCTTGACGCGGAGAGCGCCTTGGACGTCGTCCAGACGGCCTGGCTTCGCCTGTGGCACATCGACGGAGAGCTGGAACAGCCTCGCGCGTTGACAAAGTGGCTGCTCACCACGGTCAGCCGCGAGGCCTGGAAGCAGGTCAGCCATCTGCGACGAGAGATCGTCGCCGATCCGATCGACTTCAGGGAACCGGTCATGGACGGCATCGAGGACGGCCTCGTCCGCGACGCCGAGCATCAAGCGGTGCGTCGGGCCTTTCTCGCCCAGCCCGAAAGGTGCCGACGGCTGCTCGCCTTCGTGGCGACGGTCGCACGGCCCGACTACGACGTCATCGCCGAGGCACTGGGGATGAAAAGGGGGAGCATCGGACCCACTAGGGGCCGCTGCTTGGACAAACTGAGAAAGACGCTCCTGGACGATCCGTCTTGGGGCGGAGGTGAGGAGCGGGATGAAGATGCAACCTGAATTCGAGGGTCAGGGCGAACACGGGCCATTGGACTCCTGCGATGAGCGGATTCTCTCGGTGATCAACGAACTGCATCACCGATATGATCCGATGCCCGAGGACCTCAATGAGCGAGTCCAATTCGTGCTTGAACTTGAAGCAGAACTCGATGCCCGCGTGGCAAGCGTTTCGCGCTCCGGTGAACTCGTGCTGATGCGAGGTGACGCCGAACTAGCGGTGGGTCAAGGGGATCCGGCTTCGATCACTTTCGATTGCGAGGCGGTCACCGTCATGGTCACCCCTCGACCTTCTGCACTGCGGGAGCTGCGGCTCGACGGATGGATCGGGCCGGAGGGGACATACGAGGTCGAACTGAGAAGCCCGGAGGGAGCCAAGAGGGCGTCCACCGACGACACCGGTCGATTCGTACTCGAAGGTCTTCCCGGTGACCAGATGTTTCAGCTGGTGATCCGTCCGGATGAAGCGCTGCAACGGGAAGGGCTACCGGCAGTAGTCGTCACCCCTGCCGTGCGGTTGTAGCATGTGAAGAATGCTTCACCGCGCCTGGCGCTTGTTCAACCGAGGCCAGCGCCTGCACCGGCGCGGCCGAATCTTGGATGCCGAAGAGACGCTCGCAGGAGCGTTGTCGCATCTCGATTGGGATCCGGAACGCCCTCCAGAGGCGGGTACGTCGCGGGCCCGACTTACGGCACAAGTGCTCATGGTCCGGTCTACGAACCTTGCGCAAATGGGAGACGCCGCGACCGGGATGCGTCTGCTGGACAGCGCGGATGCATTCGTGTTCCCGCAGGATCGGGGCATGCTTCTGCATCAGCGCGCCTTCAACCTCTGGCAGAGCGGGCGACTCGCAGATGCGTTGCGGTGGTTTGAGACCGCCGAGCCGCACTTGGCTGCGAACGGACCCGACAATATCTACGCGGCGCTCTTCCACAACCGTGCGATGGTCTGGCGGGATCTCGGAGAGCTGCGAAAGGGCATGGAGAACATCCAGCGAGCGATCGAACTTTATGATCGCATCGACATTCCCGCCAACAGGGCAAAGGCCTTGCACCTGGAAGCGATGATCTGGCTCGATCTCGGTGAAGTGACCAAGGCGCTTTCGGCGTTCGACAGCGTTCGCGAGCAGTTTCGCAGATATGCGCCAGAACTCGAGTCGTTCATCGATGGTTCCTATGGGGATGCACTGCTGTATGTGGGCATGTACAGGCAGGCGATCGAACGTTGGACTGAGGCCATCGTGTCCCATCAGATGGCGGGCGAGCGTAGGAACGCCGCTATCTGCGAATTCTGGCGTGCGGTGACGGCGTTCGAAGACCGACAGTTCGAGCAGGCCGAAAAATGGGCCGAACAAGCCATGAAGTCATTGTACGAGCAGGGAAACGAGCCGATGGCCTTCTTGGCTCGTCTCCTGATTCTCCAGGGCCAGTTCGACTCTGGACGCCAAGGCCCGGATTTCGCTGACAAGGTCTCGCGACTGTGCGATGCGTTGGAGCAGCGCGGTTGGACGCTGCGGCTCGGCCAGGCCAAGATTCTGGCCGCTCGGGCCAAGATCAGCGTCAGGGAACTCGAAGGCGTCGAGGAGGATCTGCAAGTCGAGCATGGAGGTCCAGGCCATGACGCTCTGGCGGAGGACCTGGCTCGGTTCCTGGCGAAGGCGGAACTCGCGATCGTCCGCGGACAGGATCCGATCCCTGATCTGCAACTCGGCCTCGATCTGCTTGACAAGTACCGGATGACGTTCGGATCGGTCGAGTTCCAAGCCGGAGTTTCCGCGCTCGGCGTGGAGCTCACGCGCATAGGGTTGATTCACACCACCAACCACGGAGATGCCGCGGCGATGCTGTGGTGGGCCGAGCGCAGTCGCGCGCAGGCACTGCGGATCCCCCCGGTCAAGTCCTCGACTGATCCGGATGCCAGGGAAGCACTTGGGCGCCTTCGTCAGGCGCGTCGCCGCCTACGGGACCTTCAGCTCGAAGGCGAGGACGGCACCGCGGAGCTGGCGGGCATCCATATGCTCGAGGAGGAGATCCGCGCCTACGACCGCACCAAACCCGGTCCAGGACAGCAGGCGGACCGGATCGCTCCGGAGAAGATCCATGAGTACGCGGAGTCCCGGAAGACGGTACTGGTCAATCTGTACCAAGTCGGGGGCGATGTACGTGCGGTACTCGCGGGTGGTGACGGGCTGAGACATGTTCGGCTGATGCCCCTTGAGAAAGCGGCCGAACTCGAGCACCGTCTGGGGGCCGACCTCGACGCGCTCGGCAAACCGTTTCGACTTCCTCCACGGCTCCAGACGAGTGTCGAGGGTTCGTTGCGTCGGAGCGCCGCCGCGCTGGCTGAGGGCATCTGGGAACCGATCGCCGATTATGTGGGTGAGCGACAAGTAGTCATCGTGCCCCACCGCCAGCTCGCCTGGGTACCGTGGCCGTTGCTGCCGCCGTTGCGAGGTCGACCGGTCACGGTTTCTCCCTCGGCCGAAGCCTGGTGGCGTGCCGCGCACCGCCCCGCTGCGAACGGTCCCGCCCTGGTGGCCGCGGGTCCTGCGCTCTCGAAGGCCAGCAACGAGATCGTCACCATCGCAGGCCTTTATCCGGGCGCGAATCTGATCGCCGCCGAGAAGTCCGACCCCGAGCAGATCCTGCGCTGCCTCGACGGTGCGTCGGTCGCCCATATTGCGGCCCATGGGCATCATGAGCCGGAGAACGTCCTCTTCTCTCGGCTCGATTTCGGCCTGGGCCCGCTCAACGCTTATGAGCTTCTCGGCCTCGACCAGCCTCCTGAACATGTGGTGTTGTCCTCGTGCGACCTCGGGCGATCGACCGTGGAGGTCGGCAACGAGACTCTGGGATTCACTGCGGCGCTCCTCCACGCCGGCGCCTCGACGGTCGTGTCGAGCCTTGCTCGCGTGCCCGATGACATGGCCGCCGAGATGATGATCGAGTATCACCAGCGCTGCGTCGCCGGTGCCAGCCCCGCCGAAGCGCTTGCGGCCGTGGGGGAGCACCGGCCGTGGCACCCATTTGTCGCGTTCGGCGCATAAGCTCGGACCCGTCCCTCTTTGCTCCGCACTGACCCGTGCCAGTTCCTCCGACCCCGACCCGTCTCCCGCCCCCGGCGAAAGGTCCGCCCCGATGAACGACTGCCCCGGCTGAGCCCATGTTCCGAAACGCCGATCACCGCTTCCTGTTCACCTCCGTCGCAACGAGCCAGGTCGGCCTTCAGGTCGCCTATTTCTCCATCTCGATCATCGCCGTCGTCGTCCTCGAGTTCAGCGAGGCGCAGATCGGGATCCTCAACGCCATGGACCAGATCGCGCTGGTCGTCTTCGGGCTGCTCATCGGAGCCTGGGTGGACCGGGTGCGGCGCAAGCCGGTCGTCGTCACCGCCGAGGTCGCCAGGGCGCTGATCATGGTGAGCGTCCCGGTCGCGTGGATGCTCGACGCGTTGACGCCGCTGCACCTGTTCGCGGCCATGTTCCTGCTCGGGCTCGCCTCGATGTTCTTCGACATCGCGCAGGTGAGCTTCGTGCCGATGATGATCGACAACGACCGCCTCGCCGGCGCCAACTCCCGCATCCAGGGGATCCGTTCCGCCTCCGACACGGGCGGGCCGCTCGTGGCCGGGCCGCTGGTCGCGGTGCTGACCGCGCCGGTGGCGTTGGTGGCTTCGGTGCTGTCGTTCGCGGTGTCGGCTTTCGCGTTCTCGCGCATCAGGTTCCAGGAGGCCGAACCCGCGAAGCACGAGAAACCGCATCTGCGGACCGAGATCGCGCAAGGCGTGAAGTTTCTGTTCCGGGACCCGATCATCCGGTCCGTGGCGCTCGCCAGCGCTTGGTGCAACCTCTCCGTCGGCGCGTTCCAGGCGATGCTCGTGGTGTTCCTGATTCGCGACGGCGAGCACTCCACGACCGTCGTGGGTCTGATCCTCGCGGGTTCGGGCGTGGGCGGCATCCTCGGGGCGATGCTCGTCGGGCGGATCTCGGCGAAGGCCGGGATGGGGCCGACCGCGCTGGTGGCGCTGGCGATGTCGGGTCCGGGCATGGCGGTGGTGGCTATGGCGGGCACTGGTTGGGGCGCGGTGGTGGCGTTCGCGGGGCAGCTCGTGTACGTGGGTTCCATCGTGGTGTTCAACGTGAACGTGGTGAGCTACCGGCAGGCGATCACCCCGGACCCGATCCAAGGCCGGGTGAACGCTTCGCAGCGGGTGATGACGTGGGGCTCATTGGCGGTCGGTTCGATCGTGGGCGGTTTCGCGGGCGAGGTGATCGGCGCCCGGTACGTGCTGTTCATCGCTGCGGGAATGCTGTTCGCGGGCTGTCTGGTCCTGCTGGCGACCCCGATCCGGACGCTGCGAGAGCTGCCCGAGGAAGGCACCGGCCTGCGCGAGGTCCGCTAACGCACCCCTGGTGCGGTTGCGTGACAGGCCCGCCCGAACTGCTGTGCCTAGAGCGGGGTTGCGTCACAAGGCACCCGAACTGCGACAGTGCCGCGCCATCCGTGGCAACGGCCCGTGGACGCCGTTCCAAGGACGGCTGCTTCCGTTGCGCCGCTGTAGAGTCGGCCCATGACTTGGGACCCTGACGCGGCCGGAGTGATGCGACTGCCTTCGGGGCTGCTCGTGCGCGGGCGGCCGCTCGCTCGTCCGCTGCCCGAAGGGCCGACGCCGCAGTTCGCGCTGTACCTCCTCGGCAAGGAGCCGCCGGCGGTCGAGTGGGAGTCCACGTGGGTGCGCTGGCCGGACTTCCGGTTGCCTTCGGACAAGGAGGCGTTCGCGGCGGTACTCCATGATGCCTGGGAGCGGGCGGCGACCGAACGCGTCGAGTTCGCCTGCCACGGAGGGAACGGCCGTACCGGGACCGCGCTGGCGTGCCTGGCGGTCCTCGACGGCGTGCCCGCGGACGAGGCGGTCGCCTATGTCCGGTCCCACTACGCCAAGTCGGCGGTGGAGACCCCAGGCCAACGCCGCTTCGTAAAGCGCTTCGCCTGACCTCATTCCCGCGAGTCCGTTCCGATGACGCGAACGTGCCGAGGCTTGAGAAGTTCGCGCACCTTGAAACTTGAGTTGTCATGTTCGCCGACATCTCAAGTTTCGCGGCTGAGAGTTGAGAAGATGGCGAACTCTGTGATCCGAGGAGACGCTGAGGGTGGTCGGCGGGGGTGGGGGGTCTGGCATAGGGTGGTGTCGCGAACCACGCGTACCATCGCTCCCTTTGAGGCCGCCCATGACGCACCCCGCACCGCACCCGCCTCGCCGCTGGCTGCCGGTCGTCATCGTCGCGGCCGCGCTCCTGGTGGTCGGGATCGCCGCCCAAGGCACCGGCGTCGGCTGGCAGGAGGCCAACCTCCCCGAGGTCCCGGTGGAGCAGGAACCGCCCCCGATGGAGTTCGAATCGGTCGAGGAGATGCCCAGCGTCGAGATCCGCGAACCGGTCGACGGCGGCTTCACGCTGCCGCCCTGGGTCAGCTGGGTCGTGCTCGGCCTCCTGGTCGGCGTCCCCGCGCTGCTCATCCTGACCTTCCTCGTCCGCCGCCTCATCGAATGGCTCGTCGACGCCCCCGGCTCCACCGGCGAGCCCGAACCCGAGACCGCCCACCTGCACCGCGACTTCGCCCTCGTCGAGGACGCCGTCGCCGCCGCGATCGCCGAGATGGACCTCGGCACCGACCCGCGCTCGGCCATCATCGCCTGCTGGGTGCACCTCGAACGCGCCTCCGAGACCGTCGGCATCGAACGCGACGCCTCCGACACCCCCACCGACCTGGTCCGCAAGCTCCTCGAACGCCACCGGCTCGACGGCGACCCGCTCCGGCGCCTCTGCGACGCCTACCTGCGGGCCCGCTACTCGCCCCACGATGTCGGCGACACCGACCGCGACCAGGCCCGCGACGCCCTCGTCGCGCTCCAGTCGCAACTGGGCCTGCGGGTCGGCCGATGAACGACTTCCTCGCCCCGTTCGGGCGCCTCACGCTCTGGCCCGCCGTCGGCGCCGTCGCCCTCGCCGTCGTCTTCTGGGCCATCGCCTTGGTCTCCGGCGTCGACTTCTCCCTGTGGCAGCTCATCCTCCTCGCCCTGGCCGCCCTACTGGTCAACTCGGTCGTCAACGGGATGCGCGCCGACACCGTCAAAGCCCCCGAACTGCGCGTGCGCACCGTCAACGAACCGAGCTGGCGCCCGTTCACCGACGTCAACCGCTGGGAGGACCGGCTCATCTTCGCCCAGGCCAAACCGGGCCGCTTCGAGACCTCCAACGCCAAGCGCCAACTGGTCGAGATCGCCTCCGAACGCCTGCGCCTGCGCCGCGGCCTCACCCTCGACGGCCAGCCCGACCAGTGCCGGGCGCTCCTCGGCGAGGGCACCTTCCTGTTCCTGACCCGCCCCGTCCACGACTGCCCCGCCCCGCGCGAACTCGACGTCCACCTGAAAGCCATCGAGGAGATCTAATGTCCGAGACCCCCCACCTCAGCCTCGACCAGGTCGCGCACCACGCGGGGGCGGTCCTGAAGTCCGTCCGCTCGGTCATCGTCGGCAAGGACGAGCCGCTGCGCCTGGTCCTCGCCGGCATCCTCGCCGGCGGACACATCCTCCTCGAAGACCTTCCGGGCCTTGGCAAGACGCTCACCGCCCGCTGCTTCGCGCAGAGCCTCGGCCTCGACTTCCGGCGCCTCCAGTTCACCCCCGACCTGCTGCCCGCCGACGTCACCGGCTCCTTCCTCTACAACCAGAAGACCGGCGAGTTCGTCTACCGCAAGGGCCCGGTCCACACCAACCTCCTGCTCGCCGACGAGATCAACCGGACCCCGCCCAAGACCCAGTCCGCCCTCCTCGAAGCGATGCAGGAGCGCCAGGTCTCCGTCGAAGGCGAGACCCACCTGCTGCCCGAGCCGTTCACCGTCCTCGCCACCTCCAACCCCGTCGAGTTCGAGGGCACCTACCAGCTCCCCGAAGCCCAGCTCGACCGCTTCCTGCTGCGCGTCTCCTTCGGCTACCCCACCCCCGACGAGGAGTGGGAGGTCCTCCAGCGGCGCATCGCCCGCCGCGTCGAGAACGTCGAGCTCGACCCGGTCATCGACGCCTCCACGCTCGTCGCCATGCAGCGGGCCCTGGAGACGGTCACCGTCGAGGACTCCGTGGGCCGCTACATGGTCGCCATCACCGCCGCCACCCGCGGCCACGCCCAGCTCCAGGTCGGCGCCTCCCCGCGCGGATCGCTCGCGCTGCTCCTGGCCTCGCGGGCCCTCGCCGTCCTCTCCGGACGCGACTTCGTGACCCCCGACGACGTCAAGGGCGTCGCCGCGGCCGCGCTGGCCCACCGCATCACCCTCAAGCCCGAGCTGTGGATGCGCCGCATCGACCCGGCCACGGTCGTCGCCGACATCTGCAACGGCGTCGAGGCGCCCCAGACCGCGCAGGCCCCGACCTACAGCATCCAGCCCCAATGACGCTCGGCGATCCCGCGCTGAGCCTGCGCACCGACAACGCCCGGCCCGTCCGGCGGGCCGAGACCGAACCGCCCGTCACCTGGCGGCGCACCATGGCCCTGACGCGGGCCGTCGGTCTCATCGCGGTGTGCCTGCTCGTCGCGGTCGCGTTCGGACGGGTCGACCTGGTCCTCATCGCCGCGCCCTTCGCGATCGGCACCGCGATGCTCCTCCAGCAGCGGCCCGTGCGGCCCCCCGAGGCCCGCATGACCGCCCTTGACGACGCCTCGTGCGCCGAGGGCGCGACTGCCGCCGCGAGCCTCGTCGTCGCCAACCCCGAGCCGGTCGCGGTCACCACGCTCGTCACCGCCGCCGCCGACCCCTGGATCGACCTGCACACCGGCAAGGGCGACTTCGCCGAGCGGATCGGCCCGGCCTCGGCGCGGGACATGCTCGTCGCCGGGCGCGCCCGCCGCTGGGGCGGCCACCACCTCGGTCCCGTCCACGTCCGCTCCATCGCCTGCGGCGGCCTGCTGGAGACCACGGTGCAGCGCCTCCCCGGCACGACCGTATGGGTCCTGCCGGTCCCCGACTGGTTCGAGTCGGCCGAGTCGCTGCCGTTCGCCGACGGCGTCACCGGCGTCCACCGCTCCAGGCGCGGCGGCGACTCCGGAGAGCTCGCCGAAGTGCGCCTCTACCAGCCAGGCGACCGGCTCCGCCGCATCGACTGGCGCACCTCCATGCGCACCCAGGACCTCTACGTCAACGCCACACTGTCCGAAAGGGACACCGATGTGACGCTGATCCTCGACCTCCAGGTCGAGGCCGGGGTCTCCGGCGGCGTCGACGGCGCCGCCTCGATCGCCGACCTCACCGTCCGCGCCGCCGGGGCCGTCGCCTCCCACTACGCCCTCCAAGGCGACCGCGTCGCCTGCATCGAGTTCGGCGCCCGCGGACGCCGGATGCGAGCCGGAGCCGGACGCCGCCACGCCGCCGCCACCCTCCGCTGGCTCGCCTCGGTCGAGATCCCGCCCGACCCGATCCCGCCCTCGCCCGAGATGGTCCGCCGCCAGATCGCCGGCCAGCGCAGCCTCAACGTCGTCTTCACCCCGCTGCTGACCGACCGCGCCCTGCAACTCATCGCGGCCCTGGCTCGCGCGGGCCGACCCGTGCTCTGCGTCGACACCCTCCCGCCGCACGTGTCCCCGCCGCAGCGCACGTTCTGGACCCCGCACGCCGAGCGGCTCTGGCGCCTCGACCGCGACAACACCGTCATGGAACTGCGCGACCTCGGCGTCGCCGTCGAACCCTGGCAGGGCTCGGCCTCCCTCGACAACGTCCTCGCCGAACTCAACCGGAGGCGCTACCGATGAGCCCCTTGATGAAGCCTGCGAGTCACAGATGAGCGATGTCCAGCGCGGTCTCGCCCGGTCCCTCACCGCCGGCGCCCGTGAACGCCTCAAAGCCGGCAGACGCCGCGGCCTCACCTGGCTCCGGCGCCTCGCCCCCGCCCCGGTCCTGCTGCGCCTGGCGGTCGCACTGCCCCTGTTCCTCGCCGCCGAACTCGCCGTCCCGCCCGAATGGGCCGCCGCCGGCGGCTACATCGGCGCCGCCGCGCTCCTCGCCCTCGCCGCGGGCCTGCTCCCCGGCGGGATCGCGCCGCTCCTGGCGATGCTGTTCGTCCTCGTCTCCTGGCTCGTCAGCGGCGCGCTCGACCGCAACGCCGGCGACGACCCCTCCCTGTGGACGACCGCCGCGATCGCCTGCCTGCTGTACACCGCCCACTCGGCCGCCGCCGTGACCCAGCGGTTCCGCACGACCACCGCAATGGACGGTGAGATCATCCTCACCTGGGGTCGCCATCTCGGCCTCGTCCTCGCGTCGACAGTGGTCACAGCGGGAATCCTGACCCTGTTCACCGCCTATTTCACCGGCCTGACCGCCGGTTTCGCCGTCACGGCGGGCATCGTGGCCGCGGTCACCGTGATCTACGTCCTCGCGCGTTCACTACACAAGCGCCCCTGAGCAGGGCCAGAATTGAACGCGTGAAACGTATAGTCGTGATAGGTGCCGGTCACGTCGGTTTTTACGTTGCCGAACGCTTGAGCAAACTGCTGAAGGGCGACATCAAGCGCGGCCAAGTGGAACTGATGGTCATCGACCCCAACCAGCACATGACCTACCAGCCGTTCCTGCCCGAGGCGGCAGCCGGCTCCATCTCCCCGCGACACGGCGTTGTGCCGCTCCGACAGGCCCTCAAGCTCTGCACCATCCTCACCGGTGCGGTCACCGAGATCAAGCACGCCGAGCGCAAGCTCACCGTGCAGCCCTTCGTCGGCCCCACCCGCGAGGTCGAGTATGACGAGGTCATCGTCGCCCCCGGCTCCGTATCCCGCCCGCTCCCCATCCCCGGCCTGGCCGACGCCGCCATCGGCATCAAGTCCATGGGCGAGGCCATCTGGCTGCGCAACCACGTGCTCCAGCGCTTCGACATCGCCGCCACCACCGAGGACCCCGACGTGCGCCGCAAGGCCCTCACGTTCCTCACCGTCGGCGGCGGCTTCGCCGGCGCCGAGACCCTCGGCGAACTCGAGGACCTCACGGCGAACATCGTCAAGAACTACCCGATGCTCGACGCCTCCGAGATCAAGTGGTACCTCGTCGAGTACGCGGACAAGATCATGCCCGAGGTCGGCCCGCAGATGGGCGCCTACGCCGCCCGCGAGCTCACCAAGCGCGGCGTCGACATCCGCCTCGGCACCACCCTCAAGTCCTGCGAGGGCGGCCACGTCGTCCTCACCGACGGCGAGGAGTTCGACTCCGACACCATCATCTGGACCGCCGGGGTCATGCCGCACCCGCTGCTGAAGGCCACCGACCTGCCGATCGGCCCCCGCGGCCACCTCGAGTGCAACACCCGGCTCCAGGTCGCCACCGGCGTCGAGGCCGGCAAGGACACCATCGGCGAGGTCGTCGAGGACGCCTGGGGCGCCGGAGACTCCTCGCAGGTCCCCGACACCTCGGACTTCCCGATGGACTGGTGCACGCCCTCGGCGCAGCACGCCGTCCGCCAGGCCCGCATCCTGGCCGACAACGTCCACGCCCAGCACGTCGGCCGCGAACTCAAGCCGTACAAGCACAAGTACCTCGGCTCGGTCGCCGGCCTCGGCCTGTACAAGGGCGTCGCCAACACCTACGGGTTCAAGGCCAAGGGCCTGCTCGCCTGGCTCATGCACCGCGGATACCACCTCTCGCGCGTGCCCGGGACCGGACGCAAGGGCCGCATCCTCGCGGACTGGATCGTCGGCTTCTTCACCAAGCGCGAAATGGTACAGCTCGGTGAAATCCAGGCCGGACGGGAGCCCTTCGAGGCCATCGCCGCAGGCACCGACCCCGCGCGGGCGGTCAAGTCCGTCGGATAGTCGTTACAGTTAGAGCACCGCGGGAGTCCACCCGTGGTGCTCTAGCCTTTTGCGAGGTGGAAAACTGGTGTCCATGAGAGCACGTGTACTCGTCGTTGACGACGACCCGGCGCTGGCGGAGATGCTCGGCATCATCCTCCGGACCGAAGGCTTCACCCCCACTTTCGTCACCGACGGCGAGAAGGCGCTCGCCGCGTTCAAGGAGCACCGGCCCGACATCGTCCTGCTCGACCTCATGCTCCCGGGCATGAGCGGCATAGACGTCGCCAAGGCCATCCGCGGCGAGTCCGGCGTGCCCATCGTCATGCTCACCGCCAAGTCCGACACCGTCGACATCGTCCTCGGCCTCGAATCGGGCGCCGACGACTACATAGTCAAACCCTTCAAACCCAAGGAACTGGTCGCCCGCATCCGCGCCCGCCTGCGCCGCGGCGACGACGTCACCCCCGAACGCCTCGAGATCGGCAAGCCCGGCCTCCAGGTCCAGATCGACGTGCCCGCCCACCAGGTCACCCTCAACGGCGCCGAGGTCAAACTGACCCCGCTCGAGTTCGACCTGCTCGTGGCCCTCGCCCGCAAGCCCCGCCAGGTCTTCACCCGCCAGGTCCTGCTCGAGCAGGTCTGGGGCTACCGCCACTCGGCCGACACCCGCCTGGTGAACGTCCACGTCCAGCGCCTGCGCGCCAAGATCGAACCCGACCCCGAGCGCCCCCAGCTCATCCAGACCGTGCGCGGCGTCGGGTACAAAGCCGGCCTGGGCTAGTGACCGGCACGGGGGGCCGGCCTCGATCGAGGCCGGTGTGGCTCAGACGGCTCTGGCAGGGCGCCGCCGACTTCGGCGGCCGCGTCTCCAAACCACTGGTCGACCGCTTCCGCGCCTCCCTCCAACTGCGCGTCGTCTTCTCCACCCTCATCACCTCCACGATCCTGGTCCTCATCTTCAGCTTCGTCGTGGCCGGATCGTTCACCTCCGGGCTTCTCACCGAACGCCAGGACACCGCCGTCGAGGAGACGAAGAACGCCGTCGAACGCGCGGCCGAGCAGCTCGCCGCCTACGGTTCGGCCTCCGACTCCGCGCTGGCGCTGACCATGCAGCGGATCGTGAACGAGCTGGCCGAGGACCCGGTCTACGCCCCGTACGTCATGCTCCGGACCGCCGACGGGACGGTGACCAAGACGCACCCGGTCGCCGGTTTCGACGAGCCGTCCGAGGAGCTCCAGGAGGTCGTGGCCGACCGCCGCATCGCCACCCAGCACGACACCTTCGCCCTCGACGGCGGGGAGTCCATGCCCTACCTCGTGGTCGGCTCCTACATCGACCTCAACATCGACTACGAGCTGTACGCGTTCTACCCGCTCGACTCCCAGCAGGACGCCGTGAGCCTGCTGCGCACGAACTTGGCGCTCGCCGGGGTCGCGCTCGTCCTGCTCCTCGGGGTCATCGCTGCGCTCGTCACCAGGCTCGTGGTGACGCCTGTGCGCGAGGCCGCCCGCACCTCGCAGCGCCTCGCCGCCGGGCTGCTCCACGAGCGGATGGAAGTGCGCGGCTCCGACGACCTGGCCCGGCTGGCCGGGTCGTTCAACCTCATGGCCGAGAACCTCCAGAGCCAGATCGGCAGGCTTGAGGAGATGTCGATGATGCAGCGTCGGTTCACCTCGGACGTCTCGCACGAGCTGCGCACCCCGCTCGCGACCATGCGCATGGCCGCCGACCTGCTCTACGACACGCGCGAGGACTTCGACCCGATCACCAAGCGCTCCACCGAACTGCTCCAGCACGAGATCGACCGCTTCGAGGACCTGCTCCAGGAGCTGCTGGAGATCTCCCGCTTCGACTCGGGGTTCGCCTCGCTCGAAGTGGACGCGATCGACGTCGGCCGCATCGCCGAGGACGTCGTGGAGGGCCTCGCGGGCCTCGCGGAGGAGTGCGGGGTGCGCGTCTCGGTCGGCAAGCCCGCCCGGCGGGTCATCGCCGAGGTCGATCCGCGCCGGGTGCACCGCATCCTGCGCAACCTCGTCTCCAACGCCATCGAGCACGCCGAGGGCAGGCCCGTGGAGATCACCGTGGCCGAGAGCGACACGGCCGTGGCCGTGGCCGTGCGCGACCACGGGGTGGGCCTCAAGCCCGGCCACGCCGACCGCGTCTTCGACCGCTTCTGGCGCGCCGACCCCTCGCGCAACCGCAAGACCGGCGGCACCGGCCTGGGCCTGGCGATCAGCCTGGAGGACGCCAAGCTCCACTCCGGGACCCTCCAGGCCGTCGGCGAACTCGGCGAGGGGACGCTGTTCGTGCTCACCCTGCCGCTCCAGTCCGGCAACCGCGTCATCACCTCGCCGATCCCGCTGCGCCTCGACGCGAAGGCGCTCAAGCCCGGGCCGTCGATCGCGGCGTCGCGACCCTCGCCCGCGAAGGACGCGGCCCCGAACGCCGTGTCCGTGAACGACGCGTCCACCGAAGACGAGGAGGCCCCGCATGCGCCGCAGGACTAGCCTCACCGCCGCCGTGGCACTCGGCACGACCTGGGTCCTGTCGGCTTGCGGCATCCCCGCGGGCAAGGCCCCCGAGGTCATGGGCGACGCCCCGTCCGATTTCGACCAGTCCTCGGGCACCAGCGCCGAGACGTTCGCCCCGACCACGAACGCCGAGGAGACCGTCCAGAACTTCCTGAAGGCCGCCGCGGGCGAGGCGGACGGGCGCAACGACCGCCTCCACTCCTTCACCGTGGACGCCGAGCAGCAGTTCTCCGACCTCTCCGCCGGCCTCGACCTGCTCGCCGGCGTCGACGTCGCGATCGGCGCCGACAGCCTCGAATCCGCCACCGTCAAGGTGACCGGCTCGGTGGTCGGCACCTACCTGCCCGACGGGTCGGTCCGGATGCACTCCGCGCCCCGCGCCTACGACGAGTCCTTCACCCTCCAGCGCGAGGGCCTCCAGGACATCTGGAAGATCGCGACGCTCCCGACCCAGGTCATGCTCGACTACAACCAGTTCTCCTCCGACTATGGCAGCGCGCCGCTGTACTTCCAGGCGGGGATGACCGAGCTGCTGGTGCCCGACATCCGGTGGATCTACAACGACCTCGACGCCGAGACCGACCGCCGCCAGCGCCTCGAATGGCTCGTCCAGGGCCCCTCGGACTTCGTGGCGTTCTCGGCGCGCAACGCGATCCCCGAGGGCACGCTCTGGAAGACCTCCAACGACGACGGCACCGCCCGCATCGACCTGACGCGCGGCGAGACCGTCGACTCCGACACGGCCTCGGCCATCGCGGCGCAGATCGCCTGGAGCCTCGGGCTCAGCGGCGAGTTCGTGCTCGCGATCGACGGCGAGGCCGTCGTCAGCGGGGCCCTGCGGACCTGGCGGAGCTGGAACGCCATCCCCGCGAGCCTCGGCAACCAGGAGAACGGCTACTTCATCGCCGACGAGACGGTGTGGGAGTACACCGGGAGCCTCCAGGTCACCGCGGTCTCGGAGGACCACCCGTGGGTCGGGTTCAGCGTGGAGGGCCTGCGGCAGGTCGCGGTCGGCCCTTCGGGGAAGATCGCCGCGATCGTGGACGGCGGCGGGCGCGACGTGCTCCAGGTCGGCTCGACGACTTCGATGCGGGCCCTCGACGGCGGGCTCGGCGGGGACCTGTCCGACCCGCAGTGGCTCGGATCGCGCACGGTCGTCGTCATCGATGACGGCGTGCCGACGACGGTCGACTCGAGTTCGGGATCGGCGCAGACCCTCGCGGTGGGGACGGACGTGACCGCGATGTCCATCGCGGCCGACGGGCGGCGCCTGGCGTTCGTGGAGGAGGGCGTGGCGTGGGTGGCCCCGATCAGCGTGGACGCGGACGGGAACATCCAGGCCGGCGAGCCGCGGCGGATCGGCCTGGACATCAGTGACGTGACGGACGTGGCGTGGAGTACGGAGAACTACCTGTGGGTGGCCGGGCTGCGCGGCGACGACAAGCTGTTCCGGGTCGCGATCGACAACTCGCGGATCGAGGTCCAGAAGGGGATCGGCGGGGTCGTGATCGAGCAGATCGCGGCGAACCCGGCCGATCCGGTGGAGTCGAACCTCAACTGGGGCGAGCCGGTGCTGGTGGTGTCGGATTCGACGCTGTACCGGGTCTTCGTGAACGGACCGGACGCGGTCGACAACGAGGGGCAGCTGGTGCAGGCCAGTTCGCCGTTCACTGTCTTGAGATAGGCCGGCGGCGAGCGGAAAGGCCCGGAGCGGATGCTCCGGGCCCTCAACGTTTCACCAGCTCAGGCATGGACGGTTACGCGCCGCCGCTCACGGCGTGACACTTTAGCGGGCTCAGGCGTCGTACTGCGCCGCCGGTCACGGCGCGAAGCCTTCGCGGGCTCAGGCGTCGACCGTGAAGCCCACCGACCGCGCGCTGCTCGCGACGACCTCGACGTAGGCGATCTTCTCGACGGGGATGTACACCTGCCGGCCCTTGTCGTCCTCGAGACGCAGGACCCCGCCGTTCGCGACGGCCTGCTCGATCGTCTCGGACAGGTCCTTCGGAGACAGCTTGCTGTCCAACACCAGTTCGCGTGGGGCGTACTGGACACCGATCTTGACCTCCACGGGCCCTCCTCAATCGAAATACTCTGACGTCTAGACGGAAGCAAGACTACTCGCGGCGACCACCCGGAACCGGTACGGCACAGTGCGCCGAGAGCGAACGCGGACGCTCGCCCGGGCCCGGCTTCGCGCGGGTCGCGCCTATCTAACCCGAGTTCGGCTTCGCCCTCGCTCGGACCTTGCCTTCCAATCCGAGCCCGGCCCCGCCCTCCCTCGGACTGCGCCTTCTTAACCCGAGCTCGGCTTCGCCCTCGCGCGGGAAGTGCGAGATCCCCCGCCAAGCGAGGCTGCTCATGAGCTGTACGGCCTCTTCCTTGGGGATCCCTCGGCCCGAGGCGATCCACTTCCTGGCCGCGACCTCGGCGGCCCCGACCAGGCCGGTCGCGAGGAGCTCAGCACGGGCCTTGTCCACGTGGGCGTCGGCCATGATCGTGTCGGCCATCGCCGCCACGCAGTCGGCCTCCATGCGCATCACCCGCTCGGACACCTCGGGGTCGTTGCGCTGGTCGGATTCGAACACGAGCCGGAACGCCTCGCCCTGGGCGTCCACGAAGTCGAAGTAGGCCCGCATGGCGCGGTTGACCCGCTCCTTGTTGTCGTCGGTCGAGTCGATTGCGTTCTGCACCTGGCCGACCAGCTCGGCGGCCCGTCCGTCCAGCAGCGCCAGGTAGAGCTCCAGCTTCGAGGTGAAGTGCTGGTAGAGCACGGGCTTCGAGACGCCGGCGTTCTCGGCGATGTCGTCCATGGAGGTGTTGTGGTAGCCCTTGGAGACGAAGACGCCTTGAGCGGCCTGGAGCAGCTGCGCCCGGCGTTCGCTCCTGGGCAATCGGACCCGGCCCTCACCAGCGCTGTTCACTCCGGTACCTCTCCTCGACTCATGTCGCCCATCCGTCAGTCGCCGGATATTGCGACCTGAAGGAAGTTTACGGAAGTCTGAATACAGTCTCCCAGCGTACGGGGACGACAAACGCGGGTTCGAGTCACTGGGCGCGCCACGGTACCTTGAGGGCGGGAATATGAAGGAGTTGTCTAGTGGTGTATGACCAGAACCGACCGGATGATCCGCAGCGTCCGACCGGGGAGGAAAGGCCCGCCCGCAGGCGTATCGGCAGGTCCTGGGGACCGCCCGCCGAAGAGGCTCCCGAAGCCGCCGAAGAGGGGCGGCAGGGGTCGGGTCAGGCGCCCGAGCAGTACCGGTTCGACCCGGACCGAGGACGCCGACACCGCTACAGCGAGGACCCGACCGGACAGGTCCCGCACGTCCCGGTCGAGATCGCCGAGACCGGCCCGATGGTCCCGGCCACCCGCCGCCCCTCCCCGGGCGAGCAGTTCGAGCCGATCCCGGCCGCACCGCAGACTCCGCAAGGCCCGCAAGGATTCCAGGTCGAGCAGCCGCAATCGCCGTTCGCGCCGCCAGGTGCGAACCGGGAGCACAGCGCGCCGCCAGGCGTGAACCAAGATCGCAGTGCGCCGCCTGGCCTGAACCAGGACCGCAGCACGCCCCCGGGGAACCGCGAGAACGGCGCCGGGCCCGCGGGCCCGGGCCAGGAGTTCAGCGCCCCGCCCGGACCGAACCAGGAGTTCGCCGCGCCGCCCGCGCCGCAGCAGGACTTCGGCGTGCAGCCGAGCGCCCCGCAGGAGTTCGGCGTGCCGCAGACCCCCGGCCAGAGCTTCAACGGCTCCCAGGCCCCGGTCCAGCAGGAGTTCAACCCGCAGGCCCCGAACCAGGCCTTCGCGCCCCCCGGCCCGCCGCAGGAGTTCGGCGCGCCCCAGCAGCACCCCGGTTACAGCGCCCCGCCGGCGCCCGGCGACTACGCCGCCCCGCCGCAGCACCAGGCCCCGCAGCGTCCCGGCCCGAACCAGGAGTTCGCCCCGCCCGCCCCCGACCACAGCCCGCCGCAGTTCACCGCGCCCCCGCAGACGGGCGCCATGCCCAGCGCCCCCGCGTTCGCGCAGCCGGGCGCGGACCAGCACTACAGCGCCCCGCTCGCGCCGAACCAGGAGTTCCAGGCGCCCTCGGCCCCCCGCGAGGCCACCGCGCCGCCCGCTCCCCCCGAACCGGTCCAGGAGCACACCTCCCCGCCTCCCGCCCCGAGCCGGCCCCCGCACACCGGGCCCATCGAGGTCCCGCAGCCGCCGGTCCAGCAGACCCCCGGCGCGCCGCCCGCGCCGACGCCGCAGACCCCCGCCCCGGCCGCCGAGCAGCAGACCGACCAGTTCCCGATCGTCCAACCCCAGCCGCCGGTCACCGAGTTCTCGCCCGCCGCGGTCCCCAGCCCCACCGTCACCGAGCAGGCCCCGCTGCGCGCGCCCGGAGCCGGACGCCAGCCCATCGCCGAGCCCACCCCGCCGGCGACGGTCGACAAGACCGGCCCCGCCGACCCCGAGCCCGTGCGCCTGGTCGAGGCCGTCCGCCAGGTCCCCGGTGTCCGCGACGCCTTCCACGTGACCGCCCCCGACGGCGCCTCCAGCCTGCGCCTCGAACTCGAAGACGGCGTCGACCCCGATGAGGTCCACGCGGCCGTCTCGGCCGTCGTCAACGAGCAGCGCGCCGTCGACCTCGGCCCGCAATCGGCCGACGAACCCGGCGAGGAACTCCACGGCCAGGTCGAGGCCCCCGCAGCAGAAGTCGAGATCGCCGCCCTCGGACCGGTCGAGCTGCGACGCGTCGACATCGAGTCCGCGGGCCTCGAAGCCGAGGTCAGCGTGACCCTCGCGCTCGGCAACGAGGAATCCACCGGGAAGGTCGCCGTCCCGCCGATCGACTGGCACATCCAGCACGCCGCGGCCGCCGCCACAGTGGAGGCCCTACGGCCCCGCCTGGGCGCCAGCGACATCCGCGTCGAGGTCGAGCACGCCTCCATCGTCCC
Source organism: Glycomyces sp. NRRL B-16210 (assembly GCF_000719515.1). Classification (GTDB taxonomy): domain Bacteria; phylum Actinomycetota; class Actinomycetes; order Mycobacteriales; family Micromonosporaceae; genus Glycomyces. The sequence goes on along the minus strand of NZ_JOGR01000003.1, from coordinate 331,210 downwards.
CACAGGCCCGGTCAAGACCGCCGTGGTCGTCGTCCTCTGGCTCGACGGCCAAGCGGTGCGGCGACTCTCGGGCGCCGCCGTGGTCACCGCCGAACGCTCCCGGGCAGTGGTTTCGGCTACATTGGGCGCGCTCGCCAATGAGGTGTCACACTAGCTCCCATGAAACGGGCACGGCTGGTCGACGCCGGCGAGGTTCGCAACCCGCGGCGTCCCCACCCGCCGTGGCCCGGAATCGAACACCAGCTCAGCCGCCGCAGACTCTTCATCAGGCACACCCCGCCCGCCGCCGAGGGCGCCGAGCCGGCCGTGTTCGTCCACGGCCTCGGCGGCTCGGCCCAGAACTGGACCGACCTCGCCGACGCCCTCGCCGACCGCGTCGCCGCCGACGCGATCGACCTGCCCGGCTTCGGCCAATCGGCCCCGGCCCCGCGCGTCACCATCCCCCTGCTCGCGCAGGACGTCGCGGCCTGGATCGTCGAATCGGGCCGCGGCCCGGTCCACCTCGCCGGCCACTCCCTCGGCGGCGCCGTCTCCGTCTACCTCGCCGCGACCCGCCCCAACCTCGTCCGCACCCTCACCCTCGTCTCACCGGCGATGCCCTTCGCGAACCCGCGCCGCTCGCATCAGGCCCGGTACCTGCCGATGCTCGCCGTCCCCAACATGGCCTGGTTCGCCGACCGCACCATGCGCTCGCGCACCCCCGAGCAGGTCGTGGACGACATCGTCCTCGGCACCTGGGCCGACCCCGAACTCATGCACCCCCAGCGCCGCCGCGAGGCCGTCGAAGAGGCCCGCCGCCGCCTCGCCACCCCGTGGAACTCCCGCGCCTACATCCAGACCTACCGCGGCCTCATGGCCTCCTTCTTCCAGACGTTCGTCCCCGGCACCCACTCGCTGTGGCGCCTGGCCGAGGAGATCGAATGCCCCACCCTCGTCATCTGGGGCAAGCAGGACCGCGTGATCGACGTGCGCCAGGCCCCGCCCACCGCGCTGGCGATCCCCGACTCGCGGCTGCTCATCCTCGACCAGACCGGCCACGTCGCGATGATGGAGCGCCCCCAGGCGGTCGCCCGAGCGGTCGCGGCGATGCTCGACGAGGTCCGCGAGGCCGCCGAGGGCGATGCGGAGGATGTCCTGTCCGCTATATGAACTCGAAACGGCGCACACAATACTCGGGGGTCGGCCTAGGGGCCCGCGAACTGACTTAGACTCGCCCTTGTGACCGAAGGACGGCTGAACCGCAACCGCAGGCTCCGCAGGAGGCGCCGCTTCGTGTTCCTCGCGATCCTCGTGCTCATGGCGAGCGCGGGCCTGTACTTCGCGGTCGACGCCGCCGACACCGAGACCCCGCAGGCGCTCGACGACCACGAGCAGGCCCCGCCGAGCACCGTCGTCGCCCCCTCGCCCGAGGAAGTCCCCACCGCGCCGTCCGCGATCGTGCCGCCGCTGTACTTCTCCGGCACCGGCACCTGGACCTACGCCGAACCGGCCGACACCGGCGTGGTCGGCGCCTCGGGCCAGCTGCTCCAGTACGACATCGCCGTCGAGAACGGCATCGAGATCGACCCGGCCGAGTTCAGCGCGTTCGTGCACGACACGCTCGCGGACCGGCGCTCCTGGATCGCCGGCGGCGCATGGCGCTTCCAGCAGGTCGGCGAGGCCGGCAACGCCGACTTCACCGTCTTCCTCGCCAGCCCCGAGCAGCGCTCGTACTTGTGCGGGTCCCAGAACACCACCGTCTCGTGCCGCAACGGCGACAACGTCGTCATCAACTCCGCGCGCTGGCTCACCGGCGTCGACCACTGGGACGGGACCCTCGACGCCTACCGCGAGTACGCGGTGAACCACGAGGTCGGCCACCGGCTCGGCCACGGCCACGAGGTCTGCCCCGCCGACGGCGACCTGTCGCCGGTGATGGCCCAGCAGACCTACCAGCTGGCCGGATGCGTCGGCAACCCCTGGCCCTACCCCGACGGCGACACGTACGTGTCCGGCCCGGCGGGGGACTACAACGGCCCCGACCTACCGCCGGACGACTTCGTCGACCGCTAGCCTCGTCCGAAAACCGTTCCAGATGCTGGGAGCAACCGTCCCACGAACGTGAAGAACCGCACACGGCGCTTCCCGGTGGAATATCCACAGCGTGGACATGCATTATTGGACATATGAGTTTGCCGCCGCTGGTCGAACCAGCCTCTGAGCTGTCGGTCGACGAGGTGCGCCGCTATTCGCGCCACCTCATCATCCCCGACGTCGCCATGGACGGTCAGAAACGACTCAAGAACGCCAAGGTGCTCTGTGTGGGCGCCGGCGGTCTCGGGTCCCCCGCGCTCATGTACCTGGCCGCCGCCGGGGTCGGCACGATCGGCATCGCCGAGTTCGACACCGTCGACGAGTCGAACCTCCAGCGCCAGATCATCCACGGCCAGTCCGACATCGGCCGCACCAAGGCCGAGTCCGCCGCCGAGTCGATCCGCGAGATCAACCCGTACGTGAACGTCGTCCTCCACAACACGGTGCTCGACAACGACAACGTCTTCGAGGTCTTCGAGCCGTACGACCTCATCATCGACGGCACCGACAACTTCGCCACCCGCTACATGGTCAACGACGCGGCCGTGCTGCTCGGCAAGCCGTACGTGTGGGGCTCGATCTACCGCTTCGACGGCCAGGCCAGCGTCTTCTGGGCCGACCAGGGCCCGTGCTACCGCTGCCTCTACCCCGAGCCCCCGCCCCCCGGCATGGTGCCCAGCTGCGCCGAGGGCGGCGTCCTCGGCGTGCTGTGCGCCTCGATCGGCTCAATCCAGACCACCGAGGCCATCAAGCTGATCACCGGCATCGGCGACCCGCTCGTCGGCTCGCTCATGGTCTACGACGCGCTGGAGATGAGCTACCGCAAGATCAAGGTCCGCAAGGACCCGAACTGCGCGGTCTGCGGCCCCGACGCCACGATCAAGGAGCTCATCGACTACGAGGAGTTCTGCGGGACGATCACCGACGAGGCCGTCGAGGCCGTCATCGGCTCGACCATCACCGCGCGCGAGCTCGAGGACTGGATCAAGGAAGGCCGCGACATCGACCTCATCGACGTGCGCGAGCCCGCCGAGTACGAGATCGTGCGCATCCCCGGTTCGCGGCTGATCCCCAAGGGCGACATCATCTCCGGTGCCGCACTCGCGGACCTGCCGACCGAGCGCCAGGCCGTGTTCTACTGCAAGGCGGGCGTGCGCTCCGCCGAGGCGCTGGCCGCGGCCAAGGCCGCCGGGTTGAAGAACGCCGTGCACGTCCAGGGCGGCGTGCTCAGCTGGATCAACCAGGTGGACCCGAGCCTGCCGAGCTACTAGCGGCAGCGACTCGCTGGGACCATGCATCGCGAAGGCCGTGGTTCGAGGAAACCACGGATCGCAATGCCATCGTCTCTTTAAGCCACCGTTGCAAAGGCGTACGGCCACTGGCCGTACGCCTTTGCGCACGTTCGGGGTTGCTTCGGCTCCCGATGACATATCCGACAGGATATTTCTCGGATCTCCCATTGATCGCCGTTGACCGGAACTGTCTGATTCCCTAGCCTTGCATGATGATTCGGCAACCGAACCCCACTCCGAACTCCACACTGAAGCGTTTCCGTCCCTCCCGCCGCACGATGCTGCGCGTCGGTGTCCCGTCCGCGGTGGTCCTCGCCGCCGGCGCCTCCTTCGCGGGCATCGCCGCGAGCGCCGCCGAGGACGGCCTCGGGAGCATCTTCGGCGAGTCGCGCGAAGAGCGGCGCGCACGGCTCCAGGCCGCGCTCGACGAACGCGTCGAGCAGTTCCTCGCCGGGTCCGGAACCCTGGTCGAAGCATCGATCTCCATTGAGCGCGACGGGATCCGCCTGGACTACAACCCCGAGCAGACCCACATCACCGCCTCCATCGTCAAAGTCGAGCTGCTCGCGATGGTCCAGCAGTACTGGGGCTCGGTCGAGGGCATCCCCGACGACCACCGGGAACTGTTGGAGCGCATGATCACCGAGTCGCACAACGGCTCGACCTCGACGCTGTACAACTACCTCGGCGGCGCGGACGCGCTCGCCGCCGCGCACGAGCGATACGGGCTGTCGGACACGACCGTCGACGCCGAAGGCCGTTGGGGAGTGGGCTGGTCGAGCGCGCCGGACCAGATGATCCTGCTCGACCTCAACCTCTACGAAGGGGTGCTCGACGCCGAGCAGGTCGACCTCGGCCGCGAGCTCATGGGCTCCGTGATCGAGGAGCAGGCCTGGGGCGTCTCGGCCGCAGCGGTGGAGGGCGAGACGGTCTGGCTCAAGAACGGCTGGGACGTCGAGTCGCAATTGGACGGACTCTGGGTGGTGAACTCGGTCGGCGTCCTCGGCGGGGACGGCGACGACCCGGTCAGGATCGCGATCCTCACCAGCGGCGCCGTCGACGACGTCGAGGGCATCCCGATCGTCGAGGAGCTGGCGAGGATCGCCCGCGAGGTCGTGGAGCAGGTCTGACCCGCCCGGCCATGACGAAGGCGAAGGCCCGGTCCGAGGTGGACCGGGCCTTCGCCGTCTTCGCTTGCGTCCGAACGCGATCGCGCCCTAGTAGCGGTAGTGGTCGGGCTTGTACGGGCCTTCGACCTCGACGCCGATGTAGTCGGCCTGCTTCTTCGAGAGCGTGGTCAGCTTGACGCCGAGGGCGTCCAGGTGCAGCCGCGCGACCTCCTCGTCGAGGTGCTTCGGCAGCGTGTACACGCCGATCGGGTACTGCTCCAGCTTGGTGTGCAGCTCGATCTGGGCCAGGACCTGGTTCGTGAAGCTGTTGCTCATCACGAAGCTCGGGTGGCCGGTGGCGTTGCCGAGGTTGAGCAGGCGGCCCTCGCTGAGCACGATGATCGAGCGCGCGCCAGTGCCGTCCTCACGAGCCGGGAACTGCCACTCGTGGACCTGCGGCTTGACTTCGAGCTTCTTGATCCCCGGCTCGTTGGCGAGGCCGGCCATGTCGATCTCGTTGTCGAAGTGGCCGATGTTGCCGACGATCGCCTGGTGCTTCATCCGTCGCATGTGGTCGATCGTGATGATGTCGCGGTTGCCGGTGGTGGTGATGAAGATGTCGGCGTACTCGACCGCGTCCTCGAGGGTCAGCACCTGGTAGCCGTCCATCGCGGCCTGGAGCGCGCAGATCGGGTCGACCTCGGTGACGATGACCCGGGCGCCCTGTCCGCGCAGCGCCTCCGCCGAGCCCTTGCCGACGTCGCCGTAGCCGCACACGACGACGGTCTTGCCGCCGATGAGCACGTCGGTGGCGCGGTTGATGCCGTCGGGCAGCGAGTGGCGCACGCCGTACTTGTTGTCGAACTTGGACTTGGTCACCGAGTCGTTCACGTTGATCGCCGGGAACGGCAGGCGCCCGTCGCGTTCGAGCTCGTAGAGGCGGTGCACGCCCGTGGTGGTCTCCTCGGTGACGCCCTTGATCGCGGCGGACTTGCGCGAGAGGCGGGTCGGGTCCTCCTTGAGTGAGCGGGCCAGCAGCGCGAGCACCACGGCCTCCTCCTCGCTGTCGGCCGAGGAGGGGTCCGGCACGACCCCGGCGGCCTCGTAGCGGGCGCCGTCGACCACGAGCATCGTGGCGTCGCCGCCGTCGTCGAGGATGAGGTTCGGTTCCTCGTCGCCCCAGTCGAGGGCGCGCTCGGTGCACCACCAGTACTCCTCGAGGGTCTCGCCCTTCCAGGCGAACACCGGGACGCCCTGCGGGTCCTCGGGGGTGCCCTGGCCGACCGCGATGGCGGCGGCGGCGTGGTCCTGGGTGGAGAAGATGTTGCACGAGGCCCATCGGACCTGGGCGCCGAGGGCCGTGAGCGTCTCGATGAGGACGGCGGTCTGGATCGTCATGTGTAGGGACCCGGTGATGCGGGCACCCTCCAGAGGACGGGACGCGCCGTAGCGCTCGCGCAGGGCCATCAGGCCGGGCATCTCGTGTTCGGCCAGGCGGATCTCGTGGCGGCCGAAGTCGGCCAGCTTGAGGTCGGCAACCTTGTAGTCGTCGGCTCGCAGCGTGTTCGTCATAAGGGAAATGCTACGCGCCGCGGCGGGCGGGCCGCCCCAACGGCACCGTGGCGGCGGCCACCGGCCCGCGACGGATTTTGCCAGAGAACTGCACAGCGTTATGGTGGTGGAACAGCAGGTCACCATGGTTTTGAAGGCCCGTGTGACGGAGGCCTTGGAAAAAACTTTGATCTTGACCCGGGTTTCGCTTGACACTGGTGGGGCTGTGGGTAATATTGCAGATACGCAGCGTCACGGAGATGCGGAGGATCCAAAGGGTCCGGAACCATCACCGCGGCGCCGGGGAATACCAAACCGGGGGGAGTGCCGGGCGGTCTGGGGTGGCCGCCCGGCACATTTTTGTGCGCCGGAACTCGAGCCCGGGTCGCGAAGCGACCCGGGCTTTATGTCGTACCCGGCGCGTACCCTTGAACCAAGGGGTCCCCCGGGACTACCCGCCTTCGCGTGCCCCCGATCCAGGCGAATTCACGAGCACTCCTCGGACTCGTTGCGCGCCACCGCCGACACTCACGCGGTACCGCTCGACCTCTGGCCACTTCGCTAAATCGATTGCGCCGGCCTCCCGGATACGGGACGGTACAGAGGACATGAGTGACATTGAGATTCTCCCGATAGATCCGCTCGACGCCGACCTCGTCGCGGCCTGGATCGCCATGCAGAACGCCGTCATCGAGCACGACCTCCCCGGTGACGCGCCGATCAGCACCGCCCACCAGCGGCTCCGCCTGCTCCTCCACCCGGCCGCCGTCGCCGTCGAGCGCTACGCCGCCCGCGCCGAGGGCCGCGTCGTCGGCGGCTTCGAACTGGTCCTCTTCCTCAAGGACAACCAGCACCTCGCCAACCTCGAACTCGAGGTCCACCCCGACTTCCGCCGCCGCGGCATCGGCACCGCCCTGCTCGCCTTCGCCGAGGAGCGCGCCGCCGCGCTCGGCCGCGACACCGTCCTCAGCGCCGTCACCGACTCCGTCGACGGCGCACCCGCGATGGACCACGCCGGCCAGGGCTTCGCGAAGGCCCGCGGCTACGCCTCGGTCGACAACGAGATCCACCGCCGCAACGACCTCTTCGCCGTCGCGAGCGAGGACCTGGAGCGCCTCTACGCCGACGCCTGGGAGAAGGCCGCCGGATACGAACTGCTGCAATGGGTCGGCCGCGCCCCCGACGACATCGTCGAGGGCATCGCCGAGATGCGCGCCCGCATGTACACCGACCCGCCCATGAGCGAGGAACTGGACATCCGCCCGGCCGTCTACGACGTCGAACGGGTCCGCGACGAGGAGCGCGTCCGCGCCGAACGCGGCGAACTCCAGCTCGCCGCCGCCGTGCGCGAGGTCGCCACCGGCGAGGTCGCCGGGCTCACCGACATCCTCGTCTTCCCCGGCGAAGAGGACCACGCGGGCCAGAACGACACCATCGTCGACCCCGCCCACCGCGGCAAGCGCCTCGGCACCGTCCTCAAGGTCGCCAACCAGCGGCTCCTGCGCGCCTACCGGCCGAAGCTGCGGTACGTGCACACCTGGAACGCCGAGGTCAACTCGCACATGATCGCCATCAACGAGGCCATCGGCTACCGGCCGCTGTGCCGCGACATCGACGTGCAGAAGAAGCTCGCCTGAGCCCCGGACCATCGCGTTGCAACAGAACGGCCCGACCGCTGCGCGGTCGGGCCGTTCACTTCGTCTCGGTGCTCAGGCGCTGGCGATGAACAGCTCGCCTTCGCCGCTCGCCACGACCGGTCCGGCGCTGCCGGCCGAGAACGCGGCGCGGCCGGGGGACAGGGCGGTCTCGCCCTCGTCGTCGGCCACGGTGACGCTGCCGCCGGTGCTCAGGCAGATCCGGGGGCCGTCGATCGCGAACGTCTGCGCGGTGCCGCCGAGTTCGACGCGCCGCAGCGCGAAGTCGTCGATCGGGACCGGCCAGGACCGCACCGGCCCGGCGTCCTCGATGACCGCCCGGGGCTCGTCGATCGCCTCGAAGTCGAGGACCCGCAGCAGCTCCGGCACGTCCACGCGCTTGTTGGTGAGACCGCCGCGCAGCACGTTGTCGCTGGCGGCCATGATCTCCACGCCGAAGCCGTCGAGGTAGGCGTGCAGGTTCCCGGCGGGCATGTAGACGCCCTCGCCGGGCTGGAGCGTGATGTGGTTGAGCAGCAGGCTCACCAGGACACCCGGGTCGTCGGGGTAGTCGCGGGCGAGCGACAGCAGGTCGGTGCTGTCGGCGCTGTCGAGCTCGGCGGCGGCCTTGGCCGCGGCGTCGATGACCGCGCGGCACTCCTCGCGGCCGAGCCCGAGGAGGTCGGTCACGGCCCGGCGCAGCCCGGCCTTGCGGTCGCGCAGCGTGCGCACGAGGCCCTCGAGCTCGGGAACGGCGAGCGCCTCGATGTCGTCGGCGGCCTCGAGCGGGTCGCGGAACCCGCACATGGCACGGAACTCGGTGAGCGCCACCAGCAGCTCGGGCTTGTGGTTGTCGTCCACGTAATTGCGGTAGGCCGCGTCGATGCCGATGCGCAGTTCCCGCTGGTGGCCGGAGTGCGCCTGGCGGGAGTTCGGGTGCGCCTGGAGCGAGAGCGGCTTGCCGGCGGCGAGCAGCTTCAGCAGGAACGGCAGGCGCGGGCCGAAGCGGTCGAAGACGCGCCGGCCCAGGAGGTCGACCGGGGCCGAGGCGATCGCGTCGTCCAGGGGGCGGCCGTCGTGGAGGGTCGAGGGGGCGCTGTGGTGGGCCCCGAACCACTCCTCCGCCTCAGGGAGGTCCGCGGGGACCTCCCGGCCCTGCAATCGGGCGATGTCGACCTGCGATCCCCACGCGTAGTTGCGGATGACGCCGTAAAGCCCCTGCACCGCAGCTCCTCACTGTTCGGCTCGAAGGAGTCAACTCTATCGGTTCGACTCGTGCGCCCGGCTACCACGGCCCGCCGCAGAGACGTGGGCGTCTCTGCGCGGCAGAGGCCGGGTAGCGCTTACAGCCGGTGGAGCGGCGATACCGCTGGGGCACGGGGGATCGGACGGGACCGAGCGGGATCGAGCGAATGGTGTCGACCGAGCGGCGTTGATGCGCTCGGGAAGCGGTCGCGGAGGATCGGGCGCGAGCGGTGTCGGACACGCGGTGTCCGAAACCGGCGGCACCGAAGCAGTCGGACCGGGCCCGAACGCCGGGCGGCGCCCGCCGGGTATTCGGATCGGCCGCGTTTCGCGCCTCCGATCCGGGTTCGTCTATTCGGCTCCGAGCGTGAGGTCCTTCATCTCCGAGACCGCCGGGACCCGCATCGGGTCGAGCCCGTGGGCCAGCGCCAGGTACACCGACGCGAAGTCCGGCACCGCGATGAGCGAGGCGAGCCGCTCCAAAGCGCAGCCGCCCTCGGCCGGGAGCACGTCGCAGCGGATGCCGCGTCGCTGGGCCAGGTCGGCGACCGCGTCGGCGCGGCGGGTGTCCGGCTTGGGGGTGCTGTCGTCGCCGTCGAGGCCGTCGTCGCGCATGAGGATGATCCGCAGACGCGTGAGCTCCTCCTCGCCCTCGGGGTCGGCGAAGATGTCCTTCTGTCCTTCGGCCAGCGAGCCGAACACGCCGTCGAGCAGGCCCACGCGCCCGCGCCCGACCTCGCCGAGTTCGCCGGAGACGACCGGGTAGCGGGAGTTCGCGGCGAGCATGTCGCCGAAGCGGCGGGCGGCGACGCCCGCGAGCGGGCTGGAGCCCCACACGACCGGGACGGACCCCGCGAGGTTCATCGCCAGTTCCTTGGCCGGGTTGACGTAGGCGTCGGCGTCGGGACGGCAGCGTTCGGCGTCCTCGTCGAGGCGGCGCGCGGTCTCGGCGATGTCGGCCTCGACCAGGTTCACCAGGCCCAGTTCCCTGGCGGCCATGAGGACCGGGACGGTGAGCGCCCACAGGCTCAGCCGCGCGGGGGCGCGGCGGGGGACGGCCACGAAAGAGGCGCGGGCGCGTTCGGCGAGCGACTGGAGCTCCGAATCGGGGGCGCCGATGGCGACCAGGCGCGCGCCGCGGCGGGCGGCGGCCTCGGCGGCGGCGAGCGCCTCGGGGCTGCGGCCGGAGGCGGAGACGGCGATGACGACGTCGGCGGCGCCGACCCAGCCGGGGACGCCTGCGGACCGGTGGCCGAGGATCGGCACGGGACAGCGGGGCCCGGCGACGGTGGCGAGGACGTCGCCGGTGCGCGCGGCGGTGCCGACGCCGGCGACGACGAGGGCGCGGGGGCGGCCCTCCTCGGCGAGCGTGCCGAGGCCGGCGTCCGCGGCGATCGCGGCCGACTCGCGCAGTTGCGGCCCGGCGGAGGCGAGCGCCCAGAGGGCGCCTCCGGGTCGGACCGACTCGCTCAGGTCGCCTTCGATACGTCGCTCGTCGGGGAGCCGGTCGCCGGTGATCCCGGCGATGCCGTCGTCCTCAAGACCCATGCTGTGTTCCTCCTTGGCCTGTGGCCCTGGCCGGTCGGGGCCGCTCGCGCGGGCCCTGTCGGTTCGCTTCGTCTGCCGGGGAGTGGTGGTCGGGGGAGTTGTTCGGGTGGCGCCTACGCGGGTGCGTCGTCGCCGGGGGCGCCGCTGTTGGTGACACCGCCGTTGGTGACGCTGTCGAGGAGCATCACGGGGATGCCGTCCTCGACGCGGAAGACCTTCGCGCACTTGGAGCAGACGAGCGCGGCGGCCTCCCGGTCGTAGGCGAGGGGGGCGTGGTGGGGCTCGGGGCAGCGCAGCAGTTCGAGCAGCACTGGTTTGGGCGCGGTGGCGGGCATGGGCTAGTTCCTTACGATGCGGAGGATGTCGTCGCGCAGCCGTTCCATCGATGCCGTGTCGGGGCCTTCGACGTTGAGCCGCAGCAGCGGTTCGGTGTTGGAGGGGCGCAGGTTCGCCCAGGAGCCGTCGGTGAGGGTGACGGTGAGGCCGTCGAGGCGGTCGGTGCCGACCTCGTCTTGCGAGGCGAAGTGCTCGGCGACCTCTTCGATCTTGGCGTGCGGGTCGGTGACCTTGGAGTTGATCTCGCCCGAGGGGGCGTAGCGGACGAACTCGTTCCCGAGATCGGAGGCGCTGCGGTCGCTCTCGCCGACGGCGGCCAGCACGTGCATGGCGGCGAGCATGCCGGTGTCGGCGAACCAGAAGTCCTTGAAGTAGTAGTGCGCGGAGTGCTCGCCGCCGAAGACGGCGTTCTCCTCGGCCATGACGGCCTTGATGTAGGAGTGGCCGACCCTGGTGCGCACCGGGCGGCCGCCGTGCTCGGCGATGATCTCGGGGACGGCCTTGGAGGTGATGAGGTTGTGGCACACCACGGAGCCGGGGTGCTTGGCGAGTTCGCGTGTGGCGATGAGCGCGGTGATCGCCGAGGGGGTGACGGGCTCGCCGTCGGCGTCGACCACGAAGCAGCGGTCGGCGTCGCCGTCGAAGGCCAGGCCGAGGTCGGCGCCGACGGCCTTGACGCGGGCCTGGAGGTCCACGATGTTCGCCGGCTCCAGCGGGTTGGCCTCGTGGTTGGGGAAGGTGCCGTCGAGTTCGAAGTAGAGCGGGTCGATCTCCAGTGGCAGCCCGTCCAGGAGCTGGTCGCCGAGGACGGCCGGGACGGTGTGGCCGCCCATGCCGTTGCCCGCGTCGACCACGATCTTGAGCGGGCGGATGCCGGAGAGGTCCACCAGTTCGCGCATGTAGGAGGCGTAGGCGGCGAGGAAGTCCTCGCGCGTCACCGCGCCCGGCGTGTCGGCAGCGGGGGCCGGTTCGCCGTCGATGATCGCCTGGGCCTTGTCGCGGATGTCGGCCAGGCCGGTGTCGAGGCCGATCGGCCGCGCGGCCGGCAGGCACATCTTCAGGCCGTTGTACTCGGCCGGGTTGTGGCTGGCGGTGAACATCGCCCCGGCCACGTCGCGCTGGCCGGCGATGAAGTAGAGCATGTCGGTGGAGCACAGTCCGGCTTCGAGGACGTCCGCCCCGGCGCGGGTCGCGCCGCGCGCGAAGGCCTCGGCGAAGCCGGGGCCCGAGTCGCGCATGTCGTGGCCGACGGCCCATGTCCGCTCACCGGTGACGGCCACGGCCGCCGCGCCTATGGCCTCCATGACCTCGGGGGTGAGCTGCGAGCCGACGAGCCCGCGCACGTCGTAGGCCTTCACGAATTCGCTGAGCTGGGGAGCCACAGGTCAGATGCCGCCTTTCCGGTGTCACGGGGCCGGTCGGTATGAGAGTCGCGGCGCGCGTGCGCGTCGCGTGTGGGCCGCCCCAGTGACGAGACTAGCGCTGTAGGTCCTCATCGCCGGACACCACCCGGAGGTGACGCCGGGCACCGAACTGCGGGGCCGAGGGGCGGAGTCCTTGGTGCGGCGACGGTTCGGCGTCGGCCGGCTCGCGGGCCGCGCGCGCGGCGCCGTCCGCCGCGTCGTTCGCGGCGAGGCCGGTCAGGGTCCCCTGGTTGGCGTCCGGGCGGTCGCCGACGGCGGCTTCGCGGACGGCGTTCGCCAAGGCGACCAGGTCGTCGTCGGTGGGCATCGGCACCGCGTAGTCGCCCTGGTGCCGGACGAGCTCCCAGCCGTGGGGCACGGTCAGGCGCCGGCCGTGCGCGTCGCACAGGTCGTAGCTATGGGGCTCCCGCGTCGTCGACAGCGGGCCGACCACGGCCGTCGAATCCGAATAGATGTACGTCAAAGTGGCCACCGCAGGCTGGCGGCAGCCGTTCCGGGAGCAACGCCGATCCGACCTCACCCCACGAAACTACCACTCGTGGAGGTGAAGTCGGCGACGCTGAGCAGTGGGGCGGAACCGATTCGCGGGTCGTGCCGCCGCGATGGGGCGGGGACGGGCCCGGCCGGGGCCGCCGGCGGCCGGCGCCGTGGCCGTGCGCGTCGGCGTGAACCCGGAATGTCCGCCGCGGACGCTAAGGTGGCCCAATGCGCAGAGATCGACACGGACGGGGCATGAGGGGTCCGCTCGCGCCCGGCGCGCTGCCGTTGCGGCGCACACCGGTCGAGGAGTTCGACGCGCTCGTGCTGGAGTCGGTGGTGGCGATCGAGCGGCGGCTCGCCGAGACGCTCGGCGAGAAGTTCACCGACCTGCGGCACATCGAGTTCGCGGTGGAGGAGGTCCCGCCGGAGACGCAGCCGTACGAAGCCGACATCGTCGAGGAGCGCGGTGTGGCGCTCTCGAAGCTCTACCCCGCCCAGCCGGGCACGATCGCGGCCTCGCCGCGGATCGTCCTGTACCGCAGGCCCATCGAGCTGCGGTGCGAGAGCAAGGGCGAGGCCGAGTCGCTGGTGCGGTCGGTCCTGGCCGAGCAGCTCGCCTCCCTGCTGAACCTGCCGCCCGACGACCTGGAGCCCTGAGGCCGCGCAGACCTCGCCCGGGCAGAGCGAAAGGGCGGGACCGCGTTGTCCCGCCCTCTCCGTCTGGTGCGACGTCGTTCGCTCGTAGGGATGTTCGCTATGCGGCCACCGGGACGCGGTCCTGCGCGGCCGGTTCCTCGGCCAGGCGGCCGATCGGGTCGCCCAGGGGGGCGCCGACCAGTTCCTCCATCAGCCCGATCGGTCCGCCGTGGCCCGAGCCGACCAGTACCGGGTCGGCGTGGCGCTGCTCAGCCGCGAAGACGACCTCGGTCGTCAGCGCGGGGTTGATCATCGGGCTCGGCATGCAGACCACGACCGGCAGCCGCTCGGTGCGGCGGCGCGCCGCCTCGCGGGCCTGGCGTTTGATCTTGCGGCGCTCCCGCTCGGAGAGGCCGCCCCAGATGCCGAACCGCTCATCGTGGTCCAGCGCGTACTGCAGACAGTTCTCTTTGACCTCGCATCGCGCGCAGATGCGTTTCGCATCCCGCGTGGAGCCCCCTTTTTCGGGGAAGAACGCCTCCGGATCGGTCTGCGCGCACAATGCGCGAGCCTGCCACTCCGGAACGTTACCCAACAGGTCGGCCAAGTAGTCACGGCCGTCCATATACGTCCGCCTCCTCGTTCGCGCACCGGTCGAACCGGTGCTCCCCCCTTGCAATCACTTGCACGGCATCGGTTTGCGGACTCTCGGGCGGACGCGTTCCCTCCCCTGAAACGCGTACGGCCCCGCTGCGGGCGCGCCGGTCGCCCGCTCGTGGTTCAGTCCTGCATTGCAGCGCTTCTCATGAAGCCCGGTGCCCGCGGGCGGCCTGTAGATGGGGCCGCGCCGCCTGACTCATCTCTATGGACGATGAGTCTTCATCGCTATTCGATAACGGTTCGATATCAGACGATAGCGCACAGTGATCTGATCGACGGAAGGACCCCTCAGACTCACGCTTGTGGGGGACTCAGCTTGACGGATCCGCGGTGGCGGATCGCTCGCGAGAGCCGCTCCATCGGGTGGACACGAGACCGATCACGGCCAGTGCCAACCAGACCGCGTCCAGCAGCAGTCGTTCCACTGCGGCGCGGGGGTCGATGAAGACCTGTCCTTCCTCGTCCAGTTGCCTGACGTCGTCGAAGCCGTACCGTGCCGCCGACATCGCCAGCAGCACTCCGATAACGAGGTAGGCGACGTAGACGAGACGGGTAAGGCGCCCGATCACCCGTCCGGGTCGCGTGGCGGGGGCGAGGAACGCGGCCAGTGCCGGAAGCGCCACGGGCAGTATCGAGAAGAGGGTCCGGCGCGCCTCGTCGGTGAAGCCGATGCCCGCGGCGCGGCTGAGGGTGTCGTCGCGGGGGTCGAGGCCGAGCCCGAAGAGCCACTGGGAGACGGCGACCGCGATGTAGATCGCCGCGCAGGCGAGCAGGACGGCGGCGACTGCGGATCGGTGGCGCGTGGCGAGCTGCATGGGCGCCATTAGACCAGATCGGTTCGCTTCGCCTGCTTGAGTTCCTCCACGAGGCCCTTGACCTCTTGGGCGCGGTCCCTGGGGCACACCAGGAGCGCGTCGGGGGTGTCGACGATGATGAGGTCGTCGACGCCGATGGCCGCGACGAGGCGCCCGGAGGCGGGGACGACGACGTTGCGCTTGGACTCGGTCAGGAGCGCCTCGCCCGAGCCGCGCGGCTCGACCACCACGTTGCCGACCTTGTCGGCGGCTTGCAGGACCTGGCCGAGGGTGTTGTAGTCGCCCACGTCGTGCCACTCGAAGTCGCCGGGGACGACGCCGACGCGACCGGCCGCGGCGGCCGGTTCCATGACGGCGTAGTCGATCGAGATCTTCTCGAGGGTGGGCCACAGCTGTGAGAACAGGGCCTCGCGGCCGGTGGAGTCCCAGGCTGCCGCGAGGGTGCGGACGGCGTCGTGGAGGGCGGGGCGGTGCTGGGCGAGCTGGTCGAGGAAGACGTCCACGCGCCAGACGAACATGCCGGCGTTCCACAGGTAGTTCCCGGCCGAGACGTACTCGACGGCCGAGACCTGGTCGGGCTTCTCCACGAAGGCGTCGAGCTGGTAGCCGGGGCCGACGGGGGCGCCCAGGCGCAGGTAGCCGAAGCCGGTGTCGGGGCCGGTGGGGTTGATGCCGATGGTCATGAGCAGGCCGGTGGCGGCCAGTTCCATGGCGCGCTCGACGGTCTTGGCGAAGGCCTCGCCGTCGAGCACGAGGTGGTCGGCGGCGAAGGCGCCCATGATCGCCTTGGGATCGCGCTCGGCGATGACGGCGGCGGCGAGGCTGATCGCGGCCGCGGAGTCGCGCGGGGAGGGCTCGACCAGGATGTTGTCGCCGGGGACGTCGGGCAGCTGGCGGGCCACGTCGACGGCGTGGGCGGCGCCGGTGACCACGTACACGTGGTCGGGCTCCGACAGGAGCCGGACCCGTTCGACCGTCGATTGCAGCAACGAGGAGTCCGTGCCGGTCAAGGGCAGCAGGAATTTGGGTCGTTGCGCGCGAGACAGGGGCCAGAGCCGGGTTCCGGAACCGCCTGCGGGGACCACCGCGTGAAGCATGCCAATAGTCTTGCACGCCGCTCCCACGTGCTCGTTCACCCCTGCGGAGGGGCCGCCGGCGTGACGCGGCAGTTGCAGCGATGTGAAGAATGCGCCAATTCCGACGGGCCGAATGCGCCGGCCATCGGTTGCCACAGGAGCGATCGGGGACGACTTGGAAAAGCCCGGGCCCGCTTTCGCCGTGAGGACCGCAGGATCGGAGCGCAGTCGTACTGCGCCCGCGGTCGATCAATGCGCCAACGTCCTATGGGGATCAGACAGTTCGGTCTGGTCCCTGGTCCGCGGGCCCACCGTGAGCGAGGTCTCTGATACTGTTCGGTCCGCGACCGGTACGGGGCTGGCAGCGCCACCCTAGACTCGGCGCTGTTCGGCCCGAACGAACCGATTGATCGACAACCATAGGAGTTCCCCGTGGCTTACCCGCCCGCCCCGGCCCCCGCCCCCGGGCCCCTTCCCGCGAAGCAGGGCAACGGCTTCGCCGTCACCGCCCTGGTGCTCGGCCTCGTCGCCCTCATCGTCTTCTCGTGGATCCCCGGCATCAACCTCTTCACCGCGATCCCGCTCGGCGTGCTCGCCATCATCTTCGGCATCGTCGCGATCGTCAAGTCCGGCTCGCGCGGCGGCAAGGGCAAGGGTGCCGGCATCGCCGGTCTCATCCTGGGCATTTTGGCGCTCGCCGCCGCTGTCGTGATCAGCGTCGCGCTCGTCAACTTCGCCAAGTCGCAGTGCGAGGACCCGAACTCGGCGGTCTACGGCAACGCCGAGTGCGCCGATATCCTGGATCTGTAAGCGATACGAACAAAAGGGCCGCGGCGGTGCCGCGGCCCTTTTGCGTTGCGCTAGAACAGGCGCGGCTGGGTCTGGTCGACCGCGCCGCGGAGGTCGTCGTAGTCGAGCACGACGCAGCGGATGCCGCGGTCCTCGGCGAGGACCCGCGCCTGCGGCTTGATCGCCTGGGCGGCGAAGACGCCGTCGACCGGGGCCAGCAGAGGGTCGCGGTTGAGCAGTTCGAGGTAGCGGGTCAGCTGCTCGACGCCGTCGATCTCCCCGCGGCGCTTGATCTCCACGGCCACGTGCCCGCCGTCGGCGTTGCGGCACATGAGGTCGACGGGCCCGATCGCGGTGGGGTACTCGCGGCGCACCAGCGACCAGCCCTTGCCGAGTGGCGCGGTGTCGGCGGCGAGGAGCTCCTGGAGGTGGGCCTCGACGCCGTCCTTCTGGAGCCCGGGGTCGATCCCGAGCTCATGGGAGGAGTCGTGGAAGACCTCCTCGATGGTGATCTTGAGCTGGTCGCCGGACTTCTTGGAGGTCACCGTCCACTCGTGTGCCCCTTCGACGACCGTGCACGGCGGCGTCATCCAGTTCCGTCCGCCTTCCAGATGAGCAGGCGGGTCGCCATGGGCAAATGGGCCGAAAGCCGACCGGTGTAATCAACCTGGCAACGAGCCACCAACAAACGCATGGCAAGCACCCTACCGCCGCCCTGGTGCCAGGTCTCTGCGCGTACGCCTGTCTGTGCACCACGTTGAGGGCGCTGACCGGCACCAGCGGATCGCGGCAGCCCCCGGAACCTGAGCGCGACGGTGGCGAGATAATCCACAGGTGGTTGCACCCCTCAAGGCCCGGCTCGAGTGGCGAGCCAACTCAGTCGTCCATATACCTTTCGATGTCGAGATCATTGTGTTCGAGTCGGGAAGCCGATGCTCGGCGCAGGGCTCACTCAATCCAGAACTGCTCGCAGATCCCGGGTCCATCGAGGTGTGGGGACTGTTGTGCGAGGGGAGCCCGTACTTCACGGTGATCTTCGATGACGGCTCCGAGTTCGAAGTAGCGCTGCGGCAAAGCGGCACGCCGGGCGAGTTCACCTTGACCGAATGCGATCGGGAGCTCGGGCAATGAGCGAATTGGAAGCGAAGATCGGTTCGTGGTCCCGAACCGATGGCATGGAACTCCTGTGGCTATACGAGGATGGCGTCGGTGATTACTGCGGGTTCGATCTTGAACCTGGGGCAGCCGGACTGTGGATTCTGCATGCGATGTACGAGCAGCAGGACCCTGCTGCAGAGCTGGTTCGCACATCCGGCTTCAAATGGGATGCCGCTCCGGTGTCTGGATGGCGCCGGCTGCGCTGGAGCGAGCTGTCCGAGCGAACCGGTAACCCAATCGTCCGGGTCGGTCATGACACGATCTACCCGATCCCGTCTCGCCACTCGTTTCCTTCAGCCGACCTGAGCGGCCCCAGCTCTTCACTGGTCCAGGCCCCGATGGAGGGAGGACTTGACGGCGAGTCCTTCAAGGCGCTTGCTGAGCTACTGAGACGCTCCGACGGGCCTGACGCCACGGTATACGTGCACTGGACCGAAGCCGTGACCCACGAGCCCGACGCGGTATTCAGAGGGCGACTCGCGAACCTGGAAGCCCTGGAGGAGCTGAAGATCGGGTTCAGTCCCTCCAACATCTGGCCGGAGGATCAGTCCTGGCTGATCTACTCCGACTGGGACCTATGGGGTACGAAGATCTACGGGCCTTCGGCCCTCCTCGACATGATCGAGGCGGATGCGTTCTTGGAAACGGCCAGACTGCCCCCGTCCGCCTTCCAGATGAGCAGGCGGGTCGCCATGGGCAAATGGGCCGAAAGCCGACCGGTGTAATCAACCTGGCAACGAGCCACCAACAAACGCATGCCCGCCACCATACCGGCCATGCCGTGCCCCTTCCTGCGCGTACACCCGGCGGTGCGATATTGCAGGGCTACAGGTCAGGGTGCGACGGTTGAGACGGGTCCGAGGCCTCAACTTCGCGAAGTTGAGCGGCGATGGCCCGCGCTTCCGCCGACTGACCATTGTTGGGGTGATAGATCCACCAGCCCGGCCCCCAGCGGAGGAACCTGCCGTAGAGGGTGAGGCGCAGGTTCTCTTCGAAGTTCTCGCCGGGCAGCCGGATGTCGCGGACGAGCGGATCGTAGGTTTCGGTGAAGTTTCCCAGCCCGCCGGTGCCCGGTTGGTAGGCCGCGGTGGTTTCCCAGAAACAGTCGATGAAGACCCAGCCTGTGCCGTCTTCAGGCGCATAGCAAAGCAGATCGCGACCGATCTTGAGGCTAGGAGGTCCGAAGGCGTCGAGGATCTCGCTCATGCGGACGTCGGTGTCGACGTAAGCGGTGTCTGCAGTCTCGACCAGCTTCGACCATTCCTCATCGGGCACCAGCCGTTCGGGAGTGAAGTACCCGTGCTGGTGGAAGATCTCGGCGAAAACGGAGGCCACCTCGTTGTAGAACTTCCGCTCACGACCGAACCTCTGATGGAAGGGGCCGATGATGCCGCACTTGCCGTATTTCGCTCCGATGCCGAGGCTGTGGAAGTCCATCTCGGGCGTGCCGTCCAGGAACAGTAGGTCGCTGAGACGCATCGAACAGATCGCCTGCAGCGAAATGCCATCGCTCGAGTACATCCCGGGCCGGCGGATGATGAGGTCGAGTTCGTCGATGAGGCGCTGTCGCATGGCGGAGCCGATATCCATGTACGGGATCGTAGCGAACGCCGCAACGAGCGGCTTCCTCCTGACGGACGGGAGCGGTCTTTCGACTTGGACGACTGATCCCGGAAGCCGGAGCACGAGTTGCTTACGGGGCCGAAACCGCAGTGGGGGCGCCGTTCGGAGACCGTTTGCCGACCGTTTGCCGACCGGTCGCAGATGAATTGATGCATGTCGATGTATTGGGCGGCTGGAGGTCTTGTTCCGCTGTGGAGCCGTCCGGATAATTCGAGGCGTTCCTGTTCATCCGCGGAACATCGCTCCACCGTCACCCCCTCATGACGACAAGCCCCCGGGTCTTCGTCGATGCCGACTGATGCGCCGTACTCCCGGACCGCCGCCGCGCCCGTCCGGGAGCCACCCCAAGGAGGGCAACCATGCGAAGCCGCATGAGACCGCTCATCGCCACCCTGTCCGCGTTCGCGCTCGCCGCCGGCGCCGCCGTGGCGCTCAGCTTCGGCGCCGCCGCGCCCGCGCAGGCGCAGAACTGCAACGGCTACGTCGCGCTCACCTACGACGACGGGCCCAACCCCGGCACCACCACCAGTCTGCTCAACGCGCTCACCGCGAACGGGCTGCGGGCGACCATGTTCAACACCGGCCAGAACGTCTCCAGCAACCCCAGTCTCGCCCAGGCGCAGGCCAACGCGGGCATGTGGGTCGAGAACCACTCCTGGTCCCACCCGCACATGACCCAGCTCAGTGCCCAGCAGATGGCCGAGGAGATCTCCAGCACCCAGCAGGCGATCCAGCAGGCCACCGGCATCACCCCGAAGCTCTTCCGGCCCCCGTTCGGCGAGACCAACTCGACCCTTCAGTCCGTCGAGGCCCAGTACGGCCTCACCGAGGTCATCTGGACCGTCGACTCCCAGGACTGGAACGGCGCCAGCACCGCGCAGATCGTGCAGGCCGCCCAGAGCCTCCAGAACGGCGGCGTGATCCTCATGCACGACGCCTACCAGACCACGATCAACGCGATCCCGCAGATCGCCGCCGACCTGAGCGCCCGCGGCCTGTGCGCGGGCATGATCTCCCCGACCACCGGCCAGGCCGTCGCCCCCG
The DNA here is from genome assembly GCF_000719515.1 of Glycomyces sp. NRRL B-16210. Taxonomy (GTDB): domain Bacteria; phylum Actinomycetota; class Actinomycetes; order Mycobacteriales; family Micromonosporaceae; genus Glycomyces. The sequence goes on along the minus strand of NZ_JOGR01000003.1, from coordinate 310,717 downwards.
ACGGCGCCCCCGGCGGCGGCGACCCGACCGAGCCTGGCGGCGGCGACCCCACCGATCCCGGCACCGGTGGCGGCACCGACCTCCTGCGCAGCACCTCCGCGGGCAAGTGCATCGACGTTCCCAACGGCAGCACCGCCAGCGGCACCAACGTCCAGCTCTACTCCTGCTACCAAGGGGCGAACCAGCAGTTCACCTACACCGCCGCGCAGGAGCTGCGGGTCCTCGGCACCTGCCTGACCGCGCCCTCGGGGAGCAACGGCACGCTCGTGCAGCTCTCCTCGTGCAACGGCTCCGGCGGGCAGAAGTGGACGTTCGGCTCCGACGGGACGATCCGCAGCGTCGGCCACGCCAACATGTGCCTCGACGTCTACAGCTCCTCCAACGGCGCCCCGGTGCAGCTCTACAGCTGCTGGGGCGGCGACAACCAGAAATGGTCCCGGGCCTAACTGAATAGCTCCGGCCGGTCTGTCAACGGCCGGCCGGAGACCTATCAATCCATGTTGTGGCCGCCGTTGACGGTGAGGCGCTGGCCGGTGATGAACGAGGCCGACTCCGAGGCGAGATGGGCGACCGCCGAGGCGATGTCCTCGGGAACCCCGATGCGGCCCACCGCGACATCGGCCACGTACCCGGCCGTGTCCGCGTCGGTCAGCTCGCCGTGCCGCTCGACCGGGATCCAGCCGGGGGCGACGAGGTTCACCGTGATGCCCCGGCGCCCGAGCTCCTTGGCCCACACGCGAGTCAGGCCCCACTGGGCGGCCTTCGCGGCCGTGTAGGCCGACATGTTCGGCAGCGAGCGCTCGAACACGTCCGACCCGATCTGGATCACCCGGCCGCGCCCGCCCGAGCCCAGGTCCTCCAGCAGCGCCTGCACCAGCAGCGAAGGGCTCTTGACGAAGAACTCCAGCTGGTCGAGGTGGTCCTGCCAGGTCACGCGCTCCATCGGGAGCTCGGGCTGCGGCCCGGTCGCGTTGCACACCAGCACTTCCACGGGCCCCAGCGCCGCGCGCACCGTCTCGGCGAGCGAGGCCACGGCCGCCTCGTCGGTGACGTCGGCGCCGAAGGCCTCGGCGGTGCCGCCGGCCGCGCGGATGTCGGCGACGACCTGGTCGGCCTGCGCTCCGCTCGACGCGAAGTTGACGGCCACGGTGAAGCCGTCGGCGGCGAGGTGCCGGGCGATGGCCGCGCCGAGCCCGCGAGAGGCGCCGGTAACGAGTGCGACGGTCATGGGGATCCTCCGGTTCCGGCGCCGGGCGGCGCCGCAGGCAAGCATGGCAGCCCGACCGGGCCGCGGCCGCCGAAAGTCCGAGTACTGGAACGCCGCCTTCCGGGCGCCGGCATTCGAACATCGTGGGATGATCGCCTGTCGCATGGGCTTCATAAGCTCTGCGATGTGAATCCGAATGACACCACCCTCACGGTGACCGAGCCCCTCGGCGAAGACCGGGTCGTCTACCCCGACGAGTGGCGCGACCAGCTTCTGGACCGGCGCGGGCGCGGGACGCCGCGGCCGGTCGCGATCGACGCCGACGCGCCCGAGCGCCTCCGCGAGCTCTTCGCGGAGAACGCCGAACGCCTCGAACCCGTCCTCGCCCACATCGCCTCCCCCGAGCAGGCCGCGGCGGTCCGCGACGGACTCGCCGGAAAGGCCGACCCGTTCGGCGCGGCCGTCGCGCTCGCCCTGGTGCGCCTGGGCCTGGAGGACCGCCAGAAGCGCATCGACGACCTCGGACGCGACGCCTGGATCACCATGCACGGCATCGCCTTCGCCGCTCAGGCCACAGTGGAGTACCTGTCGAACGAGGTGCGCTGGGACGCGTCCCCGCGATTCGGCGACCCCTATACGAGGATCAGGGAGACCGGCGTGGGCGCCCTCCCCAACTCCCGCCGCCTGGTCGAGCGGGCCGCGCCGATGCGCTCGATCCTCGCCGCCCTGCCGGAGGGCCGCCACGCCGAGGCCCGAGCCGCCCTCGACGCGAGCCTCTCCACCGACACGCACCGGTTCGTCGCCGCGATCCTCATGCCCGACCAGGAGGACCTGGTCCTCGCGGCCTGCCGACTCCACAGCGGGATCCGGTGGTCCGAACACGGCTCCGACCCGCTCTGGGCCGTGGTCTCCACGCCCGAGCACCTCGAACTGAGCGGCGCGAGACTGCTCTACCACCGCTGGAACGGCACCACCCGGGTCCCCCTGGTCGTCGACGCCCTCGGCACGGCGTCGCTCGGCGTCTTCGTGAACGTCCTCGAACACGAGGACAAGCCGGCCGCCGAGATTCGCGACGCGATCTACGACGCCATCGGCCGACTGCCCTCGGACGAGGCCGTCGCCTACCTCCTGCGCGACCTCACCAACCCGCAGGCCACCGCCGCCCTTTCCGGTGCCGCGCAGCGGTTCCCGACCCGGACGCTGCGCGCGGTCGCCGCGGCCGCGCCGACCGCGACGGCCTTCGCGAGGACCCGCCTGGCCAGGCTCGTCGAGACCGTCGGCCTCCAGGGCCGCGACCTCGCCGAAGCCGACCGGACCCGCCTGGAGGATCTGCTGCGCTCGGTCCGCCGCCACCCCGTCGCCGAGACGACCCCGGAGGTCTTCACGACCCCGCCGTGGGCGCCGTTCGGCAAGGCCAAGAAGACCGTCGTCGAGGGCCTCACCCCGCCGCCGATCGACGGCCTGCGCTGGGCCGAGGGCGAGCAGGAGGCGTGGTCGGCCAAGCGCGACAACGACTACTACTGGAGCCGGCCGGACGTCTGGAACCGCGTCATGCCCAGCGGGCCGGACCACACCCACTACTGGTTCCCCGAGTTCCTCGCCTACGCCGACGAGGCCCTCGCCCGCTCCGAGCTCCACCGCTGGGACGGCACCGTCCGGTACTCCACGACCGACACGATCCAGGCGATCCTCGCCCGCCACGGCGTCGACGCCCTCGCACGGGTGGAGGGCCTCGCCAAGAAGAAGCCCTCGTTCCGCGAGGCCCTGATGCCGATCGTGAACCTGGAGGTCGCCCGCATGGCCGCCGGGTGGCTCGCCCGCTCCCGCGCCGACCGCGCCATCGCCCGGACCTGGCTCGACCGCCACGCCGCCGAGGCCGCGACCCTGCTCGTCCCCGACGCGCTCGCCAAGGCCGCGGGGCCGCGTCGGACCGCGGCCGACGCCCTCCGGTACCTCGCGGCGGGCGACCGCGCCCTGGTGCTCGCGCAGGCCGCCGCCTACGGCGAGACCGCCGCCGAGGCCGTCGAGGCGCTGCTCGACCTCGACCCGCTCGACCCGCAGCGCCCCCGCGTCCCGAAGGCCGGCGCCTGGGCCGACCCGGCCCAGCTCCCGCCCGTGCTGCTGCACGGTGGCGAGGAGGCCCTGCCCGCCGAGGCGGTCGCGGTGCTCATGTCGGCGCTGGCCCTGGACGACTTCGAGCGCCCCTACGCGGGCATCGACCTCCTTGCGGCCGAATGCGACCGGGCGTCGCTGGCGGCGTTCTCGTGGGGCCTGTTCGAGCTGTGGCTCTCGGCCGGTTCGCCTTCGAAGGACGCGTGGGCGATGGACCAGCTCGGCCGGTTCGCCGACGAGGACGGGGTGCGGCGACTGGCCGCGCTCATCCGCCAGTGGCCCGGACAGAGCCAGAGCCGCAAGGCCGTGCGCGGCCTCGAGGTCCTCGGCGCGATCGGCACCGAGGCGGCCCTGCGGCAGGTGCAGGACATCTCCCGGAACGCGAAGTTCAAGGCGCTCAAGAAGACCGCTGTCGCGCAGATCGAGGTCATCGCCGAGCGGCTCGAACTGAGCCTCGATGAGCTCGCCGACCGGCTCGTGCCGGACTTCGGGCTCGCCTCGGACCGCGATCCCGTCCTCGACTACGGCCCGCGCGAGTTCACCGTCAAGTTCGACGAACGCCTGCGGCCCTTCCTGATCGACGAGGCCGGGAAGCGCCGGGCGAGTGCCCCCAAGCCGGGGGCGAAGGACGACCCGGACCTCGCGCAGGCCGCGTACGAGCGCTTCGCCGCGCTCCGCAAGGACCTCAAGACCGCTGCGGCAGAACAGGTCAAGCGGCTTGAGGGGGCGATGTGCGCGGGGAGGTCGTGGACGCTCGCGGACTTCCGCCGCTACCTGGTGGACCACCCGCTGGTCTGGCAACTCTCCAGCCGGCTCGTCTGGCAGGCCGAGACCGCGGAGGGCCGCAAGTCGTTCCGCCTCGCCGAGGACCGGAGCCTCGCCGACGTGGACGACGAGCCGTACGAGGCGCCCGGGGACGCGACGGTGCGGATCGCGCACCCGGTGACCCTCGGCGACGAGGTCGAGGGATGGGCGACCGTCCTGGCGGACTACGAGATCCTCCAGCCGTTCGACCAGCTCGCGCGGCCGGTGCACACCTTGAGCGAGGAGGAGCGCAAGTCGGGGCGGCTGACCCGCTTCGAAGGCCCGACGGTCGGGGCCGGACCCCTGGTCGGGCTGCTCAAGCGCGGGTGGCAGTACGGCAGCCCGCCCGGCCGGAAGGCCGGGCGGGGCCTGTACCTGGTGTTCGCCGAGGGCGGCCACCTGCACCTCGAACCGTCGCCGGGCGTCTACCCGGGCTACGACCCCGGCGGGGACCAGACACTGGAGGTCGAGATCGCGCTGCCGGACGGCGCGCAGGTCGATCCCGTGGTCCTCTCGGAGGCGATCAACGTGGTGGCGCGGCTGACCCACGTCGGGTGAGCGGCGCGAGCGGCCTGAACACGGCGATCCGCTTCCGACCGACGCGCTCGGCGACGGCGCGGCGGTTTCCGGACCGAGGTCTGGTAACCGCCGCGCCGCGAGTGCGGTGGCGCGAGTTCGCGACCGTGACCGGTCCGCTCGGGCGCGAGCGGTCACCGTGGCAATCGCGTTCGCGTGGGCCGAATATTCGAGACCCGCGCCGGGAGTGCGGTGGCGCGAGTTCGTAACCGGGTCCGCCCGGTTCGAGTGGCCACCGCGGCAATCGTGTCCGCGTTGACCGAATCCTCAAGGCCGCCGCGCGGCGTCGGGCCGAGCGTCCTTCTTCGCTTGCGCCTCTGCGTGTCCGATGCCGCTCAGGCCGTGGGACCGGCCTCGCCGGCGGTCGCGGCCCGCGGCACCAGTCAGATGCGAGTCTGCGGCACGAGCGTCTCCAGCTCCTCCCACAGGGCCTCGGGGATCTCGACGGTGAGCAGGTCGAGGGTCTGCCGGACGCGCTCCGGCTTCGACACACCGACCACAGTGGAATCCACCAGCGGCGAGCGCACCGAGAACTGAAGGGCCGCCGCCGCGAGCGGGACGCCCGCGCGCTCGCACGCGGCGGCCATCGCCACCGCGCTCGCCTGGAACGCCCCGTCGCGCTCGCTGTAGCAGTACTTCGGCTGCGCCGCAGGGCCCTTCGCGAGCATCCCGCCGCCGTACGGGGCGGCGTTGAGCACGCCGAGGCCGTCGGCGCGGGCCTGCTCGAACAACCCCTGCGCGTCCCGGTTGAGCAGCGTGAAGCGGTTGTGGTTGAGCACCACGTCGAACTCGCCGGTCGCCAGGTACCGCTCGGTCACGGCGATGTCCCCGGCGGCCACCGCGAGGTGGTCGGCCACGCCCTCATCGCGCAGGGCCACCAGGGCTTCGAGGGCGCCGCCGCGCGCGAACCCGTCCTGCTTCATGAACTCCGGGTCGTGCAAGGCCAGAATCGGCAGCCGGTCGACGCCGAGGCGCTCCAGGCTCTCCTCGACCGAGGCTCGCACCCGATCGCCGGAGTAGTCCCCGGTCGCCGGGTCGGCGTCCACTTTGGTCTGGAGGACGAAGCCCTCCGGAAGCCCGCTGCGCCTGCGGATCGCGGCGCCGACGCGGCGTTCGGCCAGGCCGTCCTCGCCGTAGCCGTTCGCGGTGTCGAGGAAGTTCACCTCGCTGTCGAACACGGCCTCCACCGTGGCGAGCGCCCGCTCGTCGTCCACGTCGTAGCCGTAGTGCGCCATGTTCGCCAGCGGGCTGGTGCCCACGCACAGCGGGCTCACTTCGAGGCCGGTCTTGCCGAGTGTATTGCGCTGCATGATCATCCGTTCGTCGAGAAGGCTGCGGTGTCGGGGTGCAAAGCGTTGATCGGCAGGCCGTCGAGCCGGGCGGGGTCCAGGGCGTGCTCGATGACCATGACGCCCGCGCCGATCGCGCCGCTCGACTCGCCGGTGCGGGCCGCGGCGATGCGCAGGTGCCTGGTCGCCAGCGGGAGCGACCGCTGGTAGATGACTTCGCGCACCCCCGCGATCAGGTGGTCGCCCGCGAGCGAGAGGGACCCGCCGATGACGATGATCGAGGGGTTGAAGAAGTTGACGGCCCCGGCGAGGACCTCGCCGATGTCGCGTCCGGCCTGGCGGATGCGCCGCAGCGCCGGGACCGACCCGCCGCGGGCGAGTTCGACCACGTCGAGCGAGCCGCGCGCGGGCACGCCCTGCTCGGTGAGGCTCGCGGCGATCGCGGCGCCCGAGGCCACCGCTTCGAGGCACCCGGTGTTGCCGCAGCGGCAGTGCGCGTCGTCGGCGCCGGCGACGCGGATGTGCCCCATGTCCCCGGCCGCGCCCTGGGCGCCGCGGTAGACCTGCCCGGAGGCGATGATGCCGCAGCCGATGCCGGTGGCGGCCTTGATGAACAGCAGGTGCTCGTACTCGGGCCAGGCGGTGAAGTGCTCGCCGAGGGCCATGATGTTCACGTCGTTGTCGACCAGGACCGGCACCGGCAGCCGTTCGCGCACATAGGAGGGCACGTCGAAGCCGTCCCAGCCGGGCATGATCGGCGGGTTGACGGCCCGGCCGGCCGAGTGCTCGACGGGTCCGGGCAGGCCGATGCCGATGCCGAGGAGGTCGCTCAGGGGCCGCCCGGCCTCGTCGAGGAGCAGGCGGCCGTGCTCGACCGTCCAGTCCAGGACCGCCTCGGGTCCCAAGGCGATGTCGAGGTCGGCGTTGACGGCGGCGAGGACGCTCCCGGCGAGGTCGGTGACGGCCAGGCGCGCGTGGGTGGCGCCGAGGTCGGCGCCGATGACGATGCGCGCGGCCGGGTTGAACGCGAACGTGGCCGGGGGCCGCCCGCCGGTGGAGGCGGTCTCGCCGGTCGGGGCGATGAGCCCGGCGGCCAGGAGGGCGTCCACGCGCCCGGCGACGGTGGAGCGGGCGAGGCCGGTGAGCGCGGCGAGTTCGGAGCGGGTCCGGGGCACGCCGTCGCGCAGGAGCTGGAGCAATGTCCCGGCGCCGGCCGAGGTCGCGGCGACGGGGCGACGCCTGGCCCCGGAATCATCTGTCACAGCACTAGTGAATCACACCGGTTCGGTCGCTCGGATGTCATAACTGTTTCATAACACGAGCAACTTTTGCTTGTGCTTCGTCATAAGTCTGTCCTACGGTCGTCATATGGCTCATGTCACGATCACCCAAGCGACCTACCGGGCCGCCATCATCGGCACCGGCTTCATGGGAAGGGTCCACTCCCACGCCATCGCCGTGGCCGGTGGCACCGTCGCCGGGATCGTCGGCTCCAGCCCCGAGAAGGCCCGCGAAGCGGCCGACTCCCTACGCGCCGAAGCGGTCTACGAGGACGCCGCGGCGCTCATCGACGCCGCCGACGTCGTCCACGTCTGCGTCCCCAACCACCTGCACGCACCGATCGCCCTGGCCGCGATCGCCGCCGGCAAGCACGTGGTCTGCGAGAAGCCCCTCGCGACCGACGCCGCCACCGCCCGCGCGATGACCGAGGCCGCCGACGCGGCGGGCGTGGTCGCCGCGGTGCCCTTCGTCTACCGCTTCCACCCGATGGTCCGCGAGGCCCGCGCCCGCGTCGCCGCCGGGCAGATCGGGCGTCTGACCCTCGCACACGGCTCCTATCTCCAGGACTGGCTGCTGCGGCCGGGCGACGACAACTGGCGCGTCGACGCCGACAAGGGCGGCGCGCTCCGCGCCTTCGGCGACATCGGCTCCCACTGGTGCGACCTCCTCGAGTTCGTCACCGGCGACCGCATCACCGCCGTCAACGCCCAGCTCGCGACCGCCAACCGCCGCCGAAGCGGACGAGAAGTGACCACAGAGGACATCGTCACGCTCCAGTTCGCCACGCGCGGCGGCATGATCGGCTCCACCGTCGTCAGCCAGGTCTCGGCCGGGCGCAAGAACCGCCTCCTCCTCGAAGTCTCCGGCACCGAGGCCACGCTGGCCTTCGACCAGGAGCAGCCCGAGACCCTGTGGGTCGGCGGGCGCGAGTCGAACGCGGTCCTCATGAGGGACCCCGAGTCCCTCAGCCCCGACGCCGCCCGCCTCGCCACCGTCCCCGGCGGCCACGCCCAGGGCTACCAGGACTGCTTCAACGCCTTCGTCGCCGACACCCGCGCCGCCGTCGCGGGCGAGACGCCCGACGGCCTCCCGGTCTTCGCCGACGGCCTGCGGGCCGCGCGCATCGCCGAAGCCGTCGCCGCCTCCGCGCGCCGTCGTGATTGGACGGAGGTCGACCGATGACCGCACCGCCCGTGCTCGACATGCACGGCATCGACAAGGCCTTCCTCGGCGTACCCGTGCTCACCTCCGTGGACCTCCGGATCGAACGGGGAGAGGTCCACGCCCTGGTGGGGGAGAACGGCGCCGGCAAGTCCACCTTGATGAAGATCCTCGCCGGCGTCCACACCGCCGACGCCGGAGCCATTGAGCTGGGCGGCCGCGCCGTCTCCTTCACCCACCCCCTCCAAGCCCAGCAGGCCGGCGTCGCCACGGTTTTCCAGGAGTTCAACCTCCTGCCCGAACTCACCGTCGCCGAGAACATCCACCTCGGACGCGAGCCGCGGACCTGGCACGGCGTCGACCGCCGCGCCATGGCCGCGCGGACGGCGAAGCTCCTCGACGACCTCGGCGTCGAGGGCCTCGCCCCGACCGCCAAGGTCGGCTCCCTCTCCGTGGCGCACCAGCAGATCACCGAGATCGCCAAGGCCCTCTCCCAAGGCGCCGACCTCATCTGCATGGACGAGCCCACCGCGGCCCTCGCCGACGCCGAGGTCGAACTGCTCTACCGGCTCGTGCGGCGCCTGCGCGACAGGGGCGTCGCCGTCCTCTACGTCTCCCACCGCCTGCGCGAGATCTTCGACCTGTGCGACCGCATCACCGTCCTCAAGGACGGCAAGCACGTGACCACAGTGGACACCGCCGACATCACCCCCGACGAACTCGTCACCGCCATGGTCGGACGCCGCATCGAATCGGTCTTCCCCGAACGCCTCCAAGGCACCGAGACCGGCGAAGTGCGCCTGCGCGTCGAAGGCGGAGGCAACGCCTGGATCGACGCGATCGACCTCGAAGTGCGCGCCGGAGAGATCGTCGGACTCGCCGGACTCCAAGGCTCGGGCCGCACCGAGATCGCCGAAGCGGTCTTCGGCATCGCCCCCTTCACCCGCGGCACCCTCAGCGTCGACGGCACCCCGATGCGGATCACCGGCCCCCGCAAGGCCATCCGCGCCGGACTCGCCCTCGTCACCGAGGACCGCAAAGCCGAAGGCCTCGCACTGCGCCAATCCGTCCGCGCCAACGCCCGCATGATCCTCGACGCCAACCCCCGCGTCCGCTCGCGCCGCCGCCTCGGCCGCATCCCCGGCCTCCTGTCCAGCCTCGACCTCGTCTCCCGCGGCGAGGACCAGGAAGTCCAGTTCCTCTCCGGCGGCAACCAGCAGAAGGTCGTCGTCGCCAAATGGCTCGCCGCCGAACCCGGCGTGATCGTCCTCGACGAACCCACCCGCGGCATCGACGTCGGCGCCAAGCACAAGCTCTACTCCGTGATCCGCCAGCTCGCGGCCGAAGGCCTCGCGGTCCTCCTCATCGCCTCCGAACTCATCGAGGTCATCGGCCTCGCCGACCGCATCGTGGTCCTCCACGACGGCCGCATCGCCGGGGAACTCCCAGCGGGCGCCACCGAGCAGGAGGTCATGGCCTACGCGACCGGACGCCGCGGCGCAGAGGCGGAGCCGTCATGACCCGCCCCGACCTCAGCGCCCTCACCGCCTCGATCCGGCGCCCGGGCACCACCGCCCTCATCTACCTCGCCCTCGCCGCCGTCGTGCTCGTCAGCGGCGTCGCCGTCGCACTCGAGGGCAAGAACCTCTTCGCCACCGCCAACCTCGTCGACATGTTCACCCGCACCAGCCTCACCGGGTTCCTCGCCATCGGCATGACCCTGGTGATCCTGTGCCGGTCCCTCGACCTCTCGGTCGGCTACACCGCCGCCCTCTCCAGCCTCGTCGCCGCGACCACCATGGACGGACAGGTCGCGAACCTCCCGCTCGCGATCGGCGCGGTCCTCCTCGTCTCCGGGCTCATCGGCGCCGCCAACGGCGCGATCGTCGCCTTCCTGCGCGTCAACCCGTTCATCGCCACCCTCGGCACCGGCCTGATCATCAAGGGCTACCTCGACACCCGGTACAAGGGCCCGGCCGGGGACGTGCCGGAGGCCTTCCGCGCCTTCGGGTACTCCCGGATCGGGCCCGTGCCGGTGTCCACGCTCGTGATGCTCGCGCTGGCGGTGGCCGCGATCTGGTTCCTGCGCTCCTCGCGCACCGGCCACCACATGTACGCGGTGGGCGGCGACGTCGACATCGCGCGCATGTCCGGCATCCGCACCGACCGGGTGCTCCTGACCGCGCACGTGTTGTGCGGCATGTGCGCCGGCGTCGCCGGGCTCCTGCTGGCGGCCCGCTTCGGCACCGGCTCGGCCGAGTCCTACACGAACCTGTACGAGCTCGACGCGATCGCCGCGGTGGTCCTGGGCGGCACGCTGCTGCTGGGCGGTCGCGGCGGCGTGGCCGGAACCGTCGCGGGCGTCATGATCCTCGCCGTCCTCGACTCGGTCTTCAACGTGTTGCAGATCGACCCGTTCGCCAAGGACGTGCTGCGCGGCGCGGTCATCATCGCCGCCGTCGCCCTGTACGCCCGCCGCCAGCTCGACCGGACCGCCCGCCGGCCCCGGTTCCCCACCGCCGCAGCAGGGAGGACGCGATGACGCGCTACCGCGACCGCGGGGCCGCCTTCGGCGCCGCCGCGCTCCGCTGGATCGCCAACCCGACGGCGACCGTGTTCCTCCTGCTCCTGCTCATCTTCGCGGGGATCTTCGCGCTGAACGACTCGTTCTTCGCCGGGCCGTCGTTCATGGCCTTCCTCAAGCAGGCCGCGCCGCTGATGATCCTCGCCGCGGGCCAGTACTTCGTGATCGTCTCGGGGAACTTCGACCTTTCCGTGGGCGCCCTCGTCGGCGCGCAGGTGGTCATCGCCGCGCGCCTCATCGACGGCGAGGAGTCCCGCACGGTGCCGGTCATGCTCGCCATGGTGGCCTTCGGGATCGCGGTGGGCCTGGTGAACGGGATCATCACGACCGTCCTGAAGGTCCAGTCGTTCATCACCACGCTCGGGATGCTCATGGTCCTGTTCGGCGCCATCAAGCTCTGGACCGGCGGCGCGCCGACCGGCGCGCTCTCGGAGTCCTTCCGCACCGCCGGGCGCCTCGGCATCGAGAACGTGCCGGTCCTCGGGCAGATCCCGTGGGCGGTGCTCATCGTGATCGGCCTCGGTGCCGGGGCGATCGGCCTGATGCGCACGGGCTTCGGCCGCGTCCTCATGGCCGCGGGGGACAACGAGCGCGCCGCGACGCTCTCGGGCGCGCCGGTGAACACCGTCCGCATCGCCGCGTTCGTCCTCTCAGGACTCTCGGCGACCGTCGCCGGGATCCTCATCGGCGGCTACGCCGGGGTCAGCGCCCAGGTCGGGCAGGGCCTGGAGTTCACCGTCATCACCGCCGTCGTCCTCGGCGGCGTGGTCCTCGGGGGCGGGCGGGGCACCGTGCTCGCCGCCATCGCCGGCGCCCTCGCCATCGAGTCCCTGTTCGCGCTGTTCAACCAGATGCAGCTGCCCTCGACGCTCCGTCCCACCGTGCAGGGCGCGATCATCATCGCCGCCGTCGCCTACGCCGCCCGGCGGCGGACCCGCCGAGGGGCCGCCGCCAAGACCGCCACCGCAACCGCTACTCCCTCATGAAAAGAAGGTCTCGCACCATGAAGACAACGCGTCTCGCCGCCGCGTCGGCCGCAGCCCTCGGGCTGCTGCTGGCGACCGGCTGCACCACCGACACCCCCACCGACGACGAGGCGACCAGCGCCGGCGAGTCGGACTCGGGGAGCTCCAGCGAGTGGTTCGTCCAGGCCGACTACGACGAGCAGCTCGCCCAGCGCGACATCGAACCCGAAGGCGACCCGAACACGCCGTGGCTCCAGGCCATCTCTCCCGAATGGATCGACACGAGCGAGTTCGCGCGCGAGGGCGGCGACGCCACCGTGTGCTTCTCGAACGCCTCGATCTCCAACCCGTGGCGCGTGACCGGCTGGATCACCATGCAGCAGCAGGTCGAAGTGCTCCAGGAGTCGGGCGACATCGGCGAGTTCCGCAGCTCGGACGCCGGTGACGACGACGACCAGCAGATCTCCGACATCCAGGCGTTCGTCGCCTCCGGCGACTGCGACGCGATCATCATCTCCCCGTCCACGACCGCGACGCTCACGCCCGCGGTCGAGACCGCCTGCGAGTCCGGCGTCCCGGTCATCGTCTTCGACCGCGGCGTCAACACCGACTGCGCGGTCACCTTCATCCACCCGATCGGCGGCTACGCCTTCGGCGCCGACGCCGCCGAGTTCCTGGTCGACAACCTCGAACCGGGTTCGACGGTGCTCGCGCTGCGCATCCTGCCGGGCGTGGACGTGCTCGAGCACCGCTGGACCGCGGCCGAGCAGATCTTCGGCGACTCCGAGCTGGAGATCCTCGGCGACGAGTTCACCGGCGGCGACGCGGCCGAGATCAAGAACATCGTCACGCAGTACCTCCAGCGCGGCGACGTGGACGGCATCTGGATGGACGCCGGCGACGGCGCCGTGGCCGCGATCGAGGCCTTCGAGGACGCCGGCAAGCCTTACCCGGTCATGTCGGGCGAGGACGAGCTGTCGTTCATGCGCAAGTGGGACGAGACCGGGATGACCGCTCTGGCGCCGGTCTACTCGAACTTCCAGTGGCGCACGCCGATCATCGCCGCGACGATGATCCTCGCGGGCGAGGAGGTCCCGGCCGAGTGGATCCTCCCGCAGGACCCGATCACCGAGGCCGAACTGGCCGACTACCTGGAGCGCAACGCCGACATGCCCTCGCTGCACTACGCCAAGTTCGGCGGCGAGGACCTGCCGGGCTTCCCCGACGCGTGGCGGGACCGTTGACGGAGGCGCCGCGCCGACCGATCGGCGTCAACACCTGGGTCTGGGCCTCGCCGCTCGACGACGAGGCCCTGGCCCGGCTCGCGCCGCGGATCCGCGACTGGGGGTTCGACGCGATCGAACTGCCCGTCGAGGACCCCGGCGACTGGGACGCGGCGCGGGCCGCCGACCTGCTGCGGGGACTCGGGCTCGCCGCGACCGTGGTGCTCGTGATGGGGCCCGGCCGTGAACTGGTCGCGGCCGGGCCGGAGACGGTGTCCACGACGCAGGAGTACCTCCGCCGCGTCGTGGACGCCGCGGCCGCGGTGGGCTCGGGCGTGATCGCCGGGCCCGCCTACGCCTCGGTCGGGCGCACCTGGCTCGTCGAGGACCGGGCCGCGGCGTACCGCGAACTGCGCGGCAACCTCGCGCCGGTCGCCGAGTACGCCGCCGAGCGCGGCGTCGCGATCGCCGTCGAGCCGCTCAACCGCTACGAGACGAGCCTGATCAACACCGTCGACCAGGCCCTCGAAGCGCTCGACGGGACCGGTTGCCAACTGGCCCTTGACGTCTACCACATGAACATCGAGGAGACCGACCTCCCGGCGGCGATCGGCCGGGCGGCCGGGCGCATCGGGCACGTGCAGGTCAGCGCCAACGACCGGGGCGCGCCGGGCCGCGACCACCTCGACTGGCCCGGCATCCTCGCGGCGCTCGACCGTGCCGGATACGACGGTCCGCTGGTCATCGAGTCGTTCACGGCGCACAATGCGACCATCGCCACCGCGGCCTCGATCTGGCGTCCGCTGGCGCCGACCCAGGACGCCATCGCCGTCGAGGGCCTGACCTACCTGAGGAGCCTGGACCATGCCTAGACCGATCACGCTGTTCACCGGCCAGTGGGCGGACCTGCCGTTCGACGAGGTGTGCCGCCTCGCCTCCGGTTGGGGCTACGACGGCTTGGAGGTCGCCTGCTGGGGCGACCACCTGGACGTGCGCCGCGCCGCGAGCGACGACGACTACGTCGCCGAACGCAAGGGGATCCTCGAATCCCACGGCCTCGGCCTGTGGGCGATCTCGAACCACCTTGTGGGCCAGGCGGTCTGCGACGACCCGATCGACCAGCGCCACCAGGCGATCCTGCCCTCGCACGTGTGGGGCGACGGCGATCCCGAAGGGGTCCGGCAGCGGGCCGCCGAGGAGATGGCCTTCACCGCGCGGGCGGCGGCGAAGCTCGGCGTGGACACCGTCGTGGGCTTCACCGGCTCGGCCGTGTGGAAGTACGTGGCGATGTTCCCGCCGGTGGCCGAGTCGGTGATCGAGGCGGGCTACGACGACTTCGCCGCGCGCTGGAACCCGATCCTCGACGTGTTCGACGAGGTGGGCGTGCGCTTCGCCCACGAGGTGCACCCCTCCGAGATCGCCTACGACTACTGGTCGACGCAGCGGGCGCTGGAGGCGGTGGACCACCGCACCGCGTTCGGCCTGAACTGGGACCCGAGCCACATGGTGTGGCAGGACATCGATCCGGCGGCCTTCCTGTGGGACTTCCGCGACCGGATCTACCACGTGGACTGCAAGGACACGCGCAAGCGCCTGGACGGGCGGAACGGGCGGCTGTCCTCGCACCTGCCCTGGGGCGATCCGCGGCGCGGCTGGGACTTCGTGTCCACCGGCCACGGCGACGTGCCGTGGGAGGACTGCTTCCGCGTGCTGAACGCGATCGGGTACGCCGGGCCGGTCTCGATCGAGTGGGAGGACGCGGGGATGGACCGCCTGCGGGGCGCGGCCGAGGCCGTGGGCTTCGTGCGGGACTTGAACTTCGACCCGCCGCAGGCGTCCTTCGACGCCGCGTTCGGCTCGGACTGAGGGCCTACATCACACACCACATAGGAGGGCGCCCCGGATGTTCCGGTCCGGGGCGCCCTCTGTGGTCCTCAGGCGAAGGCGAACAGCGGCGGGAAGACGAGGACCACGGTCCAGGCCCAGGCCGCGTAGACCGGCACGTAGTCGGTCTGCCAGCGGTCGAGCTGTGAGAACCGCTTGCGGCCCTTGATGATCGAGAAGTACAGCCAGGCCGTCCAGGCGAGGTTCGCGAACAGGACGAGGTTCAGGCCGAGCGCGGCGCTCTTGTTCGGCGTGAAGCCCCACTCGGTGATGCGGCCGGTGACCGCCACGAGCACCAGGACGTCGATGAGCAGGGCGCTCAGCACGAGCGCGAGCTGCATCCAGTCGAAGACGCCGGTCTTCGCGGCGGGGTCGCGCGCCGAGATCGAGTAGAGCACCAGGCCCAGGACCACCACCAGCAGCAGGTCGAACAGGATGAGCATGTCGCGCTCGACGTCGATGGCGTTGGTGGTCACCGCGATCGCGACCAGGGCGGCCACGAGCGTGGCGGCGAACAGGGGCGTGAAGACCCGCGTGAGGACCGGCGCCATGTTCTCGATGACGCTCTGCTTGGACTCGACCAGCCACGCGGCCACCACGATCGCGGCCATGCCGCCGCACGGCACCAGCCAGTTCACGATGAAGGTCTCGGAGTCGACGCCGATCGCGGCGAAGACCCCGGCGGTGAACCCGGTGAGCACCCCGCCGCCGAGTATCAGCAGCGCCAGGTAGATGAACCATTCGCCGGTGAAGCGGATGAAGTCCATGCGCCTGTGCCCCGAGCGCCATTCGCCCGCGGCGTAGGCGACGCCGACGACGAGCCACAGCGCGAGCGGCAGGTGGATCGCGGTGAGCGCGAAGGACTGCGACTCCTGGTCGAGCGGGAACGCGTTGGCGGCCACCGCACCGAGCGCGAAGAGCAGCACGATCGCCGCGGCGGTGCCGCGGCCGATCCCGCGCCGCCACGCGAAGTACAGCGCCAGCGGCGGCAGCGCGAACAGGCCCAGGTTGCGCGGGTAGAAGGTGCCCGACTCGTCCTCGATGCGCATTCCGAACAGGGCCGGCGCGTCCGCGTCGCCGGTGAAGTCGAGCCCGAACAGCGCGGGGAGCTTGATGGCGACCGCCGCGAGCGCGGCGCACACGACCATGACGACCAGGTCGCGGCGGCGCTCGGACGCGGCGGGCGCGTCGGGGTCGGCGGTCATGACGAGCTGCTTCCACAGCCGCTCGGAGTGCTCGCGGGCGAACTCGCGCGAGAGCTCGTCGACCCCGCCCATGCGCTTGACGGCGATGAGGAAGGCCTCGTCGGCGTGCAGGCCGGTCTCGGTGAGGTCCTCGATGCGGCTGCGCAGGTGGTCTTCGAGTTCGTCGGCGTCGGCGGGGCTGACCCCGCGCTGGCGGAGCATGTAGCCGCGCCAGGCGGCGATCTGGGCCTCGAGTTCGGTGTCGGCGCTCATCTCAGGCCTCCAGGGCCGGGGGCGCGACCGGCGCGGCCGACCGCGTGGCCTCCCAGACGTCCTGGAGCGCGTCGACGACCGCGGCCCACTGCCGGCGCTGCTCGGCCAGTTCGCCCCGGCCCGCCTCGGTGATTCGGTAGTACTTGCGGCGTCGCCCGCCTTCCGGTGTGCGCCAGGTGGATTCGATGTAGCCGACGCGTTCGAGCCGGTGCAGCAGCGGATAGAGCAGACCCTCGGTCCACTCCAGACGGCCGCCGGACCGCTCGCCGATCTCCTTGAGGATCGCGTACCCGTAGCTCTCCTCCTCGGTGAGGATGCCGAGGACGAGCGGGGTGGACGAGGCGGCGACGAGGTCTTTGGCGATGCGCATGGGGGGCCTCCTGACCCTAGTACCTCTATGCCTTGAAGTTCTATGCATCATAGATCTAGGTTTCCCGAACTGTCAAACCGAGGTCAGTGCCGCCGGAACCGCTCTTGTATCGTTTCAATTCCGTGGGTTCCGAGGCTTGGGAGAGCACATGGCCGCCACGACTGGCCCTTACGCGTTCGTGTTCTGGAACGACGACCTCACCGACGACGGGGTCCTCGCCCAGCTCCGCGAGATCGCCGCGGTCGGGTTCACCGGCGTGACCCTCAGCGCCCGCATCGGATTGAGCCGCCGCGTCGGCTACCTCACCGAGGAGTACTTCCGGCTGGTGCGGCTCGCGGTCGATGAATGCGCGCGGCTCGGCCTGGCCGTGATGCTCTACGACGAGGCTTCCTATCCGTCCGGCTCGGCGAACGGCGCCGTCGTGGAGCGCGACCCCGAGTTCGCAGCGCGGTGCCTCGTCCGGATCGAACGCGACATCGAGGGGCCTGCGGACGAGTACTGGCGGCCCGCGCTCGGCCGCGCCCTCGACGCGAGGCTCCTCGCGGTGGTCCGCGCGCCGATCCGCGGCGGCGCGCCCGTCCACGACGAGGCCGAGCTGCTGCCGGTCGAGGATCGCGGCCTGGTGCGGCTCGGCCCCATGGAAGGCCGGTGGCGGTTCACCGCGGTCTTCGACACCCCCAGCGGCGGCACGATCCGTGGCGCGCACGCGGGCCAGGACGACGGCTCGGCGCTCGCGCCGCCCGCCGCCGACCTGCTCAATCCCGCTGCGGTGCAGGCGTTCCTGGAGACCACCCACGACGCGTACGCGCGGGCGCTCGGTTCGCACCTGGGCACCACGGTCGTCGCGATGTTCACCGACGAGCCGTTCCTGCTCGGCCGCAACCCCCGCGAAGGCGCGCAGCCGTACACGCCGGGCCTGGAAGCCGAGGTCGCCGCAGCCGAAGGTCTCGAACCGGACGAGGTCCTGCGCAACCTGCCGTCCATTTGGGACGCTGATGCCGGGTTCGCGCGAGCCTACCGAGACGCGGTGCGCAGGCGCCTGATCGAGGTCTACTACGGCGCACAGGCGCGCTGGTGCGAATCCCACGGGATCGCGCTCACCGGGCACCCCGCCGAACCCGACGACCTCGCCACGTCCGCGAGCCTCCACTGGCCGGGCCAGGACACCGTGTGGCGCTGGGTCCTGCCCGAGGACGGCACCGCCCTCGCCGGGCCCGAGAGCACCGCCCCGAAGACCGCCGCCAGCGCAGCGAACCTCAACGGCGGCAATGCGATCGCCGAAGTCCTCGGCGCGTACGGCTGGCGGCTCACCCTGGACGAGGCGAAGTGGCTGCTCGACTGGTACCTCAGCCGAGGCGTGCCGACCCTGGTGCTGCACGCGTTCTTCTACTCGGTGCGCGGGGGCCGCGCGTACGAGAGCGAACCTGACCTCGGGCCGCACAACTCCTGGTGGCCGCACTTCCCGAGCCTGGTCGCCTACGCCGCGAGGGTCGCCGCGCTCTTCGATGAAGGGACGCACCGGGTCTCGACCGCGGTGCTCGCCGATCCGGAGCACGTGCCGGACGGCCCGGCGCGCGAACTCCTCGAGCACCAGATCGACTTCTTCTACCTCGACCCGGCCCGGCTGAGCGAGGCCGACATCGTGGACGGGACACTCGTCCTGGGGGACCAGCGCTTCCTCGCGGTGGTCGACCACCGCCCGGAAGGCCTGGCGCCCGACCGGGAAGCCGACGCGGCACTGGAGCGGTTCAAGGAAGCGGGAGGCCTGGTGGTCGCGGAGGCGGGCTGGAACCTGCGGAGCCTGCAAGACCACCTGCGAGCACAAGGCGCAGCGGTGGCGACCTCCTCGCCCGAACCGAACCTGCGCGTCGTGCGCTTCGAAAGCCCGGACACGGTCACCTACGCCTGCTTCAACGAAGGCGAGGAGCCCATCGCGACGACCGTGATCCTGCCGGGCGCGCCGGAGGAAGTCCACTGGCAGGACCCGTTCACCGGCCGACGCGCCAAGGCGATCCGCGATGGGTCCCAAGTGGAGCTTAGCCTGGAACGGCGTCAGACGAAGATCCTGGCCGAAGGACCGGCCCGAGCGGAGGACCCGCACCTGGCGCTCGGCCGCACCGCCCGACTCGACGACTGGACCGGCATCCCGACCCGCGCGCTCGGCGCGCTCCCGGCGAACCCGATCGGCCTGGGGGACTGGGCGAAGCGGGAGCCGCTGCGCCGCTTCAGCGGCACCTGCGCGTTCACGACCGAGGTCGAACTGCCCGAAGGAGTAGCGGACGCCAGGCTCGACCTCGGCGAGGTGGGCGAGGCCGCGAAGGTCCTCGTCAACGGCACCGAGGTGGGCGATCTCCTATGGCGCCCTTACGCACTGACCATCGACGGCGTGCACCTGCGACCCGGGACCAACCGGATCGAGGTCCAGGTGAGCAACAGCGCCGCGAACCACTACGAAGGCGCCCGCCGGCCGTCGGGACTCCTCGGCCCGGTCACGCTCGCGTACTGACGCCGGACGCGAAGCGGCCCGGTCGAGCACTCGACCGGGCCGCCTCACCTCACGGGTCAGCCGTTCGGGACGATCACGGCCCGGCCGTTGACGGTCCCGGCGTGCAGACGCTCGTACGCGGTGGGTGCCTCGTCCAGGGAGAACCGCTCCACGTGCACGTCGATCGCGCCGTTGCGGGCCAGCTCGAACACCTCGATCAGCTCGTCGCGCGTCCCCCAGTAGGGGGACTGCACCGACACCTCGAACGGCAGCACGCCGAAGCCGACCGGCAGCGTCCCGCCGCCGATGCCCACGATCGTCACGTCGGAGTCGACCGCCGCGCACGCGCCCGCCGTCTTCACCGTCGGCTCCGCGCCCACGAAGTCGAACACGGCCTGCGCGCCGAGGCCGCCGGTGAGGTCTTTGACCTTGTCGGCCGCGTCCGCGTCCGACAGGATCGTCTCGTGCGCCCCGACCTTCCGTGCGAGGTCGAGCTTCTCCTCGGAGACGTCGAGGGCGATCACCCGCGCGGAGGTGAGGCTGCGCAGCAGCTGCACGGCGACGTGGCCGAGGCCGCCGGTGCCGATGACGACCGCGGAGGAGCCGGGCGTGAGCTTCGGGAGCGACCGCTTGACCGCGTGGTAGGGGGTGAGGCCGGCGTCGGTGAGCGACACGGTCTGGACCGGGTCGAGGTCGCCGAGGGGCACGAGGTGCCTGGCGTCGTCCACGAGCAGGTATTCGGCGATCGCACCGGGCGAGCCGAGCCCGGGCGGGTTGATGCCGAGCTCTTGGGCGCGTTGGCAGTAGTTCTCGGCGCCGGCGGCGCACTTGATGCAGCGCCCGCAGCCCCAGGGGCCGTAGACGGCGACGGACTCGCCGATCTCGACGCCGGTGACGCCGTCGCCGAGGGACTCGACGGTGCCGGCGCCCTCGTGGCCGAGGGTGAGCGGCAGTTCGTAGGGGAATTCGTCGGCGGGCCAGGACATGACGGCGATGTCGGAGTGGCAGACCCCGGCGGCGGTGACCTTGAGGAGGACTTCGCCGGGGCCAGGTTCGGGCTTGGGGACCTCGACTACCTCGGGGTCTGCGCCGATCTCGCGGTATTGCAGGGCTTTCATGGACGCCTCCGTATTGGCTCGGTGTGGTGGCCCGATCAGTGGTTCTCCACGTCCTGCGGCGGGCCCGGTGGACGGTGCGCCCCGCCGAGTGAAACCGCAGCTAGCGAGGCCTGCTCACAAGCTCACCGTAACCCGGAACGGGCCGCGGGAAGCCCGAATCGGTGCACGGGCGCGGGGCGTGGGCGGCGGTGGGTTAGGTTCGGCGCGTGGAGATGGTGAACGACCCCCGGGTATTGCTGGACCGCGTCGCGTCGCTGGGCGGCGGGCGGGTGCTGATCGGGATCGCGGGGTGCCCGGGCGCGGGGAAGTCGACCGCGGCGGCGTGGCTGGCGGGCGCGTTGGGGGAGCGGGCGGTGCAGGTGCCGATGGACGGGTTCCACCTGGCGAACGCGGAGCTGGTGCGGCTGGGGAGGCGCGGGAGGAAGGGCGCGATCGACACGTTCGACGGGGCCGGGTACCGGGCGCTGCTGGAGCGGATCGCGGTCGAGCGCGGGGAGACGGTGTACGCGCCGGAGTTCGACCGGGAGGTGGGCGAGCCGGTGGCGGGCTCGATCGCGGTGAAGCCGGAGGCGGAGGTGGTGGTGACGGAGGGGAACTACCTGCTGGACGGGGAGGGGCCGTGGCCGGGGGTGCGGGCGGCGCTGACGGAGGTCTGGTACTGCGAGACGCCGGAGGAGCTGCGGCTGGAGCGGTTGATCAAGAGGCACGAGCGCTTCGGGAAGCCGCCGGAGAAGGCGAGGGCGTGGGTGGAGCAGGTGGACGAGCCGAACGCGAGGCGCATCCGCGAGGCAAGAGAGAGGGCCGACCTGGTGATCGACTTCGAAGCATTGGGAGTAGGAAAACCAGAAGCCGAATAGCCGCAGGGAAGCAGGGGTACCGGAATTCGCCGAGGTCCGCAGACTGAACACCGCGCACCATGTCGCTAGGAACCGCGCAGCCTGCCCCCGCTCACCCCGCTGCCTCCCGCCTGGCCCTTCGTCGCCTCGAATCGTGCAGCTTGCCCGACTCACCCCGATGCCTCTTGCCTCGCCCTTCGCCACCCCGACCAACGTTCCTGACCTCGCTGGCCGCATCGCACCCGACTTCGGACCCAGTCCCGCCCACCGCATCGCGCCTTGCGGCTCACCTCGCCCCTCGCCCCAACGGATTGTCGGACCCCCGCGTCACTGTTGACTCGGGGGGACCTCGGCCCCGACACACCCGACCCCGGGGTGCGGCCCAGCCTCCCAACTGCCGTTTTGTCGGTCCCTCGCGGCATTCTTGAACCGGGGGAACTTCCATCGCGACACACCCGACCCCGGGGTGCGAGCCGACCGCCCATCTGCCGTTTTGTCGGTCCCTTGCGGCATCTTTGAATCGGGGGAACCTCCGTCCCGACACGCCCGACCCCGGGGTGCGCTCAACTCACCCGATCCCGATCCCGATCCCGATCCTGAACCCGATCCCGATCCCGATCCCGAGCGGAGCCCGCGCCCACTCCAGCCCCGCGGTCCCGTCCCCTGCCACACCCCACCCCCCGCACAGCCGTCCCCGCTCCCCTCCCACCGATCCGACCACTCCGCACCTCCGAATCCGAAGGCTCGCGCGGGCACCGACGTATATTCGACGCCATGCCTCTCGCCGCCGCCTCGCTCCGCGTCGGGGTCCTCGGACCCCTCGCGGTCGCGACCGCCGCCGGCCCGATCGAGATCGCCGGCGCGCGCCTGCGCGCCCTCCTCACCCGCCTCGCCCGCAGCGCCGGGCAGCCCGTCACCGCCGAGAGCCTCGCCGCCGCCGTCTGGCCCGAAGACGGCCCCGCCGACCCCGCCTCCGCCGTCCGCTCCCTCGTCACCCGCCTGCGCCGCCTCCTCCCGCCCGACGCGATCGGCTCCGTCCCCGGCGGCTACCGCCTCGACCTCGAACCCGACGCCGTCGACGCCCTCCGATTCCACCGCCTCGCCGCCGAAGGCCGCCGCGCCCTCCGCGGCGGCGACCACACCGCCGCCCGCCGCCTCCTCACCGAAGCCCTCGGCCTCTGGCGCGGACCCGCCCTCGCTGACACCCCCGACGCCCGCAGCGCCATCGCCGCCCTCGACGAGGAACGCCTCACCGCCCTCGAAGACCGCGCCGAAGCCGAACTCGCCGCCGGCACCGACCTCCCCTCCCTCCTGCCCCTCCTCACCGAGGCCGCCGCCTCCCACCCGCTCCGCGAACGCCTGCACGCCATGCTCTTTCGCACCCTCCACGCCTCCGGCCAAGGCGCCGAAGCACTCGCCCGCTACGAGGAGCTGCGCCGCCGCCTCGCCGACGAGCTCGGTGCCGACCCGGGCACCGAACTCCAATCAGTCCACTTGCGACTACTCGAACCCGAAGCGCCCCAACGCACCCGAGGCAACCTCCGCTCCTCCTTCACCAGCTTCGTCGGCCGCACCGCCGAGATCGACCAGATCACCGCCGCCCTCGACACCTCCCGCCTGGTCACCCTCCGCGGCCCCGGCGGCGTCGGCAAGACCCGCCTCGCCACCACCGTCGCCGCCGCCACCCCCACCAGCGGCACCTGGATCGTCGAACTCGCCCCCGTCACCGACCCCGACGACGTGCCACACGCCGCCGCCCAAGCCGTCGGCGCCTTCGACAAGACCTTCACCGCCCTCGACGACGACACCGCCCGCCGCGACCCCGCCGACACCCTCGACCTCCTCGCCGAGACCCTCGCCTCCCGCCCCGCCCTGCTCGTCCTCGACAACTGCGAGCACCTCGTCGACGCCGCCGCCGACCTCGCCGACCGGCTCCTCGGCCACTGCCCCAACCTCCGCATCCTCGCCACCAGCCGCGAGCCCCTCGCGATCATCGGCGAGACCGTCTGCCAGATCGGACCCCTCGATCCCCAAGCGGCCCTTCGCCTCTTCACCGACCGCGCCACGGCCGCCCGCCCCGGGTTCACCGCCGACGACCCCGCCACCGCCGACGCGATCACCGAACTCTGCGACCACCTCGACGGCCTCCCCCTCGCCATCGAACTCGCCGCCACGAAACTGCGCACCCTCGAATTCCCGCAGCTCACCGAACGCCTCAGTGACCGCTTCCTGCTCCTCACCGGCGGCTCCCGCACCGCCCTCCCGCGCCACCAGACCCTCCGCGCCGTCGTCGCCTGGAGCTGGGACCTCCTCGAACCCGCCGAACGCGAACTCGCCGAAGCCGCCTCCGTCTTCGGCGGCGGCATCGGCATCGAAGCCGCCGAGCACCTCGGCCACTCCCTCGAAACCCTTACCGCCCTTGCGGACAAGTCGATCCTCCAACCGAGCCGCACCGGTCGCTTCCACATGCTCGAGACCCTCCGCGAATACGGCCAGGAGCGCCTCGCCGAGACCGGCCGCCTCGTCACCGCCCACGAGGCCCACGCCGCCTACGTGCTCGACCTCGCCGAACGCGCCGAACCCCACCTGCGCGGCGCCGACCAGCTCACCTGGATGCACCGCCTCGAAGCCGAACGCGGCAACATCCTCGCCGGCTTCCAGTTCGCCGTCGGCGCGGGCGACGCCGACACCGCCGTCCGCCTCGCCGCCGCCATGTGCCTCTACTGGCTCTACACCGGCGCCCGCCCCGAGGTCAACGGCTGGCTCGAAGCCGCGCTGGCCGTGCCCGGGCCCGCCCCGGAAGTCGCGCGCGTCGTCGTCCACGGCATGTCGGTGATCAACCGGATGCTCTGCGGCAGTTTCCAGTCGGACGAGATCATCGGCGAGTTCCAAGAAGTCGTCCGCGAGGCCGATCCGTACGCCGACCACCCGCTGCTCGGGCTCGCCGATCCGCTGCTGCGCATGTTCGTCGACGACCACGACGGCGGGTTCGCGGTCATCGAACCGCGCATGTCCCACCCGGACCCGTGGGTGCGTGCGGTCCTGTGGATGCTGCGCGCGCTGATGCTCGAAGACCGCGGCGAGATGACCGCGATGCGCGTCGACCTCGCCCGCTCCGCCGCGGGCTTCCGCGCCGTCGGCGACCGCTACGGCCTCTACCACTCGCTGAACTGGCTCGCCCAGCTCGGCCTCATGTTCGGCGACCTGGAACCGGCGATCGAGGCGCTGGAGGAGTCGATCGCGTTGCAGCGCCAGCTCAGTCCCGGTGCGACGGCCGTGCAGACCCGCACGATCCTGGCGAGCGCGCTCATGCGCCAGGGCCGCAACGCCGAGGCCCGCACCGAACTCGAGGCGATCGTCGCCGAGGCCGACCAAGACCGCGAGCAGCCAGCCTCGGCCCGCCAGGCCCTGTTCGCCCACTTGGGACTCGGCGACCTCGCCCGACTCGAAGGCCGCCTCGCCGACGCCGAGACCCATTACGCCGCAGCGGTTTGGCTCCGCGACGACTCGGGCGGCATCGTCCCTCCGCAGTGGCACGCGATCATGTCGCGGGCCCGCATCCTCACGGCCATCGCCGACGACGATCCCGAACGCGCAAGGCGCGAGCTGGCGGACGCGGTCGGCCAGGCGATGGAGGCGCTGGACATGCCGGTGCTCGCGAAGGTCGCGATCGGAGCGGCGGCGCTGGAGGCCTACGAAGGCGACGATGCTTCCGCCGCACGACTTCTCGGGGCCGCCGACCAACTGCGCGGCGCGCCCGACCGCTTCGACGTGGACGCGGCGATCCTCGAACGCGGACTGCGCGAACGGCTCGGTCCGGTCGTCTACGAGGAGACCGTGAAGGCCGGCCGGGCCCTCGACCGTGAGGCGGCGATCGCGCTCCTGGACGGCATCCGCAAGTGACAGCCCCACCCGCAATGCACCTGCCCCGCATCGCAAATCGGCGCTGGCCGATCCCGAAACCCACCGATGGCGGACCGGGCGCCGCCGAGTCCGCCATCGGCGAGGGTGTTCGAATGAAGTCCTATTGCGATGATCCACCGCCGGCGGCGACCCGGACGGGTCTGGCGTCCGCAGGCCGGGCCGCCGCCGACAGCGGCGATCAGGTGCGCCGCCGATAGGCCGCGACCGCCAAGGGCGCGAACACCGCGATGATCCCCGCGGTCCACAGCAGCGTCAGCGTCGCCGGCCCGGCGACCGGGCCGCCGACCATGAGCCCGCGGGCCGCGTCCATCGCGTGCACCGCCGGGTTGACGTGCATCCACGCCTGAAGCCAGCCGGGCATCGTCTCGACCGGCGTGAGCATGTTGGTGCCGAAGGTCAGTGGGAAGATCACGATGAAGGCGATGCCCTGCACCGAACCCGGCTCCTTCATCACCGCCCCCAGCAGCAGGAACACCCAGCTCAGGGCGAAGCCCATCCCGATGGCGAGCAGGCACCCGGCGAGCGCCCGCAGCGGGTCGGTCTCGATCCGGAAGCCCAGGATCGAGGAGAACCCGAGCAGCACGACGAGCGTGACCACGTAGCGGATCGCGTCGCCCACCACCGCGCCGATGAGCGGCACGGAGCGGCCGATCGGCATGGAGCGGAACCGGTCGAACAGCCCGGTCTTGAGGTCGGTGCTGAAGTTGACGCCCGACTGGATCGAGGCGAACAGCGTCAGCATGACCGCGAGCGCGGGCACCAGGGTCTGGAGGTACGCGGCGATGTCGCCCGCGAGCGCGCCGCCGAGGAGGAACCCGAACATCGCGGTGAAGATGATCGGCTGGAGCGTCACGTCGAGCAGTTGCTCGGGGTTGCGCATGGTCTTGACGAGGTTGCGCCAGGCGAGCGCGAGCGAGTGCCGCGCGAGCGCGAACGGCCGCTTCACAGCCGACGACGTGTCGTCCACAGTGGTGTTTTCGATGGCGAGGACGGCGGTCATGCCGGGACCTCCGTTTTCTCGTTGTCGGTGCTGGTGGTGTGCCCGGTGAGCTTGAAGAACACGTCGTCCAGATCGGGCAGTTGGAGCGAGAGCTCGGTGACGCCGATGCCCGCGAGCGCGAGTTCGCCGACGACGGCGGTGAAGACCAGGTCGCTGTCGGCGGGCACGGCGAGGACCCCGCGCTGCGGCGACTCGGGTTTGCGCCCGGTGAACTCCGCGAGGAGCCTGCCGACGCGGTCGAGCGTGTCGGGATCGCTGGGGCGCACCACGATCGACTGGCCGCCGACGATCCGCTTGAGCTCCGCGGGGGTGCCGTGGGCGATGACGCGGCCTTCGTCGATCACGGAGATCGCGTCGGCGAGCGCGTCGGCCTCGTCGAGGTACTGGGTGGTGAGCAGGACAGTGGTCCCGTCGGCGACGAGGCGGCGCACCACGCCCCACAGCTCCTCGCGCTTGGCCGGGTCGAGGCCGGTGGTCGGCTCGTCGAGGAACACGATGCGCGGGCGGCCCATGAGGCTCGCGGCGAGGTCGAGGCGGCGGCGCATCCCGCCGGAGTAGGTCTTGACGGTGCGCCGGGCGAACTCGGTGAGGTCGAAGTCGGCCAGGAGCTGCTTGGCGCGGGAGCGGATCTCGTTGCCCCGCAGGTCGAGCAGGCGCCCGATGAGGGTGAGGTTCTCGATCCCGGTGAGGTCGTCGTCCACGGACGCGAACTGGCCGGTGAGGCCGATCATGCGGCGGACCCGGTCGGGATGGTGCACGACGTCGTGGCCGGCGACGGTGACGGTCCCGCCGTCGGGGCGCAGCAGCGTGGAGAGGACGCGGACGGCGGTGGTCTTCCCGGCGCCGTTGGGGCCGAGCACGCCGAGGACGGTGCCCTCCTCGGCGGCCAGGTCGACGCCGTGGAGGGCGGTGAAGTCGCCGAAGCGTTTGACCAGCCCTTCGGCGCGGAATGCGGTTGACATGCGGGGTTCCCTTCGAACGGTTCCTGTTTCCGGGACCCATGGTTCGCGGGAGGCATGTCATCGGCGGTGCACGGGCGTGTCATGCGCGCGTGCGGCGTGACACGCGGGTGAGTTCAGGCCCTGATGAACGGCTCGGTCAAGTGCGGAGTCGCCAGGTGCAGCGCGGTTTCTTGCCCGAGCAGACGCTCCCTCGAATCCCTCGCGGTGGCCGGGTCGGTCTCGTGCGCGTAGGGGAGTTCGGGGTAGAGCAGTTGGAGGGCGTGGACGAGCAGGTCGCCGGTGATGAGGGCCGATTCCCGCCCGTTGGCGACCAGGACGCTCTGGTGCCCGGGGGTGTGGCCGGGGGTCGCGACGACCTTTGCGTCGCGCAGCGCGGTGTCGCCGTCGAGGAGCCGCAGCCGTCCGCTGTCTCGAAGCGGCGCGATGAGCGTCTCGCGAAGCTGCGGATTGAGCGAGTCGATCGCGTCGAACTCCCTGCGCTGCAACAGGTATTCGGCGTTCGAGAAATAGGGCCTGCGCCCGGCCGGGCCCTCGGTCACGACCGCCCAGCCGACGTGGTCGGTGTGGAGATGGGTGAGGACCACGGCGTTCACGTCGGCGGGCTCGATGCCCGCGGCCGCAAGCGATTCGGGGAGGTGGCCGGGGACGGGCGCCCAGGAGGCGGCGGGGCCGTCGGCAGGGCCGATCCCGGCGTCGACCAAGGTGACACCCCGATCAGTGCGGATGGCGAAGGCCCTGAATCGCAGGTGCCAGCGGCCCTCGGCGTCGACCGCGCCGGGATCGAACCGGTCGGCCGCGGCCCACTGCTCGTCCGTGGCCTCGGGAAAGGCCTCGGACCTGGGGGAGAAGAAGGGCCCCTCGCCGTCGGCGAGGGCGATGATCTCGGTGGACCCGAGCCGGAGGCGAGGAGTACGGAGAACCATGGCCGCGATCCTGCCATGCCAAGATCACAGAAGGCACACGCGCCGCGAGATCGGGTCGAGAGCAGTGTGATTCGGTCATGTCGAATGGAGAAGCAATGCCGGGATCGCGAATTCGACGATCGATGCAGGCGAGGATCCTGAAGCGGCCGATCGTCGCCGTGTCCGCGGCCGCGCTCTTGGTACTACTCGTCGCTGTAGCCGTGAACGTGCAGTTCTACGACCGATCCTTCGCCGATGCCGATCGAGATGTCCATCGGGCAGCGGTGGGAAGCGACGGTGGCCTGTACTACCTGCTCGAGACAACCGAGGGCTCGAACTCGGTCGGCGATCGATCGCTCTGGCGCAGTGACCTGGAAACAGGGGAGTCGGTTGCACTCTCGCTGCCCGTGGCGGAGATGTGCGACGGCAGGCTGGATCTGACGGATCTCCATCGATCCGGATCCTCGGGAATCGCCGTAACGGCGCAGTGCCTGAGCGGCGGGAGCTTCCGGTCGAGCATCTGGGAGTACCAGGAGCCTGACGGCCGTTTTCGGGAGGTCTACCACCACGAGCATGAGGACTGGACGGTGCCGGAATCGCTCTCGTATCAAGGAGGGAACGTCGTCTACAGGATTCGGCATGTCGACACCGCCTGCGCCGAAGTGCACGTCGAGTCGATCGGATCCGGTCCGGTCGAAGAAGCGAACTTGACCGATGTCCTCCTGGACCTCTCGCCGCTCGATGTCCCAGGCATCGGATGTGACGCGATTCCCGGCATCCGGTTCGAGGCGGACGACCGTGACGGCCTTTGGTTCTCCTTGGCGTCGCAGGGAGCGCAGACCATCTGTAGATTTTCGTACGTCGACGACGGGCTGTCGTGTGGATTCGAGGGCCGGAAGGAGTGCTCCCTCTGGAGGATCAATTCTGGCGGAACGTCGCTCGCGTGCGGATCGGCGCCGGCGAGCAGCGACGGTCTCTCACTGTCGTTGATCGAAATCGAATCCAAGGAGGCGACTGCAATCGAGATCGACTCCGGATTCTGGATCGTCACCGATAAGGACACGATCCTGGTACTCGGGGACACCTTGGAAATCGCCGAATACGGAGTTCGATGAAAGGCCGTCCGGCATTCGTCGGGGCCAGCGCACTCATCGCCTCGGCCCCACCTGCCGCAGAGGGTCATTCGCGAGATGAGGTGAACGGATCCGAGTGGGATTCTGGGTCAGGGTCAGCAAACCGACTCCAAGGATGAAAGGATCTAAATGTACCAGGCATTTTCTGCATCGCGAGTTGCTCGTAGGTGTATGGCCTTGGTACAGATAGATGAAGGTGAGCAGGGCTTGGCTGGCATGGTTCGGAAATTGTTTGTGTCGTGGGCGCCAGTACTTGGCCTGCTAGTTCTGTCTGGGTCGAGCTGTTTTCCATCGGTGCCCTCTTTCACTCCTGGGGTTGCGGTCATCGATGGGGAGTATGTTGTTTATTTTCCTCTATGCGGATCTGAGGAAGTAAAGAAGTACGAGGTTCTTCATTGGGACTGGGAGCAAGATCGAGGGCCCGGCAATGAGGAGGAGGTGCTTTGGAGCGCCGTTGGTCCGTTTGGTGCGTGGCAGGAGAAGGGGTGGCTGGTGCTCGGCTTGAATGAGGGATTTGCCGAAGTCACTCCGGAAGAGGTGAATGTCGACCAGTGGCCAGGGGAATTCTATGTCGGCGTTGAGGTCGGGACTGAGGAAATCGGGTTCGGAATACAAAGCGGTTGGATTGATGTTTCGAACGCGCCGAGGTACGAGAACGTTTCGTGGGCTGAGGTTGAGTATCTCGCCGATGGGGAGTTGAAGACGCCGAGGGAGATTCTGGCTTCAGACGACCGTTGTAGGTCACAGTCTGATCCGATCGTTCCAAGCTGACGCGTAGCCATTCAGGTCCGTTCGTGAGCTGGTGTTGTGCCAGGCATGATGCAGGGTGGTTGCCTTGGCGTGTGCTCCAGGTTCTAGGCTTTGGGCCGTGGCGCCTGCGTGGGGCGGCTGGGGTCTACGGTCGCCAGGCTGTGGGGATGACTTTGGGGGATTTTCGATGGTTCGTGTGGCGGTTACTGGTGGTAGCGGGAAGCTTGGGCGGGCTTGTGTTCGGGACCTTGTCGAGCACGGGTACGAGGTTTTCAACCTTGATCGCGTCCCCTCGCCTGACGCGCTTGTGCCGTTCCTGAAGATCGACCTCACCGATTACGGGCAGGTTGTTTCTGCTCTTACTGGCCTTGATGACCGGTATGAGGAGCTTGACGCCGTCGTGCACCTCGCCGCGATCCCTGCTCCTGGGCTTCAGGCCAACTCGGCTGTCTTTCGCAACAATGTCTTGAGTACTTACAACGTTTTTGCGGCGGCGAAGGTCGCTGGGATCAGCAATGTCGTCTGGGCTTCCAGCGAGACCGTGCTCGGTCTGCCCTTTGAGACGCCGCCGCCGTATCTGCCGGTCGATGAGGAGTACGCTCCACGGCCTGAATCTACTTATTCCCTGGTCAAGACCCTCGAAGAGACCATGGTCGAGCAGTTGTGCCGTTGGAGCCCTGAGCTCAAAGCGACGGGCCTGCGGTTCTCCAACGTCATGTACGTCGAGGACTACGCGGCCTTTCCTTCGTTCGAGGCCGACCCGAGCTTGCGGGATTGGAACCTCTGGTCCTACATCGACGCACGGGATGGCGCACAGGCGATTCGGCTTGGTCTTGAGCGTGAAGGCACCGGCAAGGAGGTCTTCGTGATCGCCTCACCGGACACCGTGATGTCCACGCCTACAGCGGAACTGGTGCGGGCTCACTATCCTGATCTTGAGCTCAAGCGACCGGTCGAAGGTCACGAGACGCTGCTGTCGATCGACAAGGCCCGTCGGGTTCTCGGGTACGACCCGCAGCACACCTGGCGCGATCACGTCTGATCATGCGTGGGCGCAGAACTCGTTGCCCTCGGGGTCTGCCATCAGAATCCACTTGGCGCCGTCCTCGTCGTAGGCGCCGAGACGGGTCGCACCCAGTCCTTCGAGCCGATCGGCCTGCGCCTCATAGTCTTCGGGCCCGTAGTGGAGGTCGAGGTGCAGCCGGTTCTTCACGGTCTTCTTCTCCGGCACGACCTGGAACAGCAGCCGCATCCCCTGGCCCACACCGTTCTGCGGGTTGACCGGAGCGTCCGGGTCGCGGACCGCCGCTGCGGTCTTCCAGGCCTTGTGCCCGTCGACTTCGACCACCGCGTCCTCACCGACCACGCCCTGCTGGAGCAGCACCTCGATGAGCGGCGAGTGGTCCTCGACGGCGTAGCCCATCGCCTCGGCCCAGAAGGCCGCGAGCCGGTGGGGATCGGTGCAGTCGATGCAGATCTTGAAGTGAACAGCCATGCCGCGATCGTAAACGAGGGGCCCGACAGAAATCCCCGATTGCGGAGCTAATCCACCTCGTACCAGACGTGGAAGTCGTCGTACCGGTGCTCGCCCGGGGCGCCGCCTATCTCGCGAAGGGCCCCTTGCAGGTTCCCGAGCTGCGTCACCGTCATCGGCAGCGCGGCCTCGTCGGGCTGGTACGTCCAGCCGCGCGGGTAGTCTGCGCCCGGCCGGGTCGACATCTCGACGTGGCACCCGACGAGGCGCGAGACCGGGTGCTCCTCGCACCAGGCCACGAGTCGGTCCACAGTGGCCACGTAGGCGTCCCAGTCCTGCACATAGAGTCGGCCCGGATAGAAGGTGTCGCCGGTGAGCAGGAGCCGCGTCCAACTGTCGTAGAAGACCGTCGCGCTGCCGTGGTGCCCCGGACCGGGGATGACGTTCAGCTTCCGGCCGCCCAGGTCGAGTTCGCGGGGCGTCTGCGGCCAGTCGTCGAAGCCGTAGAACCCCGTCACCGCGTCGAGTCCCGGACCGATGACTGTCGTGTTCGGACGGTCGGTGAACTGCGCATCGGCGGCCTTGTGGTCGCCGTGCCCGTGCGTGTGGGCCACGATGAGCCGGTAGTCCTCGCGCGGGTTGCGCGCGAGCCAGTCGCTGATGTGCCCGTCCACGACCGCGCGAAGCGGGAAGTACTCGGGATCGCTCGTCGCCCCGGTGTCGATCAGCAGCGCCGATTCGTTCCCGAACAGCAGGAACATGAACGGTGCCTCGAAGTTCACGGACATGTTCTGGCGCATGACGATCGTGTGCTCGTCCGCCGCGTGCGACTGGATCTCGGGCGCCGGGTCGTGCTTCGGCGAGGGCCAGCCCGCGTGCCAGTCGACGTCGAGGTCCGGCTCGCAGCCGCCGGGATTGAACTGCACTGTTCGATTCGGCAAAGGCTTCTCCTTGTTGGGAAGGTGGGCCGCGGGTCCCGCGGCGGTTCAGGCGGTGAGCGTACCCAGGGCCCTCGGCGACGCGCCTCTGTTTTAAACAGCGGCGGTGACCGGTACCGGAGGGCCGGCAGGGAAGCGAGCCGGTCGATCGACCCGCCTCATGGCGGTCCTGGGCTGCGGAAATGCCCGCAGTCATTTCGTGCGGAACCCATGGGATTCCGCGTGGCGACTCACGTACTGGAAAGTACGAGCCGTTGTCACGTCTGGCTATCCTGGGCGAGACTGTCCACCGGCAGGAGATGAGGGCCATGGGGTTTCGAGTTCAGGTTGAAAGTCAGCGACTGCGAAGCGGCGCAGGGAAGATGCGGTCCTTCGCCTCGGAGGCGAGTCGGATCCCCGAGTCCCCGGAGCGCGAAGCGCAGTCCGCCAACAGCGCGAACCAGGGATTCATGACCGGCG
This sequence comes from Glycomyces sp. NRRL B-16210, assembly GCF_000719515.1. GTDB lineage: Bacteria > Actinomycetota > Actinomycetes > Mycobacteriales > Micromonosporaceae > Glycomyces. Next base: position 277,823 of record NZ_JOGR01000003.1, on the reverse strand, counting down.
AAGCCTGCGAGGCCCTCGCGGAGGACCTCAAAGCGGACATGAAGGAACTCGGCGAGCACCTCGAGGACACCGCCACCGGTCTCGAAGACGCCGCCAAGGACTGGGACGAGGCCGACGACCAGATGGCCTCCGAGTTCGACCGGATCGCCACTTCGCTGAAGGGGACCTAGCGCCGTGCCCACCTTCCAACAGGCGCTCGACGCCGACCCCTCGAAGTTCATGACCTACGGCGCGACCCTGATCCAGTCGGCCGGTTCGGTGACGGGCCTGGCCGCCAAGTACGGCGAGCAGGTCGCCGACCTCGGCGCGGGCTGGCAGGGCGACGACTACAACGGCCTGCTGGGATGGGCGACCCAAGTCGGCGCCTTCACCGCCCAGGTCGACGCGGTGCTCCTCACCGCCGCGGCCACCTTGCAAGCCCTCGGCGCCTCCATGATGATCAACGTCCAGACCCTCAAGATCACGAAGCAGTCCGCGGAGGGCATGGGCTACAAGGTGCTTCCGACGCCGTTCGTGGTCCTGGGACCGAGCCAGTGGTCGCAGGTCTCCTCGGCGGGACCGGGCGCCCCGGCGGTCCTCGCCGCCTACCAGGCGGGCGCCGTCGCCTTCACCACCGCCCTCACCGCCCAGTACGCGGCCATCATCGCCCAGGACGTGGCGGCCAACACCGCGATCCGCGCCGCGATCGCCCTCTGACCCGAAGGACCCCCATGCCACGCAATGCGCTCCCCCGCATCGGGACCCGACCCGCGGGACAAGGGCTCCCGATGACGAATTACAAGGGCGACGGCCCGGTGACCATCAAACCTCCCAAAGCCGGTTTCACCAAGGCCGAGCGGGACCAAGCGGAGGAATACGTCGCGGCGGGCAACCGGGCCATCAAAGAGGGCTTCATCTCGCCCACCGGCCGCGTCTCCACGACGGCGAACACCGAGCTCGAAAGGCAGGCCCGTAACGAGGCCAAGAAGGAACGCGACCGGGCCAAGAACGACCAGCACTCCCCGGATTACAAGGGAATCGTTGCGCACCTTCCGGACACGGGCTGGATGAACAAGGACACGAAGGGCGTTCCAATGGAATGGAGCGACCACACTAGACGGCTCAATTCGAGTATCGCCGGTCAGAACCCGACCTATCCCGTCGGATTCAAACCGAGCGAGTTCAAGATGCACGATGACTGGTACACTACGGCGGCAATAGATGAAAGCTAAAGGAAATTCCAAGCCGCCCAATGACTCCCATCAAGTGCGCAATCGAGGAGCGCGACGTGCCTGAGCGAAATTCCTGGCCTGTGGTGCTGGGCCTCACCATCACCGCCAAGCGTGAGCTGCACCAGCGGGACCCCGAGGACAGCGACGAGCAGACCATCCCGCGGCTCAAGCTCGCTCCCGAGGAACTCGAAGCGCTCGAAAGGGAGATCGGCGAGCCGTTCCCCTCGGACTTCCGCGATTTCCTCCTGCACGCCAACGGATGGGAAGGCGTCTACTACGACCTGGACCTGTTCGGCGCGCCGGAGCTGCGCGGCGGCGGCCGCTGGCCGGTCGCCAAAGAGCTGCTCGACATCTACACCGAAGAAGGCGTGATGGAGACGCTCGGGCTCGACCCCAAGGGCGTCATGCCGGTCGCGGCCGGCGACGGCACCGACCTGGTCCTGCTCATCCGGCCCGGCTGGGAGCACGAGGGCGAGGTCGTGTGGATCATCGGCGGCCAGCAGTACCTCCGCGCCGACGACTACAAGGCCTTCGTCGAGTTCATCATGACCCAGTTGCAGTCCTGACCGATCAAGGCCGGTCGGCGGCGGCGAAGTCGAAGGTGCGCGGGTATGGGTTTCCGACTGGCGGCTTATGCCGTGTGCGTCGAGGACGAGCGGGTGCTGCTCGCCAGATGCACACCGGCGACGGGCGAAGGCCACTGGACTCTTCCGGTAGGCGGCCTGATCCACCACTGACGCGGCGTCTCCCGTTCCCCACTGACGGTTGACCACCGAGCGTCCCGACTGCGATACTCAGCGCCCTGGTTTCCCTACAGGGCGCGGCCTCCGGCCGCGGCCGAAGCGAGGCGATGGCATGGCCACCATTGAGGAGCACCGCGAGGAATGGTTCACGATCCTCGGCGACTACCCCGACGACGAGAAGCCCGACCCGGAGCACCGTCTCGCCGTGGAGACCTCCTGCTCCGGCTTCCTCGGCAACATGTGGACCCGCGCCACCATCCCCGAGGTCCAGGGCGTCTCGCTCCCGGAACTCGAAATGGTGTTCATCCAGTACTACCTCCAGAAGGCCGACGCCTTCTCAGCCGCGATGCTCGCGGCCATGACCGGACTCGCCGAAGCCCCCGGCGGCCGCCGTGCCGCCGTGAAAGCCGTTGAGCGCCTTGACAAGCTCGGCGTCGCCCCGCCCACCTGGTACGGCGAGGAGGTGACCGTCGGCGAGTGCTGGAAGGCCGGGGACCACTACGGCGACCAGCTCACCTACTTCTGCTCGTTCAACGCCCCCAGCGGGAACCACGCGCTGTCCTACACCGTCGACTTCTCCGAGTACCACTTCGACATGGTCGTGGACTGCGACGCGACCGACGACATCGAGCGGCTGCTCGAACTCCACCGGGTCCGGAACGCGAAGTTCCCCGACCGGCTCTTCGTCCCCGAGCAGGCCGACCCGGCCGAACTCAACCCCGGCACCAGGCGCTCGCTCGAGGACTGGGACCTCTTCTGCGTCGAAGGCGACCCGACCCGGCTCGCGCCCCGGTTCCTCATGCTGCGCGAGCTGTGGAAGGCGCGGATGCGCCTGCTGCCGCAGGCCGAGCCCGAGGAGATCCGGATGCCCTCGGAGGACGAGCTCTCGATGTTCGCCTCCGGGTTCGTCAACCACATCCTGGGGGAGATGCCGCTCGAGGAGGCGCACTTCGAGGCGATCCGGGAGCTGTGCTGGTTCCACGGGATCAACGGCCCGCGGATCAGCCCGACCCGCGCGTACGTGTTCCTGGAGCGGTACCTGCCCGCGAAGTACGAGCCGAGCGACCCGATCGTGGAGGCGGTGCGGCGGCTCTACCTTCCATTCCTGCGCTGGGCGGCCGCCGCGACCGACCTGCGGCCGGAGGCCTGGCCGTACTTCAAGCACAAGACCGAGCAACTCCTCCGGGCGTACCCGAACTGGACGTCAAAGGACCCCGACTGCGCCCGAATCCCGAGGCCGCGATCGCTCTGAACCCGCCTCGATGAGCGAGGGTGCTGGTATTCCTGCACAAGGACTTTGCTGCTCAGGGCACCGGTGGGATCGGCCATGCCACGTCGTCGATCGCGAGCCACGGTGCGGCGGCCACGGCCGTCGGCGTCAGTCCCGTGAACGCCTTGGCCTCGCGATGGAGGTGCGACTGGTCGGCGTAGCCGCTCTCGGCGGCGACGCGGGCGGCGGCTTGGCCCGCCGCGAGGCGGTGGGCGGCATGGTCGAACCGCACCAGTCGGGCGGCGCGCTTGGGCGAGATGCCGAGCTGCGCCCGGAAGCGCGACCACAGGCGCTTGCGGCTCCAACCGACCTCGTCCGCGAGGTCCTCGACCCGGACCCGCCCCCGGCCGGCGAGCGTCCGCTGCCAGATGTGGGCGACTTCCGCGTCGACCGGCGGACGCTCGACAATTCGTCCTTTGAGGACTTCGGCCGCGATCGCGAACCGCTCGTCCCACGACCGGGTGTCGCGCAGCCTTTCCTCGATTCGCGCGGCATCAGCACCCCAGAAATCTATGAGGGACACCAGGTTCCCGCCGAGTTCGCTCGCCGCGTCGAGCACTGCGGCCGCCGCGATCGGTCCCAGCCGGATCTGGAGGCACTCGCCGGGCCCGCGCGCGGACGCCCGAAGATCGCCGGGGGCGAGCCCGATGACGACGCTGCCCCGTTCGCGCCGCCCCTGGGCGTCGTAGACGATGGCCTCGCTCTCGCCCAGATCGAAGAGCAGGGTGACGGAGGGGTGCGCGACCATGTCCAGGTCCATGAGCGCGGGCGTGTGGTGGCGGAACCCGGCCATGCCGACGCCCGGCAGCCTGCCCGAGCGGGGCGGGACGGCGATGTCCACCCGCGCCCAGTCGAACGGTGTCCAGGCTGCCATCTGACAAGCGTAGTGCTCGGGGATCACCGGCGGGCCGTCAGCGGTACGCGTCCGCGAAGCGCAGCAGGAGCCCGCTCGTCGCCTCGGGGTCTTCGAGGAGAGGCAGGTGCCCGATGCCGGGCAGCATTTCGACCTGCGCGTTCGGCACCGCGTCGTATCGGCGCGCCGAGGACGGCTCCCAGCGGGGGTCGGCTGCGCCGAAGACCACCAGGACCGGGACGTCGAGGGCGGTGAGTCGTGCGGGCAGGCTCCGCTCGTCGAGGTACTCGGTGTTCCGGCGCGCTATCTCCCGGAACGAGCGGTAGGAGATGGCCTTGACCCCGGCGACCAGCTCGTCAGAAAGGTCCACCGGGCGGGCGGTTGTGGCGCGGATTCCCTTGCGGATCATCGCGTCCGAGCGCACCGGCCACACCAGCGCGCCGAGCGGCGGGCCCAGCAGGAGCTTGAGGATGGGCGGCTGCGGAAGGAGCGCGTCGAGGCTCGGGCCGGTGCTGATCAGCGCGAGCGAGCGCACCAGGTCGGGGCGGCGTTCGGCGAGCGCGGTGGCGACGTAGCCGCCGCTGGAGTGGCCGGCAGCGGTGACATCGCGAAGGCCGAGGCCGTCGAGCATCGCCGCCACCCGGCCCGCCTGCGCCGGTACCTCGTACGAAGGCGCGGGCGGGGAGTGGCCGCAGCCGGGGAGGTCGACGCGGATGACGTGATGCCGGGCGGCGAGGGCCGGGACCATCGGGTTCCAGGTGTCGCCCGAGGCCCCCGACCCGTGGATGAGCAGCAGGGGCGGCGCGTGCGGTGGGCCGCTGCGGACCACGTGCATCCCCTGCAAGCGTTCGATGTGGTTCTCGCTCATGGGCGAATGATGCACCGGCGAGCGGGTGACGGTCTTGGACGAATGTCGCCGAGAGGCTTTGCGGCGTTTTCATGCCCGGTGGCCGCCGAGTCCGCTTCGGCAATGAGAAAGGGAGGCGATTCCTCTTCCCACTTCAGTTTATACAGCACCGAGTTCGACATAGGGCACACCGGGCTCCTACCTGCGGAAACCAGCTGCTGCACAATTGCCCGTCCAAGCAATTGCAATCGGAAACGGGAGCCGGGAAATGCGTGTATTGCTGTCGACCTTCGGGTCGCGTGGGGATGTGCAGCCGCTGGCGGGACTCGCGCTGCGGTTGCGGGAGAAGGGCGCGCAGGTGCGGGTCTGCGCGCCCCCGGACCGAGAGTTCGCGGACCTGCTCGCCGGCGTCGGCGTGCCGTTCGTGCCGGGCGGGGAAGCGGTGCGCCCCATCGTGACCGGCGCGACGAAGATGGCGCCGCAGAGCCTGCCCGAACGCGCCGCCGGGATCATGTCCGCGCACTACGAGAGGATCATCGAGGCCGCCCGGGACAGCGACGCGGTGGTGGCGACCGGGCTGTTCCCGGCCTGCGCCGCCGCCCGGGCCGCGGCCGAGAAGGCGGGCGCCCGATACGCCCTCGCGGCCTTCGCGCCGACCGTCCTGCCCTCGCACCACCACCCGCCGTACGAGCGGCCCGGCCGCCCGCACCCTCCCGAGATCACCGACAACCGGGAACTGTGGGACCGCAACATCGAGGACATGAACGCCCTGTTCGGCAAGGCGTACAACGACCTCCGCTCATCGATCGGACTGGAGCCGGTGGACGACGTTCGCGGCCACGTCTACACCCGCCGGCCCTGGCTCGCCGCGGACCCGGTGCTCAGCCCGTGGCCGCCGACCGACTTCGAAGTAGAGCAGACCGGGGCGTGGATCCTGCCCGACGAGCGCCCGCTCCCAGCGGACCTGGAGGCGTTCCTGGAAGCCGGCGCCCCGCCCGTGTACGTGAGCTTCGGCAGCATGCCCATGCAGGCCTCGCGCGACGCCGCTCAAATCGCGGCGGAGGCGGCCCGCGCGCACGGGCGCCGGGTCGTGCTCGGCAGCGGCTGGGCGGACCTCGCGTTCGAGGACGCGTCGAGCGACGGCGCTGAGGACCGGTTCGTCGTGGGGGAGGTCAACCAGCAGGCGCTGTTCCCGCGCATGGCCGCGGTGGTGCACCACGGCGGCGCGGGCACGACCTTCACCGCCACGCGTTCGGGAACGCCGCAGGTGGTGGTCCCGCAGATCGTCGACCAGCCCTACTGGGCGGGCAGGGTGGCCGACCTCGGCATCGGTGCGGCGCACGAGGGCCCGAGCTTCACGGTCGAGTCGATGTCGGCCGCGCTGGAGCGGGCGCTCGCTCCGGAGACCGCAGCGCGGGCGGAAGCGGTGGAGGGGGAGGTCCGCACCGACGGCACGACCGTGGCCGCGAACCTGCTGTTCGAAGCGGTTGGTTGAGCGGCATCCCGAGTCGCTAGCGGCGGTCCGGTGACCGGTCGTGCGCTCGGGTCATCCGGTGCCGAAGCGTTCGGCCGCGCGGGCCTTCGCCTTGGCCGCCTCCACCTCGCGGTCCCGCGGCGGCGCCGAGGTCACCAGGGAGTCCAGCAGCTCCTGGGTGGCCGCGGCGATCGCGGCGACCGCCTGGTCGAAGGCCTCCTGGTTGGCCTTCGACGGCTGGGTCGACCCGCTGAGCTTGCGGACGTACTGGAGCGCCGCCGCCGTGACCTCTTCGTCGGTGGCGGCCGGTTCGAGATTGAACAAGGTTCGAATACTGCGACACATGCCTCTAGGGTCGCACGGCGCCGACCCGGTCGAACCCCGATGACGACCCTGCGCTGAGCACCGCTTGGCGTGCCGGAGGGCGGGCCACATAGCGGCCCGCCCTCCGGCGGTTTCCCGGAAAGGTCTCAGCGCTTGTTGAACTTCCGCTTCGCGACCGCGTAGCCGATCAGGGCCAGCGCGAGCGACCAGCCGACCGTGAGCGCCAGGTCCTCGCCTCCGACCGCCTCTCCGGCCAGGAGGCTCCGCGTGACCTCGATGAACGGCGTGAACGGCTGGTAGTCCGCGAAGTACCGCAACCAGGTCGGCATCGACTCCGTCGGCACGAAGCCCGAACCGAGGAACGGCAGGAGCAGCAGCGGCATCGGCGTGTTCGACGCGGTCTCGACGCTCTTGGCGGCCATGCCCATCCCCACCGTCAGCCAGATGAGGCCGAAGGCGATCAGCGCGATCGTGCCGAACAGGCCCAGCCAGCCCAGCGCGCTCGCCTCCGGGCGGAAGCCGACCAGCACCGCGACCGCGAGGACCACGGTGACGCCGAGCAGCGCCTGGATGAGCGAGCCGAGCACGTGTCCGGTGAGGACCGAGACCCGGGCGATCGACATGGTGCGGAAGCGGTCGACGATGCCTTCGGTCATGTCCATGGCGACCCCGATCGCGGTGCCCTGCACCGCCGCCGCGATGGTGGTGACGAGGATGCCGGGCGTCACGTACGCGATGTACGCTTCTCGGCCTCCGGCCGCGGTCCCGGCGACGGCGTCGCCGCCGAGGCCGTTGCCGAGGGTGCCGCCGAAGACGTAGACGAACAGGAGCAGGAAGACCACCGGCATCCCGATGATGATGGCCGTCAGCGACGGGTACCGGATCATGTGCTTGAGCTGGCGGCGCAGCATGGTCGAGGTGTCGGACAGGGTGTAGGCGAGGGTGCTCATTCGAGTTCTCCTTCTGGGCTTGCGAAGTGGTTCGATCGTGGGGCGGGAGTGGGGTAGGTTTCGGCGCGATCCGCGATCCGCGATCCGCGATCCGCGATCCGCGATCCGCTTTCGGCCTCTCCCCGACTCTCGCGGGCGGCGGACGCCCGCTGCGCGGTCAGCGGTTCATGCCGCGGACTCGACCCGGCCGGTGAGGGACAGGAAGACGTCGTCCAGGTCGGGGGTGTGGACGGTCAACTCGTCCACTTCGATCTGCTCGCGGTCGAGGGCGTCGAGCAGCGCGCGCAGCGCGCGGACCGACCCGTCCGAGGCGACCTGCACCGTGAGCTGGTCGGCGTCGAACGCGCTGGCGCTCAACGCCTGCGCGGCCAGCGCGACCTGGTCTGCCCGATGCAGCCGCAGGCTGATGTGGCCGCCGGGGACTAGTCGCTTCAACTGCTCGGGCGTGCCCTCGGCGACGATCTTTCCGCCGTCGAGGACCGCGATGCGGTCGGCGAGTTCGTCCGCCTCCTCCAGATACTGCGTCGTCAAGAAGACCGTGGTCCCGCCTCTGACGAGTTCGCGGATGATCGACCAGACCGTGCGGCGGCCGCTCGGGTCGAGGCCGGTGGTCGGCTCGTCCAGGAAGATCACCTGCGGGTCCCCCATGAGGCACATGGCGATGTCGAGGCGGCGCTTCATGCCGCCGGAGTAGGTCGCGGGCGGTCGCCTCGCGGCCTCGCCCAGGTCGAAGCGCTCCAGCAGCTCCTCGGTCCGGCGGCGGGTCTCGGCCTTGCCGAGGTGGTGCAGGCTGCCCATGAGGTGGAGGTTCTCGCGGCCGGTGAGGAGTCCGTCCACGGCCGCGAACTGACCGGTGACGCCGATGCGCTTGCGCACCTCGTCGGCGTCGCGGGTCACGCTGCGGCCCTTCACGAAGACCTCGCCGCCGTCGGCGGGGACCAGCGTCGTCAGGATGTTCACGGTGGTGGTCTTGCCTGCGCCGTTCGGGCCGAGCAGGGAGAAGACGCTGCCTTCGGGGACGGCGATGTCGATGCCGCCGAGGACGTCGTTGTCGCCGTACGACTTGGTGAGGCTCCGGGCCTCGATGGCCAGGGACTTGGCGGTGTTCATGATTCCTCGCTTCAATTGAGCATTGTGGACAGTCGGCGGGCAGGGCTCCGCCCGTCGGAGGTCAGAGGTGGGAGGTGGTGCGGCGGTGCCGTTCTACCAGTGCCGCCGTCGGGTCAGCACCGCCGTTGCGTCAGCATTGCCGTTGGGCCGGCCGGGTGCCGTTCTATGGCACGTCGTTCAACAGGCACCGTCGTTCAGCGGGCACAATCGTGCACCGGCACGGTGCCGGGTCCGATCTGCGTTGTGCTTGCGGGTCTGCGGGTCCGGCTAGACGTCGAGGTCCTGGACCGGCGGCGCCTCGGCGCTGGCGGCGACCATCGAGTACAGCTCGGCCGGGATCTTCGCCTTGAGCTCGTCGAGGGTGTCGACCACTTCGAGCGAGGCCTCCCCTGTCGTCGAGCCGTAGAACTGCTCGCCGAAGCCGAGGACTTTCTTCCAGCCGGTCTCGCCGGTCACGTGCACGTAGTCCGGCGTCTTCTCGGTGTGGACCACGAACTTGCCCGACCTGGCGCGGTAGACCCGGTAGATCTCGGCGGTCTTGCTGTCCGAGCGGATCCATTCGCCGAGCTTGACGCCGGTGAAGCGCTGGCGCTGGCGTTTGCGTCCGGTGCCCGGGCCCACGCGGACGGTGATCTCCTCGAAGCCTTCGAGCCGGCCCTCCTCGGCGTCGACGTAGCGCTTGAGCGCGGTCGAGATGGCCCTGGACAGATTGCCGCCCGCGAGCTCCTGCGCCCGGTTGTAGAGGGCGAGGTCCTTGTCGGAGACGTAGATCGTCTTATTGGGCATAGCGGCATCCTAACCTCCTTCCAGGGGTCCCCCTTGCTATACGTATAGACTATACGTATACGTAGATCCTTGGCAAGTCCGCTCCTCAGGATTTCTCGTAGGACGCCGTAGCCCGCGAGGTTGTTTGCGATGCGGCACCGCTGGGCAGGCAAAAGAGGGCGGCCCGGTGCTCACCCACCGGGCCGCCCTTATAAGTAAGGCTGCGCGCGTAAGGCCTGAGGCCTTACGCGGCTGAGGTTTCGCGGGGCGTCAGACGCCCTTCTGCGCGGCGAGCTGCGTCAGCTGCGCCTTCACGGTCTCGGCCACGTCGCCGCCGTTCGTGGGCACCGAGAACCGGATCGTCGAGTTCAGGTCCGGGGCCAGCAGCTCGGCCGTGTTGTCGGCCTGGAACACCACGTCGGTGTTCGCCTCGCCCACGACGAAGACCACTTCGAGCTCCTTGATGCGGCCGGCGAACTCGCCTTCGGTCGCCCAGAACTCGACCTCCTGGTAGAACGGCACCGTCGCGCCCTGGATGGTCCCCAGCTCGAGGTCCGTCTCCTGGAACGCGAAGCCCAGGGACTCCACCGCCTCCCAGACCGCCTTGTGCACCGGCAGGGCCTCCACGGTCAGCCAGTCCAGGTCGCCCTTGTCCAGGGCCTTGTCCAGCGCCAAGCGGGTCGCGACCCCGAGCTTCATGCCGCCGACCAGCGGGCGCCCCTCGGCGAAGTTGAACGGGGTCTCCCAGGGCACCTGCACCTCGAAGGGGATCGAGTGGGCCGTGCCCTTGGTGAGGTCGAACTTGCCCGAGACCTCGGCGCGGTAATAGTCGTGCACCGAGCCGGCCGCGTCCTCGCCCTTGCTGTCGTCCTCGACCAGGGCGGTGAACTCGAGGGTGACGCTCTCCACGGCAGCGTCCACTTCGGCGCCGGAGATGCGGACCTCGCCCTTGAGGACCCCGCCGGGGACGATGTGCTTCTCGTGCAGCAGCGTGTCGATCTGGATGCCACTGCCGAGAAAGGCTTTGAGCTTGCTGAAGACCATTGGGGCGGTTCCTTTCGGGGAGGATCGCGGGAACGTCGGGGACGCGGACGGGGGCAACCGCATCGTATCCCGGAAGCGCCGACCCGCGTGTGACAGATCCCCGGCCCCCGAATCGATCGCACCGCCGGCCCGGCGCGGAACCGATGCGCCTGAACAGGACCGTCGGATCGAGCGTTCGGGCGCTCGTCAGAGCCGCTGCGCCCGAACGGGACTACTCGCCGCCCTGGACCTGGACGACCGGGATCGCCGGGTCGCCGGGAGAGAGTTTCAAACCCTCCCAAGGGATCGAGATGAGCCGCTGGCGCAGCAGCTCCCGCGACGCCTCCAGGCTCGGCTGCGCCACCAGCTCGCCGCCGCGGAACAGCGGCACCTGGAGCAGCTTGTCGCCCGGCAGCGACTCCGGTTCCCCTTGGGACACCACGACCTCCTCCACCGCCGTGCCCGTCGGCTTGTGCCGGCGCACCGCGATCTTGCGGCCTCCATTGGTGCCCTTGTGCTCCGAGCGCTTCGCGACCGCGCGGCCCTCGACTTCGACCAGTTTGTACACCAGCTGCGCCGTCGGCGCGCCCGAGCCGACCACGACCGCCGTGCCCGCCCCGTAGATGTCCACAGGGGCCGCCGCCAGCGCCGCGATCGAGTACTCGTCCAGGTCGCCCGAGACCACGATCTTCGTGTCCAGGGCGCCCAACTCGTCGAGCAGTTCCCTTGCGCCGGTGGCCATGACGTCCAGGTCGCCCGAGTCGATCCGGATCGCGTTCAGCCGCGGCCCGGCCGCCTCGATCGCGTTGCGGATGCCCTGCGTGATGTCGTAGGTGTCCACGAGCAGCGTCGTGTCGGTCCCGAACGCGTCGACCTGCGCCTTGAACGCGGCGATCTCCGAGGTGTGCAGCAGGGTGAACGCGTGCGCGCTCGTGCCCGAGGTCGGCACCCCGTAGCGGCGCCCGGCCTCCAGGTTCGAGGTCGCCGCGAAGCCCGCCAGGTACGCCGCCCGCGAGGCCGCGATCGCCGCCGCCTCGTGGGTGCGGCGCGAGCCCATCTCCAGGATCGGGCGCCCCCGCGCGGCCGTGACCATGCGCGCGGCGGCGCCGGCGATCGCGCTGTCGTGGTTGAGGATCGACAGCGTCAGCGTCTCCAGCAGCACGCACTCGGCGAACGTGCCGGTCACGGTGATGATCGGCGAACCGGGAAAGTACAGCTCGCCCTCGGGGTAGACGTCGATGTCACCGGCGAAGCGGTAGTCCGACAGCCATTCGGCCGTCGACTCCTTCACGACGCCGCGGGAGGTGAGGTCCTCGAGGTCGGAGGGCTCGAAGCGGAAGCGCTCGATGGCCTCCGAGAGACGGCCGATGCCGGCGACCACGCCGTAGCGGCGGCCGGTGGGCAGGCGGCGCCCGAACACCTCGAACACGCACGGCAGTTCCGCGGTGCCGTCGCGGAGTGCCGCTTCGAGCATCGTGTACTCGTAGTGGTCGGTGTACAGGGGCGTGCGCGGGAGCGTGACGGACATAGGGGTGAGCGTAATGCACCCCGACCGGTCGCGGGCCGCGTGCGCGAGCGCCGCTCGCCTCCCTCGGCGCGCCCCTCCACCGCAGGTCGGCGGGGCCGCACCCGCCTTCGGCGAGGCCGCGAACAGCGGCGCCGATCACCCCCCGCGCCGCAGGTCGGGAGGCACGTCTCACGCTCTGAGCGAGGGCTTCAGACCTGGGGCGACCGCGTGTACGCTTGCTTGCGTGTTGCGGATCGCTCATGAGCTGGTCGAAGCGATGGTCGCGCACGCCCGGGCCGACCACCCCGACGAGGCGTGCGGCCTCATCGCCGGCCCCGAGGGCACGGGAGAGCCGAAGAGGCACGTCCCGATGATCAACGCTGCCCGCTCCACCACCTTCTACGAGTTCGACGCCGAAGAGTGGAAGCAGGTCTACGACCAGATGTGGGACAACGACGAGGAAGTCGTCGTGGCCTACCACTCCCACACCCACACCGAGGCCCACCCCTCGCGCTCCGACATCGCGATCGCCTCCGAGCTGGGCCTGCCCGGCGCGCACTACGTGCTCGTGACGACTCAGGACCCCGCGATCGCCGAGGTCCGGTCCTTCCGCATCAGCGGCGGCGAGGTCGCCGAGGAGCCCATCGAGGTCCACGGCGCGCCCGAAGCGGTGCAGAGCTACAAGTTCGCCCACACTCCCGACTCGACGGTCTACGACTGTTCCTGAGTTTGCGCCGGGGCCCGCGGCCCCGGCTCGCGTCATGCGGCCTCTCGGCCGCGAACCAGACACATCGAGCGCCCCCGGGCCTCATCGAACAAAGGGAAATCCAGCATGTCCATCGAAGTCCGCGTCCCCACCATCCTGCGCACCCACACCGGCGGCCAGAAGCTCGTCACCGGCGAGGGGGAGAACCTCGCCGCGCTGTTCGACAGCCTCGACGCGCAGCACTCCGGCATCAAGGCACGCATCGTGACCGAAGAGGGCGCCCTGCACCGCTTCGTGAACGTCTACATCAACGACGAGGACGTCCGCTTCATCGGCGGCCTCGAGGCGAAGCTCTCCGACGGCGACTCGATCACGATCCTGCCCGCCGTCGCGGGCGGCATGTAGCGGGAGGACCGGGGAGCCGTGGCACGCTTCGAGGACATCACCGCCACCGTCGGCGAGACGCCGCTGGTCGGGCTGCCGCGGTTGTCGCCCTCGCCCGAGGTCCGGCTGTGGGCCAAGCTGGAGGGGGCCAACCCCACCGGCTCGGTCAAGGACCGCGTGGCCGCCAAGATGATCGAGGCCGCCGAGGCCGACGGCCTCCTGACGCCCGGCGCGACCATCCTGGAGCCGACCTCGGGGAACACCGGCATCGCCGTGGCGATGCTGGCGCGGCGCAAGGGGTACAAGCTCGTCGCGGTCATGCCCGAGAACACCTCGGAGGAGCGCCGCCAACTGCTGACGGCCTTCGGCGCGGAGATCGTGTCGTCTCCGGCCGCGGGCGGGTCGAACGCGGCGGTCGCGAAGGCGCGCGAGATGGCCGCCGAGCGGCCCGACTGGGTGATGCTCAACCAGTACGCCAATCCCGCGAACGCGGCGGCGCACTACGAGGGGACCGGGCCGGAGCTGCTGCGGGACCTGCCGGAGATCACGCACTTCGTGGCCGGGCTCGGAACGACGGCCACGCTCATGGGCGTGGGCCGTTACCTGCGCGAATACGCGCCGGGCGTGCAGATCGTCGCGGCCGAGCCGCGGTACGGCGAGCTGGTGTACGGGCTGCGGAACCTCGACGAGGGGTTCGTGCCCGAGCTGTACGACGAGAAGGTCCTGGACCGGCGCCTGAGCGTCGGGACCGAGGACGCGCTGCGGCGCACGCGCGAGGTGCTCGACGCGGAAGGCCTGTTCGTGGGCCTGTCGACGGGCGCGGTGCTCCACGCGGGGCTCGCGCTGGCGAGGGAGGCCGCGAGGGCCGGACGCAGTGCGGACATCGCGCTGCTGGTGGCCGACGGCGGCTGGAAGTACCTGTCGACGGGCGCGTACTCGGACGGTCTGGACGAGGCGGCGAACGCCTTGGACGGCCAGGTCTGGGCGTAGGCGACAAGAAAGCGAGAGCGATCGGCCGGGCCCGCGCGAAGCGCAGGCCCGGCCGATTCGTGTCTGGCCGTGGGTTGAGGAGGTCGGCCGCCGCGCCCCGGGGTCGGGTGTGTCGGTTCGCAGGTCCCCCCATTGCAAGAGTGACGCGGAGGTACGACAATCCGTCGGGCGCGCTCCTGAGCGGTTCTCAGTGACTTGCTAGCCTGGCCGCATGAGCACCGGCCAGCAGAGCACTTTCACCCTCGGCCAGGCCACGGGCCTGCCCCGCCAAAGTGAAGCGCCGCAGGCGGAATCGAGTCCACTCGATCCTCCGCAGCCGGGCGCCGCCCAAACCGCCGCCGACGAGGCCCCCGCCGTCCGCCTGCGCCGCCTCCTCGGCGTCTCCGCCTGGGCACTCGTCCTCGTCCTCGCCGGCGTCGCCTCCTCGATCGTGGGCCTGTTCGAGATCCTCGGCGACGGCCCCGGCTGGTTCACCCCCGCCTTCATCTCCTGCGGCGTGATCGGCATGATGCTCGCGATGATGGCCTTCGCGACCGTGCGCTTCCGCGGTATGCCCTGGATGTTCATGACCGCCTCCTCGATCACCCTCCTCGCCGCCTTCGTGATGATCCGGATCGCCTGACCCGCCCGCCGCGGACCGCGCGGCCTTCCCCCGCCCAGGGTGGGTGTACAGACCCGACAATCCCTCCCTCCACCGACAAGAACGCCCTTCCCGCACCGGGATTGTGGCGATCGACACGTTGTCATTTTGACGACATTCCCGTGGCGAGCAGGCGCGCTCGCGGGCCGAATGGACGTACGCTCGTAGCCCATGAACGACGCGCCCATCGGGATCTTCGACTCCGGTGTCGGAGGCCTGACAGTCGCGCGGGCGGTCAGCGAGCTGCTGCCCGCCGAGCGACTCGTCTACGTCGGCGACACCGCCCATGTCCCGTACGGTCCGCGGCCCATCGCCGAGGTCCGCAAGCTCTCGCTCGACGTCTGTGACCACCTGGTCGAACAGGAGGTCAAGGCGCTCGTGATCGCCTGCAACTCCGCTTCGGCGGCGAGCCTGGCCGACATCCGCGACCGCTACGACATCCCGGTCGTCGAAGTCATCCGGCCCGCCGTCCGCCGCGCGGTGGCGACCACGCGCACCGGCAGGGTCGGGGTCATCGGGACGGTCTCCACGATCTCCTCGGGTGCGTATCTGGACGCGTTCAACGCCGTCCCGGACGTCAAGGCGACCGCCGTCGCCTGCCCGGCGTTCGTGGATTTCGTGGAACGCGGTGTGACAACCGGCCGACAGCTCCTGGGTCTCGCCCAGGGGTACCTTGAGCCGCTACAGCAGTCCGACGTCGACACAGTCGTGTTGGGCTGCACCCACTATCCGCTGTTGTCGGGACTCATAGGCCTGGTCATGGGAGAGGACGTGACGCTGGTGAACTCCGCGAGTGAATGCGCGCGCGAACTCTACCGCGTGCTCACCGAGCACGACCTCCTCGCCGCCCGCACCGAACCGGCCGAGCACCGCTTCCTCGCGACCGGCGACCCGGAGGCCTTCACCAGGACCGCCCGCCGGTTCCTGGGGAACCTGTTCCCGAACGCGGCGGCGGCCGTACTGGACTCCTCGGCGACGCTTGCCAGCCGAAAACTCGCAGGGTGTGATCTGCCATGAAACTCACGGTCATCGGCTGCGCCGGCTCCTTTCCGGCCCCCGACACGCCCTGCTCGGCCTACCTGGTCGAGGCCGGCGGCTACCGCCTGCTCATCGATTTCGGCACCGGCTCGCTCGGCGAGCTCCAGAAGCACGTCGACCCGCACCTGATCGACGCGGTCATCGTCACCCACCTGCACGCCGACCACTTCTTCGACGCCTGCGGCTACGCCGTGATGCGCCGCTACGCGCCCGAGAAGCCCGAGCACCCCGTCCCGCTGTACGGCCCCGCCGGCGTCGCCGAGCGGATCGCCGCCGCCTACGGCGGCCAGGGCGAGCTGTGCCCCTCCTCGCTGTGCGACGTCTACGACTTCCGCGAGCTCCAGCCCGGCGACTTCGAACTCGGGCCGCTGTCGATCACCGTCGACCGGGTCGCGCACCCGGTGGAGACCTACGGCGTCCGCGTCGAGCACGCCGGCTCCTCCCTCGCCTACACCTCCGACTCCGGCCCCTGCCAGGCCCTCGAATCGCTCGCCGCGCACTGCGACCTGCTCCTCGCCGAGGCCTCCTACCTCGAAGGCCGCGAGAACCCCAAGGATGTGCACCTCACCGGCAAGGAGGCGGGGGAGTACGCCACCAAGTCCGGGGCCGCGCGCCTGCTCCTGACCCACCTGGTCGAACCGTGGGGCTCGCGCGAAAGCACCCTCGCCGAGGCCCGGGCCGCCTACACCGGCCCGGTCGAAGTCGTCCGGCCCGGCGACGTCTACGAGTTCTGAGACCAGCGCTCCGAAGCCCGCCGACGGCGCTCTCAGCAGCGCGTTTCGTCGCCAATGCGCTGTTCAAGCGCATTCGGACGCGCACGCCGCGTCGCTATTGGCACTTTCCCGGGATACGGCCGTTGTGAATTCCCCGTAGTTTCGAAGCATGTCCAGCGATGCCAGTTTCCCGCAGTACTCCGGCCAGCCCGCTGGGCCGCCGCCGCAGTACCAGCAGCAGCCGTACCAGCCGCAGCCCGGCCCCGGCGGATATCCGGCCGGATATCAGCCCGGTCCGCCGCAGCCGAACCCGTACGTGGTCCCCGGCGCGCCCGATCAGGGCTTCGCCCAGGCCGGAGGCGGCCAGCCGCCGCACCAGCCGCCCGGCGCCTACGTGCCCGTCCCGCCGCCCCCGCCCGGGCGCCGCAACACCGGCAAGGTCGCGATCGCCGCGATCCTGTCGGTCGCGCTCGTCGCCGCCGCCGCGGCGATCGTCCTCTTCAAGTTCGTGTTCGTCACCGGGCCCGACCCGGCCGAGAGCTTCCCGGCCTCGGCGACCATGTACGTCGAGATCAACTTCGACCCGTCCTTCGACCAGACGCCGAAGCTCCTCTCGCACCTGGGCAAGTTCGACGACCTCGACTACGAGTCCACCGACGACATGATCGCCGACCTGCTGGAGGAGTCCGGCCTCGAGGGCATCGACGCCGAGAAGGACCTCACCTCCTGGCTCGGCATGCGCCACGGCCTGGCCATGTGGGAGCACGACGGCGAGCAGTACGCCGTGATCAGCCTCGCCAGCACCGACTCCGGCGCCGCCGAGGACGGCATGGCGAAGTTCCGCGCCGCCTCCGAGGCCGACGAGGACCAGTTCGCCTACACCGTCGAGGACGACCACGTCCTCATCGTCGCCGGCGAGACCGGCGCCAAGGGCGCCCTCAGCGCCGCCGAGAGCGAAGCGGGATCCTCGCCGCTGTCGACCTCCTCCGCCTACGAGGAGGCCCGCGACTGGCTCGAGGGCGACCAGCTCATCGTCTACTGGGTCGACATGGACGCCATCGTCGACCTCGCCGAGCTGACCGGCGACGAGTCCGAGGCCGACCTCCTGCGCGAGCTCTACTCCGGCGACCTCATCGCCGGGCTCTCCGCCTTCGACGAGGGCTTCGAGCTCACCTACCGCCTCTTCGGCGACGAGAAGGACCCGTGGACCGGCTCGGCCGACCTCATGTCCAACATGGGCGACATGCCCGCCGGCGACTTCGCCGCCGCCGCGTACCTGCCCGAGGACCTCGGCGCCATCGCCGAGAAGTGGACCAGCCTCTTCGGCGACCTCTCCGGCGCCAGCGGCGACGACTACGGCTACGAGCCCGGCTCGCCGCTCACCGACGCCGAGTACGAGGAGTTCCTCGACCTCCAGACCGGCTACTACGCCGCGACCCTCACCACCGAGGAGGAGGACCGCTACCGCGAACTCGAGGACCGCTACTGGCTGTACGGCACCGAGGACGAGCCCTGGGGCGGCTACGACGACCCGTACGGCTCCGGCTTCGGCGACGTCGAGGAGATGGTCGGCCGGATCACCGACCTCCTGGCCGGGTCGAGCCTCAGCATCGCGGGCGACTTCGCCCCCGAGTCGGTCGACGAGGAGTCGTTCTACTTCTCCGCCCGCCTCGCCGACGACCGCGCCCAGGAGCTCGAGGACCTCATCGAGGAGCTGACCGGCGGCGAGGCCCTCCCCGAGGGCATCGAGGTCGACGGCTCGGAGATCTCCTACTCCGGCCCGGGGGTCGACTCCTCGACCCTCTCGCAGGACTCGCGGTTCAGCGACTTCGCCGACGCCGCACCGGACCAGACCGCCATCGCGCTCTGGGTCGACCTGGCCGCCGCCGGCGAGTCCTACCCGGACGACTTCCGCGACGTCGAGGCGCTCTCGGCCTTCGCCTGGGCCCACGGCAGCGTCGACGGCGACGGGACCGGCGTCCTGCGTCTCTACCTGAAGGATTAACCCGCGAGGAACGGGATCGGCCGCGCTAGGCTCAATGGCGTGACCGATCCCGTTTCGCATTCCCTTCAGGAGCGCTGGCCGCCCCAGGAGCGGCAGGTCGCGGAGCCCGACTCGGTCCGCACCCCGTTCCAGCGCGACCGCGCCCGCATCCTGCACTCGGCCGGATTCCGGCGCCTGGCCGACAAGACCCAGGTCCACACCGCCGGGACCGACGACTTCCTGCGCACCAGGCTGACCCACTCGCTGGAGGTCGCCCAGATCTCGCGGGAACTGGGCCAGGCCCTCGGATGCGACCCCGACGTCGTGGACGTCGCCGGCCTCGCCCACGACCTCGGCCACCCGCCGTTCGGCCACAACGGCGAGGACGCCCTCCACGAGGTCGCCGGGCCCTGCGGCGGCTTCGAGGGCAACGCCCAGACCCTCCGCGTGCTCACCCGCCTCGAAGCGAAGGTGCTCGACGTCCGCGGCGCCTCGGCGGGCCTCAACCTCACCCGCGCCTCCCTCGACGCGACCTGCAAGTACCCGTGGCAGTCGGCGCCGGGCGTGCGCAAGTTCGGCGTCTACGAGGACGACCGGCCGGTCTTCGACTGGCTCCGCGGCGGCGCTCCCGAAGGCGTCAAATGCCTGGAGGCCCAGGTCATGGACTGGGCCGACGACGTCGCGTACTCCGTCCACGACGTCGAGGACGGCCTGCACGGCTCCTATATCAACCTCGCCAAGCTCATGGACGACGCCGAGGAGCAGGAGGCGGTCTGCGAGGCGGTGCGCGGCCGCTACGCCGACGACTCGGCCGCGACGCTCCAAGCGGCCCTCAAGGACCTCCTCCAGGACCCGGTCATGGAAGGACTGCACGACTACGACGGGTCCTTCGGCGCCCAGGTGGCGCTCAAGGAGTTCACCTCGAACATGGTGGGCCGCTTCGTGAACGCCGCCGCGACCGCGACGCGCGAGTCCTACGGCGAGGGACCGCTGCGCCGCTACGAGGCGAACCTGCTGGTCCCCGAGACCGCCCGGATCCAATGCGCCCTGCTCAAGGGCATCGCCTGGCGCTACGTGATGCGCCCGCGCACCGACGAGGCCTGGTACACCCGCCAGCGGGAGATTCTCCACGACCTGGTCGCGGTTCTCACCGACAGGGGACCGGACGAGCTGGAGCCGATGTTCGCCGAGAGCTGGCGCCGAGCGGCCGACGACGCCGCGAGGCTCCGCGTGGTGATCGACCAGGTCGCCTCGTTGACCGACGCCTCAGCCGAAGCCTGGCACCAGCGCCTGCTCGGGGAGTCGCGAGGCCCGACGATTGCCGATCCGAAGCAGCGGGCTGCGGCACTGGCCAGGCTGCGTAAGGCGGTCGCGGATGGCGCGATCGACTTGTCGGTCTACGAGGACAAGCGGAACTACCGTCCGTAGCCGGTTGCCCGCGGGAGGTCGGCTCGACCTAGAGGGGGCGGACGTCCCGTTCACGGAGTTCTGGTACGACCGAGGCGACGGCGCGGAAGTCGTTGTCGACATGGAGCACGGTCAGTCCGTGATGCACTGCGGTCGCACAGATGAGGAGGTCCACGACGTCGGCCGATCGGTGCAATCCCTGTTGCGTCAAGCGGTACTGAGTCGTCTCCACCCATCGCCAAGCATGTTTCGGCACTGGAGCGGGCTTGCAGAACTGGTCGAGCCGTTCGATCATCTCGTCGCGATGGGCCGAACTCGTCGCGGAATACAAGATCTCGGTTCGCGTAGCTTCGCAAGCCCGGAAAAGCCCGGCGGCGATGCCCTCGTGCCAGGCTTCGAGCGCCTTGGCGTTCCTGAAGAGATGCCAGAGCGCGGAGCTGTCGAGGAGGTATCCGTCGATCACTGGATAGCGTCTTTCCACGCCTTCTTCGCGGCGTCATGAGCCTCTGCGGCCGCATCGAAGACCCCTTGGCGGCCTTGCTCGTACAGCCATTCCGCGGCCTTCAGCCGCTCCATGCGCTCCACGTATTCCACGAGGGCCGTATTGACCGTTTCCTTCTTGGTCTTGGTCCCCATCAGGTCCATGGCCCTCTGGAGCGCTTCGTCGTTCAGATCGATCTGTGTAATGGACATGACCGCCTCCGAATGTTGATGATGTATGCAGACATCATACATCGCATTTATGGAGGGGTAGTGTCAGCGTTTGCGGAAGACCAGGTCGAAGATCTGCCTTCCGGCCTTGACGCCTCGGCGTTCGAATTTGGTGACCGGGCGGTGATCGGGGCGGGCGGCGTAGCCTTCGGCCGTGTTCTCCAGGGCCGGTTCGGCCGTCAACACTTCGAGCATCTGCTCGGCGTAGTCGGCGATGTCCGTGGCGCAGTGGATCACCCCGCCGGGGCGCAGCAGTCCGCTCATCGTCTTCACGTGCTCGGTTTGGATGATGCGGCGCTTGTGGTGGCGCTTCTTCGGCCACGGGTCGGGGAAGTACACCCGGATCTCGTCCAGCGACTCCGGCTCGATCGCCTCCCACAGCAGCGGCAGCGCGTCCCCCTGGTAGATCCGCAGGTTCTCCACGCCGCGCTCCTCGGCGCGGTCCATGAGGTCGGCGATGCCCTGCGGGTAGACCTCGACGGCGAGGAGGTCGCGGCCCCGGTCGGCCGCGCTCATCGCCGCGGCCGCCTCGCCGTTGCCCGAGCCGATCTCCAGGACCACCGGCGCCTCGCGGCCGAAGGTCTTCGCGAAGTCGATCCGGCCCTCGCCTGGCGCCCACTCCAGGCCGTAGCGCGGCCAGTGGGCCGCGAACGACTCGTCGTGGCGGGGCTTGTTGCGTCCCTGACGGAAGTTGAAGGTCAGGATGTGGCGGTGCTGCGATGGCTCATCAGGCATAACCGCGCAAGTCTAGCCGCACCGGCGCTCACGGACCGACCGGCGCGGGAGCGCACCGAAAAGCCCGCCGGGCGCGCCGCGAGGGCGCGACCGGCGGGCGTCAGGTTCAGCGTTCGAGCTTCGCCGGCGCCTCATAGGAGCGCCCGCGCACCCCCGCGGGCCCGTCCGGGCGCCTCGGGTCCGGCCGCGGCGGCGCGGCCGGCTCGTCGTGCAGACTGCCGTTCTCGAACAGGTACGACTCGCGCGGCTCCTCGTCCGCGTCGTCGCCGTCGGGCTGCTCGGGCACGTACATCGGCGGGCCGACCTCGGTGTGCTCGGGCTCGGCCGTGATCATCGCCTTCGGCACCGGGCGCCGCATCCGCTTCGCCCGCTCGCGCAGGAAGTACACGTAGCCGCCCAGGGCCAGCACCGCCAGACCCGCTCCGAACCAGAAACCGGGACCGGCGACGATGACGCCCACGAGTTCGAGCACGGTCAGCGCGATGAGCACGTAGAGGATGCGGCGGTGGCGGCGCCGCCACCACTCGGCGCGCATCTGCCGGAGCCTGGCCTGCTCGTGCATCTCGGGGTCCTCGCCGGTCAACGACTGGTCGGTCTCCAACCGTACCGAGTCCCCGCGGCGATTGCCGCGCCGCTCCCACCCGCGCGCGCCCGACGTCTCCGGAACCTCTTGCCCCGCAAGCAGATCCTCGATGGGAATGTCCGGCTCACCCAGATCGGCGGTCTTGTGCGAGGCCGGGCGCGACGGCCGGTGGGCCTCGCGGGCGAGCACCCGCGCGTCCGACGAGGCCCGGTCGGCGATCATGCGCTCGTCCGAGTCGTAGCGGCGCACCAGCGCCGGGGTCAGCGCCAGCAGGGCCGTGGCGGCCAGAAGCGCCAGTAGGACCGATGCGGGCATCGCACACCTCCTCTGCGTCGTTCACGCCGCCGCGCGTGTTCCCCCACGCTACGCAATGGCCTGACGTATTTCCGACAGTTGCCTGGAACCAGGTCGCGAAGTCCCAATACCATCACACCTGGTCACAATCACATCACAATTCACGGTTATGCCTGGCTTTTGCCCTAAACTCGCTGCAATGTCCAGTTCGCGACTGCCCGCGGACCAGGACCGCCCGACAAGCGCAACCTGAGGCGCGCTCGATCGTTAACCCAAGGGAGACATCGAGAACTCCTCCCCCGAGAAGATCGAGACACCTCGCCCGCGAGCACGAACCGAGCCCCCCGATGGTACGAGCTCGGCGCAACCAGGAAGGAGCACCGGCGAACCATGCCCGAGACCGTACCCGCCGGCGATCCCCATCGCGTCGAACCAGGATTGGATCGGCACCCCCAGGACACCCCCGAGACCCGCTCGGACCCCGAACTCATCGCCGCCACCCGCGGCGGCGACACCACCGCCTACGCCGTCCTCTACGAACGCCACGTCCACGCCGCCCGGCGCCTCGCCCGCATCCTCTCCAAGGACCCCGCCGGCGCCGACGACCTCGTCTCCGAGGCCTTCGCGAAACTCCTCCACACTTTCCGCGAAGGCGGCGGCCCCGACCTGGCCTTCCGCCCCTACATGCTCCAGACCCTCCGCAACACCTTCTACGACCGGATCCGCCGCGACAAGCGCGTCGAGTTCACCGACGACCTCACCCCGCACGACTCCGGCGAGATCTTCGTCGACCCCGCCGTCGAGGGCCAGGAGCGCCGCTACGCCGCGCTCGCCTTCGGCAAGCTCCCCGAGCGCTGGCGGATGGTCCTGTGGCACACCGAGGTCGAGGAGGACTCCCCGGCCAAGATCGCCACCATGCTCGGCATGACCCCCAACGGGGTCTCCGCGCTGGCCTACCGCGCCCGCGAGAAGCTGCGGCAGAACTACCTCACCGAGCACGCGGCCGACGCCCCGCGCGAGGAGTGCCGCTGGACGGTGGACCGCCTCGGCGCGCGCGTGCGCGGCAAGCTCGGCGAGCGCGACGCGATGAAGGTGGACGACCACCTCGACTCGTGCGTCACCTGCAACCTGCTCTTCGCCGAGCTCACCGAGTTGAACTCGGGCCTGCGCGGCGTGGTCGCCGGGGTGTTCCTCGGCGGTGCGGCGGTGCCGTACCTCGCGGCGGGCACGGTCTCGGCGGCCGGTCTCGCCGTCGGCGGCTTCCTCGCGGCCGTGTTCGCCCCCTTCAAGCTCGCCTTCAACTGGGTCAGGAGAGTCGTCCAGCAGCTCGGCACCAAGGGCAGCATCGCGACCGGCACCGCCGTCGCGGTGGCCGTCGCGGTCACCGTCTTCGCCCTCTCCGGCGGCGAGGAAGAGGAGGAGCCGCCGCAGGCCCTCCCCGAGGAGACGATCGTCCAGCCCGCCGACGAGGAGCAGGAGGCCGAACCCGAGCCCGAGCGGCCCGGCCCCGTCGTGCCCCCCGACGACCCCGAACCGGACCCGGCCGATCCCGTACCGGACCCCGACGACCCCGCCCCGGACGACCCGGCTCCCGAAGACGCCCCGCCTGACGAGCCCGCTCCGGCCGCCTACGCGATCGCGCACGGCCTCGGCACCAGCGGTCTGGTCGCCGGCGGCGAAGCGGTCCTGCCGATCCGGCTCGAATCGCCCGGCGGCTCCGGTGGCGGCTACGCGCCGCTCGCCGAGCGGCCCGCCGAATCCGGACCGGCCGAACCGATCACCGAGTCCGCCACCGAGCGCCGCGGCCAGGCCGCGACCACCGAACGCGTGACCCTCGACGTCACCCTCCCCCCGGGGATCGCCCTCGCCTCCGAGTCCGCCGAACCCGGCTGGACCTGCACCGAAGGCGACGCGGTCGTCCACTGCTCGATCGCCCAGATGCCGAGCCCCGCCGAAGCGCTGCTGCGCATCACCATCGGCGCCGAGGTCAGCGGCTACCAGACCTTCGAGGTCACCGTGAAGGGCCCGGGCATCAGCGGCACCACCTCGCTCCAGATCCCGATCGCCCCGGCCGGCAGCGAGGTCGGCTACGCCAGCGTCGACGCCACCGGCGTCACCGCCTCCGGGAACACCTGGCTGACCTGCTCGGTCCCCGGCTGCCGCGACCTCGCGCTCCTCGGCGGCGGCGACCGCTGGCCGATGAAGGCCTACAAGCCCGCGGGCGCACCCGCCGGCCGCGAAGGCGACGCCGTCTCCGGCGCGTACCTGGAGATCCCCTCCGGCGCGAAGGTCCAATGGGCCGGCCTGTACTGGGCCGGCTCCCGCGACGACCTGCCGACGGACGTCTCCCTGGCCGGACCGGGCGGGAGCTGGACCGACCTCAGCGCCGCCTCCCAGCGCTTCCCGAAAGGGGGCACGCAGGCGTTCGTCGAGGTCACGAACCTCGTCTCCGGCGGCGGCGCGTACTGGGTCTCGACCGACAACCACCAGTTGCCGACCTCCGAATGCGCGCACTGGCCGATCGACCCGGCCGCGAAGTGCCTCGATCGGCGCTGGGCCGGCTGGTCCCTCACGGTCGTCTACGCCGAACCGGGCGCCGAGCCGAAGGAGGTCGCCGTCTACGACGGCGCCGCCGCGGCCGACACCGAGATCCGCGTCGAGACCGGCGGCGAGGTCGACATCGCCGCGACCCTGTGGGGCGGTTCGGCCGCCAGCCGCGGCGACGGCATCGGCGTCGGCGGGCAGTCGCTCGGCGAGGCCGCGAGCTGCGTCGCGAACGGGGCGGTCGAGAATCCGCGCTGGTACGCGTTCGGCGTGGACGTCCGCGTGCACCGGTCCCGCGCGGGCGACCGCGAGGCGATCAGCATCGAACGCGGGAACGATCCGTTCATCGTCGGCGTGGTCGCCGTCGCCGCGCCGAGGAGCGGCTGAACCCGGACGACCCTCTCACGAGCTGGGACGGGACCGGTTCCCGTCCCGAATCCGCGGCCGCTCGACGCTGTCGGGAAAGCGGCCGAACGGGTAGGCTGGCGCTTGATGTCCACCACGATCGAGACCCCGCCCCCGGCCCGCAGCGGCCTCCTCCCGCGCGTCGTCGGCCTCGCCAGGCGCCACGCCGGGGAGCTGGTCCGGTTCGCCGGCGTCGGCGGGACCGCCTACGTGATCGACATCGGCCTGTTCAACCTGCTGTTCCTCGGCTTCGACTGGTCGGACTGGAGTGCGAAGATCGTCTCGACGATCATCGCGACCACGGTCGCCTTCGCCGGGAACCGGCACTGGACCTGGCGCGACCGGCGCGGCAGCGCCGCGGCCCACCGCCAGTACGCCCTGTACTTCCTGTTCAACGGGATCGGCCTGCTCATCGCGCTCGGCTGCCTGTGGGCCAACAACGGCCTCGCCACGGTCTGGCCGCAGTACTTCGACACGGCGATCGCGAAGAACCTCGCCGCGAACTTCTTCGGCGTCGGCCTCGCCACGGTCTTCCGCTTCTTCGCCTACCGCACCTGGGTGTTCCGCCACCCGAAGCTCGCCGAGGCCCCCGCGGGCTGAGGCCCGCCGCATACGACGAAGCCCGCTCGGTCCTCGACCGCGCGGGCTTCTCGGTGCGTTGCGGGATCAGGTCCCGTCGCCGGAGGCGCCGGCGCGGCGGGAGCGGTCGTCCTCGGCGAGCTGGTACAGCAGGGCCTTGGTCTTGTCGACCTTCGGGACGTCGATGAGCTTGATCTCGCCGTCGTCGGAGGCCGAGTCGATGTGCATGTCGCCGAAGCCGAAGATCCGCTCCCACACGTTCTGCGTGTAGGAGACGGTGTTGACGCGGGCGAGCGGGATGTGGCGGCTCTCGCGGGTCACGAGGCCGTCGCGCCACATGACGCGCTGGTCGGTGATCACGTAGTGGGTCGAGCGCCAGCGGATCAGCGGGATCACCGAGAGCCAGAGGAGGAGGGCGATGAAGATGACGACCTCGGCGAGGATCAGCCAGATCGTCCCGCTCCAGTCGATCCGGGACGTGTAGGTGATGGCGATGGCGCCGATGGCGAGGAAGACCACGAACCACAGGACGGGGCCGACGCCTTCCTTCCAGTGCGGATGGGTGTGCAGCTTGACCTCTTCGCCGCGGGCGAGCTGGTCGTCGGGATATCCCACTGCGGACCTCCAGGAGTGAGAAACGGGCGGGGGCGGTGCGATTGTTCAAAAGCACTGTAGTTCAAAAGCACAGTACAACACGGCGGCACCGGCACGCGGTCCACGATTGCCGCGGTCACCTGCGCGCGCGCCTTGCTAAGGGACCCAGCCGTTCTTGGCCGCGTGCCAGCCGAGCTGGATGCGGGTGTCCACATCCGCCAGGTCCATGAGCTCGCGCACGCGCCGCTGCACGGTGCGCAGCCCGATGCCCAGGCGCGAGGCGATGGACTGGTCGGTGAGCCCGGCGATGAGCAGCCCGAGCAGGACCGCGTCGTCCTGGTCGATCCGCTTCGGAGCGCCGGCCGAGGTGGCCGGTACGCCGGTGAGCCACAACTGCTCGAAGAGCGCTCCCGCGAGTTCCACGATGGACCGGTTCTCGGTGATGATCGTCTTCGGCCGCCCGGACCCGGGCACCTCGATCACCGTGGTCCGCTCGTCCACGATCACGAGTTTCAGCGGCAGCCGCTTGGCGAAGCGCACCTCGTCGCCCGAGGACAGCGCGTGGCGCAGGTAGTCGGCGTAGGGGTCGACGTCGAGCACGGCCCGGTCGAACAGGAGCCGGTGGCTCACCCCGCGCGCCTGGAGGTCGAGGTGGAGCTGCGCCTCGGGGACGGGCAGGACCATCGGGGGCCGCACGAAGGTGCGGATGCTGCGCTCGGCCGCGGCCTTGAGGCCCCGCAGGCGCGAGCGGATCGCGGCCGGGCCGGTCACGATCTCCCAGTGGCCCTGCTCGCCGCCGCTGCCGCCGGACCCGGGCCCGGCCCGGTGGATCTCGAGCAGTTCGCGCAGCGTCTCGTATTCGCCGAGGACGTCGCCGAGCTGCGCGGCGATGCGCCCGCCCAGGACGGTGTCGGGGCCGATCGCGCGGAAGCGCGCGTCGGCGCACATGACGGCGAATCCGGCCTCGACCAGGCCCATGAGCGCCTCGTGGACGCGGTCGGGGTCCTGGCCCGACTCGGTCGCGAGCTGCGACACGGAGGCGTCGGCCTTGGACAGCAGGAGCCGGTACAGGCGTTCGGCGTCGGCGTCGAGCCCGATCGGCGTCCGCCGGGTGCCGGGGCGCTCGCCTTCGCTGTGCGTCCGGTCGGTCAATGCGCCACCCCTCGGTCCCTTCTGCCCCGTCGCGGTCGCGAAGCGCAGTCCTGCGGTCGTCCGGGCCTGCGAACGCTCAGTCCTGCGGCCTCAGGTGGACGATGTCGCCCGCGGCGACCGTCTCCACCGCGCCGTCTCCGGGGTCGATCTTGAGGCAGCCGTCGGCGTCGATGCCGACCGCTCGCCCGGAAAGCTTGCGGCCGTTCGGGAACGATACCGCGACGTGCCGCCCGATCGTGGCGGAGTTTCGGCGCCAGCGCTCGATCGCCGAGGCCGGGCCGCGCTCCTCCCAGCTCCGGTAGACGGCCGCGAAGTGGGCGAGGAAGCTCGCGGCGATCTCCTCGCGGTCGAGCGTGGTCGCCCCGGCGAGGCGCAGCGAGGTGGCCTCGGGGACCGGCAGCTCCTCCTCGGTGAGGGAGACGTTGAGCCCGACGCCGATGATCACCGCGCTCCCCTCGACCTGCGCGAGGATGCCGCAGACCTTGCGGTCCTCGATCAGCGCGTCGTTGGGCCACTTGAGCTTCGCGTGGACGCCGCAGACGGCCCGGAGCGTCTCCTCCAGCGCCACCGCCGTTGCCAGGCTCAGGGTGCCCCACTGCTCGCGGCGGGCGGTGGGGCGCAGCAGGAACGACATCGTCAGTCCGGCTCCGGCGGGGCTCGTCCACTGCCGGTCGAGGCGCCCGCGCCCCTGGGTCTGCGACTCGGCGATGAGGACTCGGCCCTCGCCCGCGCCGTGCTTGGCTGCCGCGGCGAGGTCCGCGTTCGTCGACCCGGTGACCTCCACCACATCGACCTCGGTCCAGAAGTCGGACTTCTCCGACAACAGCGACCAGAGGACGTGCCGGTCCAGTGGCTTTCTCATCGGTGTGCTCACGCACATAGCGTAGCCACCGCGCGGGCCGATACGATCCGAAGCGTGACCGACATCGACTTCCACACGACCGCCGGGCGGCTCGCCGACCTGGCCGAGCGCCTCTCAGAAGCGGCCACCGGGAACCCCCGGGCGATCGAGAAGCAGCACGAGAAGGGCAAGCGCACCGCCCGCGAGCGCCTGGAGCAGCTGCTCGACGAGGGGTCGTTCGTCGAACTCGACGCTTTGACGCGGCACCGCTCCACCAATTTCGGCATGGAGGCCAACCGGCCGTACGGCGACGGCGTCGTGACCGGCTACGGCACCATCGAGGGCCGCGAGGTCTGCGTGTTCGCGCAGGACTTCACGGTCCTGGGCGGCTCGCTCGGGCAGGTCTCGGGCGAGAAGATCACCAAGATCCAGGACCTCGCGCTGCGCACCGGCCGCCCGATCATCGGCATCTCCGACTCCGGCGGCGCCCGCATCCAGGAGGGCGTGGCCTCCCTCGGCGGCTACTCCGACATCTTCTTCCGCAACGTGCGCGCCTCGGGCGTGATCCCGCAGATCTCGCTCATCATGGGCCCGTGCGCGGGCGGGGCGGTCTACTCCCCGGCGATCACCGACTTCACGGTGATGGTCGACCAGACCAGCCACATGTTCATCACCGGCCCCGACGTCGTGCGCGCGGTGACCGGCGAGGACGTGGGCATGGAGGAGCTCGGCGGCGCGCGCACGCACAATGCGGTGGCCGGCAACGCCCACTACCTCGCCTCGGACGAGGAGGACGCGCTCGAGTACGTCAAGCACCTCCTGTCGTACCTGCCCGCGAACAACCTCGACGAGCCGCCCGCGTACGAGTCGAAGGACTTCGAGCTCGACCTGACGGCCACCGACCTCGAACTCGACACGATCATCCCCGACTCGGCGAACCAGCCGTACGACATGCACAAGGTGATCGAGTCGGTCCTCGACGAGGGCGAGTTCCTGGAGACGCAGTCGCTGTTCGCCAAGAACATCCTCACCGGCTTCGGCCGCCTCGACGGCCGCCCGGTCGGCGTGGTCGCCAACCAGCCGATGCACTTCGCCGGGTGCCTGGACATCGACGCCTCGGAGAAGGCCGCGCGGTTCATCCGCTTCTGCGACGCCTTCAACATCCCGATCATCTCCTTCGTGGACGTCCCCGGGTTCCTCCCGGGCACCTCGCAGGAGCACGACGGGATCATCCGCCGCGGCGCGAAGCTCATCTACGCCTACGCCGAGGCCACCGTCCCCAAGCTCACGGTCGTCACGCGCAAGGACTACGGCGGCGCGTACTGCGTCATGGGCTCCAAGGGCGTCGGCGCCGACCTCAACCTGGCGTGGCCGACCGCCGAGATCGCGGTCATGGGCTCGCAGGGCGCGGTCAACATCCTCTACCGCCGGGACCTCGCCAAGGCCGACGACGAGCAGGCCAAGCGCGCCGAGCTCATGGCCGAGTACGAGGAGAAGCTCAACAACCCGTACACCGCGGCCGAACTCGGCTACATCGACGCGGTCATCCAGCCGCGCGAGACGCGCGCGATGCTCGTGCGGGGCCTGCGCATGAACGCCTCCAAGCGCGACGAGCTGCCCGCCAAGAAGCACGGCAACATCCCGCTCTAGGCGCCGCGAAGGCGGCGGGCCGCCCGCGGGCGACCCGCCGCCTTCGGCGTGCCCCGATCCTCCCGGCTCACCCGATCAGGTGAGCCGCACACGCGTCCGCATCGCGCCCGAGGCCGCTACCGGGAGAAACCGGATTGCCATGAAGAGCGGCGTGCACCACTCCCATCCGGAGAGTCCGATCCAGGTACCGTCTTAAGCTGGGGGAAGCGGGACGAATTGTCCCGCCCGATGTTGGGAGTGGGCCATGACACCAATCGGAGGGATGCTGCCCGGGTTGCCGTCCCGGCGGTACGCCATATTGATCGACGTCGGGTACCTCTACGCGGCGGCGGCGGAACTCCTGCTCGACGCCACCTCCCGACGCGACTACCGCGTGGACGCCGAGAAGCTCATCAAATCCCTCATCGAACGCGCCGCCCACCGCCTCTCCGACGGCGAACTGCTCCGCCTGTACTGGTTCGACGCCGCCCGCGACCGCGTGCCCACCGTCGACCAGCGCGTCATCGCCAACATGGAATTCGTCAAAGTCCGCCTCGGCAACCTCAACTCGCGCGGCCAGCAGAAGGGCGTCGACGCGCAGATCCGCTCCGACCTGGAACTGCTCGCCCGCCACCACGCCGTCCACGAGGCCATCCTTCTGGCCGGCGACGAGGACATGGTCCCGGCCGTCGAGGTCGCCCAGGCCTACGGGGTGCGCGTGCACCTGTGGGGCGTCGAGCCGCCGTACGGCACCAACCAGGCCGAGCGACTGGTGTGGGAGTCCGACACGGTCGAGACGATCGAGGCCGAGGACCTGCGCGCCTACTTCACCAAGAGCGGCACGGCCGCCGCGGCCACCTACAGCATGGTCGGCGCGCCCATCACGCAGCCGGAGCCGCGCGTCCCCAGCCCCGCCGCCGTCTTCGGCCAGCGCCAGTCGGTGGCGGTCACGATGAACGCCGCGGATGCGCTGGCCCAGGCCGAGTCGGCCCGGCCGAAGTTCGTGCGGACCACGCAGACCGGTGAGAAGCTCGACCCCGAGACGGTGCGCTCGGTGGGGGAGTACGTGGGCCACAAGTGGCTGCTGACCAGGGGCGCCGACAACATAGCCGACCTGCTGCCCGGCCCGCAGCTGCCGACGGTCATCGACAAGGAGCTGCTGGTGGAAGCGGAGAAGGAACTCGGATACTCTCTACGCGACCACCCCGAAGCGCGGATCTGGGTCCGCGACGGCTTCTGGGAGCGGGTGCACCGCGAATTCGACTTCGACGAGGAATGACACTCTCGCAGTGTCGCAGGTGAGGAGCAGCGCGATGAGTCTGGAGCTCAAGGTCCTGCGTGGCAACCCCACGGACGAGGAGCTGGCGGCGCTCGTCGGTCTGATCACGGCGCTGCCGCGCGCCGAGGAGGAGTCCGAGGCGCCGGGCCGCCGCGCGGCGTGGTCGAACCCGGGGCTGAAGCTGCGGGTGCGCCGTTCGTGGCGCGAGGCCTCGGTTCCGGCGCGGCGCGGGATGGACCGTTGAGCCGTCCGTTCGTCCTCGCTTCGCAGTCGCCGGCGCGGCGGGAGATCCTGAAGGCCGCGGGGATCGAGCCCTTGGTGATCGTCTCGGGCGTGGACGAGAGCCGCGTCATGGGCGAGGACCCGGCCGAGTTGGCCTCCACGCTCGCGGAGTTGAAGGCGCGGGCGGTGCTCGACCTGGTCGGCCCGGACGCGCTGGTGCTCGGCTGCGATTCGGTGCTGCACTTCGGGCACGAGATCCTCGGCAAGCCCGAGGGGCCCGAGGAGGCGACCTCGCGCTGGAAGCGGATGCGCGGCAACTCGGGGACGCTCTACACCGGGCACTGCCTGATCGACACGGCCGCCGACCGCCAGGTCCTGCGGGCCTCGGGCACCGAGGTGCACTTCGCCGAGGTCTCCGATGAGGAGATCGCCGCTTATGTGGCGACGGGCGAGCCGCTGCACGTGGCCGGCTCGTTCACGCTCGACGGCTACGGCGCGGCGTTCATCGACCGCATCGACGGCGATCCCGGCACGGTGATCGGACTGTCGATGCCGCTGCTGCGCAACATGCTCGGCGAACTGGAGATCGCCCTCCACGACCTGTGGCGTTAACGCCGCTTCTGCTTACGCGCGGCGCTTCCTGGGCGCGGCCGATCGGGGCGGCTGGGCCCGCATGTGGTCGCGCACGCGCGCCATCATGTCGCCGAGCTCGCGGATGTCCTCCTCGGTCAACGGCTCGAACAGCAGCCTGCGGGCGACCTGGACGTGTCCGGGCAGGATCCGCTTCACCCGGTCGACGCCCGCTTCGGTGATGGTGACCAGGGTGGACCGGTCGTCGTCGGGGCTGGGGCCGCGGGTGACCAGGCCGGCCTTCTCGAGCAGTCCCGCCTGGTAGGTCAGGCCGCTGCGGCTGTAGACCACGCCGTCGGCCAGTTCCGTCATCGTCAGCCTCCCGCCGGTGCCCGCGAGGCGCGCGAGGAGCTGGAACTGGACCGTGCTCAGGTCGCCGTCGGCGCGGACCTGCTGCTCGACGTGGTGCTGGAGCACGCTCACGGCCTCCATGAGCGCGAAGTAGGTCTCCAGTTGCTCGGGTTCGAGTCCGGGGACGCCGTCGAGGTCGGGCTTGGTCATCCGTCGAACTTACCTGCTTCGAATCCGAAGCAATGTGCGGAGCGTCACCCTCGAAAGCATTGTGCTTCGAATTCAAAGCACTCTAGGCTCGTCATATGCTTCGAACTCGAAGCACTTTCTCGAAGGAGCCATCATGAAGGCAGTGCGCTACCACTCCTACGGCGACAGCGGCGTCCTCGCCCACGAAGACGCCGAGAAGCCCCGAGCCGCCGCGGGACAAGTGGTCCTGCAAGTCGCCGGCACCTCGTTCAACTTCCTCGACATCGCCATCCGCTCCGGATTCGTCCGAGAACTCGCCCCCATCGAATTCCCGCACACCCCCGGCCTCGACGTCTCCGGCACCGTCGCCGAAATCGGCGAAGGCGTCAGCGGCTGGAACCTCGGCGACCCCGCCATCGCCGTCCTCCCACCGGAAGCCCCCGGCGCCGCCGCCGAATACGTCGCCGCAGAAGCGGCGAGCCTCGCCCCCGCGCCCCGCACCGTCCCGCTCCCCGACGCCGCCGCACTGCCCATCGCCGCGCTCACCGCCTGGCAGTCCCTGTTCGAATTCGCGAAACTCCAAGCCGGACAGCGACTGCTGATCAACGGCGCCGGAGGCGGCGTCGGCGGCCACGCCGTCCGCCTCGCCAAACGCGCCGAAGCGCACGTCACCGCCACCGCCGGCCCCCGCAGCCGCGACCGCGTCGAAGCCGCCGGCGCCGACCGGATCGTCGACTACACCCGCACCCCCGTGCAGGACGCACTCGCCGGCGAGCGCTTCGACGTCGTGCTCCACCTCGTGCGCAACGGCCCCGAGGAGACCGCGGCGCTTGTGGACCTCGTCGCCGACGGCGGCGTCCTCGCCAGCACCACCACCCCCGGCCCGCGGGAACCCGGACGCGGCGTGCGCGTCGAACAGGTGCGGATGCGCTGGGACGCGGCGCAGCTCGCCGAACTCGCCGCCCTCGTCGACGCCGGAGAACTCGCGGTCGAAGTGGCCGAACGGCTCCCGCTCACCGCGATCGCCGACGTCCACGACCGCGCCGCGGCCGGGCGACTGCTCGGCAAGACCGTCCTGACCCCCTGACCGCCGGTCAGGCGCGCCTGCGCCGCGTCCTGGTCGCCGCGACCGCGTCGACCGCCGCCAACTGCCAGCGCCGCGCCGCCTCGAGCGTCGGGGCGCGGCCGTCCTCCAGGTGCGCCGACGCGATCGCGGCGGCCCGGTCCGCGTCGCCCGCCTCGAGCGCTTCGAGCAGCTCCAGGTGCTCCTCGCGCTGGCGGGCGGGGTCGCGCCGGGCGGCGCGGTCGAACGAGGTGAGGTGGAACAGCCACCGCATCCTCGCCTCCAAGGGGCCCATGATCTGGGCGAGGAGCGGGTTTCCGGCGGCGGCGACGAGTTCGCGGTGGAACTCGGCGTTCGCGTCCACGAGCGCCTCGTCGTCGGTGCGGGGCTCGACGGCGGCGCGCAGCCGCCGCAGCGCCTCGGGTCCGGCGTTGGCGGCGGCGAGGCGGGCGGCGAGCGGTTCGAGTCCGGCGCGCACGTCGAAGAGGTCCGCGATGTCCTTCGGGGTCGGCACGGTGACGATGCTGCCCTGCCCGGGGACCGCGGTCACCAGGCCGTCGGCCGCCAAGCGCTGCAAGGCCTCCCGCAGCGGGATGCGGGAGACGTCGAACTCCGCGGCGAGGTCGCGCTCGATCAGCCGCTCGCCGGGCCGCAGCGCGGCGGTGACGATGCGCTCGCGCAGGGCCCGGTAGACCCGCTCGCCTCTGGTCATGACCCGTCTCGCTCCCCGGTCCGGCAGGTGGCCGGACCGCCGTCAACGGTATACCGTCGAACATAGTGGTATACCGCTATGAGCGGAACCTGAGGCGAAAGGATCGACACATGACCGACCTGCTGCTGCGCGACGCCCGGCTCTGGGGCCGCGAAGGGCGCACCGACCTGCGCATCGCCGAGGGCCGCATCAGCGCCGTCGGGCCCAGTGCCGCGGGCGAGGCCCTCGCCGACGAGGGCGCCCACGTCGAGGACCTCGACGGCGCCGTCCTCATCCCCGGCCTGGTCGACGCCCACGCGCACGTCGACAAGACCCTCTGGGGCGGCCCGTGGGTCCCGCGCACCGCCGGGCCCGGCCTGGCCGCCGCCATCGCCTACGGCCGCGACCGCCGCGCCGAGTTCGGCGTCCCGAACCCCGACTTCATCACCGCGCTGCTCACCAACATGGTCGTCTCCGGCACCACCCATGCCAGGTCCCATGTGGACATCGATCCGGGCATCGGGATCGGCGCGGTCGAGGCCGTCCGCGAAGGCGTCGAGCGCCTCGCCGGGCGCATCGACGTCGAACTGGTCGCCTTCCCGCAGACCGGCATCCTCGCCAGCCCCGGCACCGCCGACCTCATGGACGAGGCCCTGCGGGCGGGTGTGAAGACCGTCGGCGGCATCGACCCGGGCGGGTTCGACGGCGACGCCGAAGCGCACCTCGACCTCGTCTTCGCCCTCGCCGAGAAGCACGGCGCCGAGATCGACATCCATCTTCACGACGGCGGCGACCTCGGCGTCCGCGAGTTCGACCTCATCATCGAGCGCACCAGGGCCCTCGGCTACGCCGGGAAGGTCGTCATCAGCCACGCGTTCGCGCTCTGCGACGCGGGCGAGGCCGTCCGCGCCCGGCTCATCGCCGACCTCGCCGAGCTCCGGATCGGCCTGACCTCGGTGGCGCCCAGGCAGATCCTGCCGCTGCGCGAACTCGACGAGGCGGGCGTGACCATGGGGCTCGGCAACGACGGTGTGCGGGACCTGTGGAGCCCCTACGGCACCGGCGACCTGCTCCAGCGCACCCAGTGGTTCGCCCGCAACGCCGGGTTCAGCCGCGACGCCGACATCGAACTGGCCCTCGAAGCGGCCACGTTCGGCGGCGCGCGCCTGCTCAAGCTCGACGGCTACGGTCTCGCCGTGGGCGACGCCGCCGACCTCGTGGCCGTGGCCGGGCGCAACCCGTCAGAGGCGGTGCTGGAGCACCCCGAGCGCAGGCTCGTGGTCAAGAACGGCCGGATCGTCGCGCGCGAGGGCGCCCTGGTCTAATTTGGTGCGCCACTTGATGCCGCAGCCGGTCGAGGGGTAGTGCGGCTCGGGGACCGGCTCGCCCTTGCGGACCAGCTCGATCGCTGCCGCCAGGTACTCGCCGGTGACGGGCACGCCGTTGCCGGGGGTCGAGCCGTCGAACGCGCCGCGGTAGGCGAGTTCGCGGCCGGGCCCGTAGAGGAAGAAGTCGGGGGTGCACACGGCGCTGTAGGCGCGGGCGACCTCCTGGGACTGGTCGACCAGGTACGGGAAGGTCCAGTTCGCGCGTGCGACCTGCTCGGCGAGGCCGGCCGGGGCGTCGTCGGGGTAGTTCTCGGCGTCGTTGGCGCAGATGGCGACCACGTCGAGGTCCGCCTGCCCGGTGGTGAAGGCGCCGAGGGTCTGCTCGATGTGCTTGACGTACGGGCAGTGGTTGCACACGAACGCGACCAGGAGCGAGGGCGCGTCGAAATCGGACAGCGACCGGAGCCGGCCGTCGAGGTCGGGAAGCGTGAAGTCGGGCGCCGGGGTGCCGAGCGGAACCATGTTCGAGTTGAGGGCCACGGGAATCGCACTCCTCGGATAGACGATGCTGCCCTCCATCGTAGGGACCGGATCGGCACCGTCGCCAGTGGAGGAGCAGGACCGCTCGATTTTCCGGATGCGGGCGCCTCACGCCTGCGCTTACGAGCAGGGCTCCGAGCCGAGCGCCCCCGCTTTTCGCGCGGCCGGCGTTCCACGCCTGTGCTCCGCGCCCGCGTTTCGCGCGGCGGGGCCCCAGGCCAGGTAAGTGGAGCCCCGCCGCCGGCCGCCCGTGCTACCCCACGTCGCCGGGCGGCCCCCTGGTGATGGCGGCAAAGTCTCGAGTCGAGCAGGCTTGGCCTCTACCGCCGTGTCACCGGAGTGCGTGTAAATAGCGTAGAACTACCCAATCGACTTGCGAAGTCAATAACCCGACAAATGCAGACATTGCCATTTCCGCATGAAAGTGGACGGTCCGGCATCGTCAGTCGCGTTACGTAATTCCTCTAAGGACTATTCCTCGGAAGTCGAATGCCGATGCCGTTCGCCCCGTTGGAAGGTCCGTCCCGAGATCTCCACCTGGGCGATCCGCCGCAGGGCCCCGAAGATCGCGTCGCCCAGCACCGTGCCGACGACCATCGCCTCGATGATCTCGTCGCGGTCGGTGCGGGCCGCCAGCAGGCCGAGGTCGAATTCGGCCACCATCTCCGCCGCGCGCGCGTACTGGCCGCTCATGTCGACCATGTCGGCCAGGCCGAGCTCCCGCAACCGGCCGATCGCATCGGCCAGGGCCCTGACCTGCCCGTACTCCGGTGGAACGGAGTGCCAGCCCTGCCGCGCGACGATCGTCCGCGCCGTCTCCAGGTCCTCCTCGGCGACTTCTCCGGTCGGCTCGCGGTGCTGCGACAGCGCCCGACTCGCCACGCCCAGGGTGCCGTCCAGGCCGCGGTCGGGGACCTCGATCTCGGCCAGCACCTCGCGCACCTTGGCGATCGGCAGGCTCCCGACCTCGACCATCGCTCGCACCAGCCGCAGCCGCCGCACGTGCTCCTCGTCGTATTCGACCTGGTTGTGGCTGCGGCGCTCGCCTCCGGAGAGCAGACCCTCGCGCACGTAGTACTTGATCGTGGCGACCGGGACCCCGGTCCTGGCGCTGAGCTCTCCGATTCGCATGTGTCCTTCTTACCCGAAGCGCGGTTGACCGCCCTTCGAAAACAATGATAGTTTCACTATCGATAGTATCGCTCACACTCAGGAGACCCCATGTCCGTCATCCTCGACACCCCGAGGCGCGAACCGGCCCGGCGCAGGCGCGTCGCCGTGGTCGTCGTCGCGGTGCTCAGCGTCGCCGTCGTCCTCTACTTCGTCCCCGCCTACCTCGCCCCCGGCGCCGACTCGCGCGTCGGCATCCGCGAGAACGTGCCGATCCACCTGCCGTTCCTGGTCGTCCACGCCGTCACCTCCGGGATCGCCCTCCTGGTCGGCCCCTTCCAGTTCTTCGGCTCGATCCGCCGCAACCACCCGAAGGTCCACCGCGTCATCGGCCGCGTCTACCTGCTCGCCGGCATCCTCCCCGGCAGCCTCACCGGGATCGTGGTCGCCGTCCTGACCACGGCCGGGCCGATCGCGATCGTCACCTTCACGCTGCTCGACATCTTCTGGTTCTACTCGGCCCTGCGCGCCTACCGGGCCGTGCGCGCCCGCGACTTCGCCGCGCACGAGCGGTGGATGCTGCGCAACATGGCCGCGACCTTCGCCGCGGTGATGCTGCGGATCTACCTGGGGCTGTTCATCGTCGCCCAGCTGCCGCTGCTGGAGGGCTACTACGGCGGCGACTTCGAGGCGCTGTTCGACAACGCCTACCTCGGCTCGATCGTCGCCTCGGTCGTCCTCAACCTCGCCTTCATGGAAATCTATTTGCGACGCAGGGGAACCGGAGGGAGGCTCGAGGCGACCGCCTGAACCCTCCGGAAGGACGCCGATGGACGACCGCACGATCTCGACCGACCCCGACCGCCTCGACCTGGACTGGATCCACAAGGTCCTCTCCACCGACACCTACTGGGCGGTCGGGCGCTCCAAGGAGCGCGTGGCGAGGTCGGTCGAGCACTCGATCGTCTACGGCGTCTACGAGCCCTCCGGCCGCCAGGTCGCCGTCGCCCGCGTTGTCACCGACCGCACCGTCTTCGCGGTGGTCTCCGACGTCTACGTCGACCCCGACCTGCGCGGACAGGGCTGGGGCAAGCGGCTCGTGGAGCGCGTCATGGCCGACCTCGACGCCATGGACGTCAAGCGCGTCGTGCTCGCGACCGCCGACGCACAGGACCTCTACGCGAGGTTCGGCTTCACCGAACTGACCGGTGACGGGTACACCTGGATGCAGCGGGTGTGGCCCGATCGCGTCTAGCCCTCGATCGGCGGACGCGCGTCACCTCGGCGCGCTAGGCTGGTGCGTTCCCGAATTCGAGCGAGGAGCGCAGTGTCCCAGGAACCAGGCCCCGCCGACGACCAGCACCCACAGGACGTCGACGACACGTCCCACGCCGTGCCCGACCCCGATCCCTCCAACACCCCCGAGCAGGAGATCGCGATCGAGCAGCGCTTCGTCGACCGCGTCTACCAGCGCGTCGACGTGCTCCGCGCGGACGCCGAAGGCAACCGCGACGCCGGGTACGCCCACCTCGCCGCCACCGTCCCCGGCGCCCAGTACGAGCGCGACGTGTTCGTCTACCGCGCCGCCCGCCGCATCGCCGACCTCGACTCCCAGCACGAGGGCCTGGTCTTCGGGCGCCTCGACTTCGACGACGGCAAGGTCCGCCACATCGGACGCCTCGGCGTGCGCGACGAGGAGTACCGCACCCTCCTGGTCGACTGGCGCGCGCCCGCTGCCGCGCCGTTCTACCGCGCCACCGCCGTCGACCGCCAGGAGGTGGCCCGCCGCCGGGTGATCCGCTCCTTCGGCCGCGGCGTCGAGGAGATCAGCGACGACCTGCTCAACGAGGACGCCGCCGAACGCCTCCCGGTCGTCGGAGACGGCGCGCTCATGGCCGCCTTGGGCCGCAAGCGGACCGGGCGGATGCGCGACATCGTCGCCACGATCCAGGCCGAGCAGGACGCGGCCATCCGCGCGCCCGGGCGCGGCGCGACCATCATCACCGGCGGGCCCGGCACCGGCAAGACCGTCGTGGCGCTCCACCGCGCCGCCTACCTGCTCTACCAGGACCGCAACCGCTACGAGGCCGCTGGCATCCTCGTCGTCGGCCCCTCGGCGGTGTTCATGAAGTACATCGGGAGGGTCCTGCCGAGCCTCGGCGAGGAGACCGCCGCGCTGTACTCCATGGGGGAGCTGTACGCCGGGGTCGAGGCCACGCGCCAGGACCGGCCCGAGGTCGCCGCGGTCAAGGGCGGCACCGTCATGATCCCGATCCTGCGGCGGCTGGTGCGCCAGACCCCGCCGGGCGCCCCCGACGAGCTGCGGATCGTCTACCGCGGCGACGTGTTCCGGCTCGACGCGGCCGAGCTCGCGGCCGTGCGCGCCCGCGTCTTCGAGAAGGAGACGCGCCCCAACCTCGCCAAGACCGAGGCCGGGCGGGCGCTGCTGATCGCCTTGTGGCGCAAGATCAAGCCCGTGATCCCCGACGCGGAGCCGGCGAAGTTCTCCCGCGACGTGGGCTCGCGCGGGGAGTTCCTCACGTTCCTCGACCACTGGTGGCCCGACCTCGACCCGGCCGACGTGCTCGGCTGGGCCGGCGACACCCGCCGCCTCGCCTCGGCGGCCGAGGGCCATCTCAAGCGCGACGCGATCGAGGGCGTCGCGGCCTCGCTGCGCGAGAGCGACTTCTCGATCCCGGACGTGGCGCTGCTCGACGAGCTGCGCCTGCTGCTGGGCATCAAGCCGCAGCCGCGCGGGCGCGACCGCATCCGCTCGTGGGACGGCATCCAGGAGGTCTCGACCACCCAGGACCGCTACTACGACCGGCCCGAGCGGCAGTCGCGGGACGCGTTCTACGAGGACTACGCGCACGTCATCGTCGATGAGGCCCAGGACCTCTCGCCGATGCAGTGGCGGGTGCTCGGGCGGCGCGGCCGCGCCGCGGGCTGGACCGTCGTCGGCGACGAGGCCCAGTCGAGCTGGCCGCGCCCGAAGGAGAGCGCCGAGGCGCGCCGCCGCGCGGTGCCGCGCGGGCGCGTCCACGAGTTCCACTTGACGAAGAACTACCGCAACTCCAAAGAGGTCTTCGAGTACGCCGCCGAGTGGGCGAAGCCGCGGCTGCGGCACATCGACCTGCCCGAGGCGGTGCGCGAGACCGGAGTCGCCGTCGAGGAGAAGTCGGTGGCGGCCGACGCGCTGCTGCCCGAGCTCGCCGGAGCGGTGGCCGAGGCCCTCGAAGCGGTCGAAGGGACCGTGGGCATCATCGCCCCCTATGCGCGGCACGCCGAACTCGCGGGCCTGGTGCACGACGACCGGGTGACCCTGGTGGGCCCCTTGGAGTCCAAGGGCCTCGAATGGGACGCGGTGATCGCCGTGGACCTCGGCGCGGTGGCGAAGTCCCACGGAGCCGGCGTCGCCTACGTGGTCCTCACGAGGGCGACCCAACGCCTCCACCGCATCGACGTCGTCTGAGGGCGGTTCAGTCCTCGTCGAGGTTCTCGTCCAGGGTCTCGTCGGTGGTCCGGTTGCCGGACTTGACCATCGCGCGGACCAGCAGCACCGCGGCGATCACGCCCGGTCCCATGTGGACGAGCAGGACGCCGACGAGGCTCGGGCCGCCCCAGTCGTTCTCGTAGCTCGACGGGTCCGAGAAGTCGATGAGGAAGGGCTCCAGCAGGGCCCGCACGATGAAGAAACCGCCGAGGACGAAGCCGATCGGCCACAGGACGCGCTTCATGCTGTTCACGCCGACTCCTCACGGTCGCGGCCCTGCGTTCGCAGCGCCTTCAGGAAGCCGAGGACGAGCAGCAACTGCGCCGCCGCGTACGTCGCCATCACCGACTGGCTCTCCAGCGGCAGGTCGAACCCCGCCCTGCCCATGCCGATCAGCAGGTCCGAGACCACGAACAGCAGCCCGCCGGCCGCCGCGAGGCGCCCGAGGCCGCTCGCGACCGTGCCCATCGACACCAGCAGCAGGCTGTAGACCGCCACCGGGAGCGCGAGGGCCTCGAGCCGCGGCCACAGCACCACGTTGGCGCCCAACCAGAACCCCAGGTAAGCGCCCGGCACGAACCAGCGGCGCCGCAGCGGCTCCAGCGCGCCCAGCCGGGCGAACACCGCGATGTAGACGATCTGCATGAGGCCGAACAGCGCCATGCCCGTCAGGAACGCGGGCGTCCCTTCCACCAGCAGCGCGATGTCGGCCCCGCACGCGAGCACCAGGCCCAGGCCCATCCAGCGGGCCGGCCTCCCGCCCGGCGAGGCGGACACGATGAGGTACCCGAGGAGCAGAAGCGTCAACGCGGGCTTGCAGACCCAGCGCAGACCGTCGAATCCGAAGGTGATCGCGGCGAGGTCGGCGACGATGGCGACCGCGAACGCCCACAGCCACGCGCGCGGCGGGACGCGGACGAGCAGTGACCTGATCAACAGGAGGGGAGGGCTCATGGGTGAGGGAGCGTACCAGAGAAGGGCCCGCTCGTGCCGGTCCCGACGTGCCGATCTCCCCGCCCAGGGGACTCAGTCGAGCCGGAGGTTCTCGATCCGGTCGGCCTGGACGAGCTTGTCCGGACCCGAGCCGCCGAAGAAGTTGTTCTGGAACTTGACCTGCTGCCCGGCCTGGTTCACCTGCGACACCTGGATCGGCTGGCCCGCGAGGTCGCTCAACTGCCGCAAGAACGCCGGGTCCTCCGCGCACGCCCGCTCGATCTCGGCCGCGAGATCCTCGGCCGGAATCTTGCCGGTCTCGGCCCGCAGCAACGTCAGCTCCTGCTTCTCGTTCCCGCTGAAGCGCTCCCTGACGAACTCGCCCGCGGCGGCGATCCCCTTGGCGATCTCCCCGCCGAGTGCACCGGCGGCCGCGGTGGCGATCGAAAGCAGTATCGGGTCCATGGCGCTCCTCCTTCAGGACATGCGACCCAGCTTAGTCTGTGGGACCATGAACGTGGTCCCACCGGAGCGGCGACGCATGGAGGAGAGCGGGCCCCTTGAACCACAACGATTTCCACGGTGAAGTCCGCAACTTCATCCAGGCGGGGACGGTCGTGCAGCAGGCCCCGCGGCCCGAGCCGCCCTGGGAACTCTGCTTCAAGCCCTACGAGTGGACCGACCGCAGCGACAAACTCGAGCAGCTCGCGAACTGGCTCGCGGCAGACGAACCGCGCCCCGTCCAGATCACCGGACCGAGCGGCTCGGGCAAGACCGCGATAGCCGGCGTCGCCGCGGCGATGCTCAAGGACGCCTACCCCGACGGCGTGCTCCACCTCCAGCCCTCGACGCCCGGCGGCCACGACGAACTGGTCTCCGCCCTCGAACGCCTCGGCCGCAACCAGATCCCCTCCACACCGGCCGCCGTCGAGAAGGTCTACCGCTCGATGCTCGCCTCCAAGCGCATGATCGTCGTCCTCGACGGACCCGCCGACCGCGAGGAGATCGAACGGTTCTGGCCGCGGACCGCGACGGTCGCCTTCATCGTGCTCACCACCGCGCACCCCCACTGGCGCCCGGCCCGACGACTCGAACTCGGCCCGCTCGAAACCGAGCACGCCGCCGACCTCCTGGAAGCGGCCGTGGGCCTCGGACCCGACGTCACCGCCAGCCTCATCAAGGCCTTCGGCGGCATCCCCGGCCGCCTGCTCGACGCCGGCGGCGTCATCGCCGCCGGAGCGGTGGAGATCGAAGACCTCGTCGCCCTCGCCGCGCGCCACGACGACGCCGCACTGTTCCTGCGGGCCTACGAGTCCGTCAGCGCCGCGGCCCACCGGGTCTATCGAGCGCTGAGCCTGCTCCCGCAACCCGTGGTAGAACAGTCCCTACTGGACTGGTTCGACGCGAACGCCGACGGGTGCCGGCCCTCTGAGGAACTCCAGGAGCGGCGCCTCCTGGTCGAGAACGGTCCGGGGCGCTGGCGACTGCGACTGCGCCCGCGAGGCAGACACACCCGGGAGAGCGCATGACCGACGAACAGCGGCAGATGGTCCGGTGGCACCTCAAGCGGGCCCAGATCGCCGACCACGCCGTCATGGGCGAGCGCTACCGCGTCCAGGCCCGACCGATCGAGGACGTCCCCGTCCCGCCCTTCACCGACAAAGGCGAAGCGCAGCAGTGGTTCCGCGAGGAGCGCCGCAACCTCGTCTCCCTCACCGCCTTCGCCGCCCAGAACCAGTGGCACTTCGAGACCTGGGCGCTCGCCGAGGCCATGTGGGCCTACTTCACCACCGGCGGCCAGTACGAGGACGCCGAGTACACCTACCGACTCGCCGCCGAAGCCGCCGAAGAGGACGCGAACCCCGTCGCGCAGATCCGCATGATGCTGCTGCTCGGCCAGACGCTCACCGACGCGCTCCAGTTCACCGAGGCCGGCCGAGTCCTCACCGACACCCTCGCGGCCGCAGAGCGGCTCGGCGACCACGTGCTCATCGGCACCGCACTGGAGTTCAACGGCCGCCTGGAACTCAAACGCGAACGGTACGCGACGGCCCTCGCCTGGTTCGAACGCGCGACCGCGAATGCCCATAAGCAGATCGAACTCGGCGTCGGCACCCCCAGAGTGCTCGGGCTGCAACTGTGGTTCCTCGCCCAATCCCGCCGCGGACTCGGCGAACTCGACCTGGCCGCCGAACTCTTCGAGCAGGCCCGCGACCAGCTCGCGCTCGCGAACGACTGGCGCACCGGCGTCATGGTCGAGATCGAGGCCGCCCTGCTGGCACTGCGCACCGATGTGGACGGCGCGGCCGGACGGGTGGAGGACGCGCTCGGACTCGCCCACGACCTCGGCATCGCACTGCCGCTGGCGCAGGGCCGGCACCAGTTCGCGCTCCTCAGCGCCGAACCGGAACGCACCGAGCACCTCGAGAAGGCTCTCGCCCTCTACGAGTCGATCGGCGACGCCGGAGCCGACGAGGTCCGCAAGCTGCTCGGGCGATGACCTCGGCTGCCTGCGGCGAAGCCGCGATCGGGCGGGCCGAACCGCCCGATCAAGCCACGACGCCGATCGTCGCCGAGACCGTGCCCCCGGGACCGCGAAGCCGCAGCGAGGGCCCGAGGCGCGAATCCAGAAGCGCCGCAGGGACAACGTCGAGCAGACCCGCCCCGCAACGGATACCGAAGCGCACCCCGTCGCGGCCGACCGCGAGCGCCTCCTCCGCTCCGGTCCTGACGCTCACCAGCTTGCACTGCGTGTAGTCCGCGAACAACTCCTCCGCGACCGGCCCGACCTCGTCGGCTCGGTGCACTCGCGAATGCTCCAGGAACAGCTCGGCGTCGCCGCGGAGCCGCGAGTCGCGGCACTCGCCCGTGACGACCAGACGGCCCGGCCCGCGCGGATGCGAGGCCGGGTAACG
Organism: Glycomyces sp. NRRL B-16210; assembly: GCF_000719515.1. Classification (GTDB taxonomy): domain Bacteria; phylum Actinomycetota; class Actinomycetes; order Mycobacteriales; family Micromonosporaceae; genus Glycomyces. Next base: position 233,133 of record NZ_JOGR01000003.1, on the reverse strand, counting down.
GCTCCAGACGACCTCGTCGCCGTCGATCCGCAGGTCGCAATGCCACGCGTTCATCGGGCGACTCTCCGGAAGCCGCTCGGGCGGCGCCAGCAACTCCGGTTCGGTCTCCTCGGGGGACAAGCTGAGCAGTTCGTAGATCCGGTCCGTGATGCGCCGAGCTGGACCCGGCACCGGTTCCGACCACGCGGCGTCGAGATAACCGCGACGCCCGCAGGCCCCGCTCGACACCGCTTCGCGGATCTGCGAAACCGGGTCCTCCTCGCGGCGCAGCCACACGGCCTCCCGACCGAACGCCTCCTGCGGGCTTCCCGCGGCCATCTCCTCGAACCCGAACGCCGCCAACAGCACCGGCCTGCCCAGGTTCGCCGCGTAGAACGTCACCGAACCCGAATCGCCCACCACGCAGTCCGCCGCGATCAACGCCGCCCGCCAACCCTCCTCCGGCGGGATCATGATGAGCCCGTTCCGAAGCCGCGGCCGCAAGTACGCGAGCAGATTGCCGCCGTGGTCCGCGTCGATGTTCGGATGCGGGATGTACGCCACCGCGAACTCGTCCGCCGGCAGCCGCGACAGCAGATGCTCGGGCAGGGAACGGTCCACCGCGGTGAGCGAATACGGACCCCACGTGGACGAGACCACCACGAGCCTCTGGTGCGGCGCGACCCCGAGCGCCTCGCGGTACGCACGCCGCAGCGGGACACTGATACGCAACCGCTCCATGCACAGGTCGCCTGTCACCTCGGCCGCCGAGAGCGCCTCAGGGCAGTCGGCGGCGAGCTGCTCCACCGCGGCCGCGCCCGGCATCGCCATGAACGCGGGAAGCCGACCGCCCGGCCCGACTACCTGCTCGCGCGCCGTGCCAGCGGCGCCGGTCAGGCCGTCCAGGACGCGGTTGTACGTCGCGCCGTGGGGGATCAGCACCACCGGTGCGTTCGCCTCGTAGAGCTCGGGGTCGGCGCTGGCGGAGACCACCAGGTGGGGCCGCTCTTCAACGGCGACTTTCCATGGGACCAGCGGGATGCCGAGGTGCGGGGCGCGGCGCTCGGCGTGCCAGCGGCGGTCAGAGCCTTCGTTGAGGGTGTGGACGAGGCGAACGCGGTGGTCGAGGGCCAGGAGCGGGGCGAGGTCGAATCGGAGGCGGGCCAGGGACTGGAGGGTGCGTCCGGCGAGGACCACGGTCCGGCTGACGCCCAACGCACCGGGGTCCGGGGTCCGGGGTCCGGGGTCCGGGGTCCGGGGTCCGGGGTCCGGGTTGTGCGGCATCTTATCTTGTCAACCTTCGGATTCGGCTCATTGAACGACGTGTCGCGACGACTAGGTTAACGCGCGGTGAGACCGGATGGGGCCTAAGCGGTTCCGTCCGCCGCTCCATGAGACCGGCGCTCAGCGCGCCGGATTCGCGGCCGCCGCCGTGAGGTTCCACAAGGTGATCGCGTGGCCGCCGTGCTCGTAGCCGAGGGCCGCGATCGAGGCGGTGTCGATCGTGAAGTCGCGCCCGTCCCTCGCCGGCCGGCCCAGCCATCGCGCCGCCGCCACCCGCAGGCTGTGGCCGTGCGCCACGAACGCCACGTCGCCCCGGTCCAGCAGCGGCTCGGCCTCGGTGAGCGCCCGGTCGAGCCGCGCGGCGACCTCCTCGGCCGACTCGCCTTCGGGCCCTTTGCCGCCGTCGGTCCAGATCGACCAGTCCGGGTCGCTCCCCTGGATCTCCTCGGAGGTGCGGCCCTCGTAGTCGCCGTACGCCCATTCGGCCAGGTCGGGCAGGACCGCGGTGATCGCCAGCCCCGCCAGCTCCGCCGTCTCCAGGGCCCGGCGGCGCGGGCTCGACCAGACGGCGGTGAACTCGCGTCCCTCCAGCAGCGGACCGAGCGCCTTCGCCTGGGCCACACCGTTGTCGGTGAGTTCGAGGTCGGTGACCGAGGTGTGCCGGCCGGTCGCCGACCAGGTCGTCTCGCCGTGGCGGATGAGCACGATCTCTCCCATGCCGTCCACCCTAGTTCGGGACGGGGGCGGCCAGGTCCGATCGACTAGACCGCCTTGGCGAGGAACGCGCCCATGTAGTCGCGCTCGTCGGTCCAGCATCGCACCGGTTCGAACCCGGTCGCCTGGAGCTGGTCGTCCAGTTCGGCGCGGTGGAACTTCGTGGAGATGCCGGTGTGGATCTCCTCGCCGACGCTGAAACTGAGGTCGAGCCCGAGCCCCGCGACGTCCACCGACATCGGCTTCATCGCCCGCAGCCGCATGTCGACGGTGGCGGTGTCGTCGTCCCACAAGGCGATGTGCTCGAAGTTGTCCGGCTCGAAGTCGGCGTCGAGGCGGTGGTTGAGCTCGTACAGCACGTTCAGGTTGAACTCGGCGGTCACGCCCGCCGCGTCGTTGTAGGCGGCGAGGATGATCTCGGGGTCCTTGACGAGGTCGGCGCCGAGCAGGAACCAGTCGCCCGGCCGCAGCGCCTCGCGCAGGTCCCGCAGGAACTGGCCCCGCTCCATGCCGGTGAAGTTCCCGAAGGTCCCGCCGAGGAACGCCACCAACCGGGTGCCGTGGTCGTCGGGCAGGTGCGCGAGGTGGCGGGTGAAGTCGCCGACGATCCCGCCGAGGCGCGCGTCCGGGTAGGCGGTGGCGAGTTCGATCAGCACGTCCCGCACCTCCCCGGCGGCGACGTCGAAGGGCCAGAACCCTTCGAGGCGCCCGTCGCGGTCGAGCGCGCCGAGCAGCGGCCGGATCTTCTCGGCCCGGCCCGCGCCGAGCTCGATCACCGAGACCGGCTCGGCGCCGAGGGCCCGGGCGATCTCCTCGGCCCGGTCGCTGAGGATCGCCCGCTCGCTGCGGGTCTGGTAGTACTCGGGCTGGCGGGTGAGCTCGCCGAACAGGGCCGAGCCGCGCCCGCCGTAGTGCAGGCGCATCGGCAGGTACTTGGGGTGCGAGGTCAGGCCCCGCCGGGCGTCGAGGCGCAGCGCCGCGTCGAGGTCGGTCTCGTCGAGGCAGATCCGCAGTTCGGGAGCAGGCACCAGATGATCTTATGCCGCCGCGCGGCGAGTTACCGGCGCGTGAACGACGAGCCGGGTCACGGCGCGCCCGGGACGGTGCACGCGTGGGCGGCGAGCTGGCTCGCGTACCGCAGGGCCGCGGCGACCACGGTCCGGTTGCCCCAGGCGGCGAGGCGGTCGAGGCGCATCCAGCCCGCGGAGGTGAGCCAGCCCAGGAGCCCAGAGGTGAAGGCGTCGCCCGCGCCGATCGCGTCGACCAGGTCGACCTGCGGGGCCGCCATCTCGGTGACGTGGCCGCGGTGGAAGGCCACCGACCCGGCGTCGCCGAGGGTCACGACCACCAGTTGCGGCCCGGCGTCGAGCCAGTTGCGGGCGATCTCGTCCACGGCCTTGCCCGGGTAGAGCTGCGCCAGGTCGCGCTCGGAGACGCGCACGAGGTTCGCGAGGCCCACGAGCCGCTCGGTCCGCTCGCGGACCTCGGCGGGCTCGCCCATGGCGCTGAGGCGGATGTTCGGGTCGAACGAGACGGGGACGGCGCGGCGGGCGCGGTTGACCCAGTGCTCGATGGCGCGCGCCGACGGGTCGAGGTAGGCCGCGAGGGAACCGAAGTGGACGAGGTCCACCCGGGCCGGGTCGGGCTTGGGCAGGGCCCGGCCCTCCCACGCGAAGTCGGCGGTGCCGGTCGTCCAGTAGTCGTAATCGGCCCGGCCGTCCTCGTGCACGATCGCCAGGCCCAGGGTCGAGGGCAGGTCGGTGCGGTGGAGCCAGTCGCGGCGCACGCCCGCCGCGATGTGGCGGCGCCAGATCTGGCGCCCGAAGTGGTCGCCGCCGACCGCGCCGACGAGCGCGGTCGGGACGCCGCGCCGGGCGAGCGCGGCGGCGGTGTTCGCGGGGCCGCCGCCGCAGGTGGGCCGGAGCTGTCCGCCGGGGGCGGGGACGAGGTCGATGACGTTCTCGCCTGCCACGAGGATCAAGGGGGGCTCCTTCCGGTCGGGGCATGCCGCTGCGGTGAGGGTATTGCAAGCCCAGTTCGGGCGTGAAGTCGGATTCACGCCTGCGTGGGCAGGCGTGGGCGGAGCCGACCGGTTCGGGGCCGTCGCGGCCTCGGGCACGAGCCTCCGCGGACGGTCTCGCGGGCGGACTCGGCCGCGGCGGACCCGAGCCGCGCCTCGTGGGACACGCCCGGGCGGGCCGGTGCTCCCGCCCGGGCGCGGGTCGGCGACGATGGGGGCATGTCCACCGATGAGGTCAAGGTCGAACCCGGTCCCGCCGAGTCTGAAGCCCCCGCTGAAGCGCCCGCCGAGGCCGAGAAGCCCGCGCGCCCCAAGCAGCGGCGTATGCGCGACATGGCGTTCTCCATGGCGGTCCTGCTGGTGCCGCTCGGGCTGTTCTACTGGGGCTGGAGCTGGGTCGCGGCGGACCGGCAGGTCAGCGTGGTCGGCACGGCCGAGAACCAGGCCACCGCGGCGAGCCTGGGCCTGACCGTGATCGAGCCGGAGCTCTCCGAGGAGTGGAAGCCGATCTCGACCGCCCTCAACGTCGAAGGCGAGACGGTCACGCTGCGGACCGGCTGGTACTCGCCCGACGGCGACGGCCTCCAACTCGTGGAGACCAACGGCGCGATCGAGGACGTGAACGCGGACCTCACCGGGACCGGCACGCCCGTCGAGGCCTCGGGGATCGAATGGACCGCGTACCCGGTCGGCGCCGGCGAGGCCTGGGTAGCAGAACTCGACGGCGTGACCGTGATCCTGACCGCCGACGCCGACGGCGTGGACGAACTCCCCGAACTCGCCGCGGGCGTGGCCGAGGCCCTGTAGGCCGCTACTCCTCCGCGTCGGGCTCGGTGCGGGCCTTGAGCCGCTCCCTCGCGCCTTCGAGGTGCGACTGGCACAGGTCGGCCAGCGCCTCCCCGCGCTCCCAGAGCTTCAGCGACTCCTCCAGGGTCGCCCCGCCCGCTTCCAGGCGTTCGACCGTGGCCACCAGTTCCGCCCGGGCCGCCTCATAGCTCAACTGCTCGTCGCTCAACGTTCCTCCTGCTCGATCTTCTCGGTCACCGCGGCCTCCAGCGCCCCGGCCGCGAGGCGCACGCCGATGCGCTCGCCCGCCTCGGCCGCGTCCCGCAGCACCGCGCCGGACTCGGCGTCGGTGACGATCGCGTACCCGCGGTCGAGCGTCGACTGCGGCGACAGCGACCGCAGCCGCGCGCGCAGGTGCCCGAGTTCGTCGGTCGACCGCTCCAGGCGCGAGTGCACCTTCGAGCGCATCCGGTGGGTGAGGTTCGCGACCGCTTCGGCGCGGGCCTCCAGCATCGTCTCGGGCCGCGCCAGCACCGGGCGCGCCCGCGCCGCGGCCAGCGCGTCCGACTCCCTGGTGAGCATCGCGTGCAGCGCCTGGCGCAGCCGGGTGCGGCTGATGTTGAGGCCGCGCTGCTCCTCGGCGAGGTCGGGGACGACCTTCTTGCCGGCCTCGGTCGGCGTCGAGGCGCGCCAGTCGGCCACGTAGTCGAGGATCGGCGTGTCGGGCTCGTGCCCGATCGCGGAGACCACCGGGGTGACCGCTTCGGCGACGGCCCGGCACAGGGTCTCGTCCGAGAACGGCAGCAGGTCTTCCATGGAGCCGCCGCCGCGGGCGATGACGATGACCTCGACGTCGGGGTCGGCGTCGAGTTCGGCGAGGGCCGCGCAGACCTCCGTGACCGCTTTCGGGCCTTGGACGGCGACTTCGCGCACGGCGAACTCGGCCGACGGCAGCCGGGCCTGGGCGTTCTTGAGCACGTCGCGCATCGCGTCGGAGGCGCGCCCGGTGATGAGCCCGATCCGGTAGGGCAGGAACGGCAGCGGTTTCTTGCGCTCGGCCGCGAACAGGCCTTCGGCAGCGAGGAGCTTCTTGAGCCGCTCCAGGCGCGCGAGCAGCTCTCCGAGCCCGACCTGGCGGATCTCGCGCACGTGCAGCGAGAGCGAGCCGTTCTTGTCCCACCACTGGGCCTGGGCGCGGATGACGACCTGCGCGCCGTCCTTCAGCGGTGGCTCGCAGGCGGCGACGGCGCCGGTGAAGTCGACGACGCGCATCGAGACCTCGGCGGCCGGGTCGCGCAGCGTCAGGTAGACGGTGCGGCCGCGGTGGGAGATCTCGGTGATCTGCCCCTCGGTCCACACCTCGCCGAGGCGCGCGAGCCAGTCGCCGATCTTCTTGGACACCACGCGCAGGGGCCAGGGGTTCTCGGCGCTCATCGGAGCGCCCGGTCCGGTCTGCGCTGGAGCGTCGGTCACGTCGCCAGACTAACTGTCGGGTGTGACGAAACCGGGCGGCCGGTTACCATCGAGGCGTGGCAGACCCGAAGCGAGTGTTGTTGGCCAAGCCGCGCGGGTATTGCGCGGGCGTGGACCGAGCCGTGGAGACCGTCGAGAAGGCGCTGGAACTCTACGGGGCTCCCGTCTACGTGCGCAAGGAGATCGTGCACAACCGGCACGTCGTGGAGACGCTGGCCGGGAAGGGAGCGGTCTTCGTCGAGGAGAACGAGGAGGTGCCGCCGGGGTCGGTGGTGGTCTTCTCGGCGCACGGCGTGGCGCCGGAGGTGCACGACCAGGCCGACGAGCGCGGCCTCAAGGCGATCGACGCGACCTGCCCGCTGGTGACGAAGGTGCACCAGGAGGCGCGGCGGTTCGCGCGCGAGGACTACGACATCCTCCTCATCGGCCACGAGGGCCACGAGGAGGTCATCGGCACTTCCGGGGAGGCCCCCGAGCACATCCAGCTCGTGGACGGGCCCGACTCGGTCGACCAGGTCCAGATCCGCGACCCCGAGAAGGTCGTGTGGCTCTCGCAGACGACGCTGTCGGTGGACGAGACGATGACCACGGTCGAGCGGCTCAAGAAGCGCCTGCCGATGCTCCAGAACCCGCCGAGCGACGACATCTGCTACGCGACGCAGAACCGCCAGCAGGTCGTCAAGGACATCGCCGCCGACTGCGACGTGATGCTCGTGGTCGGCTCCACGAACTCGTCGAACTCGGTGCGGCTGGTGGAGGTCGCGGTGCAGCACGGCGCGAAGGCCGGGCACCTCATCGACTTCGCCCACGAGATCGAGGAGGAGTGGCTCGAGGGCGCGGAGACCGTGGGGCTCTCCTCGGGCGCGTCGGTGCCCGACAACCTGGTCCAGGACGTGCTCGCGCATTTGGCCGAGCGCGGTTTCACGAGCGTCGAGGAGTTCGAGCCGGTGACCGAGAAGCTGACCTTCTCGCTGCCGAGGGAACTGGTGAAGGACCTGAAGGCGGCCGAGAAGGCGAAGGCCGCGGCAGCGGGCTGAGGCCGGAAGCTGAAGCGCACGGTAGTGCGCTAAGAATCCGCCGGGGGTCGAGGTCCGGGCGCGGCCTGAAAAAGCCGCCAAGCGCTGAAGTCTGGGCGCGGCCTGAAAAACCGCGGAGGGCGGAAGCCTCCGCGCGGCCCGATCCGAGAACCGGCGGGCAGGGCGATGACCATACGCCCGCGGGCGGCGCGGAGCGCCGCCGCGCGGTCGCAGCCGCGAAGCCGGCGACACGCCAAGCCCGGTTCACGCTTTCGGGTGACATAACGGCTTCCGGGCCCGATTCTTGTCGTACCCGAGCGGGAAGGTTGCCGCTACGGTCCCCAGGGAGGGTGGGGGTTAGGGACGGTATAAAGCCTTAGGTGATCCGTGATCCGTGATCCGTGATCCGTGATCCGTGATCCGTGATCCGTGATCCGTGATCCGTGATCCGTGATCCGCTTTCGGGCCCTCCGCGCCACTCCCGGCGCCAGGTCACGGCTCCCGCAGTTCTGCCTCGTCCCATGTCGGCTTTCTCGCCGGGGTCACCACCGGGGCCGGCGACTCCGGGGCGTTCCCTGCCACCTCCAGCTCGCTGAACCGCCTCGCCGTCACCAGCAGCCGCGACTCCACGCTCGCCACCGCCGCGTTGTACGAACCCACCGCCGCTTCCAGCGACGCTCCAAGCCGCGAGAAGTGCCCCGCCACCGTGCCCAACCGCTCGTGCAGCTCCCGGCCCAACCGGTGCACCTCCTTGGCGTGCACCGCCAGCGCCTCCTGCCGCCACGTGTGCGCCACCGTCCGCAGCAGCGCCATCAGCGTCGCCGGCGAGGCCACCACCACGCCCCGCGCGAACGCGTCCTCCATCAGCGCCGGATCGCCCCGCAGCGCCGCGTCGAGGAACGCGTCCGCCGGCACGAACAGCACCACCATCTCCGGCGTGTCCTCGAACGCCCGCCAGTACTCCTTGCCCGCCAACGCCTCCACATGCCGCCGCAGGTGCTTCGCGTGCGCCCGCAGCGACTGGTCGCGCCCCACCTCGTCCTCCGACTCCAGCGCCTGCAAATACGCCTGCAACGGCGCCTTCGCATCCACTACCAGCGTGCGCCCGCCCGACAGCTTCACCACCAGGTCCGGGCGCACCCCGCGCCCGTCCACCACCCCGACCTGCTGCTCCGAGAAGTCGCAGTGCTCGACCATCCCCGCGGCCTCGACGATCCGCCGCAACTGCACCTCGCCCCACTGCCCCCGCACCTGCGGCGACCGCAGCGCCCCCAGCAGCCGGCCTGTCTGCTCCCGCAGATCCTCCGAGGTCTCCGCGACCCCCGACAACTGCACCCGCAACTGCGCGTACGCGTCCACCCGCGCACGCTCCACATCGCCCAGACGGGACTCGTAGCGCGCCAACGTCTCCGTGATCGGCGCCAGCACCTGCCCCACCGCAGCGCGCGAATGGTCCGTCGCCTCGTACGCGACCGTCCGCAGCGTCGACTCCAGCCGCTGCTCGTTGTCAGAGGCCGCCTCCAGCCGGGCCGTGGCCGCCGCCAATTCCGCCGCCTGCCGCGACCGCCCCGCGAACCAGCCGCCGAGACCCCCCGCCGCCAGGCACACCACCGCCAATAGGACCCACGTCATAGGGGCCAGTGTAGGCGCGCCGCCACGGGTAGGCTCGGACCATGGAGCTGTGGTTGACTCTGCTGGTGGTCGCTATCGCGGTCATCGCCTTCGTGGTCCGGTCCAATAAGAAGCGCGTCGAAGCCGAACTCGCCGACGCCGCCGCCGAAGCCCGCCGGCTGCACGAACGCCTAGGCGGCCAGACGATGAACCTCACCGCCCCCGGGGACAACCTCCCCGCCGGGCAGGCGCTCGCCGACGCGGGGGAGCGGTACACCGCCGCGGGCTCCCAGCTCGAATCGGCCGCCTCGATCCACCAGTACCGGCTCGCCGCCGAGACCGCGATCGAAGGCCTCCACTACGTGCGCGCCGCCCGGACCGCCATGGGCATCGACCCCGGCCCCGAGATCCCGACCCTGCGCGGCCAGACCCGCGTGGGCGCCCTGACCGAACCGGTCAGCGCCGAGGTCGAGGGCCGCTCCTACACCGGCTCCCCGGACCCCGACGACCAGAACCGCCACTACTACCCCGGCGGCAGAGTGGACGGACGCCCCGTGCCCGCCGGTTGGTACAACACCCCCTGGTGGAAGCCCGCGCTCGCCGGGGCGACCGGAGCGTTCGTCGGCCTCATGGTCTTCGACGCGATGCTCGCCCCCGCCTACGCCGGCGGCATGGTCGCGGGCGGCGACTACTCCGGCGGTGAAGGCGCCGAAGGCGACTTCGGCGGCTCCGAGACCGGCTTCGAATCCGGCGACTCCGGCGGCGACCTCGGCGGTGATTTCGGAGGCGGCGACTTCGGCGGCTTCGACTTCTGACCCGCTCCTGAACCACGCCTTACGAAGGGCTCCCTCCAATCGGAGGGAGCCCTTCGTCGTCCCTCAGACCCGGGGTCGAGGTTTTTTCATGCCGAGTTCGGGTCGGATGCAACCGAGCCGGGCCTTCAGTGCGTATCGAATTCGGGGCCCACAAAATGGGTTTATCCCCTACAACACGTCAATAGTCACCCAATTCCTTCCTCTAGGAGACCACCCCCGGCCCTTCGGGGCCACCCCCCAACAAGGAGAGTTCGTGACAGTTGCAAAGCGGCGCACGCGCCGCATTCTCGCCGCCGCCTTCGCCGGCGCGCTGGTCCCGGCGGCCGCCGCCTCGGGCGCCGCGGCCCAATCGGCCGACGCCGAAGTCCAAGCCCTCATCGCCGAGAAGGTCGATGTCGAGCTGGTCGCCGAGATCGACGACCAGGGCGACGCGGAGCTGTGGCTCCTGTTCGCCGGTTCCCCCGACTACAGCGCGGCGCTGGCCGCCGATTCCAAGGAGGAGAAGGGCGTCGCCGCCGTCGACGCCGCCAAGGCGTACGCCGAGGACTCGCAGGCCGAGGTCCTCGCCGCGCTCGACGCCGCCGGCGCCGACTACGAGTCCTTCTGGGGCGCTTCGGCGGTGAAGGTCGAAGGCGACGCGGACCTGCTCGCCGACCTGGTCGCCTTCGACGAGGTCGAGGCGGTCGTGGCCGCGCCCGAGTACGAGCTGATCGAGCCGATCACGCCCGGCGACAAGGACGCCGAAGGGTTCCAGACCTGGGGCACCGAGCAGGCGATCGAGCAGGCGGGCGTCCAATGGGGCGTCGCGGACGTCGGCGCGCCCGAGGTGTGGGAGGACGGCTTCACCGGCGAGGGCATCGTCGTGGCCAACATCGACACCGGCGTGCAGTACGACCACCCCGCGCTCGTGGAGCAGTACCGCGGCAACAACGGCGACGGGACCTTCACGCACGACTACAACTACTACGACATCCAGGGCGCCTGCGAGGACGGCGAGCCCTGCGACTTCGACGGCCACGGCACCCACACGATGGGCACCATGGTCGGCGCCGACGGCATCGGCGTGGCCCCGGGCGCGGAGTGGATCGCGGTCAACGGCTGCTGCCCCTCCACCGAGGCGCTGATCCTCTCGGCCGAGTGGCTCGCCGCCCCGACCGACTCCGAGGGCCGCAACCCGGACCCGCTCAAGGCCCCGCACGTCGTCAACAACTCCTGGGGCTCCTCGATCCCCGGTTACGACCCGATCTTCGCCGAGATCGTGGACCTGTGGCACGCCTCGGGGATCATCCCGGTCTTCGCGGCGGGCAACAACGGCCCGGCCTGCCTGACCATGAGCAGCCCCGGCGTGTACGAGAACGTGATCGCCGTGGGCGCCTTCGACGAGGACCACGCGATCGCGGAGTTCTCCTCGCGCGGGCACGGCCTCAACGGCACCCTCAAGCCCGACCTGTCGGCCCCCGGCGTCGACGTCCTCTCCGCCCTCCCCGGCGACGAGTACGGCACCGGCGACGGCACCTCCATGGCCACACCGCATGTGACCGGCGCGATCGCGCTGCTGCTCTCCGCGTCGCCCGCATTGGAGGGCGACTACGACGCGGTCTACGAGACGCTGGCCGGCACCGCGGTCGACACCGCCGACGACCAGTGCACCGGGGACGAGGAGGCCAACAACGTCTACGGGCACGGCCGCCTCAACGTCGAGGACGCCGTCGACCAAGCGCCGGCAGGGAAGTTCGGCGCGCTCTCGGGCGCGGTGACCGACCAGGACGGCGAGCCCGTCGCCGGCGCGCGCCTCGTGTTCGAGGGCGGCGTGGTCCGCGAGGCCACCACCGGGGCCGACGGCGCGTACGACTTCTCGCGCATCCCGGCCGGTCGCTACCACGTCACGGTCTCGAAGTTCCTGTACGGCACCGAGACCGGCGCCGTGCGCGTCAAGGACGACGGTGCGGCGGTCTTCGACGCCGCCCTGGTCAAGGGCGAGACGCAGACCGTCGAAGGCGCGGTGGTCGACGGCTCGGGCCACGGCTGGGCGCTCGACGCGAGGGTGAGCACCGCCGGAGGCGAGGCCACCGCGTTCACCGACCCGTTCACCGGCGCGTTCAGCCTGGAGATCCCCGCGACCGGCGACTGGCCGCTGACGGTCAAGCCCGCCTACCCGGGCTACCAGAGCGTCGTGGTCGACGCCGCCGACGCGGCGCTGATCGAAGTGCCGGTCACCCCCGAGTGCCAGGCGCCCGGCTACGGCTCCGACGTCTTCGACGAGCGCTTCGAGTCGCTGGCCCTCCCCGAGGGCTGGGAGGTCGTCGACCACGGCGAGGGCCAGGGCTGGATCTTCGACGACCCGCTCGGCTACGGCAACCTGACGCCCGGCTCGGGCGGCTTCGCGCAGGCCAACTCGGACGCGGAGGACCCGCAGCTGCACATCGACTCCGACCTGATCAGCCCGGTGATCGACCTGACGGCCGCCGACGACGCGACCCTGTCGTTCGCGAGCTTCTTCATCGACTTCGGGTTCGGCGCGGAGATCGAGGTGGCCGTCAGCACCGACGACGGCGAGACCTGGGAGCAGGTCTGGTACACCAACGAGGACCCCGAGGCGACGATCGAGACGGTCGACCTGTCGGACTGGGCCGACCAGAGCGAGGTGCGCCTCAAGTTCAACTTCGACGACAACGACACGTGGGCGTTCTGGTGGATGCTCGACGACGTGCGCATCGGCTGCGGTGAACTCGAAGGCGGCCTGGTGCGCGGCACCGTGACCGACGCGGCCGACGGCGCGCCGATCGCCGGGGCGCTGGTCACCGACCCGGCCACCGGCAACGTGGCCGTGACCGACCGCCAGGGCGCCTACGTGCTCTTCACCGACGCGGGGACCACCGAGCTGGCGGCGTCCGCCGAAGGCTGGGCCGACGGCGCCGCCGAGGCCGAAGTGGTGCTCGACGCCGTAGTGGGCGCGGACTTCGCCTTGGAGGCCGACGCCTGATCCGAATCCGGGTAAAGGGGCTCCCGCCGTTTCGGCGGGAGCCTCGTCCGCGTCAACGACCGGTGCGGCGGACCGACCTTCCCGCCACGGCACCGGTCCGGACGCCCTCTTCGATCGCCAAGGCGCCGTTGACGAACACGTACTCCACGCCCGCCGCCTGCCGGCGCGGCTCCGCGAAGGTCGACCGGGCGTCGACCGTCTCGGGGTCGAACAGCACCAGGTCGGCCGCGTAGCCGGCCTCGACCAGGCCCCTGTCCCGCAGGCCCAGCACCGCCGCGGGCCTGCCGCTCAGGTGCGCCACGCACTCCTCGACGCTCAAGAGCCCCAGCTCGCGTGTGTAGTGGCCGAGGTAGCGCGCGAACGAGCCCCAGGCCCGCGGGTGGATCTTGTCCCCGGCCAGCACGCCGTCGCTCGATCCGGTGTGGACGCCGTGGCGCATGATCGCCCGCACGTTCTCCTCGTTGCCCACGTGCATGAGGCACGCCGTGCCGAACTCGTCGCGCACGATCAGGTCCAGGAAGAACTCCGAGGCGCTCTGCGCCCCAGCGGCTTCGGCCACCCGTTTGCCGACCAGGCCCCGCAGTTCCGGGTGGTCGACTCCCGCGATCTCGATCTTCGACCAGTCCACCGGCACGCCGTTGGCGCCGTCGGTGCCGACCACGTCCAGCTCGTGCGCGATCCGCTCCCGTGTCGCCGCGTCCGCGAGCCTTTCCTCCAGGGCCCCATAGCCTCCGGCGACCGACCAGCTCGGCAGCAGCGCCGCGAGCATCGTCATCCCCGGCAGGTACGGGTAGGTGTCGAGGCTGATCGGCACGCCCTCGTCGAGCCCCTCGTCCACCAGTTTCAGCAGCTCGGCGGCCCGGCCCTCGTTGACCCCGTAGTTCAGCGTCGCGTGCGCCAGATGCAGCGCGCTGCCGGACTCGCGGCAGATCTGGATCATCTCCGCGTAGCCCTCCATCGCGCCGGCGCCGTAACTGCGCTGGTGCGGACCGAAATAGCCGCCGTACGAGGCGACCACGCTGCACAGCTCGATCAGTTCGGCCGTGTCCGCGTACATCCCCGGCGCGTAGCTGAGCCCCGCCGAGAGCCCGAACGCCCCCTCTTCCATGCCTTGGGCCACATGGGCTTTCATGACCTCCAGCTCGGCGGGCGTCGGCGGCCGGTCCTCCCAGCCCATCGCGAGCATCCGCACCGTGCCGTGGGGGACGAGGTAGGCGACGTTCGTGGGCGTGCCGCGGTCGACCCGGTCGAGGTACTCGCCGACCGTGCGCCAGTCGTAGTCGACGTCGAGCCGCCCGTTCCAGGCCGCGATCGCCTCCCACATCTGCGGCGCGGTCGCCTCGTCCACCGGCGCGTACGAGAGCCCGTCCTGGCCGAGCACCTCGAGGGTGCACCCCTGGCCCAGCTTCGCGAGGTGCTCGCGGTCGGCGAGCACGGCGAGCTCGGAGTGGGCGTGCATGTCGATGAACCCGGGCGCGAGGACCAGGCCCCCGGCGTCGATGACCCGGTCTCCGTCGAGGTCTTCGCCGAGGGCGGCGATGCGGCCGTTCGCGAGGCCGACATCGGCGCGGAACCTCGGCGAGCCGGTCCCGTCGGCGACCTCGGCACCCCGGATCACGAAGTCCAATGCAGCCACTCGACGCCCTCTCTCACCCGGCACGAAGCGTCAGTCTACGCAGGCCAGGGCGTCGATCTCCACCAGCATCTCGGCCCTCGGGAGGGTGCAGATCACCGTCGTCCGCGCCGGGAACGGGACGCCTGCGGGGACTTTCTCGTCGAGGAACGCGCCGTAGACCTCGTTCATCGCCGCGAAGTCCTCCCGGTCGGCGAGGTAGACGCGCAGCATCATGACGTCGCCCATCGTCGCGCCGCCCGCCTCCAGGATCGCCGCGACGTTCTCCAGCGTCCGGCGGGTCTGGGCCCGCACGTCGCCGAGGTGCAGGTACTCGCCGGTGGCCGGGTCCACCGGACCCTGCCCGGACACGGTCAGCATGGGGCCCTTGCGAACTCCCTGCGGAAAGGCGTGGGCGGGGGCCGGAGCGGCCTCGGTGCGGATCGCGGTCTTCGGCGTCGTCTCGGAAGGTACAGTCATATTGTAAAGATACATTCCAATTAAGGGCGGCGACCATGGACGACACCCGGCTGCGGGCCCTGCGCGAGGAACCGCTCGACTGGAGACACAAGTCCCTCCCCGCCGCGGCGCACGGCCGGACCCTCGCCGACTGGCTCCGCGACCGGCCCCAGGTCACCGATCTGGAGACCCCCGCCGTCGTCCTCGACGCCGAGGCCCTCGACCACAACCTCCACGCCATGGCCGCCTGGTGCGCCGCGCGCGGCCTCGCGCTCGCACCCCACGGCAAGGCCACCATGGCCCCGCAGCTGTGGCAGCGCCAGCTCGACGCCGGGGCCGTCGGCGTCACCGTCGCGAACGCCTTCCAAGCAGGCGTGGCCCGGCACTTCGGCGTGCCGCGGATCCTCATCGCCAACCAGGTCGCCGATCCCGCCTCGCTCGCGCGCATCGCCGCCTGGGCCGTGTCCGGCACCAGCATCGCCCTCTTCGCCGACTCGCGCGCAGCGGTCGAACAACTCGCGGCGGTCGCCACCGCGCCCGTGGACGTGCTCGTGGAACTCGGCGCGGACGGCGGCCGGGCCGGGGCCCGCGGCATCGCCGCCGCGCTCGAAATCGCCGAGGCGGTCGAGGCCGCCCCGAACCTGCACCTCGCGGGCGTCGCCGGATACGAAGGCGCGGTCACCGCCGGAACCGACGCCGCCGCGATCGACGCAGTAGACGCCTACCTCGGCGACCTCGCGACTCTCTTCGCGGCCTTGGACTTCGCTACCGATCGTCCCGTCGTCTCGGCCGGCGGCAGCGCCTACTTCGACCGAGTCGCGGCCGTCCTCGGACCGCTCGCCCCGGCAGCGGAGATCGTGCTCCGCTCCGGGTCCTACCTGGTCCACGACCACGGCTGCTACGCGCGCTGGACCCCCGCCGCCCGCGGCGGCGACGGCCCCGAGCTGCGGCCCGCCCTGACCGCGCGCTCCCGCGTGCTCTCGCGCCCCGAACCGGGCCTCGCGATCCTCGACGCGGGCCGGCGCGACCTCCCCTTCGACCAGGACCTGCCGATCCCGCTGGGACTCGACGGGGCCGTGTGCCCGCAGATCAGCGACCAGCACCTGTTCCTCACCGGCGCGCCCGAAGACCTCGCGGTCGGCGACGTGGTCCGCCTCGGCCTGTCGCACCCGTGCACGAGCTTCGACAAGTGGCGGCTCATCCCGGTCGCCGACGCGGACGGCGTCCTGGTCGACGCGGTGCGGACCTTTTTCTAGGAGGGCTCGGCGCAGTGGTCGACGCGCAGACCGGCGACCGCGTCCGGGCCTTCGGCCCGCAAACTCAGTCCCGCAGCAGCGCCCGCAGGGTCTCCACCGCGGGCCGGTTGCCCGGCAGCCACGGCACCGAGTCGAGTTCGTCCGGGCCGAGCCAGCGCAGTTCGGCGTGCTCCTTCGCGTGCGGTTCGCCGCTCACGAGCCGCGCGAAGTAGACCCGCAGCAGGAACCGGCCGCCGCCGGTGACGAGGTCGCCGCCGACGCGGGAGCCGACCTCGATATTGACGCCGAGCTCCTCGCGGCATTCGCGGCGCAGCGCCTCCGCTTCGGTCTCGCCCGGTTCGAGCTTGCCGCCGGGGAACTCCCAGAGCCCGGCGAGTTCGGGCGGGTAGGCGCGGGCCGCGGCGAGCACTTCCCGGCCCTCGCGGATCGCGGCGCCGACGACGACGCGCCGCCCGTCCGCCTCCGTGCCGGCTTCGACCGTGCTTCCCTCAGTCACGGCCGGAGTCTATCGACGCGGCCACGGCCGCTCGCCGCTCATGGCCGCTCTGGGCCGCCGATGCCGGAATGAAGGCCTTTCGTTATCTTTCGCAGGGGAGATAACGATCGGTGAGCAACTCTGAGCATCCCGTGTCTCATACGTTCGGACGATATTGCATGGACCAATTGGTCAGGAATCGTGTCTGTCAGCACAAAAGCAGGCAAGAACTGCCCCATGAAGTCCGTGATTCCCGATTAATCCCATTTGCCGTGCTGGACAGAAGCTGAGCGACGCGGAAGACTCGGTTCAGAAATGATAAAGATCCGGCGACAATTCAGACACGAACGCCCCCCGTGTCCGTCGGAGCCGAATCAAACCAACCTTACTGATCGGCCGACGCCCTGCTCCGGCAGGGTTTCGCGACTGCGAACACGGCCAGGACGAATGGCGACGGTGCCATATGGGGAGAACGGAGCAAGACGACAACGTGCTGCTGGACGCACTGAGGGAGCTCAACGGTTGGGTCGCGGACGGCGGCCGCCTCACGCGCTCGCTGCCGCTCGACGACTCCCAGCACGCGGAGCTCGCCGAGCAGATCAAGATCTTCGCGGACACCCTCGGCGTCAGGCCGGACGTGTCGCGCAGCGAGGAGGCGACGCTCATCGTCCTCGCCCGTGAGGGCGGGTTCAGCCTCACCGACGTGACCTTCGCCGGGCGCGTCGAGACCGCGTACATCACCATCGCCGGGGAACTCGCGGCCCGGGAGGACTCGCACCTCTCACGGGGCCGCTTCCGCTGGCTCAGGCGCGGCGAATAGCCGAGTAGAGACCGACGGCGGATCGCCGGGACCCCACCTCCCGACGATCCGCCGCAGCCGTGCCCGCCTTCCCCGCCGAGGGGCCCGGCCCGCTCAATCGGCCCGAGGGACGAAGTCCGACCGGCCCTCCCAGGACCCGTGCTCGGACACCGGCCGGAATCGCAGGGTCGTGAACTCGTGGTGGAAGTCCCGCCGCTCCCGTTCGGCCATCGCCTCGCTGTGTCGGCGCGCGCCGTCGCCTTCGCCCCGCCCGAAGACCATGCCCGTCATCGCGCGGGCGCTGGTCCAGACCGAGAAGGTGGAGATCGAGCGGGGCGGCCGCATCGCCGCGAGCGCCAGCGTGGTCTCGGGGTGGTCGCGCACCTGGCGTTCGACCGGCCTGCCCCAGTGGAGGAACCGCGGCAGCTCGGGCAGGCGCATCCGGGCGAGCGTCACCGCGACCGCGGGCGCGTCGAGTACCGTCCGCTCGGCTTTGAGAGGCAGGTGGGCCAGTTCCCGGACCTCGCCCCAGCGCCGCTGGAACGCGAGCCGCACATGCCAACCGCCGTCGAGCCTGCGGCCGAACCGGTGCTGCGCGAGGAACGCTTCGAGCGCCTCCTCGTCGGCCCACTCGGCGAACACCGCGAGGCGGCGGATCTGCATGCGGTCCGGCGACACCACCGGCGCGCCCAACCGCATGCCGGCGAGCACTTCGAGGTGGCGCAGCCCCGGCGCCGACGGCGGGCGCAGGAGCGCGCCGGCCGCCTCGCGCACCGGTACCCGCGCGAGGTGGAACGAGTGGATGCTCATAGATGCGATCCAACCCGAGCACCCGCGCGAACGCCAACCGGGGGACCCGCCGTCCTCGCACACGGCGTCTACGAGGACGCAGGTGCACCGGGTGACCAGTGCTCGCATACGGCGCAGCGCAGCACGAGACCCGGCGCTCGAATGCGGTCATGGCCCCGCGCGGCCGGCGGCGCGGGGCCGACCGCCTAGGAACGAGCGACGCTCAGGTGCACACCGGCGAGTTCCTCCAGCCCGGTCCAGATCCGCTCCGCGACCTCCGGACTCGGGGCGCTCGTGTGCCGCGAGGGGGTCAGACGGATCGGGAGCCCGGCGACCTTCTTCGGTCCGTAGAACTCGCCGCCGACCACGTCCGGGTCCGCGAGCGCGCGCACGCCCGACCACGCGGCCGCGTCCTTCCCCTGCGCCCATGGCGTGTACGGGTTGCGCCGGTAGGCGACGGTCGAGTCCCGGATCCCCGGGCGCTGCGGGGTCTTGGCGTCGACGCCGACACCGGGCCGCGTGACGACGGAGGCGATCGGGAGGCCGGCGGCACGGACGCGGCGGTCGAGTTCGTAGGCGAACACTTCGGTGAGCGTCTTCGCCCTGATGTAGGCGCCGATGCCGGTGCGCGACGTGGCGCGGGCGTCTGCCACTTCCGTGCGGAACTGCTGGACGAACCCGGTGGAGGCGTGGACGATCCTGAGCGGGTCACGGTCCGCCGACGTGCGCGCGGCGAGGAGTCCCGCGACGAGGGCGACGTTGGCGACCGTGTGCGCCCCGGTCATCAGCGGCAGGCCGTCCTGTGTCCGCGCCCGCGCGGAGAGGTTCATCGGGCCGCCGTTGAGGAAGACGCCGTCCAGTCGTGGCAGTGCCGCAAGCTGTTCGGCTCCCTCGCGGACCGAGGCCAGGGACGTCAGGTCGAAGGCGACTGATCCGGTGACCGCCTGCGGCACCTGTCCGCGGATCGCCGCTGCGGCCGCTTCGATCTTCCGCGCCGACCGGGACGCGAGGATCACCTCCGCGCCGGCCGAGGCGAGCTGCTCGGCGGCGAAATAGCCGATGCCGCCGGTCGCGCCGGTCACGGCGTAGACGCGACCGGTCAGGTCGGGCAGGTGTGCGGGGTCCCAGTTCATGAGCCACTCCTTGATATGGATTACTTATCCGTTTCAGCGTAGCTTGAAACGGATGAAGCATCCACATCGTGTAGGCTGTCGTCATGCCCACGCTCCGATCGGACGCGGCGCGCTCGCGCGCCAGGATCCTCGACGCCGCACGCCGGCAGCCGATCACCGAGCTGCGGTTGAACGATCTGGCCCGAGAGGCGGGCGTCGGCGTCGCCACCGTCTACCGCCACTTCCCGACGGTGACGGCCCTGGTCGAAGCGCTCACCATCGAGGCCCTCGAACAGCTTGTGGACGAGGCCCGAACCGCCGCTGCGGATCCCGATCCGGCTCTTGCGTTCACGCGGCTCGTGCGGAGCACGGCCACCCGCCAGCTCGAGCATCAGGGCCTCCAGACCGTGCTGCTCTCGGACGAGGTCTCGAGCGCGGCGCGCGGCCTCCGCGACGAGCTCTTCGACCTCGCGCAGACGGTGCTTACGAACGCGATCACCGCGGGAGCCGTGCGTCCCGACCTCTCGCTCGACCAGGTCCAGCGCCTCGTCTGCGGAGTCGAGCACGCCGTGCGGCTCGGAGACGGCAGCGACCGGGACCTCCTGCTCGACGTGGTCGTGTCGGGGCTGTCCCTGCCTTAGCTGGTGTTCACGAACTCCTGACGGCCGTAATGCTCGCTCGCCGCGTTCGCGCGAACCGGGGCCCGCCGCCCATGCGGCGTCCGGTCCGCGCCGATTCAGCCGTCGAACCCGTCCCGTACGGTCTGCCATTGCTCCCAGCACCGTTCCGGGTCGAGGTCGGCGTAGCCCCGCTGGTCCGCCATGAGCGCCGCCACCGAACGCGGCATCCGAATGCAGGTCGCCCCGTCGCGCAGGTCGAGGACCTCTTCCTCGGTGAGGGGACCGCCCTTCGAGCGCTCGGCCGCCAGCAGGAGCGCGATGAGCGGCGGCGAGAATTCGAGAACGAGATCGTCATCGCCGGTCGTGGTCATAGCCGACATCATAGGCCGAAGCGCCACACCAGCACCTTCCACGCTCCGAGGGCCCGCCTCCACACCGAACGATCTGAGCCGTCCGGGCTCGCAGCAGTCGGACTCCGCGGCCTCCGCGCGTGGCTAGGATTGCCGGCATGTCCTCCGGATGGAAGCAGAAGCGCGCCGCTCGGCGGCTGAAGCCTGGAGACGGCCACGGCCTCAAGCCGTACCGGTGGTGGCAGCCGTTCTCGCGCACGCTGTTCCACCTGCACCTCAAGGACGAGAACGGCGAGCGCCAGATCTGGTCCGTGGACGTCCGCCTCGGCGGCGACGCGGACGGCGAGGTCCGGGCGAAGCTCTACCGCGACGGCCGCAACCACGCCAGCTCCAAGCTCCCCGCCGCGTTCTCGGTGCCCGGCGGCACCGTCGAGGTCGTCGCCAGCGACTTCGGACTCAAGCGCTGCCACTACGTGACCGAGGACGGCGTCTCGCATCAGCTCGCGCCGGACCCGGCCTCGGCCGAAGGCCTGCGCGCCCGCCTGGAGCGTGCGCATCCGGCAGTCGGCCGCGCCATCGGGTTCGTGTCCGTCGGCGTTCTCGTCGTCGCGCTGGTCCTCGGCGTGCCGCAGATCGTCGAGCAGATCAGCCGGATCCCGCCGGTGGCCGAGAACCTCGGCTCCTACACCTCGCCGTTCCAGTTCCCCGCGTGGTTCAACGTGACGCTCATGGTGGCCGCGCTCGTGGCGAGCACCGAGCGCGCGCTGCGCCTGCGCTACAGCAGGCTGCTCGACGGCGGCGGAGGACTGTTCGACGGCACGGCGTAGCCGCAGGCGAGCCTCGCCGAAGCGGCCCTACCGGCCGAAGCCGACCATCACACGTTGAAGCGGAACTCGACCACGTCGCCGTCGCTCATGACGTAGTCCTTGCCTTCCATGCGGACCTTCCCCGCGGCCTTGGCCGCCTGCATGGTCCCCGCCTCCATGAGGTCGTCGAAGGAGACGATCTCGGCCTTGATGAAGCCGCGCTGGAAGTCGGTGTGGATCTCCCCGGCCGCCTCGGGTGCGGTCGCGCCCTGCTTGATCGTCCAGGCCCGCGACTCCTTCGGCCCGGCCGTCAGGTACGTCTGGAGGCCCAGGGTCGCGAAGCCGACGCTCGCGAGGCGGTCGAGGCCCGGCTCGGTCTGCCCGGTCGACTCGAGCAGCTCCAGGGCCTCCTCCTCGTCCAGGTCGATCAGCTCGGACTCGAACTTCGCGTCGAGGATGACCGCCTGCGCCGGGGCCACCAGCGCGCGCAGCTTCGCGGCCAGCTCCTCGTCGGCGACCTGGCCCTCATCGACGTTGAACACGTAGATGAACGGCTTGGCGGTGAGCAGGTGCAGGTCGTAGAGCAGCTCGGTGTCGAGCCCGGCCGCGAAGATGGTCCGGCCGCCGTCGAGCACCTCCTGCGCGGTCTTGACGGCGTCGAGCTTGGCGCGGGCGTCCTTGTTCATGCGCGCCTCGCGCTCCAGGCGCTTGAGGGCGTTCTCGACGGTCTGGAGGTCGGCGAGGATCAGCTCGGTGTTGATCGTCTCGATGTCGTCCACGGGCGAGACCTTGCCGTCCACGTGGGTGACGTTGCCGTCCTCGAAGACCCGCACGACCTGGGCGATCGCGGAGGTCTCGCGGATGTTGGAGAGGAACTGGTTGCCCTTGCCGGCGCCTTCGGAGGCCCCCTTGACGAGCCCGGCGATGTCCACGAACGTGACCGTGGCCGGCAGGATCTTCTCCGAGCCGTAGATCTCGGCCAGCTTCGGGAGCCGCGCGTCGGGGA
This sequence comes from Glycomyces sp. NRRL B-16210, assembly GCF_000719515.1. Classification (GTDB taxonomy): domain Bacteria; phylum Actinomycetota; class Actinomycetes; order Mycobacteriales; family Micromonosporaceae; genus Glycomyces. The sequence continues at coordinate 211,168 of NZ_JOGR01000003.1, read as the reverse complement.
CGGCCACGACGCCGACGTTGGGCTCGATGGTCGCGAACGGATAGTTCGCCGCGAGGATGTCCGAGCGGGTCAGCGCGTTGAACAGCGTGCTCTTGCCGACGTTGGGCAGGCCGACGATACCGATGCTGAGTTTCACGAGGATCAAGTCTAGGCGGCCCCGCCCCGGCGGGGTGCGGCGCGACCTCCGATGGAGTGGGCGCCCACCCCCGGCCGCGGGTGTCGGGCGGCTGGGTGTGAGGCAGCCGGGTGCGGGCGCCCACGTTCGAGGGCCTATCCGGCGGTCAGCAGGCCGATGCCGAGGGTCAGGCTTCCGGCCGCGAGGCTCGCGGCGCCGACGTAGAGCAGCGCGATGGCCTTGTTCGGCGCGGTGCGGTCCTTGCCGGCCATCGCGGCGAAGAACCCGCCGGACATGAGGATCGCGGCGGCCGGGATCGCGGCGCGGGCGACCCAGCCCCAGAACCCGGTCAGGCCGCTCGCGTCGGCCAGGACCAGCGCGACGAGGCTGAGGATCACGAGCACGCCGGCGTGGGCGTGCCCGGCGCGGGAGAAGGACTTCTGGAAGTCGGTGAGCGGCACGCCGCCGGAGGCGACGCGCACCAGGAAGGTGCCGCCGAACTCGATGGTGACGATGGTGAGCAGCACGACGCCGGCGAGGATGCGCGAGGCGTCGCTGAGGGCGATGGCGGTTTCGAACATTCGGGTTTCCTCATTCCAGTGGGTCTGGAACTCAACCTACGCAGCAGTCTTGACAATGTCAAGTTAGAAGCGGATCGCCTGGATGTGGTGATTGACACTGTCAAGATCCGCGCTACAGTGGTCCCGTGACCGATCGCTACCACCACGGCGACCTCCGCCGCGCCCTCATCGACGCGGCCGTCGAGGCCGTCGGCGAGGCCGGGCCGAGCGCCCTGAGCCTGCGCGCCGTCGCCAAGCGCGCCGGCGTCTCCCACGCCGCCCCGGCCCACCACTTCGGCGACAAGGCCGGGCTCCTGACCGCCGTCGCCGCCGAGGGCTTCGACCGCTTCGCCGACGCCCTCGACCTGGCCTGGAAGGACACGGGGGACTTCATCGACGTCGGCGCCGCCTACGTGCGCTTCGCCATCGACCACCGACCCTATTTCGAGACGATGTTCCGACCCGAACTGCTCCACGGCGACGACCCCGAACTGCGACGGGCCTCCGATCGCGCCGCCGCGGCCCTCCACCGCGGCTCGGGCGTGCCGGAACCGGGCGAGTCCCCGGGCTTCAACGCGGGCGCCCTCGCGTCCTGGTCGCTCGTCCACGGCTTCGCCGAACTCCTCATGGCCGGGAACTTCCCGCCGGCGGTGCGGGCCGATCCGGAGGCGGCGCTGCGGGAGGTCGCGCGCCACCTCCGCTTCGACCGGACGCCGAAGCACCCGGAGCCGTAAGGCCCCGGCCGCTCGGCGCTCCGCGGCCGCCGAGTCGAAGCGGATGGCGCGCCGGATCGAGCGAGTAGGGCCCGTCACACGCATTTTGATTGTGCGCAACTTAATTGCGCGCTATCGTTATCTGCATGGAGACGACACCGAGGATCGGCGAGCTGGCCTGCTTCGCGCTGTACACCGCTTCGCGGGCGGTCATCGGCCTCTACCGGCCGGTGCTCGACCGGCTCGGCCTGACCTACCCGCAGTTCCTGGTCCTCATGGCGCTGTGGGAGCAGGACGGTCGCACCGTCTCCGCGCTCGGCGACGCCCTGCAACTCGACTCCGGGACCCTCTCTCCGCTGCTGAAGCGGCTGGAGGCGGCCGGGTTCGTGGAGCGGCGGCGCGAGTTCGGCGACGAGCGGCGCGTCACCGTGCACCTCACCGAGGCCGGCGCCGCGCTCGAACGCGAGGGATGCGCGGTCACCGAGGTGGTCGGCACCGCCGCGGGTATGCCCTTGGAGGAGCTGCTCGCGCTGCGCGACAAGCTCAACGAGTTCACCGAATCGGTCATACGGCACCGCGCCGCGCGATAGCGGCGTCAAGGAGAAGGAGACATCATGGAAGCCCTGTACACCGCACACGCCAAGTCCTCCGGCGCCGGTCGCGACGGCCACGTCGCCACCGACGACGGGCTCGTCGAGCTCGACCTGGCCGTCCAGAAGGAGCTCGGCGGCCCCGGCGGGAAGGCCAACCCCGAGCAGCTGTTCGCCGCCGGATACGCGGCCTGTTTCCACAGCGCGCTCCAGGCGGTCGCCCGCGCCGCGAAGGTCGACCTCGGCGCCTCAACCGTGGAGGCCAGCGTCGGGATCGGCAAGGAGGGCGAGGGCTTCGGCCTCAACGCGATCCTGGAGGTCGCGACCCCGGGTGCGTCCCGCGAGGTCGCGGAGGGCCTGGTCGCCAAGGCGCACCAGGTCTGCCCGTACTCGAACGCGACCCGCGGCAACATCGTGGTCGAGATCGACCTGGTCGACACCGCCGCCGAGTGAACCGCACGTGCGCTGCGGGGCGGGACATCGCATTGCGATGTCCCGCCCCGCAGCCTTGTATACGTCAGTGCCGCCGGTACCGGCGTCGAAGGTGAATGCGGGTGTTCCCGGCGTCAGCCTTCAAAACGGACATTCGCAGCACCCCTGACAACAACCCTGCCTCAAGGGTCCGACAGTTCCGGTCCCCTGAGGGTGCTAGTCCGCAGGGGACTTGGCCTCCGTGGGCTTCTTCCCCTTGCGGAAGATCTTGCGGCCCAGCCACACCAGCGGGTCGTACCGGTCCCCGGCCACGCGCTCCTTCATCGGGATGATCGCGTTGTCGGTGATGCGGATGTGCTCGGGGCACACCTCGGTGCAGCACTTGGTGATGTTGCAGTAGCCCAGGCCCTGGTCGTCCTGCGCGGCCTCTCGCCGGTCGTCCCTCGCGTCGAGCGGGTGCATGTCCAGCTCCGCGGCCCGGATGAACAGGCGCGGGCCCGCGAACGGCGGCTTGTTCTCCTCGTGGTCGCGCACCACGTGGCAGGTGTTCTGGCACAGGAAGCACTCGATGCACTTGCGGAACTCCTGGCTGCGCTCCACGTCGACCTGCTTCATCCGGTACTCGCCCGGCTCGAGGCCGGCCGGGGGCGCGAACGCGGGCATCTCCCTGGCCTTCTCGTAGTTGAAGGACACGTCGGTCACCAGGTCGCGCACCACGGGGAAGGTCCGCAGCGGCGTGATCGTGACCTGCTCGCCCTCGTCGAAGAGGTTCATCCGGGTCATGCACATCAGCCGCGGCGTCCCGTTCACCTCCGCCGAGCACGAGCCGCACTTGCCGGCCTTGCAGTTCCACCGCACCGCGAGGTCGGGCGCCTGCTCGGCCTGGATGCGGTGCACCACGTCGAGGATCACCTCGCCCTCGTTGACCGCCACGTCGAACTCGGCGAAATCGCCGCCGTCCGCGTCGCCCCGCCATACCCGGAAGGTCCTCGTGCTCATCAGCTCTCCTCCACGGTCGCAGTGGGGTCGGTGGTCGTGAGGTCAGTGGTCGCGGAGCCGCCCTGGTACTCCTCGGGGGTCATGTACTTCGACAGCTCCGCGGTCTCGAAGAGCCCCAGCAGCTCCGCGGTCATGGCCGGGACGGGCTGGCGCGTCAGTCGCACGTCGTCGCCTTCGAACGAGGCCACGAGGTTCACCTTGCGCCAGTCCGGGTTCATGCCCGGGGCGTCCTCCCTGGTGTGCCCGCCGCGGGACTCGTCGCGCTCCAGCGCCGCCAGCGCGGTCGCCACCGAGCAGACGTACATGTTCCGCAGGTCCAGGGCCAGGTGCCAGCCGGGGTTGTAGGCCCGCCCGCCGGCGGCGTTGACGTTCGCGATGCGTTCTTTCAAGGCCGCGAGTTCGGTCAGCGCCTCTTCGAGTTCGCCCGCCTTGCGGATGATCCCGACGAGGCGGCCGTTGATCGCCTGGAGCGCGTTCTGGAGTTCGTACGGGTTCTCGCCGTCATTCGCGAAGGGCCGCAAGGCGTCCTCGGCCGCGGCCGCGATCTCCGCGTCAGTGAGCTTCGGCGACGCCGCCGCCGTGGCGTGCTCGGCGGCGTGCTCGCCGGCCCGCTTGCCGAAGACGAGCAGGTCCGAGAGCGAGTTCCCGCCGAGGCGGTTCGAGCCGTGCATCCCGCCCGAGACCTCGCCGGCCGCGAACAGCCCGGTGACGGCCGAGGCGGTCGTGTCGGCGTCGACCTCGATGCCGCCCATGATGTAGTGGCAGGTCGGGCCCACCTCCATCGGCTCGGCGGTGATGTCGACGTCGGCGAGCTCCTTGAACTGGTGGTACATCGACGGGAGTCCGCGCCGGATGGTCTCGGCGTCCCGCCGCGAGGCGATGTCGAGGTACACGCCGCCGTGCTCGGTGCCCCTGCCCGCCTTGACCTCCGAGTTGATGGCCCGGGCGACCTCGTCGCGCGGCAGCAGCTCCGGCGGCCTGCGGTTGCTGTCGGGGTCGGTGTACCAGCGGTCGGCCTCCTCGGGGTTGTCGGCGTACTGCGCCTTGAACACCTCGGGGATGTAGTCGAACATGAACCGCTCGCCGCTCGAGTTCTTCAGGACCCCGCCGTCGCCGCGCACCGACTCGGTGACGAGGATGCCGCGCACCGAAGGCGGCCAGACCATCCCGGTGGGGTGGAACTGGATGAACTCCATGTTGATCAGGCGCGCCCCGGCCCGCAGCGCCAGCGCGTGCCCGTCGCCGGTGTACTCCCACGAGTTCGAGGTGACCTTGAACGAGCGCCCGATGCCGCCGGTGGCGACGACGACCGCGGGGGCGGCGATCGCGATGAACCGCCCGGTGGAGCGCCGGTACCCGAAGGCGCCCTTGACCGCTCCGCCTTCGGTGAACAGCTCGGTGATCGTCGTCTCGTCGATGACCTGGAGTTTCGTCTCGCTCTCGCCGGCGGCCTGGTCGTCCTGCTCGAGCGAGACGAGCTTCTGCTGGAGGGTGCGGATGAGTTCGAGCCCGGTGCGGTCGCCGACGTGGGCGAGGCGCGGGTACTCGTGGCCGCCGAAGTTGCGCTGGCTGATCCTCCCGTCGGGGGTGCGGTCGAACAGCGCCCCGTAGGTCTCCAGCTCCCAGATCCGCTGCGGCGCTTCCCTCGCGTGGAGTTCGGCCATGCGGTAGTCGTTGAGGAACTTGCCCCCGCGCATGGTGTCGCGGAAGTGGACCTGCCAGTTGTCGTTGGAGTTCACGTTGCCCATCGCGGCGGCGGCGCCGCCCTCGGCCATGACGGTGTGCGCCTTGCCGAACAGGGACTTGGAGATGACGATGACGCTCTTGCCGGCCAGGCGCGCCTCGACGGCGGCCCGCAGGCCCGCGCCGCCGGCGCCGATGACGAGGACGTCGCAGGCCAGGTGCTCGACCTCGTTGATGTCGTTGTCGCTCATGGTGCCCGTCCTCGTTAGTTGATGAAGCGGAGGTCGTCGAACCAGCCCGCGGCGACGGCCATGACGTAGAAGTCGGTGAGCGCCAGGGACCCCAGCGTGATCCAGGCCCACATCATGTGTCGGTCGTTGAGCGCGCTGGAGAGCGTCCACAGCCGGTACCGCACGGGGTGCTTCGAGAAGTGCTTGAGCCGCCCGCCCATCACGTGCCGGCACGAGTGGCAGCCGAGCGTGTAGCACCACAGCAGGATCACGTTCGCCGTCAGCACCACGTTGCCCAGGCCGAAACCGAAGCCGTCGGGGGAGTGGAAGGCCAGGACCGCGTCCCAGGAGTTGACGAGCGAGATCGCGACCGCGAGGTAGAAGAAGTACCGGTGGAAGTTCTGGAGGATCAGCGGGAAGCGCGTCTCGCCGGTGTAGCGGGTGTGCCCGTCGGGCACGGCGCACGCGGGCGGGGAGAGCCAGAAGGACCGGTAGTAGGCCTTGCGGTAGTAGTAGCAGGTGAGGCGGAAGGCCAGGAGGAACGGCAGGCTCAGCGCCGCGTAGGGGATGAGCGGGCTGTCCGGTATGAACCGTCCGAAGTGGGCCGACTCGGGGACGCAGCCCACGGAGACGCACGGGGAGTAGAACGGCGTCAGGTAGTGGTAGTCGGCGACCCAGTAGTCGCCTTGGTAGAACACCCGGAAGGTCGCGTAGGCGACCCAGGCGGTGATGCCGAGGACCGTGAGGATCGGCCCCCGCCTCCAGTTGTCGATCCGCAGGTTCCGCGCCTTGATCGCGGCCCGCGGCGGTCGGGAGACGGCGGGTTCGTCTGTCGTGGTCATATGTGGCGCCCCTTCGCGCTGCATCGCCTTCTGGTGGGCTGAAGCTCGGTCTGCTCGCCTCGAGCCTGGGCCCGTCAGCGCAGAATAGCCCCATGAATGTGACTTAGGTCCATGGGGTGCATCACAGTTACGAGCATTCTTCCAGACGGGTCGGTAGATTGCTAAGTTTCATTCGATCGCCCCAAAGCGGCCGGAGTGGCGCCTGAGGCGCGTGTGAACGGCCTCGATCCCGCTAGGCTTGGCCGCATGAGCGCTCGCGGCATCCTGTTCGTCCACGCCCACCCCGACGACGAGACCGTCGGCACCGGCGCCACCCTCGCCCACTACGCCGCCCGCCCCGACGTCCGCCTGACCGTGGTCACCTGCACCCTCGGCGAGGAGGGCGAGATCCGCGTCCCCGCCCTCGCCGGCCTCGCCGCAGACCGGGCCGACCAGCTCGGCGGCTACCGCTACTGGGAGTACCGCCAGGCCACCGCCGCGCTCGGCGTCGCCGACACCCACTTCCTCGGCGGCGTCGGCCGCTGGCGCGACTCCGGCATGATGGGCACCCCCGCCAACGACCACCCCCGCGCCTTCTGGGGCGCCGGCCCCGACGAGGCCGCGCCCGACCTCGTCGCCGTCGTGCGCGACCGCCGGCCCGAAGTGCTCGTCACCTACGACCCCGAGGGCTTCTACGGCCACCCCGACCACATCCAGGCCCACCGCGTCGCCATGCGCGCCGCCGAGCTCGCCGCCGACCCCCGATGGCGCCCCGACCTCGGCGAGGCGCACGAGATCCGAAAGATCTACTGGACCACCATGCCCCGGAGCCTCATCGAAGCCCAGTTCGAGGCCTTCACCGACGCCCCCGACAACCCCTTCGCGGGCGCCGCCTCCGTCGACGACCTGCCCTTCGGCGTCCCCGACGAGGACATCGACGCCCGCGTGAGCGCCGACGCCGACGCCGCCGCCCGCAAACGGGCGGCCCTCGCCGCCTACGCGACCCAGATCGCCCCCGGCGACTGGCTCGACATGCTCGGCGACAAACTCGGCGAGGACGCCCTCGCCGAGCACTACCGGCTCGTCAAGGGCGAACGCGGACCCGGCGACGGCCCCCACGGCTGGGAGACCGACCTCCTCGCCTGACGGTCCGCAGCCCGACGGTTCGCACCCGGCGCCGCGGGGTACTACGGTTCCCGCCATGGACCAATTCTGGACGCTGCTGGGACCGCTCGCGCTGGCGCTCGGCCTCGGCCTGCTCGTGGGCGCCGAACGCGAGTGGCAGGGCAAGCCCGCCGGGATGCGCACCCACGCGCTCATCGCGGTCGGCGCCTGCCTCTTCGTGCTCGCCGGACGCTACGGCTTCGACGCCGTGCCCGGCACCCCCGGGGTCGACCCGGCCCGCATCGCCGCCCAGGTGGTCACCGGCGTCGGCTTCCTCGGCGCGGGCGTCATCTTCTTCCACCGCAACCTCGTCTACGGCATGACCACCGCCGCCTCGATCTGGTCGACCACCGCGATCGCGATCGCCTGCGCGGCCGGACTGCCGTGGGCCGCCGTCGCAGTCGCCGTCATGCACCTGGTCGTCGTCGCCGGGCTCGCCCCGGTCGAGCGGGCCATCTCCCGCCGCGTCAAGCACACCGGACGCCTCCACGTCCGCTACACCACCTCGGCCGCGCTCACCGAAGTCCTGTCGGCGTGCACCGCGAAGGGCTTCAGCGTGACCGAGATCGACGGCGAGGACGGCGACGGGGACGGCACCGAACGCTCCACCGACCTGGTCCTCACCGGCCGCGGCTCGGTCAGGGACCTGACCGAGCGGCTCAGCGCCGAAGAGGGCATCGTGAGCGTCACCTTCAGAGAAGACCCCGGCGCCTGAACACCGAGAGCACCCCTGAGGACACCCGAACACCAGTGGAGAAGGACCCGGTTCGCGCACCGGTGAAGTGACAAGGGCGAGCGCCCCAGGCAGGATTCGAACCTGCGACCATCGGATTAGAAGTCCGGTGCTCTATCCAGCTGAGCTACTGAGGCACGGCGACGTCGCACAGGGCACCGCGCCAGCGCAAGAATACCCGGCCTCCGGCCCGATCGCGGAACGGGGAGCCGAACGCGGACACAGATACGGGGCGTCGCAAGAACACCCCAAACGATTCTCCACGACGCCCCGGAATTGCTGACCCACATCAATGAGTAGTCCTTGAGCGCGTGAGTGTCAAGCGGCACACCGAGTGTTGACGCCGATTCGTTACATTGCCCTAAGTGGTCGCCTATGCCCGCTATGCGCCCGCGCCGCCCCCGGCGCCTCCCCACGCTCCGGAGCGCCTCCGCTCACCCGCTGATCGCGTCCCGGCCGCTCTGGCGCGGACGTGCCACACTTGCACCAGAGCCAACCGTGAGGAGCGGGCATGAGCGACGAGCATCCGACTGCGGACGACGGCACCGAACCTGCCGACACCACCCCGGCCGAAGACGCGGCCGTCGAGCCCCGCGCCGGCGAGCGCGAGGCCACCTTCCTGCGCGGCATATCCACCCGCGCCTGGGAGCACCCCGCCGACCGCGGCGCCCTCGTGGCGCTGCGCGAACTGCGCGGCTTCGACGTCGTCATGCGCAAGCTCTCCGGCATCCTCTCCGAGCGCGCCATCCGCCTGAGCTTCCTCGGCTCGGCCATCCGCGTCGACCGCCACCAGTACAAGCGCGTCCACGACGCCTACCTCTCCGTCGGCGCCGTCCTCGACGCCAGCGACCTGCCCGAGCTCTACATCACCCGCAACCCCGACCTCGGCGGCATGTGCGTCGGCATCGACAAGCCGATCATCGTCATCAACTCCGGCTCGCTCGAACTGCTCGACGAGGCCGAACTGCGCTTCCTGCTCGCCCACGAGCTCGGCCACGCCCTCTCCGGGCACGGCCTCTACCGGACCATGCTCATGGTCCTGCTGCGCCTGACCACCTCGGTCGCGTGGATTCCCGTCGGCGTCATCGGCCTGCGCGTCATCACCGCCGCGCTCTACGAATGGAGCCGCAAGTCCGAGCTCTCGGCCGACCGAGCCGGGGCGCTGGCCGTCCAGGACCCGGCCGCGGCCGTGCGCGTCATGGCGAAGCTCGCCGGCGGCGGGGACCTCACCGACGTCGACACCGCCGCCTTCCTGGAGCAGGCCAAGGAGTTCGAGTCCGGCGGGGACCTGCGCGACAGCCTCCTCAAGCTCATGCTCCTCGAACAGCGCAGCCACGACTTCGCCGTCGCCCGCGCCGCGGCCCTGAAGACCTGGATCGACGAGGGCGAGTACCGCGACTACCTCGCCGGGAACTACCCGCGCCGCGAGGACGACGCCGACGCCTCGATCTCCGCCGAGGCCAAGGCCGCCGCGAAGTCCTACAAGGACCTGTTCGAGGCCTCCGGCGACCCGCTCGCCAAGCTCGTGCGCAAGTTCCGCGACGGACTCTAGACGCGCGGAACGGGCCCGGTCGCCGACCGGGCCCGTTCCTCTAGCTTCTAGCGCTTGAGCTTCTCCAGCAGCAGCGCCTCGGCCACGCAGACCCGCTCGAACATCGCGATGTCCAGCGACTCGTTGGGCCCGTGCGGGTTCGAGTACTGGTCCTCCACACCGGTCACGAGGATCGCGGCCTCGGGGAACAGCTCCTGGAACGTCGCGATCATCGGGATCGAGCCGCCGACGCCGATCTCCACCGGCTCGGTGCCGTCCCAGGCCTCGGCGAAGGCCGCGCGGGCCGCGTCGAAGGACGGCCCGGTCGCGTCGATCGCGCAAGGGTCCCCAAGGCCCCCTTCGGGAGTCACCGTCACCGCCGCGCCCCACGGGGCGTTGGCCTCCAGGTGCGCCCGCACCGACTTGAGCGCGTTCTCGGCCGAGTCGCCCGCGGCGAGCCGGAACGAGACCTTCGCGCGCGCCTTGGGCTGCAACGCGTTCGCCGCCTCGGATGCTCCTGGCGCGTCGATGCCCAGCACGGTCGCGGTCGGCTTCGACCACAGCCGCTCGGTCAGGCGCCCGGTGCCGATGAACTCGGTCCCCGGGAGCAGCCCGGCCTCGTGGCGCAGCGCCGCCTCGTCGTAGTCGAGCTCGGCGCTGCGGGCCGTGACCAGGCCCGGCACGGCCACGTCCCCGGCGTCGTCGTGCAGGGTCGCGACGAGCCGCGCCAGAGCGGTGAGCGCGTCGGGCACCGGCCCGCCGAACATCCCCGAGTGCACCGCGCCCTTGAGCAGCGCGACCTCCACGAACACGTTGATCACTCCGCGCAGCGTGGTCGTCAACGCGGGGACCTCGGTCCGCCAGTTCTGCGAGTCGGCGATGACGACCACGTCGGCCGCCAGCAGCTCGCGGTGCTCGCGCAGCAGCCCCTCCAGGGTCGGGGAGCCGAACTCCTCCTCGCCCTCGATGAGGAGCTTCACGCCGACCGGCGGGCGGCCCCCGTAGGCGCGCAGGGCGGCGACGTGCGCCATGACCCCGGCCTTGTCGTCGGCGACGCCGCGGCCGTAGAGCCGCCCGTCCCTCTCGACCACCGTGAACGGGTCCTCCTGGTCCCACAGGGCCAGGTCCCCGACCGGCTGGACGTCCTGGTGGGCGTACAGCAGCACCGTCGGCTGCCCCTCGGGGGCGGGGAAGTGCGCGTACACGCTCGGCTGCCCACCGCCGTGCGTCAACTGCCGCACCTCGGCGGCCCCGGCCTCGGTCAGGAGGCGCTGGACGGCGTCGGCGCCCTGGCGGACCGGCTCGTGGTCGAACCCGTCGAAGGCGATCGCCGGGATCTTGACGAGGGCCTCCAGGTCGGCGCGCACGGCGGGCATGGCGGCGCGCACCGCATTCACAACTTCGCTCATGGGGCGCAATCCTATGCCCGCCGAGGAGGTGTTCGAAGGCGAGACGGCGGCCGAGTCCACGTGCCCGCCCGCCGTGCGCATACGCGGCTCGCGAGCCTCGCCGAGGCCGCCGAAGGCCTCCCCGATACCGGCGCCGCATCAAGACGCCTACAACGCAGTGAGCGGGCGCATGGGCCGGACGGCGACCGTCCGGGCTTCCTCGAACACCGCCTAGACTCGGCGTCGTGATGCAGCGATTCGGGTTCGTCCTCACGCCGCGCTGGGTCGGGCTGACCCTGGCCGGAGCGGCCGTGATGGTCGTCTGCGTGCTGCTGGCGGACTGGCAGTGGGGCCGCGCGCTCGAACGCGCCGCCGCCAACGAGGTCATCGCCGAGGGCCGCGAGTCCGTGCCGCTCGACCGGACCCTGCCCGCGGGCGCCGCCCTGGACGACGCCGACCGCTGGACCCTCGTCGAGGCCGTCGGCGTCTACGACGCCGACGGCGAGATCGTGCTGCGGGCCCAGACCAACAACGGGACCAACGGCTTCGAGATCGTCACCCCCCTCGTCCTCGCCGACGGCACCGCGATCCTCGTCGACCGCGGCTTCATCGCCTCCGAGGGCACCGGCTCGGTCCCCGACTACCCGGCCCCGCCCTCCGGCGAAGTCACCGTGACCGGCCGGCTCTACGAGTCCGAACCCGAAGGCGGCTCGGTCAGCGAGGCCGACGGCCGCCTGGAGTCTCGCCGCCTGAGCGTCGAGATGCTCGAAGACCACCTCGACTACGACCTGCGCGCCGCCTGGATCGCCGACCTCGAACCCGCCGAGGGCCTCACCGCCTTGGAGACCCCCTCGTTCAAGGACTGGCAGAACTACTCCTACGCCGGCCAGTGGCTCCTGTTCGCCGCGCTCGTCCCGATCGGCTGGGTCGTGCTGGTGCGCCGCGAGCGCCGGGAACTCGACGAAGCCGCCGGCGACGACGAAGCGGCCCCGCCGGCCGAGGCCGGCGAGGCCGCCGAGGACGAGGCGTCCGCTACGTCTTCTTCCCCTCGAACTGGATCTGCCGCGACGGCGGATTGAACTTCTCCTCGGGAACGCCGTCGAGCGCCTTCTGGAAGATCTTCCCGACCGTGTCCTTCGAGACCGCCGAGTTCGCCGTGCCCACCGAGTTGAAGATGTAGTCCGGGTCGGCCATGAAGGCGCCGATCGTCAACTGCGGCGTGTACCCCAGGAACCACGAGGCCCGGTTGTTGTCGGTGGTGCCGGACTTGCCCGCGACGGGCCGCCCCGCCAGCGTCCCGACCGTCGGCGAGGTGCCCCACTCCCCGCACTGGGCGCCGCTGCGCTGCGTCCCGGTCACGCACCGGCCCGCGTCCGTGGCCGCCCGCGCCACGTCCTTGTCCAGCTCCTGATGGCACCGCGGCGAGGCGACGTCGAGCTCCTGCCCGTTCGGGTCGATGATCCGCAGCGCCGGTATTGGCTCGCAGTACTCGCCTTCGGCCGCAAGGGTGTTGAACACGTTCGTCATCTCGATCGGCTGCACGTCCGAGACGCCGAGCGTGAACGGCCCCCAGCCGGCGCGCCGCTCCTCCGAGGCGTAGTACGCGTCGCCCTCGCTGCGCCACTGGAGGCCCATGCGCTCGGCCATCTCGACGGCCTTGTCGGCCCCGACGCGGTCGATGAGCTGCGCGAAGTACGTGTTCACCGACATGCCGAACCCCGACCACATGTTGCGGTTGCCCGCCATCGAGGCCGAGCCGTTCTTCGGGCACCACCGGCCCCCGCACGCGGTCGTCGCCGAGATGAAGCTCGTGGCGACCCGGTCGGGGGAGTTGATGCTGTAGTTGAGCGGGTAGCCCGCGTCCAGCGCGGCGAGCATCGTGAACACCTTGAACGTCGAACCGGCCTGGTACCCGCCGGTGTCGCCGCCGCCGAGCACCGGGTTGACCGTGTTCGGGTAGTTGCCCTTGCGGTCGAACGACGGGTTCGAGTGCGGCCCGTTCTTGCTCTGGTCGTACGAGAACGTCCGGTTCAGCCCCAGCGCCTTGATGCGCCCGGTCCCCGGCTCCATGACGACCGCGCCGTGCGCGAACTTCGAGGTCTCGCCCTTGGCCTTGTTGACCGTCTCGTTCGCGATGTCCTGGAGCTCGGGGTCGAGCGTGGTGATCACGGTGTACCCGCCCTGGCGCAGCTCCCGCTCGCGGTCGGCCGGCGTCTCCCCGAACGCGTCCTGCTCGCGCCACCAGCGCCGGAAGAAGTCGCAGAAGAACCCGTACTCCGAGGTGGTGCCCTCGACGCCGATGCACGAGTTCGGCGGGTCGGACACGTCGAGCGCGATCGGCAGGCCCCGCACCTCGGACACGTCCCCGCGCGAGAGGTAGTCGATCTCGACCATCCGGTCGAGCACCCAGTTGCGGCGGTCGAGCGCGGCGGTCCCGTCGGCGCTGATCGGGTCGTACGCCGAGGGCGCCTGGACGAGCCCGGCGAGCGTGGCCGACTCCTGGAGGTTCAGCTCGGACGGGTGCTTGGAGAAGTACACCTGCGCGGCCGCGAAGATCCCGTACGCGTTGTGCCCGAAGTACGCCTGGTTGAGGTAGCGCTCGAGGATCTCGTCCTTCGTGAGCTGCTCCTCGACGGCCATCGCCAGGCGCGCCTCGGTCATCTTGCGCGTCGCGGTCTGCTCGGTCGCGGCGATGACCTCGTCGATGGAGTCGGCGTTGAGCTGGAGGGCCCCGCGCACGTACTGCATCGTGATCGTCGAGGCGCCCTGCTCGACGCCGCCGGAGGAGTTGTTGGCGACGAAGGCGCGCACGATGCCCCGGTAGTCGACGCCGTTGTGGTCGTAGAACCGGGCGTCCTCGGCCGCGACCATCGCCTGGCGCATGACCGGGGCGACCTCGTCCAAGGTGACGTGGCGGCGGAACTCGTCGTAGAACAGGCTGATGAGCGTCTCGCCGTCGGCGGCGTAGACGTAGGAGGTCAGCGGCGGGTCGGTCTCGGTGACCTCCACCGAGAGCGTGTCGATCACGTTGAAACCGGCCTTAGCGCTCAGACCGGCCATGGCCGCCAGCGGGAACACCAATGCCGCTATCGCCAGTCCCGCCAGCAGACTGGTGCGCAGGAGGGCGTACACCCCTTCGGCGGGCGGGCCGGTGTCGTCGCTCCCGTGGGCGGACAGTCCGTGCACACGGTGCTGGCGGGGTCGATCGCGCATATATCCAGCCTAGGACACACGCAGGACCGCAAGGTCAAAAAACCCATGAGGTCCGGTATCGCTTTCATCAAGGAACAGAACGCAATGGAATCTCGCATCACTGCCGTCCCATTCGCATCGCGCCCACCTGCGGCGTCACCGCGACGCGCCGCACAGTCCGCGTAACATGCTCGCAATCCACCGGTTAGATGAACGCGACGATTCCCGCCTACTCTTGACCGCGTACCCCTGGGAGTGCTGAGGAGGCACAAGTGTCGGTCTACGAGGTCGGTCTGCGTTTGCGCGGCAAGACGGTGCTCGTCGTCGGCGGCGGCTCGATCGCCGGACGCCGGGTCCCCCGCCTGCTCGCCGCGGGCGCCCGCGTCCGCCTCGTCGCCCCCGAGGCCACCACCACGCTCTCGGACCTCGCCGCCGCCGGCGAGCTCCACTGGGACCGCCGCGGCTGGCGCCCCGGCGACGGCGACGAGGCCTGGTTCGTCCTCGCCGCCACCGACGACCCGGCCGTCAACGCCGCCGTCGCCGCCGAGGCCGAGGCCCGCCGCACCTGGTGCGTCCGCTCCGACGACGCCGAGGCCTCCGACGCCTGGACCCTCGCCCGCACCGAGTTCGACGGCATCGGCGTCGCCGTCTCGGCCTCCGGCGACCCGCGCCGGGCCGCCGCCGTGCGCGACGCCGTCGCCGCCGCGCTGCGCGCCGGCGACCTCGACGCCCCCCGCACCCGCACCGCCCCGACCGGCGGCGCGGTCGCCCTCGTGGGCGCCGGCCCCGGCGACGCCGACCTCATCACCCTCCGCGGCCTCGAACTGCTCCGCCGGGCCGAAGTGGTCGTCTCCGACCGCCTCGCCCCGCAGGAACTGCTCGACCTGCTCGCCGACGACGTCGAGATCGTCGACGCCGCGAAGCTCCCGTACGGGCGCCACACCACGCAGGAGCAGATCAACGCCGTCATGGTCGAGCGCGCCCTCGAAGGGAAGTTCGTGGTGCGCCTCAAAGGCGGCGACGGCTTCGTCTTCGGCCGCGGCGCCGAGGAGCTCGACGCCTGCGTCGAGGCCGGCGTGCCCGTCGAGGTCGTCCCGGGCCTGTCCTCCTCGATCGCCGGACCGGCCGCCGCGGGCATCCCCGTGACCGAGCGCGGCATCGTCCACGACTTCACCGTCGCCACCGGGCACGTCCCGCCCGGGCCGCGCAGCAAGGTCGACTGGGCCTCGCTCGGCGCCGGCAACGGCACCGTCGTGCTGCTCATGGCCGTCAAGAACCGCGGGCCCATCGCCGAGGCCCTCATCGACGGCGGCAGGGACCCGCGCACCCCCGTGCGCATCGTCGAGAACGCGACCACCAAGAACCAGACCGTGCGCGAATGCGTCCTCGCCGACCTGGGCGCCACCGAGGCGCACCACCCGGCCGTGATCGTCATCGGAGCGGTGGCGGCGAGGGGCCGGAACCTGTGAGTTCTCACAGCTGAGGCACCGTTTCGGGCGGCCCCGGAGTTTCACTTCGGCGCCGCCGCGGATTTACCCGATCCACTCTTTACAAGGACGATCACAGGTCGTAATATTCGTCCATCAACAGCGCGGCGGTCGCCGTGTCTGCCACCGTGGTCCCTTTCTGAACCACAGGTGTACTTCCATTGAAGCGGGTGCTCCCGCTGATCCTTATTGTCCTCTTTGGAGTGTGCATGCGCATTCGTGAGTTCTCCGCCGAGCTCGCTTCGCGGCTCAAGGTCGCCTATGCGGTCCGCAACGTCGACCTGACGCTGCCCGGGCTGACCTTGACCCGCGAATGCGCGCCCAGGCCCGGCCACATCCTGGTCGCAAGGGTCGACGCGATCGGTCACCACAACTGGATCGAGACCACCACCGGACGCAAGGCCGCCATCTACCCCGGCGACGAGATCCTCCTGGCCTTCGGCGAGCGGTACGCCCCCGACCAGTACGAATCGCGCGTCCCCGCCCTCCTCGGCTCCTCGGTCGACCTCGTCGCCGCCGGAGGCGTCGCCGGCGAGGTCCTCTCCCGCCACGGCGACATGCGCCCCCCGACCCGCCTCGAACCGATCGGCATCCTCGCCGACCGCGAAGGCGTGCCGGTCGATTTGCGCCGCTTCAACGTCCTGGCCCCCTTCGGGCTCGGCGACCACCCGCCGGTCGTCTGCGTCGTGGGCACCTCCATGAACGCCGGGAAGTCCACCACCGCCGCCTCGGTGATCCGGGGCCTCACCCGCGCGGGCCACCGCGTCGCCGGCATCAAGATCACCGGCACCGGCGCCGGCGGCGACCCGTGGATGTTCCGCGACTCCGGGGCCGTCCTCGCCGCCGACTTCACCGACGGCGGCTACCCGACCACCGCGGGCGTCCCCGTCCCCGAACTGGCCGAACTCGCCCAGGTCCTCTACCACCACGCCGCGGCGCACGAGGTCGACGCCGTGGTCATGGAGATCGCCGACGGCATCCTCCAGGCCGAGACCTCCGCGCTCCTGGAGTACCCGACGGTGCGCGAACTGGTCGACGGCGTGGTCCTGGCCGCCGCCGACGCCGCAGGCGCCCGCTACGGCGCCCAGCACCTGCGCGGCCTCGGCCTGCCGGTCATCGCCGCCTCGGGGCGCCTCACCCAGTCCCAACTGGCGATCCGCGAGGCCGTCGCCGGACTCGACGTCCCCGTCCACACCCCCGGCGAACTCGCCGAGGCCCATGTGGCCCAGGGCATCCTGGCGCTCGCCGGGGTCTCGCGGACCCGCCGCGCGGGCGTCCTCGAACTCGGCGAGGCCGCTTAGCGACGCCAAGTAATAAGGTGCGGCGGCGCCCGAGCGCGCCGCCGCGAACCCCTCCCGCGGCCCTCGTCCGGTTCCTGCGGCAGCGACCACTTTGGCCGACCCGCGTCCGATACCTTCTTGTGACAATGGGAGGCTGGTCCGCGTTGCATGCGTGAATTAGGCTCGGGTTCGTGTGCTGACCCCACAGGCACCGGTCAGGGCCCGAGTGGCGCTCGCGCTTCTGGACAAGCTGATCCCGCAGAGGAACTCCCCCCTTATGACCACTAGCAATGTCGACGCCCGACGACTGAACGTCAAGGGCCTGCTCATCGCGGTCGGACTCCCGGTAGTGCTCGTGGGCGCCCTCGTCGCCACCCTCCTCGGCACCGGCGCGTTCAGCCGTGAGAACCAGGGCGAGGACGCGAGCCTGTGGCTGTGGACGACCCAGGTCGGCGAGATAGCGCGGGTCAACGGCCTCACCGCCGCCACCGACGTCCGCTTCGAGCTCACCGACGCCGCGGGCAACGCCGTCCAGATCGAGCAGACCGACACGCACCTGCTGCTGCGCGAGATCGTCACCGGGAAGGTCTCCGCGATCGACCTGTCGACCCTCGAACTCACCGGTTCGGCCGAGACCGCCCCCGGCGAAGGCGTCCGGATCGCGCTCTCGGACAAGGGCGCGTTCATCATCGACCAGACCCAGGGCCTGGTCAACCAGGTGCACCCGAGCACCCTGACCGCCATCGGCGACCCGCTCCAGTTCCCCGCCGGGCTCACCGGCGGCGCGTTCGACTCGGGCGGCTCGCTGTGGATCGGCGTCCCCCGCGAGGGCACCATCGTCCAGATCGAACCCCAGGACACCGGCGCCCAGACCCTCGCCACCGAAGTGGTCGCCGAGCCCCGCCAGCAGATCGCCCTCACCGTCCTCGGCGACGGCGTGGCCGTGCTCAACTCGACGGCCAAGAAGATGACGACGATCCGCTCCGACGGTCGCCGCTCGGTCGCCGACATCGAACTGGCCGGCCCGGCCGAGACTGCCGACACCAGCCCCGGCACCATCGCCTCGGTCACCGTGACCGACCCGCCCTCGGTCGTCACGGTCGACGACGAGCGCTCCAAGAGCTTCACGATCGGCGCGGGCGCCTCGAACCTGCTCGGCGCCTCGGTCGAGTTCCACCAGCGCATCTACGTGCCCGACGGCGCCTCGGGCCTCGTGTGGGTCTACGACCTCGACGGCAACGAGCTCGACCGGATCGCGATCGAGTCCGGCAACGGCCCGATCGAGCTCTACCACACCGGCGACACGCTGTTCGCCAACGCGCTCAACACGAACCAGGCCCTGGTCGTCTCCTCGGACGGCAACGCGCGCATCGCCGAGAAGGACCGCAACGACATCCTCGGCGGCGACGTGCCCCCCGAGGAGGACGAGAGCGGCGACGACGAGGGCGAGGACTCCGGCGACGGCGAGACCGCCCCGCAGGTCGGCCCGCCCGGCACCGTCTCGAACCTCGCCGGCACCGTCGGCGACGGCCTCATCAACCTCTCCTGGGACGCCGCGCCGAACAACGGCTCGGCGCTCACCAAGTACACCGTCGAGGGCGCGGGCAAGTCCTGGGAGATCTCGCCGAGCCAGCGGGTCCTGGAGATCACCGACCTCGACAACGGCACCCCGTACACCTTCACGGTGACCGCGCACAACGCCGAGGGCGCCGGCGACACCGCCACCTCGCCCTCGATCACCCCGTCCGCCGAGGTCCCCGACCCGGTCGGCGCCGTCACGGCCACCGCGAACAACGACGGCACGGTCACCGTGGCGTGGGACGAGGCCGACGGCCAGGGCAACGAGGTCACCGGCTACCAGGTCGAGGCGATCGCCTCGGGCGCGCAGGTCGTGGTCGGCCAGTCCGGCACGACCAGCCTCACCGTCCCCGAAGGGACCCTTGACTACGGCCAGCAGTACGCGTTCCAGGTGACGACCCTCGCGGGCGCGGCCGCTTCGGCGCCTTCGGAACTGTCGAACACGGTCGTCCCGTTCAACGTCCCGAACGCGCCGGGCGACCTCATCGCCAACACCGCCTCCGACGAGGCCGGGGCGATCGACGTGACCTGGTCCCAGCCCTCCCACAACGGCAGCGCGATCGAGAAGTACATCGTGCGCGGCGGCGGCCAGACCGTCGAGGCGACCACGACGGCGGCGCGCCTGACCGGGTTCAGCAACGGCCAGGCGGTGCCGATCTCGGTCACGGCCGTCAACGCGGCCGGCGAGTCCGCGCCCGCCGAGACCACCTCGGACACCATGCGCGCGCCCAGCATCCAGATCTCCAGCCACACCGCGACCGCCGACCGGATCGACCTGACCTTGGCGCTCGACGACGGCGGCGGCTCCGCGAAGTGCACGCTGCTGAGCGACGGCATCGTCCAGGAGACCGTCGACTGCCCCGGCGTCTACGCCGTGACCGGGCTGTACGCCTCGACGGCGTACTCGTTCCAGGTGCGGATCTCCAACCCGGCCGGCGAGATCACCTCGCCGGCCTACGCCGCCTCGACCACCCGCGTGGCCGGGAAGGTGTACTTCGGCTGCGACGTCAACATCAACAACACCTACTGCGACTCGGTGGACGGGGTCAGCATCTACTCCTCGGCGACGCAGTCGGGCAACAGCATCGCCACCACCAACACCGGGGATTCCTACAAGGCCTTCTGCTGGACCACCGGCGACAGGACCATTCCTCCGCGGGGGACCGAGGGCGGCGTGGAAGTCGACTACCACCCGGGCAAGGACGCTTCGAACAAGTGGATCAAGATCGACCGTGCCGCCAACGCCTACATCCCCTTCATCTGGATGAACATCGACGGTGTCGGCAAGAACTCGACCGGGGATCTTCCGAAGTGCTAGCAGGAGAGACGAATGCACGACACCGAGCAGACGCACCCGTTGCACGTGCCTAGGCGGTTGCAGCAGCCGGTCCAGCTCGGCGCCCCGCAGGCCGAGCAGTTCGCCGCGACGTTCGAGCGCCTCGCCTCCGCGGTCGACACCGTCGTGCTCGGCAAGCCCGAAGTGGTGCGCCTGGCCCTGACCGCCATGTTCGCCGAGGGCCACATCCTGCTCGAGGACGTGCCCGGCACCGGCAAGACCACGATGGCCCGGTCCATCGCCGCGGCCGTCTCGGGCCAGTGGCGGCGCATCCAGTTCACGCCGGACCTGCTGCCCTCCGACGTCTCGGGCGTCACGATCTTCAACCAGTCCAGCGGGGCCTTCGAGTTCCACCCCGGGCCGGTGTTCGCGAACATCGTCATCGCCGACGAGATCAACCGCGCCAGCCCCAAGACCCAGTCGGCGCTCCTCGAGGTCATGGAGGAGGGCCGCGTGACCGTCGACGGCCACCCCCACCAGGTGCCCGCGCCGTTCCTCGTCGTTGCGACCCAGAACCCCGTCGAGATGGACGGCACCTACCGCCTCCCCGAGGCGCAGCTCGACCGCTTCCTCGTCAAGCTCTCCGTCGGCTACCCGGTCGAGGCCGCCGAGGTCGAGGTCCTGCGCGGCACCCACCAGCGCTCGCCCGAGCAGCTGCCGCCGGTGGTCGACACCGAGACCGTCGCGCAGATGGCGGAGATGGCCAAGCACGTCTACATCGCCGACCCGCTCTACACCTACCTCGTGCAGCTCGCGAACGCCACGCGCAACCACCCGCAGGTCGCCGTCGGCGTCAGCCCCCGCGGGCTCATCGCCCTGACCCGCGCCGCGAGCGTCTTCGCGCTCTCCCAGGGCCGCACCTACATCATCCCCGAGGACGTGAAGGCCCTCGCCGGACCGGTGTTCGCCCACCGCATCCAGCTCGCGCCGGACGCCGCCATGCGCGGGGCCGGCGCCGCCGCCGTGGTCGCCGACGCCTTCGAGCAGGTCCCCGTCCCGCTGCCCGCCTCGGCGGCATGAGCGCGCCCGGAGCGAGCGCCGGGCGACCGGAACCCGAGCCGCCCGCACCGCCCTCGACGGCGGCGCGCCTGGCCGACCTCGCGCTCGCCGTGCCGGTCACCTCCCGCGGCGTCGGCCTCGCCTTCGCCGCCGTCGCGCTCCTCATCGCCGGATGGACCTGGGGCTACCCCGAACTCGCCGCCGTCGGCGCCGCGGCGGCCCTCGCCTGCGTCGCCGCCGCCTCCGTGATCGCCGCGCGCCCCCGCCTCGAAGTCGAACGCGGCCTCAGCCCCGACCGCGTCTCGGTCGGCGACAGCGCCACCGTGGCCCTCACCATCCGCAACACCGGACGCTGGCGCTCGGTCAACGCCCGCACCGTCGACGCCTACGGCGCCCCCGGCAAGGACCCCCGCCGCGTCGCCGTCCCGCTGGCGCGCCTGCGCCCGGGCAAGAGCGCCGGGGCCTCGTACCCGATCCGGGCCGAGCGGCGCGGCGTCGTGGACGCCGGGCCCCTCAGCATCGGCAAGCGCGACCTCCTCGGCCTGGCCGCGACCGCCGGGAACTTCGGGCCGACCGCGCGGCTGTGGATCCACCCGCGCCTGCACCTGCTCGGTCGCACCCCCGACGGCCTCGCCCGCTCCCTCGAAGGCACCGCCGACAAGGTCGAGCAGGGCTCGCTCACCTTCCACGCCCTGCGCGAGTACGTCATCGGCGACGAACTGCGCCACGTCCACTGGCGCACCTCGGCGCGCATCGGCAAGCTCATGGTCAAAGAGCACCTCGACACCTCGCTGCCCACGGTCGCGATCGCCGTCGACGACCGCCCCGAGAGCTGGCCGCGGCCCGAGCCCTTCGAGGCGGCCTGCGAAGCCGCGTACTCGGTCCTCACCGCGTGCTTCCGTGCCGAGTACCACGCCGCGCTCGTGCCCGCCTCGGGCGCGACGGTCTCGGGCGCCGGACGCGACAGCTACGGGGACCTCCTCGCCGAACTCGCCCCCGACGCCACCGACACGCTCGCCTCCTACGTCGCGCGCCTCTCGGCCGCCAAGTACGGCGACACGCTCGTGTGGATCACCGGGACCGAGCCGCCCACCGACCGCCTCGCCGTGCTCAAACGCGCCTACCCGACCGTGATCGCCGTTCACCTCGCCGAAGGGCTCGCGACCTCGGCGACGCTCGCCGGCGGGGTGCCGACCATCCGCGCGGCCGACGGCGAGCAGTTCGCCGCGGCCTGGAACAACGGCGGCACCCGGCTGTGAACCGCATGAGACGCACCCGCTACCGCCTCAGGGTCGCCGCCGTCGCCGCGGCCCTGACCCTCATGTGCGCCCTCGCGGGCTCGGTGGCCGGCCGGGTCTACCACGGGCAGCTCCTCACGCTCCTGGTCGCCGGCGCGGCCCTCGCCGCGTTCGCGATCGGTTTCCTCCTGCGCAACCGGTCGGCCTTCCTGGCCCCGAGCGCCTCGGCCACGGGCCTGGCCGCCTACCTCCTCGGTGCGATCGCCCTCACGAGCGACGGGGCCGAACCGCTCGGCGCCACGATCGCGGACGCGCTCGTCAACGCCGTCCCGCGCACGCTCACCGCGCTCATCCCCGTCGAACCCGCCCCCGACACCGTGATCGTCCCGGTCTTCCTCACCTGGCTCGCCGCGACCCTCGCCTGCGAGTTCGCGATCCGCTACGGCCGCACCCTCCTCGGCTGCCTGCCGCCGGTGCTCCTGTACGGCGCCGGGCTCTACCTCGTCGGCCCCAACGCCGCGGCCGGGCCGCTGTGGGCCATCGTCTTCTGCGTGCTCGCCGCCGCCGCGCTCGCGGTCACCGCCGCGCCGCCCGAGCGCCGCCCCGACCGCGACGCCGCCGTCGACGGCGAGGCCCCCTCACGCGCCCCCGCGCTCATGGGCGCGGTCGTGACCACCGTCGTCCTCCTCGCCGCCGTGGCCGTCCTCGGCCCGGCCGTCGCCCGGCTCGTCACCGCAAGCCCCGGCGACCCCCGCGAGTACGTCGAGCCCCCGCAGCTCACCGACATCGACCTCAACCCGCTGGTGCGCATCGCCGAATGGGCCAAGTACCCCGACCAGGAGCTGTTCCGGGCCGACACCAGCGCCGACGCCTGGCTGCGCCTGGCCGTCCTCACCGAGTACGACGGGACCACCTGGCAGGCCGCGGGGGACTTCCGCACCGCCGGCACCGTCATCCCCGGCAGCGGCGAGGCCACCTACTCCGCCGAGGTCGAGATCATCGAACTCGGCGGCAAGCTCGTGCCCGCCGCCGCCGACCCCGCCGCCGTCACCGACCTGCCGATCGCGGTGAACCTCTACACCCGGTGCCTGCTCACCCCCGACGGCCTCGCCACCGGCTCGACCTACCACGTCGACTCCGCGCTCGTGACCGCCGACCGGGACGCCGCCGCGAACGCCGGCCCCGACCTCTCCGACGCCACCGTCGTCGCCCTCCCGCCGGGCACCCCCGAGATCATGGCGACCATCGCCGACCACGTCCGCAGCCAGTACGGCACGCCCTACGAACGCGCCCAAGGGCTCGCGGACTTCCTCGCCGCGCACTACGCCTTCGACCCCGAGGCCCCCTCCGGGCACGACCTGCCCGCCCTCGGGTTCTTCCTCGGCACCCCCGTCGACCTCGGCGGGCAGCGGGGCACCAGCGAGCACTTCGCCGCCTCGTACGCGATCATCGCCCGCCTCATGGGCCTGCCGAGCCGCGTCGCCGTCGGCTTCGACGTGCCCTCGGGGTCGAGCACGGTCACCGCCGCCCAGGGCATGGCCTGGCCGGAGGTCGCCTTCGACGGGGTCGGCTGGGTCCGCTTCGACCCGCTCCCGGCCGCAGGCTCGGTCCCCACCCCGCCCGAGGACGCCCTCGAGGCGATGGAGGAGGAGACGCCGAGCGCCGACGAGGAGTCGGGCGGCGGCGGCGAGGCCGAGGACTACAACGACGACTCGCTGGAGCAGAACGGCGACTTCGACGCCGAACCGGCCGAAGAGGACTCGGGACTGCCGGTCTGGATCTGGTACGCCGCGGCGGCGCTCGCGCTCGCGTGCGTGCCGCTGGCGCTCAAGGCCCGCCGGGCGCTGCGGCGCCGCCGCAGGCTCGCCCGCGGGAGCCCCGCCGAGCGCGTGGCGGGCGCCTGGGCCGAGGTGCTCGCGGCATCGGCCCGCGCGGGCGTGAAGGTCCCCGCCCACGCGAACGCCGAGGAGGCGGCGGCGCGCCTCGCGGCCCTCGAATCGGACATCGGGCCGCTGCCGCGGCTGGTGAACGCCGCGGCCTTCGCCCCGGGCGCGGTCTCGGAAGCGGACGCGGAACTCGCCGCGACGATCGCCGTGGGCCACTCGCGCGCCATTCGACACCATGTGAGCCGGTGGAAGCGGTACCTCAACTGAATTGCACCAATTGTTAGTTGACAATTCCGCACAAATACACCATGCGGCAGGGCGAACCCGTGTAGTGGCCCTGGTCTGGCAGACTGTGACGTATGGAGAACCCCTTCTTCTCTGTCCGTTTTCGCGGATACGACCGAAGCCAAGTCGACCGTGCGGTGGCCCGTATCCGCAAAGCCACCGACTCCGGCTCGCCCCCGCATCCCGACTCCCTGACGAACCTCGGTTTCCAGCTCACCTTGCGCGGCTACGACACCGGGGAGGTGGACGAGTACTTCACCGAGGTCGCGAGATCCCTGCGCGGCGGCTAGTCTGGGGGCGTGACCGCGCAGGACCCGTACCACCCTCATATGCAGCCGCCCCCCGGCCCGCACCACACCGTCCCGGCGGGCCCTCAGCAGGTCCACGCCCACCAGCCGCAGTTCCACCCCCAAGCGCCCTACGGCCACCCCGTCCCGCAGCCGTTCTACTTCCCCCCGCCCGTCACGGTCGACGGCTTCCACATCGTGCAGCCGCGGCTCAAGCCCATTCCGTCCGGCCCGGCCATCGGTTCGCTGGTGGCCGGCATCGGCGGCATCCTCGGCGCCTTCCCCGGCCTCATCACCGCCGGCTTCAGCCCCTGGGCCGGGCTCACCTTCTTCATGTACGCCGTGCTCCTGGGCATCGGCTCGGTCGGCCTGGCCCTCTACGCCAAGCGCCAGATCAAGACCGCCCACGGCGGCGTCTCAGGCCGCGGCGTGGCGACCACCGGCCTCATCATGGGGATCATCGCCTGCTCCCTCGCCGGCATCACCGGCCTCATCGCGCTCGTCGCCATGTGAGCGGAAGCCAAGCGCCCGTTCACGATCGCGGGCATTGCGAAGACCGGCCGTGCGAAGACGGACAATTCGGTACGATGTCGGCATGACTATCAGCGGCACGGAAACCCTGCTCGACGGCCTGTCCCTCCTCCACCTGCCCGACCGGCTCGGGACCGCCTCGGACTTCGAGTTCGAATGGGGCGGCGTCAAGTTCGTCCAGCGGGTCTGGGAGACCGAGATCGAACCCGGCGTATGGCGCGTCGACCTCCAAGTCCACGTCCTGCGCGGCGACGTCCTCACCGACCTCGACGCACTGCGCACCTTCCTCGGCGAATACCACGAGCGCGGCGACGACTGGAAGACCGAGACCTTCGGCCGGGACGGCTTCACCAGCGAGCGCGAAGCCGCGCGGCTCCTCGCCCCGGCTCTGGCGATCGAAGTGCGCGACCCGTTCGGCCGCCAAGGCGTCGGCCAGGTCGACACCGTCGCCGCGGGAATCCTCTCGAACGAGGGCTAAGGCCGGCGCGCGACGACGAGATCGCGGTTGATGGCCTGGTCGACCCGGTGCGCGAACCCGAGGTACGGCTCGTCGTCGACCACGTCCAGTCCCGCGCCCGCGAGCATCGCCTCCAGCTCCTCACGGGGCAGCACGAGCGTGTTCCACGACAATCCGAGCGCCCCGCCCGAGCGCAGCAGCTCGGCCCATCCCGGGATCGCGGCCTCCAGCAGCTCACCGGGACTGCGCGAGAGCGCCCGCGCGGTGTTCACCGCGGCGTGCCGCACCCCGTAAGGGGCGTCGGCGACGACCAGGTCGAAGGACCGCTTCCGGAAGACCTTCGCACTGTCGAGCGTGTCGGCGTTGACCATCTCCAGGGACTGCACCTCGCCCGCCCGGTAGCGCTCCTTGCTCGCGGCGAACTCGACCTTGAGCCGCTGCCCCAGAGACCTGCCCTCGCGCTTGAGGCGGCTCTGCTCGGCTCTGTGCTTGAGCGACTTGCTCTTGAGCCAGCGCTGGATGAACGCGGCGTAGGCCTCGAAGTCCCGCTTGTCGATCTCGACGCCGCTCGCGTCCCAGCCGAACATGACCGCCTGGTTCAAGGTGGTGCCCCGCCCGGCCATCGGGTCGAGGACCCTCAGGCTCCCCTCGAGGTACCGGTCGGCGGAGATCGCCGCCGCCGCGGTGACGTTGAGCAGCAGCCTCGTGAACTGCTCGTTGGTCTTGCCGGTGTACTTGAGGATGGTCACCAGGTCGTCGTCGTAGCGGTCGAGGCGCCGCAGCGCCACCGGCTCCAGCATCGGGCCGTGGACCTTGAACAGCGCGTACAGCGCCGAGAGGTTCGCGAGGCACCGCAGGTCCCGGTCGCTGAGGTCGCTGGCCTCGAAGACGAGGTAGGGGATGCCGGCGATCGCGGTCGCCTCCAGGTTCTCGACCCTGCCGTCGAGCAGCCGGTCGGCGAAGACGCCGATCTCGGCGCTCGTCATGCGCGGCGCGTCGCGCGCGTACACGCGGTTCGCCGAAGGCGCCAACAGCATCGCGTACCGCTGCCTCACCGGAGTCCTCCCTCTCATCCACCGGGTGCGAAAACCGAACAGACCTTACCGCAGGCACCACACGTCCCGATGGACCCGCCGACCAGGCACGCGGCCTTGTACCGCAGGGGCCGAGGGCGGCGCCACCGGCCGTTCGGACGATGACTGGGAGCGGTCGCATTGCTACAGTCGCTTGAGGGCATTACATAGATAATGCTCGATGTTCCTCGACCGAAGGGAATGCGATGCGAACGAACCTCCTGCGACGCGCGACCATGGTGCTCGCCGCCGCTTTCGCGATGGCGCTGGCCGTCCTCATGGCGCCGGCCCCCGCGCACGCCGCCTGGGGGAGCCAGATCCCCGTCACCATCCAGGTCACCGGCAACGGCCACCAGCTCGGCTACGCCACGGGCTGGGTCCAGTTCGACACGGGCGGCACCACCTTCCGCTACGAGATCACGGTCTGCCGCCAGTCGAGCTACACCCCGCCGAACCTGGCGGTGTCCGTCAACCCCACCGTCGCCAACCCCGACGGCACCCTGCTCACGACCCACTTCATGTTCTCCTGGACGCCCGGCGGCACCGCTCCCTGCTACGGCGGCAGCGAGGTCTTCACCGGCCAGCACGACTACTCCCCGCTGAACAGCGCGTACTTCGTGCTCTCGGGCAACACCTTCGTCAACGGCAACAACTTCACGGTCTTCACCCAGGACCGATTCGTCTCCAAGTCGTACACCTACTGACGCCCCCCGAACCCGCCGCGAGGCCCCCTCACGCCCCCGCCCTGACCTGAACCCGGTGGCGCTCCCCTCACGGGCGCCACCGGCATCCGTGGTAGCGCTATCCCAAGGGGCGGCACAAGGATTGACATAGATTAGTATCAATATTTAGGATGCGGTGATGAACCGCATGTCGAAACGCACGAGCATCGCGGCCGTCGTCGGCGCGGCCGGTCTCATCGCGGCGGCCTCGCTGGCGCCCACCGTCTTCGCGGAAGAACCCGATCCAACCGCACTGCAAGCGGTCGACCTGGTGCTCACCCAGGTCGCCGTGGCGAACACGCCCACCGCGGGCACCCCCGGCCCCGACGGCTCGATCTGGATCGCGGAGCGCGCCGGAGTGGTCCGCGTGCTCGACGAGAACGGACTCGGATCGCCGGTGCTGGACATCAGCGACGAGGTGTCCGTCCTCGGCGAGGGCGGCCTGCTGGGCCTCGCCTTCGACCCGGACCTCGCGCACTTCTACGTCTCCTTCACCGGCCTCGACGGCGGCACGAACATCGACGAGTTCGCCGTCGCGGACGGGCAGTTGCTGCCCGACACCCGCCGCAGCGTGTTCACCCACCCGCAGCCGTTCTCGAACCACAACGGCGGCAACATCCTCTTCGGCCCCGACAATCTCCTCTACATCGGCCTCGGCGACGGCGGCGGCAGCGGCGACCCGCAGGGCAACGGCCAGGACCTGGGCACCCTTCTTGGCACGATCCTGCGCATCGACCCGCACGGCGCCGAGCCGTACGCGATCCCCGCCGACAACCCGTTCGTGGACGACCCGAACGCCCGGGACGAGATCTGGGCCTACGGGTTGCGCAATCCGTGGCGGTTCGCCTTCGACGCCGAGACCGGCGAGCTGTGGACCGCGGACGTGGGCCAGAACCTCATCGAGGAGGTCAACCTCGCTCCCGCGGGCGTCGGCGGGCAGAACTACGGCTGGTCGCTGATGGAGGGCACGATGCCCTTCAACGGCGAGGAGCCGGCCGACCACCACGCGCCGATCTTCGAGTACGACAACGACGGGGCGCGCTGCGCGATCACCGGCGGCTACGTCTACCGCGGCGAGGCCATCCCCGACCTCCAAGGCGCCTACCTGTTCAGCGACTACTGCGAAGGTGACATCCGAGCGCTGGAGATCCAGGACGGCGAGGTGATCGAGAGCAACCTCATCGACATCCCCAGCGGAGGCACCTTCTCGTTCGTCCAAGGCCCGGACCTGGAGATCTACGTCCTGGACGGCCGCTTCGGCAACATCTCCCGAATCGACCCCGCAGAAGGCCCGGACCCCGACCCGACTGATCCCGACCCCACCGACCCGGACCCGACTGACCCCGACCCCACCGACCCGACCGACCCGACCGGGGACGCCTGCACGGCCACGATCAACATCGTCAGCGACTGGGGCTCGGGCTGGCAGGGCAACGTCACCGTCACCGCCGTAGAAGGACTCGACAACTGGTCCCTGCAATGGACCTGGCCGGGCGACCAGGCCATCACGAGCCACTGGAACGCCGACCTGAACACCACCGGCACCTCAGTGACGGCCACGGATGTGGGATGGAACGGCACCATCGCGGCCGGCCAGAGCCTGGAAGTCTTCGGCTTCATCGCCACAGGCGCCGGCAGCGCACCGCAGATAACCTGCACCACCGCCTGACCCGACCAACGACAAGAGCACCCCGGCCGAACCATCGACCGGGGTGCTCAACCTGTCCCAAGAGGCCCACGACAAAGACTCCCCGAACAAGAAAAAAGAGGCCGACCGAAGTCAACCCCTCATCCATTCACTTGTACTCCCGAGCGGATTCGAACCGCCGTTTCCGCCTTGAGAGGGCGGCGTCCTAGGCCCCTAGACGACGGGAGCTTGGCCTTCGTTCTCGCGGCTTGCCGCGGCAACGTCGACAAGCCTACCCGACCGATTCACGGACCCTCAAGTGGGATAGCGCTTGTGACTTGGCCTACGCGGCCGCAGGTGGCGGGCCGGGCCGGCGCTGACACCTTCTCAGGTGAACCCCCGTTAGCGCCGGGCCCGGCCCGCCGAGCGACTGTAACGCGCCGTCAGCGCGGTGACGGCGAAATCACCCGTTGTCATCGGGCGTCTCGCCCGTGATCCCGTCCACCCAGGCCGCGTCCACCCCGTCGTGGTAGTTCACGAGCTTCACGCCGTAGGCGTTGTCCCCGACCTTCGCGGTGACCTTGGCGACCACCCCGCCGGTGGTCACGCAGACCTCGAAGGACCCGACCGGCGACTCCGCGGCCCCCTGCACATCCACGCAGTCGGCCAACTCACCCGCCAGGGTCGTGTCGGAGAACGTCGTCGACGCCGTCGGGTCGATCGCCGCCGCCGACAGCCACGAGGCCACGTCCTCATCGGTCGGCACGAGCCCGCTCAACCGCTGCCCAAGCCACAGCTCCAGCTCGGTCGGGTTCGCACCCGACCAGCGCTCCGACTCCTCGCCGACGACCACCGCGGCCGTCCCCGCGTCCTGGTCCACCGCGACGAGCACCGACTCGCCCGACTCCACCACGAGGTACTCGGCGGTATAGGCGCTGCTCCCGCCCTCCACCAGCCGGTTGCTCAACTCCGTGAGGGCGATCTGGTCCTCCGCGGACCGCTCCCTGCCACCGCCTCCGCCCGAGCAGCCGGCCAGCGCCAGCAGCGCCGCGGCACCGAGCGCGGCGCAGCGTCGAAGGGGCTTGTGCACGATCATGGGGCTCCACTTCCGTAGTGCCGGGCGCGGGCCGCCGAGGGGGTGTCGGCGACCGGGGGGCACGCCTAGCACAGGTGTCCGATCCTAGGCAGGACTCCTACCATATAGCGTCCTGGCCAGCGCTCATGTTACGCGAGCGCGCCCGGTCGCCGCGGTTGCTTTTTCACGGCTCGCGAGTATCACCGTCCAGGCCGACGCGTACGCTAAGGAGCTGTGGCCGGCGCAGTGTCGGGTCGGCCGAAATCCTTCGGACACGGACCCGTAATCGGGCCGATCGTCAGATTCGGCTATTTCAGGAGTGACAGTGGCTGCAATTGAAGACATCCGGGCAAGGGAGATCCTCGACTCCCGCGGCAATCCCACCGTCGAAGTGGAGATCCTGCTCGACGACGACACGCTTCAGCGGGCCGCCGTCCCGTCGGGCGCCTCCACCGGCGCCTTCGAAGCCATCGAGCTGCGCGACGGCGACAAGGGCCGCTACCTCGGCAAGGGCGTCGAGAAGGCCGTCGACAACGTCAACGGCCCCATCCGCGACGCCCTGATCGACATCGAGGCCTCCGAGCAGCGCCTGGTCGACCAGGCCCTCCTCGACGCCGACGGCACCCCCGACAAGTCCGTCCTCGGCGCCAACGCGATCCTCGGCGCCTCCCTCGCCGCCGCCAAGGCCGCCGCCGACTCGGCCGAGCTGCCCCTGTACCGCTACATCGGCGGCCCGAACGCGCACCTGCTCCCGGTGCCGATGATGAACATCCTCAACGGCGGCTCCCACGCGGACTCCAACGTCGACGTCCAGGAGTTCATGATCGCCCCGATCGGCGCCCCCACCTTCAAGGAGGCCCTGCGCTGGGGCGCGGAGACCTACCACGCCCTCAAGTCCGTCCTCAAGGACCGCGGCCTGTCCACCGGCCTGGGCGACGAGGGCGGCTTCGCCCCCAACCTCGACTCCAACCGCGCCGCCCTCGACCTCATCGCGGTCGCCATCGAGAAGGCCGGCTACAAGCTCGGCACCGACATCGCCTTCGCGATGGACGTGGCCGCCACCGAGTTCTTCACCGACGGCGCCTACCTCTTCGAGGGCCAGAAGAAGTCCGGCGAGGAGATGAGCGCCTACTACGAGGAGCTCATCGCCGCCTACCCGTTCGTCTCCATCGAGGACCCCCTCTCCGAGGACGACTGGGCCGGCTGGTCCACGCTGACCGCCGCCATCGGCTCGCGCCTCCAGATCGTCGGCGACGACCTGTTCGTCACCAACCCCGAGCGCCTGCGCCGCGGCATCGACGAGAAGGCCGCCAACGGCCTCCTCGTCAAGGTCAACCAGATCGGCACGCTCACCGAGACCACCGACGCGGTCGACCTCGCCCACCGCGCCGGCTTCGGCTGCATGATGAGCCACCGCTCCGGCGAGACCGAGGACACCACCATCGCCGACCTGGCCGTCGCCATGGCCTGCGGCCAGATCAAGACCGGCGCCCCGGCCCGCTCGGACCGCGTCGCCAAGTACAACCAGCTGCTGCGCATCGAGGAAGACCTCGGCGACGCCGCCCGCTACGCCGGCGCCTCGGCCTTCCCGAAGTTCGGCAAGTAAGGCCCTTCGAAGGCCCTCACGCCTTAACCCCTCCACGGCGCGCAAGCTGCGCCGTGACCGGCGTGAGGGCCTTCGCCGTTCCCCGATCGACTAGGCTGGGCCCGTGAACGCGAGCCGCCGACCCAGCCGCCCCGGAGGGCGATCCACCGGCCCCGGCCGCACCCGGGCCGCCCGCCGGCCCGCCCCCGGAGCGACCTCCCGCGCCGAGGTCAAGCGGGTCCGCTACCGCCCGGCCCGCAAGGTCTCGCGCCGCGCGGCGGTCCTCGCCCTCGTCCTCTCCGCGCTGGCCCTCGCCTACGCCTACCCGCTGCGCACCTACGTCGAGCAGCGCATCGAGATCAACCGCCTCGAGGACGCGCAGTCGATCCAGCAGGAGCACATCGCCGAGCTGGAGGCCGAGCGCCTCAAGTGGGACGACCCGGAGTACGTCAAGGCCCAGATCCGCTCCAGCCTCCTCCTGGTGCCCCCCGGGGAGGGCCTGGTGATCGTCATCGACGAGAACGACCCCAAGCACACCGGTGGCGCGGACGACGCCGAGGGGCAGGACCTGCCCTGGTACGACGAGCTGGCCGCTACCTTTGCAGACGCCGATCAGCTCGACCCAGAGGAAACCGAGGAGCCAGCGGAGTGAGGGACAAGGCAGTGCAGGAAGCGGCCGTCGAAACGCGGGCGGCGCGGTGAAGCCCGAAGCGTGGCCCCAGGCCCCCGAACCGGTCGCCGAAGCCGACGCGGCCGCCGTCTCCGCCCAGCTCGGGCGGCCCATCCGCGGCGCGCACGCCGTCGCCTGGCGCTGCCCGTGCGGGCAGCCCGCGGTGATCGAGACCGAACCGCGCCTGCCCGACGGCACCCCCTTCCCGACCACCTACTACCTGACCTGCCCCAAGGCCGCTTCGGCCATCGGCAGGCTCGAAGGCGGCGGGGTCATGAAGGACATGAACGAGCGGATCGGCGCCGATCCCGAACTCGCCGAACGCCACCGCAGCGCCCACGAGGACTACCTCGCGCGCCGCGCCAAGCTCGGCGAGGTCCCTGAGATCGACGGCGTCTCAGCCGGGGGACTGCCCGACCGCGTCAAGTGCCTCCACGCGCTCGTCGGCCACGCCCTCGCGGCCGGGCCGGGCGTGAGCCCCTTCGGCGACGAGGCCCTCGAACTGCTCCCCGAATGGTGGCGCAGCAGCAGTTGCGCGACCGCGCGGGAGGCCGCCGAATGAGCGCCCGCCGCGTGGCCGGCATCGACTGCGGCACCAATTCGATCCGCCTCCTCATCGCCGACGTCGACGCGGACGGCCGCCTCCACGACGTGGTGCGCCGCATGGAGGTCGTGCGCCTCGGCGAAGGCGTCGACCAGACCGGCCGCCTGTCCGAGGCCGCCCTGGCCCGCACCCGCGCCGCGCTGGCCGACTACACCGCGCAGATCCGCGAGCACGACGTAGCGGCGGTGCGCATGGTCGCCACCTCCGCGAGCCGCGACGCGGCGAACGCCGCCGACTTCGAGGCCATGGTCGAATCCGTCCTCGGCCAGGCCCCCGAGGTCATCACCGGCGACGAGGAGGCCCGCCTCTCCTTCACCGGTGCGGTCGCGACGCTGCCGGCCCACCAGGGCCAGCGGCTCCTGGTCGACATCGGCGGTGGTTCCACGGAGTTCGTGCGTGGCACCGGGTCTGAAGTCCTCGCGGCCGTCTCGGTGAACGTCGGCTGCGTGCGCATGACCGAGCGGCACCTGCACGCCGATCCGCCCACAGTGGACGAGATCGGTGCGGCGGTCGCCGACATCACCGACATCGCCGAGCAGGCCCTCGCCGTGGCCGACGCCGGCCGCGAGGCGACCGAGCTGGTGGCGGTCGCCGGCACCGCGACCACGGTCGCGGCGATCAGCCTGGGCCTCAAGGCCTACGACGCGGACGCGATCGACGGGACCCGCCTGACCTACGCCGAGGTCGCGCGCGTGACCGCCGAGCTCGCCGTCGCCGACCACGCCGAGCGCCTCGCGATCCCGGTGATGCACCCCGGCCGCGCCGACGTCATCATCGGCGGCTCCCTGGTCCTGCGCACCATCATGGAGCGCACCGGCATCGGTGCGGTCCTCATCAGCGAGCACGACATCCTCGACGGCATCGCGCTGTCCGCCTAGGGCGTGTTTGGGAGTCCCGGGCGGCCGTTATCCGGCCCATTTGCCCGCTCGCTTCGTTGTCGGCCTTCCCGATACAACACCGGTATCGGGAAGGCCTTCCGCCTCCCGAGCGAACAAATGGACTCGGATACCGACTCACCGGGGATTCCCAAACACGCCCTAGGCCGAACACGGATGCGGCCCCGCCTCCGCGGGGCCGCAACCGTCTGCGCGCCTACGCCTCCTGAAGCTCGCCCGGCCCCGGTTTCGAGGCCGCGCGCCACAACTCGGCCGCGATCCACAGCGCCGCCGCCGTCACCAGTGCGCCCCAGGCGATCCGCCCGGCGTGCGGCAGGAAGAACTGCGGCAGGAACGTGACCATGAGCGCCGCGAACGGGACCGCGCTCCAGCGCTGGAGCGTGCCCGAGCGCCACACCGCGACCGCGGCGAGGACCGCGGCGACGGCGATGAGCGCCAAGCCGATCGCGAACACCGCCATGGCGGTCGCGTCGAATCGGAACGCCTCGCCGACCTCGGTCAGCGAAGCGTCCCCGTCGGCGACCGCGCGTGCGCCGATCGCCTTGAGGCCGTACACCTCCGCGCCGTAGTACGAGATCGTCAGCCCCGAACCGATATAACCGATCACGGCGGCGAGGAACGCGGTCTTCTCGTTCCTGGTGCCTTCGAGGCCGTGCTTTTCAATGACGCCGCGCAGGGCCCCGTAGCCGAGCGGGATGAGGATGAGGCCGACGATGGCCGCGATGTGGGCGACCGCCCAGCCCGCGCTGGTCCAGGACTCGGCGCCTTCGAGGGTGGTCTGGTCGGCGCGCGGCGCGGCGGCCTCGTAGAGGACGAACAGGACGCCGGCGATCGCGAAACCGACGGCGCCCATGCGGGCGCGGTTATCGGGTCCGGTGGTGCGGGGGACTGGCATTGGGTGCTCCTCGGGGTCCACCGCCGAATGAGTGAGCGGTGCTCTCTGTTGTGAGCAATGATTACATATGCTTCCCGATCATGCAAGAGCGGTGCTCTCTTCTCGCTACACTGGCCCGATGAACGCGCCGAGAACCGCCCGAGCCCGTGCCCGCATCGAGCTGACCAGGGAGATCCTGGCGAGCGCCCGCCGCCAGCTCGGCGAGGCCGGGGCCGCGGGGCTCTCGCTCCGGTCGGTCGCCCGCGAGCTCGGCATGGCCTCCTCGGCGGTCTACCGCTACTTCGCCAGCCGCGACGAACTGCTGACGGCCCTCCTCGTGGAGTGCTACGGCGAGGTCGGCGACGCCGCCGTGGGCGCCGACGATCCCGAAGCGGCCCCAGGGGAGCGGTGGCTCGCGGTCTGGCGCGGCGTCCGCGAGTGGTCCCTCGCCAACCGCCACGAGTACGCGCTGCTGTTCGGCACCCCGGTCCCCGGCTACGCCGCCCCGCACCTCACCGCCGAGGTGGCCGCCCGGATGCCGCTGACGCTCGCGCGGATCGCCGGCGACGCGAAGGCCGCCGGCCTGCTCGACCCGCCGCCCGGCCCCTCGTGCGACCCCGCCGCGATCACGCCCGAGATGCTGGTCCTGTTGGAGGGCATGGCGTTCACCGTCGACGAGACCGCCCGGCTCATCCTCGCCTGGAACCGATTGGTCGCGATCATCGGCTACGAACTGCACGGCCACCTGGTCGGCGTCACCGCCGACGACACGGCCTTCTTCGACTACGCCGCCCGCGTCGAAGCCGCGAACAGCGGCATCCCCGTCCCCGGCCCCGGCGAAACCCGTTGAAGGTGGCACGAATAGGGGACACGGTACGACGGCGCCTCCCTCGTCTATACGGGTAGTGACAACCCGACGACGTTAAGGAGCGCGCCATGCGCCTGTCATCACTCACCGCCGCAGCCGTTCTCGCCCTCGCCTGCCTCGCCGCGTGCGGGACCGCCGAGCCCCCTGTCCCCGCACCGTCCGAATCGGACACCGATGTGGCCGCGACCGCGACCGCTTCCGAGAGCCCGACCGCGATCCCCAGCGCGACCCCGAGCGAGATCCCGTCCGCGACCCCGGTCGAGCAGACCTCCGCGCCCGACATCGACCCGCGGCTGGCGATCCTCGTCGGCACCTGGGAGGCCGACGTCGAGGAGGTCGGCCCGCACGGATCGACCCTCGAGATCTTCGAGGACGGCACCGCGAGCCTCGCGACCTTCCTGAACCAGCACGGCCCCTACGAGGGAGTGATCATCCTCGGCACCGCCGACCCGCACCGCTTCGAAGGCACCGAGGCCGAGACCTGCGGCCAGGTCGTCATCGAGTTCGGTTTCGACCCCGAGGCCGACACGCTCACCCTCGAATACGAAGGGGGCGCGTACGTCCACACCCGCGCCTGAGCGGGAACCTCAGCCCCGCAAGGCGAGCGCCACCACGATCGCCGCGATCACCAGGACGGCCCCGATCGCGGCGACCGCCCACGGCCAGCGCCGGGGCCGGCGGTGCTCGGACACGTCGCCGACGACCACGGTCACGTTGTCCGGGCCGCCGCCCTCCAACGCCAAGCGCACCAACTCGTCCGCCGCGGTCTGCGGATCGGTGAAGTCGCGCAGCACGCTCTCGATCACCGCGTCGTCCACGACGTCGCTCAGACCGTCCGAGCACAGCATGTACCGGTCGCCCAGCAGCGCCGGCCTCGTCTCGAAATGCGCCGGGGCGGGGTTGGCCTGGAGCACCCGCGTCACCACCGAGCGGTACGGATGGTCCTGCGCCTCAGCGGGAGTGATCGCGCCCTCGTCGACGAGGTGCTGCACGTACGAGTCGTCCACCGTCACCTGCACGAAGTCCTCCCCGCGCACCTGGTACGCCCGGGAGTCGCCTATGTGGACGATGTCGACCGCGTCGTCGCCGAGCCACAGGCCCGTCAGCGTCGTCGCCATCCCCTCCGACTCGGGGTTCTCGGCCACCGCCGCCCGGATCCGGTCGCGCGCGGCCTCGACCACCTCGCCCAGCTCCGCCTGCGCTTCGACCGGGGACCGCCGCGCCAGCCGCGTCACCTCCGCGATGGTCACCCCGCTGGCGACCTCGCCGGCGGCCGCGCCGCCCACGCCGTCGGCGACCGCGAGCAGCCGCCGTGACGCGAGATGGGAGTCCTCGTTCAGGTCGCGGACTTTGCCCACGTCGGTGGCGGCGCCGTAACGCCAACGCAATTCGGTCACAGGCGATCACCGCGGATTCCGCACCGGGATTCGGCTGTCTGTTCAAAGCTTGGCCGTTCGAGGGACATGGGCGCAAGTGTAGTTGCCCCGCACTCACAGCACGCGACCGTCGAAGCGCGCTCACGTCGCACCGGCCCGGCCAGGCTGTATCCCAGGTTCGTGCCACCCTGCCATCCCGCCGCTGAGCTGCGAGGACACCCCCTTTACAGTGGAATCTGCCAGCTTTGCGTCCACCCGCCCCTCATCGTTCTCGGGAGCAGCCATGCAGACGGTCCTCGCCGACCGGTACGTCCTGGAGCAGGAGATCGCCCGCGGCGCCGTGGGCGTGGTCTGGCGCGGCCACGACCGGGTCACCGGCGAGAGCGTGGCCGTCAAGGTCCTGCGCGCCGAACTGCGCGGCGAGACCGAGATCTTCGAGAGCTTCCGCGCCGAGGCCGGCATCCTGCGCACCATCGACCACCCCGGCGTGGTCGGCGTCAGGGACTTCATCGTCACCGACACCGTCTGCGCGGTCGTCCTCGACCTCCTCGAAGGCCTCGACCTGCGCGAGCACCTGCGCCTCCACGGGCCGCTCCCGGCCGCCGAGGCCGCCCTGCGCTGCGCCAGCGCCGCCGAGACCCTCGCGGCCATCCACGCGGCCGGCTACCGCCACAGCGACGTCAAGCCCGGCAACCTCATGCTCTCCGGCGCCGACGCGGTCAAGTTCATCGACTTCGGCATCGCCCGCGCCGCCGCCTCCAAGACCGCCCCCTCCCACGGCACCCCCGAGTACATCGCCCCCGAAGTGGCCTCGGGCGAGTCGGCGAGCACCGGCGTCGACAACTACGCCCTCGGCCTGGTCCTCTACGAGGCGCTCACCGGGCACAGCGCCTACCGCGGCGGCTCGATCACCGACGTGGTCGAGCGCCACCTCACGCGCATCCCCGTCAAGCCCGCCGCCGTCGACGCCGACCTGTGGCGCGTCGTCGAGCGCCTCCTCGCGCTCGACCCGCGCGCCCGCGGCGACCTCAACGAGACCGCCGCCGAACTGCGCCGCCTCGCGCCGCGCCTCTCGCGCCTGGCGACCGCGCCCATCGAACCCGAACTGCGCGAACGGGACGCGACCGCGACGTTCGACTACGAACCGGTCACCCCCCAATCGCCCGAACTCGAAGCCGGCGTCCTCGGCTCGCTCCTGACCGCCGAGTCCGACGGCGAGGACGACCGCGACGCGCGAACGCGCCGGGCCCCGCTCGTGCTCGCCGCCGCGGGGGCGGTCCTCGTCGCCGTGGTCGCCTTCTGGGCCTTCACCGTCCTGTTCGACCCGGATGCCCCGGAACCGGATGATGTGGCCGATCCGTCCGAAGTCGCCGTCACCGGCACGCCCGCCGAGGACGACTCCTCAGAGGAGCCAACGGAAACGCCCGGTGCGGAGAGCCCCACGCCCGAGGACCCGGCCTCCAGTCCTCAAGGGCCCGAGACGGATAGTGCCACTCCCGGACAGAATTCGGATGATATGTCCGAATCCACGGGCGGCGGCGGAGACTCCACAGAGGGCACTCCCGAGGGCGACTTGCCCGGATCCGATCTCATCGGTTCCCCTATGCCGGGCAACTGAAAGCGATCGCGACAGTCGATAATGATCCGTGACCGGCGGACAACGCAGCGTCTTCGCAACCGAAGAGGCGATCGGGATCACACGATTGGAATTCTCTGAACAGGCGTTGCAATTCCGTCTAGTGCTTCGACCGATCGTCATGCCTCACAGAGCTTTCCGGGGTCGCATCCGGTGAAACATCGGTATCGCTCTATCAACACATTGGAGCTGTCCACTTGTCAGCGAGGCATCCACATGGCATCCTGTCGAACATGGCAGGAAAAGAACTCAACGCGACCTCAGCAGCATTGCTGGGCTTGCTACACGAAGGACCGATGACCGGCGGACAACTCATGGCGGAGGCGACCCGTCGCCTCGGTCCGTACTGGACCATGACGCGCTCGCAGGTCTACCGCGAACTCCCGGCGCTCGCCGAAGGCGGACTCGTCCGCGTCGGGAAGCCGGGGCCCCGGGCCTCGGTGCCCTACACGATCAGCGCCAACGGCAAGCGGGCGTTCACCCGCTGGCTCAACGAGCCGGCCCGCATCGGCCAGCTGCGCGACCCCGTCGCGCTGCGCACGGCCTTCCTCGACTACCTCTCGAAGGACACCGCCGAGGAGATGTTCGCCGACGCGACGGAGCAGCACCAGGAGGCCTTGGCAGAGGCCCGTGCCGCCGCGAAGGACTACGCCGACGAGGACCCGAACGCCGCGATCGCGATGGAGTTCGCGATCGGCTACCACCGTTCGGCCCTCAGCTGGCTGAAGAAGCGATAGGCACTACCACGCCCGGGCGCTGACCCGGGATCAGTTCAAGCACGGAGCGGGACGCAGGGCCGATACGGCCCCGCGTCCCGTTTCGTATGAGCCCGCATACAGGCGTACCCTGATCTGTTGTGACCAGTGTCGATGTTTCCGCAGATCTCCGCGAACTCAAGGCGACGCTCGCCAGCGTCGAGGCCGTGCTCGACCTCCCCGCACTCCGGCGCGAGCTCTCCGAGCTCGAGGCCGCGGCCGCCGACCCCGGGCTTTGGGACGACCCCGACCAGGCCCAGAAGATCACCTCGCGCCTCTCCTATATCCAGGCCGAGCTGAAGAAGCTCGCCTCGCTCCACGAGCGCATGGACGACGTCGCGATCATGTTCGAGCTCGCCGACGACGAGAGCGACCCCAGCGCCGCCGCCGAGGCGACCGCCGAACTCGCCGCCATCCGCAAGTCCGTGGACGAGCTCGAGGTCCGCACCCTCCTGTCGGGGGAGTACGACGAGCGCGACTGCGTGCTCACCGTCCGCTCCGGCGCCGGCGGC
Source organism: Glycomyces sp. NRRL B-16210 (assembly GCF_000719515.1). Classification (GTDB taxonomy): domain Bacteria; phylum Actinomycetota; class Actinomycetes; order Mycobacteriales; family Micromonosporaceae; genus Glycomyces. Next base: position 171,380 of record NZ_JOGR01000003.1, on the reverse strand, counting down.
GCCGACGCCTGCGACTTCGCCGAGCAGCTCATGCGCATGTACCTGCGGTGGTCGGAGTCCCACAACTTCGCCACCGAGGTCTACGACATCTCCTACGCCGAGGAGGCCGGCATCCGCTCGGCCACCTTCGCCGTCAACGGCCCCTACGCCTACGGCCACCTCTCGGTCGAGCAGGGCACCCACCGCGTGGTCCGCATCAGCAAATACGACAACCAGGGCCGCCGCCAGACCGGCTTCGCCGCCGTCGAGGTCGTGCCCGCCCTGGAGCAGACCGACGAGATCGAGGACATCCCCGAGGACGAGATCCGCGTGGACGTCTACCGCTCCTCCGGCCCCGGCGGGCAGGGCGTCAACACCACCGACTCGGCCGTGCGGCTGACCCACCTGCCCACCGGCATCGTCGTCTCCTGTCAGAACGAGCGCTCGCAGCTCCAGAACAAGGCCACCGCGATGGCCGTCCTCAAGGCCAAGCTCCTCCAGCGCAAGCGGGACGAGGAGCGGGCCAAGGTCGACGAGCTGCGCGGCTCGGCCACCGCCTCGTGGGGCGACCAGATGCGCTCCTACGTCGAGCACCCCTACCAGATGGTCAAGGATCTGCGCACGAGCTTCGAGACCGCCGACGTCAAGGGCGTCTACGACGGCAACATCGACGGCTTCCTGGAGGCCGGCATCCGCTGGCGCAAGAGCGGCGAGAAATAGGAGCAGCCCCGCCCGCGTGGCGCGGATCCCACCGCCGGCCGCACCGCGGCGCGGCGCCCCTCCCGGCGCCCGCCCCTCCGTCCGAAGCGGACCGCTCAGTGGCCGCCCCGTGACCCTTTGCGGCCCCTCTATGGGCCGCCTGACCATGCGCACTTCCCCCGTTCGGATGAAATCGCGTCGTAACCCTTTCGTGGACGTGACATATGGGGCTGAAACTGCGGAATATGCCACGCTTGTACTGGAGCCGCCCGACCGGCGCTGGGCTTCGGCGGATAGACTCCGGCTCGTGATTCAGCTTGAGGGTGTAACCAAGCACTACCCCCGGTCGAACCGCCCGTCGGTGGAGGACTTCAACGTCTTCATCGACAAGGGGGAGTTCGTCTTCTTCATCGGCCCGACCGGTGCGGGTAAGTCGACGATGATCAAGCTCCTGCTGCGCGAGGAAGTCCCCGACAAGGGCAAGATCACGGTCGGGGACACCGACGTGACGCGCCTGCGACGCTGGAAGGTCCCCGCCTACCGGCGCAGCATCGGCTGCGTGTTCCAGGACTTCCGTCTGCTTCCCAACCGCACCGCCGCGGAGAACGTGGCCTTCGCTCTGGAGGTCATCGGCAAGCCCCGCTCGGTCGCCCGGCGGGTCGTCCCCGAGGTCCTCGAACTGGTCGGCCTCGGCGGCAAGGAGCACCGATACCCGCACGAGCTCTCCGGCGGCGAGCAGCAGCGCGTGGCCGTGGCCCGCGCCTTCGTCAACCGCCCGCTGCTCCTGCTGGCCGACGAGCCCACCGGTAACCTCGACCCCGACACCTCGATCGAGATCATGCGGCTCCTCGACCGGATCAGCCGCACGGGCACCACCATTCTCATGGTCACCCACGACTCCAACATCGTGAACCAGATGCGCCGTCGAGTCATCGAGATCGAGAACGGCCAGATCGTCCGCGACCAGGCTCGCGGCGTCTACGGCTAAGCGGAAGGCAGAACTAGAGCACATGCGCGCGAAGTACGTGATGTCCGAGGTCTTCCTCGGGCTGTGGCGCAACATCTCCATGACCGTCGCCATGATCATCACCATGGCCGTCTCGCTGACGATGCTCGGCGCGGGCCTGCTGCTGTACAACCAGGTCGACGTGATCGAGGAGTACTACCAGACGAACCTCGAAGTGGTCGTCTACCTCCAGCGGGACGTCACCGAGGAGGTCACCGCCCAGATCGAGGCCGAGCTCAAGGAGAGCCCGTACGTCGAGACGGTGAAGTACGAGTCCAAGGAGCAGGCGTACGAGCGCTTCAAGGAGACCTTCAAGGACACTCCCGACCTCGTCAAGTCCGTGGACGCCGAAGTGCTGCCCTCGGCCTTCCGCATCAAGATGGTCGACATCGCCGACGCTCCGAAGCTCCAGGCCGAGTTCCAGGACCGCGAAGGCGTCTACCAGGTCACCAACCAGCGGGAGATCCTCCAGCAGGTCTTCGACATCCTCGGCGGCGCGCAGCGTCTGACGCTCATCGTCGCCCTCGTCCAGGGCGTGGCCGCGCTCATGCTGGTGGCCAACACGATCCAGGTCGCCGCCTACTCGCGGCGCCGCGAGGTCGCGATCATGAAGCTGGTCGGCGCCCCGAACTGGTTCGTCCAGGCCCCGTTCGTCCTGGAGGCGGTCTTCGCCGGCGTCATCGGCGCGATCTTCGCCTTCGCGACGCTCGTCGCCGCGAAGTTCCTGGTCATCGACGGGCAGTTCGCGAACCTGTTCAGCCTGATGCCGCCGATCAGCATGCAGTCGATCCTGCTGCTGCTGCCGATCCTCGTGGGCGTCTCCGCGGTCATCAGCGCGATCACCGCGTGGATCACCTTGCGCTTCAACATCAAGGTCTGACCTCACCCGTTCCGGGCACAACTCCAGAATTCCCCGAATATCCGTCGCAGATGGACTAAATTCGGGCCTTATGAGGCGAATCGGTTGGCTGCTCGCGGTCCTGCTCCTGGCGGGAACCGCGAGCAGTCCCGCGTCAGGGGCCTCCCAGTCCGAGTTGGACGCCGTCGAGCGCGAGAAGGCCGAGATGGCCGCCGAACTCGAAGGCGCCTCCGAGGCGGTCCGCGCCGCGGGCCAGATCCTCGCCGACACCGAGGCCCGCCTGCCCGCCGCCGAGTACGCCGTGGACGTCGCCGAGGGCCGCGTGGCCGCCGCCGAAGCCGAAGCGGCCCAGGCCCAGCGCGAAGCCGAGGCCGCCCGAGAGGCCCTCGCCGAAGCCGAGGCCGCCTACGAGGCCGCCGCCGAGGAGGTCGCGGTCGTCCGCGAGGCCCGCGCCTCGGTCTTCACCGCCACCGCCCGCGGGGTCGAACTGCTCACCGTGGACGCGATCCTCGCCTCCGGCGAACCCCAGAAGGCCGTCGACGGCCTGTCCTACCTGGAGTTCATGATGGAGGGCAAGAACCTCGCGGTCGAGGAGGTCACCCTCGCCCGCCGCGAGGCCGCCAACGCCGAGAACGCCGCGACCGTCGCCGAGTCCGAGGCCGCCGCCGCCGAGGCCGCCGCCGACGCCGCGCTCGCCGAGGCCGAGAGCCGCTACTTCGAGGCGCAGACGGCCAAGGCCGCCGTCGAGGAACTCGTCCAGGACCACACCGCCGCCCTCGCCGTCGCCGAAGGCGCCCGCGACGAGGCCCAGTCCGAATACAACCAACTCGAGGCCGAGTCCGAGCGGCTGGCCGAAGCGCTGCGACGCGCCGAGGAGACCCGCAAGAACAACGGCAACAACAACGGCGGCGGAGGGAACTCCGGCGGATCCTCGGGAGGCTCCTCGGGCGGATCCTCCGGCGGCTCGGGCTTCGTCGTCCCCGTCGAGGGCTGGAAGTCCTCCGACTACGGCTGGCGCCGCCACCCGATCTACGGCAACGCCCGCTTCCACGGCGGCACCGACTTCGCCGCCGGCTCGGGGACCACGATCCACGCCGCCGACTCCGGCACCGTCGTCTACGCCGGCTGGAACGCCGGCTACGGGCAGCTGACCTGCATCAACCACGGCGGCGGACTCACCTCCTGCTACGCCCACCAGTCGAGCATCTGGGTCGCCAACGGCCAGCACGTCTCGCGCGACCAGGGCATCGGCGCGGTCGGGACCACCGGCGACAGCACCGGCCCGCACCTGCACTTCGAGGTCCGCGTCAACGGCGAACGGGTCAACCCGATCGGCTACCTGCCCTCCTGCCTGTGCCGATGAGCCACACCGCGCGAAATCGGCTTCCCCATACGCGTGTTCGATCGTTAAGCTTGGCCCGTGTCCAAGAAGCAGCAGGAGAAGGTCAAGCACTCGGGTTCCGAGCGCTCGGTGGTCACCACCAACCGCAAGGCCCGGCACGACTACGAGATCCTGGACACCTACGAGGCCGGCATGGTCCTGTCCGGGACCGAGGTCAAGGCCCTGCGCCAGGGCAAGGGGAACATCGTCGACGCCTACGCCGAGATCCACAACGGCGAGGCGCGCGTCCACAACCTCCACATCCCCGAGTACGACTACGGGACGTGGACCAACCACCCGCCCCGGCGCATCCGCAAGCTCCTGCTCCACCGCGGCGAGATCGCCAAGCTGGCCGTCAAGCTCGACGAGGCCGGCCTGACGCTGGTCCCGCTGTCGGTGTACTTCCAGAACGGCTACGCCAAGATGGAGCTCGGGCTCGCCCGGGGCCGCAAGAACTACGACAAGCGCCAGGCCATCGCCAAGCGCGAGTCCGACCGCGAGATCGAGCGGGCCATGGGCCGCGCGGCCAAGCGCGGCGGCAAGTGACCGGCTCCCGGCGCGGGGAATATCCCGTCGCCGGGGGCGGTTGGACTGAGCTAGAATCGAAAAGCACAACTGAACAGCAAGAACTCACCAGACTGCGCAGCAAGGCGACGGTGCCCGCACTTTCCAGGGGCTGATCGGTTTCGACTCCGTATGTTGAAGTGAGGGAAGCGGGTCGAGGAAGCCAACGCCGTCTCGTAAACCGACGTTGGAAACCAATAAGTGCCAACGCAAAACGCACTGACTTCGCTCTCGCTGCCTAAGCGACAGTGAAGTTGCCGCTCCAGAGGCGCATCCGCTCTGGGTTCGCGGCATCATTTAAGGATGCTGGGCCGACGCCTTGATCGCTGGGGCGTCCGGCCGAGATCTCCGGCGATTAGAGCCCGTCTCACCGTCTCGTCCGCGTGATCGGTGGGGCTCGATAAAAGACACAGCGGACTGCACCCGGAGAAGTCTCACCGAGGCAGCGGAGGACCAGGGTTCGATTCCCTGCAGCTCCACCGGCCGAAACGTTCGAACCCCGGGCCCTCAGGGTCCGGGGTTCTTCGTGTCCGCCGTTCCGCGCCCTGCTGCGTGCTATGTCCGTAAGATCACAATATGCACACTCTGTCACTGATCCTGCACGTGCTGCTGGTGGTGATCATCGTCGGTCCGGCCATGCTCCTGCCCTGGCTCGGCGAGCGGGCCCTGCGCGAGCGGGACGGCGAACGGGTGCACCAGGCCGGGCGCCGCTGCATGGCGTTCAACGCCCTCACGCTGGTCGCGGCCCTGTTCGGAGTGTTCGCGACGATGACGAGCGAGCGGTACGCCTTCGCCGACGCCTGGCTCATCGTCGCCTCGACCCTCTACGTGGTCGCGGTCGTCAACGGCACCGCATTGATCCCGAGCACGCTCGCCCGCATCGGCAAGGAGCTCCAGGATTCCCACGGGGTCATGGACGGCGAGTCGCTGGAGCGCCATCGCGGTCGCCTGCTCGCCCTCTCGGGCCTGAACCTGGTCTTCTACGCCGTCATCGTGGTGCTCATGGCCTGGCGGCCGGGGGCCTGAGCGGGGTCAGTTCATCACCGGGTCGGCGGGGTAGTGCGCGACCGCCGAGAGCATTCCGCCCTGGCGCCGCCACACCATGCCCCACAGCTCCTCCGGCGTCGCCGAGAACGGGTCGGCCGGCAGCGCGTCGAAGACCATCCAGGCGCCCGCCTCGATCTCCTCCTCCAGCTGCCCCGGCGACCAGCCGGCGTATCCGGTGAAGACCCGCATCCCCTCCAGCAGCGGCGCGACCTCGTCGGGGTCCCGGGAGAGGTCGAGGGTGCCCAGGCGGCCGAGCACGGGCCGGAACGCGTCCGAGAACGGCGCGTCCGCCTTCCTCCAGCCCAGGCCTATGGCGGCGTCCGGCTGGACCGGGCCGCCTTCGAAGAGCACCGCCGGATCGCCCGCCAGTTCGGCCCACTGGTCGAGGTAGTGGACGACCTGGCGCTCGGTGGCGCGGTTGAGGACCACGCCGAGCACCCCGTCGGATTCGTGTCCGACGCCGATGACGACGGTCCGGTCGAAGTTGGGGTCTTGCAGCGTGGGAGTGGCGACGAGGAGACTGCCGACGAACGACTTGGTTCGCGCCGGCGACGTTTCACGACTGGCCATGGCTCCACCTCCGTTCTGCGCCCGCCTCCGCTGGTGACCCGGGCCCGGGTACGGCCCGGCTCTCCCCGGCACGGTAACCCGCGGGAGCGCGCTTGCAGCAAGGTTCCCGCACTTTCCGGGGAAATACACCGTGGTGTCGGGAGCCCGACAGTTGTTTCCTCACGGAGGGTGCGCGAAAGGAGACGATCCGGCGCGGCCGGATAGGTCCGAAGTGGAGTGAGTGTTCCCAGGGCCTGTTGCGGCGCTTGGGATCAGGTCGTCATCGCAGTCCGGCGAAGAGGTCGTCCTCCGGCAGGCGCGTCTCGATGCGCGTCTCGACGAGTTCGTAGTCCTCGGTCGGCCAGGCCTTCTGCTGGATCTCGCGCGGCACGGCGAACCAGAACCCGTCGGGGTCGACCTGGGTCGCGTGGGCCTTGAGCGCGGCGTCGCGGATGTCGAAGTAGTCGGCGCACTCGACGCGGGTGGTGACCCGCTCGCTCTTGTCGCGGGTCCAGTCGCCCCCGGCCATCCAGTCCCCGTAGGGCGACTCGAGTCCGGCGTCGACCATCGCGTAGTGCAGGGCCTCGATGCGCGCCTTGCCGAACGAGTGGCTGTAGTACAGCTTCAGCGGCTGCCACGGCTCGCCGAGGTCGGGGTACCGCTCGGGGTCGCCCGCGGCGGCGAAGGCCGCGACCGAGACCTCGTGGGTCTTGACGTGGTCGGGGTGCGGGTAGCCGCCCTCCTCGTCGTAGGTGGTGACCACGTGCGGCTTGAACGAGCGCATGACGGCCACCAGCGGCGCGGCGGCCCGCTCGGTCGGCACCTCGTAGAACGCGTCCGCCGGGAGCGGGATGCCGGAGTCGGGGAGCCAGCCGTCGGGGAGCCCGGAGTCGGTGAAGCCGAGCCAGTGCTGCTCGACGCCGAGGATCTCGCGGGCGCGGGCCATCTCCTCGCTGCGCACGCGCGGCAGGTTCTCCTGGATCTCGGGCCGGTCCATCTTGGGGTTGAGCACGTCGCCGCGCTCGCCGCCGGTGCAGGTGACCACGAGGACCTCCACGCCCTCGCGCACATAGCGCGCCATCATCCCGGCGCCCTTGCTGGACTCGTCGTCGGGATGGGCGTGGACGCACATCAGGCGCAGTTTGCTGGACGGATTCGTCACGTCGGTCGACCTCACTGGCGGGTGTCAATCGGAAGGCTCTCGGGCACGCGAACCGACGCGCGCACTGCGACAGTTGTCGGCTCTGGCATTCTGTGCAACGATACTCGATAACCATTACTTCCCGGTTCTCGCGAGAATCCGGGCTCTTGGCGGCGCAGCCGCCGATCGCGAAACGGAAGCGACGCATTGACTGAGACGCAGACCACGGACGGACGCGTGCCCGGAACGGGCGACGTGTCCTTCCCCGCTGGTCGCTACGGTCGTCGCCGCGCTCCGGTCCGCCGCCGCCCGGCGGTCACCGCGCTGCTCACCGTCGGCGTGGTCGCCGCGGGCCTCGTCGCCGCCTGGCGGCTCACCGAGGTGTACGGGCAGGGCGAGATCTCCGAGCGGCTCCTCGCCTTCGACGACTCCGTCCCGGGGCAGGTCGACATCACGTTCGAGGTCTACAAGCCGGCCGGTGAGGGCGCGGTGTGCGCCGTCCGGTCCCGCGATCTCGCCGGGGCCGAGATCGGCTACGCCGAGGTCGCCGTCCCGGCGGACGAGACCACCCACGTCGAGATGACCTACACCCTCGCCGTGGAGGGCGAGCCCAATACCGGCGAGGTCCTGAGGTGTCGGCAGGCGGACTGAACATTGACTTTCGGCCCGTCGCACCGCATCCCGGTCGGCGGGCCTTTCGCTATCCGGGATCGGCTCCGGCGGCGGCGCACCGGCTTACCCACTGAGGCAGGACCTCACACACGGATCGCACTATTCGGAGGATTCAGAAGACATGGCTATCGACGCTAACCAGGGCACATGGCTGACGCAGGAGGCCTACGACCGCCTCAAGGGCGAGTTGGACGAGCTGGTCGCGAACCGTCCGCTGATGGCGGCGGAGATCAATGCGCGCCGGGAAGAGGGCGACCTCAAGGAGAACGGCGGCTACCACGCGGCCCGCGACGAGCAGGGCAAGCAGGAGGGGCGCATCCGCCAACTGGAGGACCTGCTGCGCAACGCGAAGGTCGGCGAGGCGAAGGAGAGCGACGAGATCCAGATCGGCACCGTCGTGACGATCGCCTTCGACGGCGACCCCGACGACACCGAGAAGTTCCTGCTCGGCTCGCGCGAGATCGCGGCGACGACGGATCTGACCGTCTACAGTCCCGATTCGGCGCTGGGCGCGGCCATCGTGGGCCACAAGGTGGGCGACACGGTCGCCTACAAGACCCCGAAGGACGTCGAGATCTCGGTGAAGATCGTCGACGCCGAGAAGTTCCTGGGCTGACCGAACGCCGGTTTCGCCGCGGCCTCCTCAATCGAGGGGGCCGCGGCGTTCGCGTATCGCGGCCCCGCCCTCAGGCCCGCTGGGTCCAGCCGACGTCGATGCGCTTGCCGTACTTGTCGAAGTAGTGCAGTGCGTCCATGTGGACGGCCACGGTGATCGGCTGCCCGGCCGAGACCGGGATGTGCGGCGGGAGCCGGAAGACCAGGTCCGCGGGCTTGCGGATGGGGCCGGTGTCGGTCTCGCGCTGCTCGACGGGGGCCTGGCCGAACCCGGAGAACAGGCCGCCGAGGCGCCGGCGCGGCTTGGAGCCGTTGCGGGCCAGGTCCGGCTTGTCGCCGATGCCGTCGGGCACGACGGCGGTGGCGCCGATGTCGAGGAACACGAGCGTCTCGTGGCCGTGGTGCTCGTAGAAGCGCACCCGGCCCTGGATCGACTGGCCGGGGTGGCCGTCGGCGACCGGCGCGAGGGCCTCGGCCCGCATCCCGACCACGATGTTCTCGCCGTGGTAGCGGGCGACGGCGCGTCCGCGCAGGTCGTGCCAGGGCAGGCGCAGCTCCTGGTCGCCGAAGTCGAGGGCCACGTACCGGTCGAGGTAGACGTTGACGCGCGCTTCGAGCAGGTTCATGCGGGGGGTGCCGAGGAAGGCGGCCACGTACATGGTCGCGGGGCGCTCGTAGACCTCGTCGGGGGTGCCGACGTCCTGGAGGACGCCCTTGCGCATGACCGCGACCCGGTCGGCCATGGTGAGCGCCTCGGTCTGGTCGTGCGTGACGTACAGGGTCGTCGCGTCGTGGCGGCGCACCAGCGAGGAGATCTCGGTGCGCAGCTCGGCGCGCAGGCCCACGTCGAGGTTCGAGAGGGGCTCGTCCATGAGGAACAGCTTGGGGCGGCGCACGAGGGCCCGGCCCATGGCGACGCGCTGCTGCTGGCCGCCCGAGAGCTGGGCGGGCTTGCGGTCGATCAGGTCGCTGATGCCCAGGGCCCCGGCCATGTCGCCCACGGCCTCGGGCACCGACTGGGCGCCGTTGTGCTTGCCGAGTTTGAGGGGGAACCCGATGTTGTCGCCCACTGACATGTGCGGGTAGAGGGCGAACGTCTGGAAGATCATGGCCGCGTTGCGCTCGCGCGGGGGCAGGTCGTTCGCGTACTCCCCGTCGAGGAGGATCTCGCCGTCCGAGGGCGTCTCCAGCCCGGCGACCATGCGGAGCACGGTGGACTTGCCGCAGCCGGACGGGCCGAGGAGGACGAGGAATTCGCCGTGGTTGACTTCCATGCTCAAGGAGTCCACGGCCAGGGTTTCGCCGGGGAACACCTTGGAGACGTTCTTCAGCGTGACAGCAGTCACCTTTGACTCCAGGGGTTCTAAAGGGGACGGACGGGCTCGGTGTGAGGGCTAAGCGGACAAGTCATTGCCCGTTCATGACTCGCAGGCTTCGCCATGGTTAAGGGATGACTGTTCGTAGCTTAAGCCTTCCAGAGTTTCCGAGTAACGGGGGTCACCCCTAATTCATACCCGTAAATGCCGCTTCACACTGGGTTCCACCTGCGGTTTCAGACGTCGCACGCGTGCCGCCCAGGGAGGATCAAGGTAGGCATTTCGGTCCAGTGCAACCGTTTTCCGGCATCGCTCGGCGCCTTTCGCGCCCGCATTCGAAAGTGTTTCGATTTGGCCGCGCTCCCACTCCGCACTGTGCTCACCCGACACTGCATACGCATCCTGCGCCCACAAGTTCCCGCCCCCGCGGGCCCGCGCTCCCCGTCCGCCGCACCCGCCCGTGCGCGGCCGCCCGGCCCGCCGCGGGCACTACGATCGAGGCGTGACGGAGCTGGTGACACTTTCCGACGTCCGCGCCGCGGCCGCCGAACTCTCCGGGGTCGTGCGCCGCACGCCCCTCGAACCCTCCCGCGACCCCGTCCTCGACGGCGTCCACCTCAAATGCGAGAACCTCCAACGCGCGGGCTCGTTCAAGATCCGCGGCGCCTACATGCGCGTCTCGCGCCTGAGCGAGGCCGAACGCGAACACGGGGTCGTCGCCGCCTCCGCCGGCAACCACGCCCAAGGCGTCGCCCTCGCCGCCTCCACCCTCGGCATCCGCTCCACGGTCTTCATGCCCGAATCCGCGCCCCTCCCGAAGGTGGCCGCCACCAAGGGCTACGGCGCCGAAGTCATCCTCGGCGGCCTCACCGTCGACGACGCCCTCGAATCGGCCCACCGCTTCGCCCAGCAGACCGGCGCGACCCTCATCCACCCCTTCGACCACCGCGACATCGTCGCCGGCCAGGGCACCATCGCCCTGGAGATCCTCGACCAGCTCCCCGAGACGGCCACCATCGTCACCTCCGTCGGCGGCGGCGGCCTCGTCGCCGGCATCGCCGCCGCCGCCAAGCAACTGCGGCCCGACATCAAGATCATCGGCGTCCAGGCCGAAGGCGCCGCCTCCTACCAGCACTCCCTCGCCGCCGGCCGGCCCGTGCGCCTCGACAAGATGCACACCATCGCCGACGGGATCGCCGTCGGCCGCCCCGGCGACGTCCCCTTCGCGCACGTCGCCGCCCTCGTCGACGAGATCGTCACCGTCACCGAAGAGGACATCAGCCGGGCCCTGCTGTCCCTGCTCGAACGCAACAAGCTCGTGGTCGAACCCGCCGGCGCCACCGCCTACGCCGCGCTCCTGAACTACTCGATCGCCTACGAGGCGCCCGCCGTCGCCGTCCTCTCCGGCGGCAACATCGACCCGCTCCTGCTCATGCGGCTCATCGAACACGGCCTCGGCGCCTCCGGCCGCTTCATGCGCGCCAACCTCCGCTGCGCCGACCGGCCCGGCGCCCTCGCCTCGGTCCTCCAGCGCGTAGGCGCCTACGGCGGCAACATCGTCGACGTCAACCACCAGCGCTCCGACCCGCGCCTGAGCGTCGGCGAGGTCGCCGTGGACCTCTCGATCGAGACCCGCGGTTCCGAACACGCGACCGAAATCGTTGCGGCCCTGCGCGACGCGGGATACTTCGTGTCGGTGGAGGGCCTTAGCATCTGAGTCATGCAGAAGACTCTCGATGAACTGATGGAGCCCGGCTGGGCCAAAGCGCTCGCCCCCGTCGCCGACGACGTCGCGAAGATGGGGGAGTTCCTCCGCGCCGAGGTCGCCGCCGGACGCACCTACCTCCCCGCCGCCGAGCACATCCTCCGCGCCTTCCAGCAGCCCTTCGACGAGGTCAAGGTCATCATCGTCGGCCAAGACCCCTACCCCACCCCCGGGCACGCCATCGGCCTGTCCTTCGCCGTCGCCCCCGACGTGCGCCCCCTCCCCAAGAGCCTGGTCAACATCTTCAACGAGTACCGCGACGACCTCGGCCACCCGCTGCCCGCCAACGGCGACCTCACCCCTTGGGCCGACCAGGGCGTCCTGCTCCTCAACCGCTCCCTCAGCGTCGCCCCCGGCACGCCCGCCTCGCACCGCGGCAAGGGCTGGGAGACCGTGACCGAGCAGGCCATCCGGGCCCTCGCCGAACGCGGCGGCGCGTCCGTGGCGATCCTGTGGGGCGCCGACGCCCGCAAACTCAAGGACCTCCTCGGCCCGATCCCCTCGATCGAGTCGCCCCACCCCTCCCCGCTGAGCGCCCGGCGCGGCTTCTTCGGCTCCAAGCCCTTCAGCCGCGCGAACGAGCTCCTGGTCCAGCAGGGCGGTGAGCCGGTCGACTGGCGGCTGCCCGCCCTTCAGGAGTCCTAGTACGCCCGGGATACGGTGGAGTCGTGGGTATCGAGATCCTGGCACAAGAGTTCGGGCCGGAACGCGACCAGGCGCTGGCCGGGCCGTTCGGCCTGTTCGTGACCGTGTTCCTGGTCGTCGTGACGATCTTCCTCATCAGAGGGATGAACAAGCACGTCAAGCGCCTGAACAACCGGCTCGAGAGCGAGGCCGCCCTGGCGGCGGCCGCTTCGACGACGGCCCCGGCCGCGGCCGACGCGGCCGAGACGAAGGACGGGCCCGCCACTGACGACGCGACCCGCGCATAACCCGGTACCGGACCGATGCCGCGCAAGAACCGCCGCCGGGACGAACCTCGGCGGCAGACTTCAGGTGCACAGGACCCGAGCCTGATCGACGGCCCGAACGGGCCGGTCAGGGTCCGCCGCATCCCCGGCGCGAACGCGGCGAAGGCCTACCGGTGCCCCGGTTGCGACCTGGAGATCCAACCGGGCACGCCGCACGTGGTGGCGTGGTCGGACCACGGCGACGGCGACGACCGCCGACACTGGCACGCCGGCTGCTGGAACGCCCGCGACCGCCGCAAGCCCGGCCAATGGCGCTGAACCCCAACTGAACATCGCGAGGGGCGGGGCCGCCAGGCCCCGCCCCTTCGCCGCCCAGCAGGCAAAGGCCCTTCGCGGTGACCGGGACGCCGCTCCCGCGCGGGCCGCTTCCTCGGGCCGCAATTCGACGCCGCTTCACCCCCGCTCGCTCCGCGGAGATCCGCTCACCTCTGATCGGCGACCGCCGACGATGCCCCCGCTCCACGACCTCTTTCGAGTGACACCGGCGCCGCCGCGCCGGGTTTCTGTCGTACCCGAGCGGGAATGTTGGGCCTACCTTTCCCCGGGTGGGTGGGGGTTAGGGATGGCAACTACTAGGGGGCCACCTCTTCGGCCGGTGCCGACTGCGCCACACGTGGTGTTTCCGGCGCCGTATTCCGGGGATAATCCCGGTGTGGCTGTCATCAGATCCGCGAGCATGCTCCCCGCCCGGCGCGAGGCGCTCACGCTCCACACCGCCGACGGGCTCGAACTCGTCGGCGAAATCGCCCTGCCCGCCGACCGCGAGCCCGAGGCGACCCTCATCTGCGTCCACCCGCTGCCCACCCACGGCGGCATGATGGACTCGCACATCTTCCGCAAGGCCGCCTGGCGGCTGCCCGCGCTGGCGAACACGGCCGTCCTGCGCTTCAACACCCGCGGCACCGAATCCCAGCAGGGCACCAGCCAAGGCGCGTTCGACCACGGCGTCGGCGAGCGCTTCGACCTCGCCGCCGCCGTCGAGTACGCCGAGTTCGCCGAGCTCCCTCGCGTGTGGATCGTCGGCTGGTCCTTCGGCACCGACCTGACGCTCAAGTACGGCCTCGAACCCGGCGTCGAAGGCGCCGTGCTCCTCTCGCCCCCGCTTCGCTACTCCAAAGAGGAGGACCTGGAGCGCTGGGCCGAGGACGGCCGCCCGCTCCTGGCGCTCATCCCCGAGCAGGACGATTACCTCCAGTACCCCGAGGCCAAGCAGCGCTTCGCCGCGATCCCGCAGGCCGAGGTCGTCGAGATCGCGAACGGCGGCCACCTGTGGGTCGGCAAGGCCGAAGAGGCCCTCGACCGCATCGTGGGCCGCATCCTCCCCGAACACGCCCCGCTGCCGACCACTTGGGACGGACCGATGGAGCGCGGCGACACCTCCGCCTACGCGAACAAGACCGTCGCCGCCTTCGGCGGCTTCCTGCCGAAGGAAGGGCAGGAATAGGCCTGTCGGAAGACGATCGGGAGTAGGGCCCTCCTAAGGCAGTACCGGGGTGACGAAATGCTGGAGGGCTCTTCCTACCTGCGCGATCCCGCGACCGCTTCCGTCGGGACTCTCAGCAGCCGAGGAACTCGGTGATGCTCGCCGGCAGCGACGGATCGGCGCAGTCGCCTACGACCACCAGCTCCTCGCCCTCGATCCGCCACGCCAGGCGCTCGGCGGCGTCGCCGCTCCCGCCCGTTCCCCCCTGATGGTCCACTGTGGCGACCACGAACTGCCCGTCGGCCGCGCACCAGCTGTCGATGACCTTGACGCTCTCGGCCTGGTCGCCGAACTGCTCCCCGAGCCGCTCGCCGATCTGCCCCGCGAGCGCGGCCGGATCGGTGCACAACGACCCCGAGCTCTCGGGGTTGGTCGCCGCGTAGGTCGCCAGAGCGGCCCCGCCCAGCAGCGCGCCGGTCAGCGCGACGCCGGCGGTGGCCGTGGCGATCGAACGCAGCCGCGGGCGCAGTCCAATGCGCTCGCGGCTGGGGCGGTACGGGGCGAGTTCGGTGGAGACGGCCACGGTGACGGGCCGGAGTCCACGCCGGGGGAGGAGCCCGGGCGCGACGGAGTCGGGCCTGCGGCCGGCGCTGGGCGGTCCGGCGAGCGGCAGGCGGGTGAGCTGCTGCCGGAGCGTCTCGGCGGTGGGCCGGCGCCGCGGGTCGGGGCTGAGGGCCGCGCCGATGATGTCGGTGAGTTCGCAGTCCACGCCGGCGATGTGCGGCACCGGGGCGGCGCGCAGGAGCGGGTCCGCGGCGTCCTCGCGGGCGTGGCGCACCCACGGCAGGCGGCCGCCCAGGGCCGCGTAGAGGACGGTGGCGAGGGCGTACACGTCCCCGGCGGGGCTGGCGGCCACCTCGCCCGCCACGGCGGCGTCGAGGTGCTCAGGGGCCGTGTACGGCGAGGGCGGCAGCGGCGCGGCGAGCACCGGGGCGGTGACGTCGTACGCGGTGAGTTGCAGGTGGCGTCCGGAGCCGACGAGTATGTGGGCAGGCTGGATCGCGCCGTGGATGAGCCCCGACCGGTGGTAGACGGCCACGGCGTCGCTCAGGGCGACGCCGAGCGCGCGGACCTGCCCGGGGGGCATGGGTCCCTGGTCGCTCAGGAGGTCGGCGAGGGTGCGCCTGGCCGTGCCCACGGCCAGGTACGGGCGTCCGTTCTCGGTGAGGCCGACTGCGGTGCAGGGTGACAGGTGGGGGTGGGCGGCGAGGCCGGTGAGCTTCGCGGCCCATTCGAGGAACACCTCGCGTCGGGAGCCGTCGACGCGCTCATGCGCGACGGTCACGCACAGGAGGTCGGTGGGCGCTGTCGCGACGGTGCCGCTGAAGACGCTGCACACCGTGTCCCGGTGCAGTAAACGGTGTACGGCTGCGGGTCCGACGGTCGTCATGCTCGACATCCTCACCTCCTCAGGGGGTCCGCTGTTCGGTGTCGTGATTTGGCACTAAATGTGAGGCTATCCCATCCGTTCGGTCGAGCGGTAGTCGGCCGCGGGGTTGTTGACCGAACGGGTGAGGCCGTCGAGCCGCATGGTCAGTTCTGGTGAATTGGTCACAGCTCAGTGCCTCCGCAGGCGTCCGGTGTCGTATTTCGGGGGACTTGAAAGGCAACGATTCGGACACGAGACCCATCCGCTGTTGACGGTTGTGGAAAAACGTTGAACTATCGAATCCGTCTTGACCCCAGGGCGTCGTCGGTGTGCACCGGCGCCGCCCAGTACGAAGGAGTACGAATGAACGTCATCCCACGACGTGTTTTCGCAGGTCTGGCCGGTGCCGCGGTGTTGGCGCTGTCCGTCACCGCCTGTGCTTCCGGCGACAACGACAGCGCTGACGGCGATGGAGGGTGCGACGTGAACCTCGGCGCTCTGGCCGCGAGCGTTCCCGAGGGCTTCGGCTCCGACTCGTCCGAGGCGCGCGAGTCGGTCGAGGACGGCGGGCGCGTCGGCATCGCGATGCCGACCCAGACCTCCGAGCGGTGGATCGACGACGGCAACAACCTGGTCACCGAGTTCGAGGCCGCGGGCTTCGACACCGACCTCCAGTTCGCCGACGACGACGTCGCCAAGCAGGTCAACCAGATCGAGAACATGATCACCCAGGGCGCCGACGTGCTGGTGATCGCCGCGATCGACAACCAGTCGCTGACCGGCGTGCTGTCCCAGGCGAAGGACGAGGACATCACCGTCATCGCCTACGACCGCCTCATCCGCGAGACCGAGGACGTCGACTACTACGCGACCTTCGACAACTACCAGGTCGGCGTGCTCCAGGCCCAGTCCGTCCTGGACGGCCTGAACATCGACGAGCAGGAGGGCACCTGCAACATCGAGCTGTTCGCCGGCTCGATCGACGACAACAACTCCTTCTTCTTCTACGAGGGCGCGATCGACACCCTCCAGCCCTACATCGACGAGGGCAAGCTCCGGGTCAAGTCGGGCGAGACCGACATCAACACCATCGCCACCGAGCGCTGGGACGGCGAGATCGCCCAGAGCCGCATGGACAACCTCCTGAGCACCCACTACTCCGGCGAGGACGTCCACGCCGTGCTCTCCCCGTACGACGGCATCAGCCGCGGCATCATCGCCTCGCTCGAAGGCAACGGCTACACCGACGACAACCTGCCGGTCGTGTCCGGTCAGGACGCCGAGGTCGCCTCGGTGCAGATGATCATCGAGGGCCGCCAGTCGGCCACGATCTTCAAGGACACCCGCCAGCTCGCGAGCGTCACCGTCGACATGGTCGTGGACATCGCCAACGGCGAGGAGCCCGAGGTCAACGACACCGAGTCCTACGACAACGGCGTCAAGACCGTGCCCTCGAACCTGCTGGAGCCGTACATCGTCACGGTCGACAACTACGAGGCACTGCTGGTCGACTCCGGTTACATCGACGCCGCCGACCTGGACTAGCAGTCCCGGCACCGCGTCCTTTGGAGGGGCGGCCGCCCTCGCGGCCGCCCCTCCCGACCTCTCTCACCCAGAGCAGCACTTCCATTCGTATTGGGACCAAGCCATGTCTGAAGACATCCTCCGCATGCGGAGGATCACCAAGCGATTCCCCGGCGTACTGGCGCTCAGCGATGTGGACCTGCGCGTCAAGCGGGCCACGATCCACGCGCTCGTCGGCGAGAACGGCGCCGGCAAGTCCACCCTGATGAAGGTCCTGTCGGGCGTCTACGCGCACGGCGACTTCGAGGGCGAGATCGAGTTCGAGGACCGGCCCGCGCGCTTCCGCAACATCCGCGACTCCGAGGCCGCGGGCGTCGTCATCATCCACCAGGAGCTCGCGCTCGTCGGCGAGCTGTCGATCGCCGAGAACATCTTCCTCGGCAACGAGCAGAAGTCCGGCGGGTTCATCTCCTGGGACAAGACCAACGCCGAGGCCGCCCGCCTCATGAAGCAGGTCGGCCTCCACGACAACCCGCAGACCCTCGTCGAGAAGATCGGCGTCGGCAAGCAGCAGCTCGTCGAGATCGCCAAGGCCCTGTCCAAGAACGTCAAGCTCCTGATCCTGGACGAGCCGACCGCCGCGCTCAACGACACCGACTCCGAGAACCTCCTCGAACTGCTCCGCGTCCTCCGCGACGAGGGCGTCACCTGCATCATCATCTCCCACAAGCTGGGCGAGGTGCTGTCGGTGGCCGACACCGTCACGGTGCTGCGCGACGGGCGGACCATCGAGACCCTCGCCACCGAGGCCGACGGCGTCACCCAGGACCGGCTCATCAAGTCCATGGTCGGCCGCGACCTGGAGCACCTGTACCCGCCGCGCGAGCCCTCGATCGGCGAGGTCTTCTTCGAGGTCAGGGACTGGACCGTCCACCACCCCGACCAGCGCGAGCGCGTCATCGTCAACAACGCCGAGCTCAATGTCGCCCGCGGCGAGATCGTCGGCCTCGCCGGCCTCATGGGCGCCGGCCGCACCGAGTTCGCCATGAGCCTGTTCGGCCGCAGCTGGGGATCGGGCATCTCCGGCACCGCCACCATGGACGGCAGGCCCCTGCGCCTGTCGTCGGTCCCCGACGCCATCGACGCCGGCCTGGCCTACGCCACCGAGGACCGCAAGCAGTACGGCCTGCACCTCGACTACGACCTGCGGCAGAACTTCACGCTGCCGGGGCTCGGCAAGGTCTCCAAGCGCGGCGTGGTCGACCAGAGCCGGATCAACGCCGTCTCCGAGCGCCTGCGCACCGAGTTCGGCGTCAAGGCCCCGTCGGTCTACTCGCTCGCCGGGAACCTCTCGGGCGGCAACCAGCAGAAGATCGTGCTCGGCAAGTGGGTCTTCACCGAACCCGAGCTGCTCATCCTCGACGAGCCGACCCGAGGCATCGACGTCGGCGCCAAGTACGAGATCTACGAGCTCATCCACAGGCTGGTCGACCAGGGCAAAGGGGTCCTCATGATCTCCTCCGAACTGCCCGAGCTGCTCGGCATGTGCGACCGGATCTACGCCATGAGCGCCGGGCACATCACCGGCCAGGTCGACCGCGAGAACGCCACACAGGAAGAACTGATGCGGCTCATGACCCTTGAGACCGCATCCGGGGGAGAAGAACTACGCCAATGAGCACCGTCAACGTCACATCCCGCAAGCGCCTGACCTCCGGTCTGCGCCACCTGAACCTGCGGGCCTACGGCATGATCATCGCCCTGGTGTTCATCATGCTGCTGTTCCAGGTCCTGGAAGTCGCCAAGCTCGACCAGAACTTCCTGACCCCGGCGAACATCAACAACGTCATCGTCCAGAACTCCTACATCCTCATCCTCGCGATCGGGATGATGATGGTCATCGTCAACGGCCACATCGACCTGTCGGTCGGCTCGGTCCTGGCGTTCACCGGCGCGATGTCGGCGATCGCGCTCTCGAGCTGGGGCCTCCCGTGGTACCTGGCCGTCCTCGTCGCCGTGGGCATCGGCGCGCTGATCGGGGTGTGGCAGGGCTTCTGGATCGCCTACGTGCGCATCCCGGCGTTCATCGTGACGCTGACGGGCATGCTGCTCTTCCGCGGCCTCACCCTGTGGGCCCTGGAGTCCAAGACGATCTCGATCCGCTCCCAGGAGTTCCGCCAGCTCGGCTCGGGCTACTGGGCGCAGAACGAGAACAACGCCTACCACCTGCCGACCCTCGCCATCGGGGCCGTCGCCGTCGCCGTGATCCTGTGGATCCAGCTGTCGGGCCGCCGCAAGGCCGTGCGCACCGGCGTCGCCACCGGCTCGGCGACCGCCTTCTGGATCAAGACCGTGCTGCTGGCCGGCACCGTCGCCATCGGCGCGCTGACCCTGGCAGCCCACAAGGGCCTGCCGATCATCGGCATCATCCTGGTGGCGCTGGTCATCGTCTACACCTTCGTGACCAACCGCACCGTGTTCGGCCGCCACGTCTACGCCGGCGGCGGCAACGAGAAGGCCGCGATGCTCTCGGGCGTCAAGACCAAGCAGACCACCTTCTGGGTCTTCGTGAACATGGGCGCGCTCTCGGGCCTGGCCGGCGTCGTGCTCACCGCCCGGCTCGCCTCGGCGACCCCCGACGCGGGCACCATGTTCGAACTGCACGCCATCGCCTCCTCGTTCATCGGCGGCGCCTCCATGAGCGGCGGCGTCGGCACCATCATCGGCGCGGTCATCGGCGGCCTGGTCATGGGCGTCATGAACCAGGGCATGTCGATCCTGTCGGTCGGCCAGGACATGCAGAGCGTCATCCTCGGCCTGGTGGTCCTCGCCGCGGTCCTGTTCGACGTGTGGAACAAGAAGCGCGCCACCGGCGGCGGCCTGCCCCTCGTGGGCACCACCCCCGGCGGCTCCGGTGAGGCCAAACGCAAGGCCAAGGACGCCCAGGCGCCCGCCGAGTCCGGCACCGACGAATAGCGCGAGGGGCCCGCGACGCCTCGGCGCGCGGGCCCACGCGAAAGGCCCGGTGCACCGCACCGGGCCTTTCGCGTTCTCGCCTTACTTCGTGGTCACCTTCTCGGCGGCCTCCGTGCTCTGCTTGCTGCCGCCGCTCTGCGAGCGGCCCCGGCCCTTCGCGTTCACCGCGGGCTCCTTGGCCGGCGCCTCCTCGCCCTCGGCGGGACGGTTCGCGCGGGCCTCCTCGACGAGCTTCTTCGCCTGGGCCCGGGCGGTCGCCAGGATCGCCTCGGAGTCGCGCCGCGCGGTCTGCTTGGCCGACTTCGACAGCTCCTCGGCGCGCCGCTTGGCGGTCTCGGCCTTCTTCTCGGCCTCGGTCACGTACTGGTCGCGGTCGGACCGGACCTGCTCGGCGTCCAGGTTCGCCTGCTCCAGGACCCGCTGCGCCTCCGCCTTCGCGTCGGCCAGGAGCTTCTCGCGCTCGGCCTCGATCGCGGCGACCTCGGCGCGGGCCCGCTCCACCTCCGCGGCGGCCTCGGCCTTCGCCCGGTCGGCCTCACCGCGCAGCTTCTCGGCCGCGGCGCCCGCCTCGGCGGTGAGGCGCTCGGCCTCGGCGCCGGCGTTCTCGCGCAGCCGCCGCACCTCGGCGGCGGTCTCCTCGGTGAGCTTGCGGGCGGCGACCTCGGCGGCCTCGCGCTCCTTGCGGCTCGCGTCGGCGGCCTCCTCGCGCAGACGCTGCGTCTCGCGCTCGGTCTCCTCGGCCAGCCGCAGCGCGGCGGCCTCGGCCTGCTCGCGCGCCTTGCGGGAGGCCTCCTCGGCCTCGGCGGCGAGCTTCGCGGTCTTCTCATCGGTCTCGGCCGTGAGGCGCTGCGCCTCGGTCTCGGCCTCCTCCAGGCGCCGCTGCGCCTCCAGGCGGACCCGCTTGGCCTCGTCGGCGGCCTCGGTGCGCGTCAGCGTCGCGCTGTCGGCGGCCTCGGCCCGCACCCGCGTGGCCTCGTTCTCGGCCTCGGTGCGCACCGACTGCGCGAACGTCTCGGTCTCCTGCTTGAACTTCTCGAGGTTCTCGACCGCCTCGGTGCGCAAGTCCCGCAGCTCCGCCTCGTGCTCGGCGCGCTTGCGCTCGGCCTCGGCCTCGGCTTCGGCCGCGATGCGGTCGGCCTTCTCGCGCGCCTCGGCGATCGCCTGCTCAGAGGTGAGCGTCGCGTCGTCCTTGAGCTGCTGGGCCTCGGTGCGCAGGCGCTCGACGTGAGCGACCAGTTGCCGGGTCTGCTCGTCAGCGGCGGCCCGCTTGTTCTCGGCGTCCTGCTCGGCCTCGGCCACGAGCGCGGCGGCCCGCTCCTTCGCCTGGTCCACCATCGCCTGCGCCTCGCGCGCCCGCTTGTTGATCTCGGCGTCGATGATCGCGCGGCGGTCGGCCTCGGCCTTCTCGGCGGCGGCCCGGCGCGCCTTCAGCGTGGTCTCGAAGTCCTTGCGGGCCTGCTCGATCTGCGCCTCGGCCTCGCGCAGGCGCTGGTCGGCGTGGACATGCAGGTGCTGGGTCTGCGCCTGGGCCTTGGCCTTGATGTCCTCGGCCTGCTCCTCGGCGAGCGTCAGCATCTGCTCGATGCGGACCCCGAGATGGCGGTAGGAGGCCTTGTCGCCCGCGGCGCTGCGGCGACGCAGCTCCTGGATCTGCGCCTGCAACTGCTGGATCTGGACCACGAGTCGGTCGATCTGGGCGAGCGCCTCGGCCCTCTCACCCGCAAGGGTGTCCATCTGCAACTGCATCTGCTGGAGGAACCGGTCCACCTGCCGCTTGTCGTAGCCGCGCAGGGCGGTCTCGAACTCGTACTCGACGGGTCCACCCTCGTTGAAACCGGTCAGCAGTTCCGAGTCGTCGCTGAGTCTGTCTTCACGCGCCATACCCTCATCCTCACGTAAGCCGCGTCCCGCCACCGCCGGCAAGGGACCGGATGTGACGGGACGCGGCCGAAGCTGTGGTTCCTCCACCATCGACCTTGGCCACGGTCGTTCTTTACTGTCGTGGCTTCGACGGTAACGCGGATTCGCCAGTTTTACTCGTTGTCGGACTGATCTACTTGTCTTCCGACGCATCGCCCACGGCGCCGTCGAGCGCCCCGCTGAGGGCGCCGCTGACCAGACCGCCCAGGTTGCGCAGGGTCGCCTGGACCTGGTCGCGCTTGGCGGTGAGGTCGGCCACCTCGGACTCGGCCTTCTGGGTGACGCTCTCGGCGTCGGCCTTGGCGTTGGCGAGCAGCCGCTCGGCCTCGGCCTTGGCGTCGGAGACGAGCTTGTTCGCGTCGCGCTTGGCCTTGGTCGTGGTCTCGCTGGCGTAGTTGTCGGCCTCGGAGCGCTTCTCCTCGGCGCGGGTCTCGGCGGCCTTGGCGCTCTCCTCGGCCTCGCGGGCGCGGTTCTCGGCGTCGGAGACGAGCTTCTGGGTCTCGGAGACGGCGCGCGTGTGGCGGTCGGACTCCTCGCGCTCGGCCTTCTCCTTGCGCTCGGCCAGTTCGAGGTCGAGGGCCTGGAGGTCCTTGTCGCGCTTCTCCTTCGCCTCGGCGAAGAGCTTCGCGGCCTCGGCGCGCTTCTCCTCGGCCTCGCGGGCGGCCTTGGCGCGCAGCTGGGTGATCTCGCGGTCCGCCGTGGCGCGGAGGGTCGCGACCTCGCGCTCGACGGAGGCCTTGAGCTCGGCGACCTCGTGGCCGGTGGCGGTGCGCAGCTGCTTGGTCTCGCGCTCGGCGTCGGCGCGGAGGGTCTCGCATTCGCGGCGGGCGTTGGTCCGCAGCTCCGCGACCTCGCGCTCCACCTGGGTGCGGAGGCTGTTGGCCTCGCGCTCGGCGTTCTGCTTGAGGCTGCCGGCCTCGCCGCGGGCGGCGTCGGTGATCTCACGCGATTCGAGGCGGGCGGCCGAGAGGATGCCCTCGGTCTCGCGCTTGGCCTCGGCGCGGTGCTCGTTCGCCTGCTCTTCAGCCAGTCTCAGAATCTGCTCGACCCGGGTGCCGAGCCCGGAGAGCGTGGGGCGGGTGTTCTCCTCGAGCTGCTTCTGCTGCTCGGTGAGACGCTGCTCCAGACCCTGGATGCGCTGCTCGGCCTGGCGCAGACGACGCTGGGCGTCGGTCATCCGCTGCTCGGCCTCGGTGCGCTGCTGCTCGGTCTGAGACTGCTTGGCGAGATTCTTCTGGATGAAGTCATCCACCTGGTGGCGGTCGTAACCCCGCAACTGCACGGGGAACTCCGGCACCGATTGGTCGTTGTCGAAAAAAGTACTGGCGGAGGGCTGCTGCGACATGGACCAATACTTGCAGACGCGACCGCGAATGTCGACAGCAAGGTCAGGGGTTTGTAGGGGTCGAACCACCCGTAACTCTAACCGCAAAACGGGCGAAATCCTTGAAACGACACGGAAGTCGAATCCGGGGAAGTTCACGCTCCGTGCCGCCGTCACTCGATCGGCGTCAAGTATCCGACAGTCCCGGTAGTGATCAGGCGACGCTCCGCGATCACTCCTGCGAGACGCTTCCCCTAGGGGCCCTTCGCGGGCTCGACCAGCTCCACCAGGACCCCGCCCGCGTCCCTCGGATGGACGAAGTTGATCTTCGACCCCGCGGTCCCTTGGCGCGCTTGGTCGTAGAGCAGCCGCGCGCCCCGCTCCCGCAGCGCCGCCGCGGCCGCCTCGACGTCCTCGACGGTGAACGCCAACTGCTGGAGCCCCGGGCCCTTCGTCCCCAGGAACCTCGCGATCGGCGAGTCCTCCCCGAACGGCGCGAGCAACTGCACCTGCGCCCCGCCCCCGGGCCAGGCGACCATGGCCTCGACCACGCCCTGCGCCTCGTTGACCTCGCGATGCACCGCCCGCCCGCCGAGCGCGCCCTCGTACCACTCCAGGGCCTCGTCGAGATCGGGAACCGCGATCCCCACATGATCGATGCGCCGCAGTCCGATTCCGTCAGTGAACGTCATACGATCGAGACTATCGACCAACGGAGGTCCGCCATGAGCGACAACACCGCAGAGCGCACTGTCATCCTCGCAGCCGCTCGCACACCCATCGGGCGCTTCAACGGCGCCCTCGCCGACGTCCCCGCCACCGACCTGGCAGGGACCGCGATAAGAGCCGCGATCGAACGGGCTGGGCTGTCCCCCGACCTGGTCGACCAGGTCCTCCTCGGGCAGGTCCTGCCCGCCGGCAGCGGGCAGAACCCCGCCCGCCAGGCGGCCGTGGCCGCCGGGCTGCCGATGCGTGTCCCCGCGCTGTCGGTGAACAAGGTCTGCCTCTCCGGGCTCACCGCCGTCGGCCTGGCCGACCAGATCCTGCGCGGCGGCGCGGCCGACGTAATCGTCGCCGGCGGCATGGAGTCGATGAGCCGCGCCCCGCACCTGCTGCCCGGTTCGCGCCGCGGCTTCAAGTACGGCGAGGCCGTCCTCATCGACCACCTCGCCCACGACGGGCTCACCGACGCCTACGACGGCATCTCCATGGGCGAGTCCACCGAGCGCCACCTCAAGGGCCGCTCGATCACCCGCGAGGACCAGGACGCCTTCGCGGCCGACTCCCACCAGCGGGCCGCCAAGGCCGCCGAGCGCCTCGCCGAGGAGATCACCCCGGTCGAGACCCGCCGCGGCCTCGTCGACGCCGACGAAGGCGTCCGCCCCGAGTCCACCGCCGCCTCGCTCTCGCAACTGCGCGCGGCCTTCACCGAGAACGGCACCATCACCGCCGCCACCGCCTCGCAGATCTCCGACGGCGCCTCCGCGCTCGTCCTCGCCCGCAAGTCCGTCGCCGAGGCCAACGGCTGGGCCTGGACCGCCGAGATCCTCGCCTACGCCACCGTCGCCGGACCCGACAACTCCCTGCTCGACCAGCCGGCCAACGCCATCGCGAAGGCCCTGGACCTCGCCGGGCTCACCGCCGCCGACCTCGACGTGGTCGAGATGAACGAGGCCTTCGCCGCAGTCGTCCTCGCCTCTGCCGAGACCCTCGGCGTCGACCTCGCCCGCGTCAACCCCGACGGCGGCGCGATCGCCCTCGGCCACCCGATCGGCGCCTCCGGGGCCCGCCTCGCCCAGACCCTCGCCCGCCAGCTCGCCGCGGGGCGGATCGGCGCGGCCGGGCTGTGCGGCGGCGGCGGCCAAGGCGACGCCGTCATCCTCAAGGGAGCTTGATGGCCGTTCGGAGCACGCCGGCCGAACTCGTGGAGGCGGCCCGCGCGGGCGACCGCCGGGCCACCGCCCGCCTCCTGACGGCCCTGGAGAACCAGACCGCGGACGCCGCCGCGATCGCAGGGCTCGTCAAAGGCGGCGACGCCCAGATCATCGGCATCACCGGCTCGCCCGGCGTCGGCAAGTCCACGCTCGTGTCGGCCCTCATCGGCGCCTGGCGCGAGGCGGGCCTGCGCGTCGCGGTCCTCGCCGTCGACCCCTCCAGCCCCTTCACCGGCGGCGCGATCCTCGGCGACCGCGTCCGCATGGCCGACCACGCCCTCGACGCGGGCGTGTACATCCGCTCGGTCGCCACCCGCGGCCACCTCGGCGGCCTCGCCGCCACCACCGGCGCGGCCGTGCGCCTGCTCGAAGGCCTCGGCTTCGACGTCGTCATCGTCGAGACCGTCGGGGTCGGCCAGGCCGAGGTCGAGATCGCGAGCCTCGCCGACACCACCCTGCTGCTGCTCGCCCCCGGCATGGGCGACGGCATCCAGGCCGTCAAGGCCGGCGTCGTGGAGATCGCCGACGTCTACGTCGTCAACAAGGCCGACCGGCCCGGCGCCGACGGCGCGGTGCGGGACCTGCGCGCCATGATGAGCCTCGTGCGCCGCGAGCCCGGCGAATGGCGCCAGCCCATCTGCACCACCGTCGCCTCCGAGGCCAAGGGCGTCGACGATCTGGTGGCCGCCATAGCGAAGCACCACGACTGGCTCGCCGGAGCCGACCGGCTCGCCGACAAGCGCCGCCGCCGCGCCGCCGCGGAGATCCGCGCCCGCGTCGACGCGGCCCTGCGCGAGCGCTACCGGGTGAGCGAGGATCTGGCCGAGGCGGTCGCCGACGGCGAGACCGACGTGGCCTCGGCCGTGCGGAGGGTCCTGGGCGACACCGGCTAAACCACTTCGCGTCCGGGGCCGCGCGCTCTCTACACTTGACTGGTGACCGACGCAGCGAAGAAGACACCGGACCTGGAAACCCATCTTCCGAAGACGTACGCGCCCGTAGAGGTAGAGGCGCGACGCTACGAGAAGTGGGTAGCGGACGGTCGCTTCAAGGCTGCCGACGACTCCGACCGCGAGGGCTACGCCATCGTGATCCCGCCGCCGAACGTGACCGGCCAGCTCCACCTCGGCCACGCGCTCGACCACACCCTCATCGACACCCTCGTGCGCCGCGAGCGCATGCGCGGCAAGGAGTCCCTGTTCCTGCCGGGCACCGACCACGCCGGCATCTCGACGCAGAACGTGGTGGAGCGCCAGCTCGCCGACAAGGAGGGCCTCTCGCGCCACGACCTGGGCCGCGAGGGCTTCATCGAGCGCGTGTGGGAGTGGAAGGACGTCTACCACGAGCGCATCACCGCGCAGATGAAGAAGATCGGCGACGGCGTCGACTGGGACCGCGAGCGGTTCACGCTCGACGAGGGCCTGTCCAACGCCGTGCAGACGATGTTCAAGCGCATGTACGACGACGGGATGATCTACCGCGCCGAGCGCATCATCAACTGGTGCCCGCGCTGCATGACCGCCCTGTCGGACATCGAGGTCGAGCACCAGGAGGACGCCGGCGAGCTCGTGTCGATGCGCTACGGCGACGGCGACGCCTCGATCGTGGTCGCCACGACCCGCCTGGAGACGATGCTCGGCGACACCGCCGTGGCCGTCCACCCCGACGACGAGCGCTACCGCCACCTGCTCGGCACGACCGTGGAGGTGCCCTTCACCGGGCGCCGCATCCCGATCGTCGCCGACTCCCACGTCGACCCCGAGTTCGGGACCGGCGCGGTGAAGGTGACCCCCGCGCACGACCCGAACGACTTCGCGATCGGTCGGCGCCACGACCTGGAGTCGATCCTGATCATGGACGAGCGCGGCGTCATCACCGCGCACGGCCCCTTCCAGGGCCTCGACCGGTTCGAGGCGCGCTCGGCGATCGCCGCCGCGCTCCGCGCCGAGGGCCGGATCGTGGCCGAGAAGCGCCCGTACCTGCACGCGGTGGGCCACTGCGAGCGCTGCGACACCACGGTGGAGCCGCGCCTTTCGAAGCAGTGGTTCGTGAAGGTGGAGCGCCTCGCGAAGTCCGCCGGCGACGCGGTCCGCAGCGGCGAGACGAAGATCCACCCGCCAGAGATGGAGAAGCGCTTCTTCTCGTGGGTGGACAACCTCCTCGACTGGTGCATCTCGCGCCAGCTGTGGTGGGGCCACCGCATCCCGATCTGGTACGGCCCGAACGGCGAAGAGGTGTGCGTGGGCCCTGGGGAGACCGCCCCCGAGGGCTACGTGCAGGACCCGGACGTGCTCGACACGTGGTTCTCCTCGGGGCTGTGGCCGTTCTCCACGTTCGGCTGGCCCGAGTCCACGCCCGCGCTCGACAAGTTCTATCCGACCGCGGTGCTGGTGACCGGCTGGGACATCATCTTCTTCTGGGTGGTCCGGATGATGATGTTCGGGACCTACGCGATGGGCAGGGCGCCCTTCAGCGAGGTGTTCCTGCACGGCCTCATCCGCGACAAGCAGGGCAAGAAGATGTCGAAGTCCTCCGGGAACGGCATCGACCCGCTCGAGGTGGTCGACCAGTACGGGGCCGACGCCCTGCGGTTCATGCTCGCGCGCGACGCGAACCCCGGCGCGGACTCGATCGCCTCGATCGAGCTGGCCGAGATCAGCCGGAACTTCTGCAACAAGCTGTGGAACGGCACCCGGTTCGCCCTCATGAGCGGCGCCACGGTCGAAGGCGACCTGCCCGCCGACCTCTCGCTGATCGACCGCTGGGTCCTGTCGCGACTGTCGCGCACGGTCACCGCGGTGGACGCCTACCTGGAGGAGTACGAGTTCGCCAAGGCGATGGACACGCTCTACCACTTCGCGTGGGACGACGTGTTCGACGTGTACCTGGAGCTGACCAAGCCGGTGCTCGGCGGCGGCGGCCGAGCGGCCGACGACACCCGCCGGGTGCTCGGCCACGTCTTCGACCAGCTGCTGCGCCTGCTGCACCCGGTGATCCCGTTCGTCACCGAGGAGCTCTGGCTGACCCTCACCGGCACCGAGGCGCAAGGCGACTCGCTCACCGTGGCCGCCTGGCCGACCCCGGCCGGGACCGACGAGGAGGCCGAGCGCCTCGTGGCCGCCCTCCAGCACATCGTCGTGGAGGTGCGCCGCTTCCGCTCCGACCAGGGCGTCAAGCCCAGCCAGGCCGTGGCCGCGCGCATCACCGGCCTCGAAGCGGCCGGCCTCGCCGACCAGGAATGGCTCGTCCGCGCGTTCGTGAAGCTCGACCCCGAAGGCGAGGGCTTCGCGCCCTCGGCCGAACTCGCGGTGTCCGACCAGGTCACCGTCGCGCTCGACACCTCGGGGACCATCGACGTCGCGGCCGAGCGGGCCCGTCTCGAGAAGGCCCTCAAGGCCGCCGAGAAGGAGCTGTCGGGCACCACCGCGAAGCTCGGCAACGAGGCGTTCCTCGCGAAGGCCCCCGACGCCGTGGTCGACAAGATCAAGACCCGCAAGGCGACCGCCGAGGCCGACATCGCGCGGATCACCGCGCAGCTCCAGCGGCTCGCGTAAGAAGAACTAGTGAAGGGCGGTCGCCCGCGAAGGCGACCGCCCGCACCGGACGGGCCCGCGCGAGGCGGCCCGCAAGTGCCGCCGCAGC
Organism: Glycomyces sp. NRRL B-16210; assembly: GCF_000719515.1. GTDB lineage: Bacteria > Actinomycetota > Actinomycetes > Mycobacteriales > Micromonosporaceae > Glycomyces. The sequence continues at coordinate 142,644 of NZ_JOGR01000003.1, read as the reverse complement.
GCCACGAGCGCGGCCCGCGAGCCGCGCCAATGGGGGGAACCACACCTTGAACGCCGAATTCGCCCAGGTCGAGGCCGCGCTCGAAGCGCGCGGCTTCTCCCGCTGGGATTTCACCCTCGACCGCATCAGGCAACTGCTCGACATGATGGGCGACCCGCAGCGGTCCTTCCGCTCGATCCACATCACCGGCACCAACGGCAAGACCTCGACCACCCGCATGATCGAGCGGCTGCTGCGCGGCCACGGCCTGCGCACCGGCATGTTCACCTCCCCGCACCTCAACACCGTCAACGAGCGCATCTGCGTCGACGGCGAGCCGATCGACTTCGACCGCTTCGCCGCCCAGTACTACGAGATCGCGCCGCTCGCCGACCTCGTCGACCGCGAGGCCGCCGAGCCGCTCACCTACTTCGAGATGACCGTCGCGCTCGCCATGGGCGCCTTCGCCGACACCCCGATCGACGTCGGCGTCATCGAGGTGGGCCTCGGCGGCGAGACCGACTCGACCAACATCCTCAATGCCGAGGTCGCCGTCATCACCCCCATCGGCATCGACCACACCAAGTGGCTCGGCGAGACCCTCGCCGAGATCGCGACCATGAAGGCCGGGATCGTCCACGAGGGCTCCACGCTCGTCACCTCCACGCAGGAGCGCTCGGCGATGGAGCCGCTGCTGCGCCGCGCCAACGCCGTCGGCGCGAAGCTCGTTCCCGAGGGCCGCGGCTTCGAGGTGACCGCCCGCGAGGTCGCCGTCGGCGGCCAGCTCGTGACGATCGAGACCCGCGCGGCCCGCTACGAGGACCTCTTCCTGCCCCTCCACGGCGAGTACCAGGCCCACAACGCCGCGCTCGCGCTCGCCGCCGTCGAGGTGCTCCTCGGCGCGGGCGAACCCAAGCCCCTCGACGCCGAGGTCGTCGGGGAGGCCTTCGCGGACTTCACGTCCCCCGGCCGCCTGGAGGTCGTGCGGACCGCCCCCACCGTCATCCTCGACGCCGCCCACAACCCCGCGGGCATGGAGGCCATGACGAAGGCCGTCGGCGAGGAGTTCAACTTCCGCAAGATCGTCGGCGTCGTCGGGATGCTCGCCGACAAGGACGCCGACCACATGCTCGAACTGCTCGAACCGCTCCTCGACGAGATCGTCGTGACGAAGTCCACCTCGGACCGGGCGATGCCCGCCGCGACGCTCGCGAAGCTCGCCCACGAGGTCTTCGGCGAGGAGCGCGTCGTCGTCGTCCCGCACCTGCGGGACGCGATCGCCCGCGGCATCGAACTCGCCGAGGAGGCCGACGACGTCTACGAGAGCGGCGGCGGCGTCCTCATCACCGGCTCGGTCTTCACCGTCGCCGACGCCCGCAAGATCCTGGTGGGCCGCCGTGGCTGAGCACGATCGACCCGGGCACGGCGAACACGGCGAGCACGCTCCCGAGGAGCCCGAAGAGGCCGAAGCGCCCTGGACCGAACCCGACGAGCTCCGCTCGGGCCTGCGCGACCCGGCCCGCGCCGCCCGCAGCCTCGCCGCGATGGCCCTGAGCTTCGAGGCCCTGGCGCTGCTGCTCGCGATCGTGCCGATGCGCATGATCCTCGACGACAGCACCACCGCCACGATCGCGATCGTCGTGCTCACCGTCGCGTGCGTCGTCCTCGCCGGGATGTCGCGCCGCACCTGGATCTGGCCCGCCGGAGCGGTGCTCCAGGTCGCCGTGATCGCCTGCTGGGCGCTGCACTGGGCCCTCGGCGCCGCCGGCGTCGTGTTCGCCGTCGTCTGGGCCTACTGCTGGTACGTGAAGGTCCAACTGGCGAGGCCCCCGAAGCGGTGAGCGTCGCACTGGAGACCGAGCGGCTGCTGCTGCGCCCGATCGAGGAGGCCGACGCCGAGGCGCTGGCGGTGATCAACGCCGACCCCGAGACCATGCGCTACATCGGCGACGGCCGGACCAGGACCCTCGCCGAGACCCGGGTCCTGGCCGGGAGGATCGCCGCGAACTGGGCCGAGCACGGCTGGGGTACCTTCGCCGCGATCGAAAGGGCCACTGACGAACTGGTGGGCATCGCGGTCATGGCGACGCCGACGTTCCTGCCGGAGATCCTGCCCGCCACCGAGATCGGCTGGCGGGTCCGGCGCGACCGCTGGGGCCGCGGCTACGCGCCCGAGGCGGCCGCGGCCGCCTTCGGCTTCGCGTTCGGCGCGGTCGGGCTCGACCGCGTGGTCTCGTGCGTCCACGCCGAGAACGCCGCTTCGATCCGCGTGGCCGAGAAGCTCGGCATGTCGCTCGAACGCGAGACGGTCGTCCCCGGCCACGCCGTGCCCTGCCGCGTCTACGAACGCAGGGCCCCGACCGCCTTAGTCGCAACCGCCGCCGGAGTCGCCGCCTCCGCCGCTCCCGGAGTCGCCGCTCGGGCCGCAGTCGTCGCCGGAGGACCCGCCGTACGAGCCGCCGTAGTGGCCGGCGCCGGAGTCCGAGTAGTGATGCGAGCCGGCCCGGCCCCTGGCCCGGCTGCCGCCGCGGGTGAGCGACACGATCAGGAACACGAGTCCGATCAGGACGAGGAACGTGATGAAACCGGTCATGTGGCCTCCTCGGGGGCGGGGCTTCGAGCGGTCAGGTTACTCCGGCGCCGCCACGCGGACGCGCCGTCGCCTTCCGCCGCACGGGCTCGGTCCGCGGCCCAGCCGCCGGGGATCGGGTCGCCGCCCGGTCGAGGGGCCTCGTCCTCGATCCGCTCGCGCCTGCGGCGGCGCCAGTCGCGGACGCCCGTCGCGGTCGCGGCGGCCAGCACGACGCCGATGATCACGCCCGCCAAGATCATTTCGACCATCTCGACTCCTCGTGCTCGGTGAAGACCGCTTCGTCCGGTTCGCAGACCCTACCGATACGACGCCACAACCCTCCTCCGAGGACGTTCCCGCAATGTCGGGTAGCCGACTCAACGCGTTCTGAGAGGGCATTCGCGTCGCATCGCCGTGCCATAGTGAAGCTGTCCGATTCGGTCCTGAGCGCATTCGGCGGTGGTCCCCTGTGAAGATGCAGCCCCGGCAACAGCTTCTCGACATCTGGAAGGCGCAGGTGGCCTACAGCTGGCGCCCGGTCGAGGGCGGCGGCCGCGGCAAGCAGTGGCACTGGGGCGGGCGCAACGACTCCGACGCCGTCGGCGACGCGCAGCAACTGCTGTGCCTGCTCTTCCCGGCCCAGGAGCTCCCCGAACTCAACTACGCCGACCCCGACGCCACGAGCGACGCCGTGCTCGACGCCCTCGCGGGCCTCGGCGACGCGGTCGAGATCCCCATCCGGATCATGCGCCTGATCGAGAACTACATGGAGAAGCACGTCGACGACGAGGGCGTGCCCGTCTACTCCGGCGGCTCCAACATGCACCGGGTCGACCGCACCCAGAAGGCCAACCCCGAGCAGCGGGCCATCGACGTCACCGAGGGCTTCGCGCTCGCGATCCCGCTGTGCCTCACCTCCCTGACCTTCCTGGCCGACTTCGGGCCCACCGTCGACCGCATGGGCCGCACCGACCTCATCGGCGAGCTGGAGCAGGTCGAGCAGAGCGTCCACCGCCGCCTCCTGGGCGCCATCACCGGACTCCTGCGCTCATTCGCGGTGTCCACCTTCGACGTCGACGACGAGTTCGGCCGCCAGCTCATCGCCCTGATCAACGTGGACGGCCAGCCCGACCGCAAGATCGTGCGCCGCTTCCGCGAGAACGCCGAGGAGATCATCGCCTCGCTGCGCAACATCACCGTCGGCTCGGGCGGCACCGCCGGCGTCGAGGCCCCCACGAAGCTCTTCGAGATCGGCTGGTCCTGGTCGGTCGTGGAGAAGGCCCCCGACATCCCCGACGTCTCCGACACCTCCACCCAGCGCGCCGGCCGCGCCGAGGACGCCCCCTACCTCTACTTCACCGTGGTCGCCCTCGAGGCCATCGCGACCCTCTTCTCCGCCAGGGTCATGCGCCGCAACCTCCTCACCGAGGAGGAGCAGCGCCTCGCCCAGTCCCTGCAACTGCGCCTGGACGTCACCCGCCGCTACTGGTCCATGGTCGCCTCCTTCGGCGGCGGCTCCAAGTGGCCCCTCGAAGACGTCCCCTGGCGCACCACCGACGGCCTCGAGTACGACTACTACACGCTCCTGGTCTGCGCGGTCGCCACCGAGAACTTCGGCGCCTCCCGCGGCGGCGACGACGACCTCATCCGCCTCGGCGAGGTCCTCACCGAACTCGCCAACCGCGGGCGCATCACCCGCCGCGCCCTCACCGGGGACCGCGCCATCGAGACCCACTTCCCCGGTGTCAAGGCCGAACTCGCCGGCATCGAGAAGCTCGACGGCCCCGCGATGGTCTGGAACATGGTCGACTTCGCGCCGCTGCTGCTCAAGCGCCTCTACCACGCGGCGGGCCTCCTGGTCACCATCGAGGCCCGCGCCCAGCTCCTCGACGTCGCCGACCAGGTCTGGGACCACCTGGCGCGCAGGCGCATCCGCGAGGGCCGCGCCGCGCGGCTGTGGGACCAGCCGCAGCAGACCTACCAGGAGCTCCCGAACTGGTTCGAGGACCCGTCCTGGCACTTCACCATCCGCGTGGTCGAGGCGATGGTGATCGCCGCCCAGTTCGCCACCTCCGACCCCGCCCGCTCGCGGAGCCTGGAGAGCCTCGCCCACGAACTGCTCGTCGAGGCCGAGCACGTCTACGACCAGGAGCTGCTGCGCGGCTCGGGGAACGCCGGCCCCGCGCTGGCCCAGGAGATCCGCTCGGTCGGCCTGACCATCGAGCACGCCAAGGAGATCGTCGACGAGCGCCCCGGCACCGCCTTCTCCCTGGGCGTCAAGGCCCTCATCGACCTCGACCGCCTCATCGCGGCCGAGCACGACGCCGAGACCGGAGTCTGACGATGCTCCTGTTCGCGACCTCCGACAAGGGGGGCACCGGCCGCTCGGTCTCCTCTTGCAACCTCGCCTACCGCCGCGCCCTCCAGGGCCGCAACGTCTGCTACGTGGACTTCGACTTCGGCTCGCCCACCGCCGGCGCGATCTTCGGCATCGACGAACTCGACCACGGCACCCGCGGCAACGGCATCCACGAGTACCTCCAGGACTTCGACTCCGAACCCGAACGCCACTCGGTGTGGGCCGAGAGCGACCGCCGCGAACTGCGCTCGCGCCCCGACGGCGCCGGCGAGCTCGTCCTGTGCCCCGGCGACGCCGACGGCTCGGAGTTCCCCGGCGACGACACCACCGTCGACCGCTGCGTCAAGCTCCTCCAAGAGCTCTCCGGCGAATTCGACCTCGTCATCGTCGACCTCAGCGCCGGCCGCTCCCACGCCACCGAGATGGTCATGTCCGCCACCGCCCGGCCCGAACTCGCGAACCTGCCCTGGCGCTGGATCGTCTTCCACCGCTGGACCAAGCAGCACGTGCTCGCCGCCCACTCCCTCGTCCACGGCGAGCGGGGCCTGCTGGAGACCGGCAAGGCCCACGGCGAGGACTACCAGCGCCGCCTCCTCGCCTCGATCCGCTACGTGCGCACCGCCGTGGTCGACCCCGACGGCTCCGACCTCTCGGGCCTCAAACCCACCCAGGTCCGGTGGCTGCGCAAGATCGACGCCGACCTGCACCAGATGGCCGCCCGCCTCAAACTCGGCCGCATGAACCTGCTCGGCTCGGTCCCGCTCGACCCGGTGCTCCAGTGGCGCGAGCAGATCATCACCGACGCCGACACCGTCACGCTCGACATCGCCAACCAGGAGACCGTCAAGGCCTTCTCGGAACTGGCCGCCCGCTCCGCCGAGGAGCTGTTCGTACCCGGCCTGGAGGCCATCGCCCGTGGCATCGAATGAGTGGACCGCATGACCTACGAGGAGACCAGCGCCAAGCAGCGCACCGAACGCTTCGCCATGTCCCACCTCTCGATCGAGGTCGGACACCTCTACGCCGAGGGCCTGAACCGGCCCGACCTCCTCAAAGAGGAGATGGCCTCGGCCGCCGCGTGGGTCCACGGCACCACCGAGGCGCTCAGCAAGCGCCTCGGCGGGCGCACGCCCCGCGTGAGCACCTGCTACCTCGTGGACGACTACTTCCACCGGGACCTGCCCGACCCCGAGCGGCTCATCGCCACCGTCACCGAGGCCGCCGCCGACGCCGGACTGCGCCTGGACTACCTCGCCCGCGAATCCGCCTGCGCCCGCATGGACGACCTCGACCTCGCCGCCCTCGTGGCCGGCCGCATCGTGTTCGAGCCGCCGCCGGGCGCCAACGGCTCGCGCCCGCCGGTCTCCCGCTCGGGCTGGCTCTGCAACGGCGTCCCCAGCCCCAAACCCAAGCGCATCGCCATGGGCGCGGCCGACCAGTGGACCCCGCCGAGCCAGAACGCCAAGAGGGAGCACTCGGTGTTCCTCGACATCGAACTGTGGAACGAGACCGAGACGGGCCGCCGCTGGTCCTGCCCCATGCTCGCCGCCGTCTGGCAGCTCGTGCGCCTCGGGGTCCTGCGCGACGAGGGCCGGCGCATCGGCACGCCCGAACCGGTCGAGTCGCTCGTCCCCGCCGAGTACGGCCACGACCCCGACCGGCCCGCCGGGAACCGCTTCCCCGAGACCTGGGCGGCCATGCCGCCGATCCTGCGGCTCAACGCGGACGCGTTCCCCTTCCCCGCCTACCGCACCGTCTCGGTCCTGTCGGTCGACTTCCTGGAGGTCGAGCACGCCGTGCGCGTCATCTGCGGCGCGGTCCGGCCCGACACCGGCGCGCTCGAGTCGATCCGCAAGTCCGCCGAACGCGAGGGCATGAAGCTCCCGGGCGAACTGGTCGACCGGCTCTCCTACATCTTCCAGGGACCGCTCTAGATAAGTGATAGTGCTGGTCCGCCGCGCCGGTCTGGCGCTGGCGGTCCTCCATGAGGTCGAGCATCTTCGCGGCCAGGTCCGCCGCGCCGTAGTCGATCTGCGAGCGCACCCGCTCGGTCATGGTCGTCCACTGCCGCGTCAGGCCCGGGCGCCGCTCCAGCGAGTCCCACATGAACTCCAGGTCCCGCGAGGTCCGCGCGCCCGCCGACCACAGGTGCAGCAGGTGGTCCACCACCGGCCGCAGGGTCCGCAGCGTGTGCCGCGGGTCCTCGCCGATCTTCGCCAGCGCGATCCGCGCCGAGACCGCGCTGAGCAGCCAGTCGTGGACGGCCAGGTCCTCCGCCGCGGCGGCCACCTGCTCGGGCTCGATCGGCCCGGTCACCAGGCTCATGCGGCGCCGGTCGGTGCCGACCAGGCGGAACGCCACGGCCCTGCCCGCGCCGGGGTCGGCGATGGCGGCCCACCGCAGCCGGGTCGAGCCGGTCTTGATCGGCGGGCGCTGGTCGAGCCCGGGCCGGGAGAGCACGTCGTGGAGGGAGTGGCGGGCGATCGCGGCGGCGTTGAGCAGCCCGGCGCGGTCGCGCCGGCTCTCGGCCGCCAGGTAGCCCTCGGCGAGCCTGCGGGCGTCGAAGTTCCCGATGGTCTCCAGCGTGCCGGGCCGGGCCAGGTAGTGCGACCAGGGCATGCGCCGCGGGTGCTCCGGCGGTTCGACGGCGGTCCAGGCCGAGCCCTGGAGCAGGTGCCCGCCGGTGAGGACGGCCCGTGAGCCGACGGTGCCGACCGCGCGCACCGAGCTGGCGGGCGCGGCGTCCTCGGCGTGCGGGTTCCCGCGTTTGGGGCCGAGCGGCAGGCGGCAGTCGACGCCGTGCAGGAGGATCGGCGAGGCCGTGTGGGGGACCGGCCTGGCCCATTGCACGACCGTCTCGCCGACCGCGAGCGCCAGGGCCGTGCGGGCCTCCTCGGGCGTGAGCGGCCGCGAATGCGGCAGCAGCGCGGTGTGGATCTCACCGATGATCAGCATGGGCGTTCACTCCGATCCGGCGCCGTTATTCGCGCTCCTTGTGCTCGGTGATGGCCAGGCCGTGCCCGTCCGGGTCGTGGAAGGAGGCGGCCCGCATCTGGTAGTTCTGCCCCAGCAGCGCGGTGCGCGGCAGGTGCAGGAATTCGACGCCGGCCTCGTTCATCTGCGCGAACGTGGCGTCGATGTCGCCGACTTCGAAGGTGAGGTGCATGACGCCGGTCTCGCCGGGCGGCGCGTCGGGCCGCTCCCACAGGAGGATCTTCCCGAACCCGGCGTCGAGGACGGCCGCTTCGGAGGTCCGGTCGGCGATGTGCAGTCCCAACGCGTCGGTGTAGAACTCGACCGACCGCTGGAGGTCGGCCACGACGAGGGTGGCGGCGACGTCGGTGACGTCGGTCCCGCCGAGCCGCTGCTCGGACAGGAGCAGTTCGGCCAGGTCGTGGCCGAGGCTGCGGTTCTCGCCGGAGGTGCGCTGGCGGGGCGGTCCCGGTGCGGCCGCGGCGACCGGGGTCTCCGGCGGGGCGGTGGCGACCGATTCGCCGCCGATCTGCTCGCTCGGCAGGGTGAAGCTCGTGCCCGGTGAGGCCTCGGGTGCGGCGGGAGGTTCGGGCTCCGGTTCGACCAGCACGGCGTCGACCGGCGTCGACTCGACCGGTGCGGTCACGGTCGCGACGCCCTCGACCGGCGGGTCCTCGACCACGACGGCCTCGACCGGTACGGCCGCAACCGGAACGGCATCGACCGGGGTTTCCACCGGGACCGCCTCGACCGGCGCCGATGCGGCCGGAGCCGCTTCAACGGGCGCGGTCGCCACCGGCGGCGCCTCCTGGGCGACGACGGTGTCGAGCAGGATCTCGGTCTCGTCCTCGCTCTCGGGCCTCGGGGGCGGTTCGAACAGGTCGTCGAGCGCTTCCATGGTGGCCTGCGCCGGTTCCTTGACCGGTGCGGGCCGCGGCGGGTCGTCCTCGACGATGAGGTCCTCGAGCCGGTGCTGCCCGATGGGCGGCGGGGCCGGGACCGGTTGCGGGAAGCGCCGGGCCGACCGCTCCACGGTGATGAAGGCGATGCAGCCGGCGAGGCACAGGAACGCGAGCACGGCGATGCCGACGTTCTGGGCCCCCAGGGCCATCGAGGTGAAGAAGAACGCGAGGATCAGTAAAGTGATGGCACCGACCGCGTGGGAGGTGCGCCAGCGCATCCGCCGGTCGCCGTTGAGCACCGTGCCGATGGCCTCGCCGCCCGCCGAGTGGTGCTGGCGGGAGTGGAGGTCCTTGAGCGCGTGCTGGTTGATCGCCCACCAGCGCGCCTCGTTCTGGCGGCGCTGCTGGTCGAGCAGGATGCGCTGCTGGCGCAGCTGCTCGGCGTTCGCCCCGCGCCCGGCGGTCTGGCGGGCGCCGCGCGGTGCGGCCTTGGCGGGTGCGGCCTTGCGGGCGCCGCCGGTCTTGGCGCCGCCCTTCGCGCCGCCTTTGGCAGCGCCTTTCGCCCCTCCTCGGGCGGCCCCGCCTTTCGCGGCGCCTCTGTTGGGCGCCTTGGAAGGCCGTGGGGCGGGCCGCGGTGGTTGGCTCCGGGGCATCGGGGACACCTCATCCACAACTGGGAAACCGGGTTTCAACGTGAATCGTACGTGGGTGAGGCAAGGGGCACAACATCGCTTAGGATGGCAGCCACTATCCGACAGTAGCTTTCAAGGGGTATTGCCAGTGTCTGAACAGCGCACGCTCGTGTTGATCAAACCCGACGCCGTGGAGCGCGGGCTCATCGGCGAGGTCCTGGCCCGCTTGGAGCGCAAGGGGCTGCGCATCGAGCAGCTGCGGCTGCGGACGATGGACGCGGCGCTGTCGGACGCGCACTACGCCGAGCACGTGGGCCGGGAGTACTACGAGGGCCTGCGGTCGTTCATGACGTCCGGTCCGCTGGTGAGCCTGATCGCCGCCGGCGACGAGGCGATCCCGGTGGTGCGCAAGCTGGCCGGTGCCACCGACGGGCGCAAGGCCGAGCCCGGGACGATCCGCGGCGACTTCTCGCTGTCGAACTCCCGCAACCTCATCCACGCCTCCGACTCCGAGGAGTCGGCGAAGCGCGAGATCGACCTCTGGTTCGCGGCCTGAGCCTGTTGGCGCACCGCTGACGACGCTGGCAGCGGTACGCGGCTCATGGGCCCGTTACGCCGGGCTCGGGTGGTTCAGCGCCGCCAGGTCGGCGGGGGTGTCGATGTCGAGCGGGTCGCCCGGGCAGGCGATCTCGGTGACGAGTCCGGGGTTGGCCGCGAGGAAGTCCCGCGCGCCCCTGTCCCCCGAGGCCCTGTCGGCGATCGCGCCGAGGTGCTCGCGGGCGAAGTACATCGGGTGCCCGCGCCGTCCCTCGTAGACCGCCACGGCCACCGAGGCCCCCTCCTCGGCGGCGGCGATGAGCCGCCGGACCGCCTCCGAGGCGATGCGCGGCTGGTCGACCAGCGTCACCACCACCCCGTCGTACCGCTCCGGCACGGCCGCGAGCCCCGCCTTGAGCGAGGTCGACAATCCCTGCCCCCAGCGCCGGTTGCGCACGGGCGTGAACGCCTCGTCCGCCGCGGCGAGCGCCTGCTCGGCGCCGGCGCCGAGGACGGCGAGGACCTGCCGGCAGCCGCCGCCCCTGAGCGTGGCGACGGCGCGGTCGAGCAGGCACCGCCCCTCGTAGTCGACGAGGGCCTTCGGCTGGCCGAAGCGCCTTCCGGCGCCCGCGGCGAGCACGAGCCCCGCGGTGTTCTTCATGTGTTCCCCCCTCTTCATGGTCCCGCCGCCGTGGCGGGACCGGACCGTTCGGTGCGCCGACGAGCCTCCGGGAAGGCTCAGTCCAGGCTCACCGCGAGCGCGAGGTCCATCCGGTCGAGAGGATTGCGCAGGTCGCGGCCGGTGAGCTCCTCGACCCGGCGCATCCGGTACCGGACGGTGTTGACGTGCAGGTGAAGACTGGTGGCGCACTGGCGCCAGGACCCGTCGCACTCCAGGAACCGCCGGAGGGTCGGCAGCAGGTCCGAGCGGTGCCGGGCGTCGTACTCCAGGAGCGGGTCGAGCACGCGGGTGCGGAAGGCCCGGCTCACGTCGGGCGGCACGGCCGCCAGCAGCATCCGGTGCGACACGAGGTGGTCCGGTTCGCTCACGTCGACCCGGCCGGGCCTCGGCTGCGCCAGCGCCGCGGTGTGCCGGGCCTGCTCCAGTGCCCCGCGCAGCCCTTCGGGTGAGCGGACCGGATCGGCGATGCCGACCGCGACGGCCCCGTCGGCCCCGGCGTTCGCGCCGCTCATGACCGCGGCGCAGTGCCGCGCCCACGCGACCAGGCCGCCGCGCTCCTCCATCGAAGCGGCCGGGCCCGCGAGGATCGCGACCGTCTCCTCGCCGACGGTCGCCCACGCGGCGGCCGGGGACGCGAGCGGGTCGTCCACGCTGTCGGGCCCGCACACGGTCTCGGCCACGACGACCTCCCGCAGCGCCTCCGGCTCCCCGGTGGCGACGATGACGGTGACCGCGCCGCCGACCGGCAGCCCGGCCGAACGCATCAGGTGCTCGTCGACCCTGCCCTCCTGCAACGCGGTGACGAGCTCGACGTGCGGCGCGGGCCGCACGGCCGGGTCGTCGAGTTCGAGCATGAGCAGCGCCGAGAGCTGCTCGGCGACCAGGCGCCGCTCCGGCGGCCACCGCGTGTGGTCGTCGTCGATCACCAGGAACCGTCCGGTGTGGATGGTCGAGCCGATCCCGAACACCGAATGGCACCGGTGGCGGTCCAGCGTCACCTTCTGCGGCAGCCGGGCCGCGGCGTGCGCCCTCGTCACCACCGCGGTCCGCTCGGTCTCGCTCAGTTCGAGGCCCCCGCGCAGCGCCCGCCCCGTCGGCGAGAGCACCAGGCACTCCATGCCCAGCTCACGGCGGATGAGTTCGAGGATCTGCCCGATCCCGTCGGCGGCGATGAGCCGCCGGTGCCGGTCCAGCAGCGACGCCAGGTCCCCGGAGCGGCCCACCGACAGCCGCTGCACGATCCGCTCGGTGATCTCGGCGAACGCCACCTCGGCGTCCACGGCGAACAGCGGCAGGTCGTGCTGGGCGCACGCGTCCACCAGATCCTCCGGCACCGCATGGAACTCCGGGTGGTCGCCCGCCCCGAGCGCGGTCACCCCGGCGGCGATCAGGTTGCGCACGAACGTGTCCGAGTCGCACTCGGCCCGGCGCCACATCATCCCGGTGAGCACCAGCTCCCCGCCCGAGAGGTACCGGCGCGGGTCGTGCAGGTCAGTGGGGACGACCCAGCGGATCTCGCGGTCGAGGTGGTGGCGTCCCGAGACCAGGGTCAGCCCCAGCTCGGGCATTTGCAGCAGTGAACGCAGTCGCATGGGGCCCCCAGGGGTCCGGCCTTCTCGCAGGCGGTCGGGACGCGGTAGGTAAGGCCACCATAGCCCCGCCCGCGGCGCGGGTTTGGACGATCCTCCAGCATTTAACGGCGCAGAAATCAAGGTTTCATAGCCGGTGACCATGGCCCGAACCTCGGGATTCGGCTTCACTTACCCGACACGCCCCGAACATGCGACGGTGGGAGTGCGCAATGCCGACGGGACCGGAACGGGAGGCGCCGATGTGGACGCTCGGAGCGTTCAACGCGATGGACGCCGCCGACGCGGCGCGGGTCCTGACGGCCTGCTGCGCGTCGCGGGCCTGGGCCGAGAAGCTCGTCTCGGGCCGCCCGTACGCATCGACCGCCGCTTTGAAGGCCGCGGCGCTGGCCGGATTCGACGCGCTGGAGGCGTCCGAACTGGCCGTCGCGCACGCCGCCCACCCGAAGATCGGTGGGCCCGGCGGCACCGAGGCGACCTGGTCGCGCGATGAGCAGTCCCGGGCGATGACCGCCGGTGAGAAAGTCCAGGCCGCGCTCGCCGAGGCCAACGCCGCCTACGAGCGCCGCTTCGGGAAGGTCTTCCTGATCTGCGCGACCGGCCTGACGGGGGAGCAGATCCTCGCCGAGGCCCAGCGCCGCTTGGGGAACGACGACGCGACCGAATACGCCGAGTCGGTCGCCGAACTGCGCAAGATCGTGGCGCTGCGCCTCGACAAGTCGTTCGAGGAGGCACGGCCATGACCGAACCCGCCCTTGTGCCCGACCGCGACCCGCGCGAGGAGGCTCGGCCATGACCACCGTGTCCTCCCACGTGCTCGACGCCGTGACCGGCACCCCCGCCACCGGGGTGCGCCTGACCCTGATCCGCCTCGGCAACGAAGCCGCCGAGGTCCGCACCGGCCTCACCGACGCCGACGGCCGCGTCTCGGGCTGGGAGACCGCCCCGGGGCCGCACCGCATTCGGTTCGACACGGGCGCGTGGTTCGCCGCCAGAGGCATCGCGACGTTCTACCCCGAGGTCGCGATCGACTTCCTTGCCGACGAGCGCCATTGCCACGTGCCGCTGCTCCTGAGCCCTTTCGCCTATTCCACCTACCGAGGGAGCTAGATGCCGAACGACGAGCCGCAGCACCGCTTCTCCCTGGGCCCCAACAACTACGGCAAGTCCGGGATACGCCTGGTGCGCGTCGGGCGCGAGACGCCCCGACACGAGATCCGCGACCTGACCGTGCACACCGCGCTCGCCGGGGACCTCGACGCGACCCATTACACCGGCGACAACACGGGCGTCCTGCCCACGGACACGCAGAAGAACACCGTGTACGCGCTGGCGCGGGACGGCATCGGCCCGATCGAGGCCTTCGCCGAACGCCTCGCCCGGCACTTCGTGGACCGCACCCCGGCGATCACGACCGCGCGCGTCCAGATCGAAGAGCAGGCCTGGACGCGCATCGGCGACCACTCCTTCACCCGCGGCGAACGGGGCGAACTGCGCACCGCCGAGGCCGTCTACGACGGCGAGGCCGCCGCGATCGCCTCCGGCGTCCGCGACCTACTGCTGCTCAACACCACCGACTCGGAGTTCAACGGCTTCCTGGCCGACGAGTACACGACCCTCCCCGAGACCGACGACCGCATCCTCGCCACGGCGGTCACCGCGACCTGGACCTACACGCCCGCCGACACGGCAGTCCCCGACATCGACACCGGCGCGACCGCAGCCGACACCCAGGCCACCGCTCCCGGCCACGGCATCACCTACGACCGCGCCTTCTACGACCGTGCGTTCACCGCCGCCCGCGGCGCGCTCCTCGAAGCGTTCGCCGACACGTACTCGCTCTCGCTGCAACAGACCCTTTACGCCGTCGGCGAGCGCATACTGAGGGCGGTGCCCGAGATCGGCGAGGTGCGTCTGTCCCTGCCGAACCGGCACCACTACCTGTTCGACCTCGAACGGTTCGGCCTCGACAACCCCGGCGTGGTCTTCCAGGCCGGGGACCTGCCGTACGGACTCATCGAAGGCACGGTCCGAAGGGAGGCGGCATGACGGCACCCGTACCGGCCACCACCACGGCCCCCGCCGACTTCGAGTTCCACCGGCCCGCCGACACCGCCGAGGCCCTGCGCCTCCTCGCCCAGCGGCCCGAGACCGTGCCGATCGCCGGCGGCACCGACCTCATGGTCGCCGTCAACTACCGCCACACCCGGCCCGCGGCGATGCTCGACCTCACCGGCCTCGCCGAGCTGCGCCAATGGACCGACGAAGGCGCGTCGATCCGCATCGGCGCGGGCGTGCCCTACGCCCGGATCGTCGCCGAACTCGCCACCGTCCTGCCCAGCCTGGCCGCCGCCTCCCGCACCGTCGGCTCCCCGCAGATCCGCAACCGCGGCACCCTCGGCGGCAACCTCGCCACCGCCTCACCGGCGGGCGACGGCCACCCGCCGCTCCTCGCCACCGGCGCCTGCGTCGAGATCGCCTCCCTCGAAGGCACCCGGACCGTGGACGCCGCCGACTTCTACACCGGCCCCAAACGAAGCGTGCTCGAACCGGGGGAGCTGGTCACGGCCGTGACCGTCCCGAAGGCCGCCGGGCCGCAGCAGTTCCTCAAGGTCGGCACCCGCAACGCCATGGTCATCGCGGTCTGCTCCCTCGCGGTGTCCCTCGACCTCGACCGGCGCCGACTCGGCACCGGCATCGGCTCGGCCGGACCCACCCCGCTCCGCGCACCCGAGGCCGAGCAGATCGACCTGCCTTGGGCCGCACCCTCTCGCCTCGACGACGCCCTCCTCATCGAGTTCGGCCGCCGCGTCGCCGCCGCGGCCCGCCCGATCGACGACGTGCGCTCCACCGCCGAGTACCGCCGCCACGCCCTGGCCGTGTGCGCCGCCCGAGCGCTCCGCCGAGTGTGGACCGCCGCCCACGAGAGGAGCGCATGATGCGAGTGACGATGCGCGTCGACGGCGCGGACACGGCCGCGGACATCGACAGGCCCGGAGAGAGCCTGCTCGCCACCCTGCGCGACCGACTCGCCCTCACCGGCACCAAGAACGCCTGCGAACAGGGCGAATGCGGTTCGTGCACCGTGCTGCTCGACGGCGATCCGGTGTGCGCGTGCCTGGTCGCGACCGCCCAATGCGAAGGCCGCGAAGTGCGGACCGTCGTCGGCGCGGTGCCGAGAGCCGTCCGGGACGCCTTCCTCACCTGCGGCGCGGTCCAATGCGGCTTCTGCACCCCGGGACTGCTGGTCACGGTTGCCGACCTGCTCGAACGAGAAGCCGACCCGAGCGACCTGCGGATCCGAGAGGCGCTGGCGGGCAACCTGTGCCGATGCACCGGCTACGAGAAGATCATCGAAGCCGTGCACGTGGCAGCGGCCGCGAGCGTGTCCGGCGCAGAAGAGGCACGGGCGACCGACGCCACCGCTTGGCCCGAGGCCGCGACGACACCCGCCGTCGACGCGCCGGCGCCCGATTCGGTCGCGCCCAGCGCCGCTGCGCCGCCCGCGACCGAACGCACCGGCGATGCCCGGCCATCGGCAGGTGAGCCGCAATGAGCGTCGAGCCGAGTCTCCCCCGAGCGATCACGAAGGGCACCGACGAGGACTTCGCGCCCGTGCAAGCCATCGCGCGTGAAACCGCGCGAACGGGCTCGACCGTCCACACGACCCGCCCAGCCCAGCACTTCGCACCCGGCGCAAGACAGCGTTCCGCAACCGCAACCGTTCGCACCGCTTCCACGGCCCCGGCCACCGCCCTCGTCACCGACGCGTCGCTCCCGCGACCGTCCACTGCCTTCGACCCCACCTCGACCGGCCGGATTCGTCCGCTTCCCTTCGCCTCACCTCCCTCCGCATCTGCCTCCACCTCAACCGTGACACCGAGGTGTGACAATTTGACTCCGGAGTGTGCGCCATGGCCGTGACCGTCATCGACAACGCATGGGTCGCCACCGTCGACTCCTCCGGGACCGAGCACGCCCCCGGCCACCTCGTCATCGAGGACGGCCGCATCACCGCCGTCGGCCCCGGCCCCGGGCCGAACCTCGACGGCGCCCTCCGCATCGACGGCTCCGGCTGCCTCGCCACGCCCGGTCTCGTCAACACCCACCACCACCTCTACCAATGGGCCACAAGGGGATACGCGACCGACCACACCCTCTTCGAATGGCTCGTGGACCTCTACCCCGTCTGGGCCCACCTGCGCCCCGAGCACGTCGCCGCCGCCAACACCGCCGGCCTCGCCTGGCTCGCCCTCTCCGGCTGCACCACCGCCGCCGACCACCACTACGTCTACCCCGCGGGCCAGACCGCCGACCTCATCGACGTCCAGATCGCCGCCGCCTCCCGGATCGGCCTGCGCCTCCACCTCGCCCGCGGCTCCATGGACCGCGGCGTCGCCGACGGCGGCCTGCCGCCCGACCACCTCGTGGAGGACATCGACGCCGCCCTCACCGCCACCGCCGAAGCCGTCGACCGCCACCACGACCCTTCCCCCGCATCGCGACTGCGCATCGCCGTCGCCCCCTGCTCGCCGTTCTCCGTCTCCACCGAACTCCTCCGCGAATCCGCCGCCCTCGCCCGCGACAAGCGCGTCCGCCTCCACACCCACCTGTGCGAGACCCTCGACGAAGCCGAGTTCTGCGAACGCGTCCACGGCTGCGACCCCGTCACCTACATGGAGCGGGTCGACTGGATCGCCGACGACGTGTGGCTCGCCCACGCCGTGCACCTCTCCGCCGACGCCCAGCGCCGACTCGGCGCCGCCCGCACCGGCGTCGCCCACTGCCCCTCCTCCAACGCCCGCCTCGGCACCGGCCTCGCCGACGTCCCCGCGATGCTCGCCGCCGGCATCCCCGTCGGCCTCGGCGTCGACGGCGCCGCCAGCCAGGAGGCCGGCCACCTCGGCGAGGAACTGCGCCAAGCCGTCTACACCGCCCGGCAACTCCACGGCCCCCACTCGATGGACGTGCGCACCGCGCTGCGCCTCGCCACCATCGGCGGCGCCGCGGTCCTCGGCCGCGAGAGCGAGATCGGCTCCCTCGAAGTCGGCAAGCAGGCCGACATCGCCCTGTGGGACCTCACCGGCCTCGGCCACGCCGGCATCGCCGACCCCGTCGCCGCCTTGGTCCTCGGCCCCGCCGCCCCGCTGCGGCTGCTCACCGTCGCCGGGACGCCGGTCGTCGCGGACGGCGAACTGCGCACCGCCGACACCGCGACCCTCACCGCCGACCTCAAAGCCGCCGACAAGAACCTGAGGGAGGCCGCCGATGCCTGAACCCGCCGAGACGCCACGAGCGGCAGCCGACGCGCCCGCGACCGGCGCAGAATCATCCTCTATGGAACGACCTGCCTCGCTCCGGCCCGGCGCGCCTCGCGGCGCCGCCGCGCCCTCGGCTCCCCGCGGGGTCATCGGGCAGTCCCCGATCCGCCCCGAAGCCGAAGCGAAGGTCAACGGCACCTTCGACTACGCCTCCGACCTCCACTTCGCGAACATGCTCTGGGGCCACACGCTCCGCAGCCCCCACCCCAAGGCCGCCATCCGCTCCATCGACGCCACCGCCGCGCTGGCCCTCCCCGGCGTCGCCGCGGTCCTCACCGCCGCCGACGTACCGGGGAAGCTCCACTACGGGCTCATCGAGGCCGACCAGCCCGTGCTCGCCCTCGACCAGGTGAACTACCAGGGAGAACCGGTCGCGATCGTCGCCGCCGACACCCTCGACGGCGCCCGCCGCGCCGCCGAGGCGATCGAGGTCGACTACGAGGTCCTCGAACCCCTCTGCGACCCCGCCGACGCCGTCGCGGCCGGCAGCTTCTTCCGCTACCAGCCCGTGCGCCTCGGCGATCCCGACACCGCCGGCGCGGCCGTGATCATCGCCCACGAGTACGTGGTCGGGATGCAGGACCAGGCGCCGCTGGGCCCCGAATCCGGTGCGGCCGTGCCGACCGGCGACGGCGGCGTCCGCCTCCACGTCGCCACCCAGTGGCTCCACTCCGACCTCGAGCAGCTCGCCCCGTGCCTGGGCCTCGAACCCGACCGGATCCACCTGGAGATGGCCGGGATCGGCGGCGCGTTCGGCGCCCGCGAGGACCTGTCCGTCCAGGTCCACATGGCGATGCTCGCGCTCGCGACCGGCCGTCCCGTCAAGATGATGTACGACCGGGCCGAGTCCTTCCTCGGCCACGTCCACCGCCACCCGGCCCGGATGCGCTACGAGCACGGCGCGGACGAGCACGGCCGCCTCGTCTACGTCAAGGCCTCGATCGTCCTCGACGGCGGCGCGTACGCCTCGACCACCGAGGCCGTGGTCGGCAACGCCGCCTCGCTCTCGGTGGGCCCCTACGAGGTCGAGCACGTGAGCATCGACGCCTGGGGCACCCGCACCAACAATCCGCCGTGCGGGGCCATGCGCGGCTTCGGCGGCGTCCAGACCTGCTTCGCCTACGAGTCCCAGATGGACGCCCTCGCCGAGGCGCTCGGCCTCGACCCCTTGGAGATCCGCCGCCGCAACGCCGTCGCCCAGGGCTCCAAGCTCATCACCGGCCAAGTGGTCGACGCCTACGATCCTGGCAGAGCCGGATCGGACGGTACCCCGTTCTCCCCGCTCAAGGACATGCTCGACCGCCTCGCGGCCCTCCCCGCGCCCGACGCCGCGACCGCCCGCGACATCGTGGACCTGCCCGGCGGGGCCGGCAACACCACCCACGGCGAAGGGGTGCGCCGCGGCGTCGGCTACGGCGTCGGCCTCAAGAACGTCTGCTACTCCGAGGGCTTCGACGACTACTCGACCGCGCGCGTCCGCCTCGAACTGGTCGACGGCGAACCGGTCGCCTACGTCCACACCGCCGCGGCCGAGGTCGGCCAGGGCCACTGGAACCTCCAGACCCAGATCGTGCGCACCGAACTGGGCGTCGACCGGGTCGTCCTGCTGCCCAACGACACCAAGGTCGGCTCGGCCGGCTCCTCCTCGGCCTCCCGCCAGTCGTACATGACCGGCGGCTCGGTCAAGGCCGCCGCCGAGGCCGTGCGCGAACTGCTCGCCGGCCGCGACCTCGCCGACGGCCCGGTCGAGGCCACCCGGGTCTTCCGCCACCGCGCCACCAAGCCGATGGACGCCGTCACCGGCCAAGGCGAGAGCCACGTCCAACTCGCCCTGTGCGTCCACCGCGCCACGGTCGACGTGGACGTGGAACTCGGCCTCGTGAAGGTCGTCGACCTCACCTGCGTCCAGGACGTCGGCCGCATCCTCAACCCCGTCGCCCTCGAAGGCCAGATCCAGGGCGGCACCGCCCAAGGGCTCGGCCTGGCCCTCATGGAGGCGCTGGTGGTCGAGGAGGGACTGGTGAAGAACGCCTCCTTCACCGACTACCTCATCCCGACCTTCCTCGACATGCCGCCGATGCGCATGGAGATCGTCGAGAACGCCGATCCCGAAGCGCCGTACGGCCTCCGCGGCGCGGGCGAGCCGCCCACGCTCTCCTCGACGCCAGCGATCGTCGCCGCCGTCCGCGACGCCACCGGCCTCGCGCTCACCCACGTGCCCGTGCGACCCGAGCACCTGACCGTCGGGAGGCCCTCGTGAAGCACGCCCGCCCCGTTCGCCCGCGTCGGCGCAAGCGCCCCGGGAGGCCGTCATGAAGGACATCGCCGCGACCCTCGACGCGTGGCGGCGCGAAGGCACGCCGTTCGCGCTCGCCTCGCTCATCGGCGTCTCCGGTTCGGCGCCGCGCCCGCTCGGCGCGGCCCTCGCCGTCGATCCGTCCGGAGCGGTCGTCGGCGGCGTCTCCGGCGGCTGCGTCGAAGCGGCCGTCTACACCCGCTGCCAGGAGGTCCTCGACACCGGCGTCCCCGTGGTCGAGTCCTTCGGGTACGGCGACGAGGACGCGTTCGCGATCGGCCTGACCTGCGGCGGCTCCATGGAGGTGCTCATCGTCCGGGTCGAGCCGGACGACCCGGCGATCGGCGCGGCCGTGGACGCGGTCCTCGAAGGCGAGCCGGTCTCGCTCGTGCGCGCCGTCGAAGGCCCCGACATCGGTGCGGCCGTGGCGATCACGAGCCGGGGCTTCACCGGGCGCCTCGACCTCGCCGGCACCGTGCCGCCCTCCGCCTCCGGCAGGGTCGGGCGCTTCGCCGTCGAGGTCCACGACCCGCCGCCGCGGCTCCTCGTCTACGGCGCCGTCGACTTCGCCGCGCCCGTCGTCAGGATCGCCAAGACCCTCGGCTTCCACGTGACCGTCTGCGACGCCCGCCGGGTGTTCGCCACCGCGATCCGCTTCCCCGAGGTCGACGAGATCGTGGTCGACTGGCCCCACCGCCACTTCGACAAGACGAAGGTCGACGCCCAGACCGCCGTGTGCGTCCTGACGCACGACGCCAAGTTCGACCTCCCGCTCCTCGAACGCGCCCTCGTCTCCGAGGCCGGGTACATCGGCGCCATGGGCTCGCGCGCCACCCACCGCGAACGCCTCGAACGACTCCGCGAAGCCGGAGTGGGGGAACGGCCGCTCGCGCGCCTGCGCTCGCCGATCGGGCTCGACCTCAACGGCGGCAACGCCGAAGAGACCGCGCTCTCCATAGTGTCCGAGATCGTCGCCGTCAGGAACCGGGCCCGCGCCGGGTTCCTCACCGACGCCGAAGGCCCCATCCACCACTGACCGCGCAACGGAAGGGAGCGACCATGGTCCGCATGTTCCTCAACGGAGGCGGCATGAAAGGCGGCGATCTCCACCACCTCATCGGCGGTGCGCCGTTCGTCGGCCCCGCCCGCACGCTGCCGATCTACCGCCTCCACTCCGTCGGCGACGACCACCCCGCGCTCCAGACCGCACCAGAGGGCGAAGGCGCCGCGATCGAAGGCGAGCTCTACGACATCGACCTGCGCGTGCTGCGCGAATCCCTCCTGCCGGCCGAACCCGCCGACCTCGAACTCGGCGTCGTCGGCCTCGCCGACGGCACCGAGGCCCTCGGGATGCGCCTGCGCGACGCCTGCGCCGACCTCCCCGAACTCATCGACATCACCGTCCACGGCTCCTGGCGCGCCTACAACGCCGCGAAAACCGAGACCCCATGAGCACCAACACGACTCCGAGCGGCCGCACCGTCCGGACGGAAGACGCGCGGGCCGCCGGGCCGCCGACAGCGGGCCGGGCCCGCTCCCGCCCGGCCGCTCCGGCCATGCCGGATCACGTGCGCCTCGCCGCACGATCCGCCACCGGCTATGCCGTGCCGAGACGAGCAGTCGAATCCCGCCAGGTCCACGTTCGCCCCGCCACCGGCCGCGGCCGATCACGCTCCCTTCCCCGGTCGCCGAGCCTTCCCCCGGAGCCGCCATGTTGACCGACCCCGCCGACTTCGCCGCTCCCGTCGTCTACGACCTGGTGCTCCGCTCCCGCCGCACGGTCCTCCCCGACGGCGAGCGCCCCGCCGCCGTCGCGATCGCCGGCGAACGCATCGCCGTCATCGGCGACTACGACGAGCCCGTCACCGCCCAGCGCACCGAAGACCTCGGCGACCTCGCCCTCCTCCCCGGCCTCGTCGACACCCACGTCCACGTCAACGAACCCGGCCGCACCGAATGGGAGGGCTTCGCGACCGCCACCCGCGCCGCCGCCGCGGGCGGCGTCACCACCCTCGTCGACATGCCCCTCAACAGCCTCCCGCCGACCGTCGACACCGATGCGCTCGCCGCGAAGCGCCGCGCCGCCGAGGGCCGCACCTGGATCGACGTCGGCTTCTGGGGCGGCGCGATCCCCGGCAACGAAGCCGACCGCAAAGGCCTCCACGACGCGGGCGTCTTCGGCTTCAAGTGCTTCACCGCCCCTTCCGGAGTCGACGAGTTCCCGCCGCTCGACGCCGCGGGCCTGCACCGCGCCTGCGAGGACGCGGCCGCCCTCGGCGCCGTCCTCATCGTCCACGCCGAGGACCCCGCCCACCTGCGCGAGACCGACACCGCCCCCGGCTTCGACCGGTTCCTCGCCACCCGCCCGGCGGCCGCCGAGACCAGCGCCGTCCGAGCCGCCGTCGCCGCCGCCCGCGCCACCGGCGCCCGCGTCCACTTCCTCCATCTCGCCGCCGCCGAAGCCCTCGGCCCGATCGCCGAAGCCCGCCGCGAAGGCCTCCCGATCACCGTCGAGACCTGCCCCCACTACCTCGCGTTCGCCGCCGAGGACGTGCCCGACGGCGCGACCGCGTTCAAATGCTGCCCGCCGATCCGCGACGGCGCCAACCGCGAAGCGCTGTGGGCCGCCCTCGCCGACGGACGGATCGACTTCGTCGTCTCCGACCACTCGCCGAGCCCGCCGCACCTCAAGACCGGCGACTTCGCCACCTCCTGGGGCGGCATCGCCTCACTCCAGATAGGACTCCTGGTGCTGTGGACCGAGGCCCGCGCCCGCGGCCTTGCTCTCGAACGCCTCGCCCGCTGGACCTCCTCCGGCCCCGCCGACTTCGCCGGACTGCACCGCAAGGGCCGCATCGCGACCGGAGCCGACGCCGACCTCGTCGCCTTCGACCCCGAACGCGCCTGGACCGTCCGCGGCGACGACCTCCACCACCGCCACCCGCTCACGCCCTACGACGGCCGCGCCCTCACCGGAGCGATCGCCGCGACTTGGCTGCGCGGCGAACGGGTCGACACCGAGGCCGCCCCGCGCGGCCGACTGCTGCGAAGGAGCCCCCGATGACCGCCATCGAACCCCGACCCGAAGCCGTACCGCCCCAGCGGACCGCGCCCCTCGTCGACCTCGCCGCCCGCGCCCTCGGCGGCGCCGTCCTCGCCGCCAACGACGAGTCCTTCGCCGAGAAGGAGCACCTCATCGAGCCCTACCCCGTGACCCACCACGCCCGCACCTTCGGCCCCAAAGGCCAGGTCTACGACGGCTGGGAGACCCGCAGGCGCCGCGAAGACGGCCACGACTGGGCGATCGTGCGCCTCGGCGTCCCCGGCGCGATCAGCGGCGTCGTGGTCGACACCGCCTTCTTCACCGGCAACTACCCGCCGAACGTCTCCGTGGACGCCTGCCGCGTCGACGGCCACCCGGCCCTGCCCGACCTCCTCGCCGCCGACTGGCGGAACCTCGTCCCCGTCACCGCCGCCAAAGGCGACGACACCAACGAGTACGCGGTGCACTCCCCGGAGCGCTTCACCCACGTGCGCCTCAACCTCCACCCGGACGGCGGCGTCGCCCGCCTCCGCGTCCACGGCACGCCCGTCCCGGACCCGACCCTCTTCGCCGACCTGCCGCTGGACCTCGCCGCCCTCGTCAACGGCGCCGCCGTCACCGACGCCTCGAACGCCTTCTACTCCAACCCGATCGGCGCCATCATGCCCGGCCTCGCCACCTGCCAGGCCGACGGCTGGGAGACCGCCCGCCGCCGCGAACCGGGCCACGAGTGGCTGGACGTGCGCCTCGCCGGCCGCGGCACCGTCCGCGTCGCCGAACTCGACACCAGCCACCTCAAGCACAACGCGCCCGGTTCGGCCTCGATCGACGGCTTCGACGGCGACGCCGCGTTCGAACTGCTGCCGCGCACCCCGCTGCAACCGGACACGCTCCACCGCTTCCCCGTCGCCGACCGGCGGCCCGCGACCGCGGTGCGGCTCAACATCTTCCCCGACGGCGGCATCGCCCGCCTGCGCCTCTACGGCCGCCTCACCGACGCCGCGCTCGCCGACCTCCACCACCGGTTCGACGCCTGACGCGGGCGCGAACCGGCTGCGCGGTCCGCCGAGCCGCTCGGGTCGGCGTCCCCGGAGACGGTCCGACCCGGCGGTTCCTCCCGCGTCGGTATCCTGCCTCCATGGCCGACCAGACGCGGACCGCCGCGACCAGCTCCGCCCCGACCAGCTCGGTGGACGACTTCTTCCGCACCGAGATCCGCGCCGGCCGCGTCGAGCGCGCCGAGGTCTTCGCGAAGGCCCGCAAGCCCGCCTACAAGCTGTGGATCGACTTCGGCGAGCTCGGCGTCAAGCGCTCCAGCGCGCAGATCACCGCCCGCTACAGCGCCGAAGAACTCGTCGGCCGCACCGTGGTCGCGGTGACGAACTTCCCGCCGCGCCAGATCGCCGACTTCATGTCCGAGGTGCTCGTCCTCGGCGTGCCGGTCGAGGGCACCGACGAGGTGGTCCTCCTCGCCCCCGACGCCGAGGTGCCGATCGGCGCCCGCGTCGCCTGAGCGGTCAGGGCCGCGTCGCGACGTACACGGTGTTCGAGGACCTGCCACCGCTGAACGGGTTGTCGAACCAGACGCGCTTGGCCGTGACCTCCTCGAAGACGCCTTCGAGGACCTCGGTGAACTCCTGGTCCGGCGGGTCGTCCGACCACATCGCGAAGACGCCGCCCGGGCGCAGGTGCGCGGTGAGGGCGCTGAAGCCCTCGTGGGTGTAGAAGGCCGCGTGCGGGGAGTGGAGCACGTGCCGCGGCGAGTGGTCGATGTCGAGCAGGACCGCGTCGAAGACCCGCCCGGGCCGCTCGGGGTCGAAGCCGTCCTCGCCGGTCGCGGAGGCGAAGAAGTCGGCGCGCGAGAGGCGGATCCGCTCCTCGGCGGCCAGGCCCTCGGTGTCCGGCAGGAGGTCGCGCTCGTGCCATTCGATGACGGCCTCGGAGTACTCCACGACGATCAGTTCGCGCACGCGCGGGTCCTCAAGGGCCGCTTGGGCGGTGTAGCCGAGCCCGAGCCCGCCGACGACCACGTCGAGCTCGTCGCCCTCCGTGCGCGCCAGCCCCAGGTGCGCGAGCTCGATCTCGGCGACGGTGAACAGGCTCGACATGAGGAACTCGTCGTCGAGCTTGACCTCGTACACCTCGGTCCCCACGACGGGGTCGAACCGCCTCCGCAGGCTGATCTCGCCCATCGCCGTCTGCCGCCAGCCCAGTTCCTCTATCCGCATGTTCACCGTGCAATCGAACCATCAAGCCCGACCGCGCCGACCCACGCCCTAGTACCCGTTCTCCACGAGGTTCGCGAGCGGCTCCCCGGCGGCGAGCCGCCGGATCTGGTCGCCGACGAACGGGTAGCACCGCTCGATGAAGCCCTCGACCGCGCCGCCCACGTGCGGGGTGATGAGCGCGCCCTCCAACCCCCACAGCTCGTGGTCGGCCGGGAGCGGTTCGGGATCGGTCACGTCCAGCGCGCACCGCAGCCGCCCCGAGGCGACCTCGGCGGTCAGCGCGCCGGTGTCCACGACCTTCCCTCGGGCGGCGTTGACCAGCAGCGCGCCGTCCTTCATGCGGGCCAGGAACGCGGCGTCCACCAGGCCCTCGGTCTCGCCGGTCAGCGGCACGATGATGACCACCACGTCAGCCTGCGGCAGCAGTTCCGGCAGGTCCGCGAGGGTGCCGACGCCCGGCCGGGCCGTGCGCGCGACCTTGAGGATAGTCATGTCCATGCCCTCGAAGCGGCGGGCGACGGCCTCGCCGATCGAACCGGCGCCGACGATGAGCGCGGTCGCCCCCGTGAGGGTCCGGCCCCGCTTCCCCTCCCACCGGCGCTCGGCCTGGCGCCGCGCGAACACGTCCAGGTTGCGCGAGGAGGCCAGCGCGGCGGCCTGCACCCATTCGGAGGTCGCCGCGGTGTGCGCGCCGCGGTTGTTGCACAGCGCCATCCCGTCCGGGACGACCGGGACCCAGGCCTCGACGCCGGCGCTGAGCAGCTGCACCGCGCGGAGCGCGGTCATGTCCTTGAGCGTCTGCACGGCGTCCGGGCCCTGGAACGGGGGGACCCAGAGTGCGACGGCGGCCGGGTCGGAGGGGTACTCGCCGCCGGTGTAGACCTCGACCTCGACGCCGTCGGGGACCGGGTCGAGCTGCGCCCGGCCCGCTTCGTGAGCGATCCAGATTTTCATACGGCAATCGTATGGTCCGCATGTTGCCGGACCGTTGCAGCGACCGATGGGTGAGCACCGGTCACATCGACGCCGGGCGGTCCGCATCGCCTCGTCGCCGAAACCCTTCGGGCCCAAGCGGACGGGCCCGCACCGGGCGCGTTCCGCGTCGGACCGCGCCCGGCCGGGGCGTAACACGGCCGTCTCGGGCCGCCCTACTGCACCTTGTACGTCAGGCACGCGAACTGGCCGCTCGGCCTGGCCCTGACGAGTTCGAGGCGGTGCGAGAGGATCCGGCGCGGCAGCACCGGCGCGCCGCCGCCCGGCCCGCGAACGGCCCTCGGCGGTTCGGTTACGGCCTCCCGCTGTCGGGTTCCCGACATTCACCGCTTTATGGCTATAACGAGCCTTCTGTCTCATTAGGTTGAGACCGCGCCACAAGGCGTGATCGATCAAGTTCACCAAAGGGGTGATCATGGTACTGAAGAGACTCTTCACTGCCATCGGTGTCCTGGCGGCCGCGCTCGCGCTGTCGCTGTCCGCCACGACCACCGCGTCGGCCGCGGCGACCGCCGACGTGCCGCCGTCCGAGGTCGCGAGCGCGTCCGTGCCCGACACCGCCTCGGAGCAGCGCACCTGCCGGGCCCGCTTCAGCGACGGCGTCAACCAGCGGCTGCGGGCCGACGCGGGCTCCACGATCCTCGGGATCATCCCGGCCGGCACCTGGGTGCAGGCCTCCTGCACCCGCGTCGCCGGAGGCACCTACACCGCGTGCGGCCTCTCCAGCGACTACTGGATGGAGGTCTTCTGGAACGGCAAGTGGGGCTACAGCGTCTGGTCCTGCGTGCAGGACTGGGAGTACACCAACTAGACCGAAGAGCGCAGCCGAGAAGGCCGGGAGTCGCCGCGACTCCCGGCCCTCGTCCGTCTCAGTCCTCGCCTATCCCGCCGTCAGCCGCAGCGCGTTCCCGACGATCCGGTGGCCGTGCGCGCCCGCCGCGGTCAGGATCGACTCGGGGTGGAACTGCACCCCGAACCACCGCTTCGCGGGCGCCTCGATCGCCATGACGACCTCGTCGATCGCCGCCGTCGGCGTGAAATCGCCCTTGACCTGGTCGGCCGTGGCGTACAACGAGTGGTACCTGGCGGCGGTCACCTCGTCGGGCAGCCCCTCGAACAGGCCCCCGCCGGTCACCTTCACGTTCCCGGGCTTGCCGTGGCTCGGCTCGTCCAGCAGCGACAGTGCACCGCCGGCGTGCTCGATCATCGCCTGGAGCCCCAGGCACACCCCGAACGCCGGCAGGCCGCGCTTCTCGATCTCGTCCAGCAGCGCCGCGGTGTCGAAGTCGGCCGGGCGCCCCGGGCCGGGGGAGAGCACCACCAGGTCGGGGTCGATCTCGGCGAGCACCGCCGCCGCGTCGAACCCGAACCGCAGGGTCGTCACCTCGCACCCGTGCTGGCGGAAGTAGTCGCCGAGGGTGTTCACGAACGAGTCCTCGTGGTCGACCAGCAGCACCCGGCGGCCGGTCCCCGCCGGTCCGCCCGCGACCTCGATCGGCTCGGGCACGGCCGCCGCCGCGCCGATCCCGCCCGCCGCCGTCTCCAGCAGCGCCCGGGCCTTGAGGTGCGTCTCGGCCTCCTCGGCGTCCGGGTCGGAGTCGTACAGCAGCGTCGCGCCGGCCCGCACGCACGCCACGCCGTCCCTGATCTGCGCGGTGCGCAGCGTCAGCCCGGTGTTCATCGACCCGTCGAAGCCGACGAAGCCGACCGCCCCGCCGTACCAGCGCCGCGGCGTCGTCTCCTGCTCCTCGATGAACCGCATCGCCCACGTCTTGGGCGCGCCGGTCACCGTCACCGACCACATGTGCGTCAAGAACGCGTCCAGCGCGTCCATGCCCTCCCGCAGCCGCCCCTCGACGTGGTCGACGGTGTGGATCAGCCGCGAGTACATCTCGATCTGCCTGCGCCCCAGCACCTTCACCGAACCGGGCACGCACACGCGGGCCTTGTCGTTGCGGTCCACGTCGGTGCACATCGTCAGCTCCGACTCCTCCTTCGGGGAGGCGATGAGCGCGGCGATCTGCGTCGCGTCGTGCAGCGGGTCGCTGCCGCGCGCGATCGTCCCCGAGATCGGGCACGTCTCGACCCGGTCGCCCGAGACCCGCACGAACATCTCCGGCGAGGCCCCCACCAGGTACTCGCGGTCGCCGAGGTTGAACAGGAACTCGTACGGCGCGGGGTTGGCGGTGCGCAGCCGCTCGTAGAACGCCGTCGGCGAATCGCACGCCGCGTACATCTCGTGGCCCGGCACGACCTCGAACAGGTTGCCGGCCTTGAACTCGCGCCGCGCCCGGCGCACCGTGTCGGCGTACACGCCCGGCACCGGGCCCTCGGGCACCGACGCCGCCTCGATGTAGTCCAGCGACTCGGTCTCGCGCGACAGGCCCTTCGTGCTGCGGTCCCCGAGCGTGAACTCGTAGCGGCGCACCTGCGCGGTCTCGCGCTTGCGGTCGACCACGTAGATCTCGTCGGCCAGGTGCAGCACCAGGTCGCGCGCGTCCTCGGGCCGGTCCTTCGCGTACGGGATCGGCTCGAACTGGTAGGCCAGGTCGTACCCGAACGCCCCCCACAGCCCCAGGTACGGGTCGTCGCAGCGCAGCGCGTCGAGCACCACCCGCAGCGCCGAGAATGCCGTCGGCTGCTTCGAGCGCAGCTCCTCGGGCACCCGCTCGGTCGCCTCCGGCACCTCGACGTGCACCTCTCGGTCGCAGCGGGTCACCGCCCCGACCCCGGCCGCCGCCAAGGCGTCCGCGAGCACGTCCACCAGCAGGTACCCGCGGGCGTTGAGCTGGCGCACCGTCACCGACCGGCCGCGCGCCACCACTTCCAGCGAAGGGTCGACGTACGCCAGGTGGTAGCGCGAATAACGCCCCGGGTATTCCATGCCGCTGGAGAGCACGCCGCCGCGCCTGGTCTCCACCTGCGCCACGATCGACGTCAGATCGGGGACGTCGAGCTCGGCCACGGTCCGCTCGACCGTCACGCCCGACGGCGTCTGGAAATCTGTCATGGGGTCTCGATTCCTCACTCGGTGACTGGTCCCGTCTGCGGCGGCCGACCCCGGATACGACGAAGCGACCGCCATCGAGACGGTCGCTTGCCTTCTGCACGCAAAAGCAGGGACGCCGCCTCAGCAGCGCCACCACCAGTTGCGTGCGTGGATTCTCACAGGCCAGATACTACCCGTCCGACCAGTGGGACCGATAGGGGTGCGCGCGCGGCAATTCGCTCGCGCCCGCCCCGGGCGCGAGCGCTACACTTGCGTGCAACAGCGTCGACCCGGCCATCACCGGCGAGCTTCCGGAAGAACGGGCCCGGACTTCACCAGAAGTTCAGACCCCATTAGAACCGGACGGACGCGGCCCGTCACCGCCGCCGAATCAAGCGGGCGCGACCGATGCGCCAAGCGAGGTGGTACCGCGGGCCCACCCTCCGGAACCGGGAGGCACGGCTCGTCCTCGCACACCGAAGTCCGCAGGTGTGTGTGAGGAGACACCGGTCCCATGGCCTATCCACTCGACGACCCCGACCGGGGCGTAAGCGCGAGCCCGAACCTCCCGGAGGTCGAGCGGCGCGTGCTCGACTTCTGGACCAAGGACGACACCTTCCAGGCCTCCATCGAGGCCCGCCCCGCCGGCGAGGACGGCGACAACGAGTTCGTCTTCTACGACGGCCCGCCCTTCGCCAACGGCCTGCCCCACTACGGGCACCTCCTCACCGGGTACGTCAAGGACATCGTCCCCCGCTACCAGACCATGCGCGGGCGCCGCGTCGAACGCCGCTTCGGCTGGGACACCCACGGCATGCCCGCCGAGGTCACCACCGAGCAGGAGCTCGGCCTCAAGTCCAAGGCCGAGATCGAGGCCTACGGCGTCGACCGCTTCAACGCCGCCGCCAAGGCCTCCGTCCTCCAGTTCACCGGCGAATGGGTCGACTACGTCACCCGCCAGGCCCGCTGGGTCGACTTCGAGAACGACTACAAGACCCTCGACCTCTCCTACATGGAGAGCGTCATGTGGGCCTTCAAGACCCTCCACGACAAGGGCCTCATCTACGAGGGCTACCGCGTGCTCTGGTACTGCTGGCGCTGCGAGACCCCCCTCGCCGCCACCGAGACCAAGATGGACGACACCTACCGCGACCGCCAGGACCCGGCCGTCACCGTCGGCCTCGACGTCGTCGACGAAGGCCCCCTGAACGGCGTCAAACTCCTGGTGTGGACCACCACGCCCTGGACCCTGCCGTCCAACCTCGCCGCCGCCGTCCACCCCGACGTCGACTACGTCGTGGTCGAGTCCGAAGGCAGCCGCTACCTCCTCGCCGAGGCCCGCGTCGGCGCCTACGCCCGCGAACTCGGCGAGGCCCCCGAAGTCCGCTCCCGCCACAAGGGCGCCGACCTCGTCGGCCTGCGCTACCACCCGCCGTTCGACTTCTTCGCCGGGCGAACCAACGCCCACCAGGTCCTCACCGCCGACTACGTCACCACCGACGACGGCACCGGCGTCGTCCACATCGCCCCCGCCTTCGGTGAGGAGGACAAGCTCGTCACCGACGCCGCCGGCATCGAACCGGTCGTGCCCGTCGACGACTCCGGCAAGTTCACCGACGAGGTGCCCCCCTACGCCGGCGTGCACGTCTTCGAGGCCAACAAGCTCATCATCAAGGACCTCAAGGAGACCCAGGCGCTCCTGCGCCACGACACCTACAACCACAACTACCCGCACTGCTGGCGCTGCGGCTCCCCGCTCATCCAGCGGGCCCTGTCGGCCTGGTTCGTGGCCGTCACGAGCTTCCGCGACCGCATGGTCGAACTCAACCAGGAGATCGACTGGACCCCGTCCCACGTCAAGGACGGCCAGTTCGGCAAGTGGCTCGCCAACGCCCGCGACTGGAACATCAGCCGCAACCGCTTCTGGGGCGCCCCGATCCCCGTGTGGGTCTCCGACGACCCCGCCCACCCGCGCGTCGACGTCTACGGCTCCCTCGCCGACCTCGAACGCGACTTCGGCGTGCCCGTCACCGACCTCCACCGGCCCGGCATCGACCAGCTCGTGCGGCCCAACCCGGACGACCCCACCGGCAAGTCCGTCATGCGCCGCGTCCCCGAGGTCCTCGACTGCTGGTTCGAATCCGGCTCCATGCCGTTCGCGCAGGTCCACTACCCGTTCGAGAACGCCGACTGGTTCGAGCACCACTACCCCGGCGACTTCATCGTCGAGTACACCGCCCAGACCCGCGGCTGGTTCTACCTGCTGCACGTCCTCGCCACGGCCCTGTTCGACCGGCCCGCGTTCCGCACCGCCGTCGTCCACGGCACCCTCCTGGGCGCCGACGGCCTCAAGATGTCGAAGTCCCTGAAGAACTACCCGGACGTGCGGGAATCCTTCGAGGCCTACGGCTCCGACGCGGTCCGCTGGTTCCTCGTCTCCTCCCCGGTCCTGCGCGGCGGCGACATGCCCGTCACCGAGACCGGCTTCCGCGACGCGGTCCGCCAGATCGTCCTGCCGCTGTGGAACGTGTGGTACTTCTACACGCTCTACGCCGGGGCCGCCGGCTACGAGGCGACCCCCGAGCAGGCCCGCGCGACGGCGCTGGCCTCCGAGCACCGGCTCGACCGGTACCTGCTCGCGAAGACCCGCGAACTGGTCGAGACGATGACCTCGGCGATGGACGGCTACGACCTGGTGGCCGCGGCCGCCGCGTTCCGCTCCTACCTCGAGAGCCTCACCAACTGGTACGTGCGCCGCTCGCGCGACCGGTTCTGGGAGGGCGACGAGGCCGGGTTCGCGACGCTCGCGACCGCGCTCAAGACCGCCTGCGAGGTCGCCGCGCCGCTGCTGCCGATGGTCGCCGAGGACATCTGGAAGGGCCTCACCGGCGGCCGCTCGGTGCACCTGGCCGACTGGCCCGACGCCGCCGACCTGCCCGCCGACCCCGCACTGGTCGAGGCCATGGACACGGTGCGCGACATCGCCTCGGTCGGCCTGTTCATGCGCAAGGCCCGCAAGCTGCGGGTGCGCCTGCCGCTGGCGAAGGTCACCGTCGCGACCGGGCACGCCGAACGGCTCGCGCCGTTCGCGGACCTACTGCGCGACGAGCTCAACGTCAAGGAGGTCGTGTTCGACTCGGACGCGAGCGCCTACAGCCGGTCGGACCTCAAGCTCGTGCCGCGCGCGCTCGGGCCGCGGCTCGGCAAGGACGTGCAGCGGGTCATCAAGGCCGTCAAGGCCGGGGACTGGTCGGTCGAGGACGGCACGGTCACCGCCGGAGGCGTGGTCCTCGTGGACGGCGAGTACGAGCTGACCCAGGTCGCGGTCGACGCCGAGCACACCGAGGCGCTGCCGAACGAGGGCGGGGTCCTGGTGCTCGACACCGAGGTCACCCCCGAACTCGCCGCCGAGGGCCTGGCCCGCGACGTGGTCCGGGTGGTCCAGCAGGCCCGCAAGGACGCCGACCTGGATGTCACCGACCGCGTGTCGGTGGTGCTGGACGCCGCCGACCAGGTCCAGGCCGCGATCGAGACCCACCGCGACTTCGTCCAGGCCGAGACCCTGGCAGTGGAACTGACCTTCGGGGACCTCCCTGAAGACGCCACCGCCGGCGAGGCCGGGGAGGACACGGTGCGAGCAGCGGTCGCCAAGCGCTAGAGCGAACGCGAGACAGGGGCCCGGCGAGCGAAACTCGCCGGGCCCCTGCGTGTTCTGGACCCGATGACCCGCGCAATGCGAATCGACCTGCGGCGGGTCCGGTCGGCCCGCGGTGCGAACGGCCGCGCCGTACCGGCGGCGCATGGTCGTGGCCGGGGAAATGGTTGCTTAAGCGGTATCATTTATGACACCAGAATCGAGGTGCCGTGATGGCGATGACCCTGCGACTTCCCGAAGAGGTCGAGAGCAAGTTCCGCGATGCCGCCGCTGAAGCCGGCCTGTCGATGAACGGCGCCGCGGAATCGGCGATCACCGAGTGGATCGAGCGGCAGAACCGCGACCATGTGCGCTCAGTGGCCGAAGGCATCGCGAAGCGACACGCCAGGCTGCTGACGCGGTTGGGCGAATAGTGCCCCGCTACCTTTCGACCGAAGAATCGGTCGAGCTCGCGTCGATCGCGGCGGGGCCGTCCGTCCGCATCCGCGACTTCGGGCTCCTGGAGTCGGCCGCTGCCCGGCCGCGGACGAGCGTATTCGGAACCGAGGCGTACGAGTCGATTCCGGAGAAGGCGGCGGCGTTGCTGCATTCGATCGTCTCGAACCATCCGCTCATCGACGGGAACAAACGCCTCGGTTTTCTTGCCGCCGCGACATTCTTGGAAGTCAACGGCCTTCAACTGGCGGCTCCGGACTCTATCGAGGACAAGGCCTACGATCTGGTCGTCGCGGTGGCCTCCGGGGACCTCGCCGAAGTCGGCGATATCGCGGAACAGCTGCTCACGCTGCTGGCCGACTGATCGCGACCGCGGTCGCCGGCATCACTGGAACACGCGAAGGCCCGGCGAGCACAGCTCGCCGGGCCCCCTTGCTCTCGGCCTAGAAGAACTGGCAGAGCTTCCACTCGTCGTCTTCCTTGACGAGGTCGACGGTCTGCTCGGTGGTCTCGTCGTTCACGGTGATCGAGACCTCGACGGTGGCGGTGTCGCCGTCCTCGTTGACCTCGCCGATCTCGTAGGAGAGGTCCTTGACGCCGCTGAGCACGTCGTCGCCGGCCATGTCCAGGGCCTGGTCGCGCTCTTCCTCCGAAAGGCCCGCGAACCCTTCCGCCGCCTCCTTGACGCTGTCGACGTCCTCGGCGCAGAGGTGGCTCTCGGCGGCGCTGGTCGCGCCGTCGACGTCGCCTTCGAGGAGGGCGTTGACGAGGTCCTCGGCGCCGCCGTCGAGGAAGCCCTCGACAGCGCCTTCGGGCGAGTCGTTGCCGCCGCCGCAGGCGGCCAGCGCCAGTGCGAGAGCGAAGGCGCCGCCGGCGACGGCGGAGGCGCGACGGGCGGCGTGGGACTTGATGCTAATGCTCATGAGTTCCAATCAAATGGGGAATTCGGTTGCGACCCTTACGGTGTGGGGTCGAAGGCCGGATGGGCCCGGCCGTTGAGGAGTGAACGCCACGATAGCAGCGCCCGGCAAATCGTCGGCGACTTCGTTTCGAACGACACGCGGCCGATGTGCTAATCCATCTCGGGCCACCAGGTCTCGTCCGGCGTGATGTAGTGGAACGCCGCCCGGACTTCGGACTCCTCGATCCCCTTGAGCCTCGCCCAGGCCCTCCGGTACACCTTGAGCTGCAACGCGGCGTGCCGCGCGTCCTCGCCCTGCGGCGGGCGCCCGGTCTTCCAGTCGACGATGTCGTACCCGCCGCCGTCTCGGTGGAACACCGCGTCGATGCGCCCGCGCACCACCGTGCCCTCGTACTCCACGACGAACGGCACCTCCTGCGCCGCGATGGCGCGCCCCGCCCACGCCGACTCGCGGAAGGCCCGCTTGAGCCCCTCCAGGTCCGCCTGCTCCGGCGTGGGGTCGGCCGCCCCCGGCAGTTCCAGGGGATCGAACAGGCTGCCGCCGCCGAAGAACTCCTCGACCCACGCGTGGAACTCAGTGCCCCGCTGGGTCGCCGGTCGCGGCGGGACCGGCATCGGGCGCCGCCGCTCGGCCGCGAAGCCCTCCTCGTCGGCCCGCATCGCCATGAGCTGCGAGGTCGACAGCCTTTCGGGCCGCGGCAGCCGCACGATGCCCGCTTCGCGTTCGTCGCGTTCGGCCAGCAGCAGTTCGGCCTCTTCGCGCCAGGCCCGCGCCTGCGGTCCCTCCTCGTCGGGCGCCGCCGCCGTGAGCACCAGGTCCGCCGCCTCGGCGAACGCCGCCTGACGCGAGCCGAGCGGGGCCTTGCTCGGCCACTGCGCGGTCCGCGCCTGGTCTTCGAGCGGGTTCGACGGGCCCGAGTCGGCCCAGACCGGCACGTGCGCCTCGGCTCCGCACGCCTCTTCCAGGAACGGCGCGGGCTTGCGCGAGGACCGCGCCTCGGCGTCCCACCAGTACCCGCTCGCCAGCAGCGCCCGCCGCGCGCGCGTCAGCGCCACATAGGCGAGTCTGCGTTCCTCATCGAGCCGGGCCGCGCGGTCGTCGGACTTGAACGCCGCCACGGCCTTCTTCACCTCCGAGGGCGTGTGCGCCTCGTCGAGGTAGAGCACCGGCAGGTTCTCGGCGTCGCCCCGCAGCCCGTACGGCAGCCGCGCCGCGTCGCTCACCCACGTCGAGTCGCGCTTCACCGAGGTCGGCAGGATGCCCTCGCACAGCCCCGGCACCGCCACGACGTCCCACTCCAGGCCCTTGGCGGCGTGCACGGTCATCAGCTGCACCACCCCGCCGGCCGGGTTCGCGCCCTCCACGACCAGGCCCCGCTCGCGTTTCGCCGCCGACTCCAGATAGGAGAGGAACCCGGGGACGCTCGCGCCGCTCGTGTCGTTCTCGTAGGAGGCGGCGATGTCGGTGAACTCGTCCAGGTTCGACAGGTCGCCGTGGTGCAGCATCACCTCCACGTCCAGGCCGCTGTGGGCGATCACGTCGCCGACGACGTCCGGGAGGCTCTGGCCCAGTCGGCTCCTGATCCAGCTCAGCTCCTCGTGGAGCTGCGCGAACCGCAGGTACCCGAGGGTCGAGTAATGCTCGGCCGCACCGGGGTCGGCCAGCGCGTCCGCCAGCGAGGCCTCGGCCTCGACGCCCGCGTCCGGTTCGAACCCGCGCGAGTCCGGCGCCAGTTCCCGCGCCCTCGCCCACAGCGCGGCGATGTCCCTCGGCCCGATCCGCCACCGGTTCCCGGCCAGCAGCCGCATGAGCGAGGGCCCGTTGGTGGGGTCGGCGGCGGCCCGCAGCATCGCGACGGTCTCGGCGACCTCGGGGTAGTACAGGAGCCCGAGCGAGCCGACGACCTGCACGGGCAGGCCCGCGTTCGTCAGCGCCCGGTGCAGCGCCGGGATCTGGCGGCGCTTGCGGATGAGGACCGCGGCGGTCTCGTCCGCGTCGGGCCGCCAGGTGCCGACGAGTCGGGAGGCGATCCATTCGGCCTCGTCGGCGGCGGTGAGGTGCATGGCCGCCTCGACCAGGCCCTTGCCGTGCTCGTCGTCGAATTTCGCGCCGACGGTGAGCGGCGGGACGGTCTGCGCGCGCAGCGGTTCGGAGACGGCGTTCGCCACTTCGAGGATCGCTTCGCGGTTGCGCCAGGACTTGGTCAGGTACGCGACCTTCGCGGGCCCGTTCTCGGCGGGGAAGTCGCTCGGGAAGCGTTGCAGCGTCCCGGCCGAGGCGCCGCGCCAGGAGTAGATCGACTGGTTCGGGTCGCCCACCGCCGTCACCGGGTGCCCGCCGCCGAACAGGTCCCGCAGGAGCGCGACCTGCGAGAACGAGGTGTCCTGGTACTCGTCGAGGAGCACGACCTTCCAGCGTTCGCGTTCGGTCCTGACGATCTCGGGCGCTCCGGCCACGAGCTGCGCGGCCAGCGAGAGCTGGTCGGCGAAGTCCATGACGCCGAGTTCGCGTTTCCTCTGGTCCCAGGACTCGACCAGCGGCAGGAGCTGCTCGCGTTTGCGCCGCAGCGACATCAGGCCCCGGAACTCGTCGTTGAGCCGCGCCGACTGCCGCTCTTCGAGCAGTTCGTACAGGTCGCGGTCGAAGCGGCGCAGGTCGGCGCCGTCTTGCAGGTGCTCGGCGAGCTGCTCGGCCAGTTGCAGCACGAGTTCGGTCACGCGGTCGACGCTGACGTCGAACTCGCTCATCTCGCCGTCCCACGCGCACACCAGGTCCCGTGCGAGCTGCCACCGCCCGGTGTCGGTGATGACGCGCGTGCCCGGCTCGATGCCGATGCGCAGGCCGTGCTCGCCGACCAGGCCTCCGGCGTACGCGTTGTACGTGGACACGGTCGGTTCCCCGTGCAGCTCGGACAGGTCGGGCACCGACTCGGTGAGGCGGCGGAGCTTGTCGCGCACCCTCGCGGCGAGTTCGGCGGCGGCCTTGCGCGTGAACGTCAGGCCGAGGATGTGCTCGGGCCGGGCGATGCGGTTGGCGATGAGCCACACGACCCGGTCGGCCATCGTGGTGGTCTTGCCCGAGCCGGCGCCGGCGATGACGAGCATCGGCGCGGCCGGGGCCTCGATGACCCGCCGCTGCTCCTCGGTGGGGGAGGGCTGCCCGAGCCGGTTCGCGAGCCCGGTCGCGCCGAAGTGCCTACTCATCGGTCACCTGCCGCCCTTCCTCGGCGATGGGGCAGCAGTGCTTGACCGAGCAGGTGTCGCACTTGCTGGTGTTGCGGACCTCGAAGACCGGCCCGGCCATGCGGTTCGCGGTGTCGGCCACGAGCGCCCGGGCCCAGTTGGGGTTCTCCGACTCCCCGAGGGGCCCTTGGGCGACCGCGCGCACGGAGGTCTTGTTCTCCACGTTCGGGTAGACCAGCTCGGCCCCGCCCGGCTCGGCGCCCTCCGCGAACGCGCCTTCGGCCACCGCGAGCTGGTACGCCCCCAGTTGCGGGTTCGCCTGCACCTCGCCGCTGCTCGGCGCGTTCTTGCCGGTCTTGAGGTCGACCACGTAGAGCCTGCCGTCGCCGTCGCGTTCGAGCCGGTCGATCTGGCCCGACATCACCACCTCCACGCCCGGCGGCCCGACCTCGAGCTTGACGCGGAAGGACCGCTCCGCGCCGATGAGCTCGCGCCGGTTCGCCGCGAGCCAGCGCGCGAACCGCTCGACCGCGCCGGCGACGCGCCGGCGCTGCTGCTCGGCGTGCCACGGCGCCTCGAACGGCAGCCGGTCGAAATGCTCGCCGACCACCTGCTCCATCACCGCGGCCGGATCGGCGGAAGGGTCGACGGTGACCGCCTCGGCCGCCGCGTGCAGCAAGGTCCCGAGGTGGCGGGGGAGGAGGTCCCCCGAGTCGGCGCCGTGCGATTCGAGGACCCACCGCAGCCCGCACTGCTGGGTCGTCTCCACTTGCGAGGGCGAGATCCTGATGGTCTCCCCGGCCAGCGCCAGCGCGCGTTCGTCGGAGATCTCGGCCAGGCCCCACCACCGGGCCGGGTCGGCCCCGGGCACGCCCTGCTCGGTGAGCCGCCGCAGTCCCGCGGCGGCGGCGTCCCGCTCGGCGTGGCCCGAGTCCACCACGGCCTCCCGCAGCCTCGCGGTGAGCGAGGCGAGGCTCAGCGGGCGCCCGCGCCGCGGCGCGGTGACCGGCTCGACGCCGAGCTCCCCGCAGAACCGGCTCGGCTGCGCGTCGTCGGAGTCCACGGCCGTGACCAGCAGCCGCACCCGGGCGCGGGTGCACGCGTTGTAGAACAGGCGCCGCTCCTCGTCGAGCAGCTGCGCGACCTGGTCCACGTCGGCCCTCCCGTCGAGCACGTCCACGAGCGCTTCGGCGCCCAGGAGCGAGCCGCGCGGTCGCAGGTTCGGCCACACGCCCTCCTGCGCCCCGGCGACCACCGTGAACGCCCACTGGCGCCCGTGCGCGGCGTGCGCGGTCGCGAGGGTCACCGCGTCGCCCAGTTCGGCCCGGGCCGAGAGGAAGTCGCCGGGCAATTGCTGATGGAGCACGTGCTCGCAGAAGACCTCGGCGCCCGCGCCCGGCTGCTTGCGCTCGTAGTCGGCGGCGAGGTCGAACAGGGCGATCACCGCGTCGAGCTCGGCGTCCGCGCGCTGCGCGCGCCGGTCCGAGGACAGCGCGCGCCGCTGAAGCCGCTCGGCGAGCGCCGAGGCCTCCCACACCGCCCACAGCGTCTCGGTGATCCCGCCGCTCCCGCGCGCCGCCGCGAACAGGGCGTCCAGGCGCCGCGCCGGCTCGGCCCACTCCTCCTCGGGCAGGTCGGCGATCCGCCCGGGATCGGCCAGCGCCTCCACGATCAGGTCCGACCCGGGCGAGAAGTCGTCCGCCGCGACGGCGATGCGCCGCAGCTCCTGGCGCAGCCGCCGCTCGGCGAACGGGTCGGCCCGGCCGAACTGCGAATGCAGCAGGCCCGCCGCCGTGGTCTCGTCGAGCCGCTCGGGATGGCGCCCGACCAGGACCACCCGCAGGAGGTCCCGCACCGTCGGATGCGCCGGGAGCGGCACGTCGTCGGCGGCCTGCCGGGTCGGCACGCCCGCGTGCTGCATCGCCCGGCGCAGGTGCGGGATCGCCGCCGCCGACTTGACGACCACGGCCATGTCCCCGTACGCCACCCCGTCCAGCAGGTGCGAGCGGCGCGCGATGTCGGCGATGTAGACCGCCTCCCGCGTCGGCGACGGCAGGTACACCACGTCGACCCGGCCCGCCTCTTCGACGGCGGTGCCGCGCTTGCGGTCCCTGTCCGAACCGCGCAGCCGCCGCGACAGCACCGAGGTCGCCTCCAGCGGCGCCAGCGCGACCGTGTGCGTGTCGTCGAGCCGCACCACCGGCGCCTCGACACCCCCGGCCCCCGTGAACCGATAAGGGAAGTCCCGGATCGACTCCGGGTCGCCGCCCTGGTAGCCGAACACCGCCGCATCGGGCGACCCGGTCGCCACCAGGTTCCCCCCGTCGCCGGCGAGGAGTTCCAGCAGCCGCAGATGCGCCGGCGTCGCGTCCTGGAGATCGTCCACGAACACCCAAGCGGGCCTAGGGAACAGATCCGGATTCGACCGCAGCGCCGCCGCCGCGGCCCGCACGATCTCCGCCGAGTCGTACAACGCGCTCGACATCGACTGGACCGCGAGCGTCGTGACGTAGCGGTCGTAGAACCGGGCGGCCGCCGCCCACTCGGGCCGGTCGTGCTCGACGCCCAGACGCGCCAGACTCGGCGCGTCCAGGCCCCGCTCACCGCACCGCAGCACCAGGTCGCGCAACTGCTGCGCGAACGCGTACGTCGGCACGGCCTCCTCGAACCCCTCCGGCCAGCCGAAATCCTCGCCCTCGAGCATCGAGCGGATCATCGCGTCCGCCTCGGGACCGGTGAGCAGACGCGGCTCGTCGCGCCCCGAGACCGCGGCCGCCGACCGCAGCAGCGCGAACGCGAAGGCCGGGAACGTGAACACCCCGACCTCGGCGGCCGAGAACGGCGCCGTCGCGGCATTGAGCCGCGCGCGCAGATACGCCGTGTCCTGGCGCCGGAGCCCGAAGACCAGCAGCGACGACGGGTCCGCACCCGCGGCGACCTTCGCCGAAGCCGCCCGGATCAGCGCCTCGGTCTTTCCCGTCGCGGGCCCGCCACGGGCCAGCAGCGGCCCGGACGCGTGCGCCACGACGGCCCGCTGCGCCGCGTCGAGACCGAAGGCGGCCTCGGCGGCGGGCGGGTCGGTGAACGCAAACCGAAGATCGGACACGGACCCAATGGAATCACGAAGGCCCGACAATAACCGAAGCCATACGCCCGAAACGCGCGAAGACCGCCCCGATCGCACCTTCCCGAAAGCATTGGCGCGCGAGCGCGCCCGCCCCGATACTGAGGCCATGCCTTTCGCACCCTTCCCCGAAACGCTCCGGCAGAACCTCCTCGACTGGTACGGCGACCAAGGCCGGCACTGGCTCGACACCCTCCCCGCCACGCTCACCCGCCTCGCCGAGACCTGGGACCTGCGAACCGGCGGCGAACCCTTCACCGGCGGCACCACCGCGTACGCACTGCCGCTCCACCGATCCGACGGCACCCCCGCCGTCCTCAAACTCGACCTCCTCGACGAGGAGAACCGGTCCGAGCCGACCGCCCTGCGCGCCTACGACGGCGACGGCGCCGTACGCCTCCTCGAATACGACCCCGAATCCGGCGCGATGCTCCTCGAACGCGCCCGACCCGGCACCGCGCTCCTCGAACACGCTCCCCCCGGCGCGGACGAGCGAACGGCCGCCCGCGAACGCCTCGCCATCGCCTGCGGGATCTTCCGGCGCCTGTGGCGCACCCCGCCGCCCGCCGAAGGCCACCCGGCGATACCGACCGCCACCGACCTGCTCAAAGGCTGGTCGGAGCGGTTCGATGCGGCCGCAGCGAACGCGGCGCCCGAGATCGCGAAGGACCTCGCCCTCGGCGTCGACCTGTGCGCGGCGCTGGCCGACGAAGGCGAGATCGGGATCGCCAACCGCGACAACCACTTGAGCAACGTCATCGCCGCCGAACGCGAGCCCTGGCTCCTGATCGACCCCAAGCCGGTGCTGGCCGAGCGCGCCTTCGACGGCGGGTACTTCCTGTTCAAGCAGCAGTTCCACGGCCCGCTCGGCGGCACCGAGCTCCTGCGCGCGGTGGCCGAGGGCCTCGGCGCGGACCGCGAACGGGTCCGCGCCTGGGGCATGGTGCGCACGATCGCGCAGATCGCCGACGCGGGGACCGGCCCCGACCTGGCCGCCTGCACCGAAGTCCTCCGCGCGATCGAAGGCGCCTGACGGCACCGGGCGCGGACCTCGCGGCCCGCGCCCGATCGGGTTTCCCTTTCCCTTTTCTCTTACGAGTCCGTCAACTGAAGTGCAGGTCCCTGCGCCGCGCCCCGAGGTACCCGAGGGCGATGAGGGCCGCCGCCACGAGGGCCACCAGGCCGGCCGCGACCCAGTCCATGTCCGCGGCCGGGTAGTTCGCGAGGTGGTCGAACGGCGAGATCCCGGTCGCCCAGCCCGGCATCTTGAGCATCTCGCCGAAGTACAGGACCACGAACACCCACACCCAGGCCAGCCAGCGCAGCCAGCCCAGGCGCGGCAGCCACGCGTACGCGGCGAACGCGAACCCGATGAGCGTCCACACCGCCGGCAATTGCGCCGCCGCCGCGGCGATCAGGAGCCCGAAGAACGAGGAGTCGCCGGTCGAC
Source organism: Glycomyces sp. NRRL B-16210 (assembly GCF_000719515.1). Classification (GTDB taxonomy): domain Bacteria; phylum Actinomycetota; class Actinomycetes; order Mycobacteriales; family Micromonosporaceae; genus Glycomyces. Next base: position 100,781 of record NZ_JOGR01000003.1, on the reverse strand, counting down.
ATCGACCCGACCGCGCCCAGGCACACCCCGGCGACCAGGACCGCGATCGTCCCCGTCCACAGCGCCGCCGGCAGGTACGAGCCCGGCCACCCGGCCCGGCCGACCGCCGTCGCCGCGATGAGCTCCCCGCGCCCCTGGATCTCCTCCTTGCGGGCCCTGCTGATCACCAGCAGGCCGAACAGCGCCGCGAACAGGCCGTTCAACGCCGAGAACGTGGCGGCCACGTTCTCCTCGATGCTGGAGCCGCCCTGGTCGATCACGGCCCGCTCCATCTCCGAGAGGCCGTCGAGCATCTCGTCCGCGCCGCCGAGCACCGACCCGAACGCCACGCCCAGGAACACCATCGTGACCGCCCCGGCGATCGTCAGCCCCCGCGTGAGCCGGAACGTCAGCGCGGTCGCGCTGCGCAGGCCCGGCTTCGCCTCGGGGCTGCCGAGCCTGCCCGGCAGCATCCCCAGCCCGAAGTCGCGCCGCGTGACCAGCGTGAACGCCACCGCCACCGCGACGGCCGCGAACGCCGCGGCGAGCGCGAGCGGCCACCAGCGCTGCTCGGGCGTGTACACGTACGTCAGCTGCGTCCACCCGATCGGCGACAGCCACGACACCCAGTTCCCCTGGGCCCCGCCCATCCCCGCCGTCAGCGCCGACCAGCCGAGCACGGCGAAGCCGATCCCGCTCGCGGACGAGGCGTAGCTCGCGAGCTGCGCGGTCACCGCCGCGAGGCTCGCGAAGACGATCCCGACCGCGGTGTGCCCCAGGCCGTAGAGAACCGCGCTCGCGCCCTGGTCGCCGGGGAGGGCGGCCACCGCGAGCGCCATGAGCGCCCCGAGGACCACCGCCGCGATCGCGGCGAGCAGGAGCGCGGCGGCCAGGTCGGCGCGGCGCCCCACCGGCTGCGAGCGGAACACCTCCGAGCGGGAGGTCTCCTCATCCGCCCTGGTGAGGCGGATGACCAGGAGCACGAACATGACGGCCGTGAGCGCCCCGGTCCACATGAGCATCTGGTGGGCGAACATCGCCCCGGTGCTCGCGCCGTACGCCTCGATGTAGGTCTCGGGCCCGGTCATCGACCGCAGCGCCGGGGTGTTGACCGTGACCGCGTAGGCCTCGCGGTCGGCGGCGTCGGGGTAGAGCCCGGGGAAGGTCGCGGCCATCGTCCACGTGCCCCCGGCGAGCCCGAGGAGCCAGCCGAGGAGGTACAGGCGCGAGCGCCGCGCCTGGAAGCGCAGGAGCTTGCCGGTGCCGGCGAGGGTCCCCAGTCCGGCCTCGTCCGCGCCGCGCACCGCGGTCGCGGCGGTCATGACCGCGACTCCTCGGCCTCGGGCAGGCCCCCGGCCTCGCCGTTGGACACGCCCTTGGCGGCGAGTTCGTCGCCGTAGAAGCGCAGGAAGATCTCCTCCAGCGAAGGCGGCTCGCAGGTCAGGCCCGCGACGCCGGCCACGGCCAGCTGGGCGAGCACGTCGTCCAGAGCGGCGGTGTCGACGCTGCACTCGACGTCGAGGCCCTCGACCTTGAGGTTGTGCACGCCCTCGTGGTCCTCCAGGCCCCGCACGGGGGTCTTGAGGGTGGCGCGCAGGTGCGACCGCGAGAAGTGGCGCATCTCGGCGAGCGTCCCGGTCTCGACGATGACGCCCTTGCGGATGATGCTCACCCGCTCGCACAGCGCCTCGACCTCGCTCATGATGTGGCTCGACAGGAGCACCGTGCGCCCCTGCGCGGCGGCCTCCTTGACGCACTCGTTGAAGACCGCGCCCATGAGCGGGTCGAGCCCCGAGGTCGGCTCGTCGAGCAGGAGGAGGTCGACGTCGGCGGCGAACGCGGCGACGAGGGCGACCTTCTGCCGGTTGCCCTTGGAGTAGGAGCGGCCCTTCTTGCGCGGGTCGAGGTCGAACCGCTCCAGCAGCTCGTCCCGCTTGCGCCTGTCGATCCCGCCGCGCAGGCGCCCGAGCAGGTCGATGGTCTCGCCGCCGGTGAGGCCGGGCCACAGGGCCACGTCGCCGGGGACGTAGGCCAGGCGCCGGTGGAGTTCGGCGGCGTCCTTCCAGGGGTCGGCGCCGAAGAGTTCGGCCCGCCCTTCGTCGGAGCGGAGCATCCCGAGCAGGACGCGGATAGTGGTCGACTTCCCGGCGCCGTTCGGCCCGAGGAAGCCGTGTGTCTCCCCTTGGGCCACTTCGAGGTTGACGCGGTCGAGCGCGGTCACTCGACCGAAGCGCTTGACCAGGTTCTCAGTGCGGATCACTGCGTTCATGGCTTCAAGCTATCACGATTTTCATGAATTTGTGAAACCTCTGGCGACCTCGGCTATCATGTGTGGGCACTTGACGGCGACGAGGGGGATCGATGGACGGGCAGGACGCCGAACGCAGGAGACTGCGGGACTTCGTGGAGCAGTTCGCCCTGATCCTCTCCTCCAGCGGACTCCAGCGCATGTCGGCGCGCGTGTTCAGCTACATCCTGGTCGACGACGAGGAGACCTACACCGCCGCCGAGATCGCCGAGGGCCTGAGCATCAGCCTCGCCGCCGTCTCCGGCTCCGTGCGCGAGCTCATCGCCGCGGGCCTGCTCACCAAGGGCCGCCGCCCCTCCACCCGCGCCGACGTCTACCGCCTCAACGACGACGACATCTGGGGCTCGATCATGCTCGACCGCGACAACTTCCTCGAGCGGTACCGGGACACGGCCATCACCGGGATCGAGACGCTGCCAGCCGGTCCCGGCCGCGACCGCCTCGTCCAGACCGCCGCCTTCATGGAGTTCCTGCAAGACGAGATGGCCCAACTGCGCGGACGCTGGCACGACCGTCGCCACGAATTGTCCGCTACGTACGAAGCCCGCCGCCGCGATCGAGAGGCGCCCCACTAGTCCGGTATGCTGCAAGCCTGACCGCCCCGATCAGATGAACCCTGGAGGAAGCCGACGTGGCCGACGACACCAGCCGCTCCGATGCGACCGCCGACAAGGGGCGTCCCACGCGCAAGCGCGGCGAGAAGACCGCCACCAGCAACCCCGCCAAGCGGCTCCTCCGCTTCCTCCGCGAGGTCGTCGAGCAACTGCGCAAGGTCGTCTACCCCACCCGGCGCCAGTTGATCACCTACTCGATCGTGGTCCTGGTCTTCGTCGGCATCATCATGGCCTACATCGGCGGGCTCGACCTGCTCTTCGGCGACCTCGTCCGCCGGGCCTTCGGCACCGAAGGCTAACGTCTCCGCTCCGATCCCCGGCGCCGCCGACCCCTCGACCGGCGCTTTCGAACCCGTGAACGGCGCCCCCGCGCGGGCGCGCCGCCAATCGGCCCGCCCGCTCCGCGGCCGGGCCGATCGCGTGACCTGCGCCGGTTCGCCGGTGCCTGAGACGCGCCGCCGTGTCGAGCGGTTACCCTAGAAGGCATGACGCGCGCCGGTTCCGCCGGCGCGCGACTTCACAGGCGGCGGTCGCCGCTTCCGAGATACCACTGCCATCGAGCAGCCACAGTCGCAGTACTCCGCCGTAGCGGGGTCGATAGCCGGAATGAGAGTTGAGCGTGTCTGAGTTCGACGAGGCCCTGAAGAACGACGCTGAGGCGCAGGCCGCCGCGGCGCAGGTCGCGGACGCCGACGCTGAGCCGGAGATCGAGGACGACGAGGTCGCCGAGTCCACCGAGCCCGAGGTCGACCCGGCCGAGGCGCTGCGCGCGAAGCTGCGCTTCGCCCCCGGCGAGTGGTACGTGCTCCACTCGTACGCGGGATTCGAGAACCGGGTGCGCTCGAACCTGGAGAACCGGATCCAGTCCTTCGACCAGGAGGACTACATCTACCAGATCGAGGTGCCCACGCACACCGAGGTGGAGATCAAGAACGGCAAGCGCTCGAAGGTGGAGGCCAAGGTCTTCCCCAGCTACGTGCTCGTCCGCATGGAGATGACCCCCGAGTCCTACTCGGTCGTGCGCAACACGCCCGGCGTGACCGGCTTCGTCGGCGTGGTCGACCGCACCGACCGCCCCAGCCCGCTGCCGCTCGATGAGGTCATCCAGTGGCTGCTCCCGCCCGAGCAGAAGCCCAAGGACGAGTCCTCCGAGGCCGCCTCCGGCGACCCCGACATCAAGGTCGACTTCACCGAGGGCGAGTCGGTCACCGTGGTCGACGGCGCCTTCGCGTCGATGCCCGCCACCATCGCCGAGATCAACGCCGAGCAGCAGAAGCTCAAGGTGCTCGTCTCGATCTTCGGCCGCGAGACCCCGGTCGAGCTGAACTTCAACCAGGTCTCGAAGCTGTAGCGCGAGCTACAGGTCACATACCTCCTTCAGAGTGCCCGCCACCTGGGCGAGTACCCTGGAGAAGTTGCGCGCCGCCCGGCCGGTCCTCCGGCCCGCGCGCCTCGTCAGAGGCCGCCGGCGCGCGCACGTTAGGACACGGAGCGGGAAGCTCCGTAGGTAGCCCAGGAAGAGAAGGACACGATGGCTCCCAACAAGAAGGCCGTTGTGACGTTCAAGCTGGAACTCGCGGGTGGCCAGGCCACCCCGGCTCCGCCGGTGGGTCCCGCCCTCGGCCAGCACGGCGTCAACATCATGGAGTTCTGCAAGGCCTACAACGCGGCCACCGAATCCCAGCGCGGCGAAGTGCTGCCCGCCGAGATCACGGTGTACGAGGACCGTTCGTTCACGTTCGTCCTCAAGACCCCGCCGGCCGCCAAGCTCCTGCTCAAGGCCGCCGGTGTCGCCAAGGGCTCGGGCGAGCCCCACCGCGTCAAGGTCGGCAAGGTGACCCAGGCCCAGGTGCGCGAGATCGCGGAGAAGAAGCTCCCCGACCTCAACGCCAACGACCTCGACGCCGCGTCGCTCATCGTCGCCGGCACCGCCCGCTCCATGGGCATCACGGTCGAGGCCTAGCCGCAGCCTGAACGGCACCGCCGACTGATCGGCACCCAAGCAACCAGTGGAAGAGCACGCGCCCGCTCCCACCACGACATCCGAAGGATGGAACATGAAGCGCAGCAAGAAGTACACCGACCTCGCCAAGAAGGTCGACCGCACGCAGCTCTACTCGCCGACCGAAGCGACCGGTCTCGCCAAGGAGACCTCGCCGACCTCGTTCGACGCCACCGTCGAGGTCGCCCTGCGCCTCGGCGTCGACCCCCGTCAGGCCGACCAGCTGGTCCGCGGCACCGTCTCCCTGCCCCACGGCACGGGCAAGACCGTCCGCGTGATCGTCTTCGCCGAAGGCGACAAGGCCGAGGCCGCCGTCGCCGCCGGCGCCGACGAGGTCGGCTCCGACGAGCTGGTCAAGCGGATCTCCGAGGGCTGGCTCGACTTCGACGCCGCCGTCGCCACGCCCGACCAGATGGCCAAGATCGGCCGGATCGCGCGCATCCTGGGCCCGCGCGGTCTCATGCCGAACCCGAAGACCGGCACCGTCACACCGGACGTCGCGAAGGCCGTCACCGAGATCAAGGCCGGCAAGATCTCCTTCCGCGTCGACAAGCACGCGAACCTGCACCTGCCGATCGGCAAGACCAGCTTCTCGGGCGAGCAGCTCGCGGAGAACTACGCCGCGGCCCTCGAAGAGGTGCAGCGCCTGAAGCCCGCCAGCTCCAAGGGCGTGTACATCAAGAAGTCCGTCATCACCACCACCATGGGTCCCGGCATCCCGGTCGACCCGCAGGCGGTCAAGATCAAGTAGCGCCGCCCCGAGCGGTGTGACGTGGCCCCAGTGCAGGCTCCTGCACTGGGGCTTCGCTCTTGCCCCCTGTTACGATCGAGGCCAACAACCCGAAGACCGTCGGTCACCGCCTCGTGCGGTTGTAAACCATCCTGGGGCCAACGTAGGGCGACTCGAAGCGGCCATGGCCGTTTGTCTCATGAGGCGTCCCACTGGGGCGCCTTTCTTGTCGCCTCCGTGACGGTTGAGGATTGATCAGCCGAGAAAGGAGGGAAATATGGCTGAACGGGAATACCCGGCGGGTAAGCAGACCGCCATCGCCGAACTCGCCGACGACTTCTCCAACGCGACCGCCGCAGTGCTCACCGAGTACCGCGGACTGACCGTTGCAGAGCTCCGCGAGCTGCGGCGTTCCCTCGGCGAGGGAACGCGTTACCGCGTCGCCAAGAACACCCTCGCCAAGCGTGCCGCCAACCAGGCCGGCGTGACCGGTCTGGACGACCTGTTCACCGGTCCCACCGCGATCACCTTCATCGAAGGCGACCCGGTGGAAGCCGCCAAGGGCCTGCGCAACTTCGCCAAGACGCACGAATCCCTGGTCATCAAGGGCGGATACATGGAGGGCAAGGCCCTCTCCGTCGATGAGATCACCAGGCTCGCCGACCTCGAGTCGCGCGAAGTGCTCCTGGCCAAGCTCGCCGGCGCGCTCAAGGCCACTGCGCAGAAGACCGCCTCCGTGCTCGCCGCCCCTGCCTCGCAGGTGGCCCGGCTCGGTACGGCTCTGCAGGACAAGAAAGCGGCGAGTGGGGAATAGCCCCGCTGGCCCGAGACTTTAAAGAAAGGAACCACCATGGCCAAGCTGTCCACCACGGAACTGCTCGACGCTTTCAAGGAGATGACCCTCCTCGAGGTCTCCGAGTTCGTCAAGGCGTTCGAGGAGGAGTTCGACGTCTCCGCCGCCGCTGCGGTCGCCGTCGCCGCCCCCGCCGCCGGCGGCGAGGAAGCCGCTGTCGAGAAGGACACCTTCGACGTCGTCCTGGACTCGGCCGGCGAGTCGAAGATCAAGGTCATCAAGGAAGTCCGCGCCCTGACCGGCCTCGGCCTGAAGGAAGCCAAGGAGCTCGTCGAGAGCGCCCCCAAGGCCGTCCTCGAAGGCGCGAAGAAGGAAGACGCGGACAAGGCGAAGGAAGCCCTCGAGGGCGCCGGCGCCAGCGTCTCCCTCAAGTAGTCGCGAACGCGGCGACGCCGGGGCCCTCGGGCCTCGCGCCGCCGGACCGGGCCCGCACCGCCGACAGGCGGCGCGGGCCCGGTCTCGTCGTATCCGCCTCCCGATCTCCCACCGCCGCAAGGGAACGAAACGGTCTCGATGGGCTCGTCCGGGGATATTTCTGAGAAGATTCGCCCTCGGCTGCAACGAATCGGCGCGGCCGCCACGTCTTGCGGTTAGAACACCCCCCGACACGCAAGGAGATGGACGATGCCCGCATTGAGAGGGGCCGCCGGAATCGGCGCGGCGGCCGTACTCGTACTCACGAGCGGCTGCGGCATGCTCGGCATCGGAGGCGAGGAGCCGGAGTCCGAGGAGGACCGCCTCGTCGCGATGCTCAACGAGAGCTTCCGGATCGAGGGCGAGCTCATGGCCGCCGAGTTCCGCATCGTCCAGAACTGCCTCGAGGACGAGGGCTTCACCGTTCACGACGCGTGGTCGATGATGGCGTACCAGTCGCCCAAGGTGGACTCGCTCACCTCCTACTACCCCCACGAGCAGTTCCTCATCGATCCCGAGGAGGCCGCGGAGTACGGCTTCGGGCAGTGGGCGAACAGCCCCGACGGCTGGGAGGACCCTTCCGCGGAGGACTACTACGCCTCCCAGGAGGAGAAGTGGGAGGACGACGGCTGGGAGGACCCCGACAACTCCGAGTTCGAGGCGCTGCCCCCCGCCGAGCAGTACGCCTGGTACGTCGCCTACCAGGGCGCGGAGTACGTGGAGATGGCCTACGGCACCGAGTCCGAGTGGGTCGAGGGCTTCGAGGGCGACTACTCCGAGGGCGAGGAGTTCGACGAGGAGGAGCTTCCCGAGGGCGAACTCCCCGAAGGCGAGATCGACTTCGAGGAGGAGTCCTGGGAGGAGCCCAAGCCGGGCGGCTGCCAGCTCGAGATGATCGAGGCCCTCTACGGCGAGCCGCGCCTGGTCGAGGAGACCTGGGAGGGCGAGGGCGAGAGCAGCTCGTACTCCTACTGGACCTACCGTCCCCAGAACCCCGCCGAGAACCAGGAGTCCATGTGGGAGGACATCGAGTTCGGCTACACCGACTCCATGGCCGACCTCCAGTACGAGTTCCTCGACTGCCTCGCCGAGAAGGGCTTGGAGGACTGGGAGTTCGACGAGTACAACGGCCTGCCCATCTGGGAGTTCTTCGCCGAGATCTACTACCAGAACGCCAGCGACTTCGAGCAGGAGCGGATGATGTGGGGCGACTCCAGCGTCGACGTCCCGCCGGTCCCCGACGACGTCGGCGACTCCTACGAGGAGTGGAAGGCCTTCGAGATCCAGACCGCCCAGGACTTCGCCGACTGCGGCGATCAGACCGGTTACGCCGAGGCCTCCGAGAAGGCCTACAAGGAGCTCCACTTCGAGGCCTACAAGGCCATCGAAGAGGACACCTACAGCTGGCAGCAGGACATGAACGAGTACCTCTCCAAGGCCCAGGAGCTCCTGGACGCCTGAGCGGGGGACCGCCGAGCACGCAACAGCCACCCTCTATCGGGGTAATGGGCCCGGGTCGCGCAGATGGGGTGCGGCCCGGGCTTCCCCGTGCCCGGCCCCGCACGGACGGGCGGAACCTCGGGTCCCGGTTGCAACGGATCGATCGGCCCGAGTCGTCTACGGGGAGAACGCTCGACCCCCGTCAGTGAGAGAAGCGAAATGACACAGTGGAACAGAAGCATCGGGGCGGTCGCGCTCGCCGCGGCGCTCGCCGCCTCGGCGGCGTGCACCGCCTCGGACGAGGACGGCACGGAGGGAAGCGGCGCGGGCACCTCGCAGGAGCAGACCGAGACCGACCTGCTGGGCCTGCTGAACGAGTCCGGCCGGCTCGTCCGCGAACTGGTGGCCGCCGAGAACCGGATCCTCACCCAGTGCCTGGAGGACCGGGGGTTCACCGTCCACGACCGGTTCACGATCATGGAGATCGGCGGCTACGAGGCCGATTCGCTCGCGATCGGCGACCCCATCGAGGGCCTCTTCCCCGAGCCCGACATCGCGGCGAAGTGGGGCTTCGGCGCCTGGGCCGACACCGCGGAGGGCATGGAAGCGCCCGACTACGACGAATACCGCGAGTCCCGCCGGTCCGGGGACTCGGAGGGCTTCGACGGCTCGCCCGAGTCCGGCGGCCCCATGGGCGACTCGGACCCGATCGACAACTCGGCATTCGACGCGCTCTCGCCCGATGACCGGCTCGCCTGGTACATCGCCTACGGCGGCGAGGAGTACGCCGTCTGGCAGGGCCTCGCCGACGAGGAGCTCGAAGCGCAGTACCGCGACGAGGACGGGATCCGGACCACGCCCGCCCCGGGCGGCTGCTATCTCGAGATGGTCGAGTCCCTCTACGGCGAGCCCGAACTCGTGATCGACGAGGAGACGGGCAGCTCCCGGTGGACCGGGCGCCCCTCCTCGCCCGAATTCGAAGGCGAGGGCTGGGCCCAGGTCGTCCCGACCTACCGCGAACGCGTCGCCGACGAGGAGTCCGCGTTCGTCGACTGCCTCATCGACCGCGGCCGGGGCGAATGGGAGTTCTCCGAACTCGGCGACCTCAGCATCTGGGCCTACTTCACGGGCGTCTACTCCGGGCAGTGGACCTCCAGCGACGGCGCCGACTACACCGAAGGGGTCCCCGCCCCGCCCTCGGACCTCCCCTCCGACTTCGAAGGCCTGCGCCAGTACGAGACCGGGGTCGCGGTCGACTTCGTCGAGTGCGGCGACGAGAGCGGGCTGCGCGAGACGTCCCCGGCCCAGTGGGAGGCGGTGCACCTCGAGTACTACCAGTCGATCGAGCCCGAGCTCTACGCCTGGCAGGAGCAGATCCGCGAGGCCCTCGCCAAGTCCCAGGAACTGATCGGCTCCTTAAGATCCGGAGCCTTGAGCGCGCGTCACCTTCGCGGCGCCCGCTCGTTGTACCGATGAGGCGGTTCCGCGAGGGCCGCCGGCAGTGCGAGGGCGGGACGCCGCGATGCGGTCGGGCCCGGTCCGCGAGAGCGGCCCGGGCCGACGGCAGGCGACGCGACGGCGTCCCGCACCCGCACCGAACCACCGAGCACCGAACCATCAAGCACTGAACCGCCAACGCACCGCCACGCAGCGTCGGCGACCGAACACGAACCTCCGCCGCGACACGCCCGGGCCCGGCGATCCCCGGGCCCTTCCCTGCCCCCGCGCGCCCGCCGCCGCTCGGTCGCTCCGTGTCCGGTCACGGCCGCATTGCGCTGCGGATCGCCTGCCCGCCGGCCCGTTCCCGAGGCCCGCGCCGGCCCCGGTTCCGGCGTCGGGGCCGAAGGGGCGCATCCGGGCGAATTAGACGCCTGACTTGACGAAGTGTGACTTGATCCTGCAAACTAGTTCCTCAAGCGCCACTGCGTGGCGCGCGCTACGTTCAGCAGTGGCGGGCACCGTCCCGGCTCCGCGGGCGGGCGCACGGGCCGCGATCGCGGCCCGGAGGCAGGACGGTCCGGGCAAAGCGTGCGAGCCCGCGGATCGAGCAGTGTTTACTGGAGGAACTTCGGCAGCGGGAGAGATTGTCGTCACCACGTACCCCACCACGCGGTGGGGCGGTTGACAGTCGGCCGGAGCTTACGCTAGGGTATTAATTTGCGCTGCCTCCTTCACGCCTTCTTGACGCGGTGAGGGTCGTGGACGGTGGGGATTCCAGGCTATCGACCGACGTTCAATGCCATGCTGGCTTGACCGCTCGACTCGCTGCCCGTCTCCGGCTGTTCTCGTCGATCCCGCATTGATGCGGTGACTGTGGCATGCGCCGGCCGTCGTAACACTCAGGTCCTCGGAAGGACGAATCTTGGCAGCTTCCCGCACTGGCAAGACCAGCTCCAGCAAGAGCAAGCACGCACCTCGCCGTATCTCTTTCGGCAGGATCGCAGAGAAACTCGAAGTCCCGAACCTTCTGGCGCTCCAGACCGACTCGTTCGACTGGCTCGTCGGCAACGATTCCTACCGCGCCCGCGTGGGGGAGGACGCCGAGAGCGGCCTGGGTGACATCCTCGAGGAGATCAGCCCGATCGAGGACTTCTCGGGCACCATGAGCCTGTCCTTCTCGAACCCGAGGTTCGACGAGGTCAAGGCCCCGATCGAGGAATGCCGCGAGAAGGACCTCACCTACTGCGCCCCGCTGTTCGTCACGGCGGAGTTCATCAACCACACCACCGGCGAGATCAAGAGCCAGACGGTCTTCATGGGCGACTTCCCCATGATGACCCCGAAGGGCACCTTCATCATCAACGGCACCGAGCGGGTGGTCGTCTCGCAGCTCGTCCGTTCGCCCGGCGTGTACTTCTCGAAGGAACCCGACAAGACCTCCGACCGCGACCTCACCAGCGCCAAGGTCATTCCCGGCCGCGGCGCCTGGCTCGAGTTCGACATCGACAAGCGCGAGACCGTGGGCGTGCGCGTCGACCGCAAGCGCCGCCAGGCCGTGACCGTCCTGCTCAAGGCGATCGGCTGGGACAACGACCGCATCCGCGAGCGCTTCGGCTGGTCCGAGCTCATGATGGCGACCCTGGAGAAGGACACCATCAACTCGCAGGACGAGGCCCTGCTCGACATCTACCGCAAGCTCCGCCCGGGCGAGCCGCCGACCAAGGACAACGCGCAGTCGCTGCTGGAGAACCTGTTCTTCAACAAGAAGCGCTACGACCTGGCGAAGGTCGGCCGCTACAAGGTCAACAAGAAGTTCGGCCTGGACTCCCCGATCTCCACGGGCGTCCTGACCGAGGAGGACCTGGCCTCGACGATCGAGTTCATGCTGCGGCTGCACTCGGCCGAGCCCGGCTACGGCCCCGACGACATCGACCACTTCGGCAACCGCCGCCTGCGCACCGTCGGCGAGCTCATCCAGAACCAGATCCGGGTGGGCCTGTCGCGCATGGAGCGCGTCGTGCGCGAGCGGATGACGACCCAGGACGTCGAGGCGATCACGCCGCAGACCCTGATCAACATCCGCCCCGTGGTGGCCGCGATCAAGGAGTTCTTCGGCACCTCGCAGCTGTCGCAGTTCATGGACCAGGTGAACCCGATCGCGGGTCTGACCCACCGCCGTCGCCTCTCGGCGCTCGGCCCCGGTGGCCTCTCCCGCGACCGCGCCGCCATGGACGTGCGCGACGTGCACCCGTCGCACTACGGCCGCATGTGCCCGATCGAGACGCCCGAAGGCCCGAACATCGGCCTCATCGGCGCCATGTCGACCTTCGCTCGGGTCAACCCGTTCGGCTTCATCGAGACGCCGTACCGCAAGGTCGTCGACTCGAAGGTCACCGACGAGATCCAGTACCTCACGGCCGACGAAGAGGACCGCTTCACCATCGCGCAGGCGAACCAGCTGCTCAACGAGGACGGCACGTTCCTCGACACGCAGGTCCTGGCCCGCGGCCGCGGCGGCGAGGCCGAGCTCCTGACGGCCGACGAGATCGACTTCATGGACGTCTCGCCGCGCCAGATGACCTCGGTCGCGACCGCGCTGGTGCCGTTCCTGGAGCACGACGACGCCAACCGCGCCCTCATGGGCGCGAACATGCAGCGCCAGGCGGTCCCGCTCATCAAGACCGACTCGCCGCTGGTGGGCACCGGCATGGAGTACCGCGCCGCGGTGGACGCCGGCGACGTGGTCGTCGCCGAGTCCGACGGCGTCGTGGAGGACTCCAGCGCCGACTACATCACCATCGCGCAGGACAACGGCATGCGCCGCACCTACCTGCTGCACAAGTTCCGCCGCTCCAACGCGGGCTCGTGCATCAACCAGGTGCCCCTCGTCACCGAGGGCGAGCGCGTGGAGGCCGGCCAGCCGATCGCCGACGGCCCCTCGACCGACAAGGGCGAGATGGCCCTCGGCAAGAACCTGCTGGTCGCCTTCACCACCTGGGAGGGCCAGAACTTCGAGGACGCCATCGTGCTCTCCTCGCGTCTGGTCGAGGAGGACGTGCTCACCTCGATCCACATCGACGAGCACGAGGTCGACGCCCGCGACACCAAGCTGGGTCCGGAGGAGATCACCCGCGACATCCCGAACGTCGGCGAGGAGATGCTCTCCGACCTCGACGACCGCGGCATCATCCGCATCGGCGCCGAGGTCGAGGACGGCGACATCCTCGTCGGGAAGGTCACGCCGAAGGGCGAGACCGAGCTGACCCCCGAGGAGCGCCTGCTGCGCGCGATCTTCGGCGAGAAGGCCCGCGAGGTCCGCGACACCTCCCTGAAGGTCCCGCACGGCGAGGCCGGCACGGTCATCGGCGTCCGGACCTTCTCCCGCGAGGACGGCGACGAGCTGAGCCCCGGCGTCAACGAGCTGGTGCGCGTCTACATCGCGCAGAAGCGCAAGATCGGCGTCGGCGACAAGCTCGCCGGCCGCCACGGCAACAAGGGCGTCATCTCCAAGGTCGTGCCGCAGGAGGACATGCCGTTCCTGCCCGACGGCACCCCGATCGACATCCTGCTCAACCCGCTGGGCGTGCCGGGCCGAATGAACATCGGCCAGGTGCTCGAGGTCCACCTGGGCTGGGCGGCGAAGGCCGGCTGGAAGCTGGAGGGCTTCGACGAGGCCTGGCAGCAGGCGCTCCAGGCCATCGGGGCCGACGAGGCCCCGGCGGACTCGAAGGTCGGGACGCCGGTGTTCGACGGCGCCCACCCCGACGAGGTCCAGGGCGTCCTGGCGAGCACGCTCCCCAACCGCGACGGCCAGCGCATGGTGGCCCCCACGGGCAAGGCGCAGCTGTTCGACGGTCGCACGGGCGAGCCGTTCCCGGACCCGATCAGCGTCGGGTACATGTACATCCTGAAGCTGAACCACATGGTCGACGACAAGATCCACGCGCGTTCGACCGGTCCGTACTCGATGATCACCCAGCAGCCGCTGGGCGGCAAAGCCCAGTTCGGCGGCCAGCGCTTCGGTGAGATGGAGTGCTGGGCCATGCAGGCCTACGGCGCGGCGTACGCGTTGCAGGAGCTGCTGACGATCAAGTCCGACGACGTGGTCGGCCGCGTGAAGGTCTACGAGGCCATCGTCAAGGGCGAGAACGTGCCCGAGCCGGGTATCCCCGAATCGTTCAAGGTGCTGCTCAAGGAGCTCCAGTCGCTCTGCCTCAACGTGGAGGTCCTGTCCGCCGACGGGCAGGCCATCCAGATGACCGAGAGCGACGACGAGGTCTTCCGCGCCGCAGAGGAGCTCGGGATCGACCTGTCCCACGAAGAGCCCTCCAGCGTGGACTTCGAAAGCGCCTGACGTCGAGTGAGGGCGGCGGTCCCCAGACCGTCGCCCTCCCCAACGTCTCATCCATCCTTAAAGAAGCATCAAGGGGAAGAAGAGTTCAGTGCTCGACGTCAACTTCTTCGACAAGTTGAAGATCGGCCTCGCCACCGCCGAGGACATCCGGCAGTGGTCACACGGCGAGGTGAAGAAGCCCGAGACCATCAACTACCGAACCCTCAAGCCCGAGAAGGACGGACTCTTCTGCGAGAAGATCTTCGGTCCGACCCGGGACTGGGAGTGCTACTGCGGCAAGTACAAGCGCATCCGGTTCAAGGGCATCATCTGTGAGCGCTGCGGCGTCGAGGTGACGCGTTCGAAGGTCCGCCGCGAGCGGATGGGCCACATCGAGCTCGCCGCCCCGGTGACGCACATCTGGTACTTCAAGGGCGTGCCCTCCCGTCTGGGCTACCTGCTGGACCTGGCGCCGAAGGACCTCGAGAAGGTCATCTACTTCGCGGCGTACGTCGTGACCGCGGTCGACGACGAGGCCCGCCAGCGGGACCTCCCGACCCTGGAGAACGAGATCGTCGCCGAGAAGCGGCATCTGGAGCAGCAGCGCGACGCCGCGATCGAGGAGCGCGCCTCGAAGCTCGAGGCCGACCTGGCCGAGCTGGAGGCCGAGGGCGCCCGCGCCGACGTCCGCCGCAAGGTCAAGGACGGCGGCGAGCGCGAGATGCGCCAGATCCGCGACAAGGCGCAGCGCGAGATCGACCGCCTCGACGAGGTCATGGACACCTTCCGCAAGCTGGAGGTGCGCCAGCTCATCGGCGACGAGATGCTCTACCGCGAGCTCCAGCAGCGCTTCGGGGAGTACTACTCCGGCGGCATGGGCGCGGAGTCCATCAAGGCGCTCCTTCAGAACCTGGACCTGGACGCCGAGGCGATCAGCCTGCGCGAGACCATCGCGACCGGCAAGGGCCAGAAGAAGCTGCGGGCGCTCAAGCGCCTCAAGGTCGTCGCCGCGTTCCAGGCCACCGGCAACTCGCCGCTGGGCATGGTCCTCGACTGCGTGCCGGTGATCCCGCCGGAGCTGCGCCCGATGGTGCAGCTCGACGGCGGCCGGTTCGCGACCTCGGACCTCAACGACCTGTACCGCCGCGTCATCAACCGCAACAACCGCCTCAAGCGCCTGATGGACCTGGGCGCGCCCGAGATCATCGTGGCGAACGAGAAGCGGATGCTCCAGGAGTCGGTGGACGCGCTGTTCGACAACGGCCGCCGCGGCCGCCCGGTCACGGGCCCGGGCAACCGTCCGCTCAAGTCGCTCTCGGACATGCTCAAGGGCAAGCAGGGCCGGTTCCGCCAGAACCTGCTCGGCAAGCGCGTGGACTACTCGGGCCGTTCGGTCATCGTGGTCGGTCCGCGCCTGAAGCTCCACCAGTGCGGTCTGCCCAAGCAGATGGCGCTGGAGCTGTTCAAGCCGTTCGTGATGAAGCGCCTGGTGGATCTCAACCACGCGCAGAACATCAAGTCGGCCAAGCGCATGGTCGAGCGCGCGCGCCCGGTCGTGTGGGACGTGCTCGAAGAGGTCATCTCCGAGCACCCGGTCCTGCTCAACCGCGCGCCCACGCTGCACCGCCTCGGCATCCAGGCCTTCGAGCCGCAGCTGGTCGAGGGCAAGGCCATCCAGCTCCACCCGCTGGTGTGCACCGCCTTCAACGCCGACTTCGACGGCGACCAGATGGCCGTGCACGTGCCGCTGTCGGCCGAGGCCCAGGCCGAGGCCCGCATCCTGATGCTGGCCTCGAACAACATCCTCAAGCCCTCGGACGGCAAGCCGGTGGCCCTGCCCACGCAGGACCAGATCATCGGCCTGTACTACCTGACGCACCGCTCCGAAGGGCGCGTCGGCGAGGGCCGGGCGTTCTCGGACGTCGGCGAGGCGCAGATGGCGAAGGACCGCGGGGAGCTGGACCTCCAGGCCCCGATCCGGATCCGCCTGGACGGCATCGAGTCGATCAACAACGGGCCCGCCGAGGCGTGGACCGCTCCCGAGGAGTGGACCCCGGGCGAGCCGCTGCTGGTCGAGACGACGCTGGGCCGGGTGTTCTTCAACGAGTGCCTGCCGCCGGACTTCGAGTACGTCAACTACGAGGTCCGCAAGGGCCAGTTGTCGAACATCATCCACGACCTGTCCGAGCACTACTCGAAGGTGCAGCTGGGCGCCTGCCTGGACGCGCTGAAGTCCGCGGGCTTCAAGTGGGCCGGCTGGTCGGGTGTGACCATCGGCATCGAGGACGTCGTGGAGCCGGCGCACAAGGCCGAGATCCTGGAGAAGTACGAGGGCGACTCGGCCAAGATCGACAAGCAGTACGTCCGCGGCCTCATGACGGCCGAGGAGCGCCGCGGCGAGTTGACCGAGATCTGGACGCGGGCGACCGCCGAGGTGCTCGACGACCTGAACGAGACGCTCCAGCCGGAGAACCCGCTGTGGCAGATGATCAACTCGGGCGCCCGGGGCAACATGCTCCAGCTCCGCCAGATCGCCGGCATGCGCGGCCTGGTGGCGAACCCGAAGGGCGAGATCATCCCGCGTCCGATCAAGTCCTCGCTGCGCGAGGGCCTGACGGTGCTGGAGTACTTCATCTCGACGCACGGTTCGCGCAAGGGCCTCGCCGACACCGCGCTGCGGACCGCCGACTCGGGTTACCTGACCCGTCGTCTGGTGGACGTGTCGCAGGACGTCATCATCCGCGAGGACGACTGCGGCACCGACCGGGCCCTGGACTTCCAGGTCTCGATCGAGGTCGACGGCCGGTTCATCGAGAACGACCAGGTCGAGACCGCGATCGACGCGAGGAACCTCGCCGAGGACGTCGAGGTCGACGGCAAGGTCGTCATGGAGCGCAACACGGCGCTGAACTCCGACCACATCGCCGAGCTCGTCGCCGCGGGCGTCGCGACGGTGAAGGTGCGCTCGGTGCTGACGTGCGAGTCCCGCCAGGGCGTGTGCGCGGCCTGCTACGGCCGGTCGATGCCCACGGGCGAGAAGGTGGACCTCGGCGAGGCCGTCGGCATCATCGCCGCGCAGTCCATCGGCGAGCCCGGCACCCAGCTGACGATGCGGACCTTCCACACCGGCGGTGTGGCCGGGGACGACATCACGCAGGGTCTGCCGCGTGTGCAGGAGGTCTTCGAGGCGCGCATCCCGAAGGGCAAGGCGCCGATCGCCGAGGCCGCCGGGACCGTGCGGATCGAGGACGCCGAGAAGAGCCGCAAGATCATCATCAGCCCCGACGACGGGTCTGAGGAGATCGTGGTCGACAAGGTGCCGCGGCGTCTGCGCCTGCGCGTGGGCGACGGCGAGCACGTCGAGGTCGGCGAGAAGCTCGTCGAGGGCACCATCGACCCGCACGAGCTGCTGCGCGTGCTCGGTCCGCGGAAGGTCCAGCGCCACCTGGTGGAGCAGGTCCAGGACGTGTACCGCTCGCAGGGCGTGATGATCCACGACAAGCACATCGAGATCATCGTGCGCCAGATGCTCAAGCGGATCACGATCATCGACTCGGGCACCTCGGAGTTCCTGCCGGGCTCCCTGGTCGACCGCCTGGAGTTCGAGGAGCAGAACCGCAAGATCATCGCCGACGGCGGCGAGCCGGCCTCCGGCCGCCCGCAGCTGATGGGCATCACCAAGGCGTCGCTGGCGACCGAGTCGTGGCTGTCCGCGGCCTCGTTCCAGGAGACGACCCGGGTGCTCACCGAGGCGGCGATCTCCGGCAAGTCCGACAGCCTCGTCGGCCTGAAGGAGAACGTGATCCTCGGCAAGCTGATCCCCGCGGGCACCGGTATCGCCAAGTACCGCAATGTCACGGTGGAGCCGACCGAGGAGGCCAAGGCGGCCGTGTACTCGCTGGGCGGGTACGAGGACACCACGGCCAACGCCTTCGCCTACGGCGGCGGCCCGGCCGTGAGCCTCGAGGACTCCTACGACCTGGGCTCGTTCTAGAAAAGCAACACCCTGCCGATTCCCGACGGCACGAAGAAACCGGTGGGCCGGTGGCGCGAAGCGCCACCGGCCCACCGGCGTTTCACAGCGGCGGAGCCGTCATGCGCATGTAGAACGTGTACATGGTGACCGTCGAGATCCGTGATGTTCCGATCGAAGTCCACGACGCGCTCGTGGCCGAAGCGGAGCGCCGCAGCCAGTCCTTGCAGGATTATCTGCTGTCGCTCTTCGTGGAAGCGGCACGCCGCAGACAGGAGATCGCGAAGCGGAATCGGTCCGGGGAGGCGGACGGGGGCTAGCGCAAGTCGAGATGGACGCGGATGGCGTCGTCGAGTTGGGCGAGCAGCTCGGCGTCGATCGATCCGACGCGGTTGTAGATTCGCTCGACGTCGGCCGCCTTGAGCAGTTCGGCCTGCGCTTTCGAGTCGTGATCGAGGCCGCTGCGCTCAGCGGGCAGCAGGACATGGAACGGGTAGATCTTCTTGGTGTTCGTCGTCGTCGGCACCACCGCGAGAATGCCGCGGCCGAGTTGTTCGGCGCGGCGATTCGCGTGATCGTTGGTGACGATGATCGCCGGGCGGACCTTGTTCGCCTCCGAACCGCGCGCCGGCTCGAAGTCGACCAGGTAGATGTCACCCCTCCGCATCGGTCATCCCATCACCGGTGATGGAGTCCCAGAGTGCGGCGTCCTCGCTGGCGTACCACTCATCCCAAGCGGCTTCGTACTGGTCGCCGAGCTCCGCCTCGCGCAACAGCGCGATGCTGTGCTGGACCGCGGCGGATCGGGAGCGGATGCCGTGCGCCTTGGCGAAGTTGTCGAGGAAGCGGATGTCCTCGTCGGGAATGCTCAGGCTCACTTTCATACTTGTGATCATACCTGTAATTGCTACCTGATCGGGCAACTCGACTGGAGGATTTGCGAGGATGCGTCGAAGGTGTGTCGGTGTGGTGCTCGCCGCAACGGCCTACGATGGGCGGGTGGTTCAGATGCAGCGCGGGGTTCGGCATCCGGATGATCCGGAGCCGGTGGAGTCGACCAAGCTCGTGGCCGCCCGGCTGCTCGCCGGAGTGGCCGTCGCCTTGTCGCCCTTCATCGGCGGCGCCATCCCCGCCCTGATCGCCCTCATGCTCGCCCGCCAGGCCGAAGCCGATATCCGTGCCTCCGAAGGCTTCCTCCTCGGCGCCTCCCAGCTCGCCTCCGTCCGCCGCCTCTCCCGCATCGCCCTGCTCATCACCGCCGCCGTGATCCTCGCCGCCCTGCTCGTCTGGGTGATCGGCCTCGCCCGCCACGCCGGCGCCCCCACCTACGGCGGCGACGTCGCCCACTCGGCGTGACCCCCGGGCGAACCCATGGTGAACAGGGCCTCCGACAGGGCATCCCCCTCAAACGGGCCCCGTTCCGCGAGCTAAGATGGTCCACGGTGTGTCTACCGCACCGAACGAACAGGTCAACGCCTCTCGCCCCGCTTTCCGTGACACTTGCCACGGATGCCCCGCGGCGCGAAAACGGCTTTGACCCCGCTCGTTAGGGTAGGTAGGCTTCTCCCTTGCGCCTGGACACCGCTTTGAGCGGCATGGTGGCCCTGTCAACTCCGGCAGCTCGGTCCCCGTGAGAGCCAGGCCAGGTTGCGTGCCTGCAAGGTGTCGGGATTCAGGTCCCGCCAGTTGGCGTCATCGGCACGCATCCCTCGCACTGGGGGCTTCGTGAATATTGACTGCGATAGTCAATCTCCTTCGAGAGCGATTCACGAACGCGTCTGAACCAGCCTGAACGGCGGACTTCGGTCTGCCGATGTGGCCGGTATGGGTCCGGAGAGACGCGACACGCCCGAACGCGGGGGACGGGATCCCACGCCGTTGAGCCAGGCCTTCGCGGGCCCGGTTCGCGCGCGGGTGAACAGATGGCGCCGCAAGGACAGGAATACGCAACCACTCGAGATGTTGAGAGGGGTCGGCTTAGTGCCAACCATCCAGCAGCTGGTCAGGAACGGCCGCAAGGTCAAGTCCAGCAAAACCAAGACGCCCGCGCTGAAGGGCAGCCCGCAGGCCCGTGGCGTGTGCACTCGCGTGTACACCACCACGCCCAAGAAGCCGAACTCCGCGATGCGCAAGGTCGCCCGCGTTCGCCTCATGAACGGCACCGAGGTCACCGCCTACATCCCCGGTGTGGGCCACAACCTCCAGGAGCACTCCATCGTGCTCGTCCGCGGCGGTCGGGTCCGCGACCTCCCCGGCGTCCGCTACAAGATCATCCGCGGCGCGCTCGACACCCAGGGCGTCCGCGACCGCAAGCAGGCCCGCAGCCGCTACGGCGCGAAGAAGGAGAAGTAAGCATGCCGCGTAAAGGTCCCGCGCCGCGCCGGCCGCTTACCGCCGACCCGGTCTACAACTCGGTGCTCGTCACCCAGCTCATCAACAAGGTCCTCAAGGACGGCAAGCGCCGCCTCGCCGAGCGCATCGTCTACGAAGCCCTGGAGAACTGCCGCAAGAAGGCCGACTCCGACCCCGTGGTGATCCTCAAGCGCGCCCTCGACAACGTCAAGCCGACCCTCGAGGTCCGCTCCCGACGCGTCGGCGGCGCGACCTACCAGGTCCCGGTCGACGTGCGCCCGCAGCGCGCCACGACCCTCGGCCTGCGCTGGCTGGTCGGCTACTCCCGCGACCGCCGCGAGAAGAGCATGGTCGAGCGTCTGACGAACGAGATCCTCGACGCCTCGAAC
Organism: Glycomyces sp. NRRL B-16210; assembly: GCF_000719515.1. Taxonomy (GTDB): domain Bacteria; phylum Actinomycetota; class Actinomycetes; order Mycobacteriales; family Micromonosporaceae; genus Glycomyces. The sequence goes on along the minus strand of NZ_JOGR01000003.1, from coordinate 79,954 downwards.
GGCCTCGGCGCCGCGGTCAAGAAGCGCGAGGACACGCACAAGATGGCCGATTCCAACAAGGCATTCGCGCACTACCGCTGGTAGTGCAGAGGAGACATCGTGGCTAACAAAGCTAACGCGGAACTCGCCAAGCTCCGCAACATCGGCATCATGGCCCACATCGACGCCGGTAAGACCACCACGACCGAGCGCATCCTGTACTACACCGGCGTGTCGCACAAGATCGGCGAGGTCCACGACGGCGCCGCCACGATGGACTGGATGGAGCAGGAGCAGGAGCGTGGCATCACGATCACCTCCGCCGCTACCAAGTGTCAGTGGGACGACCACATCATCCAGATCATCGACACGCCCGGCCACGTCGACTTCACCGTCGAGGTCGAGCGTTCGCTGCGCGTCCTGGACTCCGCGATCGCCGTCTACGACGGCGTCGCCGGCGTCGAGCCGCAGACCGAGAACGTGTGGCGCCAGGCCAACAAGTACGACGTCCCGCGCATGTGCTTCGTCAACAAGCTCGACCGCACCGGCGCGAACTTCTTCCGCTGCGTCGAGATGATGCAGGACCGCCTCAACTCCAACACCGCGGTGCTCCAGCTCCCGATCGGGAACGAGTCCGACTTCATCGGCGTCGTCGACCTGGTCGAGATGCACGCCAAGGTGTGGCGCGGCGAGACCGGTCTGGGCGAGGAGTACACGGTCGAGGAGATCCCCGCGGATCTGGCCGACCAGGCCGCCGAGTACCGCGAGAAGCTCCTGGAGACCCTCTCGGACGTCGACGACGAGTTCGCCGAGCGCTTCCTCGAGGGCGAGGACATCTCGGTCGCCGACGTCAAGGCGGCGATCCGCAAGGCCACCATCGCCAACGAGATCAACCCGGTGCTCTGCGGCACCGCGTTCAAGAACAAGGGCGTCCAGCCCCTGCTCGACGCGGTCGTGGACTACCTGCCGAGCCCGCTCGACATCCCGGCGATCCAGGGGACCCTCACCGACAACGAGACCCCCGCCGAGCGCCACGCGGACGTCGAGGAGCCCTTCGCCGGTCTGGCCTTCAAGATCCAGACCGACAAGCACCTCGGCCGCCTGACCTACGTCCGGATCTACTCCGGCACGGTCTCCACCGGCACCCAGGTCATCAACTCGACCAAGGGCCGCAAGGAGCGCGTCGGCAAGATCTACCAGATGCACGCCAACAAGCGTGAGGAGCGCTCGGAGGCGCAGGCCGGCGACATCATCGCGGTGCAGGGCCTCAAGGCCACCACCACCGGTGACACGCTGAGCGACTCCGGCAGCCAGGTGATCCTGGAGTCGATGATCTTCCCCGAGCCGGTCATCGACGTGGCCATCGAGCCCAAGTCGAAGGCCGACCAGGACAAGCTGGCCACCGCGATCCAGCGCCTCGCCGAGGAGGACCCGACCTTCCGGGTCAAGACCGACGAGGACTCCGGCCAGACGATCATCTCCGGCATGGGCGAGCTGCACCTCGACATCCTGGTCGACCGCATGAAGCGGGAGTTCAACGTCGAGGCCAACATCGGCAAGCCGCAGGTGGCCTACCGCGAGACGGTCACGCAGCGCGTCGAGAAGGTCGAGTACCTGCACAAGAAGCAGACCGGCGGTTCCGGTCAGTTCGCGCGCGTGCTCGTCAACCTCGAGCCGCTGGAGATGAAGTCGAACGAGGACGAGATCTTCGCCTTCGACGACAAGATCACCGGCGGTCGCATCCCGCGCGAGTACATCCCGTCGGTCAAGGCCGGCGCGGAGAGCGCCCTGTCGGACGGCGTCCTGGCGGGCTACCCGCTGGTGGGCGTCAAGCTGGAACTGGTCGACGGCCAGTACCACGAGGTCGACTCCTCGGAGATGGCCTTCAAGATCGCCGGCCGCATGGTGCTCAAGGAAGCCGCCAAGCGGGCGCGCCCGGTGATCCTCGAACCGATGATGTCGGTCGAGGTCATCTGTCCCGAGGACAACATGGGCGACGTCATCGGCGACATCAACTCCCGTCGTGGCATGGTCCAGGAGATGGGCGAACGGGGCAACGACCGCACGGTCAAGGCCGTCGTGCCGCTGTCGGAGATGTTCGGCTACGTCGGCGACCTCAGGTCGAAGACGGCCGGCCGCGCGAACTACTCGATGCAGTTCGACACCTATGCCGAAGTCCCGGCGAACGTCGCCAAGGAGATCATCGCCAAGGCGACAGGCGAGTAGGCGGTTCGGGCGTCCAAGCCTGGGCGCCTCCCGCCGACCACCTGTTGCCTGCACCGGCGCTGACGCTTCGAAGCGACGCAATAGGTCAGATAAGTCAAACCAGATTTACCCAGTCCACAGGAGGACGAAGTGGCTAAGGAAAAGTTCGAGCGGACCAAGCCGCACGTGAACATCGGCACGCTCGGTCACGTCGACCACGGCAAGACCACGCTCACCGCCGCGATCACGAAGGTGCTGCACGACAAGCACCCGGACATCAACCCGTACACGCCGTTCGACGAGATCGACAACGCGCCCGAAGAGAAGCAGCGCGGCATCACCATCTCGATCTCGCACGTCGAGTACCAGACCGAGAGCCGGCACTACGCGCACGTCGACTGCCCCGGTCACGCCGACTACATCAAGAACATGATCACCGGCGCGGCCCAGATGGACGGCGCGATCCTGGTCGTCTCCGCGGCCGACGGCCCCATGCCGCAGACCCGTGAGCACGTCCTGCTCGCCCGCCAGGTCGGTGTCCCGTACATCGTCGTGGCGCTCAACAAGTCCGACATGGTCGACGACGAGGAGATCCTCGAGCTCGTCGAGATGGAGGTCCGCGAGCTGCTGTCCGACCAGAACTTCCCGGGCGACGACGCCCCGGTCGTTCAGGTCTCGGCCCTCGGCGCCCTCGAGGGCGAGGCCAAGTGGGTCGACGCCGTCGCCGAGCTCATGCAGGCCGTCGACGACTCGGTCCCCGAGCCCGAGCGTCAGATGGACAAGCCGTTCCTCATGCCCATCGAGGACGTCTTCACCATCACCGGCCGCGGCACCGTCGTGACCGGTCGCGTCGAGCGGGGTGTGCTCCTCCCCAACGAGGAGGTCGAGATCGTCGGCATCCGCGAGGGCTCGATCAACACCAAGGTCACCGCGATCGAGATGTTCCGCAAGACCCTCGACGACGCGCGCGCCGGTGAGAACGTGGGCCTCCTGCTCCGCGGCACCAAGCGCGAAGAGGTCGAGCGCGGCATGGTCGTCGTCAAGCCTGGCACCACGACCCCGCACACCGACTTCGAGGCGCAGGTCTACATCCTGTCCAAGGACGAGGGCGGGCGCCACACGCCGTTCTTCAACAACTACCGTCCGCAGTTCTACTTCCGGACCACGGACGTGACCGGCGTCGTGACCCTCCCCGAGGGCACCGAGATGGTCATGCCCGGTGACAACACCGACATGAAGGTCGAGCTCATCCAGCCCATCGCGATGGACGAGGGTCTCCTCTTCGCGATCCGCGAGGGTGGCCGCACCGTCGGCTCCGGCCGCGTCACCAAGGTCGTCAAGTAAGACCGCCGCACCGGGGCGACCCATCGGGTCGCCCCGGTGCACTCGCGTCTCACAAGGTCCGTTCCGTGACGGGGCATCCCCGCCGGTTCGGTCTCCAGGCGCGATTACATGCGCATACGCGTAACCTGTCCCACTGTTCCCCGACCCCAGCTTGCTGGCGTAACGGGGGAGCAGGCATAATATTCAGGTTGCGTACGCTCCGACGCCTCCAGTGCCGTGCACTGCGATCGCGTCGGTGCTCACGCCCGGCCCGCGGGCCCCAGTAGGCACTTGACTGCGCTGAGAGGGACCGTTCACGACGGGCAGGCGGGCGAGCTCAAGAGATCAGGAGAGGGCACTGCTGTGCCCGTGCCAGTCTCGCACTCGCGACACGCCCGACCGCGTGGAGCGGTCTGAACAGCCAATTTACGTTAGGTAAGGAATCATGGCGGGACAGAAGATCCGCATCAGGCTGAAAGCCTACGACCACGAGGTCGTGGACTCCTCGGCCCGCAAGATCGTGGAGACGGTCACTCGTACCGGTGCTGCCATCTCCGGGCCGGTGCCGCTGCCGACCGAGATCAACCGTTTCTGCGTCATCCGGTCGCCGCACAAGTACAAGGACTCGCGCGAGCACTTCGAGATGCGCACGCACAAGCGCCTCATCGACATTCTCGACCCGACCCCGAAGACGGTCGACTCGTTGATGCGCCTTGACCTCCCGGCCGGTGTCGACATCGAGATCAAGCTGTAGGGGACCAATGGACAGGCAGATCAAGGGAATCCTGGGCACCAAGCTCGGCATGACCCAGGTTTGGGACCAGAACGGCCGCGCCGTTCCCGTCACCGTGGTGCAGGCCGGGCCCAATGTGGTCACCCAGGTTCGCAAACCCGACGTCGACGGCTACTCGGCCGTCCAACTGGGCTTCGGCGACATCAAACTCAAGAACGTCACCAAGCCGATCCAGGGCCACTTCGAGAAGGCCGGCGTCGCCCCGCGTCGCCACCTCGTCGAACTGCGCACCTCGGACGCCGCCGACTACGACCTCGGCCAGACCATCGAAGCGACGATCTTCGAGTCCGGCCAGATCGTGGACGTCACCGGCACCACCAAGGGCAAGGGCTTCGCCGGCGTCATGAAGCGCCACGGCTTCAAGGGCCTGCCCGCCAGCCACGGCGCGCACAAGGTGCACCGCGCCCCCGGCTCCATCGGCGGGTGCGCCACGCCCGGTCGCGTGTTCAAGGGCATGCGCATGGCCGGCCGCATGGGCCACGCCCGTCACACCACGCAGAACCTGCGCATCCAGGCGGTCGACGCCGAGCGCGGTCTGCTGCTCATCGTGGGCGCCGTCCCGGGTCCGAAGAACGGCCTGGTGCTCGTCCGCACGGCAGTGAAGCAGGTGGCTTAATCATGAGCCTTGAATTGAACGTCAAGAACGCCTCCGGCGAGGCCACGGGCAAGACCATCGAGCTGCCCGCGTCGATCTTCGACATCGAGCCGAACATTCCGCTCATGCACCAGGTCGTCACGGCCCAGCTCGCCGCCGGCCGCGCGGGCACCGCCAGCACCAAGACCCGCGGCGAAGTCCGCGGCGGCGGCAGGAAGCCCTACCGCCAGAAGGGCACCGGCCGCGCCCGTCAGGGCTCGACCCGCGCCCCGCAGTTCGCCGGCGGCGGCATCGTCCACGGCCCCAAGCCGCGGTCGTTCGCCGAGCGGACCCCCAAGAAGATGAAGGCGGCGGCACTCGCCGGCGCCCTCACCGACCGGGTCCGCGGCGAGAACGTGCACGTCATCGACGCCTTCATCGAGGGCGACGCGCCCAAGACGAAGACCGCTCAGGCTGCGCTGGCGGCGATCACCGAGGCCCGCAAGGTCCTCGTGGTCCTCACCCGCGACGAGCGGACCGCGGCCCTGAGCCTGCGCAACCTCCCCGAGGTGCACCTGCTCGACTGGGGCCAGGTCAACACCTACGACGTGCTCAACAACGAGGACATCGTGTTCAGCGAGGCCGCCATCGAGGCGTTCATCGCTGACCGGACTGAGCAGGAGGTCGCGGCGTGAGCGAAGTGACCGTCGCCGACCCGCGCGACATCATCATCAAGCCGGTCATCTCGGAGAAGACCTACACCCTCCTCGGCGAGGGCAAGTACACCTTCGAGGTCGACCCGCGCGCCAACAAGAGCCACATCAAGATCGCCATCAAGCAGATCTTCAACGTGGACGTCAAGAGCGTCAACACCCTGAACCGCTCGGGCAAGCGCAAGCGCACCCGCACCGGTTGGGGCCAGCGTAAGAGCGTCAAGCACGCGATCGTCACCGTCGAGGGCGACCCCGGTCGCCTCGGTGAGATCTTCGGCGGACAGATCTCTTAGGGACGCAGGGAGCAAACCGATATGGCTATTCGCAAGTACAAGCCGACGACGCCTGGGCGTCGTGGGTCCAGCGTCTCCGACTTCGCCGAGATCACCCGTTCGACCCCGGAGAAGTCGCTGGTCCGCCCGCTGACGAAGACCGGCGGCCGCAACAACTCGGGCAAGATCTCGACCCGTCACCGCGGTGGCGGGCACAAGCGCCGCTACCGCGTGATCGACTTCCGTCGCCACGACAAGGACGGCGTGCCGGCGAAGGTCGCGCACATCGAGTACGACCCGAACCGCACCGCGAACATCGCGCTGCTGCACTACGCGGACGGCGAGAAGCGCTACATCCTGGCCCCCAAGGGCATCAAGCAGGGTGACGTGATCGAGAACGGCCCGGAGGCCGACATCAAGCCCGGCAACTCGCTGGAGCTGCGTCACATCCCGGTCGGCACCACGGTCCACGCGGTGGAGCTCAAGCCCGGCGGCGGCGCCGCTCTGGGCCGCAGCGCCGGCGCGTCCATCCAGCTCCTCGCCCGCGAAGGCAAGTACGCGCACCTGCGCATGCCCTCCGGCGAGATCCGCCTGGTCCTGGTCAACTGCCGCGCCTCCGTCGGTGAGGTCGGCAACGCCGAGCAGGGCAACATCAACTGGGGCAAGGCCGGCCGCATGCGCTGGAAGGGCTGGCGCCCGACCGTCCGCGGTGTCGTCATGAACCCCGTCGACCACCCGCACGGCGGTGGCGAGGGCCGGACCTCCGGTGGTCGCCACCCGGTGAACCCGCAGGGCAAGCCCGAGGGTCGCACCCGGAAGAAGAAGCACCCGAACGACCGGCTCATCGTCCGTCGTCGCAACGCCAGCCGGAAGCGGGGGAAGTAAGCCATGAGTCGCAGCCTCAAGAAGGGCCCGTTCGTCGACGATCACCTCCAGAAGAAGGTGGACGCGGCGGTCGAGTCGAAGAGCAAGAACGTCATCAAGACGTGGTCGCGTCGCTCCACGATCACGCCCGATTTCATCGGGCTGACCTTCGGAGTCCACGACGGCCGCAAGCACGTCCCGGTCTACGTCACGGAGAACATGGTGGGGCACAAGCTCGGCGAGTTCGCGCCCACCCGCACCTTCCGCGGCCACGACAAGGACGACCGCAAGAGCCGTCGCCGCTAGGCCACGGGCTTTGAGAACGAACGAAGGATTAGAACGATGGCAACAGTGGAGCAGGAGGCTCCGAAGGCGCGCGCGGTGGCGCGGTACGTCCGCGTAGCACCTCGCAAGGCGCGCCGCGTCGTCGACCTCGTGCGTGGTCTGCCCGTGGACGAGGCCTTGACGACGTTGGAGTTCGCGCCCTACAGCGCGGCCGAGATCGTCTACAAGGTCATCGCTTCGGCTCAGGCGAACGCCGAGAACAACCTCGGTCTCGACCCGGAATCGCTTCTGGTGTCGGAGATCAAGGTCGACGAGGGCCCGACGATGCGCAGGTACCGCCCGCGCGCCCACGGCCGTGCCTACCGGATCAACAAGCGCACCAGCCACATCACCGTGGTGGTCGAGTCGGTCCAGGCCCAGCAGTCCGCCGCCCCCTCGGTGCGCCGCCCCAAGGCGGCCGCCCCGAAGCCGGCGGACGAGGCCAAGCCGGTCGAGGCCGACGCGAAGTCCGAGAACGCTGACGACAAGGAGGAGACCGAGTAATGGGTCAAAAAATCCACCCGCACGGGTACCGCCTCGGCATCAGCGCCGACTGGACGTCGCGTTGGTACGCCGACAAGGAGTACGCCGAGTACGTGGGCGAGGACGTCAAGATCCGCCAGCTCATGACCAAGGGTCTCGAGCGCGCTGGCATCAGCAAGGTCGACATCGAGCGCACCCGCGAGCGGGTCCGCGTCGACATCCACACCGCCCGCCCGGGCATCGTCATCGGCCGCAAGGGCGCCGAGGCCGACCGCCTGAGGGGCAACCTGGAGAAGCTGACCGGCAAGCAGGTCCAGCTCAACATCATCGAGGTCAAGAACCCCGACATCGATGCGCAGCTCGTCGCCCAGGGCGTGGCCGAGCAGCTGTCCAGCCGTGTCAACTTCCGTCGCGCGATGCGCAAGGCCATCCAGTCGGCCATGCGCAACCCGACCGTGAAGGGCATCAAGGTGCAGTGCTCGGGCCGTCTCGGCGGCGCGGAGATGAGCCGTTCGGAGCAGTACCGCGAGGGCCAGGTCCCGCTGCACACGCTCCGCGCGAACATCGACTACGGCCTGTTCGAGGCCCACACCACCTTCGGCCGCATCGGCGTGAAGGTGTGGATCTACAAGGGCGAGGCCACGCTCAAGGAGCAGGCCGAGCAGGTGCAGCGTCGTCGTGACGCCGGCGGCGACCGCGGTGGACGCGGCGGCCGCGGTGGAGCCGGCGCCGCACGCGGCGGACGCGGAAGGGGCGGCCGTCCGGCCGCTCAGCCCGCCGAGGCCGCTGCCGCCGCGCCCGCTGAGACTGAGAAGCAGGAGGGCTAAGCGACATGCTCATGCCACGGAAGCCGCCGCGCGGTTACCGGAAGCCTCACGCTCCCAAGCGCAAGGGCAAGGCCACTCGCGGCACGAAGGTGTCGTTCGGCGAGTACGGCATCCAGGCGCTGGAGCACAGCTACGTGACCAACCGGCAGATCGAGTCCGCTCGTATCGCCATGACCCGCCACATCAAGCGTGGCGGCAAGGTCTGGATCACGATCTTCCCGGACCGTGCGATCACCAAGAAGCCCGCCGAGACCCGTCAGGGTTCCGGTAAGGGTTCGCCCGAGTACTGGGTGGCGAACGTCAAGCCGGGCCGCGTCATGTTCGAGCTCTCCTACCCGAGCGAGGAGACGGCCCACGAGGCCCTTCAGCGGGCGATCCACAAGCTCCCGATGAAGTGCCGCATCGTCTCTCGTGAAGGGGCAGGTGAGTAGTGATGGCTACTGGTATCGACACCGGTGAGCTGCGCGAGCTCAGCGACAAGGAGCTCCAGGTGAAGCTCTTGCAGAAGAAGGAAGAGCTGTTCAATCTCCGGGTGCGGAACGCCACCGGCCAGTTGGAGAACAACCACGAGCTCGGCCTGGTCCGCAAGGAGATCGCGCGGATCTACACCGTCATGAACGAGCGCCGGTTGGGCCTCAGCGCCGCGCCGGAGGAGGTTGAGAAGTGAGCGAGGAAACTCAGACTCGCGGTCGGCGCAAGGTCCTTGAGGGCTTCGTCGTCGGCGACAAGATGGACAAGACCGCTGTCGTCGAGGTCGAAGACCGCAAGAAGCACCCGCTGTACGGCAAGGTCATCAGGTCCAACAAGAAGTACAAGGCCCACGACGAGAGCAACGAGGCCGGCATCGGCGACCGCGTGTCCATCATGGAGACGCGTCCCCTGTCGAAGACCAAGCGTTGGCGCATCGTCGAGATCCTTGAGAAGGCCAAGTAGGGAGATCGGGACGTGATTCAGCAAGAGTCTCGGCTCAAGGTCGCCGACAACACCGGTGCGCGGGAGATCCTGTGCATCCGGGTGCTGGGCGGCTCGGGCCGACGCTATGCCGGTATCGGCGACACGATCGTGGCCTCCGTCAAGGACGCCACCCCGGGTGCCGGGGTGAAGAAGGGCGACGTCGTGAAGGCCGTCATCGTGCGGACGGTGAAGGAAACTCGCCGCCCCGACGGCACGTACATCAAGTTCGACGAGAACGCCGCGGTCCTCGTCAAGGACGGCGAACCGCGAGGGACCCGCATCTTCGGGCCGGTCGCCCGTGAACTGCGTGACAAGCAGTACATGAAGATCATCTCCCTCGCACCGGAGGTGCTGTAAGAGATGAAGATCAAGAAGGGCGACCGCGTCCGCGTCATCGCGGGCAAGGACAAGGGCGCCGAGGGGCTCGTGCTGGAGTCGTACCCCGACCGCGAGCGCGTGCTCGTCGAGGGCGTCAACCGCATGACCAAGCACACCAAGGCCGGGCAGACCGCCCGCGGCTCCAAGACCGGCGGCATCGTCGTCCAGGAGTCCGCGATCCACGTGTCCAACGTGCAGGTGCTCGACGCCGACAACCAGCCCACTCGCGTGGGCTACCGGTTCGGCGATGACGGCCGCAAGGTCCGCGTTTCGAAGCGGACGGGTAAGGACCTGTAATGACCGACGTTGCTGAGAAGGTCCAGCCGCGCCTGAAGGAGCAGTACCGCTCCGAGATCAGGGACGCGCTGAAGGACCAGTTCAACTACGCCAACATCCACCAGATCCCCGGTCTGACGAAGATCGTGGTCAACATGGGTGTCGGCGAGGCCGCTCGCGACTCGAAGCTCATCAACGGGGCGCTGGAGGACCTGACCACGATCACCGGTCAGAAGCCTCTGGTCCGTCGGGCCAAGAAGTCGATCGCGCAGTTCAAGCTGCGCGAGGGCCAGGCGATCGGCGCGAAGGTGACCCTCCGCGGCGACCGCATGTGGGAGTTCCTCGACCGCCTCCTGGCGATCGCGCTGCCGCGCATCCGCGACTTCCGCGGGCTCTCGGACCAGCAGTTCGACGGTAACGGGAACTACACCTTCGGTCTCACCGAGCAGAGCGTGTTCCCCGAGATCGACCAGGACAAGATCGACCGGGTTCGCGGCATGGACATCACCTTGGTGACCACCGCGAAGACCGACGACGAAGGCCGGGCGTTCCTGAAGCTGCTCGGCTTCCCGTTCAAGGAGAACGACAATGGCTAAGAAAGCCCTCATCGCGAAGGCCAAGCGGAAGCCGAAGTTCGCCGTGCGCGCCTACACCCGCTGCCAGAAGTGCGGCCGGCCCAAGGCCGTCTACCGCAAGTTCGGCCTGTGCCGCGTCTGCGTGCGCGACATGGCCCACGCGGGTGAACTCCCGGGCGTCCACAAGGCTTCCTGGTAACCCAGGCCCGAAGCTCCGATCGCCACAGGCCCCGCCGGTCTTCACAAGGCGGGGAACCGGGGTGAGAAAGGTATACAACGCTAATGACAATGACCGACCCGATCGCAGACATGCTCACTCGTCTGCGGAACGCCAACCAGGCCTACCACGACACGCTGTCGATGCCGCACTCCAAGATGAAGGCCTCCATCGCGGAGGTCCTCAAGCAGGAGGGCTACATCGCCGAATGGCGCTCGGTGGACCCTGAAGAAGGCAAAGTCGGCAAGACCCTGGTCATCGACCTGAAGTTCGGCGAGCGTCGCGAGCGGTCCCTTGCGGGCCTGCGCCGCGTCTCGAAGCCGGGCCTTCGGGTCTACGCCAAGTCCACTGAGCTGCCGCGCGTCCTCGGCGGCCTGGGTGTGGCCATCGTGTCCACCTCCCAGGGCCTGCTGACCGACCGCCAGGCTCGCAAGCGCGGCGTGGGCGGCGAAGTCATCGCCTACGTCTGGTAGTCAGGAGGGTATAAGCATGTCCCGCATTGGGAAGCAGCCGATTCTGGTGCCCTCCGGCGTCGACGTCAAGATCGACGGCGTGACGGTGACCGTGAAAGGCCCCAAGGGCCAGCTCAGTCGTGAGCTGCCCGAGCCGATCGGCATCGAGAAGAACGAGGACGGGACCGTTTCGGTCACCCGCCCCAACGACGAGCGCAAGTCCCGGGCCCTGCACGGCCTGGCGCGGAGCCTCGTCAACAACATGGTCGTCGGCGTCTCGGAGGGCTACAAGAAGTCCCTCGAGATCAACGGCACCGGTTACCGGGCGCAGGCCAAGGGCAAGGGCGTGGAGATGAGCCTCGGCTTCTCCCACACCATCCAGGTCGACGCCCCGGAGGGCATCTCGTTCACCGTCGAGCGTCCGACCCTGCTGCACGTCGAGGGCATCGACAAGCAGCTCGTCGGCCAGGTCGCGTCGAACATCCGTCGCCTGCGTCCGCCGGAGCCCTACAAGGGCAAGGGCGTGAAGTACGTGGACGAGCGCATCCGCCGCAAGGCCGGGAAGGCAGGTAAGTAATGGCGAGCAAACTGGAGCAGCGCCGCCCCTCGGGGACGGCCTCCGAGCGCCGCCGGATCGGCAAGAACCGGCGCCACTTCCGCGGCCGCAAGAAGATCAGCGGCACGGACTCGCAGCCCCGCCTGGCGGTCTTCCGCTCTTCGAAGCACATCGTGGCCCAGGTCATCGACGACGTGAAGGGCCACACGCTGGCCGCCGCGTCGACGGTGGAGCCCGGCCTGCGCGGCTTCGAGGGCACGAAGACCGACAAGGCCAAGGAGGTCGGCAAGCTCGTCGCCGAGCGCGCCAAGGCCGCCGGCGTCGAGGCGGTCGTCTTCGACCGCGGTGGTGTCAAGTACCACGGCCGCGTCGCGGCCCTGGCCGACGCCGCCCGCGAGAACGGCCTGAAGTTCTAGGCCCGTTCAACACGGCATGAGAGCCGGGGAGGAGCTTCGCTCCTCCCCGGCTTTTCGTCGCGTCTCGGGTGGTTTTCCGGTCGATCGCGTAGATCACCGGGGGTCGGCCTTGCGGGCGCTCATGGGGTGGGTCAGGATGGGCGGGTGCGTTCGCCCAGACTTTCTCGGAAGGCCCTGATCACCTCCGGCGTCGCCGGCGCGTTCGCCGTGGTCGGCGGCGGCGCGGTGGCCGCCGAGGTCCTGGCCCGGCGCGACGGGGAGGAAGCCCCGGAGGCGGCGACCTCCGAGGAGGAGACCCCGTTGGACTCGCAGCGCGAATGGGTCGACCGGCAGCTGGCCTCGATGTCCCTGGAGGACAAGGTCGGGCAGCTGTTCATGGTCTACGTCCACGGCGACGCCGCCGAGACCGACCACGAGGGCGCGGTCGCCTCGAACCGCGAGCGCCTCGGCGCCGCCGACGGCGCCGCGTTCGTCTCGACCTACCGCCCCGGCGGCGTCATCTACTTCGACTGGGCCAACGACCTGACCGACCCCGAGCGGATCGCCCTGCTCTCCAACGGCCTCCAGGAGGCCGCGACCGCAGGCGGCGGGACGCCGCTGCTCATCGCGATCGACCAGGAGTACGGCTCGGTCGTCCGCATCGGCGAGCCCGCCACGCAGTTCCCCGGGGCGATGCCCCTGGGCGCCACCGGCGACCTCGACGCCGCGCGCCGGGCCGCCGAGGCCGCCGGGTCCGAGCTGCGGGCGATGGGCCTCAACCAGAACTTCGCGCCGGACGCCGACGTCAATGTCGACCCGGCCAACCCCGTCATCGGCGTCCGGTCCTTCGGCTCCGACCCCGAGCGGGTGGCCGATTTCGCCGCCTCGCAGGTCCTCGGCTACCAGGCCGGGGGAGTGGCGGTGTCCGCCAAGCACTTCCCGGGCCACGGCGACACCGGGACCGACAGCCACGCGGACCTGCCGGTCATCACGCACGACGCCGAGGAGTGGGAGCGGATCGACGCCCCGCCGTTCCGCGCCGCGATCGAGGCCGGCGCGGACATGGTGATGACCGCGCACTTGCAGTTCCCTGCGCTCGACGAGTCGCTGCTCCCGGCGACCCTGTCCGAGCCGATCCTCACCGGCCTCCTGCGCGAACGGCTCGGCTTCACGGGCGTCATCGTCACCGACTCCCTTGAGATGCAAGGCGTCCGCACCGAGTACGGCGACGACCGCGTTCCGGTCATGGCGCTCCTCGCCGGCGTCGACCTGCTGCTCATGCCGCCGGACTTCCCGCTCGCGTACCAGGCGGTGCTCGACGCGGTCGCCTCCGGCGAGCTGACCGAGGACCGGATCGACGAATCGGTGCGCCGCCTGTTGGACCTCAAGTACGCCCGCGGCATCGCCGCGGAACCGGCGACCGACGCGTCGAAGACGGCGGACGCGGTCGGCACCGACGCGCACCGCGACCTCGCCGCCGCGATCGCCGAACGCTCGATCACCCTGCTCGCCAACGACGGCACGCTGCCGGTCGACAGCGGCACCGCCCTCGTGACCGGCTGGGGCGAGACCACCACGGCGACCCTCGCCGCCGCCCTCGGCGACCTCGGCATCCGATCCGAAGCACTGGTGACTGGCCTCGAGCCGGACGAGCGGGCGATCGCCGGAGCCGTCGCCGCCGCCGAGGACCGCGACCTGGTCGTCCTCGTGACCAACGGCGTCAAAGCCGGTGCGGCGCAAGCGGACCTCGCCGAAGCCCTGCTGGAGACCGGCGTCCCGGTGGTCGCCGCCGCGGTCGGCACGCCCTACGACGCCGCCCACCTCGGCGCCGTCAACGCCAGCCTCGCGACGTACTCCTACTCCGCGGCCTCCCTTGCGGCGCTGGCGAAAGCCATCACCGGCGAGCTCGATCCCAGCGGCGCGCTGCCCGTCGACGTGCCGGACGCCTCCGGCGCGACCGAATACGCCCTCGGCCACGGCCTGAACTACGCCTAGCCCACCTGCGGAAACGGCGCCGACCGCCCCGATCCGTGCACGGCCGTTCACCCACCGCTAACGGAAAGTTATTTTCACAGGCTTGACTCTCTCTGGAGTTTGTCTCCATACTGGGTCTCGGGTGCCATACCAGGCACCTCCCCCCAAATGGCAGATCTCCTGACAAGCAGGGAGTCTCGTATGAACCTTCCCCCCACCCATCGAAAACGACCCCGCAACCCCCGACGCCACGGCTTGCGCGCCGCGGTCGTCCTCTTCCTCACCACGATCATGACCGCCGCGGGACTCGCCGTCGCGAGCCCCGCGCAGGCGCAGGGCCTCGCGGGCATCGACGTCTCGCACTACCAGGGCAGCATCAACTGGACCAGCGTCAGGAACGCCGGCATCCAGTTCGCCTACATCAAGGCCACTGAGGGCACCAGCTACAAGGACCCCCAGTTCAACACCAACTATCCGGCCGCCCACGCCGCCGGCGTGATCCGCGGGGCGTACCACTTCGCCCGGCCCAACGCCTCCAGCGGCGCGGTGCAGGCGAACTACTTCGCCAGCAACGGCGGCGCCTGGTCGGCCGACAACCTCACCCTGCCGGGCGCCCTCGACATCGAGGCCCCGCCCTCGGGCGCGGCCTGCTACGGCCTCTCGACCACCCAGATGCGCAACTGGATCCAGGACTTCCACAACACCTACAAGTCCAGGACGGGCCGCGACCCGGTCATCTACACGACCGCTTCTTGGTGGAACTCCTGCACCGGCTCGTGGACGGGCATGGCCACCCAGAGCCCCCTGTGGGTCGCGCACTGGGGCGTCTCCTCGCCCAACCTCCCCGCCGGCTGGAGCAGCACCACCTGGACCTGCTGGCAGTACACCGATTCGGGCTCGGTCCCCGGCATCTCAGGGGCCGTCGACCGGAACTACTTCAACGGTGCCCGCGACCGCCTCCTGGCGCTCGCGAACAACACCTGACCGCGCGGGCTCCGGGGGCCGACGCCCCCGGGGCTCGCCGTCGGGAACCCGCAGTCTGGAGGCAGGACCAATGGACAATGACCACCACCGCATCCGCCGCAGGACGCTCTTCGGCGCGGCCGGGCTCCTCGGCGCCGCGGGCCTGGGGGCCCTCACCGCCCCCGCCGCGAACGCCCAAGCCGTCGAACCCGACATCGACTCGACCGCCGCATGGGGCGCCAGGCCGCCGAACGGCACCAACCCCGTCATCGCCGGCAGCCCCAACAAGCTCATCGTGCACCACACCGTCTCCGCCAACACCGCCGACTTCTCGCGCGCGCAGGCCCACGCCCACGCCAAGTGGGTCCAGGACCTCCACATGGACGGCAACGGCTGGCGCGACTCGGGCTACAACTTCGTCGTCAGCCGCGGCGGCTGGCTCACCGAGGGCACCACCGGGAGCCTCCCGGCGCTCCTGGCGGGCGCGAGCTTCATCCAGGGCGCCCACACCTCGGGCCAGAACACCCAGGCGATCGGCATCGCGAACGAGGGCTCCTACCACGACGGCGCCGTACCGCCCGCCGCGCAGTGGGAAACACTGGTCACGCTGTGCGCCTTCACATGCGAGCAGTACGCGATTCCGTCCAGCGAGATCTACGGTCACATGGACTTCGGTTCGACCCTGTGCCCCGGGATCTTCCACGACCGACTCCCGCAACTGCGCGACGAGGTCGAGACGGCCCGCGGCCTGTAATCACGCGCGCTGGCGGCCCGAGACCGCAGCGGCAGTGGCCGCCAGCGCCTTCGCCGACCGGCGCCGCTGCTTCGCCGCGACGCCGACGAACAGGCAGTCCACGACCATGAGCTGCGCGATGCGGCTGACGGTGGCCCCCGAGCGGAAGGTCGTTTCCCGCGCGGCGGTCGTCAGGACCAGGTCGGCCGTCTTCGCCAGCGGCGACCTGGCGTGGTTGGTGATCGCGATCGTCGTCGCCTCCCGCGCCCGGGCCGATTCGAGGAACTCCACGGTCTCGGTGGTCGCCCCCGAGTGCGAGATCGCCACGGCCACGTCTTTGGGCCCGGCGAGCCCGGTCGCCACGAGCGCGGCGTGCACGTCGGGCCAGGCGAAGGCCACGTGGCCGATCCGGTGCAGCTTCTTGACCAGGTCGGTGGCGACGATCCCGGAGGCTTCGACGCCGAACGCGTCGATCCGGCCCGCGGCGGCGAGCGCGGCGACGGCCGCTTCGCAAGCGGCGGTGTCGAGGGCGTCGGCGGTGTCGGTGATCGCGCCGATGTCGGCGTAGCTGACGGTCGCGATGATGCGGGACATGTCGGCGCCCGTGGGGATGTCGCCGCCGGCGATCTCGCGGTCGGGGCCCTCGCCGGTGCCGATGACCGCCTGCGCGGCCCGCATCCGCAGCTCCCGGTGGCCGGTGAGGCCGAGCGAGCGGCAGAAGCGCACGACGGTCGCCTCGGAGGTGCCCGCGGCGCGGGCGAGTTCGGTGATGGTACGCGTCGAGGCGGCCTCGGGCTCGCGGATGATCTCCTGTGCGACCTTGGTCTCGGCCTTCGACAGCGAGGGCAGGACCGATTTGATGAGCACCAGGAGGTTGGGCACGTCGGTGCGGCTGGCAGACATGCCGTCACGGTACACCCAGGAGCGTCCCGCGATGGTTCGGCGCGTTTCTTCAGATGAGACGAGTCGACTGAAATTTTACTCCACTGCGCTAGGCTCGCAACTGTGAGTGAGTCGACCGAGCGCCTGCGGGCGCACGCCCAACTGGCAATGCTGGCAACCGAACAGGCCGATCCGCGCTACGCGGGGATCGAGGGCCTCTCGACCCTGGATCTGGCCCGCACGATGAACGAGGCCGACGCGAGCGTACCGGCCGCGGTCGCAGCGGTGCTCCCCGACGTCGCCGCCGCGATCGACGCGGTGGCCGACCGCCTCGCGAAGGGCGGGCGGCTGCGCTACGTCGGTGCGGGGACGGCCGGGCGGATGGCGGTGATGGACGCCGCCGAGTGCCCGCCGACGTTCTCGACCGACCCCGAACTGGTGAAGGCGATCCTCGCCGGCGGGAAGGCCGCCGAAGGGGGCGCCGTCGAAGGCACCGAGGACGACGCCGACGCGGGGGCGGCGGCGATGGCGGCCGAGGCGATCGGCCCGGCCGACGCGGTGGTGGGCCTGGCCGCGAGCGGCCGCACGCCGTTCGTGATCGCCGCGGTCCGCGAGGCCCGGCGGCGCGGGGCGCTGACGGTGGGGCTGTCGTGCAACGCGGGGGCGGCGCTGTCGGAGGCGGCCGAGTTCGCGATCGAGGTGGCGGTCGGGCCGGAGGTCGTGGCCGGGTCGACCCGGCTCAAGTCCGGGACGGCACAGAAGTTCGTGCTCAACATGATCTCGACGATCAGCATGGTGCGCCTGGGGAAGGTGTACGGGAACTACATGGTGGACATGCGGGTCGGGAACTCGAAGCTCGCGGCGCGGGCGGTGCGGATGATCCGCGAGATCACCGGCGCCGAGGCGGAGGCCGCAGAGAAGGCGCTGGTTGCGGCGGGGAATCGGGTGAAGACCGCGGTGGTCATGCTCGAACTCGGCGTGCCGGCGGCCGAGGCCGACGAGCGGCTGGAACAAGCCGAAGGCCGCCTGTCGGGCGCGCTGGCCGGGGGAGTGGGCTGAAGCGAATGCGGGCACGCCGATGGGAAGCTTCGGTGTGGAGTCGCCCCCGATTCAACAGTGCCTGAGGGGTACGACAAGTCGCTGAGGCGGCGCGGCGAAGCGGCGCTACTGGGGTGCCGCTTCGTTAGCGAGTGGGCACGCCGATGGGAGGCATCGGTGCTCAGTCGCCCCCGACTCAACTGTGCCCGAGGGGTACGACAAGCCGTTGAGCCCACGCGGCGGAGCGCGCCTTTATGGGCACCATTTCGGCGACGAGCCGCCGTACCGATCGGCAGTGCTGGCATAAGAATCGCCCCCGGATCGACGGTGCCTGGTGGGTGTGGCACTCGGTGGTCGATCGGGGGCGTTGAACGAGGTGATGGGTGAGTTTCGGGGTGAGTATCGAGTTAGCTATCGGGGGCGAGTTTCGAGTTTTGAGGGTTCGCGGCTTCAGCGCCAGGCGAGTTGGCGGTGGAGCCTCGCCCTCGCCGCCGGGTCGGTCACGAAGACGCTCGCGGCCATCCACGCCGCGCCTATGGCCGGGTCGGTCGCCTTGCTGATGCCCGCCTTCGGGTACACCAGCCGGAACCGCTCCTGGAGCAGCGCCGCTATCGGCGTCGGCCGCGTCAGGAGGCTCCCGGCCATCACGATCGGCAGCTCCCGGTCCACCACGTGCGACACCGACTCGGCCAGGTGCCCCACGGCCCTCGCCACGATGCCCTCGGCCACCGCGTCGCCGCCGTCCGCCGCTTCGCACACCAGCGCCGCGAAGCGCGACAACCGCACCGGCGGATCCGCCATGCACTTCGCCACCAGCGCCCCCGACCTGCGGTGATCGGGTGAGATCGCGGCGATGATCGCCTCCACGAGACGCCCTCCCGGGCCGTTCCCGTCGATGTGCCGCAGCGCCGCCCGCACCGCCTCGCGCCCGAGCCAGAAGCCCGAGCCCGCGTCGCCGAACAGCCAGCCGTAACCGTCCGAGCGCAACGCCGGGGAGCGGTCGCGGATCGCGAACGCCACCGCGCCGGTGCCCGAGACGACCACCGTCCCGTCGGTCGCCGACGACCCGGCCGCGAACGCGATGACCGCGTCCGAGACCACTTCGACCTCGCAGCCGACCGCGAAGCGCCGCTTCAGGTCCGCCGAGAGCTCGCGCACCTCCTCGGTGAGCGAGAGCGCCCCCGCGGTGCCGACGCAGACCGAGCCGACCTCGGACGGCTCGATGCCGCCCAGCGCCCGCTGGAACGACAGGGCCATGTTCGACAGGGCCGTCTCCCGGTCCCCGCCGACCGGATTGGCCGGCCCGGAGGCGCCGGTGCCCAGCACGGAGCCCGACTCGTCGATGAGGACGGCACGGCTGCTGGTCCCGCCGGCGTCGAGGCCGACGGCGAGTCTTGCGTTCATGGGGTTCCCCGCTTCTTGCGTTACCAGCAGTATCCGCTTGAGGTGCAAACCAGTAAAAATAATTCTCACGAACTTGACATGAGTGTGGCATAGGTAATAGTTTTTCTTGCATCCACCTCCCGAAGGGGACGCCAATGGACCAAACCAGGACCGATGCGCCCATCGCCCCCGCGGAGGCAGGGGTCCTCGAACGGATCCGCCTCGGCGCGAGCGAACTGTCAGATGCCATGTCCAAAGTGGCCGAGCAAGTGCTGCTCGACCCCGAAGCCGCCGCGAGGGCCACCATCATGGACCTCGCCGAGCTCTCCGGTACGTCGCCGGGAACCATCACCCGATTCTGCCGTCACCTCGGATACGACGGTTACGCGGCCCTACGCGTCGCGATCGCGACCGAAACCGGGCGCGCCTCCGCACGGCACGAGACCGGCTGGGACGTCAACATCGGCCAGGAGATCGCCCCCTCCGACCCCCTCGACCAAGTCCTCAAGCAACTGATCACCATCGACGCCGCGATGCTGCGCGGCACCGTCGACACCCTCGACCTCGCCGCCGTCGAACGCGTGGCCGCTGCCGTCTCGGCCGCCCGCCGCGTCGACGTCTACGGCGTCGGCTCCAGTGCCACCGTCGCCCGCGAACTCCAGATGGGCTTCTACCGCACCGGCGTCGCCGCCTGGGTCTGGACCGAGGTCCACGACGCCCTCGCCAGCGCCGCCCTGCTCGGCGAGGGCGACGTGGCCATCGCCGTCTCGCACTCGGGCACCACGGCCGAGACCATCGAGATGCTCTCCGAGGCCGGCACCCGCGGCGCCCTGACCGCGGCGATCACCGCGAGCCCCGAGGCCGCGCTCGCCGAGGTCGCCGACGTCTGCCTGGTCTCCTCCGCGAGGCGCACCAGCCACCGCGCCGACCTCCTCGCCTCCCGCCACTCGGCGCTGCTGGTGGCCGACCTCGTCCACATCGCCGTCGCGCAGCGGCGCTTTCCCGAAGCCCTGGAGGCCCTGGAATCCAGGGCCCGAGCGGTGGTCGGCCACCGGCCGACCCCCGAACCGAGGGACGGAGCGAGCTGACCCTCGCCCCGGCCCGCCCTGGCCCGCATCGAACCGATACCCCTTGAAGGAGCGACCCATGAGGTACCCAATGGCAGACCGGCATCCGATCTTCACCCGACGCAACCTGTTCGGCGCCACCGCCGCCGGGCTCGCGGCGACGTCCCTGGGCGCGTGCGCGACCAGCGGGGGCGACGACGACGCCGAGGAGGTGACCGTAGGCGAGGACGCGGAGAACCCGTTCGGCGTCGACCCGGCCGCCCCCTTGGACGTCGTCATCTTCGACGGCGGCTTCGGCGAGGAGTACGCCGTGGCCCACCAGGCCATCTACAACCGCGCCTTCCCCGACGCCGAGATCGGGCACCTGGCGACGCAGGCGATCGCCGAGACCCAGCAGCCGCGCTTCGCCCAGGGCGAGCCCTGCGACGTGCTCGACAACTCCGGCGCCCAGCAGATCCCGATGGACTCGCTGGTGAGCGACGGCGAGCTCGCCGAGCTGACGCCGCTGCTCGACGCGCCCTCCTACGACGACCCGAACGTGACCGTCCGCGAGACCCTGCGCGACGGGGTGCTCCAGATGGGCACCTTCAACGGCGAGGTCTACGCCCTGAACTACGTGTTCTCGGCGTGGACGATCTGGTACGACGCGAAGCTGTTCCGCGACAAGGGCTGGACGCCGCCGGAGACCTGGGACGAGATGCTCGACCTGTGCCCCCAGATCCAGGCCGAGGGCATCGCCCCGTGGACGTACGCCGGGCAGCACCCGGTCTACCTCTACGACATGTTCCTCATCCTCGCCGGCCGCCACGGCGGCGTGGACGTCGTCAAGGCCATCGACCACCTCGAGCCCGACGCGTGGCGCCACGAGTCGGTCGTCAAGGCCGCCGAGGCCATGCACGGGCTCTACACCGCCGGGTACATCCTCGACGGCACGCCGGGCATCGACCACATCCAGTCGCAGACGGCCCTCAACGAGCGCCAGGCGGCGTTCCTGCCGTGCGGCTCCTGGCTCCCCAACGAGCAGAAGGCCATCGCGCCCGAGGACTTCGAGTACGCGCCGCTGGGCGTGCCCTACCTCGAAGGCTCGGTCCAGCCCGGCCTCATCAGCGCCGGCGGCGAGGAGCCGTTCGTGGTCCCCAAGAACGCGGCGAACCTCGCCGGGGCCTACGAGTACCTGCGCATCATGCTCTCCCAGGAGGGCGCGCAGATCTTCGGCGACACCGTGCAGGCGGCCACCGTCGTCAAGGGCGTCGACCTCGACAACCCGGCGGCGCAGATCACCGACCAGCTGGTGTCCAATCCCGACGACCTCTTCCAGCCGCGGTTCCGCTTCTGGTACACGAAGATGAACGAGGAGGTCAGGCCCGCGCTCGGTTCGCTCATGGCCGGCGAGTCGACCCCCGACGAGTTCATCGAGCGGATGCAGAAGTCCGCCGACGAGACCGCGGCCGACGACTCCATCGAGAAGTTCACCCACGAGGACTGAGCACCGATCGAGAGAGGAGGGCCCGGGTCGTGAGACACGGCAGGTATCCGTTCATCCTGAGTTTCCTGGCGCTGCCGGTGGGGCTCTACGCCTGGCTGGTGATCCTGCCGTTCGCCCAGGCCTTCCAGATCTCGCTGACCGACTGGTCGGGGTCGAGCAACACGTTCAACTACATCGGCCTCGACAACTACGTCAACCTGTTCAAGGACGAGCGGCTCGTGCTGCCGGCCCTGCGGCACACCGGGATCATCCTCGTGGTGCTCCCGGTGGTCACCATCAGCCTGGGCCTGTTCTTCGCGTTCATGCTCAACCTCGGCGGGCGCGGGCGCCAGGGCCGCATCGAGGGCGTGCGCGGCGCGCGCTTCCACAAGATCGTCTACTTCTTCCCGCAGGTCCTGTCGGTCGCGATCATCGGCATCCTGTGGAAGCAGGTGTACGCGCCCGAGAACTTCGGCGGGCTCATCACCGGGGCGCTCACCGCGGTCGGGCTGCCCGCGCCCGTCAACGGGTTCCTGGCCGACAAGCGCTTCGTGCTCGCGGCGGTCATCGCCGTCCTGGTGTGGAGCGCGGTCGGGTTCTACCTGGTGTTCTTCTCCTCGGCGATGGCCTCGATCCCGCGCGACCTCTACGAGGCGGGGATCATCGACGGCGCCGGGCGCTTCCAGATGTTCTTCAAGATCACCCTGCCGCTGCTGTGGGACTCGGTCCAGACCGCGTGGATCTACCTGTCCATCATCGCCCTCGACGTGTTCGTGCTCGTCTACATGATGACGCCCGAGCGCGGCGGCCCCGACACCGCCAGCGAAGTGGTCGGCGGCGTCATCTGGAAGTACGCGTTCAACCACGGCGAGCAGGCCTTCGCATCGGCGCTCGGCGTGGTCCTGTTCTTCGCCGCCCTGACCCTGGCGGTCGTCTCGCTGCGGTTCGGCCCCCGCGAGCGCATCGAGTTCTGAGGAGCGACATGGCAACCGACACCGCCGAGCAGACCGCGGCCCGATCGAACGGGCGCGAGCCCCGCAGCGAAGGCGCCGTCCTCAACCTCTTCTCGCAGGGCTTCCTGTGGCTGTGGGCCCTCATGGTCATCGTGCCGGTCGTGTGGGTCGTGGTGACCTCCTTCAAGACCTCCCGCGAGATCGCCTCCGACCCGCTCGGCCTGCCCGCGGCCATGCACTTCGAGAACTACGCCAACGCCTGGACCAACGGCCACATCGGCGGCTACTTCCTCAACACCGTCCAGGTCATGGCCTTCAGCGTCACTGGGACGATGCTCCTGGGCGCCATGGCCGCCTACGTGCTGGCCCGCTACGAGTTCCCCGGGAACCGGCTGCTGTACTTCGCCTTCGCCGGCGGGATGATGTTCCCGGTGTTCCTCGCCCTGTTCCCGCTGTTCAAGACCCTCCAGAACGTGGGCCTGCTCAACACCTACCCCGGGCTCGTCCTCGTCTACATCGCCTACTCGCTGCCGTTCACGGTGTTCTTCCTGACCGCGTTCTTCCGCACCCTCCCCACCGGCGTGGCCGAGGCCGCGACCGTGGACGGCGCCGGCCACTACCGGCTGTTCTTCCAGGTCATGCTCCCCATGGCGAAACCCGGCCTCATCGCCATCACCATCTTCAACATCATCGGCCAGTGGAACCAGTTCCTGCTGCCGCTGGTGCTGCTCAGCCGCAACCCCGAGGACGCGGTGATCTCCCAGGGCCTGGCGAACCTCGCGCTGCGCCAGGGCTACGAAGGCGACTCCGGCGCCCTCTTCGCCGGCACCGTCCTGGCGATGATCCCGATCTTCATCGCCTACGTGCTCTTCCAGCGCCAGATCCAGGCGGGCCTGACCGCCGGCGCCATCAAATAGCGCCGCCCCGCCTTGTGTCGCCTGCCTCATCCCGACCCCGCCGTTCGGCGGAATACCCCTGACCAGGCATAATCGAGAGGTTGCGCTTCGGCGCGGCTTTCTCCGGATCGTGAATCCGGACAACCAATGCGAGTCAGTCCAGTTCAGGGCTGGCGTTGAGCGAACGAAAGGAATCAGTCTCGTGGCTGATCAACAGCAAGCGGCCGGCGGCCGGGACGGCGGCGGCGGCGACCGCCGCGGCGGTCGCGGTGGCCGCGGGGGCCGGGACGGCGGTCGCGGACGCGACCGCGCCGAGAAGTCCCCGCACGTCGAGCGCGTCGTCACCATCAACCGCGTCGCCAAGGTCGTCAAGG
Organism: Glycomyces sp. NRRL B-16210; assembly: GCF_000719515.1. Taxonomy (GTDB): domain Bacteria; phylum Actinomycetota; class Actinomycetes; order Mycobacteriales; family Micromonosporaceae; genus Glycomyces. The sequence continues at coordinate 56,066 of NZ_JOGR01000003.1, read as the reverse complement.
GCGGCCGGCGCTTCGCCTTCACCGCCCTCGTGGTGGTCGGCGACGGCGACGGCAACGTCGGTGTCGGCTACGGCAAGGCCAAGGAAGTGCCCGCGGCGATCGCCAAGGGCGTCGAAGAGGCCAAGAAGAACTTCTTCAAGGTCCCCCGCATCGGCGGGACCATCCCGCACGAGGTCTTCGGCGAGGACGCGGCCGGCAAGGTGCTCCTGAAGCCCGCCTCCGCGGGTACCGGTGTCATCGCCGGCGGTCCCGTGCGCGCCGTGCTCGAATGCGCCGGCGTCCACGACGTCCTGTCCAAGTCCCTGGGCTCCTCGAACGCGATCAACATCGTCCACGCGACGGTCGCCGCGCTCAAGATGCTCGAAAGCCCGGAGTCCGTCGCGGCCCGCCGCGGCATGGCGCTGGAGGACATCGCTCCCCAGGGTCTGCTGCGCGCCCGCGCCGAGGCCGCCCAGGCCGCGAAGGCGTAGGGGATCGACATGGCGCGTTTGAAGATCACGCAGTTCAAGTCCACCATCGGCGAGAAGCCGAAGGCCCGGGCGACCATCCAGACCCTCGGCCTGCGCAAGATCGGGCAGACGGTCTACAAGGAGGACCTCCCGCAGTACCGCGGCATGGTCCACCGCGTCCGTCACCTGGTCGAAGTCGAGGAGGTCGAATAGTCATGGCGATTCGCATTCATGACCTGCAGCCCGCCCCCGGCGCCAAGAAGGCCAAGACCCGCGTGGGTCGCGGTGAGGGCTCCAAGGGCAAGACCGCCGGGCGCGGTACCAAGGGCACCAAGGCCCGCAAGACGGTCAAGGCCGGGTTCGAGGGCGGGCAGATGCCCCTCCAGATCCGCGTCCCGAAGCTCAAGGGCTTCAAGCCGCACAACAAGCTCGTCTACCAGGTCGTCAACCTCGACCGTCTCGTGGAGCTCTTCCCCGACGGCGGCGCGGTCGGCCCCGAGCAGCTGATCGAGGTGGGCGTCCTCAACAAGAAGGAGCTCATCAAGGTCCTCGGCTCCGGCGAGCTCGAAGGCGTCAAGTTCGACCTGAAGGCGCACGCCTTCTCGGCTTCGGCCACCACCAAGGTCACCGCCGCCGGCGGCACGACCACGGTCGTGGACAAGAAGACCGGCGAGGCCCTGGGCGAGTAGTCGCGCGGGCGCCCTCGGCGCAGCTCTCCCTGGGTGAGCGGCCGAGCGGGCCGAACAGATGATCGGTGAAACGGGTCGGAGGGAACTCCGGCCCGTTTCGTCATGGTGAATGCCGAATATCTGCGCCTGAATGCGCCTGCTAGGCTCCCATGGCGAGGAACACCACCGTCTTCCTCGGGCGCGTGAGCCCCTCGCTACGAACTTCACACGCCCACTGGTAACAGCGGACGGTGCCCGGCATCGTTCATGGGCCCCGCCAGGGGGTCTTGTTCAGGAGGAACCGCATTGCTCTCCGCCTTCATCAGCGCGTTTCGGACCCCCGATCTGCGCAAGAAGATCCTGTTCACCTTGATGATCATCGGCCTGTATCGTCTCGGTGCGCAGATGCCGAGCCCTGGCGTGGACTACCAGGCAGTCCAGAACTGCCTCGACCTCCAGCCGACCGATGAGACGGGCGTGTTCGGACTCCTGAACCTGTTCACCGGTGGAGCGCTCCTACAGCTCTCGGTCTTCGCGCTCGGCGTCATGCCGTACATCACCGCGTCGATCATCATGCAGCTGTTGACGGTCGTGATCCCCAGGCTCGAGCAGCTCCGCAAGGAGGGCCAGCCCGGCCAGGTCAAGATCACCCAGTACACCCGGTACCTGACGCTCGGCCTCGCGCTGCTCCAGGCCTCCGGCTACATCGCGCTGGCCCGCTCGGGCATCCTGTTCAACGCCGAGTGCCCCAGCCCGATCCTGCCGGACCTGTCGAGCACCGAGGCCAACGTCCCCTACTGGATGTCGGTCGTCGTCGTCGTGGCCGTCATGGTCGCCGGCAGCGCCATGATCATGTGGTTCGGCGAGCAGATCACCGAGCGCGGCGTCGGCAACGGCATGAGCCTGCTGATCTTCGCCTCGATCGCGGCGCAGATGCCCAGCCAGTTCTGGTCCCTCCAGAAGTCCGAGGGCTGGTTCATGTTCACCGTGATCCTCGCGCTCTGCATCGCCATCATGGTGGCGGTCGTCTTCATCGAGCAGTCGCAGCGGCGCATCCCGGTGCAGTACGCCAAGAAGATGGTGGGCCGCCGGATGTACGGCGGGACCTCGACCTACATCCCGATCAAGGTCAACCAGGCCGGCGTCGTGCCCGTCATCTTCGGCTCCTCGCTGCTGTACATCCCGACGCTGTTCCGCCAGCTCAACCAGAACAGCGACTCGCAGTGGGTCCAGTACATCGACCGCTACCTGCTCAACCAGGGCTCGTGGGTCTACATCTCCCTGTACGCGCTCCTGATCATCTTCTTCACCTACTTCTACGTGTCGATCACCTTCAAGGTCGACGACGTCGCGGAGAACATGAAGAAGGCCGGCGGGTTCATCCCGGGCGTGCGCCCCGGCAACCCGACCGCGACGTACTTGCAGCGAGTCCTGTCACGCTTGACCTTCCCGGGCTCGCTCTACCTCGCGACGATCGCTATTCTTCCGAACCTGGCCATCATCGCGTTCGGCAACCAGCAGCTGTTCGCGCAGTTCGCGTTCGGCGGCACCTCGGTGCTGATCATGGTGGGCGTCGGCCTGGAGTCGGTCAAGCAGATCGAGTCCCAGCTGATGCAGCGCCACTACGAGGGCTTCCTTCGCTGACGCAGGTCGCCTTCGGATAGAGCGGCGCCACTGCACGGCCCGCGAGCGTCTCCGGACGCCTCGCGGGGCCGTGCATCGGCACGTTCCGTACAAGACAGTGCCACCACACGACGGCGTCGCCGAACGACGGTGTGACGACACGGGAGGAATACTTTTGCGACTGGTACTCGTAGGCCCGCCCGGGGCCGGCAAAGGCACCCAGGCGGAGATCATCGCCGAGCGCCTCGGCGTCCCCAAGATCTCCACCGGTGACATCTTCCGCGCCAACGTTTCGGGCGGCACCCCTCTGGGCCTGAAGGCCAAGCGCTACATGGACGCCGGTGACCTGGTCCCCGACGAGGTCACCAACGACATGGTGGCCGACCGCCTCGCCCAGGCCGACGCCAAGGACGGCTTCCTGCTCGACGGCTACCCCCGCAACACCGAGCAGGCCAAGGTCCTCGACCGGGTGCTCGAAGCCGCCGGGACCTCCCTCGACCTGGCCCTGGAGCTGACCGCCAGCGACGACGAGGTGGTCCGCCGCCTCTCGGGCCGGCGCGTCTCCAAGTCCACCGGCAAGGTCTACCACCTGGAGTTCGACCCGCCCGCCGACCCCGACTCCGAGGACCTGTACCAGCGCTCGGACGACCGCGCCGAGACGATCAAGAACCGCCTCAAGGTCTACGCCGAGCAGACCGCCCCGCTCATCGGCCACTACGAGGCCCAGGGGAAGCTCGTCCGGATCGACGCGATCGGCGAGGTCGCCGAGGTGACCGAGCGCGCCCTGTCCGCCATCGGCGCCTCGGCCTAGGTCCACCGTGTTCCGCCGTCGCCGCCGCATCCAGTACAAGACCCCCGAGCAGATCCTGAAGATGCGCGCCGCGGGCCTGGTCGTGGCCGAGGTCCACCAGGCCATGCGCGAGTCCGCGGGGCCGGGCACGTCGACGGCGGAACTCGACCGCATCGCCGAGGCGGTCATCCGCTCCTCCGGCGCGGTCCCCTCCTTCAAGGGCTACGACATCGGTTTCGGCCCCTACCCCGCCTCGATCTGCGCCTCGGTGAACGAGCAGGTCGTCCACGCCATCCCGTCCCCGGACGCGGTCCTGAAGGAGGGCGACCTCCTGTCGGTCGACGTCGGCGCGATCGTCGACGGCTGGCACGGGGACGCGGCCATCACGATCGAGATCGGCGCGGTCGCCCCCGAGCTGACGGCCCTGCGCGAGGCCTGCGAGGCCTCGATGTGGGCCGGGATCCGGGCCGCGGCGACCGCCAAGCGCCTGGGCGGGATCTCCCACGCGATCGAGCACTCGGTGGAGGACTCGGGCGAGTACGGGATCGTCTCGGGCTTCGGCGGGCACGGCATCGGCACCGAGATGCACCAGGACCCCCACATCCTCAACTACGGGCGCCCGAGCGAGGGCCCCAAGCTGCGCACGGGCATGGCCCTGGCGATCGAGCCGATGATCACCCTCGGCTCCGAGGACACCGCGGAGCTGGCCGACGGCTGGACGATCGTCACCGACGACGGCTCGGTCGCGGCCCACACCGAGCACACCATCGCGCTCTGCGAGGACGGCGTGTGGGTGCTGACGGCGCCCGACGGCGGCGTCGAACAGTTGGGCGAGGCGGCCGCGAGCGTGGCTCGCACCGCATAGGCCCCGAGTGCCATAATGGTGGTCGTGACCGACGAACACGGCAGACTGCGAATCTCGAACGCGGACCGCGACGAGGCGATCGCGCAGCTCCAGGCCGCCCTCGACGAAGGGCGCATCGACCTCGCCGAGTTCGACGACCGGACCAGGGCCGCCTACGAGGCGAAGACCAACGCCGAACTCGACCTCATCTTCGACGACCTGCCCGGTGGGCGTCCGAAGGTCGGCGAGGTCGCCCGACCCCAGCCCGCCGAGCAGGCCGAGACCTGCGGTCCCGTCGCGGACTCCGACGGGCACGCCCGCAGCCTGAGCTGGATCCACGAGACCCCCGCACTGCGGGCGCTGGTCCTCGTCGGCGGCATCTGCACCCTGATCTGGCTCGCCAGTTCGATCTCCTCGGGTCAGTTCGACAACTACTGGCCGATCTGGCCGATCCTCGGGCTCTCCATCGCCAGCTTCGTCCAGCTGATGAACCGCGGCCGCTGGCACTGACCCACCCTCACCGTGTCCCCATTGCAAGGAGCCCTCTGAATGTCCTCCCTCGAACGGTACGGCGACCGCGAGACGCGAATCGGCAACCCCGAGCGCACCGCCCTGACCGAGATCCTGCGCGCGGCGGTCGACCAGGGCTACATCGAGCTCGACGAGTACGAGAAGCGCGTCGACGTCCTGCTGGCCGCCAAGACCGTCGGCGAGGCCGAGGTGGTCCTGTCGGACCTGCCGGCCTACCAGAAGGTCCTGGAGGCGCAGGAGCCCGAGCCGCCGGGCTCGCCCGACTGGATCAAGTGGTTGTGGTTCGGGATCTCGATCCCGATCGGCATCAACCTCGGCGTGTGGCTGGTCCTGCTGTTCACCATCGGCGCGGTCTACTTCTGGCCCGCGTGGGTCATCGTGCCCCTGATCGTGGTCGCGACCTCGCTGACGTTCGCCGAGCGCGGGATCATCCGCCCGGCCGAGGAGCGCCGCCGCCAGGAGCGCCTGCGCCGCAAGCGCCTGAGCTGACCCTCCACAAGCACCGAAGCTTCACGAGCGAAAGGCCCCGCGGCGCTGCCGCAGGGCCTTTCGCATTGGGGTGACCGACGGGGCTTGAACCCGCGACCTCCTGGACCACAACCAGGTGCTCTACCAGCTGAGCTACGACCACCAAGTACGGTCGGCCAGGGGAGAACCCTGGGACCGGGGACAATCATAGCCGTGAACCCCGCGTTCGCGTCAACGGGGTTCGGTGTCGGCCGTCTCAGACCCCGGCCGGCCCGGCTTCCGTCCGGACCTCCGGCGCCGTCAGACTCGCGGCCGCGGCCTTCGCCTCATCGCTGGAGGGCCCCGGCAGCGGCACGAACACGGTGCGCCGGTAGTACTCCAGCTCGTTCACGCTCTCCTTGATGTCGGCGAGAGCGCGGTGGGCGAGGCCCTTGGGCGGCTGGTTGTAGTAGACCCGCGGGTACCAGCGCCGGCTGAGCTCCTTGATGGAGGACACGTCGATCATCCGGTAGTGCAGGTGGTCGTCCAGGCGCGGCATGTACTTGGCGATGAAGGTCCGGTCCGTGGCGATCGAGTTGCCGCACAGCGGGGCCGTGCGCGCCTCGGGCACGTACTGCTTGATGTACTCCAGCACCGTGTCCTCGGCCTCGGCCAAGGAGATCCGCGAGGCCCGGACCTCGTCGGTGAGCCCGGACTTGGCGTGCATGTCGGCGACGAACGCGCCCATGTCGTCCAGCGCCGTGCCCTCGCACGCGATCACGATGTCGATGCCCTCGTCGAGCGGCGTCAGGTCCGGCTCGGTGACGAGCACGGCGATCTCGATGAGGGCTTCGGTGTCCGGGTCGAGTCCGGTCATCTCGCAGTCGACCCACACTAGGCGTTCTTCTGTCACCGGGCCAACTCTACGCGCAAGCGGCACATGAGGTGATCTACGAGTCACCCCGCCGAAGCCGCTGCGCGGGCGGCCGGGGAGGCGCAGACTGAGGAGGAACGACAGGTGTTCGAAATCGGACATCAACGCCTGAGAAAGGTGTTGCTTGTCACCGCTACAGTCCGCTATGGTGCGGGTATCAGAGCGTCGCCGCCTTTGCGGCCCGGATCGCAGTGATCGGAGCCGCATACAGATGATCTCTCAACTTTTTCAAGGTAAGACGCGTGTACCCCTAGAGATTGAAGGTTTGCGATGAAGCAGGCCGGAGACGATACCGTGACCAGGACCCGGATCATCGGACCTCCGCTGAGGTGAAGTGATCTACGTCTCATAGGCATCATGAGCGAACCCCGCCCCCGTCTAAGGGACAGGAGCCGTGAACCGAGCCTATCCGACGAAACGGGGTACCCGAAACGATGCAAGGGCCGAGAAGACGCCCGTTCGCATCGATTTCGTAACCGTGGCGCATCGAACACCGGGACACGGAATTCCACGCAACGAAGCGGTCGTTGTAACGGGTACACCGTTCACTCGGTGTCGGGGGACGAGGAAGCTGGAGGAGACCTTGAGCGTGGAGACTACGACAACACCCACCCTCACCACCGAAGAGGTCGCTGAGGAACGAGACCTTGTGGGCGTTTACCTGCATGAGATCTCGAAGACGCCGCTGCTCGACGCCGCCGCCGAGGTCGACTTGGCGAAGGCGGTCGAAGCGGGTCTGTTCGCGAAGCACCTGCTCGGTGAAGAGGAGACCTTCGGCGACGCCACCGAAAAAGACCTGAAGCGACTGGTCGAAGACGGGGCGAAGGCGAAGGAGCAGTTCATCAAGGCGAACCTGCGGCTGGTCGTCTCGATCGCCCGCCGCTACGTCCGTTCCGGGATGCCGATGCTCGACCTGATCCAGGAGGGCAACACGGGCCTGGTCCGCGCCGTCGAGAAATTCGACTACCAGCGCGGCTTCAAGTTCTCGACCTACGCCACGTGGTGGATCCGCCAGGCCATCAGCCGGGCGATCGCCCAGCAGGAGCGCACCGTGCGCCTGCCGGTGCACCTGGTCGAGGACGTCAACCGGATGCGCAACGTCACCCGCCAGCTCACCCGCGAGCTCGGCGGCGACCCCGAACCCGACCAGGTCGCCCAGGCACTGGGCGTCACGGTCGAGCGGGTCAACGAGCTCATCCGCTGGAGCCAGGACACCGTCTCGCTGGACACGCCGATCGGCGACGACGGCGACACCAACCTCGGCGACCTCGTCGCCGACTCCGACGAACCCAGCCCCGAGGACGTCGTCCTCGCCGGGATGGAGCGTCAGCGCATCGAGATGATGCTCAACCACCTCGACGAGCGCTCGGCCGGGATCGTCAAGGCCCGCTACGGGCTCGAAGACGGCCGCGAGCACTCGCTGACCGAGGTCGCGCACCGGTTCCACCTGTCGCGCGAACGCATCCGCCAGCTGGAGATCCAGGCGCTGGCCCGGCTCAAGGAGCTGGCCAACGACCAGGTCATGGCCGAGGCGGCCTGACCGCGCCGTAGGCGGCGGCCTCGAAGCACGGGTGCCGCCGATTCGATCGGCGCGGACAGGACCGTGAGAACGGTAAAAGACGCATAGAGAGAGGGCCGGGGCTTTCGCCCCGGCCCTCTCGCCTTGCCACGGATCGTGCAGCTCTTGACGGTGCTGTCGTAAGGCCATGTCGCCCTCAGGCCGTGCCGCTACAAACCGTGCCGTCCTCAGGCCGTCCCGCCCTCAAGCCACCCGGCCCTCGAACCGCACCGCCCGGAACCGGCAGGTCAGATCCGGCGGTAGCCGTCGATCGACATGCCCATGTCCAGCGGGGAGATCTTCACGACGTCGCCCGGCTTGGGCGCGTGGACGACCTCGCCGCCGCCGATGTAGATCCCGACGTGGTTCTGCCCGTTGTAGAAGACCAGGTCGCCAGGCTTGAGGTCGCCGCGGCCGATCGAGCTGGTCTGGTCCCAGATCGCCCACGTCGAGTGGGTCAGCGAGACCCCCGAGACGTTGTAGGCGCCGACGACCAGGCCCGAGCAGTCCCAGCTGTCGGGGCCGGCCGCGCCGAACACGTACGGCTCGCCGAGCTGGTTCTTGGCGAACTGGACCGCCGCGGTGGCGGCGTCGGAGCTGTAGGCCGCGGTCGAGCTGGAGCTCGAGTCCGAGCTCGAAGAGGACTCGCCGCTCGAATCGGAGCCCGAATCGGAAGTGGTTGCGGACTCGGTCTCAGCCTCGGCCGCTTCCGCTGCCGCGGCCTCAGCCGCTTCGGCCGCGGCGGCCTCGTCGAAGGCCTCCTCGGCCTCGTCGATCTTCGCGTCGAGGTCCTCGACGCGCTTCTCGGTCGTCTCGATCTGCGCTTCGAGCCGCTCGGAGGCCTCCGTGGCCTCTTGCGCCTCTTCGTACTTCTCCGACTGCTGCTGCGCGTAGTCGACGAGGGTGGAGACCTTGGCGCCGAGTTCGTCGTCGGCGGACCGGACCGCGGCGGTGACGACGGTGAGCTGCGCCCCCGAAGTGCCGTAGTCGGCCGTGGCGGCCTCGATGACCGCCTGCGCGTCGGCGAGCTGCGTCTGGAGTTCCTCCAGGTCGGCGGCCGCGTCGTCGCGTTCGGCTTCGAGCTCGTCGAGGTGCGCGTCGATCTCGGTGGCGGTCGCCGAGTCGTAGTCGATGTCGTCGGCCGCGTCGGCGTGCGTGCCCGCGAAGACGGTCACGAGTCCTACTGTCGCGAGGGTGACGCCCGTGTAGGCGGCGACCCGGCGGAGAATGGCGCCGGCGCGGGAATGATGTTCGGAATTCGTGCAGGCTTGAGCCACGAGGTGGCCTTTCTTCCTCGTCCGCCTACCGGGTTAGCTGTCGGGTTCGGGCAGGGAAGTGCGCCCTACCCGCCGCGGGTGTGCCGCGGCGGGATTCACCCCGTGCGTCGTGTCGCTGCGGGAATGACAGCGAGGGGGGACGACGCGGCTGGGTCCCCGGCCCGCGCGGCGGTGTCTCACCCTGGACCGGAGGGAACGGGCGTCGTGCGCTGCGCGGCTCGGCGGTCCGGACGGGTGGGTCTCTGGGGGAGCCCTGAGGACCCGACCGGAACAGGCGCTGACGTTACCGAACGTGAGCGGCATCGCCAAGCCCCCTGTGAACCGCCGCATAGCCCGGTAACGGACAGTGAGAACACGGCGGGAGACAGGGCCGCTATCTCGCGGATTTATTGGCCGAACGGCCCATGCGCCGCTGGTACGGACGTCGGGAGCCTCAGAAGCTGCGCAGCGACCTCGGCGGCGGGGGCGACTGGATCGCCGTCGCGTCCGTCACCGGCGCCGCGCCGCCGAGGTACTCGCGCAGCTCGGTCCCCTCCAGCACCCGGCACGGGAAGGACGCCCCGGCGCATCGGCGCCGCAGCTGCGTCACCGGTAGCTCCACGTCCGCCGCGACCGCGACGACGTTCCCGAACCGCCGCCCCCGCAGCACCGCCGGTTCGGCCATGACCGCCGTGTGCCGCCACACCGCGTCCATCGCCGCCAGCGCCGGCTTGAGAAACCGCATCTGGCCCCCGTCGCACAGGTTCACCGCGTAGTGCCCGCCCGGGCGCAGCACCCGGTGCGCCTCCCGCAGGAACTCGGTGCTCGTGACGTGCGCCGGCACGCGGGCCTCGGCGTACACGTCGGTGATGATCAGCTCGTAGCTCGCCTCGGGCGCGCTCTCGATCGCCTCGCGCGCGTCGCTGTGGCGGATCTTCACCTTGACCCCGCGCGGCAGCGGCGCCTCGGCCCGGACGAGGTCCACCAGCTCGCGGTTCGTCTCGACCGCCTGCTGGTAGGAGCCCGGGCGCGTCGCGGCCACGTACCGGGCCATCGCCAGGCCGCCCGCGCCCAGGTGCAGCACCCGCAGCGGCGCCTTCGGCGCGGCCGCGGCGTCCACGAGGTAACTGATCCGCTGCATGTACTCGGCGTCGAGGTACGACGGGTCGTCCAGGTCGACCGTGGCCTGCACGACCTCGTCCGCCACCAGGTGCAGCAGGTTCGGGCGGTCGGGGTCGCGGTCGATGCGGAGCGGATCGGGCATGGCGGGGCCGTTCGGGTTCGGGGCGTCCGCGGGGACGGGACGCTCGGGTGTCGCGGGAGCCGGCCGCCGGTGAAGCGGCCGGGTCGAGCGCGGGCGGGCCCGGCTCACGGACCCATTGTGCCCGAGGGTCCCTGCTCGGTCTGGGCCCTGGCCGACGCGGCGATGTGCGCGATGCGCCGCAGCGCCGCGAACACCGTCTCGCCGAGGATCGTCGCGACCACCGCCTGCTCGACGTCCACGCCCTCGACGCGCGTGGCCTCCGCGATGGCCTCCATGTCCGCCGAGGCGATCGCCGCCGCCGCGTCCGCGTAGTGGCCCAGCACCTCCTGCGGGTCGGGGTTCCCGAGGCGGTAGAACGCGGTCAAGGCCGTGACCAGCGCGTCCCGGTAGTTCGGCGGCGCCACCTCGGCCCAGCCGTACTCGCCGAGCAGCTGGTCCACCGTGCGCTCGGCGGCCTCGGCCGTGCCCGCGCTCGCGAGCGAGAACTTCGGGTCGCGGTGGGTCGCGGCCAGGGCCGCGCCGAGCGCCTGGAACGCCGACTCCGGGTGGCGCGCGAGCACCGTCAGGACCTCGCCGATCTGCGCGACCGACAGCCCCGCGGTCTCCGACAGCGCCCTGATCAAAGTCAGCCGGTGGACATGGGCCGGTCCGTACTCGACCGTGTTGCCCTCGAGGTGCTCGCCCGGCTGGAGCAGATGCTCCCGCAGGTAGTACTTGATGGTGGCGGCCGGAACGCCGGTCCGCTCCGACAGCTCACCGATACGCATACACGGGAGTCTATGACGGAAAGCGCGCCCGCGTTACCGTTGAGCCACGGCAGGAACCCCCGCCCCTTCTCACCGCCCCATCCCGAAAGGCGACGGTCGATGACCCGCAACAACCAGGCGCGCCGCCGAGCCGCCCGCCTGCCCGGACCCGAACGGCCGCGCCATGTCTGACCCGCACCCGTCGCCCCGCCCAACCGCTCGCTGCGCTCGCCTCCTTGAACCCGAATGGCCGCGCCATGCCTGACCCGCACCCGTCGCCCCGCCCAACCGCTCGCTGCGCTCGCCTCCCCGAACCGGAATGGCTTCGCCATGCCTGATGTCCGCAGCGACCTTCTCCAGGAGCTTCGCGAGATCGCCGCGCTCCCGGTCCCCGGGTTCGACCCCGACCTCGCCGACGACTACGCCGCCACCGGCCGCCGCCTGCCCTACGAGGCCCAGTACTTCGCGCGCCGCCGCCACCTCGCCGCACTCGCCGTCGTCGGCGACGGACCGGCCCTCTCCTCTCTCGTCAAGGACGTCTGCCAGGAGCGGTCCTGGGCCCTGCCGGCCCACTGGGAGACCGGTGCCGACCCCCGCACCTGCGTCGACCTCTTCGCGTGCGAGACCGCCCAGACCCTCGCCGAGATCCTGCGCCTGCGCGAGGACCTCGAAGGCGCCGAGGCGGTCGAGGCCGAGATCCGCCAGCGCGTGCTCGACCCCTTCTTCGAGTCCGACTACCCCTTCTTCTGGGAAGAGCGCATCTCCAACTGGACGGCCGTGTGCGCCGGGGCCGCCGGCATGGCCGCCCTCGCCCTCGGCTACGACACCGACGTGGTGCGCGCCCGCGTCCTGCCGGTCCTCCAGGCCTACCTCTTCTCCTTCGGGCCCGACGGCGGCTGCGTCGAAGGCGTCGACTACTGGGTCTACGGCTTCGGCTACTTCACCTACTTCGCCGAGGCCTGGCGCTCGGCCACCGGCGAAGACCTCCTCGCCGGCAACGAGGCCATCGCAGCCTTCCCCGCCCGCGCCCAGCTCTACCCCGGCTCGTTCGCGACCTTCGGCGACACCGGCGCCGACGCGCTCCTGCCGCTCGGACTCATGGCCCGCCTCCACGACCGGCTCGACGTGCCGCTGCCGACCGCCGCACGCGCGCAGACCTTCTCCGACGACGCGTGCGCCCGCTGGGCCCACCTCACCCGCACCCTCGACTGGGGCCGCCTGCTCCCGGCATCGATCGAGCCGGGCCGCTCGCTCCTGGCCGACGTCGGCTGGTTCGTCGAGCGCCGCCGGATCGGCCGGCGCATGTGGGCGCTGGCGGTCAAGGGCGGCTACAACGACGAGCCGCACAACCACCTCGACCTCGGCTCGTTCCTCATCGCCGTGGACGGCGAGCAGTTGCTGTGCGACCCGGGCGCGGGCGAGTACACGGCCGCCTACTTCGGGCCCGAGCGCCACGAGCAGGTCCATCCCTCCTCGGCCTGGCACTCGGTGCCGACCGTCGAGGGCGCCGGCCAGCAGGCCGGGGACGACTCGCGGGCCGAACTGGTCGGCACCGCCGAAGGCGTGGACGTCTACATCGACGCCTACGGCGACGGCGCGCTCATCCGCAAGTTCGCGTGGACCGACGAGGGCGTCGCTCTGGAGGACATCGGTCCGGAGATCACCGAGTCGTTCGTCAGCCGCATCCGGCCCGAGCTCGACGGGACCCGCGCGGTGTGGGCCGGCGAGCGCGGCACGCTCGTGCTCCACGGCGTCAACCCCGAGGACGCGGTGATCGACTCGGTCGACACGACCGACCACCGCGGCGCGCCCGACCGGCTATGGGCGCTGCGCTTCGGCCTTTCCGGCGGCCTCCGCTTCGAGCTGCTCTAGGAGGCCGTCGGCCTTGAGGCGCCGGCGGGCGGCGGTGATCGCCTCGCCGGTGTGCTCGAACAGCCGGCCCTGCTGCCACAGCGGCTCCAGGAGGCCGAGGGCCGCGAGCGGCTTGGCGTGCACCGGTTCGAGCCCCGAGAGGTAGACGGCGATGCCGCGGTGTTCGAGGCGTTTGATCGCGTCGGCGAGGACCCTCGCCCCCGAGGCGTCCATGGTGGACACCCGGCTCATGCGCAGGACCACCACGCGCACGTCGGCCACGTCGAGCAGTTGCAGCAGGAACCGGTGCGCGGCGGCGAAGAACAGCGGGCCTTCGAGCCGGTAGGCCACGATGTGCTCGTGGAGGAGGGCCGCCTCCTCGTCGTGGTGGTCCTCGGGTTCGATCGGCTCCTCCTCGACCGACACCGACCGCGAGATCCGGCCCAGCGCGAGGAGCCCGGCGAGGGCGATGCCCACGGCCACGGCCCACACGAGGTTGAACAGGACGGTCGCGGCGAGCGTCAGCCACATGACGGCCGCGTCGGCGCGGGTCGAGCGCGCGAGCGCCAGCAGCGAGCCGACCTCGATCATGCGGATCGAGGTCGCGATGAGCACGCCGGCGAGGGCCGCGAGCGGCACGTGCGCTACCAGCGGCGCGAGGGCGAGCATCATGAGCGCCAAGGTGATCGCGTGGGTGAGGGAGGCGAGGCGCCCGGCCGCGCCGGCCCGCACGTTGACCGCGGTGCGCGCCAGGGCTCCCGAGGACGGCATCCCGCCGAAGAACGGCGTCACGAGGTTCGCCACGCCCTGCCCGAGCAGTTCCCTGTCCGGGTTGTGGTGCTGGTCGACGGTCATGTTGTCGGCGACGGTGGCCGACAGGAGCGATTCGAGCGCGCACAGGGCGCAGATCGCGACCGCCGCCGCCACGAGGCCGGGCACCTCGGCGAGGTCGAGGAAGCCCGCCTCGGGGGCGGGGATGGTCCGCGGCAGGGCCCCGATGACCGCCACGTCGGCGCTCGCGTACCAGGTCGCGCCGGTCGCGGCGATGACGGCGAGGAGCGGGGTGGGGATGTGCGAGTGCAGGCGCGAGCCGAGCAGGATCGCCGCGGCCACGCCGAAGGCGACCGCGGGGGAGACCCAGCCGGGGTCGGCGGCGAAGGCGCTGATCGAGTCCCAGGCGCCGGTGAGGAGGTTCGCGCTCTGCGGTTCGAGGCCGAGCGCGGGCGGCAGTTGCTGGACGGCGATGACGATCGCAACGCCGGCGGTGAACCCTTCGACGACCGGGACGGGCACGTGCCTGGCGTAGCGGCCCGCGCCGGTGAGCGCGAGGGCCACGAGCATGAGTCCGGCCATGACGCCGACGAGGAGGACCCCGGCGTGGCTGTGCGTGGCGGCGAGGGGGACCAGGACCACGGCCATGGTGCCGGTGGGGCCGGTGATCTGGAGGTTCGAGCCGCCGAGGATCGCGGCGAGGGCGCCGGCGATGATCGAGGTGATGAGGCCGGCGAAGGCGCCGAGGCCCGAGGCGATCCCGAAGCCGAGGGCCAGCGGCAGCGCGACGACCGCGACGGTGAGCCCGGCGAGGAGGTCGGTGTGCCAGTGGCGGCGGACGTGCGCGAAATCGGACCATTCGGGAAACAGCTTCCGGAAGCGCCGGGGTTTCGTGGCGGTTGTCTCTCGTATGGTGGTCATGAGCGTATTGTCCCGTCTCGGGTTATTCGAGCCGGACCACAACGCGCCGAGGCCCGGCGGTCGATCAGTCTGCGCCGCTGAGGGAACCGACCACGCGCCCCGAGCGCCGAAGGCGCTCGGGGCGCGGGAGCGGGCAAGGTGCGGAAGTCGGAGGTCACGATCCGCCCGCCGCCGCCCGCCCTGCAATCTCCCTTCGACCTCCTCGCCTTTTCTGCCGCTTTCGGGTGACACCACGGCTCCGCGGCCCGGTTCTTGTCGTACCCGCGCGGGAGAGTGGGACCTACCTTTCCCCAGGGAGGGTGGGGGTTAGGGATGGTAGACACCGTGGTCGGCATACGCCTTCGCCCGCTGCCGTAGGATCGCCTGCGTGCGTGCGAACGGTCTGGAAGCGGCGATCCGCCTCGGAGGCGCCGTCGTCGTCCTCGCCGCGGCCCTGCTCGCCGCCGTCCTCGAGACCTTCCTCGTCCCCACCTACATCGACGGCATCGCCGTGCCCCTTTCCGGCGCGCTGGCCTTCGCCGGCAACTGGGGCCTCGCGGCCCTCGGCGTCTGGTGGACCCGCACCCGCTGGGCCGCGGCCCTCACCGCCCTCGCCTGGTTCGCCGTGATCCTGACCGCCTCGATGCCCACCTCGGCCGGTTCCCTCCTGATCACCAGCGGTTTCAACGGCTACGCCCTGCTGTTGGCCGGTACCGCCGGGATCGCCGTCTCGCTGTGGCAGTATTTTCGACCCAGGACGGGCGGCAGCACCGCTCGCCCCGCCGCCGGCCCGCCGGCCCAGCCGAACGCAAGCCCCACCCTTCCGAAGGAGTCCCGACCGTGACCCTCCTCAGCCGCCTCCTGATCGCGCACTGGCCCTCCATCTACGGCTTCACGCTGGGCCTGATCCTCGCCAACCTCGCGGGCCGCATCGCCACCAACGTCTGGGGCGAGAACACCATCGTGGGCGACCTCGTGGGCGTCTACACCTTCGGCGCGATGGCCGCCGTCGCCATCGCGGCCGGCATCTGGTGGGGCGTGCGCCGCCGCCGCCAGGAGATCACCGGCGAGCTCCTGCCCATGTTCGTCGTCGCGACCCTCTTCGTGGTCCTGCTGAACCCGCTCATCGCGCGCATCGACTACCCGAGCCTCGACGGGTTCTTCTCGCAGACCCTCATCTACTTCGCGCTCCTGGCCCTCTCCGCCTGGGTCGGCTTCCTCATCGTCATGGCCCTCGGCGTCGACCACTACGGCCGCGAGCTCAAGGCCACGAAGATCGCCTTCGAGCACAAGGCGAACCCCGCGCGCAGCGCCGCCGCTAAGGCCTGAGCCGCCGGCCCCCGGTAGTGGTACCGGTAGCGCTCGGCGTAGCCGAGCCGCCGGTACATCGCGATCGCGGCCTCGTTGTCGGCCTCGACCTGGAGCGCGGCCCGCCGCGCTCCAGCGCCCGCCCCCCACGCCTCCAGCGCCCGCAGGATCTCGGTGCCCAGCCCCCGCCTGCGGAACGCCGGCAACGTGCCGATCCCGGTGATCGCGACCAGCTCCCCGCTGACCGCCCCGCGCCCCCGCGCGGCCAGCGCCAACGCGCCGTCCTCGCCTTCGCGCTGGATCTGCGCGTACCCGCGGCCCGGCCCCGACCCGAGTACCGCCGCGGCGACCGACGGCGCCCCGCGCCCGAGCTGCTCCAGTAGCTCCGGCCCCAGTACGTCGTCCACGACCGCCTCGCCCTCGTACGCCGCCTCCTCGATCGGCCGGGTCATCACCGCCGTCTCCGCCTCGGCCACCCAGCCGCGCGCGGCGAGTTCCGCGTCGAGCCGCTTCGTCACCGGCCCGGACAGCGCGAACAGCGGCCGCGCCCCGCGAGCGCCGTACCAGGCCTCCACGGCCGCGACCGCCGCGTCGAGCCCGCCCTCGGGCGCGGTCGGCGCGAGCACTGAGTTCGCCCGCCGCGAGAAGCCCTCGGCGTAGCGCAGGACCCAGCCGCCGAGCCGCTCGGTCTCGAGCGCGGGCCAGGTCGCCGCCAGGGCGCGCTCCAGTTCGAGGATCTCGGAGAACGGGGTCGGCTTCGGCGGGATGGGGCGCGCGGCGACCACGGCGGCGACGTCGATGGTGACGACTGCCCCCGCGGCGGGCAGCACGCGCCAGTGCTCGGCGCCGACCTCGATAAGCTCACCGGTGACGTCCGTGAACCGGCGACCCGGCCGCGGGTCGTCCAACCTGATCCGAACCGCCACGCGGCGGCCGACATATTCTGGTCCCAGCATCTGGCGCACCCCAAGCCGTCGGGTCTACAAATGGAAATAAGCTTTAGGCTCATCTCAGCGCAGTCCGCCCGATTGCGCGCTGTAGGAAGGACGACTCGTGACTTACGTAATCGCCGAGCCGTGCGTGGACCTGCTCGACAAGGCTTGCATTGAAGAATGCCCGGTCGACTGCATCTACGAAGGCAACCGGAAGCTCTACATCCACCCCGACGAGTGCGTCGACTGCGGTGCATGTGAACCGGTGTGCCCGGTCGAGGCGATCTTCTACGAGGACGACGTGCCCGAGGAGTGGGCCCCCTACACCAAGGCCGAGGTCGACTTCTTCGACGAGATCGGCAGCCCCGGCGGCGCCTCGAAGGTCGGCAAGATCGACAGCGACGTGCCGTTCGTGGCCGAGCTGCCCGTGAAAGAGGAGTAGTCGCGATGGCGCCGCGCCGCCTGCACAGCGCCTCCCCGGCCCGGCGGCTGCCGCGCTTCCCCTGGGACCGCATGGCCCCTTACAAGGAGCGCGCGGCGGCCCACCCCGGCGGCCTGGTCGACCTGACCGTGGGCGCCCCCGTCGACGAGGTCCCCGAGACGATCCGCGAGGCCCTGATCGAGGCCTCCTCCGCGCCCGGCTACCCGACCGTGGCCGGGCCCGTGGTCCTGCGCGAGGCGATGCGCTCGTGGCTGCACCGGCACACCGGCGTGGCCGAGGACGTCGCGGTCCTGCCGACCGTCGGCTCCAAGGAACTGGTCGCGAACCTGCCGTTCCAGCTCGGCATAGGGCCCGGCGACGCCGTCGCCTACCCCGAGATCGCCTATCCCACCTACGAGATCGGCGCGATCCTCGCGAAGGCCGAGCCGCTGCCGGTGGCCGACCCCCGCGACGCCGCGGGCCCCGCAGAACTCGCGGGCGGGGAGGCGAGCACGGGGCGGTTGCGCCTGGCGTGGATCAACTACCCGGCCAACCCGACCGGCGAGGTCGCCTCGGTCGAGCAGTTGCGCGCCCTGGTCGACTGGGCCCGCGAGAGCGACGTGGTGCTCGCCAGCGACGAGTGCTACCTCACCCTCGGCTGGGACGAGGAGCAGCCGCCGGTTTCGATCCTGGACCCGCGCGTCAACGACGGAGACCTGACGGGCCTGCTCGCGGCGCATTCGCTCTCGAAGCGCTCGAACCTGGCCGGGTACCGTTCGGCGTTCCTTGCCGGGGACCCCGAGCTCATCGCCGACCTGCTGGAGATCCGGCGCCACGCGGGCTTCATGGTCCCGTGGGCGGTCCAGAAGGCCACGGTCGCGGCGCTGCACGATGAGGCGCACGCGATCGAGCAGCGGGCCCGCTACGAGGCCCGCCGCGGCATGCTGCGCGGCGCGGTCGAGGCCGCCGGGTTCCGCATCGACCACTCCGCCGCCGGCCTGTACCTGTGGGCCACCCGCGGCGAGGACTGCTGGACCACCGTGGAGTGGCTCGCCGACCGCGGCATCCTGGCCGCGGCGGGGGAGTTCTACGGCGCCAAGGGAAACCGCCACGTGCGCTTCTCCCTGACCGCCACCGACGACGCCATCGCCGACGCCGCCCAGCGGTTGAAGTGAGCACCGTCGCGCAGTGGCTGAAGCGAGCACTGCCGCCCGGTGACTGAAGTGAGTGCTGGCGCGCAGCCATTGAAATGAGTGCGGCGTTCGAAGTGAGCACCCGGCGGTTGCGGTGAGCACCGCCGCCCGGCGCTTGCAGCAGCACTCAGCACCACCGTCTCGCTCCACCGACGCGAAGAGGGGCCCGCAGCCTTCCGGCTGCGGGCCCCTCTGTCGTGCGTCACTCGGCCGGGACCGGTCCCGGCAGGTCGACGGGCGGTTCGACCGGCGGCTCGACGGGCGGGTCCACCGGGGGATCGACCGGCGGGTCGACCGGCGGCTCCGGCGTGTTCCCCAGCACGATCGTGAGGACCGCCTGGCATTGGTCGTTCAGATCCGCGACGGTGGGCACCTCGCCCGGCACGCCCGGGACGTCGCCCGGGTCCGGCACGGGCACCGGCACCTGCTCGGCGGGCACCTCGCCCGGCACGTCGACCGACAGTGCGGCGTGGAGATCGGCCAGGCACGTCTGGAGGTCGACGAGCGCCTGCACGTCGGGCGTGTCGGCCGGCAGCTGCTCGGCGCTCGCAGCCGGCGCTGTGGCGAGCATGGTGATCGGGACCGCGGCACCGATCAGGATCGTCCGCCAGGTGCGTCGTGCGTTCCTGGACGGTGCGGCGTTGGTCGTCGCTGACTTGGACGTGGACTGTGCCATGAGGATTACTCCTGGTTCGTCGGCTGTCCCCGGTCCGGGCGCGGCCTTACGGCGCCGCCTGCGGCGGCGGGCCGACCGCGCTTCGACCCGAGATGTTCACTCTCCGAAGGACCATATGCACCGAGGGTCACTCTCGTGCCGGAAACGTGAAACGGGATCGACCTGATTCGTCCCGGTAAGCCCGTCCCTTCGCCTGCGACCTGCGGCTGCGCCGCGATCCGGAAAGTCCCGGAAATCCGGGGACCCGCCGCGAACGGGATGGCGCATGTCGGACCCTTCGGCCACACTTGTCGGGTGAACGACTCGCTGCTCATCGGACGCGACCATCCCACCTCGGCACTGCGCTCGGCCGTCGAGCGCACCGTGACGAGCCACGGCGGACTCGTCCTGGTCACCGGCGAGGCCGGCATCGGCAAGACCACCCTGGTCACCGACGCCGCCGCTCGCTGGCGCGGCGAACTCCAGGTCGCCTTCGCGACCTCCTGGGAATCCGAGGCCGTCCCCGACTACTGGCTGTGGACCCAGGTGCTCAGGTCCCTGCGCGGGCGGCTCGGCGAGGACGCCTGGCAGGCCCTCCACCCGGCGCTGGCGGCCGCCGCGCTCCTCGGCGGCGGCGACGGCTCCAAACCCGACGAGTTCGAGATCTACGACGCCGTCACCCAGCTCGTCATCGCCGCGGCCCAGCACGGCCCGCTCCTGATCGTCCTCGACGACCTCCACTTCGCCGACGTCGGCAGCCTCGAACTGCTCAAGTTCGCGTGCCAGCACACCTGGTTCGAGCGGGTCCTGTTCGTCGGCACCTACCGCGACTCCGAGATCGACCCCGGCCACCGCCTGCGCGCCCGGATGCTCGCCCTCGTCAGCAAAGCGGTCATGATCAGCCTCGACGGACTCGACGAGGACGGGGTCGCCGCCCTCGTCAAGGCCACCGTCGGCACCGTCCCCGGCCCCGGCACGGTCGCCGAGATCACCCGCCGCACCGGCGGTAACCCCTTCTTCGTGGAGCAGACCGCGCAACTGTGGGCCTCGGGCCAGCCGGTCGACGCCACCAGCGCCGGGATGCGCGACGCCCTCCACCGCCGCATCGAGCAGCTCCCCGAGCCGCTCGTGCGGATGCTCACCCTCGCCTCCGTCGGCGGCCGCGAGTTCCACGCCGGCGTCATGTCCCAGGCCTCCGGCCTCGACCTCCACCAGATCGAGGCCGCCCTGGACGCCGCCTGCCAGACCCGGCTCATCCGGCGCGAGAAGGACCGCTACGTCTTCGTCCACGACCTCGTGCGCGAGACCCTCTACGACTCCATGAGCGCATCCGAGGCCGCCCACCACCACGGCTGCGTCGTCCGCGCCCTCGTCGCCGACGAGGCCCTCCAGAAGCTCATGCTCCCCACCGAGATCGCCCACCACGCCTGGATCGCCGGCGACGACCTCGACCCCGAGACCGCCGTCGGCTTCCTCGCCCGCGCCGCCGTCGACTCCCACTCGCGCCTCAGCGTCGCCGGCGCCGAGCGGTACTACCGCCGCGCCCTCGAACGGTGCACCCCCGAGATGGTGCGCAGGCGCGTCCTGCTGCGCCTCGACCTCGCCGGGGCCGTCAACTGGCGCGGCCGCCCCGACGAGGCCCGCACCCACTACGACCAGGCCCTGCTCGAAGCCGAGGACTCCGGCGACCCCATGCTGCTCGCCCGGGCCGCCCTCGAGGTCCCGCAGGAGCACCGCGCCGACGAGCTCGCGCGCCGCAAACGCCTCGCCTACATCGGCCTGACCGAGGAGGAGCCCGAACCCGGCCTCACCCACGACGAGCTGACCCGCCGCCTGGCGTACGCGTTCATGCTCAGCGCCCGCGCCGCCGACTCCGACGAGGACCTCTCCTTCGGGCTGTGGGCCCTCCACGCCGTCAACTGGGGTCCCGGCACCGCCGCCGAACGCCAGTCCATCGTCGAGGAGCTCGCCGAGGTCACCCGCCGCACCGGCGACGACGAGATGCGCCTGTACGCCGCCTCCCTCGGCTGGGTCGTCCTCCTCGAACGCGGCGACCCCGCCTACCGGGCCCAGCTCGCCCACTTCTGCTCCCTCGCCGAGACCAGCGACTCCGAGCGCTGGCGCGGCGCCGTCCTCATCGACCGCGCCGTCGTCGACATGGTCCAAGGCCGCTTCGACGACGCCGAGACGCGCCTCACCGCCTCCGCCGCCGCGGTCGAAGCCGATCCCATGCACGCCCACATGCTCGACCACCTGCGATGGGAACTGAGCATGGCCCGCGGCGACGTCCCCGGCGCGGTCGCCGACAACTGGGGCCAGGAGCACGGCGTCTGGCACGCCGACCTGCTCACCGGCCTCTCCGCCCTCCGCGGCGGCGACCTCGAACTCGCCCGCGCCGTCCACACCCGGCTCGGTGACGGTCCCGCCCCGCGCAGCGCCTGGGAGTCGCTGTGGATCCGCTTCGAGACCGAACTCGCCGTCGCCGACGGCGACGCCGAGACCGCCGAGCGCGTGCGCGAACGCCTCGCCCCGCACGCCGACGAATGGCTCGTCGCCTTGTGGGGCACCAGCGTCCACGGCCCCGTCGCCCACTGGCTCGGCCTCCTCGACGCCGCCCTCGGCGACACCGAATCGGCCCGCGCCCGCCTGCGCACCGCCGCCGCCCAATCCGACCTCCTCGGCGCCCGCCCCTGGGCCGAGGCCGCCCGCCGCGCCGCCGCCGAACTCGACCGGCGCGACGACTCCCGGCACGGCGGCGCCGAACCGGCCCTCACCGGAGAGGTCTTCCGCCGCGACGGCGCCACCTGGACCCTCCGCTTCGCCGGCAGCACCCTTCACCTCCCGCACACCAAGGGCCTCGCCGACCTCCACCGGCTCCTGGAGCGGCCCGGCCATGAGATCGCCGCGACCGAACTGCTCGATCCCGAAGCCGGCGAAGCGGTCGCCGCCGACGCCCGCCTCGGCGGCGACGACCTCCTCGACGCCGCCGCCCGCGCCCGCTACCGCGAGCACCTCGAAACCCTCGACGAGCAGATCGACACCGCCGCCGCCATCGGCGACGACGCCCGCGCCGCCGCGCTCGACGCCGAGCGCCGCGCCCTCATCGAGCACCTCAAGGCCGCCACCGGACTCGGCGGGCGGTCCAGGCGCCTGGGCGACAACGCCGAACGCGCCCGCAAGAGCGTCACCAACCGCATCCGCAACACCCTCAAGAAGATCGAGACCGGCCACCCCGCCCTCGCCGCGCACCTCCAAGCCCACGTCGCCACCGGCTCGGTCTGCGTCTACCAGCCCGGACCCGACGCCCCCGACTGGCGGCTCTGACCGCCGAGACCGCGAACACGGCAGCGGCCGGACGGGAACTCCCGTCCGGCCGCTGCCGGGGTGTTGCGAAACAGGTCTCACTTGCGGTTGTAGGCCCTGATGGTCAAGAACCCGAACACCGCGACGAAGCCGCCCGACCAGATCAGCGTCGTCAGCACCGAGACGGAGTCCACAGTGCCGTCGAACAGGCCCCGCACGCCGTCGACCAGCTGGCTGATCGGCGTGTTCTTCACGACCGGCTGCAACCAGCCGGGCATCGTCGAGGGGTCCACCATCACGTTGGACAGGAACGTCATCGGGAACAGGATCGACATCGAGATCGACATGACGGTCTTCTCCGACCGCGTGATCAGGCCCAGCCACGTCCACACCCACGAGAACGCGAAGCAGAACACCAGCAGCAGGCCCACGCCCAGCAGCACGCCGACCGCGCCGCCCTCGGGCCGGTAGCCCATGACCAGACCGGTGCCGAACATGATCGCCCCGGCCGCCGCGTACCGGAACATGTCCGCCAGCAGATAGCCCACCATCGGCGCCGCCCGCCAGATCGGCAGCGTCCGGAACCGGTCCGACACGCCCTTGTTGATGTCGATGTTCACCGACATGCCCGTGTAGATCGTCGTCATCACGATGCTCATGACCATGATCCCCGGCAGCAGGAATTGCAGGTACTCGCCGGTGCCGCCGGCGATCGCGCCGCCGAACAGGTACGTGAACATCAGCAGCATGATGATCGGGAACACCAGGATGTCGCCCAACTGCTCGGGCACGTGCTTGATCTTCAGCATCGAACGCCAGGCGAACGCCCGCGCCGAGGCGAACGCGCTCGGCGCCGCCGGCCGCTCGCCGGTGGCCAGCAGCCGGCGCAGGTGCTCCTTCGCGACCGGCGCCGGAGCGTCGACATCGGACTTCGTATCGGTCTGCGTGACAGTCATTGCGGTTTCCTTACCTTTCAGTCCGTGGGGCTCAGACGTCGATGCGGTCGGTGAGGGACAGGAAGACCTCGTCGAGGCTCGGCTGGCCCAGCGAGAAGTCGTCCACGAGGATCCCGGCGCGGGCCAGCTCGCCGAGGACGTGCGAGCCCTGCTCGGCGGTGTCCTGCCCCGGAGCCAGACGTGCGGTCAGCGCCACCGGGTCGTCGTCGAGCGCGACCTCCACGGCCAGCGCCTCGGCCAGGACCCCCTGCGCGTGCGCGCGCTGGTCGGCGTGGTGCAGGCGCACTCGGATCGAGCCGGCGCCCACCGAGGACTTCAGCTGGCCCGGCGTGCCCTCGGCGATGACCTTCCCGGTGTCGATGACCGCGATGCGGCTCGCCAACTGGTCGGCCTCCTCCAGGTACTGCGTGGTCAGCAGCACGGTGGTGCCCTCGGCCACGATCGTGCGGATCACGTCCCACACCTGGTTGCGGCTGCGCGGGTCCAGGCCCGTGGTCGGCTCGTCCAGGAACAGCAGCTTCGGCGTCACGATGATCGACGCGGCGATGTCCAGGCGCCGGCGCATCCCGCCCGAGTACGCCTTCACCTGCTTGCCCGCCGCCGCGGACAGGCCGAACGCCTCCAGCAGGTCCCCGGCGCGCTCGCGCGCCGCGGGCTTGGCGTACCCGTACAGGCGCGAGAGCAGGACCAGGTTCTCGGCGCCGGTGAGGTCCTCGTCCAGCGAGGCGTACTGCCCGGTGAGGCTCACCTGGGACCGCACCGAGGCGGCGTCGGTGAGCAGGTCGTGCCCGAACACGGTCGCGTTGCCGGCGTCCGGGCGCAGCAGCGTCGCCAGCATCCGCACGGTGGTGGTCTTCCCGGCCCCGTTCGGGCCGAGCACGCCGTACACCGTGCCGGTCGGGACCTCCAGGTCCACGCCGTCGACGGCCTTGACGTCCTTGAAGTGCTTGACGAGCCCTTCGGCTCGGATCGCGAGGTCGCGCTGCGACATGTCCGCCTCCTGGGTGTGATGCTCAGTTGCTCTCACCCGGAAGGCGCTACGCGAACGCCACGACCCCCGCTACATCCGATGTAGCGGGGGCCGAAGCGCGCTCAATCCTTGAGGTGCTTGGGGCGGACCACCAGCCAGAACAGCAGGGCCGCCACGCCCGAGGCCACGCCGATCGCCGCCGCGGTGGTGTTCCACACACCCGGCAGCTCCAGCTCGTAGAACCGCGCGAACGGCGGCACCGACAACACGACCACGAACGCCGCCGCGCAGCCGCCGACCAGCAGCGCCTTCCACCACGTGTACGGCTTCGCCACGATCGCCAGCGCCGCCAGCGCCAGGCAGAACAGCGTGATCGCCGCGGTCGTCTGCGGCAGGTCCGAGTCGTACCCGTCGTGCGCCAGCGCCGCCAGGTACACCACGAACGTCGGCACCGCGCAGCAGATCCCCGCCGGGATCGCGAACTTCAGGACCCGCTTGACGAACCCGGGCCGGGCCCGGTCGAAGGTCGGCGCGAGCGCCAGGAAGAACGCCGGCAGCCCGATCGTGAACAGGTTGATGAGCGACTGGTGGATCGGCAGGAACGGGTACGGCAGCGGGTCGTTCCCGGCGATCCACGACCAGATCGCGCCCACCGCGATGAACAGCGCCAGGCCGATCGCGTACACCGTCTTGGTCAAGAACACGTTCGAGACGCGCCCGATGTTGCCCAGCACCCGCCGGCCCTCGGCCACCACGTGCGGCAGCGTCGCGAACTCGTCGTCGAGCAGCACCACCTGCGCCACCGACCGGGCCGCGGCCGAACCCGAGCCCATGGCGATGCCCAGGTCCGCGTCCTTGAGCGCGAGCACGTCGTTCACGCCGTCGCCGGTCATCGCCACGGTGTGCCCCCGCGACTGGAGGGCCTTGACGAACGCCTGCTTCTGGTGCGGCTTGACCCGCCCGAAGATCGTCGCCCGCTCCAAGAGGTCCGCGAGCTCCTCGGGGTCCTCGGGCAGGCGCCGGGCGTCCACGGTGTCGGCGGCGCCCTCGACGCCGAGCTGCGCGGCGACCGCGCCCACGGCGGCGGGGGAGTCCCCGGAGATGATCTTGACCGCCACGCCCTGCTCCTTGAAGTACGCGAGCGTGTCGGCGGCGGTCGACCGCAGGCGCTGGCGCAGGACCACCAGGGCCTTCGCCTTCACGCCCGTCACGCCGCCGGTGGTCGAGGCGGACTCGGCGGTGACCAGCGCCAGCACCCGCAGCCCCTGCGCGGCGAGCATGTCCGCCTCCAGGGCCATCGGGTCGCCGGTGCCGTCGGCAGCGGTGTCGTTGGAGGCATGGTCCAGGAGCACGTCCGGGGCGCCCAGGAGCCATGTGCCGTGGTCGGTGAACCGCGTGCCGCTCCATTTGCGCGCCGAAGAGAACGGCATGACGTCGATGACCCGCCATCCGGGGTCGGCCGCTTGCTGTTCCTTCAGGTGCGCGGCGACGGCCTGCATGGTCGGGTTCGGGCTGTCGTCGGCCGCCGCGAGCGCGGCGAGCGCCTCGCCGACCTCGCCCGCGTCGACGCCGTCGACCGGGCGGATCTCGTCCACGTCCATGCCGCCCTCGGTGAGCGTCCCGGTCTTGTCCAGGCACAGCACGTCGGTGCGGGCCAGGCCCTCGATCGCCGGCAGCTCCTGCACGAGGCATTTGCGCGCCCCGAGCCGGATGACCCCGACCGCGAACGCCACCGACGTCAGCAGCACCAGTCCCTCGGGGATCATCGGGACGATCCCGGCGACGGTCTTGACGATCGTCTCGCGCCAGGCGGCGGCGTCGGCGAGCTGGCTGATGATGAGCAGCAGCGCGATCGGCACGATGAGCCAGTTGATGAGCTTGATGAAGCGGTTGATGCCCTCGCGCAGCTCCGAGCGGGCGAGGGTGAACTTGCTGGCCTCCTCGACGAGCTTGGCGGCGTAGGAGTCCGCGCCGATGTGCTCGGCCCGGAACAGGCCCGTGCCCGCCACCGCGAACGACCCGGAGCGGACCTCGTCGCCAGGCGCCTTGGCGACCGGGTCGGCCTCGCCGGTCAGCAGCGACTCGTCGATCTCCAGGTTCCGGGACTCGACCACGGGACCGTCGACCACGACGCGGTCGCCCGGTTCGACGAACACGAGGTCGTCGCGGACGATCGCGGACGGCGCGACCTCGACGACCTCGCCGTCGCGCAGGACCTTCGCGTTCGACTGGTTCAGCAGCGAGAGCTTGTCGAGGGTGCGCTTGGCGCGCAGCTCCTGGATCGTCCCGATGAGGATGTTCGCGATGATGACCCCGGCGAACAGGCCCTGCTTCAGGCCCTCCAGGAGGCCCTTGTCCAGGGCCGTGAAACCGATCGCGATCGCCGCGAGGATGCCAATGACGGCGTTGAGCGGGGTGAAGAGGTTCGCGCGCAGGATCGCCGAGAGCGGGCGGCTGGTGTGTCGTTTCGCCTCGTTGACCGCTCCGGCCTCGACGCGCTCGGCCACCTCGCCGGCCGTCAGGCCGCGGTCACCTGCCAGCATGGGTGTTGTCACGTCGACAGCTTATGCGACACCCGCCCTGGCGCATCACCGCTAAAGGACCGATGCCCCGGTTTCGCGCCTCCGCCTTTCTGCGGAGGCCCGCGCCGCGTCCCCGGGCTCGGGCGACCGGGCCCGCACCGGCCCAATCCGCTTGCGTCCGCGCCCGGCCGGGTCCGTAGAATCCCTGATTATGGCCAATGTACTCACACCGCAGGGCGAGGACTTCCCTCGCTGGTACCAGGACGTCGTCGCCAAAGCCGAGCTGGCCGAGAACGGCCCGGCGAAGGGCTCGCAGGTGATCCGACCGACCGGGTTCGCGCTGTGGGAGCGGATGGTCGACGAGATGGACGACCGCATCAAGGAGACCGGCACGGAGAACGCCTCGTTCCCCCTCCTGATCCCCGAGTCGTACTTCCAGCGGGAGGCCGCCCACGTCGAGGGCTTCGCCCCCGAGCTGTGGATGGTCACCCACGGCGGCGGCAAGGAACTCGAGGAGAAGCTCGCGGTCCGCCCCACCTCCGAGACCATCATGGGCGAGTACATGGCGAAGTGGGTCAACTCGTACCGCGACCTGCCCCTGCTGCTCAACCAGTGGTGCAACGTCATGCGCTACGAGCTGCGCACGCGGCTGTTCCTGCGCTCCTCGGAGTTCCTCTGGCAGGAGGGGCACACCGTCCACGAGACCTATGAGGACGCCCACGCGTTCACGCTGCGCATCCTCCACGACGTCTACGCCGACTTCATGGAGAACGTGCTCGCGCTGCCGGTGCTGCGCGGGATCAAGACCGAGGCCGAGCGCTTCGCCGGGGCCCTGAACACCTTCGGGGTCGAGGTCCTCATGCTCGACGGCAAGGCCCTCCAGATGGGCACCTCGCACGAGCTGGGCCAGAACTTCGCGAAGGTCTTCGACATCCGCTTCCAAGGCTCGGACGGCAAGCAGCAGCTCGGCTGGACCACCTCCTGGGGCACCTCCACCCGCATGGTCGGCGGCCTCATCATGGGCCACGGCGACGACTCGGGGCTGCGCGTCCCGCCGAACCTCGCCCCCGTGCAGGTCCTCGTCATGGTGGTCAAGGACTCCGACGAGGTGCAGTCCACCGCGAGGAAGGTCTACGACGAGCTCAAGGGCGACGGCCTGCGCGTCAAGCTCGACCACCGCGGCGACGTCGCCTTCGGCCGCCGTGCGGTCGACGCCGAGCTCAAGGGCTACCCGGTCCGCATCGAGATCGGCCCCCGCGACCTCAAGAACGGCGAGGCCACCGTGGTCAGCCGCGTCGAGGGCACGAAGCAGACCGTCCCGCTCGGGATGCTCGCCGAGGCCGTCGCCGCCGCGCTCGAAGGCGCCCAGCAGCGGCTGTGGGACGAGGCCCTGGAGTTCCGCGAGTCGCACACCGCCGACGCCGCCACCGTCGAGGAGGCGGTCGAGGCCGCCCAGACCGGCTACGCCCGCCTGCCGTGGGACGCCTGCGGCGTCGAGGGCGAGCGGAAGGCCGCCGAATCGTCGGTCACCGTCCGGGTCCTGCAACGCGAGGACGGCACCGTGCCGGACTCGCTGGATGAGTCCGGTCTCATCGCCTACCTGGCCCGCTCGTACTGAACGCCCGGTGCGCTAGACTCTGACGCTGTAATGAGCTTTGGGACGGATGCCCTCTCAACAACCGTGACGCAAGGCCAAGTTTTCAGCGCGAACGCGATCCGGAGTCTCCACCTGGAATGCGCGCGCGCTGCGTGATCCTTACTTCAGGAGTAACAAAACGTGGCAGTGAAGATTCGCCTCACGCGAATGGGGAAGATCCGTACTCCCCAGTACCGCATCGTCATCGCCGACTCGCGCGTCAAGCGCGACGGCAAGGTCATTGAGAACGTCGGGATCTACCACCCGAAGGAGAGCCCGTCCCGGATCGAGGTCAAGTCCGACCGCGTCCAGCACTGGCTCTCCGTGGGCGCCCAGCCGTCCGAGTCGGTCAAGGCCATCCTGCGCAAGACCGGCGACTGGCAGCGCTTCAAGGGCCTGCCCGAGCCGGCCCCGCTGAAGGTCGCCGAGCCGAAGGCCGAGAAGGACTCGCTCTACCTGGCCGCCCTCAAGGAGTCGGGCATCGACCCCTCGAAGGCCTACGTCCCGGAAGAGGCCCCCAAGGCCGCGCCGAAGGCGAAGAAGTCCGCCGCCAAGGCCGAGGAGTCCGCTAAGACTGAAGAGGTCGAGGCCGCAGCCGACGAGGCCTCCGAGACCAAAGGGGAGTAATCGTGCTGCGACCGGCGCTTGAACACCTTGTCAAAGGCATCGTCGACAACCCCGACGACGTCCGTGTCCGACTGGTCGACTCCCGCCGCGGCAAGCGGCTGGAGGTCCGGGTGAACCCGGACGACCTGGGTACGGTGATCGGGCGGGGCGGTCGCACCGTCAACGCCCTGCGCCAGGTCATCGGCTCGATCGGCGGTCGCGGCATCCGCGTCGAGGTCGTCGATTCCTACTGAAGTCCGCAGACGGCCCCGGGGTTCGCCCCGGGGCCGTTGCGCTGCCCCGAGAAGAAGGTTCCATTGGCACAGGTAGTCGTAGGCCGGATCGTCCGCCCGCACGGGCTCCGCGGCGAACTCGTCGTCGAGGTCCGCACCGATGACCCCGAGGCCCGGTTCCAGCCGGGCGTCGAGTACGCGACCCGCGGCGGGCCGCTCAAGGGCGCCCCGCTCAAGGCGGTCACCGTCCGCTGGCACCAGGGCCGCCCCATGATCGGCTTCGAGGGCGTGCCCGGCCGCACCGAGGCCGAGACGCTCCGCGGGGTCCTCCTCAGCCTCGACATCGACGAGGACGAGCTGGTGGCCGACGAGGACGAGTTCCACGACGCGCTCCTCATCGACCTCGCCGTGGTCGACCTCGAAGGGGCGCACATCGGCACCGTCTCGCGCATCGACCACGGCGCGGCCCACGAGACCCTCGTGGTCAAGCGCAAGGGGCAGAGCCCGGCGCTCATCCCGTTCGTCGCCGACATGATCCGCGAGGTCGACGCCGAGGCCGGGACCATCACCGTCGACCTGCCGCCCGGCCTGCTGGACCTGTGACGGAGCCGGCATGAGAATCGACGTCGT
This sequence comes from Glycomyces sp. NRRL B-16210, assembly GCF_000719515.1. Lineage (GTDB taxonomy): Bacteria > Actinomycetota > Actinomycetes > Mycobacteriales > Micromonosporaceae > Glycomyces. The sequence continues at coordinate 26,069 of NZ_JOGR01000003.1, read as the reverse complement.
CACCGTCTTCCCCGAATACCTCGCGCCGCTCGACCTCTCCCTCATCGGCCGCGCCCGCGAGAAGGGCCTTCTGGACCTCGAGATCCACGACCTGCGCCGCTGGACCCACGACGTGCACCACTCGGTGGACGGCCCGCCCGCCGGCGGCGGGGCCGGGATGGTCATGAAGCCGCAGCCGTGGGGCGAGTGCCTCGACGAGCTGGTCTTCGACGAGCACGGTCCCTCGGGCCCGCGGCCGCGCCTGCTGGTCACCAGCCCCGCCGGCCGCCCCTTCACGCAGGCGATGGCCCGCGAGCTCGCCGCCGAACCGTGGCTCATGTTCGCGTGCGGGCGCTACGAGGGCATCGACCAGCGCGTGGTCGACCACGCCGCCGAGTCGATGGAGGTCACCGAGGTCTCCATCGGCGACTACGTGCTCTTCGGCGGGGAGGTCGCCGTCCTCGCGATCGTCGAGGCGGTTGCCCGGCTCGTGCCCGGCGTCCTCGGCAACGCCGCCTCCTTGGACGACGAGTCGCACAACGACGGGCTCCTGGAGGCCCCCGCCTACACCCGCCCGGCCGAGTGGCGCGGCCACGAGGTCCCGCCGGTCCTCCTTTCGGGCGACCACGGCAAGGTCGACCGCTGGCGCCGCGACCAGGCGCTGCTGCGCACCGCGGCGGCCCGCCCGGACTTGCTGGAGCGCCTGGAGGCGGGTAGCCTCGACGAACGTGACCGGCGCCTACTTCAAGGGGCCGGGTTCGCGCCGCCCGAGCAGGATGTGGCAGAGTAGGCGAGTTCCCGTGACGTGCCGTTCGTTCAAGCGGTACCTCTCCCGGAGAGAACTTCTGAGCATGATCAATCGATGAGGTCGTAAAACCATGAACATTCTGGATGAGCTGAACGCCGCCTCCATGCGAGCCGACGTACCGGACTTCCGCCCCGGCGACACCGTCAAGGTGAACGTCCGTGTCCAGGAAGGCGCCCGGTCCCGTGTCCAGGTGTTCCAGGGCGTCGTCATCCGCCGCCACGGCGCCGGCATCGGTGAGACCTTCACCGTCCGGAAGCTGAGCTACGGCATCGGCGTCGAGCGCACCTTCCCGGTGCACGGCCCCATGGTCGACTCGATCGAGATCGCCATGCGCGGCAAGGTCCGCCGCGCCAAGCTCTACTACCTGCGCGACCGCAAGGGCAAGGCCGCCAAGATCAAGGAGAAGCGCGAACTCTAGTCCGCGCCATCGGCTTCGAAAGACCCCGGGCATCGCCCGGGGTTTTTCCTCGCCCCCTTTCTTCCGCTACGCTCAGCACATGAGTCCTGGCCCCCCCGGCGGGTCGAAGGGGCCGCGTCGCATCCACTGGAACCGACTCCCCGGCCCCGAAGGCCCCGTGCCCCCGCCGCCTCCCGACCCCCGCCGCTCCGGCCCGCCCGGCACCGGCCGGCCCCGCGGCCCGGTCCAAGGAGGCCCGGTCCAGGGCGGTCCCGTCCCCGGCGGCCGCGGCGCGGGCCCGGTCCCCGGCGGTTTCGCCGGTCCGGTCGCCGGCGGCCCGACGCGCCCGGTGCGCCGCGTCAACCGCCCGGACGCCCCCGTCGACCGCGTCGCCGCCGAGCGCGAGCGGGCCGAGGCCACGTTCGACCGCGTCAACGCCCCCGACCACGCCTCGGGCGACCGCGACACCGAGCCCAGGCGCGAGCGGACCGAGTCCGAGAGCCGGCTCTCCCACCCGCACAAGCGCCAGTACCTGTCGCTGTGGGTCGAGCTGCCGCTGCTGCTGGTCGTAGCCTTCTCCGCGGCGGTCCTGCTGCGCACCTTCGCGGTGCAGCCGTTCTACATCCCGTCGGGCTCGATGGAGCAGACCCTCCAGGAGGGCGACAAGGTCCTGGTCCTCAAGCTCACCACGACGCTGCGCAGCCCGCAGCGCGGCGAGGTCATCGTCTTCCGCGGCACCGACAGCTGGGACCCCGAGTACCGGCCCGCCGGCGGCGACGGCTCGTTCGTCTCCGACTTCACCACCGGGGTCCTCGACCTCATCGGCCTGGCCGAGCCGGACGAGAAGGACTTCATCAAGCGGATCATCGCCGTCGGCGGCGACACCGTCCTGTGCTGCGACGACGACGGGAACGTCGTGGTCAACGGCGTCTCGCTCCACGAGGACTACGTCTACGACGACGCGCCGCTCGACGTCGAGCCCGGCACCTGCCACGCGCGCCGGTTCCACGAGGTCGAGGTCCCCATGGGCCAGGTGTGGGCCATGGGCGACCACCGCGGGAACTCCAAGGACTCCCGATGCCAGGGGCCGGTGCCGGTCGAGAACATCATCGGCCGGGCGATCGCCCTGGTCTGGCCGACCGACCGCGCGACCGAGCTGGAGATCCCCGCGGTCTTCGCGACCCTGGAGGGCACCGGCGCCGACGAGTCCTCGGCCGCGGCCGAGGACGGCCTCCCCGCCGCGTGGGGCACCTACTGGCACGCACCGCCTTCGTTGCCCGCCACCGCGATACCGGCGAACGGTTCCCAGGCGACGGCGCGGCCGGTCAACTCGGGGGCGGGAGCGCGACCGCGTAGACTCGCACCGTGATCGAAGAAGGGCAAGCGCCCGGCGCCGACGGCGAAGGCGCCGAGGAATCCTCGGAAAAACTGCGGCCCAAGAAGAAGGGATCGTTCTGGAAGGAACTGCCCATCCTCCTCGTGGTGGCCATCGCGGTCGCATTCGTGGTGCGGACCTGGGTCGTCCAGACCTATTACATCCCCTCGGGCTCGATGGAGAACACCCTCCAGATCAACGACCGGGTGCTCGTCAACAAGCTCGTCCACGACTTCTCCGACCCCGAGCGCGGCGAGATCATCGTCTTCACCGCCCCCGAGGACTGGCGGTCGAGCCTGGAGGAGGACGAGTTCATCAAGCGGATCATCGCCGTCGGCGGCGACCACGTGGTGTGCTGCGACGACCAGGGCCGCATCACCGTCAACGGCCAGCCGCTCGAGGAGGGCTCCTACCTCTACGCCAACCCGGTCACGGGGGAGCAGGACGCGCCCTCCCAGGACCCGTTCGACGTGTACGTCCCCGACGGGCGCCTGTGGGTGATGGGCGACCACCGCTCGGCCTCGGGCGACTCGCGCGAGCGCTACATCCGCACCGGCGGCGACGTCGACGCGGCCACGATCCCGGTCGACGCGGTCATCGGCAAGGCCTTCGTGCTGTTCTGGCCCTTCTCGGACTTCAACTGGTTCGCCGTCCCCGAGACCTACGACGACATCCCCGAGCCGTCCTGACCGTGCTCCGCCCGGTCTCCTCCCGGATGCGGCGCGACGGCGACCTGTACGCGCTGGAGTCGGCGCTGCTGCGCCGCGGCCTCGGCCCGGTGGCCGGCGCCGACGAGGCCGGACGCGGCGCCTGCGCCGGGCCCCTGGTCGTCGCCGCGGTGAGCCTGCCGCCCAGCGCCCGCCTCGAGGAGCTGAACGACTCGAAGCTTCTGACCGAGGCCGCGCGCGAGCGCGTCTTCGAACGGCTGCGGCGCTCGCGCGCCCACGTCGCCACGGTCCTGTACGGGCCCGAGGAGATCGACCGGCGCGGCATCGCCGTGTGCAACCTGGAGGGGATGCGCGTGGCCGTGGCGCGGCTGCCCGAGCGGCCCGGGTTCGTGCTCACCGACGGGTTCGCGGTGCCGGGCCTGCCCGGGAGCCTCGGGGTCGTCAAGGGCGACCGGACGGCCGCGTGCGTCGCGGCCGCCGGCGTGGTCGCCAAGGTCACCCGGGACCGCCTGATGGCCCGGCTCGACCGGGACCACCCCGAGTACGGCTTCGCCGTCCACAAGGGATACGGCACGGCGGCGCACGAGGCCGCCCTGCGCCGCTGGGGCCCCTGCGAGCAGCACCGCCTGTCCTACGCGAACGTCGCCGCCGCGCGGCCCGCGCGCGTCTGAGCCCGCCCGAGGCCCGCGCCGGAGCGGTCCCGAAACCGCGGCGCAGCGTGAAATCACGGCTCCGCAAGCGTTCGCCGCGAGAGCCGCGAGCGGGGCGGGGCACCCGCGCACTATCGTTGAGACCGCCGCCAGAGAAGGAGGAGCGTTGAGCGCCGAGGACCTCGAGAAGTACGAGACCGACATGGAGCTGCAGCTGTACCGGGAGTACCGGGACATCGTGCGGCAGTTCACCTACGTCGTCGAGACCGAACGGCGGTTCTACCTGGCCAACGCGGTCGAAGTCCACGTGCGCGGCGCCGAGGCCGAGACCTACTTCGAGGTCGAGATGACCGACGCGTGGGTCTGGGACATGTACCGCCCCGCCCGCTTCGTCAAGCACGTCCGCGTCCTGACCTTCAAGGACGTCAACGTCGAAGAGCTCGACAAGCCCGACATCACCATGCCCTCATAGCGGCACGGCGCCCGGGCGGGCCGCCTCAGCACGGGCTCGCTCCTCGCAAGCATCCGCACCGGCTCCTGACGATCCTTCCCGGATCGCCTTGAACCGGCCCCGTGGGAAGCGGCCGAACCGCCGCTACCATTGATCGGGTGTCCACACTCCGTGACGTCATCAGCGCGCACACCGACCTGACCTCGAACTCCGCGGCCCACCTCCAGCGGCTCGTGGCCGAATGGCAGCTCCTCGCCGACCTCTCCTTCGCCGACTTCCTCCTCTGGGGCGCGGTCAAGGACCATCCCGGCGGCTACGTCTGCCTCGCCCAGGTCCGGCCGACCACCGGCCCGACCGCCTACGAGGAGGACCAGGTCGGGCGGATCCTCGAAGGCGAGGACGCCCAGCACCTCCACGTCGCCTTCACCGAAGGGCGCATCTTCCGCGAGGGCGACCCGGTGTGGCGCGGGGACGTCGCCGCCCGCCACGAGGCCATCCCGGTCCGGCGCCGCGACCGGCGCGAAGTCATCGCCGTCGCCGCCCGCGACACCAACCTCTCGGACACCCGCAGCCCCTCCCACCTGGAGATCAACTACCTCAAGACCGCCGACTACCTGGTCCAGATGCTCACCGACGGCGGCTTCCCGCCCCCGCTGCTGCCCGGCGAGCCGACCACCGCGCCGCGCATCGGCGACGGCCTGGTCCGCATCGGCGCCGACGGCCTGGTCCGCTACGCCTCCCCGAACGCCCTCTCCGCCTACCGGCGCATGGGCGTCACCGGGCACCTGAGGGACCGCGACCTCGCCGAGCTCACCCGCAGCCTCCCCTCCAACCCCGAGGTCGGCACCGACGCGGCCCGCCGCATCGCCGACGCCCTCGAAGGCGGCACCCCGCGCCGCAAGGAGATCGAGGCCAAGGGCGCGACCGTCCTGATGCGGGCGCTGCCGCTGCGACCCGGCGGCAAGGCCGCCGGCGCGCTCGTCCTCGTCCGCGACATCACCGAGGTCCGCCGCCTCGACCGCGAACTGGTCACCAAGGACGCGACCATCCGCGAGATCCACCACCGCGTCAAGAACAACCTCCAGACCGTCGCCGCCCTGCTGCGCCTCCAGGCCCGACGCGTCGGCTCCCCGCAGGCCCGCGCCTCCCTCGAGGAGTCGGTGCGCCGCGTCGCCTCGATCGCGCTCGTCCACGAGACCCTCGCCCAGTCCTCCGACGAGTCGGTCGGCTTCGACCAGATCGTCGACCGCGTCGCCTCCATGGCCGTCGAGGTCTCCGTCGCCGAGTCCAAGGTCACCCTCCGCCGCGAAGGCACCTTCGGCGTCCTCCCCAGCGAGTACGCCACCCCCCTGGTCATGGTCGTCAACGAACTGCTCCAGAACGCCGTCGAGCACGCCTACCCGCCCGGCCAGGAAGGCGAGGTCGTCCTCAGCGTCGCCCGCGACGGCGACCGCTTCCGCGTGACCGTCTCCGACCACGGCAAGGGCCTGCCCGAGGGCTTCCGCATCGCCGACTCCACCCGCCTGGGACTCCAGATCGTCCACACCCTCGTCACCGGCGAACTGCGCGGCACCATCGACATGCGCCCCCGAGCCGAAGGCGGCACCGAAGCGGTCGTCGAGTTCGCACTCCAGTGACACGACCGCCGAGGCCCACTTACGAACACTCGGCCCGCCGCGGTGTCCACTACCTGTGACCTGCTGTCCAGTGAGCGGGACGCCTGGTGCGCCATGCGGGAAAATGTGTCATGCTTGCTCGCATGTCTCGCACACACGGGCTCCGACTTGTGGCACGCCGCCACGTCGACTTCTGCCGTGTGTTCAGCGCCGCGTGTCTGATGTGCGCTTAATCCTTCCGGCAATTCGCCGTCGAACCGTGCCATACCCGTGTCCGCGATGAGGAGTACCGTGCCAACGCCAACGCGCAAACCGTCCCGCCCGAAGGGCCAAGGCCAGTGGGCCATGGGCCACCGGGAGCCGCTCAACAAGAACGAGCAGGGCAAGAAGGACGACAACCCGCTCAACGTGCGGCAGCGCATCGAGGGCATCTACGCCCACGGCGGCTTCGACTCCATCGACCCCGCCGACCTGCGCGGACGCTTCCGCTGGTGGGGCCTGTACACCCAACGCAGGCCCGGCATCGCCGGCGGCAAGACCGGCATCCTCGAAGAGGAGGAGCTCGACGACCGCTACTTCATGATGCGCGTGCGCATCGACGGCGGCCAGCTCGACCTCGAACAGCTCCGCACCATCGCGGGCATCTCCAAGGAGTTCGGCCGCGACACCGCCGACGTCACCGACCGCCAGAACTTCCAGTACCACTGGATCGACGTGCGCGACGTCCCCGAGATCTGGCGCCGCCTCGAATCGGTCGGCCTCGACACCCAGGAGGCCTGCGGCGACTGCCCCCGCGTCATCCTCGGCTCGCCCGTCGCGGGCGTCTCGGTCGACGAGGTCATCGACCCCACCCCGCAGATCAAGGCCATCCACGACCGCTTCGTCGGCGACCGCAGCCTCTCGAACCTGCCGCGCAAGTTCAAGTCCTTCATCGGCTGGCTCCCCGACGGCCCCTATGAATGCAACGACATCTCCCTCCTCGGCGCCCACCACCCCGAGCACGGCCCCGGCTTCGACCTCTGGGTCGGCGGCGGCCTCTCCACCAACCCGATGTTCGCCCAGCGCCTCGGCGTCTGGGTCGCCCAAGACGACATCGAAGAGGTCTGGGTCAACGTCGTGCGCATCTTCCGCGACTGGGGCTACCGGCGCCTGCGCACCCGCGCCCGCCTGAAGTTCCTCGTCAAGGACTGGGGCGTCGAGAAGTTCCGCGAGGTCCTCGAATCCGAGGCCTACCTCGGCCGCAAACTCCCCGACCTCGAAGCGCCGCAGCCGCCCGAGCGCCTCCTCGACCACATCGGCGTCCACAAGCAGAACGACGGCAAGTACTACATCGGCGCCGCACCCCTCGTCGGCCGCGTCTCCGGCACGCTCCTGGAGCAGTTCGCCGACGTCGCCGAGAAGCACGGCTCCAACCGCGTCCGCACCACCCCGATGCAGAAGCTCCTGCTCCTCGACGTCCCCGAAGACCGCGTCGAGCAGGCCGTGGCCGACCTCGAAGCGATCGGACTCTCCGCCAACCCCTCCCCGTGGCGCCGCAACACCATGGCCTGCACCGGCATCCAGTTCTGCAAACTCGCCATCGTCGACACCAAGGACCGCGCCCGCGACCTCGTCGGCGAACTCGAGAAGCGCGTCCCCGAACTCGACACGCCGATCTCGGTCAACGTCAACGGCTGCCCCAACGCCTGCGCCCGCACCCAGACCGCCGACATCGGCCTCAAAGGCCAACTGGTCCTCGTCGACGGCGAGCAGGTCGAAGGCTTCCAGGTCCACCTCGGCGGCGGCCACGCCGCCGAAGCCAGCCTCGGCCGCAAGGCCCGCGGCCTCAAGGTCGCCTCGGCCGACCTCGGCGACTACATCGAACGCCTCACCCGCCGCTACCTCGCGGCCCGCACCGAAGGCGAGACCTTCGCCCACTGGGTCCACCGCGCCGACGAGTCGGAATTCCAGTGAGCGCCCGCGTCGTCCCCTACCACTGCCCCTACTGCGGTGAAGAGGACCTCAGACCCTATGCGCCCGAGAACGACAACGAAGTCGAGATCAAGGGCGGATGGCACTGCGCGGACTGCACCCGCGTGTTCGCCGTCAAATACCACGGGATGGCCGCGGCACCCAGCTACGCGGCCCCCGAAACGGGCCCCCAGCCCGAGTGAAGTACCCCGATCGGAGTGAAGCAGCATGAGCAGCACAGGGAACCAGAGAGACCCCTTCGAACTCCGTGACCTCGCTATGGAAGCGGGGAAGCGCCTGGAAGACGCCACGGCCCACCAGATCCTCGAGTGGGCGGTCGGCGAGTTCGGCGAGCGCTTCTGCGTGACCTCCTCCATGGCCGACGCCGCCGTCGTCCACCTGGCGAGCCAGGTGGCCCCCGGCATCGACGTCGTCTTCCTCGACACCGGCCTGCACTTCCCCGAGACCCTCCAGGTCCGCGACTTCGTCGCCTCCACCATGGACGTCAACGTCCGCTCGATCCAGCCCGACCAGTCGGTGCTGTCCCAGGACGCCGAATTCGGCCCGCGCCTGTTCTCGCGCGCCCCCGACGAGTGCTGCTCGCTGCGCAAGGTCCTCCCGCTCAACCGGGCGCTGGCCGACTACGACGGCTGGGCCACGGGCCTGCGCCGCGACGAGGGCCCGACCCGCGCCAACACGAGCGTGGTCGACTTCGACCTCTCCCGGCGCAAGGTCAAGGTCTCCCCGATCGCCAAGTGGACCGGGGCCGACCAGGAGGCGTACATCGAGCGTTACAACATCCCGGTGAACCCGCTGCTCAAGGACGGCTTCCGCTCGATCGGCTGCTGGCCGTGCACCCGGCGCACCGCGCCGGGGGAGGACCCGCGCGCCGGCCGCTGGGCCGCGTTCGACAAGACCGAATGCGGGCTGCATGTCTGACCTCTCGGCGCACGGACCCGGCGGCCTCGCCGGGTCCGACGCGCCGACCGCTTCGCCGACCGAAGCTTCGGGACCGCCGCGACCGGTCGTACTGGTCGCCCACGGCAGTCCCGACCCGCGCTCCCCGGAGGCCGTGCGCGCCATCGCGCGCACGGCCGGAGCGCGCGCGGGCTTCCTGGAGTTCAACGAACCCGACCCAGTCGAAGTCCTCACCGACTTGGCCGACAACGGCTTCGGCGAAGCGGTGGCGCTGCCGCTGCTGCTCACCGACGCCTACCACTCGCGCACCGACCTCCCCGAGGTCGCCCGCCGCGCCCGAGAAGCCCGCCCGGGTCTCCAAGTGGCCCTAGGGCGACCGGTCGGCGACCCGGCGCTCGCCGACGCCCTGATCCGCGGCCTCCCCGAGGACATCGACGGCCTCGTGGTCCTCGCCGCCGGCACCAGGGTCGACTCGGGCCGCGACCACGTCCGACAGATCGCCGCCGAGGCGGCCCGGCGACTCGCCCTGCGCCGCAGCGGCCGCGCACCGCTCACCGTCCACGGCGAGGCCGGATTCGCCTCCGGCCCGGGGCTCACACCCGCCGCCGCGGTCGCGGACCTGCGCTCGCGCGGCGCCCGCACGATCGCCGCGGTCTGCTACTTCATCGCCCCGGGCCTCTTGTGCGACAAGGCGATCGCCTCGGCCCGCGAAGCCGGCGTCGTCCACGTCGGCGAGCCGATCGGCACCGCCCCCGAACTCATCGACCTCATCGCGCGCCGCGCCGCAGCCGCCGCATACGAAGGCCCGGCGGGGAAACGAGCGGCCGAGCCGACCGGCTGACCGCCGTCGCGCCCCCGCCTTCCCTTGCGCCGCTACGCTTCGGTGCCGCCGAAGGGCCTGCGCTCGCCGAATCCCACCGCGCGCCGCGTCGGTCCGCAGAGCACCAGCGCCACCAGTGCGACCGCGAGCGCCCACGCCCCGATCCCCATGTACGGGTGCGCGGCCTCCCTGAGGTAGTACCCGACCGGGAGCCACAGCAGCGCCTGGAACACCGCCTGCGCGACCACGTCGCGGGAGCGGATGAGACTGCGCCCCAAGTGCCAGTAGTACAGCGCCGCGAGCCAGGCGATCAGCGCGACGCCGGCCGCGCCGGCCGCGGTGTCGACCTCCCCGATCACGATCTGCACCAGGCCCCATACGCCGGCGGCGGCGAGTCCCGTTGCGAGGAGCCAGAACAGGCCCGCGGCCGCGGTGAGGGTCCACGGACGGTCGCCGTCGCCGGGCGTTTCGGTGACGGCGCCCATGTCGGCATCGGTTTCGTTCACACGCCGAGCGTATCCCGGGCTACGCTGCGCCTATGCGCGACCTGAAAGCGGCGCCACAGCGTGGTCTGCTCATCGTGAACCCGAAGGCCTCCACCGGCTCGCGCCGTCGCACGCGTTGGGTGGTCAAGAAACTCGACGACGTGCTCGATCTCACGGTGGAGCAGACGCGTTCGCGCGGCCACGGCGAGACGCTCGCCAAGCGCGGCGCCGAGGAGGCCTACGACGTCGTCCTGAGCCTCGGCGGGGACGGCACCGTGAACGAGGTCGTCAACGGCCTCATGGCCGCGGGCCGCTCAGCGGCCGAGACGCCGGTGTTCGCGCCGATCCCCGCCGGTTCCACGAACGTCTTCGCGCGGGCCCTGGGCCTGCCCTGGGACCGCCGCAGGGCCTCGGTGGCGATCGTGTCGGCCCTGGAGGAGTCCCGCGTGCGGACGGTGAGCCTGGGCCGCGCCACCGGCGAGGGCCTCGACCGCCACTTCACCTTCTGCGCCGGGCTCGGCTGGGACGCGTCGATCATCAAGAAGGTCGAGTCGTACCGCAAGAAGCGCAACCTCGGCGCCCACTACGCCCGCGCCGTCATGGCCGAACTCAACGAGCATGGCGTGGAAGGGGATTCGATCGACGTCGAGCTGTCCTCGGGAGAGAGCGACCTGTCGACGGGGATGGTCGTGGTCCAGAATTGCGCGCCGTGGACCTATCTGGGCACCCTTCCGGTGAATCTCAACGCGCGGGCGTCCTTTAATGCTGGACTTGATGTCCTGATTCTGCGTAAACTTGGTCTGTCGGACGCCGCGCGAACCGCCGCTTCACTGCTGGTGGGACGAGACGGACCCGACGGCAAACACGCCGTGACGCATCACGATCTCTCCAGGATTCGGCTGCGCGCGTCGCTGCCGCAGGCCTTCCAACTCGACGGGGACTACCTCGGTGAGCGGACGGAAGTCGAACTCGGCTCGGTTCCGGAGGCACTGCGGGTGGCCTGCTAACAACTTGGGAAAACCTCAGAGCGGGTGTTGACAACTCGCTCGTGAGCAGGCAAGGTTGATTTCGCCATCCCTACAGGGACGGCGTGAGACTTACAACCGAATATCGTTTTTTCGGTGCGTATTGACCGGCACTATGTGGGTATTCACAACTCGCCAGCACTTACGAGCCTGGTAAGTAGGCCAACCTTGAGTACCAGTGTGTCAAACCGGTTCGACTCGCTGTCACCGACCCCGGTCTTTCGGGTTCGGGAGGGTGTGGCGGAGACCGCTCCGAGGATCCGCGGTAGGGATCCCGGCGGTCCGGCGGAGCGAGTTCCACAAGTCTTCTTCGAGGTGGAGCGGTGAGTTCACTCACTTCGAGATGATTTCCGGAGTCGAACCCTTGACAAATCCCAGCCTTGTGAAAGTATTCACAAGGTAGCCGGGTCGAGGTGCGGACCTGTCGCAGCGGTCGCTTGCGGAGCTGTAGATTTGCTCGGCCGCCACTTGGGCGTTCGATGCTGTAGGCGGGTGTGCCCCCGATGCCCTGGCGTTCAGCAGTGTCGCTGATGCGAGAGCGCTCCGCAGTCGCGGTGACAACGATTCCCTTTGCCGGGAAACGGGTCCCGCCCCGAGCACCCAGCTGTGCCGCCCGCGAGGGTGCGACCGCCGCGATGCGGCGGACGCGGAGCGGCACGAGCGATGCGCGGCCCGAACGCCGGACACGGACACCGGTCCGTCACGCCCGAATCGCACGACCTTCATAACACCGTGAAAGCAAGATGCTTGATGCCTAGCAAGGAGAAGTTTTGATGGATTGGCGCCACGAGGCCATCTGCCGCGACGAGGACCCCGAGCTGTTCTTCCCCATCGGGGACACCGGTCCGGCACTGGTACAGATCGAGCAGGCCAAGAACGTCTGCCGGCGCTGCCCCGTGACCGAGGAGTGCCTGCGGTGGGCGCTGGAGAGCGGTCAGGACGCGGGCGTGTGGGGTGGCATGAGCGAGATCGAGCGACGCGAACTGAAGCGCCGCTCCGGTGCGCTGCGCACCCTCGCCACCCAGGTCGTCGGCTGACGCCGCGCAATCCCTTGATTTAGTCCATCCCTCGAATTTGCGACAACAGAAGCTTGGTAGGCCCGGCCCCGTGCCGGGCCTTCAAGCTTTCCCGGCCCGGTGTCGGCCACCGCTTCGATCATGCCGCAGGGGTACGACACTCAGTGGATCTGGTGGCGCTCGGTGTCGGTGTCGGCCTCGGTGGCCGGGCGCTGCTGGCGGATGCGGATCGTGGTCGTGGCGTTCTCGACCTCCGATTCGACCTCGTCGGTGAGGGCCCTGAGCACCTGCCACTGGTAGGCGCCCGCGTCGGGGAGCGGGGCGCCCTTCGGGCGGCTCAGCACGATCTGGAGGGTCTCGCTGCCCACCTCCAGGCGGCAGCGCAGCGGCTCGCCGCCGGTCTTGCGCCGCAGCGGCCGCGAGCGGCCCGTCTCCTGCTTCGCGGCGGGGATCAGGAGCGCCACGGCGGCGTTCACCGCCGCCCGCAGGTCCTCGATCTCGTCGAGCGAGAACCCGAGCCGGGTCGCCACCGCCGCGGTCGCGGTCGGCAGGACCGACAGGTAGTCGCCCGTCGAGGGCACGTCGAGCAGCAGCACGTCCTCGCGCTCATCGCTCACCGGCATCGCCACTTCCCGTACCCAGCTGGGTCCGTAACGTCGTGAGGTGCCCGAGAACCCGAGCGCCTCCCCGCTGCAAAGGATAATCCGATCGGCCCCGCCGCGCGGACCACCCCGCCGCAAACCCCGAGCCGAGGCCCCTGAACGGCGAAGCACCCCGCCCCGCCGGATGCGGGACCGGGCGCTTCGCGACCGTCGAGCGGCCCTAGGCCTTCTTGGTCTCCCAGAAGATCTCGGCGATCTGGTCGATCTTGGCGAGCAGTTCCTCGGCGACCTTCGGGTCGGCGGAGCCCTTGGAGCCGGAGGCCCCGGCGAGCTTCGTCGCCTCGTTGACCAGCGTGTGCAGCTGCGGGTACTTCTCGAAGTGCGGCGGCTTGAAGTAGTCGGTCCACAGCACCCACAGGTGCTCCTTGACCAGGTTGGAGCGCTGCTCCTTGATGATCAGGGCGCGGGTCCGGAACTCCGGGTCCTCGTTGGCCTGGTACTTCTCGCTGATGGCCTTGACCGACTCCGCTTCGATGCGGGCCTGGGCGGGGTCGTAGACCCCGCACGGCAGGTCGCAGTGAGCCGAAGCCGAGATCTGCGGCAGCAACCGCTTGAACAGAGGCTTGAACATTGCCCCTCCAGCTTCTTTCCAGTGGGTGTGATTCCATCGCCGACCCTACCTCTCCGGAGCCCCGATCCGGGCCTGCCCCTAGAGTTAATGACACGACGACATTCCAGGTCGAACACCATGATGGACAGTGCAATCGATGCGAGGCCGCGCCGCGGCCCGATATCCGGAGGTCAGTCCCGATGCTCGCCGCCTACGCCCGCAACGTCAATCCCGACGACCCGTTCGCGGCCCTGGAGGTCGGCGAGATCGAACCCCCGGCCGTTCCCGAGGAGTGGACGCGAGCGCCCCTCGTGGCCGCCTCGATCAACCACCACGACCTCTGGTCCCTCGCCGGGGTCGGGCTGCGCGCCGACCAGTGCCCGATGATCCTCGGCACCGACGCGGTGGTGCGCACCGCCGACGGCGGCCACGCCGTCGTCTACCCCGTGATCGCCGACGCCTCCCTCGCGGACGAGACCCTCGATCCCAAGCGGACACTCCTGTCCGAACTGCACCCCGGCACGCTCGCCGAGCACGTCGCGGTCCCGGTCCGGAACCTCCTGCTGGTCCCCGCGGGCTGGAGCGCGGCCGAGGCCGCCTGCCTGCCCACGGCCTACCTCACCGCCTGGCGGATGCTCACCGTCCGCGGCAGGGCCCGCGAGGGCGACGCGGTCCTGGTCCAAGGCACCGGCGGCGGCGTCGCCACCGCCGCGATCGTCCTCGCGAAGGCCCTCGGCCTGCGCGTCTACGCCACCGGCCGCAGCGCCGAGCGCCGCGAGCGGGCCGCCGAGCTCGGCGCGGTCGCCGTGGAGCCCGACGCGCGGCTGCCCGAGCGCGTCGACGTCGTCGTCGACTCGGTCGGCGCGCCCGTCATGGCCCACTCGATCAAGTCCCTCAAACCCGGCGGGCGCCTGGTCACCTGCGGCGTCACCGGCGGCCACGCGGCCGAGGTCGACCTGCGGCACGTCTTCTTCAAGCAGTTGGAGATCCTCGGCTCGACCATGGGCACCCGTGACGAATTCGTCGAACTCCTGCGCTTCTGCGCCGAGCGCGAGGTCCGCCCGATCGTCGACTCGGTCCACGCCCTCGCCGACGCCGAGGCGGCCCTACGCCGCCTGGCCTCCGGCGAGGCCTTCGGCAAGGTCGTCGTCCAGCACTCCTGAGGCCGGGCGAACCCCAACGTCGTAAGTACGACAGTGGGGCCGGTTTCTGCTCGGTTCGCCCCCGCCCGGCCCCTGCCTGCCCGCACCCTGAAGTGGACGCCGGCACCGGCCCGCACCGGGCACCGCCGGCGTCCACCGGGCGGCCCGAACGCGGCCGCCGGAAGGCACGGGGGAGTACGGCCATGTCAGCGATGACTCGGGTCAAGGGCGGGCTCAAGTCCGCCGCCGGAAGCACGTGGGCGATCACCAAGAAGATCCTGGTGCGCCTCGCGATCGCGGCGGCCATCATGGTCGTGGCCGTCGCCCTCGCCAGGCACGGCGAGAGCTCGGCCGCGCCGGGCGAGGGCGCCGCGGGCACCGACGCCCACCCGGTCGCCGCGCAGCGCGCGATCCTCTCCCACGGTTGGACCGAGCAGCAGTCGCTCTCGTGCGAGTACACCGTGAACGCCACCTTCGGCGTCTCGATCTTCACCGACACCGACATGGGCGCGCGCCGCCTCGTGCGCCTGCACGACGACACCGTCGTCAACGGGGCCTGCTCGACCACCGAGGGCGGGCGCACGATCGGCTGCGCGGGCCTGCAATGGGAGACCACCTGGATCCGGGTCCAGCACGGCGACACCGTCGGCTACAGCCCGGCCTCCTGCCTGGTCAGGGAACGGTCCCTGTAGCCGCGCACGACAGCGGGGCCCGGCTTCGGCCGGGCCCCGCTGCCGAGCGAACGCTACTTCAGGCCCACGCCCGCGATGCCCTTGACGATCTGCTTCTGGAAGATCAGGAAGACGATCAAGAGCGGCAGCGCGCCGAGGACCGCGGCGGCCATGTTCTGGGCGTAGAACAGGCCGTAACCGCCCGAGACGACGCCCAGGCCCACCGGGAGGGTCATCATCGACGGGTCGGTCGCCACCAGCAGCGGCCACAGGAAGTTGTTCCAGGAGCCGATGAAGGTGAAGATCCCGACCGCGGCCATGATCGGGCCCGACAGCGGCAGGATCACGTTCCACAGCACCCGCAGGTGCCCGGCCCCGTCGAGCTTCGCGGCCTCCTCGTAGTCGCGCGGGATCGCGTCGAAGAACCGCTTGAGGATGAACACCATGACCGGCGCGACCACCTGCGGCAGCGCCAGGCCCCAGTACGTCCCGGCCAGCTTCAGGCTGTTGACCA
This sequence comes from Glycomyces sp. NRRL B-16210, assembly GCF_000719515.1. Taxonomy (GTDB): domain Bacteria; phylum Actinomycetota; class Actinomycetes; order Mycobacteriales; family Micromonosporaceae; genus Glycomyces. The sequence goes on along the minus strand of NZ_JOGR01000003.1, from coordinate 10,372 downwards.
GGTCGAACAGCGGGATGATGAGCGCCTGACCGGGGACCATGAGCCCGGCGATGATCGCCCCGAACACGATGTTCTTGCCCGGGAAGTCGAACCGGGAGAACCCGTACGCGGCGAGCACGCACAGCACCAGCGTCAGGACGGTCACGATCGTGGAGACGATCGTCGAGTTGATCATCCAGGTGAGGTGGTCGCCGCGTTCGAACAGCGTCCGGTACCCCTCCAGCGACCACGTCTCGGGGATCCAGTGGATGTCCTGGCCGAGGCTCGCCTCGGTCTCGGACTTCAGGGAGGTCGAGACCGCCCACAGCAGCGGCAGCAGCCACATCACCGCCAGGGCGCCGGCGGCGATGTAGACGATGACGGCGCCCACCGTCGGGCGCTTGCGGCGCCGGCGGACCTCGGGCCGCGCCGACGGGGCGGCGGCGGACTTCTCTTGCACTGCGGTCATGTCAGTCCTCCTTCCGGGAGAACAGCCGGAACTGGACGATGGAGACGATGAGGATGAGCACGAACAGCACGTAGGACAGCGCCGACGCGTAGCCGATGCGGTAGCCCTCGAACCCGGCGATGTAGATGTAGTGGATGGCGACCTCGGTGGCGCGGTTGGGGCCGCCGCCGGTCATGAGGTACATCTGGTCGAAGATCCGCAGCGAGGCGATGAGCTGGAGGACGATGACCAGCGCGGTGGTGCGCTTGAGCAGCGGCAGCGTGATGTGCCACAGCTGGCGCCACCAACTGGCGCCGTCGATGCTGGAGGCCTCGTAGACGTTCGGGTCGATCGTCTGGAGCGCGGCGAGGTACAGCAGGAAGTTGAAGCCCATCGTCCACCACACGGTGGTCAGGACGACCGACCACATGGCGGTGGACTCGCCCTGGAGCCAGATCGTGGGCGCGGCCGCGTCCTGGATCCCCAGCAGTTGCAGGTAGTGGTTGAGCAGGCCGCCGTCGGGCTGGTAGATCCAGATCCAGATCATGGTGACCACGGAGACGGGCACGACGAACGGCGCGAAGAACGCCATCCGCAGGAACCATCCGAGCTTGCGGGCGCGGTTGACCAGCAGGGCCAGGACGATCGCGAGGACGACCAGCGGCGGCGTCGAGTACAGGGTGAACTCGGCGGTGTTCCACAGGGCCGACCAGGCGCGTTCGTCGCCGAAGGCCTCGGACCAGTTCTCGAGTCCGACCCAGGAGGCGGGCCTGCCGGTGAGGCTCTTGTCGGTGAAGGAGTAGTACAGGCCGAGGAAGGTGGGCCAGACCAGGAAGAGCGCGTAGAAGGCGGTGAAGGGCAGGACGAACCAGAGTCCTACCCATGACCGCTTCTTGCGCGCCGTGGGGGCGGGGGGCCGCTTCGTCGCGGCCGACGCCGCTGCGGGCGTCTCGGTTTTCACAGTCATCGGAAGTCCTATGGAACGATTCAGTCGACCGGGTTGGGGAGGGCCAGCAGCGAGCGGATCCGCTCCTTGATGAGCGCCAGCGCCTCTTCGGGGGTCATGGCGAGGCCGTAGACCTGGTTGAAGATGGAGCCGGTCTCGTCGAAGAGGCGGGCGGCCGACCCGGAGAACCACGCGTCCGGGTCGAACTGGACGTTGTCGACGACGCCGGAGTACTCCGCGTTCGGTTGCAGCGCCTGGTATTCGGCGCTCTCGGTGACGGGCAGGTAGGCCGGGGTGTGGCCGCCGCCCTCGCCCCACCGGAAGCTGTGCTGGAGCATCCAGGCGGCGTAGGTGAGCGTGGCGTCGCGGACGTCGGGGTCCCAGCTGTTGTGGTGGGGCAGGACGTAGGAGTGGCAGTCGCCCTGGGTGCGGCGGTTGCCGAAGAAGTCGGGCATCTCGGTCATGGAGAAGTCGAAGCCCTGGGCCTCGTCGAAGGCCTTGAAGCGGTTGATCTCCCAGTTGCCGACCTGGACGAGTCCGGCCGCGCCGGTCTCGAAGTTGGCCGAGCACTGGCCGCCGTCGGCGAACCTGGGGCACAGGCCCTCTTCGGACATCCTGTACATGATCTCGATGGCCTGGAGCGCCTTGTCGTCGTCCATCTCGAAGTCGTCGTCGCCGAAGGTCATCTCGCCGTCCGCCTGGCGGTACCAGGCCCAGAACTGGCGCCAGCCGCCGAGGGTGTCCAGGGAGGTGCCGTACTCGCCGGTGACGTCCTGTACGGCGCGCAGGAGGTCGTAGTACTCCTCGACGCCGGTGGTCTCCAGGAGCGTCCCGTCGGGGTTGAGGACCCCGGCCTGCTCGCAGACGGTGCGGTTGTAGTAGTTGACGAGGGCGTGGGTGTCGATCGGGATCGCGTACAGCCGGTCGTCGACGAAGCACTTGTCCCACACCTGGGCGGGGAAGTCGGACGGGTCGAGCCCGTGGTCGACCAGTTCGTCGATCTCGATGGGGTCGAGGAGCGTCGCGGGCGAGACGCTCTTGAGCCGAGAGAGGTGGATGGTCGCGATGTCGGAGGCGTTGCCGCCGGAGGCGCCCATGACCAGGCGCGTGTAGAACGGGGTGCCCCAGCCGAAGGTCGTGGCCTGGAGTTCGACGTCGGGGTGCTCGGCCGAGAACTGGTCGTGCATCTCGGTCATGACCGCGCCGTCGCCGCCGGCCAGGAGGTTCCACTGCTTCACCCGGGTGCGGCCGTCGAGCCCGCCGGTGACCGATCCGCACCCGGCGAGGCTCAGCCCTGCGAGACCCAGCCCGGCGGTCGCGGCCGTTCCGGTGAGGAGTGCCCGCCTGGAGAGCGACCCAGGGGGCGAGGGATGGTTCCGCATCAATGCATCACTCCAATGTGAAACTTTGTCGGGTCGGCCAAACGAAGGGTGGGCCGTCCAGACATTGTTACCGCTCTCATCATGAGAGTCAAGGGTGTGCATACGTGGAACCGCTACCGGTGTGAAAAAAGTTTCGACCGCCGCCGCACCGTCCCCCGCCGGTGCCGACCCGCCCGTTCCCTTCCCAGAACGCGAGCGGGGGAGGCCTTTCGGCCTCCCCCAATGGAACTCGTCCGCGGCCTACTGCGGCTGCGGGATCGCGACGTCGACGAGCGCCTGCTGCTCGACCTCGTGGACCTTCGGCGAGCCGGTGGACGGCGCGGCGGCGGCCGGGCGCGAGATGCGGCGCAGGTGGACCCCGCCGAGCTGCTCGAGCAGGTTGAGCGCGATGTGCGACCAGGCGCCCTGGTTCGCCGGCTCCTCCTGGACCCACGCGGTGTCCTCGGCGTTCGGGAACGCCGCCAGAGCGGCCTTGAGCTCCTCGGCCGGGAGCGGGTAGAGCTGCTCGACGCGCAGGATCGCGGTGTCGGTGACGCCGCGGCTCTTGCGGGCGGCGGCCAGGTCGTAGTAGACCTTGCCGGCGCACAGCAGGACCCGCTTGACGTCCTCGGGCCGGACCTCGCCGCTCGCGACGGCCGGGTCGGTCAGGACCGGGCGGAAGCGGCCGTTGGTGAACTCCTCCAGCGAGCTGACGGCGGCCTTGTGCCGCAGCAGCGACTTGGGCGTGAACACGATCAAGGGCTTCTTGACCGGGTCGAGCGCCTGGCGTCGCAGCAGGTGGAAGTAGTTCGCCGGGCTGGTGGAGTTGACCACGCGCATGTTCTCGTCGGCGCACATCTGGAGGAACCGCTCGATGCGCCCGGAGGTGTGGTCGGGGCCGGCGCCCTCGTGGCCGTGGGGCAGCAGCAGCGTGACGCCGGAGTGCTGGCTCCACTTGGCCTCGCCCGAGGAGATGAACTCGTCGATGATGGTCTGGGCGCCGTCGACGAAGTCGCCGAACTGGGCCTCCCAGGCCACGAGCATGTCGGGGTTCTCCACCGAGTAGCCGTACTCGAAGCCGAGCGCGGCGAACTCCGACAGCAGCGAGTCGTAGATGAAGAACTTCGCGGTGTTCTCGCCCAGGTGCGCCAGCGGCGTGTACTCCTCGCCGGTGGCCTGGTCGATGACCACGGCGTGGCGCTGCACGAAGGTGCCGCGCCGCGAGTCCTGGCCCGCGAGGCGGACGGCCTTGCCCTGCATGAGGAGCGAGCCGAACGCGAGGGTCTCGGCGAAGGCCCAGTCGACGGTGCCCGAGGTGGACATCTCGCTGCGCTTCTCCAGGACCCGGCGGACGGCCTTGTGCGGTCCGAAGCCCTCGGGGAGCGTGGTGTGGGCCTTGCCGATCATCGCGATGGTCTCGGCGTCGACGGCGGTGTCGATGTCGGCGACCGGTTCGGGCTGGTGGCGCCACGGGAGCGGCCCTGTCTGCCCGGCGAGGGCCTCCTTGGTCTCGCGGAAGACCCGTTCGAGCTGGGCCTGGTAGTCCGCGAGGGCCTCCTCGGCGTCCTCCATGGTGATGTCGCCGCGGCCGATGAGCGCCCTGGTGTAGAGCTTGCGCACGGACTGCTTGCCGTCGATGACCTGGTACATCTGCGGGTTGGTCATCTTCGGGTCGTCGCCCTCGTTGTGGCCGCGGCGCCGGTAGCAGACCATGTCGATGACGACGTCCTTGCGGAACTGCTGGCGGAAGGCGAACGCGAGCTTGGCGACCTCGGCCACGGCCTCGGGGTCGTCCCCGTTGACGTGGAAGATCGGCGCCTGGATCATGCGGGCGACGTCGGTGCAGTACAGGCTCGAGCGCGAGTGCGTCGGCGCGGTGGTGAACCCGACCTGGTTGTTGACGACCACGTGCACGGTGCCGCCGGTGCGGTAGCCGCGCAGCTGCGAGAGGTTGAGCGTCTCGGCCACCACGCCCTGGCCGGCGAAGGCCGCGTCGCCGTGGATGGCGACGGGCATGACGGTGAAGCCGTCCTCGCCGAGGTTGAGCCGGTCCTGCTTGGCGCGCACGACCCCTTCGAGCACCGGGTTGACCGCCTCCAGGTGGGAGGGGTTGGCGCACAGCGACACCGTGGTCTCGCCCTTGCCGTCGGGGGAGGAGAAGGTGCCGGTCATGCCCAGGTGGTACTTGACGTCGCCGGAGCCGCCGATGCTCTTGGGGTCGATGTGCCCCTCGAACTCGGTGAAGATCTTGGAGAGCTTCTTGCCGACGATGTTGGCGAGGACGTTGAGGCGCCCGCGGTGGGGCATCCCGATGACGACCTCGTCGAGGTCGGCGCCGGCCGCCTCGTTGAGGATGCGGTCGAGCAGCGGGATGAGCGACTCGCCGCCTTCGAGGCTGAAGCGCTTCTGGCCGACGAACTTGGTCTGGAGGAACGTCTCGAAGGCCTCGGCGGCGTTCAGGCGCCCGAGTATGTGCTTCTGCTCCTGGACCTTCGGCTTCTCGAACGGGACCTCTATGCGCCGCTGGATCCACGCGCGCTCGTCGGGGTCCTGTATGTGCATGTACTCCACGCCGATGCGGCGGCAGTAGGAGTCGCGCAGGACGCCGAGGATCTCGCGCAGCTTCATGCGCTGCTGGCCGGCGAAGCCGCCGATCGGGAAGGTCCGGTCGAGGTCCCACAGGGTCAGCCCGTGCGAGAGGATGTCGAGGTCGGGGTGGCGGCGGATCTCGTAGTGCAGCGGGTTGGTGTCGGCCATGAGGTGGCCGCGGACCCGGTAGGCGTGGATGAGCTCGATGACCCGGGCGTTCTTGTCGATCTGCCCCTCGTGGGTCTTGGAGACGTCGCGGACCCAGCGCACCGGCTCGTAGGGGATGAGCAGGGAGCGGAAGACCTCGTCGAAGAACGCGTCGCCGAGCAGCAGCTGGTGCAGCGTGGCGAGGAACTGGCCGGACTCGGCGCCCTGGATGATCCGGTGGTCGTACGTCGAGGTGACGGTCATGATCCGCGAGACGCCCAGGTCCGAGAGGGTCTCGTCGGAGGCCCCGGCGAACTCGGCGGGCACCTCCATGGCGCCGACGCCGACGATGAGCCCCTGGCCCTTCATCAGGCGCGGCACCGAGTGCACGGTGCCGATGCCGCCGGGATTGGTGAGCGTGAGCGTCGCCCCGGCGTGGTCCTCCATCGTGAGCTTGTTGTTCCGGGCCCGGCGCACGAGGTCCTCGTAGGCCTGCCAGAACTCGCGGAAGTCCATCGACTCGGTGTTCTTGATCGAGGGCACCACCAAGGTGCGGGTGCCGTCGGGCTTGGCGAGGTCGATCGCGAGGCCGAGGTTGACGTGCTCGGGCGTGACCAGCTGCGGCTTGCCGTCGACGACCTTGTAAGAGGCGTTCATGCCCGGGTGGGCCTTGACGGCCTGCACCAGCGCGTAGCCGATGAGGTGCGTGAAGGAGACCTTCCCGCCCTGGCCGCGCTTGAGGTGGTTGTTGATGACGATCCGGTTGTCGAACAGGAGCTTCGCGGGGACGGCCCGGACCGAGGTGGCCGTGGGGATCTCCAGTGAGGCGTCCATGTTCTGGGCCACCTTGGCGGCCACGCCTTTGAGCGGTTTCGTCCCTGCGGCGCTTGTGGAGCCGGGCCAGGAGGCGGGTTCGTTCACGGTCGGGGTCGCCTTCTTCGTCGCGGGTTCGGACACGGTGGCTGGGGGCGCGGCGGGTTCCGGCGCGGCCTTCTCGGCGGGCTCCGCCGCCGCCTTCGACACGGCGGGCTTCGGCTCCGCGGGCTCGGCCGCGGGCTCTGCGGGGGCCCGCACCGGCTCGGCGGACGCGGTCGGCGCCGCCTCGCCCGCGGCGGTCTCCTCGCCTGCGAACGGCGTGTGCTGCGGTTCGCCGCCGAAGAACTCGCGCCACCCTGCGCTCACACTGTCGGGGTTTTCGCGGTAACGCTCATACATCTCGTTGACCAGCCATTCATTGGCACCGAAATCGGTCAACGGATTGCCCGGAGTCGCACTCGACACGACTGAATCGCCTCTTCTTTGACGCTGCGTGGAAGGGGACGGAAGTCCCCGGACTCAAGGGTAACCGGGAGGGCGCGAAAGTGTAGTACCGGTAACGCCGTTGGGGGGCCGGTCACTCGCCTCGGCGCGAAGGTGCTGCGCAGCAGGTGGAAACGCGTGAACGTCTCGTTCGCCACAGCGGCGCGCCGCACCCGTCCGAAGCCCGTTTCAAGGGGTCTCGGCGCAGGGTTTCGATGCACGATTCCGGCGAGCCGCTTCGATGTGCAGCCTCGCCATGCGGACCCGCCGCGCCGTATCGGCACGCGCTGGCACGCGTTCGCAGCACCGCTTCGAGGCGCGATTCCAGGGCCGGTTCGATGCCGGTTTCGAGGGCCCGGGAACCGCGCCGAAGCGGTCGGCCTTATCCGGCCGCGCTGCGTTCCTTGCTCGAGAAGGTCTCCGTGGGCTCTTCCAGGAGCTCCTCGGCGCCGACGACGGTGAACAAGCGGGTGATGAAGCGGTTGGGGTTGACGACGGCCAGTGCGACGCCCATCTCGCGGGCGATGCGGTAGGCCACCACGATGGTGCCGATGCCGGTGGAGTCGAGGACCGTCACCTTGGCGACGTCGACTCTGATGGCGGTGGCCCCGCCCGCCTCGAGTGCGTTGGTGATCGTCTCGCGGATCTGCGGCGCGGTCGCGTAGTCGACTTCGCCTGCCAGTTCGACGGTGACGACCCCGGTGTCGGTCGTGGCGGTCGCGATAGACAGCGTCATGAACTCACCTGATTCGGTATGGTGCCCCGGCCCGGGCTCCGCGCCCGGTATCGGTACGCGTTCCCGGCTGCGACACAAAGTCTATCCGACGGGTAGGACGGCGAACAGTTCGCGCGCGAGCGTTTCACGCAAACGCGTGCAGGTCTCTGCAAAGCTCACCCGATCGCGCGACCCCCGCGTCCGCCCCGCCCAGGCCGCCCCGGCCGCACGCCGCGCGCATCGCCCCCGGTCACGACCGCTTGGCGCGCCCCTGGCGCGGGCGTATGCTTCAGAACCATCCGTGACCTGCGCCTGCCGGCCGACCTCGCGCGCCGGCGGCCACCGAGCGACGCCGAGACCGTGAAGATGAGGCCCATGCCGCTTTCGACCAGCCAGCCGAGCGCCGAGACCGAAGCCACCCTCCTGGTCGTCGAGGACGAGGAGAACATCTGCGAGCTGCTGGCGACCTCGCTGCGCTACGCGGGCTTCGCCGTCCACGCCGTCGGCACCGGCGACGAGGCGCTCCGGTCGATCGCCCGGCACCGCCCCGACCTGGTCGTCCTCGACGTCAACCTGCCCGATTTCGACGGGTTCGAGGTCGTGCGGCGGATGCGCTCGGGCTCCGACCACACCCCGGTGCTCTTCCTCACCGCCCGCGACGACACCGCCGACACCGTCACCGGCCTGTCGGTCGGCGGCGACGACTACATCACCAAGCCCTTCGCGCTCGAAGAGGTCGTCGCCCGCATCCGCGCGGTCCTGCGCCGCTCCTCCGGCGAGCTGCCCCGGCCCTCGCGCCTCCAGTACGCCGACCTCGAACTCGACGAGGAGACCCACGAGGTCTGGCGCTCGGGCAAGGCCGTGCAGCTCTCGCCCACCGAGTTCAAGCTCCTGCGCTACTTCATGATCAACGCCGGCCGGGTCCTGTCCAAGGCCCAGATCCTCGACCACGTGTGGCGCTACGACTTCCGCGGCGACGACGGCATCGTCGAGTCCTATGTCTCCTACCTGCGCCGCAAGGTCGACACCGGCGAGCCCAAACTCATCCAGACCCTCCGCGGCATCGGCTACGTCCTGCGGGAGCAGCAGCGTTGAGCGCGCCGCGCATGTTCGAGCTCGCCCGCGACCGGTGGGACCGCACGCCGCTGCGCGTCCGCTTGACCGCGGCGGTGCTCGTGCTGGTCGCGGGCTCGCTCATCCTCATCAGCGTCTCCACGATCCTGGCGCTGCACTCCTACTTCCTCGGCACCGTCGACGACGAACTCGAGACCCAGCTGCGCAGCTGGAACCCCGACTTCTTCGAGCCCGACAACTTCGACGACGCCGACGACGGCCCCGGGCTGCGCCCCGAGCAGTACGTCTTCAGCGTCCTGTACGGCCCCGACAACCGCCTCGACCGTCCCCACAACCGCCCCGACACCCCCACGTTCGACTACGAGGACCTCGTCGCCGCCGACGGCGAGGGCTTCATCGCCCTCAGCGCCGACGGCACCACCCGCTGGCGGGTCCTCGGCCTCGCCGGCTCCCAGATCGGCACCGAGAACCCCGACTACGACCCCGGCACCCACGTCCTCCCGCGCGACGCCTATTTCGTGCTCTCCTACAAGCTCGCCCACTTCGACAAGACCGTCGCCGGACTCGTGTGGGTCGACCTGCTCATCGGCGCGGGCGTCCTCGCCGGCCTGGCCGCGATCGGCGTCGGCCTGGTGCGCGCGAGCCTCTCGCCGCTGCGCCAGATCGAGAACACCGCCGCGATGATCGCCGCCGGGAACTACTCGCGGCGCGTGCCCGAGCACGACCGCAACACCGAGGTCGGGCGCGTCGGGCGCGCCATCAACTCGATGCTCACCAAGATCGAGGGCTCCATCCGGGCCCGCAAGTACTCCGAGAAACGCGCGCACGACTCCGAGGAGCGGATGCGCGAGTTCATCACCGACGCCTCCCACGAGCTGCGCACCCCCCTGACGAGCGTGCGCGGCTACGCCGAACTGGTGCGCACCAACCCGCAGATGCCCGAGGCCGAGCGCCAGCACTACATCGGGCAGATCGAGGAGGCCGCCAAGCGCATGGGCCTGCTCGTCGGCGACCTGCTGCACCTCGCCCGCCTCGGCCAGGAGCGCCCGGTCGAGACCGAACCGGTCGACCTGGCCCTCCTCGGACGCGAGGCCGTCGCCGCCCACGTCGTCACCGCCGAGGACCACGAGTTCAGCTTCGCCCACGTGCCCGGCGCGCCCACCGTGGTCGCCGCCGACCGCGCCCGCATCCGGCAGGTCCTCGACAACCTCCTGTCCAACGCCGTGCGCCACACCCCCGCCGGCACCCACATCAGCGTCGAGGTCGCCGCCGAAGAAGCCCCCGCACCCGAAGACCCCGCCGAGGAGCCCCCCGCCGCGACCGTGCGCGTCACCGTCGCCGACGACGGGCCCGGCATGGACCGCGCGACCGCCGGACGGGTCTTCGAACGCTTCTTCCGCTCCGACAAGGGCGTCCACGCCGGATCGGGACTCGGCCTCGCGATCGTCGCCGCCATCGTCAACGCCCACGGCGGCACCGTCGAGGTCGCCTCCGAACCCGGCGAAGGCACCGCCTTCACCGTCCGCCTCAACGCCGAACCCACCGAATGAACCTCGGAATCCTCTGAAGTCCGACCCGGACGGAACCGGCCCGCCCGAGCGCTCTGACCAGTGCGCCCGCCCCCGATCATTAAAGGGTTTTAAGGCGTTTTCGCAGCGAGCCGCGAGCTGCGCCCGGCATGCTGCCTTACATGAGCAACACTGAGAGCCCGAACGGCCCCGAAGGGACCGCACCGCAGGGCCCCGACGGGCCTCCCGCCGCCGACGCCGTGCCCGCCCCCGCCGCGCCCCTCGCCCCCGAACCCAGCCTGCCCC
>NZ_JOGR01000002.1 GCF_000719515.1 Glycomyces sp. NRRL B-16210 | reverse complement strand
GGATGGGTGGGCTGAGCGGGCGGGCCGGTCGGCGGGCCCTCGGCACGCGGCCCGCATGACGCGAACGGTGCGAACGCCTCGGACGTGGCGGACGGAGCAGGCGAAACTGGAGGCACAGGCTGCTCGGGCGAAACCGGCGGCACGCACGGTGCGCCCTCAACCCGCTCCCCCGGTGCGGCGCTGAACAACGCGTCCCAGCCGCTCCCCACGATCTCGGTCCCGAGCGCCTCGGCCCGGTCCAGGCACGCGGCGATTTCGGCGTCCGTCGCTTGGGGATCGGCCAGGTCGGCGATGACCGCCCACATGTACGTGGGCTGCTCGGCCACCGGCACCTCGGTCAGGAGCACCGACTCCCCGCACACGCCCCGGACCATCGCCTCGGCGCGGATCGCCCGGAACTCGCTCCCGGGCCAGAAGTGCCGCTCGTGCAGGCGTTTCGTGAGTTCGGCGAGGTCGCTCGGGTCGGGGGCGTCGCCGAACTCGTCGTACACGGTCCGGGTGAACAGGTACAGCACGTACAGCAGGTGCGCCATCCGCCTCCCTTCGCCGATCTGGAGCGCCAACTCCAGGGCCCCAGTGGCGTCCCCGCGCAACCGGGCGGTCGCGTGGGCTCGGAACAGGGCGCGGTTGGATTCGCGCAGCGGCTGAATCTCGATGTCGGGCATGGGTTCCTATCCTTCGCAGTCGCGTTGGGCGCTCGTCCAGGCCGCGAACGCGGCGCGCTTGAGCGCCGCGACCCTGCCGGGACTGGTGGTCCAGTCGAAGTGGTCGAGCTCGGTGAGGTGCATGTCGAGCCGCCGGGAGTCGAATCCGGCCGCGTAGCCGATGACCGGCGGGAGATGGTCCGGGACGGTGATCCACAGCCGCGGCGAGCCCGGGAGGATCCCGAACTCGATGCGGCGCCCGGCGATCTCGGTCTCGCCGACGTTGACCAGGACGCCCGGATCGATGCCCTCAAGGGATCGGACCGGCAGCGGGATCGCCTTGAGCGCCTTCTCATAGCGGGCGCGGGCCCGGTGCGGGCCGAGGTGCGTCATGCCCATGCCGCACCTCCGAGCTTCACGTCCGGGACGACGCGGGCCGCGGCGAGTTCGGTCCGGGCGCGCTCGGCTCCGCGGAACGCGGAGGCCATCTGGGAGGTGCGCAGGGCGATCGCGGTGTAGTCGGCCGGGCGCGGACCGCCCGGGCGCCGCGGCGCCTGGGGACCGGCGGGCCGGGCCTCGACGCGGGACGGCGGGCGGTAGCACTTGCGAGTGCGCCGCACGGCGTCCGCGAGCCGCCGCACGATCCACCGCGCCCGTCCCGACCCGTCGGAGTCACGCTGCCCGGCGGCTTGGTCAGCGGTCTGACCGGCGACGCGCTTGGTGGTCTCGTGCGCGGCGGCGAGCGGCGCGGACTTGATCATGAACTGGTCCCAGGCGTCCTCGCGGAGCTTCGAGAACCGGTACGGCTCATCGAGGGACGGGCCCGGAGCTGGCCTGCGGACCGGCTCGGCCCGCTCGGTCTCGCTGCTTTGTGGACGGACCGCGTTCCGGCCCTGGGTACGGTCCAGGGCGCGGCTCGGGCCACCGCTTCGGGAACCGCCTTCCGAGTCGTCTTGAGTACGACTCTGCGAGGACTCGTGAGCGCGGGCCCGCGATCGGTCCTGCGAACCGCCTTGGGCGCGTGACGAACCCGAGCCGCCGGGCGGATCGGTGCGATCGGACGGCATCGGTTCCTCCGTGCGGGACGCCTGGGCGGACTCGGACTCGCGCTCGCGGGCTTCGCGTGCGTCGAGTTCGCGGGTCTTGCGGGTGCGGCGCTCCCAGAGCGCCTCGGCCTGCTCGGCCCATGCGGCCTTCTCGGGTTCCTCCTCGATTTCCCACCACGGGATCGGATCGGGGAGTTCGTCGCGCCGGTGGCGCCCGGTCCTGCGGTCGGGGAACCAACCGGGGGAACCGAAGGGGCCGGGGTCGAGCACGTCGTACGGACGGCGCTTGTCGATCAGCCACGTGTCACCGGGCTTGTGCCGCAGGTGATCGGGCTCGTAGCGCGGGCTGGACGGGTCGGCGTCGGAGGCGTCGAGGTCGCACAGGTCGGGCCGGGTCTGGTACCGGTAGGCGCCCGGTGTCATCGGATCGGGTGAACCGTCGGCGAGGAACAGGCGGCGGTTCGCCCAGTCGTAGAAGCCGTCGACCTCGGCGAACAGGCCGGGGTTCTTCGGGTGCGGGTACTCGCGGTTGTGCCGGGGATCGTCGCTGACGGGACCGGACTTGCCGGGAGCGAACCCCGGAACGAGGTCCACGGGACCAGCGGGTACGGAATCGGTCGTGGTGACGATGCCGGCGGACTTGTCGGCGGCTGCGGCGGCCCGGAACCGGTGGGTCAGGTCCGAGTCGCGAGCCTGGTCCGGGGCCTCGTGACGGGAGGTGCGGGTGTAGGAGGCGACATCGGATTCGAAGTCGCGGGAATGGCTGTTTTCAGGTACGCCCGAATAGCGTATCGTCGGTGACGACACGGAAGGTCTCCTTCTGTTGTTGGGCCGCCCGGCGGGACTGGTTTTAGCGGACTCGGTCCGCCGGGCGGCGTTTCTATTCTGGCCTATTGATAAAGGCCGATACGATCTGGATGCGACGTAATAATCTCCGTTCGAGACGTAACAGACTGCCCCACTTCCAAGATCGTGAAGCTGTGTCCGATGATGACTCAACATCGGCCCGCTGTCAACTAACGACACAGAGTGGTTCACAACGCGTCCAAGGGGTAAGGGGTCCAGGCCCCTGGCCTGGACCCCTTACCCCTTGCGGCATCGGAGACGGCGAGGTTTGCCCGCCCTCTATTGCGACACAAGTATTTCCGGTGAAGATGCGGCATTGTGCGAACATTGGATATGCCCAATGCCGAGCCATCTGATCCACCTTCATTCGTCGTCGCTGTCAGTTGGTCCAATTGACTCATCGACGAACGCTGCCTCATCCGCGACCGAAAAATCACGCTCGCCGATGAGTGCGAAAGAAGGCGGGTGAAGAATCCGGTGGATGAAACCGGCTTCAAGCCGACGAGGCACGATCCAACTCATCAGCTCTGACCATCGCAGCACCGAAGTCGGCTTCAACAGGTCGGCGGCAACGGAATCCGGCCGACAAGCCGCGCCGACACAATGAACCCGGCAGGTCAAGCCGCCGAGCCGGGACCGAGCGCAACCGCCAGACGCTGTGAACGCACATGTCATTGCAACCCCGGCCCGGGCCGTGCTCTTCTCGGGCCCCCGGCCCCGAGGGTCACCAACCCATTGACCGGCGCAGCATCATCAGAAGACCTGTCCGCCTAGCTTTCGCGGATCCTTGCCCAGACCAGCTCCGCGCGAGCGATCGTTCAAGACCTGAAGCACCTTGTCGAGGGCCTATGCCGCGAGCGCCGCTATGGGTTTCGACGCCGCCCAGAGCCCAGACGTGTAGGGGGTGGCGGCGGGGCCCTTCGGCCCCGCCACCACCCCCTACCCGACGAAGTCGACTAACTTTCGCTGATCCACTGGGATGCAAGACCTTCGGCATCGGACAGGAAGGGAGTCAGACCAGTCTGCATCTCGGGAGACTGGCCTACGATCTTCCTAATCGCCAGCAACTGAGTTCGATACTGATCGGCGGGCGAAATCTCCTGGAGCACTTCCTCTTCGCCCATCATGCCGCGAATGAGGCCCTCGACCACGAGTTGCTTGACCGGCGGTTCCGCGTTTCGGTAGTCGTATCGCATCTCATCGGCGAACGCCTTGATCGCGGCGAGGCTCTGATCATTCTTGAATCGAACTTCAAGGCAGATCGCGAAGAACGCCACGATGAACATGTTGTACTGCTCGACCTCGGCTTCGGGAATCTGGTCGTAGAGCCGGTTGGCCTCCTCGGAGTCACCGAGCGCAGCAGCCTTCAAGGTCTCTCGAAACAGCGGGTTAAGGGTCATCGTTTGCCTTTCCGGCCTTTGATTCTCCGCGCGGCCACCTCGGCCACGAGCACGGCCACGACTACGAGGTTACCGACAGCGTTCTGGTGGTCGGCGGGCGCCGAAACCGGCGCAGTGAACACCGGTGCGGGCTCGGGGGTCCCCACGACCGGGTAGGTTTCCGGCGGTTCCCATCGGGTCCCCATCTCGGTCATGGTCGGCTTAGCGAGCTGGTCCGCCGCATCCTTGAGGTCGCCGACATTCCGAGCCATATTGCGCGCCCCGCGACGGAACTTGCTCATTCCCTGGTCGTCGTTGGCGCCCTCGTGCTCCTTCTGGAATGGAGTGAGGCTTGGATCGACGCCGGTCAGCTCCTCGCCGGTCGGGGTCGGCTCCTGCCGCACATGCGGCGGGACGGCATCGAGACCGGCTTTCGGCGCACCGGTGTCCGCATCCATTCGCGTGAGCGGCACGATCGCTCCCGAGCCGGGAGCACCGGGACCGATTCTGCCATGTACGGCCGACATCACCTGAAAATGCGCCTTGACCAGCGATCCCTGCAACGTGGCCCGGATCGACTCGGCTTCCTCGATCTTCTCGACCACCTGCCGCGCCCGCGCAGCGGAACGCTCGAAGCCAAGATCGCCGATCGCCCCGGCCGTCTGCTCGGCTTGCTCCTTCGAGGAGTTGATGAGTCCGGACATCGCCTCGACCGCGGCTCGATCGGACTCGATCTGGGCGGCCAGTTCACGAAGATTCGCCACCGCCGATCAGCTCCGTTCTCCTGTCACGGCCCCGGACGGGAGCCGGTGCGGAGCAGGATCTTCGTCCGTCGATGTCATGGGGGCCTTTCCAATCGAACCGGTCGTCTCAAAGAGCCAGAGTGCGAGGGGCGCACCCACGGCAACCGCGACCTTATCGGAAGCAAGCAGACACCGGTGTCCCCGAGCACCAAGACATGTGCCATGGGCGGCCAGCGCCCTGCCGATCCCGCCACTCTTCCCGTACCGCAGTGAACACCGGTGCGGACACGGCGATGGGTGTTGCCCTCGACCGCTCGTGAGCGGTCGAGGGCGACACCCATCGCCGAAGCATGATCAAGAGATGTCTCAACGGCCACCGATTCCGAGCAGTACCGCAAACGACTCGGCATACGACCGACTACGAGACCGGTCAATGGACCTGGCTCAGGATCGGAACCCGTCGATCGACCTCAATGACCAATGAAGACTTAGGCGATTCCGCAGCCCCACTTCTCTTGCGCCCTGATCAGGATCGGCATCGTCTGCGTCGACGTCCCGTCCGTGACGGTGAGGGTGGCCGAGTAGTCCCCGTAGTCCAGCGGGGGCAGGTCGACGAAGAGCCAGATGATCCCGACGGACCGGTCGCCGTTGTCGCCCGGCGGGACCGACTCGTCCAGTTGGTAGGTGGTGCCCTCGGGCAGGCCGTCCACCTCGGACAGGAGCGGTGAGGTCCAGTGACCCGAGACGAAGCCGACGAAGTAGGAGAAGTAGGGCGCGTTTGCGGGGATGCAGAGCCGCTGTTCGTAAGCGGACAGCTCCCAGGTCGCCTCCGGAGCGGGCGGCGCGTCCGAGGTGGCGGACGCCGAGGCGGTGAACGACATGCTCATCGCCAATCCGAACACGACGGCGAGCATCAATCTGACGGATCGAGAGACCGACTTCATCGAGAGACCTCCAGGTCTCGGCACCGAGTCGTCTCCCCCGCCAGGGCTGGTGCCGGCCACCCTGAGACCTCGTGAATCACGGTACAAGCCAGACGAATCCGGCACAATTACTTGAAGTTTCAAATATTTAGACGATTCTTTGCCCAGCGCCCGTGCAACTTTCGACCCCACCTGCGTCGTGCGCCCAGGCCGCGCCCCGAGTCACCCTCGGTCACCGAAGGGCGGCGCGCGAGCCGCCGGTGCCATCCGTCCCCGAAGGACGTACACGCGCGTTCTGAAATGGAGCAGGCATCGAAAACGCTTGCCCCGCCGATGATCACGGCATTACCGCCAGTCCCCAATGGCTGTGAGTCGTCCCACTTCATCGAGCTTTTCCCATATTTACCAATGATTTCTCGGTTATGTCCATTTCGGCCTTCGGCGATGTGCTGTCAAGGTGGGAGCAAAGGGACCGAAACGATTTGCACCACCGCGATCGGCGTCGATCACCCTCGGCGCCGCCACTTCTAGCAAGGAGCCGTCTTGTCACCTACACAACGATGGCGTCGGGTACTCGCCGTCTCTATCGTGGGAGCGCTAGCAGCGGCCTTGTCCGTTGCCGCACCCGCAGGGGCGCAGACCGAAGCCGACATCACAGCGCTCACGGCACAGAAGACCGACCCCGACCTGCTGGCCGAGATCCGCGCCGAAGGCGAAGCCGAACTCTGGGTCCAGTTCCACGGCGGCCCGGACTACTCGGCCGCCATCAACGCCGAGGCCAAGGCCGACAAGGGAGCCGCCGCCGTCGAGGCGGCGAAGGCGTACGCCGAGACCTCCCAGGCCGGCCTCACCGCCGCCCTCGACCAAGCGGGCGTCGTCTACGAGACCTACTGGGCCTCATCGACAGTGAAGGTGACCGGCGGGCTCGACCTGCTCGAGACCGTCACCGCCTTCGAGGAGGTCGCCGCGGTCGTCGATGCTCCCGAGGTCGAACCCGTCGAACCGGTCGAGTCCGAGTTCGCGCCCGCCGTCACCGGCTGGGGCACCGATGACATCAACGCGCCCGAGGTCTGGGACGAGCTCGGCGTCACCGGCGAAGGCGTCGTCATCGCCAGCATCGACTCCGGCGTCCAATACGACCATCCCGCGCTCGTGGAGCAGTACCGCGGCAACAACGGGGACGGCACCTTCACCCACGACTACAACTTCTACGACGTCGAGGGCGGTTGCGGCACAGCGCCCTGCGACCGCACCAACCACGGCACCCACACCGTGGGCACCATGGTCGGGGACGACGGCGCGGGCAACCAGATCGGCGTCGCACCCGGCGCCGAGTGGATCGCCGTCAACTACTACGGCTCCAGTATGGACTCGGTGCTGCTCGCCGGGCAGTGGATCGTCGCGCCGACCGACTGGGAGGGCGGCGACCCCGACCCGTCGAAGGCGCCCGACATCGTCAACAACTCCTGGGGCAGGGAATCGGCGAACGACCCGTACTACCAGGACATCGTGGACCTCTGGTACGCCGCGGGGATCATCCCCGTGTTCGCCGCGGGCAACAGCGGACCGGTGTGCGAGTCCATCAACTCGCCCGGGTCCTACGAGAAGGTGATCGCCGTGGGCGCCTATGACTCCAGCGGCACGATCGCGAGCTTCTCGTCGCGGGGTCCCGGCCTCGACGGGCGGGTGAAGCCCGACGTGTCCGCACCCGGCTCCGGCATCCGCTCCTCCATGCCCGGCAACGCCTACGGCACCCAGAGCGGCACCTCCATGGCCGCACCGCACGTGGCGGGCACCATCGCGCTGATGCTGGAGGCCGAACCCGACCTCCGCGGCGACTTCGACCTGGTCTACGAGATGCTGACAGGCTCGGCCCGCGACACAGTGGACGACCGGTGCGGTGGTACCGAGGAGGCGAACTACGTGCACGGGTACGGACGCATCGACGCGCTCGCGGCCGTCCAGGCGCTCCCGGACGGCGACTCCGGTTCCATCACCGGCACCGTCACCGATCCCGACGGCGCGCCGCTGGAAGGCGCGACGCTGGTCTTCGAAGGAGCGTTCGACCGCCGTGCCACCACGGGGGCCGACGGCACCTACACCGTGTCGTTCGCGCTCGCCGGGCCGCACTCGGCGACCGTCACGAAGTTCGGGTACCAGGCCGGCACCGGGACGGTGACCGTGGAGCCCGACGAGACGGCGGAGTTCGACGCGGTCCTGACACCGCTGCCGACCACTGTGGTCACCGGGACCGTCGTGGACGGCTCCGGTCAGGGCTGGCCCTTGGCGGCGACAGTCGCTTCGGTGGGCGGCGAAGTGTCCACGTCGACCGACCCGTTCACCGGGGAGTTCGAACTGACGTTGCCGACCGGAGGCGTGGAGCTGGTGGTCAGGGCCGAATACGGCGGGTACCAGACCGTCAACGTCGTCGCGGACGGGCCCGACCTGCTCATCGAGGTGCCGATCGCCGGCAGCTGCACCGCTCCCGGCTACGCCTTCGACCCGCTGGGCACCGGATTCGAGTCCGTGACCGCGCCGGTGGGCTGGACCGTGGTCAACCGCGGGCCCGAGCCGTGGCAGTTCGACGACCCCACCCACATCGGGAACCTCACCCCGGGTACGGGCGGTTTCGCACTCGCCCGGCCGCCGGGCGGCGGCACCATGGACACCGACCTCGTCTCACCGGTGTTCGACCTGTCGAGCGCCCCGGAACCGATGCTGACCTTCGCGACCGACTTCTTCATGTTCGCGCCGTTCTCGCGGGCGGCCGTGTCGATCAGCGTCGACGGCGGGCAGACCTGGGAAGAGGCCTGGGCGGCAGAGGACTCGGTGCGCGAGACCACGGTGACGATCGATCTGACCGAGTGGGCCGGGGCGCAGGAGGCCCAGCTCAAGTTCAACTACTACCACGCCTACCGGTCGGGGTACTGGTGGCAGATCGACGACGTCCTCGTGGGAGGCGTGGCCGACTGCGCCCCGATCGCGGGAGCTCTGGTGCGGGGCACCGTGACCGACCAGACCGGCGCGCCGGTCGAGGGGGCGGTGGTCACGCACACGATTTCAGGACACTTCGGAATATCGAATGCGGACGGTCGCTACTGGACCTTCGCACCCGGATCGGGATTGACGCAGTTCGACGTGGTGCACGAGTCCGGGTCCGCCACGGCTGAGGTCGACCTCGTCGTCGGCGCCGTGATCGAGGCGGACTTCGTACTCGGCGAGCAGTCTGCGGCCTCTTTCGCCCCGAGCGGGTTGGAGGTCGTGGAGCCGGAATTGGCGCAGGTGCGTTAAGCCCTCGTGCCTATGACAAGTGACGGGCCCGGCGAGCGAATCGCCGGGCCCGTCTCGTCCTCTCCGAGGATGCCTGCGAAGGCCCTGGGCCACTGGTCGTCGCGACCACCGGCGAAACGGGAAGCTCGGGGAATCGGTCAGCCCGCGGCCGGGGCCATTCTGGCCAGGACCGAGTCCACGGATTCGGGGCCGATGACCGGGATGCGGTACTGGCGGGCCTTCGATGCCTTGCCGGACATCGAATCCGGGTCGGCGGCGACGACCAGTCTCGTCTTCTTGGTGACGTTCGGGGCGACCTTCAGTCCGGCCGCTTCGAGGCGGTCCGCCCAGAACGACTTGGACTCGGCGAAGGCCCCGGTGAGGACCACGATGTCGCCTCGTCTCAGTTGGAAGCCTCGGCGTTCGATCCGGGTGCCGCTGGCTGCCGCGCGTAGGGCCTCGTCGACCTCCCCCTCTGGCAGCGACAGGAGCGCGGCGACGCGTTCGAGGTCGTGCCGTTCGTCGTCGGTGACCACGCCGTCGGCCAGGGCCGCTGACGCGAGGGCGCGGAGGTAGCCGCGGTGCAGGTCGATCGCGGTCGATCGGCCGATCCCGAGTTGCCCTGCCAGTTCGACAAGGGCGTCGGCTTCGGTGGCGGAGACGTACCGGTCCAGCAGGGCCCGGTCGAGCAGGGCCAGATAGGTGTCGGCCTGCGGCGGGTCGGGCACGCGCGGGACGCTGTCGACCAGGCGCGCAAGGAAGTCGGTGTCGTCGGCCGCTCCGGTGCCTCGGCGGACCGGGACGGCGCGGGCCTCGGGCAGGCGGGGCCAGTCGAGAGTGCGGGCCATGGCGGAGCGGTCGTCCCACATCGGGTCCGGGCCCATGCTGTTGAGGTACAGGGCGAGCAGTTCGGCGGTGACCAGGACGTCGGACATCGCGGCGTGCGGGCGGGCGTTGTCGATGCCGGCCGCGAGGCAGCAGTCGCGGAGGCTGCGGCCCGATCCCGGCAGGAAGAACTCGGCCCACTGCATGGTGCAGACCCCGAAGTCCGAGAGGCGGGGCAGGTCGTGCCCGAGTCGCAGGTACTCGTGGAAGAGCAGCCGGTCGTCGAACGAGAGGTTGTGCGCGACCGGGATTCGGCCGCTGAGCCGTGCGACCACGTCCCCGGCGATCTCCTCGAACACGGGTGCCTTGCGGGCGTCGGCCGCGCGAATGCCGTGCAGCTCTTGGGGTCCGAGGTCGCGCATCGGGTTGACCAGCGTCTCCCAGCGGTCGGTGACGCGGCCGTCCCCGTCGACGTGGGCGATCGCTATCTCCACGACCCGGTCCTTGTTCATCAGGCCGGTCGTCTCCACGTCAAGGACCGCGTACATAGGACCTCCATTGGTCATCTACAGAGGACTCAATGTAGCGGCTGCGGCGGTGGTGCGGCTCCCCTGAACGGGCGGGAGTCGCGGGCCGGTGGGACGGCTCGCGCGGTCCCACCGGCCGATAGCGGCGTCAGGAGGGTGTGGCGCCGGTGATGGTGAGGTCGTACGGGAACGGGTCGCCGACGCCGACTTCCCACATCGGATAGTTGCGGTGCTGGGACGGGGTCGCGGCGACCACGAGCATCAGGTGCGTCTCGCCGCCCTGGAGGCTGAAGTCGGCCGTCTCACCCGGTGCGTAGAGCGGGCTGTACCGGGCGGTGAAGTCGCTCGACACGGCGACGAGGCGGAATCGCCAGTCCGCGCCGCTCAGGTTCGACTGGCCCGTCAGCGAGATGCTGACCTCGCCGGTCGGGTCGAGTTGGATGATGTTGTGGCCGTACTGGTGCGGCGCGTCCGAGTCGGCGATGCGGTACCGGTCGTCGCCGAGGCTCTGGAGCGGGTCGGTGTGCAGCGGGCTGTAGGTACTGGAGCGCCACAGGTCGCTGCGGATGGCCTCGCCGTCGTCGAAGTCGTAGGCGACCTGGCGTGAGGCGTAGTCGCCGATCAGGTCGGCGAATTCGGTCTGGCTCAGGCCGAGGACGCGTTTGATGGTGTCGATCGGGTGCTCGCCCTGCTCGGCCTCGTACCAGAACCGGTCGATCACGTCGGCGCCGTAGTTCTCGCGGATCGTGTTGAACAGCATCCAGTCGCCGTAGTAGGTCTCCTGGGAGAGCCAGCGGTAGTGCTGGCGGTCGACGTAGTAGCCGGAGCCGACGGTGACTTCGGGGCGGATCATGCGGGCCATGTAGTTGGCGTGGGCCTCCCACACGGGGCCGGAGACGGGGTTTCCTGCGCCCCAACCGCCGCCGTGGCCGTCGGCGATGTTGATATCGACCGCGTACGACTGGAGGATGTGGCTGAACTCGTGGGCCTCGACCCACTGGTCCCAGATCTTGTCGTAGGGCATGCAGATGTGGCCGACGCCGATGTCGTCGGGCCCGGCCCAGTTCGCGGGCGGCAGGAAGTCGTTCGACCAGGTGCCGCAGAGGTAGAGGTTGATCCGGTACTGCGAGCCGGTGGCGTGGTCGGCGGGGTCGACGAAGCCCACTTCGTCGACGTAGAAGTCGTAGATCTCCTCCATGTGCTCGGCGACCCACTGCGGATAGTTGTCGTAGCCGCGCTGCTGGCCCCAGGCGACGGCGTCGATCGCGTCGCCCCAGCGGACGGTGAAGTTCTCGGACTCGACGTAGTTGCGGGTCTCGGCCCCGGCTTCGGTGAGGAACCTGGGAGTGCGGGTCTCCTTCTGCTGCTCGGGCCCGCCGGTGGGCTCGTCCGTGGGTTCGACGGTCGGGGTGTCGGTCGGGACGCTCGAGTCGCCGCAGGTCTGGCCGTTGACCTTGAATCCGGTCGGCGCCGCGTCGGCTCCGGTGACGGTGAGGCCGAACAGCTCCCGGGTCTCACCGGAGCTGATCTGGGCGTTCCAGCCGACGTCGCTGCCGGTGAAGTGCGCTCCGGTCTGGGAGTAGTCGACGTTCCAGGCGTTCTGGACGGTGGACCCGGTCGGGAGGTCGAACTCGACGGTCCAGCCGTCGAGCGGCTCGGAACCGGCCTGAATGGACACCGCGGCGTTGTGCCCGGTGCCCCACTGGGCGGTGATCGCGTACTCGACGGCGTCGCAGGCGGCGGCGGATGCCGGGTTCGCCGCCACCACGGTGACGGAGGCGGCCACGACCGCCCCGGCCGCCAGCCCTACCGCCCCGAGCCGCCTCTTACGGCTGCGCGTGACTTCCATGCTGCTCCTTCGCTCGGGCGCACCGCCATCGGCGCGCCGGCGGCCCGCAACGAGTCCACGACCGCCATTAATATTCACATACGTAAATATTAAAGCGCGCCGGAAACCGAGAGCACAAGCAAATCAGACCACCGAAATCGGTCATTTCAACCCCAGAATCCGAACTACGACACGTCCGTGACGGCCTCAAGGAAGCGGTCGGTGAAGCCCCGGGTCCTGGCCAGGTCGTTCAATCGCTGCTTCGAGGTCTCGGCCTCGATCAGCCGCTCCAGATGCGGGACCATGAGAGAGACCAGCCGCTCGACCTCGTCGCGGTTCCAGATGCGCAGCAAGAGGTCGTTGCAGTGCTTCTTCGCGTCCTTGGGGCTCTGCGGCAGCCGCGCGCCGCCTGCGAAGCGGCGCACCACGGCCGCCATGAACATGAACCGCGCCGGCTTCCACTTGCGGTCGAGCCGGTTGTTGCGCAGGAGCCAATCCACTTGGTACCAAATGGAAGCGGCCGTGTAGTAGGCGACCGGGTGGCTTTCGGGGTGGAAGATGCGGAGGCTCTTGTCGCGCTGGAGCTTCGCGGTGCGGGAGGCCTCGTGGACGTGCCCGCGGAAGACCGAAGCGTAGGCCTGGACCAGGTGGTTCTGCTTGATCACGCGGGTCATCGTGACCGTCCGCGCGTCGTACTGGCCGCTGCGGCGCTCGTAGTAGAGGTCGTGCGGTTTCTTGCGGGTGAGGAAGTACTCCTCGATGTCGCGGTGGATCTGCTGGTCCGCGCGCAGGGCCTCGGGGGCGATCTCGGTCTGCCGGTTGGTCGCGACCGTGATGGCCTCGGCGATGCTCTCGTCCTCCGGCTCGATCACCGTGAGCTTCACGTGGACGTCGTCGGTGAGTTTGTCCCGGTTCTCGAAGAGCACATGCCCGGTCTGACAGCCGTTGACGATCTGGAAGTCGCTCATGTGGCACTCGTCGCCGGTCATGCCGAAGCTCCGCGCGATCACGGTGATGCCGTTGTTCAGCACCGCGAAGCGCCGCCGCTTGACCTTGTCGGCGAGCGACTGCGCGATGCCGTCGTTGACCTCGTTGGACTGGCCGAGGAACTCCCGGAGGTTGTCCTCGAACAGGAACTTGCGGATGCTGCCGCCGTCGTCCACCAGCACCTGCTCGACGAACACGGATGCCGGGATCGTGCCCATGAACGACTGCTTCACGCCCGCCATCGCGGGGATCGCGGTGTGGTTGGGCCACTCGAAGACCGCTTTGACCTTGCGGAGGGTGAGCTTGTAGAGCCGGTCGAGCTCCCGCCAGCCGATCGACTCGAAGCGGATCGACTGGAAGCGGCCGAGTTCGTCCACAGCGGACTCCGCCGAACGGCACTTCTCGAGCATGTCGGCGTTCGCCTGAGCGCCGCAGTGGACGTAGCGCACTTCCAGGCGCGGGCTCTGCTCGGTCATGAGCCGCTGGTTGTCGTAGAGCACGCCCAGCGCGTCGTGAAGCTCGACCACCTCCGGCGAGGCCGTGTACGCGATCGGCGGCCGAGCGCAGATGTGCCGCAGGTTGTCGGCGAGATCGGCGACGACCTTGCCTTCGGACGACGGACTCATCTTGGCCTGCACCACGATCACGACCACGTTCATCTCACGGCACTGCCCCACGGCGTGCTTGACGCCGTCGAGGTCGTGGTAGAGGTCGCCGTTGATGACGATGCCCCAGGCGTCCACGCCGAGGTCGT
The DNA here is from genome assembly GCF_000719515.1 of Glycomyces sp. NRRL B-16210. Taxonomy (GTDB): domain Bacteria; phylum Actinomycetota; class Actinomycetes; order Mycobacteriales; family Micromonosporaceae; genus Glycomyces. Next base: position 329,658 of record NZ_JOGR01000002.1, on the reverse strand, counting down.
TGCCGCCTCCAGTGCGGTGCAGGTCCGGCTCGAAGCTCTCCTCGTGGAACTGGTGCAGCACGCAGTGGGCCGCAAAAGCCTCGAACAGCTTGGCATCGTCAAGGTCGAGCAGCTCCTGGTCGGCACGGAACGCGGTCAGGCGCTCCTTGATGATCTCGTTCAAGCCACAGGCTCCTCGGCGGACCGCCGAACGGCCGCCAGGATCTCCTCGGCTGTCGGCGCGGTGGGCGGATGGTGCGAGAGGCACATCGGGACGTTCACGCGCTGGGTCGCCCGGCCGTTCGCCGCGAGGTAGAACTCGCCCCTGTCGAGATGGGCGAAATCGACTGGGGTCCCGCTCTTGTTCTGCGCGACCTCGTTCGCGGCGGCGATCTGAGTGGGCGAGTTGATCCGCCCGTACCAGTGCGTGCCGCAGTTGTTCACGATCTGGTTGTGGATGCCCTTGGGAGCCTGGGTGGCGAAGAGCATTCCCAATCCGTACTTGCGCGCCTGGGATGCCAGCGCCAAGGTCGAGTCGCGGCAGACGGTCGAACCGATCGAGGGAGCGATCGACTGCGCCTCGTCCAGCACCAGGAGGCCCGAGAGCGGCCGCCCAACGGCCGGATTGCGCTTGACCCAGGAGAACAGGGCCAGTTCGAGCTGGTTGATGAAGCCGTGCCGCTGCTCGTCGGAGGGCAGACCGATGAAGTTGACCACCGAGATGCGCGCTCGCCTCCCTGGGGAGGGGGTCAGTAGAACGCCCGGGTCGAGGGTTTCGCCCTGGCCTGCGAACACCGGGTCGATGACCTTGACCGCGCGGAGTGTCGAGGCGATTTTCGCGGCGATGTCCTGCGCGTTCGGAATCGAACTGGCCAGGTCGGGAAGCTCTTCCAGGAAGTCGAGGAATGCGGGGAAATCGGAACTGCCGTCTCTGGCATAGAAGGACAGGGCCTCCACCAGCACTGCTCGCGCGTGGACGTCCTTGGGCGCGGCCTTGATGCCGGCCCGAGGCGCAAGCGAATCGACCGCCGTGCGCACCGCGATGCCGAACTCGTCGTGATCGCCCGTCACCGCCGAGAAATCGGGCAGCGGCTGGAAAGACAGCGGGCGGCCGCTGCTGCGACCGGGGGTCCAGACCACGACTTCGACGTTGTCGAAGTACGCGCTCGCGGCTTCGGAGTCCCCGTCGAGCCACTTGTCGGAGCCGTAGGGCCAGCGCTCGCCGAGACGGGACAGATCGTTGTTCGGGTCGAGCACGATGGACGAGACCCCTTGGAGCGCCGCCGTTTCGATGATGCGACGAAGAAGCACGGTCTTGCCCGAGCCCGAACCGGCGAAGACCCCGGTGTGGTTGGCGAGCGCCGCGAGGTCGGAGTGGACGGGCGTGCCGTCGAGGCCGCTCGCGATCGGAACCGAACTTTCAGCCGGCGGCGAAAGAGCGGTGGACGCATGGTCCTCGACTGCGGGGTAGTCGAGAACGAGGTCTTCGATGGGGTTGGCATGCAGAATATGGCCGTCGGTGGCCTGGTCGATGACGACCTGCCCGTTGCCCGCTTCGCCGATCGAGCCGACACTGCTGGTGGCTCCGCTTCCGAGCGCGCCGACGTTCAGGGTTCCGCCTTTGGCCGACGCGGTGGCGGTTGCGGTGGAAAGTGGGAAGTCCATGAACTTCGGTTCAGCGCCGGAGTCGTCGGTCGGGCGCACGGTGCCGGGAAGAGGGTCGGTGGGTTCGGACGGGTCGGTCGGCTCCGGAGCGACGGTCGCCGCAGGGTCCGAGTGCGGTGCGCCGAAGACGGCTTGGAGGAGGTTGGTCCGCGATGCCGGACGAGTCTTGCGGAGCCAGTCCTCGTATCCGGGGACGCGCTCGGATTCCATGCGGTGCAGTGCGGCGAAGACGCGAAGGTCTTCTTCAGAGGCGACCACCACGATCCCCTCGCCCTCGAACTTCTCGACCCAGTTCCACACCTGGGTTCCCGGTGACCACTTGCGCCATTTCGACCAAGGCGCGGCCACCCAGAGGACCCCATGGTCCTCCTCGACCGGGTTGTCCTCACCGAGCTTCGCCCACTCGTACAGAGCGCGAACGCGATTGCGCACCGCAGTGCCCTGGGTGTTCGCGATCGCCCTGAAGACCCAGCGTTGCGTCCGATCGCCGCCTCGGTCCCGAGCCTCGACGTGGAAGCTCTGCTTCTCCCCCGCAGACGGCATCACCTCGAACACATCGGGAGCGCGGCCGGTCTCGGCTCGATAGGCCCGCAGACCGGCGATCAGATAGGGGCGCAGCCGGTGGTACTCGGGATCGTGCGGGCCGTCCTCGTCCAGGTCCGCTTCGGCACGGTACTGGTCGAACTTCCTGTCGAGGTCGTCTGGAGCCGTGCGACTCGGAGCAGTTTCAAGCTTCCGCTGCACCGGTTCGGGTTCCGTGGGATTCGAGCCCAGGTTCTCCGGTTCGGTGATGACTCCGGCGGCCACACAGTTGCGCAGGTGGATTCCAGCGTCGAGCAGCAGTTTGCGCGGGCTGAAGTGGACTGCGTCGGCAAGGCAGGAGAGCCGAAACGGATAGCTCTGGTAGGGCGGAGTGAAGGACGCGGCATCGTAGACCGGTTTCAGCACTGCGGCGAGGAGCGCGGCGGCGATCTCTTTGCTCGGCAGCGTGTCGTCCAAACGCACCGGCTTCTCGAAACGCTGTGCGATGGTGGCGGTGGCGAGGTTCGAGAACTCCATCCAGGTGTTCTCGAGACAGGCGAGGATCACCGTGCTCCGGCGGGTTTCGTCACGCACGTCCACGAGGCTGACGCCCAGCAGCTCGAGCAGTTGTCCGGCGCCATGGCGATGCTTTTCGGAGGTGCTGGAGTTCGACGCGCGCACGATGTCATCCACCTGGTCCACCGCGATCACGGTGGCCCCGCATAGCGCCATGAGCTGCGAGAGGTCACGCACGACCTCTTTCGGAGGCTTCCGGTTCCCATGCGACACCTCGGGAGTCGACTTGGATTCCTCGGACCTGTATGCGAAGAAGTCCTCTCCCCGCTCCGATATCTCCTCCTCTTGCGAGTGCAGGTCGATCAGCGCGCGCAGCGTCTTGCGGGTACCCGCCATCGAAGGGTCGAGTTCACGAACTGCCGCGATGAACCGGCTAGTGGCGTCGGCATCGGGACGGCGATCGACGAGGATTCGCTGGCGGACCTCGGCCGGAACCTTGGCGCGCACCGCGAGCGATTCCAGCAAGTGTGCCAAACCGCTCGGAGCGAGCTGGTGCTCTCTGTTGAGCGCGTAGATGAAACTGCCCGCGAGGTTCGACCAGAACTGGTCGAGGTGGAGGAGATTGAGCCGCACGAAGAAGCCGCCTCGCGATTGCACATGTACGCGTGCCTGGCCGAGGAGGTGGCTCTTGCCGCGCCCGCCTTCGCCGAGGAGCGGCAGACCGTAGACGCTGGACCTCGGACTGCGTTCGGCAAGGTCGATCTGGGCCTCGACCGCACGCATGGCGGCCTCATTGATGCCCGGCACGTGCGGGCGGGCGTTCTCGTCCCAGATGTCATCGGGGGTGACCGCGAAGTCGCTCGGAGCCCTCCGCAGTGCTTCGAGTGCGTCGCTCATCGCACCTCGATTCCGATGAGGTGGCGGTATTCTCCGCCGAGCCAGATCGCCGCCTCTCGGTCCGCTTCGGTGAGGGTCTTCTGGTTCGACTCGGGAATGAGCAGGACCGCCTTCTCCGCGTGGAGTTCGGTGAGCACCTTGTCGAGCTCGTCCCTGTCAGTGGAGGCGAGGTGGTCCCGGAGGGATCGCAGCGGCAGCCAGTCTCCGGAGTCCTCGACGAGTTCGCCGTAGGCCTCGACGATCCGCTCGGCGGTGGTCGGCTCCAGGCGGGCGGGGTAGATGTCGGCGAGTTCGGTGTTGGTCCGCTGCATGTGGTTCGAGAAGTCGCCGATCACAGCCCAGAGAATGCGGGCGGTGCGGGAGCTGACGCCCGCCGGGGCGGTCTCCGACAGCAGTTGGCGCGCGGTCAGCCAGCCGGCGTCGGTGAGTTCGTAGACGTACGGGCGGACGCCCTTGTCGATGACGATCAGCTCTTTGGCGAGGAGCGCCTTCTGCGCCGAAGTCTCGACCTTCTCGAAGCCGAAGGCCTCCCGGAAAACAGCGGTGGTACCTGAGCCACGCAAGTGCACCAGTGCCAGCAACAGGTTGAATTCGGGGACCTTGAACTCAATGTCGGACATGAGGGATTCCATTTCAAGACGCGGAGGGAGACAGGAGCGCTATCGGCACGATACCGCTTCGTGCAGAGTCTGTCAGCCCTCAAATCTGCGTCGGCAAGCGCACCCGCGGGTCCGTCGACTGTGCTCACCAAGATCAACTTTCGGTTGCAGCAACACCATAGGGATCGGTGGCACCAACCATGACACATGGTCTGCATTGTGATCGTGACAGTACTTTTAGGATTGCAAATTTTGCATAGATTATTCAGGGTCCTTGGAACCAGATCGCAATTCAGGTGCACTTATGGAACTACTGACTTCATTTGCGCATCAGCCGCCGACCGATGGAGGGCGCGAGACCTCGGCCCTGTCTTCCGGCGGGGCCGGGGTCTCGCGCTCAGGTTGGGGTCATGTTCTTCGTTGTCGTGGTGGATCGGGGTTTGACGCGCGGTTGTTCTGGTAGGCGGTTATCGCCGCTTCTGCTTCTAGGATTCGATGGCGGAAGGCGTCTCCTCTCGCCATCGCGTCCAGGTCTTCCTCGGTCAGGTTCCTCCGCTTCAGGGAATCCTTGAGCCAGTGCCGCCATGCGGCGGTCGCCTCGGCTCGGGCCACTGTGCCGGCGCTCCACTGTGGGACTCGGGCCTGGCCTCGGCGGCGTGGGACTTTGCGGTGGCGTTCGGGTTGCGGGAGGAAGTCGCTGATGGCGGTGTCGGTCCAGCCTCTGGCGTGGAGGATCGGGCGGGTCAACCAGATCGTCTCGGCGAAGCGCAGAGCGTTCGAAGCCTGATCGGGTCGGGTTCGCTCAATTCCGAAGGAGCGGTTCTGGCGGGTGCGTTGGCTTTCGGTTGCGTAGCGCTCTGCGAGCGTGGGTTTTCTGGGTCGCGCCAGGCGGCGCTGGATTTCGGATTCGTCCAGCAGCACTCGGGTTCGGCGCTGCGGCTTCGATCGGTCGCTCATGATGCCCCCGTTCAGGTTCGTCCTGACGGAGAGACTAGTTACCGATCGGTAATAACGCGGGCGACACGCCGCGGGTTTCTCAGACGATGCGGTCGGGGTGGGCGTAGACGTTCATCGTGTCGCCCCGGACGAAGCCGGCGAGGGTGAGGCCCGATTCGTCGGCGAGGTTGGCGGCGAGGGAGGAGGCCGCCGATACCGAGGCGAGCGCGGGAACGCCGGCCATCACCGCTTTCTGGACGAGTTCGAACGAGGCCCGGCTGGAGACCACGAGTACAGTGCCGCGCAACGGGACCAGGCCTTCCCGCAGGGCGTGGCCGATCACTTTGTCGACCGCGTTGTGGCGGCCCACGTCCTCTTTGGCGACGATGAGTTCGCCTGCGGCGGTGAACAGGCCCGCCGCGTGGAGGCCGCCGGTCTTGTCGAAGACCTTCTGCGTCTTGCGCAGCCGATCCGGCAGGGTGGCGAGGAGGTCGGCGTCGAAGGCCGTCTCGTCCTCGGTGAGGTCCCAGGTCGATTTGGTGCGGACCTCTTCGAGGCTGTCCTTGCCGCACACGCCGCAGGCCGAGGAGACGGTGAAGTTCCGCTTGGCGGCCTTCGGGATCTCGATGCCCGGGGCCAGCGTGAGGTCGAGGAGGTTGTACGTCTGCTCGCCGCTGGCGTCCACGCCCGCGCAGTAACGCATGTTCAGCACGTCGCTCGCCTTGGTGATAGCGCCCTCGGCGAGGAGGAAGCCCGTGGCGAGGTCGAAGTCGTCCCCCGGGGTGCGCATGGTGACCTGGAGCGATTCGCCGCCGAGCCGCAGTTCGAGCGGCTCTTCGACGGCGAGCGTGTCGACGCGCTCGGTGCGGTTGCCGGCGGCGATGCGCGTGGTCTTGCGGCGGACGGTGACGCGGCCCATGGGACTTCGGGTTCCCTTCTCGGAGGTCTTCCTGCCTGCATAGCTCGGCGCGGACCGGGCCGCAAGGCCCGGGGTCGAACGTCACGGGCCGGTCGGCGCGGTGTCCGGTTCGAAGCGGACGACGATGGACTTCGAGGTCGGGGTGTTGCTGGTCTCCGCCACCGAGTCGAGCGGGACCAGCACGTTCGTCTCGGGGTAGTACGCGGCGGCGCAGCCGCGGGCGGTCGGGTAGTGGACGATCTTGAAGTGCGGCGCGCGCCGGTCTCCGTCGGCCCATTCGCTCACGAGGTCGCAGTACGCGCCGTCTGCGAGGCCGAGCTCGTCCGCGTCATAGGGATTGACGAGGACGACGCGGCGGCCCTGGTGGATGCCCCGGTAGCGGTCGTCGAGCCCGTAGATCGTGGTGTTGAACTGGTCGTGGCTGCGGATCGTTTGCAGCAGCAGGCGGCCCGGACCGGCCTCAGGCGAGGTCACCGGGTTGACGGTGAAGTTGGCTCTGCCTGTGGCCGTGGGGAACACGCGTTCGTCGCGGGGCGCGTGCGGGAGCGTGAAGCCGCCGGGGAGGCGGGCGCGGGCGTTGTAGTCGGTGAAACCGGGCACGACGCGTTCGATGCGGTCGCGGATGCGGTCGTAGTCCGCGGCGAGGTCTTCCCAAGGGACCGTGTCGCCTTCGCCGAGGACGGCGCGGGCGAGTCCGGCCACGATGGCCACTTCGGAACGCATGTGGGGGCTCAAGGGCGCGACGCGGCCGCGGGAGGCGTGGACGATGCCCATCGAGTCCTCGACGGTCACGAACTGCTCGATGCCAGCGGGTGCGTCGATGTCGGTGCGGCCCAAGGCAGGAAGGATCAATGCGCGAGCGCCGGTGACCACATGGGAGCGGTTGAGCTTCGTAGAGACGTGCACGGTGAGGCGGCAGCGGCGCATCGCGTCCTCGGTGACTTCCGTGTCCGGGGTGGCGGCGACGAAGTTGCCGCCCATGGCGAAGAAGACCTTCACGAGCCCGTCGCGCATCGCCCGGATCGTGTCGACGGTGTCGAGGCCGTGTTCGCGCGGGGGCTCGAAGTCGAACTCCTCGCCGAGCGCGTCGAGGAAGCGGTCGGGCACGCGTTCCCAGATGCCCATGGTGCGGTCGCCCTGGACGTTCGAGTGGCCCCGCACCGGGCACACGCCCGCGCCGGGGCGGCCGATGTTGCCGCGCAGGAGCAGGAAGGCGACGATCTCGCGGATGGTCGGCACCGCGTGCCGGTGCTGGGTCAGGCCCATGGCCCAGCAGACGACGATCTTGTCCGCTTCGAGGACCATCGCGAAGAGGCGCTCGATGTCTTCGGCGACAAGGCCGGTGCGGCGGGCGACATCCTCCATTGTGGCTTCGTCGTCGCCTTCGGCGTGGTGGGCGGCGAAGGACTCGAAACCATGGGTGTACTGCTCGATGAACTCGCGGTCGATCGCGTTCGCGCGCAACAGCATCCGGTTGAGGGCGCTGAAGAGGGCGAGGTCGCCGCCGACCTTGATCTGGAGGAAGAGGTCCGTCAGGTCGGTGCCGCGGGCGAGGCCGCGGACCGACTGCGGGTTCTTGAACCGCTGCATCCCGGCTTCGGGAAGCGGGTTGACGGTGGCGATCCGCGCCCCGGCGCGCTTGGCCTTCTCGAGGGCCGTGAGCATCCGGGGATGGTTCGTGCCGGGGTTCTGGCCGGCGACGATGATGAGGTCGGCCTGGTAGAGGTCGTCGAGGGTGACGCTGCCCTTGCCGATCCCGATGGTCTCGGCGAGGGCCGAACCGGAGGACTCGTGGCACATGTTGGAGCAGTCCGGGAGGTTGTTCGTGCCGAGCCTGCGGGCGAAGAGCTGGTAGAGGAACGCGGCCTCGTTGCCGGTCCGCCCGGAGGTGTAGAAGGCGGCGCCGTTCGGGTCGTCCAGGGCGGCGAGCTCGGTCGCGATGAGGTTGAAGGCCTCGTCCCAGGGCACGGGGACGTAGTGCGTCGCGCCTTCGGCGAGGTACATGGGCTCGGTGAGGCGGCCCTGCTGGCCGAGCCAGTACCCGGACTTGTCGGCGAGGTCGGCGACGGGGTGCGCGGTGAAGAACTCGCGGCCCACGGTGCGCCGGGTGGCCTCCTCGGCGACGGCCTTCGCGCCGTTCTCGCAGAACTCGGCGGGGTGGCGGTGGCCGGGTTCGGGCCAGGCGCAGCCGGGGCAGTCGAAGCCGCCGGTCTGGTTGACCTCGCGCAGCAGGGGCAGTCCGCGCCGCAACCCGGCCTGCTCGCCGACGACGCGGAGCGAGTTCACCACGGCGGGAACGCCGGCGGCCTGGTGCTTCGGCCGGCGGACCTCCGGCGCGTCCTGGGCGGGGTCGTGCTGCGGTGCCTTGCTCATCGGCACAGTCTAGGCCGCTGAGCGCCACGGTGGCCGCGACCGGAGCGAGCCGGGCGCATGGGTTCGAAGCGCAAGGCGGGACCGGGGCGGCGATACGCGACGAAACGGCACGAGGTCGGGCTGAAATCCCAGTTCACCGGGTATCGGGGCGAATCAGCGCGGACCACTGCGGGGGCCCGGTCCAGGTAGGCTGACCGGTGCGGAACGGCTGCATCCCTCCAGTGCGATTCCGCTCATTTGTCCTCAATGGAAGGTGGTGGGGATGGGACGGCACCACAGTCCGACCGAAGGCGGTCGCCTCCACGGCCGCCTGCTCCAAGGCCTCGGGATGTTCTCAGCGGTGGTCGCCCTGCTCGCCCTGTGGCAGTTCGGGGTCTTCGGCGACGACCCCGAGCGCGAACCGGTGGGCACGATCGAGGGCCCCGACACCGCGTGGCAGTCCGCGGAGGAGGAGAGCCCCTCCAGCACGTACGGCCCGGCCGCGTCCGCCGATTCCGCGCCCGTGCCGACCCCCGAGTCCTCGCCGGAGCCGACCACCGAGGCGCCCGCCGAGACGACCACGAGCGCCTCTCCCCCGGCGAGCACGACCGGAGCGGTCGAGGAGGCCGCCACCGTCGCGTGCTCGGTGACGTTGACGCTCAATCAGGAGTGGAACCGGTCGATCGGCGTGACGGTGGACATCGTCAACACCGGGAACGTCGCGATCGACTCGTGGGAGATCGATCTCGACATCGACGACCTCGACATCGGGCACTACTGGGGCATGCGGGAACGCCGCGGCGACTGGTACGCCAACGAGAGCTGGAACGGCCGGCTCGAACCGGGCGAGAACACCGTCGTCGGGTTCCAAGGCGAGGTGCGCCGCGGCTTCGAACTGCCGTCCTCGGTGACCTGTTCGACCGGAAGATGAGGCTCGAAGCGGGCTGCATGAGCTGGGTCTGGACCCTGCGCCACCAGGACCGGGCGATCGCGGAGTTCCCGCTGCACGTCGAGGACGGGCAGGCCCGGTTCCGCTGGATCGACGCCTGAGGCGCGGCCTCGGCCGGGCGGTGCCCGGCCGAGGCGCGCGGTCAGGTCTGGAGGCCGTATCCGAGCGGGTACAGCGGGTCGTAGCCGTCGTCGCCGACGTTCAGCGGCTCGTCGTCGACGAGCCGGGGCCAGCTCACCGGAAGCCTGCCGTCGTAAGGCGTCTCGCCGAAGAGCGGGTCGGCCACGCCGGCGCCTTCGGAGCCGGGAAGCCAGGCCGCGACGAGGGCGTCCACGTCGTCGAGGTGCGGTTCGATCTCGATGGGCCTGCCGGAGACGACGATGACGACGCAGTCGATCTCGCCGCAGACCGCCTCGATCGCCGCAGCGTCCTCATCGGACACGAGCATGTCGTGCTCGCCCGCTCCGGCGTCGCCGAGGCCTTCGGCGTAGGGGTCTTCGGCGACGACGACGATCCCGACGTCGGCGTCGCCGATCGGCTCGGAGGCGTCCTCGCTGTAGGTGATCGCGGCGCCGGGGGCGACCTGTTCGAGGCCGGCGAGGATGCTCGTGCCCTCGTTGACCGCCTCGACGGAGCCCTGCCAGGAGCCCGACCAGCCGCCGAGCTGGCGTCCGAGGGAGTCGGCGCCGGAGCCGGCCACGTAGATCGACTCGTCGCCGGCGAGCGGCAGGAGGTCGTCCTCGTTGCGCAGCAGGACTTGGGAGGCGGCGGCGGCTTCGCGGGCGACGGCGCGGTGCTCGTCAGAGCCGACGTCGGCGGCCCCGCTCGTGTCGGCGTAAGGCTGCTCGAACAGGCCGAGGGCGAACTTCTGGGTGAGGATGCGCGAGACGGCGTCGTCGATGCGGCTCTCGCTCACCCGACCGGCCTCGACCTCGGCCAGGAGCGTGGAGATGAAGGTGCGGTATTCGAAGGGCACCATGACCATGTCGATCCCCGCGTTGATCGCGGTGCGGACCGATTCGGCGTAGTCCTCGCTGATCTGGTCCACGCCTTGCCAGTCGGAGACCACGAACCCGTCGAAGCCCAGTTCTCCCTTGAGGACTCCGGAGATGAGGTACTCGTCGCCGTGGGTCTTCAACGGGCCGTAGCCGAGGTCGACCGAGGAGAACGAGACCATGACCGAGCCGACCCCGGCGTCCACGGCGGTCCGGAAGGGCGCCAGGTGGATCGAGCGGAGCTCGGCTTCGGTGAGGGTGACGACGCCCTGGTCAAGGAGGTAGTCCTCAGTGGTCGAAGTGCCGTACTCGGTGCCGCCGTCGCCGACGTAGTGCTTGGCGGTGGCGAGGACGCTCGTGTTCGCGGTCAGGTCGTCGCCCTGGTAGCCCTGGACGACCGAGGGGGCGTACTCGACCGCGAGTCCCGGGTCCTCGCCGTAGGACTCGTACGTGCGGCCCCAGCGGCTGTCGCGCGCGACGCACACGCACGGCGCGAAGTTCCAGTGGACGCCGGCCACGCGGGTCTCCTCGGCGGTGATCGCGGCGGCGCGACCGGCGAGTTCGGGATCGTGGGCGGCGCCGAGGCCGATGTTGTGCGGGAAGACCACCGCGCCGGGGAGCGCGGTGTTGCCGTGGACGGCGTCGATCCCGTAGACGAGCGGGATGCCCAGGCGCGTGTCGAGGGCGTCCCGCTGGTAGCCGTCGATCATCTCGGCCCACGCCTCGGGCGTGTCGTGGAGGGCGTCGGAGCCGCCGCTGAGGAGCGAGCCGATGCCGAGGTCGGTGATGTCGCCGGGGTACGCGTCGACCGCGCCGACGACGGCCTGGGTCATCTGGCCGACCTTCTCCTCGATCGTCATGCGGCCGACGAGGTCTTCGACGCGTTCGGCGATCGGCGCCTCGGGATCGCGGTAGACCTGCGCGTCCGCGGAGTTGCCGGGGACGACGAGGAACACGGTGACGACGGCGGCGGCGATCGCCACGGCCAGCGCCGACCACAGAATCTCCGGGCGGCGGACGAATGCGGGCAGGCTTGCGCCCATGGGGTTCGCTCCTTGAGGGATGAACGGACGGGTACGGCCCCAACCTGGGTACACAGTAACGGACCGGTCGCGTGAAGTCCATCGTGGGAGCGCTCTTCAAGGTGTTTCAGGAGTGATTCTCGCGGATGGTTCGGGATGGTTTGGGGTCTCGCCCGCTCAGCGCGTCGCGGGGCTCGCGCGCAGGCCGTCGATGAGGATGTCGAGGTAGCGCTGGGCGGCTTCGCGGTTGCGGTCCTCGGGCAGCTCGGGCATCCGGCAGGTGAGGAGGCTGATGCAGCGCAGGAGGTCCGCGCCGTCGATGTCGGTGCGCATCGCGCCTTCGGATTGTGCTTTGTGGACGGCAGCTTCGAAGCCTTCGAGCCAGGCGGCGGTGAGGGCCCGCAGTTCCTCGTCGCGGTCACGGTGCTCGGCGAGCCAGGGGCGCAGGGCGCCCGAGAGCGCGCCGAGGCCGGGGTCGGCGCAGTGGCGCACGAGTCGGACCAGGGCTTCCCAGCCGGTCGGCGAGGCGGCGAGGGCTTCGGTCGCGGCGCGGCTCGCGTCGCGGAACATCTCGGCGGCGACCTCGCGGATGAGGCTGTGCCGGTCGGGGAAGCGGCGGTAGAGGGTGCCGACGCCGACGCCCGCGTGCTGGGCGATGTCCTCCATCGGCACGTCGGGGCCGCGTTCGCCGATGAGCGCGGCGGCCCCGGCGACGATGCGGGCGCGGTTGCGTCGGGCGTCGGCGCGCAGCCGGGGCGTCGCGGCGGGTGCGGTCATCCCTCGATGGTACTGGACGATTCGCTTCCGCTTAGGTTATCGTCGTCTACAACCGGAAGATTATCTTCCACTTATCCTGGAGGCGACATGATCCTCGTGACCGGAGCGACCGGCTCCACCGGCAGATACCTTGTACGCCAACTGGTCGAGTGCGGGGCCGAGTTCAGGGCCCTGGTTCGCGACAAGGCGAAGGGAGAGGCGCTCGGCGTCGACTACGCCGTGGGCGACTACGACGACCCGGGCTCGCTCGCCGCGGCGATGGAGGGCGTGGACCGCGTCTACCTCGCCTCCCCCGGCGCGCAGGCCGAGACCGAGAACGGCGAGCAGCCGATGATCCGGTGGGAGAAGAACGTGATCGACGCGGCGAAGCGCGCCGGGGCGGGCTACGTCGTCAAGCTCTCGGTCCTCCACGCGCGCATCGGCGGCCGCATGTCCGAAGGCGGGCATGGCGCGATCGAAGCGCACCTCAAGGAGTCCGGTCTGGAATGGACGATCCTCCAGCCGGGGGGCTTCATGCAGAACTTCCTGAGCCCTACGGCGAGTCTCAGAGACGGGGAGGGGAACCTCGTGGGCCATGAGGGCGATGCGCCCGTGGCCTTCATCGACGCCTACGACGTCGCCGCCTGCGCGGCGACGCTGCTCACCGGGAATCTGGCCCGAAACGAGACGCTCCCGATCACGGGCCCGGAAGCGATCGCCTACAGCGAGGTCGCCGCGAAGCTCAGCGCCGGGACGGAGGAACGGATCGGGTTCAACGGCATGTCGGAGCGCGGCCTCGGCGAACTGCTCCGCGGCTTCGGGCTCGCGGGGGAACTCGCCGACGAGTTGGCGTCGTTGTACGCGTCGATCGGTGGAGGCTCGTACAGCGAGGTGACCGACGTGGTCGAACGCATCACCGGAAACGCTCCGCGCAGCTTCGAGGCGTTCATGGCGGCGAACCCCGAAGCGTTTCCGCAGGCGTAACCGCTTGGCCGGCGTTGCCGGGAGGTGCGAGGGTGGCGCAGTGGTCGACTCCCCCGCTCGGGCACCGGTTCAGGACGCTCCGCTCGGCCGTGGAGCAGTATTGGCATCTCGGCTTCAACGTTATTTGGGCGTTCGTCACCGGAGAACGCGGGGCGCGGGTGTCCCCACTCGACGGACCGGCGGTCCTGGTGGCACCCGAGACGGTCGAGACCGGCCGCTCGGCATGGCTGGTGGAGCTGGAGGCGTTCGACGCCCGCCGGAAGGTGGCGTATGGACCGGGCTCCGGTCGACCCGACGAGGTCGCGTACCGGTTCGGTCTGCGCCGGCCCGGAACGAGCGCCCATGCCGCCGTGTCCGGCTCGCCGAGGACCGGACGTTCGCCGACCACGATGACGAGCCGTTCGGATCGGCTGACGACACCTCGGTCCGCCTCGCGCACCCCGTCACGCTCGGAGCCGAGGTCGAAGCGTGGGCCAAGGTGCTCGCCGACTACGAGATCCTGCAATTGTTCGAGCAGCTCACGCGGCCGGTGTCCGCCCTCACCGAGGACGAGATCGCCGCCTGGCGGGTCGCGTTGCCGAAGCCGGACACCGCGATCGATCCGGTCGCAGTGTCAGAGGCACTGGGCGCGATAGCCAAGATCGCTCGGGCGCAGACGAAATCAGGATGCGGGCGCTCCCGCGCTCACTAGGATTGCCTCGATGAACCGGCCTTTCGATGCGCTCTCCCTTCGCCAGCGCGAGTTGGTGGATGCCTGGCTGCCAGGCGTCGTGGTCGAGGCCGATCTGAGTTGGAGGCTGGTCGAGACCACGGTCCTACAGACGAGGGTGAACGACCAGGTCGTCGTCGTCAAGGCGGGCGGCGCCTCGGACACGCACATCGCGCGGGAGATCCGTGCGCACCGGGAGTGGACCGGGCCGTGGGTGCGGCGCGGCCGGGCCGCCAGGATGCTCCACGCCGACGTCGAAGCGAAGATCCTGGTGACCGAGTACCTGCCGGGGGCGCTGGTCCAGGGAACCGCGGCGGCGGCGGACATGGACACCTATGTGCAGGCCGGTGAGCTGCTCCGGGTCTTCCACGCGCAAGCGGCGTTCGAGGAGCCGGACTTCGAGGCGCAGATGAACGCCAAGGCGTTGGCGTGGTTGGACGGACCCCATCGGATCGCGCCGGACGCGGCCGAGGCGCTGCGGGGCCTGGTGCGGCGCTGGCCTGCGGCCGCCGCGGTTTGCGTTCCGACGCACGGGGACTGGCAGGGTCGGAACTGGCTCATGGACGACGGGGTGCTGCGGGTCATCGACTTGGGGCGTGCGGCGCTGCGACCGGCGGCCGAGGACCTTGAGCGCTTGGCGGTTCAGGAGTTCCGCACGTACCCGGGTGCGGAGGAGGCGTTCGTGTCCGGTTACGGCGCGGACCCTCGCGAGCCCGGGGCCTGGTTCCGCCAGCGCGTCCGGTCCGCGATCGGCACGGCGTGCTGGGCGCACAAGATCGGGGATCGGGGCTTCGAGGCGCAGGGCCACAGGATGATCGCCGATGTGCTGGCCGAGGCCGATTGAACGTCGGGGCTCAGGTCCGGAGTTCCCAGTCGTAGGTCTCGGGTTCGCGTCCGTGCCTTGCGGTGAAGGCCTCGACGAGTTCCTGTTCGGTCACGGTCTCGCCGGCTTGCAGGCGTTCCAGGTACGGCACCAGCCATTCGCCTTCGGCGCGTTCGAGGTGCTTGCGGCTGCCGGCCTCGAGTGCGGCGGCGACGGTGAAGACCCCGCCGGCCGAGCCGTGGGCCACGCCTTCGGCGAGGGCGACCTTCGGTTCGGGCCCTGTGACGCTCACGTCGACCCAGTAGGGCCATACGAACGGGTCGCCGTCGCTCCGGTCGAGCCGGTTCGAGGCGAGTTTCAGGAAGCGCACGGCTCCTCCTAGGTTCGGCGGCGGTCAGGACTGGTCGGCGAGTTGGCGGGCGAGGTCCGCGGCGGTTGTGAGTGCGGCTTCGACCGCTTCGCGGTCCTGTTCGGACAGTTCAATTGCCTCAATGCGTTCGAGCAGGGCGGCGGTGCCGGGCTCGTCGCCTTCTCGCAGGGCGAGTTCGGCCCGGTAGACCAGGGCCTCGACCAGTTCGGTCGCCGGGGCCTCCTCGGCGCTTTTCGCGAGGGTCGCGTCGAGGATCTTGATCGCCTGGGGCGCATCGCCTTTGGATTCGCCGAGGACGATCGCCTTGACGAGGGTCCTGCCGAGGCGGCTCTTCGGGGGTTCCTGCCGCTCGGTGTCCTCCTGCTGGGGGAAGATCCTGATCACGTTGCCGCTCGGGTCGGTGACCGAGAAGCCGGCCATGTTGCCGGTGTTGGCCCGCTTGCGGGGCCGGGTCATCCTCGGGATGCCGGAGACGAGGAGTTTGCCGTGCGCCGCGCGCATCCCCGCCGCGAAGGACTCCCAGAGCGCGCCGGTGTCGGGGACGAAGACGAGGCAGGTGCCCATGTTGCCTTCGGGGTCGAGTTCGTCGATGCCGAAGAAGTGGAGTTGCCAGTCCTCGCGGGCCATGGCGATGTACGGGTTCGGGCGGGTCTGGTGGTGGGTCAGCTCGAAGCCGAGCATCCGGTAGAACTCGGCGGTCTCGTCGATCGATCTGCACGGCAGGAGCGGGATGGTGACTTCGCCGGTCATCGGGTGCCTCCGGTTTCGAGTGCGTCGGTCAGGGCGCGCAGGGCCGCCGTCGCGGCCTCGGTCTGCGCGGGGTCGAGGCGGGACGCGAGGTCGTCGGCCCATGCGGCGTGGCGGCGTTCGACCTGCGCCAGCGCCTCGCGTCCGGTCTCGGTCGGGGCGAGGAGCCTGGCGCGGCGGTGCCTCGGGTTGTCCTCGAAGGCGGCGAGGCCTTCGGCGGCGAGGGCGTCGGCGGTCTGCTGGACGCTCTGGCGGCGCAGCCCCATCGCGCGGGCGATGTCGGCGACGGTCTGCGGGGCGTGGTCGATGACGCCGAGGATCTGCCAGCGGGCGCTGGTGAGCCCCGCGGGCCTGGTCAGTGCGTCGCCCGCGGCGAGGAGGGCGCCGTTGGCGCGGAAGACCTCGATGGCGAGTTCGGACACGGCCAGGCCGCGGGGGCTGAGTTCCATGCCCCGAGCCTAGGTTATTGACAGGTACCTGTCAATTCAAGGTGTGCGCCATGCGCTCGACGGCTTCGGCGAGGATCTCGGGGGTCGTGGCGTAGTTGAGGCGCACGTGGCCTTTGCCGCCGGTGCCGAAGGGGATGCCGGAGTTGAGCGCGACGCGGCCCCGTTCGAGGAAGGCCGCGGCCGGGTCGGGTCCGAGGCCGAGTTCGCGGCAGTCGAGCCAGGCGAGGTAGGTGCCGGGCTGGGGCCGGTAGCCGATGCCGGGGAGGCGTTCGGCGAGGGTGGCGGCCAGGAGGCGGCGGTTGTCCTCGAGCGCGGGCAGGAGCGCGTCGAGCCACGGTCCGCCCTCGCGGAAGGCGGTGGTGTGGGCGATGATGCCGATGTGGCTGGCGCGGTTGCTCATCGCCCGCGGCAGGCGCGCGAGGTCGTCTGCGGCCGCGGGCCCGGCGATGGCGAGCGCGGCGCCGATCCCGGCGAGGTTCCAGGCCTTGGCGGCGGAGGTGACGGCCAGGCCGGCCTCGCAGCCGGGGACGGTGAGGTAGGGCGTGAAGGCGGTGCCGGGGGCGACGAGCGGGGCGTGGGCCTCGTCGGCGACGACGCGGACGCCGTAGTCGGCGGCCAGGCGCGCCACGCGGGCGAGCTCGGCTCCGGTGTGGACGGTCCCGGTGGGGTTGTGGGGACTGCAAAGGAGGTAGGCGGCCCGGCCGCCGCGGCCGAGCGCGAGTTCGAAGGCGGCGGCGAGCGCGACGAAGTCGATCCGGCCGGCCGGGCCCAGGGGCGCTTCGATCACCTTGCGGCCGTGGAGGGCGCAGAAGGTGTAGAAGGGCGGGTAGACCGGGCTGTTGACGACCACGGCGTCGCCGGGCGAGGTGACGAGCTTGAGCATCTCGACGAAACCGAGCGTGACGTCGGGCAGCGGCCGGGTGAGCTCCGGGTCGAGGTCGTGCCAGCCCCAGCGCGCGGCGGCGAAGGCGGCGACGGCCTCGCCGTAGGCGTTGCCGGAGGGGTATCCGGTGTCGCCCATGGCCATGGCGTCGGTGACGGCCTTGGCGATCGGCCCGGCGGGGAGGACGTCCATCTCGGCGACCCACAGGGGCAGGACGTCGTCGGGGTATTGGCGCCACTTCTCGCTGGTGCGCTGGCGGAGCTGGTCGAGGGTCAGTTGCCGCAGCGGGTTGCCGGGCACGTCATTCGGGACATTTGTGACGTCACTCATAGTAATTACGGTATCGAATATTTCAGATGATGTCACCTTGTGCCGGTGTGGATTTCACGTCGTGATCGGGGTCACGGGAGTCGACCCGGGCCGATCCTTGTAGTTCGTAATACGAACTATTATGGTTCGCTATACGAACTACTTTACCCGGAGAGGGACGCCATGACCGATCAAGGCACCACCAAGGGCCGCAGGGTCGCCGTCGTCGGCGGCGGCTACGGCGGGATCGCCGTCGCCAAAGCGCTCGACGAGCACGCCGACGTGCTCCTCATCGAACCGAAGGACGCCTTCGTCAACGCCGCCGGCTCGCTGCGGGCCCTGACCCGGCCCGAGGAATGGGCCGACGCGATCTTCTTCCCCTACGACTCGCTGCTCAAGCGCGGCAGCCAGATCCGCGAGTACGCCTCCGCCGTGGACCCCGAGGGCGTCACGCTCGCCTCCGGCGAGCGGGTCGAGGCCGACTACATCGTCATCGCCACCGGCTCGGGCTACCCCTACCCGGCCAAGACCCGCACCGACTCGACCGCCGAGGCCCTCGCGCACCTCAAGGAGACGCACGCGGACCTGTCCGGGGCCGAGCGCGTGCTCATCGCCGGCGCAGGCGCCGTCGGCCTCGAACTCGCGGGCGAGATCAAGGCGGTGTGGCCCCAGAAGCGGGTGACCGTCGTGGACCCGCGCGCCGAGCTCTTCACCGGATACGAGGAGGAACTGCGCGCCGAACTGCACCGGCAGCTCGACCGGATCGGCGTCGAGCTGCGCCTCGGCGCCGGCTTCGAGACCGAACCCGACCTCGAACCCGGAAGGGCCGGGACCGTCGCGGCCGCGGTCGGCGGCGAGACGATCGAGGCCGACATCTGGTTCCGCGCCTACGGCGTCACCGTCAACTCCGGATACCTCGGCGAGGCCTTCGCGCCGTTGGACGAGCACGGGCGCCTCCCGGTCACCGCGCAGCTCAATGTGGAGGGACACGCCCACGTGTACGCGGTCGGGGACGTCACCGACGTGCCCGAGGAGAAGCGGGCGGGGTTCGCCATGCAGCACGCGGAGGTGGTGGCCGCCAACATCATCGCCCAGGCGAACGGCGAGGAGCCGACCAGTGAGTACCGGCCCTCACCCGTTCCGGTGATACTGCTGCCGCTGGGGCCCGATCTCGGCGTGGGGCAGATCCCCTCCGAGCACGGCCCGGTGCTGCTGTCGGTCGAGGACGTGGCCGCCTGGAAGGGCCGGGACCTCATGCGGGGCAGGTTCGCCGAGATCTTCGGCCTGCCCGCCTGAACTGCGCCTCGGAGCCCTCGTCGCGCCCTTACCGGTGCGGCGGGGGCTTCGTCAGGAGGCCTCGCGCCCGGCGTTCGGACAGGCCTCGTCGGTGAAGACCACCGGCACCTTGTTGGCCTCGACCACCCGCGTGAGCAGGCCGTTGAGGACCTCTCGCTCCTCCTCGGCGAGCGCCAGCGGCAGCTCGGCCACGCGCCGGGTCGTCACGGCGTGGAACTCCTCGGCGAGCCGCCCGCCCTTGTCGGTAAGCGCGACCAGGAAGGCCCGGCCGTCGCCCGGGTCGGCCTCGCGCCGGACCAGGCCGCGCTTGACGCAGCGGTCGATGAGACCGGAGATGCTCGACTTGGCCAGACCGAGGGTCTTGGCGAGCTCGAACATCCCGTGTGGGCGCGAGATGAGGACGCACAGCACCTGCGCCTGCGGGACGGTGAGGTCGAAGTCGCGGACCGAGTCGGCGTAGACCGCGTCGACCAGGAACGCCGTGCGCACCAGAGCGGCGCCCATGGACATCGGCTCGCCCGCGTACTCCTCCATCCGGCAAGCATACTGCCAGGCCAGCCCGGTGGCCCGTGTCGTCCGCCACCCGGCCGGGGCGCCGGACGCGAACGCCCGCATCACGGTGCGCGGCAGTCGAACGTGGACTCGACGCAGGGACGCGATCCGGTCACAGGGCCACCGCGCCGGCGCACTTTACCGAGACCGATGGCGTAGGCTGGACCGACGTCCCGCGCCGGCGACGGGACCGTTCGCCGACCCCGGGCGAACCGCGACGCGGAAGGCCGCGGCGCAACGATCCCCCTGCGCAACGCCCCACACTCCGCCGATTGGAACGCCGTGTACGACGCAGCCCCCGAGTGGCCACCATCCGGGATCGACCCCGAGGTGCCCTCGACTGCCCGCGTCTACGACGCGCTCCTCGGCGGCAAGGAGAACTTCAAGGCCGACCGCGAGGCCGCCGAGGTCTTCACCCGGGCCCTCCCCCGGATCGCCGACGCCGCCCGCCTCAACCGGGACGCCCTCGCCCGCGGCGTCCGGTACATGGTGGGCCGGGCCGGGATCGACCAGATCATCGACATCGGGTGCGGACTGCCCGCCGCCCCGAACACCCACGAGGTCGCCCAGGAGCTCGACCCGCGCGCACGCGTCGTCTACGTCGACAACGACCCGATGGTCCTCTCGCACGGCCGGGCGCTGCTCGCCGACGACCGGACGACCACCGTCGTGACCGCCGACCTGCGCGACCCCGCCGCGATCCTCACCAACCCCGACCTGCGCGCGCACCTCGACTTCGACCGGCCGGTCGCGCTCATGCTCCTCAACACGCTCATGCAGATCGCCGACGCCGAGGACCCCGACGCGATCATCGCGACCCTCATGGCGCCCTTGGCCTCCGGCTCACACCTGTTCATCACCGCCTGGCCCGACACCGGCGACCCGTCCCAGCGGGCCCTGTCGCGCGCGTGCCTGGAGACGCTCGGCAACGGCTGGGCCCGCCCGGTCGAGGCGATCCGAGGCCACTTCCAGGGGATGCCGATGGTCGCCCCGGGCCTGGACTTCATACCGCGCTGGCACCCCGGAGAGGCCGACGGCAACGTGCCCGCCGCCGAGGACCTCGAACCGTTCGAGCGGACCCACATGGCCGGGATCGCCGTCAAGCCCTGAACGGGCGACACAGTGGAAATCGCGGGACGAAACGGCTGCACCGAGCCCGGAGGGCCCTTGCGTCCCAGTGCGACCGGGGCCTTACTGTAGGTCTCGGCCGCACACGGGCTGGCCCGCCCGCACGCGTAGGCTCGATGCGGACCGCCGGCGCACCACACGCTCCCCCAGCCTTGCAGCGTGTTCGAGAAGAGAAGAGAACCGCCTATGCCCATGCTCGAGATCCGTCGGCACAGCAAGCGCTCCGGGGACGAGGCCGTGCACCTCTCCCAGGAAGGGGTGGAACTCGCCCGCTGGTCCGGAACCCTCATGGGCCCCTTCCAAGTCGTCGCCACCAGCGTCGCGCCCAGGGCGCGCGAGACGGCCATCGCGATGGGCTTCGCGGTCACCGTCGAACTGCCGACCCTGGCCAACGTCAACGAGTTCCTCAAGGAGTCACAGGCGGCGGCCTACGACGTCGGCGCGCCGTTCACCCGCCTGGCGCGGCTGGTGGGCCGCAACGGCAGCGCCGTCCACGCCTACTCGCACGCACTGGCGCGGCAGTGGTCGGAGCTGATGGCGCCGCTCGGCGCCGGGGACGCGGGCCTGGTCATCGGCCACGGCGGCCACATCGAATGCGCGCTCACCGCGCTGTTCCCCGAGGCCGAGCACGACGAATGGGGCGCGCTGTTCGGGTACATGGAGGGCGCGCGGCTCCACTACGACAGCGCCGCGGGGCGCTTCCACGACATCGAGTTCGTCCGCGGCTGAACGCGAGGGCCCGGCCGGAGCCGGGCCCTCGCTCGGTTCAGCGGCCGACGCGGACGGTCAGGCGCGGCAGGTACCAGATCGCGAAGGCAACCGCGGCGAGCGCGTAGACGGCCAGGATCGGCACCGGGAATCCAAGGCCCACACCGGAATCCTCGAACTGGAGGCGTTGCAGGGCCCATTTCATCGCGCCCGAGGTGAGCCCGTCCTGGAACGTCAACTGCTTCCAGAGCTGGTCCTGGACGTGCACGAGCAGCAGCACCAAGGCCATGAGCGCCGCCATCGGCCAGGCCGCGGCGGCGAAGGCGCGCCGGGCCTCGCCCGTGGTCGCGCCGTCGGCGACCGCCGCCCGGCGGCGGTCCTCCAGGGCCCAGCACAGGGCCGTGAAGACGAACAGGACCGGGATCGCGACCCACGCGCGCGTCGGGAACGACCCGATGATCGTGTACTGGCCTTCGCCGGCGACCGCTTCGAGGTGCGCGGCCGCGAGCGGGCCGGTGCCGACGAACAGCCAGGGCGCGAACAGCAGCAGGAGCCAGCGCGAGGCGTCGCCGAGGGGGCGGACCGCGCCGATGGCGAACCCGCCGAAGGCCGCCGCGGTCAAGGCGATCCCGGTCGTGACCAGGGGCGGGCCCCAGGTGCGGCGGATGACGAACCACAGGGACTCGCCTTGGGTGATGTCCTCGCCCAGGCGCGTCAGCCACGGCAGCAGGTAGAAGCCGACGGCCGCGACGAGGACCAGGAGCACCGCGGCCCCCGCGATGGCGGCGGCGGGGCGGCCCCTCGGTTCGATCGGGCCGGGCACGACGTCGATCCGGGTGCGCGTCGCGGCGAACAGGACCGCGGCGGCGAGGCCGAGCACGGCGAGGATCGTCAAGAGCAGCACGGACTTCGCGGTCGCGCCGCCGACGTCGAGGCCACCGCGCAGGCCCGTGTAGATCTGCGCGAGCGGCGTCGCGGCGTCGCTGGGCAGGCCGGTGACGTCGCCGAAGACGAACATCTGGAGCCCGGCGGCGGTCACGGCGAGCGCGGTCAGGCCCGCGGCGGTGAACGCCGCGGCGGTCTTGGGGCCGGTGCCGCGCTGGACGGCGAGGCCGACGAGGACGCCGAGGCCGAGCACCGTGCCGGAGACGAGCCCGGCCCAGTCGTACAGGCTCACTTCGTGGTCGCTCTCGCCGACGATGCGGTGGACGAGCCAGGCGAAGGTGAGCGCGCTGGGGGCGAAGCCGACCGCGGCGAGGCTCCAGACGACGCGGGAGGCGGTGCGGACGGTGGTGCCGGCCCGGTGGAGGCACCAGGCGGCGAGCGGGGCGAGGACCGCGCCGGTGAAGACCATGAACCCGATCGGTCCCGCGAGGTGCGCGAGGCCCTGGGCGAACAGGCCGTCGTCGAAGATCCGGTCGTAGTTGGCGGGTCCGGACTCGGGCGCGGGGTTGAAGGCGCTCAGATTCTCGAGCCGGCTGAGCTGGATGGTGCGGAGGGTCGGCAGGAGGTAGGCGATGACGGCCGCGACGAGCGGCACGACGAGGAGGCCGAGCCCGCCGACGAGGCGCGGGACGGTGCGTTCCTCTTCCAGCAGAAGGGATTCGGGTGAGAAGAGAGGGTCGGAGGGGAGACGCTGGAAGGTGACGGTGGAGTCGTCGGACGGGCCTTGGGGAGAATCGTGCGGCGGCGGAGGGGTCTCCGGGCCTGGTCGGAAGTCCATGAGCGTTCCTGTGTGGATGAGGGATCGAAGGGTTCCCCACATCATGCGCCATCGGTCCGAGGAGAGGAACGGCGGAAGGGCCCCACGGTCCGGAATGGACCGTGGTGCCCGCTCTGCCCGATGTGCGAAAGGAATCGATCGTTGAAGGACGAAGGTTCCGAGCGCGCAGCGGGGCACGAGCACACCGCGGCGGGGAGAGGCGGGACGCGAGCGAAGGGACACACGAATCGAGTTGCTGGGCGGGGACAGCGGTACGACGCCGGGGCGCTGGGGCGCTCGAATCCGGCTGCCGGGACAGAAGGCGGCTCTGGGTCGCTCGAGTCGGGTCGTCGGACCGGACCGGGGCTGCCGTGCGGTGCCGGGGCGCTGGCGCACGAATCGAATTGCCGGACCGGGGCAGCGGCGCAGCGCTCGAATCAAGTTGGCGGGCCGGAGCGGCGGTGCAACACCGCGACGCTGGTGCGCCCGGTTGCCAGGCCGGGGCCCTGGAGCGCTGCGGCACGACGCCGAGGCGGTAAATTCAGATTGCCGGGCCGAAACGGCCGCGCAGCGCCGGGAAGCCGAGGCGCTGGTGCGCGAATCGACCTGCCGGACCGGAGCAGCGCGGAGGCGCTGCGGCGCGCAGATCCGGTTGCCGGACCGGTGTGGCGGCACGGCGCCGAGGCAGTGCGGTGGCGCAGCGTCCGGGCCCGGTTGCCGGACCCGGACGGCGACGCGGCGCTCGAATCGAGTCACCGAGCTGGGGCGGCGGTGCGGCGCTCGAATCCGGCTGCCAGGCCGGGACGACGGTGTGGTGCCAGGACCCGGTGCGGTGCCGGGGGCGCTCGAATCAAGTTGCCCGGCGGAACCGGCGGTGCTTTGATCGGGGCATGTCCAGCACCGCGCAGTACTTGGCGTTCATCGTCGCCTCGCTCATCGTGATCCTCATCCCCGGCCCGTCGGTCATGTTCGTCATCGGCCGCGCGCTCGCCTACGGGCGCAGGCAGGCGATCCTGACGGCATGGGGGAACGCCGCGGGAACCTTCTGCGCCGCCGCGCTCGCGGCGCTCGGGCTCGGCGCGCTCATTCAGGAGTCGGCGCTGGCGTTCGCCATCGTCAAGTACGCGGGCGCGGCGTACCTGATCTACCTGGGCGTCAAAGCGCTTCGCGACCGCAAGGGGCTCATGGCCGAGTCGGACCTGGAGTCCGCGACCCCGAAGCGGGCGCTGGCGACGGCGGCTGAGGGCTTCATGGTGGGCCTGCTGAACCCGAAGTCGATTCTGTTCTTCCTGGCGATTCTCCCGCAGTTCGTGAACGGCGCCGCGGGCTCGGCGACCGCGCAGATGCTGCTGCTCGGCGGGACATTCGCGGCGCTGGCGGCGGCCTGCGACACCGGCTGGGGCCTGGTGGCCTCGGCGGCGAGGGACGCGCTGCGGCGTCCGCGACCCAAGCTCGTGCTCGCCAGGGCCGGTGGCACGGCCCTGATCGGCCTGGGCGTCGCGGCGGCGGCTGGTAAGCAGGCCTGACTGGCGAGCGCCGGGCACATCGGGACGGGCACGCAGGCCACCGCACACCGCTCACGGTCGGGCCGCGCGTCTCGATGGCGCGCACTCCGCCGCTCGCGGTAGGGAGCCACGCATCGCAAGGTACGCGCACTCCTCCATTCGCCGCTGGCCGCTCACCGCTCACCGCTCACCGCATTATCCGACCGATCGCCGGTCCGAGGCCCGTGGAAGCGCTTGCATATCGATATTCATGGATATATAGTTCAGTCACCCTCACGGCGAACCAGTGTTCAGCGACCACACCTTCTCCCGGCTCGCGCGGCTCGAAGAACGGGCCGCCTAGACGCCCCGGCAGCGTCCAGAGAGGACCCCCATGCCTGCACTCACCCAACCACGCCTGCGAAGAGGCATCATCGCCGCCGCGGCGGCGCTCTTCGTCACGGCGACCGCGCTCATCGCGGTGATGATGCCGAAACCGGCCAGCGCCGCGCAACTGACCGAGGTCACCAACTTCGGGAACAACCCGAGCAGTATTCAGATGTTCATCTACGTCCCGGACAATGTGAGTCCGAACCCCGCCCTAGTACTCGGCATCCACTGGTGCGGCGGCTCGGCCCAGGACTTCTACAACGGCACCGAATGGAACCAACTGGCCGACCAGTACGGGTTCATCGTGGTCTACCCGTCGGTGACGCGCGCCAGCAAGTGCTGGGACGTTTCGTCCGCCGCGTCGCTCACCGGCACCGGCAGCGACTCGGTCGGCGTCAAGTCCATGGTCGACTGGACCGTCAGCACCTACAACGTGGACACCGACAACATCTTCTCGACCGGGATGTCCTCGGGCGCGATGATGACCAACGTGATGCTCGCGGTCTACCCGGACGTGTTCGAAGCGGGCGCCTCCTTCGCGGGCGTGCCGTTCACGTGCTTCCGGACCACCGACGGCTCGGACTGGAACTCCCAGTGCTCGCAGGGCCAGCTCGACCGCACCCCGCAGCAGTGGGGCGACGAGGTCCGCTCGGTCAACCCCGGTTACAGCGGGCCGTGGCCGCGGATGCAGATCTGGCACGGCACCAACGACGACGTGCTCCAGTACCCGAACTTCGGCGAGCAGATCGACCAGTGGACGAACGTCCACGGGCTCAGCCAGACCCCGGACTCCACGGACACGCCGCAGCCGAACTGGACGCGGACGCGCTACGGCGGCACCGGGTCGCAGGCGGCGGTCGAGGCCGTGAGCCTCCAGGGCGTGGGGCACAGCCTGTTGATGAACGGCATGGCGGCCAGGGCGCTGGAGTTCTTCGGGCTGGACGGCTCGGTGGACCCGACCGACGACCCGACGGAGGATCCGACCGAGGACCCCACTGAGGATCCGACGGAAGACCCCACGGATGACCCGACCGAAGATCCCACCGAGGACCCGACAGGAGACCCGGTGGGCGGGTGCTCGGCGGCGATCACGGTGGTCAGCAGCTGGGACTCCGGCTGGCAGGCCAATGTGGACATCACGGCGGGGAGCGCGGCTATCAGTGGCTGGACCCTGACGTGGACCTGGCCCAGCGGCCAGTCGATCTCCAGTTCGTGGAACGCGACCGTGAGCGCGAGCGGCTCGACCGTGACCGCGGGCGACGTGGGCTGGAACGGCTCGGTGGCCGCCGGTCAGACGGCGTCCTCGGCCTGGGGCTTCATCGGCTCGGGCTCGCCGGTCACGCCAGCGGTGACCTGCACACCCGCTTAGGAGAATTGCGGAGCGGTCGGGGCCGCGGGGACTTAGTTCCCCGCGGCCCCGACCGTGCAGGCGCTTGCTCCACAACACACGATCACGCGGACACTCGCCCCGCAACACCCGACCGTGCACTCACTCGCCACGCATGGAGTGACGCTCGACACACACCGCCCTGAATCCGACCCGAAATGTCGTACCCATAGGTCAGGTTTGTTGAACCGGGGGCCCACAGTTCTCGGCGAAACCGGTGTTCGTCGTGCCCACGAAACGCCTTGCGCACGCGGCTTCTCAAGACTCGCTCCCCGCCCACGGTTCCCGGGCGAACCGGGATCTGCCTTGCCCGCCGAACACACCCATGGTCGCGGGATCCCAAAGCTCGCCCCCTGCCCCGGTTCCGGGGGCGGACCGGAGTTTGTCGGCCCGGCGAAACCCGCCGCACGGTCGCGGCTTCCCAAAACTTGCCCCCGGGCACGACTCCCGGGCGAACCTGTGTCCGTTGTGCCTGGGAAACGCCACCGTGGTGGCGACTTCTCAGAACTCGCCCCCGCCCACGATTCTCGGCCGAGCCGGTATTCGTCGTGCCCGGGATACGTCCCCCGTGGTAGCGATGTCTCTAGACCCACCCTTGCCCCGGTTCGCGGGCGGACCGGTACTCGTCGTGTCCACGAAACGCGCCACTGCGGTCGCGACTTCTCCACGCTCATCCCCTGTCCTGGTTACCGGCCGAACCGGAGTCCGTCGAGCCGCGAAATCAGCACCCAGCGGTCGCGGCTTCTCAAGGCTCACGCCCTGCCCCGCGCCCTACACTTGGCGCGACACGGATTGGAGCCGCCAGATATGACCGTCTTTCCCCCTGAAGTCCTCGAACGCTTCGCCGACGCGGGCATGGACCTCGAAAAGCTGTTCTCCGCCGGCGAACTGGGCCAGCGCATGGGCATCGAGATCCTGGAGGCCGCACCCGAGCGCCTCACCGCGCGCATGGCGGTCGAAGGGAACCGCCAGCCCTACGGGCTCCTCCACGGCGGCGCCTCGGGCGTCCTGGTCGAGACCCTCGGCTCGATCGGCTCCATGCTCCACGCAGGTCCGGGCAGAATCGCCGTGGGCGTGGACCTCAACGCGACGCACCACCGGGCCGTGCGCGAAGGCTCCGTCACGGCCGAAGCAACACCGATCCACCGCGGCCGCTCAACGGCGACCTACGAGGTCATCGTCAGCGACGAGGAGGGCCGTCGCGTCTGCACCGGCCGCCTCACCTGCATGATCCGCGACGAACCGACCCGGTGACGGTCCCGGGTTCGGTCGCCTGACATCGGAACAGGATTCGGTGCTGCGCATCGGCGCCTCAGCCGGCACGCGCGGAGTACATAGAGGCTGTTGCGCATCGGCTCCTTTGCCGGGACGCACGGAACACCTGGAAGCGGAGGCTTTCGTGCGGGAGCCGGCGCGTTGCGCCGGTTCCCGCACGAAAGCCTCCGCCCGTAATCGGGCGACGGACCAGTCGCCGCTCGGTTCCGAACGGGCCCGGTCGCTCTCTCAACACGCCGAGCACAGGCCTTGTGCCCAGTCTCAGCTCCGAGCGGGTCCGGTCGCTCTCTCAACTGACCGAACACGGCCCCGGAACTCGGCCTCGGTTCCGAACGGGCCCGGTCTCGTTCTCTACACTCCGAACGCAGCCCCAGGGCCCGGCCGCAGTCCCAATCAGGCCTGGTCGCTTGCCCTACACGCCTAACACGACCCCGCCTCCGGCCTCGGTTCCTCGCGGGCCCGGCCACTTCCGGCTGGGTTGTCCGCGCGGCGGGGCCGATCGGCTTGGTCCCTCGCGGGCCCGGTCGCTCCTGCCATCACCATTCGCTCCCGGAACCCTCGCCGTTCACTCCGTGCCCAGCAGGCCCTGCATCGTGCCGTAGTCGAGGCCGCCCTCGACCGCCTCGTACGAGTCCGCTTCGAAAAGCGCGAGCGCAGCCTTCCGCGCCGCCGCATACGCCACCGCCGCGACCCCCGGGCCCAGGCTGACCCGGGCGACCCCGAGCCGTTCGAGGACCGACGGCGCCGGCGCGCCGGGACCGGCCATCACGTTCAGCGGCAACTCGATCGCCTCGGCCAGCGCCGCGATCGTGTCCGGGTCGGTCAGGCCCGGCACGAAGATCCCGTCCGCGCCCGCCTCTGCATAGGCCGCGGCGCGAGTGACGGCGGCTTCGAACCTGGTGTCCTCGGGTCCGATCCCGGCCAGGTAGAGGTCGATGCGGGCGTTGATGAACAGGGCAGGACCGGCCCCTTCCCGGGCCGCCGCGAGGCGTTCTGCCTGCTCGGCGATCGGCCGCAAGGAATCGGGGGTCTCGGCCACTGTGTCCTCGATGTTGACGCCTGCGGCGCCGGCGTCGGCAACCGCGCGGAGCGTCTCGGCGACCTCCTTCGCCGTTGCGCCGTAAGCGGATTCGATGTCCGCCGACACCGGGACGTCCACGGCCCGGACGATCCGGGCGATGGCGGCCACGGCCGTCTCGCGGTTGAGCGCGTCGCCGTCCGGGAGGCCGAGGCTTCAGGCGACCCCGGCGCTGGTGGTCGCCACGGCCGGTGCCCCGGCGGCGGCGATGACCGCGGCGCTGGCGGCGTCCCAGCAGTTCGGCAGGCGCAGGATCGGGCCGGTGTGCAGGTCGCGGAAGCGTTGCGCGTTGTTCGTCATGCCCGCAATGGAACCAGGGATGCCGCAACACGGCTCGCCGTTATTCGACATCACCGTCAACTGCGCTTGAAACTCCGCGGATGACGGCACGTGAACGGCTTTGCGGAGGGACCGGGCGGCCGGTCCCTCCGCTATGTCAGGCGAGCCCGGGGACCGGTGCGCCTTCGAACTCCCCCGGCCTTGCGCCCCTGCGGTTCGGCGGTTCGATCTCGGCGGCGTCGAGGTAGGCGCGGGCCAAGACCCAGCCCTCGGCGTCCGCGAACCACACCAGCAGGCGCGCGGGCCCGGCGGCGGGCGGGACGGTCACGGTGACCGCCGGCGAGAGCCGGAACGGCTCGGCCTTCACCGGCTCTGACGCGGCCTCGGACGCCGGAACCGCGGTCCCGAACGGGGTCCCGGCCGGGACCCAGGCGGCGTTCACGGTGCCGGACACCGCGTTCGGGCCGTGGTGCGAGACGTGCGCGTCGAGGGCGAACGGCGCCTCGGGCACCGCGATGTCCGCTCCGGCCGCGGCGGGCACCAGATCGAGCACCAGCACCGTGTCGGCGTTGACGTCGGCCGGGACGCACCCGCCCCAGTCCTTGCGGCGGCGCGAAGCGTCGAGCAGGCCCGCGGCCTCGTGCTCCACGTCGGCGAACTCGGTGTACACGTACCCGGCGAAGCGGTCGTGGCGGCGCAGTTCCTGTGTCTCCCAACGCAGGTGCCAGGCCCGTTCGAGGCTCGTGAAGCCCTCCCCATACTCGCTGTTGACGATCGGCAGGCCCCGGCGCGGCACGTCCGCCGAGCCGTAGAAGGACTTGTCCACAGTGAAGTCCGGGCCGAGTCGGACCGCGAACGCGTCCTGCTCCCCCGCGGCCATGCGGGCCACGGCGTCCTTCCACCGGCCCAGATCCGGTTCGTAGTAATGCCAGTCGACCAGATCGGTGCGCACGTGCGACCAGCCGGAGTTCTCCACGATCGGCCGCGTCGCGTCGAGTTCCCGCAGCCGCTCAAAGGCGTGGACGGCGGCCTCGGCGCGCGCCGGGCTCCCCGGGATGTCCCAGTCCAGGCCCCACTCCTCGTTGTACAGGCCCCAGATCACGATGCTCGGGTGGTTGCCGTCGCGCTCGACCATCGCCGGGAGCTGCGCCTCGAACGCGGCCGCCGCCTCCGGCGAGAACCGGCTCGGGCAGGCCGGCTCGGCCCACACGAGCATCCCGGTGCGGTCGGCCTCGTGGAGCCACAGGGGCTCTTCGAACTTGAGGTGCTTGCGCACCAGGTTGTAGCCGAGACTGCGGGCCAGTTCCAGGTCGCGCAGGAGCGCGGCCGCGTCGGGGGCGGTGAGCCCGGTGTCGGGCCAGTAACCCTGGTCGAGCACGCCGCGGAGGTAGACGCGTTCCTCGTTGAGGTACAGCTCCTCGCCGCGGGACTCGAAGCGGCGCAGGCCGGTCGTGGCCCTCACGCGGTCCGCGCCGTCGCCCGAGCCGGTGGTGACCTCGACGCGGTACAGATGCGGGCGTTCGGGAGTCCACAGCACCGCGTCGGGGATCTCGATGCGGCCCTTAGCGATGCCGTCCGCGGCGGCCGTCAGGTCGATCGCGGGGCCCGACTCGACGGCGGCGCGCACGGGCGCTCCGGCCGGGGCGTCGCCTTCGAGGACCACCGTGACGTCGATGCCGGTGAGGCTGTCGCCGCGCAGGACCACCGAGCGCGCGTAGGTGCGCCCGCGCGCCTCCAGCCACACCGTCTGCCAGATTCCCGAAGTGGGCGTGAAGGACACGCCGTCGTAGTCGTCGCGCGGGATCGACCGCTGCTTGCCATGCGGGATCGCGCGCTTGTCGGCCGGCGCCGACACCTCGACTTCGAGTTCGGCGCTCGCACCGGGCACGAGCAGGTCCGTCACGTCGAACTCGAAGGACTCGTAGCCGCCCGAGTGCTCGCCGACCGGTTCGCCGTCGATGCGGATCGCGGCATGGTGGTGGACCGCGCCGAACGAGAGCACCACGCGGGCCCCGGCCCACTCCGCGGGCGCGGTCACGGTGCGGCGGTAGACGCCCCGTTCGAGCCAGGTGCGGCCCACCCCCGAGGCCCCGCTCTCCCACGCGAACGGGACCGTGATCGGGCCCTCGAAGCCGTCGGCGGCGAAGTCCCAGCGGCCGTTGAGGTTCAGCCAGCGCTCCGACCGGTCGCGGTCGGGCCGCGGGTACTCCGGCCGCGGGGCGGTGGTCTCGGGTGGGAATGCGGTCATGGGTCAGCCCTTCACGCTGCCGGCGAGGATGCCGTTGATGAAATGCCGCTGGAGCAGGATGAAGAGCACCAGCAGCGGGACGAGTGCGACGGAGCTCGCCGCGAGGAGTTCACCGGTGACGGTCGCGTAGTCGGCGCCGATCCGGTTGCCCGTGATGTTCTGCGCGAGCGTGGAGAGCACGACCTGGAGGGTCGACATGCGCTCGGAGTTCGCGGCGACCACGGGCCAGACGAAGTCGTTGTAGATGTTCATGACGGTGAGGACGGCGAGCCCGGCGAGGCCGGGCCGGATGACGGGGACGATGACGCGCCAGAAGATGGCGAACTCGCCGCAGCCGTCGACGCGGGCGGCGTCGAGCAGTTCGTCGGGGACGGCGCTGATCACTTGGCGCATCCAGAAGATCGCGAACGCGTCGACCGCGCCGGGCAGGATGAGCGCCTGGTAGGTGTTGACCCAGCCGAGCTCCTTCATCTCCAGCAGCAGCGGGATGATGAGGACGATGGTGGGCAGCATGAGCGTCACCAGGACCGCGCCGAAGACGAGGTTCTTGCCGGCCCACTGGTACTTGGCGAACGCGAACGCCGCGAGCGGGGCGAAGAACATCGTGATGGCGCCCTTGAAGAGGAGCACGATCGCGGTGTTGGTGAAGCCCTGGCCGATCGGGACGTCCTGGAACATCGCGATGTAGTTGTCGAGGGTGAACGTGGTCGGGTCGAAGGAGAGCGGATTGCGGATGATCTCGTTCGCGGGTTTGAACGCCGACACGAGCGCCCAGGCCACGGGGGCGAGGAACGCGACGAGCAGGAGCATCAGGAAGGCGTGCGAGGCGATGCGCGGGCGGGCGCGCTCAGTGGTGGTGGCCATCGTCAGTCCTTCGCTCGCAGGAGTCGCACGAACAGCAGCGACAGGGCCATCACGAGGACGACCAGGAGGAACGAGTTCGCCGCGCCGGTGCCGAGGTCGGCCCGGGTGATGTGGTTGTAGAGGTAGTAGCCGGCGGTGGTCGTCGAGTTGTACGGGCCGCCTTGGGTGACGACGAACGGCTCGGCGAACATCTGGAACACCGCGAGCGTCTGGAGCACGACGGCGAAGCCGATGGTGCGGCGCAGCAGCGGCACCGTGATGCTCCACAGTTGACGGAACTTGGAGGCCCCGTCGAGGTCGGCGGCCTCGTAGATCGAGCCGTTGATGGACTGGAGTCCTGAGAGGAGGATGATCACGATGAACCCGGTGGTCTTCCACAGGAACAGCAGCGCGAGGGTCGGTTTGGCCCAGGCGCTGGTGGTGAGCCAGCCGACCTCGGGGGCGCCGAAGGCCCCGAGGAGGGCGTTCACGGCGCCGTACCGCTGGTCGAACAGGACCACCCAGATCTGGGCGACGGCGACCAGCGGCGTCACGAACGGCACGATGAACGCCACCCGGTAGAGCCCGCGGAGCTTGAGTTTCGCGGAGTTGAGGAGCACGGCCACGAGCACGCCGAGCGCCATCTGCACCGGGACGATGAGCAGCCACAGCACCGCGGAGTTGCCCAGGGACCCCCAGAAGGAGGGGTTGGTGAGCAGGTAGGTGTAGTTGTCCCAGCCGACCCACGTCGCGGCCCCGGTGCCGCGCCAGTCGGTGAAGCTGAGCCGGGCGGTGAAGTACAGCGGGTAGACGCTGAACGCGAGGAACACGGCGACGAACGGCAGCACGAAGAGGTACGGCGCGAGTCGCCTGCGCATGCGGGGTCCGCCGATGCCGCGCCGGGGGCGCGCGGCACCGGTGCGGGCGGCTGTCGCGGTCACTGGCGGTCGACCAGGTTCGTCTGGATGTCGTCGGCGGACTTGGCGAGGACCTCCTGCGGGGTGAGGTCGCCGTCGAGCATCCGCTGGAGGTCGTTGCCGAGGTAGTCGACGGCGCCGGCCCACCAGGCGGGCGTGGGCGCGCCGCCGGGGATCTGGGCCCCGGCCTCGGTGGCGACGGCCCACAGGTCCTGGCCGCCGAGGGCGGCGATCGGCTCGAACAGCGGCGCGGACGGGTCGGCGGCGGGCAGGTAGCTGGGGATCGAGGTGGTGAGCCCTTCGGGGTAGACCTCGTTCGGGCCCCACACGGCGGTGTAGCCGGCCTCGTTGAACATGAGGAACTCGTAGAACAGCCAGGCGAGGTCGGCGTTCGCGCCCTGCTTGGGGAGGACGAACGAGGAGCCGCCCATGGCGCCCGAGCGGGGGCCGCTGGCGTCCCAGGCGGGCAGTTCCATGGCGCGCCAGTCGCCGCTGGTCTCGGTGAGGAGCTGCTGGGGCGCGAAGCTGAACCAGATGGCCCAGGGGTAGAAGACCTGGTTGCCGTTCTCCAGTTCGGCGATGTCGGTGGGCGTGAGGTACTCGGCGCGGGTGCCGAGGCCCTCTTGCCGGACGGTGTCGAGGAAGGTGAGGATGCGCTCGAACTCGGGCGTGTCGAGGCGCAGCTCGCCGTCGGCGTCGGCGATGGAGGTGCCAAGCTGGCTCGCGTACATCTCGAGTTGGAGCTGGCCGAGGAACGCGGACTGCTCCAGGTGGATCGGGCCCGAGCCGGGCACGGCGGCCTGGTAGTCGCGGGCGGCCTGGAGCAGGTCGTCGTAGGTGGCGATCGCTTCGGCGTCGATCCCCGCGGCCTCC
This sequence comes from Glycomyces sp. NRRL B-16210, assembly GCF_000719515.1. GTDB lineage: Bacteria > Actinomycetota > Actinomycetes > Mycobacteriales > Micromonosporaceae > Glycomyces. The sequence continues at coordinate 296,117 of NZ_JOGR01000002.1, read as the reverse complement.
AGCGCGGTCGCGTTGTAGAACAGCAGGCCCGGGTCGAGGTCGAAGGGCACGCCGTAGACGCCGCCGTCGATGGTGTTGACCTCGAGCTTCTGCGGCGCGATGTCGGCGCTGTAGGGCGCGAGGACCTCGCTGAGGTCCCACAGGTAGTCGGCGAAGCCGCCGATCTTGGCGTCGTCGAGGAAGACCCCGTCTGGGACTTCGGTGCCGGTGATGAGGGTGTTCTGGAGCTTGGCGTCGATGTCGACCGCGACGTGGTTGACCGTGATGCCGGGATAGGCCGCGTTGAAATCGGCGATGACGCCTTCGAAGACCTCGAAGAGGTCCCCTGAGCGGTCCCAGATCGTGATCTCGCCTTCGGGCTTGTCTGCGGTCGGCGCCTTCAGGACGCTCGACTCCCCGGAGTCGTCACCTGCGGTGATGTCGGGGCCGCATGCGGCGAGGGCGGGTGCCGCGGCGGCGAGGCCGGCGGATGCGAGCACGGCCCGTCGCCGGAGGAGATGGCGTTGCATGGACACTCCCTTGTGTGATTTGCCAACGTGTGCAAAATCTAGCACCCCTTTGCCGACGTTGCAAACGGTAGGATGGGACCCATGCCGGCAACACTTCGCGACGTCGCCGATCTGGCGCAGGTCTCCGTCCGCACGGTCTCCAACGTGGTCAGCGGATACGCGCACGTCAGCGCCCGAATGCGCCAGCGCGTGCAGCGCGCGATCGAGGAGCTCGACTACCGCCCCAATCCAGTGGCCCGCACCCTGCGCACGGGCCGCACGGGGATGCTCGCGCTCGTCGTCCCCGAGATCGACGTACCGTACTTCAGCGAACTGGCCCGCGACGTGATCGACGCGGCCGCCGAGTTCGGATACCGCGTGATGATCGACCAGACCGGCCACGACCACGAGCGCGAGCGGCGCCTGCTCATGGGCGACGACCGGGCGATGCTGTTCGACGGGATCCTCTTCAGCCCGCTCGTGACGAAGTCGGAGCTGCTCGACATGCACCGCTCGAAGCACATGCCGCTGGTGCTGCTGGGCGAGCACGAGTTCGACGGGCGCTACGACCACGTGGCGATCGACAACGTGCGAGCGGCGCGGGACGCGGTGGCGCACCTGGTCGCGATCGGGCGCACGCGGATCGCGGCGATCGGCGCGCAACCGATGGAGGAGTACGCGACCCCGCTCCAGCGGACCGCCGGGTACGAGACGGCGCTGGAGGAGGCGGGACTGGAGGTGCCGGCCGAGTACGCGACGCCGGCGGCGCACTACAGCCGCACGGACGGGTACGAGGCGGCGCGGGCGCTGCTGGCGCTGTCGCCGCGGCCTGACGCGATCTTCTGCTTCTCGGACCTGCTGGCGGTGGGCGCGATGCGGGCGGTGTTCGACGCGGGGCTGAGCGTGCCGGAGGACGTGGCAGTGGTCGGGATCGACGACATCGAGGAGGGGCGGTTCTCGCGGCCGTCGCTGAGCACGGTCTCGCTGGACACGCCGTTCATCGCGCGGGAAGCGGTCCGGCGGATCACAGCCAGGATCGAGGAGCCGGACGCCCCGGCAGAGGAGGTCGTGGCCCCGCACCGGCTGGTGGCGAGGGAGAGCACGGCCGAGGCGTAGCGGCGGGCGGTGCGGTACCGGCGTGCTGGTGCCGCCTCGGGCGGGTGCCCCGGTCAGCCGGGTCGGTCGGCTGTCGTGCGTTCGAGAAACGGCAGGACTAACGCGGCGAGTTCCTCGCAGCGGGCCACGCGGTACCAGCATCTCTCGGGTACCGCCTCTGGGCGAATGCTCCGGTCAGCCGGTCCGGTCGGCCGTCGTGCGTTCTAGGAACGGCAGGACGAGCGCGGCGAGTTCCTCTGCGGTCGTGTAAGTGCCGTCGTGCGGGCCTTCGGGGACGACGGCGAGTTCGCCGTGCGGCAGCAGGTCCACGATCTCCTCGACCCAGCGCTGCGGCGCGACCGCTTCGGCGGCGCCGCGCGTGACGAGCGTGGGCGCGGCGACCTCGGGCAGGCGGCGCTCGATGCGGTCGTCAAGAGCGATCCCGAAGGTGCGCCAGGCGCGGCGGGCCCCGGCGTCCACCAGGTCGCGCAGGACGATCGGGAGCTGGCTCGGGTCCTCGCTCGGGATCCCGCGGAGCCACCGCAGGGCCTGGCGGGTCTTCGTCCGCGCCCGCGGGTCCATGGTGGGGCCCACGAGGATGAGGCTCTGCACGAGTTCAGGGTGGCGCACGGCGAGGGCGGAGGCGACCTGCGCGCCGAAGGAGTTGCCGAGGACGGCGGCCGGCGCGGTCCCGGTGGCGGTCAGCCACTCGGCGAGGCGGTCGGCGAGCGCGGGCACGCCGAGGGCCGGTTTCGGGTCGTCGCTGAGGCCGAACCCGGGCATGTCGACCACGCGGACCGGGTGCTCGCCGGCGAGTTCGGCCGCGAGGGGCATCAGATAGCGGTGGGAGACGGCGAGACCGTGGACGAGGAGGACCGGGACGCGCCCGGGCGGGTCGACGCGGGTCGCGCGGTGGTGGAGGCGCAGCCCGTCGAGGCGGGTCCAGCGGCTCTCGAAGTGCTCGTCGGGTTCGGGCGAGGCGGTCGCGAGCGTGTACCGCTCGCGCATGCGCTTGCGATTCCAATTGGTCATGGCGCCTCGTGGAACGTCGGTTCGGGACTGCGGTGCCACGACGATACCGCAGGTCGGGGCGGTGCGGGTTTGCGTGGCGGTCTTCGCGGGCACCTTCAGTGCAGATCGCGGAACGCGGGCGCCGTCCGCTCGCGCGAGGTGGGCGAGGCCGGCGCTGGAATCGAAGCGCCGTTCGCCCGCGCGAGGGGAGCTGGAATGGGACTGCTGTTCAGGGCCGTGGTGGTGTCGGTGGGCATGGCCGTCGCCCGCGAGGTCGTCAGGTACGTGCTCGACCGGCACTTCGAGACCAAGGACGCCGACACCGATCGGGGCAGGTCCGATGCGAAGCGGCGGGGCGGCCGGGCCCGGAAGTGAGGCCCCGGCCGCCTGCGCCGGTCAGGCGGTGCGGCAGGTCAGACGTTGCAGCAGGTCAGTCGGTTCCGCATGTCAGAACTTGCCGACCAGGCGTTGCGGCGAGTCAGGCGGTGCCGCACGTCAGGACTTGCCGACCGCTGAGAGGATCGCCGAGGCGAGTTCGGCCGGTTTGGTGAACTGGGGCCAGTGGCCGGTCGGCAGGTCGATGTAGCTCACGTCCTTGATGGCCGCGATCTCCTTCACGAACGGCGCGCCCCCTTCGAGCCAGGCGAGGATCATCGCGCTGGGGAACTCGCAGCAGATGATCGTGATCGGCACGTCGTAGCGGCGCTCGTCGCCGAGGACCTGCTTGTCGAAGGCGACGCCCTTCGGGGTCGGGATCGACGCGGCGCGGAAGGCCTCGCGGATCTCGTCGGTGAGGTCCACGAGGTCTTCGTCCTCGAAGACGTTCCAATCCGGCAGCGGGATCTCGCCGTCCACGACCGGCAGCTCGTCGTTGATGACCCCTCCGGGGCCGAGCGGCGCGGAGTCCACATAGATCACGCGTGCGATCTTGTCGGGACGGGCGTCGGCCACCGCGTGGGCGACCGCGCCGCCGCCCGAGTGGCCGGCGAGCACCACCGGGCCGTCGATCGCGTCGACGGCGGCGACCACGGCGTCGACGTGGTCGCGCAGCGTGATGCCGGTGCGGTCGGCGTCGCGGGACTCCATGCCGGGGAGGGTGAGCGCGTGGGCGCGGTGCCCGGCCTTCTCGAGGGCGGGCGTGATCTCGCTCCACGAGGAGGCGTCGAGCCAGAAGCCGGGGATGAGGATGATGTCCATCGCCCGACCCTAACCGGAGGGTGTGACAACCCGGGCCGGTTCGGCCCTAGGGTTCGGCGCCGACGACCGGGACCGGTTCGCCGGAGGTGTCGCCGTCGTGGATCGACCGGATCTTCCAGCGGGTCCGCTCGCCGGGAGGCCCCGACGGGATCAGGAGGTGCCAGCGGCTGCGGTGCAGGTTGCCGGTGAGGAATCCACCCGCGGCTTCGGGGCCGAACAGCTTCTCGCTCGGGTAGGGGTCGGTCGTGGTCCGGGACCAGCGGCGCACGTGCTCGGCGGTCTCCCGGTCGGCGACCACGGCGTCGATCCAGGAGCCGAACGCGGCGTGGAGGCGGGCGGCCTGCGGCCCGGGCAGGTCGGCGTCGATGAGCACCCACGCCGGCTCGAACTGCTCATGGCCGACGTTGAGCGGGGTCAGGAACGACCGGGCGGTGATCCCGTACTCGGCGAAGCGATCGTAGGCCTCGCGGTAGGCGCTCGCGCGGGTGCGGAGGTCCCAGAAGAGGACGGCGGCCGAGGCCGCGACCAGGACCGCCGAGAGCGTCCCGAACAGCGGGCCGCGGGTCTCGGCGGAGAGGGAAGTGAAACTCGAATCGGGGATCACGGCGCACACCGCGCAGACCACCGCGAAGGCGAACAGCAGCACAGGGCCCTGCCAGCGCGGGCTGCGCAGGGCGACGCGGGCGGTGAAGTCGTCGAGGTCGGCGACGGCGGGGGCCGTCTTCGGCGCGAGCGCGGGGGCGCCTTCGGCGGCGTCCCAGTGGCGCTGCGGGGAGCCGAGCCGGGAGGCGGGCGGATCGTCCATGGCGCCATCCTAGATCCGGTCGCCAAGGCGGGGCCGGTGCGCGTTCAGCCGGAGCGGAGCGTCAGGACGGTGATGTCGGCTTCGGCGCCCACCCGGATCGGCGGGCCGTTCGTGCCGGCGCCGTTGGTGACGTAGACCTGCGCGTCCCCGTGGCGTTCGAGGCCGGTGAGCTGGCCGCTGCGCAGGCGCGACAGGTAGTGCACCGGCCACATCTGGCCGCCGTGGGTGTGGCCGGAGAGCTGGAGGTCGAGGCCGTAGTCGATGGCCCGGTCGATGGCGTTGGGCTGGTGGGCCATCAGGATCACGGCCCGGTCGGGGTCGCGGTCGCCGAGGGCCGCTTCGAAGTCGGGGCCGGTCTCGTCCTTGAGGCCGCGCTGGTCGACGATGAGGTCGTTGACGCCGGCGAGGTCGAAGCCGGGCAGTTCGACGCGCGTGTTCGGGAGGCCGGTCATGCCGAGTTCCTCCACGCGGTCGTACCAGGCGTCGGCGCCGACGTAGTGCTCGGCGTTCCCGGCCACGAAGAAGGCGCCGTCGCGCGATTGGAGCCGGGCGAGGGGGTCGGTGGCGTCGCGGATCTGGTCGGCCTCGTTGCTGGCGAGGTCGCCGACGAACGCGATGAGGTCGGCCTGAGTCCGGTTGATCTGGTCGACCACGCGTTCGCAGTAGCCGCGCCCGCGCATGGCCGAGAAGTGGGTGTCGCCGACGACGGCGATGCGGTAGCCGTCGAAGCGCCGGTCCAGGCGCGCGAGGGGCACGGTCACGGTTTTGAGCGGCGGGGTGCGGTGGCCCTCGTAGAGGCCGTGGCCGACGGTGGCGAGGGCGGCCGACGTGGCGCCGAGGCCGATCGCGCGGGAGACGAGGAGGCGTCGAGTGTGTCCGGTTGACTGTGGATCGTCCTCAGTGGCGGTGTCGGGCTCGGGCGTCTCGAGTGGAGGGCCCGGGTACTTCAGGTTCTTCTTGCGGCGCAGGAGGAGCCAGCGCAGGGGTTCGGTCGCCACCAGCAGGCCGAACAGGTACATGAAGACGCCGAACCAGATCCATCCGGGCCAGCCGACCGCCGCCTGGAAGGCCAACGGCGCACCGGACGGGGCGAAGGACCGCGCGAGCAGGCCGAGGATCGCCAACGTGCCCAGTGCGATCGCACCCATCCAGCGCCAGCGCGAGCCGGGCTTCGTCGTGTCCTTGCACAGCCGCCACCACACGTAGCCGTGCAGCGCGGCGAATCCCACGGTCACCACCAGCAGGCGGACTATGAACCAGGCGGTCGACATCCCCTACCGCCCGGCCAGGGCGCCGCCGTTGGACTGGATGATCTGGGCCGTCACGTGGCCCGCTTCGCGCGAGGCGAGCCATCCGGCGAGCGAGGCGATGTCCTCGGGATTGCCGGGGCGCTTGTTGTCGGCTTGACCGGCGAGGGTCGCACGGCGCTGCTCGGTCATGGTGTCGCCGAAGAACTCGGTGTCCTCGACGTAGCCGGGGGCGATGACGTTGGCGGTGACGCCGCGCGCGCCGAGTTCGCCGGAGAGGTCGATCGCGTACGGGTGCAGTGCGGCCTTGGAGGCGGCGTAGCTGCCGGTGCCGGAGCCGCGGTAGGCGGCGATGGAGCTGAACAGGAGGATGCGACCGTGGTCGTTGAGGAGCGGTTTGAGTCCTTCGACGAGGTGCACGGTGGTCATGACGTTGAGGCGCAGGTTGGCGTTCCAGGCCCATGAGGCGCGTTCGAGGTCGGTGAGGTCCGCGGGGGCGTTCCGGGCGGTGTTGCCGCCGGCGGCCGCGGCGATGACGTCGACGGTGCCGAAGCGGTCGGCGGTGAAGCGGGCGACATGTGCGGCGCCTTCGACGGTCTCAAGGTCGGCGGGCACGAAGGCGGCGCCGATGGTCGCGGCGGCTTCGGCGAGGACGTGTTCTCGGCGGCCGACGAGGACGACTTGGTCGCCGTCGGCGGCGAAGCGCTTGGCGAGGGCGAGACCGATGCCGGTGCCGCCGCCGCTGACCACTGCCGTGCGTGCCATGTGTCGCTCCCTAGGTCGGTGGGGCCGGGTGCCGTCGAATGCGTGTGCGAGGCGGGGCCGCCGGGTGGTCCGGGTGTGTAGGTGCCGTTGCGCGGCAGGGGACTGCGTCGCGGCGGCCGTGCGCGGCTGCACCGCGCCGATGCTAGCGCGGCCATGGCACGCGAACCACTCGGCCAAGCCGGACGCGCACCCCGCACCCCGCACCCCGCACCGACGATTACTCGCCTTCACTCACGCTTTCCGGTGAACAACCGCCGCTCAGCGGCTTTTCGACCCGATTCCTGTCGGTGGCCCGAGCAACGCTTGCGCCAGACTTCCTTCCCCTCTCGGGAGGGTGGGGGTTAGGGATGGCAAACCCCCGGCCTCCTCCGCGAATTGTCGTAACCTCTTGTCGCACCCCCGAGGCACTTTTGAATCGGGGGGACCAGTCCCCCGACACACCCGACCCCGGGGGCCGGGGCCCCTCCGGCTCGCCTCCAATTGTCGTACCCTCCTGTCACTTTTGAAACGGGGGGACCTGCGGTCCGACACGCCCGACCGCGGGGCGCGCATCCGCGCCTTTCCCCCGCCTCCACTTCTCCGTCCCATCGCCGCCCATCGCATCGCCCGCGCTTGCGTCTCCCCCGGATACGCTCGGGGCATGAGCGACCTCCCCGACCCGTTGACCGTCGCCGCCGCACAGCCCGAACTGCGTCCCGGCGACCTCGCCCGCAACGCCGCCGCCCACGCCGCGGCGATCCGCGCGGCCGGGGCGCGGCTCGTCGTCTTCCCCGAGCTGTCGCTCACCTCCTACGCCCTCTCGGCCCCGCCCGTCCCACTCGACGACCCCGCATTGGCGGTCATCACCTTGGCCTGCGCCGAGACCGGCTCGGTCGCGCTGGCCGGCGCGCCGATCCGGGACGCCGACGGGACCGAGCACATCGCGATGATCCGGTTCGACGCCTCCACCACCACGGTGGTCTACCGCAAGATCCATCCCGACGAGGACGAAGCCCGCCGCTTCGCCGCCGCGTCCTCGCCGACCGTCATGACGCTCGACGGCTGGCGGCTCGGCCTCGCGATCTGCCGCGACACCATGATGTTCGAGCACGCGGCGGACACCGCCGAACACGCGCGCGCATCGGGCCTGGGCGGCATCGACGCGTACGTGGCCGGCTCGCTCTTCACGCCTACAGGTCTTCCCAAGCGCGACAAGCGGATGCCGCAGCTCGCGACCGGGTACGGCATGTGGGTGGTCCAGAGCTGCTTCGCGGGCCCGGGAAGCGACTACCCCAAGACCGTGGGCGCCTCGGCCGTGTGGGCGCCGGACGGTTCGGTCGCGGCTCGGGCCGACGACCGGCCCGGACGCATCGTCAAGGCCGAGTTGCGGTTTTAGCCCTCGGCAGCCTTCGCCTGAGCGTCCATGATGGTCTCGGCGTTACCGCGGATCCAGTCGAACATGCCCGACAGGTGGTCGGCGGTGCCCTCGCCGAGTTCGGTGAGGCCGTACGTCACCTGCGGCGGCACCGTCGGCTCGACCCGGCGCCACACGAGGCCGTCGGCGACGAGGTTGCGGAGGGTCTGCGAGAGCATCTTCTCGCTGACGCCCTCGATGCGCTCGCGCAGTTCGAAGAACCGGAGTTCCTTCTCGCGCAAGCCGATCAGGACCCAGATGCCCCAGCGGCTGGTGATGTGGTCGAGCACCTGCACGGCCGGGCACTTGGCGTGAAACGTCTCACTGCCGCCGGTCGAGCCGGGCCAGGGCACCTGATTTCCTACGAGCACGACATGAGCTTACTTCGAGGTGCGTTCTTCCGGAACCGCGACGAGGCTCCTAGCTTTGGCCTCACCAGCGACACCGTGCATCACCGAGTCAAGGAGAGACCGAACATGATCGTCGTAACCGGAGCCACCGGCAACGTCGGCCGCCCGCTCGTGGAGGCCCTGCTCGCCGCGGGGGAGCCCGTCACCGCCGTTTCGCGCGGCGCGGCCGAGCTGCCCGAAGGGGCCGTCCACGTCCGCGCCGACCTCGCCGAGCCCGCGACCTTGAAGGCCGCCTTCGAAGGGGCCGACCGGCTGTTCCTGCTCACCCGTGACCAAGGCCTGGATCTCGCCCCGGTCCTGGAGGTCGCCGCGGCCGCCGGGATCGTCCGGGTGGTCCTGCTGTCGAGCCAGCGCGCCGTCACCCGCGACGACCGCTCGCAGCAGGCGCTCGAAGCGGCCGTCACCGAATCGGGTCTGGAGTGGACGATCCTGCGTCCGAGCGGCTTCCATTCGAACGCGTTCCTTTGGGCCGAGCCGGTTCGCACCGCGCGGGCCATCGCGGCCCCGTTCGGCGACGTGGGCCTGCCGTTCATCGACCCCGCCGACATCGCGGCGGTGGCCGCCAAGGCCCTCACCGAAGACGGCCACGCCGGGCGGCGCTACACGCTCACCGGCCCCGCGCCGGTGAGCCCGCGCGAGCAGGCCGCGGCGATCGGCGCGGCCATCGGCGAACCCGTCGCGTTCGAGGAGCTGACCCGCGACGAGGCGTTCGCGCGGTTCACGCGGTTCTGGCCCGCCGAGGTCGTCGAGGGGGCGTTGGAGACCCTCGGCAACCCGACCGAGGCGGAGCGGGAGGTCGGCGGCGAGGTCGAACGCCTCCTCGGGCGGCCTCCGGTCGCCTTCGCGACCTGGGCCGAGCGCAACGCCGCCGCGTTCCGCTGAAAGGAGTGCGAGAATCGGGGGTCCGCCCACCGACCGAGGAGTGATCCGGCCATGACATCCGCACCCGCCGACGGCGAGGTCACCGTGACCGAGCGGGTGCGCCCGCGCGACCTGGTCCTGTTCGCCGTCGCGATCACGCTCCTGGTCGCCACGCCCTGGATGCTCTTGAGCGCCGGGTCGGACCCGGTGTCGTACCGGGACTCCCAGGGCACCGACACCGAGATGCCCGCGTGGCTCGGGCTGCTCGTCCTGGTGGTCCCGTTCCTGGCGTGGCCGGCCATGAAGGCCTACCACCTGTTCCGGGCGCCCGCCGCGGCGATCGTCGGGCCCGGCGGCATCCGGCTCTACACCGAGGGCCTGGGCGGGTTCTACATGCGGCTCGAAGAGCCCATTGTGGACCTGCCGTGGGACGAGGTCGAGCGGGTGGTCCTGTGGCGGCTGCAACGGAAGTGGCTGGGATTCATCCCGGCGGGGCAGTCGCAGGTGGGCGTGGAGAAGACCACGGACTGGTACGGAGTGACGCAGCGGGAGCCGAGCGAGAAGCAGCGGCGGAGCGCCGAGGCCAGGCCGGACGGTTCGCCGGTCCGCTTGGGGGCCATGCTCAACTCCCGCAGCGTCCGCCTCGGCCCGCACGGCGCGAGAGCGATCGCCGAGGCGGCGGCGCGGTTCGCGCCGCGGGTCGAGGTCGTGGACGAACGGGTCCACGGCGAGTCCCCTGTCATCGTGCCGCAGAAGCGGGACCGCAAGCGCTACTGAACTCGCCTGCGGTCGGCGATAGTCTCGCCGAATGGGCACCTGGGAATGGGACGCGACGCTGTTCGCCGGAAGCGCCGACCACTACGCGGCGGGGCGGATGCCGTACCCGGCCGCCCTCGGCGAGGCGATCGGCGCCGAACTCGGCCTCGACGGGACCGGGCGGCTCCTCGACGTGGGCTGCGGTCCCGGATCGCTGACGCTGCTGCTCGCGCCGAGGTTCGCGGCGACCGTGGGCGTCGACGCCGATCCCGACATGGTCGCGGCGGCGAGGCGAAACGCCGAGGCGGCCGGGATCGGCGGCATCACCTGGCGGCACTTGCGGGCAGAGGCACTCCCCGCCGGACTGGGACTGTTCCGGGCGGCCGTGTTCGCCCAGTCCTTCCACTGGATGGACCAGGACCTGGTGGCTCGGCGCGTCCGCGACATGCTCGAACCCGGAGGCGCATGGGTCCACGTCGGCGCGACCACGCACCGGGGCGAAGCGGGCGGCGAGGCGCTGCCGCGGCCCGCTCCGCCGTGGGACCGCATCGAGGCGCTGGTTGCGCGGTACCTCGGGCCGGTCCGCCGGGCCGGACAGGGGCGGTTGCCGAACGGGACGCGCGGCGGCGAGGAGGCGGTCATGCGGCGCGCCGGCTACACCGGTCCGGTGCGAATCCGCGTCGGCGGCGGCGAGGTCGTGGAACGGGACGAGAACGCGATCGTCGCGGCGGTGTTCTCGCTGTCGAGCGCGGCGCCGCACCTGTTCGGGGACGAGCGCGGCGCATTCGAGGCGGACCTGCGGCGGCTGCTGCGTGAGGCCTCCCCCGACGGCCGCTTCAGCGAGCGGCGGCACGCGACCGAAGCGGTCATCTGGAGGCGCTGACCGGCGCACGTCGAGCGATCCCGAAGCGAATTCTTACTGAGACTTGTTGCGGTGCAATGGGTCCCGAGTTTCATGAAATGCCGTTTCATCGACGGCGGCCGTTTCGGCCGTGATACTGGCCCTCATGACGACAGACAGGAAACACCGCATCAGGACCGCCCTCGACGCACTGTTCGGCGAAGGCGACACCGACGCCATCGCGCCGCTGCTCAAGGAGGACTTCGTCGACCGCGGACCGGGCGTCGTCGCGTCGAGCCGGGACGAGTGGATCGAGGCGGTCCGCCGGATCCCCTCGGCCGACATGAAGATCGAGATCCGGCTCCTGCTCGAAGACGGCGACCACGTGTCCATGCTCTCGCGCCGCTGGCTGCCGTGGGAGGGCCGCTGGATCGCCGTGGCCGACGTCTGGCGCTTCGAAGGCGACCTGATCGCCGAGCACGTGGAGGTCTTCCAGCCGATCCCCGAAGCGGCCCCCGCGCCCGAGCCCCATAGCCTCATGCCGTGACGACGGTGGGCGGGCTGCTGCGCGAATGGCGGCAGCGGCGGCGGATGAGCCAGTTCGAGCTGGCGCTCGCGGCCGAAGTCTCGGCCAGGCACGTGAGCCTGGTCGAGACCGGCAAGTCGCGTCCGAGCGCCGCCATGGTGCTGCGGCTCGCCGAGACGCTCGATGTGCCGCTGCGCGAACGCAACCGGCTGCTGCTCGCCGCGGGACACGCGCCCGAGTACCCCGAGCGCCCGCTCACCGGGCCCGACCTCGGGGCGGCTCGAGGGGCCCTGGAGGCCGTGCTGCGCGCGCACGAGCCTTACCCGGCGGTGGTGATCGACGGGCGGTGGAACATCGTGATGACCAACCGCTCGCTCCGGCCGTTCCTCGCAGGGATCGCCCCGGAACTGCTGGAACCGCCGGTCAACCTGGTGCGGCTGGGCCTGCACCCGGAGGGCCTGGCGTCCAGGATCGTCAACCTCGGTCAAGTCCGCGCGGTGCTCAGAGGCCGACTGTCGCGGCAGTTGGAACGCACCCGTGACCCCGATGTCGCCGCGCTGTACGAGGAGTTCTTGAGGCCGGGCCTCGGCGAGGACGACGCGACGGTCTCAGTCGAATCCGAGATCACGACCCCGATGATCATCCGCCACAACGGATTCGACCTGCGACTGTTCTCGACCATCACCACGTTCGGGACGCCGCGGGACATCACGCTAGAGGGCATCGCGGTCGAGATGTACTACCCGGCGGACGAACAGTCCGCAGCCGTCCTCCGCGACCCGACTCTCACGGCGGAGGATTGAGCGGCTCGACACGTGCAATCGCGACACCGAGGCGGTCCACCCGACCCGCCGAGATTCCCCAGGGTTTCGCGGCGGACGGCGAAGGCGCTGCGGGGCGGGGTGCTGCACGGACGCGACTCGGAGCCGGCTTGATAGCGTTTGCGAGATGAGTGAACCGCTGCCCGCCGACTTTCCCCTGCGCCTGCCCGAGATGCCGCTCCACGACCCGTTCGTGGTCGCCGACCCCGAGTCGGGGCTGTACCACCTCTACACGGCGAACCAGGGCTTCACCGCCGAGGCGACCGGCCCGGTCTCGGCCGCCGGGGTCGGCACCATGGTCTACCGCTCGCCGAACCTGCGCGACTGGGCCGAACCGGTCCCGGTCTTCCTCGTCGACGAGCAGGACGGGCCGTGGGCGGTCCACGGCGCCTGGGCTCCCGAAGTCCACCGCTGGAACGGCCGCTGGTACCTGTTCACCACGCTGCACGACACGGACTCTCCACTGCCCGTGCCGAAACCGGGCGCGTACGGCACGCCGTTCCCGGTCGCGAACTACCGGCGGTCCACAGTCGTCGCCGTCGCCGACTCGCTGACCGGCCCGTTCCGGATGCTCAGGCCCGAAGCGCCGATCCTGCCGCCCGAGCTGATGACCCTCGACGGGACCCTGTTCACCGACGACGAAAGCCGCCCGTGGATGGTCTACGCCAACGAGTGGCTCCAGCGCATCGACGGGACCATCGAGGCGTTCCCGCTGACCGACGCGCTCGACGCGGTCGCGGGCGAGGCGGTCCTGCTGTTCAAGGGCTCGGACGCGCCGTGGCTCACGCGAGAGATCCCCGCCGGTGTGCCGCACCAGATCCCGCCGTATGTCACCGACGGGCCCCAGCTCCACCGCGCGCCCAGTGGAGCCCTGATCTGCCTGTGGTCGACGTATGAGAAGAATCGGCTGACCGAGGGCGGGATCGACGGCGACTACGTGCAGACCTGGGCGGTCTCGCGCTCCGGAAGGCTCGAAGGCCCTTGGGAGCAGCGGGAACCGCTCGTGCGAGGCGACTCGGGGCACGGGATGCTGTTCACCTCGTTCGACGGGGAGCTGCTGCTCGTCCTGCACCGCCCCTTCACCGGAGCGCGCGGCAAGCTCTACGAGATGGCTTGGGACGGTGACGATCTGCGGGTCGTCCGCCAGCGCACCGACCTCGACGGGGACTGAAACCGGCGCCCGGGTTCGGTAGTGTTCGCGCATGAGCACCTTGCGCCCCTTCCTCGCCGTCGCGGCACTCGCGGCACTGTTGTTGGCCGCCTGCACGACCGGCGAGACCGCGGACACCGAACCGCCGACCGAAGCCGAGGAGAGTGAAGCCGCGACCGAAGAGGCCGCCGAGGTCTTCATCCGTACGATCGACTCGCTCGAAGGGCCGTCCGAGCCGTACAGCACGCAGCGGCCCGAATCGGCGATCGTGCAGGAGAACTTCTTCGCCTACGAGCTGGAGTGGCTGACCTGGGGCCCGGAGACGGCCGTCGCCACGGGGCGGGTCAACGGGATGTGGTGCTGGGACGCCTGCGAGAAGGGGTTCGAGGCGATCGTCGTGCTCTGCGACGTGATCGACGATCACTTCTCGCGGTTCAGCGTGTTCGGGGACTTCACCGCGGACTATCCGGAGACGACGTTCGAGTCGCCGCTGTACATCGACGGTTTCCATCCGTACAGCGAGGAGAACTGGTACGGCTGCGAGGAGCCCGAGCCGACCATGCTGGCCTGAGTCGACGGCGGCGCGGGCGTAGGCGGGGCGTTGACGATGCCGAGCAGGTCGCCGAATGACGGGCCACGCGGGCGTAGGTGAGGCGGTTGCGTCCGTGCCGTTGTGTTATCGGTAAAACTCGGTTAGTCTACTCGCGCAACTATCCATCGATATGCGCACATACTTCAATCGCCGAGAGAGCCCGGCACTGCTCTCGGCGTCCGGCCGAGGCCCCGGCAGGGGCCGGAGGAGACCACCGATGCGAACCGAGACCACCCTCAGACCTCCCGACCGCACCGCCCGGCGGCGCCGGCTGCGCGCGGCGCTCGCCGTCCTCGCCGCGGCGGTGACGACCGCCGCGACGTTCATGCTCGTCACCGCGAACGCCCAGGCCGCCATCGCGACCGGCACCTGGTACACCGTCGCCAACCGGGGCTCGGGCCTCGTGCTCGGCGTCGAGGGCGGCGCCGCCGCCGGCGGCACGCAACTCGTCCAGCAGTCCCCCACCGGGGCCGCGAGCCAGCAGTTCCGCTTCGTCGACGCCGGAAGCGGGTACTACAAGATCCAGGCGCGGCACTCGAACCTCGTGCTCGACGTGTGGGAGTGGAACGCCGACAACGGCGCGACCATCGCCCAGTACACCGACCTCGGCGGCACCAACCAGCAGTGGCGGGCGAACGAGGCCGACGGCCACTACACCTTCACGAACCGCTTCTCGGACAAGAACCTCGAAGTCTGGGAGCACGCCACGACACCGGGTGCGCGGATCTCGCAGTACGAGCCGACCGGGGCCGCGAACCAGCAGTGGGCGCTCGAACCCGCGGACGCCGGGCCGACCGACACACCGACCACCGGCGAACCCTCGCAAGGGGACTGCGACTCGCCGCCGAGCCCGCCCGGCAACCTGAGCGGCAACCTCTCCACGCACGACCCGGCCCTGTGGGCCGGCTGCGCGGGCGAGCCCTGGTACGTATTCGCCACAGGCGACGGCAGGGTCGGCGACGGCACCATCCCGATCCGCCGCTCCACCAACGGCGGCCAGTCCTGGCAGAGCATCGGCACGATCTGGAACTCCAAGCCCTCGTGGGTCACGCAGCAGATCAGCGGCGTCGACAACCTCTGGGCGCCCGACATCCACTTCGACGCGGGCCAGGGCCTGTACTACCTGTACTACTCGGCCTCCACGTTCGGTTCGCAGCGCTCGGCGATCGGCCTGGCGACGAACACGACGCTGGACCCCTCGGCCCCGGGCTACAACTGGGTCGACCAGGGCGCGGTGATCCAGTCCTATGTGGGCGGCGCCTTCAACGCGATCGACCCGAACATCGTCGTGGACGAGAGCGGCCGGCACTGGATGGTCTTCGGCTCCTGGTGGCAGGGCATCCACATCGTCGAACTCGACTGGCCCTCAGGCAAGCCCGCGTCCGGCGCGACCCCGATCCGCCTGGCCACCAAGGGCGGCGGCATCGAGGGGCCGTCGATGACGCGCCACGACGGCTACTACTACCTGTTCACCTCCATCGGCACCTGCTGCGCGGGGGCGAACTCGACGTACCAGATCACCGTGGGCCGCTCGACCTCGCCGACCGGACCGTTCGTGGACGCCGACGGCGTCGACATGCGCAACGGCGGCGGCACGGTCGTCCTCGGCGCCTACGGCAACAACGTCGCCTCCGGCGGGCAGTCGATCCACAGGGGATTCATCTCGTACCACGCGTACGGGAGGAACGGCGGCTTCACGCTCGACATCGAGCAGATCGAATGGAACTCGGCGGGGTGGCCACTCCTTGACGGCAGTGAAGGACCGGAGATACAGCCTCGACGGCAGTTAAGGACCGGAAATTCGGCCTCGGCGGCCGCTGGAGACCGGACGTACGGCTCAGCGGCAGTCGAGTCCCCGCCTCGGACTGCGGCTCTTCGGAGCCGCGATCAGGGGCGCACCCCCACCGGTGCGCCCCGCTCCTCCCTCACAACGGTAATCACTCCTTTTGGAGCGCAACATGTTCGGAAGAACGATCAAGCGCGGGCATCTGCTCGTCGCATTCACGCTCATCGCCGCCTTGACAGCCCTGGGCCTGTCGGTCTCCGCCGACAGGCCCGCGCACGCGGCCGTCCCCACCGACACCTGGGTCACCGTCACGAGCGCGCACTCGGGCCTCGTGCTCGACGTCCGGGACGCCTCGACCTCCCCCGGGGCGATCCTGACCCAGTACACCGCGAACCAGGAGCACCAGCAGCAGTTCCGCTTCCTCGACGCGGGCGGCGGCTACTTCAAGATCCAGGCCCGGCACTCGAATCTCGTCTTGGAGGTCTTCGAGTGGAACGCCGACGACGGCGCGACCATCGCCCAGTGGACCGACCTGGGCGGCACGAACCAGCAGTGGTCGGCCACCGAGCACTCGGACGGCACCTACAGCTTCATCAACCGCTTCTCGGGCAAGGCCCTCGACCTGTGGGACTGGTCCACCTCCGCGGGCAGCCGCATCTCCCAGTACACCTACAACGGCCTGGCCGTGCAGAAGTGGCGGCTCGCCGAGGTGCCCTCGGGCTCGCAGAACTCGGTGTCGAACCCGCTGCGCTCCAACGGGGCCGACCCGTGGATCGAGTACTGGGACGGCTACTACTACATGTCCACGACCACCTGGGAGTCCACGGTCATCATGCGCCGCTCGGCCACTTTGGAGGGTCTGAAGACCGCCTCTGACACGGTGGTGTGGGACGACGCGGGCACGCCGAACCGCTGTTGCAGCCACTGGGCGCCGGAGTTCCATCGCATCGACGGCACCTGGTACCTGATGTACACCTCGGGGAACTCGCAGACGAACCTCGACGGACAGAAGCTCCACGTGCTCCGCTCGACCGGCTCGACCCCGATGGGGCCGTACGAGTTCATGGGCACGCCGCTGCCGAACCAGTGGAACATCGACGGGTCCTATCTGGAGGTCGGCGGCCAGCTGTACCTGCTGTGGTCGGAGTGGGACGGGCCCGACCAGACGGTCCGGATCGCGGCCATGTCGAACCCGTGGACGGTGACCGGCTCGCACAACACCATCTCCCGGCCCACCCACGACTGGGAGACCGTCGGCGCGCGCGTCAACGAGGCCCCGGCGATCCTCCAGCACGGCGGGCGCACGTTCATGACCTTCTCCGCCTCCTCCTGCAACACCCCGGACTACAAGCTGGGGCTGCTGGAACTCACGGGCTCGAACCCGCTCTCGGCCTCGTCGTGGACCAAGACGCCGACTCCGGTGTTCCAGCAGGGCAACGGGGTCTACGGCACGGCCCACAACGGGTTCTTCACCTCGCCGGACGGCACCGAGGAATGGCTCGTGTACCACGGGAACACCTCGCCGAGCCAGGGCTGCGGCTCGACCCGCCAGACGCGGGTCCAGCCGATCACCTGGAACGCGGACGGCACGCCGAACTTCGGCACGCCGCTGGCGAGCGGCGTCGCGATCCCGGCGCCCTCAGGAGAGTGACCGCCGCATAAGTGACAGTCGATTGGACGCGGTCTCCTTGCATTGCAGGGGGACCGCGTTCATTTGGGGCTGGCGGCGTCGTGGGCTTCGCGGTTGGCGAGCACTTCGTCCATGTGCCCTTCGGCCCAGACTTTGAGGCCCCGCATCAGATCGCGCAGGGACAGACCGAGCGCCGTCAGCTCGTAGGAGACCGTCACCGGCACTGTGGGCGTCACGGTGCGGGTGAGGAGCCCGTCGCGTTCCAGGGAGCGCAGCGTCTGCGTGAGCATCTTCTGGCTCACGCCCGCGAGCTGCCGCGACAGCTCCGAGAAGCGCATCGCCCTCGGCTCGCCGGGGCGCTCGGCGTCGGCCCCGCCGCCGAGCGCGCACAGGATCAGCGCCACCCACTTGTCGGAGATCCGATCGAGCAGCTTGCGGCTCGGGCAGACGTCCAGGAACGCGTCGTACTCGGTCTTCGCCTCGGCCCGCTTCTCGGCCGCCGTCCTCGTCGCCATCGCGCACTCCAGTCACCTGCGGGTCACCAGGGCACTTCGAAGTGCCCACTTCCCATCGGGTAGTTACCCGACCATTATGAAGGAAGGCACTGACAGATACCACCACTCGAAAGGCACTCGCATGCACTCGCTTCCCGGCGGCACCTGGACGCTCGGCGATCTGACCGTCTCCCGCTTCGGCTACGGCGCCATGCAACTCGCCGGCCCCTGGGTCATGGGACCGCCCGCCGACCACGACGGCGCGATCAAGGTCCTGCGCGAGGCCGTCGACCTCGGGATCACCCACATCGACACCAGCGACGCCTACGGACCACGCGTCACCAACCGATTGATCCGCGAGGCGCTGCACCCGTACCCCGAGACGCTGCACGTCGTCACGAAGGTCGGCGCGCAGCGCGACGAGCAGGGCGGATGGCCCACGGCGCGGCAACCGGACCAGCTGCGCCGACAGGTGGAGGAGAACCTCGAATCGCTCGGGCTCGACGTCCTGGACCTGGTGAACCTGCGCCTCGGCGACGCCGAGGGGCCGCGGGCCGAGTCGATCGCCGAAGCGTTCACGACGCTCGCCGAACTGCGGCAGGAAGGCCGCATCCGCCACCTGGGTCTGAGCAACGCCACCGCCGAGCAGGTCGCCGAGGCCCAGGGCATCGCGCCGATCGTGTGCGTGCAGAACCTGTACAACCTCGCCAACCGCGGCGACGACGAGCTGATCGACGCGCTCGCCGCCGAGCAGATCGCCTACGTGCCGTTCTTCCCGCTCGGAGGCTTCAGCCCGCTTCAGTCCTCCGCGCTGTCGGCGGTCGCCGCGCGGCTGGAGGCGGCCCCGATGTCGGTGGCCTTGGCGTGGCTACTGCACCGCTCGCCGAACGTCCTGCTGATCCCCGGCACGTCCTCGGTCGCGCACCTGCGCGAGAACGTCGCCGGCGCCGGACTGGAACTGTCCGATGCGGACCTCGCGGAGCTGGACGCGATCGGCCGCTGAACGGCTCGGGGCCGCCGCACCAGGAGGTGCGGCGGCCCCGAGGCGGTCGGTTGCTAGTCGAGGCCCTTCTCGCTGAGCCAGTCGGTCGCGATGGTGGCGGCCGGAAGCTCCTCGTTCACACTGCGGGAGTTGAGTTCGAGGAGGTCCTCGGCGGTCATCGCAGCGCTGACGGCGTTGATGACCCGCGCGGCGGCCTCGTCCACATTGTCGCTGGCGAGCGGCACCACGTGCGAGGCGAGGAAGAGGCCCTTGGTGTCCTCAAGGGAGACCAGGTCGTTCGCGGCGACCGAGGGGTCGGCGGTGTAGATGATGGCGAGCTGGATGTCGTCGTCGGTGAGCGCCGCGACCGTGAGCGGGCCGCCGCCGTCCTCGATCGGGGTGAATCCGACCTCGACGCCGTAGGCGTCGAGCAGCCCCTGCGGCCCGTTCGGGCGGTTCTCGGCCTCCGAGTTGGCGCCCATGGTCATCGGCACGGTCACGTTCGCGAGGTCGTCGATCGTGGTCAGGCTCCACTCGTCGGCGAAGGCCTGGGTCACGGTGTAGGAGTCCTGGTCGGTGGCGGGCGACTGGTCGAGCACGCGGAGCCCGTCGGGGACGGACGCCTCCAGCTCGGCGTACACGTCCTCGCTCAGGCGCGCCTCGGTGTCGGCGACCCAGTATTGGAGCAGCGGGCCGGTGTACTCGGGGAACAGGTCGATCGTGCCCTCCTCGAGTTCGGGGAGGTAGGCTTCGCGCTGCCCGATGCGGAACTGGCGGTCCACGCCGAAGTCCTCCGCTTCGAGCGCCTGCGCGTAGATCTCGGCGATGATCTCGCTGGAGTAGTAGTCCTGCGAGCCGATCACGATGTCGTCCCCGTCGCCGTCCCCGCTGGAGAGCGGGTCGCCGCCGCAGCCGGTGAGCGCGAGCGAGCCGACGAGCAGCGCGGCGGACGTCAGGGTCTTGGTACGGCGCTTCATGCGGGTTCCTTCTCTCGGGTGGTGTCGTTTCGTGTCGCGGTTTCGCTGGTTCTTCCGGGTGCGGCGAGTCGGGTGGTGGCGAGGCGCTGCGCGGTGGCCAGCGCGAGTTCGAGCAGGAGCGCGAGCACGGCGACCAGGAGCGCTCCGGCGAGCATCTCGGGGTAGTCGCGGGATTTGAGGCCCGCGAACAGGTAGCGGCCCAGGCCGTAGTCGGCGGTGTAGGCGGCGAGGGTCGCGGTGGCGACGACCTGGAGCGTCGCCGCGCGCAGGCCGCCGATGACCACGGGCGAGGCGAGCGGCAGTTCGACGCGGAAGATCACTTGGCGCGCGCTCATGCCGATGGCCTTGGCGGCGCCGGTGGTGGCGGTGTCGACCGCTTGGACGCCGGCGTAGGCGCCGGCGAGGACGGACGGGATCGCGAGGACCACGAGGGCGAGCATCGGGGCGAGGAGGCCGATGCCGAGGGCGAGGCCGAAGATCGTCAGCAGGCCGAGGGTGGGGATCGCGCGGGCCGCGCCGGTGAGGGCGCCGACGGCGCCGGAGCCTTTCCTGGTGTGTCCGATGAGGATGCCGGCGGGGAGGGCGATCGCGGCGCTGATGCCGACGACGGCGCCGGTGATGGCGAGGTGCTGGAGGACGCGGGTGGGGACGCCGCCGTCGCCGGTCCAGTGGGCGGGGTCGGTCAGCCATGCGAGGGCATCGACGAAGAGGCTCATGCCGTGCCCTCCGTGATCCGGACGCGCGGGTTGCGGGTCCACGGGGTGACCGCGCGGCCCGCGGCGAGCAGCAGTGCGTCGAGCAGGAGCGCGAGGAGGATCGTGACGATGACGCCGGTGGCGACTTCGGCGGCGATGCCTCTCTGGAAGCCGTCGGTGAGGAGGGAGCCGAGGCTCGGCACGCCGATGAGCGCGCCGATGGTCACCAGGCTGACGGTGCTGACGGTGACGACGCGGACGCCGGACAGGAGCACGGGTATCGACAGGGGGAGGTCGACGCGCCAGAAGACGCTGCGGGGCGAGTGGCCTACGGCGACGGCGGCTTCGCGCACGCGGGCGTCCACTGAGCCGAAGGCGTCGGCGGCGGTGCGCACGAGGAGGGCGACGCCGTAGACGGTGAGGGCGACGATCATGGTCGCGGCCGAGCGCAGCGGGATGCCGAGGATCGCGGGGATGATGATGAGCAGCGGCAGGGCCGGGATCGCGTACATGAGGGCGGCGGCGCCGAGGAGCGGCCCGCCGATTCTGGGGCGGCGGTAGGCGAGTCGTCCGATCGGGACGGCGATGAGGACGCTCGCGAGGATCGCGGGCACGCTCAGCGCCAGGTGGTCGCCGGCGAGGTCGACGACCTGCGGCCAGTTCGCGTTCAGCCAGTTCACGGGGCGAGGACCCCCACGGGGCGGCCGGTGCCGTCGACGGCGATGGTGCGGCCGTCGATTTCGGTGGTGGTGAGGGTGCGGTCGCCGCGGTCGGCGCCGATGAAGCCGCGCACGAAGTCGTCGGCGGGCGAGCCGAGGATCTCGGCGGGGGTGCCCTGCTGGGCGATCTGGCCTTGTTCGCGCAGGACGACGACCTCGTCGCCGAGGAGGAAGGCCTCGTCGACGTCGTGGGTGACGAAGACGATGGTCTTGCGCAGGTCGGTCTGGAGGCGCAGGAGTTCTTCTTGGAGTTCGCGGCGCATGATGGGGTCGACGGCGCCGAAGGGCTCGTCCATGAGCAGGATGTTGGGGTCCATGGCGAGTGCGCGGGCGACGCCGACGCGCTGCTGCTGGCCGCCGGAGAGCTGGGCGGGGTAGCGCCGGCCCATGGCGGGGTCGAGGCCGACGCGTTCGAGCAGTTCCATGGCGGCGGCGCGGGCCCGCTTCTTGGGGGTGCCGGTGAGGACGGGCACGGTGGCGACGTTGTCGAGGACCGTCCAATGGGGCATGAGGCCGCCGTTCTGGAGGACGTAGCCGATGGAGCGGCGCAGGGCTACCGCGTCGCTGTCGCGCACGTCCTCGCCGTCGATGAGCACGGCTCCGGAGGTGGGTTCGACCATGCGGTTGACCATGCGCATCAATGTCGACTTTCCGGACCCGGAGGACCCGACGAGGACTACCGTGCGGTGTGAGGGCACGGTCAGCGAGAAATCGGAGACGGCCGTGGTGGGGCCCGGATAGGTCTTCGACACCGACGCGAACTCGATCACTGAGACATCCCGATGCATTCGATGGAAGCGCGAACGGACAATATTCTATACCTCGTTTCGAGGTATAGAATAGCCCTGTGATCGAACTGATGATCCTGGGTTTCCTCGCGGAAGGGCCGCTGCACGGGTACGAGTTGCGCCGCAAGATGTCTCAACTGCACGGATACGCCCGGACCTTCAGCGACGGCACGGTCTATCCGGCCATCGACCGGCTGGTGTCGGCGGGCGCGCTCGACCGTGAGTTCGGCCGGGGCCGCGCGGGCGCGGGACGGGGGACCTTGCGGCTCACCGACTCCGGTCAGCGGCGGCTGCGGCAGCGCCTGAGCGAGGCGGACGGTCACGACATCACCGACGGGGGCAGGTTCACCGTGGTGCTCGCGTTCCTGTCGCACCTGCCGGACGAGGCGCAGCGGCGGGCGGTGCTGCGGCGGCGCCTGGAGTTCCTCGACCGGCCGGTGAACCTGTTCTCGGAGGGTTCGCGTCCGTTGCGCGAGGCCGAGATCGGCGACCCGTACCGCAGGGGCATCCTGGTCACGGCGAAGGCGACGCGGCGCGCCGAGCGGGCCTGGCTGCGCGAGCAGCTCGACGCCGCGAACCAGATGGTCGTGCCGTGATGCCCGTCCGGTCGAAACCGCAAGCGGTGCTTGGGATTCGCCGCCGGTCTTAGGACCAGCGACGTAGCCGCGACTGCGGCGAACGACCGATGCCGGCTCGCCCTTTCGTTCCTAGCCTGGGAAAGGCCGCCGGGTCGCGTCCGCGCCCCGGCCGATCCGAGGAGGAACACCGATGACGATCCTGATCACCGGCGCGACGGGCAACGTGGGCCGACACCTGGTGGGGCAGTTGGCCGCCGGCGGGCATCCGGTCAGGGCCCTGGCGCGGGACCCGAGCGCGGGCCGCTTCCCCGGCGGGGTCGAGACCGTCGCCGCCGACCTCACCGACCTCGCCGCGATCGAGGCCGCGCTCGAAGGCGTCACCGGACTGCACCTGCTGACGGCCCTCGGCTCGTCCAACGAGACGCTGCCCAACAGCGCCGAGATCGCCGCCGCGGCCGTCAAAGCCGGGGTGCGGCGGGTGACGACACTGTGGAACGGCTACCGGGGGCCGGTCGAGGAGGCCGTGGAGGCGAGCGGTCTGGAGTGGACGCACCTCCAGCCCGGGGAGTTCATGTCGAACGCCGTCACGTGGGCCGAGGAGATCCGCGCCGAAGGCGTGGTCAGCGAACCGTTCGGGCACATCGCCCACGCGCCGACGCACCCGGCCGACATCGCCGCCGTCGGCGCGGCCGCGCTGACCACCGGCGAGCACGCCGGGCAGTCGTACCTGCTCACCGGGCCCGAAGCGCTCACCGTCCCCGACCAGGTCGCCGCCATCGGCGAGGCAATCGGCCGCGAACTGCGGTTCGAGGCCTTGAGCGAGGAGCAGGGCCGGGAACGGATGCGCGCCATGGGAATGCCCGACGAGGCGATCGACTACGTCCTGGG
Source organism: Glycomyces sp. NRRL B-16210 (assembly GCF_000719515.1). Lineage (GTDB taxonomy): Bacteria > Actinomycetota > Actinomycetes > Mycobacteriales > Micromonosporaceae > Glycomyces. Next base: position 272,622 of record NZ_JOGR01000002.1, on the reverse strand, counting down.
CTGGCGGGCGAACCCTCCAGCATGGACGGCCGAGCCGTCCGGGCTCGTCGAACGCGTCACCGGCAGGCCCGCGCGGACCTTCGCGCAGTGGGCCCGCGAGCACGCCGACGAGTTCCGTTCCCGCCCATAGGCTTGACACGCAAGGAAACCAGTGCGCGGCCCGCGGGGGCACTCCCCGCGGGCCACGCATGTGCACAGGTCTCAGGCCTTGAGGCCCTTGGCGATCGCCTCGGCCACCGGCACTGTCGGGCGGCCGATGAGGGCGGCCAGATCGCCGGTCCGCGTCGCGAGCAGGCCCTCGGTGATGGCCACGTCCACGCCCACCAGGATCGCCGCGATCGGGTCGGGCACGCCCTGGCCGGTGAGGATGCCCCGCAGCTCCTCCCCCGAGATGCGGTTGACCTTGAAGTCCCCGCCGGTCTGGCGCGCGGCCTCGGCCGCGAACTCGTCGAAGGTCCAGGCCTCGTCGCCGCTGAGCTCGTACTCGCGGTTCGCGTGGCCCTCGGTGGTGAGCACCGCGACCGCCGCGGCCGCGAAGTCGGACCGGGCGGCGCTGGCGACGCGCGCGCCGGGACCGGTGCTGGTGGTGAGCGCGCCGGCGGCGACGGCCTCGGCCAGGTTCCCGGTGTAGTTCTCGTGGTACCAGCCGTTGCGCAGCAGCACGTACGGCAGCCCCGAGTCGATGAGGTACCGCTCGGTGATCTGGTGCTCGCGGGCCAGCTCGAAGTCGGCGGCCGGGCCGCCGAGGATGCTGGTGTAGGCCAGGAGCGCGACGCCCGCCCGCTTGGCGGCGTCGATGACGGCCTTGTGCTGCGGGGCGCGCCTGCCGACCTCGCTGCCGGAGATGAGCAGGACCTTCTCGTTCGGGCCGAAGGCGTCGGCCAGGCTCGCGGGGTCGTCGTAGTCGCCCACGCGGACCTCGACGCCGAGCTCGCCGAAGCGCGCGGCCTTCGCCGCGTCGCGCGCGACCACGGCGATCTGTTCGACGGGGACCTGGTTGATCAGGCCCTCCACCACGAGTGTGCCGAGTTGGCCGGTGGCTCCGGTGACGACGATCATGGACTGACTCCTTCGAGCGAGGCGCTGCGATGCGACATGTGCGAAATGCTTGAGTACTTTCAAAATGAAAGCACAGTCTGAATGAAAGCACACCCGATTCGAAAGCGCAATCGGGTCGAACCCGCCGTCGCGGAGGTAACATCGCGCCATGAGCACTCGTCCCGCAGGCGCCGCACCGCCTTTCGAGGTGACCGCCCGAGGCTGCGAGTCCCGCATCGTCCTGGACCACGTCACCGGCCGCTGGGGCACGCTCATTCTGCTGGTCCTGCACGAGGGGCCGAAGCGCTTCAGCGAAATCCGCCGCGCGGTCGAGGGCATCAACGAGAAGGCCCTCGCCCAGAACCTGCGCCAGTTCGAGCGCGACGGCCTCGTGGCGCGCCTGGCCTCGGACGGCTACCCCTCCCGCGTCGAGTACCGCCTCACCGAGACCGGCGCGGGGATCGAGTCGCGCCTGCGCGAGCTCGTGGCCGACCTCTACGCGGCGATGCCCGCCGTGCTCGCGGCCCAGGCCGCGTACGACGCCGGCCGCGCCGAAACGTCCTCTCAGCACCCCTGACCTGAGCGAAATACCAGGTGAGATGCGCCTTTGGGCCTAGACTCGGGCCATGGCCGAGCAGGTCCTCCGCAAGGGCGAACTGCGGCCGGGCACCGTCATTCCGCCATGGGTCCGGCTGCTGCCGTTCGCGGGCCTGATCCTCGCCGTCGTGGTGCGGGTCTTCGAGAAGGACCCGACGCGCGGCGGCATGGTCATGGCGGTGATCCCGCTGCTGGCGGCGTTCGTGCTCGGGCCCCTGTGGACCGGCGTCGTCTCGGTGGCCGCGATCGTCCTGCTCATCACCCCGCTGCCGTTCACCGGCCGCCCCTTCAACTCCGACCTGCTCGTCATGATCACCGTGTCGGTCACGGCCCTCGCCATCGCGTACATCAGGCGGCGCGTCGAGGCGGGCCTGGTCACGATGCGCAACGTGTCCCTGGCCGCGCAGAAGGCCGCGCTCCCGGAACTGCCCGAGCGGGTCGACGGCCTGGAGTGCGCGGGGGTCTACCACTCGGCGCAGCGCGGGGCGCGGATCGGCGGCGACCTGTTCGACCTGCGCCCCAGCCCGTACGGGACGCGGATGATCCTCGGTGACGTGCAGGGGCACGGCCTGGACGCGGTGGGCACGGCCTCGATGCTGCTGTCGGTGTTCCACGAGGCGATCCTGGACGAGCCGGACCTGAGCGGGGTGGCGTGGCGGCTGGAGCGGCGCATCATCGGCGACGCCGAGCAGGGCTACGTGCCGGAGCTGTTCGCCTCCGTGCTGCTGGCGGAGTTCGCCGAGGACGCCGCCGAGGTGCGGCTGCTCTCGTGCGGGCACCCGCCGCCGATGCTGCTGCGCGGCGGGAAGGTCGAGGAGATCGACCTCAAGCCGGTCCCGGTGCTGGGCCTGCGGCTGGCGCCGCAGGTGCGGCCCGGCGAGGCGACGCCGGTGGCGTTCGGCGCCGAGGACACGCTCCTGGCCTACTCGGACGGCCTGGTCGAGGCGCGGGACGAGGACGGGAACTACTATCCGCTCGCGCGGCACCTCGACGGACTGGTCGCGCCCGCGTCGCCGCGCCGCCTGGTCGAGTTCGTGTGGGAGGACGCGGTCCGGTTCGCCACGCGCATGGACGACGACGTGAGCATTCTGGCGGTGACGCGCGTCGGCGGCCCGGCGCCACCGGAGCCGGGATGACGGGCCTCGCAGAGGCGCGCGCCGGGCGGGCAGGCGAGCCGGTCGCACAATGGGGCGATGAAGTACGACACGCGCCCGTGGCCGGGCGACCCCGGAGCGGCCTGGACCGCGGCGATCGGCGCGCCGCCCTTGGAGCGGCCCCCGGCCCCCGACGCGACCTCATCGTTCGAACGGTTCACCGAACTGGTCGAAGTCGAGGCGACGACGCGGTTCAACGGGTGGATGAACATCATGCTCGGCTGCATAGGCGCCGTGATGCTCTGCTTCGTCGGCGATTTCCGCTCCCGCATCGACGAGCTCGGGCTGCTGCGGGCGTTCTTCCTCGGGGACGTCTGGTACCGCAACGCGATGGCGTTCGCGATGCCGCTCTTCCTGGTCGGCGGGGCGTTCGCGGTGGCCTACGGCCCGAAGGTGCACGCGCGGCGGGTGCGGCGCCTGTACGAGCGGGCCAGGACCGTCGGGATCATGGGGCTGGCCTACCCGAGCGGATACCGGATCCCCCACAGCGAGGAGACGAGCCCGGTCTCGGTGGTGCTCGAACCGCGCATCGGGGACCTCCAGGCGGGCCGGCTGCTGCGGGCGGTCTCGATCTGGCTGGCGGGCCTGGAGCAGGGCTCGAAGGCCAAGGAGGCCTTCAACGTCAGGCTCGGCTCGTACCGGACGGTGCGGACCGAGGCGATCTTCGGCCCGGAGGCGGCGGGCGGCTTCGTGCGGTCCGACCCCCTGCTCGGGTCGCCGACGCCGTGGAGGATCCTCCTGCCGGACGCGAAAGAGGTCCGTGCGCCGTACGGGCACTGGGATGTGCTTCAGGTCCAAGTACGGGTCGAGGCCGAGGAGTGAACCCGGGCGGCGGCGCTCCAGGGCGCCGCCGATCTGCCGCATCCGACCGTTCGCCTCGGCCGCATCGCCGGAGCCCCGCCCGCTCATGCCGCCGAAAGGCATCGTCCGCAGTTTTTCGATTCATTAGAATAAGGGTCTTCACAACAGTCGGGTTCTGTGGAAGCATCGATGCCACTCGATAGCGATCCCTCAAGGAGACGACGATGCCAACCTCCCGTCCCGGGCGCCGGCGCGTGCTCGCCGCCGCGGGCGCCGCCGGCCTCACGACCGTCGTGGTCGCCGCGGCCCTCCCCCTGCTCAACGCGGGCGCCACCGGCGGCGAGAGGGCCGCGAGCGCCGTCACCGTCACCCTCGACCCGTCCTACCGGCACCCCGAGTTCGAGGGCTGGGGCACGAGCCTGGTCTGGTTCGCCAACGCCACCGGCGGCTACCCCGACGAGATCCGCGAGCAGCTCGCGGAGCTGGTGTTCGGCGCCGAGGGCCTGAACCTCAACCTCGCCCGGTACAACATCGGCGGCGGCAACGCCCCGAACATCGACGACGACTACCTGCGCGGCGGGGCCTCGGCGCTCCCGCCGTTCTGGGCCGCGCCCGAGGGGACCACCCACGAGGACAAGGACTGGTGGGACCCCGAGAACCCCGAGCACTGGGACTGGGACGCCGACGCGAACCAGCGCTGGTGGGTCGAACGGGTCAAGGGCGAGGTCACCCACTGGGAGGCCTTCGCGAACTCCCCGCCGTACTTCCAGACCGTGTCCAGTTACGCCTCAGGCGGTTTCAGCGCCACCGACGAGCAGATCCGCGCCGACGCCGTGGAGGCGTTCGCGGTCTACCTGACCGAGGTCATGGCGCATCTCGAACGGGCCCACGGGATCGAGTTCGCCACTGTGGACCCGCTCAACGAGCCGAACACGAACTACTGGTCCACGACCCTCGGCGAGGACGGCGTGCAGCCGACCGGGGGCCGCCAGGAGGGCGCCCACGCGAGCCCCGAGACGCAGCAGCTCGTGATCAACGCGCTGGCCGAGCGGCTCGCGGTGTCCGAGACGAACGCGGTGATCGCGGCGATGGACGAGACCAATCCGGGCACCTTCACCGAGAACTGGAACGCCTACACCGAGCAGTCGAGGGCCAATGTGGACCAGTTGAACGTCCACACCTACGGCACGGAGCGGCGCACGAGCGCGCGCGACACCGCCAAGGGCGCCGACAAGCCGCTGTGGATGAGCGAGGTCGAAGGGGACTGGGCCGAGGGCCAGGACTACACGTCCATGGCGAGCGGCCTGGGGATCGCCGCGCGCATCACCGACGACCTGCGCGAGCTGGAGCCTTCGGCGTGGGTGCTGTGGCAGCCGGTCGAGGACAAGAACGAGGGCCACAGCTGGGGCTCGATCCACGTGCCGTTCGACTGCACCGCCGAGGACACGTTGGAGTCCTGCCCGATCGAGACGAACACGAAGTTCGACACGATCCGGAACTTCACGCACTACATCGAGCCGGGCGACTTCGTCATCGCCACCGACGACACCTCGACCACCGCCGCGGTCAAGGCGAGCGGCGAGGGCGCGAGCGTGGTCTACACCAACGAGACGGACGGCACGGTGGCGGTGACGCTCGACCTGTCGAAGTTCGGCTCGGTCCCCAAGGGCGCCACGGTGACGCCGATCGTCACCAGCGCCGACGGGGCCCTGGTCGAGGGCGATGCGGTGAAGGTCGATGGCGGCACGGCGACCCTCGTGGTCCCGGCCGAGTCGGTCACGACGTTCCAGGTCACCGGGGTCTCGGGCGTCGCCGAGGACGCGGCGCTGGTGCAGGACGGCCACGTGTACCGCTTCGACGGGGTGCACAGCGACAAGTCGATCGCGCCGACCGAGGACGGCGCCGGTATCGCGCTCGCGACCGACGACGAGTCCGACCCCGCGCAGCTGTGGTCGATCGAGCGGCTCACCGACGGGCACACCAACCGGGAGCGGTACGCGATCGTCAACGCCGCCAACGGGACCCGCCTGGCGGTCGAGGAGGGCCTGGCGGTGCTCGAAGACGCCGGGGGCGAGGCGCCCGCTTCGGCGCAGTGGTACCTGTCGACCACCGGCAACGGCCTCTACGTGCCGGTGAACGTCGGCACGGGCCTGGTGCTGGACGTGTGGGGCGAGGCCACCGCCGACGGCTCGCCGGTCCAGACGTACACGCCGACCTCGGCGAACAACCAGCTCTGGTCGGTGGAGGACGAGACGGTGCTGGGCGCGGCGTACGTCGAGGGCTACACCGTGCCCGGCTTCGAGCCCGAGCTGCCGGGCACCGTGCCCGGGAAGTTCCGGGACGGGGAGCGCGGCGCGCTGCCGGTCGAGTGGAAGATGCCGAAGCAGTCCACTTGGGACAAGAAGCGGACGGTGGTCGTCTGGGGCGCGGCGACCGACGCGCTCGGGAACTCCTTCCGCACCAAGGCGAAGGTCCGCGTCGACACGTTCAAGGCGACCGCTCCCGCATCGGCGGTGACGTACCCGGGCTTCACACCGGAGCTGCCGAAGACGGTGATCGCGTTGGGAGCGCGCGGCACCGAGGCTCCGGTGCCGGTCGTGTGGGAGGAGCCGGACGAGGGCGCCTTCGACGAGTTCGGCACGGTGGCCTTGGGCGGCACCGCGACCCTCGTGGACGGGACCGAGCTCGACGCGGTCGTGAACGTCGAGGTGACCGACCCGATCGAGGTCAACGTGGCCACAGGGGACGGTGTCGAGGCGGAGGCGACCTATACCGAGCCGGGGTACGCCGCGCGGGACCTGCTGAACGGGGTCCGCACCGACAAGGCCTGGTCGAACTGGAAGTCCGAGCCGTTCAACACCGAGGACGCGATCACGGTGACGCTGCCGCAGGAGCGGGAGGTGACCCGGGTGGTGTCGTACTTCTGGAGCGACGGGGGCCGGGCCAGCTACGCCGACACGCTCCAGGTGCAGTACCTGGACGCGGACGGCGTCTGGCAGGACGCGGGAGCGGCGGTCGACGTGCCGACCGACACCGTCCCGGTGATCGATGTGGACGTGAACGCCGCGACCTCCGCGGTGCGCGTGGCGATGACCGCCGGCGGCGGCGGCACGGTCGGCTGGATCATTCTGAGCGAGATCGAGGTCTACGCGAAGGCACCCGCCGCCTGAGGCGGCGGTGAGCGAGCCCGGCGCGGGTCGCTCCGGCGGGCGGTACCGAAGGCGTCTGGGCGGACGTCGTCGTGAAACGACGAACGAATCCGGCGTCGCTTATCCGAGCGCGGAAGGGTTCTCGGCGTTCACCGCTGTGAGGCGGGAGACGGGCCCGGTGCGCATCGCTTCAGATCCGGGGCGATGCGCACCGGTGGCCGCGCCCGCCTGCGGCGGTCGCGGCCGTTCGCAATGCGCCGTTCGCGCCGCCGTGCCGTCCGGGCCTGGAATCATGGCGAAGGGGTCCGCCGACACGGCGAACCGCGTCGCGTGGCCGCCGCGAACCCGTCTCGGCGCCCACGGACCCCACGGACTCCGGAAGGGACAAGGGCGCATGAGATCCGAGGAAGCAGTCAGGTCGCCTCGCGCGAACGCGGAGGTGGCGTCGTGAGCGGACGCGAGGTGGACGTGGTCGTGATCGGCGCGGGCCCGGTGGGCGAGAACCTCGCCGACCGGACCGTCCGCGGCGGTCTGGAGACCGTGATCGTCGAAGGCGAACTCGTCGGCGGCGAGTGCTCGTACTGGGCGTGCATGCCGTCGAAGGCGCTGCTGCGCTCGCCGCAGGCGCTCGACGCCGCCCGCGCCCTGCCCGGCGCGGCCGAGGCCGTGACCGGCGAACTCGACGTCGCGGCGGTCCTGCGCAGGCGCGACTCGTTCACCAGCGAGTGGTCGGACTCGGGCCAGGTGAGCTGGCTGGAGAGCGCGGGCATCGACCTGGTGCGCGGGCACGGGCGCCTCAGCGGCGAACGCGAGGTCACCGTGACCGCCGAGGACGGGAGCACGACCGTGCTGAGGGCCCGCCACGCGGTCGCGGTGACGACCGGTTCGGTCGCGAACATCCCCGACATCCCCGGGTTGCGGGAGGCTCGGCCGTGGACGAGCCGGGAGGCGACCAGCGCGAAGTCGATCCCCGAGAGCCTCGCGATCATCGGCGGCGGCGTCGTCGCCACGGAGATGGCGACCGCTTATGCGGCCTTCGGTGCTGAGGTGACCGTCGTTTCGCGAGGCGGACTGCTCGGCGGCGTCGAGTCGTTCGCGGGCGAGCGCGTCGCGAAATCGTTGCGGGACAAGGGCGTGAAGGTCCTCACCGACACCGAGACGCTCAGCGTCGAACGGACCGGGGACGGGGTCCGGATCGAGACGAGCGGCGGGCCGGTGACCGCGGCCGAGGTGCTCGTGGCGGCGGGGCGCTCGCCCGCGACCGCCGATCTCGGTCTGGACCGGATCGGCCTCGAACCCGGCGCGAAGCTGGAGACGGACGACACGCTGCGCGTCGAGGGCTTCGACTGGCTCTACGCCGCGGGTGACGTGAACGGCAGGGCGCCGCTGACCCACCAGGGCAAGTACCAGGCGCGCGCGGCGGGCGACGTGATCGCCGCCCGCGCGGCGGGCCGCGCGGTGGACGACGCGCCGTGGGGCGCGCACGTGGCGACCGCCGATCACTCGGCGGTGCCGCAGGTGGTGTTCACCGAACCGGAGGTCGCGGCCGTCGGTCCCACGGCCGAACAGGCTCGTGAACAGGGGAAGTCGGTGCGCGTGGTCGACTACGACCTCGGTTCGGTGGCCGGGGCGAGCCTGTACCGGGACGGGTACGAGGGCGCCGCTCGCATGATCGTCGACGAGGACCGCGGGGTGATGATCGGGGCGACCTTCGTCGGCCCCGACGTGGCCGAGCTCGTGCAGGCGGCGACCACGGCGATCGTCGGCGAGGTCCCGATCGACCGCCTCTGGCACGCCGTGCCCGCCTACCCTGCGATCAGCGAGATCTGGCTGCGGCTCCTGGAGGAGTACGGACGCCCCTCAGCGGCCTAAGCTGAGGTTCTGACGCCTTGGGGTCCTTACCGCCGATTGGCGGTAAGGACCCCAAGGCGTTGCCGTAGGGGGTGCGGCTTCGACCGGCGAGCCGGGCGGTCCGGGGATCGTTCGTCATGCGAACGGGGAGCGCCGTGTACGGCTTTCCCGCGCGGGAGAAGGGCCGGGAGACTTCGCCCGGTTCGACGCGAGCCCAGGCACCGCTTCCCCGCGCGGGAGAAGGGTCGGTGGCCCGCCGAGCGGAGCTTCCGAACCTGCAAACGGCTCCCAAGCGCGAACACCCCCCGGTGTGTCGCCTCAGGCGACGCGGGGAATCGCGATGTGGCCCCCATCCCGCCGGGCACTGCCGAGGCCGTCCACGCGCGAACCCCGCAGCACCGTCGCGGACGACGCAGATCATCGCGGTGTACCAGCCCTGGCGCACGCGAATACCGCTGCGCGCCGCCAGGACCGACCGCACACGAACCCCGCTGTACCGACCCGCTCGGCATCCCGGCCCGCGACAGCGGTGCCTCCGCGCGGTAGGTCGACTCCCGAGTGCTCGGCACCTTCAACCGCCTCGACCGGTATCCGCAGTGCGGCAGAGCCGTGCTGCGCAGGCCCGGTCCTCCGTTCGCGGGAACGGCCCTCGCCGGGTGCCTCGGGCTACTGGGCTCCGGACCCGATTCCCCCTCGTGGGGGAACGGTCGCCTGCGCGAGGGGGAGGCCGCGCCGCGGCGACGGGGCGACGCTCGTATCGATCGGCCATTGGGACGCGCGGACCGCGATCCCGTCGAGACGAGGAGCGCCGCATGACCGCGACCGGATTCGCCGAACGACTGCACGGCAGGACCGCTGAGGGCGTGCCGCGCTGGGCCGTGCTGACCGCCTACGCGACCGCGCTCACCGCGTTGCCGTCCGCCGTCTGGAGGATCCTGGCGATGGCCGGCGACGTGCCGCTGCTGGAGAAGGACCCGCAGATCCTGGCCGAGGCGAGCGGCGTGGAGGCGGGCCCGTGGTGGTACGTCATCGCGCTCAGCGTGGCCAGCGAGGCGCTGGCGTTCCTCGCGATCGGGCTGGTGACGGTCTGGGGCGAGGTCTGGCCGCGCTGGGTCCCGTGGCTGCGGGGCCGCAGGGTGCCGGTCGCCGCCGCGGTCGTCCCCGCCTCGATCGGCGCGGTGGTCCTGATGGGCTGGACGTACGTCATGGGCATGTACGCCTTCGGCCTGGGCATCGACGGGGAGCCCAGCAGGCTGGCGGTGAACGGCTGGCAGAACCTCGTGTTCTGGATCGCCTACGCGCCGCTGATGGCGTGGGGCCCGCTGCTGGCGGTCCTCACGGTGCACTACTCCCGGCGCCGCACCTCGGCCGACGCGCCCGTGCGGATCGTGACCGCACACGCTCGATGATTACATTCCGGTCAGGACGGTGCAAGACTGCTCACATGTGCGAAACCCAATGCTCACCCGCCGGACGCAGCTCGTGACCGGCGAGCAGGTGCCGCCGCGATTCATCGACGAGCACCGGATCACCATCGGTGCCCCGCGCGACCGCGTGTGGACGGCCCTGCGCGACTACTGCGAGACGACGCTCATGAAGGATCGCGGCGGCCCGCTGCCGCTGCTGCTGGGGACCGAGCCGCGGGCGGGCTTCGCGGTGTCGCGGGAGGTGAGGGGCAGGCGGTTGGACCTCACCGGACGGCACCGGTTCTCGCGGTACCGGCTGGTCTTCGAGATACGGGATTCGGAAGCGCAGGATGGCACTGAGCTGATCGCGCGGACCTTCGCCGATTTCCCCGGTCCCCAGGGCTTCGTGTACAAGACCCTGGTCATCCGCACCGGCGGGCACGCTCTGACCGTACGCAGGATGCTGCAATCGATCGGCCGCGCGAGCCGCGCCTGAGTTCCAGTGTGAAGTACTGAGGCCCTTACCGCCGATCGACGGTAAGGGCCTCAGTGCTTCACGCTAAGCGCCGATGAAGTCCGAGAGCGCGGTCAGCTCGTCGGCCTCGTCCGCGGTGAGTTCGAGCTCGGCCGAGGCCAGCAGCGGCGCGAGCTGGTCGACCTCTCGGGCGCCCGCGATCGGCGCGGCGATGCCGGGTCGGGTGCGGGCCCAGGCCAGGGCGACCGAGGCGATGGCGACGCCGCGGGCCCGGGCGATCTGGTCGAGCTTGTCGACGATCGCGAGGCCCGACGGGTTCAGGTGCTTGGCGACCGCGCCGCCGCGCACGCTCTGGGCGAGGTCGTCCTCGGTGCGGTACTTGCCGGTGAGGAAGCCGCTGGCGAGCACGTGGTACGGGAGGCCGCTCAGGTTCTCGGCGACGGCGATGTCGCGCAGGCCCGGCTCGAAGGCGGCGCGGCTGACGAGGCTGTACTTCGGTTGCAGCGCGACCGGGCGCGCCGCGCCGGTGCGCTCGGTGATGTCGAGCCATTCGCGCAGGCGCTCGGGGCTGTAGTTGGAGATGCCGATGTGGCGGACCTTGCCTTCGGTGACGAGCTGGTCGAAGGCGGCGACGGTCTCTTCGAGCGGGGTGTCCGCGTCGTCGAAGTGGGCGTAGTAGAGGTCGATGGCCTCGACGCCGAGCCGTTTGAGGGAGGCGTCGGCGGCGGCCCGCACGTTCGGGCCGGCGAGGCCCTTGAACTCGGGGTGCTGGGAGACCTTGGTGGCGACCAGGACGTTCTTGTCGCGGTTCTTGGCGAGCCAGGTGCCGATGACGGTCTCGGACTCGCCGCCGGAGTTCCCCTCGATCCAGGCCGAGTAGGAGTCGGCGGTGTCGATGAGGTTGCCGCCGGCCGCGGCGAAGGCGTCGAGGACCGCGTGCGCGTCCGGTTCGGGGGTGGTCCAGCCGAAGGTGTTGGTGCCCAGGACGAGCGGATAGATCTCGATGTCGGTACCGCCGAGCTTGGCCATGTGATCCTCCGTGTCGTCGAATGCTTCCCGGGACGCGCGGCGTCCTGCGGTCGGTTGCCCGACGGCAATCCTGCCACGCGTCCCAGAGACACGGTCCTCATTTATGAGCGATCGTCCTGAAATGATCCCTTTGCGGTGGGCGGTTCGACTCGGGCCGTCAGATCTGGGCGGTCGGCATGATGGTGATCTCGGGGATGTTGACGCGCGCGGGCTGCTGCGCCAGGTAGGCGACGGCGGCCGCGATGTCGGCCGATTCGAGCACGTCGATCGCCGCGATGGTGTCGGTGAGCCAGGCGTTGGCCGCGTCGTCGGTGACGTGCTCGCGCAGTTCGCTCTCGACGATGCCCGGCTGGACGGCCGAGACGCGCACGCCCCGCGGGCCGAGTTCGGCGCGGAGGTTGCGCGACATGTGGCTGACGTAGGCCTTGGAGCCGGTGTAGACCGCGAAGTTCGCGAAGACGCCTTCGGCGGCGATCGAGGAGGTGTTGACCAGGTCGGCCACGCCCTTCTCGCCGGCGGCGCGGAGGAGCTGGGGCGTGAAGGCGCCGATGGCGTTCATCAGGCCGGTGATGTTGAGGTCGATCTGGCGCTGCCACAGGTCGGTGCGCAGCTCCTCGACCGGCGAGGGCAGCATGACCCCGGCGTTGTTGAACAGGAGGTCGACGGTGCCGAGTTCGGATTCGATGCGCTCGGCGGCGGCGTTGAGGGCCGCGGCGTCGGTGACGTCGACCGCGACGGCGAGCGCGGTGCCGCCGTCCTTCTCGATGCGGGCGGCGAGCGCGTCGAGCCGGTCGGCGCGGCGCGCGAGTACGGCGACCTTCGCGCCGCGCTCGGCCAGGAGTTCGGCGGTGGCCTCGCCGATGCCGCTGGAGGCGCCCGTGACGACGGCGACGCGACCGGCGAGCGGCAAAACGGTGTTCACAGTGGACATGTGGTTCCTTCGGTCTCGTTGCTCGGGAACGGTGTTCCCGTCCCCTGCATCGAGTCAAGCACCGCGAACGGCCGAAAATCGGGGCCGAGAACGCCCTGCGGTGACTGGCCCCGGCAGTACCACCTTCGGCGGGTCGGGCGCTCTCGTGCGGGGGCACAATTGGGGCATGGACCGGCGCACAGAGATCTCGGACTTCCTTCGCACCCGCCGGGCGCGCGTGCGGCCGCAGGACGCGGGCCTGCCCGACGACGGCCGCGCCCGCCGCGTCCCGGGCCTGCGGCGCGACGAGGTGGCGCGCCTGGCGAACATGAGCGTCGAGTACTACACGCGGCTCGAACAGGGCCGGGCCGCTAACCCGTCGCCGGAGGTGCTGGAGGCGCTGGCCGGGGCGCTGCGGCTGGACCGGTCCGAGCGCGACCACCTGGTCGACCTGGCGGGACGCCGCGCGCCGCGCAAGCGGATGCCTCCTGCGGCCCAGCGGGTGCGCAAGGAACTGCTGTGGACACTCCAGAGCCTGGAGTCGGTCCCGGCGTTCGTCATCGGCCGCCGCACCGATGTGCTGGCCTCGAACCGGCTGGCGAGGGCCGTGATCGCCGACTTCGACGCCCGGCCCGCGAAGCAGCGCAACCTGGCGCGGTACTACCTGCTCGAACCCGAGGCGCGCGAGCGGATCGTGGGCTGGGAGGAGGCGGCCCGGGACACGGTCGCGGTGCTGCGCTACGACGCCGGGAAGCACCCCGAGGACCGGCTGCTGGCGGACCTGGTCGGCGAGCTGACGCTCGGGTGCCCGGAGTTCAGCGCCTGGTGGAACGACCACGAGGTGCTCCAGCGCAGCCATGGCGTGAAGACGTATGCGCACCCGGTGGTGGGCCGGCTCGAATTCCACTACGAGGCGTTCGGGCTGCCGGACGACCCGGATCAAACGCTGTGCGTGTACAACGTGGAGCCGGGATCGGCCAGCGCCGAGGCGCTGCGGCTGCTCGACAGTTGGACGGCCCCTGCGGCGCAACGGAACTGAAGTTCGCGCGGCGGTGGAATCAGTGTCATCGTGGGGTATTGGGCGGCCCCTGCGGTACAACGAAGTTGACGCTCGCGCTGCGGTGCACTCGGTGTCTTCGTGAGGTAGTGGACGGCCCCCGCGGTGCAACGGAACTGACGCTCGCACGGCTGCGGACTCGGGGGCTTCGTGGGGTCGACAAGGGCCGCGCGTTTCCGCACTGGAGGATGACCGGATGCCGATGCTTTCCGCCGTCGAACTCCGGGGACTCCAGGAGCGCGCCGCGAGGGCGCAGCCGGTCGAGCACGTCGCGATCGTCGACGGCTGGTGGCTGCGGCGTACCGCCGGCGATTCGTGGTGGTTGGCATCAGTACTCCCCCACGGCGAGGCCGCCGATCTCCTTGCGCGGGTCGAATGGGCCGAGGAGGCCTATGCGGTCCAAGGCGCTTCGGTCTGCTTCCAGATCAGCCCCGGTGTCTGCCCGGCGGGGCTGGACGAGCTGCTCGACGCCCGCGGCTATACCGCGTTCAGCCGCACTTCCTTGCAGATTGCGGCGACCGCAGAAGTGGCGGCGATGAAGGCGGCGGCACTGGAGTCGCGGGTGGAGGACCGCATGACGCGGGAGTGGTTCGACGTGTGGCACCGGGTGAGCGGCCACGGCGATTCGGAGGCCGACCGGGCCGAGTTGCGGCGCCTCGCGCTGCCCGCCGCTTTCGCGTCGATCACGGTGGAGGGCAGGACGATCGCGGTCGGTCGGGCCGTGGCGGACACCGGATGGACCGGCGTGTTCGGCCTGGCGACCCTCCCCGAGGCGCGGGGCCGGGACGCGGGACGCGAACTGCTGCGGCTCCTGGCGGTTTGGGCCGAATCCCAAGGGACAGCGGGCATGTACCTCCAGGTGCAGGCAGCGAACGCCGGCGCGATCGCGCTCTATGGGCGGGCGGGATTCGTTGAGGCACTGGGCTACCACTACCAGGCAGTGTGGTGATGCGGTCGAGACCGGACGGGTCAATCGGCGTTCGCCGCACCCGAAACGCGGTCGGGTGACTGCAACAGGTTCGAAAGGGGCAGGCCCGCGTAAATGACGAGACAGCCAAAGAACCGGGCGGCTCCCGCAGAAGACGCTTAGTTCTGCGACGCGTAGCGCTGCACCGGTTCGTAGCCGTACGGGGTACGAAGTGCGAACCCGGTCCGCTCGCCGTAGGCGAACAGGCGGAGTCCCGCGATCGCGACGCCCCACGGGGGCCGGCCAGCCCGCGCGATCGGCCGGTCAATCCGGCCGCGCCAAGGATGGCGAGTGCCGCTGCGGCGACCGCGAAGGTAACTGCGGGTACGACGCGCCGGTAGTCGACGATCGCATCGATGTATTCGACGTAGTGGACGGCGACCGTTGCGGGTTCGGCGTCGATCGCCGCTCGCGTGCTTCACTGCTGCGTCGATCATGGTCGGCAGCGCCACTGCGCTCGATGCGAGCACGACGGCGCTCGCAAGCCGGATCGCCGCGGCCCGGGCACGGGTCGGCGGTCGGGTCGGCTGGGTGCATCATGCGCAGGCGCGCGCACGACCGTCCTCGAACTCGCCGTCAGCCGCGATGCGGCGATCAGGTCCAGGCCTCGCGCTCTCGGCTCAGGCCGTCGAGAATAAGGTCGAAGCCGAAGGCGCGCTCTTCATGCGCTGGGACGCGTGCACGACCGTCCTCGGGTTCGCCGCCAACCACGCCTCGGCGATCAGGTCCAGGCCTCGCGCTTCCGGCTCAGACCGTCGAGGATGAGATCAAGGCCGATGGCGAACTCCTCGGCGTAGTCGTAGCCCGGTTGCAGGGCCTGGTTGAGCATCATCTCGGTCAGGTGCGGGAGGTCGCCGAAGGGGTACTGGGTGAACATGGTGTCGGCGAGACCCTCGATGTCGGCCTGGTTCTCGAACGGCAGGCTCAGCTCCTGAAGCGTGAAGCCGTAGATGTAGCCGTCGAGCAGTGAGAAGGAGTGCGCCGCGCCGGCGATCGTGAAGCCGCCCGCTCGCAGGCAGCCGATCACCGCGTTGTGATGGTGCAGAGTGGCCAGGCCCGGGTTCGTGCGCGAGTCCATCAGGCCGATCGCCCAAGGGTGGCGGGTCAGGGCGTCCCTCATCGAGACCGCGCGCCGCCGCATGGCCGGTCTCCAGTCGGCGTCGTCGTCGCGCGGTAGTTCCACCTCGCTGAAGACGAGGTCGACCATGCCGTCGATGAGCGCGTCCTTGTTCTTGAAGTGGTGGTAGAGGGCCATGGCCTTGACGCCGAGCCGGTCCGCGAGGTTGCGCATGCTCGGCAGCCCCGCGCCGGGCTCGTCGGCCATCGCGACGGCGGCGCGGAGCACCGATTCCTTGGTGAGCGGGGTACGGCGGGGTGCGGCTCCTGGCTCGACGGTCACGCGGTGCTCCTGTTCTTCCGTTCGGGACCTGTGTACCGTACACTGTAAAGATCGACCGTACAGTGTAAAGGTACGCAGTTCTTCAACCCTAGGAGAAGGTCATGGCATCGGAAGAGAAGCCGGGAGCGGGCAAGCGGGTGTGCGTCGTCGGCGCCTCCGGGAAACTCGGGCAGTACATGGTGCGGCACGCGCTGGAGCGCGGCTACGAGGTCGTGGGCGTGTGCCGGGAGCAGAGCGTCCCCAAGCTCGCCGAGTTCGAGGGGCGGATGACGGTGATCGGCGCGCGGACCGACGACCGCGAGGCGATCGAGCGGGCGGTGGACGGCTGCGACGCCGTGTTCACGGTGCTCGTGCCCTGGGGCATGAAGCACTACTCCTCGGGCACCGCCCAGGCCGTGCTCGACTTCGCGAAGCCCGGCGCGCGCCTGGTGTTCTCATGCGGCTGGCACATCACCCGCGACGGCGAGGACGTCTACTCGCGGAAGTTCAAGGCGGTCGTCGCGCTCTTCCGCGTCATCGGACGGCTCCTGCGCGCGGCGGACCTCGACGACCAGGTGGAGGCGTGCCGCAGGATCTTCGCGAGCGACACCCGCTGGACCGTGGTGCGCGGCAGTGACTTGGAGGAGGGCCCCAGCGAGGGCCTGCCGGTGTGGAGCCGCCACGTCGGCGACCCGGTCCTGGCGAGCAACATGACCCGCCGCACCGACTTCGCGCTGTTCATGGTCGCGGCCGCCGAGGACGACTCGCTTGTCCGGGAGGCCCCGGCAATCGTCGGACGCAAGACCCCGTCTGCGGTCGCCCACGCGTCGAAGACGGCGTGAAAGTCTTCGGCCGGCGGGATGCCCCGCCTTCGACCGGCACGTTGCCCGGCCGTTCCCGAGAGTGTGTCGCCGGAACGCGGCCGACGCACCGCCTTCGACCGGCACGGAGTGAACGCCTCCGGCAGGCGGGGAGCCCCGCCCTCGACCAGCGGATCGCGGTGCCCGGCCGCTCCCCAGAGCGCGCCTCCGGAACGCGGCCCGACGCACCGCCTTCGACCGGCACGGAGTGAACGCCTTCGGCAGGCGGCCCGACACACCGCCTTCCACCAGCACAGCGTGAACGGCGCTTCCTCGGCCGGGCCGCTTAGGGCCAGTCCCGACGCGGTCCGGCCTCAGGCCTCTTGCCAGGCCACCGAGGCCGGGCGCTCGCCGTCGCTCGACAGGAACTCGGCTGCTGCGGCGCGCAGCGCCTCGACCGGGAGCTCCGAGTCGCGCGGATACGTGCAGCCGTTGCCGTAATAACAGTAAGAGACTTCGTCATAGGTGCTGGTGTGTCCCTTGGAGAACCAGCGCCCCTCACCGTTGAGGAACTGGAGGCTCCCGACGCCCCGGTCGGGGTCGACGCCGACCGACAGCTCCACGATCGGGTCCTCCGTCTCGCGCTCGGCGATGTAGAAATTCGCCATGCTGTACTCGAACGGCTGCTCCAGCAGGTCGTCGATGATCCGGCCGAGTTCCTCGGCGGTCGCGGCGATCAGCGGGGACTCGGCGTGCCCCGGTCGGTAATAGGCTCGGACGCTCACTGCCGCTCCCTCCGTCTCATTGCTTCGTCCCGGTGTATCGCTTCGATTGCATGGTCCCATCGGCGCCGGGCCAGTGGACGGTCAGAACGGCGCCGGGTTGAAGGTAGCGCGCTATGAGCCCGTTGCACCCGATTGGACCTTCGCACGGGCCGTTCGGATTGTTGATCACCATCTCGGCGCGATTGACGTTGTGGTCGCTCATTGCAAGGGCCGCTTTCAATTCGGCGTGCGATTCGGACCAGAATCCTTTCGGCGATCGGACTGGCCCGGTGTGTTGCCACATGTGTTCGCGAATGCGCGGCGTGGTCTCGTCCTCGCCGCTCACGAAGGTCATGCGGGTGCCGTCCGCGAACCGCACCACGCCGTGCGTGCGCGGGGTCGAGCCGCGCTTGCGCTCGAACTCCGGCAGCGAGGCGAGGGCCGGGGCCGGATCGAAACTCGGCGGAGGCCTGTTGCGAGCCGCCGCGGCTCCGGCGGTTCCGGTGCCGGTGCCGGTGCCGGTGCCGGTGCCGGTGCCGGTGCCGACGAGACTGCTCCCGCCCGCACTGCGCTTTAAGGCCTCGCCGGCGCTCTGGGCCTGCTGCTGGAGTTCGTCGAGCAGGTCCTTGAGCCGCAGCGCCAGCACGCCGGCCTCGGATTCGAGCCGCCCGCCAACAGCGCGCACGCGCGCGGCCGCCGCTTCGGCGTCGATGCTGTCGATGGCGCCCGCCAACTCCTCGCCGTTGGACTTCGCCGCGCCGATGGCGGTGATGGCCGACTCCGCGGAGGAGGCGGCGTTGCCGATGGCGGCGCTGAACTCGTCGACAGAGGTCATGGGTGACTCCCTCATGGATGCGGCACCCATTGAGTATGCGGTCGGCGCGGTGCCGGAAAAGTCGCGCAGCCGACACCGACCGGTCTGCATTCGCCGTTTGACCTGCACTTCTGTCTACAGGAGTGGCTGGTGGCCAAGGTGTAAGGTCTCGTGCCATGGGTGAAACCGATGTGCGATCGACCCGCGAAGGCTACGACGCGGCGGCGCAGGAGTACGCCGAGCGATTCAAGCACTCGCTGCGCGACCATCCCTTCGACCGGGCGATGATCGGCGCTTTCGCCGAACTGGTCCAAGCGTCGGGGCTGCCGGTGATCGACATCGGTTGCGGGCCGGGGTATGTGACCGAGCATCTGCGCGAGCTCGGGCTGCCGGTTCGCGGCGTCGACCTCTCCCCCGAGATGGTGGCCCTGGCCAGGCGCGACCACCCGGAGATCGAGTTCAGTGTCGGCGAGATGACCGCGCTCGACGTGCCGGACGGCGGCCTCGGCGGCCTGTTCTCCCGTTCCTCGATCATCCACACTCCCCCTGAGCGCCTTCCGGAGACGTTCGCGGCGTTCCATCGAATGCTCGCGACGGGAGGGCATCTGCTGCTGTGCTTCCAGGCCGACGACGAGGCTTCGGAACTCGCCCAGCCCTTCGACCACGCGGTCGCGCTCGCGTACCGACTGTCGGTCGGCGGTGTGGCCGGTTTGCTGCGGGAGGCGGGGTTCAGCGAGGTCGCCCGTCAGGTCGTCGCGCCGGACGAGGACCCGATCCGAGGATTCCACTACTGCCACCTGCTCGTCCGCAAAGGACCGAAGCGGTTCGAAGGCGCCGGCGGGTAGCGGGAACGGCTCTCGGCGGTGCGCGACATAGCGGCCACCGCCGGTCCCCCGGTGGGAACCGAAGCGGCTCGAAAGTGCCGGCGGGTATCTGAACGACCTTCGGTGGTCGCGCGGCCGCGCGGCTACCGCGCCGGTCCCCGGTGGGAACGGCTTCCGGCATCCGAATCCGCCGATTCTCGACCTCTCGCCCGGAATTCGACCTAAGCTCGGTCTATGTGGAAATTTCTCGGAATCCTGCTCATCATCTGGCTGGTGCTGACGTTCTTCGGCTTCATCATCAAGGGCCTGGTCTGGCTCGCGGTGATCGGCATCGTGCTCTTCGTCATCACGGCCCTCTACGGCATGATCAAGCAGCGGTCCGGCGGCAGCGCCTGACCCGGACACGGCCGCCGTGCACTCGAATCGAGCGCACGGCGGCCTTTCGCGTGTCGAGACTCCAAGCGCGCGAAGGGGACAGAGGCCGGCCCTGAATTCTTCGAGGGTTTTTGCGAGGATCGGGCAACGTATGCGCAGGTCGGAAGCATATGAAAAGCTTTCGACTTTTGTCCTCGTTTTGCATTCTCTGCGCGTAATGAAGCGTAGGCTTTCAGTATGTGGACAGTTCTATGGATTCTGATCGTCGCCTGGGCGGTGCTCGCCGTCGTCGGCTTCGCCATCAAGGGCCTGCTCTGGCTGGCGATCATCGGCCTCGTGCTCTTCGTGGGCACCATCGTCTTCGGCATGATCAGGAGGCGCGTGGGCAACAGCCACGCCTGACTCCGACCGCGGCGGCCCGTCCGCCCGATCGCGTTACGGCCTCTCCGACCGGGTCGCCCCGGCCGGTGAGGCCTTTTGCATGAGCGCCACCGGGGTCCCGCTCGACCCAGGTGATCGCTAACTTGGCGGAGAGTTCGGAACCGAGGTCGACCGCCACCTCGTGGAACCTGCGCCAGCGCGGCGCGTCCGGGTGGGTCGGCTTCGCCCGCAGCGCGGCCGCCACCTTCGCGGTCAGGTCGTCGAGCTGCGGGACGAGGTCTTCGAGCCGCGGCGCCCGGGATTCGGGCCCGCGACGGTCCACAAGAGTCTGTCGGGCTTTTTCGGTGACGTTCATGATCGAGTGCGGGAAACCGCCGGCCCGGTTCTGCGACTCGATGTATCCCTGGTCCGCCAAGCGCTTCATCGAGAAGGCGAGGTCGCGAGGCTCCAGGTCGATCTGGAAATGCTGCGCCAGGGACTCGGCTTTGAACGGGCCCGTACGGTCGTACAGGTCCACGATGCGCTGCAACATCGGCAGATCGATATCATCCCAAAGGGACGGATTCAGTTCGAGCATCCCCCAGTTCTACTCCACGTAGAGCTGATACCGCATCCCCCAATCAGCCGTCTTATCCGCAAATGCGGCCATGCCGTCTGGTCCACTCGGCCGACCGGGGCGAGCGCCGAGGCGCGGGGCCTCACGGCCCCAAGGCTTCGGGCGACGCCCCCGGTCGGCCGGCGAGGCTACTTGGGGGTGCTCGCGACCTGGACGTCGAAGTTGAACTGCTCGCCTTCGATGCTGGTGACGTCGATGGTCACCTCGTACTCCTCGCCCGACGCCGCGTCGGTGAGGGTGCAATAGGTCTGGCGGCCTTCGTAGATGGTGATCTGGAGGTCGCCGCAGTCGATGTCGGGGCGCGACCCGACCTGGGCCTCCAGCGCGTCGGCGGCCGCGGCGGCGAGGTCGCTGCCGGCGATGGAGAGCTCGGTCCCGTCGGCGCCTTCGTTCGCGGGCGCCTCGGACTCCTCGGCCTCACCGTTGTTGGCCTCGGAGGCCACGTCGACCTGGATGCTCCACTCGTCGCCGTCGACGCCGGTGAACGTGACGGTGGTGTCGTACTCCAGGCCGGTGGCGGGGTCGGTCAGCAGGCAGTCGACCTCTTTGTCCTGGGAGACGATGATGGAGTCGTCGCCGCAGTCGACGTCGGGGCGCGAGCCGATCTCGCCTTCCAGTGCGTCCTCGGCCGCCTCGGCGAGTTTCTCACCGGAGACGGTCTGTCCGGCCTCGAAGGTGCACGCCGAGAGACCGATGACTGCGATTGCGAGAGGCAGGGCCGCTAGCTTACGGATTGGCACGAGTTGGCCTTTCGTTTGATCGGTGATGCCTGCGATCCCCCGGGGCTTCTGGGGCTCCCGGGGACCGGTGGATCCGTCGCGACTATACCCACGGGCGTCCACGCTCGGCGGTACCGCGCGCGGGCCATCGCCCCTTGGGACCACGGAAGACGGCGCGGCGATGCCGTCGCCTTCTCAGTTTGATCGCGTTGGACCCGATTCGCGAGGCGGGAAACCGGCGGGTGTCAGGCACGTGCGGCAGAATACTGAGATGAGATCGAGACGCGATGGCATGTGGTGGGGCACTTCGATCGAAGCGCCGGACCCGGGGGCACTGGCGCGGTTCTACGCGGCGCTGGTCGGCTGGCACATCGGCCACGAGGAGCCGGGGACGGCGATCGTCGCCGCCTCGCCGCAGGGTCCGTTCTTCGTGTTCCAGCGGGCGGAGGGCTACCGGGCGCCGGTGTGGCCGCCCGTCGAGGGCGAGCAGCGCCCGATGATGCACTTCGACTTCCAGGTCGGGGACCTGGAGGAGGCCGTCGCCGAGGCGGTGGCGCTCGGCGCGGTGGTGGCCGACCACCAGCCGCAGGAGCACGTCAGGGTCCTGTTCGACCCCGCCGGGCACCCGTTCTGCCTGTGCCTGGACGAGGGTTGAGACGCGTTCGCGACGACGGCGAGCAGGTTGCGGACCGCATCTAGCCTCTGGACATGACTCGTTTTCAACGTGCCGCCCGGAGCCTGCTCGTGGCCGGTGTACTCGCGGTCGCGCTGACCGCCTGCTCCGACGCCGACGACGCGCCCGATCCCGAGGCCTCCGACGGATCCTCCGAGAACCAGGGCCCCGAGGAGGGCGTCGCCGCCGAGGGCGGCGAGTACGTGACCGGTACCAGTGAGGACTGGATGGAGGTCGTGTGCCCGGGCGCCTGGAAGGCGTCCTCGACCGAGTACAGCAGCCGGGGCGGCGACGACCGCGAGCCCGGCGGGTTCCACTGCGACCAGCGGAATAACGGCGACGACTACAAGTACACCGAGCTGTACTTCTACAAGACCGACCCGACCGAGTACTGGGACGGGTACCGGGACCGCACCGACGAGGAGTCGTTCGCGAACTACGCGATCGGGCGGGTCTCCGAATCGGAGTGGGCGGTGTTCTGGGAGGACACCAGCAGGGCCGAGTCGGAGGACCCGGACCTGCCGGGGCTGGAGGCGTTCGGCTTCGAGGTGTACGCGAACGTCCAGGGCGCCGGTTGAGCCCGATGAGCGACGAGACCGCGCAGCCCGAGCACTGGTGGGAAGCGGGCCCCATCTTCTCGACCACCGACCGGTCCTCCAAGATCACGACGATCGCGCCCGGCGAGGAGATCGGGCGGTTCACGCCCGGCATCGCCGTCATGGCCCTGCTCACCGCCGCGAGCTGGACCGGCCTGGCCTTCATGGGGTATCCGCGGCTGATCGGAGCGGACGAGGTCTCCCCCGCGTTCGACGAGCCCGCCTCACACTGGTGGTGGATCGCGCTCACCGTCTTGGGCGTGGTGCTCATGTTCCCGACGACGGGCGGACTCTACGGGGCGCTGCGGAAGCGCTTCAGGCAGCAGTCGGCGGGCCTGACGGTGTGCTTCACCGCGGCGAGTCTCGGGTTCGTCGTCGCCGGGCTGATCCACCTGCGGTTGACCGTGCGGTACCTCGATTCGCTGCCGCCGGAGGCGCCGTCCTCGGAGCGGCCGGGCACCACGTTCCTGCTGGTGCTCACCGGGCTCGCGCTGATCGTGTTCGTGGGCGGGGCGGTGCGGACGCCGTTCCTGCTCTTCAGGATCCGGCGCAGGCAGCGGAGCATCGTCGAGCTGCGCCGAAGCGGGTTCCGGTACGCCGGCGAGGTCGCCGGGACCGAGTTCGACCGCCGCTGGGTCGACCGCTGGCCGCAGTTCAAGGTCACGATCAGATACGAAGGGCCGAACCCGGAGAACACGTTCGACGCGGTGATGACGACGCAGTCGCACCGGGTGCCGCTGCCGGGTTACCCGGTCGTGGTCTCGGTGGGAGAGCAGGGCACGACCCTGGTCGAACCCGATCCGGAGCGGCCCGGGGAGTTCGACCGGGACTACGACCAGTACGTGGAGCCGTCCGGCGACGGCGGCGGAGGCGGCGGCTGAGGAAGCGGTCCGGGACGGGTCACCGGTTCCGGAACCGGCGGCCGAGCCACGGCGCGAGCTGCGCCGCGCCCCAGGCGACCTCCACGATCAGGAAGCCCCACAAGAGGTCCGGCGCCCCTTGCGTGAGCGCGTACGCCATCCAGGTCGAGAACAGGGCGCGCGCGACGCCGTCGAGGAGGCCGTGGAGCCGCAGCGGAGCGGTGAGCCGCAGCAGTGACCACACCACGACCACCGAGCCCATGAGGTTGGCGTACAGGACCTGCATGTAGTCGAGCTCGGGGAGCGTGCCGAGGCCGGTCGCCGCGCCGAGGCCGTTGAGCGCGGCGTGCAGGATCGCGAAGGTCCACGGGGTCGCGAAGCCAGCGGTGACCACGAGGTCGTACACCGCGCTGGCGCGCACGAGCCTCAGGTACGGGTTTGGCTGCGGTGCAACGGTTGCGGACATGGCGGGACTCCGTTCGTCGGGACACCGGGGAGGGCTACCGTAAACGGTGGAGTGCGCTCCAAGGTCAAGTCGCGGAAGGCGGGAACGGCAGTGAGAATCGGGGAGTTGTCGCAGCGGTCGGGTCTGAGCCGGGACGCCATCCGGTTCTACGAGCGGATCGGGCTGCTCGAATCGCACCGCTCCCCCAACGGGTACCGGGACTTCCCCGCCGAGGCGCTCCCGTGGCTCGACTACGTGCGGACCGCGCAGCGGCTCGGGTTCTCGCTGACCGAGATCGCCGACCACGGAAGGGAACTGCGCGACGCGCCCGACTCGGCGGCGGCGCTGTCGGCGCTGTTCGCCGACAAGATCGCGATCGTGGACGCACGCATGGCCGAACTCGCGGCGCTGCGGGGCGAACTGGTGGAGCGAGCGGGAACCGGCTGCCCGCTGCGCCCGGACGAAACGCGGCGGTCGGGTCGCACGGCGCCGCCGAAGACGTTGCTGCCGTTGCGCTGACGGGGTCTACTGGGCGCCGACGGCGAGCACGGTCTTGCCGCGCGCCTTGCCTTCCATCAAGCGCCCCAAGGCGAGTGCGGCGTCCTCGAGCGGGACCTTGTAGTCGATGCGCACCCGCAGCTGCCCGCGTTCGACCGCCTCGGCCAGCGAGGCGAGAGTCGCCGGATTCGCGTTCGCGTACAGGTTCGCGCCGCGCAGACCCCGGTAGGCGAGCAGTTCGGGATCGACCGCGCCGTTGGAGGAGACGATCACGCCGTTGGCCCTGAGGATCGAGGCGAACGCCTCGATCTCCTCGGCACCAGAGATGAGGTCGATGACCGCGTCGATGCCGGCAGGATGCGCGACGCGCACCTGATCGGCCGCGGAGCCCTCCGTGAAGTCCACGGTCTCGGCCGCGCCGAGCTCGCGCAGGTAGTCGGCGGTCTCGGCGTCGGTCGTGGCGATGACGCGCACGCCCTGGGCAGCCGCGAGCTGCACCGCGGACTGGCCGACGCCGCCGGAGGCGCCGTTGACGAGCAGGACCTGGCCGGGGCCGATGCCGGTGCCCTCCACGAAATCGTGCGCCGCGACGCTCGCCGTCGGCAGGGCCGCCGCGAGGTCGAACGGCAGCGCGTCGGGGAGCCGGGCGAGCTTGGAGGCCTTGGCGACGGCGAACTCGGCGTAGGAACCGCGGCCGAGCTGCACGTCCATGAACTGGCCGAAGACGCGGTCGCCGGACTCGAAGGCCTCCACGTCGGGACCGACGCGCTCGACCGTCCCGGCGCCGTCCGAACCGAGCACGAGCGGAAACGCGTGGGTCACGGCGTCGCGCATGGCGCCCTCGACGACCTTCCAGTCGAAGGGATTGACGCCCGCCGCCGCGATGCGGACCAAGACCTCGCCGGGACCGGGCTCGGGGACGGGCAGATCGTCGATGCGGGGCTCGGTGTCGAAATCGGTGACGACGACTGCGCGCATGGGATTCCCTTCGGCCGTTCCGCGCCGGGTGCGCGGCGCTCCCGGCCTGAATCTACACCGGCGGGTACCCCGGCGAGGCCGATCGAATGCGGCGGGAAGGCCGCACGGCGGGGCACTGCGCCGAGTCGACCGTCTCGCCCGCGGGCACCGGACTCCGCGGCAGGGCCGGCGCGGGATCGGGGCGGGGTTCGCGCCCGTGCCGGGGTGCAAGGAGTCTTTACTCTGGTCCCATGGGTGAAACACCGTTCGCAGACGACCCGCGCTGGAAGGTGCCGCCGTCCGACCGCGCCCTCCGCGTGGTCGAGTACGTGACGCGCATGGTGGAGCGCCATTCCGAACGCTACGGGCCGTTCGACGGCACGAGCACCCCGGAGCCGGAGCTGGAGCGGCGCAAGAGGGCCCACTGGTGGGAACGCGGCCCGGTGTTCTCCACGACCGACCGCGGCCGCAAGATCACCGTCCTCGCCCCCGGGGAGCGGCCCGGGCGGCTCACGGCGGGACTCGCCGCGCTCTTCGCGACCGCTGCGGCGGCGTGGACCGCGCTGGCCTACCTCGGCCTGGCGTGGCTGCCCGGCGTCCTCACCAGTCAGCCGGGTCTTGGGGAACGGCCCACGACCTGGTGGTGGATCGTGCTGTTCGTGCTGTCGCTCAAGGCGGTCGGGCTGTCGTCGTGGGGCCTCCACGCGTTGGTGCGCCGGAGGTTCGGGCAGCGGTCGTTCGCCAAGAGCGTCGTCGCCACCGCCGGGACCTTCGGGTTCACCGCCGGTGCGGCCCTGCACGTCGCCGGCTACGCGGCCACGCTCGCCGACGGCGAGCGCTTCCGGGGCGAGCGGGTCCCGGACCTCCTCGTACTGATCGCCGTCCTCGCGCTGCTGCTGCTGGCGGTCAGGCTGCTCTGGCTGGTGTTCGCGCTGCTGCGGGTCAAGAGCAGGCAGCGGCTGATCCATCGGCTGCGCGCCAAGGGAAGGCGCTTCGACGGCGAGGTCGAGTCCACCGACTTCCATCGCAAATGGTCCGACGAGCGGCCGCAGTTCGACGTGATGATCCGGTACGAGGCCGACGGGGTCGGCCGCGCCTTCAGGGCCGCGATGATCACCTCGTTCGACCGGGTGCCGCTGCCGGGGTTCCCCGTGCGCATCATGGTGGACGAGCGGTCGGCGACCCTGGTCGAACCCGACGTCGAGCGCTCCGGGTACGAGTTCGACTCGGATTGGGCCCACTACGCGAAGCCGAGCAACTACAACTGATCCCGTTGGGCGCGACGGCCACCGGCGCGATTGCGGGGCCGCCGAAGGCGCGGTGACGCGGTCCGGCACGGGGCCTCCGGCGCTGTTTCGGCGCCCGAGGGCCTTGTACGCTACACCGTGGACACGATTCTCCCTCATCTGTCTCACCGTGCAGACGGGTCCACCCGGTTCAATTCGTCCATATTGGAGGAAGTCGTCATGCGCCTTTGGATGGACCGCGTGACGATGCGCGGGCGACTCCACGGCCGCCTGCTCAAGGTCCTCATCGCCGTCGCCGCCCTCGCGTGCGTCGCCGCGATCCTCCAGTTCAGCGTGCTGCGCATCGGCGACGACTCCGACCGCATCGACCTCGGCGTCGACGGGCCCGCCGTCCCCGACTTCAGCGCCGATCCTGAGAGCTCCCCCGAGGGCACCGCGGAGGACTCCCCTTCCGACGCGGGGTCCGAGAGCGCGACCGAGTCCGAATCGCCCTCCCCCGAGGTCGATCCGGAGACCGGACTGCCGGAGACGAGCGGCGCCGCGGGGTCCAGCGGAGCCGACCCGACCACCGAGGCCGCGCCCGCCGCGAGGCAGTGCACGGCGACGCTCACGCTCGACAACGAGTGGTCGAGTTCGGTGTCGGTCAAGGTGACCGTCGCCAACACCGGGTCCGAGCCGGTGCAGGGCTGGGAGGTCGTGATCGACGTCGAGCACCTGTCGGTGGCCTCGACCTGGGGCCTGAGCCATGTGGAGGGCGACCGCTACGGCGACGTCTGGTTCAACGGGTCGCTCGACCCCGGCAAGAGCGTCGGGCCGAGCTTCACCGCCGACGTGCAGGGCGACTACGCCCTGCCCGAGACGGTGCCCTGCACCCCTGAGGGTTGATCAGCGACGGCGCTGCTCGTGCAGCAGGAGCCACACGAGGTAGGCGCCGCCGAGGAGGACCGTGACCGCGCCGACCGGCAGCGGCGTGTCGGGGACCGCGTGCTGCGCGATCAGGTCCGCCCCGCCCAGGAGCACCGAGCCGACCAGCGCCGAGCCGACGAGGTCGGCCGAGCCGGGACGGCCGCTGAGCCGCCGCGCGATCTGCGGGGCCGCGAGCGCGACGAACGCGATCGGTCCGGCCGCGGCGGTCACGAGGGCGGTGAACCCGACGCCGACCGCCGAGAGCAGGATCTTGCTGCGCTCCACCGGGACGCCGTGCGTCACGGCCGTCTCGTCGCCGAGTTCGAGCTGGCGCATCCGGCGCCCGGCCACCGGCAGGGCGAGCGCGAGCAGACCGGCGACGATCGACGCGAGAATCACCGGGGGCCATTGGATCGCGTTGAGCGAGCCGGCGCCCCACACGGCGGCGCGCAGGGCCTCGCCGAGGTCGGCTTTGACGGAGAACCAGGTGTTCACCGAGGTGAGCATGGCGCTGACGGCGATGCCGACGATGATGAGCCGGAAGCCGCGGACGCCGCCGCGGAAGGCGAGCAGGTACACGAGGGCGGCGGCGCCGAGGCCGCCGATCATGGCACCCGCGGCGTAGGCGAGGAAGCCGGTCCCGCCGACAGTGATGACGAAGACGACGCCCGTGTAGGCGCCGGTGTTGAGACCGATGATGTCGGGGCTGCCGAGCGGGTTCCTGGTGAGGGACTGGAAGATCGCGCCGCTGATGCCGAGGCAGGCGCCGAAGAGCCCGGCGGCGAGGGCGCGGGGCGCGCGCCATTCGACGACCACGAGCCGGTTGGGGCCGCGGGCGTCCGGGCCGAGCGCGGTGAGGACTTCGGTGAGCGTCAGGGACCGGGAGCCGAGCATGAGGGAGGCGGCGACGCAGGCGGTCGCGGCGAGCAGGAGCAGAACGGCGACGATGAGGGCGCGGGTGTGCACGCGTCGGCTGAGTCGTCCTATGCGGACGGTGAAGGTGCCGGTCACGGGGCGGCCGCCTTGGCGCGGCGAACCAGTGCGATGAGGACCGGGGCGCCGATGAGGGCGGTGACGACGCCGACCTGGAGTTCGGCGGGCCAGACCACGAGGCGGCCGATGACGTCGGCGACCAGGAGGAGCACGGGCGCGAGGATCAGGGAGAACGGGAGGACCCAGCGCTGGTCGGGGCCGGTCAGCCAGCGTACGGCGTGCGGGACCATGAGGCCGATGAAGCCGATCGGTCCGGCCGCGGCGGTGGCGGCGCCGCAGAGGAGGGTCACGGCGACCATGCCGGCGGCGCGGGTGAAGGTGATGCGGGCGCCGACGGCGCGGGCCATGTCGTCGCCGAGGGCGAGGGCGTTGAGCGGGCGGGCGCAGGCGAGGCCGAGGAGGAGCCCGGCGGCGATGAACGGGAGGATCGCGGCGATCGTGCCGTCGGGTCGGTCGGCGATGGACCCGGCGCCCCAGTAGCGCATCCGGTCGAAGGTCTGGGGGTCGATGAGGGCGAGGGTGGAGGAAGCGCCGGAGAGGACGGCGCTGAGGGCGACGCCGACGAGGGTGAGGCGGATGGGGTTGGCGCCGCCGGGGCCGCGGGCGGCGATGACGTAGACGACGAGGGCGGCGATGACGGCGCCGGCGAAGCCGAGCCAGAGGTACTGCTGGATGCGGGTGACGCCGAAGAGGGCGACGCCGAGGACGATCGCGAACCCGGCTCCGGCGTTGACGCCGAGGATGCCGGGATCGGCGAGGGGGTTGCGGGTGAGGGCCTGGATGAGCGCGCCGGAGAGGCCGAGGGCGGCGCCGACGAGGACGGCGAGGGCGGTGCGGGGGACGCGCAGGTCGAGGACGGTGAGGTGGTCGAGGCTGCCGTCGGGGCGGGTGAGGGCGGCCCAGACGGTGGTGAGAGGCAGCGGGGCGGAGCCGACGGCGAGGCTGGCGGCGATGGCGAGGAGCAAGGTCCCGAAGGCGACGGTGAGCCAGAAGAGGCGACGGCGACGGCCGAGAGCGAGGGGCCCGGGGACGGCCGGAAACGAGGCACGCGATCCGCTGGTCGCACCGGAGTCGAACCCGGACGCCGGGGGCACGGCCCCCTG
The DNA here is from genome assembly GCF_000719515.1 of Glycomyces sp. NRRL B-16210. Taxonomy (GTDB): domain Bacteria; phylum Actinomycetota; class Actinomycetes; order Mycobacteriales; family Micromonosporaceae; genus Glycomyces. The sequence continues at coordinate 243,239 of NZ_JOGR01000002.1, read as the reverse complement.
GATCGGACCGGCCTCGGACTCCGTAGCCGCACCGCGCGCTCGCCCCTCGGGCCCGGTCACCGGAACGCGGCCGGGCGCGTTGCCGGGCGCATCAGCGTCGAACCCGGACGCCGGAGGCACGGCCCCCTGGATCGGACCGGCCTCGGACTCCGTAGCCGCACCGCGCGCTCGCCCCTCGGGCCCGGTCACCGGAACGGGGCCGGGCGCGTTGTCGGGCGCATCAGCGTCGAACCCGGGCGCACTGGGCGGGGCCTCTTTGGTCTGACCAGCTTCGGAAACCGTAGTCGCACCGCCTGCGCGCGCCACGGGCCCGGCCACCGGCGCACCACCAGTCGCATCAGCGTCGAACCCGGGAGCTGCGAGCGTGGTGACCTCGATCGGACCGACCTCGGAAACCGCAGACGCACCGCTCACTCGCGCTCTGGATTCAGTCGCCGGAGCGATATCGGTTGCTTCGGCATCCAACACGGGCCCGGTGGCCGTAGCCACTATGGTCGGATCGGCCTCGGACACGGCAGCTGCGTTTCTGACACGCGCCTCGGGTCCAGTCGCCAGAGCGCGGCCGTTCGCACCGGCGCCGAACTCGGATGCCGCGCACGTGGCCTCTCCGATCGGAACGGCCCAGGGCGCCACCGTAACCTCTCCTGCGCGCGCCTCGGGTCCGACCTTCGGTGCTCCGTCGGGCGCATCGGCGTCGAACCCGGGCGCGCTCGGCGCGACCCCGTTGGCCCGGCCGGCTTCGGACTCCGCAGCTTCACCGACCGCGCGCGCCTCGATTCCGGCTGCCGGAACGACATCGGTCGCTTCGATGTCCAACCCGGGCGCACTGCGGGTGGCCTCCCTGGTCCGGCCAGCCTCGGACTCCGCGGCCGCATCGCTTGCGCGCGCCCCGATTCCGGTCACCGGATCACTGCCATTTGCGTCGGCGTCGAACCCAGGAGCGGCGAGCGCGGCCCTCTCGATCGGGCCGACCTCGGAAACCGCAGGCGCACCGCTCACTCGCGCTTCGGATCCGGCCATCGGCGCGCCGCCGGGCGCATCGGCGTCGAACCCGGGCGCACTGGGCGCAACCCCGTTGGTTGAACCGGCCTCGGATTCCGCAGCGGCGACGTTCGCTCGCGCCTCGGGCCCGGTCGCCGAAGCGCGGCCGTTCGCGCCGGCGCCGAACCCAGATGCCGCGCGCGTGGCCTCTCCAATCGGAACCGTGCCAGACACTGCGGATGCATCGCCCGCGCGTGGTTCGGGTTCGGTCGCTGGCGCGCTGCCGGGCGCATTGGCGTCGAACCCCGGCTCGGTGGCCGTAGCCCTTTTGGTCGGATCGGCCTCGGACGTCTCGGTTGCACCTCCTGCTCGTGGTTCGGGCGGCTCGGTCCTCGTCTGCGACATCTCGGCGGGCCGCCGCTCCTCAGCGGCGGCCCATTGCCACTTGTCCTGCGGCACTGTCATCTCGGGGTGCTGTCGGGAACGAGCGCGAAGTACTCCACGCCCCAGCCGAGCGGGCGCCTGTCGTCGATCGACCAGCCCGCCTCCGCCGCGAGCAGCGCCATGTCGCTCGGCGAGCGCGGTGTGCTGCCCGTCGCGGCCAGTTGCAGCAGTGCCTCATCAGCGGCACCGGGGCTCAGCGCGTCCGGTTGCAGCGCTTCGACGAGCACCGCGCGCTCCGCCGCCCGGCGCATCTCCCCCAGCAGGGCGACCGCCTCCGCGTCGGTGCGGTGGCCGAGCGCCAGCGCGGTCACCGCTACCTCGATTCGGTCCCATCGCACGGTGAACCGGTGCTCGGACCCCTCGCTCAACTCCTTCAGGACCGCGAGCGGCCCGGCCGATTCCACGATCGAGGTGTCGGCTGCGAGCCGTTCGCGCAGGAGGTCGGCGAGGACGAGCGAGCCGGGGCCGGTGACCGCGACCCTGGTCTCCCTGCCCCACACCGGCAGACGAGGCAGGCCGGTCACGAGATGGGCGAGGCCGTCGGCGTCTTCGACCAGCTCCTCGTAGCGGTGCCCGTCGCGTTCGAGCGACTGGCGCATGGTGCGGCCGTTGACGCGCGACCAGGCGGGCTCGTCGAGTTCGAGCGCCTCCGCGAGTTCAGCGAGGGCCAGGATCCGGTCGGCGTCGACGCCGGTGAAGCGCTCGCGGGCGTGCTCGTCGGCGAGGAGTTCCTCGCCGGCCGGGCCGAGTGCGACCGGGCCGGTACCCGGGGCGACGACCGCGGCGGTCTTGAGGGCGTCGAGGAGGACGCTCAGGCGCCGTGCGTCGATGCCGAGTTGGGCGGCCAGCGCGGGCAGTGGGACCGGGCCCGCCGCGAGCGATTCGACCAGGCCGAGGCGCAGCGCGGCGCGCACGGCGAACCAGGTCGTCGGCGCGGGCAGGTGGTCGAGCGAGCTTTCGGCGGTCTCGGCGTCCTGGCGGTGCCAGTAGCCGGTGATGCTGGTGTGCGACTTGGGGACCTCGAGTTCGCGGGCGAGGTACCGGCGCAGGGGCAGCAGCGATCGGCTCTCTGCGGCGGCCCATGCGTACGGTCTGCCGGGCGGGACCTCGATGGCGCGGACCGCTGCCGCGAGGGCGTCCGGGTCGCCCGGTGCCGCCTCGGTCCAGGTGACGGTGTCGCCTGGGGCCGTGGGGAGTTCGCGTCGGGCCGCCGCGTCGGGCACAGCGGCCACGATGCGGACCGGGGCGTCCAGCGGGCGGTCGTTGAGGTAGCGCTCGATGGCGGGCAGCGCGGTCTCGTCACCGGCGAGGAGCACCCAATCGGTGTCCGGCGGCACCACTGTGGAGGATTTGGGTCCGGCGAACCACAGGTCGTCGCCGGGTTTCGCACCGGCGGCCCAGGTGGAGGCGGGGCCGTCGCCGTGGAGGACGAATTCGAGGTCGAGTTCGCGGGCGACCGGGTCGAAGCGGGTGGGCGTGTAGTCGCGGGCCAGGCGGGTGGTCGCCCGCGGCCATTCGATGCCGTCCTCCAACTGGATCGGCAGGACCGATGCGAGGTCGCCGTCTGCGGCGAAGATCAGCTTCACGTGGTCGTCGAAGGCCTCGGACACGAAGGCGGGCAGGCTGATCCCGTCGCGTTCGAACGCGCCGAGCTGCTCGCCGACGAGGGTCACGCGGCGGGTGCGCGGGTTGAGGTCCGCCACCCGCCCGACCTGCGCGCGGCGCAGGACGAGCGGGTGGATCACCAGGTTGCGGTGGCTCATTCGCGGGGCCGCTACGAGAACTGCTGCTCGACGAGGTCGAGCAGGGCCAGCGCTTCGTCGTAGTCGCCGCGGACGACCCAGTACGGCAGGTCGTAGGCGTGGCCTTCGGCGAACGCGGGCAGCGCGGCGTACACGCTCGACTCGGCGAGGGTGGCGACGTCGGTGGTGTCGGCGTTGAAGCCGGTCACGAACACGGTCGGGACGGTCAGGACCTGGGCGACCTGCTCGGTCGACAGCTCGAACATGTCGCCGCCTTCGCGGTAGGGCTCGAAGCCGTGCTCCTCGGCGAGCGGGGCGGGCTCGAAGCCGAGTTCGGCGAGGGCCAGGGGCAGGCCGGCGTCGTGGAGGAGCGCGTAGGCGGTGCCGTCGGCGGTCACGGTGAGCACCGCGAAGGGCCCGGGCGGGACGGTGATCGCGGCGGCGACCTCTTCGGCGCGGGCCTGGTAGTCGGCGACGAAGGCGTCGTAGGCCTCGGCCTGGCCGAACACGTCGTCCGCGATGAAGGAGAACTGCTCCTGCCAGGTGGCGAGCGAGCCGGAGACGATCACGGTCGCGGCGATGTCCGAGAGCTGGTCGTAGGCCTCGACCGCCTGCGCGCCGGGCAGGCCCAGGCCGCCGGCGAGGATGAGGTCGGGGTCCTGTTCGAGGATCGCCTCGAGGTCGAAGCCGTCGGGGCTCCAGGGGAGGAACTCGGTGCCGTCCGCCTCGGCCTCGTCGGCCCAGAACGCGGAGTACTCGCCGCCGGCGTCGGCGTCCTCGGGCACGGTCGCGACCACGGGCACGTCCAGGTCGTAGAGGTATCCTGCGAGCGCGTAGTTGAGCACCACGACCCGCTGCGGGTCGGCCGGGATCTCGACGGCGCCCTGCTCGGTCTGGACGGTGCGCGTCGGTCCGTCGGAGGACGCGTCCTCCTCGGCGGCGGTGCAGCCGGCGAGGGCCAGGGACGAGCCGGCGATGGCGGCGGTGAGCACGGCGAACGCGGTGCGTGGGGATCGCATGGGACCTCTATCGGGAATGGGGGGACGGGCGGTCTCCCAGGCACGACGGCCTGAAAGTAAGGCTAGGCTAGCCTACAAACTCAGCCCGGGCCTTCGCCGAAGCGACATCGGCGGGTGCCCGACGCGACACGAATCCTGGAGCGAGCATGCACCCTGCGGCCTCACTGGTGGGCGTCGTGCCCGAGAACAGCATCCGGTTCCTCGGCCACGACACGCACGAGCACGACGTGCCGCATCTCGTCCACATCGTGATCGGCACGGCCGAACTCGTGGTCGACGGCGTCCCGATGCGGATGCGGGCGCGCGAGAACCTGTGGTTGGCGCCGCATGTGCCGCACTCGGTGCGGCTCTCGGACGACGGCGTCGCACTCGGGCCCTTCCTCTCCCCCGAGACGGTGCCGCCCGAGCGGGTGCGGCGCTTGGGGATCGTCCCCGCGCTCACCGATCTGATGACGACGATCCTGGTCGCCGGTCCCGTGACCCCCGAGCAGGTGCGACCGTTCCGAGAGGCCCTGGACGACGTGCTGCGCGGCATCGACGACCGGTACTTCCCGCTCGTGCTGCCCGCGCACGCGGTGGCGCGGGCGATCGCCCGGGAGGCGTTGTCGCCCTTGACGCTCGGCGAGCTGGCGGCGGCGCGGCACACCAGCGTCCGGCATGTGCAGCGGCTGTTCCAGGAGGAGACGGGGCTGCCGTTCACGCGGTGGCGGACCAGGGCGCGGTTGAACGTGGCGATCGGGCGGCTCAAGGGCGGCAGTTCGCTCGCGGCGGCGGCGCGGGCCTCGGGTTACGCGACGCGCGGCGGACTAGTCAAGGCGATCGGCCGCGAGACGGGGTTGTCGGCAGAACGGCTGTCGGACGATCCGCTCGCGGCGCTCGCAGAAGCGCGGCCGGCGGCATGAATCGGCGTTGAGGGGTCGTTCGCGGAGCGGGTGCCGGGCGGTCGGTGAGCGGTGCGAGCAGAGGTGAGACTTAGTACGCAGTACGCAGTACGCAGTACGCAGTACGCAGTACGCAGCGAGATTATGCGATGTGGATCGCCGGTTCGTGAAGGACCGGGAAGTTCACGGAGTTCGCGATGAAGCAGGCCCGATTGGCATCATGGTGGAGTTCGGTCGCGCGATCGGCCTTCTCGGGGTCGGTGATGGTCACTCGCGGGCGGAGCACGACCTCGGTCATGCGGCCGCTGTTACCCGCCGTCTCCGTCATGGTCCCGGTGGCCTCGTCCTCGTAGGCGGTCACCACGATCCGGTCGCGGGCGCACAGGGCGAGATAGGTGAGCATGTGGCACTCGGCGAGCGAGGCGATCAGGAGGTCTTCGGGGTTCCAGCGCTCCTTCTGGCCGAGGAACGCCGGGTCGGCGCTGCCGCGGATGAGCGGCTTGCCGGAGGCGGTGATGTCGTGGTCGCGCCCGTATTCGAGATAGCGGGCGGTGCCATTGCCGGTGTTGCCGGTCCAGCGCACGTTGACTTCGTAGTGGTGTTCGCGGCCGCTCATGGCGGGCTCCTTCCGGCTCTCGGGTCGCCAGCGTAACCGCCGTCCTCATTCGAGCAGGACCGTCTCCGCCTCAGGGAACTTGGCCCACCAGTAGTGGTGGCGCCGGTACGGTTCCGGCTCGCGGTCGGCGAGCAGGTCCTTGAGCCCGGCGGCCTCCTTCGCGAGTCCGGCCCAGGCCTCGTCGGGGATCGGCCGGAAGGCGGTGGCCTCGATGCCGCGCTCGGTCGCCCGCCAGACCCCGGCGGCGAGGCCGTCGACCAGGAGCATCGGGAGCACGTCGCCGTTGTTGCGGATCAGGTCGGTGCGCAGCTCGGGCGGGATGGTGCGGCTGCGGTCGAAGTAGGCGAGGAACACGTTGTCCCACATGGCCATCAGGCGCGGCGGCGCGAGCGTGTCGGGTTCGGGGATCACGGCGCCGGGCAGGTCGAAGAGGGTCTCGCCGGCCGGGCCCTGGTGCTGTTCGAGCCGGTCGCCGAGGGCGAGGAGCGCCTGCTTGGCACGGCCACGCTGGACCATCGCGAACTGCGCGAGGTCGGCGGCCGAAGCCGGTCCGAAGCCGGAGAGGTAGCGGAGCGCGAGCTGCTGGAGCGCCGCGTCGGCGGCCTCGCGGTCGCCGAGGGTCGGGCGGTCGGGGGCGGCGACGACGGCGACCCGATCGGTGAAGCCCCAGGGGCCGTCGCCGACGGCGCGCAGCAGCGGGGCGTACTGGCGGATGCCGACCCAGGCGGCCTTCGCGGCCTCGGGGCCGAGGCGTTCGGCGAGCCAGGTTTCGCATTCGCCCGCGGCGCGGGGCTCGGCGGCGAAGTCGAGGACGCCGGCGGTGAGCCGCTCCGCCTCGGCGATGGCGACGCCAGAGCCGGCGGTGCGCGCGCCGAGCTTCGCGGCGTACAGGGAGGGCTCGGTGGCCTCGCGGAACGTCCGGTAGTCGGCGGCGGCGACGGTGTGGAGCGTCATGCGGACCGGGTTGCCGCGCACGACGCGACCTTCGGCGTAGGCGGCGTCGAGATCCTCGCGGGCGAAGTCTGCGATCCGGTTCCAAAGCCCGAGGTACGGCGAGACGGGGGTCTGGGACTGAAGGGCGACGGCCGAGCGGATGGCCGCGGTGGCGTCGGTCCGCTCGCGGTGGAGGAGGGACTGGCGGGCGAGGGTCGCGCGGTTGAGCTGGAGGGCCGAGAGTCGCATGGGGCGAGGCTAACGCCCGGGCCCGACGCGCCGGATGGTGCCGAGCCGAGCAGGTAGGCGTCAGTCTCGCGGCCGGGCTCGAAGAAGGTTGGTACCGGGCACGCCTTGCAGGTCGGGGCGATCCGCGGGAAGCGTCAGTACTGGAGACCGCCATGCGGGTCGGCACCCGAACGGGCGTCTTCGCCCGGGCGGGACAGGCGCAGACTGCGGAAGCGGGAACTTCGCCACTGGCCAGGCAGTATCGCGCCCGCGGGGGCTGACCGAGCGGGAAGCAGCCGGGTGGGTCCATGCCTTCGGGCGGCTTCCCGGGGACGCGTCGGGACCGTGAGACCGGGAGGTCCAGGTCGTGTGCGCGGCTTCCCGAGTACGCGTCGGACCGCCCGGAGGCCCGGCGGTATTGCTCGCGACCCTCTCACCCGCGAACCGGTGCCGGGACCGGCAACCACACGGCCCCATGGCCCTATGGCCCCACGGCCGTTCGAGCGTGCGCTCGCCGGTGCTGCGGCGCTGGATTGCGAATCGTCCTTGGACACGCGCCGGGGCCGGGCTCCTGCCTGCCCGGCCCGGCGCCTCTGCGGGGATCGGACTGGCCGGAGGCCCGGCGGTACTGCTCGCGAGCCTCTCGCCCGCGAACCGGTGCCGGGACCGGGAAACACATGCTCCATACCCGCGCGAGCTTGCTCCCGGTGGCGCTTCGGCGCTGGATCGCGAATCGTCCCGGGACACGCGCCGGGGCCGGGCTCCTGCCTGCCCGGCCCCGACGCCTCTGCGGGGATCAGATCTTCGTGACATAGGCCGCGCAGGAGTCGATCAGCATCTGGCTGCCCTCCTTGGCCATGTCGTGCTCCTCCTGGGTGGCGCACGTCTGCGAGATCGTGATCCGGGTACGGTCCCCGCCGAGGTCGGCCAGGTCGAGTCGCATGACCTCCTCGCCGCCGTCGGGCGTGTCCATGCCCATGACCATCGATTCGGGCTCGTCGACCTCGATGTACCGGCCGGTGATCGGGAACTCCTGGCCGTCCGGAGTGACTACGGTGGCGGCGTAGAGGCCGCCGGGCGTCGGATCGAGCTCGACCGAACCGGGCTTGGAGTAACTCCAGGCCTCATAGTGGTCGTTCTCGGTCCAGGCCCTCCAGACGGTGGCCCTCGGGACGTCGACCTCCGCCGACAGCTCGTAGGGGAAACCGGCCTGGTTCGATGCGGTGGTCATGATGGTGCTCCTTGGTCAGGTGTCAACTGGTTGTACCCGTGAAGACCGAGCCGCACCCGCGAAATCATCGCCGCCGCGAAGGAATTTCTCTCGCGCGCCGCGGTCCGACGCTCCCTGGGACGCCTGAGACATCGGCGTTCCGCTGTGCCGCTGCGCCTTCCGACGAATCCGCGGCAACCGGGAAGTGCGCGAATCTGGGACAATGAGGTCGGAGGTGGAGCGATGGACGCCGAGATCGCGGTGCACGGAACGGACGACACCCACGGTGAGCTGGCCGCACTGCTGGACTGGCTCGACCACGAGGACGAATTCCGCGGGAGGGTCCGCTTCGCGCCCGCGGAGATCAAGCCCGGCGAACTCGGCGGGCTCGAGACGCTCCTGCTCGCCGCGATCGCCGCGGGCGGCCTCGACGTGCTCGGGCGGACCATCGTGGGCTGGCTCCAGACCCGCAGATCGTCCATCGAAGTGACCGTCACCGCCCCGGACGGCTCGGGCCTCCAGATCAGTGCCCAAGGCGCCGTTGCGAAGACCGTGGCCCAGAAGCTCGACTCCGGCGAGTAGACCGTGCGCCTCCCCGACGGTTCGAAATCCCGCGCCGTGCTCATCGGCACCTCCGACTACGACCACCTCGAACCGGTCAAGGCGACCGGCAACAACCTCGTGGCCGTGCGGAGCGCGCTCGTGCGGCACACCGGCCTGCTGCCGCAGCACTGCGTTCCGGTGCCCGACGAGCGCGACCTCTCCAAGATCGGCTCGGCGGTCCAGTCCGCCGCTGACCAGGCCGAAGACCTCCTGCTGGTCTACTACAGCGGCCACGGCCTCGTCGACACCGACGGCGAGCTGCACCTGGCGCAGCCGCAGAGCGCCCGGCCGCCGCTGCTGCCGTGGAGCGCGATCCCGTTCGCGAGGCTGTACGAGACGATCCGGCGCGCGCGGGCCTCGATCAAGGTGGTCATCCTCGACTGCTGCTACTCCGGGCGCGCCATCGGCGGCATGTCCGACGAGGAGGACATCCTCGGGAAGATCCAGATCACCGGCTCGTTCACGCTCACCTCGTCGCCGGCCAACTCGGTGTCGCTGGCACCGGAGGGCGCGCGGTACACCGCCTTCACCGGGGCGCTGCTGGAGGTGCTGGAGAACGGCAGCCCGGGGGCCGGGGAGTTCCTTGCGCTGCACGACATCTACCGGGAGCTGCTGCGGATCTCGCGAGACAGGAGCCTGCCGCAGCCGCAGCTGTGCGTCACCCACACCGCCGAGCACCTGTCGCTCGCGCGGAATCGGCACCGGCCCGAGCAGGTGAAGCCGACGCCGCCGGTCACAAATGTGGGCCGTTCAGAGCCCGAACCGTCGCCGTGGCACCGGTCGAAGGCTCGATCGGACTGGCCCCCTGCGGAACCGATCCTCACTCCCGAGGAGATCCACAGTGTCCGGTTCAAGACGGTGCGGCTCAGCGAGGGCTACGACGAGGGCGAGGTGGACGCCTTCCTCGACCGCGTGATCCTGGCGCTCATGGAGCCGGAGGCGGGACCGCAGCGGATGGTGCCCGAGGCGGTGCGGAACTCGCAGTTCGCGACCACGCGATTGCGGGAGGGCTACGACATGGACGAGGTGGACGCGTTCCTCGACCAGGTGGAACTCGAACTCGAACGGCGTTGGGCCCTGCGGCGGGGCGCGGGCGAGGACGACTCGTCGGCCTGACCCGGGGCCTTTGGCGCGCAGCGGGACCCGGGCCCGGCGGCTTGGTATGGTGCCGAGGCCGCACACCGGTGCGGCGGAATGCGAAAGGGGCGACGATGCAGGCGTCAGAGGGAGCCCGCGCGGTAGCGGCGGCCAAGTCCATCGCCAAATCACTCGGCCTGACGGCCGATGAGGCGGTCGTGCTTCAGGACTCGAACAAACTCTCGCTGCGGCTGCTGCCTTGCGAGGTCCTGGCCAGAGTCGCACCCGAGTCGGCCCAGGTCGCGCAGTTCGAAGTCGACCTCGCCCGGCGGCTCACCGAGGTCGGCAGCCCTGTGGCGGTGCTCGATCCTCGCGTGGAACCGCGCGTCTACGAACGCGACGGCTTCGTGGTCACACTGTGGAGCTACTACGAATCCGTTCCAGCGCAAGAGGTCTCGGCTGCCGAGTACGCCGATGCGCTCGCACGGCTGCACGCCGGTATGCGCGAGGTCGAGGTCCCGTCGCCGCACTTCACGGATCGGGTCGAGGAGGCGCAGCAGATCGTGGCCGACCGCGAGCAGAGCCCTGACCTCGCCGAGGCGGACAGGGAACTGCTCGGCGACACGCTGCGCACCCTGCGGCGGAGGATCGGCGCACGCGGGACCGAGCAGTTGCTGCACGGGGAACCGCATCCCGGCAACCTGCTGAGCACAAAGGACGGACTGCTGTTCATCGACCTGGAGACGTGCTGCCGCGGGCCGATCGAGTTCGACCTCGCCCATGCCCCCGACGAGGTCGGCGATCACTATCCGGGCGTGGACCGAAAACTGCTGCGCGAGTGCCGGATCCTCATGACGGCAATGGTCGCGGCGTGGCGCTGGGACCGGGACGACGAGTTCCCGGACGGTCGCCGGATGGGCGTCGAGTGGCTCGAGTTGGTCCGGACGGCGCTCGAACGCGAAGGGCTGGACGTCAGCGGCTGACGGGCCTCACTCCAGGGCCTCGACCATCGCGGAGGCCAAGGCGCGCACACGGTCCGGATCGGCCTCTGACAGCACCGGCGAGACCACGACCGAGCGCATGACGCCCATGCCGATGAGCAGTGCGCCGACCATCTCCGACCGCAGATCGGCGTCCTCGCCTTCGAAACGGGTCGCCAGGTCCGCGAGGTAGCGGTCGCAGACCTCCTCGCGCAGGCGCTTGCGCACTTCGGGGCGGCCGGCGGAGCGCAGCATCACCAGCAGCGGGTGCTCGCCGGGGCCGGTCCCGTCGTCGAGCACCACTTCGCGTACCAGCGCGTCGGCCAGGACCGCGGGACCCGCGTCCGGATCGGTCCCGATGTCCTCGGGCACCTCGGCCCGGATCGCCTCGGCGAATAGATCCTTTTTGGACCCGAAGTAGCGGAAGATGAGCGTCGCGTCGACTCCGGCGTCGGCGGCGATGTCGCGCACGCTCGTGCCGTCGAAGCCGTGCTCGGCGAAGCGGCTGCGGGCGGCGTCGAGGAGGGCGGTGCGGGTGGCGGCGCGGTCGCGGCGCTTGGGCGCGTTCATGAAGTCAGCATAAGTCATCACTTGTTGACTTATGGCGCGACCCCTGCTAGCGTTTGTCATCGATCGATGACTTACTCGTGAGAGGCGGCACTGACGTGCGCACGTACCTGATCACCGGAGGGACCGACGGCATGGGCCGCGGGCTCGGCCTGCACTTCCTGGAACGAGGCGATTGCGTGGTCGCGGTGGCCAGCGGGGAGGCGAAGGGCCGGGCGTTCACGGAGGCGGCCGAGCGGCTCGGCGCGGGCGACCGCGCCCGGTTCCTGCGGGCGGACCTGAGCACCGTCGCGGGCATGAAGGCGGTCGCGGCCGAGGCGAAGGCGACGCTCGACCGGATCGACGGCCTGGTGTTCGCGACCCAGCGGTTCCAGCAGGAGCGCACGCTCACCGGGGACGGACTGGAGTACACGTTCGCGCTGTCGTACTTGAGCCGCTTCGTGATCGGCCACGATCTGGCGGGGGTCCTCGGCGAGGCGCCCGCGCCGGTGATCTTCAATCTCGGCGCCCCGGGCGGCTTTCCGGGCCGGATCTTCTGGGACGACCTGCGCTTCGACCGCGAACCGTACAAGGGGATGAAGGCCGCGACGCAGGCCTCCCGCAGCATCGACCTGCTCGGCGTGGACTTCCCTCGCCGCCATCGCAGGACGGCGATCAAGTACGTGCTCTACAACCCGCTGTTCGTCAAGACCGGCATGGCCGGGCCGCTCAAGCAGCCGAAGAAGGCGGTCACCGAGGTCATGGCGGCGCTCTTCGCGCAACGGGTCGCCAAGGCGGTGCCGCCGATGGTGAAGCTCATGGACGACCCGCCGCGAGAGCCCGTGAGCGCCTTCAGAAGAACGAAGCGGCTTCCACTGGAAGGCAAGGACTTCGACCCCGAGGCGGCGGACCGGCTTCACGGTCTGACGGAGGAGATCCTCAGCCGCGCATCGCATTGAGCGCGGCTCGCTGCGGTGGTCGATCGGGAGGCGATCAGAACGGCGAGTCGGGTCCGGACCTATGTGAGGGCACTCCTTTGCCGCACTGAAGAGTAGGGGCCGCGCCCTTCGGGTGCGGCCCCTACTCACGGCGTTTTCGCTGTATTCGCTCGGCCGCGCCTTTCGGGTGCGGCCCTTTCTTTTTCAGGCCAGGACCTCGTCCAGGTCTATGGCGTTCTTGACCGCGTTCACGCGTCGTGTGGACTCGTCCGGGTCCACGTTTCTGCGGTCGATCAGGGCCAGTTCCTGGTTGGCCTCGACCCACGGGCGCATCCTCCGCTCGTACCGGTCGAAGGCGACGGCGTGGTCCTCCTTGCGGCCCAACTCGAGTGCGAGCGCATAGGCGCCGACCAGCGCGAGGCTCGTGCCCTGGCCCGACAGCGGCGCCGCGCAGTGCGCCGCGTCCCCGACGAGGGCCACGCGGCCCTCGGACCAGGCGTCCATCTTGATCTGCGCCATGGCGTCGAAGTAGAAGTCCTCCGCCTTCCACATGCGCTTGATGAACCCGGGCACCTCCCAGCCGAAACCGGTCACGTGCTCGGCGACGAGCCTCTTCTGCGCCTCGGTGTCGCGGTGGTCGTACTCGATCGCGTCGGCGCCGAAGCCGAGGAAGATCCGCAGCTCGGCGTTGTCGCGCACGGTCATGGCGACCCCGCCGTTCACGCCGTCGTTGAACCAGGTCTGCCACCGGTCGAGCCCCAGGTAGTTCTCGGTCCCGAAGACCGAGAGGTAGGTGCCGAGGTGGTGGAGGTAGTCGGACTCGGGCCCGAAGGCGAGGCGGCGGGTGTTCGAGTGGAGGCCGTCTGCGCCGATCACGAGGTCGAACCGCTGCGGGGCGGCCTGCTCGAACTCGACGGTGACACCGTCGGGCCCCTGGTGAAGGCCGGTGATCGAGTCACCGAAGCGGTATTCGACGCCGTCGGTCGCGCCGTAGAGGAGGTCGAGGAGGTCTTCGCGGAGGATCTCGATGTCATCGGAGGCGAGTTCGCCGGAGGAGAGCGCGAACTCCTCGGATCGGAACAGCTCGTTGCCCTGGGGGTCGAGCATCGACATGCCGTTAGAGTGGTTGGCGAGTCCGCGGGCGGCGGGTTCGAGACCCATGCGGCGCAGGACGGTCAGGGCCGCGCCGCGCACGTCGATCGCCTGGCCGCCGGGCCGCGGCGCGGGCGCGCGCTCCAGCACGACCGGGGTGAGGCCCTGCTCGCGGAGCCAGTAGGCGAGGGCCGTGCCGGCGACGCTCGCGCCGGAGATGAGGACGGTGGTCATCGGGGTTCCTCCGAGTACGTTGTATCGATCTGGTGGTCACCACGGTAGGGAAGACGGTGTTCACCTGCAAATACATGCTCGAACTGCCCTAGGTCAGAGGGAGGCGCGGTTCGCGCCGGGGGCTAGGATCTGTCGTAGTACAGACCCGGGGAGGGGCCGACGTGGCCGAATCGCTTGAACCGCCGTACGCGCGCATCGCCGCCGAGTTGCGCAGGCGCATCGCCGACCGGGAGCTGGCCCCGGGCGACAAGGTGCCGTCGACGCGGAGGGTCGCCCAGGAATTCGGTGTGGCGCTCGCCACGGCGACGAAGGCGCTGGACGTGCTCCGGGCCGAAGGGCTGGTCATCACCCGCCCGCGCTCGGGCACGGTCGTCGCGCCCCGCCGAAAAGCGGGCAGGACGGCGACGCCCGAGCTGACCCGGGAGCAGGTCCTCGCCGAGGCCATCGCGATCGCCGATGCCGAAGGGCTGGAAGCGGTCTCGATGCGGGCGCTGGCGGGGCGCTGCGGCGTGGCGCCGATGTCGCTGTACCGGTTCGTGGAGGACAAGGACGAGCTGCTGGCGGCGATGGCCGACCGCGTCTACGCCGGACTGCGCGTGGACGACGACGAGGCGGCCCCGTGGCGCGAGCGGGTCGAGGCGTTCGCGTCCGCGCTGTGGAGGACGCATCGCGCGCACCCTTGGCTCGGCCGGATCAGTCCGCTCACCAGGCCGCTGCCGGTGTCGAGCCTCCTGTGGATCGGCGACCGCATCCTCGGGGCGCTCGAAGGGATCGGGCTGCCGCCGAAGCTGCGGTTCGACGTGCATGTGCTGCTCTACAGCCACATCGTGGGCCTCTCGGCGAACTTCGACCTCGAAGACGCGGCCGTCTCCGACACGGGCCTCTCAGCCGAGGAGTGGACCGACCTCCGGTACGTCCCGGTGATGCACACGGAGGGCCGGTTGTCGCCGTACCCGCACTTCGCGGCGCTCTTCGGGCCCGCCGGGGCCCTGACGGAGGGCTACGACATGGACCTGGACGCGATGTTCGAACTGGGCCTCGGTCTCCTGCTCGACGGCGTGGAGGCCTTGGCGGCGAGGCGAACCGGCGCTTGATCCTTTGTGGAGCTAAACGGTGGGTCGCTTCGGCGGTGGGCAGAATTCGGCGGCGGGGTATATAACAGCGTTACCCACCAAGGGAACGGGAGCCAATCATGCCTGACCTTCATGTCGTCCTCGGCGGCACCGGCGCGATCGGCGGTACCGTCGCCGCCGAACTCACTGCCCGCGGCCACGAAGTGCGCGCCGTCAGCCGCAGCGGCGCGGGGCCGGGCGGCTTCGGCGCCGACATCACCACCGCCGACGGCGCCGCCGCGGCCTGCGAGGGCGCCGCGGTGGTCTACCAGTGCGCGCAGCCGCCGTACGCGAAGTGGGCGAACGAGTTCGTGGGGTTCACCGACACGATCGTCTCCGCGGTCGAGCGGGCCGGGGCCCGCCTGGTCGTGGCCGACAACCTCTACATGTACGGGCCCGTCGAGGTCCCCATGACCGAGGAGCTGCCGTATGCGGCCCGGAACCCGAAGGGCCGGGCCCGCGCCGCCGCGGCCGAACTCATCCTCAACGCCCACAAGGAAGGCCGCATCGCCGCCGCGATCGGCCGCGCCTCGGACTACTTCGGACCGCGAGGGCGCAACACCATCCTCGGCGCGACGGTCTTCGCCGCCGCCGCAGCCGGGAAGACCGCCCGCTGGGTCGGCGAACTCGACCAGCCGCACACCGTCGCCTACCTGCCCGACCTCGCCGCCGCACTGGCCACCCTCGGCGAGAACCCCAGCGCCGACGGGCACGTGTGGCACCTGCCGGCCGGGCCGCCGCTCACCGGGAGCGCCCTCCTCGACCTGGTGTGGAAGGCCGCAGGCGGAAACCCGCGCAGCTCGGGCGTCGGCCGCGGCGCGCAGCGCCTCATCGGCCTGTTCAACCGGGACGTGCGGGAACTGGGCGAGACCTGGTACCAGCGGGACCGGCCGTGGATCGTGGACGACACCGCCTTCCGCGCCTCCTTCGGCGAGGCCCGGGTGACGCCCCACGAGGAGGCCGTCGCCGCGACCCTCGCCTGGTTCAAGACGCACGCCGATTGACCCGAAACGCCGCGCCGCAGCCCCCGGGCCCCTAGGGTTCGTGCACGTGAGAGCACAAGAGACACCGCAGACCCGACACCGAATCCTCATCGGCGCCGCCGCGGGAGCGTTCGCGGTCGCCGCCGCACTCGTCTCGGCTCCCCCGGCGGGAGCCCAGGACGCGATCGAGGCCGCACCCGCCTACGGCGCGAACCAGATCGCCGCGATCGAGACCGTCGACGCGGCCCTCGGCCCCGGATCCGAACGGGCCCTGACGCACCCGGACGCGGCCTTCATCAAGGCTCGGTTCGACCGCGTCGCGCTCGGCCCGCGCGACGCGCTCGTCGTCACCGGCGCGGACGGCACCGAATCGCACCGGTACGGCGCCGCCGACATCATCGACGGCGCGATCCGGGCGCTCTCGGTCGAGGGCGACACCGCCGTCGTCGAGCTGCACGACGACCCGTCCGACGGCGTCGCGGCCGAAGCCCGGATCGCCGCGTACGCGCGCGGGCTCAACGAGACCGAACTCGAAGCGCGCCTGCCCGAGAGGGAGGCCGAGAGCGTCTGCGGCGAGGACGACTCCGTGCACGCCGTCTGCTACCGCGAGAGCGACCCCGAGGCCTACGACGCGAGCAAGTCGGTCGCGCGGATCATCATCGACGACCAGTTCTACTGCACCGCATGGCTCGTCGAATCCGGGAACCGGCTGCTCACCAACAACCACTGCCTCGCCACCAGCGCCGAGGCGAAGGTCACCGAGGTCCAGTTCGGATACGAGTGCCTGGAGTGCTCGGGCGGGGCGACGGCCAAGCCGGTCAAGGTGACCGGCGCCAAAGTCCTGGCGACGAACTACACCTACGACTACACGCTGTTCACCGTCGCCGAATACGACCGGATCGCGCACCTGCCGCACCTGAAGATCGACCGCGGGCAGGCCGCCACCGGCGAGAAGGTCTTCATCCCAGGGCACCCCGGCGGCAGGCCGATGCGCATCGCCGCCGTCAGCGACGAGGGCTCGCACTCCGGATCGGGCACCGCGCAGTGCCGGATCAGCGACAACGCGTGGACCGCCCGCGGCTGGCACAGCGACCTGGCGTACCTGTGCGACACCGAAGGCGGCTCCTCGGGCTCGCCGGTGGTCAGCCGCGACTCCGGCAAGGTCGTCGGCCTCCACCACCTCGGCGGATGCCCGAACAGCGCGGTGCGGATGGACCTGATCTACCCGCTCATCGCGCCGTACCTGCGCTACGACTTCTAGCGTCGGAGGAGAGGGCGGCGGGCTCCCCCGCCGCCCTTTCGCGTTCGCGCCGAACGCCTCAGCCGAACCGCCCACATGAATCTTTCGCACTGATTAGGGTGGATTGGAGGGCGAAGAGGGAGGCGGACGTGGACGACACCCCGGAGACCGAAACCGTTGCGGAGGAAGAACAGCGCCACCGCATACGGCACCTGCTGCGATGGATCGCCTCGATGCTCGCCTGCGTCCTCGCGGTCCTCGCCATCACCGCGGCCATCGCCGCGTTCTACGCCCGCCTCGAACTGCTCGACACCGACCGCTTCACCGACCGGACCGCCGTGATCGCCGAGGACGAGCGCGTGCGGGCCGCGATCGCCGACCTCGTCACCGAGACGATCGTGGACGCCGTCGACCTCGAACGGATCGCCGGCGAGGCGATCGACTCGGCCGGCGGGAACCGGCCCGCGGCCGTGGACGATCTCATCGCCTCCGCCGCCGAGGCCATGCGCGAGCGCATCGCGCAGGAGGTGAGCGAGTTCGTCGCCTCCCAGGCGTACCTCGACCTCTGGGACGCGGCCGTGCGCGAAGCGCACGCCTCCCTCGTCTCGGCCCTGCGCGGGGAGAACGCCGGAGCCGTGCTGGCCGAGGGGGACACGCTCGCGCTCGACCTCGGCCGGGTCGTCGCCGTCGTGAAGGAACGCCTGGTGGAGGCCGACTTCGCGGCCGCGGCCCACATCCCGCAGGTCGAGGCGCAGTACGTGCTGGTCGAATCCGAGCAGGTCCCCGAGTTGCAGTCCTACGTCGAGCGGCTCGAATGGGCCGCCATTTGGTTGCCGTGGATCGGCCTGGCCCTGCTGGCCGCCGCGTTCGTACTCGCCCCGCGCAAGTGGATCGCGGCGCTCGTCGTCGGAGGCCTCAGCGCGATCTTGGCGCTCGGGGCGCTGTTGGGACTCGCCGAGGGCCGCGCGCAGTTCGTCGAGAGGGCCGAGGACGCGGACTTCGCACCGCTGACCTACGACGCGTTCACCAGCGGCCTGCGCTGGGCCTACATCGAGATGCTCGCGGCCGGTGCGGTCCTTGTCGTGGTGGCGGCGCTCGTGATGCGGAGACGACACCGGCGCGGTGAGGATGCGGCGGCGTGAGCCGCAGACGACCGCGTACGCACCCGTGATGCCGCCATCGGGCTCACGTCACTCGCCGGAGAGCTTGTGGCCGCGCTCGGTCGCGGCCTGGATGGCGGCCTTCACGGTCGCGTCGACGTGCCCTGCCCTGAGCACGTCCAGCGCGGCGTGCGTGGTCCCGCCGGGCGTGGCGACGCGCTCCAGCATGGTCGCGGGCGACTCGTCCGAGGAGTGCAGGTGCAGGCAGGTGCCGAGGAGCATCTGGTCGACCATGACGCGGGCGGCGACCGGCTCCATGCCGCCGTCCACCGCAGCCGAGATGAGCGAATCCGCAAGGGAGAACAGGAAAGCCGGGCCCGAACCGGCGACCGCGGTAACCAGGTCCATAAGGGACTCGTCCACCGTGACGGTGACGCCGACGCGGTCGAACAGGTCCTCGATCTCGGTGAGGTCGAACCCCTCGGAAGCGCACAGTGCCGTGGCGGCCTGGCGGGTGCGCGCGGCGATGTTCGTCATCGCGCGGGCGACCCCGACGCCGTCCGGCAGCGCCGCCGTGAGCGTCGCCAGCGGGACCCCCGCGGCGAGCGAGACCACGGCCGTGTCGGGCCTGAGGGAGGGCCCGATCGCCTTGAGCAGCGGCCGCACCGCCACCGGCGGCACCGCCACGAGCACCACGTCCGCCTCCGCGACCGCGCTCGGATTGTGGGTGCCGACCTCCACGCCGTAACGGTCGGCCAGCGCGGCGGCGCGTTTCTCGGGGAGGGCGGTGGCCCAGATCTGCGAGGCGGGCAGGCCCGAGTCGAGCAGCCCCGCGAGGACGGCCTCGCCGAGGTGTCCGACGCCGAGCAGTGCGATGTCCATGGCGACCTCCGATTCGGCTCTCTCAGCCGAAATCTACGCAACGGGGCAGTCCGCCACCGGGGTTCGGGAAAGTCAGCGGGCGGCGAAGGCCTCGCGCATGACGGCGGTGAAGCGCTCGGTGGCGCGGGCCTGGAGGAGCCGCGCGACCGGCGACGCGGCGCGGCTGAGCGGGGTGCCGGGGACCGAGAAGGAGCGGAGGGTGAAGCGGGTGCGCCGCTCCCCCACCGATTCGAGGAGGAACGCGGCCTCGCCGCGTTCGGGGTGGCCGGGCAGGGAGCCGTAGCCGAAGCCGGCGCGCGTGGCCGTCTGGTCGGCCCAGGTGACCTGGCAGGGTATGGAGAGGAGGCTCGCGAAGCGGAGGGTGACCTTGACGCCGGGGGCGGCGCGGGGCGCGCTCGGGCGCGGGTGCAGGCCGCAGCGCTCGTGGAGGCCCCAGGTCATGAGGAGGTCGGCGGCTTCCGCGAGCGGGGCGTCGACGAGGGTCTCGCGGCGCAGGTGGCGGTAGCCGTCGGGGAGGGGCACGTCGCGGGACGCGCCGACCTCGGGGTAGTTGACGTCGAAGCGCATGTTCAGTCCCTCGCGGGGTCGAGTGCCTGGAACAGCAGGTGGTCCTGCCAGGTTCCGGCGATCTTGAGGTAGGCGGGTGCCAGTCCTACCGGCTCGAACCCGTTGCGTTCCAGGACTTTCTGCGAGGCGAGGTTGTGGACGAGGGTCTCGGCCTGGACGCGGCGCAGTTCGAGCTCCTCGAAGGCTACCCGTTTGGCGAGGCCCACGGCGGCCGTGGCGACCCCGCGCCCGGTCTCGGCGCGGGCGACCCAGTAGCCGAGGCTGCACGAGCTGAAGTAGGGGCCGCGCAGGATCGAGTTGAACACGAGGCCGCCGACGGGCCGCCCGTCGTCGGCGATGACGTAGGAGCGGCCGATCCCGGCCGCGTCCCGGTCGAGGGCGACGGCGATGGCCTCGCGCTGGCCTTCGGCGGTGAAGAAGGCCTCACCGCGGTCGGGTTCCCAGGGGGCGAGGTGCTCGCGGCTGTCGGTGCGCAGGTCGGCGAGGGTCTCGGCGTCGTCGAGGGCGACCGGGCGGATGGTGATCATGCACCGATCGTGCCCCAGCGGGGCGCGTCGTGTCCGGAAAGCGCTTGTATCGACCTCCCTCTCTGTGTTCGGGATGCGGCATACTGTGGGTTATCGCTTCCGGGCTCCAGAACGGACGACGGGACCCGGTATCTACCCCTAACGGAGACAACGGTGTCCTCGAGCCGACCACGATCCGAACCCGATGACGAGGAACCGGGCTCCCTCGCTCCCAGGGGGAGTCATCGCAGGCCGCCTACGGAGACGCTGGAGGAGGAGCCGAGCTGGTCCTCCTCGCACGGGGGCCACCGCCGGCCGCCGCCTCGGTTGCCGCCGCGGCTGCGGGCGGCGACGCTGGTGACCGGTGCGGGCGTCGGTGCGGCGGTGGTGTCGGCGGGGGTGCGTGATTTCGATCTGTTGTGGGCGTTGTGCTTCGGTGGGGCGATCGGGTCGGGCGCGTTCGCGTGGCGGTCGCTGCTGCGGCGCGGTTCGCGTTCCCGGTTCGAGTTTTGGGCGGTGGTTGTCAGTGCGCTGCTGCTGGTCTCGGGTGTGGCGTCGGGTCCGCTGGGCTGGGGGTTCGGCGGTGACCGCGCGGTCGGCGGCTGCGCCGATCCGGTGGAGTTGACGGTGCTGCTGCCGGTGGACGGCGCGGCGGGGCTCCAGGAGGCGATCGCCGAGTTCAACGCCCGCCCGGGGGCCGGGGACTGCCGGACGGCGAACGTGACGGCCTACGACGCGACTTGGGGCCCTGTGGAACAGGCGCTGCGTCAAGGCTGGCGGCCCGATGAGGAGCGGGACGAGGAGCGGGACGGGGAGCCGCTGGTCCCGTTGCGCGATGTCGGGCCGAGGCCGCATCTGTGGATCACCGAGTCCCGGACCTATGTCGATCTCGCCTCCGACGCGCTGCGGGAGTCGCCGGTCGGCAACGACGTGCTCGGGCCCTCGGTGCCGATCGGGAAGACCCCGCTGGTGCTGGCGGTGCCGGGCGGGATCTTGAACAAGGGGTTCAACGGCGCCTCGCAGATCGCCGAGGCGTCGCTGCCGGAGCTGCTGGACGAGCTCGACGCGGAGTACCGCGTCTCCGTGCTGCGGTCCGATCCGTCCATGTCGCACACGGGCCTTTTGTTCCTGCGGGCGATGTACGGCGAGGGCCCCGCGTCGGAGGGGACCGTGGCCCGGCTCGAGCGCAAGCTGGCGAACTGGGGCGCGTCCTTGGGGATCGCGCTGGCGAGCGACGACACGGGGCTGCTGTGCGGCCTGTCGCGGGCGCAGGACCCCTCGCCGAACGCCGCGGTGCTGACCACGGAGGCGGCGTTGGCCCGGTACAACTCCGGGAAGCCGATGGGCGGGGAGTGCCCGGTGGAGACGAAGAAGCGCTCGGACCTGCTGCCGGTGTACGGCGAGGCGTTCGGGTCCCTCGACTACCAGGCGGTGCGGTTCGACTGGTCGGACGGGGGCGACCGGTGGGCGCAGCGGCGCGCGGAGGTCGCCGACGACCTGGTCGCGTGGCTGGCGGGCGGCGGCGGGTCGTATCCGGCCGGGGCGGGCGTGCGGTCGGTCGACTACGACGGGGAACCGCTCGCCGACGAGGTGGAGTTCGTGAAGCGGTTCGCGTTCGAGACCGAGCCGATCAGCGTGCGCGAGTACGGGGACCTGCGGGAGGACTACGGGACGACCCGGGCTCCGGCGGACGTGCTGCTGTCGATCGACCGCTCGCGGACGATGCACGATGACGCCGCCGGCGCTCCGACCCGGTTCGAGCTGGCCACCGAGGGCGTCGCGACCGCGTTGGAGTACCTCGGCCCGGAGGACCGCGCGGGCCTGTGGACGTTCCCGGCCGACGGCCCGGACTCCCACGCCGAGCTCTTCGGCATCGGCGGCGACGGCGGCGACGCCACCGGCCTGCTCCAGGCGGCGGGAGTGCAGATCGGCGTCGACCTGCACGACATGATCATCGACGGCATCGACGCGCTGGAGGCCGCCAGGCCCGACGAGCGGCTCAGCGCGATGGTGGTGCTCACCGACGGCGACGACCCCGACCCGTCGGCGACCACCGTGGCGGAGGTCCATGAGCGGCTGGCGGACTCGAAGGTGGTCGTGTACGTGATCGCCGTGGGCGACGCCTCGTGCCGATCGGAGTTCTTCAACGCGCTCAAGGGCGAGCAGCCCGGTGTCACCTGCTTCGACGCCGAACCCGAGGAGATCACGATCACCTTCGACAACCTGTTCGACCGACTGTGGAGCGGCAATGGATGAGCGGCAGGGACTGCGGCGCCGGACCCTGGTCTGGGCGGGCGGCGGGGCCGTCGCCGGAGGCCTCGCCGGGATGGTCCCCTCGATGTCCTGGCAGTTCTGGCAGGAGCGGGAGGATCTGAAGGGCGAGCCCCTGAAGATCCTGAGCGGGCGCGACGACACCGCGGACGGCCAGCGCCGGCTGCTGGTGAAGAAGTGGAACGACAAGAACAAGGACCACCAGGCGGAGCTCGTCGAGCTGCCGGGCGTGGCGGACTTGCAGTACAACGCGATCCATGCCGCGCTCCAATCGGGCGACACGGGGGTGGACGCGGTGGTCCTGGACCTGCCGTGGATCGCCGAGTTCGCCGCCGCGGGGCGCCTGCGGGCCCTCGGGGAGGTCGAGTCGGAGGACCTGCTCCCGGCGCCGCTGGAGGCCGGGCGCTACGACGGGGACCTGTACGCGCTGCCGTTCAACACGGATGTGGGGATGCTCTACTACCGCAAAGGGGAGGTCACCGACCCGGCCACGGGCACCGTCGGGCCCGAGGACGTTCGGTCGCTGCGGGACTGGGACGGTCTGCGCGAGTGCATCGGGAAGATCCTCGGCGCGAGCGGCGACTTCAAGGGCGGCATCGCGATGCAGTTGGCGTCCTATGAGGGGTTCATCGTCAACGTGTGGGAGTACCTGCTGGCGAACGGCGTGCGTCCCGGCGAGGGCGGGCGGATCCGCTTCGGGGAGGACTCGGACGCGGGCGATGCGCTGGGGCGCCTCGTCGGCGACCTGTACGAGGACGCGGGCGGCGGGGCCACGGTCGTCCTCACGGAGGCGTTGCAGCACACCGAGGACGACTCGCTCCTGGCGTTCCAGTCAGGGCTGACCCCGTTCCTGCGGCATTGGCCCCGGGCCCACGAGTTCCTGCGCTCGTGCGAGGCGGGCCTCGACTTCGAGGTCGGCGCGGTCCCGATGCCGGGGGCGGTGCTCGGCGGCCAGAGCCTGGCGGTGAACGCCGCCTCGAAGCGGCCCAAGGCCTCCAAGGCGCTCATCGAGTTCCTCACCGACTCCGATAGCCAGCAGGAGCTGTTCGACGGCGGGTTCGGGGCGACCCGGGAGGGGCCGTACCGGGACGCGTTCACCAGGGCCGACGGGACCGAACCGGAGGAGCCGGCCGCGTGCGTGAACGGCATTCAGCGTCCGCGTCCGGACGCCGAGGAGCTGTACGCGGCGCTGACCGGCAAGCGGCCCGACGACACCCACGACCCGGACCAGCCGCCGCCGGGGACCCGTCCGGCCGTGCAGCGGTACACGCAGTACAGCCGGGCCTTCCGGGAGTACCTGCACCCGAGGCTGCGACCGAAGGGGGATCCCGATCCCAAGGCGCTCCAGCGGGCGCTGGACAGGGCGATCGCCGGGAAGTAGTCAAGCGAACAGGTCGAGGACGTACCAGTCGAGCAGGGTGCCGTCCGGTTCGCTGCGCTGCTGGCGGAAGGCGAAGCCGGCGCGGACGGCGACCGCCGCCGAGCGGGCGTTCGCCGGCTCGCAGCGGATGACCGCCTCGGCGCAGCCGAGGCCGCGGGCGTACTCGCACGCGAGCACGACCGCGCGCGTGGCCAGGCCGCGGCCGCGCCAGCCCGGGTAGAGGCCGTAGGCGAGATTGGTCTGGCCGGGCGCGAGGTAGGACAGCCCGACCTGGACGTCCACGGTCCCGGTGAGGGTGCGGTCGGGGCCGAGGCGGATGCCGAAGTTGTGGAACGGCCCGCCGCGGTTCCACCACAGCGCGCACCGTTCGAGGTAGACGCGCAGCTGCTCGGGGGTGAAGCGGACGCCGCCGAGCCAGCGGACCAGCTCCTCGTCCTGGCCCGCGAGGTGGGCCGCGAAGTCGCCGGGGCCGAGCGGGGCGAGCGCGATCGTGCCGTCCGTCAGCGGTGCTTGCATCGCTTCAGCCTCGCGCACGCGGCCGCTCCCCGCAATACGAATCGGCGGTTGCGGCGCGGGCGAGCCCTCGCGCCGCGGGTCGGCGCGAGGGCTCGGAGGCGGGCTCAGGCGGGCCGGCGGCTCAGAGGCCGAGCCAGGCCTGCGGCCCGGCGTAGGCCGCGAGCAGGGCGGGCACTTCGGAGGCCGGGTGCAGCGTGTAGTCGTAGAAGTCCGACGGGTTGAAGGCCGACCCGCGGGTCGACTGGTCGCCGCTGCACGAGACGCAGATGCTCCCGCTCTGGCGCAGCTCCGCGGTCGGGTCCGGGTAGTAGGGGTTCCTGACGTTCTGGAAGTAGGAGTTCTCCAGGACCATCTTGGTGTAGCCGCGGGAGTAGTTGCCGTATCCGGTGATGTCCTGGAGGTAGTTGTTGTACATGTGGGCGTAGGCGACGTTGTCGGTGCTGGGGTTGCGCTGGTTGGTGCCGTGGATCCAGTTGTGGTGGATGGTGATCCGCGACGTGACGTTGTCGGTCCAGCCGATGCCGAAGGACTTGTTGTTCGGGCCCATCTCGTTCCACGAGACGGTGAGGTTCGTGGTGTCCTTGCGGGAGTCGATGAGGCCGTCGTTCATGTTGTAGATGCGGTTGTGGTCGATCCAGACGTTGCTGGCCGTGTCCATCTGGATCGCGTCGTAGTCGAAGTCCTTGTCGTCCGGGTCGTCCTCGGGCATGAGCGTGTCGCGGATCGTGAGGTTCCTGATGATCACGTTGTTCGTGCCCTCGCCGAGGAAGAACCCGCCGCCGACGATCTGGCCGGAGGTCCCGACGCCGATGATGGTCTTGTCCGAGCCGACGCGGACCTCTTTGCCCTTGGGGCTGATGTTGATCGTGCCCGCGACCTTGATGACGTACGCGCCCGAGGCGTTGGCGTAGTTCTCCAGGTCGGCCTGGGTGGTGACGGTGACGGTGGTGCCGCCCTCGCCGCCGGTGGTGCCCTGGCCGAAGCCTTCGAGGGCGTCGACGCCCGGGGGCACGTCCCCGGCCTGGACGAGGCGCCACTGCTGGTTCGCGCCGCCGGTCGGGGTGTACTGGGAGATCCTGGCGCCCCTGGCGGTCGACCACTCCCAGACGTCGAGCGCCTTGCCGGAGCTGCGGTTGACGAAGGTGACGTAGCCGCCGCTCTCCTCGACCCGCCACTGCTGGTTAGTGCTGTTCACGTCGTTCCACTGCTGGACGGTCGCGCCGTCGGCGGCCGAGAAGTCCTTGACGTCCACGACCTTGTTCGAGTGCCGGGCCTGAACACGGTAGTAGCCGCCGCCCGCGTCCAGGAGCCGGAACTGCTGGTCGTAGGAGCCGTTGCTGGTCCACTGGACCAGTTCGGCGCCGTTCTCGGTCGAGGCCGCCCGGACGCCGAGGACCATCCCGGAGTGTCGAGACTCGACGTTGTACCAGGTGCCGACCTCGAAGGCGCTGGCCTTGGCGCTGTTCCAGACGCTCAGCGAGGCGGCCACGAGCGAGCCGACCGCGATCACCGCCAGCGCGAGGATCAGGCGGCGCGAGCGCCTGGGAATGGCCCGCGGGAACGCTCCCGCGTCGGGCATGGTGAGGGTCATGACTCATCCGCTCCTAGAAAGGGGGTGGCACCACGACCGCGATCCGCCTCCCGGCGAACACGTATAGATGGTCGTGATATTTAGTTTCATCAATTTACCTAATTGAACGACACCCCCGCAAGCCCCCCGGCGGCGAGGTGCGGCGAGGCGGGACGCGGTCTCGGTTCGGGGCTGATCGCTCACATGTGCTTCACGGGCGGGCCCCCGGTCGCCTACGATCCGGTCATGAGGTCGGGAATGGACGTACTGGTCGCGAAGCGGTCCGCCGCGCCCGCACGGGCGGCGGCATGATCCCCCACCACAGCGTCGGGGGACGCGAGGGCGCCGAGACGATCGTCTTCTCCCATTCGCTCGGCGCCTCCGAGGACATGTGGCGCCCGCAGGTCGAGGCGCTCGCGGATCGTTTTCGGTTGGTCCGCTACGACACGCGGGGCCACGGGCGGACGCGCTCCGGCGGCGGGGCGTTCGACATCCGGGACCTCGCCGACGACATCGCCGACCTGCTCGATCACCTCGAAGTCGAACGCGCGCACCTGGTGGGGATCTCACTCGGCGGTGCGACGGTGCTCGATTTCGCGGCGCGCCATCGGGAGCGGACGGATCGGATCGCGGTCATCGGAACTGCTGTCAAGCCCGGCTCCCCGGCGTACTGGGCCGAGCGGGTGAAACTGGTCCGCACCCGGGGTATGGCCGCGGTGGCCGAGACCGCGACACGGCGGTGGTTCACCGACCGGTTCCACAGCGAGCACCCGGACATCGTCAAACGCTTCCGCCGCGACATCGCCGCGTGCGACCCGCTCGGGTACACGGCGTGCTGCCGGGCGCTGGCGGAAACGGATCTGCGCGACGAGCTCGGAGACATCGAGGCGCCCGCGCTCGTGCTCTACGGCGATCAGGACACGGTCGCCACCGAGGCGGATGCGCGGGTGCTCGAAGCGGGCATTCGCGACTGCCGCATCGCGGCCGTGGAGGGCGCGGCGCATATCGCCTCCACCGAGCAGGCCGAGGCGGTCAACCGGCTCCTCCTCGAACACCTCAACGGCTGACCACCGAAAAGGCCGCCGTCGCGATCGCGACGGCGGCCTTCGAGTTCGTTCGGGACTAACTCGGCGGCGCTCAGCAGCGCCTTGAAGTCGGTCGAGGCGAGGTCGAAAATCGGGGAATCATGGCCGAGCTTGGAGTCCCGCACCTGGAACTCCCCTGCCTGCTGACGAGCTTCGACGCAGTCGCTGTCGTCACCGCTGCCACTCCTGGTGCTCTTGCGCCAGCTACCGTATCCAGTCATCGAGACGCCCTCCAATTCGTTGGCCAGACGACCACATCCTCTTGACTAGGCCATGATACAAGCCGAACTTCCCCGCATCCTCGATGTGTCGGCTCTGATCGATCGACTCGACATAGACGAACGGTGGTGGCGCTTTGGGGTTTCCACCGGGGAGATAGACCGTAAATTCGTGCTCGGCACCGTAGTGCAAGCCGTCGAGGAGCCGAATCTCGCAGTTCGGCCACTGATCGACTTCGAGCAGGTGGTTGAACTGATCCTCAGCTCCATCCCAGTCGCGAATCTGCCGAAGGACATTGGCATTCATGAGGATGTTCATGACCGGAGCCGGGTCCCGCCTGCTGATGGTCATGAATCGGCGGTGTTTGCGGTTCCAGTTCCGCACCGGGTTCTTCGATGGCTCAGGTAGCAACTCCATGTGGTAGCGCTCGATTTGGAACGGTCCCGGTATGTACACGTTCTCCCACTTCCAGATCTCGCCGGAAGCGGCCTCGGCATGTTCGACAATGAGAATGTTTCGCTTGCTCAGATCTGACACGATCATGCCGCTGTCCAGTTGGCTGATCACATGAATGAGGAAGTCGATGCGCTTCTTGCTGGCTCCGCAAATCTCCGCGAACTGCGCGGCCATGCCCGCTTTGGGGCGGGTCTCACCGGAGACATAGTTCTGGACCGTACGTGCACTCACTCCCAGCGCAACGCCGATCTGGGCGTAGGTCAGGTCGGATTCTTTGCAGAGCGCTTGGAGGTCTGCGAGGACATACCATTCCGCGACTCTTGAAAGAGGCATCGGTCCTCCGGAGTTCGTTGGTGGGAACGGACTGTAATCAAACGGTACACGTGCCTCTTTATCCGACGCAATAGGGACCGGCAACCGGAAAGTTTGGGGCGCAAAACTTTCCGGCAATTCTTGCGCAGCCTCCTTACCTGCAAAAAGTGCTCTCGTGTCGGCGCTTCTACCTGCCGAGTTCAGCGCTTAGATTCGATTCATCGCGGGTTCGCTTGCACGACTCGCGAGCGGTGGGGAAGCCCGGGGATCGCGCCTCCCGACGACCATTGCGATCCCCGGGCGAAAACCTGTCGGCTATCCGACAGTCTGCAATGGAGGTGCGAGATGAACTACCCGAATGCGGCCGGGAACTCCGGCCGAAACCCTCTCGAACGAGGGACCTTCCGCGACGACTACCGGACCTATACGGTCCGCGCTTCGAGCGCCAACGCTCCGGACTCGTTCCAGGTGCTCACCGGTGAGCGCGGCGACGATGTGGTGCTGGTGGTCTCCGGGCTCAACTCCGGTGAGCTGAAGGCGACCTGGGGCCGGTACTGGGCCGGACTCAAGCCGCACTCGAAGATCTGGATCGAGGAGCAGGCGTTCCGGACCGTCTACTCCGGCCACCGGATCACCGCCTCGGCTCCGGTCCCGGACTCCGGCTCGGTGCGGTACTGCAATGGCTAGCCGCGCAACCGGTTCGACCCTCCCCGACGAGGACCCGTACAACTTCCGCTCAGACGGGAAGCCGGGCGTGGACGGCTACCTCGGCGACTTCCGCAGAGGCCCGGCCGTGTTCACCCTCTACCGGCTCGACACGTTCCCGGCCCGCGCGCGCAAGGTGGTCGAATACCTCCTCGACGTGGACGACGGCGCGGGTGCGCAGGAGTGCTGCCGGTTCACCGACGATCCCGACGACGCTCCCGCCTGGTACCGCGCGTGGGACGGCGACCAGTGGTGCGGCTGGATCATGCAGGAGGTCCAGAAGCTGATCGCCGAGCCCGACATCCATTGAGCCCCAAGACGCTCCGCAGCCCGGCGACTGGACCTCGGGCGGTCCGCGGAGGATGAGAGGCCCGCCGCACCCCCGGACGGCAGGTGCCTTCAGCGGGCCGGTCGAGGTAGGTGGACCTCGACCGGCCCGTTTCTGCTCTGCGGACTTCCGAGGGCGGCACGAAGGAGATGGAGCACCGTCGCGGCCCCGAACCGCGTCTCGGCGGCCGAGCGATTACGGGCGGTCTCAGGTTCCGGGGCACAAATGCCGAGGAGTTCGGCCCGGGGCCGCGTCTCGGCGGGTTCAGTTCCTGAAGCAGGGGGCGCCTACGAGTTCGGCGCGGGTCGGCGGGTCGGCTCCCGGTCGGGAGACGGTGACCGCCGCGGCGTGCGCCGACCATGAAGCGGCCCAGCGCAACTGCTCCATTGACAGGGCCGCCAGGGCTTCGCGGGCCGATTCGCCGTGCGCGCCCAGGCTCACCAGGGCGTCGATGAGCGCACCCATGAAGGTATCGCCGGCGCCGATCGTGTCCGCCACGGTCACGGGGACCTCGGGGACGGTGAGGGTCTCGTCGCCTCGGACGAGGACGCTGCCCTCGCCGCCGCGGGTAACCACGACCAGGATCGGTCCCGAAGCGGCCCAGGTCCGGGCGACCTCAAGGGGATCGACGCCGGGCCGGTACCACTGAATGTCCTCTTCGGACACTTTGACGACATCGCTCGCGGCGACCAGTCGCTCCACGCGCGGGAGCACCGCGTCGCGGTCCGGGGTGATCGCCGGCCTCGCGTTGGGGTCGAAGGTGACCAGGGCCCGGCCGCGCGCGGCCAGCAGCGCCTCTTCGACTACGGCCGCGCCGGGGTCGAGCACCGTCGCGATCGAACCCGCGTGCACCACCGCCGGATCGGCGTCGGCCTCGGCGAGCGTCGCCGCGTCGAGGTCCCAGGTCAGGTCGAATTCATAGGCGGCGGAACCGTCCTCGGCGAGGCGCACGGCGGCGGTCGAGGTCCGGCCGGACGCCCGGGGCCGCGCGAGGACCGCGACCCCGGAGGCCTTGAGCCAGCGCCGGGCGGCGTCGCCGTGCGCGTCGTCGGCGAGGGTCGTGGCGAGCACCGGCGAGCGGCCGAGGCGCCCGAGGGCGACCGCGACGTTGGCGGGACTGCCGCCGGGCATCTCGCGCACGTCGTCCGCAGTGGTCACGAGGTCGATGAGCGTCTCGCCGATGACCAGGACCGCGTCGGGGTCCGGGCCGGTCGCGTCGTTCATGGGGTTCCTTCGGTCGCGGTGGGCAGCAGGCCTTCGCGCAATGCCCGCGCGAGTGTCGGGACCGGCGGGAGCCGAGGCAGCAGCGTGGCCTGGACTGCATGGTAGAGATCGGGTTTGCCCGGCCACACCGCCGTCGCGGGCGCGTTGGCGGCGTCGAGTTCGTGCCGCCATGAGCCTTCGGCGAGGTCGACCAGGTACCGGTCAGCGTAGTCCCACCACGCGGTGTACCAGTCGGCGAACCGGTCCTCGCCGGTGCGGCGGTGCAGGGCCGCGGCGGCGGCGATGGCCTCGGCGACGACCCAGTGCATCCGCTGGCGCACGACGGGCCGGCCCTCCCAGTCCACGGTGTAGACGAAGCCTTCGGCGCCGTCGGCGGCCCAGCCGTCCTCGACGGCGCGGTCGAACAGGCGCACGGCCGCGTGGAGCAGTGCCTCGTCGCCTTGCAGCGCTTCGACCTGGAGGAGCATCCGGGACCATTCGAGGCCGTGGCCGGGGGTCGCGCCGAAGGGTTTGAACGGGTCGTCGGGGCGGTCGCGGTTGAGGTCGAGGTCCGGGGTCCAGTCGGGTCCGAAGTGCTCGGGCAGGCGGTCGTGGTGGCGGGAGGCGAGGTCGGCGGCGAAGCGGGCGATGCCCGCGGCGCGGTCGCGCCAGGCCCCGGCCTCGGGCGCGCCGAGGACTTCGAGGGCGTCGGCGGCGGCGAGGAGCGCTTCGACCGAGTGCATGGTGGCGTTGAGCCCTCGGTAGGGCTCGGGGGTGGTGAAGGCCGCGTCCCAGGTGTCGATCGGCAGTCCCGCCTCCGCGTCCCAGAAGCGGTCGCGGTAGACCGCGAGGGCCTCTTCGAGGAGGTCGGCGGCGCCGGGCCGGTCGGCGAGGGCCGCCGAGGAGGCGGCGAGCAGGACGAACGCGTGGTCGTAGCAGGACTTGCCGGCCTCGCGGTCGGGTCGGCCGTCGGCGTCGACGGCGTGGAACCAGCCGCCGTGCTCGGCGTCGCGGAGCGGGCCGCGCAGGCCGTCGAGGGCGGCATCGGCGATCGGTTCGCTGCCGGGCGCGCCGAGCATCGCGCCGAGCGAGTAGACGTGGGCGGTGCGGGCGGTGATCCAGGTGCGGATGCCCTGGGTCGGGTCGGGGGTGCCGGTCGCGTCGAGGTAGGCCGCGCCGCCGCCGGGGACCGCGGCCCGCTCGCCGAAGGCGAGGAGGCGGCGGCATTCGGCGGCGAGTCGCAGGTGGTGGTTTGGGGCGTCGGGTCGAGGGGTCACGGCTGCTCCTTCGGGTCGCCGGTGGAGGGCCAGGTCAAGCGTAGGACGCGCGCGGTCGGGGCGGGAGCGTCGGCGGTGAGGCGCAGGGTGCCGGCGCGGTCCCAGTCGGCGGTCCAGTCGCCGGTCCCGGGCGCGCCGGGGGCGGGGAAGACCTGCTCGACGGCGACGTCGCGGCCGCGCAGGGCGGGCAGCGGGAGGTCGAGGTCGGCGGGAGCGCCGGGCAGGCGCCAGGCGGTGAGGATCGCGGCGTCTTCGGTGCGCAGCGCGAAGGCCTGCCACGGGCCGCGGTGCTCCAGGCCGAGGGGCCAGGCGGGGTCGGCGGTGCGGATCTCGGGCAGGAGCCTGCGGTGGGCGGCGACGGCGGCGTTGACGAGCGCGATCTGGTGGTCGTCCATGCGCGCGAGGTGCCCGCTGAGGTACAGGCGCCCGGTGATCCCCGAGACGAGGGTGAACGCGGACTCCTCGGTGCTCATCTCGGGTTGGGCGTAGCCCCAGTGGCCGGCCTGCTCGGGCAGGACCGACGCGGGCGTGGCCGCCGCGATCGGCGGGTACAGCAACGGATCCTGCTGGTCCGAAGTGGACTGGATGTGGAGGCGCGAGAGCGTGGCGTAGTCGGCCCTCATGCCGCCGGAGGCGCAGTTCTCGACGAGCAGGCCCGGGTGCCGCGCCAGGACGCCGTCGAGCCAGGAGAGGTAGGCGCGGCAGTGCGCGAGCAGGCCCGCGCCGGGGGCGAGGCCGCCGAGGTCGGTGCCGGGCCCGGGCATGATGTTGTAGTCGAGCTTGAAGTAGCCGACGCCCATGCCGACCAGGCGGTCGACCACGGCGTCGAGGTGGGCGCGGACGGCCGGGTGGCGCAGGTCGAGCTGGTGGCGGCCGTGCTCGACCACGCGGTGGCCGCCGCGCTGGAAGAACGCGTCCTCGGGAAGGGTCGCCGCGAGCGGCGAGCGCACGCCGACGACCTCGGGTTCGAGCCAGATCCCGGGGACCATGCCGAGGGCGCGGATGCCGTCGAGGACCGCTTCGAGGCCGTCCGGGAAGCGAGAGGGGCTGGGCTCCCACTCCCCCACCGAGTCCCACCAGCCGCCGGCGTGCTCGTCGTACCAGCCGGCGTCGATGCAGTAGTAGTCGGCGCCCGCGCGGGCGGCGGCCTCGGCGAGCGGCAGGATCTTCGCGGCGGTCGGGTCGCCCATGAGGGTGTTCATGTAGTCGTTGAAGATCACCGGCAGCGGCCCCTCGTGGCCCGCGGTGCCGCTGCGGGACACCAGGTCCCGGCGGTGGGCGGTGAGCGCGGTGAGCGCGGCGGCCACCGGGTCCTCGTCGTGGACGACGGTGACCGCAACGGGCACGGAGGTGAAGGTCTCGCCGGGGGCGAGGTCAAGACTCCACTGGTGCTCGGCGTCGGTGGGGCCGAGGAGGGCGAGCGAGGCGCCGGTGCGGTCCTCGCCGAGCTCCCAGTGCCAGGCGCCGTTGTGCTCGATCTGGAAGGCCAGGCCGTAGCCGCCCTCGCGGCGCACGACGAGGCCCGTGGGCAGTCGCTCCCCTGTGGACCAGGAGCTGCGGGTGGTGACGGCCATGCGGGCGCGGTTCATGTGGTGGTGGACGGCGGGGTCCATGGCGGGCAGGCCGACCTCGCGCAGCGGGGCGCGGTGCCAGCGGGACTCGGCGACCCAGTCGTTGTCGCCCCACAGCACGTCGAAATCGTCCACAGGGGAGTCGGTGTCGGCGGTGAAGGCGCCGAAGACGAGGGAGGTGACGGCCTGGACGGTGATCGACTCGCCCGCGGTCAGGATCGTCCAGGCGCGCAACGCCTTTCGGGAGGGGCTGAACACGCTCGTGACGCGCAGTCCGGTGACCGGGTCGGCCTGGTGGACGTGCAGGTCGCCGCCTGCAAGATCATGGCCGTCGTAGCGCAGGCGGGAGCCGACCACGGTGGTGGTGTAGCGGTGGCTGCCGGGGAAGCGCCCGTACCCGAGGGCCTGGACCTCGACCAGCGGCGGGGTCCGCTCGGCGACGGGGCCGGGCTCGGCGGTGTGCTCGGGTGCGCGGGCGCCCGCGGCGGGACGCAGCGATCGCAGGGTGACCGGCGCGTCGGCGGCGGTCCCCAGCTCGATCGTGAAGTCCTCAGTGGACCAAAGCAGGGTCATGTTCTCTCCTCGTCGGTCGTTCCCGCCGACGGGGAGCGGCGGGCTGGCGGCTGGAGGGTCGCGAAGCCCTCCTGGGCCGCTCGGCGGCCCCGGGCGCAGTCTTGACCCTTCGCCCGGGGCCGTCGAGTGGGGTCAGCGCAGCAGGTCGTTGGCGCAGCGCAGGGCCGCGGCGAAGGCCTCGGGGTCGCCGCCGGCGGGCGACTCGACGCGGATCGCGGCGCTCTCGCCGGCCCGGAGCGTGATCATGCCGCGGTCGGCCCGGGCGAGCGGGTCGACGGTGTCGGCGTGGCAGAACACGTCCCGCGCGAGGGAGGTCGCGGTGAGGCGCAGCAGGACCGCGCCGTCGGCGGCGGTCGCCTCGACCCGCAGCGGCTCCGTGTCGAGCCGCTGGTCGACGACCTCGGCGCCGAAGCGGTAGGCCGGGGCGAAGCCCGCGGCCGCGTCGGACGGCACCGCGTAGACGAACTCGGCGGCAGGGTCGCCGAAGGCGGCGGTCTCGGCCGGGACCGCGACGGTGGTCGCGCCGCGCGCGTCCACCCGGGCCTCGACGGTGGCCTTGGCGAGGACCGTGCCGTCGAAGCGCTCGCGGGTGACGGTGAACGAGCCGCTGTAGGCCTCGCCGGTGTCGTTGACGAGGATGAGCGCGAGGAGGTCGGGCTCGGCTTCGAGGCCCTCCCAGGCGTTGGCCCGGGCCTCCTCGGAGGCCCGCGGCTGGAGGGTCGCCAGGCGCGGGGCGTAGACCTCGCGCAGCACGTGCCACAGCGGCTTGCGGTGCTCGTCGAAGTCGACCGCGGCCCAGGAGACCACGGGCCAGTTGTCGTTGAGCTGCCACAGGATCGTGCCGGTGCTGTGCGGCGTCAGCGAGCGGAAGTGCTCGATGCCGAACCGGATCGCCTGCGCCTGGTTGAGCTGGGTGGTCCAGTGCCAGTCGCGGATCGACTTCGGGTCGGGCAGGTGGCCCTGCCAGCCGCGTTCGAGCTTGGCGTTGCCGAGGTTCGCCTTCTGGTGCACCAGCATCTCGTGCCCGAAGGGGTCGAGCGGCTCGTCGTGGACGACCGCGGCGAGCGTCGACCACGCCGGCGGGGCCTGGAAGCCGAACTCGGAGAGGAACCGCGGCTTGTAGTCGGCGTACACGCGGTAGTCGACGCGGTTCCACACGTCCCAGATGTGCATGGTGCCGTAGCGCTCGTCGTTGGGGTGGCGGTAGTCGCCGAACGAGTAGGGGCTGGCGGGCGAGTACGGGCGGGTCGGGTCCAGTTCGGACACCACGCCCGGCAGCAGCTCGCTGTAGTAAGCGTCGCCCCAGGCGCGGCCGCCGAGGCGACCGGCCCAGCCCCAGTCGACCGAGCCCCAGGTGTTCTCGTTGTTGCCGTTCCAAAGGACCAGGGACGGGTGCGGGCTCAGCCGCGCGACGTTCTCGCGGGCCTCGGCCTCGACCTCGGATCGCATCGGCTCGTCCTCGCTGTAGGCGGCGCAGGCGAACAGGAAGTCCTGCCACATGAGCAGGCCGTGCTCGTCGGCGAGGTCGTAGAGGTCGTCGGACTCGTAGATGCCGCCGCCCCACACCCGCAGCAGGTTCATGTTGGCGTCCAAGGCGTCGGCGACGCGGCGGGCGTAGCGGTCCTTGTCGATCGCGGTGAGGAAGGCGTGGTCGGGGATCCAGTTCGCGCCGCGCACGAGGATCCGCTCGCCGTTGACCTTGAGGTCGAACGGGGCGCCCGCGGCGTCGGGGGCGGTGTCGAGCTCCACGGTCCGGAAGCCGACCCGGCCGCTCCAGGAGCCTTCGCCGGCGGTCACGTCCACTTCGTAGAGCGGCTGGTCGCCGTGGCCGACCGGCCACCAGCGCCGCACCCGCGGGACGGTGAGGGACACGACGGCGGCGTCCGAGCCGGCGGGGACGGTGCCCGTGGCGCGCACGACGTCGCCGTCGGGGCCGGTGAGGGCGACGGCGACCTCGACGTCGCCGTCGTCGCCGGCGCGTTCGATGTCGATGTGGGCGTTCAGGATCCCGTCGTGCCCGTCGGCGTTCGCGACCACGTCCACCAGCGGGCGGACGCTCGCGACCCTCGCGCCCGACCAGGAGTCGAGGCCGATGGGCTTCCAGATGCCCGCCCCGGCGACGTCGATGCCCCAGTCCCAGCCGAAGGAGCAGGCCATCTTGCGGATCTGGTTGTACTCGTGGTGGTTCACGCTCGGCAGGGAGCCGTTGCGCTCGGCGCGGGCCTCGGCCTCCGGCACGGGGGCGGCGAAGCGCACGGTGAGGGTGTTCGCGCCCTCGCGCAGGTGGCCGCGCACGTCCCAGCGGTAGGAGCGGTGCATGTTCTCGGTGCGGCCGACCTCGGCGCCGTTGAGTTCCACGGTGGCGACGGTGTCGAGGCCGAGGGCCACGAGGTCGTGGCGCGCGGCGCCGTCGTCGGTCCAGTCGAAGGCCGCGGTGAAGCGCCATTCGGTGTCGCCGATCCACTGCTGCGCGGCCTCGTTGTCGCCGTCGAACGGGTCGGCGATGAGGTCGGCGCGGCGCAGGTCGAGGTGCGCCTCGCCCGGCACGGTCGCCGGGACCCCGGCGGCGATCGCCGCCGCGACGCCTTCGGGCGCGCCCTCGGGCAGATCGGCGGCGGTCAGCGTCCAGCCCTCGTGGAGCGCGCGGAAGGTCGGAGGCAGGTACGTCATGGTGGGTCCTCAGGATCGGTGGGAACGCGGCCGTTCGGGCTCGCGTCGGTCACGCGGGGTGGAGGCTGCCGGGGGGCGCGGCGGCCCCGGTCATTCGAGCGGGTGCCGGACGCTCTCCCGCAGTACGCGGACGCCGCCCGCGGGGACCGCGGTCTCGGGTCCGACGCGGGTGTCGGTGAGCAGGTCGCGCCCGTCGGCGGCGACCTTGAGGTCGGTGTCGGTGTGGTTGAGCAGGAACAGGTACGAGTGGTCCGCGCCGATGCGGCGGACCGCTTCGAGGCCCGGTTCGGCCTCGACGGTGCGGGTCAGCCCGGCCTCCGCGGCGAGGCGTTCGGCCAGGTCGTCCACAGTGGTGTCGTCGAGCGGCGCGGAGACGTACCAGGCGGCCCCGCCCGAGACGGCGCGCCGGGTGACCGCCGGGCCGCCAGAAAGCGAGCCGGAGGCGTAGCGGAGGACCGCCTCGGCGTCCTCCAGGTGGACCCGTTCGGTCCAGTCCTCTACGGCCGCACCGTTGTCGAGCGCGGTCCGCTCGCCCTCCTGGAGCGGGTAGAACTCGTCGGTCCACGCGCCGAGGACCTCCCGGAACGCGCCCGGGAAGCCGCCGGTGACCACCTTGCCGTCGCGGTCGCAGACCCCGGAGAGGTAGGTGGCCACGAGCGTGCCGCCGCGCTCGGGCACGGCGCGGAGCCGCTCGGCCGCGGCGTCGTCCACCACGAGCAGGGTCGGCGCGATCACGAGGTCGTAGCCGTCGAGATCGGCGTCGACCGGGACCACGTCGCACAGGATCTGGCGCCGCCACAGGGCGCGGTGCCAGGTGCGCAGCTCGCGCCCGTAGCGCAGTTCGCGGTGCGGCT
The DNA here is from genome assembly GCF_000719515.1 of Glycomyces sp. NRRL B-16210. Taxonomy (GTDB): domain Bacteria; phylum Actinomycetota; class Actinomycetes; order Mycobacteriales; family Micromonosporaceae; genus Glycomyces. The sequence continues at coordinate 206,334 of NZ_JOGR01000002.1, read as the reverse complement.
TGAGGCCGTGCTGGAGCGCCCAGCCGGAGAGGTCGTCCACCACGATCGCGGCCCGGGCGGGCTCGACGGTCGAGTCCTGGACCTCGGCGAGGGCCTTGAGGTAGCGGCCGAGTTCGACCACCTCCCGCCACACGCGCGAACGGGTGCCGCTGTGCGGCAGCATCGCCGAGTGGAACTGCTCGGCGCCGGCGGTCGAGGCGCGCCACTGGAAGAACATCGCGCCGTCCGAGCCGCGGGCCACGTGGCCCAGCGAGTGGCGCGCAATCTCGCCGGGATCCTTGGCGCGGTTGCGCCGCTGCCAGCTCGGGCCGCCCGTGGAGGACTCCATGAGCAGCCAGGGACGGCGCCCGGCGCTGATGCCCCGCATCCGGTCGGCCGCGAAGGCGAGATCCTGCTCCCGCAGCAAATCGTCCACAAGGGTGTAATGGTCGTTCGCGGCGATCGCCGTGTGCTTCGCCCAGGAGGCGTAGTCCACGATCTGCGCGCCCGCGCCGACCATGAGGTTCGTCGTGACCGGCACCGCCGAATGCCGCTCCAGCACCGCCTTCTCGGCCAGGTAGTGCGACAGGAGGGCGTCCGAGGAGTAGCGCTCGTAGTCGAGGAACAGGCCCGGGTTCGGGGCGCCGTGGCGACCGCGCGGCGGCAGGATCTCGCTCCAGTCGCCGAAGCGGTGTCCCCATTGGTCGGTGCCCCAGGCCTCGTTGACCGCCTGGAGGCTCCCGTGCCGGGCCTGGAGCCAGTCGCGGAAGGCCGCGGCCGACAAGTCGCAGTAGCAGCGGGCGTTGCCGCCGCCGAGCTCGTTCCCCACGTGCCACAACCGGACCGCCGGATGGCGCCCGTAGCGCTCGGCGAGCGCCTCGGTGTGCCGCAGGGCGAACCGCCGGTAGACCGGCGAGGCCGGGCACCACGCGTTGCGCCCGCCCGCGGGCTCGCGGAAGCCGTCGGCGAGGACCGGGGCGATCTCGGGGTGCGCCGTGAGCAGCCAGCTCGGCGGCGCGGCCGTCGGGGTCGCCAGGTCGATGCCGATCCCGTTGCGGTGCAGCAGGTCGACCGCGTCGTCGAGCCAGGACCAGTCCCGCACGCCGTTGGCCGTCTCCACCGTGCCCCAGGCGAAGACGCCCAGGGTCACGAGGTTGACGCCCGCCTCGCGCATGAGGCGCACGTCCTCGTCCCACACCTCCCGGGGCCACTGCTCGGGGTTGTAGTCCCCGCCGTAGGCCAGACCCTCGGCCAGGCGCACGACCGGCGGCGCGGGCGGCGGCGCCGGCACCCTCGCGGGCACCGCTTCGGGAGGCTGCTCGGTCATCGTCCGGCGGTCCCCACCGCGTCGCCGGAGGGCACGCCCGCCTCGACCCACTCGCCCGCGAAGTGGTCGTAGCAGCGGCTGTTGTCGATCGCGGCGCGGTCCACCGGGTCGGCGGAGGTGACGCGGCCGGGGCGCTCGGGGTCGGGCGCGGCCAGCGCGAGCAGCTTCGTGTACTCGTGGTGCGGGTCGAGGATGACCGCGTCGGAGGGCCCGCGCTCGACCACGCGGCCGCGGTAGAGCACCGTGATCTCGTCGGAGAAGTGGCGGGCGGTGGCGAGGTCGTGGGTGATGTAGAGGACCGCGAGGGAGTCCTCGCGCTGGAGACGGCCGAGGAGGTTGAGCACCCCGAGGCGGATCGAGACGTCCAGCATGGACACCGGTTCGTCCGCGATGAGCACCTGGGCGCCGGGGGCGAGCGCGCGGGCGATGGCCACGCGCTGGCGCTGCCCGCCGGACAGCTCGTGGGGCCGGCGCGGGGCGAAGTTCGACGCGGGGGTCAGGTTGACGCGTTCGAGCATCTCCAGGACCCGCTGGCGCGTCTCGGCGGCGTTGGCGGTGCGCTTGTGGATGCGCAGGGGCCGGGCGATGTGGTGCTCGATGGAGTGGAAGGGGTTGAGCGAGGCGAAGGGGTCCTGGAAGACCATCTGGACCTCGCGGCGGTACCGCGCCTTGTGGACGGCGGTGCCGTCGTCGAGGCGGACGTCGACGCTGCCGGAGGTGGGGGTCTCCATGTGGGTGAGGATCTTCGCGATGGTGGACTTGCCCGAGCCGGACTCGCCGACGAGGGCGACGGTGCGCCCGGGGACGAGTTCGAGGTTGACGTGGTCGACCGCGCGCAGGCGGGTGCGCTTGAGGCCGGTCCGGATGCTGTAGTCCTTCACCAGGTCGGTGACGCGGACGCTGGTCATGCTCGCTCCTCGGTGGTCGGCGGGCGCTGCCCCGCGTAGGGCCTGGGCAGGGGTGGGGCGGTCTCGTCGACGCCGGTGCGGATGAACGCGCCGCGCGAGCCCGACAGGCTCGGGAAGGAGCCGAGGAGCCGGCGCGTGTACGGGTGCGCGGCGCCGCGGTAGAGGCGCTGGGCGGATTCGAGTTCGACGATCTCGCCGGCGAGCATCACGGCGATGCGGTCGCTGATCTCCAGCAGGAGCGGGAGGTCGTGGGTGATGAAGACGACGGCGAAGTCGAGTTCGTCGCGCAGGCGCACGATCTCGCGGAGGATGTCGCGCTGCACGACCACGTCGAGCGCGGTGGTCGGCTCGTCCATGATCATGATCTGCGGTTCGAGGAGCATCGCCATGGCGATCATGACCCGCTGGCGCATCCCGCCGGAGAGCTCGTGCGGGTAGGAGGTGAGGCGGCGGGTGTCGACGCCGACGCGGCGCAGGACGTCCTCGGAGCGTTCGCGAACGTCCTTGCGGGACATGCCGGGCCGGTGGGCCAGGAGGGTGTCGCGCAGTTGGGCGCGGACGGTGGTGACGGGGTTGAGGGCGTTCATCGCGCCCTGGAAGACCATGGAGAGCTTGTTCCAGCGGAAGGCGCGCAGCTCCTTGTCCTCCAGGGCGAGGATGTCGATGTCCTCGCCGCTCTTGTCGTGGAAGGTGATGCGGCCCGAGGCGATGCGCGCCGGCGGCCGGTGGAGCCGGTTGACGGCGTAGGCGAGGGTGGTCTTGCCGCAGCCGGACTCCCCCGCGAGGCCGAGGATCTCGCCGCGGTGGAGGGTGAGGTCGGCGTTCTTGACGGCGGTGACCGGTTCTTCGGACTCGTAGACGACCGTGAGGTCCTCGACGGTGAGCACGGGCCGCAGGGCGGCGCCTGTCGCGGTCGTCATCGGACGGACTCCTTTGCGGTGTCGCCGCCGGCGCGCCGGGTGGAGCGGGCGAGCTCGCGTTCGAGGCGCGCGGCGCGGCGGGCGCGCTTGCGGTGCTGGCGGAGGTTCTTGAGCTTGGGGTTGATGAGCTCGTCGATGGAGAAGTTGACGAGGGACAGGCCCATGCCGAACAGGGCGATGATCAGGCCCGGGGGCACGAACCACCACCAGGCGCCGAGCGCGAGCGCGAAGCCGTTCTGGGCGTAGAAGAGCATGGTGCCGAGGGTGGAGGAGTTGGAGGCGCCGAGTCCGATGAAGGCGAGTCCGGCCTCGCCGAGGATCGCGGCGATGACGGCGAACACGAACTGGGCGGCCAGGAGCGGCAGCAGGTTCGGGAGGATCTCGACGACGATGACCCGCCAGGAGCGCTCGCCGGAGACCTGGGAGGCGGCGACGAAGTCGCGGTTGCGCACCGACAGGGTCTGGGCGCGCAGCACGCGGGCGGCGCCGGCCCAGCTAGTGATGGCGAGGACGACCGCGATCGTCCACAGTCCGCGGCTCTCGCGGGGGACGAAGCCGGAGATGACGATGACCAGGGGCAGTCCGGGGATCACCAGGAACACGTTGGTCAGCAGGGAGAACGACTCGTCGAGGAACTTGCCCTTGTAGGCGCCGTAGATGCCGAAGACGGCCGAGAGCGCGGTGGCGAGCAGGCCGACGATGATGCCGATCTGGAGCGAGCCGCGGGTGGCGTAGGCGAGCTGCGCGAGCACGTCCTGCCCGATCTGGGTGGTGCCCAGGGGGAACTCGCCGGAGGGCCCGGTCAGGCCGATGTCGCGGATCTGGCGGGGGTCGCCGACGAAGTAGGGCCCGATGAGGCCGAAGAGGCTGATGCCGACGACGAGGATGAGGCCGATCGCCAGCCAGGGGGTCATGGTCGGCACGAGCGAGCGCCAGCCGGCGCGCGGGCGGCCTTCGGGCACGGGGTTTTCGGAGGGCGCGGCGTCGACGTGGGGGTCGACGGCCTGGGCGGCCTGGGCGGCGGCCGCGGTCTGCGGTTCGAGGTTCGTCATGATCGGACTCCCGTCAGGACCGGGCGCGCGTGCGCGGGTCGATGATGCCGTAGAGCAGGTCGACCACGAGGTTGGCGCCCAGCACTGCGAGGGTGATGAAGAGGAACACGCCTTGCATGAGCGCGTAGTCGTTGTTCGTCACCGCGCCGAGCAGTCGCCCGCCGATGCCCGGGTAGGAGAACACCTGCTCGGTGATGACCGAGCCGGAGACGACGAAGCCGAGCGAGATCGCGAAGCCGGCGACCGAGGGCAGCACGGCGTTGCGGGAGGCGTAGGAGCGCAGGATCTTCCGCGGTGTCAGGCCCTTGGCCTCGGCGGTGAGGATGTAGTCCTCCGAGAGCGTCGAGACCATCATGTTGCGCATCCCCAGCAGCCAGCCGGCGATCGAGGCGAGCACGATCGTCAGCGCCGGCAGGAACCCGTACTCGATGGCCGAGAAGATGAACTCGAAGTTCCATCCCGGACTGAGCACGACGTCGTAGCCGCCCTGCATGGGGAACCAGCCCAGGACGCGGGCGAGGAAATAGGTGAGGATGAGGGCGAGCCAGAAGTACGGGACGGCCGCCAGGAGCGTGGTCGCGGGGATCAGGGAGTCGAGCCAGGTGCCCGGCTTCCAGCCCACGAACGCCCCGAGCAGGACCCCCAGGAGCGCCGCGAGGACCGTCGCGACCCCGACGAGCACCACCGTCCACGGCAGCGACGTCAAGATGACGTCGGAGACCTTGGCCGGGTAGTAGCTCACCGAGGTCCCCAGGTCGCCTCGCGCGAGGTTCTTGAGGTAGTCCCAGTACTGGACCCACAGGGGGTCCGAGCTGTCGCCCCCGAGGAGGAGCGCGTACGCCTTGCGGGTCTCCGGGGTCACCGTGCCGCCGCGCTGCTGGAGCTTGGCCAGCAGAATGTCGACGGGGTTGCCCGGAAGCATCCGCGGGATGGCGAAGTTCAGTGTCAGCGCGGCCCAGAGAGCGACCGCGTAGAAACCCAGTTTACGCAGGAAATAGTTCACTTGTTCGACTCCTCCTCGGGGGCGACGGCGCCCGTCAGCCCTGCGGTTCGAGCCGCTTGAAGATCTCGGCGGCGTCGAACGCGGACCAGACCGCCGGGAAGGCGTACAGGTCCTCACCCGAGGGCCACCCCGAGAAGTCGGCGGTGTTCCACACGCTGGTGGTGCCGCCGGTCAGGATCGGGATGTACGGCATGTCGGCGATGATCGCTTCCTGGATCTCCGCGAAGTGCGCCTGGCGGGCGGCCAGGTCGTCCAGCGGGAGGGTCGAGAGCGCGTCGATGGCCGCGTCCACGTCCGGGTTGGCGTAGCGCGAGAAGTTGTTGCCCGCGCTCTCGCCGACGGGGGCGCCGGACAGGGAGCTGTAGAAGTAGTTGTAGAGGTAGTAGGGGTCGGGGGCCGGTCCCTGCCACAGCGAGTCGATAGCCAGCTCGAAGTTGCCGGAGACCTTCTTCTCGGTCCACTCGTTCCACGAGGACTGGGCGCCGACGAGCTCGATGCCGGCGTCCTTGGCCTGGGAGGCCATGGTGTCGATCGCGGTGATGTAGTCGGTCCAGCCGGTGACGACCTCGACGGTCAGCGAGAGGCGCTCGCCGTCCTTGGCGTAGATGCCGTCGTCGCCCAGTTCCCAGCCCGCTTCCTCGAGGTACTCCGAGGCGGTGTCGGCCAGCGAGCGCTCGGGGGCGCTGAGCTCGTCGACCACGGGGGTGAGGTACTGGTCCTGGCTCGGGGTCAGGGTGAACGCCGGGGAGATCTCGTTGGCGGTCTCCATGAACGCGAGGTTGTTGAGCTGCTCGCGGTCGAGCGCGTAGTAGAGCGCGTGGCGCACGGCCGGGTCGGTCTGCGGGCCTTCGCAGCCGAGGTCGGCGTTCGAGCAGGTGGCGAGGACCATCTGGTTCTGCCACTGCGTGAACGCGTCGTAGTTCGGGAAGTTCTTGTTGGTGTTCTGGATGTCCGGGATCGGACCGGTCTGCCAGTCGATGGTCCCGGCGGCGATGGCGTCGGCGCCGGCCTGGTTGCCCGACAGCGAGAGGAAGCGGATCAGCTTGACGGCGGGCGCGCCGTCCCAGTAGTCCTCATTGGCCTTGAGGGTGTAGGCCTGCGGCTTGAACTCGTCGAGCACGTACGCACCGGTGCCGATGGGCTCCTCGATGACGTCCTCGACGGGGTTGATGTCGGCCCAGATGTGCTCGGGCACGATCGGGGTGTTCATCAGGTCCGGGCCCTTGACGAAGGTGGGCTCGTCGAAGCTGAAGACCACGTGGTGGTCGTCCTCGGCCTCGACGGTGCCGTCGAAGCCGATGTTGTTGACCGAGTCGGTCGACTTCAGCATCTCGAAGGTGAAGACGACGTCGTCGGCGGTGAAGTCCTCGCCGTCGGTCCACTTGACGTTCTCGCGGAGGGTGACCGACAGGACGGTGCCGTCCTCGTTCCAGGACTGCTCAGTGCCGAGCAGCGGGACGGGCTCGGAGACCTGGGCCTTGTTGTAGAAGAAGAGGTTTTCGTAGATCGTGCCCAGGCCGCCGATGCGGGAGGGCGAGAAGGGGTTGAAGTTGATCTGGTAGTCGCCGGCCTGTCCGGTGTAGGCGACCAGCGTCGTGGCGTCGCCGCCGTTCGAGCCGGAGTCGGAGCAGGCGGTCAGCGTCAGACCGAGTGCGGTGGCGCTCAGTAGCGCCCCCGCGGCCTTCAGCCGATTGCGAGTGGTGGATGACATCATCGTCCTTTCGAGTCCGGGGCGACATCGCCGCGGAACTAGAGGGAGGGGCGCGCCGACCCGCGGCGCACAGACTATTATTAACGCGTTAAATTTAACGTGTCAATAAGAAGATCCAATGAACTTTCAAGGGGGTCGAACATGGCCGGACACGGGCTGACCCGTGCCACGACCGCGGTTCGCGTGCTCGACCTCCTGCGAGCGAACGGCACCCTCAGTCGTGTAGAGCTGGCGGAGCGCGTCGAGCTGACGCCCGCGACGATCACGAACGCGGTGCGCCGGCTCATCGACGCCGGGCTGGTCCGAGAGGTCGGCCGCGACCCGCAGCAGGGCCGCGGGCAGCCGCGGCGGCTTCTCGAACTCGATGCCGGCGCTTGGTATTCCGTCGGCATCCAGATCGACCGGACCACTACGACGATCGTCGTGGTGGACTTCGCCGGTACAAGGATCGCAAGTGCCGGTTTGCGGGGTACAGGCGCGGTAGGCCCTGAGTCGACCGTTTTGGCACTGGCCGAACACGTCGGGTCATTGCTGCGGCGTGCGGGCGTGCCGCGCGAGCGCGTGCTCGGGGTCGGACTGGTGACCCACGGGCCCCAGGACCGGGAGCGGGGCGTGCTGCTGACCGCCCAGCCCGGTCCCGAGTGGATGGAGTTCCCGCTGACCGCCTCGCTCTCGGACCTGCTCGGTCTGCCGGTGCTGCTGGAGAACGACGCCGACGCGGCGGCCTTCGGGGAGTTCTGGGCCGGGGCACTGCCGACCGACACCTTCGGACTGGTCTACATGGGCTCGGGCATCGGCGGCGGCGTCGTGGTCGACGGCGAGGTCTACCGCGGCCGCGCCTCGAACGCCGTCGAGATCGGACACGTGGCCCTCAACGGCGGCGAGGCCCCGTGCGTGTGCGGCAACCGCGGCTGCGCGCAGGCCGAGGCCGGGCCGCAGGCGGTGGTCGCGCAGGTCCTCGCGGACTCCTCGCTCGCCGAGCGCTTCGGCGTGGAGGGCAGGCCGGACGGCACCCTGGCGGACTTCGACCGGATCGCGCGGGCCTGGCGCTCGGGCGACCGGGAGGCGACCGGGCTGCTGGAGCGGTCGGCGCGGTGGATCGGCCAGGCCGCCGTCGCGCTGGTGAACCTCTTCGACCTCGACACGGTGGTGCTGGCGGGCCCGGCATTCGTCATCGCCGGACCGTTGTACCGCGAGCACATCACCGCCGAGCTCGAGCGCAGCGCGCTCAGCCGGGTGCTGCACCGGCCCCAGGTCCACGTCTCGTCGAATGTGGACATCGCGGCGGCGACCGGCGGCGCGCTGCACGTGCTGCGGACGCTGTCGGTGGGCGCGCGCGTCCCGCGCTCGCGCGCCGAGGCGGACCTGAACTGAACCACCGAGACCCCGATCCCCGAGGAGAACCGTGAACACCAAGACCTGGACGCAGCTGCGCCGCGAGGGCGTCGCCCTGATCCTCGCCCACGAGCCGACCGGACTGCCCTCGGCGCTCCACTGGGGACGCGACCTGGGCGCTCTCGCTGATGCCGACCTCGCCGCGCTCGACCGGGCGACCAGCCGCCAGACCGCGCCGGGGACCCTCGACGCCGCCTGGCGCGTCCCGCTCGTGCCGCAGGAGTCGGACGGCTGGGCCGGGCGGCCGGGCCTGCTCGCCACCAAGGGCGGGCTCCCGGTCTACCCGAGATGGGCGACCACCGTCGCGGCCGCGGACGAGTCGTCGGTGCGCTTCCTCGCGGTCGACGCGGACTCGGGCCTGGAGCTGGACCTGCGCCTGGCGATCGGCGCGGGCGGGCTGGTCCTGGTCGAGCAGGAGCTGACCAACGCCGGCGAGGGCACCGTGGAGGTCGCGTGGCTGGAGGCGACGCTCCCGGTCCCCCGGTCGGCCGACCACGTGACCTCCTTCTCCGGCAGGTGGACCCGCGAGAAGTCACCGCTGACCACGCCGATGCCGCGCGGGGCCAACGTCCGCGAGACCCGGCGCGGGCGCAGCGGCCACGACGCCCCGTGGGCGACCCTCGCCTCAGAGGGATCGCCGAGGAACCGCGGCGGCGAGGTCTGGGCCGTGCACCTGGGATGGAGCGCCGACGTGCGCCACCGCACCGACCGCGGCCCCGAGCACCTCACGCTGCTGGGCGCCGGCGAACTGCTGCGCCCCGGCGAGATCCGGCTCGGACCCGGTGCGGCCCACCGGACCCCGACGGCGTACTTCGCGTGGTCGGACGCCGGGCTCGACGGCGTCGCCGACCGGTTCCACACCTGGATGCGGGCCCGCCCGCAGCACCCGCGCACGCCCCGCCCGCTCGTGCTCAACACCTGGGAGGCGGTGTACTTCGAGCACGACTTCGAACGCATCGCCCGCCTCGCGCGCAAGGCCGCGGCCGTGGGCGTCGAGCGGTTCGTCCTCGACGACGGCTGGTTCCCCGCCCGCCGCTCCGACACCGCCGGGCTCGGCGACTGGACCGTCGACCGCGAGGTCTGGCCCGACGGGCTCGAACCGCTCGCCGAACTCGTCCACTCGCTCGGGATGCAGTTCGGGCTGTGGTTCGAACCGGAGATGGTCAACCTCGACTCGGACCTGGCGCGGGCCCACCCCGAATGGCTCCTGGCCAACCCGGCGTCCGTGCCCTCCCCCGAGGGGCTCTCGTTCCGCACCCAGTACGTGCTGGACCTGGCCGACCCCGAGGCGTTCGAGCACGTCCGCTCGCAGATGTCGGCGCTCGTGGCGGACCTGGGCATCGACTTCATCAAGTGGGACCACAACCGCGACCTCGTCGAGGCCGTCCACGACGGCGCGCCGGGCACGCACGCGCAGACGAAGGCGGCCTACCGGCTCATCGCGCGGCTCAAGACCGACCACCCGGGCCTGGAGATCGAGTCGTGCTCCTCCGGCGGCGCCCGCAGCGACCTGGGCATCCTCGAACACACCGACCGCGTGTGGGCCTCGGACTCCAACGACCCGGTCGAGCGCCAAGAGATCCAGCGCTGGACCGAGCTGGTGCTCCCGCCCGAGCTCATCGGCGCGCACGTCGGCCCCTCCCCGACCCACTCCTCGGGCCGCAGCACGCCCCTGCCGTATCGGATCGCGACCTCGCTGCAAGGCTCGGCCGGCTTCGAATGGGACCTCCTGACCTGCGACGAGGAGGAGACCGAGCGGATCACCGCGTTCGCGGGCCTCTACAAGGAGTTGCGTGAATTGCTGCACACCGGCTCGGTCGTGCACCCCGACCTGACCGACCCGGCGCTGCGCGTGCGGGGCGTCGTCGCCCCCGACCGGAGCGAGGCGGTCTTCACGATCGCCACGGTCGCGTCCCTTGAGGACGCCCTGCCCGAGCGGGTGCGGCTCGACGGCCTCGACCCCGAGCGGCGCTACGAAGTCCGTGTGCGCGAAGAGATCGGCGCGGCGCGGTGGGGCTGGATCACCCCGGCGTGGATCGGCGCCGAACCGGTGGCGCTCAGTGGCCGGGTGCTGTCGGAAATCGGACTCCAGCCGCCGACGCTCTGGCCGGTCCAGGCGCTCCTGGTGCATCTGAGGGCCGTCTGACCTGCGAGCGGGGACACCTCGGTGTCCTCGCTCTCAATTCTCGGCTTCGCCGTTTTCCGACGCGTCCAGTATGGTGTTCGGTATCGCCCGCCGCAAGACGTCGTCACGCAAGGAGGCCGCGTTGCGATCGTTCGGCGCCGACACGCGCATGCCGACCCTGGCCATCGTCCTCGACCTCATCCGCGAGCGGGGCGCGGTCAGCCGCGTCGAACTCGCCGACGCCACCGGCCTCACCCAGGCCACCATGACCCACGCCGTCCGCAAGCTCATGGCGCTCGGGTTCGTCCACGAGGTCGGCACGATGCCCACCAACCGCGGCACGCCCCGGCGCCTGCTGGGCCTGCGGCCCGAGGCCTGCTACATGGTCGGCATCCAGTTCGACCTGTACTCGGCCGTGGGCGTGGTCGTCGACCTCGCCGGCCGCGTCGTGGTCGAGCGCCGGATGCCCGCGCCCGGCGAGCGCGAACCCGAGACCATCGTCGCGGAGTTCGCCGAGCACGTGCGGGCCATGCTCGACGACGCGGGACTGACCTTGCCGCAGGTCCTCGGCATCGGCCTGGCGACGTACGGACCGCAGGACCGCGAGGCGGGCGAACTGGTCGTGCCGCTGCCGACGCCCACCTGGGTGGGCTACCCGCTCGCGGCGACCCTCGAAGCGGCCACGGGCCTGCCGGTGGTCATCGAGAACGACGCGACCGCCGCGGGGATCGGCGTCCAGACCCTCGGCGGCTCGACCTCCAGCTTCGCCGTGGTCTTCATGTCCGGCGGCATCGGCTCGGGGGTCATCCTCGACGGCAGGCCCTACCGCGGGGTCACCTCGAACGGCCTCGAACTCGGCCACATCTCGGTGGACGCGACCGGGCCGCCGTGCCACTGCGGCAACCGCGGCTGCCTCGACGAGGTGGCCGGGCCGACCGGGGTCGTCAGGAGCGCCATGGCCGATCCCGCGCTCGCCGCGCGGCTCGGGCTCGGGGCCGACCTGCTTACCGACTTCCTGCGGATCGCCCGCGCGACCCTCGACGGGGACGCGGCGGCCGCCGAGCTCATCGCGGTCTCGACCCAGCGGCTCGCGGTCGCGACGGTGACCTTGGTGAACCTCTTCGACGTGGGCCGGGTCGTGCTCGCCGGGAACGCGTTCGCCGACATCGGGCCGGTCTACCGCGACGCCCTCCAGGAGGTGCTCGACCGGTCGGTGTTCATGCGGGACGTGCACACCGTCCAGGCCGAGCTCGCCGGGGACGTCACGCAGGCGGCGGCGATCGGCGGCGCGGCCGTGGTCCTGCGCAACCTCCTCGAATCGCCGTTCGCCGAGCAGCGCGCGACCGCCGTGGGCTGAACCGGCCGCTCGGCGGGAACCGGAGGCCCCGTCCGCTCCTGGGAGCGGGGCTTTGCCGTACCTAGTACGACGTACTGTGTACGGCGGCCCCGTCCGCTCTCGTGAGCGGGCGGGGCCGCTTCGCGTGCGATGACCGCACAGCGTGAGGGTTTATGTGCAAAATTGCCCCTTTTAATAGTAAAGAATGCGTGCTAATCTATGCGAATTCCTCAAACTCCTCACTATTTAGGAGGTTTTATATGGTTTCGCGAAGATCCATGATCACCGCTACCGCGGCCGTCGGGGCCGTCGCCGCGAGCTCGCCCTGGTGGCGCTCGTTCGCGGTGCCGACCGCCTCGGCCGCACCGGAGACGTGCGAGCTGGCGCTCGTCAACGACACCGACGCGGGCAGCGTCAACGCCTACGTGACCGGGCGCGAGTTCGGCACCGACCGCATGATGCTCCTGCGGGCCGGCCAGGGCCCGTACTACATCGAAGAGCCCCCCGGGCCCCAGACGCCGCTGCCGGTGGACGCCTCGATCCCGCTCGGCGCCCCCGGCGCCGCGCCGGTGGTGCTGACGCTGCCGCGCATGTACGGCGCGCGGGTCTACTTCGTGCGAGAGTCCACACTGGACTTCTACGTGAACCCCGGTCCGGCGCTGGTCGAACCGGCGCTGCACAACGAGGCCGACGCGAACTTCGGCAAGATCGTCTCCTTCTGCGAGTTCACCTTCAACGACGTGCAGCTGTTCGCCAACATCAGCTACGTGGACCTCGTCACCGCGCTCCCGATCGGGATGCGGCTCGAAGGCGACGGTGACCACACGGTGGAGGCGCTGCCGCACAGCGCGATCGAGGCGATCGCGGCGGACCTCGAGGCGCAGGCCGCGGCCGACGGCTACCCGTGGGGCGACCTCGTGATGCACGGCGACCAGGGCATCCTGCGGGTCATGTCGCCGCAGAACATCATGGCCCCGCACGTGGGCCAGCCGGACATGCCGTTCGCGGGCTACTGGGACGAGTACGCCGACCAGGTGTGGGAGACCTACCGCGGCACCGATCTGCGCATCGACCTCCAAGGCGGGCGCGGGATCCTCACCGGCCGCGTCCAAGGCGACACGCTCGTGTTCGACGACGGCTCCACGTTCACCAAGCCCGGGGCCTGGGACGTGTTCACCTGCGACCACGGGCCGTTCGCGAACATCCCCTCGGACTCCGAGGAGAAGAAGGGCGCCCTGGCGCGCCTCGCGGCGGCGTTCAACCGCTCCACCGTCCACAGTCACGCCGACCAGCCGAACGGGCCGGGCGTCGGGGACTTCTACGCGCACCCGGTGACGAACCACTACGCCCGTGCGGTGCACGCGAACTCGCCGATCGGGTACGCGTTCCCGTACGACGACGTGACCCCGGACGAGACCCCGGACCAGTCGGGCGTGGCCTTCGACGGCAACCCGTCCCGGTGGACGCTCACCGTCACCTGATCGCACGCGAAGCGACGCGGGCCGCGCCTTACGGCGCGGCCCGCTCTCATCTCGTCGGATCTCGGTGAGGAGGGGGCGGGGCCGCGCGGGGGTGGCGCGGTCCCGACCTCTCCTCTATTCGGTTACTCGCCCCAGTTGGCGGCGGCGCGGCGGCGTCGCATGAACACCAGGGCCGCTCCGGCCAGGGCCAGGGCCGCGGCGGCGCTGACGGCGATGGTCAGGGTCGCGCCGGTCGTCGGCAGCTTGCCGCCGCCGGAGCCGTCCTCGATCTCCTCGACGAACTCGCCGATGCCCCAGTTCGCGTTGGTGTTGAACGACAGCCCGGTCGGGTCGTACCAGGTGTGGACCGCGGTGCGGGCCCCGTCGGTGCCGTCGTTGACCTGGAGGTCCAGGCCGTGCTCGGTGCCGACCTGGGCGTACTCCTCGGCCAGTTCGAGCGCGATCTCGACCCGGTAGCCGGTGTCGGTGACGGCCGTGGCGGTGGTGACGTCACCGGCCAGGGGTCCGTTGCCGCCCACGCTGACCGCGTTGGTGAAGCTCACGCGGTACTGGCCGTCGGCCTCGTCGTAGCCGCCGGAGCGGGTGTGGCCGGGGTTGAAGAACACCTCGACCGAGTCCTGCTCCCACGGGTTGGAGCTGCCCTCGTCCAGGCTCGGGTCGGTGACCTCGAAGAGGGCGTAGAACCCGTTCTCGTCCCACAGGAGCGAGACGTCGGCCTTCGCGCCGTCGCCGGAGCCCTCGACGGTCACCTCGGTGGCGACGGTCGCGGCGGAGTCCCAGACCGCGTCCCTCTCGCCGTCGATCGCCGGAGCGGCGTCGGCGAGCGGGATCTGGACGCGGGCGAACTCGGGGGCCTCGCCGTCGGGGATGTCGGGCAGGCGGCTCGGGTCCACGATGCCCCAGTAGGCCCACTTGGACTGGAGGGCGTCGTCGAAGACGAGCGGGCTCTCCAGCGGTCGCGGCTGTTCGCGGGTGCGCTGCCAGGTCCGGCCGTCGTGCAGGCCCCAGAGGGTGACCAGCTCGATCTTGTCGGCGTGGTTGCGGAAGACCTCGAACAGGTCGCGGTAGTAGTGGCCCTGCTCGATCAGGCGCGCCTCGTACTCGGGGAAGTCCACGCCCTCGCCCGGCGCGCCGATGACGACGTCGAGTTCGGTGATGGCCTGGAGGACGCCGAGCTGGTCGAACTTGACGATGCTGTCCTCGACCTGCTGGATCGAGGTGTTGAGGTTGATGTGGGTCTGGTGGCCCACGCCGTCGACGGGGATGCCGTCGGCGAGCAGCTCCTCGACCAGGTTGTAGAGGTTGTCCCGCTTGCCGGGGTTCTCGGTGCCGTAGTCGTTGATGAAGAGCTTGACGTCGCTCGCGCCGGCCTCGTCGAACTGCTCGCGCGCGATCAGGAAGGCCTCGGCGATGTAGGAGGGGCCGTCGAAGATCTGAGACCAGCGGGTGTTGCGGTAGACCTCGGAGTTGTTGTCGCTGATGACCTCGTTGACGACGTCCCAGGCCCAGATGCGGTCGCCGTAGCGGTCGGCGATGGCCCCGATGTGGGCCGCGAGCCGGTTGCGCATGATCTCGCGGTCGGCCTCGGAGTTGCCGATGGGCTCCCCGGCGTTCGGGTGGCCCGCGGGGTACTCGAACCACCACTCGGGGGTCTGCCCGGTGTGCCACAGGAAGGTGTGGCCCCAGACCTGCTGGCCGTTGGCCTCGGCGTACTCGACGAGCTCGTCGGCCGCCGCGAAGGTGAAGGTGCCTTCGGTGGGCTGGATGGCGTCGGGCTTCATGTGGTTCTCGGCCGAGATCGAGTTGAAGTGCTTGTTCAGCAGGTCCGAGTACGGCTCGACCAGGTCGCGGGAGTCGACCGCCGCGCCGATGAGGAACTCGTCGGCGAAGACGTCCTGGAGCGAGGGGATGTCCGGCTCGATCCCGGGCGGTTCGAGCTCGGTGATCGAGAAGTCGTCGATCAGGTAGGAGGCGTCCACGGTGGGCGACTCGACGTAGAAGGTCAGCGTGTCGGCGGGCGAGGTGATGCTGTACTCGCCGGTGAGCTCGGTCCAGTCGGTCCCGGCCGCGGCCTGGTAGACGATGCTGTCGTAGGAGGTGCCGCCGCCGTCCTCGCGCTGGACGGTGGTGGTGAGCTGGTCGCCGTCGCTGCCATCCGCGAAGCGGACGCTCACGGAGATCTCGTACAGGCCGCCGGGGACGATGTGCTCGGTGATGTCGAGCGAGGGGCCGTGCCAGTCGGCGTCGCGGCCGGTGGTCAGGAGGGCGCCGTCTTCGACGGTGAGTTCGACCGGGCCGCGGGGGGCCCAGTCGCCGACGGTCCCGTCCTCGAAGTCGGAGGAGTAGACCACGGTCGGGTCCTGGGCGGCGGCGGGCTGGGCGAAGGCGAGCGCCGCGGGCAGGATCAGTGCGCCGGTTCCGGCGGCAAGCGTTCGCAGGCGCCGCTGCCGGTCGCGGGGTTGAACATTCATGCTGTTTCAGCTCCGTTGCGGAGGAGGGATAAGGCGCTCCGAAAGTTTCAGAGGTTTCGTGAAACTTTCGGATGGGGTGGTGCCATGGTAAGGGGGATATCCACGCCTGTCAATCGCGGGTCCTGCCTCACAGCGGCCTGTGCCCGAATGCCCGTTCCGCCCGGCGCGCGAAAGGGGCGCCGGACCCGAATCGGACCGGCGCCCCTGGGACCGGCGGTCAGTTCCCGGCGAGCGCGCGCCCGGCATCGCGGGCCGCGGCGAGGGCCTCCTCGTGCTCGCGCTCGGCGAGCTCGCGCAGGGACTCCATGCCCGGCGTGGTCGCCGCGAGCGTCAGCTCCCGCTTGATGAGGGTGAGGTCGGCGCCCCAGATGTCACCGACGACGCGTTCGAGATAGGGCGTCGAGTGGTCCCAGCCCTCGCGCGGCGCGCCGGGGCCGTAGCCGCCGCCGAGCGTGGTGACCAGGACCGCGGGCTTGCCCTTGAGCACCGGCGTGGTCGGCCCGGCCCCGGCGATGACCAGGTCGACCCAGGTCTTGAAGTGCTGGGAGACGCCGTAGTTGTACAGCGGCACGGCCAGGATCGCGGCGTCGGCGGCCTGGATCTCCTCGGCCAGCGCGGCGGCGAGGTCGACCGCGTCGCGCTGGGCCGGGGTGCGGTCCTCGGCGGGGCCGAACGCGGCGGTCGTGGCCTGGACCCAGGCGTCGGCCGGCAGCGGGTCGGCGCCGAGGTGGCGGCGGACGACGGTGCTGTGGGGGTGGGCCTCGGTCCACTCCTTCTCGGTGAGGTCGGCGATCTGGGCGCTGGTGGAGACGTTGGGCAGGATGCTGGCGTCCAGGCGGAACAGGTTCATCGTTCGGTTTCCTTCGGTCGGTGGAGTGTCGGCGGCGGCGTCCGGGGCGTCGTCGGACCGGACCCGCGCCATATTAAACGGACTTTACCCCGCTTATATTTCCGGGAGGTAGATTGTCCTCGTGGATCGACCTCTGGTGCCCTTCGGAAGGCCGCGCGCCGAACGCGCCGACGCGGCGCGCAACCGCGAGCACCTGCTCGACGCGGCGCGCCTGATGATCGCCGAGCACGGCGTGGACAAGGTCACGATGGACGCCCTCGCCGAGCGGGCCGGCCTGGGCAAGGGCACCGTCTTCCGGCGCTTCGGGACCCGCGCCGGGATCTTCCGGGCGCTCATCGAGGCCGACGAGCGCCGCTTCCAGGAGCTGGTGCTGTCGGGCCCGCCGCCGCTGGGACCGGGCGCCGACCCGGTCGAGCGCCTGGTCGCCTACGGCAGGGCGCGGATCCGGTTCCTGCTGGAGCACCGGACGCTCGCACGGGCGGCGATCGAGCGCGGGCAGCCACTGCCGGAGGGCGAAGTGGACATGACGGCCCTGCACCTGCGGGTGCTGCTCGTCCAGGCCGACCCGGACCTGGGCGAGCCGGACGGCCTCGCGATCATGCTCAAGGCGGCGCTCGAAGGCCCGCCGCTGATGTTCCTGGCCTCCGACGAGCCCCGGTCGCCGCGGGAGGCCGAGCACCTGCTCACCGAGAGCTGGCGGACGCTCGTCGAGCGCCTGCTGCCGCAGCAAACCCCCGCCGACCGGCCCTGACGAGAGGACGCCCCATGCCTTCCCTGCGCGACATACAGATCCGCGACCCGTTCGTGCTCCACGTGGTTGAGGAGGAGCGGTACTACCTGTTCGGGAGCACCGACGAGGACATCTGGAAGGGCCCGGCGACGGGCTTCGACGCGTACTGGAGCGCCGACCTGGAGCACTGGCACGGGCCGGTCCCGGCCTTCCGGCCCGCCGCGGACTTCTGGTCCCACACCCAGTACTGGGCGCCGGAAGTGCACCGCTACGAGGGCGCGTTCTACATGTTCGCGACATTCACGGCCGAAGGGCGCCGGCGCGGGACCCAGGCGCTGCGGTCGGCGCGGCCCGAAGGGCCGTACGAGCCGTGGTCGGACGGGCCGCTCACGCCGCCGGAGTGGGAATGCCTCGACGGGACGCTGCACGTCGAGGACGGCGTGCCGTACCTGGTGTTCTGCCACGAGTGGAAGGACGTCGGCGACGGCGAGGTCCAGGCGGTGCGATTGACCAAGGATCTGCGTGCGGCCGAAGGCGAACCGCGGCTGCTGTTCACCGCCTCGCAGGCGCCGTGGGCGCGGCCGATCCACCGGCCCGAGATGATCGCGCACGTCACCGACGGGCCGTACCTGCACCGCACCGGGGACGGGCGGCTGCTCATGCTGTGGTCGAGCATGGGCGAGGAGGGCTACGCGCTGGGCGTGGCGACGTCTGAGTCCGGGAGCGTCGCCGGGCCGTGGACGCAGGCGCCGAAGGCGTTGTGGCCCACCGACGGCGGGCACGGGATGGTCTTCACCGGGCCCGACGGGGGCCTGCGGCTGGCGCTGCACCACCCCAACCGCACCCCGGACGAGCGGGCCCGGTTCATCGAGGTCGAGGAGGGCGAAGAGGGACTCGCCCTGCGCTGATCGACGACCGGGCGGCCGCAAACGAGCGCCGTCAGCCGACACCCCGCTCCCCGCAAGCGAGCACCCCGCGCGTTCACTCCCTCGATCCGGTGAACCTCCGCCGTGCCGGGCTGTTTCGACCCGTTTCTTGTCAGACCCGCGAGCAACGATCGGCCGAGACTTCCTTCCCCTCTCGGGAGGGTGGGGGATAGGGATGGCAGAGCCCCGGCCACTCGCAGCTCACCCGCAAGGCGTAGTCACACCCCCGCGCAACCATTGCTTCGGGGGCGATGGCGAACCCGAGTGTCGCTCATCAACGCTCGGGCCAGCCGGTGGTCGCCTATCCCGCTCGGCCCGCGCGCGGAGGCACGAACGGGACCGATGTTCGGGCTGTGATGTCGCCTTCCGGGCCGAACTCGACTCTCTCGTTCGCCTCCACCGACAACGGCACGCGCACCATCGGTGCCGCGTCCCCGGCCTCGCCGCCGTGGACTTCGCCGCCGTGAATTTCGAGGTCGCCCTTCACCGTCGCCGGGCTCATGCCCACCACCGCCCGCAGCTCCCCCGCTTCATCCGTCACCACCCGCCAGCCGCGCGGGAACGCGAATCGCAGCGCGCCTTCCCGATGCACCTCGACCCGCTCATCGTCCGCCGCCAGTTCCCAACGCGCGCCGCCGATCCGGCGCGCATACGCGGTCGCCTCAGCCGCCGCTCCATGATCGAGGCGCGTGGGCGCCAGGCCCGTGAAGTGCACTTCGCCGTCCGGTCGCGGCAGGATCCCGCACGAGCGCTCCACCGCGTCGAGGAACCACAGGATCGACGGCGAGTACACCGAGGTGAAACCGGCCGCGCCCGACCACGGGTCCAGGCACTGCGGGAAGCGGTCGGCGACCGCCGTCGCGGCCAGGACCGGGGCCGTCGCCACCGCGAGTTCGGCGCCGTGGCCGTGGTGCTCGAAGGCCCGCGGGGCCCGCAGCAGCGTCAGGAAGTTGACCGGCCCGCCCCAGGAGTTGCGCGAGGCGTCGGCGTCGAACCGCGGATCGTCCAGCGCCAGCGAGGTGAAACCGTAGTGGGACAAGAACTTGCAGGTGTTCATCAGGTAGTCGCGAAGCGCGCGCTCGAAGAACGCGCCGTCGCCGATCTCGCAGGCGAGGACCCGCAGCAGCACGTCCGACTGGACCCGCACCAGCTCGCCAGCGCGGTCGCGGTCGTAGTACATCCCGTCGCCCGGGTCGAAGCACTGGGCGGCGAGCGCCGCCGCCGCGGCGTCCGCCTCCCGCCGCCACGGGCCGCCGTCCTCACCGAGCTCCTCGGCGATGAGCCCGAGGTAGGCGCGCTGGCAGGCCGCGTTCGCGGTGAGGTCCGGTGCGACGTAGGGCAGGATCGGCGAGTCGGGGTCGCAGTGGCGGGCGTCGCCGCGGAAGGCGCGGTCGGGCGCGAACCAGAACCGCGGGGAGAGGTCGTGGCCGGTGTCGAAGGTGCAGAACGCCTCCACGCCGCCGGTGCCGCGGGTGTCGCGGTAGCGGGCGAGCCACCGGTCGAACCGGCCCATCACCCGGAACATCGTGTCCAGAAAGGACTTGTCGCGGCCGGTGAGGCGGTAGTGGTCCCAGACGGTGCGCG
Organism: Glycomyces sp. NRRL B-16210; assembly: GCF_000719515.1. Classification (GTDB taxonomy): domain Bacteria; phylum Actinomycetota; class Actinomycetes; order Mycobacteriales; family Micromonosporaceae; genus Glycomyces. The sequence goes on along the minus strand of NZ_JOGR01000002.1, from coordinate 186,536 downwards.
CCAGGGGCGTCACGATCTGGATCTGGCTGAAGCCCGGCCCGGCGTCGGTGACCTTGTACGGGATCATGCCGTCCTCGCGCTGGTGCGCGGCGAACAGCAGGTGGGTGTCGCGGGCGATCTCCGGCGCGAAGCGCGCGAGCACCTCGGCGTTGATCGTGCCGGTGCTCTCGATCCACGCGCCCGCGTAGACGCCGCCCTCGTCGAGGACCGGCGCGCTGCCGCCGAGCGGGCGGATGCATTGGGCGAGTTCCGAAAGCGCCTGGTGCCAGCGCTCCTCGACCGGGCCGCCGACCGCGGCGAAGCCGACCCCGGCCTCGGCGAGGCCGGACGCCAGTCCCGTGCCGGTGATCCGGGCGCGTTCGGACGCGTCGCCCGCGCGCAGGCGCGCGAGCGCCTCCTCGATCGGCTGCAACCGATGCCTCCTGTGGCGGTTGGGAAGAGGAGGCGGGACGGGTCGCGTCCCGCCTCCTTCAGGGGTTCAGTCGGGGATCACTCGAGCGCGGCGGCGAGTTCGTCGACCCATTGCGCGGCGGCCTCGTCCGGGGTCATCCGGCCGAAGAGCACCTCGGTCTCCATGCGCTGCGAGAGCTCGTTCATGATCGCGCCGCCCGCGGGCTGGGGCGGGGCGACGACGCCCTCTTCGAAGATGACGCCGACGTACTCGGCGGCGGTCTGGGCCGGTCCCTCCAGGAGCGGGGAGACGACCGCGAGCGTGTCGGGGTTGAAGGGGACGCCGCGGGTGTCGAGGATGAGCTCGGCGGCCTTGGGCTCGTGCAGGAACCAGTCGAGGAGCATGGCCGCGGCCTGCGGGTGCTCGCTGGCCGCGTTGATCGACCAGAACGCCGAGGGCAGCAGGGCGATGCCCGAGAGTTCCGTGTCGGTCGGCGGCAGCAGCATCTGCACGTCGCCGGCGGCGCTGTAGGCGGACATGAGGTTGGTGTAGCCGAAGGTGATCGCGGCCTGCCCGAGGGTGAAGGGCTGCTGGTCGGGCGGGAGCTGCCAGTTGGCGGTCACGATCGACGGGTCGGGCAGGGCGCCCTCTTCGAGGAGCCTGGCCTCGAGTTCGTACCAGGTCGCGATCTGCGCGGCGTCGACGCCGAGGGTGCCGTCCCAGTCGTACATGCCCACGTCGCTCAGCTGCGCGGCGTAGGTGCCCAGGATGTCCTGGATGCGCAGGTCGAGGCCGTAGACGGCGTTGCCTTCGGCGTTGGTGAGCCCGGCGTTGCCGATGGTGGCGGCGGCCTCCACCAGCTCGTCCCAGGTCCAGCCCGCCTCGGGGACGGTCACTCCGGCCTCCTCGAAGAGGCCGACGTTGATGAACGCGGCGGTCGCGTTGCCGCCGGTGGGCAGGCCGTAGAGGGTGTCGTCCACGAGGGCGCTGGTGAGCGAGAACTCGGGGTACTTCGAGGTGTCGAGCTGGTCGGACACGGTGGACAGGTCGAGGAGTGCGCCGAGTTCGCCGTACTCCTGGGGCTTGGCGCCGCCGAGCGCGAAGACGTCGGGGGCGGTGTCGCCGCCGCCGGCGAAGTCGGTGGCGAGGCGGTTGAACAGGTCGTCGGGGGCGCCCACGGGCGTCTCGACGACGGTGATGTTGGGGTATTCGTCCTCGAACAGGTCGATGACCTCGGCGAAGAGTCGGGCGCGGTCGTCGTCGCCCCACCAGGAGATCTCGAGTTCGATCTCCTCGTCGGGGTCGTACTCCCCGCCGCCTCCGCCGCTCGAGCCGAAGCAGCCGGAGAGGACCAGGGTCGCCGCGGCGACCGTCCCGACGACCGCGCGCGAACGTCTTGTGCGCATCATTGCCCCTCGTTTCGAAAATCGTGGCGGCGAGCCGCCATACTGATTGGCCCCCAACGGGATGAATGCCGCCAGGGGTGGGTGTGAGGGCGCGGCCGGGTCTGCCGGGGACTGGGACCGCTTGCGCGAGAAGTTAGCATTTGAATCGTTCCATGTCAATGCATTGACCTAGACGGGCAGGAGTGGTAGAAGTTGATCACTGTGCCTGAATCACCCTAAAGAGATTGACGTGGGTCGATTGACGATTCCCTCGACGGGGGTCATAATCTTCCCTGTCACGAAATCTCTTTCTCCCTTATGGACCCAACGACGCCGAGGAGGTCGCATGAGCAGTCTCGGCGAGCTGCGCAAACTCGCGAAAGGCAAGGACCGAAAGCAATCCCGTGGAAAGGAGCGATACCCGGACAACAAGACGGCGCTGCTGTTCCTGCTCCCCTGGTTCGTCGGCCTCGCCGGGCTCACCATCGGCCCGATGATCGCTTCGCTCTACCTGTCCTTCACCGACTACAATCTCCTGCAACCACCCCAATGGACCGGACTCGACAACTTCACCGCGATGTTCGGCGACGCGCGGTTCTGGAACTCCTTCCGCGTCACGGTGACCTATGTGCTCGTCGGAGTCCCGATCCAACTCGCCCTCGCGCTGGCACTGGCCATGCTGCTGGACAAGGGGATGCGCGGCCTGTCGCTGTACCGCTCGATCTTCTACCTGCCGAGCCTCTTGGGCGGGTCGGTCGCGATCGCGATCCTGTGGCGCCAGGTGTTCGGCAAGGAGGGCCTGGTCAACGGGTTCCTCGCCTGGTTCGGCGTGGACGGGCCGGGCTGGATCGGCCACCCCGACTACGCGCTCGGCACTCTCATCGTCCTCAATGTATGGACGTTCGGCTCGCCCATGGTGATCTTCCTGGCCGGGTTGCGCCAGATCCCGGAGATGTTCTACGAGGCGGCCTCGATCGACGGTGCGGGCAGGTCGCGGCAGTTCTTCGCCATCACGCTGCCGCTGCTCACCCCGATCGTCTTCTTCAACCTCGTCCTCCAGATCATCTTCGCGTTCCAGGCGTTCACACAGGCCTATGTGGTCTCCGGCGGCACCGGCGGACCGGGCGACTCGACGATGTTCTACACGCTCCTGCTCTACAAGGAAGCGTTCAACGAGCTCGACATGGGCTACGCCTCCGCGATGGCCTGGTTCCTCGTGCTCGTGGTCGCGGCCTTCACCGCGTTCAACTTCTGGCTCTCGAAGTACTGGGTGTTCTATGACGACTGAGACCGAAACCCGCCCCCGCCCGGTCCGCACCCCCGCCCCCTGGGCGCGGCTGACGCGATCGATCGCCAAGCACACCATGCTCATCGTGCTCTCGGCGGTCATGATCTACCCGCTCGTGTGGCTGCTGGTGTCGAGCTTCAAGCCGAACGCGGACATCTTCCGCGACCTGAGCATCTTCACCACCGACCTCACGCCCGAGAACTACGTCAACGGCTGGAACGACCTCCAGTCCCCGTTCGGCGTGTACATAGTGAACTCCTCGATCATCGCGTTCGGGGCGATCCTGGGGAACCTCGTCTCGTGCTCGATGGCCGCGTACGCCTTCGCGCGCTTGAAGTTCCGCGGCAGGAACCTGGCCTTCGCGATCATGCTCGGCTCGATCATGCTGCCGTTCCAGGTGCTCATGGTCCCGCAGTTCGTGATCTTCAAGGAACTTGGCTGGCTGAACACGTTCCTGCCGCTCATCGCCCCGAAGTTCCTCGCGACCGAGGCGTTCTTCGTCTTCTTGATGGTCCAGTTCATCCGGGGCCTGCCGAAGGAGATATTCGAGGCGGCCCGCATCGACGGCGCGGGCCACTTCCGGTGCTACCTGAACATCACGTTCCCGCTCATCACACCGGCCCTGGCGACCACCGCGATCTTCACGTTCATCTGGACCTGGGGCGACTTCTTCGGACCGCTCGTGTACCTGCGGCTGCCCGAGTCCTGGCCGGTATCGCTGGCGCTCAAGGGGTTCCTCGATGCACAGTCGAGTTCGGACTACGGTTCGATGTTCGCCATGAGCGTGGTCTCGCTGCTGCCGATGTTCCTGGTGTTCCTCTTCGGACAGCGGTTCCTGATCAAGGGCATCACCACCACGGGCATCAAGTGAGGCCCCGGCGGGGCTCTGTAACGATTCAATAAATCATCGTGCCGGGCCCGGCGGATCGGGCCCGGCACGAGACGTGACAACCGCCCGTCAGGGCACCGGCGCGACGGCCGGCCGCAGGAGTGCGGCGGCGCGTGCGGTCCCGATCAGCGGGGCCACGCCCGCCGAGCGGGCCCGCTGCACGCGGGCCCGGGTCCCGCTGATCGGGCTCGCCTCGGTCAGACCCTCGGTGAGCGGGCCGCGAACCAGGTCCCAGGAGCCGGCGATGGAGCCGCCGACGACGACCGCCTGCGGATCGAAGGCCTCCACGGCAGGGGCGATGCACGCGCCGAGGGCGTACAGGCGCCGGTAGAAGACCGACCGGGCGGCCTCGTCACCCCGCTTCGCCTCGCGGGCGATCTCGTGCACGTCCAGGGAGCGGCCGGTCTGCTCGGCGTAGGCGCGGATGAGGGCCCGGCGCGAGACGGTCTCCTCGATCGGGCGGCCCTGCCAGTGCAGACGGTGGACCTCGCCGTTCACCGGGATCCCGGGGGCCTCGGCCACCGGCGTCCCCGCGGACAGGAAGCTCGACCCGACGCCGGTGCCGAGGGTGAGGAAGACCGCCCGCTGGACATGGGCGTCCAAGGCGACCCACTCGCCCATCGCGAACGCGTCGGCGTCGTTGACGAACACGAACTCGCTCGCGCGGTCCTCCAAGCGCCTGCGCAGCCCGTCGGCGACGTCCACGCCCCGCAGCGCGGCGAACTTGTCGACCCCCGTGAAGTCGCCGACGCCGTGGGCGTAGTCGAACGGGCCGGGGATCGCGATGCCCCAGCGCCGGGTGGTGCCGGGCCCCACGGCGCGCGCGGCGGCCGCGAAGGCGTCGAGCAGGTCGCCCGCCGCCGCGGCGGCGTCCACGCCGAACCGGGACTCCTCGATCACCGTCCAGTCGGACGGGTCGACCAGGGCGGCGGTGACATGGGTCCCGCCGATCTCCAGCAGCGGCTGCGCGCTCACGGCCGCCTCCCTTCCCGGGCCGCCGCGACCAGACCCGCGCCGGGCCGCGAACGGGCGTAGAGCGTCGCTTGCAGCGCGTGGTACAGATCGGGCTTGCCCGCCCAAGTGTCCCCCTTTGGCGCGCCGTCCGCGTCGAGCTCGTGCCACCAGCCGCCCCCGCGCCGGTCGAGGTGGCGGGTGGCGACGCAGTCCCAGAAGGCCCGGTACCAGCGTTCGTACCCGGCCTCGCCGGTCGCGGCGGCGAGGCCGGCCGCGGCGCCGATCGCCTCGGCGAGCACCCAGTGCATCCGGGTCGGATCGACCGGGCGGCCCTCGAAGTCGACGCTGTACCCGAGGCCGCCCCGGTCGCGGTCCCAGCCGTCGGCGACGGCCGCCGCGAACAGCTCGCGCGCGGCCTCGACCGCCCAGGGCGCACGTCCGGGCAGCAGCGCGTCGAGCTGGAGGAGCAGGCGGCTCCACTCGAACCAGTGCCCGACGAGACTGCCGAAGGGGCGGAACCGATCGGCGGGCGCGTCGGCGTTGTAGTCGGGCACGACCGTCCAGGTCGCGTCGAAGTGCTCGGGGACGCGCCAGTGCCGCTCGCGGGCGGCGCGGTCGATGATCCGCTCCGCGATGCGCATCGCGCGCACCGCGTGCCGGTCGTCCGCGAGCGCCTCGGACGCGGCCATGTACGCCTCCGCGAGGTGCATGTTCGCGTTCTGGCCGCGGTAGTCGGGTTCGGTCACGGCCCACTCGCGGGTGCAGGCGTCGACCACGGCCGCCTCGTCGGGACGCCAGAATCGCTCGTCGACGACCCGGAGGGCCTCGGCGAGCAGCGCGGCGCCGCCGGGGAGGCCGGCCTGCGCCGCCGAGGCCCCGGCGAGGATCACGAAGGCGTGCCCGTACGCGCTCTTCGTCGTGTCGGCGGCGGTGCCGTCGGGGGCGACCGCGGCGAACCAGCCGCCGTGCTCGCCGTCGGCGAACCACTCGTTCAGGGCCCGCAGGCCGTGGGCGGCGACGGCCGCCGCGCCGGGTCGGCCGCGGAGGTGTTCAAGCGCGAAGCAGTGGATCATCCGGCAGGTCAGCCACAGTTCGCGGTCGGCGCCGGTCTCGGGGTTCCCTTCGGCGTCCAAGGGCGCGTAGCCGATCCGGTCGTCGAGCGCGTGCGCCTCGTAGAAGCCGACGAGCCGTCGTTCCTCGGCCGCGAGCCACTCGTGGTGGTCGGGGCCGCTCAGCCACGACGGCCCGCCCGGCGGCCCGTCCGCGAGGCCCGGCTCAGGCATCGGTCCGCTCCGTCCCCCGCACGTACGCCTTCACCGTCGCCAGGCGCTGGCCTTCGCCGCGGCCGTGCGGGCGGATCGTGTAGCGGCCGACCGCCGCGGGGACGATGAACGTCTCGGCGTAGTGGACGACGAACGGCTCGAACGCGCCCTCGGGCGACTCGACGATCGCCTCGTCTCCTTCGACGAGGTTGAGCACGTTGACCGTGCCGTTCGTGTCGTGGGGGGCGGTGCCGGTGAACCAGTGGCGGCGGGTCTCGATGAACTCCAGCTCGTGCAGGCCGGTGCGCTCCTCGGTCCACCCCTCGCCTTCGCCGACCGGCTCGACCCGGTCGACCAGGTTCGCGGTGGTCCACTCGGTGTCGCGGTCCCATTGGACGTTCTTCATGGCGTGGTCGAGGTGGATGGGGCGGGGGCGGCCGTCGAGGCCGAGCCGGTCCCAGTCCCACATCTTGAAGGTGAAGAGGTACGGGGTCGCGGAGATCTCCAGGACCATCGAGTTCGCGCCCGAGCAGTGGATGGTGCCGGCCGGGATCGCGAAGTGGTCGTGTTTGCGCGCGGGGAAGGTGTTGACGTACTTCTCGGCCGGGAAGGAGATCTCCCCCGCTTCGGCGGCGGCCAGGTCGCGCGCCATCCGCTCGGCGTCGATGCCGGTCTTCAGACCGAGGTAGACGAGGGCGTCGTCCTCGGCGTCGAGGAGGTAGTAGCTCTCGTCCTGGGTGTAGGCCATGCCGAAGGTGTTGCGGATGTAGTCGGTCATCGGGTGGACCTGGAGCGAGAGGTTCCCGCCCTCCATGGTGTCGAGGAAGTCGAACCGGATCGGGAACTCCGCGCCGAACCGCGCGTGCGTGCGGTCGCCGAGCAGCTCGCGCGGGTGCGCGAAGACCACGTCGATGGAGGGGATCTGGAAGGTGCTCGCGCCGTCGGTGAGCAGCAGGCTGTTCTCCTCGGGCACGCAGTCGAAGGCCCAGGCGTAGTTCACCGGCTCGGCGTCGAGCCCGCAGACCTTCCGCATCCACTGGCCGCCCCACACGCCGGGGTCGAAGTAGGGGACGACGCGGAAGGGCCGGGCGACGGCCGCGGCCAGGCCCGCCCGGAAGCCGTCGCCGGTGAGCATCGCGGCGCGGTCGGGGTCGTTGAGGTCGAGGACGAAGTCGGCCGCGTCGAACAGGGGGCGCTTGTGGCGGTCGGCGATGCGCCACTCGACGAAGTAGCCGCGCTTGATCTTGCGCAGGACGTCCTCGTCGGGGTTCGCGGCGTGCCAGTTGGGCATCCCGGCGCGGTAGCGGGTCTGGATCTCCCAGCGCGCGAGTTCGCCGAGGACGAGCACGTCGGCGTCCGGGGCGACGTGGGCCGCGCCCCAGCCGACGAGCACGACGCCGCTCTCGCGGGCGGCCACGCGGCGGCGCAGGGCCTCGACGGCCTCGGGGTCGTAGACGGCGTCGATGACGGCCTGGGACATGACGCCGAGGACGCGGTCGTCGGTGAGGTTGTCGCTCATCCACTGGTCGAGTTCGGCGGTGGGTCGCGCGGCCGTCTCGACGTCGATGATGTCGAAGCCCTCGAAGTGGCCGCTCAGCTGGGCCCGGAGCGCGTCGAGGTCGGTGCCGGGGTAGGCGTCGATCGCGATGGCGGGCCGGTCGGCGCGGTCGGTCGCGGCGGTGCGGATCCGTTCCCAGACCGCCGCGTCGCGGACGATGGCGTGCTGCGCCGGAAGGGAGACGGCCGGCGCCTTGTCGTAGGCGGAGACGAATCCGCTGTCATGGACGGTCACTGCGACTCACTTTCTTGGTATCGATATCAATGGTACGTTCCGCGGTCCCGTGGAGCCTCGAACCGATTCGGCGCGCGGTCTAGTCGGCCAGCGTGGTGGGGAGTTGGACCTGCTGGGGCGCCAATCCGTCGGCGACGCCGTTCAGCCGCGCGACGACCATCTGGGCGGCGGTGCGCCCGAGTTCGCGCGCGTCGTGGTCGATCACCGTGAGCGGGAAGGGGATCATGTCCGACAGCTCGAAGTCGTCGAAGCCCATCAGGCGCATGCGGTCGGCCGGGACGCGCTTCTCGGTGAGCGCGCGGACCACGCCGACGGTGTTCCGGTTGTTCTCGCTGAACACGGCGGTGGGCGGATCGGGGACCTCGAGCAGTTCGAGCATCGCCCGGCGCGCGGCGTCGGGGTCGTTCTGCCCGACGCGGACGAGCGCCGGATCGACCGGGAGCCCCGCGGTGAGGTGCGCGCGCGTGAACCCGTCCAGGCGGCGGCGACTGGTGAAGATGGACTTGATGTTGCCGACGTACGCGATCCTCGTGTGGCCCTCGGCGAGGAGTCGCCGGGTGCCCTCGAAGGCGCCCGCGACGTCGTCGATGAGCACCGTGTCGGTCGCCAGGCCCTCGATCCGGCGGGAGGCGAGCACGAGCGGGACGCCGCCGACCCGCTCGGTCTCCAGGTGGTCCGAGACCGTTCCGGAGGGGACGACGATCAGGCCGTCGACCTGGCGCCCCACGAAGTCGTGGACGAGCACCCGCTCGCGGTCGGCGTCCTCGCCGCTGTTGCCCACGAGCATCCGGAAGCCGCCGCCGGCGAGCACCTCTTCGGCCCCGAGTTGCAGTTGCGCGTAGTAGGGGTTGGCCACGTTGGTGATGATCACGCCGATGAGGCCGGTCCGCTGCCCGGGCCTGATGCTGCGGGCGTTCTCGTTCTTGCGGTAGCCCAGCGCGGCGACCGCGTCCAGTACGGCCCGGATCTTCTCGGGCCGGACGTTCTTGCCGCCGCCGAGGACCCGCGAGACGGTCATCGGCGAAACGCCGGCCGCGGCCGCGACGTCGTGAATGGTCGGCGCGGTCGCGCGCTGCACCGATCTCGGGTTCGACATCTCACCATTGTCCATGGCTCCCATGAAATCGCTCAACCCTTCCGCTCTCCCGTGCGAATGCCGCCGCCTGCCGGACGCCTCATCGGGCGGCCCGCAGACTCGACACGAAGAACCGCTGGCAGGTCAGGAACAGCACGATCGTCGGCAGCGAGGCCACGATCGCGGCCGCGAGCACGACCGGCGGACCGAAGCTGGAGAAGCCGCCGTCGATCTCGGCCAGGGCCGCCATGACCGGCCGCCGGTCGGGGCTGGTCGTCAAGGTGATGCCGAACAGGAGGTCGTTCCACACCCAGGTGAACTGGAAGATGAAGGCCGCGAACAGCGACGAGCGGATCAGCGGGAGGTGGATCGAGCGGAACATCCGCGCCCATCCCGCGCCGTCGAGCTTGGCCGCCTCGGGGATCTCGGGCGGGATCGTGGTGAGGTAGTTGCGGACGATGAAGAACGCGAACGGGACGCAGATCGCCGAGTAGATGAGGATCATGCCGAGGTTCGTGTCGTACATGCCGGTCGAGACGTAGCTGCTGAACAGCGGCGCCAGGAAGATCTGGAGGGGCAGGAGCGTCCCCAGGTAGATCAGCCAGAACCACAGGGTCGGGCGCTTGGTCGGCATCACCACGACGGCGAAGCCGGCCATGCCCGCGGCGAGCACCGCGATGCCCGCCGAGGCCGAGGAGTACAGCAGGCTGTTGAGCATCCCGTAGCCGAGTTGGGACTCGGCCCAGGCGGTCGCGAGGTTGTCGAAGAAGCCGAACCCCTTCGGGACCCACGAGGGGGCGCCGCCGTAGTTCGCCGCGTGCGTGAGCGCGTTGACGACGAGCAGGTACAGCGGGAGCGCCCACACGACCGCGAGCGCGTAGAACAGGACGTTGCGAATGATCCGGAGTGTCATGGGTCAGCCTCGCTTCAGCTGGTGCCGCAGGTAGAACCACGAGGCTCCGACGATGATGACGGAGAGGACGACCGCCACCGCGGCCCCCGTCCCGTAGTCGCTGAGGATGAAGGTCTGGCGGTACATGGTGACCGCGAGCGTCTCCGAGGAGGCCCCGGGACCGCCCTTGGTGAGCAGCCAGATCAGGTCGAACACCCGCAGGCTGTTGGCGATCGACATGCCGATGACGACGACCGTGACCGGGCGCAGCTGCGGGAGGATGATGTGCCAGAACAGCCTCGGGCCGGAGGCGCCGTCGAGTTCGCCGGCCTGCACGACCTCCTTGGGGATCGCCTGGAGGCCGATCATGAAGAGGATGACGGTGACGCCGGTGGCCTGCCAGGTGCTGGCGACGATCATCACGATCGTGTTGGTGGGCCACGACAGCAGCCAGCCGCTGGTGGAGGCCTCGCCGCCGAAGAACTCGATCGCCTGGTTGAGCGCGCCGTCGGAGCGGAGGATGAATCCCCAGATGACGGCGGTGGCGGTGCCGGAGAGGGCGTACGGCAGGACGAACACGTACTTGAGCCAGCGTCCGCCGGGCACCGAGTTGGTGAGCACGGCGATGAGCAGCCCGACGCCCACCGGGAGGATCAGGGTGCCGACCGTCCACATGAGGGTGTTGAGCACGGACCGGCCGAAGGTCGGGTTCTCCAGCAGGTTCAGGTAGTTCTCGAACCCGATGAAGGTCGAGGTGAACCCGTTGTCGCGGGTCAGGCTCTGGTAGACGGTCGCGATGAACGGGACGAGCAGCAGGGCCCCGACCAGCGCCACCGCCCCGATCAGGAACGGTATGGCCGAGAGGCGGTCCCTCGTCGACAGCGGGAGCCCCGGGCGGGGGCGGGGGCGGTCCTCCCCCGCCTCCGCCCGCGGCTTTTCGAGCAGCGTCATCGCTACGAACCCGCGTCCCACCGCGCCCACTCGTCGTCGGCGAGCGATTGCAGGTTCTCCAGCGTGGGCATGATGTTTGACTCGGTGGGGTCGGCCATGAAGGCGCCGAGGTGCTGCACGCCGCCTTCGATGAGCGCGGGCGGGCTGGCCTCCCAGTAGCGGACCAGCTCGGTCGGCTCCTGCTCGCTCACCGCTTCGAGCACGGTCTCCAGGACCGGGTCGTCGGTGGTGACCTGCGGGTTCGCGGAGGTGTCCTTGATGTTCTCGACCCAGGGCCGCTGCACGGCCGGGTCGAGCCAGTTCGCCATCGTCTCCAGCGCGGCCTCCTTGTTGGGGGCCTTCTCGGCGACCGAGATGCTGCCGGACTCGACGATCACCGACGGCGCGGTGGCCGGGTCGAACGGGGGCAGCAGGAACGCCGAGTACTCGCCCTCGCCCAGGCCGGCCTCGGCGAAGGTACCGTTGCGCCAGGTGCCCATCGGCACCTGCGCGACCTCGCCGCTCGCCAGGAGCGAGGGCTCGGAGTCCCAGGCGACGTCGGCGGCGGTGAAGTAGCCCTCGGCGTACATGCCGGCCCAGATCCGCATGGCCTCCTGGGCGGTCGCGTCGGTGTACTTCGCCTCGCCGGCGGTCAGGTCGGTGTAGAACTGCGGGTCGAGCTTCGAGAGGATCTCGGCGAACCAGATGGAGGAGGTCCAGCCGGCCTCCTGGGTGGCGAACAGGGGCGTGACCCCCGCGTCCCGGAGCTTGGCGTTGTTGTCCTCGAACTCGTCCCAGGTCGTCGGCGCCGCGATGCCGACCTCGTCGAAGACGAGCCGGTTGTAGAAGATCACCCAGTAGCTCTTGTACATGGGGATGCCGTAGACCTTGCCGTCGTAGCTGAAGCTGTCGCGGGTCTCGGGGTTCACCCAGCCCTTCTCGGCGGCCGAGTCCCACTGGCCGGAGAGGTCGGCCAGGCCGCCCGAGCGGGCCAGGTCCTGGAGCCGGTAGCCGTTCCACCACTTCACCAGGTCGGTGGTGCTGCTGGTCTGGAGCGAGGAGCGGACGACCTGCTGGTAGTTCTCGGTAGAGGGGACGTTGCGCGGCTCGATGGCGTACCCGGTGATCTTCTCGAGCTCGGCGCCCGCCAGCTCGTACGCGTCGGTGAAGTCCGCCCGGTCGCCGTTGAGCGTCACGACGCCCGCGTCCTGGCCGCCCGAGGACGAGCCCTGCGAGCAGCTCGCGAGCACGATGGCGGCGGGGGTGCCGGCGGCGACCGCCGTGACAAGTGAACGGCGTTTGACGCCATACCTGCGGTACATGTGTGATCCTCCTTGATCTGAGGGGCTGGGGGGATTCGGATGCCGACCGTCCCGTGAACGATTGGTATCGTTATCAACTTTGCGTTGATGACGATACCAGTTCCCCCTCGGACCCCGCCAGTACATCGATTCCGGAAAATCGCGGACTCCGGATCGCGGCGCCTCCGAACGCGCCCGGGCAACGGCTGAGCCCCCGACCATGCACGTTTGAACTGGGACGATACCGCATCGGGTTCGGTCGGCGCCGCTCCATCGTCACACTGAATTCGCTCGGCGGCCATCGTCGGTCCCTTTACGGGGCCGGCTCGATATGGTATCGATACCAACCGTAGGCGACGCACCCCCGCTCGCCGACGAGACGGAAGGCTCGAGCCATGCGAAGAGAAACGGGGCCGCCTGTCGGCGTCCTCCAACGACTGTCGATCGGCCTGGCGCTCGCCGGCCTGATCTCGTTCGCGTTCGTCGCGGACGGATCGCGCCCGGCCGCGGCCGAACCGCCCCCGCGCGACTACGTCGACCTGGTAAACCCCTGGGTCGAATCGGACCTCAGCAGGTTCTTCTTCTTCCAGTCGGCCAGCCAGCCGTTCGGGTTCGTCAAGCTCCGCCCCGACACGAGCACGCACCACCCGCGCGGCACCGGCTACCACTGGAGCGAGAACGACGTCAAAGGCTTCAGCCACATCCACGACTGGCAGATCTCCGGCGTCCAGGTGATGCCCACGACCGGGACCGACGTCCCGAAGCTGGAGGGCGACACCGGCTGGCAGTCGCACGTCGACCACACCGACGGCGAGATCGCCCAACCCGGCTACCACCGGCTCGAACTGGACCGGTACGGCATCACCGCCGAGCTCACCGCCACCGAGCGGGTCGGCCTGCACCGCTACACCTACGACGAGGCGGGCCCGAGCGAGATCATCGTCAACCTCGCCGGGCAGCTCGGTGAGGCGGTCATGGAGAACGCCCACGTCACCAAGGTCGGCGACAGCGGGATCGAGGGCTACGTCGTCCAGCACGGCGACCGGTCGATCCACCCCTCCACGAAGCTGTACTTCACCGTCGACTTCGACCGGCCCTTCGACTCCCTGCACGGCTGGTCCGAAGGGTCGCTGGTGGACGGCGGCGCCGCGGTCGAAGAGGTCTCGGGCGAGGACATGGGCGTGTACGTCCGCTACGACGACCTCGCCGAGGGCGAGCAGATCCAGATGAAGGTCGGCCTGTCGCTCACCGGCGTCGACGGCGCGCGCCGGAACGTCCAGGCCGAACTGCCCGGCTGGGACTTCGACGCGACCAAAGCGGCCTCGCAGCAGGTGTGGAACGAGATGCTCGGCAGGATCGACGTGCAAGGCGGCAGCGAGCGCCAGCAGGTGAAGTTCTACACCGACCTGTTCCACGTCCTGTGCGGACGCAGCGCCGTCAGCGATGCCGACGGCAAGTACCTGGACGCCACCTGGGGCGCCGAGCGGATCGGGCAGATCCCGCTCGACGACCAGGGCCGCCCGGAGTTCGCGATGTACAACTACGACGCGCTGTGGCTCACCCAGTGGAACCTGAACACGGTGCTCGGCCTGGCCTACCCGGAGGTCTACTCCAGCCTGGTGCGCTCGCAGTTGCAGATGTACGAGGACGGCGGGCTGCTCCCCCGCGGGCCCGTCGCCGGGGACGACTCCCTGATCATGACCGGCGCGCCGGTGACCTCGTTCATCGCCGGCGCCTACAACAAGGGCATCCGCGACTTCGACGTCGATCTGGCCTTCGAGGCCATGCTGGACGCGCAGTCGCTCGGCGGGCTGTTCGACAAGGGCTCGCAGGCGTACGGCACCTGGGGCAACGGCGGCGCCCGCGAGTACCTCGACCTCGGCTACGCGCCGAACGCCGCGGGCCAGACCCTCGAATACGCCTACCAGGACTGGACACTGGCGCAGCTCGCTGGTGAACTCGACGCGACCGGCGTCAACGCCGCGCAGTTCGCCGAGGTCACGGTCTCCAGCCAGCTCGACGACACGGCATCGGCAGGCGAGCGGGCCGTCGACGGGCGCCCGAGCCGGGCCCCCGGTGCGACCGACTGGCGGTCGGCGGGCGAGACGGACCCGTGGATTCAACTGTCCTGGGACGAGCCGCGCACGATCGACAAGGTCGTGCTGAGCGACCGCGCGAGCGCGGATTCCAACGCGGGCAGGGGGATGCTCGTCTTCAGCGACGGGACCCGCAGGCCGGTCGCGCGGATCCCCGCCGACGGCGGCGAGCGCGTGATCGAGTTCCGGCCCAAGGAGGTCGAGTGGGTGCGCTTCGAGGTGACCGGCGGCAGCGGCACCGACGTCGGGCTCAACGAGTTCGAGGTGTGGGACGACACCGACGTGCACGACTACCTGATGGAGCGGTCGGGCAACTGGCGCAACGTGTTCGACCACGACACGGGCTTCAGCCGCCCCCGCGACGCGGACGGCAAATGGAAGGACCCGTTCGACCCGCTCTCCATGAGCGGCTTCGTCCAGGCCTCCTCCTGGCAGTCGACCTGGTTCACCGTGCACGACGTGATGGGCCTGGCCAACGAGCTCGGGGGTACGCAGGCGTACGCCGACAAGCTCAATTACGCGTTCGAGCAGGCCGAGGACGAGAACTTCATCGCCGAGTACGACGGCGGGTACGTCAGCTACGGCAACCAGCCGGGCCTGGAGATGGCGCACCTGTTCAACTACGTCGGCAAGCCCTGGCTGACCCAGTACTGGATGCGGCAGGTCAACGAGAAGACGTACGGCTCGATCGCGACCGACGACGGCTACGGCCACCACGACGAGGACCAGGGCCAGATGGGCGCGATGAGCGCGCTGATGTCCATGGGGCTGTTCGAGGTGACCGGCGGCGGGCACTCGTCGCCGGTGTACGACCTCACCTCGCCGGTGTTCGACGAGATCACGATCGAGCTGCACCCGGACTACTACGAGGGCGACCGGTTCCGGATCGTCACCCACGGCAACTCGGACGAGGCCATGTACATCCAGCGGGCCGAGCTCGACGGCGAGGCCTGGGACGCGTCGTGGTTCCGCCATGAGCAGTTGACCGACGGCGGCACGCTCGAACTGTGGATGGGCGAACAGCCCAATGAGGACTGGGGCGTGGACGTGCTGCCCCCGTCCGAGTCCGAGCCGGCGGTGGCCGCGGCGACCTTCGTCGACGACAGCCCCCGCGTCGATCCGGGAGGCGCCGCGACGGCGGCACTGCGGTTCGAGAACCGCGGCGACGAGCCGCTGGCGATCGAGTGGAACGCGCCCGGACTCGATGCGCTCCAGGTGACACCGGATTCGGGCACGGTCGAGGTGGCCCCAGGTGAGACGGCCGACGCGGAGGTCACGATCCAGGCGGCGGAGGACGCCGAAGGCACCCACCGGCTCGCGATCGACGCACGCACGACGCAGGGAACGGCGCTGTCCGATGCCATCGCGTACGTGCAGGTGGCCCCGGCGGTGTCGCTCGCGTCGGCTCCCGACGCGTTCACACTCTTGGAGGACACGCCGGCGAACATCCGGGTCACCTTGGGCAACAACGACACCGACCGCGCCAACAGCACCGAGGTCGGCCTGGGAGTCCCCGACGGCTGGGTGGTCGAACCGGAGGCGCGGCAGATCGAACTGGGCGCCGGCGAGACCTTCGGCGTCGACTTCACCGTGACGCCGCCGATCGGCGCTTCGGGCACCGAGCAGCTCGACTTGAGCGTCGATTGGGACGGCGGCGGTCTCGCCCATGCGATCGAGGCGACGGTCGGCGCCGAGGTCGCGCTCGTGGGGGCGATCGACACGAACGCCGCGGAGTTCGCGCTGGCGCCGCGCAGCTACGGCGACTACCCGGATCGGTTCTCGGAAGGCGTGGACTTCACCGTCGGTGAGGACGACCCCGCGGCGGACTGGAGCTACATCCATCCGGGGCCGAACGACTCGTGGGCCTCGGGCGCGTCGAGCGACTTCACCCTGCGGTTCACGCTGGACGAGGTGCCGGCCGAGGGGCTGACCCTCACCGCCTGGCTGCTCGACACCCACCAGTCCGCGCCGCCGTCGATCGCGATCGCCCTCAACGGCCACGATCCGACGACCGTCGAGACGGCCCGAGGCGGCGGCGACGGCTACCGCTGGGAGAGCGGCTCCTCGGCGGCGGACGGCATCCGGCCGTCGCAGTTCGAGGTCGTGCTCCCCGCCGATCAGCTGACCGCGGGCGAGAACACCGTCACCCTCGCCAACACGGGAGGCTCCTGGCTCGTCTACGACGCCATCGGCATCCGCGAATGAAGTGAGGCCCCGCCCGCGAATGCGGGCGGGGCCTTCTGGTCTAGTTGCGCCGGGGCGCGGTGGCCAGTGCGATGGAACCGTAGTTGTCGAAGGCCTGGTCGATCTCGATCTCGTCGAGGCCGTAGCGCCTGGCAGCGTAGTCGTGCTTGCGGGCGCGCGAGGGGCGGGCGAGGATCGCGTCGAGCCCGGCCGCGTCGCGGTCCGTCCACTTTGCACCGATGAGCTTGTACAGCTCGGGGACGCTCGTGTGCGGGGTGGCGGTGAGCCAGTCGTAGGGCACGTCGACCAGGCGGCCCGGGGCGATCTGCGTGCGGGCGTCGCGGCCGCGGCCGACCAGGCGCTGGAGCATCTCCAGGCACATCCGCCCGATCGCGTCGGGGTCGACGCTGCGCAGGTGGAGGCGGTGGGAGGTCTCGACCAGCGAGCAGATCGAGCCCATGACGGTGGCAGGCTCGCGGTGCATCCACACGATAGTGGCCTTCGGGAACTCCTTGAGCAGCTCCGGCAGGTGGGCGAGGTGGATGGGGTTCTTCAGCACCCAGCGGCGGCGCGGCCGTCCATGTTGGAGGACCTGGAGGACCTGCTTGAGGTAGGTGTAGTCGCCGCTGGCGTCGCGTTCGTTCTCCCAGGCCTTGTACTCGGGCATGAGCGCGCGGGCCTGGTGCTGCGGCCCGTGGAAGAACAGGAACGCGGTCTCGTCGGCCTTGCGGGCGGCCTGCGGGTGGATGTCGACCATCTCGGGGATGAGCAGGCGGATGACCTTCTGGCCGCGCTCGACGCCGTTGATGATCCGCTCGGACTCGGCCTCCGGCAGGGGCAGCTCGGGATGCAGCAGCTCCCAGAGCTTCGTGCCGCGGTGGCCGTCGGCGGCGGCCAAGAGGTTGTGCACCAAGGTGGTCGCGGTGCGGGGCAGGCCGACGACGACCACCGGGTCCGACACGTCCTCGGCGGCGAGTTCGGGGTGCTCGGCGTGCAGGCGCTGGACGCGGACCCAGTTGGTAAGCCGGTTCTGGAGGTCGGTGCGGACCGAGGCCCAGCCGATGGGCGAAAGCGACTCGGCGGCGGCGAACTGCTCGACCAGGAAGGCGAAGTCGCGCATGATCTCGCTGTCCGGGTCGGGCCGCTCGCCTTGGCCGTCCCGGGCGGCGCGGTCGAGCATCTGGTGCACGACCGCCTCGGGATCGCGGGGGCCGCTCTTGCCGTACATCGTAGGGGCGCTACAGAAGTTGATGACTTTCAGCAGTGGGGAGGGCATCGTCAGTCTCCAGGATGCGTGGGGGATGGCGGGGTGGCGAGGGAGGCGCGCAGGGAGCGCAGTCCGCGGCGCAGCAGGTACAGGCCGCCGAAGAGCGCGACCAGGGCGAGGAAGCCGAGCAGGCAGACCGAGACGATGTCGAATCCGCTGCCGCCCAGGGAGACGGCGAGAAAACCGAGCCAACCGGCGGCGATCAGGGAAAGCACAGATGGACCGATGTGGACGAGGGCCGAGAGGCTGACGGTGACGGCGAAGAGGAGTCGCTCCACGTCAGGCCCTCGAAGAGGATCGCGGCAGAAACCCAGCCCCACACCGAACGAGAGACAGCGCCTCAATACCCTTGGGGCACAGAGGGACTGATCCACCCATATCGACTCCGTCAACGAGTGCCGCCGGCATCCGCGCTCCGATCACGTTGGCGCCGTGACCCGTCGCGTCCCCCACTCACGTCGAGCCCTTACGGTAACCAGTTCTACCCGGACCGTGGCCACCGCGGCCCACCGGGGTCCCCAATGGCGTAGCAATCACGCAATACCCCAGCACAACCCAGGAAAACTCCCAAACCCACCGACACCACCGCTCCCAACCGCCAATACCAGCCCCGCAAACCCCAACCCGCCGCAACGCGGCAAGATCTACCGAGGCTCGTCGCCCCAACGCGAGAGAGAACGGCGCTCGAGCGTGTCATCCCGCCTGCTGATGCATTCTTGAAACGCTTATCGATCTCGGAAGCACGCATCCCATTTCTTCGGCGTATGCCATTCAAAGCGACCCGCTTCAAATCCGATCGATTCCCTCACGGCCGGACACGCGAGCCAGAGACGACCCCCTGGCTCCTACCCGCCAGCGACCCAGTCACAATTTCGAAATCGCTCGATATGCGACATTACGAAACCGACCATCTTTTCAATCTCATGAAGCAATCAGGCTAACTCACACCTTCATGAATCACCGATTTTGACCCCGAAACCGATCAACCCATGAAAAGTCGTCCCATTCATAATCAATATCATCACGACGACGCGAGTACTCTTCAAAATAATCGCTCCATCGGCGCGGCGTATGCCATACCAACGCACCGGAATCTTCAGATTCGAGCTCCCTGACAGTGGAGAGCCAAGGCCATTCTCGGATAAACATGCGAGAGTTTCGATATTCTTGACGCATCAGTCGCACAAGAAACTCGGTGAACCCGCAATCAAACTCCCGCCACGAACGATTGTACAGAACCACAGTCCAATCATCAGGATCAGAGTTCCTCGCATCCCAAAGATAGAGCGTGCCATTTGTATCAGTACCCCAAGGAAATAGCCCTCCGGCCTCGGGGTAAATCGGAAGCCATGGGCGAGGGCCAGTCGCATTATCTTCTGAATCGAGTACGTTTTCTCTGCCCTGCGCAGTCGCACGGGCAAGATCAATGCCCTCCAATGTTGCACCAACCGACGCAGGTGTTGGCAAGGGGCGCAATTTCGAAAGCCAGTTCCACACAATCATTTCATTGCAAATCTCAAGGGTTTCGTACTGACTCGCCCACTGTAGGTAGTCACTTGGCAATTGAATGCCCAGAGATTCACTTAGAGTTCTGTCGCGAACGGGATCCACCTGAATTTCAGGAACCCCGATCAGCCTACACAACTGGTCCGTATAGTTCATCTCCGAAACCTAGCACGCGCTACGCCAGGGCCGTTCTTTAGTAGCATATGATTCAGCAGGTCAATCTCGTCTGGTGCCTTGTCAGCGGCGGCTTGGGCAGTTCCGATCGGGAGCGTCAGCAGCGCAGTCAGATCAATTCTGAGCGGAATTGGGACCGCCGGGGGCGGTGGGACTCCGGGAATCCAGGGAATCCAGGGAATCCATGGCAGATTCCAATCCGTGGCATTGTTTCCAATTCCATTGCTTCGCCCGGTTCCTCCGCCTGCTCTGGCACTGCCGCCGTTGCCATACGATGAAGAGGAACTATTGGCACTGTTACGCGTCTGCTTGGACGAGGTATTCTTAGTTCTCTTGTCATTTGAATTCCAGAAGCTCTGCACGACGTTCCCGACCTTCCCGCCGGCAGTCTTAGCAGCCGTATTGCATCTTCCTCGGGCACATCCGGATACGGCGACACCCGCTCCGTATCCTGCAAGTCCCACTGCTATTTGCGGGGCGAACAGTCCTACCGCGACCCAGTCCCAACCGCTCGGAGCATGCCCGCTCGGGTCCAGAAGGTTGAGTGGGGAGGCGTTGGCGTAGAGGTAGCGGTTGGCCTGTGCTAGCGGGCTGGGGGCGAGTTGCCAGGTGTCTCGGCTGGTGAAGGTCGCCGTGGCGGGGTTGTACCAGCGCGCGTGCGCGTTGACTTCGCCGGTGACCGGGTCGGTGTAGCCGCCTTGGAATCCGGTGGTGCTCACAGTCGTGTCGGGCAGGGGGCTGCTGAAGGGGTCGAATCCTCCTCCTGTGATGACATCCCCGGTGTCGGGGTTGACCAGAGCGACGCGGTCGCCGTGGGTGTTGGTCCAGGACATGAGTTCGTGCTCGGGATGTCGGCGCCGCACGGCGGATTGACCTTGTATCGATACTTGTCTATAGTTTGAACTAGGTTGCGTTCGATATCCTGCTCGAAAATTACGAATATTCTCGAGATGGTGATCGATAACAGCCGGTGCTTCGAGACGAAGGGCTCCAGTGATCTCGTCAAGGCAGACACCGCGGCAGACCGGTCGACAGCGCGCACCACCGCGTTCGACGGCGAGCCCTCACCACGGCACCCGACCACGCCACGACCTCGGCCAGCGGTCGTGCGGCATCCCCACCACTTTGTGCGACAGCACGTTCCCTCCGAAGGCGTCGGCCACCGGGCTGTGCTCGGGACTTCGACGGTTCGGATTACCGGCAACCCACCTGATATGAAGGCCGAGGCCATGACAGCACCTCGAAACCACTCCACTCGCACCGTCAAGCGGCGGTCCATGCTCGCCCTGGGCGCCTCCCTTCCCGTCGCCGCCGCGGCGGTGGCGACCCGGGAGGCGTTCGCGCAGACGCCCTCCCCCGCGCAGGCGGGCGTGGTCGTCGACCCGTCCGCGGTCCGCCAGACCATCCAGGGGTTCGGCGGCATGAACCACACCGTCTGGATCGACGACCTGACCGCCGCGCAACGGGAGACGGCGTTCGGCAACGGCGCGGGCCAACTCGGCTTCACCGTCCTGCGCATCCCCGTCCACGAGGACCGCGCGAACTGGACCCGCGAGGTCGCCACCGCGCAGCGCGCCAGCGAGCTCGGGGCGAAGGTCATCGCCTCGCCCTGGAACCCGCCCGCCTCGATGATCGAGAACTTCTCCGGCGGCCGCCGGCTGCGGTACGACCAGTACGCCGCCTACGCCCAGCACCTCAACGACTTCACCGACTTCATGGCCGACAACGGCGTGAACCTGTACGCCATCTCGGTGCAGAACGAACCCGACTACGCCGAGGAGTGGACCGCCTGGACGGCCACCGAGATCACCCGGTTCCTGCGCGAGAACGCCGGCTCCCTCGGCACGAGGGTCATCGCCCCTGAGTCGTTCCAGTACCGCAAGAACCTCTCGGACCCGATCCTCAACGACCCGCAGGCACTGGCCAACATGGACATCCTCGGCGCGCACCTGTACGGCACGCAGCACGCCGACTTCCCCTACCCGCTCTTCCAGCAGAACGGCACGGGCAAGGAACTGTGGATGACCGAGGTCTACCACCCCAACAGCAGCGACTCGGCGGACCTGTGGCCGCAGGCGCTCGACGTGGGCGAGCACGTCCACCGCGCGCTCGTCGACGGCGGGTTCCAGACCTACATCTGGTGGTACCTCCGCCGCTACTACGGCCCCATGCTCGAGAACGGGCAGATCAGCAAGCGCGGCGCCAACATGGCGCACTTCGCCAAGTTCGTCCGCCCCGGAGACCAGCGGGTGGACGCGACCGCCAACCCCCAGTCGAACGTCTACGTCTCGGCGTACAAGAACGCCGACGCGCAGATCACCGTCGTCGCGGTCAACAAGAACAACTCGGCGGTGAGCCTGCCGTTCACGTTGAGCGGCACCGATGCCGCGGCCGTCTCCTGGTGGCTGACCGACGCGAGCCGGAACCTCGCGGCCCAGAGCGACCTCGCAGTGTCGAACGGCGCGTTCACGGCTCAGCTTCCGGCCCAGAGCATCTCGACCTTCGTGACCACTGGGGACGGTGACGGCGGCGGTGATGACGACGGCGGCGCCGGCGGTTGCCGGGGCCGCATCGAGGTGGTCGGCGACTGGGGCGGGAGCTGGCAGGGCAGCGTCGTCCTCAGCGCCGGCGCCCAGGCCCTCAACGGCTGGAACGTGAGTTGGAACTGGCCCGGCGGCCAGCAGATCAGCAGCCTGTGGAACGCCGACTGGGCGCAGTCGGGTTCGGCGGTGACCGCCTCGGACGTGGGCTGGAACGGGCAGATCCAGGCGGGTCAAGAGCGCGAGGTCTTCGGCTTCATCGCCTCCGGACCGGCGGTCGCGTTCGAATTCGACTGCTGAGCAGCGGGAACGGGCCGGACCCGGGTCCGGCCCGTTCCTTGTTCAGGGGTCAACCGTTCGGCGTCGCCTCCGCGGCGGTCAGCAGGGCGCAGACCGCGAAGAGCACCACGAAGACCAGTTGCGCGACCTGCCCCGCGAGCGTCCACTTCGCCATGAGGTTGTTGCCGTGGCGAAGCGAGACGATCTCCGCGACCCGCAGTTTCGCCACCAGGTTCCGGGCGTCGATGTGGTCGTCGCCCCAGTGCTCGCCGAGCATGAGCGCGAGCGTGGACCCGTCGGCGACGCGGTATCGGTAGGCCCGTCCGGCCCAGATGCCGAAGGCCACGGCGGCTACCAATGCGGCCAGTGCGAGGACGTATCCGACCCTGAGCCAACCGGGGACCGCGACGGGCTCCGAGAACTGGATGAAGACGGCGATGCCGCTCATGAGCGTCAGGAGCACGGCCGAGGAGGTGACGAGCCATTGCGAGCGGCCTTGCAGGTTGTCGCGGCGGCGGTGCTCCTCGGCGAGTTCGGCGGCGACGTACTCGGTGTACGCCTCGCCTTGGCGCGGGTCGCTCATTCCGGTCGCCTCGCGCGCGAAGCCCTTGGGCGCCTTCTCGGTTCCAGCGGCAGCGGCGGCTGCTCGCGGCCGGTGCCGCGCACTTCCTCGGTCCTCAGCCAGGACGAGTCGGGCGGCGGCTTCGGGCCGTGCTCGGAATCGGGCGAATCGGCCTGGGGTTCAGGTCCCTCAGCGTTGCTGGACATCCGCCAATCGTAGTCGCGAGGTTCTAGTCTGTACGGAACTCCGGCCTCCGAACGGTTCCCTCCCAATCCATCACCCCGAAGGGCTCGCATGTCGCCTCACGAGTTCGCACAGCGGCTCGAATCGATGCTCGGGATCAGTGCCGACGGCGATGCGGAGTCGCGCCTGGACGCGCTGCGCGAGCGCGCGATCGCGTCGCGCGACCCGGGCGTGTTGGACCTCGTGGCCTCGCTGTTCCGCAGCCTCGTCTCGCAGCCCGAGGGCGCCCGCATCGAGGATCTGGCGTCGTTGGCCGAGATCCTCTGGGCGCGAGCCGAAATCGTGCGCGACATCAATGACCTGCACGAGATGGTCGCGGTCGGCCGGGCCTGGCTCGCAGGCGCGCCGGATTCGCATCCCGACCGAGCGTTCCGCCTGTGGCGGCTCGGGACCGCCGAATTCGGGCGCTCGGTCATGCTCGGCGAACCGGCCCGCCTCGACCAGGCGATCGACTGCTGCCGGGCCGCCGTCGCCGCCGCATCCGGCGACGATCCGCATCGCCGGACCTACATCGCCGACCTCGCCCTCGGTCTACAGCAGCGCGCCAACGCGACTGGTCGCATCGAGGACCTTCATGCCGCCGTGGACGGCTGGAAGGCGGCTGTGGCGGCCACTCCGGCCGATCACGAGGACCACGGGTCCAATCGGTTCAACCTCGGATCGATGCACTGGCAGCGGTTCGAAGCGACGGGGGAAGCGCCCGACCTCGACGCGGCCGTAGCATCGTGGCGTGCGGCCCTCGACCGGTTCCCGGTCGGGCACCGGTACCACGGCACGGTGGCACCGCTGCTGGCCGAGGCGCTCCGGGTCAGGGCGGATCGCAGCGGTGCGGTCGCGGACGCGGACGAGGCCGTTCGCGTCGTCAAAGGGCTCATTGACAGTGGCGGGTCCGAAGAGGACGCGGGGAGACTTCAGGCCGCCCTCGGCAACGCGCTTCTGAGCCGGTACACCGTCACCGGGAGCATCGCGGACCTCGAACAGGCCGTCGCGGCCGGTCGAAGCGCCTTCGACGGGACGGCGCCGTCATCGCCGTTCTTCTGCCAGCGGGCTTCCAACCTCTCCCGGGCCCTGGTGGCGCTGTTCCAGCGGACCTCGCGGTTCGAGGACATCGCGGAGGCGGCCGACCTCGCCCTGGTCTCCTTGCGCACCATCCCGGTCGGCATGGTCAACCGCGGACCGGTCCTGTCGAACGCCGGGAACGCGCTGCGCGAACTCGCCGAGCGCACCGGCGAACTCGCGGACCTCGAAACGGCGGCGGACCTGTTCCGCAGCGCTATCGAAGCGTTCCCGCCCGGCGACCACCAGCGGGCGGCGGTGCACTCCAACCTGGCGACCACTCTGCTCCAGCGCGCTGAGCGCACCGGCGAACTGGAGCAGATCGACGAGGCGGTGGCGGTGGCGCGGGGAGCGTTCCTGGAAGCGGCCGAAGGCAGTCCGCTCAAGGTCGGTCTCCTCGCCAATCTCGCCGCCGTGTTCCGGGCCCGATACCAGCTCACCGGCGACGCGCGCGACCTGGACGAAGCCCTCGACGCCGCCGACGAGGCGCTGACCCGAACGCCCGCATCGCATCCGGGCCGGGCGGCTCGCGCGAGCACGCTGACCGCCGTGCTCGTCAACAGGTATCGGCGGTTCGGGGAGCGCGAGGCGCTCGACGAGGCCGTCCTCGTCGGACGCGAAGCGCTCGACCTGGCCCCCGCCGAGCACGTGCACCGCCCACTACGGTGCACCTATCTCGCCGGAGCGCACCTCGACCGGTACTTGAGCGCCGACCCTGCCGGACGCGACCTCGCCGATCTGGAGGCGGCCGTGTCGCTGGCACGCGAGGCGGTGACCGCGACGGGCGAAGGCGATCCCCTCCGCCCGGTCGCGCTCGCCAACCTCGCGGAGATGCTCCATCGGCGATTCACCGAATCGTCCGATAGGGACGACCTGCTTGAGGCGATAGCGTTGGCGCGCCATGCGCTCGCGAGCACGCCTGAGGACAGCCCGAACCGCACCAACATGCACTGGGTCCTCGCCAAGGCCCTCGGCGACCTGTCCGGCGCGAGCGGCGACGAGGCGTCCGACTCGGCGGCCGTCGCGAACTTCGCCGCCGCCGCAGCCGTCCCGACCGGGCCCGTGTCACTGCGCGTCCGGGCCGCCCACCTCGCGGCCAGAACCCTGATGCTCCAAGGCGAGTCGGCCTCCGCGCGAGCGCTGCCGCTGCTGCGGGCGGCGGTGGGGCTCCTGCCGAGGCTGGCGCGGCACGGCCTCGATCGCGGCGATCGGCGGCACCTGCTCGAAGCGGAGGCCGGAGCACTGGCCGCGGACGCGGCCGCGTGCGCGATCGCCGCCGGTGATCCGGAGGAGGCCGTGCGGCTGCTGGAACAGGGCCGGGGCCTGTTGTGGGGTCAGCTGCTCGATCTGCGCACGGAGCCGGACCAACTGCGCGAGGCCCACCCGGACCTCGCCGCCGAGTTGGCAACGTACCTCGCGGTGCTCGACCCGATCGGTGCCGAAGGCCCGTCGAACCTCGTCGCCGAACCGCTGCGGCATCAGAGCCGGGCCGCCCACCGCCTCGACGACCTGCTGGCGCGCATCCGGGCCCTGCCGCCGACCGAGCGGTTCCCGGACCCGGCGGCGTTCATGGGCCCGCCGCGCCTCGCGAGCCTCATGCCGCCGCCGGGAACCGGACCGGTCGTGATCCTCAACGCGAGCCGGTGGCGCTGCGACGCACTGGTGTTGTCGCCCGACGTGATCGAGGTCGTGCCGCTGCGGTTCACGCAGGCCGAACTCGCCGCGGAGACGAATCGGTACCTGAACGCGTTGCAGCGCAACACCGGTCCAAAGCGCGATCCGGAGTTGGAAGCCGAGGCCAACCGGGTCCTGGAGTGGCTGTGGGACAACGTCACCGAACCGGTGCTTGGCCATCTCGGCTTCGGCCCCAGAAAATCGGGACTCCCCCGGATCTGGTGGTGCCCCACCGGTGCGCTGACGCTGCTGCCGATCCACGCCGCCGGATACCACGGCCGCGACGACGGCAGTGCCGTCCTCGATCGCGCCGTCTCCTCCTATGCGCCGACGCTCCGCGCGCTGGCGCACGCGCGCTCGCGGGCCGTGCCGCAGGACCCGGACCCCGCTCCGCTGCTGGTGTCGATCGCCGAGACCCCGGGTCCGTTCGCAAGACTGCCCGGCGTCGCGAAGGAGCGGCGCATGTTCACGGAGCTGTTCGGGGCCGAGATCACCTCGCTGTCCGAGGGAGCGGCGACCCGCGAGGCGATCATCGCGGGGCTCAGCGCTCATTCGATGGCGCACATCGCCTCGCACGGCGTCCAGGATCTGCGATGGCCCGCCGAAGGCGGGCTCGTGCCCTTCGACTGGGAGACCGCCGGACTGGTCCGCGTGGACGACCTCGCGCAGATCGCTCCGGGGCCGCGGGGCCTGGCGTTCCTGTCGGCCTGCCAGACCGCCACCGGCGGGGCGGTCAACCTCGACGAGGCAATGAACGTCGCGGCCGCCATGCAGTACACCGGCTGGACGCACGTGATCGGAACACTGTGGACGGTCTTCGACGGCGCCGCCTCGTTCGTGGCCGAGCGCTTCTACCGCGGGGTGCTCCAGGACGGCCGAGTCGACTTGTCCGCCAGCGCCTTCGCGCTGCACAAGGCCGTTCGCGCGCTCCGGGCCGAGGCGCCGCGCGACGCCGCCTACTGGGCCCGGTTCGTGCATCTCGGTCCATGAAGGACCGGTTCGGGCCGCGGCCCGAACCGGTCGGGTCAGCCGTCGAGGAGTTCTTGGCCGTGCTCGACGACCGCGCGCATCTCCTCCTGCCAGGAGTACATCTCGGTCTCCACCGACTCGTAGTAGTCGCGGTTGACCTCGGTCCAGGTCGTCTCGGCCGCTTCGCGCAGCCCGGAGTCGTCGGCGCATTCGGCGAGGTCGACGGCCATCGCGATCTCGAGTTCGCGCAGCGACGCGAAGTCGGAGGGGAGGTTCGAGGGCGGGTCGGGGAACGAGCCGCCGTCGCCGCCCGGGTAGTCGCCGCCGGAGTAGATCTGCCCCCAGTAGTCGAAGAGGTCGAGGCCGCCGCGGTCCTCGAAGTCCCAGCCGCCGTGGCCGCGGTCGGCCACGCAGGACAGGAAGTCCTCCTCTTCTGCGGCGACCTGTTGGCGGAAGTCGGCGACGAGGAGGTCCTGGACCTGTTCGATGGCGGCCTCGACCGAGTAGAGGGAGGACACGTCGGCGAGCGGGACCGCGGGGCGGTAGGCCCATTCCACGTAGCCGTCGACGCTGTCGGCGCTGCCGCCTTCGGTCTCGACGAGGTGCGGTTCGCCGTACAGGGCCTCGATCATCGCCGAGCGGCAGCCGCCGGGCGGGGGCTGCTCGGAGATGTCCTCCTCGATCACGATCGCGCCGTCCTCATCGTCGGGGCGGTTCTCTTCGGGCGCTTCGAAGCCGAAGTACTCGCCGTAGAGCCAGCGCGCGTGGTCGCGGCCGAGGAAGTCGACGTACCAGGAGTACCGGTCCTCGGGGCTCAGGGCCTCGAAGTCGGCGGCGTCGACCTCGTCCCAGGTGTCCTGTGGGGTCGAGGACCATGCGGCGTCCTCGTACTCGCGCCACGCGTCGGGGTCGGCCCCCTCCTCGTAGACCCACAGGCCGAAGCCCCATTCGGCGGCGAGGTCGCGCTCGGGCAGCGATCGGGCGTGCGGGTGCTCGTCCGCGACCGCGGTGAGCTCGGCGGGTTCCCAGGTCATGAACTCGCGCGGGTCGTGGACGGTGTGGCCGCGGTCTTCGAGGCAGCGCTCGATGAGCCGGTACTCGATCGCGGCCGCCTCGGCTTCGAGCACGCGGCTCTCGTTGAGCATCTGGACGATCGCGTCGCGCTCGCCCGGCGCGTCGTCCTCGCCGCCGCAGGCGGTCATGGCGAGCGCCAGCGCGGCGACGCCGGCGACTCCGTGCAACCGTCGCATGCTTCTCGTTCCTCCGGTGAGTGGGCCATGGACGAGGTACATACGCGGTAGTGCGCGCGTTCGGTTGCACGCGGAGACCCCGCATTCCTGCGTCGAGACGGGACGATGTCGTTCCCAGGTAGGAGGCCCGCGGTACTCCGGCAGGAGGCGGGCGCGCCCCGGGCTTCATAGGCTG
This sequence comes from Glycomyces sp. NRRL B-16210, assembly GCF_000719515.1. GTDB lineage: Bacteria > Actinomycetota > Actinomycetes > Mycobacteriales > Micromonosporaceae > Glycomyces. Next base: position 158,402 of record NZ_JOGR01000002.1, on the reverse strand, counting down.
TCCTCAATGCACCGGCCCTTCCTTCGGGCCGATCCTCCTCGACCCCAGGGGCTTCCATGACCGCCGAACCCGCACGACTCCCCGACCGGCCGCCGCCGGCGCCCGTCACCCGCTCGCAGCGCTCCCTCGCGCCCGACCTCGCCCGCGGCGCGATGCTCCTGTTCATCGCCCTCGCCAACGTCGCCGCGTATCTCTCTGGCCGCCCCGGCGACGCCTACGGGCACATCGCCGACGCCTCGACCGCCGATCGCGTCGCGCACTTCCTGGTGCAGTTGCTCATGGCCGAGCGGTCGCGGCCGATGTTCGCGATCCTCTACGGCTTCGGCATCGCCGCGATGGCCGCCCGCATGTTCGCCCGCGACTTCGACGCGGCGGCCGTCCGCAGGGTGCTGCGGCGCCGGAGCTGGTGGCTGGTCCTGTTCGGGCTGCTCCACGCGATGCTCCTGTTCTACGGCGACATCCTCGCGGCCTACGGCGCCACCGGGCTGATCGCGCTCGGCCTGGTGCACCTGTCGCGGCGCGCGCTGCTGCGCTGGTTCTGGGGCACGCTCGCGTTCGTCCTGGTCGCGGGGGCGCCGCTGCTCGCCTACTTCATCTCGGTCGGGTTCGGCTCGGCCGGAGTCGAGTCCATGCCGTCGGGGACCCAGTCGAACTACCTGCTCGACATGCTCGTCGGCGCGGGGTTCTCCGTCGCGTCCGTCCTGCTCTCGACGTTGACGCTGATGTTCCTGCCGCTGGTGATCGCGGGCATGCTGGTGCAGCGTTCGGGTTGGCTCGACCGCCCGGAGCGCCATCTTCCGGTGCTGCGCCGGGTGTTCGTCTCGGGGATGGTCGTGAACGTCGCCAGCGCGCTGCCGATCTCGCTCGTGGCCTTGGGCGCTTGGCATCCTGGCGGGACGTGGGCGTTCGTCGCCGCCTATCTGACGCTCACCGGCGGCATGTACGCCGGCCTCGGGTACATCTGCGGTTTCGCGCTGCTCGCGCACCGCTGGCGCCCGCGCGGGCGGCGCGGCGTGCCCGGGATGCTCGCCGCGCTCGGTGAACGCTCGCTCACCGGCTATCTGGGCCAGTCGATCGTCATGGCCCCGTTGCTGTCGCTGTGGGGCTTCGCGCTCGGTGACGGCCTGGGGTATCTGGCCGGGTACGGCATCGCGCTGGGGGCGTGGGCGCTGACGGTCGCGTTCGCGGTGCTGCTGGAGTGGACCGGCCGCCGCGGGCCCTTCGAGGTGCTGCTGCGGCGCCTCACGTACGGGCGCGCGAGCCGTTCGTCCTGAGGCCGTTGGCGTTCGGGCCTGTCAGCGGGCCGTGCGGGTGCGGCGCGCGGCGACGTAGCGGCGGATCTTCTCGGTGGTGCCGCAGTCGTCCATGCTGCACCAGCGGCGGCTGCGGTTCTTGCTCTCGTCGTAGAAGAGGAACCGGCAGCCGCCGCAGCCTTTGATCCGGTCGAGCGTGCCGGTGGTGAGGAGTTCGACCGCGGCGTGGACGACCTGGCGCACCGGCCGGTCGAGCGTGCGGTCCTCGCGCCAGGTCCACGCGAACGCGCCTTCGCGGTCGAGGCGGGCGTGGGCGAGCGCGTCGGCTTCGTCGTCTCGCAGCCGGGCGAGTGCGTCGGCGCTCGGGTCCCGGCCGGCGGCCAGCGCCCGGAAGAGGTCGTCGAGGTGGTCGCGGGTGCGCAGCGCCCGCGCGAAGGCGTCACCGGCGGCCTGCGGGTCGCGTTCGGCGGTTCGGCGCAACGCCGCCGCCTCGGTCTGGTCGAGCGCGCCCGCGTAGGCGCTCCAGGCGATGAGCGCGGGTGAGCCGGTGAGCGCGTCGTCGTCGGGCGGCCCCTCGGGCGGGCCGGCACGGGAGTTGAGGAAGTCCAGGGCGAGGTTGCCTCCGACCAGGCGCATCCGCTCGACGTTCAAGAATGATTCCATCAAAACCGAATTTACCAGTTGACCTGACGGGACGCCCTTGCTAGCGTGTTGCCGTCATAACTGTTTTAGAGGGAAACATCGGAGGCTCGGATGCGTCGGAGGCGGGCGGTAGGGGCGCTGGCCGGCCTGTCCGGCGGGACGTTCCTGTACACCGTCGCCGAAGCGCTGCCGATCGGGCTGCTGCTGCCGATGGCCGCGGACCTGGAGGTCTCGCCGTCGCAGGTGGGCATGCTCGTCACCGTCTACGGCGCGGTGGTCATGGTCGCCTCGGTCCCGCTGACAGCCATGGTCCGGCGCGTCCCCCGCCGCCTGCTGCTCTCGCTGCTGCTGGCCGGATTCGTCGTCGGCAACGCGATCACGGCGTTCGCGGCGACGTTCACGCTGGTGCTCGCAGCGAGAATGGCGACCGCGGCGACCCATGCGCTGTTCTGGGCGGTGGTGGTGCCCGCCGCGGCCGAGCTGTTCCGCCCCGGGCTGCGCGGGCGGGTCGTCGCGGTCGTGTTCGCCGGGGGCACCGTGGCCCTGGCCCTGGGCGTGCCCGCGGGCACGTGGCTGGGCGAGCGGGCCGGATGGAAGGCCTCGTTCCTCGCCGTCGCCGGGATCGGCGCGATCGTGCTCCTCGCGGTGGCCGCGCTGCTGCCCTCGACCCGGCCCGACCAGGGGCACGCCTCCCGGGGCGAGACGCCCGACGCCCGCCGCTTCTGGCTGCTGGTGGCGGTGGCCGTGCTGGCGACCGCCGGCGCGATCGCCGCCTACGCCTACGTCGCGCTGTTCGTGACCGAGGTCGGCGGGTTCGCCGCCTCGTCGGTCGGGGCGATCCTGCTGGCGCGCGGCCTGGCGAGCGTGCTCGGCATCCTCGCGATCGGGGCGGTCGTGGACCGGAGTCCCTGGTCGGCCCTGGTCGGGACGGTCGCGTTGCAGACGGCGGCGCTGTTCGGCCTGTACGCGGCCGGGCGGCACCCGGCGGCCTCGGTCGTCCTGATCGCCTTGGCCGGGCTGGCGTTCGCGGCGTTCACCGCCTCGCTCGGCGGCCTGGTGCTCCAGGTGGCGCCCGGGCGGGCCGACCTGGCCGCGGCCGCGGTCTCGGCGGCCGTCAACGTCGGCATCACCTTCGGCGCGCTCGTCGGCGGCCTCGCGCTGCCCGTCCACGGCGTCCGCAGCACGACGCTCATCGGCGCACTGCTGGGCGTCCTCGCCTTGGCGGCGGCGCTCGGCGAACGACTCCTCCCCCGCGTCGCATCGAAAGGACCGCATCTTGGCACCGAATCCCGTGATCCCCGGGTTCCACCCCGATCCGAGCGTCTGCCGAGCGGGTGATGACTACTTCCTCGCCTGCTCCAGCTTCGAGTACTTCCCGGGCGCGCCGATCTTCCACAGCCGCGACCTGCACTCGTGGCGCCTGATCGGCAACGCCCTCGACCGGCCCTCGCAGCTGCGGCTGGCCGACGCGCCGTCCTCCGGCGGGATGTACGCGCCTACCCTGCGCCACCACGACGGCCGGTTCTGGCTGATCACCACCAACGTCTCCGACCGCGGCCACTTCATCGTCACCGCCGACGACCCCGCCGGGCCGTGGTCCGAACCCGTGGTCGTCGACGGCGTGCCCGGCGTCGACCCCGACCTGGCCTGGGACGAGAACGGGGACTGCTGGTGCACCTTCGCGACCTTCGGCGCCGACGCCGGCGAGGTCGCCCAGGTGCGCCTCGACCCCGAGACCGGGCGGCTGCTCGGCGAGCCGCGCCGGATCTGGTCGGGCACGGGACTCGCCTCACCCGAGGCGCCGCACCTGTACCGGATCGACGGGCAGTGGTACCTGATGATCGCCGAGGGCGGCACCTCCCGCGGCCACGCCGTGTCGGTCGCGCGCGGCCCGGCCGCCACCGGGCCGTTCGAGGCGTGCCCGGCGAACCCGGTCCTGAGCCACCGCAGCACCGACTCCCCCGTCCAGAGCACCGGCCACGGCGATCTGGTCCAGGCCCCCGACGGCTCCTGGCGGATGCTCCTGCTCGGCGTCCGCCCGCGCGGCGGGTTCCCCGGCTTCCACGTGCTCGGCCGCGAGACCTTCCTCACCACAGTGGAGTGGACGGACGGGTGGCCGCGGCCCGCACCGGTCACGATCGACGCGAAAGCCGAAGTGCGGGAACGGGACGACTTCGACGGCCCGGTCCTGGAACCGCAGTGGATCTCCGTTCGCGACCGCCCGCCGGGCTCGCACTCCTTGACCGAACGGCCCGGCTGGCTCACCCTGCGCGGCGAGGGCGCGTCGCTCGACGACCCTCGGCCGACCTTCACCGGCCGGCGCCAGGAGCACCCCGACTGCCGCGTGCGGGTGCGCCTCGACCCCGGCGGCGGCACCGGCGGCCTGGCCGTCCGCCTCGACGAACGCCACCACTACCGCATCGAGGTCGCCGGCGGCGAGGTCCGCTGCATCGCCCGCATCGGGCCCCTCTCGCAGACGCTCGCGACCCGCCGGGTCGGCACCGGCGTCGTCGAACTGGGCATCGACATCGACGCCGCCCCGGTGCCGAGCGAGGTCGGCGCTCCGCCCGACCGGATCCGGCTGGGCCTCCCGGAGAGCTACCGGTTCAACCCGCTCGCCGACCTCGACGGCCGCTATCTGTCCAGTGAGGTCGCCGGAGGCTTCACCGGCCGGGTCATCGGCGTCTACGCGACCGAGGGCACGATCGCCGTCGACCGGTTCGACTACGAAGGGCGGCACTGAAACCGGGCTGGACTTAGCGACCGGCGGGGAGTGCGCTGCCCGCAGCGGGGACGCGGGCGGCGGGCCTCAAGTACGATCATCCGGGCATTCCCGTCAAAGGCGTCCCCGCTTCGCGCCGGGGCTCGAACTGCGAGGCTTGAATTGAGCGGTCAGGTGTTCCCCGCGCTCGTCGCGATACTGTTCGGCGTCATCGTCGGCGTCCTGCTGTTCGTGCCGTTCGTGGCCGTGCAGTACCGGAAGCAGGGGCGGCTGACGCTGCGCCGGACCCTCCTGTGGAGCGGTTTCCTCGTCTACTGCCTGGCACTGTGGACCTACACGCTCCTGCCGCTGCCCGCCCCCGACGAGATCGTGTGCGCGCCGACCCAGTTGCGCCCGTTCCAGTTCGTGCGGGACGTGTTCGACTACCCGGCCGGCTCGGCCGGGCAGCTCGCCCGCAACCCGGCGGTCATGCAGGTCGCCCTCAACGTGATGCTGTTCGTGCCGCTCGGGTTCTTCATCAGGCTCGTCTGGCGCCGCGGGTTCGCCGTGGCCACCGCGGCCGGCTTCGCGATCTCCCTGGCGATCGAGACGACCCAGCTCACCGGCGTGTGGGGCGTCTACCCGTGCTCGTACCGGCTGTTCGATGTGGACGACCTCATGGCGAACACGGCCGGGGCGCTGCTCGGCGGCCTGCTCTCGATCGCCCTGCGGCCCTGGCTCTCCGGCAGGGGGACGCCGACCGAAGCCGCCGAGCCCCGACCGGTCACGGTCCCCCGCCGCCTGCTCGGGATGCTGTGCGACGTGCTCTCGGTGTGGCTGATCGGCGGGTTCGCCGGCGTCCTGGTCAACGTGTGGCGCCTGTACGCCACGGACGCCGATCCGACCACGTTCGACCAGGGACCGGCGAGCTTCGCCGCGAGCGCGGTCCCGCTCGTGGTGATCGGCGCCCTCGTGCTCGCGACCGGGCGCACCGTGGGCGACCTGGCGGTGATGATCCGCTGGGAAGGCGGCGTGCGCCCTCGGGCGGTCGGGCGGCTGCTGCGCTACCTCGGCGGCGTCGGCGGCTGGCAACTGCTGCTGCTGGCCTCGCCGCTGGACGGGCTGTTCGTGCTCGCGAGCGTCATCGCGCTGTTCGCCGCGCGCGGCCGCGGCGGCCTGCCGGGCCTGGTCTCGCGGACGCGCCCGGTCGACGCCCGCGAACCGCAAGGCGCTAACGAGACGCTCCGCGCCCGTAGCGAGTGAGGCCACCGGGTCCGGATCCCGGACGCGGGCGCGGACCGGGCCCGGAATTGGCTTACGCTGGCCCGGAAGCGGAAAGGAACGAGGATGGCGCGAGCGTCCAGGACGCACGAGGTGGTCGAGCAGTTGCTCGACGCCTTCATCGACGGCTCCATCCGCACCGGGGAGCCGCTGCCGCCCGAGGGCGTGCTCGCCGACGACCTGGGCGTCTCGCGGCTGACGCTGCGCGAGGCCGTGCGGCTCCTCCAGGCCCAGGGGGTCATCGTGCAGGTGCCCGGCAGGCGGCACCGGGTCGCGCCGGTCGCCGAGTGGTCGGGGCTCGAGGCGGTGGTGCGGCACGCGCGCAGCGCGGGCGAGCGCGAGCGCTCGTCCCTGGAACTGCTGGAGGTGCGCATGATGATCGAGACCGGCGCGGCGCAGCTCGCGGCGATGCGCCGGTCCGAGGACGACCTCGCCGCGCTGCGGTACGAGATCGGGCGGATGAGGGCCGCGCACGAGCGGACCGACGTGGCCGCGTTCGTGGAGGCCGACCTGGAGTTCCACGAGGTGGTCCTGCGGTCGGCCGAGAACCGCATCCTGGTCGCGGCGCTGCGGCCGCTGACGGCGCTGCTCACCGAGACGCGCAGCGAGACCAGCGCGGTCTTCGAGATCCGCGAGCACGCGATCGCCGAGCACGAGGCGGTGGCCGCCGCGATCGAGTCGGGCGACCCGGTGGCGGCACGGGACGCGATGGCGAGCCACATGGACCAGACGCGGGGGGATCTGGTCGAGTACGTGCTATCCCGCCGCTGAGCGGATCGCCGGGACTGTTCGCGTCGCCACCGAGCCGACCACCGGCCACCGGCCGCCGCTCCACCCATTTCACCCCGCCCGCCGCTCCCCCAGGCCACCGCCGTGACCCTTCCCATCACCCCTGAGCTGCGATTCCTTTGATTCCTTCGCGCCCGTCCGGCGCGGTTCCTTGACAATGCCCGATCGCGGGGGGCATCATGGCGAATATTGGTTATCAGATATCTGATATCTGATCACGAAGACGCCCGACCGTGGACGAAGGACTTCCCGTGCGCATCGAGACGCTGCTCGCATCCGTGCCCGACCCGACGGCGGCCACCGCCGCCGACGTGCGAGCCGAGGCCGATCCGGACGCCGTCCTCGTCGTCCTCGACGACGACCCGACCGGCACGCAGTCCGTCTCCGGGCTCCCGGTGCTCACCCGCTGGGAGGCCGAGGACCTCGACTGGGCCCTCGCGACCGGCGCCCCCGCCGTCTACGTCCTCACCAACACGCGCTCCTTCGACGAGGACACCGCCGCGACCCGCAACCGCGAAGTCGTCGCCGTGGCCCTCGCCGCCGCCGAACGAGCCGGCAAGCGCCTCACCTTCGTCTCCCGCTCCGACTCGACCCTGCGCGGCCACTTCCCGCTCGAGACCGACGTGCTCGCCGAGGCGATCGTCGCGCACGGCGGCCGCGCCCCCGTCCTCACACTGCTCGTGCCCGCGTTCCCCGAGGCCGGACGGATCACCGTGGACGGCGTCCACTACTGGGTCGTCGACGGCGAGGCCGTGCCGGTCGGCGAGACGCCCTTCGCGCAGGACGCCACCTTCGGATTCCGGTCCTCGGACCTGCGCGCCTGGGTCGAGGAGAAGACCGGCGGTCGCGTCGGAGCCGCCGAGGTCGCCTCGCTCGGGCTCGACGTGATCCGCCGAGGCCCCGAAGCGGTCGCCGAAACGCTCCGCCCCCTCCCGGGCGGAACGATCGTCGCCGTCGACGCGGCCGAGGAGACCGACCTGCGCATCGTCGCCATCGCCTTGCACCGCTTGGAGAAGGAAGGCATCGCGACGCTGCTGCGCGTCGGCCCGCCGTACGTGCGCGCCCACATCGGACAGGAGATCGCCGAGCCGGTCGAGGCCGGCCGCATCGACTTCGCGCACGACCGCGGCGGCCTGGTCGTGGTCGGCAGCCACGTCCCGCTCACCACTGAGCAGCTCGACGCGCTCCGCGAGGCGAAGCCCGGGATCTCCACCGTCGAGCTGGACGTGCGCCGCCTCGTCGACGACCGCCGCGAGGCGCACCTCGCCGAGCGGGCTGAAGCGGTCGCGAAGTCCCTTGGGCACGGCACGGTCATCGTCCACACCACCCGCGAACTCCTCACCGGCGACTCCGGCGAGGAGAGCCTCGACATCGCCCGGAAGATCTCCGGCGGCGTGGTCGAACTCGTCGCCCGCGTGCTCGACCTCGCCCCGCCGAGGTTCATGGTCGCCAAGGGCGGCATCACCTCCTCCGACGTGGCCTCCGAGGCGCTGCGCATCCGGCGCGCCACCGTCGTCGGGCCCATGCTCCCGGGCATCGTCTCCCTGTGGCGGCCCGAGACCGGCCCCGCAGTCGGCATCCCCTACATCGTCTTCGCCGGCAACGTCGGCCAGGCCGACTCGCTCGCCGCGGTCGTCGACACCCTCGAGACCCGCGCATAGCACCGAACGTCGCATCCCCCGGATCGACTTGTCCCACAAGAAAGTAGGAACACCATGACCAGCAACGTCGCTGTCGTCGGTCTCGGCGCCATGGGCCTGCCCATGGCCGCCAGGCTGGCCGAGCGCTTCACCGTGAGCGGCTTCGACATAGCCGCGGAACGGCTCGCCCTCGCCGCCGGACACGGCGTCGAGCCCGCCCCGACCGCCGCCGCGGCGGTGACCGGCGCCGACGCGGTGCTCGTCGCCGTCCGCACCGGCGAGCAGCTCCACGACCTGCTCTTCGGCGAGGACGGCCTCGCGTCGCACCTCGCCCCCGGCGCCGTCGTCGTCCTCACCAGCACCGTCGGCACCACCGGGATCGACGCAATCGCCGCGAAGCTCGCCGAGCACGGCGCCCACCTCGTCGACGCACCGCTCTCGGGCGGTCCCGTCCGCGCCGGCGAAGGCGACCTGCTCATCGTCGTCGGCGCCGCACTCGAGGCGCTCGCCCAGGCCATGCCCGTCCTGGAGCAGTTGTCCTCCACCCTCTCGATCGTCGGCGACAAGCCCGGCGACGGGCAGGCGCTCAAGACCGTCAACCAGCTGCTGTGCGGCGTCCACATCGCCGCCGCGGCCGAAGCGCTCGCGCTCGCCGACGCCCTCGGGCTCGACCGCGAGCGCACGCTCGAAGCGCTCACCGCCGGGGCCGCGAACTCGTTCATGCTCGGCAACCGCGGCCCGCGCGCCCTCCAGGCGCACGAAGAGCACGGGGCCGAAGTCCTCAGCCGGCTCGACATCTTCGTCAAGGACCTCGGGATCGTCGGCGACGCCGCGCGCGCCGCCCACCTCGCCGTGCCGGTCGCCGCCGCCGCGGAGCAGCTGTTCCTCCTCGGCGAAGCGCAGGGACTCGGCGCGCTCGACGACTCCGCGGTCATCCGCGTCGTCGCCCCCGAACTGCGGCGGACCGCTTCGCGAAAGGAGGCGTGACCATGACGTACACGCTTCCGCTCCCCGCGCTGATCCTCATCGGACTCGCCGGCGTCGGCCTGCTCCTGCTGCTCATCATCAAGTTCAAGGTGCAGGCGTTCTACGCCCTCATCGTGACCTCGATCCTCGTCGGCGTCGGCGCCGGCCTGCCGCTCACCACCATCGCCGCATCCGGTGACGAGCCCGAACGGCTCGGCGTCATCCAGGCGATCATCCAAGGCGTCGGCGGCACCCTCGGTTCGGTCGCCGTCCTCGTCGCGCTCGGCTCCATGCTCGGGAAGATCGTCGAGATCTCCGGCGGCGCCGACGCGCTCGCCGGAAGGTTCACCGGCTGGTTGGGCCCCAAGCGGATCGGCGTCGCGCTCACGGCCGCGGCCGCGATCCTCGCGATCCCGGTGTTCTTCGACGCCGGGTTCATCATCCTCATCCCGATCATCTACGCCTTCTCGAAGGCCGCGGGCGTCAACCCGATCAAGTTCGGCCTGCCGATCGCCGGCATCATGCTCGCCGTGCACGTGGCAGTCCCGCCGCACCCGGGCATCGTCGGCGGCGCGGCCATCCTCCAGGCCGACGTCGGCTGGATCACGATCTTCTCGCTGCTCACCTCGATCCCGCTCGCGTTCGCCGCGTACTACCTCGGGAAGTTCTTCAACCGCCGCGAGTTCTCGATGATCGAGGCGACCAAGGCGATGTTCGACAGCTTCGGCACCGAGGAAGGACCGAAGGGCGGCACCCTCGCCGACGGCGAGCGCGCCCCCGGGGCGGGCACCGTCATCGGGCTCATCGTGCTCCCGTTGGCGCTCATCATGGTCGGCACCACGATCGCCCCGCGGTTCGAGGAGGGGACGTTCTGGAACGGGCTCCTGGCGATGATCGGCCAGCCGATCTTCGCCCTCGCCGTCGCGATCGGCGCCGCCATGTACGCCCTCGGCGTCCGGCGCGGCTGGTCGGCCGCGAAGCTCGGCGAGGTCATGGAGTCGGCGCTGCCGGCCGCCGCGGTCATCATCCTCGTGACCGGCGCCGGCGGCGGTTTCGGCAGGATCCTGACCGAGACCGGCATCGGTGCGGCCGTTGCCGACTCGCTCGCCTCGGCCGGCATTCCGGTGCTGCTGGCGGTCTTCCTCATCTCGCTCATCCTGCGCGCCGCGCAGGGGTCGGCCACCGTCGCGATCACGACCGCCTCGGGGCTCATGCTCCCGGCGGTGGCGGCGCTCGGGCTCGACCCGGTGCACCTGGCGCTCGTCGCGCTCGCGATCGGCTACGGCTCGCTGGGCCTGAGCCACGTCAACGACTCCGGGTTCTGGATCGTGACGCGGTACCTGGGCCTGTCGGTCAAGGACGGCCTGCGGGTGTGGACGCCGATGACGACGATCCTCGGCGTCCTCGGGTTCCTCCTCACCGCGGGGCTGTACGTCGCGATTCCCTGAGGGACATGAAGAGCGAGCGGCCCCGGCTGACGCCGGGGCCGCTCGCCGCTTCCAGGCGGCACCGTCCTACGAGCCGCCGCCGAACCACACGTCCGAGCAGGAGTAGAAGGTCTGGTCGAAGTGGCTGGCCTGCCAGACCACGTAGACCACGTGGTGGCCCGTCCTGCCGGGCGCGCTCACCGGGATGTCGACCGCCTCGTCGGGCTGGTAGACGCCGGTCTCGACGACGCGTTCGAGGTCGCCCCAGTCGAGCGCGTCAGTGGTGGCGTCGTACCCCTGCCGGGTGACGTACACCCAGTAGTAGTCCGCGCCGTGCCTCGCCTGGTCCTCGTAGTGGAGGGTGAAGCTGTTGGCGAGCGAGGTGGTGTGCCATTCGCCCGGCTCGTCGAGCGAGGCGTAGTCGGCGTTGCCGCCGGAGCAGAGCTGGTTGTCGGGGATGAGCTGCTCGTGCTGCCCCTGCATCCCCTCGCGGAGCAGGCTCATCCAGCTCCACATGGTGTTGGGGTTGGTCTGGAATGCCTGGTAGCACATGGGGTCTTCGGTGGCCATGTTCGGATTCTGGTGGTCGCCTCCCCAGCGCTCCCAGCAGCTGTACTGCCGCGCGGCGGGCGAGGTGGCGGTGCCGTGCGCGGACGCCGGCTGGGCGGTGAAGAACAGCGCCGAAGCGCCGGCCATGACCACCACCGCCGACGCGACGATGAATCTCCTGATGCGGTGTCTTCTCGAACTGAGCATGGTATCGCTCCCAATTGAAGGGACATATCGACACATTTAAATATAATAGACCCGAACCAGAAATGGAAGCGCCCGCAGGCCGAAGTGTGGGAGCGCGACGGGGCCCGCGCCGGACTCGTGCCCGGGCCCTGGCGCCGCTATCCCTCGCGCAGCATGGCGTTGCATTCGCGTTGGAGGTCTGCGTCGGCCCACATGGCGTGCTGCGGTGCGGCGTTGGAGCAGACGATGGAGCCCCAGGCGCCGACCCGCACCGAATGGGCGACCGCGTCGCGGCAGATCTGCGCGCCGACCGGGCCCTCCTCGAAACGGCAGTCGCGGGGCGTGTACCCGACCCAGCCCTCCCCGAACAGCAGCGGGACGCCGAGCCGCGCGGCGTGGTCGGCGGCGACGTCGATCCAGTCGCGCAGCTCCCGGGCCATCGCGATGCGGTGGGCGCCATAGCGTTCGTACAGCCAGCGATCGACCTTCACGGGGTCGCACCAGTCGTGCACGTATATCTCGGCGCGGCCGACGATGGAGGCGCGCAGCTTCCACCCCGCGTCGGCGGGCGGGGCCCAGTCGGTGAACCGCGGCGCTTCGGGTCGCAGCAGCTCGGCGTCGGCGCGCTCCTGCGGGAAGTCGGCGGGGTCGCCGCGCAGCGCGAACTCCTGGACCAGGTCGTCGAGCACGCCGTACACGTAGGGGTGGAAGACCAGGGCGGTGGCGTTGCGCGGCAGGCCCCGCATCGCACCGACCGGCACCCCGGCGTAGTTGGGCGCGCAGAGGACTTCGGGATGGCGGGCCCGGAAGGCCGCGATCCCGGCTTCGAGGCGGCTCTGGAGTTCGATCACCGGGTCCAGGGCGCCGGGGAGCCCGGCGGTGAGGTGCCCGGCCTGGACCTCGTTGTGCGGCTCCACGAGCGCGACCGTGTGCGCCAGGCCGTGCTCGGCGAGGAAGTCGACGAGGTCGGCCTGGGCCTCGCCGAGGACGGTGAGCCGCTGGTCGGGATCGATCGCCTCGAGTGCCTCGTGCCAGGCCGGGTCGGCCGCGAAGGCCGGGCTCTGCTGGTACTCCCACGAGGAGACGATGACCGCGACCCGGTGGCGGTCGGCGGCGCGGAAGAAGTCGAGCAGGTGGGCCCTCGCGTCGATCACGGTGGGCTGCTCGACGTCGTACCAGCGCACCCGGGAGGCGTAGCCGCCGCCGACCGGTCCGAGTCGCAGCGCGGTGGTGTCGAGCCCGGACTTGAAGAGCAGGAACGGCATCGCGCAGATGCGGACGGCGTTGTAGCCCAGGTCCACGGCGCGGGCGAAGGCCGCGTCGAGGTCCTCGAAGGGCTCGCCGGGGCCGGTGCGGACGTACCAGGAGAAGTCCCAGAGGGTCATCGCGAGGCGTTCGGGCAGGTGGGTGGGGATCACGGTCGCTCCTTGCGGGTCGGTCACGACTTCACCGCCCCGGCGGTGAGACCGGAGACGAGCTGCTTGCGCAGCAGGATGAACACGGCGATCGCGGGGATCGCCGCGAGGATCGAGCCGGCCAGCACGAGGTCGTACTGGCGGCCCTCGGCGCCGAAGAGCGCCTGGAGTCCCAAGGGGACGGTGTAGTACTCGGGTTCGGAGACGATGACCAGCGGCCACAGCAGGTTGTTGTAAGCCCCCAGGAAGCTCCACACCGCCAGCGCGCCGAGGGCCGGGCGCAGGAGCGGGAGCACGACGGTCCAGAAGATGCGGAACTCGGAGCAGCCGTCGATGCGGGCGGCGTCGAGGATCTCGTCGGGAATGGACTGCTCGGTGTACTGGCGCATCATGAAGATCCCGAACGCCGGAGCGACCCACGGGACGATGAGCGCGAACAGCGGGTGGGCGAGTCCGAGTTTGGCGACCAGGATGAACAGCGGGACCACGATGACCGCGAACGGGATGGCCAGCGAGGAGAACATGACGTCGAACAGCAGGCGCTTGCCGCGGAACTCGTACTTCGCGAAGCCGTAGCCGGCCAGCGAGCACAGGAACACCACGGCGACGGTGCTGACCAGGGCGACGCCGGTGCTCATGAGCATCCAGTTCCAGAACGGCTGTCCGGACAGCAGGCGCGTGTAGTTGTCGACCGTGGCCGGGTCGGGCCACAGCCTGGGAGGGAACGAGAAGATCTCGCTGCGGTTCTTGAAGGAGGAGGACAGCGCCCACACCAGCGGGGCCAGGTAGACGGCGGCGAGGAGGAACAGGGTCGCGTACAGGCCCGCCCGGGCCGGGCGCGGGCGGCGCCGGCGCCGTTCGGGGCTCGGCGTCGGCGCGCCGGCCTCGGTGCGGATGGCGGTGGCGGTCATCGGGTCCTCCCCACGCCCAGGGCGCTGGAACTGAGGCGTCCGAGCGCGAAGACGATGATGAACATGACGACGCCCGCAGCGGCGGCGTAGCCGAGCTCTTGGCGTTGGAAGGCGGCCCGGTAGATGAACATCGACACCGAGAGGGTCGATTCGCCGGGGCCTCCCTGGGTGAGCAGGAACGGCTCTTCGAAGATCTGCGCGGTGTTGACCAGCATGGTCACGGCGATGAACGCGGTGACCGGTTTGAGCTGCGGGAGCGTGATGGCGAAGAAGCGGCGCGCCGGCCCGGCGCCGTCCACTTCGGCGGCCTCGTACAGCTCGCCGGGGATGGACTGCATCCCGGCGAGGAAGAAGATCGTCAGGTAGCCGGTCCAGCGCCACAGCACCAGGACGACCACGACGACGCGGGCCCAGAACGGGTCGGTCAGCCAGGAGACGCCGCCGAATCCGAAGAGGGCTTCGAGCACGGCGTTGAGCAGGCCGTACTCGCCGTCGAAGATCAGCCCGAAGACGAGGGCGATGATGATCGGCGACAGGACCACCGGCATGAAGTAGGTCAGGCGGAAGAGGTCGCGGAGCTTCAGGCCGCGGGCGTTGAGCGCCTGGGCGATCAGGAGCGAGGCCGGGAGCACGACGGCGAGGGCGAAGACGGTGTAGATCGCGGTGTTGCCCAGGGAGGCGCCGAAGCTGGGGTCCTGGAACAGGCGCGTGTAGTTGCCCGAGCCGATGTACTCGGGCGATCCGAGTCCGGCCCAGTCGGTCAGGCTCAGGTAGACGCCCGCGCCGATGGGCACGAGCATGAAGAGCGTGAACAGGACGAAGAACGGCGAGATGAACAGGTACGGCGCCCATCGGGTGGTGCCGGACCCGGGTCGTGGCGCGGTGGTCGCGGCGCTCATGCGGGTGCCTGCCTTTCGTAGGCGCGCAGGCCCTCGCGGAGGGCCTCCTCGGGGTCGGCGCGGCCGTTGATCGCGCGCAGGAGGGGGCCGCCGAGGCTGTCGCGCAGGAGGGAGGCTCCGGCGGCCTGGTAGAAGTCCGGCATGTCCTTCGCGCCGGCGCCGTAGACCTCGAAGATCCGCTGGTCCCCCAGGTAGGGGTCGGTGATGTCCTGGAACTCGGGCGTGTCGTAGAGGTCGACGAGGGTCGGCAGGTACGCGCCGGCGCCGTAGCGGGCCAGCTGGCCCTCGGATGTGAGGTAGGTGCGCTGGAGGAAGTCGACCGCGGCGTCGGTCTCGGCCTGGTCCTTGAGGACGGCGAACGCGGTGCCGCCCATGGTCGAGGCGATGTGTCCGCCGCCGGCGAACGCGGGGATGGTGCGGGCGCGCCACAGCCCGGATTGGTCGGGCGCGTTGGCTTCGAGGCCGTAGACCTTGTACCAGTTGGGCATGACGGTGGCGATGAGCTTGGAGCCTTTGAGGGCGGCCGCGGCGGCTCCGCCGTAGGGGTCGGCGATCGACAGCAGCGCGCCGGTGCGCACGCCTTCGGCCATGAGCCGGAGCACTTCGATCGACTCGTCCGAGAGGACGGCGAGCCCGCCGTCCTCGTCGTAGAGGTTGCCGCCGCGCTGGAGCAGCATCTGGGTGAAGCCGTTGACGATGGAGCCGTTGTCGCCGTCGGCGACCATGCCGATGGCCCGGCCGGTCGCGGCGGCGACGTCGGCGCCGATCTCCAGCAGCTCCTCCCAGGTCGCGATGTCCTCGGGGATGCCGAGTTCGGCGAAGAGGTCGGCGCGGTAGAACATGACCGAGACCGAGTTGTCCGACTCGATCGCGTAGACCTTCCCGTCGACGGTGTAGGGCTGGGTCTTGAGCAGCCGGTCCCCCAGCGGCTCGGTGAGGTCGGTGAGGTCGACGAAGAGGCTCTGGGCGATGTCGGCGCGCATGACCCGCGGGTACTGGTCGATGACGAGTCCGGCGAGGTTCGGCAGGGGCCGGTTCGCGACCGCCTGGTTGACCAGGCGGGAGACGATGTCGGCGGGCGCGATCGAGGTGACGTCGACGGTGTAGGTCCAGGCGCTGCCGCCGACCAGCGCGGGGTCGGCGGGGGCGGCGGTGAAGTAGTCCGCGTAGCCCGGGTCGTGGGTCCAGAGCTTCAGGTCGACCGGTCCCGAGGCGATGGCCGGGCCGTCGCCGGCGCTGGTGCACGCGGTGAGGGCCGCGCCGAGGCCGGCGGCCCCGCCCAGGCGCAGCAGTTGCCTGCGATCGAGGTTCACGGTCGTGCTCCTTCGAAGCCGATCCGGGCTTTGGCGACGCGGACGAGGGTCGCGGAGGCGACCTCGACGCCGTCTTCGACGCCGCGGACGGACGGGTCGACCCAGACGCCGGTGGCGCGGCTCCAGGGGAGCAGTTCGAGCCGGACGCCGTGTTCGCGGACGGCGTCGCGGTGCGCGGTGAGGTCGATGTCCCAGACGCGGCCGTGCCAGAAGTGGTCGCTGACGAACCGGTCGCCGATGAATGCGCGCCCGGCGTCGCCGGTCCAGGCGAGGCGCAGCAGCGCGCGGTCGGCGCCCTCGAAGTCCGGGACGTCGATGTGGACGGTCGCGGCGTTCGCGTAGTCGGTCGGAGCGCTGAGCCGGTCCATGGAGCCACCGCGTCTCGGTTCGGGGGCGGGCCCGGCCGCGGTGAGCTGCTCGACCTGGACGGGGACGGGCCCGCCGCCGTGGAGGGCGAGGTCCCATCGGCGCCAGAGTCCGTGCTCGGTGGCCGCGCTCAGTTCGCCGCCTGCGGTCTCGGTCGCGGCGGGGGCGGGCAGGACCGCGATGCTCGCGCGGTCGGTCTCGGACTGCACGACGAGGTCGCCGTCCTCGGCGTAGACGGGCGCGTCGGCGAGGACGAGCCGGTCGCGTCCGGCGAGGTCGAGCTTGTAGAGGCGGTTCGCGCTCTGCTCGTCGAGGACGAGGAGGCGCACGCCGGGGAGCGTGATGAGGCAGTCGGGTCCGGGTTCGGCGGGCAGGTCGAGGGTGGTGCCGTCGCCGAGGACGAGTTCGACGGGGATCGCCTCGGCGGCGGCGAGGACCACGATGTCGCCGGCGTCGTCGCTGATGCGGGTGAGCAGTTGCGCGGTGGCGCTGCGCAGTTCGAGGTCCTCGGTCAGCGGGTAGCGCAGCGGCCAGACGAGGGAGTGACCGGCGGGGAGGTCGACCGGCCGGGTCGGGACGGTGACCTCCGCGTCGTCGAAGCGGACGGTGATCTGGACGCCGGGCTGGGCGGCGAGGGGCCGCTTGGGCGGCTGGTAGGTGGTGAGGAACAGGTAGCCGCTGGAGCCGTCGGAGCGGACGGCCCAGCGCAGCTCGTCCGGGTCCGCGCTGCCGCCGCCCACGTCGGCGGCCATGGCCGCGACGCGGTGCCCCTCCTCGCGGAGCCACAGGTGCTGGCGGCGCAGGTAGTGGTGGTGCGCCCGGATCTGGCCGTGCTCGCCGACGGGCGCGTGGAAGTCGTAGGTCAGCCGCGGCACGTCGTTCGGGTAGCCGGTGGCGTGCGATTCCTGCTCGGTCCCTTGGGGTCCGGTGCGCTGGGTGCCGCCGGCGTACATGTAGTAGCCCTGCCAGGCCGAGCCGGAGCCGATCTTGGCGAGGGCCAGGTTGGCGACGTCCTCGGCCGAGACGAGGGGGCGGCGGTGGTAGGCGACGTGCATGCCGCCGCCCAGCTCGCAGGTCGCGAAGGGCAGCTCATCGTCGGCCTGCGGGATCGCGGACGCGTCGACCACGATGCCGTCGAGGGCTTCGCGGAGGTCGGCGCCGACGCTCAGGTCGTCGCGGACCTCCGAGTAGCGGAAGTGGAAGGGCGCGAACGCGGGCCACTCGGTGGTCTCGTCCTCCCAGAACCCTTCGGAGTAGGCGCTGTAGAGGGGCAGCAGGGTGTCGGGGACCTGGGCGCCGCCCCAGCCGGTCGCGGTCCAGATCGGGACCCGCAGGCCGTGCTCCTCGGCGATCGTGCGGAGGGTCGCCAGGTGCCCGGGCTGGTCGTACAGCTCGTTGTCGACCTGGGCGCCGATGACCGGCCCGCCGTCGGCGTGGCCGAGCCCTTCGAGCCGGGCGATGATCTGGGCGTAGAGCGGGCGCACGAGCGCGAGGTACTCGGGGTCGTCGGTCCGGGTCTTCAGGCGGCGTTCCAGGAGCCAGTCGGGGAAGCCGCCGGAGCGGTACTCGCCGTGGCCCCACGGTCCGATCCGGACGATGACGTCGAGGCCGTGGGCGGCGGCGAGTTCGATGAAGGCCCGCAGGTCGAGGTTGCCGGTCCAGTCGAAGCGGCCGGGCTCGGGCTCGTGCGCGGCCCAGAAGACGTAGGTGGCGACGGAGTCCAGGCCGCCCGCGCGGGCGTGGCCGAGGACCTCGTCCCAGCGCTCGCGCGGGATGCGGGAGTAGTGGATCTCGCCGGTGATCGGGATCCACGGGCGGCCGCCGCGTTCGAGGAAGCGGCTGGTCACCTCGATCCGGTCGGGTGTGCCGGGGCTCTCGCCGAAGGGAAGGTGGCCCCGGCGCGGCGCGGGCGGCGCGGCGACCCGCAGTCGACGGGCGGGCGGTCGGTCGTTCATGTCTCTCCTTTGAGCAATGCGGTGGCTATTCGGCCGCGGCCTGGGATTCGACCGCCCTCGCGGCGGAGTTGAGCGGGTCGCGTCGCAGCGCCGCTCCGGCGAGGTCGGCGGCGCGGTCAGCGTCGCCGTCCAGGAGCGCGAGCTGGGCCCGGAGCACCAGGACGCGGAGGTCGTGGGCGACCTGGACGTCCGCGGTGAACAGGAGCATGGTCGGCAGCGAGGTCGCGAAGTAGTCGATCTGCGCGGTCGCCCGGCCCTGCGTCTCGGCGTACCGGTCCAGGTCGTCGCGAAGGGTCTGGGCCGCATCGGCCTTGCCGAGTCGCCGCAGCGCGGTCACCGCGGCGGCGGTGCGCTCGGAGTGGGCGTGGACCTGCATGGTCTGGAAGTCGCCCTGCTGGGCGGCGGCCCGTTCCCAGGCCTCCCGGGCCGCGACCGGGTCGCCCGCCGCGGCGAGTGCGTCGCCGAGGGCCAGGTGGAGGTCGGCGGTGTTGGCGAGCGGGTGGCGGGCCTCGCCGAGGCTCGGCACGGGCGTGAGCGCCGCTCGCGCCGAGGCCACGGATTGATGCGGGTCGCCCTCGCGCAGGGCGGTGCGGGCGAGGGCGAGATGCGCCTCCTCCCAGGCGGCGAGGACGCGGCCCTCCCCGCCTTCCCAGGGCTGGAACGCCCTGCCGCGCAGCACTTCGACCGCTTCGGCGGGCCGCCGTGCGGCGGTGAGGAGCTCGGCGAGCTGGACGGCGAGGTCGTCGCGTCGGTCCACGAGGTCGCGGCGGGCTTCCAGCACCGCCAGGCGCCGTTCGGGGCCGATGCCGCGGCGCCCGTCCAACTGGTCGGCCTCGAACAGGAGGCGGGCGTCGTCGGGTGCGGCGGCGCGGGCGCGCTCGTACCAGCGGGCGGCGCGCTCGGGGTCGCCTTGGACGTTGTGGGCGGCGACGCCGAGGTTGCGCAGGACGACCGGGTCGCCGGTCGGGGCGGCGGCCTCCCAAGCGGCGATCGCCTCCTCGCGCCGGCCCGCGGCGTAGAGCCAGTGTCCGGCGAGAGCGGCGAGCACGGGGTCCTCGGGCCGATGCGACCGGAGCCGTTCGAGCGCGTCGTTGTCCGCCGAAGCGGGAAAGCACCAGGTCCGGTCCAGTCGGCGCGCCGTCTCCAGCGCGCGGTCGGCGGCCCGGTCGTCGCCGCGTTCGCGTTCGAGGTCGGCGCGGTGGAGCCAGGCGATCGGGGCGACGTTGACCTGGCCCGGAGTCGAAGGCAAGGCCGCGGCCGTGCCGAACAGGTCGATCGCGGCCTCGTCCTCGCGGATCGAGCGGTATTCGAGGGCCACGTCGAGGGCGATCGTGGGATCGGCGGTGGGCTCGGCCTCGCGGCCGAGGCGGACGGCGAGGTCGCGGGCCCACGCGTCGAGCGGGTTGTCCCGCAAGGTCTGCGCGGCGATCGCGGCCGCGCGGGCCCGGTCGCCGCGGCGCAGGAGCGCCACCGCGAGGAGGTTGCGGGCCTGCCCGTGCCGGGGGCTGCGGCGGAGGACGGCCTCCAGCTCGGCGGCGGCTTCGTCGTCGCGTCCGGCGGCGAGGTCGATCCGGGCGGTCGCGACCGCGGCGGCGTCGGACCAGGCCGCGTCCCAGGACGCGGTCCCGAAGGCGGCCTTGGCTTCCGCGTCGCGGCCCTGCCGGGCGAGGACGAGGCCGAGCCGGTAGTGGGCCTCGCCGTCGCGCGGGTTCGGGTTGCGGCGGGTCAGGCGGGCGACGGCCTTGCGCAGGAGCGCCTCGGCCTCGGCGAGGCGGCCCGCGTGCGCCGACCGCGCGGCCAGCGCCGTGTTGCAGCGGGCGTCGCCGGGGTCGCGGCGCAGCGCCTCCTCCCAGTAGGGCTCGGGCGGGCGGGTGGCGTGGCGGTACTGGTCGAGGTGGAGACCGGTGAGATACAGCTCGTCGGTCGAGTCGATGTCGGCGGGCGCGGGCGGCTCGGTGGCGGGCTCGGCGGCGGGCGCCTCGGCCGGTGCGTGGCGTGGACGCCAGGAGACGAGGGTCCGGCCGCCGTGCTCGACCGCGAGTTCGCATTCGGTCGGGTCGGCGGTCTCGGGCAGGCGGATCTCGCGCACGTACGGGCTGCCGGGGGCCAGGTCGGCGAGGTCCTCGTGGATCGGGCGGTCGCCGACGCGCAGGATGACGCGGGCGCCGGGGCGCGGGGCGGTGACCGCCGCGGCGATGCGGGCGCTGGTGCCGTCGAGGTCGAGGCGGACGGCGGCGTCCCTCGTGGCCTGGTGGACCGGGCCGGTGTCCTGGATCGGGTACCAGTACTGCGAGAACGTCTTGGTCTCGCCGGGGCTGAGGAAGGCGAAGTCGGGCTGGTTGTCGGTGAAGACCCCGGCCATGAGCTCCACATAGGGCCCGTTCGTGTCGGTCAGGTGCGCGTCCCAGGCCCGGCCGAAGGGGGCGTCGCCCCAGGTCCACTGCTTCTTGCCGGGGGCGGTGCGGTGGTCGGCCCAGTGCACGAACCCGGCGCCGGCGGCGTGGTCGTAGCCGCCGAAGAAGTCGTCCTCGGTGCCCAGGCACATGTACGAGGTGGGGACGGGGATGTTGCGGTACCGGTCGAGGCGGTCGCCGTCGGGGCACTCGGGGGTGCGCCGGGCGGGGTAGTCGACGCCGTAGTAGCGGCCCTCCGCCGCGGGGAAGGTCGTGGTGGCGCGCTTGGCGTGGTCGGCGACCACGCGCACGTCGGCGGGGAAGAACGACTGGTAGTCGTCGTGCGCCGCGGCCGCCGCGTTCGCCCACCACAGGAAGGTCTGCGTCTGCTCGGACCGGTTCACCAGGTGGCCGCGCAGTTCGATGAGGGCGCTGGCGGGCCGCAGCCGGAGGCCGTGCATGCCCTGCATGCGGGCGAACGGGTCGTGGTCGGAGCACCAGACGGTGACCGCGCCGTCGTCCTCGTGCTCGATCGCGGACTCGGTCGGCAGGTGGGTCGCGGGGCGGTGGTGCTGGGGCCAGTTGAACTCGACGCCGCCGGAGAGCCACGGGCCCGCGAGGCCGACGAGGGCGGGCTTGATGACGTCGTTGCGGTAGAAGAAGTCGTAGCCGCGGGTCTTGTCGAGTCCGATGTGGATCCGGCCGCCGAGTTCGGGGAGGACCATGAGCCGGACGTACTCGTTCTCCAGGTGCACCGCGTCCCAGGTCCGCGGGGTCTTCTCGCGGGAGACCGCGTCGATGAACGGCAGCGGATAGACCGCGCCCGAGGAGCCCTGGTAGACGCGCTGGTCCAGATAGGCCGGGTAGCGGTCGGGGGCGGCGGGCGCGTACGTGTCGATCGCGACCGCCTCGCGCCAGACCTTCACCGCTCGGCCCGCGAGCTCCGGCGGGGCTTCGGGTAGGACGATCCTCGACTCTTCGGATGGCATGTGACCAATCTAAGAGCGCTTGACATGCCTGTCGATGGTCATTTGAATGGAGGATATGGACGAATCAGCGGTCACCGAGGATCCAGGCGCCGTTCGCGACGGGTTCGCAGGGCAGCGGATGCTCGTGGTCCCCCGCGTCGCGGTCGATCAAGCGCTGCTGCATCCGGTCACGGGGAAACTGCTGGTCACCGATGCCGGATGCTTCCCGCACGCGGCCCGGCACGGACGCTCGCGCCCGCACGGCGCGCCGGAGCACGTGCTCCTGGTGTGCACGGACGGGGCGGGGTGGTGCCGGATCGAGGGCGCGCACACGGCCGTGGCCAGAGGCGGGGCCATCCTGATCCCGGCCGCCCGGGCGCACGCCTACGGCGCTTCCCCGGACGATCCGTGGACGCTGTGGTGGTTCCACTTCACCGGCGCGGACGCCGCCGACCTGGTCGGGGCCGCGAACGCCGCCGCGGGCGGCCACGTGACGCACCTGCGCGATCCCGCCCCGGTGGCGAGCCTGATCTCGCAGGTCATCGACGCCCTCGACTCGGGGCTGACGGCCGCGGGCTTCACCCGGGCGAGCGGTGCGGCCTGGCACGCGCTGGCGCACGTCATCGCCACCGGGCGCCGCAACCCGGGCACGAGCCTGAGCCCGCTCGAACGCGCCGTGGAGCACCTGCGGGCGACCGCGCCGCGGCGCACCACGGTTCCGGCGCTCGCGTCCATGGTGGGGTTGAGCGCCTCCCAGATCAGCGCCCTGTTCCGCGAGCATCTCGGCGTCTCGCCGCTCCGGTTCCAGGTGCAGCTGCGCATGGCCCGGGCCCGAGAACTCCTCGACGGCACCGCGCTGCCGATCGCCTCGGTGGCACGCGAAACCGGCTACGACGACCCGATGTACTTCTCCCGGCAGTTCACACGAACCCACAACATGACCCCGACCGCATACAGAACCCGCCCACCAGGAACCTGAAACCCAAAACCGAACGCCAGCCCCGTCAACACCACGAACACAAAAGCCCCAACCAACTGCACCGCACCCCCGTCAACGCTCGTGGCACACCGCCATCGGCAGCTTCTCACCTGTCGCTCTGCACGGTCGCGTCACCGCTCCCGCAGCACACGGTTCGAAGCCTTCCCCCGCAAGGCTGCTCAGAAGAGCCGACCCCCATCGGTTGCGCAGCGACAAGCCTCGTCTGCGACAACCTCCTCGGTCGTGGCGCACGCATCAAGCTCAGTGACGTTCACGGAACTGTTGGCTTTGCTCAGTACTGCATGGCATCTGGATGATCTGGCTACCGGCGGAATCTTGACCACCGGGGTCCATGCACATTCCGGATCGATCGTTTCTGAGGTTGTTGAAGTACTGCCAGCCGTTGTCGACCCCCTGCATCGACCGGTACCAGATCTGACTGCCGCCTGAATCTTGGCAAGTGTTCTGGACCAGGCCGGCGCCCTCGGTGGTACTGGCTCCGGCTACATCCAGACATTTGCCGCTGTTCTTGTTGACCAGCTTCATTCCGGTTCCGTCGGCTCCATAGCCGCCCACCCAGGACCACTGTTCATGCTGCCCACCGCACTGGCTGTCCTCCCATGAGAGACCCCACTGAATGACCCGTGCCCCATCGTCAAGGGATTCCCCCTCGACCTGAATGCACCGCCCGCTGTAAGCACTGGCCAACGCGTTCTGATATTGCAGTGACGCCGAATCCGGGTCGGGTTCCCCAGGGTCATCCACTGACTGGTCATCTGGCGCAGAGTCCTGGCCAGATGTCGGCTCTGGTCCGGCCTCTTCCTCCTCCTCGAATTCCGAGGTTCCGTTCACATTCAGCGAAGCGCAGTCGACGACATAGATGCTCGTTCCGGGATCCACTTTGAGAGTGATGTACCCGTCCTCCGGAGCCAGCGAATGCGTATCCGTCGTGTCAGTGCCCAACGGAATCACCGCGCACAGCTCGGCGTTAGTGTCGAACGCGTAAGCCTCGATCTCATCCGCCACCGGGATGTACAGCAACTGCTGGTCGGCCACGTCCTTCTCTTCTGCCGCGGCAATGATCTCGACCACCTTGTTGATCGAGAACCGCCCAATCGGTGTGGTCAAGCCCGCGGCGCCAGATACCTCAACCCGCAAGTCGTCATAGACACTGATCGTGACCGGCCCGATTTCCCAATCGAATCTCGTGGTGGTGCCTTGATCAATCGATGACGTGCACGCCGTCGGCACCATCAGTGCGACGATCATCGCCACCCTGAGCCACCACGTTTCGTGGCTGCTGCGACGATTCTTCATGCTCGGGAACTCACTTTCGGTACGGCAGTAGTCATCACAGGAATATATGCGGCCATCGAAGCCGAACTGATCCGTGAGGTTGAAGGACGTAACGAGGCCGGCTCCTCGCGTACACCGCATCGCCTCGTGGCGCGATCACGAGGGCTGACAGGTACCGCCCTGAACCTCAGTACGAAGCGGGGCCACTTCCGTTCAGGAACACCCATTTGCGGCCGCAGGCGGTGCAGATCCAGCTGCTCTCCCAAGTGACCCGGTCTTGGTGAAACTGCTCCATGTCTCGGTCGTATTCCCTGTGGGCCCAATAGCTGCGGCGATTTCGAGAGGCTTCCTCATGGAACGCCAACAGCGTGAGCACGGTGCACAGGATGGCCGGCACCAGGGAAACGAGGAGCGTAGGGACTGGAAGGAGTTGCATGATGGTCCCGCCGCCGACGAAGACCACGGCGACGCCCCAGACAGGCTCCTCCGTCCATGAGTCCCACATGAACATCGCGGCGAGCCAGAAGGGCGCCCCGATCAGAAAGACCCAGTACCACGCCCAGGACGCGGACCAGGCGGCGATCGACCAACCCAGTCCAGCAAGCGCCAGCGCAATCAGCGCGGCAATCGTGTAACGCCTGACTCCCAGACCAGGCGGGGGCTCTTCTCCCGGCCTGCTGCCCACAGGCACCACGGGACTGACTGGAGGTCGGGTGATCACACCCAGATTGTTGCGAGGCTGGTAGCCCTTCCTCTCGTCGACGCCGAGGGCGTTGTTGTTGAAGACGACCGCCGTCTTCATCAGCGGGGCTCCACATCCGGGTTCGGAGCCGGGCGGAAGAACGCTCGAGTCCGTTGGGCACCCGCGCCCGCCCGGCCCGTGGCGGTTGACATTGACCGTCGTATAACTTCGCCTGTCCTCTGAATTCCAGGTCTGTTTGATGTAGTCCCGGCCCGCCAGGTCGCCGTGGACGCTACCGCCGATGTCGATTCGATACTCGTCCATCAGTTCCTCAGAGCCCCAACAGACCACGTACTGGACGGGCCACCGACTCGATCGCGGAGACGAGGTTGCCCACTCGCCGCGCCCTATCGGCGGCAACGGCGAGCCGTGTTCCCGCCTTGTCGTACTCGCGTGCGACTACGGCGTCTCTCGCTTCTTTCAGAACCGGTGCGACCTCCCGATCTGCTTCGCCGCCATAAGTTCCGCTTCTGACAGTTGTCAACAGCAGGTCCAACTGCTTCAGAACCTGCCGTGCTTCGGCTGCGTCGGACGCGCCGCTTTTGATCAAGTCACGGCCTGCCACGCCTCCAGAGACGTCGCCGCCGACAATGGTGAATGACCTTGAGCTGTCGCTCACTGTAACCTCCGTCGATTGAGGGTTCTCCTCTCATCGACGCTAGACGAATGATCGCCGAAGAAGTCGCCTGTGCGCGTACAGCTTTCCGCCGCAACGCGAAACAAGCGTTTGCAATTCGGTGCTACATTGAACTCGATCGCCGGATCCGGCTGACCGAGCCGACCGGAGGGAAAGAACGGGACAGGCTATGAGGGATGCAGCGGGCACCGATGCGACAGTCCCGGATTCCAAGCTCCGGGCACGGCTCGAGAGTTCCGGAGAACTGCAACACGTGGTCTCCAATCTACTGCTGCCCCTTAAAGTGGCAGAATTCGGCGACCGGCCGTTCCAGGCAGTCGTCGAGTCGGCCGGCGGCGTGCGATCGCGCGTCGGCAGGGTGCGCAGTACTCCGCATATCGTCCAGCGCGGAAAAGGCTCGTCGACGGACCCGGACCTGTTCAAGGTCACCCTGCACCGCCGGGGCACCGCTTCGGTCAGCCAGGAGGACGGGCCCTCTCGAGAAGTATCCGCTGGAGACGTGTTGCTGCTGGATACCACTCGTCCGTACAAGCTGGTTCTGCCCAAATACTGCGATGTTGTCGTGCTCGGTCTACCGCGAGAGCTCCTAGGGGCGCACGAGCGGACCTTGGCTCGCCGAAGCGGAATGAGCATGTCCGCGGACGCTGGGGTCCGCTCGTTGTGCGCTACGGTTCTGACCGCGATCGGCGACGACCTGCACGGAATGTTCAGCTCCCCGAGAGGGGCGGATCACCTGGTCGACGCTTTGACCAGCCTGGTGATCGGCGCCTTCGCCGATGTACCGATCGAGCGGGTGGAGCATCCGTCCACGACCCTGTTCGACACGATCGTGGCCTACACGCTGGCGAATCTACGCGACCCCGATCTCGACATCGAAGGCGTCGCCGCTCGGCACCGCATCAGCAAACGGCGGGTGCAGCAGGTGTTCCAAGCGCATGAGCTGACTTTCAGGGCCTGGGTGCGCTGCGAGCGATTGGCCCAAATCCACCGAGACCTCGGCGATCCCTCACTGCACAACCTCACTGTCGCCGCCATCGCCGGACGCTGGGGTTGGAGCGACTCCGGGCACCTCGCACGGGAACTCTACAAGGAGTACGGCTGCACACCTCGAGACCTCAGGCGCGCCACTGCAAAAGGCATACGCCCCACGTTCAACCCCGAGCCCTGAAACACCATCTGAAAGGTCCGTAGCGCTGCTGTTTCGAGTTCGACGACTCGGCGCGCACCTCGCACGCGCTGCCCGGTCTCGCATAGAATCTGAACTGCCCCTTGGCTCTCAAGTCGTTTCGCACTCTCCTGAGAACGAAGTGCAAGGATCGAGGCTCCTTCGATGGACGCATTTACCGCGCCCGTTCCGACTCTGGTTCGAGAAGTCGATCCGAACGCCTTGCTGTTGATGCCGCCCACTTCCGGACGGTTGCAGCCGTATCTGCCGAGAAGGGTCGACTCGGAACTCGACCGGGCACTGGCGACACCGGGATTCGTGCTCGTTCTGGCAGAGTCGTTCGCAGGAGCGCGAAGATCCGCATATGAGGCACTGCTGCGGAATCTGCCGGACGCTCTGCTCATCTCGCATGATGCGGAGTACATGACCGACAATCGCGCCGCAGTGCTGTGGGCCGACTTTCACGAATTCGAACCGGGTGCCTTGGACGCCAGCATCGGAAGGTTGCAAGCATGGCAGACGGGCCCAGGAGACCGATGGGTCCTTGCCCTCACCGCCAGGGCCGCGATCGATGCTGCGGACCAAGACCGGCTCACATCGATGGGGCTGAGGCTGGTGCACGCCCGGATGGTCCTGACCGAGGAGGAGCGGTCGACCCTGCCCCAACACGGGCTGGACTCGAACCTGCGCACCGTTTCCGAGCTCTACTACGCGTCCAAGAAGGACTCCGACTCACACGATGCCACGAAATCCGGCTATTTCGGTTCTTTTGTCGTGCAAAGAGACTGGCTCGGGAAGGAGCCTGAAGCTCATAGCGCGGGCTATCATCCAGACACCGATGCCGGTGAAGACCGCCTCGGTATCACCGCCGACGTGAACATGCTGGCCGACCTCGTCGCATCCCGGCATGTCGTGCCGCCGCTGTCGATCGGACTGTTCGGTGGATGGGGCTCAGGCAAGAGCTTCTTCATGCGCCAGATGCGCGTGCGGGTGCGCGATCTCGCCGATGCCACCGAACGTGCGGAGCGGGACGCCAGGCGGGCCGGACCTGCCGTGTCGGCGTACTGCTCGTCAATACGCCAGGTCACCTTCAACGCATGGCACTACGCGGAGTCGAATCTTTGGGCGAGCCTCGCGACCCATCTGCTCGGCAACCTCGCCTCCAGCGGCTCGGAAGACGACCTGGAAAGCCACGCCAATGATCTGGCCGAGCAGCGCCGCCACCAGAGTTCACTGCTCGACCAGCTCAGCTCCGTCCGGGTGGAACGGATGCTGCTTACCGCGCAATTGGAACGCGAATCCAAGGAAGCGCCGTCGCCCCGCGAGATCGCCAGAACACTCGCGCAGATCCTGACCGAAGAGGACTGGGCCACCAACGCGACTCAACTGCCCCGGGACACCCTCGACCAGGTCCGAGCGTTCGCAGACGAAGCGACAGGGCTGGCTGCCGAGCTGCGCAACTTCCGGCGCCAGTTGCTGCGCAGCCGGAAGACCAGGATCGTCATCGGTCTCGGAGTCGCGGCCACCTTGCTGGTCCTCGTGCTCTCCCGCTCCGCCATCTGGCCTTCGATGATCATCGGTCTCACTGCGGCCGTCTCGATGATCCCAACGCTGAGCTCCGTGCGGGCCAGCGTTCGGCGGATCCGCCTCGCAGCCGACCGACTGACCGACCGCGCCGGTGAGTCCACCCGCGATCGGCTGGCCGAGCTCGACACCGAGCAGACCCGGCTCGAACTGGCGATCGCCGACCTCACATCGACACGGGACATCGCCGCCTTCGCACGTTCTCGTGACCGCAGCCAGGACTACCGACAACACCTCGGTGTCGTGTCGCTCGTCCGCCGTGACCTCGAAGTGTTCGCGGCAATGCTGGCACGCGACCCGCACGACGCCGACGGGACGACAGGGCCCGAACGGATCGTGCTCTACATCGACGACCTCGACAGGTGTCCCCCTGACGTGGTCGTCAAGGTCCTCGAAGCGATCCACCTGCTCCTCGCCCAGCCAGTTTTCGCCATCGTGGTCGGCGCCGACGTCGACTGGCTGCTCCACTCCCTCAAAGAGCACTACGGACCCGTCATCGAGGGCGGTGCGTCCAGCTCTCCCGATGGCGCTCGGCACTACCTGGAGAAGATCTTCCAAATACCATTCACACTGGCCCCCATGACCGCGGACGGCTTCACCAGACTCATCGCGACCCTCGGCCAGGAAAACCCTGAGGGAACTGCCGTACCAGAGCACCAGGCGCCTACACCGTCGCAACCCGTCTCCGCGGCCCGAACCTCGGCGGATTCGAGCCCTTCCGGCCAGACTGCTGCCAATCCCCCTGCGGTGGAAACGCCCTCACCTGTTCTCAACGGACCACAGCTGCGCCCCAACCAACTCGATATCACCCAAGCCGAATTGGATTACATCGCTGGACTCGCACCGTTGGTCCATTCCCCGCGCGGCGCGAAACGGCTAATGAACCTCTACCGTCTCCTTCGCGCCCGTCTACAGGGCGAACAGCTCACCGACTTCCTTAACGGCCATGAACCCGGGTACAGGGCTGCTCTCATTCTCCTGACCGTCATGGTCGGCCCATCAGATACCTCGGCCCTGTTCCGTGCAATCGAGGCTGCCCCCGAACACGCCACCTGGCACAGTCTGCTCAACGACCTGCCAGACCTCAACATCCCAGGGCTGCAACACCTCAGCTCCACCGAACACGTACCGTCCGACATCAACACGTACCGAAGCTGGCTACCCCTCGTGCGCCGGTTCTCCTTTACCAACACCTAACCGCCTCGGGCCAGAATCCTCGGCATTCGCCTTCAAAAAGCCCACGAGCAGTGAGATGCCGACTAAGCGCTGTCCCGTAAGTCTTGTTGATGGCGGGTGGGGCTCGCTGGTCGAGCGCTGGCTTAGCCGACGAGGGTGAGGTTGTGGAGTCGGGCTATGCCGGCGACGGGTTCGGCGACGCCGCTACCTCGCAGGCGGCAGTCGCGCATGATCTTCCAGGTCTTCATGGCCGCGAAGGTGTGCTTGATGCGGGCGCGAACCTTGCGATGGGAGGCATTGTGGGCCTCTTTCCACTCCACTAGGGTACGTCTTTGTCCTTGCGGCGGTGTGGGATCACCGCTCGGGTGCCGATGTAGCCGCCGTCGGCGATCACGGTCGCGGTCCGGGTGGCCTCGTCGACACCGGATTCGGCGAAGGCTTTGCAGTCGTTGCGGTTGCCTGGCAGCGGGATGCCGATGGCGGTGACGAGCTGACTGTCGGCGTGGATCACGACCTGGTGGTTGGTGGAGTAGCGGTAGTTCTTGCTGGGTGCGGCGATGGCATGGTCGCGGGTGGGGACCAGGGTGCCGTCGATGATGAGCACGGTGTCAGGCGCGTAGCGTTTCCTCGGGCGTAGCGCGAGTTTGGGGGCGAGGTCGTCGATGACGCGGTCGGCGGTGGACTTCGAGGTGCCGAACAGGGCCGCGATCTGGCGCATGGTCAGGTTGGTGCGCCAGTAGGCGGCGACCAGCAGCACTCGGTCGGCGAAGCCGAGCTTCCAGGGGCGGCCCCGCAGCGGCGGGTCGGCGTCCTCGCTCTGGAGTTGGCGGACCAGTTTGGCGAATTGCCGGGCCGAAAGGCCGCTGAACAGTTCGATCATCGCCTCGTCCGCCGTACTGATTACACCCGCCACTCGGGCATGATCGCATGCACCCCAACCGCTCTCAATATCACGCGACGGTCCGGGATCTGGAAACGCTAGTATCGCGTCCGACCTCGTCATACTGTTCGAGCACGAGCCCGGGGAGGACGTTTGCGGCTTCCGAAACACGCTGTCGG
Source organism: Glycomyces sp. NRRL B-16210 (assembly GCF_000719515.1). GTDB lineage: Bacteria > Actinomycetota > Actinomycetes > Mycobacteriales > Micromonosporaceae > Glycomyces. Next base: position 128,110 of record NZ_JOGR01000002.1, on the reverse strand, counting down.
GTTCTGGCACGCCCGTTCGGAGCCGTTCCCCGAGATCAACGTCGACACGTTGGCTCGAGCAGTCCGTGACTCGGCGATCCCTTCCGGGGTATGGATCGGGCACGTCGACCGGGCCGAGTACCCGCGCAGCTTCCACGCAATGCGGCTCAGGAGCCGAATCGGCAACCGCACCGACCAGTACGACCTGCTCTGCGCGCAGCACCTGCCCTGGGTGGCCTTCTGTCACGTGACGCCCGACTACATGGGCTTCGAGGTCAACACGGTCTTCCGCGAGCCCCCTCCTTGGGCGAGCCTGCTCGCTGAACTGGACTATCGCGTGCTTTCACACGCCGAGCTACAAACGCCGTCAGCGGAGATCGACACCTCCGAGCTGACTCCCGCAGCACGCGGAGAGGTCAAGTACTGGCGTCCGAACTGCCTGGCCGAGTTCCTCTTCAACTGGTGGGACTGACCTGACCGCCTCTCACCCGCGGATCGCGCCGCGCGACCCCAGGACCCTTGCGGGACAACCCTTAGACAAGATCCTCTCAGATCAAGATCCTCGTCCAACATCCTTACTACACCTCACCGGTGACTTCGGTGATCATGTGGTCGGCGCTGGCTTGCATCGTTCTCTGGCTGTGGTCTCGATGCAAGTTGTCGAACCAGTCGGGGATGTGGGCGTTCTTCTGGCGAATGCTGAGGATGAGATCCTGGAGCGACCGGCAGTCCGCGAGCGTGACATCAGCGGTATTGGATAGGCCGCGTTGCCACGATTCCGATGCCTTGGCGTCAGCGCCCACTTTGAGCGTGACACTCTCACGATTGGCCCTGATAATCTCGACTAGTTCATTGATCGGGCCAAGGAAGGGAATCGCGACCGCGATCAACATATCGGGCAGGGAGAGACGTGCGCCGAAGGCGATCGCCATTCCCACTGCGATCAAGGCAACCAGCGCGATCCCTGTCCAAACTGCGTACCAGCGGTGCGTGGAGGTACTCCAACCGAGATTCGTTCGCTGGCAGATGAGCACGTCCATTGGGCGAGGCACGTTTCGCATGTCCGGATACCAGTCTTTGGTTCGATTTCCTCGGTAACGCGCCGCCGCAGCGGCGATCGCCGTCGGGGTTGGGTGATCGGCCAAGATGCCGTTCCATGGGAGGCCAAACACATGAGTATCGAATTCTTCCTGCATCATGACAGCCTCGTGGATGCAGCGCTTCTCGCGGCGGCTGGAAGTGACCGACCAGGCCAGGGCAAGGGCGCCGCCCGCGCCGCCGACAGCGGGCCTCAGTTCTGGAAACGAGAGGGCGGACGTCATGCTCACAAAGGCGATCAGCAGGACGGTCGCGACTCTGACCTCCTGTATGCGTTTGGCGTCGGCATAGCGACGTGCCTGGGCCGCAAGCAGGCGTTGTGAGTATTCACTGTTCTGTTGCGACGCGATCGGTCGTGGCAGGCGCTCCATCGATGCTCCTCTCGATCGACTTTCATTGTCACACCCGGATTTCGGCACCGGTCCGGTCAGTCCATCGGTTTGACGGTGCAAAAGGAACCCTCTGGGCTGTTCGCGTATCCTGTTTCACCCTAACGGATGACAGATCAAGGCGAGGGCTTGACACATTCCAGACCGACTGTGTTATGTTCGAGGACTCGTCCCACAGCGGCGGGCCCCACTTACTTGTACGACAGCAGTGGGCAGTCATGCCGATCGCGGCTTGAGGGCCAGCGCGGCTTCAGAAGCTGATATCCGAGCAGACCCGGTTGATAGGGACGAATTCCTTCTCGCCGTACCTTGGCATGCCATGCCCAATCGGCCGGGTCTCGAGATCTGCTGTGGAGGAATATTGTCAACCGCACGCACACCGAACAGCCCCATACTGGCGGGTGACCTGCTGCCCGAAGGCGAAGTGCGCGGCTTCGCCTATCTCGCCCAATCACCGCCGAGTCGTGGTTGCGACCGCCTCCTGTTGGTGGGCGAGGACGACTTGACCGCGCCACCCGCGCGTGTCGTTCCCAACGACGCGGCTTCGACGATCTCGCTCGCACCGACACCGCTGGACCGCTTGCCTGACGACCGGGTCCATACCGCCTCGGACATCGCGCCCGGCTTGCCGAAGGTCACCGACCGGCTCCTTCGAACCCCGGGGAGCCCTTGGTCGACCACGGCGACGCACCTTATGGACGCGCTCCTGCAGGACGGCCATTCCGTCTGGGCCGCAGGAGGGTTCGTCCGCGACCTGGTGTCGGACGGCGACGCGGCCAGGCCCAACGACCTCGACATGTCCGGCACCGCGCCTCCTGGCAGATTCACGGAGATCGCCGAGCGGATCCGGATCCGTGCCGGATTGGAACACCGTACGAAGGTCTCGGTCGACTCGCTGGTCTGCTTCGCCGTTTCGCCCACGGGAGCTCCGGTGTTCGAGTACCGCACGCTCAACCTCACCGGATATCCGTTCCCCGCCTCGGGCAGTGATCTATCCGAGGACGCGGAGTGCCGTGACTTCACCGTCAATTGCCTGCTGCTCGACCCCCACGAGCACCTCGTCCTCGATCCGTCAGGTGAAGGATTGACGCACCTCAGCGCCCGGCCCCGGATGCTAGTACCCATGAACCGGTCCGGTGACCCCGAGATCCGGGCCGCCAACCTCCTTAGAGCCGTGAAGTTCCAACTTCGCTGGCAGTTCGATCCAGGTATCGACTGCCCGCACCCTCCTGCGCTGACCGATGGCTGGCAGTTCGTCATCTCGGAAGAAGCATGGCGCGACCTGCGGAAGACCCATGCAGAACTCCTCGTCAAGTACGACTCGGATCTGATCAGGGAAGCCGCAAAACGTCTCAGCGCTGCCGCGCTGGAACTCGTTTCGGCGATCGAAGAACGGAGCGACGCATGAGCACTCACCAACCTCTCAGCGACTGGATAGTGAGCGTCGACGGAAGCACCGGAGCACGTGTGGGCGTGATCAACAACGGCCGTGAACGCGTCGACGCCCGCACACTGCTCCGCTTCGAACAAGACTGGGTCCGCACGGTGGTCAGCACCGAGACCGCCAACGCCCGTCGCTGCGAAGCACTCGGCCTGCGGAACCCCGTCTCCGGTGAGCTGTTCGTCGAGCTCGACGACTATGGTCTTCCACTTGAGATCGACCGCGACGGCCTCGCGGCCGTGACCGCCGTCGAAGCCGCTTGGCCAACCCCTCCGCCAGAGCTCGCTGAATCGCCGGCCCTCCAAGCACTCTCACCGGAGATTCGCTACTTCCTGCTTCACCGCCTCGCCGCCGAAGGCACCCCGGATCCGGGCTGGTTCCATCTGTTGCCCTGGGACATGGTGGAGCGGACTGCCGCCGCCTTGATCAACCTCCTTGGTACCGGTGGCGCGGAGGAGTCCATTGCACTGCGGCACTGGTTCACTCCAGCGATCACGGGCGTCACCGGGCCTCTCGAACAGCTGCGTATCGGGCTCGCCGAGGGCACATCCGAACTCACGCGCGTCGGTGCGACGGGAATCTGTGAAGGGCTCCTGCATGCGGAAGTCGACCGCATCCCCGACGCGGTCCGAGAACGATTGGCGACCCTGGCGCGGAGACTCGGCGACCTCAACCCTTTCCTGCGGCACGCCGCGGAAGTCGCCGCCTCCGGCCTCGACCACACCCTGGGCGGAACCGCGTTCAGAGTCGATCTCGCCTCCGACTTCACGCTCGCGGCCGCCGGCGAGGATCAACGCACCCAGACCGAGCAGCTGCGAGACGGGACCCCGCTCACCATCGACACTGTTATGACCGCGGGCCGCAGACTCGTCATCACGGTTGAGTTCACCGTTGCGTCCAGCCCTGAGCGTGAGCGTCTCCTCGAAGACTATCCGGTGGCGGTGCTGCCGATCGAGATCCGATCCACACGTGAGACCCGCACCTTCTGGATCCCAATGGAGTCGAGACGCAACTGGGTCTCAGGCACATTGCAGATGCCGTTCCCAGCCGACCGCTTCCAAATCTACGCGGACCACCCTCCGATCGGCGCCTTCGAACTTGCGCGAGTCCACCCCGACGCTCTCGCAGACTCCCTTGCGGGAGCGAACAGCACCGGCATCGAATGCTGGACGCGCCTCGCCGAAATCTCGAGCTTGGAGCACACGGTCGCAGCCGCACTCCGCCGCCGCGAACAAGACAGGAGTGCCTGATGTCCACAGACACCTTTTCGCTCGACGACGTCAGATCACTGCTCGAACATGAAATGCCCAGTACGAACAAGGAAGAGCGCATGTACGCGGCGCTCACCTGGTCAGGGCATCTGATGTTCGAGTTCATCAAGGACGCCACCGCGAACAACGATGAAGCGGCTCTGAGGAGCGTCTGCACCGACTCCACCCCGCTGCATAACCTCATCGCAAGGTACGCGCCGACGATCGATCCTTGGCCGGGACTTGATGAGCTTCCCTTCGACCCCAAGGGCAAACCCATCATCGCTGCGGTCCGAGGCCTGGCGGCCTTGGGGCTGGCACTGGTCGCCGACCAGCCAGACGAGCATCTCGGGGCCGCCTTGAAGTGGCTGCGCGTCGCACAGCACAACGCACCCGCGCAAGTGGACCTCCCGACGACCGCCTGGGACTGCGGCCACCCAGAGAAGATGGCAGCACTTACGAACCTGCTCGCCGAAGAGAACCATCGATTGACCGCCCTGGTCTGGCTCCTCGCGATCGATGGTGCTGAGTTGCGCGAGAGGCAGGGACCCGCAGTGAACGTCCTGTTGGACGCGGGATCCTCAGGCGCGCACGCGACGCTGCGACTCATCCGCTTTCCCCAACTGCCGAGTGGACTAGTTCCCGACCCGAGAGCGATGGGGCTGTTCAGTGCTGACACAGGTTTTCTCGGCGGGCTCAACCGAGCCTGGGAACAGGCCGGAAAGTCAGTCGACGGCACCGTCTGCTGGACCCTCGACAACCCCGACGGCCCGATCACCCACGTTCAGGACTTCAGCCTGACCGCCCCGTTCACCGTCGTGATCGATGAGATCAGGCGAACACAGAGCCGAATCCGATCCTTCCTGGCGGTTCGAAGAATCCGGTCCAAGACCGCGATCACCGGCGGCGTCGACGCCCAGGGGCGACTGGTATCGGTGTCCGGATACCGCAGCAAGTTCAGTGCGGCGAAGGCGATCGAGAGGATCGTGGTGCCCGCCGATGACGCATCGACTGCGCGAGGTCTCGCGAACGAGTTGAAGCCCGACACCGAGATAAACGTGGCCGAAACCTGGCAGGCGGCTGCCCGATACGCCAGGGAGATGCACCGGATCCTGCAATTTCGGCTGGGAGGTGCAATCGGTGGCGTCATCGTCCTCATAGCCGGGTTGGTCACGGGAGGAGTGATATGGCACGAAGCGAAGGAGCGCGCGGTGCTCGGAACCGCTGAAGACGTCGCTGCAGAGGCGTGGAACCTCGCGCACGGCGACAGTGATGGCCTGGCGCTGCTGCTGGCCATGGCCAGCGACGATATAGCGGCGCAGGTCGGCGAGGTCACGACCAATTTTGACCAGATCGCTCGGACGCATCACACGATCGTCAAGCTCTTGAACGCACCACACGGTTCTTACCGTGAACCCGCGATCAGCTTCGACGGTACGAAAGTCCTGCTGCACACCAACACGGGCGTAGTGGAACTCGTCTCCACCCTTGACGGGGCGATCCTCTGGAACCGTGAATACCCTCCGGGCCTCGAAATGCATGAGGAACAGACTCACGTCAATGCCACAACGTTTGCCCCATACGAGAGCCAAGCCGCGATCTCGACATCGGACCGAACGATCACGATCATCTCCCCGTCTGAGGGCATCTGGTCTGAGACCGCCTCCATCCAGGTGCCGGTCGAGGAGCGTTCTGGTGCCCTAGGTTTCGAGCTGAACACAATCGATTGGTTGCGGTATTCGCCTGATGCGTCCGCACTCGCCGGCTACGGTGCTCGCGTCGGACTCTTCTGGTTCGATCTCGAAGACGCGAGCGCGCCTCCGCAGCGATGCGATCCGGTCCCGGACGTGGTCGACCTCTTCGTCGGAGAAGACGGCCCCGTTCTGGTCACCGGCACCGCGGTCATGTCCGTCGATCTGGAGACGTGTGAGACCGAGATTCTGTTGAACGGGCCGGACGGGGCGACCATCCATGCGGTGGGAACCGACACGGACGGGACACTCATCGCGGTGGCCACGCGCGGCGCGGCGCTGCTCGCAGTGCGCCCCGACCAGTCCGAGTCCGTTCTCAGCGATCGAGGCCCGTACTTCGACCCGCTCGCCACTGAGTCCTGGGACGGCCTTCACGTCAGTGCACGAAGCGACAGCGGCACATACGGCTGGCTGATCGACATCGGCGGACAAGAATTCGGTTTCCCCGACGTGGGATACGCCCGGGCATCCGGTGGGCCCAGCGTCGTGGTGCACGACGGCATCGCGGCGATCCACGACCGTCGAGGCACACCGGCCCGCATCTTCTTCGAGGAAGGCGTCTGGGCGGACGAGGTCGGCTGGGCGGAAAACTTCGTCATACGCCGGAACTCAGTCTCGATCGCCTACGCCCCCATGAACTCAGACGGCATCGATATCGATCGTGGAGGAGTTCTCCCTATACCAGAGAACTCGAGGATCGACCGGATGGCGCTGAGTTTGGGAGAGCCCTGGGCGGCGGTCATTGTCAGCGACCAGGAGACAGGAGAGCGGAGTCTGCTCTGGTGGGACTTGGAAACGCAGGCCCATGTGGAGATCGCCGTCGAGGGCGCCGTGCCGCTGGAACTGGCGTTCGTCGACGGCGAACTGCTCGTGGCGGACACCGAATCGCGAGTGCTGCGCTTCGAGAACATGGAGGGTGAGTGGACACAGAACGCGTCGGTTGAGCTGCCGACGATCACAAAGGGACTCGCTGCACGGGACGGGGATGGCAACGTCTTCGCGGTGGTTTCGGATACTGCGACTGACTCGCCCACAGTCGTTCGCATCGATATGGCGGATTTCGCCATCGGAGCTTCGGTCGACCTGGAGGGCGCAATTGGAAACTCCGACCTCACGGTGCTCCGAGACGGCCAGGTCGTCGTAGGCTACGGATCTGGGAACGTCGCCTTCTTCAACCAAAAGCTCGCTCTCCGCGGAATGCATACGAGTACGACGTTGCAGACCATCATCAGCATCGCCGAGATCCCCGAACTCGATCAGGTCCTGGTGTCGGGAACCCGTGGATCGGTCGTACTGCATCGTGTTACCCGGACGGTGCAAGCCGAGGAGTGGTACCGAGGCGGACCTTTCAGCGATGCCAGCACCTCACCGGACGGCAACTACCTGGTCACCGCCAACCTCGTTGAATCGCAGCTCGCGATTTGGACCTTGAACAGCGAGGACCTTCGGAAACGGACCTGTGACGCTGTGGGACGAGATCTCACCGCTGAAGAGTGGCAACGGTTCGTCGGGGATGCGATTCCTTATCATCCAGTTTGTCCAGTATAACTGGATACAAAGATTTACCTCTAGTGCACGCATACATGCCTTTACTATTGGCTTATTATCGAGTGGATTGGTTTGGGTCGCGCAAGGATGGGGGCATGGCGAGGCGATCTGCTGGGCATCGAATCCTGTCGAACACCAACGAGAACCGTTCCCACTCGACTGCTGGGATCAGCGCCAGGAATTTACGGTAGGACTCATCGTTCGTCAGCGAGTGCTTCGGTGAGTCCGTAGGCGTTGGATTCGCAGAGCTTATCGATGATATTGAGGCATTGCATACGAGTCGCGTCGTCCCCTTGGCGGTAGAGGCGGAGCACGACGGTGATCAGGTGCCGTGACGCGGCGCTGTGGGCGGTTCGGATGTCACCGAGGTTGCTCCCGGCCGCTTCGGCGGCCTTGGCGCACGTCTGGAGGGCGGTTGCGGGAAGTCTCGTGCTGAGTTTGGCCATGCCGTAGATCGCATGCTCCAGATGGTCAGTGAATACGGTGCTCTGGGTGAACTGCTGGAGGAGCTGGTTCAGGTCAGGTGGTGATATCCGAGCGAGTTGGCGCATGGCGCTTGCGGCGCGAGCACGCACTTTGGCGTCAGGGTCGTTGAATAGTGAAGGCAACCAGGGGAGACCGTCTGCGGTGTGCTCTGCGAACGCTGTGGCGACGCCGAGCCGGGCGGCGGTCGGCAGCGCGTTGACGTCGGTGGTTACTGATGCGGCGAGCGCTCCAACGTGAGCCGCTCGCGCCCAGATCCGTCCAGCGCGACCTGTCACTTGTGGCGGTCCGGTGAGCGCGTGGTCGAGATGGGTGGCGAACCGTTGTGGGGAGTGCAGGATCGCGGCGGCGAGAAGGCGCTCGGTTGTGGCTGCATCAAGGACGTCGGGCAGGGCGATGAAGAGTGCTTCGGCCAGGTCGAGTGCCTGATCGGGGTCGTGTTTGATGAGGGCGCGGACGGCTCCGGCGGCGCAGGCGCGCACGGCCAAGTGCTCGTCTACGGCGAGCCTGGCAATGATCGGCGCGAGCGCATCGACCTGGTCCGGCATTTCGATGAGTGTGGAGGCTGCGGCGAGGGCGGCCTGCCCGCGGGTGGTGTTGAAACCGACGTCTACCAGACGTCCAGTGCCCCCGAACTGCTGGTGCGTGCCGTTTGGGAACCCAAAATCGGTGTCGGGCCTTGGATCAGCGGCGTTGGCGCACCAGTCGATGAGGTCGATGATGCGCTCGTTCCGTACGTTGAGGTCGTGCAGTGCGAAGCCGATGGTGTGACCGACGGTTTCGCCGTAGACGCGTGTGGCGTGCTCGCAGACATCGGCGAACAGGTCGAAATCAGGCTGGTGGGCGAGGCTGCGAATGACGTGCTCGATCGCTGCTGCGGGGATGACGGTATCGAACTGGAGAGCAAGGCGCGCGAAGCGCTCGGGTTCCTCGGTGGTGCGCCCGCCCAGCAACTCAGCAAGGCGCAGCGGGTGGCCGGCGCCGAGCCCGTGGTGTTGGCCGGTTTCTGGGTCATAGTGTTTCCGGAACGCGCGCAACCAGTGATCATCAGTCATGTGTTGGGCGGCGGCTATGGTGAACCGATGCGGTTCGTCTTCGCCATGGCGCCATCGAGGTCCGGCCGGCGGATTACCCGGGAAGCGGCGTTGAAGCTCTTCGAGACGCTTGCGCACTGCATCGGAGATGCGTTGCTGGTCTAGGGCGGTCATGAGGATGTACTGGCCGTATCGGTGCCCAAATCGGGTCTCGATCGGTGACCTATATGCGAGTAGCGCCTGCTCAATTCGCTGGAATCGGTCACTTGAGCAGTGGGGCGAGTGGGTTTGGATGAGTTGGGTGGCGGCCCAGTGCGTGTCACCGGTCCAACCCAGAAGGAAATTGCGGTCGTCAGTCAGGAGCCACTCGATGGCCTCGTCGGCCTCGCCTGACTCGGTCAGCGCCCGGCATGCGAGGAATCGCAGCTCCTGGCTTTCGGCAGTGCCAAATGTTGTTAGCATTTCACGGGCCTGGTCACGGTCTTCGGCGGTGAGTTTGATCAGGGCCGTTTCAGTTGCGGCGAAGATGATGCCATCGACGCCGGCGGGTGCGAACTCGTAGTAGTACTTCCATCGGCCTCCGTACGGCAGGCGGTCGTCAGGGTCTCGCTGGTCGGTGAGCGCGAGATCGATGACGAACGGCACGACCGCGTTGGTGAAGGAAGCGGGGGCGGCCTCGGCGATGTCCTGGAGGACGTTCGCTGACGATTCGTGGCGGTCCAGTGTGCCTGAGTCGAACGGGTCGGTATGTCCGTGTGCTCGTGCCTGGTCGAGGCTGTGGCGAAGATGGGCACCGATCAAGCGGGCCGCGCCGCCTGGGTCAGTGTCCTTGATCTGGTAGAGCATTGACCAAAGGTTTACCGGAGTCGCAGACTCATCTGGCACCTCGAGCACGTTCTGCTCGATCAGATCAGCAGTGAAGTCGACCAGGCCCGGCGGTAGTGACCAGCTGATAAGAGCGATAAATCGCTCTCGCCAGCGGTCGTCCGCGCCAAGATAGGGCCGGAGCAGCTCGGCTACGCGTTCGGGACGGTCGTTCGCGGCGAAGGCCAGTTGACCGAACGCGATGTCGACACGTTCGTGATCGGCGAGCCAGGTTTCCCACCTCCCGAGGTCGTCGGCGGCGTCAAACCAGCCAGGGGCGCTGAGCAGTGACCGCAGTTTCGGCGCGATCGGCAACGACGCCCAGGCGAGCGACTCGATTGCGCCCCAATCGTCGGCGGTGGCTTCCAGTTGCCGCAAGTCAGTGACGATGACGTCCTTGAGATGGAACCGGATCTCCTCGGAGGCAAGCAGTTGCCGGACCGTCTTGCGGAAAGCAGGGCGGTCGACGATGGCAAGGTGGTCAAGGACCTGGCGAGTTTGCGCTCGGCGGAAGAGGAACTGGCCCTGCTCCACCAAGAACCGATGCAAGTCACCACCGTCTCGGATGAACGCTCGGGCGAACAGATAGTCGAAGTACGACTGGTGAAAGAAGGCGAGGCCGCTGTCAACGCGTTCCAGAATCGACTCCGATACCAGGGAGCCGGTATCCGTCGGGTGGATCGCGTCCAGGCAGGCATCCGGGGCGGTGAGCACTTCGTGCTCGCTCATGTAGGTGACGAGCCCGGTCATCATCGTTTCCCACATCTGACCCCCAACGCGAGCGCCGAGGCGCTGCCGTACCTCACGGGTGAGCTGCCCGTACATATCAGGCAAGGTCCTGAACGGCTGCTTCCGGGAGGCCTCGTTGAGGCGGCAATACACCGACAGGTGCAGCGGCGTTCGAAGTAGCTCGAGCACCTCCGCAGACGGGACATGCAGATCATGCGCGGCCAGATGCGCCTGAATCTTCTCCGCTGGAAGCTCATTGAGGCGGACCCGCTGCGTTGTGGGATCACCGTGCAACAGACTGGTTAGCCGCGGGTCACGCTCAAGGTCGATGGTGCGGCAGGCCAAGAGCACCTTGACGTTCGGGTGATTCCGCAAGTCCGCGAGCGCCTCATCGACCGCTTCGAAACCATCGGGCATGCGACCGCTGAGCTCGCTGACCGCATCCAGTTGGTCGATGACCAACAGCCCCGGCCGTCCCGCAGCAACGTCGGCCAGTACGAGCGAAGGCGAATCCGCCAACTCCATCTGGGCGCCCAGTTCACGAGAGGTCCCAACACGGGTCGAACCGTCCATCCGAGCCAGGCCCACGACCCAGCCCTCAGCTGCCAGCTGCGAAGCGGCCTGTGCGGTAACAGTTGACTTTCCCATGCCGGCCTTACCGTCAACCAACAGCACCTGCGGGGCCTCAACATCCTTGAGAATCTCGAGGATTTCCGCACCCTCGGGGCGATCGATCATCCCGACCAACGGGCGCTGACGGTCAACACGCCGTTGCTGCCTTGCGACGGTGCGCTGCAAACGCTGTTCGGCTTCACCGTCGCCCGCCCAGGAACCGATCCGATCGGCTCCAGACGAGGCATCGACCCCACTGGGACTATTGCCCATGTGTAGATGGAGATGTTCAGCCGCGCCGACCTGGACGATCGTCCCTACTGGAGAATGGTCGAGGTTGGTGACAAAGTGTGCGGCATCTTCAGCAGAAGACGGACGGGCGTCAGCTGCGTCGAGCTGCACTTCTGTTCGAAAGTCATGCCAAAGGTCGGCGAGCACACGGTCACCGCGCATCGCCGAACGGCGCAGGCGTTCCAGGATCGCAACGCAAAGCATCACGGCCAGGTCTTGATCCCGTTCAACCCTCTCGATCTGTCCATGCTCATCGGGTTCCGACTCGATCCAAGACACCCACTGCCGGACCCCGTCAGGGAGCTCAGCCGGGTAAGTCCCATCCACGAGGGGCCACTCATCGGTAGCCCGTTCAAGCAAGAGCGCACGAATGAAGTCTTGACGAGCGGGCTCATCCGGAAAGACCGCAACCACCGCGTCCTGCACACCCGACCTCACCACATCGATCAGGGCTCTCCGAACCTCGGGCGCATCCCGGTCACGCAAACGGCGAGCACAGACCGCAGTGGAAATCCTGCCAACGACCTGCTTGCTGGCCCATCCAATGAGGGCACCCGAGACCGGCTCGAACATGACAGAAATCCTTCTGACGAAGTGATATCAGCCCACTCTAGCCTCCTGCGTAGTCCTGAACAGACCAAGCCAAACGCACCCATCACAATGCCGAAGCCAGCGAATCATCTACTACAGACTATTACGGACTGAATGTCCGTTTGTCGAGCTAATACTTGCTAGTTTGAACACGCCACCGCAGGTAAGCCGCCTCCTCGGACGTCTGTCTGGCCCGCTGGAAGACGATGGCGGGACTTCCGGCCCTTCCTGGCGCTCCAGGACGACAGCCGAATACACCATCGAGGACAGTTCAATTCGGATACCCCGCCCGCTCTATCGGCGCCTCTCTCCCGACCAGCGGACCGTGTTGGTCGACGCGTTCGCCTCCGGAGTCAAACAGCGTGAGCTTGCGGCGCAATATGGCATCAGCGTCCGCAGTGTCAAGCGCTTGGTGCGCGGAGCACGCAACGCTGGAACTACCGCAGCACACACATGAACGGACTGACGGTCTCTGGGTAGCCAGCTCCGGTGGAGCCGTCTGGCAATAGTGAGATCCGGCGAGGACTCAGTACCACCGCCGGACTGTGCAGGTACTTGCCGCCGTTCAGGGGTTGTGTTCGGTCGATGTCGATCGAATCTGTTCGAGTGCTGGATGCTCGGGCAGGTCGACGATGTCGAGCGGGACGGGAACGAGCGGCGCTTGAGGGTCGGGGACGAGGTCGGGTAGGAACGCTCGAAACGGTGTCTCATCGGTCGGTCGGATGTCGACTTTGATGTTCTCCCCTGTCGCGTTGTCGAGGGCTGTGCGGACTTCGTCTACGTTCGTGATCTGGATCGAGGGATGAAAGTGCCAGACGCGCTCGATTCTGAGGTTGTGGCCTTGCACAGTGAAGACCCGGTATTGGTCCACGCGCCAGCCCCCGCCGTTTTCAAGGATGCCGAGGATGGCTTCGCGGCCTTCGGGTTTGAACATCACGGTGTAGCGCATGGTTTCGGGGACTAGGACGCAGTGGCCGTCGAGCAGGAGCCGCAAAGTCCGGATGGTCTGTCGTTCTGCGATTGTCAGCTGGGCGGGGACCACCAAGGGGACGTCGCGGAGTTTGGCGATCACTGCGAGATCTTCGACCAGTGTGGGGTCGTTATCGGCGGGCAGCGGGGGGCGTTCAGAAACAGAGAGCCCCCAGAACAGCCGGCCGCTTCTCCACAACTGGACAGCCCCGGCCCCGTCAATGGCGGTGTCAAGCGCGCGACGCTCGCGGTGGACCGCGATGACGTCCTTACCGTCCGATTCGCAGGTGATACGGGCTGATCCCGCCTTGTCCACTTCCCGCGGCATGAGGAACCGCATGGTCAGGCCGCCAGGAAAGGCTGCCACGAGCGTATTACCGATACTGCCAGAGTTGACGTCGGCGACCCTTCCGCGGATGGCGGCGACGGTTGTGCTGTCAGCGTCGACGACACGCAGCTCGATTGGTTCTTCCCGGTCAGCGGGAATCGGCACTGATGAGATCTCCAACCGCCCGGCCCCGGATCGAGGGGTGAACGCTTCGGGTCCTTCGAACGCGAACCGCTCCGGTCCGTTCTCATTGATGACCAGGGTGCCCTCGATGCTGCCGTACTCCACCCATTCTCGGAACCGTTCCCAGATCGGGCTGTCGTTGGGCACGGTCGCGGTAACGCTGATCGGCTCGATGGCACTGGCCTGCGGGTCCTTGGCGTAGAGGGTTTGCGTCGTACCTGCGGCGGTTGTGGTTGTCTCCACTCCCCAATACGGGCTTCGGGCGTCGAGCTGCCGGTGCAGTTCGACGAGGGTGGAGGCGACGATGTCCGGGTTGGCGAGGGCGAATCGTTCTTTGTCCAGTACTCGGAGTGTCTCGATCAAGGGTTGGCGGGTGAAGTAGTCGAGGACGTCGGTGTGTTTGGCGATCTCGGAGTCGAGCACCGCACGGCCCTCAACCTGGATGACCACGTCGTAGTCATCGCCGAGTCCCTTGACGTAGTCGTATTCGTAGGTCTTCACGTTCGCGGGCGTGATCAGCACCCACCGCTCGGGGTTGTGGGCCATCGCCCGCGTGAACGACTCCTTGATCTGGCTGCGGCGTTTGACGAACCCGCCAGAGAAGCCTTCCGGGAAGTACTTGTACTGGTAGATGGTCTCCACGACCTCGCCGCGTTTGACCAGGAAATCGCGGCCTTGGTCCCCTCCTTGGCCGCTGAAGGGCACACCTTCACGGTCAGGGTCGCTGGAGTAGCGCCGGTGGAGCAACAAGTCGACGATCCGGTCGAACTGTTCTTGACCCACACGGTCCCACTCGATCTCGGCCGTTCGATCCATCGCCACCTCCATGGAAGCCGAAAACCAGCAGCCTGGTCCCGCAGTGTCGGCTACTGAAGGACCATTACGCTACCGCAGGGCTTGGTAGCGGACCATCCTCCATTTTGCTTCAACACCCGACCAGAAGTGCACCCGCAGCGAAACAACATGCAGGTGCCGCCCAACTGGAGCCCCCCCGAACATGTGCGGGCGACGTCCAGCGTGGCGGTGCAAGCCATGAGCCTTGACCCTTTGGTGTTGACACCCTGATGCTCCGGACCGGTAGGGGCCGGGGTGCAAGGAGACAAGTGTGTCTGAGGGGCCTTGGAAATTCCGGACACTGCATCGTTGAGTTTGTCTGGCGTGTCTGGGGCTATGACCGGGCGTGTTCGAACGCTTCCCGGACTTCGATCGGTGGGCGGTAGCCGTTGTCCGAATGCAGGCGTCTTCGGTTGTACCACAATTCGATCCATGCCATGATATCCCGCTTCAGGTCGGCTCTCGTACCGTAAGAGAGCGTTTAGCTCGGAGTTATGGCGAGTCGTCCGTTTGAGTGGGCGGCCGCCGTGACGGCGCTGATTGTCCTGTGAGGTGTTTGCTCATCAGGTCGATCATGGACCAGTGGATCTGTGTCTCGGCTCGTTCGGGCAAGGTCTCGTAGTCGCGGACCAGGCGCCGGTGCTGCGTGAACCATCCGAAGGTCCGCTCGACCGCCCACCGGGCGGTGGGCTGGAATCCTTTGACGCCGTTGGGCTTTTGTGTGACGACCACGTCGATGCCGGCCGCTTCGCCACGCTCGATCACGCTTCGCTGGTAGCCATTGCCGACCAGCAGTGTGGCCACGCTCGGATGCTCGACTGCGACGATATCGACCAGGTCGCGGCCCCCGGCGGTGTCCGAGACGCTCGCGGCGGTGATGACCACGGCCAACAGCAGGCCGAGGAAGTCGGTGACAATGTGGCGCTTGCGGCCCTTGATCTTCTTGCCCGCGTCGATCCCCTGGTCGGCCTCGGGGACGTTCGCGGAGGTCTTGACTGATTGGGCGTCGGCGATCGCCGCGTGCGGGCGGGGCGATCGCTTCGCTTGATGGCGCCGGGCGGTGCGCAGCGCCTCGTGGATCTGCGCGGTGACGCCCTCCTTTTCCCAGGCGGCGTAGTAGGAGTAGACGGTCTGCCGGGGCGCGAAGTCGTGGGGCAGGTACCGCCACTGCGCCCCGGTGCGGTTGATGTACAAGATCGCGTCCACGATCCGGCGCAGATCGTGGACCGGGCCATTGATGCCGATACTCGCCTCGGCGCGCTCCGCGCGCCAAGCCGAGACGATCGGCTCGATCAGCGCCCACCGCTGGTCGGACAGGTCACTGGGGTATGCAGGGCGTTCACTCGTCATACCAAGCAAAACAAGTGAGCCTCATGCGAGACTCGCTCATCAACTTAGATTCACCAGATCGGGACGAAACGCTCTCTAAGAGACGCGCGACACCAGCTCGTTCTTCAGTACCCCGAAGAAGCTCGCAGCCATCGCGTTGTCCCAGCACACTCCGGTCCTACCCACGGATCTGCGCAGGTCATTGCGGCTGCAGTAGTCGGTGAAGGACCCAGACATGTAGTTCTTAGATTCAATCGGTGGTCGCAACACCGTTGGTATGCAGCGAGTTTAGATGATCGTTGAACGCCTCGGCAGGAGTGCGCCAGTCGAGGGTTTTGCGGGGCCGGGCGTTGAGGGTGCGGGCGACGGCTTCCAGCTCATCCCATGTCCATCTACTCAGGTCAGTCCCCTTAGGAAAGTATTGGCGGAGCAAGCCGTTCGTGTTCTCGTTCGAGCCCCGCTGCCAGGGCGAGTGCGGGTCGCAGAAGTACACCTCCAAGCCCGTGTCGATCCGCAGCTTGGCGTGCTGGGCCATCTCGGCGCCCTGCTCCCAGGTCAGCGACCGGCGTAGTCGCTCGGGCAGGGTCCCGAACTGCGCGGCGATCGCGGTGTTGACGGCTTCGGCGCCGTGCCCGGCCAGGGCCGGCCCGTGCTTCTCGCGCGGTTCGACACCGTGGCCGTCCATCGGCGGCAAGTGCAGCAGCATCGTGAACCGCGTGGCACGCTCGACCAGCGTCCCGATCGCCGAGCGGTTCGCGCCGATAATCAGGTCGCCTTCCCAGTGCCCGGGGACAGCCCGGTCGGCGACCTCGACGGGCCTGGCACTGATCTTGACCTCCTCGGAGATGAAGTGCTTGCCCCGACGCCGGGCCCGCTCACGCGGGACCCGCAGCGACCGACCCGTCCGCAGGCAGGCGATTAGCTCCCGCTTGAACGCGCCGCGCCCTTGGATGAACAGGGCCTGGCAGATCGCCTCGTGTGAGATCCGCATCGTCTCATCATCGGGGAAGTCGACTCGGAGCCTGCGGGCGATCTGCTCAGGGCTCCAGGACGTCGCCCACCGCCGATCCTGCCGGGGCCCGTGCCGCCGTCCTTTCCATGGCTTGACCTGCGGGCCGGTCACGACCGTGCCGTCCGCGGCCGTCACCGCCCCGGAGAGCCGGTCCTGGACATATTCGCGGAGCCGCTCGTTGGACACGAGCTTCGCCGTCTTGGGTCGCCTGGCGATCAGTTCGGCCTTCCATTGCGCCACCGACGCCCGGTACTCGAGCCTCCCGCCGCGGGTCGCAGCGTTACGCCGCAGCTCCCGCGAGACCGTCGAAGGATCCCGCCCGATCCGGCGCGCGATCTCCCGGACCCCGAAATCCTGGGCGCGCAGCAACGCGATCTCCTCGCGCTCTTCAAAAGACAGGTAGCGGCCCTGGGGCGTGTGCAGCATGAACGTCGGCATGCCGCCACGTTCCCTGAACCATCGCGGACCGGCCACTGGGGACGCGCCGACCGTGACCGCGGCATCCTCGCTGGACGCGCCCTTGGCGATCTCCCGCCAGAACTGTCGCTCCACGTCTCGGCGAAGCGACGGCACCCCCGGCGACTTCATCAGCGACCGGCCCATCAGTTCCTTCAACCATCCCGCTGGTCTGCCCATCAACCCCTCCTCGATCGAGGTGTTGCAACGACCAGTTGAATCCGCCGTTCGAGCCCCGGTCGGAATGGAAGATCGCCCCTGACCCGAACCGCCAGTCACGGCGGGCCATCGCCATCGCCTCGATGATCAGCCCAGTCCGGAAGTCCTCGCCGAGCGCGTACCCGACCACTTCCTTGGTGCAGCAGTCGAGCACGGTCGCCAGGTAGGACCAGCCTTCGTCGGTCCAGATGTAGGTGACGTCGCCGACGAACTTCACTCCCGGGACCGGCGCGGTGAAGTCACGTCCGATCAGGTCAGGGACCTCGCCAGGCGTGCCGTCGGTGAGGTTGCGACGCTTGGCCTTCGGCTGGCACGGGACCAGGCCGGCCTCCCTCATGAGAAACCGGACCAGCTCCAGGCTCGCCTGGACGCCGTTGCGCTCCAACCGGGCCCGCACGCGACGGTATCCGTAGGTGGCATCGGAGACCTCGAAGATGTCGGTGATCTGCGCGGTCAGTTCCTTGCGGCGACCGGCGGTCGCCGATTCAGGTCGGGTCCGCCACTCGTAATAGCCGGAGGCCGACACCCGGAGCTGTCGGCACATGAAGGCTACGGGAAAGGCGTACTTCGCGGCAGGAGCCGATCGCGTGAGCTCGATGAACGGTGTGGCCTCCTGGGACCGCAGCGTCCAGCACTTTGGAGAGCGTCTGCCTCAATTCACGACTCTGCAGCACCTCAGGGTGGAACTTTGTTATCAACTGCAATGCTTCCAATATGGGGATTGTTGAAGCTCATCCAACTCGACAAGCGAAACATTGGCAACGGCTGAGGCATAACTCGTCTCGATAATCATATAATCCCCATGGCGAATAAATGAGTATCCGAAATCTATGTTTGACGACCTTGCACTACACTGCCCGGCCTCTCGGACTTCTCGTGGAACCCAATTGAGCATCAACGCCCAGTCTAGAGCAGGAACTCCTCGGCCCGACCAAGACAAATCCGCGCCGCCGATGACCCACTCTATTTCGACTTCAAAATTGAACCATATAAAGGCACCCTGTCTAAAATCACTCGAGGCTACCTCAGGCCCTGTTGGGATGTTTCGAGGTATCCAATTGGACTCCCAGGATGAATCATCTCTACATGGTATGAGTTTGATCCACATATAGCATCTCCAGGCTACATGCCAAGTCCGCAACGGCTACGAACATCGATCAGGTTGAACCAGGCTCACTAGACACCAACAAGCTACTGGTTAATAATTCCCTGACGAGCCACGTTGAAGGGATTCCAAATCACGAACCGGGAACGGTATCCCGCCCCACGTTTTCGAATACCTCTCAACGCCTCCGCATTGATTTAGCACTTCCTCAGCCATAATTGCCACTCCTTGAACAAATTCTCTGGCGTCAACCCGCCCACTCCATCTCAGTTTCCCTCCACTCCAACGACTGGTTTCTGATTCCATGTCAGCGAATTGTACTATTTGAACATATACATCAATCCCGGCACCTCCGAAGAATATGCAGTTCCCTCCAGGTTCAGCAGGCAGATAGGCGAAGGCCGATCTAGATCCATTTTGAAGATCGACAGCTGACTCCACAAGAGAACCAAGACCATCACCTATGTAAGTTGTATGAATCTTGACAATTTCAGGCGCAACCTGGAAATAAAAGTCAGCAGAACCCCCATTACCCAATACCCATCGGAGCGAGAGTTTCGTCATTTTTCAACCTTTTGGATAGGCAGTACGGAGTGTTCCGTCTGAGTTTAGTATCACTTCCACAATAGTCTCTCCGTTAGAACCGATAGGGTACTCGAAATCTAGCGTGTGGATTGTCCCATCCCGAGGAAGACCTGTTCTAGGGTCAGGTGTATTCGGACGCCCGGGAGTACTCGCCGCATCTTGGATCAGTTCCATTATATCATCCATATCAGACCAATCTGCGAATGTTGTGTTCCCTGCCGTAACACCTGGACTGCCGATGACATGCTCATTCAGAACATGCTGCAACCCGTTCCCCTCGAAAAGCTTGCCACATACCTGGTTATGGACAAGTATGGGTAGATGCGCTGCTAGCACAAAGTGCGTATGACTGTAGGCAACAGAAAGGCTGTGGGTGCCTATATATACGAATTGGTGGCCTACGGCCGTCACTTCAGCCCATGTACCTTCACTGGTGTGGAGCCAGGCCCCGGTCTCGAGGTCTTGAGCTGCCGTCCATTCGGCCGAGATACCAGCCCAAGATTCGCTTTCGAGACCGGTCGCCCAGAAGGCGTGGTCGGTGGTGGCGGTGATCTCGGCGTCGGCGGTCCCGCCGCCGTCGGTGTCGATTCCGATGGTGACGAGGTTGCGGAGTTGTTCTGGGGTGGTCATGGTGTCGGCGACTACTGCTGCAACGACTTCGCCGGTCACGATGTCTACCGAGAGAACTTCCTCCCCGGCCTCGACTTCCTCGATTGGTTTGCTCGTACCGTCGGCCATCAGCACGAGGGTGCCTGCGATGAAGCTGTTGCAGGCCTTCTGCGCCTTGCGCATGGCCGTCCACAGGTCGCCGCCCCACTTGATGACCTTGCCGCCGAATAGATCCGCGGCGGCCCAGCCGCATCCGCTGAGCTGTCCATTGGTGCAGTCTTGGATGTCTCCAATGATGGTCAGGTCAAGGATCGTCTGAGTGAACTCCGCCACGGTCTGCGGTTCGACACCGGAATCGATGTCGAACCCGGCGAAGGCGCCGGCCTTGCCGCAGAAGGCCAGGTCGCCACCGGAGCCGTGCATGCCGTACCAAAGGCAGTAGAACACGAAGGTGTCGGCATCCTTCGCGGCATCGACCGGCAACGGCGGCAGACAGGTCCCGAAGACCTTCATGCCCGCGCTACTGTAGTTCCATCCGTGGTCGTCCATGCAGCTGTCGAGGCCCTGGTTCGAGGGGGTCCACTCGTTCCAAGGAGTCCATCCGTCACCGTCGTTGTCGCCGCCAGGGCCGCTGTAGCCGCTGTTCGTGCCGCCGCTGCTGGAAGATCCGCCGATTTCGTCGGGCCAGTGCCAGCCGGTGCAGGTGACGGGGCTGCCTCCGCACCAGTCGGGGATCATGCCCGGTTGGGGCGCGACGGGGCTCAAGCCGGAGGGGTCGCTGAAGCTGACGGGGTTGTTGAGGGCGTACGCGTACCCGTTGAGCTGCTGCGGGTTGTCGTAGTCAGCGATGGGGTCGACAGAGATGAACCGCCCATACATCGGGTCGTACTCGCGGGCGCCGATCGTGGTCAGGCCGATGCCTTTGTTTTCGATGCCGCCGATGAAGCCGCGCTCGTCGGGCCACGTGTCGGCCCCGTAGGTACCGTCGCGCTCGACCCAGGCGGTACCGGATCGGTCGTTGCCGAACGGGTCGTAGCGGCGGACCTTCGTCGTGAGGGTGTTGCCGTTGACGATCCACTGCCCGGTGCCGTGGTGGTCACCGGAGAGGAACTGGATGTCGCCCTTGCCGACACGGACTGCGATCACCGAGCCGCCGTGCGTGTAGTACCGCGTGGCCTGCACGATGCTCGTCGCCGCGTCGTAGCGCAGTTCGTACCCCGCGACCCAAGCGGTCATGCCGCCGTCGGGATCGATGCGGGCGATGCGGCTGCCCTGAGCGTTGTCGACGAAGCGAGTGGTGTCCTCGCCGTTGGCGACGGTGTCAAGGCGGCCGGTGGGGGTCCAGTCGAGCAGCGATAGGTCCCCGTCGCGGTCGATCGAGGTGGTGAACCCGGACGCGTCGTAGGTGAAGATCGTCCGCTCGCCGCCATTGGCCTCGGAGGTGACTTCGGTCAACGCGTGCGGGCGTGCGCTGCCTTCGGCAGGGAAGGCGTACTCATAGTCGGTCTGACCGATACCGTTCCAGCGGCGCTCGCCGGTGCGGTTGCCGGTGAGGTCGTAATCGTATGAGGACCAGTACGCGGCCGGTCCGCCGACCGCGCTGGTGCTCGGGGTCGACGCGCAGTCGCCGGTGCCGGCCTGGGACCAGGCCTCGGTGAGCCGCCGGTGGTGGTCGTATTGGAAGCATTGGGTCTCAGGAGCCAACGCCTCGGAGGTGTGCACAGGCTCGTCAGTGATCGACAGGATGTTGCCTGCGTCGTCATATTCGTAGGAGAGCGCGGCGATGCCGTAGTTGGTGCCGTCGTAATCCCCGGCAGTGTCCTTGTCGAAGTAGAACTCGGCGAGACGCCCGGTGCCCTCTTCATAGATCCAGGTCTGCCATGCCTGCCCGGAGGTGCCACCGACGTCGGCGGGGTCGCCGAGGCGCCGCTGAAGCAACTGTCCGTACGGGGAGTAGACGGCGGCATCGACGTAGACCTTCACCGAGCCGAAGTCGGGACTTTCACCGATGACGCGGGAGGGTTGGCCCATGTCGTTGTAGTGGTAACGCATAGTCTCCGGGCGGAGGCTGCCGATCCCGTTCGCTCGCGAGGTGCGCACGCTCCCATCAGGGTGGTAGGAGAACACCTGCCAGTACTCGCCCTCCAGCGCGCCCGCGCCGTCGGGGAGATGGTTGACCAGCTCGATCGGGCGTCCGGCCGCGTCGTACTCGTAGACCTCGTCGGTCCAGGCCTGGCCGTCGATCCAGTTGGTGGCGGTGTGCGGCAGGCCGATGCCCTTGACCGCGGTGTCGTAGGTCCACTCCGACAGGATCGTCCCCGTGCCCACGGCATCTTCCCACACCGCGGTTCGGCGGCCGAGCACGTCGTATTCGTAGGCGAGCGTCTCCTCGGTCGCGCTGGTCGTGGCGACGACCTGTCCGGCGACGTTGTAAGTCACTGTGGAATGCCCGGTGTCAGGGTCGTCGGCGGCGACCTTGCGGCCGCGCAGGTCGTAGGCGAACGACCATGCGTTCCCCACCGGGTCGGTGACCGTCTCAAGTCGACCGGCAGCGGTGTAGTCGTACGTCGTGGCATCGAACGCGCCGGTAGGGGTGTTGCCGTGGAACTGGCGCAGCTCGACCGTGCGGCCCAAGGCATCCGAGAGCCCTGCGGCAGCCGAAGCGCCCTCGGGCGGGGTAACGGTAGTCTGCCAATAGGTGTCGTGGCCGCCATAAGCGGTGGTAGTGCGCCACTGCTCCTCGTCTTTGACAACATAGACCTGGTCGGTGACGCGACCGGCCGCGTCGTAGACGTACTCGGAGCGCGCGATGTCGTTGGAGCGGCTGATGCGCACCAGCTGTTCGGTCGGACCGGAGTCGTTGTTGAAGTTCGCGCCGGAGGTGTAGGCGACCTGGCCGCGCGAGTCGTAGACGGTCTGGGTGACCAGGCGTCCGCCATAGGTGTCCGCCTGGGACTGGCGGGGCCGCAACAGAGCGTCGAACAGCGCGATCTGTGTCAGGTATGACTGGTCCCAGATCATCGTCTCGGTGGTGACCGCGCTCGGTGCGGTGTCGGAGACGGTATAGCTGAATTTGAGGTTCGGGACCTTGCCGGCGCTCTGGCTCTGGCCCGGCAGCCAGACCGCGGTGCGGCGCCCAAGCGAGTCGTAGGCGACAGTCGTAGTCGCTCCGTTCACGCCCGTCGCCGACACCATCGCGCCCCACGCCGGTTCGTATGTGGCCGAATCGGTATGGCCGAGCGCGTTGGTAGTGGACACTCCGGTGACCGGACCCGCCCCGGACGGGGTGTAAACGACCGTGCTCACCGCGCCGAGCGCGTCGGTCGAACTGACCGCGCGGCCGAGATCATCGAATGTGGATTCGGCCAAGGTCGCATAGACCGGCCCGCCGTCCCAGGCGGTGAGGGTTTCGGATTTCGTCATCAACGCCCGCGTCGGAGCCGCGCCGAAAGCCAAGCCGTCGTAGTAGGACCGGACGTCGGTGACCACATCATCAGGCCTGCTAGCGGTGACATTGCAGGCGACCGACACGGTCTCGATCCGTGAAGGAGCCGTGAGAATCCACTTCGCGGTGTTGTCTGCGTAGTAGGTGCGCACGCACTGCTCATCGCCGCTCACGGCGAGGTTGCCCAGACTGCTGACCGCCGTCGAACGCCCGTAGTCATCGAAGGTGCTGGTGGCACGTGTGGTCCGCCACGCGGTCGCCGAGAGTTTGGTCTGCGAGTCGACCCGGTTCGGTGCGCTCATCCACGCTTTGAGTTCGCCACCGTCGTGGACGCGGGTCGCGGTGTTCTTCGTCCAATAGCGGGTGGTGGTCGAGGCGATCACCGTGGAACCGTCGTAGGCGATCTGCTCCCAGACCTGGCCGGCTAGGGCCTCATGGTCGGTGACGGAGTCGCCGCGAGTGCTGGTGAGCGTCACCGACCGTTCATTTCCATTAGGGAGCGGTTGACCGTCCAGGCCGCGGTAGTAGCGCACGGCCGACCGCAACTGCGGCTGTGGGTCGGCCGGATCGCCGATGAGGGTGGTGACCTGCGCGTAGCCGCGCCACTGGTTGTAGGTGCGCTTGTCGTCCTCGACGAACTCGGCGTCGTTCCACGCCCACAGCACACTCGCGCCTCCACCGGACGTGGTGTACTCATAGAACGTCCACACGCTGTCCGAGCCGCCAGTGGAGTCGGTCTCGACCACTGAGGTGACGACGTACTTGTGGAAATACGCTTCGACCGGGGCGTTGAGCCCTTCGGGGACATACCAGGTCGGATAGCAGCGTTTCGCGTTCGACTGGGCGTTGGTAGGCAGGTCGCCTGGGCCGCAGTCGGGTTCGGAGTAGTTGATCGACACCGTCCCGCCGGTCTCGTTCTTGACCGAGGTCAGGCGGGGGCGCCAGATGGCGGGGTTCGCGGTGCCGTCCTCGACCCGGTTGGCCATGAACGTCCCGCCGAACTCGACCGCGGGCATCGTCTCGGTCCCGCCGACGTGTCCGGTGTGTTGGATGCTGGAGAGCCACAGCACCACTTGGGACTCATCGCCGTAGTCCTTGAACTCATGAGTCAGCGTCCACGAGTCGACCGTGGTGAATTGGTCGGTGGTGGGGTTGCGGACTTCGGCGCTGACCGTCACAAGCCGTTTGGTGGAGAAGAACACCGGTGCGTACTGCTCGCACCCCGTCCCCGACTCGCAGTCGAGATCCCAAGGCGTGTCGGGCCAATTGGCTTCCTTGGGGTCACCGCTGGTGGTGTAGCAGTCCGAGAGGCATCGGTCGGCGACGACCAGTTGGACCCGGCCGGTGGGCTTGACGGCGTCGTCGTCGGCGCGCAGCCCGTACTCGATCCGTTTGAGCCAACCCGATCGCGTGTAGGAGACCGCGCTGGAATCACTGTCGAGCGCGGGCGAGTAGCGACCGGTCTCGGTACCGTAGAAGTACCGCGAGGCATTGCCGTGCACGTCGACGATCGCGTCGAGCATCCACCGGTACGCCTGCGTGCAGCGCGAGCCCTCGAAATCACCGGACTTGTAGCAGGGCTCGCCGGAGTGGTTGCCGAACACCGGCACCGTCCAGCGCGAAGCCGACGTGTCGGGTTCGGAGGCGAAGAAGTACTGCGTGCCGTCGGTCCCGGTGACCTTCCACCGCTCGCTCGTGGCGGCAGAGGCCGAAGCGGGCGAGCCGAGCTTCTCGATCTTCCAGTTCGTGTCCGCACCAGCCCGCCACTGGCCGGTGGCGTCGTCGAGCACGAGGCTGGTGTTGCTCCCGGCCAACGACATCGTGACCGATGGCGAGGTGTCGTCCCAGCACAGGTCTCCGGTCGGGTCCTCGCCGTTGTTGCCGTCCTGCTCGTCCTCGGACCCGCACGCGGTGTAGGTCCGCTCGATGAACCCCGGGGAGAACCCCCACCCGTCACCGATCCAGGAGGCCTGGTTGTTCGTCCCCGAGGTCAGACCGTCATGCGCGGCAGAGGAATACGACAGCCCCACACTCGGCACCGGCCCGGCCGCCGGGGGCACCCGCATCCCGTAGGTGTAGGCGTACGCGCCCGAAGACCCGCCCTGCGACCATGAACCGGCCGAGGAGAGATCGGTCGCGGTCCAGTCGCCGCCGTTCGCCGCGGTCTCGGTCGAACCCGACCAGTTCGCCGCAGGGTCGCTGAAGGCCGACTCCGCGGCGCCGACAGCGCTCACCGGAGTCGAGGCGAACGACTGCGGCCCGCGCTGGAACTCGGTCGCGAAGGCCGGACCGGCGACCAGCAGTGACACGGTGATCGTCGCGGCCACCGTCAAGACCAGGCCCTTGCGGACCGTGGACGCCAAACGCGGCATGTTCATTGCGGTGCTCCAAGAGGTCGAGCGCTGTCGCGTCGGTGCATTCGGCTTAGGCATGGCTACGACTCCTCCTCGACCAGGTGCGCGGCGGCGATAGCCGAGTCCGACAGCTTGCCCTGCCACAGCTGCACCCGGTCGACCGCACCGACCAGGCCATCGAGGACCGCGCCGTCACTGTCGAGTTCGGCACCGATCACCACCGGACCTGTGGAGGCGGGCAGGACTGTGCCCGTGGCGGTCCCGGCCAGCTGCCCATTGACGTAGAGCCGCAGCTCGTTCGCGCGCAGGTCGAAGACGCCGACCAGATGCGCCCATTCACCGACCGTCGGCGCGGGCCCTCCTGCGGCGACGCGCCAACCGTGGACACTGTCCGGTGGGGCGGCGAACTCCCATGAACCGCTCGACTGCGAGTACCGCAGGTCGATAACCCCGCGGTCATCACCGGTGATGCTCACCGCGACCTGATCGGCGGCGAGACTGTCGAGATTGACCCAGGCGCCAACCGTGAACGACTCGTCCGTGGGCACCACCGGACCGTCCGTGCGGGCGTAGCCCCCGCCGTCAAGCGCGATCGCGAACGCGCCATAGCGCGTCCCGTCCTCACCCCGAACCCAGTAGTAGTCATCCACCAAGGTCAGATGATGGCCACCACTGATCCAGTCCTCCCCGCTCTCATCCAGCTCCCACCAAGCCACACCGGTAGCGGGTGGGTCGCCCATGAGTCCTGGGATCTGGTCGGCTGTGACCGCGCCGCGCCACAGCCGCACATCATGGAGCGCGCCGGAGAAGTGCTCCCACCGGTCGGTGCTGGACTCACGGCCCGCGCAACCGATAAGCGTCGCGCCACTCGCCTGCCATTGCGCGCCGACCGTCAACGACCCTTCAAGGACACCGTCGACATACAAACGCATCTGCCCACCATCGGCGGCGTCATAGACCGCAGTGAGGTGATACCACTGCCCCGCCTCGGCGACCGGCGCCGACTGCCGCTGCCGAACCGCCACACCCGCGTCCTCGCCGGCGTCCATGTCCACCAACCGGAACTGGAACCTGCCATCCTCCAAATGCCGCAGACGCAGCCCCATATTGTCCTCGCCCGCAATCGCCACGATCGTCTCCAACCGCGCAGGATCCTCGACCTTCACCCAAGACGCGACCGTGTACGACCGGTCGGTCGCGATCACCGGTCCGGGGTATGCCAGACACGTCTGGCCGTCGAGTTCGACCGCCCCCGAAGGGCGGTGGTAGGCGTCTTCACCGACCGGCAGACCCTCGGGCAAGTCGAGGTCGCGGCCGTGGCCGGAGGCGTCGGTGCCGCCGTCGCGGAACTCCCAGCGTGCTTGCTCCGCCGCACCGGGCAGGTCGGTCATGGCCTGTTGGATCTGGGTGGCGTTGAGCAGACCCTGCCAGGCACCGACCTGGTCGATCTGGCCGGGGAACCGGTACCAGTGCTCGTCGTCGCCCAGCCGCGCCCCGCACCCGATGTAGAAGCCGCCGTCGGCGTGCCAGGGCGCGAACAGGATCGCCTGCTCACCGTCGAGCACCCCGTTCACATACAAACGCATCATCTGCGCATCAGGGTCGATCGTGACCGCCAGATGCGTCCACTGATCGAACACCGCTGGGGCCGTCGACCGCAGGGACGACCAGGTCACGGTGGCCTGGTCGGTGTCGGCGAGCATGAGGTGCCACTTACCCGAAGAATCCTCGTAGCGCAGGTAGAAGCCCAGTCGCTCTTGGCCTGCTTGTCCGGCGATCATCATGAAATCGCCGCTCGCGCCCGGGTCGATCTTGGTCCACACCGCGACCGAATAGGCCGCGTCGGTCCGCAGGACCGAGGACTCGGTACCGACGCACGAGTCCCCATCCAGGGTCAACGCGGCTCCGTGGCGGCCGTCGCGGTCGGTGCCGAAGTCAACGCCATCGCCGATGATCTCGGTGAGGTCGTGGCCGTGGCCGGTGTCATCGGCCAGGTCGCCTTCGAAGCGCCACATGCCCATCGGCGTGGCGGGGATGTCGCGGCCGACGAAGAACGTGTAGGTCCGCGACTCCGAGAGGTTCCCAGCGTTGTCACGGGAGCGGACGTAGAGCACGTGCCGACCCGCTTGTAGGTCCGCGGCGGTGATGGCCGTGGCCCCATCAGGGACCTTGATGTTGTTGTAGGTGTTGGTGTTCCAGGAGTACTCGTAATGCTTCAGCCCTGAGCGGACACCATTGACCAGCGGGTCACTGGAGGACAGCCCGAAGGAGACCGTGGCACCTTCAGTGACCGGCCCCGAGAACGACGGCGTGACCGAGGGCGTCGAGGGTTTGGTCGCGTCGATCTTGAAGTAGCAGGCCGGGGCGTAGCCGGAGTTGATGGCCTCGTTGTCCTTGTTGTCGGCGCGGGCCTGCCAGTAGTAGTGGCCGTCCGGGTGTGACTTGGTGGCGGTGTGTGAGGGCGTGGAGGCGGCGATCGCGCTCGGAGTGCGCCAGTAGTAGAAGTTCGCGCTCGCGCCCGCTTCGCGGGTGCGGAAGCGCACGTAGACGCTCTCGCTCTGACGGGTCTTGACCCGGGCCGAGAGCACCGGGTAGCGCGAGGTCGTCCACGGCGCGCTCGCGAGGGTGCTAGTGCAGGCGATGCCGCCCACCTTCAACTGATCGGGCCGGGGCGGCTCGATGTAGTAGTAGATCTCCAACACTGCGTTGGCCGCGTCGTAGCGGTTCCATTGGGCCAGGTCCGGGGAGGGTGCTTCGTTCGAGGCGCGCATGCCGATCGTGATCGAGTACCAATCCCCGGCGACGGCCGAGTTCACCATGGGCAGCACATTGAACGAGACGTAGCCGGTGCCGCCCGAGCAGTTCGCACCGTTCTTCGCCGCTGTCGACGTGGCTTTCTGCCCCAACCAGTTCGGCTGGTTGTTCCAGGTGTTGGACGAGGTCGGGTTGCTGGTCCGCTCGACCTGCACGGTGCCGTTGGAGCACACTGCGGAGTGTTTCTGGAGGATCTTGAACGTCGCCTTGTAGGGACTGCGGGTGTCGTTGCGGGTGACGAACTCGGTGTTCATCCGGAAGAACGACCGCATCTTGTACTTCGTGGAGTTGCAGTTCGCCGTTGACGAGTTCGAAGAATCGCAGTACTGGCCTACGCCCGCGCCGCCGTAGGTGTCCTTGCTGCTCAGGTGCGAGGTCTTCCAGTACGAGGTCGAAGCGTACCGGTTGGAGACAGTCGCCCACTCACCATCGCGTTTCGCGCCCGACCACAAGGGGTCAATCACGACCGGGAACACTGTGGCCGGATCTTGCAACATGCCCACATCCGGGTGCAGCGTGAGCGTGTCGCCCTCGATCGCCACACCGACAGCGCCGACCGTCGGGCCGGTCTCACCCTCGGGTGCATCAAGCGTGTCCTGGAGCTGGGTGAGCGTCATCGTCGCACTGCCAGCAGCAGTTGATTGCTCGGTTGCCGCCGAGGCATCCCACATGAACGGAGTCGCCGTCGCC
This sequence comes from Glycomyces sp. NRRL B-16210, assembly GCF_000719515.1. Classification (GTDB taxonomy): domain Bacteria; phylum Actinomycetota; class Actinomycetes; order Mycobacteriales; family Micromonosporaceae; genus Glycomyces. The sequence continues at coordinate 99,118 of NZ_JOGR01000002.1, read as the reverse complement.
ACCGTTTCCGCGCCCGTAGCCGCATCGACCACGCTCACGCTACCGGCGTCGGTCACCACAGACTCGGCGTCGTCGAGCACCAGACCGAACTCGATGCTCTCCAAGGCGGGGTTCGCCGCCGCCGCAGCCGTGTGCACGACCAAGTCATGGCGGTACCCTGTCGCCAGCGCCTGCACCACCAAGTCCACATCGGGCAGGACCTCGGCATAGGTCGCGGTATCCCCTTCCAACACTGGAACCGGCAGGTCCTCGCTCCAGGTCAGGCCGACCGGCTCGCCCTCGTCGCTCTGCAACAGTGCCAACAGGTCCGTGCCGCCGCCGGAGAACGCCAAGTCCACCGCGACGTTCACCGGGCGCACCGAACCTTCGGCAGCGAAGATCAGGGTGGTGTCGATCGGTGCCCACTCGCCACTGTCGTCAACGGCCCGAACCGGCTCGACCCCCAGCGAGGCCCGCATACTGCCATCTGGCAAAGCGAACACCTCACCGAACTCGGTCCGCTCATCGAGCACCTCGACCTCGACACCGCAAGCGAGCGCCGCATCGCGCGCTTCCTCGGCTTCGTCAGACTCATGCAGGTCCGTGTCCGCGAGGGGACATGCCACCGGCGACTCGTCTTCGACCGGCTCAGTCTCCTCGGCGAAGACCGGCGGTGCCGCGATCAGGGAAGCGGCAAGCGATCCGACCAGAACCGACAGGCCGACACGTCGCCAAGACAAGGACCGGCGGGCTGGCCCGGTCGAAAGGGGGGTTGCTGAGGACACGAGGGGGGACTCCTCATTCATTTATGGGCAAACACAGTTGGTGACCGTTCCACCGAGGTAGCACGAGCGCACGGAACGTTATCGGGTTGATTGTGGACCTGTCAACCATCCTTTACTGATAATGAGATCAGCATCACATCTCATGTTGCGCGTTTTCCAGTACTTCTTTATCGGTGCAAAGTTCGTTATTCAGACAGGTCCAGGGCAATGCCCGCACACAATCGATCTTCCCGTTGTGCCTGGTTGTGAACGGGTACAGCCAGTCACGACTAGTCACATGGGAGCAGTGTTGTGGTCGCCGCTGGTCCAGAGGCGTTGGCCTCGGCGGGCTTTCTGGGCTCCGACTTCGTCGCCTGCGGCGGTGCGGGTTTCGATGAGGGTGGTCCAGGCTTCGGGGCGGGTTCGGTCGATGGCGGTGGCGCGTTCGGGGACGGTGGTGGCGGCTTCGAGGTCGTCGGCGTCGCGGTGGAGGGCGGCGAGGTGGAGGCAGGTGGTGTAGGCGGCTTGCCGTAGTTCGGTGCGGGTGGTGTCGAGCCAGTCGTCTTCGAGGCCGGTGGCGAAGTCGCCGCCGTAGGCGGCGAGGGCGTGGGTGAGGTGGTCGATGCGTTCGGGGTCGGTGGCGGCTGTGGCGGCGGGGTGTCGGTGGTGGTGGAAATCGGTGAGGTCGGTGGTGATGTCAGGGTGGAGGCGGTAGCGGTCGGTCTGGTCGTCGTGGAGGACGGCGCGGAGGTTGAGGCCGGTGGCGTCGTTGAAGTCGCGGCGGGTGTCGGAGGTGACGGTGCCGAGGTGGCCGCGCGCTTTGGTGATGTCGTGACCGTCGCCGACGACGGTTTCGAGCAGGTCGTCAAGGCGGCACCCGTCGGGTGCTGCGGCGAGGGCGGCCAGGAGCAGCAGGCTGCTGCGTCTGCGCCACCGGATCGGTGTGCCCTGCCAGAGGAGTGCGGGTGTGCCCAGGAGGATCAGTCGTGGCTGTTCGGATTCGGCGGGCGCGGTCAGTGCTGGGGCGGGTGGTGTTGTCGCTTCGGTGGTGTCGGTGTGCGGTGCGGCGTCGGGCTCCGGACGCGGTGCCGCTGTTGCGGTCGGCGTGGTGAGGTCGAGGGTTTCGTTCAGCGTGTGGGGGTCGGCGATGTAGCAACAATCGATGGCCACGAAGGTCGTGTCGTCTGGGTGGCGTTCGGTGATCGTGCCGTCGGCGGCGATGGTGAGTTCGGCGCTCTCCCAAGCGCCGAGGATCACGGCGTTGACGAGATCGTGTTTGAGCGCTTCGGTGAGACGGTGAACATCTTCGTGTGGGTCGTCGGTGATCAGGAGCAGCGGGGGCACGTTGTAGTCGGAGGCGATGGTGAGCCATGCGCAGTCGTGGTGGGGTCGAGGTGGATCGTTTCGGCCGCGCTGGTGGTGATGGCGACGGGCAGGTGCGAGGCGGCGTTGATGAGGGTGGCGCGGAGGGCGGCGGGTGCGCCGGGGCCGTGGAGGCCGAGACCGTCTGCGGCCCAGTCGAGCAGGGAGACCTCGGTGGACATCTGGTGGTTCGTGTTCGCGGCCAGGGGCATGACAGTGTCGAGGGGTGGGGCGTGCTCCTCGTGGTCGAAGAGGGCTTCGAGGTCGGCCAGGCGTCCGGTGAGTGTGCGGTCGTTGTCGGGGTCGTGTTCCCGATCGTGGAGGCGGCGGCGCAGGAGCACCATGATGCTGAATCCGGTGGTGGCGGCGAGAAACGTTCCGGCGGTCAGCCAAATGCCCGCCTGGAACCAATCCGCGCCAGCGCCAGTGGCGGTGGCAGGCAAAGGCGCGGCGAGGCCGTCATCGAGTCCTGACAGGTCGGTATCGTTCGCTGAAGGTGTCTCGCTGGGTGTCTCAGTCGGGGCGGCCGTGGGTTCGTTTGGTTCGACGGTGGTGGGTTCAGGCTCGGCATCGTCTTCTTGCGGGGCCTCGGGGGCGGCCTCGTCGTCGTTGATGTCGGTGTCGGTGTCGGTGTCGGTGTCGGTGGGGATTGTCAGTTCCCAGCCGAGGTAGATCAGGTGCTCGTCTTGGAGGGCGCGACCATCGCCCTGGATCACGCCTTCGTTGGCGTCGAAGATTTCGGGGTACCGCAGTGGGTCGGCGAGGTAGTCCTCATCGGCCGGGATGTCCCAGAGGGTGTCGCCGCGTTCGACCACATGCACGACTTGCTCGGTCCCGTCCTGCTGCGGGCGAACGGGCGGCTCGGTGGAGGCGGTGTCATTGCCAGCCGGGTCGGTCATTGCGACGGCCGCGAGGGGCTCGGCTTCGGCGGGAAGGGCCGCTGCGGCGGGTCCGGCGGAGACGACCGCTGCGATCAGGGCTGCCGCGACCCACCGCAGCGGCCCGCGGGCCCTTACACCAAAGGTCCCGACCTGGTTGGCGTGGCGGACTTGGAACCACAGTTCGGCGGCGAAGGCGCGGAGCACCGCCGCCCACAGCACCCACCCGAGCACAACCACAGCGTTGAGCAGCAGGCGGTCGGAAAGCGGGCGGGTGGCGACCGCCCAGAGTTGTTCGAGCCCGGGGAGATGATCGGGAAGCGGCCATCCTGCCTGGACGAGCAGTGTCGGGGGTCCGGCGAGGAGGACGGCGATCGCCAGGAGCGCCGAGGTTGCGTTGAGGAGCTTCATAGCGGGGCCTTTGCGAGGGAGCCAGACGAGGGCTCGGCGGTTTGCGTGACGGTGATGGTCCAGGCGTCCTGGCCGATCACGTCCAGGAGCAGTGGGTCCCAGACGGTGGTGATCGTGACGGTCACGGCTTCGGTGGTGGCGTTGGCGAGCCCGGCGTCGAAGACCAGTGCCGCTACGGCGAACAAGGCGAGGACGAGGATGACGATGTAGACGGTGACCCCGCCCTCGTCAGCCCAGGTCTCCTTGACCTCATTGCGGGCGTTCATAGCTCGGACCGCCATGTGTCGATGCGGGCGGTGCCTGTGGCCGTCAGGGTATGGGTCGTTCCGTCGAACCCGGGCGCTGGCAGGGTGGGGATGTGGCAGGTGAGCGTGACGGTCACCGTGTCGCCCGGCGCGAAGTTCCCCACCGTGACCGCGACGGTGAGGTCGGCGCAATCGCTCGCGCTCGCGGCGGCAGTGGTTTCGGCAGCGGTGACTGCCTCGGCCGCCGTGCGTTGGAGGCTCGCGTCGCGGGCGGCGTGATAGGCGGCTAGTCCCAAGTCAATGTCAGCGGCGATGAGCCTGGTGATGACGACGATGAACAGCATGATCGCGACCGGAATGGGCAGGACCAGGACCGTTTCCACGGCGCTGGAACCCTCGTCCTTGCAAGTCCGAGAAGATCCAGGAGATCCGACTCGAACGCGACCGCATCAACCAGCAGCTCGCCGAGGCCGACGCCACGGACTATGCCGCTGTTCAGCGGCGCATCACCACCATGACCGACCTGCTGCCCGATCCCCGCAAGTTCTGCAGCGGCCTCTCCGACGACTACCGCCAAGCTTTCAACGACCTCTGCTTCGACAAGCTCTACATCGAGGCCGACACCCCCGAGACCCCGGAGATCGTCCGAACCGACGACAGCGTCGCACGCGTGCGACTCAAGCGCTGCTGCGAACAGCTCCACACGAAACGTCCTACAAACACAGAAAAAGGCCGCGACATCAGTCACGGCCCCTCTCGTGGTGCCCAATGTTCAAACAAGGCACCTACCGTCGGGACGACAGGATTTGAACCTGCGACCCCTCGCTCCCAAAGCGAGTGCGCTACCAAGCTGCGCCACGTCCCGAACTGCCGCCTCGGCGGCCGTTGCCAGGGTACAGCACCTTCGCTTCAGAGTGCCGTCAGGTGTTCGTGTTGCACGGCTGTATGCGGGGATTGATTCGCGGTCTGACCTGCGGGGATATTTCGGTCAGGGTCGAGTGGTTTTCATGTTCTGGGGGTCAGGCGGCCTCGCTGTGAGCGGCGTCGTACTGGGCGATCAGGGCGTCGGAGATCTTGCCCCGCGCCTTCACCGGCAGGTCGTTCTGTTCGGCCCAGCGGCGGATGTCGGAGTTGCGTTCCTTGTCGCCGCGGTCCGGGGTCCGGGGTGCGGGCGAGGCGCTGCGCTGTTGGTAGCGGCCGAGCTTGGTCCCGAACTCGCGGTAGGCCGTCAGGCGGTCCCGCAGCTCTTCGGCGTGGTCGGCCGAGAGGTCGATGCTGTACAGCTGACCGTCGATGCCGAACTCGACGGTCTCGGCCGCCTCGCCGCCGTCGATGTCGTCGGTCAACAGGACCAAAGTCTTCTTCGCCACTGGGTACCTTCCTGCCAGGAGTCGGTTGGGCCGGAGCGCTTCTCGACGCTTTGCGTCGAGGTGCTCGCCTGCCACCGGACATCCTCATTCGATTGTGACCTTCGCGCGTATCGTATCCGAGCTTCCCGGCGGTGCCGTCCAGGAACGGTGCCGCGCTTCGGTGTGACCTGACGCTCAGCGCTTGCATCCGGTACTCGGGTCCGGGTTTACCGTTGGATTCATGACGATCGAAGCGAACTGGGCGCCCCCGGCGTGCACCCTGCCGACGGCCGAGCAGCCGTTGCGCATCGCGGCGTTCGCGGCGCTGTTCGCGAAGTCGCTGCGGGCGCTTGAGCGGACCGCGCCGACCCGGCTGCGGTTGACGCTCGCGGCGCCGGCGCGTGCGGAGGCCGTGCGACTGACCGAGGCCGAGTCCTCCTGCTGCTCGTTCTTCGAGTTCGCGATCGGCGAACCTGAAGGTGGTCTGGTGCGCCTCGAGGTGGTGGTACCCGCGGCGCACGTCGAGGTGCTCGACGCCCTCGCGGAGCAGGCCGCCGGGAGGCTCGCATGAGCCCCGGTCTGCGTCCCGGCGAGGTCGCCGAGGCCGCCGGGGTCAACCGGGAGACGCTGCGCTACTACGAGCGCCGCGGTCTCCTCGCCGAACCGCGCCGCACCCTCGGCGGACACCGGCTCTACCCGCCGGAGACGGTCACGACGCTGCGCGTGATCAAGGCCGCGCAGCGGCTCGGTTTCACTCTGGAGGAGATCGAGGACCTCTTGGCGGTCGGGACGCACCGGCACGGCCCCGGGGCCGGGTTGCAGGCCCGCGCGGCGGCGAAGCTGGCCGAGGTCGAGCAGAAGATCACCGACCTGAACGTCATCGCCGCGACCTTGCGCGAGGCCCTTTCGGCCGGGTGCGACGACCTCGTCGAGTGCGCCTCCAGTTCCCAATGCCCCATTCCGTTCTCCGGCCTCGCCTCCCCCAGAGGCCCTGATTCCTGACGTCAGTCAGGAGACCGGCCTTGCGGGACTTGCCTGTGTCCTGTGCTGCCTCATCCCGGTGCTGATCGCGCGACCGCACCTGCTCGACCGCTTGCGGGCTTCCGGATAGGGTCTTGCCGTGACGGTCTTCAAGTCCCTGGTCCTGTTCGCCCTCGCCGCGCTCGCCGAGATCGGCGGCGCATGGCTGGTCTGGCAGGGCGTGCGCGAGCACCGCGGCGTGCTGTGGATCGCCGCGGGGATCATGGCCCTGGGCGCCTACGGGTTCGTCGCGACCTTGCAGCCCGACGCGAACTTCGGGCGGATCCTCGCCGCGTACGGCGGCGTCTTCGTCGCCGGCTCGCTCGCGTGGGGCATGGTCGCCGACGGCTTCCGCCCCGACCGCTGGGACGTCATCGGCGCGGCCATCTGCCTCGTCGGCGTCGCCGTCATCATGTACGCCCCCAGAGGGTGAGCGGATCCGGCTGTGCTTCGCTGGGCCGAGGAACACGAGGAAGGGGACGGCATGAACGATCAGGTGCGGCTCGACGGGATCGGGTTCGACCGGATGGACGGGACCACGGCGACCCTCGCCGACTTCGCTGGCCAGGTGGTCCTGGTCGTGAACACCGCGTCCAAGTGCGGACTGACGCCGCAATATGAAGGGCTGCAACGCGCTCACGAGGAGTACCGGGCGCGCGGCTTCACCGTGCTGGCGTTCCCCGCGAACGACTTCCTCGGCCAGGAGCCGGGAACCGACGAGGAGATCGCCGATTTCTGCTCGGTCCAGTACTCGGTGACATTCCCGGTCATGTCGAAGATCGCCGTCACCGGCGAGCACCGCCACCCGCTCTACGCCGAGCTGACGAACCGGGCGCCGAGGGCCGAAGGCAAGGCCGGCGACCGACAGGACGGCGTCACCGACGACCCGGAGGTGCAGTGGAACTTCGAGAAGTTCGTCATCGGACGCACCGGAGCGGTCGCCGCGCGGTTCGCGCCCCCGGTCGCGCCTGACGATCCCGCGCTCCGCCGGGCGATCGAGACCGAGCTCGACCGCGGCTGAAGCCGCACCGGCCTCCCGGAGCGGACCGCCCGGCCCCGCCCGGGAGGTACCGTACGTTCCGGAAGGGGTGGACACGATGGCGACGCGGGCGGAATCGGGGAACGGGACGGGGCTCAGCCGCGAACGGGTGCTGCGCGCCGCCGTCGCCGTCGCCGACGAACGCGGGCTCCCCGCGCTGACGATGCGGAGCCTCGCCGAATCGCTCGGGGTCGAGGCGATGTCGCTGTACCACCACGTGGCCAACAAGGAAGCGGTCCTCGACGGCCTCGTCGAGGTCGTCATGGCCGAGATCGAGCAGGCCCTGGCCGGACTCGAAGCCCCTGAGCCCGAGGACGACTGGAAGACCGCGATGCGCCGGCGCGTCCTCGCCTCCCGCGAAGTGCTGCTCAAGCACCCTTGGGCCCCAAGAGTGTTCGAGACGCGCACGGGCACGAGCCTCGCGGTCGCGAAGTACTTCGACGGCGTGCTCGGACTGATGCGGCGCGGCGGGTTCGACTACGAGCTGGGGCACCGCGCGCTTCACGCGCTCGGGAGCCGGGCGCTGGGCTTCTCGCAGGAGCTGTTCGAACCCGACAGCGTCGAGCCCCCCGAGGAGGCGGTGGCGGCGATGGCCGAGCAGGTGCCGCACCTCGTCGCGATGATCGCGGACGCCTCGCACGGCGGCGCGCTGCTCGGCTGGTGCGACTACCAGGCCGAATTCGAGTTCGGGCTGGACCTGATCCTCGACGGGCTCGAACGGCTCCGCGACCGCCCCTGAATCCCGATACGCAACGGCGCGAACGGTGGCACACCTGTGCCCTTGACAGCCTTACGTTGTAAGTCCTACCGTGGACTTACAACGTAAGGACACGACCGCGCGAGAACGCAGAGGTGCCGCCATGAAAGCCATCGTCCAGGAACGCTACGGACCGCCCGAGCAGGTTCTCGGCCTCAAGGAGATCGACCGGCCCGCCCCGGGTCCCGAGGACGTGCTCGTCCGCGTTCGCGCCAGCAGCGTCAACACCCCCGACTGGATCGCCGTCACCGGCGTCCCCTACCTCCTCAGGCTCCAATTCGGACTCAAGCCTCCGGCGGGCGCGGTGCGCGGCAGCGACGTCGCCGGGATCGTTGAGGCCACCGGCGAGGCCGTCACCGACTTCGAGCCCGGCGACGAGGTATTCGGATCACTGTGGACCGAGACGCTCACCACCGCCGGAGCCTTCGCCGAATACACCGTCACCCCAGCGAAACTGCTCGCCGTCAAACCGCCTGAGGTCAGCTTCGAAGAGGCCGCCGCCGCGGTCATGTCCGGTGCGACCGCCCTGTGCGCCATCAGGGACACCGCGAAGGTCGAGGCGGGCACGCGGGTCCTCGTCAACGGCGCCTCCGGCGGCGTCGGCACCTTCGCCGTCCAGATCGCCAAGCACCTCGGCGCCGAAGTCACCGGAGTGTGCGGGCCCGGCAACGCCGAGATGGTCCGCGAACTCGGCGCCGACCACGTCATCGACTACACCGCAACCGACTTCACCGAAGCGCGAGGACGCTACGACGTCATCCTCGACAACGTCCTCAACCGCCCGCCGCGCCGCACGGCCCGCGCGCTGGCCCCCGGCGGCGTGCTCATCCCCAACAGCGTCGGGAACACCGGCGGCCTGTTCGCCGGGCTCGGCCGGATGGCCGGCGCGAAACTGCTCGGACTGACCGGCCGCGCCGACGTGCGGTTCAGCCCCTGCGTCACCGACCGCGCCAACCTGACCGCCCTCGGCGAACTGCTCGCCTCCGGCGCGATCACCGCCGTCATCGACCGCGCCTACACCTTGGACGAGACGCCGAAGGCCGTGGCCCACATGCTCGGCCACCACGCCCGCGGCAACATCGCCGTCACCGTGCCCGAATGAACGCCCGCACGGGCTCAGTCGGCGAGTTCCACTGCCGCCGCGACGAAGTCCGCGAGTGCGGCGCTCACGGGCGCGTGCCTCGGCCAGGCCAGCGCGACCCGGCTCGGCGCGACGCCCGTGAGCGGACGGTACGCCACATCGGGACGGGCGTAGTAGCGCGCGGCGGACTCGGGCGCGAGGGCGATGCCGTCGCCGTTCGCGATCGCCGTCAGCCAGTCGTCCGGCAGCGCCGTGACCGCGCCGATCCGCACCGGGCGGCCTCCGCGGGACTCGGCGCCGAGCCAATGGTCGCGGAACGCACCGGTCGCGGCCGGGGCCGCGACGAACGGCTCGTCCAGAAGCTCCTCGAAGCGCAGGGCGCCGCGCCGGGCGAGCGGATGAGTCGCCGCCATGGCGACGCAGCGGGGTTCGGTGAGCAAGGCCGCAAGCCGGTAGGCGTCCTCGCCGGGAAAGGGCAGGCGCATGAAGGCGGCCTCGACCTCCCCACGCTCCAGGGCCTCGGCGGGGGCGGCCCAGGTGGACTGGCGCAGCTCCACCCGCCAGCCGGGGCGCCGCTCCTTGAAGGCCGCGATGATCGCTTGGGTCTTCTCGTTCGCGGCGCTGGCGAGGAAGCCGATCCGCAGGACTTTGGCGGCCCCGGCTTCGGCGGCGCGCACGGCCCGCTCGGCGAGGTCCCAGGCTTCGAGGACGGCGGGCAGGGTCTCTGCCAGGGCCTCGCCAGGGCCGGTGAGGGCCATGCCGGTCTTCGAGCGGTGGAACAGGGTCGCGCCGAGTTGCTCTTCCAGTTTCCGGATCTGCTTGGTCAGGGCCGGTTGGGAGAGGTAGAGGCGGGCGGCGGCGCGGGTGAGGCTGCCGGCTTCGGCCACTGCCGCGAAGGAGCGCAGCAGCCGCAGGTTCGCTTCCATAACCGGAGGTTATCGATGCTGGTATTGGACGCGTGGAGCGGGGCGGGCAAGACTGGAGGGGCACGGCGGAACGGCCGCCGGGAAGCTTCGGAAGGTCGCCGCATGTCGATCGCGTTCGTCGTCGTCACCTTGGTCGCCATCGCGTGCAACGCCGTCGAGGCGGTCGCGAACTTCGTGGGCGCGGCCTGGGTCAAGCGGAACTCGCGTGCGGTCGGGGTGCCTGACTCGTGGCTGCCATTCCTCGGGTTCGTGAAGGCTGCGGCGGTGGTCGGGTTGGCGGTGGGGCTGTTCTGGCGGCCGCTGGGGGTCGCCGCGGCGGCGGGTCTGGTGGCGTTCTTCGTGTGCGCGATGGTGGCCCACGTCAGGGCGCAGGTCTTCCACAACATCGCCGGTCCGCTGCTGTTCCTGGGGTTGAGCGCCGCGACGCTGTGGCTGATGGTCGCGGCCTGAGGAGCGTTGAGCGGCGATGCCCGAGAACGGCGGTGCCCTTTAAGGACGATGCTCATGAACGACAGGGCCCTTGAGTGACGATGCCTCTGAACGACAATGCCTTTGAACGGCAATGGTCGGCGGGCTCCGCTCCGGGGGAAGCGGAACCCGCCGACCGGTGAGGGTCAGCCTTTCGGCGCTAGTTCAGTCCGGCCGCGATGGCGTTCATGAGTTCGCCGTCGCTGGTGTCGCCCGACAGCTCCCAGGAGAACGCGCCTCCGAGGCCCTGCGAGTTGAGCCAGTCGACCTTGCTCGCGATGGTCGCGGGCGTGTCGTAGCTCCACCATTCGCCGTTGCAGTAGGCGTAGGCGGTGCCGGCGACGGTGCCGGTGGCCGGGCACTTGGTGACGAGGACCTTGTAGTCCTCGATGCCCGCCTCGTAGGTGCCGGGGGCGGCGCCCGTCGCGGAGCCGCCCGGGGACGAGTCGCTGACGCCGGTCCAGCCGCGGCCGTAGAAGCCGAAGCCGAGGAGCAGCTTCTCTGCCGGGACGCCGATCGCCTTGAGCCTGCTGATGGCGGTGGCGCCGTCGAAGCCCGCGATCGGCTGGCCGGAGTAGCTGTTCAGCGGCGAGTGCGGGGCGGTCGGTCCGGTCGCGTCCCAGGCGCCGAAGTAGTCGTAGGTCATGACCATGTAGTAGTCGACGTACTGGGCGGCCGCGTCGTAGCCGCCGAGGTCGATCTTGCCGCCGGAGGTGCCGTCGGCGGTGATCGCGGCGGTGACCAGCTCGCCGCCGAAGCGGTCGCGCAGGGCGCTCATCAGCGTCGGGAAGGCGCCGGTGCCGCTGGTGTCGCAGGTGAGGCCGCAGGCGTTGGGGTACTCCCAGTCGATGTCGATGCCGTCGAACAGGCCGTCCCAGCGCGGGTCGTGCAGGAGGTTGTAGCAGGACTCGGCGAAGGCCGTCGGGTTCTGCGCGGCCTGGCCGAAGCCGCCGGAGTAGGTCCAGCCGCCGAAGGACCAGACGATCTGGATGTGCGGGTACAGCTCCTTGAGCTTCAGCAACTGGTTGAAGTTGCCGCGCAGGGGCTGGTCCCAGTTGTCGGCGACGCCGTCCACGGATTCGGCCGCGGTGTAGGCCTTCTCGAGGGCCGCGTAGGAGTCGTCCAGCACGCACTGTCCGTTCTGGACGTTGCCGAACGCGTAGTTGATGTGGGTGATGTCCTCGGCGGAGCCGGAGGTCACGATGTTCTTGACGTGGTAGTTGCGGCCGTAGGTGCCCCACTCGGTGAAGTAGACCGCGTTGACCTGCTCGCTCGGCGGGTCGACCGGCGGATCGGTGGGCTCGTCGGTCGGGTCGTCCGTGGGCTCTTCGGTGGGCTCGTCGGTCGGGTCGGTGCCGGCGCCGCAGGCGCCCAGGGACTCCCAGACGCCCCATTCGCCGGTGGTGCCGGGCTCCTCGCCGGTGGTCCACCACTTGGCGCGGTACTCGGTGCCGTTGTGGCTCGCCTGGTCGCCGCCGACGTAGACCGCGGAGGAGGTCCAGGCGGGGGAACAGGCCGATTGGGCGGAAGCGCTAAAGGGGTTCGCGACGGTGTAGATCAGACCGCTCGCCACGACGGCCAGGGTCGCGGTGAGGGCGACGATCATCCGTCTGGTCTTCAGTCGTCTCAATGTTCCTCCAAAAGTAAAGAGACTTTACTGATAGGTGTCTTTATCTTTACGGGAAGACCCTCCGAAGTCAATAACTCAGATCGAGAAATTTCAATGCTGACGGTTTGTGGCACAGTCGGTCGAAATGGGAGCGCGATCTCGCGCACGCAGGGTGACCAGTGGCTCGACGCTTTCGATTTGCGCGGCAACGATATGGTGTTCGTTGAAGGCAGGCAGGGCCAGAGGGGCGGGATCGAATGCGGTCCCGCCCCTCGCCCGTTCCCTTTGCGAATCATGGACATCGATGTGTAACAGCCAGCCGTTGCGTCTGAAACCGCGATGCAGTAGGGAGCAGATGACGACGATGAGGAGCAGGACGAGCGGGTAGCCGAATTTCCAGTGCAGCTCCGGCATGTCCCTGAAATTCATCCCGTAGATCCCCGCGATGGCGGTGGGCACCACGGCGATCGCGGCCCATGCGGAGATCTTCTTCATCGCGTCGTTCTGCCAGGTGCCGATCTGGCCCTGGTGGGCGGTGAGCACTGTCGTCAGCAGGTTCATGCACGTCTCGATCGCCGCGTCCACGCGGATGAGGCGGCCGGCGACCGGGCCGAAGTGCTCGCGCTGGAAGACCGGGGACGCGGCGCGGCGCTGCCGGACCAGGCGCGCGAAGGGCACGAGGGGTTGCACGGCGTTGCGGAACTCCAGCGCCTCGCGGATGAGGAAGTAGATCTCCTGGTTGCGGTCGATCCGGTCGCCGGAGAAGACCGCGCGCTCGATGTCGGCGACGTCGTCGGCGAGGTCTTCGACCGCGCTGTCGTACTGCTCGACCACCGATGCGAAGAGGGCGTGGACGACCGCGACGGCGCCTTCGGCGCGGAAGGACTCCTCGTCGAGCCGGTCGCGAACGGCCGGAACGGGATCGACGAGGCCGCGGCGGACGGTCACGAGGGAGCGCTCGTCGGTGTAGATCGCGAGGTCGCCGGTCTCGACCTGGCGGGTGGCCTCGATGTACCAGACGGTCTTGATGAGGACCATCGCCGCGTCGCCGGCGGTCTCGACCTTGGGGCGGCGGTGGATCGCGCGCTCGGGGTCGGCGCCGAAGCGGTCGAGGCCGAGGGCGTCGAGGGCGAGACGGAGGGTCTCGGGTTCGGGCGAGTCGAGGTCGACCCAGATGAAGCCGCCGTGGTCGGCGGTGGCGTCGGCGCGCAGGTCGGCCGCGCGGCCGCTGCGGTCCTCGGACCCGTTCGGGCCGATCACGGTGTAGTCGATCATCCGCGCCCCCGATCAGTCGACCCGAGTCTAGGCGTGGAAAAGGGATCGCGGGAGCGGTCCGAGTACGGCGGGGGGCCGGCCATCCCTAACCCCCACCCTCCCGAGAGGGGAAGGAAGTCTGGGGCGATCGTGTCTCGCGGGTGCGACAAGAAACGGGCCGGATCGGCCCGGTGCGGTGAAGGTTCACCGGATCGTGTGAGCGAACGCGAGGAGGTGGTGGCATTAGGGCCGGCAGGGCGGGTAGGTGCGCGGTGATGCGGAGGAGCACGGCATTGTGGTCGGCGCGAGTTCCGATCAGAAATGAGGTAAGTGCAGCAATGTGGTGCGTGCGGGGAGGACCGATCGCGCATGGGAAACACGCGGCGAAGCGATGGGCGCGAGTTTCGGTCAGGTCTCGTAGACGATGCGTTGGGCCGCCTCGTGGGCTCGGCGGGTCAGTTTTCGGTAGTGGTTCAGGAACCGCTCGGTGTCCTCGCCGAAGCCCAGCGTCTGCGCCAGACCCGCCAACTCCGGGCCTGATCGCGGCAGGTCGTCCCTCGGGACCCCGCGCGCCAGCGTCATGTCGTTGCGCACCCGCGACACGAACTCCCACGCCTCCCGCAGCGCCCGCAGATCGGCCCGCGACAGGTACCCCGCCGCCGCGGCCGCCTCCAGTGCCGGGACCGTCCGCGTCGTGTGCAGCGACTCGTCCTCCCCGTGCTCGAGCTGGAGCAACTGCGCCGTCCACTCGATGTCCACCAGTCCCCCGCGTCCGAGCTTGGTGTGCCCGTTGGGATCGGCGCCCCTCGGCAGCCGCTCGGAGTCCACTCGGGCCTTGACCCGCCGGAACTCGATCCGCTCCGCCTCGCTGAGACCGCCGCCCTTGTACCGGATGCCGTCGGCGAACTCGGTCCACGCCTCGCGAAGCCCCTCGTCCCCCGCGACCGGCCGCGCCCGCAGCAGCGCCTGCCGCTCCCACAGCCGCGCCCGGTCGGCGTAGTACCGCCGGTAGGCCGCAAAGCTCGGCGCCAGAGCACCGCCCTTGCCCTCGGGCCGCAGATCCAGGTCGATCACCAAGGGAGGGTCCGCACTCGGCGCGCCCAGCAGGGTGCGCGCCGACTCCGCGATCTTCGCCGCCGCCTTGCGTTCGGCGTCAGACGATCCTGAATGGATGAACACGACGTCCGCATCGGAGCCGAACCCGGTCTCGCGGCCTCCCAAGCGGCCCATGGCGATGATCGCGATCGGCGGCGCCTCCGCCACGTTCCGCGACGCGATCGCAAGGGCCGCTTGCAGTACCGCGTCGGTCAGATCCGAGAGCGCGAGGCCCACGCCCTGGTCGTCGAGCAGGCCAAGGAGATCGGCCGCGGCGATGCGGATCAGCTCCCGGCGCCTGATCGCGCGCACCGCGCCGATCGCCGCCGTCGCGTCCGTGTGCCGCGCCCCCGCCTGGAGCATCCCCGAGGTCAGCTCCTCGCGCGGCCGCGGCGTCAGATCGGCGTTGTCCGAGAGGTACCGCAGCGACTGCGGCACGTGCAACAGGAGCGACGCGAAGTACCGCGACGTGCCCAGCAGCCGCGCCAGGCGGACCGCGGCGGGCCCGCCGTCGCGCAGCAGCCGCAGGTACCAAGGGGTCGTGCCGAGCTTGTCCGAGACCTGCCGGTACGCCAGCAGCCCGCGGTCGGGCTCGGGCGAGTCGGCGAGCTCGTGCAGGACCACCGGCAGCAGCGCCCGCTGCACCGTCGCGGTGCGGGAGACGCCCGCGGTGAGCTTCTTGATGTGGGCGAGCGCGCTCGCCGGGTCGGCGAAACCGAGCACCGCCAGACGCGAGGCCGCCTCGGACTCGGTCATGCGCAGCTCATGGGTCGGCACGCGGGTCACCGCGTCGAGCAGCGGCTTGTACAGCAGTTTCTCGTGCAGGCGCCGCGCGGTCGTGGCGTGGGCCCGCCACGCGGCCAGGAAGCCGTCGTCGGTCTTGTAGCCGAGCGTGCGGGCCAGATGGTGGAGCGGCTCGCCGCCGTCGGGCACCCGGTGCGTGCGCAGCAGCCGCTGGAGCTGGAGCCGGTGCTCGACGGTGCGCAGGAAGACGTAGGTGTCGGCGAGGTCCTCGCCGTCGCGCCGGGCCAGGTAGCCGCGCTCCACCAGCACATCGAGCGCGTCCAAGGTGGATCTGACTCGCAGCGTGGGGTCGCCGCGGCCGTGGACGAGCTGAAGCAGTTGGACGGCGAACTCGATGTCCCGCAGCCCACCGGGGCCGAGCTTGATCTCGTAGCGGCGCTCGGCGCTGGGCACCGAGTCGGCGACCTTGCGCCGCATGTCGCGAATGTCGGCGACGACGCCGGGCCGGTCGGCCGCGCCCCAGATGAACGGCTGCACGGCCGCGAGCCAGTCGCCCCCGAGTTCGAGGTCCCCCGCGGCGGGCCGGGCCTTGAGCAGCGCCTGGAACTCCCAGGTGCGGGCCCAGTCCTCGAGATAGGCCTGGTACGACTCGATCGAGCGCACCAGGGCGCCGCTGCGCCCCTCGGGCCGCAGCCCGGCGTCGACCGGCCACGTCGCGGGCCCGACGATCTGGATCATCCGGGCGGCCTGGCGCGTGGCGAGTTCGAGGTCGCCTTCGGCGACGAACACGACGTCCACATCGGATACGTAGTTGAGCTCCTCGCCGCCGGTCTTGCCCATGGCGATCACGGCCAGGCGGACGTCATTCGAAGCGTCGGTCTCGGCGCGGGCGAGTTCGAGCCCCCGCGCGAGCACCGCGTCGGCCAGGCGCGCGAGGGCCGCGGAGGTGCGCTTGAAATCGGCCCCGCCGGTCAGGTCGGCGGCGGCGATGCGCAGCAGGTTCGCCTTCCAGGCGCTGTTGAGCTCGGCGACGCCTGCCTCGCGGATGCGCGCGAAGCCGGCGTTCTCGTCCTCGGTGAGGGCGGGCTCGACGTCGGGGTGGGCGCGCAGGTAGTCGGCCAGCGCGTTGCTGGCCTCGACGACGGCTTGTCGGGCTTCGTCTCGGAGCATCAGTGTCCAGCGTCGATGACCGGCAGGGCCTTGCGTTCTCCTGCGGCGACGCGGGCGAAGCGCTGGAGGATCGGGCGCCAGGCGGCCACGATGTGCCGGTCGACCTCGGCGGCCTTGGCGAGCGCCGCTTCGTCGAAGTCGCCGAAGCCGGCGAGCTGTTCGGGGGTGAACTCGAAGTGGGACTGGACGCCCCAGGCGGTGTCGCGGATGCGGAAGACCTCGAGGGCGCCTTGCGGGGAGGCCGCGAGGAGGGTGGCCTCTTCGGGGAGTTCGACGAGTTCTTGGCGGCGCCAGCGGATGACGTCGAGGGTCATGGGCGCGGGGCCGAAGATGAGGTCGCGTCCGGCGGCGTCGCGTTTGGCGAGCATCCGGGGGCCGAAGGGCCCCTCCTCGTGGTCTTCGACGCGGCCGCCGAAGGCGGCGGCGAGCATTCGGGAGGAGGAGCAGATCGCGAGCGTGGGCGTGGTGTCGGCGACGGCGGTCTCCATGAGTCCGGTGAGGTCGTCGCTCCAGTCCTTGCCGCGGCCGCCGCCGAGGGCGATGAGGGCCTCGTGCCCTCCGGCGGTGTTGGGTACGGCCTCACCGAGGTGGGGCCGTATCGTGTCGAGCTCCATGCCGGCTTCGACGAGCCAGGTCGCGGCCCGGCCGAGCCCTTGCGCCGGGTCGTTCTCGATGACGAGTGCGGTGGTCACACGACCCATGTTAATGGGTCACAGATGCATGTACCGCTTGCGTTCGAAGGTGGTCACCTGGGTGCGGTAGTCCTCCCACTCCTGGCGCTTGTTCTTCAGGAAGTAGTCGAAGACGTGCTCGCCGAGGATCTCGGGGACGAGTTCGGAGGACTCCATGGTGTCGAGGGCTTCGGCGAGGTTGCCCGGTAGCGGCTGGTATCCGGCGGCGACGCGTTCGGCGTTGGTGAGCGCCGAGACGTCGTCCTCGGTGCCGGGGGCGAGTTCGTAGCCCTCTTCGATGCCCTTGAGGCCGGCGCCGAGGAGCACGGCGTAGGCGAGGTAGGGGTTGGTGGCCGAGTCGAGGGAGCGGATCTCGACGCGGGCGGAGTTGGGCTTGCCGTAGGCGGGGACGCGCACGAGCGCGGAGCGGTTGGCCTTGCCCCAGGAGACGTAGGAGGGCGCCTCGGAGATCTGGCCGGGCTGGGGGCTGGTGAACAGCCGCTTGTAGGAGTTGACCCACTGGTTGGTGATGGCGGTGAACTCGGGCGCGTGGCGCAGGAGTCCGGCGATGAAGGCCTTGGCGGTCTTGGAGAGCCGCTGCTCGTCGCCGGGGTCGTGGAAGGCGTTGTCCTCGCCTTCGAAGAGGGAGAGGTGGCTGTGCATGCCGGAGCCGGGCTGGGCGGTGTAGGGCTTGGGCATGAAGGAGGCGGTGACGCCGGAGGTGAGCGCTACTTCCTTGACGATGTGCCGGAAGGTCATGATGTTGTCGGCGGTGGTGAGCGCGTCGGCGTAGCGCAGGTCGATCTCCTGCTGGCCGGGGGCGACCTCGTGGTGGGAGTACTCGACGGAGATGCCGACGCGTTCGAGCGCGAGGATGGCCTGGCGGCGGAAGTCGCGGGCGGTGGAGTGGGTGGTGTGGTCGAAGTAGCCGCCGTCGTCGACCGGGGTGGGCATTCTGCGCCCGTCGGGGTCGATGTCGGAGAGCAGGAAGAACTCGATCTCGGGGTGCACGTAGAAGGTGAACCCGCGGTCGGCGGCCTTGGAGAGGGCCCGGCGCAGGACGTGGCGCGGGTCGGCCCAGGAGGGGGCGCCCTCGGGGGTGAGGATGTCGCAGAACATGCGCGCGGACTCGCCTATGCCGCGGCCTTCGAAGGGGAAGACCTGGAAGGTGGTCGGGTCGGGCATGGCGACCATGTCGGACTCGTAGACGCGCGCGAAGCCCTCGATGGCGGAGCCGTCGAAGCCGATGCCCTCTTCGAAGGCGGATTCGAGCTCGGCGGGGGCGACGCTGACGGACTTGAGGGTGCCGAGGACGTCGGTGAACCACAGCCGGACGAACCGGATGTCGCGTTCTTCGAGCGTGCGAAGCACGAACTCCTTCTGTCGTTCCATGGTGTCCTCCTCGGTCCTGGGGCGGCAATTGTCTCACCGGTTTGTGTCAATGACGTTAACGCAGGCAGATCGCGATTAAAACGTGAGCTGGGTACCGTAGTGAGCATGTTCGCAGGCGAGATCAAAGAGTTGTGGCGTTACCCGGTCAAGGGCCTCCGCGGGGAGGCCCTCCAGTCCGCGGTGATCGGTTTCGACGGCATGGCCGGGGACCGGGTCCTGGGCCTGTCCGAGCCGGGCGGCGAGAAGTCGCTGTGGGGCGGCAGCCATCCGAAGATGATGGGCTGGGAGGCGGCGTGGCCGGCGCAGTGCGGCTGCGCGGACGCGGTGTCGGGCGAGCCGGTGCTGTACGAGCCGGGCGGGGCCGCGTGGGCGGCGGACGACCCGGGCGTGGGCGCGCGCCTGGCCGAGACGATCGACGCGGGCAAGGGCGTGGAGCTGCGGAAGGTCGAGCGCGAGTACGGGCGGATCCTGGTGGTGTTCGCGGCGAGTCTGCGGCGGTTGAGCGAGCAGATGGGCCGCGAGGTGGAGGCGGCGCGGTTCCGGCCGAACGTGATCGTGGAGGCCGATCTGGAGCCGTTCGCGGAGGTCGGGATCGAGCGTGGGACGGCGATCCGCCTGGGCGGGAGCGAGTTCACGTTGCAGAAGCCGTGCGAGCGGTGCGTGCTGCCGAGCTGGGACCCGACGGGCGCGAATGAGCGCGACAAGGAGCTGCACAAGCACATCATCGCCGAGTTGGGGAACCATTTCGGGATCTACCTGCGGATCGACGTGCCGGCGAGGGTCGCCGTGGGCGACTCGATCGGGGCCTGAGGCCGCGCTCGGGGACTGAGACGCCCTGAGCCGGGGATCGGTCGGCTCAGGGCGTGCCCTCAGCATAAGCCCGAGGGACGACATGCTGGGTTCACGCGATGCGCTCGGTGACCCAGCGGTGGATGAACGGGTAGAGCTCTTCGAGGGTCGCGCCGGAGGCGGTGGCCCGGGGCCAGGGCCGCCCGTAGTGGTCGATGTAGAGGGTGGCGCAGCCGCGGTCGGCGGCCGGGGCGAGGTCGTTGCGGGGGATGTCGCCGATGCTCAGGAGCGTTTCGGGCGGGCGCTCCTCCAGGAGTTCGTCGAGGATCGCGTCGAGCCCTTCAGGCTTGCCGGCGTCGCCGATGACGTGGTCGAACAGGCCGTCGAGTTCGAGCCTTTCGAGCACCGGCTCCAGGGTCGCGGCGGGCGCGTTGGTGACCAGGGCGACTTCGACCGAGCGCGGCAGGCTCCAGAGGAA
Source organism: Glycomyces sp. NRRL B-16210 (assembly GCF_000719515.1). Classification (GTDB taxonomy): domain Bacteria; phylum Actinomycetota; class Actinomycetes; order Mycobacteriales; family Micromonosporaceae; genus Glycomyces. The sequence goes on along the minus strand of NZ_JOGR01000002.1, from coordinate 79,637 downwards.
TTCGCGGAAGCCCTTGGGGGTCCAGACGTCGAACTCGCCCGCGGCCATGCGTTCGCGGGTGGCGATGTAGGCGTCGTGGCGGGCGGCGTCGGCGACGCCGAACTCGCCGGCGAGGCGGCGGACGGCGTTGTCGGCGTCGTAGGCGTCGAAGGTGGAGGCGGTGGTGGGCTTGCCGGCGAGGAACGCGGCGTGGGCGGCGAGGAGGGCGTCTCGGTCTTCGGGGGCGAGGTGGGCGGCGACGAGGCGCGCGTAATGCGTCGCGTGCTCGGATCCGAGCCGTACGGTGCCGTCGTAGTCGAAAAGCAGGATGGCGTCGTTCACGTATTGAGACGCTACGCGACTCGCCGCCGCACCCAAAGGGACCGAGCCCGAATGTGGTTCGCGAGCTTCACCACATCGGTCGGCGTCGCGGGCCTTGTCCGGGCTACTCGAAACTGTGCGCCCGGGTGGGGAACTCGCCTGAGCGCACCTCGTCGGCGTAGGCCTTCGCGGCGCCTTGGAGGACGTCGGCGAGTTCGGCGTAGCGCTTGACGAACCGCTGCGGGCGCCCGCGCCGGAGCCCGGCCATGTCCTGCCAGACGAGGACCTGCGCGTCGGTGTCGGGACCAGCGCCGATGCCGACGGTCGGGATCGGGATCTGCTTGGTGATCTCGGCGGCGACCGAGGCGGTGACCATCTCCAGGACGACGGCGAAGGCGCCGGCCTCGGCGACGGCGTGCGCGTCGGCCTCGACTTCGGCGGCCTGGGCGTCGCGGCCCTGGACCCGGTAGCCGCCCACGGCGTGCTCGCTCTGCGGCGTGAACCCGATGTGGCCCATGACGGGGATGCCCGCGTCGGTGAGCGCCCGGATCTGGGCGGCCATGCGCCGCCCGCCTTCGAGCTTGACGGCGTGCGCGCCGGCCTTCATGAACTTGACGGCCGTCTCCAGGGCCTGCGCGGGCCCGGCCTCGTAGGAGCCGAAGGGCAGGTCGGCGACGACGAGGGTGCGGTGGGTCGAGCGGGCGACGGCCGCGACCAGCGGCAGCAGCTCGTCGACCGAGACCTGGAGGGTGGTCTCGTAGCCGTAGACGTTGTTCGCGGCGGAGTCGCCGATGAGCAGCGCCGGGATGCCGGCCTCGTCGAAGAGGGCGGCGGTGTACATGTCGTAGGAGGTGAGCATCGCCCACTTCTCCCCGCGCTCCTTGGCCTCGATGAGGTGGCGGGTGCGGATGCGCTTGACGTTCTTGCCCGGCCCGTACAGGCTCGGGATCTCGTCTGCGGTGTTCGCGGCGTTCGATGAAGACGTCATCGTCGTGGCTCCAGAATCTCCTCGTGGCCGGTCGAGCCGGTCCCCGGGTGTTGGCCCTCCAAAACTAACGCTCATCGATATGTATGTCACGCGTTCGCAACCTCGGTGTGACAAAGTCCCCGGCCGGGGAGGGCCGCCCGCATGGACGGCGCTTCCCGGCCGGGGACGGGTCACTTGCCCCTGAACCGGTTGGTGATCGGCAGTCGGCGGTCGCGGCCGAAGGACTTGACGGTGATCTTGGTGCCCGGCGCCGACTGGCGCCGCTTGTACTCGGCGCGGTCGACCAGCCCGGCGACCCGGTCGACCACGTCCGCGGGGTAGCCCTGCTCGACGAGGTCCTCGCGTCCGGCGTCGCCGTCGACGTAGCCGGTGAGGATGCCGTCGAGCACCCCGTAGTCCGGCAGCGAGTCGGAGTCCTTCTGGTCGGGCCGCAGCTCGGCGCTGGGGGGCTTGAGGATGGTGTTCTCGGGGATCGGCTCGGTCTCCCCCAGGCTCCGCGCCTTCTCGTTGCGCCAGGTCGCGAGCTCGTAGACGAGGGTCTTGAGCACGTCCTTGATCGGGGCGAAGCCGCCGACGGCGTCGCCGTAGATCGTCGAGTAGCCCACCGCGTACTCGCTCTTGTTGCCCGGGGCGAGCACGAGGTGGCCGTGCTGGTTCGACAGCGCCATGAGCAGGTTGCCGCGCACGCGCGCCTGGAGGTTCTCGACGGCGAGCCCTGAGATGGCGACCTCGGCGAGGTAGGAGTCCACGATCGGCTGGATGGCCTCCACCGAGTAGTGGAGGCCGCAGCGCTCGGCGAGGTCGGCCGCGTCGTCGATCGAGTGCGAGGACGAGTACTGGCTGGGCATGGAGACGACGTGGACGCGGTCGGCGCCGATCGCGTCGCGCGCGAGCACGGCCGTCAGGGCCGAGTCGATGCCGCCGGAGAGCCCGAAGATCACCGATTCGAACCCGTTCTTGCGCACGTAGTCGCCCAGGCCCAGGCACAGGGCCTCCCAGATCTCCTCGAGCCGGTCGAGCTCGGGGGCGTGGGAGGGCTCGACGCGGGTCTCCAGCGGCGCGGGCGCCTCCGAGACCAGGTGCAGGGCGGTGCTCATCGACTGCCCGGAGTGGTTCGCGAGACCGGTGCCGCGGGCCGCGGGCAGGTCGAGGTCGGTGACGAGCAGCTCGGCGCCGAAGCGGCGCGCCGAGGAGAGGACCCGGCCGTCGGGTGCGACGACCATCGACCCGCCGTCGAAGACCAGCTCGTCCTGGCCGCCGACGATGTTGAGGTAGGCGATCGGCGCGCCGACCTGCGCGGCCCGCTCCTTGACGAGGGCCAGGCGCCGCTCCTGCTTGCCCTGCTCGTAGGGCGAGGCGTTGACGTTGACCACGAGCCCGGCGCGGGCGTCGGCGGCGACGGCGAACGGGACGCCCTCCTGCCACAGGTCCTCGCAGATGGTGAAGGCCACGTCGACCCCGCCGATACGCGCGAGGTGCAGCTCATGGCCCGAGACGAAGTACCGGTCCTCGTCGAACACGCCGTAGTTCGGAAGGTGATGCTTGTAGTAGCGAAAGAGGACCTTGCCGTCCTGGATCAGCGCCAGCGCATTGCGAATGCCGCGAAAATGCGGGGAATTGCTGGTCACGGCCGGTGAGCCGTCGGTCTCGAGGTAGCCGACGGCGACCGGGAGGGCGCCGTTGCCGTCCTCGGCGAGTTCGGCGGCGAGACGGACGAGGCGCTCGCGGCTGGCCTCCACGAAGGAGTGGCGCAGGACGAGGTCCTCGACGGGGTAGCCGGTGAGCGCCTGCTCGCCGGTGGCGAGGAGGTGGGCCCCGGCGGCCGTGGCCGCCGAGGCGGCCCGGCGGATGAGGTCGGCGTTGTGGTCGAGGTCGCCTACGACCGGGTTGTCCTGGGCGAGTGCGATACGAAGCGTCGGCATGGGCCTATTCTCGCTCGCCTTCGCGCACGGCGTCGTGTGACTTCCGCGAAGCCGGCCGCGGGACTCGCCGGCCGGGGAGGTCAGAGGGCGCGGACGAGCAGGATCGCCGAGAGCACCAGGCCGTAGAGCACGATCGCGATCCGCAGGGGCCGTTCGGGAATGCGCTGGAAGACGCGGGCGCCGATGTAGCCGCCGATGAAGGTGGCGGGCACGAGCACCCCGATGGCCCACCACGCCACGTCGGCCCACACGCCGTACATGACCGAGGTGACCACGCCGACGATCATGGTGCAGAAGTTCTTGAGGGCGCCGACGCGCTGGAGGCGCTCGCTGAGGCTCATCGCGATCACGGCCATGAGGATGAGCCCGAGCGCGGCGTTGAAGTACGAGCCGTAGGCGCAGCCGGCGAAGACGCCGGCGTGGAGCGCGACCGGGTGCAGGTCGCGGCCGCCGTTGAGGGCGGTGACCCTGCGGTTGATCCACGGGCCGACGGCCATGAGGAGCGTCGCGGCCAGGACCAGGAACGGCACGAGGCGCTCGAAGACCTCGTGGGAGGTGTTGAGCAGCAGCAGGGCGCCGCAGACGGAGGCGACGAGCGCGGTCGGGATGAGGGTGAGGGCGCGGCGGCGCTGCGGGGCCAGGTGCTCGCGGGAGCCGAACGCGGCCGCGGCGTAGGCGGGGGCGACGGCGATGCCGTTGGTGGCGTTGGCGTGCAGCGGGGGGACGCCGACGGCCATCAAGGTGGGGTAGGTGATGAGGGAGCCGCCGCCGGCCACGGCGTTGAGGCCGCCGCCGGCGAGGCCCGCGAGCAGCAGAGCGGAGACCTGGAGCAGATTCATGGCTCTGGCAGCGTACGCTTGACCGCTGGGACGAGATGGCCAGGCGGCCGCGGCAGTGACGGGAGACCATCGCTGTCGAGGAACGTCCGGGCTCCACAGGGCAGGGTGGTTGCTAACGGCAACCCGGGGCGACCCGCGGGACAGTGCCACAGAGAACAGACCGCCAGTTTCGGCTGGTAAGGGTGAAACGGTGGTGTAAGAGACCACCAGCGCCGCCGGTGACGGCGGCGGCTCGGTAAACCCCACCTGGAGCAAGGTCGAGAGGAGCCGCGAGGCTCTGCGCGAAGGTTCGAAGGCGGCCCGCTTGAGTTGCGCCGCAGGTTCGCGGTGAACGCCTTCGCGGGTAGACCGCTCGAGCGCGTCGGCGACGGCGCGCCTAGATGGATGGCCGCTCAATGACAGGACCCGGCGTATCGGCCATCTCGTTCCCTTTTCTCGGTTTCCGGCCGGGTCGCGGGTGAGCGGAGCGGGCATGTTCGAGGCGACGGCGGCGTCGGTCCCCGGCGGGGACGCGCCGAACGAGGACTTCCACCTGGTCTCCGGTTCGTGGGCGCTGGTACTGGACGGCATCACGCGGTATCCCGACGACGGCTGCGTGCACGACGTGCCCTGGTACGTGCGCCGGCTCGGTGCCGCGATCGCTTCCGGCATCGGCGGGTCCGACGCGCTCCCGGAGGTGCTCGCCTCGGCGATCGGGGCCGTGAACGCGCTTCATGCCTCGTGCGATCTGCGCAATCCGGTGTCGCCGGGTGCGACCGTGGGGATGGTGCGGCTGGCCGGCGGGCGGATCGAGTGGCTGGTCCTGGGCGACTGCGCGGTCGCGTGGCGCGGTCCCGGCGGGATCGAGGTGCGGTCGGACGGGCGCCTCGCGCGTCTGGCCAGTCCCCCGGCGGTTGTCGTGGTCGGGGCGTACCGGCGCTACCCGGTGGACTATCTCGCGCGGGTGCGCAACCGCGACGGCGGGTTCTGGGTCGCCTCGACCGATCCCGACGCGGCGGCGATGGCGTACACGGGCGCGGTGCCGGTCGAGGAGGTCGGCGAGCTGCTGCTGTGCACCGACGGGCTGACCCGGCTGGTCGACCGGTACGGGCACTCGTGGTCCGAGGTGTTCGACCGGGCCGAGGCGGTGGGCGTGGCGGGGCTGATCGGGCTCGTCCGCGAGGCGGGCGAGCGGGTGACCGGGATCGGGCCGAACACCAAGCGCCATGACGACTGCACCGGGATCCGGCTGCGGTTCTGAGGCCTACTCGGCCGGTTCGGCGAGGGGCCCGAGTCCGTAGTGGGACAACAGCTTCGCGGTCGCGCGGGTCATCTCCGGCAGGTCCGAGGCGCGGTGCCATCCGGCGTCCCACACCTCGTGGCCGTCCACGATGATCTGGGTCGAGGCCGGATCGCGGACGAGGCGGAAGACGTTGTCGACCCAGCGGCCGTGGGTGTGGACCACCGCGCACGGGTCGGCCGGGTCGAGCTCGGCGAGGTCCGCTTCGATGCCGGTCTCCTCGGCGAGTTCGCGGCGCGCGCCTTCGATCGGCTGTTCGCGGCGGTTGAGCAGCCCCGCGGGGAGCGACCAGCGCTTGCCGGGGGGCTGGCGCAGCATGAGCAGGTGCTCGCGTTCCTCGTCCATCACGAGGACCACCGATCCGAGCGTGTAGGTGGGCGTTGCGATCCGCACGATCCGCCGCCGCATCGGGTGCGGCAGGCTGTAGAACACCGTTCCGGCCAGGCGCCGCAGCAGCGGCGCCTTCCGGCGCTGCACAGAGGGAGTCACCGCCACACCCTATACAGACCGATTCCCGTTGCCAGTGGCGGATTGCGCGGCGCGAAGGAGGGCCCGGAGCCGAAGCTCCGGGCCCTCCTGGCGTGTCGGTGCTACTGCGGGCCGAGCTTGCGCGTGCCCGTGTAGTACTCGAAGAGGTAGCCGCCCACGGCGAACAGGAGCGCCACCGCGCCCGCGACCATGAGCCACGGGAGCCAGTACACGACGCCGATGCCGGAGACGACCGCGGTCAGGGCCAGGCCCAGCGGCCAGTAGGAGCCGGGGCTGAAGAAGCCGACCTCGCCGGAGACGTCGGAGATCTCGCCGTCGGCGCGGTCCTCCGGGCGCGGGTCGATGCGCCGCGAGATGACCCAGAAGACCAGCCACACCATGCCGGTGAGCAGGCCCGAGAAGAGCAGCGCGAGCGTGCCGACCGGTTCGATGCGGTTCGGCGCGCCGTAGGCGGGGTTCTCGTTGAGGTAGGTGACGTAGGCGTAGATGGCGGCGAAGACGAACATCGAGACCATCACGATGGCGAAGAGCCGGTTCTCAGTCTTCATGGCGCTCCTTAACTCGCTTCGCCCGAGGCCGGGTCGGTGTCGAACGGGTGCGTGGACGTCGCGTAGGGCGCCTGGCCGATGAGCTCGAGCGCCTCGGGCGTGGACAGGCCCTCGACGCGGGCGTTCACGAAGGTCTCGTAGTCCTCGGGGGAGACCACGCGCATCTCGAAGTTCATGAAGGCGTGGTAGGCGCCGCACAGTTCGGCGCAGCGGCCCACGAAGGTGCCCTCGGAGTTGAAGTCGACCTCCCAGCGGGTGGTCTGGTCCTCGCCTCCGGGGATCACGTCGCGCTTGAACAGCAAGTCGGGGACCCAGAAGGAGTGGATGACGTCCTCGGCGTTGGCCACGAAGCGCACGTCGTCCTCGTTGGGGACGACGATGATCGGGATGTAGTCCGAGGAGCCGGTCTCGGTGACCTCGCGGCCGTCGGCGCCGGTCAGGGGCTCGCAGTCCGCGTCGGTGTAGGTGAACTGCCAGTTCCACTTGAACGCGGTGATCTCGGTGCAGGCGTAGGGGTCGTCGCTCATCTCGGTGACGTTGTCCTGCACGATGACCGTGTAGTAGAAGAGGACGCCGATGAGCACGAACGGCAGGGCCGTGAAGGTCAGCTCGGCGGGCAGGTTGTACTTCGTCTGCCGCGGCAGCTCGGTGTCGGTGTCGCGCTTCTTGTAGGCGGCGATGCACCAGAACGTCAGGCCCCAGACGATGAGGCCGACCACGAGGGCCGCGATCGTGGAGCCGATCCAGAGGTCGAACATCTGCTCGGACTGGGTCGTGGGGCGCGTGCGCGGCCAGCCCAGGTAAAAGGCGTCGTCAAGGCTGCACCCCGCGAGCGCGATGGTGAGCAGCGCGGCGATCCCGGTGAGACCTATCGCGCGGCGGGCTCGGCCGCGACGTACTCGGGACGGTTTTCCGACCACCTGTCTCATGCCTTTCTCAGCGCTCGGCTCCGCGCCGGCCGCCGGGCGGGCGGCAGGGCGCAGATCTTGACGGCACGAGCCTACTGGTTCACCCCCGCCGCGGGGCGCAAGGGGTTGGGTTCGCGACCGGAAGTCTTCTACATTGGGTTGGTGACCGAGACCTACTTCGACGGCGCCACCGCGCAGCCGCCCCACCCGGCGGCCCGGGAGGCCTACGCAGCGGCTTTGTCGGAGGGCTGGGCGGGCCCGGGACGACTGTACACATTGGGCCGGAGGTCGCGGATGCTGCTGGAGGCGGCCCGGCAGTCGGCGGCCGCCTCCCTGGGCGTCGACCCTGATGAGGTCGTTTTCACATCGAGTGGGACACAGGCGGTGCACGCCGGGGTACTGGGCGTGATCGCGGCCCGCAGCGAGCCCGGGCCGCTCGTGTACGGGGCCGTCGAGCACTCCGCGGTGCTGCACGCCGCCGACTGGCACGAGGCCGGGGGCGGGAGGGCGGTCGCGGTCGGCGTGGACCGGCTGGGACGCGTGGACGCCGATCCGCTCGCGGGGATCGAGGACGCCTCGGTGGTGGCGGTGCAGAGCGCGAACCACGAGGTCGGGACCCGCCAGCCGATCGGGGCCATCGCGGCGAACGCGGGCGGCGTGCCACTGGTGTGCGACGCGGCGGCGAGCCTGCCGTGGGAGCCGGTGCCCGAGGGCTGGTCGGTGCTGGCGGCCAGCGCTCGCAAGTGGGGCGGCCTGGCGGGCGCGGGGCTGCTGGTGGTGCGCAGGGGCGTGCGCTGGCGCAATCCGTTCCCCGGTGAGGACGCCTCGATCAGGGAGGCGATCGGCGAGGTGGACGTGCCGGCGGCGGTGGCCGCGGCGGCGTCGCTGCGGGCGGTGGTCGAGGAGCGCGAGGCTCTCGCGAAGCGGGCGCGGGCGCTGACCGAGCGGATCAGGGAGCACATCGCCGAGACGGTGCCCGAGGTGGAGCTGCCGGGCGATCCGGTGGACCGGTTGCCGCACATCGTCACGTTCTCGTGCCTGGGGGTGGACGGGGAGGTGCTGCTGACGGAGTTGAACCGGGCGGGGTTCGCGGTGTCGTCGGGTTCGGCGTGCGCTTCGACGCGGTTGCGGCCCTCGCATGTGCTTCAGGCGATGGGGGTGCTGAGCCACGGGAACGTGCGGGTGTCGCTGCACCGGGAGAGCACCGAGGCGGAGGTCGAGCGGTTCCTGGAGGCGCTGCCGGGGATCGTGGAGGGCATCCGGCGGCTGTCGCGCTGAGCGCCGGCTCGGGCCGGAGGCGTTGCGCGCCTTCGGTGGTGAGTACTTCTCGGACCATGGTCCTAAGACGATCGGGATCACGGGCCTCCCGTGTCGCGTTCTATTGCACATGACTTGCAATTGTGAAACGGTTGCTTTAGCAACAGAGTTGCTGCGAACCGTGCTGCCGCAAGTGAGAGAGGCGACCATGACCGTCTACACGCTGCCCGACCTGCCCTACGACTACGGCTCGCTGGAGCCGCATATCAACGGCCACATCCTGGAGCTGCACCACGACAAGCACCACGCCGCCTACGTCAAGGGCGCCAACGACATGATGGAGCGCATCGACGAGGCGCGCGACAAGGGCGACTTCGGCCAGATCGTGGGCCTGGAGAAGACCCTCGCGTTCAACGTGTCGGGCCACGTCCTGCATTCCCTCTACTGGCAGAACATGAGCCCCGAGGGCGGGGGCCGTCCCGAGGGCGAGCTCGCCGCGGCGATCGAGGAGTACTTCGGGTCGTTCGAGGGCTTCCACGGCCAGCTGTCGGCGGCGACGACGCTCGTGCAGGGCTCGGGCTGGGGCGTCCTGTCCTTCGAGCCGAAGTCCAGGCGGCTCATCGTGGAGCAGGTCTACGACCACCACGGGAACGTGGCCCAGGGTTCAGTGCCGCTGCTGGCGTTCGACGCGTGGGAGCACGCGTACTACCTCCAGTACAAGAACGTGCGGCCCGACTTCGTGAAGGCGATGTGGGAGGTCGTGAACTGGGAGGACGTCGCGGCCCGCTACGCGGAGGCCGCGGCGGCCTGAGGCTCGGGCTACCGGGCGCGCGCCAGTCCGTGCTTGGCGGCGACGGCGGCGAGGTCGCCGGGCGAGCCGCCCATGATGAGGCGGGCGTGCTCGGTGACGAGCTCGACCGGCCAGTCCCACCAGGCGGCCTTGAGCAGCTTCTCGATGGCGGCCTTGTCGAAACGCTTGCGGATCGGCTGGGCGGGGTTGCCGCCGACGATCGTGTAGGGCGCGACGTCGGCGGTTACCACCGCGCCGGAGGCGATGATCGCGCCGTCGCCGATGGTCACGCCGGGCATGACCATGGTGTTGCAGCCGAACCACACGTCGTTGCCGACGACGGTGTCGCCGCGGCTCTCGACTCCGGCGATGATGTCGAGCGTCCGCTCGGCCCACTCGCCGCCGAACATCGTGAACGGGAACGTGGAGGGGCCGACCATCGGGTGGTCGCCGCCGGCCATGAGGAAGCGGGTGCCGGCGGCGATCGCGCAGTACTTGCCGATCACGAGCTTCTCGGGCCCGTACCCGTAGAGGACGTTGCACTCTTCGAACCGCTCGGCGCCGTCCGGGTCGTCGTAGTAGGTGTAGTCACCGACTTCGATCTTCTCGGAGGTGATGAGCGGCTTCAGGAAGACCACGCGCGGGAATCCGGGCAGGGGGTGCAGCACCGTCGGGTCGGGGGTCATGTGCGTTCCTTTCATCGGAGAGGAACGCATGGTACCTGTAGGGGCCACGGGGCGCGGCGGTTCGGCTCACCAGCCGAGTTCGGGGCCGTCCGGACGGTGCGTCTGCGAGCGGAAACGGCCGACGGCCAACAGCGCCAGGATGATCGGCAGGCCGGTGAAGGTGGCGAGGAGCGGCAGTTGCTCGGCGGTGACGAACCACGCGGGCGTGACCTCGGTCAGCAGGGGCACCAGGTCCTCCTGGCTCCAGCCGGCGAGGGTGGGGACGCCGGTGAGGAGCCGGGCGAAGACGACCGCGCCGATGATGAGCGCCCCTGCGGCGCTGAGGGTCCCGGTGAGGACGACCGACCACCGGGGGCCGATGCGGACGGCGACGGCGAGGGCCGCGAACAGGATCGCGACGGCGAGGTAGGCGATCGCGAGGTCGATGAACCGGAACTGCACGATCTCGTCGAGGCGCAGCAGGTGGTATTCGGCGAAGGCGTCGTCGCGGTCGAGCAGCCGCGCGGCGGCCTCGGTGCGCGCGGGCGAGGCGGCCGACCACGCCGCGAACGCGCACAGCAGGGAGACGCCCGCGACGGCGACCGCGAGCCAGGTGGCCACAAGGGACCTTCGCGGGGCGGGGTCGGGGAGTCCGGTCGTCGGTCGGATCAAGGGAGGCTCCGATCATCTGCGGCGAACTGCCAATACTACGAGATTCCGCCTTCTGAATCTACCGTCCGTCACCACCTGACAGGGTTGCACCGCAGGTGAACTTCGAGCGGACAGCGGTCCACCGGGGCGAGGGGGCCGCCGCCGGATAGTCTGGCACCGCACGAGGGCGGCCCCGCAGCCGCGGGCCCGCCCCTCCGAATCCTCCCCCACGACGAGAACGGCGAGCGCCTTGACTCCCGAACACCTTCGCGACGCGGCCGGACTCGCGGCCGTCTTCGGCTTCTTCGCCATGGCCTGGTTCGGCTGGGCGCAGGAGAAGCCCCCCGCTTCATGGTTGTGGCCCTTGCGGATCGGGTCGATCCTCAGCGGCCTCACCGCGATCGGCGGCGGGCTGCTGCTGTGGCGGCACTGGTCCGACGGCACGGTCTTCGACGGCGGCACCGGGGCGGCGTTCGGCATCGTGGTCGGCATCGAGTTCGCCGCCGCGGGGCTCGGCGCGGGCCTGCTGGCCTGGCGCGGGCACGCCGAGCTGATCTCGGCGTGGATCGCCTTCGTGGTCGGCGTGCACCTGTTCCCGGTCGCGGTCCTGCTGGAGATCCCCGCCGTGCACGTGACGGCGGCACTGATCACGGCCGCCGCGATCGCGGCGGTCCCGATCGCGAAGTCGAAGTCCCTCACCGTCAGCGCGGTGGTTGGAGCACTGACCGGCCCGATCCTCCTCGTCTCCGCGGCGCTGTCCCTCATAGACGCCCTCACCCGCTGAGTTCCTGAACGCCTCCCGCAGCGCCGAATCCGGACGGCCGCGGGCACCGCGTCGAACTACGTGGCGACCCGGGTACGGGCTCCGCCCGCTATGGACGGAGCCCTTCCCTGCTCAGGGCTTGAGCAGCTCTTTCAGCTTGAGAAAGAATCCTTTGCCTTCGCTGCCGATAACTCCGGCACTGGTCTGCGAGTAGGATCCGACTGATCCGATCGAGATGGTCCCGCCATGGCTGTTGATGTGGTACTCATGCGGACCGCGCTGCGATTCCTCGTGTCCCATCTCCTTCTCCAACGGTGTCACGTCGACCTTCCCCCTAAGACAATCGCTCAAGACCTTCATGCAGTGGTACGCCAGAGCGCGCTCCATAGCGGCGGCGTCCTCCAGCCCGTTCGGGCTGTTCGCAAGAGATTCACTGCTCCAGTGCCGGATGCCGAGTTCCGGGGCGCGGCCGACCGGGCTCACCTTCCACCACTTCTTGAATCTCTCCTGCCCGCGCGCCCCCCACCTGCCGGCGGTCTTGGTGGCACTGATCGGCCCTTGGAACACCGCCAAGGGCATGCTCAGGAAGCCGACGACTGCGGCCCGACGAAAGAACGGGCCCTTCTCCATCTCGCCCGCTTCGAACAGTTTGAAGCAGGACAACGTGGGAAGCAGACGACAGGTGATCAGATCGACCACCAGCACGTCCAGCTTCCTATAGATGCGCACGAACAGGTTCGTGACCAGCTCCCCACCGCCCTCGGCGACCTGGATGCGCAGATACGGTCTGACCGAGAGCGACGGTGACGTCCATGCCTCGGCGATCGATTTGTACTCCTGACCGCGGATGTTGACCTCCTCAAGCAAGTAGATCGGCTCTCGGACGGCCGTCTCCGCGACGAACACCTGCCTGCAAACGGTGAGCTGGGCGACCTCGGGGTCCGCTTCCTGGTCCTCCTCCGAATCGCCCGCGAGATCCTCGGTCCGAGTCCACAGTTCCTTGGCCACCAGGTCCAAGTCGATGTCCTCGGACTCGGCGCCGCCGAACGGAGGTGTCGGAGGCAACATGATCCGATGCTTCACGCCGAGACCGCCGAATCCCACGAACTCGTGGTCCTCGTCGCGGCACATGATCACCTCGGTGGCCCGGCTCGATTCGATCCGCCGATGCCGAGGTCCCCGAAATCCCGGCGGCGTCTTCGCATTCGGAATCAGCGAAATGCGCTTGGCCCGATAGAGGCCTCCTCCAGCGCAGATCAGTCCGAGCGCAGCGAGCTCGAGGAATGCCCGCCACCACACGTCGTTGGCGATCAGGCCGATCAGCACCAGAACCGGGCCGAGGATGAAGATCACCTTGAACCGCAGCGGCTTGAGGAGATGCACTGCGTCCGGGTAGGTCTCCATTCGCAGCGACGGCTTGGAGGACGGCTCCTGACCGATACTGGCGAACGCCAGCCACAGCAGGAAGCTCCCCGCCAGAACAGCCCGGTTGGACCAGGTTTCGGCGATGAGGAAAGCGGCGCCGACACAGTAGAGCGCCATCATGACGACGAAGTTGATCCACCGGGCATGTTTGCCGTGGCTCACCACTAGTACCGGATTGATGGCCGGATCAGGGGCGACCGCCTTTCCCAACGGTTCGTAGACCTTGTTGAGCACGTCGTCCCTGAACAGCGGATCGAGGTAGATTCGCACGCACACATGCCAAGTCGCAAGATTCCCGCGAACAGCGTCGAGCCCCGCCAACCGGAATCGCTGCGAGGAAGGGTGTGAAGAGGTCATCTCGGCAGGGTCCGGTTACCGGCTTCGCAGTCGGGCCGCCGGGCAGTCCTCGGCGACGGTGGCGGCAGGTCGAACCGCGGCGAGCGTGATGACGAATCGCCACAGATGGTGGTGCTCTTCGGCTCCGGTCTTCTGGGTGATGCCCTCGTGAGAGGGGAAGAAGTGTCCGGCGGTCATGAATCAGCTCCAATGGTCGGAATATGATGGATAAGGTGTGTAAATGTTTGATAAGTAGATCTCAGTCTTATAACGGATCGAAAGCTACTCACAAGTATATTGTCTCTCTGACAATATAGCGATACGTTAGTCTATCGCGAAGACTAGTCGGGTTGTGGGGCCGCTGTTGTCAGCGGGCGCGGAGAAGGGCGTCCTCACCTACCATGAAGACGCCCTTGATCACTTGGCGCGCTATTTCACGGCGTGGGTGACGTCTCTTTCCTCGGCGAAGAAGCACGCCGTCGGGTGGGTGCCGTTGTCGCCCACTTGCAGGGTCGGCACCACCTCGGCGCACTGCTCCTCGGCCTTCCAGCAGCGCGTGCGGAACCGGCACCCCGAAGGCGGGTTGATCGGCGAGGGCACGTCCCCTTGCAGGATGATCTCCTCCCGGTGGCCCCGCAGGTCCGGGTCGGGCACCGGCACGGCCGACAGCAGCGCCTGCGTGTACGGGTGCCTCGGGTGGTCGTAGATCTGCGGGCCCGTGCCGCGCTCGACCACCTTGCCCAGGTACATCACCGCCACCTCGTCGGCGATGTGCCGCACCACCGACAAATCGTGCGCGATGAACACGTACGCCAGGCCCAACTCGGCCTGGAGCCGCTTGAGCAGGTTGATCACCTGCCCCTGGATCGACACGTCCAACGCGCTGACCGGCTCGTCGCACACCAGCACCTGCGGGCGCAGCGCCAGCGCCCGCGCGATGCCGATGCGCTGGCGCTGGCCCCCGGAGAACTGGTGCGGGTAGCGGTTGATGTGGTCGGGGCTGAGCCCGACCATGTCGAGCAGGTCCTTGACCTCCCCGGCGCGCTCGCGCTTGGGGACGACGTTCGGGTGGATCTCGAACGGCTCGCCGATGATGTCGCCCACGGTCATGCGCGGGTTCAGCGAGGTGTACGGGTCCTGGAACACTAGCTGGATGTCCCGCCGCACCGGCCGGATGCGCCGCGAGGACAGGTTGCCGATCTCCCTGCCCAGCACCTTGATCGACCCCGAAGTGGGCGTCTCCAGACCGACGAGGAGCTTGGCGAGGGTCGACTTCCCGCAGCCGGACTCGCCGACCACGCCGAGCGTCTGGCCCGCGTGGAGGCGCAGGTCGACCCCGTCGACGGCCTGCACGCGCCCGACCGTGCGCTTGACGACGATCCCGCGCTGGATCGGGAAGTGCTTGACGAGGTCGGTCGCCTCCAGCACCGGCTCGGTCGCGCTGTCGGCCTGCCCCAGTTCAGCGTTCATCTCGGTAGACCTCCATGGCGAAGTGGCAGCGGCTCGTGTGGCCCTCGGCGACCGCCGCCAGCGGCGGCGCCTCCTCGGCGCAGCGGTCCTCGGCCGCCTTGCAGCGCGGGTGGAACGGGCAGCCGGTCGGCAGCGACGCCGGGTTCGGCGGCAGTCCCGCGATGACCTCCAGCTCCTGCCCGAGCGTGTCCACGCGCGGGATCGCGCGCAGCAGCGCCTTGCTGTAGGGGTGCGCCGGGCGCTTGAACGCGTCGCGGATGCCCGCGCGCTCGACGACCTCCCCGGCGTACATGACCGCCACGTCGTCGGCGACGTCGGCGACCACGCCGAGGTCGTGGGTGATGAGGATCAGGCCCATGTGCCGCTCCTCCTGGATGCTCTTGAGCAGCCGCATGATCTGCGCCTGCACGGTGACGTCCAGGGCCGTGGTCGGCTCGTCGGCGATGAGCACCTCGGGGTCCAGGGCCAGCGCCATCGCGATCATGACCCGCTGGCGCATCCCGCCGGAGAACTGGTGCGGGTAGTGCCCGACGCGGTTCTTCGCGTCGGGGATGCCCACGAGGTCGAGCAGCTCGATCGCCCGCTTCTTCGCTTCGGCGCGACCGGTGCCGCGGTGGACGCGGAACAGCTCGCCGATCTGGAAGCCGACCGACCACAGGGGGTTGAGCGCCGAGAGCGCGTCCTGGAAGACGATGGCGATGTGGTTGCCGCGCACCGTCCTGCGGGTCTCCTCGTTCTGCTTGAGCAGGTCGACGCCTTGGAGGCGCACCTCGCCGCCGGTGATGTAGGCCGGCGGCGAGTCGAGGATGCCCATGACGGCCTGGGAGGTCACCGACTTGCCCGAGCCGGACTCGCCGACCACGGCGAGGGTGCGGCCGCGTTCGAGGGTGAAGCTCGCGCTGCGCACGGCCGGGACGCGCTTGCCGCGCACCCGGAACTCGACCTTGAGGTCCTCCACTTCGAGCAGCGGCGCGTTCAAGTCGGCGCCCGGGAGCGTGTCCCCGACGACCTGGGGAGTCGATACCACTGGTCTCACCTCAGCTTCGGGTCGAGCGCGTCGCGCAGGGCGTCGCCGAAGGCGGCGAAGGCGAACACGGTCAGGATCAACAGCGACAGCGGGATGCCGAACAGGTACACGTACCCGCCGCCGGCCCATTCGGTGCCCTTGGACAGCAGCACGCCCCAGCTGGTGGCGGGGGCCTGGACGCCGAGGCCGAGCACGGCCAGGGCCGACTCGGTGACGATGATGGCGCCGATGGTCGTGGGGACCACGGCGGTCACCGGGATGATCGCGCTGGGGAGGATGTGGCGGAACATGATCCGGCTGTCCTTGGCGCCCAGGCAGCGGGCGGCCTGGACGTAGTCGAGGTTCTTGGCCTCGATCGTGGCGGCCCGCGCGTAGCGGCAGAACTCCATCCAGCTGAAGATCATCAGCGCCAGCGCGGCCGGGCCGATCGTCTCGATGAGGTTGCCCGAGGAGCCGCGGCCGCGGAAGAGGCTGAGCAGGAGGATCGCGCCGAGCAGCATCGGGATGACGATGAAGACGTCGAGGACGCGGGAGATGAGGGCGTCGAGCCAGCCGCCGAAGTAGCCGGCGAGGACGCCCAGGAGGAGTCCGGCGACGACGGTCGCGACGATGACGGTGAGCGCGAGGACGATCGTGGGGCGGGTGCCGTGGACGATCGTGGCGGCGAAGTCGCAGCCGAAGGCGTCGGTGCCGAGCGGGTGCTCGCCGGTGAACCAGGTGTCGGGCCGCTGGCGCGCCTCCCGTCCGATGCACCGGGTCGGGTCCTTGTCGGTGAAGAGGGTCGGGAAGGCGGCCATCGCGAAGACGAAGAGCAGGATCAGCGTCGCGAGGATGACGTCGGGGCGCCGCCTCATGGTCCGGAAGGCGTCCTTCCACAGCGACGTCTGCGCGGCCTCGGCCTGCCCGGTGGGGACGGTCAGCTCACTCATAGCGGATCCTCGGGTCGAGCGCGGCGTACAGGAGGTCGACGACGAGGCTGACGACCACGACGACGATGGCGCTGATGGTCAGGCCGACGATGACCAGGTTGATCTCCTGGCGTTGGACGGCGTTGAAGATCATGTAGCCCATGCCGGGGATGCCCATGACGCCCTCGGTGAGGACGGCGCCGGAGAGCATGAAGGCGAAGAGGTAGCCGATGCCGGTGACGATCGGGATCATCGAGTTGCGCACGACGTGGACGACGGTGATGCGCATCTGCCCCAGGCCCTTGGCCTTGGCGGTGCGCACGAAGTCGGCGCCGATGTTCTCCAGCTGGCTCGCGCGCACCAGGCGGGTGAGCGTGGCGAGGCCGACGGTGCCGAGGATGATGCCGGGGATGACGATCGTCGTCCACGGGTAGTCGGGGTTGTAGCTGGGTCTGAAGACCTGGCCCATGAAGGACTCGGTGCCCCATATGCCTCGGGCCCAGCGGGTGAGCGGGACGGCCATCATGTAGACGTAGGCCAGGAGGATCAGGAAGACCGGGACCGAGTCGATGAGGATCGTGGTGCCGCGCACCGAGTGGTCGACCAGGCGGCCGCGGTGGCGGGCGGCCCAGGTGCCCAGGACCATGGCGAGGACCACGAGCGTGACGGTCGAGAACAGGAACAGCCGCAGCGTGTTGGGGATGTAGATGCCCAGGAGCGCGGCGACGTCGCGGTTCCCGTTGAGGGTGGTCCCGAAGTCGCCTGCGGCGTAGTTCTGGAGCCGTTCGACGAACGGGACGAGGCAGGGGTCGCCGGGCCGGTCGTAGCAGCCGTTGTCGAGGCCGTAGAGGCGCTCCACCTGCGCGAGCATCGCCGGGTCGGGCGTGCGTTCGCCGCCGAAGAACAGGATGGCGGGGTTGCCTCTGATCTGGACGGACAGCGCCATGAGGTAGTGCAGGATGAACAGCACGATGCCGAGGGTGAGCAGTGCTTGGAGCAGTCGCCGAATGACGTAGCGTCCCATTGGATTCCGTTCTAGACCGGCGGGCGGGCCGCTGTGGCCCGCCCGCCGGATCGCTCTCAGCGGCTACTTGATGACGATGTCGCGCAGTTCCGCGTCGCCGCCCGGGCCCGAGTAGATCGGGTGGACGACCACGTTGTCGACGCGTTCGCTGTAGAAGTAGCTGACCTGCTCGACGAAGATCGGCGCGCTCGGCATGTCGCCGGCGAGGATCTCCTCGGCCTCGGCGTAGAGCTGGACGGCCTCCTCGATGCTGGCGGCGCCGGCCGCCTCGGCGATCTTGGCGTCGTAGTCGGCGTTCTCGTAACCCTGGTCGTTGGTGGCGGCGCCGCCGCCGTAGACCGGTTCGAGGTAGTTCTCGTTGAGGTTGTAGTCGGGGCCCCAGCCGGAGCGGAACGGGCCGTCGAGGTTGTGGGCCTCCCGCTCGGCGAGGAAGTCGGTCCACTCCATCGGGACGATCTCGTACTCGATGCTGAGGGTCTCGGCGATGGAGTCGCCGATGGCGCGGAAGACGTCGAGGTTGTCGGCCGAGTCGTTGACCCAGATGCGCAGCTTCTCGCCCTCAGGCCAGCCGCCGGCCTCTTCGAGGAGGTCGTTGGCGAGGTCGGGGTCGTAGGTGCAGTACTCGCCGCAGAAGCCCTGGCCGCCGCCGTTGATCGAGGCGGGGACCCAGGAGTCGAGCGGGTTGAACCGGTCGGGGCCGATGACGTTGAGGACGCCTTCGCGGTCGATCGCCGCCGAGATGGCCCGGCGGAGGTTGACGTCGGCGTAGGTGTCGTCGTAGAGCGGGAAGGCGAGGACGAGCGTGCTGGTGCCGTCCTGGACGATGCGGCGCTCGGCGAGGTCGGGGTCGTTGACCGCGGACTCGTAGTCGGAGGCCGGCGGGCGGCAGACGTCGATGTCGCCGGTCAGGTAGTCGGCCCAGCAGTTGGCGCCGTCGAGGTAGACGTGCCAGCGGACGCCGTCGATCGAGGGCTGCTCACCGGGGTAGTCCTCCCACTTGAGGGCGGTGCCGCCGGCTTCGAGGTCGTAGGGCTCCTCGAACTTGAAGGGGCCGTTGCCGATCGGCACCAGCTCGCAGGCCGCGGTGTCGGCCAGGCACTCCTCGGCGACGGGGTAGAACGCCTCGTAGCCGAGCATGGTCGGGAAGCCGATGAACGGCGCGGAGAGCTCGACCTGGAGGGTCAGGGGGTCGGGCGCGCTCAGGCCGGAGAGCTCCTTGACGTCGGACTCGGGGATCTTGGGCGTGTCGGGGTCGTCCCACTCCTCTTCGGGCAGCGGCGGCGGGTTGAGGTCCTCGTAGCCGGCGATCGTGGAGAAGAAGTAGTTGAGCGGCAGGGCGTTCGCGCCGTAAGCGGTGCGGTTCCAGGAGCGGATGAAGGCCTCTGCGTCGACCGGCTCGCCGTTCTGGAAGGTGAGCCCGTCCTTGATCTTGATGGTCCACGTCTGGTTGTCGTCCGAGGAGATGTCCTCGGCCACCAGGTAGTCGGGGTCGCCGGTCACGGCGTCGTAGTAGACCAGGCCGTCGTAGAGGTTGTGCATGATCCGGAAGCCCTCGGATTCGCCGGAGCCGCCGGGGATGAGGCTCCGGACCTCGCCGACCTGCATCTGGACGATGCCGCCGCCGCCTTCGCCGCCGTCGAGATCGCTTTCATCGCCGGTACAGGCGGCTAGGGACACCGCGAGGCCGGTGGCCGCTACAGCGGCTACCGCCATTTTCGTTCGTCGCACTGGGCGCTCCAGGGTGTGAGTGGTTCGTGGGATAACTCACACCATGTCGTACAACACCCCTAAAAGAAAGAGTGCGTTGTGAAATCGTTACCTTCCGGACGGCAAGAGGAGACCTTTCCGCGCATATGTTTCCTCGGCGTTGCCGCCCGAACCCCAACAAGTGAGACAGTGGTTTCCATTGCGGGTCAAGATGACCGGCGAGTTCACTCGGGCAGCAGGTAGGCGGAGGCCTCGGCGGCCGCGGCTATCCCGTACGACTGTTCGAGGCGGTGCACGAATTCCACCGGTTCGACCGCATATCCTTGCGGCCCAACCGCTTCGAGGGCGAGTACGGCGAGCTGGCCGCCGACCTCGGTGCTGCGGCGCAGGCTCATCCCCCAGCCCAGGCCCGCCAGGAGCCCGGCGGTGAACGCCTCGCCGCCGCCGGCGGGGTCGGCGACCTCGCGGGCGCGCGGGGCGGGCACGCGGACGTGCTCCATGTCGTGGCCGACGATCTCGGCGCCCTCCTGGTCCAGTGTGGTCACGCGGACGCGGACGCGCTCGAGGAGCTCGTCGTCGCTCAACCCGGTGCTGGCCAGCAGCCGCCGGTGGCGGTCGCGGTCGGTGACGAGGAACTTCGCGCCGGAGAGGAACTCGACGGCCTCCTCGCCCTCGAGTTCGCCGGGGTCGGCGCTGAACTCCAGGCCGAGGTCGCGGGCCTGGTCGGCGTAGGCGTGCATGGCCTTGGGCACGCCGGGCCCGATGTGGACCAGGCCGAGGGTGCCCGATCGCTCCATGACGTCGATGAGGTCGAGCTCGTCGGCGTCGAGCACCACCGGGGCCTGCCCGAGGCGGCTCATGCCGAGGCCGACGGCCTCGGCGGTCGTTCCGGTGACGGCGGTCTTCATGCCTTGCAGTGGCACAGCAAAGGTCCTCGTTCAGTCGGGGACGTGGGAGCGCGAAGGCTCAGGAATGGAAAGGGCGGTCGCGGGAGGCGGGACGGCACTCGGCGCGAACACGAAGCAGCCCGGTCGGACACTCGGTCGACCGGGCTGTGAAAGCGATGGACCCGGGCTCCTAGTGGAAGGAGTCGCCGCAGGCGCAGGAGCCCTGGGCGTTCGGGTTGTCGATGGTGAAGCCCTGGGCGTCGATGCGGTCGGCGAAGTCGATGCTCGCGCCGATGAGGTAGGGGATGCTCATCTTGTCGACCACGACGCCGAAGCCCTCGTAGTCCTGGACGGTGTCCCCGTCGCGCACGTCGGTGTCGAAGTACAGGCCGTACCGCAGGCCCGAGCAGCCGCCGGGGCTGACCTCGACGCGCAAGCGCAGGCCTTCCTCGCCCTCCTGCTCGATCAGGGCCTTGACCTTGCCGGCCGCCGCGTCCGTGAGCACGACGCCGACTTTGGTGGCGTTGTCCTTGACGTCCTCGGTCTGCTGAGTGGCGCTCACTAGCAACTCCTCTGATAAATGCGAGATCCAGGTCGACCGGGTCTCTTCGACCAGTCAACAGTACCCAACCGGATCAGAGGCGTCTCTATTCCCGAGGTCACTCTCGGGGGGACATGGCGCACGATCCGGTCCTGTGTCCGACGGTACCTACCCGTGCCGCTCCTTCGCCACCTGCTCGGCCAGCGCGGTCAGCCCTTCGACGGGCGCGGCCATGGCGGCCTCGGCGCTGCCGAGCAGCTCGGTGACCGAGTGCACGCCCGCGAGGTCGGGGTGGGTCGCGTCGTCGGCGCGGCCGGCGAGGACCAGGCAGGGCTTGGCGTGGGCGGCGGCGGAGGCGGCGACTTCGGCGGCGAGCTTGCCGCGCAGACTCTGGGCGTCGAAGGAGCCCTCGCCGGTGATGACGAGGTCGGCTTCGGCGACGGCGGCGTCGAGGCCGACGGCGTCGCAGGTGAGGCGGGCGCCGGACTCGCGGCGGCCGCCGAGGAGGAAGAAGGCGAAGCCGAGGCCGCCGGCGGCGCCGGCGCCGGGGCGGTCGGCGAGGCCGGGCCGGTCGAGCCGGTCTTCGACGGTCGCGGCGAAGTGGGCGACGGCGCTTTCGAGGAGCGCCACGTCGCGGGGGGCGGCGCCCTTCTGGGGACCGAAGACGTGGCTGGCGCCGTGGGGGCCGAGGAGGGGCGAGTCGACGTCGGTGGCGGCGACAAACTCGACGCCGCGGGTGCGCGGGAGTCCTTCGACGGCGGCGACCGCGGCGAGTGCCGCTCCGCCGTAGGGGATCGGTTCGCCGGCGGCGTCGCGGAAGACGTGGCCGAGGGCGGTGAGCATCCCGGCGCCGGCGTCGTTGGTGGCGGAGCCGCCGAGGCCGACGACGACGCGGCGGGCGCCGTGCTCGACGGCGTGGGCGATGACGGTGCCGAGGCCGTAGGTGGTGGTGCGGCGGGGGTCGCGTTCGGCGCCGGTGAGGAGGTGGAGGCCGCAGGTGGCGGCGGACTCGATGTAGGCGGTGTCTCCTTCGCGCAGGTAGTCGGCGTCGACGGGTCGGCCGAGGGGGTCACTGGCGCGGACGGTGTGCTTCGTCGCGTTGGGGAGGGCGTGGTGGAGGACCTCGACGAAGCCGGGGCCGCCGTCGGCGAGGGGGAGGGTGGCGGCGGTGTCGTCGGGCCGGGCGCGGCGCCAGCCGGCTGCGATGGCGTCGGCGGCCTCGGCGGCGCTCATGGTGCCGGCGAACTTGTCGGGAGCTATGAGGATGCGCACACCAAGAGCGTAGTGGATGGGAGGCGGGCTGGTGTAACCGCTTGCCGATGTGGTTCGCAGAGGCTTGGGGATTGGTGTCTGGTGCCCCTGCGGTCGGGTGTGTCGGCGCGGTGCCGCCCCCGATTCGATAGTGCTCTCGGGGTGTGACAGTGCCGCTGCTCACGACTACAGCGCGGTACGTGAGCGCTCCTCAGGCTTGGCGGTGACCTCGGCGGGCCTTCTGCCAGCGGGGACGGCTTGCGGCCGTTCCGGCGGGCCATCGACCTCGGACCTGCCTGAGCATTCGCCGGGATTCGGCAGGGCCGAAGAAGGCTCGGAACGGATTAGGATGGCGATCATGACGGGCTTCAATGAACCTGCTTCCACTCAGACCGCGCTGCTGCTGCTCGGACGCGGGACCGACGCCGGCTCCGAGCGCGGCGTCGACTGTCCCGGCGAGCTGCCCGCGCCCTCCGACCCCGACCTGGTCGAACGCGCCAAGGCCGCCAAGGCGACCCTGGGCGGCAACGTGTTCGTCCTCGGCCACCACTACCAGCGCGACGAGGTGATCCAGTTCGCCGACGTCACCGGCGACTCGTTCAAGCTCGCGCAGCAGGCCGCCGCGCGCCCCGACGCGGAGTACATCCTCTTCTGCGGCGTGCACTTCATGGCCGAGAGCGCCGACATCCTCACCGGCGACCACCAGCGGGTGATCCTGCCGGACATGGCCGCTGGCTGCTCGATGGCCGACATGGCCACCGCCTCGCAGGTCGAGCAGTGCTGGGAGGACCTCAAACGCGTCGGCGTCGCCGACGTGACGGTCCCGGTGACCTACATGAACTCCACCGCCGCCATCAAGGGCTTCGTCGGGCGCGAGGGCGGCCTGGTGTGCACCTCCTCGAACGCCGAGCGGGCGCTGCGGTGGGCCTACGACCAGGGCGAGAAGGTCCTGTTCCTGCCCGACCAGCACCTGGGCCGCAACACGATGGTGCGCGAGCTGGGCTACGCGCTCGAGGACTGCGTGCTCTACAACCCGCACAAGCCGAACGGCGGCCTCACCGACCAGGAGCTGCGGGACGCGAAGATCATCCTGTGGAAGGGCCACTGCTCGGTCCACGGGCGCTTCACGCTCGAATGCGTCGAGGAGATGCGCCGCCTCGACCCCGAGGTCAACATCATGGTCCACCCCGAGTGCAAGCACGAGGTGGTGGCCGCGGCCGACTACGTGGGCTCGACCGAGTACATCATCAAGCGGCTCGAAGCGGCCGAACCGGGCTCCTCGTGGGCCGTGGGCACCGAGCTGAACCTGGTGCGGCGCCTGGCGAACCGCTTCCCGGACAAGAAGATCTCGTTCCTGGACAAGACCGTCTGCTACTGCTCCACGATGAACCGGATCGACCTGCCGCACCTGGTGTGGGCCCTGGAGGAGCTGGTGGCCGGGCGCGTCCCGAACACGATCACCGTCGAGCCGGGCACCGCCGCGTACGCGCGCGAGGCCCTCGACCGGATGCTCGCGCTGCCGTAGCGAACCGCTCACCCGGATCGTAGATCCTATAGGATCAGCGGGGTCCACGATCCGGGCGGACCCGGTCGCAGGGGTCTAATCACGCGCGAGCGCGGGCCTCCGTTGCACGAACGGGTGGTGCGCATGATCACCGTGGGTAAAGTCGCTACCTGGGCGTTTTCCTTGTGGCTATTCCGTTATCGTTGGTCCGCCACCGGAGGTTCACGGTTCGCGAAAGCCGCCTCGGCAGCCGGAGCCCGTCCCGACCGTCACCGCCGCCGCACCGGCGCTCCCCGGCATCACAATCCAGAACTCCACCGATCGAGGAGACCTGTTGAGCAGCACCGACGCCACCCCCGAATCCGGCACTCTCGACGATGTGCTGATCATCCACGGCGGCACCCCCCTCGAAGGCGAGGTCACCGTCCGCGGGGCGAAGAACCTCGTCTCCAAGGCGATGGTGGCGGCCCTGCTCGGCACCTCCCCCTCGGTCCTGCGATCGGTCCCGGCCATCCGGGACGTCGAGGTCGTCACCGGGCTCCTGCGCGTCCACGGCGTCGAGGTCGAACTCGACGGCGACACGCTCTACATGGACCCCACCTCGGTCGAGTCCGCCGGCGTCGAGGAGATCAACGTCCACGCCGGGACCAGCCGCATCCCGATCCTGCTGTGCGGGCCGCTCCTGCACCGCCTCGGCCGCGCGTTCATCCCCGACCTCGGCGGCTGCAACATCGGCGGCCGCCCCATCGACTTCCACCTCGACGCTCTGCGCGAGTTCGGCGCCGTGGTCGAGAAGGGCCCCGACGGCACGCACCTGTCGGCCCCCAACGGGCTCCACGGCATCCGCTACGAGCTCGAGTACCCCTCGGTCGGCGCCACCGAGCAGGTGCTGCTGACGGCCGTCATGGCCAAGGGCACCACCGAGCTGCGCAACGCCGCGATCGAACCGGAGATCGTCGACCTCATCTGCATCTTGCAGAAGATGGGCGCGATCATCAAGGTCCACACCAACCGCGTCATCGAGATCGTCGGCGTCGACGAGCTCAAGGGCTACTCGCACCGGGCCCTGCCCGACCGCATCGAGGCCGCCTCCTGGGCCTCGGCGGCCCTCGCGACCGAGGGCAACGTCTTCGTGCGCGGCGCCCAGCAGGCCGACATGATGACCTTCCTCAACGTCTTCCGCTCCATCGGCGGCGCCTACGAGGTCGACGACGACCCGAACGTCGGCGGCATCCGCTTCTGGCACCCCGGCACCGCGCTCAAGCCCGTGGCGCTGGAGACCGACGTGCACCCCGGGCTCATGACCGACTGGCAGCAGCCGATCGTGGTGGCCCTGACCCAGGCCGACGGCCTGTCGATCATGCACGAGACGGTCTATGAGAACCGCTTCGGCTACACCTCGGAGCTGCGCCGCATGGGCGCCAACATCGAGCTGTACTCCGACTGCCTCGGCGGCACCCCCTGCCGCTGGGGACGGCGCAACTTCCTGCACTCGGCGGTCATCGCCGGGCCCTCGAAGCTGCACGCCGCCGACCTCCAGATCCCCGACCTCCGCGCCGGATTCAGCCACCTCATCGCCGCGATGGCCGCCGAGGGCACCTCGCGCGTCTACGGCGTCGACCGCTACATCACCCGCGGCTACGAGAACTTCGAGGAGAAGCTCCTCGGACTCGGCGCCAAGATCGAGCGGCCCCGCGCCTGAGCGACCGCGCGCCGGTTCGTACGCAGCCGCGAGCCGTGAGCAATCCGGGCGACACCGGCATAGGTATGCTTGAGAGGCAGCAGCACGCAGCGAGTTGAGGAAGGCCGATCGTCCGTGGGGAAGAAGTCCGCCCAGGCAGACCCTGCCACAGAGGAACCGACGCCGGTCGCGGCCGTCGAGAGAAAAGGCACGGAGAAGAAGGGCAAGGCGACCCCCCGAAGGCCCAACCAGTCCAAGGCGCGCCCCCCGATCAACCCGCCGCTGACGAACAGGGAGAAGCGGGAGGCCGCCAAGAAGTCCGGCCCGCTCACCAAGGAGCAGAAGCGCCAGGCCAAGGCCGACCTCCGGGCCGAGCGCGCCCGCATCGCCGAAGGCCAGTGGAAGGGCGACCCGCTCTTCGACAAGTACCACATCCCGCGCGACCGCGGCCCCGAGCGCCTCCTCGTGCGCGACATCGTCGACTCGCGCTGGTCGGTCGGCCAGTACTACATGTTCGGCGCGTTCGCGATCCTCATCTTCTCCACCTCCGGGAACGTCCAGCTCCAGAGCTACCTGTTCATCGCGCTGCTGGCCCTGACCGCCGTCATCGTCCTGGAGTCGGTGCTCCTGTGCCGGCGCGTCAAGCGCATCGTCTACAAGCGCTTCCCCAAGACCGAGCAGCGCAAGGGCGGCCTGTACTGGTACGCGATCCAGCGGAGCATCATGCCCCGCTCGATGCGCAACCCGCGGGCCCGCATGAGCTACAAGGCCACCGAGGACGACCTCGGCAAGATCGTCAAGTAGCGCCGAGGGGTCCCACCGGCCCCTCGCGCAGCACAGGGCGGCGCTGCCCGGCTCCGCCCGCCCATCGGACGGGCCCGGCGCACCGCAGTGAACCCTCCCGGGTCCCCGATGGCTTACCCTCGAACTGTCGTAGCCCTCTCTGACCCCGGAAAGTAGTCAACGTGGTGGATGTCGCGGTGGACTTGCGGGCAGGGTTGTTCCGCGCCCTCGGCCCGCTCGATCGCGCCACCATGCGCCACGCGATCGCCGACACCGTCGCCTTGCAGCAGATCCGCGAAGAGGCGACGCTGCGCCTCGCCCGCCACGCCGGCGAGGCCGACCAGTCGCGCCTGCTGGGCGTGCGCGCGGTCATCCTGCGGGTCCTCGGCGACTTCGACGCGGCCGAAGTGGACGCCGCCGCCGCCGTCAAGTACGCCGAGGCCGTCGGCGCCGACCTGCTCCTGGCCCCCGCCCGCGCCCGGCTCGGGCAGGTGCTGCGCGTGCGGGGCCGCTTCGAGGAGGCCGACCAGCTGTTCGCGCTCGCCGAGGCCGGCGAGCTGCCGCGGACCCTCACCGGCGCCGTCCGCGCCTACGCCGGGCTCTCGTGCATCGCCCAGGGCCGCATCACCGAGAGCCTCATCCACGTCCAGCGCGCCTCCGAGCAGAACCCGCACGGATTCGTCATGCAGATCGTCGAGACCGCGCTCTCGATCATCGAGGAGCGCGCCGCGAAGACCGGGTTCGGCCCGCCCCCGCGCGGGTGGCCCGAACGCGCCGGACACCCCGCGCCCGAGCGGTTCCAGGACCCCCAGACCGGCCGCTTCGGCTACCTCGGCCCGAACGGCCAGCCGGTCGTGCAGGCCGCGTTCAGCCAGGCCGGGGACTTCCGAGGCGGCGTCGCCGCCGTGTGCCAGGCCGACTGGGGCGCGATCGACCGCAACGGCACCGTCGTCGTCCCGATGCTCTACACCTCCATGGAGACCCCCACCGCCGACGGGCGCACCGTCACCGGGTTCGTCAACGGCGTCGCCGCCGCCTCCCAGCGGGGCCGGGTCGTCCTCGTCCACAAGACCGGCCGCGTCGTCGTGCCCCCGCGCTACCAGCGCATCGAGGTCCACCCGGCCGGTTTCCTCGTCACCGACGGCTACTCCTGGGGCGTGCTCGGACTCGACGGCGCCGAGACCGTCCCCCTCCGCCTCGACCGCGCCGAGGCCCTCGGCACCCTCGAAGCGGCCGTCTCCATCGACGACGGGCCGCTGTAGCCGCCGGCGCCGACCCGCGGTGAGGGACGCGGCACCCAGAGTCCTCACGTTTCTCGATAGCCTGAGAGCCATGCCGAACCTCGACCCCTGGGTCGTCATCGTCGCCGTCGCGACCCTGTCCGCCCTCGCGGTCAGCCTCGCGCGCCTGCTCATCAAATGGCTGCTGCTGCGCCACGCCTCCGAGCGCCAGTCCCTCCTCATCGGCAAGGCCCTGCGGCCCGCGCAGCTCATGGCCGCCACCGGCGGGGTGCAGATCCTGCTGTTCGTCCAGAGCGACGTCGCCGCCGGAGGCTGGGACAACCCGTGGAACATCAACCTGAGCCGCACCCTCATGTTCGGCACCGTCATCTCCGGCGCGTGGCTCATCTCGAACCTGCTCAGCATCGCCAAGACCCCCGTCCAGTCGCGCTGGGGCTCGCTCGACGAGAACGACGTCGGCGGCAGGCGCCGGCGCACCCAGGCGATCGTCACCTACCGGCTGGTCGCGGCGGGCGTGTGGATGGTGGCCATCGGGATCATCCTGTTCAACATCCCCTCGCTGCGGGTCCTCGGCACCTCGCTGCTCGGGGCGGCCGGCCTCGCGGGCGTCATCGCCGCACTGGCCGCGCAGACGATGCTCCAGAACCTCTTCGCGGGGATGCAGCTCGCCTTCGGCGACGCGCTGCGCCTCGAAGACGTCGTCGTCATCGAGGGCGAGTGGGGCCGCATCGAGGAGATCACCCTCTCCTACGTGGTCGTGCGCATCTGGGACGAGCGGCGGCTGGTGCTGCCCACCTCGTACTTCAAGTCCCACCCGTACGTCAACTGGACCCGCAACAACCCCGCGGTGATCGGCACGGTCATGCTCGACGCCGACTGGCGGCTGCCGATGGAGGCGGCCCGCACCGAGCTGCACCGGTACCTGACCGAGAGCCCGCTGTGGGACGGGCGCAGCCACAGCATGAACGTCATCGAGGCCACGGGCCCGTACATGCGCCTGCGCATCACCGTCTCGGCGGCCAACCCCGCCGACCAGTGGACCCTCAGGTGCGGGGTGCGCGAGCACATGATCGGCTGGATCGTCGCCGAGCACCCCCACTGCATCCCCCGCATCCGCGTCAACAGCCACCAGTCGGTGATGGACGTGCGCGGCGCGGCCTTCCCCGACCAGCAGGCCGAGGCCCAGCCCATCGAGCCCTCCGAGGTGCAGATGCTGCTCAGCGAGATGCCGTTCGAGCAGCGCAGGCCCGCCCCCGAAGCCTGACCGGTCCGATAGCCCGCGTCCGAGGGCAATCGACGCGCGCGGCCGATCTGTGATGTTGGTTTCGTTGACGCTAGCCGCTCGGCAGGTAGGCTCTCAGCCATGGAGTTTCGTCATCTCGGCCGCTCTGGCCTCGTTATTTCCGAACTGACTTACGGCAACTGGATCACCCACGGCGGGCAGGTGGAGGAGGAGGCCGCGGTCGCGTGCGTCCGGGCCGCCCTCGACGAAGGCATCACCACCTTCGACACCGCCGACGTGTACGCGCAGGGCGCGGCCGAGGAGGTCCTCGGCCGGGCGCTCAAGAACGAGCGCCGCGACGGCCTGGAGATCTTCACCAAGGTCTACTGGCCGATGGGCGAGGGCAAGAACGACCGGGGCCTGTCGGCCAAGCACATCAAGGAGTCGATCAACAACTCCCTGCGCCGCCTCCAGACCGACCGGGTCGAGCTGTACCAGGCGCACCGCTTCGACTACGAGACCCCGCTGGAGGAGACCTTCCAGGCCTTCGCCGACGTGGTCCACTCCGGCAAGGCCCACTACATCGGCGTCTCCGAGTGGACCGCCGACCAGATCCGCCGCGGCCACGCCCTGGCCCAGGACCTGAAGATCCAGCTCGTGTCCTCGCAGCCGCAGTACTCGGCGCTGTGGCGGATCATCGAGGGCGAGGTCGTCCCGGCCTCCGAGGACCTCGGCATCGGCCAGATCGTGTGGTCCCCGCTCGCCGGCGGCGTGCTCACCGGCAAGTACAAGCCCGGCCAGGACGCCCCGGCCGGCTCGCGCGGCGCCGACCCCAGGTTCGGACGCTTCGTCGAGAAGTGGCTCCAGGACGACGTGCTGGAGCGGGTGCAGCAGCTCGGCCCGATCGCCGAGGCCCTGGGCCTGTCGATCGCGCAGCTCAGCCTCGCGTGGGTGCTCCAGAACCCGAACGTGTCGGCCGCGCTCATCGGCGCGACCCGCCCCGAGCAGGTCAAGGAGAACGTCAAGGCCGTGGGCGTGGTGCTCGACGCCGACGTGCTCGCCAAGATCGACGAGGTGCTCGCGCCGGTCGCCGTGACCGACCCGGGCGAGACCGCCAGCCCCAAGCCGCGCGCTTAGGGCGAACCCGGGCCACCCGCCAGGGCGAGGGCCCGCTGGAACAACTGAGGATCGGCCGCATCGAACCACTCGATGCGGCCGTCCCTTTTGAACCAGGAGCGCTGGCGGCGCACGAAGCGGCGGGTGCCCTGGACGGTGAGCCGGAAGGCCTCCTCCTCGTCGTACTCCCCCGCGAAATGGTCGAGGACCTGCCGGTATCCCAGCGCCCGCCACGCGGTGCGGCCCTCGCGCAGGCCCTGGGCTTCAAGGGCGCGGACCTCGTCCAACAACCCCGCGTCCCACATGATCCGCACGCGCCGCTCGATCCGCTCGTCGAGGGCGGCGGTGTCGAGGTCGACCCCGATGCGGATCGCTTCGAGGTGGGCCTTGGGCTCAGGCAGGCTCGCGGTGAAGGAGCCGGTCAGCTCCACGACTTCGAGGGCGCGCACGACTCGGCGCCCGTTCGAGGGCAGGATCGCCTTGGCGGCCTCGGGGTCGAGGCTCCGCAGCCGCTCCCAGAGCGCGGCCGGGCCGAGGCGTTCGAGTTCGGTCTCGAGGCGGGCGCGGATCCGCGGATCGGTGCCGGGGAAGGCCATCTCGTCGAGGGCGGCCTGGAGGTAGAGGCCGGAGCCGCCCACGAGGATCGGGCGCCGGCCCCGGGAGCGGATGTCCCCGATCGCCTCGCGGGCGAGGCGCTGGTAGCTCGCCACGTCGGCGGGCTCGGTGACGTCGAGGACGTCGAACACGTGGTGGGGGACGCCGCGGCGCTCCTCGGCGGTGATCTTGGCGGTGCCGATGTCCATCCCCCGGTACAACTGCATCGAGTCGGCGTTGACCACTTCCCCGTCGAGGGCCAGCGCCAGTTCCACCGACAGCGCCGTCTTCCCGGCCGCGGTGGGCCCTACGACCGCGATCACCGGCGGCTGTAGGGTGGGGAGGCCGCCTCCCGCCTCCCGGCGAAGATCGCCAGCCATAAGTCGGCAGCCTCAGCGAAGCTCGCGAGCTGTGGATTGGGACGGCGCAACTGAATGACCCCCTCGGTACAGGCGGCCCCACCCGGCTGGCGGCGACCCGCCAACCACCGTAAGGTACGGGAAAGACGTACCTTAGTTCGTGTGAAGGATTTGAGATTACCGCGATGAGTGACCTCGGAGACTGGACCAGCTTCGGCCGCATCGACGCCGACGGCACGGTCTATGTGAAGACCTCCTCCGGCGAGCGCGCGGTCGGCTCTTGGCAGGCCGGCTCCACCGAGGAGGGCATCGCGCACTTCGCGCGCAAGTACGCCGACCTCGTAGTGGAAGTCGATCTCATCGCCGCGCGCCTGAACTCGGAGTCGGCGGACGTGGAGCAGGCTGCCGCGCAGCTGCGCAAGCTCCGCGACGGCCTGGACACCGCGGCCGTGGTCGGTGACGTCGACGGACTCGCGACCCGGTTGGACGGCCTGTCCAAGCACGCCGAGGAGAAGCTCGGCGAGTTCAAGGCCGCCAAGGACGCCGAGCGCGCCGAGGCCGTCGCCGCCAAGGAGGCCCTCGTGGCCGAGGCGGAGGAGCTCGCGGCCCGCGACAGCCACTGGAAGGCCTCGGGTCAGCGCTTCAGCGAGATCATCGAGGAGTGGAAGTCGATCCACGGGGTCGACCGCAAGACCGACCAGAAGCTGTGGCGCCGGTTCTCCGCCGCGCGCGACACCTTCACCCGGCACCGCGGCGCCTACTTCTCGCAGCTCGACGCCGAGCGCAAGGTGATCGGGCAGAAGAAGGAAGAGCTGATCGCGCAGGCCGAGGAGCTGTCGACTTCGACCGACTGGGGCCCCACGGCCGACCGGTTGAAGGGCCTGATGAACGAGTGGAAGGAAGCCGGGCGACTGGCTCCGGACGCCGAGCAGAAGGCCTGGAAGCGGTTCCGGGCGGCGCAGGACGTGTTCTTCAACGCGCGCTCGGAGGTGTTCTCGGCCCGCGACGCGGAGCTGGAGGCGAACCAGGCCGCGAAGGAGGAGCTGCTCAAGCAGGCCGAGGCGCTCGACATCGAGGCCGACCCGAAGGCCGCGCAGCAGGCGTTCCGGGAGCTCCAGGCCGGTTGGCACGACGCCGGCGCGGTCCCGCGCAAGAACCAGGCGAAGCTCCAGCGGCGTCTGCGCAACGTGGAGGACAAGCTCCGCGAGGCGCTGGACACCGCGTGGCGCAAGGTCCCGGTCGAGGAGAACCCGCTGCTGCTCCAGATGCGCCAGCAGGTCGCCGAGGCCGAGGAGAAGCTGGAGCGCGCGAAGGCCGACGGGAACCCGGGCCGGATCAAGAAGGCCGAGGCGGACCTCGCGGGCAAGCAGCAGTTCCTGAAGCTGGCCGAGGGGACCCAGTAGCGCGGCCGAGGCCGACTGAATAGGCGAAAGCTCCTGTTGTCGCGGGGTTCTCGGGAACGCATTGGGACGTTCGCCGGGCGATCGGGATAATGGGACGGGGCTACGACGGCGTGGACCGATGCGGTCCGCGCCGTTCGCCGTCCCCAGCCGCTTCGACCTACCCCGACAGGAAGGCAGCCGCATGACCCTCGAGACCCTCCCCCAGCAGTTCATCGACGCCGACACGATCTTCAACCTCCGCGATCTCGGCGGCTGGGAGGCCGCCGGCGGCAAGCGGGTGCGGCCGGGCCGGGTCTTCCGCTCCGACAACCTCGGGCTGGTCACCGAGGCCGACCTGGACCTGCTGGTCAACCGCCTCGGCGTCCGCCACGTCATCGACCTGCGCCGCGCCGAGGAGTGGGAGGTCGCCGGGCGGTTCCCCGAGACCGAGGGCGTCGAGTTCCACCACTTCGAGCTGCTGCACCTGAAGTGGGAGCACCTCGGCCGCGAGTTCGCCGAGGGCGCGGACGTGGTGCCGTTCCTGCGCCAGCGCTATTCGGGGATGCTCGAATCGGGGTACGCCTCGGTGCGCGACTCGCTCGAGGTGATCGCCTCGGGCGAGCCGGTCCTGTTCCACTGCATGGCTGGGAAGGACCGGACCGGCATCCTGGCGGCCGCGCTCCTGTCGGTGCTGGGGGTCGGCGAGGAGGACATCGCGGCCGACTACGCGCTGTCGAACGTGGGTATCGCGCGGTGGCGGCGCTTCCGGGACGAGCGCTACGGCAAGCCCGCGTCCGAGAGCGGGCTGACGACGCCGGCCGAGGCGATGCTGGAGACCCTCGACGAGGTGAAGACCCGCTTCGGGTCGATGGCCGCGTACGTGGCCGCGACCGGTTTCGCCCGGGCCGAGGCGCTTCGGTCGGATCTGCTCGAATAGTCCGGCCCGCAATCTGAGACGGTCGGGCGTTTAATTCCATCGATTTTCGGTTCACCGGACTCGTTGCGCCGCAACGGGTCCGGCGATTTCTTGCGATCTTGTAGGAATTGCTTACCGGCCGGCCGGTGAAATTCGGTTGCCGGATGTCGTACCCCGCTCGTACCTTGGTGCGGTGGGCTCAGAGCGGTTGAAAACTCCAGAACAGTCAGAGACGGATGCTCCCCCGCCACGACGGTCGGCGCTGACGAACCTGTGGCGGATCAAGAAGTACCTGCACCCCTACCGGTACCGGTTGGCGCTGCTGTGGTCGATGGTCCTGCTCAACATCATCTCCGGGCTGTCCATCCCGCCGGTCGTCGGCGCGGCGATCGACGGGCCCATCAGCGACGGCGACATGCGCCGGCTGGCGGTCTTCGCCGCCGTCGTCGCCGGGCTCGGCGCGGCCGACGCGCTCCTCAACCTGACCCGGCGCTACATGCAGACGACCACCGCGATGGCCATCGAGGCCGACATCCGCGCGGCCCTCTACGAGCACCTCCAGCGCCTCCACACCGGCTTCCACGACCGCTGGCAGACCGGGCAGCTCCTCGCCCGCGTCACCGCCGACCTCGGCATGATCCGCCGCTTCTTCGCCGGCGGCATGATCTTCGCGATCAGCTCCACCGGCATGATCACCATCATCCTGGGCCAGCTGCTGTTCATCGAATGGCGGCTGGCGCTCGTCGTGGCCGCCTCGGCGATCCCGCTGTTCCTCATCGGACGCGGATTCTTCCGCAACTACCTGCCCGCCGCCCGCGCCGAGCAGGACCAGTCCGGCGAGGTCGCCAGCGCCGCCGAGGAGGCGGCCCTCGGCATCCGCGCGATCAAGGCGCTCGGGCGCGGCCCGCTCATGGCCGCGCGCTTCGAGGCCGAGGCCGCCGAGCTGCGCGACCGCGGCGTCCGCAAGAGCCTCATCGCCTCCCGCTCCTGGTCGGCCTTCGGCGCGATCGCCTCGGCCGCGCTCGGCGTCGTGCTCGTGGCCGGTTCGGTGATGGTCGCGAACGGGAGCCTCTCGGTCGGCAACCTGACCGCGTTCATCATGCTGCAACTGGCCCTGCTGTGGCCGATCGAGGCCTCGGGCTGGGTCATGGCGCACGGCAACGAGGCGATGACCGCCGCCGACCGCGTGTACGACGTGTTCGACACCGAGCCGGCCATCAAGGACCGTCCCGGCGCGAAGGTGGTCGACCGCGCCTCGGTGCGCGGCGAACTGGTCTTCGAAGGCGTCCGCTTCGGTTTCGAGGACGACTCCCGGGAAGTCCTGCGCGGCGTGGACCTACAGGTCAGGCCGGGCGAGACCCTCGCGATCGCGGGGCGCACCGGCTCGGGCAAGACCACCCTCGTCTCGCTGCCCTCGCGCCTGAACGACCCGACCGGCGGCCGGATCCTCTTGGACGGCACCGACATCCGCGACCTGCAACTGGCGAACCTGCGCTCGGTGGTCACCACCGCGTTCGAGGAGGCCACGCTGTTCTCGATGAGCGTGCGCGAGAACCTCGCGCTCGGTCGCCCCGACGCCGACGAGCGCGACCTGCTGGAGGCCCTGCGGGTCGCCCAGGCCGAGTTCGTCCACGACCTGCCGTACGGGCTCGACACCCGCATCGGCGAGCAGGGGCTGTCGCTGTCCGGCGGCCAGCGCCAGCGCCTCGCGCTCGCCCGCGCCGTGGTCGTCAAGCCGGCGGTGCTCGTGCTCGACGACCCGCTCTCGGCCCTGGACGTGCACACCGAGGAGCTGGTGGAGAAGGCCCTGGAGCACGTCCTGAAGGACACCACGGCGTTGATCGTGGTGCACCGGCCCTCGACGGTGGCGCTGGCCGACCGGGTGGCGCTGCTGCACGAGGGGCGGATCGCGGCGGTCGGCGAGCACTCGGAGTTGATGGTTTCGAGCCCTGAGTACGTGGACGTGCTCTCGGCCGCGTCTGAGGAGGTGTCGGCGTGACGGCGACCGACAAGCACGCGTCGTGGCGGGGCCGGGCCGAGTCCGCGGAGGCGGACCGGACGAGCGCCGAGCTGGACGACGCCGAGTCGATCAAGGAACTGCGGACGCAGTCGCGGCGGCTGCTCGGTTCGATGATGCGCCCGCACAAGCGGGCGATCGGGTTCCTCGTGGGCATCCTCGTGGTGCAGAACTTCGTGACGATGGCGACGCCGATCCTGGTCATGTACGGCATCGACCACGGCATCCCGGCGATCAGCGAGCGCGGGGACTACTCGGTGATCGGGTGGATCGGCGTGTCGTTCGCGCTGGTGGCGATCCTGGAGTACCTGTGCGTGCGGCTGTACATCGCGCAGTCGGCGAAGGTGAGCGCGGCGATGCTGTTCAACCTGCGCAACCGGGTGTTCAAGAAGTTCCAGCGGCTGTCGGTGTCCTTCCACGAGCGGTTCACCTCCGGGCGGGTGACGGCCCGGCAGAGCTCGGACATGGAGGCCATCCGGGAGATGACCGAGAACGGCGTGGACGACCTGGTGCTGGCCGCGCTCAACGTCGTGACGATCACCGTGGTCATGCTGGTGATCGACGCTCGTCTGGCGGCCGTGTCGCTGCTGACGTTCCCGCTGATGCTGCTGCTGGGCCGGTGGTTCAACCGGGTCTCCACGCTGGCCTACCGGCGGGCGCGGGAGACGGTGGCGCTGCTCATCGTCTACTTCGTGGAGTCGATGGGCGGGGTCCGCGCGGTGCAGGCCTACCGGCGCGAGGAGCGCGACCGGGAGCTGTTCGCGGGGTTGAACACCGACAACCGGTTCGCGCAGGCGGCCGGCCACCAGCAGAACGCGTTCATGTCCGGCGGGATGCGCGGTATCGGGCACCTGGCGACGGTGGTGGTGCTGCTGTTCGGCGGCTGGCAGGTGATGCAGGGCAACACCGAGCTCGGCGTGCTGGCGGCGTTCCTGCTGTACATGAAGCGGTTCTTCGACCCGCTCAACGAGCTGGTGCAGTTCTACAACGTGCTCCAGTCGGCGACCTCGGCGCTGGAGAA
Organism: Glycomyces sp. NRRL B-16210; assembly: GCF_000719515.1. GTDB lineage: Bacteria > Actinomycetota > Actinomycetes > Mycobacteriales > Micromonosporaceae > Glycomyces. Next base: position 43,826 of record NZ_JOGR01000002.1, on the reverse strand, counting down.
GATCTCCGGGGTGCTCGACGAGGAGATCGAGGTGGCCGAGCCCGAGTCGCCGCGCAGGATCGAGCGTCCGCGCGGGGAGCTGCACTTCGACGGGGTGCGGTTCCAGTACCGCGAGGACCAGGTGGTGCTGCCGGGCCTGGACCTGCTGGTGCCGGGCGGGCAGACGATCGCGCTGGTGGGTTCGACCGGTGCGGGCAAGACCACGATCGCGAAGCTGGTGAGCCGGTTCTACGACCCGAAGGCGGGCGCGCTCCGGCTCGACGGGGTGGACCTGCGGGAGTTGAGCGAGGCGGACCTGCGGTCGGGGGTCGTGATGATCACACAGGAGAACTTCCTGTTCAACGGCACGATCGCGGAGAACATCGAGCTGGGCCGGCCCGGGGCCTCGCGGGAGCGGGTGGTGGAGGCCGCGAAGGTGGTCGGCGCGCACGAGTTCATCGAGGCGCTGCCGGAGGGCTACGACACGCACGTGCGCAAGCGCGGCGGGCGGCTCTCGGCGGGGCAGCGGCAGCTGGTGGTGTTCGCGCGGGCGTTCCTGGCCGATCCGAAGGTGCTGATCCTCGACGAGGCGACCTCGTCGCTGGACATCCCCTCGGAGCGGCTGGTGCAGCGGGCGCTGCGGACGATCCTGGCGGACCGGACGGCGATCATCATCGCCCACCGGCTCTCGACGGTGGAGATCGCCGACCGGGTGCTGGTGCTGGAGCACGGCCGGATCATCGAGGACGGGCACCCGAACGACCTGATCGACCACGGCGGGGAGTACGCGACCCTGCACCGCCAGTGGGAGGACTCGCTGGTCTAGGGCGGGTCTACGCTGGAGGCACCCGAGACCCCTTGCCGCCGAAGGACGCGCCATGCAACCCGAACCAGGCCGGATGCGCATCTCCAACGACGAGCGCGAGGCGGCGGCCTCGCGGCTGCGCGACGCGCTCGACGAGGGTCGCCTCGACCTCGGCGAGTTCGACGAGCGGACCCGCGCCCTCTACGAGGTGCACACGTACGACGAGGTGAACCGGCTGCTCGAGGACCTGCCGGCGGCGCGGCTGCCGGTGCCCTCGCGGCCGGGCCCGGAGCCGGCGGTCGCGGCCGAACCCGAGAAGGACGCGAAGGATTCGGGGAACCTCATGGGGCACATCGCGCTCGGCATGGGAGTGATGTCGTTCGTGAGCTTCATGCCGTTCACGATCCTGGCGGTCGTGTTCGGGCTCATCGGCATCGAGAAGCACCGCAAGGGCGAGGCGGACACGCGCTCGTTCGCGTTGGCGGGCCTGATCCTGGGCGCGGCGAGCGTCCCGGTGTGGATCCTGTTCTTCATCCTCGGCCTGTCGTTCTGGTGGTGAGGCGACCCGGTGTCCGCAGTGGACGACCGAGGTACCCCGGTCAGCAGGCGCAGCCGGGGGCGTCCTGCTTCGGGGCGGGCTTCTTGCCGATCGTGGGCATCCCGAGGCTGACGCCGGGGAGCTTGGTGGTCTTGCCTGCGGCCCAGGCGTCGCCGGCCTTGGTGCGGCGGTGGGTGAGCACCGGGCCGTCGGCGACCAAGTGGTGCGGCGCGCCGTAGGTGATCGCGGTGGTCACGACGTCGCCGGGGCGCACGCCCTCGGCGTTGCCGGTCGGGTCGCCCTCGCTGGGGGTCACCGAGAAGTGCACCAGGCGCCCGTCGCGGGCCCGGCCCGAGAGGCGCCCGTTCGCGGCGTCCTTGCGGCCGTCGCCGACGGTGACGAGGACTTCGACCTCGGTGCCTTCGAGCCCGCGGTTCTCCTCCCACGAGACGCGCTCCTGGAGCGCGACGAGGCGCTCGTAGCGCTCCTGCACGACCGCCTTGGGGATCTGGTCCTCCATCGTCGCCGCGGGGGTGCCGGGGCGGATCGAGTACTGGAAGGTGAACGCGCTGGAGAAGCGGGCCCGCTCGACCACGTCGAGGGTGGCCTGGAAGTCCTCCTCGGTCTCGCCGGGGAAGCCGACGATGATGTCGGTGGTGATGGCCGCGTCCGGCATCGCCTCGCGGACCTTGTCGAGGATCTCCAGGTACTTGGCCGAGCGGTAGGAGCGGCGCATCTCCTTGAGGACGCGGTCCGAGCCCGACTGGAGCGGCATGTGCAGCGAGTGGCAGACGTTCGGCGTCTCGCTCATCGCCGCGATGACGTCGTCGGTGAAGTTCTTGGGGTGCGGGCTGGTGAAGCGCACGCGCTCGAGGCCCTCGATCGAGCCGCAGGCGCGCAGGAGCTTCCCGAAGGCGAGCTTGTCGCCGAACTCCACGCCGTAGGTGTTGACGTTCTGGCCCAGCAGGGTCACCTCGGAGACGCCCTCGGCCACGAGCGCCCTGACCTCGGCGAGGATCTCGCCGGGGCGGCGGTCCTTCTCCTTGCCCCGCAGCGAGGGGACGATGCAGAAGGTGCAGGTGTTGTTGCACCCGACCGAGATCGAGACCCAGCCCGAGTAGGTCGAGTCGCGCCTGGTCGGCAGCGCCGAGGGGAAGGTCTCCAGCGATTCGAGGATCTCGACCTCGGCGGCCCGGTTGTGGCGGGCCCGGTCGAGCAGGGCCGGGAGCGAGCCGATGTTGTGGGTGCCGAAGACCGCGTCGACCCAGGGGGCGCGCCTGACGATCTCGCCGCGGTCCTTCTGCGCCAGGCAGCCGCCCACGGCGATCTGCATGTCGGGGTTCGCGGCCTTCGCGGGGGCGAGGTGGCCGAGGTTGCCGTACAGCTTGTTATCGGCGTTCTCGCGCACCGCGCAGGTGTTGAACACGACCAGGTCCGGGTCGGCCCCGCCCTCCGCGGGGACGTAGCCGGCCGCTTCGAGCAGCCCGCCGATCCGCTCGGAGTCGTGCACGTTCATCTGACAGCCGTAGGTCTTGACCTGGTACGTCTTCACTGCTTGCTGAGCCACACCCCCAGGATAGACGCGAGGCCGATCACAGCTCGGGGCCGGGAAGTGCACCGGCCCCGGGCCGCTGCGGAGCGCGTCTGCATCCTGTAGATACAAAAAGTGACGAAAATCCCACCTCGGAGCAAGCCGGTGCCGGGCCGTACCGGGCGGTAGCGCTCTGTCGCCGCTTCGGAGACCGCCGAGCGGTTCCGCATAGGACCGGACCTGCGCGTTCATCCACAGAGAGCGGTCCGGACACGGCCCGTTCGCGTCCGCGAAACGCTTCGACCGCCCAATGTGATCAGTTGGGCAGCGTTCCGTATCCGATGATTCAGTGAATGAGAAGCGTTAACATTCAACGTCTTTGGAGTTGCGACCCCGCCTTTGAAACTAATTTGCCTTTAGGCTTGTGCCGTCCTGAACGTCCTTATAAGGTGGCCCTCGTGTCGCTGGGTCCGCAACGGTGCAGCGACACGCCCATCGTTGCCCCACCCGCACTTCACTCAGGGAAGAATATGCGTCTCAAGACCTCCTCCGGTGCAGCCGTCATAGCGGCCGCCGCACTCCTCGCTTCAGCGGCATGTGTCTCCGAGGAACCCTCCAGCAACACGACCGACTCCGCGCTCTCCGGTTCCGGCACCGGCGCGGACTGCGTCATCGACGAGACCGTCAAGATCGGGGCCGTCTTCAGCCTCACCGAGGGCGCCGCGTTCGCGGGCCTCTACCAGCAAGAGGGCCTCACGCTGGCCATCGAGCAGCTCAACGCCGTCGGCGGCGTCCAGTACGAGCTCATCGTCGAGGACGACAAGACCACCGTCGAGGACAGCGTCGCCGCCTTCGAGAAGCTCATCGACCGCGACGAGGTCAGCGTCATCGTCGGCCCCACCCTCTCGGGCATGGCGTTCACGACCTACACCGACGCCCAGAGCGCCGGCGTCCCCGCGCTCGGCGTCTCCACCACCGCCGAGGGCATCCCCGAGATCGGCGACTACATCTTCCGCGCCTCGGTCCCCGAAGAGGTCGCCCTGGCCGCCAGCATCCCGGCCGCCAAGGAGGCCCTGGGCCTGGAGAAGGTCGCCGTCCTCTACGACAGCGCCGACGAGTTCACCGCCTCGGCCTTCAACACCATCACCGACGTCCTCAACGACGAGGGCATCGAGATCGTCGTCGAAGAGAGCTTCGAGACCACCGACACCGACTTCTCGGCCCAGCTCAACAAGGTCCTGGGCACCGAGGTCGACGCGGTCATCCTCTCCGCGCTCCCCGGCGCGACCGTCCCGCTGGTCAAGCAGGCCCGCGACCTCGGCGTCGAAGCCCCGATCGTCGGCGGCAACGCCTTCAACTCCCCCGTCCTCGTCGGCGCCCTCGAAGACGCCTCCGAAGGCCTCATCGTCGGCGGCGCCTGGAGCGCGGCGGCCGAGACCACCGGCAACGCCGAGTTCATCGCCGCCTACAACGAGGCCTACGAGCGCGCCCCCGACCAGTTCGCCGCGCAGGCCTACACCGCCGGCTTCCTGATCGACCAGGCCGTCCGCTCCGACTGCGACGCCAACCGCGAGGCGATCAAGGACAACCTCGGCCAGATCCTGGAGTTCGACTCGATCCTCGGCCCGATCTCGATCGACGAGAGCGGCGAGGTCACCCAGGAGCCCTTCGTCCAGATCGTCGAGAACGGCGCGTTCACGCTGCTGTAGACCCCGAGCACCGGCCCCGCCGGTGAACCTCGCGTCAACCTCCTCAGCCCAGGGAAAACCAGAGATGCTGCAACAACTGGCCAACGGTGTCTTCGCCGGCTCGATCTACGCGCTCTTCGCGATCGGATTCACCCTCGTGTTCGGAATCCTCCGGCACCTGAACCTCGCCCACGCCGCGATCTTCACCGCCGGCGCCTTCGTCGGCATCGAGATCGCGACGCGGACGGGCATCCCGATCTGGATCCTGTTCCCGATCGTGGCCGCGATCGGCGCGCTCGCCGGGCTCCTGCTCGAACGCACCGCGTTCCGGCCCCTCGCCGGCCGGGACGACGAGCACTTCGCGGGCCTGATCTCCTCAGTGGCCTTCGGCGGCGTCCTCATCGCGCTCATCCAGGCGCGCTACGGCACCGAACCGAAGAGCTTCCCGCGGGAGTACTTCCCGAACCAGCTGTTCCAGTTCGCCGGCATCCGCGTGACCCTCACGCAACTGGTGACCCTGGGCCTGGCCCTGGCGCTCATGCTCGGACTCGCATGGCTCGTCTCAGCGTCCTCGCTGGGACGGGCCATGCGGGCCGTCGCCGAGAACCCCACGGCCGCGAGGGTCGTCGGCGTCAACGTCGACCGCATCACCGCCGGGACCTACGCCCTGTCCTCAGGGCTCGGGACCGTCGCCGGGGCGCTCCTGGCGCTCAACCTCGGCCAGACCGAGCGCAGCCTCGGCGCCTCGGTCGAACTCGTCGGCTTCGCCGTGATCATCCTCGGCGGCCTCGGATCGCTCTGGGGCGCCATGGCGGCCGGGGTCATCCTCGGCCTCGCCGAAGCCCTCACCATCCACTACTTCGACTCCACCTGGAAGGGCCTGGTCGCCTTCGCGCTGCTGTTCGCGGTGCTCGTCCTGCGCCCCCGGGGACTGTTCGGCCACCTCAAGGTCAGGGAGGTCTGATGCTCGCCGGATACGACACCCTCATCACCAACATCGCCCTCGCGGTCATCCTGGCCTACTCGTTCCACGTGGTCCTCATGGCCGGCCAGCTCAACCTGGGCCAGGCCGGGTTCGCCTCGCTGGGCGCCTACATCTCCTCGCTCGTGGTCCCCGCCGAGCCGCTGTTCGGCTCGCTCTCGCCGGTCCTCATCGGCATCCCCGTCGGCGCCGCGGTCGGCGCCGGGGCCGCCTTCCTGGTCGGCCTGCCGGTCCTGCGCCTGCGAGGGGTCTTCCTCGCCATCGGCACCATCGCCTTCGGCGAGATGGTCCGGGTGTTCATGAACAACGCCGAATGGACCGGCGGGGCCATCGGCCTGCGCGTCGAGAAATGGGTCACCGTCGACCTCGCCTGGATCGTCGTGGCAGTCCTCGCCTACCTGTTCTGGCGGCTCGGGCCCTCCCGCATCGGCCGCGCCTTCGCCGCCGTCCGCGAGGACGAGCTCGCCGCCGGCTCCATGGGCGTCGACGTGGTCCGCACCCGCATGACCTCCTTCGTCGCCTCCGGCGCCATCGCCGGGGTCTACGGCGTCATGTTCCTGTACTTCTTCGGGCGCATCACCCCCACCACCTTCGACTTCAGCCTCACCCTCGGCGGCCTCGTCACCGCCGTCCTCGGCGGCTACCTCGTCTTCTTCGGACCCGTCCTCGGCGCCGGCTTCCTCACCGCCGTGCCCGAGATCCAGAAGGCCCTCGGCGTCGAGGCCGGATGGATCCACCCGTTCATCACCGGGCTCCTCCTGCTCGCCGTCATCCTGTTCCTCCCCGGCGGGCTCTCCACCCTGTTCGCCAGGATGCGCCGCGTCCCCGCAGCGCCCGACCCCGACCTCGGCGCGCTCGACGGCCTCCCGCCCCTGCCCGACAGGGGCACCCCCATCGCCCGCGTCCGCGGCCTCGGCAAGTCCTACGGGGCCGTCCAGGCCGTCCGCGAAGTCGACCTGGAGATCCGCTCGGGCGAGGTCCTCGGCGTCATCGGCCCCAACGGCGCCGGCAAGACCACCCTCGTCAACATGATCTCCGGCCTCGAGACGCCGACCGCCGGCGAAGGCGAGATCCTCGGCGTCGCACTCGGATCGCCCGGCGGCGCCCACCGCTTCGCGCAGGCGGGCCTGAGCCGCACCTTCCAGCACTCCAAGCTGTTCGACCGGCTCACCGCCCTCGACAACGTCCTGGTCGGCACCCACGCCATCAGCCGCTCGACCTACCTGCGCCGACTCTTCTGGATGCCCTCGGCCCGCCGCGACGAGCGCCGCGCCCGCGCCCTCGCCTGGGCCCAGCTGCGGCGCGTCGGCCTCGCCGAACGCGCCCACCTGCGCCCCAGCGCCCTCTCCTACGGCGACCAGCGCCGCCTCGAGATCGCCCGCGCCCTCGCGGCCCACCCGACGCTGCTCATCCTCGACGAGCCCGCCGCGGGCATGAACCACGTCGAGGCCGGCGAACTCGCCGCGCTCATCCGCGGCCTCGCCGAGGACGGCATCACCGTGCTCTTCATCGAGCACAACGTCAAGATGGTCCTCGACACCTGCACCCGGCTCGTGGTGCTCAACTTCGGCGAGGTCATCGCCAGCGGCGAACCCCACCGGGTCGCCGCCGACCCCAAGGTCGTCGAGGCCTACCTCGGCGCGGAAGAGGAGGAGAGCGAGCATGTCCGATGAAGACCCGATCCTGTCGGTCGAGTCGCTGAGCGTCTCGTACGGGCGCGTCAACGCCGTCCGCGACGTCTCCTTCTCCGTCCCCGCCGGCGGCATGGTCGCCCTCGTCGGCGCCAACGGCGCCGGCAAGAGCTCGGTCCTCGCGGCCGTCTCGGGCCTCACCCGCCCCGGCAAGGGCACCGTCCGCCTCGACGGGCGCGACATCACCCGCTGGCCCGCCCACCGGCGCGTCGCCGCCGGACTCGTCCTCGTCCCCGAGGGACGCCAGATCCTCGGCACCCTCACCGTCGCCGAGAACCTGCGCCTGGGCGCCCACCGGCGCCGCGCCCAGGCGGCCCCCGAATCCGAGATGTACGAGCTGTTCCCCGTGCTCGCCGAACGGCGCGCCCTGCCCGCGGGCTCGCTCTCGGGCGGCGAGCAGCAGATGCTGGCGATCGCCCGCGCCATGATCTCCAGGCCGAGGGTCGTCCTCATGGACGAGCCCTCGATGGGCCTGGCCCCCAAGATGGTCGACGAGGTCTTCAAGGTGATCGAGGAGATCCGCGCCTCGGACGTGACCGTCGTGCTGGTCGAGCAGAACGCCCGCCGGGCCCTGCGCACCGCCGACACCGGCCACGTCCTGGAGACCGGGGAGATCGCGCACAGCGGCCCCGCCTCCGAACTGCTGCAAGACCCCAAGGTCGTAAAAGCCTATCTAGGCGTCGAGTAGTTCTCGCGCCAGGCGGAGGAACCCCTGAGATGAACGATGAGCAACCAGAGCCGGCGCCCACGGCCGTACACCGGAAGCAGCGCCGCCGCCTCTTGTCGCGCGTCAGGATCCGGACCAAGCTGGCGGCGATGCTGCTCGTCCCGGCCCTCACCCTCGCGAGCATGGTCGCGGTGCGGCTCGTCGAATCCGCCGGGGAGGCCCGCGAGGTCGGCGCCACCGCCGACGCGGTCGAACTCGTCGGCGACGTCAACGCCGTGATCGACGCGCTCCAGGCCGAGCGGACCGACGCCGCGCAACTGGTGTACCAGGAGGACACCGGCGCCGACCCCGCCGCGCTGCTCGCCCGGTTCTCGCAGCGCCAGACCGCCACCGAGGACGCGCTCGACGCCCTCGACGCCACCCGGTCCGAACTCGTCCTCGACGCCGAGACCATCGCGCTGCTCAACCGCGCCGACACGCCGCTGGACCGGCTCGCGACCTCCCGCCGGGCCGTCCACGACGGCACCGTCGACGCCGTCCACCTGACCGTGTACAACTCGGTCATCAACCGCCTCTCGGCCGTGATCGACCGCGCCGTCGACGTCGCCGGCAGCGCCGAGCTCTCGCGGCTGCTGCGCACCGCGAGCCTCCTGTCCGACATCGACGAGTACTCCGAGCAGCTCCGGCTGCTCATCCTGTCCCTGGAGGACGGCAAACCGCTGGCCGGCAAGCACCGCACCTTCATGCGGCTGTCGGCCGCCCGCGAGGAGTCGCTCAACGAGTACCGCCGCATCGTCGTCCAGACCGACCCCGACGCCTCGGTGTTCAAGGTCGGCGGGATCGGCTCGGCCGAGGCCCGCGGCGCCAACGGCTTCGAGAGCGCCGTCGCCGGTTCGCGCTCCGACGACAACCAGGCCGTCGACCACGCCGCCCTCATGGACGCCTACGACGCCCGGCACGAGGCCACCTCCGCGCTCGTCGTCGCGGCGCTGACCGACGCCGACGAGCGGGCCGAGGCCATCACCTCCGCGGCCCTGCGACGCCTGGCCGTCGAGAGCCTCATCGCCGTCATCGCGCTCGCGCTCGCCGTCCTCATCGCCTACGGCATCGGCCGGTCGGTCACCAGGGGCCTGCGCGACCTGTCGGGCTCGGCCCGCCAGATCGCCATGGTCGACCTCCCGCTGGCCGTCAAGCGCGTCGACCAGCAGCAGGGACTGGGAGGCCTGAGCCCGTTCCAGTTCGCCGCGCGCACGCCCTCGCCACTGCAAGTCCAGGGCAAGGACGAGCTCAGCGAGGTCGGCGAGGCGTTCAACATCGTCCACCGCGAGGCGATCCGCGTCTCCGCCCAGCAGGCGCTGCTGCGCTTCCACGTCGGCGCGATCTTCGTGCGCCTGGCGCGGCGCGGCCACTCGCTGACCGGCCGCCTCACCGCCGAACTCGACGAGGCCGAGCGCAACGAGCAGGACCCCGAGCGCCTCCAGCGGCTCTTCCGGCTCGACCACCTCGCCTCGCTCATCGGCCGCGCCAACGACAGCCTGCTCGTCCTGGGCGGGTCCTCGGCGGCGAAGGTCCGGACCACCGACGCGAAGGTGGGCGACGTGCTGACCGCCGCCCAGAGCCGCATCGAGTACTACACCCGCGTCGACGTGCTGTCCGACGAGGGCGCGTGGGTGAAGGCCGACGTGGTCGACGACGTCGTCCAGCTCCTCGCCGAGCTGATGGACAACGCCACCCGCTACTCCGAATCCGCCACAGAGGTCACGGCGCGCGTCGTGACCGGGAAGGTGATCATCCAAGTCCGCGACCACGGCATCGGCATCGAGCCCGAACGCCTGGAGCGATTCAACGAGCGGCTGCGCCAGGAGACCCCGGTCGACCTGGAGGCGATGCAGGCGATGGGCCTGACGGTGGTGGGATTCCTGGCCGCCAGGCACGGCATCGAGATCGAGATGCGCCCCTCGGTCGGCGGCGGCATCGTCGTCGAGGTGGTCATCCCCACGCCGCTGCTCTCCTTCACCGAGCCGGAGCGGACCGAACCGGTGTCCGCCTCGATCGCGTCCCGGCAGATCCAGTCACCGCGTCAGCGCGCGAACGCCCCGCTGTTCGCCCAGGGCGCGGGGGCGGACGGTCAGCCGCAGACGGAGCCCGACCCGAACGGGCCCCGGGCGCTGACCGCGGCGCCGGCCCGCGGTGTGGCGGCGGTGGGCCGCCCCATGCCCGAACTCGGCTCGGCCACCTCGGCCCTCCTCACCGAGCTGCCCGAGATCAAGTTCGACGTGCAGGTCGTCCACGCCGACCCCTCGCTCAGGGCGGGGCACCCGCTGCCCCAGGCCGAGCCGGGGTCGCTGGTGACCGGCGCGAACGGGCTGCCGCAGCGGCAGCCGATGTCGAACCTGGTCCCCGGCGCGATCGCGCCCTCCGCCGGACAGGACGGCAGGCCCATCGAGCGGAATCCGAAGAGCATCGGGGCGACGTACTCGGCGTACGCGCGCGGACTCTCCGGCAGTAGGACTCCCACCTCCACAAATGACAATTGACCCGAGGATCGACCCATGACCACCAGCGCACAATTGGACTTCCTTCTCAACGACTTCGTAGGCCGGGTGCCGCACGTGACGCACGTGATCGCCGTTGCGGCCGACGGACTGCTGATCGCGTCCAACAACACCCTGCCGCGAGATGAGGCGGAGCGGTTGTCGGCCATCGCCTCGGGTCTGACGAGCCTGCTGGCGGGGGCCGCCCGGTCCCTCCAGGCGGACCCGGTGATCAGCAACCTGACCGAGATGAACGGCGGCTTCATGTTCTCGATGTCGGTGTCCAGCGGCGCGAGCCTGCTGGCGCTGGCGGGCCTGCACTGCGACATCGGCCAGGTCGGGCACGAGCTCGCGAACCTGATCAACCAGGTGGGTCCGGCCCTGACCCCGGCCGCCCGCCAGGTGGCCAACGCCCAGTACTACCAGCAGCAGCAGTACCAGTAACGACGAGAAAAGGCCGGGAACCGCGATGCGGTTCCCGGCCGTCGCTCTGCGACTGTTGCCGCGGCTCAGCCGTACAGCTCGGGCAGGCCGATCAGGAGCAGGTCCTCGCGTTCTGCGGCGAGCGCGGCGAGGTGGTCGTTGTGCCCCGCGCCGGACAGGCACATGAGGCGCGTCGCGGACGTGTCGAAGGTCCCGGCGGCTTGCAGCAGGTGCCGGATGCGTTCGAGCCGTTCGAGATGGGCCCGTCCCATGACTTCCTGCCATTTGGCCTCGCCGATCGCGAGGAGGCGCGGGCGCCCCTCGCCGGAGGCGGCGATCACCGCGACATCGACCTCGTGGGAGGTCTTGGCGGCGGGGTCGTTGACCACGCCGCTGGCGACGGAGGTGGGCAGATCGCCGAACCGGTCCGGATCGGCGTGGTAGAGCGCCCAGTCCCGGCAGAGCTGCTCGAAGTGCGGTCCGAGGATCTTGCTGTCGAATCGGCGTCGGCTGGTCTTCCAGACCCGCGCGGCCATGCCCGGCCGCTGCAACTGGTCCCACATGGGGCGCATGACGCCGGCGTAGAAGGCGATCAGCGGCTCGGCGATGCGGTACGCCGAGCGGTTCTTGCGGAAGGCGTCGGCGTCGCGGCGCAGGAGGCCGATGTCTTCGAGGACGTCGATCGGGTGCGCGATGTCGACGGCCTTGCGCCCCAGGTAGGCCGCGATCCCGTTGCGCGTGGCGTTGCCGTCGGCCACGGCGGACAGGACCGAGAGGTACAGGGCCGGGTCGCGCACGTCGGCTTCCTCCGCGAGCAAGTAGCGGCCCTCCCGGAACAGCGGGGTCTGCGGGTTGAGCACCGTCCGGATCACCCAGTCGTCGAAGTCCTCGCGGTCGCGCGGCGTGTCGCCGCGCAGGAACTCGTTGGGGTAGGCGGGAGTGCCGCCGACCACCGCGTGCGTCCGCATCGCGAGGCCGGGGTCGCCGATCCCCCAGAACTCGGCGGCCTTGCGGTAGTCCAACGGCGGTACCAGGAGTTCGAGCCCGGCCCGGCCGCGCAGCGGCGCGCCGCCGGACAGCAGGCGTCCCATGAACGACATGGCGGAGCCGCACAGCAGCAGCCGCGTCCGGGACGCCGTCCGCTCGGGCCGCAGCGGTCCGAAGGCCTGCTGGAGGATCGAGGGAAGCTCGGGGTTCGCGCGCGCGAGGTAGGGAAATTCGTCGATGACCACGGGAATCGAGCGTTCGCGCCCGAGGGCGAGGACCGCGTCGATCGCTTCGAACCAGTCCGCGAAGTGGAAGGCGGTCGGCGGCGTCGCGAAGCGGGTGAGCGAGTCGCTGAAGCGGCGCAGCGACTCGGCGTCGGCGGCCTCGGTGGCGCCGAAGTAGAACCCGCCGGTCGCTCGTACGACCGCGTCGAGCAGGAACGTCTTGCCTTGGCGCCGGCGCCCGGAGACCACGCCGAGAGTGGCCCCGGGACGGTCGTCGGCGACGAACCGCTCCAGCGCGGCCCACTCGGACTCGCGGTCGAACATCTCCTGGGGCTTCTCCACCCGGCCTCCGCTTTATAGGGATACGGTTTATAAAACTATACCCCTAGTAATTCAAGCTGTGTTCGGGATCGCCGTGCGGAGGTCGAGTTCCGAGATGGTCCAGGTATGTGAATGGCCGGGAACCGCGATGCGGTTCCCGGCCATTCATATGCTTCGGACTTCAGGCGGCTTCAGTGCTGAGACGTCTGGGCCGCTTCGCGGCTCCGCCGTCTCCGTCCTGAGCCTCCTGGATCACTGCGCGGCTACGCCGTTTCGGTGATCTTGCGCTGGACCCAGGGCATGAGGTCGCGCATCTTCTTGCCGGTCTCTTCGATCTGGTGGTCGTTCTGCTCGGCCTGGAGCTTCTTGTAGTTCTCGCGCTTCTCGGACTCCGCGACCCATTCCTTGGCGAAGGTGCCATCCTGGATCTCGGTGAGGATGCGCTTCATCTCGGCCTTGGTCTCGGCGTTGACCACGCGCGGTCCGCGGGTCAGGCCGCCGTACTCGGCGGTGTCCGAGACGGAGTACCACATGTTCGCGATGCCGCCCTCGTAGATCATGTCCACGATGAGCTTGAGCTCGTGCAGGCACTCGAAGTACGCGGCCTCGGGGGCGTAGCCCGCCTCGGTCAGCGTCTCGAAGCCGGCCTTGATGAGCTCGGCGGCCCCGCCGCACAGCACGGCCTGCTCGCCGAACAGGTCGGTCTCGGTCTCCTCCTTGAAGGTGGTCTTCAGGACGCCCGCGCGGGTGCCGCCGATCGCCTTCGCGTAGGAGAGCGCCACCGCCTGGGTGTCGCCCGACGGGTCCTGCTCCACCGCGACCAGCGCGGGCACGCCCTTGCCGTCCACGAACTGGCGGCGGACCATGTGGCCCGGGCCCTTCGGGGCGACCATGCCGACGTTGACGTCGGCCGGCGGCTGGATCAGGTCGTAGCGGATGTTGAAGCCGTGGCCGAACAGCAGGGTCTTGCCCGAGCTCAGGTTCGGGGCGATCTCGTCGGCGTACAGCTTGGCCTGCACGGTGTCCGGGACCAGGATCATGATGACGTCGGCCCATGCGGCGGCCTCGGCCGGCGTGAGCACCTTCAGGCCCGCCTCCTCGGCCTTCGGACGCGACTTGGAGTTCTCCTGGAGGCCGATGACGACCTCGACCCCGGAGTCGCGCAGGCTCAGCGAGTGGGCGTGGCCCTGCGAGCCGTAGCCGAGGACGGCGACCTTCTTGCCCTGGATCAGGGCCAGGTCGGCGTCGTCGTCGTAGAACACTTCAGCGGACATGCGATGCTTCCTTCTTGACTTAATTGTTCGGTGAGACGTAGCGGGACAGCGAGGCCATGGACTTGGCGCCGCGCCCCAGCGCGACGGTCCCCGACTGGACGAGCTCCTTGATCCCGAACGGCTCCAGGACTTCCAGGAACGCCTCGATCTTGTCGGAGTTCCCGGTGACCTCGAAGGTGACCGTGTCGGGTGTGACGTCGACCGAGCGGGCCTTGAACAGCTCGGCCGCGGCGATCACCTGGCCGCGGGTGGCGGCGTCGGCGCGGACCTTCACCAGCAGCAGTTCGCGCTGCACGGACGAGCCCGCCTCCAGCTCCACGATCTTGAGGACGTGGATGAGCTTGTTGAGCTGCTTGGTGACCTGCTCCAGCGAGCCCGCCTCGACGTCCACCACGATCGTGATGCGGCTGACGCCGGGGTGCTCGGTCTCGCCGACGGCGAGGGAGTCGATGTTGAAGCCGCGCCTGGAGAACAGGGCCGCGACGCGGGCGAGGACGCCCGGCTTGTTCTCGACCAGGACGGAAAGCGTGTGGACGCTCATCAGATCTGCCCCTCGTCGTCGAAGTTCGGGCGCACGTCGCGCGCGTAGAGGATCTCGTCGTTGGAGACCCCGGCCGGGACCATCGGCCAGACCATGGCGTCGGGGCCGACGGTGAAGTCGACGACCACCGGGCGGTCGTTGATCGCGTTGGCCTGCTCGATGATCGCGTCCACCTCTTCGTCGCGCTCGGCCCGCAGGCCCACGCAGCCGAGGGCCTCGGCGAGCTTCACGAAGTCCGGCACCCGCGGGGAGGCCTCGGAGTGGTGGGTGGACAGGTCGGTGTTGGAGTAGCGCTTCTCGTAGAACAGGGTCTGCCACTGGCGCACCATGCCGAGGTTGCCGTTGTTGATGACCGCGACCTTGATCGGGATGCCCTCGATCGAGCAGGTCGCCAGCTCCTGGTTGGTCATCTGGAAGCAGCCGTCGCCGTCGATGGCCCACACGGTGCGGTCCATCCGCCCGAGCTTGGCGCCCATGGCCGCGGGGACGGCGAAGCCCATGGTGCCCAGGCCGCCGGAGTTGAGGAACGTGCCCGGCTTCTCGTAGGAGATGAACTGGCTGGCCCACATCTGGTGCTGGCCCACGCCGGTGGTCCAGATCGTGTCGGCCGGGGCGAGCTCGCCGAGCCGCTCGATCACGTACTGCGGGGCCGGCAGGCCGTCGTCGATGTCGGTGTAGCCCAGCGGGTAGCGGGCCTTGAGGTCGTCGAGGGTCTCCCACCAGACCTTCAGGCGCTCCTTGCCGGGGTCGCCGTAGGCCTCGATCATCGCCGCGATGGCGGCCTTGCAGTCGCCCACGATCGGCACGTCGGCCTCGCGGTTCTTGCCGATCTCGGCCGGGTCGATGTCCACGTGGACGACCTTCGCGTCCGGCGCGAAGGAGGAGAGCTTGCCGGTGACGCGGTCGTCGAAGCGGGCGCCCAGGGCCACCAGGAGGTCGGACTTCTGGAGCGCGTGCACCGCCGGGACCGTGCCGTGCATCCCGGGCATGCCCAGGTGCTGCGGGTGCGAGTCGGGGAAGGCGCCCCTCGCCATGAGGGTGGTGATGACCGGCGCGCCGGTCAGCTCGGCCAGCGCCAGCAGCTCGGCGTGCGCGCCGGACTTGACGACGCCGCCGCCGACGTAGAGCACGGGGCGCTTGGACTCGGCGATGAGCGCGGCGGCCTCGCGGATCTGCTTGCCGTGGGGCTGCGTCGTGGGCCGGTAGCCGGGCAGGTCCATCTTGGGCGGCCACACGAAGGAGCCGGTGGTGCTCAGGATGTCCTTGGGGATGTCGACCAGAACCGGGCCGGGGCGGCCCGAGGCGGCCACGTAGAAGGCCTCGGCGAGCACCCGCGGGATCTCCTCCACGGAGGTGACCAGGTAGGAGTGCTTGGTGATCGGCATGGTGATGCCGCAGATGTCGGCTTCCTGGAAGGCGTCCGTGCCGATCGCCGCCGAGGCGACCTGGCCGGTGATGGCCACGATCGGGACCGAGTCCATGTGGGCGTCGGCCAGGGGCGTCACCAGGTTGGTCGCGCCGGGGCCGGAGGTGGCCATGCACACGCCGACCTTGCCGGTGGCGAGGGCGTAGCCCTGGGCGGCGTGGCCGGCGCCCTGCTCGTGGCGGACGAGGATGTGGCGGACCTGCTCGGAGTCCAGGAGCGGGTCGTAGGCCGGGAGGATCGCGCCGCCCGGGATGCCGAAGACGGCCTCGACGTCGAGCTCTTCGAGCGCGCGGACGACGGCCTGCGCTCCGGTGAGGACGGGCGCGGCGGCGGGCGCGCCGAGCGGGGGGGCCGGCCTGGGTGCCTTCGGCCTGGCGGGCTGAGCCTTGACAGCCTGCGGCCCTGGCTTCGGTGCCTTCACTGGTGTGCTCATGTCCTTCATCCAATAGGGATTGATCGGCTGTTTCGAGGTATGGCGTCGCTCTCCGGGCAGAAAAAATCGCCCGCGTGCAAAGACGCACGGGGCGAGCGCACCGTCAGAGAACGACGGTGCGCTAGGTAAGTACTACGATGAGCGGCCGGGCGGGAGCCTCGGTCGCAGTCAGGTCGTAGTTCTGCGGCTCACCTCCACGTCCGTGGAGCGCCCGCTTCTCATTCAGCACGCTCCCCAGGATGCACGATTCCGGCCCGTGAGTCAACTTTTCTCAGACTCCGGGACGTCGTCGGGCGTGTCGCGCGGGGCCGGCGGCAGCGCCAGCGGCTCCTCGGTGAGCCACCGTGTCAGGTCGTCCGGCTCCATCGGCTTGGCGAGCAGGTAGCCCTGCACGAGCGGGGCCTGGGCGGCGATCATGGCCTGGAGCTGGGTGTCGGTCTCGACGCCCTCGGCGATGACCTCCATGCCGAGCAGGCGACCGAGTTCGACGGTGACCGCGGCGAGGGGCCCGACGCCGCCGTCGTCCTTGGCGATGAGGTCGCGGTCGATCTTGAGGATGTCGACCGGGAGCCGGTCGAGCTGGCCGAGCGAGGAGTACCCGGACCCGAAGTCGTCCAAGGCGATCCGCACCCCGGCGCCCCGCAGGGCCCCGAGCTGGGCGATGAGGGTGTTCATCTGGTGGGAGAAGTCGTGCTCGGTGACTTCGAGCACCAGGCGCCGGGCCGGGACGCCCGCGGAGATGAGCGCGGTGTTGACCTCGGTCGCGAACAGGTGGGTGTGGAGCTCCTTGACCGAGACGTTCACCGAGATCCAGGCCTTGATGCCGGCCGAGTGCCAGGCCGCGAGCTGGTCGGCCGCGCGGGTGACCGTCCACACCGCGAGGTCCTGGGTCAGGCCCGACTCGGTCGCGGCGGGGATGAACTCGCCGGGGCTCACGTTCCCCAGGCGCGGGTGGTTCCAGCGCATGAGGGCCTCGGCGCCGACGATGGTGCGGTCGGCGACGGAGAACACCGGCTGGTAGACCAGGCGCAGCTCGTCGCGGGCGATGGCCCCGCGCAGCTCGTGGGTCAGCTCGTTCTTGCGGCGCACCAGGCGGTCGAACTCGGCGTCGTAGGACGCGTAGCGGTTCTTCCCGGCCTGCTTCGCTGCGCGCAGGGCGAGGTCGGCGTTGCGCAGGAGGACCTCGGGGTCGTCGAGCCCGTCGGCGGCGGTGGCGATGCCGACCGAGCCGGTGGTGAACACGGTGGACTCGTCGTGGAACTCGTGCGGTTCGGCGAGGCGCTCGACGAGGGATTTCGCGGTCGCTACGGCCTCGGCGCGGCTGGCGCGCAGCAGGATCGCGAACTCGTCCCCGCCCAGGCGGGCGCCGACGTCGGTGGGGCGCAGCAGCTCCTTGATGCGCCGGGAGACCTCGACGAGCAGCTCGTCGCCGAAGTCGTGGCCGCGGGTGTCGTTGACGTTCTTGAAGCCGTCGAGGTCGAGCAGCAGCAGCGCGGTGCGGTGCTCCTCGGCGGCGACGCCGTCCTCAAGGCTCTGGAGGAGCGCCCGGCGGTTCGCCAGACCGGTGAGCGGGTCGGTGTAGGCCATGCGGGCGAGCTCGGATTCGAGGCTGCGGCGCGCGCCGATGTCCTGGATGCGGGCGACGAGCCCGCGCACCTGGGGCTTGCCGCGGAGGTCGCTGACGACCGCCTCGGTGTGGCGCCAGCGGCGGTTCGCGTCGCGGATGCGCACGTTGAGGGTGACGTGGCCGCTCTGGCTGGATTGGCCGTAGCCGTCGAGGAGCGAGCGCAGGTCCTCCTCGGCGCCGCGGCGGTCGTCGATGTGGACGAGGTCGAGGAAGGAGGCGCCGACGCAGCGTCCGGTCTCGGTCGCCGGGCTCCAGGCGGAGTCCTCGGGACGCCAGGTGACGGTGAAGCGGGAGTCGGGGTCGGGGTCGAGCACGAGGACGGTGTCGGAGGCGACGCCGACGATCGCCGAGAGCCGGCGCTGGCGGGCGCCGGCCTCGCCGGTGACGCGGCGGACGTCGAAGTAGGTGAGGACGAGCCGGGCGCCGAGGGCTCCGGCGGCGGCGAGGCCGAGGAGGGCGGCGTCGAGTGGGAGGGCTCCCTCACGGGCGCCGTTCACGAGGACGGCCGCGGCTGCGAGGCCGCCGGAGCCGGCCATGACCCCGTAGTGGACCCCCGGGTAGCTGGGCTTGTCGTCCACCGCGGGCTTCTGGTTGCGGGCGAGGTAGGTGACCCCGAGCAGGGCCGCGCAGGTGGCGACCCAGGCGACCGACCACCACAGGACCCGCTCCTCGGGGCGGTCCCACTGCCAGGCGGCGTACATGGACATGCCGGTGAAGTGGACGGCGAAGACCGCGATGTAGGCGAAGGCGTGGCGGCGGCGCCAGCGGCGGATGCGGAAGGTGGTGGTGAGGCCGACGCCGAGCATGATGGCGCCCATCATGCCGGGGATGACGATGGCGAGGTCGCCGTCGGCGAGGCGGCTGCGGTGGAGTTCGAACAGGGGCCGGCCGACCAGGAGCCAGAAGGTGAAGAGGATGCACAGGCCCACGAAGGTGCCGTCGACGAGGCGGCGCTGCACCGCCTGGGGCGCCCAGCCGTTGTCGGGCAGGCGCAGCAGCGCGAGGGCCCACAGCACGATGGCGGCCGAGAAGCCCGCGCCGGCGACGAGGTCGGCGGCGCCGCCGGGCAGCCAGCAGGCGGCGGCCACGGTCGCGCCGGTGGTCTGGATGCCGGCGGCGAGGAGCTGGTAGGTGACGCGGCGACCGGGTGCGATGCGGCCGGCGGCGCGCCACATGAGCAGCCCGGCGCAGGCGGTGCCGACGCCGCCGAGGGCGGCCGCGGTGTCCTGGTCGATGAGCCCCGGCGCGGGCCTGGCGCCGACGACGAGGGCCGCGGTGAGCACGGAGAACCAGACTGCGGCGGTCGCGATCCACGACAGCGACTGCCGGACGCGGCGGGGGGTTGGCGTCATCCACTGGCCCAATCGTAGGAAGGCTCGTGCTTTACAGGATGCCGCATGGTGTCGGGTTTCCGTACCGGGCCCTCGGGGTGTCGGACAAGAAGTCCGATTCGGGTCAGTTCTCGACGGCGGGGAGGGCCTCCAGGAGGATCTCGCGGGCCCGCACGTCGGCGGTGCGGCGCTCGGTGATGCGCACGTCCTGCGCGGCGGCCTCCTCGCGGGCCTTGGCGAGGGCGGCGCGCAGGTCGGCGAGCTGGTCCTCGCGTCGGCTCAGGTCCTTGGCGTGGTCGGCGACCTGGCCGCGGAACCACCAGTACGGGACCAGGGTGGCGAGGGCGAACAGGATCGCGACGAACCACTGGCCGGTGAAGACCATGATCGCGGCGAGCGCGAGCAGGACGGCGGCGACGCCGCCGGGGCCGGCCTTGGACGGCGCGGCCTGACCGGCCTGGGCGATGCGGGACTCGACGGCGGCGGCCTGCTTCTTGTCGTGGCCCTTGGCGGTGACCTCGACGGTGAGGGAGCGGCGCTTGACGAGGACGACGGCGGGGGGCGCGGGCGGCTCGGGCTCCTGGAGGCGCGAGCGCAGCAGCGGCCCGGCCAGGTCGAGGGCGAAGCGGCGCAGGGCGAGGGGGCCTTCGGGGTCGAACAGGTCGCGGCGCAGCAGCGAGGCGACGGTGCCGGCCGACCCGCTCCAGGTGGGGCGGCTGCTCGCGTCGGCGTCGGCGAGTTCGAGGGCCTCCATCTCCCGCACGAGCGGGAGTTCGGCGGGGCTGGGCTCCTCGATGAGCTCCTGGAGGTAGCGGTGCCAGGCCCGGTCGTCGCGGGCGGGGGCGGTGTTCTCGAAGGCGGTGGTGTCGAGGGTGGTGGTGTCGAGGACTGAGGTGTCAAGGGCAGTGGTCTCGAGAGCGGTGCCGCCGGAGGTAAGACCGCCGGACGCAAGACCGTCGGAGGTGATGCCGCCGGGAAGAACACCGCCGGCCACGGTCTCCTCCCCCTCGGCGAGGTGGGCGGCGAGGGGTTCGTAGGCCTCGGCCTTGGAGGGCCACTTGCCGTCCTCGGCGCCGAAGGTCGCGATGGCGAGGTCCCAGGCCTCCAGTTCGGTCGCGTCGACCGCGTCGGGGTCGAAGCGCTCGCGCAGAACGGTCCGGAGCTGCTCGACGGCGCCGGGCCCGAACTCGCCGAGGACGGTCTGCTCCCACAGGGTGCGCCAGCTCGCGGCGACCTGGGGCTCGGCGGTGTCGTACTCGGGGTGCCTCCGGCTCGCGAAACCCAGGTCCGTCGGCTCGCCGAGCAGGCGCAGGACGGCGGCGTCGATGAGCGCGGGCTGGTCGAAGCTGCGGCCGACGGCGAGGTTGAACAGCTCGGCACGGACCCCGTCGCGCTCGCGGGCGGCCTCGAACCCGGACTTGAGGTCGGCGAACGGCAACGAGTGCGAGGTGGCGATGGTCGAGCGCTCGCGCAGGATCAGCGGCAGGACCGCGGCGGCCGCGGGCGGCAGCCAGTAGCCGGGCACGTCCTCGAACTCGGGCGGCAGGGCCGGGCGGTTCTCGGCGAGGGCCCGGAAGGTCTTGCGGATGTCCTTGCGCGCCTGGTACTCGTCGAACTCGAGGAGCTGGAAGCGCAGTTCGGTCCAGTTGAGGACCGTGTCGATGCGCTCGGACACGCCGCTGAGCTTGGAGTCGACCTTCTTGAGGCTCTTGTCGAGCTGGCTGCGGGTCTCCTGGAGGCGGCGGTTCTGCTGGTGGCGCGCGGCGCGCTCGGCCGCGAGCTCCTCGTCGAGGTCGTTGATCGCGCGGTTCTGGTCGTAGTCACCGCTCCACCAGTTGGTCACACGGGTCATGGCACTGCTCCGGGGGTCGTCGGGGGCGGGTGGGCGTCCCCATTCTGCCCGGGGGACGCAAACGGCGGGGTCCGTGAGGGGGACCCCGCCGTTCGGCAACGATGCGGTCGGCGCTAACCGACCTTGCGGACGGCGCCGTCGCTGGCCGGGGTCGCCATGGCGGCGTAGGCCTGGAGCGCTCTGGAGACCACGCGGTCGCGGTTCACCGGGGTGAACGGCTGCTCGCGCTTCTCCTGGGCCACACGGCGTTCGGCGAGCACGGCGTCCTCGACCCGCAGTTCGAGGCGCCGGGCCGGGATGTCGATCTCGATGAGGTCGCCGTCCTCGACCAGGGCGATGAGGCCCTCGCCGGCCGCTTCGGGGCTGACGTGGCCGATCGAGAGACCGGAGGTGCCGCCGGAGAAGCGCCCGTCGGTGATGAGCGCGCACTTGCGGCCCAGGCCGCGGCCCTTGAGGAACGAGGTCGGGTAGAGCATCTCCTGCATCCCGGGGCCGCCCTTGGGGCCCTCGTAGCGGATGACGACGACCTCGCCTTCCTTCACGGACTTGTCGAGGATGCCCTGCACCGCGTCGTCCTGGGACTCGAAGACGCGCGCGGGGCCGGTGAAGGTCCAGTTCTCCTCGGGCACGCCCGCGACCTTGACGACGCAGCCGTCCACGGCGAGGTTGCCGAATAGGACCGCCAGGCCGCCGTCCTTGGTGTAGGCGTGCTCGACCGAGCGGATGCAGCCGTCCTCGGCGTCGGTGTCGAGGCTCGCCCACCGGTTCGCGGTGGAGAACGCCTCGGTGGTGCGGACGTTGCCGGGCGCGGCGTGGTACAGCTCGATCGCCTCGGGGGCGGGCCGCTCGGCGCGGATGTCCCACTTGCCGAGCCACTCGGCCATCGACGGCGAGTGGATGGTGCTCACGGCGTCGTCGAGCAGGCCGCCGCGGTACAGCTCGCCGAGGATCGCGGGGATGCCGCCGGCGCGGTGGACGTCCTCCATGTGGTACTTCGGCGAGTTCGGGGCGACCTTCGACAGGCACGGCACGCGGCGCGAGATCGCGTCGATGTCGGCGACGTTGAAGTCGAGCTCGGCCTCGCGGGCGGCGGCCAGCAGGTGCAGGATCGTGTTCGTGGAGCCGCCCATGGCCACGTCGAGCGCCATGGCGTTCTCGAAGGCCCCTCGGGTGGCGATGTTGCGCGGCAGGGCCGACTCGTCGTCGTGCTCGTAGTAGCGCTTCGCCAGGTCCATCACGACGCGCCCGGCCTCGGAGAACAGCTCGCGGCGGGCGGCGTGGGTGGCGAGGGTGGAGCCGTTGCCGGGCAGGGACAGGCCCATGGCCTCGGTGAGGCAGTTCATCGAGTTGGCGGTGAACATGCCCGAACACGACCCGCAGGTCGGGCACGCGGCCTCTTCCATCTTGAGCAGCTGCGCGTCCGAGACGTCGTCGTTCGCGGCGGCGATCATCGGGTCGATGAGGTCGAGCTTCTGGGTGACGATCCCGTCCTTGTCGACGGTCTTGCCGGCCTCCATGGGCCCGCCGGAGACGAAGACGACCGGGATGTTCAGCCGCAGGGCGGCCATGAGCATCCCGGGGGTGATCTTGTCGCAGTTGGAGATGCACACCAGGGCGTCGGCGCAGTGGGCGTTGACCATGTACTCGACGGAGTCGGCGATGATCTCGCGGCTGGGCAGCGAGTAGAGCATCCCGCCGTGGCCCATGGCGATGCCGTCGTCGACGGCGATGGTGTGGAACTCCTTGGAGACGCCCCCGGCCTCGCTGATGGCCTCGGCGACGATGTCGCCCATGTTCTTGAGGTGCACGTGTCCGGGCACGAACTGGGTGTAGGAGTTGGCGATGGCCACGATCGGCTTGCCGAAGTCGGAGTCGGTCATGCCGGTGGCGCGCCACAGCGCGCGTGCGCCGGCCATCTGGCGGCCATGGGTGGAAGTGCGTGAACGTAGCGCTGGCATGGAACAAGTCTGCCACGTCCTGAATACTGGGATCAAGCGCCCGGAACTTAGGATGCCCTTGGTTTTCAAGGCGCAGTCGAGAACATGAAACGGATCAAGTCCTGATATTCCCGATATATCCCCTTAAGGGACCCCTGGCGCAAATATAGCGCGGAGGTCCGACATCGCCGGAATGCGACTAGAACTCACGAACCATCACGCCGAGGACGAGCGCGGCCGGGCAGGGGCCGTGGCGGCGCGAGTCCTCGCCGGCGGGGTTGTCGCCGAGCAGGAAGTAGTGGTCGGGCGGGACCGCCCCGCCGGAGCCGGGCATGGGCTCACCCGGTCCGGCGGCGATCCGCTTGACCCACCACGGGGCGCGAAGCGCCCGCTCCTCGGCCCAGCCCAGGTCCGGATCGGGCGCGGCCACGACCACCACGTCGCCCACGGCCACGCGCCGGGTGCGCTTGGCGAGCACCTCGGCCCCGTCGCGCAGGGCCGGCTCCATCGAGACGCCCTCGACCTTGACCAGGACCCACCGGCGGCGAAGCTGCCGCACGCCCTCGGCGGTCAAGGCGACCGCCGCGACCAGCGCCAAGACCGAGATCCAGGCGGAGGAACCCATTACGGCAGGTCGTTGATGATGTCGGTGATGGTGCGGCGCCTGCCGGTGTAGAACGGGATCTCCTCGCGCACGTGGAGGCGGGCCCTGGAGGCGCGCAGTTCGCGCATGAGGTCGACGATGCGGTGCAGCTCGTCGGCCTCGAAGGCGAGGATCCACTCGTAGTCGCCCAGCGCGAAGGACGGGACGGTGTTGGCGCGCACGTCCGGGTAGTCGCGGGCCATCTGGCCGTGCTCGCGGAGCATGTCGCGGCGCTCGTCGTCGGGCAGCAGGTACCAGTCGTAGGAGCGCACGAACGGGTAGACCGAGACGTAGCCCTTCGGGTCCTCGGTGAGGAACGCCGGGAGGTGGCTGCGGTTGAACTCGGCGGGCCGGTGCAGGGCCATGTTGGACCAGACCGGGGCGAGGTGGCGCCCGAGCGCGGAGCGGCGGAAGTCGGCGTAGGCCTTCTGGAGGTGGTCGGAGGACTCGGCGTGCCACCACACCATGAGGTCGGCGTCGGCGCGCAGCCCGGTGAGGTCGTAGGTGCCGCGCACGGTCACGCCGAGGTCGCCGCAGTGCTTCTCGAAGAACGACTCGGAGTCGCCGGCGAGGTCCTGGCGGATCGAGGGCATGGGCTCCTCGACGCGGAACACCGACCACAGGGTGTAGCGGATGGTCTCGTTGAGCTCCCGGATGCGCTGGGCGTTCGGGTTGTTGGATTGCCGTTCAGAGGTCGGCTGCTCGGTCACGTTGCGGCCCTTCTGTCTCGAGTCGGGGTTGAAATATTCGGTGCGCTATCGGGCGAGCCGGTCGGCGATCTCGTCGGCGGCCTTCCGGCCGGAGGCGACGCAGGCGGCGATGCCGACCCCGTCGACGGCGGCTCCGGCGATCGCGATGCCGCGGTGGAAGGCCAGGGCCTCGCGGGCGGCGGCGATGCGGGCCGGGTGCCCGGGGCTGTACTGCGGCAGGGACCCGCCCCAGCGGTCGATGCGCTGCTCGACCGGTTCGGGCAGGCGGTGCCCGAGGTGCTCGCCGAGTTCGCGCAGGGCGGTCTTGGCGAGCGTGGCGTCGTCGTATTGCAGCAGGGCCTCCTCGCCGAGGCGGCCCATGGACACGCGCACGATCTGGCGGCGGCGCCCCAGGTGCGGCCACTTCTGGGAGGCGAAGGTGGCGGCCTTGACGGTCTTGCCTTCGGAGGCGGGGGTGAGGAACCCGGAGCGCTCGGGCAGCTCGATCTGGTCGAACGCGAAGGCGGCCAAGGCGACCGAGGCGTAGGCGACCCCGGAGAGCGCGGCGGCCGTCTGCGGTTCCACGTCGCGGAGCAGCTGGGCCGCGGGCTTGGCGGGCACGGCGAGCAGCACCGCGTCGGCGGTGATCTTGATCGGGTCGGGGACGGGCCCGGCGATGACCTCCCAGCCGTAGGGGGTCTGGCGCAGCTCACGGACGGTCATGCCGAGGCGGATCTCGGCGCGCGCGGCCGCGGAGGTGGCGGTGACGAGCCGGTTGAGGCCGCCGTCGACGGTGGCGAACACGGGCTTGCCGCGGGGAGCACCCGCCTGGGGAGCATCGTCGCCGGAGGCGGGCGCGGGCCGCTTGATCTCGGCCACCGCTTCGGTCAGGCGCGCATGGCGTTCGAGCGCGGCGGCGAGCTGCGGCATGACCGCGCGCACGGAGAGGCGGTCGACGTCGCCGGCGTAGACGCCGCCGAGCATCGGGGCGACGAGCCGGTCGAGGACCTCGTCGCCGAGGCGCGAGCGCACCAGGGCGCCGACGGACATGTCGGCGCCGGGCTCCAGGATCGGGCGCCCGTCGTCGGGGCGCTCCTTGGCGTCGGCGACGGCGGCCACGTCGGCGGGGTCGCCGGGGATGCCCATCATGTGCCCGGCGGGGAAGTCGACGAGTTCGCCGCCGATGCTCAACGCGGGCTTGAGCGCCGAGGGGTAGACGAGGGCGTCGCCGAGGCCGACCTCGCGGGCGAGGTCGACGGCCTCGGGCCGGGCGGCCAGGAGCGACTCGGCGCCGGTCTCGACCGGGCGCCCGGCGAAGTCGACGGTGTGGATCTTGCCGCCCAGGCGCGCGGACTGCTCGGCCACGATGATCTCGGCGTCGGGGCCGAGGCGGGCGCGCAGGCGGTGGGCGGCGGCCATGCCGGTGATGCCGCCGCCGACGACGAGGACCCGCGTCCGGCCCGGGGTGCCCGTGACGCGGGCGGGGGTCATCGGGCTCATCGCGCCGAGACCTCGTGCACGCGGTCGACGACGAGCTTGAGCTTCTCGGGGTCGGAGTCGGGGAGCACGCCGTGGCCGAGGTTGAAGATGTGGCCCTTGGCGCCGCGGCCGGATTCGAGCACGGCGTCGGTCGCGGCGAGGAGCGCGGCGTCGTCGGCGAGGATCAGCGCGGGGTCGAGGTTGCCTTGGAGGACCTTGTCGGGCAGCCGCTCCGCGGCCTGCTCGAGCGGGATG
Source organism: Glycomyces sp. NRRL B-16210 (assembly GCF_000719515.1). Lineage (GTDB taxonomy): Bacteria > Actinomycetota > Actinomycetes > Mycobacteriales > Micromonosporaceae > Glycomyces. The sequence continues at coordinate 17,969 of NZ_JOGR01000002.1, read as the reverse complement.
CGGAAGTCGACGCCGCTGATCTCGGCGCCGGTCTCGGCCATCGCCTCGAGGAGGTGCGCGGTGCCGACGCCGAAGTGGATGCGCGGCACCGACTGCGCGACCCCGGCCAGCGCGGCCGTGGAGTGCGGCAGGGCGAAGCGGCGGTAGTCGGCCTCCGAGAGCGCCCCGGCCCAGGAGTCGAAGAGCTGCACGGCGCGGGCGCCGGCCTCGACCTGGACGCGCAGGAACTCGCCGCAGATGGCGGCCAGGCGCGAGGCGATGCCGTGCCAGAGCTCGGGCGCGGAGTGCATGAGCGCCTTGGTCTTGGCGTGGTCGCGGGAGGGGCCGCCTTCGATGAGGTAGGAGGCGAGGGTGAACGGGGCGCCGGCGAAGCCGATGAGCGGGGTGTCGCCGAGTTCCTTGACGAGTAGGCCGATCGCTTCGGTGATGTAGCCGACGTCGCAGGGGTCGAGGTTGCGCAGGCGCTTGAGGTCGTCCTCGGTGCGGAAGGGCTCGGCGACGACGGGGCCGGTGCCGGGGACGATCTCGACGTCCACGCCGACGGCGGCGAGCGGGACGACGATGTCGGAGAAGAAGATGGCCGCGTCGACGCCGTAGCGGCGCACCGGCTGCATGGTGATCTCGCAGACCAGTTCGGGGGTGCGGCAGGCCTCCAGCATGGTGGTGGTGCCGCGGGCCGTCTTGTACTCGGGGAGCGAGCGTCCGGCCTGGCGCATGAACCAGACGGGGGTGCGGCTCGGCTGCTCGCCGCGGCAGGCCGCGAGGAACGGGGACTCGATCGGAGAAGCTGCTGCGTTCGACACGTGGCCATCCTTCCACGCCGCCGGGGCGCCCGCCCGCAGCGACGAGTGCGATGTGGCCCGCACTCGTGCGCGCACGCGAAGTGTCGCGGCTTGGAGTGGCGGGTCGAGTGGGGCCGAGTGGGAGGGCGCGGCGGCGTCGCTTGCGTAATGGGCGCCGCGGTGGTCGGGGCACTGTGGCTGGCAGCACCGAAACGGGTCGTCCACTAGGGAGGATAAATTAGCTGATTTTGCCACTATCGGGTGTAAAACGGTCTCCTGTGCGGCGGGGCAGTAGCGCGCGCAGGTTACCTGGCCGTACGGTGAACAGGTGACCGATCCCCAACCCGAACCCGAAGCCGAACTCCTCACCGAGCCGCGCGAAGGGATGCCCCCGCTCATCCAGACCTCCGCGGAGCTGGCCGAGGCCGCCGAGCGCCTCGAAGCCGGGTCCGGGCCCATCGCCGTGGACACCGAGCGCGCCTCGGGCTTCCGCTATTCGGGTCGGGCGTATCTCATCCAGCTGCGCCGGGCGGGCGCCGGCTCGGTCCTGGTCGACCCCATCCCGATCGACGACCTCGATCCCCTCCGCCGCGTCCTGTCCGGTCCCGAGTGGATCCTCCACGCCGCCAGCCAGGACCTCCCGTGCCTCGAGGAGCTCGACCTGCATCCGGCGAAGCTGTTCGACACCGAGCTGGCCGCGCGCCTGTGCGACTTCGAGAAGGTCGGCCTCGCCTCGATCACCGAGCAGCTCCTGGGCTTCCGGCTGGAGAAGCAGCATTCGGCGGCCGACTGGTCCTCGCGCCCGCTCCCCCACGACTGGCTCGCGTACGCCGCGCTCGACGTCGAGCTCCTCATCGAACTGCGCGACGAGCTCGTCGCCGAACTCGCCGAGCAGGGCAAGTCCGCCTGGGCCGAGGCCGAGTTCGAGCACGTGCGCACCGCCGGGCCGCCCAAGCCCCGCAAGGAGCCGTGGCGGCGCACCAGCGGCATCCACAAGGTCCGCGGCGCCCGGGCGCTCGGCCGGGTCCGCGCGGTGTGGGAGGCCCGGGACGCCTTGGCCCGCAAGCTCGACCGCGCCCCCGGGAAGGTGCTGCCGGACGCGGCGATCGTGGAGTCGGCCACCGCCGACCCGACCGACTTCGCCGAGCTGATGAGCCTGCCGGGGTTCCGGCGCAGGGGCGGGAGGGCGAACGCGCGGCTGTGGCTGGCGGCGCTGGCCGAGGCCCGCACGGTGCCGAACGAGGACCTGCCTTCGACGACGCCGCCGCAGGACGGCCCGCCCGCGACGCACCGCTGGGCCGACCGCGACCCGGTCGCGGCCGAGCGGCTCGCCGCCGCGCGAGAGGTGGTCGCCGAGATCGCCGAGAAGCACCGGCTCCCGGCCGAGAACCTCATCAGTCCGGCGCTGGTGCGGGGCCTGGCCTGGGAGCCGCCGAAGAAGGTCTCGGAGCAGCACGTGCGCACGGTGCTCGCCGAGGGCGGCGCGCGCGAATGGCAGATCGACCTGCTCGCCGCGGGCCTCGCCGGAGCGCTCGAGAACTGAGCCGACGCGAAAGGGCAGCGGCGCGGAGCCGTTGCCCTCGTCGGTCTCCGCCGGGGGTTCCGGTCAGTGCTCCCAGGGGTTGATCAGGGTGATGCCGAGCCCGTCGAAGTCCTTGGTGTTCCGGGTGGCGAGCATGGCCCTGCGGGAAAGGCAGATGGCCGCCATCTGGGCGTCCTCCATGGAGATCGGGCGCCCGATTCGGTCCCGTTCGGCGGTCACTCGCGGAATCATGTCGGCCGCGGCGAGGTCGAAGGCCTCGACACGCTTCGCGGAGGTCAGGCGCGGACGCGGGCTTCCAGGAGCCATTCCACGGCGTCGCGGGCGTGGTTCGGCTCGCTGATGACGCCGTCGAGCCATTCGCCGTAGGAGCAGATCGCGGGCTCGTCCTCGCCGCGCTCGATCGCGAGGTAGCCCCAGTGCTCGCTCCACATGACCTCTTGTCGCTCGCCGGTCTCCGGATCGGTCGAGGCGGTCCACTCGAACCGGACCTCGCCGACCGTCGCGGCCCGCCCGTCGATCAGGTAGTGCGAGAACTCGGGGTCCTCGACGGACGCGAACTCCGCGCCGGGCCCGCGGGTCTCGCGCAGGGAGCCCTCGACCGCGTCGAACACGGCGCGGTCGTCGGTGAAGTCCTCGATCGCGATGCCGCGGTCCGAGGCCGTGTAGCAGGAGGCCCCGGCCAGGTACGACCCGTCCCGGACGTAGTCGAAGCTGACTCTGGCGCCCTTCAGGTCGGCCTGGGCCGTGCGGGTCCAGCCCCCGTCGAACTCGGGCACCCACACGTCCTCCTCGTCGGTGAAGGTCACGTAGCCCTCGGTCGACTCGAACGGTCCGGCGTCGGCGGTGAGGTCCCGCGCGTCCGGGTGGGCCAGCGGGTTGGCCTCGGCCTCGGCCGGTTCGGAGGTCGCCTCGCTCGCCTGGGAGGTCGGCGGCTCGGCGTCGTCATCGGAGAGCACGAAGTACGCGCCGCCGGCGAGGGCGAGGAGGGCGACCGCGACGACCGCCACGACGGCGACCACCGCCCCGTTGCGGCGCGGCGGCTGCGGCATGACCGGCGGGTGGCCGTACGGATTCGGGTAGGCCCCGGGCGGGGCTCCGTACGGCGGCGCCCCATAAGGGGGCGGGCCGCCGTAGGGCTGCTGCGGAGGACCGGGCGGCGGGGCGGCGTGGGGCGGGGGCGGGATGCTCATGGCCCCAGCGTAGGCACGCGCCGCTACACGCACATTCGATGGGCGCCACCTGCGAGAACGCACCTCTTGCGGCGCGCCGGGCCCTAGGCTGGGTGGGGCCGCGACAATGAACTTACTTGCGGGTAACATAGGCTGTGACGTTGCATACCCAAAGGAGGGGCTGGCGTGAACGACACCATCCGCGATGTCGTCTTCGTCGACGGGGTACGGACCCCGTTCGGCAAGGCGGGGAAACTCTTCGAGGAGACCCGCGCTGACGACTTGATCATCCGCTGCATCAGGACGCTGCTGCGCCGCAACCCGGGGCTGCCGCCTGAGCGGGTCGACGAGGTGGCACTGGCGGCCACCACGCAGATCGGCGACCAGGGCCTCACGCTCGGCCGCACCGCCGCGCTCCTGGCCGGGCTCCCGCGAACCGTCCCGGGCTACTCCATCGACCGCATGTGCGCGGGGGCGATGACGGCCGTGACCAACGTGTCCGCCGCGATCGCCTCGCGCCAGTACGACATCGCCATCGCCGGGGGCGTCGAGTCGATGTCGAACCACCCCATGGGAGAAGGCGTCGACCCCAACCCGCGCATCATCGCGGAGAAGCTGGTCGACCCCGAAGCGCTCAACATGGGCAACACCGCCGAGAACCTGCACGACCTGTTCCCGTCGATCACCAAGGAGCGCGCCGACGCCTACGCCGTGGGCACCCAGCAGCGCTACGCCGCCGCCGTCGAGCGCCTCACCGAGGACATCACCACGATGGCCGCCCGCTCCGACGAGGGCTGGACCGTCGCAACCGCCGACGAGCTGCCCCGGCCCGGCACCACCCTCGAGGGCCTCGCGAACCTGCGGACCCCGTTCCGCCCGCACGGGCGCGTCACCGCCGGCACCGCCGCGCCGCTGACCGACGGCGCCACCGCGTGCCTGCTGGCCGACGCCGAGACCGCCGCCGAACTGGGGCTGCCGGTCGCCATGAGGATGGTCGGCTTCGCGTTCTCCGGCGTCGATCCCGAGACCATGGGCGTCGGGCCCATCCCGGCCACCGAGAAGGCCCTGGCCCGCGCCGGGCTCACCATCGACGACATCGGCCTGTTCGAGATCAACGAGGCCTTCGCGGTGCAGGTGCTGGCCTTCCTCGACCACTTCAAGATCGCCGACGACGACCCGCGGGTCAACCCGTGGGGCGGGGCGATCGCCATGGGCCACCCGCTCGCGTCCTCGGGGGTGCGGTTGATGACCCAGCTCGCCCGCGAGTTCGCCGAGCACCCCGAGGTGCGCTACGGCGTCACCACCATGTGCGTCGGCCTCGGCCAGGGCGGCACCGTCATCTGGGAGAACCCGAACTTCAAGGGGGCCAAGTAATGTACGCGACGCCGCTCGATCTTCCCGATTTCGACGAAGAGGTCGTCACCGAGGCCCACGTCCGCTACCTGGAGCCCCGCGGGCTCGGCGGCAGGGCCGCGATCATCACGCTCGACAACGGCTTCGACCACACCAAGCCCAGCTCCTTCGGGCCCGGCGGGCTCAAGAACCTGTGGCGCGCCCTCGACGAGGTCGAGGCCGCCGAGGACCTCAAGCTCATCGCCGTCACCGGGAAGCCGTTCATCTTCCTGGCCGGCGCCGACATCAAGCTCATGCCGCTGCTGGAATCGCGCGAGCAGGGCCTGGCGCTCGCCCAGGCCGGGCACGCGGTCTACAAGCGGCTCAAGGACTCCGCGGTCCCCACGTTCGCGTTCGTCAACGGCACCGCGCTCGGCGGCGGCTTCGAGCTGGCGCTGCACTGCCACTACCGGACGGTGAGCGCCAGCGCGGTCGGGCTGGGCCTGCCGGAGGTCTCGATCGGGCTCATCCCCGGTTGGGGCGGCTCGCAGATCCTGCCGAACCTCATCGGGGTCGAGAAGGCCGCGCAGGTCATCGTCGGCAACCCGCTGAACCAGAACAAGATGCTGCGCGGGACCGACCTGGTGCCGCTGGGCATCGCCGACGCGCAGTTCGAGGCCGCGGACTTCCTGGAGGAGTCGCTGGAGTGGGCGGTCAAGGTCGCCTCCGGTGAGCTGGCGGTGGAGCGCGCGGCGATCGACCGCGAGTCGTGGCCGCAGGTCGTGGCCGGGGTTCGCAAGCTCGTGGACGAGAAGGTCCACAACGCCTCGGCGGCGGCGGTGCGGGCGGTGGACCTGCTGGAGCTGGCGCGCACGGCCTCCTTCGAGGAGGGCTCGCTGGCCGAGGACGAGGCGCTGGCGGATCTGGAGGTCGGGCCGCAGTTCCAGGCGAGCATCTACGCGTTCAACCTGGTGCGCGCGCTCGGGAAGCGTCCAGAGGGCGCGCCGAGCCCGGGGCTGGCGAAGGAGATCGGCAAGGTCGGCGTGGTCGGGGCCGGGCTCATGGCCGGGCAGATCGCGCTCATGTTCGCGCGGCGCCTCGAGGTGCCGGTGGTCATGACCGACCTGGACGAGGACCGGGCGCAGAAGGGCCTGGCTTACGTGCGGGCCGAGATCGACAAGCTGGAGGCGAAGGGCCGGGCCTCGAAGCTGAAGGCCGCGAAGCTGCGTTCGCTGGTGTCGGCGAGCGCGGACAAGTCGGTGTACGGCGACTGCGATCTGGTGATCGAGGCGGTCTTCGAGGAGCTGAAGGTCAAGCAGGCGGTGTTCGCCGAGGTCGAGTCGCTCGTCCCGGAGGAGTGCCTGCTGGTCACGAACACCTCGGGGCTGTCGATCACGGCGATGGCGTCGGGTCTGGCGCACCCCGAGCGGCTGGTGGGGATGCACTTCTTCAACCCGGTGGCGGTCATGCCGCTGGTGGAGGTCATCGCGACCGAGTCGACCGACGCCGCGACGCTGTCGACGGCGTACGCGGTGGCGAAGAAGCTGAAGAAGACCGCGGTGGGTTCGGCCGACCGTCCGGCGTTCATCGTGAACCGGCTGCTGGGCCGGATGCTCGCGGAGGTCACCGGTGCGGTGGACGCGGGCACGCCGGTCGAGGTGGCCGATGTGGCGCTGGACGAGCTGGGGCTGCCGATGCGGCCGTTCGCGCTGCTGGAGCTGGTGGGCCTCCAGGTGTCGTGGCACTTGTGCCAGCACTTGAACGAGGACCTGGGGCCGCGGTTCCCGCTGTCGGAGAACCTGCGGCTGCTGGCCGAGGCGGACTTCCCGGTGTTCGACGCGGAGGCGAAGGGCAAGGGGCGGCTGACGGAGGCGGCGAAGTCGCTGGTGAAGTTGGGCGACGAGGCGTCGTCGGCCGAGGAGGTCAAGGAGCGGGTGCTCCGGGGCCTGGCCGAGGAGGTCCGGTTCATGCTCGACGAGGGCGTGGTGCCTTCGGCGAAGCAGGTCGACCTGGCGATGATCATGGGCGCGGGGTTCCCGTTCTGGTTGGGCGGGCTGACGCCGTACCTGGACCGGGAGGGGATTTCGACCGCGGTGTCCGGAAGGCCGCTCGCTCTCGGCGAGGCCGTCGATTCATAGAGTGACCAGCGGATAGGTGATCGCGGGAAGGCTCCCACGATCACGAGTGAAAGTGACGACCGTCACTTTATCTTTGCGACGAGCCCGGACTCAACCGAAAGGACGAGGCCGGGCTCGTCCCGTGTCCCGACGGGGTCGGGCGGCAGCGGTGACGCGCTCGGGCGCCGCCGACGATAGGGGCGGTACCGGGCAAACGCCCCGGCGCTGACCTACTGACGAGGAACCCCCGTCTGACCTTGGATTCTGTGGTAACGAGCGGCTTTGACCCGCGTGTTTCGGTCCCTACGGTTGCCGAGTGCAGATCACCAAGATCATCGAAGGCGTGACCGGTTCGGTCCGGAGCGCCGCCGCCGCGGTCTCCCAGCGGCTGGGCAACACCCTCGCGGGATTCAAGGACGAGCACCCCAATGGGAAGCGGGCGCGCCGCATCGCGGTCGTCGCCCTCGCGGCCGCCGTGCTCACCGGCTCGGGCGCCACCGCCGCGTGGGCCCTCGCCGGCGAGGACGAGCCGGCGGCCCCCCAGGTCGCCGCGGCCCAGGAGCCCGAGGAGTCGACCGAGGCCGAGGAGACGACCGAGGAAGCGGTCGAGGAGGCCGCCGCGGAGGAGGAGGCGACCTCCGAGGAGGCCGCCGAAGCGGAGGAGGCCGAGGAGGCCCCCGAGCCCGCCAAGGAGCCGGCCGGGCCGGTCGTGCTCGACTCGGGCACCGCCGGACTCGACTCCGAGCAGCTCGCCAACGCCGTGACCATCATCGAGACCGGCAAGGAGCTGGGCTTCGAGGAGCGCGGCTGGGCCGTCGCCCTCGCCACCGCGATGCAGGAGGCGAAGATGTACAACGCCGCCTCCGAGGCCGTCCCGGAGAGCTTCGAATACACCGACTCCTCGGTGACCTACTCCGACCACGACTCGGTCGGCATCTTCCAGCAGCGCACCTCGATGGGCTGGGGCTCGGTCGAGGAGCTCATGGACGTGAGCACCTCGGCGAGCAAGTTCTACAACACCCTCGCGAAGGTGAGCGGCTGGGAGGGCATGTCGATCGCCCAGGCCGCGCAGGCGGTCCAGATCTCGGCGTACCCCGACCACTACGCCCAGTGGGAGGACGAGGCCTGGACGATCATCGAGGCCTACGAGTCCGCCTAGCGCGAAACGCTTATCCTCCTCCCGACGGAACGGGCCCCGCAGCATCGCTGCGGGGCCCGTTCCCATCGCTGCGGGCGCTCGCGGCACCGGTCGCGGCCCGAGGCCGATCGCCCGAACGTTCGCGGGCGGGCCCGACGCCGCACGTCCGGTGCGCGGGAAGGCACCGGCCCGGCAGTGGTCCGTTTAGAGGAATCCTGAAGAATTCGGTGTCGGATCCTTCACCCGGAGGAGCGGTCCGTTGTGCGACATGCACAAAATGTGTCCGAATTGCCCGACCGAGCATTTGACAGGCCCGCCACACTGTGCACATGACAACGTACAACTGCCCACGCTGCGGACGCCCCTCCACGGCCGAGCGATGCGCTTCGTGCGGACGCGGACCCGAACCGCTGCTGTCGCGGCTCAGCGAACTCGACGCGGTCCTGGCCGCGATGCCCGCGACCCTCCAGAGCCGCGCCGCCGTCGAGACCGAGCGCCGCGGGGTCCTCGGCGACCTCGCCGAGGTCGCCGCGCGCTACCGGGCCGAGGCCCAGGCCGCGCACACCCCGCCCGGGCCGCAAGCGCCCGGACCCGCCCCGACGACCCCGGCCGTGCCGGGCCGACCGGTCTCGCAATCCGGTCCCGAGACGCAGGGCGCGGCCGAAGCCACCCCGCCCGCACCCGCCGCGCAACCGGGTCAAGGCACCTCGCCGCTCGCGCCCGGCGCGCCGACCGGACCGCACCCGGCGGGCCGGCAGACGCCGCAGGCCCCCGCCTCGCCGCAGACGCCCACCGGAGCCGCACCGCAGCACCCGACGCCCGCAGCGACGCCGCACGGAGCGCCCCAGCCGCCGAACACGCCGCCCGGCGGCGCACCGGCGGCCCCCGCCTACCCGATGCCGCCCGGCTCGCCCTACGCCCCCAAACGCGACCGCGGCGAAGTCGGCACCAAGACCGTCCAGACCGTGCTCCTGAGCCTCGGCGGCCTCCTCGTGGCCGCCGCGATCATCATCTTCACCGCCGTCGCCTGGCGCAACCTCGGCGACGGCGGCCGGGCCGCCATCCTCGGCGGCGTGACCCTCCTGCTGCTCGCCGTCCCGTTCGCGTTCAAGCGGTTCCGGCTGTGGGCCACCGCCGAGACCTTCGCGGCCCTCGCCTCGCTCGCCCTGTGGTGCACCACCTTGGCCGGGTACTACCTGTACCGGCCCGAAGGCGCCGACTTCGGCCCCGAGACCGTCGGCACCTGGACCGCCGGGGTCCTCGCCGTCCTCGCCCTCTACCGGGCCTGGGCCCGACTCAGCGCCACCAGCTGGGCGCTCCTGCCGCTCGCCGCGGTCGGCGCGTCCTTCGCGGCCGCCAGCTCCCTCGGCAAAGCCGTGGTCCTCATGCTCACCATCGCCCTCGTGCTCGGCGCCGCCGCCTGGATCACCGCCAACCGCCCGGCCCCGTTCGGCCGCTCGGACCTTTGGGCCTCGCGGTTCCTCACCTGCGCCGCGGTCGTCGCCGGCTGCTCGGCGGGCCTGCGCGCGGCCTTCGGCCTCGACGGGCCCGTGGTCCCGCCCGTGGCCGCCGCCGTCGCGCTCCTGGCCGCCGCGAACCTCATCGGCGTCCACTTCGCCCGCCGCCTCGGCGTCTCACCGACGACCATGCTCGTGGCCGCCTCGGCCGCCGGATCGCTCGTGCTGTGCGCGTGGACCCTCGCGATCCGCTCCGCATCGGCCGAGCTCGTGATCCCCTCGCTCGCGCTCCTCGCCGCCGCGCTGCTCCCGCTCATCCTCCTCGGCGGCAAGGACGCGTGGCCGCTCGCCGCGGCCGCCACCGCCGGGCTCACCGCCCTCGCCGCGTTCGCCGCGGTCACCTTCGACGCCCCGGACCTGGCCGCCTACCTCGTCGTGTTCCTCGCCGCCCGGCTCATCGCGCCGCGCGTGCCCGAACCGATGGCCGCCGCCCTCCGCACCGCGTCCTACGTGGTCGGCGCGGGCACCGCGCTGACGGCCTCCATCGGGGCCCTCGGCGGCCTCGCGGTCCTGGCCGAGACCGCCGAACCCGGCGGACTGTTTACCTGGGAGACCCCGATCGTCCTGGCGGCCTTGGCGTTCGCCTCGGTGCTGCTCCCCCGCAGGTACCGGCTCGACGCCGTGGCCCTCGCGGTGACCTTCGCGGTCGTCTCCACGGTGATCCTGGTCTGGCACGGGGACCCGGTCCGCTTCGACGCGCTCCCGACCTTCGGGTTCATCGTCTGCGCGATCATCGGCCTGACCACCGCGATCGGCTCGGGCACCCTCGCCGGCCGGTGCACCGGCTGGGTCGCGGTCACCGTCTGGGCCCCCATCACCGCCGGCTCGGCCGCCGCCATCGAACGGCTCGACGTCGCCGACGAGTGGATCCCGCTGTGGCTCACCGCCACCGCCGCCCTCATGCTCGTGGCCGCCGTCGGCGTGCCGCGCAAGAGCCGCCCCGACCGGGTCCTGGCCGCGATCCTCGCCCACGTCCTCGCGGGCTTCTCGATCGGCATCGCCGGACTCGCCGAATGGCTCAACGCGGTGTTCGCCGGCGACGAGCGGACTCTCTTCGTGCCCGCCCAGTTCGGCATCTACACCCTCGCCCTGGCGGGGGCCGCGATCATGGCCCCGGTCCGCAAGTGGGGCTACACGATCACCGCGCTGTGCACCGGCACGCTCGGATGGTGGACGCTCCTGGCGGCCCTGGACGTCACGGTCCTGGAGGCCTTCACCGCGCCGCCCGCGGCGATCCTGTTCGCGATCGGCCTGTGGCGCCTGGAGCGCCGACCCCAGGCCGGGTCGTGGTCGACCCTGGCCCTGCCGATCATCGGCGGCATCGGGCCGAGCCTCATCCTGGCGCTCGGCGACGCCGACGCGGCACGGCGCGTGGGCGTCGGCGCGGCGGCCATCGTCGTCATCATCGCGGGACTCCAGCGGCGCTGGCAGGCGCCGCTGCTGCTCGGGTCGATCGCGCTGGCGGTCGTCACGATCAACGAGCTGACGCTGCTGTGGCACCTCATCCCGGTGTGGATCCCGCCGGCGATCGGCGGCGTGATCCTCATCGGAGCGGGCGCAACGTTCGAGAAGCGCCGCCGCGACCTGGCGCGGATTCGAAGCGGTCTGAAATCGATGCGGTAGGAATGCAACCGACAAGCGCCCGGCGGGCGTCTTAAGAGCAGCACCAGGCGCGGCGGGTCCTACAGGGCCCGCCGCGCCGCTTCGTTCTAGTGGTGGTGGTGCGCTTCGGCTTCGCCGCGGCGGTGGACCTCGCCCGCGAGGCGGTCGGCGATCGCGGCAGAGGTCAGGCCCAGGTCGGCGAGGAGCTGGGCGCGCGAGCCGTGCGGGTGCCAGCCGCGCTCGACCGCGAAGTCGACCAAGGGCACTTCCTCGCCGGCGTCGCGCAGCGACTGCGCGAGCGCGTCGCCGAAGCCGCCGGTGCGGATGCCGTCCTCCATCGTGGCCACCAGCGGGTACTGGCCCGCGAGCTTCACCAGCGGCTCGGGCACCGGCGAGATCCACCGCGGGTCGACCACGGTCGCCCGGATGCCCTGCTCGGCGAGGAGGGACGCGACTTCCACGGCCATCGCGGCGAACGATCCGCACGCGACGATGAGCAGTTCGTCGTCCTCGTGCTTGACGAGCACGTCGAGGCCCTCGTGGACTTCGACGGCGGTCAGGTCGGCCTCGGGGATCGCGCCGGTCGGGAAGCGCAGCATCGTCGGGCCGTCGTCGACCGACAGCGCCTCGGCGAACTCCTCGCGCAGCGAGGCGGCGTCGCGGGGGGCCGCGATCCGCAGACCGGGCACGACCCTGAAGATCGAGGTGTCCCAGATGCCGTAGTGGCTCGGCCCGTCGGGGCCGGTGACCCCGGCCCGGTCGAGCACGAACGTGACCGGCAGGCGGTGCATCGCCACGTCGAGCACGGTCTGGTCGAACGCGCGGTTCATGAACGTGGAGTACACGGCCACGACCGGGTGCAGGCCGTTCATGGCCAGGCCCGCGGCGGAGGTGACGGCGTGCTGCTCGGCGATGCCCACGTCGAAGACCCGCTCGGGGTGGCGCTTCATGAGCTTGTCGACCCCGGTCGGACCGGGCATCGCGGCGGTGATCGCCACGACCTCGGGCCGCAGGTTCGCCTGCGCCACCAGCTCTTCGGCGAACACGCCGGTCCAGCGGCGCTTCGAGGCGCCGACCAGTTCGCCGGTGATCGGGTCGAACGCGGCGGGCGAGTGCATCTGCTCGGCCTCGTCGGCGCGGGCCGGGGCCCAGCCGTGGCCCTTCTCGGTGAGGGCGTGGACGATCACGGGGCCGCCGAAGCGCTTGGCGCGCTCCAGCGCCTCGGTCAGCTCGGCCACGTCGTGGCCGTCGACCGGGCCGACGTACTTGATGCCGAGGTCGGAGAACATGCCCTGCGGGGCGAGGGCGTCCTTGATGCCGGTCTTGGCCGCGTGCAGGCCCGCGTACGCCGCGCGGCCGACCAGCGGGATGCGCTCGACGAGCTCCTGGATCCGCTTGAGCGTCGGCTCGTAACCGGGGTTGAGGCGAAGGCCCGACAGGCGCTTGGCGAGGCCGCCGACAGTGGGCGCGTAGGAGCGGCCGTTGTCGTTGACGACGATGACGAGTTTGAGGTCCTCGCGGGCGGCGATGTTGTTGAGCGCCTCCCAGCACATGCCGCCGGTGAGCGCGCCGTCGCCGACGAGGGCCACCACGTGGCGGTCGGAGCCGGAGAGCGCGTGGGCCTTCGCGAGGCCGTCGGCGTAGGACAGGGCCGTGGAGGCGTGGGAGTTCTCGACGAGGTCGTGCGGGGACTCGGCCCGGCTCGGGTAGCCGGTGAGGCCTCCGCGCCCGCGCAGCCCGGCGAAGCGGTCGGCGCGGCCGGTGAGGGCCTTGTGGACGTACGACTGGTGGCCGGTGTCGAACACGATCTGGTCGTGCGGGGAGTCGAAGACCCGGTGGATCGCCATGGTCAGCTCGACGACGCCGAGGTTGGGGCCGATATGGCCGCCGGTCCTGGCGACCGCGTCGACCAGGAACGCGCGGAGCTCCTCCGCGAGCGCGGGGAGGTCGGCCTCGTCCAGCGACTTGAAATCGGCCAGCCTGCCGATGCCTGACAGCAGCGGGCCCATCTCGGTTTCGTCGTGCGAGTTCATAAGCGGGAAGTCTAACGGTGACGACGCGGACGCGGTACCGCCGCGAGGACCGCTGGGACGTGTCTCATGGGGTCCTCGCAGGGCTCGGCGGGCGCGGCGGCGGGCCCGCCGGGTCGGTCACGGTTCGCTCGCGGGGCCGTCACGGGGAGCGGTTCTGGACCGACTTCGCTCGGCCGCACCGGAAGTTCATCCGAAAGAAGGACATCGGGCGCGAGTGTCGCAAAGCCGTCACTCCCCGAAAGGGACACGCCGCACGAAAGACCGGCTCGTCCGTGATCGAAATGTGATCATCCCAACATGGATCTCATCGACCTGCACCAGAACACTGAATGGCCCGCGCGCCTCGATCAGGTGTTGAGCTCCTCGCCGGTGGACTGGGCGGACCGGCGCACGAGCGTGCAGACCGTGGCCCCGCCCGGCCTCGCCCGCCTCCAACGCATGTCGGCGGTGCCGCGCTTCGACCTCGACGCGGTCGACCCCGAGGTGTACGAGGGCATCCTGGCGGACGCCCTGGCCGCCGCCGCTCGCGGCGGCGCGGTCTACACCGAGCTGCGGCTGCCGCAGGAGTCGGTGGTGTACCCGCAGTTCATGGAGCGGTTCGAGGCGGCGCGGGCGAGCGTCACCGAGATCTACCCGGACTTCGACGCGGGCGCCGTCTTGAGCATGAACCTGTGGGACCCGATGCTGCGGGAGCTGTGCGACGCGTTCGGCGACGCTGCGGCGGCGGGCCTGGCTGGAGTCGAGATCATCTACGTCCCGTATGCGGCCGAGGCGGACTGGACGCGCGGGCGGGTCGTGGCCGAGGCCGCCGGCGCGGCGGGACTGGGCGTCACCGTCCCCGCGGGGGCCTTCAACGGCTCGAACCTGGCGTCGCTGGCCGAGATCGAGCAGATCGGGCGCATCGGGCACGCCGTCGGCGCGGCGAGCGACCCGGGGATCATGCGGCTGCTCGCCGAGCGCGACGTGACCGTGGAGGTGTGCCTGACCTCGGCGGTGGTCCTGGGCATGGTCCCGAGCCTGGAGGCGCACCCGCTGCCGCGGTTCCTGGAGGCGGGCATCGCGGTGGTGCTGGGCACGGACTCGCCGATGCGGATGGGCACCGACATCGCCGGCGAGTACGAGAAGGCCCGGGCACTGGGGCTCGGGGAGACGGAACTGGCGGCCATCACCGAGCGGGCGAAGGCCGCGCGGCTGCCGTAGCGGGGACCGCGAATGCCCGGGCAACTGGACCGCACCTCTCGAGCCATCCCGCCGAGCCATGCCGCCGAACCACGGCACCGAACCATGCGGTCACGGGACGGTCTCGAAAGCGTCAAGCCGATGCGTCAATTCTTAGGAATGTCAGATTGTAGACAATCGAACCGAAAGCAGATCGACAAACGATATCAGGCCTCTCACCTGCGAAAACGTGCGAATCACACTTCCCGTGTCGGCCTTCTCACGTAGTGCTCGGGTTGAAAATGCACAGGTGTTGACTAGTGTTTCACCAGTTGCCGCCCCGACGGAAACCCGCGCGCCCGCGAGCTCGAGCCCCCGATTCGTCGACTCGCACCGGCGCCACGAAAGGACGTAATGCCCGCGATCGCAGTGGAATCCCTGTACAAAGTCTTCGGCAAAGGCGCCCAGAAGGCCGTCCTCCAGCTTCAGGACGGCGTCCCCCGCGAAGCACTGAACGCTCGGAACGTCACCGCCGCGGTCATCGACCACAACTGGCAGATCGAAGCCGGCGAGATCTTCGTGGTCATGGGCCTTTCCGGGTCCGGCAAGTCCACCCTCATCCGGATGCTCAACGGCCTCATCAAGCCCACGGCCGGGAAGATCTTCATCGACGGCGTCGACCTCGGGGCGCTCTCGCCGCGCGATCTGCGCCGCCTGCGCCGCGAGAAGATCAGCATGGTCTTCCAGCACTTCGCGCTCCTCCCCCACCGCACCGTGGTCGAGAACGTCGCGTTCGGACTGGAGATCAAGGGCCTGAGCAAGGCCGAGCGGCTGGAGCGCGCCAGGGAGGCGGTCGAGCTCGTGGGCCTCACCGGCCACGAGGACAAGCTCCCCGCCCAGCTCTCCGGCGGCATGAAGCAGCGGGTGGGCCTGGCCCGCGCGCTCGCGGCCGACACCGAGATCCTGCTCATGGACGAGGCCTTCAGCGCCCTCGACCCGCTCATCCGCCAGGAGATGCAGGACCAGCTCCTCGACCTCCAGGGCAAGCTCGCCAAGACCATCGTGTTCATCACGCACGACCTCAACGAGGCCATGCGCATCGGCGACCGGATCGCCGTGTGCGACGGCGAGGTCAAGCAGCTCGGCACCGCTGAGGACCTCCTGCTGCACCCGGCCGACGACTACGTCGCCGAGTTCACCGCCGACGTCGACCGCAGCCGCGTGCTCACCGCCGAGGCGGTCATGGAGCCGTGCGGCGCCACCGACACCAGCGAGTTCACCACCGTCGAGTCGGGCGTGCCGGTCAACGAGCTGTACGAGCCGGTCCTCAACTCCAAGGCCCCCTTGCTGGTCGTGGACGACAACGACGACCCGCTCGGCGTGGTCACCCCCCGATCCATCCTCAAGTCCCTTGCCCCCGAACCAGACACCGAGCCCCAGGCCGAGCCGGACCCCGAGCCCGGCACGGACCGCGGAGCCGAAGAGGAGCGCCAGCCCGCATGATCGACTACCTCCGCGACTGGTTCTGGACCTACGTCTGGAAGCCGCTGCCCGAACTCGCCATCGGCGACTGGATGGAGTCCGCCATCCGCTGGGCGCGCGCGACCTGGGCGCCGTTCTTCACCGGCATCAAGGACTTCCTCGAGTTCCTCTACTCCAACCTCGCCGACGCGCTCCTGTGGCTGCCTTCGGGCCTGATGGTCCTGGTCTTCGCCGCAGTCGCGTTCGCGGCCAAGGGCTGGAAGCTGGGCCTGGGCATGGGCGCGGGCATGTTCGTCGTCGCGTGGATGCCCTACTGGGAGGAGACGATGGAGACCCTCGCGATGGTCATCGTCTCGGCGCTGATAGCGACGATCATCGCCGTGCCGCTGGGCATCCTCGCCTCCGAGAACCGGACCGTCTCGACGTTGACGCGGCCGGCGCTGGACTTCATGCAGACGCTGCCGGCGTTCGTGTACCTCCTGCCGGTGGTCATGCTCTTCCGCGTCGGCGTGGTGCCCGGCATCATCGCCACCATCATCTTCTGCATGCCGCCCGGCGTGCGCTTCACCGAACTGGGCCTGCGCCAGGTCGACAAGGAGGTCGTCGAGGCCGGGCAGGCCTTCGGCGCCTCGCCCGCGTCGATCCTCGCCCGCATCAAGCTGCCGCTCGCGCTGCCGACGATCATGGCCGGCCTCAACCAGGTCATCATGCTCGCACTGTCCATGGTGGTCATCGCGGGCCTGGTCGGCGGCGGCGGCCTCGGCGAGATCATCACGAACTCGCTCAGCCGGGTCGACCTCGCCTCCGGCTTCAACGCCGGACTCGCCGTGGTCTTCCTCGCCGTCTTCCTCGACCGCGTCACCCAGGGCCTGTCCGACCGCACGCCGGTCGCCCGCGCGGCCCTCCTCACGCAGTGACCCCTTCCACGACCACCGGATGAACCCAACCGCCCGAAAGGAAGCGACCTTCATGCAACGTCGTTCGATCATCAGAGGCGCCGTCGCAACCGGCGCCGCCGCCACCATGGCCTTCGGCCTCGCCGCCTGCACGGTCGAGAGCGAGGACGGCGGCGACGAGAGCACCGAGAACGTCGACCTCATCCCCGAAGGGGAAGGCGAGATCACCATCGGCTACATCAACTGGGACGAGGCCGTGGTCGCCACCGGGCTGTGGGACCGGATCCTCAGCGACGCCGGCTACACCGTCACGACCCAGGAGTTCGCCGACGCCGGGCCGCTGTTCGAGGGCATCGCCGCGGGGGACATCGACTTCTTCCTCGACGGCTGGCTCCCGGTCACGCACCAGAACTACCTGGACGAGTACGGCGACGACCTCGAGGACCTCGGGATCTGGCTGGACGACGCGGACCTGACCATCGCCGTGCCGACCTACGTCGAAGGCGTGGACTCGCTGGCCGACCTCAACGACAACGCCGATCTGTTCGGCGGCCAGATCATCGGCATCGAGGCCGGAGCGGGCCTCACCCAGATCACCGAGAGCGAGGTCATCCCGACCTACGGGATCACCGACCTCGAC
Organism: Glycomyces sp. NRRL B-16210; assembly: GCF_000719515.1. Classification (GTDB taxonomy): domain Bacteria; phylum Actinomycetota; class Actinomycetes; order Mycobacteriales; family Micromonosporaceae; genus Glycomyces. Next base: position 560 of record NZ_JOGR01000002.1, on the reverse strand, counting down.
CTGGTGACCTCGTCGACCGCCACGATGCTGACCGAGCTGGACGCGGCGTACGCGGCCGAGGAGCCGATCGTGGTGACCCTGTGGATGCCGCACCGCGCTTACGGGCAGTACGACCTGAAGAACCTGGAAGACCCCGAGGGCGCCCTCGGCGCCGGCGAGTCGATCCACACGCTGACCCGCACCGGCTTCGCGGCCGACTTCCCGGAGATCGCCGAGGCGCTCGGCGGCTTCACGATGACCGTGGAGCAGGTGCACGAGCTGGAGGGCGCGGTCTTCCTCGACCACGACGGGGACGTCGACGCGGGCGTCGAGGCCTGGATCGCCGACAACGACCTGTCGACGCTGATCTCCTAGTCAGGCACGCGCGCGGGTTCCATGGCAGGAAGAGGACCATAGCCGGTGCGACCGCGCGCGACAGGGCCGCCGATGGCGAAGCCGTAGGCGACCCGACCGCTCGCCCCACAGCGGGCGGCAGGGGGGGCGGGACCGGAGCACTCCGGTCCCGCCCCCGCTTCAGTTTTCGAGACCACGCCCCACGCCCCACGCCCCACGCCCCACGC
>NZ_JOGR01000001.1 GCF_000719515.1 Glycomyces sp. NRRL B-16210 | reverse complement strand
CAAGCGGGCCTTTCCGTTCGACTTGCATGTGTGAAGCACGCCGCCAGCGTTCGTCCTGAGCCAGGATTCTACGGGACACCAAGCAAGTGCCCCAAGGAAAAGACAGTCAAAAACAGTACCGACCAAACCAACCCGATACCTAGACCGAGCCAATCCGACCAGCCCGCACGCTGACCATCCAAACACCCTGTTGAGTTCTCAAACAACACGCCACAACCAAAACGATTCTCTGATTCAGAATCGGCCTCAGCCGGAGCAACCTCTCAACTCTAACAGTCTCTGATCCCTCTGCAAACTTCAGGTCGATTAACCTGTGTCACATGCGATCGAGCCTCTAGTGAGTCTCTGAGATACCCAAGATTCAGCTTCCGGACCGCGCCAAAACCTCTTCAGGTCTGTCGCTGGTCTCCGGTGGCTTCCGGACCAGTCCTTATCGGCTGTTCCGTTCCCCCTCGGGCAGAAACAAATATACATGGGGTTCTGAGGGCATGAATCAGGGGGGTCCCCTAACCGAGCAGGAGGGTTCGCGGATGCGGTTGAGCTGGGGTGATGCCCTGCGGCCCAAGCCGATCCGTTCGCGAAGCCGCTCCGCTCCCGATGCTCGGGGAAGACCCTTCGGCACGAACCTACGCGCGGGGTCCGACAAGAACCGGTCGCCGACGACGGCCGGCGCGCGTCCGCGAGCGGCCGGTGCCGGCTCTCCTTGCGGCCCACCGGTGCCCGGGTACGCGAAAAGGGCCGGTCCCGTCTTTCGACGTGTCCGGCCCTTTCATGCTTTCGAGCGTCGCCGCTCCGGTCTTACGCCGCGGCCTCGGTGGAGGCGGGGACGATGTTGACCAGCTTGCGGCCGCGCTTGCTGGAGAAGAGGACCTCTCCCTCGGCCAGAGCGAACAGCGTGTCGTCGCCGCCGCGGCCGACCAGCTCGCCCGGGTGGTACTTGGTGCCGCGCTGACGGATGAGGATCTCGCCCGCGCTCACGTGCTGACCACCGAAGCGCTTGACACCAAGTCGCTTCGAGTTGGAGTCACGCCCGTTGCGGGAGCTGGATGCGCCCTTCTTGTGTGCCATTGTCCAACCCCTTACTTGGTGATGCCGGTGACCTTGACGAGGGTCAGCGGCTGACGGTGACCCTGGCGCTTGTGGTAGCCGGTCTTGTTCTTGTACTTGTGGATCTTGATCTTCGGGCCCTTGGTGTGCTCGAGAAGTTCACCGCTCACCGTGACGCCGGAGGCGTCGGTGACCACAGTGCCTTCGTCGACGAGCAACACCGCAGGCAGCGTAAGCGTGTCGCCGGGCGCGCCCTGAAGCTTCTCGACTTCGAGGACGTCTCCTTCGGCGACCTTGTACTGCTTTCCGCCAGTCTTGACGATTGCGTACATGTCGACGCGGTCTCCTTGGGTCCTCCCCGGTGCGGGGAAATGAGTTCCCCGCAGGGGAACGGTGTCTGTCAATTTCGCGGTGCCGTGCACCTGCCAACTTCCGGCTCCGAGAACGTCGCCTTGGCTGGGCCGCCGATCGAGCTCCGCGCTCGTCCCCGCTCGCGCGGGGACGAAAAGCTGAGGGCTCTATAGGCCGCTCACTAGGGTACGTCATGTACCCGCCGGTTCAGGAATCGGGCGGGGGCCGGGGCCGCGAACGTCACAGTACGCGGCGCCGGTCCGTCCTAGTCCGTCGCCGTCCCGGCTTCGGCCTCATCGCCGTGCTCGGGTTCGTTCCGGTCCGCGTCGGCTTGCGCCGCAGCGGGGGCGCGGTCCTCGCCCGCTTCGCTCTCGGGAGCGTCCGCGTGGACGACCGGGTCGTCCTCGTCGTGCGGGTGCTCACCGAGGGAGGCGGCGATCTTCGCGGTCTCGGCCGCGGCCGACTTCACCTGCGAATCGGCCTTGTCCTGCTTCTTCTGCTGGCCCTGCTGCTGTTGCTGCTGGCCGGACTTGGCCTTGTCCTTCTTCTTCTTGCCGCCGCCCTGGCCCTGCTGGTTCTGGCCCTGGTTCCCGTTGGCGTGCGAGTTGCCGCCGCCGTTCCCCTTCTTGCGGGAGTTGCCGAGGATCTCGTCGGTGTGGATGATGACGCCGCGGCCCTTGCAGTGGTCGCACGGCTCGGAGAAGGCCTCGATGAGGCCCTGGCCGACGCGCTTGCGCGTCATCTGCACCAGGCCCAGCGAGGTGACCTCGGTGACCTGGTGCTTGGTCCGGTCCCGGCCCAGGCACTCGGTCAGTCGCCGCAGCACCAGGTCGCGGTTCGACTCCAGGACCATGTCGATGAAGTCGATGACGATGATGCCGCCGATGTCCCGCAGGCGCAGCTGGCGGACGATCTCCTCGGCCGCTTCCAGGTTGTTCCTGGTCACGGTCTCTTCGAGGTTGCCGCCCTCGCCGGTGAAGCGACCGGTGTTGACGTCGATCACCGTCATCGCCTCGGTGCGGTCGATGACGAGCGAGCCGCCCGAAGGCAGGTAGACCTTGCGGTCCAGGGCCTTGAGCAACTGCTCGTCAACGCGCATCTCGGTGAAGACGTCCTTCGTGCCGGTGTGGCGCTTGAGCCGCGGCAGCAGCTCGGGCGAGACCGACTCCAGGTACTTGTGGATCTCGTCGTAGGCGTCGTCGCCCTCCACCAGGAGCTCCTTGAAGTCCTCGTTGAAGACATCGCGGACCACCCGGATGAGCACGTCGGGCTCGGAGTGCAGCACCGCCGGGGCGTTGCTCTTCTTCGACTTGGCCTGGATCTCCTCCCACTCGATCTGGAGGCGGGAGATGTCGCGGGCGAGCTCCTCGGGGCCGGCGCCCTCGGCGGCGGTGCGCACGATCACGCCCGCGCTCTCGGGCACGAGCTTCTTGAGCGCCGCGCGCAGGCGGGTGCGCTCGCGGTCGGGGAGCTTGCGGGAGATCCCGGAGGCGTTGCCGCCGGGAACGTAGACCAGGTGCCGGCCCGAGAGGGCGACGTGGCTGGTGAGGCGCGCGCCTTTGTGGCCGACCGGGTCCTTGGTGACCTGGACGAGCACGGGGTCGCCGGGACGGAGGGCCTGCTCGATCGAGCGGGCCTTCCCGGCGAGGCCGGTCGCATCCCAGTTCACCTCGCCGGCGTAGAGCACGGCGTTGCGCCCACGGCCGATGTCGACGAAGGCGGCCTCCATGCTCGGGAGCACGTTCTGGACCTTGCCGAGGTAGACGTTGCCGACCAGGCCCTGCGCGCCGGACTTCGACACGTAGTGCTCGGCGAGGATGCCGTCCTCGAGGACGGCCGCCTGGGCTCGGCCGCCGCGGACGCGGACGACCATCTGGCGCTCAACGGCCTCGCGGCGGGCGAGGAACTCGGCCTCGCTCACGACCTGGACGCGGCCGCGGCCGGACTTGCGGCCGTCGCGGCGGCGCTGGCGCTTCGCTTCGAGGCGCGTGGAGCCGGAGACCCCGCGGACCTCTTCGTTGGAGGAGGTCCGGCGCTGCGGCGCGCGGACCTTGACGACGACTTCGGCGTCGTCCTCGGACTCTTCGGGACGCGAGCGGTCGGAGTCCTCCGAGCCGGCCCGCCTGCGACGGCGCCGGCGACGGCGGGTCACTTCGGGCCCGTCGCCGTTGGCGTCCTCGTCGTCCTCGTCGGACTCGCGGTCCTCGTCGTCGGTCTCGTCGCCTTCGTCGTCGGCGGCGCCGTCGACGCCTTTGCCGCGACCTCGGCCGCGGCGGCCCCGGCGCCCGCGCCGGCGACGGCCGGCCTCGGAGTCGTCATCGTCGTCGAAGTCGTCGTCGAATTCCTCGGCGGCGGGCTCTTCGACCTTGGGTTCGGGCCGCTCGGCCTTGGACTCGGAGCGGTTCTCGGAGCGGTTGCGGGTGCGCTTGCGCGTCGCCGACTGCTCCTGCGGCTGGGCCTTCTTGGCCTGCGTCTTCTTGGCCTGGCCGCGGCGCGGCTCCGGCTCGTCGTCACGGGAGTCGCGCTGCTCGCGCGGTTCCCGCTTGGCGGGCTCGGCCTTCGGCTCGGCGGCCTTGGGCTGGACCTTCGGTGGGGGGGCGAACATCGGGGCCGCCGTCGCCGCGGCGCGTGCGCGCTCGGAGCGGGGCGGTTCCGCCGGTGGTTCGTCGTTCTTGGGTTTCTGGGGAGCCATGAAGGTGACCGCAACCACGGGCACCTGTTCGCGCGGCTCGTTCTCGCGCATACGAAATTTTCTCCATTCCAGCCGCTGCCCGGGCGCGTGACGCGGTTTGCGTCCGCTGCCGCACGGGCGCGGCATCAGCAGTGCGGTCCTCCCGACCTGACGAGGCCGGCATCCGGCTCGCTTCGCCTAGGAGGCTGGCGAGCCTTGCTCCGGCGCTGAAATCCATGCCGTTCGGGCCGCACTGAAAGCCTCAACTCGCACTGGGGAAACACCTCTGCCCCCAGCCGAGTCGTCAAGTCCGTCGCCGTCGTGAGGGGCGCGGACAGGACATCTTCGGGTCGCACCCAAAGTAACGGTGAGCGGTGCGACAAGGTCGAGTATCGCACACTCTGCCTCTTTCGCCGAGCGGGACGGAAAGCCCGAGGCGCTCCACTCAGTCCTGAGACGCCCCTCGCGCACCCGCCGAACTGGGCAGACACCCGTGCGGAAGGCCCGCGGAAAAGAGACTTGACTTCGCTCACGATCGGGTGACAGAACGCGACTCCACGCGGTTGGCACGGTCGGAGCGTGGCTCGCGTCGCACCCACTCGATAGGCTGTTGGCTGGCGTGTCGGCAGCGACCATCGAAGCAGGGAAGACGACCATCGCACTTCAGGTGATCGAATCGGACGAGTCCGAGGAACCCCAGGAACCCCAGGCGGACGGGAAGCGGTCCGCCTACCAGGGGCGCCATCGGGGTGCCGACCGGCTGCGGCAGCTCGCCAGCGTCGGCTGGGTGCTCGCGGTCGTGGCGGTCCTCCTCACGGGGGGCGCGGCCGTGCTGTTCTGGGTCACCGGGGACGACGAGCAGCCCCTGGTGGACACGGGAGCGGTCGGCGACCTGTGCGAACTCGTGGTCGACCCCGAGCTGCTGGCCCCGTGGGCCGACGTCGAGCAGGCGCGCAACCCGGCCGAGCGCTCCGAAGAGAAGGTGCGGGTCTTCGACTGCACGTACTCTGCCGAGTACGCCGGTGACGATGCGTACCGGCTGGTCACGGTGTTCGTCACGGTGCAGGTCTACGAGACGCCCGCGAAGGCGCGGGCCGCCTACGCCGGCGTCCTGGACTTCGAGGAGTCCGAGGGGCATCGGACCTCCCCGGCCGGCGGCGTGGCCGAGCAGGCCGTGACCGCGACGGTGTCCGACGGCGAGGAGGACGAGGTGCGCCTCCACGCGCAGGAGGCGAACGCCACGGTGAGCCTGAACCTGTTCTTCACCGGGAACGCCCCCGAAGGCGGAGAGGTCGGGCAACTGGCCCGAGATCTGGGCTCGGGCCTCGTCGACGCGCTCCCCCGGGTGCGGAATTAGGCGGCCCCCTTTAAGCTGGCCGTGACTACCTCGGCGTCAAGTCGACACGCCGGGAACACTCGCGGAGGATCATTGTGAGCGCCACACCACCCTTTGGCCCGGCTTATGACGAGCAGCCCGACGACGGGTCGCGGTCAGGTCCGGGCCAGTGGCGGCCCCGCGCGGGGCGCCCGCAGGGCCCGCAAGGTGAACCGCTCGACGGGCAGCGCGGCGCGGGCCAGTACCAAGGCGAGCCCCAACCTCCCCGAGGCCCGCAGGGCCAGGGCGGATACGGCGGGCAGCAGCCGGGCCGTCGCCCGATGCCGCAGGCCGGGCGCCCTTCCCCCGAGCCGCGCGGTGGCGCGCCGCGAGCGGGCGGCCCCTCGGCCGGCCGCGGCCAGCAGCCCAATCCGTACCAGTCACCGCAGCAGCATTACTCGCCGCAGGGCGGCCAGGAGCCGCCGCGCTCGTCGCAGACCGGGCCGCTCCCGGGCCGCCCCGACCCGCGGAGCGCGCCCCAGCGCGGCGGCGAGTTCGAACCCCAGGCCTCCCCTCCGCACGTCGCGGACGAGCCGTTCGAGGAGACCGCGTTCGTCGACGACCGGTCCCAGGGCGACTGGAGCGGCGGCGCGGAGACGACCGCGATCGGGCGCCTCGGCTACATGCCGAAGGAGCAGCGCCGCCGGTCGGACTTCCAGAAGGTGCGCAGCCGGGCCCGCAAGTCGAGCCCGCTGCCGAAGATCCTCATCGGCGTCGTGGCGCTGGCGCTGGTCGGCGCGGCCACGTGGTGGTTCGTGAGCCGCCCTTCGGAGGAGGCCGCGGGGACCGAGACGGCCGCGGGCCTGACGTACGCCGGCAGCGAGGCGCCGTGCTCGCTCGTCGACGCGGCGCCGCTGGAGTCGGTCGTGAACGGCACCGAGCCGGTCGAGTCGGCCGACGGCGAGCAGAAGAGCCGCGGCTGGGTCCAGTCGTGCTCGCTCACCTACGGCGAGCCCGAGAAGGCCGACGCGCTGCTGGAGGTCGAGGGCACCGTCTTCGACACCGAGGCGAAGGCGAGCGTCAACTTCGAGCTGGGCACCCGTGAGATCGGCGACATGGGCGAGGCCTGGACCCTGGTCGAGCCGGCCCCGGAGATCGGGGACGAGACGGCCGCGGTGGCGCGGGTCGTCGCCGGTGGCACCTCGAACTACCACCTGCACATCCACGACGACAACGTCTACATGGTGCTGCGCCTGTCGGTCGCGCCCGGCGCCGACCTGGACGAGCAGGGCCTGACGGACCTGGCCTCGCAACTGGCGGCCTCGTACCTGGAGAACTGGCGGAACGCGAGCTAGCGAAGCGACGCGAACGGGGCGGGGCCTTGCGGCCCCGCCCCGTTGGCGTTCACTCGGTCAGTAGGTCCGCATCGGCGGGCCGAACATCTGCGACTCGATGGAGGTCGGGGCGCACCACAGGTAGCGCTCCTTCTGGCCCTTGCGGAGCATGGCGATCATGTCGTCGTGCAGCATCTGGAGCCATTGCAGCACTTCCTGGTTGACCCGGATCGCCGAGCGGGCGACCTGGGCCTCCTCGGCGGTGAGCCGCTGGAGGACCGTCATGTGCGCCTCGCCGGTGAGGTTGTCGGCGTAGTTCGTCAGGCGCGGGAGCACCGTCAGCTGGGTGCGCCAGGGGCCGAGGACCGGCTTGGTCTGCGAGCCCTGCTCCCCGACGTCGTAGACGTAGAGGGCCGGCGAGTGCTGGCTGGCCTCGACGGTGACCGGCTGGTCGCCGTGCAGGACCGCGAGCCGGTCGTTGCGGCCGGTGGCGGTCTCGCCGAGGCCGTTCCACTCCTGCGGGCGCGTGGTGCACACCGCGACGCGGGTGCCGATCGCCAAGGCGCGGAAGACGAGCAGGCGCGCGAGGTAGACGCCGCCGATGAGGTTGATGCGGGTCTCCTCGGGCCGGAAGAACGGCGCGACCACCGGGATCTGCTCGGCGTCGCGGCCGATGACCAGGCCCGAGGGCGGGCTCGCGGAGGTCATGAGCTCCAGGGCCCGGGCCGTGGGGATCTGCGCGGTGGACCTGACCGCCTCGATGGGCTTGCCCGCGTCCCTGGCCGTCTCGACCGCGCGGTCGGTGACCGGGAGGCCGTAGACCGTGCCCTCGGTGGGGCCGGCCGAGACCTGCGAGACGCCGAACAGGCCCGCCGAGGTCGGCAGTGAGCTGACCGGGCCGCCGGTGATCGGGGCCGCGCCCGAGTAGGGCATCCCCGAATACGGCTGGGCCGAGGCGGGCTGCGCCGAGTAGGGCTGGCCGGAGACCGGACCGCCCGACATGGGCTGCCCCGAGATCGGACTGGCCGACACCGGCGAGACCGAGACCGGAGAGACCGACGGGGCCGAGACGGGCGCGGCGGAGACCGGCGCGATCGGCGGCTGCGGCGGTCCCTGCCGCTGGCTCTGCGGGTTCGGCGGCGGCCCCTGCGGGTTGAACTGCGGCTGCTGGGACGGCGGCTGCGCCTGCGGCCGAGGCGCCGACGGTGGGCCAGCGGGCGGCACGCCCTGGCGCTGGCTCTGCGGGTTCGGCTGCGGCCCTTGGGGGTGGCCAGGCTGGTTGAACTGCTGCGGCGGCGACGAAGGCGGACCCGGCTGCCCCGGCGGGGGCGTCGCGGGACGCATCTCCGGCGGGCGCGGAGTCTGATGCTGCGGTTGCTGCGGCGGCTGCGGACCGGCCGGGCGCGGCGGCTGGGCCCCTGTGCGGGCGCCGGCGACCGGCGGCTGCGCGCCGGTGCGCGCACCGGGAGGCTGCGGCGGCGTCTGCCGGATCGAGGCGGACTGCTCGGGCGGGCGACCATAACCCGCGTTCTGCGGGGGCGCGGCCTGCGGTCCGGTCGGCGGCCCCGCGGGCGGCTGCGTCGGCTGCCCGCCGCCGCGGGCGACCTTGAGGGTGCCCGCGCCTTCGTCGTCGACCGGGCGCTGCTGCTCCTCGCCGCCCTGCGGCTCCTCGTCCTCGTCCGAGTGGCGGCCCGAGCGGTAGGAACCGCTCTGATAGGTGCCCCCCTGGTAGGTGCCGCCGCCGTAGACGTTGCCGTTCCCGCGGTCGCTCATCGGGGTCCTCCTCCGGTCGGGGCGGATGCGTAGGCGGCGGGCCCGTGCTCGCCGTCGAGGCGCTGCAACCGCACGCCGAGCTGGTCGGCGACGTTGAGCAACTGGTTCTGCGCCGACTCCCACGAGGCCTGGTCGAGCGCGAGGCGCACGATCCCCTCGACCGCGAGCTGGCGCCCGGTGATGCGGCCGTCGGGGTTGACCTTGCCGTTGGCCCCGGCGGTGACCACCGTCGAGACCGTCACGAACGCGGCGGGCACGCCCGACAGCGCGTCCACGGTCCGGTGCAGGGCCACCGCGTCGGTGGGCCACCGCGTGATCCGGAAGGCCACGTGGCGCAGCCCGTCGGCGTACCAGTGGCTCCACTCCTCGGCGGTCCGCTCGCCCGGGACCGGCGCGAACGCCACACCGAGCGACTGCTGGACCGCCTCGCGCACGCCCTCGGCGTCGAGGATGCGGTTGGGGACGCCGACGTTGCCGAGCAGCTTGCTCACCCGCTGCGAAGTCGAGGCGAGCGCCTTGTAGACGCCGTCGACCTCGCCGCCGCGCCCGGCGGTGGCCTCGCGCGCGTCGCGGGCGCCGAGGCGCACCGCGAGCCAGGCCTTGTGGTGGACCACGGCGGGGTAGTCGCCGCGCAGCTCGCGATAGGAGCGCGAGGCGGGACTGTTGTCGTAGGCGCTCAAGCCGACCGGGGTCGTGTGGCCGACGAGCTGGACGGCGGTGACCGGGACGGAGGTCTCGTCGAAGAGCCGTTCGAGGCGTTCGAGCGGGACGGCCTTGGTGCCCTCGTCGGTGGTGCCGATCTCGATGACCGAGAACCAGCCGCCGTTGTCGTGGCCGATGCCGACGTTCTCGTCGCGGTCCTCGATGCCGGTGATGCCCAGGTCGGGCGCGATGCGGTGAAGGACCTCGGTGAGCTGCTCGGGGTCGAGCGCGCGGACGCGGCGATTCAGGCGGGACTTGAGCGGCCAGGTCTGGTACCACCAGTAGTCGCCCTTACGCCAGAAGACGACGACCAGGACGATGAGCGCGACGCCGCCGCCGGCGGCCCCGGGGATCATCCCGAACGCGAGGCAGGCCAGCGCGAGCGTGAGGGCGAGCTCGACGGTGATGAGCTGCGCGACCGTGAGCGGCCCGAGCCTTCCGGAGGATCGGGTCGTGAACACGACCGACTCGCCGGGTGTCGGGCCGCCGCTTTGCTGAGCTTGCACGGACGCGGTGCCGCGAGCTTGCTGCTGCGCCTGAAGCATCGTCATTGGCGACGTCTCCATCGTGAAGGTGAGTGGTCGTACCTATCGTAAGCGGACGAGTCCACCTCTTGGTCCCCCGCCCTTCCGGTGTCGCGGGAGGGTCTGCGGGCGTACCTGCCCGCTGGCGCTGCGGGGCTAGACTGTGCGGGTGCGATTCCTCCCGCGTATACCTCTTTATCTTTCCGCCGTCGCGGTGGCGACGGTCGGGACGGTGCTGCTGGCGACCACTCCCGCTCAGGCGGAGTTCACCACCGCTCAGATGAGCGGGGACAAGATCTCCCCTTGCACGACGGCGCCCGGGGAGCAGGATCCGCTGACCTCGCGCGACTGGTCGGGGAACTTCATCGGGCTCGAAGAGGCCCACCAGTTCAACCGGGGGCGGTTCAAGGACACCGGTGAGCCGGTGACGATCGCGATCATCGACTCGGGGGTTGAGGCGACGCGCACCGACGTGTTCGGCGAGCGGGTGCTGCCCGGTTGGGACGTGCACGACCCTTCGAACGACGGCCGGTGCGACGCGAACTACCACGGCACGGGCGTCGCGGCGATCGCCGCGGGCGCGGCGCAGGGCGAGCAGTTCGTGGGGGTCGCCCCTGAGGCGATGATCCTGCCGCTGCGGGCCTTCGTCGGGGGCGAGGGCGCGGACACGGGCACGTCGCGGATGGTGGCGAGCCTGATCGACGACGCGGTCGCCAACGGGGCCGACGTCATCAACATCTCGATCACCCTGCCGCCCACGAACGAGCTGGAGCAGGCGGTGCTCGACGCCGTCGCGGCGAACGTGGTGGTCGTGGCCGCGAGCGGGAACGACAACCTCAACATGGACGCGTCGAACACCCCGGTCGACGACGCGAAGTTCTACCCCGCGAACTATCCCGAGGTGATCGCGGTGGGGGGCCACAACCAGGTCGGGAACTGGTACGCGAAGACGAACTACGGGGAGAACCTCGACCTGATCGCCCCCGGCGACGGCGTGACGATCCCGTATCCGGGCGGCGGCTGGCTCAGCCGGCAGGAGGGGACGAGCTTCGCGGCCCCGTACGTGGCCGGTGCGGCGGCGTTGCTGAAGGGCGAGTTCGGGAAGGACACCACGCCGAGCTGGATCGAGTGGCGTTTGCAGACGACCGCGATCCACCCGCCGAACGACTTCAGCATCTACCAGGGGCACGGGGTGCTCAACGTCGGCGACGCCATCGCGACGCCGGTGGGGAACGCGCACGCGCCGAACGAGGTGGTGGTGCCGGACGCGGACGGCGGCGAGGGCGGCGCTCCGAACCAGCCGCAGGTCGAGCCGTCCTCGATCGCGGCGATCGATGTGAACTACGACCCGCTCGCGTTCGAGAAGACGGTCGCCTGGGCGAGTGTCGGCGGGTCGATCGTGCTGGTGGCGCTGGTGCTGGTGCTTCGGCAGATCATCCCCATGGGACGTAGGCGGCGCTGGCGGGCCGGGGTGCGGAAGCCGGACGAGGTGCTGGTGAAGGCCGAGAGCGACTGAGTCGGAACGAGTGTGATGAGGGGCGCGGCCTTCGGGCCGCGCCCCTTGTTCGTCGCCGCTGTGGGACCGGTTCCGTGTCGGGGGTCGTGGCGGCGCCGTTCGTAGGGGGCCGGGCTCGGGTTTTCGGGCTGGTTTCCGGGCAAGCAGAAACCCGGGTGGTCCAGTGGACCTGCCCGGGTTTCCGTTCGTCTTCGAGCTGCGAGGCCGCTAGGAGAAGCGAGCGGCGTTGGCCGCCTCGGTCTCCTGGTAGCGGTTCTTCGCGTTGTCGACGGCGCGACCGACGGCTTCGAGGATGTCGTTGATCTTCTCGAAGGACTGGTCCCACTGAAGCTTGGCTTCCTCGTAGGACGACTTGTCGGCGCCCTGCCAGTCCATGGCGTCGAGCTGGGTGCGGAGGTCGGCGAGCGTGCTGGTCATCTCACCAGACTGCGACGCGATCTCGGCGGTGGCAGCTTCGAGTTCCTCGTAGCTCATTGCAATGCGGCCGGACATGGTTCACCTCTTTCCTTGGGTCGGGGGGTTTGCTTAGAGCTCGCCGTCGAAGGCTGCGAACTCGGAGTTGGACTCGGCGTCCATCTCGGCCTGCTGGGCCGCGGACGAGTCGAGGTTGTCCGCGATCGTCTGGAGAGCTTCGAGGAGCTTGTTCGCCTCGTTGTCCCACTGCAGCATCACGTTGGTGAAGGCCTGCGCACCCTGGCCGGTCCAGGACGAAGCCAGCTCGTCGCACAGTGCCTTCAGTCGGGCGAGGTTGCCGTCGACCGAGAGCTTGGCGTTGACCGTGTCAGTCGCGGCTTGGGCGACTGTCTCTGTGTCCATTGCGACACCGGCCATGTTCACCTCCAAGTGATAAACCGGGGCTGCGGCACTAGAGAGCTAGGCCGTCAGGGGTATCCCAGTGAGTGTTTTGATCGATTCCGCAATCACCATAGCCCGTCCGTGCAAACTCACCGGGCTGGCGGTGCGTCTCCGAGTTTACTGGTTGCCGCCACCCGCGTGTATCCCCACTTTGTGCCACCCCTCCAGGGAGGTCTCCTCCGAACGGTGGAGTGGGAGCTATATGCGATCACCTGTGCGGCGGCGCGGTGGACAATCCGGGCCTACCAGGGCGAACGCGCGAGGTGCCGCGAGCACTCGGCCCGGGGGCTCGGGCGCCGGCGGGCGGCGGGGTTCGGGGGTCCGGGCGGGGCCGAGTCGTCCACTCCCCCATTCGTGCCACGCGGCGCGACCTGATAGGCCGGGGTGGTCCAGGCTCGCTATGCTGGATCCAGTACTGATCGAGCGGCCGTGCCTTTCGCGCTGCGTGGAACGGCCCGGATTTCTACCCCCTGACAAACCTGATCTTCCCTGAGGTGATGACGTTGCTTCCCGATGGCATGGCCAGTGCGAGCTACGACTCGAGCACCGATCTCTACACGGTCACCGACAACAGCGGCCAGCGCTTCGAGATGACTGAGGAGTCCTTCGACGAGTTCATCACCAAGATGGACTCGACCATCTCCGACCTCGACAACTTCCGGTCGAGGCTGCTGGGCGGCACCGTCGTCACGATCCGCGAGGGATGGAACCAGGATTACTTGAGCACGGCGGCGATCCAGGACATCGACGCGGTCAACCCCAAGTTCGGCGGTTTCGACGACGCGATCGAGCTCCAGGAGGCCTACCGCACCGTCTTCTACCCCTCTCGCACCGAGCAGCTCGACCGTGTCTACCACGGCCTCAGCACCGGCCGCGATGTCAGCGCGGACATCAAGGTCAGCTACCTGGAGACCGACGACGAGTCGGAGGCCTCGCTCAACGATGTCCAGAGCGGGTTCGACAGCCGCGGCGGCGTGACCGACCACGAGGTCGACGAGGTCCGCCAGGACAACGAGCGGGGCGGCGACGGGACCGGCGCCGACCCGGGCGCCGAAGGCGAAGCCGAGGACGAACCGCCGACCATGTAATTCGGGTCGATCGCTGCACACTTGACCCCCTAGGAAGGAGCCGAGGATGGCCGGCAAAGGCAAGGGCAAGGCCTTCTACAAGAACAAGTACACCCACCAGGAGCTGTGGACGCTGCTCGGGCAGGGCGACGACTTCGCGGTCGAGCGCGCCGGTTCGATCTGGACCTCCGCCGCCAGCGGTATGAAGGCCGCGCGCGAGGAGCTGGACACCCACGTCACCGGCTTGCGGACGCAATGGACCGGTCCGGCCTCCGACGAGTTCGACAACCGCATGGCCGCGGTCAAGCGCTACAGCGTCGAGTCCGAGAACGGCATGAAGCAGGTCGGCGAGACGGTGGTCCCCAGCTTGGCGGCCGCCCTCAAGACCGCGCAGGACAACGCGGTCGACCTCAACCCCACCTATCTCGAGGACGACTTCGAGACCTGGGTCCTCAGCAAGAAGAACGTCGAGCCCGGTGACCCCCGGCTCGAGACCAACCGGGCGCAGTGGGAACAGCAGTGGCGCGACGAGCTGGACCTCAAGCACGACCAGCTCGCCGAGATCGTCGCGAACCTCGGTGACGTATACGCGCAGGCGCTCCACGAGACGTTCTCCGAGCCCCCGCCGCCGCCTCCGAGCGACATGCCCGGCAACGCCACTTACCAGCCGCCCACGGGCGGGGTGTTCGCCGAGGGCGGTCTGAATCCGCCCGGTTCCATCGAAGGCTCTCCCGCGACCGCCGGAGGCAGCGCCAGCGGCGGCGGCGCTTCCTTGGACACCAACGGCGACGGCGTGATCGACTCGGATGACCTCGACCCGGTCGAGAACGGCTGGAACCCCGGTTCCTACGACGACATCGATTCGGACCTCGGCAGCGGTGGTCTCGCCAGCGCCACCGTTCCGACGGGCGGGGGGCCCACCATGGGCACCTCGACGTTCGGCGGTTCCAGCATCGCCAGCTCCGGAGGCGGGCTCTTCCCCGCCGGCGGCGCCACCACCGGCGGGAACAACGCGCCGGGCCGAGGGGGCACCTCGAACAGCCCGGCTCGCGCGGGTGCGGCGAACAACCGTCCCGGCTCGACCGGCGCCCGCTCCGGCGGTACCGCCAGCGGTCGTGGTGCGGGCGGCGGCAACCAGGGCCGCATGTCCTCGAACTCGGCGGGCGGGCGCAACGCGCTCAACCGCGGCGGCAGCAGCGGCGCCAACAACGGGCGCGGGGGCACGCGTTCCGGTTACAGCGACGACGATGACGACGAGACGTACACCCGCGAGACCTGGCTGCGGGAGGACGACGTCAACTGGGGTCGGAACAACGTGCGGAGCGAAGAGCTCGACGAGGACTGACGACCGGTAGCAGTCGTGTGAGGGGCGGACGGCCAAGGCCGTCCGCCCCTCACCTGTTTCCAGGATTCGAAGGACGCGGGATGAGAGAAGGGCCTCAAGCGCAAGCGCTTGAGGCCCTTTCGGACTGCTACTGGCGGTCGCCGGGGCGCCATGGGGGACTCTGCTCCCCGCCGCCGGGCGGCGGGGTGAATCCCTGGGGCCCGTTGGGTGGGCTGCTGTAGCCCTGGGGTCCCGGCGGGGGGCTCGCGTAGCCTTGCTGGCCGCCTCCCGGCGGAGGGCCGAACTGCTGCTGCGGCGGGGCGGGCTGCTGGTAGCCGCCCGGTGCGGGTCCATTGTCGGCGTTGAACGCTCCCGGCTGCTCGGCGGCTGCGGCGGATTTGCGGCCGCGGCCGCGGAGGACCAGCCAGACCGCGATGGCCGCGCCGATGAGCACGACGGCGGCCGCCACCACGATGATCGTGGAGAGGTTGGACTCCTTGTTCGCCTGCGGCGTCTCCGAAGGACCGGACGGGCCGACTCCGGGAGCGGCTTCGCCTTCGTCGGTGTCGGAAGTCTCGTCGGAGGAACCGCTGACTCCGGGTTCGCCCATGGGGTAGCCGAGGGGGTTCTCGTCGACCGGTTCGATGCCGTCGGCGTTGACGGCGCGCTCGGCGTTCACCAGGCCGTACCCGACGTCGTCGCTGCGGTTGCCGCTGCCGTCCCCCGAGGTCAGCAGCAGCCGCTGGATGACGTTGTTCGCGTCGAGGTCGGGATGCGCCGCCCAGGTGAGGGCCGCGACTCCGCCGACGACACCGGTGCCCATCGAGGTGCCGCCGATGACTTCGGCGTAAAGCTCGGTGTTTCCCAGGGCGCTGTCCTGCGGCAGGGGCACGGTCATCGCGTCGGCCGGCGCCGCGACGTCGACCTCCGGTCCGACGGTCGTGTTCTCGTACCAGATGTCGCCGCTGCTATTGGCCCCCGTGACGGTGAGCACCCCCGGCACCCATGCGGGATAGGCGATTTCGGCGTTCGGGTCGTTGCCCGCCGAGCCGACCACGATCACGCCGTTGTCCACCGCGTACTGGAGGCATTCGAGGTATCCGCCATCGAACGAGGAGCGCACTCCGCTGACGATCCAGGGCACCACGAGGACATCCGCGCCGTTGTCGACGGCCCAGTAGAACGCGTCCCATTGGACGGGCCCCATGGCCCCGCTCAGAACGGAGGCCCCGGTTCCGATGCGGACCGGCATGATCGTCGCTTCCGGTGCCGCCAGCAGCACTGCCGCCGCGACGCCGGAACCGTGGCCGTCCTGGTCGTTCCAGCCGTCCTCTTCGTCGGAGAAGCTGGAGTAACCGGGCAGGATGTTCTTGCCCTCGAAGAACGGGTGGTCGTTGATGCCGGTGTCCATCACCGCGACGGTGACGCCTTCGCCTTGGGTGGTGCCCCATACGTCGGGGGCGTTGACGACCTCGGGGACCCAGGCGTTGTCCTGGGCGTAGGTGTCCTGAGCGAACGCCGTGCCCGGGGCGGCGGTGACGGCCGCCGCGATGGCGATCGCGCCGAGTCCCGCGCCGATGGTCGTGCGGAGGCTGCGCCTCGAGTCGGCTTGTGCCGGTGGAGGATTCGGAGGGATTGGCGTGAGAGGTGTGGCCATAGGGGGGACCCCTTCCGTATGCCGGTCGTTACAGCGCTGTCCGCTCTGTCCCACAAGATACCGGACCGATGTCGGGCCCGCGTTCCCCGCAGGTCGGCCTGGACCAGGGCCGATGCGTTCGAGACTCCGTTCACTCAGCAAACTGACAGCTTCGGCGGCGGCCCGCTCCGGGGCTCGCGGCGTCAGGCGTTCTCTATGCAGCCGGTGGCGGCCCACAGGCGGGTCGCGCCCGCGCCGACCTCGAAGTGGACGCGGACGCCGTCGTCGCGGACGGCCGACATCGCGTGGAAGCCCGGATGGCGCTGCTCGTCCCAGGCGATGTCCCAGCCGTTCTCGGTCAGGTGGGCGCGGACGGCTTCGATCGCGCGCAGTCCCGCGCCGGCGTTCGGCGAGATGTTCACTACTTCGTCGCGGTCTTCGAGCCGGTAGAAGTGCTGGTGGTCGGACCATTCCTCGTCCCAGCCCGTGCCGTCGTTGCACATGTCGGCGTCGCTGTAGTCGCGCAGCGGGTCGGGCATGCCCTCGACCTCGGCGAGGACGGCCAGGAGCGGGTCGAGGGCGCTGTCGAGGCGCTCGCTCGCCTCGCCGGCGTCGAACTCGCGGGCCGGGTGGCGGTTGTCGACGTCGTGGACGCGGTCGTTGACGAGGACGAGCGAGGCCACCAGGGCCGCGGCGGCGGCGAGCACGGTCAGGTCGGCGGCGGCGCGGCGGCGCGCGGGACCGAGGTCGCGGACGTAGGCGTTGCGCTCGGTTCCGAACGAGCCGACGGCGGTCCCGGTCGCGAGGAGGGCGATCGGGAGCATGAGGCACAGGCCGTACCTGCCCGCGTAGACGAGGACGACGACGACCTGCACCGCCGAGACGATGAGCGACAGCAGGACGTAGACCTGGCCGCGCCTGGTGGCGCCGAGGTTGACGGCCGCGAGCGCGTGGACGGCGGCGGGGAGCACCGCCACGACGATGAAGCCCAGGGTGAAGGCGTGCAGCCTCGCGGTGGTGTAGCCGGCCATGGCCGCGAAGACGAGGAGGAGCGGGTAGACGGTGACGATGCTGAGCAGCGCGACGACCGATTGGACCACCAGCATCGCCCGGCCCGCCGCGAACGAGGGCGGCGCCGGTGCCGGTTCGGGCTGGGATTCGGTGGTCACGTTGCGCCCCTTCGGATCTGCCGAACAATTGATATCCGCTGACACTCGGTCCGCGCAATTGCGGGACCGACGTTCTCGTACACGTAGGCACAAAGGTAGCGATGGCGTGCTCATCGCGTTCCCCATGCGATCGCGTGCTTTTCAGGGCCCCAATATGCTGCGGTTTCGACGGTGTGCGGACCATCAGTACAATCCGCCTAAGCCCCCAAGCTTCGAAAGGCGATTCGGCATGAGCGACTATGAGCGAATCCAAGTGGACACCGACGTGTCGTCGGACAATCCCGTGGACAACTTCATGGGGAACCTTCCCGGCGTCAGCGCCATGCCGGGGGTCAACCAGGTCGCCGACATAACCGGAACGATCTGGGACATGGCGAACAGCGACACCGGTGCGGCCGAAGGGCTCACCGACATCGGCCTCACCGTCGCCTCCCTGGGTTCGCAGGTCGCGGGGTTCATCTCCGACCCGATCGGCACCCTCGCCGCCTGGGGCCTGGACATTCTGCTGTCGCTCGTCACGCCGTTGCAGGACGCCCTCGACTGGGTGACCGGCAGCCCCGGCGACATGGAGGACGCCGCCGAGCTGTGGAAGCGGGTCGCCCAGGCCAACGTCGACCTCAGCCAGGCCGTGGTCGACAACATGCAGCCCCTGAGCAACTGGGCGGGCCAGGACGGCGCCGCCGCCGCGATCAAGACCAACCTCATCGGCGCGGGCTTCTTCGCCGCCGGCTCCATGTCGAACGGGATCGCCGGGTGCCTCGCCGCCGCGCAGATCATGGCCGAGACGATCCAGTCGGTCGTCAAGTACCTCATCTCGCAGCTGATCAAGTACTTCATCACCGAGATCGCGCCGATGATCCTCGCCAGCCCGCTCACCTTCGGCGCCACCGCCGCGACCGGGGTCGCGTGGGCCTCGGTGCGGTCGGCGCAGACGGCCACGAGCGTCGCCCAGAAGATCAGCGAGATGACCCAGATCTTCGGCAAGCTCGTCCGCGTCGTAGGCAAGATCATCGGCAGCGACGCGGCCGTGGTCGCCATCGACGCGCTCCGCAACTCCGTGCCCGACGCGATCGGCATGAGCCAGGACGCCGAGGGCTCCTTCCAGTCCATCCAGCGCGGGCAGGGCCCGGGGCTGTCGCTCTCGGTCGACCCGGCCGAGATCACGCAGGCGGCGCCGGTGTTCCAGAACATCGCCGAGGACGCCGGCGGCGTCTCCGACGTGGTCGCCGGGACCTCCAAGGACGACCTCACCTGGGGCATCACCGGCTGGTTCTTCGCCGGGGACTACAATCAGCAGGTCGAGCAGCTCAAGCAGGTGATGGTCGAGGCGAAGTCGACCGTGCAGCTCCTGGCCGACAACATCCAGCAGGCCGGCGACGCCTGGGACGGGGCCGACGCCGAGATCCAGCAGATCTTCAAGGAGATCGAACTCGTCATCGTCGTCGAGCTCCCGCCGGGATGCTGAGGTGAGCACGCGGCTCGTCATCCACGCCCCCGTCCTCGAATCCGAGGACATCGACCCCGACTCGCTCACCGGCATGGTCCGCGCGACGAAGGTCGCCCCGGCCGTGCGGGTGGACGGCCACCCGGTCATCGACCATCCCGAGCGGGACGCCGTGCGCCGCATCGAGGTGCCGCTGAACCCCGGCAGGCACCGGGTCGAGGTCATGGTCAAGCAGACCTACGAGACGGTGCAGGTCGATCTGGCCCAAGGCGAGACCGTCGAGCTCCGGATCGGGTACCTGCGGCGCAAGACCGACGGCGACGACCGGCTCTACGTCGGCACCAAGCCGTACGTGGACCGGGCGTTCTCCGCCGGGAACTCGGCCGTGGTCAAAGGCGTGGGCTGCGGCCTCGGCCTGTGGTTTCTGATGTTCGCCGTCCTCGGCGGCATCGCAGGGGCCTTCGCGGGCTCGCTCGGACTCAATGGGGCCCAGGCGATCCTGGGCGCATTGGGCGGAGCGACGATCGTGGGCCTCATCGGCGGGGTCTGGCTCGGCTTTGCGGGCCGCCGCCCCGCCGAGGACGCGGGCGAACTCGCCCCCAAGCCGATCCGCATGGGCGGCAACGCGGTGGTGCTTCCGGCCGCGGTCGACGCGCCGAAGGGCCGACCGGGGATCGTGCTGCGGGTGCGGCCGCGGCCGCGGACGATGCCCATGATCGGCTTCCAGCGCCGCGCGTTCCGGGACGCCAGGAAGCGGATCGGCTACGAGTTCTACTACAACGAGCTGGTCGACTGGGTCTCGCCGCCGCGAGTGATCCTCGACGGCCAGGAACTCGGCGCGGCCTGGGGCAAGTGGTGGATTCCGGCCGGGACCGGAACGCATCGGCTGCGGGTGGAGATCGACGGGATCGGCGGCTGCCAGAGCGTCGGCGTCGCCGAGGAGACCGAGATCCTCGTGGAGCGCGAGGCCAAGCCGGTCGTCGCCTGGTTCAACTTCCTCGCGATGGCGCACCGGCGCGAGCAGGCGCAGCCCGCGCTGACCTCGCGCTGGCAGCAGGTGATGCGGCGCGCCAAGCGCTACGACGACCTGTCGGGCCAGGCCCAGGGCGAGCCGGACCTCGAATTCGAAA
Source organism: Glycomyces sp. NRRL B-16210 (assembly GCF_000719515.1). Taxonomy (GTDB): domain Bacteria; phylum Actinomycetota; class Actinomycetes; order Mycobacteriales; family Micromonosporaceae; genus Glycomyces. The sequence goes on along the minus strand of NZ_JOGR01000001.1, from coordinate 600,525 downwards.
CGTCCTGACGCACCTGCGAAGTGCGCGGCCGACCAGCGCGAGGGGACGCCTTCCATCATGAGTCAGCTTGACCGTCGGGGCGTCGGGAAGCCTTGGCCGCCTGGGAAGGTGGTGACGCTGCTGCTGTCGGTCGCTCTCGTGCTGACGCTTCTCGGCTTCGGACTGCACCAGGTGATCGAGCGGACGCAGGGCGTCCATTACTCGTTCGACGCGAACGCGGAGGCCTTCAACTCGTGCCTGGGCGCGACCTCGGTGTTCGACAGGGACGCCGGGGTTTCGAGCACCGGCGATCCTGAGGTCGGGTTCGACTCCGGCGACGCCCGTGCCAGTTCCTACAGCTGCACGGTCCGGGTGTTCGGCGCCGACGGGCGCGACGCCGGCGCCGTCCATTTCTCGGTGAGGATCTACAAGAACGGCGACGCCACCAGCCCTGGTGAGGACCGCCTTCGCACCCTTGAAGAGGATGCGGGCGTGCAGGTCCTGGCGAGCGCGATCCCCGGATACGAGTTCGGATTCTGCTACAAGTACGCCGAGAGCGGCTACGGCAAGAGCGCGCGAATGTGCCAGGCGAGGGACGCCAATCTGGAGCTCACCGTGGACGCCGACCCCGTCGTGCGGGATGTCACCGCGATCGCCGCCGATCTGCTGCCGTACCTCGAAGAGGCCTTCGCGAGGTAGCGGTCAGGGCGCGGGTTCGCAGTCCGCGCGGTAGCCCTCCTCCCACAGGCGGGCCGCGCCGCTGTCCGGGCCGTTCGGGTCGCCGTTCGGGCCGATCGCGTACTGGCCCGACTCGTCGAGCCACAGGTAGAGGCCGCTGGTCGCGACGGTGCATTCCAGGACCACGTCGGCGCCGGAGTTCGCGTCGGCCACGGTGACCCGCGCGAGCCCCGGGACGCGGTCCAGGACGTCGATCTGGAAGGGTCCCACGATCGGCCCCTGGTAGCTGACCGCCGCGACCTGCGGGTATTCGACGATCTCCCAGCCGCGGACCGCACCGAGGTCGACCCCGTCCAGGTCCAGGTACCGCTCCTCGAAGCCGAAGGGGCAGCCGAACAGCTCGGGCCCTTCGGGATCGGCGAAGCACGCGTCGAGGTAGGCCGCGACCTGCTCGCCGAGCGCCGGCTCGATTCCCTCGGCCACGCTGAAGCCCTTGAAGACGCCCGCGGCCGCGAAGGTCGTCCCCTGGTCGAAGATCCGGGTCCCGTCCGGGTCGCTCCAGCGGTGCCCCAGCGTGAGCATCGGCCCGTGGTCGTAGGCGAGCAGCTCGGGAGGGTCCCCGTAGAGCCGGTACACCCCCGGGAGCACCACGAACCCCAGCGCGTCCTCGGCCTCGGGGTCGTAGTCCACCTTGTGACCGTTGACCTCTATGTACGGCAACGGCAGTTGCGGGAGGTGCAGCGTGGAGAACGGGTCGGTGATCTTCCAGTCGTCGCCCTCGGGGTCGAGCTCGAACTCGGCGGTGACCTCCGTGCCCTCGGGGCCCCTGATGGTCGCCCACACCTCGGCGGTCGACGCCGCCGAAACCCACCGGCCGAGGCCCAGGTCCGCGATCTCCCAGTCCGCGTCCAGCGCCTCGGGGACCAGCAGCGCCGTCGACGCCGAAGGCTCGCTCGCCGTCATCGCCAGCGCGGTCTCGACCTCGCCGGACCGGACGGCTTCGAGGAAGGCGCGCACGGTCGCGACCGGCGCGTCGGTCTGGCGGTCGGCCTGCACCCACCGGCCGGCCAGGACCGCTCCCGCGAGCGCGAGGATCAGCGGGACGGCGATCGCGAGGTTCCTGCGGGTGCGCGGTCGCATCGGCGCGTCGGGCCAGTGCCGGACGGGGCCTCGGTCGGGTTCGGGGTCGGGCGAGGCCATCGGTCTCCTTGAAGGGCTCGGCTTCGCCACACCGTACTGCGGCGCTTCCACCAGGTTGCGCTCCGTTCCTACGATGCAGCGGTGCGCACCTCTCCCGATTCCGCTCCCGCGGGTCCGCGTCGGATCCCCGACCGGGTCCTCGCCCTGGGCGTCGCGGTGTCGATCGTCCTCCTGCTGTGCTCCTTCGGGTGGGAGCCCGGCGGCGATCGGTTCGTCGAGCCCTGGTCGGCGCCCGCGATCGAGTCGGTGGTGCCCTCGGCCGGCACGTACTCGCGATTGTCGGTGGCGAGGCCCGGCGAGGAGCCGCCGCCGGCGGAGGCGATCGCGGTGGAGGAGCTGGGTTTCGGCGTCGCCGGGGACAAGGAGGTCGACATCGGCTGGGCCGTGTCGATCGTCAGCGGCCACGACGAGTACGCCGCGGACTTCGACCTGGTGGTGACCTTGACCGGTGAGGGCCTGGAGGAGCGCGAGGATCTGGTGCTGCGCACCGGCGACGTGCTGGCCCCGGGCGCCCGGACCGCGGCCGCCGGGAGCATGTACGTCGGCGAGGCGCGGCCCGCGGATCTGAAGCTGACGGTCGAGGTGGTCGGGTTGGAGTGGTTCGTCTACGACGACGGTCCCCCGGCGGAGCCGGAGCCGTTGAGCGCCCGGTTCGACTCCGTGTCGACGCTGCCCGGCGGCGATCGGCTGTTCGCGGTCGGGTTCACGCTGGCGTCGCAGGAGCCGTTGCGTCCCAGCCTGATCGCGGTCTTCAGGGATGGCGAGGGCGCTGTGGTGGGCGGGTGCGACGTCCGATCGGTCGACACGCTGCCGCCCGGGGAGTCGACGCGTTCGGTGAAGATCCGCGGCCACTGCCTGCCGGTGGAGGCCGACCTCTCGCAGACGGCGTTCCTGTCGGCCTGGTGATCAGGCGTATGCGCCGCAGCGCAGGCCCATGACCTCGTCGGCGACCGGGTCGCCTTGGGGCGCCAGGCATTCGGGGGCGTCCTCGGTGCGTTCGACGCAGGGGCTCTCCAGGTGGAGGCGCGGGTCGCCGCCGCCGGTGTACAGGAGCGTGACGGTGAAGACCTGCTCGTCGAAGTGGTAGAGGCGTTCGGCGGTGATGCGGCGGGTGCCTTCGAGGGTCTCGCCGTCGTAGGTGAGGGTGTGGTCGTCCTCGGCCCAGTAGGCGGCGATCGCGGCCTCGTCTTCGGCGGTGGCGGCGGGCAGCTCGTATTCGAGCGAGTAGCGGTACGTCGCCAGGCCCGACCGGGCGGTGTAGTCGCAGGAGGCGACCTCGACGGTGCGGGCGGCGAAGCCGGTGAAGCCGGGCAGGACCGCGGTGGTGTCGGCGACCGCGCTCTCGAGCCGGGCCCAGGTGCCCGGTTCGGCGAAGTGGCCTTGCGGGCCCTGCGGCGTCGCGGCGGCCTCGGCCCATTGGCGCGCTTCGGTTCCGGTGCCGACCGCGAGGGCCAGGGCGAGGCACCACACGGCGGCCTCGACGCCCGCGACGCGGCGGCGGGGCCGGTCGGGGCCTTCGCCGAGCCAGGTCCGGGCGCGGGCCGAGGCGGCGATCGCGGCGCCCGCGAACAGGAGCGGGACGACGAGGACCAGGAAGCGCATCCCGACGTTGGCCGCGCCGTCGCTCATGGCCTCGTGCGAGGGCATCGCGGCGGGCGTGAGCAGCAGCAGGAGCTGCGCGACGGCGAGGGCCCCGGCGGCGGCCAGGTACAGCTGGGCGCGGCGTCCGCCGCGGCCGAGCCAGATCGCCGCGAGCAGGTTCACCGGGAGGGTCGGGGCGAGGATGAGCAGGTACGACAGGCCGCGTTCGAACAGGCCGTTGTCGACGCCGGGCCAGGCGTAGGCCTGCACGCCGTGCCAGGTCCACAGCCAGATCCAGACGACCGCGGCGGTCTCGGCGAGCAGCAGCGCCTGGAGGGCGAGCACGCTCGCGGGAGGGCGCGCCGCGGGGTGTCGGGGGGCTTCCTCCTGCGGTGCGGGCGCGACACCGGAGGGCGTGAGCAGTGTGTCCATCGGGGCCCTTGTCGTCGGGTGCGGCGAAGGGGTCTTCCTTGCTGCCCGGGATACGCGGCGGGGCCGGCGACCGGTTGCGCGGTCGCCGGCCCCGTGGTGATCCTCATATCGGGCCGCGAGCGGGCCGTCCGGGGCCGCCGGGTCGGCGGCCCCGTCTCACATCGGGCCGCGGGCGGCCCTACTCCTGCATTCGGGCCGCGAGCGGCCCTCCTCGTCTTACGCGGTGCCGTTCGGCGGGAGCAGCGTCGTCTGGATGAGCTGCTCGCCGTCCTTGCGGCGCACCAGGGTGCCGCGGCCCGGGGGCTGGGGGCTGGGCCGCAGCTTCCCGAAGATCGCGCCTTCCTCCTTGCGGCCGCTCATGAGCAGGCCCGGGGACTCCAACTGCTTGATCTGGCCGACGATCGGGTCCATCATCGCGCGCGAGGCGCCGGAGGCGCGCCGGGCGATGATGACGTGGAAGCCGATGTCGCGGCCCTGCGGGATGAGCTCGGCGATCGGGGCGAGCGGGTTGACCCGCTGCGCCACCATCTCGTAGTCGTCGATGATCAGGTACAGGTCCGGACCGGTCCACCAGGAGCGGTCGCGCAGCTGCGCCGGGGAGACGTCGTCGCCGGGGAGGCGCCGCTCGATCGGCCCCTTGAGGTTCTTCACCGAGTTCTCGAACTGCTTGCCCGACATGGCGTAGTCCAGCAGGGTCGGCTTGGAGATCTCCTCGAGCATCCCGCGCCGGTAGTCGGCCATGATGACCTTGGCCTCCTGCGGCGTGTAGTTCGCCTGGATCTCCCGGGCGATGTGCCGCAGCAGGTTGGTCTTGCCCGACTCGGAGTCGCCGAACACGAGCAGGTGCGGCTCGGTCTGGAAGTCGAGGTACACCGGCTTGAGCCCGGCCTCGTTGAGGCCGATCGGGATGCCCGGCTTCGAGCGGTCGATCGCCTTGAGGAAGTCGGCCACCTTGAGCTGGCGCGGCAGCAGCCGCACCTCGGGGCAGGGCGCGAAGCGCCAGGCCTGCTTGACCTTCTTGACGAAGTCCTCGACGCCCGGTTGCAGGTTGTCGCCGTCGCGGATGCCGTCGACGCGGGGCACGCCGGCGAGGAAGTGGAGCTTCTGGAGCGACAGGCCCCGGCCGGGGCGGTTCTTCGGCACGTTCGCCGCCGCCTTGCGGTCGATCTCGGACTCCATGTTGTCCGAGAGCTTCAGCTCCAGCTTCAGGCCGAACATGTCGCGCATGTTCATGCGGATGTCGCCCCAGCGGGTGCAGGTGACCATGACGTGCACGCCGTAGGCCAGACCCCGGTTGCCGATGGCGCGGACCTGGTCGACGAACGGCTCGAAGTCCTCCCGCAGCGTCATCCAGTTGTCGATGACGAGGAAGACGTCGCCGTACGGGTCGTCCTGGAAGCGGCCTTCGGCCTTCATGCGCCGGTAGGAGCCCATGCCGTCGATCTTGTTGGCGGTGAAGAAGGTCTCGCGCTCGTCCAGGATGGTCGTGACCTCCTGGATCGTGCGCCGCACGCCCTCCTCCTCCTGGCGGCCGAAGACGCCCGCGACGTGCGGGAGGTCCTCGATGCCGCGCAGGGTGCCGCCGCCGAAGTCGAGGCAGTAGAACTGCACCTCGCGCGGCGTGTGCAGCAGCGCGAGCGAGCCGATCATGCCGCGGAGCATCGTCGACTTGCCCGACTGGGCCCCGCCTGCGATCGCCACGGTGCCCTGGGCGCCGGAGAGGTCGACCACGAACGGGCTGCGGCGCTGCTCGAACGGCCGGTCCTCCTCGCCGAGCACGGCGTGGAGCTTCCCGTTGAGTGAGAAGCCCTTCGGGGACAGCCCGCGCTGCGGGTCGGCCTCCAGCGGCGGGAGCAGCTGGTCGAGGGTCGGCGGCTCGGCCAGCGGCGGCAGCCACACCTCGTGGGCCGGGCGGCCCATGCCGATGCAGTTGTTCACCATGACCTCGAGGTCGGAGAGCTTCTCGTTCTCCTCGTCGGCCTCGGTCGGCGCCAGCTCCTCCTCGGGCTCCTCCTCGACCTCCGGTTCGGGCGGGAGCTCGACGAAGCCGGGCAGGAACCGCTGCACCTTGTGCTGCACGGCGGCGATGCGCTCGGCGCGCGAGGCGACGCGCTTGGGCGGCTTGTAGGTCCCGCCGACGTAGGCGGCGCGGAAGCGCACCAGGTCCTCGGTGCCGACCTGGAGGTACCCGTGGCCGGGCGCCTGCGGCAGCTCGTAGGCCGCGCCGGAGCCGATGACGGTGCGCGACTCCTGCGCCGAGAAGGTGCGCAGCGCGACCCGGTAGGACAGGAACGTGTCCAGGCCCTTGAGCTTGCCCTCCTCGAGCCGCTGCGAGGCGAGCAGCATGTGCACGCCGATCGAGCGGCCGATGCGGCCGATCTGGAGGAACAGGTTGATGAACTCGGGCTTGGCGACGAGCATCTCGGAGAACTCGTCGGCGATGATGAGCAGCGTCGGCATCGGGTCGAGCGGCTGGCCGGCCTTGCGGGCCTTCTCGTACTCCCACCGGTTGGTGAAGTTGCCGTTCGCGCGCAGCACCTCCTGGCGGCGCACCAGCTCCCCTTCGAGCGCGTCGGCCATGCGGTCGACCAGCTCGATCTCGTCGGCGAGGTTGGTGATGACCGCCGAGACGTGCGGCAGGTCGTCCAGGGCCGCGAAGGTCGCGCCGCCCTTGAAGTCGACGAGGATGAAGTTCAGTTCCTCCGAGGAGTGCGTGGCGATCAAGGAGCCCACGATGGTGCGCAGCACCTCGGACTTGCCCGAACCGGTCGCGCCGATGAGCAGGCCGTGCGGGCCCATGCCGCCGACGGCCGACTCCTTGAAGTCGATGTCGACGATCGCCCCGTCCGGGCCGGGCCCGATCGGGACCTTCAGGTAGTCCTTGATCGGCTTCTCGCGCCAGTGCACGGCCGGGTCGAGCGCCGCGGAGTCGTTGAACCCGAGCATCTCGGGCAGGCTCGACGGGTTGTTCAGCGGCGAGGCGTCCTCGTCACCAGAATCAGTGCCGCCGCTCGCGTTCTTGAGCGACAGCCGCCACGGCGACAGCGAGCGGGCGATGCCCTCGGCCTGGTTGTACGACAGGCGGTCGGGCTTGCCGAGCACGCGGCGGCGCCCGGCCTGGTCGGTGTAGATCTCCTCGGGCGTGACGTCGTAGAGCTTGATCTGCGGCCCGGGCTTGCGCGGCAGGTAACCGGAGAAGTCGAACACCGTGACCCCGGCCATCCCGTCGGCAGCGATGACGCCGGTCGGGTCGACCTCCCCGCCGTCGAGGATGACGACCAGTTGCGCCTGGCCCTCCCCCGGTCCGGCCCCCGGCGCCCACGCGCCGCGGCTGGAGAGCTGGTCGCGCAGCGAGGTCTCCAGCTGCGTGGTGGTGCTGTAGAACATCCGCACCGGGCCCGCGCCGTCCTCGGCGCTGGGGTGCTGCAAGTGCGGCAGCCACTTCATCCAGTGCCACTCGGGCATCCGCTCGTTGTCGGCGACGACCGCGAAGATCACGTCGTCGGGCGAGTGGAGCACCGCCAACTGGCACAGCTGCGAGCGCAGGTTGTCCATCACGAGCGCACGGTCGCCCCGCAGGACCATCCGCCCGGCCTCGGTGTACTTCATCGACCTGGGGATGTCGATCACGTTCGAATGGGCCGCCACGAAGCGCCGGAGCGCCATCGAGGTCATCGGCTCCAGGTCCTCGACCGGTTTCGTCTCGGGAGGCACCAGTTTCATCGTCATGCGCTGCTTGCCGATGCCGACGCGCACGTCCAGCGCGTCGTCGTCCTTCACCCGCCGCTCCCACATGCGCCGCGAGCCCACCAGCGACCACAGGGCCTTCGGGTCGGGGTGGCGCCAGCGCGCCGCGCGCCACTGCCGCTCGGCGCCCTTCCGGGCCCGGCGCCGCACCTGGTTGAGGTAGCGCATGTAGTCGCGCCGGTCGGCGTTGAACTCGGCCTTCTTCTGGGCGCGGTTGCCGCCCATGCTCGTGGCCATCATGCCGACCATGGAGATGCCCATCATGGCGCCCATGGCGATGCGCAGGGTGTTGTTGCCGCCCGAGCCGCCGCCGGTCGTGCGCATCATCATCATCATCGCCATCGCGGCGGCGCCGGCGAGCATCGGCAGGATCATCAGATACTGCGAGATGTTCTTGGGCTGCGGATCGGGCATGTCCGGCGGCGACTCCAGGAGGATGTCGCCTCGCGGAGCCTGCGGTCCGCGCTTGCGCGGAGGCCTGCGGAAGAGTTTGGTCGTCACAGAGGGTCCTTGTACTCACCGGGGGATGCGTCTACCACGCCTCGTCCGATTCGCGTCCGCGAGCTTCGGCGAGGCTGCTTGCGAGCCGCGATTCGACGCTGCCGTATAAAGGTTTGTAAGTGCGCTCTGTCGAGTATCGCACTAACAGGGTAGAACCGCATCGCCACACGGGCGGTACACCCGCCGTTGCGCGAGGGAATTATCCTTGAACGGTCCCCCGATTACCGACCTGACCCGGAGGTTCACGCGGTGAGCACCAAGTCGGCCACTCTCTCAAGGGTGACGATCGTCAGTCCGCGCACGCGGATCGACCTCGCACTGCCCTCAGACGTCCCCCTCTCCGACCTGCTGCCCACCATCCTGCACCAGGCCGGCGAGTACTACATCGACGAAGCCGGCGACAACGGCGGGTGGATCCTCGCCAGGCTCGGCGAGGACGCCCTCGACACCGGCCACTCGTGCTCGCAGCTGTCGATCAGCGACGGGGAGATGCTCTACCTCAACCCCGCCGACGCCGCCAAGCCCGAGGTGGTCTTCGACGACATCATCGACGCGGTCGCCACCGCCACCGAGCAGCGCGGCAACCGCTGGGACCACCTGGCCACCAAGCGCTTCAGCGTCGGCGTCGGCACCGCGGCCCTGTGCATCGGCGCCGTCGCGATCCTGCTCACCGGCCGCATGGCGAGCGCCATCGTCGGCCTCGGCATCGCGGCGGTCCTGGTCGGCGCCGCGGCGCTGCTCTCGCGCGCGGTGGGCGACTCGCGCGCCGCGACCTACTTCGGCGTCACCGCCGTGCTCTACGGCGGCGTCGGCGGCCTGCTCATCGCCGCCGGGAGCAACTCCCTGTTCGACCTGGCCGGCCCGCACGTGCTCATCGCGGCCTCGGCGATCCTGCTGTTCAGCGTCCTGTCGATGGTCGCCGTCGGCGACATGGCCTCGGCGCCGGTGTTCATCGTGACGATCCTCGGCGCGGTGGTCCTCGGCGTCTCGACGGCCCTGATGATGGTGATCCCGGACGGGACGGCGGCCACCGCCGCGGGCATCGCCGCGCCCCTGGCGCTGGCGATCCTCCCGGCCGCGCCGCGCCTGTCGCTGTCGATGGCGATGGTCCCGACCCCGCAGCTGCCGGCGACCACCGAGGAGCTCAAGGAGGGCGACGCCGAGGCCATCGACGGCAAGCGGATCCTCAAGCTCTCCGAGCACGCCGGGAACTACCTGGAGGCCCTGTACTCCTTCGCGGCCGTGGTCGGCCTGGTCTCGTCGATCGCGCTGGCGTTCTCGGGCCAGACGCCCGGCCTGCTCCTGGCGGTGATCATCGGCCTGGTGCTGCTGAGCCGCTCCCGGACGGTGGAGGACCGCCCCGGTCGCATCGTGATGCTCGCCGGCGGCATGGGGGCCCTGGCGGCCTCGCTCGCGGCGGTGTTCTTCGGGAACGACTCGATCCTGGTGCGGCTCACGGTGATCTTGGGCGCGCTGACGCTGGTGACGCTCATCGCGATGGTCTACGGCCTGGCCGTGGCCGGCAAGAAGATCGCCCCCACCTGGGGCCGCGCGCTCGACATCATCGAGGCGCTGCTCATCGTGTCGATCCTGCCGCTGGTCGGCTGGGTCTGCGACCTGTACTCGATCGCGCTGTCGCTGCGAGGCTGACCGCCCGCACCCCCGACCCCGACTCCAAGAGAGGCACACACCGATGGCCCAGATGCGTTCCCGCCGCGAGCAGGTGGAGGCACACCGCTTCATCACCTCGCGGATGAACCAGGCGCTGGTGCTCGCCAACCCCGACTCGATCGAGCGGCCGCTGCGGCGCATCGGCGTCTCGATCTTCGCCTCGTTCATGGTGATGGTGGTGATCTTCGGCGGGTTCGCCGTGGCGACGCTGTTCGGCAAGGGCAACGACGCGCCGCAGCTCAACCACATCATCCAGGTCAAGGGCACGAGCGCGATCTACGTGTACACGGTGGCCGGCGGGGGCGAGCCGACCGAGGCGAACCCGGCGAAGCTGTGGCCGGTCGCCAACTTCACCTCGGCGCTGCTGCTGCTCCAGCCCTACGAGGGCGACCCGCCGGTGCAGAACCTCAAGCCCACCTCGCTCACGGACGTCCCGCGCGGGTTCATGGTCGGCATCGACAACGTGCCCGCGCAGCCGCCCACGGCCGAGGAGCTGCTCCAGGACCAGGACTGGAACGCGTGCTCGATGCCGCGCGAGGTCGGCAGCATCGACAGCCACCAGCTCACCCAGCTGGTCATCTCGGACATGGAGCCGCCCTCCCAGTGGCTCAGCGACGACAAGTGGGTCCTGGTGAAGACCGCCGTCGACACCTCGCAGGGCCAGCAGGCGCAGTACTTCCTGCTGTGGAACGACCGCAGCTACCGGATCGAGGAGACCAGCACGCTCGATGCGCTCCGGATGACCGAGAGCCAGGCGATCCCGGTCAACGAGAACGTCATCAACACGATCCTGCCGGGCGCGCCGCTCACCGTCGAGATCCCCGACTACTTCCAGGAGCCCTCCGCGGAGGGCGTGCCGAGCGAGGCGGGCGGGATCGTGAACTACGGCCACCCGCTCGACATCGCCGGGAACTTCTACGTGCTGCTGGAGACCCAGGACCGCGGCGACGAGTTCGCCCGGATCACCGAGACGCAGAAGAACCTGCTCCAGGCCAAGTACGGCAACCCCGTCTCGGTCAGCCCGACGGCCCTGGACGAGTACGGGGCGCAGGCCGAGTACGGCACCGCGAACTTCCCCACGAAGGTCCTCAGCGACACGGTGTGGAAGCCCTCGGGCGAGCGTCCGGCGCTGTGCAGCGTCTACGACCCGACCGCCCAGGAGGACGGCCAGACCCGCATCTCGGTGGCCCTGTACGACTCGGCGCCGACCACGCTCACCGAGAACGCCAAGGCCGTGGAGTTCACCCCCGAAGGCGAGATCTTCTCCAGCGTCGAGGGGCTGACGGCCCAGACGGTGCTGCCGCCGGGCCGGGCCGTGCTCGCCGACTCGCGCACGAACTCGGGCGCGACGGTGCAGAGCAACACCTACCTGATCGACAGCCTCGGCTTCCAGTTCGGCCTGGTCGACGAGGGCGTGACCGACTCGACGCAGAAGCTCTTGGGCTACGGCGACGTCAGGTCCGTATCGGTGCCGGACACGATGATCCAGATGATCCCCAGGGGCGCCGACCTCGACCCGTTCGAGGCGCGCAAGCAACTGGTGATGGACGACAGCCAGGTGCCGCGCTACGACTCCGGCGAGCCCGCCGAGGGCGGCTGAGCCCTCCGCGCATCGCCGGCGGCGCCGGGACCTCACGGTCCCGGCGCCGCCTTTTCCCTTGCCGGGAGCGAGGACAATGAAGACCCCGGGGGCTGGGCCGCGCGTGTTAGCCTGGCGCGACACGCTCACGACAATCCGAGGAACCGTCATGGCCTACCCGCCTCAGCAGCCGGGATTCGACCCGAACCAGCAACCGCCCCAAGGGCAGCCCGGCTACGGGCAGCAACCGGGATACGGCCAGCAGCCCCAGCAGCCCGGCTACGGGCAGCAACCGGGTTACGGGCAGCAGCCCCAGCAGCCCGGATACCAGCCGCAGCAGCCCGGGTACGGCCAGCAGCAGCCCGGATACGGGCAGCAGCCCCAACCCGGGTACGGCCAGCAGCCCGGCTACGGCGCGCCGCCCCCGGCGCAGAAGAGCAAGACCGGCCTGATCGTCGGCGTCGTCGGCGGCGTCGTGGTCCTCGCGGCCGCGGTGGTCCTCCTGGTCCTCCAGCCCTGGAGCAGCGGCGGCCCCGGCGCCGGCGACTCCCCCGAGAAGGTCGCCGAGGGCTACATGTCGACGACCTACGACGCGGTCACCGGCGGCGGCCTCAGCGACCTCCAGGGCCTGGCCGACGACCTGCGCCCGTACATGTGCTCCGAGCTCGCCGACGAGATGGACGCCGACCTGGCCGACGCGGAGGACAGCGAGGCCGAACTGGCCGAGATGGCCGAGATGTTCGAGGACGCCGAGATCACGATCGACTACAGCGTCGGCGACGCGACCGTCGACGGGGACAACGCGACCGTGCCGGTGACCATCACCGGCGAGCTCACGCACCCCGACTTCGGCTCGATCCCCATGGACGAGTCCTACGACCTCGACCTGGTCAAGGAAGACGGCGCCTGGAAGGTCTGCGGCGACACCGGCGGCCTGCTCTAAGGTCCGCGAACGCCTGAAAGGGCTCCACCGGATCGCTCCGGTGGGGCCCTTCGTCGTCGCGGTCAGGCCACGCCCGCGAGCAGCGGGTGGTAGCCGCTCGCGTGGCCGGCCTGGTTCGGGTGGAAGGACTCGCCGATGGGCCAGGACAGCCCGTTGAGCCATTCGGCGTCGTCGCAGACCGCGTGGCCGTCGAAGGCGCCGCGCACGTCGACGTAGGTGAAGCCGTGGCTGGAGGCGACCAGGCCGATGGTCTCGGCGAGGAGGTCGGCGGCGGCGTTGAGGGCCGCCTGCTCGGCGGGGCTGATGCGGGTGATGATGTTGCACTCCTCGCCGTTGAACAGCCGCGGGTAGCCCAGGACGACCACCTGGGCGTTCGGCGCGGCCGCGGCGATGGCGTCGTAGACGGCGTGGAGCTTGGCGGGCAGCTGGTCGCGGATGAACGCCTCGGCCGCGGCGATCTCGCTGTCGCAGGTGAGCGGGGCGGGGTAGGCGCACTGCTGGACCACGCCGGCCCAGCCGGTGTCGTTGCCGCCGACGGTGATGGTGACGAGGTCGGTGGAGGCCGAGAGCGCGCCGATCTGACCGGAGAGCACGTCCCCGGTCGTCGCGCCCGAGCAGGCCGCGAAGTCGAGGCTGGCGCCGCTCGCGGCGGCGTACAGGGAGGGGTAGGCGAGGGTCGAGCGCTGGCAGTCGGTGCCGTCGTCGATGTAGGAGCGGGTGCCGACGCCGGAGGCGTAGGAGTCTCCGAGGGCGACGTACTCGAAGGTCTGGGCCTGGGCGGTGCCGGCCGTGAAGGCCAGGGCGGCCACGACGGCGGCGACCATTGTGGCCGCCATTGTGGAGATTCGCCGGGGGTGTGACATTTTGGGCTCCGTCTCGAATTTTGTCCGGGTGTCGGAGCCCTCTTTATATCGGTCGCATAACGAACGGTCCAGCAGCGGAACGCGGTGTGTCGGGATGTCGACAACGCCCGTTCCACCTGCGGCGCGGGGGTGCGCGGCGGCAGGACCGGTCGGGGTCAGAGGCCTTCGGGGAGGTCGAGGCGGTCGAGGGGCTGCGGCTCGTCGGGGGTCTCGGCCAGGAGCCGGTCCTCGCCCTCCTTCGCGGCGGCCACCGGCTCGGCGAGCAGGCGGGCGACCTCGGCGTCCAGGTGCGCCTCGATGAGGACGGCGAAGCGGCGCGCGTCCTCGGCGGCCAGCGCCTCGACGAAGGCCACGTGCTCGGGGACGAGGTCGCGGTGGACCTCGAAGTGCTCGTACATCGAGAAGGTGCACAGCCGCGTCTCGATGAGCAGGGTCGCCATCATGCGCGCCAGGCGCACCGAGCCGCCCCAGGCGGCGAGGGCCCGGTGGAAGTCGAGGTAGGCGTCGCCGAGGTCGCGGGCGTCGTCCTTGCGCAGCGCCCGCTGCATCCGCTTGACCTCGGCGCCGAGTTCGGCCAGGACGGTCTTGCGCTCGGCGGCGGGCCGGGCGAGGATGCGCCGGCCGAGTTCGGGTTCGATGCGCGAGCGCAGCCAGTGGATGTCGCGCACGTCCTCGGGGGTCATGGTGCGCACCGCGAGGCCGCGGCGGCGCGGGATGACCAGGAGTCCTTCGGCGGTGAGGCGCTGCATGGCCTCGCGCAGCGGGCCGCGGCTGACGCCCAGTTGGAAGGCGAGTTCGGCCTCGCCGAGCACCGCCCCCGGGGGCAGGGAGCCTTCGACGACCGCTTCGCGGAGGCGTTCGGCGATGAGGTCCACCGTCGAGGTGCGGCGCACGGGCGCGAGGCGCCCCACCTGGCGCGCGCCCGCGAGCGCGCTCAGTCCGCTGTTGCGTGTCGACACGTCGGCCCGCTCTCCTTCCGTCGCTTATGGTCGGCATCCTATCGCCGTCGGAACTTCACGTTTCGCCGCTCGCTCCGGTTGCGGCCTCGCGAACATGCTTTCAGGTTTGTTACCGAACGTCGATCATCGGATTGTCGACAAACTTACAATAGAACGTTAGGGTCGGCAAGACACCCGAGTCCAACTCAGGAGGCGACCACAGTGTCGAAAGAACTTCATCTCAACCGCCGCACCATCTTCCAGGGCACCGCCGCCGGAGCGGCGGCCATGGCCCTGGCCGCCTGTTCGCGCACCGACTCCGGCGGGGACGACGGCAACGGCGGCGGGACGAGCCTGCTCCAGAAGGCCCAGGACGGCGGCAAGATCCGCGTCGCCTACGCGAACGAGCCCCCTTACGCCTACACCGAGGGCGACAACGTGCTCGGACAGTCCGTGGACGTCCAGACGCACCTGCTCGGCGAGCTCGGCATCGGGCCCGACCAGATCGAGTGGAAGCTGACCGACTGGGGCGCGCTGATCACCGGCCTGGGCACCAACCACGACATGGTCATCGCCGGGATGTACGTCACCCCCGACCGCTGCGCGGCGGTCGCGTTCGCCGACCCCGACTACATCATGCCGGACGCGCTGCTGGTCACGGCCGGAAACCCGGGCGGGTGGACCACCCTCAACGCCATGGCCGACACCGACGGCGTCATCGGCGTCATGAACGGCACGAGCGAGCAGGAGGTGGCCGACCAGATCTTCGACGAGGACCGCATCAACGTCCAGGCGAACCTGGCCGCGCTCATCCTCGAACTCAAGGCCGGGCGCTGCGACGCGGTGGGCCTGACCTCGGCGAACCTCAAGCTCGCCGCCGACGCCGACGGCGACGTCGAGACCACCGACGGGTTCTGGCTGACCGACCCCGAGACCGGCGAGGACATCATCGGCGCCGGGGCCGCGGTCTTCCAGCCCAAGGACACCGACTTCCGCGACGCGATCAACGAGAAGCTCCAGGAGCTGCTGGCCGACACCGAGACCTGGGAGGGCCTGGTCAGCGAGTACGGGTTCACCGTCGAGGAGAACCACCCCGAGGGCCTGACCGCGCAGGACCTGTGCCCGGACACCTACCAGTAGGCGTCCCATGAACCTTCAAGCGGTCATCGACTCGCTGCCCAGGTACGCCGAACCGCTGCTGGTGACCGTCTCGGTCACCCTGGCCTCGGCGGCCCTGGCGCTCATCGTCGCGTTCGCCCTGGGGATCATGACGAGTTCGAGGTTCCTGGCGGTGCGCACCCCCGCGCGCGTGTTCGTGGAGTTCATCCGCGGCTCCTCGGTGGTGGTGCAGCTGTTCTGGTTCGCCTACGCCATGCCGGCGATCCTGGGCATCCAGTTCGACTACATGATCGCCGCAGGGATCATCGCGCTCGGCCTCAACTACGGGGCCTACAGCTCGGAGATCGTGCGCGGCGCGATCGCGGCGGTCCCCAAGGGCCAGCTGGAGGCCTCGGTCGCGGTGAACTTCACCCCGTTGCAGCGCCTGCGCCTGGTGGTCCTGCCCCAGGCCTGGCCCGAGATGATCCCCTCGCTGTGCTCGTTCGCGATCATGCTGCTCAAGGCCAGCGCCTTGGTCTCGTTCATCAGCGTCCTCGACCTCACGGCCATGGCCGGCATCCTCGGCGGACCCAGCGGCCAGTACCTGCTGCCGCAGTACGGGTTCATCCTCGTGGTCTACTTCGTGCTCGCCTGGCTCATCTGGACCGGGATGCGCGCGCTGGAGCGCCGCGCCAAGCGCGGCATCGGCGTCGAGCCGCCCAAGAAGGTCCGCGCGGTCGCTCCCCCCGGCGGGGCCGGCGCGGCGGGAGGTTCCCTCTGATGGACGGTTGGAACAGCGAGACCGCTCTCGAAGTCCTCCCCGCGGTCTGGAGGGGCTTCATCGTCGTCCTCCAGGTCACCCTGGTGGCCGGCCTCATCGCCGTGGCGCTGGGCCTGCTGGTCGCCATCGGCGAGCGCGTCGGGCCGACCTGGCTCAAGCGCGTCGTCTCCGGGTTCTTCCAGTTCGTCCGCAACACGCCCCTGCTGGTGCAGGTGCTGTTCGTGTGGACGGCGACGAGCTACTACATCAACCCCGAGTGGAGCGCCTTCGCCGTCGGCTCGGCGGTCCTGGGCGTCCACTACGCGTCCTACACCTCGGAGTCCTACCGGGCCGGGATCGAGGCGATCCCGAAGGGCCAGTGGGAGGCGGCGACGGCGCTGAGCCTGC
This sequence comes from Glycomyces sp. NRRL B-16210, assembly GCF_000719515.1. Taxonomy (GTDB): domain Bacteria; phylum Actinomycetota; class Actinomycetes; order Mycobacteriales; family Micromonosporaceae; genus Glycomyces. The sequence goes on along the minus strand of NZ_JOGR01000001.1, from coordinate 584,147 downwards.
CGGCCCACCGGACCTGGGGCGCGGTGGTCCTGCCGCAGATGATGCGGCGCTCGACCGCCGCGGTCACCAACTGGATCATCGCCATGTTCAAGGAGGTCCCGACCCTGTTCGCCATCGGCGTGCTGGAGATGATCTCCCAGATCCAGAAGTACCAGGGCCAGCACTACACCGGTGACATCGAGGGATACACCATCGCCGGGATCCTGTTCCTGGCCGCCTCCTACCCGATTGCGGTGGCGGCGCGGAGATTGGAGAACCGTCTTGCCAAATCACACTTCTGACCGTTCCGGGCCCGCCGAGGGCGAGCCGATCATCCGCTTCGACCGGGTGAACAAGTCCTTCGGCGACCTGAGCGTGCTCAACGAGCTCGACTTCGAGGTCGCCCCCGGCGAGCGGGTCACCCTCATCGGCCCGTCCGGCTCGGGGAAGACCACGATCCTGCGCCTGCTCATGACCTTGGAGCGGGTGACCCCGGTGAAGGACCCCGACGCCGACGGCGGCGTCATCTGGGTCGAGGGGAAGCCCTACTCCCACATGGAGAAGGGCGGGAAGCTCCACGTCGCGAACGAGCGGTACCTGCGCCGCGCCCGCCAGAAGATCGGCATGGTGTTCCAGCAGTTCAACCTGTTCCCGAACATGAAGGTGCTGCGCAACGTCACCGAGGCGCAGGTCCACACGCTGGGCCGCTCCAAGGACGAGGCCGAGGCCAAGGGCCGCGAGCTGCTCGAACTGGTGGGCCTGTCGGAGAAGGTCGACAACTACCCCGCGCAGCTCTCCGGCGGCCAGCAGCAGCGCGTCGCGATCGCCCGGGCGCTGGCGATGGACCCCGACATCCTGCTGCTCGACGAGGTCACCAGCGCGCTCGACCCCGAGCTGGTCTCGGACGTGCTCGGGGTGCTGCGCGACGTCGCGGCGACCACGAGCATCACGATGCTCATCGTGACCCACGAGATGGGCTTCGCGCGGGACGTCTCGAACCGCGTGATGATGTTCGACAACGGCAGGATCGTCGAGCAGGGCACGCCCGAGGCGATGTTCTCCGAGCCGCGGGAAGCCCGTACTCAGGACTTCCTTCGGGCCGTGCTCGCGGAGTAGAATGTGAAGCTCCTCCATCCTTGGAGAGTGTTAGGGGTGTTCGAGGGAGGCGGTCATGAGGGGTTATCGACCGCCTCCCTCTTTCCGTCCCCCGATCCGTCCCGCGTCCTGAGGTTCCGCGGGTGCGCACCGCGTTCGCGCCCGGCGAGTGGCAGAATCAGCTCTCGTGTCAGCACCGAGCCAGCGCCGCGTCCGAGGGGCGATCCGATGAACCTGTTCGGCAGGGGCGAGCGAGCCACCGAGGAGACCGTGGCCGTCATCGGCATGGGCCGCTTCGGCTCGGCCGTGGCCGAGTCCCTCACCCGCCTGGGCCACGAGGTCCTGGCGATCGACGAGCGCCCCGAGATCGTCCAGCGCGCCTCGGAGACCCTCACGCACGTGGTGCAGGCCGACGCGACCGAGTCGGCGGTGCTCGCCCAGCTCGGCATCGGCGAGTTCGACCACGTCGTGGTCGCGATCGGCACCGACATCGAGGCGAGCGTGCTCACCGTCCTGGCGTGCGAGGAGGTCGGGGTCCGCGAGATCTGGGCCAAGGCGATCAACGCCAAGCACGGCCAGATCCTCCACCGCACCGGCGCCCACCACGTGGTCTACCCCGAGGCGGCCATGGGCGAGCGGGTCGCGCACCTCGTCAGCGGCAAGATGCTCGACTTCATCGAGTTCGACGACGGCTTCGCGATCGTCAAGACGCGGGCGCCGAACGAGGCGGTCGGGCGCACGCTCGCCGAATCGCGCCTGCGCAGCAAGTACGGGGTCACCGTGGTGGGCGTCAAGCAGTCCGGCGAGGACTTCACGTACGCGACCCCGGAGACGGTCGTGGCCGCCGGGGACACCCTCATCGTCTCCGGGGCGACCACCAAGGTCGAGGCCTTCGCCTCCACGACCTGACATGACCGCCCGATTCAAGGCCTTCTTCCGCCACCCGGCCCGGCTCGTCCCGCTGATCTTCCTCGGGGCGATCACCGTCGCCGCGCTGCTGCTCATGCTGCCGGTCGCGCACGCCGACGGGGAGCCGACGAGCGTCACCGACGCGTTCTTCACCGCGACCTCGGCGGTGTCGGTGACCGGCCTGGCGGTGGTCGACACGCCCGGCCACTGGTCGGGCTTCGGGCAGTTCGTGATCCTGCTGGGCTGCCAGATCGGCGGGCTGGGCATCATGACCAGCGCGGTCCTGGTGGGCCTGCTGGTGTCCAAGAAGCTGGGCCTGCGCACGAAGCTGCGCACGCGCATGGAGATCAGCCAGGCGCTGAGCCTGGGCGACGTGCGGGCGGTGCTGGTGCGCACCGTCGCGTTCTCGTTCCTGGTGGAGGCGGCGGTCGCGCTCGCACTCGCGATCCGGTTCTCCGCGTACGGGATGGGCGCGGCCTCCTCGGTGTGGAACGGCGTGTTCCACTCGGTGAGCAGTTTCAACAGCGCCGGGTTCGCGCTGTTCGCCGACTCGTTCGTCGGCTACGCGACCGATCCGTGGATCGCCGTGCCGCTGTGCGTGGCGACGATCCTCGGCGGCCTGGGGATGCCCGTGGTCTTCGAGATGACGCGGCGGCGCTGGGGCCGCAGGCAGTGGTCGGTGCACACCAAGCTGACCCTCGCGGGAACGGCGATCCTCCTGGTCGGCGGCTGGGCCGCCTTCCTGGTGTTCGAGTGGACGAACCCGGCCACGTTCGGCCAGTGGCCCTGGTACGACAAGCTGGCGCCGGCGTTCTTCCAGTCCGCGATGGTCCGCGGCGGCGGGTTCAACTCCGTCGACATCGGCACGATGCGCGAGGACTCGCTCCTGGGCTCGATCATCCTGATGTTCATCGGCGGCGGCTCGGCCTCGACGGCCGGCGGCATCAAGGTCACCACGTTCTTCGTGCTGCTGCTGGTGATCTGGGCCGAGGTGCGCGGCGAGCCCGACGTGACGGTCTTTCGCCGCCGCATCAGCCCCGCGGTGATGCGCGAGGCGCTCACCGTCGCGCTCGTCTACGTCGCCTGCAACGCCCTCGGGGTGTTCCTGCTGCAACGGTTCGAGCCGCAGGTCGAGCTCACCGCGATCATGTTCGAGGTGACGAGCGCGTTCGCGACGGTCGGGCAGTCCACCGGGATCACCTTCGACCTGTCCGAGCCCTCGAAGTGGCTGCTGGCCCTCGCGATGTACACCGGCCGTGTGGGACCGGTACTGTTTGCGGCCTCACTGGCATTGCGTACGCGACACCGCCTGTACCGCTACCCAGAGACACGACCGCTCGTGGGGTGAGCCCCGCCTCACGAAGCCCAGGACCAACAAGCGAAGATGGTCACCAGCACGCCGCAGCGCGGATCGTCGCTCTCAGAAAGGACGCCCCTCGATGTCCCGTAAAGCCCGGCAGCGCACCAGTCGTCTCCCCATCCGCATGCAGTTGATGCTGCCGATCGCCGCGGCGCTCATGGGGATGCTGGTCCTCGGGCTGTTCCAGACCATCAGCGTCTGGGACGAGTACCAGAACGCGACCGACGCCGAGGTGCTCGCCGAACTGTCCGCAGGGCTCAACCGGACCCTCGACGTGCACCAGGCCGAGGCCGCGCCGCTGGTCGGCTCGGTCATCAACGGCGGCGGCGGCCAGTTCGACGCCGCGGTCGCCCGCCGCGAGACCGACCGGGCCTTCGCCGACCTCGAGACCACCGCCGCGGCCGCCTCCGAGCGCTTCCCCGACCTCGAGGACGACCTCGACGAGCTGTTCGCCAAGGCCCACGACCTGGAGATCGCCCGCGCCGGCTTCGACATGCTCGCCGCCGGCGAGGCCGACTTCAGCGACACCGCCGTCGAGGAGGCCTACCAGGTCTACCGCGGCGTGGCCGACCAGATCGTCGGCGTCGCCTCGATCCTGCCGCGCCTGGTCGACGACGCGACCGTCTCGGCCCACCTCGACTCCCTGGCCGCGGTCATGCAGGCCAGCCGGATCGCCGCCGAGATCCAGTTCACCGTCGCCGCCGACCTCGCGATGCTCGCCCAGGAGGGCGCGGTCGTGGTCGGGCGCGACACGCTCAGCACCGTCTCCTACCTCTCGGGGTCCTTCGACCGCCAGATCGTGGAGTTCAAGGCGAACGCCTCCGCCCAGACCGCCTCGGTCTACCGGCAGGCCTCGGAGTCCCGCGAGGCCGAGGCGGCCCGCCAGGCCCTCGGCATCTACCTGCGCGGCAACATCCCCTCCATCTCGCCGCAGGACTTCTCGACCTCCCAGGGCTCGATCGTGGCCGCCCTGGACACGACCCAGGAGTCGATCCTCGACTCCCTCGACGACGAGGTCGACGCGATGCGCGACGCCTCGTCGCGGACGCTGCTGACCACGCTCGCGCTGGTGATCGTGCTGGCGCTGACGGCGATCATCTCGGCGGCGATGCTCGCCCGCCGCATCAGCCTGCGCGTCGACGGCGTCCGCGAGGCGACCCTGACCGCCGCCTACGACACGCTGCCCAAGACCGTCGCGGCCGTTTCGCAGGCGGGCAACGCCGACGAGGTGGATCGGCTGCTCCAGGCCGCGAAGCGCCAGACGCTCATGGCGAGCGACTCGCGCTACGCCGACGAGCTCGACAGCCTCGCCGAGGCCTTCAGCGCCGCCCACCACCAGGCCCTGCGCCAGACGGCGAACCAGGCCCTGCTGCGCATCGACGTCGAGGCGATGATGAAGACCCTCGCCCGCCGCGGGCAGAGCCTCATCCGCCGCCAGCAGCAGGTCATGGAGGCCCTCGTGGAGGGCTCGCCGGGCACGTCCGTCCCCGACGAGTGGCGCAGCGTCTACCACCTGCTCGCCCGTATGCGCCGCAACGAGGAGAACCTGCTCCTGCTCGCCGGCGGCGACCCGCAGCGCCGCTACAGCCACCCCTCGGGGCTGGAGGCGATCATCCGCGACGCCGTGGCCGAGATCGAGGACGCCGGGCGCGTCGTGGTCGAGAACCCCGTCGCGGCCCGCCTGGAGACCAAGCCCGCCGGCGACCTGGTGCGCATCCTCGCCGAACTGCTCGACAACGCCGCGGCCTACTCGCCGCCGACCCAGTCGGTGCGGGTGACCTCGCGGCGCACCGGCTCGGAGATCGTCATCTCCATCGCCGACGACGGCATCGGGCTCGCGCCCGAGCCGATGGCCGCGATCAACCGCCGCCTCGCCGAGCCGACCCAGCTGAACTCCGAGCTGACCGCGACCATGGGCCTCCTGGTCGTCGGGCGCCTCGCGGCCGAGCACTCGATCAGCGTGCAGCAGCTGCACTCGACCATGGGCAAGGGCACGCTCGCGCTGGTGCGCATCCCGGCGAGCGCCCACGCCGAGGACCCGGTGGGCCTGTCGCCCGACGGCACGGGCGGCTCGGCCGCGCGGCTGGCGCTGTCGGCCCGCGCGGCGAACCTGCCGGTGACCGGGACGGGCGCCGAGGCGGCCGCGCCGAGCGCCGTCGAGCCGATCGTGCCGCGCCCGCGCAAGGCCGGGCCGGCCCCGGAACCACGGCCTGTGGCCGGAGGAACACTCAACGGCGCCAACGGCTCCCAGGGGCCTGCGGGACCAGGCTCCGAGACGCTGGATGTTACCTTCAGGAAGGTGAACCGAGCACTCGAATCCTCTGGCAGGGTCAACGGCGCCGAACTGCCCCGTCGCGCGCCGGGCACCCGGCTGCTCCCGGGCTCCGTGCCCGCCACGCGCTCCGGCGGCGGAGCCGACATCGATCCGGCCGAGATCCGAGACCGGCTCGCCGGTTTCGCCTCCGGCATCGCGGCGGCCGCCGCGCACGAACAACGCCAATAGAAAGCAGCGAGATGGATAGCAAGGACAAGAACGTCGGTGAACTCGACTGGCTCCTGACCTCCTTCGTGGAGAAGGTCCCGGACGTCTCCGAGGCGCTCACGGTCTCCGTCGACGGCCTCGCCATCGCCGCCTCGCGCGGACTGTCGACCGACCGGGCCGACCAGCTCGCCGCCATCACCTCCGGGCTCGCGAGCCTGACGACCGGCGCGGCGAAGGTCCTCGACGCCGGCCGCATCCGCCAGTCGGTCATCGACATGGACGAGGGCGTCCTGCTGCTCATGGCCGTCGGCGACCGCGCCCAGCTCGCCGTCCTGGCCAACGCCGGGTGCGACCTCGGCCAGGTCGGCTACGAGACCGCCCTCCTGGTCAAGCGGGTCTACGCGGCCCTGGAGCCCGACGCCCGCAGCGGCGCATGAACCTGTAGGACCTTGCTCACCCGCGCGGGGCCGCACCGGTCCGCGGCCCGCGCGCGGCACTCCTCCTCAATGCCCGGTCGCACCGTCGACCTGCGAGAACCACCGAGAGCGCAGCAGACGATCACGCACCGCCACGCCGCTTCCGCAACGCCCCTGCGCGTCCGCGGCCGCTCGCGGAGCTATGCTGCGTTCGCTACCTGGAAAACGAATCTGGAGGCCCACAGGTGACCACGGTTGAGCCCAAGCTGGAGCCAACGCCTGTCGTCGCGCGCCCGTGGCCGGTGCGCCGCGAGCCGAACGGCTCCTGGCTCGCCCGCACACTCCGCACCACCGACGCCAAGCAGATCGGCCTGCTCTATTTCGTCACCTCGATGGCGTTCTTCGCGATCGGCGGCGTCCTCGCACTCCTGATCCGCGCGGAGCTGTTCCAGCCGGGACTCCAGATCGTCTCCTCCGAGCAGTTCAACCAGCTGTTCACCATGCACGGCACCATCATGCTGCTGATGTTCGCGACGCCCATCGTGTTCGCGTTCGGCAACTACCTGGTGCCCTTGCAGATCGGCGCGCCCGACGTGGCGTTCCCCAGGCTCAACGCCTTCGCGTACTGGCTGTACCTGCTCGGCTCGCTGCTGGCGGTCTCGGGCTTCATCACTCCCGGCGGCGCGGCCTCCTTCGGCTGGTTCGCCTACCAGCCGCTGTCGAACGCGGTGAACTCCCCCGGGATCGGCGCCGACATGTGGTTCGTCGGCCTCACCATCTCGGGTCTGGGCACCATCCTCGGCGCGGTCAACATGATCACCACGATCGTGACCATGCGGGCCCCCGGCATGCTCATGTTCCGGATGCCGATCTTCACCTGGAACATCCTCATCACGAGTCTGCTCGTGATCCTCGTCTTCCCGATCCTCGCCGCCGCGCTCCTCGCGGTCGTGGCCGACCGCCAGCTCGGCGCGCACGTCTTCGACTCCGAGACCGGCGGGGCGATCCTGTGGCAGCACCTGTTCTGGTTCTTCGGCCATCCAGAGGTGTACATCGTGGCGCTGCCGTTCTTCGGCATCGTCTCCGAGATCTTCCCGGTCTTCAGCCGCAAGCCGATCTTCGGCTACAAGACCCTCGTCGCCGCCACGCTCGCGATCGCGGGCCTGTCGATGGCGGTGTGGGCCCACCACATGTACGCCACCGGCGCGGTCATGCTGCCGTTCTTCTCGCTCATGACCTTCCTCATCGCGGTGCCCACCGGCGTCAAGTTCTTCAACTGGATCGGCACCATGTGGCGGGGCCAGCTGACCTTCGAGACGCCGATGCTGTTCAGCATCGGCTTCCTGGTGACCTTCCTCCTCGGCGGCCTGTCGGGCGTGCTGCTGGCCAGCCCGCCGGTCGACTTCCACGTCTCGGACTCCTACTTCGTGGTGGCGCACTTCCACTACGTGCTGTTCGGCACCATCGTGTTCGCCGTCTACGCCGGGGTGTACTTCTGGTTCCCGAAGGTCTCGGGCCGGATGTACGACGAGCGGCTCGGCAAGGTCCACTTCTGGCTGACCTTCATCGGCTTCCACACCACGTTCCTGGTCCAGCACTGGCTCGGCGCCGAGGGCATGCCCCGCCGCTACGCCGACTACCTCAAGACCGACGACTTCACGACGCTGAACATGATCTCCACGGTCGGCGCGTTCATCCTCGGTCTGTCGACGCTGCCGTTCATCTGGAACCTGTTCAAGTCCTGGAAGGCCGGGCGCGTGGTCGAGACCAACGACCCGTGGGGCTACGGCGGCTCGCTCGAATGGGCCACCAGCTGCCCGCCGCCGCTGCGCAACTTCGACCGCCTCCCGCGCATCCGCTCCGAGCGCCCCGTCTTCGACGAGAAGTGGGGCCACCTGGTCAAGGAAGTGAAGGGCCACTAGCCCGAAAGCACGCGAAGAGCCCGGAAGCGGCCGCTTCCGGGCTCTTCGCGCACCCGGCGCCGGGCCGTGATCCACCCGTGGCTTGAAGCGGTCGGCGAATGCCCATAGGATCAAGACATGAGCCGGGCATTGATCGTGGTAGACGTCCAGAACGACTTCTGTGAGGGCGGTTCGCTGGCCGTCGAGGGCGGCGCGGCCGTCGCGGCGGCGGTCACCGCGCTCATCGGCGCCGAACCCGAACGATGGGACCACGTGGTGGCCACCCGTGACTGGCACATCGACCCGGGCAAGCACTTCTCGGCCGAACCGGACTTCCGCGACTCCTGGCCCCCGCACTGCGTGGTCGGCACCCCGGGCGCGGGCTTCCACCCCGACTTCGACCACACGCTCGCCGAGGCGGTCTTCGACAAGGGCGCCTACGAGGCGGCGTACTCGGGCTTCGAGGGCTCCTCGGGCGAGACGGGCCTGACCGCGTGGCTGCGCGAGCGCGACGTGGACGCGGTCGACGTCGTAGGCATCGCCACCGACCACTGCGTGCGCGCGACCGCCATCGACGCCGCCGCCGAGGGCTTCGCGACGACGGTCCTCCTCGAGTACACCGCGGCGGTGGCGGAGGAGACCAGGGCCAAGGCCCTGAAGGACCTCGAAGAAGCGGGCGTGACCCTCTCCTAGACACGGAGCTGAGCCGCGGGCTTCGCCCGCGGCTATTTGCCGTAGCGGCGGTCTCGGGTGGCGAAGGAGCGGACCGCGCGCAGGAAGTCGACGCGCCGGAAGTCCGGCCAGTTCGAATCGCAGAAGTAGAACTCCGAGTACGCCGACTGCCACAGCAGGAACCCCGAGATGCGCTGCTCGCCGCTGGTGCGGATCACCAGGTCCGGGTCGGGCTGGCCGGTCATGTACAGGTGGCGGGCGATCGAGTCCGCGTCGAGGGCGTCCGCGGCCTCTTCCAGGCTCGCCCCCGCGGCGGCCTGTTCGAGCATGAAGGCGCGCACGGCGTCGGCGATCTCGCGCTGGCCGCCGTAGCAGACGGCCAGGTTGACCTGCATCCCGAGCTTCTCGGCGGTGCGCTGCTGCGCGCTTTTGAGGGCGGCCTGGTGCTCCTCGGGGAGGAGATCGAGGGCGCCGACCATGCGCAGTTGCCAGGGCTGGTCGTCCTCGGACAGCTCCCCCGCGAGCTCGTCGATGATGTCCAGGAGCGGGTTGAGCTGGTCTTTGGGCCGGGAGAGGTTCTCGGTCGAGAGGAGCCAGATGGTCACGTGCTCGACGCCGAGCTCGTCGCACCAGCCGAGGAAGCGCTCTATGTGCTTGGCGCCGGCGCGGTGGCCGTCGTTGGGGTCGGTCAGGCCCATGTCGCGGGCCCAGCGCCGGTTGCCGTCGACCATGACGCCGATGTGCTTGGGCAGGGACTGGCCGGTCAGCTCGCGAGCGAGCCGACGCTCGTAGATCCGGTAAAGCAGGTTCGAGATCGCCACAACCGGCAATTGTAGGCTCCCCCGATTTAGGGTTCGCACGCTTCACCTCGGGTGCCGGTCCGCCGTTCGCGAACCTCGCCTCGGGCGGCGCCGCGCCGCTCGTGCACTTCGCCCCGTCAAGCGGGACAGCAGACCGGGGCCGGGGTGCGCGACACCCCGGCCCCGGTTTGCGGTGATTCGCGTTCGCGTTGCGCGCCAACCCTACTGAACGTCGAGGCGCTGCTTGAGCGCGTCGAGTTCGCTCCAGAGCATGGCCGGGAGCTTGTCGCCGAAGCGGGCGAACCAGTCTTCGACGAGCGGGACCTCGGCGGCCCATTCCTCGTGGTCGACCAGGAGGGCGGCCTTGAGGTCGGCCTCGGCGAGGTCGAGGCCCTCGACGTCGAGCGACTCCGGGGTCGGGCAGTACCCGATCGGGGTCTCGACGGCCTCGGCGCGGCCTTCGAGGCGCTCGACGACCCATTTGAGGACGCGGGAGTTCTCGCCGAACCCGGGCCACAGGAAGCGGCCGTCCTCGCCGCGGCGGAACCAGTTGACGTAGAAGACCTGCGGCATGAGCGACTCGTCGGAGGCGGCCTTGCCCATCTCGATCCAGTGGCCGAAGTAGTCGGCGGCGTTGTAGCCGATGAACGGGAGCATCGCCATCGGGTCGCGCCGGACCACCCCGACCCGGCCGACCGCCGCGGCGGTGGTCTCCGAGGAGAGCGTCGCGCCCATGTACACGCCGTGGACCCAGTCGCGGGCCTGCGTGACCAGCGGGATCGTGGTGGCGCGCCGCCCGCCGAAGAGGATGGCGTCGATCGGGACGCCGCGCGGGTCGTCGTACTCGTCGGCGAGGACCGGGCACTGCTTGACGGGCGTGCAGAAGCGGCTGTTCGGGTGGCTGGAGGGCCCCTCGGACTGCGGGGTCCAGTCCTCGCCCTTCCAGTCGATCGCGTGGTCGGGCGCCTCGCCCATGCCCTCCCACCAGACGTCGCCCTCGTCGGTGAGGGCCACGTTGGTGAACAGGGTGTGGCCCTTCTCGATGGTGCGCATGGCGTTCGGGTTGGTCCGGTAGTCGGTTCCGGGCGCGACGCCGAAGAAGCCGTACTCGGGGTTGGAGGCCCACAGGCGCCCGTCCTCGCCGAAGCGCAGCCAGGCGATGTCGTCGCCGAGGGTCTCGACCTTCCATCCGGGGATGGTCGGCTCCAGCATGGCGAGGTTGGTCTTGCCGCACGCGGAGGGGAAGGCCCCGGTCACGTGGTAGACCTTCCCTTCGGGGCTGGTCATGCGCAGGATGAGCATGTGCTCGGCGAGCCAGCCCTCGTCGCGGCCCATGACCGAGCCGATGCGCAGGGCGTAGCACTTCTTGCCCAGCAGCGAGTTGCCGCCGTAGCCCGAGCCGTAGGACCAGATCTCGCGGTCGTCGGGGAAGTGGGAGATGTACTTGGTCTCGTTGCACGGCCACGGCACGTCGGTCTGGCCCGCTTCGAGGGGCGCGCCGACGGAGTGGAGGCAGCGCACGTACTCGGCGTCGGTCCCCATCCTGTCGAGGACCGACGCGCCCATGCGGGTCATGATGTGCATGGAGGCGGCGACGTAGGCCGAGTCGGTGAGCTCGACGCCGAACATGGGCTTCTCGGCCTCGAGCGAGCCCATGCAGAAGGGGACGACGTACATGGTGCGCCCGCGCATGGAGCCGCGGTAGAGGCCGGTCATGGTCTCGCGCATGTAGTCGGGCGCGGTCCAGTTGTTGGTGGGGCCGGCGTCCTCGGGGTCGACCGAGCAGATGAAGGTGCGCCCCTCGACCCGGGCGACGTCGTCGGGGTCGGTGCGCGCGAGGAACGAGTCGGGCTTGGCCGGGACCGGCACCAGCGAGCCGAACGCGACGAGTTCGGAGGTCAGCCGCTCCCATTCGGCCCTGGTGCCGTCGCACCAGACGATCTGGTCGGGGTCGGTCAGCGCCGCGACCTCGCCGACCCAGGCCACCAGCCCTGCGTGGCTGGTGGGCGGATCGGTCAGTCCGGTCGCGGGTTCGGCGGCTTCGATGCTCACGGTGGCTCCTTCGGTGCTCTGCTGTCGATGGGCGCTGGTTCCAAGGCACTGGCTCGACGGCACTGGTCGCCCAGCGCTGACGCGGGCGCTCCGGCCGGGGCCGGTCCTTCGGACGCTACGGGAACCCGCGCGAGCGCGCAGGGACTCGTGCTCGATTGATCGGACGTTGAGCAGGGCCTCTCCTAGCGGTTTCCCAGAGTTTGCGCATTCAAGCTCGAAACGATCACAACTACTTGCCCTTCATGCTTTACCGCTCAGTAGCGATCATCATCGACGGCGTTCGAAGAACGCTCGCAACTAATGCGATCGGTTTCGATCATGGAACGAGCGCGTTAGATCGTTGTCGCAGAACGGTTACGGGCGTGCACCGCGCCCATTCGCCGCGAATCACCGCGCGAGGGTGCGACTTGGGCGAAGATGCACAGCAGCAACACAGGGACGAATCGTTGGAGAGGTCCATGGCGCACCGTGAACCGCAGCCGCACTCGAACCGGACCAGGACGGTGGCCGTCGGCGTCGCCGTCCCGGTCCTGATCCTGGTCGCGATCGCGGCCGTCTACCTGCTCCTGCGGTGAATGAAAAAGGCGGGGACGTCAGGCGTCCCCGCCGGTCGAAGCATTCGGGTCTAGACCGACGGCCCCCGTCGGCGCAGCTCGTCCACGCTGACCATCGCCTCGCGCAGCTCCTTGAGCCAGTCCTCGGCGTGCTGCTCGACCAGGCGCACGCACCACGCGAGCGCGTCCGAGCGCGAGGCGGCCACCCCCGATCCGACGAGCGTGTCGAGCACCAGCCGCTCGGGCTGGCGCAGACGCGTGGTCACCGGCAGCGACTGGTGGGTGAACACCATCGTGGTGCTCCCGCAGCGCGCGCCCCACGAGGACTGCCGGTGGTAGCGGTACTGGAGCTGCTGCGCTATCTGCACCCGCATGTCGCGGGTGGCCTCGCGGAAGCGGGAGATCCGGCCCTCCTCGGTCGCGGCCCGGTCGGACTCGGTCGCGTCGGCGGGGTGGTCGGGGGTCGGCAGGGGGCAGATGATGATCATCTCGTCGCGGTCGACCGTCACCTCCGGCATCCCGGCGATCCAGCCGTCGGGGACGATCCCGTAGATCCACGCCGGGGCGTCGTCAGTGGACGGCAGGGGTCCGTAGTGCCACGAGCCGGTGTCGTCGTTGGCGGCCATTGACGGGTCTCCTCACGTTTCGATGACGCTCCAGGTGTACCCCATCGAGGCAAGCCGCACGAACCGAGGGCGTCGCCGAAGAGGATAAACCGCCCGGCGCCGTCACAGCCCGCGCATGAACACGCCCGCCAGGGCGCACACCGCGACCACCGCCGCACCGACGCACGCGAGGGTCTGGCCCGGCCGGGGCCGGACCCGGTACTGCCACGACAGCCACATCCCGAGCACGAGCGGGCCGGTCGCGAGCCCGAGGAAGAGCGTCATGGCCGCCGCGCCCTGGCGCACGGCCGAGTCCTCGCGCAGGATCCACAGGGCGACCGCGACGGCGAACGCGCCGATCCCGGCGCCGATCACCGCGGCGGTCGCCTCGGTGTGCCGGGGCGCCTCGATGGGCAGTTCACCCTGGCGGGCGAGGTCCAGGAGGCGACCGGAGCGTTCGAGCCGGGCGCGCACGCGTTCGGTGTCCGGCGCGGGGTCGGGGGCGCCGGGCGCGGGGGCGGCGCCGGTGCGGCGGTGGCCGACGAAGTCGCCGAGGGACCGCCAGAGGCCGCCGGCCGCGGCGTCGGTCTCCTTGACCAGGGCGGCGGCCTCGGCCGCGGTCCGGTCGGCCCCGTCGCGGGCGGCCCTGGCGGCGGCGACCGCGGCGGCGAGGCGTTCGGTCTCGGCGCGGTAGGCGGCGTCGGCGGCGCGGATCTCGGCGTCGGCGTCGGCGCGCTCCTTCAGGTAGGCGGCGAGGGCGTCCTGGTAGTCGGTGTCGGTCGGCATGGCGCCTCTTCTCTATGGCAGGTCGAGGACGGCCTCGGGCCTGGGCAGCATCGCGGCGGTGCGGTACGGGATGACGACCTGCGGGGCGCGGTGCCGGGCGCGGTCGAAGTACAGGCCGCGCCGCTCGCGCGGGTACCAGGCGGGGCCGCCGCTCGCCGGCGAGAGCGGGGCGAGTTCAGGGCCCTGCACGTCGAGGGCGAGCCAGGCGTCCACGGCGTCGAAGCGGGCCGAGAAGCCGCCGAGGTCCTCGCGCAGGCGCGGCACCGACCGCCACCAGCCGAGGGTGTGGAGGTGGCGTTCGGGCCCGTCGATGAGCATGGCGCGCAGCCCGGCGCTCTCGGGGGCGTCGAGGCGCGCGGAGCCGGCGTCGACGGCGTAGACGAGGTTGAGGCGCAGGGTCCCGTCGCAGCGCGATTCCCAGTCCTTGCAGAGCGAGCCGAGGTCGTCGTGCCAGTCGACCTCGGCGCCTTCGGTTTCGAGGGCGGCGGCGAGGGCGAGCGCGGAGGAGGCCGCGTCGGGTTCGAGGCAGCAGAGGTCGACGCCGACGCGCTGGCCCCGGGCCGCGGTGAGGGCCGCGGCCGCGAGCACGTCGGCGGCCTCGGTCGCGCGGGTGCCGAGGACGGCGAGGTTGCGGCCGGGGGCGCGGTGGAGGGCGAGGGCGGCGCCGCGGGAGGCGACGTCGATGGTCTGGCCGAGCAGGGCGGTCTCGGGCGGCGGGGCGGCGTCGGTGAGGTCGGGGACGAGGTCCCCGTCGAAGAGCGCGGGCGGGCGGTTGGCGGCGGGCCTGGCCTCCCAGAGGCGCTGCTGGAGGGGCTCCCAGGCGTCGGCGTGCCCGGCGTTGGGCAGGGCCACGGTCTTGTTGGCGCCGGTGTGGCCGGACTCGTCGTTGACGACGGCGTGGAAGCGGGGCACGGTGTCGGCGGCGTGGTTGTTCTCGGCGAGGACCCGTCGCGCCTTCGGGAGGGCGATGCGGAGGGTGAACTGGGCGACCAGGCTCGGACGGCCCCACAGGGCCTCGATCCCGGCGATGTCCTGGGAGGCGAGGACGAGGTGGATGCCCTGGCTGCGCCCGCGGCGGGCGAGGTCTTCGAGGAGCTGCACGGCCTCGTCGGTGACCGCGTCGCGCGCTTCGAGCAGGACCTGGAACTCGTCGACGACGGCGACGATGCGGGGCCAGTGGCCCTCGGGGTCGGCGGCGCGGAGTTCTTCGAGCTTGGTGGCCTCGTGGGCTTTGGCGGCCTCGGCGCGGCGGCGCAGCTCCTCCTTGAGGTGGCGCAGGAGCGCGAGGCCAAATTCGCGGTCGTCGTTGATGTTGACGCCGACCAGGCGCACGTGCGGGAGCCAGGTGGGGTCGCGGCGCCCGGACGCGAAGCGCGCGAAGGAGACGCCCTCTTTGAAGTCGAGGAGGTAGAGCGCGAGTTCGTCGGGGCTGTAGTGGGAGGCGAGTCCGGCGATCCAGGCGTAGAGGAGGTTGGTCTTGCCGGAGCCGGAGGGGCCGCCGACGAGGGCGTGGGGCGGGTTGTCGCCGAGGGCGAGCCGGGCGACGTCGCCGGCGGGGGTCTCGCCGATGGCGGCGCTGAGGCCGGTGGCGGAGGAGGCCGACCACAGACGCTGCGGGAGGAGGTCGACCAGGCGCGCGGGCTCCCTTCCGGCGCGGTGCTTCTCGGCGATGGCCTTGGAGGTCTCGGTGACGGCGGGCAGGGGCGGCGGGGGGTCGAGGCGGAGGGCGGTGTCGGGCAGGCCGGTGTAGCGGTTCGCGGTGAGGCGGGGCAGGTCGGCGGGTCCGGCGGTGTCGTCGCCGACGATGACGAGGTGGACGCCGGCGGCGACGCCGGTGCGGCGCAGGCGGGCCAGCTGGGCCTGGTCGTGGGCGGGCCAGGTGGCGAGGTCGGCATTGAGGAGCACGAGGACGCGCCAGGGCTCGGGGCGGCGGCCGGTGGCGGCGGCGAGGTCGGCGAGGGAGGCGTGCTCGCCGGCGAGCACATCGGCGTTGACACGGCGCACGGTCTCGACCAGGGAGTCGAGGGCCTCGCGGAGCCCGGAGGGGCCCACGGAGGACAGCAGTCCGGCCTTGCCGAGGGCCGCGAAGGCCGACAGGGACCCGCCGAGCTGCTCGGGGTCGTAGACGTGGAGGCGCACGAGCCCGGCGGGCACGGACCCGACCGCGCGCAGCAGCAGACCCGGAAGTGCTTGGGCCGCATCGGAATCGATGCGAATATGCGCCCGGTCGAGCAGCGGCACGAGCGCCGGGAGCGCAGTCGCTTCCATGCTCGGTGCGCCCGAGGCCGGGAAGGGTCCGGCACCGGCGAACGCGTCCGGTGCTTCGTCTTCCGGGATGGCGGTTCCGATCCGGACTGCGGTGTCGACAGTGGCGTTAGTGCTGGATGGAGGGAAAGAAGGTAGGAGCGAGGAGGCCGGGCCGGGAGTTTCGGAGGCTCTGTCGGCGATCTCGCCGATGCGGAGCCTCGGGGCGGGGCCCCGGCCGAGGGCGGATTCGGGCCGCCAGTCGGTCCACTTCGCACCGGCTGCGCCGGAGGCGGCGGCCGCTGCCGCCTTTTGAGCTGCCTCGTGGCCGCTTCGGACCGCGGCGGACTTGCGGGACTCGAGCGTGTCCATCATCTTCTGGTGGATGCCGCGCAGTTGCGTCTGCTTGCGGTCGGCCTCGTCGATGGCGCGCTTGGCATTGGCGTGTTCGGCCTCGGCCGCGGCGGCGGTCCGTTCGGCGAGGAGTCGGGCCTCGCCGCGGGCGCGGGCGAGTTCGTCGCCCATGGCCGCCACCAGTCGTCTGCGCCAACTGCTCATGTTCGGGCCTTCCGCTCGGTTCCGTGAGTGGTCATGGGCCGTCCACCGGTCCGCGCGGTCCGGGGCGACCATCGGCGCGCCGCATGGCCCGGGCTTCGCCGTTCGCGGAGACCCGCGTCAGAGCGCTCCTCGGACTCCGCGAGGCCGCTCCGCTCCCTCGGTTCGCGGGGTCGCGAACGCAGCGGCGCGGGTCCGGTCGGTCGTTCGGCGGGCACGGTTCACCGTCCTTCTCGCGGCAGGCGGTGCAGGGCCGCCACCAGGGCCGGGCCCACGGCCGCGGTGACCGCGGCGTCGTTCGACTCGGCGCCGCGCCCGAGCGTGCAGGCCGAGGCGAGGGCCGCGCCGATCTGGTCGGACTCGGCCTTCGGGACGAGCGAGCGGATCTTCGCGGCGCACTTGTCGCGCAGTTCCGGCACGTCGCGGGCGGTCGGAGTGCGGCCGAGGTGCTCGGCGGCCATGGTGCGCACGAGCGGCCAGGCCAGGCCAGGGAGCTTGACCCCGGTCTGCGGTCCGGCGTCGCGCAGGCGCTTGCAGTACGCCTCGGCGTTGCCGTCGCCCGCGGCTTTGAGCAGTTCGTTGAACAGGCGCGTGGGCGGGACCTGCTGCGGGTCGGGCGAGCCGGTGCGGTCGCACAGGTGGTTGATCCGGTCGGTCCACCACTGGCGCGGGTCGACCGGCGCGGCCTTCGGCGCCGGCCCGGTCCTCGGCGCCGACTGCGCGACCGCGCCCGCGGCGCCTCCGGCCCCGATCGCCTCCAGGTAGTCCTCGATCGCCTCGGCGGCCTCCCCGAGGCGGGTGCGCGCGCTGCCGAGGCGTTCCCGGGCGGCGCCGAGCCGGTGCAGGCCGATCTCGCCGCTCGACTCGCGCGAGGCCTCCTTGAGTTCGGCCTCCGCGGCCTCGAAGCACTGGTCGGCGGTGTCCAAGGCGGGCGCGGGGAGGTCGGCGGCCAAGGCCTTGAGGGTCCCGGCGAGGGCGGCGACGTCCACAGGGTCTCCGTTCTAGAGGGTCGCGGCGTACGCCTCGGCCTGCTCGGCGGCCGCGAACGTCGCGGCCAGGGACTGCTCCAGTTCGGTGGCGGCCTGCGCGAGCGCGGCCTGGGCGGTGGCGACGGCGTCGTGGCCCGACCCGGCGGTGACCGCGCCCAGGCTCCCCTGGGCGGACTCGATGTTCTGACTGGCGGCGGATATGGCGGCCTGGCCGTCGCGGACCTGCTGGAGGGCGGCGGCGATGGCCGACTTGAGTTCGGCGACGCTCACGGTTGACACGATGCTCATTCTCACTGAGAAACCGTCCACTTTCCGTGATCGTGAGATAACGCGGCGTGTCTGCTTTGTCGGATTTCCGACGCTGCCGTGACAACCAGTGTTGCTTTCGATGCATTTAGCGGTGGCGAAGTGACGCACCTCCCAACTAGAGTGTGAGTACCAACGGGGTAGCCTCGGCGACGCTTACGAGCCGTAACCGGGCGACGCCCCCAAACATCGACACCCGGGAGGCGACCGTGTCTACACAGCGCACTTACGTCCTCGACACCTCGGTTCTGCTATCAGATCCAGGAGCGTTCTCACGGTTCGACGAACACCACGTGGTCATCCCGCTCGTCGTAGTCAGCGAGCTTGAGGCCAAACGTCACCATCCCGAGCTGGGCTGGTTCGCCCGGGAGTGCCTCCGGCGCCTCGACGAACTGCGCATCAAGCACGGGCGCCTCGACCAGCCGATCGCCATCGGCGACCACGGCGGTTCCATCCGGGTCGAGCTCAACCACGTCGACACCTCCGGGCTTCCGGCCGGTTTCGCCGTGGACACCAACGACTCCCGCATCATCGCCGTCACCCGGGCCCTGGGCCTGGAGGGCGCCGACGCGGTGCTCGTCACCAAGGACATGCCGCTGCGGGTCAAGGCCTCCGCGGTCGGCATCCCCACCGAGGAGTACCGCCACGGGCAGGCGGTGGACCCGACCTGGTCGGGCATGGCCGAGCTGTCGGTGGCCGACGAGGTGATCGACGTCCTCTTCGACGGCGGCGAGGCCGACCTGCCGCACGACGTGGAGCTGCCCTGCCACACCGGGCTCGTGCTCAACGGCAACAGCTCCAAGGCGCTCGGGCGCGTCACCGTCGACAAGAAGATCCAGCTCGTGCGCGGCCGGGAGGCCTTCGGGATCCACGGCCGCTCGGCCGAGCAGCGCGTCGCCATCGACCTGCTGCTGGACCCCGACATCGGGATCGTCTCGCTCGGCGGCAAGGCCGGCACCGGCAAGTCCGCGATGGCGCTGTGCGCCGGGCTGGAGCAGGTCCTCGAACGCGAGCTGTTCAAGAAGGTCATCGTCTTCCGTCCGCTGTACGCGGTCGGCGGCCAGCAGCTGGGCTACCTGCCCGGCACCGAGGGCGAGAAGATGAGCCCGTGGGGCCAGGCGGTGTTCGACACGCTCGGGGCGGTCACCGACGACAACGTCATCAGCGAGGTGCTCGAACGGGGGATGCTCGAAGTCCTGCCGCTCACCCACATCCGCGGGCGCAGCCTCCACGACGCGTTCGTGATCGTCGACGAGGCCCAGTCGCTGGAGCGCGGCGTGCTGCTGACGGTGCTCTCGCGCATCGGGCAGGGGTCGAAGGTCGTGCTCACCCACGATGTGGCCCAGCGCGACAACCTGCGCGTCGGGCGCCACGACGGCGTCGCCAGCGTCATCGACGTGCTCAAGGGCCACCCACTGTTCGCCCACGTGACGCTCACGCGCAGTGAGCGTTCCGAGATCGCCGAGATGGTCACCAACCTGCTGGAAGGCTGACCGGGCAGCTCTGGCATGCTGTGTCCCGGGCGTCTGTGGACGGACGCCCGGGACACAGGAGTAGAGCGAATGATCCCACTGCTGACCCGTTACGGCGCGAAACTCGCCGCCGTGCTCGTCCTCGCACTGGGGGCCGTCATAGCCGTCAACGCCGTGACCGACGACCCTTCGGAGCTCGACGCCAAGCACCCCAGCCAGGCCGCCGCCGAACAGCAGGCCGAGGCGGAGTCGGCGTACCAGGAGGTCCGCTACCTGCACGTCAACTACATCGCCGAGACCGCCGGGGCCGACGTGTCGGTGAAGGCCGAGGCCGTCGCCGAGTACGCGCTGAGCAAGGCCGAAGGCCTCGACGGCGCCCAGGCCGACGCCGACCAGGCGGCCGAAGCGGCCGAGGAGGCCGCCGCCGCGGCGGAAGCCGAGGCCGCCGCGAACGCCAACCCGACCTCGGTCGCCATCCCCTCCAGCTGCGACGAGTACTCCGGCAACAAGGCCACCGGCTGCGCGCTCGCCGTCGAGCGCGGCTTCGACCTCGAGCAGGTCGGCTGCCTCGTGGCCCTGTGGAACCGCGAGTCCGGCTGGAACGAGTACGCCGCCAACGGCATCGGCGCCTACGGCATCCCCCAGGCCCTCCCCGGCTCCAAGATGGCCTCCGAGGGCTCGGACTGGGAGTCGAACCCGGTCACGCAGATCAAGTGGGGCCTGGGCTACATCGCCGGGCGCTACGGCACCCCCTGCTCGGCCTGGAACCACTCCGAGGAAGTCGGCTGGTACTAGCCTGAACGCACCGAGCCGGGGCGGGCCCACCGTCCGCCCCGGTCCGCTCCTCCCCCAACTCCCACCCCGGAGTCGCACATGCTCCCCCGACTGACCCGGCACGCCGCCAGGATCGCCGCCGTCCTCGTCCTCGCGCTCGGCGCGGTCATCGCCGTCATGGCCGTCTCCGACGACCCGGCCGAGGAGGACGCCGCCCACTCGAGCCAGGCCGCCGCCGAGCAGCAGGCCGAGGCCGAGGCCGCCTACGAGGAGATCCGCGGCCACCACCTCGACTACATCGCGGCCACCGCGGGCGCCGACGTGTCGGTCAAGGCCGAGGCCGTCGCCGAGTACGCGATGGACAAGGCCGCGGGCCTCGACGACGCCCAGGCCGACGCCGACCGGGCCGCCGAGGAGGCCGCGAGGAACACCAACCCGACCTCAGTGGATATACCGTCCAGTTGCGGCGAGTACTCCGGGAACCGCGCCACCGGCTGCGCGATCACCCTCGACTGGGGCTTCGACCTGGAGCAGTTCGCCTGCCTGGAGCGGCTGTGGACCAAGGAGTCGGGCTGGAACGAGCTCGCGGCGAACTCGATCGGCGCCTACGGCATCCCCCAGGCCTACCCCGGGTCCAAGATGGCCTCCGAAGGCGACGACTGGCAGACCAACCCGGTCACCCAGATCCGCTGGGGCCTGGGCTACATCGCCAACCGCTACAGCAACCCGTGCGGCGCCTGGGCGAAGTCCGAGGCCGAGGGCTTCTACTGACGGAGGCTCGGCCGCGGTGCGGCGCTGGAGGTAGCGGCCGACGACCACGAGCGCGACCAGCCCCGAGGCCACGGTCAGGCGCTGGAGCAGCCCGCCCATCTCCAGCCACCACGGGCGGCCGACGCCGAACCACTCGAGCACGTACGGGGCCGAGGTGAAGGTCAGCACCGCGATCGAGAACCAGCCGCAGACCTCCGAGGCGAGCGCGTTGCGCCGCTCCCCCGGTTCGTTTCGCCGCAGCCACCGGCCCAGGACGATCCCGAGGACCGCCATGGTGCAGAACGCGGCGAACGCCGCGTAGCGGTGCACGAAGTGGCCGGCCGAGAAGTGCTCCACGCCCATCGGGTCCGAGGGCACGATCGCCACGACGCTGATGAACGCGGCCCACGTGTACAGCGTCCACGGCAGCCAGCGCGGGGCGCCGGCGACGCGGGCGCAGAGCGCGAACGAGCAGCCGCCGAGGGCGAACAGGCCCAGTGCGACCGGCAGCAGCCAGCCGAGCGGCGTGTAGAGGTGGACGCTGACGACCGCGTAGAGGGGGTTGAGCCCCGAGGTCGCGTGGAGGACGAGCATGGCGACGAGTCCGGCGGCGAGGGCCGCGTACCCGGCGAAAGCGAATCCATTGAGGACTGACGTCGGATCGGGTGCCTGGGCCCGGTCGGCCCTGTTCCCCGCGGGGGCAAATGAAACCATGCAATAAGACTCGCGATTTCAGGCCCCGAAATCAGTGACGCGCGCACCCGAATCCCCACCCCAGCCTGCACCCGGTCGGCGGTACGGCTGGCCCTACCTTCGCCTGCGCCGGAGGCCGCGGGCCGACGCGGTGTGCGAGGCTTGGGGGGTGAACGAGTTGGCCGGAGCCCTGTCCCCGTACCTGCGCCAGCACGCCGCCAATCCGGTGGCGTGGCGGCAGTGGAGTCCTGAGGCGCTGGCCGAGGCCGAGCGCCGGGACGTGCCGCTGCTCATCTCGATCGGCTACTCCACCTGCCACCGGTAGTCGAGACTGCCGTTCCGGCCCCACCATCTGAGCTGATCCGCAATATATACTGATCCGCATGACGCGGATCAGCCCTGAAAGCGAGACATCGCTGCTTGACGCCTTCGAGCAGGAGCTTCGAACGCTGCTCCCCGCGACCTGGACGCTGGAGGCGCACCGTGAAGCGAGACTGGAGCACCAGGAGTCTGCCAGACGTGCCGACCTGGTCCTCACCATCGCCACTCCCGCCGGAACACACGTGGCCCTCCTGGTCGAGGTGAAGCACCACGCCGATCCACGCACAGTCCTCGGCGCCGTAGCGCAGCTGGAATCGCTGGCGACGGCGCTTCAGGACCGATTTCCGAACGGACTCAACCGGGTCGTGGTGTCGAACTTCTTGTCGCCACGTGCTCGAGAGCTGCTCCTAGAGCACGGCGTCGGCTGGTACGACGCCAGTGGGAACATGCGTCTCGAACTTGATGAGCCGGCAGTGTTCATCAGCCGCAGCGGGGCGGAGCGAGACCCTTCTCCAAGAACCGACCACAGACGCCTCAAATCGCTCCGCGGGCCGAGCGCGGCCCGCGTCGTCCGGGCGTTGCTGGACGGGGCCCCCGACACGCGAGTGCGACCCCTGGCCGAACATGCCGGTGTGGGGACCGCGACCAGCGCCCGGGTGCTCGCATACCTCGCTGAGCAACATCTGGTCGACCGCGATGAGCAGGCTACGGTCCGCCGTGTCCACAAGCAGTCGCTCGCACAGGCGTGGGCCCGCGATTACGGCGTGACGACGACCAACCATTCGACGTCGGTTCTCGTCCCCCGCGGTCTCGACTGGTTGATTGAGCAACTCGCCGAGCGAAACCTGCCGCATGTTCTGGGTGGATCCGCGGCGCTCCGCCACTACCTGCCGGAACGCACGACGGCGGTGACACCGCTGTCGCTGCTCGCGGTGTATTCAAGCGAAGTGCCCCGCCTCAAGCGAGAGCTTCGCCTGCGTGATGCCGGACGAACCGCCAATGCCCTGCTCTTGGAACCGTTCGATCGTCTCGTCCTCCGAGGCGCCCGAAAGGACGGCGGGCATACCTACACCGCGCCGAGCCAGACCGTGGTCGACCTGCTCACCAGCCCCGGCCGCGGCCCCGAGGAAGCCGGCCAGCTCATCGAAGTCCTAGCGGAGCAGGACGAGGAGTGGACCCTGTGACGAGCAAGGAGTACACAGCGGCCCGACGCGCGCTCCTCAACGCGCTCGAAGCCCTCGAAGCGCAGCTCGACGCGCTCGTGCTCGTCGGCGCCCAAGCGGTCTACCTCCTTACCGGGAGCGCCGGCTCGGCAATCGCGCCGACGACCACCGATGCCGATCTGGCCATCGACGCGACGCTGTTGAGCGACGACCCGCGAATCGGCGAGGCACTCGTCGACGCCGGTTTCGAACTCCTCGTCATACCCGGCACCTGGAGCTGGACCGACGGCGTGCGCGTCGATCTGATGGTCGCCGCGGAGCAGATGTCGAACACCGGCGGCCGGAGAGGGGCGCGACTGGGTGTGCACGGCAACAAAGCGGCACGGAAGACCGCCGGTCTCGAACCCGCGCTGATCGACAACGATCCGGTCGAGATCCGCTCATTCGAACCCGAAGCCGACCCCCGGGTGTTCACCATCCGGGCGGCCGGGCCGACCGCTCTTCTCATTGCAAAGCTGACCAAGATTCGCGAGCGGGCAGCCACCGCTGACCGCCTGCAGCCGAAGGACGGGCTCGACGTGTTCCGTCTCCTCCAGACGTCAGAGCCGGAAATGCTCGCGGACATGCTCCGCAAGCTCGTCGATCATGTGCTGACAGCGGGTGTCACTCGAGCGGCGGTCGAATTCCTGCGGACCGACCCAGAGGAGGTCCTCATTCGCCTCGCAATCGCGGCCACAGCGGGAGTGGAGGACCCGGAAATTGTGGCCGAATCAATGCGCGCCCTGGTCGAGGACCTCTTGGAGAGCCTTGGGACGCTTGATTGAAGCTGTGGGAGGCTGGTGGGATGAACCACCTTGCCGGAGCCTTGTCGCCCTACCTCCGCCAGCACGCTGACAACCCAGTGGATTGGCGGCAGTGGAGTCCTGAGGCGCTGGCCGAGGCCGAGCGCCGGGACGTGCCGCTGCTCATCTCGATCGGCTACTCCACCTGCCACTGGTGCCATGTGATGGCGCACGAGTCGTTCGAGGACAAGGTGGTCGCCGCGGCGATCAACGACCGGTTCGTGGCGGTGAAGGTCGACCGCGAGGAGCGCCCGGACCTCGACGCGGTCTACATGCAGGCCACGATGGCGATCACGGGCCAGGGCGGGTGGCCGATGACGGTGTTCGCCTTCCCCGACGGGACGCCGTTCTTCGCCGGGACCTACTTCCCGAAGTCCCATTTCCTGCGGCTGCTCGACGCGGTGCACAGCGCGTGGACGGGCCAGCGCGAGGAGCTGCGCCATCAGGGTTCGGCGATCGTGGAGGCGAGCGCGCAGGGCGGTCCGGCGTTCGCCGACGTCACGGTGGCATGCCCGCTGGACGGGCCGTGCCCGCCGGCGCCGCCGATCCGCACCGGGATGCTCGACGCGGCGGCCGCGACGCTCCTGGCCTCGGCCGACACCGTCCACGGCGGGTTCGGCACGGCCCCGAAGTTCCCGAGCGTGCCGGCGCTGCGGTTCCTGCTGGACGCGTACGTGCGCTCCGGCGACGGCTCACTGCTCGACCATGTGCGGCTGACGGCCGAGCGGATGGCGCGCGGGGGGATCTACGACCAGCTCGAAGGCGGGTTCGCGCGCTACAGCACCGACGAGGCCTGGAGCGTGCCGCACTTCGAGAAGATGCTGTACGACAACGCCGAGCTGCTGTGGCTGTACTCGCGGCTGTACGGGGAGGGCGAGCTGTTCGCGCGGGTCGCCGATGAGACGGCGGCGTTCCTGCTGGAGCACTTCACGACCGCCGAGGGCGGTTTCGCGGCGGCGTTCGACGCCGACACCGACGGCGTGGAGGGCCTGACGTACGCGTGGACGTACGCCGAGCTCGAGGAGGTCCTCGGCGAGGACGCGGCCTGGGCGGCCGGGGTGTTCGGGGTGGAGGCGGCGAATCCGAACTTCGAGCACGGCGCGAACGTGCTGGAGCTGCCTGAGGATCCCGAGGACGGGGCGCGGTGGGCGGCGGTGCGCCACCGGCTCGCGGCGGTGCGGCGCGAGCGCCCGCAGCCGGGCCGCGACGACAAGGTCGTCGCGGCGTGGAACGGGCTCGCGATCGCGGCGCTGGCGGAGTACGGCTCGCGCACGGGCGCGCGGGACGCGCTGCTGGCGGCCGAGCGGGCCGCTGAGCTGCTGGTCCGCCTGCATCTGGGCGAGGACGGCCGGTTGGCGCGGGTCTCGCTCGACGGGGCGGTCTCGGAGGCGCCGGGGATTCTGGAGGACTACGCGGCGGTGGCGATCGGGTTCCTGCGCCTCGGCGGGGCGTGGATCGCTCCGGCGCGGGCGCTGCTGGAGCAGGTCCGGGAGCGTTTCGGCGACGGCCTCGGGGGGTTCCACGACACGGCTTCGGACGCGGAGTCGCTGGTGACGCGCCCGGCGGACGTGCACGACGGCCCGACGGCCTCGGGTTGGGCGCTGGCGGCGTCGGCGCTGCTGGAGGCCTGGCAGGTCACGGGCGAGGAGACGTACAAGGACGACGCGTGGCGGGCGATCGCGCGGGCCGAGCCGGTGATGACGGCGAATCCGCGTTTCACCGCGGGTCTGCACTCGGCGGCCGAGGCGCTGGTGCGCGCGCAGAGCGGCGAGTTACCCGCCGGGCACGGGAATCTGCGGGTCGAATCACACCGGCCCGGGTGGGAAATCGCCTTGCCGCTCGGCAAGCGCGCCGCTTACGTTTGAGAGTTGTGAACCCGAACCCGCTGCGCCCGCCCCGACCGTCCGTCCGGGACATGCCCGCCGATCCGTGGCGGTACCTCGTCTCGGTCGCGCGGGCCCACACCGGCCTGGTGATGCTCGGGTTCGGGCTGCTCAGCGTCTCGGGCACGGCCTGGGTGCTGCTGCCTTGGGCCATCGCGAAGGTCATCGACGAGGTGCTGCTGGCGGGCACGACCGAGCCGCTGCTGCCGTGGTCGATCGTGCTCGGCACGGTCGCGATCGCCTCCTCGTGGGTGTTCGTCGCCGGCTACCGGGCGCTGTTCATGGCCGAGTCGCACGCGCGGGTGCGCACGGTGCGGAACCTGACCGACCACCTCAACCGGGCCGGGACGGGCGTGCGGGGCGCGATCTCCCCCGGCGAGATGGTGAACCTCTCGACCGAGGACGCGCACAAGACCGGTTCGTTCATCTTCCAGCTCGGGTTCGGGTGGATGGGCCTGGTGATGACGGCGGTCGGCACGGTCCTGCTGTGGCGGGCCGACGCGGCGCTGGGGGTCACGGCGCTGGTCGGGGTGGTCCTCATCGGGTTCGTCGTCGGGCCCGTGCTCAGCCGGCTCCAGCACCACCAGATCGCCTACCGCTCCTCGGTCGCGACGCTCACGGGCCAGGCGAGCGACGTGGTCGGCGGGCTGCGGGTCCTGCGCGGCGTCGGCGGCGAGGCGCAGTTCTCGCGCCGGTACAAGGTCGCCTCGACGCATCTGCGCGACGCCGGCTACGGCGTGGCGCGGGCCGACTCGTGGGTGCAGGGCCTGCGTTCGAGCCTGCCGCTGGCGCTCATCGCCGCGGTCACCTGGGTCGGCGCGCGCCTGGCGCTGACGGGGTCGATCACCGTCGGGGAGCTCTCGGCGGCGTTCGGCATCACCGCGCTCGTGGCCCAGCACTCGGGGGCGATGATCGGCATGGCGCAGTCGGTGATCGCCGCGCAGGTCGCCTCCCGGCGGCTCACCGCGTTCTTCAAGACCCGCAGCGACGTCGCCGACGACGGGACCGGCGCGGGCGCGCGGGGACCGCTGGTCGATCCCGCCTCGGGCCTGTCGATCACGCCCGGGCTGCTGTCGGTGGTCGTCAGCGCCGAGGCCAAGCCCACCGAGGCCGCCATGGAGCGCCTGGCGCGCTACCGCGACTCCGAGGCCCGATGGGGCGACTCGCCGCTCGGTTCGCTCGCGCTGGCGGAGGTCCGCGAGCGGGTCCTGCTGCTGCGCGACGACTACCTGTTCGCCCAGAGCCTCGGCGAGACCCTCCGGGTCGGCTCGGCCGGCATCGACGAGGCGAAGGCGCTCGCCGCGATCGAGGACGCCTGCGCCGCCGACGTCTACTCCAGCCTCGGATCGACCCTCGACGGCGAGATCACCAACGGCGGCCGCAACCTCTCCGGCGGCCAGCGCCAACGGCTGCGCCTGGCGCGGGCGCTCGCGGCCGACGCCGAGATCCTCCTCGCCGTCGAGCCGACCTCGGCGGTGGACGCCCACACCGAGTCGCTCATCGCCGAGCGCGTCGCCGCGGCCCGCGCCGGGCGCACGACCGCGGTCGTGACCGCTTCGCCGCTGTGGCTGAGCCGGGCCGACCGGGTGGTGTGGATGGTCGACGGGAAGGTCCGCGCCTCCGGCACCCACGCCGAGCTCGCCGAGCACGGCGAGTACCGCAGCCTCACTTCGCGACAGGAGTCCTGATGAGCGCCAACGAGACCGCCGGTCGCCTGCCAGTGGCCGACCGGGCCGCCATCTTCGGGGCGGTCAAGCGCCTGATCGTGGAGGACCGGGCCGCGTTCGCCGGCGTGGTCGCCCTCTACGTGCTCGCGGCCGGGGCCGGAGCGGCCCTGCCGGTGATGCTGGGCGACGTCATCGACGGCATCGGCACGGGCTGGACCGCCTCCCGGGTGGACCTGGTGTGCGGGGCGATCGTCGGCTGCGTGATCGTGCAGCTCCTCCTGCTGCGCACCGGACGCAAACTCGGCTACCGGCTCGGCGAGCGCGCGGCCGCGAAGCTGCGCGAGTCGTTCATCGCCCGGGTGCTGCGGCTGCCGCTGGGCACCGTGGAGCGCGCCGGGACCGGCGACCTCGCCACCCGCACCTCCGGCGACGTGGGCGCGGTGGCCGAGCTGCTGCGCAAGACGGGCCCGGAGGTCGCCATCGGCGCGATCGAACTGGTGGTGCTCACCGTCGCGGCGTTCATCGTCAACCCGCTGCTGGGGTTGCTGTTCCTCACGGGCGCACCGGCGTTCATCATCGCCGCCAAGCGGTACCTGCGGCTGGCGAGCCCGGTGTTCCTCTCCGAGCGGGCCGCGATGAGCGAGATCGCCGAGACCCTGACCGCTTCGGCGGCCGGGTCGCAGACCGTCGCGGCGTACCGGATGCAGGCCGAACGCGGCGAGGCCGGCTACGCGCGGGCCGAGACCCACATGGGCCGGCTCAAGGGCATCATCCGGTTGCAGACCTGGTTCTTCCCGGCCACCGACCTCACGTTCCTGACCCCGGCGGTGGTCGTGACCGTCGTGGGCGGCGTGTGGTTCCTCAACGACTGGGTGACCGTCGGCGAGGTCGTGGCCGTGGCCATGCTGACGCTGCGCCTGGACGGGCCGGTGTTCCGGTCGATGATGTCGCTCAGCGAATTCCAGATGGGCGGGGCCGCGATGGCCCGCGTCGAAGGCGTGCACCTGATGCCCGACGAGGTCCGCGAGGCCGCGCCCGAGGGCGCCGAAGTGCGCCTCGACGACGTGACCTTCGGGTACGGCGACGGGCCCGACGTGCTGCACGGACTGAGCCTGCACCCGCGCCGCGGCGAGCGCCTGGTCGTCGTCGGCCCCTCCGGTGCGGGGAAGTCGACGATCGCGCGGCTCATCGCCGGGATCGACCGGCCCCGCCGCGGATCGGTGACCCTCGGCGGCGCGCCCGTGGCCGACATCCCGCTGGAAGTGCTGCGCCGCAAGGTCATCCTGGTGACCCAGGAGCACTACGTGTTCACCGCGACGCTGCGCGAGAACCTCAACCTCGCGCTCGACGTCACCGATCCGGACGCGCGCGACGAAGGCGAGGCGGGCGACGCGGCCCTGTACGCGGCGCTGGCGACCGTGGACGCCCGCTGGGTCGCCGACCTGCCCGAGGGCCTGGACACGATGCTCGGCGAGGAGCACCACGAATTGAACCTGGCCGAGGCGCAGCAGTTGGCGCTGGCGCGGGTGATCCTGGCCGACCCGGACGTGGTGATCCTGGACGAGGCGACGGCGGGGATCGACCCGGGCAGCGCCGGGAACGTGGAGGCCTCGCTCGCGGCCGCGTTGAACGGGCGCACGGTGATCGCGATCGCGCACCAGCTCCAGGCGGCCGAGTCGGCCGACCGGATCGCGGTGGTCCGCGAGGGCCGCATCGCCGAGGCCGGCAGCCACGCCGAGCTGCTGGCCGCCGAGGGCGCCTACGCGAGCCTGTGGTGGGCCTGGAAGGGCGTGGCCGCCTAGAGGACCAGCATCTACGGAGGGCCCGGGGCGTCGCCCCGGGCCCTCCGCCTTTCCGGCGTATCACTCGAACGGCCGACATACGCTCACTGGCGTACAAAATACCAGAAATTCGCATTTCAGACACTAGCGTGGAGTCCCGTATCTCCGGCGCCTCCTTCGGCGCCGCGAACCTCGAACGGGAGCCTCCATGCCGCGCACGACCTTCCCCCCTGCCGTCCACGAGCATCGGATGGCCGGCTACACGTTCTGGTCGCGCGCGACGCCTTCGGCGGCGCCGCGGCTCGAACCGGTCGTCCTCGTCGGCGGAGCCCTGCACCGCAAGGAGGACTGGGGCCGCGTCGAGCAGGGGATGCTCGCGGCCGCGGACGTGATCTGCCCGGACCTGCCCGGCTGGGGCGCGGCCGACCTGCTGCCGCCCTACCTCGGCCCGGAGGTCCCCGCGCGCGCCCTCGTGCGGATGCTCGACGACCTGGGCATCGAGCGGGTGAACCTGTTCGCCGGCTCCTACGGCACGTCGGTGGGCTACCGGCTGGCGCAGACGCACCCGGACCGGATCGCGCGGATGGTGCTGGCCGGGACGATGAGCGGCATCCCGCCGCGGGCGCGCCCGATGATGCGCCAGGCGGTAGACCTGGCGGTCTCGGGCCCGCGGGAGCGCTTCGGGCCCGCGGCGGTGGACGCCCTCATGAGCGACGGCGAAGGCGTCGACATCGCCTCGGCGGCGGTGGTCCGGCGCATCCTGTCGCTGCGCTTCGGCACCGCCGACGAGGGCGACATCGCCAAGTTCATCGCCAACACGAACCGGCTGCTGTCGCGCGAGCTCATCGACACCTCGATCCCGCCGATGGTCCCGACGCTCTTCACCACCGGCGAGCACGACACGCTCACGCCGCCCCGGCTGTGCCGCGAACTCGCGCTGACGTGCCCCGAGAGCTGGTTCGTGGAGATGAGCCGGGCCGACCACCTCATCCACCTGGAGCGCCCGGCCGAGCTGGTGGACCTCATGAGCCGCTTCTTCGCCGAGGAGCCCCTCGAAGGCCTCCCCTACGCGAACGCGGCCGAGGACCTCAGGGCCGCAAGGGTCCCCGTCGCGGCCTGAGCGTCAGTCGCGGCCGAGGGTCCGGTCGGCGCGGTCGCGCACGTGCTCGGGCATGTACCGGTCGAACATGCCCTTGACGTCGAACGCGCCGCCGTTGAGCGCCTGGGCCATCTCCGACATCTGCACCCCGTACGCGGCGTTCGCCTCGGCGACGACCGCGAGCACGGCGCGGCCGAGCGTCTGGCGGTGGCGCATGGCCCGCTCGTCGATGCCGATGTGGACGACCTGGCCGTCCGCGTCGAGCCGGACGCTGATGAGGCCGTCCTCGGACACGGCCTCGACCTCCTCCATGTCGGCGTGCAGCTCCTCGAACTTGGCGAGGGTCTGCTCGGCCTCGCGCTGCATCTGGTCGAGCCTGGCCATCATCTGGTCGAGGTTCGGCACCTCGGCGGGTCCGCGTCCGTCGCTCATGACCGCTCCTCGCCGGCCACGGGCGAGAGCCCGCCGCCGAAGGCCTGGGGTTTGACGTCGAAACCGGTCGCGCGGCTGACGGCCTCGGACAGGTCCCGCTGGAGGTTCGCGTGCGCCGCGCGCATGGTCGAGACGATGAGCTCGCCCAGTTCCACGCCGCTGATCTCGAACGCGTGGTTCCGCAGGTCGATCTCCTTGGTCTGGCCGCCGGGTCCGGCGACCACGCGCACCATGCCGTCCTCCGAGATCGCTTCCGCCTCTGCCTGTTCGACCAGGCTCCTCATGAATCCCAGGTCCGGGAAGCTCCGCTCTTGGTTCATGGAAGTACGGTATCCGACCGGCGCTCGCGGTCCTCACATGACGCTGTAGGGGCGGTGCTGGCGGTCCTCGCCGTCCATGCGGCGCAAGGGAGGCCGCTTCGCCGGGTACGGCGGGAGCCGCTTCGCCGGGCGGTGGCCCTCGCTCGTCAGCTCCATCACGTAGAGCCGGTACTTCTCGTCGTCGTGGAGCTGCACGACCTCGGCGGTGAAAGTGGACCGGCGGACCTCGCCCGCGGCGACCTCGACGGTCTCCTGGAGCGTGGCGAACCCGTGGTCCTCGGACGAACCGTCGGGGACGGCCAGGTCGAGGTGGTGCCGCCCGGGCCGCAGCGGCACGCACAGCCGCGCCCAGCGGGCCTCGACCTCGACGTCGTCGATCACCAGCGTCGGCCGGTCCAGCCACGGGCGCCGCTTCGAGGGCCGCGGCTCGCCGTAGTGCTTCATCTGCACCTGCCCGGTGCCTTGGGGGTGCGCCAGGCGCTGCCACACGAGCTCCCAGCGCAGGTCGAGCACGAGCAGACCGAATCCGGCCGGGACCTCGGGCCGGGACGCCCCCATCGGCGCGAGCGAGGCTGCCCGCTCCAGCGGCGGGTTCACACCGAGCGGCAGCCACGGCTGGTCGCGCCGGGCCGAACGCATCTTCCTGCGATTGTGACGCGACAGCGCCGGGCCGAAATACCAGTGCTTCCCCGAAGCGCGGTCATAGTACAAGTCGTTGACGAAGTCGAGTTCGGTCACCGAGTTCGGACCGGACTCGACGCGCCACCAACCGCGTGAACCGCCCCCCTGGACTTCGACATCGTGCGGGCCGGCCGGCAGTTCCACGTCGACGAGGCCGTAGCCCTGCACGCACGGCCTCCCGTCCACGAGCACCACGGGAGTGCCCGGGTAGACCCACGTGTCGGGCTTACTGTGGTTGCTTTTGACGGGACCGCCCTCGCCGATCTTCCCGAGCCGCAGGCGCAGCACGCCCCAGTCCGGACCGGGCCGGCCGGCGCCGCCGGCGACCACCCGGTGCTCGGCGAGCGGATGCGCCTGCGCCTCCCAGCCTTCGGCGCGAACCTTGAAACGCCTCACGAGTGGATCGCGCCGGAGATATCGCTGTAGCCCTGGCCGCCGTAGTCGGTGCCGTCGGGCTGGTTCCCGGCGTTCGAGTGGTTGTTCTCGGTGCGGGAGGCCTGGTTGTTGGCGGTGGCCGTCACGATCGGCACCACGGTCTTGATCTTCTCGAGGACCCCGCCGGCCTTGGCGAGGTCGGAGGTGACGCTGCTGATCGACTTCATGAGCATCTCCGAGATGTTCACGCCGGTCTTCATGGTCTTGGTGGCCTGCATGATGTTCTTGGCGGACATGATGGAGGTCCAGGACGCGGCCGCGGCGGTCGAGCCGCCGAAGGTCACCGCGGCGGCGGCCAGCGCGGCCAGCCAGGTCATGATGAGCTGCGACAGGAAGCTGGAGATGATCGACTTGATGACCTCCTGGAGCGTCTGCGCGAGCAGTTGGGCCACCGCGAGCCAGTGCTGGCAGGTGCCGGACTTGACGCCGATGCCGCCGATGGCGTCGGCCAGTTCGCTGATGCGCTGCTTGGCGATCACCGAGGCCTGGTCGTCCCATTCGCCGAGGCCGGCGTCGGAGACGTGCTGGACCTCCTGCGCGAGCGCGTAGCAGGCCTGCTCGATGTTGTTCCAGCGTTCGATCGCGTTCTGGAGGCGGTCGGGGTTGCCGGTGACGAAGCCGAGGATGTCCTCCAGCGGCTGGATGACGGCGATGAGGAAGTCGAGGCCGTTGCCGATGAGGGCCCCGATCGGGTCGGCGATCCAGCCGACCGCTTGAGCGCCGAGTTCCACGGTCGCTGCCGAGGCCTTAACGATGTCGACGTCCTCGCCCTGGAAGGAGTCGTAGAGGTTCTTGCCCGCGCCGTACGCGGTCATGCCCATGCCGTCTTCGACGGAGTTCAGGGACAGGAAGTCGGTGTCGGGCTGGTCGCCGACCATCCCGTCCATGCTGTAGTCCTCGTTGGCGTAGCCGAGGTCGCTCATGTCAGGTCCCCGCTAGCAGATCTGCGACTGGACCATGGCGGCGACGTCGTCCAGCGAGCTGGAGACGATGTCGAGTTGGGCGGCGATGTCGTCGTCGGTCTCCTGGTAGGCGCGGGCGCACGCGTCGAGCCGGATGCCGTGCGCGGCGACGGCCGCCGGGACGTCCTCCATGAGGGAGGAGACCTGCCAGCTGACGAAGCCGCTGTAGGCGATGCCGACCAGGGCGCCGAGGAAGGGTCCCCAGGTGCCGAACTCGGGGTCGGCGTCGGCGGCGGCCTCTTTGAGCGTGAGGGCGTCGTCGGCGAGCTGGTACATGCGGTCGCGGGACTGGTCCATCGCTTCGATGTCCTGGACTACCAAGGGGAGTCTCCAATCTTGACTGCGGTGCGATCGGCACCTGCGTTGCATCATAGGAACCTTCGGCCACGGACCGGTGCGCGCCCGGCGACTCAGGCGACCAGGCCGCGGCGGTAGGCGTAGACGACCGCTTGGACGCGGTCGCGCAAGCCGAGCTTGGTCAGGATGCGCGAGACGAAGGTCTTGACCGTCTCGGGGCTGATGACCAGTCGCGCGGCGATCTCGCCGTTGGAGAGGCCGTCGGCGATGAGCAGCAGGACCTCCAGTTCCCTCGGGGTCAGGGGCAGGTCGCCCGCGGCGGTGTCGGTGGGGCGGATGCGGGCGGCGTAGCGGCCGACGAGCTGGCGGGTGACCTCGGGGTCGAGCAGGGCCGCGCCGGTGGCCACGGTGCGGATGCCGTGCAGCAGTTGCGAAGGGGGCGCGTCCTTGAGCAGGAACCCGCTCGCTCCGGCGCGCAGCGCCTCGTAGACGTACTCGTCGAGGTTGAACGTGGTCACCACGAGCACCTTGACCGGGTCGCTCACGCCGGCGCCGGCGAGGATCCGGGTGGCCTCGATGCCGTCGAGGACCGGCATCCGCACGTCCATGACCACCACGTCGGGGCGCAGTCTCCCGGCGAGGTCGACCGCGGCCTGCCCGTCGCCGCATTCGCCGGCGACCTCGAGGTCGGGCTGGGCGTCGATGATGGTGACCAGGCCGGTGCGCACCAGCATCTGGTCGTCGCAGACGAGGACGCGGATCGGCGAGGTCACGACGCGCTCCCGGCGGGGATGCGGGCCCGCACGAGGAAGCCGCCGCCGGTGCGCGCTCCGGCGCTGAAGTCGCCGCCGAGGACATCGACCCTCTCGCGCAGGCCCGCGAGGCCCCGGCCGCCGCCGTCCTGGACCGGGCCGCGCGCGTGCGCCTCGTCGGTGCTGACCTCCACTGTGATCTCCTTCTCGCGGTGGCGCACCTGCACCGAGGTGCGGCTGCCGTGGGCGTATTTGAGGGCGTTCGTCAAGGCCTCCTGCACGACCCGGTAGGCCACGAGGTCGGCGCTTCCGGTGGTCTCGACCGGGCTGCCCTCCTCGGTGAACTCGACGGGCTGGCCGGCGCGCCGCGTCTGCTCCACGAGCGTGAGCAGCCTGCCGACCGGCGGGGTCCTCGGCTCGGTGCCGTGGTCGGGGTTGAGGAGGCCGAGCAGGTGGCGCAGGTCGGCGGTGGCCCTGCGGCCGGTGTCGCTGACGGCGGACAGGGCCTGGTCGAGCCGGTCGGGCGAGGCGGTGAGGTACCGGGCGGCCTCGGCTTGGACGACCATCGCCGTCACGTGGTGGGTGACCACGTCGTGGAGTTCGCGGGCGATGCGGGTGCGTTCGGCGGTGCGGGTGGCCTCGGCGACGTGGCGGCGGCGCTCGGCCTCGACGGCCCGCGTCGAGCGCAGCCAGGCGCCGATGCCCCAGGAGAGGGCCAGCAGGAGGTAGAACGTGGCGAACCCCTCGGGGCCCTCCGTCGATCCGAGCCGCACCAGGGCGAACGACAGGGCGACGTAGGCGGCGGAGAGGACGGCGATGGCGGTCCGCCGGTGGCGTTCCATGTGGGCGGCGGCGCTCAGCAGGGCGATCGGGACCGCGGTGGCGGCGGCCGTGTGGTGGCTGCCGAGGGAGGCGATGACGAAGCCGAGCGACACGAGGCCGAGGCATACGGCGGGTGCGCGCCGGCGCAGCGCGAGCGGGAGGCATTGGAGGGCGAGCACCACGATCGTCATGGGGCCGAAGGGACTCGCGGGCAGGTCGCCGACCTGCGTCTCGTGGCCGCGGAGCATCGGCAGGAACGAGGCGGCGCCGAATGCGAGCCCGAGGGGGAGGTCCCGGAGGGTGACGTCGAGTCGGCGCCACCGCTCCGGGATCCGCCGGAGATCCATCACCGGGGCAGTGTAGCGAGGAGTTCGGCGCGGGCGGCGCGTCGGAGGGGCACGATGCGGCCGCGACGCTTTGCGAGCCAGAGGAAGCCGAGCATGAGGAGGATGCCGAAGCCGATCGCGTAGAGGCTCCCTTCGGGACCGAAGTCGCCGCCGCTGACCAGCGGATTCCCGGAGGTGGCGGCGTCGAGGAGGCCCTTGGGGGTGCCGTTGCCGGAGACCTCGGTGCTGAAGATCGCGGAGGCGGCGAAGTTCCATCCGAAGTGGACGCCGATGGGGACCCAGAGGTTGCGGGTGGCGATGTAGGCGGCGCCGAGCATCCCGCCGGCCTCGATGGCGATGGCGATGGCGCCCCACAGGGTGGCGTTCTCGTTGCCCAGGTGGACGAGTCCGAAGACGACGCTGGTGAGCGTCAGGGCGATCCAGGTGCCGGCCCACTGCTCGACGACGCGGAAGAGGACGCCGCGGAACATGAGCTCTTCGGTGACGGCGGCGGCGGCCATGAAGCCGAGGAGGCCGATCATGCCGATGGGGGCGCCGAGGCCGTCGACCTGATAGGAGCCGAGGAAGGCGATGTTGAGGATGACGAGCGCGAACATGATGGCGCCGATGAGGGCGCCGAAGCCGGTCTTGGCGACCGCGCCTTCGCGGGCGAGTTCGACCACGGGGCGACGTTCGGTGAGGCGCACGATCCACCGGTAGACGACGACGGCGAGCACGGCGGTGGCGGTGCCGATGGCGAATGCGATCCACGGGTCGTCGCCGAAGGCCATCATGGGCCACCCGCCGGCGAGGCTGATCGCCGCGACCGCCAGAAGCTGCCAAACCAGTCTCATGGAGACTCCTTACATCAGGTCCGCGGCCGGGGTGCCGCGGCTGAAAGGAACGCTACGGATCCCAGGGCCCGGCGTCGTCACCGTGAAGTGCTCACCAGCACGTAGCTCGCACGGGGGACAACCCGGAAACCCGGCCGAGTCTCATCGAACGCCTTCTCCGTACAGCTCGCTGATCGCGATCACGGCTCTGTTCAAACGGAAACGGAGAACATCATCACCACCACCATGGCCGCGATGAGAACCGAAACGGTCGTCCAAACTTGGGCGTACACCCGGTGGCCTCGGCTAGCGGTGATGAACGCCAGTCCCGCCGGAGCGGCGATTGCGGCGACGGCCCCGACAGCGAGTTTCACTTCGATGGCGAGTTGCCCGGCACCCGTGGGCGTGCCGGCATGGTCGACCGCAGCGAATCCCGAGGATGCAGCGTCCACAAGCAGGCCCGGCGCTGCGCAGAACAGGATGATCGCCAGCAGGTACCACAAGGGCTGGTACCTCTGTCCAGGAGCACAGAGCCACGCCCACACCGCCAGCATCGTGACCGGTCCAACGAGCAGCACTGGTCCGAACCAGCGATCGAAGCGAAGGCGAGCACGAACTTCGTCATCGGGACAACCACCGGGGTGCGGGTCGGGATACGCGCAGGCCATACCGGCCTCGCCCCAAAGCCACATCAAAGTCACGAGCCAGGCGAGTATCAGACAGGTCGTGACCGCGAAGCGAAGCCGTCGCCGCCGAGCTTCTTGAGGGGGATTCAGCACTCGGTCAAACTAGCCGTTCCGCTTCACCTGCTCGAGGTGCCGGCTCCCCAGAAGCCTAATGAGCGATCATGCGCCAGAGGTTGACGCAGCCCCTGACGGAACTCTGGATACCGCAGGTCGGCTGCCGCTCGAGCGAGGCGAGGGCTTCGGCGAATTCTGGACGCGCTCGACGCACCGAGCCCCTGCCACCCGGACGCGACTCGCCGGGCATGTCACCTGCGGGGCCGTCGTCGTTGACCAGGGCCGTTCGAAGAGATCACCGACCGCCTGCTCAGAGATCGGGCCACACATTCGAGCATCAAGTAGGGCGGCGAGTGTCTGGTTCGAGAATCGCGGGGGCCGGCCATGTCGTCGGCACGTCGTCGGAGACGGAGTTCAGTTCCAGACTCGAAAGATAGCCGTCCTCGGTGAACAGCACTACATCGTGTGTTTGATCGCCATACCAGCCGGATGCGATCGGACTCGATCTCGATGGTGCCGGTCCGATCGCGAGTCGATCGACCTCTATGCCGACGGAAGGACAGCCGCAGGGACAGCCGCCGACGACCCTGGCGAACGGGATTTGGGCACGCAGCGCGGTGAAGCTGGGGTCCGCTCCCGCGAGAAGCACCTGAAGGGTCGCGATGACCTCCGTCGGCAGTGGGTGACCACTTTCGAACGCAGATCGGTCTTGTCCGGTCATCGTGAAGCTCTGCCCCTTCGTAGTGCAGTTCGAGGTTCGAACCAGCCAACCATGGCGGTGGTGCCGAGCAGCAGTCAGGTTGTGAGGGTCAACCCCCTCACAACCCCGCACAAGCACTCGATTCGTTTGAGAACCAGATCATCGAACGCCTCGGCCACGCCGGCTGGCCCGCCGAAAAGCTCACCGCGATCGGGCACGCGAAAGCGGCACCAGCCCGAAGGCTGGTGCCGCTTACGACAACGATGTTCATTTGGTCTGGGTTCAAAGCCAGACCTTATGGTGGAGCTTAGGGGATTCGAACCCCTGACCTTCTCATTGCGAACGAGACGCGCTACCAACTGCGCCAAAGCCCCTAGCGGCGACAAGGTTAGCACAGCGGCGCCGCGGGCCCGCGCGGGTGCGGTGTGGGCCGGGTCTCGGCCCGGGGGGTGATCGCGAACCCTAGATCCAGGAGTCGAGCCACATTCGGGCGTTCCACTCCTCGCGGGGGATCGCGTCGCCGGTGTAGATCGGCCAGAAGTACGCGAAGCACAGGACGATCACCGCCACGAAGGCCCCTGCGATGAGCGCGCCTGTCAGGCGCCGCTCAGGGGACCCCACGGTGAGCTCGCCGCGCCGGTGGCGGCCGACGATGACGCCCAGTCCCCAGGTGACCGCTCCGATGAAGAACGGGACGGCCGGGGCGGTGTAGAAGAAGAACATCGTCCGCTCGGGGTAGAAGAACCACGGCAGGATGCCCGCTCCGATGCCCGCCAGGAGGAACCAGGCCCGCCAGTCGCGCTTGTGCAGCGCCCACAGCAGGAGCGCGAGGGTCGCCGGCAGGAAGGTCCACCACAGCAGCGGCGTCCCCAGCAGGAGGATCTCGCCGGCGCACTGGCTCGCGCCGCAGTCGACGTCGGAGGTCCAGTAGAAGACCACCGGCCGCAGGTTCAGCAGCCACTGCCACGGCCAGGACTGGTAGGCGTGCTCCGACGAGAGCCCTTCGTGGAAGTTGAGCACGCTCACGTGGTACTGCCACCAGTTGACCAGCGCGCCGACCACCGGCGGCTCGGACCGGCCCTGGTCGGCGAGCCAGTGGCGGTAGGAGCCGGTGTCGTTGAGGAACCAGCCGGCCCAAGACAGCGTGTAGACGCCGATGGCCAGCAGCCCGAACCACAGGTTCTGGCCGAACTCGTAGATGACGGTGTCGCGGAAGGGCTTGCGGGCGCCCACATCGGCGCGCAGACGCCAGTCCCACACGATGAACAGGACGATCGCGACGATGATGTACCACAGGGCGCTCCACTTGGTGCCCATGGCGAGTCCGAACAGCACCGCGCACCCGATCCGCCACCACGGCGCGCCCAGGCGGGGCCGCTCGCGGCGCACGTCGAGCCCCGCGTCGATCGCGGCGGCCCATCCGGCGCGGCGCCAGTCGCGGTCGCGCACCAGGCAGTACATGGCCGCGAGGATGAGCGTGGCGATGAAGATGTCGAGCAGGGAGGTCCGCGAGAGCACCAGGTGGCTGCCCTCGACGGCGAGGAGGAGCCCGGCGGTCGCACCCAGGAGGGTCGAGCCGGTGAGGCGGCGCATGAGGCGCACGAGGATCGCGACGCCGATGACCCCCGCGGCCGCGGCGGCGATGCGCCAGCCGGTCTCGTCGTAGCCGAAGGACCATTCGCCGAGGCCGATGAGCCACTTGCCGAACGGCGGGTGCGCGACGTAGGCCGAGCCGTCCGCGCCGGGGTCCCATTCGACGCCGTGGGCGAGCATCGAGTGGGCGTCCTGCGCGTAGTAGACCTCGTCGAAGATGAGGCCCTTGGGGTGATCGAGGCCGAGCAGGCGCAGCACCGCGGCGATCCCGGTGACGGCGAGGGTCACCCAGAGGGCGCGGCGGCCGTCGTCCGGGAGGGTGCTCGCGAGGCGGCCCTCGACGGCGGGGGTGGGGCCGGGGAGCGGGGTCGGCCGCCAATCGGCGGGCGGGAGCTCGGGCCGGACTGCGGTGTCGCTCACCGGGGTGAGTCTAGAGCCTCCGAGGTCAGTGCACCAGCTCGGTCGGGGGCGTGAAGTCCCCTTCGCCGTTCAGCTCCCACTGGGCGGCGAGGATGTCCGCGCTCGCGTTCGCGGGCTTGCCGAGGTTCGACTTGCCGACGTAGTTCTGCGGCCCGTCGGGGTCGGCGACGAACGCGGCCACCGCCGCGTTCGGGGTGAAGCCCACGAACCAGTTGGTGGAGTTGGAGTCCGTCGTGCCCGTCTTGCCCGCGACGGGCCCGTCGACGGCCGCGCCGACCTGCGGGGCGGTCCCCGAGCAGCTGCTCTTGGACGCGCCGTACCCGGTCGGGCAGCGAGCCGCGTCCACCGCCGCGCGGGCGACCTCGACGCTGATCGCCTGGTTGCACTCGCTCTCGAACGCGATCTGCCCGCCGGTGCCGGTGACCGCCGAGACCGCCGGGTTCGGCTTGCAGTAGACCCCGTCCGCCGGCAGCGCCGCGTACGCCGCGGCCATGTCCAGCGGCGTGGTCTGGGTGACGCCGAGGACGAACGGGCCGTAGGTCTCGGGGGTCTTGCTCGCGAAGTTGAGGTCGTCGGGGTTGCGGAACTGGATCCCGAGCCGCTGGGCCACGTCGATCGAGTGCTCGACGCCCACCCGCTCGGCCAGCTGCACGAAGTAGGTGTTCACCGACGAGCCGAACCCGGTCCACATGTTGTAGTCCCCGACCGCCGAGGCGGAGGCGTTCTTGGGGCACCAGTAGTTCCCGCAGGAGGCCGAGCCGTCGCCGACCACGTACTTGGACGTGTACTGGTACGGCGAGTAGATCGTGGTGTCCAGCGGCATCCCCGCTTCGAGCGCCGCGAGCATCGTGAACATCTTGAACGAGGAGCCCGCCTGGTAGCCGTGCACCGCCGAGTTGCCGCTCAGGAGCGGGTTCGTGGTGTTCGGGTAGGAGCCCTTGCCGTCGCCGGAGGTGTTGGGGCCGTTGCCGGAGACGTCGTTGGAGTAGTTGCGGTTGACGGCCATGGCCTGGATCGCGCCGGTCCCTGGCTCCACGACCACCGACCCGAGCGCGAACTCCGAACCGGTCGCCAGCTGCTTCTCGACCGCCTCCTGCGCGGCGTCCTGGAGCGCCACGTCGAGGGTCGAGACGATCTCGTAGCCGCCGCGGAAGAGCCGCGCGGTGCGCTCGGCCTCGGTCTGGCCGAAGTCCGCCTGCTGCTCCCACCACTTCTCGAAGTAGTCCACGAAGAAGCCGTAGTCGGAGTCGATCGCGCCGCCGGAGGTGTTGTTCGCCCGCTGCGGGTTGAGGTTCAGGTCCTCGGACTTGGCCTCGCGGCCCTCGGCCGAGGTGAGGTAGCCGACGGCGACCATGCGGTTGAGGACGTGGTCGCGCCGGACCTTCGCCGCCTCCGAGGAGCCGTTGATCGGGTCGTAGGTCGACGGGGACTGGATGAG
The DNA here is from genome assembly GCF_000719515.1 of Glycomyces sp. NRRL B-16210. Lineage (GTDB taxonomy): Bacteria > Actinomycetota > Actinomycetes > Mycobacteriales > Micromonosporaceae > Glycomyces. The sequence goes on along the minus strand of NZ_JOGR01000001.1, from coordinate 543,246 downwards.
CCCCACCAGCATCGCCGACTCGTCCACCGTCAGATCGGCCGGGACCTTCCCGAAGTACACCTGCGCGGCGGCCCCGATCCCGTACGCGCCGTTGCCGAAGTACACCGTGTTCAGGTAGTTCGTGAGGATGTCCTCCTTGGACATCTCCTCTTCGAGGGCCAGCGCGTAGCCCATCTCCTTGACCTTGCGGTCGATGGTGACCTCGCTGGCCGCCGCGACCTCGGCCGGGGTGGTCGCGGTGTAGGAGAGCACCTGGCGCACGTACTGCATGGTGATGGTCGAGGCGCCCTCGGAGGTGCTGCCGTCGGCGATGTTGGTGACCAGGGCGCGCATGACGCCTTCGGGGTCGACCCCGTTGTGCTCGAAGAAGTTGGAGTCCTCGGTGGCGACGAGCGCCTCGATCGTGGTCTCGGGGATCTGGTCGTACTCGAGCTGGACGCGGTACTGGTCGCCGAAGGTCGCGATGACGGTCGTCCCGTCGGAGGCGTACAGCGTGGACGACTCCGGCGCCGGGGGGAGGACGAGTTCGTCGGGCAGCTCCAGCACCGTCTCGGAGCCGACCTTGGCGAGCCCTCCGAAGCCGCTGGCCATCGGCAGGAACGCCAGGCCGACGACGAGACCGAAGGCGACCGCCACGGGCAGGAGCGCGAACATCGCGCGCCGCTGCACCGCGGTGATGGGTCCGAACCAGGTCTGCGCCACCGGTTTCGAAGTTGAGCTCACGCTGTCTCCCGAGAAGCCCCGCAACGGGGAATGAACGGTCATTGCTATTGGGCGCGGCGTAGCGCCGAGTCAGGCGGAGTCCGGGGGGCTGACCTACTCTACGACGCCGCCGGGCGCGGACGCGGGGCCGCCCGGGCCGGGTGGGGGCGATTACAGCCGATCCGGTGACGGCGCCGCTTCCGCGCCCGCGAAACCCGTGCCCACGATGCCCCGGCGGCGCGGGCCGGGGACGGACCGGGGGTGCGTCGCTCCTCGGTGGAAGGTCACCAGGCGAAGGCGAGCGCGGCGGCGAGGACGGCGCCGGCGGCGGCCCAGCACAGGCCGATCGCGGCCGAGCGTCCCTCGTAGAGCCTGGAGGCGCCGGAGACGGCGACGAGCGCGAACGCGGCGGCCATGAACAGCACCAGGGCTGGGGCCCACCGCAGCAGGAGCCCGGCGCTGCCGCCGATGTAGGCGTTGTGGGCGCCGGGGCCGGTGGCGCGGGCCGGCAGTTCGGTGCCGATGTCGTCGGCGGAGACCTCGCCGGTGAGGGCGAGGTCCTTGGACCAGCCTTCGGCGGTGAAGTGCCCGTCGCACGAGGGCGCGAAGCCGTCCCGGCACGAGAGGACCTCGACGGTGCCCTCGTGGCCGTGGCCGACGCTGAGCCACAGGGCGGGCGCGGCGGTCCAGGCGAAGAACATGAGCAGGCAGGCGCACACGAGGATGCCGAGCAGGGCCGGGGCGAGGCGCTTGGGCTCGCGGCGGGACTGGGCGCGCCCGGGGCGGGCGGGGCGCCGGCACTCGGACTCGCCGGCGCGTTCCCACACGGCGCGGATCGCGGCCATGCCCTCGGTCTGGGAGCCGAGGGGTCCGCGCGGCGAGAGCGCGACGCCCCTCGGCGGCGGCTGGGGCACGGCCCCGGGGAGGGACGGGTCCCAGTCCGGGTCGGCCTCGACCGGGCCGGCGGGGCCGTAGATGTTGGCGGGGACCTCGGGCACGGCCGTCTCGGCGGGTTCGCCGCCCTCGTCGGGGCGGCGACGGGGCTGGGAGTGGGGGCCGGCCTCGCGGTGTGTTCCAGACATACCGGTTATTGCATCACCGAATCGGCGAAGCGGGGCGCAATCGCGCAGGGATAGTGTGTCGGGCGCGGTCGCGCGGCGGCCCTCGGACCGTGCCGGTCTCGATATCCGGACGGATACCATGGGGCGCATGACTCATGTACTGACCGCGCTGGCCTGGCCTTACGCCAACGGCCCTCGCCACATCGGCCATGTGGCGGGATTCGGGGTTCCCGCCGACGTCTTCGCCCGCTACATGCGAATGCGCGGTCACGACGTCCTCATGGTCTCCGGGACCGACGAGCACGGCACGCCGATCCTGGTGCAGGCGGACGCGGAGGGGCTGCGCCCGGCCGAGGCGGCGGCGAAGTACAACCGGATCATCGTGGAGGACCTGGACGCGCTGGGCCTGTCGTACGACCTGTTCACGCGGACGACGACCGGCAACCACTACAAGACCGTGCAGGAGCTGTTCTCCACGCTCTACGGCAACGGCTACATCCTCCAGAAGAAGACGCTCGGGGCGATCAGCCCGTCGACGGGCCGGACGCTGCCGGACCGCTACATCGAGGGCACGTGCCCGCACTGCGGGTTCGACTCGGCGCGCGGGGACCAGTGCGACAACTGCGGGCGCCAGCTCGACCCGGTCGACCTGATCGACCCGAAGTCGCGGATCAACGGCGAGACGCCGAAGTTCGTGGAGGAGGACCACTTCTTCCTCGACCTCCCGGCGTTCGCCGACGCGCTGAACGCGTGGCTGGACACCCGCACGGGGTGGCGCACGAACGTCGTGCGGTTCACCAAGAACCTCCTCGACGACCTCCAGCCGCGCCCGATCTCGCGCGACCTCGACTGGGGCGTGCCGATCCCGCTAGAAGGCTGGGTCGAGCGCCCGGACAAGCGCCTGTACGTGTGGTTCGACGCGGTGATCGGCTACCTGAGCGCCACGATCGAGTGGGCGCGGCGCTCGGGCGACGCGGACGCGTGGAAGCGCTGGTGGCAGGACCCGGAGGCGGTGTCCTACTACTTCATGGGCAAGGACAACATCGTCTTCCACTCCGAGATCTGGCCGGCGATGCTGCTGGGCGCGAACGGCGAGGGCGCCGGCGGCGGCGAACCGGGCGCGCTCGGGAAGCTGAACCTGCCGACCGAGGTGGTGTCCTCGGAGTTCCTGACGATGGAGGGCAAGCAGTTCTCCTCCTCGCGGCGCGTGGTCATCTACGTGCGCGACTTCCTGGAGCGGTACTCGCCGGACGCGCTGCGCTACTACATCTGCGCGGCGGGCCCGGAGAACCAGGACTCGGACTTCACGTGGGCGGAGTTCCTGCGCCGCAACAACGACGAGCTGGTGGCCGGCTGGGGGAACCTGGTGAACCGGTCGGTCGCGATGGCCGCGAAGAACTTCGGAGCCGTGCCCGAGCCGGGCGAGCTCGAGGAGGTCGACCGGGAGCTCCTGGCGGCCACGGCGGGGGCGTTCGACGCGGTCGGCGGCCTCATCGGGCAGAACAAGGTGCGCGCGGCGATCGGCGAGGCGATGAAGACGGTGGCCGCGGCGAACAAGTACCTGGCCGACACCGCGCCGTGGAAGATGAAGGAGGACCCCAAGCGCCAGGGCACGGTGCTGCACACGGTCCTCCAGGCCGTCTCGGACCTGAAGACGATCATGAGCCCGTTCCTGCCGCACTCCTCGCAGAAGGTGCACGAGCTGCTCGGCGGCGAGGGCGTGTTCGCGCCGATGCCGCGCATCGAGGAGGTCGCCGACCTCGACGAGGGCGAGGGCGCGACGGACGGGCCGTACCCGATCCTCACCGGCGACTACTCCGACGTCCCGAAGTGGGAGTCGGTCCCGCTGGAGCCGGGGACGCCGCTGGCGAAGCCGGTCCCGGTCTTCACCAAGCTCGAACCGACGATCGTGGAAGAGGAGATCGAGCGCCTGAACTCCTGACGCGTGCATCTCGTAGGCGGAGCCCGGCGGGCTCCGCCTACGAGGTTTTCTGAGTGATCTCGGCCGCGAGGTCTGACACGCGGCACCGGCCCGGCGCTCTCGCGCCGGGCCGGTGCCGCTTCCCTCAGAAGACGCTTCTTTCAGGTGGCAGAGCTTTCGGACGGCAGTGCTTTCAGATGGCGGAGACGATCTCGGCTCGGGAGACCCATTTCTCGTAGACGCCCCGTCGCACCGCCTCGGCCCCGGTCCGGGAGAGCACCTCCGGGCTCGGGCGCGAGAGGCGGAACCTCGCCCAGTCCTCGTCGGCGTCCACGAGCGAGCCGGTCACGCCCTTCCACATCACCCGCGTGGCCTCGCGCAGGACCCGGCGCACCTGGTGGACGCGGCCGAGTTCCACGCCCGGCAGGTCCACCGTGCCCTCCGGCGCGAGCGGCGTCCACTGCCGGTCGGTGTAGACGAACAGCTCGCATTCGGTGCCGTTCGTCGTGTAGCCGATGAGCTTCGCGCCCTCCGGCAGCGGCAGGTCGGTCAGGTCGGCGGTGACGTGTTCGGGCAGCAGGTGCGCGTTCGAGATCGCGAACCCGGTGCCGAGCACGGGCATCCCGCGCCGGTCCGAGGAGGGCATCGCCGTCAGGCCTTCGTAGTCGGGCGCGACCGGCGCGTGGTAGTCCTCGGGGTCGAGCGCGGGCCAGCGCAGCGCGAACGCCCACTGGTCCCCCGGTTCGGTCTCGCCGCCGAGCGCCGAGCGCGTCGCGGGGGTGCGCAGGTGCGCGGTGTCCCTGCGGCGGTAGCAGAACCCGCCGGGGACGGCGGCGGTCTCCAGCAGCCGCACGATCTGCGCGGCGGTGACCGGCCGCTCCAGCACGTCCCCGGCGGCGAGCGGCGAGGAGCGGCGGACGCGGTCGAGCAGGACCCGCGCGGCCGGGTCGAGGTGCGGGGTCTGGGTGAGGCGCCGGACGTATTCGAGGTCGAGGCCGGGCCCGAGCGGGACGGTCAGGGACCGGTCGTCGGCCACGGCCACGGGCACGCCGTCGCGCAGGACCTCCCCGGCGTGCACGAACCGCCGGTACGGGTATTCGCTGCCGGGCCTGGTGTTGGACAGGAAGTCGGGGCGCGGGAGGGCGGAGAAGAGCTCCCATGCGGCGCCCTCGGCGAAGGGCGCGCCGGGGTACTTCTCGCCCTGCCATTCGACGGTGACGATCTGGAGTGGCTGCGTCAGGTCGACCGGGACGGCGGGGCGGCGTTGCTGGAGCGCTGCGGCGCGGTTGCGGCGGGACGCGAGGTCGCGGGTCATGTGCGGCTCGATTCGTCATGCGCGGTGCGACTGCGATGTCGCCGGAAGGTGAGTTCGCCGGGAGGCGTCGGTGTGCACAGGCGGTGATTCGGCTGCTCGCCAACGTAGGCTCCGGCTGTCAGGCCCAGATGTCCGGAAAATGAAATAGATGTTACGGCGGGTCCGTTTCGCCCCGTGCGGCTCGGGAGCGCGGGCCGGCCGCATCGATATCCGCTGATCCACAAGCGGCACGGGTACCGGCCGGTTCGGGCCCGGGGCCCGCCCGTGGCATCGTTGAGGCGTGTACCGATCCGAACCCGCGCCGCTGCCCGAGCCGCTGCCGTTCCCCGTCGCCGACAGCCACACCCACCTCGACCTGGTCGACACCTTCGGCGCCGAGGAGGAGGTCCCGGTACCTGAGGCGGACGCGCCCGAGGTGCGCGCCCGCCTCGACGAGGCCGAGTCGGTCGGGGTCGCGCGGGTGGTGCAGGTCGGCACCGACGTGGACTCCTCCCGGTGGGCCGCCGAGCTCGCGGGGGCCGACGCCCGGGTCCTGGCCGCGGCCGCGCTGCACCCGAACGAGGCGCCGCGGCTGGCCGACCTGGACGCCGCGCTCGCGGCGATCGACGCGGTCGCGGCGCTGCCGCGCGTGGCGGCCCTGGGCGAGACCGGCCTGGACTACTTCCGCACCGACGAGGACGGCCGGGAGGCGCAGCGGCGGTCCTTCCGGGCGCACGTCGCGATCGCGAAGGAGCGCGGCAAGGCCCTCGTCATCCACGACCGGGACGCGCACGAGGACGTCCTGGCGGTCCTGGACGCCGACGGCGCGCCCGACCGCGTGGTCCTGCACTGCTTCTCGGGGGACTTCGCGTTCGCGAAGGAGTGCGCGCGGCGCGGGTTCTTCATGAGCTTCGCGGGGAACGTGTCGTTCAAGAACGCACAGCGGCTGCGCGACGCGGCCGCCGTGGCCCCGCCCGAGCTGGTGCTCGTCGAGACCGACGCGCCGTTCATGGCCCCGGTCCCGGTGCGCGGGTACCGCAACCACCCGGCGCTGACGAACTACACGGCCCGCTTCCTCGCCGAGCACCTCGGCCGGGACCTGGAGTCGTGGTGCGAGCGGCTGTGGGCGAACACCGAGGCGGCCTTCGGCCGCTGGTGACGCCTCAGGAGACGTCCACGGCCGCTTCGGCGGTCGCGGAGTTCCCTTCGGCGTCGGTCAGCGTGAACGTGAAGACCCACCGACCCGCCGCGGGCAGGCTCACCTCGCCGGCGAGGATGCCGGTGCGCAGTTCGATGAGCCGCAGCGTCTCGGTCTCCTCGCCGTCCATCCCGTACTCGGCCTCCCATTCGACGGCCGCGAACGGCCCGCCCGCGAGGTCGTCGGCGAGGATGCGGACGCTGTTGGGCCCCGGCCGGCCCGGTTCGAGCACGACCTGCGCGGCGTAGACGTCGGTGGTCACGAGGGTGGCCGTCTCGGTGGAGGCGGCCTCGGCCGTCTCGGTCTCCAGCAGCGCGGTCTTGGCCGGCACGGCCTGCACGAGGACCGCGACCGCGGCCATCACGACGGCGAGGAAGGCGACCTCGACGCCGGCGGCGATCCGCAGGCGCCGCCGCCCTTCGGCCCCGCGCAGGAGCGCGCGGCGGGTGAACAGGCCTACGGCGACGAGGACGACGAAGATCGCGGTCTTGAGGATCACCAGGCGCCCGTATCGGGTGTCGGTGAGCGCGGCGATCGAGTCGATGTGCAGCAGCGCCGAGGCGAGTCCGGCGACGAGCAGGTTCGCGACGAGCCACGGCACCAGGGCCGCCCAGGTCTCGGCCGCGCGGTCGGGGATCGCGCCGTCTCTGCGCAGCGCCAGCAGCAGGAGCACGAGCACCCCGCCGCCCCAGGTCAGGGAGGTGACGAGGTGGACGCCGTCGGCGATGAACGCGACGATCCTCGGCTCGGTCGCCATCGGGTGCCCGGCGAGCGGCCACGTGGCCGCGAGGCCGAGGCCGACCGCGGCGAGACCGGCGGCGAGCGTCCGCTTGGGCGCCTCGGCCGCGGTGACGGCGACGCGCAGGAGCGGCAGTGCCAGGAGCACCAGCAGCAGCCGCAGCAGCGCGGCGAGGCCCATGTTGGACTCCATGACCGACTGGAGTCCGGCCGCGTCGAGCCCGGAGACGGTGGTGCCGGTCTCGTAGGCGGCCTGGAGCGGCAGGCCGAGGACGGCGGTCATGGCGACCACCGACAGGCCGACGGCGACGAGCCGGGCCACCGCGTCGCGCGGCCGGGCCCCCAGGACCAGGAGCACGCCCGCGCCGAGGGCGAGCGCCAGCGCGCCGTAGCCGAACCAGCGGTTGCCGTAGAGGAGCGCCTGGACGAGCGGGTCGGTCTCGGCGGTGAGCGCCTCGGCGCTCGGCGGCTCGGTCTCGGCGCCCACCGAGTAGGTGAAGGTGCCGGAGACGGGGTGGCCGTCGTCGGAGACGACCCGGTAGCTCACCAGGTAGGTGCCTTCGGCGTCGGCGGTGGGGGCGCTGTCGAGGGCGATGGTGATGGCGGTGCCGTCCTCGCTGCGCTCGACGCCCGTGTCAGCTCGGTCACCATCGGGAGCCACCACGCCGGTGGCCGCGTCTACGGGGGTGACTGGTTCGTTGAACTCGACGACGACCTCGCCCGGAGGGGCGTCCAGGACGGCCCCTGAGGCGGGCGTGGTCCTGGTGGCCATGGCGTGCGCGGAGGCCGAGGAGGCCCAGAGCACGCCGACGAGCGCCGCCGCGAGTGCGGACCAGGCGAGGCGCTGTGCGAGTCGGGTGCCGGGGAGCCGACCGCTGGGGTTTCGACGGGTGGTACGGCTGGTTGGACGGTGCTGCATCGCCGCTGAGCGTACTCGAACCCGCCTCGCAAATCGAGTGTTGGACCGGAGAAAGGCTGAACGAGATCCATGGGTGGTTCGGACCGGAAGACCCAGCGCAGGCAGGCCGCCGAGGCGCTGCGCAGGCAGCAGGCGGCCGAGGCGGCTCGCCGCAAGATCGTGTTCGGGGTGGCCATCGGCGCGGCCGTGGTGCTCATCGGGGGGCTCCTGGTGGTCGGCATCCTCATGAACCGCGAGCCGGAGTACGAGTTGAACGAGCCGGCGGCGCAGGTCACCGACTCGTTCGGGGTGCGGCTCGGTGACGGCCCGGTGGAGATCGACCTGTTCATCGACTACATGTGCCCGGCGTGCAACCAGTTCGAGTCGGCGTACGCGGCGCAGATCCAGGCGTGGCTCGACGAGGGCTCGGTGACGGTGAACTACCACCCGCTGGCGATCCTCGACCGGCTCAGCGAGGGCTCGGAGTACTCGAGCCGGGCCGCGGCGGCCGCGGTGTGCGCGGCCGACGCGGGCGAGCAGGAGTTCCTCGACTACACGCTGGCGCTGTACGAGAACCAGCCCGCCGAGAACACGACGGGCCTGACCGACGCGGAGCTGATCGCGATCGGCGTCGACGAGGTGGGTCTGGACGACCAGTGGCGCTCGTGCGTGGAGGCGGAGACGTACCGCGGCTGGGTCAAGAAGGCCACCGCGTACGCCGCTTCGGAGGCGGGCGTCTCGGCGACGCCGACGGCGTGGGTGGACGGCGAGGCGGTCGAGAACGCGAAGTTCGCCGACGTGGTCCAGGCGGCCGTCGACGCCGCCTGAGTGAGGCGAAGATGGGGCGCGGCCTGCGGGCCGCGCCCCTTCGCGTTAGTCGCGCATGGCGGCCAGGGCCGTCTCCAGGGAGAACCCGAAGGGCAGTTCGAGCCGGTGGCGTTCCAGCAGGGGCGCGTCGGCGAGGATCTCGGCGGTGGGGCCGTCGGCGGCGACTCTCCCGGCGTCGAGGATGACGGCCCGTTCGCACAGTTGCAGCGCGTACGGCAGGTCGTGGGTCACCAGCATCAGGGTCGGGGCGGTCGCGTGGAGGATGCGGGCGAGGTCGCGGCGGCTGGCGGGGTCGAGGTTCGCGCTCGGTTCGTCGCACACGACGATGTCGGGGCGCATGGCGAGGACGCCGGCGAGGGCGGCGCGGCGCTGCTGGCCGACCGAGAGGTGGTGCGGGGGCCGCTCGGCGAGGTCGGCCAGGCCCACGTCGGCGAGCGCGGCGGCGACGCGCGCGGCCAGTTCGGCCCCGCGCAGGCCGAGGTTGGCGGGGCCGAAGCCGACGTCGTCGGCGACGGTGGGCATGAACAGCTGGTCGTCGGGGCTCTGGAAGACGATGCCGACGCGGCGGCGGATCTCGGCGAGGGTCTTCTTCTCGACCGGGAGGCCGCCGACGCGCACGGTGCCTTCGGTGGCGGTGAGGAGCCCGGCGAAGTGGAGCATGAGGGTGGTCTTCCCGGCGCCGTTGGGGCCGAGGACGGCGACGCGTTCGCCTTCCCGCACGTGGAGGTCGACGCCGTCGAGGGCGCGGTGCCCGTCGGGGTAGACGTGCCGCAGGCCTTCGATCTCCAGGGCGCTCATGCGATCACCGCCGTGTAGGCGGCGATGGCGGCGACCAGGAGCGGGACGCTGAGGGCGGCGGTCCACTGACGGGCGCTCGCGGCGGCGGGCCCGACTTCGAGCGGGAGGCGGCCGGTGTAGCCGCGGGCGGCCATGGACTGCCAGACCCGTTCGCCGCGTTCGAAGGAGCGGATGAAGACCACGCCGAGGCCGCGGGCGAGGGCCCCGGCCTGCCACAGGAACCGCGGGTCGTCGCAGCGGGCGAGGCGCGCGAGGCGCATCTGGGTCACCTCGGCGACGGTCAGGTGGGCGTAGCGGATGGCGAAGGCGGTGATCTGGAGCAGGATCTCGGGGCACCGCAGCCGCGACAGGCCCGCGAGGACCCCGGCGACGGGGGTGGTCGCCGAGAGCAGCAGGGCCGCCCAGACGCCGAGGGTGGCCTTGACCAGGAGGTTCCAGCCGGCCCACAGGCCGGTGGTGGAGGCGGTGAGGAAGCCGAGGCTGACTTCGGGTCCCTCGACCATGAACGGGAAGGCGAGCGCGAGCACGAGGAACGGCGATTCGACGAGGCTGCGGGTGAGGACCCAGCTCGCGGGGACGCGGGCGAGCGCGAACAGCCCCGCGAGGAGCAGCGCGTAGACCCCGAAGGCCCACACGGCTTCTCGCGGGGTGGCGGCGACGGCGCAGGTGAAGGCCAGGAGCGCCGTGATCTTCACCTGCGGGCGCAGCCGGTGGAGCGGTGAGTCCCCCGGCCGGAAGAGCCCGTCGGCCAGGCTCACGCGCCCTCGTCCGCCGGGGCGCGCCTGCCGCGGGCGAGGAGCCAGAACAGGCCGGTCGCGGCGGCGAGGGTGAACAGGGAGCCGAGGATCCCGGCGAGCGAGGCGCCGAGCACCTCGTTGTCGAGGAAGGCGACGCCGTAGTCGGCGAAGGCCCCGCCGATCTCGTGCTCGCCGGCGGCCTGGAGCGCGCAGGCGCCGCCGGTGATCTCGCCGTCCTCGGTCTCGCAGCCGGTGAGGAGCACCGATTCCATCCCGTCGGGCGAGGCGGAGGCGAACAGCGAGACGAATCCGGCGAGGACGAGGGTCACGAGGACCCCGGCGATGAGGAACCCCTTGGTCTTCATGCGGTCTCCTTCAGGGCGGCGGGGCGGGCGAGCGGGGTGCCGCGCAGGGCGTGGACGAGGTCGGGTCGGGCGAGTGCGACTGCGGTGACGGCGCCGGCGGTGATGACGCCTTCGCCGACGCCGATGAGGACGTGGGTGCCGAGGATCGCGGCGGCCATGGCGCCGAAGGACTGCCCGACCGCTTCGCCGCCGAGCCAGAACTGGAGCACGAATCCGGCGGAGGCGGCCACGACGCTGACGACGGCGGCGGCGAAGGCCGCGGCGCCCAGGCCCCAGCGGGTGCGCGGGAGGACTTTGAGCGCGATGACGAGCACGCCGTAGCCCACGAACGTGGAGACCAGGGCCATGTTGAAGACGTTGAGCCCGAGTGCGGTGACGGCGCCGTCGGCGAACAGGAGCGCCTGGATGACGACGACGACGGTGACGCACAGGGCGCCGAGCCAGGGGCCGAGCAGCGCCGCGGCGAGGGCCCCGCCGAGCAGGTGCCCGGAGACGCCGGCGGCGACGGGGAAGTTGAGCATCTGGGCGGCGAAGACGAACGCGGTCGCGAGTCCGGCGAGCGGGACGAGCCGGTCGTCGAGGTGGCGCCGGGCCGCGACGACGCAGACGCCGACGAGGACGGCCGCGAGGAGGGCGAAGGCGAGGGAGACGGGTCCGTTGACGACGTCGGTGGGAATGTGCAGCGCCAGGTCTGACACGGGCGGGTGCCGCCTTTCGACTGGAAGGTTGCGGGGCACGGGGAGCGGGTTTTGGCGGCCGCCCTACCGGATGCAAGGCGCCCACACGTGGAATCAACAACCCACCTTTGGGCTATTGCAATCATTTTGCAAGAGCACATGTGCCGCCGTCAAGCGGGGTCAGTGCGGAGTCGGGTGCCGGACAGGGTTCTCCTGGCGTGCTCACAGGCGATTGTCAGGGACGGCCGGTAGGGTTGCGACCTGTGAACGTACGACTTGAGCCTGGTGAGACGGCACCTGATTTCACGCTCGCCACCGACACCGGCGACACGCTGACCCTGTCGAGCCTCCAGGGGCGCAAGGTGATCCTCTACGCGTATCCGCGCGCGATGACCCCCGGGTGCACCAAGGAGGCCTGCGATTTCCGCGACAGCCTCGCGAGCCTCCAGGCCGCCGGCTACGCGGTCCTGGGGATCTCCCCCGACGAGCCCGAGGCGCTCGCGAAGTTCGTGGAGAACGACGGCCTGACCTTCCCGCTGCTGTCCGACCCCGAGCACAAGGTGCTCGAGGAGTACGGCGCCTGGGGCGAGAAGAAGAACTACGGCCGCACCGTGCAGGGCGTCATCCGCTCCACGTTCGTCATCGACGAGACCGGCGCGGTCGAGCTGGCGCAGTACAACGTCAAGGCCACCGGCCACGTGGGACGCCTGAAGAAGGCCCTCGGACTCGACTAGCCGCGCAGGCGGCACCCGGGGCTTCGGCAGGGGCGCCCGGTTGTTCCCGCGCGCCTCGACGCCGTTCAGCACCGTGCTCAGTACCGTTCGAGCGCGCGTCCGATGACGCGCGCGGCCTCGGGGAACGCCGCCGGCCCCGATCCCGAGTAGTTGAGCCGCAGGTGCGGCCCGGTGGGCTCGGCGGGGAACCACTCGTCGCCGGAGACGACCAGGACCCCCTCGTCGTCGCAGGCGCGCACGAGCGCGGGCAGGTCGGTCGCGTCCGGCAGCCGCAGCCACAGGTTGAGCCCGCCGCGCGGCAGCCGCTCCAGGTGCGCCTGCGGGGCGTGCTCGCGCACGCTCGCGGCGAGGAGGTCCCGCCGCGAGGCCAGTTGCAGGCGCAGTCCCTTGAGGTGGGTGCGCCAGGCCGGCTGGGTCACCACGTCGAGCGCGACGGCCTGGAGGACGCCGCTGACGTACATCGCCTCGGCCCTGGCGTCGGCGAGGAGGCGCTCGCGAGCCGGTCCGCGGGCGACGACGGCGGCCACGCGCACCGCCGGGGACACGCTCTTGGTGAGCGAGCGGATGTAGACCACGTGCCCGCCGTCCTCGCGGGCGGCGACCGGCACCGCCTCGGCGTCGATGCCGAACTCGTGGGCCCAGTCGTCCTCGATGAGGAACGCGCCCCTGTCGCGGACCACGTCGAGCACCCGCTCGGTCAGGTCCGCCGTCCACTGCGCGCCGCCGGGGTTGGCGAAGTTCGGCTGGGCGTAGAAGGCGCGGGCGCCGGTCCGCTCGAAGGCCCGGTCGAGCACTTCCGGGTCGGGCCCGTCCGGCCCGGCCGGTATCGGCACGACCTCGACGCCTTCCCGCGCGGCGGCCACGATCGCGCCCCAGTACGTCGGCGACTCCATGAGCAGGGGCCGCCCGGGGCCGACGAGGACCCGGAACGCCGAGCTCAGGCCGCTCTGGCTGCCGGGCACGATGACGACGTCGTTCGGCGCGGGCGGCGCGACCCCGGCCGGTGCGGCGTCGCCGAGTTCGGCGGCGAACCAGGTCTGGAGCTCGGGCGATCCGGCGGCGGGCGGGCGGGCGAGCGCGGCGGGGCCGCGGACCGCGCGGTTGAAGGCGGCCCGCACGAGCCGCTCGGGCAGCAGTTCGCGGTCGGGATAGCCCGAGTGGAGGGCGATCACGTCGTTCGGGACGGTCCGCAGCGCGGTCGGGGTCCTCGGGATGCGCGCCCGCGGGGATTCGAGCGCCGCGGTCTGCCAGCCGTAGTCGGCCGGGCGGGCGGTGCGCACGCCGCGCGCGAAGGTCCCCACGCCCGTGCGGGTCTCGACGAGGCCTTGGGAGCCCAAGGCCCGCAGGGCCTTCTGCACGGTCACGGGGCTCGCGCCGAACCGGGCGACGAGCGCCCGGGTCGAGGGCAGCCGCTCCCCCGGCGCGGATCGGGCGACGAGTTCGCGCAGTTCCCGCACGATCCGCTCACTGCTATCGTTGGACATGAAGGAACATAGTAGCGCTACTCTCGAAGCGCCGCCGGTGCTATCGCGCACCCCCGCGGGACTGTGGTGGGGCCTGCTCGGGGTGCTCGCGTTCTCGTTCACCGTCCCGTTCACGCGGATCGCCGTCGGCGGCTTCTCGCCGCTGCTCATCGGCGCGGGACGGGCGGTCGTCGCGGCCGCGCTAGCGGCGGCGGCACTGGCCCTGACGCGGCAGCGGCGCCCGACCGGGACCCAATGGGCCCGCCTCGCGGTCGTCGCCGGCGGCGTGGTCGCCGGGTTCCCGCTGTTCACCTCGTACGCGCTCACCGCCACGCCCGCGAGCCACGGCGCGGTCGTCATCGCGATCCTGCCCGCCGCGACGGCGGTCGCCTCGGTGCTGCGCACCCGCGAGCGCCCGCCGGTCGCGTTCTGGGCGGCCGCGGGACTCGGCGCGGTCGCCGCGATCGCGTTCGCCTCCTTCAACTCCGAGGGCTTCGGCGGTCTCGGCTGGCCCGACCTGCTGCTGTTCGCCGCCGTCCTCGCCGCCGCGATCGGCTACGCCGAAGGCGGGCTCCTGTCGCGCGAACTCGGCCCGTGGCAGACGATCTCGTGGGCCCTGGTGCTCGCCTCGCCGGTCATGGTCCTCGCCTCGGCGTCCTCGCTCGCGGCGGGACTGCCGCGAGCCACGGCGACCGAGTGGGCCGCGTTCGGCTACCTCGCGGTGGTGAGCATGTTCCTGGGGTTCTTCGCCTGGTACCGGGGCCTGGCGCTGGGGCCGATGGCGCAGGTGAGCCAGACGCAGTTGGCGCAGCCGGTCCTGACCCTCGCGTGGGCCGCGCTGCTCCTGGGCGAACCGCTCGGCTGGACCACCGTCGCCGGAGGCCTCGCCGTCATCGCGTGCACGGGCCTGGCGGTGCGCCGCCGATAAGACGGCCCCCGCCGGAAGGCGGGGGCCGTCGACGCGCTTACGCCTCGTCTTCGAGCGCGGCCCAGACCGGGGCCGTGTCGAGGTTGGCCGCGAACTTCGCGACCTGCTCAGAGGTCACCTCGATGGAGCCGTCGGGAGTCCCGTTGAGGTAGTCCTCGCCCCACCAGACCCAGCCGACCGAGCCGTCGGGGAAGAACGCCGCGGCCTCGACGTAGCTCCCGTCGGAGGTCCACGCCAGGACCAGCCCGTCGGCGTGCACCTCGGTCACGCACTCGGTGTCCTCGGCGGAACAGTGCAGCAGGTAGTGCATGTCCACCTCCTCACCGCCACTGAGGTCCTGGATGCCCTCGCTGATCCCGCCGGGCAGGTAGATCGCGGTCTCGAGGGCCTCCTCGGTCTCGGGGACGGCGAAGTCGGCCCGGAACTTGCGCTGGACGGGCGTCTCGTTCTCCCCGTCGATGAAGTAGTTCTGGAGCCGGACCGACTCCAGCGTGGTCGCGAACTTCCAGTCCGGGAAGTGGTCGGCGAGCTGTGCCTCGGTGGCGGCCTGCGTTTCGGCGGTGTAGTCGTCCCGCACGAAGTCCCACGCGGCCGAGTACTCCCAGCCCTCCTCGGGGATCTCCGGGTCTTGGGCGGAGGCGGCGGTGGCGGGCAGGAGCACCGCGGCCGCGGCGGCGGCCGCCAGTGCGGTGCGCTTGAAAGCGGACATGAAGATCACCTTTCGGTCGGCGTTGACACTCGAAGTACCTTTTCGGGCGCCCGCTCCGTTGCCTACCGCAAGGATCTGTGGCCTTCATTCCTTTTCAGACGATTCGTGCAACCGAGGCACCGCCCCGAAGCGTCCACGCCGATGCCGCACACGGGAAAGGACCCGGCGCATCACCGCCGGGCCCCGATCGTCATCGCGTGCGCGAGGGGGGACTCGAACCCCCACACCCGAAGGCACAGGAACCTAAATCCTGCGCGTCTGCCAGTTCCGCCACTCGCGCGCGGCCGAGCGTCCGATCGGGAGGGGCCGATCGCTGCCGGGAGGCGGACCGCCGCCGGCCCCGGGACGCGCGATCCCAGGCCGTAGGCCCGGTCGCCGCACGTGCCGACGCTCTCATTCGAGCAGCAACTAGTGTGTCACACGCGAGTGTGTTCCCGTAGGCTGGTGCGGATGACTCGACCTGACAAGCGCGCCGCCGACGAGCTGCGCCCCGTGAAGTTCACCCGCTCCTGGACCGACCACCCCGAGGGCTCGGTCCTCGTCGAATTCGGCCGCACCCGCGTGCTGTGCACCGCCTCGGTCACGCCCGGCGTCCCGCGCTGGCGGCGCGGCTCGGGCGAGGGCTGGGTGACCGCCGAGTACTCGATGCTCCCGCGCTCGACGCATTCGCGCTCCGACCGCGAGTCCATCCGCGGCAAGATCGGCGGGCGCACCCACGAGATCTCGCGGCTCATCGGCCGCTCCCTGCGGGCCTGCATCGACTTCAAGGCCTTGGGCGAGAACACGATCACGCTCGACTGCGATGTGCTCCAGGCGGACGGCGGGACCCGCACGGCCTCGATCACCGGCGCCTACGTGGCGCTGCACGACGCCGTGGCCTGGCTCAAGGAGCAGAAGCTCGCCCGCAAGCCCGACAAGATCCTCACGACCTCGGTGGCCGCCATCAGCGTCGGCGTCGTGGGCGGCGTCCCGGTGCTGGACCTTCCGTACGAGGAGGACGTGGCGGCCTCGGTCGACATGAACGTGGTCTGCACCGGCGAGGGCGACTTCGTCGAGGTCCAGGGCACCGGCGAGGAGGCGGTGTTCAACCGCGCCGAACTCGACGCGCTGCTGGACCTGGCCCTCAAGGGCTGCAAGGAGCTCACCGGCCTCCAGGCCCGTACCCTCCTGACCCCGTGAGGGTGCTCCTGGCGACCCGCAACGCGGGCAAGGTGGACGAGCTGCGCCAGATCCTCGCCTCGGCCGCCCCCGAGGTCGAACTCGTGGGACTCGACGCGGTCGAGGACTACCCCGAGACCCCCGAGACCGAGCTGACGTTCGCGGGCAACGCCCTGCTCAAGGCCCGCGACGGGGTGAAGCACACGGGCCTGGCGACCATCGCCGACGACTCCGGCCTGGCCGTGGACGCCCTCAACGGGATGCCCGGGGTGCTCTCGGCGCGCTGGGCCGGGAGCGCCAAGGACGACGCGGCGAACAACGCGCTGCTGCTCGACCAGCTCGCGGACGTGCCGGACGGATCGCGCGGCGCGAAGTTCGTGTGCGCGGCGGCGATCGTGTGGCCCGACGGCCGCGAACTGGTCGTCCACGGCGAGATGCCCGGCCGGATCATCCGGGCCCCGAAGGGCGACAACGGGTTCGGCTACGACCCCCTGTTCGTCCCGGAGGGGCGCGAGGAGACCAGCGCCGAGCTGAGCGCCGAGGAGAAGAACGCGATCTCCCACCGGGGGAAGGCATTTCGAGAACTTGTGAGCGGAATCTGAATCGCAGCCGCGAACTCGCGAACCGCATCTGCGACACCTGCACGGGGCGGCCTTCGGGCCGCCTCTTTCGCTATGCGGCGGCGTTCTCGCGCAGGATCGCGAGCGCCCTGTCCGCGTGGGCGTTCATGCTCAGCTCGCTGGTGACCACGCCGATCACCTTGCGGCCCTCGCCGATGAGGAAGGTCTTGCGCTTGGTGGGGAAGAGGGCGAAGTTGCGCCGGGAGCCGAAGGCCTCGGCGACCGCGCCGCCGGGGTCCGACAGGAGCGGGTAGCCCAGTGAATGCTCGGCGGTGAAGGCGGCCTGGCGGTCGACGGCGTCGCGGGAGATGCCGACCGGTTGCGCCCCAAGGGCCTTGAACTCGGAGACGAGGTCACGAAAGTGGCAGGCCTCGGCGGTGCAGCCGGCCGACATGGCGCGCGGGTAGAAGAACAGCACCACCGGACCGCCCTCCAGCAGCTCGTCGAGACCGCGCGGCGTGCCGGTCTCGTCCTCGAGGGTGAATGCCGGGGCGGTGTCTCCGATGTCCATGGATCCCACCCTATCCGCGGGAGAGCGGGAGGCGCTCCGACGACGCGGATGTCGCGGGTTCCACGGCCGCGACCCCTCGGGCACCGGGCCGTTTGCACTCCGCCCCATTATATAGATACACTCAAATATCACGATCACTATCCACGGTTTCGCACATGTAGGCGCGGGCTCGGCAGGGCCAGGTTGGGAGCGCTCCATGACCGGCAGAGGAGTTTTCCATGTCCACCATCGCCTCGACGGCGTTCGGCAGCAGACGCCGCCGCATCGCCGTCGTCATGTCGCTGGTCTTGGCCGTTGTAGCGGCCATGTTCGCCACGACGCTGTTCACCAAGGGTCAGGAGGCCGAGGCCCACGGCGCCACCGTGTTCCCCGGCTCCCGGCAGTACTTCTGTTATTTCGACGCGCTGAGCGGGAACGGCGCGCTCGACCCGTCCAACGCGATGTGCCAGCAGGCGCTGAACCAGGGCGGCCCGAACGCGTTCTACAACTGGTTCGGGAACCTCGACTCCAACGGCGCGGGCCAGACCGTCGGTTACATCCCCGACGGCGAGATCTGCAACGGCGGCGGCCGCGGCCCGTACGACTTCTCGGCGTTCAACGCCGCGGGCAACTGGCCCCGGACCCACGTGACCGCCGGCGCGAACGTCGAGTGGCGCTACAACAACTGGGCGCACCACCCCGGCAAGTTCGACCTGTACATCACCAAGGACGGCTGGAACCCGAACACGCCCATCACCTGGGACGAGCTGGAGCTGTTCACCACCATCACGAACCCGCCGCAGAACGGCGGCCCGGGCTCGGACGACCACTACTACTACGCCAACCTGACGCTCCCGCAGAAGTCGGGTTACCACGTGGTCTTCACCCACTGGGTGCGCTCCGACTCCAGCGAGAACTTCTACGCCTGCTCCGACGTCGAGTTCGACGGCGGCAACGGCGAGGTCACCGGCGTGCGCCCGGGCGCCAACCTGCCCGGCAACGACGGCGGCGTGAACAACCCTCCGACCGACCCCCCGACCACGGACGACCCGACCGACGACCCCACCGATGAGCCGACGGACGACCCGACCGAGGACCCGACCGACGACCCCACGGGCAACCCGAACGCCACCTGCACCGCCGAGGCCTCGATCTTCTCGTGGAACGGCGGGGCGACCGTCAACATCACCGTCACCAACACGGGCACCGCGCCCGTCAGCGACTGGATGATCCACTGGCTGTGGCCGCCGGACTCGGGGATCACCATCGACAACTCGTGGAACACCACGATCAGCTCGATGGGCGACATGCAGATGGCCAGCCCCTCGGGCTGGAACGCGACCATCAGCTCGGGCTCGTCGGAGAGCTTCGGCTTCAACGTCTCCGGCAACCTGACGACCATGCCCGCGCTGGACTGCATCCCGGGCTAGTCGATCCGCGCAGGTGACGGCCGCAGGGCTCGAACCTGAACGACAATCGAATTTTCACCGCTTCGCTCCTCCCTCCGAGGGCCCGCTGGAATACTTGGTCCAGCAGGTCTTTCGGGGGGAGGAGCCATGTCAGCATCCGCAGCGGCGGCCGAACGGGAGCGTTCCGGGGCCATGTCCGCGTCCACACCGGCCGGCGTCGTGATCCGGTCGTACATCGCGAACCAGGTCGACGCGCTCAACCGCGCGATCGCCGCCACCGAGCGGTACGCGCCCGGATCGGCAGGCTCGGTCCGCGCCGCGATCCACCGGCTGCGCACGACGATCCGCGGCTACGAGCACCTGTTCGCACAGACCCCGCACGGCGGCCGCGAGCTCGACCAGTTCCTCGCCGCGCTCAAGCACACCGAGGACCTGGAGCGCCTCCGGATCCACTTCGCCGACCGGTTCGACCAGCTCGGCCTCACCGTCCCGGAGTACCCGGGGTGGTTCGACGCCCTGGAGGAGGAGATGCGCGCCTCCTACCGGCAGATCGAGCGGGTCCACTCGCAGACGTGGGTCGCGGCCCTGCTCGGCCAGGTGCGCATGTTCGCCGAGCACGCGCGCTTCACGCGCGAGGGCGACAAGCCCGCCTCCTCGCTCATGGGGGTGCTCTCGAAGGCGAAAACGCACCTGCTCGACACGTACGGCAGGCTCAGCTACGCGACCGACCTGGTGATGGCGCGCGACGAGGCCCGCATCGCGGCCCGGGAGGCGCACTTCCTCGCGGAGGCGGCCGAGCCGGCGCTCGGCCGGGCCGCCGAGGAGGTCATCGTCCCGGTCGCCGACCTGGAGCACCTGCTCACCGAGTACCGGCAGGCGGTGATCGCCCGCAACTGGCTGCTGCGGCTCCCGGGCGCCGACCGGGCGGACCGGTTCACCGCGAGCCTGGCGGACCTGGAGAAGGAGCACCTGCGCCAGCTCGGCGAGGAGATCGACCGGACCACGACCGGCATGATCGACCGCTGGCGGTAGACGGAAGGAGGCGGGGCCGGAGTCGTACTCCGGCCCCGCCTTCGCATGTCCGGACCGGTCCGGCGGGTGCCGCGGCGGTCGCGGTTCACGTTGTCGCGCTCGGGCGCTCGCCTTTCACGCGCCCGCCTCGTCGCGTCACCGATCGCCGAAGCTCCGGCTTCACTCCCCGCGCAGGACCGCCGCGAGGTTGTCCAGGCCCACGGGCCCGAGGTTGAGCGCCCGGGTGTGCCAGTCCTTGATGTCGAAATCGGACCCGGCCGCGGCCTTCGCCTCGTCGCGGGCGGCGATCCAGGCCCGCTCGCCGAGCTTGTAGCAGATCGCCTGTCCCGGCCAGCCCGCGTAGCGGACGATCTCGGGCCGGGCGCGGTGCCCGGCGATGCGCCCGCGCTGCTGGAGGACCTCCAGGGCCACGTCGAAGTCCCACCGCTCGCCGTGGCGCTTCGCCTCGGCCGCCGGCAGCGGCAGGTCGAGGTGCCAGCCGATGTCGATGGCGACGCGGGCGGCGCGCAGCGCCGAGCCCTTGAGCATCCCCAGGCGCGTGCCCGGGTCGGTGAACCAGCCGAGCTCGTCGGAGAGCCGCTCGGCGTACAGGGCCCAGCCCTCGGCGTGGCCCGAGACCGAGCCGAAGACCTTCGCGAAGCGCGACAGGCCGTCCCCGGCCACCTTCGTCTGCCCGATCTGGAGGTGGTGTCCCGGCACGCCCTCGTGGAAGACGGTGGTCAGCTCGCCCCACACGGCGAAGCGCTCGCGCTCGGCCACCGGCCACCAGGTGCGGCCCGGCCGTGAGAGGTCCTCGCTGGGGCCGGTGTAGTACGCCGACCCGGCAGACGATCCCTGCACGAGTTCGACGTCGAGCTCGAGCAGTCGCGGGTCGATGTCGAAGTGGACGCCGTTGAGCGCTTCGAGCGCGCCGTGGTGCTTCTCGCGCAGCCACGCGAGGTACGCCTCGTGGTCGGCGAGGGTCTCGGTGGCGTCCAGGTGCGCGATGACCTCGTCGAGGCCCGAGCCCGACAGACCCGCCGAGGCGGCGATGTGGTCGGCCTCGGCGGCCATCTCGTCCTCGATGCGGTGCAGCTCGTCCCAGGCCCACGCGTAGGCGTCGCGGGCGTCGAGGTCGGCGCCGAGGGTCGCGCGGGCGTGCAGCAGGTAGCGCTCCTCGCCGACGCCGTCCTTCGCGGCGGCGTGCGGCGCGTAGGCGCGCTCCAGGTACTCGGCGGCGGAGGCGAACGCGGCGTACGCGGCGTCGGCGGCCTCGCGGAGGTCGCGGGCCTGCGGGCCGTCGCCGTAGGCGTCCACGTGCTTGTCGAACACGCGCACCTCGGCGTTGCGCCGGGCCTGCTTGGCGCCCTCGACGACCTGGAGGAGCGCGACGGTCTGGCCTTCGTCGATCCCGGCGTTCATGGTCTGGCGCCAGGTCGCGAACATCTCGGGGATCGCCCGGATGCGGGCGACGAGCACCCGCCACTCGCCTTCGGTGCGCCGGGGCGCGAGGTCGACGTACGAGCACAGCGTCTGGATGAACCCGTAGGGCACCCGCAGGGCCCGGCGCCACTCGCCCGCGTCGTGGAGGGCGAGGCCGGACTCCAGGCGCTCGGCCATGTGGAGCCGGGCCAGGTCGTCGGCCGATCCGGCCGACTCCAGGGCGCGCAGGCGCGCGAGGGTCTCGCGGTCCAGCCGCGCGCGGTCCTCGACCGCGTCCGGTCCCAGGTCCGAGGCGACGCCGAAGTCGCCCTTGATGCCGGCCATGCCGGCGAACATGGGGTGGAGGCGGGCGTATGCGGTGATGTACTCGTCGGCCAGGTCGAAGATGGGTGAACTCATGGCCGTCAGCTTACCGCGCGGCTAGCAAACCTTCGTTACACGACTGTTGCTCAAGTTCTCCGTGTGGAAACGGCCACCGCGCCCACCAGAGCCGCCAGCAGAAGGAGCGAGAGCACCTCGAACGGGAGCACCCATTCGGCGAACACGGCCTCGCCGACGGCCGCGGCGCCCGCCCCGCCCTCCGGATCGACGCGGGTCCAGCCGAACGCGGCGGTGACGACCGCCGCGAGCCCGAGCCCGACCCCGCCGGCGATCACGGCCCCCGGCAGGCGCGGCCGGTCGAGGTCGGCGGACGGGTCGGTCGGGGCCTTCGTGAGCATCGTCGCGAACAGCAGCAGCACCACGATCGCGCCGACGTAGACGAGCACGAGCACCCACGCGAGGAACTCGGCGGCGAGCACCAGGGCGGCCCCGGCGATCCCGGCGAACGCGACCGCGAGCCACAGCCCGGCCCGCACGATCCGCTCGGTCGTCACCACCGCCAGCGCCGCCCCGAGCGCGAGCAGCCCGAAGGCGATCAGGAGCACGTCGGCGACCGTCACCCGGCGTCCTCCGGCTCCGCCTCGGGCAGCGCCGAGGGCGGGACGTTCGCCATCCACTCCCCCAGGTGCTCCTTGCCGTGGAGCAGGTCGCGGATGTCGCCTTCGGCGTAGGCGAAGTCGGGGGCCCAGAAGAGGGCGTCGAAGGGGCACACGTCGATGCAGATCCCGCAGTACATGCACAGGGAGAAGTCGATGTCGAAGCGGTCGAGGACGTTGACCTGGCGCGGCCGGGCAGCGCCTTCGACCTCGACGGTCTCCTTGTGGGAGTCGATGTGGATGCACCAGTCGGGGCATTCGCGCGCGCAGAGCATGCAGGAGGTGCAGTTGGACTCCTCGAGGGCGATGACGCCCCGGGAGCGTTCGGGCAGTTCGGGTTCGTGCTCGGGGTACTGACTGGTGACGGCGCGGCGCGCGGCGGTTCGCGCGGTCGCGGCGAGGCCGCTGACCAGTCCGCTCCCGGGAAGCCTCATGCCCTCATCGTGGCAGATGACACCGATGTTTTCCAGCCCCGACGAGCCGTGCGCGCTCGCGCGCCCGTTTTCCCACGATTCCGTGTGCGCCCCTGCCGGGGGCCATTACCGTGAGCCATTGACACGTCACGTGGGACCGGGTGCCTCCCGGTGCCGATCGGGGAGGAACCTTGCCCATGCGAATGCCCCAGCCCTTCCGAGGGATGCTCGCCGCGATCGGGCTCAGCGCCGCGATCGTGCTGTCCACGGCCGTTCCGGCGAACGCGGCCATCACCGTCACGCTCTCGCCGACGGCGGGAGCGGTCGGCACGCGCGTGGACGCGCTCGCCTCGAACTGCAACCAGAACGCGACGGCGGTCGTGGAGGGCACGGACGTGAGCATCGCCTTGCCGCGCAACAACAACAATGCCCAAGGGAACTTCACGGTGCCGCAGGGCATGAAGACCGGGACGTACACGGTGCTGGTGACGTGTGGTTCGGACAGCGCCTCGGCGAAGTTCACGGTGACCTCGGGTTCGGGTGCGGCGACCGGCGGCGGCTCGACCGCGTCGGACGCTTCTTCGGCGGTCCTGTGGTCGGGTGCGGGGATCGTGCTCGCGGCGGCGGCCGGGATGTGGCTGCTCAAGCGCCGCAGCAGTGCCGCGGCCTAGGCCGCATGGGCGAGTCGGGCGGGGCTCCTGAACCCGCGGTCCACCGGCCGGAGCCGGCGTTCCGGCCGGTGGCCGCCGTGGTGCTCGCGATCCTCCTCGCCGGGGGACTCGGTCTCGTGGTCGGCAGTGTGGTCCCGATGCCGCATCTGCGGCTGCCGCAGTTCGGCGACGACCCGTTCGCGGTCGCCGATCCGGCGGGCGGGGACTGGCTCGGCCGCTCCGAGCCGACGCGGGTGGACATCGAGGCGGTCGGGGTCCACGCCCCGCTGACCGGGCTCGGTCTCGATCGCAACGGGGACTTCGAGGTTCCGGCGCTGCGCAAGCCCCATGAGGCGGGCTGGTTCGAGCACGGGCCGACGCCCGGGGAGTTCGGGCCGACGGTCCTGCTGGGCCATGTGGACACCGACCGGAGCGGCCCGGCGGTGTTCTTCCCGGTCAAGGAGCTGGAGGCGGGCGACGTGATCGAGGTGACCCGCGAGGACGGGATCGTGGTGGTCTACGAGGTGACCGGGACCGAGTCGTATCCGAAGCGGCGATTGCCGTACGAGGAGGTGTTCGGGGTCGAGGCGGTGCCCGCGCTGCGGCTGATCACCTGCGGCGGCGAATTCGGCCGGGGCGGGTACGCCGAGAACGTCGTGGTCTTCGCTCGCTATGCGGCGCACCGGAAGGCGACCGAGCAGGACGAGCGGCGCCCGCTCAACGGCCGCGAGCACTTCCTGGATTGAACGGCTCGATCTCGCGGAATAACCCAAGCGGCCGAAAATGTCTCATCTTGCCGATAGCGTCGAAGACATGAAACTTCGCATCGTGAACGTCACCGTGAACACCGAGCGGCCGAAGGAGCTCGCCAAGTGGTGGGCCGCCGCGCTCGGCACCGAGATCAGCAAGGACTGGGGCGAGTACGTCGTCGTCGGCGACGGCGAGTCCACCGGCATGTCCTTCCAGTACGTCGAGGGCTCGATCCCCGGCCGCGTCCACGTCGACCTCGTGTCGGCAGACGCCGAGGCCACCGTGGGCCGCCTCGTCGAGGCGGGCGCGAGGCGCGTGGGCGACCACGAGGCGCCCGGCGGCGCCTTCACCTGGACGGTCCTCACCGACCCCGACGGCAACCAGTTCTGCGTGTCCTCAGGAGAGTGAGCGGGCCGCGGGTGCGGGGCCGGGCGCTTGACCCCGGCCCGGTCCCGCACCCGCGGAGTTCATGCGAGGGCGCGAGCGAACGCGGCCCTGGTCTCGTCGAAGACCTCCTGCCCCGGGCGGGCCCAGAGGGTGTCGTTGAACAGCTCCACTTCGATCGGACCGGTGAAGCCGGCCGCGTCCACGGTCTCCTGGTACCGCTTCAGGTCGATGCAGCCCTCACCCAGTTGACCGCGCCCGGTCAGCACGCCCGCCGGGAGCGGCGTGATCCAGTCGGCGAGCTGGAACGAGGCGATGCGGCCTTCGGCCGCGGCCCTGGCGATCCCGTCCCACACCTGCGGGTCCCACCAGATGTGGTAGGTGTCGACCACGACGCCGACCTGCTCGGCCGGGAACGGCGCGGCCAGATCCAGGGCCTCGCCGAGGGTCGCGACCACGCACCGGTCGCTCGCGAACATCGGGTGCAGCGGTTCGATCGCGAGCGTCACGCCCCGCTCCCCCGCGTACGGGGCGAGTCGCGCGAGGGCTTCTTTGACGCCTTCGCGCGCCGAGTCGATCGTGCCGCCCTCCGGGATCGGGCCCGAGACCAAAACCAGTGCCGGAGCGCCCAGTGCGGCGGCCTCGTCGATCGCCCTGCGGTTGTCCTCGATCGCGGCCGGGGTCGGGTCGGTGAAGAACCCGCCGCGGCACAGGCTGGTGACCGCCACGCCGGCGTCCTTGACGAGTTTCGCGGTCGCTTCGAGGCCGAACTCCTGGACCGGTTCGCGCCACAGGCCGATCTTCGATCCGGTGCGCGCGCAGGCCTCCACGGCCTCGCGCTGGTCCCAGAACTTCGCGGTCGCATGGTTGAAGGAGAACCGGTCGAGGACGCTCATGCGAGGCTCCTCGGGGGCTGCCCGGCCACCTTGAGCAGCGCGTTGAACCGGTCGATCGCCTGGTCCTCGTCGGGGAACAGCCGCGCTTCGAGCGCGAGGTCCACGATCTGGCCGAAGTGCGCGATCGAGCGGGCCGACTCCAGGCCGCCGACCATCTTGAAGTGGTCCTGGAAGCCCGAGAGCCACGCCAGGAACACCACGCCGGTCTTGTAGTTGAACGTCGGGGCCTCGAAGACCTTGCGCGCCAGCGGGACCGTCGGGTCCAAGATCGCGTGGAAGGCCGCCACGTCGCCCTCGTCGAGCTTGATCGCGGCCCGCGAGGCGAGCGGCGCGAGCGGGTCGAAGATCCCCAGCAGCGCGTCGGAGTGCCCGAACTCGTCCCCAGCGATGAGCCGCGGGTAGTTGAAGTCGTCGCCGGTGTAGCAGCGGACCCCTTCGGGGAGCCTGCGGCGCAGGGCGATCTCGGCCTCGGCGTCGAGCAGGCTCATCTTGATGCCGTCGATCTTCGCCGCGTTCTCGGTGATGATCTCCACGAACACGTCGGCGGCCTCGGCGAGGTCCGCCGAACCCCAGTAGCCCTCCAGGGCCGGGTCGAACATCGGGCCGAGCCAGTGCAGGATCGCCTTGCCGCTGACCTCGCCGAGGAGTTCGCCGTAGAGGCGGCGGTAGTCGTCGGGGGTCTTCGCGTTCGCGGCGAGCGCCCGCGAGCACATGAGGATCGTGCCCGCTCCGGCGTCCTCGACCACGGCGAGCTGCTCCAGGTAGGCCGCGCGGATCTGGTCGAGCGTGGCCGGTCCGGCGCCGAGCTGGTCGGTGCCGACCCCGCACGCGAGGAGGTCGTCGGGTCCGGCGGCCTCGGCCGAGCGCCGGATGAGCTGCCTGGTGGCCTCCCAGTCCAGGCCCATGCCCCGCTGGGCGGTGTCCATGGCGTCGGCGACGCCGAGCCCGAGGTCCCACAGGTGCCGGCGGAAGGCCAGCGTGGCGTCCCAGTCGACGGCGGCGGGGCGGCCGGGGCCGTTGTCGGCCAGCGGGTCGGCGACCACGTGGGCGGCCGAGTAGATCACGCGGGAGTTGAACTTCCGGGTCACAGGACGAGGTCCTCCAGGTCGATGCGGCGGCCTTCGCGGGCCGAGCGGTAGCCGGCCTCGGCCAGCTGCACGCCGCGGGCGGCGGCGAGGAAGTCGTGGTGCCAGGGGGCGTCGTCCACGACGTGGCGCAGGTACTCCTCCCACTGGAGCTTGAAGCCGTTGTCGAAGACCTCGTTGTCGGGAACCTCGTGCCACTGCCGCCGGAAGGGGATGGGCTGGTCGATGTCGGGGTTCCACACGGGCTTGGGGGTGTGGGCGCGGTGCTGGGCCCGGACTTTGCGCAGCCCGGCGATGGCCGAGCCCTCGGTGCCGTCGACGTGGAACTCGACGAGCTCCTCGCGGTCGACGCGGGTGGCCCAGGAGGAGTTCATCTGGACGACGGTGCCGTCCTGGAGCTCGAAGATGGCGTAGGCGGCGTCGTCGGCGGTGGCGGCGTAGGCGCGGCCCTGCTCGTCGAAGCGCTCGGGGAGGTGGGTGGTGACGTGGGCGGTCACGGACTTGACCGGGGAGAGCGTGCCCTCGAACACGTAGGACCAGTGGGGGAACATGTCCAGGACCATGCCGCCGCCGTCCTCGGCGCGGTAGTTCCAGGAGGGGCGCTGGGCCTCCTGCCAGTCGCCTTCGAAGACCCAGTAGCCGAATTCGCCGCGCACGGACAGGACTTTGCCGAAGAAGCCGGAGTCGACCAGGCGCTTGAGCTTGCGCAGGCCCGGGAGGTACAGCTTGTCGGCGACGGCGCCGTTCTTGACGCCGGCGTCGCGGGCGGCGCGGGCGAGGCCGAGGGCGTCTTCGAGGCTCGTGGCGATGGGCTTCTCGGTGTACACGTGCTTGCCGGCCTTGATCGCGCTGTTGACGGCGGCGAGGCGGTGCTGCGTGGTGAGGGCGTCGAAGTAGACCTGGATCGAGTCGTCGCCGAGGGCCTCGTCGAGGCTGGTGGTGTACTTGTCCAGCCCGTGGCGCCCGGCGATCTCGGCGAGCTTGTCGGCGCTGCGGCCGACCAGGGTGAGCTCGGGCCAGATGACGCTGCCGTCGGCGCGCTCCACGCCGCCCTGGTCCCGGATGGCCAGGAGCGAGCGCACGAGGTGCTGGCGGTAGCCCATGCGCCCGGTCACCCCGTTGAGGGCGATGCCGACGGTGATTCGTTCTGCCATAGGGATCTGCTCCAGAAGTCAGCTAGTCCGGTCCGCTGCTCCGCGGGCGTTCGCCGGGGAGGTCGCGTTGCGGCTCCGCAAGCGTCCGCTGAAGTCAGGCAAACGCTTTCTTATATTTCCTGAAGCATACAGCAAAACCCCTCCGGTGTGAAAGCGGTCGCTCGACAGATTTACGAGAATGAATACAACGTGTTCAGGCCTTGCGCCGCAAGGCCTCCCGGGTGCAGCGGAACCCCGGTCGAGGCCGACCGGGGTTCACGCGAGAGGTCTAGAGGTACTGCTCGGCGATCTCGCCGACCTCCTCGGCGGGGGCCCAGATCTGGTACACCCCGTTGTCGTACGGTTCGAGGCCCAGCGAGCGGGCCACGTCGGCGCGCCCGCCCCGGTACTCCAGGCGCACCCAGTCGCCGGAGGCACCGAGCACGAAGAACGGCTCGCCCCTCCAGGTGCAGACGGTGCGCACGTAGAAGAAGTCGTCGAGCTCCCCGATCGGGACGCCGCGCCGGTACCGGCCCTCGGCGACCTCCACGAAGCCGTCCCCGCCGGTCGGCGAGTACAGGCGCACGTGGGCCCCGTCGGGACTGGAGTCGTACTCGGCGCCCTTCCAGCGGGCGATGTAGCCGTCCCTCATGGCTAGGCGTCCTTCCATTCGCGGTCCCTGTGGTCCAGGACGGAGGCCGCCCGTTCCTCGGGGGCCGGCCGCACCAGGTCGTAGTGGCCCGAGGCGTCGCCCCAGGCCTCGCCGAGCGCGCTGTCGTAACCGGCCGCGCCGTCGTAGCCGGCGCTCGGGCCGCCCGCGCCGTCGCCTCCGGCGTAGCCGTAGGACTCGCCCGTCGGTCCGGCCGGCGGCGGCGTGTCGGAGGCCGGGGCGGCCGGCAGGGCCGGGGTCGAGGGCGCCTCGATCGCCGCCGGGCCGCCGAAGGCGCCGTCGACCGGCGTCCACTCGCGGGTGTCGGCGTCGTAGAGCGCGATGTCGGTGACCTCGCCGCGCGAGTCGATCCGGAGGATCTTCGCGGCGTGCGGCAGCCGCACCGAGTCCACCTTGTGCTCGGGGATGCGGTCCTCGGGCGACTCCGAGGGCGCGAAGCCGTCGCCGCGGAACGGGCCGGCCTCGACGATGGTGCCGCCGCGGGACTCGGCCGTGGCGAAGTCGTTGCCGCCGAGGGCCTGCGGGTACAGGTCGGTGCGGTAGCCGATCCAGCGGAGCACGTGCACCGAGTCGTCGGTGGGGCTGAAGTCCTCGCTGGAGCGGATGAGCCCGAGCGCGAGGTAGAGCTGGGCGGGGGTGCGCAGGTGGTCCACCGCGTCCGCGGGGTGCACGAAGCCGCCGACGCGGTCGTAGCCGCGTTCGAGGTAGAACGGCACCTGGTGGTGCGGGATGGTCTTCTGCCACAGGACCGGCTGGACCCGGTGGGCCGGGGAGAGGCGCGCGGCCGCGGCCTGGCGCTGCTCCATCTCGGTCGCGAACGTCAGCAGGTCCTTGGCCTCGGCCCACTTCAGGAGCGGCTCGACCTCGGGGCCGGACATGTTCGCGCCGACCTCGGTCCCGGGGTTGACGTAGAGCGCGTAGTCCTGGCCCGGCCAGTGCTGGATGAGCCAGCCGAACGGCACGATCGTGTGCGGGGTGTCCTCCCCCGCGCGCTCGGCCATCCGCTCGACGGTGGTGTAGACGGTGATCCCGATGATGCCGTCGACGATGTCGCTCGACCAGCGGAAGGCCGGGTCGCCGACGCGGATGTGCGCGGCGGCCGGGTCGCCCACGGGCAGGACCACGCTGGCGCACAGCAGGGTCTGGAGGAAAGTCGCGGTGTCGCCCGAGGAGGCGGCCTCGGCCAGGAGCGGCTCGGCGTCCTCGCCGGAGAGCTCCACGGGGCGCGGCGCGTGCTGCGCCGGGCTCGGCGCCGGCTCGGGCTCGGCGCCGCGGCGGCCGAAGGCGCTCGACATGGAGGCGAAGGCCTCGGCGTCGCGCGGCGGCTCCTCGCCGGGCCGGTTCACGGCGGTGAAGCCCTCGCCCGGCGGTCCGAAGGAACCGGCGGCCTGCGGGTCGCGGCGCGGCGGGCCGCCGAAGGCCTCGCTGCGCGGGCCGGCCGGAGAGCCGCCGAAGGCGTCGTTGGCCGGTCCGAACGCGTCGCCGCTCGGGGCGCCGCCGAAGGCCTCGGCCGCGGAGTACGGCTCGGGGTGCGCGGCCGGCGGGGCCGGCTCGCGCGTCGGCAGCGTCAGCGGGTCCGGCTGCTGGTCGCGCAGCCAGTCCGGGGCGTCGGGCCACTGGTCCTGCTCGCCGGGCCACTGCGGCTCGGCCGGGAAGGACGACTGCGGCTGCGAGGCGTGGCTCGGCGGCTGGGAGCCGGGGCCCTGCGGCGGGTACTGCGGCGAGGCGGCGGCCGGCGGCTGGCTCGGCGGCGCGTCCTGGAAGGAGTGGCCGTTGAACGCCTCGGGCTCGGGGGCGCTCTCGCCCGGGGGCTGGCGCAGCGGCAGGCCCGCCGAGGTCTTCCCCGCGATGGTCGAGTGCTGGCCGGTGGGGCCGTTGAGGTCGGAGGAGCGCCGCGGCGCGGGCGGGACGTCCGGCACCGGCGGCGCGGGCGGCATGAAGCTGCCGCCTTCGCGGGGGGCCGGGGCGGACGCGGGGGGCATGAAGCCGCCGCCGCGCGAGGTCGGGGCCGGGGCCATCGGGTTCGCGAACGGGTCGGAGTGCGCGACCGCCGAGAAGCGGTCCTGCGGCGGGTACTGCTCGGCGGGCGGGGTCGGCGGCGCCGGGTCGGCCGGGACGGTCGTCATGCCCTGGGCGACCTGGGCGACGAACCACGCCGGGAGGTAGCCCTCGATCGGCAGGCCCGGGTTGACCGCGAGCCACCACTCCTCGTCGGGCCAGGCCCCTGCCAGCGCGGTGAAACCCACGCGGCGGGAGGCCCCGGCGTTGTCGCGCAGGCACACCTGGAGCGCGCTCTCAGAGGTGAAGGCGAGGATGTGCGTGCGGTCGTCGGTCGTCCACGTGGCCCAGGTGTCCGCGCCCCCGCCATTGGAGTCCTCATAGGACAGTGGGAGGACGAGTTCGATCTGCGCCAGGATTCTGAAGTATCCGTCCTGGTCCTCGGCTCGCAGCGCCTCCCGGAGACGGTGCTCGATCTCGTTACTCGGTTCCCACATCGATCCCACTCAGCCCTTCCCCCCTACCGGTCTTGGATGGGGCGGTGTCGAGCGAACGCGGCGTCCCCTCGCGATCGTCACCGTAACGCGCGCGGCCTGTCAAGTTTCCGTCAGTAGGCCGAGAATAACGAATTCATAAAGAAGCACGCGTGTCATTCCCACGCTGTGGGCCTGTCGCTGTGTGACGATCCCGTTCTCATGAGGGACCGAACCGCTTCCCGCGCCTTGGCGGGCGCCGCCGCGACGCTTCTGGGGCTCTTGCTGTGCGGTGCCCCTTCGGAGGCGTCTTCGCCCGTGGCGTGGCATCTGTCCGCGGTCGACGCCCCCGCCGCCTGGGAGGCGGCCACCGGCGAGGGGATCACGGTCGCCGTCGTCGACTCGGGTGTGGACGCCGACCACCCCGACCTGGCGGGGGCGGTGCTCCCCGGCCGCAGCTACGTCGATCTCGACCCGGGCGACGAGCCGCGGCTCATGGCCTTCGGCTCGGAGCAGGACCCGGTGTACGAGCGGGCCTTCGGCCAGGCCGACCCGGTGGGCCACGGGACGGCCGTGGCGGGCCTGATCGCCGCGCGCGCCGTCTCCGGGCGCCCGGGGGTGGCCCCGGACGCGGTGATCCTGCCCGTGCGGGTCCTCGACGACGAGAACCGCTACCACGATTCGGCGATGGTCGGCGCGGCCGTGGAGTGGGCGGTGGACAACGGCGCGGACATCGTGAACCTCTCCTTGGGCGGCAACTACGACTCGGCGCAGTTCGCCGAGGCCCTCGCCTACGCCGAGCGCCACGACGTGCTCGTGGTGGCCTGCACCGGCAACCAGCGTGGCGACGGCCCCGAGGAGGAGGTGTGGTTCCCCGCGCGCGTCCCGGACGTGCTCGCGGTGACCGGCACCGACGCGGAGGGCCGCCGCTGGCAGACGGCGATCACCGGCGAGGCGACCGACCTGGCCGCGCCCGGCGCGGACCTGTGGGCGCCCGAGCCCGGCGGCGGGCACAAGGCGGTGACCGGCACCTCGTTCGCCTCGGCGCTCGTGTCGGGCGCGGCGGCGCTGGTGCGCTCGGCGCATCCGGACTGGACCGCCGCCGAGGTGCGCCGGGCGCTCACCGCGACCGCGCGGCCCGGCGGTTCGGGCCTGGGCGCGGGCGTGGTGGACGCGGCCGCGGCGCTCGACGCCGACGTCTCCGCACCGCCGCCCGCCGAGGCGAGCCCAGCGCTCACTCCGGCGTGGAGCCTGGCCGCGACGGCGGCCGGAGGCGGGCTGCTGGGCCTGTCGGCGCTGCTGCTGCGCGGCCGGCGGCGGCTGCGGGCGCGGTATCGGAGCGTGTCGCGGCCCAGGGGCGCGCGGGTGCGCGCCGCGGCGCGGCCCGGCGTGTGAGGGCCGACGCGCAAGGCCGGGACCGGGATCGGGCCCGCGTACCATGGACGGGGTGACCGCCGCCGACGCCCGCTCAAGCCGGAACACGACTCGGGGGCCCCGCCGCGAGGCCGCCGAGAGCGAGCTGGCCAAGAAGCGCCGGGCCCGCAGGATCAACCGCCTCCTCGCCGAGGCCCACCCCGACGCCCACTGCGAGCTCGACTACGCGAACCCGCTCGAACTGGCCGTCGCCACGATCCTCTCGGCCCAGTGCACGGACGTGCGGGTGAACCTGACGACGCCCGCGCTGTTCGCGAAGTACCGCACGGCCGAGGACTACGCCGAGGCGAACCCCGAGGAGGTCGAGGCGATCATCCGGCCGACGGGCTTCTACCGCAACAAGACCCGGTCGATCATCGGCCTCGGCAAGGCCCTGGTCGCCGACCACGGCGGGACCCTCCCCGAGGACATGGCCGCCCTGGTGAAGCTCCCGGGGATCGGGCGCAAGACCGCGAACGTCATCCGCGGCAACGCCTTCGCCATCCCGGGGATCACCGTCGACACGCACATGATCCGCATTACGAACCGGCTCGGCCTCGTCGAGGGCAAGGACCCGGTGAAGCTGGAGTTCCAGCTCCAGAAGCTCATCGAGCCGCGCGAGTGGACCATGTTCTCCCACCGGATCATCTTCCACGGCCGCCGCGTCTGCATCGCCCGCAAGCCGGCGTGCGGGGCGTGCCTGCTGGCGACGCAGTGCCCGTCCTTCGGCGAGGGCCCCACCGACCGGGCCGAGGCCGCGAAGCTGCTGCGCGGCGACAACATCCCCGACCTGCTGCGCCTCGCCGGAGACGAGGTGAGCGCGTGAAGCGGGCCCTGGCCGCCTCGGCGGCCGCGCTGCTCCTGGCGCTCACCGCCTGCGCCGAGGACGCCCCACCGGCATCGGAGGCGGCCGAGGGCGAGCCGACCTGGTCGGTCGCGTGCGCCTCCGGCACGACCCCGATCGAGGGCGTCGGCGAACTCGAACTCGACTGCCTCGGCGACGAGGCGGCCACCGCGGTCGCCACCGCAGGCAAGCCGCTCCTGGTGGTCCTGTGGGCGAGCTGGTGCGGGCCGTGCCAAGACGAGGCCCCCGAAGTGCAGGCCTTCTACGAGGCGCACGGCGACCAGGTCGACGTGCTCGGCGTCGACACGGCCGACACGCGGGCCAAGGGCCGCTGGTTCGCCGAGGACTTCGGCATGACCTACCCGTCGGTCTTCGACCCCGAGGAGGCCGTCCGCATCGGACTCGGCGTCCCGGCCCTGCCCGGCATCGCGTTCGTCGCCCCCGACGGCACCGTGGCCGAACTGCTCGTCGAACCGGGCGTCACCTTCGAGGCCCTCACCGCGACCGCGAACGACGCGTTCGGTCTGGAGCTGCCGTGACCGGCGCGAACGGAGCCCGCCCCGACTGGTGGCCGCCGCTGCTCAAGGCCGCGGCCGAGGCCGAACCGCCGACGGTCATGCGCGTCATCGCCGACCACTTCCACCCGCACGCCGAGGAGGACGCGCGCTCGGCCTCGGTCCTGGTGCTGCTCAAGGAGTCCGAAGCCGATTCGGGTCCCTCGGTGCTGCTCCAGCAGCGGGCCGCGACGCTGCGCCACCACCCCGGCGAGGTCGCCTTCCCCGGCGGCGCGGCCGACCCCGAGGACGCCGACGCGACCGCGACGGCCCTGCGCGAGGCGGCCGAGGAGCTCGCCGTCGACCCCGGCACCGTCGCGGTCGGCGCGACGCTCCCGCCACTGTGGATCCCCGTCTCGGGCTTCGCGGTCACCCCCGTCCTGGGGCTGTGGCGCGAGCCCCACACCGTCGCCCCGCAGGCGGCCTCCGAAGTCGCTGCGGCGCACCAGGTCCCGCTGGCACTGCTGGCCGATCCGGACGCGCGCGGCACGGTCCGCTACCCGTCGGGCCGCGGCGGCCCGTGCTTCCGGATCCCGGGCGTACCCCTGATTTGGGGCTTCACGGCCGGGGTACTGTCATGGCTCCTGGAGTTGGGCGGCTGGTCCCGGCCCTGGGACTCGGGTCGGACCATGGAGCTCGAAGGGCGCTAGCGCCCCCGGAGAAGAAGGCGGGGTGGGCGGATGAGCGCGACCGGCACCGGTCTCATGGTCGACGTCGTCATCGTGCTGCTGGCGCTCCTGTTCGCCATCAACGGCTACCGCGAGGGCTTCATCACCTCGGCCACCACCTTCCTCGGGTTCCTCGGCGGCGCGGTCCTCGGCGCGCAGCTCGCCCCGTTCGCGGCCGACTTCTACGCGGCCGCGCTCACCAAGCTCGTCGTCTCGCTCGTGGTCGTCTTCGCGCTCGCGCTCGGCGGCATGGCCCTGGCCACGGCGATCGGGTACCGGCTGCGCAAGCGCCTGAAGTCGAACGGCTCCAAGAAGCTCGACCACCTGCTGGGCCCGCTCGTCTCGATCATCGCCGTCCTCCTGGTCACGTGGGTCACCGCCGCGCCGCTGGCCAGCTCGTCCATGCCCGCGGTCGCGGGCGCGGTGCGCAATTCGAGCCTCGTCAGCGGCATCGACGAGTACATGCCCGACTCGGTCAAGGGCGTCTACGAGTCGATGCGCGACTCGCTGAACACCTCGGGGATGCCGAACGTGTTCTTCGGGCTCAACCCGACCGACGCCCGCGAGGTCCCGCCGCCCGATCCCGAACTCGCGGCCTCGGGCCTGGTGGTCGGCGCCGAAGCGTCGGTGCTCAAGGTCCACGGCTCGGCGCCCTCGTGCGACCGCCAGATCGAGGGGTCGAGCTTCGTCTACGCCGACGGGCTCGTGGCCACCAACGCCCACGTGGTCGCCGGGACCGACTCGGTCCGCGTCGAGTCGAAGGGCGACTTCTACGACGCCGAGGTGATCGTGTTCGAGCCCGACAAGGACCTGGCGATCCTGTCGGTCCCGGGCCTGGACGCCCCGGCGCTGCCGCTGCGGACGGCGCTCGCGGCCTCGGGCGACGACGCGGTCGTCCTCGGCTACCCCGGCGGCGGGGCCTACACGGCGACGGCCGCGCGCATCCGCGAGGCGCGGATCGTCACCGGACCCGACATCTACGACGACGGCACGGTCACCCGCGAGGTCTACCAGCTCTACGCGCACATCATCGGCGGCAATTCCGGCGGCCCGCTCCTCAATCCCGACGGCGAGGTGATCGGCGTGATCTTCGCGGCCGCGGTCGACGATCCGGAGACCGGATACGCCCTCACGATCGCCGAGTCCGCATCCGTCCTCGATGCCGGCCGCAGGTCCACCGGACCGGTCGGCACCGGTTCGTGCACCTGAGCGGTCTCCGCGCGACTTTCGCCATTGCCTGATGCTGGGCGTGACGTCACATTGCGGGTAGGCTGTACCGGTCGCCGCCGACGCGTTCCGTTCCGCGGAGCGAACACCCTGCTGAAGCGGCGCGTTGAGTCTCACGTCGTGACGCTCGGAACGGACGGAACACATTCATTCGGATACGAATGTCGATTTCCGCGCCTGCGGTGCGCATGTGGATTTACGGGGGTCTCGCTCCCGCAATGCGGACAAGAGGCATAGACTCAGTACTTGCACTAGCGGTGCGTTGAAGAAAGGTGCGAACGGACATGGAAGATGTATTGGCCAGGGCCGCCCTGTTCAAGGGTGTCGACCCGGAAGCTGTCGAGTCGCTCATCAAAGAGATGGAGTACATCGACGTCAACAAGGGCCAGACTGTCTTCACCGAGAACGAGCCGGGTGACAGTCTCTACATCGTCATGTCCGGGAAGGTGAAGCTCGGCCGCCGCTCCGCCGACGGGCGCCAGAACCTGATCGCGGTGATGGGCCCCTCCGACATGGTCGGCGAGCTCGCACTGTTCGACCCCGGCCCGCGCACCGCCACCGCCACCGCTTTGACCGACACCCGCCTGGCCCGCCTGTCGAAGACCGCGCTGCGGCCCTGGCTGGCGAACCGGCCGGAGATCGCCGAGCAGCTCCTTCGGGTGATAGCACGCCGGCTCCGTCGCACCAACGACTCCATGGCCGACCTCATCTTCACCGACGTGCCCGGCCGCGTCGCGAAGGCCCTGCTGCACATGGCGAGCCGCTTCGGCACTCGCGACGGCGGCGTCCTGCGCGTCACCCACGACCTCACGCAGGAGGAGCTGGCCCAGCTGGTCGGCGCCTCCCGCGAGACGGTGAACAAGGCCCTGGCCGACTTCGCCGGGCGCGGCTGGCTGCGCCTGGACGGCAAGAGCGTCATCATCATGGACCCCGAGCGGTTGGCTCGGCGCGCCCGCGTCTGAGGCATCGATCGATCGCAGGGCCCCCGGCCGCGCCGGGGGCCTTCGTCGTCCAAGGTGACGTCCCCGGCCCCACCCCCAGGCGATTCGACGTTCGCGCCCGCAGCCGTCTAGACTTCCGGTAACCATCCCGCAGTCTGCTGAAGGAGCGTTGTGGCAGGGCAACTGAACGTCGAAGTCGTGGCCGTCGAGTCGAAGGTGTGGTCGGGCACGGCCAAGGCCGTCTACGCGCGCACCACCGAAGGCGAACTGGGCGTGCTGCCCGGCCACCAGCCGCTGCTCGGCGAGCTGCGGATCGACAGCACCGTGCGCGTGCAGCCGCTCGAGGGCGGCGAGCTCGCCTGGCAG
Organism: Glycomyces sp. NRRL B-16210; assembly: GCF_000719515.1. GTDB lineage: Bacteria > Actinomycetota > Actinomycetes > Mycobacteriales > Micromonosporaceae > Glycomyces. Next base: position 506,622 of record NZ_JOGR01000001.1, on the reverse strand, counting down.
GTCGAAGGCGGATTCCTGTCGGTGACCACCGACGGCGTCACCATCCTCGCCGAGACCGCCGAAGCGGTCGCCCCCGCTTCGGCCTGACCATGCTGAAGGCACTGCTCGTCGTCGCCGCCCTGGCGGGGGCCGTCGCGGTGTTCCTGGTACTCACGTACGTCCGGCGCTCGTTCTTCTCGCGCGCCGGATCGGTGGCGATGGCCGCCCGGCTCTCCCGGCACATGGAAGGGCGCGGTTGGGCGCCCGGCTTCGCCGTGTACGAGAGCGGCAACCTCCGCTGGTACCGGATGTTCTCCCTGGCGTTCGGGCCGCGCTACACCCTCTCGCGCGAAGACCTCCAGGTCTCCGAGCGCCGCAAGCCGATCGGGCCCGAGGCCCAGATCTTCCCGCCCGAAGTGGCGGTCCTGCGCTGTAAGAGCGCCACCGGCGAGGTCGAACTCGCCATGACCACCTCGGCCGTCACCGGCTTCCTCTCCTGGCTCGAAGCCGCTCCCCCGGGAGCGGCTTTTTACTCCGAACGCGACTGACCTTCCGCATGGAGAGGCCCCGCGCTGCGGACGGCCTTTCGGCCGGGGTGTCTCCGGAGCGCGGGGCGGGAACCCCTCCTTCAGGCGCCGAGGCGCGGGAAGGGCTTGGTCGAGAAGAGCACTTCCACCGGGACCTCGAAGTACTCGGCGAGCTTCAGGGCCAGGTGCAGGCTCGGCGAGTACTCGCCGCGTTCGAGGTAGCCGACGGTCTGGTAGTGCACCCCGAGGGCGTCGGCCAGTTGGCGGCGCGAGACGCCCCGTTCGGCCCGCAGCATCGCGATGCGGTTGTAGACCTCGTCCCCGGCCACGGCTCGATCACCAGTCCCTCTGCAAGTCGGCGCGCCTCGCGGCCACCGCCGAGCCCGACTCCCGCCGCGACATGCGCCGCAGCAGCCGGGGCGCGAGCGCCATCGAGACCACGGCCCACAACGCGAGCACGGCGAACATCGTAAGGGTCCGCCACTCGCCGCCGATCTCCACCGCGGCCATGGACTCCGGGAGCAGCGCATGGCGCATCCCCAGGCCCATCCAGTACATCGGGAAGACCTGCCCGATGCCCTGGAGCCAGCTCGGCAGCGCGGCGATCGGGTAGAAGATCCCCGAGATCGCGACCATGGCCATGATCGGGAACATCACCAGCCCCATGTTGCGCGGGTTGTCGATGAGCGCCCCGAGGACCGCGCCCATCGGGAAGACCGACACGATCCCCATGACCAGCACCGCGATGAACAGCAGCCACCGGTCCGGGCTCGCGAAGTCCAGGCCCTCGAACAGCGCCAGACCCACCGCGAGCAGCATCACGGCGCCCACGGTGACGTACAGCGCGGTCGAGACCATCTGGCCGACCAGGTAGCCGGTCATGCCGCCGGGCATCGACTTGGCGCGCAGCAGCGTCCCGTTGGTGCGGTCCATCGCCAAGGTGCCGACGATGCCCATGATGCCGCCGAAGACGATGTTCATGCCGATGAGGCTCGGCATGTTCATCGACCCGAGCGAGACCGGGGCGCCTTCGAAATCGGCGCCCCGCAGGAAGAACAGGACCGTGATCGCGATGGCCGTGGGCAGGAAGAATCCCAGGACGTCGCCGAGCGTGGTCGCCGAGATGCGCGTCTCGATCAGCCCGCGCTTCCAGCCGGTCCTGTACTCGTGCAAAGTGGTGTTCATCGGGTGGCCTCTCTCTTGCGAGCCATAAGTGTGCGAGTCCCCTTGCGACGCTTGCGAGCCATCAGTTTGTGCCCCTTGGCGACGCTTGCGAGCCATCAGTTTGTGAGGAAGGAGTCGACGGCCTTCTCGGCCTGGCCGGCTTCGGCGGTGCCGCTCTCGAACGCCGCCACGAGGCCGAGGTAGGCGTCCTCCAGGCTGGCGCGGTGGACTTGGAGGTCGGTGACGGCCCCCTCGTCGGTCGCCAGGAGCTTGCGGACGAAGCCGGTCGCGTCCTCCGTGGCGTGGACCTGGAGCGCGCCGTCCTGGACCCACTTGACCTCGGCGGTGGTGGAGGCGGCGCGGGCGAGCTGGTCGGGCGATCCGTCGGCGATGATGCGCCCGCCCGCGAGGATGACGATGCGCTCGGCGAGCTTCTCGGCCTCGCCGAGGTCGTGCGTGGTGAGCAGGATCGTGGTCCCGTCGAGGTCGGTGAGCCGGTGGATGAGCTCGTGGAACTCGCGGCGGGCGTGCGGGTCGAAACCGGTGGTGGGCTCGTCGAGGAACAGCAGCGCGGGCCTGCCGATGATGCCGAGGGCGACGTCGAGGCGGCGGCGCTGGCCGCCCGAGAGGGTCCGGACCCGCTGCCCGGCCTGCTCGGCGAGGCCGACCACGTCGAGCAGCTCGTCGGCGCCGTACGGCTCGGCGTAGGGCCTGTAGTACTCGGCGAAGTGGCCGACGAGGTCGCGCACCTTCCACTTGCCGTTGTCGCGCCATTCCTGGAGCACGACGCCGAGCCGGGCCCGCCAGGCCTCGCCGCCGTGGGCGGGGTCGACGCCGAGGACCTGCACGTCGCCGCCGGAGCGGGCGCGGAAGCCCTCGAGGATCTCGATCGTGGTGGTCTTGCCCGCGCCGTTGGGCCCGAGGAGGGCGGTGACGCCGCCGGCCTCGATCCGCAGGTCGAGCCCGGTGAGCACGTCCTTGTCGCCGTAGCGCATCCGCAGGTCGGATACGGCGATGGCGGGCCCGTCGGAAGTCGGGGGGTGTCCCATCTGCATCTCCGTTGCAATGGTCTGTCGATTGATAGCACTCATGCTACATCTTGTCGAAGTGCTCCGCCAACCCGGATATGACGAGGGCCGCTCACCGAACGGTGAGCGGCCCTCTGACGTGCGACTACGCCCGGCGCTTCTCCCCCGACCGCGCCAGGACCCGCTGCAACAGGATGAACGCGAGCAGCAGCACGCCCATGGCGATCCGCGCCCACCACGAGGACAGGTTCCCCTGGAAGGCGATGAGCGTGTTCAGCAGGCCCCACACCAGGACCCCCGCGAGGGTCCCGAGCACGAACCCGGCCCCGCCGGTCAGCAGCGTCCCGCCGATGACCACCGCCGCGATCGCGTCGAGCTCGGCGCCGACGTTCGCCAGCGGGTTCGCGCTCTTGGTCGCGAACGCCGCCAGCACCCCCGCCAGGGCCGCGCAGAACCCCGACACCGCGTAGACGCCGATCTTCGTGCGCGCCACCGCCAGCCCCATGAGCAGCGCCGAGGACTCCGACCCGCCCACGGCGTAGACGCTGCGGCCGAACCGCGTGTAGTGCAGCACCGCGAACGCGATGATCACCACCGCGATCGCCACGAACGACAGGTACGGCAGCCAGAACCCGCCCTCGCGCACGTTCCCGAAGTCCACATGGGTCATGCCCCACTGGAAGAACCCGATCTCGCGCATCGACACGTCGGTGTCGGAGATCTGGAGCGTCAGGCCCCGGAACAGGAAGAGCCCCACCAAGGTCGCGATGAACGGCTGCACCTCGAAGCGGTGGATCACCGCCCCGATGAACAGCCCCCAGCCGGTCCCGAACGCGAGCACGAGCACCAGCGCCACGGGCGCGGCGATCCCGGCGTCCACGGTCAGCCACGCGCACGCCATGGTCGAGAAGGCCATCACCGAGCCCACCGACAGGTCGATCCCGCCCGAGAGGATCACGAAGGTCATCCCCACTGCGATCACCAGGAGCGGGGCGTTGTCGATGAAGAGCTTCGCTACCACCTGGCTGTTGCCGAAGTTCGGGTAGTTGGCGACGCCGCCGAGGTAGAGCGCGACCAGCAGCGCCACGGTCACGCTGATCGGCAGGTACCGCGACAGGCCGTCGAAGAGGGTCGAGCGCGCCGGGCGCTCGGTCAGCTGCACGGTGCTCATGGCGCCGCGACCTCCTTCGGTTCATCGGTCTCCGGTGGGGCCTCGGCGGACGGCCCGCGGGTGAACGGCCCCAGGATCCAGGCCCGGAACCGCGCGCTCTGGAGGAGCGCGACGGCGAAGACCACGAGGGCCTTGGCCGTGAACTGCCACTGGCTGGACAGGCCCACGTTGATGATGGTGTCGTCGAGCGTGCCGATGATCGCCACGCCGACGGTGGTGCCCAGCAGGAAGAACCGGCCGCCGAGCAGCGAGGTCCCGCCGATGACGACGGCGAGGATCGCGTCCAGTTCGATCCACAGTCCGCCGTTGTTGGCGTCGGCGCTGGCGAGGTTCGCGGAGCCGATGAGGCCCGCGAGTCCGGCGCACAGGCCGCACACGAGGTAGGCGAGGACGGTGATCCCCTTGGAGCGGATGCCGGCCAGGCGCGAGGCCTCGGGGTTGCCGCCGACCGATTCGAGGAGCATCCCCAGGGCGGTGCGCCGCGTGAGCAAAGCGAGCAGGACGAGCACCGCGACGGCGATGACGATCGGCACCGGGACGGTGAGGATCGCGCCGCGCCCGAGCCGGGTGTAGGGGCTGGAGCCGTCCACGGTCGGGATCTGGCCGCCGGTGATGAGCTGCGCGATGCCGCGCCCGGCGATCATGAAGATGAGCGTGGCGACGATCGGCTGGATGCCGAAGCGCGCCACCATGACCCCGTTCCAGGCCCCGATGAGGGCGGTGACGGCGAGGGCGAGCGCGACGGCGGTGAGGACGAGCCCGAGCGAGGACTGGTTCCCCGACTCCATGATCATCTGGCAGGCCAGGGCCGCGCCGATGGCGTAGACGGCGCCGACCGACAGGTCGATCCCCTTGGTGGCGATGACGAGCGTCATCCCGAGCGCGATGAGCAGCAGCGGCGCGGAGCGGCGCAGGATGTTGACGAAGGCGCCGCCGAGGCGCCCGTCGTTGACGCTCGGGAGGATGAAGTCGAAGCCGGTGACGGCGATGTTGACGACGATGAGCGCGGCGAGCACCAGCAGCGGCCACATGAGGCGCTTGAGGTAGGCGCTTCGGCGCACGCGCGCGAGGCCCGCGGTGAGGGCCGCGCGCCCGCCGTTTCCGTTGCTACTCATGGCCGCCCCTTGCGACGATGGTGTCCACGATGCGTTCGTGCGTCCGCTCGGACTCGGTTTCGAGCACGTCGATGAGCTCGCGGTCGCGCAGGACCGCGATCCGGTCGGACAGCCGCGTGACCTCGTCGAGTTCGGCGGAGACGAACAGGACCGACATGCCCTCGGCCGAGAGCTCGGCGACGAGCCGCTGGATGTCGGCCTTCGCGCCGACGTCGATGCCCCTGGTGGGCTCGTCGAGGATGAGCAGCCGCGGTTCGATGAGCAGCCAGCGGGCCAGGAGCACCTTCTGCTGGTTGCCGCCCGAGAGGTTCTTGACGGGCATGTCGGGGTCGGCCGGGCGGATGCCGAGCTTGGCGATGAACTCGGCGACGAGCCGTTCGCGCCGGGCCGGCGGCACGGAGCGGGCCCAGCCGCGGGCGGCCTGCATCGCGAGGATCATGTTCTCGCCGACGGTGAGGTCGCCGACGAGCCCTTCGGTCTTGCGGTTCTCGGGGCAGAACGCGATGCCTCGGGCGGCGGCGGTGCGCGGGTTGTGCCCGGTGAGGCGCTTGCCGTCGAATTCGAGCGTGCCGGCGTCGGCCCGGTCGGCTCCGGCGAGGAGCCGGGCGGTCTCGGTGCGGCCCGAGCCGAGGAGCCCGGCGAGGCCGACGACCTCGCCGCGGCGGATCGCGAGGTCGAACGGGGCGATGGAGCCCTTGCGGCCCAGGCCCTTCGCCTCGGCCAGCGGCGTCTCGTCCTCGACGTGGTGGGCGGCGGCGACGCGTTCGATCTGCTCGAGTTCGGCGGCCTCGCGCCCGAGCATGTGTCCGATGAGGGCGTTCTCGCCGAGGTCGGCGGTGTCCCAGGAGCCGATGAGCCTCCCGTTGCGCAGCACCGTCATCCGGTCGGCGATCTCGTAGACCTGGTCGAGGAAGTGCGAGATGAACACCATCGCGACCCCTTCGGCGGCGAGGCGGCGCATGACGCCGAGGAGCACGGCGACCTCGTCGCGGTCGAGCGAGGAGGTCGGCTCGTCGAGGATGAGGACCTTCGCCTTGATGTCGACCGCGCGGCTGATGGCGACGAGCTGCTGCATGGCGATGGAGTACGAGGACAGGGGCGCGGCCACGTTGAGGTCGATGCCGATGTCGTCCAGGAGCGCCTTCGCCTTGCGGCGCATGGCCCTGAAGTTGATGAACGGTCCGAGGCGCGGCTCGCGGCCGGCGAAGAGGTTCTCGGCGACCGAGAGGTTGTCGGTGAGGTTGACCTCCTGGTAGACCGTGGAGATCCCGGCCGCCTGGGCCCCGGCCGGGCTGTGGAACCGGACCGGCCGCCCGTCGAGGAGGATGCGGCCGGCGTCGGGGGCGTGGACGCCCGTGAGGACTTTGATCAGGGTGGACTTCCCGGCGCCGTTCTCCCCCATGACCGCGTGGATCTCGCCCGCCTTGAGGGTGAAGTCCACGCCGTCGAGGGCGCGCACACCGGTGAAGTCCTTCCTGATCCCGGTCATCTGGACGATGTCGGGCATGGGTTTCGACCTTCGCTTCTGCGCACCGGCGTCGGTGCGGCTCTGGGGATGCGGAGCGTCCGGGCGGGCCGTGCGGCCCGCCCGGACCTGTTGCGGGCCCGTCAGAACTGGCGGTTGGGCAGTTCGGCCTCGAACTGGTCGGCGGTGAAGACGCCTTCCTCGACCGGGGTGAACTTCTCGACCGACTCGCCGGCCTCGACCTGCACCACCACGTCCATGAGCTGCGCGCCGAAGGCGGGGTTGCATTCGACGATGTAGTTGAGCTTGCCGTCGACGCCGGCCTGGAACCCGGCCGCGGAGCCGTCGACGATGATGATCTGGATGTCCACGCCCGGCTCGAAGCCGGCCTCCTCGATCGCCTGGATCGCGCCGAGGCCCATCTCGTCGTTGTGGGCGTAGAGCAGGTCGATCCCGTCGAGGCCGTGGGTGGTCACGAAGGTCTCCATGACGGACTTGCCGTTCTCGGCGGTGAAGTCGCCCGACTGGGAGTCGACGAGCTCGTAGTCGAGGCCTTCGGCGTCGAGGACCTCGAAGAACCCGGTCTTGCGGTCGTTGGCCGGGGCCGAGCCGGTGGTGCCCTGGAGTTCGAGGATGCGGGTGCCGTCGGCGTCGTCGGCGAAGGTCTCGACCGTCCACTGCCCGGCCTTGCGGCCCTCTTCGGTGAAGTCGGAGCCCAATCGCGTGACGTAGAGGTCCTCGTCGGCCGCTTCGACGCCGCGGTCGGCGAGCACGACCGGGATGCCGGCGTCCTCGGCCTCCTGGAGCACGTCGGTCCAGCCGGTCTCGACCACGGGGGCGAGCACGATGACGTCGACCTGCTGGGTGATGAAGTTGCGGACGGCCTCGATCTGGCGGTCCTGCTCCTGCTGGCCGTCGACGAACTTGAGTTCGGCGATGCGGTCGTCGGCTTCGGCGGCGGCCTTCACGGAGTCGGTGTTGGCGGTGCGCCAGGCGGATTCGGCGCCGACCTGGGCGAAGCCGACGATGAGGCCGTCGCCGCCGTCGCCGTCGTCACCCCCGCCGCAGGCGGAGAGGCCGAACAGGAGTGCGCCGGCGCCGATGCCGGCGAGGGTTTTCTTGAGCACGTGGGGTGTCGCCTTTCGAAATCGCGGGGATATGAGGGTTTTCGATATTTGCGATCATGCATGTTACCGTTCATATCCTGGCCCGTGTGACCGTTCTCGTCAAGCACGGGGCCCCACTGGGGGCCGTAACGATTTCACAACGCGTCGCAGCGGCGGGCGTCTACTCCTTCGAGGCCCCGGGCCTCCACAGCACGTCGCCGTCCGGGTTCGCCTTGCGCGCCAGCACGAACAAGAGGTCCGAGAGCCGGTTGAGATAGGTCACCGGCACCGCGTGGGTGGTCTCGGGCTCGGCGTCGAGCAGCGCCCACACCGAGCGCTCGGCCCGCCGCGCGACCGTGCAGGCCTGGTGCAGCAGCGCCGCGCCGGGCGTGCCGCCGCGCAGGATGAACGAGCGCAGGTTCTCCAGGTCGGCGTTGCACTCGTCGATCCAGCCCTCGAGTCGCACCACATAGGACTCGTCGATGCGCAACGGCGGGTACTTGGGGTCCTCGGCGACCGGGGTCGAGAGGTCGGCGCCGACGTCGAACAGGTCGTTCTGGACCGCCAGGAGGATCGCCGCCTCCCGTTCGCCGATCTCGCCGGTGTGGAGCGCCAGGGCCGCGCCGATCCCGGCGTTCACCTCGTCCGCGTCGCCGTAGGCGGCGAGCCGCACATGGGTCTTGGGGACCCGGGAGAAGTCGGCGAGCCCGGTCGTGCCGTCGTCGCCCGTCTTGGTGTAGATCCTGGTGAGATTGACCGTCATGCTCCCGACCATATAGCCTCCCCCCATGACACAAGTCGCGGTAATCGGTTCGGGACTCATGGGTTCGGGCATCGCACAGGTCACAAGCCTCGGCGGCGCCGACGTCACGTTGATCGACACGGACGCGGGCGCTCTGGAGCGCGCGCAGGCGGCGATCGGGCACTCGCTGGAGCGCTTCGTCGCCAAAGGGAAGGTGGGCGCCGAGGAGGCCGAGGCCGCGCGGGCCCGGATCGCGGTGTCCACCGATCTCGAAGCGGCCGGCGGCGCCGCGATCGCCGTGGAGGCGGTCTTCGAGCGCCTCGCGGTGAAGCAGGAGGTCTTCCGGAAACTCTCGGCGATCTGCTCGCCCGAGACGGTGCTCGCCACGAACACCTCGGCGATCCCGATCACCGAGATCGCCGCCGCCGCGACGCGTCCCGAGCGCGTGGTCGGCACCCACTTCTTCTCGCCGGTGCCGATGATGGCCCTGTGCGAGCTCGTCCGCGGCCTCCACACCAGCGACGAGGCACTGGAGCGGGCCCGGGCGTTCGCCGAGGCCGCCGGGAAGACCTGCGTGGTCGTCAACCGGGACGTGGCCGGCTTCGCGACCACGCGGCTCATCTGCGCGTTCGTCAACGAGGCCGCGCGGCTCGTGGAGGACGGCGTGATCTCGGCCGAGGACCTCGACACGGCCTGCAAGCTCGGGTTCGGCCACCCGATGGGGCCGCTCGCGACCGCCGACCTCACCGGGATCGACGTGATCACGCACGCGACCGAGAACATCTACGAGGACACCGCCGACCCGAAGTTCTTCCCGCCGGCGCTGCTGCGCCGGATGGTCGCCTCGGGCGCGATCGGCCGCAAGAGCGGCAAGGGCTTCTACGACTACGGGTTATCCACAGGCTGTGGACGACGCGAAAGCGGCGCGGGCCTCGGGCCCGCGCCGCGTTCCGTTGCGGTCTAGTACGCGGTGAGGGTCACGCGGGCCGGGGCCAGGACGCGCTCGCCGCCGCTGGTGACGGTGATCGCCAGTTCGGCCGCGTCCGCGCCGGCCTTGCGCACCTTCGCCTCGACCTCGACGTCGGCGCCGCCGGAGGCGGGCACGACCACGGGCTTGGCGAAGCGGGCGGAGAAGGCGGTGATCCGCGCGTCGGTCCCGGAGGCGGCGAGCCATTCGAGGACGGCCCGGGAGACCAGGCCCATCGTGTACATGCCGTGGGCGATGACGTCGGGGAGCCCGGCGGCCTTCGCCGCGGCCTCGTCGAGGTGGATCGGGTTGCGGTCGCCGGAGGCCTCGGCGTAGGCGGCCAGATCGGTCCGCTCCACGTGGAACGCCGCGGTGAACACGGTCGCGTCGGAGGCGAGGTCGCCGAGGCTCATGCGGGGTCTCCCGCCACGAACAGGGTGGTCCACACCTCGGCCGCGAGGCCCAGGCCGTCTTCCACGGCGGTGTGCAGCGAGAGGAGGTCGTTCCCGGCCACGGTCTTGATCGACTCGACCGTCACGGTGCACGAGACCTGGGCGCCGGCGGTCAGCTCGCGGTGGTACGCGAAACGCTGCTCGCGGTGGAGCACCCGGCTGAAGTCGAGCCCGAATTCGGGGTCCTCGATGAGCGGGTCCGCCGCGGGCAGCGTGAGCGAGATCAGGTACGTGGGGGGCAGCACCGCCTGCGACGCGTGCGTGCCGTCGGGGTGCGCGGCGGCCAGTCCGAGGGACTGGGCGAAACGCGTCACCGACTCGTCGGTGATCGTCACCGGCGCGGTGGTCGGCAAGGACCGGCCCACATACGAAGCGTTGAGCATGTGCCGGGCGGGAAGACTAGCGGGTCTCTTTGTGGACCTGCGAGGTCTTGCAGCGGCGGCAGTACTTCTTGAGCTCGAGCCGGTCGGGGTTGTTCCGCCGGTTCTTCTTCGTGATGTAGTTGCGCTCCTTGCACTCCACGCACGCCATGGTGATCTTGGGGCGGACGTCGGTAGCCTTGGCCACGATGAGTGCCTTCCTCTAACCCGAACCGGCCGGTCGGCCCGTTCTCCGAACAAAACAAAAGCGTCGACCAGCATACCTCGGTGGTCGACGCTTTACAAAAGTAGCGATGGGCAGGATCGAACTGCCGACACAACGATTATGAGTCGTTTGCTCTACCACTGAGCTACACCGCCGTGCGCTCACTGCCACCCTGTGTGAGCGGAAATTACCGGGTGAGCAGTACAGCACTCGACCGAATCCGGTTTGAAGTGCTTCCGAGCCCCAATGCGGAATCGAACCGCAGACCTTCTCCTTACCATGGAGACGCTCTACCGACTGAGCTATTGGGGCGATCGCCCGGTATCCCGCGCGGCCTTGACAAGACTACATGATCGCGGCCGTGCGGCCGACCCGGGGCCCGGCTTGCGGTGCGCGCCACAGCGCCTCCTCAGACCACCCGCAGGCGGCTGCGGCCGCTGCCGCCGCCCTGGCCGTCGAGCCACGCGGCGAACCGGTCGGGCGGCAGCGGGCGCGAGAAGTAGTAGCCCTGGCCGGCCTCGCACTCCAGCTCCCGCAGCTCCTCGACGGTCTGGTGGGCCTCGATGCCCTCGGCCACGACGTCGATGGCGAAGTGCCGGGCCAGGCCCAGCACGGCCTCCACGATCGCGCGGTCGTCGGCGTCGGTGGCCATGCCCTGCACGAAGCGCAGGTCGATCTTGATCTCCTGGACCGGCAGGCGCCGCAGGTACGCCAGCGAGGAGTACCCGGTGCCGAAGTCGTCGACCGACAGCCGCACGCCCATCGCGTGGAGCCGGTCGAGCGCCGGGGTCAGGCGCGGCTCGGCCGAGACCACGTCGTCCTCGGTGATCTCGAAGGTCAACCGCTCGGCCGGGACGCCGTGGCGCTCCAGCAGCGAGGCGACCTTGTCGGGGAAGTCGGCGTCCGCGAGGGTGCGCGGGGACAGGTTGACCGCCATCGGCAGCGGCCCGTCCTCCCCCGCCCATTCGGCGGAGCGGCGCAGCGCCTCGTCGAGCACGGTCTCGGTGAGCTGCCCCAGCTGCCCGGTCGAGGCCGCGATGGGGATGAACTCCTCGGGGGCGACGAGCCCGAACGTGGGGTGGGGCCAGCGGACGAGGGCCTCGGCGCCGACGACGGCCCCGGGGGCGCTGAGGGCGCGGTCGAGGCGGACCTTCGGCTGGAAGTGCACTTCGAGCCGACCCCGGTCGAGCGCCTGGCGCAGGTCGGCGGCGAGGCCGATGCGCCGCAGGCTCTCCGATTCGAGCCCGGAGTGGTACAGCTGCACGCCGTCGGCGGCGTGCTTGGCCTGCCGGGTCGCCCCGTCGGCGCGCTTGAGCAGCTCGTCGGCGTCGGCGGCGAAGTCGGGGTGGGTGACCACGCCCACGGCGGCCGAGAGGCTCACCGCGACCCCGCCGACCTCGAAGGGCCCCTGGAGTTCGGTGCGCAGGCGCCGGGCGGTCTCCACCGCGGCCTCGGTCGAGGCCAGGCGGGTCTGGAGGATGAACTCGTCGGAGTCGATGCGGCCGATGAACGAGCCGGCGGGCGCGTGGGCCTTCAGCCGCCCGGCGAACTCCAGCAGGGCGGTGTCCCCGGCCTCGTGGCCGAGCGCGTCGTTGATCTCGTGCAGCGAGTCCACATCGAACATGAGCACGGCGACGACCTCGCCGGTCACGGTGATCGACAGGGCCTCCTGGAGGGCGGCGAGCGAGCGCCTGCGGCTCGGGAGCCCGGTGAGCGGATCGTGGTAGGCGTCATAGCGCAGCTGGTCGAGCAGCCGCTCGTTCTGCACCGCGATGCCGACGTTCGCGGCGATGGTCTCCAGCAGTTGCAGGTCGACCGGCACGAAGTGGGAGAGCTCACCGCCGATGCGGTCGGCGACCGACAGGCACCCGTAGACCTCGTCGCCCGAGCGCAGCGGCACGAGCATCGCCCCGCGCAGGCCCGCGGCCTCCAGGGTCTCCTTCTGGGCCTTGGTGCCGTTCTTGGGGCTCAGCAGCACGCCCTTGCCCGATTCCATGACGCCCCGCTGGAGCGCGTCGGGGATCGGGTCGAGGTCGGTGAGCCCGGCGTCGTCGAGCGCGGAGGTGAGCCGGATCTGCGGGTAGCGGCCCGAGGGCGGCACCCACACCGTGGCCGATTCGGCCGAGAGGATGTCCCGCAGGCGCCCGAGCATGGCGTCGATGAGCCGCTTGGAGCGCACCGAGTCGACCACGAGCTGGGTGAAGTCGTTGAGCTCGCGCAGGACCTGCCGCTGGCGGCGCAGCGCCATGTAGCTGCGCGCGAGGTAGACGAACGCGACGACGACGAAGCCGATGAGCAGCGACGCCCAGATCGTGGCGTCGAGCAGCACCAGGAACATGACGCCGACGCAGCCGGCGAGGACCGGGCCGATCAAGGTGAGCGTGAACCCGATCCAGGCCTTGACGACGCTGTCCCAACCGGACATGAAGTACAGCATCAGCGAGATGAACACCGTGGTGAACAGCCCGGTGATGATGATGGCCGACACCAGGACCAGCCAGGTCCGCGGGTCGGCCGCCGCGCCGAGTCCCATGTACTGCACGTAGAACACCGCGACCGCGGTGCCGCCGGTCGTCAGCCCCGCGTTGAACAGCGGCTTGAGCAGCCCGATGTCCTCGCGCACGTAGCGGCCGGCGTAGAACAGCAGCGAGGCGAGGCACTTGGTGGCCACGACCCAGAACGGCGGCAGGAAGAACAGCGCGATGACCAGCGGGATGTCGGTGAGGTTGAACGAGATCCGCATCCCGCGGGCGTGGTGCTGGACGAGCAGGCCCTGCGCCATCGCGAAGGCCGCCACGAACAGCAGCAGCTGCACCGCGGGGAAGGTGTCCGGCGGGCCGTACAGGACGAGGCCGCCGAGGCCGATGGCGTAGACGAGGCCGGTGACGACCGGGGGCATGACGCGAAAGAGCGTCTCGTGCTGCTCCCGGCTCACCGGCATGCCTGGTCCACGTTCGAGGGCTGCGTCAGGCGATCTCGCCCGAGCCGCCGGTCACACGAGCGATCTCACCGGATCCGCCCGCGATCTCGCCGGAGCCGCCGTCGATGTCGTCGGCGATCTCACCGGAGCCGCCGTCGGTGTCGTCGGCGATCTCACCGGAGCTGCCCGAGTCGTCGCCGGAGGCGATCTCACCGGATCCGCCGCCCGAGTCGACCGACGCGATCTCACCGGATCCGCCGCCCGCACGGGCGATCTCACCGGAGCCTCCGGCGTTGGCGGCGGCAGCGGTACCGGCGATCAGCCCGAGAGCGATGAGGCCCACAGCGATGGCAGAGCCAAGCTTCTTGAGTAGTCTGACCGGATTCACGAGGCCTCCCGTGAGGTGTGAGTATGTGCTGTCAAGGGGACCAGGAGCCCATGGTGCCACAGTCGGCTCGCAGTAGGGAAGGCTTGCGACCGTGATTCTCGCGCTCTTTCTGGTTCGGCCGTACCGGCGGGTGCGGCTCGCACCATTCTCTCCGATGGGCCCGGAGCGCCCGCTCACGGGTCGGGAATTCGTCGGCGTGGCCTCGGTCGCTCCTATAGGTTAGGCTTGCCTTACCCCTGCCCTGGTCCGCCGTTTCGAGAGGGAACCCGCCCATGCCTGCTGACACCGCCGCCGTGAACGACCCGGCGCACACCGGGAATCGGCCGTTCTCGGCCCGGATCCGCGAGGCCTCGTGGTCGCGCCACCAGGGGCTCGACCCCTCGGCCGAGGAGGCCGCCGAGAAGACCCCCGGCGTGTTCGACCGGCTCTTCGACGGCTCGCTCAGCGTCGACGACTACACCCGCTGGCACGCCCAGCAGTACTTCGTCTACGCGGCGATCGAGGCGGCCGGGGCGCGCTTCGCCGCCGACCCGGTGGCCGGGCCGTTCGTGTTCGACGAGCTCGCGCGCCTGGGCGCCATCGAGGCCGACCTCGCGTTCCTCATGGGCCCCAAGTGGCGTTCGGGGATCGAGCCGCTTCCCGAGACCCGCGCCTATGTGGACCGCATCAACGAGGTCGCGGCCGACTGGCCCGGCGGCTACATCGCCCACGCCTACACCCGCTACCTCGGCGACCTGTCCGGCGGGCAGGCGTTCGGCAAGGCCGCCAAGCGCAACTACGGCTTCGAGGACCGCGGCGCGGCCTTCTACTCCTTCGAGGGGATCGCCAGCCCCAAGGCCTTCAAAGAGGAGTACCGGGCCCGGCTCGACGCGGTCGACCTGCCCGAGGACGAGCGGCTGCGCCTCATCGACGAGGTCCTCCTCGCCTACGACCACAACGGCGCGATGATCGGCGGCCTCGCCGCCGGTCTCGGCAAGAACCCGTTCGCGCCCAAGGTCGTCGCCGCGATCTGCCACCACATGAACACCGACCACGCCGCCGACACGCTCGTCATCTGCCAGGGCGCGGGCGGTCAGCGCGCGGCCGAGTCGGCGCGCATGACCGGCTTCGACGGCGAGGGCGCCGACTTCGCGGCCCTCGTTGACGGCACTGAAGTGCCCCTGCGCGTCCGGTGGGCCGCGCCGCTGTCCGAGCGCGCCGAGGTCCGCCCCGAGATCGTCCGGCTCTTCACCGAATCCAAAGAGGCGCTTGAGAACGCCTGAGCACTACCCTCCCGAAATGCCCTGATTGTCGCAACACGCCGGGCGGTGACGAATCTCGCCCGTCCGGCGCAAGCGGCGTTACGGTGTCCCGGTTGCCAAGCTCACGGTCGGCCCCCCGGAGCCCCGCCGCTCAGCGGCCCGGCCCCGCGACCCCGTCCGATGGGCGCAGCCACGGCCTGAGCGCGTCGACGGCCCGCCGACCGGGCGGGGCGCTTCGATGACCCGCAGGCTCCGTCAAGCGGGAGGAAAGCTTGTCCGACACCGGACCGGTCGGCGCCTATACGATCAGGCGCCACGCCAACCGGCCGCACCGCACGAGGGGCCAGCACCGCGCCTCGTGGGCGGCCGAGCTCGCGCCGATCCTCTCCGGATCGCAGCGCCGCTACAGCGCGGTGGTCGGCTCGGCGGTCGCCGGGGCGTCCATCGTCGCCATGGCCACGGCCGCCGGGCTCCCCTCCGAGGAGGGCCCCGCCGCCGAGTCCCAGGCGGTCGCCGACATCGCCGCGCTCGCCGCCGAGTCGAGCGCCCCTGAGACCGTCACCGCCGTCGAGGCCCCGGCCGCGAACGCGGCGCCGGCCTCGGCCGCGACCGAGGCGCCCCCCGAGCCGGTGCGGACCGAGCGGACCTCGCCGGTCTCAGTCCAGGCCCCGCAGATCGAGTGGACCCCGATGCTCGACCACATCACCATCACCTCCCTGTTCGGGGAGCGCTGGGGCCGCAACCACAACGGCGTCGACTTCGACGCCGCCACCGGCGACCCGGTCTACGCCTCCTACCCGGGCACGGTCAAGCACGCCGGCTGGGAGTCGGGCTTCGGGAACCTCGTGATCATCGACCACGGCGAGGGCGTGGAGACCTACTACGCCCACAACTCCGAGGTGCTCGTGCAGCCGGGCCAGTACGTGGACGCGGGCGAGCAGATCTCGCGCGCGGGGAACACCGGCTTCTCCTTCGGCTCCCACGTCCACTTCGAGGTGCACGTGGACGGACGGCCGGTCGAGCCCCTGCACTACCTGGCGGAGGCCGGGCTCGACCTGCGTTAGAGCTTGCTGACCGGCGCCAGGCGCAGGATCACCCATTTGGGCTCGCCGTCGCCGAAGTCGATCCGGGCCTGGGCCCTCGGCCCGGAGCCTTTGAGTTCGACCACGCGCCCGAGGCCCCACTTGTCGTGGGTGACCCGGTCGCCCACGTCGAGCGAGGGGATGTCGGCGGCATTGCGCATGACGATCGGCTGCCCGAACGCGGGCGACTTCGACTTCACCACGCGCGCCGGCGGCGCCGACTCGGACCACTTGACGAGGTCGCCGGGGATCTCGGCGAGGAACCGGCTCGCGGCGTAGTACTCCGGCTGCCCGAAGATGTTCCGCGTCCCGGCCCGCGTCAGGTGCAGGTGCTTGCGGGCGCGGGTGAGCCCGACGTACGCGAGCCGCCGCTCCTCCTCCAGGTCCCCCGGCTTGTTCATGGACCGCTCGTGCGGGAACAGGCCGTCGTCGAGGCCGGTGAGGAACACCGTGTCGAACTCCAGGCCCTTCGCGGTGTGCAGGGTCATGAGCGTGACGACCCCGCCCTCCTCGGCCTCGGGGTCGGGGATCGAGTCGGCGTCGGAGACGAGCGCCACGTGCTCTAGGAAGGACGGCACGTCGGCGTTGAGGTCCGCCTCGTCGTCCTCGGTCGTGCCGCGCACCACCTGCTCGGTGAACTCGTGGGCGACGGCGACGAGCTCCTGGAGGTTCTCGACCCGGCCCTCGTCCCTGGGGTCGCTGGACTGCTCGAGCCCTTCGAGGTAGCCGGTGTCGGCGATGAGCTTGTCGAGCACTTCCTCCGGCGGCGCCGAGGCGGCGAGTTCGGTTGCGGCGTCGACGATCTCGCAGAACCGCTTGATGCCGGTGCGCGCCCGCCCCGAGACCCCGGGGGCCTCGTCGACGCGGTGGAGCGCGGCGGGGAAGGAGATCCGCAGCCGCGCCGCGAGCGCCTCGATCTCGGCCACCGCCCGGTCCCCCACGCCCCGCTTGGGGACGTTGACCACGCGCATCGCCGAGACCGTGTCGTCGGGGTTCGCGGTGAGCTTGAGGTAGGCGAGCATGTCGCGCACCTCCTTGCGCTCGTAGAAGCGCACGCCGCCGACGACCTTGTAGGGGATGCCGCGGCGCACGAACACCTCTTCGAACGCGCGGGACTGGGCGTTGGTGCGGTAGAAGATCGCGCTGTCGCCGAAGCTCGTGTCCCCGGCGTCGACGAGTTCGTCGATCCGGTTCGCGACCCACGCGGCCTCGTCGTGCTCGTTGTCGCCGGCGTGGCCGAGGATCGCCGAGCCGGGGCCCTCGTCGCTCCACAGCCGCTTCTCGCGGCCGCGCTCGGTGTTGTTGCGGATGACCCCGTTGGCGGCGTCGAGGATCGTCTGCGTCGAGCGGTAGTTCTGCTCCAGGAGGATCGTCTTCGCGTCGGGGAAGTCGCGCTCGAACTCGATGATGTTGCGGATGGTCGCGCCGCGGAAGGCGTAGATGGACTGGTCGGCGTCGCCGACCACGCACAGCTCGGCCTTGTCGTCGCCGGTGCCCACCAGTTCGCGCACCAGCGTGTACTGGGCGTGGTTGGTGTCCTGGTACTCGTCGACCATGACGTGGCGGAACCGGAGCCGGTAGGACTTGGCGACCTCGGGGAAGCTGCGGAACAGGTGCACGGTGGCGCCGATGATGTCGTCGAAGTCGACCGCCTGCGCGAGGCGCAGCCGCTCGTCGTACTGGCCGTACACGTCGGCGACGAGGCGGGTGCGGGCGTCGTCGGCGCTCGCGGCGGCCTGGTCGGGGCCGATGAGCTCGTTCTTGAGCCGGGAGATCTCGGCGGCGAGCCAGCGCGGGGAGTGCTTCTTGGAGTCGAGGCCGAGGTCTTTGACGATCTGGGTGAGCAGCCGGCGGGCGTCGTCGGTGTCGTAGATCGTGAAGCTGGACTTCCAGCCGAGCCGGTGGGCCTCGCGGCGGAGGATCCGCAGGCACGCGGAGTGGAAGGTGAGGACCCACATGGCCCGCGAGCGCGGGCCGATGAGTTCGTCGACGCGCTCGCGCATCTCGGCGGCGGCCTTGTTGGTGAAGGTGATGGCGAGGATCTCGCCGGGGTGGGCGCCGCGTTCGGCCAGGAGGTAGGCGATGCGGTGGGTGAGGACGCGGGTCTTGCCCGAGCCCGCGCCCGCGACGATGAGCAGCGGGGATCCGGCGTGCTCGACGGCTTGCCGCTGCGGTTCGTTGAGACCGGTCAGTAGTGCCTGCGCTGCGTCATTCATAGGGTCCCAATTATGCCGCGCCGGGTACGACATCCTCCGGCGCGGCCCCGCCCGGCGGGGCCGTCTGAGCGGAAATCCGACGGGGCCGGCCGCACTCGGCGACGCTTGCGGGCCGAGCGGGCGCGCAGTGGTTCTCGCTCAGGCGGCCCGCCCGGGCCTCGACGGCGCTCGGCGCCTGCTAGAGCGGGCCGCGGCCGGAGCGGAGGATGAGCATCGCGATCTGGGTGCCGTCCTCGCCGAGGGCTTCGCGGTACTTGTCGAGGATGGCGCGTTCGCGGTCGAGGACCAGGCGGGTGCCGCCGTTGGCCATGCGGATCTCGCCGATGCGCTTGGAGACTTCGGCGCGCCGGCGCCACAGCCGGATGATCTCGGCGTCGAGGCCGTCGATCTCCTGGCGCAGCTCGCCGAGCTCTTCGGTCGCGACCTCGGTCGTGGTGGTGGTCATCAGGGCTTCTCCTCAGAACGATGCGGATCGAACTCCGGGCGGTGGCCCTGGGCGTGCAAAAGGCCCCGGGCTGTTCGCCCGGGGCCTGTAGGTCTGTGTTCAGCGCGACGACCTACGGCTCGGACGGTTCCGGCCGTAGTAAAAGTAAAATCGCGCGCTCTGCGTCACGGGGCAAGTATGCCACACGCCCGCCGGTGTGACCAGCGGGCGTGTGGCGGTTATCGCGGTGTTCGCTTGTCGTTAAGCGTCCGAGCCCCAGTCTGCGCGGGCGGCGCGGCGGCGCATGAGCACCATCGCGCCGACGCCGGCGAGCAGGACCGCGCCGCCGACGGAGGCGACCATGGTCAGGCTGGCGCCGGTGACCGGCAGCTGCGGCTTGGGCGACTCGGAGGGGACTTCCTCGATGGTGATCTCGAGGTCGAAGTCCGGGGTGTAGGTGCTGGGGTACTCCTCGGCGAGGATGAGGCGCTGGCCTTCGACGTTCTCACCGCTGTCGGTGACGGGGACGAAGGTGCGTCCGGCCGGGGTGGTCCAGGTGTAGGTGTCGGTCTCCAGGGTCACCGAGGTGGTGGCCTCCTCGTCGAGGATGACGTAGAAGGTCTGGCCGTCGGTGAAGGAGGTGAGCTCGACGCCGTTCTCGTCGACGACGGTCGCGTTGTCGGGCTGGGTGAAGGAGAGCTCGTCGAGGTTGGTCTGGACCGTGTAGGGGCCGACCTTGGTGCCTTCGACGGCCGCTTCGGACTCGTCGACCTCGAAGTAGGGCGCGAAGTCGGGCTCGTCGATCGGCTCGGACTCGGCGAGCAGGTAGTCCTGGATCGCGGTGACGGCGTTGTCGACGCCGGGGCCGCCGAAGGTGCTGCCTTCGCCGGTGTTCGGGTTGAGCGTCCAGCCGTCGGTCAGGGACCAGATCGCGGACTGCGTGCCCGCGTAGGCGACCTGCTCGGCGGTGTAGCTCTCGAGGTCTTCGCCGTCGGCTTCGGCGGCGGTGAGGAGCTCGGCGGCGTTGGAGCCGTTGAAGCCGTTGACGAGGACGCCGAGCACGAGCGGGAGCTGCTCGACCGGCACGTCCTCCCAGGCGCGCTCTTCGTGGGTGTAGGCGTCCTGGAGCGGCACGTTGAACTGGATGCAGTACACGGTGCGCGATTCGCCGTCGCCCAGGTCGAGGCTGATCAGGGAGGCGTGCGGGCTCCGGGCGGTGGTGCCGACGTGTCCGCGGAGCTGGATCCCCGTGCTGGTGCTGACGGAGCCGGAGGCCGAGGTGTGGGCGCCTCCGTCGTCGTCTTGGGCGTGGCCTACGGCCGCCCCGCTGAGGGCGAGCGCCAGGCCCGCGGCAGCGGCCAGCGACCCTTTCAGGGCTTTGGTCATCATGCTGTGAAGTCCCCTTGCTGATCCGAGGGATTGTCGCTTTGAATCTTCTTCCGACACGTTAGCGGCAGCCCGCAGGTTGCAACAGGGGCGCACTTCGGTTGTGATCTGGATTTTCCGTGCGGCGCAACGGAAAAGGCGCAGTCGCTATGAACTGCGCCTATATAACGATTCGATATCGGACGCCGCCGTACATCGCGGACTGTGACGATCGGACTCCCGTGGGACACGAGTGGCCGGGACCGGGGCTGATCGCCTCTCCCCGGTCCCGGCCGCACCATGCGCCGGGCGATGTGTGGAACCGCTGGAGCGCGCCCGGATCCGAACCGGTCGAAGTGGTTCGGGACGCTCCCGCGGCAGCGGGCGGCCCTGTCGGGCCCGCCCGCGTCCGTCGGGTCTAGTGGGCGCCGCTGCGCCGCTTGGTGAAGACCATGGCGGTCAGGCCTCCGATGAGGAGGGCGAGCCCCGCGGCGAAGGCCACGGCCAGGCTCGATCCGGTGGTCGGCAGCTGGGCGGCCGGGCCGGACTCGGTGGGCCGCTCGGTCGGCGGCGCCTCCAGCGCGAAGCGCCATTCGGCGGGCAGTTCGCCTTCGCGCGGCTCGGCGAGGATGAGCTTCTGGGAGCCGCCGGCGCGGACCGGGTTGACCGCGTCGCCCGAGAGCGACTCGTCGGTGGTGGCGAGGAAGACCCGCCCGACCGGCAGGTCGTAGCCCGCGGTGGCGGAGACGGTGACCTCGCTGCTGCCCTCGTCGAGGACGATCCAGAACTCCTCGCCGTCCTCAAGGGACTCGGCCGCGTCGCCGCCCTCGGTCTCCAGGCTCGCGCCCTCGGCGCCGAGCGCGACCGCTCCGGCGTTGGAGCGGATCGTGTACGGCCCGAAGCGCCCGTCCACGTAGGTCGCCTCGTCGGCGCCTTCGAGGTCGAGGACGAACTCCGACGGGTCGGGCACGCGCCCGGGCTCGTCGGTGAGGTGCTCGTAGATCGCGAGCACGGCCTCGTCCTCGCCGTTGTTGCCGCCCTTGACCGGGTTGTCGGACAACAGGTCCCAGCCGTCGGTGAAGTGCCACACGGCGGCCTGCGTCCCCGCGTAGGCGACCTCGGCGGTCCGCTTGTCGCTCCAGCCGGCGTTCACCTCGGCCCCGGCGGCCTCGATGAGCGAGGCGGCGCCGAGGTTCGGGTAGCCGTTGAACAGGACCCAGCGGACCTGCTCGAGGTTCGCGACCCCCGACTCCTCCCAGTCGCCTTCGGCGTACGGGTGCTCGATGTCGAGCGGCGTGCGGATGTCGATGCAGTAGACCACCAGGGTCTCCTCGGAGCCGTGGGGCTTGAGGCCGAGGACGTTGGCCCACACGTCGTACCGGTCGCCGTCGAACTCGCCGCGCAGTTCCAGGCCCGGCGAGGTGACGATGTCGCCGGTGACCGGCGCGGCCGGCTCCTGCGCGGAGGCGGGGCCGCCCGCGAGGACGGCGGCGAGCGCCGCGGTCGCGGCGATCGGAGTGCGGAACGTCTTGAGTCTCATCGTGTTTCGGTCCTCCTGGGAGCGGACTTGAGGTGTGTGGGGTCAGCGTGAGCCGCCTGACAAGAGGGGAAACGAGAGGACCCCGCGCGGCGGCGCGGCCACTCGACCGAACGATGTGGAGAACCCTCCGAAAGTACGAGGACGAAACGGGGCAAGACCGTCTTTCGCTCGACGCCGCAACACGCGAGCGCGGACCGGGCCGCCCCGGACGGCGCTCTATAGTCGGGGATATGCCGATCTCGAAAGCCGCCGCTCGCGGCATCACCGACGAATTCGCTCGCCGGAGGGGCCCGAAGACCGGCCTGGTCGTGGGCGCGACCTGGGGCCACCCGGTGCTGACCGCCGCGCTCGAAGCGCTCATGCCGGCCGACCGGCTCACCGTCGTCGCCGATTCCGCCTCCATTGAGGACCTCCGCGGGTCGCTGGCCGCCGAGGGCTCCTGGACGGCCGGGAACGTCACCGCCGTCGCCTCGCTGGCCGAGGCCGAGCCCGCCGAAGAGGTCATGCTCGCCGCCCCCGTCACCGTCGAGGCCGAGGCCTTCATCGACGACATCGCACTCCTGCGCGAGAAGGTCGCGCCCGGCGGCGTCCTCTCCTTCGCCGCGACCCTCACCGCCCCCGCCCGCGAGGAGATCGCCGAACTCGTGGCCGACTACGGCATCGGCACCGACCTGATCCTCCGCTCGCTCCCGCCGGTGCGCATCCACAAGCTCCGCATCGGGTCCGCGGCCGAGCACGAGGGCGGGCCGCGCGCGATCGCCCCCGCCGAAGACCTCGCCCCCGCCTGGCGGGCCTCGTCGGTGGCCCTCACCCCGAACCTGCACCTCGACTCCAACGGCGTCATCGCCGCCGGGCTCCTCCTGGGCGCCGCCTGGACCGCCAAGCGCCTCCGCCCCTCCTCGAAGGCGTGGATCGTGCCCGCGCTGGCGGCCGCGCCCGTGGCCGCGTTCTTCCGCGACCCGCAGCGCGACGCCGACCTGCGCGGCGAGGACGACGAACCCGAAGTGGTCCTGGCCGCCTCCGACGGGCGCATCATGGCCGTCGAGACGGTCGTGGACGAGCGGTTCGGGGCCGCGACCGGCACCGCCGGCGCCGAATGGCTGCGGATCGCCGCGCACCTGTCGGTCACCGACGTGCACATCAACCGCGCCCCCGTCGCCGGCGAGGTCGTGGACGTGTTCACCGAGAAGGGCGGCTACGCGAAGGTCAGCGCGCCCGAGGCCGAGCACAACGCCGCCTGCTACACCGTCCTGGCGACCCCGCGCGGGCGCGTGGTCGTCGCCCAGCGCACCGGCGCGGTCCTGCGCCGCATCGTCAACCGCACCAAGCCCGGAGCGGCCCTCGCCAAGGGCGAGCGGTACGGCCTCATCAGGTTCGGCTCCCGCACCGACGTGTACCTGCCCGCCGGCGCCGCCGAAGCCTCGGTCGTACCGGGCGAGGCCGTGCGCGCCGGCGAGACGGTCATCGCCCGCTGGAACTGAGGGAGGGCTCTCCCGATACCGGGGTCGTATCGGCGAGGCCGAAAACACGGCGAGCGGGCAAGCGGGCCGGATAGCGCCCGGGATTCCCGAACACGCCCTAGGCCTGCGCGGAGAGGTTCTTCAGGTCCACCACTTGGAGGGCGTCCTCGACGGCCGCCGACAGCGGCAGGTCGTCGAGCGCCGCCGCCGCCCACCAGCGCGACTCGCTCGTGGAGCCGCCCGCCGCCTCGACCACCTGCGCCAGCGACGGGTCCGGGACCGTCGCCGAGTAGATCGCGCGCACCCCGTGCCAGTCCAGCGGGTAGCCCTCCGGGCCGATCGCCCGCCGGTGCCGGAACGACGTCACGTTCAGCAGGTCGCCGACCAGGGCGTCCTGGCCGGTCTCCTCGTAGATCTCGCGGGCCACCGCCGCCCGCGGCGACTCCCCGAAGTCGACCCCGCCGCCGGGCAGGTGCCACGTGCCGCCGCCGGGGTAGCCCTCGGCGATCCGGGCGAGCAGGACCCGGCCGTCGCCGTCGGCGACCACCCCGTACGCGCCGAAGCGCTGCCCCCGCCGCCTGCGGCCCTTCTTCGCCTTCGCCGGCGGGACCGGGCGGGTCTCCTGCGGGGCCTTCTCGACCCTCCCTGCCAGACGCTCGTCGGCCAGACCCAGGCACGCCGAGACGAACGGCGAGTGCGACTCGGCCGCCGCCCGCTCGGGGTCGACCCATTCGGCGGTCTCGCCCGCGCCCGGGCCGTCCTTGACGTCGGCGGCGTAGATGATCGCGTTCGTGTGGACCCCGCGCCTGGCCACGGCCACCGCCTCCAGCGGCGATCCGACGACCACCTCGAAACCGGTGTGCTCGGCGACCAGCCGCTCCGCGGCCCGCTTCGGCGGCTCGCCGTGGTCGATGAGCCCGCCGGGCAGGTGCCAGGGGCCCGGTTCGCGGCCCGCCCGCTTCCTGCGCGTCAGCAGGACCCGGCCGCTCTCGTCACGTACCTCCCCGTACGCAGCTATCCGGAATTGCATCCCTCAACTGTACGGCGTGTTTATTCGATCCCTATTCCCATTCGATCGTGCCCGGCGGCTTGCTGGTCACATCGAGCACCACGCGGTTGACGTCGGCGACCTCGTTGGTGATGCGCGTGGAGATCTTCGCCAGCAGCTCGTACGGCAGGCGCGACCAGTCGGCGGTCATCGCGTCCTCCGACGACACCGGTCGCAGCACGATCGGATGCCCGTACGTGCGCCCGTCCCCCTGCACGCCCACCGAGCGCACCTCCGCCAGCAGCACCACCGGGAACTGCCACACCGAGCGGTCGAGCCCCGCGGCCGTCAGCTCGGCGCGGGCGATCGCGTCGGCGGCCTTGAGCAGGTCGAGACGCTCGCGCGTGACCTCCCCGACGATGCGGATGCCCAGGCCCGGGCCCGGGAACGGGTGGCGCCACACCATCGACTCCGGCAGGCCCAATTCGAGCCCGATCGCGCGCACCTCGTCCTTGAACAGCGTCCGCAGCGGCTCGATGAGCGCGAACTGGAGGTCGTCGGGCAGCCCGCCCACATTGTGGTGGCTCTTGATGTTCGCCGTGCCCGTGCCGCCGCCGGACTCGACCACGTCCGGGTACAACGTGCCCTGGACCAGGAAGTCGATGCCCTGCTCCTCGGCGATCTCACGCGCGGCGGCCTCGAACGTCCGGATGAACTCCCGGCCGATGATCTTGCGCTTCTCCTCGGGGTCCGTCACGCCCTTGAGCGCGGTCAGGAACTGCTCCGAGACGTCCACGCAGCGCACGTCGATGCCGGTCAACTGCGCGTAGTCCTTCTCGACCTGCTCGGCCTCGCCCGCGCGCAAGAGCCCGTGGTCGACGAACACGCAGGTGAGCTGGTCGCCGATGGCGCGGTGCACCAGCGCCGCCGCCACCGAGGAGTCCACGCCGCCCGAGAGCGCGCACAGCACCCGCCGGTCCCCCACCTGCTCGCGGATCGCCGCGACCTGCTCGTCGATGATCGCCGAATTCGTCCAGTTCGGCTTGATCCCGGCGATCTCGTGCAGGAAGTGCCGGATCACCGCCTGGCCGTGCGGCGTGTGCGCCACCTCGGGGTGGTACTGCACGCCCGCCAGACGCGACTGGAGATTCTCGAACGCCGCGACCGGCGCTCCCGCGGTCGAGGCGACCACGTCGAAGCCCGCCGGGGCCTCGGTCACCGAATCGCCGTGGCTCATCCACACCGACTGGTGCTCAGGAAGGCCTTCCAGGAGCTTCGAGGGACACAGCACGTCCAGCTCGGTGCCGCCGTACTCGGACAGGCCGGTCCGCGAGACCGTCCCGCCCAAGGCCCGGGCCATCGCCTGGAAGCCGTAGCAGATGCCGAGCACCGGCACCCCCGCCTCGAACAAGGCCGCCTCCACCTGCGGGGCCCCCTCGGCGTACACGCTCGAAGGACCGCCCGACAGGATGATCGCGGCCGGCTCCTTCGCGAGCATCTCCGCCGCGGACATCGAAGAGGGCACGATCTCCGAATAGACGTTGGCCTCGCGCACACGCCGCGCGATGAGCTGCGCGTATTGGGCCCCGAAGTCGACCACCAGCACCGTTTGTCGCATGGGACCAGGGTAACCGGTAGTCGGCCTCACACCCGCCGCACACCCGCGGGCGCCGTGCGGAGCGACGCCCGGTCAAGGCGGGCCCGAGTGACAGCGCATTCGGGCGACAGCGTGCGGCTGAAGACCCGGCCCGACAGGCCCTAAGCTTGCGACGTGCTCAACCCGGGCGTCGCCGAATCCTTCCGCCGGGTCGGCCGGGACCTGCGGGCGTGGACCCCGGGCGAGGCCGCCCCCATCCTCGCCGTGCGCGCCGCCTTCGGCATCACCATCGCCATGAGCGCCCTCGCCCTCCTCGACGACCCCGCCTGGGGACCCGCCGCCGTCATGGGCGCCTGGCTCGGCGGCGTCGCCCTCCTCACCCCCGGCACCCGCACCAGCCCCACCCTCCCGATCCTCGTCGGCGCCGCCGGCGCCCTCGGCGTCCTCCTCGGCGCCATCGCCGACCCCCTCCTCCTCATCGCCGCCGCGGCCGCCTACGCCTTCACCCTCACCTTCATCGGCTCGGTCACCCACGTCGCCGGCGTCACCTTCACCGTCTCCGGCCTCATGTTCTTCCTCTCCGAACACGTCACCGCCGGCACCACCCCCCTCATCGCCGCCGCGGCCGTCCTCGCCGGCGGCGCCGTCCAGGCCGCCATGGCCCTCCTCCCGCCCCACTACCGGTGGGCCGAAGACCGCCGCACCCTCGCCGACGCCTGGCGCGCCCTCGCCGCCGAAGCCCAATCACTCGCCGCCGACCCCAACGCACCCTTCCGCACCGAGACCCTCCTCGAAGCCGCCCGCGAACTCGACAGCCGCCGCCGACTCCCCGCCGCCGTCCTCGAAGCCCGCCGCCAGATCTACGCCGTCTCCAACGCCATCGGCCGCACCGCCAGCGCCCGAGCCCGCGCCGACGCCCAAGACCGCGACACCGTCGCCTTCTACTCCGAAGCCCTCCAACTCGCCGCCCGCCTCCTCGACCGCTTCGCCGCCAACATCACCGCCCGCCGCCCCGCCGAACTCGACTGGGACGAACTGCTCGACGGCCTCTCCCAGAACCCCATGGCCACCACCACCGGCACCATGCCCAGCGACATCGGCGGCCTCCTGCGCACCCTCCACGAGACCGGCGGCTTCGCCGAACGGATCGCCGACGGCGGCGGCGAAGTCATCGGCGACCCCGCCCTCGCGCACGCGACCAGCACCGCCCGCCAGGCGTACGAGCAGTTGCGCTCGCGCCTGCACCGGCGCGACCCGGTGATCCACCACGCGCTGCGGCGCGCCGGCGTCATCGCCCTGGCGATGGGCATCGGCCTGCTGTGGCCGACCGGGCACGGCTACTGGGTGCCCTTGACGGCGTGGCTGGTCCTCCAGGCGGACTTCGCCGGGACCCTGACGCGCGGGACGACGCGGGCGGTCGGGACCACCGGCGGCGTGGTCCTCGCCTCGCTGCTGGGCCTGGTGCTGCCGCACGAGCAGTTGTGGCTGAGCCTGGTCGTGCTCGCCTACGCGCTGGTGGCGTACCTGGCGCGGCCGGTGTCGATGCTGGTGTTCGCGGCGGCGGTCTCGGGCTTCACGGTGTTCCAGATCGACCTGTCGGGCGAGAGCCCGGTGCTCGCGGCGTTCGACCGGGGCGCGTGCACGCTGGTGGGGGCGGCGCTGGCGATCGGGTTCTACGTGCTGGTGCCGACCTGGCAGACCCGGCGGCTCGGCGACCTACTGGGGGATCTGGTGGACGCGTACCGCGACTACGCGCGGCTGTCGCTGGACCGGCAGGCGCATCCGGCGGACTACGACCGGAAGGTGATGCACGCGGCGATCGACCGGATCCGGGCGCGGCGGGCGGCGTTGAACAGTTCGGCCGATCAGGCCGCGGCCGAGCCGGTGGCGGGGCCGGGGCCGTTGTCGGCGGACGTGCTGGGCGTGGAGGCGGCGCTGTCGCGGGCGGGCCGGGCGCTGGTGGCGGTGAACGCGACGCTGGGGCGCGATGAGGAGGGCGTCGGCCTGGACGGGGTGGACGCGTTCGCGGACGCGGTGGACGCGGCGTACATGCGGTTGGCGGCGCGGGCGCGGGGCACGGCCGCGCCGAGCGGAGTGGATCTGACGCAGGCGGTGCACCGCTTGGACCTGCGGCTGGCGGCGATCGAGGACCGGGCGACGCGCACGCGGCGCAACGTGCTGCGCTGGGAGGCGGACAACCTGGTGGAGGCCTTGGACGACTCGGCGCGGCTCTCGACCGACTGGTCGTAGCGGGGGCCTAGAACAGGGCGGCGCGGGCGGTCTGGATCGCCTCGTCGACGTCGCGGCGCTGGGGTTCGGTGAGTTCGGGTTCGACGTCGAGGAGGTCGAGGCCGATCACCTGGAGCTGGTCGGGCAGGTGCATGTCGCCGCTCAGGCGCGGGACGGGGCGCCGGGGCCGGCCTTCGGCGTCGGCCGTGATGTCGGCGAGGGCCTGGACGAGGGCGTGCATCGCCGGGGCCAGCGGGGACCAGCGAGCGGGCGACCAGTGGCGCGTGCCTTCGACGACGCGCCCGATCGCCCGCTCCAGTTCGGTGCTCAACCGGCTAGTTGCTCTGGAAGTAGCTGAGGAGGCGCAGCAGGTTCCAGTACAGGAAGATGAGCCCGGCGGTGAGGCCGAAGGCCCCGGCCCAGGCGTACTTCTTGGGGGCGCCGTTGTTGGCGGAGTACTCGATCATGTCGAAGTCGAGGATGAACGAGAACGCGGCCCACAGGGTGATGCCGATGGCGATGATCCACTGGAGGGCGTTGGCGTTGCCGTCCGAGGCGAACAGGCCGAGGTCGAAGCCGACGAGGCTGCCGATGAAGTTGACCATGATGAGGCCGAAGATGCCGAAGCCGGCGCCGACCATGACCTTGGTGAACACCGGGGAGTTCTTGAGGATGCGGAACTTGTAGAGCGCGAGCATCCCGAAGAACACGAGGATGGTGGCGACCAGGGCGTTGACGACGATGCCGGGCCAGCGGACCTCGAAGAAGGCCGAGACGCCGCCGAGCATGAGGCCCTGGCCGATCGCGTAGAGGAAGCAGACGATCGGGTTCGTGATCGGCTTGAACATCGAGAAGAGGATGACGCCGAGGCCGACGAACATGCCGACGCCGCCGAGGGTCATCGCGGTGCTGACCGCCGACGGGTCGGTGATGACGACCTCGCCGCGGACGTTGGTGGTGAACGCGTTCGCGACCATCGAGTAGGTGAGGATCGCGGAGACGAAGGTGGCGGCGACGAGGGCCACGGTGCGGATGACGACGTCGTCGATCCGCATGGTCTGGACCTGCGGGGCCTGCGTCATCTGTCCGTAAGGCCCGTACGCGGCACCCATGTGCTGCTCGTTGTACTGGGTCTTCACCATGTGCCGAAGGGATGAGTTTCTGCTCTGCATTGCCATGACCTGCGGTCCTCCGTTGAAGGTTCAAGGGTGACTCCAACCCTATCCGGTCAATGCACCGAACACGACACAGCGGCGGAGCATTCCCTGCTCCGCCGCTGTTCAGAGTTTTCTGAAGAAGGTCAGCCGATGACGGTGACGCGCCCGAGTTCGGGCGCGCCGATCGGGTCGGCCTCGGTGCCGAACTCGGCGAGGTAGTCCTCGAACGCGTCCACGTCGAGGGCTCCGAAGAGGCGGTTCTCGCCTTCGGCGAAGACGTAGAAGGAGTCGCCGCCGTCGGCGAGGAAGGAGTTGATGGTGACCCGGTAGGTCTCCTCGGCCTCGATCGGCTCCCCGTTGAGCGCCAGGGAGTCGGCGACGATCTGGTCGGTGCCGGTCAGCGTCGTGTCCCACGTGTACGTGAAGCCCTCGGAGACCTGGAGCACCAGGGTGGTGTCGCGGTCGGCGCTGGGCAGCTGCTGCTGGAGCGCTTCGAGGATCTGGGCGCCGGTGAGGTCGACGGTGACGACGTAGTTCGCGAAGGGCTGCACGGTGAACACCTCGGCGTAGGTCGCCTCGCCGGGGGTGCCCTGGTCGTAGAGGAGGTCGGCTCGGACGCCGCCGGGGTTCATGAGGGCGAAGTCGGCGCCGCCGGCGTCCTCTGCGGCGGTGCTCCACCACTGGGCGTCGGCGATGAGGCTGCCGAGCGGGAACTCCTCGGCGCGGGTGGCGCCGCGGGTGATGTCCTCGGCGATGTAGCCGACGACGCGGCTGCCGGCCTCTTCGGCGAGCGGCCCGTACTCGTCGAGGATCGCCGTCTGCGCGGGGTCGGCCTCGACGTCGCGGGTGACGACGGTGTTGGAGCCGGAGACCTTGGAGCGCACGATGTCCTTGGTGCGCTTGTCGTAGGTCGCGTCGATCTCGGTGAAGACCTTGCCGTAGGAGGAGGCGGAGGTGATCATGCGCGGGTTGCCGGCCGGGTCGGGCACCGAGCAGACGTACTCGTTGTGGGTGTGGCCGGTGATGATGATGTCCACGAGCGGGCTCGTGGTCTCGGCGATGTCGACGATGGGCCCGGACATGCCGGTGCCGGTGCCGTCGAGGGACTCGCAGTCGTGGCCGGTGTCCTCGGCGACGGGCACGCCGCCTTCGTGGAGGAGCACGACGATGGCGTTGACGCCCTTGCGCTTGAGCTCCTTGGCGTACTTGTTCGCGGTCTCGACCTCGTCGCGGAACTCGAGGCCCTCGATGCCGGCCTTGGAGACGATGTCGCCGGTGCCTTCGAGGGTCATGCCGATGAAGCCGACCTTGACGCCGCCTTTGAACTGCTTGACCCAGTACGGGTCGAGGACGGGCTCGCCGGTCGCCTCGTCGACGACGTTCGCGCCGAGGTAGGGGAAGTCGGCGCCGTCGAAGTGCTCGTCGCCGTCGATGATGCGCTGGAGTTCCTCGAAGCCGTCGTCGAACTCGTGGTTGCCGACCGAGGAGACCTCGACGCCCATGGCGTTGAGCGACTCGATGGTCGGCTCGTCGTCGAAGACCGCCGAGAGGAAGGGGCTGGCGCCGATGAGGTCCCCGGCGGCGACGGTGGTGCTGTACTTCTCGCCTTCGCGGGCCTGGGCGAGGTGGGTGGCGAGGTACTCGGCGCCGCCGACGGGCTCCTCGAAGCCGGGGTAGGTGAGGCTGGAGTCGGCCTCGAGGTTGCCGTGGAAGTCGTTGATGGCGAGCAGTTGCAGCTCGACCTGCTTGCCGTGGTGGCCGCCGTGGCCTCCGGGCCCGCCGGGGCCCCAGTGGCCGCCGTGGCCGGACCAGGCGCCGACGGCGATCGTGGTCGCCGCGAGCGCCACCGCGCCGAGGGCGGCCACGACCGGTCGCTTGCCTCTGATGCTGAGCATGATTCTCCGTTGGGGTCGATGGATCGGGCGCGGGCCGGGCCGCTGCGCCTAGGGGCGGTATGGGAACCCCTAGAGCCGATCATGGGACGATTGCACACGAATCAACGCAGCATAACGTCTTCACGAAGACCGGACAACGGTTCGGGGGAGGCGGTGCGCCGCCTCCCCCGATGTCGTTGCAGGGCAGTCGATGCCGTGCTCGCTTCAGGGCGTGAGGGGACGCCCCGGTCGGTCAGGCTCCCGCCGCGGCCTTCTCGCGGATGCGGCCCATGACCTTCGCCGCGACCTCCTTCATGGCGTCCACGTCGACCGTCCCCCACTGGTGGGTCTTGTCGTCGATGGCCCAGACGGTGCCGATGGTCGCGCCCTCCTCGTCCACCAGCGGCGCGCCGATGTACGCGCGGATGCCGAGCGCGTCCACCACCGGGTTGCCCGCGAACCGCGCGTAGTCCATGACGTTGTTGAGCGCCATGGCCTTCTCGCGCGCCACCACGTACACGCAGTAGCCGTGGTCGCCGGGCATCTCGCGCCCGATCTCGGGGTCGGCCCCGTCGACCGACTGCGTTCCCGGCCCGGCGATGCCCGGGAAGAACTGGTGCTGGTGCTCGCCCACGAAGTTCACCCCCGCCCAGGTCGCGCCGGTCAGCGTGAGGATCTGCCGGGCCACGTCGTCGTACTCCGGATCGGCCTGCGCCACCGCGCCGAGCTTCGCGAGCCGGGCGGCCCGCTTGGAGCCGTCGGGGTCCTCCGGGGTCACCGTGAGGCGGAACTCGTTCTCCAGATCGGACATGCGTCTCTCCTAACTAGACGGCCGCCGACGCGGCCGAGATCAGATGCTGCGTCAGCGTGACCAGCGCGGACGTGGCCGAACGGGTGTCGCGCGCGTCGCACAGGACCACCGGCACACCCGGGTCGAGGTCGAGCGCCGACCGGACCTCCTCGGGCGCGTACCGGTGCGCGCCGTCGAACTCGTTGACCGCCACGATGAACGGCGTCCCCCGCCGCTCGAAGAAGTCCAGCGACGGGAAGCAGTCCTCCAGGCGCCGGGTGTCGGCCAGGACCACCGCGCCGTAGGCCCCTTCCGACAGCTCGTTCCACATGAACCAGAACCGGTCCTGCCCGGGGGTGCCGAACAGGTACAGGATGTGCCGCTCGTCCAGCGTCAGCCGCCCGAAGTCGAGCGCGACCGTGGTGGTCCGCTTGTCCCCCACGCCGGTGAGGTCGTCGGTGCCGACCGAGGCGGCGGTGATGGTCTCCTCGGTCGTCAGCGGCTCGATCTCCGACACCGACGCGACGAAGGTCGTCTTCCCGGCCCCGAACCCGCCGGCCACGAGCAGCTTGATCGCGGTGCGCGCCGGCCCGGCGCGGGCGGCGGGGTCACAGTCGCCGTTGTAGGCCATTGAGGAGTGCCTCCAATACGGATCGGTCGGTGGTGTCGACGGCGGGGTCGGGCGAGAGGAGCCCGACCGCGCCGAGTTCGATGAGGTCGGACAGCAGGACCTTGACGACCATCGCCGGCAGCCGCATGTGGGCGGCGACGTCGGCCACCGAGATCGGCTCCCGGCACAGCAGCAGCACCTCGCCGAGTTCGGCCTCCAACTGCGTGGGCCCCAGCCGGCCGGTCGCCCAGACCAGGGTCAGCAGGTCGAGCGCGGCGCTCGGCGCGGTCCGCCCGCCGCTGGCCATGTACGGGCGGACGAGCGGGCCCGCCTCGTCGTCGAGCAGCGGCCTGTCCGCGGAGTCGCCCATCAGAGCGCCGCGTCACCGCTGGCGACCGCGCCGCTGGGCGCCACGGGGCGGCGCACCGGCGTCTCCAGGGCCGGGCGGACGCTCTTGACGAGGACGGACATCTCGTAGCCGACCAGGCCCGCGTCCGCCTCGCGATCGGTCGCGACCGCGAGCACCGCACCGGAACCGGCGGTGGAGACGAACAGCATCGTGTCGTCGAGCTCGGCCACGACCTGGCGCACGCCCGGGGTCGAGCCGAACTGCGCCCCGGCGCTGCGCGCCAGCGAGAACATGCCCGAGGCGATCGCCGAGAGCTGGTCGGCCTGGTCGGCGTCGAGCCCCGAGTACGCCTTCTTGATGCCGTCCGTCGACAGCAGGAGGGCGCTGCGCGCGTGCGGGACCTTCTCCACCAGTCCCGCGAGCAGCCAATTGAGATCCGGTGCCTCGTCGCCTGCCATCAGGCCTCCTCGTCTTGGTACGGAGTGACGGAACTGTCCGAAACTTGGTCGCCGGCGCGGTGCTGGCCCTGCTGGAACGCCCGCATGAGGCCGGGATCGTGCCCGGACTCGGAGCCGGCGCCGCCGTGCTGCGACCCGTCGCGCAGCTGCGGTGCGAGGTGGGACTGCCTGCTGCGCTTGGGGAGCGCGGGCCGGTCGTCGGGCTCGCTGGGGCGCGCCGGCTCGATCGCCCTCGGGGCGTAGGCGGGTGCGTCGATCGGGCCGGTGCGCGGGCCGGCGACCGGCTGCGGTCGGGAGTGCTGCTCGGTCCCGCCCAAGCGGACCGAGGGCAGTTGCGGGCTCGGCTCGACGGCCTCGATCTCCTTGGGCTCGTTGACGCTGCGCTCGCCGCCGAGCACCGCCTCGGGCACGACCACGACCGCCTGCGTGCCGCCGAAGATGTTGGACTGCAACTGGACGGCGAACTTGTGGCGCCGGGCCAGCAGCGCCACCACATAGAGCCCGATGCGCCCGTCCGCGAGCAGCGCTTCGAGATCGACCTCCGCGGGGGTGGAGAGGATCCCGTTGTAGAACTCGCGGTCCTCCTTGGCCATGCCGAGGCCCCGGTCCTCGACCTCGACGGCCATGCCGGCGCTGACGTGCTCGACGCGGATGAGCACCTGGGAGTTCGGCGGCGAGAACAGCGTCGCGTTCTCGATCAGCTCGGCGACCAGGTGGATGAAGTCGGCGACCGCGTGGCCCTTGAGGGTGCCGTCGATCGGGCGCGCGAGCTTGACCCGCGCGTAGTGCTCGACCTCGGCGACCGAGGAGCGCAGCGCCTCGTAGACGTTGACCGGGCGCGACCACTGCCGGTGCGAGGGGCCGCCGCCGAGCACCGCGAGGTTCTCGGCGTGGCGGCGCACCCTGGTCGCCAGGTGGTCGACCGAGAACAGGCCCTTGAGCAGTTCGGGGTCCTCGACCTGGCGTTCGAGGAAGTCGAGTTCGACGATCTCGCGGTGCGCGAGGACCTGGAGCCGCCGGGCCCGGTTGACGAAGATGCCCACGCCCGGTTCGTCGGCGGCGTTCGCGGCGGCGGCGATCGGGGCCGGAGGCGGCGACACGAGCGCCGCAGGAGCGATCGGTTGCGCAGGCGCGGCCTGGACGTTGCGGGCGGCGACGGACTCGGCGGCGGCCCGCAGGTGGCGGGCCTCGGCGGCGAGGAGGGCGATGGTCTCGTCCACGTTCCGGGCGCTGACGCCGGGATTGGGCAGCGGCACCGACCAGCGCTGGTCGGGAGGGGTGGCGCGCTGGAGGTCGTCGAGGATCTGCCAGACCTTATAGTGAGTCTCTACAGTAGACCTTCGCACGGCGCCGATCCGGCGCCGCAGATCGGACTCGATCTTGGTCGCCGAGCTGAAGGCGAGGAATCCGGTGAGCAGCAGCAGGACCGATGCGGAGCCGAACACCACCGGGCTCATCCATGCCGGTTGGTCCGCCGCGGCTGCGACCAGATAGATCGCGATTCCGGCGCCGGCGAAAACGGCCACGCCGATGGGCAGCAGCGCCAATCGGATCAGTCGGGACTTGAGCCCGACCGCGATGGCCTCCTCGCCCTGAGGAACACCCGGAGTCCGGGAGAACTGATAGGTTTGCGTTGTTGACCGAGCTGTTTCGGGCATCGCCGTCCTCACGACACGGGCCTATCGACTTCCGCGATGGCAGAGATTTGAAACGTATTGCAGCAGAATCGAAACGGCGTTCTCCCCCCGCCCTGCTCGACAGGATGGTAGCAGCGCTCGTCTACTGGATAGCATGGCTGCGTCACTCGGTCAACCGGCGTCACCGGTGCGGTGGTGCGCAACGATCACGTTGTGCGGGAACGGGTTCGCAGGTGAAGGTGGGACTGAGGGGACCCGGCCCGAGGTACCGCGAGGTTCACCCGAACGGAAGTCGAGGACCGGACGGCCCCACTCCGTCCGATCCCATTGGCCAGCAGGTTGTCCCCGTTCCCGTGCCCGAGACGGGATTTGAACCCGCAAGTCTCACGACGGCCGGTTTTAAGCCGACTGTGTCTACCAGATTCCACCACTCGGGCCCGTATGGTGCCACGCTAGCGGGTAAAACGCCGACATGGTCCCCCCGAGATTCCCCCGAGGGCCCCACCAGTTCTTTTGACACACAAGTGTCGGTATCCCGACAGTTGCGGCTCTCCTAAAGGGAGGTGTTCGGGCACCGGACAGGCTGCCGATCGGGACTCGTTGACTGACTTTATCTGTTTTGTCCTAATTGGATAATGACATTGAAACGTTTCGATGTCAATATTCCGTCAATCGGCTTCGTCGGAAACAAGGTTCAATCGGCGGCGACAACGAGGCGAGTGGCGACCCGGCCCGCACTTCGACTTGCAGTCCGATCACGCTAGAGGCCTTCCGATCAGCGACAACGGCGCCTGAAGCACCCTGCGCCGCACCCGACCTCAGGTTGTGCCCGTCTCAGCCCCGAAATCCCTTACGTCTCCCCCAACCCCCTTACGCCCGTTTGAGTGATGCCATCCCCCCATTCCCCTGGCATCATTGACTTATCAGGCCAGCAACCAACAATAGGTTGCAAAACCGGATAACCCCGAGAGGAGTGAGCAGGATGTCGGACAAGTCTGAAAACCAGTACGGATCAGACCGGGACGCCGAAGCCGCCTTCCTCCGCTCCCAGATCGAATCCCTTGCGGCCCAGTCCCGAGCGCGCGAGGCTCACACTCTCGAAGCGGTCATCGCCTACACTTCGGCCGGTCACCACAAGGCCTGCGACGGCTTCTCGGGCATCCGCGGCTGGATCATGGAGTGCTTCGACTTCAACGCCTCCTGCGCGGGCCAGATGGCCTCGATCGCCCGGCTCGCCCCCAAGTTCAAGCGCCTCACCGCCGCCGCGCTCTCCGGAGCGGCCCGCATCGACGCCATCGCCTACGCGATGCGCCGCCTCGAAAGGGAGGGCCTGGCGGTGTACTCCCGGGTCCCCTACCCCGAGCCCGTCGAATCTCCTTACGACCCTTCGGTTCACTGCGCCACCCCCGAAGAACTCATCCGGGAGTACTGCGTCCACTCGCTTCGTTCGGAACTCGCCGAGCACTTCGACCGGGTCTGCGCCGAGCTGTTCGACCGGCAGGCGCTGCTGGACGAGATGAGCCAGCAGTCCCTCGCCTGGTTCGAGGTCAACGAGCGGCCCGACGGCATGTGGGACGTGGACGGCCGCGTCACCGCCGACACCGGCAGGCTCCTCAGCAATGCCCTGAAGACCGCGGTGGCCCCTCCTCGCCAAGAGGACGCCGATGAAGACGGCCTGCTGCCTCCCGCCGCGAACCGCAATGCCGAAGCGCTCCACCAGATGGCGGCGGCCTATGGCACCGACCCTCGCGCGCCCAAGCGGCACGGCCACACCGCGACGCTCAACCTGACCTGCGACCTGGCGACCCTGCGCGGCGAGAAGACCGGGCGTCTGCCCATGCTCGACGGTCGGCCCGTCTCGGTGTCGAAGGCCCGGCGGCTGGCCTGCGAGGCCGGGGTCATCCCCTCGGTCTTCGACTACTCCACCGGCGAGGCGATCGAACTCGGCCGCGCCAAGCGGCTCCCCAACGTGGCCCTGCGCCACAAGCTGGAACTGGAACAACCCGGAGGCTGCGCCTGGTCCGGTTGCCGGGCTCCCGTCGCCTGGACCGAGGCGCACCACCTGGAGCACTGGGCGGACGGCGGGGCTACGGTCGCCGAGAACCTGATCCTGTTGTGCCGCTTCCACCACTCCCGCATCCACACCGGCAAGTGGAGCATCGAGAAGACCGGCCCCGGCCGCGCCTCGATCGTGCACACCGCCAGTGGCGCAAGCGATGCCGAGTGGGAAGAAGAGAAGGACCTGCCCAACGGGCACGACTATGCCGAGTGGTCCCCCACGTTCAAGCGGGAACTCACGGACTACGCGACCTGGTACGCCGAGAAGAGCATGGACGCGGCGATCGCGAAGGCCCGAGCGAAGTTCCAGGTGGTCGATGAGGCGGCTCGAACCGGCGAACCCGAGAGGGTCCTGGTCAGTGCGGTAGCTGAGACTTCAAGCGACACAGGCGAATCGGGACCACGAGTCCTGTTCAGCGAAGACCCCGGACCTCCTCCGTTCTTAGGCTGCCTCAGCGGGCGACTGCTGAGGGGAAGCGCACCATCGAGGCCGCGCAAGCCCGATTCCCGAGAGGGATCGGGCCCCTCAGCATGTCCACCGCCGGTTTCTTGCTTGGCGGAGCCCTGGAATCCCCTATGCCACAGGCAAAGCCCGCCCCGGACCCAACCCCTTGTCGCTGCCTTCAGTAAGAGCGACCGAGGATTGAGCGGGAGCCCGAAGCGTCAGGTTCCCGAATCCCTTCCATCGCTGCCGCTTTAAGGCTGACCGAATCGGCCCTTTCGGCCAAACTCCAGGACCGCCCCGAGACCTCACCCCTTGTCGCCGCTTCTTTGACCGTGGGTCCCTCCGCCGCGAACCGGCGCTCCGCTATCGCGAATCCGACACGGCCGCCGTTTCGCCACGTCGATACGGCACCGCTGCGAGCATGGGGCGGCATCGTCGTCACAGTACGAGGAGGTCACATGCGACGAATCGTTTCCAGCGCGGCGCTGGTCCTGGCGATCGGGGCGGCCTGGGCGGCTCCCGCGACGGCCGGTCCAGGCGAGGCGAACCCGGAGAGCGTGGTCTGCGATGCCACGTTCAGCCGGACGACCGTGCTCCGGACCCTGCCGTCCGCGAACGCCGATGGGATCGCCGAGATCCCGGCCGATACCTGGGTCAGCACCGAGTGCGTCCCGTTCGTCGTCGGAGGGAACCACCGGACCTGCACCTATGACTCGCAGGTCTGGATCTGGGCGGTCTGGGGCGACCAAGCCGGGTACGCGCACACCGGCTGCCTCAACCGCTACAACGTGCACTAGAGAGCGGCCGGGACGCCCCACTGGGCATCCCGGCCGCTTCGCTCAAGCCTGCGTGGCGATCTTCCGCAGTTCGGCCACGCCCGGGTCATCGGACTCGTCGGCGAGGTCCCCCAGGAACACCGCGTAGACGGTCGCGCCGTCGATGAGCTCCTGGAGCATCGGCCGCCACGCCCACAGGTTCGGGTGCTGGTAGTCGGTGCAGACCTCGGCCGGTTCGAGCAGGCGGATGGCCTGCGCCAGAGTCCAGCGGTGCAGCTGGTACGAGGCCGTCCCGCCCTTGTGGCCGAGCACGGTCGACATCACGGCCGCCGGAAGCGGGTGCTCGCCGACATTGGTCTTGGCGAACGTGAACCCGTCCGAAGCGTCCGCGGTGCCGATCCCGTAGGCGGCCGGAATCCGCCAGCCCGGCATCCTCGCGATGAGCCCTTCCCGGACCCGGCCGATCGCCTCGGGCGTCTCCCACCGGTCGCCGAACTCGGCGAGGAGGGCGTTCACTTGCAGTTCGTACGGAGGAGGAGGTGCAGTCATGACCGCAGTCTCGCACCGCCGCGGGCGAGGCCGCAAACCGCTTCCGACACCTGGGAAGACCGCGGGGCCGCCGCTCCGGTCCCGGTGGGGATCGGTGCGGCGGCCCCGAAAGGCTTCACCGGATCAGACGAGCTGCTTGGGCTTGGCGAAGTGGCAGGCCGCGCGGGTCAGGCCCGCGTGGTCGGACCGCAGGAGCGGCTCGATGTCGATGCACTTCGACTGGTCGGCCTCCGACAGCTCCTTGAACAGCGGGCACCGGGTCCGGAAACGGCAGCCCGAAGGCGGGTTCGACGGGCTCGGCACGTCGCCCAGGAGCACGATCCGCTCCCGGGTCCGCTCCTTGCGCGGGTCCGGCAGCGGGATCGCCGACATGAGCGCCTGCGTGTACGGGTGGGCCGGACCGGCGAAGAGCTGGTCGGTGGTCCCCTCCTCCACGATCTTGCCCAGGTACATGACCGCCACCTTGTCCGCGATGTGGCGCACCACAGAAAGGTCGTGGGACACGAACAGGTAGGACAGCCCGAGCTCGTCCTGGAGGTCCTCCAGGAGGTTGATCACGCCCGCCTGGATCGACACGTCCAGGGCCGACACCGGCTCGTCGAGCATGAGCACCCGCGGCTGGAGCGCGAGCGCCCGGGCGATGCCGATGCGCTGGCGCTGCCCGCCCGAGAACTCGTGCGGGTACCGGTTGCGGTGCTCGGGGTTCAGGCCCACGATCTCGATCAGGCTGTTCACCCGGTCGCGACCGCCGTTCTTGAACAGGCCGTGCACCCGCAGAGGCTCGGCGATGATCTCGAAGACCGTCATGCGCGGGTCCAGCGAGGCCATCGGGTCCTGGAACACCAACTGGATGTCCCGGCGCACCGGACGCATCTGGTTGCGCGAGAGCTTCGTCAGGTCCTTGCCCTCGTAGATCACCTCGCCGGCGGTCGGCGGAATGAGGTTCATCAGCAGGCGCGCGGTCGTCGACTTGCCGCAACCGGACTCGCCCACCAGGGCCAGCGTCTCGGTCTGGCCGATCTCCAGGCTCACCCCGGAGACGGCGTGGACCGCGCCCACCTTGCGGCGCAGGATCCCCTTGGAGCGGACGGGGAACTCCTTGACGAGGTCCTTCCCGGCGATGACGGGCGCGGCCGCGTTCTGCGGAGTGTCGAGCATGGCGTTCACTTGTCCTCCTCCTCGGCGATCGCGGCGGCCTCGGCCTCTGCGGCCTCGACTTCCGCCTCTACGGCCAGGTCCGTGGCCACCGCGGCGAACACGTCGTCGGGCGCCTTGTCCACGAGCTGGTCCGAGAAGTGGCAGGCCGCCACGTGACCGGTCCCGTTGATCGGCAGCAGCTCGGGCTCCACCTCGGCGCAGATGTCCTGATGCATCGGGCAGCGCGGCCGGAACGGGCAGCCCGGCGGCATGTTCAGCATCGAGGGCGGCGTCCCGTGGACGGGGGTGAGGCGGTGGCCCCGGTCCTCGTCCATGCGCGGGAGCGAGCCGATCAGGCCCAGCGTGTAGGGCATCCGCGGCTCGTAGAAGATCTCGTCCACACTGCCCTCTTCGACGGGGCGCCCGGCGTACATGACCAGGACCTCGTCGGTGTGACCGGCGATGACGCCCAGGTCGTGGGTGATGAGGATGAGCGCGGCGTTGACCTCTTCGCGGGCCTTCTCCAGCGCTTCGAGCACCTGGGCCTGGACGGTCACGTCGAGGGCCGTGGTGGGCTCGTCGGCGATGATCACGTCCGGGTTGTTCGCCATGGCGATGGCGATGACCACGCGCTGGCGCATACCGCCGGAGAGCTCGTGCGGGTAGGCGTCGACCCGCTGCTGCGGGTTCGGGATGCCGACCGAGTCGAGCAGGTCGATGCAGCGCTTGCGCGCCTCGGCCTTGTTCACGTCCCGGTAGTGCGTGCGGATCGCCTCGGACAGCTGGAAGCCGACCGTGTAGACCGGGTTGAGGCTGGTCAGCGGGTCCTGGAAGATCATGGAGATCTTCTTGCCGCGGATGCGCGAGAGTTCGGCGTCGCCGAGGCCGAGGAGCTCCTCGCCCTCCAGCTTCGCCGATCCGGTGATCTGCGCGCTCTTGGGCAGCAGGCCCATGATCGCCATCGAGGTGACCGACTTGCCCGAGCCCGACTCGCCGACGATGCCGAGGCTCTGGCCCCGGCGCAGCTCGTAGGAGACGCCGCGCACGGCGTGGACGAGGCCGTCCTCGGACGGGAACGCCACGTTCAGGTCGTCGACCTTGAGGACGACGTCGCCTCTGGCGCCGACGGCCCGGCTCGCGCCGTTCCCCGTGGTGACTGAGATGTTCGACATCGCTATCGCCTCACCATCGTCTGTCGCGGGTCCATCGCGTCGCGCAGGCCGTCACCGATGAAGTTGATGGTGAGCGCGATCAGGATGATCATGAGACCCGGGATGTAGAACAAGTACCAGTGCGAGTTGAACGCCGACGCGCCCGCGGCCTGGATGAGCAGGCCCAGCGAGGTGTCGGGGCTCTGGATGCCCAGCCCGAGGAACGACAGGGTCGTCTCGGACAGGATCGCGAACGCGATCTGGAGGGTCACCGACACGATGATGACGCTCATCGTGTTCGGGATGAGGTGCTTGACGATGATGTGCCAGTCCGAGCCCCCGGCCGAGCGCGCGGCCTCGATGAACTCCTTCTCGCGAAGGCTGAGCACCTCGGCGCGCACGGCGCGGGCGATCGAGGTCCAGCCGAACACGGCCAGGATGATCGCCATGTGGTACCAGCGGACGCTGGAGTCGATCGCGCCGGCGAGCGCACCGGTGATGACCAGGAACGGGATCACGAACATCACGTCGAGGATGCGCATGAGCACCGCGTCGACCCAGCCGCGGTAGAAGCCGGCGACGGCGCCGTAGAGCGCGCCGATGACGGTCGACCCGATGGCCACGGTCAGGGCGACGTTGAGCGACTGCTTGGTCGCCTGCATCATCGCGCCGAGCATGTCGCGCCCGGCCTTGTCGGTGCCGAAGGGGTGGTCGAGGCTCGGCGAGGCCCACGAGGGGATCTCCGAGTGGATCTTGTAGTCCCACTTCCACACGAACGGCCCGAGGTAGGCGAACGCCACGATGATCACGAAGAAGACGAGGCTGATGACGGCCGCGCGGTGGCGGAAGAACCGGCGGGCCACCATCTCCCACTGGCCGCGTTCCTTGGTGTTGATGGCTTCCGCGTCGAGCGCGGGAACGGGGTTACTCATAGCGGATCCTCGGGTCGAGCACGCCGTACAGGATGTCGGAGATCAGCACGCCGATCAGGACGACGACGCCGGAGATGAGCAGGTAGGCCATGACGGCGAAGGTGTCGCCGGAGTTGATCGCGTCGAGCGAGTAGACGCCGAGTCCGCGCCAGCCGAAGATGCGCTCGGTGACGATGGCGCCGCCCATGGCGCCCGAGAGCGCCAGCGGCGCGAAGGTCGCGACCGGGATGAGCGCCGTCCGCAGCGCGTGGCGGCGCATGACGGTGCCGTTGCGCACGCCCTTGGCGCGGGCCAGTCGCACGTAGTCGGAGTTCATGACCTCCAGCATGCTGGCCCGCTGGTACCGCGAGATCGCGGCGTAGCTGCCGAGCATGAGCACCAGGGAGGGCACGATCAGGTAGGGCAGGGCGTCGACGAAGACTTCCCACCCGTTCCCTCTGAAGCCGGTCGTGCCCGAGCCGTAGGTCTGGAACAGGTTGGTCCCCAGCAGCTTGTTGAGCTGGACGGCCCCCTCCTTGAACAGCTGGCCGAGCCAGAAGATGGGCATCGCCAGGAACAGGAAGCCGAGGAAGGTCAGCGTGTAGTCGGTCTTCGAATACTGTTTGACGGCGCTGACGACACCGGAGAGAATGGCGATGCCGATGGAGGCGAGCGTGGCGAACAGGACCAGCCGGAGCGTGATCCAGAAGCGGGCGGAGATCTCGTCGCCGATGTTCATCGCGGTGCCCTCGATGGAGGGGCCCCACTTGCCTTGGATCAGGCCGATGTCGTCGTTGGTCTCACCGATGCCGGTGAGCCAGATCCAATATCGCTCGGGGACCGACCGGTCGTAGTACCACGCCGACTCGAGGGCGTCGATGGTCGACTGGGGCACCGGCTCGCCGGTGGACTGCTGAATCTCGAAGATCCTGTCCTGGACGGGGTCGTTCGCGACGTCGACCAGGACAAAACACAAGATGGTGGCCCCCAGCAGCACCGGGATCATCATCAGGGTGCGCCGGATTATGAATACAACCATAATGCCTCGTTAACGGTTTCTCTGCTGTGGACCGGTTCGCCTGCCGACCGGTCCGGCCGCGCTGCTGCGCGGCGTCTCCTACGGCTCACTGACTCCCCATTCTGCGGCCTGG
Source organism: Glycomyces sp. NRRL B-16210 (assembly GCF_000719515.1). Classification (GTDB taxonomy): domain Bacteria; phylum Actinomycetota; class Actinomycetes; order Mycobacteriales; family Micromonosporaceae; genus Glycomyces. The sequence continues at coordinate 463,818 of NZ_JOGR01000001.1, read as the reverse complement.
TCGGTGAGCCCCTGGCACTCTTCTGAAATCACTCCACTCCCCATTCCGCCGCCCGCGGGCCGGGTGCGGGGCGCCTGCTGCCCCGCGCGGCCGTCGCGGCGGGCGGGCGGCCGAGCGGCCGTCATTCACCGCTGACCCCCCATTCCGCGAGGTTGTACGTCGCGCGCTGTTGCGAAGCCCAATTGTCGCGGACGTTGACCAACCTATCGGAGACCATCACCGCGACCGGTGTGTCCACGATAGGCAGTACGTAGGCGTCGCCGATGACGTGCTTGACGGCGGCGTTGGCGCGCTCGGCGGCCTCGTCGTAGTCGAGGGTGCCGCTGATCTGCGCGATGAGGTCGTCGAGCTCGGGGTCCTTGAGGCCGCCGTAGTTCGACTGGGACTCGGAGTTCCAGTACTGGGAGGCCGAGCTGACGAACAGCGGGTCCGAGCTCCAGCCGTAGGCGATGAGGTCGAAGTCGCCTTCGGCGAGGACGGTGCCGAGGTCGGCGTCGGGGATCGCCCGGATGTCGATGTCGATGCCGAGGCCGGCGAGGTTCGCCTGCGCGAGTTCGGCGGTGACCTGGCGGGACTCCTTGGAGGCCGAGTAGCGGAAGTCGAGCTCGACCGGTTCGCCCTCGGGGGTGAACAGCTGGTCGGACTCGTCCCACTCGTAGCCGGCGTTCACCAGGATGCTGCGGGCCATCTCGATGTCGCCCGAGCCCTGGCCGGTGGCCGAGAGGTAGTCGGTGAAGTACTCCGAGCCGTTGCGGAACAGGTGGCTGTTCTTGCGCTGGATGTCCGACTGCACGTAGGCGTAGGTGCGCGCGATGATGTTCTCGACGTCGATGGCGGTGAGGATCGCCTGGCGCAGGACCTTGTCGTCCAGCGGCGCGTGCCGGGTGTTGATGTCGACGTGCTCCCAGTTGGGTCCGCCCGCGATCGCGTAGGACACGTCGGCGGTGCCTTCGAGCTGCGTGATCGACTCGGAGGTGACCGCCGCCGGGGAGGCGCCGTCGATCTCGCCGTTGCGCAGGGCGGTGACGATGTTGTCGAGGCCGTCGAAGACCTTGAAGGTGACCTTCTCGAGGGTGACCTTGGTGTCGCCGGCCCAGTCCTCGTTGGGGACGTACTGCACGAAGTCGCCGGCGACGGCCTGGTCGATCTTGAAGGGGCCGGTGGACCAGGTGGGGACGGTCTCGGAGAAGTAGTCCTCGGCGTCCTTCATCTGCTCGGGGTCGTTCTTCCAGTCGAAGCCCGCGGCCTCGGCCACGTGGGCGGGCTCGGAGAGGACTTCCTCGTACATCCACTCGGCCGAGTAGTAGCCGTCCACGTAGGTCACGGTGACCTTGGAGCCCTCGCCGGTGATGGAGGCGACCTGCGAGCCGTAGGTGGTGGTGGCGGGGGTGCAGCCCTTGCACAGGTCCTGGTTCCCCGAGCGGGCGTACCAGTTGTAGATGAAGTCGTCGACCGTGACCTTGGTGCCGTCGCCCCAGTTCGCGTCGGGTTTGAGGGCGTACTCGACGGTGACGGGGTTCTCCTTGATGAGCACGGGGTCGGCGGCGAAAATGCCCTCGTTGACGATGAAGGCGCCGTCGGGGTCGAACTGGCCGATGTAGGGCCACATGCCCACGAGGGCGGTGCTGACGTACGCGTTGTTGCCGTCGGCGGTGTTCTGGTTCCATGCGGACCAGGAGCCGTCGAGGGCCCAGGTGATCTCGCCGCCTTCGATCCGCTCGCCGGCGTTGCAGCCGGCGGGGTCGGTGAGGCAGTCCGACAGGCCGGACGACTGGACGTCGCCCTGTCCGCAGCCGGCGAGCGCCAAGGTGGTGCAAGCGAAGGCGGCGACGGCCGCCATGTGGTGTCGCTTCATGGTTCCTCTCGTGGGTTTGCGCCGCTGGACCGCCGGCGGGCGGGGCACCTTGCTGGGGGCGGTGTCCTGCCGAGCCGGGGCTTGGGCGGGTGCTCGGATCCGGACGCGGCCGAAGGGCCGGTCGGGCCCGGGGGCACCGCCTGAGCGGGCGGTCGGGTGACGCGAGGTACAGCCTTCCACGGGAACCTCGGGTTTCGAATGACCGAACCAGAGATGAGCTTCGTTCGTTACGTTCCCGTGATGTTCATTCCCTGAATAACTCCGAAGGATGGAAAATTCGGTGTCTGCCAGGGAAAACCTCGCCGTCGAGGCCGCGTGCCGGCGCTGGGCCGGCTCCGGCGGCCGCCGGAATCTCCGCCGCGACGCTGCGGCTGCCGAGGGGCGTGAGGGGAAGGTGGGGCGGTGCGCTCCGTGCCGTCACGGCGACGCCATCGCGCCGTAACCGACCCCCGGAGAACACTGAAGCGGCGGGGCCCGAGGGCCCCGCCGCTCGGCTCATCGAGCCTTTACAGGGTCTTCCACTCGTCCACGTTGAACAGCGGGCCGGCCTGCGTGTTGCCGTTGGCGACCGGGCCCTCGACGAGGGTCTCGTTCCAGATGATGCCCTGGGGCTCGTCGTAGAACGGGAGGGTCAGCGCGAGCGGGACCGCGAGGGCCTCGACCTCGTTGGCGAACCCGGCCGACTCGTCGACGTCGGTGGTGCTGGTGACCTTGGCGATCCCGGCGTCGATGTCCTCGAAGGAGTAGTTGCCGTAGTTGACGCCGGTCTGGAAGTACTGGCCGGGGCCGGAGACGAAGCTCGGGCTGCCGGACCAGCCGAAGACGACCAGGTCGAAGTCGCCCTCGGAGAGGACGGTGCCGAGGGCGCCGTCGGGGATGGCCTTGAGCTCAAGCTCGAGTCCGAACAGGGCGAACTGGGCCTGGGCCAGCTCCGAGATAGTGGTGCGGGCCGCGTCGCCGTCGCCGAAGCGGATGGTCAGCTTGACCGGGTTGCCCGACGGGTCGGTCAGGGTCTCGCCCTCTTCGGCGCCCGTGTAGCCGGCGTCGGTGAGGATGGCCTTGGCCGCGTCGATGTCGCCCGAGCCCTGGCCGGTCTCGGTGAGGTAGTCGACGAAGTGCGGGCTGTTGACGCCGAAGAAGTGGTTCAGGCGGCGGGTGACGTCGGTGCCCGGGAAGATGCGGGCGATCGAGTCCTCGACGTTGATGGCGGTGAAGATCGCCTGGCGAAGGGCCACGTCCTGGAGCGCGGGGGTGTTGAGGTTGGTGTCGACGTGGATCCACACGCCGCCCTCGTAGACCTCCTGCGCGAGGTTCGGGTCCTCGGCGGCCTTGTCGAACTCCTCCTGCACGAAGGCGCTCGGCCACGCGCCGGCGATGGTGCCCTGGCGCAGCTCGGTGACGATGGACTCGGTGCCCTCGACGACCCGGAGGGTGAGCTTCTCGATGGTCGGCTTGACCGAGCCCTGGTAGTTCTCGTTGATCTCGTAGATCACGAACTCGCCGAGCTTGTGGTCGACGGGCTTCCACGGGCCGAGGACGACGTCGGAGAGGTTCTGGCCGAACCACTCGATGGCGTTGCCCATGACGGCCGGGTCGGTCTGCCAGTCGGCGAAGCCCTCGGCCTCGGCGACGTGCGAGGGCAGGTACAGGGTGGGGCTGTAGATCCACTCGGGGTCGAGGTAGCCCTCGACGAAGGTGTAGACGATGGTGCCGGCCTCGGTCAGCTCGATCGACTCGACGGCCGCGCCCCAGGTGGTGGAGGACGGGAGTGCCTGCTCCTGGTTCGCGTGCTCCTCGTTGCCGGAGATGCCGTACCACTGGAAGATGAAGTCCTCCAGGCGCACGGGCTCGCCGTCGGACCACTGGGCGTTCTCGTTCAGGGTGTACTCGACCTGGAGCGGGGCCTCGCTGATGACCTGCGCGTCGGCGAAGACGGCGTCGTTCAGGGTGAAGGTGGAGTTCTCGTCCCAGTCGCCCGAGGTGCTGCCGTCGACGCCGAGGCGCATCGGGTACATCGCCTGGTGGCCGTACGAGTTGTTGCCGGCCAGGGTGTTCTCGTTCCAGGACTCCCACGCGGAGGAGATCGCCCAGGTCAGTTCCTTGGCACCGCCGGAGCCGCCGTTGTCGTCGTTGCCGCCGCAAGCGGCGAGCATGAATGCGGACGAGCCGCCGATGGTCAGGCCGCCGAGAGCTCTACGGGTCAGAGCCATGTTGTGTTCTCCTCCAGATATCGATGCCGAGGGGCCTTCGCGAGGCCGCGAAGGCGCCGATGCCTCGCGTCCGGGTGAACAGGTTTAAAGGGAAGGCTTTACCGCCCTCGGCGGTGTTGTGACAAACACTGGCACAGCGGTGAGGGGATTGACACGGTCACGGGCCCAACTGGAGTTTATTCGTGATGCATTCGTGACTTTGCGCCTGCGGACCTGTGGCCCCAATGGCCCGTGGGGCCGATGTGGCATCGGCCCCACGGGGGAATTCAGTGAATTATCGGGACGGACCGTCGCGTACCGACTACGTCGATTCCCGCGGATTCCGGACCGTTCCGGCCAGACCCGCATTCCGCCGAAATCAGCGGAATGCGGACCTGAGCCTTAGGGCTTCTTCCACTCGCGGAGGTTCCACAGCGGTCCGGCCTGGCTGGCCGGGTTGACGCCGGGGCCCTCGACGAGCGCGGCGTTCCAGATGATCGAGAGCGGGCTGGAGTACAGCGGCAGGGTGTACGCCTGGTCGATCACCTGCGCGCTGACCTGGTTGGCCAGGTCGGCGGCCTCGTCGAGGTCGAAGGTGGCGGTGATCTGCGGGAGCAGTTCGTTGATGACCGGGTCGTCGTAGCCGCCGTAGTTGGAGGACGAGGACGTGGAGAAGAACTGGCTCGGGCCGCCGGTGAAGGCCGGGCTGCCGACCCACGAGAAGACGATGATGTCGAAGTCGCTGCTGGAGAGCGTCCCGGCGAAGTCGTCGTCGGCGAAGCCCTTGAGCTCCAGGTCGATGCCGAGGGGCTCGAACTGCGCCTGGAGGATCTCGCCGGTGAGCTTGCGGATCTCGTTGGCGGTGGCGAAGCGGAAGTTGAAGGCCACCGGCGTGCCGTCGGGGCTGATGAGCTTCTCGTCGCCGTCCCACGTGTAGCCGGCGTCGCTCAGGTGCGCCTTGGCCGCGTCGACGTCGCCCTTGCCGTAGTTGGCCGGGGTCGTGTAGTCCTCGTAGTAGCCGCTGGCCTCGGTGAAGAAGTGGTTGCCGAGCCAGGGGATCTCGGTGCCGGGGAAGACGCGGGCGTTGAGCTCCTCGATGTCGATGATGGTGAACACGGCCCGGCGCAGGGCCACGTCCTTGAGGAACGAGTTGCCGACGTTGATGTCGATGTGCGACCAGGTCGCGCCCGCGTAGGTCTCGTACTTCCACTCTTCGGGGTTCTCGTCGAGCTTCTGGAGCTCTTCAAGGCTGAAGTCGCTGGGCCAGCAGCCGGCGATGGTGCCCTGGCGCAGCTCGGTGACCTCGGCCTCGAGCCCGGTGACGGGCTTGATGGTGAGCTTGGAGAAGAGCGGCTTGGTCGAGCCCTGGTAGTTCTCGTTGGGCTCGTAGATGATGAACTCGCCGAGCTTGGAGTCGACGGGCTTGTACGGGCCGGTGACGACCGTCCACAGGTTCTCGTTGAACCAGGCGATGGCGTCGCCCATGACCTCGGGGTCGGACTGCCAGTTCTCGAAGCCGTTCTCCTCGGCGAAGTGGCTGGGCAGGTAGACGCCGCCGGTGAAGGGCCACTCGGGGTCGGTCTTGCCCTCGATGTAGGTGATGACGACGGTGTTGCCCTCGCCCGCCTCGATGCTCTCGACGGTCTCGCCCCACGCGGTGGAGGCCGGGATGGCCTTCTCCTGGTTGGCGAACTCGGGGTTGCCCGAGAGGCAGTACCAGTAGAAGATGAAGTCCTCGACGCGGACGGGCTTGCCGTCCGACCACTGGGCGTTCTCCTTGAGCGTCAACTGCACCTGCATCGGCGCTTCGCTGATGAGCTCGGGCTCGCCTTCGAAGAGGGCGTCGTCGTAGAAGACGTTGCCTTCGGGGTCGAATTCGTAGCCGACCCGGCCGCGCGGGTTCATCGGCACCATCGCCTGGTTGCCGACGGAGTTGTTGCCGGTGCTGGTGGTCGAGTTCCAGGCCTCCCACGGGGACGAGACCGCCCAGACGAGTTCGCCGCTCGCTTCGGTGTCGCCGCCGTCGTCGCCGCTGCTGCACGCGGCCAGCATGAGCGCGGACGAACCGCCGATGGTCAGGCCGCCGAATGCTCTACGAGTCAGAGCCATTGATGTGTCTCCTCCATAGGATCGGCCGAGGTGCGAAGTCGCCCGTTGGGGCCCCGGGGCGGCGCCGTCGCTGCGCCGGGATCGCGGTGGGGGTCGGGTGACCGCCTCGGCAGTGTTGCGTCACACAGTGCCATGAAGGGGTGTCTAAGGGAACGTCTCGGTGCGAATTTGGCGGATCATTGTTACCTGGTCGATATGGAATGCGGGGGCGGCCCGTCCGGGCCGCCCCCGCATTCGCGCGCTCACGGGCCGCTTATGCGGGCTTCCAGTCGCGGACGTTCCACAGCGGACCGGCCTGGCTGTTGCCGTTGGCGACGATCCCGGTCAGGGTCCCGTTGTTGTAGAGCGTGGACTGCGGCTCGTCGAGGAGCGGCAGGGTGAACGCGGCGGGCATGACCATGGCGTCGACCTCGTTGGCGAACTGCGCCGACTCGGCGATGTCGGTGGTCGAGCGGACCTTCGCGATGGCCTCGTCGAGCCCGTCGAGCGTGTAGCTGCCGAAGTTCGAGGACGAGTCCGAGCCGAAGTACTGCTGCGGCGCGGTGGTGAACGCGGGCGTGCCCGACCAGCCGTAGATCGCCAGGTCGAAGTCGGCCTCGGAGAGGACCGAGCCGAGCTGACCGTCGGGGATGGCCTTGAGCTCCACGTCGATGCCGATCTCGGCCAGGTAGGCCTGGACGAGCTCGCCGGTGGTCTGGCGGGTCAGGTCGCCGTCGCCGTAGCGGAAGTTCAGCTTGACCGGGTCGCCCTCGGGCGTCATGAGCGTGTCGCCGGTGGTGTACCCGGCCGCCTCGAGCGCGGCGTTGGCCGCGTCGGCGTCGCCCGAGCCCTGGAGCGGGTCGGTCGCGCCCAGCGTGTCCACGAAGAACTCCGAGGAGGCGTTGAAGAAGTGGTTCTGGCGGGCCGCGACCTCGGTGTCGGGGAAGTTCTTCGCGATGATGTCGGCGTTGTCGATCGCGGTGAACACCGCTTGGCGCAGCACCTGGTCGGCGAGGAACTCGTTGTTCGTGTTGGTGTCGATGTGGAGCCAGATCGAGCCTTCGTAGACCTCGGTGGTGATCGCCGAGTCGCCTTCGACCTTGTCGAGCTCCTCCTGGCTGAACTCCGAGGGCCAGGCGCCGTCGATCGAACCCTGCCGCAGCTCCGTGATGATCGACTCGGTGCCCTCGACGACCTTCAAGGTGAGCTTGTCGAGGCCGGGGTCGACGCTGCCCTGGTAGTTCTCGTTGGGCTCGTAGACGACGTAGTCGCCGGTGACCGCGTCGACCGGCTTGTACGGTCCGGTGGCCCAGGTCGGCGGGTTCTCGGCGAACCAGAGGGCGCTCTCGCCCATGACGGCCGGGTCGGTCTTCCAGTCCTCGAAGCCGTTCTCCACGGCGATGTGGGCCGGGTACATCGACAGGCCGAAGAACTCCCACTCGGGGTCGAGGTAGCCGTCCACGTAGGTCATGGTGACCACGTCGTCGGCGGTGGCCTCGATGGAGGCGACGTTGGCGCCCCAGTCGGTGGAGGCGGGGGTGCACGCGTCCTGCGCGCACTTCTCGGCGTCGCCCGACATCTGGTACCAGATGTAGACGAAGTCGTCGGCGCCGAAGGGCTCGCCGTCGGACCACTGGGCGTTCTCGTTGAGCGTGTACTCCACGGTCATCGGCGATTCGCTCGCGAGCTCGGGGGCCTTGGCGAGGAGGGCGTCGTTGTAGACCCACTGGCCGTCCTGGTCGAAGTCGCCGAGCGCCGTCGAACCGGGCATGAGCACCTGGTGGAGGTACGAGTTGTTGCCGTCGGCGGTGTTCTCGTTCCAGGACTGCCAGCCCGAGCTGATCGCCCAGGTCGCCTCGCCGTCGCCGCCCGATCCGCTGCCGCCTCCGCCGCAGGCGCCGAGCGCCGCGGCGGCCAGCGCGGCCGAGCCGGCGAGGGCGACGGCCCTCGCTTGTGCAGGTCGCATATAACCACTCCCCGTGTGTGAATCCCGTGTGGGCCGCGTCGTGACGGACCCGCGACGGGATCATCGTTACACCTGGAACGGCCGGTTTCGGGCAGTTTCGGCAATCGGGGAGGCGGTGGCGTCCTGAAGGGAGGTATGCGGGCGAAGTCTCAGGCGCGCATCTGGGGCGGGAGGGGCCGGTCGTGGACGACGGTGAGGCGGGAGACGGCGCGGGTGAGGGCGACGTAGAGGTGGCGCAGTCCGACCCCGGGTGCGCTGGTGGCGGCGGTGTCCCAGGTCGCGGGGGCTTCGACGATCTCGGCGGGTTCGACGACCACGACGTGGTCGTATTCGAGTCCTTTCGCGAGGCTGGCGGCGACGAGATCGACCCTCTCGGTGCCTTCGAGGAGGGGGCGGAGGGCTTCGGCGCGGTCGTCGGCGGCGATGACGCCGACGTGGCCTTCGGATTCGAGGGCCTTGGCGACCGCTTCGAGGACGCCGGCAGCGAGGGCGGTGGCGGGGTCGGTGGCGGCAGGGTCGGGAGCGGCGGAGTCGGTGGCCGGGTCTGCGGTGGCTGAGTCTGCCGTGGAGATGAAGTCGAGGGAGCCGTCGGCTCGGATGGATCGGGCGGGTTCGACGTCGACGCCGAGGTGGGGCAGGACGCGGTTGGCGAGTTCGATGATGACAGCGGGGACGCGGAAGCCGACGGTGAGTTCGGTGTGCTCGACCTCGGTCTTGCCGAGGTGGCGCATCTGGTCGGTCCAGGAGGCGGCGGCCCAGGGGGTGGTGCCCTGGGCGAGGTCGCCGAGGACGGTGACCGAGCCTTTGCCGGAGCGGCGGGCGATGGCGCGGCACTGCATCGGGGAGAGGTCCTGGGCCTCGTCGATGACGATGTGGCCGTAGGCGGCGGAGGGGTCGCGGAGTTTGAGGTGGGCTTCGATCTCGTCGGCGATGAGGAGGTCGGCGGCGCTGGGTTTCGCGGGCCTGCCGGTGAGGAGGGCGGTCTCGTCGTCGGTGAGGATGCCGCGGGCGGCGTCGGCGCGGAAGGCCCGGTCGCCGTAGAGCTTCTTGACGACGGTCTTGGTGTTGAGCTTGGGCCAGGCCGCGTCGAGGAAGGCCTGGACGGCGGGGGCGCGCTTGATCCTGGTGGCCCATTTGCCGTCGGGCGAGTGGCCGGAGCGGATCTCGGCTTGGCGGCGGACGCCTTGGACGATGGTGTCCTCGACGGCTTTGCGTCCGGCGGTGTAGGTGCGGGTGTTCTTGCGGGCGCTGGTGATCGCCTCGTCGAGGTAGCGCTGGCCGAGTCGCCAGCGCCAGCCGCCGTCGGCGATGAGGAGGCCCTCCCCCGGTTCGGCGCCCGCTGCCGCGAGGCCGGTCTCGGCGGTGGCGACGTGGCCCCAGACGGCGCGTTCGCAGACGAGGGCGATGCGTTCGTCGTGTTTGAGCAGGGTCGCTTCGCGTCCGTCGGCGCCGGTGGCGGTGTGGGCGCCGGTGAGCTGCTGGACGGTGGTCTGCCAGACGGAGGTCTCGCCGAGGGTGGGGAGGACGCCGGCGATGTAGGCGAGGAAGCCTTCGTTGGGGCCGACGACGAGGACGCCGGCCTTGTCGAGTTTCTCGGTGTAGTTGTAGAGGAGCCAGGCGGCGCGGTGGAGGCCGACGGCGGTCTTGCCGGTGCCGGGGGCGCCTTGGACGCAGAGGTTGACGGCGGCCTCGCGGCGGATGAGTTCGTCCTGTTCGGGCTGGATGGTGGCGACGATGTCGCGCATGGGCCCGGTGCGGGGGCGTTCGATCTCGGCGGTGAGGATGTCGGAGGCGACCTCTTGGCCGAGGAGGAGGTTCTCGTCCTCGAAGCCGGTGATGCGGGCGCCTTGGAAGCCGAAGCGGCGGCGTCTGGTGAGGTCGCGGCGGTCGTGGGCGGAGGCGCGGTAGTACTGCTCGGCGAGGGGGGCGCGCCAGTCGAGGACGAGGGGGTCGCCCTGCTCGTCGCGGATGTGGCGGCGGCCGATGTGGAAGTCCTCGCCGTCGTCCATCCAGATGCGGCCGAAGAAGAGGGCGAGGTCGCGGTCGTTCAGGTCGGCGAGGCGGGGGACGGTGTAGTTGGCCATGGCCCAGCCGAACTGCTTGTCGATGCCGACGTCGCCGATGCCGAGGTTCTTCCCGGACTCGTCGAGTTCGCCGGCGTAGGTGCGGTGGATGGCGAGGGTGCCTTCGCGCATGGCGGCCATGTAGGTGCGGGCGCGTTCGTGTTCGGCGCGTTCGGCTTCGAGTTCGGCTTCGGGGGAGGTGTCCGAAGCGGGGCTGGGCACGGTGCTCGACACGGTGGTCTCCCGGTGGATTCGTTCAGGATGCGAAGCAGACGAACCGTGGAGCTTACCCGTGCTTGACCTGGGGAGGCAATTGATTTACGGCACGGCGCTAGCGGACGGCGAGGGGCTTGACGCCGACGAGGCGGCCGTCGTCGCGGTGGAGGACCCAGCCGCCGCCGGGCGGGAGGTCGGCGGGGTCTTCGGTGGGCAGGGGCGTGTCGTGGAGGGAGTGGTCGTGGCCGTCGCGGGCGGCGACGGCGACGAGGAGGGCCGAGAGGACGGCGCTGTCGGCGCAGACGACGGCGGTGCGGCGCGGGTCGGGGAGGGTCCGCAGGGCGCGGGCGGCGAGCCAGACGGCGGCGTGGGCGCCGGGGAGTCTCGGGGTCTCGGATCGGAGGTCGTCGGCGACGGTGACGCGCAGGTCGAGGCGGGTGGCGAGGGGTGCGAGGGTGTCGGCGCAGCCGCGGCCGGGGCCGCTGATGAGTTCGGTCGGGTTGTAGAGCTGGAGGAAGTCGGCCAGGGCCCAGGCGCGGCGGCACTGGTCGTCGGTGAGCGGGGGCGCTTCGGCGGTGATCGGCGGGGCCGTGGCGAGGGTCCCGGCGGCCTGCGTTGCCGTCGACGGCGGGGCCGGCGTGGCGGGTGCGGTTTCGGCGGGGGCGAGGTGGCGCAGGAGGATGAGGGCGGAGAGCATCAGCGGTCCCCGTTCGTGGAGGGGCGGCCGGTGGCCGGCGCGGTGCGCCGCCGGTCCGAATCGGATTCGGAGCGTCGGACAGGTCGCGTCGGGTCAACCGGGAGGCACATATTGAAGATGCTTCATCGATAGATGAACGACGAGTGAACCCGAAGTTGGCGCGGAGGTGAACAGTCCGCGGCAGTGCCGCCTAGGAGCCGGTTCCGGGCCGGTAGCGGAGGTCCTCGTACTCCTCGTGCCGGTCGATCCACCGCTCCACGAACGGGCAGGTCGGGTAGGCCTTGGCGCCCTTGGCGCGCAGGTCGTCCAGGGCGTGGCGCACGAGCCGGTCGCCCCAGCCGCGCCCGCGCAGGGAGCGGTCCACTTCGGTGTGCGGCAGCACCGTGAACTCCTCGCGGAGGAGGTACTCCAGGTGACCGAACACGGTCCCGGCCTCGTCGCGCAGCTCGTACCGGTGCTCGTCGACGTTCTCGACCACTGACAGATCCGCCATGGGCCCAACCCTATCCGGGCGCGCGGGCGTTACGAGGGGTTCGCGGTGCGGGCTGCGACACGCCCGGAGCGGACCCGGCCGGGCAGGAGGGCCGAGACCGCGGCGGCGGCCAGGCAGATCCAGGCGGCGGCGGTGAACACGTCGGCGTACTGCGCGGCGAGCGCTGCGTTGAGCGCCTCGAGGTAGACCTCCTGGCGTTCGAGATATTCGGTCTCGGAGAGGCCGAACGGCAGGGGCGTGTCGAGGTCGGCGGTGGCGGTCTGGAAGCGGTGGAGGCTCCAGGAGGTGAGGGCCGCGACGCCGACGAGCATCCCCATCATGCGGGCGACGACGACGGCGGCCGAGGCGGTGCCGTGGCTGTCCTCGGGGGTGGTGCGCAGGGCGGCCGAGGACAGCGGGGCGATCGTCGCCCCGAGCGCGGCCCCGGCGAGGGCGAGGCCGGGTTCGATGTCGGGGACCGTGCGGCCGATCCACGCGTAGGCCGCCGCGGCGGCGGCGAAGCCGAGGACGGCCGGGGCGCGTTCGCCCAGGCGGGAGGCGAGGGCCCCGCCGGCGAGGGCGCCGACCGGGAGGCCGATCAGGAACCACAGCAGCAGGAGGGCCCCGCCGGTCGAGTCGAGGCCGAGGAGGGTCTGGGCGAGCAGTTGCACGTCCACGAGCGTCACCATGAGGACCGCTCCGGCCGCGAGGCTCGCGATCAGGCCCGCGGCGAACGGGCGCCAGCGCACGCCGGCGGGTTCGAGGAGCCGCACCGGGGAGCGCCACTGGTGCAGGCCGAAGGCGACCAGGACCACCGCTCCGGCGATGAGCACGGGGGCGCCCCAGGAGGGCAGGACCGCGTGCTCGGGTTCGGGGTTGTAGAGCCCGACGGTGAACAGCCCCAAGGCGACCGCGAGGAGGAGGCCGCCGACGAAGTCGACGCGGGCGCCGGCGTCGCGCTTGCCGCCCGGCGGCAGCGCGTAGTGGATCGCGAGGGCGGCGACCAGGGCGAGGGGGAGGTTGAGCCAGAAGATGCCGCGCCAGCCGACGAGCGCGGCGACGCCCGCGCCGAACAGGGGCCCGAGGACGGCGCCGAGTTCCTGGGCGGCCCCGACCCAGCCGAGGACGACGGGGCGGCGGCGGGCCGAGAACAGGTCGGCGGCCAGGGCCATCGTCACCGGCAGGAGCGCACCGCCCGCGAGGCCCTGGAGGGCCCGGCCGGCGACCAGCGGCGCGAGTTCGGTGGACACCGCGGAGACGACCGAGCCGATCGCGAAGGCCGCGAGGCAGGCGTGGATGAGCGGTTTGCGCCCGAAGCGGTCCGAGAGGCGCCCGAGCAGCGGCATCCCGGCGGTGTAGCCGAGGAGGTAGCCGGTGACCAGGGGCGTGGCCCGCTCCAGGTGGTTGGCGGGGATGTTCAGGTCGCCGATCATGTCGACGAGCACGGTCACCAGGACGTAGGCGTCGATCGAGCCGATCAGGACGGCGGCGCCGGCGGCGCCGATCGCCACCCGGCGGCGCGGGCGGGCCGGGTCAGGGCGCTTCAATCGTCACCGGTTCGTCGTAGTCGGACAGGTGGATCGTCACCGTCGCGCCGTCGTGGGCGAACTCGGCCTTGAGCACGCGCGAGGTCTCCTGGTCGAACCAGACGGTGGCGGTGTTCCAGTCGCCTTCGGCGGGGATGAACCGGCCGAACACCTCGGGGTCGAACACGATCTCGTAGCGGTAGGCGTCGGTGCCGTCGACCTTCTCGGCGTCCTGCGGCTCGGCCGAGTCCACCGCTTCGAGCAGCGCGGCGATGCCCTGGTCGGGGGCGAGGAGGATCGTGGGGTTGTACGGGAGCATGTCGTCGCCGACGGGGATCTGCTGGAAGCCGCCGGTGAAGCCCTTGACGTAGGCGTCCTCGCCGACGATCACGTACTCGATCTCGACGGCCGCGCCGAAGACGGTGATCGTCCCGGTGCCCTCGGCGTCGCCGTCGGCGGTGACGACCCCGTCGGCGGCCTTCACCGACAGGCCGTCCACCGAGCCGTCCACGGCGAGGTCGAAGCGGACGCTCTGGACTTCGGCCATGGCCGCGGCCGCGTCGGGGATGACGTCGTCGGCCGGGGGCGCCTCGCCGCCGGAGCAGGCGGCGAGGAGGGCGAGGCCGCCGAGCGCGACGGCGCCGACGAGGCGGCGCGGGAACGTGCGGCCGCCGGAGGCGAGGGGAGCTGATCGCATGACCCGATCCTATGTCGCCTCGTCGAGACGCACGTGCGGTGCGGCGGCCGTGGGGGCCGCCGCACCGCGCGGGATCGATCGGATCCGGAGGAAGTGCCTTCTCGTAGAACGCCCTTAGCTACAGGAGACCGACGGCCAGTTCCAGTTCCCGTTGGCCATGACGGTGATGCCGAAGCTGTTGCCCGAGCCGTTGGGCGTGCAGACCATCTGCGTCGCGGTCGGCCAGGTGGCGTTGCAGCTCCAGTAGTTCTGGACGCGCGCCTCGCCCGGGAGGTTGAGGACGACCCTCCAGTCGCTCTTGCCCGAGACGTTGACGTTCAGGTTGTAGCGGTCGCCCCACTGCTGACCGGCCGACAGCGTCGCAGTGCAGGCCCCGCCGGGGTTGCCCGGGTTGCCGGGGTTTCCGGGGTTGCCAGGGTTCCCGGGGTCCGGGTTCCCGCCGCCGGTGGAGCCGAGCGTGATGTTGGAGTTGCCGCTGGACTGGTAGCCCTCGGTCGCCATCACCATGTAGTAGCTGAACGCGCCGAGGTTCATGCCCGCGTTCGCCCACGCGTCGAAGTGCACCCCGGTGTCGATCGTGCCGGAGCTGCGGTTGCCCTGGCGGACGCTCCAGTACTGCTGGAAGGTCCTGGTGCCCTCCACCGACGGGGCGTTGGTCCGCGTGGACTCGCCCAGCCAGTAGGTGCCGCCGCCGGTGTTGAGCGTGCCGCGGCTCTGCGCGCCGCTGCTGGGGTTGTAGGGGCCGTGCGATTCGACGATGTAGTACTCGACCAGCGGGTTGGAGGTCCAGCCGTAGAGGGCGAGGTAGCCGTTGCTCCCGTGGTTGACCGAGCCGCTGTAGTTGATCGTCCGGCGTCCGCCGTTCGCCCAGCCCTTGCCGCCGACCCAGTTGTTGACGTTGTTCCACTGGGAGCTGTAGTTGCCTCCCGAGCCGAGGGTCATCGAGGCCGCGCCCTGGGTGTCGGTCCAGAACGAGTAGTAGTAGCCGTCGTGGGTGCCCTCCTGGTTGGTGGTGATGGTCTGCTGGGCGTTGGCGGTGCCGGGCGTGAGCAGTCCCGCTCCGGTGAAGATCAGAGCCCCGGCGCCGCCGAGCAGCATGCTCCGGCGACTGAACGGGCCCATGGACGAGTTGTCCTCGGACATCCTTCCTCCTTCTGAGGGGGTGCGGCCGGCCCGCACGGCGATGACGTGCCGACGAACCGGATCGACAAGCATCGATATTTGTCGATGACATTATGGTGGACCGGCCTGATCGGACTGTCAAGAACTTCCGGAAAACTTTCGGAACTTTCTCTCTCCACTTGAGTATGACAATTGGGACAAATCCGCTGATGACAGCTCTGTCGAGCCGACATACCGCAAAAATCGCCAACCGTCACCACCGTGCTGAACGGACGGCGCAGCACCGATCACCGAAACTTTCGGAAGTTTTCAGGCCCTCCAGGCAGGACACCCCCAGAGGAGTCGGCGCGGTCAGCCGCCGGCGACCCATTGGGGGTACCGGGCCGTCCACTCCTCGAGCGCGTCCTCGGCGATGGCCTCCCACAGGGCGTCGGCCGCGGCCCGCTCCTCGCCCTCGTGGATGCGCACGATCGACAGCGGCGCGCCCTCCCACGTGATCTCCTCCGGAGAGGACGGCACGTCGATCGCGACCGTCTCGCGGGGGTCGACCCCGCGCATCGCGACCAGGAGGTCGGCCGGGTCGATCTCGCCGAGGTCGGCGGTGAGGTTGCCGCTGAAGCCCTCGAGCAGCGCCATGGCCTTTCCGGTGTCGGTGAGGTGGCCCTGCTTCCCGGCCTCGGCGAGGATCGAGCCGACCGCCTGCTGCTGCATCTTGATGCGGCCGTAGTCGCCGCCGCGGCCCTCGGCCCAGTCCGAGTCCCGGTCCCACTGCTTGCGTTCGCGGACCAGGAAGAGCGCGTCGTCCTTGCCGTAGTAGGCGCAGCCCTCCGGGTAGACCCGGTCGCCCGAGGCGATCTCGTGCCAGAGGCAGAGCTCGATCTCGCCGACCACGTCGACCAGGTCGATGAAGCCCTCGAAGTTCGCGGTGGCCGCGCCGTGGAATCGCAGCCCGCTGAGGTCGTAGAGCGTCTCGTTGAGGTTGTTCAGGGCGTGGCCGCGGTCGCCGACGGTGCCGGCGTGGTTGAGCTTGAACTCGCAGGGGCCGCCGCCCCATCCGCAGTCGGGGATCGCCACCCACAGGTCGCGGGGGATCGAGACGAGGTAGACCTTGTCCAGGTCGGCGTCGACGTGCGCCATCATGACCGTGTCGGTGCGCCGCAGGCCGTCGACGTGGTCGACCCCCAAGATCAGGAAGTCGAGCGGGCCGGAGAGCCGCACCGGGTCCTCGACCTCGGCGCGGTGCCCGCCGAGGAGGTCCTCGCGCTGGAGCGCCCCGTTCGCGGTGTGGATCGCGTACTGGCCGGCGGCCGCGAGGCCCCCGGCGACGACGAAGGCCAGGGCCCCGACGTACAGCATCGTGTACGCCCACCACGGGGCTCGGCCCTTTCGCGCCATCGGATCTCCAATGCCCCCGGTGAGTGAACCACGGTATGTATAGCACCGCGGAGGGCCTTTCACGTCGGGTTGACGCGAACGCGAACCGGTCTCAGCGTTCGCCGGCGAAGGCCCGTTCGACCGTGAGGAGCCGCAGCACCGCCGTCACCGCCGAGTCGACCTCGGCTGCGCACCGCTCGATCGACCTGCGGCCATTGCCGGGGTCGGCCACGTCGTCCTCGCCGTCGAGGCCGGCGACCTGGCCGCGCCGCGCCATCGCCTCCGCCATGATCGACCGCGCCCGGGACCGGACCTCGGTCGCGGCGGCGCCCGGCCCGGTCCGCGGCGGCAGGCGGGCGAACTCGTTGAGCGTGAACGTGCGCCGCAGGGCCCCCGGGGAGGCGGCGATGACGCGGTCGCGTTCGAGGCGGGTCGCGGCGAGCACCAGGTCGGCCTGCTCCACGAGCGCCGGGGTCAGTCGCCGGGAGGCGAACGCACCGGCGTCGGCGCCCCGGCGTAGCAGGTACCGGGCCACCCTCGGCGGCATCCCGAGGCCGGGCACGGCCTCGGTGCCCGCGCTCGAGACGGCGAACCGGTCCGAAGGGCACTCGGGCAGGTGCTCGATCCAGAGGCGGCTCAACCGCTCGGCGAGCACCGAGCGGCACAGGTTCGCGCTGCACACGTAGAGGAGGCCGAACGGCCGGGAGTCGATCGCGCTAACGGGTCCTCGCCTCCGCCATCAGCGTCCGGTCCGCTTTCGGGCTGCCGTAGCCGTACGACTTGTGCTTCGACGGCGCGGCGAAGTTGAGCACGGCCCCGATGACCGGCGCCTTGACGTTGCCGAGCAGTTCGAGCGACTCCTTCAACTGCTCGCGGCGGGTCCGCCCCTTCCGCACCACCAGGAGCACCCCGTCGCAGGAGGCCGCCGTGGCGGCCGCGTCGGCGACCCGCAGGAGCGGGGGCCCGTCGATCACCACGACGTCGTAGAAGGACCGCAGTTCGTCGAGGAGCTCGCGCATCTGCCGCGAGCCGAGCAGCTCGCTGGGATTGGGCGGGGTCGAACCGCTCGACAGGACGGTGAGGAGGTCGGTCCCCCACGGCTGCACCGCCGCCTCCAGCGAGGTCGTGTCCACCAGGACGTCGGTCAGTCCGGCGCCGTTCGGCAGGCCGAGGAAGCTCGCGGCCCTGGGCTTTCGCAGGTCGGCGTCGATGAGCATGACCCGCTTGCCGGTCTCGGCGATCGAGATCGCGAGGTTGCAGGAGGTGGTGGTCTTGCCCTCGTTGCCGAGCGCCCCCGAAACGAGGATCACCTTGTGCGGCCGGTCGACGTCGACGAACTGGAGGTTGGTGCGGATCCGGCGGACCTCCTCGGCGCGGACGCCGTGCGGGTCGTGCACGATGAGCGGGGCCTTCGCGAGTTTGCGGTCGGCGGCGACGGTGCCGAGCGTCGGCACCCCGGAGTGCTCCTGCAACTCCTCGGCGGACTTGACGGTGGTGTCGAGCGCGCGCCGGGCCACGGCGAGCCCGATCCCGGCCAGCAGGCCCAGGGCCGCGGCCAAGGCGAGGTTCCGCACCGGTTTGGGGGTCACGGGGGCCGTGGCGAGTTCGGGCTCGTTCACGACCGTGACCTTGACCGCCGCCTGCTTCGCGTCCGAGGAGTTCTCCAGGGTCGGGACCACGGCCGCGAAGTGCTCGCCGATGGACCGGGCGATCCGCCGGGCCTCCGCAGGGGAGGCGTCGGTGACCGTGGCGTTGAGCAGCGAGGTGTCGGGGACGACGCTCGTGGTCACCTTGGTCGCGAGTTCCTCGGGGGTGAGGTCGAGCGCGAGGTCCTCGATGACGCCGCCCATCACGCTGCGGGTGCGCAGCAGCTCGGCGTAGGACCGGACCTTCTGCTCGGAGAGCAGGCCGCCCTGGTAGGCCGAGGCTACGTCGCCCGGGTCGGTCCAGGCGGAGATGAAGAACGTGACGCTGGAGGTGTACTGCGGCGTCTGCTTCCAGGTGAGGAGGCCGGCGGTGGCGAGGGCGATGGCGACGGCGGCCGTGATCAGCAGCCAGCGCTCGCGTAGCAGGCGTACGCCCGTTCGCAACTCCACTTCGGAAACCCCCTGATGGATCGGTCGATATTGGTACGGTAATTGCTTCTTGTCCAAAAGGTCGCCGATCGGCTACAGGAGAGCGATGCGCGAGTCCGCTGCCACGCATCGCGATCGCGGCGCCAGCCGCCTGGTTCCGCAATCCCAACCTCGCGAGGTCTCATGAGCGTGTTCGGGAAGGTCCGGGGCGTGCTCGGGTTCGTGTGGAACCATCCGGCGAACCGCGACCGGCGCCTGGCCGCGATCGGCCGGGCGGTCGGCTTCCAGGTTCGCGCCCGCCTGGGCGGCCCGGTCCTCACCCCGATCGGCGAACGCGGGCGCATGTG
This sequence comes from Glycomyces sp. NRRL B-16210, assembly GCF_000719515.1. Lineage (GTDB taxonomy): Bacteria > Actinomycetota > Actinomycetes > Mycobacteriales > Micromonosporaceae > Glycomyces. The sequence continues at coordinate 445,131 of NZ_JOGR01000001.1, read as the reverse complement.
GGCCGAACTGCACGTCACGGCCGCTTCGAAGGTGCGCTACGCGAATCCCCCGGACTGGAACGAGATGCGGGCTTGGCGGCAACTGCTGCGGCCCGGCGACCTGTTCGTCGACGTGGGCAGCAACGTCGGGGCCTATGCGCTGTGGGCCGGGGACCTCGGTGCGACCGTGATCGCCGTCGAGCCCTCGGCTGAGGCGGCGGCGCGGCTGCGGCGCAACGTCGCGCTCAACGACTTCCCGGTCTCGGTGCTCCAGTGCGGGCTGGCCGACCGCCGCGGCCGGATGCGTCTGACCAGCGATCGGGACACGATGAACCACCTGTCGCGGGACGGGTCGGGTGAGGAGATCGCGGTCGAGACGCTCGACGACGTGCTCGCCGACCGGTACGCGGCCGGGGTGAAGATCGATGTGGAGGGGGCCGAGCGGCTCGTCCTGGAGGGCGCCCGGCGGGCGCTGAGCGAGGGGCGGATCGGCGTGCTCCAGTTGGAGTGGAACTCGATGAGCCGCGGCCTGCTGGACGAGTCCCGGGCGCCGGTGGCCGAGTTGCTCCGCGGGTACGGGTACACGTTCGCGCGGCCCGACTCGGGCGGGCGGCTGCACGCCCTAGTCCCGCCCGAGGAGTCGGCCGCGGACCTCTTCGCGGTCGCCCCGGGGCTGCTCGGTCGCGGTGCGGCGCTCGTAGATGAGGAAGTCGGCGAAGGCGTCCGATGAGTGCCCGCCGTGGGGGCCGCGGGGATGGTCGATGCGCTCGACCAGGCGCCACTGCGGGAAGCGCTCGGCGACGTCCCGGACCACCGGGCGGTGGCGGACGTGCGGCGCGAAGGTCCCCGTCAGCGAGGGGTCGTCGGCGTCGCTGGTGAACAGGGCGACCTGGCGCCGGGCGGCGGCGAAGACGTGCCGGAGGTGCAGCTCGTAGACGCGGTCTTCGACGAGGTGGTAGATCACGTCGAGTGAGACGGCGAGGTCGGCGGTGACCAGGCCCGCGCGGTCGGTGAAGCACTCGGGGTCGTAGAGCGCGAAGCTCTTCGACGGGTCGTCGGCGAACTTGGCGATGGTTCGGCGCAGCGTCGTGGGCGAGACGTCGAGTCCCAGGTACCGCGGGTAGTCGGCGAGGTCGAGCTGGGCCCCGTCGCCGCAGCCGAACTCGATGACGGACGTGAGGCCCCGGTCGGCGACGAGGCCGTTGAGGACCGCCGCCTTGAATCGGGCCTGCTCCCCGTACGAGCCCGCCCCGGAGTTCCCGCCCCGCGCGTAGCGCCGTTCCCAGTACCGCGCCGAGCCGGGGAACCGGCGGCCGCGGACGGTTCTGGCCGTCCGGGTGAGCGCCGGTCCCACCACCGGGAGGGCCGCCAACTGGTGTCGGAGCGTTCGGTCCGCGTTCACTGTGTTCCTCCGAAGGTGTCATCGCCGAGCAGGGTCCGCACGAGGTGCCCGGCGTAGTGGCCGGGGTCGAATCGTTCTCGCGCCCAAGCGGTCGCGGCGGCCGCCATCCGCGTTCGCAGCCGGTCGTCGTGCAGCAGCGTCGCGATGGCCGAGCCGAGCGCCCGCGGCGACTCGTCGACCGGGGCCAGGCCGGTGAGTCCGTGCTGGAACGCGTCGTGGCTGCCGCCGTAGGCGGGGGCGATGACCGGTGTGCCCGCGAGCTGCGCTTCGAGGAGGGCCAGGCCGAAGCCCTCGCCGCTCGCGCCCGTCCCGGATCGGGTGCGGGTGGCGAGGACGAACAGGTCGGCCCGGGCGAGCCGTGCGGCGAGTTCGCGCTCGGTGAGGTTCGGCGCGAGCGTGGCCCACGGTCGCGCCGCCAGCGCGTCGCGCAGTTCCGGAGGGACCTGGCCGGTGCCGCAGACGGTGAGCCGGATCCTCGGGTCGCCGAGGCGTTCGACCGCTTCGAGGAGGGTCGGCAGTCCTTTGCGCTTCCAGTCGGCGAGGCGGAAGGCGGTGACCAGTTCGAAGCGGTCGGCGCTGTCGCGTTCGGGCCGTGAGGCGTCGACGAGGGTCCGGTACCAGTCGGCGGCGATGCCCGGGTGCAGCACGCCCGCCCGGCAGACCGGCGCCAGGGCTCCGGCGGTGAAGCTGCTTCCGGCGACGACGTGCACGTCGGGGCGTCGCATGATCCGGTTCGCCCGCCGCCGCTGGTCCGACCAGGTCTCGTGCCCGTGGAGGATCACGGTGGTCCCGTCGTAGCGGGGCTGGCGCGCCGCCGCGTAGACGACGGGCAGCAGGTTGCGGTGGGCCAGGACGAGCCGGGTGGGGGCGCGGCTCGATCGGATCGCCTGGCGGGCCCGGCCGAGGAACCGGATCTTGGCGGTCGTCCCTCCGGGGAGGCCCGGTTCGCGCAGGTCCATTCGCCGGTAGTCGATCCCGACGGCTCGCAGCGAGGCCTCGATGCCGGACGCGTAGCGCTCGATGCCGCCGCCGAGGCCGCGGGAGGGGGCGAGCAGCAGGACGGTGCGGTTCACGGGCGCTCCTCGGCGGTGGTCGGCCGGCACATCAGGCGGGCACCGGCGACGGCGACGAGGAGGCCGCCGGGGACGCCGATGATGAGCAGGCTGATGTCGATCTCGGATTTGACGACGACGGGCAGGAAGACGAGCGCGAAGCACAGCGCCCGCGGGTCGGATTCGGGTCGGATCAGGGCGTCGAAGAGCCGGCACGCCGCGCCGAGCAGGGCCGTTCCGACCGCGACCGTCCACAGTCCGCCGTGCCGGTACAGGTCGCCGAGTCCGGTGATCGCCGTGGAGGTGTAGGTCGTGGACGGGATGCCGTAGTACTCCTGGCTGAACTCGTAGCCGTTGGCGAAGATCGGCTTCTCGGGCCAGACCGCGCGCGGCACGAGCCCGACCACGGGCGCGGCCGCGAACTCCCATGGGCTGCGGTGCGGGATGGTCTCGGGCGTCATCTGGGTGATGATCGCGATGCTGTCGATCTCGCGGATGCGCCGGAGCATGGCGTCGGCGGACTCCCCCACCGCCTCGACCGGTGACTTGGCGGTCAGCGTCTCGGTGAGGATCCGCGGTGCGGCGGCGGCCGCTTCGGCGACCGTCATGTTCGCGGTGTCGCCGCGCACCGCTTGGCGGTACGCGGAGTTGAACGGGACGGCGATCCACAGGAACAGGATCGCTCCGGTCAGGAGCACTCGGAGGGGCATCCTGCCGCGCAGCGCGCCGTAGGGGATGAGGACCGCGGCCAGTGCGAGCAGGAGCGCGCCTTTGCTGCCGGCGAGGGCGCCCAGGGCGACTTCTGCGGCGAGCAGCGCGCACAGGGTGGCCCGGCCGCCCCGGATCGCGGGGTGGAACGCCCGGTAGGCGGCCGCCGCGATGCCGAAGAGCGCGAAGGTGGAGACCAGGTGCAGCAGTTGGCTGTAGGCGTTCGCGGAGCTGACGAGGGCGCTCGGGTCGCCGACGTACCCGAATCCGCCGGTGAGGAGTGCGCCGGCGACGCGGGCGCCGGCGCCGACCGCGTAGAAGCACCACGGGAGGAGGCCGCCGCGGACGGTGGTGCCGGTGCCGCGCAGCGCGAATGCGAGGCCCCGCCGCGCCGCGTCTCGGAGCGCGCGCGGCGGGCCGAGCACGTACCCGAGCGTCCAGGCGGCCACGGCCAGTGCGAGGACGCCCAGGCCCGTCACGACGCTGGCCGGCATGATGCGGGTGGCCGAACCGGTCTGAGGCCCGAGCCAGGTCAGGGAGGCCAGGCCGAAGGCGAGGGCGGTCCACAGCAGGTACCAGGGGCCGAGGCGCCAGCGGCCGATGCCGTTCTCGTTGCCGGGGAGGGCGGTGACGACCCGCAGCGCGGCGAACGCGAGCAGGGTGACCGCGATCGTCCTGAGCACCAGTTCCTCGCGGACGCTCAGCGGCCAGAACCCGCCCGGCAGCATCGCCGCGACCGCGCCGGCCGCGAGCGCCAGCACGGTCAGGACAGTGGTCGGAGGCAGCGTCGGGCGCGGTGTCGGAGGCAGTGTCAAAGGTGGAGTCGCGTGCGGTGGTGCGGCATCGTGGGTGAGCGTCATCGGCGGCTCCGCGCGACGGCGAGGAGGGCGTCGGCGGCGGTGGCCGCGAATCCCTCCGGGCCGAGGCCGGCGACGCTCGTCCGCGCTTCGTGCGCCAATCGCGACCGCAGTGCCCGGTCGCGCATGAGCCGGGTCAGGCACCTGGTGAGGGCGGCGACGTCGCCGACGGGGTACACCAGGCCGGACCGTTCGTGTTCGAGGGCGTCCCCACTCCCCCAGACCCCGGTGGCCGAGCTGACGACCACCGCGGCGCCGGAGGCCATGGCCTCGATCGCGACGAGGCCGCGGGGCTCGACGTGTGAGGGCATGACCATGATGTCGATGTCGGCGAACAGGGTCGGGAGCTCGTCGGTGTTCCGGAAACCGAGGAACCGGACCCGCTCGCCCAGACCGTGGGCGTCCGCCAGCGCCTCGAGTTCGGGCCGCAGCGGGCCGTCGCCGATGAGCCGCAGTTCCCACGGTTCGTCGCGCGGCAGCCTCGCGGCGGCGACGATCAGGTCCGCGGTCCCCTTGACGGGGATGAACTTGCCGGCGAAGCCGATGACGAGCGGCGAGCCGTCGCGGGCCTCGGTCCGCGCGGCGGCGAACCGGTCGACGTCGGCGGGCAGCACGCCCGGGTGGACGCGGTGGGGGGCCATGCCGTGGGCGAGGTAGAACTCGCGGTTGAGGGCGCCGGTGGCGACGGCGCCCGAGGCGGCCCGGAACAGGCAGCGCAGTATCAGGGTCCGCAGGTGCCGGTGGCGGTTCGCGACCGGACTCAGTGGATTGGTGTCGCCGTAGTACAGCAGCGGCGTCCGGGTCCGTGAGGCGTGGAGGACCGCCAGGCGCGTCGCCGGGTTCGCCCAGCCGAAGCACAGTACGGCTTCCGGCCGGTCGCGGCCGAGGCGGCGCAGCATCGCCGCGCCGCGATGCCAGCTAGGCGCCGGTCGGCGGGGCGACCACCAGTCGTATCCCCCGTGCAGGTCGGTGTCCCAGCGGACGCGGCGCGCGAATCCCGGGTCGTAGGCGCCGTCGGCGGCGTGGTCCCAGTAGTAGACGCGGATGCGGAGCCTCCGGTCGGCCGCCAGCGCCCGGAACGCGGGCGCGAAGTACTGCGCCGGATGGTCGAGGACGAGGGCGACGCGCACCGGCCCGCCGGTCCGGCTGCGGAGGGCCATGGTCATGCCAGGCGCTCCAGGAGTTGCGGGAGCCGCTGCTCGTAGGTGTGCTCGGCGTGGGCGCGGCGGCTGGCCGCGTCGCCGATGCGCCGGGTCAGGTCGGGGTCGTCGAGCAGTCGCTTGGCTTGCAGCGTCAGCTCGTCGAAGTCGGTGAACGGCACCACTTCGGAGTCGAGGTCGAACAGGTCGCCGAGGACGGCGCGCCGTTCGCACAGCACGGCAGCGCCGGAGCCGGCGGCCTCGAACAGGCGGGCGTTGAGGCCGTGCATCTCGGCGGGGTGGAGGTTGTTCAGCACCGCGGCCGCTTCCCGGAAGACCTTCGCCTTGTCCTGGGCGAACACCGGGTGTCCGGTGTGCGATCGGGGCGGCAGGAGGTCCCGGACCCGCTTCGGCGGCGGTGCGCCGTAGACGACGAGGGGGACGCCCGCGTCGTGGAGGCGTCGCAGGAGCACCGCGCGGCTCGGGTAGCAGTTGCCGACCACGGCGATGACGCGCCTGGACCCGGGTTCGCCGATCGGGCGGTGCGAGCGCGGGTTGCATCCTTGCGGCAGGTACCAGACGGGCAGGTCGAGCGTGTCCCGCAGTCGTGCGACGAGCAGCGGGTCCTTGAAGAAGATCGCCGAGTACGGCGCCATGAGCATGGCCTGGCGGCCGAGGTTCGAGACGGCGTCGGGGAACCACAGGGCCACGGGGGTGCCGTTCCTGCGCAGTGCGGCGACGGTGCCCGGTGCCAGGCCGCCGAAGGTGTTGATGACGGCGTCGCATTCGGATTCGGCCGCGGCGCGGACCACGCTCCGCTGGAGGCGCTCCTCAAGTGAGTCGACCGCCGAGGCCGCGAGTGCCGTGGCCCGGTTCGCGAGTCGGCTCCGGAACTGCGGCTGGCCGAGCCCGAGATAGGTCACCCGGTGCCCCAGGCGGGTCAGGCCGTCGCCGATGTTGGCCTGGAACGTGTCGGGTCCCCGGCGGCCGATCAATCCGATGTGCACGATGTGCTCCTCACGCAGCGTCTGTGTTCCCGGCGGATCGCCCTCACCGCGGTTTCCACCACGCGACCCGCGGCAGCCGGTCGGCGGTCTCGGCGGTGGCGGCGAGGTAGTTCCCCTCGACGAAGGTCTCCAGGTCCGGGTCCCAGCCGGGGTAGGGCTCCATGCCGCGCGGCGTGAGCTTCCCGATCCGGTAGCCGAACGGCTCCAGCAGTTCGAAGGCGTCCTTGAGGTAGCGGCGGGCCCGTATCCAGCGGTGGTTGTACTCGAACTGCACGAGCGAGACGGCCCGGTTCCGCAGTGTGCGCCGGCATCCGGAGAGGACATCGAAGTCGTGCCCCTCGGTGTCGACCTTGATCAAGTCGACGTGCTCGATGCCCTCGCCGCGGAGGTAGTCGTCGACGGTGGTGGTCGCGACCTGCTCGGTGGGCACGGGCGCGTTCGGGTCGCCGTGCAGCGAGTTGGTCCCGGCCCCGGGCGCCGCCACGTGCAGCGTCGCCGATCCGCAGCGGTCGGACACCGCGAGGCGGTTGACCCGCGCCCGTCCGCCGAGCCTCGCGGTCAGCAGCCGGTGGGTGTGGCCGGAGGGCTCGAAGGCGTGCAGGCCAAGTTGGGCGAGTCGGCCCGCGCTCGCGGCCTGGCGCAGCAACGACTGCGACCAGGCGCCGACGTTGGCGCCCACGTCAAGGACGGTGATCGGCGCGCCGGGCCGGGCCGATTCGAGCATCCAGCGCTGGAGCGCGTACTCGCCGTTGCGCACCGGGTCGTTCGGCACGTCGAGCCGGGCCCGGTGCAGCGCGAACCGCGCGGTGCGCACCAGCGCCGCCCGGCCGATCACGGCGCCGAGCGTGTCGACGGCCAGGGCCGCCATCTGCCGTGAGGGCGTCATCGGGTCCTCCCGGTGAGCTCGGGGACGGTCCGGAGATCGGCGGCCGGGGCCGTCCGGGCCAGGGATCGGAGCATGAGCAGCAGCGCCGCGGCGGCCGAAGCGGTGGAGGCGAGCGCGGCACCAGTCGCGCCCCACTGCGGCACCAGGGCCGCCAGCAGCGCGATCATGACCACGGCGGCGATCCACTGCGCCCTTGCGACCGCCATCGGCCGGCCGTGGCCGCGCAGGAGGTCGGCGCCGACCTGCGCGCAGGCGAACATGACGCCGCCGGGCGCGAGCAGCCACATCAGGCGGGCCGCCTCGGCGAATCCGGGGCCGAAGACCGCGGGGATGAGCGCCGGGGCCAGCGCGGCCACCGGCACGGCCAGGGCGATGCCGATCGCGGCGGCGGCCAGCAGCGCCCACCGCTGCAACCGGGCCAGGGCTGCGGCCGAGTCGGTCCTGGCGGCCAGCCGGGGGAAGGCGACGTTGCCGAACGCGGCGACGAGCGGCACCGCCAGCGCGGTCAGCGAGACGGCCACCGCGTAGTTGCCGAGCACCGCCGAGGCCACCAGGAACGACAGCAGCAGCTGGTCGAGCCGGGAGGTGATCACGGCGGGTACGCTCGCGGCGAGCTGGGCGAGGCCGTAGCGGCACAGCGGGGCGACCAGCGCCTTGTCGGCGCGGCCGCCGGTGAGGCCACTGGCGCGGCACAGCAGGTAGGCCAGGACCGATTGCAGCGCGATCGTCGCGGCCAGGGCCGCCATCGCCGTCAGCAGGGTCAGCTCGCCGCCCAGGTGCAGGGCGAGGACGGCCGCGAGGAACGTCGTCGGCTGCACGATCCGGACCAGGTTCCAGCGGCGCAGGCGGGCGGCGTGCAGCGCGAACACGTAGCTCGCGCCCGCGAAGGCCGCCAAGCAGGTCGCGAACATGATCTGGTACGCCGAGAGCACGACGCCCTCGGCGAGCATCGGGGCGGCGGCGAGGCCGGCCAAGAGGGTCGCGACGCCGGAGGCGACCATGAGGTTGCGGGAGGTGGCGAGGTAGTCGCCCGCCCGCTCGGGCGCCCAGGCCACGAAATAGGTGGTGGCGGCGGTCTGGCCGAGCTGCCCGACGACCAGGGCCACGCCGAACCAGGCCATGACCGCCGCGTATTCGCCGCGCAGCGACGGCCCGAGCGCCCGGGCGATGACGATGCCGGCGACGCCGGAGGCCGCGGCCGCCGTCACGTTGCACGCGGCGGTGGTGGCCACCGACCCGGCGAAGCCGCGCAGGGCGGTGGCGGTCACCGCTCGCCGCCCTCGGCCGGGTCCCGCGTCTCCAGGAGCCACCGGAAGTAGTCCCGGGGGTCGAAGGCGTCCGGTTCGGGGGCGACCGGTTCGGCGCAGCGCTCCAGTGCGGCCGCCAGGCTGTCGCCGTCGCCGCGCTGGAACGGGACCAGCGCGGGCCCGGCGACCTCGCGGGCCTGGCCGGTGTCGGGCGACAGCACCGGCACCCCGTGGATGCGGGCCTCGGCGAGCGGGTAGCCGAAGGCCTCCACGGTCAGCGGGAAGAAGCCCGCGGCGGCCGAGCGCCAGAGCAGCCCGGCAGAGGAGGTCGGCACCATGCCGAGGGCGTCGACCGACGGATGGGCGGCGATGGCCCGCGGCAGTTGCCCGGGCATGGCCGTGACCGCGACGCGGAGGTCGCGTCCGGTGCGCGCGATCGCCTCCAGCAGCGCCGACAGTTGCGGGCCCAGGTCCTTGTAGGACGCGGGCACGATCGGCACCAGCACGAACGGCCGGTCGGCGGTCACCGAGGGCCCGGAAGGGCTCGCCGGGTGGGCCCGCACCGCGATCCGCCCTCGCGCGGCGGGCACGTGGTGCCGCACCCGGTCGGCCATGGCCGAGGTCGGCGCGACGATGAGGTCGGCCCTCGACAGCAGTCCGCGGATCACCGGGATCTGGGCCTTGAAGGAGCGCGGCAGCCCCCGCAGCAGGTGCTGCTCGTCGGGGTACAGGAAGTGCAGGGCGTTGCGCACGAGCACGCGCCGCTGCGCGCCGCCGAACGCGAACGACGCCGAGTTCGCGGCGACGACCAGCCCGGCGCCCCGCGCCTTGGCCTCGCGGCGGACCAGCCAGGAGGGGGTGAGCCGCTGGGAGCGCCCGATCACGACCGGACGGGACTCGGCGGCGGCGAGGTAGGCGTCCAGTTCGGACCTCCAGCGGGCCGCGCCGCCCACCTCGCCTCCGGCGGTGTCCAGTACCGCGTTGCTCATCGCGCCCCCTCTTCCGCGCGGGTCCGCAGGCCCGCCCATTCGCGGTGGCGGCGCACCGTCGAGAGGATGAAGTTGGCGACGCGCCAGGAGGTGTCGTCGATCCGGTACTCCTCGGCGCATCCGGCCGGGCCCGCCGCGTGCCGGGCGAGCACGGTCGCCACGGCCTCCACGACCCCTTCGGGATCGAGGCCGGTCGCGACGATCGACCCGGCGTCGAGCGACTCCGGGCGCTCGATCGCGTCGCGCAGCGTCACCGCCGGGAAGCCCAGGATCGCCGACTCCTCGCTGACGGTCCCGCTGTCGGACAGGGCGCAGCGCGCCTGCTGTTGCAGCCGTATGTAGTCGAAGAACCCGAACGGCTCGCAGAAGGCGATGTCGTCGAGTTCGACGTCGCCGACCAGGAGTTCCATGCGCTTGCGGGTCCGCGGGTGGGTCGAGACGAGCACCGGCAGCCCCCAGCGGTCGCGGACGGCCCGCAGGCAGTCGAGGAGGCGGCGCAGGCGGCGCGGGTCGTCGACGTTCTCCTCGCGGTGGGCGCTGGCGACGAAGTACCCGCCGGGTTCGAGGCCGAGCCGGCGCACGACGTCGGAGGCGGCGATGGCCTCGCGGTGGTGGTCGAGGACCTCGCGCATCGGGGAGCCGGTGAGCAGGATCCTGCGCGGGTGGACGCCCTCGGCGAGCAGGTTGCGCCTGGCGTGCTCGGTGTAGACCAGGTTGAAGTCGGCGATGTGGTCGATGAGGCTCCGGTTGGTCTCCTCGGGCACGTTGAGGTCGAAGCACCGGTTCCCCGCCTCCATGTGGTAGACCGGGATTCGCATCCGGCGCGCCATCAGGCCGGCGATGCAGCTGTTCGTGTCGCCCAGGACGAGCACGGCGTCGGGCCGCTCGGCGGTGAGGGCCGCTTCGGCGTCGACGAGGATTCCCGCGAGGGTCCGGCCGAGGCTGGAGGCGTCCAGGGTGAACTGGTGGTCGGGTTCGGGCAGGCCCAGTTCCGCGAGGAACACGTCGCGCAGCCGCGGGTCCCAGTTCTGCCCGGTGTGGACGAGCACGTGGTCGAGGGTCTGCGCGAGTCTGTCGATCACTCTCGACAGGCGGATGAGTTCGGGCCTCGTTCCGGTGAAGGTGAGGACCTTCGTCATGGCGCCTCGCTCGGGTGGTCGACGGTGCACGGGTAGGTGTCGGCGTCCTCGGGCAAGTAGCCCTCGTTGGCCCAGAAGCACGCCAGCACCGGTTCGTCTCCGAGGGCGGTGAGGCGGTGGGCCCACATCGTCGGCATGTCCACGGCCACAGGCGAGGCGCCGTCGACGCGGAAGCGCACGACGTGGTCCGAGAAGAGCCTGCGGGCGGCGATCTCGGCCTGCCCGGAGACGACGACGAAACGCTCGAACTTGCGCAGGTGCGCGTGTTCGCCTCGCACCGACCCGGGCGCGGTGGTGGAGACGAAGGCCTGGCCGCCGGAGGCGGCCACGCGCACGAACTCCACGAGCGTGCCGCGGCCGTCGGTGTGCGGCGGCAGCGTCACCGGGTAGCGGGCCGGGAACAGGTGCGAGCGGAAGGTGTTGAACAGCGTCGTGCGCCAGGGCCCGGTGAGGTCGGGCAGGCGGCCTTGGCGGTATTCGGCGTCGAACTCCTCCAGCAGCGCCGCCACCTCGGCGACCGATCTGGGTTCGGCCTTCGGCTCGACGCGGGTGCGGCCCGACTCGACCGTCTCGTCGAGGAGCACGGCGGCGGCCTCCTGGGCGTGCAGGAGCGGGACCTCGCCTTCGCCGACGGTCTCCGGGCGGCGCCCGTGGGCGATCTCGTGGCAGAAGGTGGCGACGAACGAGTTGTAGTACGGCCGCCCGTGCTCGCCGTACAGGTTGGGCAGGATGACGTCCGAGAGTTCCGCCGCGGCCGGGTCGGGCCCGGCCAGGACGGTCGCGGCTCGGCGTTTGGCGCGCCCGTAGGCGGTGTCGTCGTCGCGGCGCACCGAATTGGCGTAGACCGTCCTCACGGGCCGGTCGAGGCGCTCGGCCGCCTGGGCGTTCCCGGCGGTGACCTCCTCGTCGGTGCCGCGGTTGGTCCCCGCGCAGTGGACGACGGCGTCGACGCGGGCGAGCGCCGCGTCCAGCCGCTCGGGATCGCCGAGCAGGGCCCTGTCGATCGGGACGCAGTCGATGCCGCGGGCGAACGCAAGGCAGCGCAGGTGCCAGCCCAGGAAGCCGTCGGCGCCGGTGACGGCGATCCTCATGTCACCACCGGGACCGGCTGGGACTGTAGTTCGGCCTGGATCTCCGGGGTCTGGAGCAGCAGCTCGACCACCGCGTCCTCGTCCAGTCGCCGGGCGTTGTGGGAGGTGTAGCCGCCCGACTGCCCGGGTTGGGAGACGAAGCCCTCGACGCCGGTCGAACCGTAGTTCAGGCCGCGGTGGTCGATCGGGATGCGCAGGAACCGGCCCTCGTCCTCGGCGCGGGCGGACTCCTCGTCGCCCACGAGCGTCTCGAAGAGCTTCTCGCCGTGGCGGGCGCCGATGACGTCGGCCTTGAGCTCGACGCCGAAGATGCGCGCGACGGCCCGGGCGATGCACCCGACCGTGCTCGCCGGCGCCTTGTGGATGTACAGGTCGCCGGGGTTCGCGGCGGTGAAGGCGTGCTCGACCAGTCCGATGGCGTCGGTGATCGACATGAGGAAGCGCGTCATGTTCGGGTCGGTGATCGTCAGCGGCGCCCCTTCCTTGATGAGCCGCACGAACACCGGGACCACCGAGCCGCGAGAGCACAGCACGTTGCCGTAGCGCACCAGCGAGACGACGGTGTCGCCGGCGTTCACCTTGCGCGCGTAGGCCTGGGCGACCTTCTCCATGAGCGCCTTCGACATGCCCATGGCGTTGATCGGGTACACGGCCTTGTCGGTGCTGAGGCAGACCACGCTGCGCACGTTGCCGGCCCGGGCGGCGTCGATGACGTTGGCGCTGCCGAGGACGTTGGTCCGCACCGCCTCCAGCGGGAAGAACTCGCTCGAGGGCACCTGCTTCAGCGCCGCGGCGTGGAAGACGTGGTCGACGCCGGCGCAGGCGCGCATGACGCCGTCGCGGTCGCGCACGTCGCCGATGTAGAAGCGGAGCCGCTCGTCGCGCAGCCGCCGCCGCATGTCGTCCTGCTTCGCCTCGTCGCGGCTCAGCACCCTGATCTCGGCGCACTCGGAGGCGAGCAGCCGATTCACCATGGTCTTGCCGAACGTGCCCGTGCCGCCGGTGATCAGCACCGACCTGCCTGCGAGATCGTCCATCATCCGCCGTCGCCTCCGCACGCCAGAGCCACCAGGTCCGACAGCGTCGCGCTGCCGACCCGAGCCGACATTCGCTCCATGTAGAACTCCCTTCCGTTTCTCCCCATCGCCTCGCGGATCTGGGGACCGAATCCATGCAGCAATCGCATCGCCGATGACAGCTCGCAGGGGTCGCCGGGACGCGCCACGAGTCCGGCGCGCGAGCGCAGGACCGCATGAGCGGCGTCGCCGGGTGCGGAGGCGATGATCGGCCTCGCGCACGCCATGGCGGCCTGGATCTTGCTGGGGATGGTGTGCCGGAACAGCGGGCGGTCCTGGAGGCTGACCAGTTGGACGTCGCTGAGCGCCATCAGGCGCACGGTGCGCTCGACCGGGTGGGGCCCGAGGAAGCGCACGCGGTCGTCGCCCTCGGCGAGGGCGCGCAACCGCTCCTCGGCCACGCCACTGCCGACGAAGACCAGCCGGAGGTCGGGGAGGTCGGGGAGCATCTTGAACGCCTTGACGGCCGTGTCGAGCCCTTGCAGGTCGCCCAGGCTCCCGGCGTACATGATGACGAAACCGTCGAGGCCGAACTCGGCCGCCAGGTCCTCATCGCGGGTGACGGGGCTGAAGACCTGCTCGTCGACCCAGTTGGGCACCGGTGTGACCTTGGCGGAGGCGACGCCGCGCTGTTGCAGGCGGCTCGCCATCCCCGGGGCGCTCACGGCGATGGCCGAGGCCCGCCGGTAGGAGAAGTTGCAGAACGCCTGAATGGAGCGCGCCACCAGGTCGAGCACGCGGCCGGGGCGGATGAACCCGCTCTCGACGACCGTCTCGGGCCAGAGGTCCTGAATGTACAGAACGAAGGGGCGGCGGAAGAAGGCCCGGGCGAACAGGGCCGGGAGGGCCACGGTGGCTTGGGAGGAGATCACCAGCCAGGCGTCGACCGAACGCAGGACGCTCCACTTGGTCGAGGCCGAGGCGGCGAACGAGAGATAGGTGAGCGCCCGCCGCGTCGCCGAACGGTCGTGGCTGGGCAGCAGGGGGACCCGGTGCAGGTGGATGCCGTCGCGGTGCTCGTAGAGATAGGGCTTCATGCGGTAGCCGGGGTAGATCGCGCCCGTGGGGTAGTTGGGGAAACCGGTGAGGACGTGCACCTCGTAGCCGAGCCCGGCGAGCGCGCGGCAGATCGCTCCGGCCACGGCGGCCGAGCCCGTCTCCGGGTCGTAGCAGGGGCTGATGACGCCGAGCCGCCCGAGACTGCGCTCGGGAGGCAGGTAGTCGGATCCGGTTCGGTCCGGCACGCCTTCCCCTTCCCCGGCATTGGATTGCCTCGAGATTCCCCGCATGCGGTCTGCAATGCACTATAGAGTCGGGCAACGTCCCAAGTGGCTGAACGATCGTTTTAGGAAGGGTCCGTCGGATGCGCGCTGGAAACGATCCGAGCAAGGATTCGTCGGCTTCGCATGGGCACGAACGGGCCGACGGCTGTTCACTCGTCCCGTTGGGCCGCTTTTCCTATCGCGGCAAGCGACTGCTGGACTGGGCGGTGCTGTGCCTGCTCGCGGTTCCGGCGCTTCTGGTGATCGCGGTCGCCGCGGTGGCGATCCTGTGCGAGGACGGCCGGCCGGTCTTCTTCCGCCAGGTCCGCATCGGCTTGCGGGGCAAGCCTTTCGTCCTCTTGAAGCTGCGAACGATGACCGTTTGCGCGGCTCCGGCCTCGGAGGTGCCCGATGCAGGGTGCATCACGAGGGTCGGCCGGGTCCTGCGCCGGCTGTCGGTGGACGAGTTGCCGCAGCTGCTGAACATCGCCAGAGGCGAGATGAGCCTGGTCGGTCCCCGGCCGCACCTGCCCGACCGGCTCCGGCACTACGGCTCCAGTGAGCTGCGGAGGCTGACAGTGCTGCCGGGACTGACGGGCATGGCCCAAACCGTCGGCCGGAACAGCCTCGACTGGGACGCCCGCACCGAGCACGATCTGGTCTACGCGGTGACGCAGAGCCTCAAGCTGGACCTGCTGATCCTGATGCGGTCATGCTGGGTGGTGCTGAGCGGCGAAGGCATGTACGGACACCCGCGACAGAAAGAACCGAGCGCGCACCCAATGCTCGTAGAAGTAGCCCGCGACCTGAGAAACCGAGACCCCGACCGAGCAACCCCAGAACCCCGGTTACCGTCCTCGCCGCGACGCGAAGAAGGGGGCCTGCGCGTTGCCGCGTAGGCCCCCTTCTCGACTTCGTCGCCGCCTCTCGGCGTGCTGTGCCCCCGGCAGGATTCGAACCTGCGACACCTGGTCCCGGAAACCAGTGCTCTATCCACTGAGCTACGGAGGCGTGTCTGTCGATCAGACGCCACGATGCTACCAGGGCTCGGGCGGGCGGGCGCAGGCGGTTTGACCGGTGAGGATCACACCTGGGCGGCTCCGGCGATTTCGCGACGGGAGTGTCGTACCGGCGGCATAGGCTGACTCCGCAGAAGCCCTCAGCGTAGCCGCCACGCTGCGGATTCATCGGAAGAATCATCGCGAAAACGCAAGATATTGGGGATGCCCCGAGCGGTAACCACAACATGTATGATTTCCCTCTGTCAGGTCGGTGCTGTCAGCCTCCGCTCCCGCCATGTGGAGAGGGCCGCGCCGCCGTGCCGTCAGAACGCGGTCCGCTCGGACCGCACGCCACAGTACGAGGGGATGCAGAGATGACCGGGCTCGCCACCACGCCATCCGCCACCACCGCTCCGCAGCAGCGGAGCCACGACCAAGGGCCCGCCGCCCGGGTCGCCGAACGCATCCGCGTCCACGCCGCGGGACTGCCCGACGTCGACGCCGAGCGGGTCATCGCGCAGATCGAGGCCGGCCTGTGGCCGGGCGCGACCGAGAAGGCGCTGCGCGAACGGGCCGTCGAGCTCACCTCGTCGAGCGTCGCCTCCGAGCCGACCTACTCCAAGCTCGCCGCCCGCCTGCTCGCGGAGCACATCGCCGACGAGACCGCCGGCGAGGGCGTCACCAGCTTCACCACCTCGATCGCCGCCTGCCGCGACAACGGCCTGCTCTCGGCCGACCTCGTCGCGTTCGTCGAGGCCAACGGCCCCGAGCTCGACGCGGTCATCGACCAGGGCGCCGATGACCGCTTCGAGTACTTCGGCCTGCGCACCGTCTACGACCGCTACCTCCTGCGCCACCCCGAGAACCGCACCGTGCTCGAGCGCCCGCAGCACTTCATGCTCCGCGTCGCCTGCGGCCTGAGCCAGTCGGTCGCCGAGGCCGCCGAGCTGTACGCGCTGCTGTCGACCCTCGCGTACCTGCCCTCCTCGCCGACGCTGTTCAACTCCGGCACCCGCCGCCCGCAGCTCTCCTCGTGCTTCCTGCTCGACTCCCCCAAGGACGAGCTCGACTCGATCTACGAGCGCTACAGCCAGGTCGCGCGCCTGTCGAAGTACGCCGGCGGCATCGGCATCGCCTGGTCGCGCGTGCGCTCGCGCGGCTCGCTCATCCGCGGCACCAACGGGCACTCCAACGGCATCGTGCCGTGGCTGCGGACCCTCGACTCCTCCGTCGCCGCCGTGAACCAAGGCGGGCGCCGCAAAGGCGCCGCGTGCGTGTACCTCGCGAGCTGGCACGCCGACATCGAGGAGTTCCTGGAGCTGCGGGACAACACCGGCGACACCGAGCGGCGCACCCACAACCTCAACCTCGCCAACTGGATCCCCGACGAGTTCATGCGCCGCGTCGAGTCCGACGCCCAGTGGTCCCTGTTCGACCCGAAGGAGACCCCCGAGCTGGTCGACCTGTGGGGCGATGAGTTCGACGAGGCCTACCGCGCCGCCGAGGCCGCCGGCAAGGCCCGCAAGACCATCCCCGCCCGCGAACTGTACGGGCGCATGATGCGCACCCTCGCCCAGACCGGCAACGGCTGGATCACCTTCTCCGACACCGCGAACCGGACCTCGAACCAGACCGCGCGCCGCGAGAACGTCATCCACCTCTCGAACCTGTGCACCGAGATCCTGGAGGTCACCAACGACTCCGAGACCGCCGTGTGCAACCTCGGATCGGTGAACCTCGCCGAGCACACCACGCCCGAGGGCTTCGACTTCGAGCGGCTCGAGGCGACCGTGCGCACCGCCGTCAAGTTCCTCGACCGCACCATCGACCTCGGCTTCTACCCGACGGCCGAAGCCGAGAAGGCCAACCGCAAATGGCGCCCGATCGGCCTGGGCTGCATGGGCCTCGCCGACGTGTTCTTCAAGCTCGGCCTCGCCTTCGACTCCGAGGAGGCCCTCGCGCTCTCGACCGCGATCGCCGAGCGCATCGCGATCGTGTCCTACGAGACCTCCGCGGCCCTCGCCGCCGAGCTCGGGGCCCACCCGAACTTCGACGAGACCCGCGCCGCCGGCGGCGTGCTCCACGCCGACCACTTCCCGAACGCCCGGATCACGCTCCCCGAGCGCTGGGAAGCGGTGCGCGCCGCGATCGGCGAGCACGGCCTGCGCAACTCGCTCATGATCGCCATCGCGCCGACCGCGACCATCGCGTCCATCGCCGGCTGCGCCGAGTGCATCGAGCCGGTCGTCTCCAACGTCTTCAAGCGCGAGACGCTCTCGGGCGAGTTCCTCCAGGTCAACCGCCACCTGATCAGCGAGCTGAAGGAGCGGGGCATCTGGAACGAGTCCCTGCGCCAGGCCATCGTCGTCGCCGAGGGCTCCGTCCAGGGCATCGACGCGATCCCGGCCGACCTCCAGGAGCGCTACCGCACCGCCTGGGAGCTGCCGCAGCGCGCTTTGATCGACCTCGCGGCCGCCCGCACGCCGTTCATCGACCAGGCCCAGTCGCTCAACCTATTCCAGGCCAGCCCGACCATCGGCAAGCTCTCCTCGATGTACCGCTACGCCTGGCAGCAGGGCCTCAAGACCACCTACTACCTGCGCAGCCGCCCGGCCACGCGCATCAACCAGACCACCGTGAGCGCCCAGGCCGCCGAGGAGCGGCCCACCGAGCTCGAGGTGATCCCCGCCGACGTCGCCTGCTCCCTGGAGAACCCGGAGAGCTGCGAGGCCTGCCAGTAACAGCGAGAAGGGCGGGGCCTTCGGGTCCCGCCCCCGCACACCCCTCGCCCCGCACCCCGAACCCAGAGAGATGAGGACCCGCCGATGCTGCTCGACCCGGGCATGGACCTGACACTGCGACCGATGAAGTACCCGGATTTCTACGACCAGTACCGGGACGCCATCAAGAACACCTGGCACGTCGAGGAGGTCGACCTCGCCTCGGACCTGACCGACCTGGCCGGGTTCACGCCCCAGGAGCAGCACCTCATCCACCGCCTCGTGGCCTTCTTCGCCACCGGCGACACGATCGTCGCGAACAACCTGGTGCTCAACCTGTACCAGCACGTCAACTCCCCCGAGGGCCGCCTGTACCTGTCGCGGCAGCTGTTCGAGGAGGCCGTGCACGTCCAGTTCTACCTGACGCTGCTCGACACCTACCTGCCCGACCCCGACGAGCGGGCCAAGGCCTTCGACGCGGTCAACAACATCCCCTCCATCAAGCGCAAGGCCGACTTCTGCTTCAAGTGGATCGACTCGGTCTTCGACATGCAGGAGCTCAAGACCGGCGAGGACCGCCGCACCTTCCTGCTCAACCTCATCTGCTTCGCCGCGTGCATCGAGGGCCTGTTCTTCTACGGCGCCTTCGCGTACGTGTACTGGCTGCGCAGCCGCGGCCTGCTCGACGGCCTCGCCACCGGCACCAACTGGGTCTTCCGCGACGAGTCCTGCCACATGAACTTCGCCTTCAGCGTCGTGGACGTCGTCCGCCAGGAGGAGCCCGAGCTGTTCGACGACCGGATGCGCCAGCAGGTCACCGACATGCTCGAGGAGGCCGTCGAGGCCGAGCTCCAGTTCGCCGAGGACCTCATCGGCGAGGGCATGCCGGGCATGACCGTCAAGGACATGAAGTCGTACCTGGAGTACTCCGCCGACCAGCGCCTCGTGCGCCTCGGCATGCCGAAGAAATGGGGCTCGGAGAACCCGTTCCCGTTCATGGCGCTCCAGGACGTGCAGGAGCTGACGAACTTCTTCGAACGCCGCCCCACCGCCTACCAAGTGGCCGTGGAAGGCAGGGTCGACCTCGACGAGGAGTTCTGATCCGCGACCAGGGCCCGTCCTGAGGTTCAGATCGGTGTCCGAGTCCGTTCGCTCGCTTCGATAGCGGGCGGACGGACCGGATGGCGGCCGATCGGATCAAGGCAGAGCCCTACACCCAGTCCCGGTCGCGGGGACCGCGCGGAGCCTCCTCCCGGCTCCGAACGGCGAACTGAGGGCCCGGCACCTTGCGGTGCCGGGCCCTTTCGTCGTCGAACCGGTTACTCGGCGCGGGCGAAGGTCATGCCCTTCGCCGCCTCGCCGCTCTGGAGCTGGGCGACGCACAGGAACGAGCCGTCGCCCGGAAGATGCACGTCGGTGGCCCAGTCGATCGCGTCGCCGGCGATGAGCTGGGAGAGCGGGCCGTTCTCGCGTTGGCCGTCGATGCACGCGCCGGCCACGGTCTCGTCGGCCCGGGCGGCCTCGGCGTCGTCGACGCCCTCAGGGAGCTGCCCGGTCGCGTAGGCCTCCCACTGGTGGGCCGCGTCGCAGCTCGCGGCGGCGAACTCGGCGTCGAAGCAGGTCGGCTCGGTCACGCAGCCGACGCCCTCGGTCGCCAGGGTGCAGGTGCTCACGTAGTCGGCCGCGATGGACTGCTCGGCGAGGTCGGCGCTCTCCTCGCCACCGAAGAGCCAGACGCCGCCGGTGATGAGCAGGGCCAGGATGATCAGGCCCGCAGCGCCCATGCCGATGAGGCGGCCGACGCTGGAGCCGGTGTCGCCGTCCTTGAGGCGGCGCTCGCGGCGGGTCAGGCCCGTCTCGTTGCGCGCGATCGGCACCGGCAGGCGCGAGTCGTAGTCCTCGCGTTCGCGGGTGCCGCCGGAGGTGAAGGACTGCCACTTCGTCTCGTTCCCGAAGTCCTCGGGTTCGGGGATCGAGGCCCGCACGGGCGGGCTCACCGGCGGGCTCGGGACCCGGGCGGTGGCGGCGCGCTCGGGCGCGGGGGCCCGGTAGCTCTGGGGCGCTTGCGGTTCGGGCGCGGGCGGTGCGGCCTGGCCGCGGCGTTTGCCGGGCGCGAGGCGCAGCGTCGAGGGCGGCTCCTCGAAGTCGCCGAAGCCGGGCGCGGGGGCCGCGCCGCGGGCCTCGGGGCTCGGCGGCGAGGCGTAGGCGCCGAACACGCCGACCCCTTGGGGCGCGGGCGAGACCGGGGTCCGCTGCTGCGGCGGCGGGGGCCCGTCGGTGACGCGCGGGAGGATGCCGGTCGAGGCCTCGGGGATGCTCGCGAGGAACTCCCGGAACTCCACGGCGGTGGGCCTGCCGTCGGGGCTGTTGATCAGGGCCGTCCGCAGCATCTCGAGCAGGAGCGGCGATATACCGGGGATCGCCGGGATCGGCTGGTCGAACAGGGCCGCGACGTCGTTGATGTCGAGGACCCCGTCGGAGGGGAAGCGCGGCGGGTTGCCGCTGAGCATCGTGTACAGCGTGGCCGCGAGCGAGTAGACGTCGGCGCTGGGGCCGACCTCGCGCATCTGGAAGATCTCCAGCGGCGCGTACGCCGGGGTCGCCATGGTCGAGATCGGCTCGCCGGGCTGCGGGACCGGGATGAGGCTGGAGAGGCCGAAGTCGGCGAGGACGGCCTTGCCCTGGTGGTTGATGAGGAGGTTCGCGGGCTTGACGTCGCGGTGGACGATCCCGGCCTCGTGCGCGGCGGCGAGGGCGTCGGCGATGCGGATGCCGATCGCGATGGTCTGCTGCGGCGGGATCGTCGTGTGCCGGTCGAGCAGGTCGGCCACGGACCCGCGGCAGCGCTCCATGACCACGTACGGGTTCGCCTGGTGCGTCAGGCCGGCGGAGAGCATCTTGACCACGCACGGGTGGTCGGAGACGCGCCCGGCGGTCTGGACCTCGCGGCGGAAGCGCTCGCGGGAGTCGTCGTCGGTCAGCGGCCGGGCCTCGATCTTGACGGCGACCTCGTGGCCGTCGTCGTAGCGGGTGGCGCTGTAGACCGTCGAGTAGGCGCCGCGGTCGATCTCGGTGAAACCGGTCAGACGCTCGATCCCCTGGAGGAGCGATTCGGGGTCGGCCTCCTGGACGAACCCGAGGGGGGTGTGCGGAACGAGGTGGGGATCGGTTGGAGCACCGTAGGACGAGATGGTGTCCACTGGGGTACAGCCTCCGTTCTCGGCGACGCTTGCAACACGTCGATGAGCCTAGTGTCGAGCCTGGTGCGGGTCGGTGCGCGGGTCAGCGTGGGGGGACGTTCCGAACCTCGGTCGCTTCGCTCGGGCCTGGGGGTTCCGAGTCATGGGACCTTTGACGCATAACGTTACGGCAACGCGCCCCCGATTCTGTATACCCCTGGACGAAAAGGCACCGATAACTGGCCGAACGGATGAGGTGTCGCTTCCCCTGGGGCAGAGCCGGGTGACGCATAGTGAACGCATCCCCCGTATGAAGCGCGGGAGGACGGGCGGTCCGACTGGAACGGGCCGCGGCCCGCGAGGGCACGGCCCGAAAGGACCGCCCGTCCTCCCGCTGCCGCTTCGGCCCGCGCGTCCTCAAGGCTCGCCGCGTCTTCATGGCTCGTCGCGTCTTCATAGACCCAGCATCGCAGGCGGGGGCCGCCCGCACGGCGCACAGCGGGTCCGTCCGGCGGCTCACGCCACAGGGGCGTTCGCGAGGTAGGACTCGGCCCAGGCCGTGCTCTCGGGGTCCTCCCCGAAGGACTTGAGCGCGATCGCGGCCCACTCGGCGGCCGCTTCGCGCCGGCCGTCCTCGTCGAGCAGGCGGGCGTAGCGGGCCACGATGGCGCGGCGCGGCAGCCCGAGTGAGGGCTCGTCGTGATGGGCCGCAAGCGCTTCGAGCATCCGCAGGGCGGTGGCGCGGTCGCCTCCGGCGGCGCGCACGTCCGCCAGGAGCGCGGTGTTGGCCGCTCGGCCCGGCTCCAGCACGTCGTCGGTGACGAGCGCCAGGGCCTCCTCGGCGGCGGCCTGCGCGGTCGCGACGTCGCCCGCTTCGAGGGCGCAGCGGCCTCTGAGGTTGTGCGCCAAGCTGATCAGGAGCGGGTGGCCGGTCTTGGCCCCGTACTCCTCGGCGCCGGCGGCGAGGTCCGCGGCGTGGTCGAGCGCGCCGATCGAGCGGGCCGCGAGGGCCCGCACGTACTTGGCGAAGCCGCGGCCCCAGTCGTCGTCGATCCGCTCGAAGTCGCGGAAGGACTTGCGGGCGGCCGCGTCGGCCCCCGCGGGGTTGCCGAGCCCGATCTGGGCGGCGGCGCCGATCGCGCGCAGCAGCCCGACGGCGAACACGTCGCCCGAGCGCTCGCCGATGGGCATGAACACGTCCGACAGCCGCTTCGCCTCGGTGAAGCGCCCGGCCATGAGCAGGGCGAACGCGGAGACGCCGCGGACCCAGGCGCGGCCGACGAGGTCCATCTGGCGCGCGAAGGCCTTGGCGGCCTCGCGCAGCACGTCGTCGGCGCCGTCGAAGTCGCCGCGGGCCACCAGGACCCACGCGCGGTGCTGGAGGGCCCAGGCGAGGCGCTTGTCGTCGCCGACGCCGAACGCGGTGTCGTAGGCGTCGAGGAAGCGGGCCTCGGCCTCGGACAGGTGCCCGGCGAGGAAGTCGAGCAGGCCGATGCGGCACTGCGCGTCGCAGCGGGGCCCGGCGAGGCCCTCGCGCCGCGACAGCGCCAGCGCGGCCGTCCACGCGGTGCGGGCGTCCTGGAGCTCGCCCTTGTAGCGGTGGAGGCGCCCGCGCAGCAGCAGGAGCTGGGCGACCAGTTCGGCCTCGTCCTCGGGGAAGTCGTCGCCGAAGAGGCGCCCGGAGGGGTGCTCCTCGTGGTCGTCGGTGGGGACGATGAGGCCGATGTCGATGGCGAGGCCCTCGATCTCGGCCTCGGCTTCGACGGTGCGGCCCAGGCGGGTGAGGGCGCGGCCGCGCAGGAGGCGGTCGTCGGCGCTGAGGGGCGCGAGGCGCTCGACGCCGTTGAGGAGGGCGACGGCCCGTTCGGGCTCGGAGGCGTCCATGGCGCGGACGGCCTGCTTGCGGACGGCTTCGACGGCGAGCGGGAGGACGTTCCAGACCTCGTCGAGCGCTTCGATCTCGACTTCCTTGGCGAGGGTGACGGCCTGCTCGGCGTGGAAGACGACGAGGTCGTCGGCGCTCTGGCCCTCGAGTTCGGTGTCGGCGGCCCAGCGGGCGATCTCGGCGTGCGCGTGGGCGGCGTCGGCCTTGCCGATGGGCGCGTAGGCGGCCTGGCGCAGCAGGGGCGTGACGAAGCGGTAGCCGCCGTAGGAGCGGCGGCGGAGCATCCTGCGGTCGAGCAGTTCCTGGAGGGCCCGTTCGAACTCGCCGGGGATCTCCTTCTCGAGCAGTTGCGTGGCCTCGGGGGGCACGGCGTCGCCGAAGATGGAGGCGGCCCTCAGGAGGGCGCGGGCGGGCGGGGAGAGGGCGTCGATGCGGGCGCCGAGGACCTGGGCGAGGTCGCGGGAGAGCACGCGTCCGGTGAGGGACCCGGCGGCGAGGCGCCAGTGGTCGCCCGCGTCGGTCAGCAGGCCCTGCTCGGTGAGGAGGGTGACGAGTTCGGCGAGGTAGTAGGGGTTGCCCTGGGCGAAGCCGAGGAGGCGGTCCTCGTCGGGTTTGGGCATGCGCCCGCCGCCGAGGAACTCGCGCAGGAGGCGGGCCGCGTCGGCGCCGGCGAGGGGCGGCAGCGGGTGGACCTCGGCCTCGGAGATGCGGGTGAGGACGCCGGAGGAGCGTGTCAGCTCGGGGCGGCCGTAGAGGAGCACGAGGACGGGGCCGTGGATCTTGGCGAGGGCGACGCCTAGGGCGTCGATGCCGTTGGGCGAGGCGGTGTGCAGGTCGTCGATGTTGAGCACGAGCGGGCCCTGCGTGGCCATGTGGGTGATGAGTTCGGCGACGGCCTCGGGGATGGTGTAGGCGTCGGACTGCTGGCCGGTGAAGCCGCCGGGGCGGTCGGTGGCGCCGGGGCGGCCGTGGCCGAGGAGGCCGAGGAGCAGGGCGATGTTGAGGCGGCATTCGCCGTGGTCGGCGTGGCCGTCGGCGATGCGCCGGAGTTTGGCCTCGGCGGTGGCGCGGTCGTCGTCGAAGCGCAGGCCGGCGGCCTTGCGCACGAGGTCGGCGAGGGGCCCGAAGCGGCGGCCTTCGCCGTAGGGGGCGACGCGCACGGTGAGGACGCGAGCGCCGCGCTCGGTGGCGACGGTGCGCACTTCGCGGGCGAAGCGGGTCTTGCCCATGCCGGCTTCGGCGGTGTGGATGAGCACGAGGGGCTCGCCGCGGTCGATGACGGCTTCGAGGCGGCCGGTGACGCGGCCGATCTCGGTGTCGCGTCCGATGAAGGGGGCGGTGTCGCCGAGGCTGGCGCGGGTGCCGGGCTCGTCTTCGAGGCCGAGGAGCTGGAACACCTCGACGGGCTCGCGCTTGCCTTTGAGGCGCACGGGGGTGAGGCGGCGCCAGGCGGCGGCGTGCTTGGTGGCGCGGACGGTCTCCTCGCCGGCCCAGACGGTGCCGACGGCGGCGGCGTCGCACAGGCGCGCGGCGGTGTTGACCGTGTCGCCGATGACGGTGTACTCGAGGTTGGCCTGCATGCCGGCGACGACGAGGCCGGAGCGCAGGCCGATGCGCAGGCCGATGGGCAGGCCGCCGCCGGATTCGGCCTTGAGGAGCCTGCGGACGCGCTTCTGCATGGCCTGGGCGGCGCGGACGGCGCGCTCGGCGTCGTCCTCGTGGGAGAGCGGGGCGCCGAAGACGGCCATGAGGCCGTCGCCGGTGAGCTTGTCGACGTGGCCGCCGAACTCGTTGACGGCGGAGACGCATTCGGCGAGGAGCCGGTCGGTCACCGAGGAGACCCGTTCGGGGTCGAGGCTCTCGGACCATGTGGTGAAGTCGGAGAGGTCGCCGAAGAGCACCGTGACGTAGCGGCGCTCGGTCTGCGGCGAGGTCGCTTCGGGGGACAGCGGCGCGCCGCAGTTGTGGCAGTAGCGCGCGCCGGGCACGGTGAGGACGGAACAGAACGGGCAGGTCACAGCAGCACCAACGCCGAATGCCGGGTGTGTTGTTCCCCACTCCTTGTGAGAACGGGGTGTTTCTTGCGCTTCACGCTGGCAAGGATACGTGGCCTAGCTGACAGATACCTGTGCGCTGGTGGTCGTTTCGCTCCGGCGAGCCGCTTGAACCGGCCACAAACCACCGAGCGGACGATCCCGGTATCACCCGAAAAGCCGACCCCGTCGCCGCTGGGCGAGCGTGGTCGACGCCCCCGCCGGGCGCGGAACGCCGATAGGATTCGCCCAGACGAGCCGTACCTCTCGAACAGCGGCTCCGGCGACGAAAGACCCCATATGGCCCCGCTTCCCGACCTGCCGCCCATGCCGCCCGTCCCGAGGGAGGAGCTCGCCGCGGCCCAAGGCCGCCCCTACCCGAAGGCGCCCGACCGGCGAGAGCCGGTCCCGGACGAACCCTCCCGGACGGTGATCACCGTCCGCTCCAACCGCCGGTTGGCGCTCTGGGGGACGTGGCTCGGGTGGCTGCTGACCCCCGTGGGGTTCGCGCTCAGCTTCCACCTCATCGCCCACGGCGTCGGCAACCGCCTGCTCGCGTTCGCGCTCACCTGGACGCCGATGTTCGTCGCGGTCATGTGCACGGTCATGCTCGCCCAGGGTCCGAACCTCCTCACCTACGACACGCAGACCGGCCAGATCGGCTCGGGGCAGGCGGCCGTCCAAGGCAGGCTCAACCGGTGGAAGCAGGGCGACCGGATCGAGTACTCGGTCTACCTGGGCCAACTCCGGATAGTTCGCCAGAGGGGAAGACCGAGGCTCCTCATCCACCGGGCGTTCAACGTGAACCGCTCGGACTGGATCGCCTTCGTGGACGTCTTCTTGGCCCACCAGAACGCCCGCGCCGAAGCGCCGCACAACCGCGACACCGCCCGGGAGGACGCCACCGCCGCCCGGCCACCGGAGGAGACCGGGTCCGCGATCAAGGTCGGCGTCCGTTGGCGGTGCTTCCTCGGCATACTGCTCATCGGCCTCGCTCTGGCCACGCTCGAATTCCACCTGTCGAGCCGCTCCGAAGACTACTTCGACCCGGTCGGACCCCTCGGATTCGGCGCCCTTCTCTACCTCCTCATCGGAGCGGTCCCGCTCCTCCTCAACCCGACACTGATCTACGAGTCGGGCCAGGTCAGCGTCAAGACACGCGGCCGCGCACTTCGCCGATTCCCCCGACGCGGCGGTGACCGACTCGAGTACTCGCTCTATGACGGTGCGCTCTTCGAGGTGCGCGGCGACGGCAGACGACGGCGCATCGCCACGGGAAGGGCCCGCGATCAGGCCGCGTGGAAGACGTTCGTCGACCGGTTCGCGCAGGACCACCCCGAATCGATCCGTCCGAACGGCACCGCCTCAGCGAAAGACGAGTCGGGCGAGCCCTGACCGCCGCGATTCCTCCGGCGCGCGGCGCCATCGGGCGCGACTCGGTCGCCGCCCATGCCTTTCGGTGCGCCGCATCGGGAACCGGTTCGAACCGGGGTTGGCGATCCGCGCCGGAGGCAACGCGCTCCGGCGCGGCTGGGCGGTGGCGGCGCGGTCGGAGCGAGTCGGATCGCGCGTCAGCCGCCTTGGCCGGGTCGCCACTTGACGGCCTCCCGGATCGCGACCGTGGAGGCCCACAGCCACATCAGGACCGAGACGACCAGCAGGGTGCACACCGTCGGCACCAGGTACTCGGCCTTGAGCAGCGTGGTTCCGGGCCTCATCAGGGTGTTGCTCGCCGCGATGCCCACGGTCACCCCCACTGTCGTGCCGATCAGCAGCGGCAGGAAGACCGTGATCGCCGAGGTCGCCCGGAAGGTCCGCAGCCCGCCGGTGAGCACTCCGATCGGTGCGAGCGCGCGGCCGTGGCGCAGGAACTCCCCCGAGGCGCTCAGCACCGACGTCAACGCCAGGACCGCCAGCGCGACGGTGCCGAACGCGGTGATCCACCGGGCCTGCTCCTCGCTGGGGGTCGACCCGACCTCGTCGCCGCCGAGGACTTCGAGACTGAGCCCGAGCTGGAAGACCGTTCCAGCGGCTTTGATCTCCGCTTCGGGAACCCGGAGTCCGTCGGGCGCGATCAGGAGGAAGCGACCGCGCGCGTCCCGCTCGCCGGCTCTCGCGTCGACGAACTCGGCCGCCGAGGCGTCTTCGACGACGACCGAGGTCGGCATCCCGGATCCGCGGGCGTCCAGCCACGCCGCGAAGCGGTCGTCCGGCACGGTGCCGTCGAGCCGGTACCGGCTGCCGTCCGGGCATTCGAGTCGGAGCAGCGCGAGCGCTTCGCAGGAACCGCTGACGGTGATGGTCTTGGTCATGTCGGGGGCCCATTCCTCGGCCCAGGCGAGTACCACGAGGTCGCTGGGAAGCTCCTCCAGGAACACCCCGACCTCGGATTCCCGCAGCGCTCCCGCGGGGACGCCTTCAGCGAAGCTTCCCGCGAGTTCACCGGTGATCGCGCGGTCCTCGACGACCCAGACCGTCCACGCCGAATGGTAGGCGAAGGCGAAGAACAGCAGGAAGAAGGCGATGATGATCGCCGTGAGCTGGCGCGCGGTCGCCTTGGGGTAGGCCGCTACCCTGGCGGCCGCCGCGAGGACCGAAGGGCGCTGACGTGCCCAACGCGCGTCTTTCGCGAGGTTCCCCAGCCAGGCGCAGACGAGCGCGATCGCGGGCGCGACCGTGATGACGACTCCGGCCTGTCCGAGGTAGTTGAGGAGGAAGTAGAAGGCGCTCTGCTGGGGGAAGAACGACGGCCCCCACGCGGCGAGCACGAAGCACGCCGGGAACATCCAGGCGAGCGTCGCGAACAGGCGGGGCCGCGGACGCAGTAGGCCTCGGGTGGGCTCGCGGCCGTGCAGGCGTGCGGTGGGGACGAGCAGGCTCATGGAGAACAACGCAGCTACGGACGCGGCGAGGCCTCCCGCCAGGAGCGGCCAGATCGCTCGGGCGTCGGTGGCTCTCGAGGTGAACTCCACGTACGGCAGCGAGAGGTCGGCGAGCATCACGGTCGCGAGCGCGACGCCCGCGCCGATCGTTCCGATCACGACGGGCAGCCACGTCTCGCCGAAGGAGACGAGCACCGTGTGTCGGGGGCGGCCGCCGAGGACGCGGATGAGCGCTTCGCGGCGGTCTCTGGCGTGGGCGGCGACGCGGGTGGCCGCGAAGGCGAGCAGGCAGGCGGGAACGGTCAGAAGGAGGAAGGTGAACAGGTAGAAAAAGCTGATCGGGGCGTAGTCCTGCTGGAGCAGGAGCCAGTTCGCGGACTCGCGCCAGTCGCCGGACGAGCCGAACTCGGTGACCTCCAGGAGGCCGAGGTCGTCGGTCTGCGTTCTGGACAGTGGTTCGAGGGGCCGAACGTACGCGTAGAGCTGGTTGGGGTCCAGGAGCGCGTCCGCGTCGATGGCGCCGACGACCTCGCCGTACCGTTCGTCGACTCCCGCTTCGCCGCCGATTTCGGCGAGCCGCGGTGAGAGGTAGACCTCGCCTGGAGCGGGCCAGGCTGGAAGGCCTGGAGGCAGCGGCGCGCCGGGGCCGAGCGGCGAGATGTAGTCGACTTGGAACTGGCGGCTGTTGGGAAGCCTGTCCAGTTCCCCCGACACGAGCAGAATCTCCTCGTCGGGGGTGTCCGCGGTGGCGATGGTCGGTGTTTGCAGCGCCGCCCGGTCGTGGCGTCCGTCGATGGCGGCCGCGAGGAGCACCGGCGCCGCCAGTCCCAGCGGCAGCAGGAGCGCCGCGAGCAGCAGCGCGGTGAAGCGGATCCCGCCCGCTTCGGCTCTGGTGCCGGCGGCGCGGCCGATCCGCAGCAGTTGCGCGGCGACGCCGTCCCGGCTCATCGCTGACCTCGTGGCGAGCGGGCGCGCACGAGTGCGCCGTCTTGGATGGTGTAGACGACGTCGGCGCGTTCGGCGACGGCGAGATCGTGGGTGACGACCAGGAGGCCGCACGCGTGGGTGCGCGGGATGGCGAAGAGCATCTGGGCGACGCGGTCGCGGTTGGCGGTGTCGAGGGCGCCGGTGGGTTCGTCGGCGAGCAGGAGCGCGGGCTCGTTGATGAGGGCGCGGGCGACGGCGGTGCGCTGGCGCTCGCCGCCTGAGAGCGTCGCGACGGTCTCGGATTCGGGCACGCCGAGTTCGTTCAGGAACGCCCGCGCCCGCTCATAGACCACCTCGCCGCGGTGGCCCGCGAGCAGGGCCGCGAGGGCGACGTTCTCGACGGGGCTGAGTTCGGGGAGCAGTTCGCCGAACTGGAAGACCATGCCGATCTCGCCGGCGCGGATGCGGGCGATCTGGGAGCGGTTCGCCTCGGTGACCGCGTTTCCGGCGACGGAGATCGCGCCGGCGTCGGGGGCGATGAGGCCGAGGACGCACGACAGCAGCGTGCTCTTGCCGGAGCCGCTGGGGCCGAGGATCACCGCGGACTCGCCGGGTGCGATGGCGAGGTCGAGGCCGTCGAAGAGGACGCGATCGCCGAGGGTGCAGCGGAGTTTCGAGATCAGAAGTGCGTGTTCAGTCATCGTCGCAATCAAAGTCTGCTGGGGAGTGCGCCCGAACCGGAAGCGGCTGGGCGAATCGGGACGAAGACGAGGCCCGGTCCCGCTTTGCGGGACCGGGCCTCGATCGGGTTGTCCTATGCGGTGACCAGGCTGGCCTTCTGGAATTCCTTGACGGTGGTGTAGCCGGTCTTGGCCATGGCCCTGCGCAGGCCTCCGAAGAGGTTCTGGCTGCCGTCGGAGGAGTTGCTCGGGCCGTACAGGATCGCCTCGAGGTCGGGGACCTCGACGTCGCCGGAGTCGCCGGGGCGGAAGCGCCCGCGCGGGAGCTTCGGGTGCGAAGCCGCCGAGTGCCACCACGCGCCCGCCGCCGGGGACTCGGCCGCGTCGGCGAGGATCGAGCCGAGCATGACCGCGTCGGCCCCGCAGGCGATGGCCTTGGCGATCGCCCCGGAGTTGGTCATCTCGCCGTCGGCGATGAGGTGCACGTAGCGCCCGCCGGTCTCGTCGAGGTAGTCGCGGCGGGCCGCGGCGGCCTCGACCACGGCCGAGGCCATCGGCACGTCGATGCCGAGGACGGTGTCGGTGGTCGACCAGTCGTCGGAGCCGACCCCGACGATGACGCCGGCCGCGCCGGTGCGCATCAGGTGCATCGCGGTCTTGTAGTTGGTGGCCCCGCCGACGACGACCGGGATGTCCAGGTCGGCGATGAACTGCTTGAGGTTGAGCACGTCGCCGCCGGAGGAGACGTGCTCGGCGGAGACGATGGTGCCCTGGATGACCAGCAGGTCCACCCCGGCCTCGACCGCGAGCGGCCCGAGTTCGGCGGTGTGCTGCGGGCTCATCCGGATGGCGGTGGTGACGCCGCCGGCGCGGATCTCGGCGACCCGCTCGGCGATGAGCTCGGGCTTGACCGGCTCCGCGTAGATCTCCTGGAGCCGTTCGATGGCGTTCTCGGCGGGCGTGTCCGCCAGTTCCTTGAGCAGCGACGTGGGGTCGACGTAGCGACACCAGAGGCCTTCGGCGTTGAGCACTCCCAGGCCGCCGAGGCGGCCCATCTCGATCACCGAGGCCGGGCTCATCGTCGCGTCGGACGGGTGCGCCACGGCGGGGATCTCGAACCGGTAGGCGTCGAGCTGCCATTCGGTGGAGACATCGTCGATGTCCCTGGTGCGCCGGGTCGGCACGAGCGCCACTTCGGACAGACGCCAGCCGCGCGCCACGATCTTGCCGGGGCCGATCTCGACCAATTCCCGCACAGTCTCTCCTCCTACAGGGCCCGACTACCGGGTGTGGTAGTTCGGCGCTTCCACGGTCATCTGGATGTCGTGCGGGTGGCTCTCCTTGAGTCCCGCGGCGGTGATCCTGACCAGACGCCCGCGCTCGTGCATCGCCTCGATCGTACCGGCTCCGGTGTAGCCCATCGCGATGCGCAGACCGCCGACGAGCTGGTAGACCACCTGTGCGAGGGTCCCGCGGTAGGGCACCTGGCCCTCGACGCCTTCGGGGACGAGCTTGTCGTTCGAGGCCACCGTGTCCTGGAAGTAGCGGTCCTTGGAGTAGGACTTCGCCTGGCCACGGGTCTGCATGGCGCCCAGGGAGCCCATGCCGCGGTAGGACTTGAACTGCTTGCCGTTCATGTAGATCAGCTCGCCGGGGCTCTCGGCGCACCCTGCGAACAGCTGTCCCATCATGACGGTGGAGGCGCCGGCGACGATGGCCTTGGCGATGTCGCCGGAGTACTGGATGCCGCCGTCGGCGATGACCGGGACGCCGCGCTCGCGGGCGACCTTGACGGTGTCCATGATCGCCGAGACCTGGGGGGCGCCCACGCCCGCGACCACGCGGGTGGTGCAGATGGCGCCGGGTCCGACGCCGACCTTGACGCCGTCGACGCCCGCGTCGATCATGGCGCTCGCGGCCTCGGCGGTGACGATGTTGCCGCCGACGATGTCGATCTTGTCGCCGAAGTCCTTCGCGATGAGCGAGATCATGTCGAGCACGCCGCGGGAGTGCCCGTGGGAGGAGTCGATGACGAGCAGGTCCACGCCGGCCTCGACGAGCTGCCCGGCGCGCGTGTACTGCTCCTCGCCGACGCCGATCGCGGCGCCGACGCGCAGGCGGCCGGAGTCGTCCTTCGAGGCGTTCGGGAACTCCTCGCGCTTGGCGAAGTCCTTGACGGTGATGAGGCCGCGCAGGAACCCGCCCTCGTCGACGATCGGGAGCTTCTCGATCTTGTGGCGCTTGAGCAGTTCGAGGGCCTCGTCCTGCGAGACGCCCTCGGCGGCGGTGACGAGGTCGCGCTGGGTCATGACGTTCGCGACCTTGACCGTCTGGTCGGTCTCGAAGCGCATGTCGCGGTTGGTGATGATGCCGACGAGCTTCCCGGTCTCGTCGGTGACCGGCAGGCCGGAGATGCGGTACTTGCCGCAGAGCTTGTCGACCTGCTCGAGGGTGTCCTCGGGCGAGCAGGTCACCGGGTCGGCGACCATGCCCGACTCGGAGCGCTTGACGAGGTCGACCTGCTGGGCCTGCTCCTCGGCGGGGAGGTTGCGGTGGAGGATGCCCATGCCGCCCAGGCGGGCCATGGCGATGGCCATCCGGGCCTCGGTCACGGTGTCCATCGCCCCGGTCAGGAGCGGCACCGAGATGCGGATGTTGCGGGTCAGCTGCGAGGAGGTGTCGACCTCGGACGGCACCACGTCCGATTCGCCGGGCAGCAGCAGTACGTCGTCGTAAGTGAGGCCGAGCGGGATGGCACCGATCGAACCCATCGGCACCGTGGTGCCGCCGACACGCTCACCGGTAGCACCCTCGTGCCCCTGAATTCCGAAATCCCCTGAGAACGCCATGATCCAATGGTAGTGCCGTAACCTGCGTCGCTCGGAGTCGCACACGGCGCCGCGCGGTGTGATTCGCAGCGGGCCGAAAGCGCCGGTGAGGGGATCATGGGACGTGCCCGGGCCCGATGGGCGCGGCCCGGCGCGGAAGCGGACGCGGGGCGCTATTCGAACAGCTCGCCGGCCTCCTCGGAGACGGTCTCCCAGGCCTCGGTGACGCCGTCGGCGATGTCCTCCCACACCTCGCCGACCTCGATGTCGGCGATCGCGTCGGCGACGGAGTCCACGACGCCGTCGAAGATCTCCGCGGCGCCGTCGCTGAAATCGTCCATTGCCCGCTCCTTGCGTCCTCGGACCGGTCCGTTCGGGCCGGTCGGATTGCGGCCCATGGTAATGAGCGCTTCGGGACCGGTGCCCGCGCGGCCCGGGGACGGCACGATCCGGGGAGCCGGCGGGCGGGTCGCCCGCGCTCACCGGGCGGGCTCGTCACCGGGCGTTAGGCTTGAAGGGTGTATGAGGAGCCTCGCGACCCGTTCGCCGACGATCCCGACCACGCGGAGGCGCTCGCCCCGTTCGAACCCGAGCTGGACGACGACGACCGCGCCGACCTCCTTGAGGACCTCCACGAACTGGAGATGTTCGAGCGGGTGCTGCACCCGCAGGGCTTCAGAGGAGTGGTCGTGGACTGCGCCGACTGCGACGAGCCGCACTATTTCACGTGGGGCCTGCTCATGGCGAACCTGCGCGGCCTCCTGGAGGCCAACTGCGCGCAGGTCCACGAGCCGGCCTTCGACCCCGACCCGGCCCATTACGTGACCTGGGACTACGCCCGCGGTTTCTCCGACTGCTGGGTCAAGCACCACGGCGAAGAGGCCTCGGGAGCCTGACCGCGGGGCCCGGGACGAGGGCCGACCGCGCCAGGGGAGGGCTTGCGGCGCTGCGGGAGACTGAACGGGGGTCGGCAGGTCGATCTCGCCGGCGCGAATCGCGAGGAGTGCACAGGCATGACCGATCCGTTCATCCAGACCTTCGAGGACACCGGCCGCGAAGGGCCCCTCGCGGGCCTGCGGCTGGCCGTCAAGGACCTGTTCGACCTCGCCGGCGTCCCCACCGGCGCGGGCAACCCCCGCTGGCGGGAGACCCACGAGGTGCCCCGGGCCGACGCCGAAGCCGTCGCGCTGCTGCGCGAGGCCGGCGCGCGAGTGGTCGGCAAGGTGATCACCGACGAACTGGCGTGGAGCCTCAACGGCACCAACCGGCACTACGGGACGCCCGACAATCCGGCGGCGCCGGGCCGCGTGCCCGGCGGCTCCTCCTCCGGCTCGGCCTCGGCCGTCGCCTCGGGCCTGGCCGACATCGGGCTCGGCACCGACACCGGCGGCTCCATCCGCGTGCCCGCGTCCTACTGCGGCCTCTACGGACTGCGCCCCACCCACGGGCGGGTGAGCCTCACCGGCGCGGTCCCGCTCGCGCCGACCTTCGACACCGCCGGCGTGCTCGCCAGGGACGCCGCGACGCTGCGCCTGGCGATGACCGTGCTCCTGGGGGGACCGCGCGCCTACACGCCGATCACGAGACTGCTCGCGCCGCGGGACGTCTGGGGCGAGGCGCCCGCCTCGACCCGCGACGCGCTGCTGCCCGCGGTCGAGGCGTTCGGACTGGACGTGGACGACACGCCGCTGTTCACCGAGGTGCCCGCCTACCCCGCGCCGCTCGAACGCGGCCGCATCGCCTACGCGACCCTTCTCGCCTGGGAGGCGTGGCAGGCGCACGGCGCGTGGATCGAGGACGCGAAACCCGAGTTCGGACCCGGCGTCGCCGCCCGCTTCGCGAACGCGTCCACGATCGCCAGCACCGACATCACCGCGGCCGGACGGGTCCGCAGCGGCATGGTCGCCCTCGTGCGGGACCGGCTCCCGGAGGGCACGGCCCTGGCGATCCCCGCCGCGCCCGGCCCCGCCCCCCGGATCGGGCAGGAGCCCGACCGCGAGGCCATCGTGCGCTTGACGTGCATCGCCGGGCTGTCCGGCGCCCCCGCCGCCGCCCTGCCCGCCGGCAGGGTCGAGAACCTGCCGGTCGGGCTGCAAATCGTCGCTGCTCCAGGAAGCGACGAGTCGCTGCTCGCGCTGGCCGATCGGTCGTGACCGCCCGGCGAGCCTGAGCGTGCGCGGGGAACCGCCTCGTCCTCGGCGGACCCGGTGGTTCCACCGCGCGGTGTCGTTCGAATGCGCGGTGTCGTTGCATGCGCAGTGTCGTTGCAATGCGCGTGGTGCCGTTCCACTGCACGGCAACGTTCCACTGCTTGGTGTCACTGAAATGCGCGGTGTCGTTCTCCTGCACGGTCGCGCGGGGTCGCCGTCGCGTTGCCGTGCCGCCGTTCGCGTCCCGGACCCGCCTGCCGCGGTCCTTGCGGACGCCGCCGTCCCGCGGTGCCGCCCGCACGGGATGTTCGCTTCCCGGAGCGGCCCTCGGAAGGCCTTGCACTGCTTCATGTCGGAGGTCGGGGGCCTGCCAGCACCCCGGCGCTTCCGCGTCGCCGCCTCGGTCCGGTCGCCGTCCTGCCAAACGGCGCAGCGCGATCCTCAGCGGCCGGTGTTCAGCAGACCAGCCCCGAGCGGAAGGCCTCGGCCACCGCGTGGGCCCGGTCGCGGGCGCCGAGCTTGCGGAACATGCGCCGCGCGTGGGTCTTGACGGTGTCCTCCGAGACGAACAGGTCGCGTCCGATCTCGGCGTTCGACTTGCCCTCGCTCATCCCGCGCAGGACCTGGAGCTCGCGTTCGGTGAGCTTCATGCCCTGCAAGGTGGAGCGCTGGCGGGGGACGGTCTCGGTGACGCGCTGGAGCGTCGGCGAGGCGAACATGATCGCCTGCGCCAAGGCGACCAGAAGGTCGTCCGAGTTGTTGGACGGGGTGCGGATGACACCCCGTGCCCCCGCGGCGACCACCATCGCGGCCGTGCGGGGATCGGCGGCACCGGACAGGAGGACTCCGGTCCGGGGCGAACGGGCGCGGACGGTCTTGACGAACTTGACCGGGTCGGGAGCGGCCAGAGCCACATCGACCAGCACCACGTCCACTTGGCGTCGGCCGAGCTCGAGGAACAGCTCGGGTGATCCCTCGACCGACTTGACCGCCTGCGCCAGACCCATCCGGGTCGCGCAGGCCGAGATCTTCTGTCCGGCTTGAGGAGTCTTAACACAGACCAGTACGGTTCTCACTTTGTTCTACCTTTCGCTGCGGTAGGCCGTGCGTGTCTCTTCTTCCAGCACGCAGGCGGTCCGCCGCCATGACGCGGGTTCGCGCGAATTTTTCGAGTGACTTTTCGAGGTTTCCGGGAGGAGGCGTGGACGCATGTGATCGGTTCGCTGACGCGAAGACCTCGTCCCCGGTGGGAAACTGGGGGCATGACACAGCGAAGAGGCGGACGACAGCACCGGGCCGAGTCCAGCGATTTTGGTGATCATCGTTCACATCCACCTCGCCATGACCTGTCTAACGAACTAACGGCCCTGGAAGGTACGAGTTACGCGAGATATAAATCGCTGCGTGGCAAATGGTGGACAGATACGGCGGTTCTGGACATTGCAAAAGTCCAGTCCGACCCTTATGCTCCCCCGAGCCGGATCGCATTGCGGTTCGAGTCCGAAGCGGCGGACCTCGTCCCCGAATGGCACGCGAGCCCCGTGCGCCGCCGCGCGCTCGCGGTGCTCCTCGCCAAGCGCTTCAAGAACGCCTGCGCCACCAGGGACCTGCGCATCGACGCGGGCGGCCAGGAGATCCTGCGGCGGTCCTCGTGCGAGGTCGGCGAGGACGGCTCGGTGGTCTTCCGCCTCGGCGCCCAACTGCCCGGGCACGGGCGGCGCATCGCCGGACGCCAGGCCGCACGACTGCTGTGCGAGGCGCTGCCGGACGCGGCCGACGCCGCTCTGGCGGTCGGCGAGGAGGAGGCCGAGCGGTGGGTGCGACACGCCGATGACGTTGCGGCCCTGCGTGAAGCGGTGGCCGCCGCGGGCCTGGTGGCGTTCGTCGCGGACGGCTCGATGCTCGCGCGGCGATCGGGCGTGGACGACCGGCCCCTGGAATCGGGCGTGCCGTTCGCGAGCCCGGAGTCGATGGCGGTGGAGTTCACCCTCCCCCACGCGGGGACGGTGCGCGGCATGGGCATCGGCCCCGGCATCACGCTCATCGTCGGCGGCGGCTTCCACGGCAAGTCGACCCTGTTGCGGGCCTTGGAGTCCGGCGTGTGGGACCACGTGCCCGGGGACGGTCGCGACCTCGTGGTCGCCGACCCCTCGGCGGTGAAGATCCGCGCCGAGGACGGCCGGGCCGTCACCGGGGTCGACGTGCACGCGTTCGTCGACCACCTGCCCTCGGGCGAGGACACGCGGCGGTTCACGACCGCGAACGCCTCGGGATCGACCTCGCAGGCCGCCTCGGTGGTCGAGGCGCTGGAGGCGGGGTCGCGGGTGCTGCTCATCGACGAGGACACGGCCGCGACGAACCTGATGATCCGCGACGCGCGGATGCAGGAGCTCGTGGCGAAGGACCGCGAGCCGCTGACGCCGCTGGTGGACCTGGTGCGGTCCATGGCCGACGACCACGGGGTCGCGACGATCCTCGTCATGGGCGGCTCGGGCGACTACATGGACGTGGCCGACCGGGTGGTCCTGATGGACGCCTACCGGCCCGAGGACGTGACCGCGCGGGCGCGGGCCCTCGCGGCCGAGCCGACCGGGAGGAAGGTGGAGGCCGAGGGGTTCCGGATGCCGCGAGCGCGGGTGGTCGACCCTCGGTCGGTGTCCTCGGAGGCGCGCGGGCGGCAGAAGATCCGCGCCGACGGCACCGACGGACTGCGCTTCGGCGAGTCCGAAGTGGACGTCAGATCGGTGGAGCAGATCACCGACCACTCGATGACCTCCGGGATCGGCCTGGCGATCGAGGCGGCGGTGCGCCGCGGCTGGATCGACGGGGAGGCCACGATCGCGCAGTTCCTGGGCCGCATGGAGGCCGAGCTGGAGAGCGGCGGCGAGGCCGAGCTGCTGCGGATCAGGGACGTGGACTTCGCGCTCCCGCGGCGGTACGAGGTCGCGGCGACGCTCAACCGGATCCGGGAGCTGCGGGTGCGCCGGGCCGAGGAGTGAGCGGCGGGCGCGGAGACGACAATGCCTGCGGCCCAGAGCGGGCCGCAGGCGTTACCAGTGAAAACTGGGCGTAAAAGTGCCTTCGCGGCTCCGATCCCCAAAGGCCGCGAAGGCACTTGAACTCTATCGGTTTCCCGACACTGGCGCGAGCTACTGTCGGGATGTTGACACTTCGGATTCCGGGCCCGCGGTTGACCTGGGCCGAAACGCGGACGGGGCCGCCGAAGTCCTCGGCGGCCCCGTCCGGAACCCTCTGGAGCCGGGGACCGCGGTCCCCGGCTTCAGCCGTTCTAGTGCGAGTGGCTGTGCCCGCCGTGGGAGTGCGAGTGGCCGTGTCCGGCCTCCTCGTCCTCGTCCTCGGGCTTGTCCACGATCGTCACCTCGGTCGTGAGCAGCATGCCCACGATCGAGCCGGCGTTGAGCAGCGCGTTGCGGGTGACCTTCACCGGGTCGATGATCCCGGCCGAGACCAGGTCCTCGTACTCGTCGGTGGCGGCGTTCCAGCCCTCGCGCCAGCCCTTGCCGGCGACCGCGTTGACGACCACGTCGCCCGACTCGCCCGCGTTGGCGGCGATGCGGCGCAGCGGCTCCGAGAGTGCGGCGGCGACGATCTGGATGCCGACGCGGGCCTCGGGGTCGTCGAGCTCGAGCTTGTCGAGTCCGGCGATCGCGTGGACCAGGGAGGCGCCGCCGCCGGCGACGATGCCCTCCTCGACCGCGGCCTTGGTCGCGTTGACCGCGTCCTCGATGCGGTGCTTGCGCTCCTTCAGCTCGACCTCGGTGGCCGCGCCGACCTGGATGACGGCGACGCCGCCGGAGAGCTTCGCGAGGCGCTCCTCGAGCTTCTCGCGGTCCCAGGAGGACTCGGTGGTCGAGGCCTGCTGCTTGATCTGCGCGATGCGGGCGTTGACCTCGTCCTTGGTGCCGCCGCCGTCGACGACGGTGGTGGCGTCCTTGGACACGGTGACCCGGCGGGCCCGGCCCAGGTGGGACAGGTCGGCCTGCTTGAGCTCCAGGCCGATCTCCGAGGAGATGACCTCCGCGCCCGTGAGGGTCGCGATGTCGCCCAGGATGGCCTTGCGGCGGTCGCCGAAGGCCGGGGCCTTGACCGCGCACACGCGCAGGGTGCCGCGCAGGGCGTTCACCGTCAGGGTCGCGAGGGCCTGGCCCTCGACGTCCTCGGCGATGATGAGCAGCGGCTTGGAGGTCTCCACGACCTTCTCCAGCACCGGCAGGAGCTCCTCGATCGAGGAGACCTTGGAGTTGCTGATGAGGATGTAGGGGTCCTCGAAGACCGTCTGGCGCAGGTCCTGGTCGGTGATGAAGTTCGGCGAGATGAAGCCCTTGTCGAACTGCATGCCCTCGGTCACCTCGAGCGCGGTCTCCAGGCTGGAGCCGTCCTCGACGGAGATGACGCCCTCGACGCCGACCGCGTCCATGGCCTTGGCGATGAGCTCGCCGATCTCCGGGTCCTGCGCCGAGACCGCCGCGACCTGCGCGATGTTCTCGTGGTCGGAGATCTGGATGGCCTGGCTCAGGAGCTCCTCGGACACGGCGTTCGCCGCGGCCTCGATGCCCTTGCGGATCGCGATCGGGTTGGCCCCGGCCGTGACCGCCTTGATGCCGGCGTGGCTCATCTTCTGGGCCAGGACGGTCGCGGTGGTGGTGCCGTCGCCGGCGATGTCGTTCGTCTTGGTGGCGACCTCCTTCACCAGCTGCGCGCCCAGGTTGGCGTACGGGTCGGCGAGCTCGATCTCCTTGGCGATGGTGACGCCGTCGTTGGTGATGAGCGGAGCGCCGAAGGAGCGCTGGAGCACCACGTTGCGGCCCTTGGGGCCGAGCGTGACCTTGACGGTGTCGGCGAGCTCGTCGATGCCGTGCAGCAGGTTGTGCCGTGCGTCCTCGGCGAAGTTGAGAATCTTCGGCATGGATATCCCTTCCTAAGAACACGAACGGGCCCCATTCGCTGGGGCCCGGGACGTGCTACTGCTCGACGACCGCGAGGACGTCGCGCGAGGACAGGACGAGGTACTCCTCGCCGTTGTACTTGACCTCGGTGCCGCCGTACTTCGAGTAGATGACCACGTCGCCGACGTTCACGTCGATCGGGATGCGGTTGCCCTTGTCGTCGATGTTGCCGGGGCCGACGGCCAGGACGGTGCCCTCCTGGGGCTTCTCCTTGGCGGTGTCGGGGATGACGAGACCCGAAGCGGTGGTGGTCTCGGCCTCGTTCGCCTGGACCACGATGCGGTCGCCCAGCGGCTTGATGGCAGCCTTGCTCACTTGGTTTCTCCAAACCTGCGTGTTCAATACGGTTGTCGGCCACGACAGCGCGGGTCTCGTCGTCGCGGGTGCCGAGGCACCGGCCCGTGGCTGTTGGCACTCTCCAGGTGAGAGTGCCAACCCGATCATAGCGCTTAGCAATCTCGACCTGCGAGTGCCAGCCCAACGTTAATTCGCGCAGGTGGGAGCGTCAAGGCGGGGAACCAGAAGTCACGGCCCGACGCTCGCCGGCCTCGCCTGTGAGGGATCATGGGAGCCGTGGAACCCAGCCTGCTCGAAGCACTCCGCGCCGATCCCGGCCTTCAGAACGCTGCCGCCGAGGCCCTGGAGCGCGACGGAGACCGGGCGCCGTTGCGCCTGCGGAAGGCGGGCGTGGACCCGGAGACGGCGGCAGCGGCACTGACCCTCGCGGAGCTGCGCCGCCACGCCCGCGCCAAGTTCGGCGAGCGGGCCGAGCGGCTGTACTTCACGCGGGCGGGCCTGGAGCAGGCCACGAGATGGCCGGTGGCCGAGCGCCGCGCGGCCCGCTTCGCGCGGCACGTGGACGCGGTGACGGACCTGTGCTGCGGATTGGGGACGGAGGCGCTGGCGTTCGCGGAGGCGGGGCTGCGGGTCGAGGCGGTGGACCTGAGCGAGGCGACGGCGGCGTACGCGAGGGCGAACGCGGAGGCGGCGGGTCTGGAGATCGAGGTCCGGGTGGGGGACGCACTGAAGGCGGAGCTGGGGGAGTCGGTGTTCGCGGACCCGGCGAGGCGCTCGGGTGCGGGCCGGAACTTCGACCCGGCGGCGTACTCGCCGCCGCTGGACGAGTTGCTCGGGCGTTTGCGCGAGGCCCGGTTCGCGGCGGTGAAGCTGGGCCCGGGGATCGGGCACGACTGGATTCCGGAAGGGGCCGAGGCGGAATGGGTCTCGGTGGACCGGGACGTGGTGGAGGCGTGCCTGTGGCTGGGAGAGGCGGCACAGGTGCCGAGACGGGCCAGCGTGCGCAAGGCGGGCGAGTGGCACGAGCTGACCGGCGACGGGAAGGACCGGGCCGAGGTGGGCGAGGTGGCGGCGTACCTCTACGAGCCGGACGGTGCGGTGATCCGGGCGGGCCTGGTGGCGGAGCTGGCCGGAGAGCTCAAAGCCCACACGGCGAACGAGACCATCGCGTACCTGTACGGCGATGAGATCAAGGAGACCCCGTTCGCGAGGGCCTGGAAGGTGGAGGAGGTCTGGCCCCTGCACCCGAAGAAGCTGAAAGCCCTACTGGCAGAACGAGAAATAGGCCGCCTCACGATCAAGCAAAGAGGAACCGGACTCGACCCGGCCACCCTCCGAAAGCAGTTGAAGTTGAAGGGCCCCAACGAAGCCACCCTAATAGCAACCCGAATAGGACAAGCCCACAAAGCCCTCCTCTGCTCGGAGGCCTAAGCCGCCGCGAACGGCTTGATTTGGCGCAGGTCGTTCGCGAGCCGGTCGCGCTCGATTTCGAGGTCGTAGCGGTTCTGGAGGTTCATCCAGAACCGGTCCGAGGTCCCGAAGTAGCGGGCGAGCCGCAGCGCCGTGTCGGCGCTGATGCGGCGCTTGCCGTGCACGATCTCGTTGATCCGCCGCGGCGGCACCCCGATCGCGAGCGCCAACCGGTACTGCGAGACACCCAGCGGCGCGAGGAACTCCTCAGCCAGGATCTCCCCCGGGTGCATCGGTGGCATCAAGGCTTCCGCCATCAGGTTCCCCTTCCCGTGCCTCATCCAACCCAATCTAGTGATAGTCAACGATCTCCACTCCCTCCGGGCCCGCGTCGGTCCAGCGGAAGCACACCCTCCATTGCTGGTTGACGCGGATGCTGTGCTGCCCTTCGCGATCACCCTTCAGCTTTTCGAGGCGATTGCCAGGCGGCACCCGCAAGTCCTCGGTCGTCTCAGCCGCATCCAAGATCAAGAGCTTCCTGAGCGCCGACCGCTGCGTCGCGTCGTCGAACTTCTTCGATCGCTTCCTCTCCCAGACCCGCTCGGCTTCTTTGTCGGCGAATGATCTAATCACACCCAATATTAACGCATGGCGTTAATAACGTCGAGCGTTCACACTGCGCGCCGAAGGTGATGTTGATCGGAGCAGCGCTGTCGAGGCCGTCGATTTCCAGGTAATCTCTCACCATCGCTTCGGCGTCATCGACGCCTTCGGCCTGCGTAACCCCTACGCCCTCGATGTACAGCTCCCAACCGTGCTCCCATGCCTTCGCCGTGACCCTGAAGGCCATCGCAACCATCCTTTCGAGGAACATCGCTGCCGCAGCACTAGACCGACACCACGCCTGGCGGCGTCAGGGAAAGCGTGTTCTGGCTTATTCGGGGAGGCGGGCGGTCAGGTCTACTTCTATTTGTTGGTCGGGGTAGCCGAGGGCGGTTACTCCCAGGACTGTGCTCGCGGCTTTGAAGGCCGGGGCGAGGTCGGGGTGGTCGGCCAGGCGGTGCCAGGCGCGGCCGACCGCCTCGCTCTCGGCGCTCACCACGTAGACGACCGAGCGGACCACGTCCTCGGGCTTCGCACCCGCCGCCGCCAGCGCGGCCAGGCAGTTCGCCGCCACCTGTTCGATCTGGCGGTCCAGGTCGCCGACGCCCACCACGTTCTCGTCCGCGTCGACCGGGCACTGCCCGGCGAGGAAGGCGAGCCTCCCGGGCTCGACGATCGTCACGTGCTCGTAGCCGCCTGTCGAATGCAGTTCAGACATGCCCCGACCCTAACGACCGGGCTCTGTGCCCACCATCGGTTTTCGCCCGTCAGCGCTGCCAACCCTCGATGAGGTCTTCGGGCCCGAACTCGCCGTCCAGGCCCTCGCAGTCGAAGCCGTTGCGGGAAACGCCGATCAGGGGGACCGGTTCATCTGTCACCGCCGCTCGGTGCCTGTGGAGGGCGGCGAGGTCTCGGCGATCGAAGGGTTCACTCTCAAGCCACTTGATCGATCCGAGGAAGGCCAGTTCCTCCGCGACCGGGGCCTTTTCCGCACCGACTATGTCGATCTCGACGCTGTTGCTCCGGGTCCAGTAGCCGCCGACATGCCGCGCATAGGGAACCGGCCCGAGCGGGAGGATGCGCGCCAGCGACTCGCGGACCAGCGGCTCGATCGCACGTCCGCGCCAGCTCGTCCAGGACTTGCGGATTCGATTCACCACCAGGTCGCCTCGGAGACGGTCGATCTCGTCGAAGTGCGGCTCGACCAGTGCCAGCCAGAATCGCAGGTACGGGTCGGCGATCGAGTAGCGCCGCTCCTTCGACGGGTGCAACGCGATCGGGAGGTCCGCGCTCACGATGCTCTTGTCCACGAGGATCTCCAGAGCGCGGCTCAAGGTGGAGTGCGCGATGCCTCCGGCCGCCCTGGCGATGTTCGCGAAGGTCCGCTCGCCGTTGCCGATCGCGCGCATCACCTGAGCGGCCATCGCCTGCTCCGGGAACTCCGCCGCGAGCATCAGCTTCGCGGACACGTTCAGAGCGGAGATCGGATCGCTGAGCGCTTCGCCCAAGAAGTCCCACAGGTCCGCCCCGGTCGGCCACCCGGCGCAGATCAGCGGGAGCCCACCGGTGACCAGTGCCGCGTCGAACGCCTCGGCCGGGCCGAGTTCGAGCATCTCCCCCACCTCGGCGGGATTGAGCGGGCCGAGGACCATCTC
Source organism: Glycomyces sp. NRRL B-16210 (assembly GCF_000719515.1). Taxonomy (GTDB): domain Bacteria; phylum Actinomycetota; class Actinomycetes; order Mycobacteriales; family Micromonosporaceae; genus Glycomyces. The sequence continues at coordinate 402,080 of NZ_JOGR01000001.1, read as the reverse complement.
CCTGCCGCGCTGGTGGAACGGCCGGCGGTACTCGTTGAGCGTGCGCATCATCGAGAGGTCCGAGCCGATCAGCAGCATCAGGACCGGCTTGCTCAGCAGCAGCCGGTCCCAGGTCCATTGCAGGGCGCCTTCGAACCGCCCGGCCTCGTCCATCAGATAGGGCACCTCGTCGAGCACGATCAGGCTCGGGGTGTCGTCGGGCACGATGTTGCCCAGCAGCCGCAGCGCGTCGTTCAGGTGCGAGGGTGGATTCTCAAGGAACTCCTCCCGTCGAGGCAGGGTCGAGAGCGCCACGGAGTCGATGAACTCCTGCAACTCGCGCTCGGGGGTCTCGTTGCGGGCGGCGAAGTAGAACGTCGGGACCTCGGCCTGGCGGGAGAACTCCTCGACGAGACTCGACTTGCCCACGCGCCTGCGGCCACGGAGCAGAATGCACTGGCCGGGTTTCCACCCGCCGACGCCCTCGCGGACCTTCGCGAGCTCTCGTCGGAGCATGTCGAGTTCACGCGTACGACCAAGAAAATCGATCATGAACCTGCCGCCTTTTCACCGCGAGTAAATACTATCGATACCGATACTATCTTCAGCGATAGTAACTCTCAACGTCAGTCAAGGAGGGGGCACTACCGCCACGTGGTACTACCGCTCTGCGGTAGTACCACGTGGCGGTAGTGGGGTCGGGGTTCTATTCGGGGTTGGTGAGTTTGCGGCGGAGGGTGGCGTCTTTTTCGGTGACCATGCGTTCGAGGTCGACCTGGAAGTTCGTGATCTTCTCTTGCAGGGCCGCGTCGGTCGCTCCGAGGATGCGGACTGCTAGGAGGCCCGCGTTGCGGGCCCCCGCGATCGAGACCGTCGCGACCGGGATGCCCGCGGGCATCTGGACGATCGACATGAGCGAGTCCATGCCGTCGAGGTGCTTGAGCGGGACCGGGACGCCGATGACCGGCAGCGGGGTCGCCGAGGCGACCATGCCCGGCAGGTGCGCCGCGCCGCCGGCGCCGGCGATGATCACCTGGAGGCCGCGCGAGGCGGCCGAGTCGGCGTAGGCGAGCATCCCGTGCGGGGTCCGGTGCGCCGAGACCACCCGGACCTCGTAGGGGAGGTCGAACTCGGCGAGCGCGACCGTCGCCGGTTCCATGGTGGGCCAGTCGGAGTCCGAGCCCATGATCACGCCGACTCGCGGCTTGGCCTGCTCTGCCATGTTCATTCGCCTTCTTGGAGCCATTTCGCGGCGCGCAGGGCGCGGCGCCGCAGGAGGTCGGGGTCGTCGCCGCAGACGGTGACGTGGCCGATCTTGCGGCCGGGCCGGACGGCCTTGCCGTAGAGGTGGACGTGCGCGCCCGGGTCCTCGGCGAGGAGCCTTTGGAGCCGCTCGTCGAGGCGCGGGCCGCCGGGTTCGCCGCCGAGCACGTTCGCCATCACCGTGTAGGGCGCGGCGGGCTCGGTCGAGCCGAGCGGGTAATCGAGGACGGCCCGCAGGTGCTGTTCGAACTGGCTGGTGCGGGCCCCTTCGATGGTCCAGTGGCCGGAGTTGTGGGCGCGCATCGCCAGTTCGTTGACGAACAGGCCCTCGGAGGTCTGGAAGAGCTCGACCGCGAGCATCCCGCACACGTCGAGTTCGGCGGCGACGGTCTCGGCGATGCGCCGGGCCTGCTCGGCGTGCGCCGGGTCGAGGTGCGGGGCGGGGGCGAGGACCTCGGTGCAGATGCCGCCGCGCTGGACGGTCTCGACCACGGGGTAGACGGCGGTCTCGCCGCTCGGGGAGCGGGCGATCTGGACGGCGAGTTCGCGCTGGAGCGCCATGCGCTCCTCGGCGATGAGGCGGATGCCGGAGGCGAGCACCGTCTGGGCGTCGGCGGGGGTCGCGCACATCCACACGCCTTTGCCGTCGTAGCCGCCGGTGGCGGCCTTGAGCACGCACGGCAGGCCGAAGGCCTCGACGTCGGAGATGGAGTCGACGGGGGCCCAGCGCGGCTGCGGCAGGCCGAGGGCGCCCAGGCGCACGCGCATGGCCTGCTTGTCCTGGGCGTGGAGCAGGGCCTCGGGCCGGGGCTGGACCTCGACGCCTTCGGCGACGAGGGCTTTGAGGGCCTCTTGCGGGACGTGCTCGTGGTCGAAGGTGACCACGGTGCAGCCCTTGGCGAAGCCGCGCAGGTCGGCGAGGTCGCGGTAGTCGCCGAGCGTCACGGCGGGCGCCACGACCGCGGCGCTCTCGGCCGGGTCGCCGGCGAGCACGCGCAGGCTCTGGCCGAGCGCGATGGCGGCCTGGTGGGTCATGCGGGCGAGCTGACCGGCGCCGATCATGCCCACCGTCGGAAGTTGCGTCGCGGCGTCCACGGCCAGAGCCTAGCCCGGGGCCCGGTCCCGGCCCGCGGGTTCGGGACGCGGCGTGATCTGGACCCTCTGACCTCGGTCCTCACGGGATGATGGGATGTCTGGGCGGTCGCAGTTTTCCGGGGCCTGGCGGCGGGCGCGGGCCGGGGCGGCCATGATGGAGGCGTACCCACCGCAGCGCACCGACGCCGAGTCCCGAAGGGCCACCATGATCGAGCTGTACTCCCCCGCCGAGATCGAGGCGATGCGTCCGGCGGGACGCTTCGTCGCCGCCACGCTGACCGAACTCTCGGAGGTCGCCGACGTCGGCGTCAACCTCCTCGACCTCGACGACCTCGTCGCCCGCCGCATCAAGGAGGCCGGGGCGGTCTCGTGCTACGTGGACTACCACCCGTCCTTCGGCGGCAGCCCGTTCGGGAAGGTGCTGTGCACCTCGGTCAACGACGGGGTCCTCCACGGCCTGCCGTTCGACTACAAACTGCGCGACGGGGACCTGGTGAGCTTCGACTTCGCCGCCGAAATGGACGGCTGGGTGGCCGACTCGGCGCTGTCGGTCGTGGTCGGCACGCCCAGGGCCGAGGACCTGCGGCTCATCGACACCACGACGCGGGCGCTGGAGGCGGGCATCGCGGCGGCGCAGGCGGGGAACAAGGTCGGGGACATCGGCCACGCCATCGCCACGGTCGCGCGCGGCGACGGCCTGGGCGTGAACACCCAGTTCGGCGGGCACGGCGTGGGCCGCACGATGCACGGCGACCCGCACATCCCCAACGACGGCCGCCCGGGCCGGGGCATGAAGCTCAAGCCGGGCCTGGTGATCGCCATCGAGCCGTGGTTCCTGCACACGACCGAGGACATCCGCTACGACCCCGACGGCTGGACCCTGCGCAGCGCCGACGGCTCCCGCGGCGCCCACATGGAGCACACCATCGCCGTCACCGAGGACGGCCCGATCATCCTGACGGCCAGGGACTGACCGCCCTCAGCGCTCGGCCTCGGCCCTTCGGAGCCGCTCCATGCGGTCGATCATCCGCTCGGCGGCGATCTCCTCGGCGGTGACGGCGTACCCGTAGTGGTCGCGCCAGTCGCCGTCGATGTACAGGTAGCGCTTGTGCAGGCCCTCGCGGCGCAGCCCGAGCTTCTCGGCCACCCGGTTCGAGGGGCCGTTCTCGGGGCGGATGTTCACCTCGATGCGGTGCAGGCGCCCCACCGTGAGCGCGTGGTCGACCACGATCGCCAGCGCGGTCGCGGTGATGTTCTTCCCGGCGTGGCCGCGGTCGATCCAGTAGCCGGCGTACGCCGAGCCGAAGGCGCGGCGCACGATGTTGCCGACGGTGAGGCCGCCGACGAGCTGCTGCCTCCAGCAGACGGCGAGGGGCCAGCTGGTGCCGTCCTTGACCGAGCGCTTGAGGCCGCGGACCATGGCGCGGAAGGCGGCCGGGGAGTGGGCTTCGTGCCAGGTGGTGCCGGTGCCGGGCTCCCAGGGGGCGAGCCAGGCTTCGTTGGCGCGGCGCAGCTGCGACCAGCGTCCGGCGTCGGAGCGTCGGAAGGGCCTGACGCTGACGTCGCCGTGGTCGAGGTGCACCGGCCATCCGGGGTTGGAAAGGGTCATCGGTCTCGGTCCAGCCGGTGTTCGTGGTGGACGGTCATCGGGGGTCGTCCGCCTGCGGGTCTATGGGAGAGGTCATCGGTTCCGATCCAGGAGCAGCACGTCCACCGTCGACCCGGCGGGCACCCGGGTCGCGTTCTCGCCGACGGTCATCAGACCGGTCGCTTCGGCGAGGCCGGAGAGCGTGTAGGACACCGAACCCAGCGGGGCGACGGTGTAGCCGCCGCCGCGCCGCTCGGCGACGCGGACGGGTCGGAACTCCCGCAGCCCGCTCGGTGAGGATACGGGCTCGGTCAGGTTGGCGCGCACGCTGGGCCGGAAAACCGGTTCGGCGCCGGCGAGGCGCTGTATGAGCGGCCGGGCGATCACCTCGAAGGCGATGGTGGCGGCCACGGGGTCGCCGGGCAGGCACACGACGGGGACCTCTTCGGGGCCGATGGTGCCGAAGCCCATGGTCTCGCAGAGGTAGACGGCTATGGGCGCGAAGTCGACCGCGCCGTCGCGCGAGAAGGTGCGCCGGACCATGTCGCCGGGGCCGGTGCCGGTGCCGCCGGTGGTGATGACGAGGTCGGCGCGCAGGATCTGGTCGTCGAGGACCGAGCGGAGCGCGTCGGGCTCGTCGTCGCAGATGCCGACGCGGTAGGCGTGGGCGCCGGCCTCGGAGGCGGCGGCGGTGACGAGGTGGGAGTTGACGTCGATGAGCTGGCCGGGCTGCGAGGGCCGGCCGGTGTCGACCAGTTCGTCGCCGGTGGCGATGACGACCACGCGGGGGGTCGGGCGGACGACGACGTCGGCGATGCCGGCGCCGGCGAGGAGGCCCACGAGCTGGGGGGTGACGCGGCGGCCCTCGTGGGCGAGGATCTCGCCGGCGGGCCGCTCGGACCCGGCGCGGCGCACGCCGTGCCCGCGGCGCGGGGCCTGGCGGACCTCGACGGTGGCCATGCCCTCGTCGGTCCAGGCCAGGGGCACGACGATGTCGGCGCCGACCGGGAGCGCCGCGCCGGCGGCGACGGCGAAGCAGGTGCCGGCGACCAGGCGCACGGGGCGCCATGAGGAGGCGGAGAGGTCGCCGAGCACCTTGAGGCCGACGCCGCGCTCGGCGCTGGCGCCGCCGATGTCGTCGGCGGCGCACGCGTAGCCGTCGATGGCGGCGTAGTCGAAGGCCGGGAGCGGGCCGGGGTTGACCGCGTTCTCGGCCAGGACCGCGCCGGTCGACTGGGTCATGTCGATGTCGACCGGGGGCAGGGGTCGGACCAGGGCCAATGCCTTCGACAGGAAGTCGGCCAATGGCGTCGCCTCACCGGTCCCCGTCACTGCGCTTCCCCCCGTCGGTCAGTTTCTCCTGTGGCGCCGCCTCGCGGCCGCGGGCTCAGTCAAGTGTCGCACTGAATGCGCGCAGCCAGGCGTTGAAGCCGGGCAAGTCGTCGCGCTCGCTGGCGAGTTCCACCAGGGTCTGGAGGTAGGCGACGGGCTCGCCGGTGTCGAAGCGGCGGCCCCGGTAGACCACGGCGTGGACGGGGGTTCCCTTGGCGCGCATGGTGTCCATGGCGTCGGTGAGTTGGATCTCGCCGCCGGAGCCGGGGCCGGTGGCCTCCAGGACGGGGAAGATGGAACCGGGCAGGACGTAGCGTCCGATGAGGATCAGATTGGACGGCGCGTCCTCGACGGCGGGCTTCTCGACCAGACCGGTCACCTCGACGACGTCGGGGTCGTCGGTGGCCTGGACGGCGGCGACGCCGTAGCGCGAGACCTGGTCGTCGGGGACCTCGATGAGGGCGAGGACGATGCCGCCGGTCTCGGCCTGGAGGTCGATCATGCGCGGCAGGAGGCGGTCTTCGAGCGGGTAGAACTCGTCGCCGAGGAGGACCGCGAAGGGCTCGTCGCCGACGTGGGAGGCGGCGCGGCCGACGGCGTGGCCCAGGCCCTTGGCGCCGCCTTGGCGGATCGCGGTGAGCTCGCCGATGGACTCGGGGGCCTTGACCTTGGCGAGCATCGCGTCCTTGCCTTTGGCGCGGAGGGCGTTGTCGAGGTCGGCGCGGGCGTCGAAGTAGTCGATCATCGCGTCCTTGCCGGGCGCGGTGACCAGGGTGATGTCGTCGGCGCCGGCGGCGGCGGCCTCTTCGGCGATGTACTGGAGGACCGGCTTGTCCACGATGGGCAGCAGTTCCTTGGGGATGGCCTTGGTGACCGGGAGGAAGCGGGTGGCGAATCCGGCCGCGGGGATGACGGCTTTCGTGGCGCGAGGCGAGGTTGCAGACATACGGCGAGGGTATCGTGCACACGCTCCGTCAGATGTCGGCCACCCTGCCGAACATCGGGTGAACGTTCACGTATCGGGCAGTACGCGCGGGCCGCGAGGCGGGGCCTGTAGTGCTGACGGGCGGTCTCAGACCGCGACGCGCCAGGTCCCGCGCCCGGCGGCCTTCGCGGCGTAGAGGGCCTCGTCGGCGGCGGCGAGGACGGCGGTGGCGGTGTCGGCGTGCTCGCCGAGGACGGCGATGCCGATCGAGACGCTGATGCGCAGCTCGCGCCCGCCGGTCGCGTCGTTGACCTTGAAGGGCCGGGCGGCGACCGCCCGGCCGAGCCGCTCGGCCACGACCTCGGCGCCGACCGCGTCGGTCTCCGGCAGCATCACCATGAACTCCTCGCCGCCGTGGCGGAAGGCGAGGTCGACTTCGCGGATCTGCCCGGTGATGCGCCGGGCCAGCTCGACGAGGACCTGGTCGCCGACGGGGTGCCCGTAGGTGTCGTTGACGATCTTGAACCGGTCGAGGTCGATCGCCAGCAGCGCCGAGGGCCGCTGGTAGCGGCGGGTCCGCTCGGCCTCGCGGCGCAGGGAAGTCTGCATGAACCGGTAGTTCCACAAGCCCGTGAGCGGGTCGGTGAGGCTCAGGCGCTGGGCCTGGCGGTGCAGCAGCACGTTCTCGACCGCGACGGCGGCCTGCCCGGCGAAGGTGCGCAGCGAGTCCACGTCGCCGGGCTCGAAGTCCTCCCCCGCGACGCGGTTGTAGACCACGAGCACGCCGAGGACCCCGCCGCCGGTGCGCGGCTCTCCGTAGTCCGCGTCGTTCGGCGCGCGGGCGGCGTCCGGTTCGGGATCGGCCCGGCGCGAGCCGGAACCCTGGTCGAGGGCGGTGCGGGCGCGGTCCTGCTCGACCGGCTGGCGGCTGTAAGTGCGCTCCTGGTCGACGGGCTGGCGGCCGTTGAACGGGACGGCGACGATCGTGCCGGCGTCCGGCTCGGTGGCGGCGCGGCGCCGGTCGCCGAAGCGGCCGTCGACGATCCGGCCGTGGGCCGGGACGCCGCTCTCGGCGATCGAGCCGAGGATGCCCTCGCCGATGCGGATGGACGCGGGCTGGTCGATCCCCAGGTCGCCCTCGCCGGCCCGCTGGCGCAGCTGGTCGGTGTCGTCCACGTCGACCAGGAGGATCGCGCCGGCCTCGGCCCCGGCGGTGACCATGGCCGTGTCGAGGATGACCTCCAGGATCCGGTCGAGGTCGAGCGTGGCCGTCAGGGTCTGTCCCAGGCGCCCGAGCTGGCCGCGCATCTGGTCGCGCGAGGAGGTGAGCGCCTGCACGTACGACTGCGTCTGGGCCGTCATCTGGTTGAACGAGAGCGCCAGGTGCGCGACCTCGTCGCGGCCGTGGACGGGCACCCGCACGTCCAGGTCCCCCTCGCTGACGCGCTCGGCGGCGGCCGACAGCTCCGCGAGCGGGCGCGTGGTCGAGCGCGCCAGCCACGAGGCCAGGCCCATCGCCAGGACCGTCGAGGCGGTCACCATCGCGGCGAGGGTCCAGTACATGGGGGTGACGTCGGTGGCGACGGTGCCGATGCTCAGCGGCAGGAACGCGTCGGTGTACTCCCAGCGTCCGACGTCGTCGCCGCCCGCCGACAGGGGCCGCTCCCGGTCGTCGCGGAGGATCAGGTCGGCGTCGGCGACCAGCGCGAGGCGGTCGAGGAACTCCCGGTCGACGATCCGGAAGGCGCTGAACACGGCGGTCGACCCGTCGGTGCCCTGGACCTCGACCTGCGCGCCGAGCGCGACGATCGGGCCGGCCCCGGCGTAGGCGGCGGACTCGCCGCAGTCGACCCACGCGCCCTGCGGGGCCTCGGCGCCGATGTCGGTGCCCGGGTCGGTCCCGGCCTCGTCGAGGCTGGTGAACACGACGCCGTCGACGACCGAGCGGTTGACCACGAGCTGGGCCATCTCGACGGCGGTCCGCCGGCCGCCGCTGCTGTAATTGAGCGCGACCGCCGCGGCCGAGGCCTGGATGCGCTCGCAGATCGTGCCGAGGGTCGAATCGACCATCGTGACCGCCGAGTTCGCCAGCGCCTCGCCGCGCGAGTCCGCCAGATGGGACATGACGGCAGCGACGAACACGGCCCCCACCAGGACCGGCCCGAGCACCACCACGAGGAACGCCGTGGTGAGCCGTGAGCGCAGCGACACCGAAGCCCCCTCAAGTTCACTGCTTAGAAGACTACCTAGAGCAACCGACCGGACACGACTCGGCATGAGGTTTTCCCACGGTCTGGCCGGTTGCATGTTCAAGGTCGGCTGTTCGGTGGAATCCTCCCAGGTAAACGACGACGAGGAAGGGAAATGCGATGCAGGAGGCGAAGCCGCAGACACGGCGCCGGTTGCTGGCCGCGCGCACCGCGACGCCCGGGGCCGAGCGGGGCCGGGCCGACCTGGAGACCTGGAAGGCCTTGCGGGCCTTCCTGATCGAGTCGGTCGAGGAGGGCGCGGCGGTCGCCGCCTACCGGCCGTTCGGGTCCGAACCGGGCGCGGCGCTCGAACCCGAACTGCCCGAACGGCTCACGGTGGTCTACAAGGTGCTGGTCCCAGTGCTGTTGCCGGACAAGGACCTCGCTTGGGCGCCGGTGGGAGTGCCTGAGCCGCAAGGGGACCACTCGAACGGGGGTTCCGCGGGCGGTTCACCCGATCCGGTGGGCCCGGAGGCTTCGGCGGCGGGTTCGGGAGGCGGCGTGCTCGGCCCCGAGGCGGTCGGTTCGGTCGCGGCGGTGATCGTCCCGGGCCTCGCCGTCTCGCATGACGGGATGCGGTTGGGACGCGGCGGGGGCTCGTACGATCGGGCGCTGGCGCGGGTCGGGCCGGAGGTGCCGGTGGTCGCGCTGCTGCGCGACGAGGAGTTCGGGGTCGCGGTCCCGGCCGAGCCGCACGACCGTCCGGTCACCGGCGTGATCACCCCGTCGAGGGGTTTCGTGTCGCTGCGGTGAGCGGGCTCACGCGGCGAGTGTGAGCCGGGCGGATGGGATTAGCACTCCTCGTCGTTGACTGCTAATGTCGATCGGGATCTTTGTTGAGTGCTGGAGGTAGGACGTGCCCGTCTACGAATACCGCTGCAAGGAGTGCGGTTACGAGTTCGACAAGCACCAGTCGTTCTCCGAAGCCCGCTTGACCGACTGCCCGAGCTGCGAGGCGGCCGGGGCGCTGCGCAAGGTCTTCGGGAACGTCGGCGTCACCTTCAAGGGCAGCGGTTTCTACCGCACCGACTCGCGGTCCACCGATTCGAGCTCGCTCGGTTCGAACGGCTCCAAGAACGGCGCGAAGCCGGCCGAGAAGTCCGAGGGCAAGTCGGACGCGAAGCCGAAGTCCGAGTCCAAGCCCGCGAAGTCCGAGTCGAAGCCGGCCGCCGCGAAGGCCGCCTGAGCCGCTCCTCTTTCTTCATCGCCACCGGCGTCCGGCCGTGCCGGGCGCCGGTCGTCGTCGTGCCCGGGTTCAGATCGCGAGGGCCACGGCGGTGGTGAGGACGAGCTGGGCGAGGGCGATCGGGACGAGGCCCTTCCAGCACAGGGCCTGGATCTGGTCGACGCGCAGGCGCGGCCAGGCGACGCGCAGCCAGATGACGACGGCGGCGAGCGCGCCGGTCTTGAGCAGCGTCCACAGCCAGCCGAGCGATTCGGGTCCCGGGCCCTTCCAGCCGCCGAGGAACAGGACCGCGGTGAGGGCGGCGATGACGACGATGCCGACGTACTCGGCCAGGAGCAGCAGCGCGAAGCGCAGCCCGGCGTACTCGGTGAGGTAGCCGAAGACGAGTTCGGAGTCGGCGATCGGGGCGTCGAACGGGGGCCGGCGGATCTCGGCGAGCCCGGCGGTGAAGAACACGAACATGGCGGGGGCCTGCCACAGCAGCCACCAGGGGTTCCAGGCCTCGACGATCCCGGTGAGGCTCAGGGTCCCGGCGGCGACGGCGACCGAGGCGGCCGCGAGCACGAGCGGCAGTTCGTAGGCCATGAGCTGCGCGGCCCCGCGCAGGGCCCCGAGGAGGGTGTACTTGTTCGCCGAGGACCACCCGGCCATGAGGACGGCGAGGACGCCGATGCCGACGAGGGCGATCACGATGAACAGGCCCATGTCGAGGCCGGAGCCGACGAGGTCGCCGGGGCCGAGCGGGATGAAGAGGATGACCAGGAGGTAGGGCACGAGCGCGACGGCGGGGGCGAGCTTGAAGACGGGCTTGTCGGCGGCGTCGGGGACGAGGTCCTCTTTCTGGGCGAACTTGACGCCGTCGGCGATGAGCTGGGCCCAGCCGTGGAAGCGCCCGGCGTGCATCGGGCCGAGGCGTCCTTGCATGTGGGCCATGAGCTTGTGCTCGGTCTGGCCGACCACGAGCGGCAGGACCAGGAACGCGGCGAGGACCGCGACGGCCTTGACGGCGATCTCAAGCGCCATCGGGGTCCGTGCTCTCGGTCTCGGGTTCGAGCCAGTCCTCGGGGACGCCGGGCGGGCGCTTGGGGGCGCGTTTGGATACGCGGCCGCCGCCGGGCTCCTTGGCGCCGGGCCAGGGCTTGACGACGCGGGAGGCGAGGATGAAGTCCTTGCGGAGCGGGTGGCCCTCGAATTCGTCGGTGAGCAGCAGCGGGGTGAGTCCGGGGTGGCCGGGGAAGTCGACGCCGAACATCTCGTGGGTCTCGCGTTCGTGCCAGTCGGCGCCCGGGTACAGGTCGGTGACGGTGTCGACGGCGCCTTCGGCGAGGCGGGCGCGCAGGAGCACGCCGCGGCGCTCGGCGACCGACCACAAGTGGGCGACGACCCGGAAGCCGTCGCCTTCGTCCACTGCCGACAGCCAGTCGAAGAAGTCGCAGCCGAGATCGTCGCGGCACAGGCGCACGGCCTCGTGCCAGCGCTTGGGGTCGACGTCGGCGACCGCGCGGGGGCCGTCGGCCTCGGTCGCGTCGAGCCCGAGCGCGGCGCGGACCCGCTCGTTCCAGGCGTCGTTCACGAGGGCCTCCGCAGCAGCGGGCGCAGGCTCGGCCTGCGCAGCGGTTCGGCGCCGATCTGCTTCTGGAGCTGGCCGATGCCGTAGAGCAGGGCCTCGGGTCGCGGCGGGCAGCCGGGGACGTAGACGTCGACGGGGATGATCTGGTCGACGCCCTTGGTGACGCAGTAGGAGTCCCAGTAGGGGCCGCCGGAGTTGGAGCAGGCGCCGAAGGAGATGACGTACTTCGGTTCGGGCATCTGGTCGTAGAGCCGCTTGATCGCCGGGGCCATCTTGTCGGTGACGGTGCCGGAGACGACCATGAGGTCGGCCTGGCGCGGCGAGTGCGCGAAGGGGATGACGCCCAGGCGCATGAAGTCGTGGCGACTCATCGAGGCGGCGATGAATTCGATGGCGCAGCACGCGAGACCGAAGTTGAAGACCCAGAGGGAATAGCGCCGGCCCCAATTGAGGACGAAGCGGATCGGGTCTCCCGCCACTGCGAGCGTGCGAGCTGTAGTTGTGCTCTGTAGGCTCGTGTCTCCCGGTTTGGCCGGGAAGGGCAGTTTCACCGCCATCGCAGGACTCCTTTCCTCCAGGCGTAGGCGAGGCCGAGGGCGAGGACGCCGACGAACAGGCCCATCTCCGCGGCGGCGGGGGCGCCGAACTCGCGGAAGACCGTGGCCCACGGGAACAGGAACACCGCCTCGACGGCGAAGAGCACGAACAGGAACGCGTAGACGTAGTAGCGGATCTGGACCTGGGCCCAGTCCCGGCCCACGTGGCCGGCGCCGGGATCGGGGTCGACGCCGCACTCGTAGTTCTCGCCCTTCGCGGCCGAGGGCGCCGAGGGGCGCAGGACCCGGTTGGCGGCCATGGCCGCGGCGACGAACGCGAATCCGGCCAGCAGCAGCACCCCGAAGACCGCGTAGTCGCTCAGCCGTGAGGAGTCCATGCCCGTCAGCCTAGTGCCGCCGGGGTGCCGGCGGAAGCCGTGCGGCGCGGGTTTCGCCGCGCGGAACCGAAGTGGATCGGCGAGGCCGGGGACGCAACCGGGGGCCCGCCGGGAGCGTGTTGCTGTACGAAGAGGATTCACGCCGGAGGCGGTGCGCACTCGCCGCCTCCGCCGCGCTCCCGCATCGAGGATTGGGATCGAGCAGATGACCGCCAGCGCCCCGACGCTGCACCGGGCCGGCCCGCGGCCCGGCGCCGAGGCGACCCTTCCGGGGCTCGCCCGGGGCTTCGGAGGCCGGCCCGCCGGCCCCGGTCTCGCCGAGTCCGTGCGCGACCGGACCGCGACGGAAGGTGACGGTCCGGTGTCCGCACTCGGCGTCACGGCGGCCCGCATGGCGACCCCGCCTCGCGTCCGCACCCGTGCGAAAGCGACAATGGTTGCCGCCGGACCCGAGCGACAGGGCCCGAAGCGTGCCCTTGTCCCCCCTAACTGCGCAGGAGCGGATGTGCGAACGGAGGCGGAGTTCACCGCCCTCTACGAGAATCACTTCTCGGAGCTCGCTGCCCAGGTCTGCGCCTATCTCGGCGACGCCACCGAAGCCCAGGACCTGGTCCAGGAGGCCTTCCTGCGGGCGTGGCAGCGCTGGGACAAGGTCGGCGGCTACGAGGAGCCGGTCGCGTGGGTCCGCCGCGTGGCGTGGAACCTCGCCACCAGCCGCCACCGCCGCAACCAGGTGGCGCGCAAGTTCCTCCAGAAGTCCTCGGCGCCCGAGCCGGCGCCCGCCGCCGGCCCCGACCACGTGGCGCTCGTGGCGGCGCTCAAGTCGATCCCGGCCAAGCGGCGCCGGGCGCTCGTCATGCACTACATGGCGGACATGACGATCAGCGCGATCGCCGAGCACACCGGGGCGCGCGAGGGCACCGTCAAGTCGTGGCTGCACCGCGGCCGCAAGGAGCTGGCCGCGCTGCTGCGCGAGGAGGCCCCCGAACTCGTACCGTCCCCGAGGGGCGAGACCGACCCCGACACGATGCCGATCCGCATCAGGCGCGCCCTACCCGGCGCCGCGAAAGTGCCCAGGCCCGCGAACCGCCGATCTTCCGTGAGGGAGGACCGCTCATGACCGACGAACCGCTCGACGACGAGGCGGTCGCCGCCGCCTTCGCGGAGATGAAGGCGGCCGCCGCCGCGCAGTTCCCGCCGCCGCCGGTGCACGAGATGCTCATGCGCGGCCCCGCCGCGCTGCGCCGCCGCCGGCTCGTCTCGCTCGCGGCCGTCCTCGGCGCGTGCACGGCCGTCACCGCCGGCGGCTTCGCCGTCGCCCAGACGCTCGGGCCGCTCACCGGGGGGATCAACCCGGCCGGTCCCGGTTCGGCGAACGTCGGCTCGTCCGCTTCGGACGACGAGCCGTCCTCGTGGCCGGGCGAGACGACCACGCCCGAAGGCGAACCGGGCGAGACGGTCACGACCACGCCCGCGGCCCCGGCCGACCACATCGAGGCGCTGTGGGTCAACGGCCCGCTCGAAGGGGACTGGGCCGCCTCGTGCGCGACCGGTCCGCAGGAGGCGGACTTCACCGCCTGGGAGATCACCGCCGACTCCGGTTGGAGCATCAGCGCGGTCGCCGAGGGCGACGCGGACGGCGACGGCACCAACGACACGGTCCTGGCGCTCACCTGCGCCGGGCGCACCGGCGTGGCCGCCTTCTCGATGCAGCACGGCGACACCGGTCCGGTGCTCGCCTCCTTCGGGTGGGTGTGGCAGCCCGCGGGCGCCGACGACCTCGTCGCGATCGACCTGGTCGAGGACGGCGGGGTGGCGCTCGAAGGGACCGACGGCGCCGCGGCGCCGTGGGCCGACCGCTACGAGTGGGACGGCGAGGAGTTCGTCCACGTCGACGAGCCCGAGGCCGACGAGCCGAGCCCGACCGAGACCAGCGCGAGCCCGACCCCGTCGGAGACGCCGACGGCCACCGACGGCGCCGCGGCGAGCTCCTCCAGCGGGTCCTGAGCGCGAGGGCCCGAAGGGTCGGATCCCCGACTCCGGCGTGTCGGGCCCGCGCGGGCCCATTCCACGATCCGAGACGTTTCGAACGCTCGGATTCGGCGCCGGCGCGGCCGAAACCAGAGGTCTGAGTCACTTCCGGCCCGGGAGCGTCCCACCAGGTGAGCGGAAACGCACCTTGTGGTGTCGCCTACATCGCGCCCGCGTCGCGGGGTTGGCATCGCGGGGAGGCGCCCGCGTAGCATCAGAAAGGTAGACCCTGGCGGAGCCCCCCGCTCCCCCAGCCCGCAACGCCGCAGTGCCTGCGTGCCCCCGAATCCGCATGAGGAGAACTAGGTGAACACCGTCCGGCAGCTCGACCGGGTCGTCATCCGCTTCGCAGGGGACTCCGGCGACGGCATGCAGCTCACGGGAGACCGCTTCACGGCGGAGACCGCAAAACTCGGCAACGACTTGTCGACCCTCCCGAACTACCCCGCCGAGATCCGGGCCCCCGCCGGGACGCTCCCGGGGGTGTCGAGCTTCCAGATCCACTTCGCCGACACCGACATCCTCACCCCCGGCGACCAGCCCGAGGTCCTCATCGCGATGAACCCGGCGGCGCTCAAGGCGAACCTCGGCGACCTCAAGTCGGGCGGCACCATCGTCGTCAACACCGACGAGTTCACCAAGCGCAACCTCACCAAGGTCGGCTACGCCGCCAACCCGCTCGAAGACGACTCCCTGGACGACTACCAGGTGCACCCGGTGGCGCTCGCGAGCCTCACCATCGCCGCGCTCGCCGAGCACGAGGTGAGCAAGAAGGACGCCGAGCGGTCCAAGAACATGTTCGCCCTCGGCCTGGTGTCGTGGATGTACTCGCGCCCGACCGAGGCGACCGAGGAGTTCCTGCGCGGCAAGTTCAAGTCCAAGCCGGCCATCGCCGAGGCGAACATCGCCGCGCTCAAGGCCGGGTGGAACTACGGCGAGACCGCCGAGGCCTTCGCCGTCCGCTTCGAGGTGCCCCCCGCGAAGCTCAAGGCCGGGAACTACCGCAACATCACCGGCAACACGGCGCTGGCGTGGGGCATCACGGCCGCGGGCGTGGCCTCGGGGCTCCCGGTGTTCCTGGGCGCCTACCCGATCACCCCGGCCAGCGACATCCTCCACGAGCTGTCCAAGCACAAGCGCTTCGGCGTCACCACGGTGCAGGCCGAGGACGAGATCGCCGCGGTCGGCGCGGCCCTGGGCGCCTCGTGGGGCGGCTCGCTCGGCGTCACCACCTCCTCGGGCCCGGGCATCGCCCTGAAGTCCGAGACGATCTCGCTGGCGGTCTCGCTGGAGCTGCCGCTGCTGGTGGTGGACGTGCAGCGCGCCGGGCCCTCGACGGGCCTGCCGACCAAGACCGAGCAGGCCGACCTCCTGATGGCCATGTTCGGCCGCCACGGCGAGGCCCCGATCGCGATCCTCGCCCCGCAGTCCCCTTCGGACTGCTTCGACATCATGCTCGAGGCCGCGCGGATCGCCCTGAACTACCGCACCCCGGTCATGGTCCTGTCGGACGGGTACATCGCCAACGGCGCCGAGCCGTGGCGCCTGCCCGAGCCGGCCGACCTGCCGGACCTGTCGGTCGAGTTCGCGACCGAGTTCAACGGCGTCGACAAGGCCGGCGAGCCGGTGTTCCTGCCGTACCTGCGCGACCCCGAGACCCTGGCCCGCCCGTGGGCGCTGCCCGGCACGCCCGGGCTCCAGCACCGCATCGGCGGCATCGAGAAGGCCGACGGCACCGGCGACATCTCCTACGACCCGGAGAACCACGACCACATGGTGCGCACCCGCGCGGCGAAGATCGCCGGGGTAGAGGTGCCGGACCTGGAAGTGGACGACCCGGCCGGCGACGCCGAGGTGCTCGTGCTCGGCTGGGGCTCCACCTGGGGCCCGATCGGCGCCGCGGTGCGCGGCCTGCGGGACAAGGGCGTGCCGATCGCGCGCGCGCACCTGCGCTACCTCAACCCGATGCCGAAGAACACCGCCGAGATCCTGGCCCGCTACGAGCGGGTCGTGGTCCCCGAGATGAACCTGGGCCAGCTCGCGCTGCTCCTGCGCGGCGCCTTCCCCGGCACCGACGTGGTCGGCTACAACAAGGTGCGCGGGCTGCCGTTCACCTCCAACGAACTCCAAGACGCCCTGGAGGAGGTCATCAAGAATGGCTGACACGGTGAAAGCGGCCGGCTCGGTCGCGCTCGACGCCCCGAAGAAACTGAAGGCCAAGGACTTCAAGTCGAGCCAGGAGGTGCGCTGGTGCCCCGGCTGCGGGGACTACGCCATCCTCGCCGCGGTCCAGTCGTTCCTGCCCGAGCTGGGCCTGGAGCGCGAGAAGATCGCGTTCATCTCCGGCATCGGCTGCTCCTCGCGGTTCCCGTACTACCTGAACACGTACGGCATCCACTCGATCCACGGCCGCGCCCCGGCCATCGCCACGGGCCTGGCCGTCTCGCGCCCGGACCTGTCGGTGTGGGTCGTCACCGGTGACGGCGACGCCCTGTCGATCGGCGGCAACCACCTCATCCACGCGCTGCGCCGCAACGTGAACCTGAAGATCCTGCTGTTCAACAACCGGATCTACGGGCTCACCAAGGGCCAGTACTCGCCGACCTCGGGCTCGGGCACGCTCACCAAGTCGAGCCCGATGGGCTCGATCGACGCCCCGTTCAACCCGCTGTCGCTCGCGCTGGGCTCGGAGGCGACCTTCGTGGCCCGCACGCTCGACTCCGACCGCGCGCACCTCCAGTCGGTGCTGCGGGCCGCGGCCGAGCACGAGGGCAGCGCGTTCGTGGAGATCTACCAGAACTGCCCGATCTTCAACGACGGCGCGTTCGAGGTCCTGAAGAACCCCGAGACCCGCGACGAGTCGCTCATCCGCCTCCAGGACGGCGAGCCGATCGCGTTCGGCGACAAGGTCGTCGTGCAGTCCGGTTACGGGCTCCAGGTCAAGGACGCGAGCGAGGTCGACGCGGCGGACGTGGTGGTCCACAAGACCGACGTGGACGACCCGGCCTACGGTTTCGCGCTCTCGCGCCTGTCGGGGGTCGCGCTCGACCACACCCCGATCGGCGTGTTCCGCAACGTCAAGCGGCCCACCTACGACCACGGGGTGCGCACCCAGGTCGACGAGGCCGCCACGGGCGTCGACCGCAAGGAGGCCCTCGACCGGCTCCTGGCCTCGGGCGACACCTGGACCGTGCTCTAAGCGACGCGTGTGCGGCGGCCGGCCCTGCGGGGCCGGCCGTTTCGCTATGGGGTCCTCGAACACCCGCTACAGGAGCGGCTGGAGTTCGTCGGCGGCCGAGCGCAGGCGCTCGGTGAGGATCGGCCAGGAGGTGCGGATGTCCTCCAGGGGCATCGCGACGGCGAAGACGATCCGCTCGTCGGGGGCGGCGCCCTCGCGCACGACCACGCCCGCGCAGCCGACGCCGTCCTTGAACTGGCCCATCTCGGCGTACACCCCGGACTCGCCGTAGACGGCCAGGTCGTACTCGAACTCGTCGGGCTCGGTGAGGGTGTGCCCGGTGAACTTGCGCATCCCCGCCGAGCGCAGGAACCGGGCGCGGTCCATCGGCTGGAGCGTGGCCAGGAGGGCCTTGCCGAGCGCGGTGGCGTGGGCGCCGTCGTCGAAGCCGACGATGAGGTCCTCCACGTGCGGGCTGCGGTTGCCCTCGATGACGTCGGTGACGGCCGGGCGGCCCTCCACGAAGCGGGCCACGAACGTCGAGTAGCCCGTCTCGCTGGACATGCGGCGCATGTACTCGCCGCAGGTGCTCGGGCCCGCCATCGCGCGCGTCAGCTCGGAGTAGCGGTCGGAGACCTCGAGACCGAGGGAGTAGCGCCCCGCCTCGTCGCGGCGCAGGTACCGCTCGTAGACGAGCGTGCGCAGCAGGTTGTAGGCGGTGGCGCGGTTGAGGCCGCACTCGAAGGCGATGCGCGGAGCCGAGACGCCGTCGGCGTGGCGGCCCACCAGCTCCATGATGCGCAGCGCCCTCTGGACGCTCTGGATCATCTTGGTCGGCTCGACCCGGTCGGCCGGGAGCGCTCCGATCACCTTGGCGGCCTTGTGGTCGCGCCTGTCGGGCCGGGACCTTCCGAGCCTCGGTCCCTCGGTGCGACGCCGCACACCGGTCTCCTCAGGGTCGCCTCCACGCGATTCTCCGCCTGGTCGCCGCTGCTCCACCATGCCGCCGCTCCAATTGCACACCGTTGACCTGAGGGCACGGCGCCGGGTCCGGCACCGCCCTGGTCGGCCGTGATCTAACTATATAAACAACAGCGGGTTGCGTCACCGTCGCATACAGGGCACTATCGATGTGTCAGCACCGTTCGCGGTTCGGCTCCGGCCGGTCGCGGACAACCCGCGGCGGCGGCGTCGAGTCCCCACCAAACTTCCTCGTCGCCACCGCGGAACATTCGAATAACCGAAACGCGGCGGCTCCCTCCCACCAGGGCCGCCGCGTTTCGTCTCCCCTTGCGGGGGAAGGCGATGCGGCGGCGGTCCACCGGCGAGCCCGGCCGGTGACGCCGAGGCCAACGTTCGCACACGCTGCGTGTCCGGGTCAAGGGCTGTCACCCGGATCAGGGACGCGAAGCGAGCACTCCGCCGACATGAGCGGATTTCAGGACGGGCCCGCGGTCTGGAGTACGGTTGCCAGCGTGCCCGCCGCCACCTTGAGCCCCACCGCCCCGCCCAGGACCTCCACCACCGTCGTCACCGCGATGAGCGTCCAGGTCGCGGCGGTCCTGCCGCTGTTCCTCTTCGGCGGGCTCGCGGTGCAGATCGCCGGGGAGCTCCACATGAGCGTCGGCGCGATCGGCCTGATCTCCGGGCTGTACTTCACCGTCTCGGCGCTCACCACGGTGCCCTCGGGGAAGCTCGTCGACCGGTTCGGGGCGCTCATCACCGCCCGCATCGCCATCGCGCTCTCGGCCGGAGGGATGCTCGGCATCGCGCTCTTCGCCCGCCACCCGGCCGTCCTCACCGCGATGCTCGTCCTGTGCGCCCCCGCCAACGGCCTCGGGCAGCTCGCCTCCAACATCGTCCTCACCGAATGGGCGCCGCTGCGGGGCCGCGGACTCCTCTTCGGCGCCAAGCAGGCCTCGGTGCCGCTGTGCATCATGCTCGGCGGCCTCAGCGTCCCCGCCGTCGCCCTCACCCTCGGCTGGCGGTGGGCGTTCGTGTTCGGCGCGGCCCTGGTGACGCTCGCGCTGCTGCCGCTCTCGCGGCTCGGGCGGCCCGCCGTGCGCGTCAAGAACGCCGCGCCGAAGTCCTTCGAGCCGCAACTGCTGCTGTTCGCCGTCGCCACCTGCCTCGGCGCCATGGCCGCCACCCCCATCGGCTCGTTCCTGACGACCTTCGCGGTCGACGTCGGCGCCTCCGAGCGGTACGCGGGCCTCAACCTCACCATCGGCGGCATCACCGGGGTCATCGCCCGCACCGGCTTCGGCGCCGTCGGCGACCGCAAGAGCGGCAACGCGTTCACCGTCATCACCTTCATGCTCGTCGGCGGCGCGGCCGGCGTCGCGACGTTCCTGTTCGAACTGCCGTGGCTCCTGCCGCTCGGCACCGTCGCGGCCTACGCGCTCGGCTGGGCCTGGCCCGGCCTGATGAACCACGCCGTCACCCGCGCCTACCCCGACACGCCCGCGCTCGCGACCTCGGTGACGCAGACCGGGATCTTCGTCGGCGGCGCGATCGGACCGGTCGGCTTCGGACTCATCGTGCACCACTTCGGATGGGGCCCGGGGTGGATCGCCGCCGCCTCCGCGATGCTCGCCTCGGCCCTGTTCATCGCCGTCGGCGGCGCCGTCTCGCGCAGGGCCGCGCATTGACGATCCTCGCTGCGGCCCCGGCGACTCCCAGTTCCCGTGCCGTCCGCCCCGCCGCGGCAACACGATAAGGTGAGCCTGTGGTGACCACCCGACGAGCCCAGACCGCGCTGACCTTCACCGACGAGGCCTTCGCGGACCAGATGCGCTCCTCCCTCGACCTCGTCGAAGAGCGACTGCTCAAAGCCGTCGACACCGACCAGCCGCTGCTGCGCCAGTCCGGGTCCCACCTCATCCGCGCCGGAGGGAAGCGCTTCCGGCCGATGCTCACCCTCACGTGCGCGCACCTGGGCGACCCGACCCGGCCGAACATCCTCGAGGCCGCCGTCGCGCTCGAACTCACCCACCTCGCCACGCTCTACCACGACGACGTCATGGACGAGGCGCTCGTCCGCCGCGGGGCGCCCAGCGCCAACGCCCGCTGGGACAACTCCATCGCCATCCTCACCGGCGACTACGTCTTCAGCCGCGCCGCCGAGATCATGGCCGACCTCGGCACCGAGGCGGTGCGCCTCCAGGCCGCCACGTTCGCGCGCCTCGTGCGCGGCCAGATCAACGAGACCATGCCGATCCCCGAGGACGTCGACCCGGTCGAATGGCACCTGGAGATCCTCTCGGAGAAGACCGGCTCGCTCATCGCCACCTGCGCCAAGTTCGGCGCCTGGTTCTCCGGCGCCGACGAGCGGACCATCGCGACCGCCGAAGAGTTCGGCGAGGTCATCGGCGTGGCCTTCCAGATCGCCGACGACATCATCGACATCGCCTCCGACACCTCCGGCAAGACCCCGGGCACCGACCTCCTCGAAGGGGTCCCGACCCTCCCGGTGATCTACGCCCTCGCCGACGACGACCCGGCCGGGGAGCGCCTGCGCGAACTCGTCTCCGGGCCCGTCGCCGAATCGGACCTCGACGAGGCGCTGACGCTCCTGCGGGCCTCGGCGGCCCTCGACCGGGCCAAGGACACGCTGCACCAGTACCAGGAGCGCGCCCGCGCCCTCGCCAAGTCCCTGCCGAAGGGCCCGGCCCAGAAGGCCCTGGTCGACATCTGCGAGTACATGCTCGAACGCGACGCCTAGGGGCCTGTGTTCCCCGTCGCACCGGGTGCGCGGGGGTGGCCGGGATTCGCTATCGTTCAAAGCGCCGCTCACGGGCGGCCCCCTCGGCTCGCGGGCCGGGTTCCAGACAGTCGGTCCCGGCGTCGGCCTCGATCCGCCGGGCACGATCCCCCCGGCGCCTCCGCCGAGAAGGGAGCGCAGTGCGACCCCGTGCCACCGGGCCCTCTGCCAAGCCGAAGACCGTCCTCGCCGCCCAGGGCGTCATCTGGCTCCAGTTCACCGCCATCCTCCTGGTCTACTCGATCGGGCTGCGGTTCCTGTTCGACGCCACCAGGTCCTCCTCCAGCCACGAGACCATGCTCGACGTCATCGGCTCGATCGGCCTCGAGAACCTCGTCACGATCCTCCTGAGCGTCGCCATCACCGTCTCCATGCCGTTCATCGCCACCAGGCTCGGGCAGCGCCGCGCCGAGGCGGTCAGGACCGCCTGGTGGGCGCTCGCGTACGTGCCGCTGGCGATGTACGCGTGGATACTCGGGCGGGCCTACTTCGCGACCTTCCCCGACGAGGCGCCGTTCTTCCTCAGCGCCGCCGCGATGCTCCTGGTGTGCGGCTCGTTCCCGACCGCGGCCCTGCTGCTGTTGCGCACGAGGGGCGCGCGGGCCTGGTTCGCGGCCGCGGAGCTGTTCGAGGAGATCGACCGCGAGCTGTCCGACACCGCCGAGCTCGAATCCGCCGGCGTGCGCTGAGTCGCTCTGGGCGCGCAGCGCCACCGGTCTTCCCTCTTGCGGCCACTTATCTGGACAAGTAATATCCAGATAAGTGGCTCCGAGGGTCGGAGCGGAGAGCAGGAGACGCCATGCCCGTCACGATCACCAACCCCGCAGAACTCCACGACCCCACCGGATTCGGCTACAGCCACGTCGCCCGCGTCTCGGGCGAGCTGGTGCTCGTCGCGGGCCAGTACGACTCCGACGCCGAGGGCCGCACCACCAGCGGCGACTTCGCCGCGCAGGTCGACAACGCGTTCGCCAACCTCGGCAAGGCCCTGCACTCGGCCGGGCTCGACTACGCCGACGTGGCGCAGCTGCGCACCTTCGTCGTCGACCACGACATGGAGAAACTGGAGATCCTCGGCGAAGCGATCGCCCGGATCTGGGGCGACCGGCCGCCGGTCCAGACCCTCCTGGGAGTGGCCGCGCTGGCGCTGCCCGACATGCGATTCGAGGTCGACGCCGTCGCCGTCAGGAGCTGACCTCTGCGGCGTTCACAGGCGGACGCTGTAGGCGGCCAGCTCGGGCCGGTCGCGGCGGGGCACCGCGGCGATGTGGGCGAGGAGGTCCACCTCCCGGGTCTGCCCGGCGGTGAGGATCACGCGGTGGCGCCATTCGGCGCGACTCAGGTCCAGGCGCGTCTCGGGGCCGATCCTCGGGCGGGGCGCGGGGACGCGGACATGGACGTCGTACTCGCCGGGCGGGAGCTGCATCCACGAGCGGGTCCAGCCCGTCGCGACCGGGCGGCCGTCGACGGTGACCTCGGGAGCCGGGACCCAGGGGCGGGCGGCGGGCGGTTCGGGTTCGCCGACGCGCCTGATGCGCCACTGCTGCAAGAGGCTCGGCTTGCCGCCGGCCAGGGCCGCGAGCGCCTCGGGCTCGTACGGGTCTAGCCAGAAGCGCAGGCGCAGGCTCAGGGCGGCCCAACCCGGTGCGGGGGTGAGCTTCTCGGGATCGTCGTCGTCGAGGATCCGCAGTTCGTGGGGTGCGCCGAGCGGCGGCGGCTGAGCGACGGTCGGGCGGTTGGCGTTGAAGCCCTGGCGGATCGCGGCGATCGCGATGCCGAGGCCCGCCGCGCCGGGGACGATGAGCGCCGGCAGGTAGATCAGCGCCTCGGTGGAGACCGGGAAGTCGTCGGGCAGCAGGAAGATGACGAGGAACAGCAGCAGCGAGAGGGCGATGGCGCCGTACAGGACGAGGGCGAGGCGGCTGCCGCCGCGGAGGCCGCGGCCGCGGGTGACGAGGTAGGTGCCGTGGTGCAGGCCGGGAAAGCCCTCGGCGTACTCGTGGGCGTTGCCGCCGAGGACGCAGCGGTAGTCGAGTTCGCGCCGCTCGCCGCGCCCGAGGTCGAGTCGCTTGTAGCAGCGGGAGTGGCTGCCGGCGACCGCGACGAGGTGCGGGCCGGGGGTCAGCGTGAGGCGCGTGACGCCCCAGCCCGAGGAGGCGGGGAGGCCGTCGACGTAGACCACGGGGGTGAGGGGGCGGGCCTGGCCCCAGCCGGGGCCTTCGCCGCGGCCGGGGTAGTTGCCCCAGGTGGTGCGGAGGATGACGGTGGCGTGGGCGGGGTCGTCGGGGGCGGCGGCCACGCGCGATCCGGTCCGGACCGGGACCGAGGCGTCGGGGTGGGGCCTGGCGGTCCAGGCGCGGAAGGGCGGGGCGGTGTTGCGTTCGACCATGCCGCGGAGTCCGGGGATGTGTTTGCGCCACAGCATGATCAGTAGGAACGGCAGGAGTGCGGCGAGGCCGTAGAGGAGGGTCTCGGTCACAGGATCGAGGTCCATGGGGCTCCAATCGAAGAAGCCGCGGGGAGCATGTGCTCCCCGCGGCTTCTCGCTCGTGTCCGTCACGTGTTCAGGAAGATGCTCGCCTGGTCCACGATGTCGAGGAGGTAACCGGGGAAGAGGCCGAGGAAGAGCGTGGCGACCACGCCCGCGGCGACCACCGTACCCGCCATGGGGCTCGGCAGGTTGACCGTGGGCGCGTCCGGCGCGGGCTCGTTGAGCCACAGGAGCACGACCACGCGCAGGTACGGGAACGCCAGGATCGCCGAGGAGACGACGCCGACGATGACGAGTCCGAGTTCGTCGGCCTGGAGCGCGGCGGCGAACAGGCTGAACTTCGCGGCGAAGCCGCTGGTGAACGGCAGGCCCGCCAAGGCGAGCATGAGGATCGTGACGACCACGGCGGTGCCCGGGGAGTTCTTGCCGAGACCGGCCCAGCGGGACAGGTGCGTGGCCTCCTCGTCGCCGTCGCGCACGAGCGAGACGACGGCGAAGGCGGCGATCACGGTGAACCCGTAGGCGGCCAGGTAGAACATGGTCTGTCCGACCGCCTCGCCGAGGGCGATGACCCCGACCAGGAGGTACCCGGCGTTCGCGATGGAGCTGTAGGCGAGGAGCCGCTTGATGTTGCGCTGGGTCACCGCGAAGATCGCGCCGCCGAGCATGGTGGCGACGGCGATGACGGTGAGGATCAGGTGCCAGTCCCAGGCCGAGGAGGCGAGGCCGACGTTGAAGACCCGCAGGAGCCCGCCGAAGGCGGCGACCTTGACGCACGCGGCCATGAGGGCGGTGACGGGCGTGGGCGCTCCGGTGTAGACGTCGGGGGTCCACATGTGGAACGGCACCGCGCCGGCCTTGAACAGGAGCGCGACCGCGAGCATGGCGACGCCGATGTAGAGGAACAGGCGCGGCTGCCCGGAGCTGATCCCGGCCTGGTTGATCCCGGCGAGGTCGACGGTGCCGGCGAAGCCGTAGAGCATCGCCATGCCGTAGACGTAGAACGCCGAGGCGAAGGCGCCCAGGAGGAAGTACTTGAGCGCGGCCTCCTGGCTGATGAGGCGGCGGCGCTTGGCGAGCCCGCACAGCAGGTACAGCGGGAGGCTGAGCATCTCCAGGGCGACGAACATGGTGAGCAGGTCGCCGGCGGTCACGAACATCATCATGCCGCCGACGGCGAAGAGCGTCAGCGGGAAGATCTCGGTGGCCCCGTCGGAGCGGCGCTGCTGGATGTCGGCGGCCGAGTCGGCGACCACCGCGGCCTCGGCGACGAAGTCGCCGCCGCGGGTGGTGCGGCGCTCGGCCAGGAGCAGGACCGCGACGATCGCGAGGATCGCGATGGTGGCCTGGAGGAACAGCCCGGGCCCGTCGAGGACGACCGAGCCGATGGCGGTGCCCTCGATGGAGAACGCGGTGGTCTGCTTGTCCCCCAGCAGGAGCACGGTCACGGTCACGAACGCGGCGGCGAGCGCGGCCACGGCGAGGCCGACCTGTACGTAGAGCCGCACGGCCTTGGGCACCGCGGCCTCCACGAGGAGTCCGCCGAAGGCCGCGGCGAACACGATGATCAGCGGGGCGAGGCCGCCCCAGTCGATCTGGAGTGCCTCATTCATTGGTGACTCCTTCGGCGGCGGGCGCGTCTGCGGGTTCGCCGGTGATGAACACGAGCGTGTTGTCGACGGCCGGCTGGACGGCGTCGATGAGCGGCTGCGGG
Organism: Glycomyces sp. NRRL B-16210; assembly: GCF_000719515.1. GTDB lineage: Bacteria > Actinomycetota > Actinomycetes > Mycobacteriales > Micromonosporaceae > Glycomyces. The sequence goes on along the minus strand of NZ_JOGR01000001.1, from coordinate 376,782 downwards.
TAGAGGCCGAAGCCGAGGATGGCGATCACCAGCGGTGCGACGAGGGCCTTCTCGCGCACGGTGAGGTCGCGCTTCATCGCGGGCACCTCGTCGAGGGCCGGGTTCCGGTCGCCTTGCATGGTGCGCTGGTACATCCAGAGCACGTACGCGGCGGCGAGGATGATCCCGAGGGTCGCGAGGACGGCGACGATCGTGTTCTCGGTGAAGATGCCGAACAGGACCAGGAACTCCGAGATGAACGGCGCGGTGCCCGGCAGGGAGAGCGAGGCGAGCCCGGCGAACAGGAAGATCCCGGCGAGCAGCGGCAGGGTCTTGGCCGCCCCGCCGTAGTCGGCGATCTGCGAGGAGCCGCGGCGCAGTGCGAGGAACCCGACGATGATGAACAGCAGGCCCGTGGCGAGCCCGTGGTTGAACATGTAGAGGACCGCGCCGGTGGCCGAGGCCTGCGTGAACGCGAAGATCCCGATGCCGATGAACCCGAAGTGCGCGATCGAGGTGTAGGCGACCAGGCGCTTGAGGTCGGTCTGCCCGATGGCGACGAACGCGGCGTAGAGCACGCCGATGACGCTCATGCCGATCACCCACGGCGCGAACGTCTGAGTCGCGTCGGGGAACAGCGGGATGCAGTAGCGCAGGATCGCGAAGGTCCCGATCTTGTCCATGACGCCGACCAGGAGCGCGGCGACGGCGGCCGGGGCCGCGCCTCCGGCGTCCGGGAGCCAGGTGTGGAACGGGAAGAACGGGGCCTTGATCGCGAAGGCGAGGAAGAAGCCGAGGAACAGCCAGTTCTGGAGCGACCCGGCGGCCATCGGCTCGGCCTCGACGAGGGTCTGCCAGTCGAAGACCCCGCCGTTGTGGACCCACAGGGCGATGACGGCGACGAGCATGAACAGGCCGCCGAGCAGCGAGTACAGGAAGAACTTGACCGCCGCGTACTGTCGCCGGGGCCCGGTGCCGTAGGAGCCGATGAGGAAGTACATCGGCACGAGCATGGCCTCGAAGAAGAAGTAGAACAGCAGGACGTTGGAGGCCAGGAAGGTCGCGAGCATCGCCGCTTCGAGGGCGAGGATGAGCGCGAAGAACGTCGGGACCGACCGCTGCACCGAGTCGAGGTCGCGCCAGGCGGCGAGCATCGCGATCGGGGTGAGCCCGGCGGTGAGCGCCACCAGGAGCAGCGCGATCCCGTCCACGCCCCACGAGAGGCTGAGGTCCCAGTTGGGGATCCAGGCGTAGGACTCGGTGAACTGGAGCCAGGGCGCGCCGGCGGAGTAGTCGAAGCCGATCGCGACCAGGGCCGCGATGAGGGCGACCGCTCCGGAGAAGCCGAGCGCGGTCCACCGGGCCGCGGCGGCCCGCTCGCGCTTGATCGACGCGACCGCGACCGCGCCGATCAAGGGCACGGCGACGAGCGCCGAGAGCAATGGGAGTTCGTTCATTGGATGACCACCACCATGAGCGCGGCCACCACGATGACGGCGCCGGACAGAATGGACAGGGCGTAGGAGCGGACGAAGCCGGTCTGGAGCGCGAGCAGTCGCCGCGAGGTCCCGCCGACGGCCGCGGAGAGGCCGTTGACGACGCCGTCGACGCCGCGGGCGTCGATGGCGACCGAGGCGTTCGCCGCGAGCCGGCCGGGCCTCTCGAAGACGCCGCGGTTGACCGCTTCGCCGCCGAGGTCGGCGCGGGCGGCGCGGACGGGCCAGGCGGCGGCGCGCGGCACCTCGTCGGTGCCGCCGCGGAACAGGAACCAGGCGAGGGCCGCGCCGAGGACGACGACGGCGGTGGTGATCACGGTGACCTGCATGTGGCTCAGGTGGCCGTGGGGCTCGGCGTGCTCGCCGAAGACCGGCGTGAGCCACTCGGTGACCGGGGAGACCATGAGGGCGCCGGCGCCGAGCGAGCCGAGGCCCAGCAGCACCAGCGGGCCGGTCATGATCGCCGGGGACTCGTGCGGGTGCACGTCCTCGGTCCACCGCTTGGGGCCGTGGAAGGTGAGGACGAACAGGCGGGTCATGTAGAAGGCGGTGAGCGCGGCGCCGAGGAGGGCCGCGCCGCCGGTGACCCAGCCCTGCCAGCCTTCGCGGGCGAAGGCGGCGGCGATGATCGGGTCCTTGGTGAAGTAGCCCGAGAACGGGAACAGGCCGATGATGGCGACCCATCCGGCGAGGAAGGTCGCGTAGGTCCAGGGCATGACGCGCCACAGGCCGCCGAAGCGGCGGATGTCGGTCTGGTCGTTCATGGCGTGCATGACCGAGCCGGAGCCGAGGAACAGCCCGGCCTTGAAGAAGCCGTGCGCGAGCAGGTGCAGGATGCCGAGCGCGAACGCGCCGCCGCCGAGGCCGACGGCCAGGAACATGTAGCCGATCTGGGAGACCGTGGACCAGGCGAGGACGCGCTTGATGTCGTCCTTGGCGCAGCCGACGATCGCGCCGAACAGGAGCGTCAGGGCGCCGACGGCGACCACGGCGGTCTGCACGTTCGGGTTGAGGCTGAAGATGATGTGCGACCGGGCGATGAGGTAGACCCCGGCGGTGACCATGGTGGCGGCGTGGATGAGCGCCGACACGGGGGTCGGTCCCTCCATGGCGTCGGGCAGCCACGTCTGGAACGGCCACTGGCCGGACTTGCCGCAGGCGGCGGCGAGCAGCAGCAGCCCGAGGGCGAGGCTCGTGCTGGTCGAGAGCGACTCGGCGCCGTTGAAGACGCCGGCGAAGTCGACGGTGCCGAGCGCGCCGAGCATGGTGAACATCGCCAGGAGGAAGCCGACGTCGGCGACCCGGTTGGTGAGGAAGGCCTTCTTGCCGGCGGTCGCGGCGGCGGGCTTGAGCTGCCAGAACGCGATGAGGAGGTAGGAGGCGAGGCCCACGGCCTCCCAGCCGACGAAGGTCATGAAGTAGTTGCCGCCGAGCACGAGCACGAGCATCGCGGCGGCGAACAGGTTGAAGTAGGCGAAGAACTTGCGGCGCCCGGCGTCCTCGGCCATGTAGCCCACGGCGTAGATGTGGATGAGGAGGCCGACGCCGGTGATGAGCAGGCAGAAGACCGCGCTGAGCGGGTCGAACAGCAGGCTCGCGTCGATCTGGAGGTCCCCGATCGCGATGAGCGTGAACAGGTCCAGGTGCGCGCTCTTGTTGTCCAGCCCTGAAAGGGAGGCGAACAGGCCGACGGCGAGCGCGAAGGCCGCGCCGATGGTGCCGACCCCGAGCCAGTGGCCCCATTTGTCGGCGCGGCGGCCCGCGAGCAGCAGGATCGCGGCCCCGAGCGCGGGCAGGGCGATGAGCGCCCACGTCCAGGCGAGCAGCCCGGATGCGGGCGCGTACGTGATGGTGTCCACTGTGTTCCCTCTAGGCCTTCAGGAGGTTGGCGTCGTCGACGGAGGCGGAGCGCCGGGACCGGTAGATCGCCATGATGATCGCGAGGCCGATCACGACTTCGGCGGCGGCCACGGCCATCACGAAGAAGGCCATGACCTGCCCGTCGATGGTGCCGGTGGTGCGGGCGAAGGTGACCAGGGTGAGGTTCCCGGCGTTGAGCATGAGCTCCACGCACATGAACACCACGATCGAGTTGCGCCGCACCAGGACGCCGACCGCACCGATGCAGAACAGCATGGCCGCGAGGATCAGGTAGTACTCCGGGCTCATGACTCCCGCCCTTCGGTGTGCTTCGGGGCCGCCTCGGCGGCCGTGAGCTGGCGCGGCGGGACGTACTCCGAGAGGCTCTCGGGCTCGATCGAGCCGTCGGGCAGCAGCGCCGGAGTCGCGGTCGAGTCCGAGGTGGCGAACACGCCGGGACCGGGCTTGGGCCCGGGGTAGACGCCGGGCGCGAACCGCTCGCGGCTGTGGACCTTCTGGCCGCGGACGCCGCCCTTCTTGGCGACGTGCGCGAACATCAGGGCGCCGACGGCGGCGACGGTGAGCACGCCGGAGACGACCTCGAACGGGAACAGGTACGTCGAGAACAGCGCCTCGGCGATCGCCTCGACGTTCCCCTGGGCGCCGGTGGCCCAGGCCGGGTCGTTCGCCACGGCGAGTCCGGAGACGGCGCGGGCGAGGCCCGCGGCCAGCAGGGCGGCGAGGCCGATGCCGAGGCACACGCCGAAGAACCGCTGGCCGCGAAGGGTCTCGAACATCGAGTCCTTCGAGTCGCGTCCGAAGAGCATGAGCACGAACAGGAAGAGCATCATGATCGCGCCGGTGTACACCATGATCTGCACGAAGCCGAGGAACGGCGCCGACTGCATGATGTAGAAGACCGCCAGGCACATCATGGTGATCGCGAGCATGAGCGCGGCGTGGATCGCCGAGCGGGCCAGGACGAGGCCGATGGCCCCGCCGAGCGCGATCGGGGCGAGGATCCAGAAGAACACGGACTCGCCGACGGAGGCGCCCTGCGCGAGTGACTGGGCCAGGTCGATCACTGCTGCCCCCTCTTGGACGCGTCGGCCGCGCCGTCCGCGGCGGCGCTGCTCTTGGTGGAGGCGAGCATCTCGGTGAGGGAGAACTCCGCGCCCTCGCTCGCGCCCGGATTGGTCGGGCCCGACTCGTAGTAGGCCTTCTCGGAGTCGCCCAGGCGCATCGGGTGCGGCGGCTGCTCCATGCCCTCGATGAGCGGCGCGAGCAGCTCCTCCTTGGTGAAGATGAGGTCGCGGCGGTCGTCGCGGGCCAGCTCGTACTCGTTGCTCATGGTGAGCGAGCGGGTCGGGCAGGCCTCGATGCACAGGCCGCAGAAGATGCAGCGCGCGTAGTTGATCTGGTAGGTCTTGGCGTACCGCTCACCGGGCGAGAACCGCTCGGCCTCGGTGTTCTCGGCGCCCTCGACGTAGATCGCGTCGGCCGGGCACGCCCAGGCGCACAGCTCGCAGCCGATGCACTTCTCCAGCCCGTCGGGGTGGCGGTTGAGCACGTGCCGGCCGTGGTAGCGCGGTTGGAGCTTCGAGGGCTCCTCGGGGTAGTCGACCGTCACCTTCGGCTTGAACATGTGCGAGAAGGTGACGCCGAAGCCTTTGGCGAAACCGGACATCTACTCCTCCCCCTTTTCGGTGGTCGCGGCGGCGGCGTCCTCGTCGGGCGCCGCGCCGGTGCGGGCGGGTTCGAGTTCCTTGAGGGCCCGCGGGTTCGGCGGGACGGCGAGGTCGAGCGGCGGGACGGGGAAGCCGCCCATGCCGGTGTCGGGCTCGGCCGGGTCCTCGTACGGCTTGCGGCTGGGCCAGAAGAAGATCAGGGCCATCACCGCGATGGCCGCGCCGCCGGCGAAGGCGATGCGGGTCGGCAGTCCGTTGCCGGTGTCCAGGCCGATGTTCATGGCCGCCAGGACCATGAGCCAGACCAGGCTGATCGGCACGAGGACCTTCCAGCCCAGGCGCATGAACTGGTCGTAGCGCAGCCGCGGCAGGGTCCCGCGCAGCCACACGTAGAAGAACAGGAACGCCAGGACCTTGCCGAAGAACCAGATCAGCGGCATGAAGCCCTCGTTCGCGCCCGGCCACCACGAGTTGGGGAACGGCGCGGCCCAGCCGCCGAGGAACAGCGTCACGCACAGGGCCGACATCGTGACCATGTTGACGTACTCGGCGAGGAAGAACGAGGCGTACTTGAGGCTGGAGTACTCGGTCGCGAACCCGGCCACGAGCTCCGACTCGGCCTCGGGGAGGTCGAACGGGGCGCGGTTGGTCTCGCCGACCATCGCGATCACGAAGATCACGAAGCTCGGCGCGAGGATGATGAAGTACCAGCCCGGCAGGGTCAGCTCGAACCCGCCGATGCTCAGCGGCAGGCCCTCGGCCTGCGCGTCCACGATCGCGCCGGTCGACAGCAGGCGCGACTGGAAGAACACCGCCAGGACCGCCAGGCCCAGCGCGATCTCGTAGGAGATCACCTGCGCGGCGGCCCGCAGCGCGCCCAGGAGCGAGTAGGCCGAGCCGGAGGCCCAGCCGGCCAGCACGATCCCGTAGACGCCGAGGGCCGAGCAGGCCAGGATGACCAGGACGCTCACCTCGAAGTCGGTGAGCTGCAAGGCCGTCTCGACGCCGAAGAGGCTCACCTCGGGGCCGAACGGGATCACCGAGAACGCGGTGAACGCGCAGGTGACCGCGATGACCGGGGCCGCGATGAACACGATCTTGTCGGCGGTGCGCGGCATGGCGTCCTCTTTGAACGCCAGCTTCAGGCCGTCGGCGAGCGACTGGAGCAGCCCGAAGGGGCCGTTCCGGTTCGGCCCGGGACGCACCTGCATGATCGCCACCACGCGCCGCTCGAACCAGATGGTGAACAGCACCAGCAGGACCAGCACCACGAAGACCAGGACGCCCTTGACGAGCATCAGCCAGATCGGATCGTTCATGACTTGACCGCCTTGATCTCGTCCTCGGAGCCGGTCTCGGCCGGGCGAGGCGCGTTCGGGTAGGCGCGGATGGTGACCACGTCGCCCGAGCCCGCGCCCAGGTGGCGGTAGATCCCGCGACCGGGCGCGTTGGTCGGCAGCCACACCGTGCCCTCGGGCATGTCGGTCACCGCCAGCGGCAGCGTGATCCCGCCGATCGCGGTGGCGACCGTGACGCCCGAGCCCTCGACCGCGCCGATGGCCTTGGCCGTCGCCGCGCTCAAGCGCACCACCGGGTCCGGCGCGCAGCCGGCCAGGTGCGGGTTGTTCTCCTGCATCGAGCCGCCGTCGAGGAGCTGGCGCCAGGTCGCGAGGACCGCCTTGCCGTCCTCGCTCGTGCGGGCCGGCTTGTCGGCGGACCACTCCGGCGCCTCCTGGCGCGTGATCGGGTCCGGGAGTCCGGCGAGTTCGGCGCGGACGGTGCGCGTCTCGGCCAGGCCGAGCTTGAAGCCCATCGCGGCGGCGAGCGTGTCGAGCACGGCGTGATCGCTCATGAGGTCAGACTCGATGACCGTGTCGAAGGTCCGCAGGCGCCCTTCCCAGTCGAAGTAGGCCCCGGCCTTGCCGGTGACCGGTGCGACCGGGAGGATCACGTCGGCCACGCGGGTCACCGCCGAGTGGCGGATCTCCAGGGAGACCACGAAGCGGGCCGCGTACAGGGCCGCCTCGACCGCGGGGGCGTCGGCGAAGTCGTACGGGTCGACCCCGCCGATGAGGAGGCCGTCGATCTCGCCGTCGGCGGCGGCCTGGAGGATCTGCCAGGCGCCGCGGCCGTCGTTGCCGGGCAGGGACTCGACGCCCCAGTACTCGGCGAGCTGCTCGCGGTCGGCCGCGTAGGAGGCGAGGCCGCCGCCGGGCAGGAGCCCGGGGAGGCACCCGGCCTCGACCGCGCCGCGGTCCCCGGCGCGCCGGGGGATCCAGGCGAGGCGGGCGCCGGTGGCCTTGGCCAGGCGCACGGCCGCGGAGAACGCGCCTTCGACGGTGGCGAGGCGCTCCCCGAGGAGGATCACCGCGCCGTCCTCGTTGAGGGCGTCGCGCACGTAGCCCGAGCGTTCCCAGCCGGCGAGGAGTTCGGCCTCTTCGCCGGGGAGGGCCTCGATGAGGTTCGCGTCGAGCTTGCGGGTGCCGCGGGTCGCGAAGGGGGCGACGACGTGGACGCGCTGGCCCGAGGCGCGGACGGCCTTGCGCAGGCGCAGGAACGCGATCGGGCATTCCTCTTCGAGTTCGAGCCCGACGGTGAGCACCACGGGGGCCTTCTCGAGGTCCTCGTAGGTGACCGCGCCGCTGGAGGGGTAGACCCCGGCGACGGCGTGGGCGAGGAACTCGGACTCCTCGGTGGAGTGCGGGCGGGAGCGGAAGTCGATGTCGTTGGTGCCCAAGGCGATACGCGAGAACTTCGCGTAGGCGTAGGCGTCTTCGACGGTGAGGCGCCCGCCGGGGAGGACCCCGACGCGGCCGGTGCCGCCCTCGGCGCCTTCCTCGGTGGCCCCGGCGAGTCCGGCGGCGGCGCGGCGCAGGGCCTCGGGCCAGGAGGCCTCGCGCAGGGACCCGTCGGCGTCGCGCACGAGCGGCTTGGTGATCCGGTCGGCCGCCTCGATGTAGGAGGAGGCCCAGCGGCCCTTGTCGCAGTTCCACTCCTCGTTCACGGCCGGGTCCTCGCCGGCGAGGCGGCGCAGGACCTTGCCGCGGCGGTGGTCCGAGCGCTGCGCGCAGCCGGCCGAGCAGTGCTCGCACACGCTGGGGCTGGAGACGAGGTCGAACGGGCGGGAGCGGAACCGGTACTGGGTGCCGGTGAGGGCCCCGACCGGGCAGATCTGCACGGTGTTGCCCGCGAAGTAGGACTCGAACGGCTCGTCCTCGTAGACGCCGACCTGCTCGAGGGCCGAGCGCTCCATGAGTTCGATGAACGGGTCGCCGGCGACCTGGTCGGAGAAGCGGGTGCAGCGCGCGCACAGGACGCAGCGCTCGCGGTCGAGCAGGACCTGCGAGGAGATCGGCAGCGCCTTCTTGTAGGTGCGCTTGTCCGCGGCCTCCATGCGGGTCTCGGTGCGCCCGGTGCTCATGGCCTGGTTCTGGAGCGGGCATTCGCCGCCCTTGTCGCAGACGGGGCAGTCCAGGGGGTGGTTGATCAGGAGGAACTCCATGATCCCCTCCTGGGCCTCCTTGGCGACCTCGCTGGTGTGCTGGGTCTTGACGACCATGCCCTCCATGGCGGTGGTCGTGCAGGAGGCGGCGGGCTTGGGCATCCCGCGGCCGTTGCCCATGTCGGGGACGTCCACGAGGCACTGGCGGCAGGCCCCGGCAGGCTCCAGCAGGGGGTGGTCGCAGAACCGGGGGATCTCGATGCCGAGCTGCTCGGCGGCCCGGATGATCAAGGTGCCCTTGGGGACCGTCACCTCGACGCCGTCGATGGTGAACGTGACTTGATCGGTCATGTCAGTGCGCTCCGATCTTCTCGGCATCGAAGAGGGGCTGCTTGTTGCCTTCGATGTAGTCGAGGTAGTCCTGCCGGAAGTACTTCAGAGACGAAGTGACGCAGGAGGTCGCACCGTCGCCGAGGCCGCAGAAGGAGCGGCCGAGGAGGTTCTTGCAGGCGCTCTCCAGGAGCTTGAGGTCGCCGAGCGACCCGCGGCCGGAGAGGATCCGCTCGTAGACGCGGACCATCCAGTAGTTGCCCTCGCGGCACGGGGTGCACTTGCCGCAGGACTCGTGCTGGTAGAACTTCAGCCAGCGCCAGCAGGAGACCACCGGGCAGTCCTGGTCGGAGAAGATCATGACCGCGGTGGTGCCGAGGATGGACCCGGCCTTGGCGACGTTGTCGAAGTCGAGGGGGACGTCGATCGAGTCGGCCGAGAGCATCGGGGTGGAGGAGCCGCCGGGGGTGAAGAACTTGAGCTCGTGGCCCTCCTCCATGCCGCCGGCGAGTTCGATGAGCTCGCGCAGCGTGGTGCCGAGGGAGCACTCGTACTGGCCGGGGTGCTTGACGCGCCCCGAGAGCGAGTAGATCATCGTGCCCGCGGCGTTCTCGGAGCCGAGGTCCTTCCACCACTGGGCGCCGCCGAGCACGATGTGCGGGACGGCGGCGATGGAGCCGACGTTGTTGATGCAGGTCGGCTTGTTGTAGAGCCCGTGCGTGGCGGGGAAGGGCGGGCGAAGGCGGGGTTGGCCCCGCTTGCCTTCGAGGGAGTCGAGGAGGGCGGTCTCCTCGCCGCAGATGTAGGCGCCGGCGCCGGAGTGGATGACCACTTCGAGGTCGAAGCCGGAGCCGAGGATGTCCTTGCCGAGGTAGCCGGCCTCCTTGGCCTCGCGGACGGCGTTGCGCAGGCGCCGGGCGGCGTGGATGGCCTCGCCGCGGACGTACACGAAGGCGCGGGAGGCCTTGATGGCGTAGGAGGCGATGACGATGCCCTCGATGAGCGAGTGCGGGTCGTTCATCATGAGCGGCAGGTCTTTGCAGGTGCCCGGTTCGCCTTCGTCGGCGTTGACGACGAGGTAGTGCTCCTGGCCGTCGTCGGGCACGAACTGCCATTTCATGCCGACGGGGAAGCCGGCGCCGCCGCGGCCGCGGTGGCCGGACTCCTTCATGAAGGTGATGAGGTCGCCCTGGGTGTAGCCGAGGGCCTTGCGGAGGGCCTTGTAGCCGTCGAGCTGCTCGTAGACGTCGATCTTCCACGCGCCCGGGGACATCCAGCGCTTGGTGACGACGGGCTTGAGCTTGTTGAGGACGTCCTCGCGGGGTCGCCTGGGAGCTGGCACGGTAACGCTCACTTCGCTTCCTCTGGTGTCTTGTCCAGCAGCGGGGCGGCGGGGTCGAAGGCGGGGGCGGTGATGCCGGCCTCGGCGGCGAGGCGGGCCCCGGCGAGGGTGGCGTCGCCTTGGGCGTTGCCTTCGAGTCCGGCGGTGCGCTCCTCGTCGAACCCGGCGAGCTGGACGGAGATCTCGCGGAGGGTGCACAGGGGGGCGCCGCGGCTGGGGATGGGGCGGCGCCCGTCCTTGAGTTCGCGCACCAGGTCGAGGGCGCCGTCCTCGTCGACTTCGTCGAAGAACTCGTAGTTGACGGTGACGACGGGCGCGTAGTCGCAGGCGGCGAGGCACTCGGCGTGCTCGAGCGTGATCTTGCCGTCGGGCGTGGTCTGGTCGTGGTCGACGTCGAGTTCGTCCGAGAGCGCGTCGAAGACCTTCTGTCCGCCCTTGGACTGGCAGAGGGTGTTGGTGCACACCGAGACGAGCCAGTCGCCGGCCGGTTCGCGCTTGTACATGGTGTAGAAGGTCGAGACGGCCTGGACCTGGGCCTTGGTGAGGCCGAGGATCTCGGCGCAGAAGCCGATGCCCTCATCCGAGACGTAGCCGTCGTGCGACTGCACGAGGTGCAGCAGCGGCAGGAGCGCGGAGCGCTCGCGGCCCTCGGGGTAGCGGACGAGGATCGCCTCGGCCTGCTCGCGGATCTTCTCCGGGTAGTTCATCGGTCGCAACCTCCCATGACGGGGTCGAGCGAGGCCCCGCCGGCGATGACGTCGGCGAGGAGGCCGCCTTCGGCGAGCGCGGGGATGGCCTGCAAGTTGACGAAGGAGGGTTCGCGCATGTGGATGCGGAAGGGCCTCGTGCCGCCGTCGGAGACGGCGTGGATGCCGAGTTCGCCTCGGGGGGCCTCGATCGCGGTGTACACCTGCCCGGCCGGGACGCGGAAGCCCTCGGTGACGAGCTTGAAGTGGTGGATCAGGGCTTCCATGGACTGGCTCATGATGTGCCGGATGTGGTTGAGGCTGTTGCCCATGCCGTCGCCGCCGAGGGCGAGCTGGGCGGGCCAGGCGATCTTCTTGTCCTCGACCATGACCGGGCCGGGTTCGAGCTTGTCGAGTCCCTGGGCGATGATCTTGAGGCTCTCGCGGATCTCCTCGAGGCGCAGGAGGTACCGGGCCCAGGCGTCGGCGCCGTTGTGGGTCGGGACCTCGAAGTCGTATTCCTCGTAGCCGCTGTAGGGCATGGTCTTGCGCAGGTCCCAGGGCAGTCCGGCGCTGCGCAGGACCGGGCCGGTGACGCCGAGGGCGAGGCAGCCGGAGACGTCGAGGTAGCCGACGCCCTGGGTGCGCTCCTGCCAGATGGCGTTGCCGGTGAGGAGCCCTTCGTAGTCGTCGAGTCCCTTGGGCATGTAGTCGACGAAGTCGCGGATCATCGTGACGGCTTCGCCGGGGATGTCCTGGGCGACGCCGCCGGGGCGGACGTAGGCCATGTTCATGCGCAGGCCGCAGACGGCCTCGAAGATGTCGAGGATCTTCTCGCGGTCGCGGAAGCCGTAGATCATCATCGAGAGCGCGCCGAGCTCCATGCCGGTGGTCGCGAGGGCGACCAGGTGGGAGCTGATGCGGTTGAGCTCCATCATGATCACGCGGATGACCTCGGCGCGGCGGGGCGCCTGGACGCCGAGGAGCTTCTCGACGGCGAGGCAGTAGCCGGTCTCGTTGAAGATCGGCGCGAGGTAGTCGGCGCGGGTGACGAATGTGGTGCCCTGGGTCCAGTTGCGGTATTCGAGGTTCTTCTCGATGCCGGTGTGGAGGTAGCCGACGATGGGGCGCACCGAGCGGACGGTCTCGCCCTCGAGTTCGCAGACCAGGCGGAGCACGCCGTGCGTGGACGGGTGCTGGGGGCCGAGGTTGACGATGAGGCGCTCTTCGTTGACCGGGTCGACGGAGGCGACGAGTTCGTCCCAGTCGCCGCCGGTCACGGTGTAGACGCGGCCTTCGGTGGTGTCCCGCTCCGCCGCGTAGGCGTCGGCCGCGGGCTCCGTGCCGTGTTCCGTGGTGGTCACTTGTAGGCCCTCCGTTCGTCGGGCGGCGGACTCTGCTGTCCTCCGCGGGGGGCTTCGCCACCCCGCGCCCCCCAAGGGGAAATCCGGTAGGTCGTCACTTGTAGGCCCTCCGCTCATCCGGCGGAGGGATGTGCGCGCCCTTGTATTCGACGGCGATGCCCCCGAGCGGGTAGTCCTTGCGCTGCGGGTGGCCCTCCCAGTCGTCGGGCATGAGGATGCGGGTGAGGTGGGGGTGCCCTTCGAAGACGACGCCGAACATGTCGTAGGCCTCCCGCTCCTGCCAGTCGGCGGTCGGGTAGACGGCGGTGACGGACTGGACCACGGGGTGGTCGAGTCCGACGGCGGTCTCGAGCCGGACGTTGCGCCGGTAGGTCATCGAGGTCAGGTGGTAGACCACGTGGAGGCGGTTGGCCCGCTCCGGGTAGTCCACGCCGGAGACCGAGGAGCAGAACTCGAAGCGCAGGCTCTCGTCGTCGCGCATGGTCTTGCAGACCTCGGCGGTCCGGTCGGGCGCGATGTGGATGGTGAGTTCGCCGCGGTCGACCACGACGGCACGGGCGACGTCCTCGCCGAGGAGGTCCTTGAGGGCGCCGACGATCTCGTCGAAGTAGCCGCCGAGGGGCTCGGGCGTGGAGAGGATCTCGGCCGGGGCCGGCACGGCGCGGACGAGACCGCCGAAGCCGGAGGTGTCGCCGGTGCCGGTGACGCCGAACAGGCCCTTCGGGCGCTCGGTGCCGACGGGCTGGACCTCGTTGTTCTCGCTCATCGCTTGGCCACCCCCTTGCGGATGCGCAGCTGCTCTTCGTTGCCGGCCTTGACCGCCTCGGTCCACTCCTTCTTGCGCTGCTTGTTGAAGCGGTAGGAGGAGGGCATGGCGCCGGGCTTGACGACCGGCTCGGGGAGGTCGGCGAGGGCCTGGCGGCGCTTCTCGCCGAGGGGCTCGTGCTGGACCTTCTCGTGGAGCTTGAGGATCGCGTCGAGGAGCATCTCGGGGCGGGGCGGGCAGCCGGGCAGGTACATGTCCACGGGCACGACGTGGTCGACACCCTGGACGATCGCGTAGTTGTTGAACATGCCGCCGGAGGTGGCGCACACGCCCATCGACAGGACCCACTTCGGTTCGGGCATCTGGTCGTAGATCTGGCGCAGGACGGGGGCCATCTTCTGGCTGACGCGTCCGGCCACGATCATGAGGTCGGCCTGGCGCGGGGAGGCGCGGAAGACCTCCATGCCGAAGCGGCCGGTGTCGTAGCGGGCGGCGCCGGTGGCCATCATCTCGATCGCGCAGCAGGCGAGGCCGAACGTGGCCGGCCACATCGAGGACTTGCGGGTCCAGTTGACCAGCGCCTCGACGGTGGTGAGGATGATCCCTTGCGGGAGTTTCTCTTCGATACCCATTGGCTAGTCCCAGTCCAGTCCGCCGCGACGCCATTCGTAGGCGTAGGCGACGAACAGCGCGGCGATGAACATGAAGACGGCCCAGAATCCGAAGATGCCGAGCACGTCGTGGTGGACGGCCCACGGCACGAGGAAGATGATCTCGATGTCGAAGACGATGAACAGCATCGCGGTGAGGTAGAACTTCACCGGGAACTTCATCGGCCCGCTCGTGTTGGGCGCGGGCTCGATGCCGCACTCGTACGGGTCGGCCTTGGCGCGGTTCCTCCGGAAGGGTCCGGCGATGCGCGAGGCGACGATCGAGACGACGCCGAAGCCGAGTCCGATCGCGAACATGATCACGACCGGCACGTAGACCTGCATCGTTCAGAGCCTCCTTTCGGTGGAGCTTGCGAGCCGGGCGGCGGGCCGGCTCAGTCCGGGCGTGACCAGCCGCATCCCGTTGACGATGCGGTCGGCGGCGTCCCGGCCGGGCTGGTCGGTGAGGTTCGCGAGCAGTTTCAAGACGACGCGCATGAGCGCGGGGCGTTTGAGGCCGTGCTCGGTGCACAGCTTCATGACGGCCGGCTGGCCGATGAGGTGCACGAAGATCCCGCCCATGCGGTAGTAGGAGCCCCAGAGGCGGTCCATGCGGCCCGCGTAGGAGCGCAGGGCCGCCTCGCGGCGGGGGACGTTGGGCGCGCGGAGCGCTTCGGCGGCGGTCTGGGCGGCGATCTCGCCGGCCTCGATGGCGTAGGCGATGCCCTCGCCGTTGAAGGGGTTGACCATGCCGCCGGAGTCGCCGACGAGCATGAGGCCGCGGCTGTAGTGCGGGGTCCGGTTGAAGCCCATGGGGAGCGCGGCGCCGCGGACGGGCCCGTCGGCGTTGGCCTCGTCGGCCAGGCCCCATTCCTCGGGGGTGTTGGCGAGCCAGTCGCGCAGGAGCGCGCGGTAGTCGGTGCCCTGGTAGCCCTCGGAGGAGTTGAGGACGCCGAGGCCGACGTTGACGCGGCCGTCGCCGAGGCCGAAGATCCACCCGTAGCCGGGCTGGAGGACGTCGGGCTCGTTCGCGGTGCGCAGCGCGAGCCAGGACTCGAGGTAGTCGTCGTCGTGCTTGGCCTCGGAGCGGTAGTACTGGCGGACGGCCACGCCCATGGGGCGCGACTCGTCGCGCTTGAGGCCCAGGGCGAGCGCGAGGCGCCCGGAGACGCCGTCGGCGGCGATGACCAAGGGGGCCTTGTAGGTGCGGTGCTCGCCGTCGGCGACGGCGGTGACGCCCGAGACGCGTCCGGCGAGGTCGAAGACCGGGGCGGTGACCTTGACGCCGGTGAGGAGCTTGGCGCCGGCGGCGACGGCGCGGTCGGCGAGGATCTGGTCGAAGTCGAGGCGGGTGCGGGTGAGCCCGTAGTCGGGGAAGTGGTCCAGGGTCGGCCAGTCGAGTTCGATGGAGATCCCGTCGGCGACCACGCGCAGGCCCCGGTTGCGGATCCAGCCGGCGGATTCGGAGGTGTCCACGCCCATCTTGAGCAGCTGGGCGACCGAGCGCGGGGTCAGTCCGTCGCCGCAGACCTTCTCGCGGGGGAAGCGGGTCTTCTCCAGCAGCAGTACGTCGAGGCCCCGGGTCGCCAGGTGGTAGGCCGCGGCCGAGCCACCTGGTCCCGCGCCGACGACGATGACGTCGGCATCCGGGGCTGCGTGAGTGGTCACGGGCGTCCTCTCAGGCGGATGGGGTGGTGATCCTTTTAACGATCAGCCTACTTGTGAAGCTCTTCACAAGCGTTTGCCGCAAGTCTAGAACTCCGCTATCCACGCATTGTCACTTAGGTCCGCCTAAGTCGTCATTATTCGAGGTCACGATGCGTACAGGCGTCGCTGAACCGGAGGTGCGGAAGCGAAGGGAGCGTCAGCGGTGACAACGGCCCGGTTCGTGAACAACCCGACAGCGCGCGGCCCTCGCCACTCGAAACGCGCGGAAACACTCTCGTAACACCCGACGGGCACGCACCGTGGCCATCGCCACATCGTTCGAATTTGAACTTCAACCGGCGCACCGCTAGAGTCGACTGGTAATTCAAATCTGAACTAGTTAGACCGCTCCTGGAAGAGGTTGCACATGTCTGAAGTCGCCCCCGTCAAGGTCGCCGTGATCTTCTACTCGGCCACCGGCAACGTGACCGCCCTGGCCCGCCAGCTCGCGACCGCCGCCGAGAAGGCCGGCGCCGAGGTCAAACTGCTCCGCGTGGCCGAACTGGCCCCGCAGGCCGCGATCGACTCCAACCCGGCATGGGCCGAGAACGTCAAGGCGATCGCCGACATCCCCGTGGCCACGCCCGAGGACGTCGAGTGGGCCGACGCGGTCATCTTCGGCTCCCCCACCCGCTTCGGGAACGTCGCCTCGCAGCTCAAGCAGTTCCTCGACACCCTCGGGGGCCTGTGGTTCCAGGGCAAGCTCGCCGGGAAGGTCTACTCGGGCTTCGCCGCGGCCTCGGGCAAGCACGGCGGCAACGAGTCGACGATCCTGGCGCTGTACAACACGGTGCACCACTTCGGCGGCATCGTGGTGGCCCCGGGCTACGCGAACGAAGCACTGTTCGCGAACGCCTCGCCGTACGGCGTGTCGCACTGGAACGGCAACGACATCGACGAGACGACCTTCGCGGCCGCGACCGCCCAGGCCGAGCGAGTGGTCGCCACCGCGGCAGCCCTGAACATCGGCCGAGCAGCCCTGGCCGCATAGCAGAAAACGAAGCGCCCGCCCGGACCCACCAGGCGGGCGCTTCCGCGTCCGATGGCGGCGTACGGGCCGCTCTCATTGATCCGTTTCCAGAATCGCGTCGTGGGCGGCGATGAACCCTTCATCCTTCACGAAAACCTGTCTTACAAGCACCTGTCGGTACCCCGTGGGTCCGACGAACGCGATCTTGCCGTCTTCGGCGACAAGGCGGCCATGGTGCCGCGAAGAGGGGTAATGGCGTTCGGCTCTGGTGAAGTGGCTGATCAGGATCAGCGAATTGTCGGAGGCGCGGTACACCCCGAACGGGGTCGTCAACGCACGGAACGCGCTGAAGAGCACGAAACCGTGTACGAGTCCCCACCAGATGCTCATCCAAGTCGACGGATTGAACTGGACCCGCGGCTCGAAGAACAGTGCCCCTCCGAAGAAATACACGACGTTCAATGGCACCAGAAGTAGGAACGCGACAGCGATCCAACTCGTCCGATGACGCAGCTCGATGTATTCCTGTTCCTCTCGAGGCGCCCCATCACGGGCTCTTACCAATCGGTCACCCCCAGGTCGTCTCGCTGCGCCGAGGGGAGGTCCGGATCGGTGCCTGCGGCCACGGACTCGAGATCACTCATCAACGAACGAGCGGCATTCTCCGTCTTCACCGCTTCGTCGATCTGGGCCACGATGTACGACAGCAGTGTCCCGACGATGAGTAGGACGGCAGAGACCAACCAGCCCAGACCTGGAATGGCCGCGCAAGCGGTGATGAGAGCAGATCCGCCGTTGAGCACATTCTTGAGAGCTCCACCCCACCCATTGGCTTCCGCTTCGTAGACACCGTTCTTTACATCGACCAGGATCGAGATGAGTTCGGTGTTCGCCGTCGAGAGAAGTTCAGCCACTTCCTCGCCGAGATTGATCAGGGCCATCGAGTGGCTCTCGGTCTTGGCTTTCACCTCTTCGAAGTAGAGATCGAGTCCACGGTGCCCGCCTCCTCCGCAGATGTAGTCCTCGAAGGCGTCGGCATCGCCTCCCTGCCAACTGTTGGAGAGCAGCTCCTTGAAGGAGGAGTCCTGAAGGGTGGCGTACACCTCCTGCGCACGGTGATGCAGGCGCGCGCCGTGGTTGCGGATCTCGTTGACATCGATGTTCGCGAGGATGTTGAGGATGTGGCTGGGTTTGAGGTCGTCATCGCCGATGTAGTGCACGGCGAGCTCGTCGGCCAGAGCGATCTCGTTCTTGTATTCCTCGTGCATGTCCACGATGGGGTTGTAGAAGGTATCGAAGCTGGTCGGCACTCCGGACATATCGGCCTCCTCGGCTATTCGGCGTCGCTGGCGTTGTTGATCTCGAACACTGCCGCGTCCTCGTCGTTCTGCCGGCGCTGCACGAAGTCGTTGAGGTCGGTCTGGATCCCGGTGAGTTCCTCGTGGACTCGCAGCGCCTCTGCATTGCGGCCGTCGTAGACCGAATTGAGGGTGGCCTCGATATCGCCGTACCAGGGCGCGATAGGGCCGCCGAACCAGTCGGGGTCGAGTCGGAGGGCCTGGTCGAGATCGCTGTTCGCCTGCAACCCTGAGGCAGCGGTGGACAGGAGTTGGCCGTCGTAGTCTGCGACCGTGGTGGCGCGTTCACCGATCTTGGCGGCGTAAGCGCTCACTTCGTCGGGCTCGAAGACGATGGACATGGTCACCGCTCTCCATTTCCAGAGAGAGTTCTCAGGACCTCGGCTGCCCTGACGGCGGCGTCTTGCGTCTGACGCGCATGGGCTCGTACGGCTTGGTTGTAGGTGTCGATAACGATCATCTTCACCTCGTACTCCTCATAGGAGTAGGTACGGCTGCGCTCGATGGCGACCTCGGGCCGACCGAGCACGTCGAGCTTGACTGTGACCATGCCGTCGTGGCTGGTCATCTCAGTGCCATTCAACATCGGCATCCGTTCGCGCGCCCGCTGCAATCGTTCCGACGCCCGCCTCGCACGCTCGATGAAGCGGCTGCTTTTGGTTGCACCCAAACCCCAAGCGCCCCAACGCCATCAAGCCGTCACCCACCGCATCAATCACACTTCACGGCTGGAGTATTAGGTTCCGGGGAGCGACCGGCCATCACTCGACCACCGTGTCCATGGCGATCGAACTGATCTGCACGACAATGAATCCGACGATCACCACCGCAACGAACGCAACCGGAGACTTCCGATGCCACAACTCGAGAACAGGCTCAGGCAGTCTTTCGGTTGAGTCCTTCATGGCTTCTCCAGAATCGATCCTGAGCCGGGCCGTCCGCTCATTCCCGGCGCTCACGTCGCTGCCAACAGCGCGGTGAGCAACTGCCCCTGCACCGATTGCACCCATGCGGCATTCGCATCGCCGCCTCCACTCCCATCCCAACCGAGGGAATTGATCTGCACGAGGAACCCATCGTCGATGACGAACGCGACATCCCGAGCCTCCGAATCGATCGGGCAACGAATCGATCCCGCCGGTCCGTCGTAGATTGCGGCCGGCACCGAGGAATCGGAGAATTCGGCCTCCGCATCGATGAACTCGCAGAAACTGTATCCATGCAGATATTGTTCGGATTCATCGAGCGCTTCAACGCCCCACGGCCACGGGGTGACGCTGAGCTCCGCCGCTTGGCCGTATAGCCCTGCGGGAACTTCTCGGACCTCATCGAAGGACCACCATGATTCAACGGTCCAGGTCACCGAGCAGTGCAATTCGACAGCGTCGATCGAGGACCACCAGTCGGTCCCGCTTCGTACGGCCCCCGACTGCGTATAGGTCAGCCCGCCGCTTTCCACGATCCCGATGTTCACCGATTCCAGCGCCGCACACCATCCGGCGCTGTTCGCGGGCAGCTGGCGTGCGAACGGCGTTTCTCCTCGGGCCTGTTCCAGGAGCTGCGTGTCGACAGCACCTTCTGGATCGAGCTGCGATGCGAAGACGGTCGCCGTCCGGTATTCGAGGAAGTTCAGATCGTTGATCGGCAGCGCGCGCTGTTCCTCGATGGAGGCGGCTCCCTCAGGCGACCTGATCCCGATCTCGATGTCGATCTGCTCGCCGAACCTGGCGAGCATCACTTTTGAGTCGATCGATCCCGTCGTCCCGAACGTCGGAAGCGTGTCTCTGACGACGCACGAGCCGCCCGCACCTGGTAGGTACCGCGAATCACCGGTGGATCCGTTGTCGAAGAGCGCGCATTCGCCACTCGACCATGGGTTGCCGAGTGCCCTGTAGGGGCCGAAGGAGGTGTCAAAATCCTGTAGGGACACCTCGATCAGGTATCGCCACACTCCGCCCTCCGACGCCTCCCCGGCAGTGAAGCTGACGTGGCAGGAACGCCCCGACCCGACTACAGCAGCTTCGATGTCGATGCCGGCGATCACCTCCGACAGACCCTCAGCGCAATCGAACGCTCCAGGGGCGGTGGAGAACAACGGTGAAGTGGCACGCATGTCGACGCGGGAGTTGCGCCACTCGAACGCACCCACCGCCAAGAGCACCACCACCGCGCAGAGCACCCCGACCAGGTAAGCCCGGCGGCGCCTACGCGCCCGCGAAGTCGCAGTGGCCAGACCACTCCGGCCGCCGAGACCGTCGGCCGAGTCGGGTCCGATTTCGGGTTCGCTGATGTTGGCAGAATGGGCAGGGATCATCCGTGTCTCCACTGTTCACGGCCGAGCAGTTTCCTGACATGCGGAGACTGCCCCGCCGACTACAGTCGGTTCGTGGTCAGGCGTAGGGGTTGTTCTCGTCCAGGAAAACGCCGGTGCCCCAGACGTCGTCGTCTTCGGTGAGCCAGGTTCCCGTGTCGGCGTCTTCGCCGTCACCGGTGCCGCCGGCACCCGCGCCGCGGCCGCCCATCATGCCGCCGCCGGCGCCGCCGGCCTTGCCGCCCGCTCCGGTGGCGTTGCCGAACAGGCCCGCGCCTTTGCCGAGGCCGCCCGCACCACCGCGACCGCCGCCGACACCGCCGGTCATGCCGCCCGCGCCCGATCCTGCACCGCCGACCGCCGGGCCGAAGAGCCCCGAGCCGGGGCCGAGACCTGAACCGCCACCGCCGGGACCCAAGCCGCCGCCGGGGCCGAGGCCCGTACCGGGCAGCGTGCCCGCGCCGATAGCTGAGGCCAGACCACCGGAGGCGTCGTCATCAGTTCCGCCCGTGGACTCCCAAGGGTTGAGCCCGGTGGACCCGCTGCCGCCCGTGCCGCCGGTGTGGAGGTTCCCGCCGGGACCGAAGCTGGTGGTCGTGGGCGGAGGGTTGAGGCCGGAGCTGCCGGAACTGGTCAGCGAACCGTTGTAGTCGGCGCCGCCGGGCGGGGTGTACCCCGAGCCGGAGAGGTCCCCGGCCGAGTCACGGAACGTGGTGTCCTGTGAGGGCACGGTCGTCGGAACGAACTCTGAAGCGGCGGTCTCAGCGTCCTGCCAGCGGGCGGTGACGGAGTCATTCTGCTCGGCGGCGCGCATCTCGTAACTGGCGGAGCTGTCATCATAGTCCCGCGCGGCGCGCTCGTTGGCGTCCTCCTGCGCGAGGCGCTCCGCCTCGACCCGGAGAGCTGACTCCTGCTCCGGAGTCAGCTTCGTGGCCTCAGACTTTTCGGCCGTGCTCATCCCGGTGGTATCGATCGTTGCGATCTGCTCAGCCTTGAGCCGAGCCATGTGGACTTCGGTCTGGTCGACGACGTACTGGTTGAGCTCGTCGGTGTACTCCCCGTCGAACCCGCCGTAGGTCATCGCCTCCTCGGGACCCTGGTCTCCGTTCCAGGAGCAGCCGTCGGTGATCTCGCAGTCCCCGCTCTTGAACGGCGCCCGCATATGGACCTTGGTATCGGTGAACAGGGTCTTCTTGTTCTGGACCCAGTACTGCGGTGCGGGATAGGGCAACTCGCCGGACCCGCCGCCTTGGAGGTTGTAGATCTCGTCGCTCTTCTGATTGAGCAGACCGACCAGACCGGTAGCGTCAGTTCCGATATCCGATGCGATCTGCTCGCAGTTGGCGAAAACGGCTTCCATCTGCTCGGCGAACGCATCGAAGTCGTTGCCCTGCCAGCCGTTCGACAGCTCGATCAGCTTCGAGCGCAGGATCGGTTCGACGGCAGATCCCTCGCTCATCGAGAATTCTCGATTGAACCCCACCCACTTCTCGGCAATGGCGCTGAGCGCGTATTTGTCCGGGTTGGCGGGCCTGATCTGGCCGACCAGGTTCTGGACTTCCTCCTGGCTGGGGGCGGCGGTGCCGGTGGCAACGCACTTTAGGTATGCGACCTGCCCGGTCACCGGGATGGCCGAGACCAGCTTGACCCAGGCGTCCTCGGCCGGATTATGGGTGTTCTGACAGTTGCTGTTCCCGCACGGCTGATTGCCAAGATACGCGCCGTCAGCGGTCGCCTGCTGACCGTCGATCGCATCCTGACCCACAAGGTCAGCGTTGCCGGAATAATCCTCGGTCTGGAATTCGATGTTGTCGCCCATGACTACTGAACCTCCGCAATCCGGTCGTTAATGGTCTGGTTCACATCAGGCAGATAGGTGTCAACGAACCATTGATTCCGCTCTTCCGGAGTGAAGGGGAGAAACGCTTCGCCGTTGGCGTCCAGCCCGAAGTCCTCTGAGTGGTACAGGTCGATGTGAAAGACCCATTGCCCGTCGCGAGCGATCACCTGCACATAGGGCTGGTCGACATCGCCGGTCCAGGAGACCATGGTTCCCTCATCCCAGGGATCGGAGAACTCCACGGTTTTCGCGTCGTCCCATTGGGCCGACACCGACTCTGCAAGCGAGACTCGATCCCGGTAGGTCGCTGACGCCTGCTCCTCGTTCTCGGTCGGGACGATCTTGACCTTGATCTCGCCGTTCATCCCGAAGCCCTGCAAGCTGCCGAGGTAGATGAGGTCGTTGCAGCCGATGGCTTCGGGATCCCAGGCGTTGCCGATCTTCGCGGTGCTCGGCTCGCCGCCTGTCCCGGTATTGGAACCGTAGCCCTCGATGCCCATGTAGTCGGTGATGGGCTGGAGGTTGTCGAGGACTTCGCATGCGTCCCAAGTGGTCATCGCGTCGTAGACGGCATTGTCGCCGCCGTTGCCGCCGTCGGTGTCATCGCCTGAGGCGTCGTCGCCGAGCAGGCCGCAGCCGCTCAAGAGGAGTGCGGCGGCGCCGGTCGCGGCGAGCGTCTTGAAGAAGGTGCGCTTCATCTGGTTCGGGGTCCTAGTCATTGTCGACGTCGGATTGGCTGGAGGCGAACTCGGTGATGTTCAACTCCTCGGCGTCGGTGTGGACGCCGAGCGATTCGTTGATCGTCACGATCGCGCCGTACAGATCCGCGCGCAGTTTCTGAAGGTTGTTCCAGGTTTCCTCGTGCGCCGCCGCGTAAGCCCGGCGCGCCGCCTGTGACGAGTCGAGAAGTCCGAACCCGGGCTCGACACCGAGTTCGTTGCCGGTGCGGAGCAGGTCGATCTTCTCGGTCACGAAATTGAGCCGCTCCACGATCTGATCGCGGTACGCCTCAAGGTAGGCAGGGTCGAGAATGCGCTGGGCCATTAGGGGGTCCTCCGGTGCACGAATCAGGCTAATCGCGGTGATTCTCATCGTAGCGGAGTGTTACCACTCGCTCGGTACACCTCAATGCCGCAGGTCGAACGGGGGAAGTTCGAACAGAACTGGACGTTTTCGTACGCGACGGCGTGTCGCACTTGACCGGCCACATACCGTGTGCCAATCTCGTGACACGTGCAGTGCGCGTGATTCATGTGCAAATCGAATATGGCCGGTGGGCCGCCCTCTCGTCGCTAAACAGATTGGCGGCCCACCTCCTACACCAGAGAGGCGAACCTCCCATGGTCGAGTCCACCCTACGCGAAAACAGGGGTGCCGCAACTCATCAACTCGCGGCCGTCCGCAATCAGGCCCGCATGATGATGCTGATCCAACCCCCGTTCTACCGTCACGATTCGCTCGGTCCCGGTGCGCCGCTGCGCGAGATCACCGGTCTGAGTGAACAGGCCGGCTTCTACGACTGGGCCGGGCGCCGCCTGTTCCACGCCGACGGCGAGCCGGACACGATGTGCCCCGGCGCCTACCGCTACCAGCACAACCCCGACTGCTGCGACCTCGAGGCGGCCGACTCCGATCCGCGCTCCCCGCGCTACGAGCCGATGCACCTGCGCCACAAGCCGGGAGACACCTGGATCATCGACGTGAACCGGCCCCACGACCCGTACGACCCCGGCCCGTACGGCTCCCACGGCTGGTACCAGGACCGGCGTACCGGCCGCCACCGCCGCGACGAACTGCCCGACCCGCTCCCGGCCGAAGGCTGGGTGCCGCCGGAGGGAGCCTGGTTCCCGGGGACTTCCGATTGGCCCGAACCGGCTGCGCCGCAGTCGGATCGGACGGAGCGGATCAGCTGGCACGGCGGGTCCGGCTCGGAGGACGGTTCGCGGCATCGGAACGACGACCGTCCCCCGCCCCGAGGTGGCGTCGGACTCGCACGTCCGTCCCCTGAGGACGACCGCCCCTCCCCCGAGCCGCGCGGCTCCCGGCAGCGGTCGCCGTGGGGTCGCCGGGACGCTGAAGCGCCACGGCCCGAGGGAAATCGGGACCGCGGCTGCAGGAGGGCCCCTGAGGACCGGGGCGAGGAACATGATCGGACCGGCTCTGCTCGAACAGTTGCAAGCCGGGACGAGCACCGGTTCTCGAAGATGCGCGAGGAGGCCTTCGACCGGTTCATGGTCGAGTCGGCTGCGCTGCGCGCCGCGCACTTCCAGCCCGAGTCGCCGTACCTGCGCGAGCGCGCGGTCTGGGCGCTGCGTTGGTTTCTGTGGGTTCTCGCCTGCGGTCTCGCCCCCATGCCCGGCCCGCTGACGGTCCGGTCCAGCCGTCCGGAACCGCAGTCGCCGCAACGGATCCCGACGCAGCCCGGCCCCACCACGCTTACACGGAACGGCCTGCCGGACCGGACGCACAGCCCCGGTACCGCGATCGCAGCCGCGTTCGACGGCGCCCGCGCCGCACGCGCGGTCATCAGCGCTCGAAGCACCCAGTCCAGCGGCGAACTCGCCGATGCCGTTCGCAGCAGTGCCGTCGACAACGGTCCGACCCATTGGCGCACCCGGCCGAACCGGAGCCGCCCCGGGCAGAATCGCCGGCGCCAGACGGCTCGGCCCGGTTCGTACATGGCCGCTTGGGAACAGGCCTTCGACACCGACGGCGCCTGCGTGTTCGGCGGTGCCGCGTGATCCCCGAGCGCTACACCACCCGCCGCATCCGCGCCCGCTACCTGCGTGCGATGCAGGCGATTCCGCTGCCGGTACGTCGAAGCGAGACTGCCGAGGCGGCGCTGCCCTTCGATCTGGCCGGGCTGCCGATACTCGCCACCGAGACGATCGACGGTCGCCCGGTGCGATTCTCACTGGTTGTCGGTCAGTCGCGGTTCCGGTTGACCTTCAAGGAGATCGATCCGAGCCTGATCGGGCACGTCATCGCCCTCGACTCGCCGAGCCCGCGCATGGTGGTCTCGGAGCCGCTCCACACCGAATGGGCACTGGCGAACGAGCGGGCCCTCACCGCAAGAGCCGCCCGAGCTTGGGAGGAGAGCACCAAGCACTGCGAGCGCTGACCGAGACGATGCGAGGTGTTGGGCCGCCGGGCGATGCCCGGCGGCCCAACACATGTGAGCACAGACCGCACCTGTTCAGCGTTGCTCAACCACGGCCCCAACGGAACCGAAGATGACCTCAACGCCGCTAGCCGTCCCAGTCGTCCAAGTCGGGGCGAGGGCTGCGGTTCTCGAATACATCGTTCTCGGCCGTGACGCCGCCGAGCGGTTCGGGGATGACGAAGTCGCCCTCGGCGATCAGGACGCACCCTCCCGCGTTGACCTCGAACCTCGGCGTCGGGCGGAGGAAGAACCGGGAGACGATTCCTGGTCCCTCAGTCCTCACCGCCCAAAGTGAACCATCGCCCGCCAGCTCCACCTCGACCTCGTACCCTTTCGCCTCCCAGACGGCTCGAATCTCACTCGCCAGCGACTCGACGGCCGAGGCGTTCTCGGCGAACGATTCGGGAAGCCGGTAGGTCAGGTTGACGATGTCCGCGCCCTCGGCGACCTGGTCCTCGTTCATGCCGTACAGGCAGCTCTTCAACAGCACATGCCGTTGCTCGAAACCCGGAAAGCCGTCCAGCTCGGCGATGGTCGCGGCGACGAACGCCTCCTCCGCGGAGAGGGCCTCGACATCGGTCATGTCCTCGTTCACGTCGGGGCTGGAGCAACCCGTCAAGGCCAGCGCGAACGCTACGGCGAGAGTGCCGAGTCTGCGGCGCTTGTGGGTCAACGTCATGTGGAGTTTCCGGGGCCGTTGTCGGTGAAGTGGTCGTTTTCTGGTGGGACGTCGCCTACCGGTTCGGGGATCGTGAACGGTTCGTCGTCGGCCGCGACGGACTCGGCGATGAACGCCTCCATCTTGGCCAGCGCCTCGGTGTCGGTGAGGTTCTCGTTGATGTTCGGGCGGGAGCAGTCGGTCAAGGCGAGTGCTCCGGCCAGCATTGCGGCGAGGGCCGGTCGCTTACGCCGCCAAGGGTTTGCGGAAGGGCCCATCACTGTTCGGTCGGGATGCCGTCGGGGAAGTAGGTGCTCACCAGGTCGTGCTCGCCGCCGGGTTCGATGTCGCCGATCGGCGGGACGTACTCGACCTCGCTCGGATCGCTCACCGGCACACAGCCCGACTGCACCCGCAGCACGACGTATCCCGCGACCCAGTACCAGAGGTCGATGCCGTCCTCGCGCTCGGCGACCAGGCTGTAGTCGGTGCGATCCTCCAGCTCGGTGGCCTCGTCCCTGCCGATCCGGTAGCCGAGCCCGGTCCAGTGGTCGCGCAACGCGTCCACGTAGTCCTCGCGGACGAGCGCGCTCTCTGAGTCCTCCAAGTCGAAGCGGTACTCGATCTCGATGGCCGTGTAGGACTCGTCGTCCACGCCGTTGTGGCTGCACGGCGACTCGGACCAGAGCCGTCGTTCGAACCCGGGGAAGTCCGGCAGCGCCGCTGCCGCCTCGGCCGCGGCGGCTTCCATCGGGGCGTAGGCCTCTGCCTGCGTGTAAGCCGACTCGGGCGGCCCGCCTGCGGTTCCCGGGACCAGACCGCAACCGCTCAGAGCCACTGCGAGAAGGATCGCCGCGGCTAGTAGACGGGCCCTTGCGGTCACAACGAGTCCTCGTAGGAGTCGGGCGATTCGAAGGGGGCGACGGCTTCCTGCTCGGGGATGCCTTCGGGGAAGTACTTGCCGACCTTGTCGTATTTGCTGCCGGGTCTGATCCCACCGGATGGCGGAACGTACTCGATGTCGGCGGGATCGCTGATCGGCACGGCACCGGACTGAATCCGCAGCACGGTGTACCCGGCGACCCAGTACCAGAGGCCTATGCCGTCTTCACGCCGCGCGTAGAGGTTGTGGTCGAGCCTGTCCGGCACGTGCACTGGTTCGTCGCGGAGGATCTGGTATCCGAGCCCGGACCAGAACTCGCGGAGCACCTCCACATACGTCTGCCGCACGAGCGGCGTCCCGGAGTCCGGCAGCGTGAACCGGTACTCGATCTCGACCTCGACGTAATTGGGGTCGATGACGCCGTTGTGGCTGCACGGCAGCTCCGACCAGAGCCGCCATTCGAACCCCGGGAAGTCCGGCAGCGCCGCGACGGCCTCGGCGGCGGCTGCCTCCATCGGGGCATAGGCCTCTGCCTGCGTGTAGGTGGATGGAGGCGGGATGTCCATGGCGTCCTTCGTGGTCGTTGTGGCGAGGAGGTTCGAGCCGCTTGCCCGGGCCTCCGTTCTCACTGAACGATCGCCGCTGCGGCGACACGTCACTGCGGCCGGTTCCCGGTGGCGATGTAGGCGATCGAATCACGGCCCACCTGGTTGGTGTCCTGCCAGTACGTGCTGTGGTTGTTGTCGTTCCAAGCGCCGGTGTCGCTGTGGAAGGTGTTGCCGCCGAAGTCGTCGTCGATCGGATTGTTGCCGTGGAGGAACTCCGGGGTCAGCTGGATCGGGTCGAGCGAGTTCGTGGTGGCCCAGACGTTCTGCTCGTCGACGCCGAGGGCGCTGGCCGTGTCGGTGCCGACGCCCGGGGAGGCGACGAAGACGAGGTTGTCGGCATCGACGCCCCGCTGGGTGGCCGCGTGGCCGATCACGGTGGTGCCGTAGGAGTGTCCGGTCAAGGTGTGGTTGGCGCCCTCTTGCCCGGTGGCGGTGAGGCCCCTGGTGAAGTTCTCCAGGTCCTCGGCCGCGCCGTCGGCCCAGCGCTTCTGCATGGCCTCGGGGAAGATGGTGTCCGGTGCGTCGTAGCCGAGCCACATGACCGTCGCGTTGGCGTCTCCGGGCGCGGCGTTCTGCGCGTCCAGACTCATCGTGTCGGCGCGGTTGATCGAGCCTCCGATGCCCGCCAGCGCCGTGGTGGTTCCCGGGACCAGCGTGTTGACATGGTCGGCGGTGTCGGGGTTGCCCACGGCGACGATCGCCTGCCCGCTGCCTTCGGTGTCGAAGCCGAGCAGGTAGTGCTGCTCCCCGGCTTTGTCGGACATGGCGGGGTTGCCGTCTTCGTCCGTGATGATGGCCTGGAGTTCGCTGAGGTCCTTGCGGTCGCCCTTGAGGTTGTCGAGGTCCTGCTTGACGCGTTCGTACGCGTCGGACTCGGGGTCCAGGCCCGCCAGGGTTCGTTCCTTGGCGGCGATCTGGTCGTCGAGGCTGTCGATGCGGTTGTCGAGGAGCGTTCTGTTGGCGGTGTCGCGGGCCTCGGTCGGGATGCCGTCGACGGGGCCGACCCATTCGGGGTGCTCGGCGATGAGCGCCTCGCGCTCGGCGTCGCTCAGGCCCTCCCACCACTGGTTGACCTGCTCGGGCGACATCCCGGAGGTGCCGTCGGCGATCGCCCGGGCCTCGTCGGCGACCTCGGAGGACAGCGCGTCCTTGTAGTCGTCGATGAGGTCGTCGTAGGTCGCGCCGAGGTGCGGGGGCAGGCCGGAGGGGTTCTCGCGCATCTCCTTGAGCGCCGCGGCGGCGTCGTCGTCGGCGTCGTGGGCGCGGGCCATCACCGCCCGCAGCCAGTCCTGGTACTGCCCGGCCAGGCCGATCGCGGTGCCGTAGAGGTCGACGCTGCTGAACAGGGACTTGAGGGTGTCCCAGTCCCAGAACCCGTCGGGCTTTTTGATGCCGACCATGTCGCACAGCCACTGCGGCGGGTTCAGGGTCAGGATCGCCTGGTGGAGGCCGCCCGAGAGGTTCACGTCGTATTCGCTCTGGGGCCCTTCGATGTCGAAGTCGTGCGACTCGATGAGCGGGACGAGTTCCTTGAGCTCGCCCTGCTCGGCCTCGAAGGCGTCGGCCGCCTCGTGGAGCGAGGTGGCGATGCGGGTGGTCGCGTAGTCGGAGAGGTCGTCCTCGAAGCGGTCGGCGGTGAGGCCGATCTGCTCGCGCACCTGCGTGGCGGTGTCGGACTCGTAGTTCTCGACGCCGAGGTGGCCCTCGATCACGTCGGTGCGCAGCCGCGCGGTGTGGTCGAGCATCCCGTCGACGTAGGTCTTCCAGGAGTCGCCGAGGGCGCGCACGGCCCCGCAGTCGAGGTCGCGGAGCTGCTGCCAGGTCATCTCGCTCATCGCGGCTACCAGTCCGGCCGGGAGGAGGCGCCCGCGTTGGGGCGGTCGGGGTAGAGCTCCCCGGCGAGGGACGCGAAGGTCCCGGAGTTGTAGTCGTCCACTTCGACCGCTTCCTGCGCGCACGCGGCGAGGTACTCGCCGGTGTTGCCCACGAGGCCGCAGAAGCCGCCCGCCCGCTGGACCCTCCACCACTCGCCGGCGGCTTCGAGGGCCGGGCCGAGGGCGGTGCCCGCGGCGGTCAGGGGCCCGGAGGCGGCGGCGTTGGCGTCGGCGACCGCGGCGGTGGCCCGGTCGACCTCGGCTTCGATCTCGAAGAGGATCTCCACGGATTTGTGGACCTCGTCGGGGTCCATGGCGAAGACGTCAGCGCCGGCCATGTCGGACCTCGTTCTCAGGTGGGGACGCCGGAGCGTGCGGGGCTGCCACTCAGGAACTCCTCTGGGGCGATGGGAGAAAGGAGATTTTTCCCACTATACCGAGCGCCTACCACCAAGGCCGCGTACGGGACCGCCACGGAGCGTCACGCCAGCGGCGGGCCGTCTCAGGCCTGGATGCGGGCGAGGAGGCGCTTGGAGAGGGCGCCGAGTTCGCGCATCTCCTCGCGGTCGAGTTCGTCGAAGATCAACTGCCGCACCAGTTTGACGTGGCCGGGGGCGGCGGTGGCGAGGCGCTCGCGGCCGCCGTCGGTGAGGGTCGCGAGGGTGGAGCGGCCGTCGCTGGGGCAGGCGTAGCGCTCGATGAGCCCTTCGCCCTCAAGGCGTCTGGCCACGTGGGAGAGGCGCGAGAGCGAGCCGTGGCAGACGAAGGCGAGGTCGCTCATGCGCATGGTCTGCTCCTCGGCGTGCTCGAGCGCGGCGAGGACGACGTACTCGAAGTAGTTGAGGTCGGCGTCGCCGCGCAGCTGCCCGTCGAGGGCACTGGGGAGGCGCATGACCACGCCGATGAGGGCGAGCCAGGATTCCATCTCCGCATCGTCGAGCCAGTGCGCCGCTTCACTCATGCATCAAGCTTAACTTCACTACTTGATCGATCAACGAACACGAGTAGTATTTATTGAACCTTCAAGAACTCGGAGTGGTCATGTCTCCCCGTCCAGGCGCCGCGTTCGACGCCTTCCTCGAAACCACCGCATCCCGCACGGCCGAGCGCCGCGACTGGACCCCCGCGGACGGCCCGCTGCCCGCGCTCTACCTCAGCCACGGCGCCCCGCCGCTGTTCGACGAGGCCGAGTGGATGGACCGGCTCTTCGCATGGGCCCAGAGCCTGCCGCGGCCCAAGGGCGTGCTCATCGTCTCGGCCCACTGGGAGGCCGCGCCGCTCATGATCTCGAGCCCCGCGGCGGCCACGCCGCTGGTCTACGACTTCGGCGGTTTCGCCCAGCGCTACTTCACGATGCGCTACGAGACCCCGGACGCGACCGCGATGGCCGACCGGGTGGCCGCGGCGATGCCCGATACCGAACCGCTGCACCGGCATTCGAGCCGCGGGCTCGACCACGGCGCGTGGGTGCCGCTCAAGGTCATGTACCCGGACGCGGACCTGCCGGTGCTCCAGCTGTCGATCCCGAGCCACGACCCCGACCGGCTCATGGCGATCGGGCGCCGGCTCCGGCCGCTGCGCGAGGAGGGCTACCTGGTGATCGGCTCGGGCTTCATGACGCACGGCCTGCCGTACCTCGACTTCCAGCGTCCCGAGCAGGTCCCGGGCTGGTCGGCCGACTTCGACCTGTGGGCCGCGGAGGCCTTGGGGCGCGGGGACATCGAGGAGCTGGCGCGCTACCGCTCGCAGGCCCCGGGGATGCCGTACGCGCACCCGACGGTCGACCACTACATCCCGCTGTTCGTCACCTACGGCGCGGCGAGCGACCAGGAGCAGGTCGCCAAGACCGTCATCGACGGGTACTGGCTGGGGTTGTCGAAGCGCTCGTTCCAGTTGGACTGAGTTTCGGCGCTGCTGCGCAGTGCCGCTGAGACCGCGGGCCGGTGATCGTCATGTCGAAGGTCCGCAGCGTCGTCCGCGCCGTCCACGGGGGGCGGCGCGGGCGGCGCGCCTATTTGAAGCCGCGGTGCATGGCCACGGCGCCGCCGGCGAGGTTGCGCCAGGCGACCTTCCGGTAGCCGGCCTTGACGATGCGGTCGGCGAACCCGGCCTGGTCGGGCCAGGCCATGGTCGAGTCGGCCAGGTAGCGGTAGGCCTCGGGGTCGGAGGCCACGCGCGCGGCGACCTTCGGCAGCACGTGCTTGACGAAGACCCCGTGGGCCTTGCGGTAGGGCTTCCAGACCGGCCGCGAGACCTCGCACAGGACCATGCGCCCGCCGGGGGCGAGCACGCGGAGGATCTCGGCCAGGCACGCGTCGAGGTCGACCACGTTGCGCACGAAGAAGGAACCGGTCACCGCGTTGAAGGTGCCGTCGCCGAAGGGCAGGTGCAGCGCGTCGGCGTTCACCAGCGGGACCTGTCGGTCCTTGTGCGCCTTGAGCATCCCGAGGGAGAAGTCCACGCCGATGACGTCGGCGCCGGACTTGGCGAGTTCGGCGGTGGAGACGCCGGTGCCCGCGCCCAGGTCGAGGCAGCGCTCGCCGGGCTGGAGGCTCAGGGCCTCGCGCACCGCCTTGCGCCAGCGCTTGTCCTGCCCGGCGACCATGACGGTGTTGGTGCGGTCGTAGCCCGGCGCGACCCGGTCGAACATCGCCGCGATGCGGCCGGGTTCCTTACGCGGGGTGTTCGCTTCGTTCGCCTCGATCACTCCGACAGCCTTGCACACGCCGCGATGAAAATCCGCCGGAGCCCTGTCGGTGTGGGCCCCGGCGGATCAAGGGGTTATATCGGGCACGCGCAGGATCACGCGTAGCGAGCGGCTCTGAGGGAGCAGGGAAGGGCCGCGCGCTCGCCCGGAGGAGAGGCTGTGTGGGGGGTCGAGGAGGACGACGGGATCGACTGCGGCGCAACGGAGCTCTCGGCGGTGAACTCGATCGCCTGGGCCACCTGCGCCTCCTCGTCGTCAGTTGGGACGAGCGCCGTCGGTCCGCGGCCCGGCTGGGATGACGCTGAGAGATCCCCCGAGTGCGGCGTGCGCTACAGCACCACCCTGACGCATGGAAGCTGTGATGTCGATCTATGAAACCGAACCGTTATCGCGCGTAACCCATCCGATAACTAGGAGGTGGGGGTTGTCACAGGGTGCGGCCGGGTCGTCACGAAGGCCGGATAGTCGCAGGTTCCGGCGGGTTTGGCACGGGGCGTCCCGGGTGTGCACTGCGGACTCGGCGCGCGGCGGCGGGGCGCGCGGTGCGCGCCCCGCCTTCTCCAGGGGATACACGGAGCGGCGCGGCCGCTCCCGTGAATCAGGTATGAAGGCCCGCTGAACGGGCCCTGTCGAGCATCGCGGAACCGGGGCCCGATCGGCAAGGACCGAGACCGAAGCGTTACCTAGTGCTCGATGAGTTCGCCCTTGAGCACGGTGGCCTTGCAGTTGCCCGCCGCGCCGTTGACGAGGGCGGTGTACGGGTCGCCCTCGGTGTCGACGGCGAAGAGGGCGAGGTCGGCGCGGGCGCCGACCTCGATAGCGCCGATGTCCTCGCGGCCGAGGGCCTTGGCCCCGCCTTCGGTGGCGGCGCGCACGAGCCATTCGTTGAGGCCCTCGCCGCCGTCGCCTTGGGCGAGCGCGAGTTTGCGCAGCACCGGCAGTTCGGCGGCGACGTCGAGGTCGGGGCTGGAGGCGCGCGAGTCGGTGCCGACGGCCACGATGTTGCCTTCGGCGCGCAGCGCGGCGACGGGCGCCTCGCCGGCTTCGAGGCGGGCGTTGGAGCGGGCGCACAGCGCGACCGCCGAGCCCTTGGCGCGCAGCAGTTCGCGGTCGGCCTTGTCGAGGTGGACGCCGTGGGCGACGTGGGCGTCGGCGCCGAGCCAGCCGACCTTGTCCATCTGGGTGGCCGGGGAGTGCCCGGCGCCGCCGTCGGCGAGTTCGAGGGCGAGCCCGGCGCGGCGGTTCATGAACGCGAACGGCCCGGAGCCGCGGCGCACGAACATGTCCTCGTGGGTGGTCTCGGCCAGGTGCGGGTGGATGCGGATGTCGAGGGTGCGGGCGAGTTCGGCGAGGCTCTTGCCGACGTTGGTGCCGAGCGTGTAGAGCGTGTGGGGGCTGATGCCGACGGCGATGTCGGAGTTGTTGATCGCGCGGCTCTCGGTGACGACCTCCCGCCAGGAGTTGCGGCGCACCTCCCAGGCGGTCTCGTCGATGAAGCAGGCCTCCCAGTAGGCGACGCCGGCGAGGTCGGAGGCGAAGAGCGGCTCGAATCCGGCTTCGGGGGTGACGATGTCGGCCACGGCGGTGACGCCGGCGGCGATCGACTCGTCGATGCCGGTCTGCACCGAGTCCTTCCAGATCTCGTCGGCGGTCGCGGGGTTGCGGCGCGCGAACTCCTGGA
Source organism: Glycomyces sp. NRRL B-16210 (assembly GCF_000719515.1). Classification (GTDB taxonomy): domain Bacteria; phylum Actinomycetota; class Actinomycetes; order Mycobacteriales; family Micromonosporaceae; genus Glycomyces. The sequence goes on along the minus strand of NZ_JOGR01000001.1, from coordinate 343,419 downwards.
TCCACTCGAAGAACTCCTTCTCATTGCCGTACATGTCGGCGAAGGAGGTGTAGCAGAGGTGGGTGTGGGCGTTGACGAGTCCGGGGGTGAGGACGCCGTCGAGGGCGGTCGCGCCGTCGGCCTCGGGGGCGTCGGCGGCGGGGCCGACGTAGGCGATGCGCCCGTCGTCGACCCCTACCGCGCCCTCGCGGATCGGCTCGCCCGCGATCGGAACCACGACGGGGGCGGTGTAAACGTGCATGTCCCTGAGCTTACTCAGGGTTCGTTTCGGTTCCTTCGAGCGCCGCGTAACCGGGGCGGACGACCTCTTCGAGGAGGCGGCGGCGCTCGGGCAGGTGCAGGAAGGAGGCGCGGACGGCGTTCTCGGTGCAGCGCTCGACCTCCGCCCAGCCCCAGCCGAACGTCTCGGAGAGCAGTTGGAACTCCCGGGAGGTATCGGTGCGGCTCATCAGGCGGTTGTCGTTGTTGACCGTGACGCGGAAGCCCAGGTCGTAGAGGGCCTTGATCGGGTGCGTCTCGATCGATTCGGCCCCTTCGGTCTGGAGGTTGGAGGAGGGGGCGATCTCGAGGGCGATGCGCCGGTCGCGGATGTAGTGGGCGAGGTTGGAGAGCTTCGCCTCGTCGCCGGTGAGGTCGATGTCCTTGATGAGCTGGACGCCGTGGCCGATCCGGTTCGCGCCGCAGACGGCGACGGCGCCCCAGATGGACTCGGGGCCGCAGGACTCCCCGGCGTGGATGGTGAACGGCATCGACTCGCGGCGCAGGTAGTCGAAGGCCTCGATGTGGCGTTCGGCGGGGTTGCCGATCTCGCCGCCGGCGATGTCGAAGCCGACGACGCCCTTGTCGCGGTAGGCGACCGCGAGCTTGGCGATCTCCAGGGTCCGGTCGGCGTGGCGCATCCCGCACAGGAGGGTGCGGACCTTGATCGGGTGCCCGGCCTTCTCGGCGAGGCGCTCGCCCTCCTCGAAGCCGGCGAGGGTGGCCTCGACGACCCCTTCGAGGCTGAGGCCGCCGAGGAGCTGCTGCTCGGGGGCGTAGCGGACCTCGGCGTAGACCACGCCGTCGGCGGCGAGGTCCTGGGCGGCCTCGGCGGCGATCCGGTAGCAGTGGTCGGCCTGCTGGGAGACGGCGATGGTGTGCGCGAAGGTCTCCAGGTACCGCTCCAGGGTGCCGGAGTCGGCGGCCTCGAAGAACCAGTCGGCGAGCGCGTCGGGCTCGGTGGCGGGCAGCGTGTGGCCGATCTCGTCGGCGATCTCGATGAGCGTCTGCGGGCGCAGGCCGCCGTCGAGGTGCTCGTGGAGCACGACCTTCGGGGCCGCGCGGAGCTGTTCGTGCGAAAGAGCCTTCGGATTCATCCCATGAATATAGTCAGGCGGTTTCGCGGGTGCGCCTCACAGCCGGGCCCGTCCCTACAGGCGGACCTCGTCCCAGTGGACGGGGCGCTCCTCGGCGAAGACCACGGCCCATTCCAGGGCCCAGCGCCGGTGCCACACGAGGTTGTCGTCCACGCCGCGCGGCGGGGCCTGGCCGGCCTTGCGGGCCTGGTCGCAGAGCCAGTCGAGGCAGTAGTAGAGGTCGAGCATCTCGGCGACGACCCCGGCGTCGCGGGTCGGGGTGAGCTGGCGGTCGCGCCAGGCCCCGAAGGACTCCGGGCGGCGCAGGTCCGGGAGCAGCTCGGGCAGCTCCTCGGTGCAGGGCACCCCGGGGTCGAGGTGGTCGACCAGCCCCAGGAGCCAGGAGACGGTGTAGAGGCTTTCGAGCTGGTCGGCGTAGCGGGCGCGCTCCCCTCGGCCGCAGGCGATGAAGCCCCATTCGTCCGGGGTGAGGTGGTCGAGCACGTGCGCGTCCAGGAGCCAGCGCATCGCGAGCTCCTCGGGCATGTCGAAGACGCGGGCCTGGACGATGTTGAGGATGGCGGCGCGGGCCTCGACGTGGCCGCGGGCGCGCAGGCGCGGGAGCTTGCCGGAGGGGAAGGGCAGGGGGAACTGCGCGGGGGGCGCTGGGATGCCGAGGGCACTGAGTCCGTCCACTGTACGCAGTCGGACGCTCCGGGGGTCTGAGATCACCGTCGGCATATGGCTCCCTACCACTTGGGGTTCACCTGTGGGGGCGAGTGCGCATTCACTCGGAAGAGTATTTAGTGAAGCACTGTAGCGTCCGACACAGCTCCGAGTCAACGCGGGCCGCGGAAATACTTCGGTCCGAACATGCGTGTTACGCAGGTGTTTCGCCGCCGCCCGAGTGTGTCGCAAGTGTCCGGAGCACCCAATTGACCCGACTTGTGACCAGTCCCATGCCCCCGTGCCGCCGGTTCCGTTTCGGGGCGTGTCCGGTCGCGGACGGTCCGGTCGGGACGGCCGGGTCCCGGGGTCGCGAAAGGCCCCGGGGCACCGCCCCGGGGCCGAGTGCTCGCGGTCGGCTAGTCGGTGCAGACGACGCCGTTGACGCGGTTGAACTGGTCGGTCAGCTCGTAGTAGACGCCGGCGCACTCGGCGACGGCGGTCTCGACGTCGGGGGCCGCCCAGTCGGCGGTGTCGAAGGCGACCGTGTGGGTCACGGTGGTGTCGGCCAGGGCCGCCTCGCAGGGCAGGGTGTACCAGGCGGTGTCGGCGCTGGAGATGCACTCGCCGGCCTCGGGGACGGCCGGGGTCTTCTCGTCGGCGTCGGGCTTGTCGAGGGCCTCGACGCAGAAGAGGTAGTCGACCTCGCCGGTGCCCTGGTCGTAGATCATGTTCCACTCGGTCCAGGGCTTGCCGGGCAGGAACGCGCCGATCTCCTCGCCGCAGACGTCGAAGATCTGCTGGTCGTCGGTGATGGTGCCGCCGGCGGTGGTGATGCCGGGGTCGGCGACGATCTCGGTGATCGACCAGAAGGCGTCCTCGCCGCCGCAGTCGATCGCGAAGGTGTCCTGGTCGGTCCCGAGGATCTCGAACGGCAGGCAGTCGCCCGCGGAGGCGTCGGCGGCGGCGTCGAACTGCTCCTCGCTGACGTCGTTGCCGTCGGTGGAGTCGTCGGTCGAGCCGCTGAGGAGGCTGCAACCGGTGAGGGCGACGGCGCCGGCGAGGCCCGCGGCGCTGACGGCGAGGAGGCGGCGGAGGGGACCGGAGGTCTCGGAGTTCACGTTGATGTGCTGCTTTCTGTGCGGCACCGCTCATCGGATCGGACGGTGCACCTGAGTACAGCGGCGACCATATGGGGAAGGTTCAACTACTGAGACGGCGGACGCGGTGACCGAAACCGCATTCGGGCCGTTGAGCTGGGGTTTCGCGGGGTCCGGGAAATCGGGGTCCAGGCCGCATGGTGAAGATCACCGGCGCCCGAGGTCGGCGAGGAGGGCGACGGCGGCGCGGGAGGGGTCGTCGGCGTAGGACGAGGGGAAGGCGTCGGCGAGGCGCCATCCGGCTTGGCGCAGGGCGCGGTGGCGGGCCAGGTGCGCTTCGGGCCCTTCGGGGTGGACCCCGCAGATGACGCCGGCGGCTTCCTCGCCGTCGCCGAGGACGAGGTCGACGCTCCAGTGCCCGACGGGGTAGTCCAGGCGCACGGTCGCCTCGCTCCCGGCCAGCGCCGCCGCGACCGCGCCGGCCCAGGTCCCGGCGTCGCCGCCGCCTTCGGGGGAGCGCGGCGGGCGGTCGGCGTAGGCGAGGAAGTCGCCGACGAGACCTGAGGGTTCGCCGAGGGCGGTGACGAGGTGCAGGTGCTCGCGGGCGCGGGTGACCATGACGTTGAACAGGTTCGGTCCGGCCAGGAACCGCCGGCGTCCGGCGGGGTCGCCGTCGGCGGCGCCGAGGGCCGCGATGACGGTCGGGGCCTCGCTGCCTTGGAAGGCGTGGACGGTGCCCGAGCGGATGCGCCGCTCGCGGAGGGTGCCGAGGTCGAAGCGGCGCACGATGGCCGCCTCGATCGCCTCGGCCTGGGCGCGGAAGGGCGACAGGACGGCAAGGCCCCGCTCGCCGCGTTCGACGAGTTCGGCGAGGAGGTCGACGGCGCGGTCGACCTCGGCGGGGATGAGGCCCGCCGCGTCGGCGCGCTTCGCGTCCACGCGGTGGACGGTGATCGCGTCGGCGTCGTGGTTGCGCGGGTGGGTGGTGACGGGCGCGACGCGGCCGCCGTAGAAGCGGGCCGCGGAGAAGCCGATGAGGTGGGGCACGCCGCGGTGGTGCTCGGTGAGCTCGACGGCGGGCCCGGCGCCGCGGGCGAGGTCGTAGGCGCTGACGCGGCCGGTGTCGAGCTGGGTCTCGCGTTCGCGCAGGCCGTGCCGGTCGAGGACCTCGTGGAGGCGGTCGTCGGCGGCGAAGGACACGAACCGCAGCTGCCGGGGGTCGCCGGCGACGACGGCGCGGCGGGCGCGGGCGAGGACGGGGGCGGCGCGGAGCTGGTTGATGTGGCTGGCCTCGTCGAGGATCACGAGGTCGAACAGTCCCGCGAGCGGCGGGAGGACCGCTTCGGCGTCGGCGACGGTGCCGATCCACAGCGGTGCGGCCTCGAAGAGGTCGGCGGGGTCGACGGCCGCGAGCGCGCGGCCGCGGTCGGATCGCCCGCCGGTGCGCAGGGCGAGTTCGAGCGAGGCGAGGGCCCGGCGGGCGCCGCGGCGGCCCGCTCCGGCGGCGCGGGTGCGCAGGGCGGTGCCGACCGCTTGGGCCGCTTCGTGGTCGGCCGCTTCGAGGGCGCGCCACATCGGGGCGAGGTCGAGGCCGCCGGAGGCGGCGAGCGAGGCGGCGGCCTGGAGGTCGCGGGCGACCTCGACGGCTCGGCGCAGCGCCCCTGGGGTGCCTTCGGCGCCGGTCGCGGCGGTGAGGCGGGCGCGGGCGCGGCGTCTGCGCCACTGCCGCCACGGGCCGCCGCCTTCGGTTTCGGCTCGGGCGGCGAGGGCTTCGACGGCGTCGAGGTCGGCGTCGCGGAGCAGCGGGAAGTCGTCGAGGAGGAACACCGGGGCGTCCTGGGCCCGCAGGCGACGGCGCTCCAGGTCGAGCCCGGCGGTGATCGCGGCTTCGACGCGGGCCCGGTGGGCCTCGGCGTCGTCGGCTGCGCGCGCGTCCCGCTCGGCAGCGGCACGGGCCCCGGACTTCACCTCGCCGAGGTCGGGTCCGCCGCGGTGCTCGGTGTCGCCGAACAGGACCGGGGCCGGGCCGGGATGGCGGGAGAGGAGGGAGCCGAGGACGTCGGCGGCGTGGACCGACTGCGTCGCGATGAGCACCGACTGCCCGGCGGCCACGGCGTCGAGGGCGATCGCGGCGAGCGTGTGGGACTTGCCGCAGCCGGGGGCGCCGGTCACGACGGTGACCGCGTGGCGGCGGGCGAGGCGCACCGCGGCGGCCTGCTCGCGGCTCAACGGCAGCGGGCAGCGCGGCGGCTCGGTCGACTCGGGCCCGGGTTCGGGACCGGCGAGGTAGGCCGCCGCCAGGGCGGTGGCCTCGAGTCCGGGGCGGGCGGCCCAGTCCTTGAGGCTGCGGGCGATCGGGGCGGCCTCGGGCTCCTCGGCGACGTAGACGACGGGCCGGGCGAGCACGATGGCGCGTTTGGGTTCGGGCGCACGGGAGCCGTCCAGTCGCGTCACGACCTCGGCGACGGGGAACCCGGCGGCGCGGGCGGCGTCGAGGAGCCAGGAGAAGTCCTCAGCGGGCTCGGTGGGCTCGAACGCGGCGGCGAGCTTCGCGGCGTGGTCGGTGGCCTCCAGCGCCGGGTGCACGGCGAGGTCCCCGGCGGGGACCACGGTGAATCCGGACCGGCCGCGCGCGGGTTCGAGGCGGATCGGGCGGGTCGCGAGCGGCACCGTGACGCGCTTCTTCTTGCCGTCGACCTCCATGCGGCCCATGACGACGGCGAAGCCCTGCCGCAGGGATCGCTCGTCGCGGTGGAGCTCGTCGTGCGCGGCGAGCGCTTCGGCCCCGGCGACCGACGCGAAGTCACCGCCCCAGGCGGCCTTCGCCCCGATGCGGCCCCATGCGGCCTGCTTCGCGACCGGGGCGAGATCGGCGAGGGCGGCCAGGATGCGGGCGGCGGTCATGGCGGAAGTGTACGGCCGCACGCACACCTGGACGAGCACGCTGGCGCGGCGGCAGGGCCTCGAAACGGTGACGCGGACCGGGGAGGGACCTCGCGCATCGGGGCGGGAACGAGTGATGCCCGGCCGGGGACCGGGCAAGAGAGCCGCTGACAGGATTCGAACCCGCAACCTACGCATTACAAGTGCGTTGCTCTACCGTTAAAGCTACAGCGGCCGATCGCGCCGCCTCGGCGGCGCGTCGGGTCGATTGTAACCGGCCGCTTTCTGGTCTGAAGGCACCGGATCGCCGCGCGGGCGCCGGGGTCATTCGTCGCGGATGGCGAAGACCTGGAGGCCCTCCGCGGTGATGCACGCGAGGCGGGTGTCGGAGGCGTCGCAGGCGAAGGCCGCGAGGTCGGTGCGCAGCGCGGTGCGGGTGCCGTCGCGGCCGAGGCCGATGACGTTGCCGGTGTCGGCGCTGAAACCGGAGTCCCCGGGCCAGGAGAGCGCGCTGCCGCCGTCGACGGCGGTGAAGCCGTACTCGCCGAGGCTGTTGCCGACCGACTTGAAGCCCTTGTCGTAGATCTGGGTCCGCACGTCGTCGCCCTCGTAGTACTCGACCATGAGGCGGTCGCCGATCGCGCTGATACCGCGGTACTCGCCGTCGTCGAAGGTGTGCACGATCTTCTCGGCGTCGGCGTCGTAGACGCGCCAGTGGTAGCCGTTCACCGCGTCCTCGAAGCTCTCGGCGACGCACACGAGCGCCTCGCCGCAGGCCACGACGCCCTCGGGGACGACGGCGCTCGCCTCGACGAACTCGCGGTCGACCTCGGCGAGGTCCTTCGCGAGGTCGTACACCTTGAGGTCGTAGCCGGTCTCCTTGTCCACCAGCACGTACAGCAGGCCGTTCCACGCGAAGTAGCGGTCGTCGACGGTCTCCAGCTCCTTCTCGGCGACCGTGTCGCCGGACTCGACGTCGAAGAGGTGCACGACGTTGTCGCCGGTGAGGGCCCAGACCCGGCCGTCGCCGTTGCGGGCCCGGGAGGGGTCGCCGAGGTCGTCGGGGGTGCCGACGAGGTTCCAGTCCTCGACGGCGATCCCGTCCTCGGCGTCGCCGAGGCTCCAGTCGGAGACGCGCTCGCCGGCGGCGTCGTAGACCTTGAAGTCGTTGCCGCCGTGGGCGACGACGAGGAGGTCGCCCGAGCGCGCGGCCTGGCGGGCGGGGCTGACGACGGTGTTGCGGGTCTCCCCGGTCCTCCAGTCGAGGAAGTAGTAGCGGTACTCGTAGCCGCCCCCGGAGGCGTCGACCTCCTGGGCGAAGGCGACGAGCTCCTCGGAGACGAAGAAGAGCTCGTCCCAGCCGTCGCCGAGGAAAACCCTGTCCTCGTCCCACAGCGGCTCGCCGGTGGCGTTGTCGACCGCGCGGACGTGGAGCTCCTCGCCGTCGAGGTTCGAGGAGCCGGTGGTGTAGGCGAAGAGGGTGCGGTCGCCCCAGACGCGGACGCCGTAGATGCCGCCGTTGCCTTCGAGGGCGAGCGGGGTGGCGTCGCCGACCTCGGTGAGCCGGTCGGCGAAGGGGCGCTGCTTGTAGGGGTTGGTGAGCCACCACCAGCCGAGCGGGATCGCGACGGCGAGCACCGCGATCGCGGCCACGAGGGCGACCCATTTGGGGCGCAGGCGGCGCTTGGGGCCCTGCGGCGCGGGGCGCGGCAGCCGCATCGTCTGGTCCGAGCCGGGCGTCCTCGGCGGCAGGCTCCCGGACTGGTGCGGCGCGGTCGGCGAGTGCGGCGGGGAGGACATCGGCGAGGGCGGCGTCACCGGCGCGGCGCTCGTCATCGCGAGCGCGGCGCCTTCGCTGACGGGCAGTTCGGGCTGTTCGAGGACGGTGGGCGCGATGCCGAGGCCCTCGTGGAGGACCTTGGAGACCATCGGCATCCGGCTGGAGCCGCCGACGAGGAAGAGCCCGGCGAGGTGCTCGGGGCGCCGGCCCGACAGGCCCAGGACGCGCTGGGTCTCGCCGACCGCGCGCGACAGGAGCGGGCGCGAGAGCTGGTCGAGTTCGCCGCGGGTGAGGTGGAGGGACTGGGCCATGTCCGGCACGGTGATGGGCGCGACCGAGGTGCGCGAGAGCATCTCCTTGGCGGCGCGGACCTCTTCCCACAGTTCGCGGCGGTTTCGCATCTCGCTGGCGCCGCTGGGCTGCTCGAGGCGCTTCCAGATGTCGGGGTCGCGCTGCTTGACGGTGTCGCCGATGTGGGCGACGAGGGCGGCGTCGAAGTCGAGGCCGCCGAGGTCCTGGAGGCCGCCGTCGGCGAGGACGCCGAAGGAGCCGTCGGCGCGCCGTTCGAGGACGGCGATGTCGAGCGTGCCGCCGCCGAAGTCGAAGACGGCCAGGGCCTGGCCGGACGCGAGCGGCTGGGCGAGGCGGGAGGTGTAGTAGTGGGCGGCGGCGACCGGTTCGGTGAGGATCTTGACGGGGCGGTAGCCCGCTTGCGCGGCCGCGTCGTGGAGGGCCGCGCGGCGCTGCTCGCTCCAGGCGGCCGGGCAGGTGAGCACGGCGTTGGGGAGGTGGCCGACCGACTCGATGGCGGCGCGGGCGACGCGGGTGAGGATCGCGGCGAACGCGGCGGTCACGGGGATCTCGCGGTCGCCGAGGAGGAGCGTGCCGTCGCTGATGCGCTGCTTGGGGTTGGGCTCGAAGCGCTCGGGGGCGGTGAGCGCGAGGCGCTCGGCGTCCTTGCCGGTGTGGATCGTCCCGGCCGGGTCGAGGAACACCGCGGAGGGCATGACCGGGGAGCCGTCGAACAGCAGCGGCCGGGTCCGGCCGTCGGGCCAGACCACGACGGCGACGGTGTGCGAGGTACCGAGGTCGACGCTGAGCAGGTAATCGGCCGGCATGTGGGCGCAGCTCCAGGGGCTAGGGCTTGCAGGATCGTTCCAGGTTAATCCCGGCGGGCGACGCGTGCGGGTACGGGATCATCCGAAGTGGGGGCCGCAGGGGCCCGCCACGAGCGCTTTCGGCGGCCCCGTCCCGTCCGCGGGCGCCGAGACCCGTCCGCGGACGGGCTTCGGCGCCGCGGCTTCGGCGGCGATGCTCAGCGACGCTGGCGCTGGACCTCGGCGAGCGCGATGGAGGCTGCGACGGAGGCGTTGAGCGATTCGACCTCGCTGGCGATCGGGATGCCGACGCGGTGGTCGCAGGTCTCGGAGACGAGGCGGGAGACGCCCTTGCCCTCGTCGCCGACGACGATGAGCAGCGGGTCGGTGGCGACGGGCAGGTCGAACACGTCCACGTCGCCGCCGCCGTCGAGGGCGACGGTCATGAACCCGGCCTGCTGGCAGGCCTGGATGGTGCGGGTGAGGTTGACGACCTTCGCGACGGGCAGGCGCGCGGCCGCTCCGGCGGAGGTGCGCCAGGCCACGGCCGTGACGCTCGCGGCGCGCTTGGAGGGGATGATGAGGCCGTGGCCGCCGAAGGCGGCGGTGGAGCGGATGATCGCGCCGAGGTTGCGCGGGTCGGTGACGCCGTCGAGGGCGACCAGGAGCGGGGCGGTGCCCGAGGTGCGGCTGATCTCCAGGAGGCCGTCGAAGTCGGCGTACTCGTACGGCTCGATCTGGAGGCCGATGCCCTGGTGGAGGGCGTTGTTGGTGCGCCGGTCGAGGTCGCGGCGGGCGAGTTCCTTGATCGGCAGGTCGCGGTTGCCGGCGAGGCGCACGGATTCGGCGACGCGGTCGTCGAGGTCGGTGCCGAAGGCCACGTAGAGGGCGGTGGCCGGGACCTTCGCGCGCAGGGCCTCCAGGACGGGGTTGCGGCCGAGGATGAGCTCGGCCTCGTCGGAGCGGCGCGTGTCGCGGCGGGGCTTGGCCTTGCCGATGTTGGTGGTGCGGCCCTCGGAGGCGGCCTTGGCGCGCTCCTTGGACTGCTTCCACTGGGTCTTGCGGGGCTTGTCGTCGCCCTGGTACTGCTTGTGCCAGGGGCGGTCCTCGGCCTTGAGGGTGCGGCCCTTGCCGGCCAGGCCCTTCTTGCCGCCGCCGGAGCCGATCTTGGGCCCGGCCTTGGAGGTCTTGCGGCGGTTCGGGTGTCCACCCTTGGTGCTCATCGGTTCAGGTTCCCCAGGTCGTCGGTCGTCGCTGCCCGGTCGTGACAGCTCGGTCGTGGCCGCCGGGCGGCTTCGCCCGGGCCCGTCGCACGCGCGGCCCGCGGGCCGCTCGGGTCCGCGGACGCTCGGGCTCGGCCTAGTCCACAGTCCACACAGGACCGCGAGGGGTGTCCTTGACGGTGATGCCGGCGTGCGCGAGCTCGTCGCGGATGCGGTCGGCAGCCGCGTAGTCCTTGCGGGCCCTGGCCTCGGCGCGCTGTTCGAGCGCGAGCTTCACCAGCGCGTCCACGGCGCCGCTGAGCTTCGCGTCACCCGGGTCGTCCCAGTGCGGGTCGAGCGGGTCGAGGCCGAGCTGGTCGAGCATAGCTCGGACGCCGGCCCCGGAGCGGGCCGCGGCGGCGTCGTCACCGGCGTCGAGCGCGGCGTTGCCCTCGCGGGCGGCGTCGTGGATCACCGCGACGGCCGCGGGCGTGTTGAGGTCGTCGTCCATCGCGGCGGTGAACTCGGGGGACAGGGCGCCGCCGATGGTGGTCTCGGCGCCGAGCGATTCGGCCGTACGGTGTACGAAGTTGTTGAGGCGGTCCCAGGCGGCCTGGGCCTCGCCGAGGGCGGTCTCGGAGAAGTCGACGGCGGAGCGGTACTGGGCGCTGGTGAGGTAGTAGCGGATGTCGACGGGCCGGAAGCCCTTCTCGCCGAGGGCCTCGACGCTGAGGGTGTTGCCGAGGGACTTGCTCATCTTGGTGCCCGAGAGGTTGAGCATCCCGTTGTGCACCCAGAAGTTCGCGAAGCCGAGCCCGGCGGCGCGGGACTGGGCGAGCTCGTTCTCGTGGTGGGGGAACATGATGTCGGTGCCGCCGCCGTGGATGTCGAAGGCGTCGCCGAGGTAGCGGCGGGCCATCGCTGAGCACTCGATGTGCCAGCCGGGGCGGCCGGGGCCCCACGGGGAAGTCCAGGAGGCGTCGGCGGGCTCGCCGGGCTTGTGGGCCTTCCAGAGCCCGAAGTCGCGCGAGTCGCGCTTGGAGCCGGCGTCGGGGCTGGAGAGCATGTCCTCGGGGCGGCGGTGCGAGAGCTCGCCGTAGGCGGGCCAGGAGGAGACGTCGAACCACACGTCGCCGGCGGGGGTGACGTAGGCGTGGCCGCGCTCGACGAGGTCGGCGATGAGGTCGGTCATCTGGGTGATGTGGCCGGTCGCGCGGGGCTCGTAGGAGGGGGCGAGGACGCCGAGGGCGGCGTAGCCGGCGGCGAGGACGCGCTCGTTCTCGTAGGCGATGGACCACCAGGGGCGGGACTGCTCCTCGCCGCGGACGAGGATCTTGTCGTCGATGTCGGTGACGTTGCGCACGTAGGTGACGTCGTAGCCGGTGCGGCGCAGCCAGCGGATGAGCACGTCGTAGGAGACGCCCGAGCGCAGGTGCCCGATGTGCGGGGGGCCCTGGACGGTGAGGCCGCACAGGTAGACGCCGACTTGGCCGGGCTTCCGGGGCTGGAAGTCGCGAACGGATCGGGTGCCGGTGTCGTACAGTCGCAGGCTCACCCGTCAAGTCTAAACAACCAGGCCACCCGCCTCGGCCGCCACGCCCCGCATGTCGCGGCGAGGGCGCGGGAAGGCGAACGCCCCACGCGAACCTGCCGCACCGGCAGTGGACCCGCGCAACGGGAGTGTTCGGCGAGGCGCCCGGATGCGCGGCCGGTGCTGGGAGATCGGGCCGTCGCGGAGGTTCGGGGAGCGCGATTCTCGGGCAGGTTTTCAGGCGGTGCGGATTTTCGAACGGCGCATCCGGCCGAAATGTCGTACCCCTCGGGCACCCTCGTATCGGGGGCCCGGACTGCGGCCATCGGGTCCCTCGCCCCTGCCCGCGAAACCTCCCCGGTTCTGGGCAAGGCGAGGCCGCGGCGCCCTTCGGGCGCCGCGGCCGGTTTCGGGGCGGCGGTGTGGGCCGCCGCCCCCTTGCCGTCGAACGGTCCGGCTCGGCTGCGATCAAGCGGTGCGGCGGCGCATGAGCACCAGCGCCCCGCCGCCCACGGCCAGCACCGCCGCGAGGCCCACGAGCAGCGCCGTCGCGCCCGTGCCGGTCACCGGCAGCGCCTGGTCGTCATCGCTCGCGCTCTCGGTCGGCTCCTGGCCGCCGGGGACCGCGTCGCCGCCCGCGACCTCGTACAGCGTCGTCGTGCCGGAGATCTCGTTGCCGACCACGATCAGGGCCCGCCCGGTCGGCGAGTCCTCGGCGGCCACGAACTCGATGCTCTCGGGCCCGAGGTCCCCCGCGTCGCCCTCACCGGGCTCGACCGAGAAGTCTCGCCGGCTCGCGTAGTCCACGAACTCGGCCTGGGCCGGGTCGGTCACGTCGTAGACCATCACGCCGCCCTGGCGCTCCAGGCCGATGAACGCGTAGACGCGGTCGCCCACCCGGCCGACCTCGACCGCCTCGGGCTCGGGGCCCTTGTCGTCGGAGCGGTCGTCGAAGTCGTTGCCCTCGTTGTCGGCGTTGAAGTGCTCGGCGTAGTCGGCCGCGAGCAGCCGCTCGAAGTCCGAGCCCGAATCGAAGACCAGCTCGCCGTCGGTGGTCCAGATCGTGAACGACCGGCCGCCGAAGGAGTACAGCTCGTCGTAGCAGCCCGCCTCGGTCTGCCCGAGCGTCGAGGTGACCTTGAGCCGCCCGAGCGCCTCGTCGGCCTGGAGCGCGGCCACGTCGAAGGCGCCGAACGCGTCGGCGCACAGCTCCAGGTGCTTGACGCGCGCCTCCTCGGTGTAGTCGCCCCACTCGCGCACGTCGCCCTCGTTGGCCGTCACGAGGTAGGTCTGGCCGCCGGTCTCGTAGGTCGCGATCGTGTCGGGCAGGTACAGGCCCCGCACCGGCCAGTTCGCGATGTTGATCGCGCCGTCCTCGTCGGAGGGGTCGAGCTCGTTGCCCGGAGCCGAGTGGTCCTTCGTGCCGAGCGCGTGGACGTCGGTGACCTCGGCGGCGTCGAGGTCGACCACCGCGATCGCGTTGTTCTCCTGGAGCGTCACGTAAGCGGTCTCGTCGTCGGGCATGGCGACGTACTCCGGCTCGATCCCCGCGGCGACGTCCGACGGGTCGGGGCCGAACACGCGGAAGCCCTCGGGCAGGTCGCGCTCGCCGCTCGCGTACGCCGCGAAGTCGGCGGTGCGCACGGTGAACGTGTCGGCGTCGATGACCGACACCGTCCCGTCGGGGTCGACCGAGTAGTCCTCGGACGGCTCCCCCTCGTTGGCGACCACGATGTACTTGCCGCCGGGCGAGAACGCGAGGCTGTCGGGCAGCGAGCCGACCTCGACCTCGTCGAGGAACGCGCCCTCGGTGTCGAACAGGGCGACCCAGCCGGGGCTGACCTTGTCGGGGGCCTCGACGGCGACGGCGAGCAGGTCGCCGTGGACGGCCACCGAGTTGGCGACCGCGCCGTCGACGCCGACCGCCGCCGCGGTGTCGATCGAGAAGAGCTTCACCGGGTCGGTCGGGTCGGCGACGTCGAGCACGTCCACCACGGCCGCTTCGGCGTTGACGGTGAACACCCGCTGCGTCAGCGGGTCGTAGGTGACGATCTCGGCGGCCCCGGCGGCGAACACGCCGGACTCGTACGTGCCGAGGACGGTCAGGGTCGGAGCGGGGTCGTCCTGCGCCGCGGCGGGGAGGGCCGGGATCGCGAGGGCGGCGATCCCGAGTGCCAGCGGGGGAACGAGCAGGCGCTTGTGCACGGTGCGGTTCCTGTCCTTCAGTGGGGAACGGGGGGAACGAGGGGAACGGCCCCAGTTCAACGGCCGCAGGCGACCCGCTCCCGAGCGCGCGGTGAACCGGGTGTGAACACCGGGGCGCGAATCGACCCGCGGTAGTACCGCGGTACCGCCCCCGGCCGCGCCTCCTCCCTGAGGAGGAGGGCCGAATCGGTCGGCGCGCCCATGTGCGGACGCGCCGCGATCCATAGACTGGCGCTGACATACAGACCCGCGACAGCAACCTTTGGAGCCCCCTTGATCACCGCGAAGGGTCTATACAAGCGCTACCGCAAGACGGTGGCCGTAGACCGACTCACCTTCGACGTCAGGCCAGGCGTCGTCACCGGATTCCTCGGACCCAACGGGTCCGGGAAGTCCACCACCATGCGCCTCATGCTCGGTCTCGACCACGGCGAGGGCGAGACCCTCTTCGACGGGGCGAAGTTCACCGACCTGCGCCGGCCCATGGACAAGGTAGGGACCCTCCTGGAGGCCAAGCCCTTCCACCCCACCCGCAGCGCCCGCAACCACCTGCGGATGCTCGCCAGCGCCAACGGCGTCACCGACAAGCGCGTCGACGAGGTCATGGAGCTCGTCGGCCTCGGCACGGTCAAGAAGAAGAAGCCGAAGGGCTACTCGCTGGGCATGGCCCAGCGCCTCGGCCTCGCCCAGGCGCTCCTGGGCGACCCGCGGATCCTCCTGCTCGACGAGCCCACGAACGGTCTCGACCCGCACGGCATCCACTGGATGCGGGACATGCTCAAGCACCTGGCCGCCGAGGGCCGCACGATCTTCGTCTCCAGCCACCTCCTGTCGGAGATGCAGCTCATGTCCGACGAACTGGTGGTCGTGGGCCGCGGCAAGATGATCTTCAACGGGGACGTGGACCGGTTCGTCCGCGAGTTCACGCAGTCCACGGTGATCGTCCGCAGTCCCACCGCCGAGGGGTTCGTCCCGGCGCTGGAGACGGCCGGGGCCGAGGTCACGAAGGGTGCGGAGGGCGAACTGGTCGTCTCCGGCCTGGAGATCGGCGCGGTGGGGCACCTGGCGTTCACCGAGGGCGTCGAGCTGTCCGAGCTGTCCACCCGCAGCGCCTCGCTCGAAGAGGCGTTCATGTCGGCCACGGGCTCCTCGGAGGAGTTCGTCGCGGCCGAGCCGCCCGCCGCCCCTGCGACCGAGAAGACCGACGGTGCCGACCATGCTTGATGCTCTGCGATACGAGTGGACGCGGCTGACGACGCTGCGTTCGACCTACTGGCTCATCGGTCTCGGTGTGCTGGCCGCGCTGGCGATCCCGGTGATCGCCGGGTTCGCCGTCGGCGACGAGGAGATGATCCCCGAGGCCCTGGCCATCATGCTGAACGGCGGGGCTGCGTTCGGGATCCCGTTCCTGGCGGTGTTCATGGCGATCGTCGGGATCTTCGCGACGGGCCACGAGTACCGGCACGGGACGATCCAGCCGACGCTGACGGCGCTGCCGCAGCGTTCGCGGCTGGTGTTGGCGAAGCTGCTGGTCGTCTCCGGTGTGACGGTGGTGGTGACGTTCGTTTCCCTGGCGCTCAACGCTTTGGCGGTCCTGGTCTTCTGGGGCGAGCTGCCGGGCCTGTTCGAGGATCCGCTGCGCGCGGCGCTGCTGGGGTATGTGGCCTACACGCTGGTCTACACGCTGGTGGGTCTGGGCCTGGGGCTGCTGTTCCGGGGCGTGCCTTCGGCGCTGGTCGTGATCTTCCTGGCGCCGTTGGTCATCGAGAACCTGATCTTCGGGTTGTCGTTCCTGCCGGCGTTGGACTGGCTGGTGCCGGTGGTCAAGTTCCTGCCGTTCTCGTCGGGGGCGCGGCTGATGGCGTTCGACCTGTCGGAGATGTCGGGCATGGGGATGCCGGACTTCGACTACTTCGGGCGCTGGGGTTCGGGCGGGGTGTTCGCGGTCTTCGCGGCGGCCATCATCGCGGGAGCCTGGATCCTCTTCAAGAAGCGCGACGCGTAAACCTGGGAACGGAGCGGCCCGCGGCTTTCGCCGCGGGCCGTCTGCGTCAGTGCCGTCTGTGTCGGTGCGGTCTAGGCCGCTTCGAGTTCTCGGCGTACGAGGTCGGCGGTCTCGATCGAGTTGAGGGCCGCGCCCTTCATGAGGTTGTCGGCCACGACGAAGAACTCCAGCGAGTTCGGGAAGTCGATCGACTGGCGGATGCGCCCGACCTGGGTGCCGCCCTTGCCGACCGAGTCGATCGGCATCGGGAAGACCATGTTCTCGGGGTCGTCCACGAGCTCCACGCCGTCGGCCGCGCCGAGGACCCGGTGCGCCTCGGCGACGGTCACCTCGTTCGCGAAGGTCGCGTGCACCACCTGCGAGTGGCCCACCGCGACGGGCACGCGCACGCAGGTCGAGGCCACCTTCAGGTCGGGCAGGCCGAGGATCTTGCGCGACTCGTTGCGGACCTTCAGCTCCTCGGAGGTCCAGCCGTCCTCTTTCCAGCCGCCGACCTTCGGGACGACGTTGAACGCGAGCGGCGCGCCGAACGGGGCGTGGAACTCCTCGCCGAGGACCGCGCGCACGTCGCCGTCCTCGGTGCCGATCCGGTCGACCCCGGCGATCTTCTGCGACTGCGCGTACAGCGCCTCCAGGCCTTCCTTGCCCGAGCCGGACGCGGCCTGGTAGGAGGCCACCGACATCGACTGGAGCCCGAAGTGCGCGTTCAGGGCCGCGAGGGTCGGGATGAGCGCGAGGGTGGTGCAGTTGGCGTTCGCGATGATCCCCTTGGGCCGCACCAGGGCCGCCTCGGGGTTGGCCTCGCGGCACACCAGCGGCACCTCGGGGTCCATGCGGAAGTGCCCGGACTTGTCGATCACGACCACGCCCTTGGCCGCGGCGACCGGCACCCACTCGGCGCTGACCTCGTCGGGCAGGTCGAAGTGGGCGATGTCGATCCCGTCGAACACGTCGGCGTCGAGCGCCCGCACGGTGATCACCTCGTCGCCGACCTCGAGGCGCTTGCCGGCCGACCGCGCCGAGGCGACGAGCCGCACCTCGCCCCAGTTGCCGCGCTCGGCGGCGATGAGCCGGCGCATGATCGACCCGACGACGCCGGTGGCGCCGACGATCGCGACGTTGAGCTTGCGTCCCATGCCTATCGCCCCGTCCCGGCGTAGACCACGGCCGCCTCTTCGCCGCCGAGCTCGAACTTGTCGTGCACGGCCCGCACCGCCGCGTCCAGGTCGGTGTCGCGGCAGACCACGGAGATGCGGATCTCCGAGGTCGAGATGATCTCGATGTTGACGCCGGCGTCGGCCAGCGCCTGGCAGAAGTTCGCCGTCACGCCCGGGTGCGAGCGCATCCCGGCCCCGACCAGGGAGATCTTGCCGATGTGCTCGTCGTAGATGAGCTTCTCGAACCCGATCGCGTCCTGGTGGCGCTTGAGCTCTCCGGTGGCCTTCGGCCCGGCCTCCTTGGGGAGGGTGAAGGAGATGTCGGTGTGGCCGTTCCCGGCGGTCGACACGTTCTGCACGATCATGTCGATGTCGACCTCGGCGTCGGCGATCACCTGGAAGATCGAAGCGGCGGCGCCGGGCTTGTCGGGCACGCGCGTGACGGTGATCTTCGCTTCGGAGCGGTCGTGCGCGACGCCGCTGATGAGTGCTTGCTCCACGGGCAGCTCCTCCATGTAACCCGACACGATGGTGCCGGTCTTGTTCGAGTACGACGAGCGGACGTGCAGCGGGATGCCGTATCGGCGGGCGTACTCCACGCTGCGCAGGTACAGGATCTTGGCGCCCGAGGCGGCCATCTCCAGCATCTCCTCGAAGGTGATCGCGTCGAGCTTCTTCGCGTTCGGCACGATCCGGGGGTCGGCGCTGAAGACGCCGTCGACGTCGGAGTAGATCTCGCACACGTCCGCTTCGAGCGCGGCCGCGAGCGCCACGGCGGTCATGTCCGACCCGCCCCGCCCGAGCGTGGTGATGTCCTTGGTGTCGGGGCTGACGCCCTGGAAGCCGGCGACGATGGTGATGTACCCCTCGTCGAGGGCGGCGCGGATGCGGCCGGGCGTGACGTCGATGATGCGGGCCCCGCCGTGGACGGCGGTGGTGAGCATCCCGGCCTGCGAGCCGGTGAACGACCGGGCCTGGAAGCCGAGGTCGTTTATGGCCATGGCCAGCAGCGACATCGAGATGCGCTCGCCGGCGGTCAGGAGCATGTCGAGTTCGCGCGGCTCGGGCACCGGCGAGACCTTGGCGGCCATGTCGAGCAGTTCATCGGTGGTGTCGCCCATGGCGGAGACGACGACGACCACGTCGTCCCCCCGCTTTCGCGTGGCGACGATCCGTTCCGCCACGCGCTTGACGCGTTCGGCATTCTCCACCGATGAACCGCCGTACTTCTGCACGACTAGCGCCACGGACTTCCACCTCACTCGTTCATGTGTCGGGTGCACGGGGCCGCCCGTGCGCGGGCGGCCATGTCACCTTAACTGCGCATACCGGTGTGTCGCCAGGTCGTTCTGGGTGATGGGACAGAGAATCGGGCCGTGGCTTTCTCTTTGGGCAAGACAGTGGCGACGCTCACGCTCGCCGGCATGGCGGCGGCGGCCTCGGGATGCGGGACAGCGACGGTGGTCGATGAACCGGATCCGCCGCCGCAGCGCGTCAGCGCGCAGGCGGCCTTGATCGGGCGGGTGACGAAGGCGCTCGACGCGACCTTCACCGCCGAGTACGCGTGGTCGGAGGGCGGCACGGTCACCGTCTGGGCCGCCGAGGACGGCACCTGGCGGGTGGACGTGCCGGACTGGGCGCTGGGCGGCACGGTGGACGTGACGGTGGCGTGGACGACCGGCGGGTTCTTCCAGTGCGCGGCCGGGCGCTGCGTCAAGATCGCCGGGATCACCGGGGAGATCCCCGAGGACCTCGACCCGCGGGTGCAGCTGCCGTTCGTGGAGTGGCTGCCGAAGCTGCTCGACCGGCATCTGCCGTTCGCGGTCGCGCAGGAGGGCGACTGCTTCACGCTCACGTCGAACACGGTCGTGGTCGCCTCGCCGATGCCCGGCGGCGAGTGGTGCCTCGACGAGGCCGGGACGATCCTGTCGGTCACGGCCGATTTCGGGACGCTGGAGCTGACCGGGCCGCCGACCGAGGCGGTCGCCACCGTCGAGTTGCCGGGCGAGGCGAGCGACGCCGATCCCTTGGACGCCAAGGCGCCCGAGAAGCCGTCGCCGAGCGTCGACCCCTCGGCGACGCCAACGCCGGGATCGAGCGAGGAGCCGTCGGAGACGCCCGACGCTTCGGCGGACGCCTCACCCACCGGTGGGACCGGTGAGTAAGGAAGGCGACACGAGCGGTCCTTCCGGGGCCGGTCGTGGCACCATGAACTGTGGCGGTGCCTGCGGCCCGCACGGCCCGCGGGGCCGCCGCCGCGCGACGACGCGCGCTCGCGGCGCACGATCGCGCCGCGCCCACGGCATATGTTCACAGGTTCGCAAGGCGCCGTCCGACGACGGCACTGCATCGAAGGACTCCGCATGACCGCTTCCATCGACCGCCACGCCCAGACGGCGGCCCCGATCCACCCGCTCCTGGCCTCCCGCCACTCCACCCGCGCGTTCACCCCCGAGGTCGACCTGACCGACGAGCAGGTCACCGCCCTCCTCGAGGCCGCCCGCTGGGCGCCGAGCGCCGGGAACACCCAGCCGTGGCGGTTCCTGCTCGCCCGGCGCGAGACCGGCGAGTTCAAGCGCGTCCTCGACTGCCTCAACCCCGGCAACCGCGACTGGGCCGCCCACGCCTCGGCGCTGCTGGTGGCGGTGCGCACCGACGCCAACGCGAAGGGCCCGCTCTCGCACGCGGCCTACGACCTCGGGCAGGCCATGGCGCACCTGACGTTCCAGGCCGCCGCCGAAGGGCTCACCGTCCGCCAGATGGGCGGGTTCGACGCCGCGGCGCTGGCCGCGGAGTTCGACCTGGAGGGCCCGCTGGTGCCGACGACCGTGGCCGCGATCGGCGTCCCGGGCGACGCGGCCTCGCTGCCGGAGTCGGTGGCCGGCCCCGACCGCACCCCGCGTCGCCGCCTGTCGATCGACGAGCTGCTGATCCGCCCGTAGGACCGTCCGGCATTCGGCGACAGCGTCCCGGCATCCGGGCAACGGCGTCGACCGGGGCCTCGGCCGGGGTGTAAGCTCACGGGCATCATGCGGTTCACGATGCTCCTTACGTGCCGCGGCGGGGCCAACTAGGTCGGCTCCCTCGCCGCGGGTTCTCGCATGCCGGCTGGCTCAGGCAAAGACTGCTAGACCATCCACATCACAGGAGCATCCGTGACTTCGTCCTTCGCAGACCGCGTTCAGCGCTACCAGCCGTACCATTCGCAGTTCACCGTCTCGCTGCCCGACCGCAGCTGGCCCGACAAGGTGACCGCCACGGCCCCCGTCTGGTGCGCGGTGGACCTGCGCGACGGCAACCAGGCCCTCATCGACCCGATGACCCCCGACCGCAAGAAGAAGATGTTCCAACTGCTGGTCGACATGGGGTACAAGGAGATCGAGGTCGGGTTCCCCTCGGCGAGCCAGACCGACTTCGACTTCGTGCGCCTGCTGATCGAGCAGGACCTCATCCCCGAGGACGTCACGATCCAGGTCCTGACGCAGTGCCGCGAGCACCTGATCGAGCGGACCTTCGAGAGCCTGCGCGGCGCGAAGCAGGCGATCGTGCACTTCTACAACTCGACCTCGACGCTCCAGCGGCGCGTGGTGTTCGGCCTGGACAAGGACGGCATCACCGACATCGCCACGCAGGGCGCGCGGCTGTGCCTGAAGTACGCCGAGATGCACACCCCCGACACGGCGATCCGCTACGAGTACTCCCCCGAGTCCTACACCGGCACCGAGCTGGAGTACGCCGTCGAGGTGTGCGCGAAGGTCGCCGAGGTCATCCAGCCGACCCCTGAGTGGCCGCTGATCGTGAACCTGCCGGCGACGGTGGAGATGGCCACGCCGAACGTGTACGCCGACTCGATCGAGTGGATGCACCGCAACCTGCCGAACCGCGAGTCGCTGATCCTGTCGGTGCACCCGCACAACGACCGCGGCACCGGCGTCGCGGCGGCCGAGCTGGCCGTGCAGGCCGGGGCCGACCGCGTCGAGGGCTGCCTGTTCGGCAACGGCGAGCGCACCGGCAACGTGTGCCTGGTGACGCTGGGCATGAACCTGTTCAGCCAGGGCGTGGACCCGCGGATCGACTTCTCGAACATCGACGAGATCAAGCGCGCGGTCGAGTACTGCAACCAGCTGCCGGTGCCCGAGCGGCACCCGTACGCCGGGGACCTGGTGTACACCGCGTTCTCCGGCTCGCACCAGGACGCGATCAAGAAGGGCTTCGCGCACCTGGAGGCCGACGCCGCGGCCGCGGGCGTCCCGGTCGACGAGTTCACCTGGGGCGTGCCGTACCTGCCGATCGACCCGAAGGACGTGGGCCGCACCTACGAGGCGGTCATCCGCGTCAACTCGCAGTCCGGCAAGGGCGGGGTCGCCTACGTCATGCAGAGCGAGTACGGCTTCGACCTGCCGCGGCGCATGCAGATCGAGTTCAGCCAGGCGATCCAGCGGCACACCGACGCCTCCGGCAAGGAGGTCTCGACCGCCGAGATCCACGAGCTGTTCCGCCGCGAGTACCACCCCGAGTACCAGCCGACCACGCGCCTGGTCGTGGAGAACCACAACACCGCCTACGCCGACGAGCAGCTGACGCTGGACGCGCAGATCGTGCTCGACGGCGTCGAGCACAAGATCTCCGGGGCGGGGAACGGCCCGCTGTCGGCGTTCACGGACGCGCTGACGTCCGTGGGCGTCCACGTCGAGGTCCTCGACTACGCCGAGCACGCGCTGTCGGCCGGGCAGCACGCCCAGGCGGCGTCCTATGTGGAGTGCGTGATCGACGGGAAGACCGTGTGGGGCGCGGGCGTCCACCCGAACATCGTCCTCGCGACGATGCGGGCCGTGGCGAGCGCCTACAACCGGGCCTAGGGCCGCCGGGAGCGCCACCGGCGAAGCCCGTTGCGGCCGCGCCGAATCGATCGGAGACCTGCGATCCGGACCGTCCACAAGGCGGTCCGATCGAACCGATGCGCGATGGTCGGCCCACGAGGCGACCGCGCCGAACCGCCGCCACGAGCGGCGCGTTCTCCGGCCCGCACGCGGCAGAACGCCGCGCGGGCGAAGGAATACGACCACCGCTCGGGCCGGGACGCATCCGCGTTCCGGCCCGAGCGGTTCATACGCCGTCCACCGAGAGGCGCACGGTCACCGTGTCGCCGTCGTCGACTCCGGCCCTGCGGCGCACGTCCGCCTTGAGCGGCACGATGTAGGCGCCGTCCTTGGGCCACAGGGAGGTCTCCCAGGACACCGACCCGATCCGGGCGGTCACCGGGACCATCCCCCAGCCGTAGCTGACCACTTCGGAAGCGGCCGCGAGCTCGCGGCACTCGGATTCGGGCACGGTCACGAAATACCAGGGCGCGGGCCCGCGCCAGTACCAGATCGCCCCGCTGAACTCCAGCTCCATCACCAGAGCATACGAACCGGTGCCGACCGTCACGCCGAATCGGCCCCGCCACCGGCCGGGCCACGTCCTGACCGGCGCCTGGGCTCCCCGGGTAGTGTTGTGCCTCGTGTCAGCGCCCAATCTCGTCAACCTCGAAACCGTCTCGAAGGCCTACCCCGACCAGGTCATCCTCGACTCGGTCTCCCTCGGCATCGCCGCCGGCCAGCGCGTCGGCGTCGTCGGCCGCAACGGCGACGGGAAGTCCACGCTGCTGCGGCTCATCGCGCGCGCGGACGAGCCCGACTCCGGCCGCGTCGTCCACACCGGCGGCACGCGCCTCGCCGTGCTCGGCCAGACCGACGCCCTCGACGACGCCCGCTCGGTCCACGAGGCCCTCTTCGGCGACGCCGAGGCGCACGAGTGGGCCTCCTCTGCGCGGGTCCGCGAGATCCTCACCGGGCTCTTCGGCGGCCTCGACGCCCCGGCGCTGCCCGAGGGCCTCGATTCGCGCATCGGCGTGCTCTCCGGCGGCGAGCGCCGCCGCGTCGACCTCGCCCGGGTGCTCACCGGTTCGGTCGACGGGCGCCTGCCCGCCGGGGCCGAGCCGGCCGACCTGCTGCTCCTGGACGAGCCGACCAACCACCTCGACATCGAGGGGATCGCCTGGCTCGCCTCGCATCTGAACGCAACGCGTTCGGCGATCGTGGTCGTCACCCACGACCGGTGGTTCTTGGACGAGATTTGCAGCAACGTGTGGGACGTCCAGCGCGGCAACGTGTTCGAGTACGAGGGCGGCTATTCGGCTTATGTGCTCGCGCGCGCCGAGCGCGAGCGGCAGGCGAACGTGGCCGAGGAGAAGCGCCAGAACCTCATGCGCAAGGAGCTGGCGTGGCTGCGCCGCGGCCCCAAGGCGCGCACTTCGAAGGCGAAGTTCCGGGTGGACGCGGCCAACGAGCTCATCGCGAACGAGCCGCCGCCGCGCGACACCGCCGAGCTGGTGAGCTTCGCGACCGGGCGGCTGGGCAAGACCGTGTTCGAGGCGCGGGACGTGACGGTCAAGGCCGGGGATCAGACCCTTTTGGAGCATCTGGACTGGATCCTGGGTCCGGGCAAGCGGATCGGGTTGCTCGGCGTGAACGGCGCGGGGAAGACCTCGCTGCTGCGCACGCTCGCGGAGGCGATCGACGAGAAGCAGCCGGCGGCCGGGCGGATCAAGGTGGGCCGCACGGTGAAGCTGGCGTGGCTGACCCAGCACATGGAGGACCTCGACGCGTCCTGGCGGGTGCTCGAGGCGATCGAGATGGTGGCCAAGCGGGTCCAGTTGGGCAAGAAGGAGATGACGGCCGGGCAGCTCGCCGAGCGGCTCGGGTTCGTCGGCGGGCGCCAGCGCACGTTCGTGCGCGACCTCTCCGGCGGCCAGCGGCGGCGGCTCCAGCTCGCGCGGCTGCTCATGGCCGAGCCGAACGTGCTGTTCCTCGACGAGCCGACGAACGACCTCGACATCGAGACGCTGACGCAGTTGGAGGACCTGCTCGACGACTGGGCGGGGACGATGGTGGTCGTCAGCCACGACCGGTACTTCACCGAGCGGGTCGCCGACGAGACGTGGGCGCTGCTGGGCGACCGGAGTCTGCGGATGCTGCCGCGCGGGGTCGAGGAGTACCTGGAGCGGCGGGCGGCTTCGGAGAAGCCCGTTGCGGTGCAGGCGAAGTCCTCGGGTGCGGCGCCGGTGAAGTCGGCCGCGGCGGTGGACCGGGCGACGCAGAAGGAGCTGTCGAAGCTGGAGCGGCGCTTGGAGAAGGTCGAGGAGCGGATCGCCGGCGTGCACGGCGAGATGGCCGAGTTCGCGACCGATCCTGGAAAACTCTCCGAACTTCAGGACCGTTTGTCCGCTTTGGAGACCGAGCGCGACGAGATCGAGGAGCGCTGGATGGAGCTGGCCGACTGAGCGTCGGTTTCGCTTGCGTCCCTTGGTTTCTCGTCGTCGGCGGGATTCGGCGTGCGGTCTCGTTCGGTTGCGCGGCCCGATGACCGGGCTGAATATGATACCGGTATCGAACGCTCCCATACCGATCGGTAACCGAAGCTTAATTCACTGATTTATGGGCATCTTCCAGGGTCTTCACAATTCGATGTGATTTCCCTAACCTCGGTTTGAAAGCCCGAAAGGGCCCGGTTCCACCGAACCGTGCCCGCAACGCCGGTGCGCCCTATTCATCGCATTGCGCACCGGGCAGACTGAACCGAGAGGGAGTACCCCCCTTATGACCGTCTCGCACCATACGACCCGCCGACTCGCGGTCGCCACGCTGGCAGGCGTCGCGACCGTCGGCGCAATCACCTTGGGCGGCATCGCCGCCCAGGCCGAACCGCTCGGCCAAGTCCTCGGCGCCGACTCCGCCACCGCGATCCCCGGGTCCTATCTGGTCGTCATGGCCGACGACCTGTCCACGGCCGCAGCAGAGAACGTGACCGAGCAGTACGGCGGCGAAGTCGTCGAAAGCTTCGACACCCTGAACGGCCACCTCGCCGAGCTCTCCGCGAACGAGGCGGCCCGACTCGCCGCCGACGACGCGGTCGCCTTCGTCGAGCAGAACCAGATCGTCACCGTCGACGACGTGCAGACCGGGGCCACCTGGGGCCTCGACCGGGTCGACCAGCTCGACCTCCCGCTCGACGGGAACTACGAGTACCTCGGCGACGGCTCCGGCGTGACCGCGTACATCGTGGACACCGGCATCCTGGCCTCGCACAGCGAGTTCACCGGCCGCGTCGGCGCCGGCTACGACTTCGTCGACGGCGACTCCGACCCCACCGACTGCAACGGGCACGGCACCCACGTCGCCGGCACCGTCGGCGGCACCACCTACGGCCTGGCCAAGCAGGTCACGCTCGTCGGCGTGCGCGTGCTGGACTGCTCCGGCTCGGGCACCTACGCGGGCGTCATCGCCGGCATCGACTGGGTGGCCGCCAACGCCTCCGGACCGTCGGTCGCCAACATGAGCCTCGGCGGGGACTACTCCGCCGCGGTCAACAGCGCCGTCGACAACGCCGTCCTCTCGGGCGTGACCTTCGCGGTCGCCGCCGGCAACGAGGACACCGACGCGTGCATCAAGTCGCCCGCCTCCTCCGGCGAGGCGATCACGGTGGGCGCCAGCGACAACACCGACACCCGCGCCTACTTCTCCAACTACGGCAGCTGCGTGGACGTGTTCGCGCCCGGCGTGGGCATCACCTCCGCCTGGCACACAAGCCCGACCGCGACCAACACGATCTCGGGCACCTCGATGGCCTCCCCGCACGTCGCGGGAGCCGTCGCCGTCTACCTGAGCCTCAACCCCGGCGCGACCACCGCCGAGGTCAAGGCCTGGGTCATCGGCAACGCCGGCGAGGGCCGCCTCTCCGACGTCCAGGGCAGCCCGAACCTGCTGCTGTACACCGGCACCGAGGACGGCGGCGGCACTCCCGGCGAACCGGCCGACTGCGCCGGGTCGAACGGCACCGCGCAGTTCATCGCCGACCGCGCCACGGTCGAGTCCACCATCACCCTCGACTGCGAGGGCGCGGCGAGCAACGCCTCGAAGGTGTCGGTGAACATCAGCCACACCTACCGCGGGGACCTCGCGATCTACCTGATCGCCCCTGACGGCAGCAGCTACCAGGTCAAGTCCTCCGGGGCCGACGCGGCCGACAACGTCATCGCGACCTACACGGTGAACCTGTCGAGCGAGACCAAGGCGGGCGCCTGGACGCTCCGCGTGGTCGACAACTACGCCGGCGACACCGGCACGCTCAACACCTGGTCGCTCGAAGTCTGATTCCCTCCACCCAACTGAATAGCGGGGGACCGCGGGCGGGTCCCTCCGCCGGCCGGAGCGCGAACCCCCCGGCGGCCGCGACCTGGAGCCCTCGCACCGTCGGCCGCGCCTCGGCCCGGGCCCGCCCGCGGTCCCCCGCACCCCGGAGCGAACACCGCCGGTCCCCCACAAGGGGGCCGGCGGTGAACGCTGCGCCAAACGAGAGCCGGTGCGGCAGGGGACGGATCGGCGGTCCCGACGCGTTTCTCGGGGCTCGCCAGCTGGGCGAACGGTCGCTTCTGAGGTGCGCGCGTTCGCCTTCCGGGACCGGGTGATCGGTCACTGACACAGAGTTGTCTGTTTTGGACCTTTAACAGGGTTTTCTCATTCACTGATGTATTCGGTCGTTACAAGGCCTTTACACGATTTGTTCTAAGGCTTAGGCTCACACGCAGGGCCTGTCGGCCCGTCCGGGCCACCGCGCCCGGCCGGGTGGCGCGTCCCGGCCCGGCAGGGCCGGTCCGCACCGGTCCGGGCCTCCCCGCCCGCCGACCCCGCCGGACCCGCCCCGGGCCGCTCGATCTCGAACCGAGCGGGCCGGAACGGCCCGCCGCCGAGCCCCCTCGGCAGCGGACCCGGGTCCGCCCCCCGTTCGCACGAGCTCCGGGCCCGAACCGACCACCCTCCCCGGGTCGGACGCGGCCCAAGCACCGCGGACGCCTTGGGGCACAACAAAGGAGTGCTACCTTGTCTAGGGCAGGTAAGCAAAGGCGGATTCGCACCGCCGCGGCGGTAGGGATCGCGGTGGCGACGGCCGGAGGCTCGCTCATCGCGGCTTCGGCCTTCGCCTCGGCCGAAGAGGTCCCCGACGCGATCATTCTCGGCGCCGACTCGCCGGACGCCATCGACGGCTCGTACATCGTGGTCCTGGAGGACCGCGCCGGCGCGACCGGTCTGAGCGCCCTGGCCGACGACCTCGGCGTGGACGTCGACATCGAGCGCAGCCTCGACCTGGTCGACGGATACGTGGCCGAGATGACCGAGGCCGAGGCCCTCGAGCTGGCCGCCGACGACGCGGTCGCGTACGTCGAGCAGGACCGCCTCGCGCACGTCGCCGAGGTCCAGATCGACCCGCCCTCATGGGGTCTCGACCGCATCGACCAGGAGGTGCTCCCGCTCGAGGAGGCGTACGAGTACAACTGGACCGGCGACGGCGTCGACGCGTTCATCCTCGACACCGGCATCAACGACGCGCACCTGGACTTCGCCGACCGCATCGGCGAGGGCTACGACTTCATCGACGACGACGCCGACCCGTACGACTGCCACGGCCACGGCACGCACGTCGCCGGGACCGTCGGCGGCACCACGTACGGCGTCGCCAAGAACGTCACGATCCGCGCCGTGCGCGTCCTCGACTGCGCCGGTTCGGGTTCGTACTCGGCGATCATCGGCGGCATCGACTGGGTCGCCGCGAACGCCGACGGCCCGGCCGTGGCGAACATGAGCCTCGGCGGCACCTTCAGCCAGGCGCTCAACGACGCGATCGCCGCGGCGGTCGACTCGGGCGTGACCTTCGCGATCGCCGCCGGCAACGAGGGCCAGGACGCGTGCAACGTCTCCCCCGGCGCCGAGCCGAGCGCGATCACCGTGGGCGCCACCGACTCCAGCGACACCCAGACCTCCTGGTCCAACTGGGGCGACTGCGTCGACATCCTCGCCCCGGGCGCGGGCATCACCTCCTCGTGGATCGACGGCGAGGACGCCCAGAACACCATCTCGGGCACCTCGATGGCGACCCCGCACGTCGCGGGCGTCGCGGCGCTGTACCTGGAGGCCAACCCGGAGGCGACCCCTGAAGAGGTCGCCGCGGCCCTGATCGACGGGGCCGTCGCCGGCGCCGTCGCGGGCACCAACGGCAGCCCGAACCTGCTGCTGAACACCGGTTTCCTCGGCTAGACCACATGGGATGAGGGACGGGGCCGGCGCTGTGCGCCGGCCCCGTCGCTTCGCTTGGGGCGACGCGGGAACGGCTCGGGCGCATCGGCTTCGGTGCGACGAGCGGTGCTGCCTTGGCGCGTGGGACCACAGTGGTGGACAGGGTCGCGCGGACCGTGACGGACCCGTGAA
Source organism: Glycomyces sp. NRRL B-16210 (assembly GCF_000719515.1). Lineage (GTDB taxonomy): Bacteria > Actinomycetota > Actinomycetes > Mycobacteriales > Micromonosporaceae > Glycomyces. The sequence goes on along the minus strand of NZ_JOGR01000001.1, from coordinate 315,156 downwards.
TTCTCAGCGCCGATTCCGTTTCCGGATACTTGAAACTTGTAGTGTTGTTCACGTTGCACGGCAGTCGGATTCGCCGGGCATCCATGGACCCCTGTGAACAACTGTGCGAAATGCCAGGTCAATACGGTTCAATCGCGACCGTCGGCTTTGCTTGCGCCCGTACGGTTCATGGCGAGCCATTAACAAACTTCCGAAAAGACGGCATAATATTGGCTTGCCAATGAAGCAGCCCGTGAGCACCGCCAGGAGCAATGTTGACCGACGCCTTGACTAGAGAGCGTTCTCTCACCTGCGTCCACGGCCTTGTCCCCGCGACGGCCGCCGCCGAGACCGCGAAGACCGTCGAGGCCGGTGAAGCGGCCCTGGGCCGGGCCGCCCCCGGGTAGGCGTCCAGCGGCCCTCGAACGGCCGAGGACACGGCGAACTCCACGCGACCGCCCGCAGCAGCACGGCGAGGGCGGCGACGCGCGATCAGCACGATCACCCAGTAGTCATCCATTCCAGACGATCGACGGCGCCCGGGCCGGACCGGGCGCCCGAGACCCGCACAGATCGGCCACGCCATGGCAGAGACAGAGCTCGACCCCGAAGCCCTCCAGGAGTACCGGACCCTGATCCAGGAGCAACTGGACCACCTCGACTCGATCATCCCCAGACTCAAGAAGGGCAACGAACTCGGGCGCCTGCCCGCTTTCGGCCAGCTCGATGGCTCGGCCTCCGCGCAGGCGAACTACGAGACCTTCCACCAGACCACCTGGGAGAACCTCCAGAACCTGCGGGCCTCCCTCAGCGGCATCATCGAGACGCTCGAGGACACCGCCGAACTCGCCGTCGAGGCCGACGAGGCCGCCGCCACCGAGATGGACGGCTACGATGCCGAACTCACGGGGTAGCGACGTGCGGGCATGGAACCGCCGCGCCACCGCGGGCGCCGCCGCCCTCGCGGCGGGACTGACCTTGGCCGCCTGTAACGGATCCGGGTCCGACGCGACCGCGAACGGCCCCTCCGGCAGCCTCGCCGTCATGGATGACTGGCGCGGCTGCGAGGTCTTCGGCGACTTCACCGACCTCCAGGAGCGCCTGGGCGCCACGGGGATCGACGGCGAGTTGCAGAGCGACGGACTGGAGGAGGGGATCGACGCCGAGGCCGCCGGATGCGCCGGGCTGTTCGACCTCGCCGCCTTCGCCGACACGCAGGGCTCGTTCGACTTCTCGGTGACCGGCGACGCGACCGCCCGCGGCGGCCTCGCCCCCTGGAGCACCGAGGCCGAGGCCGAGGCGAACTTCGCCGACCGGGTGGAGCAGCGGCGCGAGAACCCCGCCGGGGTCGCCTACACCGACCAGACCGAGGGCGAACTCGGCGGCGACTGGGACGAGAGCCTCTACATCGCCGCCGACTCGGCCAACCGCTTCTACCTCGACGCCTACGGGCGCAAGGGCGACTGGGTCGTGTACCTCTCCATCGACTTCCTCCACGACCCGGGCGTCGACGCCTACGAGACCGCACCGGAGTTCTACCCGGACTCCGACGCCGACCAGATGGCGGTGTACCCGTTCACCACCGACGAACTCGTCGCGTGGGTGACCGGCGAGCACCTCACCCAGATCCAGACCGACATCGTTGAACGAGCCGAGAGCGAGGCGGGCCGATGACCGAGGCGTCCCAGATCGAACGCGAGGAGTACGGGAAGATGGACGCGGGCCAGTCCGCGTCCCAGTACCGGGCGGCGGCGAACGCCCTCATGGTCAGCCCGCACTGCGGCACCGACTCCTGCACGTGCAAAGTGGAGGAGCCCGCCGAGGCCGCCTGGGTCAAGCTCATGTCGGCGGTGCCGCAGGCGACCCAGATCAACAACCTCCGCGCCGGCCGCGAGGGCACCATGATGCTCCCCGAGGGCCAGACCATCCAGTCCATGGTCGCCTCGATCCGCCCGCAGCCCGAGGCCGACTACGCCCTCGACACCATCCGGGACGCCTGGATCGACTTCTACGAGGAGTTCCGGATCGTCGGCCCGAAGATCGAGCAGGGCCTCACCGCCCTCTCCTCGGGCTGGAAGGGCGTCGACTTCGACGCCTTCGAGGAGCAGGCCGAGACCGTCGTCAAGAACTGCCGCACGATCCAGAGCGACATCGGCGGCGAGGACGGCACCGACGGCGTCATCAAGGTCCTCGACACCAAGCAGTCCGAGATCTTCGAGCAGCAGGGCGGCACCGCGTGCGTCTACCCCGCGCCGAAGTTCTACATGGAGGGCACCAAGTGCGGCTCCCACCGCATCCACATCCGCCCCCCGTTCTTCCGCAACTGCGAGATCCGCGAGAACGACGAGACCAAGGCCGCCTTGGAGCTCGCCGGGTTCGACCCGATGATCGTGGACGAGGTGAGCGACGGCCGCCAGCGCACCTATGACATGTGGATGGAGTTCGTCACCGCCAACCCCGACTACACCGAGGGCGGGCTCAAGGGCGAGGAGCTGGCGACCAGCAAGGCCGAGGAGTACGCGACGCAGCGCCTGGAGACGCTGGGCCCGAAGGGCGCCAGCCACCTCGACGAGGAGGCCGCGCGCGTCAACGAGGAGGTCACCGAGCGCCACAGCAACGTCGAGGCGCAGGTGACCGAGGTCGAGCCCGACGTGCGCCCGTCGCAGCCGACCACGTTCAACGAGGGCATGACGGACCTGCCCGGCAGCGGCGGCCTCGACACCGGCGGGGGCGGCGGGATGCCCGACCTCCCCGGCGGCGGGAGCCTGGACGGCATGACCGCCCCGAGCGACCTGTCGAAGCTCGACGACTCCTCCGGGTTCGGCAGCCCCAGCCTCAGCAGCACCACCGGCGGCGGTGGCGGGAGCGACCTGCCGAGCGCGTACAGCGCCGGCGGCACGCCGCCCGGTTCGATCACCGGCGGCAGCGACCTGAGCGGGATCGGCGACGAGAACCCGTTCAGCGCGGGCCTGGACGACCCGGACAACCTCGCCAACGGCGGACTCACCGGCGGCGGCGGGTACGGCGGCTCGGTGCCCGGTTCGATCACCGGCGGGAGCGACCTGACGACCGGGGACAACCCGTGGAGCTCCAGCACGCCGCTGCCCGAGGACGCCTCCGGCGGTCTCGCCAGCGGCGGCGTTCCCGGCTCGACCCTGCCGCCGAGCGCCCTCGGCGGTGGCGGCGGTGGCGGCGGCCTCCAGAGCGGTACTCCGAGCAACCTGATGCCGCCGGGCGGCGGCAGCGTCCCGGGCGGGGTCGCCACGCCGCGGGGCCTGAGCACCCGGCCGGGATCGACCACCTCGGGCAAGCCGTTGACCCCGCGGGTCCCCGGCGGCACGGGCGGGCGCGTGCCGGGCGCCACCGGCACCGGCGGGCGCGTCCCCGGCGGTCTCGGTTCGACCAAGGGGCTGACGAGCGGGACCGGCGGCGGCCGGCCCGGAGGCGTCGGCGGCAGCGGATCGGGGCTGCGGCCCGGAGGCGGCGCCGGTGGCGGTACGGGCTCGGGCCTGCGCAGCGGCGGTGTCGGCGGTGCCGGCGCGGGCGGCGGCATGGGCCGAGGCGGCGTCGGCGGCGGCGGTGTGGGCGGCACTGGCGCGGGACGCGGCGGGGTCGTCGGCGGCGGGGGGATGCTCCCCGGCGGCGCGGCGGGCCGCGGGGCCGGCGAGGACGGCCCGCAGGAGCGCAAGGTCTGGCTCGTCGAGGACGACGACGTGTGGGGCGGGGTCCCGGAGGACGAAGAGGACGACCCCTACGCATAGAGCCGATCAGGGCGCGGGAAGGCCACCGTGCAGGCCGACCCGCGCCCTGGTCACTGTTCGGGGTTCGGTGAGCGGGAGGGGCGGTGGTCGCTCCGCGTTCGCGTTGCCGGGCGTGGGGTGTGGGCGAGCGGAGAACGGACCCGGTCCGGATCGGCGAGCCGCCCGCAGGCGGGTTCCATCGCCTTCTCCGCGTTCGCGTTGCCCGGCACGGGAGTGTGTAAGCGAGCGGAGAACTAACCCGGTCCGGGTAAGCCAGCGCCTCGGGTTCGAGTACGGAAGTCTTCACCGTCTCCGGGAGATCTCCGAAACGCTCACCGGGGCCGCTTTCCCCGAGCGCTGATCAGTCGACTACCGACCGCTTGCCGCTGTGGGTGAGGATGCGGTCGATCAGCGCCATCGGCAGGTGCCGCGCGAGCGTGGCGATGACCTTGTACTGCCAACCGGGGATGCTGACGGACCGGCGCCTCCGCCAGTCCCGCAGCGCTTTCGCGACGAGCACTTCGGCTTCGAGCCACAGGAAGCCGGGGACGCCGCTCATGTTCATCCGGGCGCTGTCGTGGAATTCGGTGCGCGTGAATCCGGGGCACAGCGCCATGACGGCGACCTCGTGCCCGCGCATCTTCACCGCCGTCGACCGGCTGAAGTTGATCACCCACGCCTTGCTGGCCGAGTAGGTCGAACTGGGGAAGAACCCGAGCACGGAGGCGAGGTTGATGACGCCGCCTCGACGGCGCTCGACCATCGATGGCAGCGCGGCGAGCGTCAATCGGAGCACGGCCTCGGTGTGCAGCCGCAGCATCGCGGTCTCGGCCTCCGGCGGGGTCGCGAGGAACCGGGTCGGGTGGCCGAATCCGGCGTTGTTCACCAGCAGGTCGAGGCCTTCGCCGCAGCGGCGCTCGATCCGGGCGAGGTCCGCTTCCACCGTGAGGTCGGCGGTCAGCGTCTCGCAGTCCGCGGGCAGCGACGCGGCGGCGCGCTCGAGGCCTTCGCCGTCGCAGTCCACGAGCACGAGCCGGTAGCCCTCGGCCGCAAGCGCTCTGGCGAACGCCGCGCCGATTCCCGATGCGGCGCCGGTGATCAGGGCCGAAGGTTGCGGTTGCCGCTCGCGCATCGGCCGAGTGTATCGAGCCGATGCGCGAGCCGACCGCGGCCGGTCAAGGCCGCGTTCACATCTCGCTGTAGCGCTTCGCGGCGTCCAGGCGTTCCTGGAGGAAGGACGCGGTGACCTGGCGGCCGTGGCCGAGACCGTTCTCCTTGCTCGGCGGCGTCGCGAAGTACAGCACGTAGGCGGCGGTGTCGCGCTGGTAGCGCCAGCCTTCGGACAGCGGGCCCACGTCGTAGGCGTCGTACCCGACCGCGTCGAGGAAGTCGCTGACCGCGCGCTTCGCGGCGGCGTCGTCCCCGGCGATCGCGAGGACCGAGCGCTCGGCGCTGCCGGTCGGGCGGGCCAGCTCGCCGATGTGGTCGAAGTAGATGTTGTTGAAGGCCTTCACCACGTGCGACTCGGGCAGGTGCGCCTGGAGCAGTTCGCTGACCGTGGTGGTCTCGGCGTCGAGCTCGGGGATGCGGCCGTCGCGCTCGGGGTAGTAGTTGTTGGTGTCGATGACGGTCTTGCCGCGCAGCTCCTCGACCGGGACGCTCTTGTAGGCGTGGAGGGGGACGGTGACCACGACCAGGTCCCCCGCGGCGGCGGCCTCGGCGGGCGTGGCGGCCCTGGCCTTCGGTCCCAGTTCCGCGACCAGGTCGGCCAGGGAATCCGGTCCGCGCCGGTTGCTCAGTACGACGTCGTAGCCCGCGGCCACCGCCAGGCGCGCGACGGCGCCGCCGATCTTGCCGCTGCCGATCAATCCGATGGTGCTCATACCCAGGTGCAACCACCCGGTTCGGGCGGGAATTCCGCTTTTCGGCAGTGTGTATCGGCACCCGTCAGGGCTCAGGCGGCCCATTCGGGGTCGCGGCCCAGGTAGCGCAGGAGCGCCGCGGCCTCGTCGTCGCCCTCCTGCGGCGCGAGGGCCGGCGCGTAGGCCCCGAAGTTCCGCAGCGGCTCCACGATCCGCTTCGCGACTTCGAGCAGTTCCCTTGCGGCCCAGGGAGTGAGCGGCTGTTCCTGGCCGGTTGCCCGGGCGATGTCCCAGGCGTGGACGGCCGCGTCGAGCGCGCAGGCTCCCGAGCCGGTCGCGGCGTCGAGCAGGTTCGGCGGAACCGGGACCGGCACCTCGGCGGCGTCCGCGGCGACGGTGCCCCAGGCCTCGGCGGCGGCGGTGATCGCGGCCTTGACGTGCTCGACCGGGTCGGCGTCGAGCCGGCCCGAGGGGGCGAACGGGTTCTCGGCCGGGCCCGCGCCGCCGGTGATGGCGGCGGCGAAACCGACCTGGTCGCCCGCCGCGTGCTGGAGGACCTGCGTGACGGTCCAGTGCTCGCACGGGGTGGGCAGGTCCCACTCGGCGTCGCCGACGCCTTGGACCGCGCCGAGCAGCGCGGTGTGGGCCTCGTTCAGCAGGTTCCATTCGGTGGTCATGTCGTGCTCCTTCGTTCCGGCGGGCGGGTCGCTCGCTCGATGATGCAAGCTTAACAGAAGGGAATATTCCATTCCGTTAGCGTCCGGGTTTTTCCGGCCCGAGGATGACGGCCGTCGCGCTCACGGCGGCGTTCGGAGCCGCCGTGGACCGCCTGTCGTAGGGTTCGCCCATGGACGAATCCCCCACGCGCGTCCCGGCCGGTTCCCTGCCCGTCCGCGGCTACGACGACAAGAACCGCACCATCGAGCATCCCAGCGCGGCGGAACTCGCCTCCCGGGTGCGAGCGATCGGGCAGGAGGGCTCGCAGTTCATCGTGCTGCTGCGAATCCCCCACATGCCCCACGACAGCCTCCAGGCCGGGCTCGGCGACGCGCCCGGCACGCTCCTGGTCTCCTTCCGGACCGGCGACGATCCGTGGCAGGAGGCGACGGTGCCCGCCGAGGCCGCGCCCGGGCTGTTCCTCGCCTGGGCCGCGAACGAACCCGGCTGGCAGGGCGACCACGCGTGGGAGCGGGCCGGATGGTGGAACCCGGCCGACCCGCCCGAGCCCGATCCGGAGGCGGCCGCCTGGGCGAGCGGGCAGGCGCAGCGGTTCATCGACGAGGGCTACCTCGAATTCGACGAGCTGGTCGATGCCCTGCACGAGCTGTCCGACTCCGACCCGCGGCTGTCCTCGGCGCAGGCGCAGGCGATCGCCGCGCCGCTGTGGCGCGAACGCGTCGCCGCGCAGGCCGCCTGGGGCGCCAGCGACTGCGACCGGCTCACCGCGGCCTTCGCCGACCTCGACGGCCGGGGCATCGTCGCCCGGGAGAACTTCGCGTGCTGCCAGAACTGCGGCACCACCGAGATCTGGGGCGAGGCCGACGACGCGACCCGCGGTTACGCGTTCTTCCACATGCAGGACACCGAGTACGCCCCGCAGGGCGCCGTGCACCTCTCGTACGGCTCGCGGTCGGACGCCACTGAGGACGTCGAGTCGATCGGCGAGGAGATCGTGAAGGTCCTCGGCGAGCACGGGCTCCGCACCGAGTGGAACGGCTCGCGCAAGACCCGCATCGAGGTCCTCGTCCCGGACTGGCGCCGCCGGCTCAAGTAGGTCGGACTCGCCTGCGGCCTGCGGAAGGCCGGGCCTTCCGCGGTGCCCGGTCAGGCGGTGACGCGGTCGAGGACGATCGGTCCGCGCGCGGCGGGCTCGGCGCCGACCGTCCACCGACCGGCGAGGCTCTCCTTGGCGGCGGCGAAGCGCTCGGGCGTGTCGGTGTGGAGGCGGAAGACCGCCTCGCCCGCCGTGACCTTCTCCCCCACGGTCTTGAGGATCTCGACGCCCGCGCCCGCCTGCACCGGCTGGCCCTGGCGTTCGCGGCCCGCGCCGAGGCGCCAGGCGGCGACGCCCACGGCGTAGGCGTCCATCTCGGACACGAACCCGTCGGCGTCGGCGGTGACCTCCTCGCTCTCGCGGGCGGTCGGCAGCGCCGCGTCGACCTCGCCGCCTTGGGCGGCGATCATCTTGCGCCACACGTCCATCGCGCGGCCGTCGCGCAGCGCGGCGGCCGGGTCGGCGTCGGGCCTGCCCGCGGCGGCGAGCATCTCCTCGGCGAGGGCCACGGTCAGCTCGACCACGTCGGCCGGTCCCCCGCCGGAGAGGACTTCCACGGACTCGCGCACTTCGAGGGCGTTGCCGGCGGTGCGGCCCAAGGGGATCGACATGTCGGTGAGCAGGGCGCGGGTGTCGACGCCGTGGTCGGAGCCGAGGCGGACCATGGTCTCGGCGAGTTCGCGGGCCTGCCCGAACTCCTTCATGAAGGCGCCGGAGCCGACCTTGACGTCGAGCACGATCGCGTCCGCGCCCTCGGCGATCTTCTTGCACATGATGGAGGAGGCGATGAGCGGGATCGACTCCACTGTGGAGGTGATGTCGCGCAGGGCGTAGAGCTTCTTGTCGGCGGGGGCGAGGTCGCCGGTGGCCGCGCAGATGACCGCGCCGATGTCCTTGAGCTGCTGGAGAACCCGGCCCTCGGTCAGGTCGACCTGGAGGCCCGGGATCGCTTCGAGCTTGTCGAGGGTGCCGCCGGTGTGGCCCAGGCCCCGGCCCGAGAGCTGCGGGACGGCGACATCGAAGACGGCGACGAGCGGGGCCAGCGGCAGCGTGATCTTGTCGCCGACGCCGCCGGTGGAGTGCTTGTCGACGCAGGGCCTGCCGACGGCGGCGAGGTCGAGGGTGATCCCCGAGCGGATCATCGCGGCGGTCCAGTCGGCGATCTCGCGCGGCCGCGCGCCGTTGAGGAAGATCGCCATGGCCAGGGCGGACATCTGCTCGTCGGCGACCTCGCCCTTGGTGTAGGCGTCGATGACCCAGTCGATCTGGGCGGTCGAGAGCTCGCCGCCGTCCCTCTTGGCGCGGATGACGTCGACAGCGGTGATCATGGGCGTTCCCTCACTCGTCCTGGGCGCGGCCCGATCGGGGCCGCGCCTCGTTTTCAGTCCTGCGCCAGGTGGTCGGGCCCGAACGCGCCGGGCAGCAGTGCGCCCACGGTGGTCGGTCCGGGCCGGTCGTCCACGAGGCATTCGGGGCCGCCGTGCTCGAAGAGCAGTTGGCGGCACCGGCCGCAGGGGGTGAGGGGTTCGCCCGCGCCGTCGACGCAGGCGACCGCGACCAGTCGGCCGCCGCCGGAGACGGCCAGGTCCGAGACCATGCCGCATTCGGCGCAGAGCGTCAGCCCGTAGGAGGCGTTCTCGACGTTGCAGCCGGAGACGATCCGGCCGTCGTCGACGAGTCCGGCAACGCCCACGGGGTACTTCGAGTAGGGCACGTACGCGTGGCGCATGGCCTCCCTCGCGGTGCGGCGCAGCGTCTCCCAGTCGACGGGCGCGGCGCCGGAGCCCACTACTTGTCCCCCGGGTTGTAGGGCACGCCGTCGGCCGCGGGGGCCTTGGCCCTGCCGATGAGGCCGGCCACGACCACGAGGGTGACCGCGTACGGGAGCATCTGGAGGAACTCGCCGGGGACGATCGAGGCGCCCGCGGCGTCGAGGTCGCGCGCGACCTGCGTGGTGAAGCCGAAGATGAGCGCCCCGGCGAGGACCCCGAGGGGGTTCCAGCGGCCGACGATCATGACCGCGAGCGCGACGAACCCGAGCCCGGCGGTCATGTTCTTGCCGAAGGCGAGCGAGTTCGCGATGGTGAACCAGGCGCCGCCGAAGCCGGAGAGGAGGCCCGCGACGGTGACGTTCCAGAAGCGGAGGCGGTTGACGTTGACGCCCATGGAGTCGGCGGCGGCGGGGTGCTCGCCGACCGCGCGGGTGCGCAGGCCCCAGCGGGTGCGATAGAGCAGGAACCAGACGACGGCGACCATGGCGATGCCGACGTACACGAAGACCTTCTGCTGGAACAGGACCGGGCCGAGGATCGGGATGTCGGTGAGCGGGCCCCAGGTGATGGTCTTGACCGAGTACGCGGAGTTGAGGCCCTCGGCCTTCTTCAACTGGTCGTACATGAAGCTGGTGAAGCCGAGGGCGAGGAGGTTGAGGATGACGCCGACGACGACCTGGTTGACCTGGTACTTGGTGGCGAGGAGGGCCAGCAGCATGGTCGAGAGGGAACCGGCGAGCATCGCGCCGACCATGCCGGCGTAGACGTTCCCGGTGATGTTGGCGACCAGGACCCCGGTGAAGGCGCCCATGAGGAACTGGCCCTCGATGCCGATGTTGATGACGCCCGAGCGTTCGCAGACGACGCCCGAGAAGGCGCCGAACAGGTACGGCATCGACAGGAACAGGGCACCGGCGAGGATCGACTCGGCCCGGAAGACGGTGCCGGGCTGGGAGTAGTTCCAGATCAGGAGCGACAGGACGACGGCGGTGACGGCCGCGGCGGTGGCGATCTTGAACCAGCGCTGCGGGAGTCCGACGATCATCCAGATCGCCAGGCCGACCACGACGAGGTTGAGGAAGGCGACGACCGGGTCGCTCGGGAGGGTCCAGGAGAAGTCGGTGAGCGTGCGGTCGAAGGCCACGGTGGCGCTCTCGCCGATGCCGACCAGGGAGACGGCGGCGCGGACGGCGACGGCCAGGACCAGGAAGACGACGCCCGCCAGGAGGTGGCGGACCGGTTTGGTCTCGTCGACGAGCGGCGGTGCGGTCATGGTGTCCGATGCCATGGGGCTCACCAGCCTTTCGCTTCGAGGGTGACCAGGCCGCCGCGCGGGGCCCTCAGGTGCAGGATCGCCTTGACCAGTGCGGGCGCGGCGATGAAGAGCACGATGATCGCCTGGAGCAGGATCGAGATGTCGACCGGGACGGCCGGCTGGGCCGAGAGCGACCCGGCCTTGAGCGCGCCGAACAGGATCGCGGCCGCGACGATGCCGCCGGGCTTGGCGCGGCCCAGGAGGGCGACGGTGATGCCGTCGAAGCCGTACTCCAGCGCGGTGTTGGTGGTGATGCCCGAGGCGCCGACGCCGAGCGACAGGGCCGCGCCGGCGAGCCCGGCGAGGGCGCCCGCGGCGGCCATGGTGGTCGTGTAGGTCGCGCCGATGCGCATCCCTGCGGTCGCGGAGGCGTGCTCGTTGAAGCCGACGGCGCGGATGCGGAACCCGAAGGTGGACTTCGACAGCAGCCACCACACGAAGACCGCGGCGGCGACGCCGAGGAGGAGCGCGAGGTTGACCCGCAGGCTCGGGTTGAACGAGGAGAGCAGGGTCGGGAGGGTCGCCGTCTCGTTGACGGGCTTGGTGACCAGTTCGGACTTGGTCTCCGAGTGGAGGAACTGGGACCCGATCGCCCACACCAGGAACAGCGCGGCGATGTTGTTGAGCATGATCGAAGAGATGACCTCGTGCGCCCCGGTGGTGGCCTTGAGGACGCCGGGGACGGCGCCGAAGATGCCGCCGGCGACCGCGCCGGCGATGACCGCGAGCGGCAGGTGGATCGCGGCCGGGAGGTTGAGGGTGAAGCCGATGACGAGGGCGCCGAGCATCCCGAAGATCATCTGGCCCTGGGCGCCGATGTTGAACAGGCCCGCGCGGAAGGCGAGGCCGACGGCTAGGCCGGTGAAGATCAGCGGGGTCGCGTTGAGGAGCGTCTCGGAGAGGGGCCGCAGGAGGTTCCCGAACTCGACGTCCCCGGCGCGGAAGGCCTCCAGGGTGTTCAGGTTGAGGATCGCGCCTTGGAACAGGGCCAGGTAGGAGTCGTAGACGAGGTTCCAGGAGGCGGACAGGGCGTCCTGGGGGCGCGCGAAGAAGTAGGTCCAGGTGGAGCGGACGCCCTCGTCAGAGACGATGAGCAGGACCGCGCCGATGAAGAACGCCATCACCAGCGAGTAGATGGTGACCATGACCGAGTTCGCCTCGATCAGGTAGCGGCCGAAGAGCCGCATGAAGTTGGGCCTCGGCTCGGTGGTCTCAGCCGACTCGGGCTGCTCGGGGGCCGGGGTCTCGGTCTCCGTGCTCAACGGTCACCTCCATTGGCGTCCTCGTCGGTTTCGGTGCTGGTCTCGACATCGGTCTCGGTCTCGGTCTCGACCTCGGCGTCGTTCACGACGGCGGCGGCCTCCGGGCCGCTGTCGGCTTCGTCGTCGGCCGTGTCAGTCTCGTCGTCGAGGCGGCCGCCGACCATGAGGCGGCCGATCACCTCGCGCGGGGTGTCGGGGTCGACCTCGCCGACGATGCGGCCGTTGTAGATCACGGCGATGCGGTCGGCCAGGGCGTAGATCTCGTCCAGTTCGGACGAGATGAGCAGGATCCCGGTCCCGGTGTCGCGCTCGGCGACGAGCCGGGAGTGGATGAACTGGGTGGCGCCGACGTCCACGCCGCGGGTCGGCTGCGCCGCCACGAGGAACCGGCGGGGCCGGGAGAACTCGCGGGCGATGATGACCTTCTGCTGGTTGCCGCCCGACAGCGACGAGGCGGACTCGTCCGGAGACTGGGTGCGGATGTCGAACTCGGCGATCGAGTCCACCGCTCGGCGGTCCACCGCGGAGGCGTTGACCACGCCGCTGCTCGCGAACGGGGCGTCGCGGTACTGGTTGAGCACCAGGTTCTCGGCGACCGAGAACTCCGCGACCAGGCCGTCGCGGCCGCGGTCCTCGGGGATGTAGCCCAGGCCCGCCTTGATGCGCCGGGCCGGGTTGCGGCCGTGCACGTCCTCGCCGTCGATCGCGATGTGCCCGGCGTCGGGCTTGAGGAGGCCGAGGATCGAGCGGGCCAGCTCGGTCTGGCCGTTGCCCTCCACGCCCGCCAGGCCCACGATCTCACCGGCGTGGACGGTCAGTTCGAGCCCGTCGAGGGCCTTCACGCCCGCGTCGGTGACCACCGTCAGGTCGGTGACCTCCAGACGCGGCTCGCCCGGCTCCGCAGCGGACTTGTCCACCTGGAGCGAGACGGCCCGGCCGACCATCGCGGAGGCCATCTCGGACTCAGACGCCGTGGGCTCCAGCTCGGCGACGACCTTGCCGCGGCGGATCACCGTGATGGTGTCGGCCACGGCCTGGACCTCTTTGAGCTTGTGCGAGATGAACAGGATCGACGTGCCGCCCTCGGCGAGGTTGCGCATGATCTGGAGCAGCTCGGTGATCTCGGCGGGCGTGAGCACCGCCGTGGGCTCGTCCAGGATGAGCAGCTCGGTCTTCGGGCCCGACAGGGCCTTGACGATCTCGACGCGCTGCTGGACCCCGACCGGCAGGTCCTCGCAGATCGCGTCCGGGTCGAGGTGCAGCCCGTACTGCTCGGACACGTCGCGGACGGCCCGGCGCGCCGCGCCGGCCGAGAGCACCCCCGCGAAACGGGTGTGCTCCCGGCCGAGCTGCACATTGTCGGCGACGCTGAAGGGCCCGACGAGCTTGAAGTGCTGGTGCACCATCCCGATCCCCGCGGCGATCGCCTCGCCCGGGTCGGAGAAGTCCACCGGCTCCCCGTCGATGAGGATCTCGCCGCTGGTCGGCTGCAAGATCCCGTAGAGCATGTTCATGAGCGTCGACTTGCCCGCGCCGTTCTCGCCGAGGACGGCGTGGATCTGGCCGGGCTCGACCACCAGGTCGATGTCGTCGTCCGCGGTGAACGAGCCGAACTTCTTCGTCAGGCCCTTCAGTTCGAGTCGCAATGCACGTCCCTTTGGATCAGAGTGTCGGTGCTACCCGAGTGCGGCGCTAGCCGGCGCTCGGGCTGGACGGCGACTCGACGACCAGGGTGCCGTCGATGATCTGCTGCGTCAGCTCCTCGATCTCGGCCTTCGTCTCGTCCGAGACGACCGAGTCGAAGTCGTGGAACGGCGCCAGCGCCACCCCGCCGTTCTCCAAGGTGCCGACGTACTCGCCGCCGGTGGTGCCGTCGTAAGCGGCGAGCACGGCGTCGCGCACGGCGTTCGCCAGGCCCTTCTCGGCGGAGGTGATGATCTCGGCGCCGTACTCGGTGGACTCGAAGCCGTCGGTGTCGACCCAGATCGCGTAGACCGCGTCGTTCTCCTGGGCGGCCGTCAGAGCGCCCAGGCCCGCGGGGCCGGCGACCGGGAAGATGATGTCCGCGCCCTGCTGGATGAACGTGTCCGAAGTGCTCTTGCCGCCGGCGGTGTCCTCGAAGCTGTTGAGGAAGGTGCCCTCCTGCGCTTCGGCGTCCCAGCCGAGGAGCTCGACCTCGGTGCCCTTGTCGGCGTTGTGCTGCTCGATGCCCGCGGCGAAGCCGTCCATGAAGATGGTCACCGGCGGGATCTGGAGGCCGCCCCAGGTGGCGACGGTGCCCGTCTCGGTCTGCGCGGCCGCGACGTAGCCGGCGAGGAAGGCCGACTGGGCGGTGTCGAACTCGACCGAGTAGACGTTGTCGATCGCCGAGAGGCCGTCGACCGTGGCGAAGGGAAGCTCGGGGTTGGCCTCGGCGATGGTGTCCACGTTCGCGGTCATGAGGCCGCCGACGCCGACGATGAAGTCGCAGCCGTCGTCGACCGAGGACTGGAGGTTCGGGTCGTAGTCGGTCTCGGAGGCCGACTCCTTGAAGGAGACCTTGATGTCGGAGTTCTCGTCGGCGGCGGCCTCCATGCCGGCCCAGGAGGACTCGTTGAAGGACTTGTCGTCGACGCCACCGGAGTCGGTGACCATGCAGGCGTGGAACGACGCCTCGGCGTTGTTGTCGTCGCCGCCGTCGTCGGTGGGCGCGTCGCCGCAGGCGGCGAGGGCGGCGAGGCCGATGGCGGAGAAGCCCGCCAGGGCCAGCTTGAACGGCTTGACAGCCATCTGGTCTCCTTTGACAATCCAAGGGGGTAAGTCGATACCCGCCTAATCATGGCCGCAGTCGCGGTCCTTTGACACTGTCCTTGATGATTTCGTTACCGAAACATCCTATGACTGAGACCAGTGGTGAACTGGTGTTTCGCCTGGACTACGGCGTGGTTGCAGCTCCGGGCACCCGCGGGCCGTTACCGGCGGGTGAACGGCGCGCGCGGGCGCCTGGAATCGGTAACCGTTTCCAGACCCGCTACTGCCAGAAGACGGCCACCGCGGCGGTCGCGGCGATGAGCGCGCCGGTCGCGTAGAAGTGCCCCGCGGCGACCTTCTCGCGCTTCTTCCAGACCGGGATCGCGATCATGACCGCGAGCAGCAGCGCGAAGAGGAACTTGACGCCGAGCTTGGCGTGGTTGGCGTCGCCGTCGGCGCTGGCGAGCCCGTAGAGGACGATGCCGGTGGCGAGCTGGGCGGCCGCGCCGTAGAGCATCGCGGCGTTGAAGTCGAACTTGCGCTTGAGGAGCGAGACCAGCCAGCCGCCGAAGATCGCGGCGAAGCCGAGCAGGTGGAGGTAGCGCAGCAGCAGGTGGACGAATTCCATGACCGGAGTATGGCAGAGGGCGCGGCCCGCACGCGCGTGAGCGGCCGGTCGCGAACTTCAGTCACAGTGGCACCGCGAATGCGCCGTGGCATCGGGAGTGCCGCATCGGGAGTGCGCGTTGGCAGTGCGGCCGGGAATGCGCATCGGCAGCGAGGACCGGAATGCGGTCTCTCCGGTGCGGCCGGGCCCGTGGACGGGCGGGGCTATCGTGGGCGGCCCGCGCACTCCCGACCCCAGGAGCACCCCCGATGAGCGAGCGGCCCGAGTCCGGATTCAAGGCCATGCCGAGCGAGGGCCGGCCGGCGGTCGTGCTCTCGTGGTTCTTCTGCGGCGCCTTCGCCATGCAGGAGTGGTGCGACCGCGCGACGATGCGGGGGCCGGACGCGAGGACGGCCGGGACCTGGGGGTCCCGGCCGCCGACGTACTGACCTAGTGCACGCGGTGCGCGCCGGCCGCGGCGCGGGCGACGAACACCCGCGGGACCGGCAGGCCGGCCCCGGCCGCCGCCTCGACCACGGCCGCTTCGACCTTCGCGGCCGCGTCGGCCTCGACCAGGGCGATCGCGCTGCCGCCGAAGCCGCCGCCGGTCATGCGGGCGCCGAGGGCGCCGGCGCCGAGCGCCGCGTCCACCGCGGAGTCGAGCTCGACCGAGGAGACCTCGTAGTCGTCGCGCAGTGACACGTGCGAGGCCGTGAGCAGTTCGCCGATACCGGAAACGTTGCCTCCCTTGAGGATCGCCACGGTCGCCTTGACCCGCGCGTTCTCGGACAGGACGTGGCGCATCCGGCGGTTGAGCCGGTCGTCCGCCAGTTCGGCGTCGGCCGGGGCGTCGCGCAGGTGGCTCACGCCCAGCAGCCTGGCGGCCTCCTCGCAGTCGGCGCGGCGGGCGCCGTACTCGCCGTCGGCGTGGCGGTGCGGGGCCCGCGTGTCGATGACGAGCATCGTCAGCCCCTCGGGCGCCAGGTCGAACGGGACCTGCTCGCGGGAGAGGTCGCGGCAGTCCATGAACATGACGTTCCCGGCGGTGCACAGCAGCGAGGCGGACTGGTCGAGCACCCCGGTGGGGGCGCCGACGTACTCGTTCTCGGCCTTCTGCGCGATGCGGGCGGCCTCGGCGCGGTCGATCTCGTGGCCGTGGAGGTCGGCGAGGGCGATCAGCGCCGCGCATTCGAGCGCGGCCGAAGAGGACAGTCCCGCGCCGTGCGGCACGTCCGAGTGGAGCGCGATGCGGACCGGGCCGACCGGGTAGCCCGACTCGTTCAGCGCCCAGGCGACGCCCGCGAGGTAGGCCGCCCAGCCGTCGACGCGCTCCCCGGAGGGACCGTCGAGGCGCTCGGAGCGGACGGTCGAGCCGCCGTCGTACGTGGAGTGGAACTCCCAGGTCTCGGACCTGGAGACGGCCACCGCCGCGTAGAACGGCAGCGCGAAGGGCATCACGAAGCCGTCGTTGTAGTCGGTGTGCTCGCCGATGAGGTTCACGCGGCCGGGCGCGGCCCAGGCGCCTTCGGGCTCGGCGCCGAAGACCTCGCGGTGGGCCGCGGCGGCGGACTCGGCGAGGCGGGCGGCGTGCGGGTCAGGAGCGGGCATGCTGGTAGTACTCCCAGGCGTCGGCGACCATGCGGTCGAGGGTGTCGCGGCTGGGCTTCCAGCCCAGTTCGGTCTTGGCGCGCTCGGAGGAGGCGACGAGTTCGGCGGGGTCGCCGGCGCGGCGCGGGCCGATGCTCACGGGGAAGTCGACGCCGGTGACGCGCTTGACGGTGGCGACGACCTCCTTGTTGGAGAAGCCGTTGCCGTTGCCGAGGTTGTAGATCTTGTGCCGCCCCGACTCGGCGGCCTTGAGGGCGAGCAGGTGGGCCTCGGCGAGGTCGGCGACGTGGATGTAGTCGCGCACGCAGGTGCCGTCGGGGGTCGGGTAGTCGTCGCCGAAGAGGCCGAAGGACTCGCGCGCGCCCGAGGCGGCGTCGAAGGCGATCGGGATGATGTGGGTCTCGGGCTCGTGGTTCTCGCCGTGCCAGGTGCCGGTCTTGTCCTTGTAGGCGCCGACGACGTTGAAGTAGCGCAGGGAGACCGCGGCGAGGCCGTGGGCGGTAACGGCCGAGGCGATGGCCATGTCGCTGGCGAGCTTGGTCGCGCCGTAGGTGGAGGTGGGGTCCTTGACGGCGTCCTCGCGGATGGGGACCTCGGTGGGGTTGCCGTAGACGGCGGCGGTGGAGGAGAACACGAGGGTGCCGACCCCGGCGGCGCGCATAGCGGTGAGGAGGGCGAAGGTGCCGGTGGTGTTGGCCTCCCAGTAGATGCCGGGCTTCTCCATGGACTCGCCCGCGGCGATGAGCCCGGCGAAGTGGAGCACCCCGTCGAAGGTGCCGTCGAGGACCTCGGCGACCTCTTGGACGGGCCGGCGGACGAGGGTCGCTCCGGCGGGGACGCGGTCGGCGGCGCCGGTCGAGCAGTCGTCGAGGACGACGACCTCGTGCCCTTCTTCGAGCAGCATCGTGGCGACGATCGATCCGATGTAGCCGGCGCCGCCGGTGACGAGGTACTTCACAGTGCTTCCTTCAGGATCTCAGCGGCCGTCTCGGGGCCGAGGTCGTTGACGAATCCGCCCATGACCGACTCCGAGGAGGCCAGGAACTTGACCTTGCCCGCGCCGCGGCGGATCGAGACGACCTCCAGGCGCAGGCGCCCCAGTTCGCGTCCTTCGCCGACGGGGGCCTGGTGCCAGCCTGCCATGTACGGCATGGCCTCGCCCGGGAAGGCGACGTCGCAGCGTTTCAGCACGTCGAGGTAGAGCGGGGCGAACGCGGCGATCGACTCGTCGGTGAGTTCGGCGAGGTCGGCGAAGCGCTGGAGCGGGTAGAGGTGGACCTCGAAGGGCCAGCGGGCAGCGAAGGGGGTGAAGGCGATCCAGTGGTCGTTCTCGGCGATGACGCGGGGGCCGCGGCGCTCGGCCTCGATGATGTCGTCGAACAGGTCGCGGCCGGTGGCCCGCTTGTGGCGGGCGGCGGCGGCGAGGTGGGTGCGGGTCTGCGGGGTGACGTAGGGGTAGCCGTAGATCTGGCCGTGGGGGTGGTGGAGGGTCACGCCGATCTCGACGCCGCGGTTCTCGAAGCAGAAGACCTGGGCGATGTCGCCGCGGGCGGAGAGCTCGGCGGTGCGCGAGGCGAGGGCGCGGACGACGAGTTCGACCCGTTCGGGGCTGAGGTCCACGAGGGAGGACTCATGCTGGTCCGAGAAGCAGACGACCTCGCAGCGTCCTGAGGCGGGGGCGGTGACCGCCATGCCGGTACCGGGATCGGCAGGGGGGAGGGGCCCGGGTTCGCCGAAGCCGCCGAAGCTGGGGAAGCGGTTCTCGAAGACGGCGACCTCGTAGTCGGGGGCGGGGATCTCGGTGAGCTCATCGCCGTCGGTGGGGCACAGCGGGCAGGCGACCGGGAGGGTCGGGCGGGAGCTGCGCCCGGCGGAGACGGCGACCCATTCGTCGCGCAGGACGTCGTAGCGCAGTTGGCCGGCGCTGACGCGGTCGCCGAGGTCGCGCTTGTCGGCGAAGCCGGCGCGCCCGGCGTCGGGGCTGGAGTTGAAGTAGATGACCTGGCGGCCGTCGGCGAGGCTGCCGGTCTCGGTGTGGAAGGCGGTCATGGTCTCTTCTCGGTGGTGGTGCGGGCCCCGGTTTCGGGCACCGGCGCGAGCACGACCTGGTCGGCATGGTCGCCCAGCACGCGCCGGGCCTCCTCGTCGAGGAGGGAGTCGGTGACGATGACGTCGGCGTCGCCGAGCGCGGCGATGGTGGCGATGCCGACGACGTCGAACTTGGTGTGGTCGGCGAGGACCACGAGGCGCCGGCCCTTGCCGGCGAGGGTGGAGACGGTCTCGGCCTCGAGGAGGTTGGGGGTGGTGAAACCCGCGCGTTCGGACATGCCGTGGACGCCGAGGAAGACGGTGTCGACGTTGACGCGTTCGAGCGAGGCGACGGCGAAGGGGCCGACGAGGGCATCCGAGGGGGTGCGGACGCCGCCGGTGAGGATGACGGTCTGGTCGCTGCGGCCGGCGCGGTAGAAGACGTCGGCGACGGGCACGGAGTTGGTGACCACGGTGAGGTCGGCGACGTCGGTGAGGCGGTGGGCGAGGGTCCACGTGGTGGTCCCGGCCGAGAGGGCGATGGCCTGCCCGGGGCCGACGAGCGTCGCGGCGGCGTCGGCGATGGCCTGCTTCTCCGCCTCCTGGCGGACCTGCTTGACGGCGAAGCCCGGTTCGGCCGTGGAGCCGAAGTCGACGGCGGTCGCGCCGCCGTGGACCTTGGCGACGAGACCGCGTTCGGCGAGGGTCTCCAGGTCGCGGCGGATGGTCATGTCCGAGACGCCGAACTCCTCGACGAGTTCGGCCACGCGGACCGCCCCGGTCCGGTGGACGCGCTCGGCGATCCTGCTCTGTCGCTGCTGCGCCAACATGGCGCCTCCCATAAAATACGCGAGCACATAATGCTCAAGATCCAACACAATTAAACATCACGATCGTCGGCGCCGCAATACCGGGTGGTCGCCGTCTCGGCCCGGATGTCAGAATCGGTCCATGACCACTGCCGACCGCAAGCCCCGCGCCTTCTCAGGGATCCAGCCCACCTCGGACTCGTTCCACCTCGGGAACTACCTGGGCGCGCTGCGGCAGTGGGTGCCGATCCAGGACACCGCGGACGCCTTCTACTGCGTCGTCGACCTCCACGCGATCACCGTCGATCACGAGCCAAAGGTATTGCACGAGCGCTCCCGTGTCAGTGCCGCGCAGCTGCTGGCCCTGGGACTCGACCCCGAGAAGTGCTCGCTGTTCGTCCAGTCGCAGGTGCCCGAGCACCCGATGCTCGCGTGGATCCTCGGCTGCGAGACCGGCTTCGGCGAGGCCGGGCGCATGACCCAGTTCAAGGACAAGTCCGCCAAACAAGAACGCACAACGGTGGGCCTGTTCACCTACCCGGTGCTCCAGGCGGCCGACATCCTGCTGTACCAGACCGAGCAGGTCCCCGTCGGCGAGGACCAGCGCCAGCACCTGGAGCTCTCGCGCGACCTCGCCGTCCGGTTCAACACCACGTACGGGAGCACCTTCAAGGTGCCCGAGGCGAGGATCGTCAAGGAGACCGCGACGATCAAGGACCTCTCCGAGCCCGAGAAGAAGATGTCGAAGTCCTCGCCGAGCCCGCGCGGGTGCGTCTACCTGCTCGACGAGCCCGGCCAGATCCGCAAGAAGATCAAGAGCGCCGTCACCGACTCCGAGGCCGAGGTGCGCTACGACGTCGAGCGCAAGCCGGGCGTGTCGAACCTGCTGAACATCTACGCCGCGCTGGGCGACACCACCGTCGCGAAGCTCGAGGCCGAGTACGCCGGGAAGGGCTACGGGGACTTCAAGGGCGACCTGGCCGAGGTCGTGGTCGAGGCGATCGGGCCGATCACGCGGCGGACCAAGGAGTACCTGGCCGACAGGGCCGAGCTGGACCGGATCCTCGCGCAGGGGGCCGAGAGGGCCAGGCAGGTCGCCTCGCGGACCCTCGCGAAGGCGTACAAGAAGGTCGGCTTCTTCCCTCCGGCGGCGCTTTAGTGGCCGAGTCCGACTTGTCGGCGCGGCCCGGTGAGGCCGTCGTCGTCGGCGTGGCCGTGCCGGTGCCCTCGCCGTGGCGCGAGGTGCTCGACCAGGCGCGCATCGCCTCCGGCGACCCGTTCGGCGGGACGGTGCCCGCGCACCTGACCCTGCTGGGGCCCACCGAGATCGACGCGGGCGACCTGGCGGCGGCGCAGGCGCGCCTCGACGAGGTGAGCGCCGCGTTCGGGCCGTTCAACCTGCACCTGCGGGGGACGGGGTCGTTCCGGCCGGTCACCGAGGTCGTGTTCGTCGCGGTCGTGGACGGCATCGCCGGGTGCGAGCGGCTGGAGGCGGCGATCCGGACCGGCCCGATGGCGCGGGAGCGGAGCTTCCCGTACCACCCGCACATCACCGTGGCGCAGAACGTGCCGAGCGAGGCGCTGGACCGGGCGTTCGACGAGCTGTCCGGGTTCGAGGCGAAGTTCCCGGTGGCCTCGTTCACGCTGTACACGCACCCGAGCCCGGGCAACCCCGAGGCGGCGGCCGTGCCGTGGACGCCGACGAAGGTCTACCCGCTGACGGGGACGTGAGGCGGCCGCTCGGGGTGGGCGAGGGGGTTGGAGAGCGCGTCGGCGGCGGGGCCGCCGACGGCGGTCAGAAGTCGAAGAGCTCTTCGAAGACGCTCTTGCGCTTCTTCTTCTTGTAGTGGTAGTCGTCGCTGCGGCGGCGATCGTCGTAGTGGTCGTCGCGGCGCCGGTCGTCATAGCGGCGGTCGTCGTGTCGGCGATCGTCGTAGCGCGGCGGCGCGGGCGGGGGCGGCGCGACCGCCGCTCCACGATGGAACACGGCCTCGGCGCTCATCAGGTGCTCAAGCTCGCCTCGGTCGAGGAAAATGCCTTTGCACTCGGAACACTGCTCCACGACGACGCCGTTGCGTTCGTACTGGTGCATAAGGTTCTGACATTTCGGACAGAGCATCTGCATCATGAGAAGAATCTATCGTGAATTCCTCGTCTATGCCCAACCGGCACTGGGCGTATGCGCCTGAGAGTCTTCTCAGCTTCGCAAGGGTGAGGCGGGTCGGCCGACCGACCCGCCTCACCCGCGAGAGTCCCACGGCGGCCAAGCCGCCGGCCCGTTCCAGGCCTCGGCTTTCTTCGCTTCGTTCCTCAGTGCGTGCTGCACTTCCGCTTCACACACTTCGTTCCTCAGTGTGTGAAGTGCCGCGTTCCCGTGAGGTACATCGTCACTCCGGCGCGCTTGGCCGCGTCGATCACGGCCTCGTCGCGCACCGAGCCGCCCGGTTGCACCACGGCCTTGACCCCGGCTTCGACCAGGATCTCCAGCCCGTCCGGGAACGGGAAGAACGCGTCAGACGACGCGACCGCGCCGCGGGCGCGCTCGGCCCCGGCCCGCTCCACCGCGAGCTTCGCCGAGTCGACCCGGTTCACCTGGCCCATGCCCACGCCCACCGAAGCGCCCCCGCGCGCCAACAGGATCGCGTTCGACTTCACCGAACGCACCGCGCGCCAAGCGAACACCAGGTCCGCGAGCGTCTCGGCGTCCGCCGCCGTGCCCGTCGCGAGCGTCCAGTTCGCCGGGTCGTCACCGTCGGCGTCGATCCGGTCCGGCTTCTGAGCGAGCACCCCGCCCGAGATCGGCTTGAGCTCGATCCCCGCCGGCACCCACTCCGGCGCGCGCAGCAGCCGCAGGTTCTTCTTCGCCGAGAGGATCACGACCGCCTCGTCGGTGAACGCCGGAGCCACCACCACCTCGGTGAAGATCTCCGCGATCTGCGCCGCCGCCTCCGCGTCCACCTCGCCGTTCGCGGCGATCACGCCGCCGAACGCGCTCAGCGGGTCGCACTCGTGCGCCTTGCGGTGTGCCTCGGCGATCGAAGCGCCCACGGCGATCCCGCACGGGTTGGCGTGCTTGATGATCGCGACCGCGGGCGCGCTGAAGTCGTGCGCGGCACGCCAAGCGGCGTCCGCGTCCGTGTAGTTGTTGAAGCTCATCGCCTTGCCGTGCAGCTGCTCGGCCTGCGCCAGGCCCGCCGCGCCCGGCGCGCTGTACACCGCCGCGGCCTGGTGCGGGTTCTCGCCGTAGCGCAGGTCCGCGAGCTTCGCCATCGGCACGGCCTGGAAGTCGCTCAGACCGCCGTCCGCGGATTGCTCGGCGAGCCACGTCGCGACCGCCGCGTCGTAGGTCGCGAGGTGCGCGAAGGCCTTGGCGGCCAGGCGAAGGCGCTGCTGCGCGGTGGTGCCTTCGACCGCTGCGGCGCGCACCAGGTCGTAGTCGGCGGGGTCGACGACCACGGCGACGTTCGCGTGGTTCTTCGCCGCGCCGCGCACCATCGAAGGGCCGCCGACGTCGATCTTCTCGACGATGTCGTCGAAACCCGCGCCCGAGGCGACCGTGGCCGCGAACGGGTACAGGTTGCCCACGAGCAGATCGAACGCCTCGATGCCGAGCTCGGCGAGCTGGTCGCGGTGGGATTCGCGGCGCACGTCGGCGAGCATCCCGGCGTGGACCTTCGGGTGCAGGGTCTTCACGCGGTCGTCGAGGATCTCGGGGAACCCGGTGAGCTCCTCGACCTTGGTCACGGGGATGCCGGCCTCGGCGATGCGCGCGGCCGTCGAGCCGGTCGACACGAGCGCGACGCCCGAAGCATGGAGGTCCGCCGCGAGTTCGACCACGCCGGTCTTGTCGAATACGGAGATGAGGGCTCGCTTGATGAGCTTCCGCTCGGACATGAATGCACTGCTCCTGATCGAGTAAGACTGCGGCCCAGGCGTTCGACCGCAGTGACAGGTTCAGCAGTGCCGCTCCCTGGTGGTGCTCCACCTGCGAACGTCTCAGAAGGTCTCCCCTCAACAACGAGCTGCCCGGTCCGTGCCACGGGAAACCTCGAAAGACGTCACTCGCCAGTCGCGACCAGCCGAGCGTAACACGGCCGTTTCGGCCCGTTCCGCCGCGAGCGCCGGTGAGGATCGCCACCAATGGCGCGAGGCGAGCGCGCCGAGCAGTGCGCCGACCGCGTTGAGCAGCACGTCGTCCACAGAGGCGACCCGTCCGGTCCCGAACGCGAACTGCGCGGTCTCGACCAGGGAGGCGCCGACGGCCCCGCCGAGGAACACCGCCCACAGGCCGACCTTGAACCGCAGCGGCACGAAGACTCCGGCGAGGAAGAACAGCAGGAGGTTGCCGACCAGTTGCTCCACGATCGTGCGGGGATCGGCCGAGGCCAGGTCGACGAGGTCGGCGAACGGGACGAGCTGGACCCCGCCCGAGCCGCCGCGCGGGGTGAGCACCAGGAACAGCCAGGGCAGCGTTCCGGCGACCATCCCGACCTCGGCGATCGAGTGCCGCCACGCGGTCGGCGAAGGCACGCCGCGCCGCAGGCGCACCGAAGCGAGCGCCCAGGCGAGGAGGAGGCCCAAGGGCACCAAGGCGAGAGAGACGAGCATCGTCGTGGATTCGAGCGCGTTGACGGCGAGGGGAGCGCCGAAGGCGAGAGGGAAGGGCGGGGGCATGGCGGCCTCAGCCGAGGCGGACGCGGCGGTCTTCGACCTTCCAGCCGTCGCGGACCATGCGGCCGACCGCGGTGACCAGTTGGGCCCGCTCGGCCTCCTTGATCCGCTCGGTCAGCGTCTCGACGGTGTCGTCGTCCTCGACCGGGACCGCGCACTGCGCCACGATCGGCCCGGTGTCGACCCCGGAGTCGCAGATGAACAGGGTCGCGCCCGCGAGCTTGACGCCCGCCGCGAGCGCCTCGCCGGGGCCGTTCATCCCGGGGAAGGCGGGCAGCAGCGAGTTGTGGGTGTTGATGTACCGGCCCGGGAAGGCCCCCAGGAAGCGCGGGCCGCAGAGCTTCAGGAACCCGGCCGAGACGATCAGGTCCGGCGCGTACGAGGCGACCGTGCGCGTGAGGGCCTCGTCCCAGGCGTCGCGGGTCGGGTAGTCCTTGACGCGGTGCACGAAGGCCGGCACGCCCGCCTTCGCGGCGCGCTCGGCGCCGAAGGTGCCGTTCCGGTCGGCGCCGACGGCGACGACCCGGGCCCCGTAGGCGGGGTCGGCGCAGGCGTCGAGCAGGGCCTGGAGGTTCGAGCCGGAGCCGGAGACGAGCACGACGAGCCTCGCGTCGGCGGCGCCCGCGGAGCCGTGGATTGGCGCGGTGGTCACGCCCAGAACCCTAACGCGTCCTCGCGGCTCGGCGCGGGTTCGGGGATGACCACCGTGTCTCTGCGCACGAGCTCGGCCTCGGCGGCCCGGCGGTGCACGGCGAACAGGCGCGCGATCATCGCGGCGCCAACGAGGCCGATGAGGAACTGGACGGCGCCGATCCCGGCCACGGCGAGCGGGTCGGGCCCCAGGTCGGCGAGCAGGTGCCGACCGGCCGCGCCGCCCGAGAGGTAGGAGAGCAGCCCCAGGGTCGCGGCGGCGGTCGCGGCCGCGAGGATCGCCGCGGTGGTCACGCGCGGGGCCCGCAGGTCCGGGGAGCGGTAGGTGAGGACCACGCCGAAGACCGCCGCGAGCATCAGCGGCAGTCCGATGAGGAGGGTCGCGTAGTCGGGCAGCGGCGCGGAGGGCACGGCCGCGAAGACCGGGAACGCCGGGAGCGGCCCGATCTCGACGAGTTCGGCCTGGACGGCGGTGCCCGCGCCGACGGCGAAGCCGGGGCCGACGAGGTACGCGGCGGCCCACACCGCGAGGTTCGGCAGGTAGAGCAGGCTCAGCAGGGCCACGATCCAGGACTCGTCGCCGTAGACGGCGAGCGTGTCGGCGACGACCGGTCCGCGCACGGCGAACGCGACGCCGGTCGCGGCGGCGCCGCAGGCCAGGAGCGCGCCGGCGGTGGTCAACCCGGTGCGCAGGCCGCGGCGCAGCCACTCGGAGGCCGCGTCCCAGGGCAGGACCCCGGCCTCGCGGGCGGCGCCGTAGGCGGTCGCGGCGACGACGAGCGGCACGGCGTGCAGCAGCGCCGGCAAGACGTCCACACTGAACGGTCCGGTGCCGCACAGGGCCGCCGCCCCGGCGACCGCGCCGGTGTAGAGGATGGTGACGAGCCCGGCCGCGGCGCGGACCGCGGCGGCGTTGCGGCCGCCGATGGCGCGGGTCGTCCCGGCGGCGGCCTTCGCGAGGCGCCAGGCGATCACGGCGGTCAAGGCGAGCGGGGTGACGCTCAGGTGCATCGGTCCGATGTCGACGGGCACGCCGTGGCCCGAGAGCCACGCGATTCCGGCGGCGGCGACCACCGTGGCGACCGAGCCTTCGCGCCCGGCCTGCCACCAGCCGAGGATGACGCACACGAGGATCGGCGTGAACACGACCACGATGGACCACGTGGTCGTCGCCAGCGCGGAGGCGACCAGGGCCCGGGGGCGGCGGGGGGCCTTGGCGCGAGAGGGGATCGCGGTGTCGGTGCGGCTCTGGGCGGGGAGGGGGTTCGCGGAGTCGTCGATGCGCACGGTGTCGCGCTGCGCGTTGCGCGCGGGGCCGGGCCGCCGTCTCGGTCGTTGCTCCACGCCGACCAGTCTGTCACAAGGGGGCACGTGGAGGACGGTTCCCATGACGGGCGGGCGAATGCGAGGATGGGTCGTCGCCCGCCTGTGGGGGCGGGCTGGAGGAGGCAGGTTCATGGAGGGTCCGGGCGACTTCTACGCGACGGTCGAGGCCTACGAGGTGGTCGACGGCGACACGTTCCGCGCGAGGATCGACGGCGAGAAGGTCCGGGTGCGGATCATGGGGATCAACGCTCCGGAGTCGGGCGGTTTCCGTGAGGCGGAGGACTGGGGCGCGGAGGCGAAGGAGTACGCGCGCAAGAAGTTGGAGGGTCGGACGGTGCATCTGTTCACCGATCCGGGTGATCCGATGTTCGACCAGTACGACCGGTTGCTGGCGCATGTGGTCATGGAGAACGGGATGAACTACGCGGTGCTGGCGGTCGCCGAGGGCATGGCGTTCACCTATATTCTGCGCCACCAGGATCTGACGATCGGGGACACGCTGCGCAAGGCGGAGAAGCTCGCGCGGGCTGAGCGGCGGGGGCTGTGGGCGGCCCCGGAGTACGACTGAGCCTCAGTACGACTGAGCATTTGTACGACTGAGCCTTTCGGACGCGAACGGGCCCCGGCCGCAGAGCGGCCGGGGCCCGTTGCCTGTTGCCCGTCGCCTGTTCAGACGTTCTCTTCGACGGGTGTGTGCTCGCGGCCGTAGAGGAGCGGTTGGACGACGGCGGCGAGGAGGCCGCCGACGAGCGGTGCGACGATGAACAGCCACAGGTGCTCCAGCGGTGCGCCGCCGGCGAACAGGGCCGGGCCGAGTGAGCGGGCCGGGTTGACGGAGGTGCCGGTGAGCGGGAGTCCGACGAGGTGGATGACGGTGAGCACGAGGCCGATGGCCGCTCCCGCGGCGGGTGTCGCGCCTTTCTTGCTGGTGACGGCGAGGACGACGAGCACGAGCAGGAAGGTCAGGAGCGTCTCGATGACGAAGGCGCCGCCGACGTCGACGGTGGCGCCGTAGTCGTTGGCGCCGAGTGCGCCGGTCTGGTCGGTGGCGCCGCCGCCGGTGGTCATGTACTTGAGGACCGCGGCCGCGCCGATGCCGCCGATGAACTGGGCGATCCAGTAGCCGATGGCGGCTCCGGCGTTGATGCGCCCGGTGAGGAGGGCGCCGAGGGTGACGGCGGGGTTGACGTGGCAGCCGGAGATGGGGCCGAGCGCGTAGGCGAGCGCGAAGAGCACGAGGCCGAAGGCGAGGGCGACGCCGACGAAGCCGATGGCGCCGGCCTCGATGCCGAAGACCGCCGCGCCGACGGCGAAGAACACGAGACAGAAGGTGCCGATCAGTTCGGCCCAGATCGCGCGCATGACGTCCTCCTCGGTGCCGGTGCGTGCCGTTCAGGCTTTCGAGGATCGCAGCATTGTGGACGTCACGTGCGGTTTCGGCGCGATTCGCGGCGCGCGGGTGCGGATCAGGCGCGTTCGAGGTAGTGGAGGACGGCGGCGACTCGGCGGTCGGTCTGGTCGCCGGGGTTGAGGTCGAGTTTGAGGAAGATGTTGCGGATGTGCTTGTGGACGGCGTTCTCGGTGATGAAGAGCCGCTGCGCGATCGCGGCGTTGCCGAGGCCTTCGGCCATGACGGAGAGGACTTCCTTCTCGCGCGGGGTGAGGCGTTCGACGGGGTCGTCGGCGCGGCGCTGGGCGAACAGCTGGGCGACCACTTCGGGGTCGATGGCGGTGCCGCCGGTGGCGACGCGGTGCAGGGCCTCGACGAACGCGTCGACGCGGCCGACGCGTTCTTTCAGGAGGTAGCCGACGCTGCGGGCGCCGTCGGCGAGGAGGTCGGTCGCGAAGGACTGCTCGACGTAGGCGGAGAGGACGAGGACGGCCAGGCCGGGCAGGTTGCGGCGGGCGGCGACGGCGGCCTTGATGCCCTCGTCGGTGTGGGTGGGCGGCATCCGCACGTCCACGACCGCGATGTCGGGGCGGTGTTCCTCGACGGCGGCGAGGAACGCCTCGGGGCCGCCGACGGAGGCGACGACGTCGAAGCCCTCGCCTTGGAGGACGAGGTTGAGGCCCTCGCGCAGGAGGGTGTCGTCCTCGGCGATCACGATCCGCATGGCAGCTCCACTCTGATCTCGGTCGGCCCACCGGGTGGGCTGGTGACGCTCACCGTGCCGTCGAGCGCCTCGACGCGGCGGCCGATGCCGGCGAGTCCGGAGCCGGTGGCGGCGTCGGCGCCGCCCCGGCCGTCGTCGGTGACGACGACGCCGAGCGTATTCCCTCGGCGGCGGACCTCGACGGAGGCACTGGAGGCCCGGGAGTGCTTGGCCACGTTGGTGAGCGATTCGGCGACGACGAAGTAGGCGGTGGCCTCGACGCTCGCCGGGCAGCGGCCCTCGACGTCGACTTCGACGGTGCAGGGGACGGCGCAGTCGGAGGCGAGGGCGCTGAGGGCCCCGGCGAGACCGCGGTCCTCGAGCACGGGCGGGAGGATCGAGCGGACGACGGCGCGCAGTTCGGCGAGCGCGCCTTCGACGGTGGTCTGGGCGCGTTCGAGGATCTCGTCGGCCCGCTCGGGGGCGCGTTCGACCTCGCGGCGGGCCGCGCCGATGAGGACGGCGACGGCGACGAGCCGGTTCTGGGCCCCGTCGTGCAGGGCCCGTTCGATCCGGCGCAGTTCGACCGCGTGGGCGTCGAGCGCGGCGGCGCGGGTCGCGGTGAGCTGGGCGACGCGTTCGGACAGGTCGACCTCGGGGTCGGGGCCGAGGAGGTTCAGGCCGGGGCGGGCCTGGAAGTCGAGGATCTTGGGGGCGAACAGGAGCCACAGCACGAACACGGCGATGCCGGTGGCGCAGCCGAGGATCGCGGAGTTGGCCGACTGGGCGGTGATCAGGCCGTTGAGGATCTGCTGCTCGGAGGCGGGCAGGAAGTACCACCACAGGGGGTAGGTGACGTCGCGGACGGCGATGAACGGCATCTGGAGCAGGATCGCGCCGAGGATGAGGCCCCAGGTGCCGTGCAGGACGGTCCAGAGCAGGTCGCGGCGGGCGCTCGGGTCGGTGCGGACCTCCCTGAGCGTGCGGGCGGGTTCGGCGATCGGGTCGGTGTAGGGCGATTCGACCTCGTGGCCCATGCGCCGCAGGCGGCGGCGTTCGAGCCCGGCGACGACCCGCACCCACTGCATCATCGGGCCCACGAGCGGGCGGCCGACGCCGAGGACCGCGAGCAGGCCGGTGAGCGCCAGCAGCGGCAGCGTGTACAGCGCGAGGATGCCGAAGCCGGCGCCGACGGCGCCGTACCCGGAGGCGCGCAGGGACGCGCGCAGGAGCGGCCCGGTCTCGGTCTGCGCGCCCGCGGGGCGCAGCAGGTCGTCGAACCGGGCGCGCCAGCGCGTGAATCGGCTCTCCGCCATGTGCGGACCTCCCCCCGGTGGTGTGCGGCTGCGACGTCTCGGCGCGGCCGTGGTGCCGCTGTACTGCGGCGACAGTGCTCCTGCGGCGCCTGAGCCGCGGCTCGGCGGCGCTGTGGCCGTGCGGTCGCCCCAGAAACCTACCCTCGGCGGCGCCGATCGTCGCTACAGCTACCTGTACCCCCCGGCCTGCGGCTGGCCCCACCTCGGATTCGCCAGCTGACTGCATTGGGCGCGAAGGCGTTTCGCCATAGCGTGATGGTCATCCGATCCCACGGAGGGAACACCGTGAACGACCAGTACCGCATCAACGCCCCCGCGTCGCCGCCGAAGGCCGCGACCAGCCACTACCAGCTCACCAGCACCGCGCTGTGGATCGGCCTCATCGGCGGGGCGGTCTTCAACTTCGGCCTCCAGCTCATCGGGCTGGCGCTCCTGGCGATCCCGTTCGGCGCCATGGCCGCCTTCAGCGGCATCGCGCTCATCGTCCGGGCGGTCGCGGGGAAGCGCCGATGAAGACCCTCACCACCCCTCGCGGGGAGCTGCGCACCGACACGGCCCGGCCCCCGGCGCTGCTCATGCGCGACGTGACGAAGACGTACGACGGCGAGCACACCGTCCTCGACCGCGTCTCGCTGGAGGTCCAGCGGGGCACGTTCCTGGCGGTCATGGGCCCGTCGGGTTCGGGCAAGTCCACGCTCCTGCACTGCGCGGCCGGGCTCGACGACCCGACCGGCGGCGAGGTCCGCGTCGGCGGCCAGCGCCTGTCGGGCCTGAGCGAGACGAAGCGGACCCTGCTGCGGCGCAGGCGGATCGGGTTCGTGTTCCAGTCGTACAACCTGCTGCCGTCGCTGACGGTGGAGGAGAACCTGACGCTGCCGCTGCGCCTGTCGGGGGCGGCCGCCGACGGGAACTGGCTGCGCCATCTCGTGGCGCGCGTCGGCCTCGCGGACCTGCTCGACCGCAGGCCCGGGGAGCTGTCGGGCGGGCAGCAGCAGCGCGCGGCCATCGCGCGGTCGCTCGCGGCCCGGCCCGACGTGGTCTTCGCCGACGAGCCGACCGGCGCCCTCGACCTCGACACGGCCGCCGAGGTGCTCGCCCTGCTGCGCGAGCTGGTGGACGAGTGGGAGCAGACGGTCGTCATGGTCACGCACGACCCGGCCGCCGCGGCCCACGCGCACGCCGCGTGCGTCGTCGCCGACGGCCGCATCGACTCCTACCTGCCGAATCCGGACGCGGACGAGCTCGCTCGGCGCCTGACGGCCCTCGGGCGGCGCTGAATGGCCGCACGCCTGCGGTCGGGCCGGCTCGGCATGGCCGGCCCGTCGCTGCACATGGCCCGACACCGGCTGCCCGGGCTCGTCGCGGTCGGCCTCGCCGTCGCCGGCGGGGCCGCGATGGTCACCGTCGCGGCGGTCCTCGCCGAGACCGGGCTCACCTCGCACATCGGGCCCGAGCGGCTCGACGGGGCCGAAGTGCTGGTCGCGGCCTCGCAGACGTATCCGGTGGTCGAGGACATCGACCTGCGGCTGCCCGAACGGGAGACGATCGACGCGGGACTCGTCGCGGCCGTCGAGGCCGTGCCGGGGGTGGAGGCGGCTGCCGCCGACATCGCGTTCACCGTGCGGATGGCGACCGAGAGCGCGGTTGCGGGAACGGTCGAGGGGCACGGTTGGGACACCGCCGCGCTCACCGGCGCGACCGTGGACGGCCGCGAGCCGGGCCCCGGCGAGATCGTGCTCGACGCCGCGACCGCGGCCGAAGCGGGACTGGCAGTCGGCGACAGCGTCGCCGTCACCTCGCCCACCGGTGCGGCCGATCTGGTCGTCGTGGGCCTGACCGACGCACCCGGAATCCACGCCGACGCCGCCACCGCTCGGGCCCTCGCGGGCCTGGAGGAGCACGAGGCGGACCTCATCGCCGTCCGCACCGAGACCGGCGCCGACATCGGCGCGGTCGCCGACGGACTGCGCGAGGCGCTGCCGGACCTGGAGGTCACCACCGGCGAGGCGCGCGGCGCGGTCGAACGCCTCGGCGACGCGGCCGCCGACGCCGACCTGGTCGCCATGGCGATCTCGATGGCCGGCACCATCGTGCTCCTCGTCGGGTTCATCACCGCCGGGGCGCTCGGCGTCGCCGTCGCGAACCAGCGCCGCGACCTCGCACTCCTGCGCGCGGTCGGCGCGACCCCGCGCCAGGTGCGGCGCCTCATCGCCGCCCAGGCCAGCGCCGCCGCCGCGATCGCGCTCGTGCCCGGCATCGCCGCCGGGTACGCGCTCGCCGGGGCCTTCACCGGCTTCCTCGCCGAGAGCGGGATGCTCCCCGAAGGGCTCCCTCTGGCGCGCACGCCGATCAGCGCGTTGATCGTCGCGGCCGCCATGCTGCTCACCGTGCAGTTGGCCGCGCGCGGCGCGGCCATGCGGACCTCGCGCCTGCCGGCGACCGCCGCGGTCGCCGAGGCGCGCGTGGAGCCGAAGGCGCCCGGGCGCGTCCGCACCGTCGTCGGCGTCCTCCTGCTGCTGGCGGCCGCGGCGCAGTCGCTCGTGCCGCTCGCCGTCCCCGGCGAGACCGCGTTCATCTCCGCCGTCACCGCCACCATCGTGGCCGTCATCGGCTTCGCGATGGCCGGGCCGCTCCTCGTCGGCGCCCTCACGCGGCGGGCGGCGAAGCGCCTGGACGACCGGACGCCCGCGCCGGTCTGGCTGGCGGTCAAGAACAGCCGCGCGTTCGCGCGCCGCACCGCCGGGGCCGTCGCCGTCCTCGCCCTGGCCGTGGGCCTGACCGTGACGCAGGTGTTCTCGCAGACCACGTTCGTGGAGGTGACCGCCGCCGAGATCGAGGCGGGCGCGGTCGCCGACGCCACGGTCACCGGGCCCGTGGCCGCCGCCGACCTGGCCGCACTCGGCGCCGAGCCGGGCGTGGAGGCCGCCGTCGGCGTCGCGGACACGATGGTCGCCCGGCTCACCGACGACGCGGGCGGCGTCGAGTCCTTCGCCGCCCTGGCGTTCACGCCGGGCATCGAACAGGTCGCCGACCTCGGGCAAGTCGAAGGCGACCTCGCCGAACTGCGCGGCGAGACGGTCGCCGTCGCCTCGGCCGCCGCACGGCTGTGGGGCGTCGGCATCGGCGACGCGATCGACCTCGTCCTCGCCGACGGCACTGAAGTCAGCCCGAGGATCGCCGCGACCTACGAGCGCGGTTTCGGCTTCGGGACGGTCGTCCTCGCCGCCGACCTCCTCGACGCGCCGCGCTTCTACGACGCCGCGCTCGTCACCGGCGACCCCGAGGCCGTGGCCGCATGGGCCGCGGGCGTGCCGGGCCTGGCGGTGGGCACGGGCGCGGCGGTCCCGCAGGCGCCCGAGGGCATGACGCCCGACCAGTGGATCAGCCTCATGGCGACCCTCGCCATGACCGGCTACGTACTCCTCGGGACGGCCAACGGCCTGGTCGCGGCCACCTCGCGGCGGCGGGCCGAGTTCGCCTCGCTGCGCGCGGTCGGCGCCACGCCGCGCCAGGTGCGGGCCATGGTCACCCGCGAAGCGCTCGTCACCGCCGCCATCGCCGTCGGCGCCGGGCTCGCGTTCTCGGTCCTGCCGATGGCCGCGCTCGGCCTCGGGTTCCTCGGCGAGCCGTGGCCCCACGGCCCGCTGTGGGTCATCCCGGCCGCCGCGGGCGTCGCCGTGCTCCTCGCATGGACGGCGACCGCGGTCCCGACCCGGCGCGCACTGGCCGGACCGCCGACGGCCGCACTCGCGGTGGATTGAACGGACCGGGCCGCCGTCATGGGACGGCGGCCCGGTCCGCGGTGCGCAGGAGTGGGGTTATGCGGCCTCGACGGTGTCCTCGGCGCGGCGGCCGAACAGGGCGGTCGCGCTGGCGGCCAGGCCGATCAGGGCGACGGCGGTGACCATGTAGAGGCCGGGCCGGTACTGGGCGATGCCGGTGGCCGCGCCGCCGGTGATCAGCCCGGTGACGACGGCGAGGACGACCGCGCCGCCGATCTGCCCGGAGGTCTGCACGAGCCCCGAGGCCAGGCCCTGCTCGTCGTCGGCGATGCCCTCGGTGGCCTGGACCATGACCGAGGAGAAGCCGATCGCGAAGCCGAGGCCCAGCAGCAGGAACGCCGGCAGGTAGTCGGCGAGGTAGTTCGGCTCGGCGCTGCCGCCGCGCACGATGAACCACACGTAGCCGAGTACGAACGCCGCCATCGAGGCGATGATCATCGGCTTGGTGCCGTAGCGGTCGATCAGGCGCCCGGCGAACGGCGACAGGAACGCCACGAGGATTCCGGCCGGGGCCAGCGCGAGCGCCATGGTGAGCGGCTCCCACCGGAGCGTGTTCTGGAGGTAGAGGGACACGATGGTCTGGAAGCTGATGTAGGAGCCGAAGATCGCCAGCGCGGCCAGGTTGGCCCGCACGATCGACTTGACCTTGAAGATGCTCAGGCGCACCAGCGGGTGGGCGATGCGCTTCTCGATGACGAAGAACGCCGCGAGGAGGGCCACCGCGGCGACGGCGGTGGCGGTGACCAGCGGCGTGAAACCGGTCTCGGGGACGGTGACGATGGTGTAGACGGCGGCGAGCATCCCGCCGGTGAGGGTGGCCGAGCCGGCGAAGTCGATGCCGCCGCGCTCGTTCTCGGCGGTGCGGGGCACCACGATGAACGCGGCGACGAGGACGACGGCGACCACGGCGACCGGCGCGTAGAAGGTCAGGCGCCAGTCGATGCTGGTGAGCAGCCCTGAGGCGATGAGCCCGGAGGCGTAGCCGGTGGCGCCGAAGACGGCGAAGATCGACAGGGCCTTGTTGCGGTCGTGGCCCTCTTTGAAGGTCGTCGTGATGATCGACAGGGCCGCCGGGGCGGTGAAGGCGGCGGCGACGCCCTTGACGATGCGCGAGGCGATGAGCAGGGCCTCGCTGTCGACCATGCCGCCGATGAGCGAGGCGGCGCCGAAGACGACGAGCGCGGCGAGGAACACCCGGCGCCGTCCCAGCAGGTCGGCCATGCGTCCGCCCAGGAGGAGCAGGCCGCCGTAGCCGAGGATGTAGCCGTTGACGATCCATTGGAGCGAGGCGGTCTCCAGGCCGAGCTCGGCGCCGATGGAGGGGAGCGCGACGCCGACCATGGAGACGTCGAGGGCGTCGAGGAACATCGCGAGGCCGGCGACGAAGAGGACGGCCCAGAGCCGCGGTCCCCATCGGGACGGGGCGTGTGCGGGCGCATCGACGGGGTTCGAATTGCTGTTGTCCAGGGGTTTTGTGGCGGTGATCGTCATGGGCACGAATTTACATGCGCGTGCATTGGATGTCAACACATCAAATGCATGGACATTAAATGCCTTGACATGGTAATCTCCTGGTCATGGAGGCTGCATCGGGCGAAGACGTGTGCGTCAAGTGGTCAGAGACACTGCGCGTGTACCACGCCGCCTCGTGCGAGCTGGAGAACGAGCTCCAGGCCCGGCACGGCCTGGGACTGAGCGAGTTCGAGGTGCTCCAGATCCTGTCCCGGTGCTGCGGCGAAGGCGGCGGCCAGGCCAAGATGAAGGACATCGAGGCCGAGATGTACCTCAGCCAGAGCGCCCTCTCCCGCACCGTCACCCGCCTGGAGAAGGCCGGGCTCGTGACCCGGGCCGCGTGCGAGTTCGACCGCCGCGCGAACTTCCTCATGCTCACCCCCACCGGCCAGGAGCGCTTCGACGCGGCCAAGCCGACCCACCGCGGCGTCCTCGTCAAGCACCTCGCCTGACACCGCTTGCGGGAGTACGGCCCCGGCCGATGCGGGCGCCACTCGAAACCCTTGCGCCCCTGGCGTTCGCGCTGAACGAGGGACGGCTTCCCCCGGTTGCGGCATGCGGAAGCTAAGGTGAGTGCGAGAGAAGTCACGACCTGATCCGGCATGGAGCGTGGATGCAATGACTCCCCCTGAGAACGACCGACCAGACGACGAGGACGGCGGCACCTTCAAGCTCAAGCCCGGCGGTGCGCCCGGCGCCGGCGCGCCCGGTCCCGCCGCGCCCGCCGCCGGACCGGGCGACGAGGACAACCTCGACCGCACCATGAAGATCCAGCGCGGCGCCGTCCCGCCCGCGCCGACGACGCCCCCGCCCCCGGCCTCGCCGCTCGGCAACCCGACCGGCCCGGCCGAACCGCCCGCCGCCGCGTTCGCCGAGACCACCGTCATGCCCCAGCAGAGCGGCTCGCAGACCGGCTTCCAGCCCACGGGCCAGCAGGCCTCGCAGCCCCCGCAGGGCCCGCTCGGACCGACCCCGCAGAGCCCCGGGCCGCAGCAGCCGTACGGCCAGCCCGGCCCGCAGCAGGGCCAGCCCGGCGGCTACCCGCCGCCCCCGCAGCAACAGCAGCCGGGATACCCGCAGCCGCAGACGGCCCCGGCGGCCGGCGAGGCCCCCGAAGGCGTCAAGCGCATCGGGCTCATGGCGATCGTCGGCTCCGGCATCGGCCTGCTCACCAGCATCATCGTCCTGGCGGTGCTCGGCGGCTTCGCCATCGTCACCGCCCCGCTGAGCATCCTGTTCGCGCTCGCGCTGGGCTGGTACGGCTACGCGCTGCCGCGGGGCCAGATCACCTCGAACGGCCTCCGCCTCACCGGCATCATCCTCATGATGATCGCCGCGGGCAGCGCCGTGCTCGGCCTGTTCAGCTCCTTCAACACCATCGCGGTGTTCGGCGGGCTGGGCGTGATCAGCCTCGTCCAGAGCATCCTGCTCGCCGGCGCCTACGGCTACGCGTCCTTCATCTACATCAAGGACGACGCGTCCAAGGCGTACATCAAGGGCACGCCCGCCGGGCCCGGATACCCGCAGCAGGCCGGCTACCCGCAGCAGGGACAGCAGCCGTACGGCCAGCAGGGACAGCCCGGCGGCTACCCGCCCCCGCCGCCCGGCTACCCCCAGCAGGGGCAGCAGCCCCCGCAGGGCCCCTACGGCCGTTAGGCCTACCGGCTCCCGCCGGTCGCGACTAAGCTCACTCGTATGCAACGGCCGCGGCGTCCACGGTTCGCCAAAAGCGCCGTGAACGCCGCGGTCTCCGTACGAGGAGGTACATCGATGTCTGCAAGTGGCGCACCGATCCGGGTGGTCGTGGCGAAGGTCGGGCTCGACGGGCACGACCGCGGCGCGAAGGTCGTGGCGCGGGCCCTGCGCGACGCGGGCATGGAAGTGGTCTACACCGGCCTCCACAACTCCCCCGAGCAGGTCGTGGCGACCGCGATCGCCGAGGACGCCGACGCGATCGGACTGAGCATCCTCTCCGGCGCCCATATGACGCTGTTCCCGCGCGTGCTGCGACTACTCGACGAGGCCGACGCGCGCGACATCGTCGTCTTCGGCGGCGGCATCATTCCCGACGAGGACGCCGCGCAGCTGCGCGAGGCCGGAGTGGCCGAGATATTCGGCCCCGGGGCCTCGACCCAGGTGATCGCCGAATGGGTCCGCGAACACGTCGCCTCACCCGATCAGGGACGCCCCGCGGCCGTCTGAGATAGGCCGCGACCTGGGCGAACGACCCGGCTCAAAGTTTTTTCGAGAAAACCGCAACGGCGACCGTAACCGCGCTCGGCGGGCCTCGTTCTTATAAGTGTCGGACGCAGAAGGAAAACGCGGAAGACGCATCGGCCGCGAGTCGAAAGACCGCACCGCAATGGTTCGAGCACACGCATCAGGGCCTCGCCCCGATCAGGGAACGCGCTAGAGCCATGCCACAAACTGCCGATGCCCTGTCGATTGAGGGGTGGCGATAGGGCATCGTGCCTAAGGGAATCAAGCCATTGAGGGGTGGGCTTGGTTCCCGCTAAGGGGACCGGACGCCTGAGGGGTGCGTCCGGTCCCCGCCTCTTTCCCCGGTGCTCCGCGCAATTCCGAGCCGCCCCGAGTCACAACGGCCGAACTCGTCCCCGCCCCGATGTCGCACCCCCGAGTCATTATCGAACCGGGGGCGCCTCTGCCGCGACACGCCCGACCGCGGGTGCGCCAGGCCCGGGCCCGTTCCGCTCACTTCTTCGCCGCCGCATCGTGAATCCCCAGCCGGCGCCCTGCGCC
This sequence comes from Glycomyces sp. NRRL B-16210, assembly GCF_000719515.1. Classification (GTDB taxonomy): domain Bacteria; phylum Actinomycetota; class Actinomycetes; order Mycobacteriales; family Micromonosporaceae; genus Glycomyces. The sequence goes on along the minus strand of NZ_JOGR01000001.1, from coordinate 277,559 downwards.
GCGCCGCGCAAGCCTGACTCGTCACACCGGCCGCCCGCCGTACGCTCCGGCGGCTCGCCGCGCGTTACCCTGCGATAACGGGCACCTGTGCCTGTTCCCCGCCCACCGGCCCCGGTTCGCCGAGACCGCGGCCCGCACCGGGCCCCTGGGCGGAGGCCCAGGCCGACCCGGTCACAGAAGACTAGCTAGTGGAGCGGACTCTACAGTGGATCTGTACGAATACCAGGGCCGCGCACTGTTCGCCCGGCACAGCGTGCCGGTGCTGGACGGCGGCGTCGCCACCACCCCGCAGGAGGCCGTGGAGCTCGCCGAGCGCCTCGGTGACCGGGTGGTCGTCAAAGCGCAGGTGAAGGTCGGCGGTCGAGGCAAGGCGGGCGGCGTCAAACTCGCCGACTCCGTCGCCGAGGTCGAGACCCACGCCACGAACATCCTCGGCATGGACATCAAGGGCCACACCGTCGAGAAGGTCATGCTGACGGTCACCGCCGACATCGACTCCGAGTACTACTTCTCCTACCTCCTCGACCGCGCGAACCGCACCTTCCTGTGCATCGCCTCGGTCGCCGGCGGCATGGAGATCGAAGAGGTCGCCCACACCGACCCCGAGAAGGTCGTGAAGCTCCCGATCGACGCCGGCGTCGGCGTCACCCCGGAGATCGCGAACTCCATCTTCGACAAGGCCGGGTTCCCCGAGGACCTGCGCGACCAGCTCGTCGACGTGTTCGTCAAGCTCTGGGGCGCGTTCGTGGCCGAAGACGCCACGCTCGTCGAGGTCAACCCCCTCGTGCGCACCCCCGAGGGCCGGGTCCTCGCGCTCGACGCGAAGGTCACGCTCGACGAGAACGCCTCCTTCCGCCACCCCGAGAACGCCGAGTTCGAGGACAAGTCGGCCGTCGACCCGCTGGAGCGGCGCGCCACCGAGTCCGGCCTGAACTACGTCAAGCTCGACGGCTCGGTCGGCATCATCGGCAACGGCGCGGGGCTGGTCATGTCCACCCTCGACGTCGTGTCCTACGCCGGCGAGGGCCACGGCGGCGTCAAGCCCGCGAACTTCCTCGACATCGGCGGCGGCGCCTCGGCCGCGGTCATGGCGAACGGCCTCGAAGTGGTCCTGTCGGACCCGCAGGTCAAGAGCGTGTTCGTGAACATCTTCGGCGGCATCACCGCCTGCGACGAGGTCGCCCGCGGCATCCTCGGCGCCCTCCAGACCCTCGCCGACCGCGGCGAGGACGTCACCAAGCCGCTGGTCGCCCGCATCGACGGCAACAACGCCGAGGCCGGTCGCAAGATCCTCGCCGACGCGAACCACCCGCTCATCACCGTGGTCGAGACCATGGACGCCGCGGCCGACAAGGCCGCCGAACTCGCGAACCAGGGGGCTTAAGTCCATGGCGATCTTCCTCAACGAGAACTCCAAGGTCATCGTCCAGGGCATGACCGGCTCCGAGGGCATGAAGCACACCCGCCGCATGCTCAAGGCCGGCACCGAGATCGTCGGCGGCGTCAACCCGCGCAAGGCCGGCACCAAGGTCGACGTCGACGGCGTGAGCCTCCCGGTGTTCGCCTCCGTGCAGGAGGCCATCAGTGAGACCGGCGCGAACGCCTCGGTCGTGTTCGTACCCCCGGCCTTCTCCAAGGCCGCCGTCATCGAGGCGATCGACGCCGAGATCGAACTGGTCATCGTCATCACCGAGGGCATCCCGGTGCACGACTCGGTGACCTTCTGGAACCACGCCGAGTCCAAGGGCGGCAAGACCCGCATCGTCGGGCCCAACTGCCCCGGGATCGCCAGCCCCGGCAAGTCGAACGCGGGCATCACCCCCGCCGACATCACCGGCGCCGGCCCCATCGGCCTGGTCTCCAAGTCGGGCACGCTGACCTACCAGCTCATGTACGAGCTGCGCGACATCGGCTTCTCGACCTCCGTCGGCATCGGCGGCGACCCGGTCATCGGGACCACCCACATCGACTGCCTCAAGGCCTTCGAGGAGGACCCGGAGACCAAGGCGATCGTCATGATCGGCGAGATCGGCGGCGACGCCGAGGAGCGGGCCGCCGCGTACATCAAGGAGCACGTGACCAAGCCCGTGGTCGGCTACATCGCGGGCTTCACCGCGCCGGAGGGCAAGACGATGGGCCACGCCGGCGCCATCATCTCCGGTTCGGCCGGCACCGCCGAGTCGAAGAAGGAGGCCCTGGAGGCCGCCGGCGTCAAAGTCGGCAAGACCCCCAGCGAGACCGCCCGCCTCATGCGCGAGGTCGTCGAGAACCTCTAGCGAGACGAACGAAGGCCGGACGGCGAACCGTCCGGCCTTCGCCGCGTTCACGGGCGGTCCCGGTCGGGCGGCGGGCCGCTATCCTCGGCACATGCCCGCCTCGCCGTACAGCCCCGCGCCCGCCCACCCGCCGCGAACGGGCGGCGGCGCCGCGCGGACGGCGGGCACGATCGTCTGGGCGCTGCTGCCGCTCCTGCTGCCGATGCTGGGGGCGCCGCTCGCCTTCGGCCTCGCGGTCGGACGGCGCGCGAGCGCGGTGACGCTGGTGCCGCTCGTCCTCTACTCGGTCGCGCTCGGCGCGTTCTTCCTGCTGCTCACCTCGTTCGAGTTGGCGACGGCGCCGGCCTGGGTCTTCCCGACCGAGGTCCTCGCGATGCTCGCCACCACGATCGGCGCCAGTGCCCACCTGTTCGCGATCCGCAAGTACGTGTGGGTGCAGGGCCCGCGGCAGGAGCGGACGCGCACGCCGGCCGCCAAGACGACCGCGCCCTCCGCCGGCGACTGGGTCGCGCCCGCCCTGGAGCGCGAGCGCCAGTTGCGCGAGGACGCGAGGCGGCTGGCCGAGGCGGACCCGTCCCTCGCCAAGCGCAACGGCATCGGCCGTCCCGATCAGCCGCGGCGCCTCGACGACGGCGGCCTGGTCGACCTCAACCACGCGCCCGCGGCGGTACTGCGCGACCTGCCGGGCTTCACCGAGGCGACCGCGGCGCGGGTGGTCGAGCGCGTCGAGCGCCTGGGCCCCTTCCAGAGCCTCGACGAGGTGATCCTGGAGGTCGAGGTGGCCCCGGGGTTCGAGAGGCACCTGCGCGAGTACGCGATCCTCATCCCCTGAGTCGGACCGGTCAGTCCTCGATCCAGTAGTTGTCGTGCTCGATGAAGAAGGCCTTGCGTTCGGCCTCGGTCATGTCGCCGAGGCTCGCCAGGCCCTCGAAGTAGGCCTCGCGCGGCGCGCCGGGGGCGAACAGCAGGAGCATCGAGGCCGGTTCGCCGCTCTCGTTGCGGAAACCGTGCACGCCGCCTTCGGGCACGTGCACGAAGTCGCCCGGCTCAGTGTCGATCCACTTGACGCCGTTGTAGATCCGCACGGTCCCCGAGAGGATGTAGAACGACTCGGAGATGGTCTTGTGGAAGTGCGGGTCGGGCCCGGAGCGGCGCGCGCTCATGTTCCATTGGTAGAGGCCGAACCTGCCGTCGGTGGAGGCGCCGGTGGCGAGGTAGTCGGCTGAGCCGCCGTTGGCGAACACCAGCTCGGCGGGGTGCGCGGCGGGGCGGAAGTGCGCGTTCACCTCGCCGGTCTCGCCGAAGTACTTCGGCTCGGGGTAGGACATGGTCGCTCCTTGGGTGCGGCGTTCGAGGGTCACCAGTGCAGACGACCCGGTGGACGGGGAATCATCGCACGAATGAAGCGCACGGGCATCTCCGTTCACCTTCGGCAACGGGGGCACCGCGCGCCAAGCGAGGACGGTCGGGCATATTGATACGGAGAACTTGCCGTGCGGCTAGGAACGAGCCGCGCCGCTTCCGCGAACCGTCTGGAGACGCCGATGACCTTGCTGTTCGACCGCGCCAACGTGCTCGACCCCGTCGCCGGCGCACTCGTCGCGGACCAGAGGGTGCTCGTGCGGGACGGGGAGATCGCCGAGGTCGGGCCCGATGTCGCGGCGCCCGAGGGCGCTCCCGTGGTCGACCTCGCCGGGAAGACGCTCATGCCGGGGCTCGTGGACTGCCATGTGCACGTCAACGCGCACAGCGCCGACCTCGGCCGGATCGCCGACGAGTCGCCCGCGTACGTCGCGGTGAAGGCCGCGATCGAGCTGCGCGCGATGCTCGACCGCGGGTTCACCACGGTGCGCGACCCCGGCGGCGCCGACTTCGGGATCGCCGACGCGGCGGCCGAGGGCCTCATCGAGGGCCCGCGGGTGTTCTTCGGCGGCAAGGCGCTCTCGCAGACCGGCGGGCACGTGGACATGCGCCCGCGCGGGCGCAGCGTCAGCGACGACCACCAGTGCTGTCCCGGCCTCGGGGTCGTGTGCGACGGCGTGGACGGGGTCCGCAAGGCGGCCAGGGAGCAACTGCGCACCGGCGCGTTCCACGTCAAGATCATGCTGTCGGGCGGCGTCGCCTCGCCGACCGACCGGGTCGACTCGACCCAGTTCTCGATCGCGGAGATCCGCGCCATCGTCGAAGAGGCGGAGGCGGCGAACCGGTACGTCGCCGGGCACGCCTACACCGCGCGGGCGATCAACCGGGGCCTGAAGGCGGGCGTGCGGTCGATCGAACACGGGAACCTGCTCGATGAGTCCAGTGTGGAGCTGTTCCTGGAGCACGACGCGTTCCTGGTGCCCACCTTGGTGACGTATCAGCGGATGGCCGTCGAGGGCGCCGAGTACGGGCTTCCCGCGGAGAGCCTCGCCAAGAACGGCATGGTGCTCGACGCCGGGCTCCAGGCGCTGGAACGGGCGCACGAGGCCGGGGTGAACCTCTGCTACGGCTCGGACCTGCTCGGCGGGATGCGCCGGCACCAGTTGGAGGAGTTCGCGATCCGGGGCGCGGTCATCCCGGCGGCCGACGTGATCCGCTCGGCCACGGTCACCGCGGCGCGCCTGCTCGGCGAGGAGGGGCGCATCGGCCAGGTCGTTCCCGGGGCCAGGGCCGATCTCCTGGTGGTGGACGGCGACCCGCTCGCCGACATCGGGGTGCTCACCGAACCCGAGAAGAACCTGAAGCTCGTGGTGCAGGGCGGCGAGGTGCGGCTCGACCGGCTCAGCCGCGCTTGAGGACCGCGAAGCCGGTGGCCCACAGGACCACGGCGCTGCCGAAGCCGGCCACCGCTCCCCCGATCGCGACGCCGCCGGCGCCCGCGGCGATCCCGGCCGCGCCGGCGAGGATCATCGCGTAGCCGGTCCACTTGTACATCGGCTCGTCGAAGGCCCGCGCCAGCGGGAGGAAGTGGGAGCCGACGATGACCGCGATCGTCCCCGGCAGGAAGTCGACGAGGTCCAATGCGCCGTAGAGGAAGACCGCGGCGACGATGAGCACGACCTCGAAGGCGATCCAGATGCCGTACCGGCGGCCCCAGTCCTTCGGCAGCTCCCGGGGGCGCCCGCGGCCCGACTCGACCTTCCCGGTCGCGACCGCGAGCCCGATGCTCACCGCGGCCGCCAGAGCGAACCCGACCCAGTAGGCGGGTCCTTCGATGATCCCGGCGCCGCCGATGTACCAGCCGAGGCCGAAGAAGGCGCAGATCATGACGCCGTTGCGGCGCATGCCGCGGCTCAACTCGTCCGGGGCGGTGAAAGTCTCCATGCCGCCATTGTGACAGTTGATGACCAACGTTCATGCCGTGCGTTCAGCTGACTGCACGGCGGGCGGGCCGCCGTCTCGTCCGGCTCGGTGGGTGATCGCGATGCGAAGGCGCGGACGGCAGATGCCGTCCGCGCCTTCGTCCGTCACAGGTCGAAGTGGCAGGCGACCTTGTGGCCGGCGGCGGTCTCGCGCCATTCGGGTTCGACCTCGGCGCAGACGTCCTCTGCCCACGGGCACCGCGTGCGGAAGCGGCAGCCGCTCGGCGGGTTCGCCGGGCTCGGCAGGTCTCCTTTGAGGATGATCCGCTCGCGGGTCGCCTCGATCTCCGGGTTCGGTTGGGGCACCGCTGAGAGCAGGGCCTTCGTGTACGGGTGGCGCGGGTTCTCGTAGATCGCCTCGGAGTCGGCCTCCTCGACGAGCTTGCCGAGGTACATGACCCCGACCCGGTCCGAGAGGTGGCGCACGACCGCGAGGTCGTGGGCGATCACCAGGTAGGTCAGCCCGAACTCGCCCTGGAGCTCTTCGAGCAGGTTCATCACCTGCGCCTGGATCGACACGTCCAGGGCGCTGACCGGCTCGTCGCACACGATCAGGTCCGGGCGCAGCATGAGCGCCCGCGCGATCCCGAGCCGCTGGCGCTGCCCGCCGGAGAACTCGTGCGGGTAGCGCTCCATGACCGACTTGGGCAGGCCCACCGCGTCGAGGGTCTCGACCGCGAGCTTGCGCCGCTCCTCCTTCGAGCCGATCCCGTGGACCTTCAACGGCTCCGCGAGCAGCATGTCCACATTGTGCCTGGGGTTGAGCGAGCCGAGCGGGTCCTGGAAGACCATCTGCATCCGCGAGCGGAACCGCCGCAGCCGCTCGCCCTTGAGGGCGGTGACCTCGTCGCCGCCGAGCCGGACGCGGCCGGCGGTCGGCTCCTCCAGGCGCAGCACGGCCCTGCCGAAGGTGGTCTTGCCGCAACCGGACTCGCCGACCAGGCCGTAGGTGCCGCCCGCGTCGACGCTGAGGCCGACGCCGTCGACCGCGCGGACGTGCCCGACGACGCGTTCGACGACGATGCCGCGCCGGATCGGGAAGTGGACTTCGAGGTCCTCGACCTCCAGCAGCGGCTCGGCGGCCGGGGCCGGCTCGTCGGGGACCTGCGGCTCGGCGTCCTCGGGAGCCTGCGGTTCGGTGCTCATGCGATCTCCTCTGCCATGACGCAGCGGTGGGCGTGCGGCGCGCCCACCAGGGCGGGCTCGCCCTCGACGCAGGCGGGCGCGACGCGGTCGCAGCGGGGCGCGAACGCGCAGCCGTCCTTCCAGCGGATCACGTCCGCGATCGAGCCCCTGATCGGCGTCAGCGGTTCGTGGGTGCCCAGGTCGAGCCGCGGGATCGACCCGAGCAGCCCCACCGTGTAGGGGTGCGTGGGCCGGGCGAACAGGTCGCGCACCGGCGCCGACTCGACCACGCGGCCGGAGTAGAGCACGTTCACCTCGTCGCAGATCCCGGCGACCACGCCGAGGTCGTGGGTGATCATGAGCAGCGCCGTGCCCTCGGAGTCGACGAGGTCCTTGAGCAGTTCGAGGATCTGCGCCTGGATGGTGACGTCGAGCGCGGTGGTCGGCTCGTCGGCGATGAGCAGCCGCGGCGCGCACGCGACCGCGATCGCGATGAGCACCCGCTGGCGCATCCCGCCCGAGAGCTGGTGCGGGTACTCCTTCAAGCGGCGCAGGGGGTCGGGGATGCCGACCCGGTCGAGCAGGTTCGCGGCCTCCTTGACGGCCTTGTCGCCCTTGAGGCCCCGGTGCCGTTCGAGGACCTCGGTGATCTGGCGGCCCACCGGGACGACCGGGTTCAGGCTCGACAGGGGGTCCTGGAAGACCATCGCGAGGTCGGCGCCGCGGCGGCGGCGCATCGCGGCGGGCGGCAGCGTCAACAGGTCGACGCCGTCGAAGGCCGCGCGGCCCGACACGTCCGCGCCGCCCCGGTTGCTGCGTCTGCCGACCGCGATCCCCTGCGGGGTCGCCGCGACGGCGCCGCCATGGCCGGGCGGCACCGCGCCGTCTCCGGCCGCGCCCTCCGGTCCGGTGCCTTCGGGCCCGGTGGCCTCCGCCTGCGCGGGCACCTTGCCGTTTCGGGACTTCGCGGCGCGGGCCTTGCGGCCCTTGCCCTTCGGCAGCAGGCCCATGATCGCCAGGCTGGTGACGGACTTGCCGCAGCCGGACTCGCCCACGAGCCCGACCACCTTGCCCTCGTCCACGGCGAAGGAGACGCCGTCGACCGCGGTGGCCGCGCCGAAGGCGACCCGCAGGTCCTCTACTTCGAGCAGTGCCACTATTCCTGCCTTCTCAGTCGGGGATCGAGCGATTCGCGCATGGCCTCGCCCAGGAGGGTGAAGCCGAGCGCGGTGACGATGATGGCCACCGCCGGGTAGATCGCCAGTTGCGGTGCGCCCGAGAGGAACCGCTGCGCGTCGGCGAGCATCGTGCCCCACTCGGGATTGCCCGGGTCGGGGTTGCCCAGGCCCAGGTACGACAGCGCCGCGGCCTCGATGATCGCCGTGGCGAGCACCAGCGTGGCCTGCACGATCACCGGCCCCAGCGAGTTGGGCAGGATGTGCGAGACCACGATGCGCGCCTTGGGGACCCCGAGGGCGATCGCGGCCAGCACGTAGTCCGAGTGCGCCTGCGCGAGCATCGAGCCGCGCAGCAGGCGCGCGAAGATCGGGATCTGCGCGACCCCGACGGCGATCATGACCGTGGACAGGCTCGGGCCCAGCAGCGCCGCGACGCTGAGCGCCAGCAGCAGCATGGGGATCGCGAGCGCGACGTCCACCGAGCGCATGATGACCGCTTCGAGGCGCTCGCCCCAGCGGCCCCCGAAGGTGCCCGCGGCGGCGGCGATCCCGCCGATGAACGCCCCGGCGAGGAACCCGATGAGGGTCGCGACCACGCCGACCAGGAGGGTCTGGCGGGCCCCGACGATCATGCGCGAGAACATGTCCCGGCCGAGGTGGTCGAGGCCGAACCAGTTCTCCGGGCGCGGCCCGGGGAAGATGTTCCGGTTGAGGAACACCTCCTTGCCCCAGGTCTGCGCGGAGGCCTCGTAGGGCGCGATCCACGGGCCGAGCACGGCCACGATCACGAACAGCGCCACGATGACCGCGCCGCAGATCGCCATCGGCGACCGGCGCATGCGCCGGATCGACTGGCGCCACAGGGAACCGGTCTTCGCGTCCCGCGCGGTCGCGGTCGCCTCGATGAGGCGTTCGAGCTTCTCGATCTTGGCGGTCGTCATTTCCGCACCCGCACTCTCGGGTCGAGGAATCCGTAGGAGAGGTCCACGATCAGGTTCAACACCACATAGGACACCGCGATGATGAGGATGAAGCCCATCAGCGCCGGATAGTCCCGCTCGGTGGTCGCCTGGTAGACGAAGGAGCCGATGCCGCCGAACGCGAACACGCTCTCGGTGAGCACCGCCCCCGAGAACAGGCTCCCCAGCAGCAGGCCGATCACGGTCACGATCGGCAGCATCGCGTTGCGCATGACGTGGCGCCCGCGGATCGTGCCGGGCTTGAGCCCCTTGGCGTCCGCGGTCCGCACGTAGTCCTCCCCGACCACGTCGAGCACGCTCGCCCGCGTGATCCGCACGATCACCGCGAGCGGGATCGAGGAGAGCGCCATCGCCGGCAGCACCAGGTGCAAGAACGCGTCGGCGGCGATGTCGAACTCCCCGGTGATGATCCCGTCGAGCACCCGCAGGCCCGTGACCTCCGTGTACGAGGCCCCGGCCGAGAGCCGGAACGCCGTCGGCAGCCAGCCGAGCTCCTGCGCGAACACCACCTTGAGCATGGCGGCGAGGAAGAACACGGGGATGCACACCCCCACGAGCGACCCCGAGACCGACCCGAAGTCGATCCAGGTGCCGCGCCGCCGCGCCGCCAGGTACCCCAGCGGGATGCCGATGCCGACGGCGATGACCATGGCGGCCAGCGAGAGTTCGATGGTGGCGGGCAGGCGGTCGGCCAGTTCGGTGGCGATGGGCCGCCCGCTCGACAACGAGGAACCGAAGTCGAGGCGGACGATCCGGCCGAGGAACTCCCCGTACTGGACCCACACGGGCTCGTCGAGCCCGAGGGCCGCCCGCAGCGCCTCCCGCTGCTGGTCCGTGGCGTTCTCGGGGAGCAGCCGGTTCTCGGGTCCGCCCGGAAGGGCCTTGAACCACGCGAACAGGAGCAGAGAGAGTCCCAAGAGCGCCACGGCCAACTGCAGGAGGCGCTTAACGGTGTAGCGCAGCATATTCGGCTGTTACTGGTTTCTGTTAGGCGTCGGCGGTGAAGTAGACCTGCGCGAAGTTCTCCTGCGTCAGCGGGGAGACGTCCGGCGGGTACACGTTCGGCGCGAACGCGATCGACGGCGGCGAGGAGGTCAGCGGCAGACCCGGGAGCTCTTCCATGATCAGCTCGTTGGCGGTCTTCCACAGGTCCACGCGGGTGTCCTGGTCGGGCTCGGTGTTGGCTTCGGCGATGGCGTCGAACACCTCCTGGTTGTCGAAGCCCCACTCGGTCGAGGGGGCCGCGAACCAGGTGCCGAGGAAGTTGTACGGGTCGGCGAAGTCGCCGGTCCAGCCCAGGAAGTACAGCGGGCACTCGCCGCTGCGCGTCGCCGGGATGTACTCGACCCAGGTGATCGGCCTGGCCTCGACGGTCACGCCGACCTCCTTGAGGTTCTCGGCGACGATGTCGAAGATGTCCTTCGGCGCCGGCATGTACGGCCGGGTCACGTCGGTCGGGTAGCAGAACTCGAGGGTCAGGTCCTCCTGGCCGGCCTCGGCCAGCAGCTCCTGGGCCTTCTCGGGGTCGTACTCGTAGGTCACGACGTCCTCGGACCAGCCTTCGAGGCTCGGCGGCTGGAACTGGGTGGCGATGAGGCCGCCCGGCGGGAGCACCGAGTCGACCAGGCGCTGGCGGTCGACGGCGTAGGAGAGCGCCTCGCGGACGGCGTGGTCCTCGAGCGGCTCGTGGCCCTGGGTGTAGGCGAGGTACAGCAGGTTGAAGACGCCGCGGATCGGCACCTGGTAGCCGTCGTCGAGCAGCGGCTGCACGTCGGCGGGGGCGGCGAGGTCGTAGCCGTGGATGTCGCCGGCGGTGAGGGCCTGGCGGCGGGCGGTCTCGTCGGAGATGGTGCGGAAGATCAGGGTCTTGACCTTCGCGGTCTCGCCCCAGTAGTCGTCGTTGCGGGTCAGGGTGACCTGCTGCTCGCTGTGGTCCCACTCGGTGAGGGTGTACGGGCCGGTGCCGGCGAGCGTGCCGGCGGTCTGCGAGTACTCCGGCAGCGGCGAGTCGGCGGACGGGAGCTCGACGTCGGCGATCGCCTCAAGCGAGGCGGGGCTGATGATCGAGAAGGAGGAGAGGCTGAACGCGCCCGGGAAGCTGGAGGTGTACTTCGTCAGGCTGATCGTGGCGGTGAGGCCGTCGGCCTCGCAGCCGGCGTAGATCGGCTCGTACTCCACGCCCATCTCGGGGTCGTTCTCGGCGAAGCCGCCGAAGACCGCCGAGTAGTAGTAGCTGAAGTTCGGGGACTGGAAGCCGCCCTTGAAGTTCGCCCACCGGTCGAAGTTGGCGCAGACGGCCGCGCCGTCGAGCGCGGTGCCGTCGTGGAAGTTCACGCCCTCGCGCAGGTGGAAGGTCCACTCGGTGCCTTCGTCGTTCTGGTCCCAGGACTCGGCGAGACCGGGCACGTTGTCGGTGCACTCGGTGTCGATGAGGGTCTCGTAGAGCTGGCGGGTGACGCGGAAGGTCTCGCCGTCGGAGGCGAGCACCGGGTCGATGCTCGACGGGTCGCCGGGGGCGCCGAAGACGAACGGCTGCGATTCGTTGGCCGCCTCGTCGGGCGCCGGGTCGCCGTCGGTCCGCTCGGGGCAGGAGAAGTCGAAGTCTTCCGCGGAGCTGGCGTCCCCTTCGGAGCCGCCGTCGGATCCGCAGGCGGTGAACAGGCCCAGAGCCATCGCGGCTGCCGCCGCTGCGGCCAGGGCGCGCCTGACTGGGATTGGTGACGTGCGCATAGGTTGTCTCACCCGTCGGTCGTTGGGTATTCGGAGGTAGCCCAAGACTAGGTCAAGGTGAGTTACGACACTGTTAAGCGTTATGCGATCGTGACCGTTCCGGCGACTATTGTTACCCAAACCGCACAGCTCGCATGGGTCTGAGATGCGTTGGGGCGCAACGAGATCGAAAAAGTCGACGCGGGAGGCGGCGAGCGGGCGAACGGCGGTGAAACCGTTTGCATCGCCTCGGTTGCGGCCATGGTCGCGGCCGCGTTCAGGCCATGTCGCGGCGGCCGGAGAAGGCCCGCCCGAGCGTGACCTCGTCGGCGTACTCCAGGTCGCCGCCGACCGGCAGGCCGCTGGCGAGGCGGGTGACCTTGAAGCCCATGGGCTTGATGAGCATCGCCAGGTAGGTGGCGGTGGCCTCGCCCTCGGTGTTGGGGTCGGTGGCGACGATGAGCTCCTTGGTCTCCCCGGCCTGGAGGCGCACCATGAGCTGGCGGATGCGCAGGTCGTCGGGGCCGATGCCCTCGAGCGGGTTGATCGCCCCGCCGAGCACGTGGTACCGGCCGCGGAACTCGCCGGTGCGCTCGATCGCGAGCACGTCCTTGGGTTCCTCGACCACGCAGATGAGCGCCTCGGAGCGGCGCGGGTCGCGGCAGATCCCGCACTGCTCGGCCTCGGTGACGTTGCCGCAGGTCTCGCAGAACCGGACCTGCGCCTTGACGCGCTCGAGCGCGGAGGTGAGCCGCTCGACCTCGGCGCTCTCGGAGGCGAGCAGGTGGAAGGCGAGCCGCTGGGCGCTCTTCGGCCCGATGCCGGGCAGCTGGCCCAGCTCCTCGATGAGGTCGCCCAATGCCCCGTCGTACAAGGAACTCTCTTTTCTCGCCGCTCGAACGTGGTCGGTGTGGGAAGGCGCTCGGCCCGGTCCGCGCGGGGGCGAAGCGGGTCGGGCGCGGCGCGCCGCCCGGTCGCGGTGCGGGCGCCGCTCCGGGCTCGGAGCGCCGGCTACATGCCGGGGAGGCCGAGGCCGCCGGTCATGCCGCCGAGGGCGTCGCCGAGCGGGCTCATCTTCTCGGCGGCGATGCGCTTGGCGTCCTCGGTGGCCGCCTGGATCGCGGCGAGCACGAGGTCTTCGAGGGTCTCGACGTCTTCGGGGTCGACCGCCTTCGGGTCGATCTTGACGCCGACGAGGTCGCCGTCGCCGGTCACGGTCGCGGTGACGAGCCCGCCGCCGGCCGAGGCGCTGACCTCGGTCTCGGCCAGTTCGGCCTGCGCGGCCAGCATGTCGGCCTGCATCTGCTGCGCCTGCTGCAACAGCTTCTGCATGTCTCCGCCTGGGAACATGTCGCTCACTCCTCGCCGTGGCTGTCGGGGTCCGGTTCCTTGGGCCAGCCTAGCCGCCCGCGCCGACGCCCACCCGCCGAGCACGCCGCGGCGCGAGGCGCCCCACCGCGAACGGCCGGTCGGCTCAGGCGATCTGCTTGGCGCCGAACGCGGTGGCGAGGAGTTTCACGGCCTGCTCCTCGCTGGTGCCGAAGCCGCCGGGCGCGACCGGGTCGTCAGGACTCGGCTCGTCGTAGTCGTCCGGCGGCGGCTCCTCGTGCGAGCGGGCGGCCGGGGCGCGCTGCGCGGGGGCGCTCGACGATCGGGCGGCGGAGGGGGCCGGGCTCCTAGGCGCCGGGGCCGGCGCCGTTCCCGGCCCCGCTTTTGGGAGGTTCGCGACCTCCCCGACCTCGCACCGGATCTTCCAGGTCCCGCCGAGGACCTCGTTGAAGACCTGCACGACGATGCCGTACGCGGGCTCCTTCTGGAGGTTCTCGGCGTGGAAGGCGTGCTTGAAGGCGAGGACCACCTCGTTGTCGGTGGCGTCGGCGACCGTGGCCTCCGACAGGAGCGCGGCGGTGGTGCGCTTGCGGTCCTTGACGGCCATCATGATCCGGTCCCACTGGCGGCGGATCGAGGCGGCCGAGACGCTGACCTCGCCGGAGGGCGCGGCCGCAGCGGGCTCGGGCACAGCGGGGGCCGCCTCGGCCCACTCGTCCGCGGGCGGCTCGGGTGCTCGCGGCGGGGCGCTCGCGGCGGCCGGTGCGGGTTCGGGAGCCGGGGGTTCGGCCTTCGCGGGCTCAGCGGGTTCGGCCGGTTTGGCGGGTTCGGCTGGTTTGGCGAGGGCGCTGCGGACGGCGGCGGGGCCGGTCGCGGCGGGCGCCTGTGCGGCAGGCGCGGTCGCGGCGGGTGCGGCCGCTGGGCGCGGTTCGGCGAAGGCCGCTCCGGCGGCGCGCTGTTCGAGGGTTTCGAGGCGCTGCATGAGCCCGGCCATGGACTCGTCCGAGCCGGGCAGGATCGCTCTCACGCAGGCGAGTTCGAGCAGGAGCCGCGGCGCGGTCGCGCCGCGCATCCCGGCCAGCCCCGCGGCGACGACCTCGGCCATGCGAGTGAGCGTGGAGGTGCCCATGCGGGTGGCCTGGCTGGTCATCTTCGCGAGCTGGTCGGCGGGCGCGTCCACGAGCCCGAGCGAGCCCGCGTCGGGGACCTGGGTGAGCACGATGAGGTCGCGGAGGCGTTCGAGGAGGTCCCCGGCGAAGCGGCGCGGGTCGTGGCCGCCTTCGACGACGCGTTCGACCACTTCCATGACGGCCGCGCCGTCGGCGGCGGCGAAGGCCTCGCACATCTCGTCGAGCAGCCCGGCGTCGGTGACCCCGAGGAGCCCGGCGGCCCGCTCGTAGGTGACGCCCTCGGCGCCGGCCCCGGCGATGAGCTGGTCGAGGACCGAGAGCGTGTCGCGGGCCGAGCCGCCGCCGGCGCGCACCACGAGCGGGAGCACGTCCTCGGCGACGACCGCGCCCTCCTCGTCGCAGAGCTTGCGGCACAGCTCGCGCATCGCGGGCGGCGCGATGAGGCGGAACGGGTAGTGGTGCGTGCGCGAGCGGATCGTCGGCAGGACCTTGTCGGGCTCGGTGGTCGCGAAGATGAACAGGACGTACTCCGGCGGCTCCTCCACGAGCTTGAGCAGCGCGTTGAAGCCGGCGGCGGTGACCATGTGGGCCTCGTCGATGATGTAGATCTTGTAGCGCGAGTCCACGGGCGCGAAGACGGCGCGTTCGCGCAGCTCGCGCGCATCGTCCACGCCGCCGTGGCTGGCCGCGTCGATCTCGATCACGTCGACCGAGCCGTGGCCGTCGGCCGCGAGGGCCCGGCAGGAGCGGCACTCCCCGCACGGCTCGGGCGTGGGGCCCTGGGCGCAGTTGAGGGAGCGGGCGAGGATGCGCGCCGAGGAGGTCTTGCCGCAGCCGCGCGGCCCGGAGAACAGGTAGGCGTGGTTGAGTCGCCCGGCGCGGATGGCGTTGATGAGCGGTTCGGTGACGTGCTCCTGGCCGACGACTTCGGCGAAGGTCTGCGGCCGGTATTTGCGGTACAGCGCGAGTGCCACGTCATCCTCCAGGTCGACGCGCCCTTGGGGCGGCGCCTCGTTGCTCTCTCGGGCGGTGCCCGTTCCGTGCGGTCCCGGGCGGCGCCCGCCCGGGGCTGTGCCGAGCCGGTTCGCGGCTCGCCTGAAGCCAGGGTACGGCCTGGGTCCGACGTTCGGCGGCGCGACCGGTGGTCTTGGAGCGAGCGGCACAGGCCGGCCCGCGGGAGCGGCGGCGTCGCTGTTCGGGCCGAGGGACGCGCTTGTGAGGGAGGGTCGCAAGGGGAGGCCGTGAGGGGTCGCGAGGGGTGGCCTCGAACGGATGTTACCGATATCCTCATGGAGTACACACACATTTAAACGTTTCAATAGAAGGAGTCCGCGTTGCGTACCCCCGCACCTCCCCGCCGCCGGCGGCTCGCCCGCTGGCTGGCCGCCGCGGTCGTGACCGCCTGCGCCGTCAGCCTCACCGTCATCGGCACCTCCCCGGCCGGAGCCGTCGAGACCGGCACCTGGTACCGGATCGTCAACGAGCACTCGGGCCTGGCCGTGAGCATCCAGAACGGCTCGGCGACCGCGGGCGCGGCCGCCGTCCTCGCCGCCCCCTCCGACGCCGCCGAGCAGCAGTTCCGCTTCGTCGACTCCGGCGGCCACTACCGGATCCAGGCCCGGCACTCCGGTCAGGTCCTCGACGTCTACGCGAAGTCCACCGAGAACGGCGCCGACATCGTCCAGTGGACCGACAACAACGGCACCAACCAGCAATGGCAAGTCAACGCCGTGTCAGGCGGCTCGGTCGAGCTCGTCAACCGCAACTCCGGCAAGGCCCTCGACAACTGGGAATGGGCCACCAGCGCGGGCAGCCGCGTGTCCCAGTACGACCGCAACGACCTGGCGGCGCAGCGCTGGCAGCTCGTCCCGGTCGGCTCGACCGGCGCGACCGGGGACGGCTCGGTCACCGACGCGAACCTCCAGTACTACGGGCGCTGGAGCAGAGCCGACTCCTCGTACTACACGATGGGCTGGGCCGGCGGGTACGTCGAGTCGGCGTTCACCGGCTCCTCGATCGGCGTGAAGCTCCGCGGCACCATCGACCTGTGGTACTCGGTCGACGGCGGCGCGGAGACGTGGCTGCGCAACGCCTCCGGGAACGTCACGATCCGCTCGGGGCTCGGTTCGGGCACCCACACGATCCGCATCGGCTTCCGCGAGCGCGCCGGGTCCTACACCGGCGACCCGGCCTTCGGCGGGTTCCTCCTGGCGAGCGGCGGGGCGACCGTGTCGATCGCGCGCCCGGAGCACCACATCGAGTTCATCGGCGACTCGATCACCGTGGGCCAGCCGAACGGGGACCGGCCGTTCACGACCTACCCGTGGCTGTCGGCCGAGGCGCTCGGGGCGTCGCACATGCAGGTGGCCGAGGGCGGCGCGTGCGTCTCGACCGCCGACTGCCGGGGCATGGTCGACTGGTTCCTGCGCACGACGAACCAGGACTTCGACGAGATGTGGGACTTCTCGACCTACGAGACCGACCTGGTCGTCATCAATCTGGGCACCAATAACAAGGTGTCCTCGGTCGAGTTCCAGAGCGACTACGTGCTCCTGCTGGAGCGGGCCCGGCAGGCGTACCCGGACGCGGAGATCCTCGCGATGGGGGTCTTCAGGGAGCGGCTGCTGCAAGAGGTCCAGAACGCCGTGGCCGCCCGCAACGCGGCCGGGGACCAGAAGGTCCACTACGTCGACACGGTCGGCTGGGTCGACCCGGTCGCGGACACCGGCGACAACGTGCACCCGCACGACGCCGGGCACGCGAAGATCGCAAACCTCCTGACCCCGATCCTGGCGCAGTACCTCTAGTCCGAGAAGGCGCCCGCCCCCTCCGGGGCGGGCGCCGCTCGCGCGCCGGCCCCGGCGGCGCTCACGACTCGTCTTGGAGCTTCGCGACCTCGTGCTCAAGCCCCTCACGGGTCAGGCGCAGCTGCTCCTCGGCGACCTCCACGGCCTCCAGGAAGCTGCGGGCGCGCACCAATTGCCTGATGCGGTCCTCCGCGGCGCGGTCGTGGCGCCCGTCGTTGCCCCGGCGGTACTCGGCGACGGCCCGGTCCGCCTCGCCCTTGGCGCGCTCCTGGGTCTGGCGCATGAGCTCGGAGGCCTGGGCCCTCGCCTGGGCGATGATCTGGCGCGAGTAGTGCTGCGCCTGGTTGACGAAGCTCTCGGCCTGCTGCTGCGCCTGCGAGACGAGGTTGACGGCCGTCGAGGTCGGCGTCACGGGGGACGCGCTCTGGAGCCGCTGCGAGTTCTGCTGCGACTGCCAGGACCGCAGCGCCTCCTTCAGCTTCTCCGCGTCGGTCCGCAGGGCGGCCTCGCGCTGGTCGCGGCTGGCCAGCTCGTCGGCCACGCGTTCGAGGAAGCGGTGGACCTCGTCGGGCTGGTAGCCGCGCCGCGTCAGGCTCGTCATGGAGAACCTGGCGTTGTTGACCTGTCCGACGGTCACTTTCACACCGGACGACCGGTAGTTGTACATGATGGAACGTCCTCTCTCACTCGCCCGAGGGCTCGAAGTGGATGGCCTCCGCCCGGATGCCGGAGCCGACCAGGTGCTTCCTGCTCGACTCCACCATTCCCGGCGGCCCGCAAAGGTAGACATCGGCGCCGGCGCAGCGGCCGTGCGCGACGGCCAGCTCCGCCGGGGAGCCCGAGCGGATCTCGCCGAACAGGTCCTCGTCGACGCACGGCACGAGGTCGAGCCAGTCGTACGCGGCGGCGAGGGCGCGCATGGGCTCGATGCAGTACAGGCCCGCGGGGCTGCGCGCGCCCCAGTACAGGGTCGTGTGCCTGGGGGCGGCGGCGATCTGCTCGACGAGCGCCTTCATCGGGGCGATGCCGGTGCCGCCGGCGATCATGGCGACCGGGCCGCGGCCGGGGCGGAGGGTGAGCCCGTTGCCGACGGCCGGGCCGACCCTGAGGGTGTCGCCGGGGCGGACGAGGGAGACCAGCGCGGTCGAGACCTCGCCGCCGTCGACGGCGCGGACGTGCAGTTCGACGGTGCCGTCCGCCCTGGGGGCGTTCGCCGGCGTGTAGTGGCGCCAGACGCGCGGGCGCAGGTTCGTGCACAGCGTGAGCGATTGGCCGGGGAGGTAGTCGATCCGGTTCCCCGGGTCGATGGTGATCACGGCCGTCTCGAGGTCGATGCGCTCGTGGGCGACGACTTCGGCGTCCCACCAGGGCGGCGTGTAGTGGGCGGCCGCGTCGGCGGCGTCGGCCATGGTCGCGGCGACGAGGCCGTAGGCCGCCGTCCAGTCCGCGGCGATGGCGGGCGTCCAGTGAGGGCCGCTGAAGTGCTCGAGAGTCGCCACCAGCGCCTCGCCGACGGCCGGGTAGTGGCCGCGCAGCGCCCCGAACTTGCGGTGGTCGCGCCCGAGCGCCTGGAGGGTGGGGACGACCGCGTCGATGGTGTCGACGTTGCTGACCACGGCCCCGAGCGCGGTCACGAGCTTGTCGCGCTGCGCGGCCATGTTCATGGGGAACAGGTCGCGCGTTTCGGGATGGGTGAGGAACAGCGTCGAGTAGAAGTACAGCGGGACCTGGTCGCCGTGGGAGGCGACCAGGCTCCAGTTCTTCTTCAGCCGTTCGGCGTCGATCATGCGACTAGTCGTCCGTCCCGATGACGTCCGGGGCGACCGATGCGAGGACCTTGACGACCGCCTCGATGATGTCCTGCGGGACCTCGAGCTCGTTGAGGACGGCGACGAGGTGGGCGCCGACGGCCTCGAACTGCCCGGCCGTGATGCCCATGCCGCGGTGGGCCTCGGCGAGCTCGCGGCCCTCGTAGGACTTGGGGCCGTCGAGGACCTGCGAGATGAGGGCGACCTGGTGGCGCTTGAGGATCGCCAGGTCGGTGTCGGCGAAGAATCCGGAGAGCTCGGGGTCGTCCAGCAGGCGGCGGTAGAACCGCTCGACCGTCTCGGTGACCGCGGGGGCTCCACCGATTCGCTCGTAAGCGGACAGCGTCGGTGCTTCGGTTCCGGTCATGACGTTTCATCCTTAGGGGTGATAATCGGTGTTTGCGAGCAGAGCCTACCGGCACTGTCGCAAAGGGGCCATAGTGATCGTGAGCTTTCCACGGTTTGCCATGGCCCATGGGCAGATCGTAAATGGGCGATTACCGCGGGCACACGCACAAGGTGTCCGTCTCCGAGGTTTCGGGCCGGCGCGCCGCCGGCCGGAGGGCGAGGAGGACCGCCCGGCGAGATCGACCCGGGACGGGCCGCGGGCAAGAAAAAAGACCCTGCTGAACAGGGTCTTGATGGAGCCGCCTGACGGAATCGAACCGTCGACCTATTCATTACGAGTGAATCGCTCTGCCGACTGAGCTAAGGCGGCTGGGTCCCTCACGCACCCGCCAGAGCCCGCTTATCCTTGCTGCCTTCCGGCCCTGGGGAGGTTCACAAGATGACGCCGCATGAGGGACGGGCAATAGCCTACCGCACGGCGGCGGCGATCCAGTAGCGGGCGAGCCCCGAAGGTCGCAGAGGTCACCGTCTCGGTCGGACCGGGAGCGGGCACGGACCGGCGCCGGACGCGGTCGCGCCTTCAACCCCGCCCGTTCGGGCCGAGCTCGGCGAGCGCGGCCCGCAACCGGCGGGCGCCCTCGGCCAGCTCCGCGAGATCGGCCGTCGCGGCGAACCCGATGCGCAGATGGGGCGCCGGGGTCTCGGTGGCGAAGTACCGCCCGCCCGCGCTCACGGCCACCCCTCGCCGTCGGGCGGCGCCGGCGAGCGCGGCGTCGTCGACGCCGGACGGCAGGCGGACCCATAGGTGCAGTCCGCCCGTCGGCAGCCGCGCCAAGGTCGCCTCGGGGACCTCCCGGGCCAATGCGGCGGCCAACGCGGCGCACCGCTCGCGAAGCGCTGCACCGAGCGTGCGCACGTGCCGGTCCCAGGACGGTGAGCTGAGCACCTCCAGCGCGGCCTCCTGGAGTGGCCGGTTGATGAAGAAGTCGTCGACTAGGCGCACCGCGCGCATGCGCTCCATGACCGGGCCGCGGGCCGCGAGCGCTCCGATCCGCAGGCCCGGCGCGGCGGGCTTGGTGAGCGAGGTGACGTGGACGACCGTTCCGTCGGCGTCGTCGGCGACCAGCGGCCGGGGCACGGGGCCGCCGTGCCCGAGGTGCCTCGCGAAGTCGTCTTCGATGACGAACGCGCCCGCGGCGCGGGCGATGTCGAGGGTCTGGCGGCGCCGCTCGGGCGACATTACGGCGCCGGTCGGGTTCTGGAAGGTCGGCTGGCAGTACAGCACTCGCGCGCCGGTCATCGCGAAGGCGTCGGCCAGCATGTCGGGGCGCAGGCCGTCGGCGTCGGTCGGCACGGGTGTCGGCCGCAGCTTCGCGGCGCGGGCGGCGGCCAGCGCCAGCGGGTAGGTCGGCGACTCGACCAGGATCGGGCTGCCCGGTCCGGCGATGGCCCGGAACGCGATCGACAGGGCGCTCTGCCCTCCGGCGGTGACCAGCACGTCGTCGGCCGTCACGCTGCCGCCGACGATTCGGGCGAAGACCGTGCGCAGTGCCGGGAGGCCGCCGGCCGGGGCGCGGTCCCAGGCCTGCGGGTGCCGGGCGGCGCGGGCGAGCGCCGCGCTCAGCGCGCGGGTGGGCTGGAGCGAGGGGTGCACGTAGCCGCCGTCCATGGCGATGGTGCCCTCCGGCGCCGGTCCGAGCGGGTCGGCGATCAGGCTGGTGTCGACGGCGCGGTCGGCGAGGGCGACGGTCTGCCAGTCGGTGTCGCCTTCGGCCGCGTCGATGCGGTTCCGCGCGGCCTTGAACGTGCCGCTGCCGGGACGGGTGACCACCGCGCCCTCGGCGGCGAGGGCGGCGATGGCCCGGGCCACGGTCGCCGGCCCGACCCGGTACTCCTTGACGAGGTCTCGGCTGGTCGGCAGTCGTTCGCCCGGCGTGAGCCGTGTGAGCAGCGCGCGGAGACCGTCGAGCAACTCGTCAGAAGTGCTACTGTTGTTCATGAGAGACCATAGTAGCGCTACTGCATCGGCGTCGGAAACGCTTCGGACCGGCGAGACCGATCCCTACGGTCGGGCCGGGCACACCGACTGCGGACCGGCGTTCGGACGAGCACGGCGATGACCACCACGCTCACTCCCCCGCACAAGCCCGCCGAGGGCGGCCTGTGGCGCAACGGCGACTTCCTCAAGTTCTGGTTCGGCGAGTCCGTCTCGCTGCTCGGGACGCAGGTCACGAACCTCGCCCTGCCGCTGACCGCGATCCTCGCCTTCGACGCCAGCGACGAGCAGGTCGGCGTCCTGCGGTTTCTGCAACTCGTCCCGTACCTCGGCCTCGCGCTGGTCTTCGGGGTGTGGGCCGACCGGGTGCGGAGGCGGCCGATCATGCTCGGCGCCAACCTCGCCCGGGCGGTCCTGCTCGCGCTGGTGCCCCTCCTCTACTGGAGGGGCGCGCTCGACATGTCCTGGCTGCTGGTGATCGCCTGCGCGGTCGGCATCGCCTCGGTGCTGTTCGACGTGAGCTGGATGGCCTATGTGCCCGCGCTCGTGCGCGACCCGAAGCACTATGTCGAAGCGGGCGCGAAGATGGGGATGAGCTCCTCGACCGCCGAGGTGGCGGGCCCGGGACTGGCGGGCCTGTTGATCAGCGCCGTCACCGCTCCCGTCGCGCTCATCGTCAACACCGGTTCCTACCTGGTGTCCCTGGTCTCGCTGCTGCTCATCCGCACGCCAGAGCCGCGGCCCGCGCCGCCCGCGAAGCGGCATCTGCCGAGCGAGCTGCGCGACGGCCTGCGCTGGGTGATCGGCGATCCGGTCCTCCGCTCGCTCGCCCTGATCGGGTTCTGCTGCAACTTCTCCATGGTCACCGTATGGACCATGTTCCTGCTGTACGGAACTCGCGACCTGCACCTGGACTCGACGACCCTCGGGGGCATCCTCGCCACCGCTTCGGTGGGCGGCCTCATCGGGGCGGTGATCTCCCGCAGGGTCATCCGGCGGTTCCGACTCGGGATGGTCTACCTCGTCGCCCAGTCGGCCCTGCTGATCGGGCCGACCCTGATCGTCGTGGCCGCCGGGCCCCGGCCGGTGATGGTGGGCATGTTCGTCCTGTCCTTCTTCACCACCTACCTCGGCCTCGGCGTGGCCGGAGTCGTCATCGTCAGCCTCCGGCAGGCCAGCACGCCGCAGTCGCTGATGGCGCGGATGACGGCGGTCTTCCGCACGCTGCTGTTCGGCGGCGGTGCGCTCGGCGGCCTGTCCGCCGGGCTGCTGGCCGGCCGGATCGGCGCCCACGGCGCGCTGACGGTGGCGGCGATCGGCTCCGGGGCCGTCCTGATCGCGCTCTTCCTGTCCCCGGTGATCCGCCTCCGCGACCTGCCCGCGACGCCGGACGGCCCCGTGACGGGCGAGGTCGAAGCGGACGCATCCGATGCCGACGCAACGCAGGTCACGTCGAACAACCCGGATCAGCACCGCTGAGGCGATCCGGTAAGCTTCCCGGCGGAGGATTCGCATAGTGGCCTAGTGCGCACGCTTGGAAAGCGTGTTGAGTGAAAGCTCTCAGGGGTTCGAATCCCCTATCCTCCGCCACTGACCAGCAGGAAACGCCGGAGCTGCACTTATGTGCGAGCCCCGGCGTTTTCGCTTGGGTCTCGACGGCCTGGTTTTCGGCCTACCCACTCCCCCGGACGAATCCGCCGATCCGGTCGGCGGCACCGCTGAGGCGTACGCCTCGGCGTTCTTTCTTCCGTGGTTGCTCCCGGTGGCGGCCTCCTGCCGGTGTCCCGCCTGTCGTCCGCCTTGAAAACCGACCCGATCCAGCACACTCTGTACGAATTGCCGGACCTGCGGATCCGCGGTCCAGTTCGGCCGGCGGCCGATCAGATTCCTACAGAACAGGTGGACGACAACATGCAGACCACGGTGAAACGACGCACCGCACGCAAGCTGCTCGCGGCCGGAATCGCGGCCGCCGCGGCTGCCGGAACCACGGTGGTCGCGTCCCAGTTCGCGTCTGCCGAGGAGGACCCCGCCACCGCCCAGACCTGCTCCCGGGAGGCGCTGCCGATCCCCGAAGGCCTGGTGTCCACCTCCGTCAGCGGCATGAGCGACGACGGCTCGGTCATCGCCTACTACGCGCTGCCGCTGGACCAGAGCTGGCCCGACGGTCTCGGCGCTTTTCCGCGCTTGTACGCCGACGGCGAGGTCACCGACGTGCCCATGCCCGGCGACCACCCGCGAATCCACGACGTGAACTCCTCGGGGACCGGCACCGGGTACTCGACGAACACGTTGGGGCGCGACGTCCCCTATATCTGGAGCGACGGCACGCTCGCCGAACTGCCCGTCGCCGAGGACGGCGGGCGGGCGCTGGGAATCAACGAGGGCGGCGACGTCGTCGGCAGCGGCGCGTCCTTCGACGGCGGCATCCCGCTCCTGTGGCCCGCCGACGGGTCCGGGTACGTCGAGCTGACACTGCCCGACGGCGCGATCTCGGGCAGCGCCCAGGACATCGGCGACGACGGCACGATCGTCGGGGCCGTCTACGACGAGAACGGCACCACCTCGGCGTACACGTGGCACCCCGACGGCACCCATGCCGCGCTGCCGGTTCCCGAGGGAGCCGACCCGGCCGAGTCCTTCTCCCTCGCCACGGACCTCAACGGCGACTGGGCCTCCGGCCAGTACTTCGTGCCGGGCGCGGGCACGCAGCCCCTGGGCGTCCGCTGGAACCTCGCCGAGGGCACCGCGGAGCGGACCGCCCTCGACCTGGAAGTGTCGGTCAGCGCCGACGGGACCGTCGCCGGATACGTGCCGGGCACGCCCACGCTCGCGGCCTACCAGGCCGGTGCGACGGTCGTCGAGCTGCCCGGCGTCGTAGACCCGGACGCCAGGGTCCACGGCGACTACGCGCAGGAGATCAGCGCCGACGGCACCTTGATCGCCGGGAGCGTCTACATCGAAACGGACGAAGCCGACCTGCCGGTCACGAACGCGGTCGTCTGGACCTGCGAGTAGCCACTCCACAGATCAGGCGGTGCGGGAGGGTCCGAAAGGTCCCTCCCGCACCGCCCGCTCTGTGGGGCTCAGCCCTTGCGTCCCTGGACGCTGCTCAGTTTGCGCCTGCCCGGCGGTCCGACGCGGACCGCCGGGCGGGCGCATGTGTTCAGGCTCGTGCGAGCACGTCGGCCACTGCCTCCAAGGCCACGTCGGGCGCTTCGAGGTAGATGTAGTGCCCGCTGTCCTCGGCGGTGTCCAGCCGGCTGTCGCTGGAGAGTCCCAGCCAGGCGTTCTGGCCCGCCGTCCAGTCCTCTTCGAGGCCTTGGCCGTAGTCCGGCTCGGCCTCTGCGAGGTACTGCACCCCGTGCTGGATCACCCGCACCGGGACGTCGCCCGCCGACCGCACCTCCCCGTCGGCGAAGACCAGTTGCTCGGGGTTCTCGCCCGCGTAGAACGCGAGCGTCCCGGCCCGCAGCTCGCCCGCGGCCCCGTCCGCGTCCTCCGGGATCCGCTCCTCCAGGTCGCCCGCCCCGGTCGGCGGGGTCGCGTCCAGCAGCACCAGGCCGGCGACCTTGTCGGTGTGGTCGGGCGCGTACCTGCCCGCGATCAGGCCGCCCATCGAGTGGCCGACGAGGACGACGGGCTCGCCGCCGGCCACCGCCTCGATGACCCCGTCCAGGGTCTCCCCGACCGCGGCGAAGTCCTGGAGTCCCTCGGGCTGGTCGCTCGCGCCCGCGCCGAGCCGGTCGTAGGAGCACACCCGGGCGTCGGCGCTGATCGCCTCCTGGAAGTCGGCCATCGCGGTCAGGTCGTCGCCGCCGCCGTGCAGGAGCACCACGGTCGGCCCGTCGGTCACGAAGCTGCCCGAGCACGAGACGTTCACCGTGTCGCCCCCGATGGTGAACGTCCTGGTGCCAGTGAACAGCTCCGCCTCGATCTGGTCGATCGCGTCGAGCTCCGGCGAATCGTCGCAGCCGACGAGCGCCCCGGCCATCACGCAGCCGGCCAGGGCCACCGCGGACGTCCCGATCCTCTTGCGGTTCATACGTTCTCCAATGCGCAAGTAATCCTCGTATGTCTCCAAGGGGACGATAGTGGGACATTGCAGGCCACTTCGCACCCCGGGCGAGGATCGGTGTCGCATCTCATGCGGGGTCGAGGCAACCCGCCGCGCACGCGAAACGGGGCGGGACCATTCGGTCCCGCCCCGTTTCACTGGCGTTTAAGCGCCGCCCTGGCCCGCCTGGCTGCCGCGCGGCCCGGCCCCCGGGCTCTTCGGCGGCAGCGTGCCGGTCCCGGCTCCCGGGCTCTTGGGAGCCCGCTCGCCGGCCAGTTCGGCCGGGGGCGTGTCCGGCACGCCCGCGGGCTTGTCGGCGGCCCTGAACGTCAGGTTCGTCTTCTCGACGTCCGTCGGATCGCCGTCCACGTCCACCACGACGATCTGACCCGCCGTGAACTCGTTGAAGAGGATCTTCTCCGAGAGCGTGTCCTCGATCTCGCGCTGGATCGTCCGGCGCAGCGGCCGCGCCCCGAGCACCGGGTCGTAGCCCTTGTGCCCCAGGTACAGCTTCGCGTTGTCGGTCAGCTCCAGCGCCATGTCGCGGTTGGTGAGCTGGTCCTCGATGCGCTTGACCATCAGGTCCACGATCGAGACGATCGCCTCCTGCGTGTGCTTCGGGAACACGATCGTGTCGTCGATGCGGTTGAGGAACTCGGGGCGGAAGTGGTTCTTCAGCTCCTCGTTCACCTTCTCCTTCATCCGCTCGTAGTCGCCGCCCTCGGTCGCGTCCGCCTGGAAGCCCAGCGACACGGCCTTGCCGACGTCCCTCGTGCCGAGGTTCGTCGTCAGGATCAGCACCGTGTTCTTGAAGTCCACGATGCGGCCCTGGCCGTCGGTCAGGCGACCGTCCTCCAGGATCTGGAGGAGCGTGTTGAACACGTCCGGGTGGGCCTTCTCGATCTCGTCGAACAGGACCACCGAGAACGGCTTGCGGCGCACCTTCTCGGTGAGCTGCCCGCCCTCGTCGTAGCCGACGTACCCGGGAGGCGCACCGACCAGGCGCGAGACGGTGTACCGGTCGTGGAACTCGGACATGTCGAGCTGGATCAGCGCGTCCTCGGAGCCGAACAGGAACTCCGCGAGCGCCTTCGCCAGCTCGGTCTTGCCGACGCCCGAGGGGCCGGCGAAGATGAACGAACCGGACGGTCGCTTCGGGTCCTTGAGGCCCGCGCGGGTGCGCCGGATGGCCTTGGAGACGGCCTTGACCGCGTCCTCCTGGCCGATGATCCGCTTGTGGATCTCCTCTTCCATCTTCAGCAGACGGGAGGTCTCCTCCTCGGTCAGCTTGTAGACGGGGATGCCCGTCCAGTTCGCGAGGACCTCGGAGATCATCTCCTCGTCGACCTCGGTGACCTGGTCGAGGTCGCCGGCCTTCCACTCCTGCTCGCGCTTGGCGCGCTTCTCGTGGAGGCGCTTCTCGGTGTCGCGCAGGCGCGCGGCGGCCTCGAAGTCCTGGGCGTCGATCGCCGACTCCTTCTGGCGGCGCGTCTCGGCGATCTCGTCGTCGATCTCGCGCAGGTCCGGCGGAGCGGTCATCCGGCGGATGCGCATCCGCGCGCCCGCCTCGTCGATGAGGTCGATGGCCTTGTCCGGCAGGAACCGGTCCGAGATGTAGCGGTCGGCGAGCGTCGCGGCCTGCACCAGGGCGCCGTCGGTGATCGACACGCGGTGGTGGGCCTCGTAGCGGTCCCGCAGGCCCTTGAGGATCTCGATGGTGTGCGCCAGCGACGGCTCGGCCACCTGGATCGGCTGGAAGCGCCGCTCCAGGGCCGCGTCCTTCTCGAGGTACTTGCGGTACTCGTCGAGCGTGGTCGCGCCGATCGTCTGGAGCTCGCCGCGGGCGAGCATCGGCTTGAGGATGGAGGCCGCGTCGATCGCGCCCTCGGCGGCCCCTGCGCCGACGAGCGTGTGGATCTCGTCGATGAAGAGGATGATGTCGCCGCGGGTCTTGATCTCCTTGAGGACCTTCTTCAGCCGCTCCTCGAAGTCGCCGCGGTAGCGCGAACCGGCCACCAGGGCGCCCAGGTCGAGCGTGTACAGCTGCTTGTCCTTGAGCGTCTCGGGGACCTCGCCCTTGGTGATCGCCTGCGCGAGGCCCTCGACGGCGGCGGTCTTGCCGACGCCGGGCTCGCCGATGAGCACCGGGTTGTTCTTGGTGCGGCGCGAGAGCACCTGCATGACGCGCTCGATCTCGCGCTGGCGCCCGATCACGGGGTCGAGCTTGCCGTCGCGGGCCGCCTGGGTGAGGTTGCGGCCGAACTGGTCGAGCACGAGCGAGCCGGACTGCTGCGCCTCGGTCGAGGTGCCCCCGGCGGTGGCGCCCGCGGGCTCCTTGCCCTGGTAGCCCGACAGGAGCTGGAGGACCTGCTGGCGGACCCGGTTGAGGTCGGCGCCGAGCTTGATGAGGACCTGGGCGGCGACGCCCTCGCCCTCGCGGATGAGCCCGAGCAGGATGTGCTCGGTGCCGATGTAGTTGTGGCCGAGCTGGAGCGCCTCGCGCAGGCTCAGCTCCAGGACCTTCTTCGCCCGGGGGGTGAAGGGGATGTGCCCGGAGGGGGCCTGCTGGCCCTGACCGATGATCTCCTCGACCTGCTGGCGGACGCCTTCGAGGGAGATGCCCAGGCTCTCCAGGGCCTTCGCCGCCACGCCCTCGCCCTCGTGGATGAGGCCGAGCAGGATGTGTTCCGTGCCGATGTAGTTGTGGTTGAGCATCCTGGCTTCTTCTTGAGCCAAGACGACCACGCGTCGGGCACGGTCCGTAAACCGTTCAAACATGCGCTTCTGCTCCTCGCGTCCGCCGCTACTTGTCGTCGTTACTGGTCGTGGCTTGCAAAACCCTGTGGGTACACCTTATCTCCCGGTTCTGCGGGCGGCGGTTGCCACGTGGGTGACAACAAGCGTGCACCTTCGGCCATTCCAGGTGATAACAGGTTCGCTCTGAGCGCAATACCCGTGGGCGGGCGTTCGCAATCAATTCGCGCCCGCGCCGGGCGCCCGTCACGCGAAAACGCCCGCCCCCCAGCGGGGGCGGGCGAGGAGTCGGTCCGTTGCTCTAGTGGTGGGCGGCGTTGTATTCCTCGACGATCGCCTGCGGGATGCGCCCGCGGGGCGAGACGCGCTTGCCGTTGCGCTCGGCCCACTCGCGGATGGCCTTGTTCTGCTCACGATCCACAGTCTGGCGGCGCGGGGCGGCCGAGCCGCGGACCGGTCCGCGGGGCGCGCCCAGGCTGTAGCGGCCGAGGCGGGTGCCGGCCTCCTGGAATTTCTCCAGCGCGTCGCGCAGTTCCTTGGCGTGAGAGGCCGAGAGATCGATCTCGTAGGCCTGCCCGTCGATAGCGAATTTGACGGTCTCCTCAGCCTTGCTGCCGTCGATATCGTCGATCAGGATGACCTGTGTCTTCTTCGCCATGGCAAATTCCTCTCGAACTGAAGCGACTGGCGCTAACGGGACAACCGTCTTACTAGTGCCAGAGCATATACGAGTCCCTTAGAGAAGGGAAAGAGGGTGGGTGAAGATATTTGCAATTACGCGGACACCGGACGGGGCCTCGGCGACTTGAATACGTCCAACGCTCCCCTCTGCGGGCAAAAAGGGACCGCGCCGGAAGTGAAGGCCAATGCACGGCCTGTGTGAAACACCGCTACCGGCGCGGTCGCATTCCTTTGCTATTCGGGTTTCACCAGCGGGAAGAGGATGGTCTCTCGGATGCCGAGTCCGGTGAGCGCCATAAGGAGTCGGTCGATTCCCATGCCCATGCCGCACAGCGGCGGCAGCCCGTACTCCATCGCCCGCAGGAAGTCCTCGTCGACGGTCATGGCCTCGTCGTCGCCCTTCGCGGCCAGTCTGGCCTGGGCTTCGAGGCGTTCGCGCTGGATCACCGGGTCGATGAGCTCCGAATATCCGGTGCCGAGTTCGAAACCGCGCACGTACAGGTCCCATTTCTCGGTGAGACCGGGAGTGGTGCGGTGACCGCGAGTGAGCGGCGAGGTCTCCTCGGGGTAGTCGAAGACGAAGGTGGGCGCGTGGAGATGGTCCGAGACCAGATGCTCGAACAATTCCTCGGCCAGTTTCCCCGGCCCCCACTTCGGGTCGACGCCGAGTTCGACTTTGTCGGCGTAAGCCCGCAGGGTCTCCAGCGGGGTGTCGACGGTCACTGTTTCTCCGAGCGCTTCGGAAAGGGAGCCGAAGACGGTGATCTCGGCCCACTCGCCGCCGAGGTCGTACTCGGAGCCGTCCGCGAGAGTGACGGTCTCGGTGCCGAACACCGATCGGGCCGCGCCTTGAATGAGCGATTTGGTGAGCGCCGCGATCGTCCGGTAGTCGCCGTAGGCCTGATAGGCCTCCAGCATCGCGAACTCGGGTGAATGCGTCGAGTCGGCGCCTTCGTTGCGGAAGTTCCGGTTGATCTCGAATACGCGCTCGATCCCCCCGACTACGCACCGTTTCAAATAGAGCTCGGGGGCGATGCGCATGTACAGGTCCATGTCGTACGCGTTCATGTGCGTCACGAACGGCCGCGCGGTGGCCCCGCCCGGCTGGACCTGGAGCATCGGGGTCTCGACCTCGATGAAGCCCTGGTCGTCGAGGTGCTCGCGCAGGGACCGGACCACCTTGGCGCGCCCGCGGGCGTTCGCGCGGGCCTCGGGGCGCACGATGAGGTCGACGTAGCGCTGGCGCACCCGCGTCTCCTCGGCGAGCGGCTTGTGGGCCACCGGGAGGGGGCGCAGGGCCTTGGCGGTGATCTGGAAGGAGTCGGCCATGACCGACAGCTCGCCGCGCTTGGAGGTGACGACCTCGCCGGTGACGCCGATGTGGTCGCCGATGTCGGCCAGTCGCTTCCAGTCGGCGAGGGCCTCCTCGCCGACCTTGCCCTGGGAGAGCATCACCTGGAACTCGGTGCCGTCGCCGTCCCGCAGGCGGGCGAAGCAGAGCTTCCCGGCGGTGCGGACGAAGATCACCCGTCCGGTGGTGGAGACGGTGACGCCTGAGGATTCGCCGTCGGGGAGGTCGGCGAAGCGCTCGCGCAGTTCGGCGAGCGAATGGGTGCGCGGGTAGCCGAGCGCGTAGGGCTCCTTGCCTTCCGCGAGGAGGGCGGCGCGCTTCTCGCGCCGGATCTGCATCTGCTCGGGAAGGTCGTCGGTTTCAGTGGTCTCTTGCTCGTGCTCGGTCACGTCTTACAGGGTAAATGCCGCCCGTGGAGGACGGCATGGGAGTTTCGCCGCAGCGAGCGCGCATCACACGCCCCCGCACTCGGGAGTGTGCGAGCGCCGGCCCCCCGATGACAAGGGTGCCTCCAGGGTCCGACAATGGTCCGCCGATCCGAGGTCCGGCGATCCGGAGTCCGCCGGCCGAGGCCCGCCGGGCCGGGCTGTTATTCGGCTACTCCTGGGAATTCGATCGCGAAGGCCGGGTAGCCGACCACCCGTTCGGGCGTGCCCGCCGTGTCCGCTGACGTGGCGAGCGCGAGCTGCCTCGGGCGCCTGCCGGTCGCGTCGGCCCAGGCCACCGTCCCGCGCAGCGCGAACACGCCGCAAGCGTGCTGCGGCGCGATCTCGCGCGGGCGCAGGGACCGGATCGCCTCGGCGGTCGCCGCGTCGACCCGCGTCGCGGTCTCCTGGTCGTGGTAGTGCGACAGGTCGGTCGAGCACAGCAGCACCGTGTCGTCCCCGGCCTCCTCGAGCAGCGCGCCGACGATCCGGGCGGTGTCCGGCGTCTGGCTCATGCCGCACGCCACCGGCGTGACCTCGATGTCCTCCCCCAGCGCGACCTGGAGGAACGGCAGCTGCACCTCGAGCGCGTGCTCGGCCTCGTGCGGCAGCCGCGAGGACCCCACGACGTTCGTCGCGGCGGCGGCCACGTCCCCGAGCGGGGTCCGCCAGGCCGTGTACGGCGCGGCGGCGTGCCCGCGCAGCGGGTACTGGTGGGAGGGCCCCACCAGCACGACGCGCCGGATGCGGCCGCGATGTGCGGCGAGTCGGGCGTAGACCTCCGCGGCTACCGGGCCCGAGTAGCGGTAGCCGGCGTGCGGGACGATGTAGGCCGCCGCGAGCGGTTCGCTCACGGGGCCGACGGCGTCGATGAGTCGGGTGATGTCGGCGCGCAGCCGCTCGGGGTCGGCCGGGTAGAACCGGCCGGCGACGGCCGGGGGCCGAACCGTGTCTGAAGTGATCGAAGGCATCGCAGGTCTTCCGGTGGTGGGTTTTCGGTGGTCCGGCCTGTGGTCTGGGTGCTGACCGGCGGATCCGTGTGGGCTCTCGGGACGGTGTGCGGTTCTATACGGGCGTTTCGGGTGTTGCGGGTGTTCGTCTCGGTGCTGGCTGTGACGTCGGTGCGGTCGGTCGTTCGGGCATCGGTCTCTTGGACGGTGCGGCGATGCGGATCGGTTGCCGCCTGGGACCCCAGTCTCCCGCGGGTCCGTCGAAAACTCCGGGAACGCGCGCACCGCAACCAGTGCACTGTCCGCTATCCGACACTGCATATCGGTTGATTCGGTACCAATCGCGCACGATGAGGGCTTCGCCACAGACGCACGTCGTCGTCTGCCCCTCCGGGTCGTGCACGTTCCCGGTGTAGACGTACCGCAGTCCCGCCTCGTGCGCGATCCGCCTCGCCCGCCGCAGCGTGGCCGGCGGCGTCGGCGGCACGTCTCGCATCTTGAAGTCCGGGTGGAACGCCGTGAAGTGCAGCGGCACCTCCGGGCCGAGGTGCTCGGCGATCCACGCGCACTCGGCCGCGATCTCGCTGTCGGAGTCATTGTGCCCTGGGATGAGCAGCGTCGTGATCTCGGTCCACACTTCTGTGTCGTGCACCAGGTATTCGAGCGTGTCGAGGACCGTGCGCAGCGATGCGAACGCGACCTTGCGGTAGAAGTCCTCGCTGAAGGCCTTGAGGTCGATGTTCGCCGCGTCCATGTGCGCGTACAGCTCCGACCGCGCCGCCTCGTTGATGTACCCGGCCGAGACCGCCACGGCCTTGAGCCCGGCCGCCCGGGCCGCCTCGGCGCAGTCGGCCGCGTACTCCAAGAACACCGTCGGGTCGTTGTAGGTGAACGCGATCGACTTGCAGCCCAGGCGCTTCGCCTCCTCGGCGAGCCGCTCGGGGCTCGCCTGCGAGGAGAGGGTGTCGATCTCGCGGGACTTGGAGATGTCCCAGTTCTGGCAGAACCGGCACGCCAGGTTGCACCCGGCGGTGCCGAAGGACAGCACCGGCGTGCCCGGCAGGAAGTGGTTGAGCGGCTTCTTCTCGATCGGGTCGACGCAGAATCCCGAGGAGCGCCCGTAGGAGGTCAGGACGATCAGGTCGCCGTACCTGGCCCGCACGAAGCACAGTCCCCGCTGGCCCTCGCGCAGCCGGCAGGCCCTGGGGCACACGGTGCACTCGACGCGCCCGTCGTCCAGGGCGCGGTGGAACGCCGTGCCGACGGTGAACTCGTCGGCGCCGGCGGGGATCGGTCTACTGGGGGTGACCGCGGCCATACGCACAACCGTAGCGCCCCGGGCGTTGCGGCGGCGTTTCGGCTCCGTCGCGCTCACGCGAAAGGGCCGCGCGGCGAACCGCGCGGCCCCTCGATGCGTGTCGCTTAGTTCAGGCGCTCGCCGGTGGCGGCGTGGAACACGTGCTCGTGGCCCGGCTCGGGCACGACGAACACGGTCTCGGCCAGGCGCGGGACGTTGCGCGACTCGGTGCGCACCACGAACCGCTCGGACGCGCCGCTGTAGGCGGCGTGGCCGTAGACGTACGCCTCGGAGCCGAGCTCCTCGACGAGGTCGACCTCGATCGCGATGCCGCCCGAGGACTCCGTGCCGAGCTTGCAGTGCTCGGGGCGGATGCCGATGGTGACCTGCTGGTCGCCGCCGTCCTGGGTGGCCGCGTCGCGGATCTCGCGCGAGAGCGGGAGGGTCACGTCGCCGAACAGGCCGCCGGACTCGGTCAGGCTCACGGTCTTGAGGTTCATCGCCGGGGAGCCGATGAAGCCCGCGACGAAGGTGTTCTTCGGCTTCTCGTAGAGCACGCGCGGGCTGTCGCACTGCTGGAGCAGGCCGTCCTTGAGGACCGCGATGCGGTGGCCCATCGTCAGCGCCTCGACCTGGTCGTGGGTGACGTAGACGGTGGTGATGCCCAGGCGCTTCTGGAGCGAGGCGATCTGCGAACGGGTCTGGACGCGGAGCTTGGCGTCGAGGTTCGACAGCGGCTCGTCCATGAGGAACACCTGCGGCTCGCGCACGATCGCGCGACCCATGGCGACGCGCTGGCGCTGACCGCCGGAGAGGGCCTTGGGCTTGCGGCCGAGGTAGTCGGTGAGGTCGAGGAGCTTCGCGGCGTCTTCCACGCGCTGCTTGATCTCGGCCTTCGGCATGCGGCGCAGCTTGAGCGCGAACGCCATGTTGTCGAAGACGGACATGTGCGGGTAGAGCGCGTAGTTCTGGAAGACCATCGCGATGTCGCGGGACTTCGGCGGGAGGTTCGAGACGTCGGTCTCGTTGATGAAGATCGAGCCTTCGTCGATCTCCTCCAGGCCGGCGAGCATCCGCAGCGAGGTGGACTTGCCGCAACCGGACGGGCCGACGAGGACGAGGAACTCGCCCTCCTGGATCTCCAGGTTGAGCTTGTCGACGGCGGGCTTTTCGGTGCCCGGGTAGATGCGCGTGGCATCCGAGAAGGTCACTGTTGCCATGGTGATGTGTTCCCTTTCACTGGCAGGTACGTGCCAGACGATCCGTGGTAAAAGGCGGTTGACGTCGCGGAGCGGGTCTCACCAGGCGGCGCGACCCTGCGCTGCGACGGGCGCCGCGACGGCGGGCGCCGCGGAGCGTGTGGTGAGCCTAACCTTGAAAGAATGCCTTTGCCAACCGGGCCCCGAACGTTTGTCCGGATTCCCTGGAAGGTTTACCGAAACGTTATCCGCGCCGCTACTCGACCCGCAGCGCCTGGAGCAGGTGCTCGTCGCCCACCACGTCGCAGATCCCGAACGGCAGGCGGCCCCACAGGGCCAGGGCGATGTCGGAGGCCGATCCGGCGGCGCGGGACTGGAGCTCGGTGCGCGCGTCGGGCTGGTCGAGCAGGGCCACGCGGCCCTGCCGCAATCGCACGAACCAGGTCGCGTCGGCGTCCTGGGCGAACAGCTGCACCAGCCCGGAGGTCTCGGGATGGGCCCCGCGGCGGGCCCCGACGGGCAGGAACGCCTCGAAGACCTCGGTGATCGCCTCGGCGGCGAGGGCGACGGGCACCGGCGCGGTCGCCCCGACGGCCATCTGGAGGTCCCAGCGGGCGATCCCGGTGGCGACGGCGACGCGGCGGTGCCAGAACTCGGCCCGCCACTCCACCGGCGCCCACGTCCACGCGGGCGCCTCGGCGGGTCGCGACTCGATCGCGTCGAGGACGGCGGCGAGCGACTGGTCGAAGACGTCGAGCACGGCCGGGCCCGCGGCGGCGACCGGCGGCGGTTCGGGGAGGTCCTCGTCCTCGACGGTCGGGGCGAACAGGGCCTCGACGGCCCAGCGGTAGAGGCGGGCGAGGTCGAGGAGGATTCCGGCGACGGTCGTGTCCGGGCGCGAGGGCGCGACGCGGTCGAGCACCTCGGTCTCGCAGACCGAGCGCAGGCCCGCGGCCTCGGTCTTGAGTTCGGTGAGGTAGTCGGTGATGCGCAGCTTAGCCATGGTGACCGCCGTTCCTCGTAGCCTGCGTAAAGCTTAGGCTTTTCGGCGTGACAGACGCCAGCCCACGGCCAAGCGAGCACCGCCCGGAACGTCGGATTCCCGGCAGACCGCTCAGCGGGTACACGACACTGCGGCTGGGCGGCCCGGCCGCCGAGCTGGTCGAGACGGGCTCCTCCGAGGAGGCCGTGGCCGCGCTGCGCGCCGCCGAGGGGCCGACCCTGGTCCTCGCGGGCGGCAGCAACGTGGTGATCGGCGACGCGGGCTTCGACGGCACGGTCGTGCTCCTGCGCGGCGGGGGGATCGCCCGCGTCGGGGACGTGGTGCGGGTCGAGGCCGGGCAGGAGTGGGACGCGTTCGTGGCGTGGACGGTCGCCGAGGGCCTCTCGGGCGTCGAGTGCCTCAGCGGCATCCCCGGCTCGGCCGGGGCGACGCCGATCCAGAACGTCGGCGCCTACGGCCAGGAGGTCGCCCAGACCATCGCGGCGGTGCGCGTCTGGGACCGCCGAAGCGACGAGATCCGCGACTGGTCCCCCACCGAATGCCGGTTCGCCTACCGCCACAGCGTCTTCAAGCACGACGATCGGTACCTGGTGCTGAGCGTGGACTTCCGGCTCGAACCGAGCCACCTCTCCCGGCCGATCGCCTACGCCGAGCTGGCGAAGCGCCTGGGGGTCGAGGTCGGCGAGGCCGCACCGCCGGCCGAGGTGCGCGAGGCGGTGATCGCGCTGCGCCGCGGCAAGGGCATGGTCCTGGACGCCGAGGACCACGACTCGTGGAGCGCGGGCTCGTTCTTCGTCAACCCGGTCGTCGGCGCCGCGGTCTTCCACGAGCTGGCCGAACGCGCGGGCGGCGAACCGCCCCACTGGCCCGCCGGGGACGGCCTGGTGAAGGTCTCGGCGGCGTGGCTCATCGGCGCGGCGGGCTTCGCGAAGGGCTACCGCAGCGGCAACGCGGGTCTGTCCACGAAGCACACGCTGGCGCTGACGAACCGGGGCGGGGCGACCACCGCCGAGCTCCTGGCCCTCGCCGACGAGGTGGCGGACACCGTCGAGGAGAAGTTCGGCGTCCGCCTCCGCCCCGAGCCGGTCATGGTCCTCTGAGCCCCGCTAGTCGCGCAGTCCGATGCGGTCGTGCAGGCGTCGCAACGGCGCCGGCGCCCACCAGTTGACGCGGCCGGTCAGGCGCATGATCGCCGGCAGCAGCACCCCGCGGATGACGGTGGCGTCCACGACCACCGCCAGCGCCATGCCCAGGCCGAGCATCTGGAGGAACACCACGTCGCCGGTCGCGTAGACGGCGAAGGTGAAGGCGAGCACGAGGGCCGCGGCGGTGACGAGCGGCGCCGAGCGCTGGAGTCCGACCGCGATGGACCCGAGGCGGTCGCCGATGCGGTCGTACTCCTCCTTGATGCGGGCGAGCATGAACACCTCGTAGTCCATCGACAGGCCGAAGGCGATGCAGAACATGAGGATCGGGATGCTCGGTTCGAACGAGCCCTGCGGGGTGAACCCGATGAGCCCCGACAGGTGCCCCTCCTGGAAGACCCATACGAGGGCGCCGAACATCACCGCCAATGAGAGTCCATTGAGGATCAATGCTTTGATCGGTGCGATGAGGCTGCCGGTCATGAGGAACAGGATCACGAAGGTGATGAGGACGATGAGGCCGAGGATGAGCGGCAGCCGGTCGAGCAGGGCGTCGCGGAAGTCGGCGAGGTCGGCGGGGTAGCCCGAAACGGCGACAGCGAAAGGCGCTTCGAGGTCGCGGATCTGGCCGACCATGGCGTAGGGGTCCTCGCGCATGGCCGCGACGGTCGGCACGGCCGAGACCCAGGTGGCGTCGCCGGACCAGGCGAAGCGGCCGGGGTCGCCGTCTCCCGCGGGCAGCCCGTCGACGAAGCGGCCCGAGGCGGAGTCGACCTGGGCGATGCCGTCCACTTCGGACAACGCGGCGGCGTATGCGGCGAGACCGGACCGGTCCGCGCCGGAGACGTGGACGAGCAGCGCGTCGGTCTCCTCGGCGGTGAAACCGGCGGCGATCTGGTCGGCGACGACGCGGCTGGGCGCGTCCTCGGGGAGCGCCCGCTCGTCGGGCACGCCGAACCGGACGCCGGCGAGCGGCGAGGCGAGCACGCCGACGAGCACGAGAGCGGCTGCGCCCCACAGGATCGGGCGGCGCATGACCGCAGTCGCCGACCGGAACCAGCGGCCCTGCTCGACAGGGCGCGGGGGCCTGCGCCGCTCGACCCGCCCGCCCCAGACGGCGAGGGCCGCGGGGAGGACCACGGCCGCGCCGAGCACGGCCGCGAGGGGCACGATGATCCCGGCGTAGCCGAAGGAGCGCAGGAACGGGAACGGCATGAGCAGCAGCACCGAGAGGCTCGCGGCCACGGTCACGGCGCTGTAGACGACCGTGCGCCCGGCGCTGGCGACGGTGCGCGCGACCGCTTCGGCCCGGTCGTGGACCGCCGCCTCCTCGCGGAAGCGGTTGACGACGAACAGGCAGTAGTCCACGGCCAGGCCGATGCTCATGACGAGGATGAGGTTGGCGGCGAAGGTGGAGACCTCGGTCGCGGCGGCGACGGCGCGCATGGCGGCGAGGGAGACCGCCAGCGCGAAGAGGCCGACGCCGAGGGTGAGGAACGCGGCGACGGGGCGGCGGTACAAGGCGATGAGCAGCAGGAGCAGGCCGGGGATGACGATGGCCTCGGCGAGGAGGAAGTCCTCGCGGGCGAGTTGGGCGGCTTCGCGGAAGAGTTCGTCGGAGCCGCCGACGGCGACCGCGATGGCGCCGCCCTCGCGCGTGAACTCGGTCTTGAGCTGCGGCAGGACCTCCTCGCGAACGAAGGTCACCTCGCCGGGGAGGTAGGCGGTGACGAGGGCTTGGGCGCCGTCCTCGCTCCGGAGCGCCGGGGACTGCGCGTCCCAGTAGGACTGGACGGCGGCGACGGGGTCGAGGGCGGCGAGTTCGGCGGTGAGGGCCGCTCCGGCGGCGGCGCTGGCGGCGGAGTCGACGTCGCCGTCGGCGGCGGTGACGAGGAGCAGGAAGTTGGCGGAGCCGACGCCGAAGTCGCGGTCGAGGCGTTCGCCGGCGACGATCGATTCGGAGCCGGGGGCCTCGAACCGGGAGAGGACGAGGGCGTTCATGGTCCCGGAGCCGACGAGGGCCGCGGCGAGGAAGACCAGGAGCGCGGCGAGGAGGATCGGTCGCCTGCGGCGGAAGACGGCGTCGCCGAGGCGGCGCGCGGGACGGGTTGGCGCGGTGGTGGTCATGGGGTCTCCCGACCGGCATAGACTGAATACGAGTGAGCGCTCGCAATCTAAAATACGAGTGATGACTCGTATTTGCAAGTCGAGGGGAGACCGGTGACCGAGGACACGGCGAAGCCCGTCAGCAGACCCGTCAAAAAACGCCAGGCCAGGGGTGAGAAGCGCATGGCGGAACTGCTGGACGCGGCGGCCGAGGTCTTCGCCGAGCAGGGCTTCGCGAAGGCGAGCACGAACGCGATAGCCGCGAAGGCGGGGGCCTCGCCGGGGACGCTGTACCAGTTCTTCGAGAACAAGGAGGCGATCGCCGAGGCGCTGATGGCGCGGTACGTGACGCGGCTGCGCGAGGCCCACGGGGAGGCCTTCGACCTGGCGGTGGCGGAGTTGCCACTGGAGGCGATGCTCGACCGGATCATCGACCCGGTGGTGGCCTTCGACAGAGCGAACCCGGGCTTCTACGCGCTCTTGTCGGACCCGCAATTGGCCCCGGAACTGGCGAGCGCGAAGAGACCGGCGCAGAAGCTGATGTTCGAGCGCCTGGACAAGATCCTGGAGAAGAAGGCCCCAGGCCTTCCGCCTGAAAAGCGGACGCTCACCGCCGAGGTAGCGGTCCACCTGTTCAGAGGCCTGCTGCCGATGATCATGGCGGCCGAGGAACCCGACCTGCCGAAGGTGGTGAAGGAGACCAAGCGGGCACTCCGCGCCTACCTGTCCACAACCCTGCCGCCAGAGCCGCGGCGGATCACAGGCTCGGGGGCGTGAGGAATTCGCACCGCGGCCCGTTGCCGCGAGTCAGTCGCAGATCGGTGGTCAGCAGCGGTGCCCGCCGCCACTCGGCGACCGCGATATATGAGGCGTCGTAAGCGGTCACACTTCGTCGCAGCTCCCAGACTCGATCCGCGACCACCGCGAACGACTCGCAGTGCACCTGCATGTCCAGCAGGTCCCGAAACGCCAATGCGGCCGCGGTCTCGTCGATGGTGCCTTTCCGCGCCTCACGGCGGATGATGTTCGCAGTCTCGTAATGCAGCATCTCCGAGGCGAACAGCCGCTTGCCGCGCATTTGGCCGACTGCCCATTCAGCGACCGCACCCGGCTCGATGAGCACTGCGGCGACTGCGGACGCATCGACGGCAAGCCCGTCTCCGACGCTCACCGGCGATCCGCGTCCCGCGACTCGATGATGTCTTCGATCGTGACGCTGGAATTCGAAGCGCGGACACGTTCGCGGGCGCGCTCGATGACCAGGTCAAGCGGTGGCCGCGCGACAATGCCTTCGATCTGGCTGAGCATGTACTCCTGCAACGACTGCCGCTGGCGGGCCGCCCTGGAGGCCAACTCATCGCGCCATTCGGCCGGTACATGCCTGATGGTCATACTGATTTCACTCATGCAGCCATTATAGCTGCAATGAATGCAAAATGACTTCGCTCAGCGGAGGAGGGCTGCGGCTTCCAGGGCCGTGTAGGTGGCGATGATTCCGGCTCCCGCCCGCTTGATGCTGGTGAGGGACTCCAGGATCGCGGCGTCCTTGTCGATCCAGCCCTTCTCGGCCGCCGCCACGATCTGGGCGTACTCGCCGCTGATGTGGTAGGCCGCAACGGGAACCGGGCTGCGCTCGGCCGCCGCCCTCACGATGTCGAGGTACGGCAGCGCGGGCTTGACCATCACGATGTCCGCGCCCTGCTCGATGTCGAGGTCGATCTCCAGCAGCGCCTCGGTCGCGTTCGGGCCGTCCTGCTGGTAGGTGCGCCGGTCGCCCTTGAGCTGCGAGTCGACCGCGTCGCGGAACGGCCCGTAGAACGCGCTCGCGTACTTCGCCGCGTATGCGAGCAGCCCGGTGTCGGTGTGGCCCGACTCGTCAAGGGCCGCACGCACATAGCCGATCTGGCCGTCCATCATCCCCGAGGCGCCGAGCAGATCGGCCCCGGCCTCGGCCAGGCACCGGCCCATCTCCGCGTACCGCACCAGCGTCGCGTCGTTGTCCACGGTGCCGTCCTCGCGCAGGACGCCGCAGTGGCCGTGGTCGGTGAACTCGTCCAGGCACAGGTCGGGGATGACCACGAGGTCGTCGCCGATCTCCTCGCGGATCGCGCGCGTGGTCCGGTTCAGGATCCCGTTCGGGTCGGTCGCGCCCGAGCCGACCGCGTCGCGCACCGCCGGGATGCCGAAAGGCATGAGCCCGCCGATCCCCGCCTGCGCGGCCTCGACCGCGAGCTTGCGCACCGAGTCCACGGTGTGCTGGTAGACCCCGGGCATGGAGCTGATCGCGGCCGGCTCGGTCAAGCCCTCCTTGACGAACAGCGGCAGCACGAGGTCGGACGGGTGGACGCGGGTCTCGGCCACCAGACGGCGAAGGGCCGCAGTGCGGCGCAGCCTCCGAGGCCGGATGATCGGGAATTCGGAGCTGTTCGGCACTGCGGCCACTTCCTTCCTGAGCTCGGCGCCCTCTACCGGAACCGCAGGGCCGTGGGGCCCTGCACCTTCTGGCCGCGGCGGGTCTTGATGGGGCCTTCGGCGAGGCGCTGCTTCAGCTCGGTCGCGTACTCGGCGAGCGCCTCGATGAGGTCGGGCACGGAGGCGTTGTCGGGCTTGGCGTCCACGCGCAGCCCGAACTCCGTGGCGGTGTCGGCCGTGGCCGGCCCGATGCAGGCGACCACGGTCCGCTGGTGCGGCTTCCCGGCGATGCCGACGAGGTTGCGCACCGTCGAGGAGGAGGTGAACAGGACCGCGTCGAAGCCGCCGGACTTGATCGCGTCGCGGATGTCGGCGGCCGGCGGCGAGGCGCGCACGGTGCGGTAGGCGGTGACGTCGTCGACCTCCCAGCCGCGCTCGCTCAGGCCCTGGACCAGGGTCTCGGTGGCGATGTCGGCGCGCGGCAGGAGCACCCGGCCGACCATGTCGAGCACCGGGTCGTGCGGCGGGAAGACCTCCAGCAGGCCCTCGGAGGACTGCTGCCCGGTCGGCAGGAGTTCGGGCTCGATGCCGAACTCGCGCACGGCGTCGGCGGTGGCCTCGCCGATGCAGGCGATGCGCAGGCCGCCGAAGGCGCGGGCGTCGAGCCCGTGCTCCTTGAACTTCTCCCAGATGGCCTTCACCGAGTTCTGGCTGGTGAAGACGATCCACGCGTAGCGCCCGTCCACGAGGCCCTTGATGGCCCGCTCCATCTGGGCGGGCGTGCGCGGCGGCTCGACGGCGATGGTCGGCACCTCGCACGGGATCGCGCCGTAGGCCCGCAGGCGCTCGGACATGACCCCGGCCTGCTCCTTGGTGCGCGGGATGAGGACCTTCCAGCCGTACAGCGGGCGCCCCTCCCACCACGCGAGCTCGTGCCGGTCGTCGACGCCGGGGCCGATGGTGAGCACGACCTGCCCGGCGTAGCCGAGGGCCGCCTCCACGAAGGTGTCCACCGAGGAGGTGGTGGTGTACTCGGTCTCGCCGGTCGCGTCGCCGGTCACGGCCACCGCGGTCTCGCCGGAGACGCCGCCGGCGAGCAGGATGTCGCGCAGGGACGACAGGTCGGAGACGTCGGCGGTGACGGTGAGCGAGCCGCGCTTGATCGCGTCGGCGATCATCTGGGGCTCGATGGAGGCGATGTCGTCGATGTCGATGACGGTGCGGATCTCGCCGGGCGGCATCCCCGCGTAGACGGCGACCGCCTGCGCGTGGCTCATGCCGGGGATGACCTCGAAGCGGGCCTGCTCGGCGGACGCGGCCTTGATCTCGGCCTTGGCCAGGCGGTTCGGGTAGGCGTCGCCGACGACGAGGCGGGCGATGTTCTCGCCCTCGCGGGCGGCGGCGGCCATGAGCTTGCCCTGGTCGCTCGGGGAGGATTCGATCAGCTTGAGCCGCGAGTCGTCTCCGGTGAGTTCCTTGGCGGCCTCGATGAGCGACTGGGGCAGCGACCGGTCGTAGTAGATCCGGTCGGCCTCGCGGATCGCGTCGAGGGCGCGCTTGGTCAGCAGTCCCGGATCGCCTGGGCCGGTTCCCACGAAACGCACGCGGCCCACCGGCTTACGGGCACTGGTCATGTTCTCTCCATCAACAATCGTCTGAGCTTGCGTCTAACTTCAGTAGTTGGTCGGCGCCGACCTCGAGGAGGTCCTCGGCCAGCGCCCTCCCCGCGGCGGCGGCCCTGGCGACCAGATCGGCGGTGCCCGTCTCGCCCGCGTCGGGGAGTGTGGCGGTGGTCGAGAGCCGTTCGGTGACGGAACCGTCCTCGGCGCCGACGAGCCCCCGCAGATACAGGTCGACCTCTCCGGGTTCGGCGCTTTCGGCGATATCGGCGAGTGCGGCGACGGGTGCGCTGCATCCGGCTTCGAGTCGTTGCAGAAGTGCGCGTTCGGC
This sequence comes from Glycomyces sp. NRRL B-16210, assembly GCF_000719515.1. Taxonomy (GTDB): domain Bacteria; phylum Actinomycetota; class Actinomycetes; order Mycobacteriales; family Micromonosporaceae; genus Glycomyces. Next base: position 235,199 of record NZ_JOGR01000001.1, on the reverse strand, counting down.
GGCGACGGCGGCCTGTGTGTACCGGTCGTTGAGCATACTCGAAATCCGTGCGGATGTCTTGTCCGCTTTGCGGCATTCGACCGCCAACGCCCCTTGTGCCGGAGCGGGAAGCATCACGAGCGGGTCCAGGTATTCGGTCACTTCCGCCTCGCGTCCGGAGCGCTTGATCCCGGCCGCGGCGAGGATCACCCCATCGAGGTCGTCGCCGACGCGGGCGATGCGCGTGTCGATGTTGCCGCGGATCGGGACGCATTCGAACCCGCGCCCCAGGGCGTTCACCTGGGCGATGCGCCGGGGCGCGCCGGTGCCGATCCTCGCGCCCGGCCCCAGCTCATCGAGGGTGCGCCCGCCCGAGGTGATGAGCACGTCGCGCGGGTCGGCCCGCGGGGGGACGCTGATGACGAGGTGGTCGGGCTGGGCGGTGGGCAGGTCCTTGTACGAGTGCACGGCGATGTCGATCTCACCGGATTCGAGCGACTCGCGGAGCTGGTTGACGAAGACGCCGACCCCGAGCTGGGCGACGGGCACGGTGGTCCCGTCCCCTGTGGTCTTGATCTCGACGAGTTCGACCTGCTCGCCGGTGAGGCGGGCGATCTCGTCCGCCACCGTGCCGCTCTGCGCGAGCGCGAGTTTCGATCCCCTGGTCCCGATTCGGATCACGGGTTGCTTCCCTTCTTAGTGCCGGGGCGGCGTAGTCGCTCCAGGCTGTGGCGGGGCGGCGGGCATGGAGAGGGAGGCGCCTTCGGGGCGCGTGCCGCCGGTGGCGGCCGCGTCAGGCAGCGGGCATGAGAGCCCTTGCGACGCAATGGAGACGGCCGGGAAGGCCGGTGCCGGTGTCGCCCCCGGGGCCGCCGCCGCGGGGGCCTCGACGGGGACGGGATTGATCTTGAGGGCCTCGCCGACGTCGCCGACGGCGGCGACGGCGTCCGCCTCCAGGGCGAACAGGTCGCGCAGGGCGCGGGCGTAGTCGGGCGCGCCGGGCCGGCCGGCGAGCTCGCGGACGCGCACGGTGGGCTCGTGCAGGAGCCGCTGGACCACGCGGTGGACGGTGCGGGCGACCTCGGCGCGCTGGTCGTCGGAGAAGTCGCCGCGGCGGGCGACGCGCGAGAGCTCGGCGTCGACGATGTCGGCGGCGACCGAGCGGAGCGCGGCGACGGTGGGGGTGACGGTGTCGGCGCGCAGGCTCTCGTTGTAGGCCGCGATCTCCTCGGCCAGGAGCGCCTCGACCTGGGCGAGGGTCTCGGTGGCGGCCCCGGCGGCGCCTCCGGCGGTGGTGTCGCGCTGGATCTCGGCGATGTCGACGACCGTGACGCCCTCCAGGAGCGCCACGTCCTCGGCGACGTCCTTGGGCAGGGCGAGGTCGCAGACGACGAGCGGGCCGGTGCGGCCTTCGAGGTCGGCGGCGCGCAGGACCGGCTCGGGCGAGGAGGTCGCGCAGACGAGCAGGTCGACGTCGGCGGCGAGGGAGGGGAGGTCGCCGTACTCGGCGGCCTCGGCGCCCCATTCGAGGGCCAGGCGCTGGGCCTTGGCGCGGTCGCGGTTGGCGACGGCGAGCGTGTCGACGCCGGCGCGCGCGAGGGTGGCGGTGGCGAGGGCGCCCATGGCTCCGGCGCCGACGACGGCGGCGCGGGCCTTTGCGAGGCCGCCGGGGAGGGCGCGCTCGGCGAGGTCGAGGGCGGCGGTGACGACGGAGGGCGCGGCGGCGTCGACGTCGGTCTCGGCGTGGACGCGCTTGCCGACGCGCAGGGCCTGCTGGAACAGTTCGTGCAGGTGGCGGCCCACGTGGTCGGCTTCGCGGGCGGTCTCGTAGGCCTCGCGGAGCTGGCCGAGGATCTGCGGTTCGCCGGCGACCATGGAGTCGAGCCCGGCCGCGACGCGGAAGGCGTGGGCGACGGCGTCGGCGCCGTGGCGCACGTAGCCGCAGGAGGCGAAGTCGAGGGAGGCCTCAATCTCTGTGAGCCCCCAGACGCGGTGGAGCTCGTCGACGACGGCCGAGAGGCCGCCGTGGAAGGTGTCGGCGTTGGCGTAGACCTCGACGCGGTTGCACGTCGAGAGCACCACGGCCTCCCGGACCTCGCCGCCGCGCAGCAGCGCTCGGGCGAGGTCGGCGGCGGCCTCGGGGCCGACCGCGAGTCGTTCCAGGGTCTCGACCGCGGCACTGCGGTGCGAGATGCCGACTACCAGGAGGTTCACGTCACCGTTCCCGTCTGTTGACTCTCTTTGCGGGTCTTCCGATACTGCGTCTCTTGCGGGCCGAGCGTCTTGTGATGTTCGTGGAAGGAGAGGATCTGGAGTTCGACGGCCAGGTCGACCTTGCGGACCACCACGCCCTGCGGGACGGCCAGCACGCACGGCGCGAAATTGAGAATGCTTGTGACACCAGCATCTACGAGAAGGTCGGCGACGTGTTGGGCGGCCGCTCCGGGTGTGGCGATGACCCCTATGTTGATGCCTTCGTCACGTACGGCGCGCGCCAGGAGCGCCACGTCGCGGACCTGGATGCCGTCCAGGTCCTTCCCTATGATGCCCGGGTCGGCGTCGAAGAGGCCAACTATGTCGAAGCCGCGGTCGGAGAACCCGGGGTAGCGGGCGAGCGCCTGTCCCAAGTGCCCCAGGCCGATGATGGCCACGCGCGAGTCCTTGGTGAGTCCGAGCACACCGGCGATGTGCGTGGCGAGGGCGGCGACGTTGTAGCCGACGCCGCGCATCCCCGAGGCCCCGAGCTGCGAGAGGTCCTTGCGGAGCATCGCCGAGTTGACGCCGGTGGCGGCGGCGAGGGTCTCGGAGGAGACGGTCTCGACGCTGGTCTCGGAGAGCGCGCCGAGCGCGCGCAGGTACTCGGGCAGTCGCCTGACCGTGGCGGCCGGGAGGTCGGCGGCCGTCGCGGGAGGAGCGGTGGGGGCCAGTCGGTCGGTGCCTTCGCCGGTGGTGGTCAATGGTGGAACTCCTGGTCCGCTGGTTCCGTGGCGCCGTTCACCGGCGCGTCACTCAGCTTAGGAGGTGAGAAGTGCGCCGCTTCGCATAGGCGGCGCTAACCCGTGCGGCGCGAGGGGATCGGCGCCGCGATCGCCGCGGCGATCAGGCCGTCCGGGGCGGGGGCGGGGATACGGCGGCCCGCAGGGCCGGTGCGGTACACCCCCGTAACACTGGGCGAAGCCCAGCTGTACCGAAGTCCGGTTTCCCCCGGCGAGCCGCCGTCCGGAACGATTTTGCCCTAAAAGTCAGGTGTCGCCCGTTAATCGCGGATTTTCGGTGTGTCGGCGTTTTCACCGTCGGTGACCGCCAGGTCGCGCAGGAGCCGGGGCACGTCCACGTCCCAGTAGCCGTGCTCGCGGCCGTCGAGCAGCACCACCGGGAGCCGGTCGCCGTACTCGCGCGCCATCGCCGCGTCCTCGGCCACGTCGATCTCGGACCAGCCGACCCCGGACTCGCGCGTCACCCGGTCGAGGGCCTCGCGCGCCGCCGCGCACAGGTGGCATTCCTTTGTAGTCAACAGCGTCAGCCTGTTCACCCTGCTCCTCTCGCCCGGTGCCCCCTTCGGGGGAACGCGGGGGCGCCCGAGGGATCGCACATTCTGTGCGACACCCTCCGTCATTCCTCGCTCACTATTGAGCCATAACGGGTCCGCGAGCGCGGACCGCCGAACATATGGGGAGGTAATGGTGGGATTCCGCCCCCGCAACGAAGGGTACGTCGCAGCGCCGAGTGAGCGCCGACATCGACCTGGCCCGAGCCGTCACCGAAAGCGACACGCCGGTCGCAAATCCGCGGCGAGGGCACTCCTGATTTCTAGACTCAGGCGGGTCAGTCCCTGCGGGACCCGATCGCATGACTCGGCCCGACCCCTCACCCGAGGAGGCCACTAGTGCCCGGTATTGCACCAGCCTTGGCTGGCCACATCCACGGCTTGCAAGCTTCGCCGAGCTTGCCTGCAAGCCTCGAACCGGCATCGTTCACCACAGCATCCGCCCCTTTCCCCCGCGCCGGCGCCGTCGCCGGAGCCCTGTCGCAACTGCCCGCCTCGACCTTCGAGGCGCTCAAGCAGGCCGTGTGGACGGTCCTGAGCCTGGACACCGGCACGGCCGAGCAGCACCAGGTGCACTCGGGGCGGGGGTCGTCGGGCGGCGCGGTCGCGAGCCCGGGGGCCGGCCGGGAGCAGCAGGACGGCGACCAGGCGGACGGCGACGAGGTCGCCGAGCTCGTGGCGCGCGCCCAGGACGGCGATCCGCGGGCGTTCGGGGAGATCTACGACCGCTACAACGACACGGTGTACCGCTACATCTACTTCCGCGTGAACAACGCGCAGCTCGCCGAGGACCTCGCGTCCGAGACGTTCCTGCGGGCGCTGCGGCGCATCTCCAGCTTCAGCTGGCAGGGCCGGGCCTTCGGGGCGTGGCTGGTCACGATCGCGCGCAACCTCGTGGTGGACCACTTCAAGTCCGGGCGGTACCGGCTGGAGATCGTCAAGCCGGACGTCCTCGGGGGCGACGCGCCCGACTCGGATCCGGCCACCTCGCCGGAGACGGCCGCGCTGGAGAAGCTGTCCAACGCGACGCTCCTCACCGCCGTCAAGAAGCTCAACCCCGACCAGCAGGAGTGCATCGTCCTGCGGTTCCTCCAGGGGTTCACCGTCGCCGAGACCGCCCGCACCATGGGCAAGAACGAAGGTGCGGTCAAGGCGCTCCAGTACCGGGCCGTGCGCACGCTCGCGCGGCTGCTGCCGGAGGGCTTCCGGGGCTGAGGGCCTCGGGACCGCCACCGGTCCCCACTACCGCCGTCCACCCGCCGACCCCTTCCCGACGGCCCAGGCCGCTGTCGGGAACCCGACGAAAACCCGTCTTCTCAGCCCGCCGCGGGCCCACGTCCCGCGGCCGATCATTCCGCAGTCCGTCGGGGCCCCGCCCCGCTCGGACCGACACTGCCAGGTCAGAGCCGTTTACCGGCTCGATACCGCCGCGAGACCCCACTGCGACCTCCGGGATGAGACCCAGGTCGCAAGGTTCGCGGCGAACCGTAACCTCAGGGGCTACTCGTGCGTTGTTCTCAGTACAGGAGCAGGATCCATGCAGTGAGAGGGGGTGTGCCCGGTGACTTTGAACTTGAACCCAATGGAGCGCCGTCGCGCGGAGGAATTCGCGCGGCTGCTTGACTCAGGCGGTTCCGCCCTCCCTCACTCACGCCGCAGCGTCGACGCATCAGGCGCGTCGACGGCGGTGTCAGCCGGTGAAGAGGCGTTCGCCGAACTCGTCGGCGTCGCCGATCGGCTCGGCGGTCTCCGCGAGCAGCTCGCCGTCGCCGGCAGTCCGTCGCGCCATTGGCAGGACGCCACCAGGCGCCGGCTCATGGCCGTCGCGGTCGACGAGGGCATCGGCGCCACCGCCCGGCACCGCGCCAGTGCCGCGGTGCCCGAGACCAAGCGCGCGCCCGTCCTGGTCGACATGTTCCCGCGCCGCCCCCGCGGCGGCCGCAGGATCGCGATCGTCGCGGCGCTGCTGACCGGCACCGTCGCCATCTCGGGGGTGTCCGCCGCTTCGGGCGACGCCTTGCCGGGAGAGACGCTGTACAGCGTGAAGCGCTCCACCGAGAGGGCGCAGCTGGCGCTCGCCGGCGACGATCTGGGGAAGGCGCAGCTCTACTTGGAGTTCGCCCGCACCCGCATCGAGGAGGCGGCCGCGGTCGGCGACGACGAAGAGTCCGTCGCGGCGGCGCTGCGCGACGCGGCCTCGGAGCTGCGCAGCGGCACGGCCCTGCTCGGCGAGGTCGCGGTCGCGAACCACGACCCGTCGCCGCTGGACTATGTGGACCTGTTCACCAACGAGCACCGCTGGGTGCTCGCCGGCATGGTGAGCGGGTTCGACGGCGAGGCGCTGGACGCGGGCGAGGAGCTGATCGACGTGGTCGAGGCGGCCGCGGTGCGGTCGGTGGAACTGCGCGGAGCCCTGGACTGCACGGACAAGGGCGGGGCGAGCGACGCGCTCGGGCCGATCCCCGGAGCGTGCGCCCAGAACTCGGTGAACGCCACGCCGCCGATCGAGCCCGGCGAGTCCGGCGGCGCCGAGAGCGGCGGCACCGGCACCTCCACCTCCGGCGACGAGACCGCCGACGAACCGACGGCGTCGGCAGACGAAGGCACGGCGGCGGAGACGAGCGCTCCGACCTCCGATCCGACCACGGGAGGCGCGAGCAGCCCGGCCGCCGACGGCCAGACGAGCAGCGAGGAAGAGCAGCAGGACCTCCTCGGTGAACTGAGCGGGATCATCTCGGACCTGTTCAACTAGCCGGTTCAACCAGCCTGTTCAACCAGCGAGCCTGTCAGCGAAAAGGTGCGGAGTACGGGCCGGGACGCCACGCGGCGTCCCGGCCCTCGGCCTTGCCGGGAAGAAGGATGTCGCGAACGTCTCCCCCGCTTTCCCGCGGCCGGATCGGGCGCTCTCGCGCCGCCGCCGAGACGGCTCCGTCCCTGCCCTTCCCACTAAACCTCGCATTGCGCCCGAAGGACGTAACTGGGCCCACACTGGAAATTCACCGGGCTCGCGTCCTGGCGTTACAGGCCGTCCGCTTAAGGCCGGTAGGCTTTTAGGGTGTCTGAGATCGAGGCTTCCTCCAGCGCCTCCGCCACACCCCGTCCACGAGCTGTGCGGGCTGGCGGCACCGCGCTCACCCACTCCGTCGTCGTCGAGCCCGCTGCCCCGGGAGACGACGAACTCGCCCATATTCCGTCCGCGGCGTTCTTCGACGTCGACAACACCTTCATGCACGGCGCCTCCTCCTACTGGCTCGCCCGCGCCCTCGCCAAGCACGGCGTGCTCTCCATGCGCGACATCATCGGCTTCGCATGGAAGCAGGCGAGCTTCAAGTTCCGCGGCACCGAGCACCACGGCCACATCTCCTCGGTGAAGACCTCCGCGCTCGAACTCGTCGCCGGGTTCCCGGTCGACGAGATGCGCGCGCTGTGCGAGGAGGTCGTCGACCGCGACATCTCCCCGCGCATCCTCGACCCCGTCCGCAGGCTGGCCGAGCGCCACCTCGAGACGGGCCAGGAGGTCTGGCTCGTCACCGCCAGCCCCGTCGAGCTCGCCGGGCTCCTCGCCTCGCGGCTGGGGCTGACCGGCGCGCTCGGCACGATCGCCGAGATCGAGAACGGCTGCTACACCGGCCGCCTCGTCGGCGACCTCATGCACGGCCCCGCCAAGGCCGAGGGCATCGCCCAGCTCGCGTCCGAGCGCGGACTCGACCTGGAGCAGTGCACCGCCTACTCCGACTCGGCGAACGACCTGCCGATGCTGCGCAAGGTCGGGCGGGCCATCGCCGTCAACCCGGACTCGCGCCTGGCCCGGCAGGCCCGCCACTACGGCTGGACGGTCCTGGACTACCGGCGCGGACGCCGCGCCGCGAAGCTCGCGCTCCCGGCGGCCACCGCCGCCGGCGTCGGCGCGGGCCTGGTGTACCTGTACAAGTCCCGCGACCGCGACTGAACCGCTGGGACGGCAACCGGCCTCCCTGGAAGCCGCGGGCGCTCGGGCGCCCGCGGCCGCGCAGGGCCGTGTCCGCTCCCCGAACGCCGCGCAGCGGCTCACCCTCGCCGGAGCGGCCGTGCTGGCCCTCGCCTGGCTCGTGTGGCCCTCCCCCGACCGGCCCGAGACCACCGCGGTGCCCCCGGCGCAGCCGAGCGTGTGGGAACGCTGGGACGCCGAACCGGTCGACTGGCCCGGCTGGGTCGACGGCGAGGTCTGGACCCCGCTGCTGCTCCTCGACCAGCCCGGCCCGGACGAGGACACGTTCCTGGGCACCAACGAGTCCGGGGACCTCCTGCACGTGGCGAACCGGCCCGGCTCGCCCGGGGAGGGCGGCAAGGCCACCGTCACCGTGGTCGCCGAGTCCGGCGGCGTCCCCGGAGTCGTCGCCGCGGCCGCCACCGGCGAGCGCATCGCCTGGATCGCCTCCGAACCCGACGAGAGGGGCCGGGTCGTCTCCCGACTGTGGACGGCCCCGCGCGAGGCGGACGGCATCGGCGAGCCGACGCTCCTGACCGCCGACACCGGCGACGTCATCACCTACGGCAGCGTCTACGATCTCCAGTTCGCCGCCGAAGGCCTCCACTGGCTCGCCTCCGCCCGCAGCGAAGCGCTCGTCACCGAGCACCGGTCCATCGCCGTCGACGGCGGCGAGGTCGCCGTCGTGGGCCACCGCGGCGCCTGGCAGGCCGCCGCCTGGCCGTGGCTCGCCAGCGCCGGGTCCGACTCCCTCGGCGGGGCGCAGCTCGTGCGCACCGACACCGGGACGGGCGTCAAGGTCTTCGCCGGGGCCGACGAGCTGACCCTGTGCTCGGCCACCTGGTGCCGCCTGGTGGTGAACGCCGCCGACGGCGCCCGCGTCGACCTCGTCCGTCCAGACGGGAGCGGGCGGATCACCGTCGCCGAGGGCTTCGCCTCGGCCGTCTCGCCGGACGTGGGCCTCATCGACCGCTTCGAGCCGCTCGCCGAGCGGACCGCGGCGACCGGCGACGGGGTCACGGTGACCCTCTTCGACCTCCAGGAGCAGGAGGCCTACCTCGTGGCGACGAGCGCGGGCCGGACCGGAGCGGACGCGCGGCGCCTGTGGTGGTCCACCGGGACGGACGATCTGCTCGTGTGGCACGTGCTCGACCTCACGGCGCTCGCTTGACGCGCGGCGGGCACGCGCCCGCCGCGGGTAACGTCGATGCCGTGACTACGCCGCAGATTAGCGCCGCGACACGGGCGCCGGACCCCGATCCGGCCCGGCCGCGGATCATGGGGGTCCTCAATGTCACCCCCGACTCCTTCTCGGACGGCGGTCGCTACCTCGACTTCGCCGACGCGGTCGCCCACGGCGAGCAGATGGGCGCCGAGGGCGCCGACCTCATCGACGTCGGCGGCGAGTCGACCCGGCCCGGCGCCGAGCGGGTCGACGCCGCCACCGAGACCGCCCGCGTGGTCGACGTGGTGGCCGCCCTGACCGAACGGGGCCTGACCGTCTCGATCGACACGACGCGCGCGGCGGTGGCCGCCGCGGCCGTGGAGGCGGGCGCGCGCGTCGTCAACGACGTCTCGGGCGGCCTGGCCGACCCCGACATGGCCGGGGTCGTGGCCGACGCCGGCGTCCACTGGGTCCTCATGCACTGGCGGGGGCACTCGGCGGACATGCAACGGCTCACCAGCTACGACAGCGTCGTCGCCGACGTGAAGGCCGAGCTGGAGGACCGCGTCGAGGCCGCGCTGGACTCCGGAGTGGACCGCGAGCGGCTCATCCTCGACCCCGGGCTCGGGTTCGCCAAGACCGCCGAGCACAACTGGCGGCTGTCGGCGCACCTCGACGAGTTCGTGGCGCTGGGCTACCCGGTGCTGTTCGGGTCCTCCCGCAAGTCGTACCTGGGTTCGCTCCTGGGCGACGAGAGCGGCAAGCCGCGCCCGGTCGGGCAGCGGGAGGCGGCGACCCTGGCGACCTCGGTCCTGGCCTTCGAGGCCGGCGCGTGGGGCGTGCGCGTGCACGACGTGGCCGGCACCGCCGACGCCCGGGCGGTGTGGGAGGCGACCCGGCGGGCGCGGTGAGCGCGTGACGGATCACCGACAGACGGCGATCGGCCTCACGCCCCTCACGCCTGCCGTGCACCGATTCCAAGGCGTTGACCTGGTATCCCGCACTGATCCGATGGGAACTGTGGGATTGTGAGCTCGTCTCGAAACCTGGAACTCCGGTTGCGGCTCTCGGCAACGCACCCGTAGCATTCGCCTCGTACTTCATCCAGAGCAGCTGAGGGGTCCGGCCCTGCGACGCTGCGGCAACCACCGACGCGCGATCCGCGCGGAGGCAGGTGCCAAATCCGGCCCGCTTCGCGGGAAAGATGAGGGAGGAGCCTTCTCGTATGTCCGTCCAAAACACCGCCTCCGGTTCTGCCGACGCGCCCTCCGCTTCGCAGAGCGGGGAACTCGGCTACGACAGCCCCGCCAAGGGCCTGATCTGCCGCAACTGCGACGCCACCTACGACCTCATCGCCCAGCACGCGTGTTGGCAGTGTTTCGGGCCCCTGGAAGTGGACTACGACCAGGAGGCGCTGGCGAAGGTCACGCGCGAGCAGATCGAGGCCGGCCCGCAGAACATCTGGCGCTACGCCCCGCTCCTGCCGGTCGGCGCCCACCCCGAGGACCGCGTGAGCCTCGACCCGGGCCTGACCCCGCTCATCGACGCGAAGCACCTGGCGAAGGCCCTGGGGATGCGCAAGCTCTGGGTCAAGGACGACAGCGCCAACCCGACCCACTCGTTCAAGGACCGCGTGGTCTCCACGGCGGTCTCGGCGGCGGTCAAGCTCGGCTTCGACCGGTTCGCGTGCGCCTCGACGGGCAACCTGGCGAACTCGGTGGCCGCGCACGCCGCCCGCGCCGGGGTCCCCTCGGTGGTGTTCATCCCCCACGACCTGGAGCCGGGCAAGATCGTGCAGTCGGCGATCTACGGCGGCACGCTCGTGTCCGTCGAGGGCTCCTACGACGACGTCAACCGGCTGTGCTCGGAGCTGACCGAGACCGACGACTTCGAGTCGACCGCGTTCGTGAACGTCAACATCCGGCCCTACTACGCCGAGGGCTCCAAGACGCTCGGCTACGAGGTCGCCGAGCAGCTCGGCTGGCGCCTGCCCGAGCAGGTCGTGGTCCCGATGGCCTCGGGCGAGCTGCTCACGAAGATCCACAAGGCCTTCGAGGAGGCCGCCGAGATCGGGCTGACCGAGCCGGGCAAGGTCCGCGTCTTCGGCGCGCAGTCGGCCGGGTGCAGCCCGATCGCCGACGCCTACGACGCCGGGACGGACGTGATCACGCCGGTGAAGCCGACGGGGATCGCCAAGAGCCTCAACATCGGCGACCCGGCGGCCGGGCCCTACGCGATCGAGGCGTGCCGCTCGACCGGCGGCGGGATGGCGAAGGTGACCGACGACGAGATCCGCGAGGGCGTGCGGTTGCTCGCCTCTACCACGGGCGTGTTCGCTGAAACGGCCGGCGGCGTGGTCGTGGCTACGCTGCGTAAGCTCCTGGAGTCGGGGCAGTTGGACCCGGAGGCGGAGACCGTCATTTTCAACACCGGTGAGGGACTGAAGACTTTGGACGCGGTGTCGTCACTGGTCGGGCCGACGCACACCGTCAAGCCTTCCTTGAAGGCGGCGAAGGAAGCCGGACTCCTGGAATCCTGAGTGGAGCGGGAGTTCGGTTGGAACACCTTGTAAAACGCTTGCCGAACTCCCGAAATTATCACTGTGCGTTACTTCTGGGAAGGCTTGTGTCGGGTAGCCGACAAAAGAAGCCGACCTCAGGTCTTGACCCTATTCAGTGAATGCGCAAGAATTCTTCTTGCGGGAGGCCGCAGTTGTCCTGTCGCCACTCACCCGGTTGACTGCAAGTCCTGGGGCTAGAACGTGTCGAGCAGCGCCAGCCGGTGTCAGAGACTGCGGTCTCCCGACCAACCTGTCTTGCGGACCCATGCCATGCGCATGCGGTCCTTTTCTGCGTTCCCAGGCGGTCGCCGTTCAAACCAGCGTAGCCCCCGCGCCGCCCGTCCACGAGCCGTTTCACGCGAACGGGTCGCACCGCCGCCGCTGCGGCGCTTGCGGACTCGCGCTCACTCCCGGTTGTGGGCGTAGTTCTCCAGGTACTCCAGCTGGTCGGGGTCGAGGCTCGGGCGGACCCGCTCCATCGCCTGCTCCATGTGGGCGGCGGTGACCACGCTGGCCTCAAGGGACTCGCGCATGGCCGTCAGCGCGGCCTCGCGCACGAGCGCGGCGCAGTCGGCCGCCGAGTACAGCCACAGCTCGTCGGCGATCTCGTCGAGGTCCACGTCCTCGTCGAACGGCACGTTCTTCGCGTTGGCGCGCAGGATGTCCGCGCGCCCGTGCGCGTCCGGCGGCGGCACGTAGACGAGGCGTTCGAGGCGCCCGGGCCGCAGCAGGGCCGGGTCGATCATGTCGGGCCGGTTCGTCGCCCCGATGACCACCACGTCGCGAAGGGACTCGGCGCCGTCGAGTTCGGTCAGGAGCGCTGCCACCACGCGGTCGGCGGTGCCGCCGTCGGTGCCGCCCCCGCGCACGGGGGCGAGCGCGTCGAGCTCGTCGAAGAACATCAGGGTCGGGCTCGCCTGGCGGGCGCGGCGGAACAGCTCGCGGACGTTCTTCTCCGACTCACCGACCCACTTGTTCAGCAGCTCGGAGCCCTTGACGCTGAGCACGTTCGCGTGGCCCTCGCCCGCGACTGCCCTCACGATGTAGGTCTTGCCGCACCCGGGAGGGCCGTACAGGAGGATGCCGCGCGGGGCCTCGATGCCCAGGCGCGTGAACGCGTCCGGGTACGTCAGCGGCCACAGGACGGTCTCGGTGAGGGTCTGCTTGAGGTCGGCCATGCCGCCCACGTCGTCGAGCGTGAGGCCGCCGAGCTCGACCGAGTCGCCCGAGAGGCTCGTGGGCCGGACCGAGTCGAGCGCGCCGTCGAAATCGGACTGCTGGAGGGCGGTGGCCCCGCCGTCCTTGGCGCGCATGGCGGCCCGCACCCCGGCCTCGCGGATCATCACGGCGAGGTCGGAGGCGACGTACCCGGGGGCCTTGTGCGCCACCGTCTCGAGCTTGACCTCTTCGGCGAGCTTCATGCCGCGCGTGAGGTAGACGAGGAGGTCGCGGCGGGCCTCGCCGTCGGGCATCGGGACGACGACCTCGTGTTCGAGGCGCGAGCGCAGCCCGGGGTCGACGTCCTCGATGCGGGCGGTCGTGCACACCACGGCGTGCTCCCCGGCCTCGGAGAGGACCTCGTCGACGAGCCGGGAGAACACGGTGCCCAAGGGGGTCGGCTTCCCGGCCGGGGCCAGGTGCTCGATCCCGCGGACGAGGAGCACGCCGGGGACGGCCAGGGCGGCGACGGCCGCACGGAGGGCGTCGGCGGCGGCGTTCGCCTCGATCGCGGCCAGATCGGGCCCGGAGACCTCGCTGACCTCGGCGCCCACGGCGGCCGCGACCGAGCGCGCGATCGTGGCCTTGCCGGCCCCCGAAGGGCCGGAGAGGAGCACGCCGAGGGCCATGTCGGTGCCGACCACCTTGAGCACTTCGCGGTGGTTGAAGCCGAGGTCGAGCAGTTCGTGCAACTCCTCGGCGGGGATGCGCGCGCCGGCGAGCTCGTCGTAGGGGATCGCGGGCACCGCGGGCGCGGCCTCGGCCTGGCGGGGCTCGGAGCGGACGGTGCGCGACTGCGGGCGCGAGGCGGCCGCGGCGCCGCCGCCGGTCGCGGGGACCGCCGGGGCCGCGGCGCGGCGCAGGTTCGCGATCCGGCCCGAGGCGAGCGGCACGTCGATGGAGGCGGGGACCTCGTGCTCCCACTCCACGCGCGTGTCCGAGGTGATCATGGCCCCGCGGGCGGGGCTGGCCTCGACCACGTTGAGCACCATGGTGGTCCAGCCCATGCCGACGGTGTTGTTCAAGGTCCGGCGGGTCGCCGAGACGATCTCCCGCTGGGAGTCCCCCAGCTCGATCGGCAGCAGCGAGACGTCGTCGCCCTCGCCCACGACCTTCGACAGGAGCGCCAGGCGCAGCGTGTCGGGGTCGACCACGGCGACGGCCGAGGCCGGCCCGGACACGACCACCCGGTCGGCGGCGACCAGCTCGGCGGAGGCGATGAGCACCGCGTCGCCGTCGCGCGCGCCGATGTTGCCGAGGGTGAGGTCGTCGGCGTAGAGGGCGCGGCGGGAGGCGTACCGGTCGGCTTCGAGCGCGATCGCGGTCGTGGTGCGCCGCCCGGTCAGCTCGACCGCGTCGCCCGGACGCAGGTCCAGGGCGGTCAGCGCTTCGGGGTGGAGGCGCACGATGCCGCGGCGCGCGTCGAGCCCGGCGCGGGCGCGGGTCGCGGTCAGGGTGAGGGAACCAGATTCGGTCACGCGCCCCAGCCTATTACGGGAAGTCGACCGGCGGCGACCGCAGTGATCGAGGTCCGCTTCCCCGCGGGCTACTCCTCGCGGGGGGCCAGCTCCATGCGGTAGACCGAGCGCCCGTCCTCCAGCAGCTCGGCGACCGTCGCGCCCTCGGCGGCGAAGTCCCGCCAGCGCTCGCCCAGCCAGGACTCGGCGTCGCCTCGGCTGCCCAGGTCGCTTTCGGGGGTCTCCAGGGCGTTGCCGTCGGCGTCTTCGAGCTTCCAGGTCCAAGTCATGGGGCTACAGTACGCGATCGGGCGCTACCAGTCCCAGCGGTCGTGGTGGGGGGCGGTGACGGGCGTGCGCTCGACGACGGGCGGGTCCTCCTCGCCGCGACGGGGTCCGAAGGCGGTGCCCACGGCGGTGAGCGTCCACAAGGGCAGCAGGAGGAGCCAGATCCAGGCGAAGGAGACGGGCGTGGGCGCGAGCGTCCACAGTCCCCGGTCGATGGCGTCGAGGACGGCGAGGATGCCGATGATCCCGGTGAAGGTGCCGAGGAACCGGATTCCGCACCGGAACCAGGAGCGGCCGGCGAGGATCCAGCCGATGCCCCACAGTCCGATGGCGAGCGCCTCGTAGTCGGCGCGGCCGGACCAGATGGCGACGACGAGGAGGAGTCCTCCGGCGCCGGTCGCTATGGCGGAGAAGGTCATCTGGCCCGCGCGCGGCGGGTTGGGCGACCGGGCGGCGGCGAGCCAGCCCGCGCCGGTGAGGAACAGGAGCAGGGCGGCGAAGACGACGGCGACCTGGAATTCGAGGCGGTCGGTGAAGCGGGCGCCGAACCAGTCGCAGCCGCTCGGGACGCCCGCGGCGGTGTCGCCGATGCCGCAGTGCCAGGTCTTGAGGGCGTGCAGCGGGTCGGCGAGGAGCCGGGAGGGCTGGGGCTGGACGTCGCAGTCGGGGAGGGCGGCGGGGTTGGAGCGGGCCGCGTCGGGTTCGGTGAAGCAGTTGCCGGCGCCGAGGCCGTCCCACCACAGGTCGAGGCGGTTGCGTTCCTTCTGGCCGTCGTCGCGGATGCCGAAGGTGTTGGCCTCGAAGCGGTTCTGGTCGCCGCGGCCGCTGTCGGGGCCGGAGGTGCCCCAGGTGGCGAGCGCGGCGGTCTGCTGGTTCCAGAGGCGGTTGCCGGTGACCTGCGCGCCGATCGAGTCGGTGAGGAGGATGCCGACGCCGCTGGGGTAGGTGCGGGCGGGGCAGAGGAACCCGGCGGACCAGTCGCGGTCGGCGAGGTCGGCCGCGCAGGCGTCGGTGTCGAGGCGGTCGTAGGGCTCGGTGTTGTTGTCGTGGACGCGGTTGCCTTCGATCCGGGCGTGGGCGGTGTCGCTGACGACGATGCCGGTGGCGTTGTCGTGCAGGCGGTTCCCGGTGAGGTCGAGGGCGCCGGGGCCGGTGGCGAGGAGCCCGGCGAGGTTGTGCGCGGACTCGCAGCCGGTGACGGTGGCGCTGGAGTCCTCGACGGCGATGCCCGCGGCGTCGGCGGCCTCGGTGCGGCAGTCGGCGACGGTGACGCCGCGGGAGTCGGCGACGTGGATTCCATAGCGTCCGCTTTGGACGGTGGCGATCCTCTCGACCGCGACCCCGTCGACGCCGGTGAGGCGCAGCGCGTCCGCGCGGGCCTGGCCCAAGGTGAGGTTCGAGAGGTGGAGCCCGGTGGCGCCCCGCACCTCCAGGACGGCGTCGGCGGCGAAGCCCGCGGAGACGATCACGTCCTCGGGGCCGTCGCCGAGGCCCTCGATCTGGAGGTCGGCGGCCTCGACCACCGCCGGAGCTTCGAGGACGTGGCGGCCGGGGAGGATGCGGATGCGCGTGCCCGGTTCGGCGGCCTCGATCGCGGCGGCGAGGTCGAGGGGGCCGTCGGCGAGGCAGTCCTCGTAGAGGCGCTCGTTCACGATGCGCCGGTTGTAGTTCACGTCCTCGTTGCGGTCGGCGAAGTCCTCGGCGTCGTCGGTGCAGACCAGCAGGAAGTCCGCGGAGTCGCGGAAGGCCGGGGGCTCGGCGCCGGTGTCGGCCGGCGGGGCGGCGAGTTCGTCGATGCGCGACTCGGCGGTGATGCCGCCGACGAAGCACGAGAAGCCGAGCACGATGAGGGTGCACAGGATGAGCGCGGCGGCCGGGAGCCGGCGTTCGGGTCGGGGCGTGTGGGGCACGGCACCAGGGTAGCCCGGGCGGTCCCTGCTGGGAAGGGGCGCGAGGCACGGCTGGCGGGCGCGAGAAGCGAAGGGGCACAGTGGATCTGGCGGGCCCGGTGCCGCGGCGTGAGCCGGGTCGCAGCGTGCGGCCCGCTTCCGGTGCGAAGCGGTGCGGCATACCGTCCTTGGAAGGGACGGTATGCCGCTTGTGCGTTGGCTTGCGCCGTCTGCACTGGAGGCCAGTACAGAGAAAGGGAGAGCCACTCACTCTACCGTGAGCGGCCCTCCCTCGCTTGACGCAGTCGGTGCGACCGTGCCGGCCCAACCGTGCCGTTGCGGCGCGGTCGCGGCGGTCCGGTCGGACGCGGTGCGCGGCTTGCGCAATCAGTCCTGGCGGACTGCTTACATCATGCCGCCCATGCCGCCCATGTCGGGCGCGCCGCCGCCACCGGCGTTCTCCTTCTCCGGGGCGTCGGCGACGACGGCCTCGGTGGTCAGGAAGAGCGCGGCGATCGACGCGGCGTTCTGGAGCGCCGAGCGGGTGACCTTGGTCGGGTCGGGGATGCCGGCGGCCAGCATGTCCACGTACTCGCCGGTCGCGGCGTTGAGGCCCTGACCGGTGGGGAGGTTGCGGACCTTCTCCACCACGACGCCGCCTTCGAGGCCGGCGTTCTCGGCGATGGCGCGGAGCGGGGCGCCCAGCGAGCGGCGGACGATCTCGACGCCGGTGGACTCGTCGCCCTCGGCCTCGATCTTGTCGAACGCGATCGCGCCGGCCTGGGCCAGCGCGGTCCCGCCGCCGGCGAGGATGCCCTCTTCGACCGCGGCCTTGGCGTTGCGCACGGCGTCTTCGACGCGGTGCTTGCGCTCCTTGAGCTCGACCTCGGTGGCCGCGCCGACCTTGATGACGGCCACGCCGCCGGCCAGGCGCGCCAGGCGCTCCTGGAGCTTCTCGCGGTCGTAGTCGGAGTCGGAGTTGTCGATCTCGGCGCGGATCTGGTTGATCCGGCCCTGGATCGCCTCTTCCTCGCCGCCGCCGTCGACGATGATGGTGTCGTCCTTGGTGATGACGACCTTGCGGGCCTGGCCCAGCAGCGACAGGTCGGTGTTCTCGAGCTTGAGGCCGATCTCCTCGGAGATGACCTGGCCGCCGGTGAGGATGGCGATGTCGCCGAGCATGGCCTTGCGGCGGTCGCCGAAGCCGGGGGCCTTGACGGCGGCCGACTTGAAGATGCCGCGGATCTTGTTCACGACCAGGGTCGGGAGGGCTTCGCCGTCCACGTCCTCGGCGATGATCAGGAGCGGCTTGCCGGTCTGGGTGACCTTCTCCAGGGTCGGGAGCAGGTCCTTGACCGCGGAGATCTTCTGGTTGGCGACGAGGATGTAGGGCTCCTCGAGCACGGCCTCCATGCGGTCCTGGTCGGTCACGAAGTAACCGGACAGGTAGCCCTTGTCGAAGCGCATGCCCTCGGTGAGCTCGAGGTCGAGGCCGAAGGTGTTCGACTCCTCGACGGTGATGACGCCTTCCTTGCCGACCTTCTCCATCGCCTCGGCGATGATGGCGCCGACGGTGACGTCGCCGGCGGAGATCGAAGCGGTGCTGGCGATCTGCTCCTCGGTCTCCACCTCGGTCGAGGTGGACTGGAGGTGCTCCACGACGGCGGCGACGGCCTTCTCGATGCCCTTCTTGATGGCGATCGGGTTGGCGCCGGCGGCGACGGCGCGGAGGCCTTCCTTCACGAGGGCCTGCGCGAGCACGGTGGCGGTGGTGGTGCCGTCGCCGGCGACGTCGTCGGTCTTCTTGGCGACTTCCTTGACCAGTTCGGCGCCGATGCGCTCGTAGGGGTCCTCGAGCTCGATCTCCTTGGCGACGGAGACACCGTCGTTGGTGATCGTGGGCGCACCCCACTTCTTGTCCAGCACCACGTTGCGGCCCTTCGGGCCGAGGGTCACCTTGACGGCTTCGGCGAGGGTGTTCATGCCTCGTTCGAGCCCGCGGCGAGCCTCCTCGTCGAATGCGATCATCTTCGCCATGGTTTATGGCTTCCTTTCGGAGAACGTTCGGTGTCGACGGTGAGGCGGCATCCCCGCGACGGTGGGCCCGTGCGGTTTCGGCTCTGCGCCTCGCCGCGGCCGGTCCCGACCACCTCAACGTTGTTAGCACTCCCCAGCGGCGAGTGCCAGATCAGGTATAGCACTCTCACCTTGAGAGTGCCAATGCGGGGCGTGAAACAAGTGGTGGAAAGCGCGGCGGGTACCGGCCGCGGCGGGAGGAACGGCGACGCCGGGGCGCGAGGCCCCGGCGTCGGCGGTCGGATCAGGCGCCCGGATGGCCGGGGTGGCCGGGTTCTCCGGGGTCGGCCGGGTCGATGGGCTCGGCCGCGTCGGTGACCGAGTCGTTCGGCGGGTAGGGCGGCTGCCCGCCGGGCGGATACTGGCCCTGCTGGCTGTACGGGTCGGGCGCGGCGGGCGCGGTGACGCCGGCGGCCTCGGCCGACAGCGAGGTGGCCGAGACCGACTCGGAGCGTCCGCGCAGCCACGCGTACGTGCACAGGGAGGCGGCGAGGATCCAGATCATCGGGACCAGCAGCAGCAGCGACATGATCGCCTCGGTGAGGATGGTGAGGACCGCCGCGAGCCAGGGCGCGAAGATCCCGTGCCAGAGGCCGGCCAGGAGCAGGCCGACGAGGGCGATGATGAGGTTCGCGGCGATCGCCACGAGCACGATGATGACGATCCGGCCCAGGGCGGGCCAGAACGCGGAGTGCGTCAGCTGGATCGAGCGGGCGTAGGGGCTGCGGCGGGCCTCGAAGACCATCGCGGGGGCCATGAGGCTGAGCGCGAAGGCCGCCCACAGGCCCGGCAGCACGCACAGGACGAGGCCGACGGTGATGGTGACCCAGGCGAGCAGCAGCCACAGGAAGAACCGCCGGCCGCGCCCGAACCCGAACTTGAAGGCCTCGCCGAGGCTGAGGAACCCGCCGGCGGCCTCGGCGGCGGCGGTGCGCACCGCGCCGAGCGCGGCCGACCCGGCGACGTAGAGCACCGCGAGGGTCAGGAGGCCGCCGATGATCCCGGCCGCGACGCCCGGGGAGTACTCGCGGACCCATTCGCCCCAGTTGTCGACGGTCGCGCTCGTCTCGGGGGAGCGCACGGTGCTGTTGTACGCGCCGAGGATCCAGCGTGGCAGGACCACGCCGATGAGCAGCACGAGTCCCACGGTGCGCCAGGAGCGCTGCACGACGTCGAGGGAGGCGTGCCACCAGCCTTCGAAGGTGTCGGTCACGAGGGGGTCGCCGCCGGAGAAGCGGCCCGAGGGCTCGCCCGCACCCCCGGGGTTCCAGTACGGATCGTCGCTCATGAACCGGATCGTAGACCACAAGGCTCCGCATATCAGACAAACGGCCGCAGCGCATCGAATCCGGGATGACCCGTTGCCGAATTCCACTCCCCCGGGCGAGAGGAGCCGTTACCGTCGGCAGGTATCGGCGCGCGCCGCGCCGACCCGCTCGGACCACGGGAGCACCGAATGTCCCACCGCGAGTATCCCGCCGCCGGCCGCGCGAAGACGTTCTTCGGACATCCCCGCGGCCTCGCCGTCCTCTTCGGCACCGAGATGTGGGAGCGGTTCAGCTTCTACGGGCTCCAGGGCATCCTCCTGGTGTTCCTCACCGCCTCGATCGCGCAGAACGGCCTCGGGCTCCCCGCGACGGTGGCCGTCCCGATCGCCTCGCTGTACTCCGGCGCGGTGTACCTGACGGCGCTGCCGGGCGGCTGGCTCGCCGACCGGGTGCTCGGGCCCCGCCGCGCGGTCCTCATCGGCGGCATCGTCATCATGTGCGGCCACCTGTCCATGGCGATCCCCGTCAGGGGCGCGGCGTGGGTGTTCTTCGGCCTGTTCCTGGTCGTGGCCGGTTCGGGCCTGCTGAAGCCGAACATCTCGGTCATGGTCGGCAAGCTCTACGACGGCGACTCCGACGCGCGCCGCGACTCGGGGTTCTCGGTGTTCTACATGGGCATCAACCTCGGCGCGTTCCTCGGCATCCTCGTCACCCCGTACCTGGCCGGGGAGGACCGGTGGCACCTGGGCTTCGGGGCCGCCGCGGTCGGGATGGCGCTCGGCCTGTTGTGGTACGTGCGCGGCTGGCCGCGCCTGACGAACGCCGGCATCGGGCCCTCGCGACCGCTCAACGCCGCCGAGAAGCGGAAGACCGTCAGGATCGTCCTCATCGCGCTGCTGATCAGCGCGGTCGCGATCGCGGTCTGGGCGTGGACGGGGACGCTGACGCTCTCGACCGTGCCGACGGTGGTCACGATCGGCTCGATCGTGGCCGCGATCTGGTACTTCGTGTACATCTTCGGCGAGGCCAAGGACGTCACGCCCGCCGAGAAGGCCGGGCTGCGCGCCTACGTGGGGCTGTTCACCGCCGCGGTCGTGTTCTGGATGCTGTACCTCCAGATGGGCTCGGTGCTCACCGAGTTCGCGGCGAACTCGGTCGACCTCGACTCGTGGGGCTTCCACCTGCCCGCCGGCGGGGTCCAGAACTTCAACGCGATCTTCATCCTGATCTTCGCGCCGATCTTCGGGGCGCTGTGGCTGCGCGTCGGCGACCGGTTCGGCGCGGCGTACAAGTTCGCGATCGGCGTGTTCCTCACCGGCTTCGCGTACGTGTTCCTCGGCTGGCTCCAGGGCCGCGCCGACGACGGCGTCCTGGTCGCGCTCGGGTGGATGGCCTGGGTGTACCTGGTGCTGACCTTCGGCGAGCTGTGCATCTCCCCCGTGGGCCTCAGCGTCACGACGCAGCTCGCGCCCAAGAGCCTCAAAGGACAGATGATGGGCGTGTGGTTCATCGCCCCGGCGGTGGGCACACCCCTTGGCGGGCAGGGGTACTCGTTCCTGGTGCCGAGGTTCGGCGAGCAGGCGTTCTTCTACATCCTCGCGGGGCTGGCGATCCTCACCGCGATCGTCCTGGCCGTCTTCAGCCCGGCCCTGCACCGGCTCATGGGCCAGGGCGGGCACGGGCCGCGGGCGACGCTGGGGACGCCGCCGGAGCCCGAGTTCAAACGCGGCGGGTGATCAGGTGCGGCCGTTGAACCACTCGCCGGCCTGGGCGACCAGGCGCTGCACCGGGCCCTGCTTCGGCAGCGTCTCGCTGCGCGGGCCCGGATGCGCCGCGGCGAAGCCCGGCTCGATCAGGCGCGGGTTGAGCGGCTCGGTCGGCCGGATCCACGAGTCGGTCGCGGCCCCTTGCGGATCGGCCTCCCACGAGCGGCCGGCCCGGTCGAGGCCGATGGGGTAGACCGTGACCCCGTCCTTGCCGACCTTGAGCCGCAGGAAACACTTCTGGTCGATCACCGACATGCCCGCGAACAGCTCGTTCGCGTTGACGCCCACGCGGTTCGCGACCACCAGGTACAGGCCCACGAGCCAGGTGCCGACGAGCCCGGCCACCGGCAGGTACGCCAGGTAGGTCAGGAAGTTCACCGAGTCGAGCGCGCTGATCGCCTTCGCCCCGGCCCAGGCCAGGCCCACTTGGGCCGCGCCGTGCAGGGCGCCGAGCACGTAGTGCTTGATCGAGCGCCGTCCCTCGCCCGGATGCGCGAACACGACGCCGGCGCACAGCAGCACCGCCGCGGCGGCCACGAACGTGCCGGTGCCCTCCAGAATGGACACCGTTGCGATGAGGGCGATCACGCTCATGAGCACCACGAAGCCCTTGTTCAGCCACGGCAGCCGCCCGAAGATCCCGAACGCGTAGCCCATCGAACGGGACTTCGACGGATAGGTCTGCGTGAGGCGGTACTCCCGTTCGCGCGCATCGGGTTCGGCCACCGAGCGCTTCGGCGCGGTCAACTGGTCGGGCAGGGTGTGCGTCGGCGAGAGGTAGGCCCCGCCGCCGCCCGCGCCGATCAGGTGCCTGCTGCCGTCGACCTCGGCGTAGTGCGCGTAGTGGTGCCGGTCGCCGGTGAGGATGAGCGGCACGCGCGCCCCGCGCGCGGCGATCACGTCCCGGATGAAGTGGTCGATCCGGTCGAACGAGCGCGGGTCGTGGTCGGTCCACAGCCACGAGGGCTGCGGCACGCACAGGATCACCTGGTCGCCGGGGCGCATCTGCTCGGCCGCGCGCTGGAAGTACTCGATCTGCGTCTGGTCCAGGTGCGTGTCGAACTGGGCGTCCACCGCGAACAGCCACCAGCGGTGCGGCAGTTCCAGGGCGAAGTACGAGCGCTTCTGGAAGGTCCGGTAGCCGCCGACCGTGCGGCCCTCGGTGAACTGGCGCGCGAACGCGGTGAGGCCGTCGAACCAGTCGTGGTTGCCGGGGATCGCATAGAGCGACACCGGGTTCCCGGGGTTGGCGGCCTCGTAGGGGCCCTTCATGCGCTGCTCGTACTCGAGCCAGTCCCCGGCCGGGTAGACCTCGTCGCCGCCCATGACGAGCACCGACCCGCGCGGCAGACGCTCGCCGCCGACGTCGAGGTGGTCCTGGGCCATGAGGTAGGCGATCGAGTAGGTCGCGTTGAAGCCGTCGCCGACGTCGGCGACGTAGTCGATCCACAGCTCCTCGGCGTCGGAGTGGTCGAACACCCCTTGCGGTCTGCCGCCGATGATCTCGCGTTTGTCCACATAGCCGCCGAAGACGCGAGCGAGGCCGAACCGCAGGCTCGTGTCGAGGAGGGTGCGCGGCGAGAGCCAGCGCACGGGCTGCTGCGGGACGAAGCGGAGCGCTTCGGGGCTGAGGTCCTGGGGGCGGTCCTTGGGAGGGCGGGACATAGGGCCCATCATGGCATGATTTTGCGCGCCACGGGAACCCGCCGCGCGCGCTTCCTGTCGGATACGCGGCGGCGGCGAGCGGGCGAACGCCGTAGGCTCCCGGCATGGTCAACGCGAGGCACGCCGAGTTCGACGACATCGACGACATCGTCCGGCTCCGCGAGGTGATGTACGAGTCCTGGAGGGACGCGAGCGGCGCCGCTTGGACGGGCTCGGGCGACCCCGCCTGGAAGGCCGACGCCGCCGAGGCGCTGCGGCTGCGCCTGGGCGAGGACAAGCCGACGATGGCGGTCACGGTGGTCGACGCCCCGGACGGCTCGGGCGGGCTGGCCGCTTGCGCGACGGGGGTCATCAGCGAGCGGCTGCCGTCGCCGGGCAATCGGACCGGGCGATCGGGGTGGATCTTCAACGTCAGTACCGACCTGGACTGGCGCAGGCGCGGATACAGCCGGGCGTGCATGACCGCACTCCTCGAATGGTTCGACCAGCAGAGCGTGCCGTCGATCGAACTGCGCGCCTCCGTAGAGGGCCGGAACCTGTACGAGCAGTTGGGCTTCACGATCCCGGAAGAACCGGCAATGCGCCTCAACCGCTGAACCGAACTTCGAAACCGGCGGTGGCACCATTGGCGGATGAACGAGGGTGTCGATGCTGCGATCGTGAAGGTGCTCGACTGGGAGCCGGACGGTGAGCAGGCGCTAATCGCGGCCGGACCGGCGGGAGCCGAGCGCGTCTTCGACCTCTACTACGGCCGGGCAAAGGCCTCGCTCGACACGAAGGCTCGCGGCCGGGATCTGGTGGACGGCTGGTCGGCCGCCCTCCACATCGCCGCTACGGTTGCGCCGGAAGCGTTCCTGGCACGCCTGAAGGGCGATGTCGGTATCACGGAGGTCGTGATCCTCGGCGGCATCGACGATCCGCGTGCGACGGCGGTGCTCTGCGAGCAGGCCGCGCACGAGGATTACGTGCACCGCTACAACGCGGTGAAGGCGCTGGCCGGGCACTCAAACCCAAAGGCCCGGGAGGCGATCGAGAGCGCCCTCGGCGACCGCGACCTCGTGGTCCGCAGCGCGGCGATCCGCGCCGTCGCCGACACGGACCCCGACCGGGGCGTCACGCTGTACGAGGCGTTCCTGCGAGAGCCCGACCTGACGCCGCTGCTGAGGCAGGAGTCGCAGTGGGCGTTGTCGTACCTGCGCAAACACAGCCGTATCCCCAAGCGCCCCTGGTAAAATGCGGTCACAGAAAGAGACAGAACGGGTGCCCGGCCGGGTCGAACAGGACCCGCACGTCCGGTTGCGGCTGCACCTCCGACAGAGTGGCGCCTTGCTCGACCGCATGTGCCGCTGCGGCTTCAAGGTCGTCCACCCAGATGTCGAGGTGCTACGTGGCGATGGGCCGATCCGCCTCGGCGGGCCAGACCGGGGTCTGCCAGCGCCGCTCGTACTCGAAGTTGAGGGTCGGCCCGTCGCCGGTGCGGACCTGCGCCCAACCGGCCTCGGGCGGCTCGTCGGGCCCGGGCCCTTCGACCACGGTCACCGGCCGGCCCAGGAGCCGGGCGTAGAACTCGGCGAGCGCTCGCGGGTCCGGAGCGCCGATGGTGATGGAGGTCAGCGAAAGCCGCGGAGTGCCCATGGCCCCAGGCTAACGCCGATCCGGTCCGAGGGGGCGGTCTCGGTCAGGACCAGCCGCGGCGGTCGGCCAGCCAGCCTGCGGTGTGGTTGAGCAGCCCTTGGGAGTGGCCGCCTACGATGCGATCGAAGGCGTGCGCGTGGGCGATCTCTAGCATGACTCCGGCGGTCGCCGCCAGGAACGCGTCGAGCTGCGCTCCGGTGACGCCTTCTGAAGTGGGGTGGTCCCAGAAGAGCGATTCGGCTCGGTCGGTCCTGTTGCCGGCGATGCCCATGTTGGCGAGTACGCGGACCGTGTCCGTCCATGGTGGGCAGTGTTGGAGTTGGCCCCAGCCGGATATCCGTGCCCGGTCGTCTTCCAGATGCACTCGCAGTCGGCCCAGATCGCCGTGGGTCGCCGCGTCGGTGTCGAACAGTCCGTCGATCCCCGATTCGATCGCCGCCAGGTCCTCCGCTCTTCCCTTGAGGCGGCGCGGCATCGCGTCATGGAGCCACGTTCGCCCGCCGGAGGCGATGCCGCGGAAGACGTCGAATCGCTCGGTGTCCCTGCGGATCGGCTCATGCTCCAATTGGGATACCGGTATCCGGTTCAGCGCCTCGGACGCGACGGCCCAAGCGTCCAGGCAGCGCCGCACGTCGGCGTCCGATGTGGGACCGGCTTTCGGTGCGGGTTCGGCCGTGTCGACGCCGAGGACGGTCCACTCGCTGATGTCCTCGGCGAAGACCGGCTCCGGGACGGGCACGCCGGGAGGCGGGGCGGCGTGGAAGGCGGCTTCGCGCCGATACGCGGCGCGGGCATGTCGATGTTCGGGCCCCGCCGCCTTGACCAGCAGTGCCGCCCCCGATTTCGAGGTGAGCCGGGCTACGAAGTCGTCGTATACGATCCTGCCCGTGATCTCGTAGCGGACGGCCCAATGCTGCGACTCGATCTTGGCCGGTGCTCCCCCGAGAGCCGCGGTGATGCGGCCGCGCACCGGTTCGGGCAGTGCCGACCACTGCGTCGGCAGCATGAGCGCGCCCGGGTGGTGGTCGTCGGTCCGGGGCGGCTCGAACTCGGGAGGGATCAAGGTCGCACCGCCGGCGTCGTGAGGTGTGCGTGGATCTTGTCGAGGTTGGCCTCGATCGGCTCGACCGCGTCGACGGTCAGCCGGTCGACGGTCAGGGGCGGGAACTCCTCGCGCATCCGTTCCACGTGCGCCCAGTCGATCTCGTGCCAGTTGGGGATGTTCCGCTTGCGACCTTCGACTCGGCTGCGGTGCAGTTCGACGTCGCTGCACACGCACTCGATGACGCGCAGCTCGGCGTCATGCTCGACCGCGAGCCAGCTCCAGCGCTCGGCCGTCCCGTCGTCGATCACGCTGTCGGTGATCGCCGACTGGTCCAGCAGCAGTTGCCGCACGACCAGCGATTCGACCAGGCCGCCGTACAGCGCGACGTAGGTCTCCCGGTCCATGCCGTCGAACACCCGGTACGGCTTGAGCGCCCCCATCAGCCAGTCGCCGGCGAACACCGGCGTTCGCGACGCGCGAGCGAGCGCTTCGGCCAAGGTCGACTTGCCCGTCCCGGGCAGGCCGGCGAACGCGATTATCTGAGGGCGGGCCATCGGGAACCTCCAGTGGTGTTCTCCGCAATCTGCCATGCCCTCCCGCGCAAGCTGAACCGGCATCGGGGGCCACCGGGAATCCCGGTCATTCGCGGTGTCGGCCGATACGCAAGCAACCGAACGCTTCAGCTTGGGGTGCTTCGGTTCTGGTTCAGGCGGGCGGCCTGCTTCAGCAGGTGGGTCCGTTCGGCGGTGCTCGGCGCGCGCTCGGCCGCCGCCGCGTACAAGCGCGCCGCCTGGGCCGTGTTCCCCGCCCGCTCTTGCAGATACGCCATCACGGCCTCGCGCCTCGGGAGGGCCGCGTCCAGTTCCTCGACGGCCCGCAGCCCGGCGAGCGGTCCGTCCACATGGCCCACTGCGACCGCGCGGTTCAGCGCCACAACGGGATTGACCGGGACGATCCGCGCGAGTTCGTCGTACCACTCCAGGATCTGCGTCCAGTCGGTCTCCTCGGCCGAGGCCGCGTCGTCGTGCAGCGCGGCGATCGCGGCCTGCACCTGGTACTCGCCCAAGCGGTCTCGCGCGAGCGCGTCTTGCAGCAGCTCGACGCCCTCGGCGATCATCGCTGTGTCCCAACGGGACCGGTCCTGGTCGGCCAGCGCCACCAGGTCGCCGGACGCGTCGAACCGGGCCGCGCGGCGCGCGTGGTGCAGCAGCATCAGCGCGAGCAGGCCCGCGGCCTCGGGGTCGTCCGGCACCGAGGCGGCCAACTGCCGTGTCAGCCGGATCGCCTCCTCCGCGAGGTCGGCCTCGCCTGCATTCGGGCTCGCCCCGACGAATCCCTGGTCGAACATCAGGTACAGCACCCGCAGCACCGCTCGCACGTCCCCCGGCCGCTCGAACCGCTCCCCCGCCAGCGTCCGCTTGGCACGCGAGATGCGTTGCGCCATGGTCGATTCCGGCACGAGGAACGCGCGGGCGATCTGCGCGGTCGTCAGGCCGCCGACGGCGCGGAGCGTCAGCGCGATGGCCGAGGCGGGTGTGAGCGCGGGGTGGCAGCAGCGGCTGAGCAGCAGGAGGGTGTCGTCGGCCTGCTCGGCCGGGCCCGCGCCCGGTTCGCGCTCGACCGCGATCTCGCGCAGGGCCCGGGCGGAGGCGGAGCGCCGCGCGTCGAGGAACCTGCGCCAGGCGACGGTGACGAGCCAGGCCCTCGGGTCGTCGGGAGCCCCGTCCTCCCAGCGGCGCAGGGCTTCCACGAGGGCGTCCTGGACGGCGTCCTCGGCCGCCGAGAAGTCGGCTCCGCGGCGGACGAGGACGCCCAGCACCTGCGGGGTCAGGTCCCGCAGCAGGTTGTCGTCGATCATCGGGTCGGTCTGCTCGGCCGCGCTACTCGACCACCGGCGGCACGCCGTAGAACGGCCGGACCTCGAGCCACTCGTGCAGGGGCTTGCCGTCCTTCCCGGGCGCGGAGGACAGGTAGGCGGCGGCCTCGTAGGCGCGCTCCTTCGAGTCCACGTCGATGATCATCCACCCGGCGATGAGGTCCTTGGTCTCGGCGAACGGCCCGTCGGTGACCGGCGGCCGTCCCTCGCCGCCGTAGCGCACGAACTCGCCTTCGGGGGCGAGCGCCTGCTCGCTCACGAACTCCCCGCGTTCGCGCAGGTCGTCGGCGACCTTGCGCATGAAGTCGATGTGCGCGGTGATCTCCTCGGGCGTCCACTCGTCCATCCCCGCCGCGGCGTTCGGGTGCGGCGTCGGACCGCCGCGGTAGTGCTTGAGCAGCAGGTACTTGGCCATGGTTCTCTCCTCTGTTCCGTGGCGGCGCGTTCGGCCGCCGACACCTGGGAGACGGAGCCGGTCCCCGGTTCTCGACATCCTGCGGCGCTCCCGCCGGAATTTTTTCATCGAACCGGCGACGAGGCGCGCGTTTACTCCGTTGCGAGGCGGGTCCCCGCCTGAAAGGCTCGGGTCCAGGAGCGAAGGAGACGCGATGCGCGGCGAAGTGGCACTGCCCCTCGAATCCCGGGACCTGACGCGGGACGATCTGGAGACGTGCGGCTGGTCCGGCGGCGGCCTGCACCTCGTCTCCGTTGCGACCCAACTCGATCGCGCCGACGCGGGCGAGGTCGACTATCTCGCGGTCTGCCCGCCTTCGGGGGTGCCGGTCGCGATCGGCGGCGTGGACTTCATGCCGGCTCCGGACGCGGGCTACCTCTGGCAGCTCGCGGTGCACCCGGCCCTCCAGCGGTGCGGCATCGGGACGTTCCTGGTCGCGGCCTTGGAGGAGCGCATCCGCCGCCGCGGTCGCGCTTTCGCGGAGCTGGGCTACGAGGAGGGCAACCCCGGCAACGGCGCGTTCTACGAGCGCCTCGGGTACGAGGCGTACGGCAGGATCCTGGACGGCTGGGACCAGCAGCTGCCGAACGGCGAGATCGAGCGCTACGAGACCATGTGCGCCCAAATGCGACGGAGTCTCGATCAGCCGGCCGGGGCGCTGAAGCGCACCGGGACGCCCGGGGAGTAGAGCACGCTCACCGGTTCGCCTAGGGCCCCAGGGAATCCGGCCGCGCTCATCAGATCCTCGTCGCATTCGAGGAGTTCGGCGCGGCGCAGGGGCCAGCGCGGGTGCGCGTTGCGCAGGTACAGCAGCCGGTCGCCGATCGCGTTGTGCAGACCCCAACGCGCGGTGAGGAAGTGCTCCAGCGCCGTCGGTTCGGCGACCGGTTCGCCGATGCGCACGGTGAAGCGGCTGCGCGCCCCGCGAGGCCCGGGCCAGCGCCGAGAACTCGTGTAGGTGCGCAGGTCGCCTTGGGCCCGAAGGGACATGCGCGACCACAGGTACGGCAGGCGGAAGCCGATCCTCGCAGCGAGCACCGGCAGCAGGCGCGAGGCGTCGAGGGAGCGGAAGACCACGCCGCGGCGGCCCTGCCCGTCGACCGAGTAGAGGCGGATGTTGGTCTCGGGAAAGCTGCCGAGGTAAGGGATTCCGGGGAGCCCGAGCCATCCGACGCGGTGCATCCTGAAGGGAACGAGGCCGACGTACGCGACGCCGTCGAAGGTGTCGGGCGCGGTCCCGGCCGGCAGCAGCGCGGCCACCTGCTCGACGGGCACGGCCCAGTGGAGGAAGGCCACGTCGAGCCAGGACTGGGTGAGCAGCGGGCGGGCGATCGGCTCCGGCGCTTCGGGCGTCACGGGCTCTGGGGACTCGGCGTCGTAGGGCGCGGCATCGGCGGGCACCCCGCCAGCATCGCAGCCGCGCGATCCGGGCCCGCCGCAACCCGGAGAATCGCGGTCAGGGGTGCATCCGCGCGCCCTTGACGACGCGGTCGACCGCGTTGCGCGGGCCGTAGACGCCGATCCCGGCCAGGTCGAGCTTGTCGGCGGGCACGGCGCGCACGGCGGCGCGGTTGTCCTGGTCGTTGCCGGTGGTGAACAGCTCGGCGGTGAAGACCGAGAGCCGCAGGCCGCGTTTGACGGCCTTGGCGTGCGCGGCGGTGACCTGCTCTTCCGCGCCTTCGAGCACGACGACCGGCTGGCGGAACATCGGAAGGTACTCGGTCCCGTCGGCGTCGGCGTACGGCTCGCCGATCACCTCCGGCTCGGCGGCGCCGATCCCGCTGACCAGGAAGGCCGTCACGTTGAGGCGCTGCCAGACGGCGAGGTCGTCGCGGAGCAGCACCGCGATCTTGGTGTCGAATCGGACGGGTGCGCTCGCTTGTTCCATGCGGGCAACGGTACGAAGCGCCGCGCCCGCGCGTCTTGTACGTTCTTAACGTGGTCGCGGGTCCGGAGGTCAGGGCGTGGCGCCCGGCCGTGGGCGGGGTCGCGGAGGCCTTCCACGCCCGTTTCACCGACCACGCCTACCCGATGCATGTCCACGACACGTGGACGCTGCTGATCATCGACGAGGGCGTGGTCCGCTACGACCTGGACCGGCACGAGCACGGCGCGCCCGCGGGCTCGGTGACGCTGCTGCCGCCGCGGGTCCCGCATGACGGCCAGTCGGCGACGCCGCACGGTTTCCGCAAGCGCGTGCTGTACCTGGACGCGACGTTGCTGGACGAGTCGCTCATCGGCCGGGCGGTGGACGGCCCGGAGATGCCCGATCCGGCACTGCGGCAACGGGTCCATCGGCTTCACGAGGCCCTGCGTCTGCCGGGCGAGGAACTGGAGGCCGAGAGCCGGGTGGAGCTGATCACCGAGTCGCTGCGAAGGCATCTGCTGAACCGGGTCGACCTCCCTGCGCCCCAACCGCATCGGAGGCTCGCGCATCAGATGCGGGACCTGCTGGACGAGCGGATCGCCGCCGGGGTGAGCCTGCGCGAGGCCGCGGGGATGCTGTACGCCCATCCGGCGCATCTGGTGCGGGCCTTCAGCAATGAGTTCGGGATCGCCCCGCACCAGTACCTGGTGACGCGCCGGATCGACCGGGCTCGGCGCCTGCTGCTGGCGGGGATGGCCCCGCACGCGGTCGCGGCGGCCACGGGCTTCTACGACCAGTCGCACCTGACGCGGCATTTCAAGCGCGTGGTGGGCACGACGCCGGCCCGCTACGCGGCCTGAGCTCGATCGTCCACTTTGCTCCGCTTAGATCGCAACCGCTGCAACGCGATCGCGCCGAACCAGGTGAAGCCGATCGTGATGGCGATCCGCTGCCACAGGCCGTGCCAAGCGCCGGTCTGGGTCGCGGAGTCGAAGACCGCGAGCGCGGTCATCAGCGCCCCAATGGAAATGACAGCGGCCGCGATCGTGTAGACCGCCCAGGGCCGTCCGCCGGGCTCGGCGGCGAGTCGCCGCGCCGTGGCCGCCATCGCCGCGGTCATGACCAGCCAGGTGGGGAGGAGGTTGGCGTCGTGGATCGTCCCCGCGAGCGTCGAGACCGCGCCGGTGCTCCCGGCCGGGTAGCCGGGCTTCGGATCGACCACGAAGGCCCCGGCGACGACGAGCCCGATCCCGAAGAGCCCGAACAGGATCGGCGCGGCGACGGCGCCCCGACCGCGCGCGAGGGATCGCCGCAGGCCGACCGCGAAGGCGATCGTCAGCGCTCCGGCGCAGATGAACGCGGCGATCACGGTCCAGCCGCGCTCGCCGTTGGCCAGTTCGCTGCCGAAGTGCGCCCAGGGGTCGTACCCGGCTCGCGTGAAGCTCTCGATGAGCAGTACCGCCGCGAACAGGGCGGGCGCGAACCCGCACGAGAGCAGGACCCGGTCGAGGTGGGGCCGGGGCGAAGAGGTGGTCATCGTACTCCTTATCAGTGATAAGCGTTTATCACCGCTAAGGATAGCTGAGCAGTGCTAAGGTGCTGTCTCGTGACCGATCGAACCGCCGGAGCGGACCCCCGCCCGGCCCTGACCCGCCAGACGGTGGTGCGGGCCGCGCTGGTCCTGCTCGAAGAGGTCGGACTCGACGCGCTGAGCACGCGCCGCCTCGCCGCCGAGCTCGGCGTGAAATCACCGGCCCTGTACTGGCACTTCCGCAGCAAACGCGAACTCCTCGAAGAGATGTCGGCGACGATCCAGCTCGCCCAGGACTTCAGCGGCCCCCGCGAGGGCGAGGCGTGGCGGGATTGGCTGGCGCGCAGGACGATCGAGCACCGCCGGGTACTGCTCGCCCACCGCGACGGCGCGCGCCTGGTGACGGCCACCGGTCCCGGGCCGGAGGTGATCGCCAAGGTCGAAGGCGAACTCGCGGCTTTGGTCGAGGTCGGCTTCAGCCCGGCGGCGGCCCTGCGATCGGTGATGGCCCTCGGCCATTACGTGACCGGGTTCGTCCTGGCAGAGCAAGCCGACGACCACGGGGACTCGCCGCCTCCCGGCGCCGCCGAACTGCTGCAAACCAATCCGACCTTCGCCGCCGCGATCGCCGAAGGCGGGGACCCCCAGAGCGAGGCGGCCTTCCTCCACGGGCTGCGGCTGCTCCTCGACGGCATGAAAGCCCGGCTCGAACCGAGCTAGCCGCTGGGTCGATGGCGCGGTTCACACTCCCGGCCGTCACATCGCGGCCTCCGGTCCCGTCATAAGGGTGCACCCATCGAGACGGAAACCGGAGCACCTCATGACCAAGACCTGGTTCATCACCGGCTCATCGCGCGGGCTCGGCCGCGCCTTCGCCGAGGCCGCGCTGGGGCGCGGCGACAGCGTGGCCGCGACGGCCCGGAACCCCGACGCGCTCAAGGCCCTCGTGCGGGACTACGGCGAGTCGGTCCTTCCGCTCGCGCTCGACGTGACCGACAGGGCGGCCGTCACCGCCGCCGTCGACCGCGCGAAGTTCCACTTCGGACACATCGACGTAGTGGTGAACAACGCCGGTTACGGCCTGCTCGGCGCCGTCGAGGAACTCACCGAGCGGGACCTTCGCGACCAGATGGAGACGAACTTCTTCGGCGCCGTCTGGGTCGCCCAGGCCGCCCTCCCGCACCTGCGCGGGCAGGACGGGGGCCACCTGATCCAGTTCTCCTCTGCCGCAGGCGTTGTCGGTATGGCGCTCGGCGGCGGCTACGCGGCCTCGAAGTGGGCCCTCGAAGGCCTGAGCGAGACCCTCGCGCAGGAGGTCGCCGGCTTCGGCGTCAAGGTCACCGTGGTCGAGCCCGGCGGCTACCGCACCGAAGGCGCCGCCGGAGCCGTCCACGCCGAAGTCCATCCCGCGTACGCGAAGCTGCGCGCGGGGTTCGCCGCCCACGCGGCCGAACTCGACCTGGGCGACCCGGCCGCCGCGGGCGCGGCCCTCCTCGCGCTGGCCGACGCCGAGGAGCCGCCGCTGCGGGTCTTCTTCGGCGTGCAGGGCCTGCCGATGGTCGAGCCGGTCTACACCGAGCGGCTCAAGACCTGGCGCGACTGGCAGGGCCTCTCGACCGCCGCGCACGGCACGCCCGAGGCGGCCTGACCGCGCCTTCGGCCGACGTAGGGGGCGGCACCCAGGCCCGCCCCCTACGTCACCGCGAGGCCCGGATCGCGCGCTGCACGAGTTGCCGGATGCCGGGGATCTGGATGGCGCGCATCGTCAGGTCGCTCATCCAGATCTGGGCCTTCGAGGTCGGCGCGAACTGCGCCATGCCCCTGCGCGCCAACGCCTGGCGCTTGCCGACCTCGGGCCGCAGCAGCGGCTCCCATTCGGCGAGCGCGGCCGGAACGTCCGCGCCGTGCCGCTCCAGGGCCTCCCCGAGCCGATCGGCGCCCGCTAGGGCAAGGGCCGCACCGAAACCCGCGAAGAGCGTGACGCACCAGGCGGCGTCGCCGAGCAGCACCACGCGGCCCCGGCTCCAGGAGTCCATGACGATCTGGCTCACCGAGTCGAAGTAGGCGCTGCCAGGATCGCTCCGAAGCTGTTCCAGCGCAGCGGGAACCCCGCCGCCGAGGTCGCCGAACGCCTCGGTCAGCGCCCGGACCGGCCCTTGCTCCAGATCGGACTCGGGGTCGGCGCTGCGGTAGGTGAAGAACGCCGAGGACCGGCCCGGCCCCAGATTGACGACCGCGGCGGTCCGGCCTACGCCGATGAAGGTGGTGCCGCTGCCTTCGGCGAGTCCATCCGTCACTCGCTCCAGCGGGAACGCGCCGACCATGTGCCCCATGTCGACCCGGTGATCGGTATCGGGCCCGAAGACGAGACGCCGCACGCTGGAGTGCAGGCCGTCCGCACCGATCAGCAGGTCGGCGCGCTCGGTTGCGCCGTCGTCGAGGGTGACCGCGACCCCGTCCCGATCCTGCTCCACCGCTTGCACAGTGGTCCCGAACCGGAACTCCGCGGTGCCTTCGACCGCCTCGTAGAGCACCGTTTCGAGGTCGCCGCGGAAGACCGAGAGCGCCCGCGCGCCGACCGCGGCCTCGACCACCGCGGCCGGAACCGTGAGCTTGGACGAACCGTCGGCCCGGACGAGGATGGAGGTGAATACGCCGAGGTCCCGTTTAGACAGTTCGGGGAGCAGCCCGAGATGCTCGGCCGCGTCGTAGCCGCCGCCGACGAGGTTCAGCATGTAGCCGCTGCTTCGCCGCGCGGGGGCGCGCTCGATCACGAGCGCCCGCCACCCGGCCCGGTGGAGCCGCAGCGCGGCGGCCAACCCGGCGATCCCCGCCCCGACCACGACCGCCCGCGGCCCGTTCCCGATATCCGTCATCGCCGTAAGCCTCCCTCAGTATGAACACATGTTCATTTCAAGTATGAACAATAGCTCAAACTCAATGCGCGCGCCCGCCGCGATCGGCCTATAGACTTGCCCACGTGCCCCGAGGTATAGCGATTCCCCAGCTCAGGCAGCAACTGTTCGCCGCCGCCGAACAGGTGGTGCTGCGCGACGGACCGGCCCGGCTGAGCGGACGCGCCGTCACCGGGGAGGCCGGCGTCGCGGCCGGGCTGCTGTACGCCCATTTCACCGACCTGGACGATTTCCTCACCGCCTACGCGGTCGACCGCACCTTCACCGTCAGCGCCGCCGCTGCGGCGCTGACCGAACGCGCGGGCAAAGGCGACGTGGCCGAGAACCTGGCGGAGGCACTGCTGGCGATCCCCCGCCAGACCCTCGCGGCACTGGCCAAGCTGCTGGTCCTGCGCCCGGAGCTCATCCAGGGCGTCCACAAGGTACTGGGCGACAGGACCGCTGGGCTGGAAGCGATCGAACGAGCGGTAGTCGAATACCTGAAGGCAGAGCGAGAACTGCGCCGGGTCCCGGAGACGGTCGACCCGGCGGCGTTGGCGCTGGCGCTGGTGGGCGTCCTGCACCACCTGGTGCTCACCGAAGACGGCGAAGACCGCCTCGGAGGGACCGTCAAGTCCTTGGTGCGCAGCGCAACCGCAGCGGCGAAGTAGCGTTACGAGCGCAGGCTCAGGTACCGGCTGAGCTGCGCGGAGGCGTCGAGCATCGCGAGGCCCCGCTGGGTGAGCTTGCGCCGCCAGTCCCCCAGGGCGAGCGCCAACGCCTCGGTGCCGCCCGCGGTCCGGATCTGGTCGATCACGGTGGCGATGTGCCCCAAGGGATATCCGCCGCGGCGAAGAAGGTGGGCCAACTCGGCGTCGCGAACGTCGTCGGCGCGGAACACCCGATATCCGGTGGCGAGGTCCCGCTCAGGGACGAGGATGCCCGCGTCCTCCCAGTTGCGAAGGGTCGCAGGGGTGACGCGGAGGCGGTGCGCAAGTTCCCCGATGCTGTAGGGCGCACCGTCCCTCGACCGCCCTGAAGCGTCCCCAGGTTCAGCGGTCAGCTGTCCGATCGAGACCCGCACCGATTCGAGCGTGCTCCGGTCGCGGAGCAGTTGCTCGTGCCCGCGGTCGATGATCATCAGGACGCCGTCGAGGTCGCCTGCGGCGAGCGCGCGCATGATCTCCCCGGCGACCGCGTGGCCGTAGGCCCGGACGAGACCGAGGAACGCCCGAAGCGCCGCCGCGTGCACCTCGGTGTAGACCCGGTAACCGCTGGGGGTGCGCTCGGCGGGCGGGAGGAAGCCGTCGCGCTCGTAGTTGCGCACCGCTTGAGTCGAGAGACCGTGCTCCCGAGCGAGATCCGAAGGCCGCAGGTTGTCCATCGATTGAGACTTTACCGCGCGATTTCAATTCCAGACCCGATACAAGTCTCAACCGAGCTTTCAACGATACGTTTGAGTCCATGGCAGAACACACGCAAGCACTCGTCGGTACCTCGTGCGACCTGCTGGGTCTAGGCGAGCCGAAGCACGGAGACCCGGATTTCGGCCGGGCCCGCAACGAGACGATCGCCGAACTCGCCGACCGCGGCTTCCGGTCGATCGCGGTCGAGACCGACCGAGTGGCCGCGCTCGCCGTGGACGACTACGTCCGGCACGGAACCGGCACCCTCGACGCGGCGATGAAGGAGGGCTTCACCCATGGTTTCGGCGAGTTCGAGAGCAACCGGCAGTTGATCGCCTGGTTGCGCGAGTACAACGCGACCCGATCCCCGGAGGAGAAGCTGACCTTCCACGGCATCGACGCGCCGCTGGAGTTCACCGCCGCGAGCCCGCGGCGCGACCTCGAATACGTCCGCGATTACCTCGGATTCAGTCTCGACCTCTCAAGCCTGGTCGGCGACGACGACCAGTGGGGCAACATGGAGGCGGTGACCGACCCGGCGGCGTCACCGGGCGACACGGCCGAGGCCGAGAAGCTGCGGACCCTCGCCGACGACATGCGGACCGCCCTCTACGCCCAATCCCCCGAGCTGATCGCGGCGACTTCGCTCGACGCGTGGCGCAGGGCCAAGACGCACCTCACCTCGGGTCTCGGGCTGCTGCGGTACCACAAGCAGGCGGCGCAGCGGATCGAGAACAGCGCGAGGTGGAGCAGCCTGTCGGCCACCAGGGACGCGCTCATGGCCGAGAACCTGCTCGACATCCGGGACATCGAAGCCGACCGGGGCCCGACCGTGGTGTCCGCCCACAACATCCACCTCCAGTACGAGCGAAGCCGCATGACCATGGCGGACATGGACCTCAGCTGGAACGGCACCGGCGCGATCCTCAAGGCCCTGCTCGGGAACCGCTACCTCTTCATCGAAGGAAGGCTCGACGGAGCCGAAGCGGCCCTGCGCGTCCGCGAGAGCTGACCGCCACGAGCGCCGGCGGTCGAACCCGTCCCGGACCTCGCCGGAGACCTCCTGCTCGTCGCCGACTTCGCGACCGATGTTCCGGGCCGATTCGACCAGGCGGGGCGAAGCGGCGCGGAATGTCGGTGGTCCGTGATTGGCTGTCCGAATGGCGAAAACCATATACAACACCGCGACCAGTATCGACGGGTTCATCGCGGACCCCGACAACTCACTGGAATGGCTGTTCGCCGTTCCCGGAGGGCATCCCGACGAGGTCGGTGAGGGCGAGGAGACGCCTCTGGACGAGATGGGCGAGTTCTTCGCCAAAGTGGGGGCCGTGTGCATGGGATCCACGACCTACGAGTGGATCCTCGAACACGAGAAGCTGCTCGAGCACCCCGAGAAGTGGGAGTACACGATGCCGACCTGGGTCTTCACGAGCCGGGACCTGCCGGCGGTGCCCGGGGCCGACATCCGCTTCGCGTCGGGCGATGTCGCATCGGTCCACGCCGAGATGGCCGCCGCCGCGGGCGAGGGCGACCGGTGGGTCGTCGGCGGCGGTGAACTGGTCGGCAAGTTCGCCGACGCCGGGCTCCTGGACGAGGTCGTGCTCTCGCTGGCGCCGGTCTTCCTCGGCGTGGGGGCGCCGCTGCTCCCCCGACGCCTCCTCGCCGACCGCCTCGAACTGGTCGAGGCCAAAGCGACCGGCCAATTCGCCTGCCTCACCTACCGAGTGAAGAAATAACGCCCCGCCCGCCTCGTCCGCCCTGCCGCGCAGGCCGGACGAGGAGGGGCGGAGATTCCATTCAACTCGAAAAGCGAAAAAGCTCGACCGCAAGCCCACCGGCTAATGTTCCGCCGCCCGCCGATCGACGATAGCGGCGGCGACGAGCAGGCCCGCCGTCAATCCACCCTGAAGCGCCGAAAGCCTCCCCCACCAGAGGGAACGCCATGGCGAGGCTCAGGCCGACCTCGGCGGCGCTCCCGCCGCCGGCGCGATTGGCGCAGCACGTGACGGAACCGCGGCTAAAGCGCCCGGCTCAGGGCCACGAGAACCACCGAGCCCGAATGACGCTCGGCCTAAGGACGGCCCCGACAACCCGCTCACGGGCACCACGACCACCAAGCCCGAACAACGCCCGGCCGAAGGCCAGCCTCGACCTCCGGCTCACGGTCACGAGAATCACCGAGCCCGGACAACGCCCGGCCTAGAGGTCGATCGCTCCTACGAGCTGGCCGTAGAATTCTTCTCCGGTCGGCTTGAATCCGATCTTTCTGTAGAAGCCCTCCGGGCCCTTCTCGCCCGGCTTCCACAAGACCGTGGCGCGGTTCCCTCCGCGTCGCCTCGCCTCTTCGAACACGGCTTCGGTCGCGAAGCGGCCGTAGCCTTTGCCCTGGTGTTCGGCCGCGACGTTGAGCCGCCAGATGCCGCACCGGAAGAACTCGATCTCGGCGTTCGGGTCGAAGCCGCCCATCACGAACGCCACCGGCTCGTCGCCCGCGTACACCAGTCGCGGCCATGCCGTCGCGTAGGACGCATAGGCCTCGGCGAGGGACTCCACCACCGGTGCCACGAACGCCTCCTGGTCCGGGGCGACCTTGATCTTGCAGGCCGCGCCGACATTGTCAGGCGTGATGACTTCGAGTCTGAGCGCGTCGTTCATGGTCCAACCCTAGCGACGGGGTCCGACATTTCCGCTCGGATCGCGTTGCCGACTGGTCGAATTCGGTGTCTGAGCTGTGGTTCGACCGGGCTCGTTCATCGCGTGACCTGCGTGAACCGGTGAACGATCGCTTCGGCCCTCCGGTCCTCGCTCGCGAGCGTCGCCGTCTCGACGCGGTAATCACCGGGCGGCAGGTCGATCGGCACGGCCGGGTCCTGGTCCTTCCAGTACTCCTGGCGGTAATCGTGAAGGGTGCAGGTCGCGTCGATCATGACGAGCCCGCCCGGCGGCACCTCCCACTCCAGCGGCGGTCCCCAGCGGGCCCGCGGCAGGCGCTCCTCGACCATCGTGAACAGGTGCTCGAACGAGTTCGCCCAGTGCCACCGGACCACGAGCCGGTGCTCGGGCGCATAGGTCGACCGGAGCGGTTCGCCGCCCAGCACGAGCGCCCGGTGCGCCTCGTCGGGCGCGGCCGTGGAACCGGTGCCGTAGTCGACTGCGCCGAGCCAGCCGTCGACCTTGCAGGCGCTGCCGTAGTCGCCCCAACACTCCACCTCGCCGTCCAGGTCCTCGCCGGTTCCGCCCCATGCCTCCGCGACCGCAGTCTGCAAGATGACCGTCGGCCCGCCGGTCGATTCGAGCCACTTCGGTTCCGGCCCCATCGAATTCGCTCCGACCACTCTCTGACCCCGCGGGCGGGACCGTCAGGTCAGGAGCTTCCCGTAGGCGCTCGCGATGTCGGCGGCCTCGATCGTGGTCATCTCCTCCGTCGTCGGGCTCCCGGTGTCGCCGTAGCGCTCCAGCAGGCGCAGATCGCGCTGCGCGCACGCGTGGCGGCTCAGCTCGCGGGCGAACCGGCCGTTGCCGAGGTCGTCGATCCGCCCGGATTCGACGGCCTGCGCGAAGCCCTCCCGCAGCGAACGCTCCGCCTCGGCCGACAGCGTCTCGCCCGCGGCCTTGAGGACCACGACGGCGATCGCGGAGAGCTCCTCCACCGAGTACGAGGGGAAGTCGATCACCGTCGAGAAGCGCGACTTCAAGCCCGGGTTGGTGGCCAGCAGCGCGCGGATCTCGTCGGTGTAGCCGGCCAGGATGATCACGAGCCGGTCCCGCCGGTTCTCGGCCGCGGTCAGGATCTCCTGCATCGCCTCGTCGCCGAACGCGTCGCTGTCACCCGAGTAGCCCTGGTTCGACAGCGAGTACGCCTCGTCGATGAACAGGACCCCGCCGGTCGCCTCGTCGATCTTCTCGCGGGTCTTGATCGCGGTGTGCCCCAA
Organism: Glycomyces sp. NRRL B-16210; assembly: GCF_000719515.1. GTDB lineage: Bacteria > Actinomycetota > Actinomycetes > Mycobacteriales > Micromonosporaceae > Glycomyces. Next base: position 195,711 of record NZ_JOGR01000001.1, on the reverse strand, counting down.
GTATTGTCCCACCAGGTCCCCGCGCTGGGTCTCGACCACGCGCCCGTGGTCGAGCAGCCCGAGCCCGGCCAGGATCTCGCCCATGATGCGCGCGACGGTGGTCTTACCGGTGCCGGGCGGCCCCGTGAACACGAAGTGGTGCGGCGTGTTCGTCGCCTGGAGTCCGCGCTCCATCTTCAACGCCGCCATGCGGAACTGGGCCTTCAACGTGTTGACCTGGCGCTTGACCGGCTCGATGCCGATCATGGCGTCCAGCTTCCGCCCGGCGTCCGCGAGCAGCGCCGCGCGGTCCTCAATGGCCTCTTCCATCCCCGGCATCGACTTCAGCACCCGCCGGTCCCCGGGCCCCTCCGCACCGACCGGGCGCGGGGCCTGCGCACGGGCGGCGAACGCCGCGTTCCTGGGCGCGAGCCGGTAGGCGCGCTGGAACGCCTTCATCGCCTTCTCCTTCTCCCCCAACGGCTCCAGCGCGGCCCCGTGGATGTAGGCGACGTGCGCGTCGAAGTAGTCGTCGTCCAGCGCGGTCGGCAGGCCCTTGACCACGTTCAGCGCCTCGTAGTGCGTCTCCAGGTGCACCAATGAGGCGGCGACGTAGAACTGCGCCTCGTCGTGGAGCGTCGGGCTCGCGATGCCCTGCGCGGCCACGAGCACCTTCTGCCACTCGTTCAGGCTGTAGCACAAGCGGGTCCGCAGGAAGCTCGTCCTGTCGTTCGGCTTGTGGCCGGAGGCCGAGTCCAGCGCCTCCTTGGCGCGGTCGTACCTCTCGGCGTCGATCAGCCCGGCCACGTACGCCAGCCAGGCGTCGTAGGCACTGGAGAGCGGGTGGCTGACGAACATGCCGATGTCGAAAGAGGACTCGAGCGCGAGCCCTGTGGCGCTTCGCATCCGGCCCACGTTCTCGCGGTACTTGAGCATCTCGCGCACCGCCGTGTCCTGCTCGTTCCCGCAGGCGTGGATGCCCAGCCACGCGTCCGCCGCGCCGGGATCGTACTCGAGCACGTGCTCGAAGCAGTCCGACGCGCGCACGAGGTCGCCGCCGTCGAGCAGCTCGATCCCCCGCTTCCAGACTTTCGACGCCGATTCAGATGCTGTGTGGAAGGGCATGTCCGCTCCGCGTAGAGAAGGGATGCAGCCGAAGTTCCCCTTCGGCGCGTTTCAGCGTACTCAATACCGCCCGCTTCGGATGGCGTCGATCGTCGGCAGCCACTGCTCGATCCTCCGCCAGTCCCGCTTGGCGCTCGCCCACTTCGAAAGCCCGGTCTTCTTGAGCGTCCCGTCGGGCCGCTGGATCTGGACCTGGTTGCGGCAGATGACGAACCGCTCGCCGGGCTGAAGCACCTGCCACGGGCCCCACCGCTTGCCCTTGGTCCGCACCCGGTCCCCGTAGAACTCGGCCCAGTGGAAGAGCAGGATCGGCAGCCCGAAGAGCACGCCGATGCCCGCCGGCACGAGCAGCACGGGCGCCAGCGACTCCGGCGAGAGGTCGAAGCCCGGGGACTTGAGCGGCGCGATGAAGGCGAAGCCCAGGAGCATGAACAGCCCCGGAATCAGCGCCATCACCCAGGAGTGGCGGACCTTCATCGAGTTGCCTTTCTGCACGGGGCCGGTCGTGCCCGGGCGGGGCCGCCCTGACAAGTGTGTAGGCGCGAGGCGCGGTTCGCGAGGCGGGACACCGGCGGGACGGAGGCGGAGCGCCGACCCGCCGACGCCGCTGAACGTGCTGGTGGGGCCGGTGGGACCGTTCCGACCTCACGAGTATGCCAGCCCCGGGCCGGGCCCGGCGAATTCTCGTCGCCTCCCGGAATTCGCACGGAACTGGGGTTGATCGGAGGGCCGCTTGCCCCGATACTGCACGGATGTACAGCAATAAGCGACGAAGACGTCACCGTCCGCCAGCATTGGCGCCCCGCCCGCGCCCCAGGGGCAGCGCGGGACGCGGTGTGAGCGAGGAGGAATGGCTCGAGGCCGACGCGGAGATGGACAGGATGGCGGGAGCGCTCGCGGGCATCGGCAACGCCCTCATCGACCTCGACGACGCGTTCGAACGCGAGCTCCAGACCTGCCAGGCGCTCGGCGAGCTGACGCTCCCGATCTGGCAGAGCCATCCGAAGGCGCTCAACGGTTTCGTCACCAAACTCATCACCCACGCCGACCCCGGCGGCAGGGCGTTGGCGGTGATCGGCGCGTCGTTCATGCCCGGCAAGCTCGGCGAGGTGCTGCGCGACGCGCGGTTCACGCTGCTCACGGTCGGCAGGAAGATCGCCCTCCCCGCTTGGGCGCTCAGGGCGACGGTCCGGCCCGAGCGCTCGCGATTCGTCCTCACCCGCGAGGCCGAGGCCCAGGCGCCGGGCCTGTTCTGCCTGTTCGAGCGCGACGGCGAGGAGTTCGGTTGGTTCATCGGGTTCGACCACGAGGATTGCGGGATTCCCGTCAACTTCCAGCCGGTCCCCACCGAACTCAGCGCGGAGATCGAGCACAAGGTCCTTAATGGAGCGTATGACGGGAACCTGCATTCGGTCGAACCGCTCACCGAGCCCGAGGGCCGGTGGCTCCTCGAATCGGGGCTGACCGCGTTGGAGACGCACGGGTTCAAGGTGGCGAAGGAGTATGAGGAGGCCGCGAACGATGGGATAGGGACGGTCCTGCGCAACCGCATCGCGTACACCTCGCTGCTGCGCTGGCACATGCACGACGACGCGCCGAGGTTGGAGCGGCCGCTTCCGAAGCACGGAAAGCACTTCCCGTTCGAACGCTGGCGAACCGACCCGGGCTCATGACGAGCCCGGGTCGGTCGCTTTCAGGGGCCGGACTCCGGCGCGAAGCCGAGGTGCGGGGACCTCATGAGTTGAGGTCTCTAGGAATTCAGGCCCCTATGAATTCAGGTCTTCATGAGCCAAGGCCTTCATGAGTCCAGGCCTTCATGACCTGTTGGGCTCGGTCGATCATGGTGTCGGCGTTGCCCGCGATCCACGGGTGGGCGCGGACCTGGTGTCGCAGCAGCGCGTACAGGGCCGCGCTGCGCTTCGCGCTAGACAGCGGATCGAGTAGGTGCGGTTCGCCGTAGAGGGACCGGATGATGCCCTCGACGGCGAGGAAGTCGACCGGCGGTTCGACGGTGCGGCTCGACTTCCGGACCTCGACCATGAACGCGCCCAACGCGTCGCGGTCGACCCGGCCCGCGCCGAGCCCCGCGCCAGGGCCGAAGCGGTATTCGAGGCAGACGGCGACGGTCGCGCGAAGGTGCTGCAAGGCGGACTCGTGCTCGTGGGACCCGAACCGCGTTCGGGCCTTGGCTGCGAGGGCGAGGTCCCCGGCGATGAGCGCTTTGATGTGGTCGCGTTGCGGCTGTTCAGGATTCAAGAGGCATTTCCTCGATTCGCAGTGCAGCCCCGGCCCTTGACCCCAACTTTGACCCCGGCCTCCGGTTCGGGTTCGGGTTCGGGTTCAAGCCCTGACCACGATCCCGGCCCCGACTCCGGCCCCAACTCTGGCTCCGATCCCGAGTCCGGCCCCGGCCCCGACCTCGACTCCGACCCCGACCCCGGCCACGGCCACGGCCACGGCCACGGCCCCAACCTCGACTCCGAGTCCGAGTCCGAGTCCGAGTCCGGCCCCAGCTTCGACCCCGAGCCCGACCCTGATCCCGATTCCGGCTCCGGCTCCGGCTCCGGCTCCGGCTCCGGCTCCGGCTCCGGCTCCGACCTTGTCTCCGGTCTCTTCCGCTGCCCCGACTTCGACTCCGGCCCCGGCCCCGAGTCCGACCCCGAGCCCGATCCCGGCTCAGATCCCGACCCCAACTCCGGTCCCGGCCCCGGCTTCAACTCCGAGTCCGGCCCCGACCTCGCCCCAGACCCCGACCCCGACCCCGGCCTCGACTCCGAGTCCGAGTCCGGCCCCGGCTTGGACCCCGAGCCCGACCCTGATCCCGATCCCGGCCCCGACCCCGACCCCGACCCCGGTTCCAGCCTCGACCCAGACCCAGACCCCGACTCCAGCTCCAGCTCCGGCTCCGGCTTCGACCCCGACCCCGATCTCGGACCCGGCTTCGATCCCGACCCCCTCACCGACACCGGCTCCGGCCCCGACCCCAACTCTGGCCCCGGCTTCGACCCCGACCCCGGCTTCGGCTTCGACTTCGACTTCGACACCGACACCGGCTTCGATCCCGGTCCCGACTCCGGCACCGATACCGGACCCGGCTTCGACCCTGGCTTCGACCCTGGCTTCGAGTCCGACCCCGACCCCGGGTCCTGCCCCGACTCCGGTCCCGGCTTCAACTCCGGCACCGGCTTCGATCCCCGCTCCGACTCCGGCTCCGAATTCGATCCCGGTCCCGACTCCGGCTCCGGCTCCGGCCACGGCCACGGCCCCGACCTCGAGTCCGAGTCCGAGTCCGAGTCCGAGTCCGAGTCCGAGTCCAGCTTCGACCCCGAGCCTGACCCTGATCCCGATCCCGATCCCGGCCCCGACTCCGACCCCGGCTCCTGCCCCGACCCCGGCTCAGATCCCGACCCCAACTCCGGTCCCGGCACCGGCTTCAACTCCGGCCCCGACTCCGGCTCCGGCTCCGGCTCCGATCCCGACTCCGAGTCCGATCCCGGCCTCGACTTCGCTCCAGACCCCGACACCAGCTCCGGCCCCGACTCCGGCCCCGGCCCCGACTTCGGCTCCGAGTTCGACCCCGATCCCGGCCCCGATTTCGCCCCAGACCCCAACACCGGCCCCGGCTCCGGCTCCGGCTCCGGCTCCGGCCCCAGCTTCGACTCCGACTCCGACTCCGACTCCGACTCCGACTCCGACTCCGACGATCGAAAATACGGGTTCGTGAACGCCTCGGTCACCCAGTCGGACCGCAGCACCTCCGCCTCCGCGAAGCGCTCCTCCAGCTCGGCGTCGCTGCTGCTCGGATCGACCAGTTCGCCCATGACGGCCCACATGTAGCCGGTCTGCTCCCCGTACGGGATCTCGGTCAGGAAGACCGATTCCCCGTCGATGGACCGGATCAGCGCCTCCGCGTGCAGCGCGTTGAACGCCGGATCGTTTCGGAAGTGCCTGTCGTGCAATCGCTTCGTCAGCAGCGCGAGGTCGTCGGGATCGGGCTTCGCGCCGTAGTGGTCGATCACGGCCTGCGCGAACAGGCACATGATGAACAGGTAGTGCGTCATGCGCTGCCCGTCCCCGATCCGCTCGGCCAGGCGGCGCGCCGCCTCCGAGTCGCCGCGCAGACGGGCGGACGCATGGGCGCGGTAGAGCGCCGTGGTCGCCTCCCGCCCGCGTTGAGCGCCGGGCACGAAGGCAGGGTCGCGGCCCAGACCGGGGTCCAAGCCACGATTCGGGCCGCGATCCAGGTCGCGGTCCGGACCGGGATCTGGGCCGTGATCCGGACTGCCATCTGGGCTCAGGCCGCGGTCAGAGCCGTGATCCAGAGTGCGATCCGGCTCGGGACCCGTGTCGAGGTCCCGGCCGATATCGGTCTCGGCTCCGGCACCGACTCCGGTGCGGCCATCCGCACCGGCCTCGGTACCGGAGTCGGTTTCGGCTCGCGCTGCTGCGGTCTTGTTGTCCGGCATCGCCGCTCACCCCTCGCATTCTCGTTGGGCGGACCGCCAGACGGTCATCGCCTCGCGTTTGATCTGCGCTGCTCGACCGGGTTTTCGCGACCAGTCGAGCTCGTCCAGTTCGGTGATGTGCAGTTCGGGCGCGCCGGAGTCGAGCCCGGTCAGATAGCCGAGCACGGAAGGGACCGACAGCGCGACCGAACCTTCGGGGCTCACGCCCGAATCGCTCTCCGCGAGGGCGATCCACAGGCGCGGCGTGCCGACGAGCACGCCGAACCGCAGCCGCCGATCGGCGATTTCGGTCTCGCCGAGGACGGTCAGCGCGCACGGGTCGATCCCCGCGAACGATCGGACCGGCAGCGGGATCTCCGCGAGCGCTCGGGCATATCGAGCGCGCATACGTTGTGGTGCAAGACGTCCTATGCCCATGCCGCACCTCCGGTGAGGCGGTCGGCGAAGCCTCGGCGGTCGCCTCGGGTGGTGGTTTCGGGGACGCCGGAGACGAAGTTCGCGGTTACTGACCTGGTAGGTGCGCCGTCCGCGAACCCCAAGTGCCCGGCAATCTCGGCCCGCGCCCGCTGCGCGCCGCGAAGCGCCCGAGCGAATTTGGCGGCGCGGGAGGCGAGTGAGGTGAGAGGGGCGGGTGAGGTGCCGGGCTTGGCCGCAAGGTAGGTTCCCCGGGCAATAAGAATCGCCGCGCCCTCACCCGCACCCGCATCCACACCGGCACCGGAGGCAGCCCCGACCTCAGCGCCCGTTCTGGCCCAGACCGCATCTCTGGCTTCCACTTCGGGCCAAGTTCCAGCCTCCGCTCCGGCCCAAGTTCCGGCCTCGGCTCCAGCCCTAACTCCGGCTGCGATCTTGGCTCCGGCCTTCGCCTCCGCTTTTACCCCGGCTCCAGTCCTCGTGCTCGCTTCAGCACCGATAGCCCCGATAGCTCGAGCCTCGGCGCTGACCTTCGCCCCGGCCCCGAGCTTGGCCCCGACCGTTGTCGCTGCCCCGGCCCTGTCTGCGGTCCTAACTTCCGCTTCGGCCCCGAAAGCCATGATTCCGGCGCGCACTTCGGCCCCGACAACCACGGTCCCGGCGCGCACTTCGGCCCCGGCCCCTGTTCCGGCCTCTGCCTCTGGTTCCGGCCCGACCGCCAAAGCCGCGACCCCGGCCTTAGCTCCTTCCTCCGCCTTGGCTCCGACCCTGACTCCGGCGATTGGCTCTACCCCGACCCGGTCTCCGGCTCCGGACTTAGCTCCGGCCCCGGCCCCGACAGCCATGGCCTCAACCCCGGGTCCGGCGCTGACTTCGGCCCCACCGCGAGCCGCGACTCCGGCCCCGGCTTCGCCCCCGATGTTGGCCGCAGTCCCGGCCACAACTCCGACCTCAGCCCCTGTTCCGACCTTTGCCGTTACTGCCGACCCGACCCTGATCCCGGCACTGATCCCGGCTCCGGTCCTGGTGCCCACTTCGGTCCCACTCGTAGCCAAGGCCCCGGCACTCGCTCCAGCTCTAGCTTCGACTCCCGTTCTGGCTCCCGCTTCGACCTCACCGCGAGCCATGGCCCCAGCCCTGACTCCGGCCTTTGGCCCCACCCCGGCACTGGCTTCAGCTCCGGCTCCGGCACCGGCCTTGTCTCCGGCCTCGTCCGCTGCCCCGGTCCTGGCCCTGGCCCGGGCTCGGACTCCGGCCCTGGCTTCCGCTTCGGCCCCGCGAGCCATGGCCGCAGCTCCGAGCGTGGCTCCTGCCTTTGCTTCTGGTTCCGTGCCGGCACTATCTCCGGCCCCGAGCCTGGCACCCACCTCGGCCGTGATGGCCATGGCCCCAGTCCTGGCTCCCGCTTCGCCTCCGACGCCTGCCACGATCCCGGCCCCAGCCCTAGCTCCGACCTCGGTCCCGGCTCCCCTTTCGGTACCGGCGCGAGCCACGGCTCCGGACCTGACTCCGGCTGCGACATTGGCTTCGGCCCTTGCTCTTGCCTCTGCGCCGGCGCTGGCTCCGGTCCCAACTTCGGTCCTGCTCTTGACTCCCATGTCGGCCCCGACCGCAGCCACGCGCCCAGCTCCAGCTCCAGCTCCAGCTCCGACCTTGACTCCGGCCTCTTTCTCTGTCCCGGCTCCGGTCCTAGCTCCCGCCTCGGTCCCGGCGCTGCCCTCGGCCCTGGTCCCGGGCTTGGCTCCGGCCTTTGTCTCTGGTTTCAACCCGGCCCCGGCCCCGGCACTCGCCATAACCCCGGCCCTAGCTCCTGCCGCAGCTCCGGCTCCGGCCGTTTTCGCTGTCCCAGACCGGTCTCCGACTCCGGTCTTGGCTTCCGCCTCAGCCTCGAAAGCCCTAGCCCCGGCACCAACCTTGGCCACGGCCCAGAGCTTGGCTCCGGCCTTTGCTGCTGCCTCCGAACCAGTCCCGGCCTCAGCTGCGGTCCCGGCTCCCGTGTCGGCTCCGACGCGAGCCACAGCCCCGGACCCAACTCCGGCACCGGTCTCAGCTCCCGCCTTGGCCCCGATCGCCATGGCCCCAGCCCTGACTCCCGACTCGGCTCCGGCTCCGGCCCTAACTCCGGCCCGAGCCCCAGCCCCGGCTCCCGCCTCGTCTCCGAGCGCCATGGTCTCGGCACTTGCTCCTGCCCCGAGCCCCGCTTGCCCGACGCTTCTCGGGCCCACTCCTCCCGATGCCTGGGCCGTGACTGTTCCTCGGACCAGTGCTATCACCCAGCGCACCACCCGAATCCACAGCGCCACGATCGGTCCGCACTCGCGGTCGAACGCCGTCCTTCTCATCTGGTGCGCGGCGGCGAGGTCGGCCGACTTGATCAGGAACTGATCCCAGGCGTCCTCGCGCAGCTTCGAGAACCGGTGCGGCTCTTCGTACAACTCCACTGTGGTCTCCTCTCTTGCGGTTCCGGACGCCGCCTCGCACTCCGCTTCCCAGCTCTCGGGCCCGGTCCGAGAACGGCGGGGCGTGTCCGGCGACGGGCGGTCGGGCGTGATCGGCAGACCCGAAGGCCCGCCGTAGGAACGGCGGCCATCCCGGCCCTCACCGGCGCTCGGCCTCGGGCCGCTCCGACCGGGGCCGCCCTGCCAGACGCGTTCGCCATCAGAGGAGCCGGCGCCCTCGCCACGGCTCCCACCACGGCCCCCGCCACGGCCGCCGTTCTCATCGCCGTCACGACTGCGCTCGCGACTGCCGTCGCCGTCGCTAACGCTTTCCCGACTCCCGTCGTCGCCACGACCGTGTTCGCGACTCCCGCCATGACCACTCTCGTGACCCCCATGGCCGCCACGGCCACGCTCGCGACCTCCTTCGCCGTCACGACCGCGTTCCCGTTCCCCGTAACCGTCGCCATCGCGGCCCCGGCCCCGGTCCCGTTCGGCGCGTTCGGCCGACAGCCGTTCGCGGCGCTCCACCAGCGCTTCGACGTGCTCGGCCCACCCCGCCTTCGTGGGCTCCTCCTCCACCTCCCACCAAGGGATCGGGTCGGGAAGCTCGTCGCGGCGGTGGCGGCCGGTCCGCAGGTCCGGGAACCATCCCGGCGAGCCGAACGGGCCCGGGTCGAGCGGATCGTACGGCCGACGCCAGTCGATCACCCAGTCGTCGCCCTCCTTGTGCCGCAGGTGATCGGGCTCGTAGCGCGGCGAGGCCGGGTCGGTCTCGGGCGCGTCGAGGTCGCACAGGTCGGGCCGCGTCTGGTACCGGTACGCGCCCGGGGTCAGCGGGTCCGGTGACCCGTCGTTGAGGAACAGGCGGCGGCCGGCCCAGTCGTAGAACCCGTCCGGCTCATCGGAAAGCCCCGGATTCCTCGGGTGCGGGTAGACCCGGTTGTGGCGCGGATCGTCCGAGGTCGGACCGGCCTTGCCCGGGCTGAACCCGGGCACGAACCGCGTCTCGGCCGCTCGGCGGAAGCGCGCGGTCAGGTCGCCGTCGCGGGAAGCGGGCTCGGGACGCTGCTCGCGCCGGGCCTGGAAGGCAGGATCGCGACCGGTCCCCCTGGTCGGGACGGGACCGGTGTAGGCGGTCGAGTCGGTGTTGAGGTTCCCGGCGGAGTCGCGGGAATGGTTGTTTTCAGGTACGCCCGAATAGCGTATCGTCGTAGACGACACGGAAGGTCTCCTTCTTGTGTTGGGCCGCCCGGTGGGATCTGTTTGGCGATGGAGCACCACCGGGCGGCGTTTTACATTCTGACCTATATATAAAGGTCGATACGAGCTGGATGCCTCGTAAGTTTCTCCGTTCGAGACGTAAGCATGTGGACCACCAGTAGTGAAAATCTGGCGTATGTCCGATGATGACTCAAGAATCCCCGCACTGTCAACCAATGAGGCAGTTGTGTCCAGAACTTTCTCGAACACCGTTGCACCCCAAGCAATCTGAATACCGATCGAAATGCATTCGATAAGGGTAAGGGGTCTGCGGCATGGCCGCAGACCCCTTACTCAATGGCCCTTCAAGTCACCCCGGCGCGAACGATCCGACATCAAGTGATCCGGCATCTCGCGCGCCCCGCAAGGCTCCCCTGCGGGGCACCGAGTCAGTATCGCCAGACGAACTCCAGCCAAGGCGGCGCCACCGAAGTGAAGTGCTCCCAGCCGCCCGGCGCGGGGGCCTCGGCACCGGGACTGGCGTCCACTTTGCTCTGCTTCTCCGACAGGAAGGTCAGGGTGAAGCCTTCCCCGATGAGGCTGTTGACGATCCGGCCCAGGGTCTGCCGGTACTCCACGGGCTCGCGGATGGGCTGGCCGTGCGCCGACTGCTCGTAAACCCAGTCCTGATCCGGGTAGCTGACCACGGCCTCGTCCACATAGGGCTGTCGCAGCACGTAACCCTCCCCGTTCCACGCATGGTGCGTGAGCCCGGAGAAACTGGGGTTGGCGCACATCAGGTAGTAGTGGCCACCGGCACCGATGACCTTCGCGACCTCGCGGAAGACCACGCGGGAATCCGGGACGAACGTCAGCGAATACGGATGCCAGACGAGGTCGAACGCGGAGCCGTGCAGGACCGACAGGTCCCGCATGTCCCCCTGGACCGTGCGGATCTCGACCCCGTAGTGCTCCGCCGCTACGCGGTCTCGCGAGAGCTGGCTCGAGGAGATGTCGAGGACTGTCACCTCGGCCCCGAGCAGCGCGAAGGCGGCCGACTGCTGCCCGCCGCCGCCCGCGAGGCAGAGCACCTTGCGCCCCAACAGATCACCGGGGATGCCCAGCCGGTTCAGGCCCAGATACGCCCGCGCCTTCGCCACGTCCAGGTCGAGCATCGGGCGGGTGAACAAGGCGTCCCTCGCCACCAGGGCCTCCCAGCGGGCCTCGTTGTACCGATAGACGTCATCGTTCACGGCAGCAGCGTATCGACGATGCGCGCAAGGCGGAAGGGCAATTCGGGACGAGCATCACCGGCCACGGCGTGAAACTCGACCGCAATGCCTGCGGAGTGCGTGATTGAATCGGCGAATGGCCAAGAAGAAGCCCGCCACCCTGCCCTTTCTCGTCGTCGCGCGCACGGGGCCCGGTCCCTATCCGCACCCGGTCGAAGTGGCGGTGCATCCGGCCGGCGCGGACTCCCGTGTCTCGTTCTCGGTCGGCCCCCATGCCGTGAACGCGGGCGGCCAGGTCGCGCTCGCCCGAGTGCTCGACGAATCGGAGACCGGGCTGAGCCCGGTCTTCGCGCAGGAATTCGACGCGGCGGAGCTGCACTGGCTGGTGCCCCTCCTCGTGCGCCTCCATGCGGGAGAAGAGGTCAAGGAGGAGATCGTGTCGGCTTACAAAGCCCTGCACGGCAAAACCCCCGAGATAATGCAGCAGGCCCACTACGGCGCCTGACCGCGTTCACGTTCCGCACCTTGCGGTCGAAGCCGGTCCGAGGCCTCCTGAACCGAGCCCGTAGACACTGACATCTATCTATATATTGGCTATAGTGGAGGGACTGAACGGCATCCGGCCTTTCCGCTTGAGGGCGAAACCGCGCAGACATCCCAAATCGAACGCGCATTGGCGATCCCGCCCCTGAAGCGACCGGTCGAGCACCCCAACCGAATCGGAGCCTCTATGCCACTTCGCCCTTCATCGATCTTGCGTACCGCGCTCGCCGTGGGCGCGGGCCTGCTGCTCACGCTTCCCGCCACCCCTGCCGCCGCCGACGAACTCCCCGCACCCGGCACAGGGGGTTTCGTCGCCAGTGACGACGGCGAGGACAACTGCACGATCTTCTACTCAGGCGGCACGGTTCGCTGGCCGCTGGACGTCCCCGAGCCGACGACCGTGAGCGTCACCGTCTGGAAGTCGATCTTCAACAACAGCAATCCCGGCGATCCCTGCGCGCCGATCATCAACTCCGACCGGCAGGTCGAGTTCATTGCGTACGGCGACGGCGGGCCGCTCGCCGAGCACATCGAGCCGTTCGCCGTGTCCGACGGCCCCGAGTTCCCGCTGTACGAGTTCGATCTCTCGGCCGAGTCCGAGATCGAGTCGGTCACCGTCGCGGTCTGCCTCGAACGGCGCGCAGACGGCTCGACCTGGCCCGATCGCTGCGGTCCGGTCGAGACCGTCACCCCGGCCGAGGACAACGGGCCCGGCCCGGAGCCGCACTGCCGCTACGCCCTCACCGCCGACCAGTGGTGGGGCGGCGGGTTCCTCGCCGAGATCGAGATTCTCCCGCTCGCCGCCGACGCGAGCGAATGGCGGATCGAGTTCACCCTGCCCGAGGGCACCGTCATCACCGCTCTGTGGAACGGCGAGTGGACGCAGACCGGCTCGACGGTCACGGTCACCAACGCGGCCTGGAACGGCAGCGTCCACACCGGCGACTCCGTACGGATCGGCTTCACCGGCAACGGCGAGCTTCCTAGCACCGCAAGCGTCTTCGTCGACGGCGAGCAGTGCTGGGAAGTCGGAGTGGTCACGTAGTCGCCCGCGAACGCATGTTGACGACCGCTGGGGCACTGCCTGTCGGGCAGTGTCCCAGCGACGTATGCAGTCGTCTCGCACCCGGATACGGCAAGCCGCCCAGCAATTGCCGAACGCTCCCATCCTATTGCGCTTAAATCGAACTGTGTCTATACTTTGAACTACAATTGAATCGATTCAGCTTGATGTCTCGATGCAAGCGCACCGTGAAGCCCCGGCATGCCCACGGCGGCGCTCCTCCGTCGGCCTCGACGGAATCCACCCTCACGAACACGCGGAGCGATCATGCGTAAATCCCGAAATCGGCGGCTGCGAAGCCTGTCGGTGCTCGCGGCGGCCAGTCTGGTGGCCGTCGCCGTACCGGCGGTCGCGAACGTCGCCGCCCAAGCCGCCACCGGCTGCGAAGTCACCTACACCGTGCAGAACGAATGGCCCGGCGGCTATACGGCCAGCGTCAAGGCGACCAACCTCGGCAACCCGGTCTCCGCCTGGACGGTCGGCTGGAGCTTCAGCGCGGGGCAGCAGGTGACGAACTACTGGAACGCCGACCTCACGCAGTCCGGCTCGACCGTGACCGCCACGGACGTGGGCTACAACGCGAGCCTGAACACCGGCGCGAGCGTCGAGTTCGGATTCAACGGGACGTGGAACTCCTCGAACCCGGCCCCGACCTCGTTCACCCTCAACGGAGAAGCCTGCGACGGCTCGGCCGGGCCGACCGAGGACCCGACCTCGGACGAGCCCACGGACGAACCGACCGACGAGCCGACTGATGATCCGACCGAGGACCCCACCGAGGAGCCGACAGGAGAGCCCGGCCAGGGCGGCGACGGCCGCTACCAGGTCGAAGCGCTGACGCGCGGTGTCACGGTGGTGCCGTCCGGTGGGGGGAACCTCGTCTCGTGGCGGCTGCTCGGCACTGATTCCTCTGACACCGCGTTCAACGTGTACCGCAACGGGACCCTGCTCAACAGCTCGCCGCTGACCGGCGCGACGAACTACCTCGACACCGGCGGACTCCGGATGGTGTGTCGTACACGTACTCGGCCAACGACATGAGCGTCGGGGACCTCGACGGCGACGGGCAGTACGAGTACCTCGTCAAGTGGGACCCGTCCAACGCGAAGGACAATTCGCAGTCCGGCCACACCGGCAACGTCTACATCGACGCCTACGAACTCGACGGCACCCAGTTGTGGCGGATCGACTTGGGCCGCAACATCAGGGCCGGGGCGCACTACACCCAGTTCCAGGTGTTCGACTACGACGGCGACGGCCGCGCCGAGATCGCGATGAAGACCGCCGACGCCACCGTCTCCGGCACCGGACAGGTCATCGGCAACTCCGGCGTCGACCACCGCAACAGCAGCGGCTACGTCCTCGCCGGGCCCGAATACCTGACCATCTTCAACGGGCAGACCGGCGCAGCTATGGACACTGTGGACTACAACCCGCCGCGCGGCAACGTCTCCAGTTGGGGCGACAACTACGGCACGACGGCCGCCAGGACATCGTCTACGGCGCCATGGCCGTCGGCTCCAACGGACAGGCCCTGTGGAACACCGGCTTCGGCCACGGCGACGCCCTCCACGTCAGCGACTTCGACCCGAGCCGTCCCGGCCAAGAGGTCTTCATGGTGCACGAGGACGGCAGCAAGCCCTCTTCACACCTCAACAGTGGGAACGGCTCGATCCTGTTCCAGACCAGCCCCAGCGGTGACAACGGGCGCGGCGTGGCCGCGAACGTGTCCGCGTCCAACCCGGGCGCCGAATACTGGTCCTCGGCCGTCTCGGGCCTGCTGAACTCCTCGGGGCAAAACATCGGCTCGAAGCCCGCTTCGGCGAACTTCCTGTCCTGGTGGGACGGTGACGGTGAGCGGGAGCTGCTCGACGGCACCCAGATCACCAAGTACCCCTCGGGGACACTCCTGTCGGGCTCGGGCGTGGCCTCCAACAATGGCACCAAGGCCACACCGGGCCTGTCGGCCGACCTGTTCGGCGACTGGCGCGAAGAGGTCATCTGGCGCACCAGCAACGACTCCGCACTGCGGATCTACGCCACCCCGCACCAGACGAACCTGCGCATCGCCACCCTCATGCACGACGTGCAATACCGGGTCGCCATCGCCTGGCAGAACACCGCCTACAACCAGCCGCCGCACCCGAGCTTCTACATCGGCAGCGACGTGACCACCTACCCGCGGCCGGACATCCACACTCCCTGACCGGCAGCGGAATCCGGGTGAACACGCGCCCGGAGACATGAGGACTGCGGGGGCACTGCCCGATCGGGCAGTGCCCCCGCAGCGTGCGAGCGAACGTTCGGTTCACGGCCGCATCCGCGCAGGCCTCAGACGGAGGCCCTTCCCCAAGCACCGCAGTGCGTGTCGGCGACCTCGCTCAGCAGGGGCGGAAGCTCCACCATGTGACGGTGTTGACAACACCACTGTCCGGTGCCACGCTCCGGAACACCTCGTTCCCGTACTGGTCCCAGGCCCTGGCGACCGTGTCCTTCGTCTGGTTGTTGTTGAAGGGCGAAAGGCCCCACCAGTCCGTCAGAGCCCAGGTCTTGCACTCCCAGAAGTTGAACCTCGTGCCCCGCACTTCGATGCAGAAGTACTCGTAGGTGCAGCTGATGGCCGCGGTCGAGAAGTCCGACCCGGTGTACAGCGGGTCGACGGTGACGTCGAGGCCGTCGTAGCTGATCTCGGTGGCGGAGATCTGCGTGCCGCCGGGGATGCCCTCCAGCACTTCGTCGACGCGATCTTGCAGGTCGGCGGCCTGGTCCGCGGTGAGACCGGAGGCGATCGCCTCCGCGGTGAAATCGGCCGCGTCGTCGCTGCCGACGGCGACCGCCGGGGCCGCCGCGGCCCCGGCCAGCGAGAGCGCCGCGACCATAGCGGCGAACATGTACAGGATGCGTTTGCGCATGTGGTTTCTCCTCTGATTCGGTTCGGCCCCTGGGGATTCCGATCCGGAGTCGCTGCGACGCCGATGCAGGGGTGAACTCTCGGAAGCATGTCCCCGACCGGCACGCGTTCGGCACGGTTCGCGCACGCAGCGTGTGCGACCAGGGGATCCGAGGGCCGCCGGAACTCGTGCACGGAGCGTGCACGGGACCTGCATGAGCGTGGTTTTCGATACCCTGAGCGCAGGATTTCCTGGGTCAAAAGCCATCGGGAGGCATCGCCGCAGTGGAGTTTCGAATCCTGGGCGCACTCGAAGTACGGCACGAGGACCGCGTGGTGCCCATCAGCGGTGTGCAGCAGCGGAAGGCACTGGCGGTGCTGCTGTTGGAGGAGGGCCGCACGGTGTCGATGCAGCGGCTCATCGAGGCGCTCTGGGGCGGCGAGCCGCCCGCGACCGCGCGGCGCCAGGTGCGGAACATCGTTGCGGCCGTGCGGAGGAACCTGGCCGAGGCCGATCCGATCGAGCGGTCGGGGGACGGGTACCGGCTCCGGACGGACGCGACCGACTGGAACGGCTTCCGCGGTGAGGTCGCCGAGGCGAAGGCGGCCGCCGATCACGTCGCGACCCGTCGCCTGCTGCGGCGGGCGCTCGAACGCTGGCGGGGGCCGGTGCTGGCCGGGCTCGACAGCGAGCTGATCAGCACGGCGGCGCTCGGCATGGAGGAGGAGCGGCTCGCCGCGTTCGAGGACCTCTACGAGGCGGAGCTCGCGCTGGGGCTGCACAGGGAGATGGTGGGCGAGGTGCGGTCGCTCGCGGCCGAGCACCCGTACCGCCAGCGTCTCAGCGGCCATCTGATGCTCGCGCTGTACCGTTCGGGCGACTGCGCCGCGGCGCTGCGGGTGTACACCGAGCTGGGCGAGAGGCTCGCGGACGAACTCGGCATCGAACCGGACCGATCGCTCCGGGAGCTGTACGTCGACATCCTGCGCGAGGACCCGGGACTCGACCTGCCGCCGGAAGCGGCCCGGCCGGAAGCGGAGCCGGCGAAGGTCGCTGAGGCGCGAGCCGAGATTCCCGCGACGACCCCGGAAGTGCCGGCCGTCCCGGTATCCGTCGCCGAGCCCGTCGTCGCGAACTCGGTCTGGCCGCCGTCGAGGGCGATGGCACGAACGATCGCGATCGCCTTGGTGGTGTGCGTGATCGGGTTGGGGGCCTCGCGGGACGAACTCGGCCTGCACCCGGCGCGGGAGCACCTCGGCCAGGCGACCGTGGGATTCGGGCCCTTGGACGATCCTCTGTGGACTTACCCGGCGCTGGAGTCGGGGAGCGGGGTGATGATGGTCGACGCGGGCCTGCTCGTGCTCGACCGGTTCAACCTCCGCTTGGAGGTCGACGGCGAGGTGCGCTGGTCGAACTACCTCGACTCGCAGACGATCCCGAAGGCGTCCGTCATCGGCGACACGATCGTGCTCTCCTCCAGCTATCCCAGTGACCAGCCGTGGAACACCGGTTTGCTGACCGGGATCGACATCGCTACGGGGCGGGAGATCTGGCGGAGCTGGGATCGGTGGCCGGTGGGCACGATCGACGGGATGATCATCAGCGTCGGCTGCGAGCGAACGGCGAACGGGGCGACCGGCTCTTGCCTGATGGAGGCGGTGCACCCGCGAACCGGGCGCTCGCGATGGATGACCTGGCTGGAGGACCGTTCCGTCCCTGTGCGGTCGGAGATCCCGTACGGCAGCCCCTGGGGAGGGCCGCTCCCATCGGATTACGTGCTGATCCATTCCTATGAGGACACCGAGACGGGCTCGACCGATCGCCTGCGGGTCTACGCGGCCGACACCGGGGAGTCGGTGAGCGAGTTCGACTACAGCGGGGTGGAGAGCGCGCAGGTCAACGGCGGACTCTTGATCCTGCACAAGCGGAGCACCTTCGTGACGGAGGGCCGTTGCGAGGCTCGGGTCGCGACCTACGACATCTCGTCCGCCGAATTGCGCTGGGAACGGTTCATCGACACCCCGGCGGACAGCGCCGACAGGTGCCTGCCGCTGCCGACGTTGGAAGGCGCGGACGACCTCTTCCCGGCGACGTTGGGCCAGGCGGCGTCGGTGGTCTGGGCGCGGAGCGGGGAGCTGCAATGGACGGTGCCGGAACCGTCTGCGGCGCAACTGCTTGTGGACGATTCCATCGTGACGAGCGACCCGGATTCGGCAGACCTCGCGGTGTGGGGCGTGTGGTCGCACGAGAAGCGCTGGACGGCGAAGGCGGGCGAGCTGATGTGGGCGCGCGGGGCGACGCTGTGGGTGCTGGACCGGACGGCGGTGGACTCGGATTGCGGTGGCGTCGTGGGCTATTCGCTGAAGACGGGAGACTGCGTGTGCCTGCCGGGTTCGCTGGTGTTCATCACCGATGACGTGGTGGTGACCGCGGACGACGGAGTGTGGAAGGCATGGAGGGCGGATCCGTGGGCGCAAGCCGGCTAGGCGTCCGGCATTGGCGCGAAAGGCGATCAATCCCCCTGGGATTGCGACCTAAAGCTCGAGAAGCCCGCGTCGGATGGCGGAGGTCACTGCGGCCGTGCGGTCGTTGACGCCGAGCTTCTGATAGGTGCGCAGAAGGTGCGTCTTCACCGTGGCCTCGCTGATGTGGAGTCGTTTGCCGATGTCGGCGTTCGAGGCGCCGTCCGCGACGAGGCGCAGCACTTCGAGTTCGCGCTCGGAGAGGCCTTGTCCGCGAGGCGATCGCACGGCGCCGACCAGCCTGGCGGCGACCGTCGGGGCGAGGACCGTCTCTCCGCGCGAGGCCGAGCGGATGGCCTTCACGAGTTCGGCGATGGGCGCGTCCTTGAGCAGGTAGCCGACTGCGCCGGCGGCGACGGCGCGGATGATGTCGGCGTCGGTCTCGTAGGTGGTCAGCACGACTACGTTCGCCGTGCGCGCCAAGTGCTTCGTGGCGGTGACGCCGTCGCCGCCGGGCATGCGCAGGTCCATGAGGATCACGTCGGGAGCGAGATCCGGGGCGGTCACCTGGGCCTCGTCGCCGGAGCCGGCCTCGCCGACGACCTCGATATCGGGTTCACCGGCGAGCATCCCGCGCAGGCCGGATCGCACCACGGGGTGGTCGTCCACGAGCATCACGCGGATCATGCGGGCACCTCCAGCCGCACCATGGCGCCTTGGCCGGGGGCCGACTCCACCGCGAACCCGCCGCCGAGACCGACGATCCGGTTCCGGGTCCCGACGAGGCCGAACCCCGAGGACGGCACCGAGGGATCGAAGCCGGGCCCGTCATCCGAAACCAGAACGACCACCTCAGATTCCCGGTACTGCACCCGCATCCGCACCAGAGCCCCCGAGGCGTGTTTGTCCACATTGCGCAACAGCTCCTGCACGGCGCGTACCAGGGCGACCGCCGTGGCGGGCGCGAGATGCCGAGGCTCGCCGTCCACCTCGAATCCCGCGCCGGCCGCCTCGGCCAGCTCGGCGAGGGCGGTATCGGCGCGGACCTCTGGGGCGTCGTCGGTGGCCAACGTCTCGACCATCGCCCTGGTCTCGGCCAGGTTCGCGCGGGCGGTCTGCTCGATGAGGTCGAGGTGCTCCCCGCGTTGACCTGCGTCCTTGGAGGCCCGCACGGCCTGGGAGAGCATGACAATGCTGCTCAGACCCTGGGTGACGGTGTCGTGGAGCTCGGCGGACAGGCGACGGCGCTCGGAGGCGACCCCGGCCTCATGGGAGAGGCGTTCGACCTCGGCGCGGCTCGCCTTGAGCTCTTCGATGAGTTCGTAGCGGTCGACGCTCTGGTCGATGATGCGGTGGATGAACGTGCCGAAGGCGACCGACAGGATCGCAGCGACGGTGCAGGCGGGGACGGCCTGCAACACCGGCTCGCCTTCGATGGCGCGCACGAGGACCGGAACGAAGTTGAGCGCCACCATCACGGGGACGGTCGGCCGCCAGGGCACGAGCCAGTACAGGTGCGCAATGATCGGGATGAGCAGGGCGAGACTTTCGCTCTCGCTGAGCCCCAACGGGATGAACAGGGCGAGCACGCCGAGCCGGTAGAGGTGGACGATCCGGGAATCGGTCTGGCGGCCGGTGAAGCCGGCGGTGATGATGCGGCGGCCGAGGACCAGGTACCAGAGCACCAGGGCGGCGATCCAGCCCGATGCCGAAAGGGCACCGGCCAAGTCGGCGGCGCGCCAGACCAACACGCTGACGACCACAATAGACACCGCAAAAAAGCACTCCCAGTAGCGGAAGTTCCGGCTCCAAGCGTGCTGCCTCATCGGGTGAGGCTGCTCCGCCAGCGAAAAGTGGTCAGGCACAGCAGCAATCCTCCAAGACACCACAGTGCCAGGATGAGGGCGGTCCTGCCCAGCTCCCATTGGCCGACGGGCTCTTGGGCGGCCATGTGGTCGGGCAGGAGGGCGGCGCGGAAGCCCTGGGCGAGCCATTTGACGGGGAAGACGGCGCCGATGGAGGCCATCCAGTCGGGCACGTTACCAAGGGGGACATAGACACCGGAGATGAAGAGCAGGACGGTGTAGGGAAGCGTGGTCATCGCCCCGGCGCTGCGGGCGCTGCGCGCCAGGCTGGAGGCGGCGATGCCGAGGAGCGAACAGGAGGTGACCCCGAGGACGAAGAGCCACGCCATGGTGATCCAGGAGCCCAGGCCGCTCGGCAGCGTCACATCGAACATCAGCACGCCGATGGCCAGCAGCAGAACAAGTTCGGCGATGCTGGCGACCACCACGAGGACGATCTTGCCCAAGAAGAAAGAGACCGGAGGCATGGGGAGCGAGCGGAGCCGCTTGAGGGTGCCGTCATCACGCTCGACGGCGATGGCGGTGCCGAGGTTGACGAACGAGGTGGACACGATCCCGGCGGCGGCGAAGCTGGCGGTGAGCACCTGCCCGCCGCCGACGCTCCCTAGACCGGCACTCTGATCGAAGACCGAACCCAGCAAGAACAGAAGCACCGCAGGGAAGGCGAACGTGAAAACCACCGAGCTGCGCTCGCGGAAGAACTGCTTGAGTTCGATGGAACCCCTGGAAACACCGAGGACCAACGCATGGGGCATGGTCACGACGAGATCTCCTGCCCGATGAGCCGGAGATAAATATCCTCAAGCGACGGACGCCCGACCGTGAGACCGGGCACCTCTCCACCGAAGCCGGCACTCAACTCATTGATGAAACCGACAGGCGAAGCGGTGGTTGCGGAACCACCGTCCCAGGAGACGACGACCTCCCGGTCATCGACAAGCTCGGAGACGGTCCCAGAGGCCCGAATCCTCCCATCCGCAATGACCGCAATGCGATCGGCGAGTGCTTCGGCCTCGTCGAGGTAATGGGTGGTGAGCAGGACCGAGGTCCCATCGGACGCCAGCTTCCGAATGAGGCCCCAGAACTGATGCCGCGCTTCGGGATCGAACCCGGTCGTCGGTTCGTCGAGGAACAGCACCTCGGGATTGCCGACGACCCCAAGGGCGACATCGACACGGCGGCGCTGTCCCCCGGAAAGCTGCCGAAGCTTCCGCCGAGCCTGCCCGACCAGGCCGACCTCGGCGATCACCTGCTCAGGA
Organism: Glycomyces sp. NRRL B-16210; assembly: GCF_000719515.1. GTDB lineage: Bacteria > Actinomycetota > Actinomycetes > Mycobacteriales > Micromonosporaceae > Glycomyces. The sequence goes on along the minus strand of NZ_JOGR01000001.1, from coordinate 174,771 downwards.
TCACGAGGACGCGGGTAGTACCCGGCGAAATGCCGGACAACCTCCCCAACCGTAAGTTCGAGCAGATCATTCGCGGCCTGCGAGACGATCCCCAACCGGGCCCGAAACCGCCGGTCGGCCCGAGCGGGATCGGTCCCGAGCACGGATACGGAGCCGCCATCGCGAGGAAGCTGAGCCGAGAGAATCTGCACGGTAGTGGACTTGCCGGCCCCATTGGGCCCCAAGACCGCAAGGGTCTCACCCCGAAAAACCTCAAGATCAAGCCCGGCGACTGCGGCAGTGGACCCATACATTTTGCGCAAACCACGCACGCGGATAACTGATTCATCCATACCCCAAGCCTGAACCGCAAGAGCCCCGACCGCGACGACCAAAGGAGGGAACCAGGTTGTCCCCCAACCGGTTGACAGAACACCGAAAGAACCCAGGCGGCACCGAATAAAGCGGGCAGAAACCCAGCCCTGAGCCCGCCCTTAAAAACAACAATGCCAGCGCTCAAAACACCGCAAAAACAACCCAACTCCAACGAATACACGAAAACTCAGGGCCGATAAACCTCGCTGCGCACCAACAACATGCCCCGCAACGCAATAGATCGGATCAACCCGATCCGGCCCACCACCGGCGCCCCTGAAGAAGAAGCAAGATCAGATCAACCAAGGAGTTCCCAAAGGACATCAGCACTCTCCCTATTCTTCGGCGCCCAACCTGCGAAGACCACCCCGGTCATCCACGCACCCCGATATTCCCCCAAGCCCGCAACCATGTCCAACCCAGCCACGTTGGGTCAACCACGTAGGTTGAGCGCAGCCACCGGCCCCTGCTGGGCCCAGAGTTCCTGCCAGAAGCGCCTCCACATGCGTGGAGAGCAGACCAGGCCCGCTGGGCGGGCCAGCTGGAGGCTCGGAGCACCTCCACGTGCGTGGAGAGCAGATTACGGGAGTACGGGATCCCGGGGCGCAGGGCGGAGCACCTCCACGTGCGTGGAGACCAGCTGGCGCGGCAGGCAGTTGCGGTCATGGACCGCGGAGCACCTCCACGTGCGTGGAGACCAGAGCGCCGCCTGCGACTGGCCACCGCCCACTAACGGAGCACCTCCACGTGCGTGGAGACCAGCCCGCCGGGGAGCCGGTAGTCGCGCCCGGTCGCGGAGCACCTCCACGTGCGTGGAGACCAGCTCGTCGAGGGCCCCGAGTCGGCCGACCATCACGGAGCACCTCCACGTGCGTGGAGACCAGGTCGATCCACAGATCGGGTGGTGCCTGACCTACGGAGCACCTCCACGTGCGTGGAGAGCAGGAAATCGTAGTCGCGTCCGCTGCAAGTTCCGGCGGAGCACCTCCACGTGCGTGGAGAGCAGGTGGAGACGGGGGCGATGCGGACGTTGCATTACGGAGCACCTCCACGTGCGTGGAGAGCAGACTCCCTGAACTGGGAGTTTACTTCGGCTCTTGTTCGTTTTCTGCTTCGAACTGGATGAGCTGAAGACCATCGAAGTCCACAACTCTGCGGCGGCGCGTGCCCGCCGTCCGGATCACGAACCGTTGCTCCCGCTCCACATGCGGGTAGACGCAACTCGCCGCCCCCTCCCCCACCGAGCCGCTCACCGCCTCCCACAGTTCGTCCCTGACCCTCGCGGACAACGTCCCAACATAAAAACCCGGCGTCGGCTCAACCATCCATCGGGTAAGAGCGCCCCGAACATGCTCCGGCACCGCCGTAGTCGAGATGACGACAAGATTGGCCATGAATCACCAGTCCGGTTCATCATCGGCATGGTTGACCCCCGCAGCGACCTCTCCGACCTCCGGATCCCACAAGTGCACCAACTGCGGATTCACCAGCTCAGGCCCGTCAGCGTTCTCAGGGTCCAGCAGCCACTGCAAGTCCTTCACAATCTGCGGAAGCAACTTGAAAGCACGGAACTCCTCGCGCAGCCGCCTGCGGGCCTCCCGTTGCGGATTCGGAGACCGCTGGAGCGAGAAGGCAAGTGGAACCGTGTGCTTCGCCTTGTAAAGATCGGCGACATCGTAGACGAACGCGTGCTGCTTACCGCTGTGCACGAATTCGAGTGCGGGCGAGCATCCAAGGCCGAAAATCGCCGCATGGCACACGCCGTACAGCGCGGTGTTCGCGGAGGACAGCGCCTGGTTCACCGGGCTTTGCGCATCCCAATCATGCGGGTCGTAGTTGCGCCTGAACCCTCGGATGCCATGGCGGTCGGCCAGGCTGCGGTACAAGGACTTCATGCGTGCGCCTTCGAGGCCACGCAGTTGCGCCAGACCGGTCTCCGCCTCCACGGCCACACCGAAGCGGAGGCTGAACATGCGCTGGGCGACCTCCAGGCGAGTCACGTCATCCGCCCAAGCGCGGGCCTGCTTCTCCAGCCATCCCGTGGACAACGCACTCGACTGGCTCGCCGCGTACATCCGAATGCCGCCGGCGCCGGTGAACAGCACCGTGGTGTTGTGGCGTGCAAGCGTCGCCATGGCCGGCTGGGTGATCGAGGTTCCCGGTCCCATAAGGACACAAGCAATAGCTGCAACGGGCAGGTAGACCCGGTCGATCCGGCCGGAGCGCTCGACCTGTGCGCAGACACCGGTGTCGTCTTGGACGATGCGGACCGTCTCCAGGTAGAGGAACGAGAGGCTGTCTGCGACGCGCGGAAGCATCGCCAAGGCGGGGGCGCCGAGCATCTTCCTCGGATCGGTCACTCCCGGCCCCCTCGACCCGCGTCGCCGACAAGGGCGACACTGAGCAATCCGCAACCGTAGCTTCGGGATCGGCCCAGGCCGCCGCGAATCGTCTCGCGTACCGCGTCGGGGTCGGAGACCGTCGCCAAGCCGTCGAACTGGGCGCGGGAATGATGGCCGCGTCCTTTGACGATCGTGTCGGGCAAAGGCCGCCAGTCGGCGGACAGGATCGCAAGTCCCGCCGCGGGGGCGCGCTCGGTCCACCAGCCGACGGCCGCCGGGCCGCGGAACGTGTGGAGCTTCCCGATCATCTCCTTCTTCGGCGCGCTGTTGCCCCAGCGTTTGGTGGGGTTGGCGACGATCCGGTACCGGATCGTCGTTCCAGAGTGGATCGACTCGAGTTGGGCGGCGAGCGAGCGGGTCGCCGCTTGGAGGACCCCGTCCATCGGCAGGGTGTCCAGGCGCGGTTCGTCGGTGGTCTGCACCAGGACCCTCACGTCGCGAGAGCCTCCTTCCACGCGAAAGAGCAGGCCCGCGGCCCGGCGCGGATGATCGCCCAGGCTCTCGGGAGCCAAATGCATGAGCCACGCGTGCTGGCGGCCGCCATCGGCCAAAAGCGTGCGGGTCGAGCGGTGCCGGGGGTCGAGGACGAGGCGGGTCAACCAGGGGCTCATGTTTCGCTCCGGCCCATGAAGTCGCCCAACGCGATGAGCAGGTCTCCGGTCCCGTTGCAGGCGCGTGCGTCCGGCAGGTGTTCGGTGGTCCGGACGATCGGTCGGCTCCGGTAGTTGCGGTCGCCCTGCGGGAACGAGTCGCAGTCGTCGAACATCTCGCTCCAAGCGTCGAGGTCGCTGGCGCTGGCGGTGCGCACGAAGTCCACACGTGCCCCGTCCGGCCCCTGTCCGGACCGCTGCGGGAGCGGGGCGGTCTTCAGCGCGAAATCGGCGTCTGCCATGCGTCCCAGGAACATCGGCTGCTCAGGCGGGCATGAACGACGCCCGAGGAAAGGCTGCCACCGGGGCGATTCGAGTGCGCCCTGAGCGAGGTCGAGAGCATGGGAGGGCCCTGTGCAGGCGACGGTGAAGACCGCGTCGGCCAGGTAGTGGCGCCGGGTGATGATCGCCGAATCCTTGCGTTTGCCTTCAGCAGTGGGGATCCCGCGCTTGCGCGGGTAGCCCCCGCCGACGGTGTGAAAGTCGATCATGCGCACGCCCGGCCGGTCGATGCGCACGGTGAAGTCCAGCTCGGTCAGTGCCCCGAGCGGCTCGCCTCGGCGGATCCCGGCGGCGCAGGCGATGAGTCCGAGCAGGCCGGAGCGGGTCGGGAAGTCGGCAGTGTCCTTCTCCCCGAAGGTGCCGCGCTCGCCCCATGCCTGCATCGGTCCGGCGAGGCGGAGGATCAGAGCGTCCACGACTACTCGCTCGGAATGAGCTGGGCGACCGCGGCGTCGACGAGGTCGTCAAAGGAGTCGGCAGCGTCACCGAGGCTCTTGAGGTCCTGGTCGAGCACCTGGGCGTGGCCGGCCCAGGTCCGCCGCGATGCGCCGAGGAGCTTGGTGATGCGACCGGCATAGTCGTCCAATGTGTCCACGGCTCGGCCCAGGTGGCCGTCATCGACGGCGCGGACGGGCCGTTCGAACGCGGCGGCAAGGGAAACGGGCCGGTCGGAGCGAACGGCGAGATGGACGAGGTCCGGGGCGGTCATCGGGGCGGTCGGCCGGTCCTTCCCGGTGGGAACGGTGCGGATGAACGCCTGCGCAAAGGAAGTGATCAACTCCGCCGCCGCGGTGCGGTCGCCGCCGAGGTTGCGCAAGAGCCCGTCGAGGTCGATGTTGGCGTACCGGTAGAAGGTGCCGGCCGTGAACAGGGCGGTGCTGATGTGCCCGGAGCCGGGGATGCCCGCCCGCTGCTCGATGTCGTCCACGGCCGAGAAGAAGTCGAACTCCGGCGAGGTCTCGTGCACGGTGAAGGCATGGGCCATCTGGACGGCACCGTCCACATTAGCTCCAGGTAGTTCGGCGAGCATGCGCCCGAACAGGTTGATCGTGCCGTTGCGCGAGCCGAGGACCGCCGCGATCTCATCTGAGGGCAGGATGCCCTTGCGCTTCTTCTCGGGCTTGGCCTCCTCCTCGACGATCGCGTCGCGATGCGCGGCGGCGATCGCCGTGAGCTCGTCGAGGCCGGCTTCGGGCAGGAAGAGCAGCACCGAGGTCGTCAGGATCTCCTCGTTCTTCTCGTCCTTGCTCTTCTCGAGGTTGATGCCTTTGGCGCCGGTCGAACGGGCGACCTGGCGCCCGGCCGCCTCGGCCTCCTCGATCGGCCAGTCGTGGGCGTTGTGGAGTCGCTCGGCGACGCCGCGGACCACCCGGCGGGTGCGCACGGCAGGATCCCCGAGTTCGGCCTCGACGTCCAGGCGGATGCGCCGCTTCCAGGACTGGCTGGAGATGCGGGTGCGTTCGGCTCCGCCGAACACCACCGTCTTCGGATTGCCCTCCTCGTCCCTGTTCGGGTTGGAGAACGGCAGCGTCTGGAGAGCGTGGAGGTCGAGGAATCGGGGCTGGTTCACGTCGTCTCGCTTTCGGCGTTCGGGTCGTTGCTGAGCTTGGCGGCCTTGATGCGGTTGAGGTTCCGGTGGTAGTCCTGGATCCACCACTTGGCGATGCTTCGGCGCCGACGGCGCCAGTCGGCGAGGTCGGTGATGAGGCGGACCCAGTCCAGGGGCACCAAGGCGCCGCGCAGGTGCTGGACGGTCCTGGGAAGCAGGCGGTGGATGCCGTCGACGTTCTGGCGGCTGAGCAGGATCAGCCGATGCAGCCCGGCATCCTGATTGGATATATTGCGTTCTCCGACACCGACGGCGAGGGCGGAACCGAGGTTTCGCGCTCGATTCCCGTCGGGTCCGATCTCCAGATCCTTGGCGCGTGCCGTGGGCGGTTGGGCGCAGATCATGGCGGCCACGGTGACGAACGCGCGCTGCTCGTCGGCCACCGCTGAGCCCGAGAAGCAGTCGTCGGGAACCGCCTGCTCGGGCAGGTAGTCGATGAGGTGCCCCCACGCGTGATCCCAGGCGGGGCTGTCGGGGCGTTGCCCGAGGCAGCGTTTGAGGGTCGCGCGGGGTCCGGGCTGCTTGAGGACGGCCGGGATCAGCTCACCATTGCTCCTCTTGGTGTCCTGGGTCAGTGCCGCCACCGCCCGCCACGCTCGCTGCGTGCGGGACGGCGGAGGCGTCGTGGTCGTTGGTGCCGTCATGGGCTTTGAGTTCCTTTCGCCAGCCGCGGAACAGGCGGGCCCGATGGGTCTCGAGTTTGGTGATCGCGCTGGGGCTGACCGCGTAGACCTCGGTGGCGCGGTCGAAGACGTCGGTCGCGATCCTGATGAAGGCGTTCGGAAGCGAGGGGAGCGCGCCCGTGTCGAAGACCATGTCCCAGAACGATTGGCCGGCTCGCGACCAGTACCGGGCCATGGCCGGTCCTGTCCAGGAGGCTTCCTTTTTCGGCTTGCCGGCGAGATCGGTCCACGCGGCGTTCAAGGTTCGTTGGAGATGCCGACCGACCTCGTCGCCGGCGTGATGGGCGTTCTCGATGCGGACTTCCAGTTTGTGGTCCTCCAGAGCGGTCAGCACCGGAGGCGTGGTGGTCTCGAAGTACGCCTTGTCGCGGGTCTGGCCGTCCTGCTCGTAGCCGAACGCGCGGATCCGCAACCGCCGCAACACTTCCCCGGGAAGGCTGGGGCGGGCTTTGAGATCGACGATGACCTGCGGGTGCGTGACCGACTTCTCGGCCGGAACCTTGAGGACCAGCGCGTCCAGATCGCGCCAGATCGCCCGATCGGCTTCGGCATAGCGCGGGTAGCGGTCCCCGGTCTTCGGGTTGACCTGGTACGGCACATACGGATCATCGGCGGGAGGGTGCGCGCTGCGCCATGCCCACGTCAGATACGCGTCCACGACGTGCTCGACGGACTCGTCGGGGACGAGGAGGGCTCCGTGGCGGAACCGGTTGGCCAGCCGCCAGCCGATGCCGGATCCCTCCGGGGGCAACGCGAGCGGGTCGTGCAGGTCCGCTTCCCAGATCGATGCGCCGGACCGATCCGGATCCGGCGGCAGGTACACCTGGTTGAGCAGCAGCGTCTCGAAGAGGTTCGCCCCCCACGGATGGACGGAGAGCGTGCGGCGCAGCGGGCCGGCACCGGTGTCGGCCTTGTCCATCGCACCGACGGCCCGCGCAGTGCACCGGCCCGAGGGGCCGTAGTACATCCACGCGAGCAGATGCCACACGGCTTCGGCCGCGGGCACGGGCTGCGGCGAGTCGTCGCGGTCGTGGGAGAGGAACACCTGGTTCGCTCCGGCGACTCGGGTCCAGGCGAACTTGCCGACCCCCGAGGTCGACTTGCACTCGGAGGCCAAGCGCGGGTCTTGGAGGAACGGACGCTCCCCGAACAGCGAGAGGCTCACCGCTGCACCGAGAGCCCGGTCGACGGCGGCCGGATCGAATCCAGTCCTCGTGCCGGAGAGGAGGTCGAGTCGCCGGCGCTGCCACTCCCGCTTCGAGTCGATGACGTCGAGCCCGGTGATTCGTGCAGTCAGAACCGACAGGACTCGCATCAGGCCGGCGCCCGCAGGAGCAAGCGGAGCATGAAATCCCGAGATTTCACTCGCACGAGTGAACAAGGTCCGCAGTCCCACTCGCTCAGGAAGGGCTGAGCCCGGGTTGACCCAGGAGACCGGAATCCACTTCTCGGTCGCCAAATCGAAGTCGTTGCCGCCCATGAACCTCCTCGTTCCAGCGCCGCAGCACCCTTACGCGTCGACAAAGGACGCGGGGTGCTTTCACATCATGCCACCAGCCGCGGGTCCTGTGTGCACCCGGATTCTCACCGACCCGGGCTATAAGGTGGCCCGAGAGTTCTCCACAGCAGTGGAGGTGAACCAGTGGTAACTGGAAGTCTCTCAACTTGTCAGGCTTATTCCACTGAAGTGGAAGTGTCGGATGGCAGGCGCGCAAACGCCTGCCATCCCTTCAAATCAGTCGAAGCGTGATCCAGGTGGCCACCAGCGCGCTGAGAGAGCCGACGGCGATGTACTTCTCCCACCGCCCAGAGCCGCCTTCACAACGCCGTTTGCGGTGTTTTGCCACGAGACTCTGTCCTCTCCATGCTTCCTACTTCGTATCGGATCATCTTGGACAAGGTGGTTACTGGGACGTTCTCGATCAGGAAATCTCCAGCCCAAGCACGCTATCAAGGAGGAATCCCCTTCCCGCCACTCTCGAAGCTTCGACACGCCCGTCGCTGTCGACTCGATGTACCAGCGGCACCACAAACTTGAGCTGGAAGTGGTCCTTCCACTCCGGACGCGGCTTGACGGCGACTTCCCCGCGGCTATGAACGAGCAGGCTTCTGCGGACGGGCACGGTGCGTTCGATGATCGCCGCGACGTCCGTCGTACTCCAGCGCATCCGCCCTGAGTCGGCAGTCGGTTGCGGCAGCGGAACAGTCCCCTCCGGGTCCAGGCATAGGTCTCCTCCACGATCGAACAGCGGTAGAGCCCTTACGGAGTCGGCGTCGAAGCGGGTCGAGACGTGCTCCTCGACGAGCCTGTCTTGGCCCGAGAACTCGCCCACCGACCCCAGGTCCCTCGGCTTCGGCACACGCCAGCGCTCGGCCTCACCGTGGCGCACCATCGCCTCGGCCAGGCTTTCCCTCTCGGCCTGCTCATGCCCGGCGATGAGCGACGAATCCGTGTAGAGCTCATCGATCAGGCCCTGCACCTCTCCGGGGAGACGCACAGCGCCTCCGTTCCGGCGCAATAGGAGACGTTGGGTCCGGATGAGTGAGGCGAGCGGGTAGACGTACGACCACCGCTTCGGCACCACCGGGTCCTCTCCGCCTTCCGGCACGAGCACGACCAACCTGGGATGCTCTGCCCAGGCGGGTCGCCGCGCGTCGTTCTCGGGATGGCGGTGCCCGCGACCGGCGCGCTGCAAGAGCAGTTCCATCGGTGCGAGGTCACTGATGATCAGGTCCATGTCGATGTCCACCGACTGCTCCAGCACCTGAGTGCTGATGATGATGGTCCGCCCTGAACGGTCGGCGTTCTCACCCCGGCCGAATCCCCGGACCACGTAGTCGGTGATCGTTTCCCGCTGCCACATCGGCATGTTCGAGTGCAGCAGCACCATCTCGACGTCGTATCCCTCGCGCGCGATCCATTGCGCGACTTGGATGTAGGTCTGCTGGGCCTCCTTCACGGTCGTGCACACCACGGCAGCGCATCCGCTCCCGGTGCACAGCGCCTCGAGTTCTCTGGCGAGAGTGGGACCGCGCTGCAATGCCTCGTCGACCGTCTCGCATTCACGCAGGTCGATTCGGAGCGACCGCTCTTCACTCTCAGCGACGGAGATCGATTCGCGGACCGGCTCGTGGCGGTCGCGTTCAAGGAAGACCCAACCGGGATATGAGGGCGCGGCCTTGGCACCGGGGTCCCGGCCGAGATAGGCCTTGGCCAGCTCGCGGGCTATCGATTCGGGAAGCGTGGCCGACATCAGCACCACCGGGACGCCCAGGTGCCCGCACCAGGACAGGAATCCGCAGAGGAGGACCCGCACGAACTCGTCGAAGGCATGAACCTCGTCGATGACGATCGTCTTGTTCGCGAAGGCGAGCATTCGAAACGCGTTGTACTTCAACGGCAGCACGCTCAACAGGGCTTGGTCGATCGTGCCGACGCATACCGGCGCGAACGCGGCCTTCTTGCCGCCGCGCAACCATTCGGTCACCTCGGCCAACTCCCGTGCGTCGTCGCTGACTTCCGCTTCGGGGGATTCCGTTTCGGAACGGAGTCGCCGAAGCCAAGCCATGGAGTGCACCAGGTTCACCGGTGCCGCATCGACGGCGTTCCGCTCGACGTACTCGACCAGCCTGGACTCCATCGCGTTGGAGGTCGCCATGGTCGGCAGTAGGAACGCCATGCCCGCCGTGCCGGTCGCCGCCCCCAGGATCCGAGCGGCGTACAGCGCCGCTTCGGTCTTCCCGAGCCCCATCTGCTCGGTGACGATCAACATGCCGGAACCTGATACCGCCTGCGGAAGGTTTTCCAACAGGCTCGCTTGCAATCGGTTGGGCTGGAATCCGAACTCCTCGGCGAACTCGGCCTCACGAACCTTGAGGCGAACCAGACCGGACCGGGCCAACTCGCCTTCGGTGGCGGCGATCGAGCCGGCGAGGAATCGTTCTAGAGACTGCGGATCGCCTTGCGGCGGAACGTGGGTCATACGGGAGCGGACGAATCCGGTTCGACTTGCCAGCCAGTCCGCGAGTACCACGACCGCGCACATGACCATTTGCGCGTCAGGGCAGAAGTCGGCCGGTTTATTCGGCACGCCCACCAAGTCCTGGACCGCTGCGGCAATCGCGGTGCGTTGACTGCCCCACGGCCCTCCTCCGAGGCCTTTTTCTCGGACCTTTTCCTTGGAATACTCGCCTGGTTGCAGTGTGGTGAAAATGCCGTGATGTCCGCCGACCACCTCGGCCACTGCCTCGGCCGTATCCTCCGGCCAACCGAACTTCTCCTTCAAAGCGGCACCCAACCACAACTGGCCGGCCGCGGCGTGATTGCAGAAGTCACCGTCTCTGGGGAATCCCTCAGGTGCGGCGAGCCCTTCGTCGTCGCGGAACTGGAAGCCCGGACAGGCCTTGCCGATGTCGTGAAGTCCGGCCAAGAGCATGGCCCAGGACCGAGTCTCCTCAAGCGACAGGTCCAACTGGTCGGCCAGCCATTCTTGAAGGTGCTGGGACAGGTATTCGTCCCAGACGCGCCCTGCGAACGCGGCGGCGTCCAGCAGATGACAGATCAATGGATAGGTCCTCGGCCGCTGGTCTTCGGTGCCCAAGCCGCGCGACTTTCCCCAGAGCAGCAACTCAACTAGATTGAAGCTCAACCGGAACCTCCAGAAACCAGAAGTGACATGTGCCAAATCGGATCTTCTCAGCACACGCTGACAATCACAACGTCCGAAAATGGACCGTTGCTCGACGCATGGTTTTGTGTAGGTTCCAGAACCCACAGGCTGGGGGCCAAACGACCATGTCGCCAATGGAACTGCGTTCTGGCTCAGGTGGATCGCCGTGCTCAATGAAGCTGCTCACGCCTCGCCCCGACGCTCAAAACGAACAATCGGCCTTGTAAAGTTGCAGTTCAGAAAGCCTGCGCTCCACGCACGTGGAGGTGTTCCGTCCGCGGACGGACTAGGGGTGCCGTGCCTGCTCTGCGCTCCACGCACGTGGAGGTGTTCCGTACGGCACCATGATCCAGGTCAGCCGCGAGCTCTGCTCTCCACGCACGTGGAGGTGTTCCGTGCGCCCCGGAGGAGTCGACGAGCTGGTTGAGCTGCTCTCCACGCATGTGGAGGTGCTCTCTCGGTCTTCGAGAAGGTATGGCCCTCCGTGACCGCACAGGCGTTGCACCAGCGGAAGGCTTCCGGCGAAAGTGCCGTGGCATGGTTGCGATTCAGCGACTGCCTTGTCCTCATGCCAGCGCCGTGGTCAGCGGATTCGGTGGAATTCGCATAGAGTCGGGCGATGGAGACGCTTGTTGTGGAAGACCTGCTGCTGCTTCTGCTCGATGACGAAAAAGGGCACATCGCCGGGGAGGGCACCCTCTACTACACCCTCGGCGGCGCCGTGCTCCTCGAGCTCGCGCTCACCGGGCGCGTCCGCGTCGAGCCCAAGAAGTCCGCCTTCGGCAGCTCGACCATCCAATCCGTCGGCAGCATCCCTCCCACCGACCCGATCCTCGCCGACGCCTTCACCGTCGTCGCCAAGAAGCCGCGCACCGCGCAGACCTTCATCCTCATGCTCGGCCCGAGCCTCCGCACCAAGGTCACCGACCGCCTCGTCGAACGCGGCCTCGTGCGCCGCAACACCAAGAAGGTCCTCGGCCTCTTCCGCTCCACCACCTGGCCCGCCGAGGACACCCGTCACGAAGCCGAACTGCGCGAACGGATCCGCGCCATCCTCGTGGACGGCGCCGAGCCCGATCCACGCACCGGCGCGATCATCGCGCTCCTCGACGCCAGCGGCCAGATGCCCCTCGTCCTCAAGTTCCCCGGCGTCCCCGCGCGCGAGATCGCCAAGCGCGTCAAGACCGTCTCCGAAGGCGTCTGGGCCGCCGAAGCGGTCAAGAACGCGATCCTGGCGACCAATGCCGCCATCACCGCGGCCACCACCGCCGCCGTCATCAACACGGTCTCGTAGCGGCGGGTCACTCCAGGGTGGGCCCCACGTCGGCCGCCTCCTGGATGATCGCCACGATCTCGGCCCCCGAGTCGCTGAACACGCATCCGCCGTTCCCGTTGGTCAGCCACTCATCGCCGGCCACCAGGGACCAGGAGTACGCCGGGATCGCCGTCGTGCAGACCCTCTCGTTCTCCGGGTCCTCGGGGAAGTCCGGTTCCTCCACCAACTCCCCGATCCGCGCGACCTCCTCATCGGTCAAGGCCCCCGAGCCGGGCTCGGTGCCGGTGCGCTCCCAGGTGCCGTCCGGGGCGATGTTCACGATCGCCTCCATCACGATCGCGTCGTCCTCGCCGCGTTCGGAGACGGTGAAGATCACCTCGGGCATGGACGGCGGGTCCTCGGCGTCGGCGCTCTCGTCCGCCTGCTGCCCGCAGGCGCTCAAGGCGAGGAGCGCGGCGGCGATGATGCTGTATCTCCACATGTGTCTGAGACGCGCCCGAGGCTCCCTCGGTTCCCGACTCGGGCGCAAATGTGCCCGGAAGGCAAGGCACGTCAGCGTGAAGGCCCACCGGCGGACCCGCTGCGGTCCGAGACACGGGCGCCCGGCGCGCCGCGCAGAGAAGCGTCAGGAACCGGTATCTTCGAACATGGTCCGAGCAGAAGGTGAACCGCATGTCCGCGCCCGATCCGAACATCCGCCTCTCCAACGCCCAGCGCGAAGCGCTCATCGGCAAGCTCCACAACGCCGCTGAGGAGGGCCGCCTCGACCTCGACGAGTTCGCCGAGCGGTCCCGGCGGGTCTACGGGGCCAAGACGTACGCCGACGTCGAGCGGCTCCTCGCCGACCTCCCCGAGGAGGACCGCGCCCTGCCCGTCCCCGTGCGCGCCAAGACCGGCGCGAGCGTCCCCGACCTCGTCCTGGACCCCGAGCACAGCCGCATCAAGCGCGAAGGCGCCTGGACCGTGCCGCGGCGCATCACGGTCAAGCCCAAGTTCAGCCCGATCACGCTCGACTGCCGCCACGCCGAGTTCTCCGCGGGCGACATCGAGATCGACCTGACACTCCACCACTCGCGGTTCACGCTGATCCTCCCCCGCAACGCCTCCGCGGTCGACGACGGCGTGCGCCTCAAGGGTGGCCGGGTCGACAACCGGTGCCAGCAGGCGGCCGGCGGGCCCCGCTTCCACCTCACCGGCGAGACCCTCTGGTCGCGCATCACCGTCCGCCACGAGCGCCGTTTCCTCTGGTGGCGCTGGTAGGGAGCGCACGACCGCGTCTCAAGCGGTGATTCCTCGGTTTCCGGAAGTTCCGGTCATCTCGGGCTTACGATCCGGCCATGGATCTCGCAACGCCCATCGCGGCGGGCCTGAAGATCGACTGGGCCCAGATGCCGACGTACAACACGATCATGTCGGTCGCCGCCGGCGCGGGCCTGCTCCTCGTGGTCGGCTTCGCCCGGCGCCTGGCCGACCCCGGCCGCGCGCTCAACGCCGAGGGCTGGTCCATGGCGTTCGGCGTCCTCGGCACGATCCTCACCCTCACCGGCCTCCACATGACGCTCACCTGGCCGCTGGCCGCGGGCGGGTTCCCGTTCGACAACGTCATCTTCGGCGAGCCGAGCCTGGCGTTCGGGGTGCTACTGCTGTTCGCCGCGTTCTACCTGTGGCGCCGCGCCGAGCGCCTGGAGGAGGCGCCCGACCGGATCGCATCGGTCGCCGCGACGGCCGGCCCGGTGTCGGTGTTCGTGCTCGGCATGGGCCTGGCGTCCATCGCGATCGCATGCGCGGGCGTGGGCTACGAGCTGTTCGCCGCTCCCCCGGAGGAACCGATCTCCGGCGCGTTCGCCGACTACCCGATGGTCGAGGCCGTGTTCATCTCCGGCCTGTACGCGCTCGTGGGCGTCGGCGGCGTGCTCTTCCCGTTCGCGCTCAAGGCCGGGCGCACCGCGGCCTTCAAGGTCACGCAGGTCTGCTGGTTCCTCGCCGGGCTCGCGTTCCTGCTGTTCGGCGCGATGAACTACTTCACGCACATCGGCCTCATCGTCAACACGATGTAGCCGGGGGTCGGGTTCAGCGCATGTTGTGGACCATGCGGGCGTAGTCGCCGAAGGCCCGGTCGATCTGGTCGGGGTCGAGACCGTAGTGGCCGAGGCTGTACTCGTGGCCGCGCTTCATCCACGGGCGCTCCATGGCCGCGCGCAGGTTGTCCTCGTCGGCGCCCTTCCACTCCATGCCCAGCTTCGCGAAGACGCCCGGCATCTCCTCGTACGGGTTCGCCGTCAACTGGTGGTAGGAGACGTCGACGACGCGGTCGCGCGCGAGCTTCGAGCGCGAGTCGCGGCCGACGCGGATCATCTCGGAGAGCATCTCCAGCCAGTCCCGGCCGATGTCGTGCGGGTCGTACGTGCGGTTGCACAGCGCCACACCGGTCTCCATGAGCGAGCACCAGGAGCCCATGACGGTGTTGGGGTCGCGGTGCGTCCACATGATCTTCGCGTCGGGGAAGACCTTGAGCAGCGTCTCCAGGTGCTCGAGGTGATAGGGGGACTTGAGGACCCAGCGCTTGCGCGGCCCGCCGGACTGGAGCACCTGGAGGACCCGCTTGTAGTACATGAAGTCGGGCAGGAAGTCGCGCTGCTCCAGCCAGCGGCGGTAGCCGGGCATCCGGGAGCACACGAGCCAGTTGCGGCCGTGGGGAAGGGCGAACACGCACTCCTCAGGGGACTCCGGCTCCATCGCGTGGATCTGCGGCAGCGCCGGGGAGAACTTGTGGCCGAAGGCCGCGGACTGCTTGGCGACCTTGATGCGGCGCTTGCGGTCCGCCTCGTCCATGTCCGCTCGGTCGGTCGCCTGGAGCTCCCACATCAGCGGCGCCCGGTTGCCCTCGTGGCGGGCGAGGATCTTGTGCGCCAACGTGGTCGCCGTGCGCGGCAGGCCCGTCACGATGATCGGCGCCTCGATCGGCTCCTGCGCGATCTCGGGGTGCTCGGCCAGCAGCCGGCGCACCCGGAAGCGGTTGGTCATGCGCCCGCGCAGGTCGCTGGTCGTGCCCAGCCAGCCCACGCCCGACATGCTGGGGACGGCGGCGGCCTCGCGGATCAGGAACCGGTACTCCTCCAAGAACGCCTCGTCGCCCTCGGCGGTGCCGCCCGAGGCCTCCTCGGCCTGGCGCACCAGCTTGTCGAACGCCGCGTCGACGTCCCTTCGCTGGCGATTGGCCGAAGACTGCATCATCGCGTTGACGGGGCCGACCATTCGGGATACGCGTCGCACGGGATCCGGGTCCTTTCGAAGGGGGCGCAGAGGGCTCGCCAGCGAATCCTGACACGGACTGGCACGGACGGTGCGACCGGGCCCAGTGAGTCCCAAGTGCGCGACAGTGTTCCGAGCGTCACCCGATGCTGAAATGACACCGTTTAGTACCGGGCGCACGGTATTCGGGCGGCACGAACGGGCCCGGGCGAGACCGGCGATGCCGGTCCGCCCGGGCCCGTTCGGGAACGTCGCGACGCGCGCCGGGGCCGCGAAACCGCGGGCGTCCGGCGCGGTCTCAGCGCGAGGGCAGGCCCAACTTCTCCAAGACCTCCCGCAGCAGGTGGCGCCCGCCCATCGACTCCGGGCCCTTCAGCCTCGCCAGGACCCGATCGCTCCAGGTCCCCGGCAGGCCGAAGCGCCTGTTGTAGGCCGCGAGGCGCTCGTCGTACACCGGCAGGTGCGCGTCAGAGGCCGCCGCGTCGTACACCTCCCGGTGGAGCACCGCCTCGCGCGGCAGCCGCGGCTTGACGTCCGCCTGCTCGGCCGGATCGGGCTCGCCCACGGCCAGCCCGAACACCGCCACCGCGTGCGGCGGCAGCCCCAACTCCTCGGCGACCTCCAAGGGCCGGTTGCGGATCGCGCCGACGAACACCGTGCCCAGGCCCAGCGACTCCGCCGCGACCACCGCGTTCTGCGCCGCCAGCGCCGTGTCGATGAACCCGATCGCCGTGGTCTCCAGGTAGTCCACGGCGTCCACGCCGGTCCCCTCGCGCTCGGCCAGGCGCCGGGCCCGGTCGAGATCGGCGACCCACACCAGGAACAGCGGCGCCTGGTCGATGAACTTCTGGCTGCGCGCGAGCTCGGCCAGGCGGGCCTTGCGCTCGGGGTCCCGCACGGCCACAACGCTCCACGGCTGGAGGTTGGAGGAGGTCGGCGCCGACTGCGCGGCCGTCACGAGCGCCTCGAGTTCGGCCTCGGTCACCTCGCGCGGCCCGAACAGGCGCACCGAGCGGTGCGCCAACTGCACGCGAAGGACCTCGTTGGCCACCTCCAGGGCCGCGTCCGGGTCCCCGTAACGGGCTGCGGCCGAAAGGGTCTTGTCGAGCTGGTCGGTCATGTCAGCGCCCCAGTCCGGTGCCGTCGACGCCGTGCTCGTCGATCACGGCCAGCTCGTCGTCGGTGAGCGCCGGGAAGTCGAGGGCCTTGACGTTGTGGTCGAGCTGCCAAGTAGAAGAGGCCCCCACGAGCGCCGAGGTGACCTCGGGGCGGCGCAGGACCCATTGCAGCGCAAGCTGGGCGAGCGACTGGCCGCGCTCGGCCGCGAGGTCGTTGAGCGCCGAGGCCCGCTTGCGGTACACGTCGTCGATCTGCTCGGGCTTGAGGAACGCGCTGTTCTCCGCCCGCGCCCCGGCCGGGATGTCCGTCAGATACTTGTCGGTCAGGAGCCCTTGCGCCAGCGGGGAGTAGACGACCAGGCCGAACCCGTCCTTCGCGGCCAGGTCGAGCAGGCCGTTCAGTTCGGGGGTGCGGTCGAAGATCGAGTAGCGCGGCTGGTGGACCAGGAGCGGCACGCCCGCGGCGCGCAGCAGCTCGGCGGCCTCGTGGGCCTGCTCGGGCGTGTAGTTGGAGACGCCGACATAGAGGGCCTTGCCCTGCTGGACGGCACTGGCGAGCGCGCCGACGGTCTCCTCGATCGGGACCGTGGGGTCGGGCCGGTGGTGGTAGAAGACGTCGACGTAGTCGGTGCCGAGGTCGCGCAGGCTGTGGTCGAGGGAGTTCAGCAGCGACTTGCGCGAGCCGCCCTTGAGGTAGGGGCTGGGGCCAATGGGGTTGCCGGCCTTGGTGGACAGGACGATCTCGTCGCGGTACGGGGCGAGGTCCTTGGCGAGGACGGTCCCGAAGCCCTGCTGGGCGCCTCGGTGCGGGGGGCCGTAGCGGTCGGCGTTGTCGAAGTGGGTGATGCCCAGGTCGAAGGCGTGCAGGATGATGTCGCGCTGGGTCTGGGGCGGGTGGTCGGTGCCGAACTTCTGCCACAGGCCGAGCGAGAGCGAGGGCAGGTCGAGGCCCGAGCGCCCCGCGCGGCGGTACGGGAGGCGCTCGTACCGGTCCTCGGCCGCCGCGTAGGTCTTCTCGAAAGCACCGTGTGCCATGGGGTACGCCTTTCAGTAGTGCGGTCCGCGGTCGTTGGGGCGCGACCGTCGGGGTCAACCTGCCACGGCCGGGGCCGGCCGCGGAGGGCGGGGAAACAGTCCTCGCACAATCTCTATCATAGCGATAGGATAAATAGAGAATCAATGCCTCGCACACCGCGACGACACGACCGCACCGACAGGGAGACCCCGCTCATGAGCTCCGAATACCTCTGGTACATCCCCAACCAGGTCAGGCCCGGCCACCGCGGCGACGACACCGTCGAAGGGCACAACAGCCTCGAAACCCTGACGTCCCACGCCAAAGCCCTCGAAGAGCACGGCTGGGGCGGCGCCCTCATCGGCACCGGCTGGAGCCGGCCCGACACCTTCACCGTCGCGACCGCTCTGGCAGCGCAGACCACGACGTTCAAGCCGCTCATCGCGATCCGGCCCGGCTACTGGCGCCCGGCGAACTTCGCCTCGGCCGCGGCGACCCTCGACCACCTCACCAAGGGGCGCGTCCTGGTCAACATCGTCTCGGGCCAGGACAACCTCGCCGCCTACGGCGACAGCGAAGGCGACCAGGCCCAGCGGTACGCGCGCACCAAGGAGTTCATCCAGATCGTGCGCAAGCTCTGGACCGAGGAGCACGTGACGTACCAGGGCGAGCACTTCCAGGTCACCGACTCCACCGTCTCGCCGCGCACCGTGGTGGACGGCGAGCGGCGCCACCCGCGCCTGTACTTCGGCGGCGCCTCCGAGGCCGCCGAGAAGGTGGCCGCCGCCGAGGCCGACGTGCAGCTGTTCTGGGGTGAGCCGCTCGACGGTATCCGCGAGCGCATCGAGCGCCTGCGCAACCTCAGCGACAAGCTCGGCCGCGAGCACGCCCCGCTCGAGTTCGGGCTGCGGATCACCACGCTCGTGCGCGACACGACCGAGCAGGCCTGGGCCGACGCCGAGGCGAAGGTCCAGCAGATGGCCGAGTCGAAGGGCCAGAGCTGGCGCGACTTCAAGCGCAAGACCGCGGTCGGGCAGCAGCGGCTGCTCGACCTGGCCGAGCGCGGCGAGGTGCTCGACGACAACCTCTACACGACGCCGGGCAAGTTCGGCGGGGGCGGCGCGGGCACCACCTGGCTGGTCGGCTCGGCCGAGGACGTGGCGAAGTCGCTGCGCAAGTACGAGGCGCTCGGCCTGAGCCACTTCGTCCTCTCCGACACCCCGTACCTCCAGGAGATCGAACGCCAAGGCGACCAACTCCTCCCCCTCCTGCGGGACTGAGCCCCTCGAAGGGTGCGGCGTCGTCCCGGGACGACCGCCGCGCCCTCGGCCGGGCGCGCGGATTTCCGGCGCGGTGTCGGCGGCTCCCGATACGTTGGAGCCGACCGCAACCTGGAAGGGGCGCCATGTCGGCGAACACCGAGACCGTCGAGACCTATCTCGACGGGTTCCGCAAGGGCGATCACGAGCAGATCCTGTCGTGCCTGACCGACGACATCGAGTGGACCGTCTACGGCGCCTTCCACCTCACCGGCAAGGCGGCCTACGACGCGGCCATCGACGGGCCCGGGTTCATCGGCCCGCCCCGGCTCGAAGTCGTGCGCATGGTCGAGCAGGGCGACACGGTCATGGCCGAGCTGACCGGCAGCGCCACCCGCGACAACGGCGAGGTCATGCGCATGTCCATGGCCGAGGTCTTCGTCATGCGCGGAGGCAAGATCGCCGAGCGCCGGGCCTGGGTGATCGAGTTGAAGGAGAACGACTTCCGCTGAGCCCGTTCAGGTCAGCGGCGGGTGATCGGTTCGCCCGGGGTCAGGCGGGCGGCGTCGGCCGCGGCCCGGCCCGCCACGTGGCCCTCGTAGTCCGAGATCCGCAGGGAGCGACCGGTTTTCAGGCGCGGGAAGAGCGCCTTCGTTCTCGCCGCGACCTGCTCGTCCCGCTCGCGCATCACCGGCACGAGGTCCGTGCCGGTCTCCTCGGTCATCTCGCGGGCCGTGTCGTCGGCCGATTCGCGCAGGCGCTCGCCGATGCGGAACGCGAACGAGGCCAGGAAGGACTGGCGGAACGAGCGCGTCCGCGGGCGGCCCGAGGCGTCGGTGCGCGAGCCGGCACGCGTCATCGCGGCGGTGGCCTGGACGAGGAGCGAGTTGTACAGCAGCTCAACGGATCGCAGGTCCCCGCGGTCGCCGATGAGGGTGGTGAAGCCGCCTTCGGGCCAGTGGACGGACTTGCAGTGGTTGGCGTGGGCGATCTGCGCGAGCAGCTCCGATTTGGACGACTCGTACGGTCGCTCGATGAGGACCCGGATCGCCTCCGGTTCGCGCCCGCCGGACTCCGACCGCGACAAGAGCGCCTCGTTGATGCTGTGGCGCGCGATCAACTGCTGCGCCTTCGCGGTGAACGCCTCGGCCTCGGCGTCGGAGTCGGTCGACTCGGCCTTCGCCAGCAGCGCCCGGATCCGTTCGTACACTTTGGAGGATTCCGAGCCGGTGAACCCGTGCACGAGCACCGGGCTCCCGGGAAGCGGCTCGACCTTGGGGATGTCGGGGAAGCCGTCGAGCTCGTCGAGCGCTTCGAGCGCCGCGGCCCACAGCACGATCCGGTCCCACCGGCCCAGGCCCGCCGAAGCCGCGGCGAGGCCCGCGAACGGGGCGAGTTCGGCCAGCGCCTCGCGCTGGGCGATCCAGCGGTCGCTCAGGTGCGTCTCGGGGTAGCGGGCGAGTTGGCCGCGCATGAGGATCGCCCCGGCGCGCACGGCCTCGGTACTGCGGGAGCGGCGCAGGGCGCCCACGGCCTCCTGCGGCATCCAGCCGCGCCGCCAGGCGTGGTCGATCGCGTCGTCGCCGAACTGCGTGAAGGCCCGGGCGAGCGCCGCGGGCCAATCGGGTTCCCCCGAGAGCCCTTCGAGGCCGGAGGCGGTGTCGACCCAGTCGGGCGGTTCGCATCCGCCGCAGTCGCAGTCGGTCTCCTGGAGGGCGCCGAGCACGGCGTGGCGGGCGCGGGCGTCCAGCGGCAACGCGTGCAGGTCGGGCGGCGGTACGGTCGCTGCGCGCACGCGCCTGCACGCCCGCGCCTTGCGCCGTCTCTGGTTCTTTGCTCCCACCGAATCCCCCGAACCAGCGTACGCGGTATCGGCGGTCACCCGCCCGGTGCGGCCGTCACCACGAGGCGAGGATCGGGTCCTCGTGGTCGGTGCGCCGCCACTGCTCGGTGAGGCGCCCGAGGCGGTCCTGCCCGGCCGTGCCGTGCACGTTGGCGATCCGGCCCTCGCGGACGGCGAAGACCACGATGCCGACGACCCTGTCCCCGA
This sequence comes from Glycomyces sp. NRRL B-16210, assembly GCF_000719515.1. Classification (GTDB taxonomy): domain Bacteria; phylum Actinomycetota; class Actinomycetes; order Mycobacteriales; family Micromonosporaceae; genus Glycomyces. The sequence goes on along the minus strand of NZ_JOGR01000001.1, from coordinate 154,151 downwards.
TCGCGGCGATCAGAGCGGGCGAGCCGTTGACGAGGCCCGCGTGGATGCCCGGGGAGCCCCCGGCGATGCGCCGCTTCGTCTCGGTCGGCTTGAAGCCCGCGCGCAGGATGGCGGCGATCCGCTCGGGGTCGGTCTCGCGCAGGAGCCGGCCGCTCAGGCCCGCGCCGTCGGTGACCGCGGTCGCGTCCTCGGTCAGCAGCGCCACAAGCCGCCCGGTGTCGCCCGAGGCGGCGGCCTCGACGAAGGCCTCCACGACTGCTCGCGCGGCGGCCCGGTCGATCTCGCCGGAGACCCGTTCGGCCGCGACGCGGCGGCGGGCGCGGTGGGCGTGCTGCTGGCTCGCGGATTCGGAGATGTCGAGGATCTCGGCGATCTCCGCGTGGCTGTGCGAGAAGGCTTCCCGCAGGACGTAGACGGCCCGCTCGACCGGCGGGAGGCGCTCCATGAGCATGAGCACGGCCAGCGTGACCGACTCGCGCTGCTCGAAGGTGTCGGCGGGGCCGAGCATCGGGTCGCCGTCGAGGAGCGGTTCGGGCAGCCATTCGCCGACCGCCCGCTCGCGCCGCGCCCGCGCCGACCGGAGCCGGTCGAGCGCGAGGTTCGTGACGACCTTCGTCAGCCACGCCTCGGGGACCTCGATGCGCTCGCGGTCGGCGCTCTGCCAGCGCAGGAACGCGTCCTGCACCGCGTCCTCGGCGTCGGCGGCCGAGCCGAGCAGGCGGTACGCGAGCGAGGCCAACCGGTCCCGGTTGGCCTCGAAGCGCTCCACGGTGGCGGCGTCCATGGTCCGACTCTAGGCGGGGGCCGCGGCCCTGCGGCGTTCGGACGCGGCGAGGCGGCGTCGGCGGGTCGGCAGCCCGTACGTCGGGTGCGCCATGTTCCAGATGGTGCCGCGGTAGACGAAGTTCTTGAACCGCGAGGCGCCGCGGCCGCGCAGTGCCCAGGACTTCGAGCGGGCGTCGCCGTCGACCGCCTGGAAGATCCCGTCCCGGCCGCCGAGGCTGATGCAGTTGCCGAAGTAGGTCAGGGCGGTCTTGGGCGTCCTGTGGCCGGTGAGGTCGCCGACGATCGCGGCGGTCGCCTGCATCCGCGTGAATCCGGCCGAGGCGCAGGACATCGGCAGCGGCCGGCCGTTCTCGCCGACGGCGTGGACGCTGTCGCCGGCGGCGTAGACCTCCGGGTGCGAGACCGACCGCATGTAGCGGTCGACGCTGATCTGGCCGTTGCCGGCGACCGCGAGGCCGCTGGCGGCGGCGATGGGGTGGACGGCGAACCCGGCCGCCCACACCGTCGCGTCGGCCGCGAAGACCGCACCGCCCGCGGCGACCGCGCCGGTGGCCTCGACGCGTTCGATCGCGGTGCGCTCGTGGACGTCGATGCCGAGCCGGTCGAAGGCGGCGAAGAGGTGGCGGCGGGACTTCGGGCCGAGCCAGCCGCCGAGTTCGTCGCTCGTGGCGAGGGCGACCCGGAGTCCGGGGTGGGCCTCGGCGATCTCGGTGGCGGCCTCGATGCCGGTCAGGTTGCCGCCGACGACGAGCACCGAGCCGTGGCCGTCCAGCTCGTCGAGGCGTTCGCGCAGTCGCAGCGCGGCCGGTCGCGCGGCCACGTGGAAGGCGTGCTCGGCGACGCCGGGGACGCCGTGGTCGGCGGTGGTGCTGCCGAGCGTGTAGAGCAGCGTGTCGTAGCCCAGGCGGTCGGTGCCGGAGTCGTCTTCGACGGTCACGGTCCGGTGGTCGGCGTCGACGGCGGTGACGCGCGCCAGGCGCAGCTCGACGCCGGTCCCGGCGAACATCTCATCGAGGCCGTGCCGGGGCAGGTCGTGCCCGGCGGCGACCTGGTGGAGCCTGATGCGCTCGACGAAGTCGGGTTCGGCGTTGACGACCGTGATCGCGAAGTCGTCGCGGTGGAGGTGGCGGGCGAGGAATCCGGCGGCCGAGGCCCCGGCGTAGCCGGCCCCGAGGACGATGATGCGGTGCTTCATGGGCTCGCTCCTGTCTGTTCGCTTGCCCTCTGAACGGGGCAGGGCCGCGATCCATGACAGGCCGGGCTGTGGCGTGCGCCACCGGATCGCGGCATCGGGCCGGGCCGTCGGGCCGGGACACGGCAGTGCGCCATCGGGTTGCGCCACGACACTGCGCCACGACACCGCGCCACGGCGCTGCGGCGGGAAGACGCGCCGGTGCGATGCTCCCCGTGCGCAGTGCGCCGGGACGGCACGTCACCGCAGCGCGCGGAGCGGAGGAGCGCCTGGGCGCTCCTCCGCTCCGTCTTTGGGCCGAACCCTCGCCTAGGCGACGTCGCGGCGTCTGATCAGCGCGAACGTGAGGGCGAGGAAGACCGCGATGTAGACGCCGAGCAGCACGGCCGCCTGGGGCCCGGTCAGCACGTCGAGCACACCGGGGGTGCCGTCCGCTCCGTCCGAGGCGGCCCCGAGGGCCCCCGCGAGCGAGCCCGCGCCCGAGCCGGGCAGCAGGTCCGTCGCGTACGAGAGGCCGTCGATGAGCGCCGCCGCGCCGCGCAGCAGGTTCTCCACCGCGAACGTCCACAGCAGGCCCAGGCCCACGCTCAGCGCGGGCCCGCGCGTGACCGCGCCGAGGAACAGGCCCGCCGCGGCCCACATGCCGAGGATCAGGCCCGAACCGGCCACCGAGGCGGCGAAGTCGCCCCAGACGGGCGCGACGACCTCCTGCGACTCGACTGCGGCCACCAGCAGCGACAGGCCGTACGTCACCGCGGTGCTCACGGCCACGAGGCCGGCGACGCAGACGCCGACGGCGGCGGCGAGCCCGCCGGTCGCGGCGGCCCGCCCCGGGCCCTGCGTCAGCACGGTCTTCCAGGTGCCCCAGCTGTAGGCGCTGCCGACGGCCAGGGCCGCGAAGATCAGGACGATCGCGCCGCCGAACATCGGCGTGCCCGCGATCAGGGTCTCCGGCAGCGACTGCGGGAGCATCGAGTCCAGGATCTGGTCCATCGGCCCGCCCTGGAACGCGTCCGGGTCGCCGGTGGCGTAGGCGATGTAGGGGAAGGCGAACGCGAAGAGCATCTGGAGCGTGAGCCACACGCCGCCGAGCACCCACGTCGCGGGCCAGCGCACGAGCCGGCGCAGCTCGGCCCTGGTGGCGCTGAGCAGCGCGTTGTCGGCACGGGTCTTCGCCGGTGCGTTCTGGGTCGAAGCGGTCATCGCGTCGCCTCCGTCATCGTGAGGAACACGTCCTCGAGTGATCGTTCCTTGATCGCCACGGCGTGGACGTCGACGCCCTCGGCGACGAGGTCGCGGACGGCGGCCGGGACGTCCACGCCGTCGGCGTCGCCGGTGAGGACGGTGCGGCCCTCCCCGTCGTCGGTGAGGTCGAACGCCGCGCCCGCGGCGGCCTTCATGACCCGCGCGGCCCGGTCGACCGGTTCGGCGCGGACTTCGAGCATCCGGGCCCCGCGCAGCTCGGCGACGGTGCCCTCGTAGGACATCCGGCCGCCGACGATGACGCCGACCCGGTCGCAGCACTGCTGCACCTCGGCCAGGAGGTGGCTGGAGAGCAGGACGGTCTGGCCGTCGTCGCTCAGGTCGTGGATGAGCCGGCGCATGGAGGCCATGCCGGCCGGGTCGAGGCCGTTGGTGGGCTCGTCGAGGACGAGCAGGTCGGGGCGCCCGAGGAGGGCCGCGGCGACGCCGAGGCGCTGCTTCATGCCCAGCGAGTAGGTGCGGAAGCGGTCCGAGGCGCGGGAGGTCAGCTCGACCCGGTCGAGTGCCTCCTCCACGTCGTAGCGGCCCAGGCCGCGGTACCGGGCGACGACCAGGAGGTTGTCGGTGCCGGAGAGGTAGGGGAAGAAGCCGGGGCCCTCGACGAGGGAGCCGGTGCGGCGCAGGGCGTCCGCGCTGCCGGGGGCGAGGCCGTGGACGGCCGCGGTGCCGCTGGTCGGGCGGACCAGGCCCAGCAGCATCCGCAGGGTCGTGGTCTTGCCGGCGCCGTTGGGGCCGAGGAATCCGTAGACCTCGCCGCGGCGCACGGTGAGGCTGATCGCGTCGACGGCCGCTCGGCCGCCGTAGTGCTTCGTCAACCGTTCGGTCGACACGATGTGGTCGCTCATGGACCCATCGTCGGCGCGGCGGGCCGGGGCCGCATCAGCGCGAGAGCGTAACCGGGCCTCCTCGCTGGAACGTAGCGAGGAGCGGCGGAGGGCGGAAATCATCTGAAATCGGCAACGCGTTTTCAGGCGAGCCCTCCGATAATCGACGCCGTTCGAGTGTTTCCAGCCATATATTCGAACCGGCCCCAGGGCCTGGGGCTGGGAAAACACTCAGATGTGAGAAGTGTTTCGGCATTCGATGTCCGCTCGGCGGCGAAAGTGCTGTAAGGTCCAATGGCCACTCCGATTCGAGAGAAGCGGAGGGGTGAAGCGCCAGAAATGGCGGCAATATCAGGCCACACGGCGGCAAGGTGACACCGGGGAGCATTCTCCGGAACTCACAGTCGTCGGCCTGAGCATCAACACCAAGGATATTCAGTAATGGCGCAAGGCACTGTCAAGTGGTTCAACTCCGAGAAGGGCTTCGGCTTCATTTCTCCGGAGGAGGACGGCCCCGACATCTTCGTTCACTTCTCTGCGATCACCGGCAACGGTTTCAAGTCGCTCGAGGAGAACCAGCGAGTCGAATTCGACATCGAGCAGGGCAACAAGGGCCCGCAGGCCGCTAACCTGCGCGCGCTCTAGTCTCAAGCTCTCGAACACGAAGCCGCTGTCCTTCATCGCGAAGGTCAGCGGCTTTCATGGTGTCCGGGGTAGGTTCGGAGCGCCGAACCGGACACGGGGGTTTCCCGGGTCGGCAACGGGGTACTCCGGGTGACGGAGTCCCCACGGACTCGACGACCACGGGGGGCGCGACGAAGCGGCCGCCGGCATTGCGCGTCGGCCCCACGGGGCGCGGCGCCACAACCGTATCGGCGGGCCCGCCGAGGGAGGATGCGACATGAAATCGCACAAGGATCTGCCCGACACGGCCACGGAGCCGTCCGTCGAGACCGACGCGCTCCGCCTGTCGGACATCGCGAACCGCGACAGCGCCGACATCGGCGACCTGGACGGTCCCGATTCGCTCGACTTCGACGGCACTGAACTGGAGCCCGTCGGCAGGGGCGGGAGCCGCACGATCCTGCTGGCCGCGGTGGCCGTGGGCGTGGCGGCCGTAGCGGTCGTCGGCCTCAAGCTCGCCTACGACCGCCGCAAGTCGTCGCGCGGCTACCGGCAGGCGGTCGACCACATCGAGGACGCGCGGGACGCGCTGCTCTCGGCGGCCGCAGAGCTGCCCGAGCGCGGCCGCGAGGCCCTGCGCCACTTCACCCACCGCTGAGCCCCACCCACCCCAAGGACCAGATCATCTCGACCACGGGACGGCGGCGACGCGATGCGTCGCCGCCGGTCCCATGCGCCCTGACCATCGTCGAACACGGTTCGACCGCACAGGAGAACCCCGATCGGCTCAGCAGAGCGGAGCAGGCCGCACGTACGGCTCCTGGAGCGCCGCAAAGATCCGACCGGTCGCCGCATCGACGGGAGGCCGGCCCTCGCACGCCTCGAAGTAGGTCCTGAGAAACCCGCGGAAGATCGCGGTGTCGATGCCGCGCTCCGCGTCACCGAGCCGAAGGGCGATGAGCCGCATTCCCTCACGGCGGCCGCAGCCGGTGCGGACCTCCGGCTGGACGTAGGGCAGGAGGATCACGCGCGCACCGTGCCCGCAGTAGAAGGACCATCGTCGGGTCGGGTCGCCGTACAGCGGATGCGGACCGTGGCAGGCCGGGTCCTCGGTTTCGGCGACGATCACGTGCGGCCGGTACCGGCGCTGCCACGCGTCGAGGGCGTGTTCGAGAATGCCGCCGCCGAGCCCACTGCCACGCAGGCCGCGGGTCACCGCCAGGTAGGTCAGGAGGACGACCGGGTGGGGCGCCCAGTGATTGCCCACCGCCGCGGCGATCGGGTTCCCCGCCACGTCGAGCGCGGCGAACACGGTAGTGGTCGAAGCCAGGCCCGTCGCGAGATCCTGATACGTCTCCAGCTCCGCGGCAGGGAAGTTCGGCTCGAGCACCGACCGGTACACCGACTCGAGCAGCGCGCCGGGTTCGGTGACCTCCACGATCCGGCCCATGCCCGCTCCCATCACGCCCTCAATCCGGCTCCGAACCGCCGGGGTTCGACCAGCGGTACACGGCCACGCTACAGGTCGCGGCCGCGGTGACGGTCAAGCCGAGCAGGATCCACGTCCACACCGCCGGCAGTCCCTGGCCCTGAAGGACTTGGACCACGCCCGCGAAGCCCATGGCGGCCATCGCCGCCAGCAGTGCCTCGATGAGACTCCGGCTCCGACGGGCGCGGCGCTCGCGCTCGCGGTCCACATGCTCCCGGAACTCGGCCGCGAGCGCGTCGATGTGCACTTCGAGGCGGTCGTTGAGCAGCTGACCGAGCTTCTCGGCGATGTCCTTCTCCGAGCGCTCCACGCCGCTGAGGAGCAGCAACTCGGAGAGCGCCTCGGTGTCGGCCGGCGAGGCCATGAAGCTCGGCGAGTGGATGAGCGACTGCACCGCACGGTATTCGGAGGCGAAGTCATGAAGCGAGACCTGCTCGCGGCGAAGGCGGGAGGCGTACTCGGCGATCTCGTTCGCATCCAGCGTGCCGTTGATCCCGTTGACGAGGGCGGTCACCTCGCGGTGGCGCCGCGCGAGACGGTCGGCCCAGACACTGCACAGCCCGTCGAGCGTGCCGACGAACTCGGCGACGGTCTCGTAAGTCCCGACGCCGAAGGTCGGCATGCCGAACGGCACGAGGATCGTGGAGTTCGCGGTGCCCACCACAAGGTTGCCGGCCTTACGCACCGTGGCGAGGACCGTGTCGGTGGGAACGGTGAAGCGCGTCCAGTCGGCGATCGACTCCACCCCGTTCGGCACCGTGTGCAGCAGCGCCTGCGCGCCGAACGCCTCGCGGAACTGGGCGCCCGAGATGAGGCGGCGCGGGTTTGCGACCGCCGCGTTCGGACCGGGGACGGCGCTGGCCCCGTAAACGGTGGCGAGCACGTGGTACCTGCCCGAGCGCGATTCGACGCCCTCGCCGAGCAGTGCGGCCACTTCGGACTGGAGGTCGACGGCGAAGTCGTGCAGGCCGCCCCATGATCGACCGTCCTCGCCACAGGTGACGGCCATCGTGCCGTGCTCGGGTGCGGCCCGGAAGAGGGTGAACATGGCCGTGTGCGGGTCGAGGCCGTAGTGGTGGGTTTCGAGCCGGAGGTAGTGGTTGCCGAGGATCGACAGGCGGATTTCTGCTTTGAGCTCGTCTACGGCCGTCCCGCCGGGGTGGGAGAGGCGCACGGGCGGGAGTTGGATCGAGGCGCCTTCGAAGCGGCGCTTGTGGAAGTCGGCGCCCGCCCAGACATCGCACAGTTCGAGCACCCGCCTGACCGCTGTGGCCCGGATGCCGCCGAGCCGGGGCGGTACGGCCTGCGAACCGAGCTTCTTGACGGCCGCCTCCGCTTCGATCCCGCTGCATCCGAACGGGAAGAGGTAGACGACTTTGACGTGGTCCAGCTTCAACCATTCGCGTTCGACCGATTCGAGCATCCTGCCCAGACAGGATCGGTGACCGCCGAGCTCGCTTTTCTGGACATAGGTCAGCGGGGCCGCTTCGGCGGCCTCCAGTTCCGCGATCGCGCCCGGAAGCGCCGACGCATCCCCATTGAGTGCGGCACGAGTGGCGACCAATGCGCTTTCAACGGCCCTGTAGTAGACGCGGCTCGCATACCAGGCTTTCAGCAGACCGCTGTGCAGCGGATCTTCTTCGTCGGTGAGCCCGCGCAGTCGATCACCCAATTCGCCCACGCGGAGATGCGCGATCTGAACGGCGTCGAAATGCCGGTCGACGTCGCCGCAGCACAAGGCGTCCTCAACGCTGATCTCCTCGACGAGTAGTCGCGTGAGCGCGTCGACGGCGTCGCAGGCACGGACCGAGGAGGCCTCGGGCACCGTGGGCCGCACCTCGGCCCAACACATCTGGAATTCCTTGAGCCCGTCGACCATTCGCACGAACTCATAGGAGAGTTTCCAGGCCCTATGGGCGACACCCCAGACGTACAGACCGAACAGGGCGGGACCGAACGGATGCGATGCGGTCTTTTCCATCGATTCTCGGAAAAGGATCGAACGCGCGAGCGCTTGCTGCTCGGTGGGAGGATCCAGCAGTTTGCCATCGCCGACGACATTCCACTGAAAATGCTCCCAAACGGCCTCGACCGATACGCCGATATCTCGTAAATGGTCGCCCAATAGTTCGAACTCATGCAATTCGGTCAACGCAGAGATCGCGCTGCGAATGCTGTCGACATCGAATTCAGATCGCATGAGGACAGTATTTCAGAGCACGGCCAGAAGCGCCGCCCCCGCGATCGAGGACCGACTCGCGAACGCCCCCGAGCTCGTCCGCACATACGCGGAAGCCGGCGGGGTCAGTCGACCAGTCTGATGTCGGTGAGCATGCGCACGGCGCCGAGGCCCCACATCTCGTCCCAGACGCTCGAGTAGACGCCCTCGGTGCCCGAGGAGTCGGTGGGCCAGTTCGTCCACACCGCGTTGCTCGCCTGCGACCACGCGCCGTTGTACCAGATCGGGATCGCCGGCAGGTCCCGCAGCGAGATCCGCTGGAGCTCGGCGATGAGCTCGGGGTAGCGCGGGTCCTCGGTCGCAACGGTCGCCAGCTCCTGCGTCAGCTCCCAGGCGTCCTCGCTCTCCCAGCGGGAGAAGTTCCCGAGGCTCTGCGTCTCGCCGATCGGCAGCTCGAACAGGTACCGGTAGTGGCTCCACGGGGAGTTGGTGATCCGGCTGTAGTTGTTGATGAGCAGGTCGAACTCGCCGCTGCCGCGCGCGGCGTCCACGTCGGCGGCGTCCACGAACTCCTCGGTGACGTTGATGCCCACGTCGCGCAGGCCCGAGGCGATCGAGCGGGCCGCCTCCTCCCAGTCGGTCCAGCCGGCCGGGACGATGAGCTTCAGCTCGACCGGCTCGCCCTCCAGGGTCTCGACGTAGCCGTCGCCGTCCCAGTCGGCGTACCCGGCCGCCTCCAGGATGTCCAGCGCCTTGGACGGCTCGAACGAGAAGCCGTTCTCGGCGAGCGCGTCGGCGTCGAAGTAGCGCTCCCAGATCGGGAGCAGCCCGGTCGGGCTCGCCTCGCCGACCATGCTGGCGTACACCGAGTCGACGATCTCGCCGGGGCTGATCGCGAAGGCCATGGCCCTGCGGAACTCGGGGTCGTCGAGCGGCTTCCTCGTCGTGTTGGGGATGAGCATCGCCGTGTTCGCGGCGGCCATGTACGGCGGCTTGTCGTAGTAGGTGCTCAGCTCCGGCTCGCCGGTGAGGAAGTCGGCGATGCCGGGCATGAAGTTGTTGGCCAGGTCGAGGCGGCCGTCGATGAGCATGTTGAGGGTGTCGGCGAAGCCGGGGGTCACGAGGTCGACGATGAACCTGGGCTTGACTTCGAGGCCGAGTGCCTCGGTGGCCCACCAGTCCTCGCGCTTGACCCAGGCGATGCGGTCCTCCTCGACGCTGTGCACCGTGTACGGGCCCGAGACGACCGGGGACGGGTCGAGGGGGCCGTTGAGCAGCTCCTCCTCGGAGTAGGCCTCGAAGACGTGCTTGGGCACGATCTCGTTGGAGTACAGGAAGTTGTCCCATTCCTGGTGGCGCGCTTCGCTGAAGGAGAACTTGATCGTCAGGCCGTCGACGATCTCGATGGACTTCAGCCAGTCCCAGAGGCCGCCGTGCGGCACGCCCTCGATCTTGCCGAGCTCGACGGTGAACGCGACGTCCTCGGTCGTCAGCCGCTTGCCGTCGCTCCAGGTGATCCCGCGGCGCAGCGTCAGCTCGAACTCGCGGTCGCCGGTCCACTCGCCGGACTCGGCGAGCCAGGGGGTGAGGCGCTGCTCGACGGTGTCGAACAGGTAGAGGTACTCGTAGCCGAGGCCGTTGAGGCCGGTGACCTGCCCCGCCGAGATCGTGTTGAAGTCGCTCGGAGGCCCCCACGCGGTGCCCGTCGTGTACAGGGTCTCGTTGCGGGGGAACTGGTCGATCGACATCCGGCCCGCGTCGCCGCCGCTCTCGGCGCCTTCGCGGCCGGTGCACGCCGAGGCCGCCAGGGCCGCCGTGGCGAAGATGGCGGGGAGATTTCGCCTCTTGGTCATTTCAGCACTGCTTTCGGTTCGAGGGATGACCTGTCCCGCTCGTGATCAATGTCTGAGCATGGGCGAATAATGCGAGGATCGACAATTGCTTCGGATCAGTGATGGCAAGTGCGGTTCAGGTCATTTCAAGGAAAACTCGCGCTTCCCGGGTCAGGGTCGCGAATCGGTCGGAGCGACCCGATGGGGAACGCTCCGGACGGCCGGTGCGCCAAGCCGTATGCGCGGGCGGGATGACCACCCTTGCAGGTGCGCGGCCTGGCGGTTATCAAGTTATCGCAGTTCGGACCCGGTGTCAGTACACGTGACGGTGAAGCTGGCGGCCGCCGTGCTCCGAATCGCACGAATTGCTTGCACACCTGTGGAATCGCTCCCGCGATCATGCCGAATTTCGATATCGAATCGATATCTATGGCACTCTTTCGATCTCTCCAAAGGAGCGTTCCCGAAGGCGCACAGAGGCCCCAATCGAGTATTTCGGGGAGATTTCAGAAGTTCGGCCGACCCCGAGCGGGCCGTGGCGCCCTCCTCCGCCGAACCCTCCCCTCCGCGTCATTCCGAAGCCGGTGAGACCTGTGCTACATTTAGACGATCTTAAATATAACCCATAGACAAACCATAGGAACAAGAGGGTTCCACCGGCAGGACGCTCCCGTCGGGACGAGCCCTGCGTTCGATCCGGGCGGTCCGTGCCGAGCGGCGCCTAAATATCCATAAATGTCTATTCCTTGATGTCATGAGGCACGTTGACGCGTGCGACGACGCACGAGAGAGGCCCGATCCATGGGTACCGACGAACTCCGAGAACCATCATCGACGCGACGGCGCGTCCGGCTGCTGATCAGCACGCTGGCCGCCCTGGCGGTCCTGCCGATCACGCTCCTGGTCGGCGCCGCTCCCGCCAGCGCGGACACCAGCCAGTTCAGGGGCGTGAACTGGGCGGTGCTGGGCGACAACTTCAGCGAGGGCCAGCTCGTCATCGAAGGGCTGAGCAGCTCCGACAGCTACGCCACCGTCCGCGCGAAGGCCGATGCCGTGCTCGACGGCTTCGAGAGCCACCTCGGCGCCAACACGGTCCGGCTGATCGACGCCGCGACCGACCGCGGCTTCAAGGTCATCCTCGCCTACTGGGAGGACGGCGCGGCCTCGGGCGGGCGCATCACCAACATGGCCGCCTTCAACTCGATGTGGTCGACGGTGACCGACCAGTACGGCGCCAACAGCCGGGTCTACTTCGAGCCTCGGCCCCGGCCGGGCGGGTCCTCATCGGCGGCACCGGCTACAGCCAGGACCTGCGCCCGATCTGCGACGACGCCCGCTTCAACGGCACGCTCCTGTCGTACCACCACTACGCGTTCTTCTACGGGGACAACACCGAGGCCGGCTGGCGCGACCACTTCGAGACCCGGCTCGGGAACTGCGCCTCGCGCGCGATCCTGACCGAGTACGGCGCCGCGATGGACACGGGCTTGAACTACAACGACCCGAACAGCTCCAGCAACGAGGTCCGCCACATCCGCGCGGTGACCGCCGAGATGCGCGAGCACAACATGGGCAGCACGTACTGGCCGGGCATCGGCGGCAAGCTCCACGACATCGGCTACGACGGGTACTCGATGTTCGCGCTCCAGGGCAGCGGCACGAACCTGTCCCTGAGCGTCCGCAACGACTCCGGCCTCGAACGCATCCGGTACGGCTGGGGCGACGGGGAGGACGACGGCAGCGGCAACGGCGGGACGTTCACCGAGGTCGTGAACCGCGGTTCGGGCAAATGCCTGGACGTGCAGGACGGCTCCACCGCGAACGGCGCGGGGATCATCCAGTGGGACTGCTGGGGCGGCTCCAACCAGCGGTGGGAGCTCCAGGACGCCGGGAGCGGCTTCTACCGGATCGTCTCGCAGGCGTCCGGCCGGTGCCTCGACGTCGACGGCGCCTCGACCGCGAACGGGGCCAAGGCGATCCAGTGGGCGTGCAACTCAGGTGCCAACCAGCAGTGGGAGCTGCGCAGCGTCGGCGGCGGCCATGTCGAGATCGTGGCGCGCCACTCCGGCAAGTGCCTGGACGTGCTCGACGGCTCGACCGCGAACGGCGCCGAGGTGATCCAGTGGGAGTGCGTGGGCGCCGCCAACCAGCAGTGGAGCGTCTGACCCGCGCTCCAGGGCGATAGGGCTTCGAAGGCCGCGAGCTGCGGGGGCGCCGTCGAGCGTCCCCGCAGTCGTCACCGGCTGACGGCCGCGTCGGGGGCGAGGTGCGCGTTGCGGAGTTCGCGGATGAGGGCCCGCACGCCGAGCGTCTGGGCCAGCGCGGGCGTGGTGACGTAGCCGAGGTGGCGGGTGGGGGCGCCGGGCCCCAGATCGGTGACGGTCACGCCCTCGCCGGCCTCGCCGATCGAGAGCAGCGGCATGACCGCGATGCCGAGTCCGGCGGCGACCATCGACAGGACGACGCTGTCGTCCTCGGCCATGATGCGCCGCTGCGGCATCCAGTCCTGGTCGGCCCACCATTGGCGCGTGTACGAGGAGCAGTTCTCCGACCAGTCCACGAGCGGCAGCGCGCGCGGGTCGGCGGCCCCGGCGGGCGCGACCAGGAGGTACCGCTCCTCGAAGAGCGTCCCGTGGATCAGCCCCTCGGGGACCGGAGAGGTGGGCGGCACGGTGGTGATGCCCAGGTCGGCGTGGCCGTTGAGGACTTCGCCGGCGCTGCCGCGGCCGAGGTCGCGGACGATCGCGACGCGCGGGTGCAGGGCGGGGTGGCGATCGGAGAGTTCGTTGAGGACGCCGGGCAGGAGTTTGGCGGCGGCGCTGCGGAAAGCCGCGATCCGGACGGTGCCGGTGACGGTCCCCGTCGCCGCGCCGCGCGTCTCGGAGCCCATGGTGTCCAGCAGCCGAAGGAGGTGCCGGGCCTGCGTGACGGCGCGTTCGCCGGCCGCGGTGGGGCGGGCGCCGCTGCGGCCGCGCTCGAACAGGACCGCCCCGAGCTTGCGTTCGCTGGCGCGCACGGCGTGGGAGACGGCCGACTGGGTCATGCCGATCCGCGAGGCCGCGGCCGTGAAGCCGCGCGCTTCGGCGACGGCGACGAGGATGCGCAGCTCGGTCGGGGTCAGGTCGCTCACCGCCCGAACGTACCAGTCCGGTTCGAACGCATCGTTTCTACCAGCGGCTATGAGTGCTGGGTCATGGAATATAGAGGGCCATCGAATCCAGAGTCTGCACAAGGGCCCGCGCGCGGGGCTAGAAATGCGGGATGACTGATCGCATGAGCGCCGTCCACCTCGTCAACCGCCCCGTCGGCTTCCCGGAGGCGACCGACTTCGCCTTCGTCGACGCCCCGATCCCGGCGGTCGAACCGGGCACGGCCCTGGTGGAGAACCTGTACCTGTCGGTCGACCCGTACATGCGCCAGCTCATGGACGAGGTCTGGGCGCTGGGGACGCCCGGCGAGGGCCGCGCGATCGGCCGCGTCGTCGCCTCCGACGCCCCGGGTCTGGAGGCCGGCGACCTGGTGCGGCATCGGAACGCCTGGCGGACCCATGCGCTGGTCCGGCCCGAGGAGGTCACGGTGCTGCGGCCGCATCCCGGGGTGCCGCTCAGCGCCCATCTGGGGCACCTCGGCAACGGGACCGGCCTGACCGCGTACGTCGGTCTCAAGCGCATCGCCGGTCTCAAGCGCGGCGAGACGGTCTTCATCACCGCCGCGGCCGGCGGCGTCGGCAGCGCGGCGGGCCAGATCGCCCGCGTGCTCGGCGCCGAACGGGTGATCGGCAGCGCCGGGTCGCCGGCGAAGGTGCGCCATCTCATCGACGACCTGGGCTTCGACGCCGCATTCGACTACCACGACGGGCCGGTGGCCGAGCAGCTCGCGAAGGCCGCGCCCGAGGGCGTCGACGTGTGCGTGGAAGGCGTGGGCGGCGAGCACCTGGAGGGCGCGATCGCCAACCTGCGCGAGTTCGGCCGCATCGCCTGGTGCGGCGCGATCTCCGGGTACCACGGGGAGTCGCAGCCGGTCCGCAACCTCGCGCTGGTCCAGGCGCAGAGCGCCCGGCTCGAGGGCTATATGGTGCGCCACCACCTGGACGCCCAGGACGAGATGGAGGCGCTGCTCGTGCCCCGCATCCGCAGCGGCGAGGTCGTCGCCGACGAGACCGTCACGGAAGGCTTCGAGCACACGGTGGAGGCCTTCCTGGGGATGCTGCGCGGCGAGAACCTGGGCAAGTCCCTGGTGCACCTCCACCACGCCTGATCCTTCAGGGCGCAAGACTTCTCAGGGTCACCATTGAGTCCGACGGTCTCCACCACTACGGAGTGGAGGAGACCGTCGAGCAGGCGGGGAACCGTGCCGCTCAGGCGGCGGCCACCCGGCCGTCCGCGTCGGCGACGCGGATCAGCTTGCGGTTGAGGAACTCGCCGATCCCGATCTCGGACAGCTCGCGTCCGAACCCGGAGTTCTTGACCCCGCCGAAGGGCAGGCCGGGCGAGTCGGCGAAGCAAGTGTTGACGTAGACCATGCCGGCCTCGATGCGGTCGGCGACGGCTCGGGCGTGCGCCAGGTCGGTGTCGAACACGTAGGCGCCCAGGCCGTACCTGGTGGCGTTGGCGAGCGCGATCGCCTCCTCTTCGTCGTCGACCACGTAGAAGGACAGCACGGGCCCGAACGCCTCCTGCTGGAAGAGCGGATTGTCCTCGTCGACGCCGGTGACGATCGTCGGTTCGAGGAAGAAGCCCGGACGGTCGACGCGCTTGCCGCCGTGGACGATCGTGGCGCCCGCCGCCTCCGCGGCCCTGATCTGCCCGAGCAGCCCTTCGAGGGCGCGCTCGCTGACGAGCGGGCCCAGCTGCGTCGCCTCGTCCGCGGGATCGCCGATCTCGATCGCCGCGAACCGCTCCTTGAGCGCGGCCAGCATCGCCTCGCCGCGTACCCTGCCCACGACGATGACGCGCTTGATGTTCACGCAGCCCTGCCCGGAGTTGTAGGTGCGGCCCATGACCACCTGGTCGACCGCGTGGTCCAGTGGCGCGCGTTCGAGGATCAGCGCCGGGTCGCTGCCTCCCAGTTCCAGGATCACCTTCTTGAGGTTGCGCCCGGCGCGCTCGCCGACCGCGGCGCCGGCCCGCTCGCTGCCGGTGAGGGCCACGCCGCGGACGCGGAAGTCGTCGATCAGGTCGGCGACCTGGTCGACGGTGCAGAACAGGTTGGTGTAGACCCCTTCGGGCGCACCGGCCTCCTCGAAAAGGCGCGCGAAGGCGAGCGCGCACTGCGGCACGTTCTCGGCGTGCTTCATCATGACCACGTTCCCCGCGACCAGTTGCGGCGCGGCCACCCGCGCCAGCTGGTAGAAGGGGAAGTTCCACGGCTCGATCGCCAGGACCACGCCGATGGGCTCGGAGGCGAGGACCGCGCCGGGCTCTCCGGGAAGCGCCTGCTCCGCGAGGAGGCGCTCGCCGTGCTCGGCGTAGTAGGCGAGGATGTCGGCGACGAGGTCCACTTCGAAGCTGCTGAAGCTCGCGATCTTGCCCATCTCGATCACCGGGTACCGGGCGTACTCGTCTCGCCTTTCGCGCAGGATCTCGGTGGCCCGGCCGACGATCCGGGCGCGCTCCGCGACGGGTCTGCGTCGCCAGTCCTCGCGGAACCGGCGGTCCGCCGCCGCCAGGGCCGCGAAGACCTCCTCGTCGGTCTGCGTCGGGAACTCCTTCAGGAGCTCCCCGGTGTTGGGATCGGTGGTGTTGAAGCCCATGGTGTCCTCCTCCATCTCATCGCTTGCCCAAGGCAAGATTTGCGCACAAGGGATGGTCTGGTTGCAATCGCCTGGGGTGCGCCGCGCTCATATGCAGCGGTGAGGGCCCGCCGGAGCGTTACGGCCGCACGGTCAGCACGAGCTTTCCGGCGACGCGGCCGGTCTCGCCCTCGGCGTGCGCGAGGGCCGCGTCGGCGAGCGGGTAGGTCCCGGCGACGTGCGGGCGCAACTGCCCGGCCTCCACGAGCGCGGCGACGCCCGCCATGCCCGCGTGGTCGTACTCGACCTGCATGGCCGCCGCGCGAACTCCCAGCTCGGTCGCCCGCGCCCGCACCTCGTCGAATCCGACGGGCAGGATCGACACCAGCAGGCCGCCCGGTCGCAGCGTCTGGAGCGAGCGGAGCCGGTCCTCGCCGAGGAACGGGTCGAGCACCACGTCCATGCCGCGGGCCTCCTCCGTGAAGTCCTTGGCGCGGTAGTCGATGACCTCGTCGGCGCCGAGGCCGCGCACGAGGTCGTGCTTGGCGGCGGAGGCCGTGCCGATCACGTACGCGCCGCGCGCCTTCGCGACCTGCACCGCGAGATGCCCGACCCCGCCGGCCGCGGCGTGCACGAGCACCCTCTGGCCCGGACGCACGTCGGCGGTGTCGACGAGCGCCTGCCAGGCGGTCATCGACGCCAGCGGCAGCGCGGCCGCCTCGACGTGGCTGAGCGCGGCGGGCTTGGGGACGAAGGCCCTGGCGGGCGCGGCCGCGTACTCGGCGTGCGCGCCGTGCCCGTTCGGGTAGGGCAGCATCCCGAACACCTCGTCGCCCACCCGGTGCACCGTGACCCCGGCGCCGACCGCTTCGACCACGCCGGACACGTCCCAGCCCAGCGTGAACGGCGGTTCGCCGAACCGCATCTGCCCGGCCCGGTGCTTCCAATCGGTCGGGTTCAGGCCGGCGGCGTGGACGGCGACCACGATCTCGTTGCCGATGGGCTCGGGCCGCGCGGTCTCGACCGTCTCCAGGACCTCCGGTCCTCCGAAGGTGTTCTGGCTGACCGCGCGCATCGTCTGCTCACTCATGACACCAGCGTGCGCCGGGCGGCGGCGCTCCACCAGTGGCAGTAATGTCATTACCCGATAGAATAATGCCATGGTTCCTTCACGTCCGCACCGCGTCGCGGTCCTGGCCCTCGACGGCGTCTACCCCTTCGAGCTGGGGATTCCCGCACGCGTCCTGGGCGCGGCCGACGACCGGTACGAGGTCGTGGTGTGCTCGTGCGACGGCGGTCCCGTGGCGACCAACGCGGGGTTCACCGTCGTCCCGGAGCACGGAAGCGAGGCCCTCGCGAGCGCCGACACGGTGATCGTCACGCCGATCGAGACGCCCCGCCTCACCCGGGAGCTCCCCGAGGGCGTCGCCGACGCGCTCGCGCGGATCAGGCCCGGGACCCGGGTCGCCTCGATCTGTAGCGGCGGCTTCATCCTGGCCGCCGCAGGCCTGCTCGACGGCCGCACCGCCACCACCCACTGGGAGAGCGCGGCCCTGTTCCGCCGCTGGTACCCGCATCTGCGCCTCGACGAGGGCGTGCTCTTCGTCGAGGACGGCGACGTGCTCACCTCCGCGGGCGCGGCGTCAGGGGTGGACCTGTGCCTGCACCTGATCCGCACCGATCACGGTGCGGCCCTGGCGAACCGGGCGGCCCGGCGCTGCGTGGTGGCGCCCTACCGCGAAGGCGGGCAGGCGCAGTACATCGAGCGCCCCGTCCCCGACGATCCGGCGGCGTCCACCTCGGCGACCCGGCAATGGGCCCTGCAACGCCTCGCCGAACGGCTGACGGTGGACCAGATGGCGCAGCACGCCCACATGAGCACGCGCACCTTCGTGCGCCGCTTCCATGCCGAGACCGGCCTGCCGCCGGGCCAATGGCTCACGAGCCAGCGCCTCGCGCACGCCCGGCACCTCCTGGAGTCCACCGACCTCACGGTGGACCAGATCGCCTCCGAGATCGGCTTCGCCACCGCCGCCTCACTGCGCCAGCACTTCAACGCCGAACTCGGCGTCCCACCCCTGGCCTACCGCCGCACCTTCCAAACCACAAGACCGATGCAACCCTCGGCCTAGCAACGACCCACCCCACACCAACGCAAAAAGCCCCCGCCGATCCGGCACAAAACCATTTTCGTACCTTCTATGTCCGAAACAGGGCATGCGGTGTTGCCTTCAGTTGTATCGATTCCTGAAGGATCGCTTGGTGATTCGCCCTGCCAGGATGAGAGCGGCAGTCAGGGCGGTGAGGAGTACGAAGAGTCGGGGTTGCCGCCGCCGGCCCAGGGGTTGAGGGCGAGGGCGGCGGTGGCGGGCGCCGTAGCTGCCCGGGCCCCAGTGGTCGGTGACGGTGGTGGCGTCCAGGAGGCTGAAGGCGCCGCGGGCGGCGCCGTCCCGCTGTGCCCGTGCCCGACGAGGTGACGGGCCGGTTCTTGAGGGCCCTGGCCTCCGAGTCGCCCGCATAGACGACATGGCCGCACCCTAGCAACACCCCTCCAGGAACCGATCGGAAGCGCCGCCGCCGGACCTCGCGGGAAGCGCGGTCGAGCACTACGAGGACCCGGGCGTCGGGTTTCCGCTCGCGTTGACGCTGCGGCCGCTGTGGGGCGCCCCGGTCGCGGCGCTGCTCGCCGGGACGGTCGCGGGCTGGGGCTACCGGCGCTGGTACCGGCGTCAGTCGCCGCAGCGACGGGCTGGGACCGAGGAGCGGCGCCGGGCGAAGGAGCGCCGGGATCTCCAGGACCGGATCAAGTCCCTCCGAGACGCCGCGTTCCGGCGCCGCCGCCGACACCATTGACGTCGGTGTACCCGGTCATGCGCTCGCTGCTCCGTTCGGGTCCTGCGCTTCGAGCGCGGTTCTCGCCCTCAGATCCCTTCGAAGGTCCGGCGGGAGTTTCGCCGTCGCGTAGCGGAAGGTGACCGCCGGGACGTCGCCCGCGTGGTCTCGCAGGAAGGCGACCAGGCGGTCCTCGTCCACCTGGCCTATCTCGCGGAGTGCCACGCCCACCGAGGTGTGAATCAGCGGTTCCTCATCGCGCAGAAGGAGTTCGGCGAGGCTCAGGGCGTCGTCCAGGTCGCCTCGGCGGATGAACCAGAACGAGGCCGTGACGGCGGTGCGCCGCTCCCACGTGTCGCTCGAACGCGCGAGTTCATAGAGCGGGTCGCGGGGCTTGTCCAGCAGGTACCAGCCGACCACCCGCGGGGCGGCGCGGTCCACGAAGTCCCAGCTGTCGATGCGGTCGTGGCGGTCCATGTAGAGCTCGTAGAGCTCTCGACGCTCCTCGTCGGTGATCCGCTTGCGGCGGGCCTTGAAGTCCAGGATGCTGACCGCGCCCAGCCGCGCCTCGTAGACCGGCTCGTCGAGCAGCCTCGCGACCTCGTCCAGGGGCATGTCCGTGAACCGCTTGGCGGTGTCGAAGAGGTGCTTCATCCTGACGCCGAGCACCTCGGCCGTGCCCTTGTAATGCTTGTGGGTCGTCGCCGGGTCCTCGGAGCGGGGGAACGTCCGCAGTGCTTCGAGGAACGCGTTCGCGGTCAGGTCCATCGTCTTCCTCTCCTTCGTGTCGGACGGCCCGCGCCGGGTGGCGCGGGGCCGTCGCCTACGTCGCGGCGAACAGCGCCGCGATGTTGTCCATGACCTGCTCTTGGCCCGTTCTGGACTGCTCGAGCATCGGGCCGGGCTCGTAGTCGAACTCCTCGACCGTCAGCTCGGTGCCCTCACCATGCTCCTTGAAGGTGACCACGTGGCGGACCTCCTTCGGGACCCCCGGGGGCATGCCCATCCGGGCGGGGTCGATCTCGGCGCCCGTCTCGTCCGCGAAGCGGGAGGTGAACTCGATGCGGTCGTGATCGATGATCGTCGTGTAGGTCCAGGTGTTGAAGAACTCCGGTCCGTCCTTCATGGTCATGCCGACCAGGGTCGTGCCGCCTTCGCGGAAGTCGACCTCCGCCGTGGTGCCGGTGAACCCCTGCGGGCCCCACCAGCGGCGGATCTGGTCGGGATCCCGCCAGGCGTCCCAGACGCGGGCCACCGGGGCGTCGATGCTCCGGGAGACCGCGAAACTCGGGTCGTTCATGTCGCTTCCCCTCCTCGGACTCGGTGGCCGCTCACGTCATAGGAGATGTTCACTTGCTCGTCGGCGCCCGGGTTGGGGCGCCAGCCGCCGCCGAAGACGTCGTCGCCGCTGAAGCGGCCCGTGAAGGTGGCGTCCATCGGGCCATGCACCACGGTGATGGTCACATCGTCCCCGTTGATCTTCCAGGTGTAGGGCAGCGACTGCGGCGACATGTTCGAGTAGACCTGGGACGGGTAGGTCCCCGTCGCCGGGTCGTAGCCGACCAGCTCACAGCTGTCGATCTGCGCCATGCCCGCGAAGTCGATCTGGACGTGCTGCTCCAGGAAGAAGCCGCCCGGCAGCCAGCGGTAGCTCGCCCTGCCCTTGATGTTCACCTCGTCCGAGCCGACGAGGCTGCCCTCCATGACCCAGTCGCCCACGAACCGGTCCAAGACCGCCAGCGCGGGGTCGGGGCCGAGCGGCGTCGTCTGTTTCTCGTTCTCCATGATCACTCCTCGATTCAGGTGTTCTCGCTGATGAAGACCATGCTGGTCGATTCGGGGCCCCGGAAAATCGGCCAGGTGGCCGATATCGCGCGCCGACCCGGCCTAGTGGCAGACTCGGGCCATGGACGGGGTGCCGCTTGAACTGACCGGTTTCATCGGACGCGGCGAGGAGCTGCGGGCGATCGGCGCCGCGCTGGGCTCGGCGCGGCTGGTCAGCCTGGTCGGGCCCGGCGGCTGCGGGAAGACCAGGCTGGCGATCCGTGCCGCCCGGGACGCGGACGAGGACGCGTACTGGGCCGACCTCTCCGCGCTCGGCGACCCGGCGGCCGTCGCTGAGGCCGTCGTGGCCGCCTTCGGCGCGCTGCGCGCCGACCGGGACCCGATGGGCGTGCTCGCGAGCCAACTGGCCGGCCGCCGGATCCTGCTGTGCGTCGACAACTGCGAGCACGTTCTCGAGGCCGCCGCCGACGTCGTCGGCGAACTGCTGCGGTCGTGTCCTCAGTTGACGGTCCTCTGCACCAGCCGCGAGGCGCTGCGGCTGCCCGGCGAGGTGGTGTGGCGGGTACCGCCGATGAACCGGGAGGACTCCGTGCGCCTCTTCGCCGCCCGCGCAGGGGATCTCGGCGGTGCCGCGAAGGATCCGGTCGTCGCCACGGCCTGCGCGCGTATGGAGGGGATGCCGCTGGCCGTCGAGCTGGCGGCGGCCTGGTCGGGGGTCCTGTCGCCGCAGGAGATCCTGGACGGCCTCGACGACCGGTTCCGGCTCCTCGTGCGGGGCCCGCACGGCGTCGCCGCCCGGCACCAGACGCTCGCCGCCTCGATGGAGTGGAGCCACGGGCTGCTCGAGGTGTCCGAGCGGCTGCTGCTCCAGCGGCTCTCGGTGTTCCGCGGGGGCTTCACCGCTTCGGCGGCGCAGGCGCTCTGCGCGGACGAGGAGCCGCTCGGGGTCCTGGAGGGCCTGCGGCGCCTGGTCGAGAAGTCGCTCCTGACGGCCGACACGGGCGGGGCGGTGACGCGGTTCAGGATGCTCGAGACCGTCCGCGAGTTCGCCGAGCAGCGGCTCGTGGAGGCCGGGGCGAGCGAGGCGGTGCGCGACCGCCACCTGGCGGCCTGTCTTTCGCTGGCCCGGTCACTGCGGCCGCTGATCGACACCGACAAGGACGCCTGGCGGGCCGCCGTCTCGGGCGAGTACGAGAACCTGCACGCGGCGATCGATTGGGGGCTGTCGCGGGACGACCCCTCCGGCGGGCGGAGCTTGGCCGCCGAACTGCCCTGGTTCTGGGACTCCAGCCGCCGGGGGCAGGAAGGACTGGCGTTGCTGCGCAAGGCCGTCGCGCTCGGGGACGGCGAGCGCACGCCGCTCCAGGCCCGGCTGCTCACCGGGCTCGCGCTGGTCGCCGACACCAACGAGTCGACCGCGGGCGCCGGGCCCGCGGCGGAGGCGTTCGCTCTGGCCGAGGAGGTCGGCGAGCCGCGCTCGGCGGCCCTCGCGCTGGCGCTGGCCGCGATCGACCGGTTCTACGACGACCTCGACGCGGCCCGCGACCTGGCCGCCGACGCCCGGGAGCGGGGCGTGCGGCTCGGCGACGGCTTCGTCCGCGACAGCGCCGACGTGCTCACGGGCATCGTCTGCCACATGCGGGACGACCACCGGCAGGCCGCGGCGCTGCTGGAGGCCGGGATACGGGGGCTGGTGCCGCGCGGCGACCGGGAGGTCGCCTCGACGGCGTGCGGGCTCCTCGCAATAAGCGTCGCCCACGGCGGTGACCTGCACCGGGCGGTAGAGCTGGCCCGCGAGGCGCTGGCGCTGGCCGAGCCGCTCGGGGACTACCACCGGGTCGGCGCGGCGCGGGTCGCCCTCGCGACGGTGGAGCTGTGGACCGGGAGGCGTGAGAACGCTTGGGCCGCAGTGACGCCGATGATCCGCGTGGTTGAGGAGGTCGAGCCGCCGCCGTTCATGCCGGGGTTCTGCTCCTGCGTCGGCGAGCTGCATCTGGACGCCGGGGACATCGCGCAGGCCGTCGGGTGGTTCGAGCGGGACCTGGTGAACCCGGGCGGCGCCGCTGGGCACCTGCTGACACCACAGTCGAGGCTCGGGCTCGCGCGGGCGCTGGCGCGGTCCGACGGCGCGGGGGCGGCCGAGCACGCCGCGGTGGCGATGCGGGCAGGGCGCGAGCTCGGGATGCCCAGGCTCCTCGCCGACGCCTTCGAGGTGACGGGGCTGCTGGAGACCGATCGGAAGCGGGCGGAGGACGCCCACCACGAGGCGCTCGCGCTGCGCGCCGAGCACGGGCTGCGCCTGGGGTGCTTGCGCAGTCTCGAGCATCTGGCGGGACTGGCCGCGGCCGCGGGCTCCGATGTGGAGTCGGCTCGGCTCCTCGGCGCCTGCGACCGGGCTAGGGAGGAGTTCGGCCTCCCCGCGGCGGAGGGCGATTCGACCCCTGAGCGCGAGAAGGGGCGGTCGATGGCGCTGGAGGAGGCCGTGGCGTACGCGCGGCGGGCGCGCGGGAGCCGGGCGCGGCCGTCGAGCGGTTGGGCGAGCCTGACGCCGACGGAGCTGAGCGTGGTCGAGCTGGCCGTCACGGGGATGACGAATCCCGAGATCGCGGGGAAACTGTTCATGAGCCGGGCGACGGTGAAGACGCACCTGTCGCACGCGTACGCGAAGCTGGGCGTCGCGAACCGGACCCAACTCGGGACCGTCGAACGCGGATGAGCTCGACCAGAGGCGGTGCCACTCGATCAGGCCCCTAGTGTTCCCCGCCCGCCGCCCGCCCGCCTTCGGCACTCAGCGCTGGTACTGAACCTCTTTCTGATACTGGATCGCTCGCTCCCATATTTCGAACGGGAGCTTCCAGGGTTCGCGGATCAACTGTCGGGCGCGGTACCGGTTGAGTTCGAGGTGATCGGCAATCGCGTAGGCGTGGTCCTCCCAGTCCGGGCGTCCCCACCAGCGCCGCAGTCGGGTTGGGCCCAAAACTTTGGCGGGTATTTGGCGGAAGATGGGCGGGACACCACTGGACGCAACGGATCATGACTGGGCGATGCGATCCCGAATCCAGGTGTTTTCCCAGCTCAATGGCTTGCAACCACTCAGATTCGAACATTCGGGCCAAAACTCGAAGGGCTGGCATGAGAGAAGCCCCGGTGACGCTGCGTTTCCACAGGTCAGCGGGGCTTATTGGCGGAGGATATGGGATTTGAACCCATGATCGGGTATCACCCGAAACCCGCTTAGCAGGCGGGCGCACTAGGCCACTATGCGAATCCTCCAGGAGCCGCACGTCAGACGTACGAGCACCGAGCATACCGGTTGGCTCGCTCGGGATCCAAGCGGGTTCGCCCCGTTCAGAGCCAGCTCACGTGGGATGCGACGTACAGGTAGCCGACGAACGCGACGATGTCGAGGAGCGTGTGGGCCACCACGAGCGGCCCCGTGCGCTTCCACTTGAGGAAGCACAGCGCGAAGACCGCGCCCATCACGGCGTTGCCGATGAAGCCCCCGAAGCCCTGGTACAGGTGGTAGGTCCCGCGCAGCAGCGAGTGGGCGACGATGATCGGCACCGGTTTCCACGCCAGTTGCTGGAGGCGGGTGATGAGGTAGCCGACGCCGACGACCTCCTCGGCGATCGCGTTCTTGAGCGCGGCGAGGACCAGGATCGGCACGGCCCACCACACGTCGTTGAGGTTCGCGGCGCTGATCGTCGCGTTGACGCCCAGCGCCCGAGCGGCGAGGTAGAGGCCCAGTCCCGGGATGCCGATGCACGCGGCCAGCACCGCGCCGCCGAGCAGGTCGAAGCCGGGGCGGCGCAGGTCGAGACCGATGCGCCGGAACGGGTTCCCGCGGTCGATGCTGAGCAGGTGCAGGGCCAGCGCGGCCGGGGCGAGGGCGAGCGCGAGGCTCACGAGCTGGCGGGCGAGGTCGTACCAGGGCCGTTCCGGCGCGGCCCGCGCCGAGTTCATCGACTGAACCGATTCGGCGAGGCCGCCGGGTTCGGTGAGGGTGCCGAGGATGCTGACGATCGCCCAGACCGCCGAGGCCCCCAGGGAGAGCGCGAGGACGATCCAGATCTCGCGCCTGATCACGCGCGGGGCGAGGAGTTCGGCATCGGTGCGGTTCGGCATGCGCTCCAGCGTGCCAGAGCCCGTGCATCGGTTGACGCGAGCTACGGGCGGTCGCACCGCGTGTGCGACGCGTCAGCGCTCGTCGCGGGGATGATCGACATGCGAGGCGAGGTGCTGTGAACCTCATCCCATTCGGCGACGCTCACCCTCACGGCACCTCGCTTTTTCACGCCCCGTGGCCGCGCGGCGGCTGTCGGTTTGTTGACACTCCCTTGAAAGAATCAGGTAAGGTTAGCCAGTCCTTACTTGAGAGGGGTAGTCTGTGCGGCCCATGTCTGCGGTGATCCTCACGTGTTGAGCGCGCCCGCATACGCACGCCGTGCGATGCCGTCCTCGAATCCGCCGATCCCGCAACCGCTCGACGCGCTCCGCGCCGTCGCCGACGAGGTGGACCGGCGCGTCGGCCCGCAGCCGCTCGCGGGCCTGCGGCACTGGCTCGACGGCCGCCCCGCCCCCGGCTCGGTCGACTTCCCGGCCGCCGAACTGGCCGAGGGCGTCGGGGTCGAAGCGCTCATGCGGACCGCCGCGGCGCAGTGGGGCGGCTCGCCCCACGCCAACGCCGCGCTCGCCTGGAAGACCTACTGCTACTGGACGGTCGCCCCGGCCGTGCTCGGCTACATCGCCGACCGCCGCGTCCCGGTCATGGACGCGGCGAACACCGTCTTCACCGTCGCCGAGGGCGCCCCGGTGTTCTCGGTGCGCCAGGTGCGCCCGCGCTTCCTGGCGCTGCCGCACGACGCGTGCGCGGGCCACCCGGACGTGGAGGTCGCCGCGAACGAGGGCGAGCTGCTCGACCGCTTGCGCGCCTACGTCTTCGAAGGGCATCTCGGCCCGGTCCTGGACGCGTTCCTGGCGCGGGCGCGGGTGGGGCGGCGCACCATGCTCGGCTCGCTGGCCTCGGGCCTGGCGTACGCGGTCGCCTCGATCGCGCAGGCCGTGCCGGAGCCGGACGAGGTGATCGCCAAGACCCTCCTGAACCTGTTCGACGTGGGCCACCTGGTCGACTTCGCGACCGACGAGGAGGGGCGCCTGGTCTACCGGCGCCGCACCTGCTGCCTGGCGCTGACCATCGAGGGCGGGCGGACCTGCTCGACCTGCTGCGTCCGGACCGACCTGCCCTAGCGACAGGCCAGGCGGGGGCGCGGTTTGGTAGATTGGCGCTTGCCTCAAGGGGCCTGGAGGGGTCGCATAGTGGACTAGTGCAGCGGTCTTGAAAACCGCCGTGGGCCTCAAAACCCACCGTGGGTTCGAATCCCACCCTCTCCGCCGACCGTCGCCCGAGCGGCGACCCCCGCGAACGACGCCGTCTCCCCGATCCTCGACCGGCCTCCGGCGTGCCCCGGGCACATAAAAGGACTCAGCACCCCGGCACGGTGCTGAGTCCACGATTAGGGTAACCCCATGGCGCAACATGCTTCACTTCCGGGTCGGGATATTCACAGAATCGTTACGATGGCGCTCCGATGCGAGACGGTGGACGGCATCGCGCCGTTCAACGAGGAGACCACCCTCGCGCTCTCCCGCGGGCCCTCGCCCGAGCGGATGCACTTCGTTGCGCGCCAAGACGACAAGGTCATCGGGTACGCCGGCGCGGCGATGGTGGGCGAGGGCGCCGAAGCGGAGTTGGCGGTCGATCCGGACCACCGCGGGCACGGTGTCGGCAGCGCGCTGCTGGCCGAGATTCTCGGCTGGCTTGAGGCGCATATCACGAATCTTCGCGTGTGGGCCCACGGCGACCGGCCCGCCGCAGGCGGCTTCGCGGCCGCGCACGGCTTCACGCGCGACCGGGTGCTGTTCCAGTTCTCGCGCGATCTGGAGGGCTTCGCGTGGCCTTCGGCGTGGCCCGAGGGGATCGGACGCAACTGGCCGGTCGGGGACGCGCGCGCCGTGGAGATCGCCTCGGGGGTCCGCTTGCGGCCCTTCAGGGTCGGTCGGGACGAGGCCGAGTGGCTGCGGGTGAACGCGGCGGCGTTCGCCTCCCATCCCGAGCAGGGCCGGTGGACGGCGGCGGATCTGGCGGCCCGTGAGGAGGAGACCTGGTTCGACCCCGACGGGCTCATCGTCGCCGAGGACGAGGCGGGCCTGCTCGGGTTCCACTGGACGAAGGTGGAGGACGGCGTCGGCGAGGTGTACGTGCTCGGCGTCGACCCCCGCGCCCAGGGCACGGGCCTGGGCCGCACGTTGACGCTGGCGGGTCTGGCGCATCTTGCGGCGCACGGGATCCGGCAGGTGGACCTCTACGCCGACGAGTCGAACGCGAAGGCGGTCGAGCTGTACCAGTCGCAGGGTTTCGCCGTCGTGCGCACGGACGTGCAGTGGGACAAGCGGTTGCGGTGAGAGCGCGGCGGGTTCAGACCGTGCGCGTTCAGACCGTGCGCGTTCAGACCGTGGCGAGCGCGTCGGTCGGGTAGCCCTCTTCGCCCGGCAGCACGAGTCGCGCCTCGTCGTCGACCAGGCTCACGCGCGGCAGCACCGGCGACATTTCCCGCTGCTCGGCCGCGGCGAAGACCTCCCCGACGGTCGAGTATCGGGCGAGTTCGGCGAGGGTGGTCGCCTCGGGCACCGACATCTGGCCGCCGTACTGGCACACCGCCTGCTCGGGGCCGATCCACGTCGCGTACTCCGGCTCCCGCACGCGGATGCGCGGCTGGAAGCCCTCGGCGAGGGTGGCGACGTAGATCCACGAGTCGAACCGCACCGGCTCGTACTCGGGGGTGACCCAGCGCGCCCACGCCCGCTGGAGGGCCACCAGGGCGCCCGTCTCCTCCTCTACGGCGCGCACGCCGGTCATGGCGACGTCGGGGTCGTCGGGCTTGTGCCGGCCGCCGGGGAAGCCGTACTGGGCGGTCCTGGGGCCGCTGAGGGCCCCTCCGGGCACGCCCCGGCCGCTGTAGCCGTCCACGTCGAGATGGGCCCAGCGTTCGCGGACGGTGACCTGCGGCAGGTCGGCGCGGCCGATCGTGGGGAGCCCGAACGGCTCCTTGGCGGCGTGCCGCAGCAGGAACACCCGCAGCGGGGCCTCGCGCAGGAGGACGACGGCGGCGGCGCGCTCGGGTTCGGCAGGGGCGCCCTGCTCCTTGAGGCGGGCGAGGGCGCGAGCGGCCGACGCCGTGTCGACCGCTCGGAAGTCCCACTTCCCGTAGCGCTGGATGGACATGCCCATCACGCTAGTCCAAGCGCGGGGCGTTCCCGCGGCAATCGCGAATCTAGAAGATCCAACTGACCGGGAAGTACAGCAGCGCCCCCACCAGGGCCGCGACCGGGAAGGTGAGGATCCAGGCCATGACGATCGTGCGGGCCACGCCCCACCGGACGGCCCGCTTGCCGCCGGTCGAGCCGACGCCCATGATCGAGGAGGTGATGATGTGGGTGGTGGAGATCGGCGCGCCGATGAGGGTGTTGGCGAACAGCACCGTCGAGGCCACCGTCTCGGCGGCGAAGCCCTGCGGCGGGTGCAGGTCGATGATCTTGCGGCCGAGGGTCTTGATGATCCGCCAGCCGCCCTGGTAGGTGCCGAGGGCGAGCGCGCCGGCGGCGGCGAAGTAGACCCACTGGGGGATGTCGGTGGCGCTGTCCTGGTAGCCGCCGACGTAGAGGGCGAGGACGATGATGCCCATGGTCTTGGCGGCGTCCTGCATGCCGTGGCCGACGGCCATGGCGGCGGCCGAGACGGTCTGGGCGTGGCGGAAGCCGCGGTTGAGCCGGTCGGGCCGGCCTTTGCGGAAGATCCAGTAGACCGCGAGCATCGCCAGGAAGCCGCACGCGAAGCCGACCAGCGGGGAGATGACGGTGGGGAGGGCGACCTTGGTGAGGAAGCCCATCCAGATGACCTCGGCGCCGCCGACGAACCAGCTCGCGGCGAGGGTCGCTCCGGCGACGCCGCCGAACAGGGAGTGGGAGGCCGAGATGGGCCAGCCGAAGTACCAGGCGATGTAGTTCCAGCCGATGGAGCCGCAGACGCCGGCGATGACGATGATGAGGCCGGTCATGGAGACCGGGAGGCTCACCAGGCCGTCGGCGACGGTCTTGGCGACGGCCGCACCGAGGTGGGCGCCGATGAAGTTGCCGATCGCGGCCATCGCCAGCGCGGTCCGGGGCTTGAGCGCCCGGGTCGAGATGGAGGTGGCGATGGCGTTGGCGGAGTCGTGGAAGCCGTTGGTGTAGGCGAACATAAGGGCCGCGGCGATTGCCACGACCACCGCTATGAGGTTGGCGTCCACGTCAGGATTCCTTGACGTACACGGTCTCGATCGCGTTGCTCACGTGCTCGAAGGAGTCACAGGCGGCTTCCAGCTCGTCGGCGACCTCTTTGAGCTTCATGACCGTCAGGGTCTCGTACTCGCCGGAGTACAGGCGCACCAGCAGCATCCGGTAGGCGCGGTCGCCGTCGTTCTCGAGGCGATTGCACTCGACCCAGTACTCCTTCATGGAGGGGTTGAGTCCTTTGAGCTTGGGCATGTAGGCGTCGAGGAGGTCGGCCTGGGCGTCGAGGACGGTGATCTGCTCGATCATCTCTCGCGGGATGGCCGGAAGCTCGGAGAGGCCGTAGAGGTAGACGAGGTTGGCGGCGGCCTCGACGTGGTCGAGCACGTCGTCGAGCTTGCCGGCGAGTTCGTGCATGTCGTTGCGGTCCATCGGCGTGACGAAGGTGGAGTTGATCTTGTTGAACAGCCGGTGGGTGAGGTGGTCGTTGTCGTGCTCGACGTCGACGAGGCGCTCGGAGATCGACTGGAAGTCCGGCTTGTCCTCGCCCAGCTCCGAGAGGATCGTGACGCCGCGTTTGATGTTCCCCGCCGCCTCGGTGAAGAAGGCGTAGAACGCGCCTTCTTGGGGTTTCAACGAGAATCGCACTGGGCACCTCGGTCTTTCGGTCGTCGGTCTGTCCTCACTGTACCGATCGGCCCAGTGGACGGGTGGAATTCGTCTCCGCGAAGTTAACATCCAGATGAACGCGAGACAAGCTTGTGAAGTCGCCTGTGTGAGAATCCACGAAACCGCTCCTAGCTGGGGTTATGCAAAGGTTTCACTTGAATTCATCTTTTGTTCACCTTTGATCGCGAGGGCGTCCGCGACGCATTGAAAGCGCACTGGTCAGCCCGCAGGACGCCCCACTCCACCGTCACCGGGGCGTACCCGCACCGGCCCGTGGGAACCGTCCATTCTGTGAATTCCCCGATCCCGCCGAGCCGGCGCCGCCCGCGCGGGCGCTACTTCGCGGCGCCCTCGGCGAGGCGCTCGAGCGCGCCGGCGACCGAGTCGGACTTGTCGGTGTACCAGAACGGCGGCAGCGAATCGCGCAGGAACTTCCCGTACGAGCGGCTCGTCGCCAGCCGGGAGTCGAGGATCGCGACCACGCCGCGGTCGGTGGTGCGGCGGATGAGGCGCCCGGCCCCCTGCGCGAGCCGGATCGCCGCGGCCGGGACCGACACCTCGGTGAAGCCCGAGCGGCCCGCCGCGTCGGCGGCCTCGGACCGCGCGGCCGTCAGCGGCTCGGTCGGACGCGGGAACGGGATGCGGTCGACCACGACCAGGCGGCAGGTCATGCCCGGCACGTCCACGCCCTGCCAGAGGCTCATGACGCCCAGCAGGCAGGTCGACTCCTCCTCCTTGAAGCGCTTGACGAGGCTCCCGAGGGTCTCCTCGCCTTGCAGGAGGATGTCGTAGTCGGTCTGGGCGCGCAGCAGCTCGGCGGCGGCCTCGGCGGCCCGCTTGGACGAGAACAGGCCGAGCGTCGCGCCCCGGCTCGCCTCGACCAGTCGCAGCAGCTCCTTGCCCGACTCGGCCGACAGGCCCGAGGCGGTCGGGCGCGGCAGCCGCGCGGCGACGTAGAGGATGCCCTGCTTGCGGTAGTCGAACGGGGAGCCCACGTCCAGCGAGGTCCAGCCGTGCCCGTCGGCGGGCAGACCGAGGTTTCGGGCGACGATGTCGAAGCGGCCGCCGAGGGTCAGCGTCGCCGAGGCGGCGATGACGGTGCGGTCCTCGTACAGCATCGCCGAGAGCAGGCCGCCGACCGACAGCGGCGCGGCGACCAGCTGCGGGCCGTTCGGCTCCGACCAGATCACGTCGTCGCCGGCGGGACCGGCGCAGCGCCCGGCCGTCTCCACCATCTCGACCAGGCCCGCCTTGAGCTGCTGGGCGCTGAGCTGCTTCTTCGTCGCGTCATCGAGTGCGGACATCACCGTGGTGGCCTTCACGCACGCCGCGTTGATCAGATGCAGCGACTCCACCAGCGGGGCCGGGAGCTCGTCGGGGAAGCGCCGCTCCCCCACCGCGTTCAAGGCGTTCTCCAGCGCGTCGGCGGCCTCGCGGATCTGGTCGGCCACCTCGGCGTCGATGAGGCGCCTGCCGCGCTGCGCGAGCCAGCGCAGCCGGGCCGGGTGGAGCTCGGCACGGGCGGCCGAGGTGACCCGGTCGACCAGCTCGTGCGCCTCGTCGACGATGAGCACCGCGTGCTCGGGCAGGACGCTGCGCTCGTTCATCATGTCGATCGACAGCAGCGCGTGGTTAGTGACGACGATGTCGGCCTCGTGCGCGCGGGCGCGGGCCCACTCGGCGAAGCAGTCCGGGCCCTGCGCGCAGTCCTTCGCGCCGGGGCACTCGGCCGAGGAGGTGGAGGCCTGCTTCCAGGCGCGGTCGCTCACGCCCGGGTCGAGGTCGTCGCGGTCGCCGGTGTCGGTGTCGTTCGCCCAGTCGAACAGGCGCTGGACCTGCTTGGCGAAGCTCGCCTGCTGCCCGGCCCACTTGAGCGTCTCGGTGCCTTCGAGGGTGCCCTCGTCCTCGTCCTCCTCACCGGCGATCTTGCGCTTGCACACGTAGTTGTGGCGGCCCTTGAGGAGCGCGAACGTGGGCGTGCGGCCCAGCAGCGGCGCGACGGCCTCGACCAGGCGCGGCAGGTCCACGGCCACGAGCTGGTGCTGGAGGGCGAGCGTCGCGGTCGAGACGACCACGGGCTTGCCGGCTGCGAGCGCCGCGCACAGGTACGCGAGGGACTTGCCGGTGCCGGTCCCGGCCTGCACGAGCAGGTGCTTGCCGGAGTCGACGGCTTCGGCGACGGCCGCGCACATCTGGCGCTGGCCCTCGCGGGCCTGGCCGTGCGGGGTGGCCGCGACGGCGGCGTCGAGGATCGCGAGGGCTTCGGTCTCGGCGCTCATGCCTCCTGGGCCGCCTGCTCGCCCGCGTCGGATCCGCCTTCGACGATGTCGTCGGCCTCGCCGTTGGCGGCCGCGTCCGCGGCGGCCTCGGCGTCGAGCCCGCGGGCCTCGGCCTGGCGGCGGGCGGTGCGGAAGCGGTTGAGGGCGCGGACGGTGCCGTTGAGGACGGCCAGGAGCGGGACGGCGACGAGCGCGCCGATGATGCCCCACACGAAGCCGCCCGCAGTGACGCCGAGGACGATCGCCAGCGGGTGGAGCTTCACGGCGCGGCTCATCAGGTACGGCTGCAACAGGTTCGACTCGAGCTGCTGGACGAGGAGGACGATGCCGAGGACGATGAGCGCGGTGACCAGGCCGTTCTCGGTGCCGACGAGGGCGACGACGACGGCGACGATGCCCGAGACCGTGGCACCGATGATCGGGATGAACGCGCCCAGGAAGATCAGCGTCGTCAGCGGCAGCCACAGCGGCACGTTCAGCACCCACAGGCCGAAGCCGATGAAGATCGCGTCGACCGCGGCGACGACCACGACCATCCGCATGTACTGGACGAGGGTCGACCAGCCGGCGCTGCCGGCGTAGTGCAGCGACGCGGTGGCCGGGCGGGGCAGCATCCCGGTGAGGAAGCTCCAGATCTTGCGGCCGTCGCGGATGAAGAAGTAGGTGGTGAACAGGACCAGGAACAGGCCGGTGACGAAGTTGCCCAGGCCCGAGGCGGTCGAGCCGGCGACGTCGAGGCCGGTCTGGAGGATCGTCTCCTGGTTGTCGTTGTACCAGTTGGTGATGTTGCCCTGGATGCCTGCGAGGAAGTCGGCTATCTGCGCGCCGTCCAGGCCCCACGGCCCGGACTCGAGCCAGGCCTGGGCGTCCTTGAGGCCGGTGAGGATCGAGTCGTAGAAGTCGGGGATGCCCGCGATGAACTGCTGGATCACGAAGGTGATGACCGCCGAGACGGCGGCGAGGCCGGCGATGAGCACCAGGATCGAGGCGAGGGACTTGTTCCAGCCGTGGCGGATCAGCCAGGCCGCGAGCGGCTGGAGCATGGCGGCGAGGAGGAAGGAGATGACGACCGGGATGACGACCATGGTGACCTGGCTGAGCAGGTACAGGACCACGGCGACGGCGGCGCCGATGATGAGCATCCGCCAGGACCAGGCCGCGCCGACCGCGAGGCCGACGGGGACGTAGCGGCGCTCGGGGTTGTCGCCGGCGCCGGCCTCGTCGAGCTCCGGGGGCAGGCCGCCTCCGCCGCCGGCGGCGCCGGGGATCTCCGGCTCGGCCTCGATGACGACCGCGGCGCGGCCGGCCAGGGCCCGCTCGGCGACGGGGTTGAGGCGCATACCGATCCACAGTTGTCTGGCACGGGCGGTGGTGCGGCGGAATCGGCTCACGGTCTCTCCAAAAGACGCGGGTGCAACGTCACCACGTACCGTACCGGCTCGGTGCGACCGGCCCCATCCAGCCAGCACCACCGAGACGGGACCGGCAGGCGGTACCGGGAGGCTGGATCGGAGGGCCGAAAGCGGCGGCCGGGGCATGTCGGACCCCTGGTGCACCCTTGTTGAAGGGGCCCGGAACGCGACACTCCCGACCCCGGGGAGCGGAAGGCATACCCATCGCAGGCCGCCCCGAACCGGCGCGGACCACCGAATGTCGCACCCGCGCGTCACCCTTGTGTAAGGGCACCGCGAATCGACACACCCGGCCGCGGGGTGCGTACGGCGATGACACTGTCGGACCCTCGCGCCATTGTTGAAACGGGGGTCCCAGCGATCGGACACACCCGACCCCGGGGGCCGGACCCTCGCCGGGCGGTAGGCTGGGCTGTTGTGACCGATACTCCGTTGGACGCCACATCCGGCCTGCCGGTCCGGCTGCTGCACGACCGCCTCCTCGTCCGCGAGGACGCCGACTCCGAACGCCGCTCCGCCGCCGGCATCGTCATCCCCGCCACCGCCTCGGTCGGCCGCCGCCTCCACTGGGCCGAAGCCGTCGGCGTCGGCCCGCTCGTGCGCTCGGTCGAAGCCGGGGACCGCGTCCTGTTCGACCCCGACGACAAAGCCGAAGTCGACATGCAGGGCCGCACCTTCATCCTCCTGCGCGAACGCGACATCCACGCCGTCGCCGCCAAACGCGTCGACGACGACGGCACCGGGCTCTACCTCTGATGCGCATCGCGGTCGCCGGGCTGGGCCTCATCGGCGGGTCGGTCGCACTCGCGCTCGCCGAAGCCGGCCACGCCGTGATCGGCCACGACCCCGACCCGGCCACCCGCGAGGCCGCCGCCGCGCACTTCCCCGTCACCGCCGACCCGGCCGCGCTCCTCGACACCGACCTGGCCGTCGCCGCCGCCCCCTACCGGCACCTCGCCGCGGTCGCCGCGACCTTCGCCGACGGCGGCTACACCGGGCTGGTGACCGACGTCTCCTCCGTCAAGACCGAGGCGGCCCTCGCGTTCGAGGCCCACCCCCGCTTCGTCGGCGGGCACCCCATGGCCGGCAAGGAGACCGCCGGCTTCGCCTCCGCCGAGGCCGGGCTCTTCCAAGACCGCACCTGGGTGCTGTGCCTCGAAGCGGACACCCTGCTCGCCGACTGGGTGACGGTCGCGAAACTGTGGACCGCGATCGGCGCGCGCGTCGTGCCCGCGACCGCCGCCTCCCACGACCGGGCCGCCGCCCGCATCTCGCACCTCGAGCACCTCGTCGCGGCCGCGCTCGTCCACGTCGCCGACGACCCGCTCTCGCGGGCGCTGGCCGCCGGGTCCTTCCGGGACGGCACGCGCGTCGCGGCCAGCCCGACCGCGCTGTTCACCGGCATGGTCGAGGGCAACCGGATCGAACTCGCCTCGGCCCTGGTCGAGTTCGTCGAGGAGATCGCCTCCACCGGGCCGCTGGTACTGGACGCCGAGCGGCCCGAGCCGCTCGCCGACTGGTTCGAGCAGGCCCGTGAGCTGCGCGTCTCGTGGCCGCCCGAGCCCGGGGAACCCGAAACGGTGCCGCTGACACGGGAGGCGCTGCTGGCGCTGGGCGCCGCCGGCGGGTGGGTCTCGGCGTTCGAAAGTGAGGTCGCGATCGGGCGCCGTCCTCGCGTAAAGTCCACTCCATGAGACGAATCGATGAGATCGCCGACGAGTACGTCGACGAGGTCCTGAAACTCAGCCCTCTGGAAGCCACCGCGTTGGGCGTCCCCGGACACGACCACGAGATCGACGACTTCTCCCCCGCCGGGTTCGCGGCCCAGGCCGACCTGGAGCGGCGCACGATCGCCGCCCTCGAGGAGGCCGAGCCGGTCGACGAGCGCGAGCGCACCGCCAAGGAGGCCATCCTGGAGCGGCTGCGGCTCTCGCTGGAGCGGTACGAGGCCGGGGACATCTACCTCAGCCTGAACGTGCTGGCGTCCGCGATCCACGGCATGCGCCAGATCTTCGACCTCATGCCGAAAGACGGCAAGGAGGCGGCCGAGAACATCGCCGCGCGCCTCGCCGCCGTCCCGGACGCGGTCGAGCAGTACACCGAGACGCTGCGCGCCGAGGCCGCGGAGGGCCGCGTCGCCGCCAAGCGGCAGGTGCTCGAGGTCGCGCAGCACTGCGACAACTGGAACGGCGCGAAGGGCAAGGACACCGACTTCTGGGCGGGCCTGGCGAACTCGGTGACCATCGACGGCGAGCCGATCAAGGCTGGCCCGCAGCGCATCGCTCTGAGCAACGGCGCCAACTGGGCGCGCTCGGCGATCACGAAGTTCGCGGTGTTCCTGCGCGAGGAGCTGGCCCCGCAGGCGCCAGAGAAGGACGCGGTCGGGCGCGACCGGTACGCGCGGGCGTCCCGGTACTTCATCGGCTCGGAGATCGACCTCGCCGAGACCTACGCGTGGGGCTGGCAGGAGCTGGCGCGCATCGAGGCGGACATGCGGGCGACCGCGGAGAAGATCAAGCCGGGCGCTTCGATCGACGAGACCGTGGCGTTCCTCGACCAGGACCCGGAGGCCAACTTCACCGACAAGGAGGCCTTCCGCGACTGGATGCAGGAGCTCGCCGACTCGACGATCGCCGACCTGGCCGACAAGCACTTCGACATCCCCGAGCAGATCCGCACGATCGAATGCAAGATCGCGCCGACCGAGGACGGGGCGATCTACTACACGGGCCCGAGCGAGGACTTCTCGCGGCCCGGCGCGATGTGGTGGTCGGTGCCGGAGGGCCAGCAGCTGTTCGGCAAGTGGCGCGAGAAGTCCACGGTGTACCACGAGGGCGTGCCGGGCCACCACCTCCAGGTGGGGCAGACGATGGCGCGCGTGGAGCTGCTCAACCGGTTCCAGCGCCAGCTGATGTGGTGCTCGGGCCACGGCGAGGGCTGGGCGCTCTACTCCGAGCGGCTCATGGACGAGCTGGGCTACTACGACGACGACCCGGCCGGGCGCCTCGGCATGCTCGACGCGCAGGCCTTCCGGGCCGCGCGCGTCGTGGTCGACATCGGCCTCCACTGCGAGTTCACCATTCCCGAGGACAACCCGTTCGGCTGGCGGCCGGGCGAGGAGTGGGACGGCGAGAAGATGTTCGAGTTCATGAAGGCGCACACCCGCACCATCGAAGACGACATGCTCAGCTTCGAGCGCAACCGCTACCTCGGCTGGGCCGGGCAGGCCCCGTCGTACAAGGTCGGCGAGCGGCTGTGGATGCAGGCCCGCGACGACTACAGGGCCCGCAAGGGCGAGGACTTCAACCTCAAGCAGTTCCACTCGGACGCCCTGAACCTCGGCTCAATGGGCCTCGCACCCTTCGCCGACGCCCTGGCCCGCCTGTAGGCGAGGGGACGCGCGAGAAGGCCGGTCTCACCGGCCTCTGGCACCGCTCAGAACTGAAATCGCCTCATATGTCACACCCTTGAGGTACGGCTTGTTGAACGGGGGTGCTGCGTTCGGAACATATCCGTCATTCCGGATTTGTCCATAACACAGCACCCCCGTTCAACCACAGTAGACCGCACCTCTGACACCAGGCACAACACGAGCAATCCTCGAACCAAAGGCAGTCTCAGAAAGGGCGCCCTCCAGCAGGGCGACCCCAGGCAGGACGGCCTCAAGCAAGGAAACCCCCGGCAGGTCGGCCTTAAGCGGGATCGTCGAGTTGGAGGTCCAGCTCGTCCTTGCCGTACCAGGCTCGCAACCGGTCGGCTCTCCGCCGCAGCGCCGCGATCTCGGCGGCGGTGAAACCGCGCGGCCTCCACGTCTCCACCACCAGGCTGTCCTTCTTCGGCGTGGCCTTCCAGTGGCCGATCACCTGGCCGTCGAGCAGGATCGCCGGGTTGTACCTCGGCCGGTCGGGGAACCGCGACCGCGGCACCGAATGGTGCAGCACCAGGTCCTTCGAATCGGTGTAGGAGCACATCATCTCGTCGAAGCCCTGCACGAAGTCGACCACCGGCCCGCCCTCGGCCGGCTCGGGCCGGTCCAGCCCGAAATAGAAGACCCGGCCCAGCGCCTCGACCGAACCAAGGTCCAGCGCGTCCACCGCGGCCTTCGCGTCCGAGACCTTCAACGACGCCCAACGGGTGAAATCCTTGAGCGTCGCCGGACCCCTCGAAGTGAAGAACCGCAGCGCCAGCGCCCGGACCGCCTCATCATGCTCGATCGGCCCGGCCGGGACGCGCTCGTCGAAGTTCGCGTACGTCTGCTTGCCGTCCCTCTGCGTCCCCGAGCACACCACCGCGCTCAGTTCCGCGTGCGCGACCAGGTGCGCGAGCCGCTGCCCGGTCGGGTCCGCGACACCGGCGGCGAGCGCCTCGGAGAGCTCCTCGCGGGTCAGGTGCTTTCCGCCCGCCGTGGCCTCGGCGATCAGGGCGTTCGAGCGCGCAAAGATGCCTTCGTCGAATCCGAAGGCGCGGTTGTTCGTGCCCATGAGCTGCTTGACGCGGTCGGCGGTGGCCGCGAGCATCATCCGCAGGTCCTCGACCGGCACGGTGTGCCAGGTCGGGCGCAGGACGTGCGTGCGGACCACCGCGCCCTGCTCGATCAGGGCGTCCACCGCGGCGGGCCCGGCGAAGGCCAGCGCCTCCCCGTCGGGGACGGCTCGCATCGCGGGGGTGAGCTTCGAGGGCTGGTACTCCTGGGACTGGACGGCGCCGAGGTGCGAGAACGCCTCCATCGGGGTGGCGCATCGCTCGCCCCAGAGCCGCTGCGAGTGGGCGCGCCAGGCGGCGACGGCCCCCGGCGCGAGATCCGTGCCGGTACGGCCGGTGGGTGTTGGCATCCGCTCATGCTAGTCGCCGCGGACGACACGAGCCCTCCGCTGATCCATGTGTCCGGTCTCCCTCTGCGCCCCGTCGCGTCGCCCCGTGGTGTGAAACTCCTTCCACGAGTGCGCTGACTTGGGTAGACGCGGTTGCGAAGAGCGGCCACAATTGCGGAATGTCCCTTCCGAACGCGATTCTCAGGCTCTCGACCGACGTCCTCGCCGACATCAACGACGACGAGCGCCTGGCGTTCGCGTATGCGCACGGCCCCGCGCTGTCGGGTTACGGGGAGGACGCCGAGCTGGTGTGCGTGTGGGAGACCGAATCGGTGCCCGACGACGCCAGCGACGAGGCGGTCCACCTCACGGTGGCC
Organism: Glycomyces sp. NRRL B-16210; assembly: GCF_000719515.1. GTDB lineage: Bacteria > Actinomycetota > Actinomycetes > Mycobacteriales > Micromonosporaceae > Glycomyces. Next base: position 115,738 of record NZ_JOGR01000001.1, on the reverse strand, counting down.
AGGTTCCAGTCCCTGCTGGAGGTGCTCGACGGCGGCGAGGGCTGGCGGGAGCCGGGCGACGAGGCGCTGCGCGTCATCTCCCGCTTCGCCGAGGGGATCCTCCTGGCCGACGACTCCGAGCTGGGCTCCAGGGCCCGCGCCGAGGTCACGGAGTTCCCGCAGACGCTGGCGGACGCGGCTCGCGAGGCGGTCGCGAGCGAGGCGGAGGCCGTGGCGAAGCGTCTGGGCGACGCCGAGGACCCGTGGGAGCTGGCCGAGACGCTCACGAGCGGCCTGCACCGCGCTTATGTGGCGCTGTTCGCGGCGGGAGGGCACTTCTTCCCGGGCCGTGAGCACCGCGTGGAGGCGGTGCAGCGCCACCTCCTGGGTGACGAGGTACCCGAGGCCGAAGCGGCCGTGTGGGCGGCCGCGGAGGCGCCCCGCCCGGAGCGCGCCGAGCGCCTGCCGGAGGCCTGGCGGAACCTCGCCAAGACCGTCCTGGACAACTGCTGACGGGAACTCACGCCGAGGTCGATGACACAGCGCACATCCGCATACCCGCTTGCAGTCCCGTTTTCAGCCCAGGTATCGTTATCCGGGTCCTGATCGAAGCGGTCAAGACGGGCATGCGCCCCTAGCTCAACGGATAGAGCATCTGACTACGGATCAGAAGGTTGGGGGTTCGAATCCCTCGGGGCGCGCCAATAGTTCGTTACTCGAACACACAGCTGGTAAAGCGGCTGCCGACGCCAGCGGATATACCATCCGCTGGCGTTTTTCGTATCTCCCGACAAGTGGCGAGAACGGGGCCTTGACCTCGTCCCGTTCGATCCAGGGCGCCTGTGTGTCTTGATCCGCCTCCACCACGAGCTTCGCGAAGCAGGCCAGGGTGAGCTGCTGCCCCTGGTCGGTGAGGCTGCGGAAGTAGGAACGCGGGCCTTCCAAAAGTTCGAGCAGCGCCCGCACCGCTTGCCCAGCTTGCTCCACGGGGTCGTCGTCAATCGTTTCGAGCCGTTTGTCGATGCGGGCGATCCGGTCACGCACCTCCCGCATCTTCTCGGCGAGAACCTCCTGCGGCCAGTCGGGATTGCCGACGAGGTCCAGGTACTGGCCCTGCTGCTCGATGAAGCGGGCGCGCTCTACTTTGAGCTTGCGGCGGAGGCCTTGCCCGATCTGCCTGCGTTCGCGGGTGTCGGAGCTGAGGGCCTTGTTTGTCGTGTCGACGGTCGGCTGGGGAAGGCGAAGCGTCGCATGGTGATCCTCGACGGCGGCCTGCACCAGCTCGGCCTTGAGCCGAGGCAGGTCGCAACTGCGGACAAGCCAACCGAGGCAGCTGAAGTAGAAGTACACCGTGCCACGGCTGTTATTCCCGCGGTCGAGGTAGAGCCTGCCGCCGCAGCGTCCGCATTCGAGCGGGCCTTTGAGCGGGTGGTCGTGCACTCGCTGGCGGATACCCGAGGACTGCTTAGCTTCGATGACCTCTTGGACTTGGTCGAAGAGTCCTTGGTCGATCAGGGCCTCGTGGCGGCCGGGAGACTCCTTCCCCTTGTGGATGACGTATCCGAGGTAGTAGCGATCGCGTAGGAGCTTGCCGATCTTGTGGATGGAGACGGCCCTGCCACCGGGGAAGCGCTTGGTGGACCTGGTTCGCAGCCCGGCTTCGGTCATTTCGTCGCGCAGTTGCGCGAACGAGTACTTGCCCGTGGAGTAGAGCTCGAACATGGCTCGGACGTAAGGGGCGCGCTCGGAGTCGACCGCGACCGTGTTGACCTTGCGGCCGTCGATCTCCTCGACAACGTTGAGGTACCCGAGCGGGGCGGCACCGGGAGTGCCGCCGTTCTTCGCCTTGGCCTCCATCTTGAAGGCGACGTCGGCGCCCGACGCCCTGGACTGGTATTCGTTGACGGCGTCGAGGATGGTCCCGATCATGTCGCCCATGTCGGAGTCGTCGGTGAAGTCGCGAATCGAGATCAAAGCGACGCCGAGCTGCTTGAGCTCCCGTCGCGTCAACAACGCGTCGGTGGCATTGCGGTGCATCCGGGAGCGGGCGTAGACGATCACGTAGTCGACGTCGCGCCTGCTACGGATGCGGGCCATCATCTTCTGGAATTCCGGCCGGTTCTTCACCTCGAGCGCTGATCGGCCCGGGTCGACATACTCTTCGACGACGTCGACACCGAGCTCCTCGGCCTTTCGCCGGCAGGCCTTGCGCTGGGCCGGGATCGAGTTCCCCTCGGGGTCATAGTCATTGTCGACCTGGCCCTGGTAGGAGACCCGCAGATAAATCACCGCGCGACCCGCCGCACGTCGTACTTCATCGCTCATCGTTCGTCCGTTCTCCTTCGCTCCGACCGGAAGGCCGTTCATCCGCGTGGCAGCCGTGATCCAGCAAGATCTGCGCGATCAGGTGGGCATCGATCCGCTTCCGCAACCGGCCCGACACGGTCACCCGGACTGACTTTCTAGCCATTCCGGGCCTCAACCATGTGCAGCCCTACCTGGGCTTTCATCGCCAAATCAGCGGTTTTCAGCGACCGTAGCTCGAACTCGTCGGACCTACGAGCCTGCGCCCCAACAGGTTTTGAACGCTCGCGGCCGACTCGACACGGCGCTGCCAGAGACGGGGCCGTCATGGAGTTCTTCCGATCTCATCGAGGCGGCAGAGGCCTGGGTTATGCAGGAGGCGCCAGACCTGCCCGGTCGGGTCGGTAGCTCGATTTTGCACGGTGGTGGCGACCAGGAACCCGGCGCGGGTCTCGGCCCATGCCGTGTGCAGGTGCTCTTCGCGCCGCTGGCTGGTGAGCTCGAACAGGACGGTTCGCGGCCATCCGCTAAGGTGAAGCCGGTACCGGTCCAGCTTCGCGGCGACCTGTTCGACCGTCTCGGTTCCGGTGTCGTGCTCGAACCACACCTCGATGACGCCGTTCACCCCGTGCAGGAGTCCCGAGGCGTCGGGGCGCACCATCCCGCCGCTCAGCACCGCGGTCTCGGCTTCGCTGAGCCACTCGACCAGTTCGAGTGCGCCGCTGCGACAGGCCGCGGTGAGGCGGGCGAAGAAGTCGTTGACGCCCAGCAGATGCCCCGAACGCGGAGAGGTGGCCAGCTCGGCCATCCGGCGCTCCCAGGCGGGCCTGCGTGGGGCGGGTTCGCCTCGCGCAGCGGCGTGGAGATACGCGCCGGTGTGGCCGAGCGTATACCGGTACGCCTGGCTGCCGGGGCTGACGCAGGTGCGGAACCGTATGGCCACGTCGAGTCCGCGCAGCACCTCCAGCCGCCTGCGAGCGGAGCGCTCGGAGGTGAACAGGAGCGAGGTGAGCTGGTCGAGGGTGAACATGCCATGCCGTCCCAGGAGTTCGATCATCTCGAAGTCCCTGGGGGGTGAGCCTGCGCAGCACCGCCGTGAGGAACTCGGATCGGACGTATTCGTGTCGGACCATCAGGCCGCCTCTTCCGAATCCGGCCGCGACCTGGGCTGTGACCGGCCGGGTCCCTGCGCGTCTCTCTGTACGGGCCAACGACGTTGGAGACGCCGGTTGACTTGCGCACTCAGCCCGGAGGAGTCATTCGGCGACCGCACCATGCCGCTCGTCGTCTTCGAGCTGATGGCACGAAGCCGATCGGCGGCTTCGGCGCGGATCTGATCGGCCTTCCCGACCATAGGAGCAGGCGGCTCGGTTTCGAGCGTGAACGCGGGCAGCGCCTTTCCGTCGACCTGGATCCTGCAGGCGGCGGTGAAATCGTCACGCCAGGACAGGTCGTGTTCGCTGACGTGTGGCTGGACGTGCCGGACGAGCTGCTTGGCGTCCTCGGGGCTGACCGAGAAGTACAGTTTCGTGCGCGCCGAAGACGAGACCGCGAACTGCAACTCGCGCGGAAGCTGTGCCATGTACTGATGGGCGAGCGTCATCGACAGGTGGAGCCCCCGTGCTTCGGCGAGCATGTCGTCGACGCTGCCGGGCAGGTTCAGGAAGTTGTGCGCCTCGTCCAGGATCAAGGACGCGTCCCGCCGCAGTCGCTCGGGCAATCCGATGCGGCCGTAGCCGTGTGCCAGACTTTCGAGACCAAGACCGACCCCAGCAATGCGGCGGTGCCTTCACCGAGTTCGCCTTTGGACAATCGCGCGAGAACGATCCCGCCCCTGGACAGGACCTGATCCAGATCGATGGGCGCAACCGGGTCGCCGACGAGATTGCGTACGAACGGCCGCAAGAGCAGCGCCCTCGCCCGGGACAGCACGGGGCTCGCGATCTCGGCCTGCTTGGCGGACGTGTTCTGATCGAACCATCCCCAGAATCCGCGCAGGCCTGCCACGTCGGCTTCCTCGAACTTGATCGCGGCCCCGGCGTTCTCCGGCAGGCGCCGGATGAGGCTCTTGCGATACGCGTCAAAGGAGAGCAGGTTCGGCAACTGCGTGAGCGGGAGGTTCAGCTCCCTCAACGTCAGTAGCGAGAACCGCAGCACGTCGTCGGCTCTGGGACCCCAGAACTGGTGCCAGATGTTCCGGCAGATGCTCACCAGGTGATCGACCACGAGATACTGGTCGTCCCTCGCCAGCGGCGCGAGTCCGGGATTGATGTCCTGGCGCGGATCGATGAGATACAGCCGCCCGGCGACGTCAGCGGGATCGAGCCGGTCGAGGAGATCGTCGACCAGGTCGCCCTTCAGGTCGATCAACTCGAGCCCGCGGCGGTCCCGGATGTCAGCGAGTGCCAAGTGCTGGAGCAGCGTGGACTTCCCCGTCCCGGTCTTGCCGATCACGTGCAGATGGCAGCGGGCGTCGACGGTCTTGACGGCGATCTTGCGGCCTCCGCCAAGGTCGCGCCCGAGTGGCTTCGTGCCGCGCCCGCCTGAGGGCACCGCCTGCACCGGCTGGACCGCTCTGGCACCGGCCCGTTCCAGGGCAGGGACGATCGTGTCCACCGCCAGGTGCGCGAGCTGCGCGAGTTCGGTCGTGTTGAGCACCGTGGTGCGGCCCCGCCGGTGCTCATTGCATGCCGATGCGGCCCGCGGCAGTCGCGCCCGGTGGTGGCCGTGGTCGAGCATCGACATCACTGCGGCGCCGATCGAGGCGGCATAGTCTTTCGCTCGATCCTTGCGAGCTTCGGGGCCGTCGACCGCCCAGCGGACAGCGACGTTCCAGCACTGCTCACCGAGCCGTTTCGACAGGGCCTGTCGTTGCTCCCGCGCCCAAGGCGTCTCGGGCGAGTTCGAGGACGGCGGCTCGGGACGCACGAAGCTCCACAGCTCCTGACCCAGCGTCGGGGCGGCGTTGGGTCCGGCCGCAGACCTTCGCAACCGTTCGACCTGACGCCGACTCGCCGGCTGCGCCGCAACCTGGACCACCGAGGTCACGCCCTCGTGCGGGGTCGGCCCGGCCTCCAGCAGCGCCCGCAGGGGGTCCAGCGGGGCGTCAGTCCAGACCGGCGAGGCGCTCACCGCCCAGCGGACCTGTCCCCCGGCCGAGAAGCCATGGTCGCGAAGCGGCGGTTCGACGGGGAACACCCGGGTCGTCGATCCCGGCCACGCGGCCCGGATCGCCCCGGCGACGCGCTCGGCATTCAAACATCCCGGCACCCACACCCGCACCATCAATGCCGCGCCGCTGAAGCGGTACTCCCAGACCAGGTGCGCCTGCCCAAACAGCAACCGCGACCACCGGCCCGACTGATACCGGCCGATCGTCCGCCATGCCAAAAGCGCGCTTTTCGGATCGACTTCCGGCGGGGCTGCGATCGCGACGTAGGCCGCGCCTTCACGCCATCTGCGATGCACGCGACCAAGCAGCAACCGCCTCAGTACCGCGACTGCGAGCACGGTCGCCAGTGCGATGGCTACCGTCATTCCGAGCCGCTCCACGAACGGAGAGCGGCTGAGTTCTTTGATCAGATCGATTGGGTTCATGACCGGCACCTCCTCGATGCCTGCCGCCCGGCATCCTCAGCCCGACGACGCATCGGCGCCTTTCGCCGATCTCTCCATGAACCCTCGTGTGCGGGGTCACATGCAAGGGATGTGACAGCACAGCAGAGTCACAAACCCTGACAGAAGACCCGCACAAGATTCTTGTGACAGCCGAAACCGCAGCTCAAGACTGCGATCCTTCGCGGGCGTCGACAAGGCTGTCACGAGCTGTCACGCTCGAGATCTGTGCGGGGTTGTGCGGGTCGAGAACCCGCACAACCCGCACAGACAGATTTCCGTGACCGCCTCCAGGATTTCAATCCGCGGACAGCGGAAGTGAGAGACCTCCGAGAACGTCGAGGGCCGCGCGGCGGCTCAAGTCCTCGTGGAATCGCTGGTTGCGGTAACCGCGCAAGCAGCTGTAGCAGGAGGACTCCTCGCCGCAGTCGCAGGTCGAGACTCGGGCGAGGGCGGCTTCTACGACCCGGTCGAGATGCTCGGCGATCTGGAGGGCGTTCCCGGCTCCCCCGGGAACCGTGTCGAACAGCACCAGTCCCGGATGGCTGCCCTGATGGGCGTACAGGGTGCCGTCGATGTCGTCGCGGCTGATCCCGAGCGCCTGCGACGCTCCTTCGAGCAGCGCGTACATCGCGGAGAGCCATGCCTCCCGTGGCAGCGTTCGGGTGGGGAACGTCAGATCGGCGATGTCGGTCTCAAAAGGATGGGCCAGGGCCGCCAGTCTGGTCCTGGACCGGCACGGCTGGCCGGTGACGGGGTGCTCGTGGCCGCCAGCCCCGGTGCCGCCCGAGCTGCCCGCGCCGCATCGGTCGCAGACCCTGAACCTCCTGCCTCCCGGCCCCTCGTTGACGACGATCAGCTGGCTCCGCGGCACAGCCCAGGCGTGAACGGTCTGTCCGTCTTTGTCCCGCCATACATGGGTGGTCCCGGCACCCCGGTCGAGGGACCGCACATGGGTCTGGGCATTCCAGCTCCGCCGCGGAGGCACGATGCCCGGACGCTCGGGCTTGTGCCCCGAAACGAACCCGTACTCGGGAACGACGTAGACATGTCGATCGCCCCCGAGCTGCCCGCAGACCGGACACTCCGGCTCGATGCTCACGCCTTCCAAGGCGTCCCAGAAGTAACCGCAGCCGCCGCAGACCGAGTACTCCCTGGTGACCCACTGCCTGCCGGGGAGGATCCGCAGGCCCGCTGAACGCCAGAGCCTGCCTCCGGCCACAATCTCCATGCCCGGGGCGTACTCGAAGATTGCCGCCGACAGGTCCCGGTCGAGTTGCAGGTCCTGCCCGCTGTCCCGTGCATGGAACGTGCTGAGTTCGACCGTGTCGACGGGGAAGCCGTACTTCGGGAGCACGTTGCGGTTCGCGAGGAATCCGATGAGCTGCCTCCGCCGCACGGTCTCGACGGTCCTCTTGTACCGGTCTCCCACCTGCCCCTCGCGCGCGGCATACGCACCGTCGGCCAACAGCGTCAACTGCGCGACGTCCTCGACCACCTCGGCGCGGACTCGATCCACCCGGTCTGCCAGTTCGTCCTTCCAGCGGCCAGAGGTGATGCCGAGTCGGTCGGCGGCGCCCGCATCGAACACCGCCCGGATCTCCGACTCGACGTCCGAAGGGAGACGGTCGAGGAAGTCGCGCAGGCCCGCAGCGGGTGCCCACTCGCCGAGGAAGAAACCGCCGGACTGCGGCTCGTACCGTTGCCGGAAGTACGCCGCCAGCACGATCGCGTGCAGGTGCCGCCGCTCGATCCTGGTGTTGCCGACCGGCACTCTCGGGGCCGGAACTTCTCCGGCGATCATCTCCTTGGGATCGGCGTAGCGTGACAGGTCGTGGGCGGCGCGCTGCGCGAAGGTCACCGCGAGCGCCGCGGAGGAACTGCGCCGACCGGACCGACCGACCCGCTGGATGTAGTTCGCGGTGGTCGGCGGGACGTTGCGCAGCATGACCGCTTCAAGATCGCCGACGTCCACACCGAGTTCGAATGTGGTGGAGCACGAAAGCAGGTTCGTCTCGCCGGCGATGAACTCCTGCTGGATCTCCGCAGCTTTCTCGCTCGTCCACTGTGCCGTGTGCTCGCGGACCCGCATCGGCGCCGGGATCGTGGAGCGGTACAGATGGCGGTAGTGGTCGGTCTCGTTCGCTGCAGGTGGGACGGTGAAGGACTCCAGTCGGCCGTCGCACCCGAGGGCGGGGCACACGCCCGCCACGTCGACCGGGGCGATGCGGCGGCAAGCCGTGCAACGGTGAAGCGGGGACCCTGTGTCCAGGCGAAGCGACTCGTGGTCGACTTGGAAGACACGGCCGGCGCTTCGGACGGTGCTGCCGCGGAGCCAGCCGTCCCGCTGCGCGGTGAGCCACCGCCAGCAGGCGGCGAGAAGCGCCTTCGGGTCGGCGTCGGAGTCGATCGCGCGGAGCACGCGCCGTAGGTAGTCCTCGCGGCGGTTCGTGCCGCGCATCGGGATCCACGAGAGGACTTTCGTACGGCCTCGGGCGGAGCCCTGTTCACGGATGTAGATCGGGCCGCGCAGCGGGGCGAACGCCTCGGCGTCGGGGTCGACGTCCTCGGGCATGGTCACGGCCCCTTGGGAGCGTACGGTGCGAAGCAGCTCGGAGAGCAGGTCCCAGCACTGCGAGCGGTTCAGTCCCGAGGCGGTCAGCTCGGTCGGCGGCGACCAGCGCGGGTCGGAATCGAGCCGCACCCTAAGGAGGCCGAGCCCTTCGAGGGACTGGCGGTCGCCGACGGCGACCAGTTCGGCCATGGCCCAGGTCCCGGCTTCCCGTTCCCGGGTCCGCTTGCCGTCGTTGCGGCCGAACACACCGCGTCGCGCCCCGCCGCGGGCAGTGTCCACGACGAGGTCGTCGACGGTCAGGGTCTCTCCTGCCGCTTCCAGGGCCTGGTAGACGAGGTTGCGGTGCAGCAGGTCGTCGTGGCTGCGTTCGAGGTAGGTCGCCAGGAACGCCGCCGCTTGGCGGCTGTCGCTGAACGCCAGGAGCTTGCGCCCTTCCCCGGGAAGTTCGGCGGCAGCGCCCTCACCGGGAGGCAGCGACTCGTATAGGGCGCTCGCGAGCACACCGATCGGCGCGTGGCGGGCGGTCGTGAAGTCGCGCACGGGATTGCCCGAGCGGTGCCCGCAGGCCCCGCAGGAGGCGGGCATGCCGTCGCGCACTGCGGTCTTCGATACCCGGCGCGGTGTTCCACCGCAGCCGCGGACCTCGCAGACGGCGGCTTCAGCCGAGCAGAGGGTGCCGCACGAGCCGCACAGGCGCCGGTCCTCGAATCCCGGCGGGTGCTCGCCCCAGATCTCCTCGTCCTCGTCCTCGACGGCGCCGACGGGGCCGAGCATCAGCCACGTCCGCCGGCCGGAGCGGTTGCGAGCGGACAGACGGCGATGGCGGCCTTCGCGTTCGATGCTGCCGGTGAGATGGACGGCTCCACAGCGCTGGCAGGTGCCGAACTCGAATACTTTGGACTGGCAGGCGGGGCATTCCTCATGTCGGCCGAGCATCACATGGGAGCACTGGAGGCAGAGGAAGGCCCCTTCGGTGGCGCGGGCGAACCAGTGGAAGCGGGCTGAGAGCACGGGGGCGCCGCTGCCGGCGGTGACGGCGGCGCCGAGTGCCACGAGTGATTCGATCGTGTCGCGGGAGCCGATGCGGCGGAGGTCGTCCAGGCTCGCCGGTCCTGCGGCGAGCGCCGTCCGGAGGTCGGCCATGCGCTGCTCGGCGACCAGGGCCTCGGCGGCGTCGCTGTAGTGGAGTCCTTGGGCCGCAGCGGCGGCCAGGATCAGCTTGTCCGCGCCTTCGGCCGCGCGCCAGGTGGCGAGGTCCGTATCGGGTGCGGTCCATGCTGGAGACGGGACCGCTGCACGCTCGGGCTTGACGAGGTCCTGGCGGTCGGGTTCCGTCTCGTGCCATTCGAACGGGGCGGTGAACAGGTCGGCGGCGAAGCGGCAGACGGCAGCCTCGTCGTCGCCGACGGTCGCGCTGGTGGCGATGCATTGGAGCGGCGAGTCAGGAGTGGTGCGGACTTTCAATCGCCGCAGCAGCATGGAGAGCTCCGCAGCCTGGGTCCCGTTGTAGACGTGGGCTTCGTCGACGACGAGGTACTTCCAGGTGCCCGAATCGAACAGGGGGACGTCGCCGGGCCGCAGCAGCAGGTATTCGAGCATCGCGTAGTTGGTGAGGAGCAGGTGCGGCGGGTTCGCCCGCATCTCCTCGCGGCTGAAAAGTTCGTTGGAGAGCGACGGTTCGCCCGGGTTGACCGCTTCGAATGCGGCCGCGGCTTCACCGGGTGTCTCGGCGGTGTCGCCGGTGTAGCGGCCGAAGGTGATCTGCGGCGTGTCGCGGAGGAGTTTTCGGAGGCGCTTGAGCTGGTCGTTCGCGAGGGCGTTCATCGGGTAGAGGAGGATCGCGCGAACACCCGGTCCGAGCCGCTTCGCCGTGTGGCGTTCCATGAGGTCGGCGAGGATCGGCACGAGGAAGCTCTCGGTCTTGCCGGAGCCGGTGCCGGTGGAGACGATCAGGTTGCGGCCCGCGCGGGCTTTGCGCAGCGCCGCCTCCTGGTGGGTGTATAGCGGCCGATCGACGGGCAGTTCGGGCCCGTCGAGGGCGAGCACGGAGGTGTCGAGGGCACCGGTTGCCACGAGTTCGCGGAGCGAGGCGCCGATCTGGTACGGGGGCGTGGCTTCGAGCAGGGGGCCTTTGGTGAGCTCCGTCTGCCCGATGGCGGCCAGGAGGTTCTCTCTGATGAGCGGGTCCCGGACCGGCAGAAGCGAGGCGAGGTAGCGGCGGTACACGGCGTCGAGCTTGGCGCTCGTGGCGATGGGGTCGAGCACTATTCGATTCCTGTTCCGGTCATGAGGAGTTCGGCGATGACGAGGTCGAGGGTCACGAGGCGCGGTGCGCCGCATGCCAGGTAGGTCCAGGTGAGGTGGTGTTCTTCGATCAGGTGCTGGCAGGACTCGTCACCGCGGGCGGCTCGGCGGGCGGCGAGGGCGAGCGCGGTGGACAGGTGCGCGAGGCGGTGCCATGGTTCGGTGGGGCGCGGGTGGGCGCGTTGCGCGAGATGCCTTCGGAGGTAGCCGTCGAGCTGCGCGTTGACGGCGGCGATGATGTCCTCGGCGGGTTCGGCAGCTTTGGCGAGCGGGGAGTCGCGGTGTCGGGAAGCGAGTTGGCGCGCGGCGGCTTCACGGTTCTCTTTGCTCATAAGCGAACCGGTGTCGCAGGTCAGTGCACCGAAGTCGTCGAGGGCATGCGGGTCGAGGGCGGCAAGCTGATCGCTGGCGGGGCCGAGCTTGCCGACGTCGGCTTGCGGGTCATGGGCCGGATTGTTGTAGACGGTGTCGAAGTCCTCGCCGCACACCGCGCGCGGGATCGCGGCGTGTTTGCGGCCGGTCGGGCCTTGGAGGTCGTCGATGAGGACCGCTGTCGCGGGGGCGTGGTGCCAGAGCCGCTCGGCCACACCCCTGCGGTAGGGCAGGTGAAGCGCGGCGAACCCGGTGGCGACCAGTACCCGGATGTGGGCGTCTGCGTCGAGGTCGGTGTCGACCAGGTCGTCGATGGCTGCTTCGACTTGCTCTAGCGCCAGGGCTCTGACGGTCGGCGCGTGCTCGACGCCTGGGTACCCGTGCTCCAGGTCGCTGGCGAGCGCGTTCCAGAACGGCAGGAAGTCGCGGATCGCTCCGTGCTGGGAGCGGACCGACGCGAGCCAAGTTTCGACGAGATTCGCTGCCGCCGCCGGTTCGTCCGCCAGCTCGGGCAACTGCTCCGGTTCTGGAGCGGACGGCGGCTCGTTCGGGGGCTCCGCAGGTTCGGTCTTCGGTTCAGGGGTCTCCTCGTGGTCGTCTGCGACGAGCCAGGAATGGAGCTCTTGGGGGAGTTCGATCCCGAGCTGGTCGATCTCGGTGGCTATCGCATCTGGAGATGACCAGTGCCCTGCGGTATCGGCGGGGAGGGCACCGGTGTCGACAATGCGCTTCGGCCCCTTGCAGACGAGCATCCTAGACGGGTGTCCGTCAGCGTCTTTGAAGACCAGCATTGCGTGCTCGACCGCCCGCAGCGTGTCGTTGAAGACGGAGAGGTCGATGGCGTAGGCGCCACCACGAGGGCGGATCGGGCCGGTCTCGTGGACGACCTCCGTCCCGCTGATGAGCACGAGTTCCCCAGGCGATTCGGCACCGGGGACGTGGATGCGCAGGGTCGCGGCATGGTCGAGGAGGTCCTCGGTCCGCATCGAGGATTCGCGGTGGCACATGACAGGGTTGATCGCGGGGTGCGTGACCGAATAGGAGACATGGGGAACGGCGATCTTGACCGTGAACTCGTCGACGCTTCGGCGCAGCCGCGTATTTCGGGTGGTGTCCTCGGGGCCGATGTCGATGCGGCCGCCCCCTGCCACGGAGACGCCGACGGGGTATCCCAGGCGGACCGCGGCGGGTTCGAGCCCGGCTTTATCGATCCGGCGCAGGGTCGTGGAGAGGACCGCGGTCACGCCTTCGGCGACGGCGACCACCCGCTCGTGGAAACCGCGGCCCCGCGGGCCTCGGACTGCGACGGCGTAGCGACCGAGGAGCGGCCTTTCGAATCCTGCCCACATCCGTGCGGGGAACGCGGTGCCGCGCGGCTGCGATCCGGTGTCCGTGAGGGAGCGGACTTCGATGGTCCAGTCACCGAGGACGTCGGCTTCCGGCGGCAGAGTCACGGTCGGCGGTTCGCTGTACACCGCTTCGCCTTGCTCAGTGAGGATGGCGGGGATCGGGTCGCCGCAGACCAGGCGGGCGGTGGCGGCCGCTCCGGTGACACGCAGTCCACCGGTGCCGTCACGCAGCCCCAGACGGGTCGCATCGCGCAGTTCCACCAGGCGGATGCGCCATGCCGCCCAGGCGTGCGGGCCGGGCGTGATCTCGGCTATGTCGGTGAGTTCACCGTCGGTGCTCAGCTCGTTCAGGTCCGGGTGGACGAGCCACATGCGCCCGTCGCGGATCCGGTCGGGCGGCAGGTGCCTGCCCTTCTCGGTGAAGGCGATGAGCGGGGTGTCGGCGTCGACGACGCGGATTTCGGTTCGGAACGCGGTCCCGGCGAGTGCTACCGTCACGGCCGCGACAGGTTCGCCGATCTTCCAGAGCGTTCGCTCCGAGGTCGTTTCGGACCAGTCGTCGGCTGCGGTCAGTATCGAATCCCGGTCGCCTGATCGGAGATGCCACTCCGCCGCGCCGAAGGGCGCTGGAATCGACGGGAGTTCGATTGCGAGGACGCCTGCTGCCGTGTCCAGGAGGAGTTGCGGCTCGGCGTCGACGGTTCGATGCGGGTCTAGCGCGGCTTCGGGTTCTGGCGCCGCCAGCTCGGGTTCGAGAGGCTCCGGGTCGGGGTCCGGCAGTGGCTCCTGCGGTGGGGCCAGCGCGGGAGGCCGTGGGACAGACTCCGGTTCGGGTTCGGGTTCGGGTTCGGGCTCGGGCTCGGGCTCGGGCTCGGGCTCGGGCTCGGGCTCGGGCTCGGGCTCGGGCTCGGGCTCGGGCTCGGGCTCGGGCAACGACACGGTAGACGCATTGGCGGGCACCGTCGCCACCGGAACGCCCGGTGTCTCAGACGAAGGGGTCGCCCAGACGCGTTCAGGTACACGAGGAAGGGCGGGGTCGGCTTGCGACTCGACCCGGGTGCCGTGCGGGGTCCGGCGACCGAGCAAGCGGCTGATGAGCGCGCGCAGGAACGTGAAAGCGCGAGGGGACCGCTTGATGCGGGAAGGGTGCGTCATATTCAGGATCCGATGAGTGTCAAGGGTGGTTCGATCTTAATAGGTGCTCGGCTCGCCTCCGAACGCTGGGAGGCGAGCCGACTACACATCGTTGGCTCGGGCCGGGCCCTAACGAAGCTTCCGTGCGAGCTCGACGATCTCGGCGAGCTGCCCGGTCGGATCGGACGGGCACTCCCGGGCGGCGATCTCGTACGCGATGAAGTCCTTCCCGCTCGCGCCGCGCCCTTCTCGGACCACCGTCGCCCTGGTGTGCTCCCACTTGGGCCAGTCTCGGTCCAGCGCCGTTTCAAGCTTGCCTTCGAGCGCGTAGAGCCCGGGAGCACCCTCACCGATCGCGAAATCCGTTTCAGGGACACCGAAGTACTGGAGCAGCCGCAGCGTCTGCCCGGAAGCCGCGCCGTTTGGGGCGGCCAGCACACCGTCGCCGCCGAGTCGGGCCCCGTCGGTGTCGAAGACGATGAGCGCAGGGATTCCAAGCGCCCTCAGCAACGCATAGGGCGCGAGCAGGCCTGTCTTGCTGCCGCCTATGACGACGGCGATGCCGTCGTCGTCGAATGGGCGCTGCCCGGGCCGGCTGGTGATGCCGCGAAGGATCGCTTTCTCGGTCACGCCCTCGACCACGACCGCTGCCTTTTCGAAGAGCGCTTCGGACAGCTCTCCCGGGTTCATCTTTCCCAGGGCCTTGCGGATCGAATGCTCCTTCAGCGGCCCTTGGTCGCTGACAGCGAATGCCCCGGCGCTTCGGACGCCGACGATCCGACGCCCGCCTTTCACTGCGGGTTCGCTCACCACGCGGCGCAGTTGGTGGAACTGCTCGGGGTCGATGAAGTTGGGACTGTGGGTCACCAGTACGACCTGCGTCTGCGAGCCGAGATCGGCGGCGAGCTGCCGGAACCTGCAGGCGAAGACCCGTTCTTGGCTTCGGTGCTGACTGAGTTCCGGCTCCTCGATGGCCAGGACCAGCGAGCCGCCGATGCCGGTGCGGGCGACCTCGCTCGCCAGGAACAGCACCAGCGCGATCAGGGCGGCGCGCTGCGCGCCGTGGCCTTGGAGGTGGATGGGGATGTCGCCGCCCGCTTCGCTGAGAAACATCTCGACGCTGGGGCGGACCTCGCGCGGGGGGTCGCAGCGGAAGTCGAGGCGCGCTTCGCACTCGGGGAGGTACCCGGCGATCACCTCGGTCATCGCGTACTGGATCTCCGCCATGCGGGCTCCGGCGCGGCGGCGGAAGATCTCCTCGCGCTTCGCGGCGGCCTCCAGCGCGTACGCCTCGCTCTCGATTTCGGCTTCTGACAGGTCGACGCAGCGGTTGAGGAGCTGGGTCAGGAGGGTCTTCCGGCCGTTGGCCGCTTCCTCGGAGGCGCGGAGGTCGGCGGAGACGAACACGTAGTCGAAGAGGCCGGAGAAGCGGTTTCTGGAGTTGAACCCGAAGAGGGGCTTGACGCTGAAGTACTCGTCGCGCAGCCGCTCCGGGTGCGCCGCCTCCCAGGCCGCCATGGCGGCTTTGACGGCCGCTTCCGGGCCCGCGATGGGCAGCTGGAGTTCAGGCCGGTCCTCGCGAAGCTTCGCGTAGGCCTCGCGTCGCGCCTTCAGCGTCGTCAAGTTCCGGATCGCGGTGAACTCTGGAACGGACTCGCGCCGGACCGCCATGGCGTCTTCGCCGTCGGTCCAGGAGCGGCGGACGGTGACGGACTCCGTGTCCTTGAGGTCGAAGTCCTCGCCGAACGCCTCCCGGTCATCGTCGGTCAGCGCCCTGAAGGTCACCTCGACCTCGATCGGTTCGTGTTCTCGGGCCCCGGAGTGCCGGTCGGCATGGTCGAGCTCTGTCGGCTGGCCGTTGAAGAACCAGTGCAGCGCTCGGAGGATCGTGGACTTGCCGGCGTTGTTGCTGCCGATGAACGCGGTCATGTCGGGCTCGAAGACGACCGCGACGTCTTCGATGCATCGGAAGTTCCTGATTCGGACGTGCTCGATGCGCATCCTTCACCATCCCTTGGTGTTCGAGTCGTCAGCGAGCGCCCCCACAGCGCCACTCCACGAGCTGACCCATGAAACCATAACATGAACGAAAGCAGATGTTGTCACTCGATTGCGTCATGCTATGGTTGTCGGACTCCAACGGATCGGAGGTCGAGATGACCGAGGCACCAAGGGCACCGGAGCTGGTGACCGCCGCGGAGTTCGCGCGCCTCGTCGGCGTCACCCGCGGCACCGTCAGCAACTGGCGCCGACGGCACGCCGACTTCCCCGCACCCGCCGCCGGCACCGACTCCAGTCCGCTGTTCCGACTCCGGGACGCACTGAAGTGGATGGAGAACAGCGGCCGCACCGACAACCTGACCCCTACCGAGCGGCTGTCCCTGGCGGCGCGGACCCGCGAGGATCCGGCCTCCGGATACGCACCGCTCACCGCCCTGGTGGTGGCCGCTGCCGGTATGCCCAGCGATGCGTTGGAGCGGATCTGGGAGCTGCAGAACAAGCCGCTCGCCGCGCACCTGCGCGAGGAGTCGGGCATCGAGCAGTCCGCGCTCGACTGGTTGGCGGCCAACCCCGACCGGGCCCGCACGGCATTGCAGAGCATCACCGCTTCGAGCGCCGTGGAAACCCTTGAGGCCCTGCAAGGTGCAGAGTCCCGCCGCATCCGGACCGGACGCCGTGTCTCCCCTTGGTTCGCGAGGCTCCTGGTTGATCTGGCTTCCGCAGGCCGTGGCGCCAAGCCCGCGAGTCTGCTCGACCCTGCCTCAGGCTCAGGCGCGGTCCTAGCCGCAGCTTCCTTGGCGGGGATCGAACGCCTCTCCGGGGAAGAGGACGACCCGGACGAGCGAACGCTTTGCAAGGCCCGGCTGCGAGAAGAGGCCCCGGGAACGAAGGTCTCCATCACCGAGCACCATGCACTGCGTTCCGGCCGCATACCCGACGCAGGCTTCGACGCTGTGGCCACCGTGATTCCGCGAGAAGGCCACGCATGGTGGTCAGCCGACCTGGTGATGGACCCCCGCTGGACCTACGGCATCCCGGACCCGACCGACACCGAACTCGCCTGGATCCAGCACAGTCTCGCGCAGCTCAATCCGAACGGACGGGCAGTCCTGGCGCTGCCTCCCGTGAACTCCTGGCACGCCAGCCGCACCATGATCCGCCGCGAACTCATCAGGCGGGGCGTGCTGCGATGCGTCATTGCCTTCCCGGTCGGAACCGGAACCGGCCTGGGGCAGACACACGTCTGGGTATTGCAGCCCCGCAACGAGGACGGTGCGGCTTCAGTGCTCCTCCTCGACGCCATGCGACTGCTCGGGTACGAAACGCGAACCCACGGCGCTGATCTGGCAGCGAAGGTCCACAAGGCGGTCTCGGCCTACTTCAACGGGAACGACCCCGGCACCGAAGCGGCCCAGGTGGTCCCGATCGTCGACTTGATCGACGGGCGGGTCGATCTTACCCCGGTGCGGCAGCCGCACGGAGACACCGCAGCATCAGCATGGTCCGAGCAAACCGCCCGCGTGGCCTGGCTGCGACTCCGCGACGCCGTCACCGTCCTCTCCGAGCACGAGGAACCCTTCACGCTGCGACCTGCGGACAATGCCCCCGCCTGGAGCCGCGCCGCACTCGGCGACCTCGAACGCGGAGGCGCCGTCGAGATCCTGCGCGTCCAGGTCAAGACCGGAAACGAG
The DNA here is from genome assembly GCF_000719515.1 of Glycomyces sp. NRRL B-16210. Classification (GTDB taxonomy): domain Bacteria; phylum Actinomycetota; class Actinomycetes; order Mycobacteriales; family Micromonosporaceae; genus Glycomyces. The sequence goes on along the minus strand of NZ_JOGR01000001.1, from coordinate 98,414 downwards.
CCGGAGACGATCGAACTGCGTCCTGGGGACCTGGTGTTCCCCGAGGTGGTCCGCGAGCCCGAGCAGGTCGCCGTTGTCGCCGACGAACCGGTGCGGCTCCGCCCACGCTGGTTCGTGGTCAGGGCCGATCCGGCGCGGATCGACCCGTGGTTCCTCGCCGGTTTCCTGCGCTCGGAGGAGTCACGCCGACCGGCGACCACGAGTGGCACCCTTCCCCGCTTGAACCCGAGGAACATCCTGATTCCGCTTGTGCCGCTGGAGAAGCAGCGCGCCTATGCTGAAGTCTTCAAACACGCCGACGCCCTGCGCCGCGCGGCACGGGCCGCCGCCGCGCAGACCGCCGACATCGAACGGCGAGCCCTCGACGCCCTCACCGGCGGCGCGTTCACGCCACCCCCAGCCGCTCCGCCCGTATCGGGCCGGACGCGACACAATGAGACCGACACCGCTACCGTCCGCAACGGCGGACCTTCCGGAGGACAGTGACTTGAGCACCCGCAAAATCGACAAGCTCGCCGGCTTCATCTGGCAGGTGGCCGACCTGCTGCGCGGCGACTACAAGCAGTCGGAGTACGGCGGTGTGATCCTGCCGTTCACGGTGCTGCGCCGCCTTGAGTGCGTGTTGGAGCCGACCCGCGATGACGTCTCGGCCACGGTCGAGCGGTTCAAGGGCAAGGACCTCGACCTCGACCCGTTCCTGCGCAAGGCGAGCGGTCACCGCTTCTACAACACCTCGAAGCTGACCCTGAAGACGATCCTCGACGACGCCGAGCACGCCGCCCGCAAACTCAACAACTACGTGGCGGCCTTCTCCCCCAGCGCGCGGGAGGTCCTGGAGAAGTACAAGTTCGCGGAGCAGGTCGCTCGCCTCCATGAAGCCAACCTCTTGTACGAGGTGGGCGGGAAGTTCTCGGACCTGGACCTGCGCCCCGAGGAGGTCTCCAACCACGACATGGGCGACGTGTTCGAGGAGCTCATCCGGCGCTTCTCCGAGCAGTCGAACGAGACCGCGGGCGAACACTTCACGCCACGCGAGATCGTCAGGCTCATGGCCAAGTTGCTGATCACGCCGGACAAGGACCTCCTCCAGGTGCCGGGTACCGTGCGACGCATCCTCGACCCGGCGTGCGGCACGGGCGGCATCCTCTCGGCGGCAGAGGACCTCATCATGGAGCACAACCCGCAGGCCACGGTGAAGCTGTACGGGCAGGAACTGAACGGCGAGTCATGGGCGATCTGCCGGTCTGACTTGATGATCAAGGATCAGGACCCGAGCAACATCGCGCTGGGCAACTCGTTCTCCGACGACGCCCACCACGGCCAGACCTTCGACTACATCCTGGCCAACCCGCCGTTCGGGGTGGAGTGGAAGAAGGTCCAGAAGGACGTCGAGAGCGAGCACAAGGACCTCGGCGAATCGGGCCGCTTCGGCGCGGGCCTGCCTCGCATCAACGACGCATCGCTGTTGTTCCTCCAGCACATGATATCGAAGATGAAGCCGGTGCGAGACGGTAAGGGCGGCAGCCGCATCGCGGTCGTCTTCAACGGCTCCCCGCTGTTCACGGGCGCGGCTGGCTCGGGCGAGTCAAACATCCGCAGGTGGATTATCGAGAACGACTGGCTGGAAGCCGTGGTGGCGCTGCCAGATCAGCTATTCTACAACACGGGCATTTCGACCTACTTCTGGATCGTGACGAACCGCAAGGACAAGGCGCACGAGGGCAAGGTGCTCCTGCTCGACGCCCGTGACTTCTGGGTCAAGATGCGCAAGTCCAAGGGAGACAAGCGTAAAGAAGTCTCGATCGACCAGATCGGCGAGCTGACGAAGCTGTATGGCGAGGCGGTGTATGCGGCTTCGGATGAACAGCACGAACACCACGGCCGGGTGAAGCTCTTCGAGAACGAGGACTTCGGCTACCAGCGCATCACGGTGGAACGCCCGCTAAAGCTCCGTTTCGAGCTGACAGACGAGACCCTGGCGGCCCTGGAAGTATCGAAGCCGGTCCAGAACATGCCGGGTAGTGCCCGATTCATCGAAGCATTGCGCCCGCTGCTGGGCTCCGAGTGGGCCACAAAGGCGGCCATGACGGACGCCCTGCAAGCAGCAGTCGTCGAGGCCGGCCTGACCTGGCCGAAAGGCACCCCGTTCGCCAAGACGCTGCGCGACACTGTCGGGGTGAGAGACCCCGAAGGAGAAGTCCAGCTCAAGAAGGGCGCACCCGAGCCCGACCCGCAGCTGCGCGACTTCGAGAATGTGCCCCTGGAAGAGGATGTCGAGGACTACCTCAAACGAGAGGTCCTGCCGCATGTCCCCGACGCCTGGATCGACCACGAGAAGACGAAGATCGGCTACGAAATCCCCTTCACCAGGCACTTCTACACTTACCAGCCTCCGAGACCACTAGAAGAAATCGACGCCGAACTGAAGGCCTTGGAAGCCCAGATCCAAGACCTCCTGGGCAAGGTGGCATCTTGATGTTCAAGCGATTGCGTTTCCTAGCGGAAGTCAACCCCCCGAGCCCGGCGTTCGATGCAGTCGATTCGAATTCCGAGGTTGCCTTCCTGCCAATGGAGAACATTTGGCCCGGAAGCAGATTCGATACCTCGGCTCGCAAACCGAAAAATCAAGTTGCGGTCGGTTATACACGGTTCCAGGAAGGCGATATCCTGCTGCCGAAGATTACTCCGACTTTTGAGGCTAGCCGATCAGTCATTGCGACAGGATTGCTCGGTGGCGTGGGAACAGGAACCACCGAGCTCCATATCCTTCGCCCTGGATCATTGATCGATGCACGGTTCTTGCTCTATAGCATCAGTACTCATGATTTCCTGAATCTCGGCAAGGCTGAAATGTTCGGCGTAGCAGGTCAACAACGAGTTCCGGATGATTTCGTTCGCGATTTCCCTATTCGCTGTCTTGAATTGGACGAGCAGCGACGGATCGCCGACTTCCTGGACACCGAAACCATTCGAATCGACTCAATGGTGAAGGCTCAGGAACAACTGCTCACCGCACTCTTTGAACGACGGGCCGCTGGAGTAACTCATGCTGTCGCTGGGCAGGAGTTCATCGATCGCAAAGAATCAAGTCTGATGTGGCTCCAAACCATTCCGAGTCACTGGAATGAGATCAGACTGGGCCTGGTTTCACGAATGGGAAGCGGTCACACTCCTAGCCGGACTCACCCTGAGTGGTGGCAGGACTGCACCATTCCCTGGATTACTACCGGCGAAGTAAAGCAGCTGCGCAACGATCGCATTGAAGAGCTGCATGAAACGCGCGAATGCATCAGTGAAGTCGGGCTTGCCAACTCCGCAGCAGAAATTCATCCGAAGGGGACGGTCTTCCTTTCCCGAACCGCATCCGCAGGATATTCAGGCATCATGGGTCGCGACATGGCGACAAGCCAGGACTTCGTAACCTGGACCTGCGAATTCCCACTGCTTCCAGCCTATCTCCTGTGGTGTCTTCGAGCAATGCGCCAGGATTTGCTGGGGCGACTCGCGATGGGCTCTACGCACAAGACCATCTATGTGCCTGATCTTCAAATGCTGCGAATTCCGTTTCCATCACGAAGCGAACAGAAGCAAATCGTAGAAAGCATCCGATCCACGAACGCCGATATCGATTCCGCTGTCGATGCGATCCAACGCCAGCGGGAACTCCTTGCGGAGCGGCGGCAGGCGTTGATTACCGCTGCTGTTACCGGGCAGTTTGATGTTTCGAGTGCTTCAGGGCGGGGGTGTAATGGAGGATCCTAACCCGTTCAACTCGCGGATTTTCATCACGCATGTCAAGGTCGAGAACTTCGCCTCGATCCGGGAATGCGAGGTGGAGCTTGGCTGGTTGACGATCCTTACTGGGCCGAATGCCGCCGGGAAGTCCAACTTCCTCAAGGCGATCGCGTTTGCTTTGAGCGCTGACCCGTTGCGGGACCGGGTGCAGAAGCTTGGTGGTATCGATGCCCTGCTGTACCGGTCCGGTAACCAGGTTGCCGACTCGTTCCAGATCGAGCTTATGTTCCGCCGCTTCCATCGCAATGTCCCGGACGGCACCGCGGCGCGATACACCTTGACGGTCGGGCGCGACCGCGCAGGACGTCCGAAACTGTACGAGGAAATTATGGACGCGAGAGGAGACTGGGGGGATGCAACCTTTGGGTTCGCCGCCGAACCCAGGGCCGCGCGGAACTTCCTGGTATTCGGTGAACCATTGGGACCCGGCCCCCACCTGCATGGGTACTTGGAGAACATTGATACCCCTGATTTGAAGGATATGGTGTCCTGCGCACACTTCTACGATCTCGACTCGGAGGTCCTCCGTGAGACCGACCTCTCGCTGCCCCAGGAGCGCTGCGATGCGCTCGGCGAAAAGGGCGAGCATCTCGGGCACGTGCTCGGGCGACTTGCTGAGGGCTACCCCGAGGTTAAGGCCGAGATCGACGACTATCTCTCGATCATGATTCCGAACGCACTCGGCATCGACCAAAAGCGCCAGGGTGACTACTCGGAGATCGAAGGCCGGTTCCGAGTGGAAGGCTCAGGCAGCGACGAGCCCGTTGTCGAGGTGTTCAGGAGCACCTCACTCTCAGAAGGAACCCTTCGGCTTGCCGGAATCCTCGCCGCTCTCAACCAGTGGTGCGTTCAGCAGGGGCACATCAAGTTCCTGGCCATCGAGGAGCCGGAGAAGGCCCTACACCCGCCGAAGCTCGGCGTTCTGTTCGAGGTGCTGGACAGCTCGTCGCACATGGCTCAGGTCCTCGTCACCACACAAAGCCCAGACCTGTTGGACAACAAGGCCGCCAAGCCAGAGCACATTCTCGCGGTCGAGAACGTCGATGGCGAAACGGTGATCACACCGTTGAACGAGGTCACCCTCGCGCTCCACCGCGACAAGGTCGCGAGCCTAACCGAACTCATGCGTATGGGTGTCATGGGGCCAGTCCGACCCGATGAGAACTCCGGTCATGGTGGTGAAGCATGAGCTATCCCGTGATCGCCTCGATCGTGGAAAGCCACGGTGAAGTCAAGGCGCTCCCGACTCTGCTTCATCGGCTCCGCCTGGAATACGCCCCTGACCAGTATGTTCACTTCCATGAGCCCTTTCGGGAAGGCCGCGACAAGCTCTTGAAGGAATCTGGCCTTCGGATCGCACTCAGCAAGGTCTTGTCGAAGCAGCCGAAGCCTTCGGCCGTACTGCTCCTAGTCGATGCCGATGATGAGCGGTGTCCGCCCAAGATGGGAGCGCGACTCCGACAGATGGCCGCCGAGATACGCGGCGATGTCCCCTTCTTCGCTGTCATCGCAAGCCGGGAGTTCGAGTCGTGGTTCCTCGCCGCCGCTGACTCGCTCAGCGGTCTGTGCGGCCTCGCAAGCGATCTCGAAGGTCCCTCGAACCCCGATGACACTCCTCAGGATGCAAAAGGCTGGCTCACCGATCGGATGCCGAAGGGCAAGCCGTACAAGGAGACCGTTCACCAGAAGCAGCTCGCGAGCGCCTTCGACATCGATGCGGCTTACGAGAAATCCAGGTCGTTCCGAAAGTTCTGCACCGACTTCCAGAAGATGACGAATCTCCCCTCCCCCACCTCTTGAAGGGACCTCCACAATGCCCGCACACGATGAGCAGACCTTCGGCGACGCGATTGTCGCCTCCATGACCGCGCGCGGGTGGACCGAGTCCAAGGGGGCCGGGTACCTGCCCGAGTTCGCACTTGAGCAGCACGAGCTCTTCACCTTCATCGGGGCGACGCAGATCGAGCAGTGGAACAGGCTGGTCGAACACGCCTATGGCGGCGACGCTGGCGCCGCGCAGCTCGGGTTTCTCCGCCGCGTCCACAACGCGATCAACACCGACGGCGTGCTCAAGGTCCTGCGCGACGGCGTGAAGGACCACGGCTGCCTGTTCCGGCTCGCCGAGTTCAAGCCGAACCTCATCACCGAGGACGCCGACCTCGATCCGTACCGGGCCAACCGGCTCACGGTCTTCCGCGAGCTGAAGTACGCCTTCAAACAGGCGAATAAGGACTACCGACTCGACCTCACACTCTTCATCAATGGCATCCCGGTCGCCACAGCCGAGTTGAAAAACCCGCTCACCGGACAGAACGTCGAGCACGCGAAGCAGCAGTACCGCGAGGAGCGCGACCCGACCGAGCTGATCTTCACCCACCGGTCGGTCGCGAACTTCGCGGTCGATCCGCATCTGGTGTTCGTCACGACGAAGCTGCGCGGTCGGAAGACGTTCTTCCTCCCGTTCAACACCGGCTCCAATGGACCCGGCAGCAGCGGCGGGGCCGGGAACCCGGCCCCGACCAGGCCTGGCGCGCACGCCACCGCCTATCTCTGGGAAGAGGTCTGGGCGCCCGACAACTGGCTGGAACTGCTGCACCGCTACGTGATCGAGCTCAAGGACAAGTCCAGCCGCACCACGATCTTCCCTCGCTTCCACCAGTGGGACGCCGTCCGCAAGCTCGCCGCGCACGCCCGCTTCCACGGCCCCGGCGAGGACTACCTCGTCATGGCCTCCGCCGGTTCCGGGAAGTCGAACACCATTTCATGGCTGGCCCACCGGCTGTCCGATCTGCACACCTCGGCCGACCCCGCCGAGATCGACCCCGAAGCGCTCGCGCGCGGTGTGGAGCCGGGCCGGCCGGTGTTCGACAAGACGATCGTCATCACCGACCGGCGCAACCTCGACGCCCAGCTGCGCAAGAACGTCGCGGCATTCGAGCGCACCAACGGCCTCGTCGTCGCGGTCGACGACAAGGGCGGCTCGAAGTCCGAGGCTCTCGCCAGGGCGCTCGCCTCCAGCCAGGGCAAGATCGTGACGGTCACGCTCCAGTCGTTCCCTGCGCTGCTCGACTACCTCAAGCGGAACCCGACCGAAATCCACGGGAAGCGCTTCGCGATCGTCATCGACGAGGCGCACTCCTCGCAGTCCGGTCAGGCGGCCGACGCGGTCAAGGACGCTCTCCGCGATCTCGGACTCGACGCCGACGACGACGGCACCGGAGCCGAGTCCGCCCCTGTGGATCTGGACGATCGTCTGCGCCGCAAAGCCGAGCGCCGACAGAAGGCACCGAACCTGTCGTACTTCGCGTTCACGGCGACGCCGAAGGCGAAGACCCTGGAGGACTTCGGCACCCTCGACGCCGCCGAGGAGCACTACGTGCCGTTCCACGCCTACTCGATGCGCCAGGCCATCGAAGAGGGGTTCATCCTCGACCCGCTCGCCAACTACGTCACTTACGACACGTTCTTTAAGCTGGTGAACCAGAACCCCGACAACCGGGAGGTCGACCCGACGAAGGCGAACGCGATGCTGGCGCGGATCGCGTTCATGCACGAGGCGACGGCGTACCAGCAGTCGATGGTGATCGTGGAGCAGTTCGTCGCCCACACCCGGGGCAGGCTCGGGGGCCGGGCGAAGGCGATGGTGGTGACCTCGTCGCGGTATTCGGCGGTGCAGACCGCGAGAGAGATCAAGAAGTACTTGGCTGCTCGCTCCGACGACCCTCGCTATCAGGGCATCGGGGTACTGACCGCGTTCTCGGGCTCGCTCGATTTCGATGGCGAGGAGGTCACCGAGTCGAAGGAGAACGGCGGCCTTCCCGAGTCCCAGCTGCCCGAGAAGTTCGCGTACACGCGCGCCGACGACAAGGCGGTCAAGGCAGGCGCGAAGGGCAAGCAGGAGTTCCGGATCCTGGTGGTGGCCGACAAGTACCAGACCGGTTTCGACCAGCCGCTGCTGACGACGATGTATGTGCTGAAGAGGCTGAACGGCATCGCTGCGGTGCAGACGCTCTCGCGCCTCAACCGCACCGCCGCGCGCAAGTCGCAGTCCGATCTCGCGGTGCTGGACTTCGTGAACAAGACCGAGGAGATCCAGGAGTCGTTCCGGCCCTTCTTCGAGCAGGCGGAGGCGCTGCCGAGCGATCCGAACCTGCTGTATGTCGCCCAGAGCCAGGTGATGGCCCCCGGGCTGCTGTTCGAAGACGAGATTCGGTCCTTCGCGGCCGCGTGGCTCGACGCCGAGGACCGGGCCGCCGGTTCGCAGGTGAAGCGCGCTGAGCTACACGCCGAGCTGTACCGGAGGTTGGGGCCGGCGGTCGACCGGTTCACTGAACTCCTTGCGGGCGATGACGAGTCGATCGAGCTCGCTGAGAACTTCCGGGCGGATCTGAAGGGCTACGTGCGCAAGTACGGGTTCCTCTCGTCGATCATCACCTACGCCGATGCCGATCTGGAAGCGCTCTACATCTACGGCAGGTTCCTGCTGAAGCTGCTGCCGCAGGGCACCGGCGACGGCGTGGACGTCGGGGACGTGGACTTGAGCCACCTGCGGATCGAGCGGTCCGGCGAGCACGACCTGCGACTCGCGCCCGGGGGCGCGGTGGTCCTGCCCGGGTTCGGGGACGGCACCGGCCGGCCCCGCGACGAGGAGGAGCGGACTCCGCTCCAGGACGTCGTCGAGAAGTTCAACGCCAAGTGGGGCACCAGCTTCACCGAGGAGGATTTCCGCCCGGCCTGGGAGGCCTCGCTGGCCGACCCGGGCCTGCAGATGGCGGCCGCCGCCAATGACGACGTCGAGAACTTCCAGGAGAAGTTCGAAGAGGTCTTCGAGCGGAACATGATCAACCACTTCGAGACCGCGCAGGACTTGAGCGACCGCTACTTCGACAGCTCTGACCCCCGGTTCCGGCAGGAGTTCCACCGCGAGGGCGCGCGGGCCGCTTGGCGGATCCTGCGGCGCACCAACGGGGTGCCGACTCGTGACTGAGCTGGACGGGAAGCGACTTCTACTCCACAATGGCTTAATTGCCGAAGGGAGCAGTCTTGGCTAGGGTCATCGGGAAGCGATACGAGCTCGACGAGCTGATCGGGCGCGGCGGCATGGGCGAGGTGTGGTCGGGCTGGGACATGGTCCTCGACCGGCCGATCGCCGTCAAGCTCATCCCGCCGCTGGCCGCCGGGGACGACGAGCCCGAAGCGGTGGCCCGGTTCCAGCGGGAGGCCCGTGTGACGGCGCGGCTGCGCCATCCTGGTGTGCCGCAGGTCTTCGACGCCGACCTGGACACCGGGGCGGGCCGCATGTACCTGGTGATGGAGCTGGTGGATGGCGTGCCGCTCACCGCCTATACCGCCGCGAGCGGCGGCCTGCCCATCGAGTGGGCGGCGGCGATCTGCGCGCAGATCGCCACGGTGCTCTCGCACGCTCACGCCGCCTCAGTGGTGCACCGGGACCTCAAGCCGGACAACGTGCTCCTGGCCGGTGACGGGACGGTGAAGGTGCTCGACTTCGGGATCGCGGCACTCCTCGGAGACCGCATGAAGCTGACCCGAACCGGCCAGCTCATAGGGACCTGCATGTACATGGCCCCGGAGCAGATCCGCGGCGGGCAGATCAGCCCGAAGACCGACTTGTACGCCTTGGGCTGCATCGCCTTCGAGCTGCTCGCGGGTCGCCCGGTGTTCGCCGAGCCGATCGAGGCGCGCCAGCTCCACCACCACGAGTTCACCGTCCCTGAGCCACTGACGGTGGTCCGCCTCGGAACGCCGGAGGCATTGTCGGCACTCGTCGCAAAGCTGCTGGCAAAGCATCCTGAGCGGCGGCCGGAGAACGCGACCGAGGTCTACGAGCGACTGCTGGGATTCCTGCCCGCATCCGGTGCCGCCGCGACCGAACCGCCTTCCGGGCTTGACCGGGCGGCGGACCCGACCAGGGTCTTCCGGATGCCGTACGCGCCGAAGGCTCCCGAGCCGACGGTGCGCCGCCGCGAAAATGCGCGGCCCGAGAAGCCGGCCGATCTTCCCACTGTGCTGTCGCGAAGCGTCGAGTTGGCACGTGAGCACATGTTCGGACTGCTCGACGACGGGCGCTTCGATCAGGCGGCGTCCGTGCTCGGCAAAGCGATCGCAGCGGCGACGGCGGCTGTCGGCGCAGCGCATCCACGCGTGCTGGACCTGCGCATGGAGCACGCGGCCGTCCTGTATCTCGCCGAAGATCACGGCACCGCATTGCGGGAGTTCGTCTCCCTGGCCGACGTTTTCGGTTCCGGGCCCGATCCGAAGCGTCTCGCCTCCGAATGTCGGCTCCAGGCGGCTCACTGTCGGGCCGCGCTCGGCCAAGGGACGGTGGCACTTCGCGAGTTCGGCGCGCTGCTGGACGAGGAGCGCGGCACAGGCGGGGACACGAGCGAACGCGCGATGGAGATCCGCCGGGCCGTGATCGCCCTCCTCGCGGCCGAGGGACGCGGTGCCGAGGCGTCCTCCTCGGTCGAGTCGTTCGCGCATGACGCCGTATTCGTCTACCCGCCTGGTCACGAGATGCGCCACTGGGCAGAAGGCATGCGGGACAACCTGAGCGTCCCGGAGGAGTGAGGCGGCGAGGACGGGTCCGCCGATTCCCTTGCGGGGTAAAGGCGGACCACTGCCCCCAGCAAACGCGCCTCACGCTCTTCGTAGCGGAGCCAGTCGAGGTGGCCCGGCTGCGCGACGAAGCCTGGCCCGCACGGCCGCATCACGACCGTGCCGATGCGCTTCGGCTCGATGTCGGCGAAGTCGACCAGGACCGAGTCAGAGAGCGTCAGCCACACGAGCTTGATCCTCCTGTCATCGAGGACGAAGGACCCGAGAGGAACTACGGCGGAATCGGACCGACCGCCGCGCGGGATCAGCGGCGCGGCGGTCGGCCCCGCCGGGAGGCGGCCTTGTCGAGCGTTCAGACGACGGCCCTCCCGGCGTTCGCGCGGCATCGCGGACACCAGGCGCGTTCGTGGAGGTGAAGCCCCGGTGTGTAATGCCACCCGACTGCCTCTGCCCGGCGCGCCATCTCTCCGTACCCGGAGGCGGAAAGAGTGATCGCGGCCGGGCAGAGGCAGCAGGACACCGTGACGGGTCAGCGGGGCCCCACCTTGCCCCGCTCACCGACGGTGTCGGAATCAAGTTCGTGGAAGAGGACAGCGGCATGGCCGACTGTTCTCGGCGACGTGAATATGTTGCGCGCCGGTAGCTTGGAACCATTCATGGCATGGCCTCGGCATCATTCGAGGCCTTGAGGGCCGTGTCGATCACCGCGAAGGTCAGCCGCTTGATCTCCTGCTTCCAGGGCGCGGGGTTCGAGGACCAGAGGCGGCCCTGCCACCGGATAAACCGCTCGGAAGGGTCGGCCGGGTTGCAGACGGCGGCGATTCGCGGGCCCTCGTCGTGGTGGAGGCACAGGTCCATCCGCCTGCCGCCCTGGGCGGCACGGAGCACGAAGGCGGTGCCGTTCGCGTTGCGGAACTCGCCGTAGACCCGGCCGGGTTCGAGCGGCGGACGCTGTCGTCGGCTCATGCTTTGCCCTCCCCGCACGACCGAGTGTCAGTCGCTTCAGGACTTCGCGCTGGAGCGGCGAAGTGTTAGAGCAAGCCTATGAGCAGGTCAAACGTAGAGGCAAGAATTGGATCTGGCCTGCGATTATGCCGAGACACTTGGAGCGCATCGGGGATCGGGCAGCGGGAGGGGACAAAATTGAGCGGTTTGGTGTCCCGTCCCGGTGGGATTACGCGCTGTCGGAGTCCTTGGCGTTGCGGGCGTCTTCGATCAGGACGGAGAGATCGAGTTCGCCGTCGCGGACGCCGCCCACGAACGCTTCCCATTCCTCCGGGGTGTAGATCAGGACCGTGCCTTCAGGGTCGTCGCAGCGACGGATGGCGACCAGTCCGTTGTCGGCGAAGCCGATCTCGAGTTCGCCGGGGGTTCCGTCGTCAGCGTCCGGGCGCGCCCAGCGGGCGGCGGCGGTGTCGAATTCGCCTTTCAGCGGGTGCTCTCTCATGCGATTCCCTTGCGGCCTTTGGAAACGACGAGCGGCAGGCCGGGGCCCGCCGCTGTCGTCTTTGATTGGTTGCGCGGCCCGTTGCCCTCCACACCGGACCTCGGCATGGCCTAGCTGCGGCCGTGGTCCTTCACCCAGGCCAGCAGTCCGTTGTAGGTCCCGGTGGTGACGGTGAGGATGGGGCGGTCGTCGGTCAGCTTGCTGTCCGAGACCTGGGGGGTGCCGGCGTCGAGGCGAACCTCGACACAGTTGTTGTCCTGGCCTTGACCGCTGCGGCTCGACTTACGCCAGGGTCCTGTACTGCTCACTGTTGGAAGTCCTCCCATGCGATCGACATACCCGATGCCAGCTTGGCTGCACCGGTGAAGAACTTACCTCGAGATGAGTCGGCCGGAATGAAGCCAGCTCCCCGGGGCGACTCGACGTTGATCACGGTCTCTTCCCCATCATCGTATTCGAGCAGGTTGAGCGCCCAGGGCTGGAACTCGTAGCGACCAGCGCTGTACGGGATGACCCGCACATCGGCGAACGACAACGCCGCAACCTCGCGCAGGTCAGCCAGGATCGCGTCCTTCCTCGGGCCGAGGTCGATGCGGAGCGCCACTTCGCCGATGAGGATCTGGGCCGGACGCTCGGATGCAATCCAGCGCTCGCGGCGATCCAGACGGAATTCCTCGCCTTCCTCCCAGTCGAACTCGCCCTCGATTCCGATCCGGGTGGTGTCCCGCAGCATCCGGTAGTAGGCCCGGCCCTGGATGAGCGACGGGAACACCGAGAAAGAGTGGAACAACATGTAACTGGCGCTGTCCTCGCATTGCTGGTAGAACCAGTTCCGGTCTTCGAGAACGGTGGCGTAATGGACACACCAGTCGTGCGCCTTGGACGCCTCGGCAAGTCGCGCAATATGGTCGGTCTGCTCGGGCGGCGTGCGGTAGAACCGCAGCAGATTGAGGACCGTCCCAAGATTGACTCCACGATACCGGCCGGACTCCAAGCGGCCCAGGGTCTTCGTGGAGCAGATGTCTCGGGGGATCTCGTTCTTGTTGTAGCCCTTCGGCAGTCGCTGACGGTGCCTGGTCCGCTCGGCGGCGAGTTGGCGCGCGAGTTCCATTAGCGGGGGCGGCCCGGGAGGGAGGTCTTCCTCTAGATCCGTCATGACAGGAAATTGTAGACATCGTGAGTGATTCGCTACAAGATCAACTCACCTGCGCCAGGCGTACGGCTTCGTGTCGCATTTCCGACATTCGCTCGATCCAGTTGTGTCGCTTCGCTTCCAGGCATGCCGGAACTTAGACTTTTCTGGTGAAGATCCCGTTCTCTCTGGATGACCTGGCTGAACCGGCGGGCCCGAAATCCTACGACCGCGGCCTGGGATACGTCGACGCGGTCACGCGCCTGACTGCGTCCAAGACCGAGATCCAGGCCGACGTCCAGGGCACCGATCGCTACCGAGTCAGCTTGCGCCTGAAACGGAAAGGCGTCGAAGGCTGGTGTGACTGCCCGTGGAGTGAGGATGGGAACTTCTGCAAGCACTGCGTCGCGGTCGGCGTCGTCTACCTCTACGAGCTCGAACACGGCGGCGACATCCCCGAGCCCGCCGACCTCCGCTCGCACCTCGAATCCCTCGACCGGAGCGAACTCGTCGAGCTGCTTCTCGAAGCGGCCGAACCGGACTCGGGCCTGCGCGAGCGCCTGGAACGGCGCGCCGCGTTCACTTACGCCCGTAGCGGAGCGTCAGTCGACAGCCTCCTGAAAGCCGTGGACGACGCGCTCGTCCTCAACGACAACTACCACCTCGACTACGACGAGCACGAGCACTACGCCGAGGCCGTCGCCGACTACGCGGCGCACGTCAGAGCCCTCCTCGCGGACGGTCGGCCCGCCGACGCGGTAGATCTGGCCCGCCATGCGATCGACAGAGTCCGCCAGAACTGGGAGCGGGCCGAGGTCGAGTACCGGGTCGGCGCGGCGGCGGCCGAACTCGCGGCCGCGCACCTCGACGCCTGCGCCGCAGCTGAAGTCGACCCGATCAAGACCGCCGAGTGGATCGCCGCCCACCAACTCGACGACAACACCATGCCGGAACTGGGCATCGCTGACTACGTAGCGGTGCTCGGCGACTCGGGCCTCTCCCACTACGGCTCGATCCTGCGCTCCCGCCCGAAGTGGGCCGAGTCGTGGACATCCCGTTACCTGCTGATCAGTTACGCCGAATGCGTCGGCGACGACGATCTACTCCTGGAGACGCACGCCAAGTCCGCAGCCGAGCACGGCAATGCCTGGCCCCTGGTGGAACAGCTCGACCGCATGGGCAGGCGTCCAGAGGCGGTGGAGAAAGCCCGCGAAGCGCTCCGCGCGGGACGGCAGGACCAGCGCCTGGTCGACTTCCTCGCCGAGCACTACACCTCCGCCGGGGACCGCGAATCGCTCGTCGCGCTCCACCGCGACCGCTTCGGGCGCGATCCCGGTCTCCATACCTACGAAGCCCTTGCTGCCCTTGACGAATCCGAACTCCTCGAATGGGCCGTCACGAAACTGCGCGACCTGCTCGAGAGCCCCATGCCTCGGATCGGCCTCGCCGACGATCTGGCCGAGATCCTGCTCCAGCAAGACCGCGTCGCCGAATCGTGGTAGGCCGCAGAGAGGCACCACGTGCTGCCTGAAATGCGCGTCAAAGTCGCGAAACGCTACCGTTTTGAGGACCCTGAGGCGGCAGGTGAGGTCTTCCAGGACCGAGCCGTGTCCCTGATCAGACAGATGAACAAGCACTCCTACGAGGCCGCCGCAGAACTGGTCGCCCTCGCGGCTGAATGCCTCGACCGACACGAAGGCAAGGGGACCGGCACCCTCTACGTCAACGAGATCCGGGCGGAGCACCGCCGCAAGCGCAACTTCCTGGCGGCATTGGACGCTCGCGGTCTTCGCTGACGTGCCTCCGGTCGGACCGGGCACCGCGCATGTACGGCCGAGTGGCAAGCTGTCCTGGCCGGTTCGCATGTCGGACCTCCGCGCGATCATTGGCCTTAGAACGTCCGTACCATAAAACTGCCCGGCTCTGATCGAGGGGGATGATCCACATGGCGCAGACCAGTGGCATCGAGTGGACAGAGACAACTTGGAATCCGGTCACCGGATGCGACCGCATCAGCCCAGGTTGCGACAACTGCTACGCGCTGACCATGGCGAGGCGCCTCAAAGCCGCCGGCAACGCCCGCTATCAGGAAGACGGCGACCCGCGCACTTCAGGGGAGGGCTTCGCCGTCAACGTACACAACGACCTGTTGGATCTTCCTCGCCGATGGAGGAAGCCGCGGCTCGTGTTCGTCAACTCGATGAGCGACCTGTTCCACGGGAAAGTGCCGGCGGCGTTCATCTCGCGGGTGTTCGCGACGATGGCCGAGACCCCGCACCACACCTACCAGGTCCTCACCAAACGTCCGCTGCGAGCGGCACGTCTCGCCGCTCGGCTTCCCTGGCCGCCGAACGTGTGGCTGGGAGTCTCCGTCGAGTCGCCGGAGCAGGCCCGCCGTATCGATCAGCTGCGGAGGGTTCCGGCGGCGGTCCGGTTCATCTCAGCCGAACCACTGCTCGCGGAGCTGCCCAAACTGGACCTCGCGGGCATCCACTGGCTGATCGTCGGCGGCGAGTCGGGGCCGGGCCACCGCCCTGTCGAAGCCGACTGGGTACGCGATCTTCGCGACCAGGCCCTGGAGGCGAGGGTCGCGTTCTTCTTCAAGCAATGGGGCGGATCGCGACCGAAGACAGGCGGCAGAGAACTCGACGGCGCCACATGGAGTCAACTGCCGCCGCGCACCGCAACGGTCAGACCGGCCAGATGAGCCGGTCTCGCACCCGCTTCGCCTTGTCGTGGTTCAGGACTCCCCGCGCCTTCAAGGTCCGCAGCGCCGCCGTCACGGTGGATTCGGTGGCGATGCCGAAGACACCCCCGAAAACCTCCTCGACCACGTCGACCAGCTTCACCTTCCTCCCCCGGGCGATCAGGTCAGAGAGATTGGCTTCGACCCGCTCCTGCGCGTGCACGCGGTCGAGGCCGATCTGCTCCTCAGCCGACTGCTCGAACGCGAACAGCGCGCCGTCCTCCTCTGCGGCCGTCGGTCCGAGCTGCTTCACCCAATGCTCACGGGCTCTGCCGACCGCGTCCGCCATGACCCAGATCCCGTAGCGGCTCCTGGTGAGGAACACCAGGTAGTACAGCGGCAGGTTATCCGGACGTCGGCGAACCGGGATGACGACGGGCGTCATGCCACCCGCTGCGGCGAGTCCAACGGCGTACCTCTGGGCGACCCGGTCGGCGACGAGGTCGAAGCGTGTCGGCTGCTCGGCGAGCACCTCACGGGCGATGTCCTCCCACCAATCGCCTCCGCACACCTCGGTGAGGCGCTGCTTCGCCTTCTCCTCGTTCCCTTTGCCGCCAGTCGGATCGACCGAGCCCGTCCGGGCAGTGCCGTCGACTGCGAGCTCCGCCTGATGCAGGGCCTTTGCTCCCCGCTCTTCCTTCAGGACGATCCCGGCGGCCCGCCGCACGAAGTCGGCATTGAAGTTGATGAGCAGCTCAGTCTGCGGACGACTCGCCCGCCGAGGGCCGCTCAGGGCCGATTCGAGCAGTCCGAAGGGAAGGACCGCGCCGGTCGGATCAAGGAGCATGAACAGGGGCAGACCCGCCGCGTCGGCCACCACCCGCGGCAAGTTCGATTCCGCGTTCCCGTGCTCGACACGGACATCGACGAATCTCGCATAGATCTCGGCGATCTGCGCGAGGCTCTTGTAGTGCTTGCCGTCGGCCTCGACGAGGACCACCCGGACGTTGCGGGCACCCCGCAGCTTCGTAGCCGAGCGGAGCATGTGCTCCGCCGATCCTGGTGTCCCGTCGGGGTACCGCCCACGTCCGGCGTAGCCGTCGAAGACGACGAGTCGTCCGTCAGTCGAGGTCGAGCCGACCATGGAGACGAACGGGTAGAGGTAGGTACTGAGGATCTTGAGTTTGAAGAGCGACTGGACCTGGGGGAGATCGAGCAGCCCGGACGATGTTCCGGTGGCCAACCTGCACCTCCGAGAAAGAGAGAGACACGGTCTTCAACTCAGCGTATCGAACTTGCAACCCGTTTGGGGCGCTAGTGAGTTCGCAGGCTTCATCACGAGCCAGGCCGGGTTCCTCGAAACCCGACCCGGCAATGCTCAACGGCCCTACCGCTCAGTGAGGGACAGGACTCCGATGACCGTCACGGCGATGACTGCAACCACCGCCGACGCCTCGACCGCGACGACGGCAATCGCCGCAATGGCAGTGGCACTGGTCGCGGCCTTCGCAACCAGGGGGCCTGCTGATGGATAATCACCTGGGGGTACTGCCAGCATGGCGTCTCCTGTTCCGCCGCGCTTCCGCACGGCATCAGTGCCGCGCCGCCTAGCGGCTCGAACCAGAAGGCGGCGCGGCGTCTTTGTACGTCGTCCTCGCAGCGGCGGAAGTTCAGCTAAACTGACACGTACGAGAAATTGCTAGACTATCATAGCCTAGGTCGAGACATAGAATCTCACTGCGACAGATCCACAAGCTCAAGGGAAGATTTGCTAGACTATCTTGCATGCTAGATAAGATTTCATTTACTCATAGGCAAGCATGATGGTCAACGTACAAATATCCGAACATCTGTATGAGTACATCAAGAGTCACGCCATTCCGTTCGAGGATTCCGTCGACTCCGTCCTTACGCGCCTCCTCGGGCTGGATGGACCCGAGACTCAACAGTCGCCCCCTCCATCGCCCGAAGCCGGTGTGCTCGCGCCGCTGGTCAAGGCAGGCCTCCTGCGCGAGGGTGATCAACTCTCTTGGCGCCGCAGCCAGAAGAACATCACCTACACGGCGACAGTCGGCCCGAACGGAACAATGCGGCTGGCGAACGGGGCGATCGCGGCCTCCCCCTCGGGGGCAGCCACGATGCTCGCAGGCGGCAACCATCCAGGCTGGGACGTCTGGAAGCAAATCCAAAGTGGACTAACTTTGTCGCAGCTTCGCGCACAACTCGGCGGCGCCGAACCGGTCATGGAGGACGACTGGATATCTCGGCTCGCCTCGTTGCTGGATCGAATCCCGAAGGGCTACTGGACCACCTACGGCACTCTCGGACACCTCTTCGATCGCCACCCACGGGAAATCGGCCACGTCCTCGCCTCCACCAAGCTCCCGAACCCCCATCGGGTGCTTCAACACGGCGGCACCGTCTCCCCCGGCTTTCGATGGATCGACGAGGATCTAGGCGACCCACGCGAAATGCTCCGCGGGGAGGGGTCAATCCCTCCGGACGGCGATACCGCCATGCGTGACCGATGGTTGAGCGCCGCTGACCTTCGCAAACTCATGGAGGATTGAGAGCTTCGGTGACGGCGTAGTCTGGGCCCACCGCCGGCAATCGGAGAGTGAAGCCGGGCGGCTCCTGCCGAGGGGCGGGGACTGCGCGGAACGAGTCGATTCTGGTTGAATCGTCGAATGACCCCGATTTCGATCATCCCTTGCGGCGAAGACGAAATGGCCTACCTCAGACGACTCCCCCACGGCCCGATCGAGCCCGATGACGACGGATGGGCGCACTTCACGTACCCGATCGCCCGTTCGGGCCTTCGGCGCGGCTGGCAGGTGGCGTTCCTACGAGTCGGCGACCAGCTCCGCGCGGTCGTCATCGCCCGCAGGGGCAATCGGGTCGGGCGCGTCGGCTCGATGTTCGAGGTACGTGCTTGGCGGCCGTTCGGTTCGGGGATCAGGGTGAAGGAACTGCAGCAGACGGGTTTGACCGTTGCGAACGCCCTGGACCGCGACGAGCAGCTAACCGAACCGCAGGAAAGGGATCTGATCGTCGCCCTTACGGAGCGGGAAACATGGCTCGCCGACACGGTCGAGGCATGGCGCCGTCAGGTAGATCCGCCGCGGGTTCCCGAGAACGTCGTCGGCCAGCTGTCGCTTGAGCGTGACTGCGTGCGAATGCCACTCGGGCTTGCGGGCCTGCCGCCTCAGCAGGTTGAAGCCCATGCGTACGAGGAGTCGCACCGCAGCTACCTCGAGGGCCTGCACGGAGGCGTCCGGCCAAGCGAAGACTCCATGATCCGCCACGACTGGACGAACTTGACCGGCTGGAATCCTCCACCAGGCACCTTCTTCGACGGCCGCACGTTCACCAGCCCGAGCGGGCGCAACCAGCTGACTCTGATCTACGCCAACCGCGAGCGTCCTGAACACGCGACCGGGGCCGACCTGATCTACATCGATAAGACACGCAACGCGGTCGTGCTCATCCAATATAAGCGCATGGCCGATCGAGCCCCTGACGGCGGCACGGGGTACCGCCCCGACGAACAGCTGAGGAAGGAGCTGGACCGCATGCGCATGGTTCGCGACTGGTTCGCCGGCCAACCCCGAGCGCAAGGCACGGATGCGTTCCGGCTCCATGCCGATCCGTGCTTCATCAAACTCTGCGACCCCGTGATCGATCTCGACCTGGGAACCGCACCTGTTCCAGGGATGGTCTTCCCGCTAGATCTGTTCGACGAAGTCCACAAGGAGCTGAAGGGAATCGGGCCGCGCGGCGGGACCTGCATCACCAGAAGGAACGTATCGCGCTCCCTTAGCAGCACCTACCTCGTCGACATGGTGAAAGGAGGTTGGCTCGGCACGCACACCGCCGAAGACGGGATGAAGGCGCTGCTGCACTACTGTCGCCAGGCGCTGGACGAGGGCAAGTCGCTCACCATGGCGAGAGTCAGGAAACGAAGGCCCAAGCTGAAGGCGGCGACCACTCCCGGTCCCGCAACACCAGCTAAGCAGACTCCGCTCTTCTAGGGAACACCCTCCTCAGAAGAGCTCGCTCGATCCCGATGCCTCGTTGTCGAGCTCCTGGCGCAGACGCTCTCCGATGTCCTTCACTGAGCCTCGGCCGGCGACATGCCAGTACTCGGGGCCGCGGATGGAGCGGAACTTCGCCACCTCGAAAGCCTCGGCAAGGATCTTCTGGGCCAGGCCGGTGGTGGAGTAGACCTCGCCGTCGGCCTCCCACCGCAACTGGGCCGACTTGTGGTTGACCCAGGTCGCGCGGGATCGGCACGGGTCCACCGCCGCCCACACATGGAACTTCCTGCGCTGTTCCGTGGTCGTCGGTCGGAATTCGAGGATGGTGCCGTCGTCGATCGCGCCGTGCTGGACGATGAGCGGGACGAGGTTCGGACTCCGGTTCCGCCTGGCCTCCTTGCCCTTGATGTACTCGTCCGGGATCTCGGGTACAGCGCTTCCGGCCCGGATCTCTCCCCGCAGTTCCCCGGCCAGGTCCGCGCATTTCTCCTCATGCTTGAAGAACGAGGAGGCGATCGACCCCGGGTACAGCGTGTTCACTCCGTCGATGACCCGCTTGAGGATGGCGCGGGTCTCCTTGGAGGCCTTCGGTAGCACCACCTCTTCCCACTCCTCCTTGTCTGCCTCCGCCAGCGCTTCGGCGAACATCCGGGCGACGAGGTGGGCGCAGAAGAGGTCGCCGTGGTAGGAGATGTACTCAGCGCGGCTCTGAAGCTTCTTGTTCTCGGAGCTCAAGGTGCTGCGCACCACCCGCATGAGCTGGACCGTCCGCCAGACCTCGACGGCCTTGATGTTCTCCCGGAAAAGCTTCCGGTAGGCGCCGGTACCGCTGCGGTCCCATAGCCGGTCGGGCATGACCTTGGCCTGGACGGCGAATCTGACGTCCGGGTGGGCGCATGCGAGGGCGATCAGCGCTTCTTCGCTGGTGCAGCCACGCTTCTCCTCGGGCGGGAACTCCGCGCGCCGCGTGGCGTATTCGAGCATGAGTTCGGCCTGGAAGTCGATACGGAGGTGTTCCTGCTGTTCGTCCAGCGAAGCCAGGTCGCGCACCTCGACGCGGTTCTGGGTGTTGGTGGCCTCAGTGATCTCGCGCAGGAGGTCGTCGCCGTCCTTGCCCGTGAACGAGATCTTGACCAGGACTCCGGCGACGTCGCCATTGGCGGGGTTCTGCTTCATGGCTTGCGCGATCGACCACACGGTCTGCGCGCCGTTGACGATCGCGACGTCTTTGAGCACTCCCCTGCCGTACATGGAGAGCGAGCCCGACTTCGCGACAATGGTGATGCCGTTGTTGAAGTCCCACAGCCGCTCCGGCCTTTCGATCAGGGTCTGCTCGATGCCCTGGTTGACGGTGGTGCGGCCGAGGGAGCCGCGGATGTTGCGTTCGAACAGTCGGTCCCCGTGGGTCTCGTACCAGCCGGCGATCTCGGCCGCAGTAGCCGTGCCGTAGTAGATCTGGTGCGGACGCTCCCGGGCGACCGTGTCGCGCAAGCTGATGTCAAGATCGATCGGCGGCTCGCCCATGCCGGCCTGGGCGATGCGCTTGAGCATGTCGAGGGTGTAGATCTCGATCCCGGCGGGCTCGCTAGCCCAGATACCGAACTTCTGGGCGAAGTCCTCCAGCACAGGCATGTGGTCGGGGAAGATGCCGTGCGTGTTGGCGAGCGCGAGGACGAGGGTCAGGCGCGGGTCGTTCTCGATGATCGCCTCGATCTTCGACTCGTGGGGACGGTACCGCTCGTTGAACCGGTAGTGCTCACCTTTGAGGATGTAGTCCGCGCCGAGCGTGAAGGTCTTGAGCTCCTTCTCGGGGATCTTGGCTTTCGCCAGGCTGCTCCACTTGGTCTGGATCAGCCATAGGCGATTCTGCTCCTCGTCGTAGGCGACCGCGTCGATGTCCTGGTCGTCGTTCCCGTCGATCACGCAGGAGGCCGCGTGCTCGTGGCTGCATTTGAGCAGGTACCGGACGACCATCGCGGACAGCGCCCTGGTGAGGAACTGGTCGGTCTGGTTCGGGCCGCGGCCCTGGACGTCGCCGAGGTAGATGCGGCCCTTGAACTCTCTCGTGAGGTAGTCGGCAAGCCAGCGGGCGGCGCGCTGTTCCAAGATTCCTCCGGGGCAAGGGGATTGAGCAGGAGGCCCTCGATGCTACCGCGTGTGGACGGTGAGTGTGGTTCTGCGGCGATAACCCTCAGAGTGGCACGGTCATACCGGCCGACCTCCGGAAACCGACTTCAGCATTGGCGACGTCATCGGATGAGTATCCATCTTTCCACCAGCCCGGTCGGATGCGCCGGACGCCTGAATGTTCCCATCGGAGGCACGGATCCGGTAGCGGCGGACTCCGGCGTTCTTGAGGAGTTGTTTGACGCTGTAAAGGCTGATGGCGTACTTGTCAGCGAGGTCTTTTTGGCGGGCACCGGTTTGGAAAGCGGTCACCAGGTCGTTGATTTCTGTCGGGGTCAGGCGTTTACGGACGGCCCATGGAAGGATCGTCATTTCGACCTTTCGGTGGTCGTTTGGGGCCTTTACGCAGGTTGACAACGTTTCGCGCAAGCGTTCTAGCTGCGTGAACCTGTTGGAATAGGCGGAGAGCAGGCGCGCCAACAAGAAAGGCTCACATTGCAGATGCGGTGTGGGCCTTTTAGTTTCGCGGAGCAAGGGCGCGGGGCTTGGCCGAGGAGCGGCCTCGGGTGGCCGGCCGTTGCACATTCATTGCAACCTGGATCTGATGCCGCCGGGAACACCGCCCGCGGCGCCAAGCGCGCCCCACCGCCCGAGCCCTCCGGAAGGACTTGTCCGCCATGAACCGTGATCCCAACGTCGCTTTGGTGATGTTGGTACTGATCCTGGTGGTGGGTTCGGTGGCGGCCATCGTGGGGGCGCTGCGGGCGGATCGCGCCAACTCCCGTCAGGCCGAGACCGCGCGTCCGGTCCCCGCTGAGCTGATCCGCGACGGCGAATGGTCGCTCGTGCTGGACAGCGCCGGAGCAAGCAAGGTCGAGGTCGTCAAGGAGCTCAGGGCGATCACCGGCCTGGGGATCGCCGAGGCGAAGCGCCTGACCGACCGCACGCCTGCGACCGTGCTGGCCGGAGTCGACCGCTCGTCGGCCGAAGTCGCGCACCGCCTGCTCACCGAGGCGGGAGCCACCGTGCGGATCACCAAGGTCTGAACCGTCTCGATCTGTTCACGAGGCTCGGTCTCCTCCGGCGGTCAAGACAGCAGCCTTCGGTCACGGAAGCTCCCAGCCGAGTTGCGGGAAGGCCATCGTCACGCCCGCATAGATCGAAGCCAGTGGCGTGAGAACCACATAGAGGACCATGAGGGGTTGGAGAGGGCCGAACCAGCGGGCGACGAAGCGGGCGCCCTGCTTGAAGTCGGGGGCGTCGCGGGATTCGCCGCCGGAGTTGACGACGCCCGCGGTGAAGAGCAGGATGCCGACGCCGAACCACCAGGGATGGCCGTTGAGCCCGAGGAGGCCGAAGGCCATGAGCGGGACGAATTCGAGGATGCCGACCTCGAACTTCGGGTGCTTGCCGCGGATCGCGGCGGGGAAGGTCACCGCCATGATCGCGCCCATGCTCACGAAGACCGTGCCGAACGGACCGAAGCCGGTGCGCCAGGCCGCGAACGCGGTCGTGGCGACGGCCGCGGCGGACAGGAGGAACGGCAAGGGGCCCTTGGCGTAATAGTCGTCCTCGATCCGGCCGGCGACGGCGGTGAGGACGAACATCGCCGCACCGGCGATCAAAAGACCGAGGTAGAGCTCGGTGATCGTCCCGATCCAGAATCCGAGCCCTGCGGCGACGCTGTAGGTGATGAGCGCGTCGAGGCCCGCGCCCATCTGGCGGGGCTCGGAGTCGTCCCAAGTGAGATTCCAGCCCTGCGCGATCATGGCGATGAGCAGCGCCCAAGCGCCCGTCACGACCGGCAGCAGCGTCGCGGAGTGGACCGCCGCGAAGCCTTCCAAGGGGAGCGGAGCGAGGATCGCCTCCGGGGCGGCCATCGCTCCGGAGACCGCTAGAGCGCACGCGAGCGGGAGACGGATGTTGCGGACGGCTTCGAGCGGGTGGCGGGCCACGTCGAGCCAGTTCCACGCCGCGGGCGCGCGCCACTCGGACGGCACGCCCCCGGGCATGGAGACGATCGTCGCGATGATCGAGGCCATGCCGGCCAGGACCGCGCCGGTGGCGCCGATCGCGAGCGCGGCGGGCCCGGTGAGCAGGTTGACCACGGCACCGGCGAAGGTGGCGCACATCGTCAGGGTCCCGACCGCGACGGCGGCGACGAGGACCGGGCGGCGACCGCGGGGCTCAGTCGGTTCGGAGTCGTCCATCTTCGTTCCAGCGGGGCTCGACAGTCGGGTTCGGGAGCGCAGGGAGGAATGGTGCTCGGCGCCAGGGCCGACAGATCTGGATACCGTTATTCCCTTGTGGATCGTTCATCATCAGGTCCACTCGAGGCC
This sequence comes from Glycomyces sp. NRRL B-16210, assembly GCF_000719515.1. GTDB lineage: Bacteria > Actinomycetota > Actinomycetes > Mycobacteriales > Micromonosporaceae > Glycomyces. The sequence continues at coordinate 74,275 of NZ_JOGR01000001.1, read as the reverse complement.
GGTCCTTGCCCGCACCACCTCTTGGAGAACGAAGAAGTTGGGGATCGTGTAGACCGGTTCGCGGGTCCGGAAGAGGCGGTCGGCGGACTTGAAGAGCGCCACACCATCGTGGAGCGACACGGCCTGAAGGCGGTTCCAGGCGATGGCGGTGCCGTCGATCGTGAGGAAGTCCCGTTCGACCGCGAGGTCGCCGAAGGCGAGGCGCTCGCCCCGGTCGATGCGGGCGAGGACGTCGGGGAGCTGGGTTCGGGTGACGGCCTGCTGGATCGCCGGGCCCCACTCCTCGGGGCTGGAGAAGGCCGCGCCGAGCGTGAAGTTCGCGAGGTCGCCCTGGAGGTTGACGATCGCAGAGGCGGCCGCGCCCTTGGGATCGCCGATGGCGATCGGGCTGGCATCGGGCCCGGTCAGCAGGTAGTTGTAGGTGGTGAGTCCGGTCTGCGGGTAGCGGAAGAGGCGCTGGTGGACGCGAGCCGAGTCCCAGTAGAAGATCGAGACGAGCGCCTTGGGGCCCTTGACGATGAGGCCGTTGTCGTAGAGGCGGAGCACGTCTCCTGCTCCGGACTTCCGTTTCGCGTGGACGACGTTGAGGACGCCGAGTCCGATGAACAGCGTGAAGATCACGAGCATGATGACGCCGAAGCTGTTCTCCAGCATGTTGGTCCCGGCGAGGCACACCACGGTGAGCAGGTAGATCACGCCGGCGATGAAGAGCGGCAGGACGAACGGTGTGGGTCGGGGCTTGTATTCGGCCCGGCAGTTGCCGAGTCCGGCCCGGTGGGCGATGTCGTCGAATTCGTTGGGCGCTGCATGTCGATTCACGTCTGCACAGTAAAAGCGGCGGCCATGAGTCCGTCATCGATCCGTCATCGGAGCAAGGCGCGGGCCGCACGGACCTGATCGCAGCAGTTCGGGACGGATCGGCTGGAAGGATCGAGGGTTGTCTACGACCTGTGGATGTTCAGGGCCTACCGAGTCCGAGGCGGGCCCGTTCGGCGGCGACGATGCGCTGCTCCAAGGGGATCGAGTCGTCGCCGAGCGACGCCACGGCGGTGGCGGTCGCCATCGCGCCGGTCGACTTGGCGTCGCTGTGGCGCGCGTAGTGCTCGAACAGGAGATCCTTGTGCTCCTGCACCTCTCTGATCCGCTCGTCGACACCGTCCTTGGCGAGCAGTCGGTGCACCTGGACGCGACGGGTCTGGCCCATGCGGTGGGCCCGCGCCACCGCCTGCTGCTCGATGCTCGGCTTCCATTGCGGCTCAGCGAGCACCACCACTGAGGCCGCCTGGATGTTGAGGCCGACGCCGCCGGCCTCGATCTGCGCCAGGATCACCGCCGGGCCCTCGCGCCGTGCGAACTCCTCGACCATGCCCTGGCGCTTCGCGGCCGCGACCTTCCCGGTGATCGGGCCGATCGCGACGTCCCCGACCCGCTCCCCGACCGCCTTGAGCACGTCGAGGAAGTACGAGAACACGATGACCTTCTGGCCCTCAGCGCCCGCGTCCTCCACGAGCTCGGCCAGCCGCTCCAGCTTCGCCGAACCCGCCGTGGCGGAGGAGGCGCGGCGCATGCCCATGAGGTTGCGGCGGCGCACCTGTTCGCGGTACTCGTCCTCGTCGCTCGCGTTGAACTGAACCCACTCCTCGACCTCGATCTTCTCGGGCAGTTCGGTGAGCACGTCTTCCTGGTTGCGCCGCAAGTACACCGGTGCGACCGTCCGCCGGAACGCCTCGGCCCCGACCACATCGTCGCCCTCGGCGACCTGCTGAGCGAGATCGGGCCGGAGGTGGCCGATGAGCGAGGCGAACTCCTGGACGCGGTTCTCCATCGGCGTGCCGGACAACAGGAGCGCCCGCTTGGAGCGACCGATCGCGGCCCCTACCGCCATGCTGCGCTTGGCGTTCGGGTTCTTGATGTAGTGGGCCTCATCGACGACCAGCAGCGCGATCCTCGATCGCTGCGGCAGCGATTCGAGCCGGTCGATCGTGTTGAACGTGGTCACCGCGACGCCGCCGCGGCGCAGCCACCTGCGGGTCTCCTCCTCCCGCCCGGGACCGTGGAGGCCGAACGCCTCAAGGCGGGTGTGCTTGCGGATCTCGTTGAGCCAGTTGGGGACGACGCTCGCCGGGCAGATGACGAGGCAGCGGCGCTGACCCTGCGCCGCGAGGTGCGCGGCGACCGCGAGCGCCTGGATGGTCTTGCCCAGGCCCATCTCGTCGCCGATGATCGCCCTCTTCTGGTAGACCACGTACTTCGCGCCGAAGAGCTGGTAGAAGCGGAGGTCGGTGCGCAGCAGCGACCGGTCGAACGGCAGTGTCTCGATCGCTTGCCGCAGATCGGCGTCGACGAAGTCCTCGGCTCGTTCGGCGTCCTCTTCGTCCGCGCCCGTGATCTTGGCGAGCGCCGTGTTGATGCTCGCCGCTTCGCGTTCGTAGTCGCCCCAGAGCTCATCGGAGGTCCAGCGTTCGGGCCGGGCTCGGTCGAGCGCTGCGGCGAGATCGCGTTCCAGCGCTCTCGTCTCGTTGTCGGCGTTGACCGCTTCGAGCGCTTCGAGGCCCGCCAGCGCCGCGTCTTTGCGCCTGCGCCGGGAGAAGAACATCGCGAGTCTGCTGCCGGCCCGGTCTGCGGCGGCGAAGTACGGCTCGGCTCGGCTCCGGAAGCGGTGCACGGCTTCCCGCAGGTCGTCCGCTGCCGCTGTGGCGGTCTTCTCGGCCCGCAGGTGGGCGAGGATGCGGGAGTGCCGCGGGTCCCGGCGGGCCGGGTCGAATCTGGGGCGCGTGTCGGCGACAGACCGCTCGGCGAGCAGTTCGGCCGCGGCCTTGATCTCGTCGACGGTCTGCGCGCCGATCCCCGGGATCTCCAGGAGCTGGTCGCGGGTGTTGGCGAGCACGTCGGCGACCGTGCTGATCCCGGCCTGCTCGAGCTTCGCCAGCCGCAGTCCTTTTGCGACTTTCTTGAGTTCCGTGACGCGCATCGTCACGAGCCGCCCGGAGACCTCCTCCTGTGCCAATGCCGCGACATGCCCGCGCACCGCGCTCCGCAACTTCGCGGGCGCGGCGGCGAGGCTCTCGTACTGCCGCAAGGTGTCGCGGGCACGGGCGACCTGCGAGCGCGCGTGCTCGCCGGTCTTTCGCTCGCCGTGGGGTGCGGGTGTCAAGGGCATGGCCGTCCAGGGGTCTGGCAACTGCAAAGCATTCACTGTATCTGGCCGCGTGCGCAATGCCGCTCGAATTGCGGTCGCGGACGCCCGCGACCCGTCACCGGCCCTGGTTCGCCGGAGTGCCGTTCGGAGGCCGCTAGGACGGCTTCATTGCTGCTCGACCAGGTCTCGATGCTGCGAGGGGTCTTCCAGGAGATAGGGGCGCTCGGTGGGGAGGAGGGCCTTCGCGTTGTCGATGTCGCCGGTTCGGAGGTGTTCGGCGATTCGGTGGGCGGTGCTGGTCATGTCTTCGATGCCGGTGATCCACTCGTCCACGTAGCGGTTCACGGCTTCGCCGGAGAGGCCGATCTGGATTGAGCGGTGGTCGAGGCGGTTGAGGTGGAGGTCGCGTTCGGGGTCCCATTGGACGCGGACCGGGGAGGATTCGAGGCGGGCCTTCCAGGTCTCGCGGGTCTCGCCGGGCGCGGGGGTGCTGCCGCAGGAGTTCGCCAGGGCCCATTCGAAGCCCTCGCGGGTGATCGCGATGGCGAGGACGCGGGCCTGGCCGGGCTTGGACGCCCAGCCGCAGCGGTACATCATCCACAGGAACGAGGGCTTGATCCAGGTCATGCGGGCGCGTTTGAACGGGGCGACGAAGGTCTGGGCCGCGAGTGCGGGCTCGGCGATGTGCGGGTCGTACGCCTGGTAGACGGTGATCGTCTCGGCGTCGTACTCGGCTCGGATCTGGCGGGCGGGGGTCTGGGGGTCTTTCACTTGTGTTGCCTTCAGTGTTCGATGCGGACCGGGTCGCCGGAGCGGACCGTTCCTGGGGTGAGGATGTCGGCGTAGAAGCCGAAGCAGGTGGCGCGGCCGAAGTCGGGGACGTCGATGCGGTGATGGGCCGCGAGCGTTTTGAGCAGTGTGCGGTCGGCCTGGGCCCGTCCGTGGGCGAGGGACGGGATCACGCAGCGCGGGGTGGGTACCAGCACTTGGACGGTCACCTCGTCGCCGATCGTGACCCGTTGGCCCGGTTGCGGATCGTCGGGGAGGTCGAGGACGAGGTTGGGGCGGAAGCGGGTCGGGTCGACCTCGCTGCCGTGCTCAGCGCTCAAGCGGTCCAGGGCCCCGGTGGTGACCAGGTGGAGTGCGCCGAAGTCGAAGAAGAGTCCGGTGTCGTTGCGGCGCAGGTCCATGACCGCTTCGCCGCCGGGTTCGGCGTCGGCGGCCCATTCGGGGATCATGCCCGGCTCGTCGGGCCACCAGTGGTGGCGGCGAAGCTGCTTGGGCGCGCGGCGGGTGAGCTGGACTGGGCGGCCCAGCCAGTCCGAGACGGCGGCGTCGGCCTCAGGGCTGCCGGCGGGGGCGGTTGCGAGGCCCGGCACGGACACGAGGACCTGCGATTCCTTGTCCCCTTGGGCGGGAACGTATTCGGCGGTGACGTCCAGGAGGCGGCTCCACAGCTTCGGCTGCTTGGCGCTGCCGATGGTGCCGTCGGCGTCAAGGCAGGTCCACGTGCGGTCGCCGTCGAGGCCGCGGGTGGTGAGGACGGCCTCGCTGACGTGCTCGGCGGCGGCCGATTTGAGCGGGTGGCGGCGGATGCCGAGGACTCGGTTCACGCCTGCGATCCTATGCCGATGGGGCGATGCCGCGCTTCGGTTTATGGTCGCGCTCCCGCCGGGGCCTCCCACAGACATGGCATTCGGTGGCCAATTCGCGTCTCGCTACTGCGCCTCCGGGAAGTGGTACAGGACCGGCGATTCGGCGATCTGCTCGGGCAGTTCGGCCGACCACTGCGTCTGTCCGTTGTAGCTGATGAGCGAGACCTGGTGCTCGTCGCGCGAGACGTACCCGTCCGCATGGAGCGAGAGGCAGCTCGTGCCGTCGCCGCTGACGGCCTCGCGCTCCTCGAGGTCGACCACGCGGGTACCGGCCTCGGCCCGGATCGTGAAGCCGCCCTTGTCGGCCCCGTACGGACCGTACCCGTCGACCAGGCAGGCGTAACGGCCCGAAGGGTCCACGCCGAACAGCCCGATCGTGTCCCCGTCAGTGCCCTTCAGGGTCTCGACCGGGATCGTGTCGAGGATCTTCCCGGTCGCGTCGATCCGGTACAGCTCGGTGACGTCGAGGTTGTGGTACAGCGCTTCCGGTTCACCGTCCTCTGTGGTGTACCAGCGCAGACGGCAACCCCTACCGTCCAGGTCGACCGTCGTCGGCAGCTCGCCGACCTCGGGCGAGTGCCATTCGGTCGGTCCCCATGTCTTGGCGGGCAGCGGGATCGCGTCGGTGTCGGCGCGCCCGCCCGGTTCGGAGGCGAGGCCCCACACCGGGGATCGGTGGACCAGAACAGCGGAACCGTCGGCGAGCCAGGTGGGATCGATGCACGCGTGGTCGACCGGATAGGCCACACCGGGATCGATCTCGCCGGTCTCCAGGTCGCCGAACCGCAGGGCCGCTTCGGGATTCGCGCCTTCGACCCAGACGGCGTAGCGCTGGCGCGGGTCGATGCTGAGGGAGGCGCGCAGGACCGTTCCGACATCGCCCTGGCCCTCCCACACGCCGCTGAGGTCGAGCACCGGTTCGGGCTCCTCCCCATCCTGATCGCCAGGCTCCCAACGGTAGAGGCGGTGGTCGTCGCCGAGGCCGTAGAAGACGCCCTCGCCTTCATCCTCAGCGGACGCGGAGCCGAGTTCGCAGGCGGCCGAGGTTCCCGCCAGTGCGAGTGCCGCCGCGACCGCGACGAGTCGCCGCCTCGGGGTCTCGGCGCGCTGCTGTGGGGCCATGTCGTCCTCCTTCCGGCGGGGTTCTCCCGCCTTCCGTCGCGGCTATTCGCCCTCCGCGGCGGCCTCCGCTCGCATGGATTCGTTGACGGTGTACGCGCCGGCTTCCTTGTCGGCCATGGCATGGCGGCCGATGAGGTTGAGCCAGATCCGAAGGTTCGCGCCGGATTTGGTGGGGTCGACGTCGGCGGCGCCGAAGCGTTCCCGCAGCAGTTGGAAGCCCTTGGTGGTCTGGGGACCGAAGTCGCCGTCGATGGCCATGTCCTTGACGCCGGCGAGATCCCTTGCGGCCCACTGGATGATGGTGGTGTCGGTCTGGTAGCCCCAGTTCGCGGCGACGGCGGTGCGGCCGCGGTCGGCGTGGATGTGGTTCCAGTGGGAGCCGTCGGGGTCGTTGTGGCAGTGGAGGACGGTGCCGAAGTGCTTGCGGAAGGTGGCGATGACGGCGAGGTAGCGGCGGCGCATGAACAGGCGGCTGTCCTTGCCGTGGACGGCGGTGTCGACGAAGTTGTTCGAGCCCCAGTCGAACCTGGTGAAGTCGACGGCGGCGCCGTAGCGGTGGTAGCCGGGTTTGCAGACCTTCGCGCCGGCGATGCCGGTCCACTGGTAGGACCAGGTGCCGCCGCCGCGGGCGAAGTTCTGGCCGAGGAGGTGCAGGTCGAGGATGACCTTGCCGGCCTGGACGTGGGCCTCCTCGTGCATGGTGAAGGAGGTGGTGCTGGGGTGGACGCCGTAGCCGTCGCCGTTGTAGGCGGTGCGGTAGCGCATCTTCATGGTGCTCTGGTAGAGCCAGTCGCGGGTGATGTCCGGGAGGGCGCACGAGGATTGCGCGAACGCGGTGCTGCTGCTGGGGAATGCCATCGGTTCTCCTCCTTCTCGAGCGCTACCTGGCTCCTCTGATGTGGACGGCGGTGCCGTCGGTTTCGAGCCACAGGCCTCGGCGGCCGGGGACGGCGAGGATCTCGCCGCTGCAGCCGCAGTTCTCGGTGGGGCTGACGGTCTCCGTCTCGAAGGGCTCGCCGTCGTGGGTGAAGCGGGTCTCGGTGGCGGTGCCGTCGCGGTCGGAGAAGACGGAGACGTGGCCGTCGCAGGCGACGGCGGCCATCGCCCTTCCGGCGTCGGGGAGGGTGGCGACGGATGCGAAGCGCAGGTCGGCGGCCTTGGCGGGGCGGGCGGCGGTGTGGAGGGTCTGGGTGCCGCCGGTGTCGGCGACGGCGGCGAAGAGGCCGTGGTCGGTCTCGGTGAGGACGGTGCCGTAGCCCTCGCCGAGGCCGGTGGCGAGGGGCCGTTCGGTCCAGGTGCGGCCGCGGTCGAGGCTGAGGGCGAGGTGGCTGCGGGTGATGACGGCCAGGTGCGGGTCGGGGCCGCCTTCGACGGCGACGGCGAGGCCGTCTTCGCCGAGCGGGGTGATGGCGGTGGCGATACCGGATCGGATCTGCTCGGGGACGGGGAGCGGGGTCTCGGTGGCGGTGCCGTTCTCGATGCGGATGAGGGCGGGGCGGGCGCGGTCGTGGGCGAGTTCGACGGCTCCGGTGACCCACAGGACGGGGCCGGTCGCGGCCATGGAGTGCGGGCGGAAGGCGGCGGGGAGGGGGAGCGGGAGCGGCGGCCCGGGGACGGCGGGTGTGCGGGTGTCGGGGTCGCCGCCGGGGTCGGTGAGGATGCGCAGGGCGAAGTCGGCTTCGGTGTCGGGGTCGGCGGTGAGGACGAGTAGTTCGCCGTTCCGGCCGGTCCAGCCCGCGGCGGCGGCGCGGATCTGGCGGTGGTCAGTGGGCGCCGCGAAGGCGGGGAACGGGGCGATGGCGCCGGCGGCGCCGGCGGCGAAAAGGACGGCCGCACCGGTGAGGACCGAGCGGCGGGTCAGGCCCGGCGGTACGCCTGGTCGTGCGTGATTGGCCATGGGAGCACTATGACCAATCGTGCCGGGTCATTCCGCAGAACCACGAAGATTCATTCCATAGTGGTATTTCCGCGTGAATGACTCGCATGCTAAGAGCGGGTCGCTAGGGCATCGGGGCATCGGGGCATCGGGGCATCGGGGCATCGGGGCATCGGGGAGTCGTGACCCGGAGGCCTCCGGCCCACGCGGTCGGGCGTGTTGGGGTGCAAGGCCCCCCGATCAAATATTGCTCGGGGGTGTGACATTGAGGAATGGGGCTTAGGCGTTCCGGCACCCGCGGTCGGGCGTGTCGGAACGCAGGTCCCCCGATTCAACGATGACTCGGGGGTATGACATTCGGGGCAGCGGATAAGCCGCTGCCCCCGACTATTTGGTCTGTTCGCATCGGACGGTGTGCCCGGGGTCGGGCGGGATCGGGCGGTACTTCCGTGGGCCGGTGGGACCTGACGGTCGTTCCTCAGTCCGGCCGATCGCATCAGGTTTCTTTGGCCCGGCAGTTCTGTCGTTGACGGGTGGCACTGGTTTTTGGCAGGGTTCCTACCCAGGGGTCCTCTTCGGTTTTCCGGGCGGCTCGCCCTTCCGGGCGAGCCTGGTTCCGGCTTTCAGTCCTTCGTCACGACGAGCTTGTCGCCCTGTTCGGTGACCGAGACGTTCACCGTGTCGCCGTCCACGATCTTGCCTTCCAGCAGCTCCCGCGACAGCGGGTCGCCGATCGAGGACTGGATGAGCCTGCGCAGCGGCCTCGCCCCGTACACCGGGTCGAAGCCGCGGTCGGCCAGCCAGGACTTCGCCGCGTCGTCGACCGCGAGCTTGAGCCTGCGGGTCTCCATACGCCGCTCCAAATGATGCAACTGGACGTCCACGATCGACTTCAGGTGTCCGTGCTCCAGCGCGTGGAAGATGACGATGTCGTCCAGCCGGTTGAGGAACTCGGGCTTGAAGTGCGACCGGATCGCGGCCAGCACCTGGTCGCGCTTGGCCTGGTCGTCCAGCAGCGGGTCGATGAGCACCTGGGAGCCCAGATTCGAGGTCATGATGAGGATGACGTTGCGGAAGTCGACCGTGCGGCCCTGGCCGTCGGTGAGTCGTCCGTCGTCCAAGACCTGGAGGAGCGTGTCGAACACCCTCGGGTGCGCCTTCTCGACCTCGTCGAGCAGCACCACCGAATAGGGCCTGCGGCGCACCGGCTCGGTGAGCTGGCCGCCCTCCTCGTAGCCGACGTACCCGGGCGGGGCACCGATGAGGCGGGCTGTGGAGTGCTGCTCGGTGTACTCGCCCATGTCGATGCGGATCATCGCCCGGTCGTCGTCGAACATGAACTCGGCCAGCGCTTTCGCGAGCTCGGTCTTGCCGACGCCGGTGGGGCCGGCGAAGATGAACGACCCGGTGGGCCGGTTCGGGTCCGACAGGCCCGCGCGAGCCCGGCGCAGCGCGTCGGAGACGATGGTGACCGCCTCGTTCTGGCCCACCACCCGCTCGCCGAGCTCTTCCTCGGCGTGCAGGAGCTTGTGAGTCTCGGACTCCTGGAGGCGACCGGCGGGGATGCCCGTCCACGCGGAAACGACGTCGGCGATCTCGTCGGCGTCGATCTCCTCCTTGAGCATCGGCTGGTGGCCCGGGTCGGCGTCGGCCCTCGCCAGCTCGGTCTCGGCGTCGACGAGCAGTTGCTCGAGTTCGGGGATGCGGCCGTAGCGCAGCTGCGCGGCCTTCTCTAGGTCGTATTCGCGCTCGGCCCGCTCGGCCTGCGTGCGCAGGTCGTCGAGCTCTTCTTTGAGGTCGGAGACCTTCGAGATGCGGTCCTTCTCGGACTCCCATTGGCGCGAGAGCACCGAGAGGCGTTCGCGTTCGTCGGCCAGTTCGCGCTGGAGGAACGCGAGGCGCTCGGCCGAGGCCGGGTCGTCCGTCTCGTTCTGGAGCGCGGTCTCCTCGATCTCCAGTCGGCGCACGGCCCGCTCGACCTGGTCGATCTCCTCGGGGCGCGAGTCGATCTCGATCCTCAGGCGGCTGGCGGCCTCGTCGACGAGGTCGATGGCCTTGTCCGGCAGGAACCGGTCGGGGATGTACCGGGCCGAGAGCTGTGCGGCGGCGACCAGGGCGGAGTCGGTGATGCGCACGCCGTGGTGGACCTCGTAGCGCTCCTTGAGGCCGCGCAGGATCGCCACGGTGTCCTCAATCGTCGGCTCGCCGACGTAGACCTGCTGGAAGCGGCGTTCCAGCGCGGCGTCCTTCTCGATGTGCTCGCGGTACTCGTTGAGGGTGGTCGCGCCGATCATGTGGAGCTCGCCGCGGGCGAGGGCGGGCTTGAGCATGTTCCCGGCGTCGAGCGAGCCCTCGGACTTGCCGGCGCCGACCATGGTGTGCAGCTCGTCGATGAACGGGATGATCTCGCCGTCGGAGGACTTGATCTCCTCCATAACGGACTTGAACCGCTCCTCGAACTGGCCCCGGTACTGGGCGCCGGCGATCATGCTGGCGAGGTCGAGGAGCATGACGCGGCGGTCGCGCAGGGACTCGGGCACGTCCCCGGCGACGATGCGCTGGGCCAGGCCCTCGACGATCGCGGTCTTGCCGACGCCGGGTTCGCCGATGAGCACCGGGTTGTTCTTGGTGCGCCGCGACAGGACCTGGATGACGCGGCGGATCTCGGTGTCGCGGCCGATGACCGGGTCCACTTTGCCCGAACGGGCGGTCTCGGTGAGGTCGACGCCGTACTTCTCCAAGGCCTTGTAGCCCTGCTCGGGGTCGGCGCTGGAGATCTTGCGGTCGCCGCCGCGCAGGGTCGGGAAGGCGCTGATGAGTTTCTTGTCGGTCGCGCCCTGCTCGGTCAGGAGCGTGCCGACCTCGCCGCCAGCCTGGGCGAGGCCGGTGAGGAGGTGCTCGGTGGAGACGTACTCGTCGCCGTAGTCGGTGGCGATCTTGTCGGCGGCGTTGATGGCGCGCAGGGAGTCGCGGGCCATGGACGGCTCGGAGACCGAGGGCCCGGACGCGGACGGCAGGTCGTCGATGCGCCGCTCGGTCTCGGCGGAGACGGTGCCGGGGGTGACGCCGACGAGCTGGAGGAGGCCCGGTGCGGTGGAGCCGTCGACGGTGAGGAGCGCGTCGAGCAGGTGCCACGGTTCGACCGAGGGGTTGCCGCCGGCGGCGGCGGTGCGCGCGGCCTGGGAGATGACTTCACGGCTCTTGGTGGTCAGGCGGTTGACGTCCACGGTCCCCTTGCTCCTTTTCGCTGTCTGCCTTCGGCCGAACAGGCGGCTCAGAGTTGAGTGTATCCGACTCAACTTTCGGAAGGCCATTCGACGCGGTTCGCCGTCAGCGTAAAGCGCGCCGGTCACCCGATCGGCGGACTCGCGCGAACCGGCCGGGAGCGGCGGAACGGGCTCGGGCACGACCCCTGGGACGCGGGAAGCCCCGGGCCTGCGGCCCGGGGCTTCGTCGTCGCGCGGTTACTTCTTGGCGCCGGTCTTGCCGAAGATCGACCTGATCTTCGCGAACAGGCCCGGCTTGGACCGCTCGGACTCGATCTCGGGGGCCTCGGCCTGGGACGGGACCGTCTTCTCGGGGTCGGCGGCGGCTTCCTCGGGCTCCTCGATCGCCTCGGCGACCGGCGGCGCCGCGGCGGGCTCGTCCACGACCTCGGCCGGGGTTTCGACGACGGGCTCGGCCTCGGCGACCGGCTCGGGCTCGACGACCTCAGGTTCGACGACCTCGGGCTCCACGGTCGCGGCCTCGACGGCCGCTTCCACGACCTCCGACTCCGCGGCGGCTTCGGCTTCGACGGCGTCGGCTTCGGCCTCGGCGGTCTCGGCTTCGACCGCTTCGATGAACTCGGCCTCCGTCTCGGCGGGCTCGTCGACCTCGTCCTCGTCCCCGGCCTTCAGCAGGGCCTTGAACTCGGCGAAGTTGAGGACCGGGACGCCGGCCTCTTCGGCCTTCTTGACCCGGGCCTCGGTGGGCTTGACGGTGTCGTCGATGACCAGGTGGGTCACCGTCTTGGTGAACTTCGCGGCGAGCGCGACATCGGCGTCGGACTCAGCGATGAGGCGAACGGTTTCGGCGTCGGGGCCGGTGCCCAAGACGATGATCCGGACCTTGTCTCCCGTCTTCGTCGGCACGGGGACCTCCCTTATTCGATGGTTAACGGCTTTGCAGGGGCACTACGGGCTACGCGCCAAGCTTTAGTTCTGAAGCGTACCGGGTGGTCGTACCTGGTTCGTCTAGCGGAGAGACTTTAATCCGAACGCACACCGCCCCACCGCACGAGCCGCCCGCAGCATGGAAACCCGCCTGGAAATCGAGGTCTCACGACCGCGAACGCTCGCTATAGGACCGCCGAAAAACGTTCACCCAAGTGGGAGCGCGGCCATGCTACGGTGAGTGCACTCCCGTTCACGAACTCGACCCCCTTGGAGTTCCCACATGTCCGGAAGATACTCGGATCCATCCGTCAGCTACGCCTCCCTGGCGAAACTCGCCCGGTGCAGCTACCAGGCTTCGGAGGCCTATCAAGTAGTGCTCTCCGCGCTGGGCGACACCTTCACCGGCGACGCCGACCTGTGCGACGCCGACGGCGTCCCGACCGCCGCCGACACCGACCTGGTCGCTCTCCGCGATGAACTGGTCGAATACGTCAAGACCACGATGGGCCGCTATGAAGTGGCCGGAGCCGAACTCGAGGAGATCCTCCGCGCCTACGACGACGCCGACTCCGACGCCGCACACGACATCGAAGTCGCCTTCGCGGACATGGAGACCTACGGAATCGGCGAGTCGGACCACTCCTGGGACGCCGCCGAAGAGGCCGAGGCCACCGACCGGCCCGACGACGCTCCCGCCAACGGCGGCAAGGACGACTTCGCCTACGAATCCGAGCTGAGCGGAGAAGGCTGATGTCCCACGCCGCCGATCTCGAAGCCGCACTCAACGCATTCTGCAAAGGCCTGACCGAGCGCTGGCAGGAGGCGATCTACAGGGCGGTCACCACCCAGACCACGCTTCCCCTGCCCTACAGCGTCTACAGCCACTACTACCAGCCGCCCTGGAACCACCTCGAAGCCGGCACCGACCTGGTCGACCACTTCATCGGCTGCAAGGCCCTGAAATGGTACGACGACGGCCGGAACGGATCGATTCCGAGCTGCTGCGGCTTCAGTACGCTCCTGGCCTGCGCCGAGGACTGGGCATGGGCGAGCCGGAACATGCTGTTCAAAGCCCTCCCGAAATTCGCGGATCACGACCTCGCGAATCTGGAGGCGGCATACGAGGGCTACAAGCGGACGGCCCTCGCGCTCGGCGCCGCCAACCCGGAGTCCATCATCGAATTGGACGCCGACCAGTCGAAACCGTCGGCGCTGATCCAAGAGATGGTGTCGGACATAGGAGCCGACGAGGACCAGTGGCTGGCCGAATGGACGGGCTTCGCCGCGGACACGGTCAAAGCCGGGTACGTCGACTCAGCCCTGCCCACGTTGAACAACCACATCGCCATCGTCATCTGCCTCGGCAACTTCATCCTCATACGAGCCGAGATCATCAGGACGCTTCGCGAATCCTCCCTCGCGGTGCTCGGTGCGGGTACGGACCGGCTCGCGGCGACCGTGACGAACTCGGTCGATCTGGTCGAGGGGACGCTCTGGGACTCCACGACCGCGACCGGCCTGCTCGCGGGCATGACCGGTGACATCATCGCGCTCACTCCCGTGGGAAACCTCGACAAGATCGTCAAGGTCGCCGGATCGGGACTCCGGCTTCTGGGCTGGTCCGGAAACAAGTTCGTCAGCTCCTGGACCGTCGAGGTGACGGAGTACGAGTTCTCTCCAGATCAGGTCGTGGCCAGTGTCCACACCGAGATCCTGAAGATGACGCGCAACCTGGAAGTGGCGGAGGAGTACTACCGGAACAAGATCGCCGAGACCCGATCGAAGGTCAACGGGGTGGCGAGCGAGTGCCTGGAACTCTACGACTTCGGGCGCAACGCCTCCAGCGGAGGCTACTGATCACCATGTCCCGCATCCAGGCCGTAGTCATCTCCGTCATCGGGCTGTTCGTCGCCGGATGGCTCATCGCGTATTCGATCGGCGGCGACAGCGACGACGAGACGCAACCCGTCGTGGAGTCCACCGAGCCCTCCCCCTCCGCGTCGCCGCTGCCGCCGCCCGTGATCTTCGTGTACGAGGAGGACATGCACCCGTGTCCGGAGGTCGAGGAGGTGATCGGCATGGAGTCGAACGACTTCGACGGCAGCTACCGGTACGAAGAACAACGCTCGTTCTATCCCGACACCGCCGCAAACCGCCACCACGCCGAATGCTCGTATCTCGCCCGGCAGAACGAGGACGGAACGGAGCGGGTGACCTCCGACGTCGTTGAAGTCGGCATCTCCGTGATGATTGACGACGCCCTGCTCGACATTCGCGAGGTGGACACCGGTGTCGTCGGGCCGGCATCGTTCGACGGATGGCGTTTCGACGAATGGAATCTGTACCCCGGGGCAGGACCGGGAGGCGACTGCTTCCGCGACGCCGAGACGCTCTGGCTCTGCTCGGACACCATAGAGGGCCAACAGCTAACTACCGATTTCGACGGGGACTACGGCAACCTGTCGCTGAGGATCACGGTGGGCCTCGGCACCGCCGACACCGATCGTGACATGGAGGCGTGGGCTGAAGCGGTGACCGCCGAAGTCGCCGACCTGGTGCTCGCGCGACTGCCCACCGAGTGATTCCCGGTCGCCGAGGTCGACCGCCGCTTCCCGGCCGCCTGGCAAAGGCGGCCGGGGTGTCGGCGACTACGGCGTTTCGGTGAACGATCGCGATGGCCGTCGTTCGCGGGAGTTCGGTTCGCTATGCGTCCCGGCGGTTGAGGGCCGTTTCGATGCCTGCCACTCGGTCCGAGAGGAGGGTGATCGCTCCTACGGCTCGGGACATCGGGTCGTCGTTCGATCCGCCCAGGGTCTGCTCGCGGCGGAAGGCCTCCTTGACCGCCTCCCAGCGCGCCGCGCGCTCCTCGGTCAGGCGCCCGCGCAGCTCCGCGAGCTTGAGCAGGTTCGCCTCCGCGCCCGAAGCGAGCGTCTGGGCCTCGCCCGCGTAGTGGTCGTCGATGACCGCTTCGAGCTCCTCGTCGTTCATCACCGGCACCACGCGCTCGGTGAGCCGGCCCATGTTCCGGTAGGAGCCTTGAAGCAGGAACGGCGGCTCGGTGCGCGAGGCGTCGTCGGTCGCGGCCGAGGCGATGTACGCGAGGTTGTTGGCCAGCACCGTCTTCTGGACGTGCACGAGTTTGCGCAGCACCGACAGGATCTGGTCGAGCTCCCCGGCCGAGTACGGGTGGCGCAGGGCCTCCGGCGCGGCCGTCGGGTCGCCGTTGGCGATGCGGATGAGCAGCTGCGTGTCGGCCCGCTCGCGCCCGGCCAGCGGCGCGGTCACCCGGTTCGAGGTGAGGGCGTTCTCGATGTAGGACTGGGCGAACACCTCGTCGCGTCCGGACAGGACGTCGCCGAGGTTCCACACGTCGGCGCGGTTGGCGAGCATGTCGGGGATGCGGAACCGCTGCCCGGCCTCGGTGTACGGGTTCCCGGCCATGCACACCGCGAAGCGCTTCCCGCGCAGGTCGTAGGTGCGGGTGCGCCCGTTCCAGACGCCCTCCATCTTGCGCTGCGCGTCGCACAGCGAGATGAACTTCTGGAGCAGTTCGGTGTTGGTGTGCTGGATGTCGTCGAGGTACAGCAGGACGTTGTTGCCCGCCTCGAGCGCGAAGTTGATCTTCTCGACCTCGGCGCGGGCGGTCGCGTTCGGCGCGTCGGCCGGGTCGACCGACACCGTCTCGTGGCCCAGCGACGGGCCGTTCACCTTGACCAGGAGCATCCCGAGCCGGTCGGCGACGTACTCCATGAGCGTGGTCTTGCCGTAGCCGGGCGGGGAGATGAGCATGAGCATCCCCGACTGGTCGGTGCGCCGCGCGTCGCCCGAGCCGGCGCCGATCTGCTTGGCGAGGTTCGAGCCGATGAGCGGCAGGTAGACGTCGTCGATGAGCTGGTTGCGCACGAACCCGGCCATCGTCTTGGGCTTGAACTCCTCGATGCGCAGCGTGCGGCGGTGCGCCTCGACCAGGTCGGCCCGGCGCCGCTGGTAGGCGCGGTAGCCGGGCAGGACCACTCGGCGGAAGTGCCCGGTGCGGGCGAGGAACTCGTCCAGTCGCAGCGGCAGGACCCGGTTGTCGATCCGCGCGTGCGTGCCGAGCAGGCCGGTGACGCGGCTGGAGAGTTCGGCGGTGACGTCGTAGCCGTCGACGCCGGCCAGGAGCACCGCGAGCGCCTCGGGGAGGTCGGCCTCGTCAAAGGCCGGTTCGGGGTCGTCGGAGCGGCGCAGGAACGACTCCAGCCACACCGCGGCGAGTTCCCATTTGGACGCCATGTCGTCGTCGAGGGCGCGCAGGTCCGATTCGAAGTCGGCCTTCGCGCCGGGGCCGACCTGGCGTTCGAACGCGGCCAGGAGGGCGCGGGCCCGCTGGGAGACGGCGAAGCCGCCGGTGGGGTCGGCGAGTTCCTCCACGAGGTACTCCCCGGCGAGGTCGGCGTCGACCTGGAGGGAGGGGAGGCTGCCGGCGAGGTAGTCGCCGATGGCCGCGCCCATGTCGGCGCCGAGTTCGGCGAGGGCGTCGGTGCGGCCGAAGACGGCGCGGGCCCGCGCGAGCGAGCGCGCCTGGGTGCGGATCGCGATCCGCTCCTCCTTGGGGATGCCGTGGCCCCAGTAGAGCTGGGCGGCGGCACGCTCGGCCGAGCGGTAGCGCAGGAGTCCGGAGGCGGCGTAGAGGCGCAGGGCCTCGGCGAGGATCGCGGCGGCGTCGGCGTCGTGGACGCCGCGCTCGTAGCCCTCGTCGTAGCGTTCGGACGCGGCGGCGGAGACGAACTTCGGCAGGTCCTCGGCGAGGAGCTTCGCGGGGCCGTGCTCGGCCAGGAGCGAGGCGGCCAGGTGCTCCGAGCGGTACACCGTCGGGTTCTCCGAGGCCAGGAACTGCTGCCAGTACGGGCGGGTGTCGTTGAATCCGGGGTCCTCGACCACGTGCCGGTAGTCGGTGCCGGTGAGCGAGAACGCGAGCGAGTCGCCCGAGGGCACGAGGGTGAGGTCGAGCGGCTGGGTGTTGATCGGGATGCGGTGCTCGCCGAACTTGATGGCGTCGCCGTCGAACAGGTCGAGCCGGTCGGTCAGGGCCCGCCCGGCCTCGGCGCGGGCGGCGGCGATGCGCCCGGTGATCTCCTCGGCGCGGACGGTGTCGTCGAGGTCGCGCAGCTCGGCGATGACCTTGCGGAGGCGCTCGACCATCGGGTCGGTCGCGAAGTAGGTGTTGACCGCGTCCAGCGAGTCGAGGGTCGCGGTGCGGCGGGCGACGGCTTCGAGGATGCGGTCGGCGGAGGCGGCGAGCTGCTCGGCGCGGCGGGCGGCCTCGTCGAGCAGGTGCTGCTTGCGCGAGGAGAACGCCTCGTAGACGTCGGTGCGCTTGTCGGCGAGCTGGGTGAGGAACTCGTCGAAGTCGGCGAAGCGCGTCTCGAGGTTCTCGACGGTGAGCAGGAGCCGGCCCAGCTGCTCGTCGCAGGCCGCGGGCGTGTCGGCGGCGCTGATCGCGGCCGTCACCGACTGCCCCAGGAGCGCGAACTCGGCGGCGAACTCGGCGCGGCCTTCGCCGACGGCCAGTTCGCGGCGGCGCGCGGCCAACGTCGCGCGGGCGCGGTTGACGGCGGCGAGCACTTCGGAGACGCGCCCGAGGATCGCGGTGCGCACCACGGCGTCGCCGATCTCCAGGGTGGCGACCACTTCGGTGAGGGTCTCCAGGCCCCGCTGGCGGGCGTCGAGGTCGTCGAGGAGCGGGGTCGACTCGGCGACGGTCTCGATCGTCTCGGCCTTGCGCTCGAGGTCGGCGATCTGCTCGAAGTAGGCGGTGAAGGCGTCCTCGCGTTCGAGGAAGGCCACGGCCCGCCGGCCGGTGGAGTCGAGGGTCTCGGAGACGTCGGCGGCGAGCGCGTCGATCCCGGCGAGGTCGATGTAGCGGACCTCGCGGAGGGTCACGAGGTGGCCGCCGGCGCCGCGCAGCTCGGTGAGGAGGTCCACCCACTGCTCGGCGGACTTGGGGGCCTCGCCGCGGGCGCGGCGCAGCAGCCGGACGGTGTCGGTGCGGGCCTGGTCGAGGGCCTTCTGGGCCTCGCCGGTCAGCTCGGAGACGGTGGCGTACTCGTCGAGGACCGACTCGGCGGTGTCGCGGACCTGCCGCAGCGTCTCGTCGAGGGCGTACAGGCCCTCGTCGCCGAGCCAGGGGTAGTCGTCGAGGCAGCGGGTCGCCGCGCTGATGAGCGCTTCGAAGACCGCCTGGGCCGGCTCCATCTCGCGGACCATGCGGGCGACCGAGAGCGTGTCGGAGACCGCGCGCACCGCCTCGGCGTTGCCGATGCGGTGGATGGGCGTGTCGCCCGACTCCTGGGCGGCGGCGTGGGCCTCGGAGACGAACGGGGTGGCCCAGATCTGCACGGGGTGGACGCGCGTGGCCTCCTCGCCGGTGAAGCGGAAGGCGACGAGGGTGCCGTCGTCGAAGATCGCGTAGCCGTGGACGGTCATCGGCGCCGCGACTTCCTTGCGGATGACGTTGTACGGCAGCAGCAGCGAGCGGCCCTCGGCCTCGTGGTGGAAGACGTAGAGGACGTCCTCGCCGTTGGGCGAGCGGATGACCCGCTTGAAGCGCAGGTCCTCGGTGTCCTGGTCGAAGGTCTTGAGCTTGCCCTCGTTGAGGTAGTAGCCGCCGGGGAAGATGATGCCGTGGTCCTCGGGCAGGCGCCGGCACGCGGCACCGATCGCGTCGGCCCGCACGATGGTGGCGGTGCGCGTGTTGTACACGAGGTAGCGGGTGACGGTCTCCTTGTAGGGGAGGATCCGCAGCAGGATGAGCGGCCCGATGCGCGCGTAGGCGATCTCGGCGTCGGCGAGGGACTGGAGGGGCTCGGCGACCGGCTCGGAGTAGAGGCCCTCGCCGGAGTCGGTGTTGTCCTCGATCTTGACGGTGAGGTCGCCGCCGATGCACTCCACGAAGATCTCGTCCTCGATGGACACGTGCGGGTGGCGGCCGGTGACGTGGTGCTCGCGGGTGGTCTCGGTCCACTCGAAGTCGTAGGGCTCGGGCCAGACCGCGTCGGCGTCGCCGCGCGCGTCCATGTACTCGGCCCTGCCGTCGGGGTGGGTCTGCCAGCGCAGGACGCGCTGGTCGGCGAGCTGCTCGCCGATGCGGAAGATCGCCAGGAGCCGCGTGTCGACCTCGCGCACCTGGAGCAGCTCGGTGGTGCGGTAGTAGCGGTACATCTCGTGGAAGTCGGCGGTGAAGCGGGCGTCGTCGAACAGATGACCCGGTTCGGTTACCTCGCTGAAGGAGAAGGAGGTGGTGCCGTCGCCGTCCTTCTTGACGAGGTCGTGGAGGGCGAACACGTCGGCGACGTCGGTCTGGGACTTGAGTCCCATGTGGACGTTGTAGCCGAAGAGGAGGCGGTCGCCGACGCGGGCCATGTCCCGCGGGACGCAGTTGTTGGCCGTGCGGATGCGGGTGGTGCCCAGGAGGCCGAGCCCGGTGGAGCCGAACGCGTCGGTGCGGGCGCCGTTGAGCGCCTCGGCCCGCGCGGTGAGTTCGGCCGCGTAGTCGGCGAGGCGGCTGGAGAGGACCTCGTAGGTGCCGACGTCGAGGGAGGCGCTTTCGGCGGCGGCCGCGGCATCGGGGGCGGCCGCTTCTGCGGCGTCGGCGGCGGCGGTCTTCACATCGGCCATGGGTTCCCCTGGGAGTGGTTGTCAGCGGGCTCTGGTCTCGGGGCCGCCGCGCCCTGGACGCGGCGTCGCCCCGGCGGGGGGCGCGACCTGCGGCGGGACCGCGAACCCCGGTGGGTTCGCGGTCCCGGGCGCGGTCTACTTCGCGGCGATCTCGTAGGCGGGCTTCTCGGCGACGCCCAACTCCTTGGCCTTGCCGAGCAGGCCCGACAGGACGTCGTGGTCGCCGCCGCCCTGCATGAGCTTGACGAGCGCGGCGGAGACGGTCAGGTTCTTCACGTCCTCGGTGCCGACCCCGGCGAGCACGCCCTTGAGGTCCTCGGCGAACGAGGTCGAGCCGTTGCCCCACGAGGCGGCCACGGACTGGGCCACCTCGGAGTTGGCGACGAAGCCGTCGACGGCCTTGCCGTAGCCGATCGCGCCGACGACCCGGTCGAAGAACTGGGTGTCGCCGCCGACCAGCGAGATGTCGGCCTTCGACAGGCCCGCGGCGATGATGCTCGCCTGCTGCTCGGCGATGGAGCGGCGGGCGTCGATCTCGGCGCCGCGCAGGTCCTTCTCCATCTCCAGGCGGAGGCGGTACTCCTCGTGCTCGCGGGAGGCCTCGGACAGGGCGTCCATCGCGGCGGCCTTGTCGGTGAGCCCGATGGACTCGGCGACGAGCTTCTCGCGCAGGGCGTTCGCCTCGGCGGTGCCCTTCGCGGCGGTGGCGCTGGCCTCGGCGCGGCCGATGGCGGTCTGCGCCTCGGCCTCGGCCAGGCCCTTGGCCTCGGCGGCCTTGGCCTCGGCGAGTCCGCCCTTCTCGATCGCGTCGGCCTCGGCCTCGCGGACCTGGACCTCGGCGAGGCCCGGGGCGGCGGCGATGGCCTGGTCCCCTTCGGCCTGGCGGATCTTGGCGCGGGCTTCGAGCTCGGCGGCCTGCTGGGCGGCCTCGGCCTCGGTGAGTCGCTGGCGGGCGAGGTGCTTGGAGGCGGCCTCGGCGGCCTCGGCGGCTTTGATGTCCTTGACCAGGCCTTCCTGGGCCTCGGCCTCGGCGAGGATGATGACGCGCTGGCGCTCGCGCTCGGCCTCTTCGGTCGCGCGCAGGCGCTTGATGCCCTCTTCCTGCTCGGCGACGGTCTTCTCCACGGCGATGCGCTCGCGGATGACGTCGGCGATGTCGCGCTTCTGGGCTTCGAGCTCCTTGTTGGCGGCGATGCGGGCGAGTTCCTCCTCGCGCTCGCGGCCGACGACCTCGAGGATGCGGTCCTTCTCGATGCGCTCGGTCTCCACGGCGATGACGCGCTCGCGGTTCTTCTCGGCGACGGCGATCTCGCGCAGGCGGTTCTCGTGCTGGACGCCGGTGGCCTCTTCGGTCTTGATGCGGGCCGTCTCGGACTTCAGGCGCTCTTCGGCCTGGACCTTCTGGACCTCGGCGCTCTCGCGGGCCCGGAGGGTCTCGATCTCGCGCTGCTGGCGGATCTCGGCCTCGGCCTCGCGGCGCTCGAGTTCGAGCACGGCCTCGCGGGCCTCGACGTTCTGGCGCTTGAGCTCCTTCTCCTCGTGGCGGCGGTGCTCGTTGGTGGTGACCGCTTCGCGGGCGGTCAGCTCGGTGATCTTGCGGATGCCCTGCGCGTCGAGGATGTTCTGCGGGTCGAGGCTGTCGAGCGGGGTCTGCTCGAGGTAGTCGATCGCGGCGTCCTCGAGCGAGTAGCCGTTGAGGTCGGTCCCGATGATGTGGATGATCCGGTCGCGGAACTCGTCGCGGTTGGTGTACAGGTCGGTGAAGTCGAGCTGCTTGCCGACGGTCTTGACCGCCTCGGAGAACTTGGCGTTGAACAGCTCCTGGAGCGTGTCCTGGTCCGAGGCGCGCTTGGTGCCGATCGCGCCGGCGACGTTGATGACGTCGTCCACGGTCGCGTTGACGCGCACGAAGAAGGTGATCGAGATGTCGGCGCGGATGTTGTCCTGGCAGATCAGGCCGTCCTTGCCCGCCCGGTTGATCTCGATGGTCTTGACCGAGATGTCCATGTACTCGGCGCGGTGGATGATCGGCAGCACCAGGGCCGAGGTGAAGGAGACCTTCCGGTTCCGCAGCTTGGTGACGACCAGGGCCTGGCCGGGCGCGACCTTCCGGTACAGCCGGATGATCATCACCAGCAGTCCGACGATCAGTAGCGCGAGGGCGACGAGCCCGAACAGCATCGTCGCCGAGTTGGTTTCACCCATGAGATGGTTCCTAACGAGACTTCGGGGGGACAGGAGTTGTCGGTGGTGCGGGAGCGGGCGTGAACTCACCCTATCCGGGCGGTACCAGTTTCAGGGTCCGCGAGCAGGGCTCCGGCACGAATCGGGGATACGGGCGGGGTCAGGACTCCACGACCGCGACGTCCGGCGGCAGCGCGACCGGGACGACCAGGAACACCCGGTCGACCTCGTCGTAGTCGAACACGACCACCTTTGCGTGCCTGGCGAACAGGGCGTCGTCGATGCCCTCGGGCTCGTGCGGGGAGCGGCGCACGTTGATCAGCAGGACCGAGCCCTCGTCGTCGGTGACCTCGGCCTGACCTGAGTCCAGCGTCACAGTCCCGGTGCGCACGACGCAGACCTTGCCGACCAGGTCGGCGTGGGCGGTGGCCGGCGCGTCGTCGAACAGCCGCGACAGCGGCCGCGTCAGGAGCTTCGCGCCGAGCATCCCGACGCCGAGCCCGGCGACGAGCACGGCCGTCCCGGAGGCGGCCGCGGGGATGAACATGCCGTCGGCGCTGCGCACCCAGGTGGTGCCCAGCACGGTCACGATCCAGCCCAGCGTGATCCACAGCGACAGCACCACGGTGAAGGGGACCGACCCGAAACCGAAGGCCGACCAGAACCCGCCCGAGCCGTCGATCTCGCCCCCGGACGCGTCGGTGCCGACGTCCACGACGTCGACGTCGAGCGCACCGATGATCACGGTCAGCCAGTACACGATCACGAGAATGAGGCCGAACGAGAAGACGATCGGCGGAAAGGATAGGGCGATATCCAGGAACTCACTCATGGGGCACGGGTCCTTCTCGGCGAATCCGAGGTACGGCTCACGGACGCCTCGGCGGCGGCGCGCGGGCACTGTTCGGTTCTGTCGGCCGCACGCGCGGAGCACCGGGCGGGCGGATTGGTGCGGGCAGGGGCACAGGGTCAGCGGATCCGGGCCTGCTTCCGGGGCCCTGCTTCTAGGGTAATCCACGCGCCCCAGCGGGGGAAGGTTGCGCGAACCGGGCGAAGGGGCACGCGCCCGCACCGGCGGGCCCGCCCCGCAGTGCCGCTCCACCATGCCGTCCCGCCATGCCTTTCCACCGTGCCGTGCAGTGGAAGCGCACCGAGCCCGGCCGCGATATGGTGTGACCGGTCGAACAGCCGCCGCCCGGGCGCTCCCCGGGACACGCGCGGCCGGCGAACCCGCTGATGAGGAGGTCCGGTGCCCGGTTTCCAGACTGCGCTGGCGAACGCGGCCGCCGGCTGCGACGCGGCCGCCGCCCAGCTCGCCGCCGCGGCCAGGCGCCTCGGCGACGCCGCCTTCCAGACCCCTGTGGACCCCGCGCTGCTGGCCGCCGAGCGTCAGATATCCGACGCGGCCACCGCCTCCGCCGCGCAACTACGCACCGATCCCGAACTGCTCCAGGCCGGCACCGTCATGCTCCATGAAGGACTGACCGTGCCGCTGCTGGTCCCGTTCGGAGAGCGCGGGCACCTCGCGACCTCGGTCGACGCCCGCGAAAGCGGCGTCGCCGCACTCGTGCGCCTCGCGGTCCTCCACGCCGTCGCCGCGCGCGAGGCGGGCGGCCTGCGCGTGGTCGGCATCGACGTCGCCACCCTCGGCGCGAGCTTCGCGGCCCTGCGACCGCTCGCCGACGCGGGCGTGATCGCGACCGTCGCCACCGACGCCCGCGGCGCCGCCGACGCCGTCGCGGCGGCCGAAACCCAAGTGGCCGAGCACATCGCGGGCAGACGCACCGACCGGATGCTCCTGGTCGTCGCCTCACTCGGCGAGGCCCCGCGGACCCTGGTCGAGCGGATCGACGCCGTGGCGCGATCCGGTCTGTCCCACGGCGTCACCGTCCTCGGCTGCGGCCTGCCGCACCTGCCGCAGGCCGCGGTGCTGCACGCGGTCGGCGACCACGTCGAAGTGACCAACCCGCCCGCGGCGCCGTTCGGGCGCGGCGAGCGCCTGGCCGCCCCCGTCGCCTGGCCCCAGGCCCCCGACCCGTCCTTCGTGGCCGGTGAGGCGCAGCGCCTCGCCGAGCGCGCCAAGGCCGCCGCGACCCTCACCTTCACCGACCTCATTCCCTCCAGGCCGGAATCGGGCGACCCCGCGCGCGGCCTCGAAGTCCTCATCGGACGCGACGCGGCCGGGGAGGTGCGGCTGCGCTTCGACGACGCGACCCCGCACTGGCTCATCGGCGGGCGCACCGGCGGCGGCAAGACCGTCTTCCTCCTCGACGTCCTCTACGGCCTCGCCTCCCGCTACGCCCCAAGCGATCTCGCCCTGTTCCTCCTCGACTTCAAAGAGGGCGTGTCCTTCACCGAGTTCATCCCCACCGAACGCGACCGCTCCTTCATCCCCCACGCGCGCGCCGTCGGCGTCGAGTCCGACCGCGAATACGGCCTCGCGGTCCTGCGCACCCTCAACGAGGAGATGACCCGCCGCTCAACGGTCATGAAGCGCCACGGCGTCGCCTCTTTCGCCGGACTGCGCGCCCACGAGGCCTACCCGAGGATCGTGTGCGTCGCCGACGAGTTCCAGGTGCTCCTCGCCGGCAACGACCGCGTCGCCTCCGAAGCCGTCGCCCTCCTCGAGAACCTCGCCCGCAAAGGCCGCTCCTACGGCGTGCACCTCGTGCTCGCCTCCCAGACCATCTCCGGCATCGAAGCGCTGTGGACGAAGAAGGACTCGATCTTCGGCCAGTTCCCGATGCGCATCGCCCTGCCGGGCGCCCGAACCGTGCTCGAACCGAACAACGACGCCGCCACCCGCATCTCCCTCGGACAGGTCGTGGTCAACCCCGAGGGCGGCACCGCCGGCGCCGACCGCGTCGCGCGCTTCCCCGACACCGATACCGACGTGATGCTGCGCCTGCGCGAACAGCTCGGCGCCGCCCACGGCGACGTCGGCGCCCCCCGCGTCTTCTACGGCTACCGCCCGGTGCACCTGACCGAGACCCTTCCCGGCGAGAGGAAACCGGGACGCGCACTGCTCGGCCGCGAAGTCTCGCTGCGACTCGACGCCGCAGGCGTCGACCTCGACCGCCGGCCCGGACGCCACCTCGCCGTGCTCGGCTCCGACCCCGTCGGCGGCGAAGCCCTCGAAGCGGCCGTCGAAACCCTCGCCGGGAACGGCGCGAGAGTGTGGGCCGCGGACTTCACCCAGACCGCCGACCTGACATGGGCCGCAGAGCGACTCGCCCCCGAGACCTTCGCGGAGCGACTCGCCGAGATCCCCGACGGCACCGTCCTCGCCGCCTGGGGCCTGGACGCCGCCGCACTCGACATCAAGGCGCAGAAGGCCCTGCGGGACCTCCTGCGGACCGGACCGGCCCGCGGCGTCCACCTGCTCGGCTGGTGGCGCGGCTTCCGGCGCTTCACCGACGACATCGGCGGCAGCGCCGGACGCGAGGACGTCGCCTGCGCACTCGTCCTCAACCTCCCCGGAGGCGAGATCATGGCCCACTTCGGACAGCAGTTCCAGCACTGGACCCCAAGGCAGGGAAGGGCACTGCTCATCGACCGGCACGTCGACACCGCCGGCGGCAGACTCATCGTCCCCTTCTCCCGACCCGAGGACCAACCCGGCGCACCGGGCGCACAACGCACCGGCGACCACACCGCACCCACTGCGGCCCAAGGCGAAAGGGGCCGGGCATGAGCGCCTTCGACGACTACCTCGCGCAACTGCGCCGCCTCGACGAGACGCGCCGCGGCGCCGACGAGGCCGCCGCCCGCACCGCCACCGCGACCGAATCCCTCGGCCAGCGCGCCGCCCGGCTGGGCGAGCAGGCCGCCGCGCAGCGCGAGGCGATCGACGCCCTCGCCCGCGCCGCCCGCGTCGCGCCGCCGCAGAGGGGCGCCGAGCCGCCGATGAGCGGCGACCCGGCGACCGAACTCGGCGCGGCCGAAGCGGACCTCGAAGCGTCAAGGGCCGCATTGGAAGAGGCCCGGTACCTGGCGCACCGCCCGCCGTGGCTGCCGCGCTGGCGCTCGGACGAGCGCAACGGCCTGATCTACGGCCTGTTCGCGCTCGCGTGCGTGGCCGTGCAGTTGGTGGTCCTGCGCCTGCCGCGCTCGGACGACCTGACGGCCGCGATCCTTCTGGGCGCGATCCTCATCGCCGCGCCGCTGGCGGCGTTCGGCCTGGGCTGGTTGACGATCGGGGTGGCGGCGAGGCCGAAGATCGGCGACGAGGAGAAGCGCCTCGAACGCAACTTTCGCCTCGGCCTGGTCATATGCGGCTCAACAATGATCGTCGCCTGCATGGGCTTCTTCAGCTAACTCCGCCTGCGCCGCAACGAACATGTGACGTCGACAACGGTTTTTCTCCGCTGACTATGGATCTCATTGCAGGACAACCACAACGGCGTCGAATCACCGCCGTCGCCGCGGCGCGGCGTGTCGCTTCGGGTTTGTTCGAAAACGTCCTCGTACGGTCCTGGGCGTGACCACCTACGAACATGAGGCGCCCCTGCGACTGCTTCAGTACGACCCGAAACTCGCCGAGGCACTGTACTGCGGGATGCTCGGCCGCGACCTCCCCGAGTACACCGAGGTCCGGCCCGGTTCCGAGGCGATGACCCGCGGCGACGACGCGGTCATTCGCAACTGCGACAACGTCGCGGTGTACTACAGCGGGGACCGGTCGGTGTTCGCGCTGCTCTTCGAGGTGCAGCGCGGGGACGACGACCGGAAGCGCTACACCTGGCTCGACTACATCGCCTCGGCGAGGAGCCGCCTCAGGTGCCCGGTCGCACTCGTCGTGCTCACCTTCGACGCGTCCACGGCGCGGTGGGCGGCCGGGCCGATCGACACCGGCCACCCGGGCCTGGTCCTGCGCCCGCTCGTGCTCGGGCCGGACAACATCCCGGTCATCACCGACCCGGCCGAGGGCCGCGAGAACGTGTCGTTCGCGCTGCTCTCGCTCATCGCCCACGGGCACGGCGAGCGAGGCGCCGAGGTCATGCGGGCCTACTACGAGACCATCCGAGGATTCGACCGGACGCTCTGGTCGCGATACGCTGAATATGCGCTGAACGCGCTGCAAGGAGAGCAGTTCATGAGCCTTCAGGAGATGATCATGAGCGACACCGCGCTCCCGAACACCTACCGTCTGGGGTTGTTCGGAGAGAAGTACCGCGAGGGCCTCGCCGAGGGCAGGCTCGAGGGCAGGACCGAAGGCGAGGCGAGCATGCTGCTGCGGATCCTCGAAGCGCGCGGCATCGCCATCGAACCGGCCTCGCGGGAGCGCATCCGCGAATGCGCCAGCACCGAGCAGCTCGAGCAGTGGGCGGACAACGCCCTGGCGATCGAGCGCATCGAGGACCTGTTCGTCTGAGACCGCGCGAGAAGCGGCTCCGGTGACGGGAGCCGCTCCTCGCGCGCACTGCCGCTTCCGCGCTCTTCCTCCGCATGCAATGTATAGAGCGGTTTTGCACCGCTCGGTTAGATTTGTCGCCACGGCCACCCATCATCGTCCGCGCGGCATCCCCGGAACCTCGCCCGCGGCGGCACGCTCCCGGAGGCGACACCATGACAGAACCCGGCAACGCCGAGCAGTACGGCTCCGACATCGACCAGTACGCCCCGATCGACAGCCCCGGCACGGGCGAGCGCATCGCGAACGACGTGGCCTTCGGCAAGGGCGTCTACGGGCTCGCGAACGACATCACCGACGCCGTCAACGGCGACTCCTCACTCGCGGACGCCGCCGGCGGGATCGCCGCCGACCTCGGCATGCTCGCCATCGACGGCCTCCTGTTCATCAAGGACCCCGTCTACGCGCTCGCGAACGCGGGCCTCACCATGCTGCTCGAACTGGTGACCCCGCTCAACGACCTGCTTGAGATGGTCTCCGGCGACCCCGGCCAGATGGCCGACCAGCAGCAGGTCTGGGGCCAGGTCGAAGAGGCCCTCGGCGCACTCGGCGAGGAGGTCGGCACCGCCGTCGGCACGTGCATCCCCAGCTGGTCGGGTTCGGCGGCCGACGCCGCCTACAACCAGCTCTACGGGCTGTCGGCCGCGATCGGGGCGATGTCCCACGAGGCGGCCGGCATCAAGCAGCTCCTGGCCTGGGCCGAGGTGATCGCCCAGACCATCTACGACGTCATCAAATCGGCCCTCTCCGAGCTGGTCTCCTGGCTCATCATGCGCGGCCTGGTCGCCCTGGCCGCCAGCTCGTTCACCTTCGGCGCCGCCTTCGCCGAGTTCCTGATCAGCGGCATGGTGAAGACGACGCTCGCGATCCAGCGGGCTTTGAAGAAGTTCGGCGAGGCGAGCAAGATCTTCGCCAAGATCGTCCCGCTCCTGGAGAAGTTCTTCCGCCCGGCGGGCAAGTCGCTGTGGAAGGCGGTCCTCATGCGCGGATTGATCACCGGAGGGATCACCGCGGGCCTCGGCGCCGCAACGACCGGCATCCAGCAGCTGACGAGCCAGTCGGCGCAGACCGGCCAGTTCTCGGCGGGCAGCGCCGACGGCCTCACCGTCGAGCTCGACGAGCTGGACGCGCTCGCGACCGAGCTCGACGCGCTCGCCGGGAACGGCGACGCCATCCACTCGGTGGCGACCGGGGCCGCGGCGGAGGACATGACCTGGGGCCTCACCGGCCTGTTCTTCGCGAACTCCTACACCGGCTCGTGCGATGAGGCGGTCGACTCCACCGCGCAGCTCTCGGGTGCGTGCAGCGGCCACGCGCAGCGCCTGCGCGACTGCCGCGAGGAGTACGCCTCCTCCGACGAAGTGGCCGCCAGCGAGTTCGAGGCGCAGTACAACGACATGTGACCCTGGGGGTTCGCGGTGGAATTGATCGTGCGGTTCTTCGCCGAGGCGCTGTTCCCGGCGGCCTCGCGCAGTGCGCGCAGGCGCCGGGCGGCGGCCTTCGCGGCCGAACTCGGGCTGCGGTTCCACGCCGAGGGCCCTCCGCCGGACCCGGACACCTCGGACCGGCTCGCGTCGCTGGAGATGCTGGGCCTGCGCTTCACCCGGCCTGTCGCGGACGCCTTCTGGGGTTCGTTCGAGGGCAGGCACGCGATCGGGTTCGAGAACGCCGTGTGGGACAAGCGCGGACGCCGCCACGTCCCCTACCGGTTCACCGCGGTGCGGTTGATCCGCGCCGCCCCGGACCTGCTCGTCGCGGCCCCGAAGGAAGCGGCCATGACCGAGCAGTGGTTCCGCTCCGACGGCCGGCGCCTTCCCGTGCCGAAACGTTCGGGGAGGACGGCGGCGTCCGCCGACCCTGCCTTCGCCAGCGGCGTGCTCCAAGCGCTCTCGCAGGCCGGACTGGAACCGCTCGAGCGGTCGTGGACGGTCCGCGAGGACTGGGTCTTCGGCTGGCGCCGCGGCCGCCTGCGCACCGGCCGGGAAGGTCAGCGGCTGCGGTTCCTGCTCGCCGCGGCCGAAGCCGTCGAACGCGGCTAAACGCCCTTGCGCCGCTTGAGCAGGTACGCGAGGCCCACGACCGGGAGCACCAACGGCACATAGCCGTATCCGGAGCCGAAGTGGGACCACACCGACGGCTCGGGGAACCAGTCCGGGACCGCGAAGCTCAACGCGCCCACCGCGACCACGCCGGCCAGTTCGACGACCACCGCCGCCATCGCGAGGCGTCCCGCCCCGCGGATGATCGCGATCGCGGCCACCAGGTAGATCGCCGCGGCGATCGCGCTCAACGAGAAGCTCACCGGCGCCTCGCCGAACTTCGTCGCCACCTGGAACAGGGCCCTGGCCCCGGCCGAGACGGCGAAGACCACGTAGACGAGCACGATCAAGCGGCCGAAACCGCCCGCGAGCGGGCGCTCGTCCACGGCCTCCTGCGCCGGCGCGGTGTCTTCAGACATGGATCTGGAACTCCCAAATCTGGTGGATCCGCACCATGAGCGCGGCGACGATGAGCCCCGAGGCGGCCACGGTGCCGATGCCCCAGCGGCTGCGGTCGATCGACCCCCAGAACACCGCCGCGACCGGCACCAGGATCGTGGTGACCAGGTACGAGAAGAACAGCGCCTTCCCGTCGCCCGCCTCCCCCGGCACGATCGCGATCGACGCCGCCAACTGCGCGAGCAGCAGCAGCTCCAAGGCCGCGACGCCCACAAGGTGGCGCCGGCCCACCCGCACCGAACGGGCCGTGTCGACGAAGAACCACGCGCTCATCGCCAGCGCGGCGGCCTGCACCGCGAAGTAGAGCCAATCGATCACGCACCTGACGCTAATACAGGGCCGCGGCGCGCCGCCCCGGCCTCCTGCCCGCCGTGAGCCCGCCCGCCGCGCTGGAACCGCGGCGAGGCCCCCGTCCCGACTAGACTTCGCTGCATGGCAGACCTGACGCACGTGGACTCGACCGGGGCGGCCCGGATGGTGGACGTCTCGGGCAAGGACGTCTCGCGGCGCTCGGCGCTCGCGACCGGGCGGCTCGTGACCACCCCCGAGGTCGTCGCCGCGCTGCGGGCGAACTCGCTGGCGAAGGGCGACGCTCTGGCGACGGCCCGCATCGCGGGGATCATGGCCGCGAAGCGCACCCCCGACCTGGTGCCGCTGTGCCACCCCATCGCCCTCAGCGGCGTCGAGGTCGAGCTGACGGTGACCGACGAGGGCGTGTCCATCGCCGCGCGGGTGCGGACCGCCGACCGCACCGGCGTCGAGATGGAGGCGCTGACGGCGGTGTCGGTGGCGGGGCTGACACTGGTGGACATGGTCAAGGCCGTCGACCCGGCGGCGACGATCGCCGAGGTCGGGGTTGCAGAGAAGCTCGGCGGGAAAACCGGTACGTGGCGGCGGGAGCCGTCCGATGCAAAGGGAGCAGACGCATGACGTCGATCAGCGCACTCATCGTGGTCGCCTCGAACCGGGCGGCCGACGGCGTGTACGAGGACACCTCCGGGCCGGTCCTGGTCCAGGGGTTCGCCGCGGCCGGGTTCGGCGTGGCCGGGCCGGTCGTCGTCCATGACGGCGGCGAGGTCGAGCAGGCCCTGCGCGACGCCGTCGACGACGGCTTCGACCTGGTCGTCACCACCGGCGGCACGGGCCTGACCTCGCTGGACCTGACCCCCGAGATGACGCGGCGCGTCATCGACCGGGAGGTGCCCGGCATCAGCGAGGCGATCCGCGCCGCGGGCCTCGCCAAGACCCCGTTCGCGGCGCTGTCGCGCGGAACCGCCGGCGTCGCCGGCACCACTCTGATCGTCAACATCGCCGGGTCCAAGGGCGCCGCGCAGGACGCGCTGACCGTGCTCACCGCCGAGTTCCTGACGCACGCGGTCTCCCAGCTCAAGGACGGCGACCACCCGCGGCCCGAGACCGAGGCGGCCGGTCACGGAGGAAGCGCCTGATGGCCGACAGCGCGCAGCCGATGCACTGGGCCGAGGCCCGCGAGACCGCCTGGGCCGCCGGCTTCGCGGCCCGCCCGGTCGCGGCCGAACTGCCGTTCGACCAGGCCGCGGGCTCGGCGCTCGCCGCGCCGCTCACGGCCGCCTCCGACCTGCCCGCCTTCCCGACCTCCGCGGTCGACGGCTGGGCCGTCGCCGGGCCCGGGCCGTGGCGCCCGGGCGGCGCGGTTCTGGCCGGCCAGGTGCCCGGGCCGATCACGCCCGGCCGGGCCGTCAAGATCGCCACCGGGGCGCAGGTCCCCGCGGGCACCGAGGGCCTCATCCGCTTGGAGCACACCGAGACCGGCACTGACGGGTCCGTTACCGGGCCCGCCGAGCGCGAGTGGCGCGAGACCGGCGAGGAGGCCCGGCGCGGCGAGGAGCTGCTGCCCGCGGGCACCCCGGTCACCCCGCCGGTGATCGGCCTCGCCGCCAGCGCCGGCCACGTGACGCTGCCGGCGCACCCGCGCCCCGCCGCCCGCGTCGTCGTCTTCGGCGACGAGCTGCTGACCGGCGGCGTCTCCCGGGACGGGCGGGTCCGCGACTCGCTCGGCCCGATGGTCCCGCACCTGCTCACCGCCGCCGGAGCGGCGGCCGGGCCGAGCCTCGGACCGGTCGAGGACACCCTGGAGGCGCACGTCGCCGCCCTGCGCTCGGCCCTGAGCGAGGCGGACCTGGTGTGCACCACCGGCGGCACCATGGTCGGCCCGGTCGACCACCTCCACCCCGCGCTCGCCGAGATCGGCGCCGAGTACGTGCTCAACACCGTGGCCGTCCGGCCCGGCTTCCCGATGCTGTTGGCGCGCACCGAGGACGGCAGGTTCATCGCCGGGCTGCCCGGCAATCCGCAGTCGGCGGTGATCGCGGTGGTCACCCTCGTCGCCCCGCTGCTGGCGGGCCTGCGCGGCCTGCCGCTGCCGCCGCTCGGCGCGACGCGCCTGGCCGAGGACGTGCCGGGCCGGGGCGCCTTCACGCACCTCGCGCTGGTCGACGCGGCGGGACGGCGGCTGGGCCACCACGGTTCGGCGATGCTGCGCGGCCTGGCGGGCGCCGCCGGGTTCGCCGTCATCGCCCCGAACGCCACCGGCAGTGCGGGCGAGGCGATCGGCCTCGCGACCGTGCCCGGGGTGAGCGCCGGGTTCGGGGGGACCGCATGATCCGCGCGAGAGTCCTCGACGCCCCGCTCGACGCCGCCGAGCACGAGCGGGCGGCTGCCGACGCCCGGGCCGGGGCGGTGGTGTCGTTCTCGGGGAACGTCCGCGACCACGATCACGGCAGGGGCGTCCTGCGTCTGTCCTATGAGGGCCACCCTTCGGCCGGGGAGCTGCTGCGCGCCATCGCCGAGGAGATCGCCGCCCGCCCCGGCGTGCACGGCGTCGTCGTCTCGCACCGCGTCGGCGACCTCGCGATCGGCGATCCCGCACTGGTGGCGGCGGTCGCCGCCGAGCACCGCAAGGAGGCCTTCGACGCCTGCGCCGACCTGGTCGACGAGGTGAAGGCGCGCCTGCCGATCTGGAAGCACCAGTTCTTCGACGACGGCACCGACGAGTGGGTCAACTGCCCCTGACCGCGGCCCGTTCCCCTCCCCGCAACACCCGTGTCACATTGTGACGCGTTGAGGACGCGCCCGGCTTGCTATAGGCTGCCGGGAAAGTCGTACCCCCGCAACGGGAGAGGAACCCCGCCCTCCATGAAACGCGTGACCGTCACCGCCAGAGCCCTCAACCTCCTACTCACCCCCTCCACCGGCGGCCGCAAGCGGCCCGCCGAGGCCTGGGACAAGGTCGTGTCCGATGTGGTCGCCTCCGGCCTGTCCCTCGACGGCGAGGAGACGTTCGCCAAGGACTTCGGATTCCTGCTCGAGTGTCTCGCCGACGAGCCCGGACTCCTGCCGCTCGGCTGGACCTCGGCCGTCGCCGATTCGAAGTCGCGCTTGGAGAACCGGCTCAAGACCAAGGCGCTCATCGCCGAGCACCCGGCCGTCCTCGAGGAGCGGATCGAGAGGCCGGTCTTCGTCGTCGGGATGCCGCGCACGGCGACCACCTTGGCGCACAAGGTCCTCGCCGCCTCCGACGACCACCGGGGCCCGCGGATGTGGGAGATGCTCCACACCGATCTGGAGACCGACCCGGCCGTGATCGGCAAGCGGATCTCCGACCTGGACAAGGGCATCCAGTTCATGATGCGCGTCGCCCCGTCGTGGAAGGTCATCCACCCCAGCTCGGTCGACAGCCCCGAAGAGTCCATGATGGTCATGCCGCACGGCTTCTACCACCTCTTCCTGCGCGGCCCGATGCCCGCCTACCGCGAGTGGCTGAAGCAGCGGGACGTCAGGCCCGACTACGGCTACCTCAAGCAGGTGCTCCAGATCCTCCAGCACGGGCGCGAGCCCAAGCGCTGGATCCTCAAGTACCCCGGACACCTCTCGGACCTCGAGATCATCCGCGAGATCTTCCCCGACGCGACCTTCGTGTGGACCCACCGCGACCCGGTCACCGTCATCGGCTCCCTGTGCAGCCTCATGGAGACCTCCTGGTCGACCTACCTCAAGCACCCCGACCTCCACGAGATCGGCCGGCTGGCCGTGGAGCTCATGTCCGAGTCAGTCCAGAAGGGACGCGATTCGCGGGTGGCGCTCCCCGCCGAGTCCATCGTGGACGTTCCTTACCACCAGCTCAACTCCGACCCGCAGCGCCTGGTGCCGAAGATCTACGACGCCCTGGGCGCGCGGTGGACCGAGAAGGACGCGGGGAACCTGGAGAGCGTGCTCGCCCGCCCGGCCACCGACCGCAAGCACGAGTACGGCGTGGCCCGCTACGGTCTCGAACTCGGCGGCGTCGAGGCGGCCTTCGGCGACTACACGCGTCTGGTCGCGAAGCTCAACGGGTGAACGGACGGGGCGCCCGCGCGCGGATCACCGCGCGCGGGCGCCCCTGAAGAAGTCGGGTGCGGCGCCTACTCGGCGCCGCCGTCCTTCTCGTCGTCTTCGGTGGTGTCGTTCTGCTTGCGGCCCAGGGTCTTCACCAGGACCACGCCGCCCACGACGACGACCAGCACGCCGAGGAGGATCGCGGCCAGGGCCGCGAAGGTGTTCGAATCCTCTTCGGCCGCTTCGGTGGTCGCCTCCTCGGTGGATTCGGGGGCCTCGGCCTCCGAGGTCGCCTCGTCGGCGGTCTCGGCCTCGGTCTCGGGCGCTTCGGCACCGGCCGCGGCGAGGTCCTCGGGGATGGCCTCCACGGTGAACGTCAGCGCGTCGTCGACCCGGTGGCCGTCCTCGGAGATCAGCCGGAACGCCACGGTGTACTCCCCCGGCTCGGTGTACAGCATCGGCTGGGTGAAGGTGTCGCCGTCGAAGGAGGCGTCCTCGACCGCGACGACCGCGCCCGAGGGGTCGGTCACGGCGATCTCGGTCGAGGGGCCGTCGAGGATCTCGGAGAAGGTCACCGTGACCGCGGCGGGCGCCTCGGCCAGGGTGGCCCCGTTCTCGGGGTCGGTGCCGACGACCCCCGCGTGGGCCGACGCCGGGGCGGCCGAGGCGATCGCGAGCAGTCCGCCGCCCGCGGCGGCGATGAGGAGCGCGAAGGCGCGCTTGATGGATATCCGCTGCATGTGGCCATAGTGCCATGCGCGGGCCGGGACCGGCCTGGGGGAAAGGTCACATTCCGTACCCGATGCCGACCATTTGGTCACGCACCGTAGGGATCTTGCGTGGAAATCGCCCGATTAACGGCGATAGTACCGCTGACCCTCGTGTTGACGATCGCCGGAAGTTGTGATGTGCTTACGTCCATGGTTGAACCGATCCGATGGGGAATCCTGGCGACCGGTGGAATCGCATCGACCTTTGTGGAAGATCTTGCCCTCCTCGACGATTGCCGCGTCACCGCTGTGGCCTCTCGATCGGCGGAGCGCGCCGCCGCGTTCGCCAAGAAGTACGACATCGAAAACACCTGGGACTCCGTCCAAGCCCTGGCCGCGGACGACGAGGTGGACATCGTCTACGTCGCCACCCCGCACTCCCACCACTACCTGCCCACCTTGCAGCTCCTGGAAGCCGGCAAGCACGTCCTGTGCGAGAAGGCCTTCGCCTACAACGCCGCCCAGGCCCGCACCATGTTCGACGTCGCCCGCGAGCACCAGCGCTTCCTCATGGAGGCCATGTGGACCCGCTGCAACCCCGCGATCAGGGAAATGCGCCGGGCCATCCAGGAGGGCATGATCGGCGAGGTCGTGTCCGTCAACGGCAACTTCGCCCTCGCCGCCGACCTGCCGCCCAGCCACCGCCTGCGCAACCTCGAACTGGCCGGGGGCGCTCTCCTCGACCTCGGGGTCTACCCGCTGACGCTGGCGCACCTGGCCCTCGGCGCGCCCGAGTCGGTCACCGCGACCGCGGTCATGGACACCACCGGCGTCGACGCCTACACCGCGATGACCCTGCGCTACCCGAACGCGATCGCGCAGCTGGCCTGCTCGATCCGCGGCGGGGCCGCGAACGAGGTCACCATCGCGGGCACCGAGGGCCGCATCGAACTGCGCGACTTCGCCTACCGCCCCAGCGGTTACACCCTCGTGCGCTACAACGAGGCGCCGCGCGAGTTCGAGGCGCCCTACGTCGGCCACGGCTACGTCCACGAGGCCCTGGAGGTCCACCGGACGCTGCGCCAGGGCCGGCTCGAGTCCACGCTCGTGCCGCCGCAGAGCACCATCGAAGTCCTCGAGGTCATGGACGAGGTGCGCGCCCAGATCGGGCTGCGCTACCCCGGCGAGACCCACCCGAAGTAGACGCCCCGGGGCGGGCCGGTCCGCGGACCGGCCCGCCCCGGACGCTCAGTACTCGATCTGCCTGCGGGCGGCCTCGCGCTTGGCGGTTATCGCCGCGTGGCGCTCGCGCAGCCACGCCACCCTCGCCTCGCCGACCTCGATCGCGGTCTGCTCGGCCTGCTCGATGACCACGCCGCGCCGCCCGGCCTCGGCCCTGAACACCGCGTCGAGGTTCGGCAGCAGCGCCATGACCGGACCGGTGAAGTACCCGGTCTCGGCCTCCTTGGTGCGGATCCAGCCCTTGTACTCGATCTCGCAGACCACTTGGCGGCGACCGGCTTCGGGGTCGCGTATGGCGAGGTCGGCGACCATGGCCCACAGCGTGAAGATCGCGGACGTCGCCTTCTCCGAGACCCAGCCGCGGCCGGGCACCGGCGGCAGCAGGGCCTGGATGCTGTCGGTGAAGCCGTCGGTCGAGAGCTTCTGCACGATGCCGTCGAGCGAACGCGTGCGGATCGCCTTCACCTTGTGCCACTTCGCGGTCGCGCCGTCGAAACCGACCTCGTCAGGGCCGATGTCGATCGTGCCGAACTTGTCGAGCAGGCCCAGGAGCATCCCGGTCCCCTTGGGCGGCTTCTGCCCCGCGGTGACGAGCTTCCCGAGGCTCCACTTCCAGTGCTCGGCGACCGGGTCGGACGGCAGCGGGAGCCGCTTGAGCAGCTCCTCGAGGTCGCCCTCCCGCAGCGCGGACCTGGCGTCGCCGACGAAGTCCTTCGCGGCGTCGCGGCGGTCGGTCGCGAAACCGGTCGCCGCGTCGACCTTGCCGCGCGCGAAACCCTTTGCGGCGTCGCGCTTCTGCCGGGCGGCATCGGCGCCGACGTCGACGACCGTCTTCCCGGCGTCCTGAGCGCGCTGCCGCATCTGGTCCAGGCGGTCCTTCATACCCATGCGGATCAATGTACAAGCCGCGCACCAGCAGTGGCGACCTGGTCACGGGCCCTTCCCGGCCGCCCGGGCGGCCTCCGGTCAGCGCTCGAAACGGTCCCTCATGTGCTCGGGCAAGGTGTTGCGCACCAAGGCGTTGACGTCGAACTTGTCGCCCACGAGCGCCTGCGCCATCTCGGCCATCTTGACGCCGTACTCGGCCTTCGCCTGCGCGATGACGGCCAGGATCGTCGGCCCGAGGGACTGGCGCATCCGCATCGCGTGCTCGTCGATGCCGATCTCGGCGAGCCGGCCGTCGGCGTCGAGCTTGACGCGGACGAGGCCGTCGTCCGAGTAGGCCTCGATCGCGACCGTGCCCAGCTCTTCGGACAACTGCTCGTACTTCGCGAGGGTCCGCTCGGCGTCCTCCTGCATCTGCTGGAGGCGCCGGAACATCTCCTCGGGAGCGGGTCGGTTGCGGTCGCTCATCGCGGTCCCTCCGTGTCGGTGTCGATCCCTCCGAAGCCGCCGCCGAAATCGGTCGGCCCCGTGCCCAGGATGCGGCCGATCTCCGCCGACAGCTCGGTCTTGGCCTTGTTCTCGGCGGCGTTGACCGTCGCGACGATCGCCTCCCCCAGCTCGACCCCGCTCAACTCGAACGCGTTGAGCCGCAGGTCCAGCACCTTGATGTCGCCGGCGGGACCGGCGACGACGCGCACGCCGCCGTCCTCGCTCACCGCCTCGGCCTCGGCCTCGACGGCGAGGTGCTGGACCTCCTGCGCGCGCCGCTGCATCGCGGCGACTTCGTCCTCTGTCATGGGTCTCCCTTCCGGGGCCGGGCCCCGTGGATCTATACGAACAGACGCCGCACCTGCACGACGGCGTCGAGGAACTCGGCGCGGCGGCGGTGGGCGATCATGCCGGTGTCGCCCTCGGCCTCGATGAACACGAGCCGGCGGCCCAGGACCGCCCACGTGCGCTTGAAGACCCGCTTGTCGAAGTCGCGGTAGGCGGCCTCGAAGAAGCGCTCGCCGAACTCGCGCGAGGCGGTGTGGACCTTGGGCGGGACGGGCCCGAACACCACGTCGAGCGCCTTGCCGACCGGCGAGCGGGCGAGCAGCCCGGTCCTGGGGGCCCGCGGCGGCGCGACGCTGACCTCCTCGTAGCCGCCGCGCCGGGCGTACCAGGTCCGGCGGGCGTGGCCGCTGCCGCCGAAGCCCCGGTCGTGGACCAGGTCGGGGAACTCGCGGCCGAGCG
Organism: Glycomyces sp. NRRL B-16210; assembly: GCF_000719515.1. Classification (GTDB taxonomy): domain Bacteria; phylum Actinomycetota; class Actinomycetes; order Mycobacteriales; family Micromonosporaceae; genus Glycomyces. Next base: position 36,149 of record NZ_JOGR01000001.1, on the reverse strand, counting down.
GAGCGTACACGATCCGGTAGGTCTGGACCTTCCCGTCGCCGACCGGCTCGTACGTCTGGAAGCCCAGCAGGTCGACGCCCCGCCAGGCACCTTTGAGCAGGCCCACGACCTCGTTGAGCGGGAACCCCGCCTCGCGGAGGTCCTCGAACATGGCGACCATCGCCGGATCGCCCGCGATCTCGTCCGGGACCGGATGCTCGCTGTAGGCGAAGCCGTGCTTGGCGGCGAACCTGCCCCACTGGCGGGCGCGCAGCTCGCCGAAGTTCCGGTTGGTCAGCTGCGAGTCGGGGCCCGAGCCGTCGAAGGCGGCGTCGAGGATGAACACGGCGATGTCGCCCGCCCGGCGCCTCGCGTTCGGCTTCGCGGTCGCCGAGAGGTCCGCCGGGCCGTCGCCGTGCGAGGACATCGTCAACCTCCGGGAATAGGGATCGTCGGGCCATGGTACGGACCGACCGCCACCGACGGCAAATCGCGCACCGGCCGCTGCCTGCGCGATCGCGGGTCAGTCGGAGGAGAGGCCGTGCATCCCCGAGTACTGGTCGCCGTACGTCGTACGGAAGTCGGTGAGGCGCCAGACGTAGATCCCGACCGGCCCGGCGGCGACCGCCAGGGCCGCGGCCCAGCGGTACCGGGCGGGCGCCCCGGCCTCGGTGTACGCGTCGATCCGGCGCAGATCGGTCCGGAACGAGGAGGCGGCCCAGACCGCCAGCAGCACCAGCAGGTACCAGCCCCACCAGGGCACGAGGGCCCCGCCCGGTCCGATCAATGCCCGATCGGCCCCGGCGAGGGCGGCCGCGGCGTTCCCGAGGGCCAGCGCCGCGAGCCCCGCGGCGGCAGAGGCAGGGACCACGACGACGGCCGGCCGCCGGCCCCACCGGCTGCGCCGGATCGCGATCGCCGCGAGCCCGGTGAGCACGGTCGACAGGAGCGCGTTGGCGAGGAACCAGCCGGTGCCGAGGCTGAAGGTGACGCCGATCCAGGCCAGGAGCAGCCCTTGCGCGACCGCGTAGGCGGCCGCCGCGACGGGGTTCGACACCGGCCTGAAGCTCCCGAGGACCAGAAGACCCGCGACGACCACGAGGCCCGCGATCCCGACGAGGTTCACCTCGCGGCTCTGCCAGCCGTCCGACAGGACCGACCAGTCGCCCGAGTCGGCCGACCTGCCGGCCATGAACCGCCAGGCGGCGAGCATCGACGCGAGGGTGAGGCCCAGCAGCAGCGCCGCCCGGGCCGCGACCTGCCCGGCGGTCGACCGGTCGCCGCCGACGACGTGCACCGCGCTCGCGGCGCGCGGGGTCGGCGCGCCCTCGTCCTGGATGCGGACGAGGCGGTTGAAGAGCTGGTTGCCGCGTGCCATGGGCGTCGACCTTCGTTCTGGATCCGATCGTCGCCCCAGCGTACGTCCGCTGGACGGGCGCGGTTTGCACCGGCTGCGTATGCTCGCACACAGGTACTGCACGAGACCGACGGTGCCGATACCCATCCGACCTTCATGCCCTGGAGGGCCCGCCCATGACGTGGATAGACGTCGACGCCGAGAAGCTGCGCGAAGCGGCTACCACACTGCACCAGTCCGAGGGTGAGATCCAGGCCCTCGCCGACTACGCGCAGGAGGCCGACCCCGAATGGTGGATGTGGGGCGTGGCCGGCCTGGTGATGGCCCCGGCGTACTTCGCGCTCGCGGACGTCTTCCACTCCTCGATGGCGGAGTCGGTCGAGGCCGTCTCGGGTCTGGCCAACCGGATCACCGAATGCGCGGACGAGCACGAGGGCAATGACGCGGCGATCGCCGCCGAGCTGGAGAAGATCGCCGCCGAGATCGGGCAGGAGGGGAACTGATGACGGACGTCCAAGAGCCCACGTGGGACGAGAGCGCACCGCAGCAGAAGCCGACCCTGCTGGACGGCGACGTCGGCGCCAGCGGGATGGACGCGTGGCGGGCCGTGACCGGCCAGGGCGCCCCGTCGTCGAACTCGGGGAACAACTCGGGCGGGCTCTACCATCAGGCGGTCGACGGGTACCGCAACCCCGACAACCCGGACGGGACGAAGAACGGCCCGACCAACGGCATGAACCTGTTCAAGAGCGTCGCCTCCCCGGCGATCCTGGTGCAGAACACCGCGATCAACATCGGGAAGATCGACAGCCTCACCGACTGGGACGGGTACGCGAACCTGGTGACCGGCCTGGCCGGGGACATCACCAGCGTGCAGGGGGCGGCGGAGGAGTTCTGGAGCTTCGTCGAGAACATCACCGACCCGAAGTTCAACCCCGTCGAATGGCTGGCGGGCAGCCTGATCGACTTCCTCATCCAGGTGTTCCAGCCGCTTGAGGACCTCGTCGGCATCGTCTCGGGCAACGAGAGCCGCATGAAGACCTCGGCGAGCATGTGGGACACCGTCGCCAAGGGCGCGCCGCAGGTGTCGGAGTACGTCATCGCAGTCGGCGACGCGGGCCTGGCCGACTGGCAGGGCGCGGACGGGGACGCGGCGCGCACGAGGGTCACCGAGGCCGCTCAGGTGATCGACGGGCTCGGGTACATGGCGGTCGGCATGGAGGCCCTGCTGACCTGCATGGCGGAGGTCGCCAAGGCCTTGCGCCAGGACATCGTGGACCTGCTCGCCAAGGGCGTGTCGTGGGCGCTGACCCGGTTGCTGCCGCAGGTCGCCGCGGGCATCGCGACCTTCGGCGCGACGGTGGCCACCGCGATCGCCGACGCCGTGTACAAGGTGGCATCGATGCTGATGAAGGCGTTCAACCGGATCCGCCAGGCCACGGACATCTTCGGCAAGGCCGCGCGGGTGCTCGCCAAGATCTGGGAGATCCTGGAGAAGATCAAGCCGGTGCTGGAGTTCCTCAAGAAGAACAAGACGATGATCGTCGCGGGTGCGGGCGTGGTGGAGCAGGCGACCAGATAGCCGGGGCCGGTTCTTTCCGGCCCGAGAAATGACGGGAGCGGCATCGAGGATTCGATGCCGCTCCCGTCGTGTCGCTTAGGCGTAGGGGTCTTCCTCTTCGTTGCCGATGCCCCACACGTCGTCGTCTTCGGTGAGCCAGGTGTTGGCTTCCTGCTCGCCTTCGCCTTGGCCGCCCATGCCGCGGCCGCCGGCGCCGCCCATCATGCCGCCCATGCCGCCGCCACGGCCGCCACCGGCGCCCATGCCTTTGCCCATGCCGCCACCGCGACCGCCGCCCGCACCGCCGGGGCCCATGCCGCGGCCGCCGCCGGCGCCGCCCATCATGCCGCCCATGGCACCGCCGGCGCCGAGCCCGCCGCCACCGGGACCGAGCCCGCCGCCGCCGGCACCGCCACCGGGAAGCCCACCAGGCCCCCCGCCGAAGCCACCACCAGGACCACCACCAGGAAGCCCCCCGGAAGCCAGACCACCCGAGGGATTGTCGGGGTCGTAACCCCCACCGCCCCAAGGATTGTCATCGAGATCGCCGGTGTCCAGGCCGCCCGGGGTGTAACCGCCGCCGCCGATGCCTCCACCGCCGAGTCCGCCGCCACCGCCGCCGCTGGGGGTCGGCGTGCTGATCGGTTCGAGCCCGCTGGGTCCCGAGCCCTTGGGCAGCTCGCCGGGGCCCAGACCGCCGCCGCCTCCGCCTCCACCACCGCCGCCAGGCGGGCTGTATGCAGAGTCGCTGAGGTCTCCGGCCGAGTCGCCGAACGTGCTCGGATCGGCCGGCGTCGCCTGCGGCGTGAAGCCTCCCGCTGCCGTCTCCGCGTTCTGCCAGCGGTTGACGACGTCCTCGTTGGCGATCTTGGCGCGCTCTTCGAAGTTGTCCGAGTTCACGTCGGCGGTGTTCTGGAGCTCGCGGTCCGCATCGGCCGCGGCCCACCGCTGGGCCTGCTCCAGGGTCGTCGGCGGCTCGTACTGCGCGCCTTCGGCCATGTAGTAGTCGGTCTGCGCCTGCACGTACTGCTGGGCCTCGTCGACGATGCCCTGGTCGAAGCCGCCGAGTTCGAGGGCCTTGTTGTCGGCGCCGTCGCCGAACATGCAGCCCTCGGCGACTTCGCAGCCTTCAGGCGCGAACGGGACGCGGACGTGGATGTTCGGGTTCGAGAACAGGCCGCCCTTGTCCTTGATCCAGTAGAGCGGCGCCGGATACGGCAGCGCACCGCTCGCACCGCCCTGGAGCGCGTAGATCTCTCGCCACTTCTGGTCGAGCAACTGGACGATCCCACCCCCGAGGTCGCCGATGTCCGCGGCGATCTTCTCGCAGTTGGCGAGCACGATGTCGAGCTGGTCGGAGAACGCGTCGAAGTCCTCGCCCTGCCAGCCTTCGATCAGATCGGTGAGTCCCGCCTTCAGGTTTCCGGCGACGCCGGTCTCCGCATTGTCGGCGAAGTCCTGCTTGAAGATCTTCCATTCGTCCTCGATGGCCCTGATCGCGAACCGATCCGGGTCGGTGGGGCGAATCTTGGTGACCAGCGACTGGATCTCCGCCGGGGAGGGATTCGGGAACCCGGTGGAGGCGCAGGTCAGGTTCGAGACCTGGTCCTCGACCGGGATCGCCGACATCAGTTTCACCCAGGCCTCTTCGGCCGGGTTCTCCGTGTTCGTGCAGTCCCCGTCCTTGCAGGCGATCCAGGTCAGGAATTCGGAGTTGGCGTCGCGCTCGAGCGGCGTCGTGACCGATTCGGTCATCTCCGCGTTCGCGTACTCCTCTGCTTTGAATTCCTCGTCGGTCATGACGCTGCTCCTTCCGAGGCGTTGTCATTGACGGTTGCGTTGACCTCAGGAAGATAGGTGTCGATCAGCCACTGCTGAAGCTCTTCCTTGGTGAATTGGTAGTCGGGTTCGTTGCCCTGGAGCGCGTTGTAGTCACCCGTGTAGTCCAGATCGATGTGGAGCACCCATTGGCCGTCGCGCGCGACGACATTGAGGTAATCGGTCGCCCCCGACTCCTTCGCGGAGCTGATGAGCACACCCTCGTCCCAGGGGTCGCCGATGTCGATCCGCGCGGTTTCCACATCGCCCTGGCCTTCGCTCGCGGCGACTCGCAGGCCGTACGACTCCTCGGCTTGGGCCTCGTCCTCCAACGGCACGATCTTCACGCTGAGGGTGCCGTTGGCCGGCATGTTGTCGATCGGACCCAGGTCGATCCCGGCCCCGCACACGAGTGCCTCGGGGTCCAATGTCGATTCACCCCAGCCGGCGCTGTCGGGTGCGTCGGTGCCCGAGACGGTGGCGGTGAACTCCTTGATGCCCATGAAATCCACGATCGGCTGAAGGTCCCCGAGGATCTGGCAAGGCTCCCAGGACCGCATCTCGGAGGCCACCGGGTCGCCGCCACCGGAATCACCGTCGGTGCCGTTGCTTTCGCTGCCATCGCCCGAGCATGCGGACAACAGCAGGACGGTCGCGCCCGCTCCGGCCATCGCTTTCAGAATGCCGCGAGTCATGCTGCTGCAATCTCCTTCAAGTAAGGGTTGTGAGTGCCTCGGTTCGGATCGACCCGGTTGCCGATCGCACGAGATCGCCGACCGCCAGCGATCAGAGGTCGTTCTCGTACGAGGAGGTCTCGTCGACGTTGATCTCCTCGGCTTCCTCTGAAAGGTCGGCCGAGTCGTTCAGGGTCTTGATGATCCCCGTCAAGTTCTTCCGCAAATCCTGGAGGTTGTCCCAGGTTTGCTTGTGGTAGACCTTGTAGGACTCCCGCGCGGCCTCCGAGCTGTCCAGGAGACCGAACCCCGGCTCGTTTCCGAGCACCTCACCGGTCCTCAGTTTCGGGATCAGCACATCCTCGACGAAATCGAGCTGCGCCTGGGTGATGTTGCGGTACTTGCGCAGGGCTTCAGGATCGAGTACACGCTTCGCCATGGGGGTCCTCCGACGGCCGGGGAGATCGGGTGCTAGGTCTCGATTCAGGTTAGCAGGGGCTCGCAACCTGCACAGTTCAGGCGAACTGGCATGAAATCCCAGCTCGGCAGGCCGACGATTGCAGCGCAGGGACTCCGCCGTTCGCGGTGAGACCGCCCGGTGGAGGACGACCGATGCTGCCGTTGCAGACCGTCGTGTCCCGGATCCGAGCGCTCTGGTCACCGCATGTTCTGTCGCCGAGGGTTCCGTCTCATTCGCGAGCGCTCGACGGCACGAACCGGTCGACGATCCGAGCGGCTTCGACGGCCGCGTCGGCCCTGGCGGCCTTGATCGCCGTCAGGACCTCCGCCGCCACCATCGAGGTCTCCTCGATGCCGAAGACGTCGTTGCGGAAGAACACCACGCCGCAAAGATTGCCGTCGAGTCCGACGGACACCCTGCACAGGCCCGACTCCGAGACGCGCTCGAACACTCGGCCGCGTTCGGCGGCGAAGGCCGTCTGGATCTGCTCGACCTGGTCCATCGAGTCCCGGATCATCCGGTCGATCCCGGTCATAGGCCTTCCTCGCCGGTGATGCGGGCGATCACCCGATTGACCTCGACTGCGGTTTCATCGCGGTTGAGGACGGCGGCGTTCCACGATTCGACGAGAGCGGCCGACATCGCTTGGGCGCTGCGCGGCGTGCAGCGCGAGTCCTAGTCGCTGGTCGGCAAGCGCAATCGGCACGAGTCGGCGCAGGAGGTGCTGTTTTTCAGGCGTAGCGGTCTTCGTTGCCTGCGAGGCGGAGCATTTCGGTTGCCACTTGTTGATCGACGACGCCGCCGTTCTCGATCGCCGATTGGAGTCCGGCGATCAAGCCGTAGAGGGTGCCTCTCAGGTACTGGAGGTTGCGCCAGGTGGTGGCGTGGAAGTCGGCGTATTCGACGGCGGCGTGCGCGGCGGCCCCCGGCGCGGTGCCGAAGGCCGGGGCCTTCTTCAGGTCGCCGTCGCGCAGGGACGGGATGATCTCGTTCTCCAGCTCGTCGAGCAGTTCGCCCAGGAACTGCCGGTAGCGTTCGAGCGCGGCCGGATCGAAAGTGCGCGTGGACATGCGGAGCTCCTTGTCTTAGGCGTAGGGGTCGTCGTCCTCGTTGATGAAGCCCCACATGTTCTCGTCTTCGAGGAGGTCGACGTCGGGTTCGCGGTCCTGCTGGTCGCCTCCCGGGCCGCGCCCGGCCCCGGCGCCGCCGCCCATCATCGCCGAGGAGGCCCCCCGCGAGCCCGCCGCGCCCGCGCCGCCGCCGGGCACGCCCGCCGTCGCCGTCATCGCCGCGCCGGGGATCGTCGCGACCGAGCCGGCAGTGGGCGCGGGCGTCGCTCCGCTGATGCCGCCGGGCAGTCCCGCGCCGCCCGGACCGCCGGTGCCGCTGGCGAGGCCGCCCCTGGGTCCTTCGTCCTCTTCGGACGAATCGGCGGGCTCGTCGGCGGGGGGCGCTTCGCCCGCGGGCGGTTCCAGCGACGGGTCCTCGCTCGCCTGCGGCGAGCCGGTCCCGGTGGGCTGGTCCATCGCCGGAGGTTCCAAGTCCATATAGGCCGGATCGGCGATGGCCGGGTAGTCCTTGTCGCTGCGCACCGTGCGCACCGAGCGCTCCTCGTCGTCGGTGTCGGCGCTGCGCTGCTCGATGTCCTCGTTGATCGCGGACTGGCGCTCGTCGTAGGAGTTCCAGTTCTGCGCGACGGTGCTCCCGTAGTGCTCCATGGCGTCCGCGACGGCCAGCGACTTGGCCTCCTCGACGGTGATGCCGCGGGGGTCGAGCCCTTCGGCCTCGATGTTGACGGGGCTCGAGTAGTAGTCGACGAAATGCAGGATGCGCTCGTCGATGTAGTCGATGATCTCGGTGGCCACCTCGGGTTCGGCCCCGGCGAGGGCGAGCACGTGCTCGGCGTCCTGGCAGGTGTGCTCGATGCAGTCCCCGTACCACCAGGCGGGCCTGACGTGCACCGACACCCAGCTGTGCCAGTCGCCGTCGATCCAGAACTGCGGCGCGGGGTAGGGGATCTCGCCGGAGTCCCCACCCTGGATCGCGTACAGCGAGTCCTCAGTGGACTGGAGGTTGGCGACGGTCCCGTCGATGTCGTCGATGAGGTCGTCGACCATCTCGCGCGTCTGCGTGCACGCGGTCTCGAACGACTCGAAGTCGGTGCCCGCCCAGCCCTCGGACAGGTCGGTCAGGTGCGACTTGATCCGCTCCGACCAGTCGGCGAGCCGCCCGGCCACCTGCTCGGTCCACGCCCCCCGCAGCCGCTCGATCGAGTGCGCGTCGGCGTACTCGGGCCGCACCGCCGCGATCGCCGTGCGGAAATCGGCCTCGGTCGGGAACGACATCCCGGCCTCCTTGGGCCGCAACCGGTACAGCTGCCGCTCGACGGGAACCGCGGAGGCGAGCTGCTGCCAGCCGGTCTCGGCCGGATGCACGGTCGGGTTGGCGCACTCGGGATTCGAGCAGCCCGGCCGCACGACCGGGATCTGGGCGTCCGGCAGCGTCACGATCGTGTCCGGCAGCGACTCGGCGCCGTCGGGCGCGACGGGCGCCACCGACCGAGCCGCGTCCACATCGCCGAACACAGGCGCCCCCGCGGCCGGCGCCGCGGGATCGAGCCCCTGGTACTCGGACGTATTGTCGCTCATCGAAACTCACCTCGCGAGGGAGAGGGCCGCCGGTCCCCTTCACGGTAGCAACCGAACGCCATCGGCGGAACCGCCGAAAGCCCCGCTCCCAGCAGGCGGCACACGCTCACGTCCACCGCACCTCATCGGGGTTCGTCAATCCCTCCGGCAGGTACTGCTCGATCCCGTTGGCGACCCCGTCGGCCGCGCCCAGGCCCGCCCCGCCGCCGTCGTACCCGCCGTTCCAGTTGTCGGCGTCGAAGAAGTCCCCGCCCTGGTAGGTCGGGAAGACGTTGGTCGCCGCCTGGACCCCGTGCTGCCACCACGCCGTCTGATGGTGGCGCCCGGCCGGAGTCATCGTGAACTTCCGCGCGTAGTAGGTGGTCAGGCCCTCGAGCATGTTCACGATCCCCGCCCCGGCGATCTCCAGTGGATTCGCCGGATTGCCCTTCGACTTCTGGAACGCGAACGTGAACACCGTGAACGCCCCGCACAGGGCCGCGCAGGTGTGGGAGATCGTCGAGATGACCCCCTCGGTGGTCTTGGCGTACCCCGCCATCGCCGACGCCGTCGCGTTGGCGCTCGCCTGGATCCCCGCGGCGGCGGGCGCGCCGACCCCGGTCGCCATCGCCGACAGGTACGCCACCAGATACGCGTCCATCGCGATCGTGCAGGTCAGCAGGAACACCCAGTAGGCGGCGAGCGTGACGGCGAGGACGATGAGCTCGGCGGCGAGCAGGCACGCGTTGAGCGCCAGCTCCTGCAACTGGGCCTGGAAGTCCCCGGCCTTGGCCTTGAACGCCTCGGCGTCGTCGCCGTTCCAGTTCGTCTCGTTCACCGTCTCGACCTCGGCCTGGAGCGCCTCGGCGGCGTCCCAGTTGCGCTCGGCGAGCGTCATCCACGCCCCCGCGGCCTTCATCAGGTCGCCCGGGTTGCACTGGTTCATGTAGATGCTGGTCGCCAGCGCCTGCACCGCCGGCCCGAGCACGACCGCGGGCGGCATGATCCCGGTGGCGCAGCTCTTGATGACGCCGTTGAAGTACGGCGACATCGAGCTGCCGGTCTCGAAGAGCGATTCTCCGGCTGTCATCCGCTAGCCCCCGCTCTCGCTCGAACCGAACGCGCTCGCGCAGGCCTCGTCGGCGGCCTCCATGTCGTCCGCGCACCCGTCGAGGGCCTCGCGGAGTTCGCGGAAGCACTGCGCGGCGCCCTCCATCGACTCGGCCACGGTCGCGTTCGCCATCGTGTAGGCGGCGGCCATGGAGACGGTGACGACCGTGTACAGGCTGCGGTCGATCGCTCCGAGCTCGGGCAGGACCTCGTTGGTGGACTCCAGGATCGGCACGACGTTGGCGTCGATGTCCGCGCTCAGTCCGCGCACGAACTCGGCGTCGAAGACTCTGCTCATTCCCTGCCTGCCTTTCGCTTGAAGTCCTCACCGAACCGGGTCGCGATGTCGATGACGTCGGCGCTCTCCCCGGCGGCGCGCTCGGCGACGGCCGGGGCGGCGTCCACCGCTTCGGCGACCCCTTCGGGAAGCCGTTCCCGCACTTCGGCCTCGGAGCGCCTGCGCAGTTCGGCGCGAGCGCGGGCGACGAGGTCGGTGAGGGCCGCCCCGAGGCCCTCGACGCCCCTGGTGCGGGCGCGGGGCTCGATCCTGACGGCGGCGATGACGCGTTCGGTGCTGGAGGTTACTGCGAGGTCGCCAGTGTCGCTGGCGACCTCGGCGGCGAGGACCTCCGGATCGGGGCGCGAGCGGGGGGCGGCGGCCTCGCGCATGGACTTGAGGACCCCGTCCAGGCGCAGGGCGACGGCCCGGTCGAACTCGGGGTCGCGGCTGACGGCATTGTCGGCCTGGTTGAAGCCGGGGCCGTCGAGGCCCATGCGGCCGCGGGCCATGGCGGCGAGGGCTTCGTAGCCGCCGGTGGCGGCGGCCTGGTGGAGCTGTCCGATCGCGTCGATGCCGGCGGCGAGCGCGTCGTCGGCCTCGGCTCCGGGTCGCGGGAGCCTGGCGGCGAGTTCGGTGATGAGGCTCGCGATGACGCCCGGGGGCTGCCGGAAACCGGGGACCGAGACTTCGACGTGGATCGCGCCGTCGCGCCGGCGCAACGTCACGAACTCGTCGAAATCGGTCAGGGTGTCGTCAGGTTCATTCAAGACGGAGGCTCACTTCGGTGGGGTTCACACCGAGGATAGCGAACCAACGCGGACGGTGATCTACCCCAATTCGGCGTAATGGGACGCGCTGATCCGGCCCACGGCCTCGGAGGCGGCCGCCTGCGCGGCGGTGACGGCGGCGGCGGTCTGCTCGGCGAAGGTGTGGCGGTCGGTGAGGTTGAGGACGTTGTTCTTGAGGCACACGACCTCGGTGAGCGCGCCGCGGAGGTTGACGGCGACCTTGCACAGGCCGTCTTCGGTGAGCTGTTCGAAGCGTTCGTGCGCGCGGGCGTCGATCGCGGCGTCGATGGCGCGCAGGACCTGGAGGGCCGCGTCCGCGGCGCCGGGCGCGCCGCCGCCGGCGAAGGCGGTCGCGCTCTCGGCGCGGAGGGTCTCGGCCTCGTTCCAGGCGAGGCGGATCGCGTCGGCGAGGCCGTGGTTGCCGAGGCGGACGGTGTCGACGCCGAGTTCGAGTTCGGTGAGGTTGCCGGAGGCGTCGATGACGACCTTGGTGGTCTGGTCGGGGTCGTAGCCGGTGTGGCGGGCGGCCTGGAAACGGGCGAGGCGGGCCATGGCCTGGGCGGCTTCGCGCTGGGCGGCCTCGACGGCCTCGCGGTCGGGCGGGTCGGCGAGGAGGCGCTGGGCGTTCTCCCAGTTCTCGTTGCGGGGCACGACGTCGAGGGCGGCGCGCGCGTCTTCGATGCGCTGCTCGTAGTCCTCGGGCACTTCGAACGTGAACGGCTGCGGCTCAGGGGAGGTCATGGTCAGCTCCAGACGCGGTTGCCGGGTGGGAAAGCCGACCCGATCCTACTGCGCCGCGCCCAGACCCGCACGCCTCGAGAAGCGGTGGGGGCGTATCGGAAGGGTCGGCGCCGGGTGACCGGCGCCGGTTCGGCGTCATCCGATGCCGCGGCTCTCGCGTTCCCGGATGCGGCGCTCGATGGCCGCCTCCGCCTCGTCCTGCGTGACTTCGAAGTGCTCCTTGTCGTCGTTCTGCCCGAACAGCTCGCGGACGAAGAAGTCGCTGAACTCCCAGCCGTGGCGGCCGTCGCGGTAGAACTTGTACACCTCGTCGCGCTCGACGCCTTCGCGCACGGAGCGGCGCAGGACCGACCGCGGGCGTTCGCGCGTGAATCCGTCGGTGACCACCATGTAGTACTTGACTTGCTCCATGACTCAACCCGCTATCTGTCGAGAGACTCGAAGCCGCTGGGCTTCGGGATCGTCGCGAACGCCTCGTTGGCCAGCTCGGTCGCCGTTCGCTGGAGGGCCGCCGGGGCGTCGCCGTCCCGCGCGACCTCGTAGGCCTCGTGCTCGGCCATCTTCACGTCGAAGCTGCTCTGCGTGTGGAACTGCGCCTCGAACACCTGGCCCGTCTCGGGGTCGCGCCAGAACGAGTTGACGCCGTTGTACCCCTCGCCGTTCCACAGGTTCTTCCATTTTACGGGCTCGAACCCCTTGTCCTTCATCATCGACTCGGCCCGGCTCACGCCGTCGACGTAGTTGTCCTCTTCGAAGATCATCGTGTAGCGGACGGCGTCCTTCATGTCGGCGCGGGCGGCGTCGATGTTGCCGTCGTGTTCGTCGAGCACGTCGTTGAACTTGCGGTCGAACGAGCTCTTCCCCTTCAGCCTGAAGTCGAGGCCTTCCAGGCGCGCGCCGGTGCCGTCGGCGATGTCGCGCATCCGGTCGGTGATGGCGGGCTCGTTCCGGGCCGACCGGGCCAGGAACTCGTCCGCGGCCCGGCGTTCCTCGGGGGTGAACTCCGGGTCGGCTCCCTTGGGTTTGCTCTCGAGGTACTGGGAGATGAGCTGCCTGCGCTGATCGTCGGCGCTCGGGTACGACGGGGGCGCGCTGCCCGGGCCTTCGGCGGCTGAGCCGCTCTTGTTGCCTTTTCGGGGGAGTTTTCCTGCGGGCACGGCTGCTCCTTACCTTCAGAGGGCCAGCGCGGCGCGGGCGGCTGCGGCTCGGGCGGCTGCATCTCTGGCGGGGCCGGGCGGGTGCTGCCGCGTCCTGGCGCGACCGTCGCGGGGTGCCTGCCGTCGCGTGTGGATCGGTGCCATGGATCAGTGCTCCTGGGGTGGGGGAACATGACTCGTCGTTGCGACTATATATGCGCGGCAACCAGTCGCGGCGGGCGCTTCACCGGGGACCGGTGTGGACGGGGAGGTGGAGGCTGTAGGGCGCGGTGCCGTCGGTGACCGGTTCGGCGGCGATGCCCGCCTCGTCGAGGACCGCCGCGAGTCCGGCGAGCCGGTGCTGCTTGATCGCGGCGGCTTCGGTGAGCGCCGGGTCCTCCAGCCGGTCGCCGTGCACCGCGTCGAGGACGCGCGCGGTGAGGTCGGCGCCGACGTGCCAGGAGACGTGGACGCCGCCCGCGCCGTCGGCGAGGCCGTCCACGGCCAGTTCGACGCCGGGCTCGGCGCCGAGGTCCGGTTCTGCGGCGACCCGCAGCCCGTGCCGTTCCATATGCCCCGCGACCGAACGCGCGAGCGCCGCGGCCGGGTCCGCTCCGGCCGGGCGTGGTTGAGAGCCCTCGGCTTCGCGGATCATCTGCCGCAGGTGCTCGAACACGCCGAGGTTGAGCCGCGCCAGTTCGGCGCCGTCCTCGGCGGTCGGTTCGCCGGGCGTGTCGAAGAACTCGGCGGAGTAGGTGATCGCGTCGGGCGCGACGCCGGCCGCTTCGAGGGCGGCCTCGCACTCGCAGCACGGCTGCCGCTCGGTGTAGATCGCCGCGACGGGGGACCCGACGGCCGAGGCCTGGCGGAGCACGTCGATCTCGGCGTGCAGGAGGCTCCCGCGGCTTCGCCCGGTGACGACCGAGCCGTCGCCGAGCGCGGCGGCGGCGTAGTTGCGGGCGATCGGGCTCGGGGCGCCGGGGTAGTCCCGGCGGCGCCGTTCGAACGCGATGCCGGGGAGGTCGGGGCCGAAGCTCACGGGGCGCTGACGATCTTCAGCATGTAGGGGTCGAAGTCGTCCTCGGGGTTGACCGAGGCGATCCCCGCGCCGCGGAGCACCCGTTGGATGCGGTCCAGGGCCTCCTCGAACCGGCGCCCGGCCTGGAGGATCGCCGGGTTCGCGTGGTCGCCTTCGACGACGAGCGCGTGCATGGCGGAGTTCTCCTGCACCGAGAGCGTCCAGGAGACGAACACGCCCCGGTCGTCGTCATCGGAGTCGTCCACGATCACTTGCGCCACATCGTGGTCGAGGGGCTGTTCGGTGGGCGACCAGGGGATGCCCGCCCGCTCCAGGGCCTCGGCGACGAGTCGGGCCACTCGTTCGAGCTCGGCGGTCGTCGCGTCCTCTAGGCTCAACGCCGGTTCCTCCTCACGCGGTCGGGTGCCCGTCCGGGCGTGCTAACCCGGCAACGGGACCCCATGGTAGGCATAGCTCACCCGCTTGAGTTCACCGAGTTCGAACTTGTTGAGCGAGCGCATGACCGTCAGCTGCTCGGGCGAGAGGGACTGCGCGTCCGGAGTGTCGAAGAATTCCACGGACCAGTCGACCTTCGCGTCGGGATGCTTGGTCTTCATGAGGTTCTCGCATTTGCAGCACGGCTGACGCTCGGTGTAGAGCTCCTTGATCGTCAACTGGTCGCTTGGGGCCCGGCTCTGGTTGAGCGCGTCGAGTTTCGACTGGATCTCGTTCTCCGAGCACCCCAGTGCGCCGCCGCTGGTGCCGTCGATGATCGTGCCGTCGCTGAGTTCGGCGGCGGCGAGGTTCTTCTTCACCGTGGGCGCGATCGACGGCGGCTTCGTCGGCTGCACCGTGCGCATGTCGGCGACGTGCTGCCCCAGGCGCGACTGCCCGTAGGGGACGCGGTTGCCGATGGTGCGCCGGAAGTCGGACGCGCCCGCGACGGAGGTCGGGTTGGCGCTCTGCGGCCTGCGCTCGCCGCTTCGTGGCAGGGCGCCGTGGTTGGTCGTCGGCATCGCTCGTCTCCGGCCGTCAGGAGGGGCTGAGGGCGAGGGCGGTGCGGATGACGGCGTACCCGGCCGTGTCCTGGGCGATGATCGCGGTGTACATGCTGACCAGGGCGGTGGTGAAGGCGACCGCTCCGGCCTGGTAGGCGGCGAGGACCGCGGGCGCGCCGGGTCCGGCCGCGGAGACCTGGGACCACTGGCTGGGGCCGAGGATCACGAACGGCGTCGGCAGGACCTTGTAGCCGATGCCTTCGGCGGCCTGCTTGGTGGCCTTCATGGCGGTGCAGGTGGCCATCAAGGCGGCGCCGGTGGTCCCGAGTCCGCCGGCGCAGGTGATCATCGCGGCGTCGCTGCGGCCGATGAAGGCGGCGACCTGGCCGGACCATCGGACGAGTCCTTGGTAGTCCTCGCCCTGCCAGGAGGCGGCGAGGCCGGCGACGGTCGTGCCGTAGGAGGCGCCGAGCTGGGTGAGCTGCGCGGCGGCCGATCCGATGGAGGCGCCGAGGGTCATGAGCTCGGTCGGGTTGGCGTCGAGGCACTGCTGGAAGGTGGGCACGGTGTCACACCCCGCCTTGGATCGTGGGGACGCGGAATCCGCTGAGGTCGGACTCGATGGGCTTGAACACGCTCGCGCCGTGCTCGTCGGCCTCGTCCCAGTCGTCGGCTATGTCCTGCAACAGCTCGGCGGTGTCGTCCAGATGTTCTTGGAGCTCTTGCATATCGGTCTTGAGGTCGTCGGCGAAGTCCTTGGCGCCGTCGGCGCACATGAAGCCGCGGTTGGCGCTCTCGGCGCGTTCGGCGGCCTGCACCGCGCTGTCGGGGAGGCTCCCGGCCTGGGAGGCGTACTGCTGCATCTGCTGCGACGCATTGCGAATGGCTTGGCTCTCCACCTGGACGAATCCGAACACCGGTGGCACCTCCAATGGCGTGGCGGTGGTGTCGGGACCAGGTTAGCAGGCAGCCGCCGCGGGTTCGATCCTCTTCCAGGCCAACGGCTCCGGGCCGCCGGCGCGTCCGGCTAGGGTCAGGCCTCCTGCTCGGCCCCGGTCTCGGCACCGCCGTTCTCGCCGTTCTCCAGCGGCCACACGGTCGCCTCGACGGAGCCGACCAGTTCCAGGGGGCCGACGAGCGAAGCCGTTCGCGCCACGGTGAAGTCGTCCAGGGCGAGCAGGCTGATGCCGCCCCGGCTCTGGGCGACGGCCGCGTAGAACGCGCCGGTCCCCCGGTCCTGGAAGACCCATCCGGGCCGGGTGTCGGTCGGGATGGTGGGCACCTTGGACCGCACGGCCGGCTGCTGCCCGGTCGCGGCGATGTCGGGGGCGAACGGCGGCAGGGGGTGCCGGGGCTCGGGCGCGACGCGCGGCGGGTACCCCTGCGGCTCGGAGCCGGGGTGAGCGGCGTATCCGCGCGGCTCGGAGCCGGGGTGCGGGTAGTCCTGCGGCTCGGGCTCGACGGGCGTCTCGGTGTAGTCGGGCATCTGGTAGCGCGTCGGGTCCCCCGAGACCGGGATCGGCGGCGGGGTCGCGGGGTGGTCGGGCACCGCGATGAGGGTGCGCATCTCCACGCGCCCGGCCACGGCGCTCACCATCCACAGGCCCACGCCCAGTGCGACCAGGTCGATGCCGACGGCGAGCAGGACCCGCAGGTTGGCGTCGAGCCCGGTGCCGATGCGGGCCAGGGAGAACAGGCCGGCGGCGAGGGCGAAGGCGACCAGTCCGATGAGCGCGCCGGTCATGACGGCGCCGCGGCCGACGCGCGGCAGGGGCGCCGACGGCCACTTCTCGGCGGCCCGCACCCCGCCGAGGGCGGCGGCCGAGATCGCGGCGAGGGCGAGACCGGCGACGGCGAAGGCGATCGCGGCGACGGTGAGCCGCCCGGCGATGTCGTCGATTGCGTCCAATGGGACCTCCGCGGATGGCGCATGGCGATGTGGTCGAAGTCCATTGTGCCGATGGCGACCGACACCGGGCCTAGGACACCTGGCAATGCCATCCTAGTGTCGGAGCCTCGACGCAGGGTGATCGACGCCGACCCCTCCGCCGAATTCGCGACGGACCCTCACCTCAAGATCCCAGCCAGGCCCGCCGCGGCCCGCTCGAAGGGGTGTCGGATTCCCGACAATGAGTGATCGCGCTCATCGGATTGCCTTCAAGGGGCATATCGCCTTCACTGAAGGGAACACCGCTTCAGACGGGCCGCGCGGTCGCTCTTCGAGCCGACGAAGGTGCGTTCCGTCAGGGGCCCGGCATATGATGAGGGGCAGAACCCGCATCGGGTTGGGAGACAAGAAACATGAGTGAAAATTGCGTTACGTGAGGTTGTAGTGACCCGTGTGACGAGAGGATGGAACGTACGATGCTGAGAGAGACACTCTGGACCGTGGCCGCGCACTCGCAGGCCGGCGCCGAGATCAACACCTCGGGGATCATCGGGTTCTTCCTGTCCAAAATCGCCCCGATCCTCCTGGCCATCCTCGGACTCATCTTCATCGCCCGCGCCAACAAGGGCGAGGTCAGCCGCGTGCTCACCTCATCGACCATCGCCATCATCGGCATCGCCTTCATCGCCGGAGCCGTGGTCCTGGTGGCCGTCGGCAACGGACTGGTCGACGTGCTCTTCAGCTCCGAGGACTAGCAGGCCCCCACATCGCCCCCGAGCAGTCAGGCCGGACGGAGGACGCCCATGCGCTTGCGCACCGATGACGACATCTACCGTGCCCGCCTTCTGTACCTGGGCCCTCCCGGATACACGCTGCCGGTCCACCTGCCCTACGGGCAGTACGGCGCCTTCGCCGCGCTCCTGGCCCTGTTCATGCTCCTGCGCTGGGCCTTCACCGGCGACGTGGACCTGTTCCCCGCCATCGAGATCTCCCTCGCCCTCGTCGCGACCTCGCTGATCTTCCGCTACGTCGACGCCGACCGACCCGCGACCACCGTCGTCCGCACGCTGCTCACCGACTGGAAGCACACGCGCGACGCGGGGACCGAGACGCGGATCCCGGCGTTCACGACCCGTTCGATCCGCTTGCGGCCCACACTCGTGGAGCCCGTCCGAACTGAGGAGCGCCTATGAGCGGCGAGGATCGCCGTCAGCCCGTCGCCAAGTTCTCCGCCCCGCGCCCGCCCGCACCCGTGCGGGACCGCGAGCGGCAGACCGGCGACCTCGGCGACGACGCCACCGCGCTCGCGGACGCGGTCTTCCGGGGCGAGCCGCCGCGCTCGCAGTCCGAACCGCGGCGCCCCGCCGCGCCGACCGCCCAGCGGACCGCGCCGCCCTCGAACGGGCAGCCGAGCGCCCCGCAGTCGAACGGGCAGCCGAGCGGGCAGTCGAGCGGCCAGCCGGTCGCGCCCCCGACCGCGCCGCGCGGCGCCCGCCCCCAGGCCTCCCCAGTGGACCCGGCGGGACACGCATCGCCACCTGCGTCGATGACCCCTCCGTCCATCGCTCGTCCACAGGGTTATCCCCAGAGTTATCCACAGAATCAGCCGAGTTATCCACAGGGATATCCACAGCGTTACGCACAGGCTCCGACCAGCGATAATCCACAGGGTTATCCACAACACAACGGAAGTTATCCACAGTCGGGGCAGAGTTATCCACAGGCTGTTGACCAGGGCCGCGGAAGCACCGCCGCAGGTGGCGGAGCCCCGTCCACGGGCCGCCGCGCAGCCGCGTCGAAGGGCGCGACGCGCGTGCCCGGCCAGGACCTCGTCCCGGTCAAACAGGCCCGCGCCGAGGCCCAGCAGCTCGTCGAGACCGGCGAGGCGAAGCCCTCGCGCGTCAAGCCGCTGCCGACCCCGAAGGAACGCCAGCCGCTGCGCGAGCTGAGCCTGACCGAGATCGCCGGGCACGTGACCTTCACGCCCGCCTCGGTCACCGCCTGGTACGTGCTGCCGGGCGTGCGCTGGTCCTTCCGGCCCGACCTCGAACGCGAAGCGCTCATCGTCGCCATTGCCGAGCAGTTCGCCGGCCTCGCCGGGATGCGCGTCCACCTGCGGCGCACCACCCGGCCCTTCCCGGCCGACCAGTGGGCCCGCACCGTCGACCGCCACACCGCCCGCCCCCTGCGCACCGTCCCCGGCGGCACCAGCTGGGCCGACCACCTCGTCGCCGCCCAGCGCCACCTCCAGGTGCTCTCCCACGCCGAAGGCGAGACCTTCCTCGGCATCACCTTCTCGCGCCGGGGCGCCTTCGACCAGCTCGGCGAGAAGTTCGGCCGCATGGTCGGCCGCGGCACCCGCCTGTCCGAACGCGAGAAGATCGAGAAGCGCAGCCTCCAGTTCGACGAGGTCCTCGGCTCCTTCGGCGTCCGCGCCCACCGCGCCACCACCGCCGAACTCGAATGGCTCGTCTACCGCTCGGTCGCCCTCGGCATGGAACCGCCGCGCCTGCTCTCGGGCTCGGGCGCCGACTGGGAGGCCGGCGACGTCCTCGCCCTCACCGAGTCCATCGAGCGCTACCGCAGCCCCTACGGCTCCACCGTCAAGCTCGTCAACCGCCTCACCGGCGAGGAGAAGCACACCGCCGTCCTCACCGTCGGCCGCATGGAGGAACTGGAGATCCCCCAGCGCCACGAGCCGTGGCTGCACTTCCACGAGCGCTGCCCCTGGCCGGTCGAACTCTCCAGCCGCATCGACATCCTCGGCCCCGGCGAGGCCTTCCGCGACCTCGACCACCGCCTGCGCCTCATCCGCAGCCAGCAGCGCGACTACGACGAGCACTCGATGGACGCCCCGCCCGAACTCCAGCGCCTCGCCGAACGCGCCCTCGGCGTCGGCGACGAGATGACCACCGGCCTGCCCATCGACGCCGCCCGCGCCCACGGCTGGCACCGCCTCGCCGTCACCGCCGACACCAAAGAGGAGTGCCTGGAGCGCGCCCGCACGCTCATGCAGATGTACCAGCGGGACATGCGCATCAGCCTCCAGCACCCCAAGAACCAGGACTGGCTCGCCCGCGAGTTCATCCCCGGCGAACCGGTCGCCCAGACCGGGTACGTGCGCCGCATGCCCGTCAAGCTCTTCGCCGCGGCCCTGCCGCAGGCCGCCTCGGTCGTCGGCGACCGCCGCGGCGACCTCATCGGCCGCACCGCCGGCACCTCCCGCAGCCCGGTCTTCCTCGACCTGCACTTCGCCACCGAGGTCCGCGAGAAGTCGGGCCTGAGCGTCTTCGTCGCCGAACCCGGCGGCGGCAAGTCGACCCTCATGGGCGCCATCGGCTACCTCGCCGCCAGACGCGGCGTCCAGGTCACCCTGCTCGACCCGTCCGGCCCGCTCGCCAGGCTCTGCGAGATGCCCGAGCTCAAACCGTTCTCACGCGTCCTCAACCTCACCGGCTCCGAATACGGGACGCTCGCCCCGTACGCGCTCATCCCCTCCCCCAGGCGCGAGCACTACGACGACTCCGCCGAGGGCCAGCGCGAATACGACATCGCCATCTCCAACGCCCGCTCCGAACGCCGCATGCTCGTCCAGGACATCTGCTCGATGCTCCTGCCGCCGCAGGTCCAGCGCGAGGCCAGCACCGCCCGGCTCCTGCGCCACGCCACCCGCCACGTCCCGGCCGAGGAGGACTCGGCCCTCGAAGACCTCGTGGAGGCCCTCCAGAACGCCGAGGACCACGTCGCCGGCGACGGCGCCGAACTCGCCGCGCTCCTGCTCGACACCGCCGAGATGCCGCTCGCGAAGCTGTTCTTCGGCACCCCCGACAAAGGCGTGCTGGAGGACGACACCGCGCTCACCGTGATCACCATGTCCGGCCTGCGCCTGCCCGACCTCGGCATCGAACGCGAGTACTGGTCGGCCGAAGAGGCCCTCGCACTGCCGATGCTGCACACCGCGCACCGACTCGCGGTGCGCCGCGCCTACGGCGGGGACATGCACCGCCGCAAGCTGGTCGGCCTCGACGAGGCGCACTTCATGGAGGGCTGGAAGTCCGGCCGCTCGTTCCTGGTGCGCCTGGCCCGCGACTCGCGCAAATGGAACCTGGCGGCCCTGGTGGCGAGCCAGAACCCGAAGGACATCCTCGGCCTGGACGTGCAGAACCTCGTCTCCACCGTCTTCGTCGGCCGCATCGCCGAGGACGCCGAAGTCGCCGAAGAGGCGCTCAAGCTGCTGCGGGTGCCCACCGGCGTCGGCTACGAGAGCGTCCTCGCCTCACTGTCCGAACAGGACGCCTCGGCGACGAGCAAACTCCCCTACCGCGAGTTCGTCATGCGCGACGTGGACGGGCGCGTCCAGCGCATCCGCGCCGACTTCGGCTGGGTCCGCGGCCTGCTCGACTACCTGAACACCACGCCCGGGGAGGAGAAGTGACCGACCCCTCGGCGCACGACCTCGCCCCTCCCACCACCGCTCACCGATTCGCCAGGCGCGCCGCCACGCGCCTGGGACGCATGCTCATCGTCCTGGTCGCCGTCGCCGGAGCCCTCGCCTTCACCCCCGGCCTCGCAGGGGCCCAAGGCGACGACGGCTGCACCGACTACGAGTGGCACAACTACTGGACGCAATGCGTCGACGAACTGCCCCAAGCCCAAGAGCTGCAATGCGAAGCCGCCCCGCAGCCGGCCTCCCCCGACTCGGGCATGGCGGGCTGGTTCGCCGACCCGAGCGCCCTCGACAAGAGCGAGGGCATCGGCACCTACAGCGCCTACGGCTACGCCGGCTACCAACTGCCGATGTACGGCTCGCAGCAGATGAGCATCGGCGGCCAGTGCACGAACGCGGTCTCGATCCCCAACGGCGCCGACACCGCGAACGCCTTGGCGAACATGGAGTTCAATCTCTCGGTCGCCGTGGTCGGCGCCTCGAACTCGATGCGCCAGGCCGCGTGGGAACCGGACACCATGTGGGGCTGGTCGAACCGCTTCATGGAGCAGGGCACCGAGGTGCTCTACCGCCAGATCTTCACCGTCTTCGGCGCGGTCACCGTCGGCCTCATCGGCGTCTACCTGCTCTGGCGCTCCAAGCAGGCGGACATGAACAACGCCGTCACCACCGTCGCCTGGGCGGCGCTGATCCTGGTGCTGGTGACGGCCGTGGTGCGCTGGCCGGTGCAGGCCGCGGAGTACACCGACAAGGCGCTCACGATCGGCATGAACCTGAGCACGGTCCTCATCGCCGACGAGTCCGTGGACGGCTGCATCCGCGAGCCCGACATCACCAGGGCCCGTTACAACGAGCTCAAAGACCTCAACGGCGAGAGCTTCTGCATCGACACGCGCTCTGCTGCCGTGGTCGCCTCCGACACCGTGTCCGGCCAGGTGCTCTACCAGAACTGGCTGCGGACGATGCTCGGCCAGGGCGAGGAGTTCAGGTACGAGCGGAGCAACGGCAAGATCGTCCAGGACTCGAACGGCAATCCCGTCATCGCGGAGTCCAACGCCGCCTACAAGTACGGTCCGGCGCTCTTCGCCGCGCAGGCCTTCTCGTGGGAGGAGAACGCCGCGGCTCAGAATTCTGCCACCTATCGCAACGACCTCATCGAGGAGAAGCAGGAGCTCTGGCAGAACCTCGCCGCCCAGATCCAGACCGAGGACCCTGAGGCGTACGCGAACCTCAGCGGCCAGCGCGCCTGGGAGCGCACGGGGACCGGCTTCCTGGCCCTGCTGACGGCGATCTTCTTCTCGCTGTTCGACCTCACCGCCTCGATCCTCATCATCCTGGGGTTCATGATCGTGCGGTTCGCGATCGTGGCCCTGCCGATCATCGGCACCCTCGCGCTGCTGCGCCCTGCCGGAGGCCCGTTCAAACGGCTGATCAATACGGTCCTCGGCGCGACCATCAACGTCGCGATCTTCTCGCTGGCGGCGGTCATCTACGTCTGGGCGTCCAGTCGCATCCTGGCGACGGCGATGCCCGTGTGGCTGCAAGTGGTCATGATCGGCCTCCTCGGGGTCGCGGCGTGGCTGCTGCTGCGCCCTGGCCGGCGCATCGCGGGCATGGTGGGCGGCCGCGGCCCGTCCGACGTGCTGTTCGCCCGCCGTTCCGATCACGGCGACAAGGACCAGCCCGGTTCGGGCGCCCCGCCCCGCGACAACGGCCGCCCCGAGACCGCGGGCGGCGCGATCCAGGACCTCAACCGGAACGTCGAGGACTTCCGCCCGTCCGAGACGGCCGAGAACATCCGGGGCATCCGCGACAAGAACGACGCGGTTCCCGAACAGCCGAGCGGCGGCGCCGCGGCCGGTCCCAGCGCGAACGCATCGGCCTCGGGCGGCGGCTCCAGCGGCGGCGGAGAGGTCTACCGGCCCGCGAGAAGGGACTGACGGATGAACCGCGCCCTCCGGATCATCTTCTCCCGCTACGGGATCATCGTCATCATCCTGACCCTCGTGCTGCTGGTGATCGCCTTCGCGCAGACCCGCGAGCAGACGCCGCTGGACGGCACCAATCCCGGGACGAGCGGCTCGACCGGCAGCGCGACCTCCGAGGCGCTCACCGCGGACGACGGGTTCGCCACCGAGGCGTGCGAGGCCGAGGGCTGCTACGTCGAGGAGGAGCTGCCGCAAGAGGCGATCGACCGGGCGCTCGACTTCACCCGCGCCTGGCTGAACCCCTACGGCTACGGGCCCAACAGCTGGCACGACTCGATCGTGCCCTTCCTCACCCCCTCGCACACCGAGCTGATGCGGGGCGTCGACCCGGTCTCGGTGCCCGCCGAGGAGATCACCGGTGAGGCGACCGCCTCGGGGTCGAAGGTCGCGATCCCGCTCGACACGGGCACGTTGACCCTCACGATGACCGAGGGCGCCAACGACTGGACCGCGAACGGCTGGCTCGTCTCGGCGATCGACTGGGAGCAGTCGTGAACCTCTTCGCAGACGAGACCGCCGAGAACGAGCGCTCCACGAACCCGAGCCCGCCGAGGATCCCGAAGCGGTTCCGGCCGCTCGTGTGGACGCTCGCGGTGATCAGCGTCTGCTGCCTGGGCGTCGTGGTGTCGATCGTGCAGTTGCTGTCCGACCAGTCGAACGGCGACGACGGCAGTGTGGTCCTCGCGGGCTGCGGCAGCGGCGGCGTCATCGACCCGGACGCCCAGTTCGACGGGATCGGTCCCTACGGCGCCGAGCAGATCCAGAACGCCGCCATCATCATCGCGGTCGGGCAGGACCTGGAGATCCCCAGTCGCGGTTGGGTCATCGCCGTCGCGACGGCGATGCAGGAGTCGGGGCTGACGAACCTGGGCCACCTCGGCGACCGCAACGACCACGACTCGCTCGGCCTGTTCCAGCAGCGGCCCTCGACCGGTTGGGGCACGCCCGACCAAGTCACCGACCCGGTCTACGCCTCGACCAAGTTCTACGAGAAGCTCAAGACCATCGAAGGCTGGGAGAGCCTGCCGCTCACCGTGGCCGCCCAGAAGGTGCAGATCTCGGCCTTCCCCGACGCGTACGCCAAGCACGAGCCGCTCGCGGTCGAGATCGTCAACACCCTCACCGGCGGCGGCGCTCGGATGCCCGGTATCTCGACCGAACTGGGGACCTGCACGCAGCCTGGGGAGCTTTCGGCCGCGGGTTGGATCATCCCGGTCGAGGGTCCGATCAACTCCGGTTTCCAGACGCCGCAGCGTCCGACGCACAACGGCGTCGACATCGGCGCTCCGCGGGGCGCCGCGGTGGTGGCCGCTTCGAGCGGCACGGTGATCACCTCTGAATGCAACGCGAGCCTGTACGGGGCGCCGTACTCGTGCGACGTCGACGGCTCGCCCCAGGTCGCCGGCTGCGGCTGGTACGTCAACATCCTGCACGCGGGCGACTATCTGACCCGGTACTGCCACTTCGGCTCCGCGCCGCTGGTCAAGGAGGGCGACGTGGTCCAGGCGGGGCAGCTGCTCGGGTACGTGGGCTCCTCGGGGCGCTCCAGCGGGCCGCACCTGCACTTCGAGACGCATCTGAACGCCGACCGCAGTGCGGCGGGCGCGGTGGACCCGATCGCGTTCATGAACCAGGTGGGCGCGCCGCTCGGCTGACCGGGTTCCGGTCCGGCCCAGTGAAAAGGGCGAAAAGATGGGCGCGCCGCCGGAGTATTCTCGACAGCGACGCGCCAACCCCACGCAGAACTGGCGAACACTACGTGCCTGCCGTTCTGATCGTGATACCCCGTTCACCATTGTCGCACGGTGGGCTCATCCGCGTCCTGGGTACTTCCAGGATGAACGGTGCAAAATATCGTCCCGTTTGGATTGATCCTCGGCATCAATCGGACGTTCCAAACACGAACCGCGAGGTTTCTTCGGAAATGTGATGAACCTCCACGGGCGCAAGTTACCCATTCCCGCGGTATCCAGTTCGTGACGACCGGTCCCGTGTGAAGGACCATGCCCCGGTCTTGCGTGTCGTACCGGTGTGGCACAGTCGAAGATGTCGGCGCGCTGCCCCACCGCGGCGCGCCGGCGCCTTGCCTTCCCTTGCGGCGGTGGCGACCTCATGCGGTCACCTGCCACATCCGGTGATCCCGATCGAGTTCGCAGGGCCCGGAGCCGCACCGCCCCCAGGCCCTGCAATGAAACTCGGCCTCTCAACCGTCGCAGTGCCGCGTCAAGGCTGCCCACACCTCAATCGCTTCGGCCACGATCTCGTCCATGTGCCTCGCGGCCCATTCGACTTCGAGCGGGGCGCAAACACGCAGGCTCGGGTGGGCGGTGTCGAGGCGGATCACCGATCCGAGGGCCTCCACCGATCCGGCCCAGACGTGCGCCATCGTGATGCGAAGCCGCGCTTGCGCGGGGAGGGCCTCGAAGTAGAGCCGTCGCCCGCCGATGACGGCCACGGCTTGTACGCCGTCGTAGTCCTCCGAGGGAACGACCGCGTTCTCGGCGACTACTCCCCGGTTTCCCGAGCCTCGGTCACGCCTTGGGCGGCTTGAGGCCGAACCGAGCCTTCGGAAGCCCGCGATGCCGTTCGCCAGGGTTCGAACGAATCCCGGCTCCAGTTCTCCCGCCTCACCCTGCTCCGCGGTGGTCACAGCACCACCGCCTCTCGGAAGGCCAGCCGCGCATCGAAATGGCGTTCCCACTGGGCGAGGTAAGGGCTGAGAGGGTTCGATCGAAGGACTGGCTGGGTAGGAGTACTGGCAAGAGCCGCGAAGGATTTGACCTGAGCGAGCCCGATCGCCCTACCCGCTTGCGCTGCGCGAGCATCAGGGTTCGCTCGGCGCCACTCGACCTGGACCGAGGTCGAGCCCGAATCTGCCTGCGGTGCAAGAGGTTCGGCACCGACGTGGTCGTTGCCGGCTCCGATGCGGGCGGGGTGCAATCGAAGCAGGTGGAAAAGGAAGACCAGGAGTCGCTCCCAGCAGCGCCGCCAGCGATTCCCGCTCGGTGCTTGCATAAGGTGGGCCTGGTGCAGTTCGTGGGATTCGGACAGGAATCGCACCCAGGCGTCCTCGCGAAGCCGGTTGAACTCGAACGAGTTCGCGTCGTCGTCTTCGGCCCAGAACCGCGATCTCGATCGCGGTGGCTGCGGGGGTTCGCCGCCTGAGCCGCCGGAGTCGGTTCGCGGTCGGTCGGCCCTTTCGCAGTCGGCACTCGGAGAAGGACGGTTCTGGTGGTTTCGGTCCTTCCAGGGCCGGGAGGATCGTCCGTCGACTCCCGCAGTCGGGCCTGGCGAGCGGTCAGGCGAGGACCGTTTCGGGATTTCGTCGCGAGGCGGATCCGGCAGTTCGTTCCGGCGATGCCTGCCGGTACGGGGATCGGGGTGCCATCCGGGTGCACCGAACGCACCGGGGTCGAGCGGGTCGTGTGGGCGGTTGCGGTCGATGATCCACGTGTCGCCAGGACGGTGACGCAGGTGCGGCGGCTCGTAGCGCGGCGATCGCGGGTCGGAGTCGGGAAGTGTCGCGTGGTGGGGTTCGGTGTCGGCGGATTCCGGGTCGTAGCGGTACGCGCCGGGCGAGTCGGGGTCCGCGCTGGAGGCGTGAACGACCTGCTCAAGGTAGGCGGGGATGCCCGGTCGGCGGTTCTGATTCGCACCGGAATGGCTGTTTCCGGGCAGCCCGGAATCGAGTATGGTCGGAGGTGCCAATGGAGCTTGCTCCCTTGGGTAAGGGCCGCCCGGTGGAGCTAGTTTGGCGACTTGGAGCCACCGGGCGGCGTATATGAAACGGCCGTATGAAGTTGGCGGCGAGCCTCACCCGATCAGGTTCCGACCGCGATCAGGCAGAAGCGCACTGATGAAATGGTGAGCGATCGTTGTCAGACTGTCAACCCTTGCTCACGGCGTGTCGTGGAATCTCAAATGGACCTTGTCCCGGCTAGCGATCGAAGAAGCCGTCTTCGTTGGCGAGCGATGCGATGCAATCCCCTTGCACTCCAACCTCAAAGGTCACCGTTTCGTTCTCCAGGTCCCCCCGGAGGGAAACTTCGGCAGAGAAGACCGTGATCGAGCTCTCTGCGGACTCAGCGGCGTCAAGGCTGTTGATGAAGCCCTTTGCCGAGCCATCGGCCGTGGTGTTGCGGTTCGCCCATTCCTCGATCGCCGCTTCGAGGTCCTGAGCACCGAGTTCGGGGGCCGGAGAGCACTCGAGCAGAGCCGCGGCCGCCGCATTGTTCTCCACGACGATCAAGCGCAGGAAGTCGTTCGCAACCACCTTGGGATCGACCGCTTCAGCAGAGGTCTCACCAGAACTGGGCTCCTCGTCCTGCACCCTAACTGCGTTGGCGACGCAGAACGCTTCGCCTTCTTGCCTGACGGTGACTATGAAGTCCTCATCGCGCTGTGTGTCCTTGGAGATGTAGAAAACCGTAACGGGGATGACCACGCCATCCGCCACGCCTACGGGGTCGTCCGGCTTCAGATCGATACGGGTGATTCCCCCGAGCGAATCGACGTAGGACTGGCGAATCTCGTCGAGGCCCTCAGCACTCAATTCGGGGTCGGCATCATCGCAGAGCGCATCTTCGGCCCTCTTGAGATCCTCATCAGAGCCGTTACGGAGGTATCGCAAGGCTGCGCCCACTGCATCAGTCGCGGGCTCGTCACGGGAATCTTGGTCCTGGTCGCTGCTGCCCGCCGCGAAACCGGGTGCGACCCAGGCTCCGACTGCCAGGACGATGGCCCAGCCCGCGACCATGGCGCCGACGCGGCCCCAGGTGCGGGGCGGATCGGCGAACTCGGCGGCCTCGGTCTCATCGACCTCTACGACCCGGTACCGCCTGCCGGAGGCGTTCTGGACCACCGGGACCGAGGCGCGTTGAGCTGCCCGCTTCGCACGCCCACGCCCAGCGACACGCCGGAACAAACCTCTACGCATGAGGAACACCCTATTGGACCGGCCCCACCGACTTCAAGCAAAAGCAGGCGATACCGAAATCCCTTGCCCCGCAGCGACGGCCCATAGAACCGCCAATCCGAGGAACATGCTGGTGTGGTCAGCCCTCAGCACATCGAGCGGTCCCGGTGTCCGCCTCCGGTCCCCCGTGGGAGGGATCGGGTCCACGCTTCGGAGGGAGGTCTGCGAAGGCCCGCGAACCGAGACTGGGTCGCATGAGCCTCAAGCTTCGCCACTCGCCGGAGGCCGCAGCGGCTGATCCTGCTGCGGGGCACCGGATTCGCTTCGTGCGGGACGTGCTTGCCATGTCTCGGCCCCGGTTCTGGACCGCGTCCGTTGTCATGGCGGAGATCGGGTTCGTGCTCGCGACGCATCGGATCGTCCCGCGCGGCTTCGAGCTGGTGACTCTGGGGCACGTCGTCCTCGTCACCGGTCCGCTCCTGTGGCTGGCGGTGCTCGCGGTCAACGACGCGCACGACCTCGACAGCGACCGGGTGAATCCGCGCAAGGCGAACGCGCCGCTGGTCGCGGGCCGCATCTCGCCTCGGGGCGCCGTGCGGATCGCACTTCTCGCGGCCTCGTCGACGGTCCTGGCCGCGCTACCGCTCGGGTCGCTCTTCGCCACCGGCACCGCCTTGGTGGTGCTGCTCGGCTGGGCCTACAGCGCCCCGCCGGTCCGTTTGAAGGCCAGGCCCGGGGCGGATCTGTTGGCCAACGCCGTCGTCGGGGTGCTCGGCCCGCTGAGCGGTTGGGTGGCGTTCACCGGTGGCGCGCAGGGCTTCCCGTGGCCTATCGCGGTCCTCGGCGTGCTGGCGGCGGCC
This sequence comes from Glycomyces sp. NRRL B-16210, assembly GCF_000719515.1. GTDB lineage: Bacteria > Actinomycetota > Actinomycetes > Mycobacteriales > Micromonosporaceae > Glycomyces. The sequence goes on along the minus strand of NZ_JOGR01000001.1, from coordinate 7,504 downwards.
GCGCTGTACCTGCCGACCACGGCGGCCGACGCCGATGCGGACCGGAGTGCGGGGATCGACACGATCGCGGTGCGGCTCGGTGCGCGGGCGACCTTCGAGCTCGGCTTCGGGTTGTGGACGGCCAGCGCGGCGCTGGCCTTCTGGTTGGCGCTCAACGATGTCGTGCTGGACCGGTCGCTGCTGCCGATCCAGGTGGTCGCCACGCCGGTCCTGCTGGTGATGTACCGGATCCTGTTGAAGGACAAGCCGGCCTTCCGTGCGATCACCGTCGTGGCCTGCGCCTACCTGGTGCCGTGCGCCGCCTTCGCCCTCACCTACGTGGAGTCGCTCTGACCCGGCGGTGTCAGGAGTAGCCGTCGAACAGGACGATGGCCTGCTCGCCGATGCCGGTGACCATGGCGTCGACCGCCGCCAGGTCGTGCTCGTCGGTGTCGACCTCGGTGAGGATGGTGACGTCCACGATGCCGTGCACGAAATGGTACTCGATGTGCAGCTTCCCGCCCTCGTCCGTCACGCTCCGGTAGCCGTTGTCGCCGAGGTCGGTGAGTTCGGTGACCTCGTGGTCGCTCGAGTTCTCGTTCACTTCCCAGTCCCCGATGAGGGAGTCGAGCGTGGTCTCGGCGGAGCCGTAGGCGGTGACGTTGATGATCAGGTCGTCGTTGTTCTCGGTGTAGAAGCTGCAAATGAGGGAGCCGTAGTTGTCCTCGTCGCCGTCGGCGTAGGTGTGGTCGTTCTCGGTCTTGCGCGGCGAGTCGAAGGCCTCGGCGAACGCGGTGAGGTCGAATGCCGCGCAGGTCTCGTCGGTGAATCCCGCGCCCTCGCCCGGGCCGTCGCCGCCGGCGGGTTCGTCGGTCGGATCCTCCGAGGGCGCCTCGGTCGTGCCGGTGACCGTGGCCGAACCCGACGAGTCGCCGGCCCCGTCGGCGCCGTCCGCCCGGTTGTATTCGGCGCTCCGCTTGGTGAGGATGAGGGCCACGCCCAGGATGATGGCCAGGATGACCACGATGGCGCTGCCGATGATCCACAGGTTCGCCCGGTTGCGCGCGTTCGGGTCGGGCATCCGGCTCGGAGGATGGGGAGGGTAGCTCATGGTGGGCCTCAAGGGGTCGCTCGCGAAGGGTGAATTCCCACCATATCGAACGACCGCTAAGCGGCTTCGCACCTCGGTCGGGCGGGTCGGCGGCGCTAGGGCGTGTTTGGGAATCCCCGGTGAGTCGGTATCCGAGTCCATTTGTTCGCTCGCGAGGCGGAAGGCCTTCCCGATACCGGTGTTGTATCGGGTAGGCCGACAACGAAGCGAGCGGGCAAATGGGCCGGATAACGGCCGCCCGGGATTCCCAAACACGCCCTAGTGGCGGTCGCGTTCGAGGTAGCGCAGGAGGTTCGCGGCGGACTGCTCCAACTGCTCGTCTCCGGCCGTGACGGCGCGCAGGTCGTCCGGCGCGCAGGGGTGGCGGTCGGCGAGGTGGGCGATGTCGAGGAAGTGCGGGGCGATCTCGTTCCGGCGGTAGGCGGCGAGCTTGTGGTGCCCGTCGATGAGGAACGCGGCGCAGTCCTGCTCGTCGCCCGGCGGCTCGGAGCGCAGCAGCACGGCGAGGGGCCGTTCGCCGTGCTCGATCGCGTCGGTGTACCGCTCGACGGCCTCGTCGTCGGGCGGCGGCCACGAGTCGGTGGGGATCACGGCGGTCCCCTCGGTGCCGATCGGCTCGTACGGGTACCACCAGGCGGTCTCGTTCTCCCCGAACGGTTCGATGTGGACGTTCGCGTCGTGCCAGGTCCGCACGCCGTAGTCGCCGGGTTCGAGCAGCCGCAGCAGCGGCTCGGCCAGCTCGACCGGGTCGTCGTCGACCGCCGGCACCTGGAGGCGGCCGCGCAGTTCCCGCAACGAGGTGCGCAGCGCGGGATCCTTGGCTCGTATCGCGAACCGGTCGATCGAACCCGAACCGGTATAGCCCTCGACGATGACCGGTTTCCATCCCACGCGGAGCGCGCTCGCCCCGTCGTGGCCGCCGACGGCGATCGTGCCGTCGCCGTCATCGACCTCCACCACCTGGTAGCCGAGTGATTCGGCCAGTCGCGTGATCATCTGCCCCTCCGTCCGCGAAACGTCCGCTCGGCTTCCGGTCAGCGGGCGTGTTCGCTGTTCCCGGCGCGGTCCGTGCACAAGCTCCGGGATTCGACCTGCCCACCTGTCGGCGATGGCAGGATGCTGCGCACATACGGCGTTCGCCGTGACGCGGCCGGACCCCCCAGGGCGGCCTCGATCATCGTAGGACCCGGCGTCCATCCGATCGGTCAGGGCCGGGCGGACCGCGGGCTGCATCCGTGAGTACCCCAGAGTCATATTGCTTGAAACACGGACTTTTGAAACTCGTGGCCACCACCGCCCCTGGAAACCCAGGCCGGGCATCGAGACGGCATCGCACCTGGTCGGGCCCACCCGAACCGACCCGATTCCCCCTCAGCGACTTCCCCCGGACGAGGGACACCGGCCTCAACCTCCTCCCGACCGTCGAGGCCGACTTCTTAACGATCCGGCGCAGATTTCTCGCAGTGACGAACAACCGCCGCCCGAGACGCGCCTGCTGGAAATACCGGACCTGAACCCGAACGGCCCCGCCGACGCCACGGCTCACGTTCCCGGTGGCGCGAGCGCCGGGGGTGACCCCGAACAGCCGGGTAAGGCAGGCCCTACCCGCGAAATGCCTGCTCGCAGGCTCGAAAGCGGCCCTTGTTCGGACGAGGATTGTCCCCATGAACAAGATCTTCAAGCAGCTCGGCGCCGACACCGGCTACCTGCTCGCCTCGCTCCCGATCGCCCTGCCCGCCTTCCTCATCACCGTCACCGGACTCGCCGCCGGACTGAGCACCCTCGTCATCTGGATCGGCACGCCGATCCTCGCCGCGACCCTCTTCGCCATGCGCGGCCTGGCCGCCGCCGGACGCGGCCAACTCGCCGCCGTCACCGGCCGCCCCGCCACCGCCCCGCACTACCGGCACACCGAATCCACCGGAGCCCGCCGGTTCCTGGCCCCGCTGGCCGACGGCCAATCCTGGCTCAACCTCCTGTGGGGCCTGGTCAACTTCCCCGTGGCCCTCGCCGGTTTCGTCGCGGCACTGGCCTGGTGGGCGGCCACCCTCGCCTCCCTCACCTACCCGCTCTACGCCTGGGCGATCCGCCGCGCCACCGGCGAAGGCGACGGCCTCGAACACGCGACGCGCTGGCTCGGCTGGGGCGACTCCTACGCCGCCACCGCCGCACTCGCCGTCCTCGGCGGACTCGTCCTGGCCCTGTTCCTGCCGCTGGTGCTGCGCGGTTTCGCGCTCGTCCAGGCCGGACTCGCCAACGGGCTCCTCGCGTCCCTCACCGAGCACGACACGCCGCACCACCCGGTCCGCACGACCACGGCCGACGCCGAGATCACCCGGGTCCAGGAGCAGCTCTCCGCCGCCTGAGGGCCGGCGACGACGACCCCAGAGCACCGACCGGGCGGCCGCGACTTCGCGGCCGCCCGCGCACGTCACCCCACCGAGACGATCGACCTGACCGCCGAACCTTGGCGCTCAATCCTCCGGACCGAGCGAACCCGACTCGATCTCCAACTGGAACAACCGGTCCAACGCCGCGATGCCGTACTCGTCGTCGAGGCCCTCCGCGCACGCGAAATCGCTCAACAGGTCGAACCCGTCGCGCACCCCGAGCCGACCGAGCCGGAACGCCGCCTCGATCCGCCCGAACCAATGGAAGTACGCGTCCGCCGCCAGCACCGAGTACGCCTCGACCCCGACCACCGGACTGATCCCGTACATCGCCTCGGCCGCATCGATCCCCAAGTGATAGTCCATGACCGCCTCGACGCCCTTGATCAGCCGCCACAGCGCGTTCTCGGCATCGGAGACGCAGTACTCGGCGAGCTGCTCCACGCAGATGATCCGCAGCCGCGACGTCACCAGCGGCGAGATCGCCAGATGCCGCAGCGCCATCGCCGCGGCGGACCCGTTGACCTGCCGCAGCATGTTCGCCGCACTGTGCCGCACATATTCGCTCACCGACTCGTCGGTGACCAGCTGCATGAGCACGATCCCGGCCGGGCGCATCGCGCAGTCGACGAGGGCGCTGGCGGCGTCGAGGCGGTACTTGTCGTCGACGGCGCGGTCGGCGGCGATCGATTCGAGGGCGCGGGCGGCCTCCTCGATGCTGTAGCGGCTCATGTGCTCGGCCGCTTCGAGCCGCACCTCGACATCCACATCGGACGCCGTGGCTACGGGTGAGAGGCGCATGGCCATGTCGCGACCGCCGAGGTCGACGAGGTCTTGGATGAGCTGGACGCGCAGGTCGGCGTCGATGGTCTCGTTCTGGATCGAGCGGACCAGGTTGCCCATGGCGCGGTCACGACGCTCGACCGGGACGTCGACCGCGGCGGCGTCGACGGTGTCGGAGACGGCCGTGCCGATCGCGGACTCGCCCGCGGCGCCGAGCGGGCCTGCGGGGGCCTTCGCGTTCGTGCGGGCCCGGTCCCAGAAGCCGGCGCGCGTCGCCGAAATCGCGGCGGATTCGGGGGCGGGTGCGTCGCGGAGTCGGGCGAGTTGGCGGCGGCGCTGCCAGCGGCCGGTCGCCCAGGTCGCGGCTATCGCGGGCCCGATGAGGCCGTAGCCCCACAGGCGGTTGACGCCGAGGAGCTCGACGACCGGGACCGGTGCGAGCACGGCGGAGAATCGGAGCGTCCAAAGCTGCATTGCATTGGCATTCGCCATACGTCGAACCTCGGGTAGAAGCGTCTCTCTTTGCTGCCAGAACTTCTCGGTACGGCTCCGCCGGCGGCCGCAGTGGGGTTTTCATCGCGGTCTCGCGGGGCGGCCTCGGCATCGAGGTGGAGGGGCCGCCTGCGGAGTGCTGGGCATAAATCGTAGTCCCCGTTGGCCTGTCACGGTCGCACAGGGTGTGCGGCGGGCGCCGGTGCGGGGTCGTCGCTGGCTCGATTCGGGCGCGGTTCGTGCCGTTTTGGGACCGTTGTCGCAGGGTGCGAGGCTTGTGGCCGGGCTTTCTGGCTGCCACAATGTCGCGCGGGGCCTGTACGATCGAGAAAAGCCCACGGTGAAATCCATTCACCGCGTCCGATGCCCCCTGAGAAGACGAGGCGTGTTAGAGCGATGACGTATCCGCCCCCCGGCGGCGAGAACCCGCAGTACCAACTGCAACCCGAGCCGCAGCCGCCCACTGACCCCTACATGCAGGGGTACGGCAGCACGCCTCCGCCTGGGAACTACTACCAGCAGCAGCCGAACTACACGCAGCCGCAGAGCCAGCCGTTGATGCCGCCGGTCGGCGTGCAGCAGGGCTACCCGACGGCGCCCGGGTCGGTGCTGCCTCCGCCGATTCCGCCCGCGCAGCAGGGCGGCAACCTCGGCGTCATCCTGGCGGTGATCGTCGGTCTCGTTGTCGTGCTCGGCGTCGCCGCGGTGCTGATCATCCCGGGGATGCTCAACGACGATGACGACGACCCGCAGGCGGGGGGCGGCGACGCGACCACCAGCGAGGAGCCGGAACCGGAGCCGACGGAGGAGGAGCCGGAGCCCGATCCGACGCCCACCGAGGCGGCGCCGGCGGGCGGCCTCGAAGGCTGGGACGCCCCGATCAGCTCCGACGACGATTTCGACCCCAAGTCCCCTGTGGGCGTGGCGATCTCGTACGTGCTCGCGGGGTACTCGAACGACAACGCGACCCTGGAGTCGCTGGTGAGTTCGAACCCGACCGAGAGCATGGCGTGGGACCTGGACTACGAGCTCAACGACGACACGTCCTACGACTTCCTCATCTGGGGCGTGTCGCGGGAGTACAACGGCGAGGTCCAGGCGTGGGCCGGCTGGACGTGGACCGACGAGCCTCCGGCGAGCGAGGACGACCTGAGCTCGGGCTACACGTACACGCTGGTCGAAGAGAACGGCGAGTGGAAGCTCTACGACCTGGTCTACGGGGCTCCGTAGCAAGACGCGGAGCGCCCTGTTCGAACGGCTGTGGGCCCGGCACCGGTAGGTGTCGGGCCCACAGCCGTCCCCGAAGGCGAAGAGCGCATCGTGCCACCCCAACGAAGGACCACCAGAAGCACGCGAAGCCCCGGAGGGTCACACTGAAGAGAAAGTTATCCACAGGCCGTGTACTGGAACTTCACCACCAAAACACCGAGTTATCCACAGGCGAAAAGAAAAAGTTGACGCTGGGTCATCGACAAATCACAGTTGATGCATGACCCAAATACCGATGTACCGGACAGCGACCGCCACGAGGACCGATCCGTTCTTCGCTTCGGAGGAGGCCGCCGAACCGGCGGACGATCTCCTGCTGCGATCCGAGGCGGCCTTCGAGGCCGACTTCAGTCTCGTGGCGACCGGCCGCACCGCGGCCTGGATCCACGGCTTCGATGTCCTGCCTCCGGGTGCCGACCAGCGCGAGTGGCCGGTGGAGACCTCACCGGATCCGCCCTTGGAGGACATCACGGTGGTCGACGGACTTCCGGTGACCACGCTCGCGCGCACCCTGATCGACTGCGCCGCGGACCTGCCGCGGCTGGAAGCGGTGGCCGCCGCGGACCAGTTCCTTCGGGCGGGGGTCGACACGGCATCACTCGCGGCGACGCTCGAACGGGTGCACGGCGAGCGCCTGCACCGGGCCAACGCGACGCTCCTCGCGGCCGATCCGAGGGCGGAATCGCCGATGGAGTCCTGGACCCGATGCCTCATCGGCGACGCCGGGCTGCCAGCGCCGGTCCCGCAACTGCGGGTACGGCAGCCGAACGGGAGGTCGGCATTCCTCGATCTCGGCTGGGAGCCGTGGAAGGTCGGGGTCGAGTACGACGGCATGGCGACCCATCTGGGGCTGGCCGCCGAGACTTCGGACCGGCGTCGCCATGTGGTGCTGCGAAACCTCGGATGGGAAGTCCAGGTCCTGACGGCGACTGACGTGATGGACCACCCCCGCCCATGGCTGGAGCAATTGAGGGACACGCTCCTGCGGCGGGGCTGGGACCCGGACACGAGCAGGCTCAAAGATGTCAACGCCCGCATCGAAGCGGTGCAGATGGCCTTGCAACAGCAGTAGTGAAAGCAGATCCGGCGGGACGGGAAGGCGCCTCCCGCCCGCCGGACCGATGGGGAGCCCGGGGGAAGGCCGAAGGGAAGGGCCGAGCGGAGCCGGCCGAGAGGGAGAACAGAGGGAAGGGCCAGGGGTAGGGCCGGAGTGGAGGGGCCAGGTGGAGGGCCTGGGTCGAGAGGGCAGAGAGGGCTAGGGGAAACGGCCCGGTCGGCAGAGGGAGGGCGGCGAGGGCGCGGCACCTGTCAGCGCGCGACAGGTGACCGCGGCCCCGGCGGGCAGCTCAGCGGAGCTGGCGGCAAGCGGCCCGAAGGGCAACAGGCCTCTTGGCCATGAGCCGCATGGCGGCGGGCGGCTGGTGGGTGGTTAGCGGTGGGTGGGCGAGGGTGAGGGCGGGGTGGGTGAGGCCGTGCGGGA